>NZ_CP076024.1 GCF_022788635.1 Methylobacter sp. S3L5C | reverse complement strand
CCGGTAGTATTGTCATACAAGGTAATCGTTTCCGGATTGACGGTTAGCGGATTTAATCTTTCCGCAAATGCCACCACCACTTTCGTATTTAATCCTATATTGCTGGTGGTATTGGCTGGACTGATTTGCACCATGCCGGTTGCGGCTAAATCCGCTCCGGCTCCGGTAGTGAAGTTACGCACCGTAGCGCTGGCCAGCACGTTACCGCTTAAGTCTTCAACGCCTGCCACATGGATGGTATAAGCCGTGTTGGCCAATAATGGCTGAACCAGTTTTAGGGTCAGGATTTTGTGATCATCATTGAGTTCACGTACTGTCGTAATAACTTCTGCGTCTTTGTGGAGTTGGACGCTATCAAGACTTAAACCACTAATCGGTTCGTCAAATTGTATTTGTAGCTGCACGTTGGTTGGCACTGCGGTTTGATCGGTCTCAATGCTGTAGCCGGTTATTTGTGGTGCTATCGTGTCTGCCACCAATGCCGTTTTAAAATATCGGGCTTGATTGATAGTATTACCATTCATATCCTGTATTCCGTAAATATAGAAATAATAATTACGACCTACTGCCAGCACTTGTTCCGGTATCAAGGTAAGAATTCGACCATCGCTGCTAACCGTCCGATTTGCGGCTATATTCTGACCGGTTACGGTATCGTAAAGTCTAAAGGTTTCCGTTGTGACAGTAATCGGATCAATTGCTTCATTGAGACGGATTTTAAATACCGTATTGACCGGCACATTGCTAGCATTCGAGACAATGCTCCATTCATCTACGCTGGGTGCGGTGGTATCCGGGCCATTGGCGGTATGAAAGGTATGGCTGTTGCTGGTTACCCTATGTCCTGCATAGTCTTCTGGCGTTGTTATTGTGACGGTGACATTGCTACCTGCAGGCCAAGGGTCGTGCGGCAGATAGGTGACCTGACGGTTGGTGTCACTGAAACTTAATGAGTAGCGTGCATCAGATGTCAGTGTTTGGGTTAGCGGCAGCTCGGTATCATCACCCAGAAAGCTGATCGGATTGACAGCTTCATCAAAGCGAATACTGATGCGGCTGTTGATACCAATATTGGTAGCTGCTTCTGTTGGGCTTAAGGCGGTTACTTTGGGGGCAAGACCATCTTCGGATAGTCCGACAACAAAGGACCATTGGTAATCAGAATTGTAGTTTGAGGCAACACCGGTCGCATCTTTCAGGCCGCTATGGACACCGATATAATAACGACGACCGGCTTGTAGCAAGTCATTGGGAAGTAGTCGCACGACACGATTGCCTTTTAGCAGGCTGACGGTTACCGGTATTTGCTGCCAGCTGGTGGCATCATGCACCACAAAAGTCACGGCATTGACGGTGCCCGCATCCAAGGCTTCGTTAAACTGTAAGTCAAGTACCGGATTCAAGGGCAGGGTGACATTATCATCAGTATTAACGGCAACTGCATAGGGTGCTTTCTGCGCCGGATCTTCTTCAATCCGGAACGAGCCATGAAAGCTATTCAGGGCATTGCCGGCTTGATCCTGGGCCGCGCTGTCCAAAAACACTTCAATAATCGCGCCTTTACGCCAGGCTTGCAGTGGTGTAAACACCAGCGTTCTGCCATCGCCGATAACTTGTAGGTTACCCTTGATTAGCACACCGTTCTCGGAAACATGCAGGGCCGCTTGCAGACTGGTGCTGTTCAATGGCTCATTGCTGTACAAGACGATGTGGTTTTTTGACTGGACGTTGTAAGCGCCACTTCCCGGTAGCGCCGTCACGATTGAGGGTCGAGTATTATCATTGGCAGCGGCGGTAGTAAATACTTTCACCGTATCAACCAAGCGGTTGCCGCTTAGATCCTTGATATCGTTGCTCAGTAATACCGTTACCAGGCTGGCGTTTGCCAAAGTAGTCGTCAGCGTTACCGTGCGACTGTCACCGGAGTAACTGATGGACGGCTTGACGAGGGTGCCATTGATAAACAAGCCGATGCTGTTGCTATTGACGGTACTTTGATTCAGCGATTCCGAGAACGTCAATACAATCGGGCTGTTGATGTCCACATCCAGTGCACCATCGATTGGCGTAATCGATAGCAGTGTCGGTGCCGTGGTATCGCCGCCGATGCCGGTGGTAAAATAACCGTTTCGATAACTATTGTAGTTACCGGCCAAATCCAGTACGCCATTAACCGTTATGTTGATCAGGGTATTGCCGGGGAAAGCGGTCAACGGGCTGAAGGTAACGACATTGCCCGCATAGTTAAAGCTACCCGCCAGTTTGCCACTTAAGCCGGCGACAGTAATACTGATGCCACTATCCAACGTGGTTGGATCGACTGCTTCGTTGAAGGTAAAAATAATCGGTGTATTAACATTGACACCGGTCAAGGCGTTAGCGGGGGTGATGGTGACCGTCGGTCCTGCGGTATCGGCAGTGCTAATGCTGCCGGTAGTAAAATGATTGTTTATGGCGGTCATTTTGTTGCCGACGGAATCATAGAGGCCATCAACAATAACGGTATAGTCGGTATTGATCGTTAACGGGGCTGTTGGCGTAAAGGTAAGCGTGCGATTGTTATTGCCGACCGCTATGGTACCGGACACATTCGCACCGTTGGCTTGTATACTTATGCTGTTGGCGGTACTGAAATTACTGACTGCTTCATCCATGATAAAACGCAATTTGCTGTTAACGGCCAGATCAATCGCCCCATCGACAATATTTTGGCCGGCAATAACCGGACTTTCCAGATCAGTGACATTGCCGGTTGTAAAAGAGGGACTGATGCTGGTGATCGGGTTTCTGGCCTGATCATACAAAGGCGCAAATATCGAGATGTAAACAGAGTAGCGCCGGTTGGTCAGTAACATTGCGGTTGGCGTTAACGTGACTGTTTTGCCATCGTCACTAAACGCCGCTGTCGTTGCCAAATGTTGACCGGTAGTATTGTCATACAAGGTAATCGTTTCCGGATTGACGGTTAGCGGATTTAATCTTTCCGCAAATGCCACCACCACTTTCGTATTTAATCCTATATTGCTGGTGGCATTGGCCGGACTGATTTGCACCATGCCGGTTGCGGCTAAATCCGCTCCGGCTCCGGTAGCGAAGTTACGCACCGTAGCGCTGGCCAGCACGTTACCGCTTAAGTCTTCAACGCCTGCCACATGGATGGTATAAGCCGTGTTGGCCAATAATGGTTGAACCAGTTTTAGGGTCAGGATTTTGTGATCATCATTGAGTTCACGTACTGTCGTAATAACTTCTGCGTCTTTGTGGAGTTGGACGCTATCAAGACTTAAACCACTAATCGGTTCGTCAAATTGTATTTGTAGCTGCACGTTGGTTGGCACTGCGGTTTGATCTGCTGCCACACTAAAATCAACAATATAAGGACCGGTTGCATCCTTGTCAAACGATGTGGTGAAGAAATAATTACCCGAATTTAATGAATTACCAAACAAATCCTTGATGGAATTGGTTAGATAAATACGATACTGACGACCTACCGCAAGTGCAACATTAGGAATAAAATGTAAACTTTGAGTATCTCCACTTAAATTAATAGCCCCCGATACATATTGTCCGGTAAAGCTATCGTAAAGCAGTACGCTTTGATCAGTGACTGTATCGGCATTGACAGACTCACTAAAATGAATCCCAATCACGGTATTGACAGGCACATTGATGCTATTATTACCTGGATCTCTGCCAATAACCGTTGGTGAAGCGGTATCTAACGTATTACCGGTTTTGTAGTGGAAAGAATAAGGTGTTGTAATCGGGTTGCCAGCGCGGTCACGGATACCGTCAACAACTACTTTATGCTCTGTATAATCCGCCAAAATATTACTTGGCGTAAAAATTAGTTGCAGGCCATCGTTAGACAAACGGATTCTGCCTGGAACGATAGCCGCACCCTCCAGCAAACCTTGGTAAACCAAGATAGAATTGGTGGTTATCGATTTTGCTGACAAAGGTTCATTCAGGGTAATAACCAGTGGATTATTTTCCGGTATATCGACAGCTTCGTTAACTGGTAAAGTTACTGTCACAGTCGGCGGCGTGACATCAGGATTGAGCGGTTCTGTGCCATTTTGCAGTTCGACGCCATCTTCTATGCCGTCATAATCCGAATCGGCATCAATAGGACTGGTGCCCATATCGATTTCATCGCCATCCTTGATATCATCGCCATCCGTATCCGGATTGGTCGGATTGGCTGTATAGAGTTTTTCTTGCTCATCGCTCAAGCCGTCATGATCCGTGTCAGGCTGAACAAGTAGGGTTAAAACGGGTGTTGTTGAGGTATTGCCACCAAAGTCGATAGCTTTGGCGGCAACGGTAATCTTGCTGCCTAAGGTTCCAAAGGGAATGGTAACCGGATATTGGTAAGGCCGCGAAGTATCAGTGTAAACCACTTTACCGTTAACCAGAAAAGACACTGAATTAACGCCGATATCGTCATCTGCACTGTTAGTAACCGTGATTTTTTTGCCTTCAACAACGACCGTATCTTGTACCGGATGGATCATGGTAATTGTAGGTGCAACTTCGCCTTTATCTTCGGTCAGGCGGTATTGCGCAATAAATAAGCGGGTATTGCCATCAGTTCCATAATTTTGACTAATAAAGAATGACTCTTCAGTGATATAAACAAAATTACTATCCAATGCAATCCCGGTTCCTGCATAATCCCCCAAGCGTGATAAGTCGATAGTACCCTGAAATACTGCATTTGCAGGATCTTCGATATTGACATAAGCGACTACGTTTGGAAATAGTTGTTCAGCAGCAAAGGCAAAGCCATCCGTTAATTCAATATCACGCGGTGCAAAACTGATATCGCCCCCAACTATGGCCGGTTGGTTTGGATCGGTAATATCAATTACTTTCCATCCTGAAGAATAGGCGGCCACATAAGCATAATTATCCTTTAAGGCTATATCCTGAACCGGGCCAATACCCAAGCTGCCTTTTTGAACCGGATTTATTTTATTAGTTATATCAATAACGTAAATGGAGCTCCCTGCGACGACCACCACATTATTGTCTTGTACGTCCACACCCCTGGCTTCACCCAAACCGGTTATGGAGCCTACTGATAATGGTTGGGCAGGTTTACGGACATCGACAATTTCAAGACCACTATTACCATCGGCAATATAGGCAAACTGGTTGTCGACTTTTACGTCCTGGGCAATACCAGCAGTATCAAAAGAGGCCAATAGACTGGGCGTAGCGGGATTTGTTACATCAATAATCTGTAAGCCATGATCGCCATCAGCCAGGTAAGCGATGTTACCAACTACACGGACATCTATTGCTGTTCCTGCCGTATCGAGGCTGCCGATGATAACAGGTGTAGAACGATTGGAGACGTTAATAATTTGCAAGCCTTTGCTACCCGCAGCGACATAGGCATAATCACCCGATATATCAACATTATTGGCATAGCCGGGAATCGTGATGGAAGACAATGCAATAGGGTTAAAGGTACCAATGGTGACCGTTACGATTTTTTCCAATCCGGCATTTTTGACCGTCAGATTAGCGACTCCTGCCTGTCCGGCAAATACCAAACCGTCCTTGCCGCCAAAATTTAAGACACTCAGATTGCTGGAGCTGTAAGAGGTGCCTGTGGAACGACTGGTTAAGTCGACCAAGCTGCCATCTTTACGTTTACCAGATACCTTTATCTGAAGATTGGCTTCGTTATAAATCGTATTAAAAGTCATACTTGGATCATTGGGGCTTACTACCAACTCGATAAAACTACGTCCGCCGCCATCGGTTTTATCGGTTGGATTATAGCCTGCCATAATTTCGTCCCGATCACTGACGCCATCGTTATCAGTATCGGTTTTTAGTGGGTCGGTTTTATAACCGAGAGTACCATTTACTTCATTGCCGTCGCTGATGCCGTCGCCATCACTATCGGCAACGCTGATACCGCTACCCAACCGGTATTCCTGTTGGTTGCTTAAGCCATCCTGGTCGAAGTCTTCTAGTGCATCCAAAGGATCATTAGGGTTTAAGCCGTTTGCCAATTCAAAATCGTCAGGCAGACCATCACCATCGCTATCACTGCTAGTCGATAGAGTGATGCGTTTAAATGCGACTACCTCGTCTTTACGTGCAGTAATCAGTACACTGCCGCTGGCTATGCCAGTGATTAAGCCTTCAGCATTCACGATGGCAATAGCGGGATTGCTGGAGGTGTAATTAGTGCCATTAGTCGAGGCCGTGATATCGCGCTTGCTGCCGTCCCGGTAAGTTGCCAGCACTTTAATCTGGGCAGTTGCACCTTTACTGGACAGGGTTTCAATGACAGGTTCGGTCACTTGTAAACTGACGGGTATTGGTTCGATATTTTGGAAGGTAATTTCCGGAACCTGGGCAACGCCATTTTGAACGATAGTAAAGTAGTCACTTTCACCGGAAAAAGTTTCTCCCAACTTGATACAGGTGGCTCGGGCACGAACCCGTCCCATCTGCGAAGGCACGTTAGGCATCGACCAGCTGCCATCTTTGCTCACTTGAACCGTGCGATTAAGAATGTTGACGACACAGTTTTCATCAAGAATGTTGGCGCTTTGCGCTGGCCCGTTTAAGGTAATACCCAGAATAAGAATAACCCTATAAAGAAATTTACTTGACGGTAGTTTCATTATCTTGATTTCCTTAAATCTCAATTACCTGATCGTCTGTGCCTAAGGCTTTTTAAAGTTTTCAATGATAGTGGTCAATGTCTAAACGGTATGCCATTAAATTTCTGGTAGTTAATCAGTTGTCGGTCTTCTATTATTCCAACTACAAAAGTCGGAGTACCGTTAATTCTCAAGTTAGTGCCCAACGTGATGTCTTTTTCTATAGCGGCCCACTGCACCGGATTATCAAGGCATAGATTGAAAGTCTTATTATCCATTTTAAGTTGTTTTATGGTGTTATCAATAAGAGTATCTGGCAACAAAAAACAGTTATCTTGTCTAACTAGTTGCCGAGAATTTTCCATTCAGCTTTAAAAAGATAGATACTTTAAATTAATTTTATTATTCCACTTTTTATCTGTATCTTGGTTGATTACTGTATAACCAATCGCACAGTTTTTAACGAAGCAATTACCAAAAACACCAAAACCAGGAGGTTGCTCAACATCTTTAAAATCAGATAGAACAATTCCATTAATAGTTGCTTTCATAATATGCGGTCTCAGTTTATCTTCCATAAAAACTACCCAATAATCTTCTACAGCAACTGCAAAAAATGGAGAAAGTCCCATTTTCTGAGTTATAAGTGTTTTTTGTGTTTTCATTAAAAACTTCTTATCATATTTAGTTATTACAATTTCTTTTTTATAGTCTGACTTTTTATCAAAAACTATTGAATAACCTTTACTAGATCTTTTAATAAAACCTCCTCTGCCAGAAGTTTTAAATAACTCTTTAAAACAACATCCATCCGGTTTTATTATTCCAATTATTAATGATGATTTACCCATGAAAAATTGTTCCATTTTTCCTGAATTAACAACGACTATAATTTCCTGCCCATCGCTAATTGCGTCAGTAAAAAAATCATCTTTACCTAAATCAATGGTTTTTTCCCACTTAATCGTCAGGTCATTATTAAGTGCAGTTATTGATGAATCTAAATACTTGTGCCCAATTAAGAGCAATAAGCTATTATCTAATTCTAAAATACTTGATGTATGAAATCCTGATGCCAAGTCTTTAGCTAATTCCCATTGTTTATTAGCTCCCAATTTAGAAATATGAGATTTTCGTTGTTTATCTCGATAGACCATGACAACTTGTTCGTCATGTTTTACATGTAAAGATTCGACAGCATCAAATAAATTATCTGGATAATTCTTAAAAAATAGCTTTTTTCCTGAATGATCAAATTGAGCAAGCCAATAACCTGCTGAGGGGAGTCTTTTTAAATTTGTTTGAAAATATGAGCCGACAATATATACATATTTCTTACTGACAACAGTTTTCTCAAGTTGGTAAGAATATTCAGGATTGTATATCTCAGAGACCCACTTAACTACAGTGGATTCATTTCCGACTACTTGATTTACATGGCATGTTACAAATAGTACTAACAAAAAACGATATGTATGCATCAAGGAATTCATTATGGTTTCTTTATATGAAAAAATAAAAAAATTAGGGATATAGCAAGATATTGAATTATTGGAATAAATAATATGGAAATTCCACCTTGTGCATCTAAGGCAAAAAACATTATATTTACTATGTAGCTAATTGAACATAAAACAAAAATAGATGAAAATGACAGGCATATTTGTTTATTGTTTGGAGAAATCCAATTTAAAAATATTAATAAAATAAATGGCAGCATTAGCCACAGAAGAAATATAACCTCTTTACTAAGAGATGAAAATTGAAGCTGCATAACAAGCGCAGCTTCAATAATTGCACCTGATATAATTATTATTTGACAAGGACTAATCCAATTATTATGGTTAACCATGTTATTTATTCTTATCAAAAGCAACAATTACATGCATTTTTCTGCGCAGATTCATAAAAGGAATCTATTGCAGATACTGCAAACTCATATGTTGAAGAATATGCCAAACATTCACGCCTATAATTTAAAGCCAAGGCACTAGAATAATCGTTATTACAAACCTCATCCATTGCATTGCTGAAATTTATATCACAGTTAACTTTAACGGTGTTACAAGTATCATAACAAGAATCATGGCCATTGCACGGGTAAGTAAAATTACCAGAACTAGTCCCATATATCGCTAAATAAATTAAATCTGTGACATGGCTAACAAACATTGGATTATCCGGGACAGCACTAGATAAACCTTCACCACCACAACCATTGAAACTAGGAGTATGATCTTGGTTATTTATACGATTAGGACATTTTATTAAGTCGATTATGGGTTTATTTTGTTGCGATTGCCCGTCATAACAACAAGATTCACCGTCGCTTGACTTACTACCGTTTTGTTTGTTATTCACAGTTCCATCATCCATACATTCTTTACATATTTCGGTAGGTTTATCTGCAGTATCGACTATTGGCTTTGGACAGCCAGGTTTTTTACAGTCACCAGAAATATCAGCTGGTAAATCTGAATTATCAGGTTGTATAGACTTACAATCTTTTGGCAACTGACAATCTCCCTTAACATCAGCTATTTTCGGCAAATTAACAATTTGACAATTTGCCGAGGTCGTTTGACACTCGCCCGGACTCGAACAACAACCACTTCCTGTCGGTTGGCTACCACAATGCCATCCCGCCTTAATAACGCCTACACCCGGATTACTGGTTATTACGCTACCTTCGGCGTTTACTGTTCCCAAACCTATAGAAACGAACTCTTCCAGATCATGGTCGTAAGAATACATTTCGACTCGGGCACCAGGTTTATGTCCGTCAACATTGGGCAGGCTGAGTTTGGCGGGTGGATCAAATTTTGCGCCGATAGGTTGAATAGTGACGATAAACTGCGGTTGCATACCGTTGGGTGGTGCCATGGGTATCTTCGAGGCATTGACTGGTGTCACCGATAACCGGCCGGTTTTTTTACCGTCCGGGAAAGTCACAGAACCTTTTTTAACTTCGAGAGCGAAGCCCGGTACATCAGGTAAAGTCAAGGTAACATCCTGATCGCCGACTTGTTTGGCATTAACGGTGTCCAACTTAACCAGATAAATTGGTGCAGCTAACGGATTATCTGCTCCGGCGATGGTAACCAGATTAAATGCCAGCGTCGACCATTCTCCTTCTGAAGTTATAGTGCTACCATCTGCAATCAGTCGGACTGAACCGACTGGTGCATCAGTTATTTTAAATTGACCTTGTGCATTTGATTGCGCTTCGCGAGTAGTGCCATCAATACGTACAGTAACGTTAGCTAAGGGATTATCCTGATTATCAAGAATCACGCCAGTGATGCTGGTTTGTCCTGTCGGGCCTGCTTTAAGTGCTGAAGCGGTAAAGCCGGCATAAAGTTCGGTACCGACCAGCGTGGCAGTAACACGATGTATATCCAAGCCTTCTTCAGCACCCAAGGTCAGTTCTGCAGTAGCGCGGCCATCGCTATCGGTAATGCTGGTAATATATACCTGATCGTTTTGGAATCTCCCTGTGCCTTGGGTAACTTTAAATTCGACTTGAGCGCCGGGAACAACATTCGCACCTTCATCAACGATTGCCACCACAAAAGGCTGTGGCAGCGGTTGGCTAATAGCACCGCGCTGGTTGTTGCCACTGTTGACGGTGACTTTATTACCTATACCAACGGTCGCAGAGGCATAAAACAGCACTTCGCCGTCGAAACCTGTTGACGTAGCTCTAACGCGTTGGTTACCGGTTCCCGCACGAGTGCCCAGTTTAAAAAGGGTTGCCGCGATGCCTTGTGCATCGGTTTGTACCTGTGTGCCTTGGCCTTGATCTTGGGTGTCGACACCGACCATACCATCACCCTCTGTAACGCGAAAAATTACCGGTTTACCGGTAACAGGCTGATTCTTCTCATCCAGCAATTTGATTTTTAAAGGTGCGGCCAAGATAGTATTAATTTTTGCGCTTTGATTTTGCCCGCTGAGTATCTCTATATGCTGTGGTGCCAGTGATAGATAGTTAACTTTAATGCTTATACTGCTGGTATTGCCGACATTGTCAGCACCGTCAATTTTGAGGATGTTATCGCCTTCATTGAGAGTAATATCTTCCGCCAGATAACTACGATTGGAGATATTGGCGGCTTTACCGTTAACGGTGACAAGGGCCTGGCCTTCAGCGACAGTACCTCTGACGATATCGTTAATCAAACCCGATACGGCAATTTTATTACTGCGCACCGTATCTCCGTCTTGTGGCGATTCAACGGTAAGATAAGGTGGCGTCATATCCAACGAAAGGGAAATGATATCGGTAACATCTTGCCCCTGTGCATCAGTCGCGCGGGCAGCGATGGTATTGTGACCTTCATTCAGGGTAACGGCAGCCTCAAAGTAACCATTGCTGTTGCTGACCGGCGCGCCATTTAGGGTTATCCGGGCGGCAGGGTCTGAAATCGACCCTTTAATGGTTTGTGGTGTACTACCGACGGTAAGTAATGTTGCCGGACTGGTAATTTTAATAACAAGTGCTTGGGTTTTGATAACTTGCCGTTCAACGCGAGTTTTAAATTTGAAGGTTTTGTGATTGCCACCTTTGATGATGACAGTAACGACACCAGTTCCTGCGGGCGAGAAATTAGTGCCAATATAGCCGGTAAGATCATAATAAGGTTCTCCGGCAGCCGTTTTGCCTGTGGCATTGCTGATACTGATTTTGGTTTTGGCTTTTTGAGGTAATCCGGTAATAATCAGCCGGAACGGTCCTGCCATCGCTTCATCGCTAACGTTACGGAGCTTTATGACTACCAGGGTGTCCTTGCTGTGGCGATTGTGAATTGGGTTAGTCAATTTGACAGTAATCTGACTGCTGGGCACAACCTCCCAGCTGCCGATAGTTGCCGCAAATACATCGTGGTAGTCAGCAGTCAATAGAATAACCAACAAGAGCATCGTTATCGGTGGGCTTGCCGACTTAGATTCTTGTTTTCTGTTTCGAGAATGATACCAGCTTTTGAATTTAACGCTCCACAAGAAACCGGACAGGCGTTGGTTCAATAACATTCTTTAATCCTCAATTTTCTTAATGACGGTCAAGTCATCCGCAATCACGAGCGGTATGGGGAAATGTAAAAAAGACGATATATTTTATATAACTAAATGTGTAAAGATACTTTCCACCATAGTTTTTACGTTAGCTACCTTAGCAGAAATATTTGGTCAAAACAATACTAAATAGAGGGTTTTAGTTGGTTAATATCTTCGCCAATCAGTATGAGTGATTTTTAAATAAGGACATAAGAAAAATAGCCTGTGCTGATTGGCACTGTTAGAATGCCTGATGTAATTATTTAAAAGGCTGAGTAATGAACCCCGAATATACCTTGTCTGACACCCATATCAGTCTCGCTCACGGTAATGGCGGGCGCTTGATGCGGGAGTTAATTGATCAGCTGTTTGCCCGTCATCTAAAAAATGATTTGCTGGATACACGCACCGACGCCGCGCTGATTCCGCTAGACCTCAATGCCGGCGATGTTGTTATGACCACTGATGGTTTTACCGTTGAGCCGCTTGAGTTTCCCGGCGGCAATATTGGCAGTCTGGCGGTGCATGGTACTGTCAATGATTTGGCGGTTTCAGGAGCTACACCGCTTTACTTGACACTGAATGCCTTTATCGAAGAAGGGCTGGAAATTGCTGTGCTTGACCGGATTGTTCAAAGTATGGCAAAAACCTGTCAGGAATGCGGGGTAAAAATAGTGGCCGGTGATACTAAAGTGTTACGGCGAGGGCAGGGTGGCGGTATCTATTTTGCGACAACCGGGATTGGGGTGCGTAACCGCGATTTGCATTTGGGTATAGACCAAATAAAACCTGGAGATTCGATTTTGTTGAGTGGTACGACTGGCGAACATGGTACTGCGGTAATGCTGGCGCGTGAGCAGTTTGGTTTAAGTGGCAGTTTACAATCGGATGCTGCTAGTGTTTTCCCTATCACTCAAGCTTTAATTAATACACCTGGGCTGCGATTTATGCGCGATCCAACTCGGGGAGGTATTGCGACAATAGCGCATGAAATTGCCCAGGCAACCGATAATGCTGTACGTTTTTATGAGTGTAAAATTCCTGTTAACGAGCAGGTTAGAGCTGTTGCCGATATGCTGGGTTATGATCCTCTATATATGGCTTGCGAAGGACGTGTATTGGCCGTTATAGATCCGGCTTATGCTGAAACAGCCATACACAATCTGCATAATTCAGGTTATTTGGATGCCGCAATAATAGGCCGGATTGAAGCCGGATATCCTCATGCACTGATTGAAACGGTGCTGGGTGGAGAGCGTATTTTACAAGAGCTGGAAGAAGATCCCCTGCCGCGTATTTGTTAAGGAGATTTACTAAACTGTCCACGAAAGACATGAAAAATATAATTTTTTGTGAAATAGAGTGGAAATAAGTTTGGGATGATGAAAATACTTGATTATAGAAATGCTAAATAAAGTCTGTTTTTTACCTTCAGATAGATGATTTTGATGCCAACAGATAGCATCTTTTCATGGGTTATAAACTGCATGAGCTAACCTCGACGTGAATTGGAAATCCAAATTCTAAAAGTCTATGTAGTCAAATTTTGTAGCTCGTGAAAATCTGCGTTTTTATCAAAGAGAGGATATTGTTACACTGTCCGAATTTTTAGGGGTGGGTGGCTATAAATACCATATCAAGGGTGTTTTTTTTCTAGTGTTTCAATACACAATTTTAATAAGCTAATTTTTTCTTCTTTAGACGAATCATGTCCATTGAGTTCGTGCAATATTTTTGACACAACTATTTGTTGAGAAAATACGCTCTTTATGAAGGTTCGCATTAATAATTGATGAGTGTCCATATTTGCATCCTTAAAGTGAAATCTATAACCATTTAAATTAGATGGTAATACAATATGCAAAGTCAATCAACTGCTAAATAGCAGCTAATGGAATGAGACAATATCTCCAGAAAAATTCTGCAAAAAAGCTATTTCGGTAATTTTTCCGGATATTCCGCATACACTTGGTATCCTGTTAAAAATTAAATAATATTATTTTTATAAATAAACGCAATCTTTAAGTTTTTAATTCTTGATTTCGGGGAATTTAGTGATAACAAGCATTAGGCGTAGGCTGGAATAAGACCACCCAAGCCTGTCCTGAGCTTGTCGAAGGGCGGAGCGCGTGGTGGCGTTTCCGACGCACTCGTACAGCTAGTCGAAAACGCTTGTTCTCGCTTACGCTTGAAAAGCCTTATTCCGGCCTACATCTATTGGTCGTTGTGCTGTAGGTTATCCATGATTTATAAAGTCAAAGTAAGAAAATTTGAAGATCGTAAATAATGCCACGATCTCTAGTTAATTGATTTTTTCTGTTTATTTTTAAGGATGCGGAATATCTATTTTTTCAAACATTACAAATTCTTACCAAACAAAAGTGCAAATAAGACCAATCCGAAGATAGAGTCAAGTTTATAGGCGTTCTTATCGGTAAATTATTCTAGCAGTGTCGGTAAATAGGTATGTGCAAGAGTTATCTGTATGAGTTTCACCAAGCATGAGCCATAAAATGATAAATATTTTCGCCAGTTTTTCTTTGGTAACCTAGTGATTCATAACGAAAGGTAGCAGGAAGTAGTTATTCATTATTTGATTGGGCATTTTTCTGACATGGTTTTTAATATAAATATTTACTATTAATAGGTTATGTCTGCCGTATTTCTATGTTCCGGAGTTTAATTTTTTGGGAAAGGTATTGCTTGTATAAAGTAATATAAAGTGGAATATTTATTCTATTTTGCGGTTTTTGATACCATTTAAGCGCGTTGTTAGTGTTAAAATTGTAACATAAGTCGGTAAGTAACATTAAAAACTAATTGTTTATGATTATTTTAAAGATAAGTGAATGTACTGTATTAGTAAAGAGGGATTGTATGCTTGATTCGAAAAAATTATTTTTTTCGCGAAAAAGTGCTTTAAAAAATTGGCTCGGGCGTAATATGCAAGGGGTAAGTTTTAAAAAAATTACTGTAGCTATTCTAAGCCGTTTTATTGTGTTTTTTTGCTTGAGTTTGCCAACTCAAGGACTATTGGCGGCGGATATTAATAATCAAATGACTAATCTGGTGACTGATGATGCGACTAGTCAAAAAGACGTTATCGTTAGCTCTGCCGCAGATTTAGATATTAAGCCTGCTACTAACGAAAATAGTAGTTTAACGGATGAACTTAATATTATTTTTTCTACAAAACAGCATCCTTATCTACTGCTGTCGGATTTTATTAATCGCGCCAAAGATCTTGAAGCGCTTTATAAAGCTACCGATTACCATTTGTTATGGCTCGGCAATGCTGATGCAGAAAAAAACATTCTTGATGTCCTCAGTTTATTGGATGGTGCTACAGTCAATGGCCTGATTTCAGCAAGCTATGATACTGAAATGCTACGGCAAAAATTGCCGGGAGTATTGGCTGTTAATGCGACGGATAATGGCCGGCAATTAGCGCTATATGATACGGCTATTAGCCTGGCTTTACTGCGTTTTCTTCATGATTTACATTATGGCAGAGTAAATCCACAAGGCATAAACTATAAACTCGATTTGAGAGGAAAACAGCTGATTGATTTACCTGTGCTGATTAAAGAAAGTTTGGCCTTGGGGACTATCAAGCAATTACCGTTATTGGTAGAGCCAAAATTACAACAATATCAAAAGTTAAAATCCGCATTAGCCACTTATCGGCCATTGGCCAGCAAACTGCCAGCGTTTCAGTTACGTATTGCGAAGGCATTAAATCCAGGTGAGAATTTTCAGCAACTTGCTGAACTGGAGCAGTTTTTAGGGTCTATAGGCGATATGGCCATCGTGAGCGATAGTGGTAACCAGAAGTCCAGGCGCTATAGCGGTGACGTTGTTGCTGGAGTTAAAAAGTTTCAGCTTCGGCATGCCTTGACTGCAACCGGGATTATCGGTAAGGAAACCGTTGCCGCCATGAATATACCGTTGAGTCAAAGAGTCAAGCAAATCGAATTAGCCATGGAAAGACTGAGATGGTTACCTGAACTTAATAGTGGGCCCTACCTTGTTGTTAATATTCCGGCTTTTCAATTATGGGCCTTTGATGACAAGGATCAATTTAATTTAGAGATACCCAACATGAAAGTTGTTGTTGGTAAGGCGTTAAAAAATGAAACTCCAGTATTGATGGCAACAATGAGTTATATTGATTTTATGCCCTACTGGAATTTGCCTTACAGTATCGTAAAGAAAGAAATATTACCCAAGTTAAGGCAAAATCCTGACTATTTGGATATAGTGAATATGGAGTTGGTGACTACTTTTGGTAATGAAACCAAGGCCGTCCCCTTTACTGACTCGTCAATGGCGGAGCTGAAGCAAGGGTCGTTGAAAGTCAGGCAGCGTCCGGGCAAGAAGAATTCGTTGGGCAGGGTAAAGTTTATTTTTCCTAACAAGGAAGATGTCTATTTACATGATACGCCATCTCAAACCTTATTTAATAAATCACGGAGAGATTTTAGTCATGGTTGTGTACGCGTTGCAAATCCGGAAGGTCTGGCTGCTTTTGCGCTTAAAGATCAATGGAGCAAGGAGTCTATACATCAAGCGCTGAGCACACCCAAAACACAGCGTGTTATCTTAAAAAAGCCAATCCCGGTGTTGTTTTTTTATATCACATCTTTTTTTGATCAGAATAATAATCTTTTGTTCTATAAAGACATTTACGACCATGATGCTGTTTTGCTTGAGGCATTGCGCAAGCCTGAAGACTTGTCTGATATGTCGATTTTTGTTAGTGAAAGTGTCAAGCCTGCCGAGACTATTACAAATTAACGGCTGTTTGAAGCCCAATCTAATTATTCAGTAGCTTGGGCTTTAGTTTGATTCATTAAGAGTATTATGTGTATTTCGTTACCAGCTTCTAATCTCGCCGGTATCCAGATGTACAAAACCACTGCGAGGATAGTAACCGACGCCACCTTTTGCCATTGCTATGGCCGCATTTTTAATCGTTTTTGTTGCTACTCCTTGAACCTGTATATCTATTGCTCTTCCCTGCATATGAAAACTATGTTCAGCAACCCCACTACTATGGCTGCGTAACTGGGCGTTGGTAATCGGAGAGCGATAACCGGAGACGATATGAAAAGGTTTGGTAACGCCAAGTGTTTGCTTCAGATCAAATAACTGATCCAGCAATGCGGTATCAATGGGGTGAATATCATCGTTATGGTAGTCACGCATCAGGTAATTAATTTCTTTCAGTGCGTCTTTAATATAGCGCCCCTGTTCAAAATAAGTTAACTTTAATTTGTCGCCGGTGTGCGCATGTTCAAAAGACAGTGTTTTGTATGCGGGATAACTAATATCCAGTGATTCTGTTTGGTTATGCCGGGTAAAAATTCGCGAATGAAAAGATTGGGTGGTAGTTTTACGAGGCGGAGCATAGTTGTGTCGACCTTGATGAATAACATGTCGAACTGCTGCAGATGCAACCTCTGATCCACCCAATGCCAGTAAAGATCCACAAGCTAACTGCTTCAAAAACTTTCGCCTTGATGTTATTGCACTGTCTTCGTCAATTACAGTATTTTTTAATGGTTGCTGGTTCATGGATTTATCTCAGGTGCTACTTATTTTGGCTATTGTGCACATTGAAGTCTTAAATTAATCTTAAATGAATAATTAATCGTCAATCAGGTATTATCACTGTAAACAGTGAAGAGTATGTAAGAATTAATAAATAACAATATAAAACAGTTGGTTGTAATAGTATATTTCAAATAGCTAACCGATTAATCGAGATTACAGATGAAACTATCAGTAATAGTATTGGTTACAGGGATTTATATCAGTCGCCGTATTGAAAAACAGCTTAGCGATAATAGAGGGCACGTTACATAATCTAGTCCGTAGCCTAGCTTATTGGTTGAGTCGATTGTATGCACACTACTTTTTTAAGTTGGCCCGCACTGGAATTCCTTGGGCTTTCTTAATCTATTGCTATACTGAACCTGGTTTTACAGTATGTATAGCTGATCTATGGGAATTATTGCCATATTAATTTAGCACAGCTATCGGATGACATAGATATGAGTAAGAAAATTGTTAAACCATCAACTTATCTGATTGAGGTTAAATCGCTTTCTGATCGCCTTGTTAAGGCACAGCAACCGATCCGTATCCTTGATGCCATTAAATGGGATGACAGTATCAAACAGGAGTTTTTTAAAGGACACTGTCAAAAACCACCGCTAATAACAACTGATTATTATCAAAATCGCTCATTGGGCTTTGACCCTACCGAGAAAAAATACGAGTTTTATCAGATAGAGCGTGATTTAGTGCGAAAATTAGGTCAACTTAACCCGCTTAGCGTTATTATGCGCAGGATTTGCCGTGAATATCAAGATGTTGTACGTATGCTTGAGGCCAGGGGGACGCCAATTTTTTCGAATATATCGCAGGAACTGTATGGCTCCTCCCAAGATGTTTTTCATGTCGGAGATCCAACCATTGCCAATCTAGGTAGTATGATGGAAGCGACACTGTCTCAACTTGTGCAACTTGATTTTTTAGCCGAAGAACCCAAGACCATTAATGCAAAAGATGCAGTAGCTATTCTTAACGAAAAAATTGAAAGTGTATTTCCTGGTGATGGCCTACGGGCAATGCTTAGCGATGGAATTGTTGCTGATGCCGCAGCAGGCACTGACTATATCAAATTGCGCGCGGATGCCTTGTTTAACATGCGTGATTTGCGGGTTCTTGAGGTTCATGAAATTTGGGTGCATTTGGGGACGACATTAAATGGTCTTGCCCAGCCTTATTGTACCTTTCTTGGCAAAGGTCCACCTTCCGCAACAGTCACTCAGGAAGGCCTGGCAGTATTAATGGAAATACTAACCTTTAGCTCTACACCCAGTCGACTTATGCGCCTGATTAATCGGGTGCGGGCGATTACTTTGGTTGAAGAGGGTGCAGACTTTATGGATATATTTACTTTTTTCATAGATAAAGGTCTTGATGAGGAAGAAAGTTATACGCTGAGTAGTCGAGTATTTAGAGGCAGTAGTTCCGATGGCTTGCCGTTTACCAAAGATCTGACTTACATCAAAGGTTTCGTACTGACTTATAATTTCATGCGTCTGGCGGTTAGTAAAGGTAAACCGGATCGTATTCCCTTATTGTTTTGTGGTAAAACCATGATTGAAGATATGAAAGTACTGGTTGATCTGGTGGATGAGGGTACTGTTATGGCGCCCCGCTTCTTGCCTCCGCAATTTAGGGATTTAATGGGCTTGTCATGTTGGTTGAGCTTTAGCCGCTTCATGTCATCGCTGAATTTTCGGCAGTTGGAGAAGGATTACGCGAATATTCTGTGAAGGATTTAAATCAGGCTGGATAATTGATTTATCCATTTCTTAAGATTATGTCGATTTGATAAATAACTTGGATTATTAATTCAATAAATTAGAGAGAACTAAATTATGCATGTAACATTTGAACAAGCCGAAAAAGCACTAGCTGCAGCCTTAGGCGAGGCAAAAAAAACAGACACCAAAATGTGTATTGCTGTAGTCGATTCGGGTGCTGACTTAAAGGCTTTCGTACGTATGGATGGTGCCTGGGTAGGAAGCGTTGATATTGCCATTAAAAAAGCCAAGACAGCTTGTTTTTTTGCCATGAACACTGGGCAAATCGGTGCATTATCTCAACCTGGCGGACCACTTTTCGGCATAGAACATTCCAATAACGGCTTGATTACTTTTCCGGGTGGCGTACCTATAGTCGATGAAAATGGCGTGCTAATTGGTGCCGTTGGGGTGAGTGGTAGCTCAGTCGAAAACGACCATCAAGTTGCCAAAGCTGGAGTTGAAGCCATCGGAGTTATTGACTTACCCGCACACCCATGGCGAACATAAATTAGCCAAATACGGTTTTATCAGCAGCCAGATAGCATTTGTAGTTATTTGGCTGTTCTAATTTTACAATGCAACAACAACATATTAATGAAAAGTAAATTAGTTACTCTTTTTAGCGCTTTATCAATCAATGAGCAAAATATTTTATTGGTTTTAGCTGTTATTTATGCCCCGATAGGTCAGTCCAATCTGCAACGTTTATTACGGACAACAGGTCTTTTCGAAGCAAAAATAATAGCTACAATTGATAAACCCTTGCGGGAAAAATTACAAAAAGCCAAATTAATTATTATTACTTCGGATGGTTGGCGTTGTAATGAAGAGATTGCTGAACTGTTGATGCGGCATGCAATAAAGGAGCCCTGGTTTACCAAGTTAGCGCAACTACTTATTGCCGAGCCTAACTATTATTATCCTGCCAGTGTCAGTATCTACCATGCCATAAAGCAATTACGAATTTTTTTATATCAGGGCAATGATTCCGCTTTTGCCGCTAATATTGAACGCTTGCATATCGAGTATCCACAAAAGTTCGCCGATAATATTAACCGAATTTTCTTTAATGATTATGATGCCGAATGGTTTACCTCGTTGTCTGATCAGATTAAATTTTTAGCCTTACGTTATTTTTTGCATGACGGCCGGGCGCGTCTCAATGATGTATCGAAGTATTCCCAACTACTTGAGCATTTTTTTGGTACAACAAAGCCTGAACATTCGGCTATCGTCCACACGGTCATTGAAGAACGTATCTTCCATGGTGATTTTAAAGATGCTGAATCATGGTTAGCGGGCGATTCGTCAGTCGATGGGCTTAAATTACTGGCCACTTTACGCTTCTTGCAAAATCGCAATAATGAAGCTATTGAGTTGTTTAATGCAGCACTTAAGGCGCTCAAAAAAGAAACCGGTAAACGTAATGTTGGTTTTGTAGATATGCATGGTTATATTTTTAATCTGGCATTGCTACGTAGCCGTAATCCGGGCAATCTACAGTTGCTTAAACAACAGACATTCTTGTCAATTAAACAGGGCTGGCAAAATGAGTTTTATCTACTGAATTTAATTTTGCTGGAAGTGGTAGATATTTATCAGGGTAAATCTACTGCCGAACACAGTGAGTATTTATTCAAGACCAATAATTTTGCCTACGAACGTTTGTTTCACGCTTTATTGCTATATTGGGTAGGCGAAATTGAAATAATGACGAGTAATCCACAAAACAAAGTGTTTTTATCCGGATTAGCCGAATTTTGTCAACAGGCACAGCAGTTAGGTTATGTCTGGTATGCTGCTGTGAGTTCATCGTTATTACAACGTCTGGATTATAAAAATAAGTCTTGCCGGCTGATAGCAGAGCAGTATTTACAATCGCCGTTTACTGACATTATTGATTTATTACCGCAAGTGTCAGCATGGCAAAGAGCATTGGATGCTTTAACGCAATTGACTGCCGAACCAAGTGCATCCGTCCAAAAACAATCACGCCTTAGTTGGTTATTAAATTTGGATAATAATATCGTGACAATGGCGCCAAAAGAACAAGTTTTTGGTAAAAGTGGTCGATGGACTAAAGGTAAGCCTGTTTCTTTAAAAAGGCTATACCATGATATGGCTGACTTTGATTACCTGTCTGAGCAAGACCGCCGTATTTGTGCCCACATAGAGCTTGAAAAAGAACCGGCTTATTACGGCTATTCAAGTAAGGAGTATTATGTGCTGCCGAGTAAAGCTATTATTGAGGCGTCAGGACATCCCCATGTTTATTGGCTTCATCAGGAAGCGTTAAACATCCCTGTTGATATCAGTCTGGCAGAGCCGCAATTGCTGGTTAAGGAACAAAAAGAAAATTTGTACATTTCGTTAATACCGCAAATCACCACACATCAAGTTATTACCCAAAAAACTGCGAGTAATGGCTTGATTGTTTATGTTATTAACGATTCGCATCGTCAGGTTGCCGAGATTTTAGGCAAAAATGGGTTAACGGTACCGGCTACAGCACGCCAACAAGTGATTGATTCCATCGCTTCAATCGCCTCAATGTTGACGGTACAATCCGATATTGGCGGAACCTCCAGTCATGCGCTTGGTGTGGAAGCCGATAGTCGATTACATATTCATTTACAACCGGTCGGGCAGGGCATACAAATAGAACTGTTTGCGCAACCGTTTAGCAATGGCGGGCCACTTTATAAACCGGGTGTCGGCGGGACAACGGTATTGGCAGAAATTGACGGTAAACAGTTACAGACTACCCGCGATTTTAAACTGGAAAACCGTTATTTAAAGCAAATATTGAGTGAGTGTCCGGAGTTATATGCCGTTAAAGAGCTTAAATGGCTATTGGATGATGCCGAGTCGGCACTGGAAGCATTATTACAATTGCAGACATTGGGTGATTTTGCGGTACTTGAGTGGCCCAAAGGTAAAAAAATTCAGCTCAGTCGTGAAGCCGGATTAGCGCAAGTACAGTTTTCGGTACGCAAAGAAAAAGACTGGTTTAGTGTCGAAGGTAGCGTCCAGGTTGATGCTGAACAGGTTTTGGATATGCAACGCTTAATGAGTCTGTTAAGTAGTTCCTCAGGTCGTTTTCTTAAGCTTGAAGACGGACAGATTATTGTCTTAACTCGAGAATTACGCCAACGCCTGGATGATTTGGCCGGTTTAGGTGAAGTACAAAAAGATAAAGTGCGCTTTCATCCGTTAGCAGCACTGGCGCTGGATGAAATTACCAATGGTATGGCTGTTACCGCCAGCAAGCCCTGGAAAGATCAATTGCTGCGACTTAATGAGATGGGAGATTTAAACCCTGCATTGCCATCAACCTTACAAGGTGAATTACGTGATTATCAACGTGAGGGTTTTCAATGGATGATGCGTTTGGCGCATTGGGGAGCCGGTGCGTGTCTGGCCGACGACATGGGACTGGGTAAAACCGTACAGGCTTTAGCGTTGATTTTAGCCCGTGCATCCAAAGGGCCTACCTTGATTTTGGCACCTACCTCGGTCTGTATAAACTGGCTGGAAGAAGCGCAGCGTTTTGCACCTACCTTGAACATTTATCAATTTGGGTTGGGCGGCAGGCAGGATATGTTGGATGCTGCAGGTCCTTTTGATTTAATAGTTTGCAGTTACGGATTGTTACAAACCGAGGCAGACCGCTTGACGCAAAAACATTGGCACACCATTGTTGCTGATGAAGCGCAGGCAATTAAAAATGCGACAACAAAACGCTCAAAAGCGGCGATGGCGTTGCAGGCGGATTTTAAATTAATTACCACCGGTACTCCCATAGAAAACCATCTGGGCGAATTATGGAATTTATTTAATTTTATTAATCCGGGCCTGCTGGGTTCTTTGCAAAAATTTAACGAACGCTATGCGCAGGCTATCGAAAATGAACGGGATCATGAGGTTCAGCAACGACTGCGAAAGTTGTTACGGCCATTTATTTTACGCCGGCTTAAAAATGATGTGCTCACTGAATTACCCTCACGTACTGAAGTGACTTTACATGTTGAATTAAGTCCTGGCGAGCGGACATTCTACGAAGCGTTGCGTCGTAATGCCATGCAGACCATGATGGAAGATACCACTCAGCCCGGACACAAACAGCTGAAGATATTGGCAGAAATCATGAAGCTACGACGTGCTTGTTGTCATCCACGTCTGGTGATGGAAGAAAGTACGCTGGGTAGTTCCAAGCTAGAAGCTTTTGAAGAATTAGTGGATGAGTTGTTGGATAATCGTCATAAAGCCTTGGTGTTTAGTCAGTTTGTCGGACATTTGACGCTTATTCGCGAGTTATTGGATAAAAAAGGTATTCCTTATCATTATCTGGATGGCTCAACTCCTGTCCCGCAACGCAAAAAAGCCGTTAATTTATTTCAGGCAGGGGATGGCGATTTATTTTTAATCAGCCTGAAAGCGGGTGGTACCGGTTTAAATTTAACGGCTGCAGATTATGTTATTCATATGGATCCGTGGTGGAATCCGGCCGTCGAAGATCAGGCTTCTGACCGCGCACATCGTATGGGACAAAAGCGTCCCGTTACCATTTATCGGTTGGTTGCAAAAGATACCATTGAGGATAAAATTGTCGATTTACATAAACATAAACGGGATTTAGCCAATAGCTTGCTCGAAGGCGGTGAAGTAAGTGGTAAGATGTCTGTTGAGGATATGATGGCTTTGATTAAAGACATTGATTAAGCACAAGTTTTAGGGCTTGCATTGTTCTTAAGTCCAGCCTGGGAACAATAAGTAAAAAAGTTAACGATAATCCAAAAGGCTCAATAATGCGTAAAACACAAATCGATCAACCCGTAGAAAATATAATCCATACTGATGTAGTCTATTTGGATTTAAAACATCTGGCACAGGTAGAAATAAGCTCGGAGTGCCGCGAGCACCCGATTGAATCGGCATTGGTGGATGGTCCAAGTTCAGGTTGGGAGGCCGCTTCTCCTGGTGAACAAATAATACGGCTTATTTTTGATCAACCCCAGGTTATTAAACAAATAGTCTTGTCATTTGATGAGACAGAGATGTCCCGCACGCAAGAATTTGTTTTACTGTGGCGCATGGATAATGATGATTTTTTTCGGGAAATCCTGCGCCAGCAATATAATTTTAGTCAGCCACTGACGACTCAAGAAATTGAGAATATTACCGTCGATCTCAAGCAGGTAAAAGCACTTGAGTTACGAATTATCCCCGATATTAGTGGCGGTGAGGCTTGGGCGAAACTTACCCATCTACGCATTTCGGCAACCTAAATAGTACCCCGGACGCTGCTGTTTATTAAGCCTGAACTATTGAATATTACTTTTTCCTCTCAATGCCTTAAGCTGGCCTTGCCGGGTTTTACTGTCCAGACGCTTTAGCTTTGATCCTTTAGTCGGCTTTGTTGCTTTACGTTTTTTATGCACTATCGTGACACTTTTTATTAAATCCTGTAGTCGGCTATAAGCATCTTCCTTGTTTTTTTCCTGGGTTCGGTATTGTTGTGCCTTGATCACAATCACACCATCTTTTGATATACGCTGGTCATTTAAAGCCAACAGTTTGTCTTTATAAAACTCAGGTAAAGATGAGGTATTAATATCAAAACGTAAATGAACGGCAGAGGATACTTTATTGACATTCTGACCGCCAGCACCTTGCGCACGAATGGCATAAACTTCAACTTCATTGTCTGGAATGCTCACCTGACCGGATATTTGTAACATTACTATAGATTTTCAGATAAATAATCTTTGATATTAACAGATACTATCCCTTCAGAGGATCTTATCTGTATTAACTTGTAGCGACGTGAGTTGGAAGTTTACTTTCTGAGGGTTTATAGCTGCCTTTTGATGGTGTGACATTGTTTTTTTGAGCTAATGCCGCTTATCTGGATAATAATTATCATCATGAAGCAACAAAGCGGATTTTCTATGTCACGCTAAAACACCTACTTGTGGTGTCTTTGATGGCTGTTCCAGATGCGATTCTACCTTTCGCTATCCATAGCTACGTACCTTCTGCATAATCCACAGGGATGTGGTGAATACAGAGTTTGCATGGGCAAATATCTGTCTTAGCAGTCGTTGTAAATAAACAAAAATTCTGCGCCATTTGGATACATTAATTCCTGGATATCACCTAATACTTAGATTAAGCATCTGCATGCCGGATGAGCGATAGATAATACTCGATATCTTATAAGGTGTTATGCTGAAAAGAAAAAAATAAATTTGCGATAAGGATTTTTGACGCAGACAACATTGGATTCGGCTGAATTTATAGCCGTATTTAATCTTTATAACATAAGAAAAGGTAACAAGCAGATGTTAAAAATAAAAACCATTAAATCAGCAGGATTTGTTTTGATAGCGTTTACAGCGATACTTTTTATGACGAGTAAAACGGTTTCATCTGAGGAAAAATCAGCGTTAAATAAAACAGTGCTATTGGCACACGATGTTGAACTCCCGGATAAAAATATTAATACGAAAATAATTAGAGTCATATTTCCGGTTGCTTTTAAAACGCCTTGGCATACGCATCAAGGACCAGGGCCTCGTTATGTTGTCAAGGGCAAACTAAAAGTTATTGAGGGAGGGAAAACGAACACCTACTCTGTTGGTGACGTTTTTTGGGAATCCGGAGATTTAATGTCGGTTGAGAATATTGGCGAAGATATCGCTGAATTAATTATTTTTGAATTGGCATCCGCAAAATAAAACAACTTACTGAACAGTCCCTGTTCAGCGTCTTTTTCCATGGCTTTAGTCAAGATAATCGCAGCTAAAGCCATTCTCACAAGATTATTTTCATTGATCTCAATCTCCTTGTACAAGGTTTATTCTTTATTTTTTTGATTGGAATTTTTTTCTTTAATGCCTGATATATATAGTTTTATTGGATTTTTATGAAAGTTATAAAGCAGGATAATCAGTCGTTATGAGTGTTTTTTACCTTGTTAAATGTAAAATATTATGTGGCTTGTTCAGGTTTTGTTAAACTATATTTTGACAACATTCTTTCTAATTGTTACATTATCGTGAAATGATTAGTAAACAAATCGTTAATAGCTAATTTCATCGCAGTTGTAAACAATGGAATTATGCCAATTTGAATTTTGTTATAAAAAGATTAAGTTAGTAAATGATGGTTTCTGCATAGCGGTTACCTAACTTTAAGTTTTTAAGGCACTCTGTTTGCGAGGATTTGGTGTTATGGCTTATTTAAATACACAGTTGTCAAAGCAAGAATTAGGCGTGGTTGCTGAAAACATTCCTATTGAAAATGAACTAGCTGAAAGTAATATTACTGCCCCGACAGACTTTGTCGAGAATAGTAATTTGAAAATAGCGCGTAAATTAATAGATGAAAAATCCAGACTAATAAACGTGCTGTGTCAATTTCCGGTAACGGCTTTATGGTTGCTCAACGAATATGAACAAAAATCTTATGCGACTGAATCAGATGATGAAGCAGCTTCAGCGTCAGAATTAACAACTACGCTAATAAATATAAAAAAGTACTTTCACTGTCTGTCTGGCAAAACTTTATTAGATGCAACTTATATCGCTGACAAAAAAAATCTCTATACAGCTTTGCAATCATTTCCTTTCTCTTTTAATGATTTGACAAAACTGGTAGACACTATTGTTTATGCCCATAAATTTAGAGGCCTTTGTTATCAACCTACGCATAGTCTCGACAAAAATTCTGATTTAATTCTTAAGCGCCTGGAAGGTTTAAGTCGACGTAGCACTAATAAATCTTCTAAATGGTCACAAATATTATTGGCTTATGATGGGCAGTTTTTATTTTTGTCCAGCAGTGACATGCATAAATATTTTTCCGAGGTGGTTATTTCTGAACACCATTGGTTAAAATTGAGGCAACAACTCGCTACAGCAAATTCCAGATTAGTTTTATTTATTGCCAATCAATATAAAGGCTGTTTTTTAAATTTTGATGATCTTGTTCAGGAAGGTCAGATTGGTTTGCTAAAGGCGGTTGACAGGTTTAACTACCGGTTGGGTTTTCAATTCTCAACTTATGCCGGTTACTGGATCAGACAGTCTATATCCCGGTCTTTGTCTCGCTGCGAGAGAGTTGTGCGTGTGCCTTGCGGGCAAGTGGCTAACATTAATAAAGTTTTTCGTACCAAGGACCAACTGACTACGAAACAAGGCAAAGAACCCAGTATTAAAGAATTGGCTGAATGTGCAAAATTATCGAATGATGAAATTAATTCTATTTTATCTATTTCACAAACAGCTATGTCGCTTGAAGGCTTTGAAGATGACGAAGAAAATTCTTTTGCACCAATTGATTTTTTGGAGCAACAGGTTTTTACGCCGTCCTTTATGACGATAGCGAAAAGTGATCTTGAGGATTTAATTACTAAAGCAATAAAAGTGCTTAATCCAAGAGAAGCTAAAGTCATTTGTTGTCATTTTGGTGTTAATAGCGATAATGAAATGACTTTACAGGAAATTGGCGCAGAGCTTAATCTAACCAGAGAGCGTGTCAGACAAATTCAGGTAATGGCGCTTGATAAAATAAAACGTAGTTTTGGCGAGCAATTAATAAGTTTTTTATAATGTACAAAAGCATAAAAGATAGTTAATATTTAATCCTACTAAAATGGTAGGATTAGTAAGTAATCATTTTAGACTGATGACAGGGTGACCGAAACCATCAAGTTTCAAATGCAGCTGTAAGTAACCGCAACGCTTTACATCGACCTTACTTAGAGGGCCAGGAGATTAAAACATGAAAAAATATATACTAAACACGCTTCTTTGGAGCGTTGTATTGGCAGGTGCATTTTTAATATATAACCGCGTAAACACGACGCCGCCAATAGATGAATCCATTGCTTACTCGGAATTTATCGGCAAGGTTAAGAATAAACTGATTGATCGCGTAGAAATATCCGGTCAATCTATTAAGCTGCGTACCTCGGATGGTCAAAACCTGGAAACATTTAATCCTAATGACCCTCATTTGGTTGATGATCTTTTAAATGCCGGTGTTCAGATAAGAACAAAACCACCAGCGCAACAATCCCTGTTTATGCAAATGTTTATCTCCTGGTTTCCCATGCTACTGCTGATTGCAGTGTGGATAATCTATATGCGTAAAAGCCAAGGTGCGGGTATGGGCGGTAATTCATTTGGTAAAAGTAAAGCCAAACTGCTCGAAGAAGATAAATTGACTGCAACCTTTGCTGATGTAGCCGGTTGCGAAGAAGCTAAAGAAGATGTCTCTGAACTGGTTGATTTTTTGGCTGATCCACAGAAATTTCAAAAACTGGGTGGACAAATACCACGCGGTATTTTAATGGTAGGACCTCCAGGGACAGGTAAAACCCTGATTGCCAGAGCAATTGCCGGTGAAGCGGGTGTTAAGTTCTTTACTGTCTCAGGTTCTGATTTCGTAGAAATGTTTGTTGGTGTTGGTGCCTCCAGAGTCAGGGATATGTTTGCCCAAGCCAAAGAACACGCCCCTTGTATCATTTTTATTGATGAAATAGATGCGGTCGGTCGCCAAAGAGGCGGTGCCGGCATGGGTGGCGGTAATGATGAGCGTGAACAAACACTTAATCAGTTGCTGGTTGAAATGGATGGTTTTACTGGAAATGAAGGCGTTATAGTTATCGCTGCAACCAACCGTGCCGACGTTCTAGATAAAGCATTGCTAAGACCGGGTCGTTTCGATCGTCAGGTTAATGTAGGTTTGCCTGATGTTCGCGGTCGTGAGCAAATTCTGAATGTACATATCAAAAAAGTACCTGCTTCTGATGATGTTAAATTAAAAGATATTGCCAGAGGCACACCCGGATTTTCAGGTGCAGATTTAGCTAACGTAGTCAACGAAGCTGCTTTGTTTGCAGCAAGATCCAACAAAATACAAGTCAACATGAGTGATCTTGAAAAAGCCAAAGACAAGATCCTGATGGGTGCTGAAAGGCATACTATGGTAATGACGGAAGATGACAAGTTATTAACTGCGTATCATGAAGCCGGTCATTGTATCGTTGGTCAATCATCACCTGATCATGACCCGGTCTATAAAGTGAGCATTATGCCACGAGGCAGAGCTTTGGGTGTGACCATGTTTTTACCTGAAAGAGATCAATACAGTGCAAGCAAACGCAAGTTGGAAAGTCAAATAGCCAGTTTATTTGGTGGCAGAATTGCCGAATTAATGATTTATGGTGGTGACCGCGTCACAACCGGAGCATCAAATGATATTGAACGAGCTACTGAATTGGCCCGGAATATGGTTACTCGCTGGGGCTTTTCCGATAAATTGGGTCCCCTTGTTTACGGCGAAGAAAATGGTCAAGCTTTCATGGGTTATCCAGGATCTCAAGGCAGCAAGGTATCAGGCATAGTTGCCGAGCATATTGATGAAGAAATACGTGCGGTCATTGACTGTAACTATCAACGCGCAGAAGCTATTTTGCAGAATAACATCAGTATTCTTCATAAAATGGCTGATGCTCTATTGAAATGGGAAACTATCGATAAAGATCAAATTGATGATTTGATGGCAGGTAATGACCCACGACCACCAAAAGATGACAATGAATCAAGTAAGTTAATGTATACAAAGCAGGATAAAGTTGATAACAAACCAGTAAAAATCAACATCAACAAAAATAAACCTGCCGGACAAGTTTGAGGTGCGCTCATTCGGGGGGCCTATAAGGCCCCCTTTTTTTTGCCTAACAATTACCACTACTGGTTATGTGAAAATTTTTTATCTTTATCCTTCCAAAAAAGCCCTGATTGCAGAAACTCCCTGGGCTCCAGTCTGCCGTGCCTTATCTAAATCTGATTCAGAAAGTCCTCCCAATGCATAAACGGGTATATTGACTTGAGAAACCAGTGTTTCGAATTGTTCCCAGCCCAGCGGTACGGTTTCCGGGTGTGTTTTTGTCGCTAACACGGGAGCCAAAACGACAAAGTCTACGCCTATGGTTTGCGCGTGCTGTAGATCCTGAAGACTATGACAGGATGCTGCAACCCAGCGTGCCTGTTTTGAAGTATCGATAGGGAAGGTGGGTCGTTTGGTTGCAGATATTAAATTCTGACTGGTTAGATGAATGCCATCAACGGCAAAATTGGCTGCATTGTTAACGGCAGAATTAATTAACAACAAGACGCCTTGTTGTCGGCATAAAGGATACGCCTGTTCAAGAAACGTGTGTAGGGTTTGGGGTGATACGGTTTTTAGCCTTAGTTGGATTAACTTAATGCCTCGGGTCAATATTTTTTGCAGGTTTATCAATAACAAAGATTCATCCAAATCGTCCAATATTGCATAATACGCTGGCAATTTGGCGGCAGTAATGATGGCTTGATTGGCGGCGGGGAAGGCATGGTTTTCCAAATCGTTGGGGTTAACCCATTTAAAAGCTTGGCCTTCACAGCTTGTCGCATTACCTGAAAAATGATCGACTAAAAATACATTTAGTTGTACAGTTAAATCCGGGTATTGATGTTTAATGGTAATTAACGGTGTTGCCGTTATTACGGTAATGGCCAGTTCTTCTTTAAGTTCACGGATTAATGCCTGTTTTGCAGATTCCCCCTGTTCTATCTTGCCACCGGGGAATTCCCATAAGCCACCTTGATGTAACGATTTATCACGAAGGGAAATTAAAACCTGTCCTTGAGCGTTTTTTACAACACCTACGGCAACTTGAAGTACTTTCATATCAGGGTCGATAGAGTCGGTGGAAAGTCATTAAAAGAGGGTAGTGCAATCGCACAGGATTGCCTCTACATGATATTGTTAATGGTGCCAGTCGAGGTTTGCAACCCCGACCGCAACGTTTGAAGAATTCAGAGCAATCAATGGAATATTTCGCACTGTGACGATTTTAAGTCCGGTATTCGGCATTAATTTTTACATAATCATAAGAAAGGTCACAGGTTAAAACTTCTTGAATGGCTACACCACGACCCAATTTAACGGTGACGGTGATTTCTTCCTGATTCATGACTTGCTGGCCTGCTTCTTCGGTGTAGTTATCATCGCGGCCGCCATTTTTAACGATACAAACGTCATCTAAAAAAAGTTGCACATTTTCCAGTACCATATTTTCGACACCGGAACGGCCCACAGCGGCAAGAATTCGTCCCCAATTAGGATCGCTGGCAAAAAAAGCCGTTTTTACCAACGGCGAGTGAGCAATAGTTTTACCGACGCGCACGGCTTCTTCATCGTGCAAAGCTTCTTTAACAACGATACGTATTAACTTGGTTGCCCCTTCGCCATCCCGAACAATAGCTTCTGCCAGATGTTTACAAACACTCATAACAGCATCGGCAAAAATCACATAATTTTCACTGTTTGACGTAATTTCCGGAGCGGCTGAGCAGCCGCTCGCCATCAATACACAGGAATCATTAGTCGAGGTATCACCATCAACGGTAATGCGGTTAAAAGATTGTTCAACGGCCAAGGCCAAACAATTCTGTAATAGCGCCTGACTGATTTTGGCGTCGGTTGCCATAAAGCCCAACATGGTCGCCATGTTGGGCTGAATCATACCGGCACCTTTGGAAATGCCGTTAACTGTTACCGGCTGTCCTGAAAGTGTAATGGTTTTAGAAATACCTTTAGGGAAAGTGTCGGTGGTCATAATCGCACGAGCGGCCTTATCCCAGTTAGCCAGTGACAGATTTTTTAGCGCTGCCGGTAAAGCTGCTGTAAGTTTGGCTACCGGTAACGGTTGTCCAATCACGCCGGTAGAAAAAGGTAGTACCTGATTGGCATTACCGCCCACAACTTTTGCCAGTTCAGCGCAAGAGAGCAAAGCATCCTGCATGCCTTGTTCACCGGTTCCTGCGTTGGCATTACCCGAATTAATCAGCAACCAGCGCGGTCCATGGGCGAGATTGGCTTTTGCAACATGGACAGGTGCCGCACAAAAGACATTCTGGGTAAACACGGCCGCACAGGTTGATTGTTCGGCCATTTGAATAACCAAAATATCATCTTTGATGGTTTGCTTGATACCTGCGCAAGCTGTGCCCAAGGCTATTCCAGCGACGTTAAGCATGTTTGGGAAATCGCACTGTCCTACTGCCATTTATCAATCCTCGTTGTGTTTAAAAAATAGGGTAACGTTTTTAATTTTGTTTACCTTTATCTTCATGCGCTTGCATTGCTTTTTTAGCAAGGCTAATAACAGCGGTTGTTGGCTAAGGGTAAACGGTAAAATAACTTCGACTTCAATTTGTCCGTTTAAATAATGGATTCTAAAATCTTCTATCGCTGTTTTAAACTCTACCAGATATTTGTCCAATAACACCTGAACATCTGCACGGGTTAGCGGTTTGCCGGATTCAAACAAACCTTCATCATCTTCAGGATCTACATGCACCAAAACATCCATAACATCATCAAAACGGCTGATTAATTCATCCCTGACGGTATCGCCGATGCTATGACCTTCGGAAACGGTGATGCGCGGATCAACAACGATATGAGCATCAATCAACGCGTCTTCGCCCATTTGCCGGGTTCTTAATAAATGAATACCTTCAACACCATCAATACTTATAATGGTTTTGCGAATTTCGGAGATAAGTTTGGGTGGCAACGAGGTATCAACCAATTCTTTGATGCTCTCAAGAACCAGACTCAAGCCAATTTTGGCAACCATTAATGCCACCACGATGGCGGCAATTGCATCGGCCAGCGGATATCCCAAGATAACAGCGCCTATACCGAACAGGACGACAATCGATGAAATAGCATCGCTGCGCTGATGCCAGGCATTGGCCATTAATAACTTGGAACGGGTTTTTTTGGCAATACGTTTGGTGTAATGGTACAGCCATTCATTAACCAAAATGGATGCCGCTGCAACGCCCATCCCTAAAACATTGGGCACTGGCAGATGTTCAGGGTGCGCCATTCGATTCATTACCGACCAGCTAATGGCACCGCCAATGGCTATTAAACTGACGCCTAGAATGACGGTTGCAATCGTTTCAAAACGGCGATGGCCATAAGGATGCTCATGATCCGCTTCGCGGCTTCCCAATCTGACGGCAATAATGACTAAAAGGTCGCTCAGTAAATCGGACAAAGAATGGATGCCATCGGCGATTAAGGCTGCTGATTGCCCCAGAATGCCAAAACTGATTTTGATCAGCGTTTGAAAAACATTAACTGCCGCGCCGATATAGCTGGCTCTGGCTTTGAGTTTTGCGATTCTTGCCGGATCAAGAATATCAGCCATTACACACCGACTTCCAGGGTAATGCTATATTCATGGTTGCAGGATTTTGTCTCCAGTACTTTATGACCATTAATACGGCACCAGGTCGGAATATCCTGCATAACGCCAGGATCGGTACAGATAACTTCCAGTTGGTCACCCGCTTTAAGTTGTTTGACTTTATCTTGGGTACGTATAACCGGCAATGGACAAAGCAGGCGCCGTGCATTTAGGGTTTCTTTAATCATATAAGGGTAGGTTTAAGGTGAAAGGGGCAAGGCTCAAGGTGCAAGGCAAAGGGCAATCCCTTTTGCCTTTCGCCTTGTATCTTTAACCTCAAACATACCACTCTTTGGGGATGTCTTCGCTTTTTAAGGGCTTAATTTGAATGGTTCTTTCTGAACCGTCTTTTTCCATGACTTTGATATCGACCTGTTCGGCATGTCGCCCCTGACCGTAACGACCCACAACGCTGGCTGCCAAATACAAATCTTCAGCAGAGGGTTCGCCGTCAATCAGCGCCAATGGACCGGTATGGCTGATGCAATTCATACTGATAAATTCTTTTCTATAGCCTTCCAAAAAGCGTCCTTCACCTTCTTCCCTGGCTATAATCAGTTTAAAGTTTTTTTGTGGTCTGATATGTCGACCGACTTTTAGTAACATCACATCATCCAGTTCGTAGTCTTTGCTACCCTGTGATTTCCATAAATCGACCAATCTTGCCGAATAGTATTTATCCGTCAGAAAACAGCAGCCACCCGCTGGTTGCGAATAATCATCTATGCCAAATTGCTCAGCCATCGCTATTTGTGGCTTGCGGGAACGCCCGGTAATATCATGCAGTTTTTCCCTGTCTACCCAGCCTTCAATTTCCGGCCGGGTTGCCGGTAGATTCTTGGCGCACATAGGCCGCAGTAATAAATCATCAGCACCTGACTGTTTGGATACGATGGGCATTTTTGATTTGGTTTGTGACATGGGTCTTTGGCCAATCACTTCACCGGTAATAATAAAGTCAAAATCGTTTTCAACGATCCATTGTTTGGCTTTATTAACCATGAAAATCTTACAATCCAGACAAGGATTCATGTGTGCGCCATAACCGTGCTTGGGATTAATCAGCACTTTTTTATATTCTTCGACAACATCGATAATATGCAGTTTTATGCCTAGTTGTTCGGCAACCCATAAGGCGTTGTTGCGCTTGGGTTTTGCTTTGTCACTTTCACGAATCGCATGAGTATGGCCTTCTACACAAAAACCGGTAAAAAAATTAATGCCTTCAACATGAATGCCTTGTTCCATTACTGTTTTTGCCGCCAGCATTGAGTCCAGACCACCGGAAATCAATGCTATTGCTTTTCTTTGCTTACTCATAACGCCTTTATTTCTAAAAATTGGACCATTATACTCAGGTATTTTCTAATAGGGCTTCAACTTCTGCCGTTTTAGCCATTCTGCTTATGACTAAACCTTGGTTAATTTTAGATTTTTGTAGTTAAAGGCTTCGATTTTTATGCAGAAAGCATAAGTTGTGATGAAAAAACAGAGGAATGTTTGACGCATTTTTTACCGGTAAGCCGGTTGCCTGTCAACATGAACTAATTGCCTGGGTTTTTTCAAGGCTTTACTGAGTATCATATAAGTATCGCGATCAAAAACCGGTTGACTGGATAATAATAAATCATCCACTTCGGCGGCATTTTTCGCGGTGCCGAGATAACACCAATGGTCAATCAGATGTACATCGCCACCTTCTTTAATACCTACGATTCCTGGATAAGGCCAGGAGGCCAGTTTAAGTTTGTTCATTGCCATGACCAGACGAGCGGCATGGTTAAGTGGCGCTTCCTCGCCGATGCAGGCACCTTTACATTTTGCTAACTGCCTTGCAAAACAAGGACGTCCCTTGGTGATTTTTTCAAGGCCGAGTACACTTAAACATAACTGGTTTTGATCGGCGATACTGCGGAGTGCTTTTTGCGCATCGCGTTGGTTGTGATAAAGACCATGAAGATTATCCTGCACACCGAAATCAAGGTCATTGGCCCAAACCAATACCGGACGCAGATGCTCGGTCTGTTGTTGGAGTTGCCAAGCACACAACCCGTTGTTGCGTCGTAAACGACGATTATGTATGGGTTGCATGGCCTTGATTAGTTTCGCCTCCAACAATAAAGCTCCTAATTCACCGGCGGTTTCTATCCAGTCGAAGCGGCGTAACTGTTGGGATAAACTCATTTCCTTGCCATGGCTGTGATCGGCTGAAAAGTGTGATAATACCCTTTGCTTAATGTTTATACTTTTACCAATATATAACGGTAAGTCATTTTCGCCATAAAACAGATACACGCCCGGTGACTCGGGCAGTTCGTCGATCAGGCTACGATCAATATTCGACGGTAAACTGGAACGTGCAATCAGTTTTTGTACGGTATCGGTGATCAGATTTACATCTTGGCTTAAGTGGATTTGCTGCCAAAATTGATGAATGAGTTGGGCGTCGCCCAGTGCTCTATGTCTGGCTTTGACGGTCAGACCGAAGCGCTCAATCAGGCTGTCAAGGTTGTGATGTTGGTATTCTGGAAACAGCGCTCTGGATAATTTGACAGAGCACAATACTGCGGGTTGAAACGTCAGTCCTGAACGTTTAAATTCGTTCTTCAGAAAGCCGTAATCAAAACGGGCATTATGGGCAATAAACAGATAGCCATGTAACAGTGTAAGCAGTTCTTCTGCGACGATTTCAAACAGTGGCGCATCGGCTACCATGGCGTTGGTAATGCCGGTTAATTTTTCAATAAAGACCGGGATGCGTGCTTGTGGTTGAATTAAACGACTCCACTCGTGTATGCCATTTTCATCCACCAAAACGACACCGATTTCAGTAATCCGATCCACAGTGGCATTGGCACCGGTGGTTTCCAAGTCAACAAACGCCAGGCGCGAAAACATGGTGGTCAGGATGCCAAAGCCATTGAATTAATGCTACCTATATTAATTTTCCCTGAGATAACGTTTACCAAGCAGCCAGAAAGGTCGTGGCACACGTAAATTGATATTGCTATTAAAGCGCTGATTATTTTTTGATAAGTTGCTTTAATAGTCGTATGAACCCCGTGCGAGACTTTTTTTTGTAATGATTCATAATATCTTCAATTTTATTTAACACTTGATCTTGCATGTGAATTTTATGTTGCATTGAGGCTCTCCCCGTTTTAAATCAGGATGGTTAATGAGAGCGATAACAGCGTATTTTCAAACCAAAAATCTTCGCTTTGAACGGTCTCAAGGCGACATTATGGCACTGCCATATCGATATTAATTTGAGGAATTAGCACTTGTTATACAAGCTATTCGTGAATTAAAGGTTACTTGAATTTTCTCGATTAAAGTGCTAACTCACTATAGTCTCTTGCTCTAATTATTATGGTTTCCAATAACCATCTGATCGTTATTTAAAGTACTGGCCTCGATTATTGAGTTACTTTTAGCCTGTAATAGTTAACAAGTTTTGTTGTTTCTCAGTGTATTCGGGACGAATTATTAGCTTACCCGCAGTTGGATGGTAGTCAACTATTTAGGGATATAAATGCGCCGATGACCAAGCTTGATTATCGGCTCTCTGTACCATGAAACCACAGTGCAGCTAAATTAAATTAAAGTGTAGTCTATGGCGCTCATTTTGCAAGCTTGTCAAGGTGCGCAAAAAATTCTATATCTACTTTTGTTTTAAGTTCCCGGCATGTAAGCCACATTCTTTTTTAGTTCCGGATTCCCACCACCAGCGGCCAACTCGTTCATGTTGATTGGGCAGGACAGCGCGAGTGCATGGCTCACAACCTATGCTGATAAAGCCTTTTTCATGCAATTCATTATAGGGTACCTGATAGGCTTCAATGTGATCCCAAACTTGCGCCGAATTCCAGTTGAGTAACGGATTAAATTTTATCAGTGGGTGCCCTGGGGTAGAAAATGCGCTGTCTATTTGCACTTCAGGAATGTCCTGTCGGGTATCCATACTTTGGTCTTTACGTTGACCGGTAATCCAGGCATCCACAGTTGCCAGCTTACGTTTTAAGGGTTCAACTTTACGAATACCACAACATTCCTGATGGCCATCCTCATAGAAGCTGAACAGGCCTTTGTTGGTTACAAAGCTGTCCAGAACATCCCGGTCAGGCGTTAATAATTCAATCTCTATCTGATAATGTTTTCTGACTTTTTCTATAAAACGGTAGGTTTCGGGATGCAGTCGCCCGGTGTCCAAAGAGAAAATCCGGATATCTTTTCTGATATTAAGTGCCATGTCGATTAATACGACATCTTCTGCGCCACTGAAAGAAATAGCGATACTATCAAATAACTCAAGGGCTTTTTTAAGAATGGTGCGTGGGTTTTTATTGGTTAAGTCGGTTTGTAATTGCTGAATATTAAAGGCTGTCATGAGGGGGCGGAGTCCTTTTTCTGTTTGATCAAATACCGGTAAAGTACCTTGAATGGCTATGCAGCGGAAAAAAGCAGGTTGGGTTACGCCATGGCTAAAGGCCAACCTGCCTGTTAGTTTTTATTGTTGTGAAAAATACTGTGTCAGGAAATCATCGAAAGGGATTTGCTTTTGGCTTTCGAGATCTTTTTGCTCTGCCAGTGAGATTTTAGCCATTTCGGTAAATTCTTGGGTATGGATTTTATCCAGCTTGGACAAGCTAAATTGCCTGGCATGTTCGGCAGATTTATTTAAAGCAAAACGACTAAAAGGCAGTTGCGTTTCAGTCATGCCTTTTAATATCCTTGCTGATGCCGTTAAATCCGGATTTTCGATTAATAACTGTTGTTGGGCAAGGGCGGTACTATAAGGTTTGTCGGTATTGTCTTTATCCAGAACGGCACATACGGGCTGTATGGCTTCAAGTATTTCTGTTGCCCAGTCTGTTAATAGGATCTGTTGATTGTCTTTGTTCAGTTGCAGACCGGGTTTTCTACCCAAATTGGCAACTGCCAACTGATTGGCATTATTGATCTGGTGATCTTCGTCGGTAATACGCGGGCTGTCTTTTAATAAGCAGGTGAGTAACAGCGCTTCTATAAACCGTGCCTTGGCTTCATCTATGCCAATGGGATTAAATAAATCCAAATCCAGTGAACGCATTTCTATATAGCGAACGCCACGTTTTTTAAGTGCCAGTGTGGGTTTTTCGCCGGATTTGATGATTTGTTTAGGTCGAATAGTGCTGTAAAACTCGTTTTCAATTTGCAGGATATTACTGTTAAGTTGACGGTATTCGCCATTAACAACCGTGCCGATTTTTTCATAGTCAGGGTAAGGAGTATTAATCGCCTTACTCAAACTACTGACATAGCCGGATAAAGAATTGTAATCAATTTTTAGATCAGCCTGATTTTTGCTTTTATAGCCTATATCACTCATGCGCAATGACGTTGCGTAGGGATGATAGAGGGTGCCCTGGTCAAACTCTTCAAATTGGGCCATTAACTCCGGACGGCTTTTGAAGAAGTTTTTACAAATTGCCGGTGATGCGCCAAATAAATATAAAATTATCCAACCGATGCGCTGAAAGTTTCTGACCAAACCAAAATAGGCTTCGGAGGTAAATTGCTCCAGAGTCAACGGACTAGCTTCTTGTTGGTGTAAAGCCGGCCACAATGCTTCGGGTACCGAATAATTAAAATGAATACCGGCAATGGCCTGCATGGTTCTGCCGTAACGATGCCATAAACCGTGTCGATAAACATGTTTCATATGACCGATATTGGATGATCCATAGTCGGCAATGGGAATACTTTCATCTCCATCAATGCCGCAGGGCATACTGGCACCCAGTAATAGTTCATTATCCAAATGATCATAAACAAACTGGTGGACGTTACGCAAATAACCCAAACTGTCTTTTATATCGGCAAACGGTGGGGTAATTAATTCAATCAGCGCTTCAGAATAATCCGTGGTGATAGTCGGATGTGTCAGTGCCGAACCTAAGATGATCGGGTGCGGTGTTTGGGCAATTAAACCATCTTTGCCTATACGCAGACTTTCTTTTTCAATCCCTTTAAGGCCTCCGCAGAGCAGATGTTGATGGTCATTTGCCAGAAGTTGTTCCAGGCGCGTCGAAAGCTTATTAGTAAAATAGGTCATAGAGTGGGCGTGTGTTCCCTGCAGTCCTGTATAATTGATGCATTATAAATGGTTTACCTGATTGAAGAAGTATTATCGTCGTGCGGGAGAGGCAGTGAAGAACAAGTCCATCGAAATACTCAAAGCTGTTTTTGGCTATGATGGTTTTAGAGGCCAGCAACAAGACGTCATAGAGCAAATTTTGGCAGGAGGGGATGCGCTGGTATTAATGCCCACTGGTGGCGGAAAATCATTGTGTTACCAGATTCCGGCCTTAATAAGACCCGGGGTTGGTATTGTTATTTCGCCGTTAATTGCTTTAATGCAGGATCAGGTCAGTGCCTTACTTCAGCTGGGGGTAAAAGCCGCTTTTTTAAATTCCACGTTATCTCAGGAAGAAGTCCGAACTATTGAGCGGCAGTTATTGAATAACGAGCTGGATTTATTGTACATTGCCCCGGAAAGACTCACCTCCGGCCGCACTATTGCGCTGTTTCAGCGTATCCAGATCGCCCTGTTTGCCATTGATGAAGCCCATTGCGTATCGCAATGGGGACATGATTTTCGGGTAGATTATTTGCAGTTATCCCTGCTGCATGAGCAATTTCCCCAAATTCCCCGTATTGCCCTGACCGCAACCGCAGACGAAAAAACCCGGCAAGAAATTATTTTGCGCTTACAGTTGGAAAAAGCGCCGCTTTTTCTTAGTGGTTTTGACCGTCCCAACATTCGTTACCGGATTGTGCAGAAACAAAATGCCCGGCAACAATTAATTGATTTTATTAAGGCCGAACATGCCGGAGACGCTGGTATTGTCTATTGCCTGTCGCGTAAAAAAGTCGATGAAACCGCCGAATGGCTAAGATCGAAAGGTATTAATGCCTTGGCCTATCATGCCGGTATGACCAACGATTTACGCTATCAGCACCAACACCGGTTTTTAATGGAAGACAGTCTGGTGATTGTTGCCACCATCGCTTTTGGTATGGGTATTGATAAGCCTAATGTACGCTTTGTTGCCCATCTGGATTTGCCTAAAAGTGTGGAAGCCTATTACCAGGAAACCGGCAGGGCAGGGCGTGACGGTTTACCCGCCAATGCGTGGATGGCTTATGGCTTACAAGACGTTATCACGTTGCGGCGCATGTTGGCTGATTCCAATGCCGATGAAGCCCATAAACGCCTGGAAATGCACAAACTTGATGCCATGCTGGCGTTATGTGAGCAAGTCCATTGTCGGCGGCAGGCGTTATTAAAATACTTTGGTGATCACTTGGAGCTGCCTTGCAATAATTGCGATACCTGTTTGGAAGCGGTCGATACGTGGGATGGTACGCTGGCTGCACAACAGGCCTTATCGTGTATTTATCGTACCGGACAACGTTATGGTGTGGGCTATTTAATTGATGTGTTACTTGGCAAAATTACCGAGCGGATTGTCAGTTCCGGCCATGATAAACAAGCTACGTTTGGCTTGGGCAAAGACTTGGATGAGCAGCAATGGTCTTCCGTATTCAGGCAGTTGGTTGCGCGCGGTCTGGTTTCCGTTAACTTTGATCATTTTGGCGTGTTGCAACTGACGGATGTCTGTCGCCCGATTTTACGCGGCGAACAACAGTTAATGTTACGTAAAGATATACGGCCCGAAAAAAGCAAGCTTGGCAAAAAAGGTGCCGGCAAATCAGTCAGCAAGGGCGAAATCAATAGTGAGTTATGGGAGGCTTTACGTGCCAAGCGCAGAGAGATTGCCGATGCCCAGGATGTGCCGCCCTATATTATATTTAATGATGCAACATTGATGGCTATGATGGAGAAAAAACCGGCCAATCACCAACAAATGCGCTTGTTGTCGGGAGTGGGTGAGCGAAAATTAAGCCTTTATGCCGATCAGTTTTTAGCGGTTATCAAAGATTATAGCGATGACCACAGCGGACACGATACGGCGACAGAATCGGTAGATTTGTTTAAATTAGGTTATAGCGTTAACAAGATTGCCCAAAAAAGAACATTGAAAGCCGATACTATCTATACGCATCTTTCGCAAGCGTTGGAGCAAGGACTACTGGCGTTGGTTGATGTCGTGGAATTGCCTGAGCCGGAAATAAAAACTATTGAGGAGGCTATTTTAAGTCTGCCCGGTGAACAACAAAATGCCTTAAAACCGGTTTATGAGCATTTTGATGGCCAATACAGTTACAGTATTTTACGTTGTGTGCGGGCAGCACTGCAGCGCAAGACGGCATAAAGCGATTATCGCCATGTATAAATTAAGTTTTTACGTTCCCGAAGCGCAGCTTGAAGCAGTAAAAAGCGCCTTGTTTGCAAAAGGCGTAGGGCATTACAAGGCTTATGATCAATGCTGCTGGCAAGTGCGCGGAGAAGGTCAGTTTCGACCTTTGGCAAATAGCCGGCCAACACTTGGGCAAGTTAACCGGTTGGAAAAGGTTATTGAATATAAGGTGGAGATGATTTGCACTGCTGTCGTAATCAAGGAAGTTGTCCAGACGTTACTTAACGTGCATCCTTATGAAGAACCTGCCTATGAAGTTTACAAGATCTTGACGGTTGACGACTTGTGAAATATCTCACTTTAATTTTTTGCCCTTAAAACAATGACCATGCGCAGGTATTTTAAAAAAAATGTCGATCAAACGGATTTGTTCGATTTGGCCGCACAGCTCAATGAAATAAAGCAATTGCGCTCAGCAGAGTCAGAATTAAGCATGATTGCCTTGCTTGGTACGGAAGAATTGAATCTAATTGAGAGCAAAAAAAAGACCGGCTTAAATTGGGTACAGATATCCACTGATTCCATCTTTGATTAAGTCTTCACAAAAAATCAGCTTAGGCTTTGCTGCCAAAATGGCAGCACAATAAAGACTATAGATTTTCAGATAAGTAATTTCCATGTTGACAGATACCATCCCTTCAAGTGATGTTATCTGTGTGAGCTTACAGAGCATGAATTGACAGTTTAATTTCTGAAAGTCTATAGCGAAGTTACTTGGACAGCCTCCTTGCTAGTCTTTACCAATAATGGAATCTGCAACCGCTTTACAAAAGCCAACCTCGGTATCTTTTATATCCGTCAGTGCACCATAAAAACCATGCCAGGCGAAAGTCTTGTTGACTTCATAGCGGGCCATTTTTTCATTGGATAAAGAGTCAGCAAGCGTTACCTCGGCATCAATGTGCATTTGTCCCAAGCCTATCATCATAAATCGCGCAAAAGCACTGCCTTCATCATAGTTTTTTATGGCTACAGAAGCGTTGAGCGTTGTAGAACCGGGAACTCCGGTATTGATGGTTTTAAAACGTTTTGGGCTAGTGGTTTTTATATCTGCCACAATCAGTTTCGTCATTCTATCGGTATCAGTTTGATTTAAAGTAACGTGCTTATCCGCTTTAACGGTAATAACCAAATCAGAAAATCGGTCTGCCTGACTACTACTCATAGGTGAGCCTATCAATTGATGAGAGCCAGCGGTATCAGCGCATCCAGACAAGAAGCTGGCAACAAAGACTAGTGCTATATAAAAGTATGTCATGTTAATAAAAGCCCTCTGATGGATTAATACAAATGGGTATGGGGCAGATGCCTGATAGTTATTATAGCGGTCTGAAGGTGCTTGCACGGGTTATTACCGGCAAGTGCCAATAAAAACTCATATCCCGGCTTTATTAACGGTAATAATCTGCACAACTTTTATTGTATTTAGACGCCGCATAGTGCTTTTCTGGCTTGTCGTTTGGCGCTTGTATAGCTTGACACTTTTACCGGTTATGCGGGTAAAGGGTTTGCATTAAGTAATAATAGTATTGGCACTGCTCAGCAAGTTACTGGCACTGCCAGCACCTTTGGTTGCTATGTCAATACCTTTAGAGGCACTGCCAAGCAAGGTATTGGAAAAGCGAGTAAAGGTACTGAAAGTGCCGGTAGAGGTGCTGGCAGCGCCATTGGGGGGTTTTACTGACACAAAAAAGGTATTAGGAGTGCCGGTAGAGGTTCTGGCAGTGCCAGTAGCTTGACGGGGAGAGTGAATAAAGGTTTTTTAAAATACCGTTGCGATATTTATTGATCTGAATCGCAAATTATAACGCGGGACGGAGTTTTATAACCCCGTCCCAAACGTTTCAAAAGCTATTAAAGCGCGTAGGATGGGTAGAGGCAATAGCCGAAACCCATCATATTCAATCGCTTATTCGATGGGTTTCGCGTTGCTCTACACATCCTACTCATTAATTAAAGCCATAAGACGGATTAAAAGTAGGGCGCAATATGCTATTGATGCCCTACCTATTACACCTTACCGCGTTGACCCCAAGTTTCGGCTTGGGAACCGGTAATGCATGTAGCCCAACGCTTTATGCTGATAAAATACCGGCTTTTAGGCTTTGCGTCGACGAGTCAAGACACCAAAGCCTGCCATTGCCGAGCCGAATAACCAAACTGCTGCAGGAACAGGAACTGCTGCGACTTGATACAGAGAAGTAGTTTCGCTAACCTCGTTGCTTACAGCAAGATAGCTGCCTGCGGCGTTAGAGAAAAAGCTTATTCCTTCCGGACCAACATCACCTGCAGTGAAAATTGTATCGAGGTAGAGGATGCTTGCCAAGTTGCTAATGTCCCAAGCCATGATGGCATTGGATCGCTCCAGACCCAGAAACAATATATCGCGGCCATTGACTTTACCCACTATTGCGCTTTCTGGCTCTGGTCCTTTATTATCGCTGCGGCTGTCATCCCAAATTGACGAGTAATTAGCCATTATGGTTTGCTCTATCTTATCGCCGGAATCAAACACCATTGTACCGTTAGCATCTAAAATCGAGAAAGATCGTCCACCAAATGCTTGTAACTGATCAAGGTCGCCATCGCCATCGGTGTCGCCGCTGGTAGAGACAGTCAAACGATTTAGTTTGTCGTTATTGGTTTGCCAGTCAGCACCATGCGCAGCGGTCAGAGTAGCGTTTAGAGCGGAATCAATGGTTGCATCGCCGACGCGGATTTCATCATTACCACCTGCCCAATCGCCACGAGAATCGCCTTCGTTGGCCGTTACATAGTATTGACTGCCGCTGTTGGTAAAACTCGCTATGCCATCTGGCATATACATTCCCATCACGTTCCAATTTTGGATATTGCCGTTCAGGGGGCTTTTGCCTGATCCGTCACGATCTGAAACATCCAGGCCGTTGCCCGCCAGGCTGTGGTCTTTCAAGCCCATGGCTTTAATGTTGGTAATGGTTGCCGTAGCGATATCGATCTCTGCCACTGAATTAGCTTCTTGCAGGGTTGCGTAAGCTTTGGTGCCATCTGCGCTTACTGCGATGTATTCGGGTTCAAGATCTTGGGCAACAGAAGCATTGGGGCCGGTAAGTCTGACACCTGCAGCCTTAAGTGCTGCAGCCGAGCCATTAAAGCTCTCAAAACCAGCGGTCTGTGAAGTAAAAGTGGTTGTGTTGATAATGCTCACTGAGCCGACTGGATCGCCACCAGGGCCAACCAAATAACTGCTTGGTTCGGCTTCATTGGCCACTAACAAACGACTACCATCTGGTGTGTAAGTGACAGCATCAGGATTAGCGCCGACCGTCACATCCGCCTGATGTGCATAAGTATTAGCATTATAAAAACTCACTAAACCGGCATTGGTCTTGTTGGGGGCTGTGATGGCTATCGCTGCTTGGCCGTTCTTTACAGCGACGCTATTGATGCCGCCTAGCGAGCTAGTAGAAAAGGAATTGACCAGATTACCGGACAAATCAAGGATATCAATACCGCCTTGACCAAGGTTTAATTGGTTTGCATCCGTACCTGCCACCCATAGACGATTGTTTAGGGCGTCGTAGGAGAGAATTTCAGAGCCCATTGAATTTGAGCCATTAGCGGCAGTATGGCTGAAAGTCCATTCATGAGAGTAGCTAAAACCACCGGTTGCATTGGCGGTTGTGGAGGCTAGCGCTACGGCAACGGCAATAGCGAGGGTAATACGTGTATGTTTCATAAGCTTTGGAATCCTTGATGTTGTTAATATAAATGGTTAATCTGCAATTAAATAAGCCAGGCATAATTGAGCCGCTAATAATTGCTTTCACCCTCAACAACACGCTAGGTCTGTCAAGTTGAATCCTAATTTACTTTTTATTTGTTACAAAAGTGTGAACCGTATCGAATAATTCACCTTTCGTTCAATTTTGCCACTGTTTCATGAAATGATGGCCATAGCTCATGAAAAGTACGAAAGACATGAAAGACAAAAAATATATTAAATACACGAAATCAATACTGAATAAACTGGTTGCTAAGTTGGAACTTGGCAACCAGTTTATTCAGCACAGTCTATGAATTTAGTATATTTAGGTTACTTGATACATTTCGATGCATTTCGATACAATTCAAAGCTGTACTTGGTATTTTTATCTGTTATAGTCTTTTAGTAGTTTAAAGATTACATAAATACTTTAGGTATTTATGTTCAAGCAAAGTTATCCGCTTAATAAAACTGCACGCTCGTGTCCCACTTATCCAAGTGCCCATGATTCATGGATGAACAAGCCAAACTTATTGCAAGATAAGGACGGAAAACTACGGAGCCTATGATAAAGGCCAGCCGGGTTGCGTTAAATTTAATGATAATTTTTCGTAGGTAACAACATGCAATATAAAAAAATAGCGCTGGCATTTGCATTGCTGGCTAGCACGATAGTAACCGGCACTGCCCAAGCAGCGCTGTGGGCCCGTACCGGCGGTATGGTTTATGACGATGTTAATAACATCACTTGGGCAGCCGATGCCAACTTGTTTCAAACTCAGGCGGCGAGTAATCCTAATATGGTCAGTGACATTATCGCGGCTAACGGCGGGGTTATTCATGATACGGCCAATTATTATGATGGGTATACGGGTATCTATAACCTGACCAGCGCAGACTTTAATACCAGCACTGGCACAATGACCTGGTTTGGCGCACAAGCCTGGGTTAACAACTTGACGTTGGGTGGTGTTACGGGCTGGAGCTTACCCTCTACACCAGTAAAAGCTGATGGAATCAATGTTACCAGTAGCCAAATGGGTGATTTGTTTTACAATCAATTAGGTGGTGCAGCTTGGACAGATATTGAAACAACTCATAATGCTAACTATGATCTATTTACTAACGTCCAGAGCTATGTCTACTGGTCGGGTAGTGAGTACGCGCCCGATCCAAGCGCCGCGTGGGGCTTAAATACCAGCAGTGGCTACCAGGGCGCCCCCTATAAGTTCGGCCAGTTCTACGCATGGGCTGTTCGCCCGGGCGATGTTGCCGCCGTTCCGGTACCCGGTGCGTTTTGGCTCTTCGGTAGCGCGATGGTCGGGTTAATGGGCTTAAAGCGTCGTAAGAATATCGCTTAATTTCTCTGGCTCCCAAGCTCCAGCTTGGGAGCCAGAGCCGAACTCCAACTTGGGAATCAGCCATTTAAAGCAGGATTATTTTACCGATAATAACCCCTAATTCCTTGAAGGGATGTTATCGCCTCCTGCTTATTGATTGCCAGCCCCGAAAAAGCAATAATTTAGTGTCTTTTTTCGTGCTTTTCGTGTCTTTCGTGGACCTTGGCTTTTGCTTGTTTAAACCCGACCCAGCCGCTTTTCAGTTTCCAATACCTGCTGTGTCGTTTGCAGCACGGTATCAGGGTTCAGGCTCATCGAGTCTATGCCGATTTCCACTAGATAATCGGCCATTTCAGGATAATCCGACGGTGCTTGACCGCACAGGCCGCAATGTTTGCCGTTGCGCTTTGAGCCTTCTACGGCCAACCGGATCATTGCTTTAACGCCGGCATCACGTTCGTCAAAGTCTTCGGCGACTATCGCGGAATCACGGTCTACGCCTAAGGTCAGTTGGGTAAGGTCATTGGAGCCGATAGAAAAGCCGTCAAAATGCTCGGAGAAGGCATCAATCAGGATGACGTTATTGGGAATCTCGCACATCACATAAATTTCCAAGCCGTTTTCACCCCGCGTTAACCCCAGTTGCGCCATGTAATCAAGTACCTTTTTGGCTTCCTGGACACGACGGCAAAAAGGAATCATCAGGATAACATTAGTCAGGCCCATGACGTCGCGTACCCGTTTCATGGCGGCACATTCCAGTGCAAAGCCTTCGGCATAAGCGGGATGGGTATAACGGGATGCGCCACGAAAACCGATCATCGGATTGGGTTCATCAAACTCAAACCAGCGACCACCCAATAAGGTGGCATATTCGTTGGTTTTAAAATCGGACATTCGCACGACTACGGGTTTGGGATAAAAAGCGGCGGCAATTGTACCTACACCTTCCGACAGGCGTTGAATAAAGAAATCTTCAGGAGTTGCGTAGTTACGGGTCAATTCGGCCAGTTGTTCCCGTTCTTGGTTATCTTGCACACGTTCCGGATGGATCAACGCCATTGGATGCGCTTTGATGGTTTCGGTGATAATAAATTCCATACGCGCCAAACCCACGCCGTCATTGGGCAGGAAACTGGTTTTAAAAGCCAGTTCCGGGTTGCCGATATTTAACATGATTTTGGTTTTTGGTCGTTTCAGGCCGGTCAGGTTGGTGGTTTTAATTTCAAAATCAAGGATGCCTTCATAGACTTTGCCATTGTCGCCTTCAGCACAGGATACCGTTATGGGGGCATTATTTTTAAGTGTTGTCGTAGCGTTATCACAACCGACTACCGCAGGCACACCCAATTCCCGTGAGATAATGGCGGCATGGCAGGTGCGCCCGCCACGGTTGGTGACTATGGCTGAGGCAATTTTCATTACTGGTTCCCAATCCGGTGTCGTAATATCGGCAACCAGTACATCGCCCGCTTTAAAGTCAGCCAGCTGTCTGACATTGTCAATAATACGGGCGTTACCGGTGGCAATTTTACTGCCGACCGAATGCCCGGTAACCACTGGCGTGGCTTTACTGTTAAGTACATATTGCTCCAATACCATGCCGCTCAATTGTGATACGACGGTCTCAGGTCGTGCCTGAACAATATACAGGATGCCGTCAATGCCATCTTTTGCCCATTCAATATCCATTGGTTTGGTCTGGCCTGCCTTGGCGCTGTAATGGTTTTCTATTTTGATGGCATAGTCGGCCAGCGTTAAAACATCTTGGTCGTTAAGACAAAAATGATTACGTTCTTCGGCGGAGGTAACAAGGTTTTGAGTCGGTTCTCGCGTACGGCCATTGCTATAAACCATTTTTATCTTTTTTGCGCCCAAGGTACGTTTTAATACGGCACGATGGCCTTGCTCAAAGGTCGGTTTGTGTACATAAAATTCGTCAGGATCTACCGAGCCTTGTACGACATTTTCACCCAAGCCATAAGCGCCGGTAATAAAAATGACATCACTAAAACCGGATTCGGTATCCAGAGAAAACATGACGCCACTGGACTTTAGATCAGAGCGTACCATTTTCATGATACCGATTGACAGGGCCAGTTTGAAATGGTCAAAACCCTGATCAACGCGGTAATGTATAGCCCGATCGGTAAATAAACTGGCAAAACAGCGTTTACAGGCATCCAGTAAGGAAAATTCACCACGTATATTAAGAAAGGTATCTTGTTGTCCGGCAAAGCTGGCAGTGGGCAAATCTTCGGCAGTAGCTGAGCTTCGTACTGCAACGCTCATATCATCGCCGTATTGCTGATGCAGCTGTGCATAGGCTTTGAGGATTTGGTTTTCAAGGTCAGTCGGAAAAGGGGCTGCATAGATTATATCGCGTGCTTTACGCGCACGACTGGCAAGATCGACTACATCTTCCGGATTTAAGTCATCCAGCGCCTGATGTAAGGGTTGCCAGGCACCGGCTTGTTCCAACAAATGACGGTAGGCCTCAGCGGTCACCGCAAAGCCGTTAGGTATTTGGACACCTTGTGGTGTTAATTCACGATACATTTCACCTAAAGAGGCATTTTTTCCGCCAACCAGGGGCACATCTTCTATCGTTAATTCATTAAACCAACGGATATAATTTGTTTGTATGGACATTTTATTTTCCTTAAGGGCGTTCCTCGTGTGTTTGATATTCGCCACGGTTACACTTATATTGCGGAAAACTCAAGGTGGGTTTTTTAGTTAAAATCCGCTGCGGTGTGTGCGTGCATAAGTGGGTCAGGGTGTTAAAAGTTAATAATATACAGTTCTATAATCGGGAGCAAGGAGCAACTTGTTATTTAAAATTCTTACTAATAATAGGGTAATGTTAGTTCTTTAATTATCGACAATAATATCTTCGGTTAACGTATAATTTATTGAATTGCAGGTAGATTTAGGCTGCTGGCAAAGAAGCGGTTATAGATATCCTACTACATTATTTTCTGTAGGGCGTGCCATGTGCGCATTAGCCTCCAAGGCAGGTATGGCAAGCCCTACGTGCTTAATTAACCGTTTCCTTTCAATGACAAAATTGTGCTTATTTCTGATAAACAAAAAAAAATATTAACGTTATTGGCTGATGGTGAATTTCATTCCGGCACTGAATTAGCCGAAATAATAGGTGTTAGTCGATCGGCTATCTGTAAACAGGTAAAAGGTTTGTCTGACTTAGGGTTGCAACATTCGGCAGTCAGCGGTAAAGGTTATCGCTTGAATAAAGCGCTGGATCTGTTGACACCATCCAAAATTAACGCCAGCCTTGGCGAAGAGTGTAAGGCGCTTGTTTCAACGTTGGAAATCCATGACAGCCTTAATTCGACTAACAGTTATCTGGTAGAGCACTCCCGTAATAATGCCGCGTCCGGTTTTGTCTGTTTTGCCGAGCATCAAACGGCGGGTAAAGGCAGGCGAGGGCGACAATGGGTTTCACCCTACGGCAGCAATATTTATATGTCGCTGCTTTGGCGCTTTCAACAAGGTGGCATTATCGGCACGGCAGGCTTAAGTCTGGCTATTGGCGTTGCTGTTATCAGGGCATTAAAGGAGCATGAAATTAATGAGGTGGGGTTAAAGTGGCCTAATGATATTTACAGTCAGGGTAAAAAATTGGGCGGTATTTTGATCGAAGTATCCGGTGAAGCCGATGGTCCTTGTGCGGCTGTGATTGGGATTGGATTAAATTTGTTTTTACCTGAAATACAAGCTCAAAGCATTACTCAGGCCTGGACGGATCTGACCAATATCAGCGGTGAAAACCTGTTGCCCAGAAACCGGCTGGCGGGGACCCTATTAAAGCATATTCTGGTTATTGTTAACGGCTTTGAAACAGTCGGTATTAAGGCTTATCTGGATGAATGGCGCCGCTATGATTGTCTGAAAGGTAACTTGGCAACCCTGTTTATTGGTCAGCAACAAATTGAAGGTATTGTTGATGGCATTGATGATAACGGTCTGTTACTGATTAAAAAGCCGGATGGTACTATTCAGGCCTTTGCGTCTGGCGAAGTCAGTTTTAGCGCGCCAATAGTATGAATTTACTGATTGATAGTGGTAATACCCGGCTTAAATGGGCAATGTTGCAAGAAGATGGACTGTTTACCAGTCAGGCAATGCTTAATCAACAGCTTACCAGGCAACAACTTATTGCTGCCTGGAAAAGGCAATCACCGCCAAAACGCCTTGCCATTGCTTGTGTTGGTAAGGCGCCTTTGTTGAAGTTGGTTCTGGCTGTGGCCGTTGAGCTGTGGCCAGCCATTGAGATTATGTCTGTAAAGTCAGAGGCGAAAGCCTTCGGTGTTGTTAACGCCTATCAACAACCTGAAAATCTAGGTGTTGATCGTTGGTTGGCTTTGGTCGCGGTGCGTCACCATTATCAAAATCCTGCCTGCATCGTTGATTGCGGCACAGCTATTACCGTTGATTTAATTGATGGGGATGGTAACCATCAAGGTGGCTTGATTAGCCCCGGCTTAACGCTGATGAAGCAATCTCTGGCGACCAGTACTGCCGCGCTGCAATTTAATCAAACAAGTTATCTCGCAGGTCCTGCCTGTTTTACCCAAGCCGCCATTTATAGTGGCACCTTAATGGCGGCTACCGGTTTAATTGAGCAGGTGTTAAGTCAACAACACACTCCTGTGCAATTGATTATAACGGGTGGTGATGCCGATATTATCGCGGCACAGCTTAAGATTAAGCCGATTATTGATACTGATTTAGTGCTGCGCGGCTTGGCAATTGTTCTGGAAGGACAGCGGTAAAAATAGTGTTTTTTTTCGGTGGAAATAATAAATCACAGGTTTATTTATCGTTCAACTTTAGCTGTTTAAAGTATCAATATTATTTCTTGTTCATGACTAAAAAGCGCTTTCCGGTATCGGTCGTTAACTAGGCAATAAGGGTATTAGCAGGTATGATAGTATCTTACACCGATCAAACTTGTCTGAAAATTATTGACTTGATTGGTGTAATCTTCATAGCAGGATCTTTTCCTCTGTCCTTAATAATCGCGTGGATTGGAGGCTGTTTTTATACCAACATAGCGATAGTAACGGAGATTGATTTATGGGAATTTCATTAAGTAAAGGCGGCAACATTAGTTTGTCCAAAACTGATCCCACATTAAAAAATGTGATAGTTGGTTTGGGGTGGGATGCAAGGCCTACCGATGGCGTAGATTTTGATCTGGATGCCAGCGCTTTTATGGTCAAGGAAGATGGCAAGGTCAGGTCTGACAGTGATTTTATTTTTTACAATCAGATCAAGTCAACTTGTGGTTCGGTTGAGCATACCGGCGATAATCGTACCGGCGAAGGTGACGGTGATGACGAATCGGTTATTATTCTGCTTGATAAAGTACCGTCTGATATTCAACGCATTGTGTTTTGTGTCACTATCCACGATGCCGAGATGCGTAAACAAAATTTTGGCCAGGTAAGTCACGCTTATGCCAGAATCGTTAATAAAGATACCAATAACGAAGTCACCCGCTACGATTTAAGCGAAGATGCCTCCATTGAGACGGCGATGATTTTCGGTGAAATCTACCGACACAGTAATGAATGGAAATTTAAAGCCGTAGGACAAGGATATGCCGGTGGCTTGGCGGCTTTAGCGAAACAGTACGGTATCAATATTTAAACAATAACTCATCAGTTTCAATAATAACAGGAGACAATCATGGCAATATCACTTAGCAAAGGCGGTAACGTAAACTTAAGCAAAGAAGCACCTGGATTAAATAAAATTGTGGTGGGTTTAGGTTGGGATGCACGTGCAACTGATGGCGCGGCATTCGATTTGGATGCCAGTGCATTTTTGGTCAAGCTGGATGGCAAAGTTCGATCAGACAGCGATTTTTGTTTTTATAATAATAAAGTCGTTGGCGATGGTGCGGTTCAGCATACTGGCGATAACACAACGGGCGCTGGTGACGGCGACGATGAAACCGTCAAGGTTGAATTGTCAAAAATTCCTGCTGACCTGGATAAAGTTGTTTTCGCGGTAACCATTCATGACGCTGATGCGCGTAAACAGAATTTTGGTCAGGTAAATCACGCGTTTATTCGTATAATTAACGAAGATGGCGGTCAGGAAATTGCCCGTTATGATCTTAGCGAAGATGCTTCTATCGAAACGGCCATGATCTTCGGTGAAATTTATCGGGTCGGAACAGATTGGAAATTTAAAGCGGTTGGACAAGGTTTTGCTGGCGGTCTTGGGCCTTTGGCCGCATCTTTTGGCGTTAGTGTTTAAGTTTTAACACCGGGCTACTTACACCAACATCAGCTCCCTCTTTTTTAAGAGAGGGAGCTTTTTAATGCTAATGCTTATTTAGAGGTATGCTATTTATGGCTATTAATTTACAAAAAGGACAAAAAATCTCTTTATCCAAAGAGTCAGGCGGTGCGTTAAGTAAAATTGTCATGGGCGTGGGTTGGGATGCCAAAAAAAGTAGTGTAGGGCTTTTGAAAGGCATGTTTGGCGGTGGTAGCAGTAGCGCTATTGATTTGGATGCCTCCTGCGTATTATTCGACGAACAAAATGCTGTCGTTGATACGGTTTATTTTGGTCAATTAAAAAGTCGTGACGGCAGTATTGTTCATACCGGCGATAATCGTACTGGTGATGGTGACGGTGATGATGAACAAATTCTGGTTGATTTGGATAAAATTCCGGCAAACATTAAGTCATTGGTATTTACGGTAAGTTCATATACCGGCCAAACGTTTGATACCGTTGAAAATGCCTATTGCCGAATTGTTGATAACAACGATAAAAATGAAGTTGCCCGTTATACCTTAAGTTCACAAGGATCTCATACCGCACAAATTATGGCTAAACTATATCGCCATAACGGTGAATGGAAAATGCACGCCATTGGTGAAAATGGTACCGGTCGAACCATTGCTGATTTGCTGCCTAAAATTATTGTTCATTTATAATGAGAATATGGTTTAACAAAACATTTTCAACAATTAGTGCCGTTTTTAAAGATCTTCGTCAGTCAGTTCCGGCGGGCGAAGTCACTTTGATTTGTACCCATGCGCACACCACCGCAGCGGCTTTTCTGGCCGCTGACGAAAGTTATCTGGAACCTTCCGATTTAACCGGGCAAGCTTATCTTGAATGGTGTGTGGGCTTTTGTAAGCAGCATAAGATCAGTTTGTTTTGGCCCGGCAAAGAAGCCATATTAATCAGTAAACATCATGTCCTGTTTCAAGCGATTGGCGTTCAAGTATTGTCTGTTGCAGATTTTGACACACTGAGTTTATTACATAATAAAGCCGATTTTTACGCCGACTTAAGCGCTGATGTCGCTAAAAGCATGGACTTTATTGCCGTTAATAACAGCGATGAATTTGATCGTGCGGTGACAACCTTATCGGCAAAACATGAAAGTTTGTGCGTTAAACCGGCGGTATCCGTATTTGGTTTGGGCTTTCGGGTATTGGATACCCAACGCGACAGCATTACCCAATTACTCAAAGGAGTTGAATACCAAATTCCGTTACAAGAGCTGCGGCAAGGTATGGTTAATACGCCGCAATTTGACACACTGCTGGTTATGGAGCATTTGGCCGGGCCTGAATGGAGCGTTGATTGTGCAGGGCGACACGGTGAATTATTGTGTGCTGTTCAACGAAAAAAATCGCAGCTGGCCGGCGGCGGGCAACTTATCGACAACAATACCGAAATACAGGATATGGTAAGTCGTTTAACGACGCATTACCGACTTAACGGTTTATTCAATATCCAGTTTAAAGAAGGCGTAAACGGGCCGCGTTTACTGGAAATCAATCCACGTCCTTCGGGTGGCTTTGGCATGGCGTGTTTATCCGGTGCCAACCTCGCGCATATTGCCTTGCGAGGCATTAAAAGTAAAGCTTTTCCGCAACCGGTTATTCAATATGGGCTTAAGGTGATTGAGGTTAATACGCCAATGATCCTGCAAGAAGTGTAAGCCGTTTTTATAGTCATTAATGCTCTCAGCATTAACCTGTTGCAAATTATGCCCTTCAATAAAATAAATTTATTCGTTATTAAATTCATCAAACCCATCGAAATGGTTGGTGTATTGATGCGGATTTTCAGTTTTTCAATGGTCAGTTGGATGGGTTCGGAAAGTCCGTTTTTTTTCATCTGGGCTTTTAATACGGCAGACGCGATTATTCTTTCCTGGTGCTCTATTTTAAAAAAAGAGAGTGCTTATATCTTGCTGAATGTATTTTGGATACTGGTGGGCGTCGTCGGTATGCTTAGAGCCAGTGCATTTTCATTGCTGGATGTTAAAATTACCTTGGTGCATTTTCTTGCCCAAACCGCCATATTGTTTAACTAATAATCCTCCGAGTAGCGCCAGCCAGTAAACACGATGCAAAAAACAGTCACTATAAAATTAGACACAGGAATACTTCAGCTTGAGGTAGAACCCGGACACATTCCGTTGCAGCGTTTGCTGGGGTTTGCTGCACGGGTAAGCAGTAAGCGGAAGTTTTTGCTGGTTAGTAAGGTCTTGGGGAAACATTATCCGGTTTCACCAAAAACCATGAGCTGGTCTTATCGTGCTTTGGCAAGGCTGGTGTTAAAAAAAGGAGTAGGCGAGTCTTCACTGTGGATAGGCATGGCGGAAACAGCAACCGGCTTGGGTTATGGCGTTTTTGAAGCGGCTTGCCATGCGGGCGTGCAACAGGCTTTGTTTATGCAAACGACCCGTTATCATCTGGATAAAACAGACCGACTGGAGTTTGAAGAAGCCCATAGTCATGCTACTGACTTTTTTCTGTATTATCCTGAGTATCCGGAATATCGAAAGCAGTTTTTAAATGCAGAAACATTGGTATTGATCGACGATGAAATCAGCACGGGCAAAACCTTTTTACGGCTTATTAAAGCCTATCAAGTGATTAATCCAGCCTTACGTAAAGTATTTATCGTAAGTCTGGTTAATTTTGCTCACCCTGATGACCGTGCCGCGCTGGAATCACAAGCAGGTGTTGCGGTGGAATGGGTTTGTTTCAGGCAGGGGTTATTGCATTTTGAAGATAGTCAAAATGCCGTCATCGATAACATTACTGTTAATGTGTCGGGTAATGGTCGTTGTAAAAAACATTTGTTGGCTTGGCCCGGGCGCTTGGGCTTGACGGCACCGATTAGTTTGGATACCGATGTTTTGGAACAGTTATGTCATAGCGGCTTTAACTCCGAGTCCAGAGACATTAGACCTATTTTGGTATTAGGCACCGGTGAATGCAACGCTCCGGCTTATTTACTGGGGCGGGAGTTGGAAAGCAAAGGTTTTGCCGTAAAAGTACAAAGTACAACTCGATCACCGATTCATCAGGGTAACGATATTGCTTTGGTATGCCAGTTTGAAGATAACTACGAAGATGGCATTGCTAATTTTATTTACAATGTAAACCCGGATGATTATCGGGAGATTATTTTGTGTCATGAAACGCCACTTGATAAATCATTAATGGACCGATTGCACGCATGGCAAGCCATTAGTGCCCGATTTGAACTTAAACAGCCAAACTTAAACCATGCAAAGTTACATTTTTTTAGACCTTGATGACACGCTGTTTCAAACCCTGAGAAAATGTACTTTGGGTGCAGACGATCCGCTATTACAGGTACGCGCTTGTTTGCCCGATGGCTCGCCTAATTCTTATGCCACGCACAAGCAGCAATGGTTGTGGCATTGGTTGGAAAAGGGTTTCAAAATCGTGCCGGTTACCGGACGTGATGTTGATGCTTTTGACCGCGTTATGTTGCCTTTTCAGGAAGAAGTGGTCTTGAATCACGGTGCCGTTATTCTGGATAAACAACGCACTGTTGATCGTGTGTGGATGGATGGCATGATGCAAGCTTTACCGGCCTATCATGAGAAATTACTGGATATCTGGGCAGAAATTGAACGATATTGCCAGTGTTTCAGCGGTTTTAAAACCCACTTGGTTAATGATTTTTCTGTCACCTGGTATGGTGTCATCAAACATGTGGATGGTACTGAAACCCCATTAACAACAGTATTGGACAACATTATTAAAAGGCATCCGCATATTCTTGATGGCAGTTTATATTGGCATTTAAACGGCAATAATCTGGCGGTATTACCCAAGATTATCAACAAAGAAAGTGCTGTGAGTTATTTGATCGACAATTACAAACAACAGCACCCGCAATTACTGACCTTTGGAGCCGGTGACAGTAATACCGATGCGCCATTTATGGGCTTGTGTGATTACGCGTTAATTCCAAAAAACACGCAATTGTTTAAAACGCTGGCTTTTTCTGAATGAAAAACACACGGCCTTTTACCGGCAGTTACACCGTTGACGATGTGCAGTTTTTGTTAAAACCGATGGCGGTGACCGATACGCCGGTACATCTCAAAGAAGCGCTGATTCAATCCGGTCAAAAACATTATTCTGAAATGCTGACGCATGAGTCCTTGCCGCCGGCTGATTATTTACCGTTGTTTTACCGAGCCATGACCTTAAATCAAGATTGCATGGCAGAGCATTTGTTATTGTTGGCACAAGGTATTATAGCAACGCGTCCCAGAGGCATTACTTTGGTCTCCTTGGCACGGGCAGGAACGCCGGTGGGTGTGTTACTCAAGCATGTTTTAAAACGTCATTTTAATATTCAGGCAGAACATTATTCCATTTCCATTCTTAGAGATATAGGGATCGATCAAAATGCCCTGCGCCATATTTTGCAAAAGCACGCGCCGGAATCATTGGTTTTTGTTGATGGCTGGACAGGAAAAGGCGTGATTGCACGGCAGTTGGCAAACAGCTTGCAGGATTTTGCCGTAAGTGATGGCATTCATATCCCGCCGGAGTTATATGTCTTGACTGATTTGTCAGGTTGGGCTGCTGTTGCCGCTTCTTCGGAAGATTATTTGATTCCTTCCTGCATTCTAAACGCTACCATATCGGGGCTGGTTAGCCGGTCAGTGCATGACAAACAGGCTACGAGCCATACTGACTTTCATGGTTGTCTTTATTATGAGCAGTTTGCCGAACAGGATTTATCTCGTTATTTTATCAATACGATACTTGAACGAGTGGCTGTGATAAGGTCTACCTTTGCTGGCAAATTTGCCGACCATTCAGGCCATTGTCAACAATTACAAAGAGTTTCCCAACAGTTTTTAGGCTGGATTGCCGAGCAATACGGCATTACCCAGCACAATTACATTAAGCCCGGCATCGGTGAGGCGACGCGTGTTTTATTACGTCGTGAAGCACAGTTATTACTGTTGCAGGATTTGGATTGTGAAGCGACCCTGCATTTGCGCTGGTTGGCAGAGTCCAAGTTAATTCCAATAGTCGTTTTTAAAGAGTTACCTTACCGTGCAGCAGCGCTAATCAAAAAGGTTGTCTTATGAACCATCAGTTAAAGTTGTTTTCACCCTGGTTGTTAGGTGCGCCACTTTATATGCCAGGCAATCGCCGCGACATCATGGAAATTGCCAATGGCGAGAAGTATCCGATGTTGCGCTCAATGATTTTTTGTACGGAGGATGCAATATCAAAATCTGATGTGGATAGTTGCGTACGTCATATCGGTTTATGCATGCAAGGTTTTAGGGATTCGACCCAGAAATTTCGGTTTATTCGTGCCAGAAATCCGGAAATATTAGCTCGATTACTGGAGCTCCCCGATATTGAAAAAGTGGATGGTTTTGTGCTGCCAAAATTTACTGAAAGCGTATTTGATGCCTATTTTGATCAATTACGGGGCACGTCTTTTAAGGTGATGCCGACTCTTGAGACTAAAGAGGTTTTTGATGTCAATGCGATGATTCAATTGCGTCAGGGCTTGTTACAGGACGATATTGCGCCGCATGTGTTAATGCTGAGAATTGGCGGTAACGACTTGATGAATCTTTTGGGTATTCGAAGACCACGTTTTTCGACGCTTTATGAAACGCCGATTGGTAACGTTATCTCACAGCTGGTGACTATTTTCAGGCCTTATGGTTTTTCACTATCGGCACCGGTGTTTGAATATCTGGATGATTCAGTTACCTTACAAAAAGAAATAAAGCTGGACTTGGCGTATGGTTTAACCGGAAAAACGGCGATTCATCCCACTCAAGTACCAACTATTGAAGCTGCTTATGCTGTTGATCTGGAAGATTATGAGATGGCGGTTAGTCTGAGCGATCAGGATTCTCCTGCGGTTTTTAGAATGCATAATGCAATGTGTGAGGTGGCAACCCATCAGCAATGGGCAAGTAATATGATTAATCGGCAACAGTGTTACGGTGTTAACGAGGCTCTATCATTGAAAGAATATGCAGAGTTGTCATTTTAATGCCTTAAAAATGTTAAAATAACGATCAGTAAAATTAAAAGTACCTTACATAAATAACCAGGAGAGCGTTAATGAGTTTTGATAATTTTCTTAGTCAATTAAAAAGCAAAGCGAACGAATTAAAAACAGAGGTCTTGAAATTTAAAAACAAGGATTTTCTAAATGCGGCAATGGCAGGTTCAGCGCTTATTGCCATGGCCGATGGCAGCATTAGTTCAGAAGAAAAACAAAAAATGATCAAGTTTATCGAAAGCAATGACGCGCTATCGATTTTTACTACCAGCGACGTTATCAAAGCCTTTCAGGAATTTGTTAGCCAACTGGAGTTCGATAAAGATATCGGTGAAGCCAAAGCTTATCAGGCAATAGGCAAGATGAAGTCTAACATTGAAGCCTCGCGCTTGTTGGTTCGCATGATTATTGCCATTGCTTCTTCTGATGGTATGTTTGATAACGATGAAAAAAAGATAGCCATCAAAATAGCCAAAGAATTAGCACTTAATCCGTCTGAATTTGAATTGTAAGTGACTTGATAAATATCACCACGAAGACCAGATGCAAAAGCCAATATAAAGGTTTCGTGTCTTTGTGGTTTCAGTTTATAAAAGCTAAAAATCAGTAATTGGGGACATCCATTTGCAAGCCGGTTAACGGTTCCGATAGCCGGGTAATTTTGGATTCTACCCTGCCATCTTCATACAGTTTTATCACCCGATAACCGGGACTGGTAGTATCCATAGTAATGGTTTTACTTTCCGGTTTAAATTGGAAGCAGGTTGATGGCGTTCCCAGGATGCGAACTGACCCGCTTATGATATCCATTTCTTGATGAATATGTCCGTTAGTGATGACTTTTGCTTGCGGATATTTTTTTGTTATCGCCAAAAATTCTTCGCTGTTTTCTATGATCATGGTATCCAGCCAGGCGCTTTTAGTCTCCAGGCAATGATGGTGTACGGCAATGAGTGCATGATGATTCGGATAAGCGCTAAGACAGTCTTCCAGAAACAGTAATTCCGTTTTTGACAAGCCGCCACCCGGAGATCCGGGTATCTGGCTATTAAGGCAGATCAGCTGCCAGTTTTTTAACAATACCTGTTTTTGGCAATTAACCTGCGTGGTATTAAAAACCTGTTGCATGAGTTGATAATTATCGTGATTACCGGGCAGGCAAATGCAGGGCGTATTGGTAGCTTCAAGTTTCTGTAAAATTCGTTGATAGCTTATCTCGCAAGGATCTTGGGCAATGTCCCCGGTAACCAGAACTAAATCAAAATGAGGGTTTTCAGTAAAGGCGAGATCAACAACGGCATGAAAGTAATGCTCGGTATTAATACCTAAAAAAATATCGTCCAGACTTGGCAGGATGTGTAGGTCTGTTATTTGCAGTAGGGACAGGGATGCCATGATTGAGTTATTAAATGTCCTTAAAAAGAATTTTAGAGTTTCTTTCTGGATTGTACAGTGCCTTGAGTGGGTCGGGAAGGCTGTTAATATCTGATGATACAAAGCCGCGTTCAATAAACCAGTGCATGGTTTGCGTTGATAACACAAATAATTTTTTTAAAGCCAGTTGTCCTGCTTTGCGATAAACATAATTAAGCAATCTATCGCCGCGTGCTGCACCCTGATAATCAGGATGGACGGCAAGGCAGGCAATAGCGCCAAAACGGCTTTGTATATTGGGATGCAGAGCGGTACAGCCGATGATTAATCCGTCTCTTTCGATAATAATATAATCGGCTATTTCCATTTCAATTTTTTCTCTGGAACGTTTGGCTAAGATACCTTGTTGTTCCAAGGGCTTAATCAATTCCAGAATACCACCGATATCGTTAAGTGTAGCTGGACGTAATTCTTCAAAAGGTGTTGAGCTAATGAGAGTTCCGATACCGTCACGGCTAAATAATTCAAGTAATAGTGCGCCATTAATGGTGCGATTAAGTAAATGTGCGCGTTCTATCCCGCAGCGACAGCTTTGGATGGCAGCTTTAAGCGGCAGGCTGATGGTGTCCTCAATGTCCCGATATTCTTGCAGGAAAGCATCGGCTTCGTTGGTGGTCATTTGCCGAATTTGCTCGCCATCATCGGGGTTGCAACACGTTTGCTCCGTTAGCAGGATTAATTTTTCCGCTTTTAAGGCAATCGAAACTGCTGTAGCAACTTGTTCAGCGGACAGATTAAAAATTTCTCCGCTGGGTGAATAGCCAATCGGCGAGATCAACACGATATTATTTTGATCGAGTTGTTGATGAATGGCGGCGCTGTCAACACGTCGAACTTCACCAGTATGGCAGTAATCAACCCCGTCTATTACACCCATCGGTTTGGCGATGACAAAATTACCGGACGCGACTTTAAGACCGCTTCCCGCCATCGGCGAATTTGCCAAGCCCATTGACAATAGTGCTTCAATTTCTACGCGTACCAACCCCGCCGCTTCCTTGACGCATTGCAACGCCAAGTCATCGGTAATACGCAAATGCCGATGAAAAAGGGCAGGGGAATTGAGCTTGGTAAGGCGCTGGTCTATTTGTGGGCGTATCCCATGAACCAAAACCAGACGTATGCCTAAGCTGCTTAGTAGGGCAAAATCGTGGACATGATGATCAAAATCATCAGCCAGTACCGCTTCGCCCCCAAAAGAAATGACAAAGGTTTTATTGCGATGCGCGTGGATATAAGGTGATGAGCCTCTAAACCAGTTGACGAAAGAGTTTTGTGAATTCATGATTATAGGGAGGATGTGCTGAGGTACGAAGCGCATCGGTTGCCGGTGAGCTTGATGAGCTTTCTAACGTCAGCCCATCCTATGATATGAAGCGCATTTTTCATGTTATTCACCTGCATCAATGTTAAATTCACTATCATGCCCCCAATTTTTTGAATAGTTGCCAAGCGTTACTAATTTATGAAAACTGGAGTGCCGCAGGTTGGGTTAGCGGTAGCGTAACCCAACATTTTTTGTCTCGATTTGTTGTGTTACGGTTATCGCCTAACCCAACCTACAATCAATCCAAATTATCCGTAACCGCACCCAGTGATGCTGAACTTACCAGTTTGGCATATTTTGCCAACACGCCACGGGTATAACGCGGGGCAGGTTGTGTCCATTTTTCAAGGCGCTGGGCTATTTCGTGTTCATCGATAACTAATCTAAGTTCGTTGGTTTCTGCATCGATAATGATGGTATCGCCATTTTCAATGATCGCTAACGGGCCACCGACATAGGCTTCCGGTGTGATGTGTCCGACCACAAAGCCGTGCGTACCGCCGGAAAAACGACCATCGGTAATTAACGCAACTTCTTTACCCAAACCTTTGCCCATAATTGCCGAAGTCGGGGAGAGCATTTCACGCATGCCTGGACCGCCTTTAGGGCCTTCGTAGCGAATTACAATGACATCGCCTTTAACGATATCACCGTTTAAGATACTTTGCAGAGCTTGTTCTTCTGCCTCAAATACTTTGGCGGTGCCGATAAAACGTAAACCTTCTTTACCTGTGATTTTTGCAACTGAGCCACCCGGTGCAAGATTGCCATATAACACGACTAAATGACTGTCTTTTTTAATGGGGTTATCCAGTGAGTGAATCACATCCTGATCTTCAGGATAAGGCTCAACATCGGCCAGATTTTCCGCCAGAGTTTTGCCGGTAACGGTTAAACAGTCACCGTTTAGTAAACCTTGGTCTAACAGAATTTTCATCAACGGTTGAATACCGCCGATTTCAATCAACTCAGTCATCAGGTAGTGGCCGCTGGGTTTTAAATCTGCCAATAATGGTACATGCTTACCGATGCGGGTGAAGTCATCCAGGGTAATGTCGACATTACCGGCATTGGCCATCGCCAGTATATGTAATACGGCATTGGTTGAACCGCCGAGTGCAATAACAATGGTTATCGCGTTTTCAAAAGCAGCCTTGGTCATGATGTCGCTGGGTTTGATATTGTTTTTTATTAATTCCAGTACAGCCGCGCCGGCACGTTCGCAGTCCAGTCTTTTATCGTTTGAAATAGCGGCTTGGGCAGAGCTGTTAGGCAGGCTCATACCCAGTGCTTCAATTGCCGAAGCCATGGTGTTGGCCGTGTACATGCCGCCGCAGGAACCGGCACCAGGAATCGCTTTGGCTTCAATTTCAGCCAGTTCGGCATCATCAATCTGGTTATTGGCTCTGGCACCAACGGCTTCAAAAACGGAAACCACATCCAGTTTTTTGTCTTTATGGCAGCCCGGCATAATAGTGCCACCATATACAAAAATGGCAGGACGATTCAGGCGTGATATGCCAATCATGCAGCCGGGCATATTTTTATCGCAGCCGCCAATCGCAACAATGCCGTCAAAGCCTTGGCAGCCAACCACGGTTTCAATGGAATCAGCAATGACTTCCCGGGATACCAGCGAATATTTCATGCCTTCGGTGCCCATTGATATACCGTCAGATATGGTAATGGTATTAAAGATAACGGCTTTACCATTGGCATTATCAACACCAGACGCTGCAGCATCAGCCAGTTTGTTGATGTGCATGTTGCACGGAGTGACCATGCTCCAGGTTGAGGCAATGCCGATTTGCGGTTTTTTAAAGTCTTCACTTTTAAAGCCAACCGCGTGGAGCATGGCACGACTCGGTGCCCGCTCCATGCCGTCAACAACAAGAGAAGAAAAGGGGCGGGTGTTGTGGTCGTCTGAGTGGGGCATGTAATTGATTCCTGGTGTTTAAGATAAAAAGCGAAATGCAAAAGACGAAAGACGAAGGGTGCAAAATATGCGGAGCCTTTTGCCTTAAATTAAAATGAATCCCAGCTGCTTTTTCTTTGCCAGCCAAGTTTGGGCAGGATAAATCCTAAAACAACGCCGACCAGCGATAGTAAACCGCCGTACAAAAACCAGTCTTGACTGGCTGTGCCTTTTAGCGCCTGATTTTCAAGTTTGTATTGTTGCAAATCGCGTTCAACACTAACAACGCGCTCTTGAAGTTCGTCGCGCTCATTTTTTAATTGAATTGTACTGGCTGCCGTTTTTTTTAGTTCACTAAGTTCGCGGGCTAATTGATCACGTTCTATGGCGATGGATTTTTCCGTAACTGATCCAGGTGTTGAGTCTTTCAACGTCGTCAATTGTGCCTTTAATGCCATATTATCCGATTGGAGTAGTGCCAAGGCTTTGCTGGCGCTATCTTTAGTATCAATAGTGGGCGCCTGTTGCTGTGTGTATCGGGATTTAATATAACCTTCTGTACCATCAGATAGGCGAACATGGATAAATTCAGCTTTGCCTGACTTGTCGATAAGTGTTAACGGCGTTCCTATAGAAAGCAATTTTAAAACTTTACCTTTAATGCTGGCGGCGCTTCTTAGGGATAAATTAACATCATCTGCCACATAGACTGTTTCAGCTTGAGCAGAACCTAAAGTAAGCATCAAGATAAAAAAAGTACTGAATATTTTTTTCACAGGTAGTTTTTGTGTAAGTTGCCGGGTGATGACAATTTTAACGTTATTTTTTGCAGAGGAGAAATTCCAGTAGCGCTTTTTGTGCATGCAGGCGATTTTCAGCTTCGGCAAAGATAACGCTTTGTGGACCGTCTATCACTTCAGCAGTCACTTCTTCACCCCGATGTGCGGGTAAACAATGCATAAATAGTGCATCATCGTGCGCTGCCTTCATGATTTCTGCATTAATCTGAAAGTCTTTAAATGCTATTTCGCGATGTTTTTGTTCTTCTTCCTGGCCCATACTGGCCCATACATCGGTGACACAAAGGTCAGTGTTTTTAGCAGCTGCCAATGCCGTATCAAAAAACCTGACGCGATCACCTGCAGGTAAAACATATTCTATTAGTGGTTGATACCCGACCGGGCAAGCAATGTTCAAATTAAAATCAAGCAGCATGGCGGCATGAATATAAGAATGGCACATGTTATTGCCGTCGCCAATCCAGGTAACTGTTTTACCTTTAATGTCGCCGCGAAATTCAAAATACGTTTGCATATCAGCCAGCAACTGACAGGGATGCTCTTGATCGGTTAAGCCGTTGATAACCGGGACGCTGGAGTGCTGCGCGAAAGTGGTTACCGTTTCGTGTTTGTCAGTTCTCAACATGATGCAATCGACCATGCTGGAGATTACTTTGGCACTGTCATGCAAAGGTTCACCACGACCCAGTTGGGTGTCTCTGGGCGATAAAAACAGGGCGTTGCCGCCAAAATGGGTCATGCCCGCTTCAAAGGAAATGCGGGTACGAGTCGATGATTTTTCAAAAATCATCGCCAGCACCTGACCTTTTAAAGGCTGGTAATCAGGGTCACGATTATTTTTAAGTTCTATGGCCCTATGGATTATGCAACGAAATTCTTCGCTGGATAAGTCCAGCAAGCTGGTGAAATGTTTGGAATTCATGATAGTGTTTCTTGTGTAGTTTTTTTTGTGTAATCTGTAATGATAGTCGACAAAGTTTCTACAAGTAGTTTGATTTGTTGCTCGTCGATGATTAAGGGCGGTAACAAACGAATGGTTGTTTCATTGGTGACATTAATCAACAAGCGCTGTTGCAAGGCCAATTTAACCAAATCGGCGCAAGGACTGTCGAGTTCGATACCGATCATCAAGCCTTTATTGCGGATATCGACAATATGCGGGTTACCCTGCAGGTGCTTAATAAATCCGGCGCAAATAGCCTGGCCTTTTTGCCCGGCCTGTTCAATCAGGTTTTCCTCGTCCAGTGTCGCCAGTACCGCTAAAGCGGCGCTGCAAGCCAACGGATTGCCGCCAAAGGTAGAGCCGTGTGCGCCTGCAGTCAGTAGTTGGGCGGCTTTACCACGCGCAAGACAGGCACCAATAGGTACGCCGTTGCCCAGTGCTTTAGCCAAAGTACAGACATCGGGAATAATATTGTTGTACTGAAAGGCAAGAAATTTTCCGGTACGGCCTATGCCTGACTGGATTTCATCCAGCATCATGAGTAACTCATGCTCGTCACACAGGCTACGTATCTGATTAAGATAATCAGTAGCGGGGATATTGATACCGCCTTCTCCCTGGATGGGTTCAACCAACACGGCGACAATATTTTTATTGTGCTCAATTGCTTGCTTGATGGCACTGATATCGTTGTAAGGAACCCGCACAAAACCTTCAACCAGTGGTGCAAAGCCTTGTTGTATTTTGCTGTTTCCGGTCGCGCTTAGCGTTGCCAAAGTACGGCCATGAAAGCTTTTCGCCATGACAATAATGGCCGGATTTTCTATGCCTTTTTCATGGCCGTATTTGCGTGCCAGTTTGATAGCCGCTTCATTTGCTTCAGCACCCGAATTACAGAAAAACACGTTATCCATGCCGCTTTTTTCTGTTAGTTTATCGGCAAGACGTTCCTGATTGGGGATTTTATAAATATTGGAGGTATGCAGCAGTTTTTCGCTTTGCTCGCAGATAGCCTTATGAACAGCGGAGTGAGCATGCCCTAAATTGCATACGGCGATGCCGGACAGGGCATCCAGATAACGATTGTTATCTTCATCCAACAACCACACGCCTTCTCCCCGTTCAAAAGTGACAGGTAAGCGATTGTAAGTTGGCATAATATGGCTGGTCATGGTTTCTTCTGCCTGCAAACGAAAAACAGGCATCTATCGATTACCTGATAAAAAATGTTCGATTATAAGTACCTATCTGGTCTCAGGCAAGTGAAGGATTAGAAAATTTGCTTTTTTTAGTGGCATAAAGTTGATAAAATTACTCAGTTTTAATCTAATTGAGTAATTATTATGACCGTTATAGCAAGAATTAAAGACCAGATTGAAAACAATCCGGTCGTTTTATACATGAAAGGTTCACCAGATTTTCCACAATGTGGTTTTTCCGGCCAATCTGTACAGATATTAAATGCCTGTCAGGCAAAATATATGTACGTCAATATATTTGAAGATGCAGAGCTGCGTGAAGCACTTAAAGATTATTCAAATTGGCCTACTTATCCGCAATTGTATATCAATGGAGAATTAGTCGGTGGTTGTGACATCATTATCGATTTGTATAAAAAAGGCGAGTTGCTGACAATGCTGACAGCTGTTGGTGTTGTCGAGGAATAAAATTCCTGTTGGTAGCTCCCGGCTATTGTAAAAATGTCCAAGCCTGCTGTAAAGGGATAAATTAGTTAATACCGTTGTGTTTGGAAGGAGCGACGCCCTCGTCGCGATTAACGACTAACGCCTCAAATCGCGACGAGGGCGTCGCTCCTACAAAAAACCTGTCCTTTTTTGAACGTTATTGAAGGTTCTACACATCCAGCATTTCAAGTCGTTTCCATTTATTGACGATCATGCAGAACAGTTGGGCTGTCTGTTCGGCATCATATAATGCAGAATGCGCTTTTTCATTGTCCCATTCCAAACCTGCGGCCTGAGCAATTTTTGCCAGTACCGTCTGCTGATAAGCCAAGCCTCCCAGTGTCGCCGTATCAAACGTGCTAAACGGATGAAAAGGGCTGCGTTTTATTTGGGTTCGCTGGATAGCAGCATTTAAAAACGCAATGTCAAAAGCAGGATTATGACCCACTAAAATTGCCCTCGTACAATTGTTACGCTTTGCGGCCAGTTTAATGGGCTTAAAGAGCATTTCCAGCGCATCTTTTTCATCTATTGCCATACGAAAAGGGTGGTACGGATCGATGCCGTTAAATTTGAGGGCAGCCGGATCCAGTTCGGAATTTTTAAAGGGTACAACATGCGTTGTATAGCGTTCGGTGATTTCCAAATCATTGTTACTGTCAAGCTCAACAATAACGGCAGCAATTTCCAGTAAAGCATGTTTTTTGGCATTAAAGCCGGCTGTTTCGATATCGACGATGACAGGAAGGTAGCCTCTAAAGCGTTGGGCCAGCGGAATTGCAGGTGTATCCATTAGGTTGGGTGGTATCCAAAAATAGTAAAAAAATAAAACATGTTACGCCAAGTTAGCCCTAGAGAGGCAATATTTTGTGCCTCTAGGAGACTATCCGAGAATAGAAAACCTACTGCGGAAAAGCTATTTTGGCCATATTTTCCGTTCATTTTCGTTAAATAGAACAACTATTTGCCTCAAATAACCAAAAAATTTGACTCAAAATAGCTTCCCCTCGCTATGGTTCCTATTCTCGGACAGCTTCCTAACGTATTTTCCAACTCAGCTCTTCACCTGATTTAAGTGGTGTTATAAGTGTGTCGTTTTCTCCGTAACTGGCCGGCACTGTCCAGGCGGTTTTTTCTAAGGTAATCGTGTTTAAATTTCTGGGTAAGCGGTAAAAATCCGCACCATAAAAACTGGCGAAGCCTTCCAGTTTGTCTAATGACCCGGCACGGTCAAAGGCTTCTGCATAAAGTTCCAGCGCGGCGTGAGCACTGTAACAACCGGCGCAACCGCAACTGGTTTCTTTTGATAAAGTCGTGTGAGGCGCACTGTCGGTACCTAAGAAGAATTTTGGATTGCCACTGGTCGCGGCTGCAACCAATGCCAGACGATGCGATTCACGCTTGAGTATCGGTAAGCAATAATAATGGGGTCGTATGCCGCCTGCCAGTAGGGCGTTACGGTTAAACAGGAGATGTTGGGGGGTAATGGTTGCGGCGACCTGATTGCTGGCAGCTTGCACAAACTGCACAGCTTCAGTGGTGGTAACATGCTCAACGACTACGCGCAAGCCGGGGAAGTTATCGACAATATCAGCCAAGCTGGTGTCAATAAACACCCGTTCACGGTCAAAAATGTCGCAGTGTACGTCGGTCACTTCACCATGAATCAGTAAGAGAATGTCTTGTTTTTCCATTTCTGCCAGTAGCGGAAAAATAGCTTTAATATCAGCAACACCTGAATCCGAATTGGTGGTAGCGCCTGCCGGATATAATTTAAAGGCATAAACATAGTCAGACCCGGCTGCGGCTTTTATTTCCGCGACTGTCGTGGCGCTGGTTAAATATAAGGTCATTAATGGTGTAAAATCTATGCCGGCAGGCACCGCTTTTAAAATTTCTTCGCGATAGGTGATAGCCTGAGCCACCGTGGTCACGGGAGGCTTAAGATTAGGCATGATAATGGCACGGGCAAATTGACGGGCCGTATGCGGTAACACGGTTTTTAAAATGGCGCCATTTCGTACATGTAAGTGCCAGTCATCGGGGCGGGTTATGGTTAATGTTTTCATTGTTGGCGGTGTGTCTGTAAAATAGGGAGTCATTTTATAGTAAGTATCTGGAAAAGCTAAATACAGACCTTATTTATAGTTATTATTTTTTGTTGTCGGAGTGGTTAATGCCAATTTACGAATACCAATGTCAGTCCTGTGGGCATGAGCACGAAGCGTTACAGAAACTGGGTGCTGATCCTTTATTGGTCTGTCCGGCCTGCACCAAGCCGGAATTAATGAAAAAAATCTCTGCTGCCGGATTCAGATTAAAAGGCACCGGCTGGTATGAAACCGATTTTAAGAGCGGCAACAAGAAAAATGTAGCGGGCGATGTTTCGCCAACTCCCAGCACTCCAAAAGCCGGCAGTTCGACTCCTGCCAGCAGTAAAAAAGATTAATAATGGTATCAGGGCGTGCTATTACTTTGCGCCTAATATCTTTATCTCATTAATAAATATCAATAAACAACTTTTTAATCCACAGGGAAAATTTATGCGTACCCACAAGTGCGGAGAATTAAATACACAACAGTTAGGCAAAACCGTTTCAATCTGCGGTTGGGTACATAGACGTCGCGACCACGGCGGCGTTATTTTTATCGACCTTAGAGACCGTGCCGGTTTGGTGCAAGTCGTGGTTGATCCCGACGTAGCTGACACTTTTGCTATTGCTGAACATGTCCGCAGTGAATATGTATTAAAAATAACGGGCGTTGTCCGTGATCGTCCGACAGGTACAGTCAATACTAATCTTCACTCTGGTGCTATTGAAATACTGGCTGGCGAGATTGAAGTTTTAAACGAATCTGAAACGCCGCCGTTTCCGATAGAAAGTGATATTGAAGTCAACGAAGAGCTGCGTTTACGTTATCGTTATATTGACTTGCGTCGGACGGTGATGCAGGAAAAAATGAAAGTTCGCCGTGATGTTACGCGGGTTTTAAGAAACTTTTTGGATGATAATGAGTTTTTTGAAATTGAAACGCCTTACCTGACCAAAGCAACACCGGAAGGCGCACGTGATTATATCGTGCCTAGCCGTACTCACGAAAACGCCTTTTTTGCGCTGCCTCAATCACCGCAACTGTATAAACAAATGTTGATGATTGCCGGTATGGATCGGTATTACCAAGTCGTGCGTTGTTTCCGCGATGAAGATTTACGTGCTGACAGACAGCCTGAATTTACTCAATTGGATATAGAAACGTCTTTCATGGATGAAAACGAAATCATGGAAGTTATGGAAGAAATGATTCGTCAATTATTTGCGAAAGTAATTAATGTCGAGTTGGATGCCGAATTTCCACGCATCAGCTATCAGGAATCTGTGTCACGCTACGGCGTTGATCGTCCTGATTTGCGAATTCCGTTGGAATTAATCGATATTGGCGATGACATGAAAGATGTCGATTTTAAAGTGTTTTCAGCGCCAGCCAATGACCCTAAAGGCCGTGTTGTCGCTCTGCGCGTCCCCAATGCCGGTGGTTTAAGTCGTAAAGACATTGATGAATTAACTAAATTTGTCAGCATTTACGGTGCCAAAGGTTTGGCTTACATTAAGGTTAATGATCTGGCTCTCGGTCTTGAAGGCTTACAATCACCGATTGTTAAATTTGCTCCCAAAGAAGTTTGGGATAGCGTGCTGGCTAAAACAAATGCCCAAAATGGCGATTTAATCTTCTTTGGTGCGGACAAAGCCAGCATTGTTAATGAAGCCATGGGCGCGTTGCGCGTTAAATTGGGACATGACCTTAATTTGCTGGAAGGTGAATGGAAACCGGTTTGGGTGGTTGATTTTCCAATGTTTGACTGGGATGAAAAAAGTGGCCGTTTTAATGCCATTCATCACCCTTTTACCGCACCTAGTTGTTCGGTAGAAGACTTGGTAGCCAATCCGGGGGTGGCGTTGTCACGCGCTTATGACTTAGTGTTAAACGGTACTGAAGTGGGTGGCGGTTCAATTCGTATCAACCGCACCTCCATGCAACAAACCGTGTTTGGCATTTTAGGTATTGGCGAAGAAGAAGCCAGAGAAAAATTCGGCTTCTTATTGGATGCCTTAAAATACGGTGCGCCGCCTCATGGTGGTTTGGCGTTTGGTTTGGATCGTTTGGTTATGTTGATGACCGGCTCAAGCTCTATCCGTGATGTCATTGCTTTCCCTAAAACCCAGTCAGCTGCCTGTCCATTGGTTAGTGCGCCTGCGGTGGTTACTGACGAGCAATTGAAAGAGTTGGGGATTCGCTTGATCAGACCGGCAGGCAAAGAGCCCAAAGAAAAGATTAAGCAGGATTAAGCTGTTTTTATTCACCACGAAGACACGAAGGACACGAAGTTTTTTCTTGTTATCCTTCGTGTCTTTGTGATGATCCTGTTTTTAAGTTTTTTGTGGATTTATCAGTTATAACAAAAAAATTATATATCAGATTTTTCGGTGTTAACTGGAAATCAAAAAATAAAATTGGAACTATGGCAGAAAAAAAAACAACAACAAGTAAAGAAAAAAAAGACCCTAAAATATCGACCAATCCTAAAAAAATGAGCTCTTTCTTTGCTTGGGATGGCGATACACTCATACTCAACATACTGGGTACACCTGGTGCAAAGCATGATGTTATTGGCAAAGTAAAAGGCAACCAACTTAAAATCAGTGTCACCGAAGCACCCCGTGCAGGAAAGGCTACAGATTATATGGTGCGTTTTTTAGCCAAAGAGTTCGATGTTGCGACTGCCGATATTGCCGTCGTATTTGGACGTATGAACATTAACAAGCAATTGCGTATTAAAGCGCCGAAAAAATTACCTTCAGTTATTGCACGTCTACAGTAATGAAACCGCTATACAGTTTATCAATAGCTCATTCCCCTGTGTTATTTATAAACCGGTTATCGTGTTTTAAGGTGTCAAAACCGACTGATTGAGTAGAATTAATTCCTGGAGCGTGTTTTATGAACTGGCAATGGCCAGCCATACTAAAGCTCTTTAACTTTTTAACGTCTGTCTAGTGGAAAAAATATGACTTCAACAGCCTTTCCCATTCAAGATTACGCATTACTCGATGATGAGGAATGCGATGCCCGCATTATTTCAGCCAAAGCCAAATTGGGTAAGCGTTGTGTCATACTGGGACACCATTATCAGCGCGATGAAGTGTTTAAACATGCCGATTATTCCGGCGATTCCTTAAAGCTCTCCAGAGATGCGGCACAATCGGAAGCCGAATATATTGTTTTTTGCGGCGTGCATTTTATGGCAGAAGTTGCCGATATATTGTCCCGTCCCGAACAAATAGCCATCTTGCCTGATTTGGCGGCAGGTTGCTCCATGGCAGATATGGCCAATTTATTAAAAGTGCAGAAATGTTGGCAGGAATTGGCACAAGTTATTGATGTGGAAAATGAAGTAACACCAGTTACTTACATTAATTCAGCGGCTGATTTAAAAGCGTTTTGTGGCAAGCATGACGGTATTGTTTGTACTTCTTCCAATGCCCAAAAAATTCTGGAATGGAGTTTTTCCAAACGCTCCAAGGTGCTGTTTTTCCCTGATCAGCATTTAGGTCGTAATACTGGTTATCGCATGGGTATTGGGTTGGAAGATATGGTTACCTGGGATTTTAATAAACCCATGGGCGGTTTAACGGAAGTACAAATCCGTAAGGCTAAAATCATACTCTGGAATGGCTATTGTTCGGTGCATCAAGTCTTTAAAGCGGAACAAATTGATAACTTTCTGGAACGTTTTCCGGAAACCAAAGTGATTTCGCATCCTGAAGCCTGTTTTGAAGTTTGCGAGAAAGCCGATTATGTCGGCTCTACTGAATACATTTTAAAAACGGTTCGTGAAGCTGAACCCAATACCCGTTGGTTGGTTGCGACTGAATTAAATTTGGTCAATCGTTTGCATGAAGAATGTAAAGCGCAGGGTAAAAATGTCCACTTTATGTCGCCGACGCTGTGCATGTGTTCAACCATGTTTAGAACGGATCCGCAACATTTGGCGTGGGTGTTGGAAAATCTCGCTGCGGGTAATGTGATTAACCGGATTTCAGTACCGGTTGAAGAGGTCGGATTGGCTAAGCGGGCATTGGATAACATGCTGGCGATTAATTAGTTTTTTATCGAAAGACAGGTTGAAAATATCCTTCACCACGAAGGACACGAAGGACACGAAGAAAAATAATTGCTTTTATTTAATGTCTTGAAAGCTTCGTGTCTTTGGTGGTGAGTTTTTTAATGCTGTACAAAAAACGAATACTTAATACAGTCTCGATAGGGTGGCCATATGATTTTATCAACTATGGTCAGGAGATAAATACCCTGTTATGCTTTGGGTTAATGGCCTCAGGTTATCCGGGTAGTGATTAAGAAACTTATAATACACCGCTTTTTTCGCCGTTAATTGTTACATAAATCCCGGGTCATGCTAGGATGATCACAACTGTGATAACCTTGGCTTTGATCGTTAAAATAATCGTTATGCACAAGGCAGAACATGAATACCCCTATTGATCCAAAAGAAGAAATCAGTCGGCAGTTACATGATGCGGCGCTCGACTATCACCAGTTTCCTACACCAGGAAAAATCAGTGTTACGCCTACCAAGCAACTGACCAATCAGCGTGATCTGGCCCTGGCTTATTCACCGGGAGTTGCGGCGGCTTGTGAAGAAATTGTTGCTGATCCTGCCAACGTTTTTAAATATACGTCGCGCGGCAATCTGGTCGCTGTTATTTCCAATGGTACAGCGGTGTTGGGCTTGGGTAATATTGGGCCTTTGGCAGCGAAGCCGGTCATGGAAGGCAAGGGTGTATTGTTTAAAAAATTCGCCGGTATTGATGTCTTTGATATTGAGATTAATGAGCTGGACCCTGATAAATTATGTGACATTATTGCCTCCTTGGAGCCAACGTTTGGTGGTATTAATCTGGAAGATATTAAAGCCCCGGAATGCTTTTATATCGAGCGTAAATTACGCGAACGGATGAATATTCCGGTATTTCATGACGATCAGCACGGCACGGCGATTATTGTCGGTGCGGCTATTTTAAATGGCCTGAAAGTTGTCGGTAAGGATATTAAAAATTGTAAGTTGGTCGTCTCTGGTGCCGGTGCTGCGGCATTTGCCTGTCTGGATTTACTGGTAGAGTTGGGCTTTCCGATTGAAAATATCTTTGTTACCGATCACGCCGGTGTTATTTACAAAGGTCGCATTGAAAAAGATGCTCATAAAGCCCGTTTTGCCCAGCAAACCAGTGCGCGAACCTTGGCTGAGGTTATGCCCGGCGCCGATATTTTTTTAGGGTTATCGGCAGGTGGTATTTTAAAGCAAGACATGGTTAAAACCATGGCACCAAAACCTTTGATATTGGCGCTGGCCAATCCGACGCCGGAAATTTTGCCGGAAGATGCCAAGGCGGTACGCGAAGATGCCATTATTGCCACAGGACGTTCTGATTATCCTAATCAGGTTAACAATGTTTTATGCTTTCCTTATATTTTTCGGGGCGCATTGGATTGTGGTGCGACCACCATCACCCGTCAAATGGAAATTGCTGCCGTGCGAGCCATTGCCGAGTTGGCGCAGGCGGAACAATCGGATATTGTTGCCAGCACCTACGGCATCGCCAACTTGTCTTTTGGTCCGGATTACCTGATTCCGTTGCCCTTTGATCCTCGTCTGATGACAAAAATTGCACCTGCGGTTGCCAAAGCTGCCGAAGAGTCGGGGGTTGCTGCGCGTCCCATACAAGATATGCAGGCTTATATTGACCGCTTGCAGCAATTTGTCTATCACAGCGGCACCTTCATGAAGCCGATTTTTCAGATTGCCAAAAATACACCCGCCAATAAAAAACGGATTGTCTTTGCCGAAGGTGAAGAAGAGCGTGTATTGCGTGCCGTACAGGTAATTGTCGATGAAAAAATCGCTACGCCTATTTTGATTGGCCGTCCGGCCGTATTGCAATTTCGCATTGAAAAGTTTGGTTTACGGCTCACTCCCGGCGTCGATTTTGAGATTGTTAATCCTGAACTTGACGAACGTTATCGAGATTTCTGGGAGACTTATCTGCAAATGACTCATCGCAAAGGCGTCACCGAGCAATATGCCAAGCTGGAAATGCGTCGTCGCAACAGTTTAATCGGTGCCATGTTGGTTCATAAAGGCGATGCTGACGGCATGATTTGTGGTACTTTTGGCGATAATATTCAGCATCTGCATTATATTGATCAGGTCTTGGGCAAGCGCGCCGGAGCCAATATCTATGCGGCCATGAACGTGCTGGTATTGCCGGAACGGCAGATACTCTTGGTGGATACTCACGTTAATGAAAATCCAACGGCCGGGCAGATCGCTGAAATTACTTTGTTAGCCGCAGAAAAAATGCGTAATTTAGGCATGCTGCCGCGTGTTGCCTTGCTGTCTCATTCAAGTTTTGGTTCAAGTAACAGTGAGTCAGCGCAAAAGATGCGTGCTGCTTTGGCGATTATTAATCAACAGGCGCCAGAACTGGAGGTTGATGGCGAGATGCATGGCGATGCCGCGTTAAACCATGATCTGCTAAAAAAGATGCAGCCCGATACAACGTTGAAAGGCAGTGCCAATCTGCTGGTTTTTCCCAATATTGAAGCCGCTAATATTTCCTATAACCTGCTTAAGACCGCAGCCGGCTATGGTGTTGCGATAGGCCCTATCATGCTGGGTTGTGCCCGACCGGTACATATCCTCACGTCCTCTGCCACCGTGCGCCGTATTGTTAATATGACAGCGCTATGTGTGTTGGATGCAGTGAAGGAATACTAAGGCGATTTATATTTTTGATGTACCATTTAATGAGTGGACAATACATAACATCAATAACGACGCCGATCAGAGTTTGTAACTCTGATCAAAATGTTTGAAGACTTCAATGGCTTTCAAAGCCTGAGTAACGGGGTTATAAACCTCGTTACGCTTCAGCATTTACATGATGAAACCGGCTAATCACATTAAAATTAATGTCTTATACGACATAACACAGCAAAAAATAGAACATAAAGAAGCCACGCTTGGAAAATCCGGGCGAGAATTTTTTAGGTTTTTCCTATCAGGAAGAATCAACAGCAGGTTAATTTTCCTTAAAACCAATCAGTCATGCAGATATTGCTCTTAAGCTGGATTTTATTTTTCGTGAAGCCGAGAAGCCAATAAAATCTAGGCTTGTCAGGGTGATAGCAGTAGATAATCTGCGCGAAGTGTATATTTAAACTTTGTAGATGACATAGTAATACCATTGATTGTAATCATTTACGGTGATACCCCCGTGTCAATAGTAACAGCGTCAAGAAGTGATACTGTTGCTCTTAATGTTAGAAAATCTGTTCGAGTAAACGTGTAAGACAGTGAGGTGATTTCATCTGAAAATGCAGTATTGGTAATACTACGTCTACTATTTTCACTCAAGTTTATATCGGTGGTTTCGCCTTCGATATCTTCACGAGGAGGAGCCAGAGTTTCCGCTCATTTTCGTTACACGGAAAAATTATTTATATCAAATAACCAGAAAATCTGACTAAAAATGACTTTTCCTCGCCACGATTAATATTCTAGGACGGCCTTCTAGGTATTTATACGTATTGAAACGGTAAATAAAACATGAAAGACTGAAGGTCAATGTTAGTATTGGGCTTTATATTGTTCCTTGGGGTCAAGCCTGACTGATATTGAACCGACGAATATCATTGGAGGTTTTATGGGAGCAGTAGAAGTTATTAATACACCTTTTGTCTTTTCTCTGTCTTACGTGTTTTTTTATGCTTATCGGTTACTGCGGTAACGAGTAGTGGTGGTGGAGATGGTGGCGAAAACCACCTCCGCCACCAAATCCACCTCCAGAACCGTGGTAGCTAATAGACATAATTAGTGCAGTAGGCGGTTTGATAGGTGGGTTTCTTATTTTTCAGATTTTTTCGAGCGAAGTATCTTTGGTTGCGACAGCCATTGGTGCGGTAGTTGGGGGAGGGCTGACTAACCTCAGGCTTATACAATAAAGTCACCGTGAATAATGAAAGCCAATAATTAAAGTAACTGGAGGGGCAAGTGTACGTGCCTGCCCTGATTATATGAATCTGTTTAGCCGCGCGAACACATTGATTCGCTTAATCATGTCGGGCTTATATGGAGAATTTTGACCATATAGTCCATCAGTCATCATAGCCAAGTCATTCCACAAAAGTTTTAATTTATTAAACTGACCATGATTTTTATGAAGGACAGAACATGATTTCCTTTCTGCCGAACAAATACTCAAGGGTATTACGACATTCAAATTAAAATTCAAGGCAGCAGGCGACAAAAAATTTGTCAATGGGACGGTAAAGCAGCATCGGATATTATTGCTACTTCCACTATGAAAGGAAACGTCATTAACTTTCCTAATTCTAAAACAAGCTGACGCACAGTGCGATAAGAACAAATATCAGCGTCAGTGGCTGTGTCAAAACGTTTGAGAGGGTCTGTAAACTCAGTTCCACTGGGGTCTTCGTGAAAATTATTTTGACCGGTTGGTCAGAAGAGGTAATAAACCATGATTAGTATGCAAGCTCTACCACCGGCCTCCGGTATTGTTTTTACAGCGATAGTAAAGGTACTGTTACTGGCCGCTGCCATTATTACGCCAACAGTTTGTGCCGGGACAGAGACAAATTCTATGGAGCCGTCTTGGCAATTTGAGATTAAGGAAAAAACCTTATTTAATAGCCATACTTCCTATCAGTTTGCCAATCCATTGCCTCCTTATCAGGATCCACTCAGTCGTCTTGAGTTTCCTGTTAATTCAGCTTGGGCCGGGTTTGAGATAAGGAAGCGTCTGTCACGTTTTTCCGGTGAAATAGAGTTTTTGACCACTGTTGCTGATCAGGAGACGGGTAGATTCAAGGACACTGACTGGGCTGATGATAGTATGCCTGGGCGTTTAACCAATTACGGCGAGACTGATACCCGGCTGAATCCAAGTTATCAGGTCGGGGCTAATATTGATATACAGGTTGCTGATCTGCTGAGCCTGCCGGAACATTTTGATCTCCGGCCGGTAGTCGGCTTCAACTGGCAGCAGCTTTCACTGCTAGTTCATGATGGAGCCCAGTATAACTATGATACTGCAGGGGCCCCACCAATTATTATCTCGTTGCCGGGAAGCACAATCTCTTTTAAGCAGGATTGGTATCGATATTTTTTGGGGCTGCGATTTGGTTATCAGTGGACATCGTTGCCTTATCTGCATCACGTGAAATTGCAGACGCAAGCGGATTGGAGTTATGTGCAGGGAAATAATGTGGATCGTCACTTACTGCGTGGGGATAGGGTAACCTTTGAAGATACAACCGGTGATGCTTGGCATGGTTCTTTAGGAGTAATAATGGGTCTGACCCAAAATATAGAGCTGGGACTGACTGCCGACTACCTGTATATTCAGACCAGTGGAACACATATCTGGCGTGATACAGGGGTTAATCAGAGTTGGTCAAACGGTGTAAAAGTCTGGTCTGAACAGATAGGGTTACAGGTAAAACTGGGTTACCGATTTTAATTTTACCACCGACATTATTATGGGTAGGATCAATTAGCTCTGTTCATAATAACCGGTAAGGCGCAGGTAAAAGTTATATTAAGTCGCATCCCGGCATTTTGATTTGGAGTAATAGGATTTCCGATCTATTTGGTCGCCAAAGCATCAACGCTGACAGGCTTATTTGGCGCGCTTGGTGGTGTTAAATACAAAAGCTGCAACGACTCCGCGTTTATCAAATTTAATGACCAAGTCTTCAGTGCTACCGTCACTAAAAAGGCTATAGTAATATTTGGCGTAAGTCCACGTCTTCATGCCGTTATCTATGCCGGTTCTCCAAGGCGATCCAAATGTGGTGTAAACATCGCTTTGAGTAGTTGCGCCTATGTGGATAGAAGATACCTGTCCGGCTGGAAACTCATGGCCTACAGTAGCGCACCCTGAAGATAATAGGAGCATTGATAGAGGTAAAAGCAGCAGTAGCGGGCGTAGTAATTTAGCCGTGTGTTTGGTCCAAGAGTGTGTGATTTTCATTGTTTGGTTACTCGTTATTGGGAGGCTTTGGGTAGCTCGTAAGTATTGATTGTATCTTATCCGGCATCGCTATGGGGTATTTGCTGCTATCTTGGAATGGTTTTGTCCAATCAGTAGATACACAGCAGGGACTACAAATAGTGTAAACAAGGTGCCTATGGCTATGCCGGTAGCTATAACCAGTCCTATGTTAAAACGAGATACGGCACCTGCGCCGGTTGCAAAAATAAGCGGTAATACACCCAGTACCATCGCGGCGGTGGTCATTAAAATGGGTCGTAGCCGGATACCCGCTGCTGATTCTATTGCATCACGTTTGGACATGCCTTCTTTTTGTTTGATATTGGCAAATTCGACAATCAAGATGCCATGCTTACTGATTAAGCCCATTAAGGTGACCAAGCCAACCTCAGTATAGATGTTAAGTGTCGCACCACCGACACCTAAGGCAATAAAAATAAGTGCTCCTGCAATCGACATGGGCACCGATACCAGAATAATCAGCGGATCGCGGAAGCTTTCAAATTGCGCGGCCAGAGCCAGAAAAATAATGATCAAAGCGAAGGCAAAAGTAAAAATAAAACCGCTGGACTCGTTAACCAGTTGTCGTGATTGTCCTGCGTAGTCTATCGAGTAGCCAGGCGGCAATACTTTGGCGGCGATTTCTTTTAACGAATTGATTGAATCTCCCAACGTCACACCCGGAAAGGGCACACCGGAAACAACTGCTGCGTTTAATTGCTGAAAGTGGTTCAGTGATTGCGGTACTGTTTTTGTGCTGATAGTTGCGATGGTTGATAAGGGAACAGTCGAGCCGTCAGCTGCACGAATATAGTAGTTAAGTAACTGGTCAGCATTAAGCCGGGATGTTTGCTGTACTTGCGGAATCACTTTGTAGGATCTTCCTGTCATGCTGAAATAGTTGACGTAACCACCACCCAGAATCGATGCCAGCGACGAGCCGACATCTTGCATGCTAAGACCCAGCAGAGCCGTTTTATTACGGTCAATTTCCACTTGTGATTGTGGTTTATCAACTTTTAAATCCGTATCAAGGAAGATGAACATGCCGCTTTTTTGGGCTTCCTGCATAAATTGTTGGGTCACGGTGTTTAATTGCTCAAATGATTCGGTCGTGCCGATTACGAACTGCATGGGTAAACCACTGCTCCCCGGTAATGGTGGCGGTTGGAAAGCCGCAACACGAACCCCGGCAATATCATTCATTTCTTTCTGAATGATGGGTTGTAGTTGGCTTGCCGTTTGGGTTCGTTCATCCCAAGGTTTAAGAACGGCACCGGCAATGGACTGCCCGGGTACATTGAGCTGGAAAACGTGATCGCTTTCAGGGTGCTCCATAAATTTTTTAAACACCTCAGCTGCATAAACCAGACGCTGCTCAAGTGTAGCATCCGGTGCTGCGGTAGACATGGTAATAATGACGCCTTGATCTTCCTGTGGCGCGAGTTCCCTGTTGGAGCTGGTATAAAGAAAGTAAATGCTGCCGAGTATGATGACCGCAAAGGTACTGGTTACGGGTAAATAGTTAAGTGAGCCGTGTAATGTTCGTGAATAGATACGCTGCAAGGCAAAAACCCTGCGGTCAATAAAATCGACGATACGTTCTTCCCAGCCGTCACGGTTGGTCGTATGTGATTTTAGTAATCGCGAACACATCATGGGCGACAACGTTAACGCGACAATGGCGGATACGGTCACTGCAGCGACTACGGTAAAAGCAAATTCCGAAAACAAGGCTCCCGTCAGTCCACCTTGAAAGCCTACCGGAACATAGACCGCGACCAGCACGATGGTCATGGCGATAATGGGGCCGGTCAACTCCCTTGCCGCCAGTAGTGAAGCAGGAATCGGTTGCATACCGTCTTCAATATGTCGGTTGACGTTTTCGACCACAATAATGGCATCGTCAACGACCAGGCCAATGGCAAGCACCAAGGCCAAAAGCGTCAGCAAATTAATGGAGAACCCCAGCATCAACATGATGGTAAAGGTGCCGATCAACGAAAGCGGTATGGCTATAACGGGTATTAATACTGAACGGGGCGAGCCCAAAAATGCGAAGACAACGAGAGTAACAATTAATAATGCTTCAATAAGCGTATGGACGACTTCATTGATAGAGCTATCAACAAATTTCGTTGAATCGTAGACAATTTTACCGCTGATTCCTTCCGGTAGTTGCGCCTGGATGTCAGGAAATACTTCACGCACTCTTGCGATAACTTCAAGCAGATTGGCACTTGAAGCGACCTGAAGTCCAATATAAACGGCCTTGTTGCCATCGAAAGAGACGCTGGACTCGTAATCATCGGCGCCCAAAGAGACATTGGCGACATCTTTTAAGCGAATGATCGCGCCGTCTTTTTGCTTGATAATTAATTGTTCAAATTCAGCAACCGAATGCAAACTGGTTGATGCGGTCAGGTTGACTTGCACCATTTGACCTTTGGTGGTGCCAAGTCCGGCGATAAAGTTGTTTTTGGTTAATGCCGCGCTGACATCAGATGCCGTGAGTCCGTAAGCCGCCAGTTTATTGGGGTCTAGCCAGGCACGCAGGGAAAAGTTTTTACCACCCAATAACTCGGCAGTCTGGATACCTTCTACTGCCTGTAACCTCGGCTGTACCGAGCGAATTAAATAATCCGTGATGTTGTTGGCGGGCAAGTTTTCGCTGGAAAAACCGATGTACATTGCATCAATGGTTTCGCCGATTTTTACACTCAAAACCGGTGTTTGTGATTCTGGCGGTAACTGATTGAGCACAGCATTAACCTTGGCATTGATTTCCGTCAGGGCTTTGTTGGGATCAAAATTGAGTCGCAGATTGGCCGTTATCGTACTGACACTATTCTGGCTGGTCGAAGTGATATAGTCGATGCCGTTTGCCTGAGCGATGTTGTTTTCCAGTGGCGTCGTGATAAAGCCCGCGATAATGTCCGGGTCAGCACCATAGTAAGCCGTAGTAACGGTAACGATGGCATTTTCGGTACGTGGATACTGCAAAACGGGTAATTCACTTAGTGCACGCAAACCCAAGACTAACAGCATCATGCTGACTACCGTAGCCAGGATGGGCCGGCGGATAAAAATATCAGTAAAATTCATGGTGTATTATTGGTCTTTAGGTTGCGGAGTAGCGTCGTTGCTGGGTTGAATGGTATTGTCGACGATAACGGGTGAGCCGTTGCGTAATTTAATCTGCCCGGTAGTGACTATCGTTTCACCTTCTTTAACACCGGTAAGGATGGCGATTTGGTCACCGCGCGTATCACCGGTGGTAACAAAACTTTGTTTGGCAATCAGTTTGGGTTTACCTGCTGCGTCCAGACCATCGTTATCTATCCGATAAACGGTAGAACCGAAGGCGTTAAAAGTAATGGTGGTACGCGGCAGCGTGATATAGCGTTGCGCGAGTCCCGTGGCAATATTTACGGTGGCGTACATACCGGGCAGTAGTTTATGATCGAGGTTATTCAGTGTGGCTCTGACCTGCACATTACGGGTGTTGATGTCGACTTTTGGATTAATCACCGTAATGCCGCCAGTAAATGTCTGTGCGGGATAAACGTCCGTATTGAGAGTGACTTGTTGACCGATTGCCAGTGATTTTAATGCTTGTTGAGGCAGATAAAAGTCTACAAAAACGGTATCCAGAGCCTGTAGGGTAGTAATTGCGGTACCTACCGCAAGATATTGACCAATATCGACAAGTCGAATCCCTAAACGACCGGTAAAGGGAGCGCGAATCAGTTTTTTATCGACCAGTGCTTGCTGTTGGGCAATATTGGCAATGGCTATATCCAGGTTTGCCTTGTCTATATCCAGTACTTGCTTGCTGATGGCATTGACACTAAATTGTGCCAGGTCACGATTATAAGTAACACGAGTTAGTTGCGCGGTAGCTTTTAACGATTCCAGTTTGGCAATATCGTCATAGGCGCGTAATTGCAACAAAGGCGTTCCAATCTTTACATTATCGCCTTGGTTAAAGTAGATTTTTTCTACGATACCTGCTACTTCTGCACTCATGCTGGCACCTTGAACCGCTTGCAAGCTACCGACAGCTTCCAGTTTTGGTAACCATTCCAAATAGTTGGCTGTTATGGAGGAAACAGTTTGCACCGGCACCCCCTGCGACGACATAAATTGCTTGATCATGCGCCCCTTGAAGCTAATGAAACCAAAAATGCCTCCGAGTACAATGCCTACCATGATGAGCATAATGAGCATACGTTTAATCATTGCTGTTTCCTGCCGGGGGTTTGTTTAAACATGAATTTTTAAAAAGTGTTAGGGCTCAAGGGTTAAGACAAAAAAAGCATTCATACTTTTTTTCTTTCTTATCCTGGTTCGCCAATAAAGTGGTATATAACTTCTCACGGTTCCACCAACCGCCGCCCAGTGCCTGAAATAAGGCGGCGGTGTCGGCATAACGTCTGGTTTGCGCAGTTATTTGGGTAATACGTGCCTGGTGGTAATTGCGCTCTGAAATAAGTAGCGGTAAATAGCTGATAGCGCCGATTTTATATTGCAATTGACTCAGTTCCAGGCTGTCAGACGCGGCCTTTACGGCTGCATCTTGCGCTTTCAAACCAGTGGCATCGAACTCCAATGCGCTCAGAGTATCAGCGACGTTTTGGAAGGCCTGTAATACCGTACTTCGGTATTGCGCTGCGGCCTGTTCGTAGGCTGCTATTGCTGCACGCCGTTGATGGATTAGTCCGCCGCCATGAAAGATGGGTTGCAACAGGTTTCCGCCAACGCTCCAGATGGCGCTGCCGGGAACAAACAAATCGCCCATTCGGGTGGCAATGCTGCCTACATTGGCATTGATGGTGAAATCAGGCAACATATTGGCGGTAGCGACGCCGATTTGTGCACTGGCGACATGTAACTGAGCTTCTTGGGCACGAACATCGGGGCGTTGTTGCACCAGTTTGGATGGCAAGCTGAGCGGTAATCCTTCTGGTAGGTGCAGGTCGGAGAGTGTGAATTGAGCGGCCAGTTCGGTGCTGGGTAATTCGCCGGTTAAAACCGTCAATCGATGACGGTTTTGAGCCAGTTGCCGTTGTAACGGCGGCAAGGTTGTTTGCGTTTGTTCGAGTGTGGTTTGCTGTAACAAAACATCGACTTTCGATGCTCCCCCAAATTCGAACTGTTGTTTGATCAGTTCAAGCCCCTTGGCTTGAGCGACGATAATTTCTTCAGTTGCCTTAATTTGAGCTCTTAAAGACGCTTCTTGTATGGCGGTGGTGACGACGTTTGACGCCAGTGTCAGGAAAGTCCCCTCAAGTTGAAAGCGCTGATATTCTGCTTGAGCCTCAAAGCCCTCAATTTGCCTTCGAATAGCTCCGAAAGCATCCAGGGTGTAAGCAACCTGAACCGATCCTGTTGAGAGATTGTAAGCAGGCGCTTCAAACTCGGGATTACCAAATTGCGCACCGGAAATTTTTTGACGTTTGGTTGAAAATGTTGCGTCCAAGGTAGGGAATAAGGAGCTTTCCTGTACGGAAGCCTTTTCTTGGGCTTCGGTTAATGCCGATGAAGCGGCCTGTAAATCAGGATTATGCTTCATTGCTTGTTCAATTAATTTGGTTAAGGCTGGGGAGCGAAATAACGTCCACCATTGTCCTTGAATATCTTTTCCCAATGCCAACGATTGTGCGGAACCGGACTCTGATGAAGTTGTGGTAATACGGTTTGATGGTTTATCGGTGGTATAACTTTTTGTGTCAGGACTTGAGGGGCTGGTAAAGTCAGGCCCCAGCATACAACCGGAAGCCAACAGTGTGATTAAGGCACTGGCAATAGTAGTTGTTCGCAAGTTGAGTTTATCAATAGATAAGGTTAAGGGTAAAAGACTGGCTATTTTTTTCATGCAGTCTTTGTCTTTAAGCTGTTTATTAAAAGGTTGGTAACGTGGGTTGCAATAACTTCGGGCATCTCGTATTCAGGTTTCCAGCCGGTAAGATTTTTGAGTAGAGGCTGGTACTCAACATAGTATTGAGTTAAACCTATAATGGAGGTTGCAACCAGATAAGCATCCTGCTCCGGTGCCAATTCAGTAGCCAATTGCATTAATAATGAAAACTGGCTTTTAAAGATGCCTTGCGCCAATAGCTGCATTCTTTCGGGATTAGCTTCCAAAATTTCACGCTGCATCAGACGACAGAAATTCTGGTCATTAAGCATGACTTCAATTAATGAATGAATAAACAACCGCAATTTTTCTTCCGGGGAACAGTCAGATTGCCAGACCTGGCAAAAAATTTGCTCTTTACCTGAAAAAGCAAAGCGAACTGATTCCAGATACAGGGCATCTTTATCGGGGAAATGATGGTAAATCGCCGCAACACTCATATCAACTGCCTGAGCCAACTGCCTCATAGACAAGCCCGAATAGCCTTTTTGAGCGAATAAAACAATCGCCATACTTAATATTTTTTCTTTAGAGCTCAAAAAAATGTACCTAACAAACGTTCAGTAGGCACATAATACCCGAGAAGCCAGACTTCAGCAATTGTTTTTAATTCACCATGAAGACATGAAGTTTTCTTTCTTCGTGTCTTCATGGTGATAATCTTTTAAAAAAGATGCCGGGTAAGTAGCGATTTCGGCCGCCAACTCCACAAAAGTTTCTGAATACATTTTGATAGATTACAATATCAGGCATTATCCATGTCCGGACAGTTTCTTGGCTGATAATTTATTTTTATCAGGCTATCTTCGGACTAAATCGAACACCATGCAAAGTTAAGCAAATGAAAAAATTAAAATGCGCTGTTATCGGGACCGGTTATTTAGGCAAATTCCACGCTGAAAAATATGCCTCACTACCTGATTGTGAATTGGTTGCCGTCGTTGACATTAACGAGGTTGCTGCAAAAGCGGTAGCGGACAAGCATGGTGCGAAAGCCCTGACAGATTACCAAGCCTTGCTGGGCGAAGTCGATGCAGTCAGCATTGTTGTGCCTACTACATTGCATCACCTTGTTTCCAAAGACTTTCTTAATGCAGGGGCACATGTTCTGGTTGAAAAGCCGATTACGGTAACGGTTGCCGAGGCGGATGAGTTAATAGCCATTGCCAAAGCGAAGTGTTTGATTTTACAGGTGGGACATCTGGAGCGTTTTAATCCGGCCGTATTAGGTTTGGATAACGATGAAAAACCGCTGTTTATTGAATCGCACCGTTTATCGCCTTTTAATCCCCGCGCCAATGATGTGAGCGTTGTGCTGGATTTAATGATTCATGATATTGATATTATTTTGGCTTTGGTGGATTCAGAAGTCGAGCGTATTGACGCCAGTGGCACGGCAGTGCTGACGCAAGGTACGGACATTGCCAATGCCCGGTTGTTATTTAAAAATGGTTGTGTGGCTAATGTAACGGCCAGTCGAATTAGTATGAAGATGGAGCGCAAAATGCGACTGTTTAGACCGAGTTCCTATATTTCTGTTGATTTTCAAAATCGGGTTTTAACCAAATATCGCACCGGTGAAAAAGAAATGTTTCCCGGCATTCCTGAAATACTCACTGAAGAATCTGTTTTTGAGGGTGGTGACGCACTGCTTGAAGAAATTAAACATTTTGTCAACTGTATCCAAACCGGCGAAAATCCTTTGGTTTCTGGCGAGGCCGGACGACGTGCATTGGCAACAGCGATACAAATCACAAGATTATTAGGCGATAAATAAGTATTTAAGGTTAAAAGGTTAAAGGTTAAAGGTTAAAGGTTAAAGGTTAAAGGTTAAAGGTAATCCCTATAATGGCCGATCTTTGCCTTGTACCTGGCTGTATAGTTATACAATTTTCACTATTAGAAACGCGTTTCTACATACATAAATAAAAAAGGTAATAACAATTATGATACCGATGGTAAACCTGAAGGCTCAATACGTAGAAATCAAAGATGAAGTTGAGCGAGGCTTGGCTGAAACAATAGAAAACTGTGCTTTTATATTAGGTCCTAATGTACAGGCTTTTGAAAAAGAAACGGCTGAGTATTTGGGTGTTAAACATGCCATTGGTGTCGCTTCAGGTACCGATGCATTGCATTTGGCGTTAATTGCCGAAGGCATAGGTGTTGGTGATGAAGTGATTACCACCGCGTTTACTTTTATTGCGACAGCCGAAGCTATTAAATATGTTGGTGCAACGCCTGTTTTTGTGGATATAGATCCCAGAACCTTTAATATTTCACCATTCGCTATAGAACAGGCTATTACTTCAAAAACCAAAGCCATCATGCCGGTGCATCTATTTGGTCAACCGGCAGACATGACTGAAATTATGCAACTCTGTGAGCAACATAATTTAAAGTTAATTGAAGATGCTTGTCAGTCCTTTGGCGCACGCATTAATGGTCAACAAACCGGTGCGATAGGTCATGCAGGGGGATACAGTTTTTTCCCCAGTAAAAACCTGGGTGCTTTTGGTGATGGCGGCTTGGTGGTTACCAACTCGGATGAAACGGCGGCAAAAATTAAACAACTGCGTAATCATGGCTCGGATGTTCGTTATTATCATGATGTGATTGGTTATAACAGTCGCCTTGATGAAATGCAGGCAGTGATTTTACGAGCAAAATTAAAACGCATCGATCAATACAATCAGGCGCGCCGTCATGTTGCCCATCTTTATTCAGAGCTAATGGCAGATTTACCGTTGATTACGCCGTATGAAGATGGTTTGGGTGAGCATGTTTATCATCAATACACCTTGTTATCGGATCGTCGTGATGACATTTTAAAAGCTCTGCAGGATAAACAAATTGGCTGTGCGGTTTATTATCCGGTGCCTTTGCATCAACAAAATGTTTTTAAAGAAGCATGTGCAGGTTTAAGCTTGCCTGTTACCGAAGCGGTTTCAGCTACTTGTTTTTCCTTGCCGATTTGTCCGTTTCTTGAAGACGATACGATCAGGGAAATTGTTGGAGTTATTCGAGGTGTATTGACGGTGTAGTTGGTTATGATAGTAGAGACGCGATTTATCGCGTCTCTCTATTTATCGCGTCTCTATTTATCGTGTTTCTACATCTGTAAAATGCATGAGGTATTATTTAGACGCGATAAATCCAGACGCGATAAATCGCGTCTCCACCGGGATTGATTTATGGTTGATAGGTATAAAGGCAAATATAGAATTTCTTCTGCCCGATTAAAAAACTAGGATTATGGCTTGAATGCCCCTTATTTTGTAACCATTTGTACGGACAATAAAATCTGTTTTTTCGGTAATGTTAAAGAAGGAAAAATGTACTTGTCGGATTTGGGGCAGTTGGCAAATAAATATTGGTTGGAAATGGAAAAACAATTTCCATTTGTCATTTTAGACCATTTTATTGTCATGCCGAATCATGTGCATGGAATAATAAATATTGATAACCCCCTTTCTGACAGTAGAGACGCGATTTATCGCGTCTCAAATAGTGCTGATAATCCAGACGGCGTTGACAATCCAGATCTGATTTATCGCGTCTCAAATAGTACTTATAATCCAGATGGCGTTGATAATTCAGACGCGATAAATCGCGTCTCTACGGTCAGAAAAATTGGCGGAGTTACGGGAAATAATAACCCAATGTTGCATGAAAATTTGTCTCGTTGTATGAACTGGTATAAGGGTAGATGTACTTTTGAAATGAGAAAGATTAATACAAAGTTTTTCTGGCAGCCACGTTTTATTGAACATGTTATTCGTAATGAAGAGGATTATTTAAAAATTGCTGAATATATTCAAAATAACCCACGGAAATGGCAAGTAGATAAATATTATGCATCGTCAATTTAACAGTAAATTAATACGACCATCATCCCCCTGATATGCAATTACTTGTCAGTGAAAACGTGCTCAAGCAAGTAGAAATGATTGCCAATGAATTGGCTATTAATTAGTTTATAGCCCAGAGAAACTTACTTATGTCTCAAAAATCCCCTTTAACGATAATGTTCAGCGCTGGAGAATCTTCCGGTGACCAACACGCTGCCAATATGTTTCTGGAACTGAAAAAACATCAGCCGAACCTTAATGGCTTGGGTATGGGGGGTGCAAAAATGGCGCAGGCGGGTATCGATATTCGTTATGACTCAGGGTCTATCGGTGTTATTGGCGTGGTTGAAGTGATCAGGCACTATGGTGAAATTCGTCGGGCGTTAAAGTTGATGCAACAGCTGGTTTCAACTGAACGACCTGATTTACTGGTGTGTGTCGATTATAAAGAATTTAACCTTAAATTGGCGCGTTACGCCAAGCAATGCGGCATCAAAGTATTGTTTTATGTAAGTCCGCAAGTCTGGGCATGGCGGCCGGGTCGAGTAAAGACTTATGGCAAGGCGATTGATATGATGGCGGTGATCTTTCCGTTTGAAACCGCTTATTATGATGCCGAGAATGTGCCGGTGCGTTATGTGGGTCATCCTTCTGTTGATAAAGTCCATCCTCAGCGTAGCCAAGCGGAAGACAGAATACTTTTTGGTTTGGATGAAAAAAAACCGGTGGTTGGTTTATTGCCGGGTAGTCGTGCCAACGAAATTAACCGGATGTTACCGGTCATGTTAGCGGCGGCTGAAAAGTTACAGTCCAGTTTGCCGGATAGTCAGTTTATATTGCCCCAAGCGGATTCAATCAGTGATGAATTACTTCAAGGTTACTTGCGTTTGTCATCGCTTAAAATAACGGTGATAAAAAACCAGCCTTATGACGTTATTCAATGTTGCGATGCGGTGATGACAACTTCAGGAACTGCAACCCTTGAAATTGCCTTATTAACGGTACCTATGGTGATTGCCTACAAACTTTCCACGCTAACTTATTGGTTGGGACGCTGGTTGGTGAACATATCTTTTATAGGTTTACCGAATATTATTTTGGGTAAGGCCTTTGTCAAAGAACTTATTCAGCATGAGGCGACGGCCGATAATTTGGCCGCAGAGGTTAAACGAATTTTAACGGACAAGACGTATGCTGATGAAATACGTGCCAATTTGATTTTGGTAAAACAGCAATTAGGGCAGGGCGGTGGTTCAAAAAATATGGCGCAACTAGCCTTGGAGATGTTGGAGAAAGGTTAATGGCTGATTCCGGGCATGCACTTGATTTTATCGAAGGGAATGTTGGTTTCCTGTGCACTTGTACGGCATGTCGAAAACGTTTGCTTTTGCTTATGCGCAAAAAAACGGTAGTCCAGCTTATAAGGTAACTTATAACCTCACAAAAAAAATGGTGATGTCAGTATGCGTGATTAGGGGTAAAATCACTCATTCTCTAAATCAATTACGAAGAATAAGGTTGTTACACTTTTTTTGTTCATCACAGGGCAGTCTAATGAAAAATCAGCAAACACTTACGATTGATGGAAATCAGGCTGCCGCAACAGTAGCCCATAAGCTTAACGAAGTCATCGCCATTTATCCGATAACTCCGTCGTCCAATATGGGGGAATGGGCTGATGAATGGTCTTCTCGCGGACAGGTCAATTTATGGGGCACAGTGCCGCAAGTGACTGAAATGCAAAGTGAGGCCGGAGCCGCCGGAGCTATTCATGGGGCTTTGCAGGCAGGTTCAATGGCGACGACTTTTACCGCCTCCCAAGGTTTGCTGTTAATGTTGCCTAATATGTACAAAATTGCCGGTGAGTTAACGCCGACGGTATTTCATATTGCCGCCCGTTCGTTGGCTTGTCAGGGCTTGTCTATTTTTGGTGACCACAGCGATGTCATGTCGGCACGGATGACCGGTTTTGGGATGCTGTGTTCCAATTCGCCGCAGGAAGTGATGGATTTTGCACTGATCGCGCATGCGGTAGCATTGGAAAGCCGTATTCCGCTAATGCATTTTTTTGACGGTTTTAGAACCTCTCATGAAGTGGCCAAAATTAAAATACTGGATGATACGGTGTTGCGGGCCATGATTAAGGAAGAATGGGTTGCCGCCCATCGAAGCCGAGCTTTAACGCCCGATAAGCCGGTGCTGCGTGGTACTGCCCAGAATCCTGATGTCTATTTTCAGGCACGGGAATCGGTTAATGCTTATTATCAGGCGATGCCGGGCATCGTACAGAATGCAATGGATCGCTTTGCCGAGCTGACAGGCCGCTCATATCGCTTGTTTGACTATTCAGGTTCGCCACAGGCCAAACGCGTTATCGTCATTATGGGGTCTGGGGCCGAAGTGGTAGCGGAAACCATCGATTATCTTAATCGTCAGGGTGAATCAGTCGGTTTGCTTAAAGTGCGATTATATCGGCCCTTTGATGCGAAAAGTCTGCTTGCGGCATTGCCGGAGACTTGCCATGCCATTGCTGTTTTGGATCGTACCAAAGAGCCGGGTGCAGATGGTGAACCCCTGTATAAGGATGTTTTGAGTGTCATCGCGCAGGACTATATTAGCGGTACGGCCCGGTTTTCGGTATTGCCGAAAGTGGTGGGTGGCCGTTATGGTCTGTCTTCCAAAGAATTTACGCCCGGCATGATCAAGGCAATCTTTGATGAGTTGAAACAACCACAACCAAAAAACAATTTTACTATCGGTATCCATGATGATGTTACGCACACCAGTCTGGATTGGGATGCGAGTTATCGTACCGATGCCCTTGACGATACTTTTCAGGCCATGTTCTACGGCTTGGGCAGTGACGGTACCGTAAGCGCCAATAAAAATACCATTAAAATTATCGGTGAAGCAACTGAGTTGTATGCACAGGGTTATTTTGTTTATGACTCGAAAAAATCCGGTGCGATTACCGTCTCGCATTTACGTTTCGGCCCTAATCCGATACGCTCCACTTATCTGATTGCTGAAAACGATGCCAATTTTATTGGCTGTCATCAGACGATTTTTCTGGAGCGTTACGACATGCTCGCTAACGCAGCCGATGACGCAGTGTTTTTACTGAATACTCCTGAGTCGGTCGAACAGGTTTGGGCATCGCTACCTGCCAAAATGCAGCAGCAGATGATTGCCAAAAAAATTCGCTTCTATGTCATTGACGGTTATGCGGTCGCTGAAAAAAGCGGCATGGGCAAGCGCATTAATACCATCATGCAGACTTGTTTTTTTGCAATATCTGGTGTGTTACCGCAGACCGATGCCATTACTGCGATTAAACATGCTGTCGAAAAAACCTATGGCAAAAAAGGTCAGCGTGTTGTTGAACTTAATTTTAAGGCTATTGATGAAACACTGGCCAGTTTGCATCCCGTTCCATTGCCCACAACGGTTAGCAGTCTGTTCGATATTATGTCGACTATTACCGATGCTGCGCCCGATTTTGTTAAACGGGTAACCGGTGAAATTATTGCCGGTAGAGGGGATGCCTTACCGGTGAGTGTTATGCCGATTGATGGTACTTTTCCAACCGGTACGGCGGCTTTTGAGAAACGCAATTTAGCCCTGGAAATTCCGGTTTGGGAAACCGATTTATGTACCCAATGTGGAAAATGCGTGATGGTGTGTCCACATTCGGTTATTCGCAGCAAGATTTTTTCAACAGATGCTTTGGCTGATATGCCTGAAACTTTTAAACATACGCCAATGTTGGGTAAAGACTTTCCGGCCGGTTTGGAAATGAGCTATCAGGTTGCACCGGAAGATTGCACCGGTTGCACCTTGTGTGTTGATATTTGTCCGATTCGTGATAAATCCAATGCCAGTCGTAAAGCCTTAAATATGCAGCCTCAGCCACCGCTACGGGAAGCCGAGCGGGACAACTGGGATTTCTTTTTATCGATACCTGAATATGATCGACGCTTGTTAAAAACCAATACCATCAAAGGGGCAATGGTTCTGCAGCCATTGTTTGAATTTTCGGGTGCTTGCGTCGGTTGTGGTGAAACGCCTTACATTAAATTGGCTTCGCAGTTGTTTGGTGATCGTATGGTGATTGCCAATGCAACGGGTTGCTCTTCAATTTATGGCGGTAATTTGCCAACAACGCCGTGGACCAAAAATCCGGAAGGTCGTGGTCCTGCGTGGAGCAATTCGTTATTTGAAGATAATGCCGAATTTGGTTTGGGAATGCGCATCGCTTTGGATAAACAAAACGACTATGCCAAAGAACTGGTGGCCTCTCTGCGCGATCAGTTAGGTAGTGAGTTGGTTGATGCCATTTTAAACGCCGACCAGTCTGATGAAGCAGGAATTTACGAACAGCGCGAGCGGGTTACGATTCTTAAACAAAAGTTGCCGTCCCTGATTAATCAGGTCGATCAGGTTGGGCAATCTGCCCAAACCTTGCTCCAGTTAGCGGACAGTTTAAGCAAAAAAAGTGTCTGGATTATTGGTGGTGACGGTTGGGCTTATGACATCGGTTTTGGCGGGGTCGATCATGTGTTGGCCAGTGGCCGTAATGTTAACATTCTGGTTCTTGATACCGAGGTTTATTCCAATACCGGTGGGCAAACGTCAAAATCAACGCCGTTGGGTGCCGTGGCAAAATTCTCGGCTGGCGGTAAAGCAACAGCCAAAAAAGATTTGGCCTTACTAGCGATGGATTACAGTAATGTCTATGTCGCCCATGTTGCCTATGCCGGTAAAGATACCCAAACCCTCAATGCGTTTTTGGAGGCCGAAGCTCACGATGGACCGTCTATTATCATCGCTTATGCACCTTGTATCGCTCACGGCGTGGATATGTCCAATAATCACAGGCAGCAAAATTTAGCGGTTAAAAGTGGACATTGGCCGTTATTTCGCTTTGACCCCGGCAAAGCCAAAGCGGGTAAAAACCCGATGCATCTTGATTCTGCGGAACCGTCAATCCCTTACCGCGATTTTGTAAAAACTGAAACCCGATTTAGCATGTTGTGGCAAACGCATCCGGAAGCGGCCGAGCGTTTTCTGGCACAGGCACAGCAAGATGTTAAAAATCGCTATCGTTACTACAAACAATTATCCGAGCTGGAATGGAACGAAGCTACCAGTGTTTCAGCGGTAAAAGCGCAACTTAAAAACGATACTGCCAAGGAGAGTGACAATGGTTGATTTAACGACAAATTACATAGGCTTAAAACTGGCGAATCCGTTAGTCCCGTCAGCATCGCCATTGAGTAAAGATGTGGGGAGTGCCCGTAGACTGGAAGATGCCGGTGCCTCGGCGTTGGTTATGTATTCGCTGTTCGAAGAAAAAATCGAAGCTGAAGCACAGCAAATGGAACGGTTTTTTTATCAACAATCCTTGGGACATGGTGAAGCAGACTCGTTTCACCCCGTACCGGATAATATTCAAACTTATCAGGAACAGTATCTGGAGCAACTGCAAAAAATTAAGTCAGCGCTGGCGATTCCGGTTATTGCCAGTTTAAACGGTACGTCTTTGGGTGGCTGGGTTGAATACGGCAAGCAATTGCAACAGGCCGGTGCTGATGCCTTGGAATTAAATGTTTATCATGTTGCAGCCAATATCGAAGAAAGTAGCGATGCTGTCGAAAATCGTTATCTGGATATATTGCGGGAGTTAAAAGGTCACGTCAATTTACCGATCACGATGAAATTGTCTTCCCAGTTTAGTTCGCCCATTCATTTTGCACGACGATTGGAAGCTGCGGGTGCCGATGGGATTGCGCTATTTAATCGTTTTTATCAGCCCGATATTGATCTGGAAACGCTGGAAGTACTACCCAAGCTGGAGCTGTCAACGTCATCAGAAGCTTTGTTGCGTATACGCTGGACGGCTTTATTGTATGGTCGCACCAAGCTTTCTCTGGCGGTTACCGGTGGTTTTCACGAAACACCGGATATATTGAAAGCGTTATTGGCGGGAGCCGATGTCGTGCATCTTTGCAGCGTATTACTCAAACAAGGCGTGGGTCGTTTAACTGAAATGTTGACTGAAATGGAACAGTGGTTGGCTGAGCATGAATATGAGTCAATCAACCAGTTAAAGGGCAGCGTCAGCCAGCAACACGCCATTGATCCCGCCGCTTATGAACGTGCCAATTATGTGCAGATCCTGGATAGTTATTCCAGCCCTGCGGGCGTGTTGAGGTAGTTTTTGGTTTATTATTAATGAAGTGGGTAATTCACCATTATTTGAAAGTAAGTTAATCTGTTCAAGGATGAAAATAATTAATTTTTATCCAGGTAAGTACAATGATAGCAATCATTATTGTGGGAATAAATAGCTGAAACCGTTTATCTATCAGGTCAATTTTATCAATAAGCAGTGCTTTCTCGGATTCCGGAGCAAGGTTTATTTTATTGGATCCCCACAGAAAAAGTATGAATGTAATTAATATAGCGAAGTAACAACAGTTATAAACCGAATCTATAAAGGTAATATAAGCGATATCCGGCAATTTTTCTCTATAACCTTGCTGCAGAAAGATTAACGTAAGTAATGCTGTCGGTGGTACTCCCAGACGAACATCCCAAAGGGATGAAGATAACGTGGGTGATAAAAGAACCAATAACATGACAATTGTTAATGGTAAAAACTGTGATAACAATCCTGAGTTGACAGATTGTTTATAAGTGGTCTGAAATATTACTTGACTGGTACTGATAGGCTTTGTCTCCATGATTGTCGAGCCAAAACTACTGCCGTATACATGTGTTTTAGAAAAAACATTAAAAGCAATAGTATTGTAACCAGTCAGGTCAATATAGTTCCCGATACCTGATGCCAATTGATCTGGTTCCAAGTATAAATCATGAATGCTTTTGTCTGTTTTGATTTCATTCAAGTCAGTCAATTCAAATATAACAGGTATTTTTAAGGTCTCGAATGGAAATTTATAAAAAGAAATATCATTTATATAAAAATGACCTGAGAATTTAAAGCCTTGACGATAATGGCCATTTTTTAGTTTGATAGGGTCATCATGAAATTGCTCCAATTTGAAGTCCCAATTATCAATTTGATTAGCAAAATTTAACCATTTATCAGGCGTTAGTTTTCGAGATTGAAAAAATTCTTCTGCTTTTTCAGACCATGTAACCCAAACCCAACCGTTGGCATCGAATGTTTTATTATCAATAGAAAGGTTATAAATGTTATCGATATAACTACCGATCTGAATAGATGAGTCAGGGGATCTGGGTGAAGTTGCAACAACCGATATTATTTGATCCTTGGATTGAATTTTATGTGCGTCAAAATAATTTAATTGAATTAATACCATTAATATAATAGTTAAAATCAAAACAGTAGCAAAAGGTACTATTACGTAATAATCGGATTTATTTAACTTTAAATGATTCATGCTCTTTATGAGATAACCTGGATGCGGGATAAGAGAAGTTGGCAGCTTTTATAAAAAGCTGAAAAAATATAAATGACCAAGACTATATATTTAAAAAAATTGCTGATTGATAATTCTAACGCAATCATTTTGTGATGTGGATTATTTTTATAAGACATTTATTCCGGAATGAAAAAAACGTTAATAGTCTCGTCGGCGGGAATATGTCTTTTTGAGCCTAAACGAGAACAAGTGTTTCAGGCATGCTTCTGTATGACTATTTACCGCAGATCATGTTATCCAACATGATCGATAATGATTTTGAGGGCATCGCAATGCCAAAAAAGCCGGTAGAAGCAAAAGAAGAAATTGATAGAAAGGAACCTATTCAATATTTGTAACATAGGCTCGATGAGTTTGTTCGTCGTGAATTGTCATTTTTTGAGTCAGAAGACATGTCACAGGAATTGAGAGAACAGTTTTGGGAGTATGTAGTGGCCTACGAGAAATCTGAAAGAATCACGTCTTTTGACTTGCTGGTGCAAGGCGGTCTGGCGTTGCCAGCTCCGGAAGCATTGGATGAGATGCAACTGAACGCCAAGTTGTGGGAAGTGATACGCGGCTTGGCTTTGCTGCGTATATTTCTTTATAGTACCAACCATCTCAGTGATCGCGAACTGTATGAGGAATTATGGCATGAGGAGTTGCGGGTGGAAAATCCGGATATGCCAATCGATAAAAACTATGCTTGTCACATCGACTTGGTAGGTAGTGGTAGCGAGGAGGATGCCGAACTTTATCTGCGCTACTACGCTGATGAAGAAACCCGGAATCAGTGGGCTAAAGACTGGCCGAACGATATTATTCCGGCGCATGAAGCTCCACCCTATGACCGTGATCGGTATTTGCCGACTCGCGATCAGTATTAATTTAATGTGTAAAACCACGAAAAAAAACAAGGTAAAAACTTCGTGATCTTCGTGTCTTCGTGGTGAACAGCTTTTTATAAAATTTGTAAAACTTATTACGTTAAGTACAACGCTTCTAATTAATTGAGAGTCATCACCTTAGCGATAGCCATTTTTCAACGACTTAACTTTCTTGCCGTATAATTGGTTCTTTTGACTTATAAGGTTATCCCAGATGTCCATTTCGCTTGCTGAACTTGAAGATGTGGTCCGTGAAGCAGGATCAATTGCATTGACTTACTTTAAAGACTTAAAAAATATTGAAGTTAACAAAAAAAGCCCACGAGACTTTGTTACTGCGGCGGATATTGCGGTTGAGGCTTTTCTAAAAGAAACGCTCACCACAAAGTACCCCGAATTTGGTTTTTGGGGCGAAGAGACTGGTCAAAGTGCTAACCAAACCAATCGGTGGATAGTCGACCCTATCGATGGTACCCATTCATTTTCAAGAGGGCAATATTTTTGGGGTATCAGTGTTGCTCTGGAAATTGATCAAGAACTGATGATGGGTGCGGTTTATGCGCCGGCTTTAAATGATTATTACTGTGCCAAAAAGGGCAAAGGGGCTTTTAAAAATGCTATGCCAATTACGGTTTCCCCAGAAAGTAATCTGGCCGATGCGATGGTGGGTACAGGCTTTGCCTGTCTGCGTTCTTATCTGGAAGACAATAACCTGGAGCGCTTTGGCAGAATTGCGCAAAACACCACGGGTCAGCGGCGTTTTGGTTCGGCGGCCGTAGATTTATGTCTGGTTGCGGATGGTCAGCTTGATGCCTTCTGGGAGCAGGAATTAAATCTGTATGATGTTGCTGCCGGTGCTTTAATAGCCAAGGAAGCAGGCGCAAGCGTGACAGATTTTAAAGGCAATGAAGGGCTTTTCCCCAAAGAGGTTTTGGTAACTAATGGTAAGGTTCTTGCTCAAATTCTGCCATTGATGTAATGGGATCGTTATCGGTTGAAAATAAAAACGGGTGTCTTAATGCACCCGTTTTTTGTTTAGCCGGCTAAAGAAGTGCCTGGATTATTCAATCAAAAAGTCACGCATCATACCCATATCTTCATGTTCAAGATTGTGGCAGTGGTACATAAACAAGCCTTTAAAATCCTGGAAGGGTTTTATGATGCGAACCTTCTCGCCCGGCATCACCAGTACGGTATCTTTCAGGCCGCTTTCGATGAAGCCATCACGCACGGTGGCATAGTCTGCCGCATTATCTGCACTGACACTGCGACTGACAATTTGGAACTGTTGTCCGTGTAGATGAATGGGATGCGCCATGGTCATCATCATGCCCATACCTCCCATACCTCCCATACCACCGCCCATGCCCATCATGCCTTGACCTCCGCTTTTCTGATCGTCGTCATCATGCTTCATGCCGCTCATCATCCCCATGCCACCCTTGTGACCCATACCCATCATGCTTTGGCCACTACCTTTCTGGTCGTCGTTACCATGTTTCATACCGCCCATCATACCCATACCGCCATGTTCTTCAGTTGCCGGTGCGGATTCTTTACCATGACCGCCACTACCGCCGTGCGCATGGAAAATTTCCATGAGTTGGATAGTGTTAACCTTGATGCGTTCAAAGTCTTGAATATCGTCGAACTTGTAGGGGCGACTATTAAGCAGCATGGCCATGGGGCCTTCAGAAATACCGATGGGGAGTGGTTTGTCAGGATTGGCCGTCGCACTAATTGGATGCCAGTTGATTTTTGATAACTGTGACGGCAGTTTAGGGCTGTCACTGACTTTTTTGGTAATCCGTGCAGTAAAAATGGGATAATTACTACCGACAGGCAAGGTATTGGCATGCATCATACCACCCATGCGTCCTGCCATTTTTGGTAATACGCCTGAAAAATCCAGACTGCGCATGACTAACTGCGAACCTTCATTACGACCGCTAAAATCGGCCCAGACGTCTAAACGCTCACCGGGAGCCAGCATGACGTAGGGTTTGACTTCCGGTTGTTCCAACAAGCCGCCATCAACACCAATTACTGTGATGGGAGTGCCATCATCCCAACCCAGTTTGTAAATACGTGCTGTTGAGCCGTTTAAAATACGTAAGCGATAGGCGCGGCTGGCAACATCAATCTGAAAATCCGGACGACCGTTGACCAGGATACGATTGCCATAGAATCCTGTCATCCGATCATGCATGTTACGCGCATAAATGAGTTGGTTTTGTTCATCGAAGAGACGATCCTGAATCACTATCGGGATTTCGTATTCGCCGGCAGGTAATTCCAGTTTTGCTTCTTCATCATCATGAACGAATAATGCGCCAGCAAGGCCATGATAAACCTGTTTGGCAGTGGCTTCATGCGGATGTGGGTGGTAAATATTCATACCTGCCCGATTTAGCACTTCAAATTCATACACCAGGATTTCACCGGGATCGATGGTGTACTGGGGATGACCATCCATATTAGCGGGGACATGCAAGCCATGCCAATGGGTAACGGTGGGTTCGGTCAGTTTATTGTACAAATTAATGCGTACTTTCTGGCCTTTTTGTAAACTGATTAACGGCCCAAGATAAGATCCTGCTATGTTTGTGAGGGTCTCTTTTGGTCCTGTTTTTAACAACGCCGTGTATTGTTGCACCTGAGTCTGTTGGCCGGACAGGATAGATACAGAACCGGATTGGCAAAACAGATCGAATTCAACATCCGGTTTAAAATTGGGTGAGGCTTTGTTGGGTGTTAATTTTGGCATGCCATGCATACCTTCCATCGCTTGCAAAAAGCCCGGCATACCCGCAAAAGCAACCAAGCCTAAGCCAGATTGGGTCAGGAAGCGACGACGGGAATAATTTTTAAGACTAGACATAAATCCTCCTCAAGATAGAATTGCCCCGTTTAATAATACTAGTTTTTATAATGATGGAGCGACAGTGAGTTTATATTAGAAAACTATTATATTCAAGGTAATACCTGATGTTTTTTGTGGTTGGCAGCAACTAAAAAATAGCGGCTATTTTAAGTATTTTTGAAACAGTTGTAATCAAACGTTTTAGCTATAATTAATACACAATAAATAGACTTATCATTAGACTTATATAGCAGGAAATTTTGTCGTTATGGTCACGGTTACAATATGTTCTCCTTGAGAAACTAATGCTAAAGAGCAAGTGCTGGTGGGTTGGTTATCAGTAAATACACTGGTAACAGTGCAATTAATATTAATATAGCCGATAATCAATTTTTATGATTATTGTTTAAGTTATCGCTCTCCGGATTTTAACCAGGTTAAAAGGATAGGGTTGAATATGCCTTTGCAGTCACTGTGTTGGTATTGCCTTTTTCAGGCTTTGGTTTTGCTTCTTGTCGCTAATGGTGCGCCAGTTATTGCCAGTAGAGTTCTGGGTAACCGCTTGGCAATGCCAATAGATAACGGGCTTTATTTAGGTGATGGTCAGCGTTTGTTAGGCATTACTAAAACTTGGCGAGGTTTTTTTTCAGCCATTTTTATTACGACTGTTATAGCAATTTTATGTGGGCTTGAACCTTTAACGGGGGTATTGTTTGGTATGCTTTCAATGCTGGGTGATATGCTGGCCAGCTTTGTTAAGCGCCGACTTGGTAAGGTTGAAAGTAGTCAGGCGCGAGGGTTTGATACGATACCGGAGACATTGTTGCCGTTATATCTGTTAAAAGAACCGTTAGGGTTGGATTTTATTGATATTACCTTGGTTGTCGTGCTTTTTTTTCTGTGTGAGGAATTTTTTTCACCCATTCTTTACCGGTTACATATTCGTAATAAGCCCTATTAAAAACAGCTCCAATTGTCTCACTTCCAAGGAATAGTAAAGTCGCTATGAAAAAGAAAGAATTGAAGGTACTTACTTATAACATTCATAAAGGCTTTAATGTCGGCAACAGGGGCTTTGTCTTACATCAGATTCGTGAAGCGTTGGTCGCTGCGGATGCCGATTTGTTGTTTTTACAAGAGATGCAAGGCGAGCATCGTCGTCATAAAAAAAATATCGAACATTGGCCTGATCAGTCACAAATTGAGTTTATTGCTGAAGGCGTTTGGCCGCATTTTGCCTATGGAAAAAATGCAATTTATAATGCCGGCCATCATGGTAATGCGCTTTTAAGCAAATACCCTTTTGAGAGCTGGGAAAATATCAATGTATCCCCCTTTCCCTGGGCCAGCCGTAGTCTTCTGCATGGTATTATCCGCCTACCTGAGAGCAGCCAGGATATCCATATTGTGTGTATTCATTTTGGTTTGATGGGTAAAGAGCGTCGCCTGCAAATAGGAAAATTGTGTGATCGTATTGACAGTCATGTGCCGCATGACGCACCATTAATTGTCGCGGGTGACTTTAACGATTGGCGGGGACAAGCCGGGCGACTTTTTCACGATCATCTGGATTTAAATGAGATTTTTTTACAAACTCATGGACACCATGCCCGTACCTTTCCGGTTTGGTTGCCTTTTTTTCAGATGGATCGTATTTATTATCGTGGCCTAATTCCGGTGTCGTGTGACCGGTTGACTCATTCACCTTGGCACATGCTTTCCGATCATGCACCACTTGCCGCCTCATTTGCTTTATGAACAGTAAACTGTTTACAGCGCAGTCGAGGTTAACCTTGCCTAATTTGCTGACAGGATTTCGTTTTGTAGCTGCTCCCGGCTTGTTGCTGCTGGCATGGTACGGTTATGGCATTGCTTTTATGGTGCTATTGGCGATTGCTTTTTTAACTGATTTATTGGATGGTCTGGCCGCGAGGTTGACAGGGCAAGTGTCCCAGTTTGGTGCTACCTTGGATAGCTGGGCGGATGTCATTACCTATCTAACGATTGCTGTTTGTTGCTGGTGGTTATGGCCGGAGATCGTTCGTAGAGAGCTGGTTTTTGTCTGCTTGATTGTCGCCAGTTGCTTGTTACCGGCCATTGCAGGTTTTAGCAAGTTTGGGCGCTTTACTAGTTACCATACTTGGGGAGTCAAGATTGCAGTCGCCTCTATGGGTCTATCATTGTACGTGTTGTTTCTCGGTGGTCCGGCATGGCCATTTCGATTAGCCGCTGTTATCTGTATACTTGCCGCTATTGAAGAAATCGTACTTACCTTACTTTTGTCCGAACCCGAGTCAAATGTGCGCTCAGTCCGGGATGTATTAAAGCGTTCTGTACGAAATAGTCGCTAATTTTGAGTCTTTTTATTTATTACGAAGGACATGAAGATAAAAGTTTGTCGTCCTTCGTGTTTTCGTGTCGAAGTTTTCATAAAAATTTTGTCTATTTACCGTTTTTAATGAGTCGGGTTAAAAATATAATTGTTTTAAATCGTAACCCGCATCCCTTTAGCAACTACCGAATTTTTTCCTGTGCAACAAGTAATAGAAGTGCCAAATACCCTGTATCTCTGTCCGGTTTGTAGAGAGCCACTGCAACTAAATCAATCAGGTAAAAACTATGCCTGTCAGAATCGACATAGCTTTGATCTGGCCAAAGAAGGTTATCTGAATCTGTTACCTGTACAAGATAAACATTCTAAAGAGCCTGGCGATAGCAAGGAAATGATGATGGCCAGACGTCTGTTTTTAGAGGCAGGGTTTTATGAACCGATAGCTAAAGCAGTGGCTATGATGATTGATGCCAACAACACAAAAGGCGAGGGTATGCAGTTTTTGGATTTGGGTTGTGGTGAAGGGTATTACAGTCGGAAAATTGCCTGCCATTATAAACACAGTGAAAAGATTGCTTTACATGGTATTGATATTGCCAAGTTTGCCGTAGCCGCCGCTGCTAAAAAACAGCCTGAAGCACAATTTGTCGTTGCCAGTTCAAACCGACTACCCTATATAGATCAGTGTTTTGATTTTATCTTGAGGGTATTTGCGCCATCAGCTGATGACGAGCTTAAGCGGGTGCTAAAAGCTTCCGGGTATTTGCTTATTGTCACACCTGGCCCTCGTCATTTATGGCAGTTAAAAAAATCTATCTATACAGAGGTAAAAGAACATTCCTCAGAAAGTTTGGTTTTACAAGGTTTTGATCAATTGGTCACACAGAGGATTAGTTACAAGATTACCCCAAATGCTCAGCAAAGAATGGCTCTATTACAAATGACACCTTTTGCATGGCGAGCTAATGCAAGTGTTCAGCAAGCCTTAAGCGCCATTTCAGAACTGGAAATTGAAACCGACTTTATATTGACGTTGTTTGCAAAAACAGTAGATATTGAAACCACTTAAGTAAAACATATTTTTTTGCGAAGGGTAAAAGTCCGTAAATCATCATTCAGATAGCGAATTACGGACTTTTCAAGCACGATTAAAGCTTAAGATCCACGATAATAACCAGCCTGATTGTTCTGGCTTTTAGTGACTGTTTTAGGCACTGCTTTCTTGGTCTTACTGGTAGTCGTTGTTACTTGCTTTTTACTTTTAGCGGTTGTTACTGGTTCTTGTTTTTTCGATTTAACGGTAATTGCCGGTAATTTTTTAGTGTTTTTAGTTGTGGTTACTGATCCGGGTTTTGAATTCTTGGTCGTTATTGTTGCCGCCGGTTTTTTAGTTTTAGTCACAATGACTGGAGTCGGCTTTTTGATTTTAGCGATGGGTTCTGGAATAGGCTCTGGTTCAATGAAGGGTATTTCTCCTTCCAATGGAGGTAATCTTTCATAAAGAGGTACAGGTGTTCCATCCAAATCTTTAAGTGCCTTGTTTAAAGCTACCTGGTCAAACTCTGGAAGCTCATCATTATTGGCTTTTTGAATAAGGCTTAAAGCGGCTGCATAGCGTTGATCCTGAGTTTTTTCTTCACCTTCCAAATCAGGATGGGCTTCAACATAAAGGGTATTATTTAACCAGCCAACCTTGACGGGTTGTTTAACAATATAAACTGAAGTTCCCAGCGGAACTGAATTATATAAAGCTTCGATATCTTCAGGGTACATCCGTACACAGCCATGCGTTATTTGCATACCTATGCCAAAAATTTTATCAACGTCAGTTCCATGAATTCGATAATCCCCTGGAAGATTGAGATACAAGGCGTAAGCGCCTAAAGGGTTGTTGGGGCCAGGTGGGACGACAACCGGTAAAGGATCGCCGTTTGCCGCATGCTCGCGTCTGATTGATTCAGGTGGATGCCATGAGGGATCTTTCACTTTTTTTGAAACAGTGGTCTTACCCAATGGGGTTTGCCAGTCTTGTCTGCCTACGCCATGTGCGTAAGATCTTACTGTGCCTGGTTGGTTGGCAGGATAATAGTACATGCGATATTCAGCAATATTTAACGTAATACCTTCATGAGGGCTGTCCGGTAAAATACGTCGATTTGGCAAGCGTACAACAGTATCTTTTTTAATAAGCCAGCGATCAAGATTGGGATTTAAAGTGACTATTTCTGTTTGTCCCAGATTAAAATGTCTGGCAATATCTAATAACGTTTGGTCATGATCTACTGTTATTGTGACAGTATCTCCTGTTGACGAAGCAACAACTCTGTCACCGTTAACTTCCGGCAAATTATAAGTTGCAGCACAAACATTACCAACGACAGCTAGCAATAACAATGAACAAACAAAGAGGGTACGGATTTTCATTAAAATAATTTTCTCAGTAACACTATAAAATAACGCGTGGTTTAATAATCAGCATTGGTTAATACTACATCACGATTAATGCCAATTTGTAGGGTTATATTTTATCATGGGCTGCTTCAATAAACCATTAACAGAAATTTACAACTATAAAATAAAAAAATTCAAAATAAAACCTCTGCATGCTATGTAAATAGCCTGTTTGTTGTCAGTTTTTCTGATGCTTAACGGCTTTTTTGAGTATTACCGCGATTAACTGTGTGTGCGTTATAATCTGGCGCTATATAAATGGGTGATATTTATTCGCTACTTCTAAATTCTTGTTCAACTACACACGAGAGATCTTAAAACATGTCGCTGCAAATTTTTCGTACAAAACCAGTCGTTTCGCATGATGATCAGGATCACGTACTTAAGCGTTGCCTGTCGGCATGGGATCTGGCTTTTCTCGGCGTAGGTGCGATTATAGGCACGGGTATTTTTGTCTTGACGGGTATTGCTGCCGCAACGCAAGCCGGTCCTGCTGTCATTTTATCGTTTATTATTGCGGGTATTGCCTGCGCCTTCGCGGCACTTTCTTATGCCGAGTTGTCATCGTCTGTCGGTGGTTGTGGTAGTGCTTATGGTTATAGTTATGCGGCTTTTGGCGAGTTGATTGCTTTTATTATCGGTTGGGATTTGTTATTGGAATATGGTATTTCAGTGGCAGCAGTCGCCAACGGCTGGTCCGGTTATTTTAATAATGCACTCACGGCAATCGGACTGCCATTACCGGAGGTACTTACAAAAGCACCCAAGCTTGGTGGCATTATCAATTTACCGGCTTTCGCTATTATCCTGCTGTTAATGTGCCTGTTAATTGTGGGGGTAAAACATAGCGCCAAAGCCAATAATGTCATGGTCGTTGTTAAGCTCATTACCATCACTGTATTTATCGGTGTTGCGGTATTCAATGTTCACCCGGCAAATTGGGATCCTTTTATGCCGTTTGGCTGGTTTCAAACCTTGCCTGACGGAAAAACAACCGGCGTTTTGGCAGGCGCATCGCTGGTGTTTTTTTCTTATGTGGGTTTTGATGCGGTGTCTACTGCCGCTGAAGAAGCCAAAAATCCGCAACGAGACCTGCCTTTTGGTATCGTTGCCTCACTGGTTTTTTGTACCGTTATTTATATTATAGTCGCGGGATTACTGACCGGTATCGTCCACTATTCTGATCTGAATGTTTCCTCTCCTGTTTCTCATGCACTAACTCTGCTGGGTTACAACTGGGCATCGGCACTGATTTCAACCGGTGTTATCGCAGGTCTTACTACGGTTATGTTGGTGTTGTACTTCGGCTTGACACGTATTATCTTCGCGATGTCGCGGGATGGCTTGTTGTCATCTTTTTTTAACAAAGTTGACCCCGATACTCAAACGCCGGTACGTGTTATTGTGCTTTGCGGCGTTATTATGGCCCTTGTTGCAGGTTTTATGCCGTTGGGCGATTTGGCCGAACTGGTTAATATTGGTACTTTGGCAGCATTCGTGCTGGTGTGTTTAGGGGTGATCGTTCTGCGTATTACCAAACCGGACATGGTGCGGCCTTTTCGTTCGCCACTCAGTCCCTTGTTTCCTGTGTTGGGTATGCTGTCATGTGGAGCCCTAATGGCATTTCTGCCGGGTATCACCTGGCTGCGTTTCCTTATCTGGCTGGTTATCGGTTTGATTGTCTATTTTGGTTATTCAATGCAGCACAGCAAATTGGCGAAATCTGGCCAAGTGCGCTGATTAAAGCGGAACAAGTCGCAAAATATCGGTATTATCAAATTAACCGTAGGGGCTGACTTATGTGTCCGCCCAAAATTATTCGAATCTTTTGAACAGGATGAATACATAAGCTCGTTCTTATGATTGTAAATAAACAACTGTGCAATCAGGCATTCAATTTACCAGGAGACTGTCCGAGAATAGGAACTGTAGCGAGGGGAAGCTATTTTGAGTCAAATTTTTTGGTCAGTTGAGGCAAATAGTTGTTCTATTAAACGAAAATGAGCGGAAAATATAGCCAAAACAGCTTTTCCGCAGTAGGTTCTCTATGCTCGGACAGCCTCCTAGAGTTAGCTCTGCTTTCAGACATCACCGGAATTATAAATGTCAGACTTTAAGATTTATGATGTAAAACCAGCCATGGCCGCTCAGGCGCATATTACTGCCGAAACCTATAAAACTATGTATCAACATTCGATTGATAAGCCGGAAGCTTTTTGGGCAGCGCAGGCGGAGCAATTTTTAGTTTGGAGCAAGCGCTGGGATAGCGTTATGGATTGTGATTATTCAAAAGGCATTATACGTTGGTTTGCCGGCGGGAAACTTAACGTGAGTGTCAACTGCATTGATCGTCATCTTGAAACGCGCGGTGATCAGGTGGCTATTATCTGGGAAGGCGATAACCCTTCTCATGATAAAAAAATTACTTATAGGCAATTGCATGAGGACGTTTGTAAATTTGCCAGCGTTTTAAAAACGCAGGGTGTTAAAAAAGGTGACCGGGTTTGTATTTACTTGCCCATGATTAGCGAGTCGGCAACGGTAATGCTGGCCTGTACAAGGATTGGTGCCGTGCACTCGATTGTTTTTGGCGGATTTTCGGCGGATGCTTTAAAAGACCGGATACTGGATTCAAATTGCAAGTATGTCGTTTGCGCGGATGAAGGTTATCGTGGCGGTAAAACGACACCGATTAAAGCCAATGTTGACCTGGCAGCGACTTCTTGTCCACAGCTTCAAAAAGTCATTGTTATAAAAAATACCGCCAGCACCATTGACTGGCAGAATGGCCGTGATATCTGGTATCACGAGGCAATGGCAAAGGCTTCAGTTGACTGTCCCGCTGAAGCTATGGATGCTGAAGATCCTTTGTTTATCTTGTATACATCCGGTTCGACGGGTAAACCCAAGGGTATTGTGCATACCACCGGGGGGTATTTGTTATATGCGGCCATGACCCATAAGTATGTGTTTGATTATCATGACGGTGATATCTATTGGTGTACTGCCGACATAGGTTGGATTACCGGGCATTCTTATATGATTTACGGGCCCTTGTGCAACGGCGCGACCACTTTGATGTTTGAAGGTGTACCTACTTATCCTGAAGCAGATCGTTTTTGGCGAGTGATTGATAAGCATCAGGTCAATATTTTCTATACCGCACCAACGGCAATTCGTGCATTAATGGCTCAGGGTAATGACTTTGTTACCCGCACGGATCGTAGCAGTCTGCGTATTTTGGGTAGTGTCGGCGAGCCTATTAATCCGGAGGCATGGGAATGGTATTACCACGTCGTTGGTAACGGGCAATGTCCGGTCATGGATACCTGGTGGCAAACTGAAACGGGTGGCATATTAATCACCCCGTTGCCCGGTGTTACTGCTTTAAAACCGGGTTCGGCAACCTTGCCATTTTTCGGTATCAAGCCGGAAATCATGGATAATCAGGGTGCCATTATGGACGGTGTCGCAGAAGGTATTTTGGTCATCAGTAGCCCATGGCCAGGTCAGGCACGGACAATATATGGGGATCATCCTCGCTTTATTGATACGTATTTTAAAAACTATCCCGGTTATTATTTTGCCGGTGATGGTGCACGTCGGGATAAAGATGGTTATTACTGGATTACCGGGCGTGTCGATGATGTGATTAATGTGTCGGGCCACAGAATGGGTACGGCAGAAATTGAAAGTGCCTTGGTGTTGCATGAACAAGTCGCAGAAGCTGCTGTTGTCGGTTATCCGCATGATATTAAAGGTCAGGGAATTTACGCTTATGTGACGTTGAATGTTGGCATTGAGCCCTCGGAAGCACTGAGAAAAGAGTTGGTTGATTTGGTTAGAAAAGAAATTGGTGCCATTGCCAATCCTGATATTATTCAATGGGCTCCCGGTTTACCCAAAACCCGCTCAGGTAAAATCATGCGCCGTATTTTGCGAAAAGTGGCCGCTAATGAACTGGATAATCTGGGCGATACCTCCACACTGGCGGATCCGTCGGTAGTTGAAGAAATTATTGATCATCGCGCCAATAAATAAGGTCCTATTAAAATAAGTATCCTGCTGGGGATTTCTATAGGTAATTCATTCGCCTTGGGCCGATAAGTTGGCCTTTACATTATCTTTGTGGATACTTTTATCATGGTTGTGACTCATGGAATTATCGTTAATGCGGTTTTTCGATTTTTAGGGTCAATTACGCAAGACCATTGTTATTCTGCTATTTTTTCTTTTATACTGACCGGCTAAATACATCAAGGAGATACCATGGAAAAACCATTTATTTTACACATGCTAACCACTGCTAAAAACTTAAGTCCTTTTGACGTCAATATGGCGCTGGATGCAGGATGGGTTTCTGCATTACCTTATATAAACGTTGAAGCCAGCGAAGTTCAAGGACTTGTACAAGATGCTATTTTTTCGCGCAGTGCAAAAAACTTAAAACGCACCGGTATTTTTATCGGCGGCCGCGATACCAAACAAGCCATGGATATGTTGAAAACAGCCAAGCGGTCAATGGTTCCACCTTTTGAAGTTTCTGTTTTTGCTGATCCTAGCGGTGCTTTTACAACTGCTGCTGGAATGGTTGCCGCTGTAGAGCATGAGTTAATTACAAAATTTAACACGACCTTGGCAGGTAAAAATATTCTTGCCTTAGGTGGAACAGGTCCTGTTGGTCAAGCCGCAGCAGTCATTGCGGCTCAGGCAGGTGCCAACGTAAGGATAATTGGTAGACAACTGGAAAAAGCTCAGCATATTGCTGAACTGTGTAGCAATGAATTTGGTGACGGTAAAATTACCATTACCGCAGGTGCTGATGCTGACAAAGCTGAATATATGAAAACTGCTGATGTTGTTTTTGCAACCGGTGCAGCAGGTATTGAGTTGCTGAGCGCTGAGTTAATTGCCTCAGCTCCACAGTTGAAAGTTGCTGCAGATGTTAATGCGGTGCCGCCCTCAGGCATAGCCGGTGTTGATGCATTTCATAATGGCAAGCCTATTGAAGGTTCGAACAGTGGTGCTGTTGGCATAGGCGCTCTGGCTATTGGTAATATTAAATACCATGCACAGAATCGCTTGTTGAAAAAAATGATCGAATGCGATAAGCCGGTTTATTTGCATTTTGAACATGCCTTTGAAGTAGCCAGAGCTTATGTTAAGTCAAAAGCTTAAACTCAATATTAAGTTTACCCCGCACTCATTATAAGGAGCATCTCTAATGGAGAAACGTAGCATTCTTCACATGCTTGACCCCATGCCAAACAATAGTCCATTTGATATTAACATGGCGATGGACGCAGGATTTGATGTGCTTATGCCTTATAGTAATGTCAAATTAGACAGTATTTACAGGCTCACTCAGGATGCTATTTTTTCCCGTGGTCCAACAGGTGTCAAGCGCACCGGAATCTTTATTGGTGGCCGTGATTTAGGGTTGGCTATGGATATGCTGGATGCCAGTCAACAAGCTATGGTTCCGCCTTTTGAAGTATCTGTTTTTGCCGATCCTAGTGGTGCATTTACTACAGCGGCAGCATTGGTTGCCTGTGTAGAAAAAGAGTTAAAGGTAACACATGGTAAAGAATTAAAAGACTGTACTGCACTGGTTTTTGGTGGAACGGGACCTGTCGGTATTGCTACGGGAATTATCGCTTCCTTGGCGGGTGCCAAGACAGCATTGGTCGACCATTTATTGCTTGAGACGGCCGAAGATGTCGCCAAGGCTTATAATCGTCGGTTTGGTTGTACGCTGAAAGGTGCCTGTGCTAGTTCTGAAGCTGATAAAGCCCAATTGGTGGCTACCGCTGATATTATTTTTTGTGTCGCCAAAGCGGGTGTTCAGGTACTCAGTTTGGCTGTTTTAAAAGAGGCCAGGCAATTAAAAGTGGCTGGTGATGTTAATGCGGTTCCGCCAATGGGTATAGAAGGTATCAAGCGCAGTGATTTAGGCGCGCCTTTAATTCATGCAATCAATGCACAAGGCGCAGTAGGTGTCGGAGCCTTGGCCGTGGGCAATGTTAAATACAAGCTTCAGAATGAGATGTTAAAATTAATGCTTGAAACGGATAAGCCATTATATCTTGATTTTAGAGAAGCCTTTAATAAGGCCAGGGATATAGTTTAGTTTTACATAAGCTAGTAAATTTTAGCTGCAAAAGAAGTGTTTGCTACCATATGATGGTTTTTGTTTGAATGGTGTAGTGTTTAATGATTTAACCTGATGCAGTAGTCCCAGTTATATCTGTTTTCATTTCTCCTCAGTTGATCAGGTTTATTATCGACGTGCGGGTGTGTTGTTAAAAGGCCTTAATCACGATGAGCATTTAAGAGTGTTGGGCGATGATTTGTATAAGGTAATTTCCTGAGAATAATATACCCGGCTTACCGGTTTTTTTATTCATTTACTGCGTTGTCAAAATAGTTACGTAGTCAGCTATGTCCCTGTTTTGTCGTGTAAATAAACAAAAATCCTGCGCCACTTGGGACTATTAATTCTTGGATGTCACCAAATCAATACGGATTGTCCGAGTGATATTCATATTTTATCTTCATCTCTAGCGAAAATTGACAAATTGTTGGTTTTCATCTCATCATGAAAAGAAAGGAAGGTAACAACATGAACCAACAGAATAAAATCTTGTTTGCTGGTGATCCGCATGGAAATTTTAAGCCTTTGATAGCCGCTGCTCATAAATACCGGCCGGAAGCTATCATTTTACTGGGTGATTATGATCTGGATATGCCGTTAGAAAGTTGTTTAGAGGAAATTGATGGCGTCACTGAAATTTGGTGGATTGCCGGAAATCATGATTTTGAATCGCCTGAAAAATACAACAATTTATTTAACTCGGCTTTTTCTGATAGAGATTTACACTTAAAAGTTACTGAAATAGCAGGGCTTAGAGTCGCCGGATTAAGTGGTGTTTTTCTTGGTAGGGTATGGTATCCACCGCAACAACCCAAATGGTTGGGTAAGCAGCATTACTTGCATAATCAGTCCGCTAGTATGCAGAGTTCGGAGATGGCGCTAAAGTATAAATCAGCTATTTGGCATGATGAATTTGAGGCATTAAAGGCTCTGAAAGCAGACATTTTAGTATCACATGAAGCGCCGGGGTCTCATCGACATGGTTTTAAGGTGATTGGTGAATTAGCGGCGGCAATGGGGGTAAAGCATATATTTCATGGCCATCTCCATGAGAATTATGCCAGTATTATTAGAAATAATATTAAAGTCAGTGGCGTCGCTAACGGTGCGGTAACAAATTTGTTTGGTAATATGCTAAGTGAAAAATGACTTAAAATAGTTCTTGCTAAATCAGGCTTATCTGGCAGTGCTTGGCATTGGCAAATAAGCCTGATTTAGTCAGGTTTTTAGCTTGAGGATTGATTGTTATCGACGATGATCTTGAGTGTTTGGCCTGGACGAAGACCTTTAACCAATGTGGCAGCGTTAGATTTACGCAAATCGGCAACAGAGACGTTAAACTTTCTGGAAATTTGTGTCAGCGAGTCGCCTTGCCCGACCTTGTAACTGATTAGGCGGATTGACGATGATACGCTGGCAAGTTGTGGATTGATGCTATTGATAGTCAGTTTTCGACCTGGAATCAATGCTGTTTTTAAAGTAGCGCTGTTCCAGTTAGCAATGTCTTTCGGAGTGACAGAAAATCGTTGAGAAATGTTAAAGAAAGTATCACCTTTTTTTACTGTATAGACTTGAGTGCTGGTGGCTTTAGGTTTTGATATGCTGGCAAGTAGCGGAGTACTATTTGATTTTGCTTCTGAAGGCATTTGTAAGCGCATACCGGAATTAACGGTATTGCTGGTTAAATGATTGACTTGGCGTAATGATTGAACAGTTGTATTGTTTCTATTGGCAATAGCAGACAAATTGTCTCCTGATCTAACTTTGTATTGCGCCAGGTTTGTTCTGGTTTTGTCACCGCCAAGCTGGGCTGTTTGTACCTGCTCCTGATCTTTGTCTTGGAAGCGTGGCTCGGTTGTCCGCTTTTCATTGTATTGTTTTATAGCGACTCTTTCAGAATAGGGAAGTGTCGCCAAATTATTTTTAAATGCTTGCGCTTGAGCTGCCGGAACCAGCAGTCGATGCGGACCTTCAGGAGCTGTGCTGGCGCGGTTAAAGCCCGGATTTAATTTTAAAAAGGCATAGAGCGGTGTATTGGCCAGTTTTGCCGCTTTGTGCAAATCCAATGGGGATTTAATATCAACGACTTCAAAGTAAGGTTTATTGGGAATATGTTGTAAATGAATATTGTATTCGTCGGCATGGGCAAATAATCTGGCAATAGCCAGTAATCTTGGCACATAGTCATCGGTCTCTTGAGGGAGGTCTAAGGACCAATAATCAGTAGGCAGATTGAGATATTCATTTCTTTCAATGGATTTTCTTACCCGGCCTTTCCCGCAATTATAAGAAGCAAGTGCCAGCAACCAATCGCCATCAAAATTTTCACTTAATTCTTTTAAATAAGTGGTTGCCGCTTTTGTGGAGGCGTAAATATCGCGCCGACCGTCATACCAGGCATTTTGTTGAAGACCATATTCTTTTCCCGTGGCAGGCACAAATTGCCAAAGTCCTGATGCGTCAGCTTTTGAATAGGCATCCGGTACAAAAGCACTTTCTACAACGGGCAATAAAGCCAGTTCGCCGGGCATGTTTTTGGCTTCAATTTCATCAAGAATATGGTGTAGATAGGGTTCTGCCCGTTGTTGAATTATCGCAAGGGATGCCGGATGTTCCAGATACCAGTATAATTCACGGTCTATACGTGGGTTTTTAATATCAGGTAACGAATAGAGTGATAATAACCTCTCCCAAACGGTGTCTTTGTGTGTTGATGCGGTTTTGAATTTATGTTTGCGCAGGGTAGGATGGTACACATAGCCGTCATTTTGAGTGGATTTGACAGGCATTTGATCATTAACGACCAGAGGCTCTTTCGGTGTATCTGAGCAACCGGTTACAATTAAAGATATCGAAATTAATAAAAAATTAACCGACCTGTTAAAATTAACGCGTGTCATCTTGAAGCCTAAGGGTATAGTTATTATTTTAGCGGAATTGTATCATTTTTCTGGATGAAAATCATTAACGTATGTTGTGTTGAGTGTGATTGATGAAACGAAATTTTTTATTTGCTTGGTACCAAACCCCAAGAGGTAAGCTGTTAAAAGAGCTTGAAGCTGACTATATACAGAAATCCATTACCGTAAGTTGTCAACAAATTATTTTACAAATTGGTGGCTTGGGCTGGGAGAATGACTTTATTGATTGTACTTTATACAAAAATTATACAATACTGGATACCAAAGGAATGGGCTGCGATGAGGCAATAAAAATCAGGGCGATAGCCTATAGTTTGCCATTTCAAAGTGACAGTGTCGATATGATTATAATACCGCATTTATTGGAGTTTGATACCCATCGGTTTCAGACCATGCGAGAGGTTGAGCGCGTTTTAAAGCCCGAAGGATTATTAGTGGTATTAAATTTTAATCCTTGGAGTTTTTGGGTCAGGTATCAATTTTTATGGGATAAAAAAATGGCTGATTCCTGGGGAGGGCACTTCATTTCCCGATCAAGAATCATGGACTGGTTAAAGTTGTTAAATTTTGAAGTGACTGTATCGTCCGAGTTTAATTTGGACTCTATCAGTTCCAAGCAGGGTAAATTAATAAGCTATGGGCAATCATTTTTTTCTACAGCTTATGCGGTTAAAGCCATAAAGCGGCGCTACAATATTATTCCGTTAACGCCAGTGAAAAATGCAAATCCTCGACTGTCTTTAATTAATTCACTAAATCCAACAGCACAGATAAAAAAACATGAGTAGTACCGTAATTATTTATACCGATGGAGCATGTCGTGGCAATCCAGGGCCGGGTGGATGGGGAGTGATTCTTGACTATAAAGGCATTATAAAAGAACTTTATGGAGCAGAAAAACATACGACCAATAATCGCATGGAACTAATGGCTGCCATACAGGCATTGGAATTATTAACAAAATCCTGCTCCGTTCAGCTTAATAGCGACTCAAGTTATGTATTAAAAGGTATTACTGACTGGATGCCCAACTGGAAAAAAAGAGGCTGGAAAACGGCTGCAAAAACACCGGTTAAAAACGAAGATTTGTGGCGTAGACTGGATGCGACCATCGCTACACACAAGATTGAATGGAAGTGGGTAAAAGGTCATTCTGGCGATATTGGTAATGACCGCGCTGATGCTTTGGCTAATCTTGGTATCGATACCTTGTAATCAGATGAAAGGGTTAAAGGTGAAGGAATAACCTTCAACTCAGTCACATTTTAACCTCTTGCACCATCCTTAGGTTTATGGCCTATTTTTTACTGCCCATCAGGTTTTTCAGGTCTGCAAATGGATTGTGACTACCCATCGAGACACTGGTTCGATTATTGGTTTGCAAATTACCGAAGCGGGTTTCTTCGTAGCGTGAATGCTCATTGTCGTGACAATAAAGACATAATAATTCCCAGTTACTGCCATCGGCAGGATTATCATCGTGATTGTGATTTTTATGATGAACAGTCAACTCAGTCAGATTGGTATGGGTAAATTCACGGGTACAACGACCACATATCCAAGGATAGAGTTTAAGTGCCTGACCACGATAAGATTGCTCCCTGATTTCCTGGTTACGTCGGGCATCGGTAACAATCTGGTTTAGTTTATCTTTATCGAGTGCTGTCTTTTTTAATGTCATAAAATTGTTTTTGTCTGTAAATAAATTGTTGTTAAAGCTCACCGGTCACCGGTTTTATTCGATTATTTTTACCAGCCAGCCGTCAGTGCCTTTACATTGATTTGGGCCATCGGCAGCAATACTAATTCTGGCAAAGTCTTTTTTTATGGTATCGGGTAGTGTTCCTGTTACCAGAAAACTCTGGTTTTTAGGCGTAACTGTGACCTCTACCGGCTGATTTTTTACCGTAACGATAATGCTGTCAGGGTTGGTATTTGCGGAGGCGATAAAAGAAAAAGCTGATTTTGGCGCAACTTCAGCATTGCTGACCGGGCTAAATTCGCTAAATTTTGGTTTGTCACAGGCTTTTGCGCTACTGCTGCTGCCATAAGACCAGACGTTACCGCTAATAATCATTAACGTCACCAGCCATAATGTTTTGTATGATTTCATTGCTGAGTCTCTCTATTTTTGTTTTGTGTCATTGCTCATTGGTTACAGACTCCAAGTTTAGCAAATTATCGTAAACGATCATATAAGCTGTCATCATTCTGCTCAGGCTGAATGTTGATTCACACAATAAATCTATACACAGATTCACCGGTAAATAATTTCGATGCTAACAGATACCATCCCTTTAAGAGTATAGATATCTATGCTCTAAGGGTTATTATCTGAATGCGCTTACAGCGACGCTAATTAGACATTTAATTTCTGAAAACTATAGTTGAAATTACAATTTACACAGCTCAGTAGGCATTAGCTGCACTGCATTGGTTTGTTGCAGCCACAGGTTAAGGTCAGGATTTTGCAATAACTTTTCCGCAAACTCACAGGCCTGAGCCAGATGACTTTTGGCCGGCGTACTTAAACCTTCACCCAATTCAAGTTTTTCGGCTTTGATGCTCAGTAAAAAACACGGCGGTGGCATTTGTTTTTTTATTGACTGATACACGGCTAAAACCGCCGCAGGGCTCATGGCGTGAGTGGTGTAGCTTTTATCTCTGGCAGGTTCAAGTTGGGCAAAGTCAAACGCCTCGACACAAGAAACCGAGGCATCAACAAACAATACCAGCGATCTGTTTTCCAAATCCAGCGCATGTTCAATTTGTAGCTGAAAGTCACTCAGTATTTCAATGTCTTGCAAATTACAGTGGCTTTCAACATATTCCAGTAATAACGGCCCTAGTGCGTCATCGCCACGACTAAGGTTGCCATAGCCAAATACAAGTACCGGTTTAAGCATTATTTGGCCGTTCAATTTGACCGCTACTGTGTTTGACCAGTTTATCAATCAGGTTACCTTCAGCATCAATTAATTCCAATTGTAACGGCATTTTTCCCATCGCATGGGTCGCGCAGGACAAGCAAGGATCATAAGCGCGAATAGCTACTTCCAGATTATTTAACAATGGTTCGGTTAATTCCCGACCCGATAAGTATTCTGCCGCCACTTGCCGAACGGATTCATTCATCGCCATGTTATTGCTGGTGGTCGAAACGATTAAATTGGCTTTGGTGACAATATCATTCTCATCGACTTGATAATGATGGAACAGCGTGCCACGTGGTGCTTCAATAACGCCGACACCTTCATAACGTTTCTCACCTTGCGCCACTAAATCATGGCCCATGATGTCAGCGTCATGGAGCAGTGTTTTAATGCTTTCGGCGCAATGCAGGGTTTCAATTAAACGTGCCCAATGAAAAGCCAGTGTACTATGAACCATCGCTTCGTTGCTGTGCGCTTTAAATTCTACGCGAGCAGCTTCTGCTAATGGCGTATTAATATAATCACAGTTATTGACCCTGGCTAACGGCCCTACACGATACCAGCCGTTTTCTTTCCCAATGGATAACAGGTAAGGAAATTTCATGTAAGTCCATGAGCGAACTTCTTCATGGATATAATCGTTATATTGGCAATAATCGACATGATCCATAATCGTTTTGCCATCAGCATCTTTCGCACGAATGCCGCCATGATAGAGTTCCAAGGCGCCATCGGGTTTGGTTAAGCCCAGGTAATTGGTACGTATGGTGCCAAAGTCATCATAGTAGGGAAGGTTGGAGCAATGTACTTTTTTAATAAGTGCGACCGCCGCTGCCGACCACTCAATCATTTGGCCGATATCTTCCAGTAAATAATCACGTTCCGCTTTGCTTAAAGATTTATTCACGCCGCCAGGAATAGCACAACTACCGTGAATGCGTTTTCCGGAGACCATACGTATCACTTCTTGGCCATATTTGCGAAGCTTTACTCCCTGCACACCAAGGTCGGGGTATTCACTTAGTACTGCAATAACAGAACGTTTGCTAATATCGCTTTCAAAACCAAATAACAAATCAGGGCTGGATAAATGAAAGAAATGCAGGGCGTGAGATTGGAGCACTTGTCCAAAATGCAGTAAACGTCTCAATTTATCGGCGGATACCGGTAAATTTTCGGGGTCAATCCCAACCAGTTGATCTATGGCTTTAGCGGCGGCTAAATGATGGCTTACCGGACAAATGCCGCATAAACGCTGCACCAAAACCGGCAACTCCCAATAGGGTCGTCCTTGTATAAAACGCTCAAAGCCACGAAACTCAACGATATGTAATCTGGCTTGCCGGACTTTATTATCAGCGTCCAATAATAAAGTGACCTTGCCATGTCCTTCAACACGAGAGACCGGATCAACAACGACTCGCTTCAGGTTTTCTGTATTTTTGGCGGTTTCTAAATGTTCGTACATGATAATTCTCTAAAGTTGGTTGGAACAACAAGACTGTCCAGCTTGTATCGGAGGGCAAGCGAATGTCCCATAAGAACAAAAAACACAACAATCATCTTGTTTAGGTTTTAATAATGTCTGGCAATGGGTGCATTGGTAAAAATACAAGCAAGCATCCGTTGGCATGATCTCCTGTTTTTCAAAGCTACATTCAGGGCATTTAATGATTGATTTTAAAATGAGTTCTGTCATATTCTGTTTAGCACCGCAGGATGCGCTGAGGTACAAAGCTCATCGTTCCTGACTGACGCGCCTTCTTCGTCGGCACATTCTACAGAACTCACTCAATCATAATGTACCAACTCATAAGGTAACGAAGGTTCGCGACCGTCAATCAAATCAGTCAAAAATTTCCAGAATACATCGGCTGAAGGCGGACAACCGGGCAAAAAATAATCTATTTTCACTACTTCATGAATCGGACGAACTTTATCCAGTAATAGGGGCAGTTCAGGATCGCTGGGGATTTGTGCATTTTCAACGCCTATACCATTAATATAAGCTTCATTCAGGCATTCTTCGAGAGGTATGAAATTACGCATTGCCGGTAGTCCGCCGTTAATAGCGCAAGCGCCGACCGCAACCAGAATTTTGCAGTTTTTTCGAAACTCGCGTAATACATGAACGTTTTCAGAATTACATACGCCACCTTCAATTAAACCAATATCGCAGTTTGTGCAGTGTTCTATATCGGTAATAGGTGAGCGGTCAAATTCAACGTGTTCTACCAGCTGCAACATGCGCTCATCAATATCAAGAAATGACATGTGACAGCCAAAGCAACCTGCCAAAGACGTGGTTGCGACTCTAATTTTATTTGTCATGTTGAGAATTCTCCGAAGCTAAACTGACTTGATCAATTTGTTGATGATCGTAAATACGTTCACCAATAGGTACTTGATAAGCGGTTCGCTTAATCAAAATCGCGCCGGTTGGACAAATATGTGCCGCTTGGTCCGTAGCTTCCATATCGGTATCTTTTAATAGTCCGCTTTGGGCATTAACAATTAAATGTTTATTAAGTCCGCGCCCACTAATGGCAAACACATCTTTACCATCTTTTTGCTGACTGGCCCTAACGCAAAGCGTACAAAAAATGCAGCGATTATGATCAATCATGACCTCCGCATGAGAAGCATCCAGTTCCCGGTTGGGATAAAACAGCGGGAAATGGTTGTCGAGCATATTTAAATGATAAGCAACGGCCTGTAACTGGCAATTACCGGTTTTTTCGCAAGAGGGGCAAAAATGATTGCCTTCCACAAACAGCATTTGGGTAATAAGCCGCCGGTCATCGGTTAATTCCTGGGTATTATTAAGTACATCTTGACCGTCCATAGCCGGAAAAGTACAGGCCGAACAAGTGCGCCCGTTTACTTTTACCGTACACAGTTTGCAACTGCCATGAGGCGTAAATTCGGGATGGTGGCATAGGTGCGGAATATAAACACCGGCTGCTGTTGCAGCTTCCATGATGGTCTGTCCCTCTTCAAAAGGGATAGTATTACCATCAATAGTGATTGATTTGCTCATGATTATTCCTCTGCTTGGGCTAAATGCGCACCGGCATCGTTACGCTTGGCCAATCGTCTGGCTGTTTCCAGCGCGCCATCCAAATCAAATCCCGGTTCATAACTAATTTTTTTCAACCGGCTTTGATATAATTCGGGGTAGCGCTGCAAGGTGGATAGTACCGGATTAGCTGCGGTCTGTCCCAGGCCGCAATGGCTTTGAGTCTTGACTAGCTGACAGAGCTCCTCAAGTGCGACCACATCACCCGCTGAGCCATGACCGCCAATAATTTTATCCAGCTGCTTTTTTAATAACGAGGTACCAACCCGACAGGGTGTACAAAAACCACAACTTTCATGGGCAAAGAAATGGGTGAAATTATTAACAATTTCAAGAATGTTTCGACTGTCATTAAAAACAATAAACGAGCCGCCAGTGGCTAGATCTTCAAAAGCCAGTTGCCGGTTAAACTCCTGATTAGAAATAAACGTACCTGATGGGCCACCTATTTGTACACCCAGCACATCGCTGGCTCCACAATCATTAAGAACTGTCTGGATAGTCGTACCGAAAGGATATTCATAAATTCCGGGTTGAGAGCAGTCCCCGCAAATACTTAAAATCTTGGTGCCTTTTGATTTTTCTGTACCGACGATGGCAAACCAGTCACCGCCGTTTACAGCAATACTGGCGGCTGCCATAAAGGTTTCAACGTTGTTAACTACGGTAGGTTTACCTAAATAGCCTTGAGTAACCGGATAAGGGGGACGGTTACGAGGAATACCCATTTTGCCTTCCAGGGACTCTATCAATGCCGATTCTTCACCGCAAATATAAGCACCTGCCCCGAGGCAAATTTCAATATCAAAATTAAGCCCTTCTTTAAGAATATTGCTGCCTAATAAACCAGCCTGCCGACGCTCATCCAATACTGCTTGCAACTTCTCGTAAAGATGTAGGTATTCGCCGCGTAAATATAAAAAGCCTTGTTGGGCGCCGATAATGGCGGCACATAAGGTCATGCCCTCAAACACTTCATGGGCATAAGAATTTAATAGCACCCGGTCTTTAAAAGTACCCGGTTCGCCTTCGTCAGCATTACAAACCACATAGCGTTGTTGCTGCCTATGTGTAGCGATATCGCAAAAGGAATCTTCTTCAGGGCCTTCATAACAAAGATGCCATTTCCAGGCGGTGTTATAGCCGGCACCGCCACGGCCACGTAGCTCCGCAAAGCTGATTTCGGCTAACGTTTCTTGTACGCCACGTTTATACATGGCTCTTAGGGCAGCACCCGGTTGGACGGGATTAGTCAGCAGTAATCCCGGCTGATAAATATTATCTTCGACAAGAAATAACTCGGCGGGCCATTCATTGAGTGGTTTTTGTTGATTAATTAAATCAGTGATCAGGTCAAGCCGGGGACGATCAAGGCGCGTTAGGGCATAGCCATTAACCAGGCCTGCCGGGCCTTGATCACACATGCCGGTACAAGACGTATTGTCCAGACTGACAACGCCATCTTGCCGAACGTCACCAACAGCGACTTTTAGTTTTTCCGCTAAATAACTGATCAGGTTTTGCTTGCCCAACATATGATCAGTAATGGAATCACTGATTAACAGTTCGTATTGTCCGCGCGGTGACAGATGAAAAAAACTGTAGAATTCAACAACACCGATAATCTGGGTGCGGGAAATAGTTAACAACTCGGCTAACTGTTCTATCACCTCTTGCGGAATGTAATGATACTGTGATTGAACTGACCGTAGAATATGTAATAGATGCGTTGGCTGATAGCGATGTGTTTCTGCGAGATCCTGAATAAATTTTTTCATTTTATTGCCCTGGCCTGATCTTTATGAATACTAGCTGATGTGATTATAGTGGATTGTTAACACAAGTCACCAACAATAGAAAAAAATAAAATGCCCTGTGTTTTTAAGCGATATCCAGTAATAAATATGGCAATGTGATGCATGATTTTTGCTCATCTTGTGTTGAACGGGTTATGTATAAAAAATGGTTGTTATTGTTAAAAAGGTTTTTTATCAAAGGGATAGCCAGCTTGATTCATTGGAATAAAAGTAGCACCCCATCGGGCATATATGCTACGCGACGTGATAAAAAGAAGATTCCGCGTGTCATCAACCTTATGTCATAGCAGGTAGGTCGTATACCAACAGAAACGTACCCTATTACAAATGGAGCAGATCGCATCCCGATAGAAATATGTTGTACTCCAATAGAAACAGACTGTTCTCCAAGAAAAATACGTTGCATGTAACTTGCAGTCGGTCGTATTCCAATAAAAACACGCCTTAAGCAAGTTCAAATAATAAGTATTTCCATAGTGATAATTCTTGTTTTAACGGGAACAGTAAACATTCCAGGCAAAGCAGGTCGGATTTCCAGTGAAACAAAAGGCATGTTTATAAAAAAATACCTTTGGATTCAATAAAAAATTATTTTACACCTCGCATAAAGCTATGAAATAATTTAACCACACTTTAATTGTTTTTATTAATTAATTAATTAACTATTTAAAGGAGCTCAGTATGAAAAAAATTAAAGTACTATTGGATTTTATCAAATTATCAATAGCAGAAAAAATCGCTTTTTATCGTAATATTATTGCCAAATTAACCGATAATCCAACCTATCCAACGCCCGAGGTGCCCTTAACGGAGGCTAAAGCGGCAGTAGATGCATTGGAAGCGGCTTTTGTCGCTTCGCGTGATGGTAGTCACAGCGCTATTTCTGCCATGCACGATAACGAAGTTGTAGCGAATGCTGTTTTTTATAAATTGGCTGCCTATGTCGAAAAAGTTGCTGAAGGCGATGAAACTAAAATTTTAAGTAGCGGCTTTCATGAATCCAGGCAACCCATATCACGTCAAAAACCCCAGTTATCGGCAGCAGACGGTGCCAATACCGGCAGTATAAAGTTGATTGCCAAAGCCGTGGATAGAGCGGGTGCTTATATTTGGCAATCTGCAAAAGAGAGTTTACCGGTGGAAGACAGTGAATGGGTATTGGTTGCAACGGGAACCCGCTCTTATCATGAGATTACCGGGCTTACTGTAGGCGGCAAGTATTATTTTAGGGTAGCCGCTGTAACGCCGGACGGTACCGCCGACTTTAGTGCGCCAGTGTTAAAGGTGGTAGTGTAAGTTTTAAGCTTGCCGTAAATAAAAGGTGAGGGCTTACCCTTACTGTAGCTGATTTTCTTAGCTTTACGTTGCAAAACGTGAGGTATGATCTCAAACCTGTTATGAACGCCGTTAGCCTTTGTTATTTGAAGCCCAACGTTAACTTTGATGATTTTTTAATCAGCAAGCCTCGTGTGTTTGTATCACCTTTGCATTTCCCGGGAAATTACAAAAATCAAAAATCAAAAATCAAAAACCAGATTTTTCTAAAGTCTATGGTCGGGTTACGACTTATGTCTAACCCGACCATAAGTATCTATCTCCCTCTTGAAAAAGGGTAGAGTAAAGTAAGGGGGCAAAGGCAAATTTATTAAAAAAACTGCCCCGAACCCAAACCTCCTTCAAGAAAGTGTTAATTGTTATAGCGAACACATGCTTCTATGAACTGTCCAAGGACAAGCTTAGACCCACAGTTGTCATTCACCCATGATATTTGGATGACAGCTTACTCACAGAATGCGGACTGTCGATTTTAGCAATTCAACTGACACTATAGACTAAAGCTTGCTGCTCTAACGTTTTGTCTAAAGTTTTAGTGTTTTAATATTCAGTAAACCTCATGAAAAATCGCTAGCAAGGGCGTATTTTTCGATTTTCTGCAAATACCTGACGCTAAATATTCCGTACCGAAATATCCACTGATTACGCATACTTTATAAACGACCGAGTAAAAAAAAGCCACCTCAGTAAGAAGTGGCTTTGGTTATATTGATGCAATAATTTTAATAAATTGAAGCTTGTGTCTTTTTGCGCATTGTTGCGCACAAGCCAATCAGGCTAGTTCCGAACATCCAAATTGCGGCTGGGACGGGTACGGCGGAAATGACTGCAACTTTGTCGAGACCGATATAACCACCACCGCCTGCTGTAGCTCCCAATAGTGAAACTAAAGTACTGGCAGAATCAGCAGTAAATGACAAGGTAAATGTTTGCCATGCATTAAGAGTATTTTAAAGGTAAAACCATGCGGCGTTATTGGTCTTCTTCCTGCGTTAAGTGCACCATGAAACCGCAATGTACCAGCGGTGTCAATCGGCGCATTAGTCGCTGGGAACATGAAGCGGTATTAGATGCTTTAGAAAAGCGCATTAATCAAGCACCGGAAATGATGAAGGTCAGGCGAAAAACCGTAGAGCATCCTTTTGGAACGCTTAAGCTCTGGATGGGTTACACGCACTTCCAAATGTGAACATTGGATCAGGTCAGTGCAGAAATGAGCTTGCATGTGCTTGCCTATAATTTGAAACGAGTCATGAATATCATGGGCACTGCGGCTCTCATAGAGGCTTTGAGGGCATAAAAGCCTTCTTTAGTCGCAGAAAGGAATTCTTCAACAGGATTTATGTCTTTATCAGCGCTGAGTTGCATTTTTATGTTTTTACTGGATAAAACCACACACAAAATAGTCGATAAATCGTAACCCTAGAACTTGGCAGTCTTACGAAGGCCATATTTTGCATAAATTGGATTTTTCACACAGTCTGGACCAGTGGCAGCCGCTAGGGTTTTAAACCCCGTAGCCGACAGATCAATACCATCAATGAATATATCGATTACTCTGGTGGCATTGTCTGCCGAGATGTAATCATCGAGTTTTTCTGGAAACAAAGTCGCATGAGTGCGAGCTTCGCCCGTTATAAATCCGCTCATATTGATATACTTTCAATTGAAAATATAATTATAGCTGGATTGTAGTTTTCACACAGTCTGGACCCATAACGGTCATTGAACTCCACTATCTGGGTGTCTGGTTCCTCACCTATAACTGCCAGTCAATTTTAGTAAACCAACCGGCATGAACCTAACGATAAATCTTTTTTGTAGCCCGTAGATTGCCAAGAGTAGGATCGGTAGAGCAGCGCGAAACCCATCGCATAAGGAAGCAATTATGATGGGTTTCGGCTATCACCTCTACCCATCCTACGCGCTGGAACTAGAAAATCAGCAGCCAGATACAGGTACCACCGCCTATACGCGATTTGAGAGCCACTTGCCAACCATGAGTTTCGACGAGTCGCCGGGTAATGGCCAGACCTAAGCCATTGCCACCGGTGGTGCGATTACGCGAGGGTTCCATTCTATAAAAGGGGCGAAATACGGCCTCCCTCAGCTGAGGTGGAATGCCAGGGCCTCGATCACGTACGCCGATAAAAATCGTGTTATGAATTCGCCTCCGTATCACTTGAATCTCGCGTTCGCCGCCATACCGTAAGGCATTATCCAGTAAATTACCGATGCATCTCCGTAAGGCCATCGGAGCTATCTTAGCTTCACATCGGCAGCCGTCGACGCGCAATTGCAATCGGCCGGGCGCTTGGGTGTCGGCAGCTTCGATCAAATCGACCAGCAGCGCATCAATATCGGTATTTTCTGCGGCTTCAGCTTCTAGAGCCCGCGCCAGTGCCAGTTGGTCGCCAATCAACTCATTCATTTCCGCAATGTCGCGTTCTATGCGTACCAGCAGCGGTGAAGAATACTCCTCGGCGAGCATTCCAAGAGCCATTTTCATCCGTGCCAGAGGGCTACGCAGGTCATGAGACACCCCTGCCAGTAGGGTGGTCTGATTCTCCCGTTGCGCTTGGAGCTGACGCGAGGTTTCGTTAAAAACGTGCGCCAGATCGGCGAATTCGGCATCACCTTGTTCTGACAACAAGGGTGCTTGTTCGCCCTTGCCGATTCTTAGTGCAGCCTCTGCCAGCCTAGCTACCGGCGCAGTCACCCGCCGGGCCAACAACCAAGCCAAGCAAAGGGTCGCTAAAATGCCGGACATGGCGATCCAAATCAGTGCCCAACTTGGGCGCGGTGTAATTTTTACCTTGGAAAATTCAAAATATAGTCGCCGACCTTCTTGGGTAAACTCTACTTGAAAGTGTTCGTGCGCGTCTTCTGATAAGCTGACTAATTGTCCGGGAGGCAGGCGGACAGTAAGAGCCGCGCGTAGAAAGCGGATGTAGGGATAAAGCCCGATTTCATCAGATAGCGAGGCTCCTGATTCTTGTAAATTTAGCCCATATTTTTCCCGTAGTTCAACTTGGAAAGCCGAGCGTTTCTCTGGCGGCAACTCGTCCCAAATATACGCAGACAAAATAAGTAAATCAGCCAGATCGTCAGCGGAACGATGGGCGAGCGGCAATACCAAATTGACAAACATCGCCGCACCGGAGGCAATTTGAAAAATCAACAGCCCGACTGCAACGGTGAGCGCGGTACGCCGGAAAAAAGAAGGCCGTTCTTTCACTCCGTATCCTCACCTCGGGGGGTGAACAAATAACCCTCACCCCAGATGGTACGCAGATAAACAGGAGCGTCTGGTTTAGGTTCAATTTTACGGCGCAGGCGGGTGACTCGCACATCAATACTACGGTCGAAGGGTAAACGCTCGTAACCCTTGAGCAAGCTCATCAAATGATCACGCGATAGTACTTGATTAGCATGCTCCAGCAACACCCGTAGCAGGTTGAATTCGCCAAACGTCAGGGAAATTTCAAGGCCGTCCCGGCTAATGACATGACTATTGAGATGCAGACGGTATGGACCGAAATTTAGGATCTGTTTATCCGTAGGCGCGATAGTTTCGCCGCGACGCAATACCGCGCGGACCCGCGCCAAAAGTTCGCGCGGACCGAAGGGCTTAGCGAGATAATCGTCTGCACCCAGCTCCAACCCGACCACCCGATCCACTTCGTCGCCGCGTGCGGAAACGATAATCACCGGCGGCCCATGATGTTCGCGCAACCATCGTAACAAGCTCAAACCATCTTCACCAGGCAGCATTAAATCAAGTACCAGCAAATCTACAGCATACTCACTCAACATTGCTCGCATCGCCGTCCCATCGCCCGCTTCGACTACCTGGTAGCCGCTCGAACCTAGGTAACCCGATACCAAATCACGGAGTGCTGTGTCGTCATCAATGATAAGAATGCATTGTTTGTTTTCAGATCTATTCATTCAATCAGCCTTATCAACATTATAGATCGCGAAGATACCGCCCTTTGTAACAACTTGAAACAACTTGTTACATTTATGAAAACCGCGGGAAACATTGTAGCGTTATTATATTAATCAACCCTAATAAAGAGCATTGAACTATGAAAAATCCACTTGCCCCCAAATTTAATTTGAGAACCTGTAAGTCGGGGTACGTAAAGATATGTCTGACCTTGGTGCTTGGTCTGGCAAGTATAACTGCTATAGCTGAGGAGGTCGATCAACGTCAAGCCATCAAATTGAACGCCGAACAACGCGCCCATGTATTGGGCGAAATGTGCAAACTATTGTCCGGAACGCAAGCTATTCTGGCGGCGTTGTCTGTTGATGATATGACCGCAGTCGCACAACAGGCGCGAGCATTGGGCGTCAATATGGCATAAGGCCGAAAATCATCTTCATGATGTACTGCCGCCGACATTCATGCAACTGGGTACGTCAGTCCATCAAGATTTCGACCGTATCGCTACTGAGGCAGAAACACTAAAAGATCCCAAGCATACGCGTCGGTAATTGAGCTCAACCATGAATACATGCGCGGCCTTCCATGATGCCTACCAGCTTCAGTCTGCCCAGGTGAAGCGCAAGCCTTGAATTATGAGGCTGTTACACTGAACGCTGATGACAGCGTCAGGTTTTTCAACACTTTCCAAGGAGAATTGTCATGAAGAAGTCGTTAATTAGTTTGCTGTTCATCCTGGTTGCAGTAACCGCTCTTGATAGCCAAGCCCGCGGCTGCGGACAAGGTGGAATCCAGGGGCAAGGCTTGGAGCAAAGCAGTAAGCAAGGCTCATTCAACGAATCAGGTGATATGCAACGTGATCGTATGCGCCAACAAACGCACGATCAGAATCAGGAGCGTGCCCAACAACAGCAACGCGAGATCCTCGCGGCTTTTATTAATTGATTGATAAAAAGGTGATTAACATGAAAACTACTACTAAAAAACTCATTGGATTTGCATTAATCCTGTCTTTATTAAGCGCTTTTCCTGCGCTGGCTCGGGGGCCTTCATCGGAAGCGAACAGACTTCAAACACAGCAAAGCGTCACCACACTTAGCGTGGCTGAACAGAAGAACCTACTTTTTATGCGGGAGGAAGAAAAACTGGCGCGCGATGTCTATATAGAATTGTACAAAACATGGAATATGAATATTTTTAAGAACATTTCCTCATCGGAACAACAGCATATGGATGTTATTCTTAAAAAAATAAATCTTTTCGGGCTGACAGATCCCAGTTTGCCCGGGATCGGCATTTTTACTAACCCTGATCTACAAGAGCTTTACGATAAATTAATTGTACAGGGGATTTCATCCTACAACGATGCGCTGACAGTGGGAGCAACAATCGAGGATAAGGACATACTGGATTTGATGAATGCCATCGCGGCTACCAAAAATCTGGCATTGAAAACAACGTACCAAAACTTATTGGAAGGTTCGAAGAATCATTTGCGTGCTTTCGTTGGTTTGCTAAAGAATCAAGGTCTTAAATATACTCCGCAATTCATAAGTCAGGAATTATTTGACGCTATTTTAGGCGTTTAATGGCGATTTAAACGGAATATGTTTTTAATGGGGAGTATAGTCGTCACCATAAACTCAATTGTGAGTCACAACCTTCGAGGTTTGCATGTATTACATCGTTGACACAGACAAGTCATTTACCCAAGCATCGGCCGATCTGGAGTCATCTGTTAAAAACCATGGTTTCGGGGTGTTACATATCCACGACTTGGGCAACACCCTTCGCAGTAAAGGTCTTGCATTTGACAATGAGTGCAAAATTTTTGAAGTCTGCAATCCGAGTCAGGCCGCAAAAGTTTTATCCATCGACATGCGCCTGAACATGGCGTTGCCTTGCCGTATTTCGGTGTACACTGAGCAAGGCAAAACCAAGATTGGACTTATCAAACCGGCACAGATGCTTTTGACACTCTCCCAAGACAAGGCGTTAGCTGAAGTTGCCAATGAAGTTGAAGAAAAAATCATGCAGATGGTTGACGAGGCGAAATAACTATTAGGCACGTCAACGGCTTTATAGGGGTGCAGAGCACTTGCTGCATCCCTGAATGGCAAAAAGTAATTACGCGCCAAACCGTTACCGCTTGGGCTCAATTTTTTGTACATTGGAGCTATCAATATCAAGAAAACATCACAAAAAATACTTTCTGTTAGTGGGATTCACCTTAATTTCGCTTTCGAATCCGACAAAGATGAATTAATTAATTACAGCCGAACGACAGCAATCGGACATATTGCAGACGTTGATTGGGAGTATCCGTCTGTCCGTTGTTGGCAGCTATGGATAGCTATCCATAGCGACCCCTATGTATAGTGGGCAACTATGAATAGTCTTAAAATGCTATCGGCTGCATAACCTGATTTCACAGACGCTTCGATCAGCCATTAGTTAAAAAACTTTACATAGTTTTACATGATTTCTGAGGTGAAAATTTATTCCTTCAGACAAGTCAATGGACATCTGCCAAACATCACATATGAAGATGCCTGCTTGAGTGCCAATTGGCACTCTTCAGTTAATGATTTCATAGCACACTTGCTTGAATGTCGCCATGCATATCCCGTTTATAGTTATCATCCAGTTGGTAATAATTTTTGCATTTCCTTTCGGTATTAAAACTATGCATAGCTACTCTACTGGTAGTCGTTGATAATGCGTGGTTTGTAAATTATCTCTATTCATAGTTAGTGCCTGAACGAAAAAGCCACTTTTCAAAAAAACCAGCTCAACATCCGGAAATATTTTTTGGAAAAATATTTCCGGGGTGGAACAAACGACTCAATTTCTGCTTTACCATCAGTTTTTCAGAATTATTCCTAACAATCATAAATTATAAGCGCACCTTTCCTGTGGAACCTGTTGGCTGTTCTCAAAAAAGTGTCAGGCAACTAGTTTTTGTTGCCCGTTAAAAAGCCTTAGCCGGTCCATGTCGCGTTTAATTGTGCCGAGCTTTTGAATGTTACGCGATAACACGGCTAAGCCAACATAACGCTCGAAAGCCTCAATGCCATGATCAAGGCACTTATCCAGTCCATGTACTTCTAGCGCATTAATAGCCGATTCTACGGCGGAATGTTGCTTTTTTGCCTGTTTAAATTCCGCTGCGTATTCACGATTCTGGTCGGCTTTGGATAGCTTGCCTTTTTTGGGTAAAACGACTTGCTCAAGGAGGGCTTTCAGGTCGGTTTGATTGGCGGGACTGTGGAAGCCTTTGTCAAAGCTACAGGCGTTAAAGCGTAGGAATTTTGCTTGAGTCGCTTTAACCATCGGTACGGCGACTTTGTCGTCGGTAGTTTTTTGCATGACTTGACTGTGCAAGATAAAGCCCTGATGATCTTCCATGATACAGACCCGCAAGCCCAGTTCAACCGGGACTCCGGCTTTGCCTTTGCTGATCCATTCGGTGTGGGTCTGGAACAGGGAAAAGACTTTTTCATCATGGGGAATGGTTTTACCTTGAATAGCGCGGCGTCTAATTTGCTCGATTTGACGTTCGGCATGCAGGCTAAAAGTGCTCAGGTCGGTAAGCAACACTTCTGGTATGTGAAAGTCATTTTTTAACGTCAACAGACTGGCTTTAGTACGCTCAAGATAGAACCCTGCCAAATCAATATAGTCCTGGTAGGACTGTTTGATCTCAAGTGCTTTGGCGGCCTTGATAGCGTCATTTTTTGACGTGGAATGGTTGAGTTTTTGCAGCGTGCGATAGCGCCTTTTAAATTTAGACAGGTTGTGCTTATGCAATCGCCATTCAGGCAAGGCATGTTGCAAGCTCCATTTGACGCACGTCCGAATCAGAATCCGGATCGCGTCATGTAGTAAACTGATATCGGTTGGAAAATGCACGTTGGTTTTTAACACAAAAGAATCGCAACGGCCTCTGATCAGCGCATGAATATCCAGATCAGGTAATTGATAGCCGGCTCGAATAACTTCAGTACTAATACGCGCCATGATCGCTGGCGTAAACAGCTTGAGATTGTCTTTCAAGGTTTGCAGGCGATAGCGTTTGTCGGCATCAAAGCAACCAAGACCGAGCATTTCACGTAGGGTGTTATGCTGATTGGCCAACTCCAGAATGCGATCATAGTCTGTATTCAGTCCTACGCGTAGCGATCCTAACACCAAAATCGACCATTGATTCATACCGGGGCGGCCTTTGTCGATGGCAACGATTTTTGTCACTTCGGCGTCAATTTTAGTAGGCACCACTTCCTCCAGTATTTTAAAAACAGCATCCCTTAATGGCTGAGTGGTATAAATGTGTTGCACGCCCAGTAAGATGATCGGAATGTCATCACGGGAGGAAACATCTATTTTGATATCAGCAATATCGCGTTGACCGATGCTCATTTGTGGAGGAAATACCTTTCTCATCGGGAGTTTTCCAACGAGAATTTGAAAGCTGAGGCGCTTATCCGGGAGGTCGCTTTCGCCAAGCCCTTTTCGATGAAAATATTATTCATAATTATCAGTAAGTTACTTGAATTAAGCATTTTATACGCCAATAGGCTGTTATTTAATTTTCAATGGCCTATTTTATCGCAACTTATTGTTTTGTATTAAATAATTTATTACCGTTCAAGTACTAGTTAGATTCTATGCATAGCGATCCATAAGCGACATTGACGCCATATTTTCAAATGACAGGATACTCACAGAATGCGGACTGTCGATTTTAGTAATTTAAATGACACTACCGAACAAAACTGATTGCTGTGAAGTACTACAGCAACTACTTCTTAGTAGTGCTATACACAAAAGCACAGCGAGAACGCTATTATTCTACTTGTAAACTATTGGATTAATATTGTATACAATCCATCGTTAATGCTCCGCTTATCCAATCTAGTTCCACTCAATAACGCCACCAAAATACTATGCCGGTGTCACGAATGATGCTTTTCACTCTGCTCAGCATGGTTCATAGATTTAGTGTATTTAGATTTCTTGTTACATTTTGTTACAATTCGAAGCTTGACTCGCTATTTTTAGCTGTTATATTCGAATCGTAGTTTAAAGATTACATAAATACTATGGGTATTCATGGTCAAGCAAAGTTATCTGCTTAATAAAATTGCACGCTCGTGTCTCACTTATCCAGGTGTGCATGATTCATGGATGAACAAGCCAAACTTATTGCAAGATAAGGACGGAAAGCCACGGAGCCTAAAAGGCCTGCCGGGTTGTAAATAATCCTAATGAAATAATTTTAAGGAAATATACAAAATGAATACTTTTTCTAAATCCAAAATGAACACAATAATGATAACTTTAATTATTTTAAGCGGTTTCGCGGAAGCCAATGCTAGTACTACAAGTAATCTGGTGCAAAACGGGGATTTTAGTATTGCAGGAGGCGCAGGGTGGACAGCAACAGGCAGATATCAAGGCATTCAAAATGGCGAATGGTATAACGGGGCAGGTATTTCTGACGGCATCGACACACTTTCCCAAACCCTAAGCACAATAGCAGGCAATACTTATACGTTGTCATATATATTACGAACAGAAGTAACACAAAATTTTAGTTTCGTGACTAATTGGGGTGGCGCTACGATAAATACAGAGACCTCTACAAACTCGCCAGATGCCACAACATATACATTTGCCAATTTACTCGCCACGTCCAATTCTACAGTGTTAAGTTTCTCTGGTTGGAACAACCCCAAAGCTAATCATTTATCATACGTTAATGTGACTCAACAGGTTGCGGCAGTCCCCGTGCCTGCAGCTGTTTGGTTGTTTGGTACTGGCCTGCTAGGCCTGACTGGTTTTGCTCGGAAAGATAAAGCGGCTTAATACCGAATAATGAAATAAATTGTTTACAAATATAGAGACTCTCATGAGAGTCTCTATTTCAATAGTCAATTTTGAAGAAGCATTACACCTAAGTGCTAAGAGATTGTTGTTGGCTTCTGATCAATGTTATAGCCGGACGACAGCAATTGAACATATTGTAGACGTTGGTTGGGAGTAACCGTCTGGCCGCTGTTGGCCGAACTTGCTCTGTCAAAATGAAGGATCACTACCTACCCACCGGCGACATTGACGCCAGATTTCCTAATGACAGCATACACACGTAAAGCTGTCAGTCAATTTTAGTGAGTCAACTGATATTACGACAATGGAAAGATACCTATGCCCTAAACAAGGCAACTACATATAAATTTCATATCGAAAAAAGATATCCTCCCTAAATTAATTTTTCAAAGCGACTTTAAAAGCTTTTTTCTTAATGCTCATTACAATACTTCGGACAGATTTTCTGTGATTGAAAGCAACTGTCGCAATGTGCATCGTGAACTAATTTCCAATCGGTTCGTTACCGCACCGAACAAGTTCGGTCTTGTGTGTAGAATCGCCAACCAGTAGCCGGAAATAGGTTTTCGCACCTTATTCATGACTAATTGGTTCATGAATAACTTATGAAGTCTGAAGTCTAATAGGATAGAAACGTACGCTAAGGCCTGATGTAACCAAAAATAAATGTTAAATCTGTATCTTAAATTGATTAATAGACAAATTGTCCATCATTACTTGGGACAACTTTGATAAAAGCTGTATTGTAGAAGACCCCCCATTAACTCCAAGAAGGTGTCAGCTTGATCAATCATGAATAAACGTGCATTCCTCCGTCAGTAGCCAAAGATTTCAGGTATTAAATGTGTAATCCATTCGAAAATAATGCCCTATGTCCTGAGATAGCGTTACCCAATGAAGCTCTACGTCCGCCTATATTAAATACAAACTCTTTGTTCTTGGTACGAAAAAGCCTGGCAGTTTAAATCGCCTAAAAATTACACGGTCAGAACGGACTACTTTTGGCTAGTTGAGAACAAGTTGAAAGTCTTGATGGATAAGATATTCAGAACATTCCTGTGAAACTTTAGAGGTCTTTGTTGGCACCAGAAGCACCTTAGCATGGCGATACGACAACAGGATTTTAGCCGGAGAAAGACGGCTTTAGAAGTCTTGCTTAAGGGCTAAATTATTAGTGCGCGACATCAGTAACCTTTTCATTTTGGGGTTCAAGCTCTCGTTGTTTTTTAGGCAATGCTTACTCTCTATTCTTCTGAAAAATACATAAGTTGAAAAATCATGATGATAAAAAAAACGCTACACTTGGTTTTGGTTTTGACTTTAAGTGGTTGCGGTACTATGTGGCAAACGACTTTACCCACACAAACCGCGCTTGATCAAATGCTAGTCTCTACTGCCGCTGACCGTGCCGCTAATTTATTGGTTATGAATTCTCAAGGAGAAGCGATTGCAAACTTAAGTGGTAGTTTGGGAAAAACGTTTATTTATACGAAAAACTTTAATACCTTTGATGTTAAAAATCAACAATACGCGCTACACGCTATTCGTAGGCATTTTATTGATGCGGGTGTGGTTTTAGTTGATGACCTTAAAGAGGGGGATACGATTGCTGAGATTGGAACGGGAGCCTTATCGATAGATAACACCAGTTCATTAGTAGGAATGCCAACAATAACGGTACCGATTCCATTAATAGGAAATGTGAGTATCCCTGAAATTTCGTTGTATAAAAAAGAAACCAATCGTGCTTTAGCGGAATTTGCGATTAGTTTGCGTGATACGCATACTGGGAAAACGCGGGGTAAGTCTTTTCTTAGCGTAGGTACGGCGAAAGTTGACAGCTGGGTGGTGTTATTATTTTTCAAATTTACTACCAACGATATGCAGGTTCCAAAGCAATATGACAGTATTGGCGATTAAACAGCGGATGGTCGTCAATAAGAGAGGCGCTGTTGAATAAATGATTTGATATTATAGTCTTTCATAAATTATGACTCCCAAAATCTAATAATAAAAAAGATTTTAAAATCAATGTTTTTGTACGATAACGGGATGTTATTTATCTGAAAGTCTATAAATAAAACTCAAAGCCAGTATTGAAAATTTTATGGACTCCCGAGAAGGCTTGGCTTCCATGCTTGAGAAAGTTAATTTTTTATGAGAAAGCAGCGCGCTTACTCCTATTTATTGATCGATCAATTAAAGGTTGCACATTATTTGCACTTTTCATGGTTAAAGTAAGTATCAAGAATAGAAGATTATTACTGTTCTGTACCATGAGGAATAAGGTGACTAAATATGAACAAGAAAATTATAATCTTTGTCTTGGTTTTAGCTATTCCATTAACTCTTTCCGCATTTCCTGGAAATAAAATCAATGGTGAGGGCCATTCTACTAAGAAAGTCGAACGCCTGACTACAATAGTTCAGACAGTTTTAAGTTATTGAAATGATATGTTGTTTGACGAATTATTTCAATAACTGGTTATTATTTAATGCGACGCCGAATTTTACACAAGCTTGATTTTATTCTCCAAAAAACACCACAAGCCTTATTATTCGTGAAGTATCAACTATCAAAACTGTCCGAAGTATTGCAACATTAGATCCTGAAAAAATTTTCATCGAAAAATAAGGGTATTAATTGATAATAAATAAATCTAACCGACACGAACGATTATGAATGCTGAATTTAATAGCAAGAAATTGCGGCAACGACAATATAAAATCCACGATCACATTCAAATGCATTGGAAATTGTATGCTGCAGAAGGTGTTTTATTCATTATTCTAGGTATAGCAGCATACATCGTACCGCATTTTATCCCTAAAGGCGTTTCTGTCGTTTTAGGAAACTTTCTTTTAGTCGTGGGGTTATTGCAACTCGTCAGAAGTTTAATGTTTATGACTATTCCTGGATTAAATCTATTTCTATTTACTGGATTATTCCAGTTTGCTATAGGATTTTATTTTTTAGCGGTAGAACCTATTAAAGGCAGAATTACTTTGACTATGCTACTTGTCATTCTCTTCATAATGGAGAGTACTATAAAAGTATGCTTAGGATTTATGATGCGTCGACTCGCTCAGTGGAATGATATGTTATTAAACGGTGTCACGTCTTTAATATTAGCCGTTGTTATATGGATCGTCTGGCCAGAAACATGGTCTTGGCCGCTTGGTTTATTACTGGGTACAAATATGATTTTATTCGGCTCGTCATTACTTAACATCAGTTTGAACTATAAACTGGTGCAAATCCGTAAAGTCAGAAATTTTTAAATACAAATCTTCGTCCTAATCAAATTTTGTTTCAAATTGACTAATAATTGCGGTTAACCCTGTTTCATCACAAATTTTTGATGATTTTATTATTTAAAATCCTGGTAAATATTTCTTTGAGTTGTTCAATTTCATCTACTGAATGAATAACCAACTTCCATGTACGCTAGCGCACTGAATGAACCTATAGTAGAGGCTATAGTGATACCAAAGCTTTGATGCGCCCGCCAAGTAGTCCAAGAGCTTAGTTTTTGATAGCGATTACTGAGTAAGGATGTCTACTGAAGACAAAAAACTTAATTATGAGTCAAACAATCAATAGGTTGTGCTCTATGACAATCATTGGACTGTTCGGCATTTTATATTTTCGGATGTTGCAGAGCTCATTTTAACAGTATGCTCACGATAATAAGATTAGTCACTTTAATGGAAAAACATGCATTTAAAGTCATTTGAATATTTTAGAAGTTTAGCTATATTATCCATAGTTGCCGGTCATTGTTATACGTACTGGGCTATAGAATCATTTTATGAAAAAGTGTTTGCCAACCTAATCACCGGAGGCACTATTTTATTTGTGTTTATTTCCGGTTTCTTTTTTCATCATGTTTTTTATCCTAAATTTCAATACCAGCAATTTATTTTTAAAAAAGCGAAATATGTTTTACTACCGTATACCTTGCTAACGCTCGCCGGTGTTGCCTGTTTTGTTTTCTATTTGGATCGTCCACCTTATGCTGAAATTTTCATCACTAACCAAATAAACGATTGGCATCAATATATCTGGCTATGCGCCCAATACTGGTTGGTAGGCAACATATTGGATGCTTATTGGTATGTGCCTTTTATAATGATTATTTTTGTGCTGTCACCGCTCTTTATTAAACAAATACAACTACCTATCAAGGTCCAACTGTGGCTATTTATTTTTCTCTTATGCATTTCCAGCTTGATTCATCGTCCAGCGCATAATTTATCGACCTTTCATTCTGTCATTTATTTTATTCCTATTTATATGCTAGGTATTATGTGCTCTATAAAAAGAGAACAGGTATTTCATTTTTTAAAAGGCAAAAGTTTTATTTTAGGCCTCTCTGTTATTTTGCTATCGGCCGCACAAATTTTAATCTACAAGCAGTATGGTAGTTTTCATAAAGAGCACTTGCTGTCTTATGAAGGCATTGATTTGATTATTTTCCAAAAAATACTGATGTGTTTTTTCCTGTTATCAGTAATACAGAAATTTAACGATAAACAGATACCTTTTTTAAAATATATCGCCTCGACCAGTTTTGCTATTTATTTTATACATCCATGGATTCTTTATTTCTTTGATTATTTATCCGTTTTTAAACGTTTTAATTTTCTTCCCGGAACACTTGGCTTCATGGTGACGGTACCGCTGGTTATCGCCATAAGCCTGGCTATCGCTGTCATGTTTAAATGGACGCTTGCTAATAAAAGTCGCTTGGTTATTGGTTGGTAACGGAGTTCATCAGAATCGGGGGTAGGTGAGTTTGAGCAAACGACAGTATTGTTTCATAAGATGTTGAGCGGTGAATATCTTAAATCTGAAGTTTCCCAGTTTTTATGAGTGAGAACATTACAGAATGCTAATTTTCGAAAAATATTAGTCAATTCTACTATGTATTTACAAATCACCCAGTTGTTCTTTAAAAAACAATCAGTTATTGATGAATGAGGCCTTGTTTTATTGTATAATATACGATTATAACCTATTGATTATACGATAAAAACATCCTCATTCATGTTCATTTTACGCGATCTGTTACGCCCCCTCCAAGACCATTTTTCCGATACCGCACTGGGACATGAACGGGTTTCCTTATTTGCCTACACCTTACTGGCAATCATCGGCCCGTTTACCTCTTCCATGACCTCTAACTTACTACGCTCCTTGATAGCGTTGTTCGGTATTGAGATACAAAAAAAGCGTTTCTACACGTTCATGGCGTCTTCGACCTTACCTTGGCAGAAGCTTTGGCAAACTGTTTGGGGATTAATACCTTCGCCAGAAACAGAAGGTCGATTCTTGGTGGCGTTAGACGACTATATCAATCCCAAGATAGGCAAAAACATCTTCGGCTGCGAGACAATTTTTGATCATGCCGCCAAAGCTAATCAAAGCCAGTATCCATGGGCACAAAACTTTGTTGCGGTCGGTTTGCTGAAGCAAGTTAAAGGTCGTTGGGCCTGTTTGTTTTTAGATTTTCGTTTTTACTTCGCAAAAAAAACCATTGACGCGAAAAAGGTTACTGCCAAAACCAAAGGTGTGATGGTGCCTTTTCAGACTAAATTGTAACTGGCAGGGCAGATGTTGATAGGCATTGGGCATTATTTTCCCACATCGCCAATACTGGTTGTTACCGATAGTTGGTTTGGCGACCAGAGTCTGTGGCGGCAGGTCCGAAAAGTATTGGGGGATTGTTTCCATATATTATCTCGGCTGCGCTGCAATAACGTGTTGTTCGCCCAGCCTGAGGCACAGGGACCCGGACAGCGTGGACGTCGCCGTAAATTTGTAGGTGTTTTTATGATGGGGTATCGAATCCGGATTTAAGGAGCTTAAACAAGATATCGGCAGCCGGACAAGCCAGTGTCGCAATGCTCAAGCCGTGACTAACCATCTGCAATTTTGTTTAATGGCGTCAACGATTACTTGGATTTATGCGAATCGCATGAAAGCTGATCCGGAACGTCGGCATAAAGTGAAGGGGCGAACCTGTTTTGCCTTTTCAGATGTTCGACGGCTTATCGCTGAAGCTGCTCTCAATGAGGATTTTGATAGGGTTTGCCCCAAACCCGGCAAACCCACGAAAAATTGGCTGGTTGCCGTATTGTTACGCATGGTGGCTTGATAAATTTTTAGGAAACTTCAGTAACTAATTTAGTTGTATAACAAATAATAGGGTTAGACTAACGCACATCCATTATGAAAAATGTCTGCCAGGCTTGTTATACATTTCAAATTTAATACCTGGTTATGTATCTTCCAGCAAGGTAAGTTTACATGCCTCATTTTGGAATTGCCCAATATCGAGACTTTCCAAAATATTGTCGGGATAAATTTTGTAGCCCTTCGATCTTAAAAAGTCAGCATGGTCAGCTGATTTTTTGATACCACTTGAACCTTCGTGTCCACTGCCATTCAAGTTTACCGAGTATAATTCACTTCACTACCTCCAAAGGGAGAGCGAAGCGACGGTTTCAGGTTGGGTTGAGGGAGATGTAACTGCTTGATTTATCTTCCTCGGCAATTGCTCATGCATCCGTGCAGTCGTCACTCCAACCCAACAGCTTCTGCAGACTACTCGGCTTTCTACTCCACTATCGTTACGGTTCTTGTATTCCTTCGTCTAATCAATAGACTTTCATTATGCCGCCCTGTACCTGATAATCGTAGGGTGCATTACTCGTCACGGGAACCTCTACAGCGCCAAGCAGGTACCAGTTCTGGCCTACGTGGGTGCGAAAACCGGGCGTCATAGATACAAAGGTATTACTGGTCGCAGCGCGATTATCGATCGGTTGGCTAACGTTGGTTGAAACGTACCAGACCATATCACCAACCGGCGTGTAATCGTGCGGGGTAAAGTAATAACCCACCGCCAGATTGGCGTCAAACGTTGACCGTGCGCCAGACCGGGTAATATCGCCACTGTAGGGAACTGAGAAACCTGCGCCACCACGGACTACCAGACCCTTCCATGAATTGGCCCAAAAGTTATACTGCGGCCCAATAGATGCCACATGATTACCGTTGAAAACGTCTCCTGTGGGGGTGCGGAAGTTCAGATTGAAGGTTTGCGTGACATTCTTGGATTCGGAAAGAATGATACGGGGGGTAATTACAAAGTCGCCAAAATTAGTCTCTCTGCCGGAGACCCCTTGGCTTGAGGCGATGACTGGAATGTTGGTTTGAATTTCCATGCGCTGGTTGAGTGGCGTATAGCTTACGATATTGTTGCTATAGCCGTCGCCGCCATTGCCGTGCTGCCAGCCGAAGATATTAATACTTAGCCGGAAAAAGACACCATCATAGGCGTTTAACCAACCCTGACGCGGCGCGCCGCCACCGCCATTCGGAGGACTGGACCACGCTTTGTCCCAGCCTGCGCTGAATAGGTTGCTGTAGGAAAGATCTTGCCAATTTGCAGCCGCTTCGTCGGAGTATACATCCCCTGTCACCGATTCAGTGACCACCTCTCCAAAGCTATATTTCTTCTCTGCGGTAATAGGAACACCCTGATTATCAACCAAATCTTGAGCGTTGATTTGTCCACTGGCGGCAAGTAAGGCAACGCCAAGACATGCTACAGTTGGAAAACGGCTTTGAGCTTTTTTAGTCATTCGTTCTTTTATCATTTTCGGTATCCTAATGATTAAAAAATCGGTGATTGTTGAGTTATTGGTCAAAAGTCTTTAATCAAAAAGTACTAGTACTCAGTCAGCATTGATATGTTAAGTAAAATTAGCGCTATAAACCTGAAATTACTGATATAGCATCGGACAAAATCAGATCGACTGAGTGCAAGACTGTCCGAGCATAGTAACCGTAGCGAGGAGAAGCTATTTTAAGTCAGATTTTTTGGTCATTTAAGGCAAATAGTTGTTCTATTAAACGAAAATGAGCAGAAAACACGGCAAAAATAGCTATTTCGCAGTTTATTTTCTTTTCTCGGACAGCCGTCTGGTGATATACGAAGTTTACAAAGCTAAAAATGATCCTTCAAGCCTGCGTGATACTTCGCAATCATTACCATAATGTTAATTTACTTTTGAACGATTACTTGATGTTTGACTGCTGTAATGTAGTCATAATTAATTCTAGGTTCTGTTGACGTTTCACCTCAGCCATAAAAGCACCGAGGAAAATGATAGCATCCCCATGTAATTAATAGCTTTTTTCTCATATCGTGTAGCAATTCTGCGATAGTGCTTGAGCTTACCGAACATACATTCAATGGCATGCCGCTCCTTATAATGCCAATAATCGCACTCAATATCTTCTTTTCGGTTCGATTTAGGTGGGATAACCGCTTTTATTTCACGACTGGCTAACCACTCCCGCAACTCGTTCGTGTCGTAGGCTTTGTCTGCTAAAACGGCTGAAGCATTAACATTTTCCAATAAAGATATGGCTTGCTTGCATTCAGCCTCCTGCCCGCCTGTCAGGATAAATTTGATGGGCATGCCCAAGCCATCACAAAGCGCGTGAATCTTACAACCAAATCCACCTTTGGAGCGCCCAAGTGCTTCATTCTCAGCAGAACTATATGCCGCTCCAGCTGCGCAGGCATGTGCTCTAATAACTGAACCATCCATGGAAACATCTTGTAAATCAGCGTCTTCAGCAAGATGACAGAGAATTTCACCCCATATGCCATTGATACACCAACGTGAAAAACGCTTGAAGATGCTATTCCATTTACCATACGTTGACGGTAATACACGCCACTGTGCTCCCGTACGTAATATCCACAAAATGGCATTAACAAACTGCCTGCAAATATCGGGTAAACCGATATGAACTCCAGGCAATTTTTTTAAGCTTGCCAAAATACGAGTCCACTCTTCATCACTTAATGTTATCCGCTTCATTTCATTCAAAACGACTTATTCTACCGGATTGGTGAAACGTCAACAGAACCTAGTTGAATGTTTAAAATATTCAAAAATTATTTGCCCAATGGGTAATATCATTAGTTTTTTGACTATGAGAATCTATTGTATTGCTGGGCTATGGTAAATTCTCTGCGGTTTAACTCAAAAATAACGCCTGATCAAAGCAGTTAAGGTTTGAAGCGAAAGCTGTGCTATAAAAAAACAAAACGGAGTGTCGAAGACGCACCCAATTATTCAGGATTTCGACTCGCTGCGGTTGGTTTCCGGTCGTTATTTTGGCTTGATATTGGTAAAAAAGATCGGCATAACGCCTCGCCAAAATCGTTAAACCAGTGGCAATAAAGATAACTGGCACCGCATTTAGGAATAGGTTCGTCGATAAGCCGATGCCTGACATCCGAACCCCCTTAAATCATCTAGGTGGATTAACTACGATATAATTGACCTGAGATCCGGCATATTGAGGCTGATACCATGAGCTGCCACAGTGTTGGTAAGTCATGCCATTAATATTCACCATACTGCAAGAGGGGGGTAGCGCGGCGGCTGTTATCATCGACCCAATTGCCATACCTGCAACGCCGATGGCAATTGCACCGCCAACACCGATACCGTCGTTATGGTTGTGGTTATAGTAACCACCACCATGAACATTGACGTTACGATTAACGTTCACGTTGGTGTTTCGGTTGATATTAGTATTGCGGTTAACATTGGTGTGTTGGTTGATATTAGTGCTGCGATTAATGTTGGCTCCACGATTAAAATTACCGCCTTGATTAACATTAACTCGCGTATTACCTCTAACATCCCGAGCCACTACATCCTTTGGCAGCATCCATCCGGTTCCGATGATTAGACTCATTGTCGTAAACAGAGTGATAGACCGGGTGAATAGTTTTGAATTGCTCATGATGATCTCCAGTTTTTTATTTCGTGTTTTCAGCAGCAACTTTAGTTACGGCGAATTCGATCTTGTAGGCATCCTTCTGCGGAACAAAGGTGAATATTTTATTGTTAATCTTTGGCGATAGTTTCCAATCCATGTCGGAAACGTATTGGGGCTGTCCTTCTTCTGTCTTGGTCGTAATAACCAGCTTTCTCGGTAACGGTGTTTTGCCCTGTTGGATCCATAGTTGCCAGTCCACGTCCATATTCCGGAACGCGTAATGATCGCACGGCACATCGTTGATTTTGGTTGGACCAATATATATAGCTGACTGAATAGCGGCTACATCCGCTGTGTCGGTACCCCAGCTGAACAAGTCCCTAAACGGCAAATCTATGTCGTAGCGTACTTTGGCCACGTCTAGTAACTCATGGATGGTGGCAGCAGCAGGCACCGATGCGTAGAGTTTGTTAGTGTTCCCATAGATAGTAAATGTCTTGCCATCATAGAAAAACTGGAGATCGCGGTGTGCCTCGTCAATCTTGGTCGAGAAATGAAAATGGTCAGGTGTTTGCACCGTCAGTTCAGAAGTTCCGTCAACCATGATTTTTTGCCCTGAATCGAGAACTTCATCCTTGGATACCTTAAAGTCGACCTTATAGGTTTTCAGTGTTCGTAGAAGTCCTCCCATTTTCTGGAGTGCTGCTATTGCTTTGGGCTCGATAACGGGTGAGGATTCAATATCCGATAACGGCTCCATTGCTTTGGACTCAACGGCAGCTACTGACTGCGTCTGCGGGGTTGGCGATGAGATCACCTGGTGCGTGGAACAACCGCTCGCCAATACCAACAATGTCGGCATTAAGACAACTAAGCAAGCGTTGCTTGCGAATTGATATTTCATAATATTAGCCTTTTAAAATACATAATTTATATTCCATGAAATTCAGCGTGGCAGTATTACTATAACCAAGAAAATCTTTATTATAACAACGTAGTGCCACCACGTAGCGTATAACCAACACCATGAATATATCAGCCTTTGAGGTGATTCTAGCCTCAGACTGATTTCTGCTGAAGAGGTAACGAAAGTGCTGATATTGATAAGGCTAAGACTGTTCCCAGAAATAATCTTACCCCCTAAATTGATTCGCCATGCTTGCCATCTTCCGCAGGTGCTTCAAACCATTGCTCCTTGGGCACCCAGACTTTCTCCAATGGATCGTTTTCATAGTGAGGCGACATGATCTGCACACCGAATTCGTTGAACACGTCCTGAATATTGGCATGCAGCGTCGTCAGCGTAATTCGGCGAATTTCGGGGCGATCAACCTGTACACAGAGCCGATATTCGACATAGAAGTCAGAAAGTGCAGTCTGCGATACAAATGGTTTAGGCTCGGAACGAAGCCCGGAGGTACTCTGGGCGGCTTGCATCAACATGGCGTGAACTTGTCGCCAAGGCGTGTTGTATCCTATTGTTACGGTAGTGTGTACGACCAAGCCTCTGCCCTCGGCCAATCGGGATGAATTAAATGTCGCCGAACTGCCAATCAATGAATTGGGTATATTAACTTCTTCGCCACTGGATGTTCTAACCTTGGTCGAAAAAATACCCACCGTGGTGACCAAGCCCTCAATCTCGCCTATTTTAACGTACTCCCCCTCACGTAAAACCCGGGAATAAATCATGATCAATCCACTCGCCGCTTGCCCTACAACACCGGAACCCCCTATCGAAAGCATGATACCGACTAAAACACTCAAACCCTTGAATGCATCAGTATTACTACCCGGAAAATAGGGATAGGCCATAGCAAAAGCAAACAGCCAAAGTAATGCCTGAGAGAGCTTGCGCGTCGGTTTGGCTGTCTCTTGGGCCATCCACGAAACGGTGACTGCCCCTGATTCAATCTTGGCAAAGAATGCTTTTAACAATCGCGATGTGAAGCGGGTGAGTAACACAATAAGAAAAACTACTAAAAGACCAGGCAGAGCACTTACGATAGCCGACAGGATTCCCCCAATAGTGTCCATCAGGTAGCTTTGTAGTTTTTCGCCCCAGGGTCTGGTATAGGGAAACCTGCGTAGACAAAATGTTGCCCATTGGTAACTCGCTATCATCACTAATACCCATTTAGCAAAATGTACTAAAAAACCCAGAACATTGAACACTTGTTGTGGATGAATAGCTATTGCCAATTTGGCTTCCCAGGCTTGTATCCATTTTTGTAAGCGGCTAATTATTTTATTTTCTCCCCAAAAGATTAGCCTCCAAACCAGATAGAAAAATATACTTGCGAATACTGCAAATCCAATGCCTTTGAGCATGACATGAGTATTGCTCTGTTCCCTGGCATCATGCACAGCCATCTTAAGGTTCTGTGCAGCATTTTTGACAGCTTCATCTACCGCTTCACCTGTAACAGGATCAAGATCAACAGGTCTGATTTGAAATACCGCCATACCATTAAGCTCGACAAATCGGCCACCTTCGGGTGTGGAACGAATCGATACATGATCGTCACCCCCTTTTTCCATGGCCATTTTTATACGGTTACTGATGCCTTGCGCTCGTTCCTCTTGAGTAAAGCCAAAAACTCCCGAACGAATCGTAAAGATATGTCGATTCATAAAATTAACTGATAAGGCTTCAGTCGAATCTTCCTTCGCTTGTGCTGAAATCATGGTCAAGTCGCCAGTCTGAGCGGCTTGTGCACAAGCAGGTATTGTCCAGGCTACGCCGCTCAGTAATGCAAGCGAAAATAAAAAATGGATAAAAGACAGTCTGGTTTTTTTTATTGTTTGGATTAAATCGACAGATATAAAGATAGCTCCTGCATTCACGAAAGAAATGAACAGCATGGACAATGCCCACAACCAGTAACTAATTAATCGGCGTAACTCTTTATTCACAACTCACCTCACTAATAACAAAATAGTCTACCTTTACCGGGCTATGACCCATCCAGATTCAATTGCTTTCAATAATGCCTTGTGGTCATTGACAGTCTGATCACCATAAGCCTCGGCCCAATCGGCAAGTGCTTCGTCCAATACGTCCGAGCTTCCGCAGTATCCTGCGATAACTGCTGCATCGCCGGTTCGTGCGTGGGCGCGGGCCAATAGAATACCCGCTCCTCTGGAAAAGAAATTAAAGGGTGTGCCGGAAAGCCACTCCATCGGGATAGAGCCTTTCATGTTTTTCATTTGCCGTACATAAAATGGCCTGTCATCAATAGTGGTCCAGCCTAGCAGTGGATCACCCGAGGCTTGCAGAACCCTTTGCCCTAAAATGACGCGTAGGCCATCGTGGGCGAATGTCTCTGGCAACGCTGGCAGATAGGGCGCATGAGCGGGCGGTAGGGCTTCTTTGACCTGAAGGAAAATGGGATCGTGGTCGCCATTACCAAACAGCAATACCAGATAGGCACGGGTGCCCACACTGCCGACACCTACAACGCGATGTGCCACGTCCGCGACATGATAACGGTGGAGCATAAAGCGGCGCTCTGGAGCTACTGTGGTGGAATAAACATTGAGGGCATCAATGATTTTTTCCTTGGTTTCCTCGTCTACACTTGTTAGCTCTGGAGCATCTACCTTAAAACGCCAGGCACCGTTAACGGCTCTTTCAGCGACTTTGCCCAGCAAACTGGCGTTATGCTGTTTGCGAGCCTTTTCGACGGCTTTTTTTATGATTGCACCCGACTTTGAGTCGACCTTTACAAGTTTCGGATCAAGGCGATCGACCACATTATGGAGGTACCAGAGATCAAGCACTCCCATATCCTGGAGTGTTGCCATTTTCTGGCGATAGCCGGCCACGCAACCGCTAACAGCAAGACGCCGCTCGCGTCGATTCAGACCGTTTTCCCTGCCCAGTACATTAATGCTGGTAATAAGCCGTTTCAGATCCCATTCCCAGGGGCCGATGGTAACCTCATCAAAATCGTTAAGATAGAGAACTACATCCCGCTGCGGGGTGCCGTATAGTCCGAAATTGTTGATATGCGCGTCTCCGTTCATCACCACATTCACTCCAGTGAAGGGTGTTCCGGCAAGATCCCTGGCCATTATTGCAACCGATCCACGCAAGAAAGTGAACGGTGATGCCGCCATTCTACTCATGCGTAGGGGAATTAGATGCGCCTGACGGCCTTCATTAGTCGCTATGACAATATCTACAGGATCAGAGCGATCTGCGGCCGGTTGCCAATCGGCATGGCTTTCTCTAGGCGTTTTCGCACGCAGGGCTTTACCAAATTCACGACGTTTATTCCAAGGTTCACCAGCGTCACGAAAATCGCATTTAATCAGTTGTTTCGTCGGATCGACAATCCCCTCATGAACCGCCGCCCATACCAGGGTATCTGTTGCCTCTTTGTCTGACTTGATACAGGCAACCTTATCTGATGATTTAGTTTTATCAGTATTCATTAATAAGTCTCCAATTGGATGAAACAGGGCTTACGACAGGATGGATATAATTAGTTTTAGTTTCCGTGGCATGATGGTAGTCTCCAGAGCATAGTTATCTACACAAGTCCTAAAGCTCCTTCTCCAAAGTGAGAGCGGAGCGAGGGTTTCAGGTTGATGAGGGGAATGTAAAAGTTGACGGGCAACAAGCCCTTTTAACATGCCCGGATCAAAGGAAAATGCTTTCATGTTGTAAATATTTTCAACGCTGGTCGACAAATTTGCCACGGATTGTATACCTCCGTACCCAGCCAAGGTTCGTTTTGCCCATTGTCGCTGCGCAGCCATTTTTTATCAAAGGCTGGTATGTAACGTCGTCGCCAATACATCGTATTCCTGCAAACCTTTGTGTTTTACTTTCCCAAATTTGGACTTGAATACCATCAGTGCCCCCAGAAAAATGAGGACATTCGTTACTACCATCATAAACTGAAGGAAACCAGGCTATCATCGACGTATAAAACTCGGTTGGCGATAGTCGCTGCCATTACCGAGGAAGTTGCCAGGCTAATAACAGCGAACTTGGCCTGACCCAGCCGCAGAAAATCCAAGTCGCCGGCATGAGCGGGATGGATGACGGAATAACATCAGATCCAGTGCTGCCAAACGCAAACCAAGAAACTTTGGGCCAGGTTTATTAAACCCCGTATGATCCAGATCTCTTTCCAATGGTCTATCAGCGACTATAGAAAACTCGACGGCATTGTTCAGTTCGTGCGGGTTAATGCTTGACAACTCCGTTTACGTTATTCATAAAAGGTAACTGTAGTTTGAAAATACTCAGAATTATATGATGAAAGCAAATTATAGTTTGAGTATCCGGGAATCCCAATAAAGAATTAATTATTTATTGCAGAGGAGCTAAAGCCAAGATAAAGCGGTTCCCAGGAGACTGCCCGTGAATAGAAAATCGACTGCGGAAAAGTTGTTTTAGCCAGATTTTCTGCTCATTTTCGTTGAATGGAACCTCTATTTGCGTTAAATGATCCAAAGATTTGACTCAAAATGGCTTCCACTCGCTACGACTCCTATTCCCGGACAGCCTCCCAGTATTTGAAGATGTAGTCAGCGACGATAATAACCCGATACGCCCAAGGCTTTTATGCAATGCATAGAATCCATTTTGCAACAAATATCCAGCATAACCAAATTTAAGCGTAAGTTCCTACTCATCTTGCTAACCACTCTAACGTACTTGCCAGAACGGATAAATTTTAGAAAACTTAAACGTTATCACGCTCTGAATGAAATTTTTTTTTTCGATGGTTTTGCCACTTATTTGATTTTATTACGTTCAATTTTCTGAGCATAAAGAACTTACCTGATATGGTCATTATGTGTTCTTCCGCACAGATCAACTCACTAGTAGTGTTATATGCTGTTTACCACTACTTCTGCTCGACCATGCTACATTTGGCTTGCCGGGCCTAATTGACAAAAACCTAAGGAAGCCATCTATGAAAGCTCTCGTTTATAAAGGACCTGGGGAAAAAGTTCTGGAAAACCGGTCAAAACCGGAAATCACCGCACCTACTGATGCGATTGTCACTATTACCAAAACAACTATTTGCGGTACTGACCTGCACATCCTCAAGGGTGATGTACCGAGTTGTCAGCCTGGTCGTATCCTTGGCCATGAAGGCGTTGGTGTTATTGACCAGATCGGGTCAGCTGTCACCACTTTCAAGCCTGGAGACCGGGTGCTAATCTCTTGCATCAGTGCCTGTGGCAAATGTACTTATTGCCGAAAAAAAATGTACTCTCACTGCACTACCGGCGGCTGGATACTTGGCAATACCATCGACGGAACACAAGCCGAATTTGTCCGCATTCCCTATGCAGACACCAGTCTCTATCGCATTCCAGAGGGTGCCGACGAAGAAGCTCTGGTCATGTTAAGTGACATTCTGCCAACAGGATTTGAGTGCGGCGTGTTAAACGGTAAAGTTCAGCCGGGCAGCACTGTAGCAATAATTGGTGCCGGACCTGTCGGGCTGGCGGCCTTACTTACCGCGCAATTTTATTCGCCAGCCGAGATTATCGTGATAGATCTCGACGATAATCGCCTGGCCGTCGCAAAACGCTTCGGTGCAACCTCAGTAATTAATAGCGCTGATGGCAAAGCCTTGGAAACCGTTATGAAGATAACCGATGATCGTGGTGTCGATACCGCCATCGAAGCGGTTGGCATTCCAGCCACCTTCGAGTTATGCACAACCATTATTGCGCCAGGCGGCATTATTGCCAACGCCGGAGTACACGGAACAAAAGTGGATCTCCATCTGGAAAACCTGTGGGATCGTAATGTAACCATTACTACACAACTGGTCGACACCGTTAGTACACCCATGCTGCTCAATGTAGTGGGAGCTAAAAAAATCGATCCCAAGTTACTGATTACCCATCATTTCAAACTCGATAACATTCTTGACGCTTACGAGACTTTTGCGCAAGCGGCAAACACAAAAGCACTTAAAGTAATTATCGAGGCTTAACAACAAAGACGCCGACTTTTTTCGGCATTTATAGACAACACAATAAAAGGACGATTCCATGGCTTACCAAAGCATTAATCCCTTCGATGGCAAACTTCTAAAGACCTTCGACGAACTCACTGACCAACAACTTGAAACATCGCTGGAAAACGCCGAATCTTGTTTTAAGTCTTGGCAGCATACAAGCTTTATGGAGCGGGCAACTATTGTTGCAAAAGCCGCCGCTATTATGCGCGAACGAATTGAAGAGTTTGCCCGTCCGGTCACGCAAGAAATGGGCAAACTTATCGACCAAGCCAGGGGCGAAGTTCTGCTCAGCGCTGACATTCTCGACTATTATGCTGAAAACGCCGAGCGTTTTTTGGCAACAGAACAGCTGGAACCAAATTCAGGCGAAGCAACCATTGAAAGTGCTCCCTTCGGTGTTCTCTTCGGTGTTCAACCCTGGAACTTTCCCTACTATCAAATCGCACGTTTTGCTGCGCCCAATCTGATGGCGGGTAATGTTGTCATGGTGAAACATGCAGGATGTGTTCCGCAATGTGCCATTGCTTTTGAGAAGCTTTGGCTGGAAGCGGGTGCGCCGGTTGGCACCTATACTAATCTGCAAATTTCGCACGAACAGGTTGCCCGCGTAATTGACGATCCCAGAATTAAGGGCGTTGCACTGACCGGTAGTTTGGAAGCCGGAAAAAGTGTTGCCGGGAGAGCCGGACAAAATCTCAAGAAATCAACAATGGAATTAGGCGGCAATGACGCTTTCATTGTATTGGAAGATGCTGATCTTGATAAAACAGTTGCTTGGGCGGTTTGGGCCAAAATGAATAACACCGGACAGTGCTGCATCGCCGCCAAACGCTTCATCGTCGTCGAAGCTCTGGCTGAGCGCTTTCTCGAAAAATTTCAGGCGGCTCTGGAGTCCCTTAAACCCGGAGATCCTATGGATTCAGCGACAAATTTAGGCCCGTTGTCTACTGAATCGGCCCTGATACAGCTTTTGGATCAGATAGAACGCGCCGTTGCCGATGGCGCAACCCTTGTGACAGGTGGCAAACGAATTGATCGCCCGGGTTATTTCCTGCAACCAACGATCCTGACCAACATTAAACCGACTAATTCAGCCTTCAGGGAAGAGCTGTTCGGACCCGTCGCGCTTTTCTTCAAGGTCAAGAACGAGGAAGAAGCTATAGCGTTGGCCAACGATTCGGATTTTGGTTTGGGCGGCTCGGTATTTACCCAAGATATTGCCCGTGCCAAACGCGTAGCCAGTCTTATCAATAGCGGCATGGTATTTATAAATCAGCCAACCTGGACAAGTCCTGATCTGCCCTTTGGAGGTATCAAGAACTCAGGTTACGGACGAGAGCTCTCCAGCTTAGGTATCCATGAGTTTGTGAACAAAAAGCTGGTACGTATTGCGTCTATTGACGCCTCGCTCTAACAAAAACCGGTAACCATAATCAACTCAAGAGATACAATAATGACAACAAATAGCACTTCAACGATAACTGAAAATCCCGTTTGGTTTATTACCGGTTGCTCAACCGGTTTTGGTCGGGCACTCGCCAGCCATGTACTTGAATTGGGTTACCGCACCGTGGTGACGGCGCGCGATCCCGAGTCTGTTAAAGACTTGGCAAGCAAAGGTGACGCTTTGATACTCAAGCTTGATGTAACCGATCATCTGCAAGCAGAGGCGGCGATTAAAGCGGCAGAAGATAAATTTGGGCGTATTGATGTACTCGTCAACAACGCTGGTATCGGCTATTTTGCTGCGGTGGAAGAAAGCGAAGAGGATCAGGTACGCAGAATGTTCGATATCAATGTCTTCGGTTTAAGCCGGATGATTCATGTGGCGCTGCCAAGCATGCGCAAACGCAGACAAGGCTTTATCGTCAATTTGTCTTCCATTGGTGGGCTGAAATCGTTTCCTTCGCTGGGCTACTACAACGCCACGAAATATGCGGTAGAAGGTTTGTCCGAAGCACTTTGGCAGGAGGTAGAACCATTGGGTATTAAAGTGATGCTGGTCGAACCGAGCGGTTTTCGCACTGATTGGGCTGGCCGTTCAGCGAACGAAAGCCCACATCATATTGATGATTATGCAGCCACAGCCGATTTAGTGCGCAAGCAGCTTCGTGCAATTTCAGGTAAACAATCCGGCGATCCGTTGCGCGCTGTTAAAGCCATCGTTGAAGCGGTCGAATCCGCTAACCCACCGCATCATCTTCTGCTTGGCAACGATGCCTTTGAAGGGGCTGTCGCCAAGCTGGATGAACTGCGCAAGGAGTTCCTGGCTTGGGAAGCGGTTTCACGCGGAGCTGATTTTCCAAAGTAGAAAGTAGAAAGCAAGTATATAGACTTTCAGATAAATAATTTCGATGCCAACAGATACCATCCCTTGCAGGATAGTATCTGTAAATGTTTAAATCGATGTCTAATTTCTGAAAGGTTATAAGTATTGTTAGATTAATGCGGATTTAAACTTCTAAAATAATTTTGCCAATTTGCTGGTTGGATTCCATGTAGCGATGCGCCTCCACCACTTGCTCCAGCTTGAAAATCTTTGCTACTGCAGGTTTTAGCTTGCCGTCAGTGAGTCCTTTAATAATGAACTGCTTGGCACGTGCCAAGCGTTCCGGGTCTGTGCTTACTTCAAACAAGGTATAACCGCGTATCGTCAGTTGTTTGGCAAGTATCGTGAACAGCGGCAATGGTGTCGGCTCACTACTGAGCGCGCCATATTGAAAAATAATACCGCGTTGCGCAGTCGCTTCTGCCAACTTGTTAATCGTCGGCCCGCCCACCGGATCAAATATGACGCGTGCACCCTGGCCGTTGGTAATACGGTTCACTTCAGCCACCAAGTCTTGCTCTTCGGTGGCAATCACGTACTTGGCACCAGCCTTTAGCAAGGCTTCACGCTTGCTATTGTAACGCGTCAGCGCTACCGGAATGGCACCGATCAGATTTGCTGTTTGTATCGCAGCCACGCCCACACTACTTGATGCCGCTGAAATCAGCACATATTCGCCGGCTTTGGTGTCGGCAATATCAACCAATGCGCCATAAGCCGTCATATATTGCATCCATATTGCCGCAGCTTCCGGCCAGGATAAATGCGCAGGATGTTTCACTACCGCAGTCGCAGGTACATTTACCAAGTCACCATAAACCCCGTAATCATTCTGTGAAAAAGCAGGTACGGTACTTACTGTATCACCCGGTTTAAATTCGCTAACACCCTCGCCGACTGAAACCACAATACCGGCAGCTTCATAGCCCAGTCGTGCCGGCAGTTGCGGCGTTTCAAGATACTGGCCACTGCGAAACATGACTTCTGCGCGATTAATACCGATAGCCTTTACCTCAATCTGTACCTCGCCTGCGCCGGGAGCCGTCAGTTGCTCGTCGTTGATTTGCAAAACTTCCGGCCCACCTGTTTTATGAAAACGAACAACACGTGACATAGTATTTCTCCTGATATTATTTAAAATTAATTCCAGCCGCTCAACACGATTTTACTTATGGTGCTGCTCTATCATGTCGGCAGTCTGGTACAAAGAGCGCGTGTACATCAACTTTCAGATGAAAGCCGCTCTTTTATTCTTGAGCCGGTCAAGATCCACTGGCAGTTCAGTTTTACCACTAAGCAGATGCGGCCTTTTGGCTTTATTAGTTCGATGATCTCTAAAAAAACTCTGGCAGTACAAATTCAGCCAGCTCCTGCAATACTTCATCGGCAGGTCGCTGGCTGTATTTCAGATTAAAAATCAGGTGATCAACTCCAATACGCTTGCAAGCATGTAAATGCGTTAATAGTGCGTTTCGACCCGAGCGGTGGCCAAGATGGATCGGTGTGGTCGCTTCATTCGGCTTATCCGTCAAATCAATGAAATATGACTGGGTAAATGGCTTATATTGTCCTGGTAACACCGCCTCAACGGTGTCGCGCCAGCGTTGTACTATTTGCCCCTGCGCTGCAATACTGCGCGGATAACTCATCCAGCCGTCAGCATGTTCGGCGATCCAACTTAAATCCTGCTGACTATGGCCAGTCACCAGTAACGGTACATGGCTGGCTACCGGCTTGGGGATGACATCAGCCCCCATCATATGGCCAAAACTACTGTCCACTTGTGGAAAATACTGGCCCCAATATATTTTTAGCAGTGCTAATTTTTCACGGAAATTTTCACCACGTGATTCAAAATCTACCCCAAAAGCCGGAAATTCAACCGGCCTGTCACCTGAGGCAACTCCCAGCAACAAACGGCCGTTGGAAAGCTGATCAACACTTGCCGCCGCTTTCGCGGTATGAACAGGATGGCGCAACGGCAGAATTACTGCTGCCGTGAGTAAGGCGATTTCCTTGGTCTGGCCGGCGATATAGCCCAAATAAGGCCAGACATCAAACACTTGGCCGGAATCGCCAAAACTGGGATCGCGCAACGGCACATCGCGAAACGCCAAGCTGGCAAAGCCGGCTTGTTCGGCAAACTGGGCAAGCCCTACCTGATTTTGCATGGTCGGTATATCGCCGTTAAAAGCCTCTATCGGAAAAAACATGCCAAAGGTCAGTTTGTCGGGTTTAAAAACCCGCTGATATCCAGGATTACTGTTGGGTAATTTAGTTGTGTTAGGCGTAAACATTCTTGACTCATTTAAAGGGTATAATAAATAAAAAATACCGGTACACCGTAAAGTGGTGAATATACTGTGTCAGCGGAGACACTATAGCCAAGCAGATGCTTATCTGGATGAGCTAAAAGCATCGAATTTTATCCCTGACCTTTTACTGTAAGTAGATCCAGTGATTTAATATGGCATTAATGCCAGAAAATCTTCTGCATTAGCCGTTAACGCATTTACACCATTTAGTGTTTAATATCAGGAATATTAAGGATTATAGAGATAGCTAACTGTGCGTATTGGGATCGGTAGTGTTGCGTCCCTTGCTCTGTTTGACGGTATCTTTTGATGTGGTTGCTGTCATATTCAGCACAAACTATTTTTTGATAGCATGTCATGTGGCTACTTATAAAACAACCTATATATTTAACCCGCTACCCTCTTAGTATCAAAACCTTTATTAAAGATCAGGCGCTTGAAGGGTTCTATGTTGCATAGAAGGTCTTCGTGGCCGCCAAGCGTAATTCCTCTTTGGCAATATGTTCATCAGCAAAAAAAGCAATTTTGAGTCAGATTTGTTGATAATTTGTGGCAACCGTGACAGCTTTTCCTTACGAGTTTTTTACTCCTCAAAACCATAACATTTGGGATAATCAATACAGACATTACATGAAGGTGCGCGGCATAAATACAAACCTTCCGCTTCGCAAAGCTGTTTGTACAAGAACTTTTTCCACTTCATATTCTGGGTGTTTTTTGCCGCCAGTTCAGGAAAATTGTAGTGCAACATCGCACTTAATTGTGAGCGCGACCAGAGGCCTAAATCCTGCCATAAGTGATCGCTGCCCAGACAACCGGCAACAATAATGGCAATTACCCAGTCCATTTCAGGCGTGTCAGCCCTTGAGTAACGTTTTAGCAAATTAACCAGATCTTCTTTTTCCAGCATACGCCCAAAATCCAGTTGACTACCTGATGGGGCTTGCTCTGGAAGGGTTTGATCCTGAAAATAAGCCTGTTTTAATTGGCTAAACTGCTCAGGCTCCAACCCCAGATAGTCGGGCAAAATACCTTGCCCGACACACCAACTGGCGACCATGCACGCCAACCATTCCTCATTGGATGCTATGGAAAGTGTTGATAACCGGGAATAGAACTGTTCCCGGTTATTCAGAAGTTGAAGCGCCATAGACATGATTAATATTCAACCAGAATATCTTCATCCCTGACAATCATCTGGCAAGCCAGGCGCCAAGGGGAGGGGAGGTCATCAACAATCATTTGCTCCATTTCCTCTTTGCTGATTTTACCGCTGACGCGCAAGACGTCTTTTTCCTTTTCTGTTAAAGGTCCGCCCATGCGCTGATGTTTATGGTCAACACTACTGACTTTTACCAGGCAGGTGCCGCATTCGCCGTCCTCGCATTCATAATTGATCGGAATTTTGTTTTCCCGTGCCAGTTTCAGTAGTGATTCCGTATGACTACCGGCTACGGCATAGACAGTTTTATCCCGATATTCGGGACTTGAGAAAGTAACTAAAGCCATGATTTACTCCTTAAATATAAGTGATGTTTCGCCACTGGGTTCCCGTGTTGTTAAAAGGGTCTCAACAGCTTGGTAGCTAGCCCTACCCCCCTCTTTGAAAAGAGGGGGTAGGGGAGTGTTTTTAAACCGGCTTGACTCTAATGGTTCCACCCAAAACCTGAGCCTGACACGCTAACCGATTGTGTTTGCCTGCCATATTTTCACGCAGGATTTTATCTTCCAGTACTGACGCCTCGGTCAGGTTGTCCCAGCCTTCCGTGACTTTAGTAATACAAGTCCCACAGTCGCCCTCACGACAACCATAAGTTATGCCTGAACCGACTTTTTCTGAAATCTCAATCAGCCGGGTGCCCGCTGGTGCAGTAACAGTAACGTTTATATCTTCAAAGGTAATCGACGCTTTCGCCATTTCTATTCTCCTGTTGCGTTAAAAATTATTAAGATCTTGTTTTAAGACAGGTTCTCGGACAGCCTCTCAGGCAAGGTCTGCGATATCAATCACTTTAGCTTGCCTTAAACCCATTAAATCCTGTGCCATTTCATGGCCGAATTGCCAACAGATCCGGATTTCTTCATCGGTCGGAATTAACTTGATGCGTATCCCCGGAACGGGTACACGTAACTTGAGTCCGCGCAAGCGATCCTCTACCATTTTCACGCCTTCGCCGGTCCAGCCATACGAGCCAAAAACGCCCCCCAGTTTTGATTTGAGATTGATAACCACCAATGACGATAATAAATCCCACACCGGTTTGACGGCATCGCCATTGATAGTCGGTGTGCCAAACAAAATACCGTCTGCACCTTCTATCAAATCGACAAACGGTCCTACTTCACTGCCTTCCAGGTCATATAACGATACCCGTACGTGCTCTACAGCCATGGCACCTTCATAAATGGCTTCGGCCATACGCCGTGTATTACCGTAGGAACTGATATAAAAGATCAGCAGCGTTTTTTCACCGCTACTGATTTCGCTATGCAGGGCAGAACGTGATAATTCGTTATAGCGCTGCAGATACCGTTGCGGTTGATCGCGTAATAAAGGGCCATGGGCAGGCAAGATAGTTGTCAACGGTAACGGTTCAAGCAGGGTCAACGCGCGATTTACATAGTCTTTGAATGGCCGCATGATGTGGGCATAGTAATATTCAAAAGAAAAGCGAAAATCGCCGACAACATCGTTAAACAATCGCACATCGCAGAAATGGCAGCCAAACACATCGCCTGAAAATAAGGTTTTTTCTTCTACCAGATAAGTACATTGCGTATCCGGCCAATGTAAATATGGTGTATGAAAAAATGCCAAGGTACGGTCTCCCAGTGATACCTTGTCACCGGTCATTACCGGCGTAAAATCAAACTCATCCTGTTTTAACAAGGCTTTGAGCATGGATTGCGCTTTTTGCGAAATGTAAAGTTGGGCTTGTGGCGCCCTGCGCATCAGTTCAGGCAAAGCACCAGTATGGTCGGGTTCCAAATGATTTAAGACAATGACTTTAATTTCGTCATAACTGGCTACCGACTCCAGACGGGCAAAAAAATCATCGGCAAAATTTTCTTTTACCGTATCAATAATGGCAACGCCCTCACTGCCTCTAACCACATAGGCATTATAAGTTGTGCCATTGGCGGTTTTTAAGATAATGTCAAAGGTACGCAAATTTGGGTCCAGAGCGCCTATCCAATGGACTCTTTCCGATAATGCGACCGCTTGTGGTACGCCATCAACGGTTAAAATTGGTAGCTTATTCATGACCGCAGTTTGGCTGTGTAAGTGGGCGAGGGCAGTTTTCCAGATCCTGATTTGTCTCGATTTCTTTTAAGCCAATCCAGTTATTTACTATCTCTTGATCAAATCCTGCCATAAAGCGGTTTCCGACTTGCATTAACGGACGACGAATTAATAACGGGTTTTTCAGCATCAGCACTAACGCTTCCTGTTCAGTCAGGTTATCAGCATCAATCTCGCCATTTTTTATAGCTGGGGCGCTATAATTGAACCAATTTCGTACTGCTAATGCACCGAAGAAAATGCGTAAGCGCTCTGCCTGCCAGTTTTCAGTTAATATATTTTTAGCAATAACTTGATGACCTGCTGCTGCCAACAGTCTCTTTTGCCGGGTATTATTAATACAACCAGGTTTTTCATAGAAAGTGACAGTAGCCATCAGTGATGTCCTTGGTCAGTGGGACTGTAATTCCGCCATGGCTTCAGCCATTTTTTCCGGCGGAATACCAGTTAAAGAACCGGGCGGGTTAATCGCTATTCCAAACGAATCCAGAATTGCTCCTTCAATTGGGCAAATACTGGCACATTGAAAGACCGGAAAATCACCTTCACATTCGGTGCATTTTTTAGGGTTTACCAAAAAATGCGGTTTGGCCTCATAAATTGCGTTACTGGGACAAACCGGCTCACAGGCAAAACAATTAACGCAAGACTCAATAATTTTTACTGCCATAACAGACTCCTAAAGCATTTACGCGAAGTTGGAGCTTCGCCTTCCTGGTTCCCAAGCTCAAGCTTGGGAACCAGCGTATTTATAGTTTTGTTATGCACTTGCGCGGATTACCTCAGATATTACAGCCAACTTACCGGCTGTTGCCATTTCTTTATAGACGGCCAGCACGGCTTCTTCGATAGGTTCCATGGCATGTTCACCGTTGGGGGCGATACCGGCTGCTTCCAGCATTTCCCAAGGTTCATAACCGACTTTGGAACACAGTACCGCTTCGCAGCCAGCCAAAGCGCGAATAGTTACTTGCAAAGTGGTTTCACCATCGCCGCAAGACGTATCGCCACCACAGTATTGATCGGCTTTGCGATGACTGATAAAACGCACCCCGTCTGGCGAGGCTTCATAAATCAGAAATTCTTTGGCATGGCCAAAGTGCAGGTTAATCACGCCTTGCCCGCTGGTGGCTACCGCCATCAATACCGGACGTGTGGTCAGCTTGGGTTCTTGTTTTTGTTGTTGTGCTTTTTCAGATTTTTCCAAACGTTTACTGTCCATTTCAGCCTGTATGGCAAGGTGTATCACCTTGCGTTTTTCCATCGCGGCTTCATAATCAATTTCCATAACTTCAATCTTGTCCAGCGTAAATTCATCGCCGCGATCTTCACCCAACATACCCACGGCATCGGCCCGACATTGTCGGCAATGACGCATCATATTCATATCGCCGGAGCAGCTATCTTGCAGATCTTGTAATTCATCAGGTGTTGGACCTCGTTGCCCCATCACGCCATAAAAAGTCCCGTGTTCCGGTTCGGAAATCAGCGGCATCACATTGTGTAGAAATGCACCTTTGGCTTTGACGACTCTGCTGACTTCAGCTAAATGCTGATCGTTAACACCGGGAATCATTACCGAGTTAACCTTAACCAGAATGCCTTTGGCAATCAGCATTTCCAGACCCTTTTGCTGTTGTGCAATCAGAATTTTCGCGCCTTTTACGCCTTTAATGCGTTTGTTATTCCAGAAAATCCACGGATAAATTTTTGCGCCGATTTCAGGATCAACGCAATTAATGGTAATAGTGACATGATCAATATTATGCTTGGCTAATTCCTCTACGGATTCTGGTAGAGCCAAACCGTTAGTTGATACGCACAATTTAATATCCGGGGCTTCAAGACTTAAACGCCTGAAGGTCTCAAAAGTACGCTCAGGATTAGCCAAAGGATCACCGGGACCTGCAATACCCAATACAGTCATTTGCGGAATATTGGCCGCCACAGCCATGGTTTTTTTAACGGCCTGATCCGGCGTCAGCACTTCAGAAACGACGCCGGGACGTGATTCATTTGAGCAATCATATTTACGGTTACAGTAATGACACTGGATATTGCAAGCGGGAGCAACCGCCACATGCATCCTTGCAAAGTAATGATGTGCATCTTCTGAATAACACGGATGATTCTGTACTTTTTCCCGTATTGAATCAGGCAGCGAATCCATTTGATTTTCTGAAGTGCCACACGAACTGGCTGCACAACCACCCTTAGCCTCATGCTCTGCGTGGGAAGGGGTATTGTTTAATACTGGCAATTGCATGGTCTTGACCTCGTAAGTGTATTTACAATAAGTAAAAGCACAGGTCATGCCAACGCTGGAATTTTATTTTATATTATTGATTTATATTATTTTTTTGTTTTTTAAATGAAAAAATTGTCGTAAACGTAACAGTCATTTTTTCAGGTTTTGTTATTAACAGCACAATAATTATACGAGCAACTTAACTTTAAACTGTCTTGTTTTAGATGGAGTCTGGCCGCAAAAAAAATCTCAAGCCTGAGGTTCATGTTCTTGCATAAATTGAATTGAAGACTGGAAAGATACGCGGTGCCAAGGTGCTAAAAATAGAGTAAAGTGCAAAAAAAGGGGGGGGTATTTGACAGACATAAAATTCCGGTGGAATTTTAGCGGTATTTAATTAAACGTCAGTTTCTTAAGTTGACTCAATTATCTTGAGGTTTTATATGAATCAACAAATGCTTTGTACCTTAATAACCTGGGATAAGGTTGACAGTTTATGTCGGCAACTGGTCGGTCAATTGCGTAAGGCAAATTGCCAGATTGACGGGATTGTGGCTATAGGCAGGGGTGGTTACGTTCCCGGTCGAATTTTGTCGGACATGCTTGGTATTTTTGATTTGACCAGCTTCAAAATTGAACATTATCAAGGTGCTTATAAACAACATGAAGCCTTTGTAAAATATTCGTTAAACACCGATATTAGTGGGCGAAATATCCTGCTACTGGATGATGTTTCAGATAGCGGCGATACTTTTGCCGTTGCATTGGATCATGTTATGCATTGTGGTACGGTAAAAAAATTATGTACGGCAAGCCTGCACTTTAAAACGGTTTCCACTTTTATTCCCGACTTTTATGCCGAGACTGTCAACGAATGGCGATGGCTTATTTATCCGTGGGCTGTCAATGAGGATTTATCGAGCCTGATTACAAAAATGAAGCTTGATAATCCTGATGTGAGGCAGCTACAGCGTTTATTCAAACAGCGACATGATATCAACGTGACTTACTGTCAGATAGAAGATGCTTTGGTCTTGCTCCAAGGCGAAAAAAAGTAAATTAAGGCTTTGATACCAGTACAGTTAAGTCCATCTGCAACTAAGTCTGGTTGATGCCAGAAAAAGATGGCGGTAAATTGGGTTCAGGGTTCGGTTGATTTAAGCTCTCGATAGATAATATCGCGTGTGTTTAATGACAAGGTATTACAATCCTATTAAACTACCAGCAGTAATTTTATAAATATAAGCAAGCGTTATAAACGTTTAATAATGAAGGTGTAATCGCATGAAAAAAATAAAGTATATGTTAGTTTTGGTTTTTATCATCTCAGGATGTGATGATATGAAAATGGACAGGAAAGTAGCCAAACAAATGACTTTAGTAGAATCAGTGGGGCTAAGTGTTTTGGTATAGAAAATCAGGGGATTATGCCTTGGTCCGCAACAAAAAATTCGCTACGCACAATCTTGCAGTGACTCACGTTAGGTTACTTTAAAGCCAATCGTTAAAACTTGTTTGCTTGGCCAGTTAAAAATATAATTTGACATTGATGAATAACAGCTTAAAATACACATCAGCTTGAAAATAAGATTTACCCTCTGCTTACCATTTCGATGTCTCTTTTGTAGTTTCTCGTCCTGTTTTTCATTTTGTAATTTCCAAATTTACCTGCTTTACTGGCCTTAACGGCTTTATTATTTAATATTTATAGGATTCATCATGTCTACAATTACAACTGGTACCGTCAAATGGTTTAACTCTGATAAAGGCTTCGGTTTTATCGAACAAGCATCAGGTCCTGACGTTTTCGTACATTTTCAACAAATTCAAAACTCAGGCGGCTATAAGTCTCTTGATGAAGGCCAAAAAGTACAGTTTACTGTTACTCAAGGTCAAAAAGGCCCACAAGCAGAAAACGTAACCGTTATCTAAGTGCCGAACATCTGTTGCTGCGCACTGGGTGCGCAGCAACAGAATCTAAAAATCAAAGATAGTTTACAAAAACAGCCAGCTCATTTATTATGTTAGCTGTAAAATAGAACTTCTTGATAAAGGCTAAATCTTTTAGCCTGCAAACCACAAGGGGGCGACATGGCTTCGACGTGGGTAGCAAAACCTTAAGCGCATGCCGAGGACAGTACACCTCGTAAAATCTACTGAAACTTAAGTATTCGCAAATGACGAAAACTACTCAATGGCTTTAGCTGCTTAAACACAGCACCATTCCTTTGACCATCTGTGCTTATGCGGGTGGAGTTCGGTTCGCTGAACGTTCAGAGGTCATTTACATAAGATCGCGTTGAAATCCGTCCGGTGTGGATGCGCTAAAACTTTACGGAATCGCTGATGATTTTCTTGGCTCGACGGGTAGTCATTAGCTAAAATAAAGAGCGAGATAAGCATGTAGACCTTAAGGCGGAGTGCTTGCGGACGGGGGTTCAATTCCCCCCGCCTCCACCATATAACTCATTGATTTATAAGGATAATTTAGATTTATAAGTTAATGATTGGCGGTAAAGTGGCGGTTCAACTTTTTCTGAACCACCACTTTCTGTTCAAATATTGCAATCATTCGATTGCATTTCAAAAGTAAAAAAAACCACCAAAACCCCACTAATTAAGGTTCCTTCAGGAATCATAGACACACTAAAGTTGTGCGCTCGATATTTCAATGCATAAAAAAAATGCAAAAACATCGCGGGTGAGGAGGAGTGATTTTCAGCCGGCGGCTCTGGGGTACTATTGCACCGATTTAGTGCGGCCTGAGTGATTGGCGGTTGGTGGTGGTAAGGCGGTACTGAAGCCGAGTGATTAGCCCGGCTATGAGGTTGTTAGTGGGACAGGTTGGCTTGTAGTTGCTTAATCAGGATGTTAAGCAGGCAGTAGATTTGCATAGATGTAATGGTTTCTTGTTCGACAGCAGCCGCAATACCTTGGGCTGCGCCTTCCAAGGCATGAAGGATCTGCTCGGTCTCTATTTGTTGTCGCTTTTTCATGATTGCTCACCAAATAGATCAACCTGGTCATGAGTCAACGCTATCCAATTATCTGGTGGTATAGGTTGGTTGACAATGTTACAGAGACGGCGTAGTTGGTCTTGCAACAGTTTACGTCGGTAAGCGTTCTTGGTTTGGATGATTTGCAGGGACAGAGTATCAATCTGTTTGGCGATGTTGATCTGGTCTTTGATGTCGATAGTACCAAAGAAACCGGTTTTACGTATTTCAGGCAGAACGGTTTCGCAAACCCAATTGGCAAAGTCTTTGGCTTTGGGTTTATTCGAGCGGAAGATCAGGTGATAAAGACCGGCTTCGTTGATGAAATAGGCTTCTCTTTCGCCTTTTATGGTGGTGAGTTTTACCACCATAAACCAGTTTTCAGGCATATTATCTAGGGTGTGTCCAGTCCATTCAATATCAAGTACTGTGCAAACGTCTTTAGCGCAGAACCACACTTCGCTGTGCTCGTCAGTGGCGGTGCGGATGTCCGAATCGGTAAACTGGAACGGGTTGGCTAGGGTTTTTAATTGATGATTCATGTTACACCTCCCGAGTTAAAGCCGGTGGCAACAGCAGGGCGCGAATCCCACGGATGGCGCGTTGATAACGGATTTGAAACAGACGGACAGGGGTTTTATGGTGTGTCGATGCTACGGACAGTAGCCAGGTTAATAGCGTATTCATGGATTTCTCCTTGATTGTGGTTAATTACCACCGACCGGAGCTGTCAAACTTAGGGCGGTGGATGATGTATCGGGTTGACAGACCGGATCAAGGACCGGCGAGCCTTTCGGCTCCCCAATACACCACCCACCATAACGAATGTGGAGGCATAAAAAAAGCCATGAACCTTGATAGGCACATAGCTGCTGCGCCTTGATAATCGGTCTGTCAAAACCGTCTCTCGTTTTTTGCGAAAGTGTGAGTAGGGTAATTGTATTTTTTTAGTTTGTCAACTTGAGGAGGTTGGTATGAGTACAGATGAAATATTTTCTTTTTTAAAAAATATGTGGGATCCGAGGCTTAAAAGGCATCTTCAGCTGATTGTTCCGAGTGTGAGTTATTCCGATATGAAGGGTGACTTAAATAATGGGCATTGGGCTTATAGCGTTACTTATAGTTTCCGCGATGCACTTGATATTAGCTATGATCAACGGATGAAAGATAAAAAACCTTATATGATCTGGACTCAAGGACCGAAGATATATTTTAAAGAGGGCGATTTACTGAGTTCTACTAAAGGTTATCCTACTTTGCAAGTACGCTCATCATCCCCTATGACATGGGATGAACTTAAAGGTGAAATGAATCAAGGTGAGGTTACGTATGATATTTTTGACGATATAAAGTATGGTCATTATATTGAGCCAAAAATTGTTAGCCAGATGGACTTTTTGAGGATACTTATTGATGGTGTGAGTAGTGAATAGCCCAGATATAGCGAGTTTAACCCAATTGATTAAAGCTTTCGATTTGTCGCTTCGCCCAGATACCATTGGTGCAGCTCTGGTTAGAGTAGGTGTTTTGCGTGAGGTTAGTTATTTATCAACAACTGGATCTGGTAAAGAAAAGAGTTTTCGTGAGATTTCCCCAGATTTTCTTGAGTTCGGGGTTAACCGTTTGACAATGCATGAATTTAAGACTGAGCCAAGATTTTATCTAAATCGTTTCCCTGATTTAGTCGGAATAGTGACTGATCAGTTAGTTAAAGAAGCCCAAGGAATGATTGTAAAACTAGTTGTAGGGAAAACTACTAACTAAACCAAGGGAGTCGTCTCAGTAATCCCATCCAGCCGGACTTTAACGGCATTGGTATTCGTTTTTACCGCGTTAATATTACTGGCTTGAACAGGTGCGGCGGTATTGCCACCGCCACTTTGTACTCCGGAATGGGTGTGGGTCGATAAAACCGTACATAGCGTCATCACCAGATCCATTAACTCGGATAACTGCTTTAAAACATTCTCGTTGGTTGAGCCTACCCAATGCTTTGGCGCTATCGAATGCACTTTGGTTTTGCTAATGCTATTCAAATCACCAACGGCACCGATGTCAAAGCGCTCACCACTCATCATCTCCATACCCATATTAGCCAACAGCTTTTTAATGCCGCCAATAGTTTCGGTGGCATTAGTATCAACTATTATGGTGCTAACACCAAAATGGTCATCATGTTCTGTTGCGGTGCTGGTCTTTTTTAGGCTACTGTCTGACATCGTGCCATCTGTTATCCGCTGATGATTACCGTCTTTATCGATAGTCTGATAACTTTGTGCAGAGTGTTGGGTACGCAGCTCACCACGCTCGATTGGTATTTGACTACGGCCATGCGGAAGAATACAGCGAATAAACGGTTTATTGGGACTGCCATAAGCAAAGCCAATCTCTACCCACGTGCCATTTTCTGGAAATGAGCCGGTACCGCTTTCGTGACCAGAACCTTGCCCTGGTAAAGCAACATCCTTTAAAACAGGAAACTTTTCATCAGGTTCACCGTGTTCAGTCAAAACTTGTATATCAACTGCCATTACCGGTCTAAACTCGTCACAGATTTCACCACCTTTAGGCGTTTCCCTGGCACCAACCACTTCGGCAAAGCGTGGTAGATGATAACCACCAGCCAGTTCCGGGTAAGCTTTTTGGACCATGCGTTTTATTGCTGCTTCCATTTCAACCCCATGTGATTACTGCTAAAGTCAATTTGACTGATGATATTGCCATTCAGACTAACACCTGGTCTTAACACCGGTATTGCCGCAAGTTTGGCGCTGTTTGATAAATGCTCAGTGAAAAAATCTGTTGATAGGGTCATTGGTTTATCTGCATATCGGGAATCATCCCAACTACCGGCATAAATCACGCCATCACCTTGTTGTTGCCATAGATAGTTTGGTATTTTAAATACCCGTTCCATAGACTGCATGGCCTGATAACCATTACCCAAATTATAAAAATTGGCTACTTTAGTCATGCTGTAGTCACCATTTCCGATACTAAATGTCAGTCCGGTTTTTTTATGAATCTCGGTAATAACCTCCAGCATGGTTACATGCCGCAAATCCAGTGCGAGTGGTGCAAACAGCGTAGCGGATAACTCTCGACAAAACAGTTGTTGCCGACGATCAACGGTGTTAACAGTATCAATAAATCCCAGGAAAAAGCGCTGCATCGTATCATTAATGCCATAACCGAAACTAAAAGAAACAATTTGTTTTGCTGTTATGGGCTTATCTCCGGCATCAATTAAAAATTGTGCGCGCCCAGGTGAATCCAAATCCAGTAATATTCTGTCTTCAATAACGGGATAGGACACATTGTTGATATTGAGTTGCCGGCTTAATCTCATGATCCACCCAATCGGGTATCAAAGTCTTTTACGATTTTCTCAAATGGCGTTAATTCAATAGCCTGATCAGTAATAGGTGTAGTTGTTGTTGCAGTCGTCTGGCCATTTACTGAGGTTCCCTTTGCCGTTTGAGACTGAACCTTTTTCTCAGCCTGTCTGGCTTCTTTCTTCTCGGGTACTGACTCATATTCGGTTAACGAAAAATTAATACTCCAATCCTCGGTACCGTCATTTTCTTTAATAGACAACGTTTCAGTAAAATTAACTTTACGCATACCAACTGCATTGGCTGTTTGATTGATGATATTGTAAATTTCACGCTCACCAGAACTGTTTTTAGCTTCAGCCATTGTAACTATCGACTTTAAATCGGCTTCATCACTAAATTTAATGGTTAATTGCACCTTTAAAGACTTAGCTTTATCGCCTTTTTCTGCCTTTGGTGTATGACTACTATTACCACTCATATCTTCACTGGCCAGCGATAAATCAACAGATACTTTTTGTCCATAACCCGGTATTTTGGTGCCGTTTAAATGAATACTCATACAATAACCTCCCGTAAAAGCGCCAATTCTGCTGGTGTCCCCGTAAATAACAGTATTGCTGTCAATGTATAACGATGATCAAGCATGTTTTGTGTCATAGCATTAGCAATATCGCTATCAGCATAAAACCGCCAACCTGCACCGCCTGAAAAATTGTCTTTTGATGACGTTAATGCAGAAGAAATAGCCGTTAAAGCCGCTGTTTTTTTGCTTTCAAAGTTTGTTAGATTACTTAAGGGGCTTGATAATCCAAATTCTGTTGCGGCTGATAAGGCTTGTTGAAGCAATGCCGATTTTCTTAGATCCGCTATAGCACCAAGTCCAGACATTGACATTGCTTGTGTGGCAATAGTACCGGCGGCTTTCGGCAGATCAAATTTGTTAGACTCTAAGGTTATCAGTCCCCGTGCTTTTCTTGCTAATGCACTTAATTCATTAACCGGAAATACCTGATTTAATGCCTCAAGATCATTGGCAAAATCCGTTAAATTTGATGCTGAAACCGCAATACCTAAGGCAGCCTGTTCTGTCGTTAAGGTTGTTACCAGTGCATTTACCGCATTAGGAAAGCTTAGGTATCGATAATGTCCGGTTCCTTCTCCCACACCTGATATCCATGGATGTACCAGGCGTTTTTTGATACTGCCGCCTGATTGGCTATCAATCGAGTCGGCATTACCAGTGGGTGGAGTTATGGTTAGTGGTGTCCAGGTCATTACCAGACGATAGCATCAAGTGCGGCTTGGGTAGTCGCTTCTGAAATAGCAGATAACTTATTTTCATATATTGTTTGCTGTGCTTTGATATGTGCTGAGAAAGCCAGACCAACCTCCTGAATCTGTAGCTTGGTATGAATTAATCGCGCCCAATTACCCATATTATCTTCACACCAGAATTTATATTCATCAGTAGCTCCAGGTAATACTGATTCAGTAATCAAGCCGATCATATTAGTTTGATCGTTTGGCTTGCTTGGGTATTCATGCTGTGCGCCTAATGCCGATGAATAAAATCCCGATACAATTTGATCGTGACAGGATTTATCGAGCGTGGCTATCTGTGATATTTTTGCATTATCAAGTATCTGCTCAGGAGAATCCTGAATGATAACTAGCGCCCCATTAACAACATCAATGCTGCTAAAATCCACAGATAATGCAATTAAATAAGTTTCGTTATCAATAGTTATTAAATCGTCAGGTAAATTATCATAATTTATCGATTCCGGATAAAACCCTTTATTTTTTAAGCTAAATCGCATCTTAATACCCTATTGCTATGAAAAACATGCTGTTGGTTTCTGGTGTCATACCTGTGTACCAGCCGCGACCTATCGTGCACCCGGTCTTGCTAAAATCAATTATCAGCGCCCAGTTATCTATAGTTGATGACGTGGCTTTTGGTGTTGCCACAACATTTAAGCAAGCGTTTGGGAATGCCATCGCGAATCCGCAATAACTCTGCGTATCACTCTGAATTCCTTGTGACACACCCCACTGAATAACTAACCCACCAAGCCACGACGGGAATTTAATGTACCCGTTAACTCCATAACTAGCCGTAAGTCCTGCTGATGATGCAATATTAGCCATTGCGCTGCGAATCCAGTTGGTCGTGGCTATCCGGTAAGAGTTGTCAGAGTCAGTGGCCTGTGTTGATGTCGGTGTGCTAGTAAAGGAAGGGGAATTAAGCGGAGCTTTATTGTTTATATTGGTTTGTAATATATTATCTGCATTAATGCGATTCTGCTGTTCAGCAAAATCTTGATCGTATCTAAATTCACCTTCTGCAATTACAGCATTTGATATGGCATCGTTACGGTTAGTAACTTCATACCCAATGTGCTCGCTTACAACGTTATGTACAAACCCAGTTGTTGCTACAAGGTTATTTGATACTGTATTTCCATGTGTAGGGGAAGCCAGATTGACCAGAACATTAATCTGGCTTGAGGTAAACTGCATAGTAGCTATGTTATTATTAGCTACTGAAAAAACACCATCGCTAGTGTGATAAAACCCAGTATCTGGAGAGCCATCATTGGCGAAAGATAAGCCAGGTCGTGAAAGTGATCCTTCTGGTATAGTCACGGTGCCAGTAAATGTTGGTGACTCAATGGTTGCTTTAAAGCCATCTACAAATTGTCGTGTATTGATTTCATCGTCAAGTCGCTGCTGTACACCTTTATCCCATTCGTCTCGTGAGAATGCCTCTGCTGAAACTGCATTGTAAACAGCTGTGTTAACAAAATTAGTGGTTGCAACAGCGGTGTTATTTGATGTCTGTGCTTGAGTAGCACATTTAATTGTGCCATTAACATCCAAAGCAACTGTAGGAACAGCAACGCCTATTCCCCCCTGCGTCAGAATAGTTGTCGCCTCAAATTTTAAGAAAAAATAAAATTTGAGATTCAAAATGAAAAAATATAAAAGGTATTCAGTAGGCTTCAGAGAGCAGGCCCTGGTAAAAGTATACAATCGTGGTAATGACCAATCAGTTCAGTCCGTCGCAAACGAATTGAATATCCATTTAACAACCTTGAAGGCTTGGATGAAACAGAAGGAACAGAACGTCAAACCTGCACCCCGGAAATCAAAGCGTCCCGAGGATTGGAGTTCTGAAGAACGTTTTACCGCTTTACAAAAAACCTATAATTTGATCGGTGAAGACTTAAATGCCTGGTGTCGTGAACGCGGCGTTTTTATTCATCAACTGGAGCAGTGGAAAACAGATTTTTGTAGCCAGGGTGACTCAGTAGGCAAACGTGAAGAAGCGCGGATTTTACGTACATTGAAAGAAGAAAACCAAACTCTTGAGCGCGAATTATTACGTAAAGACAAGGCCTTGGCAGAGGCCGCAGCGCTGTTGGTGCTGCAAAAAAAGTTCCGTGCGCTCTTGGGGGGAGAGGTCGAATGACTCCCCACGAAGAGCGCAAGCAAGTGATTGTTTTACTGAATGAATCGGTAACAGCGGGGGCTCGCAAAGCTAAAGCCTGTGAGGTGCTGGGCCTGAGCGAACGGACCTTGCAACGCTGGCAGACCGGTGAGACGATTCACTGCGATCAACGCCCTTTGCGTGACTATCAACCGCCACACAAACTAACAGCAATCGAGCGCACCGAGGTGCTGACACTCGCCAATTCAGATGAATTTGGTCATCTGCCACCGAGTCAGATCGTGCCACGACTGGCCGACCAAGGCAGCTATCTGGCGTCTGAGTCGACCTTCTATCGCATCCTGCGCGAGGAAAAACAGCTTACCCATCGGCGTAGCGAACGGCCAGTTCAAATACGCACCAAGCCGCGCGCGGTCTGTGCTACAGCACCTAATCAACTGTACAGTTGGGACATTACTTATCTGCCATCACTGATCCGTGGACAGTTTTTCTATCTGTATCTATTTGTTGATATTTTCAGCCGAAAGATCGTCGGTTGGCAGGTATATGAAGAAGAAAACAGCGCCTTGGCTGGCGAATTGTTACGTGATCTTTGTCATCGTGAAGGTATACAGGCAGAACAGCTTATCCTGCATTCTGACAACGGCAGCCCAATGAAGGGATCGACTATGCTGGCGACCTTGCAACAGCTTGGTGTCATGCCTTCGTTTAGTCGGCCATCGGTTAGCAACGATAATCCGTACTCAGAATCGCTGTTTAAGACCTTGAAATATCGTCCTAACTATCCGCTAAAGCCGTTCGCCGATGTTACGGAAGCGCGTCAGTGGGTCACAAGCTTAGTGGAATGGTACAACCATGAGCATCGTCACAGCGCTATCCGCTTTGTTACACCAGCACAACGTCATGAAGGCTTGGACGACAAGCTTCTGGATAACCGTAAAGCCGTCTACAAAGCAGCACGTGCTAAACATCCGCAACGCTGGACTGGAAGCTCCCGTAATTGGGGAAAAATCCAGACAGTCCACCTTAACCCAGACAAGGCCTAAACAAAAAAATGCTATCAAGGAAGTGATTATTCAGAAAACAAACCAGAGTAAGATTTAACCGTCGATGCGACAACTACATTGACAATTACCGTATTCCGACCATGCCAGAATTTACGTTTAGTACTCTAACTCCATTAGATGCCAGTGAAATAAAACCATCCTGACTAGAAAATAAGCCGCTATCAGCATCGCCAATAAATGAATACCCCATGACAGTAATATCAGAGTCAATTGCTCCAGATTTTACTTGTATTGCTCCGTTTACTGTTAATTTTGCATCTGCATTTGAGGTTCCAATACCAACATTACCAGCTTGAGAAATATAAACTCTATCAGTATTACCAGTTGTCAGCGTTAGCGTATTATTACCAAAAGTGATTCCACCTTGAATACCAACTCCGTCAACATTGCGTTCCATGCTAAATGTTTCGGCCATCCAGCCGTCATTAGTATTTGCTGCGGTTGTTACCCTTCTATTTACGAAGCGTATGCCATCGGCTTTCCCGTTATTCCTGGGATTAGAAAAGTATGCCATGTTGACAGAACTTCCTGCACTCAACCCGGCGTAAGGTGCTTGGGAGATAAGTCCGTAATTTGTGGTCAGATCATTTACTACATGTAGTTTTGCCGATGGCGATGTAGTCCCCATCCCAATATTACCAAACGGACTAATTTGCATGTGTTCAGTACTGCCAAATGTAGCTCCAGCCGTTTTGAATATTATTTTTCCGGTACCATCATTTGTACCTATTTGGGCTCTGTATTCCTGATCCCCGTTTGATATGATTTCAAAATCATTGGAATTTGTTTTAAAACCTAATGTTGCGTAATAATCAATCCCGAACCTAAATCTAGAACCCTGTGGAATATGTAATTTTTCAAAAGGCGAAGGAACTCCGATTCCTAAATTACCATTGATGGCTTTATGTATTTGTCCTGCGCCAATGTCTAATACTGCTGTGCCAAGCGCTGTTAACGATGTAATATCATTGTTTACGCCTTTTTCAGCCCATATTTTATTGCTTATACGTAAATCCGATACCACGCCACCGGCATTAATATCTGTAATTTTGGCAAGATAATGCCGAAATCCGCTGGCGTCTGTGTAATCTGCCAACGTCGATGCTGTTGCTGTAAAACTAAATACTGGCGATACACCGTTAATATCGCCTTGCAAGCTGGCATCAATCCAGATTGATTTTGGCAGTCCCGTTACATTGATTGTTGATAGCGCTGCCTTGTCACATCGAATACCGCCCACATAGCCAATCCCGGCTGCAATGGCATAAGTTGATCCGGATTGCTGAGAAACCTTAAAGCCGTTGCCAAAAAATGCCGACTGTCCATAAATATCAAAGTTGCTTAACCTTTCCCGGTCATCGATCTGCAACAGCCTGGTAGTAAAATCAATCTGCCAGGTATTAACCGGTACCGTAATCGCTGTCGTAGCTGCAATACCAGAAAATACTACTAAAAAATTGCGCGTTAAATTGTTGCCGGGTACTGAGCCCACAGTTTTGCGCTTTTGCTGTGCTGGTATATGCGTGCATGCGACTAACTCACCGCCTACTGCTTTCAGCCCTATCCAGTTAAAATCATAATCACCAATGGTCGAATCTAGCGCTAATGAATATACCACCTGATTACTATTGACATAACCTTGATGCGTTACTGGTTGGATATCAACAATATTTTCGGCGAACGGCATCGAGGCAATTCTACTTGCCGGCTCTGCACCCAAGCCGGAGATATTTGCGAGTACAAAGTGTGTTATATTTAAAACTTGATTATTGCCTTGTTTAAAGGCAATCAGCTGTTCACCCGCTATGGTAATAAATGCCATTTAAACCCCCGCTACATCGTAGCTGTAAACATGCCCAACTGCCCATGCCGGGCTGGTAACGGGCACTGGTGTAATTACTAAAAATTCATAACGCCGACAAGTCCGGCCATAGGTTTCAACAATATTTTGTAGCAACTCTATGTTGTTCGATATCTGCGAGTCACTTAGACGCAACAGAACTACGTCCCAATCGACCGGATCAACCCGTTCCTGTATCTCTATATAGCCGATACCAAGGCGTGCAAAAATGGCGATAAAGCCCGCCTTGCTGCCGGCATCTTTGGCATTGATATAGGCAAAGCCAACCCGTTTACGGTACAACTCCAACGGCTCGTCTTTAAAACGCTGTATGTCACGCTGATAGGCTAATAAATTCAATATACCGATACTACAAGTCAGTGCATCAAACTGGGTTAAGGGCCATTGCAACAAGCTGGTGATCATTGCCCAGTAGGCGGTTGCTGCATCCCGCAGTTTTGAAAGCTCAACGCCTTCCAGCCAGAACGGTAATTTAATCGGCTCCATTATTCGGTTACCGATAGAGTGACAGTCAACGCCGATAGCGTCGGTACATTCAGCACCGAGATAATATCGATAAGATCAAAGGTGATGCTATGTATAGTTGCAAACTCTTTATGCAGCTCCTGAGTCAGTTTGCTAAATGAAAACCGGCTATATGGATAAGTCAGTGTTGGGCTGTAGGAGCGGTTTTCACGAAATGCCGCCCGAATAAAATTGTTAATATCGATCTGCAGCGTGGCTATCTGTGCTGCAGATAAAAAGTACTCATGCCAAATGTGTGCGGTTAATGCATGCGTCGTTTTAGGCATAGCATAGACTTTCAAGTCATCGCCGTGGCCGTGATGGCCCGAATCGGTAATAAAGGCATTGATGTCGAGAAGGTACTGGGTATCCGGTGCATCAAAATCAAACAGCACAAAGGCATTGGCAGTGCCTGGTCCACGTGGCGCATCGTGTTCAAACCAGATATCATCTATTTTTATACCGGGAAACTGACTGATCAGCGACTTATAAACGCTGTCAGTATGAAAGTTGGATGCGGTACCAAACTGATTGCGTACCCGGTCACGTAGGTCATTATCGGCCTCAGTATCGGTACCAGGTAAGGTTAACCATCCTGATATATTGCTCACATTGGTTATACCGGCAATAGGGACCGGCAAAATATTGTAATAGCCCATGGCCAAGTTGTATCTCTCACCGATATCGGCGGCTGTGCAGTTGACATCGACTGTTACCTGTTCTGCCAAAAATGCCGTAGGTGAATCCGTTATCATCGCGTAAATAAAGCCGTTAATTGACGCGGTTTGAATGATGGTACCTGCTGGTACAGTATAAGCAACATTAATGTCTGCACGGGTAAACGTGATCTTGCCCTGTGCCTTGCTTGGTAGCTTGCGTGTTAGGTTAACCGCCCAGGCGAGCAGTTCAAGCCACAAACCTGTTGCAGTCTGTACGAATGAATTGGGTAGTACTGTGCCAGCCATAAAGCCAATTAGCCACAACACCGGTTTAGTGATTAAGGCCGTGATTACCCGCCAGAACGGTGAATAGGCATTATCATTACTGATGGTGCTGCCTTGCGCTGTTACTTCTGCAGACCATGCATTTTCCAACTCTGACTGTGTCGTCGGTATTCCGCTATCGCTTAAAATCTTGTAAAAATCTACGCTCATAGTTCTACTCCAAATCTAAAAGTCCCGTATTTTTCAGTATCAGCACTAATAAAGAACAATTCAGCACCATTTCTAGTAATCTTTATGGTTCCTGGAACCAGTCGTAAATCATCTTCTATTTTTAGTTCAAGTCTTTGCATTAACAGTGCTACTTTAGCGTTGTCGCGTTCGCCAATACATGCCGATAATAAGCCGCAATCTCTGATTAAATGTTGGGTGTCTTGAATAATACTGTCACGATCACCCAAGAGAGTCGGTTCTTTTCCGGTATCGAGTATCAAGTCATTATTAGCAATGCGTAGATCGATGTAGTCCATAATTATCCCGCCGCCATTTGTAGTTCATCTGACAAAAATTGCCCGGTTACCGGCTTGGATGGATTATTTATAGTAATACCACCAACATTCACCGACTTGCTGTTATTCGCGTTCGTTATTTGGCTCATGATGCCGCCTTTGGGCACGCTCACCGACTGGCTTTTGCTCAACGATGATGGCGGTGTAACAGGCTGTGCGACCATTGATGATAATGACGGTATAGCAGATTGAGTGCCTGAAAATACCGATGATGGTATAACCGATTGAGTTCCCGCTAATGCCGATGGTGTTGACATTCCAGTCATTGCTACTGGTTGCATTGCTGAATTTGATGCACCAATAAGATCTATGTTCATACCAGGTATCATGTTGATCTTATTAATCAGTCCATTAATCCCATCACTGATTGCAGTAAACGGATTGAGCGTACTCATAAAATCTTTAAAGCTCAGCCACCAGCCTTTTAACAGCTCCCATCCAGTAATCGCACTTTGAACCAGTGCCGATGAACCTATGGAATCCAAGGGATTAAGCGAACTCATAAAGCCTTTAAAGCCAAGCCACCAGCCTGTTAACGACTCCCATCCAGCAATCGCGCTTTGAACCAGTGCCGATGAACCTATGGCATCCAAGGGATTAAGCGTACTCATAAAATCTTTAAAGCTCAGCCACCAGCCTTTTAACAGCTCCCATCCAGCAATCGCACTTTGGACCAAAGTAAATGAACCTATGGCATCCAAGGGATTAAGCGTACTCATAAAGCCTTTAAAGCCAAGCCACCAGCCTGTTAACGACTCCCATCCAGCAATCGCACTTTGAACCAGTGCCGATGAACCTATGGCATCCAAGGGATTAAGCGAACTCATAAAGCCTTTAAAGCCAAGCCACCAGCCAGTTAATGACTCCCATCCGGCAATCGTACTTTGAACCAGTGCCGATGAGCCTATGGCATCCAAAGGATTAAGCGAACTCATAAAGCCTTTAAAGCCCAGCCACCAGCCTTTTAACAGCTCCCATCCGGCAATCGCACTTTGGATCAATGTAAATGAGCCTATGGCATCCAAAGGATTAAGCGTACGCATAAAGCCTTTAAAGCCCAGCCACCAACCTATTAACGACTGCCATCCGGCAATGGCACTTTGAATCAATGCCGATGAGACTATGGCATCCAAGGGATTTAGCGAACTCATAAAATCTTTGAAGCCCAGCCACCAGCCTGTTAACGACTGCCATCCGGCAATGGCACTTTTGACCAATGCCGATGAGACTATGGCATCCAAGGGATTTAGCGAACTCATGAAATCTTTGAAGCCAAGCCACCAGCCTGTTAATGACTCCCATCCGGCAATGGCACTTTGAACCAGTGCCGATGAACCTATGGCATCCAAGGGATTAAGCGTACTCATAAAGCCTTTAAAGCCCAGCCACCAGCCTGTTAACGACTCCCATCCGGCAATCGTACTTTGAACCATGGATAATACCCCCATCTTTGCTGCCTCATAACCAGCGGCCATAGTCTCAAATATGCTCATTCCATACGTCCATTGCGCCCAGATGTCCATCAACCTATAAATGGCATAGCCAATAGCACCGATTGCAACTATTGCCAAGGTAATCGGACTGCTTATAATCGCCATCACTAATGCAAAACCAGAGGCAACGACAGTACCCAAGCCCATCACAATCGATAATACTGATAATGCGGCGGTAATACCGATAACTGCCAGCACCGCATAACCGATGTAATTAGAAATATTTGGAAATAATTCGCCCCAACGCATTAGCTTTTCGCCGATCGACGTAATCCAGTTATAAACGGGTGTCATCACTACCAAAAGCCGTTGTCCAAGCATAATAGTTAGTGCATCAACGACTTTACTGGCTCGTTCCCAGGGTTGAATCATAGCATTGGCCATGTCTATGGCTTTTTGCATGCCCGTTTGCTTGCCTATTTCTGAAATATTGGTTTTTAGTCCCCCGATATCCTTTGCCAGTATATCAACCAACGCCATTGCTTCTGTTCCGCCCAATGCCTTTGTCAGTAGTTGCCGTGTTGAGTCGTCTTTCAAATCACTAAACTTGCCCGTTATCTTAGTCATAATATCTACCATGGGTAATAGATGCCCAGCGGTATCAGTAAAATTAAGCCCCAATTCTTTCTGAGATTTACCTACACCAGCAAGGAATGTTTTATATAGAGTCCCTGCCTCGCTACCATGTTTTACCGCTTGTAGTTGACCTAGGACAGCAAGCTGTTCCGCCATGGGGGCAGAACTAGCTCCACTTAGCCCAGCAAATGCCTCTGACATACCTTGTCCAGTAGTTTTAAAAATCTTTACCGCCAATGCAGTTTGTCCGGCTAACTGCTCAATCCATTTAGATTTTCCCATGCCATCAGCAGAATCTTTAAATACTCCATACATAGTTCCTACATAATTGGTGATCGTACCCATATCAGCTGTTGTAGCTTTTGCCAGTATTGATGAGGCATTGGTAAAGGCGGGAAGCTCATTACCTGATAATCCCGCGATTGCCGACTGGATAGCATAGGAAGAGCTGACAAATTCGGAGGCAGACTCACCATATTTAACGCTAAATTTCAGAGCGGTTTTATTAAGTTCGTCAAGTACTTGGGTTCCGACATCTAAAGATGCCACCGTTCCTAGCGCCTTATTCATCTCCTGTGCTGGTTGTAAAATATTAGTGAGTGAATAAGCTGAAGCTGCCAGACCCGCCGCACCAAAGCCAATCTTGGTAAATCCACCCTGAATACGGGTAGTAATAGTATCCATGCTGGACATCATCGTACGCGCAGGGCCAGACATCGCATCCAGTAAAGAGACTCGAAACAGTAAATTATTCAGTGCGCTCATCCGTTAAATGCCGTGGCGATGCCGTTGGTTATTGCTGCTGTGGTATTGTGCCAGTGCCGCTGATCAAGCCAGAGTGCTTCTGCCATCGTTTGTTCGTCCACTGGTTGCCCAGGCAACCAGTGTTTGGTTAGTGCTATTAACTGGCTATAGCCGTTTTGCTCAATGGCAAGGCTAAGCTGTTCGACTTTTTTACAGTGATTTCAATACCTGCGCCGTTTTCAATTGCCAATACCCCGGCTATTTGCATAACCATAGGGCCATTGGGTACGTTATCGGTAAGTACCAGCTTTTTAAACTTGTCCTTGTCGGCATCAATCACTGTGCGTTGCAAAAAATTATAAGCTGGAGAAACTTTATTATTGGGTTGCTGCTCGTTTAGAAATTGATTGAAGTCGCCGTTACTGACAGCAAAGGTTAGTTCATCATCGCCGATAGTGACTGTTGTTGTATTACTCATGCTCTTCCCCTGGTTATGTTTAAAAAAATTTAAGATTGTTTTTTGCAACGATTGATTAACTGAAACAAAAAGTTAATCAATGCAGTAAATGCAGCAATAATTACCCCGAATGCCCCGGCATGGTGATCCAATAAATCCATCCAGTTATTAATAAATAACCCGCCTGTGAGTGTATAAATAAAGCCACTCAATAACCGTAAAAAATAATCAATCTGCTCATGCATTGGTTTTACCATAATAAAAAGCGTGCTTACCAAACTCGTTAACAGCCTGGTAATATTTTAATGCGCGGTTAGTCCGTAACCATTTTAACCAGCCGCCCCTTTCATTAATCAGCATTAACAAATTGGTTAACAGATTATTATCAGCCCGGTCTTTATCTGCCAAACTAACGCCAACCTCATAATCATAATCGTGAATATTGAAGGCCTCGACACAATCCAGACCATATAAGGCGTTAGGTATAAAACAATTAATCCAGTATCCTGCCGCCCCGGCACCATTACAGATAAGTGCCTTTTCCTCAACGCTGATATTTTTATAAGCCCAACTGCTGATTAAGCGGCTTTGGTTTTTATCGGTACACATAAGTCGGCCTCATCCAATAGCGTATAACTGAACCGACTGCCATATTTTGCCGCTGATTGTTGTACCAGTGCCATAACGGTATCAAAGTCTTTGCTGTCAGCAAACACCTGGCAACCCGCTGAAACAACATCCGTGGTCAAGCTATATCCAGATAACCGGGCTTTGTGTAAGTTAATACCAAAATAGCCGCTTTGCTCATGCTGTAGGTCTAACAGATTGTCTTTGTTGCGGTCACGATAAACTGTCATCAAACCACGTTGAACCAATGCGCGATATTTACCCTGGTGCGCACCAATCTGCCAACAACTTTTATAATGCCCCGGTTTTAAAATAGCCGTCCCATCGACATTAATCGGTTTTTGCAGATATTTACGACCGGGATCCGTAGTGATTGGAAACGTCTGCATTTGCAGTTTTCCTGCAGCATCATCGTAAAGTACACAGAGCAAATCATTAAACGTATTGGTGTTGGTATCAGTTGCCCGAATACCTACCAAGGTGAGGTTTAACTCACCAGTAAATAGGGGCGCATCCCTGCGCGTAAGAGCTTCCTTTATTTGTGTAATCGTTGGTTTTTTAGTCATGATTTCTTATCCTTTTCAAAAATCTCATAGAAAACCAATTGCCAGTCAATATTCGTATTATTTTCATATCTGTCCTTGGATTTTTGGTTAAATTTTTACTGATTTAAAAACGTCATGACGAACTAATCACTTACAGCTTGACCGATGATTACTGCTGATACTGCGGCTGTGCGTAGGGTTATTTAATTAACCAACAATTTTTAAATCAAAATCCTTTACAATTACCTGCACAGTAGTTCCAGACTTACCCTTCCACTGCAAATAGCATCTGATTATCCCAACATCATTGTTTGGGGCCACACCGGACTGTAGCTTTATTTTAGGGCTAACTATTGTTATGAAGTCGGTACTTGGTTCAGTCCAAAAATCAGGATTAGCAGTTGATAGATTCTGAACTGCGATAAGTGGGTTGTTATTGGATCTGGACTGTATCCACTGTTGATTTCTATTAATATACGGTCTACCGGAAGCATTATTATTTATTGAGTCTTGATAAAAGACCAAGTAGGGTGCTATTGACCCACCACTTAAGGTGGCTATTTTAAACTTTGCAGTTAGCTGTACAATCACCCCATCTGCAACTAACGGCATTACTAACCACTTGCACGTTCCATCAGTAATTACATCGCCTATAGTCGTGCTAAATGTATCTATTGTTGCAGAGCCTGTAGTCCCTGTTAGTGAGGCTATTTGTTTGTACGATACCCCATTAGCATTGACCCATACACCTTGAGAAATAACAGTGCCAGAAGACGCGCCCTTAGTCGCTCTACGGGTTAGCTCAAAACCGAACTGAGCATTGCTATTGTCTGTACCATGTACCGCATCAATAGTTATTGTTGAGTACCTATCCCCTGCTGTAGATATATTTTGGTTAGCGCTTGCAATACTGGTAAATGTGCCAGACGCTACGGCTATTTTAAAACCATTTGCAGTAGTGCCAGATACAGGTGCAGATACAGTTCCGCCAGTACCTAATAATTTAGGATTTGGTGTTAGACACTGTGATGTAAAAAGATTTTTACCATGCCTAACAGGTATTAATGTCTGTGCTATCTCTTTTAAAATAGGAGCTAAAACAAACGCGCCCATAACCCAAGCACCATACTGATTTGGGTGCAAGTTGTCGGTAAACATTATAGGCGTAGTGATCGGCAGTCCAGTGTCATTGTCTACCATTGCGACTGCATAGTCAGCAACTTTGCGACCATTAATGCCAGTTTGAGAACGTATATAGTCATTAACTATACTAAGTTTGCCCATTACGCCGTAGTTTTGATCTCCAGAAAATGGGTTATTTGTTGCCCTAGGTAGTAGAGTTCCAAGGATTAGCTTAAACCCTAAAGCCTCTAACTTTTTCCAGTATATATCTAGGCTCGTAATGATACCTGCTGACGTTCCATCCGCTCCATTATCATTAGTTCCGCAGAGTACATGACACCAATCTGCTTTAGTATTACTGAGCAGATCAATATCAACCATATCTATCAGTTGTCTAGTAGAGTACCCGCCCCCCTGCGTCAGAATAGTTGTCGCCTCAACTTTTAAGAAAAAATAAAATTTGAGAGTAGAAATGAAAAAATATAAAAGGTATTCAGTAGGCTTCAGAGAGCAGGCCCTGGTAAAAGTATACAATCGTAGTAATGACCAATCAGTTCAGTCCGTCGCAAACGAATTGAATATCCATTTAACAACCTTGAAGGCTTGGATGAAACAGAAGGAACAGGACGTCAAACTTGCACCGCTAAAATCAAAGCGTCCCGAAGATTGGAGCTCTGAAGAACGCTTTACTGCTTTACAAAAAACCTATAATTTGATCGGTGAAGACTTAAATGCCTGGTGTCGTGAACGCGGCGTTTTTATTCATCAGTTGGAACAATGGAAAGCTGATTTCTGCCGCCAGGATGACTTAGTAGACAAGCGTGAAGAAGCGCGGGTCCTGCGTATATTGAAAGAAGAAGTCCAAAGCCTTGAGCGCAATTTATTGCGTAAAGACAAAGCCTTAGCAGAAGCCGCAGCGCTGTTGGTACTGCAAAAAAAGTTCCGGGCGCTCTTGGGGGGAGAGGTCGAATGACTGGCCACGAAGAGCGCGAACAAGTGATTGCTTTACTTAATGAATCAGTAACTGCGGGAGCACGTCAAGCTAAAGCCTGTGAAGTATTAGGACTTAGTGAGCGTACCTTACAACGCTGGCAGACAGGTGAGACGATTCACTGCGATCAACGCCCCTTGCGTGACTATCAACCGCCACACAAACTAACAGCAATCGAGCGTGCCGAGGTGCTGATCGTCGCTAATTCAGATGAATTTGGTCATCTGCCACCGAGTCAGATCGTGCCACGACTGGCCGACCAAGGTAGCTATCTGGCGTCTGAGTCGACCTTCTATCGCATCCTGCGCGAGGAAAAACAGCTTACCCATCGGCGTAGCGAACGTCCGGCTCAAACACGAACAAAGCCACGCGCGGCATGTGCTACAGCACCTAATCAACTGTACAGTTGGGACATTACTTATCTGCCATCACTGATCCGTGGACAGTTTTTCTATCTGTATCTATTTGTTGATATTTTCAGCCGAAAGATCGTCGGTTGGCAGGTGTATGAAGAAGAAAACAGCGCCTTGGCTGGCGAATTGTTACGTGATCTCTGTCATCGTGAAGGGATACAGGCAGAACAGCTTATCCTGCATTCTGACAACGGCAGTCCGATGAAGGGATCGACTATGCTGGCGACCTTGCAACAACTGGGTGTCATGCCTTCGTTTAGTCGGCCATCGGTTAGCAACGATAATCCGTACTCAGAATCGTTGTTTAAGACCTTGAAATATCGTCCTAACTATCCGCTAAAGCCGTTCGCCGATGTTACGGAAGCGCGTCAGTGGGTCACAAGCTTAGTGGAATGGTACAACCATGAGCATCGTCACAGCGCTATTCGGTTTATTACTCCAGCGCAACGCCATGAAGGCTTGGACGACAAGCTTCTGGATAACCGTAAAGTCGTCTACGAAGCAGCACGTGCTAAACATCCGCAACGCTGGACTGGAAGTTCCCGTAATTGGGAAAAAATCCAGACAGCCCACCTTAACCCAGACAAGGTCTAAACAAAAAAATGCTACCAAGGAAGTGATTATTTAGAAAACAAACCAGAGTAAGATTTAACCGTCGAGGCGACAACTACATTGACAATTACCGCCCGCCATGCCCGTAGATACCGACAATATCCATAGCCGAACCAGCGTAAGCGTTACCAATCCATGCGTATCCACGAGAATCCAATGCAATAGAATCCAATAAACTAGCTGACGAGTCACTTAGGTAGTTATTTTGAGTAATTGAGTCGCCCGTAAAAATTATTTTATTTCCACCGTTACCACCAACTTCAACCCCATTCTTAGCCTGAAACCTAAACTGATCACCAAGTCCTGCGCCATCCTCTTGCCCAACAATCCAGTCTTCAGGTTGCAATGCTGTTTTAATCCGCTTAATGCTTTTAACGTCAGTCATAACGGCTTATCCTTTACAGATCACGGATATTATTGGCTGACAGATACGATACGCCATCAATCCGCACAAAATCAGGACTGGTTACTTCAAAGGCAATCTTGTGTTTATTTTTTTCACCACCTTTGCCATCGATACTAAACAAGTCAGATATCTTTAACAGGCAGCCAAAAAACTCTTGTTTTTGCTCACTGTCCAGCGTCTTGCCCACACAGACAATATCAATGGTTTTTATTTCTCTAAAGCTGCCAGCGGTTCTGGCAACATCAATTAACAGTTTAAAGTTTGCACTATCAAGCTCAAGGTCACCGCTACAAGCGACATCACCATTAACCCATCCATTGGGAATACCGCGTGTTTGCACGGCTTGGCGATTATCCGTAATGCTAGCTGACATATTTTCAACATGAATCATGGTGTCACCGAACATAACGTCAAAATCTTGTCCGGATAAGTGGTTTTTTGCAGGCATCATAATTCCTTATGCAATTGTTGAAAGATCAAGAACGATGTTTGCCGTCAAGTCTTTAGGTATATCCAGTGGCCGGGCAATGATAAAAATATTTACACTGGTCCGAGTTATCCAGGTAATGGCGATATCACCATCAACCGGAGATTTTAGTTCGGCAGGAAACGGGATGCCCTGAAAGTCAGTTGACCGGCTCATTTCAAACAAGGGGCGCATTAACTTACTCATCGCCCAAGCCGTACCAATGGGGCTGGAGTTAAAACGTCTGTCACCCACTAAGCCGATTAATACCAGGCGTACTGCACGGGCCGCTTTATCAATAACCCTCAGGTTTTCAATCACCGTATAATCACCGGTGGCCGTATCCAGTAATGACCCATCTGACCAATAAACACCTTCATAATCCGGGTAGAATTGCGGCACACTAAAGCGCTGGTCATTCAGCGCTTTGGCATGGGCATTATTGTAAATAATCCCGGCACTATCTACAGGTAGCGTGGATTGATCCTGACCAACCAACGATCCGGTATTTACCCGCATAGGCGTATCAGCAACACTGGTTTGATAATTACATAAACGTCCGGCATAAATACCTACCGCATCAGGATAAATATACGGCACGACTGAAACCCGCATAGCCGCCAGCGTAACAGTCAGTGCAGTCAGTGCAGTAATGTACGCAGACCAGTTTTGTCCTGTCGTTGGTGTCGAATCAATGGCTATTGCTCCGGCGATAAAAAACAATCGACGGCCATAGGTTGCATTGGTTTCTTCCGCTTTGGTATGCATCGCGGTTAAATCTGCCTGTACCAATACCGGTGTACAAATAACAACGGCTTCTATTTTTACGTTATTGTTCATCGCCATATCAAATGCCGATTCCCACAAGGCACCGTCAGTAACCGGTACGGCACAACAGGCCCAGTTCTGTCCGGCATTCGCTTTGGCAGCCTTGACCTGTGTTTTTAGTTCTGAATCGGCTATGCCTAATTCAATGTCCAGATCACTGTCAGTATTTAAAAACAATAACGTGTCTGTACCGGTTAATCCCATACCGATAAATAAAAAATATTTCTCAACGGTTGGAAATGGCCCTTGATTAAGATTTAGGGCGTTTACTGTAATTTTACCGAGTGCCATGGCGTGCTATCTCCTGTTGAATATCATCATAAATGTTTGTAATGTGGTCACGCACTTCCGTTGCTGTAGCCCCTAAAAAGCTTCGTGCCGGCAATGTTGTTGTCCAGCTGCTTCGCGTTGGCTGTCCTGCCCATTCACGTAGCCGTTTTAATGTGGATCTAGCCTGTCCCTGGCTATAATGCTCAGTAATATATTTAATACTGGGTCGTTGCCGTCCATTTCCGTTAGCTCTGGCTATTTTAAAGCCCAGGCCAATCAGTGCACTGGCTTGCCTGCGTGTTGCCGGCAAGTTGTATGACGCGGCACTGCGACCACCAAAACTGGCAGCCGTTATCTGGGTTTGGGTGCCATACTGCTGATCAGCGGCAATACGTCCGGCTACCGGGTTATAAAATCCTACTGTTGCACTATCATTATCAGCTTGGGTTACCTTTAAACCTTTAACCAAACGGCTTAACATTTTGCGCCGTCCTGTCGATCTCACTTTATAGCGTGCAGGGTATGGGGTACCGTTTAAATCTCGCTGTCCCTGTACACGTTTTTTGCTATCTCTGATAACAGCCTTGGCAACTCTGGCCATTAATCTTTTACGTTGCTGTGGTGCCAATTGCAGTACTTGTAATTGCCGATGTAATGGTAATAAGCCCAATATCTCAACATTTACATCACTCATAACGAAATATCTCCATCCAGCACATAATCTGTCACTGGATCAGCAATCCGATAGTGCTTGCCGTTTAACGGAATACTTCCGGAACTATCTTCAACGGCATAAATATCTTGTTCAAAAGCAATGCTCACTTCAATATTGGCGGTACCATTATCTAAAATATCGACAGTAATAACCGGTTCAGGTATGGCATCTGATCCATTGCCACTGTCCAGCAAATAGGCACAGATATGGCCAAACAATTCAGTAATTGGATGCGCATTAAATGGGTAGTCATCAATAAAGAAAGTACCCGTATAACTTTGTCGATATAACACAATGCCTGGCTCATTTAATACCGTGTTTAGAGTCACAATTTTTCCCGACGGAATTATTTTTGGCTCATCGGCAAAGCCTTCAATGTTTTCTGCTGCAACCAGATCAAGATTAATCAGCAACGTCGTTAACTCAGCCAACTGTCTCATAGCAAGATCGCCATCACGTTGGCCTTGTTATAAACCGTTTCTTCCGGCAAGAAGCGTCTAAAAAACTCGGCAATGGCGGTTTGGCTTTCATCCAGCCAGTATTGTTCGGTCGGCAAGCCCTCTTTAGCAGCGTTTTCAGCCTGTGGCCTGCGGTTAATTGTGACAAACTGCATGAGTAACTGACCTTTGGCCCGTGCATAGACCGCATGTTTATATAATTCCAGCAACACCGGACTACCGTTGATAAGTTCAGTACTGGTCAGTGTATAAGCGGCTAAATTTTCATAACCATCCTTTACCAATACGGCTTTAATGGTAGTCAAGCGAATATTGACATTCATCACTGCCAAGGTTAATCCGGTCATAATTACCCCATCGGCATATTCCGAAGGTATCCGGTAATTAGTCATCAGTTCATCTACCAGCAAATCAGGCCAAAATACGTCATTAATAACGGGGGCCGATGCTGTTAATGATGGCTTGCCGGTTAAACTCATTAGCCGCAAATCCCGTTAACCGGAATCAATGGATAATTAACATGCAGCAACAATAACGCCTGCTTTCTGAGTACTGAATCACTGTTTTTACTGCAATAAATTTCTATGTTATCGAATAAAACAAGTGCTTCACGCTTGGTTAACATTGAGAGATCACCCAACTGATAACCATCGTCAAATTCTGTCGGTTGCGTACACGCTGCGAGCAACAAAATAATAGTCATTAATAAAAAACGCGGCATAGCTATTCCTTAAAAAGGGGTAGATCTGATTTAGTGCCTGGACAAACAACCTTTGTAATATCGAACCGTCAGGTGAATTACAGCGGTGTTGTCAGCCAGGGCTTGGAGAGCCTTTTATTGCAGTTTCGCCTGCACTCGTTCTTTCAAGCCTTTAACCCCGGCTTTCTCGGGATTAATCGCTTCAGCTTTCAGGCATAAAGCCAGTGCGGTTTGATATTCACCGGACTGTTCCTTATGCTTGGCCAGCATCGCAAAAAGCTTGCTCATACATAAAGGATGCACTGCCCAACTGTCGTTTTCAGCAACAGCGGTTAAGGTATCCAGATAGGGACTGGCACTATGTTCTTTTTTAAGTTCTGCACCAGCCCAGTCGTAAAAGAAATCACATAAAAAAGTCGGTATATCGCGGTTAAACTTAACCGGCATCTTTTGGCCTTGCTTAACCAGGCATAGTGCCAACTCTAAACCGTCATGAATGTTACCCACATCCAGTAACCAGATCATCACTTGTACCGCAACATCATTGGGATAGTTCTGTTCTTGACCAACATACACGCCAACAAACTCAAGGTAGGTTGGTAATACCAGCGCTTTAACACGGGCTTTGCCTTCCAGCGTGACTTCATTTTTAATCTTGATCTGATCAACCATCATCGCTGACTGATAAAAGTCCAGTTCACCGACAGCCTGGCCAATTAAACAACGGGCATCATCCAAACTATAGGGATCAATACCTGTAGTAGCTGTCTCTTCACGCTGTGCGGCCTTGATGGCATCTAATAAATTCATGATTAAACGAAGGTAATGTTTTCAACAAATGATGTGGCTAGTTCTTCTTCAACGACATAGCCCTGGTTAACCGAATTAAACTCCTGTACTTCGTTCTTTTCGGGTTTGTCTTTTTGCAAACGTCGAACCGAACTGTCTTGATAGTAAATCGACAGGTTTTTTAACGGTGTGATTAGCAATGTGCTATCCGGCATAAACGGTGGTGCAATAGTTGGTAGGCCTGCATAAGCACGCGTAATCAAGCCATTAGTCATGGCTTTTTCTGTCGGTGTATTACCATTAAGTGTGTAATACGTTTGTTCCTGATTCGCCAGAACATTGGCACCGACCAACAAGACTAAATCAGGACGGTTTCTAAATTGCGGCGCAATACGCTGCTTGGCAACATGAGCGAGTACGTCAAGGTTTTTAAAGGTTCCTGATGTACCTAACGATACCGGTGCGCCAACAGTGCCGATAACCCGTTGTGAGCCAGAATTAAATCCACGTATCAGTTGTAACCAACCAATGTTTAAATCTTGCAGTAATGGATTGTTCGCAATGTTGGTTGCAGTCGCTGCCGATGTTCCGGTCCAGCCGACTTGCAACATGTCATTTGCGATGGCTTCTCTAACGGCTTGCATATACAGCAGTGCAAAGTTAGGATTTTTTGCCCAGGCATCGATCTGTGCGTATTTCAGGGCAATATCAAACTCTGTGGCAAACAATTGATAGCCATGTGCCAGAGTTGATGCCAAGTTTTTTGGCAGTCTCTCACCTGCACCTGAGGTATCGGTACGACTGGCAACACGGCCACTAACGCCGACACCAACTTTTTCACCAGCAACCTCAGAAACTGCCTGCACATTGATCATGCTTAAAAAGGCATTGCCGTTTTCGACGATTTTTTGATAGATCGTCTGGGCTATGATCGGTGTGGCGGAAAACTGTTCGCCCACTTTTGCATTAAAAGCAAGTGCGGTATTAGCGATTAATAATGTCAGTGCAATTTTTGATTCTTTGCATAAATTCATGGGTAGTCCCTTATTGGTAGATAAGTTATTGCTTACAGATAGCTGTTAAGGTCTGTACCATCGCCTTGATGCTCACCGGGGTCAGTGCCTTCCTTGCTACCAACAGCAGCTTTAAATGCCAGGGTTAGTTCAGCAAGTTCAACAGACAGTGCTGTAAATTTGCCATCTTCTTCGGTAGGTTTGTCAGCCTTTAATGCTGCAAAGGCTATCGTTAGCGCCTTAACTTCTTCTGCTAATGCGGCATAATTTTCAGCCGGTGTTTTTTCCGATGGCTGTTGAGTCGGTGTTAACTTGGAAATTTTATCTTCCAATTGGGTAAATTTAGCCGCCAGGGCTTCCAATGCTTTCTTGTCCATAATAGTCTCGTCAGGGTGGGTGAATTTTTCGGTGAATAGTTTTTTAAACCAACCGGGTGGCTGGTCATCGATATCTTGGCTGGTATGTTCGGTAAATACCGATAACAGAGCATCTTTGTTATTGATTGAACTAAAGCGCATTTCAGTCGTTCCTGTTGAAGCAGGACTATCGGTTGCCGCTAAACCGGTTAGATAAACTTCACCACTTTTTCTAAAGTCCGGCATCAGTTCCATACTGGTAAACAGTTTCTGTTCCGCTTTATTAATACTGAGGTAATAATCATTCGGTGCGATGATAGCCAACAAGTCCATACCACCTTCGGTATTTTTTTCAGTACGCAGTTCTTCAACAGTCCCCATGTTGTACCAACGCTCATGCTCTGGCCAAACCAGTGCCGTAAACAAATCCTTGTTATAGTTCTTGGCTGCTTGTTCTAATTGGGCAGGATCGATCTTGCGTCCATCGACTGTTGCCCCGGAGCGACCAATGATTTTCCATCCGGTTTTAAGATTTTTAGCCATGACACCTAAAATAAGTAGTTAATTAATGTTTTATCTTCAATTGCGCTCAATTTTAGGTGTGATTGATCGGCTAATCAACAGCAATAATTCCTTAAAATTCCTATATTTTCCGCTAAAAATTGCCAGAAATGCTAACACTCAATTTTAGGTGTAATAGCACCTAAAATAAAGCCTGGTTAAATAGAGGTACGGGGAAATATGGGAACAAAGCGCTATCCCGCCGAAGTCGTCAATCTGTGTAAACAGTTTTTCGTCAAGGGCTGGACCATTAAAGAAATTTCTGCCGAAATGCATGTGGATGAGCGCACGCTCTACAATTGGCAGAACAAAGATGGCTGGAAAGAACACTTACCGTCAGATAGTGTTGAGATCGTTATTGCCCGGCGTATTAATGTTCTGGCAGAACGTGAGCATAAAACCCCGAATGAAATTATCGAATTTGAAAAGTTATGTACAAGTTTTGGCACTCTAAAATTACAAATTGCTGAAGCCAATGCTTTAGCGTCTGGAAAAATAGTCCGGCCGGCAATAACTGATTTTGACACTGAAAAGTGTGGGCCCGCAAAAACGCCAAGATACGAGAAAAAAACCCAACGCCAGAAGAAAACCAAAAACGATATCTCCGGTATTACTGAAGAATTGATCAACTCGACATTACATAGTTTATTTTACGGTTACCAGCTGCTCTGGTGGTGGGCAAAGAACAATCCGGAAACTCGCCGTAATCGATTTATTTTAAAATCCCGGCAAATTGGTGCAACGTACTATTTTGCTTTTGAAGCATTGGCCGATGCCATATTGACTGGTGAAAACCAAATATTTCTATCAGCATCACGCGACCAGGCCGAGGTATTTAAGGCCTATATAATCGCCTTTGCCTTGGAACATTTTGACGTTGAGCTCAATGGCCAAGGCGTAATTACGCTAAGTAATGGTGCTGAACTACGGTTTTTATCCACCAATAGCCGTACTGCCCAGTCTTACCATGGTCATTTATATGTCGATGAGTGTTTTTGGATACCCGATTTTGACAAGATGTGGAAAGTAGCGTCAGGTATGGCCGCACACAAAAAATGGCGGCGCACGCTATTTTCTACACCATCGGCTATCAGTCACCAAGCGTACCCAATGTGGAGTGGTGAAAAACATAATCGTGGCCGAAGCAGTACCAAACAAGCCGAATTTTTAACGACGCATAAAGCGCTTGAAGCCGGCCTAATGGGTGCCGACAAGATTTGGCGACACATGGTTACGGTCGTTGATGCTGAAAAACAAGGCTGCGACTTGTTCGACATCGAGGAGTTGAAAACCGAATACAACAAAGACGACTTTGCCAATCTGTTCATGTGCAAGTTTATCGATGATGCAAAATCGGTTTTTAACCTTGCCATCATGATGAGCTGCTATGCATTGGAGGATTATAGCGATTACAACGACAAAGCCCCACGTCCGTTCGGTAATCGACCTGTCGCCATTGGCTATGATCCAAGCCGTACCCGTGATAATGCCAGTCTGTCAATATTGGCAATACCGCTTAGGCCACAAGATAAATGGCGGGTATTAAAAACGCTGGATTATCACGGCCAAAACTTTCAATACCAGGCTAACCAGATAAAAGCCGTCGTTGATAGCCACAACGTACAGCATATCGGCATTGATGTGACCGGTATTGGTTATGGATTGTTTGAATTGGTTGAGCAGTTTTACCGCAAAGCAACGCCTATTAACTACAGCAACGATACTAAAACGGCATTGGTTATGAAAGCAATTGATGTTATTGAAAATGGCCGCTTTGAATATGAATCCGGTAATAAACAAATTACCCAGGCCTTTATGATGATTACCAAAACAACCACGGGTAGCGGCATGATTACCTATGCCTCAGGACGTAACAGTGCTACAGGTCATGCTGATGTGGCATGGAGTGTACTGCATGCCTTGCACTATGAGCCCATTGCACCAAAAAAGAAAACTACCGTCACTTTAAGCCACTAGGACATTATGATTAATCGATTAAACAGCTATCAAGGCAAACAATTGGCGGCTACTGTGCCAAGTAAAGCCCATGCCTTTACCTTTGGTGATCCTGAGCCGATATTAACCAGTAATACAACCGATTATTTAGGTACCTATCTGGATATTTCCGGCGATTATTACCGGCCGCCAATTTGCTTTACCGGCATGGCCAACCTGATGGGAGCCAATCCCTATCACGGTACCATTCTGCATTTTAAGAAGAACATGATCTTAAAATGGTTTCAACCATCGGCCTTGTTAAGTCGTAATGACATGAAGATAAGCGCCTTAAATTATGTCGTAACGGGTAATTGTTATTTGCAAAAGCTGACAAACCGCTTTGGTAAAGTGACTCAGTTAAAAAGCTTGCCAGCCTTGACCATGCGTCGAGCAAAACAACCGGATAGTTATATAAAACTGTTATCGTCATTGGATAAAACTGATTTTTTAACCAACAAAATAGAGTTTAAACCCGGTGAGGTCATTCATTTAATGGAGCCGGAACTTAAACAATCCATCTATGGACTGCCGGAGTACTTGGGCGGTATACAATCAGCCCTGCTTAGCGAAGAGGCCACGTTGTTTCATCGCAAGTATTACATTAACGGCGCGCACATGGGTTATATATTGGTCACCAATGACGCTGATCTTGATGATGAAGATGCAAAAAAAATTAGCCAACAGGTATCTCAGTCGAAAGGCCCGGGCAATTTTCGTTCATTATATTTAAATATCGGTAAATCCTCTGCGAAAGAGCCAGTACAAATTATTCCCGTTGGCGATATCGGTACCAAGGACGAATTTGAGAAGATTAAAAATATTACCGAACGGGAAATGCTCTCAATGCACCGTATGCAGCCCGGGTTGTCGGGGATTATTCCACAAAATGTGGCGGGGTTCGGTGATTTGGAAAAAGTAATGCGGGTTTATCATGAATTGGAAATAAGCGCCATGCAGCAACATTTTTTAGCGTTGAATGAACTGCTTGGTGAAGAAGTGGTTAAATTTAATACGCCAGTATGGACGGTGTAAGCTTATGATTACTCTAAGGGTTTGATATAATGGCAAAAACCCCTTGGAGAAAGCGAATGCGTGTTGTTTGTCCTCATTGTAAAAGTAAATCCTTGATTACCTCGACTAATCAACTCAGTGATGCAGTCAAAGATTTATACTGTATCTGTACTAATGCCAAAGACTGTGGCGCATCGTTCGTATTTACCTTAGCTTACAAGCACGACCTCAACCCGCCGCAAAGAACCACGCTACAAATCGCCGCAACCCTGATTAACAACCTGCAGCCGGAACAACGTAAACGATTGCAGGTTGATATGTTTGGTTAAACCAACAGACTTAAGCGTTGCTGACTGCTTTTCAGCTCACATAGCAACAGGCCAAACAGCCGATCAACATGAGTCGCGCTGAGTTCTTCGCCATCGTCAATTGACGCGGCCACGCCGGAAGTCGCCACCGATAACGCACCGATAATACCTTCCAACCGATCTACTTCACCACGCAAGCCGCTTTTACGGATGGCGTCCATTTGTGCGTGACGCGCTTGATGGTTCATGCTTCACCGCCTTCAGTGCTAAACAAATCCAGCTGATCGAGTTGCTGACTGATCAGCTTAAGTTCAGGCATCGGATGACCGGCCATGTTGCAGAGATTACGCAAGGGATTAACCAGCAGCTGATAGGTAAAGGCGTTTTTGGTGGCGGTCAGTTGCTCGGTGAGTTGGGAAATCTGCTTAATGACGGCCAGATAATCTTTGGGCGGCAATACGCCATAAAAACCATGCTTGCGGATAGCTGGCAGGACTTCGCTTAACACCCAGTTGGAAAACTCTTTGGCTTTGGGTTTGTTGGAGCGGAAGATCAGAAAAAACAGACCGGCTTCGTTGATGAAATTGGTATCCTTTTCGCCATAGCTGGTGCGGAGTTTCAGCATAAGCTTCCAGTCTTCAGGCATGTTTTCAAGGGTGCTTCCGTTCCAAGTAATGTCTAAAACTTCACAGACATCTTTGGCGCAAAACCACACATCATTGTTGTCATCGACAGCGGTACGCACATCAAGTGCTTCAAACTGAAAAGGGTTGGCGAGGGTTTTTAATTGAGTGTTCATGGTATATCTCCGTTGAAAATTAATAACCCGGCGATATGAGACCACACATGGCGCCGGACTGAACAGGTTGGTCTACCGGCTCAACGAAACCGGTCAGCCTTGCGGCTGCCTGCCCAGTCCGACAGAATGAAGGAGCTGGAGCGCTGCGCATAAAAAAACCGCTTGAAGGCGGTTGTGCGCCATTGAGTTACCGAGAGACCAATCCCGACACTGGATGAGCCAGTGCGTGATTAGGTTAATCGGTTGGTTTGTCTTTGTCAATAAAAAAACGGCTTGCTGTATTAAATAGTTGCATATACAATTATTAACATGAAAACAAAACTTACTTGGGATGATACTAAACGGCAATCGAACCTTAGCAAACACGGGCTTGATTTCGCCGATGCCGGGGAAGTCCTTGAATCGCGTTATCGTTTTGATGTCAGGGTAATACGGAATGGAGAGCAGCGCCTTCAGTCCTTTTCGTATGTAATGAACCGGTTGGCAGTTTTGTCACTGGTGCATTTGGATCGTAACAACACGGTGCGGGTCGTCAGCTTTCGGACGGCAAGCCAATTAGAATCGGAGATGTATTATGAATGGCTCGAAAACAAATTTAATGAATCGTGAACAAATTCTTGATGCCATGAAAACACCCCCATCTGATGGGTATTACGTTTGGGATGGTGTTAATGAAGATGACCGCCCGGCGACTATGGAAGAATTACGCGCCGGTATTGCCTTGTCGCGTAGCCGTGGCCGTCCAGTCGGTTCCGATAAAACACAGATTGCCTTACGTGTTGATAAGTGTGTGCTGGAGGCTTTCCGATCAACCGGAAAGGGCTGGCAAACCCGCATGAACGAAGCCTTAAAAGAATGGCTTAAAGAACATGCGGTATAGGGCTATTTAAGCGGGCTATTTAATTTCTAGGGTATCCGTAAAAGCGCATGGAATTTACTAAGGATTATTTTTTCTGTGCTGTATGGAATTTTCCTACCCGCAGCAAGATAAGGTACAGTCACAGTCTGAATTAGTAGAGAACTCTGACTCGTGAACTCTGCAATCGCTATCATGAGCGTGGCCTATTTTGCAGCATCCACAAAGGCACGGATTATCCGGCATTCTATTAATGATTGTTTTAACTGCATAAATAACATCATCAATTTCAAATTCACGAACATCCATTCCTAAAGCACCAACAACGCGGTGAATTCCAACCTCCCATCGATCCTTTCTAACTATTTTTCCATCAGATCTAAACTCGTAATCTTTTGGATCTGCATTGCGAAACTCAGGAATTCTAAAATCTATCTCAGTAACTTCATTCATATCAATTCCACACAAATTTACGGTTTAACGCTATCAATATGATCAATTATTTAACGCTGTTTCCACACGGTTTTTCGGATACCCAATTTCTATTCTGCCGTTTCAAAGATTGTTTTTTCATCGTTACGCATTTCTTTTACAGCGGCATGTAACGCTGCGATGGTTGGGTACCTTCCTATTAAATTCCATCCACCGGTAGTGTTGTTCACTGTTATTGTTTTGTTGAGTTTGCTTGCTCTCATTATGCGAAACCCGGCCTTGATCAATTTATTTCTGTCTGAACTATCCATCATTTATCTCCTTAACGTTTAAAAATCCAACACCGGATTGTCCGGCCTTCAAGCCTTGACCGTATGGGTTCATTGCGTAAATACTGGCGTTTTTGGCTGGCTATCAAATGACGTCGTAATAATTTATCGTCGATGACTTCGATTTTATGTTCTCGGCACATCTGACCGAAGTGAACCAGGTTAACGGCGACTTCAATATCCGGATTATTACTGTGATTGATCTGGTTTTCAGCCAATGCCGTATCACCATTGGGTAGATAAAACGGCTTTGAATTAAGGTAATCAAAGGTTGCCCAAAATTGTTGAACGATAGGATGTTCTTCGTTTAATGATTCTTGACGGGTTTCAGCCATCACGATCAGGGCTCGGTGTACGTCAGCAATAGTGGCATCCGATACCGGCAATACTAATGACAGGCAATCAGCAAACGCCATTATTTTGGCGTGGTTCTCGATAATACGTTGTAACTTTATTTTAGTATTGCCTTGCAGCGCTTGCTTGTGATGATTAAATCGCTCGTCAAAGCGTTTCAAAATAGCCTCGGCACGTTGTACGCTATGCAGTAAAAAACCGGACACATCCAGCGTGGGTAACATATTCAAACGGTCTGAGGCATGTTTACCGGCGAGTGAATGGTGGGTACGATCAAATTGCAAATGCACAATACGACTCATGATTGCTTCTGAAGCAGCTACCGGAATATTCTGAACGATCATTAATGCCGCTTTAAATACCGGCTTTTTGGTACTGTTATCTTGTGATTTAACACCGGTAACGCGACCAAACTCACCGTCGAAAAGATCTTTTTGCTCATCCCAATTAAAGGCTTTCATGTGCCGATCTTCGGCGACTTTTTCATTATCAGTTTCGTTAAACACGACGGGCAGGTTGGATACTTCGGCCATCTTGCGGGTGCGACCTGCCAATGTAGAACTGTTCGGGTTAAAGGACTCACCCTCACGGCCCAACAGTTTCCACAAAAAATCGACCATGTCTGATTTACCGGAGCCAGCTTCACCAACGACTTCAAAGAAGGGATAACTACGATGATTTTCGCGGACTTGCTCAACTACTAACGTACCCAACCACCAACTTAATGCGACCATACCACCAATGCCAAAGGCCGATTGGTAATCCGGAAGAAAATCGGCAACTAATTTGGTATTGAGTTTTTGTTTGATATCGACGGTGGTTTTAATACCGGTTTTTTTCAACTGAAAAAAGGATTCCTTGTTTAATTTAATCAACTGCCCGGCTTCAACAGCATGATCAAGATATACATAGGCGCCGGTATTGCTATCGTAACCGACATAATCCAACGTTTTAACGATCTTGGGGATACGCCCCATCCATTGTTGATACATAGTGTCCAGCTCCTTAGTCGTACCGGTAAATAGTGCTGAAGGGGTTTTATGCATGATGGCTTTTTTAAAGTCACCGGCCCCGCCAAAAGTTTTGCCACCAAACGGCAGCTGCACTTCAGCAGCATGATTACTAAAATTAAATCTGAAAAAATACTGCCCGTCTTCACCGTTATCCGGTTGCTGAAAATACAAGAAATCCATTTTAAATGTAGCAATTTCTTTTATCTTTGTCGCATGGGTAAAGGCTTGGCGCTCGGCTTTTAAGCCGGTTTCCGGGCTGGTTTCAAGAATCTTTGCTTTGGATTTTTCAAATTCGTTTACATCAATTGAAAATGAATAAGTGCTGTTACCAAACAAATACACAAAGTAGGTCGTTTTTTTGTTGTATTTCCACTGTGCCAGGGCTTTTTCAACATGATTTTTTGCCAACTCAAGGCGACCAAGATAGCGATAGTGCAACATGTCTTTTTCGCTCAATTTCTGCGCTTTGTGCAGATCATTCCAGTCTGATTTTTCCTCTATGTCACTCGATAAGGCTGCTCCGACCTGTTCGCCCATTTCCCGCAGTTTATGCACATGCTTTTTCATACATCGACGGCCGGTGGCATCATTATCCAGAGCAATAACCCACTTTATATGTTTTCCCAGGTACGGCTTGATAGATTCAGAGGGAAAAGTACCACTGGACATAATTGCAACGGCTTTAACCCCGGCAAGATTTAAGGCAATGGCATCAAGAATGCCTTCACACCAGTAAACTTCGTCATTGTCGGCAATAGTAAACCCCGGTGGTTGCCACCAATGACCGCGAAAATGACCTTTAAAATTTTTGTTGCGGGTTTCCTGACTGCCATCATCACCGGTGATAATCACGTCATCAATCAGGCGCTCCCACATCATGGTGCGTTCACTATCCAGATAAAACCGCACGGTAGCCGTACCCCGATTACCGGTTGGATGCCAGTATTTGCCTTGTTCATACCATCCCGCTATTAACGTAGGATTTATACCACGTAGTAACTGCAGGTACACATCAGCGGTTTGATGTGGGTTAGCTTCTGTTGCCGGATAAGTTTTATTTAAGTTGGCAAATAGTTCAGGAAACAAATCTTTGCTGGTTGCCTGCCAAGTGCATTCATTGGTACGGTTACATTGCACCATGCCTGGCTTGGCTATCCACGTCCACAAGGTTTTCTTGCCACAAGCAGGACACACCCCCTCACGGAGGTGATCACCACGGGTTTTAAACTGAAACTCATTGATCAGGCGGGTAATGATCTGAGGGTTAAGGTCAATCATCATTTAACCACCTGCATCATATTACGGTAGCTGTACATCCGGGCAGTTTCAATTTGCTGATCAGTTGGATGGGTATAATTACCGGTCATTTGGGTAACGTTACTGATAAACCGGTTTAATTGCACAGGGCTAACAACAGGTGAGTACTGCCTAAGCCAACCTTTATCACTCTTGGCTTGGTGACACATGGCCGCTCTCCTTGGCTAATATCGCTCTTACTTCGATTGCCAGATCCCATAAGGCATCATCATTCCATCCGGAAATATGCCTGACATGCAATATCTGATGAAACAGGCGGAAACCTTCGGCATCCAGATTAATCAATTTACCCAGGGACAAATTAAAGGGCTTGTCGGTAAAATAAACGCTTAAATAAGCCTGCCCTAAAAATTGTCCAGACCAGCCCCCTGCTTTTATACGACGCAATAAGGTGTCCTGCTCCAAAGGCATCGGGGTAATACCGCGTTGTTCGTTTTGTTGGGCAATCGACTCGGATAATCTTGCTTTACGGGCGGGTGATAAGGTTATTGGTTGTGATGGCTTCATAAATCACCGCCGACAAAAACCTTAAACTCTATGTCATAGGCTTCACAATAGCCGGTACGCCATATTTCCGGCAAGACTTCACCGCAGACCCATTTTGAAAAGGTTTCAGCATTGGGTTTATTTGAACGCAGAACCAGTCTAAACAGACCACTGGTATTAATAAAAACGGCATCTTTGTCGCCAGTAACTGTGTTAAGTTTTAACATGGTTACCCAGTCTTCAGGGATGTTTTGAAGGGTTGGACCTGACCAAGTTATTTCAAGAATTAAGCAAACATCTTTGGCGCAAAACCAGACTTGATGTTGATCATCAATAGCAGTACGAACATTCTGCTCAACAAACTGAAACGGGTTTACCAGGGTATTTAATAACGGATTCATGAATGACTCCTTTGCGTGTAGTTTAAACCACCAAAAAACAGCTTAAATAGGTATTTGCACGTATTTTAAAGTGTTTAAATATTGACGATAATGTAAAAACCACCCTTTTTTAGGGTGGTTGCCAATCAGCTCCTAGGAGTTTTTTAGTTTAAGTCTTCCAGGTCGGTTTGATCGGGCTTCTTTCCCAGTAGCTTTATGTCAATGGAGGCGCGGCCTAAATAACTGTCTATGTCTGCCAGCTCGGCTAAGAGGCCTTGTTGGGTGAATTTGTCATAGCATTTTTCTAAGTCGTTGAGCAGGGTACGGCGGTATTTTTTGAGTTCGAGTTGCTGTTTGAAGGTGATTTCTTCGGGGCAAAAAGCATAATGGTGCACGAATTTGGCAATGGATATTTTCATCGCCTGCGCTTTAGGTTGGCTTGATTCCATGACGATCAGTAAAAATCCCATCGGATCATAGACAAAAGTTTGGTAATTTTTACCGTCAGTACCCGTCAATCTGACGGGTACTGAATACTCTTCAATGTACAAATTACGCTCCAGCATTTTGTCTACCGCTTTTTGAGGGTCACTGTATTCCAGAAATTCACCCACTGCTTTGCGGGTGATATGGGGAATGCCGTCGATTAAAACGGTTTCTGATAGTTCGATGTCGCTGTAAACGAATGGGGCTACAGGGTACAGGGCGTTATTTTTCATGGTTTCTCTTTTTTTTGAGTTATAAAGATTTTTTAGTGGTTAGGAGTCCAAGGTTTTAACATTAAATCCAGGTAGTGACTGCTGACGGTAATCTTTGCCGACCAGTTTAAAGTCGGGGGCAGGGATACCGGCAATGGCGCAACGGTCTTGCAGTTCGCCCCAGAGCAGTTTTAATGACAGGGCATCTTTAATGGTCGGCAATTGCTGGGCAATGGCAGAAATGCGCTGCCGGTTTTTATCCCAGTCGGAAAACTTGAATTCGACCGGATCAACTTTGCTACGGAAATAACCGCGTACTAATTCTTTTTGGATGGTCCAGGCTAAATTGTCTGTGAAACTTTTTACCAACAATAAATAGCCGGATTCGGTGATTAAAGTTCCGCTGTTTGACTTGGGTTCAAAACCGAATTTTTCCCATATCAGCGTCCGAAAATCGGACGCTGATAATGAAAAATAGTCTTCGTTTTCGACGAAATATTGTTTGTTATCGTTGAACCTTTTTCGTGCGGTATTTTCAGGCCGACCGTGAATTTTATCGATCAGTTTGAACGGTAACACGCGCAATTGGGCGAATTGTATTTCTGGGACTTCAACGTCATTAATGATGATATTAAACATGTATAGCTCCTTTTTTTAGGTGGTAAAGACAGTTTTAAATAATGGTTTTAAATGTTTAAAATCAGTCACTAACAACTTTATTACCACGCACATTAACGCTGTAATCTTGTTTCAACGAGCTATGGATCATCTTTCGTAACTGCGAGGTCAACAGAAGGTTTTCAGTTAAGGCAATCTCGTTAACTTTATCCATGACACTGGAGTGCAAAGAGATGGTTAGTTTTTTTAAAGGGGGTGATTTGGGCTTTGCCATTGTTTTTCCTATATAATTGCGTGCTTAAGAATGCATTAATCTATAAAACACCTTGTCAGGAGTGCTTTGTGAAAACAATAACACGCGGTAAAATTAAGTCAACAAATAAATCTCCTGAAATAGAGAGATTAATTGAGTTTTTAAACTCTAGGAACATGAAGGCCGCAGATTTAGCGGCTACTATCGATTCTGCAGAGCGCACAATAACTAATCACATATGGAATGACACTCCACTTGGGGGGCAGATATTGCGGGAACTACTCCTTGTTCATGGGGTATCTATTAATTGGCTGGTATCTGGAGTAGGCAGCATGTATGTCAAAGACTCCCAGGTTAGGGAGGATGACTATGCTAATAATAAAGATGAGGAAGATCGGTATAAACCGTTAATGAAACATTTTGACACCACGGATCTAAATACCTTACAGGATTTCTGGTGGCTGACGGCCAAGTCAATTGAGCAGTCGTTAATGCAATCTGGTGCAGAACCGGGAGCAGACTATTCAAGAATGGATCTGTATACGCTCGCCCAACCGTTTGTGCTAGAGCGGTTTAAAACAGCCAATATGGATGTATCTGTTTACGGCGAGTAGCCGCAACACTTGCCGATTAAACAGATATATTTATTTTTTTTCAGGATACCCCACCGGAAAAGCGTAACATCTGTAACGCTTTTTTTTATAGCTTATTTTTATTGTTAATTTTCAATGCTTTATAACACCTTGTTAATACTGTTTCTATTGTGATATTTATGTAACATGGCGTAACACGGCTTTTGCTTATATACGCTACAAACCTTTGTCAGCGTGGTGTGTGGGGATTTTAAAACGGTGTGACAGGATGTGATAAATGTGTGACATAAAGGCGTGACATTGTTACGGTGATGTTACTTATTTGTTACCTGTTTAATGTGTCTTTTTTAACCTTTAACCTTATGATTATATTAATATTATTATGATTATTTTTTTTATGTCACGTTTGTTACACTTTTCCGAGGGGGTCTTTAAAAAAAAAGTAAGCCAAGACCACGCGCATACATACGCATGCGTAAGGTTCTATAAGTGTCTGTAAAAGTTACTAAAAGCGGTAAGTGGCAAGTGGAAATCGACAGGAAGGATATTCCAAGAATTAGAAAGTCGTTTGCTGTCAAGGTCGATGCTGAAATATTTGAACGTGAGTACCTGACCAAACATCTGGCCATACAGAAAACATCAACTGATCTTCGCACGCTGAAAGAGTTGGTTGATTTGTGGTTTCGGTATCATGGAATTAATTTATCAAATAACGAACGGGTTCATGCGACCTTATTGGTCATGGCCACAGAACTTGATAATCCACGGGCCGATAGTTTATCGGCAGAGAAATTTGTTAATTATCGATTTAAAAGACTTGAATCGGGAATGAGTAGCAAGACTTTTAATAATCATCATGGCTATTTATCAGCCATGTACAACAAGCTAAAGAAATTAAAGGTTATTGATTACGATAATCCGATTATTGATATCGATTTCTTAAAAATACAGGAACGGCAACTGTCATATTTATCGGTCAATCAAATAACTACACTATTGACTGCAATAAAATCCGGTTGTATTAACCAGTCTACCTGGTATGTAGTGCAAATCTGTCTAAGAACCGGTGCCCGATGGGGAGAAGCAGAACGGCTGTGTGTTAAGCAGCTGCATAACAACTCTATAACCTATGAGTTTACCAAATCAAAGCGCACCCGCACCATTCCGCTGGATAATCTGTTTTATAAACAGCTATTGGCATTTGTCGGCGACAAGAACCCGGATGACAGGATTTTTATCAACTGCATTGGTGCTTTTAGAAGATCCCTACCAAGAGCTGACTTAATTCTTCAAAAAGGGCAGTGCACTCATATTCTGAGACATTCATTTGCCAGTCATTTTATTATGAATGGTGGCAATATATTGTCTCTGCAAAAAATTCTTGGCCATGCCGATATCAGTATGACGATGCGATACGCCCATCTTGCCCCCGGGCACTTAATGGATGCCATTAAATTAAATCCGGTAGCCTGATCGTTCAGTTTCTGCTTTTTTTTGCCTTTGGCCATCACTAAAAATTGGCGGTAAAGTGGCGGTGATTACCGCCAAAAACCGCCAGTTACCACCACTAAAAAACACCATCAAATATATAAGTCATTGAAATTAATAGGTAAATATTTTAAATTATTTGTAAGCGAAGGGTTCAATTCCCCCCGCCTCCACCAAACACCGATTCAACAAGATTCAAAGCAGTACAGAAACCCGCAAGTCATAAGGCTTAGCGGGTTTTTTATTGTCCAACGAAATGCAATGAAATGCAGTAACAGTCGACAATTTATGCAGTAAGATTTACAGTAACCCTACTTTTACAGTAACTAAAATTAAAAGTTACTGCATTTGAGGAAATCTACTGTATTACTTCAAGGGGTTACTGCATGGCTAAAGAAATTCTAAAAGACGTTACTATTCGCAACGCAAAAGCCACCGACAAAGACCAGCGCCTAAATGATGGTGAAGGGCTTTACATCATTATTAAATCCAATGGCGCTAAATGGTGGAGATTCGACTATACCTTTGCTGGCAAGCGTAAAACTTTATCAGTAGGGGTTTATCCTGCCACTGGATTAGGCGATGCCAGACGCAAGGCCGAAACAACACGCGCCAATGTTTCAAACGGTATCGACCCCAGCAACACACGAAAAGAAACAAAAGTAGCTCAACAAGTAGCCAAAGAAAATGAAAGCCGCCTTGATGCAGGGCTAACCATCATCAATAGCTTTGAACATATCGCCCGTGAATGGGGAGAAAAGAAAATTGATACCTGGGCGGATAAAAGCAACCGTTCCAGACGGATGCTTGAAAGAAATATATTTCCATGGCTGGGTAGTAAGGCCATAACTGATATTTTGCCCATGGATATTTTGATATGCTTAAGGCTGATTGAAGATCGAGGCACTATTGAAACCGCACACAGAACCTTACAATTATGCGGGCAGGTTTTCCGGTACGCAGTTGCAACAGGTAGAATTGATAGAGATATAACGCCGGATTTACGCGGAGCATTGGCGCCGGCCAAAGGTGGTAATTTTGCATCTATTACAGACCCGAAAGAAGCCGCCCTACTATTACGAGCAATAGATGATTATACCGGCTCTTTTATCGTTAAATCCGCTTTACAGCTTGCGCCTTTGGTATTTGTTCGCCCTGGTGAGTTGAGGCGAGCCGAATGGGAGCATGTCGACCTTGACGCTAAAGAATGGCGTTATCTGGTAACCAAAACACAAACCCCTCACATCGTCCCATTATCCAAACAAGCCATTGAGATTTTAACCAACTTGCGCCCGCTTACCGGCAATGGGCGCTTTGTGTTTCCATCCGCAAGAACTCCAAACGGCTCAAGGGCAATGTCAGACGTTGCATTGTTGGCAGCATTACGGCGTATGGGCTTTGATAAAACAGAAATGACAGTACACGGATTTAGGGCAATGGCCAGAACCATACTTGATGAAGTGCTGGGCTTTCGACCTGATTTTATAGAGCATCAACTAGCCCACGCGGTAAGAGATGCAAACGGACGCAGTTATAACCGAACCTCACATTTACCAGAACGACATAAGATGATGCAATCATGGAGTGATTATCTGGACGGGTTAAAGAATGGCGCTCAAGTGATCCCGTTTAAAAAGATCGTGTAAATGTAGTATTTTGGCGCTGGTTGTTCAAGCAAGTATAATGAAGTTTAATAGAGTGCAAAAAAGGGCTTATGGTATGGCAACATTAGAACTGGATAATGAAACTACTATATTGCTGGCTGAGATGGCAGAAAATGAGCATACAACACCGGCTAGGTTAGCCAATAGACTGTTAGTTGAATGTCTTGAAGATTGGCAAGATGCACGGGCAGCGGATAAGGCGCTTACCCCCCTGCGTCAGAATAGTTGTCGCCTCAACTTTTAAGAAAAAATAAAATTTGAGAGTAGAAATGAAAAAATATAAAAGGTATTCAGTAGGCTTCAGAGAGCAGGCCCTGGTAAAAGTATACAATCGTAGTAATGACCAATCAGTTCAGTCCGTCGCAAACGAATTGAATATCCATTTAACAACCTTGAAGGCTTGGATGAAACAGAAGGAACAGGACGTCAAACTTGCACCGCTAAAATCAAAGCGTCCCGAAGATTGGAGCTCTGAAGAACGCTTTACTGCTTTACAAAAAACCTATAATTTGATCGGTGAAGACTTAAATGCCTGGTGTCGTGAACGCGGCGTTTTTATTCATCAGTTGGAACAATGGAAAGCTGATTTCTGCCGCCAGGATGACTTAGTAGACAAGCGTGAAGAAGCGCGGGTCCTGCGTATATTGAAAGAAGAAGTCCAAAGCCTTGAGCGCAATTTATTGCGTAAAGACAAAGCCTTAGCAGAAGCCGCAGCGCTGTTGGTACTGCAAAAAAAGTTCCGGGCGCTCTTGGGGGGAGAGGTCGAATGACTGGCCACGAAGAGCGCGAACAAGTGATTGCTTTACTTAATGAATCAGTAACTGCGGGAGCACGTCAAGCTAAAGCCTGTGAAGTATTAGGACTTAGTGAGCGTACCTTACAACGCTGGCAGACAGGTGAGACGATTCACTGCGATCAACGCCCCTTGCGTGACTATCAACCGCCACACAAACTAACAGCAATCGAGCGTGCCGAGGTGCTGATCGTCGCTAATTCAGATGAATTTGGTCATCTGCCACCGAGTCAGATCGTGCCACGACTGGCCGACCAAGGTAGCTATCTGGCGTCTGAGTCGACCTTCTATCGCATCCTGCGCGAGGAAAAACAGCTTACCCATCGGCGTAGCGAACGTCCGGCTCAAACACGAACAAAGCCACGCGCGGCATGTGCTACAGCACCTAATCAACTGTACAGTTGGGACATTACTTATCTGCCATCACTGATCCGTGGACAGTTTTTCTATCTGTATCTATTTGTTGATATTTTCAGCCGAAAGATCGTCGGTTGGCAGGTGTATGAAGAAGAAAACAGCGCCTTGGCTGGCGAATTGTTACGTGATCTCTGTCATCGTGAAGGGATACAGGCAGAACAGCTTATCCTGCATTCTGACAACGGCAGTCCGATGAAGGGATCGACTATGCTGGCGACCTTGCAACAACTGGGTGTCATGCCTTCGTTTAGTCGGCCATCGGTTAGCAACGATAATCCGTACTCAGAATCGTTGTTTAAGACCTTGAAATATCGTCCTAACTATCCGCTAAAGCCGTTCGCCGATGTTACGGAAGCGCGTCAGTGGGTCACAAGCTTAGTGGAATGGTACAACCATGAGCATCGTCACAGCGCTATTCGGTTTATTACTCCAGCGCAACGCCATGAAGGCTTGGACGACAAGCTTCTGGATAACCGTAAAGTCGTCTACGAAGCAGCACGTGCTAAACATCCGCAACGCTGGACTGGAAGTTCCCGTAATTGGGAAAAAATCCAGACAGCCCACCTTAACCCAGACAAGGTCTAAACAAAAAAATGCTACCAAGGAAGTGATTATTTAGAAAACAAACCAGAGTAAGATTTAACCGTCGAGGCGACAACTACATTGACAATTACCGCTTACCGAGTTGGAGCAAGGGGAGGATGCCGTTATTAGCCTTGAAGAGTTGGAGCGCCAACTAGATGGAATGGCGCATTGAACTTAAAGTCAAGACAGCCCATGCCATTAATAAACTTGATATACAGCATTGAGAACGCATCCACGAATTTTTAAAAAAACTATCAACTCAAAGTAACCCACGCGCCACAGGTAAAGCCTTTCAAGGTCAACTTGCTGGATATTGGCGTTACCGTGTCGGTGATTATCGGTTAATTTGTCAGATCAAAGACGATGAGCTAATTATTTTGATAATCGAAATCGGACACCGTAAAAATATTTACCACTAACACAGCGGAAACCCTAATTAACCGGATAGGCTTAGCGGCTTACAAGTTGGCTTCATCCTCCAGTTTCCGGTTATTCCTTTTTGGATGGCTTACACTTTGATGGAGTGTTAATGGATACTGAAGATATATTTGAATACGGTAGGTCGCCATATTTTGACGAATATTGCACTCGTATCCGTAATGGAACGGCAACAGACATGGAGCACAAAGAGTTCTATATGATATTAATGCAACGTTTTTGTATAAATGTTTATGATGAAAAACCTGTTGAGCCTTGGATTTTAGTAGCTTTTGCCAATGCTTTTACAAAAATTCTTGCGGGAGGTGACTGGAATGATGAAATTACTTTGCCGTGGATACCAATGACCCCATTAAGAAAACAAGCCGATGAAAGGAATCTACATATATATTGTGAAATTCAAAATATCATTAATAAAACTCTAAAACATAATTCATTAGAAAAACCAAAGATAACGAAATTAATAGAAGACTCAGCAGACAAGCATAATTGTTCTTATGAAATAGCCCGCGAGGCTTACTACAAATATAAGAAAAAACTTTCTTAAAATAACATTCAAAAACAAGAAAGAAAAATACTCTAAACAACTAGATAATTTAACCATGTTTAATAAGCACTATAGGAGTGTATCAACATGGTTAAAACAATTCATCAACTCCCAGAATCGGGATATTTACGCTTACCCCAAATCATTGGCAACCCAAAGGCCATACCACCTACACCTCCACTTATCCCAATATGCAGAAGCTCATGGCTTAATGGCGTTAAAACGGGAAAATACCCAAAACCAGTAAAACTGGGAGAGCGAACAACCGCTTGGAAGGTTGAGGACATAAGAGCCTTAATTGGTCAATTGGGCGGCGCACAATGAACAATGTTATAGCTTTAACCGAGAAAAAGAACGAGGCCAGAGTAGATAGTCGCTTAATGGCTAAAAATCTTGGCATTACTCATGGTGCTGTTTTAAAAACCATTGATTCATACCTTGATGCTTTTAAAAATATTAACCCACTCAGATTTGAAATCGATGTGGTTAAGCGTAAACAAGGCGGCGGTACTCCAACTCGTTATGCTTTGCTTAGTGAAGATCAAAGTTATTTGTTACTGACATTTTCGCGCAACACTAAGCGAGTGGTTGAGTTAAAAATCAACCTGGTGCAAGCCTTCGGAAGATTTAGACGTGACCAAAAAACCGCTGTTGATTACCTGCCTTTTTATCATGACTTACACGATGCCATTAAAGCCCTAACGTCATATGCTCAAGTTAATGGCAGTACCACCGAAGCCCGTATTTACCACCTGAATTACAACAATCTAATCAACAAAGCTTGTGGCATTGCCGGAAGCCAACGACAACATCTTGCAGTTAATACCCGTGTTAACGTTACCAACGCCACCGCCGCCGTGATTGCCGCCATTAAGCGCGGTATTGATTCAGAAGTTCATTACCTTGAAATTTATCAAATGGCTAAAGCAGCGACCAGGGCGGCTGTTTATATCGGTAACGATAACGCACTAACTCAGGTTTATTTAAAAGCGGGGCCGTCTTTATGATTACTATTACAGACCAAACCACCAAGCCAAGCCGACTTAAGCGCAGACAAAAAAGGCGCTGGAAGATTAGCGATTTAATCAAATCAGGATTGACAGATTGTTACATGGCGGCTATTCTTACCGCACTGTCACCCCATGTGACGGTCGGGATTCGAACACCGAACAAGGCCGCAAGAGGCCACTATCAAACGTGGTTTTTTTGTACCCATCAAAAACACATCTCTATTTTGTTATGGTGGGATGTATTGAGCAGACCCTTAAAAGTCTGGCCGCGCCTTGGCGGTAGTTCGAACTTGATACATTCCACCGCCCAACGTTTCGAACCAATGGGCGGCGGCTTATCCCTTCTACAAGGACTATCCGCATGAACAATACAAACATCCCTGCTCAAACCGAGCAATCATTCAACATAAACAGCCGTAAAAAAATGTCACTTGATGACATTATCAAACAACAAAATCAGCAAAGAGGCTTGGAGCCATTAGCCTTAGAACCTGAATTATTGCTTAAACGTATTGCTGATGGTGGTCACTCAGGGCAGTTTTTAGCCGATGCCTTTATTAGTGCTTACCGGACACAAGAAACCTTTGCTCATAGTTTAGGCGAACTTATCAAACTGGATGCTGAAGCCTTTAGACTATTCCACGAAGTTATTCATATCCGCCATATTAGAGGCTGGAGTGATGACAACCTATACCAGATCGAGCAACAGGTCATTGCTATTACTGGCGGTGCAAAATGAACGCATCTACCCAAACCGCTCAAGATACAGAGCAACAGCCCACATTCAATCCTGATTTTAGCCACCGCCTTGATGTTGATTACACTGCCATTTGTACAAGGCAATTATGTGAAACCGTTGACCTGATGGTAATGCGTTCTAAAGCCGTGCTGTCCATAATTACAGATTTACACCAAGAGGCGCATATCAACCAGTTAAACACAGAGTCGATAAGCTGGGCTTTAAAGTCGGTTATGTTAGAACTTGATGATATATGTGCGGTTGTAGAAATACATCACGATGCTGTTAACCATAAAGCCACGGTCGGTGCAGAATGAACGCGCCTACCAAAACCGCTCAAGTTGAGCAATGCCAAGTAACTCGCTTAAATGTTGATTTTAGTCACAGACTAGGCGATTTTGTAACTCTTCAATTCAAGATAAATAGCACCAGTAATTTAGTAGATGCAGTTAATTCTATGACTGACAGGGCTGATTCTATGTTGACCATGTTGGAATCTCAATTTATAGGCGATGAGGATTGCAGACTTAATGACAGTATTGTTTATAACGTGATTGAATCAGCTATAAAAGAGATACAAGATATTCGTAGCGTCGTTAATGCGTTCCATCAAGCCGATTTTCTGGCAAAACAAAACAGCACTGGCGGTGTGAAATGAACGCGTCCACCCCATCTTATCAAGTCGAGCAACACCAAACTACCCGCTTAAATATTAATTTTTCCCACAGCTTACCGGATCAGTTTGTTGATTTTGATATGAGCAGCCCACATGAATTATCTGACGCTGTAAATCAATCCACCGATAGAGCAGCCGGAATTTTACATATGCTGGCAGATAGGTTTATAGGCGCTATTGAAGATTGCCGCCTTAGTGATGGTGTTATGTATCACGTGATTATGGCCGCTATTCGAGAGATCGAGGACGTTAACAGCATCGTTAATGCCTTTAGTGATGCTGCAATCCTTAAGGAAATCGCAGACGTTAAGCAGAACGAACAAAACAATCAGGCATAAAAAAACCGACTAATCACTCACAATTAGCCGGTTCTTTGCAATCATACCACCACAACCCAAGATCATTATAGACGATGGTGATGTGATTGCAATCCCGACTAAGGGATAAATATCATGCAAAATATCATTGAACAATTTAAAAATGCCATGCTGGATAACTTCATTAATCCACCTGAAACCGTTATTGGTGACGGTCAACTACACCGCTTCAAAATAGAGGGAAAACTTAACGGCGCGTATGTCCTGCACACGGATGGACGCGCCGCTGGTTATTTTGAGGACTTCAAACAAGGTATAAAAATTCGCTGGAAACTGGCCGGTGATTTTAAACCGTTAACCGATGCCGAAAAAAAAGCCTTTGCAATCGAGCGCCAACGCCAAAGCGAGCAACGCAAGATAGAAGAAAAAACCCGCCATGATAAAGCAACCCAAAAGGCCGCGCATATTTGGAACAAAGCAACACCGGCCATCAATCATCCGTACCTCACTAAAAAGGCTGTGCAACCGTATACAACGCGCATTTATAAAGGCGCGTTAGTTGTGCCGCTCTATGCCGAAAACAGCGAGTTAGTCAGCTTACAGTTTATTGCTGATGATGGTAGTAAACGCATGATGAAAGGCGGCAAAGCACAGGGCTCATGCTGTTATATTGGTAACGTTACCAAAATAGCCAACGATAGCATCCTTTTGATTTGTGAAGGTTGGGCCACGGGTGCCAGTCTGTATGAAACGACCGGCTATTTTACGGTTGTAGCTTTTAGCTCAGGCAATCTAACCGCCGTTGCTGGTCATATTCGCAAGCAATACCCGGATAATGAAATCATTGTTTGTGGGGATAATGACGAAAGCGGAGTAGGACAGCAAGCCGCAATTAACGCGGCTTTAGCAATTAATGGCAGTTATGTTGTGCCGCCTGATATTGGAGATTTTAACGATTACAGCTTGTCTTTGCAGGGGGGGTCTGATGACTCAGAATAAACCGCCGGTATTGGCAATCGTTGGCAAAGCCAAAAAACCCGCAATCAAGACCGGAGGCGGTGGAACTGGGAGCGGATCGGGAGCCAGTAAAGTCGAGAAGTTTGGCGATTACTCTGTTAAACACGGGGCTTTTCATCAAGTCAAAGCCGTTAGAGCTGGTGGTGATGGGGATGGCTTTGTTGAATTTGCCTTGTGTAACTTTACTTGCAAGATTATTGAAGAAATCAACCAGGATGATGGGCTGGCCGATTCTACCTTTTTACGGGTGGAAGGTAGAAGAAACGATGGCTTGTCTTTGCCGGTGGTGGATGTGCCTGCAAAATCGTTTTATTCATCGTTGGGTAATTGGCCCAATGAGCATTGGGGCACTACGCCATTCATTTTCCCTGGGCCATCTAAAAAAGATAATCTCAGGGCAGCTATTCATCTGTACTCAAACATCAATGGCGATATTCCCCGTCGTACTGTTTACAGGTTTACCGGTTGGAAAAAGATCAATGATGTCTGGCATTATCTAACCGGATCGGGAGCGATTACCGCCGCTGGTTTGATAGGCGGTATTGAAGTTGATTTAGGTAACGGTCACATGAGCCGTTACCAGCTCCCCGCACCATTAGCAGGTGACGAGCTTAAGACAGCCGTTGCCAGTGCTTTGGCGTTCCTCACTATTTGCCCGAACAAGCCCTTTGTCGGTGTCGTCATGTTGGCAGCGGTAGCGCGTGCGCCGTTGGGAGAGTGTCAGCCTACCGACTTTGCAATCTGGCTGCATGGTTTGACAGGTTCCAGAAAATCAGCCGTTGCTGCAATTGCTCAAGCCTTTTTTGGCAACTTTACCGCGCGTAACTTTCCGTCTAATTGGTCGGACTCTGTGAACGACTGCGAAATGAAATCACACCAAGTTAAAGATGGAATTTTTACGGTTGACGACTTTAAGCCCTCAGTTAGTCCGGCAGAAGCCAGTAAATTACATGCAATGGCTGAACGCCTGATTAGAAACACCGGCAACCAAGCAGGACGGGGCCGCCGTGATTCCAACATGATGGCTAAGGCCGCACCCTACAACCGGTCAATGATGTTAATAACCGCCGAAGATTTGCCGCGTGGTCAATCATTGTTAGGCCGTTTGTTAATTTTGGAGTTATCCCGCGCCGATGTTGATAACACGGTATTGACCCAATTACAGCAAGCCGCCAAAGATGGGTTATTCATGGGCTTAATGTCGGCTTATCTGCAATGGTTAGCACCGCGCCTGGATCAATTTAAAACTGATTTTCCCAAGATGGTCGAGCAATACCGCAACGTCGCCATTCGTAATGGCATAGCCACATCACACCCACGCGCCCCTGAAATTTACGCGAATCTGGCCGCCGCCGCTGAAACCTTTACTTATTTTCTGCAAGATATTAATGCCATGAATGTAGATGAAACCAGCGTGTTATTGGGTGATGTAGAGAGCCATTTACAGCAGGCTTTCAGCGAACAAGGCGCGTATCAAAACGAACAAGACGAATCAGAGCGTTTCTTACAACTGTTACGCGCCGCTTTCAGTAGTGGTAATGCGCACATTGCCGGACACCTTAAGCAAGACCCACCGGAATCACACCCCTTTGCTTGGGGCTGGCGGGATATGGGTAAGAATCTTATGGGAGATAGCACTTATGGGCCGATGGGTGATTGTGTTGGCTGGTATCGAGAGGCAAGCGGCAATGATGCCGCTGAGGTATGGCTAACACAAGACACTGTATTTAAGATTGTTCAGCAATTCGCACGTAGTCAAGGCGATGCTTTCTTGATAAGCCCATCTAGCCTATGGCGGCGGTTGCTTGAAAAAGGCCACATTCTTAAGCCTGAAAAAGACTTAAAAACCGGCAAATCCCGAACAACCATTCAACGCACGGTTGCCGGTGTAAGTAAGCGCGTAATGATTTTGTCAGCGGCTTTGATCGAATCAGAAGCATAAACAGTAAATAATTTTAAAGGATACAAGTAATGATACCTAAACAATCAAATTTAACCATGAGCCGTGATGATGGCTTTATTATCAACCGCATGAAAAAAGTAGGAGTCTGGAAGAAAATGCAGGAGATGAGTAACCCCAAAAAAACAGCGTCTATTATCCTGGGGGATGAGTTATTTATCTGGCATGGCAACGAGGGCGACTCTGGATATACTTTTTTTAAGTGCGCTAACCCTTTCGAATTATTAATAATAGCCGCCAAGGTTTCCAGCAGCCAAAGAGCACCGAGTAACCCTACCAAGCATTAAAAACCAGTCAAATAATTGGGTGATAGGGTGTTATAGCCTTATCACCCGTACCCTTTATGGTTGCGCCAATAGGTAGTTGATGCAATCGCCTTATGTAATTCTGATTATATTTTCCATCAATCAAGCGCCGATTTTTATTAACAGCCTGCCCCTGATAACAAAAATATAAAGGGGGGTTATATATATTTTCTGGGGAGTTTGGGGAGATAGGGCTATAGCCCTTATATAGTATGGTTTTCTTGCTCCCCAAAAGTATTTTAATTGTGGGGAGATTCCCCAAAAAAGTGGGGAGCAAGAACGAGATTGAAAACCTATTAAAACCTATTATTCAGCCTAATAAATCGCATAAAAGGCCCATCTCCCCATTTTATTCTGGGGAGTTCCCCAGAATTTAGACCGGCATGGGGAGGCTGTAAGCCACACCACGCATGGGCTAAGCCCCTTGCTCCCCAGATTCCCCAGAACTGACACATAGGGTAGGGCTAGAATATGTTTTTATAAGTTTAAAGAAGTGAACAGAAGCAGATAAAAACCAACGTAAATACGTCATTCTTTTCAGTATAATTTGATGGGCCATTGGGGGGCGTATAAATCTCTATACTGAAAGCCTACCCTTTGCCCGGCATAGCTAAATTTACAATACGCTTGTTTTTGAAAATACAAAAAGCCACAAGTAGATATGGTAAATCGGTATTGATGTGGTGGGGCTATATAATCTCTAAATAGGGCATATAGCCCTTTGCCCGCACAAGGGTTATTTTTACGCATGAGGTTTTGAATAGAAAAAACCCAACAGGATCAGGCTGCATACAGAGCACAATTACCCCGCTACTTATGGCGCGTTCTGTATAGGCACGGGCTCAAGAGGTAATCAGTACCGGCCATTGGTTCCCTTCTGAATCAACATTCAATCAGCATAGGCCATTGGTTCCCTTCTGAATCAACATTCAATCAGCATAGGCCATTGGTTCCCTTCTGAATCAACATTCAATCAGCACCGGCCATTGGCTCCCGTCTGGATCGTCATTCAATCAGCACCGGCCATTGGCTCCCATCTGGATCGTCATTCAATCAGCACCGGCCATTGGCTCCCATCTGGTCAACATTCAATCAGCACCGGCCATTGGCTCCCATCTGGTCAACATTCAATCAGCACCGGCCATTGGCTCCCATCTGGATCGTCATTCAATCAGCACGGGCCATTGGCTCCCGTCCGGTCAACATTCAATCAGCACCGGACATTGGTTCCCATCTGGATCGTCATTCAATCAGCACGGGCCATTGGTTCCCGTCCGGTCAACATTCAATCAGCACGGGCCATTGGTTCCCATCTGGATCGTCATTCAATCAGCACGGGCCATTGGTTCCCATCTGAATCAAGCCGCACAGTTACCGCCAAATAATTACATTCCAGAATATTAATACCTGGTATCAACAACCAACTGGATCAGGCTGCACACAGAACACAATTACCCCGCTACTCATGGCGTAATAAAGAAAGGTACGGGATTATTATTTTTAATGGCTACCGATTCATCACAGCACGGCTTTACCGGCCATTGGCTCCCATCTGGATCGTCTAAAAATCTAAAAGAAATCACAATGACAGGTAACAACGTGGCTCTTGAGTCACTGGGTAAACAATGCCGCAACGCTTGCGACTAATTATGTAATACTTTATTTAACATAACGCCCATTATGCGAAGTAATTAACGTATTACATAAATAACTTGACTTCTTGAAAGGCTTGGTATGTATGGCCTGTAGCCTGTTTTTGATTATCACATATAAAGTTGACAGTCATCTTTATTTATGTAGTACAATATTAATAAATGTCATCCGCAATGCTTGCGGTGACTGATAATATCGTCATAAATTACTTTGATAGGTGATCAACTATGGAACAACCGAAGAAAACACGCGCTAAAGGTGCTGGGCGCAAACCTTTACAGCCAGAAGATAGAGCCAAAGTTACCTCTTTGCGCCTTACTGAGGCGCAGCTCACAAGGTTCATTGAGTTGGGTGGTATTGACTGGTTAAGACATCAGCTCAATAAGCAACAAGATTAGTCATAATCAGCTATGGATAACTCATAACCATCAATCACCCAATGGATCAGGATACACACAGACGAAATTACCCCGCTACTTATGGCGCGTTCTGTATAGGCACGGGCTCAAGAGGTAATCAGTACCGGCCATTGGTTCTCGTCTGGATCATCATGCAGTCAGCACGGGCCATTGGCTCCCATCTGGATCGTCATTCAAGGTTACGGCCAAATAATTACATTCCAGAATATTAATACCTGGTATCAACAACCAACTGGATCAAGATGCACACAGAACACAATTACCCCGCTACTCATGGCGTAATAAAGAAAGGTACGGGATTATTATTTTTAGTGGCTACCGATTCATCACAGCACAGCTTTACCTGTTTTTGGCTCCCTTCTTATTTATCTGGAAGCCTGGTAGGTATTGCCGCTAAAAAACAAGATACTGGCAAAAAAAAACGAGTCACGAATCATTTATGCAGTAACATTTACAGTAACTCATAATCTGAAAATCACTAAAACCCTTTAATAATAAGGCATACAGGGCAATATTCGGTTGTCCCCGCCCCACCATATAACTCATTGATTTATATATAATTTAGATTTATAAATTAACGATTGGCGGTAAAGTGGCGGTTCAACTTTTTCAGAGCCACCACTTTCTGTTCAAATATTGCAAACATTCGATTGCATTTAAAAAGTAAAAAAACCACCAAAACCCCACTAATTAAGGTTCCTTCAGGAATCATAGACGCACTAAGTTTGTGCGCTCGATATTTCAATACACAAAAAAATCATCAGTGTTCCCATATTTTCGCCTATCCAGCAACTCATCGAGCCATGAGTGCGCACATAAGACCGAACCAAGACATCCCAGTGATTATTGCATTTTGAACGGCTCGAATGGCATATGAGCTGATACGGACTATTCTTGCTTGAAACAATAATGGGTTAACAAAGCCGCCATTTTCTGTCATTTTTTCAAGAGCTTTGGTATATTTTTTATCCGATGGATGGAATGCGTGTTGGCTTTTGTATTTTTGAAATTTCTTCACAAACGCGCATTAAGTTATAAGTCATGGCCGTGGGACGCATTTGATTGCTGAGTGACTTTATCGAAGAAGACCAGGCCTTTTTTTCTTTCAGGTTACTCTTGCTGTTATTGTAGGCTTTTTGAATCGTCCAACACTTGTAGTACAGGATAGCGATGATGCCAGGGCTCATTAATTTTGGTAAAGTTGTTACAAAGCGGTACTGTTTTTGTGTTTCGGGGTCACGGTAATGTACGACATTAAATTTTACCCCTTGGTTTTCATAAATACTGTAGCCTTCAATACCTGTGTTGATAGGATTACTGCCATCAATGGCAATCGATTCTACCCATGTTGCCACTGAATTTTCTTTTAAAACGGATATCATGTAATTTTGATGGCCTTTCTGTTTTGTCCACCAAGGAAAGTTTGTAACAGCCTTGTCATACGCATAGAGGTTTTTTTCTGGCCGGCGACTGTGACTATTTTGATGGTCAATAAAATGTCCGTCAGCGGTTTCTACTGCATACTCATCAAGCTCAGAAAATGATTTTAGGTAATCAATGCCATAGAAGGTTAAATGTTCACAGTGGATTTTATAGCTTTGCCGTTCGATTGCTTCAAGCATGCTGGCGCGTCTTGAAGACTTAAGTGATTTAAAGTAGGTCGAGTGAGACAGGAGTTCACCATGAATCTCTTCCGTTGCCTGTAAAAAATGGAAGGTAACAAAATCGAACGAGCGACGAAACCATCTTGAAAAGGTTTTTTCATTCAGAGAACTATAACGGCCAAGGTTTCTAAAATTCATCCGTCCCGGCAGATACGTCAGGGTTGTTAGCAAGATGGACATAAATTTACGCTGCGGTTTTTCTACGCTGGACATTTGCTGCAGAATGAGTTCTGTTAAGTGCATGGAAGCCTTTGGCGTGTTGGGCTGTTATCGTCGTTGACTACCTCTTCGCATGCTGGAGGCTTCCAGACTATTTTTAATCAAATCAAATCAAAGCTGTCCGAAGTATTGACAGGAAGAAAACATGAAAATAAATAACATGAAACTTAACAATTTTGGACTGGCTATTATTTTAACAATTTGTTCATTTGGCGCTTATGTCGAAGAGAGCCACATCACCGAAGCGCTTAAACACGCCCAAGCGGCAGTAACGCATCTTAAAGCTGTTCAATAAAAATTGGCTGGTTTGGTAGCGAAAAATGCTTGAATCTAAACTATAGATTTTCAGGAATAAAATTTTAAGAAAATCTATAGTTAAAAAGACATGTCGCAATTAATAATTGCCGACAAAATCCATTTTACCGATCTCCAGTCCGTTATGTCTTAAAATGGTGTAAGCCACTGTCATATGAAAATAGAAATTGGGGAAAACAAAATTAAACAGGTAATTCTGGCCTAAAAATTCAGTGGCTTTGTCGTGTAACTTTAAGGTGACGGTTCGTGTTTCACTGCCGTTAATTTGCTCGGCACTGACACTTTGCAAAAAAGCGATGGTTTTGGCAATACGGGTTTGTAGTTCTGGAAAAGTTATTTCAGTATCCTCATAACTGGGTATTTCAATACCGGCAAGTCTTGCAGCGCAAGCTTTTACTACATCGGTGGCAATTTGTATTTGTCGATTAAGCGGATACATATCAGGTGCCAAACGTGCTTCAATAAACACAGACGGATCGATTTTCTTCGCCTCGGCATGGACGACGGCTTTATCCAATATCAATGATAAATTTTCCAGCATACGTATAAAAACAGGGATAGAGGCTTGGTAAATGGTCATTGGCATACAATTACTCCGGTAAATAGCGGGTTTACTTAAATTTTTTTCCAGCTATGACTATAGCACAAGAAAACTATCAAGTTGTTGTAAGGTGACGGCTTGCTCTGCAGCTAACGCCTTATCTTGAGCGGTGTTATAACCCCATAATGCAAAGATCAATTTAACGCTTGCCAGCTCATTGTTATTTAAAACATTCAACAGCGTTGGCCACCGATCTTCCATAAAATAAATGGTTTTGTTTGGATGGGTTTCCAACAGTCCGGATAACACTTCCATTTTATTCATGTTGCGATCCAGGCCAAAAATACATTCATCCGCCAGCTCAATGGTGTTGGCTTTTAGGATCTGTTTAACAAAACGTTCTTGTTTGGTTGTGATCACATACCAGGGATATTGTTGGCCAATTTCACGCAGCTTTTGGGCAACACCATCAAACAACGGATTCATATTGACCCAGCCGGTTAAATCGTCGGCAATCCAGGCATCACGGGTTTCCCCAAACAGTTTTTTTAGCTCATCAGTGGAGATTTTTGCCTCTGTTAACAGCGCATGTATCTTGTTGCCATAGTCGCTATATATCGCCTCTACAGGCTCTTGCAGATAAAGCAGACGCATTGCCAATATGGCTTCATAACCCGTTTCTATAATCGGTCTGACTAGCCGGAATTGATCAATCATGGCTTGAGGTGCGGTCTTGGGCATATCGCCCCAAATGCTGCCAGCTGCTTTCCAGCCCGTTATTGCCGTTTCTACAGCGCTGTCACAGATTACGCCATCAAAATCCAGCGCATAAATAATTGAATTGTTCATAGTGGTATATATTAAAGGGGAGGGGGCTATAGCATTGCTTGGTTGCCTTTGTTCCCAAGTTGGATTTATCCTTGTTCCCAAGCTCCAGCTTGGGAACAAGTAGAGTCTATGTGCTTACAATACCGTCAAATGCTCGCCGCTTTCGGTATGCACCAAATCACCGCTACGTTGCAAAACAAAATAGCCGCGCCGTAAAGCTTCTTCTTTGGCATCATCATTAATATGAAAAGCAGCTATAGCGCCATACTGTTTAAATGCCTGATAGATTGGAAACAGTTTTTTAAAATTTTTCATTTTACGATCCAGCTTATCCAGATCATTTTTATGGGCTTTGTATTTCACTTCAACAACGGCGATGACATCGCCATTAGTCATCACTAAATCATATTCTTCCTGAAGTTGACCGCGATGCTTTTCCATGTTTTTTACCACGTCATCAAAGTGGATCTTGCCCAAATGATTGTCTTTTATCAGGCTTTGGAAAAAGAATTCCTCGGCAACATCGCCCTGATTTTTACCGATATTACCCAGATTAATGCCGATGCGCTCAAGCTTTTCATCAGTACGCTTCAATTGTTCATCAGTACGTTTCATTTGTTCATCGGTACGTTTCATTTGTTCATCAGTACGTTTCATTTGTTCATCAGTACGCTTCATTTGTTCGTCAGTTGCCTTTTGCGCCTCATGTATATTTTTACTGTCAACAGCAAGACTGGCAACCAAGGCCTTCAATTCATCATCAGTCATTTTCTTCTCCACATACTCTTATACAATGCGCATGATTTTAACATGGTAAATCGATTACCCATTTACAATACTAACAAAAAGCAGAAAATTGCAGGCAGTAAATAGCCCGTTTATGGAATCTATCCTTGGGTATAATCACCTAAAAATCGATGAGGATTATATGACTGAACAAGATGAGCTGGAACTTGGGTACGAGGAAAGAGTGGTTAATTAATGCCATCTCGGCACCCGATTTGGCTGCTGTTTTCAATGATGACACCAGCCACTAAAATTTCCCTGGTACCCAAGCTCCAGCTTGGGTACCTCTACTCGACAAGCTCAAGCTTAATCAAGATCATGAAGCAGGAGCTTCACAAAGCGCGTTCCCAAGCCGAGAGCTTGGGAGCGAGGGATTAATCTCCCTGGTACCCAAGCTCCAGCTTGGGTACCTCTACTCGACAAGCTCAAGCTTAATCAAGATCATGAAGCAGGAGCTTCACAAAGCGCGTTCCCAAGCCGAGAGCTTGGGAACGAGGGATTAATCTCCCTGGTACCCAAGCTCCAGCTTGGGTACCTCTACTCGAAGCTCAAGCTTAATCAAGATTATGAAGCAAGAGCTTTACAAAGCTCGTTCCCAAGCCGAGAGCTTGCGAACGAGGGAACCAAATTTTAGCGATATTAAGCTAACTTTGGTTTGATTTTTCACATCCCTGCGCTCTGGATTCCGGCAATCCCTGCCGGAATGACGCTGCTTTTACTTGTGTAGATACCTATCCCCCGGATATTAATCTTTTCCAAATAAATCACGGCTATACACCTTGTCAATAACATCAAGGATATCATCGGTAATGCGATTAGCGACAATCACATCCGCTTCTTGTTTAAAAAGCGCCAGGTCATTAACCACTCTTGAGTTGAAGAAATCTTGCTCCTTAAGAGCCGGTTCATAAATAATCACTTCAATGCCCTTTGCCTTGATTCGTTTCATAATGCCCTGAATGCTTGAGGCACGAAAATTATCAGAGCCGGCTTTCATAATCAGGCGGTATATTCCTACCACCTTGGGGTTATATTTGATAATACTCGTTGCGACAAAATCTTTTCTGGTTGTGTTGGAATCGACAATAGCATTAATAAGGTTTTGCGGTACATCATTATAATTGGCCAACAATTGCTTGGTATCTTTAGGCAAACAATAACCACCATAGCCAAACGATGGATTGTTATAGTGATCACCAATTCTAGGATCAAGACTGACACCCTGGATAATATGCTTGGTATTTAAGCCATGGGTCGCGGCATAAGTATCAAGCTCATTAAAATAAGCAACACGCATAGCCAAATAAGTATTGGCAAACAACTTGATAGCTTCTGCTTCCGTTGAGTTGGTAAATAAAACCGCGATATTTTCTTTTACCGCACCTTGCTGTAATAATTTTGCAAACGTTTGTGCCCGTTCAGAAATCTCGCCGATGACAATACGTGAGGGATGCAAGTTGTCATAAAGCGCTCGACCTTCACGCAGAAATTCAGGTGAAAAAATCAAATTATCACAATTTAATTGTGCTTTTAACTTGTCAGTGTAACCGACAGGAACAGTCGATTTTATAATCATCACCGCAGTCGGGTTGATAGCCGTTACATCCTTAATAACCGCTTCAATTGATTGGGTATTAAAGTAGTTTGTTTCAGGATCATAATCCGTTGGTGTGGCGATAATGACATAATCAGCGCCCGTATAAGCTTCAAATTTATCCAGCGTAGCTTTAAGGTTAAGCGGCTTGTTGGTTAAATAATCTTCAAGCTCGACATCCTCAATGGGTGATTTTTTTTGGTTAAGCAGCGCAACTTTTTCAGCGATAATATCAATAGCGACGACTTCGTTATGTTGTGCCAGCAAAATGGCATTAGACAGCCCTACGTAACCGGTACCAGCAATAGCAATTTTCATAATGATTTATGGATTAAGTTTTGTTTTGCCTCGTTTCCTCTTCGTTCCTCGTTCCCAAGCTCCAGCTTGGGAACGAGGAACGAAGAGGAAACGAGAGATTATTCTGGTACACAAGCAGAAAGCTTGGGAACGAGAGAGCTGCTCTTGTTCCCAAGCTCCAGCTTGGGAACAAGAAATCAGTTTTTTTTCGTGGCTTTCGTGTTTTTCGTGGACAAAAATCACACCCTGCCCAGTATTTTACGACAATTAACCCTGACAACATCCCGCAAAAACAGCGCCAAAAATACCGGGTTGGTAGCGCAATAGCGTTTAATTAAACGCCGGTCTTGCAACATTCTGTATAACCACTCCAACCCTGATTTTTGCATCAATACCGGTGCCCGCTTTACATGGCCGGAATGAAAATCAAATGCTGCGCCGACGCCAATTTGTACCGGTGCTGTAACACGGTGTAAATGCTCGGCAATCCATTTTTCTTGCTTGGGTGCGCCAAGGCCTACCCATAAAAAGTCAGGTTGCTGCTCATTAATCAAGGCAACCAACTGGGTATCTTCCTCAATAGATAAGGGCCGAAAAGGCGGAGAATGCCAACCGACAATAGCCACCCCAGAGAAACGTGCCTGCATGGTACTGACCAAATCAGTTAACACCTCATCTTTACCACCCATAAAAAAATGTTTCCAGCCGTGCGTGCGGCCTTCGTCCAAACAGCGCAACATTAACTCAGGGCCACAAACACGTTCTTTAATAACGGCCCCATGCACGGCTTTGGCATACCAAACCAACGGCAAACCATCCATGGTCATTAACGATTGCTGGTTAATGTCCCTTAACGCGGTATCAGTCAGGCTGGTAACCAGGGTATGCACATTGGCGATGCAGACTTGATGGGGTTCTTGCTTGGTTATCCAGTGTTTAAACAAGTTAAGCGTTGCCCGGTAATCAAGCACCGGAAAATTTAAGCCCAAAATAGCTACTGAGCCAGGGTTTTGTTCAGAAGATTTCTGCATTATTTGATTTATCAATAAAAAAGAAAGTAATTAGCGCGTTAATGTCAGCTTAAAATCCGAATAGCGTTTTTCATGGTCTTTTAATAATCAGGAGTTACAGTATAGTAGACAGTTGGAAAATACCAGCCAAAAATATTAATTACGATAATTTAATGTGTTCTTGAGTTAATCTTTGATAAGGTTCATGATTGCCATAAGTTTATAATTACAATAGCTAAAATAGAAAAATATATGAAAAATATCCCCGGAATTTATATCGCCGCCTGTTTGTGCTTTAGTGGCACCGCCATGGCAACTGATTTTTATGTTAATCCTAATGGCAATGATACCTGGACAGGTAATTTACAACAAGCCAATGCCGCACGCAGCAATGGCCCGTTTAAAACCCTGGAACGCGCTAAAGCGGCCATTAGAACCCTAAAGCAAACCAAACAATTTACTGATCAAGTCACCGTTAACATTGCCGGTGGCCTTTATTACTTAAATAACCCGCTGACTTTTAACTTGATCGATTCCGGAATGCCGGGCAAAGAAATACTTTGGCAAGGTCAGCCGGGTGCAAAAGTAACCATCAGTGGTGGCTTACCCATTACCTGTAAAAAACGCGACACTACCTTTTGGGATTGCCCGGTTACCACGCTGCCGGCCAGTACTGCCCATTATGATGCCCGTATCAAGGGTAATGGCCCAAAATTTGAATTATTTGTTAATGGTCAAAGGTTGGAAGTGGCGCGTTGGCCGGATAAAGATTGGGCGCACATTAAACTGCCGTTAGATCAAACTACCACATTTACAGTAATGGAGGCAATGCCACCCTTAACCGGCAATAACAGCAACGCCCAGGTACATATTCTTGCCGGTAATGACTGGTATGATCAATATCTTGGCATCAGTTCAATTGACGGCGTAAATAATGCCGTCAAATTATCGGCAGCAACGGTTTATCCTTTGGTCAGTGGCAGACGCTTTTATATCCAAAATCTGGCTTCGTTACTCAATGCGCCCGGCGAGTGGTTTTATGAGCCAACGACTAAAAAAGTCAGTTTTATTCCCCCCACTGGAATAACCCCTACTCTGGCTATTTTATCATCGCAGCCAAAAATTCTGATTGCCGATGGTATCAGTAACGTAACTTTTAAGAATATCAGTTTTCAACACAGCACGGGGTCAGCAATTACCGTAAAAAATTCCACCAATGTTGTGATGGATAATCTGGATGTCAACAACACTGGTGGTTTAGGCGTGGAAATAATCAATGGCCAAAGTGTGCAACTGATCAACAGTAAAATTCATGATATAGGAGCGACAGCAGTTACCGTTTCTGGTGGTGATACCAAGACCCTGAAAGCTTCCGGACATATCATTAATAATAATCATATTCATGATATGTCCAAAGTGGTAATGACCTACAGACCTGCTATTGAAATTAAAGGTGTCGGGGTTACCGTGACCCATAATTTATTGGAGCAGGGCGCACATAATGCCATTACCATTGCCGGTAATGATCATTTAATTGAAAAAAATGAAATTCATCATTTTTGTCTGCAAACTTCAGATTGTGGGTCTGTTTATACCGGACGTAACTGGTCCTGGCGGGGCAATATTATTCGTAATAATTACCTGCATGACATTATCGGCTACGGCATGACAAAACTGGATTTGGCAAACAACCAGGTTGTTTATGGAACGGGTGGTGCTCGCGGTGTTTATCTGGATGATGGTGCCAGTGGTTATGAGGTCAGTAGCAATATTTTTGAAAATGCCGGACAAATGGCACTACTAATAGGCGGTGGTCGAGATAATGTTATTGCTAATAATCTCTTTAGTACCAGTGAATTCGCTATTTTGCTGGATAATCGCTGGCCAACTTTTAATTGGAATGACATGCAGAGTCAACTGGATGCCTCTCCTTATAAAACCGCTATCTGGCAACAGAAATATCCGGGACTGGCTGTTCCAATGCACAATAAAACCTGGCCTGAAGGCAACCGCATAGAACGTAATATTATTATGACTACCAAGCCAAATGGCGCATCATTACGTTATATGGTACCCATAGATTCAACAGTTATTGCTGATAATCTCGTCTTGGCTACTAGTGGTAAACCTAAAATTGAGTATAAAATATCAGAATCGAACAAAGATTTGGGAACTGCTACTTGGGAGCAGTGGATAGCAGAAGGCATTGAAAAAAATAGCCTTGTGGCTGATCCTTGTGTGACCATTGCCAACAAGCAAATGACTACCTGTTCAGGTTCTCCGGTTGATAGCATTGGCTTTACACCGTTAGCAACCGATATAGGCTTGCTTCCGTAACAATCCTTGATATATCCGTATAACATCAGCCTATAGGATGGGCTGACGACAGGATGCCCATCCATAAATTAAATATATTTGATGCCCATCATAATCAATTGATGGGCATCGTTGCCTCAGCCCATCCTATATTGTTTAAATCAATTATTCACCCGTTTTAATATCAAAGTCACTTACCCATCCCCACGTTGAAGGATAAATGCCAAGTTTCACATAATGGTGAAAACTTGAATAACGCCAATCAACTACTCGCTTTGTTAAACCATGTTTAACGGGGTTGTTATGAATATAATCGATATGTTGATTAAAATCGTTCTCGTCGGTTATTAAATGCGCCCAAAATCGACGTTGCCATATACTTCGCTCATTTTTACGTTGCCGACTTGCTGAAATAAATTCACCTTTTTCTATAGCATGCGAAAAATGCGCTTTAATCAAGCTCCAACGTGTTGAATAATCAGAGTCTCCAACAGGAAGTGTCCAAATACAATGCAAATGATCCGGCATAATAACAACGGCATTGATGATAAAAGGGTGTTTCTGTTTGACATATCGAAAAGCTTGCCGCAATTGCTCAATTTTATCGATTAATAATTTATTATTGTTACGAGCGGCAAGATTAACGGTAAAAAACCAAGTCGCACCAGGGGTATAAATACGGCGATAGTTTGTCATATCATTAAATTAAATGATCCATAGGATGGGCTGACGCAGGATGCCCATCATAAATTAAACATATCAATCAATCAATCAATTGATGGGCATCGTTGCCTCAGCCCATCCTATGCTTTGTTAAATTAAATTAAATTAAATTAAATTAAATTAAATGAATTGATAAGCATCGCACCCTCAGCCCATCCTATATTTGAATAAAGCATCATTACCTCAAGCCATGGCATCCTGATAAATCGCCATTAACTCGGTATAATTTTGTTCGGCGGTGTATTTTTCAAGAAAAGTACGCCGGGCATTGTCGCCTAAGGTTTGCGCTTTTAACGGATTTGCCAATAGCCATTTTACCTTGCTGGCCAAATCCTCTGGATCGCCGGGTGTAAACAATAAACCGGTTTCGCCATCCTTGATAATATCGGCCATGCTGCCCAAATTGGAAGCCAATACCGGCAAACCATGCGCGAAAGCCTCAACCAATACTAACGGAAAGCCCTCATACCATTCGGAAGGCAATACCAAAAAAGCCGCTTGTTGCATTAACTCACCAATCTGCTTTGGGTCTTGTAAGCCTAAAGCTTCGATATTGTTTTTGCCGGGCAATAACTCGGCAAGCGGTCCGGCACCGGCGACCTTTAACACGGTTTTGTCAGCCATTGTCGACCAGGCTTTTAATAAGGTTTTAAGGCCTTTTTCTTCACTCAATCGGCCAACAAACAAGGCAAAAGCCGGTAGGCTGCAATCAATACCAGGCACTTCCTCCATAGGATCTGCAACAAAATTGGCTTTAACCAGGATTTTATCAGCCGGAAATCCTGCCTCAACAAACTTGCCCTTGGCAAAATTGGTTAAGGCAATAAAACGGCTAACCTTATGTTGCCAGGTGCCTTGCTGGCGATGCTGTGCCACCATATGCGCCACCACCAAACTACCGAGTTTTGAGCCCCGATAACAACCATACCAGGCCGCCTGATAAGGCGAACCGGTAATGCATTGCTCGCAAATTTTACCGTCCCGCATCAACATCGCACCAGGACAAATCAACCGATAATTATGCAATGTTTGCACCACCGGCACCCCGGCCTCCAGACAGGCATCATAAATGGACGGACTGATTTGCGGGAAAAAATTATGCACATGCACCACATCAGGTTTAAAGCATTGCAGTTTGTCCTTGGCAATCGCTTTGCTGGCAGATGAATAACTGGTGGTCAGCGCGGTTTTTACCTTACCGGTTAAACCGCCAGGCAAATCTTTATTATCAACACTCCACAATTCAACCTCATGGCCGTGGTCTGCCAGGAGCTTGGCTTCGGCGGCAACCACATTATCTTCGCCACCCGCTTGTTGATAATGGTTATGGATAAACAAAATTTTCATAAGATCACTTTAAAAAAAGGGGGCGAACAGGATATGTTGAGAAAAAATCTGGATCGCTCGCAAATGATGGGCATCTTTCGTCAGCCCATCCTATCAATAATTTAATTAAATACAGCCTCGACCGAGTCAACAATACCCACCAATTGCTTTATGCAAATATAGGATGGGCTGAGGCTACGATGCCCATCAATTTGTTGATTGATAGGCGGCTCATCCTATGCATCACCCTACAAGGCTTTAAGAAACCCGGTAAGTTTTTTTGCAGCTACAGCGCTGGTATAGTTTTTAAGAAACCGTTCCCGTGCAGCAATACCGGCTGTTGCCAACCATTGCTGATTACTCATGGCAGCGGCAATTATTCTGGCAGCGGCGTGGGCATCATTTAATGGCAATGCCAAGCCTACAGCACCATCACCCAGCACTTCAGGAACACCGCCAACCGGTGCGGCAAACACCGGGCGCCCACGCGCCAAGGCTTCAAGAAGGGTGACGGGTAAATTTTCTATGGTCGCCACATGAATACAGGCTTTGTGCAAAGCTATTTGTTCGGCGGCATTACTGACAAACCCGGCGAAATGGACCAGATCATCGATTTTTAGGGCGCGGGCTTTGTTCTCCAAAAGCAATCTATCCGGCCCATCGCCGATGATGGTTAGTGTCAAGGCATTTCCTGATGCACGCAATGCGGCAATAATTTCCAGCAAATACTGTTGGTTTTTACGTGCTTCAAGAGTACCAATACTAATCAGGTCTGCTATCGGTTGTTGCGGTTCTGGTATGCCGGGATCAGGCAAAAAGTTGGGCACTACGGCAGAAGCTACGTCTACAAGCGCAGGAATGCGCTTGATTAATTCCTTTTGCATAAACTTGGAAACAAACACCAGACCATCAAGTTTTGGCAGTACCACTGCTTCAAAACGCTGGATTGATCGGTAAAATTTACCTCCATTTACAATTAAACCTTTACCTGCCCATTCATCGGCTTGCGAGACATTAAAGTGAGTTACCATCACTACCCGTTGTTTTGGAGATACTCGTGCTCTAAGCGCAGCTGCTGCCGAGAGCGGGCATTGGGCATAGATAACGCATTCAGTGTTTGATTTCAGGCGATACTTCAACGCCAGTCGTAAAAAATAAGCATGCCAGTAGCGGTACCACCAAACACTGACCTCGCCTCTTAGTAGTTTACGCAATGCAAAGATGGGGTAAACTTGCCAAAGTGGCTCGTTATAAGGAGTGATCAGTTCGCACGGCTGCTTTGTCTGATACAAATATTCAATGTAAGCCTGAAAATGTGTCTGGACACCGGTATCACCTTGTGGGCGCATGATAGTTGCTATCAAGATGGGTTGAGTCATGTGAGCATTATTCCTTATGTTTTAATCCGTAAGCTTGTTTTATCGCATTGGCCAATCCATTAGCAGAATTATCAAAGCTATATTCAGCAACTTGTGCTCTGCTATTTTCTGAAAAATGCTTGTAAAGCCCTGCTTCAGTGAGTAATTTAACTGATGCTTCTGACCATTGACCAATATCCAACTCTCTTATATAACCATTAATGCCATCAACTATTAGTTCACCGGCTACCCCCGCATACGGCGATACGATCACCGGCAGGCCTGTGGCACAGGCTTCGTTGGCAACCACGCCCCAAGGGTCCCATTCAGAGGGAAACAAAAATATTTTGGCATCGGCGTAGCGCTGCGGTAATTCTGCCTGTGAGGCATAACCGAGAAAGCGGCAGTCAACATGCTCTTTGATTTCATTGGCATAGGCACGCATTTCAGCTTCCAGTTCGCCACTGCCAACAAAATCAATGGAAGTTCGTCTTCCCAAGCGAATGGCTACTTCACGGGCCACTTGCAATGCAAACAGCGGTCGCTTGTGCGCCAAAAAACGTCCGCAAAAAATAAAGTCAACGGGTGATTCAGAAATTGGATAAGAAAACCGCTCATTTTCGGCACATAGACAAGATTTGTGTATGCGATTTTCTATTACGCGATACTGCCTGAATAAATCATTTGAACCTTCACAAGCCCCAACAAATGTTGTACTGAGTCCTAAAACAACACGACGGACTAGGCGGTGTAGCCGGGATAGTGTTTTTTCTGATGATGCCGTACCATCGGTCATCGCGATATGCGGAACACCGTGAACGACTGCCCAAGCAAATGCAAACAAAAAGGTAGGTATATAGCCTGTGGTAATGACGATATCCGGCTGTAATTGATTTAACAGCGACCATACCCCAAAATCGCTATGCATAAAACGGCGTTCCATGGCCTGATAACGCCCGGTCAAAAAATAGTTGTCAAAGCCATAATCAGCTGCATCAAGAGAGGTATCTATATGGGGTTGCGCACAAAAAATTAGCTTAAGGTTGATATCGTGCATCTCGGCTAGTCGACGCCAGACAGGAATACGATAAGGTGCTGGTACATTGGTTACAAGTACTGCATTAATAATTGGAGCCACTGATCTTATTCCTTGCAGTTCAAATTTACCGATATATCCATGAAAAAAGTAGACAGATTTTCATGGTGCTGTTCAATTAAACATCCCCATTAATTTTGCACTGGATATTTCAGTGTTCGAGGGGCTACTAATACCCGATTGAGATAAATCAATAAGTTTTTTTCTACCAGACTATAAAAACAGCAACTAATGGCTAGCGTACTTATAAATAGAATAATTGCACCGGAAAAATTAGCAAAGAGAGTTCCATAGTTTGATTTAAGAACAATTTTAATCAAGATAGATAAAACTGTGCCATGGACAAGATAAAGCGAATAGGAGGCATCACCCAAATAGACCAGTAATCCGGGCACAGCCATGGGTAGGTATAAAGCTCCAAATATCAATAGGGAGGCTGGAATACCGAATAAATAAACTCTGGCCATATCGTCAGTAAAAGCTTCAGCGTTGGATGATTTTAGTTGATAAAAAATTGACCACATGAGAACAAACAGTATCAGCCCTCCCCAAAAAAACCATTCTGAATGAGTAATTTCTGAGTGTCGTTTGTATACAAAAGCCACTAGACAGCCAAAAGAAAAATTCAAAATAATCGGGTTTGTTAATACATCGATTGCAAAAATATTGGTTTTTATATTAAAAAAATAAAATAGTAGAATTGCCGTTATCCAACCAATAAACGCATATAACAAAAATATTGGCTTTCTAAGGTAGGTTAAGGCAAAAACAAGATAAAAAATAACCTCATAAGTCAATGTCCAGGCAACACCGACAATATATTGTTTTTGTGGATACAACCAAAATGAACCTAAAATTATACCAAGATCACTTTTATAAGATTGCTCAGATGACGGTGAGAAAAGGAATGAAATAATTAGCAATATTGTAACAATCCAATATATGGGATAAATTCTAATAAAACGTTTTTTTAAAAAAATACCAACATTGCTTTTTTCAGGGCTGGAAGTATAAAAAATAATAAACCCACTCAAAACAAAAAAAACATCTACCCCGGAAAAGCCCGGTATAAACAGGTTATTCAAAAATAAATAATGCAATCTCTCATGTAATATTTGTGTGCCATGAAATAACATGACTGCAATTGCAGCAAATGCCCTTATGGCTTGGAGAGAATCAATTTTTGTTGATGCCTTCGGTATTATTATCATGATAAAGGCTGTGTTTAATTTTTTTGTAAAAAATGTTTAAAGTAACTGCCGGTAATTCGCATGAAATCGACAATTCCATAAACAGGTAAGATTAATGGTGGACAATTATTCCAGCCATACCAAAAACGTGTTTTTAAATTAGCCGGTGAGCGCGTACCGGTAAAATAATCCAAAAAACTTTTTACAGAAAATTGTGAAAGCACCGTGGTCATACCGGTTGCATCAACGTATGAGAATACCCGGCAGTTTTTACTGACGTAAATTTTGTAACCTGCGCGTGCAGCTTTAAAAGTAAAATCATAATCCGCAGCATAATGGGATAGATGCTTTTCATCATACAAGCCAATTTGCTTAAAAATATTCACGGGAAACAACGAGCCTCTGCCTGAGGCATGGGTTATTTCAATGACATCGTTATCGTTAACGACTGGGTGTTTTTCAAAGTTAACCGGTTTGGCCGTTGCCAGCAGCCAGTTTTGCCGATAACCAATATCAACCAGTTCACCAGTTTTAATGTCGTGTATTACCGAAGTAATAATACTGTTTGGATATTGATGGCTACAGTTAACTAGTTGTTGGAGGTAATCAGACGGTAATTCAGTATCATTATTCAAGGTTAGCAGCCCATCGTCTATATCTGCATGTTCAAATACATATCTGACGCAAACATTAATGGCACCTGTCCACCATAAACTACTATCGCCGGACAGCAATACAATCTCAGGGTATTCATTTTTAATTCGCTCAGAAGTGCCATCGGAAGAGCCATGATCACAAATAACTATTTTAAAATTTTTATAATTTTGATGGTTTAAAGAAGCGAGACATTGAATAGTAAAATCAACGCGATTAAAAACAGGTATGCAAATCCAAATGGTCTTCATATTGAGTACTTGGTTAAATTGACTAGACTGTTATACATGGTTTTTTTTATTCATTAATTCGTAATAAACTACACTCGTAGAAACAAGAATGAAAATAAATAACAGACTTAGGCTGTTAAATCCTTTAAATAGAGAAGATTCGGCCAGATTATGTATCAATATAGAAACAAACCCAGTAGATAATAAAACAAAGTTGGGACTATGGTGTTTCTTTAACGCCCGTTGTTTAACAAAAGTATTTAGTAATATGAAAAAAACTAAAAGTCCAGCGATCAATCCTCCTTTAACTAAAAGTTCAATATAGCCGTTATGCAAATGTGCCATACGCATATGATATTTTTTAGTTAAGCCATCAAGGTTATCAAATCCTGATCCTATAATCAGATGATTAGATAGTGCGTTAAAGCCGTTTTCCCATAATTTTGTACGACCTGTTAATGAGGCATCTCTGCCGCTTGATGCAAGTGTTTGGTCGGTGATTTCTGAAGAATTCATGTAAAAAGTTGTAATAACAAGGCCAGCTAATAAAGTAATAGTAAAAAAAATTATTTTTACAGGAGGACTTTTTGTCCCTAATACATATTCATATAAGGTATAAAATATGGCAATAAATCCAGCAATAATACCTGTCATACTATCAGCGTGAAATGCAGCATAAATGGCTGCGATAATGCCTGTAATTGAAATGATTTTCTCAAGCTTATTTGTACTTAAGTAAAACAAATTAATGGATAGCCATATGGATGATAGAGCCAGAGCTCCCAATTTGTTAGGATGGTCGGTAATTCCAATCCAGCGAACGGTAGCAAAGTCTTTTACATTAATGCCGTACTGTGGGAATTTGATGGCGGCTATTATACTTGCAATTATCATTAAAAAGCACAGCCAAAACAGCCCCCTGACAAATTTGATTTGGTTATCTCTAAAAGCTAACGCTGTCATTGTGGAGATGACAAGGGATGAGAATAAAAAAACAAAGCCTTTAATGGTATCACTAGGGTTAGTCGACCATACAGCAGACATTAAAATGTAAAGTATCAATCCCACTAGTAACTTGTTTGTTATCAAACAATAAACAATCTCCTTGATATTAAAAGCAAAAATAAATAACGTCAAAAGAATAAAAACCCTATGCAAAGGCAATCTGTCGCCGCCATTATTTATTGTTATATCAATGCCAAAGAAACCCCAGAACAGATAAAGACAGAATACTAATAAGGTTAATTTTTTAAATCTAAAATTATTTATCATAACTTAATTGGCTTAGCCAAAATATTACGATAGATTGCAATGCTATTATTAGCATTAATTTCTGAATTATAGGTGCGTTGCGTATTACTAAACATTAATTCGATTTTGTCTTGATTATCAGTGGATAATGCCAAATCCAATTGACGCGTCCAATCAATACGGTCAGCCGGCTTGGCCAGATAGCCGGCTTTACCATATAAAACCATCTCCCGCGTACCATCAATATCGCTGGTGATTACCAGGGTTTTCATGGCTCCTGCTTCTAAAATAGGACGGGCAAAATGCGGTTGTGTAAAAGGCGCGGCGATAATATCCACTTCGGCAATATAACCGGCAATGTCAAAAATAATACCGGGGAAAAATACCCGGTGTTGCAATGAAAAGGTATCGATTATTTTTTGTAGTTCAATTCTAAGGTTCTTTTTTCCGGCCAGAAATCGCAATACATTTTTAAACTTGCTTTTGCCAGCTTGCTGCTGTCCTTCGCCAAAAAACACTAATACGGTATTGGGGTGTTGGTTGCTTATTTCCGCAAATGCCTGCATTAATGTCAGTGCGCCTTTTGCAGGGGTATTCCAACCTAAAATAGCAATTATTTTTGTGTCCAACGGTATCCCCAGTTGTTCCCGTAAATTTACGTTATCAACTTTGTGATGATCAAATTTATCGAAATTGATAAAGTTTGGAATCACAACTCCTTTGTCTCCTGGAGAAATACGCTTAATTTCTGATTCGCACAAGCCAATGACTACTGTGCTACAGTGGGTTATTATTTTTCTTAAGAAGTTATAACGTAGCCTGAAATGACCATATTCCAGAAAATCACGCATATGCCAAACCAAGGGCACACCGGTTGATCGGGTTGCCAAACCCTCGGCAATCAATACCGAAGAATTTAAATGCACAATATCGGGTTTTTCCTTGGCTATTATTTGCCGCATCCTGAGATAAGTAGGCAGTAATTTAAGATAATGCGTTAGATAAGATTTTGCATCATGATAAAACTTAAAGCCAAATGGATTTAATGACTGATTTTCAATCGTGCAATGGGGTAATTTGCCTAACACATTGTCAACAACACAATTAATACCATTTTTTTTATAGAATTCTACGGCTGGCCCATCTTCAGTAAAATAAACGACTATTTCGTAGTCTTTTTTGACATATTCCAATAAATAATACAAGCTCATCGGGGCTCCGCCATTGGCTCCCGAGTGTTGAATATAAAGTATTTTCGTTTTATTAGACATTGCCTATTTCTCTTGCGGGGTTACCTGCATAAATTTTTGATGCTTCTACATCTTTCACTACAACTGAACCAGCACCAATAATACTATTTTCACCTATAGTTACCCCTTTGCAAATTAATGCATTAGTACCAATAAAAACGTTGTCTTTAATAATAACAGCACCGGTTGCAATTTTATTTGGATCATTGCAATGTCTTCGATTTATTGGCTCTTTTGTGTGAAAGTCGGTATCAAATATGGTGACATTAGCACCAATTAGTGCCTCCTTGCCTATTGTAACTTGTTTGGCTGCGCATATATTTGTGCCGCTTAATCCGGCATCTGAATCAATAAATATTTCTGCTTCTTTTGTTATTGTTCTTAAAATGATGGGGTGATTGAGACCTAGATCAGTAAATTTTGTGTGCGAACATAAAACAACACGGTCACCAAGTATTATTCTTGAGCCCGGAAACCTAACTATAATAGGAATTCCAAAAAACTCACATTTTTTTCCAATAACAACGCCATGTATTTTAAATAAAATACGCACTACTATCTGCCAATAATAAAAACGTAGTTTGTTAAAAATTTTTAATAGGAGCGACATGCTACTGCGCCAAAAAAGAGGTTATTGGTTCCGGGAAATTCGTATTTAAGTGTTTGTGTGACCATACTTCTTCAAGAATAGTAATCAGTATTTCCATTCTATGACGCTGGGTATGATGGGCGCGGACATATTCTGCGGCTTTTTTACCCATTTCCATGCGTTGCTGATCAGGCAATGATAACAGCCATTTGACTTTATCAACGGCTTCCTGAGGGGTTTTAAAGTAATGGCAATGTAGGCCGTCTTTCAGTATTTCATCAAATTTTGACGAATAACCCGACACATAAGGCGTTCCAGTGGCTATGCTGTTAAAGGGCCGATTGGATTCGTAATAATCAATGTCGCTGAATTGCGGTAAACCAATAGCAACCCGAGATGAGGTATAAGCGTTGGTTTGTTCAAAAAAATCAATAGGCCCTCTGGAACAGGAAAATTTGTCCCAGCCTTTACCGTAGAGCGCAAACCGGTTGCCAAACTCTTCTTGCAAAGCTTCAATTAATAGCGGTCTTGTTTTTGCGCCTGGTGCGGATGCTAACGGTCTTCTGGATTTCCATTGATTGGCAATCATGACCAAATCGTTTTTATAGTTTGTTTTTTCTGGGATTGCATCACCGAATGATACATTGTCATAGCCATGCGGCAGCAAATAAACATGCTTTGCACCTTTTTTTTTAAAATACTCGGCAGCACGGCCCAACCCTGCATTAAAGCAAACGTCAGTAAATTTGTTTAATGACAACAGTGATTTTGGATAGGGTACTACCCAAAAATTACCAAAAGGATCGCCATTTTCATTACAAATTGCCGGTTTTGATGGTAGGCTTTTTATTTTGGCGAGAATATCTTCATCCAAAGGTCCGTCATACCAAACCCCTTGCCAGTATATGGCATCAGCCTGGAAGTCACGGGCTAACTCATATATTTTTTGACACATTAATTTCCAGCCATTTTCTCGACCATAAATTACATAAGAAAATATCTCTAATGCCTGAAGCCGGCCTTCCTGAACCATATCGGCGAATATTTTACGTCGGGCTCGTTGCCCGCCCTCAACATCTTCAATGGGTAGATATAAAAGCCGTAATTTTTTCATAGTTAGTATCCGTTCTTTAAGATCATTTTGCCCAGTTTAATAGCCGTATTATTGGTTTTCTTTTGGTATAAAAAAACACGGATTATTTGCCTTAAGCGTTTTGCCGGGCCCATTACAATAAACAGCAATAAGCCGAAGCCGCCTACTGCAATTTCTATGGGTAATAATTGAAAGGCATTTATTTGAGGTAAATAATGCGCGGTAAGATAAATTAAAGCCCCCACCCAAGTAGCAGCCATTAATTGAGAAACTATTATTTCGCCTTGAATCATAAATTTTAACTGTAGTTTTTTGCCAAGTATTAAAATATACATAATAAATCTTAGCCAGTAGTACGCAGTTAACGTAATTAAGATATATATAAGCTGATGTTGCAAAGCGAAATACAACATGATTGGCGCCAATAAGATTAATAAAAAGCTTTGTAGTTTTATTTGTAAGGATAAGGCGCCCAAAGCACTACATGCCGTAGCTGCGACGCTGGCCAGCATTTCTACAGGTACAAATATTGCTGATAATTGCACTAACGGCACAGCATCTGGCCAGTTTTTACCCAGTAAAACTTCAACAAGCTGTGGCGCGGCAGAAAACATGCCGCCACCAATGGGAATAAGAAAAAATCCGGCGATGATCAGGCTTTTTATATAAAGCTCACTAAACTGTTTGTTATCATGTTGTAACTTGGAATAAGACGGCAGTAATACGCCGGTTATAGAAACCAGTAAACTATAAGAAGGCATGGAAATAATATTTCGGCTTCTATTCCATAAGCCCAGTTCGGTTGCCGGAAAAAATTTACCAATTAATATATGATCGATATTGGAGCCAATAAAGGTCATAAAGCTGGCTATGGAGTAACCACCGCCAAAGGTCAGAACGTGTTTATAGTCTGCTAGTGTTAAATTAATTCTGATTGAATGTCGTGTTTTTGCATAGGTTGCCAAAAAAAACAAAAACTGCTGGCTTAAATAGGCGATTACCAGACTGGTTACACCATAGTCGTAATATGCCAGTGATATACCAATAATCCCGTTACTAATTAAATAAATAATGGTTTCTGCAATGGACAGGTATTTAAACTGCATATTGCGCCTTAACAAGCCCATGGAAGTGGCGGATGCGCCAATCAGAATAAAGCTGATTGCAACCAGAGTAATTACCGGTGCCAATTTTGGGGAGTCAAAAAAATCAGCTAGCGGCTCAGCTATGGCAAAAGTGATTAAAAAGAATAATAAACCGGCAATGGTTGAAAACCAAAATGAGGCTTGTATATCCGAATCATTTATTTCCTTTTTTTGTTGTATTGCCGCAGCAAGACCAAAATCGGAAAAATAACTGCCAAATTTTATGGCAACCAGCGCTAAAGCCATTAAGCCAAATTCTTCTGGAGTTAGCAGTCGTGCCATTATACCCAGCACGCCTAATTGCGAAACACCTTTGATGACAGCACCAAAATAGTTCCATTTAATGCTATGCAAGATTGAGGGTTTATTCATGGATTATTTACAATATTTTAAGCATGGAAATTTTTTTACTGGCAAGGCTTTGGTTTTGTTTGTCCGGGGTTATATCCATATTGTTGGCAGCATCCTGAGTGTTTTGTTATTGGCGCTATGAAGTCAAGTTTGGCTTGGTGGCGGTCGGGTTACGCTTTTATTTTGTCAATAGTAGCTTTTTATTGGGTCAATAATATGACAAAGGCAATTATTAACAGGTCAGCAATTTATAATTTATTGATTACAGCATCCGTGATTGGCTTTGGTTGATTATGCTTTATGGTGGTTTTTTTATCAATAGCAGTCTGTCATTAGTGTGAAATTAGTCATTTTAATGCTTTTGATGGTCAGATAAAGATCAACTGCTTTTGTCCACGAAAGACACGAAAAGCACGAAAAAAATCAAAATAAGCAGAAAATAGGGGTTAGGTTTTTTAAGTCTGATGCCGGTCGGGGTTTGTAACCCCGACCGAAACGTTTGCAGGCTTTAATAGTTTTAAACCTGAGGGACGCGGTTACAAACCCCGTCCCGCTTCTGTTACCATCCCTGGCACTGGATACCCGCTTCCCTGCGGGTATGACGGCAGATGCCGGTCGGGGTTTGTAACCCCGACCGAAACGTTTGCAAGCTTTAATGGTTTTAAACATGAGGGACGCGGTTACAAACCCCGTCCTGCTTCTGTTACCATCCCTGGCACTGGATACCCGCTTCCCTGCGGGTATGACGGCAGATGGATCGTGACACAGTAATTTTAGTTGATATTTTTATTAATCGGGTATATAAAAGCAAAATATTTATGGTCCACCAGAGCTTGGTGACCATAACAAAACCAGTGGCTTTACCAAACAAAGCGTTTTGTTCTTTAGCTCTAAAACTTAAGCATAACTGCATGCTATTACGTCGATTCGGTATAGTGGTATTTAGTGCTTACCGGGCACTAATCAATCGTTGACTAAACTATTTTTATGATTGTCGATTGCTCATCAGGGTTTGCCGGACGGTAATCAGAGTCTACCGAGCACTTATCAAGCCTTGCTGAATACTAATCAATCCTTGGCTTTACTATTTTGTAATTGTTGAGCGCCCATCAGCGATTGCCGGGCACTGATCAGTACTTGTTAAGCGTCAATCAGTGATTGGTTTAATTATTTTATACTGGTTGAGTACTCATCAGGGTTTGCCGGGCGGTAATCAGGGTCTAACGAGCACTTATCAAGCCTTGCTGAATGCTAATCAAGCCTTGGCTTTATTATTTTGTAATTGTTGAGTGCCCATCAGCGATTGCCGGGCACTGATCAGTGATTGCTGAGCACTCATTAATCATTGCCGAGACTATTTTATGATTGTTGAGTGCTCATCAGCCGTTGCCGGGCACTAATCAGTTATTGTTGAGTGCCTATCAGTCATTGCCGGGCACTCATTAATCATTGTCGAGATTATTTTATGATTGTTGAGTGCCCATCAGCCGTTGCCGGGCACTGATCAATCATTTTTAAGTGCTGATGATTAACCATCACCGCTTATTTATTTAACTTTATGTAATCTATAAACAACCCGTAGGAGTTTACACATTATGGCTACTTTATCTTTTATGCCCAATACTGATGACGACAAAGCCGATTTGTTAGAGCATCTTGCTATTACTTTGCCTCGTTATGCCGATCTTTTAGGAATTAGCTCTCAAGATTTGGCGGCACTAAACGCCGATGCCCTGTGTTTTCGTTATGCGTTACAAGCTTTGGGTGTGGTGCAGGCTTATTCTCAGGCCTGGACAAGCTTTAAGAATCTGTTGCGCGATGGCGGTACGGGTAATGCCGGTTGGCCTGCCATGCCGATACTGCCGGAGCCAATTCCTCCGGCTGTTCAGCCCGGAATTATCCCAAGGCTTTCTGCATTGGCGAAACATATTAAAGCTCATAAAAATTATACCCCGGCCATCGGTCATGATTTATGGTTGATAGGTGCAGAGCAAGTGATTGATACCAGCACCTGGAAGCCGATTTTAAGCGTTTACAGTGAAGCCGGACACCCGGTTATTCAATGGACTAAAGGCGGTGCTAGTGCATTGGAAATTTGGACAGATAGAGGGGATGGCAATAATTTTGTTTTTCTTGGTATTAATATAGAGCCCAATTCCAAGGATTCGTCACCGCTTCCAACAACCGGAGCCGTATGGAAATATAAGGCTATCTATCGTTTACACGATCAGCAAGTCGGTCAATGGAGCGATGTGATTAGTGTTGCTGTGGGTGTGTAGGGGCTTTAGAGTAACCATTTTTTGTCCGCGAAAATCACGAAAAACACGAAAAAAGCAAAATAAATAAAAAAGAAGAGAGAAGGGTGAGGGGCTGGGGCTTTACTGGTTCTCTCTTCTGGTTTCCTGGCTCCTAAGTCCAACTTTACAAACTTGAATAAGCCGGAGCTTGGGTGGTAGAAATGCGAAGCTCCAGCTTTGCAATACAGGAAGCTGGAGCTTGCTGTATTGTGTTCCCAAGCTGGAGCTTGGGAACAAGAACTCTTGGGAGCCAAAATAAACCTCTGGCACCCAAGCTCCAGCTTGGGAATGAGAAAGCTGGGAACAAGAATAAACTTCTTGTTCCCAAGCTGGAGCTTGGGAACGAGAAAAGCTTGGGAACGAGAAAAGCTTGGGAACAAGAAAGAGCTGGAGCTTGGGAACGAGAATGTTAAAGTTTCTTCACCATGCCTGCACTATATCAATCAAGCCTTTTTGTCCTGCATAGTCGCGTGCGCTTGAATAGCGCCAATGTTCGGGTAAGTCAACATAGCCGCGTTTTACCGGATTCTGGTGGATGTAATCAAGTTTTTGCCGCATCATTTCTTCTGATGCAATTAGCTGTGGATGATTACCTTCTTCCCATACTTGATAGGTACTTTCGGTTTTATGCGCTCTCTTAAACAATGCCAGTAGTTCTAAAATACCGGCAGCATGGTGTTTTTCCAGATAGCTAATGATTCGTTTGGCACTATAGGATTTAAAGCGCTGCATATCGTGGCTTAAATCATTTGAGGCGGCAATAAGGTGTAGGTGATTTTCAAGGATGACATAGCCGTATATTTTAAAATCGGCTTCACGTTGTAAAAATCGCCATGAGTCCAGGATAATATCGACCGTTTCTGTGCGGGTAAATAGCGGTTGCCAATGGTTGGCTGTCGCAGTTAAGAAGTGCGGGCAGGTTTTGTCTAAAACTCGGTATCGGGTTCTGGGCATGGGTTTGCCTTGTTATTTTGGGAAGCTGGAGCTTCCGGTACTTTTATGCCCAAGCTTGTGGAGCTTTGGTTCTCAAGCTCGTGGAGTTCTGGTTCCCAAGCTGGAGCTTGGGAACCAGGATAAGCTGGAGCTTGGGAACCAGGATAATCTCCTCTGGAAGCTGGAGCTTTCTGTATCCAGTTCCCAAGCTCCAGCTTGGGAACTAGGGAGGCCTTGGGAGCCGGGGTAATCAGGTTGGTCAGCATAATTGCAAATATTGCGCCGCAGATATCTGCCAGTAAGTCTAATAAATCAAATTGACGGCCGGGAATCAGCATTTGGAAGCTTTCTTCGATGATGCCGAACATGCCAACAATTAATAACGGCATGGAGAGCAGGGGGATTGTCGGTACAGGGTTAAGCGTAAAAGCTAGTGCACAAACGAGCAAACCTAAGCCGCTAAAGGCTAAAAAGTGTGCGAGCTTGTCAAGGTGCTGTATTTGTCCCATTATGGCTAAAGGTGGCCCTGACGATTCGATTAACAGGCTGGCCATTAAGCCGATGATGAGCAGGCTAAGAAATATGGTTGGTTTGATATTATTGTTTGATTTGCTCATTTTTAATGATGGCAATTAATGTTATGCAGACTACTGGTTCCCAAGCTGGTACTGGTTCCCAAGCTGGAGCTTGGGAACCAGTACCAGCTTGGGAACCAGGGTATGGAGCTTGGGAACCAGTGTGATTTCGTGTCTTCGTGGTGAGTTTTTTAATCTTGTACCTATAGTAACGGTTAATAGGCCAGTTTGTCAGTAAAACCTTTAAAGACGGTTAAAAAGACTATTTTCAAATCCAGCCACAGCGACCAATTTTTTATATATTCCAGGTCGTAATTAATTCTGGCTTCCATTTTGTCCAGGGTGTCGGTTTCTCCACGGCAACCGTTAACTTGGGCCTGACCGGTAATGCCGGGTTTAACTTTGTGGCGCAGCATGTAACCTTGTATTTGCTTGCGATAATATTCGTTATGAGCTACAGCATGAGGACGAGGGCCAACGACAGACATGGTGCCTTGCACGACGTTTAAAAATTGCGGAAGTTCATCCAGGGATGATTTGCGCAAGAATGCGCCGAATGGGGTAATGCGACTATCATTTTGAGTCGCCTGTTTTATTTTGTCGCCATTGTCGCAGACGCTCATTGAGCGAAATTTCCAGACTTCTATTTGTTCGCCTTTGGCACCATAGCGTTTCTGTTTAAAAATAGCCGGGCCTGGCGAGGTTACTTTGATGGTAATGGCAATAATCAGCATGGGGATGGCGATAACCGGTAATATAAACAGGCATAGGGCCAAGTCTTCAAGGCGTTTGGTAACGCCGTTAACGTTGTTAAACGGGGTGTCAAAGACGCTGACAACGGGTATGCCCTGCACGTTACTCCATTTTGACTGGATCAGGTTAAAGGTAAAAAAGTCCGGTACGATGTTAACTGAAACGGTGCTGTCTGCCAGTAGTGCCACAAAGTGGCTGATGCGCTTTTCAGCACATAAGGGCAGGGTGATATAGATATGGTCGATTTCACCGGTTTTTGACAGGTTAAGCAATTCTTCAAAGTCACCGGTTATATCGCCAATTTTTTGGTGACTCAAGCGCCTTTCTTCGGTTTGTATTCTGTCATCAAAAAAGCCGATAAAATTGTAACCCAGCCAGGGCATGTCCGATAAGGCGGTTTTAAGTCTCAGTCCTAGTGGGTTGGCGCCCAGTATGGCGTAGGTTCTGGTGTTAAAACCCTGCTTTCTTAGCAAAGACAAACAGCTGCGTTGAAGGGTGTGGGCTACGATGATGCAGGTAGGGGCAAGCGGCAACCATAATTCTATAACTTCTAATGAATAATCATATTCAGGGTTATAAAGATAAGTGCCGCTGACCAATAAGGTAAAAGCGCCCAACCATGACAAGAGAATGCTGATGGATTCATCAAACATGGGTATACCACGCCAACCTTGATAGAGTTCGTTGTTTTCAGCCAGAATACCGAATAATGCGGTGCCTATCAGGCAAGGTAGCAGATATTCGCGGTCCAGGGCAATGTTGTAGATAAGCAGTGTTGCATAGAGTGAGGCTACAATCAGGGCCAGATCAAAGGTACGGCTAAGCACCTGAACTTTGGAATGATGGGGTCGAATAAATCCGGGATTACGATGGGCCATTGGGTTTGTTTATAAGCGTTAAGTGATGCCTGTTTAATTGACTAACCAGTGTAGTTGACAATACGTGAGTATTGCCGCTACAGGTGTCTGTTTAGTGTAAAACTTGTTTGTTTTGGTTTGACTTAAAAAGTTCTTGAACAGATTCATTGAGCTCTTTTGTTACTTGGCTTTAGAGGCATTATATTTTTTATTATTAAACTATAAATATGGCATCTTTGTATATCTAAATTATCTATATTTTATATAAAAATTGAGGTTTTTTTATAACTACGCCGACATCTAAACATTCTACAGGAATTGCCCGGGTAATCCGTATAAAATAAGTTGAAAAAAATGCAGCACAGTTCAGGTAGTTTTTGTGGCAAGACGGGCTTGTTTAAGTGTTGTCCGGTGGGGCTGTTAACCAGTTGGGCGGGGGATGATGGTGACTGATGCAGGAAGGGCGACCAGTGGGTCGCCCGTATAACTCTGCTTAAGATATTATAGCCAAACCTTGCATCCAACCCGGGTAGTGTTACTTTGAAAGGTCACACAGCGGGTAATTAATTGTGATCGGAGTCCGATCAGCAAATTATCATCCGTGGTGTGATAACCTTAATCTACACCATGCGTTATGGGTTTATTTAAAATTAGTAACGATGCCCTTGTGCAGTAGTTTCTGCCTGTTGGTAGAGGCAAGGCAAGTCAATTGGGTGTTAAGTGATTGACTTAAGGCTTGGTATCTTGCTGGAGCGGGTGGTGTGGTTAATGGCGTCTGCCATTTTTACCGGTAGCGGGTTCTTCAAATTTAACTTTTAACGGTTTGCCACAATATAAGTTGCCATCAAGTGCTGCGATAGCAGCTCTGGCTTCGTGGCCTTCCATTCCAACAAAGCCGAATCCTCTACATTTTCCGCTAAAAATATCGGAAACAAGTTGGATGGAGCGAACTTTGCCGTATTCTGAAAATAAAGCTTCAACAGTGGCCTCAGTGGCCTCGCTAGGTAAGTTTCCTACAAAAAGTCGTTTCAAAAGACATATCCTAAATTCAGGGGGTGAGTTGATATTGACCGGATAAACCGGCTATGCCACAGCCCCGCCTGATTTAGGCGAGGTTGTGTGTCGATACGTAATCTCAGCTTACGCTGCTGATACGTTTGAAGCTTGTGGGCCTTTGGCGCCTGATTCTACTTCGTATTTTACCGCTTGGCCTTCGGCCAGTGTGCGATAACCACCGTCGCTGGCGATTGCAGAAAAATGTACAAATACATCTGCGCTGCCGTCACTAGGAGAAATAAAACCAAAACCTTTAGACTCGTTAAACCATTTAACAGTACCCGTTGCCATGTAACTTCCTCAATATCAATAAATGAATGTAAATATTTTATTGCAAATCATATCAGCCACGATGGGAAAATAACGTAAAGGAATTTCTGAAAAGTGCTGATTGATAGGCAAAATTTATTAAATAGAAGTCCCGCATATGCCGCGTAGTACTGTCCACTAACCCGGCTATTATAGTGGCTAATCTTTAATTTTGCCATTTAAACTTTAAGTTAGGTAATGATAGGGTTGAATTGGACCAACTTAAAGGTTTACCCGGATGCCGGTCGGGGTTTGCAACCCCGACCGAAACGTTTGAGGGCTGCAATAGCTTTAAAACGTCAGTAACGGGGTTACAAACCCCGTCACGCTTCAGTAGATTATTAAATCGGGTTGTTATTTCCAGATGCTGACAATGTTGGTGAAATCATCTGTCCAAGGTTTCATGTCAAAATATAAGGGCATTTTTTGCCAATGACCCAAACGGCTTTGGCTGAGTGGCACTAGTGTTTCAGGGTTTTTTGCCATAACTACCCAGTCGGTGGCAACCACCAGTGGTAAATCTTGCTGCGGTGTAAATTCTTGTATCAGCGCCGAAAAATGCAAATCCTCGGCATGAATCGATAAGACTTTCTTTAACGACAGGTGACGATTGGTGATATGAAAAGCCAGTATGCCATTGGGCTTTAGTTTTTTAAAATACAGCGCCAGGGCTTCCCGGGTGAGTAAATGGGTGGGGACAGAATCCGAGCTAAAGGCATCCATGACCAATAAATCAAATTTTTGATCAGGCTCTTTTTCAAGTGACAGACGGGCATCACCCAGGCTCATGGTGGTGTTGTAAGAGCAGCGTTTAAGGTAACTGAAATAATCGGTATTTTTGGCAATGTCGATAACCAAGGGATCAATTTCATACAATGTCCAGTTTTGCTCAGGTTTTGCATAGCAGGCTAAAGCCCCCGCGCCCAGTCCGACTATACCGATGTTCCAGTGGTTATTGCTGTTGTCATAGGTTTTAAACAGTTGCCCCATTGGGCCGGGGCGACTGTAATAAGTTAGCGGTATGTTGGCCAGGTTTTCAGCCAGACGCTGTGCGCCATGTTTGGTGGTGCCATGAAAGAGCTCATGATATTTTTCATACTGGTTTTGTTCATTAATCAAGTAACTTTCACGCACGGCCAGTACGCCAAAAAACGAGCGTTCCTGATAAATCGTATGCGATGACAAGCCATGTACGCCAAGGGCAAGAAATATAATGGCACCGGTTAATAAAGCAAAGGCAACCGGCAGGGCTCTGAAAAAATAAGTAAAAACCGTTAAGACAATCAAGCTGATAACAATGGCGTCAAAATACAGCAGTAAATTATCGACATTGATATAAATAATCAGCCCGGTAATGATCAACAGGGCAGGGGGTATTATTTGCAGCAGCAGGCTTTTTTTAAAGGTGATACCCGCTCCGGGACGCAATAATAACGCCGCGACAATCATGATGGGATATTCATAAATGCCGTTAAAAATAAACGGCGCGACAAAGGTGTTAAACATGCCGCCCAGCATACCGGCAAAGGACATGATCAGGTAAAAGGTTGTTAAATACCGGGTATGCGGCCGGTTTTTGGCCAGTTCGCCATGGCATACCATCACCGCAAAGAAAAAAGCCAGCAGGTGCAGGCCAAGATAAGCCCAATATGGCAGGTCGGCGGGATTGATAAAGGCGTAAGCGATAAACGGCAATAATACAATGGGCTGTAGTTTGACCATGACAGGATGAATCTGGTCATTCCATTTGGAAAAAACAATCACAAACGACAGTAAATACAGGGTTAACGGAATAATCCACAGTAACGGCACGGAGGCAATATCGGTGCTGATAAAATTGGTTAACCCCAACAACAAGCTGGAAGGCACCAGCGCCAGCGCCAACCAATGAAGTTTCCGGTAAATACCGAGGTTTTCTTGGGGTTCGCTGTCTTCAGCAATATCGGCATTTTGCCGGCTTTTCCATAAAACAAAAGCACAGCCGGCTATAAGCAGGCTTAGGAATAGATAGCCGATGCTCCAGTAATTTTTTTGATTGGCAAGTCCAATGCCCGGTTCAAGTAAAAATGGATAGCTTAATAAGGCAATCAAGCTGCCGGTGTTGCTGGCGGCATAAAGGTAATAAGGGTCATGACTGGTGTGGTGGCCGATATTGGCAAACCATTTTTGCACTAAGGGCGCCGTGGTTGATACCACGAAGAAAGGCAGTCCGATAGCCAAAAATAAGGTCCACAACAGCCAAAAGGTAGGATTATTGTCAGTCGGTGGCACGGTGTTTTCCGGCAAGGCTAACGGCAAGGCCAGAAAGCTGATAAGAATAACGGCGGCATGTATCTGGATTTGGCGGTGTTGATTAAATCGCGTGGAAATGGTGTGCGCGTAGAGATAACCAAGAAATAAAATAGTTTGGTAAAACACCATGCAGGTATTCCAAACTGCCGGAGAGCCGCCCAGTAAAGGTAATAACAGTTTCCCGAACAAGGGTTGCAGAACAAACATCAGCGACGCACTGGTAAACAAGGTGCCGGCAAATAAAATTATCAGGGATAAGCGGCGGTCGTTGGTTGCTTCTGAAGGGTTGTTCATTATTTTTTAGTGTCGCCGTTTGGGCCTGTTATTTTAATGCGCTAATAATAAAGCATTTGCTGCGCCAGGGGGGGAATTGAATGTGAATTTTTATAAAACTCACAGGATTTTGTCATGATTTACCTTTGGGTAGGATGCGCTGAGCGGAGTGATGCGCATCGTTGATTGCTGGTTATTTGATGCGCATCATTGCATTCAGCACATCCTATGGGGTTTGTAACCATCGAGCCTCACGTCAAAAAAGCTTAGCCAATGTTTTTGGTGTTAGTATGAAGCTACTGCGTTAATTTTGAACGCGCTTGTCGGTCAGATAAGCAGGTCAAAAGAGGCGCCAGGATTTTTTAGAGTTAAAACAGGAGTGTGTCTATGGCCGGACAAAGTCGATTTTTTTTAATTTTTAGCCTTGCTTTTATTCTTTTTGGGCTGATTGGTGAAGTAACCGCAGCGCCATCCCAAGAACCATCCACCCCGACTATCCAGGTTTCAACCAAACCTGACAATCAGCAAATAATTGCCGATATCAAGAACGGACAGCAAGTACTTAAAAAACAGGCGACTGCTATTGCCGGTCGACTATCCCTTGCTACCAGCCAGGAACAAGTTGAAGAAGCGAGGCTGCTTGAGCTTGAGCAAGAAATTTTTAATCAAACCGATACTGCCTATGATCAGCAGCTTGTAAAGCTGGAGCAACTACAGTTGCTCGATGTTAGAAATCAGCAGTTGAAAGAAGACATCGCCAACTTAAAAATACCGCCTTTAGCTGATCAGCATTTTTCTTTTATGGAGCTGGATCAGAATTATGAGGAGCTAAATCAGGAATTACGCACTGAAGAAGGCTTTGAATCTAAAATCAGTGTGGTTGACGGGATAGTACAGCAGGCTGTAACCGTGCTGGAACAAAAACAGGACAAGCTAAAACGGCTTGAAGAAAATACCGCTCCCGAAGCTGACAGTCTGTCGCTACCGGCAGAGCTTAATCTTGAAATTGCCCGTCGGGATGTAGAGTTGGCTGAGCAATTAAAAGCGCTTCATCAATTTGAGCTGAGTGTTCAAAAGCAGGTAAAAACGGTTCTCCAAACCCATGTTGAATTATTGAAACTTCAGGTTGAATTTCTTCAGACGCACGCCGTATTTAGCCAGGATGAATTACAAGATCAGTTGCAGCGTATTAATAAAGATGATTTTGTTTTAAATCGGGATTTGGTGCGCATAAAAGAACAGCAATTGACGGTGAAAAATAGTCTGGATCAATCCAGAAAAAAGCTCAATAGCGCAGACCCTGACGATCAAAAAAGAATCGAAGTTTATACTGAAGCATTGCGTCTTAAATTAAAGGCGTTAGAAACCAAAGTTGATACCGCAACTCGCCGTGTCGAATTACTCGCCAGCTGGAAAGAGGTTTGGCAGCAGCGTTATGATATTTTTAATCAGTTGGTAGATCAGGCTACCTTGTCAAAATGGCGCAATAAAGCCACTCAGCAGTTAAAACAAATCGATAATGAAAAGGCGGCTCTTAACTTATGGCTGGCCGATTGGCGCAGCCGGCAGATTACTTTGTCCAACAAAATGGACAATGAGCAGAAAGTGGCGCCTGATGAGCGTCATGGATTGACGCAGCAACGCGAACATATAAACAGCATTCTTGAGCATTTTCAGGATTTGCATACAGAACTTGAAAACAGTCGCCGCTTGCAAACCAAGCTCATTGACGAAATAAGTACCCGAACCTCCCAGCGATCATGGAATGATTGGTTTAAGTTGGCCGTTGATTATAAAATTAACGCCAATAGCATGCTGGATTGGTCTTACGCGTTGGTTTCGGCATTGGCCACTTTTGCGTTATTGTTCTTTTTACGTTGGATTTTAATAAAGAGGCTGAAATATTTAGGGGAATCGAGCGATGCTTCCCTGATTAACGGCTTTTTAGCCAGTATTAAACATGCAAATATCTTTTTCTTTTTAATGCTTGCGGTTTACGTTGCCTCGCAGTTTTTAACTTTTTCCCTGGAAACGACAACCAACATTGCCAAGCTGACGAAAGTAGCTTTTGTGTTTCAGGCTACCGTATGGGCAAGCAGTTTCGTTCGCTCCTGGGTATTTCGGGTGTTGTCCCGGCGCACCAAGCGCGACGGTGCCAGTATGGGGGCTTTGACGATTTTTAATTTTACCAGTCAAGTTATTCTATGGTCGATTGCCTTGTTGCTGATCATGCAAAACTTAGGCATAGATGTAACGGCATTGGTCGCAGGACTGGGGATTGGTGGTGTCGCCGTGGCGCTGTCGATGCAGCAAATACTAAAGGATGTATTTTCCTCTTTGTCTATCGTTCTCGATAAACCCTTCGTCATCGGTGACTTTATCATCTTTGATGATTTTATGGGAAGTATTGAACATATCGGCATCAAAACCACGCGTATTCGTAGTTTGACGGGGGAGCAAATTATCTGCGCCAATGGCGATTTGCTTAATACCCGAATCCGTAACTACAAGCGTATGCAAGAGCGGCGCGTGATTTTTAACATTGGTGTGGTTTATCAGACATCGGCAGAAAAATTGCCGGAAATTTCGGTCATGTTCAGGGAGATTATTGAAGCTCAGGAAAATATTCGTTTCGACCGTGCACATTTTTTGTCGTATACGGATTTCGCGCTTCTTTTTGAAATCGTTTATTATGTGTTGAGCCCGGATTACAATATTTATATGGATATTCAACAAGCAATTAATTTGGAGATATTTAAACGCTTTCAAGCAGCGGGCATTGAATTTGCTCACCCGACTCAATCGCTTTATATTAAAAATATTGCAAACGCTGATCAGGCTTTACCGACTAATCTGCCATGGGGTATGGGTCATGACCAAGCTACTTAAAAATTATTATATCGGCTTATCAAGAGGGGTTTTTATGAAATCTAAAATTAAAGTTAAGACAATGCTGTTGCATCTGACAGCAGTTATTTTTATCGTTACCGGCTGTTCGTCTCAAGAGCCTGACTACCTAAAAATAATGCCGGCGACAGAATTAAAGCAAATCTTGCAAAATGAGGATGTTTTTCTGGTTGATGTTCATACCCCCGAACAACAGCATATTAAAGGTACGGATCTTTTTGTGCCTTATAATGAAATTAAAAAATTCCAGGATAAATTTCCCAAGGATAAAAATACCGCTATCTATCTATATTGCGAAGGCGGTCCTATGGGAAATATGGCGGCAAAGTCCCTTTATCAATTAGGTTACCGTAACTTGATCAATCTTGAGGGCGGCACCAATGCCTGGAAAAAAGCCGGCTTTGATGTTGAGTAAGTGGATGACTTTCATGCTGTAGAATGTGCTGAACGAAGTGATGCGCATCATTTATGCTTGAGCGATGCGTGTCAATGCCTTAGGTTGATAGCAACTTGCTCTTGACATATCTGGCGCGCACAGCACGCCCCCTAAAATAGCTTAAGTTAACCGCCATCACCGATGTTTTCCCACACTGTATTGTCAGCATTTTCCAGTTCGTGTAGTTTGCCGGTGGTTATTTTCTGTTGGGCGCGTAAGCTATCAAGCTCTTTGTTAAAGCCAACGGTGGCTTGCCGTGATTTTATTACCAACGCATCAATTTGAGCGCTTTGTTCAATTAGTTCAGTTAACAGTCTTTGCCGGTAAGCATCGGTTGTATTCATGAGTTAATCCTTAGGGCTTTTGGTAATCGTAAATTTTAAAAACTATTTACCACGAAGATACGAAGAAAAACGATGTGTCTTGGTAACGTGAAAAACTGCGTTGCAAAACACGTCCTGCTTAAGGCACGAAGGGCATGAACAAAAAAAATTCGTGCTCTTCGTGCTTTTCGTGTTTTCGTGGTGAATAAAAATTAAGCTTGATCAAGTTTGGTAATGGCGGTTCTGGCCAGTTCACTTAAAGCCGAGCCATCTTCTTTACAATAAGCAATTATTTCACGACGCATTTTAGGATGCCATGACCGTAAAATGTGTTTTGATATGCCTTCAGCAGCGATTTCTTTATTACTTTCCGCGTTAAAAAAATTACCAATGTCATTGGCCATTTTGACAAGTGTTTCAATTTTCATGGTTAATCAAATAAGAGGGTTGCTGTGAGTTAAGCGCTGTGGATGAGTATAGACAACATGTTGATCATCACGGGCAAAACCGATTAAAGTAAGTCCTGTTTCATCGGCCAGTCTTATGGCCAGACCGGTAGGCGCAGAAATAGCGGCGAGCATAGTAATACCTACCCATGCGGTTTTTTGTACCATTTCGTAACTGGCCCGACTGGTCACGATGACAAAGCCGGCAGATAAATCTTTGCCGGTACGAAGTAATAAACCGATCAATTTATCCAGTGCATTATGCCGTCCTACATCTTCCCTGAGATCGACAATGCCCAGGCCTGGAATAACCCAAGCCGCCGCATGCACGGCACCGGTTAAGAGGTTTAAGGTTTGGTGTTGTTTAATGTCGGTTAACGCTGCGCGCAACTGGGCACCTGACAGGGATAAGTCGCCACTAACCTCATTGGGTTGGCGGATAGCTTGTTTTAAGGTGCTGGCTCCACAAAGACCGCAACCGGTACGGCCGGTTAAATTTCGACCTTTATCGGCCATGCCTGTAAAGCGGTTGTCGGGAATTTTTAACTGTACTTCAATGCCATTGGAGCGATTATAAATCCGCGCTGACAGTAATTCTTGCGGATTTTTAATAATACCTTCGGTGATGCTAAAGCCCAAGGCAAACTCTTCCAGATTAGTCGGGGTTGCCAGCATGACTACATGCGGCATGCCGTTATAAATCAGGGAAATAGGCACTTCTTCGGCAATATAGTCTTGTTTTTTCTCATGATGGCCATTTTGCCAGCGGTCAACGGATCTTTGCTGATAACTGGGCCAGCCCAAGTCCAATAGTAACGAGTCCATCAGTTAATTTTTTTCCATGGCATCGCCATGCACACAAGCAATCGCCCCGTCGTACTTAAGGCGGAGGGGAGTAATAACAGTTGGTTTTATATTTCTTTGCACAGCGCTACGCCGCTCCTGCATTATTCTTGATCGCTGTTCCAGACGTGCTTCTACTTTTCGCACTCCCTGATTGGGTACTTTCTGCAGGCGCGCAGAAGTTACTTCAACCCTTTTTAACAGGAGAATACGTTTGTATCTGCCATAACTCATGGTTTCATTAGCTATAAAAATTGTTTTAATGCCTCTCTCACGGGTTGCCCCAGAGAGAGGTATCTGATTGACGGAGGGTTAGCTGTTGCTGGTGCCTTGTTCAAGCAAATCCAACTGGGTTTCTGAAAAAGCACGATACTTTTCTTGCCATTCAGACGGTTGATTAACTTTACTGATTTGCACGGCGGTCACTTTATATTCCGGGCAATTGGTTGCCCAGTCAGAGTTATCGGTAGTGATGACATTGGCACCGGATTCCGGGAAATGGAAGGTGGTATAAACGACGCCAGGTTGAACACGTTCGGTAATAGTTGCGCGCAACACGGTTTCACCGGCACGGCTTTTAATACCGACCCAGTCATCCATTTTTACGCCACGATCTTCGGCATCATGTGGATGAATTTCAAGACGATCTTCTGCATGCCAGGCGTTATTTTCTGTACGACGTGTTTGGGCGCCGACATTGTATTGCGACAGGATGCGTCCGGTGGTTAACAGCAACGGAAATTTGCGACTGCTACGTTCTATGGTGGGGACGTATTCGGTCAGCATAAACAAGCCTTTGCCGTTATCGCGCATAAAACTGTCTTCATGCATGATTGGGGTACCGACTGAGTCTTCATCATAGCAGGGCCATTGTATGCTGCCCAGTTCGTCAATTTTGTCATAACTGACGCCGGCAAAAGTCGGTGTCAGGCTGGCAATTTCATCCATGATTTCTGATGGATGGCTGTAGTTCATCGGGTAACCCATGGCATTTGACAGCAGTTGGGTGACTTCCCAATCCTGATAGCCTGCCAATGGCGTCATGACTTTACGTACCGGTGAAATACGTCTTTCTGCGTTGGTAAAAGTGCCGCTTTTTTCTAAAAATGATGAACCGGGCAAGAAGACATGGGCAAATTTTGCGGTTTCATTAAGGAAAATATCCTGCACAATGACGCATTCCATAGAACGTAGGGCGGCATGAACATGTTGAATGTCAGGATCAGACTGGGCAATATCTTCGCCTTCGCAGTACAGTCCCATAAAGTTTTTATCCATGGCGGCATCAAACATGTTGGGGATACGCAGGCCCGGTTCATCGCTTAATTCAGCTTGCCATGCGGCTTCAAACAGTTTGTGGGTAGCAGGATCAGACACATGGCGATAGCCCGGGAATTCATGCGGAAATGAACCCATATCGCAAGAACCCTGTACGTTGTTTTGTCCACGCAGCGGGTTAACACCAACGCCGTCACGACCTAAATTACCGGTTGCCATGGCGATGTTGGCAATACCGATAACCATGGTAGAGCCTTGGCTGTGTTCAGTAACACCCAGGCCGTAATAAATGGCGCCATTGTTGCCGGTAGCATAAAGCCTTGCTGCTGCCCTGAGTTCAGTGGCAGGAACGCCGGTCACAGATTCTGTGGCTTCCGGGGAGTTATGCTCCTGGGCGATAAAAGTTTCCCATTTTGCAAAGGAGGCAATATCGCAACGCTCTTTGACAAAGGCTTCGTCCATTAATTTTTCGGTGATGATGACGTGGCCGATGGCATTAATCAAGGCAACATTGGTACCGGGACGCAGTTTTAAATGGTGATTGGCTTGTACATGCGGTGAGTTGCTAACCAGATCAATTTCACGCGGATCAATGACGATCAATTTTGCGCCCTGACGCAGGCGTTTTTTCATTTGCGAACCAAACACCGGATGGCCGTCGGTGGGATTGGCACCAATAACCATAATGACGTCCGCTTTCATCACGGAGTCAAAATCTTGCGTACCGGATGATTCACCAAAGGTTTGTTTTAGTCCATAACCGGTGGGTGAATGGCAAACCCGCGCACAAGTATCAACATTGTTATTACCAAAACCTGCACGAATAAGTTTTTGCATGATATAAACTTCTTCGTTGGTACAGCGTGAAGAAGTAATGCCGCCAATAGCATCCCTACCATACTTTGCCTGAATGCGTTTTAATTCTGAGGCGGCATGATTAATGGCTTCTTCCCAGCTGACTTCTTGCCAGGCATCTTTAATGCTGGCACGAATCATCGGTTTGGTCATGCGGTCTTTATGCGTGGCATAACCAAAGGCAAAGCGTCCCTTAACACAGGAGTGACCATGATTGGCCTGGCCATCTTTATTGGGCACCATGCGAATGACTTGTTCGCCTTTCATTTCTGCCCTGAACGAACAGCCGACACCACAATAAGCACAGGTGGTGATAATGGCGTGTTCCGGTTGGCCGTGGTCAATAACCGATTTTTCCATTAAGGTTGCCGTTGGGCAGGCTTGTACACAAGCGCCACAAGAGACACATTCGGAATCCATGAAAGCTTCGTTTTGACTGGGCGATACTTTGGAATCAAAGCCGCGACCATCAATGGTTAACGCATAAGTACCCTGGGTTTCTTCGCACGCTCTGACGCAACGAGAGCAGACAATACATTTGCTGGGGTCAAAGCTGAAGTAAGGGTTACTTTCATCTTTAACTGCATCAAGATGGGTTTCAATGGGGTTGTAACGCACTTCGCGCAAACCTACCGCGCCGGCCATATCTTGCAGTTCGCAATCGCCATTGGCAGAACAGGTCAGACAGTCCAGTGGATGATCGGAAATGTATAATTCCATAACGCCACGACGGACATCAGCCAGACTTTTGTTTTGGGTAACAACTTTTAAGCCTTCTGCAACCGGTGTGGTACAAGATGCCGGCATGCCTTTGCCACCGACAATCTGGACTACGCAAAGCCGACAAGAACCAAAGGGTTCAATGCTGTCGGTTGCGCACAATTTAGGAATATCAATGCCGATACTTGCTGCTGCACGCATGATGGATGTGCCGACGGGTGCCGTTACCTTAAAACCGTCAATTTCCAGGGTAACCAATTGGGTTGCCGTGCTGGCAGGGGTACCAAAATCTTGTTGTTTATTAATGCTCATGAATCATTCCTCGTGTCGTTATCAGGCTGCGCCGGCTTTTTCATCTATCCCAAAGTCTTCCGGGAAATTATTTAAAGCACTCAAAACAGGATAGGGAGTCATGCCGCCTAATGCACAAAGCGAACCGTTTAGTAGGGTGTTACAAAGATCGCGTAATAAAGGTACATTTTTGCTTAGCTCCCGGCCGGCAATAATGTCATCTAAAACTTCATAACCCCGGGTTGAACCTATGCGGCAGGGTGTGCATTTACCGCAGGATTCAATGGCACAAAATTCCATGTTGTAACGCGCCATTTCAGCCATATTGGCCGTGTCATCAAAAACGACAACGCCGCCATGACCCAATACCGTCCAGTTTGCGGCAAAGGCTTCGTAATCTAATGGAGTATCAAATTGTGATTCGGGTAAGTAAGCACCTAAAGGGCCACCTACCTGAACGGCTTTGATGGGTCGTCCTGATGCTGTGCCACCACCAAAATCATAGAGTAGTTCTCTTAGCGTCATACCAAATGCCAGTTCAACCAAGCCTGCGTGTTTAATATTACCGGCAAGTTGCAGCGGCAAAGTACCGCGTGAGCGACCCATACCGAAATCACGGTAATAATCACCGCCCTTATCCAGTATTATGGGTACGGAGGCTAGGGAAATAACATTGTTGACGACAGTGGGTTTGCCAAACAAACCGCTAATGGCAGGCAGTGGTGGTTTAAAACGCACCAGGCCACGTTTGCCTTCCAGGCTTTCCATTAGAGACGTTTCTTCGCCACAAATATAAGCGCCAGCACCCAGACGAACCTCAAGGTTAAAGGTTTTACCACTACCTTGAATATTATCGCCCAGGTAACCGGCTTGATAAGCTTTTTCAATAGCGGTATTCAGGGCTTTATGGGCATGAGGATATTCTACCCGCAAGTAGATATAACCTTGATTAGCGCCAACGGCAATACCGGCGATAGTCATGCCTTCAATTAATACAAACGGGTCGCCTTCCATCGCCATGCGGTCAGAAAAGGTACCGGAATCGCCTTCGTCAGCATTACAGATAATATATTTTTGTTCTGATGGCGTACCCAGTACGGTATTCCATTTAATGCCTGTAGGGAAAGCCGCGCCACCGCGTCCCCGCAAACCGGAATCAGTAACTGTTTTAACAATATCGGCCTGTGACATTTTTAAGGCATTGCTTAAACCACGATAACCCTCGTGAGCAATATAGTCATCCAGATTGACAGGATCGGTTATGCCACACCGCGCAAAAGTTAAGCGTTGTTGTTTTTTCAGGTAATCCAGTTCTTCGGTTAAACCCAAGAGCAGAGGGTGCGTGCCGCCCTGTACAAAATTGGCATCAAACAGGCTGGCTACATCGCCAACCTGAACCGGGCCATAAGCCAGACGGCCTTCTGCGGTGGCTACTTCAACCAGTGGTTCCAGCCAGAACAGGCCGCGTGAACTGTTGCGGATTAATTGAATGGTAATGTTGCGTTTTTCAGCTTCCTTGGCGATAGCAATGGCTACCCTGTCAGCTCCCAGAGAAATTGCGCTGGAATCGCAAGGGACATAAATGGTGATACTCATGCAAGTTCCTTGGTTTCATTAATGGTCGTGTCAAAGCTGTCTGCCGACACCCGTCCATAAATTTCGGTGCCAATTTGCATGGCTGGCGAGCAGGCGCAGTTGCCCAGGCAATAGACCGGCTCTAACGAGAATTCACCATCTGCAGTGGTTTCATGAAAATCAATACCCAAGCTATCTTTTATATGTTGTTCCAATTTTTTTCCGCCCATTGCCTGGCAGGATTCAGCACGGCAAAGATAAATAGTATGGTTGCCCGGTTTGCTCTCGCGGAAATAATGATAAAAGCTGATGACACCATGTACTTCGGCACGCGAAAGATTTAATGCTTTGGCAATAGCCGGCACGCTTTCCGCAGGAACATAGCCGATACTATCTTGAATGGCATGTAAAATAGGTAAAAGTGCTCCGGGTTTATCTTTAAGTGCAGTCGTTATTGCTTGTACGGTCGCTTGCATATTGCTCGATTCAGTCATGGTCAACTCTTAATGGCGAATTTATTCATTAAAACAACCTACATCCTTCATGCTGCTTTAAAACTAGTGTTAGCATAGCACAAGAAAATTTATGTGTAAAAAGACATAAATAGACACAATATGTAAGCTTTATCAGGCAGGGCAGAAAATCGGATGGTTGTATGAGGGTAGGTTTAACGAATGCGGCTTTAAACAGGCGAAAATAAGAGTAGCGAGGCGAAAGCTTTAAAGGTAGTTAATCTGGCGGAGGTACAGCAGGTTTTTAAAGTTTAAAGGGTAGTCTGAAAAGGCAGGGTTGGAAATTAACAGGAGAAGTTAATGTTGCTTGGGTTTTATAGTGCGGGGCAGGGTAACGCAAACTGTAGCCTAAAAATAATAAGGCTACAGTTCATTGTGCAATTAGATGATGGTTACTTCTTCTGCTTGCGGGCCTTTTTGGCCTTGTGTAACAGTAAACTGTACTTTTTGGCCTTCATCAAGAGATTTAAAGCCTGAGCTGTTAATGTTACGGAAATGAACAAAAACGTCAGCGCCGTTTTCTTGTTGAATAAAACCGAAACCTTTTTCAGCGTTAAACCATTTAACTGTACCAGTGGCCATTGTGTAATCCTAATATAAAATATGTAATTGAAGTCTTTTGCAAGATTGGTGGCGCTGAGAAATTTAAGAATTACTTATGATAAACAGGACGAGCCATACAGGAAAAACGTCGTAGAGATAAGCATAACGGTAAGTCAATTTTCAAGCTGGGCGAATTCTATAGTGGGGGCTTTAGAATGTCAATAATTTTAGTGTGTGAATAGCTAACAAATAAACACTGCTGATTTGTAAGCCATGAATATTTATTGGCTGATTTGCTAGCTGATTGTGTAATCAGCTTTAATGTTGCTATCGCGACGAGTTTTTTTATCGGGTTTTTGCACTCGATAGCGAGAACCTTGTTTTTTGCGGAGTAAATAAGCTCGATCCCAAGCTGGAGCTTGGGATCGAGCTCAGCTTGGGCTTGAGAATAAGTTTAGCCGGGGATTGAGTTCAGATTCTTGAATATCGCTTATTGAAATAATACGGCGGCGCTAATAATTATGGCGCTAATAATCATGGCCCATACGGTAGTCTTATGATTATTATCCATTTGCTGGCGTAATAAAGTCAGTTCTCGTTGCTGCACTTCTGCGTGTTGCTGTGAGTTGGCGGCATTGTCCAATGCTTTGTAAAGCAAAGAAGGAATTTCCGGAAATTGCTCGGCAAAGGCAGGGAACTGTTTAATTATTTTGTTTATTTTGGCTTTTGGGCTCAAGCGCTCATGGAACCACTTTTCAAGAAAAGGTTTGGCGGTTTGCCATAAGTCCAGTTCAGGATAAAGCTGCCTGCCCAAGCCTTCAATATTAAGCAACGTTTTTTGCAGTAACACCAGTTGTGGTTGAACATGCATATCAAAACGTCGTGCGGTCTGGAATAAACGCAATAATAATTGGCCAAAAGAAATATCTTTTAACGGCTTTTCAAAGATGGGTTCGCAAACGCTACGAATCGCAGATTCAAATTCTTCAATGCGGGTTGTGCTGGGGACCCAGCCCGATTCAACGTGCATTTCTGCAACTTTTCGATAATCACGGTTAAAAAAAGCCAGAAAATTTTCTGCCAGATAACGTTGATCAGATAAAGACAAGGAGCCAACAATACCAAAGTCAACCGCTATGTATTTGTCGGGAACATCGACAAAAATATTGCCGGGGTGCATATCGGCATGAAAAAAGTTATCTCTGAATACCTGGGTAAAAAATATTTCTACACCGCGTTCAGCCAATGCTTTAAAGTCTGCGCCAGCGGCTTTCAGTTGTTCTATTTCGCCGACGGGTATGCCGTAAATTCTTTCCATGACCATGACTTTTTTTCGCGTCAGGGACCAGTGGACTTCGGGTATATAGATCAATTCCGAATTTTCAAAATTACGGCGCAATTTGGCAGCATTGGCAGCTTCCCTGACCAGATCCAGTTCATCCAGTGTGGATCTTTCAAATTCAGCAACGACATCGATTGCCCGCAATCTTCTGGCATCAGACCAAAACCGTTCCGCAAAACGTGCCAACTCGTAAAGCAAGCCTATATCGGAACGAATACGATCTTCAATATCCGGGCGCAACACTTTAACAATGACATTTTCACCAGTATGTAATACAGCAGTATGAACCTGTGCGACTGACGCTGAGGCCAATGGCGTTGGGTCAAATTCGGCAAAAGCCTCGGTAATTGACATGCCCAGTTCTGTTTCAATAATACTGCGGGCAATCTCATTGGCAAAGGGTGGAACCCGGTCTTGCAGTTTTACCAGTTCATCTGAAATGTCATCAGGCAGCAGATCTTTACGTGTAGATAAAGCCTGGCCAAATTTGACATAAATAGGCCCGAGATCTTCCAGGGCGCGTCTGATTCTGACGCCACGCGTGTCTGCTTTGGGTTTAAGCCAATAGCTGGGAGTGATAAAAGCCAGATAACGAATAGGGCGGAATAAATGGGTTTTTAAAACGATTTCGTCCAGGCCATGAACGACGAGAACCCAATTGATATGGATCAGGCGTAATACTAATTTAGGTCGGATCACGTATTTACAAAATTATAGTGGAAAAAAAGCTTTAAGAATTAACGTCATTACGCCGCCCAATAGAATACCCAACATCCATTTTATTAGATTGATATCTGCTCTAATGGGGGCAAGTTCGATTTGCAAATCTTTTTTTGAAACCAGGTCGGCCTCGCCGGAAGCATCACGGAATGCCTCAGATATCGCTCTGGCCTGATCGTCAGGGATGCCGCCTGCTTTGAGTTTTTCAACAAATTTTAATGTATCAAAAGATATTGTCGCCATAATGCCTGTCCGGTAAATTTTGGATATGTTTTACAGTATAACAAAGCCAATAGGTGAAGGTAGAACGCTTTTTAGTCTTGTGCTTTGTGTTTTGTAGCTAAAGCATTTTCAAGTCGTTCAATCCGGCTTTGCAAGCGATCAAAATCGGTGCGTAATTCATCAGTTTGCGCATAAAAAATATCGACTTCAGGCCTTGCCGGTAAATCGCGGGTTTCTTCCTGAAGAAATTCCGAGACGTTAAGTCGGCAGGTTTCAATTGAGTCTTGGCTCCAGTTTTGACCGGCCCGAAAAAATTGACTGATGTTGTGCGCTATGCTGTCACCGGTGTAACGGGCCAGTTGTTGTTCCAGATTAATATCCAGTTTGGCAAACAGTTCCTGAAATTTTCGACCGGTCTGCATGTCGCCTTCAATTTTTACTTCACCGGAGAAAATTGAACGCATCGGTTTTGAACTAAGCCCCATTAAACCAAAGGCAAAAACAGACCCCGTCAGTTGAGTATCGGGCTGATTGGGGCTGTAATCAATTAGCTGAATGGAGTCAGTGTTGGGACAGAGGTAAATAGTTTCATTAAACGGTTGAATGGTCAGCGCAATGATTTTACCGTCCAGGGGCGTTAAAAAAACAGCCCTGTTCTGATCCAACGCAAGAAACTGGTTAAGTGCGGTTTCAAGTACACTCATCAACAACGGTTTGATGGTCATGCTAGATTTTATAACCTCTATGAACGGCAACAATACCTTGCGACATATTGAAATATTCACAACGTTCCAGACCGGCATTTTCCATCATTCTTTTCAGCTCATCCTGTTTGGGATGCATGCGAATGGATTCAGCCAGATAGCGATAACTGTCTTCGTCCTTGGCAACAAATTTGCCAATTTTAGGTAGTAGTTTAAAAGAATAAAAATCGTAAACTTTTTCAGTGATTTTGTCGGTAGGATGTGAGAATTCCAGTACGATTACGCGGCCCCCCGGTTTTAATACCCGGTACATGGAGCGCAATGCGGCATCTTTGTCGGTGACGTTACGCAGACCAAAAGCGATACAAACACAATCAAAAGTATTATCTTCAAAGGGCAGGCATTCGGCATTAACTTGTGCATAGCGGACGTTGCCGCTCAGCCCTTTGTCTATCAATCGATCGCGACCGGTACGCAGCATTTCGGAATTAATATCAGCTAAAATAACCTGACCGTCCTTGCCCACGCGTTGCTCGAACAGTACGGTCAAATCACCCGTTCCGCCTGCCAGATCGAGTACTTGCTCGCCTTTGCGGACATTGCTTAATTGTACGGCAACACGCTTCCAGATACGGTGAATACCCAGCGACATCAAGTCATTCATGATGTCGTATTGTCCTGCAACCGAATCAAATACGCCGCGTACGAGATTGACTTTTTGGTCGGTGGCAACTTGTTTAAAGCCGAAATGGGTAGTGTTATCGTTTGTCATTGTCGTGTTTAGTTTTTAAGTGTGGTTTTATGCTTATGCCCGGCAGCTTTCAGCTTATTGAGATAATTGGCCCATAATGCTGGATATTCAGCGCCTAATTTATGCAGTAAATCCCAGGTGTAAATGCCGCTGTTGTGGCCATCGCTAAATAGTGGAGAAATAGCATAATTGCCAATAGGTTTAATCTCTTTAATCGTGACATCTTCTTTACCGACCTGAAGAACTTCCTGTCCTGGTGCATGCCCTATAGCTTCTGCAGAAGGTGTGTAAACACGCAGATATTCACACGGCAGTTGATACACATTGCCGTCATCAAAGCTGACTTCAAGAATATTGGAAACCTGATGCAGTTTTATTTCAGTAGGCCAGGTATTGCTGGATTTTACAGTTAAGCGCATTTTTCAATTTGTAGTTAAGTGAATTTAATGGCTTTTTGATAATGGTAGCCAATTTTTTTATAACCTTCTTTTTCCCAAAATTGCTGCCCTTTTTCATTGGTTAAATAGCAATTTAGCTCACTTGCTATGCAATCTTGAGCTTTTGCATAGTTATATATCCAGGCCATTAGTTGTTTACCCAAGCCATTGCCGCGATATTCTTCCAATATTACCACGTTGTCAGGTTCTATATGTTTGCCGACGTAATATTTGGTCAGTATCCATAATCCGCAGATGCCAATTAACTTTTTATCAGAATAGATGCCCACACATTGATAACCTTGTTCTACCATTTCACTGAGCCGGTTTTGTAACACGGACTCAGCAATCGTACGATTAAGGGTTTGCAGTAATGGAATGATCGAAAATATTTGATCACTGGCAATCAATGTAATCTTAATCGAATTCACTATGGCTAAATACCTTGTCTTTAATTAGTAGGTCAGCTTAAAGATAACGTACACCGATATTTTCTACAAAATATAACGACTCAAATCTTCGTCTTCGGCAAACTCGGTTAAATGTTGATCAACATAAGCCGCGTCAATAACAATGGTCTTTTCTATCAAATCAGGGGCATTGTAAGAGATTTCTTCCAGTAGCCGCTCAAGCATGGTGTGCAGCCGCCTTGCACCAATATTTTCAGTCGCTTCATTGACTTGCCAGCCCAATTCAGCAATGCGCTGAATGCCATCGGCAGCAAATGTTAAAGATACGCCTTCGGTAGCCAGCAAAGCGCCATACTGTTCGGTTAAAGAGGCATTAGGCTCGGTAAGAATGCGTACAAAATCTTCGGCAGACAAAGCACTTAGCTCAACACGGATAGGAAAGCGACCTTGCAGTTCGGGAATTAAATCCGAGGGTTTGGCTATATGAAACGCGCCTGAAGCGATAAATAAAATATGATCCGTTTTAATGGCGCCATATTTTGTGGTGACAGTACTACCTTCAACCAAAGGTAATAAATCACGCTGGACACCTTCACGCGAAACTTCACCACCGCCACCGCCCAATTCCGAGCGTTTGCAGATTTTGTCTATTTCATCCAGAAAAACTATGCCGTTTTGCTCTACTGCTTCTACTGCACGCAGTCTGATGTCATCTTCATTAACCAGTTTGGCGGCTTCTTCTTCCTGTAAAGACTGCAAGGCTTTTTTAATGGGCATTTTACGGGATCTGGTTTTGCCGGAACCCATGTTTTGGAACATGCCTTGTAATTGGCTGGTCATCTCTTCCATGCCGGGAGGTGCCATAATTTCTACGCCCATTGGCGCGACAGTGACATCAATTTCTATTTCTTTGCTGTCAAGATCACCTTCACGCAATTTCTTGCGCATTTTTTGGCGGGTAGATTCTTCTGAATCAGACAGCATGCCGGCATCGGCTCTGGGCAGAAGAAGATCCAGAATTTTATCTTCAGCAGCATCGAAGGCTTTAGTTTTAACCTTATCCATTTCTGCCATGCGGGTCATGCTGACGGCAGTATCAACGAGGTCGCGGATAATGGATTCAACATCTCTGCCGACGTAACCAACTTCGGTAAACTTGGTTGCTTCTATTTTAATAAAAGGAGCATTTGCCAGGCGTGCCAGACGGCGGGCAATTTCTGTTTTACCAACACCGGTTGGTCCAATCATTAAAATGTTTTTAGGCGTAATTTCATCGCGTAAGGCAGGATCAACCTGTTGACGCCGCCAGCGGTTTCTTAACGCAATAGCGACAGAACGTTTGGCGCTGGCCTGGCCGACAATGTGTTTGTCCAGTTCACTTACAATTTCTTTGGGTGTCATCTGTGTCATGCGTCTACTCGTTGGGTTCTGCGTCTAGTTCTTCTATGCGTAGATTGTGGTTGGTATAAATACATATATCTGCCGCTATATTTAAGGACCTTTCGACAATTTCGCGTGCACTTAAATTGGTATTTTCCAGTAATGCGCGTGCAGCGGCCTGAGCAAAAGCACCGCCCGAACCTATCGCCATCAAATCAAATTCGGGTTCGATAACATCGCCGGTACCGGAGATAATTAATGATGTTTTGGCGTCGGCAATGGTTAGCAAAGCTTCCAGTTTGCGAAGTGCCCGATCGGTGCGCCAATCTTTGGCCATTTCAACCGCGGCGCGCGTCAGGTTGCCGCGATGTTTTTCTAGTTTGCCTTCAAAGTGTTCAAATAGCGTGAAGGCATCCGCCGTTGCTCCGGCAAAACCGGCAATAACTTTATCATGATACAAGCGCCGAACTTTTCGTGCGTTGCCTTTCATGACGGTATTACCCAAAGTGACCTGACCATCTCCGCCAATGACAACTTTGCCGTTCCTGCGAACAGAAAGTATGGTTGTTCCTCTAAACACGTCAATATCCTTTTATATTGCAAAATACATGTTTTTAATTTTACATGGTATGCATTTAAAATGTGAGAAAAATATAGGAATAGTTTGTTTGGCATCGAAGGTGTCTTACTGCTGTTGTGTTGGCTGATTGTTTAAACAGATAGTAGGCATGTCCTTTCTTATGGGGCTTGTTACAGGTTATCACAGTAAAGAAGATAGCCGGTCTGGTCACTTATGGCTATATTGGAGAATTTATTGTGGCTGTATTTACAGGGTGGTTATCTGTCAAAAAAATGCCCAAAAAAAATAAAGCATGACAAAAGCGCAGGGTAAGCCCTATCATTTTTGTTTTTTTGGTTTGATTCGCCGTATAAGAAACGGCATAAGGTTTAAAGTATGTCGATTCGTTATATTTCATCTTTGAAATTCAGTTTGGTTGCCAGTGTAATGTTGATGGGGTGTGCGCCTACCCGACAAATTGCCATTGATTATCCATCGGCTCAGGTGACAGATCCCCAGTCTGTACAAACAACCCGGGCACATCAATTCCAACCTTTGCCCGGCTTTCAGGTGATTGATGGCGATGATTATTATGTGCGGCTGATTTCGGAGTTTGATTTTAAAGGCGACAATGTCTTAAAAAAAGGCTGTAATAATATAACACCCTCATATGAGAAGGGTGACTTGTCTTCCACGCTTATTTTTACGGTACGTAATGAGGGTCTTAAATTTAATAATGAAGCCGCTGCTTTTTTATATGAGGCGACATCAGGAAAGTGTAATTTTAAGTTTGATGCCAAAAAAATAACGCTGACGCCCTGGATGCGCCTTGATTTAGGCAAAGAAACGCTGATTGATTATAGCTTTTACTCCAGTGCCAATAGTGATGTTAATGTCTCGGGTTTAGTGAGCGATGTGACAAATGCCAGCAGTTTACTTGCATTGACAGGCGTGGGTATGGGCGTTGCGGTTGTCGGGCAATTTGCCGGCCAATGGGCAAAAATTAATCCACCGTTAGCGACGACGGTTCCCGCTTCTGTTAAGCACAGTTCGGAATCACATTCATTGCCACGCATTGTTGATTTTTCGGGAAAAACAGGCGCTCTTAACGAAAATATATTTAAGGTATATGCCGTAGCAGAAGGGGGTGTTAATCTTTTCGGTTCGGATGCAGAGCCTTTAGGCGAGTTGAAGATTTATCCGGAAATTATTCCTTCCTTACTGTTAAAAACTGCGGCAGATGGTGTTCCTGATGCGCGGGATCTGTCACTGGAAGAAATCGGTTATTCGCCAATTAAATCGGGCACGGGTGAAATTAAGTTGTTGCAACTGATTGAGCAATCCAAACATCCGGCAAAACCCAATTTAAAACCAAATTGGAATAGCTACCAGGAAATGGAGGATAACTGTCGTAAAATAAAACTGGTAATGAAAGACTTAGGCTTTAACAAGTTTGATCGCAATGCATTTATTTATTATTATTTAACCAATAATGGTGATTGGAAAAATTATAATATTTCGCTGAAAAAGATAGTGAGTGACCAAACTTCCCTTAAGGTTATGGAAAGCTATCGTAGCAAAGATTTTGGCTCGTGCCTGACTGTCGATGATTATACGGTGATGAAAGCTATGGGCTTACCGGTTAATTTACCCACCGACTGGAAACAGATTGAGGAGCTTAGCCAGAAAAAAGAACAGTTTTTTTTACCCCTTAAATCGATTGAAAGACAGCTTATTGCAGTACTAAAAAATCCCAACAAGACTGAAATGGAACAGCAGATATTTCCGTTATTAGCGACTGACAAGAGTGGTGGTGGTACTGTGCTGTTGCAAAATCATTTGGGTGATTTTGGTTTGGAAAAATTATTGGCTCCGCCATCGATAGATTCCGTGCTTTCTCCATCAGAAGCAACCACAGCAGTTCCTCCGGCAGCCACTTCACCAATACCCGCACCGGTTATACCTGCACCGATCGTTATTCCGGGTGAAGGTGTTATTGTTAGCGCACGTCAGCTGACACAGGCTTTTTCCGGGTTGGCTATTAACGAGTTGAGTTGTGCCCGCATTCTTTCTGATCAGTTGGGTAAGTCGACTGCCAATATTGGCGTGCTGTTATTTACGACCAAAGACGGGAGTCCGCGCGCTAAAGGTGGCGCGATGGAGTTTGAATTCTCTGCCGGAAAAATAACCCGCATTGCTTTTCAATCGCCAACCTATAGGGATTTTGAGCAAGAGGTGCTGGATCATCCTGAAATTGGTGGCTGTCGAATTGATCCGTCTTTTTTAAGCAAGTTGCACTGACATTGACTTTACGGGCATGTCTTGCTTTTTTACAAAGTTGGTGTACACGTGACACAGAGTTTATAAAAAAGGAGGGATTTAATTGTGTGGATATTGAGGATATGTATCGGTTTGGCAAATAATGAAGACAGCATTTTATTTGGATAAGATTGAGCATGGTTAAAAAAGAAAGTTAACTGCTTATTGAGGGTTTGAGTATCTTTTAGACGGATGGTTTTAGTAGATGACAATAATTTTGTGCTAACAAAAAATCTTAATACTGTATTGTTTCATAAGCTTTTTTTTTGTATCAATTTAAAGGCATAAAAAGGACCGCTGGTATAGATAGACTTCATAGGTTAGACTTTCTAGGGTTTTTTGTAATAATTATTACGCAAATGGATCGAGTCAAACTGATTTGTTGACTTGAAGTTGCGAAACGATATAACACTTACAAGAGTTTATAACTACTATCGAAGAGGCTGCTCCGTGAACAAAGCAAAGCAACTATTCGCAGGTCTGATCTTAATGGCTTTAGGGCTAGGAGCAGCGCAGGCGGACTATACGCTCAATTTAACGAAAGGGGTTACAAAGGTCAGTAATGACATTTATGACCTGCATATGCTGATTCTATGGATCTGTGTAATCGTAGGTATCGGTGTATTTGGTACCATGTTCTACTCGATTTACCATCACCGTAAATCGAAAGGACATAAAGCGGCACAATTTCATGAAAATACCACTGTTGAAATCATCTGGACAATTGTTCCAACCCTGATTTTGATTGGTATGGCCATACCTGCAACAAAAACCATGTTGGAATTGGATAATGTTGCAAAGTCGGATATGACGATTCAAGTAACCGGCCGACAATGGTATTGGGATTACAAATATCTGGATAATGATATTCATTTTGAAAGTCATTTGGATGAAGCGAGTGAAATAACGCATCGAACGGTTGGTGCTGATCCTCGTTCCGTACCCCATTATTTGTTAAATGTTGATAAACCTTTAGTGATTCCGGTCAACAAGAAAGTACGTTTCGTGTTGACATCAGGTGATGTTATCCATTCCTGGTGGGTACCTGCTTTAGGCTGGAAAAAAGATGCCAATCCGGGCTTTATTAACGAAGCATGGGCATCTGTCGATAAGGCCGGAACTTATCGCGGTCAATGTACTGAGTTGTGCGGAAGAGATCATGGCTTTATGCCTATCGTAGTAATTGCCATGGAGCAACCTGACTATGATGCCTGGGTAAAGAAAACCCTGGATCAACAAAAACAAAAACCGGATTTGAGTGACCAAAGTCGTGAGCAGTTAATGGCTCATGGTCAATCGGTATATTTAAAAAATTGTGTCGGCTGTCATCAGATTAACGGTGCTGGTGTTCCCGGTTTAATTCCTGCTTTAACAGGCAGTGTCATAGCGACAGGAAAATGGGAGTCTTTAGATGGCTTCTTGCGTGCAGGTACCGCCAAAATGCCGTCCTTTTCCAAGTTGAATGGCAAGGAATTTGCAGAGGTGATGACTTATGTCCGTAACAATTTGGGTAATAGCGTCGGTGATACATTACAGCCAAAGCAAACGGCGCTTCCTGATGACGATGATGATGAATAAGCGGTTGACGCACTTATTTACTGACTCTTTTTTAACTATTTTCGAGGTATAAAGTATGTCTGCTGTCGTAGATGAACACGATCATCATGCCGATGATCATCACGATCACGGTCCTGCCAAAGGCATTTTAAGATGGATTGTTACCACTAACCATAAAGACATCGGTACTATGTATCTGGTGTTTGCGCTGGCAATGTTTTTTGTTGGCGGTGCCATGGCAATGGTTATTCGGGCTGAATTGTTTGAACCAGGCTTGCAGTTTGTTGATCCGGCTTTTTTTAACTCAATGACCACCATGCATGCTCTGGTTATGGTGTTTGGTGCTGTTATGCCGGCCTTTGTAGGGTTGGCCAATTGGCAAATTCCGTTAATGATTGGTGCCGCCGATATGGCTTTGCCGCGCATGAATAACATGAGCTTTTGGCTGTTGGTTGCCGGTGTATTATTGCTGGCCAGCACCTTGTTTATGGAAGGTGGTGCGCCTAATGGTGGTTGGACTTTATATCCACCGTTGGTATTGCAACCGATTACTGTTGGTAAAGCCTTACCATTTGCCGTGTTCTCGGTGCATTTGCTGGGTATTTCTTCCATCATGGGTGCCATTAACATTATTGCCACGATTACCAATATGCGTGCACCTTCCATGCGAATGATGGATATGCCGTTGTTTGTCTGGACCTGGTTAATTACCGGTTTCTTGTTGATTGCTGTTATGCCGGTATTTGCAGGTGCAGTAACCATGCTGTTAACCGACAAATTTTTCCATACCAGCTTTTTTAATGCGGCGGGCGGTGGTGATCCGGTACTTTATGAACATATTTTCTGGTTCTTCGGGCATCCGGAAGTGTATATCATGATTTTGCCAACTTTTGGTGTTGCTTCTACCATTATCCCTATATTTGCCCGTAAACCTTTATTTGGTTACGCGTCAATGGTTTGGGCGACTGGTGCGATTGCTTTTCTGGCCTTTATTGTTTGGGCGCATCATATGTTCACCGCCGGTATGCCTTTGGCGGGTGAGTTGTATTTTATGTATGCCACCATGATTATTGCCATACCCACCGGTGTTAAAGTATTTAACTGGACAGCGACGATGTGGGATGGAGCAATGACTTTTGAAACGCCCATGTTGTTCTCGATTGCTTTTGTAGTGTTGTTTACCATGGGGGGCTTTACCGGTTTAATGATGTCCATTGCGCCGTCAGATTTCCAATACCATGATACTTACTTTATTGTCGCGCATTTTCATTACACCTTGGTGCCAGCCTCTATTTTTATGTTAATGGCTGCCGGATATTTCTGGTTACCCAAGTGGACCGGCCATATGTATAACGAAAAAATCGGGCAACTGCATTTTTGGTTGTCGGCTATTTCAGTAAACATATTGTTTTTTCCGCAACACTTTTTAGGTTTGGCAGGTATGCCACGCAGAATTCCTGATTATGCGGTGCAATTTGCTGATTGGAACATGATTTCAAGTATTGGCGGTTTTATTTTTGGTGCCAGTCAATTGCTGTTCTTGTATATCGTTATTGATACTGTCAGAGGCGGTACTGGCGAAAAAGTAACTGACGAGGTTTGGGAAGATGCGGCCAAGCATGGCTTGGAATGGACCCTGCCATCTCCGGTTCCTTATCATACCTGGACGACACCGCCTGCGATTGTGCCGACTGAACACGTTTTGGACTCACATTAAGGCATAAAAGAGACATTGCCAGACTCAACGTTGGCAATGTCTCGATTAATATATGACAATAAAAAATAAAAATATTTTAACGGCAGTCATTTTGGTGGCTATTGCCTTTATTCTTTATATTTTTGCGGTGATGCAAGCCGTTTCTCAATGAGTGAGAGTGTCGGCAAGAAAAACGCCAAATTAGCGAAAACCTTGCTGGTAATTGCGGTGGCCATGTTTGGTTTTGGTTATGCGCTGGTACCCATTTACGATGTGTTGTGTGAATGGAAATGGATAGAGCGGGATAGACCTGATGATATTAAAAAAGTCCCTGAGGTTGCTTATGAAGTTGATTTGAGTAGAGAAATTACCGTAGAGTTTATTACCATGCTCAATGAGTCAACGCCTATGGAATTTCGCGCAGAAAAAAAACAGATAAAAGTCCATCCGGGTGAATATAATACGGTCAATTTTTATGCGACCAATAAAACCAACAAAGATTTATTGGCAAGAGCTATTCCGAGTTTTTCACCGGCTGTTATCAGTAGCTACTTTGAAAAAATCATGTGTTTTTGTTTTGATGAGCAAATCTTTAAGCCGCAAGAAACCAAAACTTTGCCGATGCGCTTTACCATTAATCCAAAATTACCTAAAGAATACAATACCATTACACTGTCATACACATATTTCGACAATACTGAAAAATCAGTAAAAAAATAAAAGGTGAAGTTTATGTCTACAAATACCGCTTATTACATTCCTCATAAAGCGACCTGGCCAATCATTGGTACGATTGGTTTGATGATTATGCTGGCTGGATTTGCAAACTATTTAAATGGTTCTTCAATAGGCCCCGGCATGATGGTCGCTGGTTTACTGGTCTTTGTTGCCATGTTGGTGGGTTGGTTTGCCTTGCAAGCGCATGAAAGTGAGACCGGCATGTACAGCAAACAGGTAGGCGTGTCTTACCGTATGGGTATGTTGTGGTTTATTTTTTCTGAAATAATATTTTTTGGGGTATTCTTCGGTACCTTGTGGTATACCCGTAATTTATCTGTGCCCTGGTTGGGTGAGGGCGCAACTAAGGAGCTGTTATGGCCTTCTTTTGAGGCGATATGGCCAACGAATGGTCCAGGTAAGGTTGGCGGTGATTTCGAACCCATGGGTGCTTGGGGTTTGCCATTTTTGAATACCTTGATTCTATTGACCAGCGGTGTTAGTTGCACGTGGGCACATCATGGCTTATTGCCACCAAAACCAGGTGTTGTCAGGACACCGGAAGAGGGGCGCAGCCAATTAATCAAGGGCTTGATAATTACTGTTGCTTTGGGTTTCTTGTTCGTTACCCTACAGGCGATTGAGTATCATGAGGCTTATAGTGAAATGGGCTTGACTTTAGGCTCAGGTGTTTACGGCTCTACATTTTTTATGTTGACAGGTTTTCATGGCTTTCATGTCTGCGTGGGTGCCATTATTTTAAGTGTGGTGCTGTTTCGTAGCTGGAAAGGTCATTTTACCAAAGAAAATCACTTCGCTTTTGAAGCGGCTGCCTGGTATTGGCATTTTGTTGATGTCGTATGGTTAGGTTTGTTCGTGTTTGTTTACTTACTGTAACTTACGGTCAGCATCCAAAAAAGCGCTGCCTAACAACAGGCAGCGCTTTTTTTTTGTCGGGAGTGTTATCAGTTTATTTAATGGCATCAGTCTGAACCGGTTTTTTCATGTGCATTTGCATACCCAGTCCCTGAGGTTTGTAAGCCCCGGTTATCAGGGCAATAAAAATAAAAGCAAATAACAGGATTGAAAGAGTAATCCGAAAAGTCAGTGCTTTGACTGTTTTTTCCGATGACTCTTGGTTTTTATGGCTAACCAAGTGAAACAGGGCTGAGCCGAGACTGATAATTATCAGAATAAAGGCAATGATGACGACGCTTTTGATAATCATGGTAGTGTTTATATGTGATGGTAAGGTTTTTTCTATTCTCGTTTATTAATGTGTCTGTGCCAATAGGTTAAAGAAAAAAAGCATGATTTTTAAAATTGGACGCTATTCACTCACCTTTAAAAAAGGCACTACGCTGGCTTATTGTTGTTTATTGCCGTTATTGATGGCGTTGGGGATGTGGCAACTAGGGCGGTCAGAAGAGAAAAAGATATTTCTTGAGCAGCAAGAACAAGGACGGGCTTCTGTTGAAGTCATGCAGTTATCATCTGCTGTTGATATTGATGTAGGCGTGCTCAGGTATAAAAAAGTACAAGTAGCCGGGCATTATGATCAGGCGCATCAGTTTTTGATCGATAATCAAATTAGTGGCGGGAAAGCCGGTTATTTTGTGTTGACGCCGTTTGTTCTGGAAGGGGAGGCAACCGCTGTCCTGGTTAACAGGGGCTGGGTTCCGTTAAATAAGATTAGATCGGTTTTGCCTGATATACAGCTTAAGAGTCAGCAAGCACAGATAAGCGGACGGATAAATCAGTTTCCTGCTGTTGGCATAAAATTAGCCGGGGCTGAAATACCAACAGAAGGTTGGCCTTCCGTTCTTCAGGTGGTCGATAGTCAAATTTTGGCAAAGAAACTGGAATATCCTTTATTCCCGTTCCAGATAGAGCTGGATAAGGATCTTCCCGAAGGCTTTGGTAGGGAATGGCAAACAACAACAATTATGTTGCCAGAGCAACATACGGCCTATGCTGTTCAATGGTTTGCACTGGCATTTACGCTCACAATACTATTTATTGGCTACAGTTTTAAAAGAAATGATGACTAAGCAACAGAAAAAAAATCGATTATTAATTCTGGTTATTTTTGGAATGACCATTATTCCTTTTTTAATAGCCTGGGGTCTGAAAGAAAATCCTGAGTTGGTAAAAGGAAAAACCAATATCGGGCAATTGATCATGCCTTCAATATCAACTGAGCGAGCTGATTTTACCGGTTTTGATACCTTTTCAACTGAAAGTCTGGGTGAGCTTGCCGGACATTGGTTAATCGTTAATGTCATTCCAAATACCGGTTGTAATGAAATTTGCCTTGATGCACTGCTTAAAACCAAGCAATTAAGACTGATGTTAAATAAGGAATTGCCACGCACACGTCGGGTGGTGATGCTTTTTAAAGAGCCTGCTGCGGAAATTGCAAATGAATGGTGGCTAAAAGATACGCTTTTATGGCGGCTGCGGCGTACAGAAAACAAGGAAGATAATGCGCTTTTTTTGAGCTTGCTTCGTGAAGAAAATAAAATAAACTCAGCGCTAACGGAAAAATTAATTGGTAGTGAAGATCGGGAATTTGCACTTAATTCAGATCTGATCAGGGTAAAACCCAATGCGGAATTAGCCAGGAAAATTATCGATATCAGAAAAGGTACCCTACCTGACGGGATGTTGTTGTTGATAGATCCTTTGGGAAATTTAATGATGCAATATGAACCGGGTTTTAATACCTATAAAGTAAAAGATGATCTCATGCATCTACTTAGAATCTCACAAATTGGATAGTGGTAAATAAAATGTTTAGAAAGTTAACTTTATTTGGCGTTTTTTTAACGTTAATTATGATTGTTTCAGGTTCATGGTTTCGACTGTCTGCTGCTGATCCTGCGTTATTTAATCAAAACCTTGTTGATATTTTAAGAAGTATCCCGGTTTATTTGACGGCGACAGCAGGTTTAGTGGTCTTGTTGCTGGGGGTGTTTTCATGGCAGCAACATCATTGCAGGTTTGCCGCAGTAACATCCTCATTAATATTGCTGGTTTTAGCCGGATTATCAGCGGCTTTAGGTTTTTGGGCTAAAGCAATAGTCGATATGCCTGTGGTAATAGTCACTAATGTCTTACTGGGTATGCTAACTGTTTGGCTGCTTTTTTGGCTGTATTTACGGGTTAATCCGTTAATAGCCGGTCAGGTCAACGTAAAAGGGCAGGTGCGTAGAGGGCTTGTGGGTTTTACCCGTTTTGCCATGGTTATTTTGGTATTGGAGATTATTCTGGGTGCCTGGGTTAGTGCCAATCATGCGGCGTTGGCCTGTAGTGGCTTCCCTCAATGCAGTGGGCAATGGTGGCCTGAAGCCGATTATTTTAATGCACTGGATTTATTTAACGGTTTGTTTACCGGTTATACCGGCGTAATTTCCTTCGATGCACAGGTAGCGGCCAACTGGTTGCATAGAGTGGGCGCATTGTTGTGCTTTTTGTTGTTAAGTTTACTGATGTTCAGTGCAACGTTAACAAACTCGTTAAAACAGGTAAGAGCAGCTGGTTTATGGCTGGGTGCCTTGTTGTTTATGCAGCTTGGTTTGGCAATTATAGGTCTTAAGCTGGGTATGCCTGTTTGGGCAGTTTTGGCGCATCATGCCGTTGGAATATTATTGATGCTGCCTTTGATTGCCATCAGTTTTTATAGTCGATATGGGTGGGTTGAAACACAAATTCCCGTTACTAAAAAAACACAACGTCGACAAAAATTCGTTAAAACTGATGCCGTTGCCGTACCTGTAGAAGTTTTTGAGGAAGCTGTTTATGTAGAGCCGGCACCTGAGTCTTTATATTTACGTCTTACCTCACAGTTAAAGCGAACGCGCTCAGGTCTTAGCGGAATGCTGGCCAGCTTGCCTATCGGCCAGAAAGAAATTAACGATGATTTGCTGGAAGAAATTGAAGCCGGTTTGCTGATGGCTGATGTTGGCTTTGATGCGACATCCGATATAATCAGACACTTGACGCAAAGTGTTGAGCGCCACCAGTTGCAGGATGGAGTTGCCTTGTCGGCAGCTTTAAAACAGGAATTGCTGGGTATCATAAAGCCCTGCAGTCTGCCTCTGCAAATACCTGCACAAGACACGCCGTTTGTTATTCTGGTGGTGGGTGTTAATGGTGCCGGTAAAACGACGACTATCGGTAAATTAGCCAAACGTCTTCAGGCTCAAGGTCATAGTGTTATGTTGGCCGCCGGGGATACTTTTAGGGCGGCGGCGGTTGAACAGTTGCAAGTTTGGGGTGAGCGTAATAATATTCAGGTGGTAGCCCAGCATACCGGCGCAGATTCGGCATCGGTTATTTATGATGCCCTGCAATCTGCAAAAGCTAAAGGTATCGATGTTTTGATCGCAGATACCGCTGGTCGGTTACACACAAAAGCTCATTTAATGGATGAGTTGAAAAAAGTAAAAAGAATTATGAGCAAGCTGGATCAGGAAGCGCCTCATGAAGTGTTACTGGTATTGGATGCCGGAACCGGACAAAATGCTTTGTCTCAGGCAAAACTGTTTAATGAAACAGTGGCTTTAACAGGGATGGTGTTAACCAAGCTCGATGGTACGGCCAAAGGTGGTGTTATTTTTGCATTAGCCAAACATACCGGCATTCCGATTCGTTTTATAGGTATAGGGGAAGGTATTGATGATTTACAGGATTTTGATGCGGAGTTGTTTGTTGACGCCTTGTTTACAAAAGACTAAAAAGTCATGATAAAGTTTGTCAGTGTCAGTAAACGTTACCCTGATACCGGTGACGTATTGCGTAATGTCAGTTTCCATTTAAAGCGTGGCGAAATAGCTTTTCTTACCGGTCATTCAGGAGCCGGGAAAAGTACTTTGTTGCGATTAATTGCTACCATGGAGCGCTGCAGTCGAGGGCAGATATTATTGGATGGACAAGATCTTGGTCAGGTAAAAGAAAATCAGTTGCCTTATATAAGAAGAAAAATGGGCTTTATTTATCAGGATTATAAGCTACTTCATGATAGAACGGTTTTTGATAACGTGGCCTTACCGTTGGTGATAGCCGGATTTGGGCACCATGAAGTCGTTCGTAGGGTAAGGGCGGCTTTGGATAAGGTCAGTTTGACGGGCAAAGAAAAAAAATATCCCCTGGCTTTGTCAGGTGGTGAGCAGCAGCGGGTAGGTATTGCCAGGGCTGTAGTTAACAAGCCGCCAATTATTATTGCCGATGAGCCAACCGGCAATCTGGATCCGGATTTGTCGGCAGAAATCATGTTTTTGTTTGCCCAGTTTCAACAGGTCGGTGTTACCGTGTTGATTGCTTCACATGATATTTCTTTAATTACACAACTAAATTACCGTGTCTTAAAGATAGATCATGGTCAATTGGTGTCGAGTTAACTTATGAAACGAGATCATAAAAATCGTATCAGGAAAGATATTCCGGTTAGGTCGGTCAGGACTGATGTTCGGCAAACCAAGACGGCAGGGGGTAATTTTGTCGATAAAATAAAGGCTTATCGGGATCTTCATGCACATGCCTTGTTTTCCAGTCTGGGTCGTCTGGTCGCTTCACCTTTTACGTCGATAATGACTATAGCGGTCCTTGCTATTGCCATTTCACTGGCGAGCGGTTTTTATATTTTGGTAGTCAATCTTCAGCAATTAACGGGTAATCTGGAAACCAGCAATCAACTCTCTTTGTTTCTCAGGGATGATGTTTCTGATGCGCATGCCAATAAGTTGGCAGATAGCATTCGGCAGAACGAGAATGTTCAGGACGTTAAAATAATCTCCAGAAAACAGGCGTTGACTGAATTTCAGACTTATAGTGGCTTTGGTACTGCTATTAATGCATTGGAAGAAAATCCGTTACCTATTGTCATTCAGGTGCTACCAAAGAATAGTCTGGAAGATAAGCAAGGGCTTGAGGATTTACTGAAAAGCTTTGAACAATCGCCTGAAGTCGATTTTGCCCAGATGGATTTGCAGTGGATTGAGCGCCTGCAATCTATTATGTCGGTAGCGCGACTATTTGCTACATTGCTGAATCTGATGTTGGGTGGCGCTGTGTTGTTTATTATTGGCAATACCATACGGCTGGAGTTGCATACTCGCCGTGATGAGGTAGTGATTGCGAAATTGGTCGGCGCGACAAACGGGTTTATCCGAAGGCCGTTTTTATACACAGGTTTTTGGATTGGTTTTATTTCAGGGGTATCGGCATGGTTTGTTGTGACTACGCTGATGCTTGTATTAAGGCAGTCGGTTGAAAAGCTGTCAGGACTTTATGGGGATAGCTTCCATTTGTTGTTTTTGGATTTCACACAAACATTGGCATTGATAGGTATTTCTTCGGCACTGGGAGTATTGGGCTCATGGGCAGTACTGATGTATCAGCTTCAGCATACCAAGTCGGAGTAAAAAATGTGCTGTAAAAATTATTGGCACTCTGATTCAGAGAGTGCTAGAATTCGGGTAGAGTTTTTTCCCAGGAGATACCATGAGTAATGCATTGACTTTACCTGTTAATTTATCAGTTGGAACATTTGACGCCTATTTAAATCTGGTTCGGCAAATGCCCAGATTAACCTCTGAGCAGGAGCGTGAGTTGACGCTAAGATTTAGAGATGACGGCGATTTAGAGGCGGCACGTGAATTGGTTATGACCAATTTACGCTTTGTTGTTCATGTTGCCAGAGGATATAGCGGTTATGGTCTGTCAATGCCTGATATTATTCAGGAAGGTAATATTGGCTTGATGAAGGCTGTTAAGCGTTTTGATCCTGATGTCGGTGTGCGTCTGGTCTCTTTTGCGGTACATTGGATTAAAGCTGAAATTCATGAGTATGTGATTAAAAATTGGGGCATCGTCAAGGTTGCTACAACTAAAGCCCAGCGAAAATTGTTTTTCAATCTACGTAAATCCAAAAAAGATATTGGTTGGTTATCCAACAACGAAGCAATGGCTATTGCGGAAGATCTTAATGTTGATCTTAGCGATGTTTATGAAATGGAAAAACGTTTGGGTAGTCAGGATATGTCATTTGATGTGCCTGTTGACGAATCTTCTGAAGACGGTTACGCCTACCCTGCAAACTATCTTCAGCAGCATGGCACCGATCCTTCTGTTTTGCTTGAAAATGCCGACTGGGAAGGGCATGGCCAAGATTTATTGGCAGAGGCGATGGCGGGATTGGATGAGCGAAGCCTGGATATTCTGTCAAGCCGCTGGCTGGCAGACAAAAAAGCCACATTACATGAGCTTGCCGAGCGCTACAATGTGTCGGCAGAGAGAATCAGGCAGTTAGAGCAAAATGCCATGAAGAAGCTAAGAGCGACCGTTGTACTGGAAGCTTGACAGCTAATTTAAGTTGTTAAAAAAGGCTTGGCGATTTAATCGTTAAGCCTTTTTTTTAGCCTGAATTTTTAAGCAGGATTAAGCAAGTTTAATACTGTTTGTGCCTGTTCTGCAGCTTCATGGCCCAGGGCAGTCAAATAACCGCCATCTTCCTGTGTAACAAGTCCCTTATCGTACAAACGTTTGGTGGCAGCAATAGTTTCCGGTGTCGCCGTTTTATGTACTTTAATACCTTCTTGGGTAGTGCTCAGGTTGTAGCGAACCAGAATGTTTATTTCGTCTACAATGTCTTGGGTATAGGGCATGGCAAATCCTCATGATTTATTGATCGCAGATAATATCATAAAGCGATTTTTATCGAAGGAGTATTTTTTTTCAGAAGCACTGCTTACCATCAATAACGACGCATTGAGCTATCACAATTACAAGACCAGGCATCAATTCCGCCAGTTAAATTACTAATGTTTTTAAAGCCCGATTGCGCAAGATAGTTAGCCGCTTGTTGGCTACGCATGCCATGATGACAAATGACGACAATTTCCTGTTGCATTTCCAACTCACTTAGCCTGTTCGGGATTTGATTAAGCGGGATCAATACGCTGTTGGCAATATGGCCGTATTCATATTCATTAGGCTCTCTTACATCCAGCAAAAATAGTTTTTCTTCCTGATCAATTTTATTCTTGAGTTCGGTTGCCGATAATTGTTTTACAGTCATGGTTATCCTTTATTAATAAATCGATCCAGGCGTTGGATGGCAATAGTCATTTTAGCGAATGATGTCGTATATGAAAAGCGCAGCATGTGGTTAGCTTCATTACTGCCAAAATCTTTTCCGGGTGTTATGGCAACACCTTCAGCTTCCAAAAAATCCAGTGCGAATTGATAACTGTCATCAGTAAACTTTTTGGCATTGGCGTAAATATAAAAAGCACCGGCAGGCTTAATGGGGATTTCAAAGCCCAAACGTAACAGGTTATCATAAAGAAAATCCCGTCTGGCGGCAAATTCCCGGCGTCTGTTTTCAAGTTCTGCCAGAGTATTTTCATCAAAAGCAGCTAATGCAGCATATTGTGCTGGCGTAGATGTTGAGATATAAATGTTCTGAGCGAGTTTCTCCGTAGCTTCAATAAACTCATCCGGCACAATCAACCAGCCAATACGCCAACCAGTCATGCCAAAATATTTGGAGAAACTGTTAATGACAAATACATCGTCGCTAAACGCCAGCGCTGAAGTGGCTGTTGTATCGTAAACCAGTCCGTGATAAATCTCATCCGAATAAAAGCAGCCACCCAAGTCATTAACCGTAGCAATAGCTTGCTGCAATTCTTCAGGCGTAATAAGTGTTCCGGTAGGATTGGAGGGAGAGGCAATCAATGCGCCTTTGGTCGCGGGAGTCCAATATTCTTTGATCAGTTGTGCAGTTAATTGATAACCGGTGCCTGCATCAACGGCGATGGTTTTAGTCTTGCCGTCAAACAAGCGGGTAAAGTTGCTGTTACACGGATAACAAGGGTCAGCTATTAACAGTTCTTCTTGCGGGTTAAGGCTAACCCCAAAAGCCAATAAAAACGCACCAGAAGCCCCAGGGGTTACAAAAATGCGTTGTTCATTTATAGTTACCCCATAACGCTGTTTATAAAAGGCAGCTATTTTTTTACGTAGTTCAGGTAAGCCGGCTGCAGGTGTATATTTAACCTCGCCGGTTTGAATGTGTTTAATACCGGCATTGACAATGGTTGGTGGTGTTGGAAAATCCGGTTCACCGATTTCCATGTGAATAATGTCTTTGCCTTGCGATTCTAGTTGCTTGGCATGGCGTAGTAATTCCATGACATAAAACGAAGAAATCTTCGAATTTCGTTCAGCCAGTCGTGTCTGCATAATGCCGGAACCCATAAAAAATAGAAATGATACCAATAAACCTTGCTAACTGGCGATTATTCTGCTAAAAATGCGCAGTTTTTATTTATACTGTCTAGTAGGAGTTAATGGATGACCGATAGTACTCAACCGATTGCATCACCGTTTAGTTTCAAGTCTTATCAAGAAGCTGAAGGCGAAGAATATATGAATGAAGCTCAATTAAAGCATTTTGCGACCATTCTCAAGAATTGGAAAGCCGAATTAATGCACGAAGTGGATCGTACTGTGCACCACATGCAGGATGATGCCGCTAATTTCCCAGATCCTAATGATCGGGCGACGCAGGAATCAGAATTTAGTCTGGAATTAAGAACGCGTGACCGTGAACGTAGACTTATTAAGAAAATTGATGAGTCCCTTAAAGAAATTGAATCAGGTGACTATGGTTTTTGTGAGTCATGTGGCATAGAAATAGGCATACGCCGCCTTGAGGCCAGACCCACTGCCAGTTTATGCATTGATTGTAAAACTCTAGATGAAATTCGGGAAAAACAGATGGGCTAGCCTTTTTGAAGCTTCTAGCGCTCAATAAGCAACATACAGAGGACGAGTTTGCAACTTTGCCTACCGGTCCTCTGTATGTCGGCTCGCTTTACATGGTCTTCACCGGTTTTTTACAAGCCCTTTGATCACAAGGTTTGTGCCTGTAGTTGACAGTGATTTACCATTACTTATTCCGGTATCTGCCGATCTTACCTAGAAATCTTCTTCGCTTTCGCCTTAATTGCAATCGCATTCGCCAATATCTTCAAACCAGATTTGCGGTGATTGCTCAATAAAGCGTCGCATTAGTGCGATACAATCAGCGTTGTTTATTTCAACGATTTTCACCCCAGCTTCTTTAAGCCAATCCAGATGCCCCTCGAAGTTAACTGATTCACCAACCACCACAGTACCAATATTAAATTGTCGGATTAACCCCGAGCAATACCAACAAGGTGCCAAGGTAGTTACCAAAATTTTGTCGCGATAGTTGGTTTGGCGACCGGCTTTACGAAAAGCATCAATTTCTCCATGAATCGACGGATCGTTATCTTGTACCCGGCGATTTCGACCTTTTCCTAGCATCGTGCCATGGCTATCAAATAACGCCGCACCAACAGGTACACCGCCTTCATCATAGCCGGTTTGTGCTTCGGCAAGCGCGACGGACAGCATGTTTGCATAGTTGATCATACGAGTTTAATGCCATTTTTATCGATGCTGATTAACTGTTTTTTATACAGCGCCCCAATGGCTTGTTTAAAGACTTTTTTACTGACGCCAAAGGCGCTATAAATAGCTTCAGGCGGGCTTTTGTCGCTTAGCATCAACGTACCATTATTTTCTTTCAATTTATTTAAGATGTTATCGGTTAGTGATACTACTTTGCCATAGCCAGGCTGGTTAAGATTTAGATCAATTTTTCCATCTTCTCTTATTTGTTTAATATAACCATCCAGCTTTTGGCCTCTTTTGAGTGGCTGAAACAGTTCATTTTGATATAGTAAGCCCCAGTGGGTATTATTAACAATAGCTTTAAAACCCAGTTCGGTTTTATCGGCGATAATTAATGACACTTTTTGACCGACTTCAAAATCGACCGATTCATCGGCAATAAAGCGATCAATTTTGGTGGTGGCGGCGATACGGTTTTTATCATCAAGAAATACTTTAACAAGGTATGCTTTCCCGACTTCCATTTCATGGTGTTGTTCACTAAAAGGAACCAGTAAATCTTTGGGCAAACCCCAATCGAGAAAAGCACCGACATAATTAAGCGACACCACTTTTAACCAGGCAATATCATCCACCTGTGCCAACGGTATTTTGGTGGTAGCCGCCAGATGTCCTTCTGAATCGACATAGACAAATACATCCAGGGCATCGCCTAACTGACATTTCTCAGGTGGTTTTTTGTCAGCCAGCAATACTTTAGCTGAAGTGCCATTATCAAGGTAGACGTCAGGGCCTTGTTTTTTAACAACGTTTAAGGTATTAATTTTACCGATATTTAACATGGCAATACTCAACTGGTAATAATGAAACGTACAGCATCCAAGCGTAAATGGGCGGCCTGAATATTTTCATGGGCCAGCATCGTCATATCTTTTAGCTGCTCAATTTCTTCGGTTTTTATGGTTGGATTGACTTTTTTAAGTCTAACCAGGCGTTTTATCTCGGCCGATAGCGAGTCAAGCATGGTATTGGTCGCTTCATCAATCAGCTGTTGCATTTCGGCTTTTGCTTTTAGTTCTGCAGTCGCTAAGAGTTTGGTAATAGGTAGCTTTTGATTATTTAAAAAGTCGATAATTTGTTGTTTATCAAATTTTTTACCGGTTTCCAGTAAACTACTATGCTCTATGGTTTCAGTTAAATCTTGTTGCTGTTGATTAATCAATACTCGAATAGGCGTCGGTGGTAAAAATCGGCCAATTTGTAATTCGGCAGGTGCGCTGCATTCAGCAATAAACAAGCATTCCAGTAAAAACTGACCGGCTTTTAGATCGCTGTGTCTGATGACACTGATGCTGGCATTACCGGTTTCACTGGATAGTACCAAATCAATTGCTGCGGTTACCAGTGGGTGTTCCCACGTCAAAAATTGCAATTCTTCACGTGCCAGTGCCAGTTGCCGGTTTCCGGTAACAGTGGTGCCGTCTTCAGATAAACCGGGGAAGTGGGAAACCCGCATATGGTCACTGGGACGAACAATAAAACAATCTGCAGAATGAAACTCGGTATCAACGCCGAAGCATTCAAAAACATTTTCCATGTAAGGCCAAAGTGCCCCTTCATGTTCGTAGTTATTAAGCTGTTCAATGAGTTCGTCGGATAATTCTTTACGACAGGAGTTTAATTCCAGTAATTGGTCGCGGCCATTGTGTAATTGTGCCTCAATTTCTGAACTAAGAGCTTGGCTTTTGGCGATAAAGGCATCAATATCCGCCTGGTTATTGTTGTGTAGCAGGTCTTCTAGTTCATCGTGCAGTTTATCGGCAACTGTCTGAGCGGCTGAGTTGTTGCTGCGAAAAGCATCAAGTCCTTCGTCATACCAGCGATACAGACTGTGTTGTTGGGTGCTTTCAAGATAGGGGATGTGTATCTGAATAACATGTTTTTGACCAATACGATCCAACCTGCCGATGCGTTGCTGCAATAAATCCGGGTTGGTTGGTAAGTCCCACAAAATCAAGTGATGTACAAATTGAAAATTTCTGCCTTCGCTGCCAATTTCAGAACAAATCAATAATCGGGCAGAGCTCTCCGGATCAGCAAAATAAGCGGCTGCCCGGTCACGTTCAATAATGGTCATGCCTTCATGAAAGACTGCTGAGGCAATGCCGACGCGGTCTTTTAAAGTTTGTTCCAGATCAATGGCCGTTTGTGCGTGTTTACAGATTAACAAGGCTTTTTGGCCACGTAAAGAGGCGCTTGATTCGGTTTTTACTGAGGTTATTAGTTTATCAACCAGCCAGATAAAACGAGGGTCTTGTTGTAAGTCAACAGCTGGTTCACAAGCTCCGCTTTGTGAGTTGTTACCTGTCAAGGCATAGCCATGACGTTCACGCTCTGGAAAGCCTTGTACGGTTTGCCTTGAGTTTCTGAATAAAATTCGTCCGGTACCATGGTGATCAAGTAATATCTTAATCAACGATTCTCTTGCTGCCGTTGATTTTGACGGGTTATTGAGATTTTCCAGTAATCCGCCGACATTGTCATCTTTAAGTAACCGGGTTAGATTTTCTTGGTCATTTTCATCGAGTGCTTGCTCTGCCAATAATAATTTGGCCGCGTTGGCTACCGGTTCAAACTGACGTTCTTCTTCCACGAAAGCAGCAAAACTGTAAAAGCGGTCAGGATCCAGTAATCTAAGCCGGGCAAAATGGCTTTCTTTACCTAGTTGTTCCGGGGTCGCAGTCAATAAAATAAGGCTGGGAGTCTGCAGGCTTAATTGTTCAACAAACTGGTACTCGGGACTGACAGCTTGCTCACTCCATTTGAGATGGTGTGCCTCATCAACAATCACCATATCCCATCCGGCCTGTAAAGCTTGTTGCTGCCGGCGTGGATAATCAGAGAAAAAGCGCTGACTGCAGAGAATTAATTGTTCAGTTAAGAACGGGTTATGATCTTCTGGACTATCGTCTTCATCCAGACCATCGTCATCAGCCATTTCTTCAGTGCAGCGAGCTTCATCAAAAACACTAAAGCGCAGATTGAAGCGCCGAAGCATTTCTACCAACCATTGATGCAGAAGGCTTTCCGGGACGATAATTAATACACGACGAGTCAAGCCATTAATCAGGCGATGGTGCAAAATTAAACCGGCTTCGATGGTTTTACCCAAACCTACTTCATCTGCCAGCATTATTCTTGGTGCAGACCGATTGGCTGACTCGTGGGCAATATATAGCTGATGTGGAATTAATGACGTTCGGCCACCCAGTAAGCCTTTGACGGGTGACTGCTGAAGCTGTTGTAGTCTTAGCCAGGTTTCATAACGTAACAGAAACCATGAGCTGGGATCAATTTGACCGGTAAACAATCGGTCCTGAGGCTTGTTGAATTGAATATGATGATTCAGTTCAACTTCTTCCAAGTGAACTTCTTGTCCGGAAGCATTTTTACCTACGTAGGTAATTAAACCATCTTTCTCGATCAAGCGATTAATGGTCAGCTTTTCTTCATCAATTGATTCAATGATGTCACCTACTGCAAAGCTGACGCGGGTTAAGGGCGCGTTATCGCTTGCATAAGTACGCCGTTCGTCACTGGCTAAAAAAAGCACAGTAACGCGCTTGAAACTTACTTCAAGAATAAGACCTAAACCAAGTTCTGACTCGGTATTACTAATCCAGCGTTGACCGGGGATAAAATCTGCCATTGATTGAACTGCCATTACACATCAAAAAATCGCTATTATAAGCGTTACAGAAGAATTGTTTCGGGTTTTATCACGGCAAATAAGGTTTGCAGAGTAGATGACTTAACAGGTTCTCAGCTCGCTCGCGGCTTTATTGATTTCAAAGTGCGTCAGAGGTCGTTAAGCAGTAGTTAATTTTCAGAGTGCTAATGTTTGTCATCATTAATCAATCAATTAATCAATTAATCAATTAATGAATTAAATTTCAATACCTTCGCCAATTGACATGAGTAATTTGTAAATATTGGAGGAAGGAGAAAGGTCAGAGAAGGTAGAATACAGCTTCTAACAGAGCATTCGCACCCAAACTGACCATGAATGAAATCATGGCAATACTAAATACCGTAAGTCCACATTTAAAAGCCTGCACGCTAAAGCAGATGACCCTGCTTATTGAAGCCATGCTGTCGATGACGGGGCGGGTAACCATGCTGAGTTTGTCGCGTTGGACTGAAAAGGGTGGCAGCTATCGGACGGTACAGCGTTTTTTTAAAGAAAAAATAGCGTGGTCAGCGTTACGTTGACAACTCATAAAGCAACATACACAGGAAACTAAAGGTATATGGTTGCTGATTGGGGATGAGGTCATGGTGACCAAATCAGGGAAAGAAACGCATGGATTAGTTTTTTTTTTCTTCGATTTACAACAAGCCATTGCCTGGGCTATGTTTTTTAAACCTGTCCTTGTTATCTGTCGAAACGCGGACGGCTTACCCTTTAATCACCGAACAGCTGGTGCGCAGCGATGTTCAAGCCAGTGCGCCCAAGGCCGTTATACCAAAAAACTCGAAACCTGGGAGACCTAAGGGCTGTGTTAACAAAAACCGGAAAGTTGTTAAACTATCGTCTTTTCAACGACAGTTGCAAGCCTGTATTAATGCGGCATTAACGCTGATAGAGTTGAATTTGGGAATCGTCTACTTTGTTTACGATGGCGCACTGGGCAACAATGCCGGCCTACAAACCGTTATACAAACGGGGCTACACCTTATTTGCAAGCTACGCCATGATTCAACGCTTTACTTGCCCTACTCGGGCGAGTATTCAGGAAAAGGTAAGCCGCGTAAATACGGTGAAAAACTAACACTGGAAACATTAACGGACGCGCATCGGAAATCGGAGGCCGTGGAAAAAGGCATTCAAACGTGTACCTATCAGGTACACGTTTGGCACAAAAACTTTCCTGAATTGCTCAATGTCGCCATCATTGTAAAGACCAACCTAAAAACAGGACGGATCGCAAAGGTGCTGTTGTTTAGTGATGTCCTGACACTGGCCAGTGAAAAATTGATCAGCTACTACGCTTTGCGGTTTCAAATCGAGTTTAACTTCCGCGATGCCAAGCAATATTGGGGGTTGGAAGATTTTATGAATGTCAAAGAAACGCAAGTCAACAATGCGGCTAACTTCTCCTTGTTCATGGTCACTTTTTCACCGCTTTTATCGGCAAAAATAGAGGGAACCAACAAGGGCAGTATGCTGGATTTAAAAACCATCTTCAGAGCCCGAAAATACACGCAGCGGATTATTAATTCGTTGGACAAAAATGATGACACATTTTTAATCGACGACCGTATCTTCCAAGCCGCAGAAATTGGCAGGATTCATGCAAGAGCGGCTTAAATTTTGGCGAAGGTATTTAAATGATATAGCGCTTTTTTAACCAAATTTTTAGGTTTTTGACTTGGGGCACTGAATAATTACGGCTGATTAAAACTAACGAGGCAGGTTAATACTTGCCTGTCCATTCTATTTTCGATGATGTTGTGGGTAAAAAATTTGTCCACAACATCGGCTTTTCATGAGCCAAACTAGTACTCAGTCAGCGTTGATATGTCGAATGATAGCCCCCATATAATGTCTTTACATTGCCATTAATAAACACCATTGAAAAAGAAATACATAGTACGACTAACGGAAGATGAACGCGCTTATTTGGGAAGTTTGATTCATACCGGAAAAGTGGCCGCTCATAAAAGGTTACACGCTGAAATACTGCTGAAAGCGGATGTTAGCGAGTTAGGAGAAAAATGGCTGGACCGGCCAATAAGTGAAGCTTTTGGTATTTCAAGACGTACCGTTGAACGAGTCCGGGAGCGACTGGTTCAAGAAGGCTTGGAATCGGCTTTAAACCGGGCAAAGTCAATTCGGGTTAGAAGTCGTACTATTGATGGAGAGAATGAAGCCCGTTTGATCGCGTTAAGTTGTGGCGATGCACCTGAAGGGCGTAGTCGCTGGACATTACGTTTACTTGGACAGCAGATGGTTGAGCTGGGTTATATTGAAAGTGTATCGCATGAAACTATCCGGCAAACCTTAAAAAAAACGAATTAAAACCCTGGCAAAATAAAGAGTGGTGTATTCCGGCTAAAAAAAATGCTGAGTTTGTTTGTGCTATGGAAGATACGCTTGAGGTTTACAAGCGACCTTATGATGAAGCGCAACCACTGATTTGCATGGATGAAAGCAGCAAGCAACAGATTAAAGACACGCGAACACCAATACCGGCAAAGCCTGGCACGGTCGCTCGGTACGACACGGAATATGAGCGTAATGGAGTGAGCAATATTTTTATGTTTTTTGAACCCTTGCAGGGCAAACGGTTTGTTGAGGTAACCGATCAAAGAACGGCCATTGATTGGGCGCATCAAATTCGTAACCTGGTTGATGTCCATTACCCGCAGGCTAAACGTATTACCCTGGTTATGGATAATCTGAATACCCATACTGGTGCCTCTTTATATAAGGCATTTGAGCCAAAAGAGGCGAGAAGAATTCTTGAAAAACTAGAAATACACTACACGCCCAAGCATGGCAGTTGGTTAAATATGGCCGAGATAGAATTAAGCATCCTGTCACGGCAATGTATGGATCGCCGCATTCCAGATCAAGAAATGTTAAAAACAGAAATTTTAGCGTGGCAAGAAAAAAGAAATACTATTGCTCGGCCTATGAAATGGCGGTTTACCACGGAGGATGCACGGATAAAACTGAAGAAACTTTATCCGACATTATCAGATTGACTGAGTACTAGTACTCAGTCAGCGTTGATATGTCGGATAAAAGTAGCCCTGTAATAACGAAATTACTGACATGGCATCCAACATTATCAGATTGACTGAGTACTAGCTTGCTTCATTGATTTTTCTTAAGCTAAGCCGTTATTTGTACCAACAAATAACTGGTTAGATCTCACATTGTCATAAAGACAATGCTATTATTCTATATAATGTACTGGTAACCCCCTCTATTTGTCATCTACAGAAATTCTAAAATGCCTTTATTACGTTTATCGAACATCTCCATAGCTTATGGAACCCACGCTTTATTAAAAAATGCCGATTTTCAGCTTGATGCTGGCGAAAGAGTTGGTTTGTTAGGCCGTAATGGCGAAGGAAAATCAACCTTAATGAAGATTATCGCCGGAAATGTGCTTCCTGATCATGGCGATATTTGGCGACAACCTGAATTAAGACTCGCATGGTTGGAGCAATCCCCTGACCTGCCCGATGATGCAACCATTTATGACGCTGTTGCCGGTGGCTTGGGTGAGTTGGGAGAATGGCTTACCCGTTATCATGCACTGACTTTGTCCATGGATTATGATGATGATAAAGCGTTAAACGAAATGGGCGACTTACAGCATAAGCTGGAATCGCATAATGGTTGGCATTTTCAACAACGTGTTGAGACGACCTTAAACAAGCTTGATTTGCCCGGCGAATTAAAAATTAGTGACTTATCCGGTGGTTGGAAGCGTCGCGTCGCTTTGGCAAGAGCCTTGGTCATAGAACCCGAAGTATTACTGCTGGATGAACCTACCAACCATCTGGATTTTGAAAGTATTAACTGGCTGGAAGAGCAAATGCTTAACTTTCAGGGTGCGGTTTTATTTGTCACCCATGATCGGTCATTTTTACAAAAACTGGCGACCCGAATTGTGGATTTGGATCGTGGTAATCTGGTATCTTGGGCCGGTAATTATGATGATTATTTAACCCGTAAAGCCGCCGCTCTTGAAGATGAAGCCAATCAAAATGCTGAATTTGACAAGAAACTGGCCGATGAAGAAGTTTGGATCAGACAAGGCGTAAAAGCACGACGTACCCGTAATGAAGGCCGTGTCAGAGCCTTGGAAAAATTGCGTAATGAACGCGCCCAGCGTCGTCTTCAGCAAGGTACCGCCAGATTGGCTTTGGAAAAAGGTGATGCGTCCGGCAAAAGGGTTATCGAAGTTAAAGATATTAGTTTTGGCTATGGCGAAAAACAAATTATCAAGAATTTTTCAACACTGATTCAACGTGGCGATAAAATTGGCTTGATTGGTGCCAACGGTGCAGGAAAATCAACCTTGTTAAAAATACTGCTACAACAATTGGTGCCAGATAGCGGTACGGTAGAGCAGGGTACAAAGCTTGAAATCGCCTACTTTGACCAATTGCGCGATCAACTGGATCCTAATTTAACCGTTGCCGACACCGTGGCTGATGGTAATGACTTTGTCGAAATAGCGGGTAATAAACGCCATGTTATGTCATATTTGGGTGATTTTCTGTTCGCACCTGCAAGAGCGCGTTCGCCAGTAAAAAGCTTGTCAGGTGGTGAAAAAAATCGTCTGTTGTTGGCGCGATTATTTACCCGACCTGCCAATCTTATCGTCATGGATGAGCCAACCAATGATCTGGATTTGGAAACACTGGAATTATTGGAAGAAAAATTGGTAAATTACGATGGTACCTTATTACTTGTAAGCCATGATCGGGCGTTTTTAGACAACGTAGTAACCAGCGTTTATGTTCTTAACGGTTCAGGTGATGTTGATGAATTTGTTGGCGGTTACACGGACTGGAACACTCATGTGACACAAGAAAAACAGAACAAACCCGCTGTGGTGGCAAAAAAGCCGGTAGCAGTATCGAACCAGGAAAAACCAGTCGCCGCAAAAAAGAAAAAATTAAGCTTTAAAGAGCAGCAAGAGCTTGAAAAATTGCCGCAAATGATTGATGAATTGGAAGCTAAACAAGCCGCATTAAATCTGCAAATCAGTTCATCCGCTTTTTATAAAAAAGATGCTTTGGCCATTGCCAAGACGTTGGATGAATTAAAAGTAACAGAAGCCAAATTGGAGCAAGTTTTTGCCCGTTGGAATGAGTTGGAAGGACTGGCCGAAGAAGATGCCGGCTAAAAGTCATTGCAACAAAGCTGAAACTAGTTTATTCTTGTCGGTTCCCATAGTCTCTGTGGGAAGATAAGTAGGAGAGATGGCCGAGTGGTCGAAGGCGCACGCCTGGAAAGTGTGTATACGGCAACGTATCGAGGGTTCGAACCCCTCTCTCTCCACCAATATTTTGGGGTGTTAGCTCAGCTGGTAGAGCAGTGGACTCTTAATCCATAGGTCCGGGGTTCGAACCCCCGACACCCCACCAATAAAATCAAAGGCTTAGGTGTTTTTCATCTAAGCCTTTTTTATTGCTTGTAGTAAATTTGTAACTTTTTTAGGGAGTAGTTGTTTTTTCCTTCAAAACAGCTACTCTACCTTCTTTTTTTAGACTGGCATTGCCGGTATATTCTTTTAGATGGTCGCTGGATAAGTGCGCGTACCTCATAACCATTGTTAAATCAGCCCATCCACCGAGTTCTTTTAAAACATTCAGCGGTGTGCCGTTCTGAACATGCCAGCTTGCCCAAGTATGGCGTAAATCATGCCATCTAAACTCTTTGATGTCAGCACGAATTAACGCTTTACGCCAGGCGTGATTATTGGCACGGGTTACGGGTTTGCCTTCATAAGTAAAAACAAAAGATTCATTTTTACCTAATTGCGCTCTAATAACTTCCAGTGCATCAGCACCCAAGGGCACGGCAATGGCTTTTTCTGCTTTGGCCTGGTCTGCATGTATCCAGGCACAGTGCCTTTTCATATCCAGTTGTGACCATTGCAAGCCGGTTACATTGGATTCCCGCAAGCCTGTTACCAAGGTGAATTCTGCCATTGCTTTTAAGTGCTCCGGTAATTCCTTTAGCAACCGATCTGCTTCATCATGCGAGAGCCACCGTAACCTTATTTTGGGTTCGGGTAATAATTTAACCGTAGGAATGGTATCAAGCCACTCCCATTCATCTTTTGCACAACTCAGCATTGACCTGAGTAATGCCAGAACCCTGTTAACCGTGCCGTTGCTTGCGCCGGTTTTTAACTTGTCCTGTTTGATTGCATCAATCAAAGACTTGTTTATTTCATCAATGTGTTTATTATTTAAGTGCGCGTTTAGCCATCGCAAATGCACTTTATCAGTGTGCAGGCTTTTTTTGTGGCTACGCTCGCTTAACCATCGTATGACTGCTTCTTGCCAAGTGTGGCGGGGTTTGGCTCCCAAGTTTTTCACCCGCCATGCTTCGGCTTTTATTTTGTCGTGTAGTTCTTGTGCTTCCTGTTTTACTTGAGTCCCAGAAGAGCGTTGTATTCGCTCGCCGTTTGCTGTGGTGATTTGAATCCACCACGTATCATTGCGTTTGTAGATTGACATGTTTCAATAACTCCATTTGTAGTTAAGCCACCATCAATCACGCGCAAGCCTTGCCCACGATCAGGATAACGACCACTTACCCAATCGGCAAGATGTTCTTTGATAAATACCCATCTTTTTCCGGTTTTTCGCCCCGGCACTTCGCCCGTGCTGGCTTTGCGCCGTAATACCTCGGCGTTCATTATTAAAAATTGTGCCGCCTGGTTAAGATTGAGAGTTTCCATAAGTTATTTAACCGCCATTATTTTTTGTTCCAATTCGTATAAAAAATCGTCATTCCAGCCTTTGCAAAAACGCACATGCAATATTTCGTGGAACAACCGAAAACCTTCTGCATCCAGTTTGATAAGCTCACCCAAGCTATAAACAAATTCGGCCCTCATCCGGTACATTGACAAAAAAGCTGCGGCTAAAAAATCACCCGAAAATCCGCCATCTTGGATGCGTTTTAACAGCAAGTCAGCTTCCAGCGTTAAAATTGGTACACCTCTATCAATCGCTACTTGTTGAAAGCTTGTCGGCAAGATTGATGGTTTGCCGATCTTTATTGCTTGTATTTTTTTCATAAAATCCCCTTAACGTGGATCAAAACCCAAATTTTTCAAGTCATATTTAATTGCAAATAACGCATAAGTCATGCGCTCTGCTTCCAGATCTGAAGTTACCAAACGGCGGATTGTTGAAGCATCCAAACGTTTAATAAATTCAGCCAGTGCATCGGCTTCGCATTCTGCCAAACCTGCCTTTATTTCAATCATAAAACCCCGCTCCCAACTAAATTAAAATGGCTAAGGCAGCTGCCTTAATTCGGCTGCTTTTTGGCGAACTAACTGATATAAAAATAATGCTGATCTTGTTCAGAGTAATCGTGCATCAATTCGCGTGCTGCATAGTCCCAATCTATGCAGGTATAAGGCCAGGCCAGCGCCGTATCAAGCGCACCGGTATCTTCGGCATAGTGCTCGGCAAAATCAGCATCCGAGTCGTAGCGACCCTGATAAGCGGCTTCGATTTGCAATAAATCCAGACCACACGCCAAACCTGCATCAATGACTGCCGCCTCCAAAGCGGTCGTGGCCATAAACTCTGAATAGGCAAAAAAATCTGAAGACAAATCGTATTCACCAACAAATTGCTCGGGGATGTCTTCATAATCGCAGACGATCCACTCTTCATCGGTTTGCTTGACCTCTATATAAACATTGCCGCAACACGCACAGACTTTTTCTACCGAAGCGATCACCACCGTATCGCAACGCAAACAGCGCGACGACAACACATTGCCATCGCCTTTTTTATAAGTGGCGGCATAAAGCCCGGCGCTGACCGCCTGACTATAACCTGCCTGATCAAGTCCATCCAACTCGATGGTAAACGGCAGACAATAACCGGACACATAAGCGCCCAGGGGATATAATGTAATATTCATAATCGATAACCTAAACATTGCGATTGTGGAAATCGGCGGGGGGTGTACAAGACCTCTCGCCAACCTTTTAAATTTAAAACTACCTGTATATATTACCATAAAGATAATATAAAATGAAAGATAAACATTATCTTTATGGTAATATATTTTTGATAGAAATACCTGCAAAACTAGATTGCCCGGCAAGCATGAAAACCAATCAATTATTTTTTGATGAAGAAGCGTTTAACGCCGACATTTAACTTGAAAAAAGCGGTATTAATAAATTAAAAAAGATGAATCAGGTTGAGCCCTGAAATGATGATTTTTATTCAGTTCACATGACCCAACTGCCGACCAATCGTTAAAGCGAAGATCCACAGTACCAAAGTGCAAGCAATACGAAACCATCCGCAATGACACGAAAATCGAACACCGATGCCAGGCCCGTGAAGCCAAAGGCAAGCGCAACCTTTACGTGTGTGGGCAGTTCTGGCAATGAATAGCCACCGGATTAATGCAATCCAAAAACAACATACACCCCTAAAAATGCTTTTATGAGTGAGTGAAGCTGAAAGCAAACGGATAAGATGAACCAAGCTTTTTCATTATCATAGATAATTATTTACAGCCATAATTGGTTTTGATCAAGCATGTGCTATTTTAAATTTCATGTACCTTGTTTATTGGCTTACCATGAACAAGAAAATGACTATTACTTTAGGTATTTCGGTTTATGAAGCACTACATAAATTGTTTGGAAAATGTAATAAAAGATATTTATTTACATGATTATTAACGTGAATTTAAAATAAGGAAATAAACAATGCCTACCATATCTATTTTTTATGGCATCCAAATTATGATGTACTTTTATGATAATGGAAAACACAACATGCCACACATTCATGCTGAATATCAAGATGACGAAGCCGTGTTTTCAATTTTGGATGGTGATGTTATTTCAGGTAGCTTGCCACGTAAACAGACACGTTTGGTACAAGCCTGGATTGAGTTATACCAAGAATCTTTAATGGTAGACTGGAAGTTGGCGGTAACCGGTCAAGAACCACTTCGTATAGAGCCTTTAAGATAACCGAGGTATTTATGAAATTGATTAATATAGAGCCTAAAGATAATTATATCCTGCGCATTTTCTTGGATGATGACTCAATCGTTGATTTTGATGTTAAGGCAGAAATGGAGCGTATACCTTGTTACAAGCCACTTTATGACAGTAGCTTGTTTAAACAGGTGAAGTTTAAAAATAAACGGATTTATTGGAGTGACCAGTTTGATTTTCACTTGGATCAAATTTTGGAACGTGGACACATTGTTAATTTTGATAAAAAAACAGAGGTGCAATAACAAAAACAGGCTTATCGTTTATTTACCTGAAAGCATAGCGATCCCTTGAGCAGAACCCCCTTAATAGGCTTTAGGTAAGCCTGCTGTCCCTGATAAGGGGCGGGAGGATTGCCCAGTGGCGAACGTGCTTTTGATTGTTTTAAAAGTAATAGCAGGAATAGTTAAAATAAAAGTGAGCGCTTAAATACTGGCAAGATTCCTTATGATGTGTAACGAGAAAACAAGAACTGCGTTTTCAATTTTGGATGGTGACGTTATTTCAGGTAGCTTGCCACGTAAATAAACACGTTTGATACAAGTCTGGATTGAGTTATATCAAGAATCATAATAGTAGACTAAAAATTGGCCATAAAACCGACCAAGAGCCACTTCGTATCGAGCCTTTAAGATATCTTACTGCTTAGTTTTAGAGTTGATTGGAAACCACAAAGACCATAACAAATCAAATCATGGCAGCTTATAAAATATGCTTAAAAATCCAAATCGATACGTTGTTAAAGGCTAATATAAAACTGATGCTTAGGGATATTTATAGCTTTATTTAGAGATAATTTTATATTGGGTGTTAGTTAATTTATTGAATACACTGAAATAATAAATTTAAATTAAAGATATATAAAATTACCATTATAGAAAATAATTACGTTGCCGTTAAAAGCGGCGAAGCAATGATACTAGCCCCCGCAGCTATCAAATTAAAAAGCTGGTTGAATGAAATATGTTGCAGACCATGAAGGATTTATCCCGCAGGCCTAGTCTTAAGTTTTTTACCTGACTTATAAAATGACCCAACATCCCTAAAATCAAACATATTCATCTCAAAAGACGAAATTGAAACCTGATTAGTACCATGTACATGGGTTATTAATTTGTCGTAGCTTTCCTTATAGGGAGCTTTGGCCACTGAGCCACCAAATTCCCCCGTATTGACCAACACTACATGCTGGTACATGTGGTAATACAAAGCATCAACCATGGAATCAAACGTGTTCACATCTTTATTTAAAGCAACAACCAAATAAGCGTCAGATTTATCTTTCAAATCAGCGGTCATTTTGATGTCGGTGGCGTCATAACAGATAGTACCCGTTAACGTAAATCCTTTTTCTTTTGGAAATGCTGGATGCACAAGTTCAATCAATAATTGGTACGGTCGCCAAGGCTTAACTTTGCCAACCTCATCTTGCATCATATTCCATTTACCTTGTAGGCGGTTTATAAACTGACGACCGCTTGCCTGTTTTTTTGGAATTATCCATTTTGCAATATTGTTAGGGCCGTCCACACCAGGTAAATGTGTGAATGTTAAACCCGTAAAAATGATTGCACCGGTTTTATCAGCTAAACATTTGAGAATATCCATATCGGCGTTATTAACAGCTAACTCAGGCCAAATAATGAGATCAATATTGGCTCTTTTGTAGTTGATATCATCTATACTGTTTTGACTGTAAGATTTATGCAAAATCAACTCTGCAACAGCTGCCACATGGCGGCGATGCCTGGCTCTATATACCGGTGTATCGAGCATCAGCCCATGGTCAGAAAAATCACCTTTCAGCGGCAGTAATGATTGCACCATCACAACACGAAGTTCCTGCTTTTCTTTTGGCCAATCTAAATTTACTCGTTCCACATAGGCAGGAATGCCAGACATGTTACAAAATAGCGATTTCTGATATTTAAGACGATCTTCGACTAACTTTTTAAGCGCTTTCACATCCCAAACTATTGGCCAATCATAACCGTCATCATGAATGCTAGTACCAGGCCATTGCAGTAAATGAAATAACAAACTCGATACCCAGCCAGACATTGGTGCCGTTTCACCGTTAAGCGCTTCAGGCGAATGCATCATACCTAACTGGCGTTTCATAAAGCTGGTTTTCAATCCAGTATATTTTGCTTGATTAGACACCCGTGCATTCATAACTGACCAGTCAATACTACCCATTAAGCAACTACGTAAAAAGATACCTATCCGGTATAACGGCTTATGATTCTCAGATACCCATTCAGGCACCGGGAATATTGGTTTCTCAACATTGTCTGACTGCACAATTTCTAATTTGACATCTAGCGATTGGATCTTGCTCCAGTCTTGACAACGTACCTTACAATTAGCAATATCAATGATCTTTTTAAAGTCAACAATATCGTTGTTAATAGCATCTTTTTTAACACCAAATTTACCGCCATTAAGTACGGCCATAAGTAATGCAAGTACAGCATTTTCATGAGCAAAGGGGTTACCGGTTCGTTTAATAACACCTAATAGTGAGATCGGTACTGATCCATTGAAGCGCTTCAAATCGCCGGAGATAGGTAAATATAAGATCCCAGTTTGATCAATGAGTTTTTTAAGTGACTTTGGCCATGATAAATCATTGTTCGTGGCGATATTAACTAGCTCTACAAAAAACAGCGGTGATTCGGCAGCAACTTTTTTGCAAAATATCTTCACATGAGACATTTTGAGATTTGAATTTTTCTTGAATGGAAAATTCTTTACAGCTTTTTCCAGCATGCAATTCACGGCTCTCACAACCAAAGTTTTATTTTCAGCTAGCTGATATGCTAATAAAGCATTTGCAACAAAATCTGCCACTTTCATTTCTGAAGATATGCTACGAAAGCCTTTCATCATCTTGGTGATGGTGTTAAAACTTTCGCTTTTTGTATCCTTGCCTAAGCAAGAATCATTTCTTACCAAGCAAAAAAAACGCGCTTGTTCTAAAATATTTTTATCGTTGTCATCTTCATTTTCGATAATGTCAACGGCGAGGGTTTGTAAGCACTCAAAAAATCCTTCAACATCAGTATGAGCAGGAAATGCCCAGCGTTCCTTAATATGGATGGATACTGCTGCATGTCGAAAAATCTCACCTAAACAATATCCAGCAATTTTTTGTTGCTTCGGATACTTATTGCGTTTAATAACAATGCTTAACTGATCCAGTACAGGTTTTAAAATACGCTTATCGGGGAATAGTTCCAAACCTTTCTTGAGCATTAATACCAATGAAGGATCTTTACTCCAGCAAGCAATAAACTTTCTGGCCATACGTTCTTGTAAATAATCCCATGAACCGGCTTTTAATTTTCCATTTTCTCCGATTTCCTGAGCAACCAAGCTGCGTTTTTGTTTAAGCAAGGTATGGATTTTGTTAGCGGTAAAACGCAATAAAGTATCTTCACGCACATCATTATTGAGCCCATCGATTAAAGCTAACGGATTGGTGTTATCTTTGTCGCTCTCGTTCGAGCGCAAGCTGTCAGCAAGGCCAATCAGCCCTTCCAGATTACCTAACTGCTCATCAACTTCATTGATAGAAAGAGGCCCACTAATTTTGCTCTGAATATCATTTAACTTGGTTGAAATGCCACTTTTCTTTGATCTGAATGTTTCAACCCGTGTTTTTTCTTGATTAAACTTCAGACCAATATCCTGTAATTTCTTGCCTAGTTTTTCATGGATACTATCTTCAATAGATTTAACTTTTATGCTCTTATCAACAACAATGATTAAACGCATATCGTCAACATAACGACAATAGTCAACTAGATGAATGCCTTTATTCAGATCACTACCAATTAGCTCACCGATGTAATGATCAAAATCTAATAAATAAATATTGGACAAGAAACCACCTGCGACTAATCCTTGAGGAATCCCTGATGGAATAGTGATGTTATTTTCAGCGCAAACGCGCTCATAAATTGTTGGACTTTCTTCATCCCAGGCCCAATTTTCAAAGCAGGTTAGCAACCGTTTAACAATGATTTCTTCTTTGCTACATAACGCAAGAATTTTTTTAACCAATTTTGTACGGTCAATACGGTCGTAAAATTTCTCCAAGTCCAGGTGTACTTCATAAATTTGCTCATCATTCACTTTTTTCTGCAATGCTTCTCCGCCAAAATACATAGGCCTTGCTAAAAATCGCTGATAATCCGAGAAATATTTACTGTAGGAAGTACTATTACCCCAGGAAAAGTTGGCTTCGCCCTCATTAAATGTGCAATACAGACGATTGCCATAATTCACCAATTTCTTTGTGTGTATCTTCTTTAATTCAGTTGAGGTATCACACTGGAGAGTTTCCACTTTATTGGCTAGACACATCATTAAAGCAGTCATCAAAGATTGATCGCGAATAGTCACATGAGCCAGAGGCCGAAGCGTTTTTGATTCTTCCTTTTCGGGACACCAAGCGTGTGAGAAACTCTGAGCACCCATATCTTCCAGTGGAGAATCTAGGGACAATATAGCCTTATCTGCATTGTTTTCTTTAAAATGCCAACGCTCAGTTTTAGGTGCGGGAACTAAGCGAAGTGGATCAAAAGTGAATTTTTCATCCTCCAATTCATTAATCCACTTATCAAGCTGCGCATCCAGATCAATGGCAGAACGATCAAGTTCGAAAGTATCAGCATACCAATTGGTAGAGCGGATATATTGGTGAGCTTTCTTCCACGCTTGAGCCAAAACAACTTTATCGGTTAGATAAGCGTTGGTTAGTAGCAAATTTCGATATTTTTCATCCAGCAATCCCATAGTTTTCCTTAATTGACTGCTTGCTCAACCAAGACATCGGCCAGTTTTTGCTGTAACTGGTTGGCTGCGGTGAGGCGGGATTTGAGTTGGTCGCAGATTGCCATGAGTTTATCGACTTTGGCGACGATGCGGTGTTGTTCTTCTATGGGAGGTAAGGAAAGTGTAATTTCTTTTAGATCTTTTAAATATATAGCTGGTTGTGCGGTAGAGCCGGAAGCGTTAATAAGCAAGCTAAATGAGCTTGGTGATTTTAGAGAAATGGATAAGTAGTCACTCAGAACTAATGCTGTTGGTTTGACTAGAATAACGCTTCCTAACAAACAAAATTTTTCATCGATATTAACCTTACACATTCGACCAACTGTCGCGCCACGACTGACAATAAGTAAGTCACCATATTCTGGATTGCACCGTTGCAAAGCTTTTTTTGCTGTTTCCTCAGAAATGAATAGTGGATCATCAAGAGAAACTCCTTCTTCACGTACATCCTTAGCAGATAAAAAATATACCCCATTTTCTTCTGTCGGAGGCCTAAAATGCTCTCCGTCTGTAATTTTTATAGAGAATTCTTCTGGCTTAACCCACTCCCAGTTTTGGGGAATATCAAACGGTTTTTCTTCTTCCGTTATCGGTGCAAGCGGTTTGGCTTTTTTGATTTTACCTTCCGCTATCAGCTTAGTTTTTTCAATCTGTATGCGTTTTAGTAATTCGCTGGCGGGTTCGTCGTTCGGGTCTTGCGGGACGAGTTTACCCATAACGGCTAGTTGCAGGAGGGTTTGCTTGAGGGCGTCGATGCTGGTTTCGCTGGTGAACAGGGTGTCGAAATGGGCGGCGATGCGTTGCCAGTTGGTGTTGAAGTCTTCAGCGCTTTGCGATTGTGTGAGTGTGTCGAGCAGGTAGCTGACGAGTTTTTCATGGGCTTCGGTGGCATTGCTGTGTTGGTTTTCCAATTGGTCGCACAGCGCCATCAGTTCATCGACTTTGGCGACAATGCGTTGTTGTTCGGCGAGCGGGGACACGGGAACTAATAGCTCTTCCCATTTTGATTTATTGATAATCGGAGTTGCTGACCCCGTTGCAAATTCAAGAATCTTGGATTGAAAACTATTGGCCATCACGGATATATGAGCAAATTTATTTTCTACACAAAAAGGGCTAATGCAATTGATCTGTTGATTGAAACCCATTTCTTTATCTGCAATGGCAGATTTTCCAATAGATCCTCCAATACAAACCATTAAAATATCGCCAGTCTTTGCGATAGTTGTTTCATTTCGTCCAGCCTCAGATAGCCACTTTTCTGCAGGCAAAAGTTCGCAAGCCAACGTGATTTGCCCCGGACCAATAAATGGTATTGATCCATCATACAAAGCAGATTTTTGAGTACTCGGTGTTCTTCCTGTACTAGAAATGCCTATTGTACCGAGTCTAGCCCACCCCCAGCTTTGTGGTAACTCAAACGGTTTTTCTTCTTCAGTAATCAGTGGCAGTAGCTTAGTTTTCTTAACCTTACCCTCAGCAATCAATTTGGCTTTTTCAGCTTCTATCCTCTTAAGCAACTCACTGGCAGGTTCATCATTCGCATCTTGTGGCACCAACTTGCCGCGCACAGCCAATTCCAGTATCAGCTCTCGCAATTTTTTGATGCCATAAACACTGGCGGCATTACCCGAACTGCGGCCACGGCCTGATTTCTTGGCGGTATCGGCGGCTGTCCAGATGTCGATGTGCTCGGTGATTAAGGTTTGAATCGCATTCATCGTGCTATCTCGGTACGGCGCTTATAAGAGGCGGTCATTTTCATGCTTCACCTTCTGAAATGGCATTTTCCAGCACAGCACGGTCGCGTTGCAATTCGGCTTGTAATTCCGCTTCGGTAGGTAAAAAGGCGCGGTAGCGACTGGCGAACAGCTGTTGGCTATCGGCTAACAGGGAATATTTGGCGACGGCTTCATTGCGTTCAGAGCACAAGATCAAACCCAGTGTCGGGTTGTCGCCTTCGCCCCTGTATTGCTCTTCAAACACGCGTACATACATATCCATTTGGCCGACATCCTGGTGGGCAAGCTTGCCGACTTTTAAATCGACCAGTAAAAAGCATTTGAGCAGGTAGTTGTAAAACACCAGATCAACAAAAAAATTATCGCCTTCAACACGTAATTGTTTTTGCCGTGCCACAAAAGCAAAGCCCTTGCCCAGTTCCAGCAGGAAGGTTTGCAATTGCTGAATTAAATTGGTTTCCAGTTCTTTTTCATACAGCGTGGCACTGGGTTGGGCACCGATAAATTCAAGAATATAAGGATCGCGAATAAAGTCGCGTGGGTCACTGGGGGCGTATTGTTGAATGAGCGTTGCGGCTTCTGTTTTTACTGCGGCCTGATCTTGACTGGAAAGCAATCGCTCATAGAACAAGGTACTGACTTGGCGATCCAAGGCTCGCGCACTCCAACCTTGGCTGGCCGCTTCATTTAGATACCACGAACGTGCAACGGAATTTTCAATGCGCATCAACTGGCGATAGTGCGTCCATGTCAAATTGCTACGCAGTGCGTCGCAAATCTCTTCCTGGCTAAATATCTGGTAGAACTGGCGAAAATTTCGCAAGTTGCCGGCAGTAAATCCTTTGCCAAACTCCTTGCTTAATTCCTTAGCCAATTCGACGAGTACTTGTTGACCGTAGGCAGCACGATGTTCGCCAGCCTGTTCATGTTCAACAATTTGCCGACCGATTTGCCAATAGGCTTCAATCATGGCGACATTAACGGCGCGGTAACTACGCTGTCGTGCAGCCTGGAGAATATCCCGTATTTGCGCATAGAGCCCATCGAATAAGACTAGGGTGCTCATTGTCTTGACTCCAGTGCCTCTGCCAATATGGTTTTGAGTTTGCCGCGCAGTGCGGCGATGTCATTCTGCATGGTTTGGTATTGTGCCAACAACACTTCGGGGTCGTGGATTTCTTGCTCGTCGATATGCGGATTTTTACAATCGAGGTTATAGTTGCGGGCTTTGATGTCGTCAATACTCATCTTCCACGCGTATTGGTTTTCTTCGCGAGTGCTGAAGTTGTCAGATTCTTTGCCCCACCAGGCCGCTTCGGCTTGAAACTCTTCGATCTTCATCGGTTTGGTTTTGTTGTAACTTTTTACACCCGGTGGATAAGGGTGTTCATAAAACCAGATATGTTGTGTCGGTGTGCCTTTACTAAAAAACAGCAGGTTGGTTTTAATACCGGTGTAAGGTGCAAACACGCCGTTAGGCAGGCGCACGATGGTGTGCAGGTTACAGTCGTGCAGTAATTTTTCTTTGATGCGGGTTTTGATGCCTTCGCCAAACAGAAAACCATCCGGCAATACCAGTGCGGCACGGCCACCGGATTTAAGCAGTTGCATGATCAGCACCAGAAACAAATCCGCGGTTTCGCGGGTGCGAAAAGTGGCGGGGAAATTGGTTTCTATACCGTCTTCTTCCATGCCGCCAAAAGGCGGATTGGTGACAACCACATCGACCCGTTCTTTTGGTCCCCAACTGATCAGCGGACGCGCCAGAGTGTTGTCATGGCGGATATTACTGGGTACATCAATGCCGTGCAGAATCATATTGGTGGTGCAGAGCAAATGCGGCATGGGCTTTTTTTCTATGCCGAAAATACTGGACTGCAAGTGCATTTCATCATCGACGGTTTTTACATCTTGTTTGCGGATATGTTCAATTGAGCAAGATAAAAAACCACCGGTACCACAAGCAGGATCCAGCACTTTTTCAGACAGGCGCGGGTTGACCATGCGCACCATAAATTCGGTGACGGCTCTCGGTGTGTAAAATTCACCGGCATTACCGGCGGCTTGTAAATCGCGGAGCAATTGTTCGTACATGTCGCCGAACAAATGGCGTTCTTGAGCTTTGTTGAAATCGACGCCTTCCTGAATTTTATTGATTACCTGCCGAATTAATTGGCCGGACTTCATATAGTTGTAGGCATCTTCAAACACCGAACGAACCACATAAGCACGTTGATCGCCGCCTTTGGCTTCCAGTTGTTGCAAGGCCGGGAACATCTCGTTATCCAAAAAATTCTTGAGTGCATCGCCGGTCATGCCTTCGGGATTGGCTGCCCAGTTACGCCAACGATAGGCTTCCGGTAACGGTGATTGGTAATGGTCTTGCAGTAACTCCCATTCACTTTCACGGTCGTCAAAGATTTTTAAAAACAACATCCAGACGAGTTGGCTTAAGCGTTGGGCGTCGCCATCCACACCCACGTCTTTACGCATGATGTCTTGGATGGATTTAATGGTGGAGGAAATGCTCATGAATTTGTTTGCTTATGGGTAATAATTAAAATAATTTGTAATCATTCAAGTCCCCCTCTTTAAAAAAGAGGGGTTAGGGGAGATTTTATTAGATAAATCCCCCTCAATCCCCCTTTGTCAAAGGGGGAGGTGTACTTATACTTGGCCTTTTATGCTTATCTTACTTGTTACGAAATTAAGCATAGAGTTGTTTTTCCAGTTCATAGAGGGCTGCCAAATAAGCGGGCTTACCGCCAAAGGCTGACACCAATTCGCTGGCGGTGCCCATATTTGTGAAGGGATCGAGGGTAAGAATTTTAATGTCTTCGATATTCTCAATACCGGTATCGGCGTATTTTTCCAGCAAGGTTTCCAATACCTGGCGGGCTTGGTCGCCGTATTTAGTAAAATAATTGCGCTTTTTTACTTGGTCGGCACGTTCGCGGCGGGTCAGCGGTGGTTGATCAAAAGCTACATGGCAAATCAAATCGAAAGCATCAAAGTCTTTGCCTACGTCATCGGCCAAGGCTTCCAGTAACAGGCCGTGTGTTTCCAGTTCTTGCAGGATGGCAACCTTACGGTCGGTTTTGCTCCAGCGGCGCAGGAAGTCATCAAGTGAGGCATAATCCTTGCGCACTGTTGAACGGGTGTAATCTTTAAGGGATTCGGTAATCAACTTGCCTTCAGGGCCGTAATATTGCACACGTTCTGAAATAACATAGACGGTTACATCGGCAAGCACATATTTTACCCGCTTGGTGCCGGGGTCATCAAATCCCCCCTCAATCCCCCCTTTTTCAAAGGGGGGAAGTTGTTCGTCTGCTGAATATGGCGGTACCGGATTACCGTTTTCATCGAAGATAATTTCAGGTTCATCTTCTGGTGGTACAGGGGATTCATCGCCTTTTGGCTCATAAATCATCACTGGTTCGCCATCAAAGTCTTTATCCGCAAACAGCTCGGTGACTTTTTTAAAATCCATGATGGTAAACCAGTATTTATCGTAATCTTCATTGATACGGGTGCCGCGCCCGATGACCTGTTTAAACTCGGTCATTGATTTGATATGTTGATCCAAGACAATTAGTTTGCAGGTTTGAGCATCGACACCGGTTGACATGAGTTTGGAAGTGGTGGCAATGACCGGGTAACGTTCTTCGGGATTGATAAAATTGTCCAGTTCCGCCTTGCCTTCAAGTTCATCACCGGTAATGCGCATGATGTATTTACGATTTTCTTGCACCCGTTCGGGATTCAGGTTGACCAAGGCTTGACGCATACGTTCGGCATGGTTGATGTCATCACAGAAAACAATGGTCTTGGCGTAAGGATCGGTCGCGACCAGAAATTCAGTGATTTTTCTGGCGACCAATTCGGTACGCTTTTCAAGTACCAAGGTGCGATCCATATCAATCTGGTTATAAACACGGTCTTCTATTAACTCACCATTTTTATCCAGCTGGCCTTTACTGGGCCGCCAGCCTTGCAAGTCTTTGTCAATATCGATACGGACGACTTTGTAAGGCGCAAGAAAGCCGTCTTCGATACCTTGTTTGAGTGAGTAGGTGTAGACAGCCTCACCAAAGTAAAAAATGCTGGACACGTCTTTGGTTTCTTTGGGCGTCGCCGTTAAGCCGACATGCGTGGCCGATGCAAAGTAGGCCAGAATGACGCGCCAGGCCGAATCTTCTGCGGCGCTGCCGCGATGACATTCATCAATGACAATGAGATCAAAAAAATCCGGCGAGAATTGCTTGTAAATGTTTTGTTCTTCTTCGTTACCGGTGACGGCTTGATATAACGACAGATAAATTTCATAGCTCTTGTCGATCTGACGCTTGCTGATCTTGGTCATGGCAGCGGCAAAGGGCTTAAAATCGTTATTCTTGGTTTGATCGACCAAAATATTGCGGTCAGCCAGAAACAGGATGCGTTTTTTAGTGCCCGATTTCCACAAGCGCCAGATGATCTGGAACGCGGTGTAAGTCTTGCCGGTACCGGTCGCCATGACCAACAAAATGCGTTGCTGGCCTTTTGCCACGGCTTCGATGGTGTTGTTGATCGCAGTAGCCTGATAATAACGCGGGGCGCGACTGCTGCCATCATCGTAATAAGGCATTTCTACGGTATGGCGAGCATCGGCTGTTGCCAGTCCCTTCCACTGACAATAGCGTTGCCATAATTCCGCCGGTGCAGGAAAGGCATCCAGGGTTAGTTCCTGCTCGGTTTTTTCAGCCAGTCCGGTGCGGTCATGCAGTAAAAAGCCATCACCATTCGAGCTAAACACAAACGGTATGCCCAGTGTTTCGGCATAGTTAAGCGCTTGCTGCATACCGGAACCTACACTATGTTTATTGTCCTTGGCTTCAATGACCGCAAGCGGAATATTGGCCTTGTAATACAGGATGTAATCGGCACGCTTTTGCTCACCACGGGTGTGCAACTTGCCACGAACAATAACACGGCCTTTGGTGAAAAAAACCTCTCGACGTATTTGCAAAGCCTCATCCCATCCGGCATGAACAACGGCGGGTGTGATGTACTTGGCACAAATATCGGACTCACTTAAGGTCTTTTTGCTCATGATTTCTGCTTTAGTCGTTAGGTTTTTAGGGTAGTGAGAAGAGTCACCAAGCGGTGCAGGTCGGTATAAGGCTCTATGCCATTGTGAGCAGTGGTAAGTTGCGCCAGTTGTTCGGCACGTTGGGTGGCCGCACGGGAATAGTTACAGGTTTGTTGGTAGTAACCGGCCCGGCCTTTGTCATAATCAGGCAGGTATTGACGTAGTCGCTGATAAACGACATCGCGGTGCAATGGAGCATGTACGTCTTCGAAATGTAATAACAGCCATAATTCAAAACACGGTACCGAAGCGATGGCTTGGACGCTGACAGATTGTTTTAGGTCATTGCGCAATTTGCCGTTCAGTGCCGCTGCTTTGCCAAGCGCCTGATGATAGGTGATGTGATCATCACGGTCAAAAACGGCAAAAACCTGTTCAAAGGCATGGGGTTCAATGTATTTATTCTCGTCGCCGTTAATAAACAGGTGTTCTGCGTATTCAACTACTTGCAACGGTGATGTGCCATATTGGCTGTGCTGTACCTGTACGTTAGTGGTGCTTAAGCGATACTTGGTACGAATTTCATTTAAGTAGAGCGGTTCGGTTTTGCTACCTTCACTAACAATGAGAATACGATCATAGCCCTCACGTCGGCCTGATTTACGTGCCAGTTGTTTGGTTTGCCGAGCTTTGGGTTGATTGTCTTTTCCCATATACAGCTACCGGTCAGCCTGCCGCTTGTGCGAGTAAAGGTGGGTCATTAAAAAATGGCACAGCACCATAGCGTCCGGTTAAGTAGCCACGTTCCCAGGCTTCGTTTTCACGCGGACTAAAATCGCTGAGTGGATATAATCGGGTGGCTTGATCATTATCTTTTTCAGTAAACCAGATTTGGTCGCGTCGAAACAAGGTTCGATCGAGCAGTGAAGAGTCATGCGTTGTAAAGAAGAGTTGTGCACCGTGCGGATTAAGTTCTGGTTGGTGGAACATACGCACCAATCGTCTAACCAGTAACGGGTGCAAACTACTGTCCAGTTCATCGACAATCAGCAAACGGCCATGCTTAAGTACATCGAGTACGGGAGCCGCTAGAGCATATAATCGTTGGGTGCCTTGTGATTCTTCATACAATTCAAAACTGGCAGAGCCGCGTTCTGTCTTGTGAACAAATTGTGGCATGAGCATTTCTTGTTCGTCGTGCATAACTTTTGCCCCTTCGGGGCCAAACATGATTTTTTGCTGAAACCCTTGGCGTTGCACAGTCATGACATCACTGATGCTGATGTCCGCAGACGCAAGAAAATCACGTACTGCGCGTCTGCCACTTTCAGTTTGAAGTAGTTCAGTGGTGTTATCTGGAGGCGGAGTCAGGCCTGCGCTGAAATATACCGGTTGTTCTACCAACCAGCTAAATACCGGGCCCAATAGTTCACTGTTTAGCTGCGCAGCCGTTGATAAAAACAGTGCGTTGGAGCGGGTACTGTCCTGCCAAAGCTTACGTGGACCGGTGAGATGGGTACTGAACTCGTAAATGGAGCTTTGGGTTTTTTCGTCAAACTGGCGACTGAACCATTGTTGCGGTTTTGCAGTACGATAGACCAAGAGCCATTCACTAATAATTCTTTCAGGCGTCAGGCTAAAACCGTATTGATGGCGTACCCCATTAAAGATAAAGGTGATTTCAAATTCGGTGGGTTTTGCAACACAAGCCGCATCCAGACGGAAGGGCTGAATGTTAAAAGTTTGTCCCAATTGCATGAGTGTGGCAGATTCAGCGACCAAAGCACGCATAAAGGCCAGCGCTTGTAGTAACGTGGATTTGCCACTGGCGTTGGGGCCATAGATTACAGCACTGCGAACCACATGGGGCAGACTTTTGATACCGGTTGATGCCAAGTGCGTATCGGCGAGCTTTTTATCTTTTGACGCAACAAAACTAATAACTATTTCATCGCGAATTGACCGGTAGTTACGAATGCGAAATTCAAGCAGCATGACAAGCCTCAATTGCAAAATTAATTTAAATTATGCGCTTTTTATTCAAAAAATAAAGTAATTTTTACTTTGTGTTGCATTATTTTATCGAAATATTATTTACGATAGCGGTATTAATAGCTGGCCGAATTATTCACTCGGGTGATTTTGATTTTAAGTAGCTGGTAATTCTGAGAGGCCATTTGACGAATTATTATTTTTGCAGGAATGGTGGTTGAGATGAGTATTCTTGTCAGTGTAATTTATCCGGGTTATTAGGGTTTTTAAAGTATCTTTGTTGATAAAAAATTTGCCGCTGTTTGATCTGTAGGCGAAGCCGGAAGCGAGTTTAAATAAAGCAGCGTACCACCCAAACAGGGAGGTTTGGCTTGCAGGGAGGCAAGGTTTTTAAACAGTGAAGCCGAAGGCAAGAATGCCACCCGGGATTTGGGGCTGGAAGCCCCATGTAAAAAAACAACGCGGCCAAGCATGACTAAGGCCATTTTGCATAATACGATTTATACGCGGTGTGCGGGGCAGTGTTGTTCTGCCCTGCATATTGCGTATAAGGCGTGGGTATTATGTAACTTGGCATGGTCATGCCGGGCCGCGCTCCACGGTTTGAGCTGGAGGCAAGGCCGGAAGCGAGTTAAAACCGGCTGCATCGCCACAAAACTGCGAAACGGTAAAACAAGGGCAGTGCTTTTCTGCCGTTGTTTTATGGTTTTGCTTCAATAACTGCAAAGCCACAGTAGAGGTGTAAAACCATTCAGCATGGCTGTTTATGCTGGTTGGTTTTATACCGGTTCAACCTGGGCCTGTTTTGAACCCGCAAGGCTGTAAAACAAGGGCAATGCGGTTCTGCCGTTGTTTTATGGTTTTGCTTCAATAACTGCAAAGCCACCTTGGAGGCATAAACTCATTCAGCACGGCTTTTTGTGCTGGTTGGCTTTATGCCGACATAGATAAGGCGGTTAAATTTCCTTAGGATTGAAACGAGTGCTTATCGGGGTCTATTAAGCTGCATGGGATATTTCAATAGGGATAATGGCTGGACGCGGTCTTTGTCGTGCTTGCCAGAGATCGTATTCTGCTTGCATGCGTACCCATGTTTCTGCGGTTGGGCCATTCATCCAAGCCTCAAGTCGAATAGCCATGTCTGCGCTGATCGCTGCCCGACCATTAATAACACGAGACAAAGCAACACGCGATACGCCCAGTTGTATTGCGGCTTCGGTTATACTGATACCCAGTTCCGGCAATATATCTTCTTTTAAAATACTGCCCGGATGGGGCGGGTTAAACATTGTCATTTTATGCACCTGCTAGTGATAATCTTGATAATCAACCAAGATGGCATTTTCGCTCTCAAAGGTGAAAGTAAGGCACCAATTGCCGTTTACTTTTACTGCCCAATGGTCGGTGAGTTCACCTTTTAAAGGGCGCAGTTTCCAGCCGATAATATTCATTTCTTGTGGGGCTTTGGCGGCGTTGAGTAATTGCAATTGCCGGCCCAGTTTCGCTTCATGTTCTGCTGCTATACCGGCTTTGGAACCGGTTTCAAAGAATTGTTGAAGGCCTTTATGGCGAAAGCTTTTAATCATTCCTAAGTGTATCTCTATGCTTTACACTTTACAAATAATTTATTTAAGATCCGGTCAATTTATTGGTATGGCTATTTTAGTTTCGCCCACAGGTTAGGAGTTACGAGGTGAAGCCGGAACACAAGGGCAGTGTTGTTCTGCGCTTGTGTTCCGGCTTTGCTCTATCAGTGCGATAGCCACCTTGGAGGCGTAAAACCATTTAGCATAGCTGTTTATGCTGGTTGGGTTTATGCTGACATAGATCAGGCGGTTAAATGCCCTTAGGATTGAAACCAGGCGGTCGCGCTGTTGGAGCTGTCTGGTTTCAATCCGCTTTAATGTGTTCCGGCTTTGCTCGATCAGTGCGATAGCCACTTTGGAGGCGTAAAACCATTCAGCATGGCTGTTTATGCTGTTTGGTTTTACGCTGACATAGATAAGGCGGTTAAGTGCCTTTAGGATTTAAACCAGGCGGTCGTGCTGTTGGAGCTGTCTGGTTTTGATCCGCTCTATTGTGGCAAGGTGAAGCCGGAAAACAAGGGCAGTGTTGTTCTGCGCTTGTGTTTCGGCTTTGCTCGATCAGTGCGCTAGCCACCTTGGAGGTGTAAAACCATTCAGCATGGCTGTTTGTGCTGGTTGGTTTTATGCCGACTACACCAGGCTTTTAAATGCTGGCCAGAATTTACATAATTTAACTAAAGCCCAGTAAATACGCGCGATTCCGGTTTAATAACGATAAATATACACAGGCTTTTACACAATAATTGTGCATAAGTTTTTATTTGTACTAGCGGTTATTTTTTGGCGCGTAAGCGCCTGATCGCCGCCCCCACGCGACGCCCGAAAACCCTTTGCTGTGAACACTGCAAGCAAGGCAAGCTTGCCGTTAAGCAGGGTAGTCATGCAACAACCAAGGGAGGGTTTACGGGTGGGCGGGGGTGGAGGCGGGCGCAGTGTAACTGCGCAAGGCCCGCCGCCTTGCAGGGCCGTGGCCGGCGTAAGCAAGGCCACTGTGGCGTTCAGGCGCCACAGAACGTCAACTATTCACGGCTGAACGTTCCGGGAGGTCAAGCCCGGCAGCTCAAGGATAACGCTAAGGTCGCGCGCTCAGGTTTCAAAAAACGTGAAAAAAAGATTTTCCGGCCAGGACTCCAAACGGGTAAAGCGCGTGTTTGAATAGCGGTAATTCAGATTAAAATACGAGCCTCGCGGGTAGGACTCTTTCCACTCCAGCCATTCATCAAGACCTAAGCCGTCATAGCCATAGATTGACTGGTCGCTAAACTGCACGATGACCTTGCCACTGGCCAGATCATAACCACCGCGTTTAAAGCACTTATCTCGATTGAAATCCATGCCGGATCTCCCGGATTAATTCACTTAATCACCTAAAAAAATCAACATTGCCGGTCGATAGTGAAGCCATCTGGCCAGAAGTCCAGGTATAGCCATGGAAACCGTCGTGGATGATCGACAGTAACACAGGCATTACCTAAAACTTTGTTGGTCTGTTTTAGGGTTTAAAATCGCATTACAGCGCAAAAACGCTTAAAACCAGCAGAAGAGCAGGGCTACACAAAAAAACAACCTTATAGCCCCATTCAGTTTGTTTTTTGAGTGTTTTTAGACTGTTTTTTTATATCTCTTAATGCTCTCGCGCATATTAATGGGCCGCGTTCGCTTTCTCGCTATCCTCTCGCGCTGTAAGCACCCATCACAATCGTAATGCGTTGCGAATCGTTTCAAATTGACAAAAATACAAAAATCACCTTAATTTCAACCCCATTTTACCCTATGCCGCCTTCGCTTTTGTACTATGACAACACTATGAAAACGCCCAATTCTAAAATGAAAAATATAACAAAGTAAAGCCCCATGATTTTAGTCAGGGGGCTTTACTTTTTTTAAGTAAGTTGCTTTATGTTAATTAATTAACATTGAGGACTTGCAGGTTTTTCTGTGTCTGGATTTTACTAAATTATATTGAGTGTATTTTCTAATACTATTAATTTTAAAAATAAAACAATTAAAATATAGCAACTATTTAAATCGGTTAGTTTGAATTGTTACATTTCGTTACAATTAACAAATTGTTATGAATCGGTGTTAAAGGTATTCTAAGATCACTTTAATTCAACCGCAATTTACAAATATACGGTTAAAACCGCGAGAATACGATGTCATTAGTAAATATGAAAAATAAAATGAATAAAACACTAGTCGCTTTGGCGCTCTGTGCGATAAACACCATAGGGTCTGAGGCCCACGCCGCGTCGTATATGATGCTCGAAAATATCGGTTTTTTCAACGTGTTAGCGACGTTTGATGGAATCGCGTATAACTCGAACGATATTGGAAATATTACCAATTTCATATTCAGTAATACACTCACAAACTATCAGGGACCCGTGAAGGCGATTGACCAAACACTGGCTGTATTCGGCAAAAGTGCAGTTATATCCTTTGACGGAAACGAAAATATTTTCGCATTCAGCGACCCCAATACGGACGTTATTTACAGGAACAATTACGGTCTGGCAGGCACACCTAACGGTTCGCGCTTGGGATCGTGCGAAGCAGGGCCACAATTTTTGTGTACAACCGGCCAATTGTTCGCCCCTTTAACGACTCATACCCCAATGAATTGGAAGATCATGGCCATGGCCCCCACCGTTGCCGCCGTTCCAATTCCAGCCGCTATCTGGATGTTTGTATCAGGCTTATTAGGTTTTGGAGCTTTTCATAAGAAAAAGGCTAAATCTCAAAACCTGTATAGCACCATGACCGCCAACGCTTAACGTAAAGATCAGGCACTAAAGCCGCCTCTACTGGGCGGCTTTTTTGTTGTACTGTTCTTCATGAAACCGGTGTAAACATTAAAGATATTTATTGACGGTAATGGATGCAAGCTGCAATGGCTCTGCCGAAAAGTGCTACCCAGAAAAATAAAATCTACGCCCAATATACCTAATAAATGGCTTTTTTGGGTGTTTCTGCACCTTGAGTTGGTTGTAAAATTGATTCAACAAATTAGGTGGGCACATTTTTTTGTCCAACATTTCCACATTAAAATAGAATGATGACATTGGGTAATGTATCGATATTATGCTTTTGTCCTTTGAATATTGGGCAAGGAAAAGATATTTCCCAACCTACATATCTATTTTGCCAAAACACCTCCACAAAAAAAGCCCCATGACCTAAATCATAAGGCTTTAGTCCAAAAAACCAACAAATCTTAACTATAAACTGGCGGTACCAGCGCCACCAACACCTTCGATGAATTGGTAAACGTTATTGATTAACGGCACCAACGTGGAAAGCTAAAATCTGTAGGGTGAAATAGCGTATTGCGCAGTATGTTGGTCTTTGATCATTCGGCGCATTACGTTATTACTAATGCACCCTACATTTAAACCGTCTTACGGGTTTGTTGCTCATAGGGTGCGTTTATAAAAACGACAGAAAAGTCCCATAGAATTTATTAAATGCCAAAATTTACGTGGCTTTATGCCATTTTCAACACTCCTCAATTTAAACTGTGTTTAACCTACCATTTTTTGAAAGTCTTAACTATTATTACTTGGTAGATCGTAAGGCATAAAAAAACGAATGTTTAAACGAAACAAACCAACTGATATTACTATTAAATTCAATGGCAGACTTCATCACGTAAATTTTTCATGATATCTCCTAAAAACTCTAGTAAAGAAACAATAAAGTTAGCTTTGTTATTACCATGTTTAACTTTAAGTCTTTGTGCAAATACATCGTGGGCTAGTGTCACCTCTTCTTATTCGGAAGGTAGTATTTCAAATACTATGGGCAACTCTACCCCTCACAATAATTCGATAACTTATACTAATAAAGTAATAGATACCAATAGCTTGGAGCTAGAGACTGTAACTTTCTCCAGTACGCCAGCGCCTTATATTTTAGTATCAGCGAAAGCATATAATAGATACGGAGAGACTATGGCCCAAGCCGATGGCACTATGTCTTATAGTATTGATATATCGGGGCCAGCTTCTACCTGGATTCCAGTGGGCTTCGGAGGGCGATATTGGCTATTTGGTCAGGATCTCGCAGCACAGACTATTGATGAAGTTCAGACAGCCTCAAAAGTTGGTTTCTCAGTAGGTGGAGAGACAGGGTTTAGCTATGACTGTGGTAACCATTTATGTACAAGCAATACACGTCACACAGGACGGTCAGATATATGGTTAAACGAAACGTTGATTTCATATGATTCTTTTGCTGGCACTTTTGGTGGAGTCACAGAGATTCTGACTGATGCGTCCGGGCATGCAACACAAATGGTTTATATGGACGCTCTATCTCGATCTCATGCATTCGGTTCAATTTTAACTTTTTATGCGGGGGCTTTTATTGATCCTGAGTTCTATATTGACCCAACTTGGCTAGCTTTAAATCCAGGTGCGACATTATCATTACCCTTAGGCGTTGGTAATGCCATCACACCAGCAGCTGTCCCAGTACCTGCAGCCCTATGGCTGCTCGGTTCTGGCTTACTGGGCTTGACAAGCCTTACACATAAGCGCAAAGAATTGTTATGCTCGCAAAAACGATGCTTATAGGTCGCAGTTTTTGTATTTGTTGGCTTAACGTCCAGTTTAGTTCGATTTCTTACGATTAGACTGTAGGTAGGCAACATTTTTTCGTTGCCTAACAGTCAACGAAACAAACCATTATTTAAATATGCCGGGCACAAAAAAATGTGCCTGATCTGTCTGGTAGGCATGGTCAAATATGCAATATTTATTAGTGATAATATTTAAATTTATTGCACAAAAGCAGTTTTTTCAACTTTAAACTTCGTGTCAAGCTTATGTAAGTGCGCATGATTCAAGGACGATAAAGCTAAACTTATTGTGAGATAAGGACGGAAAGCTACGGAGCCTTTTTTAAAAGGTCAGCCGAGTTGCACATTTGATTAATGAAAGATTACCTAAAGAGAATATGATGAAACATCAAAAAACCTTATTAGCGTTGGCTTTGCTTGCCAGTGTCGCTGTTACCGGAACTGCCCATGCGTCGTTAGTTGATCGTGGTAACGGTATGTTGTATGACAACGTGCTTAATATCACTTGGCTACAAGATGCTAACTATGCTGGTACCTCTGGTTATGCAGGTGCCGTTAATAATGGAAAAATGGAATGGAATACTGCAGTCACGTGGGCCGCCAATTTAGTCTACGGCGGTTTTAGCGACTGGCGCTTGGCCAGCAACACACCGGTCAACGGCAGCAGTTTTAACACCGGATATTCCGAAAATGGCACAACCGATTTCGGTTATAACATTACTAGCTCCAACTCCGAGTTAGCCTATATGTACAACGTTAACCTGGGCTTAAAGGATTATGTTGATACAGCTGGAAATTACCAACCTACATTTGGCATTCATGGCAACGGTTCTAATAACGGACAAGCCAACATCGGCTTGGTCAATAACCTACAAGCCTTGGTTTACTGGTCGGGAACTGAGTACTCGCCCGGTTCTGGCGGCGCTTGGTACTTCGATACATCGGCTGGCTACCAGGCTGGCTACAAGAACGGCGACGAACTTGGCGCTTCTTTCTATGCCTGGGCTGTTCGCCCCGGCGATGTTGCCGCAGTTCCCGTTCCTGGCGCAGTTTGGTTATTCGGTAGCGGTTTGATGGGATTACTGGGCTTTAGACGACAGGCCACATTGGGTAATTTGACCCCGGCGTGACGAGGTTTGCAACCCCGTTATTCACGTTTTTACCCTGCCTGAACCAAGCAGCTATACCTGCCTAACGGAATCAATGGGGTCAGTGTCAATGCCAGTAAGTTAAGGCATAACTAACTGATTATGCTAAAATTACAGGCAATAAAATCACGTATTACCTATGAAATAAAGGCCACCATAAAACATTGGAAAAGTCATTAAATAACATTTTTCTACTCATAAACAATACCCTTAACGACCTTTCATTTATAGACAAACATCGTCTTTCAAATACCGCTTTTATACGGAACAGATCACTCAATTTTTCTACTTTAATACTGTATCTGCTTAACTTTAGAAAGCATTCCAATCAAGTAGAACTCGACCAGTTTTTTAAGGTACTTAATCATAAAAAAGAAGCCTCTCAGTGGATCACAAAGTCGGCCTTTTTTCAGTCCAGAAAACAGCTTTCACATACCGCATTTATCGCGCTTAATCAGCTAGTAATCAATCAGGCTTACCAACACCCTGAGCACTTGAAATTATGGAAAGGCTTTCGCTTATGCGCGATTGATGGTACCTCCATTCGCTTGCCCAATACACCGGATATTACTCAGTACTTTGGCACTCAAAAAGGACGACCAGGGCAAGGGTCTTGCACCATGGGCATGGCATCGGTTTTCTATGATGTTCTGAATCATTTAGTCATCGATTCTTGTATTCATCCCAGGCTTAAATCCGAAAAGTCCTGTATTGATAGTCACATGGCTCATGCGAGTAAAAATGATTTGATTATTTATGATCGTGGCTACCCTGCATTCTGGCTCTATACCTTTCATTTACATCATAAACAATCATTTTGTATGCGGACAAAAACCAAGCAAAGCCTAGTCGTAAAAGACTTTATTAAAAGTAATAAAAGACAGGCAATAGTAACAATTAAGCCCAATAAACCTTCAATTAAAACGTGTGTCGAAAAAGGATTATCAAGTGCCCCGATAAAGCTCAGATTAGTCCGTGTTGATCTTCCTAATGAGGTAGAAGTACTGATTACTAATCTCATGGATACTGAGCTTTATGAAGCTAGTTTATTTAAGTCGTTATATCATCTCCGCTGGGGCGTTGAAGAAAATTATAAACGCTTAAAACAATGGCTTGAAATTGAGAATTTTTCCGGTAAATCAGCGCTCTCAGTTCAACAAGATTTTTATGCCAAAATTATCGCTGCAAATTTAACCGCGTTAATGGCAATGGCGGCACAACAAAAAGTGGACGAGAATACGCAACATTTACGCTTGAATTACCAAGTGAATTTTGCCCAAGCCTTGTCAAAAGCCAAGCATCAGGTCATCAATTTTATCCGGCATTCAACTGACGGATTTTTGTGTGATATTAATCGACTTATTAGTTACATCGCCATAACAATAGAAGCCGTTAGAGAGGGACGTTCGGCACCGAGACTTTTGAAAAATATTAAGAATGACATTCATTTTACAGCCTATAAAAGCTCTTTATAATTAGAGCGTTATATCTTAACTTACTGGCATTGGGGTCAGTGTCGTTGATTTTGAAAACTAAACAACCACGAGCTTAAGATAGTGGGTTTGAAAATCGATGGGGTCACAATCAACGACACTGACCGCATCGATTCTTGATTCCCAATGCAGCTGCAATGGCTACCTGAATTTTGGTAATAAAAAACCCGCTCGGAGTGGGTTTATGGGATAGTTATTTCATAAGTTATGCCTGATAAAGCCAATTCCGCTCTTGAGCTTTAGACATTAATACCTTTGCCTTTCTTTCTATTTCTTTCTTGCTCATATTGGAAAAGCTCAGATAGGCATGCTCAGTAAAAGGTATTCCGTTATAAATGACAGGGACGGATTGTTCGATGCACTGTTCATGGCTGACAGCCATCACCCCTGCTGATTTAAAAGATTGTGTAACTGTAAAATGTAGCCACGACTTTTCTGGACTGATCAAGTCTCCGTTATATACGGAAAGTTCGTTTTCATCTTTTGGTGTTGGGCGAAATGCTTGTGAAGTGACTCGCCCATTTTGAATGAAACTTGGGTTGATTTGTCGCATTAAGAGTGTTTCTGGATTCATACGTTCTCTTCAGGATGCAATTCTTTTAATGCTTGGTTAAGTTTGCTCCAGCCATCGTCATTAGATAAATCAAAATCTGAATCTATACATTTATCCGATTTTAGGTTTAGCGCCTGCCATTCTGCGCATTTTTTATCTAAGTTTATTTCTATAGAGGCTTCCCAGTTTCCGATAGGCCATTCCGCTTGAATATTTCCATCGCTGGTAGGGTATAGGTAAGGCAACGGCAAGTCAGCATCGAATTTTGATTCAAAGCTTTTGCCCAGCCAAAGCAAATTTTCAGGATTAAGAGCGACCCCTTTACCATCCAACCAGCCATCCTCTAGTTTAGCCAGCTCATCTAGGCGCTCATCGACGTCTAATGGATCTATTAGAGTAATGTGCTCTACGAACTCGATGGACTTAGGCTGATTCTGTCTATCTATTTTGATAGCACCTTGCACCACAACCCTAGCATCATTGGCGTAATTATTGAAAGCATCAAGTATAGTGTCTAAATGTTGACTCGTAAGCGGCGCTCTAAGTTTTGTGCCATTTTTTAATTCTAACTCGAATCTCATACGCGATTGATCAGCTTCAGAAATACGACCTTTTAATACCCTATCCTCTGTCCACTCGTCTACCTTGGATGCACGAATAAGTTTTTCACGAGTTTCAAGCGTGAGTTTAGCCAGTTCATTATCATTAAACTCAATATATTCATCGCCTCGCAATCCACGGCCAAAGCGATCAAAATACCCGAGAAATTGTGCTGGTAAAGGCAAAGGTTTGCTTTGTACAGCGCAAGCTATTGTTTCAATTACAAGATCCCTTGCCTGTTTAAAATAATACACATCTGGAGAATCATACATCTCGACCTGTGTCTGTGTGTCTACAGGGCAACTCATTGCATACATTAAGATAATAACCGGAATGGCACTACCATTCTCAATATTTGAAATATGTAATGACAAGTCTTTGCCAAATCCGCTTGGTATTCTTTTTTGTTTTGGATGAGATTCTTTAAACTTCCACTTTGCAACTTCAACAATCATTTCCTCAAGTGCCGCGAAATCTTTTAATAATTCGAGCGGAACACTATGTTTGTTAAATCGCTCACCAACAAGACGAGGTTTTAGAAATTCATGACTCATACGCTTTCTCCTCTTGTGCAATGTTGGCGTAAAACGTAAAAAAAAACCGCATAATAGCGGTTATTTTGTTGGGATCAGTATAGCCTATTCAATTTTTCTTTGTCAAAAACTGCCAAAATAATATTAAATATCCACCACATAGCCCGGTAAATCCGGTGCATCGCCGATAATCGACGCGCCCAGGGCCGGATCAAGTGCAATCAATACTTTCGCCCCGGCAATACGGTTATTAACGCCCCTTACCCGAAAAAAGTACGGGGTCAAGTCTTGCAATCACACATTTGGTCTAACATTACGCTCAACCGGGACGTAGTTATAACTCGGCTTTATTTTTCAGATTTCCGTGGCATCCGGTTAGCTCTACCCTAAAAAATCTAACCATTTCATCGTCCGGTTTGGATCGATTACTGACAATCAGAAAACAATAATTCACCTCTTGTCAGTACATCAAAAATTCACCAAAAAAAAGCCCCATGACCTGAATCATGAGGCTTTAGCCCTAAAAACCAACAAACTTTAGCTATAAACCGGCGGTACCGCCCCCGGCATATCGGCCAAGCCCAACAGGCTTAAACCGTATTGCAGGATAAAGAACACTTCGCCGTCGGTGATCGGGGTACCTGCGCCACCACCTTCGATAGTTTGGTAAACGTCATTGATTACCGGCACCAGGTCATCGGTTGCCGCTTCCCAAGCCGCTTTTTGCGGCGCACTTAAGGCGGCATAAGCTGCTGTTGCGGCATCGTAGGTTAAGCCGCCGGAACCGATTAAGGTTTGGGTTAAAAAACCGTTCCAGGCAAAACCACCGGGAGTGACTGCCTTAATGCGCAGTTTATCGGTGAGGGTTTGGGTGGGTGCGAGCATTGCCGTGCTGTTGACCCAACCTTGCAAGGCACCGGTAACGCGGGTGCGGTTACGCGCGGCTTCTTGTCCGGCGCTGTTTGGGTTGGCCGGAACCACTAACTGCCGTACTACGTTGCGTCCTTTCCATTTTGAAAACACGATTGTGCCGCCAAATTTACCGGATGCGTCCATTGACATCAACGGGCCTGATACTTTTGCCATTTCGCCACCTCTCTGGTGTGATTATTAAACGGTATTGATTTTAATCCCCTCAAACGAAGCACTGTCAAGTTAAGTGCTTGATTTATTGGTAACTTGATGGTGATGGGTTGATTATTTGGTTTTTGGCATGGGTGGTGAGTTTTAGTGTCGCTATCGCGACGGGTTTTGTTGATCGGGTTTTCGCACCCGAGGGCGAGATGCTTTTCTTTGTTCGGCCAAAGAAAAGTATCCAAAAAAAAAGCCGCCCGGTTACCGCTTCATCCTTCACAGCTTGCTTTTAACAGGGGCTTGCCAAAAGGGACTCCTGTCCCTTTGGCAAGGCGTGGCATCCTTGCCACGCCCCTGACGGGCTTGTCCTGTTAACCGCTTCGCTGCTCGGCGCGGTAAACGGGATTATGATAATTATATAGTGGGTTTTAGTGTCGCTATCGCGACGGATTTTGTTGATCGGGTTTTCGCACCCGAAGGCGAGATGCTTTTCTTTGTTCGGCCAAAGAAAAGGTTCCAAAAGAAAAGCCGCCCGGTTGCCGCTTCATCCTTCGCACCTCGCTTTTAACAGGGGCTTGCCAAAAGGGACTCCTGTCCCTTTGGCAAGGCGTGGCATCCTTGCCACGCCCCTGACGGGCTTGTCCTGTTAACCGCTTCGCTACTCGGCGCGGTAAACGGGATGACTGGCTTTAATGGTATCTTGGTGGTGGTGAATTTCAGGTATGAGCTGCCGGAATGACGGGATAGTGAGGTGGGACGTTACGGGATGGGTTGATTTAATAGTATCTTGGCCATAGTTGGCCGGTGGTTTTTAGGGTGGTTTGGCTGCCGCCCGGCAATGGCCCGCCGATACCTGAGCGGATTTGTTGAATAACCCAGTTATTTATTTCGCTGCCGCCGGATCCGGGTAGGGCAAAAAAGCGGCGATGGTTGGTAATATTCCAGGCATTAACACAGGTTAAGCCGCTACGGGTAACGCTGGCGTTGGCGTTATTCATGAGGGCCAGTAAGGCTTTATCGGATACCCGTTGGTAGCGTTTTACACTGGCGTTGCCGGTATTCATAAGGGCCAATAACGCCGGATCTTGTAACCAGTGCCGGTAAATGATTGCCTGATAATTGGCGGCATAATTGCCGATCAGTTGCCGCTGTGTGGCACAGGCAAAGGTGGCGGCTAAGCCGTACTGACAACCGGTTGCCGTAGTCATTAATCGTACCGCAACAACAAGCGCGTAGCGGCATCAACACAGGACGCTCCGCCACAGCGCAAGGTGGTTATTAAGGTGCCGCACTGTTTGAATTTAATGTCGGTGACATTGATGGTTAAGGTGGGTTCTGCATAAGGGCCGTAATCATTGCCATTGCAAAAGGCCACATTCATCCCCGGTGGTTCACTGGGGCCCAGGCAGGGAATCCGCAAACCTTCCGGGATGGCGTTGCCATACGCTGCCGGATTGTTGGACGACAAGATAAACTGACAACCGTTTTCTTTAACCGGAATAACGCCGGTAAAGGGTGCACATAACGACCAATGCGCGGAGGTGCTTAAACCGCCATCCAGTAAAATACCGGTATCGACATCAGTAATATTGGCATCTTTGCGCCGTTCCAGACTAAACCAGAACGGGCCGGTTGTGACACTGGTAAACAGCGCAAAACACACGCGGTTACTGGCACCGCTGCCAAAACAGACATGCGGGTTGATGATATCGTTGGTGGTGTTGGTCAGTTGTAAACGCGGTAACAAGATAACGCCGGTCATGGTGCCGCCTACGGTGTAAGTGGTGCCGACGGTGATCCAGATTGACGGTTGCAAGACGGCCGCTCCGCTGCCAAATTCCACTTTGATAAAAACGGGGGTTAAGCCGTCATTGGTACGGTAAACCTTAAAGCCCATGCTGGTCTGGGTTGCCGCCGGTTTTAATACGGTGGTTAAATCAAGTTGCGCGGCATCGGTAACATTGACAAAGCCGAGCATAAAAACACTGTGGATGAAAGTCGCCCAGGCCCTGAACAGGGTATCGGTGCTGTTGGAGTTATACAGGCTGTTGGTGAATAAAGTGGCCATTAGTGTTCCTTTCTTAAAAAAGTAAACGCCACGGTGATTACTGCCGGTGCGCCGTTATTGGTGATGGTGTAATAAATAGTGTCGGATGGCACCGCTTCCATGTTGGAGCCGTGCGCGTGTGGGTCCAGCGATTGGGACAATACGCTAACGGCGTTGATATCCAGGATTAAGCCCATGCCCTGCGTGGGTGCCTGAAATACTGAACGCCCGACATCGGCATCTCTGTTCGCTGCGCTGTTGTACAAGCGGATTCTGGCGGCGCTGGATAATACGACCTGTAGTAGCTCGAACGAGGTTGCCATACTAAATTTGCCGGTTTCCCAATTAAGATTGGCAATGATGCCGGTGGTTACTGTGGCGGTTTCCCGAATGCCTGAGGCGGTGCCGGGTGGGCCTTGGTCACCTTGTTGTCCGGTGGCTCCCTGTTCGCCTTGGTCGCCTTTAGCGCCGGTAAAACCACGCTCACCGGTTTCACCTTTAAACGCGGTTGCTGCCAGGCGCCGTGTGCCTTCCGGCGCTTCTATGATTAAGCTGTCGGTGGCTTGAACCGGTCTGGCCAGTAAAATTAACTCGTTGATGTGTGGCATGGCCTTGGTTAATCAACCTCTATCCTTTCGCTGTACTCGTTCACCAACGGCAAGCTATCCAAAGTCAGCAAGGTATCCGGCGGATAAATGGATTTGGCCAAGCCCAACGAGACATATAAATTCCAGCCATTGAGGCCGCCGATTTCGGCGGCTTGTTGCCGGTAATCGTCTTGTTCTTGCTTGCTTAACAAGTGCCAGGCGGTACAAATGCCGTTAAAGCGCTCGCGTTGTTTAGCCTGGGCCGGTGATGGCGCTTGTTGGTTTTGTTTGCCGGGTGCCAGCGGTTTGTAAACATGGCTGCCCCACTGGCCGGAACGGTATTGCATCCCGCCCTTGGCGATATTGCCGTGTGCGGTTTTTGAAAACAACGGGGTGGTGACTTTGGCCATGGTTAAAATTCCGTTAAGGGATGGGCTTTGCAATAGCGGCGAATATACAGGTTAAAACCGGTCATGCGTAATTTGGCGGCTTGCCGGCACCAATCGGTTTTTGCCGTGTTGTCCAGGTGTTTATAGGCGGCGGTTGCCGCTGCCAGGCGCTTCCGGCTTTGTAATTGGGTGGGTGATTGTTTGTCCCGGATACTGACCTGGATGCGGATTTGTAAATCCATGCGGCCCCGATTTTCTATGTTGCCCAAGCCTTTACGGACGCGCTGGTAAACCAGTTTGAAGGGTTTGCCGGTTAACGGGTTGTAGCCGTCATGGAATTTGCCGGTAACGGCGACGGTGACTTGATGCACAGGTTTTTTTACTGTCGGCATCCCGGATGCTCCTGTAAGTATTGCCGCCAATAAACGCCCCACCGGGGCCGTGATCCGCTCGGGATGGCGGCATGGGCTTTTTTGGCCACTGAAAAACAGGCGCGCAGGCGTAGCTGTTTGGCGGTTTTCCGGTCGGTTGGTACGCTTAACGGGATAAACTGTGGCCCGGTTTGTCCTTGGCGAAACGCGCCAATATTGCCAAGGTTGCCTTTGGCTGAATCTGAAAATAGCGGGCGGATGACTTTAACCATTATTGCCGTCTTCTTCGGTGATATTGCGGTTATTGTGCATTAAATAGGCTCTTTTTTCTGTAATACTCAACCGATAACATCCATTGAAGGGATGGTATCGGGAAGATGCTTGTGCATTAAATCGGCTCTTTTTTCTGTAATACTCAACCGATAACAGCCCTTGAAGGGATGGTATCGGGAAGGTTGCTGATGGTTTAAAAATCTCCCCTAACCCCTCTTTGCCAAAGAGGGGAACTGTGTAAGGCGTGTTAACCGGGTGCCTTGCCAACATAAACCGTTACCGTTTCGTGATGAGTGACTTTGACGGCATCATTGCGGGCAAAGTACACACCACGACCGGGCGGAGTGGTGATGACCACGCCTAACCGGTTGCAGTTGGTGGGTTGTTTGAAGGTGTCGCCCAGGCGCGGATTACGTAATACCTGCAAGTGGTTGGTACATTGCCAGTTATGTTCGGTTTCACTGACCAGTGCCATCGGGTAGACATCGCTTTTTTGCCAGTTGGTGAGTAAATAATTTTTTGGCTGAAGCTCGCCTGCCGGTTCCCGGAAAAAATACGGCCAGCAACACCGTGCATACCAGGCAGTGTTGACCCGGAAACTGGCGACGGCTTTAACCTGACTGGCCAAAACCAGTAAAACCGGCCTCGTGTCGGTTTTATTGACAACAACCGGTAAGAAAAACGTCAAGCGCCGCTGCGCAAACCATAAATCCCGCCACACGCCGCCAATCACTTCACCTTGCCAGCCGGGCGCCGGTTGTAAAGCCGTGCCATCGCCTGCCGGTGTTGGGTAGGTTTTTGACCAGGTTGTGTAAACGCAATCGGTTTGCAGGCGTAAGGGATCGGCATACAAACCGTTAACCGGGCGCTCATAGGCCTTGATGACCGGCTCGCCGTATTCAGTGCGGTCACGACTTGGCGTTAAGGTATGCCAATAGGCAGGTTTAAAATTATAACTTCTGATCTCGGCCAAGCGCTCGGCATAAAACAAACTCGGGTTATTGGGTTGCCATTGCTGAACCAACCAACGCGCGGCATCGCGGCGTAGTGTTAACGCAGGATCGAGAGCCGCCGGTGGTTGCGCTTGCCGTACACTGGCTTTTAAGCCGATGCGCGGCGTTAACCCGCCATGTTCCTCGGGTGCGGTTAACAATGCGCAGTAACCAGCCAACAAACTGGGCGGGATGTGTTGATGGCTTACCGTAGCCATACATCCGCCACAAACGGCACCGCGACCCGCCAGCGCTGCCAAAATTGCCGGTAAATCCGCTCGGCCAACGCCGCCGAATCAACGGCCAGTGAGGTGTCAAAATTACTGATGGCACTGGCTTTGCTGATGTTGTGCGAACCGATAACGACCAGTTGCTTATCCAGCAACAGGATTTTTTCGTGCAGGGTTTTACCGGTGGGCATGATGCGGATTTTCCAGCCGGCGGCCTGTAACTTACGCGCCGCCTTGGTGTTGAAGGGAATCCGGCGGTTAAGGTTGTGCGGCTGATCGATGATACAGCGACACGTCAAGCCACGCAGTCCGGCCTTAACCAGGCTATCGACCAGATTTAACTTGCCGACTTCCGGTGAACGCCAATGGTCGGAAATCATGTAAATCGACAAATGGATGGATGTTAACGCCTGATCGACTTGCTGCACAAACCACGGTGCCCAGTCATCACCCGACAATAAGCGGATATTGGCCTCGGCAACCTGAAAACCGCTTAACGGTGGCATTAACTGAACTCCAGTTCGGCGCCCAACACCTGCTCGGTTATTTGGCGGCCACAAAACGGGCAAAACTGAAAACCGATATCGGTCATGCCGTTACCGGTTTCAGTTTGAAAATAATGGCCACAAGCGGTCTCAAAGTCCCATTCGGCCTGAAAACGCCGCCAATGACAACGGCTTTGCTCTGGTAGCTTGATAATTTTTAATTTCATGGCACGACCGGCTGTTGTGGTGGATTGATGTTTTGGGTTTGGTATTCGGAAATGTACAGCTGATAACCGTTGTGGCCGGTGTAAACCGCTGCCGCTTTCCAGACGTTTTTTTGGGCAGTGTTCAAGGCTTGCCAGCCGCTAACCGCCTGACCAAAACGTAACGCCTGCGCCTGTTGTGCCTGTGATCGGGTGGCAGGACAGGCACGGATACCATGCACGGTAGTTTTACCGCTGCCGGTCCGAAACTCCAGAAGATTATTAAATTTGCCGGTGGCCGCGACCGAAAACAACGGGCCTTTGACGGTGGCCATTAGTCTTTCTCCCGGGTTTGTTCGTGTAAATGCACGGTATGCATCACCAAGGATTCAACCGCAAAAATCAGCCGTGCGCCCATGTGCGACCCGGTGGACACCAGTGCCGCCGTTAAAAAGCCCTCGGTGCCTGCCGATACCGCCAGAAAATAGGTAATTAAGCCGGCCATCTGGCAATAAAAAATATCCAGAAAAAAACTGCTATACGGCGAGCCCAAAGTTTCCCCCTTGCAGATCCGGTTACAGTAGGTGGCCATGCCTGACAACAACGATAACCCGCAAACCCACAAGTAAGTCAGCACTGGTAAAGCTATTTCTGTTGAGAGTTTCATGTTAAAAAAATCCGCTTAAAATTCTTGTTAACCCTGATTTTGTTTAGCGTAGTTGCGTATTACGCCTGAAAGCTGCCAAATTTTGCTTGTTTTTTTCTCTGTCTATCGGTGCTTTTGGTTTTGCCGGTTGCTGTGATCTGTTTACTTTTTCCCGTTCAATTTTTATTTTAAGCCCGGGTGTTGAGTCGAAAGCACCGGAATTTAAACGCCGCACCAAACCTCCAAGCAAGGCAAGCGGTGATGTTTGCACTCTACCGGCCCCGATTGCTGCCGCCAACACATCCAATACATCCTGTGCTTGTGCGCCGCACGGAACTAAAAGTTGCCGTGCGGCCTGCTGCTCAATAGCGCTTAATTGCCGTGGAAAAACCAATACTTCCGTTATGTTTTCTGGTAATTGGCTTTTTCCTGACACAGAAAAATCATCACTACCACCACTGCTGTTTTTCTTTTGCGCGGTGTTATTAACAAAAGCTGTAGTCGTGGTGGTCTTTCTTTCACTTTCTTTTACTTTTCTTTTGTATGTGTCACGGGTGACCACACTTTTAGCAATAAAACGCTTAAATTTGACCACACTTGGTGTGTCACCGGTGACTACACTTTGTTCTGAAAAATCCCCATTTTTGACCACACTTTGCTCAAAAACCGGATTATTTATACCTGTATTTGTCTTTAAAGTGTGGTCATCCATGATCATACTTACCGGTAAACTGTGGTCACTGATGACCATACTTTCTTGTAGACTGTGGTCACCAGTGACCACAGTTTTTTTTGATTTTTTGCTCTGGCTACTGCTTTTTTCCATTAAATTCCATTCGTCATAATGTTTATTAATCCCGACTGTATGCGTGTATGTGTCAGTGTTACGGAGCAGGATATTTTTTTCAATTAAGGATCTTATTGTTCGCGCAACATTACTTCGTTCAATACCGGTCATTTGTGCTAATTGTGTATTGCCTATGCTGTCTGCTTTTTTATGATATCCGTAAGTTTTTCGTATAATGGCCAATATGATCTGATATTCACATTTACTAAATTCAAAGCGATAAAGTGCTTCAAGAAGTTCGTTTACTATACGGGTGTATCCGTTTTCGGTTTGTGGATTTGACATGGTTAAAAATAGACTTTATGGCTTATTATGCTGCTACTTTTTTCCCCTGATAAAAGAACTTAATAAGTTCTTCTTCTGTAATTGCCCCCTTACTCGCTTCGGCCAAGCCTTGTAACAACTTTTTGCGTGGAATTTTGTACCGATTGATTAAGTGTGTGTGAATATAATATGCAGTTGTACCCGCACGGCTTGCGTAGTCTTCACGCGCCTCTTTTGTCAACCCTAAAAAATATTCTTTAAACATAATAGCCCCTAATAAAACAAGCCATATATTACCATAAAGATAATAATTTATACAGCGATATTATCACCAAAAAAGTAATATTGTAAATAAAATTTAGTGCTCTACGCTTTTGCAGATATTCCCTTAAAGGTAATAATTAATGTACAATGGACAAATGGATATAATGGATATAACAGAAATTAGAAGAAAAAATGCGCGGCATCTATCGACTGCTGTCGGTGGCATTAATTCTTTTGCTGAAAAGACCGGTAAATCACAATCACAAATTAGTAGTTTGATCGGTAAAAGCCCAATAAAAAATATTGGTAACAAGATCGCGTGCGAAATAGAAACTGCATTTAATAAGCCTAAAGGTTGGCTTGATAATGTGCATCCTGAGTTATATGGCGAAACAGACGATAACCATGAGGAATTGACTGGTGCGGCCAATGACAGGGAGGACTTAACTGATGAAGCAATTGAATTTGCGCGTTTATGGCAAAACTTACCCTCTGACCAAAGGGCCGTACTTAGTGACACCGCTCAAGCGTTTGTGGATTCTACAAAAAAACAAATCCGTAAAAAACATCCCAAAGGCACGGTAGCCTTTTTGGTAAACAAACAGGGTTAATGCCTGGAATCATGTAGTAGATCTGTGACTACTACATGAGACAACCCACGTAGGGCAGGGTATGTATGAACTGGATAATGGCCGGGCAAGCCTTGCAAGTAATTGATTTTTAAGCTCTTGTTAAGTAAGTAGATGTCTCTTAATCCATAGGTCCGGGGTTCGAACCCCCGACACCCCACCAATAAAATTAAGGCCTTACGAGAAATCGAAGGCCTTTTTTATTGCTTAAAATTTTGACAATTCTAAAATGTAACCAGTTTGTAACCGCATTTACTCAATATAACTACCAAAAAATTATATTTGTTGAGTAAATAAATCACCGCAACATTTGCCAGCAATTCAGGTGCAAAAAAGTAGGTTTTATTCGGCTACTTCTTTATGTCGTTTTACGCATGAGGCTATGTAAATAGAGAAAGTTAGTTGGCTAAGTTGTTAGAAAAGCTAAAATGCAATTAGTTACTTTTATTATAAGTGTTATATCCTTTATATATTGGGCTTAATACAATTTAAAGCACGATATGTTTATTCTAAATTGAGGTGGCTTTCTTTAGTGGATCACTGTTGGATTTTCGTCATTAGCTCCATATAAATAATATCTCTCGGTTCGCTCATTTTTTTTAGTGGTTCGCAGGATTTAAAAACACTACATATAGTGTTTTCAGAAGTTTTTATAAAAAATTATCGCTTGGCGATGATTTGATGTCAGAAACTTCATGTCTTGTATCTAAAAAAATGATATTTAAAATTTAAAGCGGGTGATTTTGTCTTTTTTATGCAACAAATAATACCAATCTTTCGAACTGCCTTTAAAAATGGGCGAACCGTGAGTTCATAGTTAGGTTTTACATACATATAGTGGCCGATTGTAACTATTCGTTTCGTGCTGGAATTAATTCCGGATAGCTACCATTCAAATCAGCTATATTAAAGTAAGTCCAACGCCCCTACCCATAACTGCCTTATCGGGTAGCTTTTTGATTGGCAGGTCAGTATTGCATTGCAGACCATCACAAGAGAAACTAATAGAAACCGAAGAGCATTTCTGAATTTATTGCCTAAAATCTGGTTTTCATAGAAGATATAGTTCTTCTTGATTTTCGCTTGAATGTCGTATTTATTCTCACAACTTATGGTGTTGAATCTAAGGATAGCTATTAAATCAATTGCTTAAACACAAACAACTGGAGTTATACGACAAATGCATCGGATTATTGGGCACTTAATGTCGTATATGTTACTTTGGGGGTTTAAGTACGACCATTATGACTTGCAGGATTGATATGGCAGACGCTCTATTGGCTAGAGCGCAATTCCATCGAAGTGAGATCGGAGATCATGGTGATTCCTATGAGGCTTCACTGCTAGCCGGGGAAGTGCAGCTAGAGTTGAAAATTATCGTCAAGGAAATATTCGATCACCTGCGATCATGTTTAGATTATACAGCCCGCGACGTGGTGGAACGTACTTCTCCGCTGAGCAACAAGCCTGTTTATTTTCCCATTGTTGGCAAGACATTTGCGTCTAAGGACTTCAAAGGTCGGTTTGGACAATTAATGCCGGGCGTGGCAATCAATCATCCTGCATCCTGAATTGATCGACACTTTTGCATCCTTCCAACCATTTTCATCGCCGAAAAATGGCTGGATTTCTGATTTTGCGACTCTTTGTAATCAGAGCAAACACGAGAATCTTGCTGTCTCATCCAGGGAAGGTCTGCGCACCATTCTTGAGCGTGCGGAGGATGGCATTACCGTCATGCGCCTCGAGAAATCAGATGGAACTAGCTTCGTAAGATCTCCGTTGATGCTGCTTTCTGAATATCCAGAAGATGGGGTTGGAGAGTATGTTTCGTATTACATTTCGCTTACGGAAATTGATGAAGAGCTACTATGGTTCCTTGATCAATGCATATCAGGCATTGGAAGGATTATTCAGACAATCCGGGCGAGTCTGTAAATGAATCAAGACCCAACTGTTAAACAGCTTCCAATATTTGCCACTTTCAGCTCCCGCTTTTCAGTGAAGTAGAGCATTGAGTATTTTAAAAGCAGCAGCATAGCTAAGTCTATTGTTTAATTTTGACGCTCTTTTCTCACAAAACTAGCAAATTTTGCACGCTTTTTAACATTGTATTGAAATTTAATTATGAAGGAGTCCATTAGATGAGTGTTAACGAAGGCGAACAATTAAGAACAGCAGTCGATATTGCTGCTAAATTTAATTTTGCAGTGTATCAAGTCATCAATGAAATTAAAAAAATTGGTTTCAATGTAGGTCGTAATGAAATACTAGACGACAACTTAATTGAAAGAGTAGTTACTATTTTTGAAGATAAAAATAATACAGTAGAACAGATGGTAATTGACCGTCAAAAAAAGATAATTGACCGTCAAAAAAAGGCGATTGCAGATCAAGAAGAACTTAATAAATTAATAGATAGCTTAGATTTAATAGAGTTAGAAGAAATATCAAATGAACCAAAAAAAGAAAAAATTGATTTTTTCACCTATGCGCTTGAAAATTTTGATAAGGCATTATTGAAACTAGAGAATGTTAGTGAAAAATTGGCCGATTCATTATATAAATCAAATAAATTTAATTTTGATAACATTTACTTGATAGCACAAAAGGAAGAATCCGAAAAAACAGGCGTGTTCGAATATTCTTTATACTGCATGCAATCAGAAGACAACGAAATATATACCTCTATTTGGGATAATAATGAGTCTTTATTTGTTTGGAAAGCGGCTAATTTTATTCAGGATGAATATTGTAGAATTGAATTCAATGAATTTTACTTAATGTTCATCTTACAGAATAAAGGAAATATCAAGAATATTTTTCTAAATACATCACCAGAAATAAATGACTTTTCTAGTGCTATAAACGCAGCGATTGATAAATTGGAGCTATTTTCAGCAATCGGTTGTTGGCCTGCAATAAAATATTTTTTGTTACAAAAAGGGATATCTGATGTAATCATAGAATTAATTGAAAGTTATATAGTTGACAACACCTTATCTAAAAATCAGATAAAACAACGGTGTATCAACAAATCGGGAAAGGGCAATACATCACCCATGAGCGGGCAGATTTTGTAAAACTGCCCGAATCCGGCGAGACGAAGAGCATCAGCTATAGCGCTGAGGGTAAAGCCGTTGTTTCTGAGGCTGCACTAGTGCAAAAACAATCACGGAAAATTTAGCGAGCAAGTCACTGGATTAACACCAGAAGATGGGTTGGGCGAGCTGCGTATTCTCATTAATTTAAACACTGATTCTGGTCGAATTTGAACAGCTAAAACCTAACGCATCGGTGGAAATGAATTTTTACTTCAAGTGTTCAACTTGGGGCAAGGAATTCATTTTTTTTCGCATCAATTTTCCTTGTAAATTGATCGGGTGAGCGTATAAACCACTCGGTCAATTCACGGGTATCACCCAGGCCGCTAAGACGGTGGTCGATGGCATCTTGATTGCCCCACACTACTTCAGCCCAGTCGCCGTTTGCCACGCGTGTTTCGATGTCCTTGCAGTAAAGCCCTTTGTCACGTTGGACGTAGAAGCCATAGGTACGACAAGCTACCGGGCGGTGAGCATAAACCCGACAGGCTCCTGCCGACCGATCCAGCATCGGGCAGATAATAGGACGCGATGTCTGCTCGGTCAATGCCGCGATGTTCTGACCGATTTCCCGAAGTTGCTCCGAAGGCAGAGCCGACAGCCCTTCTTTTAGTAAATCCCATTCCGGCTCAGTGAGTAATGGTATTTCGGAAAGTCGGTGGCAACAACCGTCGCAACCCAGACCGCATAGCCAATCAGAATGACCGTCTCGGATAGCCTTTACGCGAGTATCAATATCGGTATGAATTTCAGCGAGAGTGTTTATCTTGTTATCTGAAATGTCTTTGTTTTGAGTTTGTGGCATAAAAAGAAAAGTGTCTTAAATGGGGTTTGTCATTAACGAAGCAACCCCGGTGTTAAATACTAATTGTCCGGTAATTGTCGCCGAACAACTAATTTTACAATGACTAACAGCACGATTATTGGTGTAGATCCATAGAGCAAATTCTGGAACTAATTTAAAGTGGTCATTAATTTTCGGTAAAGGATTTGTTGAGCAACAACATGCAACCAGAAACTGTTGATGATGAGGCAGCCGCCCTGTTAATGACAGTATTGGAGCTCAATATCTATCAACGTAAGTACGACTTACCTGACTATACCTTGGATAGGCGCAGCCGATTCATGGATAGAACAGCAGCAGACCAAATATAGCAAACAGGGTGAGGTGGATGAACCCTTGAATTGGTGACGTGCGCTGCCCATTGAAGGTCAGCATGCTCAAGGCTATGGTGGTGATGAAAAGCACGATCTCCGTATTGGTGATTCCCATGATTACCTGTTTCCCTGTGATCAAACCAATGACTAGAACCGCCGGAACGGTGAGTCCAACGGTGGACACGAAGGCACCCAGACAGAGATTGATGGCCCGCTGCGTCTCATTGTTCATAGCGGCTTTGAACGCTGTAATCGACTCTGGCGTAAATACGATGATGGCGATGAGAACCCCGCCCACGGCAATAGGTGCGCCGGTGGCGGTAATGCCATAGTTCGTGACAATAGCGAGGTAGTGAGCAAGTAGAACAACCGGGAAAATCAGGGCCAGCAAAACGCAAGAGCGAATTACGAGGGTGCACGTAGAGTGTGAGTCGGATGTAGTAATGCTGGGATCCTGCTCTGTCTGTGAGGGACTAATAGTCTTGATTGTCATCGATCCTTGCGGCGGCTGGACGAAGTACCGTCGATGACTGCGCATCTGCATCCACAGGAAAATTCCGTACAATAGTCCGGTCAGTGCCGAGATGCCAATCGCCTGCTTCGCTGAAAACTCTCCTGCGATGCTTGTGTAATTGGGTAGCACCAGGGCGATGCTGGTGAGAAGGACAATCATTGAGAGGTAGGTGACCGCACCTTGGGCATTAAACTCCTGGTCGCCATGACGAGCCGAACCGGCAATCAAGCAGATGCCTATCACCAGATTCAGGATGATCATCATCACGGCGAAAATTGAATCCCGCCCGATGGTCGGAAATTCTCCGGGGCCAAGCAGCACTGATGCAATCAGGATTACTTCTATAGAAACGATCGCCAGCGTAAGAATCAGTGTTCCATAGGGCTCGCCCAGTTGATAAGCCAAGTGGTCGGCTTCGCGCACAACGCCAAATGACGCAGTCAGGATAGTAATAAAGAGCACGATAAAGACGCCGGCAGCAATCATTGTGTTCAGTGATTCGCCAAGCCAGTCCGCGCCAAAAAGCATAAAAATCCCTACGATCAGCCACGACCCGATTAGTCTTAGCCATGTTATTGGCGGAATGATTTGCTGCAGTCCAGGATGTTTTATTGGCTTTCTCTCCCATTTACGTGGGCAATTGCAAAGGGGAGAACGCGACTTGTCCTGCCTTTCCGCTTGACCAGCTTGGTCAGGCTGGTGATGACATGGATGGTTATTGTGCCTGCCTCAATGCAGTATGGCGGGGTACCACGAGCAGTTAGGAATCGGGGCTGGTCGGGAAGCTGGTGTGTAAGCGCACGGACGAGGGCAAGAAAGTCGGTCATTCTGGACTCCGCTAGAATTGTAGGGCCGTCCCTTTGATGTAATGCTAAACCGAGGCCGTCCTCAGTCAGGTTTGAATTGATCTATTCAAAGGTTAATATTTTATCATGTTAAATGTCAGCTAACCAGAACGATTGCCGGAAAGAGCGTGCAGGTCGGGCACCAGTAATTTCCGGCAGTAGCGGCCGGTCTTAGCGTACGGTGTTGTCCGTTTTTTGAAGTGGCCTCTATGACAACGCTAGAGAGCATGCAAAACCGGGGAAGGCAGTCAGAACCATACTTTTTAGGTAACGGAAAACAAGTGTTTTCCGCGTGGTATTACGTTAAGCCGATAGACCACCAAAAAATATCTGATCTGCCCCTGTCTCCACTGCCATTTTTCAAAGTCGATGTCAGCTAACCGTTTGGGATGTACCGTACAAATTCTAATTTTCGCGACAACCTATTTGTACTGCTAGTTACAAGGTTTCTATTTTGCGGCTACCAATAGTGTCCATTTAACGGACATTTTCTGGACAGTCTAGAAAGATAGTTTTTTACGTCTTTTTTTAGCTAAAAAGCGTTAAATTACCCGTCAACTTATCAAAGTAAGTAAATTGTCAATAAATTAATAGATGAGGGCACCCGTATTTAGTCTCTGGGCTTAGGCCCCTCATTCTGAGAGACTGGCAAACTTGATGAGGTCGATGGCGTAAGTAGGCGTTTCAATTGGAAGGCGGATAAAACCGTGATGCAAATAGAAGGCTTCTGCTTGGGCGGAAATGGCGTGAACGATCAGAAGGCGAGCAGATACTTCCTGAGCAGCACGGGCAGACCTTTGAACAGCATCATTCAGCAAGGCTTTGCCTAAGCCTTCGCCTTGCCATTTTTTATTGATGGCTAAGCGTCCAAGAATGACCGCCGGAATTTGTCGGGGCATATTCCGGCGCATAGAGCCAGTAACGTCCTGATTAAGAATCTGGCCCATGCAAATAGCGAAGTATCCTATAACCTTAAGCGAACCCGATGGACAAATGACATAGGTTCTGCTTGCTCCCGTCGCCATATTATCAAGTGCTCGATCTCGTAACCAGCTATCTAACGCTTCCTCGCCTGATTGGAAGTCTTCTAAATCGTGCCTTGCGGTTAGATAAGCAGGTGAGCAAAACCTTTTATTTTCACTCATGCGACCATGGAGATTTGGTTGTAATCAAACGCTTCATGCCATCAATTTGTTCTTGTGGTGCGGGCGTGTCTAGCAAGTCCAAGATTTTTTGAAATGCTTGGTTGTCAACATAAATTGAGGTTTGATCAAGAATTACGTTCTTAGCCTCTTTCAGTGCGGATGCCATCATGAATTGTGAGCGGTTTAAACCAAGCAATTCGACTGCTTGGTCAATAAGCAATTTATCATGTGCACGAGCACGCAAGTGGATGTTTACTTCGGCAGTAGCGTGTTGCGTTTTCATCGGCTTGTATCTGTTAAATAGATTGTTTATGCAAAATTAACTTAATGTGTTGCGATTGTCAACACAAAAACAAATCAAAATAGTTGTTGCCGACCTAACAGGGTAATTGTCGCCGAACACCTAACGCCTATTGGGGTTAATTACCCCCCTATTGTCAAATGAATTTACACAGTATCTATAGCTCAATACCTTCGTCAAAATTTAAGCCGCTCTTGTATGAATCCTGCCAATTTCTGCGGCTTGGAAGATACGGTCGTCGATTAAAAATGTGTCATCATTTTTGTCCAACGAATTAATAATCCGCTGCGTGTATTTTCGGGCTCTGAAGATGGTTTTTAAATCCAGCATACTGCCCTTGTTGGTTCCCTCTATTTTTGCCGATAAAAGCGGTGAAAAAGTGACCATGAACAAGGAGAAGTTAGCCGCATTATTGACTTGCGTTTCTTTGACATTCATAAAATCTTCCAACCCCCAATATTGCTTGGCATCGCGGAAGTTAAACTCGATTTGAAACCGCAAAGCGTAGTAGCTGATCAATTTTTCACTGGCCAGTGTCAGGTCATCACTAAACAACAGCACCTTTGCGATCCGTCCTGTTTTTAGGTTGGTCTTTACAATAGACATCTTTCCTAAATAGTCGATATAGAATTTGGCCTTGATAAGGTTAAAATAGCGATCTGCTGCGGCTGATCTTCAGGAATCCCGAGACCTTTGTCTTTTACTCTGACTTCTATGTCCTCATTAAGCTGTCCGGGGTTAAGTGGATAGCCTCAACTTTTTCCAGCTATTGCTGGTATTTTTGTACCAATTCCTTCAATTTTTCCTGAAAGACATCCCGTAGATCATAGAATGCTTTTAGCTTCGCCAAGGCTTGATGGGTGCGGCCAGAATCATGAAGCTCACAGAGTTCTTTTTCCAAGGCATGCATTTGTAGGTGCAAGGGCCCAATAGCCTCAAAAGCGGGTTGCGAACTAAAGCGGCTCAACATATTGGTTTCCAGCAAGCGACAAAAGCGACAGAACGAAAGGTTATTTTGGGATGGCGAGGCTTCAGACTCGCCCTTGAGGTAACTTCTGATGGCTATCCCCCACGCTCTGTGCTCAACGCCGGTAAAAATCAGCGGCAATACGTCGTGGCTGTAAGAAGGCGACTCGGTCCAGGCTGGATCAGGACGCCAGGCTGCCGACCAACCGGGCAACAGGTGTGCGGGCATAGGGCGGGCAATGCCGTAGCCCTGTGCCAGATCACAGCCGATTTGCAACAGTACGGTGCCGTGTTCAATCTGCTCCACCCCTTCGGCGATAGTCTGGAGGCGAAAAGCGTTGGCCAAGCCGAGTACGCCCTCAAGAATAGATAGGTCATCGGGATCGTCGAGCATATTGCGCACGAAGCTTTGGTCAATCTTAATCTCGGTAACGGGCAGGCGTTTTAAATAAGTCAACGAGGAATAGCCCGTGCCAAAGTCATCCAGAGCAAACATCAGGCCAAGCTCCCGGCACGCTTTGATGACCTGAGTAGCACCGACCAGTTCCAGTGCACTGGTTTCGAGCACCTCCAATTGCAAATTGCCTGGATTGATGTCGGGGTGCGCTGCCAACGTCTCCTTCAAGTATTCGACGAAGTTTACTTGCTGCAATTGGCGTGCACCCACATTGACACTGACCGGTATGTTCAGTCCGGCAGCTTGCCAAACTTCCATCTGGGCAAGTGCTGTGTCGATCACCCATTCGCCTATATCAACGGCCAGCGGATGATCCTCAATCACCGGCAGAAATTCGCCTGGCAGGAGCAGGTTTCTTTCCGGGTGTTGCCAGCGAATTAAGGCTTCGGCACCGATGATGGCACCGGTACGCATGTTCACCTTGGGCTGATAAAACAGCACGAATTCGCCGTCATCGAGAGCGCGACGAATACGCCCCAGACTCTCGTAACGGCCACGGAGGTTCCGGTCAAGCTCGACGTTAAAAAAGTGGTAACAATTCTTGCCGGCTTGCTTGGCCTGATACATGGACTGGTCGGCCTGGCGGAGCAGTTGCTCCGCATCAATGACTTCTTCCTGCGGGTAGAAACTTATCCCCATACTGGCTGAAACCTGGAGACTGAGCTTGCCAAACTGCACCGGTCTGGCCGCGGCCGCAAGCAGGCGGTTAAGTAAGGACACGCAACCAGCCATAGTGGGCTGATCCAGCAGCACGGCGACAAACTCGTCACCGCCTATTCGGGCGAGAGTATCGCTCTCACGCAGGACTTGCTGCATGTTCTCAGCCGCTGCAATCAGCAACTGGTCGCCAGCTTTATGCCCGTAGTTATCGTTAATGGCCTTGAAGCCATCCAGATCAATAAATACCACGGCCAGTGCGTGCTTCTGGCGCTTGGTTTGAAGCATTCCCTGACGCAGGCGGTCGGCCAACAGAACACGGTTGGGCAGGCTGGTCAGCGCATCGTAGTGAGCGATGTGCTCCAACTCACTTTGGTGCTCCTTGAGCAGGGTGATATCGGAGATCATAGCGATGTAATGACTGGCTTTACCTTGAACATCGTGTACCACGCTGATGGTTTCCATTACGGCATACACTTCACCGTTTTTGCGCCGGTTCCAGACTTCGCCATACCAATGGCTTTTCTCAGCTAAACTGTTCCACAGCTCAGTGTAGAAGTCGTTGCCTTGACGGCCTGAACTAAGAACGCGTGGGTTCCCCCCTGCGTCAGAATAGTTGTCGCCTCAACTTTTAAGAAAAAATAAAATTTGAGAGTAGAAATGAAAAAATATAAAAGGTATTCAGTAGGCTTCAGAGAGCAGGCCCTGGTAAAAGTATACAATCGTAGTAATGACCAATCAGTTCAGTCCGTCGCAAACGAATTGAATATCCATTTAACAACCTTGAAGGCTTGGATGAAACAGAAGGAACAGGACGTCAAACTTGCACCGCTAAAATCAAAGCGTCCCGAAGATTGGAGCTCTGAAGAACGCTTTACTGCTTTACAAAAAACCTATAATTTGATCGGTGAAGACTTAAATGCCTGGTGTCGTGAACGCGGCGTTTTTATTCATCAGTTGGAACAATGGAAAGCTGATTTCTGCCGCCAGGATGACTTAGTAGACAAGCGTGAAGAAGCGCGGGTCCTGCGTATATTGAAAGAAGAAGTCCAAAGCCTTGAGCGCAATTTATTGCGTAAAGACAAAGCCTTAGCAGAAGCCGCAGCGCTGTTGGTACTGCAAAAAAAGTTCCGGGCGCTCTTGGGGGGAGAGGTCGAATGACTGGCCACGAAGAGCGCGAACAAGTGATTGCTTTACTTAATGAATCAGTAACTGCGGGAGCACGTCAAGCTAAAGCCTGTGAAGTATTAGGACTTAGTGAGCGTACCTTACAACGCTGGCAGACAGGTGAGACGATTCACTGCGATCAACGCCCCTTGCGTGACTATCAACCGCCACACAAACTAACAGCAATCGAGCGTGCCGAGGTGCTGATCGTCGCTAATTCAGATGAATTTGGTCATCTGCCACCGAGTCAGATCGTGCCACGACTGGCCGACCAAGGTAGCTATCTGGCGTCTGAGTCGACCTTCTATCGCATCCTGCGCGAGGAAAAACAGCTTACCCATCGGCGTAGCGAACGTCCGGCTCAAACACGAACAAAGCCACGCGCGGCATGTGCTACAGCACCTAATCAACTGTACAGTTGGGACATTACTTATCTGCCATCACTGATCCGTGGACAGTTTTTCTATCTGTATCTATTTGTTGATATTTTCAGCCGAAAGATCGTCGGTTGGCAGGTGTATGAAGAAGAAAACAGCGCCTTGGCTGGCGAATTGTTACGTGATCTCTGTCATCGTGAAGGGATACAGGCAGAACAGCTTATCCTGCATTCTGACAACGGCAGTCCGATGAAGGGATCGACTATGCTGGCGACCTTGCAACAACTGGGTGTCATGCCTTCGTTTAGTCGGCCATCGGTTAGCAACGATAATCCGTACTCAGAATCGTTGTTTAAGACCTTGAAATATCGTCCTAACTATCCGCTAAAGCCGTTCGCCGATGTTACGGAAGCGCGTCAGTGGGTCACAAGCTTAGTGGAATGGTACAACCATGAGCATCGTCACAGCGCTATTCGGTTTATTACTCCAGCGCAACGCCATGAAGGCTTGGACGACAAGCTTCTGGATAACCGTAAAGTCGTCTACGAAGCAGCACGTGCTAAACATCCGCAACGCTGGACTGGAAGTTCCCGTAATTGGGAAAAAATCCAGACAGCCCACCTTAACCCAGACAAGGTCTAAACAAAAAAATGCTACCAAGGAAGTGATTATTTAGAAAACAAACCAGAGTAAGATTTAACCGTCGAGGCGACAACTACATTGACAATTACCGGTTCTGCCCCAGTACTTCGTCACGGCTGTAACTGGTAATACGAGTGAAGGCCTCATTGACATTGACAATCGTGCCGTCAGTGGTAGTAATCAAGATGCCTTCCCAGGCATGGTCAAAGACGCTGGCGGCGAGACGAAGCTTTTCTTCAGTTTTGTTGTGTTCGGTAACATTTCGCGCGACTCCCAGTAAACCCTCAATAGCACCGCTTTGGTTTCGGTAGGGGCTGGCATTATAGAGCACCTCGACAACAGTTCCTGATCCCTGCTTGATAGTTAGCGGATATTCGACGACAAACCCATGGGTTAATGCTGCCTGGTGAGCTGCGAGTAGCTTCTCAGGCTCGACAAAATAGAGAGATAAATCGCTGTCGACTAATTGGGTGCGGGTTACACCAGTCATCTGCTCTGTCGCCTTGTTGACGGATATGATTTTACCCTCCAGGCTAAGGGTCACCATAAGATCCAGACTTGCCTCAATTAGGCTGCGGGTGTAATACAGATTGGTTTCCAACCGCTGTTCTGCCAGCTTGCGGTCAGTTACATCACGCGCCGCCGCAAACACCCCGGCGACTTCGCCCTGCGGATTGCGGTAAATACTGGCGTTGTACAACACGTCTGTCACCTTGCCGGAAACATGGCGGATAGCCAGCGGATAATCTGTGACAGTGCCTTGTGAGAATACCTGCTGATAGCCTGTCCGGGCTAAATCCGGCTCGGTAAAGTAAGCAGAGAAATCACTACCGATAAGTTGTTCACGACTTATTCCCGTCGCCGCCAAGGTGGCCTGGTTCACATCCATGATCTTGCCATCGACGCTGATTGTCACCAAGGGATCAAGACTCGCTTCAAGCAGACTACGGGCGTAGAGTGCTATGTTTTGCAGTTTCGCTTCCGCCAGCTTACCGGCAGTTACATCACGTGCCGCCGCAAACACCCCGGCGACTTCGCCCTGCGGATTGCGGTAAATACTGGCGTTGTACAACACGTCTGTCACCTTGCCGGAGACATGGCGGATAGCCAGCGGATAATCGGTAACAGTGCCTTGTGAGAATACCTTCTTAAGGCCTGTCCGGGCTAACTCAGGTTCGGTAAAATAAGCAAAGACATTACTGCCGATAAGTTGGTCGCGTTCGATTCCTGTCACCGTTATGGTGGCCTCGTTCACATCCATAACCTTGCCATCGACGCTGACTGTCACCAAGGGATCAAGACTTACTTCAAGCAGACTGCGGGCATATTGATAGGCAGTATTGCTAATGTCCTCCATTTTTTTTCGCTCGGTTATGTCGGTGACCACCACGCCCACACCCGGATTGTCTGCAAGGTTGATAACGCTACAGGAAAGTATGACCAGCAGCTTGTTTCCCGCCCCGGTGTTTAAAGTGATTTCGCCTCGATTAGTTTTGATGTTGGTTTTTTTGAGCAGGCCTGTGAACAGGGCTTGGTCTTGATGTGCTACGCAGTCAACCAACGGCGAGCTGATGAGCTTTTCTATCGGAACTTGCAGTAGGTCAGCCAGTTGTTTGTTGCAATAAACGATCTTGCCATCCGATGTTAGGAAAGCCGCACCCTCACTCATGCTTTCCACCAAGATGCGATAAGGATGCTCAGCCCCCTGCAAGGTGAAAATCTGCTCCCCTTCCGGACGGGAAATGACGAGGGCGTCCACTTCGCCGCTGTAAATAGCATGCAGAGTTTCTTCGGCTTCTTCAAGGCGAAGCCGGAGGGTTTCGATTTCGCTTAAGAGTTCCGAGCACGTTCGGTTATCAGTTGCCATTTAATTATTTTCCGATGCGGGAGTCCTGCTTCTATCCATGATTAACTAATTATAAAACCTAATCTTTCTTGCGTAAATCTAGCCCGGCAAGTATCCGTTCGGTTTGCGACAGGTCGCCGATAAATTTACGTAGCGGCGTGGGAAGCTCTTTAACCAGCGTAGGGGCGGCGACGATCTGCCCCTCTTTGGCGAAAATAGGTTGCTGATAAATGTCGATAATGTCCAGTTCAAAGCGCCCTTGCAGGTGTTGTTGACAAATATTTTGCACATTAGCGATGGCGCGTTGTGAATTAGGAGTCATGCCCGCCACGTACAATCGAAGGATATAGTGTTCTTGATCCGTTTCCTGCAACGCCTGTTCAAATGCCGCCGAGGCATCCTGGAGCGGCGGGGTTTTAGTGTCTTTATTATGGCTCATAATGGTAGCCCCAATGATGTGATTTTAAAGAATAGGCCGTATATCCAGACCCACCAGAACCCGCTCTGTATTGGAGAGGTCACCGATTATTTTCTTTATCGGTTCCGGAAGTTTGCGCACTAGCGTCGGTAAAGCCAAAATCTGGTCATCTTTGGCCAGGGTTGGGTTGACCAGCAGGTCGATCACTTCAATCTGGTAGCTTCCCTGCAAATGCTCTTCACAAATTTTTTTCAAATTGGCATAGGCGGTGATGGCCTTGGGGGTTTGTCCGGCGACATAAAGCCTGAGCGTCCATTTGTCCTCGCCGGTTACCGGTTCTATTTCGTTGTCCACTGTGTTTGTCATAGAGGGACTCCTTTGTCGGTCAAGCCTTCAACCAGTTCGTCAGCCTGCCGCACATTAGACATCGCCAAGTTGTCAAAAGCAAACGTTTCATCCCGCAGCTTTTCCCTGACGATAAGCCGGTCCAAATCCTCCTTCTCCAACTCGAACTGAGTGTGTAGGGCGATAATCTGCGCTTCTATTAAGGTTTTTTTCCGTTCGATCTCGCGCTGCTTGCGTTCGATTTCCTGTTGGCATTCCATGGCTAAAGCTTTATCATGCGCTTCTTGCGCAATCCTGGCCGAACCGGTTAACACGACGCCGGAGCCGATATATACATCCCGCAGTTGCGCGCCGCTGTCGCTGAGGATAAATTCCCTGATCTGATTGGAATGTGCCATGCCTCGGGACTTGAGGAGATACAGGCCACGATTGCGCTCGCCGCTGGTTTCAATGACTTGCAACAACAGCCAAGTGTCCATCAGCGACGAAATGTCGGTTGAGTTCAGTTCCAAAGTGCCGCTGGTAGAGGTCAGATCGGTACAGAAGGCCGTAATCTGTTTTATTTTCAGGTAATCGATCATGCGCGAGAGCATCGACTTAACTTCGGCTTTGCTGGCTGCCGCCACCAGGTTGGAGATAGGGTCGACAACGACAATGTCAGGATTAAAGTCTTCAATCATCCTGTGCATCACGACCAGATGCATTTCCAAGCCGTATATAGTGGTGCGGGCATTTTGAAATTGCAGCAAACCTTGGTCGATCCACTGGCCCAGATCGATGCCAATGGAACGCATATTGCGGATGATCTGCTTTTGCGACTCCTCGAAGGCGAAATACAGGCAGCGTTCGCCGCGCTTACAGGCCGCATCGACAAAATGCGCAGCCAGGCTGGACTTGCCGGTGCCGGCGGTGCCGGTAACCAGGATGGAGCTGCCCCGGTAGTAGCCTTTGCCGCTCAGCATGGCGTCCAGCCGCCCAATGCCGGTGGATATCCGTTCGGTAGAGGCGGGGTGATCAAGGCCGAGAGAGGAGAGCGGCATGATCGAGAAGCCCTGCTGGTCAATCAAGAACGGGTACTCGTTGGTGCCATGGGCAGAGCCCCGGTACTTGACGATACGCAAGCGGCGCGTGGCAACCTGATGGTCGACAGTGTGGTTGAGGAAAATGACGCAGTCGGCGACGTATTCCTCCAGACCAAAGCGGGTGAAGGTGCGTTCGCCCTGTTCGCCGGTGACGATGGCAGTGACGCCCTTGTCTTTCAGGAAACGGAACAGGCGGCGGAGTTCCGAGCGTAAGATGTTCTCATTGGTCAGCCCGGAAAACAGTGCCTCAATGGTGTCCAGCGCCACGCGTTTGGCGCCTATGTTGTCAATGGCGTAGCCAAGGCGGATAATCAGCCCCTCCAAGTCGTATTCACCGGCCTCTTCGATCTCACTCGGTTCGATATGCACATAGTCGATGGCAAGTTGGTTCTGGTTCACCAACTCATTCAAATCGAAACCCAAAGAGGCGAAGTTTTTCGACAGCTCGCCGAACTTTTCCTCAAACGACATGAACACACCGGGTTCGTCAAATTGCGTCGCCCCACGCACCAGGAACTCCATAGCCAGTAGAGTCTTGCCACAGCCGGTGCCGCCGCAGACCAAGGTCGGACGCCCCTGCGGCAGGCCTCCGCCGGTAATCTCGTCGAGACCCTTGATGCCTGTCGGGGTTTTTAACAGGCTTACGGCGTCAGGTTTGGTTATTTTATTGGCTTTTGTCATGAGGTACTCCAGTTGGACGCATTATTATTGGGTGCTAATCAACAAAAGGTAAACCGGTATCAGATGATACTTAAGGTCATCCTGTAAAAAATGATTATTAACAACAAGTTTGCCAGTATATTCCGTGGAACTTTAGAGCTGTTTGTTGATTAGTACCCATAAGTGCCAAAGAATTCATAGAGAATGATATTATTTAAAATGATAAAAATCAATTTGTATGAATACCTATAAGCACTAACTTGATAAAGAAGCGGCTTTACTTTTACTCAAAGTATACTGACTACTTTAAACACGTTAAAAACAGATGAAGATTACCCACCTTGCCATTGTCATTATTGATCAGTGGTGCTACTTGTATTCACTAAAGTTGACTGTGAAATGGTTTAATTAAACAGGACACTTCTAAAGACAGCTTTATAATGTCAACAGAGGTGAATATGAGTAATAAAACTAAGCAAAAACGACCCAATTACACGATTGAATTTAAACAAGATGCGGCCAAGTTAGTTAATGAAAAAGACTATACACAAAAGCAAGCAGCCGATAATCTAGGTATTTCCCTTAGCGCCATTGGGCGATGGGTGAGAGCCGAACAAGGATCGCCGTCACCATCGGCGATCAAGAAAAGCGTTTTGAACTTAATCAATCAAGATGAGTTAACGCGCTTACGCAAAGAAGTTGAACAATTGCGAATGGAGCGCGAGATATTACAAGGTGCCCTTTAGGGTAAAAAAGGCCGCAGTCTTCTTTGCGAAAGAACTTCAATAAAATACGGTTTTATTCGAGAGCAACAGAAGACTTTTCCAGTTACCGTGCTATGTAAAGTAATGCAAGTTAGTACCAGCGCCTTTTATGCGTGGGCGAAAAGGCCTAAAGATACTGACAAAAAAATACGGCAAAAACAGCTTGAAGCTAAGGCGGTTGAGCTATTTGGAGAAAACAAGAACGTTTACGGTTCTCGCCGTTTATCGGAAGCTTTTATAAAAGAAGATATTCAGGTCGGGCGCTATAAAGCAAGGCAATTGATGAAAAAATTGGGCTTAAAACCACGCTACCCCAAACGCTTCCAAGTGACTACAGACAGCGATCATAATGAGACGATTGCTCCCAATCTGTTAAACAGGCAATTTGATGTTGCTGCGCCTAATAAGGTTTGGACGACCGATATTACTTACGTTTGGACTCTTGAAGGCTGGCTGTACGTCGCGATTGTTGTTGATTTATTTTCCAGGCAAGTAGTGGGCTGGTCCATTGCCGATAACATGCGTACCTCACTGTGTGTTAATGCCTTACAAATGGCGTTTTGGCGGCGAAAACCTGAACCAGGCTTGGTGCATCATTCGGATCGGGGTAGCCAGTATGCTAGCCATGAATACCGAAGTCATTTAGGAATAATGAAGATGCAGCAGAGCATGAGCCGTAAAGGTAATTATTGGGATAATGCGCCGACCGAGCGATTTTTTCGAAGCTTAAAACATGAGCAACGAAACTACGAAAAATTCAAAGCTAAAGAGGCGGCAAAGCTGAGTATTATTGATTATTTGGCGTTTTATAATGGCAAACGATTGCATTCAACATTAGGCTACCAATCCCCGCTGGAATTTGAACGGGAATTTTACAAGAAGACTGCTTAAGAAAGTGTCCGGTTTTACTTGACCATTACAAGTCTTGCTGGTTTCGGCCATCAAGACATTTCAGCACGTGCATTAACGGAGAAAAAACAGATATGGTGGAATATTTGTCGCTTTTTGTCGCTGCTTATTTGACTGCAGCCATCTCGGGTGCTGCCGGCTTCGGCGGGGCATTATTACTGTTGCCACTACTGGTGTCTAGCATCGGTGTGAGCCAGGCAATACCACTGCTCACCATCGCACAATTAATCGGTAATTTCTCACGTGCAGGTTTCGGATTCAAGCAGATTCAATGGCAACCCGTTGGCTTGTTTCTGTTGGGCGCGGTGCCGCTTAGTATTGTGGGAGCGCACGCTTTTGTTAATTTGCCGGAGCTGATAGCCACGCGTGCCATCGGCGTGGCTATTTTTGCCTTTGTCACGCTGAAGCATTTTAACATCCTGACGTTCAAAAATAACCGTGTGTTGTTGGTTGTAGGTGGAGGACTAGTCGGTTTTTTATCGGGACTGGTCGGTAGCGCCGGGCCTCTGGGAGCCGCCATCTTTCTTTCTCTCGGCCTACCTCCGGTTGCCTATATCGCCAGTGAGGCAGTCACGGCACTGGTCATGCATAGCGTAAAAACGGTGATTTACCAAGGATTCATCGAATTCGAGCGTGGCTTCTGGTTATTGGCTGTACTTATGGGTGGCGCGATGGTGCTTGGAACGTGGTCAGCCAAGCGCATCGTCGAACGACTGCCGAGTGAGACATTTCAGCAATTGGTGACACTCCTGCTGCTGGCCGTCTCCGGATATATGGTGGTGCATGGGTAGTAGTTGACTGATAGCGATCTTGGCTATTTTTGCCCATCCCCTAGAAAAAGTAAACGTTTGCAACAACTCCAATTACGGGTGTTAATAAACAAAAGGCTCTAAAGTTTCATAGAAATTTGCTGAACACTATATCGGGGTTGTACGCCCAAGCCGCCGAAATTTCCGAACGACATTAAAATATTCGTAATATATTGATAAACATATGCAATTATTTGTATATCAAATAACGGTCGTTAAAAGGTTATCATTTTGACAGTCATACACACTGTATAAGACACGAGCAATTTGGCCGACCTTAAGGATTCCTTCGTAAACGCGTAAAGTCGCTCTGTAACCATTGTCATATATGGCTTGTAGGTTTAATGTCATTAGCAATGTTAATCAATGACGCTAATGTCCCAGTTGAACCCTGTTCGCAAAGCAGCCCTGTAACCCGCATTCTGCGTAGACAAAAATATGTCCCAATTAAAGTTAGCTTCAATTGGGACAGTTAAATAGTCACTTTAAGCATGCGGGGTTATTTTGCATAAAGGTACGTAACGCACCATAGGACTTCAAAATACATTTTCAGCCCCGTTGGAGATTTTTTCATCAACTGTTTTAGGAATCTTGAGGACAGAGAGCGGTAAATGTACCTAACACTCTGCCTTTAATTCGCGTTACCTAGCGTTGCGCAAACGTTTATTTGCGCAACATAGCGAACCTTTACGTCGCTTGTGGCTTTCCATGATGCACAAACCTATTGAATAATTAAACATTAACGCAATAGGTTTATGAAACTATTATGCTCATCGAATACCGGCTATTTTATTGCCCCTTTGGGGACACTTTAATAAAATTTGGTGGCCGTAAAATCACCGGTAAATATGGCTATGAAAGGGTTTTCAGCAAATCCTATGGTGCGTTACGTACCTTTATGCAGAATAACCCTACATACATTGAATCTACCTAATCAGTCTATATAATTGCTGGTTACAGGTCACTATTACCTATTTACGCACGAATCTTTACGGTCGGCCATATATACTAGAAAATGGTGAATTTAATAATTCACGGGGGCAAGAGGCAAATATGGAACAGAGCATGAATGAACTGATGAACCACACGACCGACATGGGCCAGGCAGAAATGTTTTCCAAGGCGTGGTACAACGAATATTTCCGGCGTGCGGCCGAAAGCCCCGCGCATTCGCGCTTCTGCAAGGCCGTTTATGGCAAGGACCTATGCCAGCACGGCATGATGGACATCGACGAGATGGATTTTCTGGCTTCATTGCTTAAGCCCTGCGAGAAGGTGCTGGAAGTCGGTTGCTCCAATGGCCACATCACGGAGTACCTCCATGAAAAGACAGGCTGCGACATCCTGGGTCTTGATTATGCCGATACCGCCATTGCCCAGGCGCAAGAAAGAACCCGGGATAAAGCCGCCACCTTGAATTTCCAGTGCGAGGATCTGAATCAGGACGAGCTGCCCGGCAGCGATTATGACGTCCTTTTGGCCATCGATTCGATTTATTTCACGGGCGATTACAACAAAACACTAACCAAGCTCAACGCCAAGCTTCGACCCGGCGGCCACATGATCATCGCAGCGTTTCAGGCTAAAGAAGATAGCGATCCCGACACGATCCTGCTGCCTGGGCATACCCGCATGGATGAGGCTCTGCAGACATTGTCATTCCGCTATGTCTATCACGATTTCACACCGAATGTCCGCAATCACTGGATCAAGAATTACGAATCCTCCCGGACGCTTCAATCCGAGTTTGCGGCCGAAGGCAACGCCTTTCTGTGCGAAGCCCGCATGGCCGAGAATGGCTGGTTCAAGGACCATGCCGAGCGCGAGACGCTTGTTCGGTTCATGTATGTTATCGAGCATAATGTGGATTTGATGCTGGGTTAGCAGAGTGATTCATCACGAACGACGCAGCGAGGTGGGTTTATTCAGCCCGCCTCAAGCGTTTGATTGAAACTTCCAATTTAGTCGAATTATATGACACTGGATAATAACCAAAAGAACGGTTTGTCTCGCGCCCCCCCCCCTGTAACCCTTAGTATCAGTGGCTTGTAGCCGGAATATCGACTTTAAATTCGACTGATATATTTTTAATAAGTTATTGAATAATATAGCCATTAACTATGTTATAGAATTCATGACCCCTGAGGTTAGCAGGAGAATGCCCTGTCAAACATATCTTAGATGGCTATTTTCGTTCATCTACCAATATAAAAATGCGTAATTGCATTCACTTGACCACCCAATTGTGATTTTTTTTCATAAACATTTCTTTATTGAATTAGGGCAGGTTAGCTACACTTTTATTTTCAATAGGGTAAAGGACGGTCTGCCATCTTTACGATTAATGATGTTTCAAAGTTAATAGGGTTGGCCAGGTTAAATAAATTGGGAGAACTTGCCTTAACCTTTTCATGAATGTTTTGAAATTGTTCGGCTGTCGCATCTCCTGTTATAAAAACAGTAAATTTTATTGTGTCGTAACCGTTCTTGACAGTGGGGTCTATTCCCAAAAAACCCCGTAAATCAATATCTCCAGTTGTTTCTATGCGCAAAATATCTATTTTAATTCCTTCAGCGGCACAAAGTGTCGCGTACCCAACTATTATGCAGGCATTCAAAGCGGTTAATAGATAATCTTGAGGGTTTGCAAATTGATTGGTGCCTAAAAATTCAGAAGGCTCATCCACTTTAAGGTTGAAATTTCTTTCAACCGTTTCACCACCCACTGAAAAAGCATTAATCTGTGTATCTGAGCGAGTGCCACCCTGCCATGTTGTTGTTGCGCCCCATGAGGTCATGCCTTGCCGCGGGTTTTTTGTAACTTGGTCTGTTATATTTTTTAGTGCGTCAACATCAATACCATTTAGCATAGATAAATCCTCATAAAAATAATCGTGTTTATAAATTAAGTTTGCTGAAAAATAATATCAACAGGTTAAAGAGTTGCTCTACAGAACAGTAATCTGTGAAACGAGAGGCTCTTTAGTCTGCATAACTGAGTGAACAATCGTAAGTGGATTACTAAGGTTTAATGACCTGTTAAATAAGTTACGATTAAGACGGTAAGAAGGGTTTCGCTAACGCCCTACCCAACCTACCTATGCAAGATACTCATATATTGCAAATCAATTCCTTTTGTTTTGTTGAGATTTTTTGTCGTGCTCAGGGATTAATCATTTTTCATCTGCCTGCCAATAATACGCATGGTCCCGATAAAAAAATGTAATGAACGGCGGACATCCGGGTCGTTTAGGGAGCTGATTAATTGAAACAAACCGGGTGGCTTTTCTAATGCTTCTGTTTGAGCATGCGCCATACGCACGGCATTACCGGCTGTCCAACCCATTGCTAAAATTTCTTCGCCTACTTTAGTGGTTTTTTCAAGTGCCGCTTCATCAAGAAATTCAATATTGTCGGATATGATTGACAATAAATCGATGATGTTGTTGAAGCGTCCGGCTTGTACTAGGGGGGTGGCTTTATCGATTAGATTTTTAATGCCATCGATGGTTGCCGGGTCATTAAGAGCCGTATCCGACATAAGTTTTTCTACATTTGTATTTAACTGCTTTTCTTCAGACATAAGTAATTCCTCTGTAATCAAACTATTCCACGCGCAACAGCCCAATAAATGCCGCGATTAAACGTTTTACGCATTAATCCCCCGAGCTTGGTAGGTGGTGCGATCTGTACATCATGCTTATAGTCGTACCAGAGTGGCATGCCGGCTTCCAATCCCATCTGAGCGATTGCCTGTACTTTCCCATCATAGATAGCAGAGGTGTAACCGCGACGAATTTCCGAGGCGATATTTTCCACGACGACAGGTGATTGGTTATGACAAGTGCCACCAGCTTTACTAACCGGCAAATCAACGGTATCTCCCATCACATAGACATTATCGGTACCGTACATTTTCAAGGTTTCAAAGTCGGTAGGTAACCATCCTTCATTATTTTGGGCTTGTGACTTCCCTGAATTAATGACGGCATCTACTGCGCGAATAGGTGGAGTGGCCATTAAAATATCGAATTCTTGAGAATTACCTTCCTCCGAATAAGCTATTTTTGCTTCGGGATCGACCTTATCTAAAGTAAAACCGCGTTGATATTTAATATTTTTACTATCGAAAATGGTAGGCAATACATCGCAGGTTGGTTTCTGTAAAAATAAACAATTACGCAATAATTGAGAGACGGTTGGATAGCTGTAAATAATCTCTACACGTTCTCGCACGCCGCGTTTACGTAAATATTCATCAAGCATTAACGTGGTTTCGATAGGGGCAATGCCGCATTGATGAGGTACATTGGGCGTTTTAGGGAAATTGACCGTAATAAATATGCGACCCTCTTCGATGGTGCGTAATTTATGCGCGAGTTGTTGGGCCGCTTTAGTCTGATAAAAATGATCGCCTGCCTCTTTCAGCCCTTCGATACGTTCTGGTGCCGGAATACAGCCTGTTGAAATAACAAGATACTCATAATCATAGCGTTTGCCGCTTTCACAGAGGACGCGATTTTGCTCAAATTCAAAGCCTTCCACACCATCGACATGAAAAATAATTTCCGGGCGTAATAACGAACGTTGTTTACGCACCAGTTCATGGGGATGATAGGCATTAAAAGCCACATACATATTGGCAGGTTTGTAAATATGGTTGGGGGAATTTGAGAGCATCATAATCTCAATTTCACCTTTTAGAATTTCCGGATAAAATTTAACGACTAAATTATTAGCGGTCATCGTGCCACCAATCCCGCCGCCAACAACGATAATACGTTTGGTTGTGTTAGTCATAATGACTCCTTTAATAGGTTATTCATTAAAGAGTCAACTTGCAGAAGCATGCTAACCATAAAAATATAGCGCCAAGTACAAGAAGATTCGTTTTAATTAGTTAGTCGATACGTTTAAGTGCGCCGGAAGGGCATTGATTGATAACTTTAACGGCTTCAGCAGAAGTCGCTTTATCAGGCTCGATAATAAATTGTCCGTCTACCACTTTAAATACCTCAGGCAGTGATTTGACACAGTTGCCAGAATGAGAGCATTTTTGTTTATCCCACTGTATTTTCATGATGCTTAGCCCCTGCTATTTTCAGCTGTTGTTGGATTAATCATGGTTTTTACTTCGGCAATAGAATTTGCCGGAAACTCACCACGTTCCGCATGTGTTTTAATGCTTTGTTTATCGGGGGCGATGTAAATGCAATAGATTTTGTCGTCTGTCACATAACTTTCCACCCACTGAATTTGCGGCCCCATGTCGTTCAGAACGCAGCAAGATTTTTGTGATATTTGTTGCAAGTCTGCCGCAGTTAATTGGCCTGCATTAGGGATTTCTCGTTCAATAATATATTTAGGCATATTGTCTCCTATGCTGTTATACGACCAGTCGTATTTAGTTGGTTGTTAAAAAAAACGATATAGGCCATCATGGCGATATCGTTTAAAAGTTTGTTAGTTAAACAGTTTTTTAAAATGATTAATTCTTAAGTTTGTGGTGGAATGTTCACGGCTAATTCGGCCGCTTTCCAGGCTGCAATGCCGCCATTAATGTTCCTAATATTTTTAAAACCCATTTGTTGCATCACAGCCGCCGCCATTGCAGAGCGCCCCGAACTGGCACAAAGTAGTAGCCATTTTTTATCGCGATCCATTAATTCTTCACGACGACCTGCGTATTGACGGTCTGCCGCCGCTTCCAGTGTTCCACGCGGAATATTTAACGCACCCTCAATAGTACCTGACATAAATTCGGCAGGTTCGCGCACATCCAGTACTTGATAGCCTTCATCCAAGAGAGGTTTAACACTTAATACCTCTATTTCGTGTATTTGTGATTTTGCTTGTTTAACAAAATCCATTAAGGTTTTTTCTTCGCTCATATCAAAATCCCATGATTAATATATGACCGGATGTCTTGTTATTGGGCGTAAAAAAATACCCGGACAACCGGCGGTTGTGTCGTTTTACCTTGCTCCTAATCTAAAATCGACTAGACAACAAAATAATCATTCAGTAAGGTATCGAAAAACTCTTGCAAAGGTTGCACGGACTGTTCGATTTTCATCCGTAACAACGCGCCTTGCCAATTATTTATCAATAAGTTAGCCATGATTTCGGCACTCCTATCATTACGTACCGTGCCTTTATTTTGTGCTTGCAGTAACGCTTTATATTGCAGCACTTTGTAGCGATCAACAGCAGACTTTAACGCATGGTTGCACAGTTCACTGGTATCGCCAATTTCCCCCATCAGGTTGCCCAATAAACATCCGTCTTTGTATCCATTCTTTTCCACTGCAACAATAAGCTCTGCATAGTAGTTTTTTAAAGCAGATAGCGGGTCGACTTGTGAGTGTTGTAGGTGCCTCGTTAATAGCTGTATAAAGGGTTCTATATAATGGGTAATGGCTTGAGCAGCAAATTCTTCTTTGCTATCAAAGTAGCTATAAAATGAACCCTTGGGCACCTGTACGGCATTTACAATTTCGTTAATACCGGTTGCATGATAGCCTTGGTTCATCATCAGATAAACACCCTGATCTAGTAATTTTGTGCGTTTTGATAGCTTGCTGTTCATAGTGGGTACAAAATATACGACCGGTCATATATTTTGTCAATAAATTTTTTTCCTACAAGGGGTAGCCGTAGAATTCGGAAAAATTGTATGTTAGATTTGTTCGGCGACAATTACTCTGTCCGGACAGGATAGTTGACGCCGGATATAGCTTCTACTTAACTGTGCATTAAAAACCGGGGGAGGCAGTCAAAGCGATTTTATAATTGGTCTTTGAAATGACGTAAAACAAGTGTTTTCCGCTTAGTCTTCCGTTAAGCCGATAAATCGCCAAAAAATATCTGATCTACCCCTGTCTCTACATCAAATAATGTACGAAAACTATTGTCGGATTCAATCTGGCCATTTTCACTATTTGGAAATATATCCTATGGAGTTTTCCGTACATACTGGTTCGCTATATGCGCGTGTTCGGGTTTTGATACGCCCCCGTCTGCCACTGTTCAACAAACGGAGGTTTGATGAGCAACCTAAAAAACACCCTTTTTGGATAGTGAAAAAGGGGTAAAAATTTTAATATAACAGTCAATGTATCAAAACAAGTAAAGTGTTCATGAATCAAAAGATTGGTTACGCCAGAGTATCGACCGATGATCAACATTTTTACCTCCAAAACGATGCCTTAAAAATAGCCGGCTGTGATGTTATTTACGAAGAAAAAGCCAGTGGCAAAAATACGGAACGGCTTGAACTTGAGTAATGCCGTAAAGGATTAAGGGCAGGGGATACCTTGGTAGTTTGGTGATTAGACAGGTTGTGGGGCGATCACCACCTGATTTGGTGATGATTGTCGCCGAACTTGAACGTGATGGCGTCTTAAATTGACACGCGGTACGACGCGCACTGTTTATAACGAACGGCGATATGCAAAGGTAATGAACAATGATTGATACCGGGCTACCAAACTAAAATTACGCAAAATTTTTGTATAGGACGGTAATTACGACTATATTTTTCCGACCACAAAAAACTAATATTACTATTTTTCACTACTATTTTAAGGAGTTTTTATGAATAAATCAGAGTTGATTACCGCCATCGCTGAACACGCCAACTTAACCAAAACTGATGCTAACCGTGCGCTGGATAGCTTGCTAAAAACCATTGAAACCACCTTGGCATCTGGAAGTCCGGTAACATTGATTGGTTTTGGCTCATTCGAGGTTAAAGCAAGGGCAGAACGTAAAGGCCGTAATCCACAAACCGGCCAAGAAATTACCATTGCTGCGACAAATACCCCTTCTTTTAAGCCAGGCAAAGCCTTAAAAGACGCCGTTAACCATTAACGATTGGTGATAACAGGTTAAGAGCCTGCTGGTACCGGCTCTTAACCTATAATAATAATGAGAAAATCAAGGCAGGAAGCATGGCACTAACGAAGGCAGATTTTGCTGTACAACTGCTCGATGAATTGGGCTTTAAAAAAAACATGGCAAAAGATCTGGTCGAGTTGTTTTTTGAGGAAATAAAAACAACTTTGGAACGTGCCGAATCTGTCAAAATATCCGGCTTCGGCAAATTCGAGCTTCGTGACAAAGTTGCCCGTCCCGGAAGAAATCCGAAAACCGGCGAAGATATGTCGATAACTGCCCGGCGTGTTGTCACCTTCAAACCCTGAACCAAACTTAAAGCAAAAATTGACTTGATGGGCGTTTCAAATGCCAAATGAAAGCAATTTGTGGGCAATCATCAAACTTTAATTAACCCAAAAATCACAGGCATTTCAACGTAGGGGGCGACACGGAATTGGGAGCAAATACCCCGTTAAGGAATTTTACCGAACTGGGACCGCCAAGTTTGATAAAAAAGTTAATGGACTTGGATCTTTGTTCAATGGGCGCTAACGACCCTGAAGAGACATTCGGACATGGATTTAAGCTTCCTATTACCGGTTATTGGCAAAGTGGTACTATCGATCCTTTGCGGTCACCGCATTATCTGATCCACCAATGGCAGCAATATGCTTATTTCCGGTCATTATAGCTTGTCACCAATTATATATATCCGCTGATTGATATATTATTAACATTTAATCCTCGGTTCGCTCATTTTTATAAAAACATGATTATTAATGATTTTTTTGGCTGGTTTGCTAAAAAACAACACTTCATCCATTGTAACCAAATGAATAGGATGGGGCCGTCAGAATAGACGCTATTGCCACTTTGGATAAAGAATTGCGGTTTGACCTGACGCATGGCTTCATAGATTCTGATGCCGCCGAAATCTTTGTTAATGCCCCAACCTTGACCCGCAGTATCGCCTCCCCAGACGAAGCGGATGTCATCACGTTTACCGATGGTCTGAAAATGGTCGGTGACCGAGTCGCTTTTTCCGCGAGCGTTGGTGAGGTCTTCAAACCAGACTTTAACGTAAACATGCTTGCCTTCGGGAAGACCTGCCAAGTCTTTGCGGGCAGTAAAGTTGCTGTCTTCTATAGCGTAAGGTCCGGGGATAGTAGTGGCGTTGATGAACTGATCATCGAAGGCATACTTCAGCATCAATCGGGACGGACGGTCGTAACGACTCCAAATTATAGCACGCCCTGGTTCCGGATCGCCGATTTGTATGCCTTGATCCATCAGTGGCGCGTTGCTCGCTGTCATATTGACTGTCAATGAAAGCAGCGGCAGCAGGTAGCGGAAAAATTGGGTAATTGGTCGCTGGTTAAGGAGTTGGGTAGGGCAGGTTCGCCCGGAACTGTCTGTAAGGATTGGTTCGATACCGAGATGGAAGCGCAGATAGCAGGACAAAAATTATGCTAGGCTAAACAGAAAAAAGGCTATCAAACTATTTTATGAGTGTAGTGGCTAATGAAATGGATAACGTACGTATAAGGAATAGGCTAAGATGACCAACGAACCTTATTTTGTAAACCTTACTGCCAGCATCTGACGCTGTTAATGCAGCATGGAATTACCTGTTGAAACTAAGCATTATAAGGAGCCGCATGGAGTCGATGCCTGTTTGGCAAACTCAAACACTACTGCAGAATTACCACTCTATATGAGAAAAAATCCATTAATTACATGGGGATGCTGTCATTTTCATCCCTTTTTATCTGATCTTTCATCGGTTCTTCTGTGGTTGAGATGAAACATCAACAGAACCTGGCTAATATAAAAAAAATAGCTATTCCTATTCTTTGCCTGTTGCACATGACAGCGATTTTCTGGTGGACTTTACCACACAATTTTGCAGGTATGGTCGCAGAAGATATTAATCAAACGACTATAGAAACTAAACTTTTTAAATGGCTAAGTTTTTCTGAAAGCAGATGGCCAGCATTCTTATTAAGCCATTATATTGATATAACCGGTTCCCAACAATACTGGGATTTTTTTGCGCCACAGAGTCCAAAGTTTCATCAGTACTTATCAGTTTGTAATAACCTTTACAGGGAAAAAAAGTCTGGAGAAACAAGCTGTAAAGGCCCAATTTTATTTAGTAATTTAAAAGATAACTTTGATACTTTTACGATGTTTAGCAATAGCAGTCGTTACTATCGCTTAACGGAAACCTTGATCAATTTAAACGATCCTGAATTGTTACAGGCTTTTACGCAATATTACCAAACTCGTCAACCTAACGATTTTTCTAATAATGATTCTGCTCAACTACTGGTTCATCAATTTGAACTCTACCCGAACCTTAAAGATATACCTAAATCAGGTTACCGAACAGATAAGATATTTTGGGAGAGTCATTAATGCAGACTGGATGGAACAATCTATGGTTTAAGTTAATTGATGCCAGACAATATGCGGCCTTAAGGATTTTATTTGGTGGCTTATCATGCAATTATTTCTTAGGATTTTTGCCTTATGTGGACAGCCAGTTTAGTCGTTTAGGTTGGCTGGGCGATATTCAACAAATCGCTAGTCAGAATGGTGGTAGTTGGTCTATTTTTTTTATCCATACAGATTGGCAGCTCACGCTATTAGCTTATGCCATTATTAGCATAGGGATATTAGCCGCTTTTCTTATGATGATAGGTTGGCAAAGTCGTTGCACCGCCTTTATAACTTGGCTGGTATGGGTATCTTTGTGGAATCGAAATCCATTAATGATGGATGGAGATGATGCGATACTTAAAATGATGTGTTTTTATTTAATGCTATCACCCTGCGGAAATTGCTGGTCAGTTGATGACTGTTTACAGAAAACACCTCAACAAGTCATAGTTTGGCCATTACGTTTGATACAGTTTCAAATAGCCTTGGTTTACTTTGTCTCGGGCTGGGTTAAATTTCATAGTATTGAATGGGAAGACGGCACAATTATCCAATATGTTTTAATTCATCCCGAATATTCACGCTGGGATGGTTGGTTGCTTATTGATTATCCCTTAATAAAGATAGTATTAGCAGGAATTGCGTGGTTTATCAGAAACTGGGAGTTATTGTTTCCCATATTACTGCTCAACCCCCATACCCGCAGATTGACTATTGTAATAGGCGTTTTATTTCATTTAAGTCTATTATTGAGCATGCATTTACGCTGGTTTCCGGTGATTATGCTGTCACTGTATCCCGCACTGCTCTCAAATAGCTTTTTTATGCACATCGAAAACAAGTTAAATAAGTATAAACAAAGTTTGAGTTAAATCATTCAAGAACCTAAACCAGCCAGCTTATTAAGCTATTCTGTTATTTTTACTAACCAACTACCACTACCCTTACAATTACTTTGAGCATCAATAAGAATTTTGGCATAAGTATTTTTTAATTCAGCGGGTAGCGCTCCATGAACAGTCACACTGGTTCCGGGAGTTTTTGGCCCAACTTCAATAGTAGCAGGTATGCCTTTAACAGTGACTTTAATCGTCTCCGGATGGGTATTTCCAGAAGCCCTAAAAGAGAAGCTGGAACCTGGCGCAACGACTGCTTTATCTGCTGGAACAAAATCCGTAAATCGAGGTTTAGTACACGTATTTACACTGCCACTACGACTATTATCCCCTACACCGTAAGCCTCTGCATGACTAGCTACCAACATTAAAAAAACCATCCCCAAACCATGATATCGTGTCATTTTCAAATTCCATTGTATTGTTATTATTTGACATCCTTTATAGTAGTCCACACTTTGTTTATCAAAAAAAATGATGATATTCTCTGTCGGGTTACGCTGTCGCTAACCTGATCTACGTGACTGTAATTGCAAAAAGTGTAAACCGAGGATCGAAAGATGTCTCTTATTCACTTAAAATATCTGAATTAAACTGATTGTCAAATGGATAAAAAGTCTGGTGAATTTTTCAAGCAACATTATTTGCTTTTATTCTATGCTCGGTTATATGTTTAGGGGGAGAATAGTTTTACAAGCAAGAAAATTGATCAGATTGTTTTTAATAGTGCCAATCTGATCAACTCTAGTTTTACCTACGAATAGTTTCAAATTAGAGTTCAAGAAGCATTAAAATTAACGCCTATACCAACTAATTTGGGATGCTGAAATTGAAAGGTGAGAATTATGTTTAATACAAATAATAAAGAAGCAAAAAAAAACATCATAACTACACTATCGGTTATAGCTTGTGTGGTTATATGGATAATAATTCAATTGTTTCCAGAATTTCCCATGAAGATGTGATTAACATTATCAGCAGTGCAACGTAGATCTCAACAGCTTCGTCTTATAATCCTTGAGCAAAGTCCCCAAACCTTCCGCATTCAACCCTGCTAGAAATTCACGATAAATTGATGGTACTTCTGGTGGTAGGTTAGATTAAAAGCGGAAAGGCTAACAACTCCAATGAATAGTTAAAACATTAAAGTACCGTATATCTACGCTATGCAAAACTACAGTACAAAAAACTCATGCCGACCCAGTAACAGGAAAAAGGGGGGGGGCTGAAAAATTGATTACAACGCTTGTTTGGAAACGTCGTGCAAAACCTGGCAACACCGGTGATGCAAAAGTAGAATTACAGCAAGACGCGGACTACATCCCCCTATTAGAAACTTGTATGATGACGCCTGGATGACTACAGAACCCGCAATATTAATTCAACAACTAAGTAAAAGTTATCAAGAATCGGGGCAGCAGCATGAGATTTTTAGCGACTTGCAATTGCAGGTGAGTCGTGGTGAATTTATTGTTTTACTGGGCCGTAGCGGTTCAGGCAAGTCTACTTTTTTAAATCTGGTCAGTGGTATTGATCCCCCGGATAGCGGCAAAATTCTTATTAATGGTACCGATATTACTGGACTTTCCGAGCATGACCGCACGCTGTTTCGACGTCATCATATTGGTTTTGTATTCCAGTCCTATAATTTAATCCCTACGTTGACGGTTGTGGAAAATCTTCTGTTGCCATTGGAATTAATCAAACGGGTAACTCGCGCCGATCGTGACAAGGTCGCCGAATTGTTGGAAAAATTATTGTTATCGGATCGGCTTGACAGTTATCCGGATCGTTTATCCGGCGGTGAACAACAACGGGTTGCGATAGCCCGTGCTTTAATTCACGATCCGGATGTTATTCTTGCGGATGAACCCACCGGAAATCTGGATTTGGATACCGCCGAACAGGTATTGGCGTTGCTGGATATTTTAGTCAGGAAGTCAGGTAAAACCATGATTATGGCGACCCATAGCCAGGAAGTTATCGGCCAGGCTGACCGGGTTTTATCCATCCGCAACAAATTATTGCTAACACATGAATTCCTTTCTTAAACGCGCCAGCCGCAATTTTTTATGGCAGCATCCGTGGCAATTGGTACTGGCTATCGTGGGAATTGCATTGGGTGTGGCAGTTGTTATTGCTATTGATTTGGCAATGGAAAGTTCACTTAAATCCTTTAATCAGGCGGGCAAGGCTTTTTCCGGCTCGGCAACGCATCGTATTATTGCCAGTGATGGCGGGCTTGATGAGAGATTGTATTCCCAATTAAGGGTAGAGCAGGGCATTGCCCATTTATCACCGGTGGTAACCGGTTATGTAAAGCTGGCACAACCCAATCAAGAGAGTTTTAAATTAATCGGTATTGATCCGTTTATTGAAAAAGCGTTACATTCGGGTTGGCAAAGTCAGCAACAAGACAAGTCTGTCCCGGATTTTTTAACCCGTTTGATTACCGAACCCAATTCTGCACTACTGAGTGAAGAAACTGCAAAGCGTCTGCATTTGCAAGTCAATGATCAGCTAACGGTTATTACTGACCAAGGCATGCAAGCACTCAAAATAATAGGTTTGCTTACGTTTGATGACGCCGTTTCAGAACAGGTAGTGGCTAAGTTGATTATTACCGACATTGCCACAGCCCAAGAGGTATTGGGGTATTTTGGTCAATTGAGTTCTATTGAAGTGCGGATTGAGAAAGATGCTCCGGCAACGTTGGCGGCGATAAAAAAGACGTTGCCCGGTAATGCAGTGGTGGTATCTATCGATAGTCAGGCTGAATCCATGCGGGAAATGACGCGGGCCTTTTCTATCAACTTAAAGGCATTGGGCTTGCTGTCCTTGTTGGTGGGCATGTTTTTAATCTATAACACGATGACCTTTCTGGTTATCCAACGGCGGCGCTTAATCGGCAGTTTGCGTTTATTGGGCGTCACCCGGCAGCAGATTTTTAAACTCATTATTGGTGAAGCGTTGGTGTTGGCGATAATCGGCACTTTACTGGGTATCGCGCTTGGCATCGTCTTGGGGCAAGGGTTGCTGTATTTAATCTCGGGAACCATTAACGCCATTTATTTTCGTATCGACGCCGCTTCTTTAATGATTACCCCGTTACAAATCGGCAAGGGTATGGTGCTGGGCATCAGTGCGACTTTGCTGGCGGTATTGCCACCTGCATTTGAAGCGACGCGCTTGTCGCCGGTTAAGATTTTGGCACGATCGCAACTGGAATCGGGCAGTCGTCAGTTAATCAAAAAAGTGGGTTTAATTAGTGCAGCCTTGATAGTCTGTGGCTTGGGGTTAGCGTTTTTTTCTGGTAAAAGCATCACCTTGGGCTTGGCCAGTATTTTTTTGATATTGTTTGGCTTTGGCTTATTGACGCCTGTGATTACTTTGTTATTGATGACACTGATTGAACTGTTATTTGCACGGTTTTTAGGCGTTTTGGGGCGTTTACCGGCACGCATGGTCTCGGCTGAAATCAGTAGGACAGGTATTGCCATAGCGGCATTGATGATTGCCGTATCGGCTACCATCGGGATGGATTTAATGATAGGCAGCTTTCGCCAAACGGTTGCGCAGTGGGTCCATTCCAGTTTGCCAGCCGATCTTTATGTGTCCTTGCCAGGTGATAAAATGACTGCCGATAAGGCCTTGGCAGATCATCAGTTGAAGCAAAAAATAGCTAATCTTGACGGGGTAAAAATGCTCAGCAGTGCCTTGCACACCCAGTTAATTGTTGATGATCAACTGACCAAACTATCGGTATTTGAACTCAATGAAAAATCTAAAGAAGGCTTTATCTTTAAACATAAAGTGAACGACGACCTTTGGCACCGGTTTGAAAACCAACAGACCGTCATGGTAACCGAACCTTATGCTTATCATCACGCAGTCAAGCCAGGTCAAAAGATTTTATTACGAACCGGTCAAGGCGAACAGGCGTTTGAAGTTATCGCCATTTATGCCGATTACAGCGGTGATCAAGGTCATCTGGCGATAAGTCGGCAGAATTACCAGCACTATTGGCCCGATTTGGGTTATTCCGGTATTGGGATTTATGCCAATCAAGGCGCCGATTTAAAGCAACTGGAGAGTCGGGTCAGTCAACTACTGGCGGCACAGCAAACCGTGAAATCTGATCAGGCTATTTATAAAGCCTCCATGGAAATATTTGAGCAAACCTTTACCATTACCGAAACCTTGCGCTGGCTGTCTGCCAGCATTGCTTTTGTGGGTGTGTTTAGTGCCTTAATGGCCTTGCAGTTTGAGCGGACACGCCAGTTGGGTATTTTACGGGCAATAGGGATAACCTCCCGCCAGTTAACGGTACTGATTATCAGTGAAACCGGATTGATGGGACTGGTTGCCGGATTGCTGGCTGTTCCGGTTGGTTTTATCGTGGCTTATGTGTTGATTTTTGTAGTTTATCAACGCTCATTCGGCTGGACTATGGCCTTTTATGTTGATGCAGGCGTTCTGTATCAAGGTGTGGCCCTGGCGTTTGTTGCCGCGTTGCTTGCCGGTGTTTTTCCGGCTATAAAAATGGCACGGACCAAACCCGCCGAAGCGTTGCGTATCGAATGAAAAGGAAAGGGTGGGTTGCCTTAGGTCTGATGCTTTTACTGGTGATTGTTGGGTGGCAATTTTTTATAGCGCCTTCTGATATAAAACGGATTACTGAGCGATTTTTTAGCACCACACTTGCTAAAAAAGATGACGCTTTTAGTCATTTTTTATCCAAAGATGATCCTGGTTTTGCGAGGGCGTTAACACCGCAAAAGTTTACCTTCCCAATCGACCACGGCCCACACAATCCCTATCGGGCTGAATGGTGGTATTTTACCGGTAATTTAAAAAACACCCAAGGTCGGCAATTTGGTTACGAGCTGACATTTTTTCGTTTTGCGCTTAACCCCGAAACACCGGAATCAAAATCTGCCTGGCGAAGCAATCAACTATACATGGCGCACTTAACCTTGACCGATGTAGAGAAGAGCCGATTTTATACGGATGAGCGATTTAGCCGGGCTGGCAATGATCTTGCCGGTGCCTTAACTAAAAAATATCAGGTTTGGCTGTATGATTGGTCGGCAAAAACAGAAGGTGACGCAGATTTTCCGTTGCGGTTACACGCCAAAACAGATGACTTTGGTATTGATTTATTATTAACGTCACAAAAAAGTTACATTTTACAAGGCGACCAAGGCTTAAGCCAGAAAAGCTTGAAACCAGGCAATGCCTCGTATTATTATTCCTACCCGCGACTGGAAACTAAAGGTGCTGTCACAATTGCCAGTGAACAATTTTCAGTAACCGGTGCCAGTTGGATGGACAGGGAATGGAGCACCAGCGCCTTGTCAGAGGAGCAAAGCGGCTGGGACTGGTTTGCCTTGCAATTGTCCGATAACAGCGAGTTAATGTTTTATCAATTGCGGCGTAAAGACGGCCAACCGGATAGCAACAGTTCAGGTTCTTTTGTGCGCGCGGACAACGCAAAAATACCCTTGAAAGAGAGGGATGTCGCCATTAAAATTCTCGATAACTGGAAAAGTCCCCATTCAAAAATCACTTATCCATCGCGTTGGCATTTGAGTATTCCGAATCAGAATCTTGAGATTGAAATTATTCCATTACTAAATGATCAGGAACTCAATGTTAGTTATCGGTATTGGGAAGGCGCTGTCAGCATTAAAGGCACTAAAAACGGCAAGCTTATTTCTGGTCAGGGTTATGTTGAGTTGGCGGGGTATAAGTGAATTGATAATCATCAACTCTCAGGATAGTTTTTCGACAAAGCGTCAAATAGCGTACAGCTTTGTGCCTTTATTTGAGAAATTATAACGATTGTAGCCAGTGGATTGTGTGGATATAACGATTTTACCGTGAGGTTACCGCAACCTCTCATTACCAATCCTAATTCCGAGCAAACCGATGAGTTAATGATCGACAGCACGATTATCTCGCTTGAATCACTTTGTGTTTTGTGGTTATTTCCCATGAATACTCTTGTGTACGATTATTACATTTTACTGGTGTGATGCTACACTTTTCTTGCTATTTTCACACCCTGTCAATGGCCAATAGAATTGAGCCATTTTGGACCTGTTCGGCCATTAATCAATGGAAACAAGTTGTGCATCAAGCCTATCTCGGAGTGTGTTGATTTTCGTTGAAATTGATCGTCAGATCACGGCCAATGAGGTCCGACGGATACTCTCAACCAACGTCTGCAATACGTGAGAAAGCGGCCTTTCAACAACTACAAAAATGTTTCAAATAACAGGGCTTATGACCATCGAATTCACATTTTCATCCGAATACGTATTTGTACTAATTGTAATAATAATTTTTTTCTTTACCCTATAGATGTTTCTACAATTCCAAAGCTTTTCATTCGTGGATTAGGTTTTGATATGCTATATCTACTGGCTTAAAGCGTTGGATGGAATGAAGCGAGTCGAGGAAAGCCTAGGAACCGAATGCAACAGTGTCAATACGCAGCGGATCGTACAGCTTTTCTATTCGGTAATTATAAAATGAGGCCATCCCTATGAATATACGACAAATAGCATTTACTGGCGCAACAATTATGCTGCTAGCGACAATGCCTGCTTGGGCAGGTGGGGTAAACGGTAATAATGGCGTAGGTAATAACTGCCAAGGTAATAGTTGTGGTGGAGGGCAGACAGCGCAAGCCCCCTGCGTCAGAATAGTTGTCGCCTCAACTTTTAAGAAAAAATAAAATTTGAGAGTAGAAATGAAAAAATATAAAAGGTATTCAGTAGGCTTCAGAGAGCAGGCCCTGGTAAAAGTATACAATCGTAGTAATGACCAATCAGTTCAGTCCGTCGCAAACGAATTGAATATCCATTTAACAACCTTGAAGGCTTGGATGAAACAGAAGGAACAGGACGTCAAACTTGCACCGCTAAAATCAAAGCGTCCCGAAGATTGGAGCTCTGAAGAACGCTTTACTGCTTTACAAAAAACCTATAATTTGATCGGTGAAGACTTAAATGCCTGGTGTCGTGAACGCGGCGTTTTTATTCATCAGTTGGAACAATGGAAAGCTGATTTCTGCCGCCAGGATGACTTAGTAGACAAGCGTGAAGAAGCGCGGGTCCTGCGTATATTGAAAGAAGAAGTCCAAAGCCTTGAGCGCAATTTATTGCGTAAAGACAAAGCCTTAGCAGAAGCCGCAGCGCTGTTGGTACTGCAAAAAAAGTTCCGGGCGCTCTTGGGGGGAGAGGTCGAATGACTGGCCACGAAGAGCGCGAACAAGTGATTGCTTTACTTAATGAATCAGTAACTGCGGGAGCACGTCAAGCTAAAGCCTGTGAAGTATTAGGACTTAGTGAGCGTACCTTACAACGCTGGCAGACAGGTGAGACGATTCACTGCGATCAACGCCCCTTGCGTGACTATCAACCGCCACACAAACTAACAGCAATCGAGCGTGCCGAGGTGCTGATCGTCGCTAATTCAGATGAATTTGGTCATCTGCCACCGAGTCAGATCGTGCCACGACTGGCCGACCAAGGTAGCTATCTGGCGTCTGAGTCGACCTTCTATCGCATCCTGCGCGAGGAAAAACAGCTTACCCATCGGCGTAGCGAACGTCCGGCTCAAACACGAACAAAGCCACGCGCGGCATGTGCTACAGCACCTAATCAACTGTACAGTTGGGACATTACTTATCTGCCATCACTGATCCGTGGACAGTTTTTCTATCTGTATCTATTTGTTGATATTTTCAGCCGAAAGATCGTCGGTTGGCAGGTGTATGAAGAAGAAAACAGCGCCTTGGCTGGCGAATTGTTACGTGATCTCTGTCATCGTGAAGGGATACAGGCAGAACAGCTTATCCTGCATTCTGACAACGGCAGTCCGATGAAGGGATCGACTATGCTGGCGACCTTGCAACAACTGGGTGTCATGCCTTCGTTTAGTCGGCCATCGGTTAGCAACGATAATCCGTACTCAGAATCGTTGTTTAAGACCTTGAAATATCGTCCTAACTATCCGCTAAAGCCGTTCGCCGATGTTACGGAAGCGCGTCAGTGGGTCACAAGCTTAGTGGAATGGTACAACCATGAGCATCGTCACAGCGCTATTCGGTTTATTACTCCAGCGCAACGCCATGAAGGCTTGGACGACAAGCTTCTGGATAACCGTAAAGTCGTCTACGAAGCAGCACGTGCTAAACATCCGCAACGCTGGACTGGAAGTTCCCGTAATTGGGAAAAAATCCAGACAGCCCACCTTAACCCAGACAAGGTCTAAACAAAAAAATGCTACCAAGGAAGTGATTATTTAGAAAACAAACCAGAGTAAGATTTAACCGTCGAGGCGACAACTACATTGACAATTACCGGCAAGCACCCGAAATTGATGCAGCATCAGGAACGACTGCAATTGCTCTGCTAAGTGGCGTTTTATTGCTGGCAGGTGAAAGAGTTCGGTCTAAACGTTCATCTAAATCTGATGAATAACTAAGCTTTAGCGTTGAAGGGTATTTTTTAACATTAAACACAACAATATCTGGTTTTAATCTGAGGTTAATAAAACCGTCCTTTTGGGCGGTTTTATGGGTTTTGAATATTGTCAGGAATTTAATCTTAAAGACTCATCCAGTTTTCTTATTTAAAAAGGCTGGTTAAATTCATATAATAAATGGCTGCTTAATATTTGATGCGTTTCAATATACTCACAACCTCAAAGCAATTAGAGATTCGTTGGATTTTGCTTATAACGATTCTGGCACTGGAAATTATAGTAATAACCACTCGGCATGAAGCGCCTCAGCTCTTTTCGCCTCTTTCGCTGAATAATATCAGTTGGTCAATGTGGCTGTTTCATTTTTCGAAAGAGATTTGGCCTGCAAGTTTGTGGATTATTAGCGCTTTTCTCCTTATTCTCAGCCCTCGGCTTAAGGTGATTCTCAGCGATTTACAGGAGCAGTCGAGCGAACATCGCTGGTTGTCCTGGCTGATATTCCACCTCCTCGCTTTCGCGGCATTCGCAGTTGTCACTGAACTCATATTCGGCATACCCGCCAATCCGGCGCGTCTCTCGGCCTCCTGGTTTGCCGGTTGGTTTGGGCTGACCAGCGTAACACTACTGCTATGGTTGCTTGCTCTAGTTCCAGGTCATTTTTGGTTAGGACTGATTCGCCAGGAGTACACGGCATTGCTCATGGGATGTGTACTGGGAATATGCGCCTGGATGCTGATAGGAATGCTCGAGCGACAAGAAAACCCTCTCGGCCAAGAAGAATTCTGGAACAATCTGGCTAAACCCACAATGCAGCTTGTCTATTTACTTCTCAGTTGGTTTTATTCGGACCTTGTCTATCAACCGGAAAATTTCTTATTGGGTACAGTCTCTTTCCAGGTTGAAATTTTTTCCTCTTGTTCCGGTCTAGAAGGTATTTCCCTGATTACCATATTTCTTGCGATCTATCTTTGGCTGTTCCGTAAGGAACTGCGTTTTCCGCAAGCCTTCTGGCTTTTTCCTTTTGGAATAATTATTATTTGGCTAGCCAATACCGTGCGTATCGCAATGCTAATTGCAATCGGGTCATCCTTTTCGCCTGAAGTAGCGCTACAGGGTTTTCATAAACAAGCCGGCTGGATAGCCTTTACTCTAATTGCCGTTGGTGCGATTGCCATGTCGAACCGGATGCAGTTCTTTACCATTACCAAACCGGATTTTTCAGTTGTTAGGAGCAGCAAACCTCTTGCTGCCGCTTTGCTCGTTCCTTTATTGGTTCTAATGGCTGCCATCATGCTGACATCAGCATTCTCCAGCAGTTTTGACATCCTATATCCCCTACGTGTTGTGGCTATTACCATGGTAATTTACTATTTTCGCAAGTCTTATAATGGCCTTGATTGGAAATGGACTTGGCAAGCACCAGCAATCGGGACAGCGGTATTCATGATATGGATACTATTAGAGCCAAATGTTGATAGCAGCAAGACGGCGTTATCTCAAGGGTTGGCCGAACTTACCAGTGGAGCAGCAGCAGTCTGGATAGTTTTCCGTGTGCTTGGGTCGGTAATCGCTGTGCCTTTGGCCGAAGAGCTTGCCTTCCGAGGTTACTTAATGCGCAAATTTATTGAGAGAGACTTTGAAAATGTACCGTTCGGGCAATTTTCATGGTTTTCATTTATCCTTACGTCAGTGCTTTTCGGATTATTACATGATCGTTGGATGGCTGGAATTTTTGCAGGAATGGGTTATGCCTTGGCTCTTTACCACCGCAAGCAGTTTGGCGATGCGGTCGTTGCTCACATGACGACAAATGCACTGATTGCTATTTTAGTCCTGACTCAGGCGAAGTGGTCTTTATGGTCATGAAGTTTCGATAGGTAAACCGAAATTCACCACCAAATAAAACATAATAATTCAGTAATACAAAACATAAATGAAGTGTACATTTTTTCACTTCGCACCTGTCAGATCCCATTATACCGTGTAAAATAAGGTTTATTTTTAACTTATATTACAAACGTTAACTTTACAAGATATTATTTTGCAGATTAGTATAGGCAAGTTGTGAGTGGTCAAAAATGCATGTTTTTTCATATTTACTATTGGTAACGGATCTTATACACATTGTGCATGATCGTGCTAACTAATTCGCTAAAATGGACTGGCTGCTTTTCGTGAGCAATCTGTCATCCGAAAATTAAGGGCGAATGACAGCTGTGGATCGATTGAACTCAGTGACGAACGGCCGCTTTCAGGAATAGGATTTGATTAACCGCTTTCCGGTGATGAATCTGATGAGACGAAGGTCGCGTCGTGGCGAATATGGGTAGCTCGTCACAAGAATTGGGCTGCTCTTGGGAAGATTTGGCGACTCAACAGCTTGAACCGCCGACATGGCGATTAGCCGAACGATTACGCACCTTTGATATTGTGGGGGTATTGGTCCGAAGTTTTGCACCCGGTTGCACAGCCAAAAACCAAAACCTGGTTTTATGGCAATGGTCTGCTTCAGCACCGAATGCAGCTCGGGTAGTTGATGACTTTGGCCGGCTTCCTAAAACCACTGAATCATGGGATGGGCAATAAAATGAAACTATTGATAATCACTACCAAGGATGTAAGAAATTGTGAATAAAGGGTTTTTTTCTGGAAACTTAAATCAGAAATGGATCAAAAATTGGTAGTGGGTGAAATCTGTAATCATATGTAAATATCAAGTCCAAACTCAACTTTATTGATTAATAATCCGATGACCGTATCATGCATCAATTCCAGCTTCGAAAAGCAAATTGTTTTGCGTACCAGATGTTTAATCCACGTCCTAAAGTTTAGATTTTTACGTTCTATTTTTTGGGTATTGCGCTTACCAATTTCATGCTTATCGGCATCAAGATGGCGTTCATAGGCACCCCAATTATCTGTGTAGTACCGCTTGATGCCAAATGGTTCAAGTAACGCTTTGAGTTTTTGAAAAACCACATCCTTACACTTGCCGAACATATAGGCAAGCACGGTGTTGGTAGCGTGGTCAACAGCGTGCCAGAGCCAACGTTGGTTGGATTTATTTCCGACATAAGACCACTGTTCGTCGAGTTCTTCCTCACAACCTGCGTCCTCTAGCCTGACGTTCAGTTCGCCGCTGGCACTCAGCTCAAATATTTTGGGATTAACCTGAACAAGACTGACGGCTTTATTTCTCAACGTGTTACAGTACATTCGCCAAAATTTAAGCAGCTCTTGCATGAATCCTGCCAATTTCTGCGGCTTGGAAGATACGGTCGTCGATTAAAAATGTGTCATCATTTTTGTCCAACGAATTAATAATCCGCTGCGTGTATTTTCGGGCTCTGAAGATGGTTTTTAAATCCAGCATACTGCCCTTGTTGGTTCCCTCTATTTTTGCCGATAAAAGCGGTGAAAAAGTGACCATGAACAAGGAGAAGTTAGCCGCATTATTGACTTGCGTTTCTTTGACATTCATAAAATCTTCCAACCCCCAATATTGCTTGGCATCGCGGAAGTTAAACTCGATTTGAAACCGCAAAGCGTAGTAGCTGATCAATTTTTCACTGGCAAGCTTTAGGTCATCACTAAACAACAGTACCTTTGCGATCCGTCCTGTTTTTAGGTTGGTCTTTACAATGATGGCGACATTGAGCAATTCAGGAAAGTTTTTGTGCCAAACGTGCACCTGATAGATACACGTTTGAATGCCTTTTTCCACGGCCTCGGATTTCCGATGCGCGTCCGTTAATGTTTCCAGTGTTAGTTTTTCACCGTATTTACGCGGCTTACCTTTTCCTGAATACTCGCCCGAGTAGGGCAAGTAAAGCGTTGAATCATGGCGTAGCTTGCAAATAAGGTGTAGCCCCGTTTGTATAACGGTTTGTAGGCCTGCATTGTTGCCCAGCGCGCCATCGTAAACAAAATAGACGATTCCCAAATTCAACCCTATCAGCGTTAATGCCGCATTAATACAGGCTTGCAACTGTCGTTGAAAAGACGATAGTTTAACAACTTTCCGATTTTTGTTAACACTACCCTTAGGCCTGCCAGGTTTCGAGTTTTTTGGTATAACGGCCTTGGGCGCACTGGCTTGAACATCGCCGCGCACCAGCTGTTCGGTGATTAAAGGGTAAGCCGTACGCGTTTCGACAGATAACAATGACAGGTTTAAAAAACACAGCTCAGGCAATGGCTTGTTGTAAATCGAAGAAAAAAAACCCCTAAGCCATGCGTTTCTTTCCCTGATTTGGTCACCATGACCTCATCCCCAATCAGCAACCATATACCTTTAGTTTCCTGTGTATGTTGCTTTATGAGTTGCCAACGTAACGCCGACCACGCTATTTTTTCTTTAAAAAACGCTGTACCGTCCGATAGCTGCCACCCTTTTCAGTCCAACGCGACAAACTCAGCATGGTTACTCGCCCCGTCATTGACAGCATGGCTTCAATAAGCAGGGTCAACTACTTTAGCGTGCGGGCTTTTAAGTGTGGACTCACGGTGCGGTGTTTAGTATTGCTATGATTTCATTCATGGTCAGTTTGGGTGCGAATGCTCTGTTAGAAGCGGTATTCTACCTTCTCTGACCTTTTTCCTTCCTCCGACATCTATAAATTACTCATGTCAATTGGCGAAGGTATTGGTGTTAATAACCGTATTCTTATCGATTTTTAGCACACGACCCGTATCACGAATACCACTGCCATTGATTGCCATATCAATCACCCGCTTCTTTATTCCTGGCTCGCAGGCTCGGTAACGATATTTCAGCATAAAGGTTTTAGTTGGGCAATCTGGCTCTCGGCAACGGTAACGTTGTTCACCGTGCGCATTATATCCGGCTGACGAAATATGGTTGCTGTTACACTGGCGACAGGTAACTTGTTGATAACAGGTCATGGTCAATATTATGGGTTTTAATCGAAATGTCATAACTTCAAGTATATTGAAAATTACAGATTTCACCCACTACCACCTATTGCTTCTGGTGCGTACCGGAACACATCCACTTAGCGATGCTATCGACTACCGGTATTGAAGAGTATATGCGCGAATGAAATAGTGCCATGCAGGCGCACAAGACCCAAAGTCCCGTAACGGTACGAAGGTGGATAGCTTCCGTCCGCACGCCGCCTAACTTTATACTAGTTGCGCAACCACCTATACAATCGCGCCGCAGCGTAATTTTTGAGCGCACGATATGCGTGATTGACCGTCTCTACTTGAAAGTAGTGCGCCCAACTTCGCAGCATGCGCTTCAACTGGCACACCAGCGCAGTGGTCTCTTGCAATGACATCAAGTAGGTGGTGATCGTATGAATAACTATTTGTCGCCAGTGGACTACGAAATACAGCTAAAAACTACTTAACTTTGTGTCCGGAGAAGTTTTGATACATCAGTTCCCTGTGTGCGGCACCGTACATACTCCCTCCCGTTTTATGCTTAAAATATGCTCAAAGCTAAAAATAACCCTAGTCCCGATTTAGTTATACAAATCTTTCTTATTTTCTTAATGTATTACTGGAAATTTACCCATGAAACATCTAATTAAATTTTGTTCTGCATTTTTTTTGGCACTGACCTTACTGTCTGCCTCAGGTTGTGCATCGATACAAAAGCAAGAAGGCACCGGTGAGTATGTAGACGACTCAGTTATCACCACCCGGGTAAAAACGGCCATCCTGGCAGATCCTATCTTGAGCGCTGCCGAAATTAACGTTGAAACCTTCAAGGGCGTGGTTCAATTAAGCGGCTTTGTAACATCCCGTGTGGCCATCAATAAAGCACTCGAACTCACACGCAGTATCCCTGGCGTGAGTTCGGTCAAGAATGACATGCGTCTTAAATAAAGAAGAAAACCTCATGAGAAGCACAGACTAAGCTTCTCATGTCGCCCATGGATCCGTCGATAAGATCGCCAGTCGGACTATCGGGCTAGCTTAACAAAATAGACGACAAACTAAAAAGCGTGGGGGTAATTGATTAAGAATTGCCAAAATTATATTATCGAAAAAATCTTAAGGTCGTTGCTTATGGTCCCACCGTTCTCTGAATATCATGGTGCGACTGGCATGGTAGTCAACTAACTGGTGGAAGTCCAGCCATTGCCTTGCCCTCCTGTGTGAGAATGAAGAATATAGGTGAAGGCAAGAGTGTCCAAAGAAACTCTGGATAGCTACCCAACAGGGAAGCGCGGTGATTGAGGGCTAATTAGGAATCTGAAGCAAGCGGGGGCCAATCGGTTACCAAAGCGAAAGTGAGTCTTCGTAGGCGGCAACAAGAGGAGGAGCTGTCCGCAACCACAGAAGCTCAACATGTCTATGCTAATCGTTCGGGTCTTAAAAGTTGAATCCGAAAAAAACTAAACAATGAAGGCTAACCAATGTCCACCTTAACAAATCCTCAAATCGCACACTCCGCAAGCGGACTACTAACGGATCTCGATATTTTTTTGTTTAAACAAGGCAACGATTTTCGTCTGTATGAAAAATTGGGGGCGCATCTTATTAACGTCAATGGCGTAACAGGCACTCACTTTTCTGTATGGGCACCCAATGCTGCTGCGGTTTCGGTCATCGGTGACTTCAATCACTGGGATTCAGTCACGAATGCCTTACAACTGCGCAGCGACGAATCGGGGATTTGGGAAGGCTTTGTGGCCGAGGTCAGCTCAGGGGCGTTGTATAAATACCGCATCGTTGCCCGCGACGGAAACACCGCCGACAAAGCCGATCCCTTTGCATTCTACGGGGAGTTGCCGCCATTAACGGCGTCCCGTGTATGGAAACTTGATTATTCCTGGAACGATAAGGACTGGATGACGCAGCGTGGTGAAAAAAATCGGCTCAGTTCACCCTGCTCGATTTACGAAGTGCATCTGGGCTCTTGGCGCAGAGTTCCTGAAGATGGCAACCGCTCCCTCACCTATCGCGAGATGGCAGAATACTTGCCGCGTTACGTTGCAGAAATGAATTTTACCCACGTTGAGTTCATGCCGGTCACAGAGCATCCCTTTTATGGCTCCTGGGGCTATGAAACCACCGGTTTTTTCGCGCCCACAGCACGTTACGGTACGCCACAGGATTTCATGTTTTTGATCGAAACCCTACATCAGCAAGGTATAGGTGTGATTCTGGACTGGGTTCCGGCACATTTCCCGGATGACGCGCATGGCCTTGGTCATTTTGATGGCACTTTTCTCTACGAGCACGCTGACCCACGCCAAGGCTTTCAACCGGACTGGCATAGTTTGCTGTTCAATTATGGCCGAAACGAGGTGCGCGCTTTTCTGACCAGTAGTGCGTTGTACTGGCTGGATAAATATCATATTGACGGACTACGCATCGACGCAGTGACGGCGATGCTTTATCTGGATTATGGGCGCAAGGAAGATCAATGGATTCCAAACAGCTTGGGCGGCCGCGAGAACCTGGATGCGATTACCTTCCTGCACAATCTAAACGAGGCTATCTATCGTGATTATCCCGATACCCAGACTTTTGCCGAAGAATCAACGTCTTGGCCTATGGTCTCCCGTCCTGTTAATCAAGGTGGACTGGGCTTTGGTCTGAAGTGGAATATGGGCTGGATGCATGACACGCTGAGCTATTTTTCAGAAGATCCACTGAACCGGAAATTTCATCATGCCCAGCTTATTTTCAGCATATGGTATGCGTTCTCGGAAAACTTCGTGCTGGCTTTGTCCCATGATGAAGTGGTCTACGGCAAGCGTTCGCTGCTTGAAAAAATGCCCGGTGATGAATGGCAACAGTTTGCCAATCTGCGCTTGCTCTATGGTTATATGTGGGGCCATCCCGGTAAGAAATTGTTATTCATGGGCTGCGAATTCGGACAAAAAGCAGAGTGGCAGCACGAAGCAGCTCTGGACTGGGAGGCCTTCGGTAATTGTCAATGTAGTTGTCGCCTCGACGGTTAAATCTTACTCTGGTTTGTTTTCTAAATAATCACTTCCTTGGTAGCATTTTTTTGTTTAGACCTTGTCTGGGTTAAGGTGGGCTGTCTGGATTTTTTCCCAATTACGGGAACTTCCAGTCCAGCGTTGCGGATGTTTAGCACGTGCTGCTTCGTAGACGACTTTACGGTTATCCAGAAGCTTGTCGTCCAAGCCTTCATGGCGTTGCGCTGGAGTAATAAACCGAATAGCGCTGTGACGATGCTCATGGTTGTACCATTCCACTAAGCTTGTGACCCACTGACGCGCTTCCGTAACATCGGCGAACGGCTTTAGCGGATAGTTAGGACGATATTTCAAGGTCTTAAACAACGATTCTGAGTACGGATTATCGTTGCTAACCGATGGCCGACTAAACGAAGGCATGACACCCAGTTGTTGCAAGGTCGCCAGCATAGTCGATCCCTTCATCGGACTGCCGTTGTCAGAATGCAGGATAAGCTGTTCTGCCTGTATCCCTTCACGATGACAGAGATCACGTAACAATTCGCCAGCCAAGGCGCTGTTTTCTTCTTCATACACCTGCCAACCGACGATCTTTCGGCTGAAAATATCAACAAATAGATACAGATAGAAAAACTGTCCACGGATCAGTGATGGCAGATAAGTAATGTCCCAACTGTACAGTTGATTAGGTGCTGTAGCACATGCCGCGCGTGGCTTTGTTCGTGTTTGAGCCGGACGTTCGCTACGCCGATGGGTAAGCTGTTTTTCCTCGCGCAGGATGCGATAGAAGGTCGACTCAGACGCCAGATAGCTACCTTGGTCGGCCAGTCGTGGCACGATCTGACTCGGTGGCAGATGACCAAATTCATCTGAATTAGCGACGATCAGCACCTCGGCACGCTCGATTGCTGTTAGTTTGTGTGGCGGTTGATAGTCACGCAAGGGGCGTTGATCGCAGTGAATCGTCTCACCTGTCTGCCAGCGTTGTAAGGTACGCTCACTAAGTCCTAATACTTCACAGGCTTTAGCTTGACGTGCTCCCGCAGTTACTGATTCATTAAGTAAAGCAATCACTTGTTCGCGCTCTTCGTGGCCAGTCATTCGACCTCTCCCCCCAAGAGCGCCCGGAACTTTTTTTGCAGTACCAACAGCGCTGCGGCTTCTGCTAAGGCTTTGTCTTTACGCAATAAATTGCGCTCAAGGCTTTGGACTTCTTCTTTCAATATACGCAGGACCCGCGCTTCTTCACGCTTGTCTACTAAGTCATCCTGGCGGCAGAAATCAGCTTTCCATTGTTCCAACTGATGAATAAAAACGCCGCGTTCACGACACCAGGCATTTAAGTCTTCACCGATCAAATTATAGGTTTTTTGTAAAGCAGTAAAGCGTTCTTCAGAGCTCCAATCTTCGGGACGCTTTGATTTTAGCGGTGCAAGTTTGACGTCCTGTTCCTTCTGTTTCATCCAAGCCTTCAAGGTTGTTAAATGGATATTCAATTCGTTTGCGACGGACTGAACTGATTGGTCATTACTACGATTGTATACTTTTACCAGGGCCTGCTCTCTGAAGCCTACTGAATACCTTTTATATTTTTTCATTTCTACTCTCAAATTTTATTTTTTCTTAAAAGTTGAGGCGACAACTATTCTGACGCAGGGGGGCCTTGTATTCGTCCAGACACTCGGGACTAAAACGCTGGGTCGAGGATTTGAATAGCTTTTACCGGGTTGAACCTGCGCTATATCAGCAGGATTTTAGTCGCGACGGCTTTCAATGGATGGATTGTAACTACACTGAAAAGAGCGTGATCAGTTTTGTGCGCCGTGGTCACAATCCTGACGATACGCTATTGGTGGTGTGTAATTTTACGCCTGTCGTCCGCGAGAATTACCTGGTCGGCGTGCCCGAAGGCGGCTACTGGTTTGAAGTACTGAACAGTGACACTGAACTCTATGGCGGCAGTGGCGTAGGCAATTTTGGCGGTGTTGAGGCTGACCTTGTCTCTATCGGTGAAATGTATCACTCAGTAATGCTTCGGTTACCGCCACTCGGTGTGTTGTTCTTTAAGCAGGGAAGTGGATTATGAAAATTCCGAAAAGACTCGATGGCAGACGTCGTGTGGTCATAGAAAATGTGCAACCTGAAATCGATGACGGGCGCTTCCCACTCAAGCGGGTATTGGGATAGAACGTGGAAGTAATGGCGAATGCGTTCGCTGATAGTCACGATAGAATATCTTGTGTGCTACGTTATCGTCACCACTCGGAAAACGAATGGCGAGAAGTAGCAATGCTGCCGTTGGGAAGTGATCGCTGGAGTGCATCATTCCTTCTGACCGAACTTGGATGCTATGTCTATACGATTACGGCGTGGATCGATCATTTTTTCCCCTGGCAGCATGATTTTGTCGCCCGAACATATGCCCAAGATATTACCTTAGCGTTACGGGGCGGCGCCAAGCTGGTCGAAGAAGCGGCGAGGCTTAGCGATGTCGAGTATCAATTACAGCTCCAGAAACTGGCTAAGAAACTGCGCAGCGCCAACGTGGAGGCAGCAACAACCCTGGCACTGTCCGAAACCCTGTCTAGCCTGATGAAGCATTATCCGGATCGCAGTCTGACAACGGATTATCCTACGCAGTTGAGCGTGTGGTCAGAGCCGAAAAGAGCGCAATTCAGCAGCTGGTACGAATTTTTCCCTCGCTCTTGCGTCGGCGACGACATGAATCATGGTAGCTTCGCGGCATGCGAAAAGCACTTGTCCTATGTCGCCGAAATGGGCTTCGACGTGGTGTATTTACCACCGATACATCCTATTGGCCTGAGCAAACGCAAGGGAGCAAATAATGTACTGCTCGCCAGTAAAAGCGATGTTGGCAGTCCGTGGGCAATAGGTTCCGCAGAAGGCGGGCATAAATCAGTCCATCCGCAACTAGGTACGCTGGACGACTTCAAGAGCCTGGTTAGCAGGGCTAAGGAATTGGGTATAGCTATTGCCATCGATATCGCCTTTCAGTGTTCTCCTGATCATCCCTATCTGCGCGAGCATCCGGAATGGTTTAGCCACCGGGCAGATGGCAGCACCCAGTATGCTGAAAATCCGCCAAAGAAATATGAAGACATAGTCCCGTTCAATTTCGAATGCGATAACTGGAATGAGTTATGGCAAGAATTGCTGGAGGTATTTTTGTTCTGGATCAAGCAAGGGATTTGCATCTTTCGTGTTGACAACCCGCATACCAAACCGTTTCCGTTTTGGGAATGGCTGATAGCCGAAGTAAAACGCGAGCACCCCGAGACGATTTTTCTGGCTGAAGTCTTTACCCGTCCAAAAGTCACTTACCGTCTGGCTAAGCTTGGTTTTAGCCAGTCCTATACTTATTTCTCTTGGCGCAATACTAAACGCAAACTGGTCAGCTATTTCACCGAACTTACCCGCACCGAAGTCTCGGACTATTTCCGTTCCAATCTGTGGCCGAATACACCGGATATTTTGCCTGAATACTTGCAGTTTGACGGTCGCCCGGCGTTCATGTTACGTCTGGTGCTGGCTGCTACCCTGGGCGCAAATTATGGCATCTACGGCCCGGCTTACGAGTTGATGGAGGCGATCCCGCGCGATACAGGATCAGAAGACTATCTTGATTCCGAAAAATACCAGGTGCGCAGCTGGAAGCTTGATCGTGAAGATACGCTAAAAGATTTTATCACTCGTGTAAACAGGATACGCAAGGAAAATGAGGTACTGCAACAGAATAAGAGCCTGCAATTTTTTCATGTGGACAACGATAACCTACTTTGTTACGCAAAGACGACGCCGGATAACGCCAGAAATAATTCTGGTGGTCGCTAATCTGGATCCGCAGCATAGTCAATCCGGCTGGGTCACCCTGCCGCTGACGAGTCTTGGTCTGGATGCAGAACATTCTTATCAGGTACAGGATCTGTTGACGTCCGCAGGTTTTTTGTGGAATGGTCCGCGTAACTTCGTAGACATAAATCCCCAGGTAGCGCCCGCGCATATTTTTAAATTGCGCAGGCGAATTCGTACCGAACACGATTTCGATTATTTTTTGTAAGGGGCAACCATGCACAAATCCAAACCCGGCGAGCCAACTCATGCTCTCACAGACAATACCACCTGGATGAAGGACCCGCTCTGGTTTAAGGATGCGGTTATTTATGAGCTACACATCAAAGCTTTTTTTGACAGTAATAATAACGGCACCGGAGATTTTGCCGGGCTGATACAAAAGCTCGATTATTTACAGAACTTGGGGGTTAATACGCTCTGGCTATTACCTTTTTATCCCTCGCCAATGCGCGACGACGGTTATGATATCGCCGACTATCGCAACATCCATCCCGAATACGGCACGATGGTTGATTTCAAGAAATTTATAAAAGAGGCTCATCGCCGTGGCCTCAAGGTCATCACCGAGATGGTCATTAACCACACCTCCGACCAGCATCCCTGGTTTCAGGAGGCGCGTCGGGCGCCGGAAGGCTCCAGTAAGCGGGATTTTTATGTCTGGAGCGATAGCAAGCAGAAATTTCCCGAAACCCGCATCATTTTTAATGATACCGAGCAGTCCAACTGGGCTTGGGATGAACAGGCTCAAGCCTATTACTGGCATCGTTTTTTCTCCCATCAGCCCGACCTTAATTTCAATAACCCGCAGGTGGTCAAGGCTATTATCCGGCTGATGCGCTTTTGGCTGGATCTGGGTGTGGACGGAATGCGTCTGGATGCTATCCCCTATCTGTGTGTGCAAGAGGGCACCCAAAACGAAAACCTGCCCCAAACTCACGCGGTTATCAAACAAATGCGCGCGGTGCTTGATGCAGATTATCCGAATGTGGTGTTTCTCGCTGAAGTCAACCAGTGGCCTGAAGATGTGTGCGACTATTTCAGTGACGGCGATGAATGCCAGATGGCCTATCATTTTCCGCTGATGCCAAGGATGTACATGGCCATCGCTCAGGAAGATCGACATCCTATCGTCGATATCATGCGTCAGACGCCTGATATTCCGGAAAATTGCCAATGGGCTATCTTCCTTCGCAATCACGACGAACTAACGCTAGAAATGGTCACTGACAAGGAACGTGACTATATGTACCAGATGTATGTCGGTGATCCTCGCGCCCGCATCAACGTCGGTATACGTCGGCGTTTGGCGCCGCTGATGGATAATGAGATCGACAAAATCAAGCTGATGAACAGTTTGCTGCTGTCGATGCCGGGTACACCCATCATCTACTACGGTGATGAAATTGGCATGGGCGACAACTTCTTCCTGGGCGATCGCAATGGTGTGCGTACGCCCATGCAATGGAGTCCGGATCGTAATGCGGGATTTTCTCACGCTGATCCACAGCGCCTGTATCTTCCACCTGTTATGGATACTGTCTATGGCTACGAGTCCGTCAATGTTGAGGCGCAGTTACGCGACCGAGCTTCGCTGCTGAACTGGATGCAGCGAGTGCTGGCTTTGCGCAAGAATCATCAGGCCTTCGGTCGCGGGGAACTGGTTTTTTTACATCCCCGAAACCGCAAAATACTGGCCTATTTCAGACTTTACGAAGACGACGTTATTTTGTGCGTGACCAACCTGTCGCGTGCTGCGCAGGCGTTGGAGCTTGATCTGTCGGCCTATAAAGGCTGTGTGCCCGTCGAATTAATGGGACGCACGGCTTTTCCACCTATCGGCGAATTACCTTATATGCTGACTTTGCCTGGGCATAACTATTACTGGTTTAAGCTGACCAATAGCGAACAAGCACCGGCTTGGCATCAGGAATCCCTGCCACTCGAAGATACGCCGACGCTGGTGTTGTTCGAGGGTTGGCGCAGCTTCTTTCGTGATCGGGTTGTAGCCTGGCGTAGTGCTACAGCGGAGCAAGTCCGCAAACAGCTTGAAGTCGATGCCTTACCACGCTTTGTCGCAGCGCAGCATTGGTATGGTGGCAAGGCTAAATTTGTGCAACGCGTAACTCTTAGCGATTACGCCGAACTGGTAACTAACGACTATAAATGGCTGCTAACCCTTTGCCGAATTGAAGGTCCAGCCTCCGAACCACTGACCTGTTTCTTGCCACTCGCGTTGGCTTGGGACAATGACGATAAGGAACGTCTGCACATAATGTCGCCGACCACCGTAGCCAGAGTTCGCCAGCAGTCTCGTATCGGCATCATCGGCGATGCGTTTGCTGACGCTGCCTTTTGTCGCGCTGTGGTACAGACCATTAGCCTGGATCAAACGCTAACTTGCGAACAAGGCGTTATTTGTTTTTTACCCACAACTGCCTTTTCGGCTATGGACAGGGAAACCTATACCCAACTGCCGGTTCATCAATCTGCCACACTGGGCAGTAATACTGCAGTGATACTGGGTGAACAGTTATTCCTGAAAGGCTATCGGCATCTGCAAACAGGTACGCACCCAGAATTTGAGATCGGACATTTTTTGACCAACGTCGCTCACTTCCCAAATGCCGCGCCGGTGTTTGGCGTAGTCGAGTATCAAGGCAAAGACGGTAACAATATGACGCTTGCCTTGCTTCAGGGTTATGTCGAAAATCAGGGCGATGGCTGGAACTACACACTGAATTATCTGGAGCGATTTCTTGAAGAATATCGCACCGCTGTAGAACCGGCTAAACCGGCAGCAGAGACCCATAGCGCCTACCTGGTTCTAATCAGCACCCTCGGCCAGCGTACCGGTGAACTGCATGCTGCGCTAGGCCAAGTTACTGGCAACCAGGCTTTCGATCCCGAACCGGTAAGCGACAACGAACTCACAGACTGGGTGTCGCATGTGCAAAAGGAAGCTATAGCGACGCTGGATCAGCTTGAACATCAATTAGAGGGACTAGGTCACACCGTTCAAAACTCGGCAAAAGCTCTGCTCGCACAGCGCAAAATCATTACGGAGCGCCTGAGTGCCTGCATTTCTGGACAGCTTAAAGCGTCCAAGACCCGCTACCATGGCGATTATCATCTTGGCCAAGTGCTAATCGCCCAAAATGATTTTGTCATCATCGATTTTGAGGGTGAACCGGTACGTCCGTTCTCCGAGCGTTGCTACAAACATTCGCCGTTGCGGGATGTGGCCGGAATGTTGCGCTCGTTTAACTATGCCGCCGATACCGCACTGGCAAATACTTGCGCCGAGAACCCCTCAGATTTAGCAAAATTTGAACCACTGGTACGCGCCTGGGAAGCCGAGGTCTGCCGGAGTTTTCTTGCCGCCTATGAGCTGGCAGCACACATTTCCGGACTGACCGAAACGGATACCCCGCAACGGGGCTTACTGGACCTGTTCTTGTTGGAAAAAGCACTGTACGAACTGCGCTATGAACTAAACGGCAGACCTGACTGGATAGCTATTCCGCTCTGCGGCATCTTGTCGCTGTTGCAACCGGCAACCTAACTATTTACTTAAAAGAATTTAATTTAGAGGAATCACGATGACTAATCCGATAACAACCGTATGGCCTGGCCGCCCCTATCCACGTGGTGCTTACTGGGATGGCGAAGGTGTAAATTTTGCGATTTTTTCCGAACATGCCGAAAAAGTCGAACTGTGCCTATTTGACACGAAAGGCAAGACCGAAGTCCAGCGTATCGAACTGAAAGAATGTAGCGATATGATCTGGCACTGCTATTTACCCGAGGCGCGTCCAGGGCTGCTTTATGGTTTACGTGTACATGGACCTTACTGTCCCGAGGAGGGACACCGCTTCAATCCGCACAAACTGTTGATAGAACCCTATGCGAAAGACATCGTCGGGACGCCGCGCTGGAGCGACGCTCATTTCGGTTACAGTATCGGCAGCAAGCATGAAGACCTGTCTTTTAATCGAAAGGACAATGCCAGTGTCATGCCCAAATGCCGGGTTGTCGATCAGTCATTTAACTGGGGTAATGATCAACCGCCCGACATACGCTGGCACGAGATGGTGATTTATGAGCTGCACGTCAAAGGCTTTACAATGCAGCACCCGGACATTCCTGCCAAGTTTCGCGGCACCTACGCCGGCTTGGCAATGGCGCCGGCTATCGAACACCTCAAGAGTCTGGGCGTGACCACGGTTGAACTGTTACCGGTACATACCTTTCTCGACGACCGTTATCTGGTCGAACAAGACCTTCGCAACTACTGGGGCTATAACTCGATAGGTTTTTTGGCCCCCGACTCACGGTATTCGGCCAGCGGCGAAATCAGTGAATTTAAAACCATGGTAAAGGCCCTGCATAAGGCAGGCATTGAAGTAATTCTCGATGTGGTCTACAACCATACCGCCGAAGGTAATCATTTGGGCCCTACCTTGTCGTTCCGGGGTTTAGACAATGCGTCCTACTATCGACTGACCGGAGACAATCCGCGCTATAACATGGATTACACCGGTTGCGGCAATACTCTGGACATGCAGCAATCCTGTGTACTCCAGTTACTGATGGATAGCCTGCGTTATTGGGTACTGGACATGCATGTGGACGGTTTTCGTTTTGACCTCGCTTCCGCGCTGGCCAGAGAGTTTCATGAAGTCAACCAGCTGGGCACCTTCTTTGATACCATACGCCAAGATCCGGTACTGAGCACGATCAAACTGATCGCCGAACCCTGGGATCTGGGCGAAGGCGGTTATCAGGTCGGTAATTTTCCCTTGGGCTGGGCGGAATGGAATGACAAGTATCGCGATTGTATTCGTTCCTATTGGAAAGGCGACGGAGGACTACTTGGAGAACTGGCGCAACGCCTGACCGGTTCCAGTGATCTTTATGAACGCAGCGGGCGAAAACCGCATGCCAGTATCAATTTCATCAATGCGCACGACGGTTTTACCCTGCATGATCTGGTGACTTATGACGGAAAGCATAACGAGGCCAATCATGAAGATAACCGCGACGGCAATGACAACAACCGTTCCTGGAATTGCGGCGTCGAAGGAGAAACCGACGACCCTGAAATTAATACCTTGCGCGCTCGTCAAAAACGCAATCTTCTCGCTACCCTGATGTTTTCACAAGGGGTTCCGATGCTGCTAGCCGGCGACGAGATGGGGCGTACCCAGCAGGGCAATAACAATGCCTATTGTCAGGACAATGCGATTAGCTGGCTAAACTGGGATTTGAAGCCGCAGGATAAGGATTTACTGGAATTCACTCAGCGCATTATCAAGTTGCGCAAGGAACATCCGTTGTTGCGGCGGCGCTATTTCTTTCAGGGACGGCCTATTCGTGGCGGCGAGGTAAAAGATCTCATCTGGCTTAATCCGGATGGAGCCGAGATGAGCGATGAAGACTGGAATCAAGCCTTCTCGCGTTGTCTGGGCGTACACATGGTCGGCGATACCCTGCGCGAAACCGACGAACGTGGACGACGTTTACTGGACAACAACCTGTTGTTGTTGATCAATGCCCATCATGAGGAAATTGCTTTTACGCTGCCGGAATTCGACGAGCATAACCGTTGGGACGTCTTACTCGATACCTTTGATAACACCGGCACGCCCGAAGCTTCGCGCTACAAAGCAGGACAAGCCTATCCGGTGCAGGGACGGTCTCTGGTGCTGTTAAAACAAGGCAAAATATCATGAACAGCGTGCATGACATGCCGTTTGGAGCTTGTCTGCTGACTGATCGTAGCACCCGTTTCCGTCTATGGGCACCGGCAGTCCATCAGGTTGAGCTATTACTAAATAACGGCAACGAACACGACCTCATCTTAACCATGCATTCGCAGGAAGACGGTTGGTTTGAAATCCTCACCTCGCCGTTACAGGCAAGACCTGGAACTTTATATAAATACCGGCTGGATGGCGAGCTGGTTGTGCCCGATCCGGTATCCCGTAGGAATCCCCGGGACGTGCATGACTCCAGTCAGGTCGTCGATGCGGCCGCTTTTCTGTGGCAGGACGATGATTGGCCCGGTCGCCCTTGGCATGAAGCGGTCATCTATGAACTCCATCTGGGTACGTTTACGAAAGAAGGTACTTTCGCAGCTGCCATGCAACGCCTCGATTATCTGGTGAACTTAGGTATCACTGCGATTGAATTGATGCCGGTAGCCGATTTTCCAGGCACCCGCAACTGGGGCTACGACGGCGTGCTGCTGTTTGCGCCCGACAGTTGTTACGGTACGCCGGACGAACTGAAGGCACTGGTGCAGGCGGCGCATGCGCGTGGCTTAATGATATTGCTCGACGTGGTCTACAATCATTTTGGGCCGGATGGTAATTATCTGCATGCCTATGCGCCGCAGTTCTTTAGCGAGAACCATCATACGCCGTGGGGCGAGGCCATTAATTTTGACGGTCAAAGCAGCCGCACCGTCCGCGACTTCTTTATTCATAATGCCTTGTACTGGCTGGAAGAATACCATTTCGATGGACTAAGACTCGACGCAGTGCACGCCATTGTCGATCAGAGTCGACCCGACATCGTCGAGGAACTGGCAGCAAAGGTCCAGGAAGGGCCCGGACGCACAAGGCATATCCATCTGATACTGGAGAACGACGCCAATAACGCGGGCTATCTCCAGCAAGGAACCATTGCTGCTCAGTGGAATGATGACTGTCACCATGCTTTGCATCTTCTGCTGACCGGGGAACGCGACGGCTATTATGTTGATTATGCCGATCAGCCGGTACGCCATCTGGCACGTTGTCTGGCTGAAGGCTTTGCATTCCAGGGCGAGCCTTCGGTCTTTCGCGAAGGTCAATCGCGCGGTGAGTCTAGTGGACATCTATCGCCTGGAGCCTTTATTAATTTTAGCCAGACCCACGACCAGATAGGCAACCGTGCTTACGGCGAGCGTATTTCCATGCTTGCGCAGCAAAAACCGCTACAGGTTGCGCTGGCTGTGTTGCTGCTAGCCCCATCTCCACCGATGCTGTTTATGGGCGAAGAGTTTGCAGCGGCAACGCCTTTCCAGTTTTTCTGCGATTTCAATGGTGAATTAGCCGAGGCGGTCACCGAAGGCAGGCGGCGCGAATTTTCCGGTTTCCGTAAATTCGCCGATCCTGCTGTGCGTGCACAGATTCCCGATCCTAACGATAAATCTACTTTTGAACGCTGCAAACTCGATTGGGACTGTCTCGATGAGCCTCACCACAAGGCATGGCTTGAACATTACCGTAATTTACTGGCGCTACGAAATGAACATATAGTCCCACGATTACCAGGTATCGGCGGCAGCGCTACATTCAAATTGATCGGGGCTACGGGTCTGGTTGTGTTCTGGCATGTGGGCGACTCCGCTCGACTTACGCTGTTGGCTAACCTAGGTGACAGTGCTGTTCAAGGCGCAGTTAATGCAGTCTATCCTGCTGGAGATGAGATTAAGACAATCTATCTTAGCCAGCCCGACCTGCCTGACAGCTTTGCCTCCGGCCAAATGCCACCATGGTCTGTGGCCTGGTTCATTGAGGAGTTACAGCCATGAAACACATTGATATACTCACACCGCTCGCCGTTTTAAACGATAGTGCGCCGGTTGTTTCGGTTACATTACCAGACCCACAAATAGACAGAACCAACCACTGGCTAACGCGAGAAGACGATAAACGTGAACAAGCGTCGTTTCAGCCCCCGACGCCACACATTCCTTTATCCACCTATCGTCTGCAATTCAATCGCGATTTTACCTTTAATCAGGCGACAGCAATTATCCCCTACCTTAAGGCTCTGGGCATCTCGCATCTGTATGCCTCGCCCTATTTGAAGGCGCGGCCGGGCAGTCGACATGGCTACGACATTATCGACCACAATACCTTAAACCCTGAGATCGGCACTTACGCCGATTTTGAGCGGCTCTGTGCAATACTGGCTGAGCACGGTATGAGTCAAGTCCTTGATCTGGTGCCTAACCATATGGGCGTACAGGGAGCCGATAATGCCTGGTGGCTGGATGTACTGGAAAATGGTCAAGCTTCTGCACATGCCGGGTTTTTCGACATAGACTGGACTCCAATAAAGCTTAATCTGCACGGCAAGGTGTTGTTACCGGTGTTGGCTAACCGTTATGGACAGGAGCTGGAAAATGCAAAATTACAACTGAACTTTGATGCAGAGTCTGGTGAATTTGCCATTTATTACTTTGGACACCACTTTCCGGTGGATCCTGCCGAGTACCCACAAATCCTGGCGTATCGCATTGATATCTTAAGCGCGCTATTGGGACTGGACAATCCGATATTAATGGAATATCAAAGCCTGATCACTGCGTTTCGTAATCTTCCTTGCCGGGATGAGCATTTGCCTGAACGTCAACTTGAGCGTAGGCGCGACAAGGAAGTCTATAAGCGTCATCTGGCCAGCCAGGTTAAACAGTCTGCCGATATCGCCGGATTTCTGGACGAAAATTTGCACTGTTTCAATGGGACGGCCGGAGAATCATCCAGCTTCGATAGGCTCCACGACTTGATTGAGGTGCAAGCATACCGGCTGGCGTTCTGGCGGGTGGCCTCAGACGAGATTAATTACCGGCGGTTTTTCGATATCAATGATCTTGCCGGATTGCGTATGGAGAACGACGAGGTTTTCGATGCGACCCATCAGTTAGTGCTAAGACTAGTTCAGGAAGGCAAGCTGGATGGTCTGCGACTGGATCATCCGGATGGTCTGTACGATCCGGAGGCATATTTTCACAAACTGCTTGAACAATGCAGTCGCACCGGCCACGCACCTTATTTGGTCGTGGAAAAAATCCTGGGGAACCATGAGGATTTGCGTACCAGTTGGCCGGTGCAGGGTACTGTGGGCTACGAATTCACCAATCTGCTCAATGGACTGTTTGTGGTTACCGGCGCCGCCCAGCGCATGCAACGCCTGTATAGCAGTTTTAGCGGAGAGCCTGTTAATTTCGATATTCTACTCTACCGATCCAAAATGCTGGTCATGAAAACCGCCTTAGCGGGTGAACTTAATGTGTTAGCCAACCTGATCTCGAAAATTGCCGAGGCTGACCGCCAGACCCGTGATTATACCTTAAGCGGACTGCGTACAGCATTGGCTGAAATAGTCGCTTATTTTCCGGTTTATCGCGGCTACATCAGCGCCCGTGCAGTGATCGCGGAAGACCTTCGTAACATTGATCTGGCCATCGTAGCCGCCAAACGCAAAAGCACGACAGCCGATACCAGTATCTTTGACTTTTTGCATGACGTGCTGACACTCGCCGCCGCAGAGGGAAAATCGCCGGAGTACGCGGCCCAGATGCTTGCCTTTGCGATGAAATTTCAGCAATTCACCAGCCCGGTCATGGCGAAAGGCCTGGAAGATACCAGCGCCTATATCTATCATCGCTTACTATCGCTGAACGAGGTCGGTGGCGATCCACGTCGTTTCGGGGTAACCCTTAACGCCTTCCATAAAGCCAATCAGGCGCGCGCAGCTGATTGGCCGCATGCGATGCTGACCACATCCACTCACGACACCAAGCGCAGCGAGGATGTACGTGCCCGTCTCAATGTGCTATCCGAGTTGCCCGCTGCTTGGCGGCTGGCGCTAAAGCACTGGAGTCGCGTCAATATCAGTCTGAAACACACGGTAGACGGGTTACTGGTGCCGACAGCCAATGATGAATATTTCATCTATCAGACCTTGCTGGGTATTTGGCCGCCAAGCGATCCGGATCAAAATGAACTGGCGCAGTTGAGTGTGCGGGTATCTGAATACATGGTCAAGGCGGTACGCGAGGCCAAGGTTCATAGCAGCTGGGTAAACCCTAATACGGACTATGAAGATGCAGTATTGGCTTTTACCGATGCGTTAATAAAAGCGCCGATTGAAGGGGAATTTATGTCCGACTTTTTGCCTTTTCAGCGGCGAATTGCACGGCTAGGATTATTCAACAGCTTGTCACAGACCTTGATTAAGCTGACAGCGCCAGGTGTGCCGGACATCTATCAAGGTTGTGAATTGTTGGATTTCAGTTTGGTGGATCCTGATAACCGCCGGCCGGTTGATTTCACCCACCGTAAAACCCTGCTTGATGCGTTACAGACACTTGCCACACAAACGCCTCAACAGCGTAGTGTCGGAGTACGCGCATTATCCGACACGCTGGAAGATGGCCGGGGGAAACTGTTGGTAGTCAAGTCGGCGCTGGCATTACGAGAACGCAAGCCGGAGGTATTTTTGCAAGGAAGCTATGTCCCACTGGCAGTAAAAGGAGAGCAAGCCGCACATGTGTGCGCCTATGCGCGTATTGCAGGTAATAGCTACGTAATCACTGTGGCGCCGCGTTTTTTTGCGGGACTGACGGATGAAGCTACAATACTGCCGATCGGAGAAAAAATATGGGGAGATACTACCGTGGTTATACCTTTCCATAAGCGCGGCACTCACTATCTATGCGCCTTCACCGGGAAGGTGCTGGAACCGCAGCAGCGGCTCTCCGGATGGCGACTGTCTGTCGCACAGATGCTGGCAGAATTTCCGGTGGGACTGTTCGTCAGTGAAATAGTGTAATTCAATCAAAAGACCGTCATGTTTCAAGACTGCAACAGCTTATAAAACCTGTGGTATCTGTCCTGTTTACGGCTTCGGTACTCTAGTACTCAGTCAGTACTAATATGTCTAATATATAGCCTCCCACATATAATGCCTTTAGATTGACATTAATAAACCAATACTTCGGACAGTTTTTATAATTGGTACTTCATAAATAACAAGGCTTCTGTCGGTTAGTGGAGGATTAAATCAAACTTACGCAAAATACAATACTTCGGACAGTTTTGCTTTGATTAAAAAATAGTCTGGAAGCCTCTAACATGTGAAGATGTCGTCAACGACGATAACAGCCCAACACGCCAAAGGCTTCTATGCACTTAACAGAACCCATTCTGCAGCAAATGTCCAGTGTAGCAAAACCGCAGCGTAAGTTTATGTTCATCTTGCTAATAACCCTAACGCTTTTTAGCTAAAAAAATACGTAAAAAGCTATCTTTCGAAACTGTCCAGAAAATCTTTATTAAATGAACAATGAAAGACACTGATCGGGCAGTCGACTAAACCTGCCAGCGACAGAAAATGGCTTAATTGAACAAGACACTTCTAAAGACAGCTTTATCATGTCAACAGAGATGAGCAAGAGTAATCAAGCTGTTGCTTCCACCTGCACCAGATTGTCGGAGAATGTCGGTGCATGCCCCATATTGACGAATTCAGCCGAACTGATACTGTTAACCGTGCCTTTGTTCAACTGCCGCCAATAACCCAGTGTTGCGACGATCAAGCCGGGATTCACATCACTGGTGATCCTGGCCTCGCCTTCAAAAGCGCCGCGATCATTAAAGACCCGCACCGTGTCGCCTTGCTTAATATTGCGTTGCTCTGCATCCAGCGCATTGATCAGTACAAACTGTTCACCCTGACCTTTGATTTTTTGCTCCATATTGGCGTAACAGGAATTCAGAAATCCGTGGCTTTTAGGCGAGAGGATATTTAACGGATATTTTTTCGCAAGTTCCGGATTGGTTGCCTGCGTTTCTCTGGAAGGCACATAATCCGGCAGTGAATCTAAAGCTTCACCAGACTGGAAGCCTTCATACATCTGACGAAAAGGGCCTGCGACAAAGTTTGTTGCATCTGTTATTTCAAATTCACATTTACCGGATGGTGTCCTGAAATTTCCTGCTTTATGAGGCGCGCGATTATCTTTGGTTCCGACATTAAGACGGGCAAACCCTCGTTCGCGCAGAGTTTCCAGCGTGATACCCTCGCAAGCCGGCGAATCCCAATCGACATAATTTTCCAGGCATTCCGAATCCGACCATTTAAAGTTCTCTTCTTGATAGCCCATACGTGCCGCCAGTCGCTGGAAAATCTCGTTATTCGGGATGGCTTCGCCTGGTGACTCTACGCATTTGGCATTGTAGGTCAGATACAAATGTCCCCAGGACAGGATCATGTCTTCCAGCTCCGCGCCCATAGATGCAGGCAACAGGATGTCGGCATAGCAGGCCGTATCCGAGATAAAATGTTCCGCCGAAACCAGAAACAGCTCTTCGTTGCTCAAACCTTGGACTATCTTGTCGGTCTCCGGGGCTTGAGTGACGGGGTTGGCATTCCAACACATTATCGATTTAATCGGTGGCCCTGCTGGTGGTTCGTCGGTCAGTGCCCGGCCCAGTTGCAATGCATTAATAACACGCGTGCCCCCAGGAATTAAGTCTGGCCGACAGATGACGTCAAATTTGTAGGGATGCTCCCAGACCGGCATCTGCAATGCACCGCCACCAACATGACGCCAGGCGCCGGTCAATGCAGGCAGACAGCTTACTGCGCGGATGGTTTGACCGCCGCCATAATGTCTTTCCAGCGCCACGCCCAGACGAATCGCGGCAGGCTGTGTCGTTGCATAATCGCGGGACAGCGTGCGAATCACTTCAGCCGGTATTCCGGTAATAGTTTCCGCCCATTCCGGAGTACGCATTTTCGCTCGTTCTTTTAAGGTTTCAAAACCGACCGTGTAATTATCGACATAATCCTGGTCGACCAGACCTTCTTCAATAATGGTATGGATCATCGCCATCGCCAATGCGCCATCGGTACCTGGTTTTGGCGCAATATGAACATCGGCTTCTTTGGCTGTTTTGGACGCGTAACTATCGATTACGATGACTTTCGCGCCTTTTTTTTGCGCTTCTTTAATAATGTGCCAGTGATGCAAATTGGTGCTGACCGAATTACAGGCCCAGATAATGATGTATTTGGCATGAATAAAACTTTCAGGATCAACGCCGGCTGTCGGTCCCACGGTCAACAGCCAGGCAGTACCCGATCCTTCGCCACAAAAAGTGCGCTCGGTAACGGTAGCACCCATCCGGTTAAAGAACGCATCGCCTCCGTTCAAACCATGCACCAGGCCCTGATTGCCTAAATAACTGTAAGGAACAATCGCCTGCGGGCCGTGTTTCTCAATAATGGCCGTCCAGCGCATGACGATTTCATCCAGCGCTTCATCCCAAGTGATGCGCTGAAACTGCTTGCTGCCTTTTGGGCCGGTGCGGCGCATCGGATATAACAAGCGGTCGGGGTGATAATGCCGCTTTTCATAATCTTTCAATTTAACGCAAAGACCGCCGCGCGTTATCGGATGATCCGGATTGCCTTTAACACCGGTCAGCTTGCCGTCCTGAACCTCAAATACCATTGAGCAAGTATCCGGACAATCATGCGGGCAGCCGCCATGATGTGTTGTTTTCAGTGCTACAGTCATTGTATGTTTCCTCGCCAAGCTTGTGTTAAAAGAAAAAAACCATTATTACATCATCAGTTTTTAAAAATATTTGTTATGATTAAAAAAACTTACCGGTCAGTCAGACCTGAATTGTAGTATACCGCTCGGTATATCACAAAATTTTTATCAACCGCTACTTCTATAATCTATGGCTAAAACTCTGCAAGCAAATATCTTGGCCGCTGCTTCCGAACTGTTTTATAGCCAGGGAATTAGGGCAACCGGTGTCGATGCTATTGCCAAAGCTGCCAATACCACCAAGATGAGTCTGTACAAATACTTTCCATCTAAGGACGAGTTGGTGCTTGCCGTTCTACGTAAACGGGATGAAGATTTTCGAACCTGGTTTATCGCTCAGGTTGACGCCAAGACTACTAACCCCAGAGACAAATTACTGGCTATTTTTGATGTGATAAGCGAATGGATAGACATCCCGGAATTTCGTGGCTGCGCCTTCATCAATGCGTCTGCTGAATTTCCATTAAAGGGCAATCCTGTGCACCAAGTATCCTCAGAATTCTATGACAAATTCCAACATTATATTGCCGACTTGACCGCGCAGTATGGTTCAAAGCAGCCTGAAAACTTGGCTCTGCAATTAAGACTGTTAATTGAAGGCGCGATAGTCTCGGAACAAATGAAACGTCACTCAGGAGCGGCCGAACAGGCTAAACAGGCCGCTATTGTGCTAATTGAAGGCAGCGTCGCCTAAGTAGCAAAAGATTACTGGCTTTTAAGATGTTGGGCCAGCGATATAAAAATAAGAAACAAACCGTTATCGTTGTATTAATTACTGAGCTTAAAGCAATATTTTAATCATACAAAATTAAAACCGAGCCAGCCCCACGCCACCTCAAGTAAGCCCGAAAAAGCAATTTGGGTGGAACATAGAAGTTGTTGTTATAAGTTGCAGAATTACTCTACCACTCAGTTATAGAATGGCAAACGACTACATTTAATTTTTCCCCGTAGGACTTTGAAGGAGGAATTCTACAAGAAGACTGCTTAATAAAGTATCCTGTTTTATTTGAACATTACAGTACGGTATGGATTGGGTTATGAAGCTACAGTAAGTAGCCTCGATGTAATGCAGTGGAATTGTTGATAATCTGACGTTTAGAGCTTACCGATTCCGTTTTGCTGCATAGGTTTTATTAAGGTACTGTCAGTGTTTATAAGATCAAACTTCACTGGATTTCAATAAAAAATGTAGAATGAGCAGCGAATAATGAAATATCATACTAAATTAGTTTCGATGAGTAAGGGGATGACTATGGTTTTACCCTGTATCATCCCATTTTAAAAGCCTACAATGCCTTTTCAATTTAAAGCAATGATAGTTATTTCATTAGTAAACCTACTACCGTTAATTTTATAAAACATGCTAATCAAACGACTTACTTTACTTTTTTTATGGTCTTCTTTCCTTGTTGGCTGTGCTTCTCAGCCTCCTGCGCCTGTGTATGGAAATGGAACAACAATTTATAGTAAAACAAAACCTTCCTTACGGAAATCAAAAGCGCAACAGCCCATAAAATCCGAGCCGATAAATCAAGGCTCTAATGATATAGTGACAACACAGCCACTTCAGGAATTTGTACCAATAACAGCACCGATAGAAGCGTTAGAACCTGAGCCTCTAATACCAGGCCAAGAGCAACAAGGACAATTACAAAATCAGCCAGGTCAAGAGCCATTGGCATCAGAGCAGGGGGCTTTTCCATTCGGACAAAGTGATTCATCACCTGCTCTTAATATTGAGCCAATGATTGTTGCACCGCCACCACCGCCACCTCGTATACCGGCTTTTGCACCTTTAGAAACTTTTTCACCTTTATCCCCAGCGGTCAATGCATTAGCTTTAGCGGCCAACCAAAACAGTAAAGCGGGAAATATTGAATCGGCAACAACAACCATTGAGCGTGCCATTAGAATCGAGCCGCGAAATGCAACGTTATATTACAAGTTGGCATTATTAAAGCTAAAGGATTCAAAACCTCGCTTGGCAGAAGATCTTGCAAAAAAAGCGGCGATATTGGCAAATAACGATACTCCGCTTAAAAAACACAGTTGGTTATTGGTTGCCAGAGCGAGAGAAATGCAGGGTGACTTAAACGGTGGTAAAGATGCCAGAGCGAAGGCCGACAAGTTTTAATTTTTTGGGATCTTTACGCAAGACGAAAAAACAGGCAGCTAACTTGCATGGATAGATATTAGCTGTCCTTATCGTTGTCCCTCCAAGCTTCTTTGTTCTGAGCCTGAGCAGCAGTGCTTGTATGGATAGCTATACCGAACGAGAGAGACAAAAACCGCAATTTGAGTGTGTGTTGTATAGTAAAAATCAACACTACCCGAACCCGGGTGTCTATGTGATAATAATTGTATTAGTTAGTCGACATTTTTCTGGCCTACAGGGTATTAACAATGGATGAGAATAAAAAGAAAGCATTAGGCGCAGCCCTGATGCAGATAGAAAAGCAGTTTGGTAAAGGCTCTGTAATGCGTATGGGTGATGTGGCAGCTTCCCGTGATATTGATGTAGTCTCTACCGGTTCTTTAGGTTTGGATATCGCTTTGGGCTGTGGTGGTTTGCCACGTGGTCGCGTGGTTGAAATTTATGGCCCTGAATCATCCGGTAAAACGACACTGACTTTGCAAGTCATCGCTGAAATGCAAAAACTTGGTGGCACAGCTGCCTTTGTTGATGCCGAACATGCCCTGGATCCAAGTTATGCCGAAAAAATCGGTGTTAATGTCGATGAATTACTGGTTTCCCAACCGGATACCGGCGAGCAGGCTCTGGAAATTACCGATATGCTGGTGCGCTCAGGTGCGGTTGATGTTGTGGTAATCGATTCGGTTGCGGCATTAACGCCTAAAGCCGAAATTGAAGGCGATATGGGCGACTCTCATATGGGCTTGCAAGCACGTTTGATGTCACAGGCATTAAGAAAATTAACAGGTAATATCAAACGTTCCAATACGCTGGTTATTTTTATTAACCAGATCAGGATGAAAATCGGGGTGATGTTCGGTAGTCCGGAAACTACAACCGGCGGTAATGCACTTAAATTTTATGCTTCTGTACGTTTGGATATACGTCGTATTGGTGCCGTAAAAAAAGGCGAAGAAGTTATTGGTAATGAAACCCGGGTAAAGGTCGTAAAAAATAAAGTGGCGCCGCCGTTTAGACAGGCTGAATTTGAGATTTTATACGGCGAAGGTATTTCGTTTATGGGTGAATTGGTTGATCTTGGCGTCAGCTATGGCTTTATTCAAAAAGCCGGTTCCTGGTATAGTTATGGGGATGAGAAAATTGGTCAGGGTAAAGAAAATGTAAAACTTTTCTTAAAAGAGCATCCTGAAAAAGCGAAAGAAATTGAAGCCAAAATAAGAGCCGAGGCATTTAAAAAGCCGGTGCCGATTATTCAACCGGTCATTGATGAAGTATAAAGAAATCCCGTTTACTTCAGCCAATGAAGCAAGTGACAATCAAGACACAGATAAAAGCACTACTACGCAAATAAAGGAATGCTGTCTTCGATTATTGGCGCGCAGGGAGCATAGCCAAAAAGAATTACTGAATAAATTACTGCTAAGAGACTTTAACAAGGATGAGATTTTGGCGGTTATTGAGGACTTCGCTCTGCAAGGTTGGCAGAGCGATTTACGTTATGCCGAAAGCTATGCCAGATGCCGTATTCAAAAAGGTTACGGGCCCGTTGCGGTGACTTATGAGTTGCGCAAAAATGGTATAGAAGCATTTAATCTTGACGATGTTGTGCAGCAAACTGTAAGTAGCTGGATGGTGTTGTTGGAGCAGGTTTATAGTAAAAAATATGGTCAGGATTTACTCATTGATCGTAATGAGTGGGCAAAACGCAGTCGCTTTTTAATGCAGCGCGGTTTTTCCGGCACGATGATTAGTGCTTTGTTTGATCATTTAAACATTAAATTCTAGGGTGCGTTTTTACGTGCCACTTTAAAATTATTGATACCATGAAAAAAATGACTAGCGCTGAGCTGCGCACCGCCTTCCTTGAGTTCTTTCATCAGCGTGGGCATTCCATTGAGCCTTCCAGCTCACTGGTACCTGTTAACGATCCTACCTTATTATTTACCAATGCCGGAATGGTCCAGTTTAAGGATGTATTTTTGGGCAGGGAACAGCGTGAGTTTAACAAAGCGGTGACCAGTCAGCGTTGTGTGAGAGCCGGTGGCAAACATAATGATCTGGAAAATGTCGGTTATACGGCAAGGCATCATACGTTTTTTGAAATGCTGGGTAATTTTAGTTTTGGCGATTATTTTAAAAAAGAAGCGATTCATTATGCCTGGGATTTTTTAACCAAAGAGTTGGAGATTCCTGCCGAGAAATTATGGGTCACCGTTTTTGACGAGGATGCCGAAGCAGAAAATATCTGGTTGCATGATATTGGTGTTTCGCCGGCCCGTCTTTCAAAAATCGGCGCAAAAGATAACTTTTGGTCTATGGGCGATGTGGGTCCTTGTGGGCCTTGCACTGAAATATTTTATGATCATGGTGCCGATATTCCTGGTGGCCCTCCGGGTACGCCGGAAGAAGATGGCGATAGATATATCGAAGTCTGGAATCTGGTATTTATGCAGTATGACCGTGATGCAGATGGCACGTTAACGCCACTACCCAAGCCGTCTGTTGATACAGGTATGGGGCTGGAACGGATTAGTGCGGTGTTGCAAGGCGTGCACAACAATTATGAGATTGATTTATTTCAAGGCGTTTTAAAAGCTGCTGCCAAACTTGCCGACACCACTGATTTAAGCATCAGTTCCTTACGTGTTATTGCCGATCATATTCGTTCTTGTGCCTTTTTAATTACCGATGGCGTCATGCCCTCCAATGAAGGTCGAGGTTATGTGCTGCGCCGAATTATTCGACGTGCCATTCGGCATGGTTATCGATTGGGTATCCCGGATGTTTTCTTTTATAAGCTGGTTGCCCCTTTGGTTGACGAAATGGGCGAGGCTTTTCCCGAGCTTAAAGCTGCACAATCACAGGCTGAACGGGTATTAAAAAAAGAAGAAGAACGGTTTGCCGAAACTTTGGGGCAGGGCATGAGAATCCTGGAAGCTTGTGTTGCCAAGATGCAAGGCTCTGTTATTCCCGGCGAAACGGTATTCCAGCTTTATGATACTTACGGTTTCCCCGTTGATTTAACCGCTGATTTTGCCCGCGAAAATAATCTGACGGTAGATCATGCCGGCTTTGAAACCGCCATGTCGGCGCAACGGGTCAGAGCGCGTTCGGCCAGTAGTTTTGGTACGGAATACAGTCAGGATATCAAGCTCGATAGTCAGACTGAATTTACCGGCTATGATCATCTTGATGATCAAGTCAATATTGTCGCACTTTACCTGGAAGGTCAGCCAGTCGATAGCTTGCAAGTCGGTGAAGAAGGCTTGGTAGTTTTGGATAAAACGCCTTTTTATGCCGAGTCCGGTGGCCAGATAGGTGATTGTGGCCAAATTATTGCCTCGGAAGCGGTATTTAACGTGACGGATACGCAAAAGCAGGGTGGTAACCTGTTTTTACATAAAGGTAAGTTGATTTCAGGGGTCTTAAGCAAAGGTCAGTTATGTGCTGCAAAAGTCAATGCGGCAGACAGAAAAGCCACGGAATTAAACCATTCGGCCACGCATTTATTACATGCCGCCTTAAGGCAGACCTTAGGCGAGCATGTGACTCAAAAAGGCTCACTGGTTAATACCGAGCGGTTACGTTTTGACTTTTCACATTTTGAGCCGGTGACGCCTGAGCAAATTAGCAGCCTTGAGTATTTGGTTAATGAGCAGATTCGTTTAAACAATCCCGTTTCTGCCCAAGTCATGGCTAAAGATTTGGCGGTAGAAGCCGGTGCCATGGCGCTGTTTGGCGAAAAATATGGCGCCGAAGTCAGGGTTTTAAAAATAGGTGAGTTTTCAACCGAGCTTTGTGGTGGTACGCATGTTAACAGGGCAGGGGACATCGGTTGTTTTAAAATAATCAGTGAAAACGGCGTTGCTGCCGGTGTCAGACGCATTGAAGCGGTCACCGGTGGTGGTTGTATTGAGTGGATAGCCAATCGCGATAAAGCTTTGAACAGCGTTACCGGACTGTTAAAAAGCCCACCTGAAAAAGTTGCTGAAAAAGTCGAGCAATTGCTGGAAAAAAACCGGGTACTGGAAAAACAACTTGAACGCCTAAATTCAAAGCTGGCCAGTTCAGCGGGTGATGAGTTGGGTTCGCAGGCCATTGAGGTAGCGGGTGTAAAAGTACTGGCAGTCAAACTTGATGATGTGGATGCCAAATCCCTGCGCGATATGGCCGATCAGCTTAAAAACAAGCTTGGCAGTTGTGCTATCGTTCTGGCGGTTGTCGATGGCGACAAGGTTAATTTAATCGCCGTTGTCTCCAAAGATAAAATGAGTCAGATAAAAGCCGGCGAACTGGTTAACTTTGTCGCCACTCAAGTGGGTGGTAAAGGTGGTGGAAAACCCGATTTGGCAATGGCTGGCGGTAATAATCCGGCTGGATTGGCGGCGGCATTAGCGGGTGTTCCTGCCTGGATACAAGCGCAATTGGGCGCGTAATAAAAGGTTTTATTGAATGGCATTATATGTATATAAATTTGGCGGCACGTCGGTAGGCTCTGTCGAGCGGATTAAAGCTGTCGCTGAAAAAGTTAAAAAAGCCCATGATTTGGGTAATCAAATCGTGGTAGTGCTTTCCGCCATGAGTGGCGAAACCAACCGGTTAATCGCGTTGGCAAAAGACATTCAAGAGCAACCCAGTGACCGGGAAATGGATGTTTTAATTTCTACCGGCGAACAGGTTACGGTGGCGTTATTAAGTATGGCGCTGCATCAAACAGGTTGTGCTGCCGTTTCTTATACCGGCGGGCAGGTAAAAATTCTGACTGACAGCTTTCACACCAAAGCACGGATACGAAAGATTGACGACAGCAAAATACGTGCTGATCTTAATACCGGTAAAGTCGTGGTTGTCGCCGGTTTTCAGGGTGTTGATGAACACGGTAATATTACCACTTTAGGTCGTGGCGGTTCAGATACGACGGCGGTTGCTTTGGCGGCGGCATTAAATGCCGACGAGTGTCATATTTATACGGATGTGGATGGCGTTTACACCACTGACCCCAGGGTTGAGCCTAAAGCGCGCAGACTTGACCACATTACTTTTGAAGAAATGCTGGAAATGGCCAGTTTGGGTTCAAAAGTTTTGCAAATCAGATCGGTAGAGTTTGCCGGCAAATATAATGTTGCGCTACGCGTATTATCATCATTTAAAGAAGGGTCTGGCACACTCATTACTTACGAGGAATCACAAATGGAAAGTGCTTTAATATCCGGCATTGCTTTTAATCGCGATGAAGCAAAATTAACAATCACCGGAGTGCCTGATTTGCCCGGAGTCGCTTTTAAAATTTTGGGTCCTATTGCCGATGCCAATATTGAAGTGGATATGATTGTGCAAAATATTGCTGATGATGCCACCACGGATTTTACTTTCACGGTTAATCGCAATGATTATCCGCGTGCAAAAGATATACTGGAGCACACTTGTGCCGAGCTGGGAGCAAGAAAAGTAAAGGGTGACAACAGCCTGGTAAAAGTATCAATCGTTGGCGTAGGAATGCGTTCGCATGCCGGTATTGCCAGCACCATGTTTAAAACATTGGCAGATGAAGGTATCAATATTCGCATGATTTCAACCTCAGAAATAAAAATATCTGTCGTTGTCGATGAAAAATACCTGGAACTTGCCGTTAGGGCGTTACACGCGGCTTTTGGTTTGGATAAAGAGACTGAATCAATTTAGGTCGGGTTAGGCATCAGCCGTAATCCGACACAGCGTAATGAAGTAGTAGACACAGCGTAATAAAGCACGACGGGGCTTGTAACCCCGTCGCTCACGTTTTAAAAATAGTAAAGCCTTTAAACGTTTCGGTCGGGGTTGAAAACCCGGACCGGCATCGTAACTCGCAATAAATAACCCCCGCCCTATCGTTCCCACGCTCCGGCGTGGGAATGCCGCTAGTGACGCTCCTGCGTCACGCAACGCTTGAGCGTTGTTGGATGAGTTCCACGCCGGAGCGTGGGAACTCGGCTGAAAAATAGTAAAGCCTTTAAACGTTTCGGTCAGGGTTGCAAACCCGGACCGGCATCGGTATCGAAATTATTTATCTGAAAATCTATAGTGACAAATTTTTATATAAAGTAAAAAATATGAAAATATTGCAATTATTTTATGTTTGTCTGGCCAACATAAAGCAATGAAAAATAACCCGGTTAACTTGCATTAAATTTTTTTCAAATCCTCGCTTTACTCTAAAACTCAACTGCCATATTCAAATTCTGTATCAGCAGGCCATGCCTGCAGGATATATACTGCAAGCGTTTACGGTTGCGGGTTTTTAATAAATCAAAAAAGCCCAATGTAGGTTGGGTTAGCGATAGCGTAACCCAACATTTACAAGCAGTTGTCGGGTTACGTTGCACTAACCCTACATTGATTTTCCGCATTTGTGACCGCTCAAAGTATAGTCGTCTCCCAAAAAATCACTCGCTCCTGTCAGACATAATGCTTTCTAAAAATTTTTATAATTGCAAAATTGTAAATATGAATCTGTTTTTTTATTTTTTAAAGTAAATTTATTTTGTAAATTCTAACTTTCTTGATAGCATGACACCTAACCTACACCTGCACCCGCTCAAGTGCGTTGTTGCTTAGCAATAATAAATAGTGTTCTGCCGAAATGACCAAAAAATTACTAACAACCAAGCAAACCAGCCTTGCCAATATCTGTTTGGAGCAAGGTAAGCAGCACGTTCGGGATGGCAATCCGGCAGCGGCAATGCTGTGTTTTACAGAAACCATCCGCTTGCAAGCCGATTTTGTGCCCGCTTACCATAATCTGGCTGATCTTTTGCAGGCACAAGGCTTAACTGCCCAAGCTATTGACGTTTATCAACAGGCATTGCAGTTGGCACCCACTATGGCGGTGTTGCATTGCAATCTGGCCGGTCTCTGGCAGTTTCAGGGTGACACCGATCTTGCTATAGCGGGTTATGAACATGCCTTGACGCTGTCCCCAAATCTACTAATCGCTCACTTAAATTTGGGTAAAGTATTCGCCTCCCTAAACCAGTTTGCAGATGCCAAAAATTCCTATCAATCGGCGTTACAGATAAAGCCGGATGCGGCAGACGTGTATTTGGAGCTAGGCCATCTTTATCGGCAGCAAGGTATGCTTGATTTGGCCATTAACTGTATTAAAACAGCGTTACGTTATCAACCTGACTTTGCTCGTGCTGACAACAGTTTAGCGGCTACCTTACAACAGCGCGCCGAAATCAAATTATCTAAGGTCTGCCATCAGCGTGCCATTGCCCTGCAACCTAAAAATGATGCAGCGTATACCAATTTAGACTTGGTTCTGGAGAATTTAAGGCAATTAGATATAGCACAGTACCTCCGTAACCACATTTTTTCATCCTCAATAAATAGTCATGACTCAAACAATTTCACAGGTAATTAACTTGCAGGCCTCAGCAGGCTTGTCGCAATGGTTAAACATTAACAAGCCGGGTCTGGCCTTTACTACTTACCAAACCACTCGCTTGTTTTTGATCGGTTACAAACCAAACCACCACTAATTTACAAAAAATAATTAATAAGCCCCGGGCATTACTTTCAACTAACGAAAGGCTGACCGGCTTTAACTAACGCATCACTTTAAATAGAGCAATAATATTATGTCAATCGTACCTTACGAAATTATCATTACCCAAACCGCTGGCAATACCGCTGTTACCGAAGGTGGTGCCACCGATACCTATACCTTGGTACTGACATACGCACCTACAGCGGATGTTATTATTAGCTTGGGTAATACCAACGGACAGGTAAACGTTGATTTTGCCACCTTAACCTTCACTACTGCCAACTGGAACGTCGAGCAAACGGTGACTGTGACGGCGGTTAATGACACGGTGGGTGAAGGCATGCACCGTGGCGTTATTCAACACACGGTGACCAGTACTGATTTAAATTACAATGGCTTTGTTATTGGCAACGTTATCGTGGCGGTTACCGATAATGACATGTCTGTCGGGAATCCTGTTTTCACTGGTTCAATCAGCAATCCGCTGGGTTTGACCAATGTCGGTACTTATGCGGCCCCAACTTTTGTTGACATTGATGGTGACGGCGATCTGGATGCCTTTATTGGCAATAAGCTTGGTGATACCCTGTTTTATGAAAACACCGGCACCGCCAGCCTTGCCGCTTTTACTACGTCAGTTAGTAATGCCTTTGGTTTGACAAATGACGGTTTTTATGCTGCGCCCACTTTTGTTGATATTGATGGTGACGGCGATCTGGATGCCTTTATTGGCAACTTTGCTGGCAACACCCTGTTTTATCAAAACACCGGTACTGCCAGCCTTGCCGCTTTTACTACGCCAGTCAGCGATGCCTTTGGTTTGACCAATACCGGTTCTAATGCCACGCCCAGTTTGGTTGATATTGATGGTGATGGCGATCTGGATGCCTTTATTGGCAAAGGCGATGGCAACATCCTGTTTTATGAAAATATCGGCACTGCCAGCCTTGCCGCTTTTACTACGCCAGTCAGTGATGCCTTTGGTTTGACCAATACCGGTAATTTTGTCGCGTCTACGTTGGTTGATATTGATGGCGATGGCGATCTGGATGCTTTTATTGGTACCCTCAGTGGCAGTACCTTCTTTTATGAAAACATCGGCACGGCCAGCCTTGCCAATTTTGCTGCGCCAATCAGTGATGCCTTTGGTTTGACCAATGTCGGTGTTTATGCCACGCCCACATTTGTTGATATTAATGGCGACGGTAAGCTGGATGCCTTGATTGGCAATCAAGCTGGCGATACCCTGTTGTTTATTAACACACAAACGACCAACGCTGTACCCACCTTAACCGCCTTCGCCGCAGCGCTGGCCACCGGTAATGAAGATACCGCAATCGCTATTGTTTTTGCTGATCTTGCCGCCCAAGGTGATGAAGCGGACAGTGACGGCACGGTAACGGCTTTTGCTGTTAAAGCGATCACATCAGGTACCTTAAGAATTGGTATCGATGAAATATCGGCTACCGACTGGGATGTTTCAAACAACTTTATTGTTGATGCCACAAATATTGCTTATTGGACACCGGATGCCAACGCAAACGGCACCCTGAATGCCTTTACCGTGACCGCCGTAGACAATGCAGGTGCAGAATCCGCTACTGCCATTCAGGCAACCGTCGACGTAACGGCAGCGCCGGGTATCATCATTACCCAAACCGCCGGCAATACCGCTGTTACCGAAGAAGGTGTGGCAGATACTTATACCTTGGTACTGACATACACACCCACCGCCGATGTTGTTATTACTTTGGGTAATACCAACGGACAGGTAAATGTTGATTTTGCCACCTTAACCTTTACGACAGCCAACTGGAATACGCCGCAAACTGTAACTGTCTTTGCGACTTATGATACGGTGGGTGAAGGCATGCACCGTGGTGTTATTCAACACACGGTGACCAGTACTGATGTAAATTACAATAGCTTTGTTATTGGCAACGTTATCGTGGCGGTCACCGATAATGACCTGTCTATTGGAAATCCATCTTTCACTAGCCCAATCTCCGCTCCCCTTGGCTTGTATAGTATTAATGCTTTTCAGTCGCCCACTTTTGTTGATATTGATAGTGACGGCGATCTGGATGCCTTTATTGGCGATGCCTTCGGCAATACATCGTTTTATCAAAACGTCGGGAGTGCCTTTAATGCGGAATTTATGCAAGGTCAACTCAATGGCTTTCAGGAAATGGGTGCTGCCGCCCCCACTTTTGTTGATATTGATGGTGACGGCGATATGGATGCCTTTATTGGCGATCAATTTGGCAACATCCAGTTTTATGAAAACATTGGTACTGCCATTAGTGCGGATTTTGTGGGTACCCCCAATAATGCCTTTGGTTTGACCAATGTCGGTAATAATGCCGCCCCCACTTTTGTTGATATTGATGGTGACGGCGATATGGATGCCTTTATTGGCAACGGTGACGGCAATACATTGTTTTATGAAAACACCGGCACGGCCAATAGTGCGATTTTTGTGCAAGATCAATCGAATTTTGGCTTGAGCAATGTTGGTAATAATGCCAAGCCCACTTTTGTTGATATTGATGGTGACGGCGATCTGGATCTCTTTATTGGCAACTCCGTAGGCAACACCGTGTTTTATGAAAACATCGGCACTGCCAGTAGTGCGAATTTTGGGCAAGGTGAACCCAATGCCTTTGGCTTGACCAATGTTCCTGGTTTTGCCGCCCCCACTTTTGTTGATATTAATAGCGACGGTACGCTGGATGCCTTTATTGGCTCCAGTATGGGTAGCATGTTTGGCATGACCTTTTTATTTACTAACTCCCTCGCGCCGGTATTTACTTCAGGCGCTATCGGTTCCGTCGACGAAAACGCGCTAACCACTGTCGTCATTTACACGGCAGTGACTACCGACCCTGACAACCTGTCGGCAGTCACCTACGGTCTGGGCGGCGCCGATCAGCTTTTGCTGGATATTAATGCGGAAACGGGTGCGGTGACGCTGAAAGCTTCTGCCGACTTTGAAAGCAAATCCAGCTACAACTTTGACGTGATTGCCAATGACGGCAGCAACATTACCACACAAGCTGTGGTGGTCTCGGTGAACAATCTGAATGACAATGCGCCGGTATTTACTTCAGGCGCAATCGGTTCCGTTGACGAAAATGCGCTAATCACTACCGTCATTTACACAGCGGTAACGACCGATGCGGACAACCTGACTTCACGTACTTACACCTTGGGCGGCGACGATCAAGCATTGCTGGATATTAATGCGGAAACGGGTGCGGTGACGCTGAAAGCTTCTGCCAATTTTGAAGCCAAAGCCAGCTACAGTTTTAACGTCATTGCCTTTGACGGTACCTTAACCACTCCACAAGCTGTGGTGGTTTCGGTGAACAATCTGAATGACAATGCCCCGGTATTTACTTCAGGCGAAACCGGTTCCGTCAACGAAAACGCAATCGATACCTTCATTTACACGGCTGTAACGACCGATGCGGACAACCTGTTGGAAGTCACCTACAGCTTGGGCGGTACAGACCTGGACTTGTTGGATATTGATGCAGAAACGGGCACAGTGACGCTGAAAGAAGCGGCCGACTTTGAAACCAAAGCCAGCTACAACTTTGATGTCATCGCCAATGACGGCAGCATCATCACCACCACACAAGCCGTAGTGGTTTCGGTGAACAATCTGAATGACAATGCCCCGGTATTTACTTCAGGCGAAACCGGTTCCGGTTCGGTTGACGAAAACGCGCTAATCACTACCGTCATTTACGCGGCTGTAACGACCGATGCGGACAACCTCTTGCCGGTTACTTACAGTTTGGGCGGCGACGATCAAGCCTTGTTGGATATTAATGCGGAAACGGGCGCAGTGACGCTGAAAGAAGCGGCCGACTTTGAAACCAAAGCCAGCTACAACTTTGATGTCATCGCCAATGACGGCAGCATCACCACTACCACGCAAACTGTGGAGGTTTTGGTGAACAACCTGAATGACAATGCCCCGGTATTTATTTCAAGCGAAACCGGTTCGGTTGACGAAAACGAGCTAACCGATACCGTTATTTACGCGGCTGTAACGACCGATGCTGACAACCTGTTGCCGGTTACTTACAGTTTGGGCGGCGACGATCAAGCCTTGTTGGATATTAATGCGGAAACGGGCGCAGTGACGCTGAAAGAAGCGGCCGACTTTGAAACCAAAGCCAGCTACAACTTTGATGTCATCGCCAATGACGGCAGCATCACCACTACCACGCAAACTGTGGAGGTTTTGGTGAACAACCTGAATGACAATGCGCCGGTATTTACTTCAGGCGCAATCGGTTCGGTTGACGAAAACGAGTTAACCGATATCGTTATTTACACGGCTGTAACGACCGATGCGGACAACCTGTCGTTAGTCACCTACAGCCTGGGCGGCGACGATCTGGCCTGGCTGGATATTAATGAGGAAACGGGCGCAGTGACGCTGAAAGAAGCGGCCGACTTTGAAACCAAAGCCAGCTACAACTTTGATGTCATCGCCAATGACGGCAGCATCACCACTACCACACAAGCTGTGGTCGTTTCGGTACTTAACTTGAACGACAATGCGCCGACCGGTTTAGTGACTATTACCGGCACGGCCAAGCAAAATCAAACCTTAATCGCCGCCAATACCTTGGCAGATGCCGATGGTTTAGGCGTCATTGCCTACCAATGGTTTGCCAATGGCACGGCCATTAACGGTGCAACTGCGGAATCATTTACTTTGGGTCAGGAGCAGGTGGCTCAAGCGATTACCGTACAAGCCAGTTATATCGATGGTGCCGATGCACTTGAACAGGTAACCAGCGATGCCAGCGCTAATGTCATAGCGTTACAAGCAGACACAGCAGGAAATGATTCCTTTGTCGGTAGTGTTGACAACAGCACGGTTGGATATGATTTTGCTCTGGCAGATATGTCAACCAATATTACCCGGGTTGGGCTCTCTTCTGACGGAAAAACGGTAGTGTTTAAAGGCATTGATGGCACCGATACCTTAACCAATATCGAAGATCTGGTTTTTGGCAGTGACACCATCAGTATGGCTGATTTTTTGAAGATGGTAACGGTGACTCAGCTGTTTGATTCTTTAGGCAACACCAACAAAACTTATGCTATGCCGGACTTGTATACCGGTCCCCTTGATCTTGACTATCAACTAATAGATGAGTCTGACAACGCGGTTATTATTGGCTCAGACAGTAATGATTTTATCAAGGTAGCCGGCAGTGGCAATAAAGCTGTCAATAGCGGAACAGGCAATGATGTGATTGATGGTTCTACAGGATCGTCGTTTTTGACCAGTGGCGAGGGTAATGATACGGTCTTTCTGGATGGCAGAATGGCCGGTACCTCCTGGTCAACGCTGACTGATTTTCAACAAGGTCAGGATCACGCCACTATTTTTGGTTGGGTTAACGGTGTCAGTAAAGTGGTTGGTTTTTCCAACAGCGATGGTGCGGCTGGCTATACCGGCTTAACGTTGCATATTCAGAATCTGCTGCCTGATGGCTCGGCAGCCGGCACCACTAATCCGGCGTTGAATTCAATTACCCTGACCGGGCATACCCTGGCGGAATTTGGTGCCAGTTCTTTGGCAGACTTGAATAGTCAAATTGCCAGTGGCACCAATACGCATTTTCTTACCGGGCAGGTAACTGACAGCTTTGGCGTTCATGGGTATTTGTATATTAGTTAACGGAGGATTTTTTTTCATGAAATACATGAAAAAAGTTATGTAGTAGGTCGGGTTAGGCGCCAGCCGTAACCCGACACAGCTTTAAGCGTGACGGGTTTTGTAACCCTGTCACTCACGTTTTCCTATCATTCCCACGCTCCGGCGTCACTGCCATTAAGTTAAGTGTTGAAATACCTTTTACATGGAGTACAAACCTAGGTTTGTACTCCAGCAGTCACTATATGGTGGGGAATCAAAAAACATGTTTTTTGATTCCTTATTTCTTAACTTAATGGCAGTGACGCCGGAGCGTGGGAACTAGGCTGAAATTGTCCTTGAAGTAGTAATAGTAGTAGGTCGGGTTAGGCGCCAGCCGTAACCCGACACATCCTGAAACGTGACGGGGTTTGTAACCCCGTCACTCACGTTTTAAAAGCTATAGAAATATTCAAACGTTTCGGTCGGGGTTGCAAACCCGGACCGGCATCGTAAATTTTATTAGATAAATCTCCCTCAATCCCCCTTTTTCAAAGGGGGCGGTGAATAACTACCCCACCTCTTGCATAAATTTATACATTTTTTTAGTTTTAAAAGTAAAATTAATTTGTAATTCCAGACTTTCTTGGTAGGATTAAGCTTATGTCTATAGCTGCATAAGTGCGTTATTGTTTTGTAATAATGGAAAATAGTGTTGTCTCGGAATGATCAATAAATTGATGTTAACCAAGCAAACCGCGCGCACCAGCCTTGCCAAGACTTGCTTTGCGCAGGGTAAACAGCAACACTCGAATGGTCTTGTTACCACCAAGCCTACCGTCAAGCGTCCGGGTATCTGCGCGGTTATCCAGTTTGCCGGCCTATTGGCGTCAGGGTATTGCCGCTGCCATAAGCCAATACTTGCAGCAAGCCCTGAGAACTCCCTGATGAGTAGCGCATGTTTACCGCAGAGTAACGCAATGCAGTCCCTAAGCGGACTATTGCTTGATACGAGCTGACGGCCTGCCAGTCAATGCTGATTTGCAACAACAACAATAATAATTAATAAGCACCCGGGCATTACTTTCAAATAGCGAAAGGCTGACGGGTTTTAACTGACGCATCACTTTAATAGAGCAATAATATTATGGCAGTCTATCAAATCAACATTACCCAAACCGCTGGCAATACCGCTGTTACCGAAGGTGGAGCGACCGATACTTATACACTGGTACTGGAAAGCGCACCCACCGCCGATGTTGTTATTACCTTGGGTAATACCAACGGACAGGTAAATGTTGATTTTGCCACCTTAACCTTTACGACAGATAACTGGAATACGGCGCAAACCGTGACGGTATCTGCAGTTAATGATACGGTGGGTGAAGGCATGCACCGTGGTGTTATTCAACACACGGTGACCAGTGCTGACGGCAATTACAATGGTCTGGTTGTTGGCAATGTTATCGTGGCGGTCACCGATAATGACCTGCCGGTTGGGGATCCTGCTTTCAATAGCCCAATAACTAATCCGTTGGGTTTGACGGATATTGGTAGTAATGCCGCGCCCAGCTTTGTTGATATTGATGGCGACGGTGATTTGGATGCCTTTATTGATAACAACGCTGGCGATACTTGGTTTTTCCAAAACACCGGCACGGCCAGTCTTGCCGCTTTTGCTGCGCCGGTTAGCAATGCCTTTGGTTTGACCGATGCCGGTTCTTTTGCCAAGCCCACTTTTGTTGATATTAATGATGACGGTTTACTGGATGCTTTTATTGGTAATTATGATGGCAACTCCCTTTTTTATCAAAACACCGGCACGGCCAGTCTTGCCGCTTTTGCTGCGCCGGTTAGCAATGCCTTTGGTTTGACCAATGTAGGTAGTTATGCCTCGCCCACTTTTGTTGATATTGATAGTGATGGCGATCTGGATGCCTTTATTGGCAACAGAGCTGGTGAAACCCTGTTTTATCAAAATATCGGAACTGCCAGCCTTGCCGCTTTTGCCTCGCCAGTCAGCAATGCCTTTAGTTTGACCAATGGCGATACCTATACTGTGCCCACTTTTGTTGATATTAATGGTGACGGTTTGCTGGATGCCTTTATTAGCAACCAAGCTGGCAACACATTGTTTTATCGAAACACCGGCACTGTCAGCCTTGCCGTTTTTACTACGCCGGTTAGCAATGCCTTTGGTTTGACCAATGTTGGTAATTCTGCCTCGCCCACTTTTGTTGATATTAATGGTGACGGTAAGCTGGATGCTTTTATTGGCAACAACTTGGGCATCACCCGATTGTTTCTTAACAGCCCGGCGCCAACCAACGTTGTACCGACCTTAACCACCTTAGCCTCAACGCTGACTACCGGTAATGAAGATACCGCCATTACCATTACATTTGCAAATCTTGCCGCCCAAGGTAATGAAGCTGATGATGGCACTGTCACGGCTTTTGCCGTTAAAGCCATTAGCTCGGGTAGCTTAAAAATCGGTACTTCAGCACTAACGGCGACCGACTTTAATGCCGCGACCAACTATCTTGTCAATGCCACGAAAATTGCTTATTGGACACCGGATGCCAACGCCAACGGCACCCAAAATGCCTTTACCGTGACCGCCATTGATGACATGGGTGCAGAATCGATTACCGCCATTCAGGCAACCGTCGACGTAACGGCAGTGGCAGATATTATCATTACCCAAACCGCTGGCAATACCGCTGTTATCGAAGGTGGAGCGACCGATACTTATACACTGGTACTGGAAAGCGCACCCACCGCCGATGTTGTTATTACCTTGGGTAATACCAACGGACAGGTAAATGTTGATTTTGCCACCTTAACCTTTACGACAGATAACTGGAACGTCGCGCAAACCGTCACGGTCAGTGCGGTTAATGACACCATGGGTGAGTTTACCAACACCGGTGTGATTAACTACACCGTGGCCAGTACCGATGCCAATTACAACAACATTGCCATCGCCAATACCATCGTCACGGTGACGGATAATGACCTGCCGGTGGGTAATCCGACTTTTCAACCCGCTATTACCAATCCATTTGGTTTGGGTGATGTGGGTCAGATTGCCCATCCCACTTTGGTGGATATTGATGGCGACGGCGATCTGGATGCCTTTGTGGGCTATAATGATGGCAACACCTTGTTTTATGAAAACACCGGCACTGCCAGCTTTGCCGTTTTTGCTACGCCAATCAGCAATGCTTTTGGTTTGACCTATGCTGGTATTTCTACCTCGCCCACTTTTATTGACATTGATGGCGACGGCGATCCGGATGCCTTTATCGGCAACCTGTCTGGCGATATCCTGTTTTATGAAAACACCGGCACTGCAAGCCTTGCCGCTTTTGCAACGGCGACCACCAATCCGTTTGGTTTGGGTGATGTGGGAAGTTATGCCGTCCCCACTTTGGTGGATATTGATGGCGACGGTGATCTGGATGCCTTTGTGGGCAATAATGCTGGCAACACCTGGTTTTACCAAAATACCGGTACGGCCAGCAGTGCCGCTTTTGCAAACCCTAGCACCAGTCCGTTTGGCTTGGGTGATGTGGGTAATTCTGCCAACCCCACTTTTGTGGATATTGATGGCGATGGGGATCTGGATGCCTTTGTGGGTAATCAGGCTGGCGACACCCTGTTTTACCTAAATACCGGCACAGCCAGCAGTGCCGCATTTGCAACCCCTAGCACCAGTCCGTTTGGTTTGGGTGATGTAGGTCCTTCTGCCTCGCCCACTTTTATTGACATTGATGGCGACGGCGATCTGGATGCCTTTGTGGGCAATAATGCTGGCAATACCCTGTTTTATATCAACAATGCCGCACCGATCAGTACCAATGATACGGTCACTACGCTGGAAGATACCGCTGTGGTGTTGACGACCAGTGATTTTGGTACCTACAGTGATTCGAGTGTGGGTTCAACGGCCACCGCGTTTGCAGCAGTACAAATCACCACCTTGGCCAGTGCCGGTACCTTGGAATATAACAACGGCAGTAACTGGGCCGCGGTGACGCTGGATCAAGAAATCAGCGTGACTGATATTACCGCCGGCAACTTGCGCTTTACGCCGACTGCTAATGGTAATGGCGACGGTTATGCGACGGTAGGCTTTAAAGTCAGCGATGGCACGACCTTTAGTGCCACGGCCAATACCTTAACGGTTGATGTCACATCGGTGAACGATGCGCCGACCTTAACGGCTTTTGTCTCAACACTGGTCACCGGCGATGAAGATACCGCCGTTACCGTTACATTGGCTAATCTGGTCGACCAAAGTGATGAAGCTGATGACGGCACTGTCACGGCTTTTTCTGTTAAAGCGATCACCAGTGGTACCTTAAAAATTGGTACTTCAGCATTAACGGCTACCGACTTTAATGCCGCGACCAACTATCTTGTCAATGCTACGAATATTGCATACTGGACACCGGCAGCCAATGCCAACGGCACCCAAAATGCCTTTACCGTGACCGCCGTTGACAATACCGGTGCAGAATCGGCTACCGCCATTCAGGCGACTGTCAGCGTAACGGCCGTCAACGATATACCGACCTTAACCGCCTTCATCGCAGCACTGGCTACCGGTAATGAAGATACGGCCATTACCATCACTTTGGCTAATCTGGCCGACCAAAGTGATGCGATTGACGTTGATCTAAACGGAGCGGCCTTTGCCGTTAAAGCTATCACATCAGGTACCTTAAAAATTGGTGCAGATGCCGCAACCGCGCTCGCCTTTAATGCCGCGACCAACTATCTGGTTGATGCCACGCACTTTGCTTATTGGACACCGGATGCCAACGCCAACGGCATCCAAAATGCCTTTACCGTGACCGCCATTGATGACATGGGTGCAGAATCGATTACCGCCATTCAGGCAACCGTCGACGTAACGGCAGTGGCAGATATTATCATTACCCAAACCGCCGGCAATACCGCAGTTACCGAAGGTTTTGCCACTGATACTTATACCGTAGTACTGGATACCGCACCCACCGCCGATGTTATTATTACCTTGGGTAACACCAACGGACAGGTAAGCACTGATTTCACTACCTTAACTTTTACGACACTCAACTGGAACGTCGCGCAAACCGTCACGGTCAGTGCGGTTGATGACACAGTGGGCGAAGGCATGCACCGTGGTGTTATTCAACACACGGTGACCAGTGCTAACGGCAATTACCATGGTCTGGTTGTTGGCAACGTTATCGTAGCGGTTACCGATAATGACTTACCGGTCGGGAATCCTGTTTTTACTAGCCCAACCAGTAATCCGCTGGGTTTGACCGATGTTGGTTTATATGCCAAACCCAATTTGGTTGATATTGATGGTGATGGCGATCTGGATGCCTTTATTGGCAACAGTGACGGTAATACCCTGTTTTATCAAAACACCGGCACGGCCAGCAGTGCGTCTTTTTCTGCACCGGTTAGTAATGCCTTTGGTTTGACTGATGTCGGTTTTTATGCCGCCCCCACTTTTGTTGATATTGATGGCGATAGCGATCTGGATGCCTTTATTGGTAACACGGATGGCAATGCCTTGTTTTATGAAAACACCGGCACTGCCAGTCTTGCCGCTTTTACTACACCGACTAGCAATGCCTTTGGTTTGACCGATGTCGGTAATATGGCTGCTCCCAGCTTGGTTGATATTGATGGCGACGGCGATTTGGATGCCTTTATAGGCAACTTTGATGGTAATACTCTGTTTTATCAAAACACCGGCACTGCCAGCCTTGCCGCTTTTACTACACCAGTTAGCAATGCTTTTGGTTTGACCGATGTTGGTATGAATGCCTCACCCAGTTTGGTTGATATTGATGGCGACGGTTTGCTGGATGCCTTTATTGGCAACAGGGATGGCATTGCCGGCAATACCCTGTTTTATGAAAACACCGGCTCTGCCAGTAGTGCTGCTTTTACTGCGCCAGTCAGCAATGCCTTTAATTTGACCGCTGTATTTGGTTTGTCTTCGCCCAGCTTTGTTGATATCGATGGCGACGGCGATCTGGATGCCTTTATTGGTAATCAAGTTGGCAATACTCTGCTGTTTATTAACAATGCCGCACCGACCTTAACTGCCTTTACCGCAGCGCTGGCCACCGGCAATGAAGATAGCGCCATTACCATCACTTTTCTTGATCTTGCCGCGCAAGGTGATGAGGCTGACAGTGACGGCACGATCACGGCTTTTGCCGTTAAAGCGATCACCAGTGGTAGCTTAAAAATTGGTACTTCAATGGCAACGGCTGCCGACTGGGATGCCGCGAGCAACTATCTGGTTGATGCCACGAATATTGCATACTGGACACCGGCAGCCAACGGCACCCAAAATGCCTTTACCGTGACCGCCGTTGATAATACCGGTGCAGAATCGGCTACCGCCATTCAGGCAACCGTCGAGGTAACGGCAGCGCCGGGTATCATCATTACCCAAACTGCCGGCAATACCGCAGTTACCGAAGGTGGTGTGCCAGATGGCTATGACTTGGTACTATCACGTGCACCCCTTCACGATGTTGTTATTACCTTGGGTACCACCAACGGACAGGTAAGCACCAATGGTTTAATCACCTTAACCTTTACGGCAGACAACTGGAGTGCGCCGCAAGGCGTGTTGATCAGTGCGGTTAATGACACGGTGGGTGAAGGCATGCACCGTGGTGTTATTCAACACACGGTGACCAGTGATGATGACAATTACCATGGTATGGTTGTTGGTAACGTTATCGTAGCGGTTACCGATAATGACCTGCCGGTCGGGAATCCTGTTTTTACTAGCCCAACCAGTAATCCGCTGGGTTTGACGGATATTGGTAGTAATGCCGCGCCCAGCTTTGTTGATATTGATGGCGACGGTGATCTGGATGCTTTTATTGGTAAAGGCGATGGCAATGCCCTCTATTATGAAAACACCGGCACTGCCAGCCTTGCCGCTTTTACTACGCCAGTAAGCAATGCCTTTGGTTTGACCGATGTTGGTGGTTATGCAACGCCCAGCTTTGTTGATATCGATGGCGATGGCGATCTGGATGCCTTTATTGGCAACAGTGCCGGTAATACCCTGTTTTATGAAAACACCGGCACGGCCAGTCTTGCCGTTTTTGCTGCGCCGATCAGCAATGCCTTTGGTTTGACGAATGTCGGTAATTATGCCGCGCCCAGCTTTGTTGATATTGATGGTGATGGCGATCTGGATGCCTTTATTGGCAAAGGCGATGGCAATGCCCTCTTTTATGAAAATACCGGCACTGCCAGCCTTGCCGTTTTTGCTACGCCAGTCAGCAATGCCTTTGGTTTGACCAACGTCGGTAGTTTTGCCAGGCCTACTTTTGTTGATATTGATAGTGATGGCGATCAGGATGCCTTTATTGCTAACTATGCTGGCAACACCCTGTTTTATCAAAACATCGGCACTGCCAGTAGTGCGTCTTTTGACTCGCCAGTTACTAATTCCTCTGGCGTGATCAATCTCGCTTATCGTGCAGCGCTCAGCTTGGTTGATATTGATGGCGACGGCGATCTGGATGCCTTTATTGGCAATGAATCTGGCAATACCCAGCTGTTTATTAACACACTAGTATCTGCCAATGCCGCGCCGATCTTGGCTAGCGCAACGGCAATGACCAATATCAATGACACCGCAACAGCGACACCGTTTTCGGCGTTTACCATTACCGATGCCGACAGCGCCAGCCTAACCGTTAGTATTGCCCTGGATACCGCTGCCAAAGGTGTGTTTACGGCGGCATCTTTAAGTAGTTCCGGCTTTAGCACCACAGATAACGGCCTGACCTACAGTCATGCACCGGGCACCCCCGCCGCCTTGCAAGCCGCCTTGCAGTTATTGGTATTTGAACCGACTGCCAATCGGGTGGCAGCACTTGCCCATGAAAGTACCCATTTTACCGTTAGCGTCAGTGACGGTGTTGCCCCTACGGTAACCAATACCACCACAACGGTTACCGTTTGGCATCCGCAGGATCCAACTTTTATGACGCCGGTTAGCAATCCGCTGGGTTTGACCGATATTGGTTCTTATGCCTGGCCCACTTTTGTTGATATTAATGATGACGGCGATCTGGATGCCTTTATTAGCAATAAAGTTGGCGAAACCTGGTTTTATGAAAACACCGGCACGGCCAGCCTTGCCGTTTTTACTGCGCCAGTTACCAATGCCTTTGGTTTGACTTATATCGGTGATTTTGCCTCGCCCGGTTTTGTTGATATTGATGGCGATGGCGATCTGGATGCCTTTATTGGCGAGAGATATGGCAATACCCTGTTTTATGAAAACACCGGCACGGCCAGTCTTGCCGTTTTTGCTGCGCCAATCAGCAATTCCTTTGGTTTGACTAATGTCGGTACTTATGCCGCGCCCAGCTTGGTTGATATTGATGGGGATGGCGATCTGGATGCTTTTATTGGTAACTTGGTTGGCGACACCCTGTTTTATCAAAACACCGGCACTGCCAGCCTTGCCGCCTTTACTACACCAGTTACCAATGCCTTTGGCTTGACCAATGCTGCTTTTGCCAAGCCGAGATTTGTTGATATTGACGGCGATGGCGATCTGGATGCCTTTATTGGCAACTGGCTTGGCAACACCTTGTTTTATGAAAACACCGGTACGGCCAGCCTTGCCGCTTTTGCTGCGCCGGTTAGCAATGCCTTTGGTTTGACCGATGTGGGTTATGCTGCCGCGCCCACTTTTGTTGATATTAATGGTGACGGTAAGCTGGATGCCTTTATTGGCAACAGTGACGGCAAAACCAATCTGTTTATTAACAACGCTGCGCCAACCAACGCTGCACCAACCTTGGCGGGTGCAACGGCAGTGACCAATATTAATGATACCGGGACTACGACACCGTTTTCGGCATTTACCATTACCGATGCCGACAGCGCCAGCCTAACCGTCAGTATTGCCCTGGATACCGCTGCCAAAGGTGTGTTTACGGCGGCATCTTTAAGTAGTTCGGGCTTTAGCACCACATATAACGGCCTGACTTACAGCCATGCAACCGGCACACCCGCCGCCTTGCAAGCCGCCTTGCAGTTATTGGTATTTGAACCGACTGCCAATCGGGTGGCAGCACTTGGCCATGAAATTACCCATTTTACCGTTAGCGTCAGTGACGGCGTTGCCCCGACGGTAACCGATACCACCACGACGGTTACTGTTTGGCATCCGCAGGATCCGAACTTTACTACGCCGGTTAGCAATCCGCTGGGTTTGACCCAAGTCAGTGGCAAAGCCACCCCTAGCTTGGTTGATATCGATGGCGACGGTGATCTGGATGCCTTTATTGGTGAATCAAATGGAAACACCTTGTTTTATGAAAACACCGGCACGGCCAGCCTTGCCGCTTTTGCTGCGCCAGTTTACAATGCCTTTGGTTTGACTAATGTCGGTGGCTGGGCCACGCCCAGCTTTGTTGATATTGATCATGATGGCGATCTGGATGCCTTTATTGGCAACAGTGCTGGCGAAACCAGGTTTTATCAAAACACTGGCACTGCCAGCCTTGCTGTTTTTACTGCGCCAATCATCAATGCCTTTGGTTTGACGAGTGTCGGTGGGTATACCGCAGCCACTCTTGTTGATATTGATGGTGACGGCGATCTGGATGCTTTTATTGGCAACTTGAATGGCAACACCCTGTTTTATCAAAACACCGGCACTGCCAGTAGTGCGTCTTTTACTGCGCCGGTTAGCAATGACTTTGGCTTGACCAATGTCGGTAATTTTGCCAAGCCCAGCTTGGTTGATATTGATGGTGACGGCGATCTGGATGCCTTTATTGGCGACATGACTGGTAATAGCCTGTTTTATGAAAACACCGGCACTGCCACCCTTGCTGTTTTTGCTACGCCAGTCAGTAACGCCTTTGGTTTGATCAGTGTCGGTGTTTATATGGCACCCACTTTTGTTGATATTAATGATGACGGTAAGCTGGATGCCTTTATTGGCAACAGTGACGGCCAAACCAATCTGTTTATTAACAACGCCGCGCCGACCTTGGTTACTTTCACCTCAGCACTGGCCACCGGTAATGAAGATACCGCTATTACCATCACTTTTGCAAATCTTACCGCTCAAGGTGATGAGACTGATGACGGTACGGTAACGGCCTTTGCTGTTAAAGAGATCACTAGTGGTACCTTAAAAATTGGTGCAGATGCTTGGGATGCCGTTACCAACTATCTGGTTGATGAAGCGCATATTGCTTACTGGACACCGGATGCCAATGCCAACGGCACCTTGAATGCCTTTACCGTGACTGCTGTTGATAATCTGAATGCACAATCGGCTACAGCCATTCAGGCAACCGTAAATGTAATCAACCTGAATGACGCGCAGGTATTTACTTCCGGCCCAAGCGGTTCCATCGACGAAAACGCGCTAATCAGTGCCGTCATTTACACGGCGACAACCACCGATGCAGACATCTTTTCGGTAGTCACCTACAGCTTGGGCGGCGCCGATCTGGCTTTGCTGGCTATTGATGAGGTTAGCGGAGTGGTAACCTTGTTAGCTTCTGCCGACTTTGAAAGTAAAGCCAGCTACAACTTTGACGTCATCGCCAATGACGGCATCACCACGACCACACAAGCCGTGGTGGTTTCGGTGAACGATCTGAATGACGCGCCGGTATTTACTTCAGGTGCGACAGATTCCGTCGACGAAAACGCGCTGATCAGTGCCGTCATTTATACGGCGACAACCACCGATGCAGACATCTTCTCGGTAGTCACCTACAGCTTGGGCGGCGCCGATCTGGCTTTGCTGGCTATTGATGAGGTTAGCGGAGTGGTAACCTTGTTAGCTTCTGCCGACTTTGAAAGTAAAGCCAGCTACAACTTTGACGTCATCGCCAATGACGGCATCACCACGACCACACAAGCCGTGGTGGTTTCGGTGAACGATCTGAATGACGCGCCGGTATTTACTTCAGGTGCGACAGATTCCGTCGACGAAAACGCGCTAATCACTACCGTCATTTACACAGCGGTAACGACCGATGCGGACAACCTGGCTTCACGTACTTACACCTTGGGCGGCGACGATGCCGGCTTACTGGATATCACTGCGGGTGTGGTGACGCTGAAAGCTTCTGCTAATTTTGAAGCCAAAGCCAGCTACAGTTTTAACATCATTGCCTTTGACGGTACCTTAACCACTCCACAAGCTGTGGTGGTTTCGGTGAACAATCTGAATGACAATGCGCCGGTATTTACTTCAGGCGCAATCGGTTCGGTTGACGAAAACGCGCTAAGTAGCACCGTCATTTATACAGCGGTAACGACCGATGCGGACAACCTGACTTCACGTACTTACACCTTGGGCGGCGACGATCAAGCCTTGCTGGATATTAATGCGGAAACGGGTGCGGTGACCCTGAAAGCTTCTGCCAATTTTGAAGCCAAAGCCAGCTACAGTTTTAACGTCATTGCCTTTGACGGTACCGAAACCACTCCACAAGCCGTGGTGGTTTCGGTGAACAATCTGAATGACAATACGCCGGTATTTACTTCAGGCGAAACCGGTTCGGTTGAAGAAAACGCGCTAATTGATACCGTCATTTACACGGCGACAACCACCGATGCAGACGACCTGTCGATGGTTACCTTCAGCTTGGGCGGCGACGATCTGGCCTTGCTGGATATTAATGTGGAAACGGGTGCGGTGACGCTGAAAGAAGCTGCTGACTTTGAAAGCAAAGCCAGCTACAATTTTAACGTCATTGCCAGTGACGGCACCTTAACCACTCCACAAACCGTGGTCGTTTCGGTGCTTAACCTGAATGATAATGCACCGACCGGTTTAGTGACTATTACCGGCACGGCTACGCAAAACCAAACGTTAATCGCCGCCAATACCTTGGCAGATGCCGATGGTTTAGGCGTCATTGCCTACCAATGGTTTGCCAATGGCACGGCCATTAACGGTGCAACTGCGGAATCATTTACTTTGGGTCAGGAGCAGGTGGCTCAAGCGATTACCGTACAAGCCAGTTATATCGATGGTGCCGATGCACTTGAACAGGTAACCAGCGATGCCAGCGCTAATGTCATAGCGTTACAAGCAGACACAGCAGGAAATGATTCCTTTGTCGGTAGTGTTGACAACAGCACGGTTGGATATGATTTTGCTCTGGCAGATATGTCAACCAATATTACCCGGGTTGGGCTCTCTTCTGACGGAAAAACGGTAGTGTTTAAAGGCATTGATGGCACCGATACCTTAACCAATATCGAAGATCTGGTTTTTGGCAGTGACACCATCAGTATGGCTGATTTTTTGAAGATGGTAACGGTGACTCAGCTGTTTGATTCTTTAGGCAACACCAACAAAACTTATGCTATGCCGGACTTGTATACCGGTCCCCTTGATCTTGACTATCAACTAATAGATGAGTCTGACAACGCGGTTATTATTGGCTCAGACAGTAATGATTTTATCAAGGTAGCCGGCAGTGGCAATAAAGCTGTCAATAGCGGAACAGGCAATGATGTGATTGATGGTTCTACAGGATCGTCGTTTTTGACCAGTGGCGAGGGTAATGATACGGTCTTTCTGGATGGCAGAATGGCCGGTACCTCCTGGTCAACGCTGACTGATTTTCAACAAGGTCAGGATCACGCCACTATTTTTGGTTGGGTTAACGGTGTCAGTAAAGTGGTTGGTTTTTCCAACAGCGATGGTGCGGCTGGCTATACCGGCTTAACGTTGCATATTCAGAATCTGCTGCCTGATGGCTCGGCAGTCGGCACCACTAATCCGGCGTTGAATTCACTTACCCTGACCGGGCACACCCTGGCGGAATTTGGTGCCAGTTCTTTGGCAGACTTGAATAGTCAAATTGCCAGTGGCACCAATACGCATTTTCTTACCGGGCAGGTGACTGACAGCTTTGGCACTCATGGGTATTTGTATATTAGTTAACGGAGGATTTTTTTTACGTTTTAAAAGCTATTGAAATATTCAAACGTTTCGGTCTGGGTTACAAACCCCGACCGGCATCGAGGAAGCGAGGGTTCCAGGTTGAGATGAGGGGGATGTAACTGCTTGATTTTACTGAAGCGTGACGGGGCTCTTATCGTTCCCACGCTCCGGCGTGGGAATGCCGTTAGTGACGCTCCTGCGTCACGCAACGCTTGAGCGTTGCTGGATGAGTTCCCACGCCGGAGCGTGGGAACTAGGCTGAAATTATCCTTGAAGTAGTAGTAATAGTAGTAGGTCGGGTTAGGCGCCAGCCGTAACCCGACACAGTCTGAAGCGTGACGGGGCTTGAAATCCGGTCACTCACGTTTTAAAAGCTGTTGAAATATTCAAACGTTTCGGTCGGGGTTACAAACCCCGACCGGCATCGAAGTAGACTATTTAGTGGTTCCCGACCCTGCACCTACCTTCCTTGTGTATGCAGGCTCTAAGCCTCGGATACTCGACGGTATGGGTGAATAGGGCGGGGGCCAATCTACGAAACAGGCTCTGATTATATCAATAACCAGTCCTAAAGTCGGGACGGCCTCCCAATAAACGGTTAAAGCTTACTTGATCTTTTAGTAATATTTAATTAATTTTGATCATACAAGGTCGGGTTAGGCGCCAGCCGTAACTGAACACAGCTACTAAGCCTTTTTGCTTGTTCTGTCTAAAGTGGGTAGCCCACTTTTTGCATAATCATACATTTATGTAGTTTTAAAAGTAAAATATATTTGTAATTTTCAGATTTCTTGGTAGCATTAAGCACTCATAAGTGCGTTATTGTTTAGTAACAATAATAAATAATGTTCTCCAAAAATGACCAAAAAATTAATAACAACCAAGCAAACCGCTCCTGCCAAGACCTGCTTTGATCAAGGTAAACAGCACCTCCATGATGGTAATTCGGCAGCAGCGATGCTGTGTTTTAAAGAAGCCATCCGCTTACAAGCCGATTTTGTGCCCGCCTATAATAATCTGGGTAATCTCTTGCAGGCAGAAGGCTTAACTACCCAAGCCATTGACGTTTATCAACAGGCCTTGCAGCTGGCACCCACTATGGCGGTATTGCATTGCAATATGGCCGGTCTCTGGCAGTTTCAGGGTGACACCGATCTTGCCATCGCAAGTTATCAGCGTGCTTTGACGCTGGACCCCGATTTTTTACCCGCCCACTTCAATTTGGGTAAAGTATTCGCCTCTTTAAACCAGTTTGCAGATGCCGAAAAAGCTTATCAGGCAGCGCTAAAGCTAAAGCCGGATTACGCTGACGTGCATCTGGAGCTTGGTCATATTTATCGGCAACAAGGCTTGCTTGATATGGCCATTAGCTGTTTTAAAACCGCACTGCGTAGCCAACCTGACTTTGCTCGTGCTTACAATAGTTTAGGGGCTACCTTGCAGCAGCGAGGAGAGATGAACTTCTCTCAGATCTGCTATCGACGTGCCCTTGTCCTGCAGCCGGATAACGATGTGGCGTATGCCAATTTAGGTTTGTTGCTGGAAGATTTGGGGCAGTTAGACGCGGCACAGCAGCATTATGAGCAAGCGTTGGCTTTGCAACCACAGGCAACGGCGGTTTTATACCGACTAAACCACTTGCGTTTAAAACTGGCTGACTGGCAGGATTATGAGCAACGGCTGGCTACCTTAATTGCGCAAACGCAAGTCTGTGTCGACCAACAACAGGCAGCCACCTTACCAATAATGCAATTAATGTCAGTACCCATGCCGATGGCTTTGCAAAGCGCTGTCGCCAAACAAGTGGCCGAGTCGTATGCGCTTTCTGTTACCGGTATGCAAGCCCAAGTGCCTCCTGTCATCCCTGAGCAGGCACCAGCGCGCTTGCGACTGGGTTATGTGTCGCCGGATTTTCGCTGCCATGCTGTCGGCATGCTGATACACGAGATGTTCCAGTATCATCAGCGCCCGGATTTTGAAATTTTTGCCTATAGTCTGATACCGACTGATGATGACTGGACCGAAAGTATCCGGCAAGGCTGTGATCATTTTATTGACGTTGCCTTTCTGTCACCGCTGGCCATTGCACAACGGATTCAAGCGGACGGTATCCATATTTTGATTGATCTGGCCGGTTATACCAGTCATTCGTTAACGGCGTTGTTTGCTTTAAAACCGGCACCGGTACAGCTACATTATCTGGGTTATCCCGGCACCTTAAGTGCTGATTTTATCCCGTATATGCTGGCCGATCACACCTTGCTTCCGCCGTCCACCGCCGCCCATTACACCGAACAGATATTGCATTTACCCCATGCCTGGGTGGCAGCGCCCATGGATATTGCCGATGTCACCCTTACCCGGGCCGATTATGGCTTGCCTGCTGACGGTATGGTGTTTTGTTGTTTTAACGGCACCTATAAAATTGACCCAAGCCTTTTTCAGGTATGGATGCGTATATTGCAACAATTACCCGGCAGCGTTTTGTGGTTAAGTGAGGGCGGTCATCCCCTTATCAAACAACGCCTGCAGCAGCAAGCCAAGCTTTTGGGTATCGCGCCTGAACGGCTGATTTTTGCAGGACAGTTGCCGCATGATGAATACCTGGCACGTTACCGCCTGGCCGACCTGTTTTTGGATACGTTTAACTACAGTGCAGCCTCCACCGCTATAGGTGCCTTGTGGGCAGGATTACCGGTATTAACCTGTCCGGGCGAAAGCAATGCCACACGGATGGGCGCCAGTTTAAGTCACGCCATTGGTATGCCCGAACTGATCTGCGCGTCATCGTTAGCCTATGAACAACAAGCCCTTGAGCTGGGTCGTGACAGGCTGAAACTGGCCGCTTTAAAAGCCAAACTGGCCGATATGCTGATTACCGCACCCTTGTTTAAACCGCAGGTGTTTATACAAACGCTGGAACACACTTTGCGTACGCTCTGGCAAACTATCAGCACCGATAGTACAACTCTGTAAGCACATTTTTACACCCTAATAAAGAAACCATCATGATTGAAGAAACCCCATCGATAATTAATTTGCAAGCCTCCGTAGGCCTATGGCAATGGTTAAACACCAACAAGCTGAGTCTGGCTTTTACCACTTATCAAACCAATCGTTTATTTTTGCTTGGTTGCAAGCCCGACGGGGAGTTGGCAGTCAATGAGCGCTTGTTTGATAAACCGATGGGGTTGTATGCCCACGATAACAGTCTGTACATGGCAACCCGCTATCAGCTCTGGCAACTGGAAAATCGTCTGGCCGAAGGTGAAAGCTGGCAGGGCAATGATCGTCTGTACATTCCGTGCCAGTCGTACACCACTGGCGATCTTAATGTGCATGATGTGGTGTTGGATAAAGACGGCCAACTGCTGTTTATCAATACCGATTTTAGCTGTCTGGCGGCTTTGCGCCCCGGATTTAGTTTTGAGCCGCTCTGGCAGCCGCCATTTATCACCAAACTGGCATCTGAAGATCGTTGCCACTTAAACGGCCTGGCGCTCCGTGGTGGCCAACCGACTTATGCCACGGCCTGCAGCAGTACCGATAGTGCCGCCGGTTGGCGCCATCATCGTCATCACGGCGGCATTGTCATGCACATACCCAGTAATGAAATTATTGCTACCGGTTTATCCATGCCGCACTCGCCACGTTGGCACAAGGGCAAACTTTGGTTGCTTAATTCCGGCAGCGGCGAACTGGGTTATCTGGATGGCGAGCGCTTTATTCCGGTGACGTTTTGCCCGGGATTTGTTCGCGGCCTGGCATTTTTTGGCCACTACGCTCTGGTGGGTTTATCAAAATTGCGCTCAGCCAGTTTTGGCGGCCTGGTTTTGGAACAGCGCTTGGCGGCACTGGGGCAAACCCCACAGTGCGGCTTGCAGGTGATTGATTTAAATACCGGTGCCGTGGTGCACAGTTTAGAGTTTACCGGTGTCGTGGAAGAGCTGTTTGACGTGGTGGTGTTGCCCGATGTGCTGCGGCCCGCGACCTTGGGATTTAAAGAAGAAGCGATTGACCGTCTGATTAATTTTCCGGGTTCCGGTGGTCTTATTACCACCAAACCTACCGTTAAGCGTCCGGGTATCGGCACGGTTATCCAGGTTGCCGGTTTACCGCGCTTAACGCAGCTGGCCCCAAGTACTCCCGCACCGATTAAATATCAACGGGTTTACCACCTGACCCCCGATAATCTGCTGCCCTACGAGGCGTTAACCTTCCCCAGTCTGCAACAACACTGGCAAACCAAACTGCAACGCGGTGAGTTGCATGGCGTATCGGCTTCTATAGACGGAGAAATGATCGGTTTTATCGTTGCCGAACAAGTACCGCAAGCCAATCCCGAAACATACGCTATTGAAGTGTTGTCGTTGTTTGTGTTGCCGGCCTATCGGCGTCAGGGTATTGCCGCTGCCTTAACCCAATGTTTGCAGCAAGCCTTGAAAACTCACTGATGAGTAGCGCATTTTTACCGCAGAGTACCGCATGCAGTTCCTAAGCGGACTATTGCTTGATACAAGCTTACGGCTTGCCAATCAATGCTGACAACAACAATTAATAAGCACCCGTGCAGTACTTTCAAATAACGAAAGGCTGACCGGTTTTAACTCAAGTATCACCTTATCGAGCAACAACATTATGGCAGTATATCAAATCACCATTACCCAAACCGCTGGCAATACTGTTGTTACCGAAGGTAGTGCCACCGATACCTATACTTTGGTACTGGATAGCGCACCCACCGCTGATGTTATTATTACCTTGGGTAACACCAACGGACAGGTAAGTACTGATGTCACTACCTTAACTTTTACGGCAGTTGACTGGAACATCGCGCAAACAGTGACGGTAACAGCGGTTAATGACACGATGGGTGAAGGCATGCACCGTGGTGTTATTCAACACACGGTGACCAGTACTGACGGCAATTATAATGGTTTGGTTGTTGGCAATGTCATCGTGGCGGTTACCGATAATGATCTGCCGGTTAGGGATCCTCTTTTCGGTACCCCAACCAGCAATCCGCTGGGTTTGACCGATGTCGGTAATTCTGCCAAGCCCACTTTTGTTGATATTGATGGCGACGGCGATCTGGATGCCTTTATTGGCGAACGCTTTGGCGACACCCTGTTTTATGAAAACACCGGCACTGCCAACTCTGCCGTTTTTGCTACGCCAATCACCAATGCCTTTGGTTTGATCGATGTCGGTAATTCTGCCGTACCCACTTTTGTTGATATTAATGGTGACGGTTTGCTGGATGCCTTTATTGGCAACAATTCTGGCAATACCCTGTTTTATCAAAATACCGGCACGGCCAGCCTTGCCGTTTTTGCTGCGCCGGTTAGCAATGCCTTTGGTTTGACCCCTATCAGTACTCGTTCCGCGCCCAGCTTGGTTGATATTGATGGTGACGGCGATCTGGATGCCTTTATTGGCAACTTTGCTGGCAACACCCTGTTTTATGAAAACACCGGCACTGCGAGCCTTGCGGTTTTTGCTGCGCCAATCAACAATGCCTTTGGTTTAACCAATGTCGTTAATATTGCCAGGCCCAGTTTTGTTGATATTAATGGTGACGGTTTGCTGGATGCCTTTATTGGCAACAGCGCTGGCAATACCCTGTTTTATAAAAACACCGGCACGGCCAGTCTTGCGGTTTTTGCTGCGCCAGTTACCAATGCCTTTGGTTTGACCGATATTGGTTCTAGTGCCACGCCCAGCTTGGTTGATATTAATGGTGATGGTAAGCTGGATGCCTTGATTGGCAGCAGCGCTGGTAACACCCTGCTGTTTATTAACAACGCAGCGCCGACCTTAACCGCCTTCGCCGCAGCACTTGCCACCGGCAATGAAGATACTGCTATTACCATCACTTTGGCTGAGTTTGCCGCCCAAGGTGATGAGGCTGACAGTGATGGTACGGTAACGGCTTTTGCCGTTAAAGCCGTTAGCAGCGGTAGCTTGAAAATTGGTGTCGATGTAGCAACGGCAACTGACTGGGATGTTTCAACCAACTATCTGGTTAATGCCACGCAGATTGCATACTGGACACCGGCAGCCAACGCCAACAGCACCTTGAATGCCTTTACCGTGACTGCTGTTGATGATTTGGGTGCAGAATCGGCTACCGCCATTCAGGCAACTGTCGAGGTAACGGCGGTGCCGGATATTATCATTACCCAAACTGCCGGCAATACCGCAGTTACCGAAGGTAGTGCCACCGATACCTATACTTTGGTACTGGATAGCGCACCCACCGCTGATGTTATTATTACCTTGGGTAACACCAACGGACAGATAAACGTTGATTTTGTCACCTTAACCTTTACGGCAGGCAACTGGAATACGCCGCAAACTGTGACTGTCAGTGCAGTTAATGATATGGTGGGTGAAGGCATGCACCGTGGTGTTATTCAACACACGGTGACCAGTGCTGACGGCAATTACAATGGCCTGGTTGTTGGCAACGTTATCGTGGCAATCACCGATAATGACCTGCGGATTGGGAATGCTGTTTTCAATAGCCCAACCAGTGATCCGCTAGGTTTGACTGATGTTGGTGTCTATGCCAAGCCCAATTTGGTTGATATTGATGGCGACGGTGATATGGATGCATTTATTGGCAGTTATGATGGCAACACCTTGTTTTATGAAAACACCGGCATTGCCAGCCTTGCCGTTTTTGCTACGCCAATCAGCAATGCTTTTGGTTTGACCAATGCCGGTTATGGTGCCGCACCCAGCTTGGTTGATATTGATGATGATGGCGATCTGGATGCCTTTATTGGTAACAGGGATGGCAATGCCTTGTTTTACGAAAACAACGGCACTGCCAGTCTTGCCGCTTTTGCTGCGCCAATCAGCGATGCCTTTGACTTAACGGATGTCGGCAGTTTTGCATCACCCACTTTTATTGATATTGATGGCGACGGCGATTTGGATGCCTTTATCGGCAATTTTGATGGTAATACTCTATTTTATCAAAACAACGGCACGGCCAGTCTTGCCGCTTTTACTGCACCAGTAAGCAACGCTTTTAGTTTGACCGATGCCGGTATTTCTGCCTCGCCCACTTTTATTGATATTGATGGCGACGGCGATCTGGATGCCTTTATCGGCAACCAGTCTGGCGATACCCTGTTTTATCAAAACATCGGTACTGCCAGCCTTGCTGTTTTTGCTGCGCCAGTTACCAATGCATTAGGTTTAACAACTGTTGGCAGTTCTGCCAAGCCCACTTTCGTTGATATAGATGGCGACGGCGATCTGGATGCCTTGATTGGCAACAACGATGGTATCACCCAGCTGTTTATTAACAATGTTACGCCGACCTTAACTGCCTTAGCCTCAGCGCTGGCCACGGGTAATGAAGATAGCGCCATCGTTATTACTTTTGCTGATCTGGTCGCTCAAGGTGATGAAGCTGACAGTGATGGTACCGTAGTGGCTTTTGTTGTTAAAGCCATTAGCAGCGGTAGCTTAAAAATTGGTGTTGATGAACAATCGGCTACAGACTGGGATGTTTCAACCAACTATCTTGTTGATGCCACGCAGTTCGCTTACTGGACAGCGGACGCCAATACCAATGGCACGCAGAATGCCTTTACTGTGACGGCTGTTGATGATCAGGGTGCAGAATCGGCTACCGCCATTCAGGCAACTGTCGAGGTAACGGCGGTGCCGGATATTATCATTACCCAAACTGCCGGTAATACCGTAGTTACCGAAGGTGGTGCCGCCGATACTTATACACTGGTACTGGAAAGCGCACCCACCGCTGATGTTATTATTACCTTGGGTAACACCAACGGACAGGCAAGTACTGATTTTGCCACCTTAACCTTTACGACAGCCAACTGGAATGCGCCGCAAACTGTAACTGTCAGTGCAGTTAATGATACGGTGGGTGAAGGCATGCACCGTAGTGTTATTCAACACACCGTAGCCAGTGTTGACCCCGGTTACAATGGTCTGGTTATTGGCAACGTTATCGTGGCAGTCACCGATAATGACCTGCGGATTGGGAATGCTGTTTTCAATAGCCCAATCAGTAATCCGCTGGGTTTGACCGATGTTGGTGACTATGCCAAGCCCAATTTGGTTGATATTGATGGCGACGGTGATCTGGATGCCTTTATTGGCAGTTATGATGGCAATACCCTGTTTTATCAAAACACCGGCACTGCCAGCCTTGCTGTTTTTGCTGCGCCAATCAGCGATGCTTTTGGTTTGACCAATGCCGGTTATGGTGCCGCACCCAGCTTGGTTGATATTGATGGTGATGGCGATCTGGATGCCTTTATTGGTAACAGGGATGGCAATGCCTTGTTTTACAAAAACAACGGCACTGCCAGTCTTGCTTCTTTTGCTGCGCCAATCAGCGATGCCTTTGGCTTAACGGATGTCGGCAGTTTTGCATCACCCACTTTTATTGATATTGATGGCGACGGCGATTTGGATGCCTTTATCGGCAATTTTGATGGTAATACTCTATTTTATCAAAACAACGGCACGGCCAGTCTTGCCGCTTTTACTGCACCAGTAAGCAACGTTTTTGGTTTGACCGATGCCGGTATTTCTGCCTCGCCCACTTTTATTGATATTGATGGCGACGGCGATTTGGATGCTTTTATCGGCAACAGTGATGGCGATATCCTGTTTTATCAAAACATCGGTACTGCCAGTCTTGCCGTTTTTGCTGCGCCAGTGACCAATGCCTTAGGTTTAACCACTGTTGGTAGTTCTGCCAAGCCTACTTTCGTTGATATAGATGGCGACGGCGATCTGGATGCCTTGATTGGCAATAACGATGGCATCACCCAGCTATTTATTAATAATGTTGCGCCGACCTTAACTGCTTTCAATTCAACGTTGGCCACCGGTAATGAAGATAGCGCCATCGTTATTACTTTTGCAAATCTTGCCGCCCAAGGTGATGAAGCTGACAGTGATGGTACCGTAGTGGCTTTTGTTGTTAAAGCCATTAGCAGCGGTAGCTTAAAAATTGGTGTTGATGAACAATCGGCTACAGACTGGGATGTTTCAACCAACTATCTTGTTGATGCCACGCAGTTCGCTTACTGGACAGCGGACGCCAATACCAATGGCACGCAGAATGCCTTTACTGTGACGGCTGTTGATGATCAGGGTGCAGAATCGGCTACCGCCATTCAGGCAACCGTTGACGTAACGGCAGTCAACGATGCGCCGACCTTGGCAGGTGTAACGGCAGTAACCAATATTAATGATACCGGGACTGCGACACCGTTTTCGGCGTTTACCATTACCGATGCTGACAGCGCCAGCCTAACCGTCAGTATTGCCCTGGATAACGCTGCCAAAGGTGTGTTTACGGCGGCGTCCTTAAGTAGTTCCGGCTTTAGCACTACAGATGCCCTGACTTACAACCATGCAACCGGCACCCCCGCCGCGTTGCAAGCCGCCCTGCAGTTATTGGTATTTCAACCCACTGCCAATCGGGTGGGAGCACTTGGCCATGAAATCACCCATTTTACCGTTAGCGTCAGTGACGGTGTTGCCCCGACGGTAACCAATACCACCACGACAGTTACCGTTTGGCACCCGCAGGATCCGACTTTTACTACTACGGTTACTAATCCCTTTGGTCTTACTAATAGCGATCTTGTTGCCAGGCCCAGTTTGGTTGATATTGATGCCGACGGCGATCTGGATGCCTTTATTGGTAATAATGATGGCTTTACCCGGTTTTATGAAAATACAGGCACTTTTAGTAGTGCGTCTTTTACTGTAACCAGTTATGCCTTTGGTTTAACGGATGTTGGTAATATTGCCAGGCCCACCTTTGTAGATATTAATGGCGACGGCGATTTGGATGCTTTTATTGGCAACAACGGAGGCAACACCCTGTATTATGAAAATGCGGGCACTGCCAGCAGTGCCGTTTTTTCTACGCCAGCTACTAATGCCTTTGGCTTGTCCGATGTTGGTAGTTTTGCATCGTCCAGCTTGGTTGATATTGATGGTGATGGCGATCTGGATGCCTTTATTGGTAACAGTGCAGGCAATACCCTGTTTTATGAAAATATCGGCAATGCCAGCGGTGCTGTTTTTACTGCGCCGATTACCAATGCCTTTGGCTTGACTAATGTAGGTATTTCTGCGACGCCCAGTTTGATTGATATTGATGGCGACGGCGATCTGGATGCTTTTATTGGCAATAATGATGGTACTACCCTGTTTTATAGAAATACCGGTACTGCCAGCAGAGCCGTTTTTTCTGCGCCAGTAAGCAATCCTTTTGGTTTGACGGATGTTGGCAGTATCGCCAGTCCCAGCTTTGTTGATATTAATGGTGACGGTAAGCTGGATGCCTTGATTGGTAACCTTGAAGGCAATACTCTGTTATTTATTAACAACGCTACGCCGACATTAAGTGTCTTCGACTCAACACTGACTAACGGCACTGAAGATATAGCCATTACCATCACTTTTGCAAATCTTGCCGCCCAAGGTGATGAAGCTGACAGTGACGGTACGGTAACGGCTTTTGCTGTTAAAGCGATCACTACCGGTACTTTAAAAATTGGTACTTCAGCACTAACGGCTACCGACTGGGACGCCGTTACCAATTATCTGGTTGACGCCACACATATTGCTTACTGGACAGCGGATGCCAATACCAACGGCACTCTGAATGCATTTACGGTTAAGGCCGTTGACAATACAGGTACAGAATCCGTTACCGCCATTCAGGCAACTGTCGACGTAACGCCCGTCAACGATGCGCCGACCTTGGCTGCTTTCGCCTCAACGCTGGTTACCGGCGATGAAGATACCGCAATCGCTATTGCTTTTGCTGATCTTGTCGCTCAAGGTGATGAGGCTGACAGTGACGGTGATGTAATGGCCTTTGCGGTTAAAGCGATCACATCAGGTAGCTTAAAAATTGGTATCGATGAACAATCGGCTACCGCTTGGGATGCTTTAACCAACTATCTGGTTGATGCCACGCAGATTGCTTATTGGACACCGGATACCAATGCCAACGGTACCCTTAATGCATTTACCGTGACCGCCGTTGATGATCTGGGTGCAGAATCGGCTACCGCCATTCAGGCAACCGTCGACGTAACGGCCGTCAACGATGTACCGACCTTAACTGCCTTCGCCTCAACGTTGGCTACTGGCGATGAAGATACTGCCGTCACCATTACTTTGGCTGATCTGGTCGTCCAGGGTGATCTGGCTGACAGTGATGGTAATGGAGCGGCCTTTGCTATTAAAGCCGTCAGCACGGGTACCTTAAAAATTGGTGTCGATTCACAAACTGCGACTGTTTGGGATGGTTCAAGCAACTATCTGGTTGATGAAACACATAGTGCTTACTGGACACCGGATGACAATGTCAACGGCATCCTAAATGCGTTTACCGTGACCACCGTTGATGATCTGGGTGCAGAATCGGCTACCGCCATTCAGGCAACCGTCGACGTAACGGCCGTCAACGATGCGCCGACCTTGGCTGCTTTCGCCTCAACGTTGGTCACCGGCGATGAAGATGCCGCCATTACCATTACTTTAGCTGATCTTGTCGCTCAAGGTGATGAAGCTGACAGTGACGGTGATGTAATGGCCTTTGCCGTTAAAACGATCACCAGTGGTACCTTAAAAATTGGTGTTAATGAACAATTGGCTACCGCTTGGGATGCCGAGAACAATTATCTGGTTGATGCCACACACCTTGTATACTGGACACCGGAGGCTAATGCCAACGGCATCCTGAATGCCTTTACCCTGACCGCCGTTGATGATCTGGGTGCAGAATCGGCTACCGCCATTCAGGCAACCGTCGACGTAACGGTCGTCAACGATGCGCCGACCTTGGCTGCTTTCGCCTCAACGCTGGTCACCGGCGATGAAGATACCGCCATTACCATTACTTTAGCTGATCTTGTCGCTCAAGGTGATGAAGCTGACAGTGACGATGATGTAATGGCTTTTGCTGTTAAAGCGATCACATCAGGTACCTTAAGAATTGGTAGCGATGAACAATCGGCTACCGACTGGGATGGTTCAAGCAACTATCTGGTTGATGAAACACATAGTGCTTATTGGACAGCGGATGCCAACGCCAACGGCACTCAAAATGCCTTTACCGTGACCGCCGTTGACGATCTGGGTGCAGAATCGGCTACCGCCATTCAGGCAACTGTCAGCGTAACCGCCGCCAACGATGCGCCAACCTTAACCGCCTTCGCCTTAACGCTGGTTACCGGTAATGAAGATACGGCCATTACCATTACTTTGACTGATCTTGTCGCCCAAGGTGATGAGGCTGACAGTGACGGTGATGTAATGGCCTTTGCCGTTAAAGCGATCACCAGTGGTACGTTAAAAATTGGTGTTAATGAACAATCAGCTACCATTTGGGATGCCGTTACTAACTATCTGGTTAATGAAACGCAGTTTGCTTACTGGACACCGGAAGCTAATGCCAACGGCATCCTGAATGCCTTTACTGTGATGGCTATAGATAATCAAGGTTTGGAATCGGTTACCGCCATTCAGGCAGCAATTAACGTAATTAATCTGAATAACAATGCGCCGGTATTTATTTCAGGCGCTACCGGTACTGTCAATGAAAACGCGCTAAGCAGTACGCCGCTATACACGGCAGTGACTACCGACGTGGACAACCTCTTACCGGTTACTTACGACTTGGGCGGTGCAGATCGGAACTGGCTGGATATTAATGCGCAAACGGGTGCGGTGACGCTGAAAGAAGCTGCCGACTTTGAAACCAAAGCCAGCTACAACTTTGATGTCATCGCCAATGACGGCGATAACCCCACCACACAAGCCGTGGTCGTTTCGGTGGTTAACCTGAACGACAATGGACCGACCGGTTTAGTAACGATTACCGGTACGGCCAAGCAAAATCAAACCTTAATCGCCGCCAATACCTTAGCAGATGCCGATGGTTTAGGCGTCATTGCCTACCAATGGTTTGCCAATGGCACGGTCATTAACGGTGCAACTGCAGAAACATTTACTTTGGGTCAGGAGCAGGTGGCTCAAGCGATTACCGTACAAGCCAGTTATACCGATGATGCCGGTGCGCTTGAACAGGTAACCAGTGCTGCCAGCGCTAATGTCATAGCGTTACAAACAGACACAACGGGAAATGATACCTTTGTCGGTAGTGTTGACAACAGCACGGTTGAATATGATTTTGCTCTGGCAGCAGATACGTCAACCAATTTTACCCGGGTTGGGCTCTCTGCTGATGGAAAAACGGTAGTTTTTAAAGGCGTTGATGGCACCGATACCTTAACCAATATCCAAGATCTGGTTTTTGGCAGTGACACCATCAGTATGGCTGATTTTTTGAAGATGGTAACGGTTGATCAGTTATTTGATTCTTTAGGCAACGCTAACAAAACTTATGTTATGCCTGACTTGTATACGGGTCCTCTTGATCTTGACTATCAACTAATAGATGAGTCCGCCAACGCGGTTATTATTGGTTCAGACAGTAATGATTTTATCAAGGTAGCTGGTAGTGGCAATAAAGCCGTCAATAGCGGAACAGGCAATGATGTGATTGATGGTTCTACAGGATCGTCCTTTTTGACCAGTGGCGAGGGCAATGATACGGTCTTTCTGGATGGCAGAATGGTCGGTACCTCCTGGTCAACGCTGACTGATTTTCAGCAAGGTCAGGATCACGCCACTATTTTTGGTTGGGTTAACGGTGTCAGTAAAGTGGTTGCTTTTTCCAACAGCGATGGTGCGGATGGCTATACCGGCTTAACGTTGCATATTCAGAATCTGCTGCCTGATGGCTCGGCAGCCGGCACCACTAATCCGGCGTTAAATTCAATTACCCTGACCGGGCATACCCTGGCGGAATTTGGTGCCAGTTCTTTGGCAGATTTGAATAATCAAATCACCAGTGGCACCAATACGCATTTTCTTACCGGGCAGGTGACTGACAGCTTTGGCGCTCATGGGTATTTGTATATTAGTTAACGGAGGATTTTTTTACGTTTTAAAAGCTATAGAAATATTCAAACGTTTTGGTTTGGGTTGCAAACCCGGATCGGCATCGGAAGGGGTATTAAATAAGCTGAAATAGGGTATTAGTGGACGGTGATTTAAGTGCAATGCTTTAGTCGCTCTCACTAAACAGCCAACGCTTGAGTTATTTTTCTTATAACTAATATTATTAACAGAAAAATTATTTCGATAGGTATTTTGTGTTTTTCTGATTGTAAAAAAGTCTGCATAGTTTACTATGTAGACTTTATTTTATTAATAATGAGCATTTTTAATTTTTTCATGGAAGTGATGAATGATTTGGTATCATAAAACATACCGGTCGGCGGGGTAACCTTGACCGAAACTGTTGAAGACTTCAATAGCTTTTAAATCAGAAGTAATAGGATTGTAAATTTTATTATCTTTAATTTATTTTTTTTGAATGAACAGTGCTTATTATTACAGCAGGCAATTGCTTTACTTTCTTACTTGGTAAATTAATCACTTGTTATCCGGAGCACACTAATGATTGAGCTTAACTTTAGCGAACGAAATAGTCAGCCATACAACAATATTGGGCTGATAAAGACAACATGGTCTGATGGTTCAATAACTCTGGGTACCTGTAGTCTCGTTGGGCGAAACGACATTTTGACAGCTGGCCATTGTGTATTTAATCCTGATGAAAAAGGATGGGCCACAGGCTTTGAATTTTATTTTGGGGCTGATTACAACTCTAATACCGGAGCGTTCGAATCATGGATTTCAAATCCAACTTTCTCGAAATGGACAGCGAATGCCTGGACATCGCAAATCTATTCTGATGGAAATAACCAGACGATGCTGCAAAGCGAATCCCAGTTTGATGTTGCGTTAATAGGTATTGATAATCCAATTGGCGACACACTGGGTTGGTTGGAATTAGATCCCGGTTATAACGGAAACCAGGCAGCAATAGCGGTTGGTTATCCAGTTGGATCCACCGGGATGATGATGCAATCAGCATCGGTTTTTAACATTTGGGACTACGGTATTTACGAATCACTAGTAGAGGTTATGGGAGCAGGAAGCTCTGGGGGCCCGCTTTTGGTCGGTAATTCTGTTATTGGCGTTAAAAGTACCGGCACATGGTGGGCCGATATTGGTAACTCTTTTGTTTACAATACGATCATTACCGAGTTATCGCAGAATAATACTTTGTTAAACAGCGTCACTACTGATACTTCAGGAAATGATACTTTAGTGGGTACAAGTGGTGATGATTTATTTGATGGTGGTGCTGGCAATGACACCGTAATTTTTAACTTCAATAAGAGTGCTGTTACTGAAATCGGTCGCTCAAGTGACGGCAATACTCTGATGGTCAAGAGCTTGGAAGGTACGGATACCTTGTTGAATATTGAAAACCTGAGTTTTTTGGATGCAAATTTATCGATTAATGAATTTATTGCGCAATACACGCCAGTGCCTCTGTTTTCCTCAAGTGCCAGCGACGGCACGTCGAGTTATGTTATGCCCGCCAAATACACCGGTCCGGTCACTTTTTTAGAGTATGAGTTACTGGGTAAGTCAACCGGGGATGTGATTATCGGATCAACAGGCAATGACTTTATGAACTTACTGGCTGGTGACGATGCCGCCAATGGCGGTGCCGGTAATGACGTGCTTGATGGCGGTACAGGCTCCAACTTTTTGACCGGTGGCAGCGGTAACGATACGATATTTTTGGATGGTCGCGGAGGTTCCATCACCTGGTCAACCGTAACCGACTTTAGTGTGGGTGATCAAATCAATATATGGGGCTGGAATAATGGCGTCAGCAAGCAGGTATTTGCTATGGAAAATCAGGGCGCGGATGGTTATAAAGGTGCCACCTATCATTATGACTTAAATAATGATCGCCTTATTGATACGTCCATCACCTTGACCGGTTTGGCGTTGTCTCAAATACCGACAGGCGTTTCAAAGGATGTGGCGGGCAATGGTTATTTGTTTATAGGTTGATTTAGCGTGGGTTTTATGGCTATTTGCAACAGTATTTATACTATAATATGGATTGAATATATTGATAATTAACTGAGTAAATGCAAAAAATAATATTTCAATCAAAGAGTTATAATATTTATTAATTTTATCCCGCTATAGATTTTCAGATAAATAATTATTATGCACACAGATACTATCCTTTGATATGAATGGTATCTGTGTGTGATTACAGCGATGTAAATTGGAAATTTAATTTCTGAAAGTTTATAGAAATCGATTCAATAATAAAAAATATAGAAAATTTATTACTGTATATTATGCCAATAATCTCAGGAACCAAGTTCTTGGCCAGCGTCTTGGTTATAAGCCAATAAATAAGAATTAATTAAATTTTATGAAGAATGAGCACGTTCAGCTTGAGGCGGATAATGCGCCTGCTGTTGCAATCCTCATGGGGACATATAATGGCGGGAAGTATATAGCTGAACAGCTTGATTCAATTTGCAGGCAGACCTTCAAAAATTGGAAAATCATTATCAGTGATGATGGCTCCATTGACAATACGCTGGATATTATTAGAGATTACCAGAAAAAAACAGGTTCTGATCGCATTATCTTAAAGCAAGGACCATCAACTGGTTTTGCTGATAATTTTATGGCTTTGGCCAGTGATTCTGACATAAAAGCCGATTATTATTTTTTCTCCGATCAAGACGATATTTGGTTACCCGATAAATTGGAACGGGCTGTTAACTGTCTAAAAGTGACCAATGCCAACAAGCCATCATTGTACGGCAGCAGCACCTTGCTTGGCGATGAGCATGGCGTAATTTACGAGAAGTCTCATATTTACCTTTTCCCCAAGAATTTCAGAAATGCAATTGTTCAATGTGTTGTAGGGGGTAATTCTTTGGCATTCAATCAGGCTTTTAAAAATATTATCGAACAAATTAGTCCGGTGAAAGTGGTCTCTCACGATTGGTGGATGTATCAATTAATTACAGCAATTGATGGTTATTTTTATTACGATGAAGAGCCCACCTTGATTTATAGACAGCATCCTCAAGCAGTTGTTGGCGCTAATACCTCAATGGTTTCACGAATTAACAGGGTAAGCATGGTTTTAAAAGGCAGATTTAAAAATTGGAATGATATTAATATTTTAGCTTTGGATCGAATTCGTCATTTAATGAGTACCGAAGCTGTTGAAACATTACATTATTTCAAACTTGCCAGAACGGCCAAATCATTTAAAGATCGGGTAAGACTATTGAACATCAGTGGGGTTTTTAGACAAAGCCGACAAGGTACCGTATCTTTATTTATTGCAGTCATTATTCAAAAGATTTAAGTCATTGCAATTGAGGATAATACTGTAAAATCCCCTTAATACTCCTTTTTCAAAGGGGAGCAAAGCGAGGGGGTTTAATAATTACATGCCGGTAAGATATTTGTTAATTGCGTGTAAATCCCAATCATTAGAAATTGTTTCAATACATAAGACGGTAACCAAAAAGTTTCAATTTTCGTAATCGTTCAGTCGCCCTCTTTGAAAAAGAGGGGTTAGGGGAGATTTTATAAGATAAATCCCTCTCAATACCCCCTTTATTAAGGGGGAGGTGAAAAACTATAAAGTTTTCAGGGAAGCAACAATTAGTCATGACTGACATCGCCATAAAAGTTGAACAACTCAGTAAATGCTACCAAATTTATGATAATCCGCGTGACCGGCTGAAGCAGTTTGTGCTACCGCGTTTGCAACGTTTGGCAGGGCAAGCGCCAAAACAATATTTTCGTGAATTTTGGGCGCTTAAAGACCTTTCTTTTGAAGTCAAAAAAGGTGAAACCGTTGGTATTATCGGGCGCAATGGTAGTGGTAAATCCACCTTGCTGCAAATGATCTGCGGTACGCTCAACCCAACCAGTGGTAGCGTTCAAACCAAAGGGCGGGTGGCGGCTTTATTGGAGCTCGGTTCCGGTTTTAATCCTGAATTTACCGGGCGCGAGAATGTGTATATGAATGCCTCTGTGCTGGGTTTAAGCAATCAAGAAATTGACGCACGTTTCGCTGATATTGTTGCTTTTGCTGATATCGGTGAATTTATCGAGCAACCGGTGAAAACTTATTCCAGTGGTATGATGGTACGGCTGGCTTTTGCTGTTATTGCCCATGTGGATGCCGATATTTTGGTGGTGGATGAAGCGCTGGCGGTCGGTGATGCCGTGTTTATACAAAAATGTATGCGTTTTATTCGCCATTTTCAGGAACATGGTTCGCTGATTTTTGTCAGTCACGATACCGCCTCGGTGCAGAGCCTGTGCGAGTCCGGCATCTGGCTTAATAATGGTAGAATGGAAGCTATCGGTACGGCAAAGCGCGTTTCTGAAGCCTACTTGCAGTATACGTTGCAGGAGATCTACGGTGAGGAGTCAGTGCTGACCTCAATAGAACCTCGTGTAATTGATGATGCAACCGATTCAGATAAAGAAGCTGCACAGATAATCGACTATGGTGTTGTTGCTACAGTAAGAGACAATGTTGATGCAGCGAGTGGCTGGAAAAGTGGCCAGGCGGCTATCGTTGCTGTTTCGCTTACACGACTGTCGCCTGGTCAGGAAGGTGTCTTTGAAGGTGGTGAGCACGTTCGCATGACCGTACACGCCAAAGCGAGTAAATCCTTGCAAAACCCGATTCTGGGGTTTTTAGTGCGGGATCGTTTGGGGCAGGATTTATTCGGCGAAAACACCCTGGCTTTTACGCATCTTAAGCCTGCCCCGATAGCAGCAGGTAGGTTATTCGAGGGTATCTTTGAATTTAAATTACCCATGCTTCCTAATGGGCAGTATGCTGTTATGGTCTCTGTTGCGGATGGTGATATTCATGAGCATATACAGCATCATTGGATGCATGATGCACTGATAATTACGGTTTTATCCAGTAAAGTTCGCTACGGGATAATTGGACTTTCGTTTGAGCGAGTGGAGCTGGCAGTAATTAATGAATAAGCTAATACTTTAATACGTAAAATACACTGGCAAGTTGTCCGACAAATGGCTCCTGAAAGAAAAGGGATCGGTTAGTATAAAGTTTAAATCCATCAAGTTAATAATAAATAATGACCATTAAAAAAAACCTTACCGAACTTTATCAAGAGAGTTCTGGCAAAGTATCGCTCAAATGGGAGTTGTATTTAAAAGAATATGACCGTGTCCTCGCCGAGTATCAAGACAGGCCTGTTAATATTTTGGAGATAGGTGTTCAGAACGGTGGGTCTTTAGAGGTTTGGAGTCAATACTTTAGAAATGCCCAGCGTATTGTGGGTGTTGATATTGACCAAAAATGTCAAAGTCTTATTTATTCTGATGATAGAGTTAAAGTGATTATTGGTGATTGTTGTCAACAAGATGTGCTAGAGAAAATTACTGGGCAAACAGCTACTTTTGATTTTGTTTTTGATGATGGCTCTCATAAATCTGCTGATATTATTAAAGCGTTTTTGTCGTATTTCCCCAAGTTAACTATCGATGGGGTGTATATCATCGAAGATTTGCATTGTAGTTATTGGGCAAATTATGAAGGCGGTCTTTTTGATTCGTATTCTTCAATTGCTTTTATAAAAAAATTAATTGATATTGTTAACCACCAGCATTGGCAGAACGGTATGTCAATTAACCAGTATATGGGAAATTTCCTAATCCAATCAGGATTGGATCCGTTAGTGATTAATGTCGATTTCCTTAATCAAATCCATTCCATAGAATTAATTAATTCCCTGTGTATTATTAAAAAAAAGCCCGTTTGGGCTAATATTATTGGGAAATTAACGATAAGAGGTTCTGACGATAGTATTGTTCTTGAAGGTGAAAAGCCGGTTATGGAGCAGGCAATAAAGTTACAGAATCAAAATGAAAATATTTTTTCTACGCCGGCTTATCAAAATAATACTGATTTTGACATAAAACTGGCGATGCTAAGGGATAAATTAATTTCAAACAAAGTCATAATCCAAGAGAAGGAGCAAGATATAGCCAGCCTGCGCCATGAAAATTATGATTTACACAAAAAGCTTTATGAGATTACTACGCAGTTAAATCAATGCGGCGAAGTGGTTCAATCCCTTAATCAGGTCATTGAAGCTAATAAAGCGGGCATTATTTTCCGATGTATAAGAAAATTACAGGATTTAACTGGCAGATGATTATTAATAATGGTTATTTCCTTACAAGATAAGTTTTTTCTGACGACTTTTTAAATCCTTCTAGGAGGCTGTCCGAGAATAGGAGTCGTAGCGAGGGAAAGCCATTTTGAGTCAGATTTTTTGGTCATTTGAGGCGAATAGTTGTTCTATTTAACGAAAATGGGCGGAAGATCTGGCCGAAATGGTTTTTCCGCAGTAGATTCTCTATTCTCGGACAGCCTCCTAGTTATAACTGGTGCAAATTTAATCCAATATCATGACTTACATATCGACTATTGATACCACTAACAAAAATAATTCACATACCATTGCGATCGATTTCTTTCTGGAAAAATCCAATAATAGTGAATGCTTAACAATTCTTGATGTGGGTTGTTCCGAAGGGTATTTAGGGGGATATTTTAAAACTTTAGGTCACACGGTTATCGGTGTTGAAATGAATCCAAAGGCCGCCAAAAAGGCGCGTGAGGTATTGGATTTTGTTTATAACGGTAGTATTAAAGATTATTTTACCGAGTATAACGATGAAAAATTTGATGCCATTTTTTTTGGTGATGTTTTAGAGCATATTGCAGATCCAAATGAAGTTCTTGAAATTTGCCATAAACATTTAAATAAAAATGGTTTCATTATTGCTTCTTTGCCCAATGTTGCCCATGCCGCTATCAGAGTACTGTTGCTGGAAGGGCGTTGGGAATATTCGGATTTAGGAATATTGGATAGAACGCACCTGCGTTTTTTTACCAAAGACAGTGCCAGGCTATTATTTGAACAAGCGCATTATGACATTGAACGTATTGGTCAGGTTCATTTGCCGATTGAGTTGGTTGGTCAATTATGTAATTTAAATTTGAATCAAAAATATATTGATCTGGTCAGTAATCTGGTTTCTGATGAACCTGACGCCATGGTATTTCAGAATATATTTCTTGCAGAACCAAGGCGCGAAAATGCAGTAAGAATTGTTGCTTATGTCCCCAATAAAGATTTGTCCTTGTATGATATACGCATTAAGAATCCTTTGGATAATTGGAAAAATCGATACAATGGGGGTATCAGATATAGAGATTACAACGAAATCAGGCTTGATGATCTTTATTGGGGGGATGTCTTTGTATTTCAACGCTCAGGCGGTGAATATATATTAAATCTGATGTCTGTTTTGCAGAAACATGGCAAAAAATGTGTTTTTGAGCTGGATGATTTGCTAACTGAAATTCCTGATTTTTTAGCGCATCACAAAATGAGTTCCGATACGTTGAACACTTATTTAGAGGTTATTACTAAAGCCGATTTAGTCACCACCACAACCCAGCGCTTAGCCGATAAATTTTTGGAGATGAACCCTCTGGTTTGCTGCATACCTAATTGTACGGAGTCATTCGGTTTGCCGTTGGCAAAACACTCAAGCCAATTAACTAACAAGATAACCTTGGTAGTCGCCTCTTCGGATCGAGTATTAGTTGACTTTTTGGCACCGGCATTGCTAAAAATACAAGCAAACTATTCCGCTAATTATGAGATTTTTGTGATTGGACCGCCAGGAGATTATCTGGAAAGTTATGGTATTAAAATCACCAGATCTGATTTAGTTAGCCACACTGATTTTAAAAAATTATTAAGTGGTTTAATCAATCCTGTTGGACTGATTCCTTTAGATAATTCTGTATTTAGTTCCTGCAAAAGTCCTATTAAATTTTTTGATTATGCCTTGGCTGGTATGCCCGTAATATGTTCCAATGTCCCGCCTTATTCCGACTATGTTATTAACGGTGAAACAGGCGTTTTGGTTAACAATGATACTGACAGTTGGGTTACGGCGATATTAAAGCTGGGTGACTCGTTTGAGTTAAGAAATCTGCTGGCTCAAAAGGCAATTGAATATGTTAACCAATCATTTTCATTGGATGTGGCGGGTGATGCCTGGCAATCTGTTGTTAATAAACTGGCTATTTCAAGGGCAGAAGATGTAGCCTTATTGAAGCCGGAAACCTATCAAGTTGGGATTCTTAAGACAGCAATTGATGCTAATGGCATTCATTTGGAAGTGAAAACGAGTGTTTCCCGGATTTTTCGGCAATTGCTGAGCCCTGCTGTCTATCTTAAAATTTACAGGGTTATACGTACTGAAGGCTTTAGCGGGTTACTTCAAAGACTAAAAAGAATTTGATTTAAAAATGTTTCCTGAGTAAAAAACCAGCTCCAATGTCTTGCAGAAGTTAAATTTGCTCAGAACGAATGGTTAAAGTTGACCAATTTTTTGCGTAGCCATTTATCATAGAATATATATAGCTATAGAATCTGTATGCTATTAAAGGTACTTTTAATTTGAATTTATTTTTGATTGTTTTGGCATGACTTGCAACCAATTATTAACTTCGATCATATTTTCCTGGCTTATTAAGCCGACAGCTGTCATAAAACGCATCCTGTTTTTTATATAGCTGTATTTTGCCTGTGATAAATCTCTTTTGGATTTAAATTCACCTTGTTGGGCATTTAATACATCAGTGATGGTTTGAACACCATAACCAAAACCACTTTCCATTGCCTGTCTGGATTTAATAGCGGATTCTAGCGCTTTACGGGTTGCACTAATTCGTCTGACACTGGCATTGGAACTTAAAAAAGAATCGCTGGTTTCTTTAATTAAGGTACGAATTTTGGCTTCATTTTCATATTTGCTGATAGACAATTTATGTTGAGCCTCAAACATACGGTTGGTCGTTGTCCCTCCGGTAAATAAAGGAATGTTAACGTTTATTGCGGCTACTTGGGTTTCATAGTTACTGCCCAAATTGATGCTTTGATACCCGGTGTTGGTAGCATTATAATTTAGTTGCATGTCAACCACAGGTAAATATCTTGATTTTTGTACGGCTACATTGTCACTTGCCGCTGCTATGGCACTGAGTTGGGCTGCCAGAGTAGGGTTCTCACTTTTAGCGACTTCAATCCAATCTTTAAGTGCACCATCCAGTTTTTTGTAGTCTATTTCATCACGCAATTGATAGAGTGCTACCGGTTCGGTATTGGTTAATTCTTTTAAACTTTCCCGAGCTGTGGCCAATAGCGTTTCCGCTTCAATTTCAGTGGCTTTTATCTGATCTATTCGGGCTTCTACTTCGTATAAGTCAGTGACTAAAACAAGTTGCTTGGCATACTGTTTTTGGACCTGTTCCAGTTGTTTTAAGGTGCTTTCACTTTCTGCCTGAAGATAATGTAACTGGTCTTCAGCTTCAAGCACATCAAAATACTTTTCGACTACATTAAACATCAGGGCGTGCTGTGCTTCAATATTTTCTGAAGCGTATTGGTTTTCAATTTCCTGCGCACGTCGCCAGTCCCAAAACTTGGCAAAATCAAGCACCGTTTGTGTCAATGAAACCGTATAACGGGTACCGTTATAATTAGATGTGCAGGGTGGGTTTGAACAAGCGCTACTTGGCACGCCAGAGACGCCTGAAGCTTGACTGTTTTTCGACCAATTTGTATTGGCGCTTATTTGTGGCAGCATTTGACCCAGAGCTTGACCTTTTTGTGCAGCACCTATTTCAACTTTTAATGACGCCGTTTGTAACTGCGGATCAGCGTCTAATGCTTGTTGATAGATAGTAAGTAAGTCTTCAGCTTTACCAACACCTGTGTACAGGATAGTCAGACAAGCGATGAGTAGTGGTAGTTTTTTCATGAGGCCTCAATCTTCTATAAATGCGCGGGCAAAAGCATTAGTAATGGGCTGCATCAGGTATTCAAAGACCGTTCTTTCACCGGTATTGATCAGTACTTCTGCGGGCATTCCTGGTAGTAATTCAAGATCTCCCAATTTTTGAAAGCTGTCCGGGGTTAATTCAATTTGCGCCAGATAATAAGGTTGTTCGGTTTTTTCATCAGTTAACCGGTCTGCTGATAAATTAATGACTTTACCTTGCATTTTTGGTGTTAAGGCCTGTTTAAAGGCACTAAACCTGACTTCTGCGAGTAATCCTGCTCTGACTCTGTCTATATCCATCGGTGATACTTGAGCATCAATGATTAATTCTTCTTGCTGCGGGACAATATCGAGTATGGGTTTACCGGGTGAAATGACACCGCCCACGTTATGGACGGATAAGCCCAATACACGACCATTGGCAGGTGCAATGATAACCGTTCTGGCTACTTTGTCTCTGGTTGCCACCAGACGTTGGGCAACGTCATATAACTCCGCTTGCACTTCACCGAGTTTAAGTGCAACTTCTTCCTGGAACTTTTTTTGTAGCTGTAAAATTTGTAATTTTGTTTCGCCAATCTGGATTTCATTGCCTGCAATTTCAGAGCTTAAGGCGGCAACTTCTCCGGTAACTTGTGCATGATTACGTTCAATATCCCGCAGTCTTTGTTTGTCGGCAAATCCTTCGGCCAATAATTCTTTTAGATCATGAACTTCATCACCATAAGAGATCATTAAGGCTTCTTTACTACTACGTTGGCCTTGCAGACCCTTTATTTTTGATCCCAACTGGCTTATTCTTTGGTTTAAAACCGATATTTCACCTTGTAGCGCGCTTTTTCGGGCACTAAATAGTTGGCTTTCTCCATGTGTTGCCTGAGCAATATGGGGGTCAGACAGGTCGTGCAGCTCATCAGGGAAATTAATTTGATTCTGTTGGTCTCTTTCTGCCATAAGCCGGGCTATTTGCGCTGACAAGGTGATGTGTTGGCCGCGAATGATTTCCAGTTGTGCTTTAACTTCGGTACCATCAAGTATTAGTAATACATCGCCGGCCTTGACGACATCACCATCTTTTGCCATTAATTGACTGACTATGCCACCATCCAGATGTTGTACGGTTTTTCTATGAGATTTTACGGTGACATAGCCAGGTGCCAAGGCTGCGCTATCTATGGGAGCCAGATAACCCCATGTCCCCAAAATACCGAAGGTAGCAATGAGGATAACAACGCCAATAGTACGAATTGACCGGTCGTCAGTCAATAGCGGGATTCCTGTAACTGTAGTTACTTGTGCAAGCCGTTCTTTCATGTCTGATTATGCCCGAGTAGTTAGGGTGCCGGCTGCCTGAGGAGCCTGTGTCGGTGATGTCGCCATTTGTTGCTGTTGAAAATGCGCCATGACCTCGTCCTTGGGCCCATAAATAGAAACAAGTCCGTCATTTAAGATGAGCAGCTTGTCTACATTTGCCAGGACATTATTTCGATGAGTAATAACAATAACAGTGGCTCTTTTATGCTTTAAACGCTGGATCGCATTTCCCAAGGCAAACTCGCCTTGCTCATCCAGATTTGAGTTTGGTTCGTCCAGCACCACTACGACAGGATCACCGTAAAGTGCTCTGGCCAAACCGATACGCTGGCGTTGACCACCGGATAAGTTACCGCCGCTTGCGCCTATCAGTGTGTCATAGCCTTCCGGTAAACGTAAAATCAGGTCATGCACATCGGCCATTTTGGCGGCAGTAATCACTTTTTCCGAATCTATATCACCAAAACGCGCAATGTTTTCACTGATGGTGCCTTCAAATAGCTCTATATCTTGTGGCAAGTAGCCAATATAAGGACCTAATTCATCACGACTCCAGGCAAAAACGTCCGCGCCATCCAGACGAATTTTCCCGTTCGCGGTCGGCCAGATACCCAATAAGGCGCGGGCAAAAGTAGATTTCCCCGCTCCGCTGGGACCAATTACGCCAATTACATCACCTTTTGCAATGCCTAAGGTAATGCCTTTTAAAACCGGTGTTTTTGCTCCAGGAGGAATGACTACGGCAGCTTCTATCTGGAAAGTACCTTCTGGTGCTGGTAAGGTCATTTTCTCGGTTTCGGCCGGTATCTGAAGCAATAATTCATTAAGGCGATGGTATTGCCCACGCGCAGTAATAAAACCTTTCCAGGTACCAATCAACAAATCGATAGGTGCAAGCGCGCGGCCTAACAGAATGGAACCGCCGATCATTAAGCCGGGTGTTATTTCATTCTCTATCACTAAATAGGCACCCAGGCCTAAAATTAAGGATTGTGATGACAGTCGAATAACTTTTGATATGCCGCTAATTAAACCGGCGCGAGAACTTGCTGTTGCCTGTAATACTAAAACTTGTTTTGTACCTTCAAGCCATCGCAGTTGAATATTTCGCAACATCCCCATGGACTCAATAACTTCAGCATTTCTGAGGTTTTTATTGACCAGACCACGGCCTGTCATCGCCAAATTATTGGCTTCGCCCAATAATTTACCGGTAGACTTTTCCTGAATGATGGCGACGATAACCAGTATTATCGAAGTGCCTATAGCTGCCCACCCGTATAAAGGATGAAAAATAAACATAACGGCAATGTAGACAGGCATCCAAGGCACATCAAAAAAAGCAAACAGGCCGTTGCCAGTCATAAATTGCCTTAAGGATGTCAAGTCATCGAGGGGTTGCGAGCTTGCTCGTTGTCCACCTGTATAGAGTGATTGTTTATAAGCGACCTGAAACAATCTTTCATTAAGTAGTGTTTCCAATCGTGAGCTAACCCTGACCAGTATCTGTGAACGTACCCATTCCAAGGCGCCCATCGTCAAAAATAGTACGATTACTATCAAGGTTAACATTAACAGGGTTGATCGATTTCCGGTAGGTACTACTCGATCATATAATTGCAGCATGTAAATAGTTGGAACAAGCTGCAACAAATTAATAACCATGCTGAATCCGGCAGCTGATATAAAAGCTCCTTTACACAGAGCTAATGCTTCTTCCAAATCAGACTTATTTACTCTTTTCATTTGTATAAAATATTAAAACGAATGTTGATTACTTCAATTATGGCATGAATTAAGCTGATGTATGTTACAGTTATATTACAACCGTGTGAATTATACAGCTAGTTGCAGATTGAGCTTTAAAAATTTTTTTGGGTATCTCTCCTGCTAAATGGCTTCATTTTTTGCCAGGGAACGTAAGCAATAGTCTTTATTTGCTAGTAATTTCAATATAATGAAGTCCACACAATTTTTGGTATTTTCGCTCACTTCCGTGAGTGTTACAATGAGCTTTGTCAATCACGTCAAAGCGCAGGATATCAGTGAATTCAACATTCCCCCCCTTGTTTTCCGATGCGTCGCCAGCGCGGCTACGCGAAATTCCTTATAATTACACCTCTTTTTCAGACCGCGAAATTGTTATTCGCCTGTTGGGTGAAGAGAACTGGCTCATTCTGGAATCGCTGCGTGGCGAACGGGTAACCGGTCGTTCTGCAAAAATGCTTTTTGAGGTACTGGGAGATATTTGGGCGGTTCAGCGTAATCCTTATCTTGAAGACGATTTGCTGGATAACCGTAAACGCCGGAAAGCCTTGCTAACAGCATTACGTCATCGTCTTAAACAGATGCAAAAACGCGATGCCGAAGATGAAAGCGAGCATCCTGACCGGACACGTCGGGTTAACTTGTTGATTGACGCTGCACATCAGGCTGTTAATGCCTTTGAAGCGGATTTTAAACGCACTCAAGAAATGCGCCAGAAAGCCTTGGCTTTACTGGCCAAACATACCCGTAAAGACAATATCTGTTTCGATGGTTTTGCCCGTGTCTCTCACGTTACCGATGCTACTGACTGGCGCGTGGAATATCCCTTTGTCGTTTTATATCCTTGTACTGAAGAAGAAGTTGGCCATTTGGTGCGCGATTGTATCAAATTGGGGCTCACCATTATTCCGCGTGGCGGCGGTACCGGTTATACCGGTGGCGCAGTACCGCTGACGCTTTATTCTGCCGTGATTAATACTGAAAAGCTGATTGATATAGGTCTTGTGGAGCAGGAGACAAGTTTGCCGGGTGTTGAGCAGACTTATGCAACGATTAATACCGGTGCCGGTGTAGTGACCCGGCGTGTTATGGATGTGGCTGATATTGCAGGTCTGGTCTTTGCCTGTGACCCTACTTCGGCAGATGCGTCTTGTGTGGGCGGTAATGTGGCGATGAACGCCGGTGGCAAAAAGGCGGTGCTTTGGGGAACGGCATTGGATAATCTACTGTCCTGGCGGATGGTGACGCCGGATGGTAACTGGCTGGATGTTGAGCGATTCAATCATAATTTGGGCAAGATCCACGATCAGGACCAAGTTACCTTTTTATTGAAACGTTTTGACGCTAAAAGAAAAAATTTGCTCTCCGAAGAGCGATTAGTCATTCCTGGTGCAAATTTTCGTAAGGGTGAACTGGGCAAGGACGTTACCGACAAGTTTTTGGGTGGTTTGCCAGGTATTCAAAAAGAAGGCTGCGACGGTATTATTACCTCGGCGTGCTGGATTTTGCACAAAATGCCGTCTTTTACGCGCACTTTTTGTCTGGAATTTTACGGTCAGGTTCGTGAAGCAGTGCCGAGCATCGTCGAGATTCGGGATTATCTGGCAGCCTTGCCTAAAAATGGCGAGCTGCGGGTGATGTTGGCCGGTCTTGAACATCTGGATGAGCGCTATGTAAAAGCAGTCGGTTATGCCAGTAAAGCCAAGAATCATGGTCGGCCAAAAATGGTGCTGATTGGCGATATTGTAGGCGACAATGACAAACAAGTGGCTTTGGCGGCTTCCGAAGTGGTGCGTTTATGTAATGCGCGTGATGCCGAAGGGTTTATTGCAGTCAGTCCTGAAACCCGCCAAACTTTCTGGCTGGATCGGGCGCGGACTGCCGCTATCGCCAAACATACCAACGCCTTTAAAATCAATGAAGATGTCGTGATTCCCTTGCCGCGCATGGGCGATTACTGCGATGGTATCGAACGTATCAATATCGAATTATCACTGCGTAATAAATTACGCTTGTGTCATGCGTTAAGCGACTTTCTGGAAGGTGAATTACCGTTACGTTCTTATGAAAACGGCGTTGACAAAATTGACCTGATCGGTGACCGCCGAGAGCACGCGCTAACGATTATTGAGCAAGTGCGCGAACGCTGGCAGTGGCAGTATGACAATCTCGATTTGCCTTTGCAACAGGCAGATGCGGCTTGCAAGGAACATGGTATTACTGTTGGCGAGTTAACCAATCGCGCTGCGCAGCCAACCCTGTTTCATCGTTTGCAGGATCATTCGTTACGCGTATCCTGGAAGCAGGAATTGCAGCCGTTGTTAAAAAATATTTTCGAGGGTGATAATTTTCGACCGGTTATTGAGCGGATTGATGCCGTACACAAAGAGGTTTTGCGTGGCCGCGTGTTTGTGGCATTGCACATGCATGCCGGGGACGGTAACGTCCATACCAATTTACCGGTCAACTCCGATCATTACGAGATGCTTCAGGAAGCCAATATTGCTGTGGCGCGGATCATGGAGTTGGCGCGTTCTCTGGGTGGCGTGATTTCAGGCGAGCATGGTATCGGCATTACCAAATATGAATTTCTAAGCACTGAAGAGTTGGCCAGTTTTCACGATTACAAACAGCGTGTCGATCCTGAAGGCCGCTTCAATCGCGGAAAACTGATGCCCGGTGCCGGTATGGAGGCAGCTTACACAACTTCGTTTAGTTTGATGGGTTATGAATCCTTGATTCTGCAACAAAGCGATATTGGTGCAATTTCGGATTCCATCAAAGATTGCTTGCGTTGCGGAAAGTGCAAACCCGTTTGTGCCACGCATGTGCCACGCGCCAACTTGTTATATTCGCCGCGCAATAAAATCCTGGCCACGTCACTATTGATAGAAGCCTTTCTTTACGAAGAACAAACCCGGCGCGGTATTTCCATTACCCATTGGAAAGAATTTGAGGATGTAGCGGATCATTGCACCGTGTGTCACAAGTGTTTTAATCCGTGTCCGGTTGATATCGATTTTGGCGACGTGTCCATGAATATGCGTAATCTGCTGCGCAAAATGGGTAAACAGAGTTTTAACCCGGTTAAAACGGCGGCGATTGCATTTTTATCAACCGGTCGTCCCAACAGCATTAAGTTTATGCGTAAGTTGCTGATTGAATGGTCTTATAAAGCCCAGCGGATAGGTAATTTTTTGCTCAGGCCTTGGGGTAAGGCGCAGCTTGCACAGCCGCCGTCATCAACTGGCAAGCCGCCAATGCGTGAATTTGTTATCCATTTTACCAACCGGAAAATGCCTGATAACGTACCGTCCAAAACGGCAAGGGCGCTGTTGGGTATTGAGAGCGATCAAATTGTGCCTATCATCCGGGATAGAAATAAAACCCGTGCCGATTCCGAAGCAGTGTTTTATTTTCCGGGTTGCGGTTCTGAGCGTTTATTTTCTCAGGTAGGTCTGGCTACCCAAGCCATGCTATACGAGATAGGCGTACAGACAGTATTGCCGCCAGGTTATTTGTGTTGCGGTTATCCTCAGCGTGCCGCCGGCCAGTTTGATAAGGCAGAGAAAATATCTACTGATAATCGGGTGCTCTTTCATCGGGTTGCCAATACCTTAAATTATCTGGACATTAAAACCGTTGTGGTTAGTTGTGGAACGTGTTTTGATCAGTTACTGGATTATGAATTTGACAAAATTTTCCCTGGCTGCCGTATGCTCGATATTCATGAATATTTACTGGAAAAAGGCGTCAAGCTGGAGGGTGTTAATGGCACCCGTTATTTGTATCATGATCCTTGCCACAGTCCGATGAAGCAGCAAGATCCGATGAAGACAGTTAATGCCTTGATCGGTGCCGAGGTGCTTAAATCTGAACGTTGCTGCGGCGAATCCGGGACTTTGGCGGTTGCGCGCCCGGACATTTCAACGCAAGTACGTTACAGCAAAGCCGTCGAGTTAAAGAACGATACCGGCAAGGTACGCGCCGATGGCTTCGATGGACCGATTAAGATGCTAACGTCCTGTCCATCTTGCGTACAAGGTTTACAACGCTTTGAGGATGGCGAGGAGCAACTGGATGTGGATTATATTGTTGTGGAAATTGCCCGACATGTGTTGGGTAAAAATTGGATGAAAAATTATATCAAGCAGGCAGGAAGTGGCGGTATAGAAAGAGTATTGTTGTGATTTTTTTTAATCGTGAACTAATTTCCACTATGTTCTTTAACGCACAGACCAAGTTTGGTTTCGTGTGTAGAATCTACAACCAGTGATCAGAAACAGCATTTTGCACTTAACTCATGACTAACAATTTTTCACCTTTAAAATAGAGAATATAACTATGGCAAATGAAGGTTATCACGAACCGATTAATGAATTATCTGACGAAACACGGGATATGCATCGTGCCATTACTTCGTTAATGGAAGAGCTTGAAGCAATCGACTGGTACAACCAACGAGTGGATGCTTGTAAAGATAATGAATTAAAAGCTATCCTTGCACATAATCGCGATGAAGAGAAAGAACATGCGGCGATGATACTGGAATGGATTCGTAGAAAAGATACCAAGCTGGATAAAGAGTTACATGATTATTTATTTACCGATAAACCTATCGCCCATTAATTGAAAACCGGAGAAATAAAATGGCTTCAACTGTACCCAATGTTGTTTTTAAAACGCGTGTCCGTGATGAAAGTTTAGGTGGCGATAACCCTTTTCGTTGGCAAGATGTTAGTACCGATGATGTTTTTAAAGGCAAAAAAATCGTTATATTCTGTCTGCCTGGTGCCTTTACACCGACTTGTTCAAGCACGCATGTACCGGGTTACGATGCAAAATATCAGGAAATTATCGATCAAGGTATCGATGAAGTTTATTGTTTAAGTGTTAATGATGCATTTACCATGTTCCAATGGGGTAAACATTTAGGTGTTAAGCATGTAAAAATGCTGCCTGATGGTAATGGGGATTTTACCCAGGCCATGGGTATGCTGGTTAAAAAAGAAAACGTAGGCTTTGGTTATCGTTCATGGCGTTATTCCATGCTGGTTGACGATAAAACTATCGTCAAACTGTTTAGTGAACCCGGACAAACCGATAATTGTCCTGACGACCCGTTTACTGTCAGTGATGCTGACACCATGCTTGCTTATTTAAAGCAATAATTTTTATCTAATGCCAACCGGGTGTGAGTTGATCCACCCGGTTTTTTTTTCGCTAATTTTTGATCCAAGAGAGTTCAAATGACCCATTATGATGTTGACCTGTTTGTTATTGGAGCCGGTTCTGGAGGTGTTAGAGCTGCACGAACCGCTGCCGGATTGGGTGTTCGCGTTGCTATTGCCGAAAACCGTTACCTCGGTGGAACTTGTGTTAATGTCGGTTGCGTCCCCAAGAAATTATTCGTTTACGCGTCGCATTTTCGTGAAGACTTTATTGCCGCAAAAGGCTTTGGATGGTCGTTAAATACGCCGGAATTTGATTGGTCGCATTTGCTGGCCCAGAAAAATCAAGAGATTACCCGGCTACAAGGTGTTTACGAAGGTTTACTCAATAATTCCGGTGTTACCCTGATGGAAGGTCAAGCCCATCTGCTTGATGCGCATACCATAAGTATCGGTGAGCGGAAAATCAGTTGCGAACGCATCTTGATTGCTACCGGTGGCTGGCCTTCAGTGCCGGATATTCCCGGCAAGGAATGGGTAGTAACTTCCAATGAAATGTTCGCATTATCAACGCTTCCGAAGCGGATTTTGATTGTCGGCGGCGGTTATATTGCCGTTGAATTTGCCGGTATTATGCACGGTATGGGCGTTGCAACAACGCTGTGTTATCGTGGCGATAAATTGCTCCGCGGATTTGATGAAGATGTCCGGGGTTTTGTTGCCGAGGAAATGCAGAAAAAAGGCATCGAGATTTTGTTTAATACGCAAATCAGTTCCATTGAAAAAATCGGTACCAGTTTTCTTGCCTGTACCGATGAAAATGAGCAACTTGAGTTTGATCTTATTTTATATGCTACCGGCAGGAAACCCAACATTGACGGTTTAGGGCTTGAAACACTGGGTGTCGAACTCGATGCGAAAGGCGCAATAAAAGTTAACGAGGATTATCAAACCAACATCCCTTCACTTTTTGCCTTGGGTGATGTGACTAATCGGATTAACCTGACACCTGTTGCCACAGCTGAAGCAATGGCATTGGTTAACGGGCTTTATACCGATCAATCGACACCGGTTGATTATGATAATATTCCTACCGCCGTTTTTAGCCAGCCTAATATTGGCACCGTGGGGTTAACTGAAAACGAGGCGAAAAATCGTTATCCGGATATTGATGTTTATAAATCCGTTTTTAAACCCATGAAGCATACGCTTTCCGGGCTTGACGAGAAGACTCTGATGAAAATGATTGTCAGGCGAAGCACTGATAAAGTACTTGGCATTCATATGGTCGGGTCTGATGCCGGTGAAATAATTCAGGGCATGGCCGTTGCGATTCGCGCCGGCGCTACCAAAGCAATTTTTGATTCGACGATAGGGATTCATCCCACTGCCGCTGAAGAGTTTGTTACGATGCGTAATCCTGTCGACTGACAGGAAAAGCAATCTGAAAAAATCAGGTGCTAAAGTTTGGTGGCAAAGCTGTAAACCTAATGTTTCCCGTGGTGGCACGTTGTTTAGGAGGCTGTCCGAGAATAGAAAACCTACTGCGGAAAAGCTATTTCGACCATATTTTCCGTTCATTTTCGTTTAATAGAACAACTATTTGCCTCAAATGACCAAAAAATCTGACTCAAAATAGCTTTCCCTCGCTACGGTTCCTATTCTCGGACAACCTCCTAGTCAATAAAGGCTTCCCGTTGAGCCCAAAAACGCTCGGTATTTCCTTTGAACTGAAAGGGAATAATACCGTTAGCTTTGGCTTCTTCACCATCAAGAATAGTTACACTGGTTCCGCTTTTTACTACAAGGCATTTATCGCCGCTGTCCATGATTTCAGCAAAAGCTTTGTCATTATGGTCACCGACATATTTAAGCAGTTTTTCATAATCTTCTTTTTTGAGGCAAGCAATCTCGTTTGGTTTGAATGTCGTTTCTTGTAATGCATAAGAAGGCGCACCAAAACAGACGATTATTGCACACAATAACAGCTTGATTTTAATCATAAAAAACTCTCTTAAGTTTGCTGTAGACGGTTGGATTACCGGGTCAGATAATGAATGGATAAGATCAGTAATGAAGGTTTGGTGAGCTTCTTACCATCCAAGGAGGAGGGCGTTTTCATCTTTTTCCTCGTGCCGAGCGAAAAGTCGCCAAAATTTGAAACTGTTGTTCTTTTATTTTGTTGAGATGCAACAAGTAGCGTTTTTCTTTGTTTTATTTTAATCAACTATTGGCAATTATTAAAGAGTTAAGAGCTTATCGGTAAATAAAGACAGTCTCTATTTGTGCAAATTAATCACAAAGTAAGCGTTACGTCTTAATGCTTACTTTGTATTATTTGCAAAGTGCCAACAACTGATATGCGTCTCTTACGGTCGTGCACCTTTAATGAATTGGGTTTCGTGCTACCATGTTTACAAGCTGCATTCAAATGTTCCCATTCGATAAATAATGTCTGTGGAATAATTATCTATCTTAGTGGCTTGCAGTTGTATTTCGCGAGGTCATGTTTACGGAATTTATGATTAGTTATTAATTACCAACAAAAATAATGTTCAATCACGAGTATCAATTTATCGGAATAGGAAGAAACTGGGACCATTTGACTTCACCACCGACTTCATCCTGGCTGGGCAGCTCCGAAGTATTCCAACCACCTCCGAGAGATTTCACCAAAAGCACAGCCGTACTTAAGCGTTGGCCTTGAAGGTCAACCAATGTTTTTTCATTGGTAAGAGCAATTGCCTGATCAATCATGACATTAAGATAACTGACAGTTCCTGCTTTATATTGGTTGGTCGTTAACAGAACAGCCTTGTTGGCAGCATCTGCTGCTTTGTTCTGGACCTGCATTTGCTGTTCCAGTATACGCAGTGCCGCCAGATTATCTTCAACTTCCTGAAAGCCTACCAGAACAGTCTGGCGATAAGCCGCTACGTTGACATCGTAATTATCAATGGCTTGTTGCATTTGCGCGCCGCGTGCGCCACCATCAAACAAAGGGATTGCAACCGCTGCAGGCCCCAGTGCCCAATAACGTGCTCCTGCAGTCAGTAAGTTTTCCAGCGTAGAGGATTGTTGACCATTGGAAGCGGCAAGACTGAGGCTTGGGAAATAAGCGGCTTTGGCCACGCCTATCTGTGCATTGGCAGAGGCTGCGAGGCGTTCAGCGGCGGCAATGTCAGGCCTGCGTTCCAACAGTTGTGACGGGATACTAACCGGAATTGGTGGTAATAGTGAGTTTAGAGGCGCAATTACGATGGTGAGTTCGGATGGAGTTTTACCCATTAACATGGCTATGGCGTGTTCAAGTTGTGCTCTTTGAACACCGAGATTGATCGCCTGTGCCCTGGCTGATTCAAGCTGGGTTTCGGCCTGGACGATTTCCGATTTTGCCGCTATGCCTGCTGCGTAACGGTTTTGGGTAATCTTAAGGGTTTTTTCATAGGTTATAACCGTATCATTAATCAGTTTTGTTTGTGCATCAAGTGCTCGTAACAGAAAGTAATTTTGGGCTAGTGTTGTTTGGGTTGACAAGCGTAATGCCTGCAAGGTGGCTGCACTGGCTTGGGCATTGGTTTCACTGGATTCGACCTGTCGCCTTACACTGCCCCATAAATCCGGTTCCCATGCGGCGCTCAATGCAGCTCCGAACAGATACTTGACGCCCGAAACCGCGACGTTTTGGCCACTGGCAGCTCTAAAACGGTTGACTGTTGCAGCACCCGTCGCAGTAGGAAAATAGGCGGCGCTTGCACTCTGCACCAAGGATTGTGCCAGTCTATATTGTGCTTCGGCTTTGGCGATAGACTGGTTACCAATATTAACCTGCTCTTCCAGAGTGTTCAGATATGGGTCTTTGAATATTTCCCACCATTTACCAGGAATTTTATTGTCGCTTGGCTGCGCTATCTTCCAGCCTTTAATTTCTTTGAAATTGATGGCAGTAGCACTGCTGGGCCTTCGGTAATCCGGGCCTACAGTACAGGCAGTGGATAGTAAAAAACAGCTAACGGTTAATAACCGTAATGAGTAGATAATCATAAGTAATTTTTAACCAGTCCTGTTATCAAAGATATTCGCTGTAGGGCTTGTCATGTACATGTCTTGGATGAGTAAGCTGGCACAGATAGTACGCCCTAGGATGGAAGAACAAAATTTACCTGAATGAGTCGCTTTACTCATAGCGGATCTACCCGGTTTGATAGCGGCTTTGCAGTGTCAGGGCGAAAGGTACGGCGGCACCAGGATTGAAAGCGGTCCAGGTAAAGATAAATAACGGGGGTCGTGTAAAGCGTGAGTAGTTGGCTGAACAGTAATCCGCCGACGATAGCGATACCTAAAGGACGGCGTAATTCGGCACCGTAACCGGTTCCAAGGGCAAGCGGTACCGCCGCGAATAAGGCTGCAAAAGTCGTCATCATAATGGGTCGAAAACGCATTAAACAGGCACTGAAAATAGCATCTTCAGCGCTCATGTCTTGTGTGCGTTGTGCATGTAAAGCAAAATCTATCATCATGATGGCGTTCTTTTTAACAATGCCGATCAGTAAAATAACCCCAATCATGGCAATGATACTAAAGTCGGTTTGGCAAACAAACAGTGCCAAAATTGCTCCAACTCCTGCAGATGGCAAGGTAGAAATAATAGTCAGTGGATGCACATAGCTTTCGTATAAAACACCCAGAACGATATAAATTGAGGCTAAAGCCGCCAGAATCAACCACGGTTGATTGCTAAGAGACTCTTTAAATGCCTTGGCGGTACCTTGAAAACTGCCATGTACCGAAGCAGGAACTCCCAGGTCATTCATGGTTTCAGCTATCAGTTGGGTTGCCGTTGACAGTGATATGCCGGGAGCAAGATTGAAAGACAGGGTGCCTGCAGGAAACTGGCCTTGATGATTGACGGCCAACGGCGTGTTGGTGACACTATAGCTTGCAAAAGCAGACAGTGGTACCTGTCCGCCAGATGGATTCTCGAGGCTGGGTGGAACGCTGACATAGAGGTTTTTTAAGGTTTCCGGGCTTTGTGAATATTCAGGTGCGACTTCCAAAATAACACGATATTGATTAAGCGGATTGTAGATGACGGAAACCTGCCGTTGTCCGAAGGCATTGTTTAACGTGGCATTGATCAAGGTCTGACTGACGCCAAGTTTAGCTGTCAGGTCTCGATCTATCTTGAGAGCGATTTGTTGGCCTTTATCTTCCTGGTTGGTATTTACATCCAATAGTTCGGGGCGTTTAGACAAGGCTTTGACGATACGGGGTACCCAGGTTCGAAGCTCAATCAAGTTATCGGCTTGTAGCGTGTATTCATACAGGGCAGATGATCCGCGTCCACCGATACGAAGATCCTGAGGCGGTTGTAGTATCAAGCGAGCTCCTGGTACATTTTCCATGTTACTGCGCAGTCGCGCCATCAGTTCATCGATGCTTAGTTTACGTTCTTCCAGTGGTTTAAGCGTTGCAAACATTTGTCCACTGTTCATGCCTCGAGAGCCCCCGGTAAAACCGATGACGGTCTCAATTTCGGAATCTTTACGCATAATATCGACAAATTCAGCCAGTTTTTTCTGCATGGCCGCAGATGAAATACTCTGGTCTGCCTTTATATTCCCTGATAATCTGCCGGTATCCTGAATAGGGAAGAAGCCTTTAGGAACAATCATATAAAGGTAGACATTTAAGCCTACCGTACACAACAGTAATAACATGACCAAGGGGCCGTGGCGTAATGCCCAGTGCAGGGAGCTTTTGTAGCTTGCCAATAGACGATTGCCCAGTTGATTGGCGAAACCATGAAACCGGCCCCGTGACCGAATTTCTGTTGGTCTTAGCCATAGTGCGCAAAGCATGGGGGTAGTCGTCAGCGAGATAACCAGTGAAACCATCACTGCTGCCGAAAGTGTAATCGCAAATTCCTGAAAAAGACGTCCAACTATACCGCCCATCAATAAAATGGGAATGAACACTGCAATAAGCGATAAACTCATGGTTAACACGGTAAAGCTGACTTCACCGGCACCTTTTAAAGCCGCTTCCCTTGGCGGAACTCCAAGCTCTATATGGCGCTTGGTATTTTCCAAAACCACGATGGCATCATCAACGACAAAGCCGGTAGCGATGGTGAGTGCCATCAGTGACAGGTTATCCAAGCTGTAGTTACATAAATACATCACGCCGAAAGTGCCAATCAGGGATACCGGTACGGTAATCACAGGAATCATTGAGGAGCGTAGGTCTCCCAGGAATATAAACACCACCAGAATGACCAAAATTACCGCAATTAAAAGGCTAAGTTCAACTTCATTAAGAGAGGCGCGGATAGTTTTGGACCGGTCTTGAACCACTGAAAGATCAATGGTGTTGGGAATGGATGCCTGTAATTGAGGTAGCAGTAACTTTATTTTATCGACGGTTTCGATGATGTTGGCGCCGGATTGTTTACTAATGATCAATAATACCGATGGCTTACCATCCTTGAGTCCCGCAGTCCTAGAATCTTCAACAGAATCGATAACCTGACCAAGATCTGCGAGATGTACGGCAGCACCATTGCGATAAGTGACGATGAGCGGCAGATAATCGTTTGCTGTTTTGGCTTGATCATTGGCGTAGATTAGCCAGTTTCGCGTGGCATCTTCCAGGGCACCTTTGGGTATATTGGCATTGGTTCCTACGATTGCCGTGCGTACGTCTTCGAAACCGATCCCATATTTGGTCAGGGCAACCGGGTTTAGCTCAACCCTGACCGCTGGCAGTGAGCTGCCACCTATGTTTACTTGTCCTATACCTTCAATTTGCGCTATTTTTTGTGAAAGAGTGGTTGAGGCAGCATCGTAGAGCTGGCCTCGGGTCATGGTTTCCGAGGTTAACGCCATAATCATAATCGGCGAGTCAGCCGGGTTGATCTTGCGGTAACTGGGGCGAGCGGGCATATTACTGGGCAGCAGGTTGTTTGCCGCGTTGATTGCTGCCTGTACATCACGTGCAGCGCCATCAATATCGCGATTCAGATCAAACTGTAAGATAATGCTGGTGGTGCCGGCAGAGCTGGCGGAAGTCATTTCGGTGACACCGGCGATATTCCCAAGAGCACGCTCAAGCGGGGTTGCCACCGAAGAACTCATGGTTTCCGGACTGGCTCCTGGTAAGGATGCCTGTACCGATATGGTAGGGAAATCAACTTGGGGTAATGGTGCGACCGGTAATTGGTAAAAAGCGATCAGACCTACTAAAGTAACTGCCAGCGTCAGCAGCGTGGTTGCAACCGGACGATAGATGAAATAAGCCGATAGGTTCACGGCAAATCCTGGTCAGTAACAAAGCTGGTTTGTTTCGTATCATCACTTTTCGATATTCGCCGCCCCAGTTTGTCAAAAGCGAGATAAATGACCGGAGTCGTAAACAGTGTTAGCAGCTGGCTTAAGATCAACCCGCCGACCATCGTGATGCCCAGTGGATGGCGCAGTTCTGATCCCACTCCGGTGCCCAACATTAGGGGGAGGGCGCTTAGTAATGCGGCCATTGTGGTCATCATGATGGGTCGAAAGCGTAAAAGACAGGCTTGATAGATGGCATCCTTGGGCGACATACCTTGTTTGCGTTCCGCAACAAGGGCAAAATCTATCATCATGATGGCATTTTTCTTGACGATGCCGATGAGCAGAATAATACCGATGATTGAAATTATCCCCAGATCATTACCTGACAGCATCAGTGCAAGCAAGGCACCAACACCGGCTGAAGGTAACGTTGACAGGATTGTGACCGGATGTATGTAACTCTCATAGAGCACACCCAAGACAATATATACGGTTACCAGTGCGGCGAGAATCAGCCATAGCGTATTTGACAACGAGGTGCTAAAAGCCAGCGTAGCTCCCTGATAATTGGCGACTATGCTGGCAGGTAGGGCAATTTTTTGTTTGGCTGTTTCGATGGCCTCAATAGTTTCACCGAGAAAAGCGCCGGGAGCGAGGTTAAAAGAAATCGTGGTGGCAGGAAATTGCCCCAAATGATGAGTAACCAGCGGTGCTGATTTTTCTGATACGGTAGCTATCGTTGATAGTGGTATCTGCATTCCATCAGAGGAGGCGACCCAACTATTTTTTAGATCATCCAGACCCTGCCGATATTCGGGTTTTACTTCAAGAACCACGCGGTACTGGTTGGACTGAGTAAAAATAGTGGAAACCAGGCGCTGTCCATAGGCATCATAGAGTGCATTATCAATAGCCGCAATACTGACGCCCATGCGACTGGCAGTGCTGCGATCTATATCGACAAACGCTTGTAGGCCTTCTTCCTGAAGGTTATTGGTCACATTGGCAAATTGTGGTTGTTGGGATAATTCTTTTACGAGAACTTCTGTCCAGTGACTTAACTCATCACGATTGGCTGATTCCAGCGTAAATTGATACTGACTACGACTAACACGATTTTCAATAGTCAGATCTTGCACCGGCTGCATGTATAGTTTAATGCCTTGTACCTCGTCAAGCGCAGGTTGTAGTCTGTTAATAACTTCCGTGGCATTCATTTTTCTTTTGGCCAGCGGTTTCAGTGTGATCATGATCCGCCCACTATTGAGTGTGGGATTGGTCGCATCGACGCCAATAAAGGAAGCAATGCTTTCGACTGCAGGGTCTTTCAGGATAACTTTGCCCAAGGCTTGTTGGTGTTCAGCCATGGCTGAAAATGAAATGGATTGAGGTGCTTCCGAGATACCCTGAATAACCCCGGTATCCTGGATAGGAAAGAAACCTTTAGGTACCACAATGTACAGCAGCACGGTAAGTGCCAGAGTGGTAACGGCTATAATTAGCGTTGCCACCTGATGCTCCAGAACCCGGTCGAGCATTCTGGCGTAGCCTGCCGTCGTTCTATCGAAAAATCGTCCACTGGCAAGATAAAACCAGCCTTTAGGTTCTTCAGAGAGAGGATGCAGCATTTTCGCACACATCATCGGCGTGAGGGTCAAGGAAATAAAAGCGGAGAGCAGGATGGCTACGGCGAGAGTGATGGCAAATTCGCGAAACAGACGTCCGACTATATCGCCCATGAATAATAACGGTATCAGTACGGCAATCAGTGAAAAAGTCAGCGAGATAATAGTAAAGGCAATTTGTTCAGAACCTTTGAGTGCGGCATTTAAAGGTGATTCGCCTTTTTCAATGTAGCGGGTAATATTTTCGATAACAACAATGGCATCGTCAACCACGAAACCGGCAGCAATGGTCAATGCCATAAGGGTCAGGTTGTTGATGCTAAAGTCAGCCAGATACATAAATGCAAAAGTGCCGATTAACGACAGTGGTACGACAATACCCGGGATGGCGGTCGCAGAAGCATTACGCAGAAACAGGTAAATAACCAGCACCACAAGTGCCAGCGCAATGAGTAGTTCCATTTGTACGTCTTCAACCGAGGCACGAATCGTGGTTGTGCGATCAGTTAATAGCGTAACATCAAGGCTGTTTGGTAGTGCTTCTTGTAATTTAGGCAGCAATTGCTTAATGCGGTCGACAACAGCAATAACATTGGTGCCGGGTTGACGTTGAATATTGACAATAACTGCCGAACTGCCGTTTGCCCAGGCAGCGAGTCTTACGTTTTCCGCATCGTCACTGGCATCGGCGATATCTGCCAAGCGCACCGGCCTGCCATTACGGTAAGCAATAATAAGAGACCGATATTCTGCGGCTGATTGAAGTTGATCATTGGCATCAATAATAGCTGATCGGGTCGGCCCATCGAACATGCCTTTGGGTTGATTAACGTTGGCGTTGGCTATTGCCAACCGCAGATCTTCGAGACTTATTCCGTAAGCTACCATTGCAGCAGGATTTGCCTGGATGCGAACAGCCGGTCTTTGGCCACCACTGATAGTGACCAGTCCGACCCCTGATAACTGCGATAGTTTTTGCGCCAGACGGGTGTCCACCAGATCTTCTACTTTGGGTAAAGGCAGTGTTTTTGAACTGACTGCCAGTGTCAGTATCGGTGCGTCAGCGGGATTTATTTTACTGTAGATCGGCGGCATCGGCAGATCAGCAGGCAAGTAATTATTGGCGGCGTTGATGGCTGCCTGTACTTCTTGTTCTGCAATATCAAGACTTAAATTCAGGTTGAACTGAAGGGTGATAACAGAGGCGCCACCCGAGCTTGAAGAAGACATCTGGTTTAAGCCGGGTAACTGGCCAAGTTGGCGCTCCAAAGGCCCGGTAATTAACGATGTCATTACTTCCTGACTCGCGCCCGGATATAAGGTGGCGACCTGAATCGTCGGATAGTCGACCTGAGGCAGGGCTGAAATAGGCAGTTCACGGTAAGCAACTATTCCGACCAGTAGCAGTGCGAGCATTATTAACGAAGTGGCGACCGGACGCAGGATGAAAGTGCGTGAAGGATTCATTATTGGGTAGCCTGGTCGAGGTGTAAGGCAGTTTTAACGGGAAGAGTAATCACTCGTCATTACCGCTTTTTCGATTTTTGTTGCGATGGTCTTTTTTATCGGGGAGGAGCGGCTCTTGGTCAACAGCCGCAGTTGCTTCAGGAGTGATCAGTTTAATCAGCATATTTTCACGTAGTTTATCGGCACCATCGACAACGACCAGTTCATCAGCTTGAAGTCCTTCAAGTACGGCAACTTTTTCACCCTCTATAGGCCCCAGCTTTAATGGTTTAATACTGACGGTTTGATCAGCTTTAACGACATAAGCGAAGGTTCCCATCACTCCCCGTTGAATAGCCGCAGTCGGTATGATGGTTACCGAGTGCAACGTACCCATATCCATTTTGATATTAACAAACTGGTTTGAAAAAAAAGCATTGTCTTCATTGGTAAACTGACCTTTAAGCTTTACGGTTCCTGTATTTATGTCAATTTGGTTGTCTACGGCGAAAAGCTGTCCTTGCCCAAGCTTTATCTGGCCTTTACGGTCATAGGCTTCAATAGCCAAGCTATTGTTATTGGAGTGAAATTGTTTCATGACGGACGGCAAGTTATCTTCCGGTAAGGTAAAGACAACGGCAATAGGATGAATTTGTGTGATGACAGCGAGTCCGTTGGTGTCGGAAGCCTTAACCATATTGCCCTGATCTACCAAACGTAAGCCCAGACGTCCGCTTATGGGTGCGGTGATTTTTGTGTAGCTTAATTGAAGCTTGGCATCTGCGAGCAGTCCACGGTCTATTGCTACCGTGCCCTGGTATTGTTTGACCACTGATTCCTGGGTGACCGATTGTTGCGCGGCGATGGAATCTTGCTCCAACAGGGTTTTGTAGCGAACAAGATCAATCCGGGCATTATTTAACAGGGCTTCATCGCGTTGCAACTGGCCTTCGACTTGCATAAGTTGTACCTGAAAAGCGCGCGGGTCGATTTCAGCCAGGAGATCACCCTCTTTTACTATTTGGCCTTCCTTGAAAGTAACACGAATAAGTTCGCCATCAACACGCGACCTTATCGTGACTGTGCGTAGCGCCGTAATGGTTCCCAAGCCGTTCAGATAAACAGGAAAATCGCCTTGAGTGGCTTTTACCGCAGCGACTGCGACAACCGGATCAGCAAATTTGCCTGATTTTTTGTCATTATTGCCCGGTTGAGTACCGGCATGACTAAAAAGATAAGCCGCTATGGCGATCAGCAAGATTACTGCTGTCGCTGTTTTCCAGTGAAATTTTCCTGTCGTTGTTTCTTTGTTTTCTGCCGGTATCATCAGTAGTCCAGTTTCACGCTTTATTAAATAGGTTGGAATTGTATTATCTTAAAAATGCGGTTTATTTAAGCTATACAGACTAAAATCATGCCGTTATAAATAGGGTTGTGCAAAATATTGAATCCGGTCTTTTGGTTGCTGTAGGTTTGGTTGTTATGACGATATTTTTAACTAATCTGCGTTCGTCAATAAGGCGCTTTCATCTTTGTTCAGGTAGCCTCATTGGTATTTGATGAGTGACATGTTTATGCAACTATCTTCACGGCTTCATCGTGGACTATGATTTTTTTGGTGACGTTTGATTTCTCATTAGTTATGGTGTGGTGCAGGGTAGTGATGCCCTGTTTTGATACTTACTTTAACGATGAAAAGTGCAAGCAATTTGAAGCAAATGTGCAAACAATGTGCAGATGTTCAGCAATGGCTCTGTCAAAAGTACCCAGCTGTTTTTTACCCTAAAGAGCTCTCTGTAACATCTTATGCTCATTGATATAGGGCGTATAGCGATAGAAAGCTTGATGCTCTCTACATATACTGCATATACTGCTAATTAGGTTGCGTATTCTATCATTTTTAAGTTTGTAAGGTTGTTATCTTCATGTTTTTAAGCGCTATCATTGTGATATGGTCTGTCAATAAATAGTCTGTAAAAGCCTGCGCTGATTGTCGCTGATACTGCATGCCGTCATTTTTTATAGTACGATTTACTGTTAACTGCTTCCGGAAAATATCGGTCATAAAATTGATTGCAGAGGCAGATTATGATGTCTGCCCTAAATTGGATGATGCTGTTCCAGTTAGCCGTCACGTCTAAAAATCCTCGGTTTTATTAGGGTAGATATGCACAAAAAGCGTTTTTGGTCCGTTCATTTTTTGTACTACAATATCAAATTGATTGAATTCAATTTTCTGACCTTCTACCGGAATATCCTGAAGTCTTGACATAATGAGACCACCGATTGACACTTCATCTTCCAGCTCAAGTTCTTCATTTTCAATATCGATTCCCAAAATCCGTTCCAGCGAGAATATCGGTAAACTACCTTTGACGATAAGGGTGCCATCCTCAAGCCGATTCCAGTCATTATTGTTTTGACGAAACTCGTCACGTATCTCGCCGACCATGGCACTTAACAAATTATCCAGCGTTATAAAGCCTTGGGGTTTTTGTCCTTTTTGTCCGATGACGGCAAAATGTGCCGCGCCCATTCTAAAGTAACGAAATAATTCCAGAGCCGGTGTGTCATGAGAGATATATTGAATCGGTCTCAGGTATTGATGCAAGTCTTCAATTTTTTGATTATTTTGCTTGGCAAAAAATAAATCTTTTAAATGAATGACACCCAGTACATCAATACCGTTAGTATCAAAATAAGGATAACGACTGTAGCGATTGTCATAGATAGTATTCAGGTTTGCCTGCAAAGATTTGGATCGGTACAGAGCAATAATTTCGTTAATTGGGCGCATCAGGTCAGAGACTTCCAGGGCACTAAAATCAAGTGTTTTTGCCAGAATATTCCATTCGTCACGGGTAAATCGATCATCCTGGCCGTTGCCACGCAAAATAAGTTTAAGTTCGTCAGCTGAATAATGTGCATCGTGGCTATGGACATTACCTAAACCAAACAGGCGTAGTACTAAATTGGAACTGGAACTTAGCAACCAGATAGCTGGATACATTAGCCAATAAAAACAATAGAGTGGTACTGCGCTCCATAGCCCGATTTGTTCAGGATTTCGAATGGCGATTGATTTTGGTGCAAGTTCACCAACAACGATATGCAGAAACGAGATGATGGAAAATGCGCAAGTAAATGAGATGGCATGTATCAGTTCCGGCGATGTGACTCCCAGTTTGCCAAGAGCAGGTTCCAAGAGGCTTGCAAAAGCAGGTTCACCGATCCAGCCCAAGCCTAGAGACGCGAGTGTAATGCCGAGCTGGCAGGCTGACAAATAAGCATCCAGTTTTAAGTGGACTGTCGCCAAAATGCGACCGCTCCAACCGCGTGTATCGGCGATCTGGCGAATCCGTGTCTGTCGTAATTTAACAAGACTAAATTCAGCTGCTACAAAAAAGGCATTGAGTGCAACCAGCAACAAAGCGACAATGATCAATAACAGATTATTCATTATTTTATATTTTAGGTATAGATAAGTTTTTTAAATTAATGCTTGTTTTTGAAATAATAATTGTCTTAACAGCTTGCGTAACTCCTCAATAATAAGTACGGATGAGGCAACCCCGGTCGCAATCAACCAATCCAGTTGTGTCAATGGCGTGGTATGGAATAGAGCTTGTGCTGGTGGCCAATGAATCACCAGAATTTGCAACAGGATCACAGAGGCAATGGCTAGCCAGAGCATTCTATTAGCAAAGAAATTACGGTTAAAGGTTGTGTATTTTTCAGCTCGGGCATTAAAAACATTAAATATCTGGAAGAGCACAAAGGTAGTAAAAGCGATTGTTGTGGCATGGTCAGCTTTTCCGGTTTGTAAGCCATAATATAAAACACCAAGGGTGCCCAGGGCCATTGTTAACCCGAAGCCAAAAAGATTACCAAAGCGGCGTAAGGAAAGTATACGGGCATCCGGGTCACGGGGCGCTTCGTTCATGCTGGCTGTTCGGGCCGGATCAACGCCCAGTGACATGGCGGGTGGGCCATCCATGATAATGTTGATCCACAGCAATTGTACGGCAGTAAACGGGATAGGCATTCCCAGTAGCGGGGCAATAGCGACCGTCAGGATAGCGCCGATATTGGTGGATAGTTGGAAACGGACAAATTTAACCATATTATCGTAAATTCCTCGCCCTTCCTTGATCGCCTTGACTATGGTGGCAAAATTATCATCCGTCAGTATCATCGTTGCCGCTTCCCTGGCGACATCAGTACCGGTAATTCCCATGGCGATGCCAATGTCGGCATTTTTTAAGGCAGGTGCATCATTGACACCGTCACCGGTCATGGCGACGACGTGACCATCGGCTTTTAACGCTTGTATGATCCGTACTTTTTGTTCTGGCGCGGTGCGGGCAAAAACACCAATGGCATTAATACACAAAGCCAAAGTATCATCATCCATCTTGGTTAAGTCTGTACCTTCAATCACTTCACCTTTCAGCCCCAGTTCCTGGGCAATGGCCAAGGCGGTCACTTTCTGGTCGCCGGTAATCATCTTGACGGCAATACCTGCTTGTTGGCAGAGTTTGATTGCTTCGCGTGCTTCAGCTCTGGGCGGATCCATCAGCCCCACCAGTGCGACAAAGCCAAGTTCCTTGATATATTGAAACAGATCAGTATTCAGATCAACCGTATCAGCGGGCAACGAACGAACGGCGACTCCCAGTACACGTAAGCCGCTGCCGGCCATGATGTCATTTTGTTTCAATATTTTATTGTGTTGAAACGGTGTTGGTTTTTGATCTTCTTCAACAATCGAAATTACCGACTGACATAGTTTTACGATAACTTCAGGCGCACCCTTAATAAATATTTTGATATGATCGCCATCACGATGAAATGTTGCCATAAATTTATGTTCGGCATCAAACGGAATTTCGGCAATCCGGGGCAGTTGGTTGTTGAGTTGTTCCTTATTAATACCACCTTTAGCGGCAAGTACCAGTAATGCGCCTTCCATAGGATCACCGATTACCTGGTTGCCTTGTAACTGGCTGTTGTTGCAAAGCGCCAGAGGCAGCAATAAATTGGACATGTTTTCGGGTGAATGACGGGGTAGAATTTCTCCCGTAAGACTGTAACCTTCTCCACTAACTTTATAGCTTTGATTGTTATAAAACAGTGACCGGGCAGTCATTTGATTAACCGTTAACGTCCCCGTTTTGTCAGTACAGATAACGGTAGTGCAGCCCAGTGTTTCTACCGCAGCCAAGCGCTTGACAATGGCGCGCTGGCCAGCCATCCGATGCATACCCAGTGCCAAAGTAACGGTAACTACCGCAGGCAAGCCTTCGGGTATGGCCGCTACAGCGAGTGCGATAGCAGTAAACGCCGTTTGAATCAACGGCTCTCCCCGCCATAGCGCGCTGGCAAATAAAATAACAATGATGACTAGCGCAAACACTACCAAGCGTTTACCCAAGCTATCGAGCTGGATTTGCAGTGGTGTGGCTCCATCTTCCGTTTGTGTTAACAGGTTTGCAAGCTTGCCGATCTCGGTATTCATACCGGTGGCAGTTACCACCATTTCTGCGCGCCCCCGGGTAACGGTGTTGTTCATATAGAGCATGTTGTTACGTTCGGCTAGAGGGGTAGCAGTATTGGCAAGAATATGATTTTGTTTGGCAACAGGAATTGATTCGCCGGTCAGCGACGACTCATCGACTTCCAGCGAATGAGCGGTAAGAACACGACCGTCTGCCGGTATTTTGCTGCCGGCTTCGAGAATGACAATATCGCCAGGCACAAGCAAGTCGGCTGATATTTCCAGAGTACGCCCGTCCCGGCGTATCTTGGCTTTGAATGCCAGCATCTTTTTTAGCGCACTTAATGATTTTTCCGCCTGAAATTCCTGATAAAACCCTAATAAGGCGTTAATGATAACGACCACTAAAATAACGATGCCGTCTTTTAAATCCCCAATAATCGCCGCGATAATTGCCGCTGCAATCAACGCCAGAATAAGAAAACTTTTAAATTGGGATAATAATAAAACCCAGAGAGAGCGGGGCGGTTTTTCGGTAAGTTGGTTGGGTCCGTAATCCTGCAAGCGTTCTGTGGCAGCTACTTTTGTCAAGCCGGTGGCCAGATCGGAAGTCAGTTTATGGAGTACTTCTTTTACCGATAAAATATACCAGGCAGGATGGCTTTCCAACTCTGGGGGCAATTCTTCTTGCTGAAGTTTTAGCCATGCCTGCCATACTGACAGCAACACCGCCAGAATAACCGGTCCGAGAAAAAGGCCTATGGCACCGAAGGTGGTAAGCCCGCCAAGTACACCAAATAACACGACGAGAAAAGGTACCCGGCTGGCGCCACTGATGACCAGTGGACGAATCACATTATCGACGGTACTGACGACTAAAAACCCCCAAAGTAACAGACCTACGCCGGGCCAAAACTGATCCATAAAAATCAGGGTGATGCCGGTAGGAAACCATACCAGCGTTGCTCCCATAGGAATCATGGCCAACAACGCGGTGATGGCGCCAAACAGTAACGGTGCTTTGACGCCGGCAATGGCGTAGCCCAATCCGGCCAGCGTACCTTGAGCGAGTGCGGCAAGGACCAAGCCATAAACTACCGCACGGACAGTGCTGCCTGCAGCCTGTAAGTAGATGTGCTGATATTTCCCCAGAAAATGAACCACCCCTGTCTGTAATTGTTTAAGCATATCCTTGCCGTCACGAAAACAAAAAAATACGGTGACGAGAATAACGCCCAATTTCATAACGTTGTGGCCGATACTGCCAAGGAATTTTGCAAAGCCCCCTAGCCCTTGCTTTGCCCAATCAGCCAGTTGCGTGGCAACCTCCAGTCGGTCATTGGTTAATTTATCCAGCCATTCCTGTAAATAATTGCCCAGCCAGGGTATCCGGACTATAAAGTCAGGAAGCAGATAGGGTTGGTGGTTAAAATTGCCCATCAGGCTTTGATAGGCTATTTTGGTCTCATCCTGTAACATGGCTGCCAGCCAGTAGATGGTCAGAGCAATCACCGTGGCAATAATTGCCGTCATGACTCCTGCACTAAGGCTGGCCCGGTTTTTAAGCTTATGCTTTAACCACTGATAAGGCGGCCACATGACATAAACGATAATAATTGCCCAAACAAGTGTGAGCAAAAACTCTTGCAACACCATAAATCCCAGTACCAATAAGCCTGCCAAAAGAATGCCTGGAATAAGATGCCGGATCGGTTTATTGCCTAATAAATCATTCATGGCTGTAGCCTAAAAGAGAATGTGACAAGCCAAAAAATCAATCAGCCTGTAAGTAATAAAGTACAAATAGTTGCTTCTTAATAGATGACACGCTCATTTTAAAATAAATTAATGTGCATTTGAGCTTATAATGTTGCAATTTGTCTGTTTTTTAAAATGGTCAGTTGGGCCCTGAACAGGGTAAAGTGCTATTGCTTGGGTGCCAGAAAATTTTCACACCCGGCAATAAATGACCACACCTATTATGTTATCCCTAAAAATCGGGGAAGACGTCAGATTAAAATAAACTACAGTGGCTAATGCAATATTTAACAATAGAAAAACTGCGCCGCAATAATCAGGTAAAAATTTTGTGATGATAAATAAACAACAGCAATGGGCAATGAATCCGCAAGGTTTTAAAATGAACCCCTCCAGTGTGTCCCGGTATTATGGCTTGATATTATGCTTTGTCATACTGACAGGTTGCACTGATCCGGTCGTTGAAAAGTTTGAGGGACCGGCTCAGGGGACGACTTATCATATCAGCTATTGGTCGGAGTTACCGGTAGATAGCAAAGATATTGAAGTCAGTGTTAAAAACGAGCTCGATATTATTGACAAAACACTGTCCAATTATCGCCCCGATTCAGTTATAGAGACCTTTAATAGTGCCGAAAACACGAATAGCCAAGAGGTTGGCAACGTTATTGTCTCCTTGGTTAGAGTAGCACAGATTGTTAGTAAGGCCAGTCAGGGATGCTATGATTTATCAATCAAACCCTTATTTGAGTTATGGGGGTTTCGAGGCGATAAACTGACTATTCCTGATGCGCCTGCCATCCGCAAAACACTGGACCAAATTGGCATGGAAAAGCTGGAAGTGGTGGACGACTCTCATTTACGTAAAAAACAAGCAAATTTAAAAGTGGATTTGTCGTCTATAGCACAAGGCTATAGTGTGCAAAGTATCAGCAAGGTTTTTGAACAAAAAGGCATCACCAACTATTTGGTCGAGATTGGTGGTGAGTTAAAAACACAAGGACACAAGCCGGATGGACAAGCCTGGCGTATTGCCGTGGAAAGGCCTTTACCAGGGGAGCAGGTTATGCAAAAAGTTATGACCATGCCTAAAGATTTACCCATGGCAGTGATGACCTCAGGAACTTATCGACATTATTTTGATGATCACGGACAGCGCTATGGTCATATTCTTGATGCCCGTATCGGACGTCCGGTTTTACATGATCTGGTTGCCGTTACTGTCATTTATGAAGACCCGACTATTGCCGATGCCTGGTCTACGGCTTTGCTTTGTCTGGGCCAAAAAGAGGGTATGCAGGCTGCTAATGCAGCAAAAATTCCTGCGCTTTTCATTCAGCAGCAGGATAAGGAACTTATCGAATCTCGAAGTGATGCCCTGAACACTTTGAACACGCTTACCATTCATTAATACTTGAAGAACCGGATCAAAATAATGTCGCTTAAAACATACAGTCGCAGTTTACTTTCTTACTGGGGAAGTTGGACGCTTCGCCACCCTTTGGTTGTACTGCTAATTATTGGCTTGCTTACTGTTTTTGCCTGGCAATATACCGTCAATAATTTAAGTATCAATACCGATAATACCGACATGATTGCGCCTGATGCGCCATTTCAGCAAAATCTTCGTAAGTATGAAAAAGCCTTTTCACAAGATGTGCATAAGGCGTTGTTGGTTGTTGAATCGGATACGCCTGAGTTAACCAAATCCGCGACTATAAGACTGGGACGCTTATTAAGGGCTGATAAAGCCAATTTTGAATCCGTATACATACCCACTGAAAATAGTTTTTTTCATCAGAACGGCTTGCTTTATCTCAACGTAGATGATTTACAGGCGTTATCAACTAATTTGTCTCAAGCTCAAGCATTTATAGGTCGAATTGCTCAAGAGCCAAATCTGACCGGCTTTTTTTCAATTTTTGATGATGCCTTAAATTCTGCCAATAAAAATCAGGAATTACCCCTTGATTTGCCGCCGCTGATTGATAAGGTTTCACTGGCTTTGCATAAAAGCATGAATGGTGAAAATAATCTGCTGTCTTGGGAATCCTTGATTGCCGAGAAAAAATTAAGCGGGCAGGGCTCTGATAAAGGCTTTATTAATGTTGCGCCCAGGCTCGATTACACACAAATTCGTCCGGCCGAAAATGCAATTAACGCGATACGCAAAGCCATTACTGAAATCCAACAACCCGGATTGCCTGCCGTTAAGGTTTGGATAACCGGAGAAGTAGGTCTTGAAGACGATGAAATTGTGGGGATGAGTAGCGGTACTTTTAATGCCTGTATTTTCTCGGTCATATTGGTTTTGTTTATTTTACTGGTTGCTTACCGTTCCATTTTGTTTACCATTGCCACGCTGTTTACTCTGGCTTTAGGGATGGTTTTTTGTGGTGCTTTTGCGGCCTTTTCGGTAAAGGAATTGAATTTGATTTCAGTTGCTTTTGCCGTATCCAATATTGGTTTGGGCGTTGAATATGCGATTCATTTTTGTTTGCGCTATAGGGATAATCTGCTGCTTCATGTTCAAAAAGAAAAAGCGATTCGCAGTACGTTAGTATCCACCGGTCCCTCTTTATTATTATGTGCCGGTACGACTTCCATCGGACTTTATGCTTTTGTGCCGACTGATTATAAAGGCGTGTCCGAACTGGGTTTACTGGCTGGAACCAGTTTGTTTATCTGTCTTTTAATCACCTTGACGGTGTTGCCTGCGCTGTTAAAATTTATTCCGGTGTCAGTAAAGTCAGAGCCTCAAACCACTCACCCTTTTTTGACAACATTGGCAGAAAAACTGGCGACTTTTACGTTGCATTACGCCAAGCCCATTGCCATAGTAACCGGTCTTATTGCTGTTATATCGGTAGTACTGGTATTTAAGGTTAAAACTGATTTTAATCCCATTAATCTGCGTGATCCAAATACTGAATCAGTGATCGCTTTTCAAAATTTGAATAAAGATCCGGATACGACTCCGATGACCTTGACGGTTTTGGCCACTGATGAACAAAAAGCCAAGGCTATAGAGCAAAAACTTGGCGCATTAGGATCGGTTGATAAAACCGTTAGTCTGTTTGATTTTGTACCTTCTGGGCAGGAAGAAAAGCTGGCGATGATTGATGATATGGCCTTGATGCTGGGATCGCAATCACAAGGTTTTCCGCCGCTAAAACCGGATAACAATCCAATTCCGGCCATTAACCGGCTGTTAAAAACCATCGATAATATTTTGCCTGCCAAAACTGACGCCCATGAAATAGCGGCGTTACAAGCTTTCAAAGCAGAGTTACAGGATATATTGCTTGAGCTTGATACCCGGCAGGAACCGGGGCGACGCCTGTTTATCGAAAAAATACAAACAACGTTACTGGGTACCTTGCCCGGTGCGATGAATGAGTTGTTAACCGGTTTAAATGCACGGGAGATTACGCTGGACGCTTTGCCTGCTGATATCAAAGAAAGATGGTTAAGCAAGGAAGGTTTATACCGTATTCAGATCTTCCCTAAAAAAGATTTGAATGATCTGGATAATCTGGAGCATTTCATTACCGACGTACAACTGGTAGCCCCTGAAACAACTGATTTACCGGTTATTTACTGGGAGTCGATGAAAGAAGTGGTTGATGCCTTTAAAAAAGCGATTACGATTGCCTTAATAACGATTGCGCTGCTGTTGTATGCCATACGACGTAACGTTACCGATACCTTGTTGGTAATGACGCCATTAATTCTGGCGGGATTATTCACGATGGCCAGTACCGTGCTTACCAATACGCCGATTAATTATGCCAACATTATCGCCTTGCCGTTATTGCTGGGACTCGGTGTTGATAACGGCATCCACATGGTTGAAAAGCTGCATCATTCACTGTCTGAAGCGCAGAACATCTATCAATCCAGTACGGCCAGAGCCATGTTTTATGGCGCATTAACTACCGCTTCCAGTTTTGTTGGCCTGGCTTTTTCACCCCATCAGGGTATTGCCACCATGGGCTTGATAATTACCATGGGTATTTTCTGGATTATGATTTGTACCTTTATTGTCCTTCCTGCCCTTAGCAAATTAGTCTTAAAAGAGAAAATCAGCTCGTAGAGGATAATTTCTCAGTACCCCTCTTTGAAAAGAGGGGGGTAGGGGAGATTTTAAAAATAAATCCCTGATAACATTTGCCGATTCTATATCTTGATTCTGGAAGTTAAAAGCTATCTAGGACGGGCGTATCTTTTCATGCCCGACATTATTGAGTAAATCTTCGATATTTTGATGTTGACCCTACATGACTGCAATGTGCTTGGGCAGTATTGCAATGGCGCTGGGCAAGTTGTTTTGGTTATATTTCCGACCGGAAATGCTCTGGAACAGACAAGAAAAGCTCCGGGATGATTAAGCAATGCTCTGGAGCAGACAAGAAAACCGTTGAGATTATTAAGAAAAACTCTGAGGCAGATAAGAAAACCGTTGAGATCATCAAGAAAAACTCTGAGGCAGATAAGAAAAACTTTCAGATTATTAAGAACACCAGCAGAGCAGTATAACCCCATCCCACAGCACTCAAGAAACCCCGTATTGCCGATAAGTAAGGCTCCCTTGCAGAGCAAGAAAGTCTTGGGTTTTAATGCGTTAAGCCGGTTTTAAGTGCTTTATCTCCCTCGCACGCGCTTAACTGATAATTTGCTTTGCTTCGCCAAATAATCAATTATAATGCACGTTAAAGGCAATGCGCCTGACTTCAGTATGTTAGATAAAAAACCAATTTGTAAGCTACCAGAACCGGTTATTCAGATAACCCAGGGGAATTTATGAAAACGCAAAAAGCTCGTATCAGTTTTTCCAAGCTTAAAGATAATGATCTGCCCAGTGCCGCGCAGTTAATTGTTAATAAAATGACCAACAACGCTTACTTTCCAAACCCAGAGCCAAATCTGGCGACTATTCAGACGGCCATAACGGTCTATGCCGACGCCCTGGTAAAATGCCTTGATGGTACCAAGCAAGATACCGCCACCAAAAATGCCTATCGGTTAAATCTGGAAGACTTGCTGGGGAGTCTGGGCAATTATGTCAACCTGATTGCTCAAAGTGACCTGATTAAACTGGATAGTAGCGGTTTTATCATTTCAAAAATTCCCGAACCGGTCGGCATTTTGGATGCACCGCCGTCATTTAATGTCTTGTTGGGCAATAATTCCGGCGAGGTCACCATAGAAATCGGCGTTGTTGACCGGGCTTCCGGTTATATTGTTTTGTATTCGGAGTTGCCGGCACCTGCCGATAACGAACATTGGAACAGCAAGCTGTTCTCAAAATCCAAAGGCCTGTTGACCAACCTAAAAGCCGAAACTAAATATGCCTTTAAAGCCGCCGCCACCAGCTCCGAAGCCAATAGAATCGGCTTATACAATTTTTCCAATACGATTGAAAAATTAGTGCCGTAAGTTATCAGGGTGGGGAAATAGGTTTATTGTTTTCCCACCCTACCTGTCTTCTGCCAGTCATCATGCAAAAAAGCCAATATTATCCGGTCTTAATTATTTGCCAAAAACTAAACATATTACTTCAATCATCTACCATCAATTTCTTTCAGTTTTTCTTCAAATATTTCCAATGCAGCTTCGACACGGCTTGCAATAGCAATAGGTCGGGCGATAACAGTTCCCCATCCATAATTGGTTGACTCAGCACTTATCAACTCATCACTACCTTTAAGCAAGGTAAGCCTAACCGTAACAATCGCTCCACCTTCAATTACGAAATCTAAAAACAGCTCTCCGTTCCCTCTATTTTGTACAATTTGATAATTGTATTTTTCCATGAGTTTCGCAACAGAACCAATATATTGTTGTTCTCTTTCAGAATTTCGATCTGAAATGTAAACTATTTTTTTAATATTTTGGGTTTCCTGAACATTAAGTTTACCGGAGGTGGCGCAACCGGAAGCAATCATAGCTATCAGAATAAAAATTCCACATAATTTTTTCATATTTTACGACTCAGGATTTTTGAAGAAGAAAAAGCCAGTATTATCTGGCTTTAATTGTTTTAAACTTAGGCAAGTAGCTTCAATTAAGTAAAATGTAATGAAAGTGTAATAGAGAAAGAAGGTTTATATTTTCCTCTATTTTAGTAGCATGTATGATATGGATTATAAATCCGAAGCATAATAGGGTTTAGTAATTTAATGAGTAACTTTAAATACTAGGGGATGAATTGCAAATCCAGTCCAGCTTAAAATATGGTGAATAAAAAGCAGGTGCTTAACTTAGCTTTATTCTCGAAATGATTCTTTTAAAAGCTCTTTGAATATAAAGAGTAGTTCTGTCAATGAAGATTTTATAGTTGTAAAATCAGCATTTACCGACTTTCCTCGATGAATTACATTTGACCGAACTTGGTAGTAATATTTTATTGATTTTTCCGGATCGTTTGGATCAAGCGTGTACTTTTCTAAATCCGTTGTGTTGAAAACCTCTCTCTTGTTCTGAACAATCTCCTTTAGGGTATCCTTAAAGCGTTCTTCACTTGCAATTTTAAACACCTTTTTACAAGCCTTGGTGCCAAGGTGATATTTCAGTCCTGCATATCGCTCTATGGCAGACCAAAGTAACATATAAGCCATTTGTAATCGAAATAGAGTCTTATATTGATCTTCGGAATTAAAATTTGCGTTTAAAATGGCCTCTACTTCTTCTAATCCTTGATTAAAATAGGGGTCAGACTTCCCATCCCATTCGTCGAAATGTTCAAGATCTGTACTTCCTTTTTGTTCTTTTCTTCCAATAAGTACATTTACCTCACAATCATTAACCTTAACCGTACTCCAGCAATACACCTCATCAGGCTCAATGCCTATTATTTGATCATATGCATTGCCTTCTTTTCCAGCGAAAAAATGAATCAAATACCCCTTTATGTCGTAATTGTCGCCCAAGACAAGAAGAGGAATTCCATCTCTTTCTTTTAGGATACCTGATACCGTATCTTTAGTATAACTCTCGACAAAATTGCTTATTCGTGAATAACATAACTGTCCCGGTTTGAAGATGCCATAAGCAAAAAAAGGCAATAAAATATTATTTGGATGTTTCATATTTACAAAATCCTTTCGATATAATCAAGATTAAAAAAATAAGGTGATAAAAACCAGCAGTAGCCCCGATGCAATTGAATGGTGTCGAGAAATATCGAAGCTGCTAGTTTGAGAGAAATATTAGTCATGTAGGTCGGGTTAGGCGATAGCCGTAACCCGACACATTCGCGTAAAATGTCGGGTTACGCTATAGCTAACCCGACCTACTGGACTTATAAAATAGCTTCGCATAATTATGGCCAGCATCAGGGCAAATAGCGTGATGTCAAATAATAAGTCACGCATGTACTTCTAAGGATATTTATCTTTATGTTCCATGTCCTAAGCAGTTTTGTTCCATAACATAAAGTAGATACCTAAAAAAGCATTTAGTAATTATTTGTAAAATCTAAAAATAGGTATCTATTGCTTACCTTATTTTATACTTTTATATTATATTACCATAATTAACGTTTATAATTGATAGGAAATTATTTTGATAGTATTTATTAAGAAATGAGGGGGGGTTACTCGTAAATGATGGGCTTTCTTCATCAATCCATCCTATGTATTGCTTTTATTTCGTGTCTTTCGTGTTTTTCGTGGACAAAAATATGCAAGTCGCGTAGGTCGGTTAGCGACATTGTATGGCGGTACGTGGGATCAATTGCGTTAAGGCGATATCAGGTTGCATCAATTTTTATGCGTGTCCGGATACCGGCAGGCATTTCAAGTTTTTTCTTATCCCAGCCTTCCAAATCCAAAATACTGAGCGAGACGGGGTATGTACCCCGTTTCAAACGTTTGGATTGTAGTAGTTGGTCGTATTTGTCATACCGATAACAACAAACGTTACAGACAGGATAAATATCCCATCCAGCAATTAGAATTGGGGCTGAGTAGTTATAAATAATTAAAGGAAGCCAATGCCATGCCATCACGCCGTGTAGCCGCTGATCTGAATGCTGGAACTTATTACGTAACACTGACCATCCAGCGTTGGTATTACTTGTTTGACCGTCACAACCGCTGGCAAATCCTGGCTGATTCATTGCGTTATTGCCAAGAGCATAAAGGGCTGGAATTGAATGGTTATGTTTTCATGCTGAACCACATTCACCTTATCGTCACCTCACCAGATACGGCGGGTTTCTTGCGCGATTTTAAATGCTTTACCTTCGGTAAAATTTAAAAGCAACCTCGAAATCACAGAACCTACGGTTTTAAGATTGTTTGTAGACGAGGAAGGTAAATATCGCTTCTGGATGGAAACGAACGCCCCAAAAAAGATTGAAAACCCGGCATTCTACCGACAAAAGCTCAACTACATTCATGAAAACCCGATAAGAAAAGGCTATGTAGCATACCCAGAACACTGGATTTGGTTATCCGCAACCCCAGCTTCTCCTTTGACCATTAATTTACTTAACAAGTAGCCTACTTATGTTTTACCATGTATTAACTAAACAGCGATACATATCCTAACGCAAACTTTTTGAATAACAGTGGTACCAAACGTTTGAAGCGGGGTGACTCACGCCTTGTGCCGAGTATTATCCCTGTGAAGCTGGAAGCCCCGTCCTTTAGGTCGGGGTAATTCACATGGTTCCATCCATATTGATCAAATGCCTCGCTAAGAAGTTAATGCAAAAGCTGCATAACTTCTTACTGGAGCAATTGAAAACTTTAACGTATAACTTATAAAAGGATACTTGCCATGACTACCAATCTTGCCATTGATGATGATTTAATTAATGAAGCGCTAATCGTGGGACACTTTAAAACCAAGGAAGATACGGTTGTTACTGCGTTAAAAGAATTTATTAATCGCCGCAAGCAATTAGAGATTGTTACTCTATTTGGTCAATTTGATCCCGATCATGATTATGATTATAAGCAGGGGCGAGATTCTTGAAAGTATTAGTTGATACCTGTATTTGGTCACATGCACTCCGCTCAAAGAAACCGGAGTTTGAGGTGCAGGTAAAAAGCCTGGAAACATTAATAGCCGACCAACGTGTGTTGATTATTGGGGCTATTCGACAAGAAGTATTGTCAGGTTATAGTGATTTAAACAAGTTTGAGACTTTAAAAGCCAAGCTGAACTATTTTGAGAATACACCGATTCTGGATGAAGATTATATTATGGCAGCCAGATTTTATAATGAATGCCGCCAAAAGGGTATTCAGGGATCGCACATTGATTTATTGATCTGTGCTGTTTCAGTGCGTTTAAGCGTCCAGATATTTACGAGCGATAAGGATTTTGGTTTTTATCAGCGATATCTACGTATCAAGCTTTATTCTACAACAACGGCTTGATGACAATAAATGCTTAAAGTCGCGGCCCACTTAAGGCGCGACAGTTTGAGTTTAGCCGTTCGTGGTGGGCTTGTCGAGCGCCGAACGGCTTAACCTTAATGGCATTACGTCGCATCAATTTTTTTTATGCGTGTCCGGATACCGGCAGGCATTTCAAGTTTGTTCATATCCCAGCCTTCCAAATCCAAAATATCCTCAAGGCATTGCTCCATCAGTTGATGGGCCTGTTTGGTGACGTCGGCAATGCGTTGATGAACCTGCATTTGTACGTCGTTTTCTGGTGGCAACTCCATGCACGTTTTTTGATAATCGAATAATTTACGCAAGTTGGTAATTTGCATACTGATATGAACAGGGCAAGCGCAGGTATAAAGGGCGGCTTCGTTATTGATGATGGCAAGTTGTAGGGCGGTAAATTTGTTGTCAAGATTCATGGTAATTTACTCTTATTATTATTGGATAATGCCTGGCGTTAGTTTTTTAAAAAGTTGATGTTGAGCAATTAGATGGATGTTTCGGACAGGTTTTTGTGATGATCAGGATTTCCCTGTAAGTAAGAGGCATTGGGATCAATAATAAAATGATTATTGATGGTCGTGCGTCCTATCAGCATTCTAAATAGCATACTATCCCGATTAGTCAGCGTCATTTCTGCGATAATCACCGATTGTCCCAAAATTATCGGAGTTTCTATAACATAACGGCGTTGTTTGTGGCCACCGGAATCTGACACCAAGCGTCGATCTTTAATTGGGGCGTGGCATTCAATCGATACTTCTACATTTTTTTGTTGGGGATGAATGGTAAACATAACCCAGCGCTGTCCACCTTTTCGATAGGGGTCGATAGCAAACGCATGTAAAGCCGATGACCGCGCTCCGGTGTCTATTTTAGCCTTGATATGGGGGATATTAAGTTCCGGTAACTCTACCCATTCTCGCCAACCCAACAGTGGTAGTGGTGATGATATATGCGTCATAGAAAATTGCTATAATAATTAATCAACGTTCTTGTTGTTATTGACTTTATCCAAGGGTTCATTATCGGTTTTGACATCACGTTTTCGACCTCGGCGCATATGATTATTTCCACGTTTTTTATTGTTACGCGCTTTTACACGCCTTATATCCAGTTTATGTTGATTAATTTCGACTAATTTTAAATGCTGAAATATATCGGGAGGCATTTCGTCGGGCAGTTCCAGCAGTGTATACAAGCTTTGAATATTAACATTATGGATGTTGTTTTTATCGACGCCTGATTCTTCAATTAATACTTTTTTAAGTTGTTCAAGATTTATATGGTGCTTACTTCCTACATCCAGTCGATAACGCACCATTTTAATGCCCGGTACTATATTGTTTATCGGTAATTGATGGTCGGTTTTTTTATCTTCCGATAATTCTGGCGGTAACTTATTTTCAATAGCTTGAGTTAAATGCACCAATGCAGCAGCGCAAGTCAAGCTATCGACTTCCAGTTCAATTGCCAGCGTACTGATAAACTCACGTTGGCTGTTAAGATTCCGGCTACTAATAATCTGTTGTAGTCGGTTTTTCAGCGGCTCATTGTTACTTAAGATGTCGATCATAAATTGTTTACTATTTTAATCATGAGCAATACAACGTTTTGTAACTATTTTGTTATGGTGCAGACGTGCTTGGATATCACCTTAAAGTACGTCAATAATTGCGATTGTTACTCACTATAAAGTTTATTGCACAATTTCCACATAAGCTTCATCCCTAAGCCGGCGCATCCAAAGCTCGGTTTCTTCTTCAATTTTCCGTTTACGAATAGCGTCTCTGACCAGGTTTTTCTTATGCTCAATGCTATCGTCTTTGTTTTCTCGGTCAAGAACCTGGATTAAATGCCAGCCAAATTGTGTTTGAACAGGCTCACTGATTTGATTGCTGTCGAGTTTCCCCATAGCTTCTTCAAACGGCTTTACCAGATCGCCGGGGCTTACCCAATCAAGTGAGCCACCTTTTATCGCTGAGCCTTTGTCATCTGAATGGGCGCGTGCCAGGGATGCAAAATCGTCACCGTCTGCAATACGTGATTTTAAAGCCAGCAAGCGTTTTTTAGCTTCATTATCATCGATTAGTTCATTGGTTTTTATTAAAATATGGCGAACCTTGGTTTTGGTAATCGTATGATTACCCATGCCTTTTAGTTCCAGCATTTTAATAATATGAAAGCCACTAGGACTGCGAATAGGATCAGCAACTTCACCGGCACGCATTGTACTGACCTTGTCAGTAAAAAGGGTGGGTATATCATTTAGGGTACGCCAACCCAGATCGCCGCCTTTCAGGGCATTATCATCTTCTGAATCACTCATGGCGGTTTGTGCAAAATCCTGCCCTGCACGCAATTGTCTGACCAGGTCATCGGCTTTACTTTGGGCTTGTTGTATCTGCGTTGCTGATGCAGCTTCTTTAACGGCAATCAGTATATGGCCTAAATGATACTGAATCGCCTCATCACCAATTTTCCCCTGAGTTTCCATATAATGATCAACCTCCCTGTCAGTGACTTTGATACGGCCACCTATTTCTCTACTACGTAATTGGTTGATAATAATTTCATTACGCATATTATCCAAAAAGCTTTTATAGGTCATACCTTGATGTTCCAGTTCTTCCCTAAATTGCTGGAGCGTCATGCTGTTGCGTTGGGCAATATCAGCTGCCGAATTGTTGAGCATCTCTTCAGTAACGGTAATGCCGGCTTTTTCCGCCAGTTGCCGCTGAAGCCTGTCGATGATCATTTTTTCCAGTACCTGTTTACGTAAAACGGATTCTGGTGGCATTTGTGTCTGACTGCCTTGTATTCTTTGTCTGATAGTCGATATTTCTTTGTCGAGTTCTTGCTCCAAAATAACGTCATCTTCAACAACGGCGACTATTTTTCCGAGAACCTCAGCATGGGCTAAAAAAACAGCCAATAAAAACCAGCAAGTGAGTAAAGAAATAATAGTTTTTTTCATTGTATTCTGATTAATCATTTTTGAGATTTCCGGTAACCATAAATTTCCTGTTGCAAGAAGTAATCCATATCGTCGCCAATAGCAGACAAGCCTTTTAATTCGACTTCAAAAAACACGCCGTTCTGGGCAGTACCTGCCAAGGTCAGATTTTGATTGGTAGTGACACCATTGAAGTTGGTGTTGGCAATATTGTTGATGTAATGCCGTGCCGCGATGCGAAAACGCCAACAACAATTTTCTTTCTCGACGCCGAAAAAAGCGTCCTGAGTTTGATTATATAATAATGAATACTGGAATCGCCCCATGGCATACCAGTTGTCATAAATCGGATAACGAAATGATGCATCACCTTGAGTAATATCATTGGTGCCGTCGGGTATCAAGGGGTTTTTTCTGTAAAGATAGCCGAGATTAAAGATCTCGTTAGACTCATTTCTATAATGAATTCCTGCCTTGCCTCTTTCAATATCATTTATAACAGGATTCCATTGTAACCCGGATGTAACTGATATAGTGCGTGTCAATTCGCTACTCAATTCAGTCACCAGGTTCGATACGCTATTGGTTTGTACTGAACTGCCTACCACTGGCGCCTGGTTTGCATACTGTAAAGTGACATTTCTATCACGAAAATAAAAAATCTCGCCAACACTTAGTTTTAGTCTTTCCAGGCCGGATTCATCATCAATCAGTCGCGAGGTTATCGCCGTTGTTATTTGGTTGGCATCCTGTATTCGGTCTGTGCCGGAAAAGCTGTTTTCCCTGAACATGGAGTTGTATTGAAAGTCATATTGCGCGGTATCAAATACAGGAATGTTCTGCTGATTGCTATAAGGGACATATAAATAAAATAACCGGGGTTCCAGAGTATGTAAAAAGGGTGCATTGGCAATAGTAAATCCCCGCTCAAAGTTTAGGCCGCTATCGGCAGAAAAAATAGGCAAGGTTCGGGAAATAGAGTCAGTTGAGCTTATACTTGGCTGTAAGTTATTCAGTGCGTACTGGGTGTGTTGCAAAGAAAGTTTGGGGGTTAAATAAGCGCTGGATGTTTGTAATGGTATGCTGACTGAGGGCTTGGTGTTAATACGTTGACCATTTACCAGACTGGCTTGTTGGAAATAGATATACTCGTTTTCCATAGTAGTAGTTAGCGGCATAAACTGAAAAGAATGATTCAGATTAAGGTTAACTTGGGGTAGTTTTCGATAAGGCAGGGCCGCATTGGGTGTGGTTGTATTAATTGACTGATAGTTCTCAAACCGGGTACTCAGATTAATGCCTGGGCGATCATATCTGATATCGGCTGTACTTCTAAGATAATTGAAATTGGAAAAGCTGAGTGCGTTGCCCAATTCGGCGAAATAGGTTTGATCAGAAACATAATTTACATCCATGTTTGAACTGATATGATCAGAAATTTGAGAAGTATTTTTTATGGAACCCGAATATCTCGTTTTATTAAGAACGCTATCATTAGGCATAAATTCCATCCCAACTTTGCCCGTTGATTGCTCGGTCAGATAACGGAAGTTACCTGCCAATAAAGGGCCTCTTGAGGACAGTTCCCTGGGAGTAATGGTGGCGTCATAATTTGGGGCGATATTCCAATAATAAGGTGCGGCCACACGAAAGCCACTATACTTGGTAGTTCCAAAGGAGGGTGCAAGAAAACCGGAAAGCCTTCTGTTATCAATAGGAAAGGATAAATAAGGCGAATAAAATACCGGGGCGCCCTTAAACTCCATCCAGGTATTTTTGGCAACGCCTTTACCGGTAGTTTTATTCATCTTCAAGTCAGAAGCATGAATAATCCAATCCTGATTGCCGGGGCGACAACTGGTATAGGCGACATCTTTGTACTGAGACAAGGTTTTACTTTCACGATAAAGAGCGCTTGCCGTGCCTCTTAATGGTGTGGTCGGAGAAATAAACTCCAGATTCCTTAGCTTGGACTGGTCAGCTGCGAGATTAAGCGAGGCTGTTTCGCTATGCAATGCCAGGGCATCTTCGCTGTAATAGACGTTGCCGTGTAGATCAAGTACTTTTGAGACACTATCATAATTAGCCTTATTAGACGAAGAATGCTGATCGGCACGAGTCATTTGCACATTACCGTAGTAGCTGCCGATTTCATTATCGAAAATCTCTGAATAATTGGACTCGACGTTCATCGGCGACGTTTCTCTTTTATCAGACTCCGATACAAAATTAGTTTTTGTGCCTCGCACAGCATTGCAGTTTTCCCAGGGATCATAAGGCAACTGGGAGGTTAGCGTTTTAAAGGTTTGTTCCTTTTCCAGATCAAACGCCGGATTTAACAGCCTAAATTTAGATAGCGGTTCTTCTGCCTTTGCAAGTTGAGTTTTGTTTTCAGGATTGGGGCCAGTCAACTGACAGTTCCAGTCTTCATCGCCTTTGCTGGCATCGCAGTTCCATCCTGCATGACTTACTTCACGGTCGGAAAATTGACTGTTTGCAATGGCAGTCTTTTCAGGTGCAGGTAGTGTCGGCTGAGTACTTTTAACGAATTGATTTGCAAGAGGTTCTCTAATCGGAGCAACTGCCGGTTTGGCTTGTTGAATCCTTTCAACCGGTTTACCAGGCACTGGCGAAGTTACTTGAGCGGGTTTAGGGCTTACTGGTTGAATCAACTCAGCGGTTTCTTGTTTAATGGGTTTACTGATTTTAGGCGGCACAACTTTAGCCGGATAGGTTTGTTCAACCGGCTTAATTAAAGCCGGTTGAACCGCTTTGGCTGATTCAACTTTAACGGGAGGTGCAGCTGCATTGGCTTGGGCTGGCGGTTTTTTTTCGCCAACGCAAACCCATTCTTTACTATCTTTATTTTGCTCACAATTCCAAGCTGCATCGTTTGCATAGCTTGTAGATGCTGTTAATGAGGGTAAAAAAACCAGAAATAAGCGACGAAGCATAGGTGGTATAAGTTAGTAGCGTAATGGGTCGTAAATCGAATAAAATGCATGGCACGCATTTTACCGCACTTTATCTTGGCATTATAACTAATCTAAACCAAATATCATGATGCTTGACGACTTAAGAACAATATCCATGCTCGATTGGCTGGAAAATGACCTGTTATTGACGGTTACTTCCTGCGAACCTGCCTCCAGTGATGCCAGTTTTCGACGGTACTTTAGAATTAAAGTACCCGAGGGACAATTTATTGTCATGGATGCGCCACCGGAAAAAGAAAACATTGAGCCCTTTATAAGAATTGCCGCTTTAATGGCGCGTTCTCATGTCAATGTTCCCGTTATTTTGCAACAAAATCTTACGGACGGGTTTTTACTGCTTGAGGATTTCGGCTCGCAGTGTTTTTTAGATCAGCTCAATGCTGATAATGCTACTAGATTATATCAAAGCGCTTTAGATGCCTTATTTAAGCTGCAGTCGCATACCATTATTCAAGACTGTAATTTACCGGGTTATAACGAGCCACTTTTGCAGCGGGAACTGGGTATTTTTGAAGACTGGTTTTTAAATGAATGGCTGGATATTGAGATCCCTGCATCGCTTTGGGAAACCGTGCGGACTATTTTAGTTAATTCTGCACTGGAGCAACCGGTTATTTGTGTCCATAGAGATTACCACTCGCGCAATCTTATGGTTTTAGATGATGATTCTCCAGGAGTCATCGATTTTCAGGACGCAGTTATCGGCCCGATAACTTATGATCTTGTCTCGTTGTTGCGGGATTGTTATGTTGAATGGCCACAGCAACAGGTTGAGCAGTGGATGACTGATTACTATGACAGGCTATTGCAAGCTAAGCTGATAGTTTGTATGCCGGTATGTTTTAAGCGTTGGTTTGATTTGATGGGAATGCAACGCCACCTCAAAGCAATCGGTATTTTTTCCCGCTTGCATTTAAGAGACGGCAAGTCCGGCTATCTTAACGACATACCGCGTACTTTAAATTATGTGCTGGCTGTCTGTGCAAATTATCCTGAACTTTCAGGATTTAGTGATTTTCTTACAAAGCAGATCTTACCTGCCTACACTATTGTATCTTCGACGCCAAAGCAAGCTGGTAAAAGTGAAGGTGTGACAAGCTAATGAAAGCCATGATTTTAGCTGCAGGGCGAGGCGAAAGAATGCGTCCATTGACGGATCACACACCCAAGCCGTTACTTCCGGTGGCAGGAAAAACCATTATTGAACATACGATCAACCAACTGGTATCGGCAGGTTTTAAGTACATCATTATTAATCATGCTCACCTGGGTCAACAAATAGAAGATTACTTGGGTAACGGTAAACTTTATGGTGCCAATATTCAATATTCTCCGGAAGGTGAACAGGGACTGGAAACGGCGGGAGGCATTATTAATGCGCTGCCACTATTGGGTGACGATGTTTTTTTGGTGGTCAATGGCGATATTGCTACCGACTTTCCTTTTGTAGAACTTAAAAATCAGGCCGTTGATTTGGCGCATTTAGTACTGGTCGATAATCCTGAACATCATCCGGAAGGTGATTTTTATCTTGATAATACCGGTAAAATTATTGATAACGGAACGAAAAAACTAACGTTTAGTGGTATTGGTTTATACCGTCCTGAATTATTCAGAAATATACCCGCCGGTAGTAGTAAGCTGGGACCTTTATTGAGACAGGCAACAGGAAATCAAAGGGTTTCAGGACAAAAATTTGCAGGCTTCTGGATGGATATAGGTACCCCTGAACGTTTGCAGGAACTTAACCTTTTATATACAACGAGAATAACTCATGACTGATCATGTTTATAAAAAAATAGAGCTGACAGGTTCGTCTACTGTTGGCATTCAGGAAGCGATAGAAAGCGCTATTAGTAAAGCCTCGGAAACTATTCAGGAAATGCGTTGGTTTGAAGTTGTCGAAACCCGTGGACATATAGCCGATGGTAAAGTTGCGCATTGGCAGGTTACCATTAAAGTCGGCTTTTCTTTATCCGAATAAGCAATTTATCGTCCCTCCCTGCCTCTACGTCATATTGTTAAAGCACAGTATGACGGTCATCATTCTAAAAGCAGCCGCTAGGCTCATAGAGTTCAAGTCTATTGTCAGTGTTAAATGCAAAAGTGAATTAAATAGTCTATTCTTTTAAAAAAATACTAAAGAATGCCAATTTCATGAAAAAAGCAATATCGTTAGCGTAAAAATTTCGTGTTAATGGTTAAAGCACATTTTGTTGCGTTAAGGATAGTTTAAAGCTCAGTTGTACCTAAGTTTGTAATACTTTTACTCTTGTTTTGAAAAGGATTGAAGTCTTTAAATGCTTCGGTCGGTATCGTTTTATGAGCCTAACTGCTCACTACTTTCGTGCAAAAATACAAGATGCTGTAATTTGTTTTATATCAATCCCCTTGCTAAAGAAGAACGCTGATAATATTATCAATGACGTTGTGTTGGTTTTTACTATCAATGCAGAATAAAATTTTATTATTGGCAACATAAAAAACCATTGTATAACCGGTATATTTAAAATTTGGCACTATTCATGCTTCATTTTTATAAAACCAAACATTAATAGTGACGCATTATGAAATCAATCTGGAAAAACTATAAAACTGAAAGCGCTTACGATGAACTTATGTTCTCGGAGTTTCAATCGCGCGCAGTGAGTCATAAGTTATGTCAATATTTAAATTCGCTTAAAAAAGAGGATATTGATAAACGGAAAATAGCTGCTGAATTGGCCATTATGGAAATGGGTATCAGTTTCACGGTTTACAGTGATGAAGGTAATATAGATCGTGCATGGCCTTTCGATATTATTCCACGCATTATTGATGGTAAAGAATGGCTAATTATAGAAAAAGGCTTAAAACAACGGTTAACTGCTTTAAACTGTTTTATCAGTGATGTTTATGGCGAGCAAGCCTTTATCAAGGCTGGAAAAATGCCTGGTGAAATTATTAATAGTTCCAAGAATTTTCGTAAGGAATGCATCGGTGTTAAGCCCAGGCATAATGTGTGGGCCAATATTTGTGGCTCTGATTTGGTGCGCGACAAAGATGGTATCATGTATGTGTTGGAAGATAATTTAAGGGTGCCATCCGGGGTTTCCTACATGATGGAAAATAGGGTTATCACCAAGCGGGTGTTTCCAGAGCTGTTACAGGATATTCATATTTTACCCATTGATGATTACCCCACCCATTTACATGACATGCTCTTGTCTATTGCCCCGCACCAAAATGGACAAGTTACATGTGTGGTATTGACCCCTGGCATTTACAATTCAGCTTATTTTGAACATGCCTATTTAGCCCAGCAAATAGGCGCGAAATTGGTTGAAGGTAGCGACTTGGTAGTTAATGATGATGATTGTGTCTACATGCGCACTATCCAAGGACTGGAAAAAGTTGACGTTATTTACCGCCGTATAGATGATGATTTTCTTGATCCTGAAGTGTTCCGCAAAGATTCAACACTGGGTGTTCGAGGCTTGATGCGTGCCTGGAAAGCGGGTAATGTTGCGCTGGCTAATGCACCGGGTGCCGGTGTTGCCGATGATAAAGTCGTTTATGCTTATGTACCGGAAATGATACGTTTTTATTTGAATGAAGAGCCGATACTGCCGAATGTACCGACTTATTTATGCAGTAATAAAGAAGATCTTGCTTATGTACTTGAACATCTAGCTGAGCTGGTAGTAAAGCCGGCCAATGAGTCGGGTGGTTATGGTATGTTGGTGGGGCCTCACGCCACGGCAAAAGAAGTCGCACATTTTCGGGAAATTATTCAAAAAGATCCGCGCAACTATATTGCACAGCCCACTTTAGCTATTTCAACCGCACCAACATTGTGCAAGGGTAAGTTGGAGCCGCGTCATATTGATTTGCGTCCCTTTATTTTACAAGGCGAAAACACTTATGTAACAGCCGGCGGGTTAACCCGGGTTGCCTTGAAAAAAGGTTCCTTGATAGTTAACTCCTCGCAAGGTGGTGGCAGTAAAGATACTTGGGTTATTAATATGGAGGAAAACTAATGTTATCACGCTCGGCAGAACGCCTGTATTGGCTAGCACGTTATCTGGAACGTACCGAAAACATTGCCAGACTGGTTAGCGTCCACATGAATTTATTAATGGACTTACCTAAGGGTGTTGAAATGGGTTGGCGACAACTGATCCTTATCAGTGCCTCGGAACAAGAATTCTACGAAAAAAATAATGTCGCCAATGAACGTAATATCACCCGATTTCTGTTGGCTGATGCCAGTCATACAGGTTCTTTATTTTCGTCATTAAGTGCGGCGAGGGAGAACATTCGTACCTCGCGCGAGCTGTTGCCGGATGAGGCTTGGGAGCAAGTCAACGAAATGTATTTGTTTGCAAAAAATAATCTGGAAACGGTTGTTAACAGGCGTCAACGAGTATTATTTCTTAATGAGATACTGAAAGGTTGTCAGCGATTTACGGGTCTGTTGTCGGGCTATATGAGCCATAATCACCCTTATCGGTTTATTATTTTAGGTAGAAATATTGAGCGTGCCGATATGACCAGTCGCATTCTGGATTTGGCTTCCTTGCTACTATCGGAATCGCGCAGTGATGAAATGCGCCAATACGAGACTATTTTATGGATGAATGTTTTAAAAGCTCTGAGTGCTCTATTGATGTACCGTCAACAAATACGCAGCAGGGTTAAAGGCGATGATGTTCTTAATTTTCTGTTGCTGGATACAGATTTGCCCAGATCTGTAGGTTGCTGCATAGCAGAAATATCACTTTGTATCAGTAAGTTACCTAATAATATACCGTTGCTTTTGAAACTTGTTGAGCTGGATGCCTATGTGCAAGGCATTGATACCCGGCAAACCACAGAAGATCAACTACGTAGTATTCTTGATGGTTTACAAAACAAATTGGGAGAATTACATTCTCAAATTGCCGATAACTGGTTTTTGACGGCTACCGAGGAGTAAAGTCGCGAGAGGCAGGGCCCTGAATTAGTTAAGAACTTAGGGCCGTGCCTTACGTGCCTTGGTTTTCAGGGTGAAAACAGCAATGCCTACAGGGAACGATGTGGCTTAAGCAACGCAAGCATTTGGTGTGAAAGTTTAATTTCTGAAAGGCGATAGCCATGCTTTTGGTCAATAACCCTAAATTGACCTTTTAATAAAAAATAAACAGGCTGGCTTAGTGTTATTTTTTAGTCTTTATTGGGGCCGATGACACGGTAAGGTGCGGGCCTTTTAGGCTGTCTTTGACATTAAAATTGACGATAAGCCGCTTGTCGTTTGGAAATAGTTCGTCTTTGCGCTGAATCAGCGAACCCAGAAAGTGAAGTGTTGTTTTTGCCGGTGAAAGGTGACCATCTTTTGGGTAATCACTGACTATAGGGCTCAATTCATTTTCCAATTCTTGCCGCATGGCGGGCATTTCATCTATAAATGCAGTAAGCTTATCGATACGTTCTTCTTTGGGTAATACCCCAATATTCCATGCGACTGCTGCCAGAGCAATAAGGTTCTCAAATTCCTTGGTTGACAGATTTTCGGGCTCAAATTCTGCACATAATTCTATCAGAGCTGCCGATAATTTAACGCTTTCAAACGGTTTTTGTTGTCTTTGTAACTGTTTTTTTCGGCTGGCTTTGCCCATCGTTAATTCTCTAAAGTGCTTGTGGTTTTTTAAAACAGATCATGGCTGGTTTTAAGCCACCAGCCACTTATTGGTATCAAGCCAATGATGTTATAGAGCGACATGCATGTTTTTATTCAATTTTTTATCTAGACAGGGCAGTGATGCAATCGCTTCACGTAGTTTGGTTTCCCAGCTACGTCTAAGCTGCAACATATAATCATCATCATCGTCAAAACAATAATATTCCTCCAGACTAAAGCTGTTTTTACGGTAAATCAACATTTCTACAGGTGCGCCGACGCTGGCATTACTGCGTATGGTAGAGTCCATAGACACCAGGCAGCAACGTGCAGCTTCGTCTATTGAGGTGCCCAATTTAAGAAATCGATCCAGTATGGGTTTACCGTATTTACTTTCGCCTATTTGTAGAAAAGGTGTGTTGGCTGAGCTGGTTATACTATTACCCTCTGCATAAACCATGTAAGCCCCATGGGTATCAGTGCCAATTTGACCTGCTAAAATAAAGCTGGCGGAGGGGTTAAATGCTGATTGCCCAGGTGCACTGACATATTGCTTCTGTTTTTCAACGCTAACCTGGCCCAAATATTCGGCTGCCTCAAACAGGCTCTCTACATTATTAAAATTGATTTTGGCATTTTTTATTTTGTCACGATGTAATTGTTCTAAAACGGCCTGAGTTGTCGCCAGGTTGCCAGCACAGAGTAAAATAATTTTACGGTCGCTTAGCGTATCAAATGCGTGCATTTTGCCATGCGTGCTGACATTATCAATACCGGCATTGGTTCTTGAGTCAGAAACAAGAATAAGTCCTTCGTCTATAGAAGCTGCAATACAATAAGTCATGAAGATTTAGCCGTTGTTATAAAGTTGTAATCGATGAATTATCCAGTAAATCGACCCGAACGTCCATGTTGTTCAATAAACAGCCTGCGCCAAATTGATGAAATATGGAAACATCTGCGGCATCGCGCCCAAAAGCAATGATTACTCTGCCGCCCCTGGAGTCAAATTGTGTTGGGTCGAAGGTGTACCATTGATTGCCAATGTAGGCCTCAAACCAGGCATGTAAATCCATGGGCTGCAAATTATACAGGTAACCCACGACCAGTCGCGCCGGTATGCTGATACTGCGACAGAGCGCTATGGCAAGTTGCGCAAGGTCGCGGCATACACCATAACCACGATAATGTACTTCAACAGCGGATAGTGGAAATTCACTGGAGCCGGGTAAATACTGGATAGACTCCCGAACCCAGGCATTAATTTTACTGACTTGATCGTAACCTGGCTGGGCGTCACAAATTATGTCTCTGGCAAGATCGCCAAACCGGTCGGATTCACAATAACGACTGGGTAACAGAAAGGTAAGTACTTCGTTGGGAAGATACTGTATTTCAACAAAATAAGCGCCGGGCGCAATATCACTATTATCATTTACCATGACCTCAGACGAGGTATGGATCAAAAAGTCTCCAACAGGTGCTGACAGATGCTGACATGAGTTGCCAAAGTTGTCAGTGCATTCTATTATTGGTATGGCAGGTTCTATGGTGTAGGCCTCATGGTTTATCCATTGCTGTAAGCCTCTAAAAGGACGCAGCATTAAAATCAAAACACTCGCCTCAACTATCTGGAAGTCAAGATTACAACTAACCCTTAATTTCATATCGATAAACCCTGCGAAAATGACTCATGATTACCCTAAATTAAACAGTTTTTCGGTATTATCCGGTTGGCTAAGCCTATCAACTGATTGTGGCAATGAAAGACCTTAAATACCCAGCGATTCAATTTCTTTATAAGCATGATTTAGCCAGATTTTAACTCGTTGTCTTTCAAGTAAACCCAAGGCGTTGAGGCTTTCGGTATCTTTGTTTTTTGCGGCCCAAAAGCTGTAGCTGTTACTATCAATCTTGGTCATTACCGGTGCATGCAGGCGCTTTAGGGTAATAACTTTGGCATCAAAAGCCAAGGCACGTTCTTTAACGCCCGAAAACTCCAGAATGTTAAAGTGTTCATCACGAAGCTGGTTTTGCACCAAAATATAGTTAAGACGCGTGCCATATTGAGTGAGTAATTTGTTCAGTAAATCCACACAGTCTTTACCTGAGTCCATTACATTCCAATAATAAATCGAGATCCCTAAATCCTCTGACAATTCCAGTACCCCCGATTCTTCTATCCATTTACCTAATGGATGATGGGTTTGTGCAGCAAGATCAACTAAAATATGCTGCTCAGGTTCTGCCGAAGCGGTTTCTATAATAGCATCCAGGCTTTGGTAATCATCGATAACAGTCGGTGATGCATAGTCAGTGTAAAAGCGTAGTAACGAGCCATGTGATCTATCGGTATCAAAACCGATAAAGGGAATATCTTTATCAATCATGTATTGTGCCAGTAGACGGGCAACAACGGATTTTCCGACGCCGCCTTTTTCGCCGCCGATAAAATGAATGGTACTCATAGTCATGCCTTTAAGTTAAAAGTTAGTTAGGTGTAAAAAATCTAAAAAATTATCACCACGAAGACACGAAGGGCACGAAGTTTTTACCTTGATCTTTTTTCGTGTTGAACTATGACGCGTTTTGTAACCACGTTGCTCACGTTTTAAAAGTGATTAAAGTCTTCAAACCTTTTGTTTGTAGTTTGCAACTTCGACTCCCTACCAGTATCGTAGACCAGGGCTTGATCTTTTCTTCGTGATTCTTCGTGGTGTGATTTTTTAAGTTTATGATTGCTTGTTTCTCGGTTATTCCAGCCTTAACACGTCCACTGATACCGACAATGTATGTTGCCCGCCACCAAAAGCAATGCCTTTAAGCGGTGTTACATCGGCATAATCACGGCCCCAGGCCAGTGTGATATGTTGATCCAGCGGAATGGTATTATTGGTAGGATCAAAATCCAGCCAACCAGTACCGGGAATATAGACAGAAAACCACGCATGGGAAGCATCAGCACCTGTCAAACGCTGCTTGCCGGGTTCAGGAAGCGTTTCAACATAACCACTGATGTAACGCGCAGCGATGCCATAGGCACGCAAACAACCAATAGCCAAATGCGCAAAATCCTGACAGACACCTCGACGAAAATTGAGTACCTCAGATAAGGGTGTCGCGATAGTGGTAAAGGTTGGGTCGTAGGTAAAGTCTTTGTATATGCGCCCCATTAAATCATGCACAACATCCACCAACGCCCGGTTGGGGAGGAACGAGCTGCGCGCATAGTCAGCAAGCTCAGGAATAATGGTCACCATTGGCGAGTCAATAACGTATTGCCGTGCGTCCAGTATTTCAAGATTATTATCCTGAATTTGTACCTGGCTTTGAGTTTGACTTGGACTTTGCTCACTTTGTGATGGTATTTGCAGCGGCGTTCCTTGTAACAGGCTGCACACTTGCTCCCAGGTTAACTGATTAAATAAATCCAGATTGTTTTCTCTGGGAAATATGGTTACTTCACTGATTGCGGTAACGATCAGTTGCGAATGAGGCTGCTGGATAGCGAAATAAGTCACGCGATTGCCGAAAAAATCAGTTCGCTCGCGAAAATCCATTGGTGTCGGCTTAATGTCAAAACGGCTGTTGTGACAATGCTGACGCCAGAAATTACGTGGCTGTAATTTGACTTCATTCTGGCATAATCCGACTGACTGACTATAGTGATACAAGGTGCTGTGAGTAATTCGGTATTTCACAGTTCATCCTCAGGGGTATTGAGTATCATCAGCTCCGAAGTCTGCGAATGGCTGAAATAAGCATCGGCAATAACTTCTGCAAATTTCCATAACAAATCAGTCGTATTTGCCAGTAACTTTTCAAAATCAATATAAATAGCTTTATTTTCGGTAGTTTGGGTTAATTCAAGTACATTACACAGGCGCAGGTCTGTGTAAGCTTTTAAAATTAACCGCTCTTCTTTACTGAGATGACTATTGCCTTTGCAGCGCGGCAATGCTTCCACGTGGACACATAACTGATGCAGTTGGTAGGCAACCGAGCGTGGATGGGTTTCATCCAGTAATAATAATTCCAGTACCATCGGTAGCTGGATAAAGGAGCGGTAGCGGCGCTGATAAATAGTTAAACTGTCAGTTGAAACCAGAACCGCCTCAAGCACCTGATTTTGTAAGGCATCCTCGTGTTGTAGTGCCAATGTTGAGCGAAGTAAGGCAATCAGCGCCAAGGCACGCTCCAGTCTGCGACCACTGTCAAGCATTAGCCATGCGGCTTCACGGGTCATGCTCTCATTGGTTAAGCCGGTAAAGGCGACGATGCCGGTAATTAAATCATCCAGATTATTTTGTAACTGTTCGATATTGAGTTCATTATTGATGACACGCTGTTGCCATCGACGTTGGATATTGTCTACGCTACGCCAGGTATCTTGTGACCAAAAGTCACGAATACTGAAGGCTGATTGAAAAAAGGCTTGAATATTTGCCGTCAACGAACCTTTGCGATGACCATCTTTAGCCAGTGATAATAATTCGGCTTCAGGTGTTTTCAATAGCTGTGTATCGCCTTTTACAAAGCCGGGATAAGTGCCGGTAACCTGAGTCAAGGTGCGCAACAATACGTTAAGGCATTCAGTGTCAATGGAGTCCTTAAACTCCAAAGATTCCCTTAATTTTAGTAATATGGTTCGCAAAAGTCGTGTTACTGCTTCAGTGCGTTCAAGATGTCGGCCTACCCAAAACAGGTTGTCTGCGGCGCGACTGGTTAGCGGTTCGGTGGCTGCATCAATCAGTTGATTACGCTTGGGTTGCGTCCATAAACTTATCGGCTTGTCAGGTTCAGAGGCTAATACCCATGTGTCTTTACTAATGCCGCCAGCCTGATTTGAAACGATAAAATTATCTTTTTGGCGGGCGATACGGGTAAGTCCACCGGGCATCACTACATAATCATCGCCGCTGGCGACCACAAAACTGCGTATGACGGCGTTACGTGGTTCGATACGATGGTCGATAAATGCCGGTAGTGTAGAGAAACTGACTTGTTCCTGACCTATAAATAAATGCGGTTTGGCCAAAATTTGGCTACGCAGTTGTTCTTTTTCTTTGCTACTTAATTCACCACCAAAAACGGCATGATTACCCATACTACGATTGATAGGCTTAATGACCAGGTTATCAAGATTTTGCAGGACAAAGTCGCGTTCGCGACGCTGTCCGCACCACCAGGTTGCAACCGAGGACAGTTTGAGCTCTTCATTTAAAAAATGCCGGGATAATCTCGGTAAAAATGCCAGTAAACCAGGATTTTCAAGGATACTGCTGCCTAAAGGATTGGCAATGGCGACATTACCACGACGCACAACTTCTAGTAGTCCTGCCACGCCCAGTTGTGAACTGCTGCGCAATTCCAGTGGATCGCAGAAGGAGTCATCAACTCGGCGTAAAATAACATCGACAGCTTGCAGACCGGTCAATGATTTAAGCCATACACGACCATCGCGCACCGTTAGGTCACCGCCCTGAACAAGGGTATAACCAAGATAAGAGGCCAGATAGGCATGCTCAAAATAGGTTTCATTGAGTGGGCCGGGGGTTAGTATAACTATGCGCGGATCTTCTTTGTTGTGCGGCGCAATATCAGCAAGTCCTTTACGTAAGGCTTTAAAAAAAACGGATAAGCGATGGACTTGCGTCTCACGAAAAATATCCGGCAGAACGCGTGTCATTACGGTGCGGTTTTCCAGTGCATAGCCTGAACCGGAAGGTGCCTGAGTGCGGTCATCCAATACCCACATACGACCATTGGGGCCACGGGCAAGGTTGGCTGAATAAATAGTCAGATGTCGTTGCTGATTTTGTAATGCCCCGACACACGGATGTAAAAAGCCTTCATGACCTAAAACCAGTTCAGCGGGCAGCAAGCCTTTTTTTAGCAGGTTTTGTTTGCCGTAAATATCTTTTAGAATCAGGTCAAGCAGCGCCGCACGTTGCTTAAGTCCTGTTTCAATAACCGACCATTCCTCACTGCTAATCAGTAAGGGAACAGGATCAAGCCGCCATGGCCTGGTTAAATTTTGTGAGTCACCATAAACATTGTAGGTGACGCCATTTTCACGCAGCAACCGTTGGGCTTCTCTACGGCGTAGCTCAATCTTTTCACTGCCCATAGCTTCAAGTGCGCCCATAAAGCGCTCCCAGTAAGGTAGCGCTTTATTTTCAGTGGCATACATTTCATCGTAAATGCCAAGTTGCGTCGCGTAATATTGCGTGCCAATATCATTGGCAGGGTTGTTATCGTTACGCACGGATTATTCCTTATGTTTATTCATGGTCGGCCTGACAATTTCTTAGGAAGCTGATAAGTAAATAGTTGTATATACTCCGCACGGTCATATTTTAGGTTTTCTGATCGGCCGTTTTATCCGATAGCCGCGTTGCAAAAACAGTTACATAGCCAGCTATACACCTGTTTTTGCACCTTGCTCTCGAATAAAATAACTCTATCATTAACTCCGTAAACATGACCGTACGGAGTATAGGTATAGATGACTTCGTTGTTTAAATGACATTAATTTTCTGTAAGGCCTGCCGTATGTCCCTTGAAATCTGAGGCTTACACGGCTCGCCTTATGGGCTTAATTAATTTAAGGTTCCATACAACAATACGGTTAAGATCTTTATCTTTGCTTAATATCCTGATAATGACGTAATGTCTCGCCGGTATATATTTGACGGGGACGATAAATAGTGACTTTTTCACCATGGATCATTTCACGCCAATGTGCCAACCATCCGGGCATACGGCCAATAGCAAATAAAACAGTAAACATATTGGTAGGTATACCTGCTGCGCGTAGTATTAGACCTGAGTAAAAATCTACATTGGGATATAAATTACGGGAAATGAAATAGTCATCTTTCAGGGCAATTTCTTCAATGCGTCGGGCAATATCCAGTAGTGGATCATTGATACCCGGTTTGTTAAGTAACTTGTCACAATGCTGTTTTAATACTTGGGCGCGGGGATCAAAGTTTTTATAAACACGATGACCAAAGCCCATTAGTCGACTGGATGAATTTTTGTCTTTTGCCTGATTAATAAATTCGGTTCCATCACCCCCTTCTGCATGGATTTGCTCCAGCATTTTAATCACTTCCTGATTGGCTCCGCCATGGCGTGGGCCCCATAGCGCAGCAATACCCGCAGTAATGACGGCATACACATTAGCCATGCTGGAGCCTGCGGTACGTACTGACGAAGTACTGCAATTTTGCTCATGATCTGCATGCAGTATCAACAGCATATCAATGGCGCGAACAATGTCAGGATCCAGTTGATAATCACGTACTGGTGACGAGAACATCATGTTCATAAAGTTACTGGCGTATTTGTACTTGATGGAAGGATAAACCAGGGGTTCACCGATTGATTTTTTATAAGAAAATGCAGCGATGGTGCGTACCTGAGAAACCAGGTTGGCGACAATTTGTATTTCTGTGGCTTCATCCAGCTCATCAGGCACCGGATAAAAAGTGGATAATGAGGCAACCATTGTGGTAAGAATTCCCATGGGATGAGATCCGCGTGGGAAGCCGTTGAAAAAATGATGCATATCTTCATGAATAATAGACGACTCATTAAGACGGGTTGAAAAGGTCAGTAATTGATCACTGCTTGGCAATTCACCATAGAGCAACAGATAAGCAACTTCGACAAATCGCGAATGTTCAGCCAATTCTTCTATCGGGTAACCACGATAACGAAGTATACCTTTTTCACCATCAATGTAAGTGATGGCACTTTCACAGGCACCGGTGTTACCGTAACCGTCATCCAGTGTCACATAACCGGTTTGGCCACGTAATTTGGTAATATCAATGGCTTTTTCACCTTCAACACCGATGTAGGTTGGTAATGAATAACTTTTATCTTCCAGTATCAAGGTTGCCGGAGTTAGTAGTTTTAATTTATCGCTCATATAAATCTATCTCTATAGTAAGGTGTCGTTATCTGGTTGTTTGATACTGACCAAGCCATTACGGATGAAAAGTTCCGTCATTATTGTCCACTATTTTTCGTTTCGGTGGGCAAAATACGTTTCAACAGTCGTATTAATTAAAGTAGTCCACTGGTTGGGATATGCTCCCATGGATGGGGTCGTATCCCAATTTGCAAAACTCACCTTGGCGAGTAAAAATTACCGGTTACGATGGCGTAAATCCAGTGTAAAAGGATAATCTGTGCTCAACTCTTCCTCGGGTGGTGCCATGGCTCTTGGTGCTGCATCAGTAATGCTGAATTTTGCCAATAATGGTTTATCTGAAGCGGCTACCCGAGTGGTCGCAATCGGTGGTCTGATAATAACTCCCGGGGTATGCCCATAGTCCCAGAAGCGTGTCATGCGTCTGGTTTCTGCTGCATAATCGTTAACCGGAAAATCATCATAACTGCGACCACCGGGATGCGCGACATAATATTTACAACCACCGACTGAGCGGCCATTCCAGGTATCAATGACATCAAATACCAAGGGCACATGTGGCGCTATTGTAGGATGCAAGGCTGAAGGTGGTTGCCATGCCCGATAACGGACACCGGCAACAAACTCACCTTTGCGACCGGTGTTGCGCATGGGCAAACGTCGGCCGTTACAAGTAACGACATAGCGCCCTTCAGTATAGCCGGTGACCGATACCTGGATGCGCTCAACCGATGAATCTACATAACGCGCGGTGCCGGTGCTACTGACTTCTTCGCCCAGTACATGCCAAGGCTCAATGGCAAAACGCAACTCCATGTCAATGCCGTCAATCCGGGTATTGCCATAGCGTGGAAAGCGGAATTCGAAAAACGGCTCCAGCCATTCCATATCAAAACCAAAACCTGCTCTTTGTAAGTCTTTTGTGACTTGTTTCATATCTTCGCGAACATAATGCGGCAACATGAATTGGTCGTGCAATTCAGTTCCCCAGCGCACCAAGTCGTGTTTATAAGGTTCGCGCCAAAACCAGGCAATTAATGATCTCAGCAACACGATTTGTACCAGTGACATTTGGGCATGGGGAGGCATTTCAAAAGAACGCAGTTCGAGAATGCCCAATCTTCCTGTTGAACTGTCAGGTGAATATAGCTTATCAATACAAAACTCGGAACGATGCGTGTTGCCGGTGATGTCAGTAAGTAAATGACGCAGCAAGCGATCAACCAACCAGGGCTCCGGGACTTCACCTTCAGGTATTTGCTGAAAAGCAATTTCCAGCTCATAGAGTTTTTCATCCCGACCTTCATCAACACGCGGGGCTTGACTGGTAGGGCCGATAAACATACCTGAAAATAAATACGACAAACCGGGGTGATGTTGCCAGTAAGTAATCAGGCTGCGTAATAAATCAGGACGACGCAAAAGTGGGCTGTCGGTCGGCATTTCCGCACCCATGGTAATGTGGTTGCCACCGCCAGTTCCGGTATGACGACCATCCTGCATAAATTTTTCAGTACCCAGTCTGGTCAGGTGCGCCTGTTCATAAATAATGGTGGTCTTTTCCACTAATTCCGACCAGGTTTTGGACGGATGAATATTCACCTCAATAACACCGGGATCCGGTGTCACCATTAAGCGTTCGATACGATAATCACGCGGTGGCTCATAACCTTCCAGTACTATAGGCATCTCCAGGGTGGCAGCAGTCGCTTCAATGGCGGCGACCAGTTCCAGATAATGTTCCAGTAACGTTAGCGGTGGCATAAAAATATACAATCGGCCTTCACGAGCCTCGACACATAGCGCGGTATGCGGTACTTCAACTTCTATGGTTACATCATCACCGGGTTCTTGTTCAATAATCTCCGGATGTTCTTTTTTCTTGGCTTCGATACGACTGTAACGGCGCGTCACCTCACCATAATAATCGCCCAATTCCGGTAAGTCGCCAAACAGACTTTGGGGCTCTTGCGAATCGCGTTTTTCAGGGGCAACCCAGGGCAAGCTTTCTAATGGTAAACGCATACCCATGGGGGAATTACCCGGGATCAGAAACATGGCACCGCGCCTGAAATCCCAAGGCCCGCTTTTCCAACACTGTTCAGACCAATTCCATTTAATCGGCAAAGTAAAACCTACCGGTTCATCCAGACCGGCATCCAGAATTTTGGTTAAGGTTTTGCGTTCAATAGAGTCTTTTAAGTTAATTTTTGACGGGTCAAGGTTTTCGGGCAGAGTGCCTTCCTGCCAGAGGTAATAAAAGCTGTCTTCAAAAGCAGTGGCGATATAGCGGGACTGAACTCCCAAGCGTTGACAAAGTTGGTGAATAAATTTTTGCGCATGTTTGACTGTATGGCCATAATCTTTGTTTATATCGGCAAGCAGAGCCGGATTGCGCCAAATCGCTGTTTCATCTTTACGCCAGAAAATGCCATATTGCCAGCGAGGTAAAGGCTCGCCCGGATACCACTTACCTTGGCCATAATGTAACATTGACCCCTTTGCAAAGACATCACGTAGACGAATGGTCAATTGTTGTGCGCGTTCACGCTTGTTTGCACCATCAGCGTGCGTATTCCATTCGTCGCCTTCCATATCATCGACTGAAACAAAGGTAGGTTCACCGCCCATGGTCAGACGAACATCGTCTTTCATTAACTGTTTATCAACGGCTTGTCCCAGCGCATCTATGTGATACCACTGTTCCTCGGTATAAGGTTTGGTCACCCGAGGGTCTTCATGCAAGCGATCTACCGTATTACTAAATTCAAATTCCACTTCACATTTGTCAGTGCCGCCGGTTACCGGTGCAGCGCTGACAGGGTCGGGGGTACATGCCAGTGGAATATGACCCTCACCTGTCAATAAACCCGATGTAGGATCCAGTCCTATCCAGCCGGCACCGGGTATAAAAACTTCCGTCCACGCATGTAAATCGGTGAAATCATGTTCAGGACCTGACGGCCCGTCCAGCGATTTTATATCAGAGGTTAGTTGCACCAGATAGCCAGATACGAAACGGGCAGCCAGTCCCAGATGACGAAGTATCTGCACCAATAACCACGCGGAATCCCGACATGAGCCACTGCGCATGGCCAGCGTTTCTTCACTGCTTTGGATGCCGACTTCCATACGAATGTTATAGCTAAGCGCTTCAAAAACAGTGCGATTAATATCGACCAAAAAATCATTGATGGAGCGCTTACTAACATCGAAATCTTTTACCCATTGTATTAATAACGGGCCGTTTTCAGTGGTTTCCAGATAGGGTTGCAGTTCTTTAAGTGTTAGTGCGTCGTAAATAAATGGGTAGTTTTCGGCATAATCTTCAACAAAAAAATCAAAGGGATTTATCACGGTCATATCGGCAACAACTTCAACCTCAACAGTAAGTTGTTGGCATTTGTCAGGAAATACCACGCGAGCAACAATGTTGCCAAAAGGATCTTGTTGCCAATTAATAAAATGATTTTTGGGCTCAATACGCAAGGTATAAGCTTTGATAGGGGTTCGGCAATGAACTGCAGGACGTAATCGAAACACATGCGGCGACAAGGATACCGGTCTATCGAAGTTGTATATTGTTTTGTGACGAATGGCGACGCGAATGGTCATAGTTTTTTTCCTATTGCCCGATGGTTGGTTTGGCTTATTTATAATAATAGCTTTGATTTAGTAAGCTGTATGTAATAGTGCAAGCATGAATTGTTCCATGTTGAGATTTTTTTGAAAAAAATCGCGGATAATATGTTTGGTATACTATCCGGCCGGATTTTTTAGAATCATCAGTTGATGTAGCAACCGGGGGATATAGATACGAGTAGGTGGCCACTTAAAACCAAATTTTAAACCATTAGTCCGGTGATCTGGTTTAAGGGCTGCTTTTTTATTTACTTTGAAAAGGCAATAAACTGCCTATAAGGTGAATCACCTTTCCAGGATATAGCTTCCGTGTAGTAGTGCATTAAAGCCAGATAACCCAGTAATCCCAAAGTAACGGCTTTGCGAATTTCGACACCAAAAAAGAATTCTGTTAATACGCTAACGATGTTGTCGCCATAAGCCTGCAAAAAAAATGCCAGCACTAATGAACAGACGGGCAGCACAATAAATATATGCACATTGCAACGTGCGGCGTAGCGATAAAGAAAATTCTGTGGATGCTGGTGATGCTTATTGTAATCATGCGTTACATAAAAAATATAGGCTGTTGAATCATGCACCAATCGGGGCACCAAAATTGCCAGTAAATAATACTGTTGAAGATAAAGATAAAAACTACTTAATACCAGCAAGATATTGGACCATAAAAACCACTTGCCAAATACTGTCGTGACATGGCGTTGACAATAAAGGGCACTTAACACCAGTGCTGTACATAATAAACCGGCAATTTGTTTAAGCCATTCTGTTTGCTGTGCATCCAGGCTGTTTTTAAGAAAAATACCGATGTAAACAAAAAGCCCTGCGCCCACGCTTAGCCATAATAACAGATAAAATGCCCATGCGGGCAAGCGACAAACACCACGCGCTACGCCATGTTGTTGTTTAAGTACATGATATACGGTCCAGGCGGCAACCAGTACATAAAAAACCTGATAAGGAATAAATAAACTACCTACGCCAAAGATAATCGCAATTGCAGTGGTTACTGCGATTAGATTGCGCTTATAAAATCGTAGATAGTCAGCGTTGCTGACTAATACAATAGTGCTGGCCAGAATATGGGGGGTGCCGAACAGAATTTGGAACAATAAAAAATGGCTAGGTTTGCTGGGTAAATTTTCTCTTAAAAATCCGTGCCAAAACCAGCCATCAGCCATTTGCAGGATCAGGCACAGTGGGATAATTGCATACAGCCCGAGCAATAACCTGAATGAGACGGTTAATTTACGCTCATCAGGTAAATCTTGAGCAGTAATGATATGTGCAGACATACAAATCCCCCTTGGTTATTATTGTTATGGTGCTTATGATTGAAAGCAGATGTAAAGTACACTGATTAATAAGAGGCTTTCAAGCTTTGCTTTTACTTTTAGACAATAACATGACGACACTATTTGAGTTACATCCTCGCTTGAAGCAAGACTGCATCGCTATTGGCCGCTTTGAGTTATGCCAATTATTAATGATGAATGATAGCCAGTATCCCTGGTTTATCCTGGTGCCGGAAAAAGCCGGTATAAAAGAAGTTTATCAGCTTGGCAAAGCGGAGCAAAACATGCTGATTGAAGAATCAAGTACGCTTGCAGAAAATCTGGCAATACTTTATGGTGCCGATAAAATGAATATTGCCGCAATAGGTAATATGGTTCCGCAGTTGCATATTCATCATGTTGTTCGCTATCAGACAGATATTGCCTGGCCAGCGCCAATATGGGGCAAGTTTGCCGCCGTTCCTTATACAGATCAGCAAATTACCGATAATATGGAGCTGGTTAAAAAGCAGTTGAAAATTTAAGCCCTACATAGCTTAAGCAGGCTTAATAAGCTTGGCGAACAGACATTATCTCAGTATGTAGCAGATTGTCTAAATCTTAACAAACTAATACCTTTATTTTAACTGCTGGTTACGCCATCAAATACTTTAGAAAGCCTGTATCACCATCGAATCTGTTAACTAAATCAAATGTATAACACTGTGAGTAATAACAAATCGCCAAGCAGAAAATTCTGTGTTGCCCCCATGCTCGATTGGACGGATAGCCCATATTAACCAGTATATACAGGGGTTCGGGTGTACTCAGGGCGTACTGATGAAACTTATCAACAGAATATCTTACTTAATACTATCCAAAACCCCTGCTAATTGCTCAACATCAACAATGTATTTTTTACCAGCTCTGAACGGCTTTAAGCCGTTTAATTTATTGCCACCAATCAGCTTGGTAATATCCCCAAAAGCTTCACAAGGATAGCCCCAAAATTCTGTAATAACTATTTCAGCAGAAACAAATTTTTTCCCGTACTGTTGAAAAAGTGCATCAGCTGTTTTCATAACTGCTCGCCTAATTCTTTACTGCAAAGATAAGGATGAGGCCCAGATGGTTTCTGCATATCTCCGTACTTTTCATCATGAAGCCTATTAACTTCTCCTGAAAGCATCATATATCTTCCGATCAATGTACCAATTCTGCACCCGGCCTTAATCGTTGTATGCTTGGTTTTTATATCCATTGGTATTTGTATCGCTACAAATTTCTCTGCTGCCATAGGCTCATGAGTTAGATCCGTTTTATGTTGGCTTTCCGCTGCCTTATACCCCATGTAAATTAATTTTTGTGCAAATGCCTTACTGATTATTTTGCCGTTGGCTTCATTAAGAAGTTCAAAGCAATCTAATAAACTCTGAGGCTGTTTAGGTTCTCTCAATAAAAAATTAGCAATATTACTGGTAATTAGCTCAAGATCATTCATGTCTTTACCATTCAGGTACCAACTTAAGACCATTTTTAAAAACCGTCTATCTTCACTCATAAATCCCCCTAATTTTCCATTGCTCTTAAAATTGCTGCCTTCCCTAATCCAATTGCTTTACAGCCTGCTTCAGTAGCTCGATATAAGGTAAGATCAATTTTAGTACGGCCCTTTTCAACCAAATTTAAAGCCAGCAGTTTTTCCATTTGTTCGGTCTGTATTCCCTGCGCGGCAGCAAAATAGTTTCGATACCCCCATTCACTTTTTTTTTGGTTTGCAGAAGCACCCAGCATATGCCGAAGATTTTTAAGATCGACATCGTTCAATTCGGTTTGTATGGCAGTCATAAAATATCAAATTCCTGATCAGTTTTAGTGGATACTGTGTCTGGCATTATTCCCTCGCATCATTCTGACTCAAAAATAACATTACTTTCTTCACGAAAAACCCTGATAGCTTCTGTTGTTTTTGATTGTGTTGTATAACGATCAACTAATACCCAGGAACCTGTTTTGCTAAGCTCTGTTATCGAATATCTATCAAGACTGACTCTCATGATACGAAATCCTGCCTTAATCAATTTTCCCCTGTCTGATCCGTTCATGATGCATCCTTCTTTTTTGCTATCGGCATAAGCGTAATTTGAACGCCTTCCCATTGCGGGTATTCACTTCGGTTTATGGGGAAAGTAAAGGTCGTTGGCGCTCCTCTTTTATAAATAGCATCCGCCGTTTTGCTTCTTAAAAATGACTCTAGAAATAACTCCAAACCAAACGCATTTAGTCCGATATCTAACAGTTGTTGTTTTACACTTACGCTCATCAATCCTCCTCGTTTTCAGATTGCCAATCATCGCGGCAATTAGCGTTACACCAACGCCGGCCGTCTTCAACCGGTTCTTTACAAAACAGACAGTCGCCTGTTGCTGTGGCAGTAGTAGTTTCACGATGACTCCGGTACCGGTTTTCTTTTTCGGTAAATTGTTCACGTTCGGTCACGCGGTCAGCATCATCCATGAGCTATCTCTCGTTTAAACATTTCAATGCGTTAATTACAATAGCTCGCTTGGCAACAGCTACGCGGTTGTGGAAATTAATACTCAACAAGGCTATGCCGGAATATTCAATAACCGGATTGCTTCTTGCTCTTTTTAGATCAGATAATGAGTCATTTTTATTTTTCATATCCAGGCTAATTAATCTGTGGGGCGACCTAGCCGCTCCTTTCTCTGCGCTGATTATTTTTGCCAGCCTGCGTTCAGCCTTTAATTTTTTAGCAACATTTTTTGATCGTACTGCCGCCCGCTCATTGGCTCTAATTTTATTGGTTAGCCTGGTCTGCGTCGCTTCGCTTTCTTTTGTCTTGATGAATTCAAAAACATCGGTTTTGTTGTAATAAACAACACGTCCTATTTTCATTGTCGGGGCTGGAAAGTTAGCCCAGTTACCATGCTTGCCCAGTATTCTTCCACAGAGTGTTGTTAGGTCAATATTCAACTCTGCTGCAAGTTGGGTACGCGTTATTAATTCAGTCATAATGACAGTCACCCGTGGGGCGTTTTTACACGCCCCGTTGTGGTTATTGGTAGTTAAATTCTGCGATGTAAATGGTGATGTTTTCATCAGCCATTTCAATAAACAGTTTTTCTTTAAATTCCTCGGCGATGGCGGCTTTGATTACTTCCAACTGTTTGATTCTAAATTTTAAACGGATGGATTTATCATCGTTTATCGAGCGCAATTGAGCAGTTAATTTAACCGGTTCAAATCCAGAATAGGGGATGGTAGTGAAAATAAAACCGTACGGTAATTGTTGGTTGCCGGCAGTTACTTCAATTGATTCAAGTGCTGACCGGGTTGCCGCGTAATTGCCTACCGTTTGATCGGCTTCGCGGTTGGCTGTCACTTTAAGTGTTCTTAGCGTCTTGATGGTGGTGTCATGGCCAAGTAACCCGCCGCCAATATCGATAAAAGCAATGTTGTCTTTATGGTCTTCAGCAAAATCGATAAAAGCTTGTTGAGCAAAGAAAAAATCATTAACTTCCAATAATTGTTTGTAAGCCGGGATTTTCTTCAGAGCAGCAAGCGCCGTATGGTGCCCCCACTTGGGGTTGCTGGTAGTCCCCAAATCAATAATAGCTTTTGCTGACATGTTGTCTGGGTTGATAAACAGCGTTGATTCTTCATCGGCATGTTTTGAGATATACTGAATAAAATCGGCAAGAAACTCTGTTTTAAACAGCGCTTTAAAAGCGTAGGGAGAAGACTCAAGATGCTCCAGGCTTTCCAACTTGTTGCCTTTGCTGATCACCATGGCATGATGCGATACTTGCGCTAACGGTGTGTTGGCAGCCAGCGTTAGTCTTGAAATTTCTTGTACGGCAGTTTCGTCCATTTTATCGTCCTATTTTGGTAACGTTATTGTTTTTATCAGCGGCAAACAAATCATTTTGGGTTTGCGGACTGATGGTTAGGTAGCCATTGCCATCAACGTACATGGGTGTGCTGGTAGTGTTTTCTTCGGTAGCCTTGCCGTTTTTGGTCGGTTTGTTGTACTTCAGCGTCGATTTAACCTGCACGCTGGAGCTGTCACCGATTTGTTCAAGATCAAGCGCAATAGTGACCTGACCTTTTTTACGGTTTTCAATTACGCCCAGGGAAACCAGTTTTAAGGCGCTGGTGACTTTGGCGGTAAATATGCCGGCATCTAATTCGCCAAGCGTTTCTTCAAGTGTAGGTAAGCTCATAATGGTGGTTCCTTTTGGTAAGTTTCAGTTGTTAAGCAATCCTTGACAACTGGATGGGTTAAGCAATTTTCAGTTCTTTATCACCTTGAATAACATACAGATTTACATCTTTCAGCGTATATTGACCTCCTTTGCCACCTTGGACATGATAGTGACCTGACAGCCCTGGTGCGGTGATAAGAATGTCAACTTCAAACGGTAGAATGATGGTTTTACCGTTAACGATTTCGGTGTAATTTTGGTTAAAATATTGACTGCTTTTTTTATCTTTGCGTAGAGTTGAGTCATGGTTTTCTCCCGTTATTCAACGTCGTAAAGCGTTATTTTTTGGCTTGGGTTATCGCTCATGTAGCTGATTAATTCCGCGCTGACGAGGTTGTGTAGTTCATTGTCAGCATATGCCATATTGGTTATCATAAAAAAAGTAGATACCAGCAGGGCTATAATTAATGCTATTGCAGCATTTTTGCCGTTCTTGATATAGCGGTCATCTTGAGATAGCAGATCAACGTTTTTGGTGCACGATCCGGGCTTTTTATTGTGGTCTTTCATGATGAGATTCATGTCGTACTCCGGTTAATTGGTTTTTACTGAAAAAAATCCCGGGGGTTGAGCCGGGTAGTTGCTTCAGGAGTTGAATAGGTAGCTTGGTGGGCTGGTGGTAATGATGATAACAGATTGTTACTAACTGTCAACAACCGATTGTTATCATTTTTAAAAATAAATCACCCTGGATGGGTGGAATAGTGGGAATCACTCTTATTAATGCAGGGGTTTAATGGGGCTAAGTTTCAGGCAATAAAAAACCTGCATTAGCAGGTTTATGTGTGGCAGTGTACGCCAATGATTTATTTTTTCAGAAGGTATTAGTGGGATTAACGTACGCGCATAAGTTCTGGGTGAGCAGTCAAGATTAATGCGATTATTTCTTCAGGATTATTTGAAAGATAGTCATAGGTTTTACCCTCTTGTCTTAGTTGGGTCAACGCTGTGTTAATAATAGTTTTTCCTGTTTTTTTAATTTCATGACCTTCCCTAAAGTCGGTGTCATCAAATTGCTCAAAAATATAACTATACCCCTGGTATTCATGGAGCTGATCGGGATCTTCTTTTGTTAATTTTTTAGTGTGCTCTTTGATTGTTTTTGCCGCTTGGCCATTGGTTAGGTTTTTAGGTACGGCTATTTTAAAAAACTTTAAAAATTCTTTTTGCTTTATATCGGCGGGTTTATTAACTATAAAAGCATCAAATATTTCTTTGTTAATTTTTGAGCCGATTATACTAAAATGAATTTCAATATAATCATCATCGCCCTGGTAAATCCTGGTTAGTTGTGGGCGAATGTTATTTAACGACGCTGTTTCTATGATTTGTTTTGATATATCTTTGGGAATATAACCAATAAAATATCTTGATGAAGGTGTAATGCCTATTATTTTAATGGCATTTTTGTCATGAGGATTATTAGGATCTTGCTCAAATGCTAAGGACTGGTTATCACTATTAGCAAATGATCGTGCGTCTGTTTTTCTAAAATAAAGTCCGGCAACTTCACTGGATACGTATTTTTTGTAGTCTGAGGGGATCGTAGGATTAAACGTTTGCGCCCTCTTCGATGCTTTTATGCCAGTTGTATTTTTTCCAAAAATAATATAAAAAAGAACGATCAGGCCAATTATTACAAAAAAAATCATAGAAACCTTTTATTTATAGTAGCTTAACCAGCACAGCAACAATGCCAATAGCGACTACCATCATGCTACCAAGTTTTATGATGAGGCGCTGTTCAAGTTGAACCATATCATGGCGAACATCATCTATGTCTCGCTTAGTGGCTAGGTCTGCCTCCCCTTGCGCCTCTTTAAATGCCTCTGAAAAAGCTTCGGCTTGGCCCTCGGGGATACCTGCTTCTTTCAGTGTGCGTATAAACTTATGTGTATCAAACGTTATCGTTGTCATTGTTATCTCTCTTTATAACTTATTACTTCCCTCGCTTTAACCAACGACCTTTACGGAATCAGCTTCGCGCCATTCGTCGATCAGTTGCTACGTTCCGCCGGTCTTGAGCCTGTTGTTGTGGCTTCTCTTGTCCCCGCTGCTCGTAGAGGTCATCAGCCCCCCCCCCCCCCCCGCATTTGGGGACTGGCTTGTCAAGGGTTTAATTTCTGGTGTTGGTGGGGCGTTTTCTATTTTATTTTCAGGATTGCTTTTCAGGAACAAATCAATTGTTTGGGCTACTGCTGCGCGTTGAGCATCGGTTAGGCCGGTGACGTTGATGTAGTTTTGTAGATTAGATTCTTGGTTTGGATATTTAGACCCTCTTCCAGTTAAAAGCCACTCTACGCAAATGCCTCCAAATATCATGCATATATTCCTAGACTGCTCAATAGAGGGGAGCCTATCACCATTCATATAGTAAGTAGCGCAAGTACCGCTAGTTCCTATTTTTTTTCCAAGTTGGATCCTGTTCAGATCGCTCCAACCTTTTTCAATAACTAATTGCCTAAATCTTTCGGCAAACTCTGGGTCTTTATCTAATTTAGCCATATCTTCATTGTGCGCTTTATGGCAAAAACGATCAGTTGTTAAATCTGCTTGCATAATGGTAACAATCGGTTATCATAAGGGCTATGGAAAAATTAATAGCATATTTCAACGGTAGTAATACGGCCTTGGCTTTGGCTCTTGGGGTAACTCAGCCTTACATTTCTATGTGTAGGTCTGGAAAGAGAAAAATGAACCTATCTCTTGCTAAAAAAGCTGAATCTCTAACCGGCATACCCCGCGAAGAAATTCGCCCCGATATTTTTGGGAAATAACCATGGCTGAACATCCCGAGAAGAAAGGCGTAAATATCCCCGTCTCTATGAGCGTTTCTACCAAACAGAAAATCATTAGATTTGCTGATGCGGCGGACATTTCTAACTCGGAGTTTGTGCATAAATTAATAGATGAATTTCTTTCTAAAAAAGAAGATGAAGCAAGATTACTGAATGATGTGCTTGGCTTCAAGATATTGGAAAAATAGCAGATATATAAGAAATAATCTTGTATTTATCAGGTTTTAATCTTGTTTGTATTCAAATTGAAGAAATAAATATGACCATCATTCAGGTAACCCTTTTATCAGTCACTGTCTATATCGTTTTTGTGTGGGCACTTTGGACGTTTATTAATGATGTATGCGGCAGTAGCAATGATGATTAAAAAAATAGGTTTGGTTATTTGGGATTGCTGGGCAGTCATTGGTTTTTTGATGATTACAGCAATTTATGTACTGTTTGGGGTATTAACGGTCGTTGACAGGGTAGTGAGTGAATTACAGCGATTCAGTAATTTATTGCTGGAAGCGATTTTACGTATAGAGCAATGACCGGGCTATATAAATGATTTACAGGTTGTATCAACTCGATAGCTCCGGAGTAATTACCGGAGCTCTTTTTAACCAATCAAGAATAATAAAATGAGCCTGAATAAAACAATCATAGGTTTTGCCGGTTTAAAACAATCCGGTAAATCAACCGCTGCTGAACATTTAGTCGATAACGGTTTTACCAAGCTGTCATTCGCTCAACCCATTAAAGATATTGCGTGGTTTTTAATGCAAGGTTTTGGCTTGCCAACGCATTACGTTGACCAGCTGCTGACTGAGCACAAAGAAGTTATCATTCCCGAACTGGGCGTTTCATCTCGCCATTTAATGCAAACCTTAGGTACTGAGTGGGGTAGGCAATTAATTCATCCTGATATTTGGGTTATGGCTATGAGTAAACGTCTGGTTGGTGAAGCTGCCAAGCTTATCGTGTTTGATGATATCCGCTTTGAGAACGAAGCCAAGATGATCAGGGACATGGGCGACTTGATAATTCATGTGGATCGGGGGGACTTGATAGCCAGTGATAGCCATATTAGCGAGGCAGGTATTAAAGATCATGAGAGTGACCGCTATGTTGATAATGATTTTACGATTGAAGATTTTCTGATTGATGTTGATTTGGTTGTTGCCGAGTTTATAGCCGCATGAAAACGCATACCAAAAAAATCAATTTTGCGGGTATCAATGCCGCGTTACTGAGTAATTTTGAATCGTATTGCCGCCAATGGCTACCAGATGGCAAGAAGTCCGGCGCCGAGTATGCTTCAGTTAATCCTGCCCGCAACGATAGCCATGCCGGTTCATTTTCAATTAATACCATCAAAGGCATCTGGTCTGATTTTGCCAGCGGTGATAGTGGCTCTGATCCGATATCACTGTATGCCTATCTGTTTCATAACAACGACCAAGGTGCGGCGGCAAAAGAACTTGGGGAGCTGTTAGGTCTGGATAATAAAGCCGCTGCGCCTAAACCCGAAAAGCCCAAAAAACAGCAATCATCATGGGTGGCAATGCTACCGCCTATCGATGCACCGGAACCACCAAAAGCGCATTTGGTTCGCGGCCTTCCTGAAACCGTATGGGCGTACCGAAATTTTAACGGGACGGTCATTGGTTACATGTTCCGCTTTAGAACCTCTGCCGGTGGAAAAGAGGTATTGCCGTTAACCTGGTGCAGAAACCTATTTAATGGCAAAGAAGAATGGCATTGGATGGGTTTTAAAGAACCTCGCTATTTATACGGGCTAGAGCGTTTAACAGCAAAGCCAATGGCAACGGTATTAATTACTGAAGGTGAGAAATGCGCCGATGCCGCTGCTGAACAACTACCCGAACTGGCGTGTTTAACATGGCCGGGTGGTAGTAAAGCTGTTGGTAAGATTGACTGGGCACCGCTGGCTGGCCGTAAGGTGATTATCTGGCCTGACTGTGATGCACAAAAAGATAAGGCCGGGCTGTTGCTACCTGAGCTTGATCAGCCGGGCATCAAAGCTGCTAACCAGATTGCCGATGTGTTAGTTGGTTTAGGTTGTCGGGTCTGGATGATGGCAATACCCAAGCCGGGTGAGCGGGTAAGTGGATGGGATATTGCTGACGCGATTGATGATGGTTTAAAAGCTGAAGCCTTGGCTGAATATATCCGCGCTAAAGCCAAACCTTTGTTGACTGCTGAAAAGCCGGACGATGAGTTACCCCCTGCCTTTGTACCTATATCCAGTGCGGTTGAGTTATTGGAGCGTTATGCGCTGATTTATGGCCATGGCGGGACGGTATTCGATTTTCAAAAACGTATCATGTTGAAACAGACTGACATGATTGATGCCTGTATCTCTCGTGATTATGCCAAGCAATGGCAATCATCCAGTGTTCGCAAGATTGTTGGTATTGATAATGTCGGTTTCGATCCTGGTGAAAAGGATAGCAAGATTACCTGCAATCTATGGGGTGGTTGGCCAACAGTACCGATAGCGGGGGATTGCAGCCAGTTATTGAGATTGATCAAGTATATGTGCGGTGGTGAGGATTCGGAAACTGCGCAGATATTGTATGACTGGGTTATTTGTTGGTTGGCTTACCCCATTCAACATCCCGGTGCAAAAATGAAATCTACCTTGGTAGTCCATGGACCGCAGGGAACTGGTAAGAATTTAGTGTTTGAAATTGTCATGGAGATTTATGGCAGTTATGGTCGCATTATCGGGCAGGACGCCATTGAAGACCGGTTTAATGACTGGGCATCGAAAAAGCTGTTTTTGATTGCGGATGAAGTCGTTGCGCGCTCGGATTTATATCATGTAAAAAATAAATTGAAGTCATTTATTACCGGTGACTGGATTCGAATCAACCCAAAGAACCTGATGGCGTATGAAGAACGTAATCACGTTAATTTGGTGTTCTTGTCAAACGAGAGAATGCCTGTTGTGCTTGAAGAAGATGATCGACGGCACGCGGTGATCTGGACACCTGAAAAACTAACCCCCGATTTTTATCAGATAGTCGCTAAAGAGAAGAATAACGGCGGTGTAGCTGCGTTTCATGACTTCCTGTTGCATGTAGACCTGGGTGACTTTAACGAGCATACCCCGCCACCAATGACGGTTGCAAAGAAAGATTTGATTGATCTCTCAAAAGATACGATCAACCGGTTTTATGAGGAGTGGGGTGATGGGATGATTGACGGGTTTAATGTTAAACCCCTTAAGGGTGAGTCGGGGTATGGTCAACCAGTACCGTTGCCTCCGGTATTGAGTGAGGATTTTTATGAGCTGTATAAGGTTTGGTGTGGCAAGCAGGGCGTTAAGCCCGGTAGCCTGGTCAAGATGGTTGATATGATGCTAAAGCGCCTGCACTGTACACGTAAGCGCTGTCGGTATGTATCAAAGTCATCATCAGTACCCTACCCAAAGACATTTATTTTCCCTGAATTATGCATATCAATACCGGAAGGTAAGACGGAAAGCGGTTGGCTTGGCAGTTATGTCGATGAATTTACAGGGCTTTTAGGTTTGTATCGGGGTCGTAATGCTGCTTCCAATTGATGTGCAGGGGGTGCAGGGGGTGCAGGGTACATGTGCAGGGTTTAAAACCATACGTGACGTGGCTTGTGCAGGGTGTGCAGGGGTTGCGCTACTCGCCCGTGTACGTGCGCATGTGCGACGACTGTTTTTGCTATTTCCCACAAGTTTTATACCCTGCACACCATGCACACCCTGCACATATTTTAATAATCAAGTAGTTATAAGAAAATTAACCCTGCACATAACCTTGCACACTCTGCATATACTTATAAATACAGAAACTATGAATGAAAAGCGCCAACAGTGGGAAGTAATTAAAGCTGAAGCACCTGAAGCTGCTGCTTGGTTATCTGATATGAGCAAAGCCTTTGGCAAGATGGCTGCCATGTCGGTAGTGCTGGAGTCTGGTGAAACAATTGAATCCGGTCTGTTTGGTCGGGGAATGAATTTTGATAACGGAGTTAAAAAATGAAGAATTTTAAAGATGTTGGGCCAAATTTCAAGTTAATAGATAGTAGATTAAAGAAAATTACATTGAGTGATGCAGAGGATGGGTTTTCAATGCCTGAGTTACTTGATAGCTTAGGTATTAAAGAACCCACCAGCTTAGAGCTCCGGTATGTTAATTATAAAATTCAAGATATGGGATGGGTTGTTAGGCGAGAAAGAAGATTCTTCAGGTCAGATAAAATTGATTATTTTGAACTAGGTTAGGGAAAAGAAATGAGCATTGAAACATTGATAGCTGACTTGATCGGCAACCATGAAGGCGGCTATGTGAATCATCCTGCTGATAAGGGTGGCCCTACCAAGTACGGCATCACACTAAAGACCTTAAGCGCACATCGTGGCCATGATCTTGAGGCTTATGACGTAAAGCTGTTAAGCAAGTCTGAGGCAGCTGAAATTTATGAAGCCGATTATTATTACGCACCGGGTATTGATGGGCTTCCTGAATTGCTTCAGCCAGTGGTGTTTGATATGGCCGTCAACATGGGGCCGATTAATGCGATCAAGTTGTTACAGCGCGTTATTCACAAGCTGGGCACACCTATCACTATCGATGGCCACATTGGCCCACGCACCAGGCAATCCGCTGTCATTGCCTGTAATGTTTACAAGCATGAGGTATTGCGGAATATCTGCCTGGCACGCAAAGAATACTATCGAGCCATCGTTGATAAAGATGCCACTCAATCGGTATTTTTAAACGGCTGGATTAACCGGGCCAATTTCTTTTTGACTGCATAAGGATAAACAACATGAACGTTGAGCAAATAGGATCGTTAACAGCAGGTACCATTAATCCAGAAGCTACGGGCGGTCACTCAAGTGCAGCAAACAAACTAATGGGTATTGAAGCTGCTGGTGACATGTCAGGATTTACAGCGCTTGAGATGGGTTATGTGCAAGCGAAGTACATGGGCGATGATGAGTCTGTTGGTATCGTCCTTATTGCTACCCGTAACCAGATAGCCAGTATGGCACTTAAAGGCAAGTGGAAGATCAGGCCATCACAATTATCTATACTGGCTGACATTGCTACTCATGAAGCACTGTCACCGTGCCGGTGCAGGAAATGCAATGGTGTTGGTCGTAAGTTGAATAAGGTATGTTTAAGCTGCAGTGGTAGCGGATTAGGGCATGAGTCTACAGTTGCCATGGCCAGAGCTGTTGGTGTTGATAATTCTGTGTTTCATCGGTGCTATAAAGAGAAGTTAGTCCATGCCTTGGCATTTCTTTATGATATCGAAAGCTCAATACGAATAAAGCTATCACTACATAATAATAATTGGACAACAGCACAGAGTTAGTACATAATTTCCCACAATACAGAGTAACCGCGACTGAGCAATCAGGACGCGGTTTTTTTATGCCTAAAGGATTGTTTTAATGCCGATTGATCACATAGATTCATGGGGTCAGTTCGGCCTATCCGGGCTGGTCATTGCCGCATTGTTTGCGTTCATTTGGTTCTTGGTTAAGGAGCACAAGGCCGAGCGTCAAGAATGGATCGTTGCCTATCGTGAGCAAACACGCCTGGTTGATGACCGGCAAGTTGAAACCAATAATGTTATTCGTGAGCTGGTATCAGTTGTCCGCGAATCAAACGCACATCACCGCTAATGGCTAGGACAGCCAAGCATCCATGCCGTGTCTTTCATTGTAGAGAATTGTTGGATAAGCCTGGTTATTGCGATACACATAAAGTCATTGCAGTTACTGACTCAGCACGACATAAGATCAGCAAAGCACAGGTCACTGAAGAGTACAAAGAACGTAACCGGTTCTATCAGCGGGCCACGTGGAAGCAACTACGTAGAGCCCAGCTGGATAGCTCACCGCGATGCTGTAAATGTAAGCTACTTGGTAAGCTGGTTGCAGCGTCAGTTGTCGATCACATCACACCAATCAGCATTGGCGGCGCGGCACTTGACAGAGAAAACGTACAATCTTTATGTACACCCTGTCATAGCGCCAAAACTAACAAAGAACGCAAGAAAACCAGATAAATATAACAATTATATGTCATATTATGCATAAATATAACAAATATGCAATATTTTACGAAAAATATGATAAATATGACAAAAATTAAGGCGGGGCTATATAATCTCTAAATAGCCTTTTGCCCCTTTGCCCGCCCCAAGCTTTATTTTTACGCATGGGGTTTTGAATAGAGAAAGCCCTTTGGGTTTTAATCAATAAGCAGTAAATTTATGGCCGGACGTAAACCAGAACTCTCCAACGTGCATTATCTGCCGGGGAGCACTCAAGCTACATCTGAACAAATTGCCATGACTGCAAAATTAAAGCCGGTATTACCTAAGGCAGCCGGCATTGTTTGGGATCGTTTAGCACCCGAACTAATGGTTTTGAACCGCCTGAAGCCGCACTACGTTGACGCCTTTGGTGAGTATTGTTATCTGCTGGCAAGAATTGCAGAGATGCGCAAAATGTTGGCGGACGAAGGTGAGACCTACAAGATCATTGGCCGTAATGGCGCGCAAATTAAAAGCCGACCAGAGGTAGCACAGCTTAATGACGACTGGCGTAAACTGTCCAGGCTAACCAGCTGTTTTGGCCTCACGCCATCCGATGAAAAATCTTTAATCACCTCAATACAAAACAACCTCGTCGATGAGTTCGCAGAGTTTAGTTAATGCTGAATTTCATCCGCACATTGTTGATGTTTTTGAGTATGCCAATGCAGTTATCAGTGGCGAAAAACCTGCTTGCCTCACTGAGATGCAAGCCTGCACGCGCTTTATATCCGACCTTGATCGTGCGGAAGATTTTGAATTTGAATTTAGCCATGCACTTGCTGTTCGTGTCATTTCATTTATTGAGAAACTGCCGCATGTAAAAGGCAAGTGGGCAGCCAAGAAGCAACGCATTATTCTTGAGCCCTGGCAAAAATTTATCATAGCCAATATCTTTGGCTGGATTGACAAAGAAACCGGGCTACGGCGATTTAGAAAAGTTTACATCAAGGTGCCGCGTAAAAACGGTAAAAGCATCTTGGCCGCTGCAATAGCCAATTACATGCTGACTGCCGATAACGAACATGGCGCTGAAGTTTACTGCGGGGCAACTTGCGAGAAGCAGGCGTGGGAAGTATTCCGCCCTGCCAAACTAATGATTGAAAAGTCGCCCAGTTTGCGGCTTAACTTCGGCATCAGAATAAATGCCAAAAGCATTGAAGCCCGAAACAACTCACGATTTGAACCCATCATTGGTAAGCCTGGTGATGGCTCAAGTCCATCCTGTGCGATTGTTGATGAATACCATGAACATTTAACATCAGATCTTTACGATACGATGGATACCGGCATGGGCTCGCGTGAGCAAGGGTTGATACTAGTCATTACTACTGCTGGATCAAACATCAGTGGGCCCTGCTATCAATTGGAAAAAGATGTCGAGCGGGTATTAAACAGTTCTGTTGATAATGATGAGGTGTTTGGCATTATTTACGGCATAGATAAAGATGATTTATGGACCGATGAAGCTAGCCTGGTAAAAGCCAATCCTAATTGGGGGGTGTCAGTCGGCTCAGACTTCCTGAAAGCAGCGCAAAAATACGCAACGCAAAACAGCAGCAAGCAAAATGCCTTTAAGACAAAACATTTAAACGTGTGGTGCTGGGCAAAGTCCGCCTACTTTAACGCCCAGCGTTGGGTAGAATGTGGCGATACCACACTTAATATCAATGACTTTAAAGATGATGCCTGTTTTGTTGGCGTCGATCTTGCCAAGATCTGGGATATATCAAGCATTGCCAAAGTATTCAGGCGGGATATTGATGGCCTGAAACACTACTACATATTTACCAAAAACTATCTGCCGGAAGAGACGATCATCAATGATGAGGCTCCACAATTGCAAGAGCTGTACAGTAAGTGGGTAAATTCTCAAGACCTATGGATTGGCGGTGATGCCGAAATGGATTTTAGAATTATCTCTGATGAAATCATTGGTATGAAAGAAGCCGGCTTTGATATTGTCGAAGTGCCACATGATCCGCATTATGCCTTTTTAATCGCCCGTGATCTGGCGGAAGCCGGTCTTATGCCCGTCGAAATTAAACAGCATGGCAGTAATTTAGGTCCTGGTATGCGAGAAGTTGAAGCTGCCTTGGCCGCTGGACGTATTCATCATGACGGCAATCTTGTTACTAATTGGTGCATCGCCAATGTACTCGGCAAAGAATATTCAAACGGCGGGTTAATGCCCGACAAAGAAAGCAAAATCAGCAAGATTGATGCAGCGGTTGCGATCATCATGGCAATTGCGCGGGCCTCACTTGGCGAAGAAACACACACAGCAGGCATCGTAGATATATGGGCAGATTAAAACGACACAGCATTCACACGCGGGAATTAACTGCGAATGATTGGGCGCTCCCAACTGTCCAAAATTCAACGTCCGTGTATCAAACAGCTGATAGCGGTACCGATTTTTTCAACCTGCCGTCATCACCTGCCGGGATAGCAGTTACTGATAACAGTGCCATGTCAGTCAGTGCTGTTTATTCATGCATTGAAAAGATTGCTGTTATTGCCAGCCTGCCCAAACACATCTATGAAAAAACTCCGGAAGGGCGGCAACGTGTCGATCATAAATACTGGGATTTTTTAAACACTGAACCTGCACCTGCCTGGACCGCCTCCAGTTTTTGGGAGTGCATGATCACCATGATGCTACTGCGCGGCGATGGTCTTGCAGAAATTGTAAGACCATTTAGCAAAAGCGATACTAATCCAGGCATAGCAAAAATTGTTCCGCTCAATCGTGCTGCGGTTTGGATATATCAAGAAGGCAGTTATCTCAAGTACCGGGTAACCAAAACCAATGGCCAAACCTATGTGCTTGATCAAAGTGACGTGTTGCATTTTCCGGGCTTTAGCTTCAATGGTTTCCATGGCATGTCTGTCATTCAACATGCAGCCCGTACCGGTGTCGGTATTGCCTTGGCTGCCAGTCAATACAGTGCCGAATTCTTTGGCAACAATGCCCGTCCTGATTATGTACTGGCTACAGAAGGCACATTAACCAAAGATCAAACCGTTGCTACACGTGAAGCAATTGATGCCCAGCACCGAGGTGTTGGCAACCGGTTTAAGCCTCTGGTTTTACAGGGTGGTTTAAAAGTAACCCCGCTTAACATGACCCCGGAAGATTCACAATTATTGGAAACCCGAAAATTCAGCGTTATCGATGTCTGCATGGCCTTTGGTGTCCCCCCTCAACTAATCGGGGCACAAGATTCTACTGCTGGTTGGGCAGGCTCCAGTCTGGAACAGCTTAACTTAGGGTTTACCAAGTACACGCTACGCGGCCATATCGCCCGGTTTACCCAAGAGATTAACCGCAAGCTGTTTAAAAATACCCCGTATTTTTGTGAGTTTAACTTGGATGCCTTCCTGGAAGGGGACGCCGCTTCACAAGCTGCTTATTTCAGCAAGGCAGTTGGCGGTCCGGGCTCACAAGGCTGGATGACTGTTAACGAAGTCAGAAAAATAAAGAACATGCCGGCAGATGATAACGCCGACTTTGATAATGTTATTCAATCAGGACAACTAAAAGGCACGACTAATGACCCCACAGCTACTTAAACTACTGGCTAAAAATAAAGGCAAGGGCTACTTTAAAAATGAAGTAGCTGGCGATACGGCTACGCTTTATTTATATGACGCCATTACTTCAGACGATTATTGGGGTGGTATTACTGCCCTGGCATTCGCTAAAGAGTTGGCTGCAATCACGGCCCCTAACATTAATCTGCGCATTAACTCTCCAGGCGGTGATGTCTTTGCCGCCCGTGCCATGGCTCAAGCAATTAAAGAACATCCAAGTCAAGTTACTGCCTACATTGACGGCTATGCAGCCAGCGCCGCTACCTTTTTAGTCATTGCCGCCGATCAGGCATACATTGCCGATGGTGCCATGTTCATGATTCACAATGCCTGGACAATGGCAGCCGGTAATGCCACTGATTTTGCAGCGATGGCAGATCTATTGTCACGCACTGATCAAACATTGGTTAATGATTACCTGGCTAAAACCGGGCAAAGCGAGCAACAAATCAAAGACTGGATGGCCGCTGAAACCTATTGGTATGGACAAGAAGCGGTTGATGCTGGCTTCGTTACCGGTTTGGCGCCCGTTACACCAAAAAACAAAATTGATTGGGACTTGTCAGCCTATGCCAATGCCCCGGTACCCGAACCCAATGAGCCCGATCCATTGATACAAGAAAACCAAAACCGGCTTCGTATGATGCAGGCGCTTATTAATCCCTAACAACTTATTACCCATACCAACAGGCCACCTTATCAGTGGTCTTTTTTTTGCTAAAAATTCAGGAAAAACCATGCCTTCATTGCAAGCCCTACGCGAAAAACACAACCATTTTGTCAACCAAGCCAACGATGTTTTGGCCAAAAAAGGTGATCAAGTCTGGAACAAGGATGATCAAACAAAATTCGATGGCTTTATGGATGAGGCCGACCTGACTAAATCCCAGATTGCCGCCTACAAACGTAACCAAGAGGAATCTTCAGAAGCTAATTTTGATGATCTTGATCAGTTTAAAAAAGATAAAAAGGGTATCAGTGATGCTGCTCGTAGCGTCGATATCTTCATGCGTAAAAGCTTTAAAGAACAAAGTAATGAAGAAGCGTTGCTGATCCGTAATACCATGAGCACTACAACCGGTTCTCAAGGTGGCTATACGGTGCAGGCAGAAGTTGCGAGCACCTTTATTGATACGCTGAAAGAGTTCGGCTTTATGCGCCGTGAAGCTTCACAAATCACAACGTCCAGCGGCAATGATTTCTCTTATCCAACAACCGATGGTACCGGTGAAACTGGCGAGTGGGTTGCACAAAATGCTTCTGCCACTGATCAGGATGTCAATTTTGGAACAGTCGGCTTAAATGTTTTTAAGGCTTCATCAAAAGTAGTCGCAATTCCGATTGAATTATTGCAAGATTCTTTGCTTGATATCCAAGCGCTGGTTTTTAATCGCATGGTTACCCGTATCGGCCGCGTCTCCAATACCGCTTATACGGTCGGTACCGGTGCTGGCCAGCCTCAAGGCTTTGTCGGCGTATCCTCAGTCGCAAAAATAGGCACTACTGGCCAAACACTGACCATAAACTATGACGATTTAATCGACATGCTGGATGGCCTTGATGTGGCTTACCAAGAAAACGGTGTTCGTTCTTGCTGGATGTTCAACCAAACTACCCGGAAAGTTTTACGTAAATTGAAAGATACTGCGGGACGACCAATATGGATACCCTCTTATGATACTGGTATTACTGGTCGTAGCGCTGATCAGTTGGCTGGCTATGATGTTTGTATTAATAATGACATGGCAGTACCCGCCGCTAATGCAAAATCACTGGCATTTGGTCAATTTAACAACTATTTGATTCGTGACGCGTTAGATGTATCACTGTTTAGGTTTGATGATTCTGCTTACATGAAAAAAGCGCAGGTTGGCTTCTTGGGCTGGGCACGTACCGGCGGCAACTTGTTGGATACCAATGCAATCAAACTGTATCAACATTCAGCAACGTAAAAACTATTTACCTGGGCGGCTAACTACCGCCCTTTTTTTATTTTATTCTGGAAATCATCATGGCTAAAAATACCCAAGAAGCAGCTGATTCAGTAGATAACCCCGATACCACAGTTGTTAGCAAAATCGTTAATGTACGGGTGCTCTCAGACGTTGAAATTGGTGGCGTAAAACTCCCCTGCAATCGTGTAGTTGCGCTAGATTCAGTGCTTGCTGAAACGCTGGTAGAATCCGGCATCGTTGATATTGCAGAAGATGCTGTGGCTTATGCGTTATCTGAAAACGCAAGCGTCATTGAGCTGTGAAAATCGACTGGTCGCAATCATCAACCCAACGTGGGTTGGTTTGGGTAATTGTCGCCCTAATCGGGATACCCATGGTCGTTATGGGTAAATCTGTAACAGAGTTACTTATCTTGGGCGCTGGTGTAGCTGGTGGCTTAGGCGTAATGATTAAGGATTGATATGTATGCCATTATCGCTTTAGTTCTGCTCGCTTTTGCCGTGGGGTATGGATCAGCTTGGAAAGTCAGCCAAAAAACCATTATCACTCTGGAATCCAACAATGCTGTACAAGCAGAATCAGCAAGGCGAATTATTAATGAGTCTACAGATAAAATCACTAAAGCAACCGCTCAAGCTACCATTGAACTACAAAGAAATGAGGATCTTGCTATTAAAAACAGTAAATCTGTCGCTGCTAATGCTGTTTTGTTGGCTGCTACTCGGCTGCACGACCCCGGCAAACCTAAGCGTTGTCCAGACAGACTGCCAAAAAATTCAAGTTCCAAAGAACCTGAAGCAACCCACGACTCCGATCCAAGCGAACTTTCAGCAGAATTTACAAACTTTCTCCAGCACGAAACCAATCGCGCCGACACAATAGCAGTTTATGCGGAATCGTGCCGGCAGTTTGTACAGTCTAATTGCGGGATAGCACCATAACTATGATAGATATCAATAAAATACCGCCTGTTGCTGAACCGATTTCTCTCGCAGAAATGCGCGGGCATTTGGGGATAACCCAAGCTGCTGATACCTCGCGTGACCTTATCATTACCGGACGTGTTACCAGCGCCCGGCAGTGGGCTGAAGAATACACACGTCGGGCATTTATTACCCAAACATGGGGTAGTTATGCTACCGATTTCCCTGGCGATCGATCTCTGATTGCTTTTGGTGTTGGCCATACTGATTACAATGCGATAAAGCTACGCGGTAAAGCCCAGTCAGTCAGCTATATTAAGTATCTCGATATAAATGGCATACAGCAAACCCTAAATCCCGCCCTATATTTAGTGGATCTAGTTGGCAATTGCATCGTTCCCAGTTTTGGAACCGTATGGCCTACAGTAAGAAATCAGTTAAATTCTGTCGAAGTTGAATACATTTGTGGCTATGGCGATGCTGCTAATGTCCCTGAAGCGATTAAAGATGCGTTGCGATTCATTGTTGGTCAGTGGGAAGTTTTCCAAAGCAGTATAGAGGGTGTAGTACGACCATTTACCATTCCCAACGCTGCAAAACAGCTATTGGACAATTATATTGATATGCGTGGGTATTTCTAATGAATAATTTTCTGGGAACCGACCTGTTGAGTGCTCTTGGTGTTAAAGATAAAAATATATCCAGTGCAGTTATTACTATCCTGCCAAACAAACCGGTAAGCATATCATTGGAGATACTTGCAACAGCTAAAGATGCTGACCTTAACCACCTTGCTCATATTGTTAAAAATTACGAGATCACGGAAATATAATGCATATCCGCCGTGCAAATCTTGAGTCACTCCGCACCCAACTGCAAGCCCTGCCAGATTTTGCCGGTGTGTGGATTCAGCGTATTGGTCCGGTACGCAATTCATACCCCTGCATTACTTTATATAGCGAGTCAGAAACCGTTGAATACCTGACATTTCAGCGCTCACCACGACCCCAAGAACGGACACAAAACGTCTCAGTAAATATTTGGGTGCGTGGCACTACGGACGATGAAAAAGCCGAAATTGATATGGATAATTTCGCCTTAGCCGTCGAAGCAATTCTAAGCCAACCTGATAAATCTAGCGCTATGCAATTGGTGGCCACTGATTTCAAAGTTGCAGAAGATGAGCCTGAATTACATGTAGTCACATTGACGTATCACCTCAATTATTTTTCTACCGAATTTAACCTAATTTAAACTAATTAAACCCTAAAATTTAAGGATTATTATGGCTATCAAAAAAATGAGCAACGTTGCTGTTGCTATGCAATCTGCGTTGGGTATTTCAAAATCTATCACTGTAATCAGTAAAGCCGCCCCTGGTATTGTTACGTGTACCCATGATTTTGTTAATGGTGATTATGTCGTGCTGGCTGTTCAGGGCATGAGTCAGTTGCAAGGCCGGGTATTTCGCGTTGTCGCCATTGCAACTACCGTATCCTTCCAGCTTGAAGATGTCGGCACTGGCGTTGGTATCAGTACGTTATTGTTTGACACATTCACCTCGGGATCTGCACAAAAAATCACTTTCGGCACCTCAATAACTACTATGGCAGAAGTAACGTTGACGGGTGGTGAATTTTCCAAGCTTGATACGACAACTATCCACACCAGCTTAAAGTCTGAAATACCTGGCTCGGCCTCGCCAATCTCGATGGATGTGAAACATTTGTGGGACGTTGCAGATGCCGGACAGTTGGCATTAAAAGCCGCCTCAGACTCTCAAATACTTACCGCGTTTAAATTTACTTTTGGCGTTGGTGGCACGGTTATGGTATTTACCGGCTATGTTGGACACACTGGCGTACCTGCTGGTGCCGCACAAGAGGTTTTGAAAACATCATCAAACATCAGCGCTGCTGGTTTACCCACGTATTACGCGTCTTAATTATGACGTCTCTCATCGCAAAGCTAAAAAAATCACGCGAAACGGAAGTACAAGCAGGTAAATTTACATTTACTATCCGTAGGCCTACCGATCTTGAAGTAGTCAACCTGCGTAGCCAGATTCTAAAGCAGGGCGATATCATGGCACAGTTTGTTGTTGACTGGTTGGGTGTTCATGAGCTGGATATTATTCCCGGCGGTAATCCGGTACCGGTGCCGTTCGATAGTGAATTATTTATAGAGTGGGTAGCTGATCATCCAGATTTTTGGTCGCCACTAACTGACGCGATCTTAACTGCTTATTCAGCACATCAAGAACAGGTTGCATCAAGCCTGGGAAAGCCCAGCGCTGGATAGAGTCCAGCAATCTGCCAATAGACCAAAAACCACCGCCTACCGATTTTGAATTGGCAATAAAAGCCTGGGATATGTTGGGCGGTGAAATCGATTGGGCGGCCTTGCCTTTAATTGCTGAGCTGCTTGGTATTGTTGATATCGAGATGTTGATCAACCAACTTATATTAATCCGAAATTTTAACCGGAACTAATCATGACTACTACCGTTAGACTATTACAAAAATACACACTTTCCGGAGTACCTTATGCAGCCGGTGATTTAGTTGCGATTAATGACACAACAGCCGCACAATTAGTCACGGGTAAAATCGCTGATAGTGATAGCAATGCAGTCAATCGAGCGCTGTCTGAAGGGGAAATGCTTAAATTTCCGGAAACCGATGCACTCACTTATTTTTTAGCAGAACCAGTGCCTGAAACCATAACTCCCCGCACCTCAATCGCCGAGCTAACCAACATCGGCGCAGAGAGAGTTGGGAAGAGGATGTTTTTGGAGGGGAGTGAGGTTGGTGGTAATAGCAATATAGCTAAAAATATATTGTTATTAGGAACATCAATAACAAACATGACCTCAGCCTCATTACGTACTACCGATTCTACCCCTCAACCAAACACAGAGCTATACAACTCAAATGGCTGGGCGTTCTGGATGTCTGCTGCGTTAAAGTTTCCATTTGGTAAACTAATTAATAAAGGTGTTGGTGGTAACAAAGTTTGGCAAATGCGAGCTAGGTACGCTTCTGATGTTGCAGCAAATTTTGATAATTTTGACTTACTAATATTTGAACCCGGCCCTAACGATTACTCAGATGACTCTTATTTGATAGAGCAGATGATTCTTGATTATATCTATATCATAGAGACTACGTTAAGTGCTGGAAAAACTGTAGTAGTGCTATCACCTAGCCCAAGTAATTCACCCAACTCTACTACCAACCCTACCGCTTTAGGTGTAATTAAGCGCCAACAATTACTATCATGGTTAGCTGGTTATATAGCACTATTGGATAATGCAATTTATGTAAATACTGATAGCATACTTGCTGACCCATCAACAGGTTTATTCCAGAGTGAATTTACTACTGATGGCGTACACCCAAATACATCAGGCGCAAAAGTAATGGGTATTCAGGTAGCGAGGTCAATTAAAAACCTTGTTTCACCTACCTACATACATCTTAACCAAAGATCAGATAGGCAGTACCTACCAAATCCACGGTTATCTGGAAACAATGCTAGTGGTGCAAATAACTTTTATGCTGGTTCTGGAATTACGGTAGCTGGTGGGCCTGATTCGGTATCTATTGCAACAACAAAAGGTACGTGGGTAGGTGGCACAAATACAGTAACTATTGCACCATACATTGCCTCTGGGGAAGAAGACCATACATTTGGTGGAACACTAATTACAATAGTTAATGCGCCCTCAGATCAAGCATCAATTACCTTAGATTTTGGATGTTCGGCAAACACTTTAGCTGGTACTCAGTATGGGTATATCAATGGCGCTAAAGGCTGGTCACAGTCTACAGCAATGAAGTTAGGAGATAATGTTAGAGCAACTGGCTTTACTACAGGATTTTGGCAATGTATAAAATCAGGTGTCACAACTACTGGAACTGTTCCATTGCCTACATCAGAATCCAACTACGGGCAATCAGTATTGGACGGGACTGTTCTATGGGTATGGAAAAAACTACCGGCAGCAGGTGATATATTTCAAGCGGATTTATCTTATGAAATAAAGAGCTTATCTGGAAGTATTGAAGTAGCCGCTGGAGCTTATCTAGTTGGCGTATCAAATACGGTTGCTGAGGCATATGGGGTAGCTCTATTCCCTAAATATGACAACACAATGGGTAATCCCGGTTCTGGCTATCCGGGTAAATACATACCGAGAGCTGGTGTCCTTAGATCACCTGAAATTACATTAATACAGCCAACCGGCAATCCAATTAGATTTGCGTATGTATCTGTGCAAATAATATTAATGGCGGGAAGTTCAGCGACTATTTACATACCCGAAGTGAATTTAATCAGATTATGACCCTCCTCACAGAAACCTTCACAGCCCTCACAACATCAGAAAGCCTATCCAGCGTGTCAGATGCAAGTGTATATCATTTGGCGCGTGGGAATGTGGCATGGGCTGTGTTGATGTGATTGTTACTATTTAACCAAAAATCCAAGGACGGATAAACAAATTCAAACAAACCCAACCCCTTAATTGGGGTTTTTTATTGCCAAAAATTTAATAAAACTATGACTGATTTTAGTGTTCGTATTCGCGGCATCGCTGAAATCCAACGCGCATTATTTCAGTTTAATAAACGCTTGGGTGAGCGTGTGACCCGCTTGGCTATGCGTAAAGGTGCCAATTATATGCTCAAAGCTGTCCGCTCTGCGGCACCTGTAAAATCGGGCAGGATGAAAAAAGCCATCAAAGTTAGAGACTCAAAAATACATACGATTCGCAGAAATGGCAACGTAGGTGTTTATTTAAAAATTAAACCCGGTAAAAAACGTGACGATACCAGTGGTGCCTGGTATGGAAAATTTGTTGAAAATGGTCGTAATACTGGCAGTGCCCACAATACCGGTGCAGCCGCTGCAAGACAATCAATTGGTTTAGGTAGTGGAGCCCGGCTTAGACGTGACCGCCGCTTTGTCAATGCAACTTACCGCCGCCCCGGTGCGGGTCGTAACATCCCAGGTAAGCATTTTATACTCAGTACGTTTAATGCGACCTCCCCTACTGCGCTGGCAATTATGGTAGAAGCGTCCGAAGTTGCCATGCGCCACCTGGCTCATGAGCTTAACTTAAATATAACAGGATAATGATATGGCTCTTGGCGTAACAGTCGATTTTAATGCACACCTGGGTAACATTGCCGGGCAGATCGATACTATGAATCAGCACCTAACCCGTTTTGAGCGTCAAGCACAAAGCACCGGCGCTTCATTAAAAAATACCTTCGTTGGCATGGCCGCCGCGTTCAGCTTTCAGCAGGTTGGCTCGAAATTGCTTGAGACTGTTGTCCAGGTACAAAATTTAGAGTTACGACTGCAAGGCTTGTCAAAATCTACCCAAGATTATGCAGATATTGAAGTATATCTGGCGAAAGTATCAGGTGAGCATCATAAAAGCAGCCTGTTATTAGCCGATTCATTTTCTAAATTATTGAGCATTGAAGAAGCAGGATCAATTAGTCGCGGGCAATCAAAAGCTATTCTCGAGGGCTTAAGTAACGCGCAAAGTAAAACTGGCGCTACTGCTGAAAACTTGGGGCAATCCATGGCGGGCTTAACTCAAGCGCTATCATCAGGCACATTGCAATGGGAGGAAATGAAACAGGTTACCGAGCCCATTCCCGGTTTAATGACCAAGATTGCCAATGCCGCAGGATTTGTCGGGGAAAGCGCTGTTGGTGATTTCAAAAAAGTAGTATCACAAGGGCAAGTAACATCAAAGTTATTTGCCGACATATTACCAATAGCACTATCAAAATATGAAGGTGCCGCCGCCAAAGCCTCTGAAAATATATCTGCAAAATATGGGGATATTGAAAATGCCTGGATAAAACTGGCAACAGCGCTTGAAAAACCGGTAGCAACGACGGTTTCTACTGTGCTTGATGCGGCAACGTGGCAGCTAAACGAGTTTGTTATTCAAGCAAAATATGCCAAGTATCTTTGGGATAGTATGTCTAATACACCGGCTACGCATACCGGTGATAACGGCATGGTAGTTGATTTAACTGGTAGAGCCAAGCCGCCAGTTGTTGCTGCACCAACCACGCCGGCTCCATTCGGAAAAACCCCGGAACAGATCCGCGCCGAGATTGAAAATAACAAAGGTAAAGATAAAGGCAAAGGTAAAAAAGAACAACTTAGTGATGAGCAAAAGGCGGTTAACAAACTAGCTAGTGAATATGATGCCTTGCTTGCATCAATGCAAAAAGAAGTCGCATTGCGGGGTGACAATAGCAATGCAGCAAAAATGGAATACGATCTTATTAATAGCTCGTTGTCCGGACTCAATCAAGGCCAGAAACTAAAACTGCTTAATCTTGCTGCTGAAAAAGATGCCATTGTGCTTAATACCAAAGCCTATGAAGAATATGACCAAATCATCGCTGACGGTATTGAGCTGGCAAAAAATCAACGAACAGCTATGGGCTCTGATCAAGCTCGGCTGTCACAAAAGTTTGATGGCCCCCGCTTAGATCTTAATGCCGGTATCAATGATGCAATGGATGCCAGGGCCTCGGGCATTATCCCCGACGACGCTAAATTAAAGATTGTACTTGACAGGATGGGTCAAGACTATAACGATCTGACATCAACCGCAAAAGATTCAACCGATAAGATGAGTGAATATGCAATTCAAGCCGCACGTAATATGGAATCCTCATTTGCCAACTTTTTATTTGACCCGTTTGCCGAAGGCATGGACGGGCTGTTAGCCGGTTTTACCAATACTATAAAACAAATGGTTGCCAATGCCGCCAGCGCCCAAATCATGGAAAGCTTAATGGGCAAGACCGGGGTAAAAGATGGTGGCGGCTTATTGGGCATGGCATTTACCGGGATAAAAGCGTATGCCGGATTTGCCAACGGCGGTGATCATCCAGGAGGTTACCGGATTGTTGGCGAAAATGGTCCAGAACTTGAATATACCGGACCCAGTAAAATTTATAACAACTCGCAAACCAAAGCACTGTTATCCGGCGGCGGTGGCGATGTGCAAATCAGCACACAAGTAACCGTCTCCGGAGGCAGCAATACTGGTGATAATAATATGGCTGCACTCGGTGGGATGATTAATGCCCGGATACGTGAGGTTATCATGACTGAGAAACGCCCAGGCGGGGTACTGGCATGACAGCACTTCCGTTTCCCGAAAAAATACACAGTAGCGCCACTGCCTCATTAAAGGATGCTATTTCAATACTGGCCATGGGCGACAATTACCAACAACGCATTGAAACCGGCTTAAATCCTCAGCATGAGGAGTGGTCGATCATGTGGCCAGCATTAACAACCGCTGAGTTTCATGCGGCTATGGCGGTTTTAAATACTGTCCGTTGCGTAAGCTCAATGACCTGGACAAGCCCCGTCGATGGCATCGTTAAAAATTATGTCGTGCAACCCAATAGCCGATCAGCCGTGTCAGTCGGTATCAAATGGAATCTCTCATTATCACTACGACAGGTATTTGAGCCATGAGTATTAATGCAGACAGTCACAAATTAACCCCTACAGCAAAAATCGATTTATACAGTGTCGATCTTAACTCTATCGGCGTTGGCGAAGTACATTACTTTTACGCAGGAACTTCAACAATGAGCGCCCCCGTTGTTTATCTAGGCGATACTTATACTCCGTGGCTTGTCAAGGTATCAGGTATCGATAAGCGCGGTGGCGGCAGCTCTCCCAGGCCCACCATTGAAGTGGGTAATGCTAATCGATTGATAACTGATTTATGTGCCACCTATCAAGACATGGTGGGTGCAACAGTTCGGCGTAGACGTACCTTGGCAAAATATCTACTCGCTAATACCGCTGACTTTATCGATGAGCTTTACCTTATCGAGCGGAGAGCCGAAGAAACCAATGAATCAGTTAAGTTTGAACTGGCAAGCCCCATGGATTTTCTGAATAAACAATTGCCCGGTGTATTAGCGTTGGCGACAGGTTGCAACCATCGTTACCGCCACACTGATAGCGGATCTGGTTGTTCATGGGCGGGTACTAATTCGGCAAAATGGTTTAGCGCAGTAGGCGACCCTGTATTGACCAATACCGCTGACGTTTGTGGCAAACGCTTATCAGATTGCAAGTTACGTTTTGGCGCAACCAATCCGTTAGATTATGCGGGCAATCCCGGCCTTGGCAGGAGTAGCTAATGCAAGATCAAGTGCTTAGTAAAATTCTTGCTCACGCTGAACGTGATTTCCCCCGTGAAGCGTGTGGACTAATTATTAATACGGGCTATAGCTACACGATAATTGAGTGTGAGAACACCAGCCACGAACCAGAAAGTTCTTTCCTGATCGACCCCTTAGTTTACGCACAGTGGGCTGAACAAATTGCTTGCGTGTACCACTCACACCCTAATCAATCGCCTGAACCATCACCTGCTGACATCGCCAGCTCTGAGCGATGCAGAGTCCCGTTTATGATCGTTGGTGTACCAAGCGGCGAAGTATTTACTTACACGCCATCAGGGGTGTTAATCGCACCCTATGAAGATAGACAGTTTGTTTATGGCGTGATGGATTGCTTAAACTTGGTTAGCGATTATTACCGCCACAAATTAAACATCATTATCAATGATGGCGAGCGTAAAACGTGGGGCTGGTGGCAAGACGCACAACATGAAACCGCTTTTGTTGATGGCTTTATTGCCAATGGCTTTGTCAGAGTTGATGAGTTACAGCCGGACGATATTATTGTTATGCGACTTGGTGGCGGTTGCCCGAATCATGCCGCCATTTATTACGGCAATAGTTCAATACTTCATCACCCAAGCCGAGACTGCAACTCACGCATTGAAATGTATGGGCAATACTGGCGACAAAATACCGTTTGTTATTTGAGATATCATGAAAAAAATTAAACTATTTGGCGATCTGACTGCGTTCAAGGCAGATTGGGAATTGCATGTAAAAACGCCCAGCGAAGCGTTAAGAGCAATCGAAGCCAACAGACCAGGCTTTTTAATTGCCTGCAATCAAGGTGATTATGTAGCATTGTTAGTTGACGAAACCGATCCTGAAAATACGCGACAGGTAACACTCGATAATGCTGTTACGGCATGGGGCGACGAAACATTGATGATACTGCCCAGTGCTGGCGGCAATGAGCCTATTTCGTTGACTGCTATGTTTATGGCGATTGGGTTTACAGCGTCAGCGGCGGCTATAGCCGTTCCAATAGCAACAATAGTTTTAACAATGGCAATAAGTTTAACAGTTTCTGCTATCGCAAGCGTCATTACTGGTAGCGGGGGGAAGTCTATGTCGGCAGGTGAAACAGAAAGTTATCAAAACAGTCCGTCTTTTGTCTCTAACGGCGCAGTTAATTTACTGAGAGCCGGCAACCCCTATCCGCTATTGGTTGGGCATGTACAAGATGCGGGTTCTATCGTTTTATCATCAAATTATTGGGTTGAGGACATTGCACTATGAGTAAGCAAATAGGCGGAGCAAAAGGCGGCGGGCAAGGTAGCGCAGAACCGCGTACCCCTATCATTCAGGCAGACAGTGTACGCTCAAAGGCGATGATCGAAGTGGTTGAAGCGTGGGGATGGGGGCAAATAGGTGGTTTTGCTACCGCTGACCCATTAATGTCGATCAAGTTAGATGGCACACCAATAAAATCGCTTGACGGTACACTTAACTTTCAAGGCATTAGTATTGACTACAGATTAGGTACGCAAGATCAAGCCTACATCCCTGGTACATTGGAAGATGCGATAGGCTCGCCTGTTTCAGTCAATACGCCTGTAGTTTTTGCCACACCGATTACCAAAACAATCAATGATGTAACTACGGATGCGGTACGAATTATCGTTACCTACGCGGCGCTAATTAGTCAAAACAGCACCAATGGTGATCGTAGTAGCGTCACTGTTGAGCTAAAAATAGAAGTAAGACCCTTGGGTGCTACTGGCTGGATAACGGCTGATTTGCAAGGTAGAGGCAGAATACACGATAAGATCGAAAGCCCTTATCAACGTGCCTTTACCATCAATCTAAAAGCGATTGATAGCCTTGCCACGTCTTACGATATTCGCGTTAGTCGCGTTTCGGCTGACCCAATTAGCAACGGCACTATTTCTGAACAATCTGCTTTTCAGTGGGATAGCTATGTCAAACTGACTTACGCAAAATTACGACGACCCAATATTCCGCATATTCGCATATTATTTGATGCGCGTTATTTTAAAAGCGTTCCTGTTCGCAGTTACGATCTGAAAGGTGCGCTGATCAAAGTACCCCCTGCATCTGTTTATAATCCCGTCACTAGAGAGTACACAAATGTTGATTGGGATGGACAAAGTATGGTTATGGCATACTGCAATTGCCCGGCATGGATTCTTTATCATATCTTAACGACGGGCGGCATCGGTCTTGGCGCTGAAATAAATCAAGCGTATCAGGATAAATGGTCAATCTTTACTATTGCCAAACGCTGCGATGAAAAAGTACCAGACGGTGCAGGCGGTCAAGAGTGCCGCTACTCGCTTGATGCTCAATTTATGACCCAAGTATCGGCACATGAGTTAGTCAATCAAATCGCAGGAACATTTGACGCAATGCCACTGTGGGATGGAAAGTCTGTTTATCTGACTCAAGATGCACCCAAACCAGTGTCATCACTCTACTGCCCTGCCAATGTGCTTGACGGTCGCTTTGTTTATCAGGGTTCAGCACGGCAAACACGTTATACAGCAGCATTGATTCAGTATAACGACTTAACCGATCAATCAAGATTGGCGACTGAATATGTAGAGGACTTTTCTGCTATTGACCGCTATGGTTATCGACCCATTACTGAGACAGCTATTGGTTGTACATCGCGCTCACAGGCACACAGGCGCGGTAAACGACTTTTGATTACCGGTCGCGATGAAACCGATGCTGTTGCCTTTTCGGTAGGACTATCAGGTATCAACAATAAGCCGGGCGACATTATTCGCATTGCCGATCCATTGAAAGCCAAAGGCGCCCGTCTAGGCGGCAGATTGTCAACCGGATCAACAATAACTGTTATCAAGCTGGATAGCGCAGTCATTCTTGAGTCTAATAAAAGTTATAAACTGGCAATTATTGGTAATGATGGCGTCGTAGTTGAGTCGCCTATTATTACTGCCGCTGGCACAGTCAGCACAGTAACAGTAGGTAATGCGTTTCCCGCTGCACCCGAAGTCGAGCTTGAATTTATTGTTTATGTTCAGTCGGACGTATCACGGCTGTTTAGAATATTAGGCATTGCTGAAAACGAAGATGGTCAGCAAGGGTTCTACACAATCTCGGCAACCCAATATTCCAGTACCAAATTTGCCGATATTGACAGCATTGCAGATTTAACACCTCTTGCCGTTAATCCTTATCAAATAACCTCAGTTGCGCCGCCGTCAGGAATTTTGGTTAATGAGGGTGTTTATACCGGTATTGAGGGACTGATACGCTATCTGGACATATCGTGGTCAGCATCAAATGACATGCTGTTACGCGGTTATCATCTGATTTATCGACACAATGGCATAACGCTATTTGATAGCGAAATAACAGGGCAAACCTATCGTATTGTCAACCCGCTGGCAGGCTCTTATGAGATTACTGTTAGCTCAGTTGCGGTGACCGGAAGATACTCAACCAGCGTTACGGTAACACATGAATTAGGTGAGTTGTACCCAATTGAGTCAGTACATGTGACCAACTTGGTTTTAAAAGGCAACACAGGTGCTACCTTTTCAGGGAAAGAGCCAGAATTTACTTGGGATACCGATGCGCTTGCTGTATTGGGATTTTCGACAACCTTTGCGGCGGGAGCTGGTGGTCAGTCGCCATGGTTTCGGGATTTTCAGATTGATATTTATGATCCCGATGATGCGACTATTCCAGCGCCAATAGTTCGCACAGAATTTGTTACTGAATCTGCCTATGTTTATACCTATGAAAAAAATCTACTTGATGATGGTCCACACCGACGAGTCAAGGCAGTTGTCAGAGCGCGTGACAACTATGGTCGCTATAGCGCGGGGATGACAATAATAGTTGCCAATCCTGCGCCGACTGCCATTAACCCCCTTTCTGTTAGTATTTTTGCAGGCTACAAGTCACTAATCATTAAATACACTAAACCATCTGATAACGACTGGCTTGGCGTTGTTGTCTTTGTTAGCACTGTGTCTGGCTTTACACCAGCGACAACCAATAAAGTATTTTCTGGTACTGATTTGTCAGTGGTTATCCCAAACTTGACAGAAGGCTCCTACTTTATACGCTTGGCAGCTTACGATGCGTTTGGTAGCGAGAATGACTACGTATTAACTACAGATGAGTTTACCAAAGCAGTTGGGAACCTTGATGCTGCGAGTCTATTTACTTGGATACGTTACGCTGATACACCAACAACCGGAATGGCTAATGTCTCAACCAACAAAAGCTATATCGGTATCGCTTATAATAAAGCCAGCATGACTGAAAGCGAAAGCTATGCAGACTATGAGTGGAGCAAATCTACTGGACCACAAGGCGAACAGGGGGATCAGGGCGCGGCTGTTAGGCTCGTTACCAGCAGAACTGCTGATTTTGCCTCTATAGATAATGCGCTGGTCACACCAGCACAGGCGAGTATCACCTTTACACCACTAATGAGTGGCATTGTCCCAACAAGCTATGCCTGGACATTTATAAAGCAAGATGGCTCGGCACTGACACTTAACGCCCCTTTTGATGCTACAACTTCAACAATAACAATTAGTTCTGCAAATTTCACTCAAGGTGATAGCGCAAGAAAATCACTAAAAGTGATTTGTAAGATCAACGGTAATGCTAACTATGTCGATGAAACCACTATATCAAGATTGGATAACAGCACAGCGGGAGCGGGAGCCAATAAGACTTATGTGGATGACAATGGAAATATACAAGGCGTATCTTCTGGTGCTGGTATACCTGTAAGCAATGCTGTTGTAGAATCAGCCATAGGTAAGAATAAGTGGTTAGTAAGACGCTATGATACGACTATAAGCATAAATACATCCTATACGGTTCCTACATATGAGGTTATAAATAAAGCAACTTTGGGCTCATCTACTTATTACGACAGCACCGCCACTAACTTTTCATTTGGTGCTGATGATTATATCGGTATAGCAAGTTGTTCAATTTATTCTGCAACCGCTTGGACTTGGGATTTAACAGTTAACCATGATGATAATGGCACTATTTACATAAACGGTGCACAGGTCTATTCTCATACAATAGGAACGCAGTCAGTTTCGCTAAGTATACCTGCTGGCTGGTGTACTATTGAGCTACTGTGGGCAGAACAGACAGGTGGCGATAATTTTTATATATCACAAGCTATAAGCGCAAGAGCAGAAATTAGCCAAATGTATGCCGCCATTAATAGCAATAGTGGTCAGATTGGCTCTGCTGCCAATACAGCAGCGTGGTTAAAGATAGCTAATCGCCCCACTGCTTTGGTAGACGTAAATGACTCAACAATTATTGACAACTCTTTAGTCCGTGTAGGTGGGACAAATCTTCTACAAAATAGTGGGCAGTTTGCAAACTTAGATTATTGGAATAGTAACGGCAGTATTGTAAGTTTAGATACGACTGTCCTATACGCTGGCTATCCTACAATGAAAATTGTAAACAGTGGCGGTGTTAATCATATTCCCACTTTTATGTTGAAGGCTAATACAGAGTACACAATCAGTGCTTTAGTCAAAGGTTCTTCGGCTTTAGCAGGGGGTGATGACACTACTTTGCATATCCAGAATTGGAAAATCAATGGTGAAAAGGATGCTCAAGGTAATGCTCTTATCCATTGGGAAACTACTCTCAACTACGATACTAATGTAACTAGTGTTTGAACGGTAATAAATTATTTAATACAAAACAATAAGTTGCGATAAAATAGGCTATTGAAAATCAAATAACAGCCTATTGGCGTATAAAATGCTGAATTTAAGTAACTTGCTGATAATTATGATTATTATTTTCATCGAAAAGGGCTTGGCAAAAGCTACCTCCCGGATAAGCGCCTCAGCTTTCAAATTCTCGTTGGAAAACTCCCGATGAGAAAGGTATTTTCTCCACAAATGAGCATCGGTCAACGCGATATTGCTGATATCAAAATAGATGTTTCCTCCCGTGATGACATTCCGATCATCTTGCTGGGCTTGCAACACATTTATACGACTCAGCCATTAAGGGATGCTGTTTTTAAAATACTGGAGGATGTGGTGCCTACTAAAATTGACGCCGAAGTGACAAAAATCGTTGCCATCGACAAAGGCCGCCCCGGTATGAATCAATGGTCGATTTTGGTGTTAGGATCGCTACGCGTAGGACTGAATACAGACTATGATCGCATTCTGGAGTTGGCCAATCAGCATAACACCCTACGTGAAATGCTCGGTCTTGGTTGCTTTGATGCCGACAAACGCTATCGCCTGCAAACCTTGAAAGACAATCTCAAGCTGTTTACGCCAGCGATCATGGCGCGTATTAGTACTGAAGTTATTCGAGCCGGCTATCAATTACTGGATCTGGATATTCATGCGCTGATCAGAGGCCGTTGCGATTCTTTTGTGTTAAAAACCAACGTGCATTTTCCAACCGATATCAGTTTACTGCATGATGCGATCCGGATTCTGATTCGGACGTGCGTCAAATGGAGCTTGCAACATGCCTTGCCTGAATGGCGATTGCATAAGCACAACCTGTCTAAATTTAAAAGGCGGTATCGCACGCTGCAAAAACTCAAACATTCCACGTCAAAAAATGACGCTATCAAGGCCGCCAAAGCACTTGAGATCAAACAGGCCTACCAGGACTATATTGATTTGGCAGGGTTTTATCTTGAGCGCACTAAAGCCAGTATGTTGACGTTAAAAAATCACTTTCACATACCAGAAGTGTTGCTTACCGATCTGAGCACTTTTAGCCTGCATGCCGAACGTCAAATCGAGCAGATTAGACGTCGCGCTATTCAAGGAGAAACCATTCCCCATGATGAAAAAGTCTTTTCCCTGTTCCAGACCCACACCGAATGGATCAGCAAAGGCAAAGCCGGAGTCCCGGTTGAACTGGGCTTGCGGGTCTGTATCATGGAAGACCATCAGGGCTTTATATTGCACAGTCAAGTCATGCAAAAGACTACCGACGACAAAGTCGCCGTGCCGATGGTTAAAGCGACTCAAGTAAAATTCCCAAGTTTTAACGCCTGTAGCTTTGACAAAGGTTTCCACAGTCCGGCCAATCAAACCGACCTGAAAGCCCTCCTTGAGCAAGTCGTTTTACCCAAAAAAGGCAAGCTATCCAAAGCCGACCAGAATCGTGAATACACCGCGGAATTTAAACAGGCAAAAAAGCAACATTCCGCCGTAGAATCGGCTATTAATGCGTTAGAAGTACATGGGCTGGATAAGTGCCTTGATCATGGCATTGAAGCCTTCGAGCGTTATGTTGGCTTAGCCGTGTTATCGCGTAACATTCAAAAGCTCGGCACAATTAAACGCGACATGGAACGGCTAAGGCTTGTTAACGAGCAACAAAAACTAGCTGCCTGACGCTTTTTTGAGAACAGCCAACAGGTTATCCACAGGAAAGGTGCGCTTATAATTTGTGATTATTAGAAATAATTCTGAAAAACTGATGGTAAATCAGAAAATAAGTCGTTTGTTCCACTCCGGAAAGATTTTTCCAAAAAATATTTCCGGATGTTGAGCTGGTTTTTTTGAAAAGTGGCTTTTTCGTTCAGGCACTAACTACTGAATGGAAAACTATTCATAAAACATTCAGAACAGTTGCTAGCCCTAATGCTACCTACGGGCATTTTTACTTTTTCCCTTTAGAAGATGGCTTCACACTCAACGTAGCATCGGCAAAGCTTGAAGAAGGAAATACTTATTCTGCATGGTCGCCTACCGTTGCTGAAATTGCCAACAGTCTACTTATCCCAAGTATCACTGCCGCAGCAGCCAATGCAACAGAAGCGAATACAGCTATTGCCAATATTTCAAGTAATTCTGTTTTTAGCCCCAATGAAAAGATAGCGATAAGGCGTGAATGGGAGGATATTTGGGCTGAAAAAGCTGTGATAAGAAGTCAATGCGCAATGTATGGAATAGATGATGAGGCTTACTGGAATACAGTAATTGATCTAGCGACATATTTAAATGGCAACAACTGGTGGGACGCCTGGTCAAATTCGTATGTCCTACCCGCATGGATAAACGATGAAAACTTATCATTAAGTACAGACATTGTTAGCGCAACATTTAACAACTATTTCTCTGTATATTATTATTGGCGAGTTTCGACAATACAAGCTATTACTGATTCTGCAGCAACAAGAGCGAACTGGTCTGTCGTTTCAGGAGAGGGGAAACCCGCTGACAACGCAACAAGAAATGTTTTTAGAAACGCTTGGCTTACAGGCACAGTTTACGCGCTTGGCGATATAGTCTTAGATTCAATAGGTTATGGTTGGTCATGTGTTCAGGCACATACCTCCAGTGCGTCTGTAAAAACACCAACGTATTTAGCTGGTAGTGACAATAAAAACACCTATTGGTCACTTTTCATTTTGAAAGGTGAAACTGGACAAATAGGACTGCCTGGAAAAGATGGCTTTGTTTTCAACCCTGTTATTGATGCTGACTTTGCAGGGAATACTCTACCAACTGGTTTTACTTTCCCTGGCACGGTAGCAAGCAGCGATTTTAATACGGCAACCAGAATTACCAACACGGTAGCGGATCAAAAGTTGGTAATCAATGGAGGCTTTAACCCTGCCGACAGCTATATAATTATTATCAGAGTTAAGTGGGTTGCGGGAGGTTGGGAAGGAAATCTATATTATTCCAATACTTTGCATGGTTACTCTGCAACTCAGAATATTTATATGCCACAGCCAGTATTTAATGAGTGGACGTTAATTACCATCGACACCAGAACACTACCTGTTGACTATATTTCAGGTGGGCTTATAACGATACTTGATTTTGACTTTATCAACAATGTTGGCGATAGTGTCGTCCTTGATTACATCATGGTCGGTAAATATGGCATACCAAGCCTTAGCGGTATTGACATTAAAACCAAATTACAGGAAGTAATCAATGACCCACTGATTACTCCATTAACCTTTAATGCCGATGCCTTTGTTATCAATGTTAATGGAATTGATAACCCACCATTTATCCTTGGTAATATTGCTGGCGCACCTGCATTGCTTCTTGATGCCAGCGTTTCAGTGACAGGTCCACTATCTGCATCACAAATCACATCAGGCAAGATCGCGGCAACAGAAAAGCTAACTATTGGCAACGGCAGTTTATTGATCGATGGTGGTAGTACGGGTGATGCCAGCATTATCGTCTACAAAGGTCCAGAAACTATCGTCAACCGCGATTTGGCTATTTTAAGCAGCGGCGATCTGTCGTTTATGAAATACAGGGAAGGCGCTTATCGCACCTACAAGAATGTTCAACGCGTAGTTTACGGGGTTGCGGAAAGTGGAACAACGGTAACCATTGATGGTTGGTGGGATGCTCAACCTATTATACAAGTTAGCACATACGCACTGACCAGTTATTTAAAAGCTTATGGAGCGCAGGATCAAAGTTGGCAGATTAGAGCCGACAATTTACGAGAGGTAGCATCAACAACAGTTGGCGTTATAACTCAACAAGGGCTTGCGCTGATAGGGTCAGCAGAGACTAAAAATAATACTGGCTATATCTCTAATATTGGTAGCTCAACTGGCGGCAAACAAGCTTATGCTGGCAACACAATAACTGAAGATTGTTATATAGAGTTTAAGTTTGATTCTGCTCCCTGCTCAATTGGGTTTAGCATAGGCGCTTCAAATCCAGCAATAGATACCATCAACTATGTGATGGCATTAGCAGCTGATGGCTCTCTAGCTATGAAAGCAAATGGAGTAACACTTTTAGCTGGCGGTATTTTTCCACTAACTAATATTTGGCGCATTTATAGAATAGGCGCTGAGATCAACTTTGCTAGAGTTAATAATGGCGCTGTAAGTTATAGAAAAGCTGTTATACCAGTTGGTGAAGCTATCTCTGTAGATTCATACTTAGGAGCGGGTAGCGCAATATCAGGCATTAACTTCTGGAAAAGATTACCACCGGCACCTTCGGGTAAATGGCAATTCGACGCGGTAGCAGACTTAACGCTGTCAAATAGCTCAGGCAATACAGTAGTCACCTCACAATCTGGAACTACTGGCGTAAACGCTTGGACTTCCGGTGAAAGCGCGTTGATAGCCAATACGGTTTCTGCGACCGTTGCTGTTCAATTCAGCAGTGTTCAGGGCACTGGAACGGGTACTTATGGCTATTATTATCGTAGCGTAACATGGACTATTCAGGGCTGGAACGGGTCGTCATGGATAAATTTGGCGACCAAGACGAGAGCTGTCACAGCAGCGGAGCATGGCGTGTCAATCGTCGATACTAATGCGGTAAATCTTACCTCCACTTATACGAAAATTAGGGCTTACTTTTCAGTGGCAAATACCAATGGTACGGGTTACTCATTAGGCAGTGATGTTTATAATTACCAAGAAGTGTCTAAAGATATTACTGGCGGAAGTGACTCAGCTTTTGGAAGCGGTAATGTAAATACATTTGCTTCAGGCGCAACAAGTTTAACTTATGATTTAGGAGACGTTACACCATCTAGCGGATTTGCTATACATGAAGTAACCTATACTACAAATTGGACACTATTCGCAAATAGTTCTCAATCGGCAGCTACATTCGGCATATCCTCTACAGGGTTTTCAAGAAACACCCAAGCGGGTGCTACATTGCGGGGGTCGCTTTCAGCAAGTGCTACCAGCTATGACAGGTATTTTTGGAAGGCTGCCATTAGCGGTTATGGCACTTGTTTTGGCAACTGTAATACATTACACGCTACGATCAAATCAAGGCAATTAATTGTTAATTCAGCGGCTATATCCAACGACTTTACCTTTTCGTCTTACGCTTGGGCAGTCGCGGGCTCAACAGTCCTCGCTAAAGGTTCACTAAACTACATTGCAATAGGAAACTAAAATGGCTTATGAAGCGGGATATATAAAAGTAGTTAACGGTAGCGATCAGGTTGAGGGTCTTGGCACATCGTGGCTCGACTATGCTAAAACAGGGGATACTATTTTTATTGGCGACTTGCCTTACAAAATAATAGCTATTGATGATAATCATCTGTTAACGCTTTATGAGGCATATACGGGTGAATCTGCAGATCAAGCCATATACTCAATAGAAAATGTTGAAAAGCCTGGCAAATATTATCGATTTAATACCACTACTTTAGAGTGGGAAGCTTCAGCACCAGCGCCGATAATCCAAGAATTAGTTGTCATAATCGGTTTCAAAAAACTATCATTTACTTGGTCAGTTCTCGACAGCGTTTATGGCGACGTTGGTTACGAGACAGAGATATGGTCAAGCTTAGCGAATGATTTTGCAACCGCCACTCTGCATAGCACCACAGTAGATAAGTTTTACGAGGCGGTTGGGTTAACGCCAGTGCCCAACTTTTACTGGTTTCGTGCAGTTTATGAGCCAGATGCAATAGTGGGCGTAAAGTTGGCTTCTGGATCGCAAACGCCCATTGCCGTACAAACGATAGATATTGAGCCTAATGCTACTAATGAGTTTAATTTTGGACGTTCGGCTGACGTAGTTACCGCAAACCCACTTGCGCTCACTGCGGTAGCCAGTTTTGTTATAGCAAACACCAGTTTAACTGAGGAATTGCCTTGCTCTGTGCAGGTTAACTCACTACAGGTTTACTCTGCTGGTTTAAAGCAAACGCGATGGGCGTTCTACAATATAACTGATTCAGTATTTATAACCGACACGGCTATCCTAACTGCAATTGAAGAGTTGCCCGTATTAAGTACCTGTTTTGGTGTGCCAGTTAATACTACAAAAACAGTCGCACTTCTATGGTGGGCGGAAGATACCACCGTTTCACTACACTACAGAGATTTTAGACTTATGGCCGTTAAGCGATGAATACAGTACATGGCAATACCGACTTTACTCTGCCATTATTGGCATTGCCGTCAATTGATATTGTCAAAGTAATTACTGAAGCAACCCAAAAACGCTTGGATGATTTTGCAAAAACCAGAAACTATGACAGTATCTTGTCAGCGTGTACTTATGCAACCAGCACAGTTGCTCAATTTGCGGCAGAAGGACAGTATTGCACTGGTGTTCGGGATACAACATGGGCGACTCTATACCAAATATTAGCCGATGTTGAAGCCGGGAACAGACCAGTTCCAACCAGTTATGCTGACATTGAAAGCGAGTTGCCTAACTTGGCTTGGCTGTAACAAGTCATTGTTTTAGTTTGGCATTAAATATCTGCAACCCGCATTATTCGTGAGTGCAATTGTTTTGTAAGATATTGATTTATATACACTGAAAATCATTAAATAGGTGCAATAAAATACAGCTAACTTATTGATTTTTATGTATTGGGCGGTTCTCTCTTAATCCACTGCTCTAAATATCGATATCACCAGGCTGCATATTCACATATCTCTGTAAACTGCTCCATGTTTTATGCAGTGTAATCTGTTGAACTTGCTGAATAGATAGTCCGGCATTGAAAAGCCTTGTTGCTGCTAAATGCCGATAATCGTGAAAGTGTAGGTCATCAATGCCTAGCATCTTACAAGCCCTGGTATGATATGCGCCAATGGTTTTTGAGTTATACGGGAACACAAACTTACTGGTCTTAGGTTGCCTCATGATTATTTTGTAGGCACTCATTGGCAGCTTACAACGAACAACCAAGCCTTTTTTGCGCGGATCTTTAATATCACGAATTAGGCATGTCCTGTCTTCATGTCGAATATCATCCCACTCAATACGCATTATTTCGGACTGTCTTCGTGCTGAATAAATTGCAAACCATATTATATGGAGCATAAATGGCTTATCGAAAAACCATCGTGATATTGCCCATAATTCAGATTTTAATGGTATCCTCTCACGCTTTTTTGAGTGAGCAATCAAACCTTCGGCATGTAATATTCTTCTTGCTGAATCAAATATCGACATATCAATACCTAAATCAATTATGGCACTCATTGTTTTAATAACAGTGTTTAGCCAAATAAGATCATTCCCGGCGGTTTGGGGTTTACATATTGTATTTCTAAATCTTATATGACGAATTAAATCTGATGTTGATAGCTTGTGAATATCGATAGACCCAATATCCTGTTTTGATAGCATGAGTAAATCAGATAATTTTGAGCGTCCAGAAGGGGGGAAGTCTTTTAGATATTTCTCGATTACCTCTCTGATTGGCAGGTATGATTTTTTTGCGTAGACATCTGTTTTCTGTAACTCAACTTCGCGACGCATCGCCCAATCTTTCGATAGCTTCTGTTTATCAAAAGTTTTTGATTCACGATGTACAATGACACCATCTTTTTTGATGACAATTTCAGCTTTATAAACTATGGTGCCGTCTGCCCGTATTCTTTTTGTTATTGATGCCATGCTATTCGGTACGCCTAATAAATTAGGTGTACTATAGGCGTACTGAATAGCAAATACAATCACTTTATTATACTTATTTTTACATGAAAACCCTTGATTTTACTAGACACCGCTTCTGTGTTGCCCCCATGCTCGATTGGACAGATAGTCGCTGCCGTTTTTTTCATCGGCTGATTTCAAAGCACGCCTTTTTGTATACCGAGATGGTGACAACAGGTGCATTAATTCATGGCGATCATCATCGATTTTTACAGTTCAATGCTGTTGAAAATCCTTTGGCTTTTCAGCTGGGCGGCAGTAATCCACTCGATTTGGCAATTTGTGCCAAGATGGTTGAAGACTATGGCTATATGGAAGTCAATTTGAATGTAGGCTGTCCCAGTGACCGGGTTCAGAATGGTCGTTTTGGTGCCTGTTTAATGGCTGATCCGTTACTGGTTGCTGAATGTGTTTCTGCAATGTCTCAAGCGGTTGCCATTCCGGTAACGATTAAATCGAGAATTGGCATTGATGAACGGGATTCTTACGAGGAGTTGGTACATTTTGTGGATACCATTGCCAGTGCCGGTTGTAAAACATTTATTGTTCACGCCAGAAAAGCCTGGTTAAGTGGCTTGTCGCCGAAACAAAATCGTGATGTACCCCCATTGCGCTATGATTTTGTCTTTCAACTGAAAAAAGATTTTCCGCAGTTGGAAATTATTATTAATGGCGGTATTACGTCATTGGATCAGGCTGAGGAAATGTTGAAAAATGTTGATGGTGTCATGATGGGGCGAGAGGCTTATCATAATCCTTATATATTAGCGGATGTTGACAGGCGTTTTTTTGGTGCCGATAGCCATCCGCTTTCGCGTCAGGCGATTGTTGCTGCTTTAATTCCTTATATTCAGGAACAGCTTAAAAATGAAGTGCGTTTAAACAGTGTGTCCCGGCATATTTTAGGTCTTTTTCACGGCGAATCGGGTGCCAGAGGTTGGCGCAGAGCTATCAGTGAAAATGTCAGTCAGTCAGGTGCGGATGAAAAGGTCATACTGGAAGCTTTAAAGTTTACTGAGCAATAAGGTTATTTCCTGTGAATAATATATTTAGCTTGCTGGTCTTTTTATTCATTACTGCATTGTCAAAATAGTTACGTAGCCAGCTACGCGCCAATTTTTCCGCCTCGGCAAGTGCTGCTGCTTTACTCTATCTCCTGCATAATCGACAAGGGGCAGATATTACAGGAGCAAATATCTATCCTTGCAGTCGTTATAAATAAATAAAAATCCTGCGCCACTTTGGACTTTTAATTCTTGGAAATCACCTAAGTTATAAAAGTGGCAAGGGCAAAAAATACTTTTTTTAAAAAATTCAGGCTGTTCAAAATCTGGCAGCAACATAAAATGTAGTGCTATACTTCGGGCTATTTTTTATTAAGTGAGACTGAAAAGCATGGAAGAACATTTCGCCAGAATTATTGAAGCGGTCGGTGAAGATTTGGGACGTGAGGGTCTGATTGATACGCCAAAACGCGCGGCCAAAGCATTCAAATTCCTCAATAACGGTTACGATAAGACCCTGGAAGAAGTGCTAAATGGCGCTATTTTTTCTGCCGATACCGAAGACATGGTTATTGTTAAGGATATCGAACTATACTCGTTATGTGAACATCATTTATTGCCGTTTATTGGTAAATGTCATGTAGGTTATTTACCTCAGGGTAAAGTACTGGGGTTATCCAAAGTAGCTCGTATCATTGACATGTATGCGCGGCGTTTACAAATTCAGGAAAAACTGACTAAACAAATTGCCGATGCGATTGAGCTTTCAACTGGTGCCAGAGGCGTGGCCGTGGTTATTGAGGCCAAGCATTTATGCATGATGATGCGCGGTGTTGAAAAACAAAATTCGGTAATGACGACTTCAGTGATGACCGGTATTTTTCGTAAAGAAATTAGCACACGCTCAGAATTTTTAAATCTGATCAGCAGATAGGTTGGTTTATGGCTACTAAAAAAACAGGTGTATTACTGGCTAATCTAGGTTCGCCAACAGCATCCACAACGCGTGCGGTCAGACGATTTTTGGCGGATTTTTTGTGGGACCCACGTGTTGTTAATTTGCCTCGCCCACTGTGGTGGATAATACTGAATTTTTTTGTATTGCCATTTCGACCGAGCCGGTCTGCAAAAGCTTATCAAAAAGTATGGCATGAAAAAGGCTCACCGTTAACTTACATGACTCGGCAATTAACCGAGAAAGTCGCTGAGCAACTGGACGCTAAAGGTATTGTCAGCAATTATGTAATGCGTTATGGCGAGCCTTCCATGGCAACACAATTAAGAGAGTTTAAAAAAGCCGGCATCACTGATGTTATCGTCTTGCCTTTATATCCGCAGTATTCGTCGACGACCACTGCCTCTATTTATGATGATTTAGTCAAAGAACTTAATCAATGGCGGCATTTACCGTCTTTTCGATTTATCAGTGATTATCATCAGGATAAACATTATATTGCCGCGGTTGCCGAGTCGATTGAACAGGCATGGCGTGAACAGTCAAAAAATGAATTGTTGATTATGTCTTTTCATGGGCTGCCAGAGGTTTTGACTAAATGGGGCGATCCCTATTTTCATCAGTGTCATAAAACAGCCGATTTAATTGCTGAAAAATTGGGTCTCAATGAAAAAGAATGGATGATTGTTTTTCAGTCCCGTTTTGGCAAGGCAGAATGGTTAAAACCTTATTGTGTCGATACCTTGGAAAAGCTTCCAGGGCAAGGTATTAAAACAGTTGATGTGGTGTGTCCCGGTTTTGCTGTTGACTGCCTCGAAACACTGGAAGAAATAGCCATGGAAAATAAATCCATATTTATGGAGTCCGGTGGAACCGCTTATCGGTATATCTCGGCCCTTAATGATTCAGAAGCACATGTCGATGCCCTCATTAATTTACTTGAACTTAAAAATTAAGTAGTTATAGTGGCACAAGATCTGTTTTTTTGATGTCTCGATAAATAAAAAGTTAAAATATCCATGAAAAAAACCATATTACAGGGTTGGCAAGATGTCTGGCCGACTATTAAATCCAGCAAGCCTTTGGCTACCGGTGTCGGCGTTATAGATGAAAGCGCCTTCAATACGATTGAAGTTGACAAGGTATTTGATGCGGTTAATCATGCGGCAACGACGATAGGTCAGGCAGTATTGTATCGTTCTTTAACACAACCCTTGGCTACGCTTGATGAAATTAAGGCCAAGCAGGATGCGGTTGAAGAATTACGTAATAATTCTGCACTAAAAGAGGCTCTGGAACGCATTCTGGAAAACGCCGCATCTCATGAGAACAGCTTTTATTTATTGTTGTTTGGCGAATTTATGGGATCTTTTGGAACCGCCAGAGAAACCCATGAAATTGAAGGTTATGGTTATCTGCAGTACGTAAGAGGTATTCGTTTTATGCTTGAGCTGGTAACCCAAGTTCAAGAAACCGAGTTACCACAAAGTATTTATTTAAAAGACCTGTTTGACAAAATAAAAGCATTTGCGGGCACGCGAGTTTATTCTTTAATGCAAGGCCCGGCTTATATCTCTGAAAATGGCATTCAATCGAAGCAAGAGAGAAAGAACTCGTTTTCACCCGCTATTATTTTCAAACCACGGCTGTTTAAGCCGTTACTCATTGCTCTTTTTTTTGCTGGTGTATGGGCCTTGGCACATTTTTTCCCAACGGATATGTTTAATATTTCCGTTCAGGCAATTCCCACTGCAAGCATTTTCTTTGTACCGTTGTTGTTGGTTTATTTTCCTGTTATTGGTGGTTTTGATCGCGATAGTTGTATTATCCCGTTAAGAAATGAATTTAAAAATTCACCAGATGTTGCCGAAACATTAGATGCGTTGGGTCAGTTGGATGAATTGATGGCATTTATTAAATTTGCTGACGCTTTTGGTAGTCCTGTTGTATTACCGACGTTGATTGATGGCGAGCATCATCGTATCAATCTTGCTGATGCCAAAAATCCCGTTTTGGGTAAAGAAAATCCCGAATATGTCGGCAACGATTTTGTTTTGGAAGAGGATAAACTGGTACTGATAACCGGCCCTAACAGTGGCGGTAAAACAGCTTTTTGTAAAACCATTACGCAAATTCAACTCTTGGCGCAAATTGGCTGTTATGTACCTGCAAAAGCGGTAATGCTGACGGTAGCCGACAGGATTTTTTATCAAGTATCTGAAGTTAGCCATTTAAATGATGGGGAAGGGCGTTTTGGGACAGAATTAAAACGTACCAAAGATATATTTTTGGCAACAAGTCCTAAAAGTTTAGTGGTGTTGGACGAATTGTCAGAAGGTACAACGTTTGAAGAAAAAATGGAATCTTCATCGAATGTGCTGAACGGTTTTTATCGCAAAGGTAACAGTACTATTTTGATTACCCACAACCATCAATTGGTTGATGAGTTTGTGCGTCAGCGAATCGGCTTGCCAAGACAAGTTGAGTTTGCCAACGATGCACCCAGCTATAAATTAATTGCAGGAATTTCCCGGGTTAGCCACGCTGATCGCGTCGCTAAAAAAATCGGCTTTTCAAAAGAAGATATAGACAACTATCTGGCGGATGCAAAATGACCATAGGTACTGCATTAACGGGTAAAGCAACACGTGCTTTGTTGCTGGGCAGTGGTGAATTAGGCAAAGAACTGGCTATTTCGCTGCAACGTTACGGTGTCGAAGTAATTGCTGTCGATCGCTATCATAATGCCCCTGCGCACCAGATTGCTCATCGCAGTTACGTTATTGATATGACGGATTCTGAAGCAATAAAAAAGCTGATTGCACTGGAGCAGCCCCATTTCATTATTCCTGAAATTGAAGCGATTGCAACCCATGCACTTGCTGATATTGAAGCCGAGGGGCAATGTACCATTGTACCCAATGCCAGAGCTATCCAGTTGACCATGAATAGGGAAGGGATTAGAACGCTCGTTGCTGAACAGTTAAAAATTCCCACCTCAAGGTATGCTTTCGCACAAAATTTTGATGAGTTACAAGCTGCTGTTAACAGTGGCATAGGTTATCCTTGCTTTATTAAACCAACCATGTCTTCGTCCGGCAAAGGTCAATCTATGGTTAAAGGTCCTGATCAGCTAAAACAGGCATGGGAGTATGCCAAGTCCAGCGGACGTGTTGATACGGGTAAAGTGATTGTTGAAGCTAAAATTGATTTTGATTTTGAAATCACTTTGCTGACTGTCCGTTCATTAAACGAGAATGGTGTAGTGCAAACCGATTTTTGTGCACCTATCGGGCATGTGCAGGAAAATGGCGATTATCGGGAAAGCTGGCAACCACAAATCATGAGTGCAGCCTCGTTAAAGTTATCTCAAGACATTGCTTTTAAAGTAACCCATGAAATTGGCGGACTTGGCTTGTTTGGTGTTGAGTTGTTTATCAAAGGCGATGAGGTATGGTTTAGCGAGGTTAGTCCCAGGCCTCACGATACCGGTATGGTGACTATGGTGACGCAAAATCAAAATGAATTTGAGTTACACGCAAGGGCTATTTTAGGCTTGCCGGTAAATACTAGTTTGAAAGGCGTAGGCGCCAGTGCTGTTATTTTAGGTGGTATTAATGCCAAAGGCGTTGTTTATGACGGCTTAGCTCAGGCACTTGCTGTGTCTGACAGTGAGGTTAGATTATTTGGCAAACCTGAGGCATTTGTCAATAGACGTATGGGTGTGGCTTTGGCAACTGCTGAAAGCGTCTATGAGGCCAGGCGTAAAGCACTTAAAGCTGCAAATTTAGTGGTCGTTAAAGCGGCGCTTTAGGTAAAAAAATGATAAAAATTACTGTTATTTTATTGACACTATTTCTTTCAAAAGGGGTATTAGCCGATATCTATAAGTATACGGATAATGATGGCCATGTTTACTATACGGATGAGCCTCGCAATAGCCTGTATAAGCTCATTATAAAATCAAAAGCCGTCAGTTATTCGCCAAAAAATGACATTATAAAAACTCAGAATTTTACCGGCACCAATAAAAAAAGATTTACCGACCTTATTGAGCAAACGGCCTATCGACATCAGGTTGATGCCAAATTGTTACATGCCGTTATTCAAACAGAATCAGCTTACAACTCAAGCGCCCAATCTCCAAAAGGTGCAGTAGGTCTGATGCAGTTGATGCCTGATACGGCAAGACGTTTTGGTGTTATCGACCGTAATAATCCCGATCAGAATGTTGACGGTGGCGCACGCTATTTAAAACATTTAATTACCCTGTTTAATCCAAATCTGGATCTTGCTGTTGCCGCCTACAATGCCGGTGAAAATGCTGTAATACGCTATAAAAATTCAATTCCACCGTATCCTGAAACACAAAATTATGTGAAACAGGTTTTGGCTATATATCATCAATGATCATTTTATATTCATCCGCATCCGCTAATTATGGCTGTGGAGGCTGACGAAAATAATTTCCATTGTCAGGAAGTTGAATCCGCACTAATAGAAAGTGAAGAGCGTTTTCGGCAAATGGCGGAAATGACTGGCGAATGGTTATGGGAGCAAGACCCTCAGGGCTATTATATATACAGTAGTACTGCGGTTAACCAAATTCTCGGATTTAGCGAGACGGAAATTATTGGCAAACATTACACTAAATTTTTAACCTTTCAGGATCAAGTCGAGCAACAATCTTACTCGACTAGCCATCTGCCTTTTTATGCGTTAACCAATCACTACCGGCATAAAGATGGGCACCCCATTTTTACCGAATCGACTGGATTGCCCATTATTAATGCAGAAGGAAAGCTGTTAAAATGGCGCGGCGTTGATCGGGATATTACTGCAAGAAAGTATTTTCAGGATGCGTTGGTAGAAAGCGAACAACGCACACGACTAATTATTGAAAGCTCTTTAAGTGCCATCGTGATTATGGATTCCTACGGATTTATTACGGATTGGAATTACCAGGCTCAGAAAATGTTCGGCTGGTCGCGGGATGAGGCAATCGGCCAACGTCTTGACGAGTTAATTATCCCGTTACGGTTTCGTCATGCTCACCGTCTTGGCTTAAAACTTTTTCTAAATACAGGGATTGGTCCCCAGTTAAATCAACTGATTGAGCATGTCGCGATACGTAGGGACGGCTCCGAGTTTCCGGTTGAGTTTAGTGTTGCTCCTTTAAAATTGGGTAACGCCTATATATTTAGTGGTTTTATCCACGAAATCACTGCCCGAAAAGCCGCTGAACAGAAAATTCTTGAGGCCCAGGTCAAGCTGGCAATCGCCCAGAGTGAAATCAAGATTGCCCAACGAATCCAGGCTTCCTTGTCACCCTCAGCACCGATTAAATCAGGGTATTTTGAAATTACCGGTTATTGCTTGCCTGCTGATCAGGTTGGCGGTGATTATTTTGATTATTTTTTTCGGAATGAAGAGTGCCTGGATATTGTCATTGCCGATGTGTCCGGCCATTCTATTGGACCTGCACTGTTTATGGTTGAAACCCGTAGCGCAATTCGTTCACAGGTAAACAGGCCAGGCACGCCCTCTGAAACACTGGGAGTGCTTAATGATTTTTTATTTGATGATTTGGATAATGCTGATTATTTTATTACCCTGTTTTATTTGCAATATGACATCACCAATCAGCAATTAAGCTTTGCCAATGCCGGACATCCACCGCCGTTGTTACTCAGTCCTTTTCAAAGTGTCTGTAGGCAACTTGATGCTGAGGGTATGATATTGGGGGTACGTAAAAATGTTTTTTTTGAGCAAAAAACCACTACACTTTCTGAAGGTGATTTAATTTTGCTTTATACTGACGGTTTAACGGAAGCCGAAAACCCCGCTGGTGAATTTTTTGGGGTAGATCGTGTTTGTGAACTTTTTATTCACTATGCCCAACATTCACCAGAAAAAATTATTGAAGCGCTGCTAACGCATCTAAAACAGTTTTGCCAAAGTGAATCGTTTAATGATGATATTACTTTAATGGTTTTTAAGCGGGGTTAGTTAAGGTGATTTCCTGTGTTGCCAAAATAGTTACGTAGCTATTTTTCCGCCTTGATAAATGCACTGAGTTTCTTAACCGCAAGTCCTCGCCTCAGCGCTCTCCAGCAGGAGAACAGATTTGTGCATCATGTGCTTTATATTTTTAATTTTATAGTTCGTAAATAATATACGAACTATAAAATCAAGGTAACAAAACTTGAAGTTCGAGTTTAAGGCGCCTAAAAGGCGTAAATCATTCGCCAAGTACCTAGCCAATCAGTTTGACGTCCATCGGTCTGACTGAAACCAGCGCCTAATTGTACTGTGACATGATTATTAAAATTCCAGTGTATTTGGGGCATCAGTAGATAGTGCCATTTTGATTCCCTGCTGAATTCGTTATTCATTTCAATTCCCAAGGTTAATTTTTCCGAATAATCGTAAAACCAACTGTTATTGAACAGGCCCACAAAATGACCATCACGTTCGACGTTCTTGCGGCGTAAGCCCATCATACTAAGGCTGCTGATTGCTGAATTCCAACGAAATCCGGCTATATAAAGGCCGTCAATCGAGTATTTTTGTTCTTTTCTGTCATGGTAGCCAATCATTTGCCAGCCATGTATGAAACGATTGTTAAATCCGGTGCCTAATGTTCCTTGGGCGGCCACTTTGTAATCGCTCAATGACAGCTGGTCGAACGGCATTTCAAGTTCCACAGCAAAGTTATCAAATAAACCAAATTCAATTTCTGGAGCCCATCCGGCCTGACCGCTTCGAAGCGAGTGTGCGGAAAGGACATTCATTTCCAGGTCACCCTGGCGAACGCCTAGCGGTCTAACTAAATCGAAAACCATGGGTTCAGGAATATGGGGTAAATTGCTACCGGCCACGGCGGTATCCATTTCGGAATGGCTGTCATCAGCCTCTACAGGGAACGACATGACCAGTATCAGGCAGCTTAAGTAACCAAAAAATACGCTTTGTTTAAGAAGATTTTGCTTTTGCTGAATCTTCTTTTTCATAAAAACATAAGGGAATGGTCATTTTCTAAGCTAACAACTGATGATGGTTTGTGCGCGGATTTGTCCGTGTCGTGCTTTTTATAGTTGTTTAGTGAAAAGGCCGTGATAAAAACAACCAATAAATAATCACGCATGATTTTGTATGCCTGTATTTTGAAAGATGGTCTTATAACTCAATCAATAATCACGCCAACTACACTAAAATGAGGGGTTTATCGTTTTTTTTCTTGTTGTCTTGTCTTATCTCACTGTTTTTATTAAATAATACTTTTACTGAAGATAAGTAAGTTTACTTAGTTGGTTAATGTTTAAGAGCTTTGAAAATACTTGGAGTAATTGTATGTGTTGCGATAAACTCCAGTTATGTAGAAAATTAAAACATATTGTTCCGTGCGAATTTCGACTAAACTTACTTTATTGTTAACCTCTATTGGTTTGCTTATATTTATCAGCTATGGCTTCTATAATCTTTCGCTTGAGCAAAGAGATTTAACTCAGGTTATTAGTCAGCAAAAAAAACTACTTGGCAAAGGTCTGCAAATTGCTGTTGTAAATGCCATGCGGGATAAGCAATTGGGTGATATTCCAGAACTCCTGAAAGGTCTTGAACAAATTGAACCCGAATTAAAAGTGCGGGTTTATGATGAGCAGGGTCAGAGTTTTCCCGATATTATTGGTAATTCTTACGCAAGCGATTTCCAGAAAAGGCTTAATGGCGCTTTGCAAGATGATTATAGTGATCAGTTTTTTTATCCTGATACAGATCCTGAATACATTGCTTTACGCCTGCCTTTACAAAATACACAGGGTAAAAAGCGGGGGGGGGTTGGTGTTTGTACGTACCTTGTATGAAATGCACCGCGCGACCTTGATGTGACCAAGCGTAATTTGGCTATTTCCACACTTGCTTTTGTTTTAATTGCCGCGCCTCTTTGTACAGTAATTGGTATGGTTTACATTGGTTGGCCCTTACAACGACTGGCTAATGGTATGAAACGAATACGTGACGGCGATTTTTCGCCGTTACCACTCATTAATCAAAAAGATGAAATTGGTATTTTGTTAAAGGCATTCAATGCTATGGCGGCAGAATTAGCCATTGCTCAACAAAAACTTAAACAAGAAGCCCAATCTCGCCGTCATCTCCAGACGGGGCTTGAAGACGCGGACAAATTGATTACCATCGGGCAATTATCTGCTGGACTGGCTCATGAAATTGGTTCACCGTTACAGATATTAAAAGGTCGGGGAGAGCATTTGTTGTTGTGTGCCGACCAACCTGAAGAGGTCATTCGTCATGCGCGCATATTGGTGTCCCAAACTGAACGAATCACGCGTATTGTTCAACAACTACTGGAATTTGCCAGACGCAGACCGGCTAACATCACCTGTATTGATCTACGTGAACCTGTTAATGCTGTGCTCAATTTATTGGCATATGAAGCCCAAAAAAAACACGTTGAACTACGCTTAACAGCCTCAAAAGACCTTCCCTTGATCCTGGCTGATAGCGACGGTATTCAGCAAATTATTTTAAACCTGATTACCAATGCCTTATCGGCAAGCTCTGACGGCGGGCACATTATTGTGACTATTGAACGGCAGCCACTCAGGCCTAATCCGGTTAACAACCAGGCGACCGAAACCGTACAACTTATTATCAAGGATAACGGCTGTGGAATGCCGCCGGAAACACTAAAATATCTGTTTGAGCCATTTTTCACCACCCGGCATGAACAAGGGGGTGTCGGACTTGGGCTTGCCGTTGCTCACAGTCTTGTTAAGGCACATCACGGCAGTATTAAAGCCGAAAGTAGCCTGGGTACAGGCAGTACCTTTACCATCATATTACCTGTGGAGAAACCCTATAATGGCGCTAATTAATCAAGCAACACAAAAAAACAGGCAATTGCTGGTTATTGATGACGAGAGCGATGTTATCGATTACTTGACTGAAATGCTTAATGACAATGGTTATAAAGCGAGCGGTGAAACTGATCCACAACGGGCCTTGCAACGTTTGGAAACAGAGCATTTTGATTTGGTGATCAGCGATATAGAAATGCCCGGTATGCGTGGTCTGGATTTGATGTCGGCTATTCATGCCCGAAAGCCCGAGCAGTTAATTCTATTGATGACTGCTTTTGGCAGTATTGATTTAGGGGTACGCAGTTTACAGGCAGGGGCTTGTGGTTTTGTAACCAAACCGTTTTCTTTAAATGACTTGTTGGCCTCCATTGAACGGGCGTTTAACGACCGACAAATGCACAGGGAAATTGTCCGTGTTGGTACGCCAGATCAAAATCCCACGCCGCGTGGCTTGATTGCAGAAAGTCCCAACATGAAAAAAATACTGCAACTTGCCGGTCGGGCCGCCAAGATCAACTCCCCGGTACTGCTAACGGGTGAAAGTGGTGTCGGTAAAGGTGCTTTAGCACGCTTTATTCATGAACATAGTCCACAGGCTAACGGCCCTTTTCTACAAATCAACTGTGCAGCATTACCGTTTACTTTAGTGGAAAGTGAATTGTTTGGTGTCCGTAAAGGTGCTTACACGGATGCCCGTGAACACCGCCCAGGATTATTTGTTGAAGCCGAGGGTGGCACACTGTTTCTGGATGAAATTGCCGAAATGCCTTTGGCAATTCAACCCAAGTTATTACAAGCACTGGAAACAGGCAAGGTAAGACCCGTAGGAGCGGCCAGCGAAGTTGCCACCCATGTGCGCATTATTGCTGCGACTAACCAACCTATTGAAAAAGCCTTACAAAACGGCTTGATACGCCCGGATCTTTACTATCGCCTTAATGTTATTCGTTTGGACATTCCACCATTAAGAGAACGTCTGCCTGATTTGGAGTATCTGGTTGATCATTTATTGCAGAATGCCCAAACAAAATTACAACGACAAATAAAAGGTATCTCTGCCGAAGCCATGAGATGGATTCGGGCTTACCCATGGCCCGGGAATGTACGTGAATTAGCTAATACATTGGAGAGGGCGGTTGCTTTGACCGAGCATGATACGATCCTGCTGGAAGATTTGGCTCAGGCTACGCAGCTACCTATTGAGAGTAATTTTTCAGGTAATGCGGCAACTCACTCAATGACTCTGGCAGAATTAGAAATTAACTATATCCACCGCATTTTGGAAATAACCCAAGGCAACAAAGCGCAAGCGGCTAAAATATTAGGGATTGATCGAGGCACACTTTATCGGAAGTTGGGCGATGAAATTTAATTGTCTGTCTGATCATGCCGCTGTAATTAATCATAAGTAAACCCCCAGCTCTGCTGGGGGACTCATAAAGTTTGACAATTACGGGAATCATCGAGAGTCTCCCTATCTGTGAACCGCCTAAAGTTCAAAAGATAAGGAAACAAACGATGAATTCACCAGAGAGTTTAAGTCATACAAAATGGGAATGTAAATACCATATAATCTGGATTCCAAAGTATAGAAAAAAGCCTTTATAAGGAGTTGAGGCAATATCTGGGATCAATACTTAAAGATTTAGCCTTGCAAAAGTAATGCAAGATTGAGGAAGAATATTTGATGTCAGATCATGTCTACATTCTAATCTCAATTCCACCCAAATATTCAGTGTCACAGGTTGTTGGTTTTATTAAGGGTAAAAGCGCTATATCCATTGTACGAACTTTTATGGGGCGAAGAAAGAATTTCACCGGACAAGGGTTTCTGGGCAAGAGGATATTATGTTTCAACAGTGGGCAGGGATCAAGTCACTTTACGAAACTACATCAGGCATCAAGAGGAAGAAGATAAACGAATAGAACAAATCGATTTATTTTAAGGCATTGTCACCTTTAGGTGGCACAATTATTAATCCGCTTTGAGCGGTTCACATTTTCAAGCCTCCGGCTTTGCCGGAGGTTTTTGACTACAAGCTGCGTAAATATTTTGTGCTTTGGATCAGCATTAACTTCTAGCGATTGGCAGTCAATCAAAGAATCAGAAAGGCTTTGAAATAAACGCTTATATGCTGCCAGAATGAGGTTGTTGTTTTTCAGGCGGCAGGGATTTTTCCAGCCGATGACGAAACTCGTCCATTTGTCTTATTAATTCTTCACTGAAGGATTTCATTTGTTTCTCAAATAAAGGAATTTGCTGCTCCAGTTTATCGTTAATGGTTTCGCCTATACCCTGCAAGCTTTTAAAAAAATCTGCAAAAGGCAGGTTTAAAAGGTTGTTGAGTGTTCGCTGATAATCAATTCTCCATAGATCATTTTCTTTTAATAAAACGGTGTTAAAAGATAAAACTTTATTAATTTCGGGATCTTTTAGCGTTATGATCGTGGATACCGTTGCATTGGAGCCATCTATTAAAATAGCACTGGTTTTTAGCGTTGCATCATCCATGTTTTGCTGTTTAGTCACCAGTTGTTGAGTTTCTTGAGTTGCGTATTTTCTGGCAGAATCAAGATTACCTTCTACCATCGCTTTCCAAAATTTTGTAGTAACTTGTTCCGGAGTTAATACTCCCTGACAACCGCTGAGCAAAAACAACAGGCTGAACAATCTTGCTAATCCAGCGAAACTTTTAGTTGTGTGACAGCGGGTGGGATTTTTAATTGACAGATTAAATATGATCACTAAGAACTCCAGGAATTTGCAGTAAACCCAAGAAAAAGTTATATGCAGTATAGGGTGGCCGGAACAAGGATTTTCCGATGGAAAAAGTTTTATGGTGAGTAGGCCGCAGGAACTTACCAGCAGCCTCTCGCAGAACGGTACGTGAACCTCTCGACTCATACCGCTCCCATCAGGCAAACGCTCCTGTCATTCCAGTTCGCCAATGGGCGAACAAGCTTGGACATTGATCAGCATCTCTCTCAAGTAACTGCGATGCTCTGGTTTTATGCCAACGGAGGTGCTTAAATTTACGCCGCGCCCACCTTACCAGTGCTCTGTTTACGTGCCGACACATACCATAGAGGACTGATCGATAGTAACGACCATAGTAGGCTATCCAGCCACTTAGCCAACTGCTCGACACTCATCTCTGAAGGCATTCGCACGCGCATGTTCCTAGTTTTCAGTCGCATCGACTTCATCGCCACCTTACTAACCGTAGGTGTAAAACTTACAAACAAACTATTTCATTTGCGATTTTTACATAACCGACGCCTGAACGTATAGCCAAGAAAATCAAAGTCCATATTTTCATAGCGTACTTTGCGACTGCCATCTTTACGGTAAACGATTTTTTTTTCAGCGGGTGAAGCTCTAAACCACAGGCATTGAAGCGTTGCTCAAGTACTGCCAACATGTGTTTGGCTTCTGCTTCACTACAACAATGTACCAGACCATCATCCTCATAACGACACCAATGTCTATTCGGAAAATACTTTTCCATCCATTTACCATATACATAATGCAGATACTGGTTCGCTAATATCGGACTAATTACACCACCCTGTGGCGTGTCCTTGTCTCGTCTTACCTGCTCTCCATTAGGCATCTGCATAGGTGCCGTTAGCCACTGTTCAATATAGAGCCTAACCCACGCTGAGCAGGTATGCTTATAAACTGCTTTCACTCGATGTTCAAGTTTTTAAATTCTTTACAGTCTTATTTTTGGCAAATCATCCAGCAACACGATACTGTAGGGAAGCCGTGGGTTCCAGTCGGCCTAAATCTCTGCCAACCATATGCTTGCCGGAAGGCATTAACTGAAAAACATCGTCAACAAGTACAGCCAATTCTTTAAGTTTCTCTGCTGGATTCTGGTGATCCAGCAATGTTTTGATAAATTCAATCAGCACATCCATTTGAGACTTTCTTTGCAGGCTACCTAAGGTATACGCGAACAGTTTGTTGTCTATACGAGCCGTCTGCTCTGGGTGAAGGAGAAGGCAATGGTCAAACAACATACTCAAAATCAGGCCACGGCTTGATTCCTCTTCATCCAATTGTTTGGCCGCACGCCCCTATCCTTCATAAAGCTTCCAGTCCTCAAAGAAAACCTCGATATACCATTTTACTGATACCGGATTGACTTCTATGTCATTACACTTTGGGTAAACCATCTTCAATCAGCTTTTTTTAACTTATGCAAATGCTGTGCACGACGCTTTTGTAGCCAGCGCATAATACCGGTAACATAGAGTATGGCAGGGATAAAACCACTCACAAAAATTAGCCACCGTCCGGGCATACCTGCTATTTCACCATTATGTAAAGGATGCAGCCAGCTCATAAAAGTATCGCCGGCTTGCTCAGTTACGGGATCCCGCGTTGATAGTACTACTCCGCTATATTGATCGACCCATACCGTTGTTTTTGGAAAACGAACACTGGCTTCACCTTGTTGGTACAACACAATTCGGTAAGAACCGATCTGGCTATCCGGCGTTTCTATCCAGCGTAACAAAGCATCCGGATAACGATTTGTAGCAACAGCAACCGCCTGATCCAGGGTAATTCTGGAATAATCGGATTGATAGTTTATTTGCTTGGCCTCCATTTGATATAAAGGCGATAGATAATTGATTGCTGGTTTAAACACCGCGGGTAATTCCAAAATGATGCCGCTAAGCAATAACAGTAATAAAATCACAAAACCATAAATACCACTGGTTTTATGTAAATCAAAAATAAATCGGGGTTTGCTTGCTCCACGTTTGATAACCAGTGCCTGACGCAATTTTCCTGAAGTTGGCCACCATAAATAAATCCCGCAAAATAACAGGATCAATAATAAAACCCCCACAATAGCCATCACTATTTTGCCAGCGCCATCCAGCAATAACTCATAATGCAGATCAAACAACCAGGTCATTACAAACTCGCCCCAAAAACGGCTACTGGCGACTTCTGCGTTATATGGATTAACCCAAACAATCAGCGGAGCAAAAGACAGACCTGCTTTTTCGACCGGCTTGTAATAACGCGCCATTAACAAGGCTTGTTTATGACGCGGTATTTCCAACCGCCAGGCAGCACTTCGTTGCGGATGCGCTTGACGAAGAGCCTGAAAGACAGCCTCATAAGACTGCGGTTCCTGCTCAGCCAGCGCAGCCGAGACTTGCAACTGTGGATTGATAATTTCATCAAGCTCCACGTAAAAAACCAGTAAGCTGCCGGTTAATCCTGCCAGCACAAACACCAGACCCAGACTCAATCCCAAATAAAGATGAAGGCTCAACCAACGCTTACGCCAGTGATTATGACTTAGTGGCATCTTATTGCCTGGATTTTTTCCTGTCGACATGATTTTATCGGTTATAAATCGTATTTAACATTAATGGCCCCATAAAAGGCACGACCATCACCGGGCGCATGGGCAGTTTGATTGGCGGTCGTATTATACCAAACGTATTCCCAATAGGTATCTGTCAGGTTTTTCACCTGAAACTGTAAATCAACCAGCTTGTTTACCTGATAACCGATATCCAGATTTAACAAGGCATATTCACCAAATTTACCTTTTTTATTTGCCTCATCAACATAATAGCTACTCTGTCCTGTTGTCCACAGGGATGATTTTAGCTTGGGCATTATTTGATAATCTATACCGCCGGAAAACAAGTAATTTGGCGTATTGAAAATTTGGGTTCCTGCCAGTGCCGGATTACTTTTGGGTGTAGCAACAATAGCTTCCTGTAAGGAAAAAGCAGTCCACACACTAACCAACTTAATTGGTTGGACTTTAAGCTGTATATCAACCCCTTGCCGATCAGTGGCACCAACAAGTGTGGAATCGTTACCCGCACTGTTAAGAACCCGACTCGACTCATTAGTCGCTGTTTGCTTCCAGTACGCTACACGTCCTTCGGCCCAATCGACAGGCTCGACTTTAACACCCACTTCCCAGCCATCATTAATTGACGGCGCAATATCAACAGGATTGGGATTGGTATTATAAGCACCGGCACCAACGGCAACCTGAAAAGTCCGCCCCCAATTACCATAAAGACTGTAACCTTCTATTGGAGTAATAATCGCGCCCATTTTAGGTTGCCAGATAGTACCGTAATCATTGACCTCATACGATTTATTAACCAACTTATTGGTATAATCACCGCTAACCTTGTCAGCACGAAAACCTGGCGTCAATTTTAACCATTTAAAAGGTTTAACCATGGCCGTCAAATAGCCGCCATAAACATTGAAATTAAAATCCTGATTGCGGGTTTGCGATGTTCTGGCACGATTTAAATTTCTGTACCGCCAGCTTTTGTTATCTTGTTGCTGAACATCAAAACCCGATTCCAGGGAGAAATCATCCAACCAGGAAATATCGGGGTGGTAGGTCAGTGAAGTAATACCGCCATACTGGACTTCATTGGTATCTCGTTCTTGCTGCGATTCGACAACGCTATAGCGTACCCAACGCTGATCATCAAGGGTATTGGCATAACTTTTAGTCGACCAAAACAGATCATCCGTTAAATTAACATCCAGATGGCCACTCAGTTGGCCAACTTGCCGGGTACCACTATCGTTGGCATTATGAGCCATGGACTGGGTTGGATTGGCTTTAGCTTGTTCGAGCGTCAAATATCCGGATTCTTGTGCTTCAGCTTCACTCCATCTGGCAATCAGCCCTACTTTAATTTTTTCACTTTCAGGCGTATAAAACCATTTACCTGAAAAACTGTTTTTTTCCGAAGAGGCATGATCGCGATAACCATTGGTCGCCCGATATGACACCGTATAGTTTTGTGAAAAACCACCTGATTCGTAACCTGCACCGGTTTGAATGTCATGGGTATCAAAGCTGCCATAACTCACTCGACCTTTAAGGTAATTGCCGCCCTGAGTTGTGAATATATTGGCATTACCCGCAATGGCATGCAGGCCATAGCGAGGATCGTTGGTGCCGCGAAGTACTTCAATTGATTCAATATCCAACGGGAATATCGCATCAATAAAAGGCATATTGCCATCATTACTGTTACTGGGAATGCCATCGATTAACAGCTTGACACCATTAATGTTACCTTCACCGTTGAAGCCCCGGAAAGAAAATTTTCCGGTCGTAGTTCCTTGATTAAATTGGGTAACCTGCACACCCGGCATACGGTGAAATAAATCATAACTGGTCAGTACATTTTGGTTTTGGATTTTATCGGCATTTAAAACATCCACCGAAGTAATAATATCCGTACTTTGTAATTTTTGTGTGGATGCCGCTGTCACCACCATTTGGCCCAATTCAAAGACCGTATTATCAGCCGGCAATTTTTTATCCGGTACTTCTGTGCTTTTTTTAACTGACGGAGCTTTAACTGACGGTACTTTAGCTGATGAGGCTTTCTGCTCATCGGCGGACTCGGCAATCATTGGCGTAACGGTAATAGCGGCCACTACCAGAATGCCGGTGACCATTTGATTTTTAGTTTTCATTTTTTGCAATTGTCTATGTTTAGTGATAATTTGTGCGCTTTTATTGCCTGCATATTCTATAAAACAGACAAGTCATAAATTATCAGCAAAGTACATGCCAGAACAGCGCCAGCGTACTGTTCTGGCTGGCTGACAGCAATACATCCTAGACAAAAGTCATGTAATCCATGGATTACATTAAATAAATGCGCCATATCCCCTATTTTTTGACACAAATAGTGTCATATAACGCATTTGTGTGATCGACAGAGTTTGTAGGTAGCCAAAATATCGGCAAAAAAAATGCCCCGAAGGGCATTAAATGTATTAATAATTGTTATTCAAAGATTAATAGGATCATGAATTAATTAATCAGGCAAGCAAGGCATACCGGATTGATTACCCATCGAAGCTTCACTACCTATATCGCAACTTCTCATTAGTCACAGGTAAGCTTATTTTTCAATAAGTTAGCGCACTTGAAATTCACTAAAACTCGCTTTTTTAGTGCCGGACAATCAGAAATCAAATCGAGTTGCGATGAATTCTTATAAGAAAATGCATGGTGTTTAAATTTTATTTCCATGTAAGCCATTGATTTATAATATACCTGCAGCTAATGAGAAGCTACCCTATATCAGCGTAAAACAGGCAGTTCCTTAACAAAATTATTGACGATAATCTTGCCGCCGGACATAACCAGATCGGGATACTCCAAGGTTTTAAAACTGTGAGCAAGATCACCTTTTACGGCAATCATATCGGCCGGTGCACCGCTTTGTATGGTTCCCAGCAGTGGTATATTCAGATAGCGACCGGCTTTTTGTGTTGCTGTATGCAAAACCTCCAGCGGCTGCATTTTTGCCATGTGCATCATATACATAAGCTCTTGTGCATCAATACCCCAGGGAATGTCGGGATGGGCAACTTCAGCGCCATATAAAAACTCGGCACCCAGCGCTGCCAATCGGTTAACGTTGTGAGTGATACCCGGACATTTTGATAAGGTATCTATGGTAGTGACTATTTTTACCTGTTGAGCGACGGCTTTCTTTAGTAAAGGCTCAGGAATAACATCACAAGGAACGTGCGCCCATTCATCAATACCGGCATTGATGGCAAGCTCGGCACCTTTTTCTTCACCAATATGTGCGGCCACTTTACGGTGATGTTTATGCGCTTCATCGACAATCGCTTTAACTATATTTTCCGGCAATAACGGCCATGCCATTTTTGAATCAGTCGTTTTATGTGCAGGTTGATGATGAGGATCATCATGCTCCGCAACCGGTTTATCTTCATGACCATGCCCGTGACCTGATGCCCACGGTGCACCGACTTCACCGCCCGGTTCCAAAGCCACCTTAATCACTACCGCGCCGCCAGCAATTAACTTGTTCACGGTTGCTCGCGCCTGCTCTTCTGTAGCAACAGGAACAGCAATATTATCGGCTCCCATACCGGGAATGGGATAACCATTTACTGCAGTAATAATCGGGCCTGACGTCAAAACACGCAAACTGCCGTCACCACCATAAGGTTGGTGCAAAGGCCCGCCAACATCTCGAAGCGTGGTAATCCCATGTCGTAGAACAATGTCAGCCGGAATATGTTGAAAAGCAAGATGCGCGTGTAGCTCAATAAAACCAGGCAGCAAGGTTGCATCGCCTAAATCAATGACTTTAACAGGACTGGACTTAAATACGTCACGCGAATCGATTTGCGCCACTTTTCCATTAATGACTAATACCGAAGTATTGGTTCTCATGTTGGTGCCATCAAAAACCCGGGCGGCATGAATAAGTAAAGGAGTTTGCTCCGTTTCCAAAGCCATTACCGGAGATGAGACAATAGCCGCCAAAAATAAAAATCGTAACAATATAATTTTCAAAAATAATTTCAAGAGTATTTTCATAAAGGAAAAGCGTTATAGTGGCAAATTGATATAAAAAAAACGGCATCAATATTTTTTACTGATGCCGTCAACTATTTACAGATAAACCCTTAGTAAGTAATTTCTACGCCACCATAGAATGCTAAAGGTGCGCCAGCGTTTAACATGGCGTCAGCGGATGTTGCTGTATTCAAAATATTGGTATTGGCAACATAGACAGTATCAAGCAAATTCCGGCCTTCGACAAAAACCTTATAATGACTGTTAGACCAGCCGGTACGCATACCCAACAAATTGTAGGCGTCAACAGCATAAGTATTGGCATAATCTCCCCAGCGCTTACCGACCACGTCAAAAGTCGGCCCAATAAAGTAGCCGTTGGCATGGTTATACATCACCTCGCCTTTCAAGAAATAATCGGGGGCTGCCGGTAAAGCATTATTACCATAAGTGGCATCACCATCAAAATTGAAATGGTTGACGGTGTAGCTCAATACCGGTTTGATGGTATGTGTGCCATTTTTATCCAGGGCAAAAGAGCCCCCGATTAAACCTTCAACACCGGCATGGATGGTATTATTAAAATTTGTTGCTATGGGTGAACCGCCCGGAGGAGTAGTCGACAGAATTTCATTATTAAGCCAGGAATAATACAGCGCCAAATCCCAATTTACATTATTCAGGTTACCGATTTTTTGCAAGCCGCGTGTACCTATTTCAATAGAAGTTCCTTCCATTGCTTTAAGATTGGTACTACCTGAACCTGCAGTGATATTATCCGAGATGTTATAGTTGGTTGGTGGCGCAAATAAACGACTGACGTTACCATACAGACTGGAGTTCTGGGTCACGTTATACATTAAGCCTAAACTGGGATTAATACCGGCATAGTCGTTACTGGGATTACCGCCTTGGGGATAAAAATTGGGCGTGGGTGCAAAAATAAAATTAGGTTGTCCGTCTTGAGGAATAGATAAACGTTTGTTATTGACTTCACGATGTGCAAATACGCCTTGCAACGCCGGTGTTAACGTCCATTTATCCGTTAGATGCCAATGATCCTGAGCAAAAATTTCGATATTATCGGCTTTCTTGGTAATGTCATTAGTCATCGCACCACGCTGACCGCCATTATTGGTATAGTTGCCACCTTTATCCGAATTGGTACCAAAATTCAAACCCACTAATAATTCATGGTTATCCATACGCCGATTATAGCGAGCCGACGTACCCCAGTCTTGCTGGTTGGTATCGACCAACATACTGAACATATCATTTTGGCCGCCCTTAACATTCGGCAACATCACCTTGGATACTATCGGATGATAAAGCTGTTGGTTTTCAAAAGAAAAACCAATATCCAGAGAGCTTTTATCATCAATAGTCCACGTTGTTTTGTTGGCAACGCGCTCTGTTTCAGTATTTAATTGATAGTTACCGTCAATAGCTTGGGTGCTAGCCTGATAAGGATCTGCCGTGAATTGTGCCCGGTTCAACTGGCCCGGTAACTGCTGATTGTTTTTAATATAACTGACAAAGGTACGATTAACGACATCGTCAGAAATTTGCCAGCCAAAATTACTATAAAGACCAAAGCGATCCTGCTTGTTATGGCCACGATAACCATCCCATTCTTTGCCTTCGACAGTCAACAAACCGTCAAGACTGTCATTAAAAACCTTACTGACCGTACCCCGCCCAAGAAACTGACCAAAACTACCGCCACTAAGGGATAATCTCATTTCGGGACTATCATGAGCCGTAGGCGAGGTAAAATTGACCGCGCCACCTAAAGTGCTGGCGCCATATTTAAAAGCATTGGCTCCGCGTGCAACGGTTGCAAAACTCGAAGCCAGCGGATCGATCATGCGATTATGATTATTACCATCAGCGGCAGTAACCGGCAACCCATCTTGCAGAAGCTTGATACCACTGCCCGCATAGTTGTTAGAATCCAGATTTGAACCACGACTGGAAATAAATACTTCATCATTACCACTTTGACTAGGTGCCCAAACACCTGGTGCATAACGGAAAAAATCTGCAATACTGGAGACATTACGATCACGCAACTCATCAATGTTAATCAAGCTAACGCCACCGGGTGTAAGCGCCACTTCAGCAGTTGTCGCCGCAAGTTGTGGATCGCTTTTTTCCGTCACTTCCATTGTCTTAAGTGTAACAGGCAGTGCCGCACTTTTATCAGATGCCGGCTTGACTTTTTTACCCGTCGCCTTTGCCGTTTCAGTAGCACTATCTGGCTGCTCTGTTGCCATCACAGCAGAACTGGAATTAAATAATAAAAAGGACATCAATAGTGGACGGGTTAATCTTAAAAGTTTAACCGGCCGATTAGAGCGTAAGAGTTTCATATTAAAATCCAACATAGCAAGAAAATACACCTCAGCATTGACTGAGAATTTTTTATTCAGTCATTAAATCCATTGTTGGACATGACTAAAAACTGGCGATGATAGTAGCGAATAATAACCGCTAATTCTTCGCCAATTCATATGCAAAAAAGATTATTTCTTATGCTAAAAGTAGGATTGCGTCATATCCCTTATTTTTTCTTGTTTAGTGTGTGATATGACGTATTTTTATTAGAATAAACCTTGCCTTATTTTAATAAAAAACAATTATTTATATTAAAAATCAGTCACTAATAAACAAAGGCATACTTCATGCTTAATTTCTAAAGCGTTTTATAGTAAAGGAAAATTCGGGTAATGAAAAAAATACAACAGCTAACGGCCCGAAAATGGAGCATCAATGCCAGTGATTTGCCGTTACAACTCCAAAAAACAAATAATTGTTTGCACCAGTCTTTACCAAAAGAGGCTGGATCCGGCCATTCCAATATATTCCAGCTTGATAAAGATTTGAGCTATATTGAAACACTCTATACACCCGCTAAAGACTTGGCTATTTTAAGCCGAGTAGATTTTCAGGAACCACGAATGATCGTTACTGTTGGCTTAAAGGGACGCTCGGGTTTTTCTGGGGGGCAAGGCAACAAGATTATTTTTAATGAAGGCTTTACCTCCATTACCACAGTCAATTCAAGCATCGGTGAACGACAATACGAAGCCAATAAACCGATAACCCAACTGCGTTTTTCCATCGGAAAAAAATGGTTGGATAGATATTTTGGCGAAAATAAATTTACGCATTTATTTAATAAAGGCAACATTCAACAAGTCAGCTATCACCCTATATCCCATCAAGGAATGTGTGCGGCACAACAGTTATTGACGTGTAACGTATCAAGAGAAATAAAATCGATATTTATGCATGGCCAAGCCATGTCGCTCTTGGCTGCGGAATTAACACCGCTATGCCAAGCACGACCTGAAGATGGTGGGCTAATTAATGAAAAAGACCAGAGAATGGCAAAGTTGGCTCGCGACATTCTGTTTGATGAATTTAAAAATCCGCCCTCTGTAGAAATGTTATCAATCCGCGTAGGAACCAATCAATTTAAATTAAAAAAACTGTTTCACCACTTTTTTAAGAATACACCTTATGGTTTGTTACTGGAATTCAGGATGAATAAAGCCTATCAGTTGCTTGAATCTACCTGCTGCCAAGTTAGTGTTGCCGCAGATTTTGTTGGTTACAACCATGCCAGTAATTTTAGTAATGCCTTCATAAAACACTTCGGTATTTCACCCAAAACTATTTCAAAAAAAAATTGAGTATTACCGAACTTTCCGGCTTGGATAAGTCTTTACTCGATTAGTGCTAATAAAAACCTTTTTGGCGCATTTCTGCTTCAAAAAGTTGGCTGAATTTAGCTTCAGGATGACAACGAATGGCTTCTTCAAACAGCTCGATGTCTGCACCTTGAACATCGGCAGCAAATAAAAGCATCAAGCCCCCGTCAGCAGAACGGATAATCATATCCTGTAGCTTTTCAATATTCCCACCTCGAGCCGCCTTAATTAAGGCAAACTCATAAGCAATACGCGGCATTTTTGCGGTGACAATGACTAATTCAAGCCGGTCCATATCTGCCTCCAGTAAATCATGCGCAAACCGATATGCCAATTCTGCATCAGCCAAAGAAATTACCTGTTCCTGAAGCTTAATATCAAAGCCTTGCGTCTTGATTAATCTTAACAACTCGACTGCATTCATTACTTGGCGCTACGTTTTAGCCATAACTTTGGGCGTTTTTTGTCTTGCCAGCAATCGTATGGACATCCGGTCGGCAAATAATCGAATACACTCATAAGCTTCTGGTAAAGCTTGCAGTAAAGAGGCCATAATTAATTCATCTGTCGGCTCTTTGCCCGCTAATTGCAACTGTGCTTTTAACTGGTCGAGATTTTTAAGAACGGATACGTTGCCCTCAACCAAAGCAAAAATAATATCGACACTATTTGCAACGACATCCAAAGCTTGTTGTGTTTCGTTGGCGATAATTCCGCTTTTCCAAAAAGCCAGTCGTAAATACAAGCCTTGCAAGAATCCAGAACTCCAATGCCACAATTGATCAAACCCGCTATCATCAAGCGCACTAAAATCATAAGGGAAGCTGAGTTCATTTTTTAATAGCGCTTTATTGCTGGCTTTAACCACTGCGGTAACGGCTTTTTTTAAGTCTTTTGATTGCTTACCGTTAAGCTGAGGGCGTTCACCAAAAAACAGCTCGGCCATCCAGTCAGCGGGATCAATAATGGCCGGTGTGATTGCCAAGGCATAAAAAAAACCACTAAGTCCGTCAGGTGTTAGATGTTCATTTTCTGGTACGCATTTATCCAGCTCGATAGCCAGTTTATGAAGTAATTTTTTATCGATCATAGTGTTAATTGTTTAGTAGTCAGGTTGGGATAATGATTGTCGAATCAACGTTATGCCATTACCAATAATGACGAAACAATATCAAAATAAATTTCCAGCAAAGCCGCCAAGGTATTGTGATATAAAGCCTGCAAGGTCACTGAAGGTTGTGTCATTAACAAACGAAATAACTCTGCAAGGGCATAATAACTACTAATTAAAGTCGCTTCTGCGTCTTGAGTAAGCGTAGCCAGATAACCGGTTACGGGGGCGAATGCCGATGCCATCAATTGTTCCGGATTGTCCAAAAGTAGCTGCCAGTAATGCTCAGACTGTTTACCAATCGCTGCCACATAACGAGTTACTGGTTCAATGGTTGCCAAAGCCACTTGATCAGGATTATCCCAAAAAGCCTGTAAGTACTGGCTGGTTGCATCCTTACCGGCCTTTACCTTGACTTGCCAGTCCTGATAAATTGGCAACACCGATGTTTGAACCTGAGTATATAAAGCATTGCCGGCATAAGCGGTTTGTTGATACCAGACAGTCAGGGTTTCAACAGGATGGTCGTAAAGCTGCTTTCCAGCAATGGCTACCTTGCTGTGAAAATCAATCAATACGGTCTGAATATCCTGATATAAGGCATTCAGTTTAAAACCAACCTGACCGTACAATTTTATTGACGGAGAAATCAGCTTGTTTTCCAGGTCAAGCTGGCGAATAGTAAAAAAATCAGGTTGATTAAACATAAGGCATGTTCCTAAAGTTAAGAAATTCTGTATACAAAACGCTAAGTAATAAGTCTTGATTCTAGCTTGACTGACAAAAAATTGACATGCGACCAGTTGCCGCGCGACAAAGTGTCGCAAGAAAATAAAAACGGGCATAAATCAGTATGCAAAAAAAATGCGACCAATTTACATTGGTCGCACAAAAACTCTAAAACCCTTTAGGAGGTCCTGATAATCAAGAGTTGCGACAATTCTAACTGGTTATTTTCATTTAGAAAACAGGGCATATTGTCGCGCGACAACCTGTCGCAGTCAGTCTTTAGCTCAATAGGCGCTAAAAAAACCATAGGTCTTTCATCTTAATTGATCATGTCTTACCTGTACTGATCAAGAACGACAAACAACCTGCAAAGCATTGCTTTATCTTGCCATCTACGACAAAACCCGGGAAAAAAGCTTGGGAAACTGTCTGAATTATGACTAGTGTCTATTTATTGAACGTCTATTAATGACTAATTACTCGATTTAATCGCTAAAAAAACAGCCTCGCCAGACCACCACGTCAATAAAATCAAGACATGTAAAAATATTATTGATTTTTTAGGTGATGGCATATTTGTTGCATTGTTAGCGAGAGTCGTCAATATTTCGTTAAATAACGAAATATTTATCGAAGACAATAAACCGATAGCTTACTTAACCAAAGAGGATTTATGGATTTTCCTATTTTTCATATCGATTTTATCGGTAATCGCATGCTGATCGCAGTCGATGCGATCTTACATGTCATCATCAATCATGCGCTTGCTGTTGGCGCTTTACCGATAATTGTCTTGCTGGAGCTTATTGGCATTCGCAGTAAAGACCTACGCTGGGACAATCTGGCCTATCGACTGTTAAAAATAATATTTATTATTACCACAACAGTCGGTGCGTTAACGGGTGTAGGTATCTGGTTTTCTGCATCCTTGATAAATCCAGCAGCCATTGGCAGCTTAATTCGGGTGTTTTTCTGGGGCTGGTTTACCGAATGGGTCGTGTTTGTGACTGAAGTCAGCCTAATCATGGCCTATTTTTTAAGATGGCACTCAGCCAGTAAATCACCAGAAGCTAAATTAAAGCACTTACGTTTAGGTATTTTTCTGGCCGCTTTCTCATGGATTACCATGGCTATTATCGTCGCCATTCTTGGTTTTATGATGGATCCCGGTAACTGGATGACTAAGCGCACACTGCTTTCCGGCTTATTTAACCCCATGTATTTTCCGCAGTTAGGACTCAGAACCACACTGGCTATGGTGATGGGCAGTATGACCATGATCTGTTTGACGTATTTATTTACCCGGCATGATCTTGCTTTTCGCGCCATGGTATTACGCACCATATCAACCTGGTCAAGTGCCTGGTTAGCAGGACTGATAATCGCCTCAATCTGGTACTATCAAGTAATACCTCAGCACATGTTGGCAAACATACCCGTCGCATTCGCCACGCAAGAATATGCCAGCTGGAATGGCCGATTAAAACTAATATTGATCGTTGGTTTACTTTATGTGAGTCGGGTTTTATGGTTATCAGTAAAGAACCCGGGCAAAGTACATGGTGCAAAATATCTGGTCTCGGTGCTGTTATTGTTTGCCATGCTGGGACAATTTGAACGGGTACGGGAATTTATTCGCAAACCCTTTATTATCGGTCAGTACATGTATGCCAACGGTATCCGTGTAGAAGATTATCCCTTGTTGCAACGTGACGGCATTCTACAACACGCCACCTATGCAAGTATCCGCGAAATCACTGCTGACAATCAGGTCAGTGCTGGTCGCGAAGTGTTTGAACAAGCCTGCACACGCTGCCATACCGTCAATGGCGTTAACAGCATACGCGGTCAACTAAAAAACATGTATGGCGAAAAACCATGGCAATCAGAGGCTATTGCGGCCTACGTTGAAAATATGCACGGTGCACGATATTTTATGCCGCCGTTTCCAGGCAATAAAGCTGAACTTGACGCTCTTTCCGTTTACCTTTCCTCACTACAAAAACGGGCAGCCGCCTTTAATGGTGCGCAAACTAACGGCATCCCCAAACCTGACAAAATTTCAGCCTCAACCTTTTACGGCACTTTACCCAATCTGGCTAATACCCACGGAGACCTTCAATAATGACAACCCCTATCCCTCGCGATATTCCATTACCTCTACCAGCTCCGGAAGGGTTTTTGGAAATATTGCTCATTGTGTCATTCCTGATACATATCCTGTTTGTCCATTTAATGGTTGGAGGCTCCTTGTTCAGCCTCGTCTGTCAAATAAGAGGGTTGAAATCGCCCGATTATGAAAAGCTTGCCTACCGCATCATGCAAACGGTCACTGTCAATAAAAGCCTGGCTGTTGTCATGGGCGTAGCGCCACTGTTGGTTATCAACACACTCTATGCTCCACAATTTTATGCGTCCAGTGCATTAATTGGTGACATGTGGATGGCCGTTATTCCCTTGGTAACGGTGGCTTTTTTATTGGCTTATGCGCACAAATTCTGGTGGAATCACTTTATTAATATTCCAGAATTGCATATAGGCATTGCCGCCTTAGAGACCGGATTATTTTTATTTATTCCGCTGATTTTCATGACCAATGTTAATCTAATGCTGTTTCCGGAATATTGGCCGCAAGTCAAAGGCTTCTTTTCTGCCATGTTGCTACCCAATGTTTTACAGCGTTATCTGCATTTTATTTCAGCCACCATACTGTTTAGCTCTTTATTTTTTGTCTGGTGGAGCGGCCGTAAATCTTTTCAAGACGAAGTCGGGTTTAGCAGGCTACGGGTTATTAGTGTGCGCAGATTTTTTTATGCGTTTGCATTTGGGGCCACCGTTTTTCAGATATTAACCGGATTGGTAGTATTCGCGTCATTGCCTCCGCAAGGTATGAGCTGGGGCTTTACTTTATTACTCATGCTGGGTGGCTTGTTGGTTTTACCGGCCATGTGGTGGATGTGGCAAAATCTGACTTATCCCAGCCATCTCCTGGATGATCGCGTAAAAGAAATCACTACCTGCTTTGTCTGTGCAGCCATTATCATGGGTATAGCACGCCATGATTATCGGGAAAATGCCTTGGCTGATCATAAATCGGCAATTGCTGAAAAAACAGCAAACTACCAGGCAGCCGTTAAAGACGCAGGGGAGCAAGCACAATTGACTGCAATAACTCAGGAAAGCCAAACATTGGTTCCCGGTGAAAGTGCATTTAACCTAAATTGCGCAGCTTGTCACCATCCAACATTGACTACGGTTGGCCCGGCATTACAGGAAATTAAAGAAATCTACGCCAACAATCCTGCTGGAATTGCTGCCTGGACTAAAGCGCCGGGTAAAAAGCGTCCAGACACTATGAAAATGCCTGGATTTTCGCAGTTAAGTGATGATGAGTTAACGGCAATAAGTCAATACCTGCTCAGCCATTAAGAAATCATTAAGGCGAAGAGCATAAGTTATAGTTCTCTTCGCCGCATTAACCCATTGAGAAGCACCATGAGCACGCTAAAACTTTTACAAGAACAACATAAGCATCCGGCAATAAAATTTGCCGGCCTTCACTATTCACAACCGGATAATCAAGTAACTGACGCTCATCTCACCCAATATTTTCAGATTCATTTTCAACATATTCATGAAAATATCCGTGAATCACAAAATGAAGTAAAGCAACTTCAACAACAGGTTGTCGACCTGAACATAAAACTTGATAAGCTTTCTGCATTACTCACTTATCTGGCTCCGCAACAAAATGACAACCAGGCAGGACATTAAAACGGCCATCCCCTCTTTGTAAAAAGAGGGGATGTACTGATTTTTAGTATTGTATTGATTGCCAACTAGCCAAGACCATACATTAATTATTTGATGCCCTTGCCCCATTGTCCGGCATAAAACCGTTCATTCAGTGCAATACGCGAACGGGCAGCTAACTCGGCTTCTTTAAAAGTATCGTCAAGGACATCAACATCAGCTTGATAACCAACAGCGATCATCGCCATGGGCTTGCAATCACCGGGCAGATGAAAAACCTCTCGGGCTTTTTCCGCATCAAAACCACCCATTTGATGCACAATCAATTCTAACGCTGTGGCCTGCAAGCATAAACTAACACTGGCGGCACCAGTGTCATACATGGCCCAACGATTTGGCTGGCCATTATGATTAAAATTTTCCATGGCAACAGCCAGTATCAAAACCGGGGCATTTTTGGCCCATAGCCGGTTTTTTTCAACCACTACTGCCAGCGCATTTTGCCAGCCACTTTCATCAGTCGCTTTATCGCACACCACAAAACGCCAGGGCTGATCATTAGATGAGGACGGTGCCCAACGAGCAGCTTCCAACAATGCCAGTAAATCATCATGACTTACCCGTTTGTCAGGGTCAAAAGCTCTTGGACTCCAACGTTTTTCAATAAGATTGTGGATTTGTACAGAGGTTGTTGCCGGTTTATTTTGCATAGTGGTCTCCTTAGTCTGATTAGATAAATATTTATAACGTCAACACACCGTTACGGTAATCACGAAATGCTTGTTCAATTTCTTCAATGCTGTTCATTACAAACGGACCTGATTGCACCACCGGCTCTTTTAACGGCGCGCAGCTAACACCAAAAATCGCGCCGATTGATCACGGGTTATCAGCTATATGGTATCACCATTAATTAACTGTGCCAGTTGTCCGGATTTTAAAACCTGGTTCGGTTGATCAACAATCAACTCACCTTGGTAAACATAGACTAAAACCGTATGCTGCAAAAAAACCGGTATATCAAGCTGTTGCTGTGAACTTAAGCAAATATAAAAATACAACGGTTGGGTTGTCACGCCGGTTATCGGACCCGCTATTTTTTTGGTTTTGGCAACATATTCACCGGCAATAATTTTAAGGTAGCTACTGTCTGCCAGATTAACCTGAGGAATTTTTGCAGCGGCAAACTCCTGATAATGTGGGGGCTGCATTTTTTCTTTGGCAGGCAGGTTAATCCATAACTGAAAGCCGTGTAACCGACCATTTTCCTGTTCCGGCATTTCAGAATGAATAATGCCATGGGCAGCGGTCATCCATTGCACATGGCCAGCACGCAAATGACCTTCATTACCCAAATGATCGTTAGGCAACATGGCCCCTTCCAACATATAAGTGACCGCGCTCTTTCCATACTGTCATTGCAGTGGTCACGGAGGTAATCATTAAGGGGGGATATTATTATTTATGCAGATTTTCTATTCAAGTGTCAAAAAATGTAAAATCCGAAAAAATTTATTTTAGAATTGTAATTTTTTTTATTTAATGTTTGAATCAATTGCCCCTTCTTTTTGTCGCCATCACTCTATTTTGTAAAATACAAAGAAAAGCTTCACAGCACTTTTTAGAGAGCTGTTGGTCTGAGCATTTCCTTGTTATCTTTGGCTTTAAGGGAAACACTCATGCCCTACACACCATAAACCAGCGCATAAAAAATCAGCTTTACCATTTCATTCAGACAAAACTGTCGCCATCTTTTATCTTGCCACCAACGATCAGCCTGCCAAGTCGGTGTAGTACTTTGTATTACCCGATAAGACAAACCGGCGTTTTTAAAAACGGGTTGCAGGCAAAAATTAATGCGGCGTAGATGCGGTGGATCACTGACTACCAAGACACTATGCCAATGATGTACTGTTAATAAAGTGGCAAGATTTAAAGCCTCTTGATGGGTATTAACTGATAAGCCATCAAATAATAATGCCTCAGGAGGAATACCTTGTTTAAGAAAAAATAAAGAGCGTGGAGACTTATAATAGCTCTGTCCGGCACGTAAGCTAGGAAACATACCCGTTAACAAAATTTTGGGGGCATAACCGGCTTTATAAAGCTCCACCGCCATTTTATCCCTTTCTACTTCTCCGCCGCCTAACGTAACAATCAAGTCCGCCTTAACAGAGGTATTGGCAGGTGTAGAAAGCCAATGACCAAGATTTAAAAATAAAATGGCAACCAATAACAATAAAATACCGGTTACAGCAAGAGTAAGCTTCATGGGTTATTGTTGAAATATGCCTACAAATTATTATCACTCTCACTGCACCAGTGTCGAGTCTACCGGCACACAGTAGTACGCAATACTTATGTTATTTTGCAATCAAGCCTTAGTCAAATACCACTTAATCGTCTTAACAATCCCTGTTTCAAAACTTTCATCGGCTTGCCAGCCGAGCTCTGTTTCTATCTTTGTGGCATCAATGGCATAACGTTTGTCATGACCGGCGCGGTCTTCAACATAGTTAAGCTGATCTTTATAGCTGCCTTGGGCTTTGGGGCGCAGTTCATCCAGAATTTCACAGACTTTATCGGCAATGTAATTATTGTTGCGTTCATTTCTGCCGCCAATATTGTAGACTTCGCCGACGTTACCGCTATGGTAAACCAGATCAATGCCTTTGCAGTGATCCAGCACATAAAGCCAGTCACGTATATTTTTGCCGTCGCCATAAATGGGGATATTTTCGCCGGTAATTGCTTTGCGGATGATGGTTGGAATCAGCTTTTCGTTATGTTGTTTGGGGCCATAATTGTTGGAGCAGTTAGTGATGACGGTGTTCATGCCGTAGGTATGATAATAACTGCGGACAATCATATCGCTGCCGGCTTTACTGGCCGAGTAAGGAGAATTAGGCGCGTAAGGTGTGGCTTCAGTAAACAGGCCGGTTTCCCCTAACGTTCCGTACACTTCATCGGTAGAGATATGATGAAAGCGACAAGCCTCATAGCCGGATTTGAAGGCAAACGGTTTTTCCATCCAGTATTTATAGGCCACATCAATCAGGGTAAACGTGCCGTTAACATTGGTTTGCACAAAAACACCGGGGTTTTTAATGGAGTTATCTACATGACTTTCTGCGGCAAAATGGATAACCCCACGAATATCATGCTGGCTAAACAGTTGCTCCAGTAAGTCACGATCACAAATGTCGCCGTGAATAAATGTATAACGGTCACTACCGGCAATTTCGTCAAGATTTTCAAGATTGCCTGCATAAGTCAATAAATCAAGATTAACCAAGTGATAATCAGGATACTTGTCTAAAAAATAAGGTGCAAAATTACTGCCGATAAAACCGGCGCAGCCGGTGATTAAGAGAGATTTCATAAGTGCTCGGTTCCGGTTAAGCTATTCAGGCAGTCAGCTAAGCTGTCTTTCCAATAAGGGATAGTCAAGTCAAACGTATTTTTGATTTTTGCTTTGTTCAGCAAGCTGTAATGCGGACGGCTTGCCGGTGTTGGATAGTCTTTGGTTTCTATCGGTTTAACCCGGCACGTAAGCGCTGAAAGCGCAAAGATGGCTTTGGCAAAGTCATACCAACTGCAAACGCCTTCATTACTGAAGTGATAAACTTCGGTGTCAGTCACGCTCTCCAGTTTCGGGTGTCGAATAATCGCCAGAATGGCTTCTGCCAAATCGCGTGCCGAGGTCGGTGTCCCTACCTGATCATAAATAACGCCCAGCTCTTCACGTTCTTTGCCTAAGCGCAACATGGTCTTGACAAAGTTATTACCAAATTTTGAATACACCCAGGACGTGCGGATGATAACGGATTTTGCCGGATTAATCGCCAGCATTGCCTGTTCGCCTTCAAACTTGGTTTGTCCGTAAATGCCTTGCGGATCGGTAAGGTCTGTTTCGTTATAAGGTTGGTAATTTTTACCATTAAACACATAGTCGGTTGAGATATGAATCAACGCGCTGTTTTTGGCTTTGGCAATCCGCGCCAGCGTTTCGACGGCGACGCTGTTAATGGCTCTCGCCAGATCGGGCTCTGCTTGGGCTTTATCGACAGCCGTGTAGGCGGCACAATTAATAATGACGTCAAAGGTTTTATCAACAAACCAGTTTTGTATGGCCGCCGAGTCACTTAAATCCAGCTCGTCCCGACTGATAAAAGTAAAGATAAAATCGGTGTTTAAGTTACTCAGTTCGCGCAGCTCACTGCCCAGTTGTCCATTTGCACCGGTCACCAGTATGGCTTTAGGCATAAAGACTACCCGCATTAACAAACAACTCCGCCTTATCCAGCGTGGGTTGGACGGTATCTTTTGCGGACAGTTGTAGTTGTTCCTTTGTTACCAGCCAATCAATGCCTAAAGACGGATCATCAAAAGCCAAGCCCCGGTCGTTTTCCGGCGAGTAATAATTGTCCACTTTATAAGCAAAAATGGTGTCATCTTCGAGCACGACAAAACCATGAGCAAAACCGCGTGGTACAAATAGTTGGCGTTTGTTTTGTTCAGATAACTCGACACTCACGTGCTGTCCAAAAGTCGGGCTGCCGACTCTAATATCTACCGCGACATCCAGTACCTTGCCTTTGATCACCCGTACCAGTTTGGTTTGTGAGGCCGGTGCCAGTTGATAATGCAAGCCTCTTAATACGCCGTAACCCGATTTTGATTCGTTATCCTGAATAAAATCAGCATTAAAACCCAAAAAAGCATTTAGTTTATCTTGGCGAAACGTTTCCACAAAGTAACCTCGCTCATCACCAAAAACGCGGGGTTTAATGATAATGACATCGGGGATGGCAGTTTTTATAAAATTCATACGCTTACCAAACCTTCGCCTGCGCGGCGTAACAAATATTGGCCGTATTGGTTTTTTAACAGCGGCTGGGCCAGTTTGATTAATTGTTGTTGAGAAATATAGCCCATCTCATAGGCAATTTCTTCAATACACGCCACTTTTAAGCCCTGTCTATTTTCAATGGTCTGAATAAAGTTAGAGGCTTCCAGTAAAGATTCATGGGTGCCGGTATCCAGCCAGGCATAACCACGGCCCATCAGTTCAACTTTTAAATTGCCTTGTTCAAGGTAAATCTGATTAACAGTAGTAATTTCCAGTTCACCACGGTGCGAAGGTTTAATATTTTTGGCAATCTCAATGACACTGTTCGGATAAAAATATAAACCTACGACGGCATAATTACTTTTAGGTTGGGCTGGCTTTTCTTCAATACTCAGCACATTACCGTTGTCATCAAATTCGGCAACGCCGTATTGATCAGGGTCTTTAACATGATAGCCAAACACGGTCGCTTTTTTATGCTCGGTGACATTAATAACCGCATGAGCCAGCATCTCGACCAAGCCATGCCCGTAAAAGATATTATCGCCCAGCACCATGCACACATCATCGTCACCAATAAAGTCAGCGCCCAGAATAAATGCTTGAGCCAAGCCATCCGGCGATGGTTGCACCTTATAAGAAAAAGACATGCCGATGTCCGAACCATCGCCCAATAATTCTTCAAAGCGGGGCAAGTCTTTAGGCGTAGAAATAATCAATATTTCTGTAATGCCCGAAAGCATTAAGGCCGACAGCGGATAATAAATCATGGGTTTGTCGTAAATCGGTGTTAGCTGTTTACTGACGCCTTTGGTAATCGGGTAAAGTCTGGTTCCGCTGCCACCCGCTAAAATAATACCTTTCATTTAATACTCCATTAAAAATAAATTGATTGTTGAATTTGTAGTGCGACATGCCAGCATCGAGTGGATTTAAAGCCGATCAGCTTAAGCCGGGACAGTGTGAATAGGCAATGACATGATAAAAAGTTACCTGATTCCTAATCTTGAGCGATAGAAACGATAATATCCAAGCGTATCGTTCCCAAAGTTCTACCGCCAAGGTACTAAAGTCATAAGTCCGACTATTTGCCCTAATCCAATAACCCGGCATATTGCGCAACAATGCCTTGCCATTGATAACGGCGGGTTGCAATGGCTGACATAGCCAAGCCATTGGCTAATAATGATTCTGCATTTGCGTTAACTATTAAGTGCATAAGTTCATCAGTATCACAAAAATACTCTGCGGAATTTTCAGTCGTTTCTTTATTGTAGTTGGCAGCAAAAGCAAATATGGGCAAACCTAAACACATGGCTTCAACTAGCGATGGATTGGTTCCACCTGCACTATGGCCATGCAAATAAACGAGGCAATTAGACCTAAACTGATTTAACAGACCTTGGTCATAAATTGGATCAAGTAAATGAAGATGTGTAATGCCGGCATAGTTGGCATATAAATCTTTACCATATTGACTTGCTTGCCAATTGCCGATCAAAACTAAAGGTAATTTAGTTTGTTTGGCAACAGCTTCTAAAATAAGATTAATATTGTTTTCCGGTTCAATCCGACAAACCGTAAAGGCATAATTAGTATCCAGGACGGGATATTGTGATGACACTTTTTTGGTTAAAGGTGCAGCAACCGCATGATCGCCACCATAAGCAATCAACGTACTTTCAATACCGTATTCTGATAATACATAATCCTGAATCACTTTATTATCGGTGATAACAGTATCGGCATAGTTAACAGCCAGTTTTTCAGAAAACTTTAAAAACCACTTGGCAAACTTGCTCCATTTGTTACGCCGCCATTCCATACCATCAATATTAACAATAATTTTTTTTTGGCTGATTAATTTAATCAATGGCAAAATAATACATCCGGATACACCTAGTATTAACAACGTATCGGCATAACAAATGGCTTTTAAAATAGCTAAAATGTCATAAGGGATACTTTGTACACCATTGGCATTTAATGGCAGATAAACAAGCTTGGCATTATTGTATTTAGTTATTTTTTGGCTATAACTTTTGCTGCTGCAATAGACCGTCATCGCATAGTTTTTACCTAAATATTTTGTCAGATATTCGGCTAATGTTTCAAAGCCGCCATAAATAGCCGGAAGGCCTACAGTGCCGATGATGGCAATTTTTATATTCACACAAAATCCTTAGAATTTATTTGAGTTATTGACTTCAACATCACGAAAATAGAGGAAAGGAACTGCACTTTATTTAAATATTACACATCAATATACTATAGAAATAAAATTATTATTTTTAGTATATATATTGTTTTATTCTTGTAATTAATAAGGCAGGGTAACTATCAATACTTCGGATAATTTTTGTAAATACCTGATTTTAAAGAATTTTAAAATTTTTTCTTAAAAATATAAAGTTGTTTTTTTTTCAGATAGTTATCTTTCTACGGACTGTCATTTGATAAAAACTGTCCGACGTATTGAGCGATGAAGATGTAAAATATAATCGCGCCTTCCTTAATACTCTATTAATAGAAAAATCATATTTTAATATCAATTTATTTTCCAATTATTGTTCTGTAAATATTAATTAGTTCATTGGTTTTATCTTGAACTGTCAGTTTGTTTTCTGTTAATACATTTCTTAAATCACAAGGAGGATCTATTATGGCTTTTAAAACATATTCAGCAAGAATGATGGGGTCTTGAGGTGATATAAAACAATTGCATGCTCCATTAAACATTTGTTTTACATTGCCAACATCCGTACTTACAACAGGTGTATTGCAACTCATGGCTTCTTTAACAGAGTTTGGTGATCCTTCATAATCAGATGTAAGAAGATGTACAGATGCTACATTAAAATAATAGATACATTCTTCTCTGGAAACATTTGAAAGTATTAATTCTTCAATGTTTAGATATTTGGAATTAATTTTTAGTATTTGAAGTGTTTTAGAAAAAATATCGTAACGTTTTACCGGACGAAAACTATCTTTTGATGATGCAAATAAAATATATGTCTTATTGGGATTTAGATTTAATTTTTTACACGAATCTGCTTTATTTACAGGATAAAATGTTGATAAATTCACTCCATTGGGTAAATAAAAGGAACGGCCATTTGAAACAAGATGGTCAGGTAATTTATCTTTAAAAATTGAGAATACACGTTTGGATTTTATAATCGTGCTATATGTCAAGGAGTAAAGTCCATTAATAACTTTATTTTTGTTAAAACTTTCAAACTTTATTGGCAGCAAAAATGAAACGAGAATTGGTTTCTTTTTTGAAGCAAGAAATGTGACGATAAGCGATAGTCCATGAAAACAGTGTATTAGATCATAATCTTTATAGACATCATTTATTCGTTTTAATGCTTTAAAGTATTCTCCAATTCCATTTTCCCTGGCATTTATAAATAAAATATCGCCAGTAACGCCTTTTTCAAAGGTACTTTGTATTTGGTCTTTAGTAAAAACGCCATAATCTGGTGTATCTTTAGTAGGGTATAAATTGGTAACGAATAAAATTTTCATTTGTTTAGATTTCACTGTGTTGCTAACCAGATATTTTGTTGTTGTTGATGTTTGTAGGCTTGAAATATTTAATTATGTTTTTCTCAATATACAGGTAACTAACATAGGCCATTACATAAGAAGAAAATGCAGAGATAATAAAAATTAACAAATTATTTTTAATGCCAGATTTTATGCATATCACAATAATTGCAGGTATTATCATGGCATGAAATAAATATAAAGAATACGATGCGTTGCCGAGATGTACAGTCCAGTTTGGATAAATATTAATTCCTTTTTTTTCTATAAGTATTCCTCCATAAATTAAAGCTACCCCGGCTCCTCCCCATACTAGCCATCGATAATGTTCTATCGATTTATCAAGGAAAAAATAAGGTGTAAAAAAAATAGTACAATAACCAATAAAAATCATTAATATACCAATATAAAAGTCAAAATACCCTGATTCTTTTTTTATTAAAGGTACAATAAGCATTCCAAGAATAAATTCAATAATTATTGGATTTGCATAGTATTCAGCTATGCCACCGAACAAAAATAATTTATTGCACAAAATATATAAAATAAAAATTGCGCTGCAGAAAATTAAAGGTTTATATTTAAGGAAAAGGGCGAGAGAAAATATTACGTAATAAAACATTTCAAAATTAAGTGTCCAACCTGCAGGAACTACTGGTAATTGTACTTTACCGGCATCATACCAAGGAATAAATGCAAGAGAAGCTATTATGTGATTTGGATTATTGTTTGATTGTATTACTAGCTCCGCAAATAGAAAAACTAATGAAATTTTAAGTGCGGTTGCTATCCAGTAAAGGGGAGCAATACGGATAATCCTGCGAATAAAAAAATTAGCCCAATCACGTCGCCCACCGATTTTGGTTGTATAAGCCATAACAAAACCACTGATAACAAAAAATATATCTACCCCCGATTTTCCTGTCATCCAATAATCACCACTATGATCTAGAAGTCGTGTGTTAATCTGATAAGTAATATGAGTCACCATTACTAAGCTGGCAGCAAAAAAACGTAAGCTTTGCACTGAATCGTACTTACTAAGTATTTCTATTTTTTTAGTCATTTTAAATTTTGTGTCAGGTTGGTATAGCGTAGTGTCACCAAATTATGCTAAGAAATTAATTATTTATGTAGGTATTCTATTGGATATCGGGGAAATCTTTACGAAAGGCCGTTCCGGATTCGCGAATAATACGTTCGGTTACATCCCATTCTTTACTGGGTATTTGAATCCATGTCGTCGCTATCATGCCATAGGCATTATGTTTTGCGGCGTAATGGCTGAAAGCCCGAATGGTTGCCGATTTTTTCCATGTCGAGCCAAGCACGCGAAACCCCTCATTTTGCATGGTAGCAAGTGAAGGGAAATCAGCTTGATCATCGTTATAATGCCAATCGCAAATCACAATGTCGCGCGGTAATTTATCACGCAAGGCTTTACCATATCCAAGTGGCCTTCCATGTAGTTGCCAATGTAACATGTCAGGAAATTCTTTCGGTGAAATCAACATGTCGCCCCACATCCTTGTTTCGATTCCGCGTTTACTCAAATAATCGTGTATAAACAACACATCTTGCAAGAATAATTCGGCAGGTAAAATTTGTTCGTCAGGTAATAAATCGATTGCTATATTTGGGGTATGGGCATCTTGTCCCATAAATCCTTTCAACTCATCGTGGCCGATATTAATTGCAGAAGGGTGTAGTGTTGAAATGATCTCGTCAATATAAGTGGTTATAAGGCTATAGACTTCCGGTTTACGCGGATCATAGGTTTTATTATTGAACATTAATTCAGGATGGCTATTGCCAAAAAACATGTCCTGATGGGTTAATAAAATGATTTCAGGTATGACATTTAAATCGAGCTGCTTGGCATAGTTTACAAGTGTCAGCAACTCATCGATACCCCATGCACCTGGACGCAATTTCCCCGGAAAACTGTTGAATTTAACCGCATTTCCTAACGAGATAACCAGTGTATTAAACCCTGATGACCTAGCCAGATCAGTAATGCGTTTTGCATCGACTGTTGTTGCGCCCGATAGCACAAAATGCAAAGCGCGTACCGGTTGGGGCTTTGGTGCATTTTCTGAAAATGCAGGAGGCAGCCAGATAATGCTGCATGCCAATAATGCAATAAAGCGGGTAATTCTTTTCAAAATCATAGTTTATCTACGCTGTAATATGCTGATCGCATAGTTATAAAAGAAGAATCGAAGGTATTTTTCCAAATTTATTTTATTTCAGTTTCTGTAAACCAATTTATGTATAAAGCTACACGAAAGATAGTTATTCATCTCAATCCCCTTTGGAAAAAGTGGATTGAGGGAGAAGTTTTCTTTGGCTATAGTGTGATGAATTCTGGATATAAATTATTAAAAGATTCTTTTTTTAAGCTCATTAAGATATTTCCTTCCATGTTTAATATCTGGTTCCATATAATTAGCCTCACCCCATTCATTCCATGATTTAAGAAATAAAATCTTATGCTCGTTTTGTTTGTCTTTAATATGATCTAAAGCCATATTCACGTGTTTTCCAAAAAGATCAGGGGTGCTACCGTGATAAATGATAGCTTCTCTAGCTGATCTAGCTGTTCGGTCATATCCTGGTAAAATGGTCGGATAGACATTTTCCTTTTTATCTTCTTCAGAGAATAGATATTTTATAATATCTTTATATTGATATTTCTGTAGAAGCGCACCTCTAAACCTAAACGAAATCTGACTTCTTAATATCTTAAGCCATTTATTCCCAACAGCAGCACACTCTGCTTCCCACATTCCTCTTGAATTTAAGGCATCGAATCCCATATCCATTAATTTATCATAAGAGGATGTTCTGCCAGATCTAAGTCCAACAAAATGGATGCCTTTTAATCCATTTTCAATTGCTAGATCACGCCAAATTTTTATGAATAACTTCATGTCAGGTATTGCAAGAGGGTCGTAAATTACAAACATGGGACAACCATCAACTTTTATATACCTATTGTCCTTCAGTGCCGGCAGTACATAATCAAAATGTTTTCTGTAATCTTCTTCACCTAAGTAAAGTTGTTCTGCAATCATTTTGTCTTTTTGAAGAGCCTTGCCCTTTACCCAGGTTTTTGTTGACCACGAATGGTTTGCCCAACCTAAACAGAAAGGGAAATCTGGTTTGCCTGTTTTTAGCACTTCTTGGAACGGCTTTTCCAACAGCATTTTTCCATTACCGAACCAATAATGCCAATACATAAATCCTTCTACACCGGACTCTTGTGCCATTTTTGCCTGTGCATCTCGTATTTCTGGAAGTCTTAAATCATAAAAACCAAGATCGGCAGGAACTCTGGGTTGATGGTGCCCTTTGAAGAGAGGCTTTGCCTGAGCGACATTTGTCCATTCTGTAAATCCTTTTCCCCAGGTTTCATCATTTTCTGGTATAGGGTGAAATTGAGGCAAATAAAATGCAATAACTCTTGCTTTAGGTATCATAGCTGTTCATCATGGTTTGTTAAGACTCTTTTTTTAATCTCATTGAGATAACCCTTCCCAAATTTTAAATCGGGTTCTACATAATTTCCTTCACCCCATTCATTCCAGGATTTTAAGAAAATAATTTTATGTTCATCTTGCTTATTCTTAATCCTATTAAGTGCATCTTCTAAGTGCTGTCCAAATAATTCAGGAGTGCTACCGTAGTAAATGATTGCTTTTCTTCCCGACCTAGGACTTCTATCCCATTGAGGTACAATTGATGGATAAATGTTCTCTGCTTCGTCTTCTTTTGTGAATAGATATTTACTAATCTCTTTGTAGGAATATTTTTTTAAAATAAGCCCTCCAAATTTTTCGACAATAGTATGTCTAAGCATATTGAGCCATTTGCCGGAAACGATGCTTTCTGCTCTCCATTCTCCTACAGAGTTAACGCTATCAACGCCAACATCAAGAATTACTTTGTTTTTACTGAGCCATCCGTGTGATCTTCCTATAAAATGAATTCCAGGCAATCCATTTTCTAATGCCAGCTTTCTCCAAAGTGAAATAAACTTGGATATCTCTGGAGATGCTGTGGGATCAAAAATATAAAAAATAGGTTTACCATCTATCGTTAAATATCTTTTATCTTTAAAAGCATCTAAAACGTAGAAGAAATGATCGGTATAGTCCTTTTCTCCAGGATATAATTGTTCCGCAATAATGGCTTCTTTATGCTCCAATGATGTTGGATTCCAGTCATGCGTTCGCCATAAATGATTAGCCCAACCTAAAGCGAAGGGGAAGTCTGGCTTACCACTTTTTAAAACTTCTTTAAAAGGTCGCTCAAGAACCATTTTTCCGTTCCCGAACCAATAGTGCCAATACATAAAGCCTTCGATACCTGCTTCACGAGCCATTTCTGCTTGTGCTTCTCTTACTTCGGGCATTCTTAAATCGTAATAACCTAAGTCTGCGGGTACTCTGGGCTGATAATGACCTTTAAATAAGGGTATAGCTTTACCCACATTCGTCCATTCGGTAAAGCCTTTTCCCCACCATTTGTTATTTTCGGGGATTGGGTGAAACTGTGGTAAATAAAACGCGATAATTCGTGCTTTTTTGTTTTCCATATCAATTATTTCTTAATGATGTTTTATTATCTACAATATTGTTTTTGTTTGAGCATCTGTAATTCTATTATAAAGCTTATATATAGCATCAATATTCTGCTCTTGAGAATAGAGAGTTACTGCCCGCTCTTGCGCTTTTATTAGCATTGGAAAATAACTTTCTATACCCTTTTCAATAACGGTTTGCATGGCTGCAACCAATTCATCATGTTTGGAATACAATATCCCCAAGTTTTCTGGTTCTAGGATTTCTTTAGTACCTGCTGAATTATTTCCTATAACTAGGCAACCATTAAACATGGCTTCAACAGTAATTCTTCCAAAGCCCTCATGAATAGATGGAACAATCAAAGCAGTGGCCTGGGACATCAAACTATTAATGTCATCTCTCATACCAAGAAACATTACCCGTTCATTAATTCCAGCGTTTTCAATAAGAGATAAAAGTATTCTTTCATTATTTAAGTCAGTGGTCTCGCCTGCTATATACAATAAATAGTCAGGGTTTTTTTTTGCAAAGTCGATAAAAGCAATAATTAAATTGTTAATGCCTTTGTTTTTTTCCAAACGGCCTGCAAATAAAAAATAATTCTTTTTACGGGTAATAAATTGTGTACAGTTCGTTTTACAGATAGCGTTATTAATAACACTTGCTGAATCGTCCATTGAAAAATAGTTATAAATACCTCGAGTGATAGCTATAGGATAATTGTTGAAGGTATGAAGTTTCTGAATAAAGCCGTTCATTGAAAAAAGCGGATGCATTTCAAAATCCAATGTCTGGTATTCTCTAATATGCCATACGTGAGGTATTTTAAGTTTTTTAGCCGCCATATAACCAATATATATAGGGCCAACATTGGAATGGATTATATGTGGGGTAATTTCCTGTATATAATTAATTAGCTGTTTGGTTGCTTTAGCATTGATATATAGTGTGCGTAACAGTCGAGCTAGAAATATAACCTTATTTTTATTTGTTTTGAATGGTGGGTAAATTGAGTAGACATAAGGCATTAACAAAAACTGAATATCTCTCTGACTCAATTCTTCACATAGGCCACCATAATTTGGCATGACTACAAAGGGGGTAATATCTTTTCCAATTAAACCGTCCAACATGTTTAAAAAAGACTTGCTAGATCCACCATGTTTTGATGATGAATTTAATACATATAGAACTCTAAAATTATTTAACATAAGTTTTATTATTACTATTTAATGATAGTGCTGGTAAGGCAGTTATAAAAATTAACAATTCAACATCCCATAATGCGTATGCACGTTGTAAAAAACTAAATATATATATTATAAGAAGCATAATAGATAATTTTGATGGATTATAAGATGTAATTGCTATATATAGTATAAACAATAATGTGGTTCCTATTAGTCCATACGTCGATATGAAAACTTTATACCCTGCATTTCCAGTCCCAATCCCACTGAATAAGTCTGTATATTTTGTGGGTCCTATTCCAAAAAAAGCATTAGTCGAATTTATAAATTGTTCAAAATAAATATCCAATTCAGCAGAAGAGCGATTATTACCTGATACTTCTCCATCATTAACTTGTAAGCGTTCAAGAATTAAATTATTTACGACATTATCTCCATTATCAAGAATTGAAAAATAGGAATAGAATGCAAATAAAAATGCTAATAATAATAATAAATTAAGCATAGGTCTTTTAGATTTAAAAAATGCCAGAATAAGCACTGATAAAAGTAATAGGACATAAGCAGCTAGTGAGAATGTAAGTAATGTTGCAACAAAAAGAATCCAAACTTCTTTCCGCTTAAAATCAAATTGATTAGCATATAGAAGAAAAGAGGTAATCATTCCTAAATGTCCTGGTTCCAAGAAGATACTAGAGAATCGCGGGATCGGTAAATCGATATCAGCATAATTTAATAGAAAAAAATAATAGTTGTAGTAATAGTAATTGCCATTATTAAAATCTATTGAATAATTAGGTAAAGAAATACCGATTAAAAAGAGTATCCATGTAAAAATAGATATGGACAATATAATAGAAAAAGAGCATGTAAAAAAATTAAACAAATCGATTTTTATTTTGTCTTTTAACAGCAATACACACGAAAGAATAGCAGCATGTAACATGGCTATAATCATGCCGTTAGCATTGAGATCCATAACAACATACAATTGAATGCTGATTAAAAAAATAATAGAAATCAAATTCGACTTGTTCAGAGAAAAAAGATTTATTGACGAAAAGAAAAATACGCCAGAAAAAATTACATTTAAAAAAATTACCTGTATAGGTATCAATCCCCATAAAAACCAAGCAAACATTGAGTACAATAACAGTATCAGTAAACTGAACTTAAATAGTGTGTAGGGTATAGTGTTCATGTGTTTACTACGGTTTAACTTTTTTAAAAAAACTCAGGTTACGGAACAATGATTTTTTTGCAAAATCAAAAACAATTTTTCGTTCATTTTTATTTAAGCCAATAAAATATACAGTCAACAGTAATGAAAATTCGCAACTAAATCCTATTGAAATGAATCGGTACAAATTATCTTCTTTAAGGTAGTGCATTAACGTTATTGGTAATATTAAAGCTATTAAACCAACCATTACGATAACAAAAATGACTTCTCTTATGTATTTTTTTATACTCATTCCCACTAAGTTGTGTACTACCCATACGCGTAAAAAATGAGCTAAGAAATAAACAGTAATTAATATATATAAAGAGATTTGTGGGGGATAACCTAATTTAAAAGAAGTGTAAGACAAGGGTAAAGATAAAAGAGTAATGCTTCCAATCAAAATTTGATATTTTTTAATCTTTCCTGTGGCCTGAACCATATCGGATAAGGGGCTTTCCAAACAGTTTATCAATGAGAATATGATAATTAATCGTGTAAATATTATCATGTACTCAGTTGTATCTTTCAGCCAAAGATGCAATAAAAAAGGTGCTTCCAGTATTATTGGCATAGATAAAAGTAGAATTAAATAGAATGAAAATTTGGAGCTTTGGAAAACTAAAAGCAGCGCATGATTGGTATTACCTATCGCATAAGACTTTGTAATTTGTGGGCGCACTGCGGTGTATAAACTGGAAGAAAGAGACACTAAAGCGCTATTAACTTGATATGATATGGCGCGTGCCGCATTAACAGCTGGTCCAAAGAAAATATTAAGAAGAATATTCAGTCCGTAATTGCCAAATAACCCAGATATTGAGCCTATTAATTTCCAGGCAGAAAAGCTAAACATTGCGTTAAACAATTCTGTATTCCAATAAAAATTAAAGCGGGATTCTTCATATTTTCGTATGCAAATAATTAGATAAATAATACTAATTATGCACGTTGATATGAACATAAAAACAGCATATAGCTTTAATTTATCAATCGAAAAGAAAACTAAAAGATAGACGATAAGGAGTTTTAATAATACTTCAATAATACTGACATAAGCATAAACGCTCATGTTTTCACGGGCAATAATCGTCGCATTATAGGGAATGGTCATGATTTTGATAATAAAAGATAAAATTGAAAATTGGTATATCCAATTTGCAACATTGATTCTTTCAATAGGAATAACCATTTGAGTATTCAAAAACCAAAGTCCCAGAGTTTCAGCCAACAACAGAACTATCACAGAAATTGCGATATAAATGATAATAGTCAGGCTAAATATTTGTTTAAGCTGTCGTTTATCGTTTCTTCCCAGTTCAATTGAAAAAAAACGTTGTGATGTAGTAGCCATAGAGTCGCTGAAAAAAGAAAACATCATCACAATGCCGCCAACAACATTATAAAGCCCGTAATCAACTAAACCCAGTTCGTTAAACACGACTCGTACTGTATAAAATGATACCAGCATTGTCAGTATCATTCTGAAATACAAGAGTATTGTATTCTTGGCAATTCTTTTATTATTTGCGGTATTGGACATTTAGTAACTATAATTTGTTTAAAGATAAAGGTGGAATAAAAGAACCTTTATTAGATTTTCTGGTTGTGAAAATTACTAATTGTGTTAATAAATTTATAAATATTTATATGGATATATATTTAGATGGTAACGATGCTTTAAAAACCGCAAATCATGAGGTTTTACGGTTTATAAAAAATTCACTGTAATTTGTAATATTCTTTAAACCACTCTACGGTTTCTTTAATACCTTCATAAAGGTTTGTAGCCGGTTTATAGCTCATGTCTTGTTCTAATGCAGTTGTATCTGCATCGGTTTGATAGACGTCACCTGGCTGCATCGGCAGATAATGTTTTACCGCTACTTTTCCGCATGCTGATTCTATTGCTTGTATAAAATCCATTAATTTGACAGGGGATGAATTACCAATATTATAAAGTCGATAGGGTGCCAAAGAGCGGCTTGGATTCGGGTGTTGTGCATCCCATTCCTTGGCAGGCAACGCCACTTTGTCTATGCAGCGAATGACGCCTTCTATAATGTCATCAATATAGGTAAAGTCGCGCAGCATGTTACCGTTATTAAATACCTTGATAGGCCGGTTATTTAAAATGGCGTCTGTAAATAAAAACGGCGACATATCGGGTCGTCCCCACGGGCCATATACGGTAAAAAATCGTAAGCCAGTTGTGGGTAAGTTATAAAGATGGCTGTAAGCGTGGGCCATTAACTCATTGCTTTTTTTGGTCGCAGCATAAAGACTTACCGGGTGTGCAATTGAATCCTTTTCTGAAAAGGGTACTTTGCTGTTTAAGCCATAAACACTGCTAGAACTGGCATAGACTAAATGCTCTATTGCGTTCCAGCGGCAAGCTTCCAAGATATTTAAAAAGCCGTCAATATTACTTTGTATATAAGCCTGCGGATTTTCAATGGAATAACGCACACCGGCTTGGGCGGCTAAATGACAAACCTTGTCGAACTTTTCATTGGCAAACAGCATTTGCAGCGCTTGTTTGTCTTCCAAGTTCATTTGAATAAAGCGGTAATTGGGATATTTATCACTTTGTACAAATTTATACCAAGCCAGTTGGTCTTTTTTAATACCGGCTTTTTCCAGGCGACCGTGTTTTAGGTTGACATCGTAATAATCGTTTATGTTGTCAATGCCTACGACTTCATCGCCTCTTTTCAGTAAGCGTTGAGCTACATATGAGCCAATAAAACCTGCGGTGCCGGTAACTAATATTTTCATGTTTATTTTATGCTGTTACGCCAATTTGGATATATTCAAAGCCCATGGCTTCCATTCGCTGTTGTTTAAACTGGTTGCGGCCATCAAAAAATAAAGGAGCTTTGAGTAGTTTTTTTATTTCATCAAAATCAGGGCTTCTAAATTCTTGCCATTCTGTTATTAATAACATGGCATCGGCATTTTTTAGTGCTTCGTATTTGCTGTCAACATAGCTGACGTTGTTATTGTCTTTAAGGTAACAACTTTCTGCTTCATGCCGGGCTTTGGGGTCATAAGCGACTATTTTTGCACCGTGTGCAGTTAGCATATTAATAATGGTAATAGAGGCGGCGGCGCGCATGTCATCGGTTTCCGGCTTAAAGGCCAGTCCCCAGACGGCAAGGGTTTTGCCGGTTAAATCTGTCCCCAATCGTTGGATAACTTTATAGGCGAGTACGGATTTCTGATCGGTATTAACGGCTTCCACTGCTTCTAAAAGCCTTGGGGTATAGCCATTATTTTTGGCGGTTTTAACCAGGGCTTGTACATCTTTAGGGAAGCAGCTGCCACCGTAACCACAGCCCGGATAAATAAAGCTGTAGCCGATGCGGCTATCAGAACCAATGCCGTGTCTGACCTGATTAACATCAGCGCCGACTTGTTCACAGATATTGGCGATTTCATTCATAAACGAAATTTTGGTGGCCAACATGGCATTGGCCGCATACTTGGTCATTTCCGCGCTTTTAATGTCCATGCCGATAAACCGGTCATTTTTTGTCATGAAGGGGGTGTAGAGCTCATGCATTATGTCCATTGCGTTGGTGTTATCAGCACCTATCACCACCCGGTTTGGCTTCATAAAGTCATCGATGGCCGCCCCTTCTTTAAGAAACTCGGGGTTTGATACGACATCAAACGTCAACTTGCTGGCACGTAGTTTGAGTTCGGTTTGAATGGTTGCACGTACTTTGTTAGCGGTGCCGACTGGTACGGTTGATTTATCAACGACAATAAGGTGGCCTTGCATGTGTTGGCCAATACTTTTTGCAACTGCCAAGATGTATTGCAGATCGGCACTTCCGTCCTCACCCATTGGTGTGCCTACGGCAATAAAGATAACGGTGGCTTCGGCAATGGCTGTTTGGCTATCGGTAGTAAAATGTAAGGTATTTATTTTCAGGTTTTCCTGGATCATTTCTTCCAGACCAGGCTCATAAATAGGCACAATGCCTTGTTGCAGCTTGGCTATTTTGTTTTCGTTAATATCGACACAAGTGACGGTATTGCCCATTTGGGCAAAACAGGCACCACTCACCAGGCCAACATAGCCACTACCGATTACACTGATTTTCATTTAATTATTTATAAGTTATTAGCTGTGTTAATTTTAAAAAGACTCATATCCACGAACAGCATGAAAAAATTAGCTTGTAAGTGTTTATTACTGTTCGATCACTGTCTGCTATTCCACGACTGAGCATGGGAGCTGGAAGATTTTTTTAAGCATTTTTTTTTCGTACTTTTATGTCTTTCATAAATTATTTATTGTTAGCAACTTCATTTTTTAGATAATTCATCAGTTATCATTTTTGTGCTTTGATGCATAGCCCAATAAAACAGCGCAAAGCAGAGTAAAAAAACCACAAATAATAGCTGGTCGGGTACCATGAAAAATAAGCTTGCGGTAATGGCGGTAATCGCCATAACTAAAGAAACTGTCAGAATAGTGACCAGGGTTTGGTTAACGCTAAAGCCTTTAAGTGGCAAGATATGGTGTAAATGTTCACGATCCGGAGCAAAAGGTGACTGGCCTTTCTGTATGCGCCGCAGCATGATGCAAATAGAGTCAAATAAGGGAACGGCAATAAGCCATAAGACCAGAACTGGCGGCATAATACGCTCTTCGCCTTGTGATGCAGAGATAATTAACCAACAGATAACATAGCCCAGCAGTGTGCTCCCCGAATCACCCAAAAAAATCAGGCCTTTTTTACGGCCAAAAATGCGTAAGTTAAAAATTAAAAATGCGCTGATGGCGCCTATAAAAATAAGGCTGATATGAAAAATTAACGGCTGATTGTAAAATTCTGACAGTAAGGCAACCAAGCTAATCGAGATAAGTGATGAGCTACCCGAAAGGCCGTCAATGCCATCAATCATGTTAAAGGCATTGATGCCGCCGACCACCGCAAAGACTGTCAGTACCGTTGAAAAACCCTCCAAATTTACGGTGCCATTACCAAATAAAGTGCCCATATCGATTATTTTTATATCGGCAATTTCGGTCATAATAAGGGCGGCAAAAATTTGTACAGTTAAGCGTATTTTTACATTAAGGTTTACATGGTCATCAATGGCTCCGACTATTACCAGTAATGTCATTGCCAGAATAAAAGCGGTTTTATGAGGCAGGTTGATGTTATAAAACCACAGGGTTAGCAACACACTCAAAAATATGGCAATGCCGCCGATCGGTGGTGTCGGATTGGTATGCTGTTTTCTAATACAGGGTTTGTCAACAAACCCTAATTTTAAAGCGCAAGGAAACAAGACAAGAATAAAAATTATTGTCAAAAATAAGGAGGTTAAAAACAAGTTGATTGACATAATCGTTTTTTAATTTTCACAGTGAGGAGTTTACTATCAATTTTTTGTATTTCATCATTGCTTACTTGCAAAGTAAGCTGTTGCTTTTTTTAAAAGATCACGCTCCTCCATTAAAAGGCTGTTTTCGTTCTTTAGCCGCTTTAATTCATCGTAAAGATAATTGTCTGTTCGCCTGCATGTGCCGGGTTTCATTGGTTGCTTATAGGAATTAATCCAGGTATACAACAGGGTAGACTTAATACCTAAAGCTCTCGCTACCTGAGCCAGTGGCTGGTCCGAATCCAGTGCTATCTTGATCGAAGAGGCTCTAAAGTTTTTACTATAGACAGTTTTTTTTTCTTGATTCATTGTCAATATATTCCGCACGCATCAGGTTATTTTAGAAATGAAATTCGGTTTGGCGTAGCCACCATAAATCCCTCATGAGTAAGCGTTGCTTTGCCCATTTACTTAAACCGGCTTAAAAATTTATCAGCCTCCTCAGGTGAATAAATGAAGGCTTTTAAAGCCGGCTGTTTAGCTTCAGGATGTGCGGTAATAAATTTAACCAGTTGCGGCGCTTTAAATGCCCAGGCAACCGGTATTTGCTTTTGCCACAGCTGCTGCATGTCTTCAGTAAAATCAGCGTAATAAGTATAACTAAAGCGTAAGCGGGGTATTACCAACTCTGGTTCTACGCGCCCGGCGTAAAAAGATAGGCGCAAAGCTGAAATAATCTGTTGCTTAGGCATCTTAAGCAGGCTGTCAACTACGGCTAATTGCAACCAGCCGCGTGGATCAACAGGGGATAAGCTTAAGCCCCGTGTAATGGCGGTCTTGGCTTGTTTAAGATATGCCTGTTTTTGGGCCGGAGTTTGCAAAGGTCGGTTATTAAAAAGCTGTAAATAAAACCCTCCCTGGGTTTGCCAATAGTCCGGGTTTTGATACCAAGACAAAGCCTTACTTAAATCGGCAATACTTTTTTCATAAACTTCAGTCGGCAGGGTTTGTGGCATTTGCTTAAATGCGGCTTCAGGATAGAGCGCATATAAACTGGCAATAAAACGTGGTACCGCCAATATTAATAGTCCGCAACAAACTGCTATGCCTATAAGTGCAAAGATTTGCTGATTATTTAGGAGCTTGGTGTTTGGCTTACTCATAATCAACTGGTGTAATATTTATTATAACGGCCATAAGAATGGTAATAACCCGATTCACCATAACGGCCATATTGTTTCAGGTTAACTTTTTGTAACACAATGCCGGCCAGGTTGTTATGGCCATCTTTATTTAAAATCTCCAAAGCACTGGTTATCACTTTTTTGGGCGTGTAGTCCCACTTTACAACGAAAATAGTTTTATCAACCAGACCTGCCAAAACTCTGGTATCAGATATGAGCATAAGGGGGGCTGTATCTATAACAACTAAATCAAATTGCTTGCGTAATTGATTAACTATGGCCTGCATTCTATGCGAGGCAAATAAATCAAGCGGGTTAATAAAAGCCGATTTACCTCGGGTTAAAATTTGCATGCCGGTTTCGGGGTCAGTAACCAGTACATCATTAAGTACCAGATCATGATTCATTAATAAATCGGTTAAGCCGGGTGTGTTTTCGTTAAGGTTAAAGATTTTGCCTATGCTTGGGCGGCGTAAGTCGGCATCAATTAATACCACTTTTTTGCCCGCAGCAGCCGAATGTCTGGACAACAAAACACATAAAGTGCTTTTGCCCTCACCGGGTACCGATGAGGTAACCATTAATGATTTAACTTCGGCATCCGGATTAAGCAAAGACAATGAAACCCGTAAGGTATTAATGGCCTCTGCCAAAGCGGAGTGCGGTTTAGCCAGCAAATAGCTATGTGGCAAGATTTTGTTATCCATTATTTTAGGGATGATACCCAAGGTGCTCAGAGTAAAGAGCGCCTGAATTTGCTCTGGTGAGCGCACACCAGGGTTGAGCATTTCCAGCACAAAAACCAGAGCAATACCAAAAAACAGTGCGCCAATAAAGCTGACGGCGAGCATTAACTTTTTCTTGGGGAAGGAGGCATTCTGTGGGGTTTCTGCAAAGGAAATAACCCGGGCGTTCGCTTGTTCGATACCTTGAGTTGAGGCGGTTTCTTTAAAACGCCCCAAAAAGGTTTCAAATAATACTTTGTTGGCAGTGGCTTCACGTTCCAAAGCATGGAGTTCAACCTCCGCCTGACTGTTGCCGCTGGTTTTTGATTCCATCTGCCTCAAACTGCCGGATAGTGAACCTTCACGTGCGATGGCAACGTCCAAATTGTGGCGCAAGCCGGCGGCAATTTTTTTAACTTCCTGGTTGATTTTATTTTTGATGTCTTCCAGTTCTGCCTGCATTTGAATCATGCGTGGATGACGGATGCCGTATTCCACCAACATTTCAGAATACCTGCGTTGCACTTCTGATTCTTGACCGCGTAAACTTGAGATTAAAGGTGAATTTAACACATCGGAAACACTGTCAATATCATGTCCACTTCTGGTTATGGATTCTACTTGTTGATATTTGGCTTCGGCTTCGGCCCGAAAGGCACGCGAGATAATTAACTGGCTATTTATTTCTGACAATTGTTGCTGTGTTACGCCCAAGCCTTTGGAAACTTCTTGCAAGGCATGGGTTTTGCGGTAATTTTCTACGATGCGTTCTGATGATTCTACTTTTTGTTTTAATTCGCCCAGTTGATCATTTAACCAATCCGTGGCTTTTTTAGTGGCATCAAATTTGGCTTGCATTTGCCCGACTATATATTGATCAGCCAGATCGTTAACTATTCTTGCTGCTAATTTTGGGTCTTCAGATTCATAAGTTAAATTAATCACTTGTGAACGCTTGACTTGTGAAACGGTTAGTTTGAGCAGAAAGTTATCGATTAAATTAGTTAACGTTGACTCTTCCTTTTCCTCGGTTGTGGTATTGTCTATTTTTACCAGTCCCATAGCTTCTTTCCAGGTATCAGGCAATAAATTGTTGACGCTAAACTGTGCAAAAAAACCCGGTTCTTTATGTTTTGGATTAAATTCTTCGGATTGAGCCAAGTGTAAATGGCTGATAATTTTACGCGCCAGTTCACGCGATTTAATAACCTCCATTTCACCTATCACTGCTGAATCGCCAGTTAAGTTACCTGATATTACTTCTTGGATATCGACTACCTTGGCCGCATTAATGCCAACCAGTAATTGTGATGTTGCCGTGTAGCGGGGCACTAACTGGGATACGTATAAATAGGCTAATACACTGATAAAAACAGTAACGCTTATTAATAAACGTTTTTTTAGCCACAGCGTATTAAAAATATGGCTCAGCGATATTTCTGTGTTGTCATTGTTTGGTAAGTCGATAGATGTTATCTGTTTTTCTTTTAAATCGTACACAGTTTTCTCGATGGGTATTGATTAATAAAGTTCTAAAAGGATGCGTTTGTATTGGCTTTAAAAAAAACGCTCTTCTACGTGAATAACATCACCCGGTAATACCTTTTCATTCATGTTGAGTCTTAGCTCTTTTTTTTGTCGATCATTCATGCGGATAACTATCACATGATTTTCTTTGGCGCGATAAGTGTAACCACCGGCGATTGCGACCGCGTTAAGGTAGGTCATGCCATCGACATATGGATAAGACTGTGGGCCTTTTACTTCACCGAGGATATAAAAGGGTCGATAATTTAATACTTGCACATTAACGCGAGGATTAAGTAAATAATCCGGCTTTAATTTATTGGCAATACCTTCTTCTACCTGCTTTACCGTTAAGTCTTTAGTTTCAACATCGCCAATTAACGGCAAAGCTATTTTGCCGGCGCCATTAATTGTGTATTCACCGGACAAATCTTCTTGATTAAAGACGGTGATTTTTATTAAATCACCTGATCCCAGTTTATATTCTTCATTAATCAAATTTTGGCTTTTAGATAGTGTCTCGTTGTTGTTGTCAGCAAATAAGGTCGTGCAAAAACACACAATGCACAGCAAAAGGGTGGAAACAACTTTATTACGATATGGACTCATTTTTTCTTACAGAGAAAAAGGCGGTTAAGAAAGGGTGATATCCACCCTGATAAACATTTTATAAACTACATAATCTTTGTCGGGTTACACCCTCCGGGCATAGATATCTTCATTCGTAAAAGCAGCGTAAATCCGGCAGGGAGAGCGAAGCGAGAGTTGGCCGGAATCTAGAGTACAGGAATGTGAAACATCAAAGCAAAGATAGCTTAATACTGGCCTCTTAAATTAAGCATTACTTGATTGACTTCATAATTATTGTTTACATAATTAACATCACGATTGTGGTACATATATGTCAGGTCGGTAGAAAAATTTTTGTTTAACAAGTACTTGGCACCGACATTAGCACCATAAATATTATCGGTACGATTTTGTTGGTTGGTGGCACCCGGTGCATTGTTTTGCACATAGCCTTGGTAGTCGTTATTGGTATAATCAGCACCCGCCATAAGAAATATGTTGCGCATCAGTTCATGCTCCATATCCAGCGCTACGGCGGATGCAAAAACTCCGGAAACAGCTTGCTGAGTGGTTTCGTTGATATCACGACTAAATCTGCCGTTGACAGTAGTTAGCATGGTGGGGCGCCATTTTAAATTGATAAAACCGTTAACACCGGAAATTTGACTTAAACGGGAATCTTCATAAGTGCGTTGCAAATAACCCACCGAAGCATCTGCGGTTACCAGATCGGTTAATTGAAAGGCCATGCCACCCAAAGCGTTGTAACCGGTTGCATTACGGTTATAGGCAGTGCCGACGCCATTAGAAAGTACCAGTGAATCATAAGTTGAGTCTTTATAAACAAATTTTACAAAGGCTTCATAAGCCGGCTGAATTTCATAACCTAAACGGATTGAGGGCAAATACTCCCAATGGTTTCTGGTGCTCATCAACAGAGGCGTATTTGATGCAGCGGTGGCGACATCCTGATAGTCATAACGGATAGCATTTAAACCCGCATTAACGGACACCCGGTTTAACTTATGGGTATAAAAGGTATCAATGACTTTGGTATCATAAAAAGTCGGGCCGATACCGGCAATCTGATCAGGCGACGCTCTATTTTCATGCACGCTGTTATAAGCAAAGGAACCATCCAGGTGGCTATCACGAACGACATCCAGTCGGCCATTAACTTGAGTCATCAGATCATTGTAATTACTTTGGTCAGGCAAGGTCACATATTGGGCCAGATCGGTATCAAACTTTAAATTAAGTGCGTGTCGGTTCCAGTTTGATTTTGCTTGAAGGCCGGGTCTGAAATGTGCAATGTAGCTATCACTTATGGGCTGGGCAAGGCTTTTATCGCGCATAAAAATATTGGAATTGTACTCATTATTAAAACCCAGTTTGGGTAGAAGAGTGAAAGCACCCGCATGTACACCTTCTTGATAATATTGAGATGATTGCAGATCATAATCAGAGCGTTCAGTAGCCAAAGCACCGCCTGCGCTCGATATTCCGATAAGTGAAGCTGCTAAAATTTTGTTTTTAAACATGATTTTTCAACTCGAAGAAATTGATTTACAGATAAATTGATTAATTAGGACTGACAGTCGCTGCTATGGTGTTGATTTCTTCAATTACAGATGAACCTGTACCCGAACTGGTGGCCTGATTTACCGCAGTATTGATAGCCGTGTCTATACATGCACTGTTACCATTACAGGCATCCACTGTTTTTGTAAAAGAACTTACTATTACCTCTGTCACAGTAGCAGTATTGTTTACTGTTGCTTCTGATACTGAGGCTGTGGGAGTTGATGCTGAAACCAATTCTGTTACTATTGCTGTGGTGATAGTCGCTGCAGAGCTTGGCGCTGCGGTAACTGCTGCATTGCTAATGGCAGATGTAGAACTTGGTGCTGCAGCAATGGCGGCGGTAACAATTGCGGCTGCAAAACCTGGTGCTGCCGTAACGGCTGCAGTGGTAATGGCAGTTGCCGAGCCTGGTGCTGCGGAAACGGCTGCGGAGGTAATGGCAGTTGCCGAGCCTGGTGCTGCGGAAACGGCTGCGGAGGTAATGGCAGCTGCGAAGCTTGGTGCAGCGGTAATAGCTGCGGAGGTAATGGCAGCTGCGAAGCTTGGTGCAGCGGTAATAGCTGCGGTGGTAATGGCGGCTGCGAAGCTTGGTGCAGCGGTAATAGCGGCGGTGGTGATAGCGGCTGCATAATCAGGTGCTGCAGTAACGGCTGCGGTGGTAATAGCGGCTGCCAGGGTAGGCGATGCTGCAATTGCTGCTGTGATAATAGCCGCTGCCTGATCAGGATTGGCTGTGATTGCTGCTGAGATGTTACTGAGTATGTCAGTTTGATCAGCGTTGAGTGTAATAGCAGTAGAGGCAACATCTGCAGCAATTGCTGCCAGTGGAGTAGATAAGGCAGCGCTTATCAGAGCTAGTTTTAAATAATTTTTTGGCGTATTCATGTTTCAATCACTCATTAATGGCAGTTAATAATAGTTGACATAAATTCAGTACTAAACGAACGACAGGTATTTATTCTATAAAATAAAATGGTCAGTGCGCTTGTGCCGATTTATGTTATTGGTTCTAACGGTTTAAGTTATCTTTTTTTTGCTTTTGTAGTGCCAATAATTTTTTGATATTTAATTATTATATATTTCATGTCTTTTAGGTAGTATCAAAATGCATCAAAATGGCTCATTTACTGCAAATTGCATCAAAATAACTCAGATAGTTTAATTTTTTATTATTTATAGTAATATTAAAAATTACAGCTAACGTCCATTAAACAAAGTAATGAAGCCTGAAATTACAATACTTACATCCAGCTTAATTGTAGCAAATGATTTTATTAATCTTCCTGTTACCATCCTGACTAAGCCGATTGACTACTTCAGATTATTGTTGGCATCGACAATAGATGTTTTGGTTGTTGATGTTGAGTTTTTAAATGATACTAATCCTTGTATTGATAAGTTTTTGAAAGTAAATCCTAAATTAATCATTATTTCTATGGTTAACCCTGATTTGGATCATGCAGATAAAACCACACTAATTAATATGGGGGTTAATAGAACCTTAAATGCACCTATTGTTTCAGAAGAATTATTCGCCAATATCAATGCGATTTATCGTACACAAAAAGCCATTGATCTGCATTTTGAACCAGTTGAACCAGTTGAACCAGTTGAACCAGTTGAACCAGTTGAACCAACTGATTTTATTTGGTATTTATCTCATTCAAACTGGACATTAATTGCACCGGACAATCAGTTAATGACATTGACATCGAGAGAGTTTTCTTTTCTTTGCTATATCCAGGAAAATTCTGATCAAGTTATTAATAAAAATTGTTTTTCCAAAAAAATATTTGGTGAATTTAATCAACATGGCTGTCGTAAACTTGATTTAATTCTGGGCAGGCTTAGAAAAAAATCCCTCACCATGTTGAATCGTGAATTGCCTATCAAAACGGTGCATGCTGTTGGCTATGCACTCACCAATAAACTTCTTATTAGACAATAATTAATTATATGTGTGGAATAGTAGGTGGAATAGCGCAACGAAATGTCGTACCAATATTGATGGAAGGCTTAAAAAGGCTGGAATATCGTGGTTATGATTCAGCAGGATTGGCAGTTATTAACGACCAGACGATATATCGCAAAAGGGAGTTGGGTAAAGTTAACGGTCTTGAGGCATTGTTACTGGCTGATCCTGTTTGTGGCAAGATCGGCATTGCACATACCCGGTGGGCAACACATGGTAAACCCAGTACAGCCAATGCCCATCCACATATTTGTCGGAATAAAATTGCGGTAGTGCATAACGGTATTATTGAAAATCATGAGGTGCTGCGTAGCGCACTGATAAAAAATGGCTACGAGTTTACTTCAGAAACTGATACCGAAGTTATTGTGCATGAAATTTATCAGGCTATGGAATCCCTTCGGCTTGGCTCAGGGCAGGATACTGATGGTTTGTTAAATGCAGTTAAGCTGGCGGTAAAAAAACTGAAAGGTGCTTACGCCTTGGGGATAATCAGTACCTCAGAACCGGATATCTTGATAGCCTGCAGAAAAGGCAGTCCGCTGGTTATTGGCGTAGGTATTGGTGAATATTTTATCGCTTCGGATGTTGCCGCTTTGCTCCCTGTTACGCGACGTTTTATGTTTCTGGAGGAGGGCGATATAGCCTCTATCAGTATAGATAAATTGGTTATTTATGATGCAGATGACAATGTTGTTAATCGTCCTGCCAGAGAAAGTCGATTAACCGCAGATTCGGTTGAGGAGGGTGACTATCGCCATTTTATGTTAAAAGAAATTTATGAGCAGCCGTTTGCAATTTCTCAGACTTTGGAAGGACGATTTATAAATGATCGCTTGCAAGATAGTGCCTTTGGACATAAGGCTCCTGAAGTATTTGACAGCATAAAATCGATACAGATTATCGCTTGTGGTACCAGTTATCATGCCGGCATGGTCGCACACTATTGGTTTGAAAAGCTGGCTCGCGTACCTTGCAATATTGAAGTCGCCAGTGAGTTTCGTTACAGAAGTCCGGTCTTGGCAGCCGATACCCTGGTTGTTACCATTTCGCAATCGGGTGAAACCGCTGATACTTTGGCTGCATTGCAGGAAGCCAAAAAACTGGGCGCCAAATATTCCTTGGCGATATGCAATGTTCCCGAGAGTTCTTTGATCAGGGAATCTGATCTGGTCTTGATTACGCGTGCAGGGCCTGAAATTGGTGTTGCCTCGACCAAGGCGTTTACAACACAGTTAACAGCATTGATGCTGTTGGTGATAGCTGTTGGCAGGCGATTTGAGTTGACTGAAACAATGGAGAAGAAAATTACTTCGGAATTATTTGGTTTACCCGGAAAAATTGAAGCAGTGTTGCAGTTGGATAATGAGATTAAATTGTTGGCCGAACAATTTTCAGAAAAACAGCATGCCTTGTTTTTGGGTAGAGGCAGTCATTATCCTATAGCCATGGAAGGTGCATTAAAATTAAAAGAAATATCTTATATTCATGCCGAGGCCTATCCCGCAGGTGAGTTAAAGCACGGCCCCTTGGCATTAATTGATGCGGATATGCCGGTTATTACCGTAGCGCCAAACAATAATCTGCTTGAAAAATTGAAATCAAATATTCAGGAGGTTAGCGCAAGAGGTGGGCAGTTAATTGTTTTTATGGATGAAACATTAGCTACGACAGCCGATGACAACGTACAAATTATAAAAATACCGCAAGTTAAGAATGAAATTTCACCGATTATCTATACCATTCCATTACAATTGCTGTCTTACCATGTCGCTGTTTTAAAAGGCACTGATGTGGATCAGCCGAGAAATCTTGCAAAGTCTGTTACCGTCGAATAGATATTTAGCAGGAGAGCCAAGCATATCATTTTACAAAAAAGTTTATCATCACAATAAAAACCCCTTTGTCGTGCAACGATAAGATGCATAAATAGTCAGGCAAAAACAGTTATTTCAGCTGTATATCGTTCAAAGCTTTGATAGATAATATCCTTTAAGGCGATATCCAAGAATGAATATACCCAAGTGGCGCAGGATTTTTTTTATTTTCAAGGCGGCAAAATAGGCACGTAGCTGGCTACGTAACTATTTTGACAACGCAGAAAACAAATAAAAAGACCAGTAAATTGGGTATATTCTTCGCAGGAAATCACCTAAGGAGTGGTATCTGTCAACATCGCAGTTGTTTATCAAAAGTATATAAATCGAACCGGAAAGAAGTTGTAAGTGTTATGTATGTTATTATAAAAGAAAACATGCATTGAATGCATATTTAGTAGGCTTAAATACTCTCGCAGAATTGTTACGAGATAGAAAAAAGACTATTAATTGCATGATGATTCTGTCATTTTCCATGGTAATTTTAAGAGTAAAATCAAAAATCAATAGAACCAAACGGAAGTACCTAACGGGGATGGCTAAAAAGTTAACTACCGAGATATAACTATTGGCAGATTCCAAAAACAAAGAAAAACTATTTCATACACTCGAGCTTCATCAAATTGAACTTGAGATTCAAAATGAAGAATTAAGGCGCACTCAAATTGCGCTTAGTGAATCTCATTACCGCTATGTTGATCTTTATGAATTTTCTCCCAATGGTTATCTGACGCTAACTCGCGAAGGCCGAATCGCAAAGATTAACTTATCGGGTACCCGTATCTTCGGCATAGAGCGCGAGGCTCTGATTAATCATCTTTTCACCGCTTTGGTTACTGTTAAAGATCGCGATCACTGGCATATTCTCTTTATGAAGTTGATGCGAAACGAAGAAGTCTTTAGCGCCGAATTATCTTTTCAAGTCGGTGATGGATCTGAATGTCATTCTCGGCTCAGCTGTCGACTTATACCAGCTAATGACCAAAATCTGCTGGTGCGCATCAACTTTACTGATATCACCGAAAATAAACTCTTGGAAGAGTCTCTTGACCGTTTGCAGAAAATCGCCAGTCAAGTACCGGGAGTTGTCTATCAATTTCGTGTGCGCCCCGATGGTAGTTGTTGTTTTCCTTACGCCAGTGAAGGTCTCAATAATGTTCATCAACTCAGTCCGGAAGAAGTTCGCGAGGATGCCTCCAAATTATTCTCCCGATTCCACCCGGAAGACAGCGATGGAATTATTGAGGTTATGCGCAAATCACTTCAAGATTTGAGCCTCTTCAGCCATGAATATCGAGTAATAGACAATGATGGTACGGAGCGTTGGTTATTTAGTAATTCAGTACCACAACGAGAAGCTGATGGCTCCACGCTCTGGCATGGCTATACCTCCGATATCACCGAACGAAAACGAATAGAAAAAGCGCTACAGGAGAGTGAGTTTCTGTTGAAATTTGCCATAGAAGGCGCTAATTTTGGCGTATGGGACTGTAATCTTCAGACCCGGCAAGCGACTTATTCCCCTATCTGGCTTGCAATGCTGGGCTATAGTCAAGAAGATATTTTACCTGCCCACCAAGAATGGCTGGATCGTATTCATCCAGATGATCAGATAACTGTTGCAAATATAATGCAAGAGTATTTGGAAGGGCAAACGGAGATTTACCATGTTGAATATCGTCTGCGCTGTAAGGATAGTAGTTATAAATGGATTTTGGGTCGAGGTATGCTGGTTAGTCGCTGCAAAGATGGAAAGCCCTTACGTATGATTGGTACACATACCGATATTACCGAGCGAAAACAAATACAGGAAGCCTCGCGGGAAAAAGAGCAAATATTGTCCCAATCACAACGCATCGGCGGTATTGGTAGTTGGTCTTTAAATGTGACAACGGGTTACCTGACCTGGTCAGATGAAATGTACCGAATTTTTGGCGTTTCTCCGAAAACCTTCGGACATACCGTTACAGCAATTAATGCTTTAATGCTTCCCGACGATCTGGAATTAAAAAATAGTTGGTTTAATGATTGCCTGAAGGGGATCACGATGCAAGAACTCATTTTTCGTATCAGATTACCGGATGACAGCATTCGTTTTATCTGTAGCAGTGGTAAATTGCAATACGACACCATGAACAAACCGCTACGCCTGGTGGGCAGTATGCAGGATATTACCTCGCGTAAATATCAGGAACAGAAATCCAGAAGGCATCTCAAGCGGCTTTCCCATGTCGCTCGCCTTAGCCTGATAGAAGAAATAGTATCAGGTATTGCTCGTGAAGTTGATCAACCACTGGATGCGATTGTTGCCTATTCAGGAGTTAGTTTAAATCTGCTTGAGGCTGCAAGTCCTGACTTGGCAAAGCTGACAGAGGTTATCCAAAAAACACAGAAAGAGGCGTTAAGAGTAGGGCAGATTATTCATAAAATTATGAAATGTGCTAATCCTAATGTGCATCATAAGGTAATCAGTAACCTTAATGAGTTAATTCAAAAATCTGTCGATTTGTATTTGTTTGATCTTAAGCGCGGAAATATAACAATCTTGTTTGAACTTGAGGATGATTTACCCGTTGTTAATGTTGATATTGCCCAAATTGAACTGGTCATTATAAATCTGATCGAAAATAGTGTTGAAGCCTTGGAAAACTCTCCTGCAAACCAGCAGCGCAAGATATCTATCTATAGTCGATTGCTTTTCAATAATAGGCTAGAAGTCAGGGTAAAAGATAATGGCTCCGGTATTGCTGAAGACCAAAAACAAAAAATATTAATGCCTTTTTATACAACCAAAACTGAGGGCATGGGTATGGGATTATCTATCAGTCGTTCAATTATTGAAGCCCATGATGGTAATTTGTATTTCAATAGCCGGCATGAAAAGGGTAGTTCTTTTTATTTTACGTTACCTACCCATATAGTGGACCCCAAAATCCGGACAGTCGATTAAGATGGTGTCTTCCATAAAAAAAGTAGACAGGAATGAGTGAAAAAAAACGTAAGATTTTGACGGGGGCACAAAAAGCTAAAATAGCGTTAGAAGCTTTGAAGGAGCAAAAAACGGTAAATGAGATTGCTCAAGAGTATGGCGTTCATCCTACCCAAATTGGTTTATGGAAGAAGGCCTTATTAGAAAATGCCAGCCAACTGTTTGAGGTAAAGCGTGGCTCGAAGCCCCTTGATCCTCAGAGCGATCCGGTACGATTGTATGCCAAGATTGGTCAGCTTAATATGGAACTGGACTGGCTTAATACCCGCACGGGGCACTAGAAAAAAGTCAGGAATCAGTTTTTAAGCGAAAGACAGAGCTGGATCGATCCCCATGATGAACTGGCGTTGGTTCGGCAGTGTAAATTAGCGAGTATTGCCCGATCCACCGTCTACGCTAACAAGACAGTAGTTGTGAATGAATACGAGCTGTTATTGCTGCGCTTGCTGGATGAAGAATATACCCGCCATCCTTTTTATGGCAGCAGGAAAATGACAGTCTGGCTACGCGGACAAGGGCATGGCGTGAACCGAAAACGAGTGCAGCGTTTGATGCAAATACTGGGGTTGGTTGCCATGGTGCCTGGTCCTAATACCAGTAAAAAACATCCGCAACATAAGGTTTATCCGTATTTACTCAGAGGATTAGCTATTGTCCGACCGAATCAGGTCTGGAGTACGGATATAACTTATATACGACTCGCGCATGGCGTTATGTATCTGGTCGCAATCATTGATTGGTACAGTCGTAAAGTGTTGGCGTGGAAGGTTTCAAACACCATGGATGTTGGTTTTTGCCTGGACTGTTTGACTGAGGCGCTTAATCAATATGACGCACCAGAAATTTTTAACACCGATCAGGGATCGCAGTTTACCAGCACCTTATGGGTCAATAAATTACTGGAACACAGCTGTAAGATTAGTATGGACGATCGGGGTCGTGCCTTGGACAATATTTTTGTTGAACGGCTATGGCGTAGTGTCAAATACGAGGACATTTACCCGAAAAACTATGTCATTGTGCCTGAATTGTTGTTGGGTCTGACCGCGTACTTTATATTCTATAACAGTGAGCGGTTTCACCAGGCATTGAGCTATAAAACGCCCAATGAAGTTTATCGGACAGGCATCGGCGGCGGCGTAAAAGTAGTTGATCATTTTAGTGACAAACGGGTTTCTTCAAAAGAAGAAGTGGGACAGCGCCAATCTGCTGTAACGGAATCGATGCCCTCTTAATTAAGCTTAAATATTGTCTGGACAATGGGGTCCACTTTACACCTCAAACAAGGGGAATAGCACTTTTAACAACCACTCCCCAAAATACCAAACCAAGCCGGATAAGACCAGCCATGCCAGTAGGTCTTTCAAACTGAGGAAAATCAGCTCACGCCGGTTTATGAATCTTTTCCGTTGAACCGAATGCCCACCAGACGAAATAGACACAACCCACGATTATCATCAAGGTCGGTGCCAGATAAGCATGAACCAACAAAAACCAGTCGGGTTGGTAAGCAATGATAAAATACAAGGTGATAATACGCAGTAGATTGAGCAGATAGATTAAGCCGATGCTCAAGAGCAGCCCGATCAATTTTCGCCGCCATGTTGATGGAAAAGCAACAATGGCCGACACCATCAAAAACAACACACCAGCTCCATCGCAGCCGCGAACGATCTCCAAATTAGCTTTAACTGAAAGTAAATGATTCTGCTGCGGCAAAACCTGTTCCAACGGAGCGAGCATGTTAATCAGATCGGCGCAAATAGTCACTACGCCATGGTAGTAAATAACATTTATGAATAGCTCGTTCGAAATCTTAAAATAACCGTAATTGAGCAGTGTATAACAGCCTGCAAATACGGTGCATTGTAGCCATACCGAAATCCATCACTATTTTGCGAAATTCAGACATGACCTCTGGCGGTAGCCATTTTTAACGCCTGGGGATTATGGCGTGTAATCCCCTTTATGCGGCATCTGTGAAAGGTAGCGGCGTTACTATTGCCGTTATTGGACGTAGTAATATCGTTCCCGGCGACATCGCCACTTTCCAAAGCTTTTCCGGCTTGCCGTCGAATCCAATACAAACCATTATTAATGGACCAGATCCGGATTTGGTCAATGGCGATCAGATGGAATCCAGTCTGGATGTCGAGTGGGCAAGTGGAATCGCGCCCAGTGCCACGGAAAAATTCATCACCTCGGCTTCCACAACAACTGCCGATGGCATTCAACTTTCTGCACAATATGCGGTGAGTAACAATATCGGGGATATCATTAGTTTGAGTTATGGTTCTTGTGAAAAATCCATTAGCCGATCGGGCGTAAATTATTGGAGCAGTCTTTGGCAGCAAGCTCAAACACAGGGGCAAACAGTGCTGGTGTCTTCAGGCGATAGCGGTGTCGCAGGCTGTGACATCTCCAGCCAGGCGACTGCTGTTGGCGGCGCTGGCGTCAACGGCTTATGCAGTTCGCCATACAGTACCTGCGTGGGCGGCACACAGTTTAATAACACTAGTAATCCGTCGCTCTATTGGCAATCTAGCGGAACGGTATCCGCCTTGAGTTATATTCCGGAAACGGTTTGGAATGAAAGCGGCAGTAATTTATATGCTTCTGGTGGCGGTAAAAGTCGCTACTTGTCTAAACCCGTCTGGCAGGTTTCACCAGGCGTACCTGTGGATAATGCCAGATATGTTCCTGACGTTTCGCAGTCGGCATCCGGTCATGACGGTTATATCATTTATGTGAGCGGCTCTCAGTAAGTGGTTGGTGGAACCTCCGCCTCTACGCCATCACTGGCAGGGATTGTCGCGTTACTGGAGCAATATAACCTTGGCCGTCAAGGCAATATCAACCCGACCCTTTATGGGCTATACCAAATGCAGGCCAACGGCGGCAGTTATGCTTATTTCCATCCTACGCTTTCCGGCAGCAACTCGGTACCCGGTCAAGTCGGCTTTATTGCTAACGGTTCTGGCTATAATCCGGCAACCGGCTTGGGCTCGGTCGATGCCAATCTTTTGATAACACAATGGCGCAATTTAAACCCCGGTTCGACCAGTGTCGGGTTAAGTAGTTCTTTGGCCAATCTTGTTAGCGGCCAATCCGTCACGTTTACCGCAACGGTCAGCGGTTTTATGCCTACCGGCAGTGTCCAATTCAATAATAACGACGTATCGCTAGGGACTTCAGTTTTAAGTGGCGGCGTGGCCACGCTGACCACCAGCGCCTTGACCTCCCCAGGTGTCGGCTTGATTATTGCGGTTTATGCCGGAGACAGTAATAACCTCACCAGCATTTCAACTGCGCTATCCGAGACCGTGATTGCCGCAACTACCATTACCGTTACTGTTTCGGAGTCTACTATTATGGCTGGACAAAGCCTTACCTTGATCGCAACCGTAACCGGCGCATCTCCCTCTGGCACCGTAATAATGCCGGAAATACGTCGGTGGCTATTAGCGAAACAGTCACCGCTACGCCACAACAAGTTCCTGCCTTTGGCCCATGGCAGGAATTGCTGTTCGCTATGATGCTGTTTTGGTTGTTGCTTTTAATACAGAGAAAGGCACTAAATTAAAAACACTTAAAATCGTTATTCACTAAGCATCTTAGAAAAATCGTTTTAACTCACAAAAACTATTTTATTTTTAGAATTAAGTTGTCCACATGCTGCTAATACATCATCACCTTTAACACTTCTTATTAGAGTCGGGATTTTAAAAGTATCTAAAACTTCTTTAAATTTTTCAATTTTATCCAAATCCGGTCGCTGGTAATGTGATCCGGGGAATGAGTTAAAAGGGATCAAGTTGATATAAGCACTTTTACCCATCAGTATCGCGCCCAATTTTTGAGCATCCTCTGGAGAATCGTTAAAATCTTTTATCAGAATATATTCATAAGTTATAAACTGCTTTTTATTTAAAGGAATTTTGTCAATAGTGGCCAGCACTTCATCTAGCGGATATTTTTTATTAATGGGAATAAGTTCATTTCTCTTTTCTTCAAAGGGTGAATGAAGAGATAACGCAAGGTTTACTCCAGGAATTTCCTCGCTCCATCTTTTAAGTCCGGGAATATACCCCGCCGTTGAAATAGTAATTTTTTGAACGCCAATTGATGTTCCGTGTTTGGATAAAAATATTTCGCACGCTTTTTTAACCGCATCGAAATTATGTAAAGGTTCGCCTTGTCCCATAAAAACTATATTTAAAATTCTTTCTTCTCCAGGCCTGTTTGCCGCTAACCAGCGCCAAGCCTGAATAAATTGGCCAACAATTTCACTGGTAGTCAAATTTCTTTTAAGCCCTTGTTTTCCGGTAAAACAAAAAGAACAATTCATTGCACAGCCAACCTGCGATGAAAGGCAAATAGAATATTTTTTATGAAACGGAATAAGGACAGTTTCAATTTTATGGTTGTCTTTAAGCTTAAAAAGAAATTTTACTGTTCGATCATTTTTTGATTCATGAACCGTATCGATTTCGGGTAAAGAAAAGTCGAAATTATTTTGAAAAAAGGCCAATGAGCATTTGGCTATTTTATCAGTGCATTGAGCCGTTTCTTTTTTCTTATAATGCCAATTAAACAGAACCGACGCTCCTGAATTGTTTAAATTATTCTGATTTATAATCATTCCCAAGTCAGAATAATTTAGGTCATAAAAGGATTGTTTCAAAAATTATCTCCTGACAATATTAATAGATTACTAAAGTGGACCTCTCTGTCCAGACAACAAGGCGATGCCCATAACCGTGCACGTCAATGACTTGACGCTGTTCATTATGCTTCGACATTTGCATTACTCAAAAAACGTATTGTGAAAAGACCTAAGGCTTGCGTTTGTGGTGACTATTTTCCACCACTCAATTGTTCGTTTCGCTTTCGTGAAAACACCTGATGTTACCCTGTGTAATATTACAACTATTGCACCTTAGTGTTATTTGCTACTTGATGAGTTACAGGTCCCAAACATTGGGTAACTCCTGTATCCTTGGATACGTTGCTGTGTCAGTATTTTTGGCAATGTCGACTGTTTAGAGGCTGTCCGAGAATAGAAAACCGACTGCGGAAAAGCCATTTTTGCCAGATTTACCGCTAATTTTCGTTAGATAGAACAACTGTTTGCCGCAAACGACTAAAAAATCTGACTCAAAACGGCTTTCCTTCGCTACAATTGCTATTCTCGGGCAGTAGACATAAGGAACCTTTAATAATGAACTTCACCGCCAAATCTGAATGGCTCATACCCACAGGGTTAATAGCGCTTGGTTTTATCCCGATTGTTGCCGGCACTTTTCGCGTGATTGGACTCGCCAGCGGTATCGAGATCACTCCAGATAATGCACGGTTCTTCGCGGCTCCCTTGCCGGTGGTGTTGCATATTATCAATGCCGTGATCTACTGCGTTCTCGGCGCTTTCCAGTTTTCCCCCAGCTTCCGTAGCCGCAAACCCAATTGGCACCGTGCGGCCGGGCGGATACTTATCCCTTGCGGACTAGTCGTCGCGCTTTCCGGCCTGTGGATGACCTATTTCTATCCACCAGTCAATTTTGACGGCCCGTTCCTTTACGGCATAAGGCTTCTGGTAGGTTCGGCGATGGTCTTGTGTCTATGTCTCGGCTTTACTGCTATCTGCAAACGGGATATTCCTCATCACCGAGCCTGGATGATACGCGGCTATGCTCTCGGCTTGGGTGCCGGTACACAGGTCTTTACTCATATCCCCATGTTCCTGTTTACGAGCATACAAGGGGAGCTGGCAAGGACACTATGCATGGGAGCGGGCTGGGCTATCAACCTTGCGGTGGCTGAATGGTTAATTTCGCGAGAGCGCCGTAGGCAATTATCTTGAAAGCCCGCTTTTCTCAGCAGGTTAAAGTCACCCTATGTCCATATAGTCATCACCCAGTCCTCTCCAATAGGAGAGGGTGTTTTTTCTTAACTTATTGTTTTTACTATGAAAAAAATTTGTATGGGTGACTATGCCTTGAAGAGATGGTTATCTCTTGACATCGAAATTACTATCCGGGAGTCTATAGGTGCGTAAAGCCTTTGTAGAAAATTGCCTTACGCCTGAGCGATAAAAACTTTTAGCAATTTCGCCATATTGGCCATACCAACATGGAGATGCTGCTCAATTTCAGCCATGGTAATTTCACCTTCAGTTTTGCCTGCTGCCCAGTTGGCAACAACAGAAATAGCGGCATAACTCATGTCAAGTTCTCTAGCTAAAGCCGCTTCCGGCATACCAGTCATGCCCACTACATCGCAACCATCCCTTTCAAGGCGATTAATTTCTGCAACGGTTTCGAGGCGAGGACCTTGGGTACAACCATAAGTGCCTATTGGACTGATGGTAATATCAGCATTAGTGGCCGCTATAATTAAAGCGGAGCGCAATTTTTGACAATAAGGATAGCTAAAGTCTATATGCGTGACAGGGTAGTTTTCGTCTTCAAAAAAAGTATGCAGGCGGCTATGGCTATAATCAATGATTTGATCGGGAATGGCGATATGTGCAGGTCTCATGGCTTCGGTAATACCGCCCACGGCGGCAACCGCAATAATCTGTTCAACGCCCAGATGTTTAAGTCCCCAGATATTGGCTCGATAATTTATTTTATGTGGTGCGATAGTGTGCGGATTACCATGTCGGGCCAAAAAAATCACTTCTTTTTGGTTGAGCTCGCCAGTAATAAAGTCAGCTGAAGGCTCACCATAAGGAGTGGTCAGTTTGTCACGTTTGATGATGGTTAAGTCACTAAGTTGGGTCAGTCCTGTGCCGCCAATAATTGCAAGCTTGGTCATTATATTATGTCCTCTTTTATTTCTCTGCAGGCATAAATGCCGGATGCGTTGCGTAAATAACCTTTGTAATCCATGCCATAACCGAACAAATAACGGTCTGCTACTTTAAGACCAACAAAATCAGCGGTTACCGGTTTTTCATGATCCAGCATTTTGTCTACTAATACCGCGCTGTAAACCGATGTCGCGCCCTGTTCCAGGCAATAACGATAAATTGCCGCCAAGGTTATGCCTTCATCCAAAATATCATCAATAATTAATATCGTCCGGTTTTTAAGAGGTAATCCCGGTTTCAATATCCATTCGATGCTGCCGCCTGCGGTTTTGTTTTGATAACGACTGGCGTTAATTGCATCTATATTGAGAGGGATAGTCAAGCGGGTAATTAATTTACCGGCAACGACTATGCCACCATTCATAACACAAAGTAGTAAAGGATTACGGCCAGCCAGCAACACATTAATTTGGTCAGCCATTTTATCCAGAGCGGCCTCTACCTCCTGTTCGCTGAACAACAAATCGGCATTTGTCTGAATGTAGTTTATTTCTTTAAGCATATTTTTGCATCAGTTGGTTAATAAGATCAGAAATTTGTTGCCATTTTTCAGTATTTTTGTGTGTTGCCGGTTTCCGTTTGCCTTGCATTCGCTTAAGTCGTTGTTCCCTGACGGGATCTGGTTTAACCGGCAATGCCTCCAAAACCTGTTCAGCCGCAAGTGGATTATTGCAGACTAATAACATATCACAACCAGCAATTTGTGCCAGTCTGGCGCGTTCAGTAAAATCCCCCACCGATGCCGCACCCGCCATGCTTAAATCATCACTGAATACGGCCCCGTTAAAGTTTAATTCCTGACGTAAAATTTGTTGTATCCAGAAAGTTGAAAAACCGGCGGGATAAGGATTAATGTTTGGATAAACAACATGTGCAGGCATAATACCTTCCAAGCCTTCTTTTATCAGTTGCTTAAACGGCAGGAAATCTTTTGCGCGAAGGCTCTCCAAGTCGCGGTCATCTGTCGGCAGCGTCAGGTGTGAGTCCAGCGCGACTGCGCCATGTCCTGGGAAATGTTTGCCAGTCGCTGCCATGCCTGCTGTGTTCATTCCTTTTCTAAACAAACTTGCAAGGTGTGTTGCCAGTTCCGGGTCGGTTGAAAAGGAGCGATTGCCGATAATTTGACTAATACCGCAATCAATATCCAGTACCGGCGCAAAACTGAAATCAACACCCACTGCCAATAATTCAGTCGCCATCAACCAACCTGCCGATTCTGCAAGCTCAGGAATTTCAGCATAATAAGACGCAGGCGGCAACCGCGTAAAGCCGGTTTGAAACCGCTGAACCCTGCCGCCTTCTTGATCCACCGCAATCAGAATGTCGCCCTTTCGTGCTGCACGAATACTGTTAATCAGTTCGCTAACTTGCGGTGGGTTTTGGAAATTACGGGAAAAAAGAATAACCGCTCCGGTATTGGGATGGTTTATTTTTTCCTGTTCATGGGGGGCAAGGGTTAAGCCTTCAACATCCAGCATAACCGGACCGATGGGATAGTGATTTGTCATTATTTAAGAGTTAAGGTGGCGTGATAATATTCGTGCTTAAGTATATGGTATTTTTCATTGGAGTTTATTAAGCCTGATGATTATAACTGGCTATAGTGACCAGAATAAGTATATCAGCGGTAATTAATCATAAGTAAACCCCCCAACTCTGCTGGTGGACTCATAAAGTTTGACAATTACGGGAATCATCGAGAGTCTCCCTATCTGTGAACCGCCTAAAGTTCAAAAGATAAGGAAACAAACGATGAATTCACCAGAGAGTTTAAGTCATACAAAATGGGAATGTAAATACCATATAATCTGGATTCCAAAGTATAGAAAAAAAGCCTTTATAAGGAGTTGAGGCAATATCTGGGATCAATACTAAAAGATTTAGCCTTACAAAAGGAATGCAAGATTGAGGAAGGATATTTGATGTCAGATCATGTCCATATTCTAATCTCAATTACAGCCAAATATTCAGTATCACAGGTTGTTGGCTTTATTAAGGGTAAAAGCGCTATATCCATTGCATGAACTTTTATGGGGCGAAGAAAGAATTTCACCGGACAAAGTTTTTGGGCAAGAGGATATTATGTTTCAACAGTGGGCAGGGATGAAGTCACTGTACGAAACTATATCAGGCATCAAGAAGAAGAGGATAAACGAATAGAACAACTCGATTTATTTTAAGGCATTGTCACCTTTAGGTGGCACAATTATTAATCCGCTTTGAGCGGTTCACATTTTCAAGCCTCCGGCTTTGCCGGAGGTTTTTGACTATTACAGGAAACGAGATTGCCGGCATTAAATCTTGTTCGTTGGTTTATCGTTAATTTGTAAACACTATCTCTACGAATTAGAGTTTCAAGGTTACATGTTTCATGTAAAAATATGTGATACCCTAAAAAGTATTTTTGCTAGTTAAGACTTTCCCTCTGAAAGTTGGTAGCCGGAATAGGTAACGACATCAATAGCGAAACGCAAAGCGATATAAGCTAGTACTCAGTCAGCGTTGATATGTCGGATAAAAGTAGCCCTGTAATAACGAAATTACTGACATGGCATCCGACATTATCAGATTGACTGAGTACTAGTTGCCTTTGACTTAAATTTCTAAGGAAAAATTATCATGATTATGAATGTCGCCATCGCACCCATACTGGCTATTGTAATGGGGGTATTGATTTTGTTAATGCCAAGGTTTTTAAATTACTTCGTAGCGGTATATTTGATTGTTGTGGGTATCTTGGGGTTAGCGCATCCATAAGGTTATTTCCTGCATTGTCCTACTTTTTATAACCTTGCCGTCGATGTAAATAAACAAAAATCCTGCGTCACTTGAGGCTATTGATTTTTTGACATTACCTGAGAGAAGCAATGTTAACGCTTAAAGATACGTCGATTTAGAATGGTTTTCAGGTTATTTATTTCTAATAAGCGCCTGTCATGACACTGACAACACAGGATATTTGCTTGACTAAAAAATTCGCCTGTAATTATTAATGAAGTAAGGCCCATGGCATTAAATAACTGTAAAGAATGTAGAAAAGAAATTTCAACAGAAGCTAAAACTTGCCCGTATTGTGGAATTAATAATCCTGGGGTTATTGATAGTAATCGCCGTGTGGGCTTGTTCGTTTTGGTATTGATGATTTGCCTGGGGATATTTGTTGTTACAAGGCATGAAATTGCTGGTTATCAACCACCTGAAAAAGCTCAAATAAACGAAAATAAAGTTGCTGTTGTGGATAAAGTCAAGCAAATAGTTAATTCCAGGCAATCCTCATCAGCGCAATCCTTGTTATTGGATAGCGTCGCAGAAGAGGCATCAAAAACACCTGAACAGTCAGTGCTACAAATACTGCCAAAATCACCGGCAATCCAGGAACTACCCAAGCAGGAGTTGCTCGAGCAGCAAGATAAAGCCGGGAATATTTCCTCAGCAAATATATCGCAAACAATGGTTGTGCAGATGCTTGAATATGCGTTAAATGCTGGTGGATTAAGTCACGAATCAGCACTACAACAACTAAAGCAGCAAATAGAAAATTCATCCAAACCAGAGCAAGGTAACAAGAAGGCGGCGAGAGCAGTTAACTTTAAAGGTTTGGTGGCACTAAAAGAAGGTGGTTTTAATAAGGCGGTAGAGCTGTTTGAAAAAGCCAATAAATTAGATCGGTCGGATGTTGAAGTTATCAATAATTTGGGGTTTTCTTACTTAAGACAAGGTGATATTAATGCGGCCCAACAAGCAATAACCAGCGCCTTAACATTGTCTCCAGGGCGAACAACAGCATGGGAAAATTTAGGCGAAGTATTCGGAAAAAAGGGTGAAGTCAATAAGGCGGTAGCCTGTTTTTCTAATGCCTATAGATTTTCAAAAGACAGGTTAACATTGCATCAGTATATGAAAGGACGCAACGAAAAAGAAGATGACATGCGTTTAAAGCAAGCGCGCGAGAAAGTTATCAATTGGGCTGAAATAAACTATCTAAATAGTTCGAAAAACACCCAGCAAAAAGAAAGCGTCAGACATGATCTCGTGGATACAAAAAAATAGCCAAAATTAAGGATGATAGTTATAGATTTCTGGATTAAATAAGCCCGTGCATTTTAGCTTTCAAGATCCACACGGCAGACCCTACAGAAAATAATGTCGCTTAATTAATGAAGGTATCTTTTCTCGGGCAGACTCTTGATTCTGGTGAAAGTAAAAATATTTATCTTGGATTTACTTTATGGAGTGTTCCCTCAGTCGCCTTATTATTAATGTTGATAGCGGTTTTATCCCTATTTAAATTCTATTTTCAAGTATTTTTAAACGCGATCATTCGGGGATGTAAGGTATAATGCGCGTCTATTTAATTTCACTTTAGCATCCACGATGGCTCAGTTTTTTGAAATACATCCAGAAAATCCGCAATTGCGATTGATTCACCGTGCTGTGGAAATTATTCGCAAGGGTGGCGTTATTGTTTATCCGACAGATTCATCCTATGCGCTTGCCTGTCAATTGGATGACAAACAGGCACTGGACAGGATACGGCGTATCAGACAATTGGATGATAAACACAACTTTACGCTCGTGTGCAAAGATCTGACGCAAGTATCAACATTTACTAAAATCGGTAATGATGCTTATCGGTTGATTAAAATATTAACGCCGGGGCCTTTTACTTTTATTCTGGATGCCACGCGAGAAGTGCCGCGCCGGCTTCAACATCCCAAGAAAAAAACTATCGGTGTACGTATTCCCAATCATCCGGTTGCACAATTGTTGCTTCAGGAGTTGGGCGAAGCTTTGTTCAGTGCGACTTTGATATTGCCGGGAGAAACCGAGCCTATGACCGATCCTTACGACATTAAAAACCAGCTTGAAAATGAATTGGATTTAATCATTGATGCCGGCATTATTGACGGTGGAGAAACGACCATGATCGAGTTTTCCAATGACGGTGCAGAGATCATCCGCCAGGGCAAGGGTCTTGCTCCCATGCTGGATTGATAGAGAATATATAATATGATGGATAATTTAACGTTAATTCAGCGCATAGCGGTTTGGATATTGCCGGTGATTTTTGCGATTACCGTACATGAAGTAGCACACGGTTGGGTTGCCAAAAAATACGGCGATAATACTGCCTCCAGTTTGGGTCGGTTAACCTTAAATCCGATCAAGCATATCGATCTGTTTGGTACGATTATTCTTCCAGGACTGTTACTGATTACCGGTACCGGTTTTATTTTTGGCTGGGCAAAACCGGTTCCTGTTGATCCGCGAAATTTTAAAAATCCCTTGCAGGATATGGCTATAGTGGCTTTGGCCGGGCCTGTTTCAAATTTGTTGATGGCGGTCTTTTGGGCGCTAATTATTCGCTTGGGTGTTACTATCGGCGCGGGCAATGAAGCGATCTCACATCCGTTGATTTATTCAGGTGTTGCCGGTATTTCAATTAACCTGGTTTTGGCGTTGATTAATTTGTTACCGATTCCGCCGCTTGATGGCAGTCGTATTTTGACAGGTATTTTACCGACTTATTGGGCTCGGCAATATAATCGCCTGGAACGGTACGGGTTTATTATTTTGATCATATTGCTCTACACTAAAGTTTTAAACGTACTTTTAGAATACCCTCTGTTTATCGCCCAGAAATTGTTTTTTTCAATTGCCGGCTTATGATTTTCATGAATTACTCTTGAATCTTGTTTTGGACGATCCTGCCAATCATTTTAACCTGACGCGATACCAACGGCAATAAAATGACTACTAACATAACGACTGCTGTTATGGATCATGTGCCGGTGTTTGCCATGGTTAACGGTGCGGCTTTTAATAAATTACCGGATGATCTTTATATTCCGCCGGATGCACTGGAAGTGTTTCTGGACTTATTTGAAGGGCCGCTGGATTTACTACTGTATTTAATCAGAAGGCAAAATCTGGATATTGTAAATATCCCTATTGCCCAGATTACCAAACAATACATTACTTATATTCAACTAATGGGGGAATTAAACCTGGAATTGGCCGCTGAATATTTGGTTATGGCAGCGCTCCTGGCAGAAATAAAGTCAAGAATGCTTTTACCCAGGCAGTCTGAGCAAGATGATGGCGAAGACGATCCCCGGGCTACATTAATTCGCAGATTACAGGAATATGAATGTATTAAGGCCGCTGCTGAAGAGATGGATTTTTTACCCAGAGTTGAACGTGATATATTTGCAGTAGATATTGATATTTCAGCATTGGATATTGTGCAGCAATTACCGGATATTCAGTTAAGAGACATGTTACTGGCTTTTCAGGATGTTCTTAAACGGGTAGACCAACTCAGTCATCATCAAATTACCAAAGAAGCGTTATCTGTCCGTGAACGAATGGCAACCATTTTGGCAAACCTTAAAGGACAAGATAGTCTCCTTTTCTCGCAATTATTTATCCGAAAAGAAGGTCGACCCGGAGTTGTTGTCGCGTTTCTGGCCATCCTCGAACTTGGTAAAGAAGGACTTATCGAAATCATTCAGTCAGAACCCTTTACCGAAATACGAGTTAGAGGTGCCGGTTACATCGCCATCGAAACGGGAAACTAAAGTATCGGTAAAGCCTGCTGTTGTTGACTTAATCGTAGCTGACCATGATGTACCCATCAACTTTGCCCAAAAGGGCTTTGTCGAAGAGCGGTTTGTTGTGCCAATCAGGCTGCGTCCTTTTGGCAAGTTTAGAAAACGACATAAACCGTTAAGACCAACAACATTGAACACACTTCCATCTGTGACTGAACAACCTGACATCAACGTAAAAACCAAGCGTATAGTTGAAGCAATTCTATTTGTTGCCAAGCGTCCGATGACGGCTAAACAAGTATTACACGTTTTTCCTGAACTGGAACAACCGGAACTGCAGGAAATACAATTGGCAATAGAGGCTATTACGGAAGATTACAAATCCAGGCCCATTGAATTAAAACAGGTAGCCAGTGGTTATCGATTTCAAATTAAACAGGATTTATCCCGCTGGGTATCGCGTTTATTTGAAGAGAAACCACCAAAATATTCACGGGCATTACTGGAAACCTTGGCAATTATTGCCTACCGGCAACCGGTGACTCGTGCCGATATTGAAGATATACGCGGTGTCAGTGTCAGCTCAAGTATTATTCAGACTTTACTTGAACGTGAGTGGGTCAGAGTAGTAGCATATAAAGAAACGCCGGGTAGACCCGGCTTATATGGCACGACCAAACAATTTCTGGATTATTTTAATATTACGTCATTAAATGAACTACCAACTTTGCAGGATATACAACATCTTGATGAGTCGTTAGATAATACGCAACAACCTATGCAGGTAACGAGTGAAAAGCAAGAAACCAACCAACGATTCATCGAAGCAGCCGGGCAACTCGCCGAAGACAATAAAAAGGTCACCCAAACAACAGCGTAAAAACAAGGAAAGAAATGCGCCGAAAGAAACGGGTTACAAACCGGCCGGCAGTTCAGCGAAACAGCCGGATGAAATCAAGGTAGCAAAAAAAGTTAACAAAAATCAGCCCGATGCAGGCGAGCGCATACAAAAAGTGCTGGCACGCGGCGGTGTCGGTTCGCGTAGGGAAATTGAACGCTGGATAGCTGAAGGCCGGTTAAAGTTAAACGGTGAGATTGTTAAACTGGGTGACCGTTTAAAAGAGCGTGATTATTTGCAGCTCAATGAACGGGTGGTTCATTGGGAAAAATTTGCGGTACAACCCACGCGGGTACTGCTTTACCACAAACCTACTGGTGAAGTGGTAACTCGTCGCGATCCTGAAGGTCGTCCGGTGGTATTTACGCAGTTGCCGACACTGACTACCGCTCGCTGGATTTCAGTAGGCCGGTTGGATATTAACACCTCGGGATTATTATTGGTTACCAATAATGGTGAGCTGGCCAATCAATTAATGCACCCCTCCACGGAAGTTGAACGTGAATATGCGGTGCGTATTTTAGGTGATGTGTCAGAGGCAACGCTGGAAAAACTCAAGCAAGGTGTAGAGCTTGAGGATGGTAAAGCCAAATTCGATGCCATTCGGTTTTTTGGCGGTGAAGGTGCCAATAAATGGTATCACGTTATCGTTAGTGAAGGACGTAACCGACTGGTCAGGCGCTTATGGGAGTCTCAGGAAGTTGTTGTTAGCCGCTTAATGCGTGTTCGCTACGGGCCGGTAGTTTTACCTGAACGTCTAAAAGCCTGTACGTTTTATGAATTGACGGATAAAGAACTGGATTTGTTATTTGAATTTGCCGGACTAGAAAGAAATGAGCCTGAAGTAATAAAAGGCAAGCCGGAAACCAAAGGCCATAATCCCAGAAGAGAACCTAGAAACCACAGTCCTGCAAGACGATAGCTTTTATAAAGGATTCGGGGTGACGCAATAACGTAACCCCGGAAAATCAAAGTCTGTGTTTCGAGTTAGGGGTGGCGCCTGACCTGCCTACCGGGATTGTTACGCATTTTTGATAAAAAAATGTCAACTATTTCGATATTATCTTATGCTTTCACTGTTGGTGATTTTAAGTTTTTTCAAAGAGTAAATTAATGCGGGTTCCGCCTTCGATACTTGATTTACCCATTTCAAAACGTGCTTTATGCAGATCAGCAATTTCCTTAACAATGGCTAATCCCAGGCCGCAACCATTGCCCGTGCTTCCGGGGATACGGTAAAAGCGCTCAAAAACCCTGTTTATTTCAATGTCGGGTATGCCGGGACCATCATCTTCTACTGTCAGGCACGGAACAGGATAGCGGCAAATTTTGACGGCAATGTTACCGTTATCGTAGCCATAAAAAATAGCGTTATCCAAAAGATTAGTTAATAATTCCCCCAGTAGTATTTCATCGCCCTGGACGTAAATCACGTCTTCCGTGCTTTCAAAGCTCAACTCCATGTTTCGCTGTAAGGCTTTAGGTACCCAATCTATACAGGTTTTTTTAGCCAGTTTGCAAAGATTTACCGGCAGCAACTCGTATCCACCATTGATGGGCTCTGATCTGGCAAGAACCAATAATTGTGTCGTTAAATGGGACATGCGATCAGCACTGTTTTGGATTTGTTTGAGTGCGGGTTGCATTGCCGATAAATCCTGTTCACGCAGTGCACGTTCAGCCTGTAATTTCAAACCTGCCAGCGGTGTACGTAGTTGATGTGCGGCATTGGCAATAAAACGCTGCTGGGTAGCAATAGCCAGCGTGTGTGCTGCCAGCAAATCATTAATAGTATCTGTCAGTGTGCGCACTTCGATAAAAACATGTGTTTCCGGTATGGGGCTATGGTCACGAGATGACCGCTGACTGATTTGATTAGCCAATAACCGCAGGGGCTCCAGACCTTTTTTCAAGCCCTTCAACAGATAAATGCCGGTTAGCAGAATTAATATTATTTGCGGAATCAGATCGGATAATAATATATCAATCATCATTGTCTGGCGCTTGTTCATGGTTTCTGCGACATGTACAAAAACTTTTTCTGATGTTTGATCCAGAGGAATTAACATGGACACAACTCTGACTGATTGCCCGTTCATCTTGTCGTTAAAATAAACCGGATGTGACCAATCTTTTTTTAGATCTTCGGGCTCGGGAACCAGATTATCGCCCGCCAGTATTTCCTGCGCTGAAGAGGTTATTTTAAAATAAGTTTTATCTTGCTCATCCCAGTTGAAAATCTTCAAGGCAATGGTTGGCAACTCAATAATTATCTTGCCTTCCCGTACTTTGATTTCCTGCGTTAAGGATTTGGCAGAATCGAGTAACCACCGATCATACGCTTCATCGACATAATTCAGGGTTACGAAATAAGACAGGGTGGCATCAACTATCACGAAAAAAATAAGCGGAATAACCAACCGGAAAAGCATTTCCGTTTTGAGACTTTTGTTTTTATTCATCCGTTGATTTCTCCAATAGATAGCCTAAGCCGCGTACGGTGCGAATTACTCCTCCATAAGGTTCTATGCGTTTACGGAGGCGGTAAATATAAATCTCAATGGCATTGTCGGTTAATGCATCACCATCAACCGATAAGCGTTGTGCAATACTATCTTTGGTAACGACTTTTCCGGCTTGTAGCAATAAAATCTCCAATACGCCATATTCCCTTGCCGATAATAAAATCGGTTGTCTCTCTACCAGTACTTGGTGGTTGTGCGTATCCAGTACCAATCGGCCAATAACAATATCATTGCTAAAGCCGCCATAACAGCGCCGAATCAGGGCATTAATCCGCACTTCCAATTCCCGAAGCTCAAAAGGTTTGGTCATGTAATCGTCGGCACCTTGCTCTATGCCGGTGATCCTGTCATTGACGCCATCACGCGCTGTTAAAATAATAATAGGCAAGGGTACCTTTAATCGTCTAAAACGGCGCAGTAATTCCAGTCCGTCCACATCAGGCAAGCCTAAATCAAGCACAATTAAATCAAAGCCCTGTGCTAGTAATAAATGTTCAGCATAAGTCCCCGTCGTTGCACAGGTAACGACATAACCGCTATTGGCCAAGGTATGAATTAAGCCATCGGCTAAAACAGCATCGTCTTCTATCAATAAAATGTTCATAAATCCGATACAACTATTGTGAAAGGTTGGTGAAAGAAAGAGCGGCTAAAATATCGTCTAAACAATAAGCTGATAGTGAAATAAAAAACAATACAGTTTAAAGGTAGAGTCTCAGAGCATAAAACTGGTATTTATAAATAGGCTTTCTTTGGATAATCTGGAAGCTATAAATATATTAATTATTAATTTCGATTCGATACTGCTTATAATAATAGCAACACATAACTTCACCGGACTATTAAATATGATACACAAACACGTGCAGTATTATTTGCGCCATTTAAAAAATGATATTCCAGCCGGAATTGTCGTGTTTTTAGTGGCTTTACCTTTATGTTTAGGGGTCGCATTGGCATCAGGTGCTCCTTTGTTTTCGGGATTAATTAGTGGCTTGATCGGTGGTCTGATCGTTGCCTGGTTTAGTGGCTCACAACTCGCTGTTTCGGGACCTGCGGCTGGTTTAACCATTATTGTTTTTAATGCCATTGAAACTTTGGGTGGATTTCAGGGAGTATTGGTTGCTTGTGTTTTAGCAGGCATTATGCAGCTCTGTTTGGGCTACCTTAAGGCCGGTATTATTGGTGCTTTTTTCCCTTCCGCAGTCATAGAAGGCATGTTGGCAGCCATTGGTTTAATTTTGATTATCAAGCAAATTCCTCATGCAACGGGATATGATAGCAGTTATGAAGGCGATGAGAGCTACATGAGGGAAACTGCCGAATCCAGCTTTATGGAGTTATTTGAGGCGTTTAATGGCATATCTCCAGGCTCGGTTGTTATTAGTGTTGTAGCGATATTGTTGCTGATGCTATGGGGTACAGCATGGTTTAAAAAACAAAAACTATTAAAACTGATTCCTGGAGCGTTAGTCGCTGTCATTTGGGGTGTTGGCTATAATCTGCTTGCCCTAAAATTTTTCCCTCAGTGGGCAGTTAGCGGTGAACACCTGGTTAACTTACCGGTTTCAGAAAAAGCGATCGATTTTTTTAGTAATTTTGTACTACCAAACGCCAGTTATCTGGATTATCTGAGTAATCCACAGGTTTATATGGTTGCCGTAACCATTGCAATTATTGCCAGTCTGGAAAGCTTGTTAAGCCTTGAGGCAACCGATAAACTGGATCCTTTGAAGCGTATCGGCCCCACCGACAGAGAGCTTAAAGCGCAAGGCGTCGGTAATATTATCAGTGGCTTACTTGGCGGTTTACCAATAACTGCCGTCATCGTCCGTAGTGCCGCCAGTATTAATGCGGGTGGCCAAACGCGTATAGCCAGCTTCACTCATGGTGTCTTTTTGTTGCTTAGCGTTATGTTTTTGGCGCACTACTTAAACTATATCCCTCTGGCTTGTTTGGCGGCTATCTTGTTGCATACGGGATATAAGCTGGCAAATCCGGTTTTATTCAAGGCGTTTTACCGAAAAGGTATGAGCCAATTTCTGCCTTTTGTCATTACGGTTATTGCCATTCTTACCACTGATTTATTAAAAGGTATGGCCATCGGCATGGTTATTGGTTTGTTTTTTGTCATTAAAGCCAATTACCATGCTGCTATTACCTTGACTCAAGATGGTACGCATTATTTGTTGGCGCTAAACAAGGATGTTTCCTTCTTGAATAAAGCGTTATTAAGAAAATTTATTTTGAGCATTCCCGAGCAAAGTACAGTAACCATTGATGCGAGTGATGCCAAATTTATTGACCACGATATTTTGGAAACGATTGAAGATTTTCTGGAAACTGCGCCGGATGACGATATTACTGTCGAAGTTATTGAGTTACATGGCAAAGAGAAAATTAAAAAACACCAAGCCATCGTTATAATAAATGATCGGGCAGAAGCATAAATAATCGCTAAAACAAACTTTTACTAAAGCTTTCATGGCCATAAAAAAGCATTGTTATGGTCATGAAAAAAGGCTGTTATATTTTATGGCTGACAGCTGATTATCAAAATGCCAGCATCATAATTGTAGTATACCTTGAAATGCATGATTCCTTTGGTATAAAACCTGCTGGTAACTTTGTAAGAAAGAAAGTCGAAAAATTTGCATATGAACCGAAATAGCTTATTTCGGGTTAATTAGTAAACTGGCAGGCAGATTCCTTTTTGCTTAAGTCTAACTTAACTTGATAGCAATACACTATCATCATCTTTAACCTAAAATATAAAATCATGCGAAGACCTAGAAAATTACTATATCCGCCCCTTTCCATTTTACAATATCTTGGTCTTATCTTTACCCTGAGCACTTTTTGGCACAGTAGTCTGTCTGCAGAAACCTTGACTTTACCGCAAGTGCTTGGCTTGCTTGAAGAACATAATCCATCCATTGCCAATGCCAATGCACGTCAAGATTTGGCACAGGCTGCATTAGTAACTTCCAGAGCCTATCCAAATCCGGAACTTGAAGTAGGCGGAGGCACGTCCACAGGCATTGGTCAAGGGGCGCTTAGTGGCTCCAATCAACAGATTTTTATTTCCCAACCACTGGATTTTCCCTTTGTAAGAGAGGCTCGGCGTATGGTTGCCGAAGCCGGTATTACCTCGGCAGATGAGGCCAATCGCCATGTCTGGCTAACCGTGCGTAGTCAGGTACGCTTGGCATTTTATGAAATTTTACGCCGTCAGGAAGTACTGCAAATCAGTAAAGACAACGAATTATTACTGACGCAAATACGCGATAAAATTAAACTCAAAGTGGAAGAAGGCGAATCACCCCGTTATGAACAGGTCAAATCTGAAGCGGAATCACTCAATGCCTTGAAGTTGAGGGAAAGTGCCGAAACACAGGTAGATGATGCAAAATCTGCATTACGTATGATGTTCGGTTCTGGTTTACCGCTCCAATATGAAACATCCGGTGCTTTACCTGCACCATTAGTGTCATTGCCGACGCTGGCAAGTTTGCGTGAAGAAGTGCTGGACAGACAACCTATCCTTCAACAGGTCCGTGCAGAAGTTCAAAAAGCCCAAGCCAACGTCAAATTTCAGGAAAATCTTCGTTATCCGCAACCAACCCTGAAAGCCGGTGCTGAACAAGATCCGGGTCTTAAGCAGTGGCGGGTTAATCTTGTTATACCTTTACCTGTGTGGAATCAGCGTCAGGGACCTATTGGCGAAGCCGCTGCACAACTAAGACAATCAGAAGCCTTGGCTAATCAACAGGAGTTTACGGTTATACGGGAGCTGGAAAATGCTTATAACCGCTATCGAATAGCCAGTCGCCAAGTTGAAACGTTTGATGCCGGTTTATTAAAAGAAGCTGAAACGGTGCTAAAAGTCGCTGAAGCGGCTTACCGCTTCGGTGAGCGTGGCATACTTGATTACCTTGATGCCCAGCGCACTTATCGTAGTGTTCGTACGGATTATCTTAACGCCCAATTTGACCGCCAGGCAGCACGAATTGATCTGGACCGTTTACGCGCTACCGACCTGGAGAACTTGTAACCATGACTTTATTTACCCCATTATTATTTATCCTGCTTCTGATTTCATCGACAAGTAACGCTGACGATTCGTTGCCGATGGTAAAAGCTACCCCCACATTGATGAAGCAAATCAAAATCATGGCTATTGGTGAAGGTCAAGTGCATGATTCATTGCGCTTGCCGGCACGAGTGGATCTGGATCAACAGCGTGTTGCACGAATGGGTGCAACGGTAACCGGCCGAATTACCCAAATCCAGGTTGAACTCGGTCAGAATGTTGCTAAAGGCGAGCATCTTGCAACGATTAATAGCACTGAACTTGGCTTGGTGCAGTCAGCTTATCTGAAAACCAGCGCTCAGGTAAATCTGCGCAGACTCGCTGTCAATAGAGCCAAACGGTTATTGGCCAGTGATGTTATTGCGGCAGCCGAACTCCAGGAAAGAGAAGGTATTTTGAATGAAGCTGATGTCGATTTACGCACGGCTACCGATCAGTTGCGTGTATTCGGTATGTCGGACAGGGATTTGGCACAACTAGCTAGAGACAGGAAAATTCATTCATTCTTACCCATTACTGCCAGTATCCAGGGTACTATTGTTGAACGCAAGGTGACGGTCGGTCAGGTCGTCCAGCCTGCTGACGCGTTGTTTACTGTAGCTGATCTTTCCCATGTCTGGGTCGTTGCCGAATTGCCTGAGCAACAGGCGAGTTGGGCGCATAAAGGTGATGAAGCACTGGTCACTATTGCCGCCCTGCCGGGACAAGAGTTGAGTGGTCGCCTGATTTATGTTGCTGACATGGTTGATCCAAAATCCCGCACCGTTACAGTGCGAATGGCCTTGCCCAATCCGGAGCGTAATTTCAAGCCGCAAATGCTGGCAACTTTACTGATCCGTAAACAGGGCGTACCCGCATTAGTTGTACCCGATTCAGCGGTACTTCGTATTAATGACAGCGAGCATGTTTTCGTCCAGACAGCCCCTGAAGAATTTGAGCTAAAACCCGTAAAGCTGGGCGTTCTTGATGGTAACGTTCGTCATGTTATTAATGGCTTAAAACAGGGTAACAAGGTTGTTGTAGAAGGCGGCTTTCATCTTAATAGCGAACGTCTACGCAAGGAATTGGAGTAAACCATGATTCAAGCTTTAATACGCGGAAGTTTAAATAACCGCATTCTGGTACTGGTTATGGCGGTAGCGCTAACCTTGTTTGGTGTTCGTTCACTGCAATCGTTATCCGTTGATGCCTTTCCTGATGTGACTAACGTGCAGGTACAAGTTGCTACCGAAGCGTCAGGAAGTTCTCCGGAAGAGGTTGAACGCTTTATTACCGTGCCGGTAGAAATAGCAATGGCAGGCCTTCCAGGCCTTACGGAGATGCGCTCATTAAATAAAAATGGTCTTTCATTGATTACCTTGGTATTTACTGACGCGACCGATGTTTATTTTGCCAGACAATTAGTCATGGAGCGTTTGATAGAAGTCAGTCACAGCATGCCGGAAGGTATCAATCCGGCATTGGGGCCGGTTTCTACAGGACTTGGCGAAGTTTATCAATTCACCTTGGATAAAGCCGATGATGGTCAGCGTGCGTTGACGCCGGAAGAATTGATGACGCGGCGTGAAGCCCAAGACTGGGTAGTACGCCCCTTATTGCGAGGTATACCGGGCGTTGCGGAAGTTAATTCACAGGGTGGTTACATTAAGCAATATCAGGTGTTGGTTAATCCTGACCGTATGCATCATTATCATATTACCCTGAAAGAAGTCTTTAATGCACTAGCGCATAACAATGCTAATAGCGGTGGCGGCGTTTTACCGCATTATGCCGAGCAATATATGATTCGGGGAGTCGGTTTGATTCGTGATACTGCTGATATTGGCAATATCGTTCTTAAAGAGGAACAAAGCGTCCCCATTCATATTCATGATGTTGCCAAAGTAAAAATAGGCAGTGAGGTACGGGTGGGTGCTGTTGTAAAAAATGGTTACACCGAATCCGTTGGTGGTATTGTCATGATGCTGCGCGGCGGCAATGCCAAAGAGGTCGTTAGTCGCATTAAGGAACGCGTTAAGGAAATTAATGACCAGAATATGTTGCCGGATGGTCTGAAAATCGTTCCTTATTATGATCGAAGTGAACTGGTTGATGCCTCCCTGCACACAGTCACCAAAGTGCTGCTTGAAGGTATTGCGCTGGTGGTCGTTACTTTACTCTTGTTTCTCGGTGATATTCGCTCCAGTGTCATTGTTGTCAGTACCTTGGTCGTTACGCCTCTGGCTACTTTTATCGTAATGAACCAGTTGGGGATTTCTGCCAACCTGATGTCGTTGGGTGGATTGGCGATTGCTATCGGCCTGATTGTCGATGGTTCCGTCGTCGTTGTCGAAAATGCTTTCAGTTTACTTACCGAGCGCAAAGGTAGTACCAAAAGTCGGGTAAAAGTAGTGATGGAGGCGGCTGAGGAAGTTGCCACGCCGGTGTTGTTTGGTGTTGGCATTATCGTTTTGGTGTTTTTACCGCTGATGACGCTGGAGGGTATGGAAGGTAAGATGTTTGCACCACTGGCCTACACGATAGCGATTGCCTTGCTGATTTCACTGTTTTTATCGCTGACCTTAACACCGGTTTTATGCTCTTTTCTGTTGCAGGGGCAAGAGGGAACAGAGCACGACACGCGTATTATAGCCTTCATGAAGAAGCCCTATTTGAAGCTGCTGGATCTATCTCTGCAAAAAGGCAAGACTGTTGTTTTGGTGGCGACCAGTTTGTTTGTTGGTGCCTTGGTATTACTGCCGTTGTTGGGTAGTGCTTTTATTCCGGAAATGAAAGAAGGCTCTATTGTGCCCGCAATTACCCGTATGCCAAATATTTCTTTGGAAGAATCCATTAAAATGGAAATGGATGCCATGCGTATGGTCATGGATATTCCGGGTGTGAGTCTTGTAGTGAGTAATGTTGGCCGGGGTGAAAGTCCGGCTGATCCTCAGAGTCAAAATGATTCTACCCCTATCGTCAGTTTGAAGCCTCGGGATGAATGGCCTGAGGGTTGGACTCAGGATAATATTGCCGATGCGATGCGTGACAAGCTAAGTACTGATTTACCTGGCGTACAAATTGTGATGGCACAGCCTATTTCCGATCGTGTTGATGAAATGCTCACTGGAGTTCGCTCGGATTTGGCTATCAAAGTATTCGGAGATGATCTGGAAAAATTGAAAGCCACTGCCAACGAGATATCTCGAGTTGCCGGTGGTATTCAAGGTGCTGAGGATATTCGTGTAGAACGACTTACCGGTCAACAGTATTTATCCATCACCGTTAATCGGGAAGCGACTGCCAGACATGGTATTAATGCCTCTGATATTAACGATGTTATTGAAACTGCTATTGGTAACAAAACAGCGACGGAAATCTATGAAGGTGAACGCCGCTTTACAGCGTCCGTCCGTTTTCCGGAAAGTTTTCGTAACAGTATCGAAGACATCGATGCTGTTTTGTTGACGTCTGCAAACGGTGCCCGTATACCGTTAGGCGATCTGGCTGATATTCGATTGACAGACGGGCCTGCGATGATAAACAGGGAAATGGGTAAGCGCCGCATCGTGGTCGGCATTAATGTCAGAAACAGGGATTTGGGAAGCTTTGTGGCTGAGCTACAAAAAACCATATCCAGTGAAGTTAAGTTGCCGGAATCCTACTATCTGGAATGGGGTGGTCAATTTCAAAATATGGAACGCGCATTGGGACATCTTAAAATTATTATTCCTATTACGATAGGTGCGATTTTCTTTGTACTTTTCATGCTGTTCAATTCACTACGCTTTGCTACGCTGATTATTTTAGTGTTGCCGTTTGCGTCGATTGGCGGCGTTGTATCTTTGTTTATTACCGGTGAATATCTGTCAGTACCAGCCTCCGTAGGTTTTATTGCTCTGTGGGGAATTGCAGTATTAAACGGCGTCGTACTGGTGTCCTATATACGTAATCTGCGAGATAACGGGCTATCCCAAATAGATGCTATTCGTCAGGGCTGCGCTCAACGATTTCGCCCGGTTATGATGACAGCTACCGTAGCCCTACTGGGATTGGTGCCTTTTTTGTTTGCTACCGGACCGGGCTCGGAAGTTCAGCGTCCGCTGGCTATTGTTGTCATCGGTGGGCTGATCACTTCAACGTTATTAACGTTAATTATGTTGCCAACACTTTACCGATGGTTTGAAGAAAAACGTTAATTCGTTTTTTTTGACTCAAAATAGATAACGTCCTATCACCACGATATAAAAGTCGATAAAGTGATAGGGCTATTTTTTTAGACAACAAAAATACTTTTGAGTCTGCACAAAAGGATATTATAACAATGACAAGCAATCCCTTATCAAAACTTCAGCGACATAAATTTGGCATATTGGCTAATTTAAAATATGACCTTCCCGCCAGTATTGCGGTATTTCTGATATCTATTCCACTATCGTTAGGTATCGCACTGGCGTCTGGTGCACCGCTATTTTCGGGATTGATTACCGGCATTATCGGCGGCATCATTGTAGCGCCGTTAAGTGGTTCATCGTTAGGTATCAGCGGTAGTTCTGCGGGACTTGCTGTCATTGTATTAAGTGCTATCCAGGATCTTGGCTTTAATGCTTTTTTGCTGGTAGTGGTTATGGCCGGTGTTTTTCAAATTATGATGGGACTGGCAAAAGCTGGCGTTATTGCTTATTACTTTCCGTCTTCGGTCATTAACGGCATATTGTCGGGGATAGGTATCATTATTTTTCTCAAGCAAATCCCACATGCTCTAGGCTATGACAAAGATTACGAGGGTGATTTTAGTTTTTTTCAGGCAGATAATTACTCTTCATTTTCAGAGCTATCGCACATGCTGGAGTTTATTTCGCCTGCTTCAGTTCTGATTGCCGTCATATCACTGTTGTTCCTGATTTTGTGGGATCAGCCGTTTATGAAAAAACACCGTTTTTTCCAACTATTTAACAGTGTTTTAATGGCTGTTATTGCTGGCGTAGTAACCAATTATATTCTGCAAAACTTTTATTCTGATTTTGCTCTTGGTGACGGTCATCTGGTGATGATTCCGGTCTTTCAAAGTGCAAATGATGTGTTAAGTCAGCTGTATTTTCCTGATTTTTCGCAGCTGGGCAATCCTAAAATTTATTTGGCTGCATTAACATTGGCATTGGTCGCCAGTTTAGAATCGCTACTCTCTGTAGAAGCGGTTGATAAGCTGGATCCCTATAAAAGAGTAACACCTTCCAACCGGGAGTTGATAGCGCAAGGCATCGGTAATATCAGTTCAGGATTGATTGGTGGCTTGCCTCTGACGCAAGTTATTGTCCGTAGCTCAGTTAATATCCAGTCAGGTGCAAGAACCAAGGCATCAGCTTTTATCCGGGGACTGTTATTATTGTTTGCAGTTATTTTTATCCCCACCCTGTTAAATAAAATTCCGTTGGCTAGTCTGGCTGCAATTTTATTGATGGTAGGTTATAAATTGGCGAGGCCGGATGTTTTTAAAGCCATGTACAAAGCAGGGATGTATCATTTTATTCCATTCTGTGCCACTATTTCTGGGCTGGTTTTTACGGATATGTTGTTGGGGATCATTATTGGTCTGAGTGCCGCTATATTTTCAATTTTGCTGGAAAATTATAAAAGCGCTTTTTATTTTAATGAAGTTCATGTTGGTAACAAAATCATTATTCGGTTATCCGAGCATGTTTCTTTTTTAAATAAAGCCAACATCCAAAAAACATTTGAACAGTTACCCAGGAATGCCGAGGTTATTATTGATGCAACCCGCTCCAAATATATCGATTACGATGTTTATGAAATTATTCAAAACTTTAAAATCGAAGCTGAATATAAAAATATCAAACTGACCATTGAGAATCTTCGTGGCTATGGTGTGCTGGAGCCGGTTGAGAATGCACGAGCACAAACCTACAACACACAACAATCATTAACACCATCGGCAGTGTTGGCGCTATTAAAAGAAGGTAATGAACACTTTGTTAATAATTTAAAGGCCAATCGCAATTTACTGGAACAGGTTAATGATACCCGGCAAGGACAATTTCCTATTGCCATCATCTTGAGTTGCATGGATTCACGTACTTCGGTGGAACTGATTTTTGACCAGGGTCTGGGTGATGTATTTAGCACTCGGGTAGCCGGTAATGTTATCAATGATGATATTCTGGGTAGTATGGAATATGCTTGTAAAATTGCCGGATCAAAGCTTATTGTGGTGTTGGGGCATTCGCATTGCGGGGCTATTAAAGGTGCCTGCGCTGATGTTAAGCTGGATCATCTGACCGGGTTATTGTCCAAAATCAAGGCGGCGGTTAATGCTGTCAGAATTGATGAATCGTTGAGAATTAGTGCCGATGATCCTGTTCTGGTTCAAAAAGTAGCGGATAAAAATGTGCAGTTAACCGTTGAGCAAATCAGAAGTAAAAGTACTTTGTTAGACGATATGGTTAAAAATGGTGAAATTGGTATAGTTGGCGCGATGTATGATATTGAAACCGGGAAAGTGAAATTCTATGCGGATGTTTAGCGGTAAGATACATTAAAGGCAGACATTGCTGTTATTAAAAATTAAATTTTATTGACTCTATTATTTTGGGAAGAGCCTATGATGCCATTAAATAATCGAAAAATACTGATCCATTTTATTGTGATCATTATTGTTGTGACGATGTATGATGTAATGTTGCATTCATTATTGACCATCGTGCATCTTGCTTTTGAATGGTTTGAACTTGCTCTTGAGCATCTCATTGAGCATCTTTTTCATACCGACCGCAAACAGGGCCAAATTATCGTCTTTTACCTGTTGTGCTTTATGGCACTGGGCGGTTGCTATCTATTATGGCGTGTGCTGCCGGTATTTTATCATTGGCTTAAAAACCGGCTCCTTGCTATTGGCAGGGAGTATCAATTATACCTTGCCAGTTATTGGGAGCAGTTGTCTTCTGCCCAGAAAATAAAATGTGTTACCTCTTTTACGGTGAGCGTATCCTTTATCGCTTTATTTGCATTTAGCTAACGGACACTTATAAAGCGTGAGGTAAAGTTGGACTATAGCTATCCAGGAAAATTTTGTCTCTAGCTATTGCTCTCGACTTGAGTATATTCTTCGTCGGAAATTGCCTTAAGTATTCATTCTAGTGGGCCTGCTACGCGATCCATTGTACTTAGGCGCGCATAGTAAGCCTTGGGAGACTGTCTCTGAGATTAGAATGTCTCCATTGCCAGCCTGGATATAAATCATATGCCTGATTTTTATCCAGATAAAAAAGCGTTACTGTGTTGTTGGTTCGTTGTATAGGTTGTTAAATAACTTGACCACAACAAAAATAATGGCTTGGGTAAATTCAATGAATGGCACCCGGCTAATACTGGCAGAAGCAAATTCATCAATAGATTCATTTAAGAATTTTACCAGCCTAATCTGAACCGGATTTTCTTTATCTTTAATAAATTGTCCCTGCAGGATATTATTTTTCGTATCAACTACAGCCCCATTTTGTCTTAATAATTGAAAATCTGTTTCCAATAGAATGGTTTGCCTTTCCATCCAGGTAGGGTCGTCTATAGATTTTGGTACATCGCCCAACGCATTTTGATACACGCAAATTATCTCGAAACATAAATCCATAAACAGGTGTGCCATATCCTGATTTTTATCAGCCAGAATGGAAGGAAAAATGCCAAAAATTGTTTGAAAAAGTATCGGTTGATCAGTCTCAAATTGAGACATAATTAGTTTGCCATTGTCTTCGTCTATGTTTTTGGCGTATTGCAGGGCTTGATATAGCTGCTGTTCAGTTAAGTCTTGCATCGTATTCTCTATTTATAGTGTATGAACACATATCATACCAATTTATAGGAATTATATTTAAACGTTGTTAACAGTCGGTTATCTTGACAGAAAATCAGGACTAAGCCACGAGTTTTGGTATCATGACCACTTATCATCAACCTTTCAGGAAAAAAAATGCCGGGTAAAGTTAAACCTGAACAATTAAAAGCGGATCTTGTTATCCCTTGGATCATTCTGGGCGTTATGCTGGTTATGCTGGCAGCTTTGCTTATTGTTTGTCTGACATTAGGTGAACAGATGCAACAACCACTCCCGGAAGCTCAGAGAGTGCTTATAAGAACGATATTTTACGTAGTGGCCATCATAACCTTCCCACTAACCAACTTGATCCGCTACATTCAACTACGGTTAAATCAAACCATGCCGTTTTCGCAAGGAACCGTTAATGAGGCAAAAAGCCGTTATTTAGTGACAATTATTGTGTCTATGTCACTCATTGAGAGCGTTGGAGTTTTTGGCTTGGTCATGTTTGTCTTGGGCGATAACGTTAATACGTTGTATATATTTTCGGGATTATCTGCATTAGGGCTGTTTTTATACCGACCTAAAGTGGAGGAATATGCCAGGATTGTTGAAGGCTTGACGTTGACTACTGAAAAGCTATAAGTAGACTTAACACGCAGCGGCATTGGAGAGTCTTATACCGTTTTTAGGCTATCAGTGTTTATTAACAGGCGGGTATAGCTAAATTAAAATACAGACTCAAGAGTAAAGTCATTCATTGTACACATAATAACTAACCGTTTAAGTTGCGTAGAGATGCAATTTATTGCATCTCTACTGCAAAAATTTAAAACTCTTGATCGGCAACTTTTATTTTTTTACGCCGATAGTTGTGCCCGTAAAAAATTTCGGTGACTTCTTTACGTAACTTTTCTTCTATTTCTTCTTTTTGAGTGCCAGTGAGATTACTTTCTTTCTCAAATAAATAATTTTCCAGTTCGGTTTCCTTGAGCATCATTTTGGTGTGGAAAATATTTTCCTGATACACATTCACATCTATCATTTGATAGCTTTCCTGAGTATCTTTGGCAATATAGTTTTGAATAGAGGTAATGTTATGATCAATATAATGCTTTTTACCTGATATATCACGGGTAAAGCCACGCACTTTATAGTCCATAGTGACTACATCTGATTCAAAGCTATGCAGTAAATAATTGAGCGCTTTTAATGGTGAAATACGACCACAAGTTGATACATCAATATCAGCGCGAAAAGTACTTATACCATTATCAGGATGGCTTTCAGGGTAAGTATGCACGGTAATATGACTTTTATCCAGATGCGCCAAGATGGTGTCAGGTAACGGGCCTGGCGATTGGCTATTCATGCTGGGTGGCGGTGGAGCATCGCCCTCTGATATCAGCATGGTAACGCTGGCACCTTGAGGATCATAGTCCTGATGGGCGATGTTAAGAATTTGCGCGCCAATAATTTCAGCAACATCTTTAAGAATTTGCGTCAATTTTTTGGCGTTATACGCTTCGTCAATATATTCAATATAGGCCTGCTGTTGTTCTGCTGGAGCATAACAAATATCGTATATATTAAAACTAAGGGATTTTGTTAAATTGTTAAAGCCGTGTAATTGCAATTTATTCAAAACTGTTAAACCTCTAAAACTTCAAAATCATGGGTAATTTCTACCCCCGCTTTACCTAGCATAATGGAAGCAGAGCAATATTTCTCTGCCGACAATTTAACTGCCCGCTCAACAGCCGATACTTTCAAATCACGACCACTGACGACAAAATGCAGGTGAATTTTGCTAAACACACTGGGAACAGTATCAACCCGTTCAGCAGAAATTTCTGCCACGCAATTGACAATGTTATTTCTGCCTTTTTGTAAAATCTGCACAACATCAAAAGATGAGCAACCACCCAAGCCCACTAAAATCATTTCCATTGGCCGCATTCCCATATTACGTCCGCCATGATCAGGCGCGCCATCCATAACAACCGCATGACCACTGCCAGTTTCGCCGACGAACATTACACCATCAATCCATTTGACTGTTGCTTGCATTTTTTTCCCCCAATTAAAATGACACATAGAGTAGCATATAAATACGCTTGTACGGAGTTTTCAATATTAAATTTTAGTGACAATTTTTCAATGCTGGTTGATAACGGGTTAAGTGCTTTATCGTTAACCAATAATCCAAATGTGGATAAAATACGTTGGTATTTTACCAAGAAGCATTTTTAAATAAATGGCTAATCATGAAGCTATTTTTTGATATTGGCTAGTTTAAGTCGATAGCCGTTATTTAATTTATTAGCGTAAGGATAATCGGTTTAAATTGAAGCTTAATAGTGTCCTGATCGATATTTTTATAGTTATGCTGATACCTGTTTTTATATAAATTAATGAGTCAAGATAGTTAGTGCCTAACATCCTAAAAATTTAATACTTTTTGTTGCTCAACAACCGCTAACGAACGCAAGCTTTCCAAGACCTGATACAACACTAGTGAATCATTTCCACTGGAAAAAACCATGTAAGCCGGTAATCTAAATTGTGGACTACCAGGTACATGAAACAATTTATTAGCCTGAATTAACGGTTCAGCAATACGCATAGGTAAAAAACATGAACCACCATTACTAAGGATTAATTGCACCCCAAGCCAACCGATATTTACCAGCTGGGGAGGGCGTTCCAGATCAGGATAGCTGCTACTGTGTAAGGCGTAAAATGCCGGTCCCCAGTCCACATAGATATAATCATCATTTGGCCAGGGTTTATCCGGATCGGTGGTTAGCAGTACCAGTGTTTCATCGAATAAATGCTCAATCTGAAGGCCGGGGCTATGTTGTGGTGTATACATCATGCCTACATCGATTCTACCTTCAATGAGTCCGCGCATTAGATCATCTTCAAAGCCAATTTCGCTGCAAATGGAAATATCCGGAGCCTGCCTGCGCATTGTACCAAGCCATTGGGGCAATAATTCTTCCCAAAAAGCAATTCGTGCGCCTATGGTAATACTGGCATTAAAACGACTGGGTAAGCCAATATCGTATTGTGCTTGTTCTAATGTTAATAATATGGATTTTGCATGACCTAAAAAACGACGTCCAGGTAGTGTTAGTACAGCGCCTGAGCGATTGCGTACAAACAGGCTAACGCCAAGATAGGCTTCCAGTCTTTGTATGCGTGTACTCACGGTTGATTGGGTAACATGTAGTCTGGTCGCCGCTTCCAGAAAGCTACCATTAGCCACTACCCCTAAAAAAGTTTTGATCTGATCTATATCCATCAATTTAGTATCGGATATGTCGATACTATTGTCCAATAAATATCGTTTGCCTTATATAAGGACGAGCTTTTATAGTAGACAGCATGAATATTAATAAATCGTTTTTCGTCGTTTTTTTTGCATTTATTGGCAATAAAGACAATGAAGCCACGTATAAATTATTGCATGCCAAAAACAGGGATCACAAGTCTATGATTAGTGTTTATCGACAGCCAATTTTTTATGCTTCGCATTCTTTGGCAGAGATAAAAAATTATGGCGCATGGTTGTTACTGGTTTTTTTATTAAGCGGTTGTGTTATTGAACCGGTCAAGCCGTCAAGTGACACGATGGCTAAAATACATACTATTTTGGTGGTGCCGGTGGAGTCACCACCACTAGAAGTTATTCCTGATCTGATTGAATCCCGATTTCCCGTATACAGTCAATATCAGTATCAAGCGCTACCCCATTCTGTTTTTTTGGAAAAACATATTTACAAAAATTCCGGAGGAGTGCTTATCGCAGGTTTGTTAAGCAAGGATGATAGTGTCTCGGTAGTAAATCTTCATCAAAGCCCGGACTCAACGGAAAAAACAGCCAACCTGAAGTCCTTGGTATCGCTGTCAGCGAGCTGGATGCCAACTTTTATGTTGGCGCAGGAAGCCGTTTCCCAATTAAATGGCGATAGAGTTAAAGCGCTATTGAGTACGTATTATTATCGTTTGCCAATGGCCAGTGGCGATAGCGAAGTCAATATTGGTTATTGGCGTAAGACCATCAGGCAATGGTACAACCAAAATCGGTCGTCTGTTGATTATCGACAACTTGGTCTGGAGCACGTTGATGCCGTATTGGAAGTGGGTATCGAAACCTATAGAATTTTTGCTGTGCAAACGTCATTACAGGTATTGATTAAGTTAATTGATCCCAATACCGGACAAGTTATCGGAAAAGCTAGTACTAAAACTTTTTCTGCCAAGGATTCGCCACAAACCTTACTTAATTATGATGCTGAAAAGTTCAAGCAGCTCGTAACCGAAATGGGTAAGCGCTTAATTACTCGTGGAGCTAATGAACTGGGACTACCACTGAAAGCGACTGACCAGTCCATCACGCTTTCGCCATTAGCTATTGATACCGTAACCCAATGACCATCGTTTATGCCGAACGCTTGAGTAGATGGCGTTTTATTTTGTTTAATATCGTGCTTAGTTTAGGGCACATTATTGTGTTGTTTAATGTCGGTGCATACATTGCCGTACTGCCTCATGTTACCGGTGATTTGGGTGGGGTCTTACCCAGTTTTGGTACCTGGGGACAGACCTATTTTATTATTGCCTTGGCGCTGGCTTTTCCTGTGGCACGCTGGCTCTCAGGTCTATTGGGTGATTATCGTTTATTTATCGCAGCATTTATTATTTATGCAGTTGCTTCTTATCTATGTGCCATCAGTCAAAGTTTGTGGCTGTTTATTCCGGGACGTATCCTACTTGGATTTTCAGGTGGAATTACACTCTTTATTGGACAATCGCTGTTATTGAAAGAATATCCTGAGCATCTAAAATTATTAAGTTTAGGAATATGGGGACTGGTTACACTGATGCCTTTTACCATCAGTTTTCCTATTGGCGGACTGATCGCTGACGAGTGGGGGTGGCGTTACTTATTTTATTTAAATATCCCGATCGCCTTGGCCATCGCCGGGATTACCGGTTCACTACTGGTCGGGCGAGGCTTTAGGTATAACCACACGCGTTTTGATTACGTTGGTTTTATTTTGTTGGCTTTGGTTCTTGGTAGTCTGCAAACCTTGCTGAATCTAGGTAATGATTTTGACTGGTTGGATTCATTGTTTCTGGTCAGTATGTTGATTTTGTTCACAGTGGCATTACCCTGTTTTATTATTTGGGAGTTCAACGAACATCACCCGGCGTTTAACATACGCCTTTTTGCTCATCGTAATTTTACAATAGGTGTAATCTGCATTGCCGCCGGATTTTTTTCAATCCAGGGCTTACTTTCGGTATTTATTGTTCAGCTGCAAGTATTACTGGGCTATTCCTCGTTTCTTGCCGGTATGGCTTACCTGCCTATGATATTACTTGCTGTACCGGTGACGTTGGTAATGCATAAGCTACCCAAAGTACTTGATGCTCGTCTGCTCGTCTGTGTCAATCTTCTTGGTTTCGCGTTCACTTTTTATTGGTTGGGTCTGTTCGATGATCCGGGTTCATTCGAGCAAATTTTTTGGCCCTTGCTATTACTTGGTTTTTTTTTAGGATCGTTTTTCACCCCATTGGTCAAGCTGACTCTTCACGGGCTGTCTGGCGAACTGCAGATGCGTGCCTCTGAAGAAGCGGGATTCCTGCGAGTAATTGCCGGTGCCTTCGGCATTACTTTGCAAGGTGTTGTGCTTTTTCAGCGCACCCCTTATCATCAATTGCATTTGGCTGATCATTTCGGCGGGCGGCAGTTTGCTGCTATTGATTTACTGCAAGGGTTTGCTTCGGAATTGGAGGCTGCCGGCCTCGATACCAGTATGGTAAAAGCCAGGCTCCTGATCCTCATAAAGCAGCATGCCGGCATCCTGGCGTTGAATGATGCTTTTTTATTGGCGAGCTACCTGTTTCTGGGATTGGCCGGATTGGTGTGGTTGGCTTATCCGACCTATCAACCTTTGCATCCTACTATAGCAGAAGAAGTAAGAAATCTTCGCGCCGAAGAAATAATAGAAGAAGCATGACTCGTCAATTTATGGTGAAGCAATTTCTCCTTACGGGACTTATGCTCTTGCTGTCCGGTTGTGCCTGGATACCGGCAGGAGACAAGCGTGCCGAGTTTATAAAAATGCCAGCCATGAAATATACGCTATCGCAGACCGGCCATGATGAATTGTCTGTGACTACAGAACATTGGCCTCACAAGCGTTGGTGGCGGGAATTTGGTAGTACGGAACTTAATGGTCTTATGGTTATTGCGCTTAAAGATAATATTGGCCTCAAGGTCGCTGCGGCCCGATTACGTCAAGCCCAGGCTCTGGTTAAGGTAGAGGATGCAAGGTTATTACCGTTTTTGGATGCACAGGTGGGCGTGGAATCAGGTCGTGTTTCAGGAAATGGTTTTAATGTGGCACTGCGGGGAGAAAAATTTTCTTCCGCTTTTATTAATCCCTTGAACTTGCGCTACCAGCTTGATTTTTGGGGTAAAAATCGTGCCGCAATAGAAGCAGCATTGGGGCAGGCAGCCGCTGAAGCAGCGGAGCTGGCTGAAGTTTTACTGCAATTAACCAGCACAATTGCACGTTCTTATATACAAGGAATGGCGCTACGCGAGCAATTGGAACTGGTACATACCATGGTGACGTTGCAGCACGATTTGCTTGAACTGTATGAAACACGGTTACGATTGGGACTGGATGCCGCCGATCAAGTTAAACAAGGTACCATTGAATTAGAGCAGATAAATAAGTACGAAGCCGGTATCCGTGAGCAGTTAACTATTCAGCGAAATTTACTGGCCCGGCTGATCGGTGACGGACCTGATTCAACACAAAACCTGTTTACCAACACCGTGATTAGCCCTGAGCCGATAAAGCTGCCTGAGAAATTACCGCTGGAATTACTCAGGCATCGCCCGGATCTTGCTGCGACTCTGCATCGAGCCGAGTCTGCAGAAAAAGGTGTTACCGTTGCCAAAGCCAGCTTTTTACCCACTATTGATCTGACTGCGTTTGCCGGCGTCAATGCCTTAAGATTAACTAATGGAGCAAGTTCTCTGGCCAGTATTTTATTTTCCGGCTCCAGTTTCTCCTATGGAATTGCACCGGGCCTTCGACTACCCCTATTCGAAGGTGGACGTCTACGCGGGGAGTTATCGGCACAGCGGGCAGAATACGATGGTGCCGTGGAGTTGTACAATGAAACTTTATTACATGCCTTGCAGGAGGTAGCCGATAGCTTGAGTCGCTGGCGGAAAAGCCATACCATTCTTGAAGCACACGAGCGTTTGCTGTCTACACAACATGAAAATTTAGGTCTTATTGAAGAGCGTTTTCGCAGTGGTCTGGATGATCGTCGAGCATTGCTGACTGGCCAGCATGCCTTGCTGAACCAGGAATATGCCTTGCAAACTTTGGCAGCTGATCAACGCCTTGCCATGGTGGACTTAATGGAAGCTTTGGGCGGCGGCTACGTTAACGATCTTCAGCCCGTCCAACAGAAACCCGAACCCAAACTCATTAGTTGGCTGCCATGGTAGCTTTGATGAAAGTGGGATATTGCCATATAAATACCAATGAAAACTGATCCCCAAATTATTCGTAACCGTCGCAATCGCTATTTATTATTAGTGATGCTGATACTGCTTGCCAGTACATTGGCTTATACCGGTTATTGGTGGTATTACTCACGCTTCCAGGTTGTCAGTCATAATGCCTTTATCTCGGGTAATCTTGTTCCTGTTGAAGCTGATGCAACCGGTATCGTTATCCAGGTTTTGGTTGAAGAAAGTCAGTATGTCAATAAGGGCGATTTACTAGTTCGTCTTGATGAGCATCGCGCCCGGACCGGTTTAGGTCAGAGTCGCGGTGAGCTGGGGAAAGTAGTACGGGATATCAGTGCTGTTTTTTCCACACATGAGCAAATGTGTCAAAAAATGCTTGCCCGTTCTGCACGATTTATCCGGGTGCGTCATGATGTTAATCGATTACGTCAGGCGCTGCCAAACGGTTCAGTATCTGATCAGGTTGTGCAAAATGCTGAAGACCAGATGATAGCTCTCGAAGCCGAGATGCGCGAAACCGAAGCAGAACTCAAATCTATTGATGCAAAAGTGGGCGGCACCAGCAGGGTATTACACCCCGATATAGAGGCGGCCAAGTATAAATTTATTGCCGCCTATCTTGAGTATGCAAGACAACAAATTCATGCGCCGGTTTCAGGTTATGTATCCATGCGTAAGGTTCAGGTCGGCAATCGGGTTCAGCCTGGTGATCCGTTAATGACACTGGTTCCTTTGGATCATCTCTGGGTAGAGGCTAACTTGCGGGAGACGGAGATAGCACTGGTGCGCCCCGGCCAACAGGCCGAAATTGTGGTTGATCTTTATGGTAAGCAGCACCTTTATCACGGAACGGTAGCAGGCTTGATACCAGGTACAGGCAGCGTCTTTGCTTTATTGCCGCCTGATAATGCGGCCGGAAATTTTATTCATATTGTCGAACGTGTTCCTGTGCGTATCGCCTTGCAAAAAGATGAAATACTAAAATATCCTCTGCGTCCGGGGCTCTCCACAATCACTTCCATTGATGTTAAAGAATCGAAACTACCTCTAGGCACATCACTGGCAGCTGTTTCCAGTGAGGAGTATGAGACTGATATCTTTATTGATGAGCTTGATAAAGCAGAAGCCAACGCTCAAGAAATTATTATGGCCAATTTGGTACAGAAAAACGCGCCATTACCATCAAATTGTCAATATCCCCAAGCGGAGACAAGCAAAAAATCTGGTATTTATCGGTAATAATAGTTTTACTTTTATTACCGTGAGCTATAAGGCTGGCATGGGTTTTATGGCTTATGGTAACGGTAGCTATCAAGATAATTTTGTTATGCTTATGTAAGGCGCACCTAAACTGTCAAGGTACTGCAAGAGAATATTCTCAAGTCGGGAACGATAATGAGAGAAAAACTTTCCTGAACAACTATATAAATATCCTGTTTTCGATTAGTCTATAGGATCTACCACTTAGTCGCTAATGATGGTGGTTTCCTTAATATATAAGTTGCCATACCCGTTAAAGGTAGGCAGGAGCGTTACAGTTTTATGAACTGGTATCTTGAAGTTTTAAAAAAATATACGGTTTTTGATGGTCGGGCCAGACGAAAAGAGTATTGGTTTTTTATACTGTTTAACGTGCTTATTAGCATGGCACTGGCAATTATTGACCGATTTACCGGTAATGTTGATCCTGAAACAGGCTTGGGTATTTTAAGCAGTCTTTATCCTCTGGGGGTTTTGCTTCCGACGCTCGCGGTATCTGTTAGACGGTTACATGATACTGGCCGAAGTGGCTGGTGGTTACTGATTAATTTTGTGCCAGGCGTTGGTGCCATCATCTTCTTTTTCTTTATGGTGCTTGACAGCAATCCGGAAAGAAATGAATATGGACCATCACCTAAAGGTTATGAGGTATAACCAAATGGGTAACCCTTATTCTGAAAACGAAAATTTTTCTACGAAAGATACGCAATAAATTAATAGAATGTATCATGTAGCCATTAATTTTTCTGCTAATGATTAATTGCTTGATAACTCTTTTGACCATTTTTGTTCTGCCGCGAAGTGCTTGCTTTGGGTTTTCGTTGAGCACACGATTTTTTTCATGTAAGTACGTTAACTGATAGCTGAGAGATTGATATGTTTAGAGGGCTGATTACATTATTGTTGATAACGACTTTGTCAGGCTGTGGTTATAACACGCTACAGTCTACTGATGAAAATATCACCGCGACATGGGCAGAAGTGTTAAATCAATACCAGCGCCGCGCCGATCTGGTGCCCAACTTGGTCAATGTCGTTAAAGGCTATGCTGCTCATGAAAAAGAGGTGTTAACCCAAGTTACTGAATCGCGTGCCAAAGTTGGCGCAATACAGGCGACACCGGAGTTGATTAATGATGAGGCGGCCTTCAAGAAGTTTATTGCCGCGCAGGGGCAAATGACCAGCGCGATTTCCAGGCTGCTGGCAGTTTCCGAGAATTATCCCCAACTAAAAGCCGATGGCTTATTCCGGGATTTACAGGCGCAATTGGAAGGTACGGAAAATCGTATTACCGTGGCGCGTAATCGCTATATCGCCGCAGTTAAAGACTATAACATTACCGTAAGGTTGTTTCCCACTAACCTCACGGCAATGCTGTTTGGTCACAAAATCAAGCCAAGCTTTACCGTGGAAAATGAAAAATCTATTTTAGAACCGCCTAAAGTGGATTTTGGTACGCCGGCAATGGCTCCAGGTCAGTAAGGTTTAGTCTGCAATGTTGCCATTAGTCCGTTACGGATTTGGGGTTTTCTTGCTACTGTTTTTTACGGCAGTTTGGGCGCAGATTGAAATTCCTGAATTATCGCGTCGGGTCACTGATCTTACCGCTACTCTAGGCATCCAACAAGCCACAGCGTTAGAAAGCAGGTTGGCAGAATTTGAAGCCAAAAAAGGCAGCCAGATTATTATTCTGATTGTCCCCACTACCCAACCTGAAGATATCGCTCAATTTGGTATACGGGTAGCTGAAGCCTGGAAAATTGGTCGTAAAAATGTTGATGACGGCGTTATTTTGATTATTGCCAAAGATGACCGTAAATTACGTCTGGAAGTGGGTTATGGTTTAGAAGGTGCTATCCCTGATGCCATTGCCAAACGTGTGATTGCCGAGACTATCACGCCCTTTTTCAAAAAGGGCGATTACGCTGGCGGCGTAGATGCTGGCGTTACGCAGTTAATGCAACTGATTGAGGGCGAGTCTTTGCCCACCCCTGTTGATGAGTCGGATGACAAGTTGAACGAAAGCGCTTTTATGTTTATTTTGTTGGGTGGTTTGATAGCAGGGTTTATATTGTCTGCGATGATGGGGCGAGTAATGGCGGGAATACTTGCCGGCTTGGGTACCGGTGCGCTAGCTGCGCTATTTTTGGGTTTGAGTTTCGCGGTAGTACTTATTGGCATAATGGTTTTTTTCATTGTCGGCGTTCGCCATAGTGGCGGTGGTGGCTGGACAGGTGGCGGCGGTTTCGGTGGTGGCAGTAGTGGATCATGGGGTGGCGGCGGTGGCGGTAATTTTGGTGGGGGAGGTGCCTCAGGATCATGGTAGCGATTAAACGCTGGTTTTTGCATACCTTTACGCCGCCATGGCGTTGGCGACTGGCATTTCCTGCGGCAGTGCTTAATGATATTGAAAAAGCGGTAAAACAATCCGAGTGTCAGCACCGAGGGGAACTGCGTTTTGCCATTGAAAATACCCTTGCACCCACTTGGGTGTGGCGAGGACTGTCAGCCCGTCAGCGTGCAACAGAAATATTTTCAAATTTACGGGTGTGGGATACTGAAGAAAATAGCGGTGTATTAATTTATTTGTTATTGGCTGACAGGGAAGTTCATATCATTGCTGACCGTGGTATTGCCAGGCGCGTGCATCAGACAGAGTGGGATTCAGTGGCACACGACATGCAGGAAGCTTTTCGGGTTGGCGATTTCCGGCGCGGCTCACTTGAAGGTATTGAGCACATTACGACAATGCTGACTACCCACTTTCCTGCGGATGCCGACAATCCCAATGAACTGTCCAACAACCCCGTTATTATCAACAGCTAAAAATGCTTGATTCGTACAATAAAACAGCCTGAATCAGGCTGGTGATACCAAAAAGGCATCTGCGTATATATCGGCTGATGCTGCACCCTTGAGAAAGGTCATTTTTTTCATTTGCTTGACCATGTCAGGATTACCGCAGAGAAATACCCGCCAACCTTTTAAATCCGGAAGCGACGCCAATGCGACTTCGTTGACTCGTCCATGACTAAACCCTTCAGGACTATCTTCGCCCGACAGGCAAGGGATGTAATGAAAATTTTCATGCTCTTCGTCAAGTTTTTGCATCTCATCAATCCGGTAAAGATCTTCAACTTCACGACTGCCATGAAACAGATAAATGGAACCCGAATGCCCTTGCGCAAGTGCATCAGTTAGAATACCTGCCAGTGGTGCCAAGCCGGTTCCGGTTCCTGCCAGCAATATATTTTGATCATTTTTTTCGGGCAGGTAAAAACAAGATCCGTTCGCTTCGGATACAGCGATGGTATCTCCAACCTTGATATCATTATGTAGCCATTCACTAAACTGGCCATTAGGCAGTCGACGAATATTAAATTCCAGAATATTGGATTTTTGCGGAGTGTTGGCAATGGAATAACTGCGTGTTAAGCCATCTGCCCGCTGCAGATTGACAAATTGCCCGGCATTAAATTTGAACGTATCGTTAAAAGTCAGGCTTAGTAACAAGGTGTTTCTATTAAGCATTTCGGTAACAATAACTGTACCTTCGCTATAGAATTCCGCTTGATCGGGAAGCTTAATGGTCATGTCTTGTTCCGGATGACACTGGCAAGCAAGAAAATAATTGAGTTTTTTCAGGGTATTTTTTAACCCGGACTGAGCTGCTTCCGGTGGAGTGGTATCCGGACTGCTTACTATACAACTATGGCAGGTACCTTTTTTACAACTATAGGTAATAGCGACATCTTTACGTAACAGAGCATCAAGTACTGTTTCATCTGCTTGGCAAGAATAAGAGTTTTCTTCAATGGTTAATTTGTACATGATCCTGTACTTAAAACAGACTCCATAATATTTTGGTAATTAGTCAAAGTAAAATATTATGGAGTGGGGTTGTCGTATTTATCTACCTAATATATCGTTGCGTGTGGTTTCACAAATTACCACGACTTCAGCGATGAGTTCTTGAGGTGCATTTAACTCTACCAATGTAGCGCCTAAATGTTCTACAACGGCATCGAAATGGCTATCATCCAAGCCCATCTTAACAAGGTGCGCATGACCTTTGCGCATGTCTGCGCCGGTATAGCTATGTGGTCCGCCAAAAGCCATGGTTAAAAAAGCTTTTTGTTTGGCTGCTTGCGTTTCCATGTCAACGTCGTCGAAAAAACGGTTGATACGGTCGTCATTAAGAACCTTGCGATAAAAAATATCCACGGCTACATTAACTGCCGGTTCTCCGCCTAGTCTGTCATAAAGCGTTTTACTCACTATTGCTTCCTCATGGTTTTGTGTGTCAGTCATTATTATTGCCTCAATTTTTTTTGCCAAAATGTAACCAAACTGGATTGACTACAGGAAAATAATAACAAATCGATTTAACTTATACAATATAAATATGTTATATCAAATTTTAGTATTTAAAGCAGCATTTTCTGCTATGCTTTAAGTTATAAAGCAAATTAAAAGAAGGGATTTTTATGGTGGATAAAGCCAGACCACGCCAACAGCAAATTTTAAAATTGCTGTTGGAAAAAAAAGCCGGGTTAAGTATTGATGAAGTTGCTACTGCATTGGATATTTCCCGTAACGCGGTACAGCAACATTTTATTGTGTTGGAAAGAGACGGTTACATACAGCCTGGAGTGCTCAATAAGACAGCTGGTCGGCCGGTACGTAGCTTTATTCTGACCGAAGCCGGCATTAACAGTTTTCCAAAGCAATACGCGTGGTTTTCTGAACTCATGCTTACTGATATGAAAAACGAAATAGGGTCTGAAGCTTTTCAGCGTTATCTGCATAGGTTGGGTAGTAATCTGTCACAAACTTTGTTGCCTCAATTTGAAGGAAAACAGACTAATGAGCGGATTGAGGCATTATTGAAAGTGATGGATAGCTTGGGTTTTGATGCGAGGATTATTACCGACCCCGATAGAAATGAGCCCACTATTGAAGCCCGTAACTGTATTTATCATGACCTTGCTCAAAAACACGAAGAAATTTGTGAGTTTGATAGAACATTAATTTCTTCGTTACTGGATAAGAATATTGATCATGTAGAGTGTATGGCAAAAGGTGGTGCTGTTTGTTGCTTTAAAATTATCAACAAATAAGCAATTCATTTACCAAAAAATCTTTCAATAACTTGACTGTCCTGAATAGCCTTGAAACCAATGCCTCCTGATCTTTTTAAGGGTTCGCCAAAGCCGATTGTGTAAAAGCTGTAGTATTTTATTTATATATCCATGAACAGCATGGGAATACCGTAAGTTAAAATAAAATAGCTAAAGGCGGAAATAATGCTGGTACTCATTTTAAATTCTAACAGTTGTCTAAAAATATAACTGACAATGGCAATATACCAGCTGACCAATAACACTGCTAAAGAAATCGATATTATTTCCCGATATTCGTTGTGGTTCATTACCATGACAAAATCCAATGCTTCGGCACCAATGGCCAAAGTCATAATAAAATTTTCGCAGATAAAAATAGCCGTAAATAGTTGGCTAAAATAGTGCCGTTTTTTGATGATTAATAACAGCAGGGCTATCGATGAAAGCGCCATGATAGCTCGCAATGAGACTTCCAGTGAGCCATCGGCAGGGTCGGCAATAAGACCTTCAACAATAATGCCGGAAATAAGATAAAACACCACGGTTTTCCACATAAACGATTTTGATGGAAATAAATCAGCTGGATTATTTTTGAACCAACAAAGCGAAAGGTATTTGATTAATAAATTCATGGTAAATAATGCTCGTACTTAAGGAAATCGGGTTATTAATAAATTTTATTTATTGGCTATTATAACGGCTATAGATTTTCAGGAATTAAATTTCCACTACGCGTCTTGTTAAGCCTATACAAATACCATCTCTTTGAGAGATTAAGAGATATTATTGGTATGTTTTTAAAGCCACATGTAGTGGAAAATTTTTTTAAAGATAGAGCAGGGACTGTCATATTCCCGAGGTTTATTTTTACCGATTCTTAGATAAATAATTTCGATACCAATAGATACAGCCTTTGAAGGGATAGTATCTGTATAAGCTTACAGCGACGTGAGTTGAGCATGTAATTTCCGAGAGTCTGTGGCAGACAAAAAAATGGGGATAATGCTTTCGCTTATCCCCATTTTTTTATCGATACTTTGCTCTCCCTAAAACAACAATTATTCAAGGGAGAAGACAGCGTATTATTTAACCACCAAAGTCATCCAACATAATGTTTTCCGGCTCTACACCGTTATCAATCAACATATTGATAACAGATGTATTCATGATTGGAGGTCCGCACATATAGAACTCACAATCTTCTGGCGCTGGATGGTTTTTAATGAATTCTTCATAAAGAATATTATGAATAAAGCCTTTATAACCATCCCATTCTTCATTTGGCAGTGGATCGGATAACGCAACATGCCATTCAAAATTATCATTTTCTCTGGCCAGCATGTCAAAATCTTCTACATAGAACATTTCACGTTTACTACGTGCGCCGTACCAGAAAGTGATTTTACGTTTGGATTTAAGCCTGCGTAACAGATCAAAAAGGTGTGAGCGCATAGGTGCCATACCGGCACCGCCACCAACAAAGACCATTTCTGCTTCAGTATCTTTGGCATAGAATTCACCATAAGGTCCTGAAATAATACATTTGTCACCGGGTTTTAAACTAAAGATATAAGATGACATGATACCTGGCGGTACGCTATCGGGTGCACCGGGAGGTGGTGTCGCGATACGAACGTTCAGCATGATTTCTTTTTCTTCAGGATAACTTGCCATTGAATAGGCGCGTAATGCCGGTTGTTTCACTTCAGAAACATAACGCCATATCTTGAATTTATCCCAATCCTCATGAAATCTTTCTTCAACGTTAAAATCACTGTATTTGGCAATGTGCGCAGGACATTCAATTTGAATATAACCGCCTGCCTTATATTTGATTTCTTCGCCTTCAGGTAATTGAAGTACCAGTTCTTTAATAAAAGTCGCAACGTTGTTATTTGACTTAACAGTACATTCCCATTTTTTAACACCAAATACTTCATCTTCAACTTCTATGCTCATGTCATGTTTTACCGAGACCTGACAAGAAAGACGTTCGCCATGAGCGGCTTCGCGTTTGGTAATATGAGTCAGTTCAGTAGGTAAAATCTCACCGCCACCTGAATGAACGACAACTTTACACTGAGCACAGGTACCGCCACCACCACAGGCTGACGAAACAAATAAACCATTATCTGCCAAAGCAGTTAACAGTTTTGAGCCGACTGGGACATGAATTTTCTTTTCATTATTGATCAGGATCTCAACATCTCCTTCCGCGACCAATTTGCTTTTAGCGCCGATAATTACAAATACCAGTGCTATAACAAAAGCCGTGAAAATGATGATCCCTAATAGAATTTCCAGCATTATAAGCTACCTTCTTAAAGTTGGATTCCGGAGAAAGCCATGAAGCCAAGCGACATCAGACCTGCGGTAATAAAAGTTATGCCCAGGCCTTGCAGTCCGGCTGGAATATCACTGTATTTAAGTTTTTCGCGTACACCCGCCATAACAGTAATAGCCAATGCCCAGCCCAAACCACTGCCTACGCCGTAAGTAACGCTTTCGCCGAAATTATAGTCCCGTTCAATCATAAATAAACTACCGCCAAGAATTGCGCAGTTTACTGTAATTAAAGGTAGAAATACGCCTAAGGCGTGATACAAAGCTGGAAAGAATTTATCTAAAATCATTTCAAGAATTTGTACCAAGGCAGCGATCATGCCAATACAGCTTAATAGTGCCAAAAAGCTTAAATCAACGCCTTTTATTCCTATCCAGGACAGGGCATCTTCTTTCAACAAGGCATGGTAAACGATATTGTTGGCGGGTACCGTAATGGCTTGCACTACCATAACGGCAATACCCAAACCCATCGCCGTAGCAATCTTTTTTGATACCGCTATAAACGTACACATTCCCAAAAAGAAGGAAAGCGCCAGGTTTTCAATAAAGACTGCCTTAACAAATAAACTAATATAAGCTTCCATTAGTGATGTCCTCCTTCACCATGAGCAATCGCCATAATCTTGAATTCTACCTTTTCAGCTTGAGTGGGTTTCCACTGACGGACACTCCAGATAATCAAACCAATAATAAAGAAAGCACTGGGCGGCAATAACATTAAACCGTTAGGATCGTACCAGCCGCCATCTTTTGTCAGCTTGAAGACTTCTATGCCCAATAATTTACCTGAGCCCAAAGTTTCTCTAAAAAATGCCACGATAATCAATATCAAACTATAGCCCAGACCATTACCGATACCATCCATGAAGCTTTCTAAAGGCGGATTTTTCATCGCATAACCTTCAGCACGTCCCATAACGATACAGTTGGTAATAATCAAACCAACAAATACTGATAACTGTTTGCTGACATCATAAGCAAAAGCTTTTAATAGTTGATCAACCACAATAACCAATGAAGCAATAATGGTCATTTGGACAATAATCCGGATACTGCTTGGAATATGGTTTCTAATCGCACTAATTGCCGCACTCGAAAATGCCGTTACCAAAGTCAAGGCAAGCGCCATAATCAGCGATGTTGACATTTGTGAAGTAACCGCCAACGCTGAACAAATACCCAGAACCTGCAAAGTAATAGGATTATCGTTAACCAGTGGTGCAGTTAATACTTTTTTTGTTTCATCATTTAAAATTGCGCTCATGATTTCACCTGTTTAACCGTTCTTACTTTTTTCAAATACGGTGCAAAACCTTCATCACTCATCCAGTATCTAACCAGATTAGTCACGCCGGTACTGGTTAAAGTCGCACCAGCCAGACCATCTACCTGATATTGAGAACCAGGTTTGGTTTTATCTACCACGCCTTTAATTAAACTTAAGGCAGGTTCGCCGATATCAGCTTCAGTAATTAAACCTTTTTCTGATGACGGTTGATCAGTTTCAGCATAAACTTTCTTGCCTTTCCATAATGCACGCCAGTTAGGATTAACAACTTCACCACCTAATCCTGGAGTTTCAGCTTGATCGTAAAAGTTGATGCTTTGTACGGTTTGACCATCAGGATCCAAAGAAAGGAAACCATACAAGGTAGACCATAATCCATAACCATGCATAGGCAGAATAATGGATTTAGTCACATCGCCTTCTTTAACCAAAAAAACTTTGGCATATTTGGATTTTACCCGGATATGGGCAATATCTTTATCTTTTGGGATGGCAACGCTTTGAGCAGGATCTTTTGCCGCTTTACGTTGATCAAATTCAGCGACATCGATATTTTCAACATAATCGCCTGTTTCCAGGTCAACGATTTTTGCTTCAATTTTTTCTGCAAATGCCGAATTTATATCCGCGCCTTCTTCCAGCAAGCCGGCAACATCAAGAATATTCTGCTTCATATCCGCTGCTTTGTTATCTATTTGTAGGGGTTTTAATGCAACCGCCGCAAATGAAACCAGAACCGCGCAGACCAGACACAACGCAACTGCAATTGCAATTGTCTTTTCCAGACTATCGTTACCTAAAGCAAGAACTTTGTTTTTATAAGCATCAAATTTTTGATAGTACTCATTATTATTGAGTGCAGTACACAATTTTTCCATCTGTTTACAAGACTTTTTATTATTAGGCATGACGTTTCACCCTTCTTCTAATATTGGCCTGAATGACGAAGTAATCAATCGTCGGTGCAAACATGTTTGAAAACAGAATAGCCAGCATAATTCCTTCCGGAAAGGCAGGATTGACGACTCTGATTAACACGGTCATACCGCCGACTAATGCGCCAAATATCCAACGACCTTTATTAGTCATTGCCGCACTTACCGGATCAGTGGCCATATAAACCATACCGAAAGCAAAACCGCCCATCGTTAAATGCCAATACCAGGGCAGGGCAAACATGGGGTTGGTATCGCTGCCAACAAAGTTAAACAGCGTAGCGATAGCGACCATACCGGCAAATACACCACCCATAATGCGATAGGACGCAACACGGGTATACAGCAGGAATGCGGCACCTATTAAAATGGCCAGAGTTGATGTTTCACCCAAACAGCCAGGCTCAAAACCAAAAAATGTTTGCATCCAGCTATAATCAGCTGCGTAAACAGCGTCAAGACCACCGTTTGCCGCCAGACCTAAAGGCGTTGCCCGGGTATAGCCATCAACTGCGATCCATACAGAATCACCAGTCATTGAGGCGGGGTAAGCAAAGTATAAAAATGCCCGTCCGGTCAGCGCAGGATTTAAAAAGTTTTTGCCGGTACCGCCAAAAACTTCCTTACCAATCACGATGCCGAATGAAATACCCAGCGCTACCTGCCATAGAGGCATATCAGGCGGCATAATCAAAGCGTATAACATGGATGAAACCAAAAAGCCTTCATTGACTTCATGGCCACGAACGGTAGCAAATAATACTTCCCAAATACCGCCGATAGCCAACGTGGTGATATAAATAGGTAAAAAGTATAAGGCGCCATGAGCCAGGTTAGAAAACGGATTCATAGTGCTATATCCGAATAACATCATCGGGACACTGCGCCAGTTATCAATTTTTTCCAGACCCATGGATTCCATTGCCAAATTGGCTTGATATCCGGTGTTATACATCGCCATCAATACACAAAACAGCGTTGCTATAACCACAAAAGTCATGGTTCGCTTCAGGTCATTACCGTCACGAACATGGGTAGTGCCGCGTGTTACATCAGCGGGCGTATATATAAAGGTATCGACCATCTCATAGAGACCGTAATACTTTTCTAATCGACCACCTTTTGTAAAATGCGGCTCTATGCTATCTAAAATTTCTCTAGCCGACATTATCCTTCCTTCTCGATTTTAGTTAAATTCGCTCTCAGTACAGGACCGAAGTCATGTTTACCTGGATCCACAAACGTAAATAAGGAGACATCTTCTTCATCAAGTTCCAAGCAACCCAATAATTGCGCCTGATCTGAATCACCAACTACTAACGCTTTTAACAATGGTGTTGCCAAAATGTCCATAGGCATGACAGTTTCATAAACGCCAATTGGAACAATGGCTCTGTTACTGCCGTTTTTATCGGTAGTTAATGGAAAAAGACGGTTGTTTTTACGATCAACACTGGATGTATAAACATTCAGTGCCGAGTATTTGTCTTTACCGGCAACAATCCAGCCAAACAATTCTCGGGCGCGGCCTTCTTGCAATACCGACAACTGGTTACTGTAACAGCCTAAATAGGCAGCCCAATCGCTGGCAGTATGACCGTATAAAACGGAACCGGAAATAACCCGACTCTCAACGTCATCCAAAAGCTCACCTGCAACCAAATCATTGGTGTTGGCACCAACGCGAGTGCGGATTAATCTTGGGTTTTTTACAGTAGGGCCCGCTAACGAAACGACTCTTTCGACATTCAATTTACCGGTAGTAAATAATGCACCTATTGCCATTACTGCCTGATAATCCAGATGCCAGACAGATTTATTGATATTAACTGCATCAATAAAATGAATATGGGTACTGGGTAAACCGGCAGGATGCGGACCTGAAAATTCAGCAACAGTTGCAGCGCTACCAATTACTATATCAGCATCTGACGCTTTGCAAACGTAAGTTTTACCGGTTGTCAGTTTGGCAATTACCGCTAAACCATTAACGAAATCATTACTGCGTTCCTTAATAATAACGGCAGGATCTGCTGCTAAAGGTCGGGTATCTATAGCCGTAACAAAAATGGAGCTGGGCTTGCTATCTATAGCAGGCGTTTTACCATAAGGACGCACTCGTATGGTAGCCCACAAGCCTGATGCCAACAGATTCTCTTTAACTTGTTCTGCTGTTAAATCGTTAAGTTCGGATTCGCTGTACTGGCTGAACGATACTTCTGCCGAGCCTTGTAAGTCAATAACGACTGATTGTAATACCCGTTTGGCACCACGGTTAATCGCTTTAACGACACCTGCACCCGGTGACGTAAATACGCACCCAGGATTTTTCTTGTCAGTGAAAAGTACCTGACCCAATTTGACCGTATCCCCCTCGCTAACCATCATGGTAGGTTTCATGCCTACATAATCAATCCCCAGAATGGCAACGGAATTAACCTTATTGCCATCCTCAATAATTTGTTTAGGACCTCCCGTTATGGGTAGGTTTAAACCGTTTTTAATAGTAAATCGCATAGATAATAAGCCTACTCTCCAAACAAGTTGCGGCGAACCGAGCCCCTTATATCAAACACTTGAAAACAAGGGGCGCATTAAGACGTAAAACGTTGGCATTACAACACAAAATCAATGTTTTCTCAATGTCGTATTTGGTAGTCAATAAATATACTAAACGGTAACTTATAGAGTAACTTCTGCTTGCCCGGAGATGTTTTTTTAAAATTAAACAGACTAAACGTAAAATACGGCTAACGGACTATTTAATATTTTTTGTTTACCACGAAGACCATAAGGTTTTTACCAATAATCGATTATGATGAGTGTCTTTATTTAGGCTATTGCTTTGCCGTACTGATAGCCAATGATAAATACTTTATCAATATCCATGCTGCTTCTTGCATGTTTTTGCCAAAAGCAACGACTCCATCTTTATGTCCCAACATGGTAAATAGGGGTGTTTGTTGTAACTGACCAGTTTGAAATAGCTGCTCAACGGCGGTAGCCATTGCAACCGTGCCATAAGGAATGTCTGTGGGGATATGGGTTAGCTTAAGCGCGGCAGTACAGCTCCATAATTCAGGGCTATGCACATGAATAACGGCCTGTATGGTATTGTCTTGGGCATAAATGCTTGCATGAGTCAGTGCTTCAGATGAAGGTTTCTTCAGTCCGCATGATGAAAGCCGGTTTTTTCGGGGATCTGCGTTGATAACCAGGCAATAATGTTCCGGATTTAACTGTTCAATAGATCCTGTTTGCGTGCCGCTAATAATAAACTGACTACTTAGGGGGTAAAGTCGTTGACTGATATTGCCAAAACCAAGATTGTTATAGCGATCAGGATCCTGTCCAATAAGGCCAAGACGAAAAATAATAGTGCGCCAGGCATTAATTTCATTAAATGAAAAAGTTTCCTTGATAGGCTTTTGCATATGCTGCAATTGATATTTTATGACACCTTCTTGCTCTTTCATCGGGATAGGTTTTTATAGTGCAGCATGATTAAATCTAAAAACGTCAGTTTATCCACGAAAAGTACCAAAGACACGAAAAAATTTCGTATATTAATAGAGTCATTGGTTTTTCAGAATTTACGCTTGGGAGGAGTGTCAGGGAATGGAAAATACCTTGACTGGGAAATTTCACAAATAGAAGGGTATTTGATAAGTGCGTTATTAAATAGCGCGAACCTTTGGCAATATTTTGGGCGGCAAAGTCTTTTGCTTAAATTCTCTGTGATATTGATGCAATTGAGGTTTCATAGCTAATTTATTTATATCTGCAAAGACAAAGTCGGCCTGAATAGCTATACTAATTGCGGCAGAGTATCTATTAGAGGATAGAGTTGATAGAGCTGCTACTCAATATCCTGTGGGAGATAAAATAAACTATTTATTCCTGATTTTATTTAGGGTAATATCGATTGTGACTTAATTAATGACTCTAAGGTGATAGTAATATGTCAGACATAGTAGGCAATACAGCAGGTGAAATCTGGAAGTATCTGGATAAAAATGGCGCGACCACTATAGCCAAGTTAACCAGGGAAACTAAAATAGATGAAAAAAATATTCAACGTGGTATCGGTTGGCTGGCTCAAGAAGGAAAGGTTTCTCTTGAGATAGTCAATCGTGCAGAAACCATTTCTTTGACATAACAACAACTGCTTTTTGAGCGCCTGTTTTTGTGTCGGTGATGTTTGATTGTTTTCTGTAAAAGGGTTTTAGATGCGTTGATCACAGCTAAAACCCTTTTCATTTAAGGTGCCTCATTACCCATAATCTCTCGAAGAAATAATTTCTGTTAGTATCGAAATCATTTATCTGAAAATCAATAACCCCTTTTTTTTAGTTAAGAACGGCTCTAATTCGAGTCAAGAATTCCGGCGCTAAGTCCCCAAATTGCCAAACCACCATTTATAGATGCTGATGGCTGGTATTATCCCCAGCGTTTGCATTGGCATGCCGGGTTGTTGCGTAAAAATCCGGATCTCGATTTCTTAATCGGTGTTTATCATTTTAATAAAGCTTAATATTGATAGTGTGTGTCAGGTTTAATTTGGCACCTATATTAATAAGGTGTGATCACTATTTAAAAAACCATTCTTTATTTTTTCAGTCATCCCTTAAGTCTTGTTGATGCAGGGTTGTAAGCTGTTTACTTGCTTTTATTAAAGGTTGATGCGGGCTTTGTTTTTAACCGTTTAAAAAATAAAGTTATAAAACACTTGCCAAATTCTGATAAATGCTTATAATAGCTAAATCAATCGCGGGGTGGAGCAGCTTGGTAGCTCGTCGGGCTCATAACCCGAAGGTCGTAGGTTCAAATCCTGCCCCCGCTACCATATTTTAGAACCCCATTTTGGGGTTTTTTATTTTCTGGGCTTCGGTTTTGGGAAGCTTAAAATTAGATTGTTTATGGAAGAGCCTTTGGCTCTTTTTTTTTGTTCGAAAATAAGTGAGAAAACCATGAAACAGGCTCCTGAGCATTTGGTCAACTTAATCGAGCCAATTGTTGAAGGCTTGGGTTATGAGTGTGTTGGTATTGACTATAACCCGCATCCACAGCATGGCTTGTTAAGAATTTATATTGATAGTGAAAATGGTATTTTGGTTGAAGACTGCACTAAAGTCAGTCACCAAATTAGTGGTGTTTTGGATGTGGAAGATCCCATACAAGGCAACTATCAGTTAGAAGTATCTTCTCCGGGTGGAGACAGACCGTTTTTTAAGATAAGTCAGTTTGAACAATTTATCGGCAGTATGGTATTGGTTAATCTATTTAAAGCAATAGGTGGCCGAAGAAAAATTACCGCCCTGATAAAAAAAGTTGAAGATGATATTATTACGCTTCAGGAAGGCGAACAGATTTATGAGGTGCCTTTTGATGCGATGAGTAAAGCGCGTTTGGTGCCTGAATATTTAATTGAAAAAGGAGGCCGCAGTGGCAAATAAAGAAATCTTGTTAGTAGTTGAGGTTTTTTCTAATGAAAGAGAGATTGAAAAGGAAATCGTTTTCCAGGCAATAGAGTCAGCACTGGAAGCTGCTACGGTAAAGCGTCACACCAATCCCATCAAAGCGCGTGTTGTCATTGACAGAAAGACCGGAGGCTACCTCACTTATCGACAATGGGATGTCGTTGATACTAATCTGTCTTGTGCTGGTGATGTTGAATTTCCAACCACTCAGGTGTTATTAGAGGTTGCCCTGCTGGATAATCCGGAAATCCAAATTGGTGATGTGGTAGAAGAAGAAATTGAATCTGTTGATTTCGGACGTATCGCTGCGCAAACTGCCAAGCAGGTTATTATCCACAAAGTTCGGGAAGCTGAACGCAGAAAAATTGTTGAAGCCTATAACAGCCGTGTCGGTGAGCTGATTACCGGGATTGTCAAACGTATTGAAAAAGGCAGTGTTTATCTGGACTTGGGTGGCCATGTAGAAGCCTATATCGCCAAAGAAGATATGATTCCACGCGAAGCCATTCGTATTGGTGACAGAATTCGGGGCTATTTAAAAGATGTCAGGTCAGAACCCCGTGGTCCACAATTATTTGTTAGCCGTACGGCACCTGAATTATTAATTGCTTTATTTCGTCTGGAAGTACCCGAAGTCGGTGAGGGTTTAATCTCAGTAATTGGTGCGGCGCGTGATCCAGGCTCCAGAGCCAAGTTGGCAGTCAAAAGTAATGATCCCCGTCTTGATCCGGTGGGTGCTTGTGTAGGCATGCGCGGTTCCAGAGTGCAATCAGTGACCAATGAGCTGGCTGGCGAGCGCGTCGACATTATTCTTTGGAATCCCAGTGAGGCTCAGTTTGTCATTAATGCCATGTCACCGGCTGAAATTCAGTCCATTGTTGTGGATGAAGACAAACACAGTATGGATCTTGCCGTCAGTTCAGATAACCTGTCGCAGGCTATCGGTCGGGGTGGTCAAAATGTACGTCTGGCAAGCCAGTTAACCGGTTGGGAATTAAATGTTATTGATGCCTCCAAAGCAGATCAAAATGCTGAAGCGGAAGTTGGCAAGATAAAGCAATTGTTTATAGATCAATTAGATGTCGATGAAGATATCGCGTTGATTTTGGCTGAAGAAGGTTTTATTAGCGTCGAAGAAATTGCCTATGTTCCTGTCAGTGAAATGCTTGAAATTGAAGGCTTTGATGAAGATTTGGTCAATGAATTAAGAAGTCGGGCAAAAGATGCCTTATTGATTAGTGCCATTGCCATGGAAGAAAAAATAGAAACAGCAAAGCCGGCACAAGACTTGCTGGAAATGGACGGTATGGATGCTGATCTGGCCCATGACCTGGCAAGTCAGGGTATTATCACAATGGATGATTTAGCAGAACAAGCAGTTGATGATTTGCTGGGTTTTTCAGGCATGAACGAAGAGCGGGCGGCAAAATTAATTATGAAGGCGCGTGAGCCTTGGTTTGCTTAAGGCACATAGCGAGTAAGTAAGGGGTTAAAGATGAGCGATAAAACAGTACAGCAATTAGCAGAGATAGTAAAAATACCTCTGGAACGATTATTAGAGCAACTAAAAGAAGCGGGTTTATCTGCCAGAGCTCCTGATGATGTTATTAATGAAGATGAAAAAATGCAGTTGCTTGCGCATTTGCGTAAGCGGCATGGTAAGGCTGAGGGCGAAGTCAGTAATTCCCCCCGACGTGTCACTTTGGAACGCAGAAAAGTAACTGAAATCAAACAGGCTAGCGCGCCTGGTAGTTCTACGAAAACCATTAGCGTTGAAGTTCGTAAAAAGAAAACATATATAAAACGTAGTGAAGTAAGCGATCCTGATTTAAGTAACAAAGAAGAATTGGTAAAGCCTGTTTTGGTTGAGCCGGTAAAAATAGCAGAAGTTGTTTTAACGCCTGCTGAAAAATTGCCTGTTGTTGAAGCACCCGTTGTTGTAGTAAAAATTGCTCCAATAGAAGAAGCGATTGAAGTTGAGCCCGTCAAAATTGAACCGGAAGTTCAGGCTGTCACTGTACAAGAGGTTGAAGTTGAGCCTGTTGAGCCCATTGAATCACTTGAATCTGAAGCTAAATTTGAAGCTTTAAAAATAAAGGAAGAAAAGAAAATCAAGCAGGAAAAATCGATCAAAACCAATGAAGCGGATGAGGCCAAGAAAAAGCTGCAGGAAAAAGAGCGTCGACTTGAGGAATCCATCAAGAGAAATGCTGATAAAGTAAGACAGCAAGCGGCGGCCAAGCAGGAAACACTGCACAGAAAAAAGCAGGAAGAAGGCGGCGGCAATGCTCGTCCATCCGGTAAAGATGCTAAAAGAGGCAAGAAAAAAGGCAAGCAACCACAACGTGTTGCTGTACAAAATGATGGTAAACATCAGTTTGAGATGCCGGTTGCACCGATAGTCAAAGACGTCACCATACCAGAAATGATTATTGTGTCCGATCTTGCCCAGAAAATGAGTGTCAAAGCGGCGATGGTCATCAAGCATTTGATGAAGCTGGGCATTATGGCAACTATCAATCAAAGCATTGACCAGGAAACAGCGGTCATTTTGGTTGAGGAAATGGGTCATAAAGCGATTATGCAGAGTGATGATGACCTTGAGCAAGAAATGCTGGCTGAAGCGCAGGTAGAAGATACTCGTGTTGAACTGCCACGCGCACCTATTGTTACCATTATGGGTCACGTCGATCATGGTAAAACATCGTTGCTTGATTATATTCGCAAAACCCGTGTTGCTGCCGGTGAGGCGGGTGGTATTACCCAGCATATCGGTGCTTATCAAGTTAAAACAGATCATGGTTCGGTAACCTTTTTGGATACACCCGGACATGCTGCCTTTACTGCCATGAGAGCCAGAGGCGCGGACATTACTGACGTAGTCATTATTGTTGTTGCTGCCGATGATGGTGTGATGCCACAAACGAAAGAAGCCGTTGAGCATGCAAGAGCTGCTAATGTGCCAATTATCGTAGCCATCAATAAAATCGATAAACCGGATGCAAATCCTGAAAAAGTCATGCAAGAACTATCGGTTCTTAATGTGCTTGCAGAAGAATGGGGCGGCGATGTCCAGTTTCTTAAAATTTCTGCCAAGACCGGTGAAGGCATTGATGATTTAATTGAAGCTTTAATTGTTCAGACCGAAATTTTAGAGTTGAAAGCACCGGTTGAAGGCGCTGCATCAGGTCTTGTGATTGAGTCAAGACTGGATAAAGGTCGTGGTGCTGTTGCGACAATAATGATTCAAAAAGGTACCTTGGAAAGTGGCCAAATGGTACTTTGCGGTCAAGAATATGGCCGGGTTCGCGCCATGTTTAACGAAAATGGAAAAGCCATTAAAGAAGCCGGTCCTTGTTCTCCGGTTGAAATTCTTGGCTTGTCGGGTACACCCAATGCCGGTGACGAGTTTCTGGTGGTTCAAAACGAACGTATTGCCAAAGACTTGGCAAAACATCGTGAAGACCGCAAAAAATTCACTAAACATGCTGCACAACGGGCTTCCAAGCTGGATGAAGTATTCTCCAGAATGGCAACCGGTGAGATTGCCAGTGTAAATCTGGTTATCAAAACAGATGTGCAAGGCAGTTTGGAAGCATTACGTGGATCACTGGTTTCCTTATCCAACGAAGAAGTAGAAGTCAAGATTGTTTTTGGCGGTGTTGGCGGTATTAATGAAGGTGATGCCAATCTGGCATTGGCTTCGGGTGCGATCTTAATGGGCTTTAATGTTAGAGCCGATACGACAGCCAGAAAGCTGATTGAAGAAAAAAATATTGACCTGCATTATTACAGTGTTATTTATGATGCGATTGATGAAGTCAAGAAAGCGATTAGCGGTATGTTGGCGCCTGAAATCAAGGAACAAATTGTCGGTCTCGCTGAAGTTCGCGACGTATTCCGGTCACCAAAGTTTGGTGCTATTGCCGGTTGTATGGTCATTGATGGTTTTGTTAAAAGAAGCCTGCCCATTCGTGTATTGCGAGACAATGTCGTTATTTATGAAGGCCAGTTGGAATCGTTACGTCGCTTCAAAGATGATGCCGCCGAAGTTAAAATGGGCATGGAATGTGGTATCGGCGTAAAAAATTACAACGATGTTCAGCCTGGCGATCAGATCGAAGTATTTGAACGCATAGAAATCAAGCGGGAACTGTAAGCTTATGGCAAAAGAATTTGGTCGTAATGCCCGTGTTTCATCACAGATGCAAAAAGAGCTTTCCTTAATCTTGTTGCGTGATATCGATGATTCGAGGTTGGGTTTTGTTACTATCAATGAAGTTGTAGTAACTAAAGATCTGGCCGTTGCTAAAGTTTATGTCACCGTGTTAAATGTTGATGAGCAAGGTAAGCGCGCGAACGTTAAATTGTTAAATGAGATGTCACCGGTTATCCGGCATCAGTTGGCAAAAAGAATGCGCTTAAGGCATATTTCTGAACTGCGCTTTCATTATGATGACTCCTTTGATACCGGTATGCGGGTGGCCGAGTTATTAAGTGATGTGATTAAGCCCATCGGCGACGTTAAGGACAAGCCCGAAGACGACGCTCAGGACAAGCATGATTCGGATATTTCCGATACATGAGTAAACGCAAGTCCGGACTTAATATTCACGGCATATTGCTGTTGGATAAGCGTCTGGGCGTTTCATCAAATAAGGCGTTGCAGGAAGTCAGGCATTTATTTAATGCCAATAAAGCAGGACATACCGGTAGCCTTGATCCTTTGGCAACCGGCTTGTTGCCGCTTTGTTTTGGCGAAGCCACTAAAGTATCGGCATTAATGCTGGATGACAATAAACGTTATCAGGTACTTGTGCAGCTCGGTGTCATGACTGATACCGGTGATGCAGAAGGCACTGTTATCGAGACCAAACCGGTTCCCGATTTATCGATTGAACAAATACAAGTCTGCCTGCAGCAGTTTACCGGTGCAATCGATCAGGTTCCCCCCATGTATTCTGCGTTAAAACATAACGGCAGAAAACTCTATGAATTGGCACGCGAAGGTAAAACCATTGAGCGTAAAGCTCGACGTATTAACATCTTCGAATTAAAGTTGTTGCCCTATTCCGATGCCGAGATCAGCAAACCCGATCAATTACGGTTGGAAGTATTCTGTTCCAAAGGTACTTATATCAGATCACTGGCTGAAGATATCGGTCATGTTCTGGGCTGCGGTGGTACGGTAACCCAATTACGTCGGTTGGAAGCAGGTCAGTTTAGTATTAAAGATGCCATGACTATTGAGCAGTTAAGGGCGCTAACCGAGCAAGATTTGTTTCAAGCGCTTATGCCTGTTGACAAACCTTTGGAAGCCTTGCGTAGCGTACAGTTATCGGAGGCACAAGCCATTTCCATAAAATATGGACAAGCAATCCATTTGGCTCCAGACCTGGCTTTTGCTTTGGAAGGTGGGGAAGGGCTGTTAAGGCTGTATCACAGGGATGTTTTTTTAGGCTTGGGAGAAATGCTATTGGATGGTAAAATAACACCGAAAAAATTGTTTAATATAAACAATCAACAGTAACGGGATAAATCACGTTACTGTAATAAATATTGATTTCTACACCCTATCGTGGAAGTCAATGTACTAAAGACCGTTATCAGACGGTTTTATTTTTTAATTTTAATCTTAGGGGATTATAAATGCCATTTACTGCAGAACAAAAAAAAGTCGTTGTTGAAGCCTACCGTCAATCAGAAACCGATACTGGCTCACCTGAAGTACAAGTTGCCTTATTGACAGCGCACATTCTTCATTTAACACCGCATTTTGCCGCTCATAAAAAAGATAACCATTCACGTCGCGGTTTGTTGCGTATGGTTAATCAGCGTCGTAAATTGTTGGATTATTTAAAAAATAAAGACAGCGGTCGGTATCGTTCATTGATTGAGCGCTTGGGTTTACGTAAGTAAAAACAGCCTGATTCAATTGCTGTAAACGGCTTGCGATTTTATTTAATAAACGTCGTTAAGAAGCAGCACATACGAGACCTTGCCCTGCAAGGTCTCTGTACATAATATCCACACAAAGGAACCTATAGTGAATCCTATCAGGAAAGAATTTCAGTATGGCGATAAGCTCGTTACGCTAGAAACTGGTGAAATCGCACGTCAAGCAGACGGTGCTGTCATAATCGATGTCGATGGTACATCACTGCTAGTCACTGTCGTTGGTAAAAAAGAAGCCAATGGTGGAGATTTTTTCCCGTTAACGGTTAATTATCAAGAAAAAGCCTACGCAGCGGGTAAAATTCCCGGCGGCTTTTTTAAGAGAGAAGGACGTCCCAGCGAAAAAGAAACCTTAACCTCCAGACTAATTGATCGGCCTATTCGTCCGCTCTTTCCTGAAGGTTATACCAACGAAGTTCAGATTATTGCTACAGTAATCTCGTTAAATCCAGACGTTGATCCTGAAATTCCTGCGCTTTTGGGTGCTTCTGCTGCTTTGGCAGTATCAGGCTTACCTTTTAACGGCCCCATTGGAGCTGCTTGCGTAGGTTATAAAGACGGCGTTTATTTAATAAACCCATCACCTGCCGCGTTAAAAGATTCTGCATTAACCCTGGTTGTCGCCGGTACTGCTCATGCAGTATTAATGGTTGAATCTGAAGCCACCGGTTTATCTGAAGAAATTATGTTGGGTGCGGTTTTATTTGGTCACCAACAAATGCAAATAGCCATTAATGCCATTAATGAATTTGCACTAGCTGCAGGTACGGGTGTCGTTGAATGGGTCGCTCCTGAAGCGAATGCTGAATTGGTCAGATTAGTTACCGAAGAAATTGAAGCCGGCATTAAAGCCGCTTATCAAGTAGCTGAAAAACTGGTCAGACAAGAACAGTTAAAAGCGCTCAGAAATGCCGTTGTTGAAAAATTGACCGCCAACGCTGACTATGCCGAAAAAGATATCCGAGGCATCATCGAACATCTGGAATACCGCATTGTTCGTAACGCCATTCTAATTGATGGCAAGCGTATTGATGGCAGGGCTTTAGACAAGATCAGACCAATTTCCATCAGAACCGGTGTCTTGCCAAGAACCCATGGTTCTGCCTTGTTTACCCGTGGTGAAACACAAGCCCTGGTTGTGGCAACCTTGGGTACTGCCCGTGATGCACAAATCATTGATGCTTTGGCCGGTGAATATAAAGAACCGTTCATGTTGCATTACAATTTCCCTCCGTATAGTGTGGGTGAAACCGGTTTTGTCGGTTCACCAAAACGTCGTGAAATTGGTCATGGCCGCTTGGCAAAACGTGGCGTTGCTGCCGTGTTACCTAATATGGATGAATTTCCTTATACCATTCGTGTGGTTTCTGAAATTACTGAATCCAACGGTTCAAGCTCAATGGCTTCCGTTTGCGGTAGCAGTTTGGCGTTGATGGATGCCGGTGTGCCAATTAAATCACCTGTTGCCGGTATCGCAATGGGCTTGATTAAAGAAGGCGACAGCTTTGCAGTTTTATCTGACATCATGGGTGATGAAGATCATCTTGGCGATATGGACTTTAAAGTTGCAGGTTCCGTAGAAGGCATTACCGCTCTGCAAATGGACATCAAAATTGATGGCATCACTGCAGAAATTATGAAAGCGGCACTGGAACAGGCAAAACAAGGTCGTTTGCATATTCTGGAAGAAATGAACAAGGCATTATCAAGCACACGCGATGAAATGTCTGATTTTGCGCCACGCATCATCACGTTTAAAATTGATCCGAGCAAAATTCGTGAAGTTATCGGTAAAGGCGGCGCAACCATTCGCAGCATTACCGAACAAACCGGTGCCAGTATTGATTTAACCGATGACGGTGTAGTTAAAGTCGCTTCTGTTGATAAAGCCGCAGGTGAAGAAGCCCGCCGTCTTATCGAAGAAATTACTGCAGAAGTTGAAGTCGGCAAAATTTACGAAGGTAAAGTTGCCAGACTAATGGACTTTGGCGCTTTCGTTACCATTCTTCCTGGTAAAGATGGTCTGGTGCATATCTCACAAATTTCAGACGAGCATGTTGATAAAGTCAGCGACCGTTTAAATGAAGGCGATGTAGTCAGAGTTAAAGTACTTGAAATTGACCGCCAAGGTAGAGTCAGATTAAGTATTAAAGAAGTTGATAAAGAAGACGCAGCAGCATTGTAATACAAAGCTGTTCGTAGTACAGAAAAAGGGCCGCAAGGCCCTTTTTTTTGCCTGACAGATACCATCCTTTTAAGCATAGTAGTAGGTCGGGTTAGGCGCTAGCCGTAACCCGGCATAGATACTGACAGTTACAATCTTGTCATATTTAATTAGGTCTTGTTGCATTGATTGACGGGATATTAGCCCAGACGGGATCAGGTTTCCAGCTAAGACACCAATCAGGCAGCTCATTGGCCGGCATGGGCAGGGCAATACCATAACCTTGCGCAAGATCACAACCCAGTTGTCTGAGTAGCGTGCCATGTTCAATGGTTTCAACACCGACAGCGATAACCTTAAGATCAAAGGCCGGTGCCAGCCCCAGTAAACCTTTAACAATGGCCTGATCATTGGGATCTTTAATAATGTCACGCACAAAGCTTTGATCTATCTTGAGTATGGTCACCGGCAGGCGCTTTAGATAAGTCAATGAAGAATAGCCGGTGCCAAAGTTATCCAGGGCAAATTTAAAGCCCATTTCTTTGCTGATTTCAAGCACTTTGGATACCTTGCTCAAATCTTCCATGGCACTGATTTCCAATACTTCCAGCTCCAAAGAGGCCGGATTAACGGTCGGATGAGCGGCAAGAAAAGTCCGTAAACTCTCTAGAAATCCGCTGTGTTGTAACTGACGGGCATCGATATTAATACTCACCGGGATGGTCAATCCGGCGGCAGTCCAGCGTTCCATTTGGGTCAGAACCGTATCAATAACCCACTCGCCAAGGTCTATTGCCAAAGGATTATCTGCAATAATCGGCATAAAAATATTTGGCGGCAGTAAGCCTTTGCTGGGGTGTTGCCAGCGAATCAAGGCCTCAACGCCGATAATTGCCGCTGTCTGCATATTAACTTTGGGCTGATAATACAGCACAAATTCATGCGCGATCAGTGCCTGGCGTATACGCTCCAGACTTTCATGGTGACCACGGATATGACTATCCTGGACAACATCAAAAAAATGGTAATTATTCTTGCCTGCCAGCTTGGCCTGATACATCGCCAGATCGGCTTGATGTAGCAGTTGATCGATATTGGTATTATCTGTCGAGGCATAAAACGTGACCCCCAAACTGGCTGAAACCTGCAGAGTATACTGGTTGAAATGTACCGGCCGGGAGGCTGCCATCAGTATGCGGCTGAGTATCGGCACGCTGGCTTCAATAGTACCAATATCAAGCAAAATGGCGACAAACTCATCGCCGCCGATTCGAGCCAGGGTATCGCCATCACGCAGAGCCTGTTTCATACGCTGCGCTGCGGCAATCAATAATTGATCACCCGCTTCATGGCCATAATTGTCATTAATCGACTTAAAACCATCGAGGTCAATATAGATAACTGCCAACTGTTCGCCTCGTCTTCGGCTTTGCGCTATGCCCTGATACAGGCGATCTGCCAATAATAAACGATTAGGCAGACTGGTTAGGGCATCATAATGGGCGATATGCTCCAGCTCATTTTCATGTTCTTTGATCATGGTGATATCAGATAACAGGGATACATATTTCCGGGCGGAGGTTTGATGTTCATCGCTGACGGTATTAATACTTTGCATCACGGCATAAACTTCACCATTTTTACGCCGGTTCCATACTTCGCCATACCAATGGCCTTTGGTATTAAGGTTGTACCAGACTGTTTCAAAGAAATTATTATCCTGAAGGCCGGCGTTTAAGATACGCATGTTTTTACCCACAATATCGTCAAGTTCATAGCCGGTAATACGACTAAAGGCTTTGTTAATATCCAGGATAGTACCGTCAGAAGAGAGAATCATAATGCCTTCCAGGGTATTGGTAAACACACTGGCGGCCAGTTGAAGTTTTTCCTCCAGTGCTTTTTTTTCGGTGATATCCCTGTTGACTTCAAGTAAACCAATAATTTTATCGTCAGCAGAGCGTAATGGCACTTTAACGGAATCAAAAATACGCAAGCTGCCATCGCTGTGATAAATATGATTGGTGTTATGCATGATTTTACCGGACAGCACGGCCAGGTCGCTATGCTCATCGCTTTGCTTATAACGGGCCAAGCCATTTTCTTGGTCCGTTTTACCATACAGGTCAGTCGGTTTTTTACCAATGGCTTGCGCAAAAGTCTCATTGCAAAGAATGGTATTTAAATTAGCATCTTTGGCTAAAATATAATCGGCCGAAGAATTAATCATATTTTCCAGTAGTACAGATTTCTCCTGAAGCTTTGCTTCGGCGGCCAACTGGCGCATTTCACTACGATAACCCTCAACTATTTGGGCACAGGCAGCCAGTACCGGTTGCAGGTTCTTAACCAGTGCTTCATCATAGCCATCGGGGCGATTAGCCATACCCAGACAGCCAATAATTTCATCTTCACAATAAAGGCATAAACCCAGAAAGCAATCCAGCGCAGGATGACCGGGTGGCATCCGTCCGCAACTATGGCTATCATGAGCCGGATCGTTGGCAATAACAGGGGCATTGGTAATAACAGTCGCGAAATAGAGGGAGTCGGTCGCATAAAATTTTAAGCCGCTGGAGTAATTATCCTCCCAAAAACGCCGACTGGCATCATCCCAGGTAATATTGGTCATCGCCAAGGCTTGCAGGTATTGGCCTCCAGTTTCATCATATTTTAATTCATTAATAAAACCAAACTGGCTATTAGTCAAATTGAGAATATCCGTTAATAAGCTGTTGAATACCTCATCCGCCGGTTTTGACTTAATATAAAGTGCCTGTAGGCGATTGATACAGTTTAATATTTTCATAAATACCTGGTTGGATTTGTTAGATAACAGATGGCTTAATGGCCAAAATCCGGGGTTTGTAAAAGGCTATTGTCAAATACCCAAAACTGCCCTTTGTACGGCACTCCACTCACCATGAGGCTCGCTTTTATCCCACCACCGCAGTCGATATTCACGGGTTTCATGGGTATTGCCGGGTTCAAAGGGTCGTTCATCCAGATAGGGTTTTACGGTATCAATAGCCAGAAAACTCCAATCGCCACCATTAATGCGGCTTTCAATCCAGATGCCATCGTGGCCATATTTTTTAAAATCAATCCGTACCCGGCTACCGGCAGGTCCAAGCTCTACCGAAAGAGACGCTTCAGGAACCAGATGTTCAGTAGTATTGGCGGTAGCAATAATACCCAGATCATGGCCGATAGCCTCATGGTAATTGAGGCTGGCTTTGATACGGGCAATTTGGCTAAATAAACGTTTTTGGATGCCGGGCGCAGGCGCAGGGGGTGGATCAGGAAAAACAGAAGGTTGCGGATAGCTGATAGGGGACTTGCCACTACCACTTGTCATCAGCACCTTATAGGCGGTTGCCTCCTTGGCATCGCGATGCACGGCAGGATACCAGTGTTGCAATAGCCAGACATAATAAAGACAATCCGTCAGGGTAGCGGCTATTTCCTTGGCATCAATACCACAGACCGGGCCATCGATAGGGAGTTTTAAAGCATAGTGAGAAAGCCAGACAACTTGCCCGGCTTCAGTCGTGGGGAAAAAACTATTAGTAGTCATGGTAAAAGGCAGTCTCCGGCCGAATTGATTAGCGATAATCGGTTGTTTTAGCAAAAGGCAGGCATTATTAACTGGGTGGTCGCTAGTTATAGGGCTTTTGCTATTACTATAAATAGCGGTAGCGGGTCTGGCTGGGCTTCTTGTCTGGTGCTTAAGCTACGCTTCTTTTTATTCGTTGTCATTAAAATTATTGCCAACATTAACAGCAAGCTATTTTTGTTTCTTTTTGGCAATGATAAAGAGCGGGCAGTATATGTAAAGGCTTACAAAAAAACAGTTGGCGTACCTACTAAAACAGTTAGTGGACTTACCAAAACACTGGGTGTACATACCAAAACACTGGGTAGGCTTACCAATAATCTTGAATAGCTCTTTAAGGCTATGAAATAGCCAACAGAAATAGTCTATGTATGCCCTGACCATATGAGGTAACAAGGAACAATAATTGGTGCTGTTACCTACTATTAAAGCTAAAGATTTTCAGAAATTAAATTGTCAATTTGCTTGGCTACAAGTTGATACAGATAACATCTCTTGAAGGGACGGAGTCTGTATGAAGCCAAATAACCCTTCTAATTAGCTAGTAGGAATGCTGCTTGACTGGTAATATGTGCAATATTTTTATTCTTTAAGTTAAATATTTGTTATCTGCAAATAGTAGGCTTTATCTTCCTGACTTAGGTTTTATTACTTTAAATTACTCTAAAAAATATTATTTTATTTAATTTTATCACTAATAAAGTGCTTGTTATTAGCAACAAGGTAATATGAGATTTATACGCCAATAAATGGCATCAGCGGATTTTAAATATTGACATTGCTTAAAGCAATATTAACTGACACAGGGATTATATGAAAAAGATTAGTAGTAGCTGTCTTAATTTGCTTGGCTATAGGGTTATAGTTAACGATGTTCTTGATTTATCCAAACCCAAAGCTGGTTTACGTTGAATGATTTTAATAAACAGTTGGTTGGTTTACATATTCTGGTCGCTGAAGATAATCTTTTTAATCAGAAAATTATCCAGAAATTTCTCAACTTATTGGGTATTAATGTCGAGTTTGCCAATAATGGCAAAGAAGCGTTAGCATTATTGGAGATGGTTAAATTTGATGCGGTATTAATGGATATCAACATGCCGGTTATGGATGGTATTACCGCTACACAGCAACTACGTAGTCAGCCACGTTTTGCCAAGTTACCGATCATTGCACTCACGGCTGCGGTATCTGAAGCAGAACGCGATCAATATATGGCTGCAGGCATGAACGATATGATCAGTAAACCCATTAATCCGACTTTGCTTACGTCAGCACTGGTGCGCTGGATAAAATTTCGTGGCGTAATGGCAACTGATAGCGATATTGTGCCTGAAAGTATAGAGACTGTTGAACAAGAGCCGCCTATTAAAGAATTGCCGTATTTTGACAAGACCGCGCTATTAGTGATGCTGGGTAATAATCAAGATTTGACGGACCGATTATTAGTTGATTTTAAGGAGGACATGCAAAATTTTCCGGCTGAAATTGCCGCCATGATAACAGTAAAGGATATCTCCTCTATCTGGGCACATATACATAGTCTTAAAGGTGTCGCTGGTAATCTGGGGGCCTTGCAATTGCATGCGGCAGCAATACTATTGCAAACGCAACTAAAGGAAGGGTTGCCGACTGCTGCCATGGTTAATGATTTCAATGCTGTTTTTGTCAAAACCATGTCGAAGATTACCCTACCGCCGCAGCCTGCCATAGTGTCGCCCCAAAATACCGGTAATAGTGAAATAGTGCGGCACTGTATCAACGAACTAGATGCGTTACTAAGAGAGCATGATTTTATCCCTGAAATCTTGTTAAATAATCTTATGGAAAATTTGGCAACGGTAAAATTTAAGCTGTTTATTCGCTTACGAAAATTAATCTACGATCTTCACTACCAAGATGCACGCTTATTGTTGCAACAATTGGTAGTACTCCCGGATATACAAGAGACCTTATGATCATTACCCAACATTATCCAATGATACTTATTGTTGACGATATGCCCGTCAACATCAAAATTCTTGCGGAAGCTTTAGGTTCAGGTTATCGCATTAAAGTAGCCAATAATGGTAAGGATGCGCTGGAGATTGCAGAGCGTGAGCAGCCGGATTTAATCCTTTTGGATATCATGATGCCAAAAATGAATGGTTTTGAAGTTTGCCGACATTTGAAGGAAAATGCGCAGACTTGTAAAATTGCCGTGATGTTCTTGACGCTTTTGAGTGGTGAAATTAATGAGGAGCAGGGTTTAAACCTTGGCGCCGTTGACTACATTACCAAACCTATCGCCATCCCGATTGTTAAGGCCCGTATCCGTAATCACATCCAACTTAAGCAGCAAGCTGACTTATTGGAATCTCTCGCGATGATTGATGCACTGACACTTATTCCCAATCATCGTCGTTTTGATGAAACCCTGGTGTCAGAATGGCGGCGCGCCATGCGTGATAAAACATCATTATCATTGCTGGAAATCAATGTCGATTATTTCAAAGGTTATATCGATGAATATGGCTATGGCATTGGCGATATATTGTTAAAAATGCTTGCCATTACTTTAGCAAAAAATCTGGAGCGGCCGGGCGATTTTATTGCCAGATATAACAACGATACCTTTATGGTTATTCTGCCGGACGCCGATGAAAAGACTGCTTTACAGATTGCCGAAGGCCTGCGTGAGAGTGTTGAAAAGTTGGGGGTAGTCCATATTGACTCAACAGCCGGTTTTGTCACGATTAGTGTAGGGGTGGCCACTAAAATTGCTGTTTCGCAAAATTTATTCCCCAAGATACTCTGCGAAGCAGCAAACAGCGGAGTTAATAGTGCAACAAAAAATGGCGGTAACCAAGTATCTGTTTATGTGATATAGCCGTTTTAAAAAATTAACTGATATATACCAACATAATATGAAAAAAAATAATAAAAGTCTGGGAGTTGAGTGGACCGCTCAGACTCCAGAAAACGGGGCATTGCAAAATGCCATTTTTAACAGCGCCAACTTTTCCAGTATTGCCACCGATGCGAATGGCGTTATTCAGATTTTTAATGTCGGTGCGGAAAACATGTTGGGTTATAAGGCCGAGGAGGTGATGAACAAAATCACGCCGGCTGAACTCTCTGATCCGCAAGAACTAGTCGTACGTGCCAAAGCGCTTAGTGAGGAGCTTGAGACACCCATTGCACCGGGCTTCGAAGCCTTGGTATTTAAAGCTTCGCGCGGTATTGAAGATATTTATGAGCTGACTTGTATCCGTAAGGATGGCAGCCATTTTCCGGCGATTGTGTCAGTGACTGCACTACGCGATGCTCAAGAGTCGATTATTGGCTATCTACTGATTGGTACCGACAATACCGCGCGCAAGCAGGCGGAAGAGGCGCTAAGTAAGGCTGGGGCATTACAAAATGCCATTTTTAACAGCGCCAATTTTTCCAGTATTGCCACCGATGCGAATGGCGTTATTCAGATTTTTAATGTCGGTGCGGAAAACATGTTGGGTTATAAGGCCGATGAGGTGATGAATAAAATCACGCCGGCTGATATCTCTGATCCCCAGGAAGTGATCGTACGCGCCAAAGCGCTCACCGAGGAACTTGGGACACCGATTGCGCCCGGTTTTGAAGCCTTGGTGTTTAAGGCTTCGCGTGGTATTGAAGATATTTATGATCTGACTTATATCCGTAAGGACGGCAGCCATTTTCCAGCGATTGTGTCAGTGACTGCGCTACGCGATGCTCAAGAGTTGATTATCGGTTATCTACTGATTGGTACCGACAATACCGCACGCAAGCAGGCAGAAGAGGCGCTAAGTAAGGCTGCGGCATTACAAAATGCCATTTTTAACAGTGCCAACTTTTCTAGTATTGCCACCGATGCGAATGGCGTTATTCAGATTTTTAATGTCGGTGCGGAAAACATGTTGGGTTATAAGGCCGAGGAGGTGATGAATAAAATCACGCCGGCTGATATCTCTGATCCCCAGGAAGTGATCGCACGCGCCAAAGCGCTCACCGAGGAACTTGATACACCGATTGCACCCGGTTTTGAAGCCTTGGTGTTTAAGGCTTCGCGCGGCATTGAAGATATTTATGAACTGACTTATATCCGTAAGGATGGCAGCCGTTTTCCGGCTATTGTATCAGTGACTGCACTACGCGATGATCAAGAGTTGATTATTGGTTATCTACTGATTGGTACTGACAATACCGCACGCAAGCAGGCAGAAGAGGCGCTAAGTAAGGCTGGGGCATTACAAAATGCCATTTTTAACAGCGCCAATTTTTCCAGTATTGCCACCGATGCGAATGGCGTTATTCAGATTTTTAATGTCGGTGCGGAAAACATGTTGGGTTATAAGGCCGATGAGGTGATGAACAAAATCACGCCGGCTGAACTCTCTGATCCGCAAGAACTAGTCGTACGTGCCAAAGCGCTTAGTGAGGAGCTTGAGACACCGATTGCACCGGGCTTTGAAGCCTTGGTTTTTAAGGCTTCGCGCGGTATTGAAGATATTTATGAGCTGACTTGTATCCGTAAGGATGGCAGCCATTTTCCGGCGATTGTGTCAGTGACTGCACTTCGCGATGATCAAGAGTTGATCATCGGTTATCTGCTGATTGGTACTGACAATACCGCGCGCAAGCAGGCAGAAGAGGCGCTAAGCAAGGCTGGGGCATTGCAGAAAGCCATTTTTAACAGCGCCAACTTTTCCAGTATTGCCACCGATGCGAATGGCGTTATTCAGATTTTTAATGTCGGTGCGGAAAACATGTTGGGTTATAAGGCCGAGGAGGTGATGAATAAAATCACGCCGGCTGATATCTCTGATCCCCAGGAAGTGATCGCACGCGCCAAAGCGCTCACCGAGGAACTTGATACACCGATTGCACCGGGCTTTGACGCGTTGGTTTTTAAGGCTTCGCGCGGCATTGAAGATATTTATGAGCTGACTTATATCCGTAAGGATGGCAGCCGTTTTCCGGCTATTGTATCAGTGACTGCGCTACGCGATGATCAAGAGTTGATTATTGGTTATCTACTGATTGGTACCGACAATACTGCGCGCAAGCAGGCAGAAGAGGCGCTAAGTAAGGCTGGGGCATTACAAAATGCCATTTTTAACAGCGCCAATTTTTCCAGTATTGCCACCGATGCGAATGGCGTTATTCAGATTTTTAATGTCGGTGCGGAAAACATGTTGGGTTATAAGGCCGATGAGGTGATGAATAAAATCACGCCGGCTGATATCTCTGATCCCCAGGAAGTGATCGCACGCGCCAAAGCGCTCACCGAGGAACTTGAGACGCCGATTGCACCGGGCTTTGACGCGTTGGTTTTTAAGGCTTCGCGCGGCATTGAAGATATTTATGAGCTGACTTATATCCGTAAGGATGGCAGCCGTTTTCCGGCTATTGTATCAGTGACTGCGCTACGCGATGCTCAAGAGTCGATTATTGGTTATCTGCTAATCGGCACAGATAATACTGCACGTAAGCAGGCGGATGAGGTTATCAAAAAACTGACTTTAGCCACTGTAATGCAGGCTGAAGGGCTTGCCAAATCAAAGGCGCAATTTCTGGCTAATATGTCACATGAAATTCGCACGCCAATGAATGGCATCATTGGTTTCTCGGAACTGGCATTACTCAGAGAGATGCCTTTTGACATACGGGATTATCTAACCAAGATTAACACCTCTTCAATAGGGCTGCTGGGCATACTGAATGATATTTTGGATTTATCCAAACTGGATGCAGGAGGTGTCAGCCTTAGTCTTGGCTTGTTTGCTGTTGATGAGCTAAGGAACATGCTCAATACGTTATTTATTGATAGTGCCGAAAAAAAGGGTCTGAAATTTTCTATAGATATCGCGCCAGATATGCCGTGTAACATGATTGGTGATGAGCTCCGCCTGCAACAAGTACTGGTTAACCTGTTGGGTAATGCGGTCAAGTTTACCGCGAGCGGTTCTGTCAGTCTTAATATAAGTTTGCTGGACAGTGATTCATTACAAGCCCGGATATTGTGTTGTGTTAAAGATACCGGTATTGGCATGTCCAGCAAGGAACAGGGAAAATTATTCCAGCCTTTCAGTCAGGCTGATGACTCTATTACGCGTCGGTTTGGAGGAACTGGCCTTGGACTGGCACTTAGTCATAATCTGGTAAAGCTGATGGGCGGCAATCTTATAGTAGAAAGTATGCCCGAAGTGGGTAGCAGCTTTAGCTTTGAGTTGGTTTTTGGCTTGTCTTCTGAGTCTTTCCGGGAAAAAATCAAGCAACCATCGGGAACGCTCAGTTCAGCGTTGCAGGAGTTTGGCAGACAGCTTGTCGGCATCCGTATTTTGGTGGCAGAAGATAATCTTTTTAATCAGCAAATTATTCGGGAATTTCTTGTCTTATCCGGCATTAGCGTTGAGATTGCCAATAACGGCAAAGAAGCGCTGACCTTTCTTGAGCAAAGCGAGTTTGATGCGGTGTTGATGGATATCCACATGCCTATCATGGATGGCTTTGCTGCAACCAGGGAGATACGTAACCAGCCGTGCTTTGCAAATCTGCCGGTAATTGCACTCACGGCCGGTGTAACCGAAGAGGAAAGAGGCCAATGCTTGGAAGCAGGTATGAATGATTTTATCAGTAAGCCTATCAATCCATCGCTACTCTTATCAACGTTGGTGCAATGGGTAAATCCTTCTGCCGTGACGATAACGGCTATTGATACCGCCAAATCACCGATAAAAGAATATGCAGATGATTTATTGATGTCGGATTGCATTGATAATGTCTTAAATATACAATCTTTGTCGGTTAATACTGCTGATATAAATAATTTGTTGAAGCCGGTTCTGGACCGGGAGATGTGTGTCTTAAAAGAGTTGGTTGGCGATGATCCAGAGACTATTTCCGAGTTTCTGAACTATTTTACTATTATTGCCATTGAGATAAGTGCAGAAATAATCGCGGCTATTAATAACGGAGATATTATTGCGGCAGGTAACGCAGCTCATAAGTTAAAAGCGTCAGCGCTCAGCGTCGGAGCAATCAGCTTTGGTGAGCTCTGCGCACAACTTGAGAGTGCCGGAAAATCCGGTAATGAGATTATGCTTAAGGGCTTGTTAGCTGATTTTGAGGGGGAGTGGAGTGTATTACAAAAATATTTGCTTGCCTGGCCCGATGAGCCAACACAGGAATTAATATGAAATTATTTTTTTAAAAACCTTATTCACCACGAAGACATGAAGTACACGAAGAAAAATAATTGCTTTTATTCAACGCATTAAAAACTTTGTGTACTTCTTGTGCCTTCGTAGTGAGTTTTTTATTTTGTACAAAAAACGAATACTTTCACAGCTTCTCAGGGTGGTCTTATTTCCTATATCTAATGCTTGTTATTACTAACCCCAACGACATTATGAATAAAGAGCTAGTTGATACTTTAAGTGATACTGAGGCCCAAGAGCTACTCAAAGGCATTATTATTCCACCTCAGCCTGTTATTTTAGTTGCTGTTATGCAGGAGCAAAGCAAAAGTGACGGGGGATGTCCGCGTGAGATAGCGCGATTGATTAAAACTGACGTAGGACTTTCAGCAGCGGTATTAAAAACTATCAATTCAGCATATTACGGCTTGCGTAATGAAGTGGACAGTATTGAGCGCGCTATAATTCTGTTAGGTATTAAAAATATTGCTACTTTAGTTACGGCTTTTTCCTTGCGTAATATTGCACCTGCCCTTGGTATGGAACATTATTGGAATAACAATACCCGTACGGCAATGGTATCAAATTATTTGACCAAACGTATTGATGGTATTGATAAGGATGAGGTACATTTATATAGTCTATTCCATGACTCTGGTGAGATTCTGATGATGCAGCGCTTTTCCGATTATCACGAAACATTGCAACTTGCCGCTGCACCCGATGAAAATTTAATCTCGATTGAAACGTCCCGCTACTTAACTGATCACATGCTGACAGGTGCTCTGTTGGCAAGGGCATGGGGGCTTCCAAAAAGCATACGTAATGCCATAGGAAGGCACCATGATTTGGATATATTTTCGTCAAAACAATTATCGACGGCAGAACTGAATATGATTACTATTACTCAACTGGCAGAATATATCATTGCGAACGGTGATACTTATTTCAAAAGTTATGAGTGGACAAATTATAAAGCAGAATTACTTGCTTATCTTTATTTGTCCAAAGATCAATTGGATGATTTGTTATGGGATGTGAATGAAATTCTTTTAAAAAGTGAATAGAATAAACTACATCGCGTTATTAGTCGTCATTTTCAGTGGCTAATGTGGCGGTGGTTAATGCTGTTCCGACTTTTTCTATAAGTAAAGACCGCGTGAAAGGTTTAATAATGTAATTAGTAGCCCCTTTTTTTATGCATTCTATAATGGTATCTCTATTTTTGTCGCCCGTTACCATGATGATGGGCACGCCGGAAAGATGTTTGTAGCTTTTTATCCGTTGTAATATCTCTATTCCGGAAAAGTCGGGCATATTAATATCCAATAGAATGAGATCCGGCCGATTCATGAGCAAGAAAGTCAGAGCAGTTTCACCACGTAGTAATGAAATTATTTTATAGGGTTCATCCTTAAGGCAATTATTGATGATTTTGTGCTGTAGTACATCATCATCAATAACCACTATGGTGGTTTGCTTATTATCAATCAACATGCTGTTCTCATGCCAAAAGTTATCTCCTGATATGTTACAACAGGAATGGTTATGTTTTGCAGGTGATTACCGGATTTTTTTAACATAGATGATGGTGCTTGTTTGATGATTTCTAGTTTTAACTATTGGGATTTTAAACAAAGATTTACCATATTGGCAATATTATAATGGAAAAATAATTCTTTTTTATTTTTATTTTTAGTTATATTTAATTCACTCTCGTACACTAAATATTTACCAGAACTTATGTTAAAGTCAAATGAATAACAATTGACTTATCTTGTTGTAGACAGACAACTTCCGGCGTCGATGATTTGCCCAAAACTGATGCCGGCATCATTGCCGGGGATCTGCTTTGGCATACAGACAGTAAAGCCTTCTGCCTGCAATAAAGAGGTGACATAGTCGGTTAATAAACGATTTTGAAAAACGCCACCGGTTAAACCCACGCTAATAAACTGATGTTCGGTTTGTATTTGCTTGGCCTGTTTAACTAATGCCATTGCCAGACTGGCATGAAAACAACTACTGCGTTTTGAGAGGGTTAAGTGTTGATTTTGTAGCATCGAGAGCAGCGGTGCCCAATCGCTTAACCATAAGCCGTCTCTATTGCAAGTCAGCGGCAAATCAATACCTGCAGATGCTATGCCGGAGCCTGCAGCTTCCAGCCACATCGGCGCATGGCCGTCAAAATCGGCCTGTTGTACCATGCCGGTTAGTGCGGCGGCGGCATCAAACAAGCGGCCAACTGAACTCGATAACGGGCTGTTAATTTGTTTTTGCCAGGCTTGTTTAAGTAAACCGGTTTCGACCGGGCATTCACGCCAATCATCGCCTTGCTGCCAACATAAAGCCAACGCGCTGCGCCAAGGTTCTCGTCCGGCTTTTTCACCTCCTGGTAAGTGATAAGGCCTAAATGAACTTACCCGTCGCCAGTCTCCCGGTTTACCCAATAAACCTTCACCGCCCCAGATTGTGCCATCTTCGCCGAAGCCTGTGCCATCCCAAGTAAATACCAGCAGGGTTTCTGCAATTTTATGTTCAGCGGCTAAAGCGGAAGCATGGGCATGATGATGAAATACTTTATGCACGGTAAGGCCTGAGCGTTCAGCCCAGCGACTGGCGCTGTAATCCGGGTGCGCATCGCAAACACATTGCTTGACGGTAAGGCCATAAAGTCGGGTAAGGTCGGCGATGGTTTGTTCAAATACCTGTTGGCTTCTTGGTGAGCCAAGATCGCCTAAATGGGGAGAAATAACGACACGCTGGTCCCAAGCCAGAGCAATGGTGTTTTTCATTTGACCACCCACCGCCAACAAGGGGTAGTCTAAAGAAAATGGTAAAGTAAACTCTAGCGGTGCCATTCCACGACCTACTCTTATGGCGCGTGCAGAATCCCCGATAACTTTGTAGACGCTGTCATCCGCAGGTCTTAATATCGGTCGATTATGATGTAAAAAAGCATCGGCGATTAGCCCTAAGCGACTTTCAACCTGCTCAGCTTTAGTTAGTACCGGTTCGCCGCTGATGTTGGCAGAGGTGGCAATTAATGGCGCGCCATAGTCTTGCAGTAATAAATGATGCAGGGGACTATATGGTAGCATGATGCCTAATTCATGCATTTCAGGCGCTACTGATTTTGCTAAGTCGGTATTCAGGCGTTTTTTTATCAGCACGATAGGGCGGCTTGGATCAGTCAGTTGTGCCAGTTCAGTTGCCGATGTCTTAGTGTAGCATCGAACCTGATCAAGACCATCAGCACCAGACCAGGGCAACATGATTGCCAAGGGTTTAAAGCGGCGCTGTTTACGAAGGCGCAGTTTTAAGACGACCGCTTCCGAGGTAGCTGAACATAGTAAATGATAACCACCGATACCTTTAACGGCTACAATTAAGCCCGCTTGTAGCGCTGCTATTGTGGCCTTAATGGCCCCTTCGTTGTCATTGATATCGGCACTGCCTTGACGATGAAAGGCAAGGGTAGGGCCACAATTTGGGCAGGCCAGTGGTTGGGCATGAAAGCGTCGATCTAGCGGGTTTTCATAGTCTTTACGGCATTCTGAACACAGCAAAAAATCAGCCATGCTGGTGTTGGGGCGATCATAAGGCAATTGTTTAATTAAGGTGTAGCGTGGCCCGCATTGGGTGCAATTAATAAAGGGATAACGATAACGGCGCCGGGTTTTATCGCGCATCTCTGCCAAACAATCATCACAAGTAAAATAATCCGGTGGAACATGCGCCTGACTGACATCGCCGGCTACACTGGGCAGTATGGTAAAAACGTTAAGATCAACAGCGGTGACTATTTGCGTAACAGGGTGATCAGGCTGGGCTAAAGGCGGGGCTTTACTTAGTAATTGTTGCTCAAATAATGCCAGATTTTTAAGGGAGCCTTGCACCCATATTTCAACTTGCCCGGCACGGTTACGTACCCAGCCCGATAAATTGTGTTGATTAGCCAGTCGACTGACAAAAGGCCTGAAACCAACGCCTTGTACTCGGCCGGTTATAGTTATTTGTCTGGCTTGAAGCTGGTCAGTAATCAATAGATAAATTTCCTGTTCAAACATTTTAGTTGGGGTGGATAAGTTTTGGGATGAACGCAGGCAAAGCTTTAAAGATTTTTATCATGAAGACACGAGAAAATATTTTCACCACGAAGACACGAAGTTATATTTTTTGTTTTTCTTCGTGTCTTCGTGGTGAATAAATAATATATTCCATTTTTTAATGGTTAAGCATCAATCGGGTACTTTCATGCTTTTCGTGGGCAAACCATTTTTAATGCCTGATGCCCACCAGATACGACAAGCGCCTTCATCGGATACCATGCAGGGGCCTACAGGATTTCGGGGCACGCAGGATTCACCGTATAAACGACATTCATTCGGCTTGATTTTGCCTAAAACAACTTTTGCACAATCACAACCCGGCGGCATGGTACCGGCTTTTTTTCGGGCTTCGTCAGCATAGACAGGAAAACGGTATCGGGCATTATGTGCGGCAAACTTTGCCGTTAACTCAAGACCGGATTGTGGAATAATGCCAATGCCTCGCCAAGGTGCATCAACAATATCAAGGGTTGAGTGTAATAATTTTCGGGCTGTGTTATTGCCTTTTGCGGTAACTACCTGAGTGTAACAATTATCAAGAAATATCTTATGTTCGATAAGTTGGCGTAATACCGAATAAATGGCGGCCAACAGACTTTCGGTAGTAAATCCGGCGATGGCGGTTGGAATATGATGTTGATCAACAACAAAGCGCCATTCTTCTGAGCCCATAATAGTGGCGACATGGCCTGGCGCAATAAGGGCGTCAAAAGCAGGCGTGTCAGAATCCAGTAACATGGCTACGGCAGGCCACGTTAAACGACCGCTCATTAATAGTAATAAATTATCAGGAATGCCTTCAGCAAGCATTGCCGCGACCGGAGCGCAGGTGGTTTCAAAACCGGCGACAAAAAAAACGACCGTTTTTTCAGGGTTGGCGCTGGCGATCTTAACCGCTTCGGTTGGCGAGGCAATGGGCCGGATATCTGCACCTGCAGCTTTGGCCTGCTCCAAGGTACGAATAGCCGCTTTGGGTACATTAACAGGAACACGTAACATATCGCCAAAGGCCAATAACACAACCTCTTCATTAATCGCGATTTGTATGGCTTGATAAATATCTTCTTCCGGACAAATACAAACCGGACAACCCGGCCCCGGAATCAGCTCAATATTAGCGGGCAGGGCAGTACGCAAACCCGCCATGGAAATGGACCGCTCATGCCCGCCGCAAACATTCATGATCCGAACCTTATCAGGCAAGGGCAGTTCACGAATTTTTTCCAGTAATAGTTTTGCGCCGGTCGGCATAGTATTTATTCCAGATGATGTTAAGTTTAGTGTAACTATACAGTTCCCCTCTTTGAAAAAGAGGGGTTAGGGGAGATTTTATTAGATAAATTCCCTACCCTAACGTTTGAAGACTACTATGGCTTGCAAACCCCATCATGCGCTAACCCAAGCCTTTTTTTCGTGTCTTTCGTGCTTTTCGTGGACTAAATATTTTAGTTAAGCCTGTTTAACATTAATTTTATGGGCAGTTTTATTGCTGATCGGATAAAACTTGGTGTTACCGGGTTGGGCATGAAGTAATTGCCCATCCTGTTGTACTTTAGGGCGTTGTGTCTGTTGCTTAAGTAAGAGTGCCTGATAAGCGGTTATTTCTGACTGCAACCAGGTTAGCCACGCATCCAGGCCATTGCCGTCTTTTGCGCTAAAAGCGATGACGGGCGCATCGTTGGCCAGATTATGCAGATTTTGTTCAGCATTAACGGCTGAAAAATCATCCAGATACGGCAGTAAATCAGTCTTGCTGATTAACATCAAGTCGGCTGCACGAAACATAACCGGATATTTTGCCGGCTTATCATCGCCTTCGGTCACTGACAATAACACGACATTACGATGATGACCCAGATCAAAACTGGCAGGGCAAACCAGATTACCTACATTTTCAATAAATAACAGATCCAGACCATCCAGCGCCAGATGATGCAAGGCATTATGCACCAAATGCGCGTCCAGATGACAAGCCGTCCCGGTTGTAATCTGATAAGCGGGCACACCTTGTGCCTGTATCCGTTTGGTATCATTTTCGGTTTCAAGATCGCCTTCGATGACGGCGATTTTTAACGAGTCGCGCAGATGCTTGATGGTAGCTTCAAGTAATGCAGTCTTACCCGAACCGGGTGAAGACATTAAATTAATTACCAGTACTTTTTGAGCGTCAAAATGTGCGCGATTGTGCTCGGCTTGATGATTGTTTTTTGACAACAAGTTTTGTAGTACCGACACTGTCGTCACGCCATTTTTAGGTTTTTCTGCCATAACCAACGGGCGATTACCCGGTGTAATGTTACAACCACAGGTATTACACATAATCACACTCCAATTAATTAACTTGTCTTAGTCTGCATTTTCTAATTCAACACGTGCCAGAATCAACTCGTCACCACTCAACAATTTGGTATTATAACCGCCGCAACTTTGGCATAAGAGATTATTAGTGGTGGCTTCAGATTCGGCTCCACAGTTGTTGCAAAGAACAAGAATCGGCAGAGTTTCTGTTAGAAACTCTGCCGATTCGGCTAATGTGCCTGCGCAGCTGATGTTGAAGGCGCTTTCCAGCAGCAACGGTTCGATACCAGAAAGGGGACCTATTCTGACAATGATTCGAACGACTTTTTCCGCGTGATGTGTCTTTGCAATTGTCATTACCTGATCCATCAAGTCCTCGCAAAGCGAAAGCTCATGCACCGGCATCTTCCTCAATCAGCATCTGATCAAGTAATTCCCATGTCGACTGAGCTTCCTCTGCGGAAATTTTCTGGATGGCATAGCCAACATGAATCAGCAGGTAATCCCCCTCTTGCAATGTCTCATCCTGTAACAAAAACAGACTGACATCGCGCTTTACGCCCTTGGCGTCACAATGAGCATTAAAGCCATCAATATGGGTAATTTGCATGGGAATCGCAAGGCACATGGCAGTTTTTCCGTTTAAGTAAAGATAATAAAGCGACTATGCTGCAGCCAGCAATAAACCGCCAGCAACAATGAGTGAACCGCCAGCGATGCGTTGCATGATTTTGTAATGGCGAGAATTTAGTGTAAAGCCGATACCCAAGCCATGCAGTAAAATAGTCGCCAAAACAAACCCGATGCCATAAAGGACAGGCGATGCGGCTTGCGGTAATTCCAGTCCATGCGCGTAGCCATGAAACATTGCGAATAGCCCCACAAGGCTGGCACCGATAATCGTTGGCAAGCGAATTGATCCTGCGATAAGCAGTCCCAAGACTAAAACCGAGCAGGCAATTGCCGGTTCCACCAGGGGTAGGGCGAAACCAAGCGGACCTAAACCGGCAGCGGCTGCCAAAACGCTCACGAAGGTAAGCGGGACGATCCAGACTGCCCTGCCGCCTAGTTGCCCTGCCCAAATACCGACCGCGATCATGGCAAGTAAATGATCCAGGCCCATAAAGGGATGAGCAAAACCAGCCGCCAGACCAGCACCTTGCGCACCGAAGGTATGTGCCTCGGCAACCGGCAGAAACAAAGCATAGACGCATAATCCCAACAAAGAGAGAGAAGTTTTTACTTTCATGACTATTACCTTAAGGTAGTTGAAATATTGACCTTGATCAGCTCTTCACCGTTCGGGTCGGTAACATGTACAGCGCAGCCAATGCAGGGATCGAAGCTGTGTATTGTTCGCAGAATCTCCAACGGCTGCGTCGGAATGGCCAAAATATGACCTTCCAGGGATTTTTCATAGGGACCCGGAATTCCCGCACCGTCCACACCCCCTGTACCGGCTCTGGGCCCGGCATTCCATTGGCTGGCGACGATACATTGATAGTTTTGGATTTTACCGCCGAATATCGACAACCAGTGTCCCAGCGCTCCGCGAGGCGCTTCGGTAAAGCCAACTCCGACTTGCAAGGGATTCCCGTTGTTCCATGTTGATGTATCAGTCCATTTAAAACCAGTCAAACTTGGATTTTGAGCAACAACATCCGCATCTGTTACAAACGTAGCCAACTTGCCCGCACTAATGTTGCTCAACAGTTTGATATGCCAGCGTGACATGGCATCCGTAATGATGCTGGTTTCGATGGTCCGGGCTGCGATCCTGCCGAGAGTAGAGTCAATATCATTAATAGAGAGTCCGAGCTTGCTTACCCAGATGTTATCTACCAAATCTTTTGCCCGCTTGTGAGCTTTTTCTGCCTCAGTTGTCGGGCTGGATTTTGCTTTGGCGTACATCATGACGACATGGGCTAGCGGACCTACCTCCATCGGCTTATCATACCAACGTGGCGATTTGATCCACGAGTAACCGGTGTCTCTGTTAAGCTTGTAATTAGCTCCGGGAGCTGGGCCGCCTCTGCCTGCATAATCCAAATTGGTTTGGCCTTCACTGGGATGAAGACCAACGCTGTTACCTACACCGAGATATTTATACCATGAATGGGTAACATACTCCTTAATTTCATCCCGGTGCTCCATATCCAAAGATTTGATCGACAGGTTGCCCTCCAGGACGCCTTGCGGTATCAGGAAGTTATTTGGATCGCGAATACCATTCTCGGGGAACTCGCCGTAGCAGAGGTAATTCCAGCCGGTACCGCCGCGTTTCTCCCAGCCTGTATAACTCCCCTGAGATTTATAGAAACCGGCAATCAATATGGTATCAGGTACATAGAGCTGATCTACAAAGTTTTTCATCTTGGTAATAAGTGTAGTCACCTTTGCCATATTGACTTTATTTAAGGACGTGCCGCCCAAGCCTTCGCTGGCTTTGTTGTTGTAATTACGACTGACAGCGCAAGGCACACCACCCACTACCAAGTTTGGATGCGGGTCTTTACCTCCGAAGATTGTGTGTAGCTTGACTACTTCACGAGCCCATCCCAGCGCATCCAGATAGTGGGCGACAGCAAGCAGGTTTCCCGCTGGTGGAAGTTTGTAATCCGGATGCCCCCAGTAGCCATTGGCGAACAAGCCAAGTTGCCCTCTATCAATAAGATTTTTCAGCTTGGCTTTTACTCCGTTAAAAGTAGTCGTTAGTGCCGCCAAAGTCTGATTGGCGTAGTAGTCCGGATTATTTGACTTTGCCAAAGCCGCCGTTGCTGCTGCATCAGCACTCAATGCTGAAACCACATCAACCCAATCCAAGGCATGCAGGTGATAAAAATGCATCACATGATCATGGATATACTGCGCACCTATCATCAGATTGCGAATAAGTTCGGCGTTTTCGGGAACTTTGACACCAAGAGCATCTTCCACTGCCCTGACGGCTGTTAATCCGTGAACCACTGTACAGACTCCACAGATACGCTGCGAGATATGCGCTGCATCACGGGGATCACGACCCTGCATGATAACTTCAATGCCGCGCGCCATGGTACTGGAGCTATACGCCTTGGTGATGGTTTTTCCGTCAGCGCCGAGTTCTGCCTCAATGCGCAGGTGTCCCTCAATCCGGGTGACCGGATCAATTACAATATTTGTAGCCATATAAATTCTCCCAAACGCCGTACCAGAAAGACACGGCAAAAATAACAGTTAATCGTCGATGGTGTTTATATCCAGGGGTTTGTAAAAACCGACCCCCTGACCAGAAATAGCTTCTTTGTCCCAGAACCCCGGCTCAGAGCAGCCCAGACAGCCATGTCCTGCTTCCATCGGAAATCCGGTACCCTGATTCCATTTTAGCGTGGTACAGGCGTTGTGGGTAATAGGCCCTTTGCAACCCATATTGAACAAACAAAAGCCTCTACGTGCGCCGGCATCGTCAAAACTTTCGACGAACTGGCCATGCTCGAAGAACTCCTTGCGGTAGCATTCCTCATGAACAGTCTCGCCATAGAACATCTTGGGACGTAGGATGGAGTCTAGTTCCGGGGCTTTTTTGTTGAGTATCCAGTAGACTAAAGTACCCGCAATCACCTCGGCAATGGGTGGGCAACCCGACACGTTAATCACTTTTTTGGTGGCGTATGTGCCGCCAAAGCTTGTTAACGCAGCTTTAATAGAGATTGCTCCAGTCGGACTTTTTCCGTTTGGCCCCTTGGCTGCAGGTAGTCCGCCAAAGCTGGCACAAGTCCCCACTGACACAACCACAGCGGCGTTGGTGGCAGCCGCCTTTAAGAGTTGCAGTCCGGTTTTGCCTGACTGGATGAAGAATCCTGCTCCACCTTTATCATCCGGCATGGCGCCGTCCACGACTAAAATATAATTTTTCTTGGCAATTGCATCTGCCCGTGACTTTTCGGCTTGAGTTCCGGATGGGGCCATCAATGTTTCGGAATAATCCAGTGAGAGAGCCGTCAACAAGATATTCTCAATGGAGTCGGTTTTGAACTGGGTGTTGGGGAAGACGTTGACCAATGATTCCAGACAACCTGTGCATTCCTGAAAGGAAAGATAAACTACGGAAGTGAGAGGGCTTAATAAAGCTGCCTCGACCAGCTTTGGCATCAGCGAGACGGGTATCGCCATCATGGCCGACAACCCCATACAATATTTCATGAAACTTCGACGGCTGACACCTGAGCTGGCTAATCTGTCACCGAGAGTTTCAATATATGGCTTTTCATCCAGAGTTTCCAATTCCAGATGTTGGGATAGCCGCGAAGCAATACTGGTTCTTAGTTCTTTCTTTGATACGATCGACATAACACACCTACTAACTTAGGATTAATGTTTGCGTAGGTAACAGCCCGAGTTAAGTGGATATCGTTACCGACGTTTTACTTTAAGCGGCCGAAAATAGCGGTTCGGAACCGCATAAATCTGTAGGAAAACTACTTTTTTTCAGTTAATTCATTCAAAATTTTGGCCAGATTGGTTTGGCCAAACACGACGTCATCTCTTGGACTTTTTAGCAGTTCAGGCAAGAAATTGACCTCAACAAGTTCGGTTAGAATGCCATCATCCTGGTTGTAATGAACTATCCACCAAATACCGGAGTAAGCGGTTTCCTGTATCTCGGAATGGCCAAAACTTTGGATGCGGGCGCTAACTTCTCCTTGCCCCAGTTTTTCCTTCAGAAATTGATAGCCGTCTTCGCCCAATGCGGGTAATGCACGCAGATCAAGGATTCCATTTTGACCGGTGTCGAGTAATGTTTTCAGCATGGCTTGAATCTCATGCAAAAGAGTCATGGCTATGGTCAAACCACTTGATTGAGACGTGATAACAACGTTAATCGGAATATTGGCAAAAGTATTTACGTGCGCCATTTTTCGATGAGTTCCAGAACTATATTGCATACGTTGGGAATTGCTTTCTTGATAGTTGGAGTCAGTTCTGTACTCCAATCAATCACTCCAGGTTGAATGCCAATCAATGCACGCCTGACTGGTAATTGGTCAGACAGAAGAGCAATCGACATCAAGTCGACCAAGGTAACATCATGTACGCTCGAATTTTTTTGCCGGCCCAAGAAAAGATCCATTTCTTCGCCGAGAAAAATTCTAATTGAACCGGGTGTGTCGCTAAATTGAGCGGCATCAATGACAATCAGGTTGGTAGCATCCTCAATGGCACCGATCAATGAAAAACCAAGTGTTCCACCATCCATGAATTCGACTTGCGGGAAATCAGGGTTATCAGCTTTTAGGTGCTGTACAACATGAACACCCACTCCATCGTCTTGCATCAGTGGATTGCCGATTCCGAGAACTAATGTTTTATTCAGCGCCATCCAATTAACCCCTAAATATTTAGGGTTACTTTAGCATGCAAATATTTAATTATCCTAATAAAAATATTCATATATTTTTATTAATATGAGTTTGTAAATATAAATATTCGTTCTGCTAATTTTTTTAATTTATTGATTGTTATAGATAAAAAATTATTCTATTTTGGTGGCAGATCTGTTTTTATGATTACAATCAGTTGAATATAATAGTGGTTTTTAAACATCACAAATCCTGACTATAAATTTATCTGACTGTGAATTGTGTTGCGCTGCAACGGCAATGAGACCTGGCTTGGCAGGTCATCACACAAGGATAGCTCATGCACTGAGTTCATCCTCGGTGAATAATTGGTCAAGTAATTCCCATGTTGATAGCGCTTCTTCTACACTTATTTTTTGAATGGCATAGCCAACATGAATTAACAGATAATCACCGGTCTTGATGGTTTCATCCTGCAATAAAAACAAGCTGACGTCCCGTTCAATACCTTTGGCAACACAATGGGCATTAAAACCATCAATTTTAGTAATCTGCATGGGTACGGCAAGACACATTAATTTTTCTCCAAAATGAGGTTAGTCAGTAAACTACGCCAAGCCTGTTATAAAGGCCAGATATTTACACAAGTTGTAGCAAAAAGCCAAGCGGTTTAGTTTTTAATGGCTAAATGTTATTGGCCAGGCTGATTTATTTATTGCAAAATGGCACAAATAAAGATTTAATCAGCATTCTCAGTTCTTGATTAATTTTCAATAAACCAGCATTTGTGCTGTGTCGTTATTGAATTTACCGGTTAATGATGTCATAAAACGGGCTTAGGTAAGATATCTTGCCGACAGGCTTTTTGTTTAAGCCAGGATCTCATCAGTCATATGATCACGCCTTAGTCAATCCGGCAATGGAGCTGATTGTATCTGTTAGATGATATCCAGACAGATAATTATAGTTGTTCAGAAAAGTTTTTCTTTTCCCATTGCTCTCAAGCCAAGGATGTCAACTTACGCAGGGAGTTTAGGACACGGTATATCCTGTATAAGCAGGAAATAACTTATCTGGTTCACTATGCCGCTCAGGAAATCGTTTAAGCGTTCATCATTGGCAAGTCGAATTTGGTCACTGAAAGATTCAAAAAAATAATCACCGATAACGGCTCGCTTCAATTTTAGTTTTATTGGGATCGGGAGCATCACATCATGGCAAAGCGGCGAGAAAAAAGGCAGTTTGTTAGGGTAGATCACCCGAGTAGCGAGGAAGCCCCCATTCGCTTTGAGTTGTTTAGTATTGAGCGACTTGAGCAGCATGCCGTCAGTTTGGCGCAGGCACAAAAAATCAGTAATAAGATAAAGGGTCAAAAATTAATCCCCAGGGTGCGAGATAATTGCCGGATTTTGCAAGATGCTTATAAAGCGGTCGCCAAGGCTGTCCATGAGCAACATGCCATTACGCCGGCAGCTGAATGGCTTTTGGATAATTTTCATGTACTTGAAGAGCAGGTCCATGATATTCAGGTGGACTTGCCTGAAAGTTATTATCAAGCGCTACCCAAGTTAGCTGAAGGTGTACTGGCCGGTTATCCTCGTGTTTACGGTATTGCCTGGGCTTTGGTGGCTCACACTGATAGCCGTTTTGATGCTGACTTGTTGACGGTTTTTGTACGGGCTTATCAAGATGTCGATCCTCTTACTATCGGTGAACTATGGGCGATTTCGAGTACCTTACGGGTCTTGCTGGTAGAAAATCTTCGCCGCATTGCTGTTTGTATCATGCGCTCTCAATCCGGCCGTAAGTTGGCGGATGACTTTCTTGACCGGGTCGAACAAATTGCCGCTCAAACGGATAAGCCGGATTTGGTTTTCCCCAAAGGCATATTACCCTCGGAATCACAGCGTCAGGCTTATGCCGTGCAGATCTTGCAGCGTTTGCATGATCGGCATCCGGGAGCACTGCTTTCGCTTGATTTTTTGGATGATTGGCTCAAAGAACAAGGGCTTAATAGAGATGAAATCGTTGGCTATGATGAAATTGTGCATCGAGAGCATGCCGAGCAAGTCGCCAATAATTTGACAGTTCGCAATATTATTATGAGTATGCGGGCTATTTCCGCATTTGAATGGCCCCGGTTTGTTGAAGAAGTGAGTTTGATAGATAAATGTCTGCGCGTTCATCCGGGTTACCGTGCCATGGATTTTCAGACCCGCGATCGTTATCGCCATGCGATTGAGGATCTTGCCAAGCGTTCGCCGCATTCAGAAGTAAAGATAGCTCGTCTATTGATTGACAAGGTCCAGAGTATTGATGAACAACTGACTCCTGACCTTCGCAGGCAAGAGCCCGGGTATTACTTGATCGGTGGCGGTCGCTATACTTTTGAACACGAAATTAACTATCAGCCTTTAATTAAACAACGCTTATTGCGCGGTTATATCGCCCACGCCGGATGCGCTTATTTAAGCAGTCTGGTGTTGTTGACAGGTTTACTGCTTTCACTGCCATTGACGGCCAGTGTTATGGTTGATCTAAGTTACTTTCAGTTGTGCCTGCTGGCAGTATTTGTTTTATTTCCGGCATCAGATATCGCTGTCGGTTTAGTCAATCGATTGATTATAGGTTCTTTGCCGCCGCGTTATTTACCACGTTTTGACTTAAACCGGCTGTCGCAATCTGATGCCGAGGATAGTATCTCACCAATGCCGGGTACCTTTGTTGTTATCCCCACTTTATTTTTTAACGAGCTGGAGGTAAAAGAGCAAATCAAGCAGATGGAGATTCGTTATTTGTCCAATCGGGAGAGCCGGTTATACTTTGCCCTGCTTTCTGATTGGACCGATGCCGATCAGGAAACCATGCCGGGGGATGACCAGCTACTCAGTATAGCGACTACCGGAGTAGCCGCTCTTAATGCCAAATATGGCGAACCACGGTTTTTTGTCTTTCACCGTAAACGTTTATGGAATCCGGGTGAAGGCAAGTGGATGGGATGGGAGCGCAAACGCGGAAAATTGCAGGAGTTCAACCATTTGTTGCGAGGAGCTACGGATACCTCTTTTTTGCCGATAGCCGGCAAAGCGGCTCAAATCGTTATTCCTCCGGGTATTTGTTATGTTATTACCCTGGATACCGATACCAATTTACCCATGGGCGTTGTCTCTCAATTGGTGGGTGTCGCTGCCCATCCGTTAAATCAGCCGATATTTGATCCAAAGACCCGGTGTGTCATCGATGGCTACGCTATTTTTCAACCACGCGTTACCCCGACGCTACCACTGCGCCAGGAGTATTCGCTGTTTCACCGAATTTTTGCCGGCTCTTGCGGTACCGATACCTATTCCAGTTCAGTATCTGAACTTTATCAAGACTTGTTTGCCCTTGGTACTTATAGTGGTAAGGGTTTGTATCACGTCGATGCTTTTGAAGCCGCTTTGGCGGGACGTGTACCGGATAATACCTTACTGAGTCATGATTTGTTCGAGAGTGTCTTTGCGCGCTGTGCATTAATAAACGATATCGAGTTTTTTGAGGAATTTCCTTCTCAAACAGAAGTTGCTGCATCACGTGAGCATCGTTGGACTCGCGGCGATTGGCAGTTATTACCCTGGATTTTTGGCGCTCGCGGCAAAGGCATGCCGATGATCGGGCGCTGGAAAATGCTCGATAATTTACGCAGGTCCCTTTCGGCACCAGGTACCTTATTTACGCTGTTCGCAACCTGGACTATCCCACATGCACCGCAGGCTGTCTTGATTGGGTTTGTGCTGACGGCATTGGCTTTGCCTGCGCTACTGACACTCATGAGTGGAAACAGGACTCAACATCGAGGTGTCTCGCCGGATATTTATATCCGGGTAATGGCGAAGAATATACTCTGGGCAATCGGCAACAGCTTGGTGACGTTGACGTTATTGGTGCAACATGCGTGGCTGATGATGGATGCCATTGTCCGTACGCTGGTACGGCTGTTTATTACTCATCGTCATTTACTTAGCTGGGTGACCGCACAGCAGACAAAAGTCGCCGTAGTGAACTCGCCACATAATCTCATTGCTGCGCTGGTTAATTCATCGGTTGTTGTCATGGCAATCAGTGGCATGATATTAATTTTTAATTCAGCAGCTATCAAGGTTGCCAGCCCTTTTTTACTGTTATGGTGGTTGGCACCGGTCATTGCCTGGCTATTGAGCCTGCCACCCGGACTTGATAAAGCTGAAGCTTTACAGTTAAAAGACAGCGAGCGACTGCGTTTGATCGGTAGACGTATTTGGTATTTTTTTACCAGCTTTGTCACAACCCAGGAGCATTATCTACCGCCGGATAATTTTCAGGAAGACCCCCAGCCTGTTATCGCCCACCGTAGTTCGCCTACCAATTTTGGTCTTTATCTGTTGTCTGTCGTGACGGCCCGCGATTTTGGCTGGCTTGGCTTGATGGACACGGTCGATCGACTGGATAACACGATAAAGACTCTGGCTGAGCTGCCGCGCTTACAGGGGCATTTTTTTAACTGGTACGATACCCTTGATTTACACGTACTGGAACCCCGCTATGTCTCAACTGTTGACAGTGGTAATCTGGCCGGACATTTACTGACTTTGGCTGAAGCTTGCCGGGAAATGCAGCATCGACCACCGGTATTTTTTGATGCCTTGACAGGTCTTATTGATACCCATCAGTTGCTGATGGATACGCTGGCTAAAATAACGGATGACCGGCGTACATTGACGGTTACCTTAAAAGAGCTGCGCCAAAAAGTCCTTGTGATCGGCGAACTTTTGGCAAGTCGGCCGGTTGATGGAAATGGCTGGAGTGATTTGTGGCGGCAGTTAACATTTTGCAGCGATACCTTACAGGATATGGCTCGCGCTTTTATTGCCGAACGCGGTGATAGCAGCGATAGCGAGTTGTTGATATGGGCTACCTTGCTACGCGATGATATTTACTCCCATGTCCGCGATATCGATAGTCTGGTTCCCTGGATTCATTTTACCGGTCATTTAAATAGTAGTGAAGAAGCGCCACTTATGCCTTCACAAACGGCAATATTTTGGCAGCAATTAACTCTGAATACGCCGCTTGTTGAGCTTCCCGGCAGTTATGCGCAGGGCTTAGCAGAGCTTGATGCCATGTCGATAAGTGCTCCTGCGTCTACACAACCGGAAACCAGGATAGCCATAATACGGGAGGCCAAAGAGCAAGCAACAATACTTGTGGAGCGCCTGCAGAGTCTTGTTAAGCAGGTGGATACCTTGTTTTATGAAATGAATTTTGGTTTTCTTTATGATGAAAAATGTCATTTGTTCTCGCTAGGCTACCGTGTTCAGGAAGGTAGTCTTGATTCCAGTTATTACGACCTCTTTGCCTCTGAAGCTCGTCTGGCCAGTTTTGTCGCGATTGCCAAACGCGAGGTGCCGGGTACGCATTGGTTTCACTTGGGGAGACGCTTGATACGCGCGGCTCATGGCACGGTATTACTATCGTGGTCAGGATCAATGTTTGAATATTTGATGCCTTCTCTGGTCACCTATACGCCACGATACAGCTTGCTTGATCAGACTTGCCGTCTGGTTGTGCAACGGCAGATTAATTATGGTAAAGAGCGTGGCGTGCCATGGGGGGTATCGGAATCCGCTTTTAATAGCCGCGACCTTTTTTTTACTTATCAATATTCTGCTTTTGGCGTACCAGGACTGGGGATGAAACGCGGGCTTGGTGACGAGTTGGTCATTACCCCTTACGCTACTGCGCTTGCCGCCATGTATTTTCCTCATGCGGCCGTGGAAAACTTTGAGTATCTGGAAAGCGAGGGGGCTTTGGGTCAGTTTGGTTTCTATGAAGCACTTGATTTTACGCCAATCAGGCTTGCTGAAAAGGAGCGTGTGGCAATCGTGCGCTGTTATATGGCACACCATCAGGGTATGTCTCTGGTAGCGATTGCCAATGCAGTACACGACGGGATAATGCGCCATCGCTTTCATAGCGTGCCGTTGATTCAGTCGGTTCAACTATTATTGCAGGAGCGCATTCCGAATTGTCTGTATACCAACAGCATCCCGGTTCTTAATGATTTTTCTGAAGTAAAAGAATCGTTACAGCCGCCTGTTCGGCGCTTGCCATCACCGACCTCTTCGGTGCCTTCGGCACATTTGCTATCCAATGGCTACTATGCCGTGATGATCACGGCAGCGGGTTCGGGTTACAGTGCTTGGCGGAATTTGTCGATCACACGCTGGCGCGAAGATGTGACACGGGATACCTGGGGTAGTTATATCTATCTGCGTGATGTGGCGAGCGGGCAGGTCTGGTCTGCCGGGTATCAGCCGACGGTAAAGGCGCCCGATTACTATGACGTCGTTTTTGCTGAAGACCGTGCCCGTATTACCCGTGCGGATGGCAATATCGTTAGCATTTTGGAAATTGTTGTGTCCCCTGAAGATAATGCGGAAATCCGTCGCCTGAGTTTGATTAATAATGGCTTACAGGTCCGGGAAATTGATATCACCTCCTACGCTGAGGTGGTACTTGCGCCTTTTGCTGCTGATATGGCACATCCTGCTTTTTCCAATCTGTTTGTACAGACCGAATTTTTACCCAAGCCCTGCACATTGATTGCGCAACGCCGGCCGCGTTTGGCCTCTGAACCGACCCTTTGGGCTGCTCATGTGCTGGCGGACGGCCAAACCGGCAACATGCGGCAATACGAAACCGAGCGTGTGCGTTTTGTCGGTCGTGGACAATCGCTACGGGAACCGGTTGCCGTGATGGATGGCCGTCCTCTGAGCAATACGGTCGGTGCTGTTCTTGATCCTATCTTTAGTTTACGTACACGGGTTAGTATTGCACCCGGTACAACCGAGCACATTATATTTACCACGTTAGTCGCCGATTCGCATAAAATCATTGAAGATCTGGCGGATAAATATCATAACGTAGCTATGTTTGAGAGAGTGTCTTCTCTGGCATGGACTCATGCCCATGTGCAATTACACCATCTGCGTATCAAGCCGGATGAAGCTCAGTTATTCCAGGATTTGGCCAACCGGTTACTTTATGCCGATCCCTGGCTGAGACCATCCAGCAAGTTGCTGCAGATGAATGCCCTTAATGTTACCGGGTTATGGCGGCATGGCATATCGGGAGATCGGCCAATGGTGTTGCTGCGTGTAACGGAACCTGAAGATAATGCCATCGTTGAACAATTACTGCGTGCGCACGAGTACTGGCGTATGAAAGGTCTTGGTGTCGATCTTGTTATTATGAATGAAGATAAACTGTCTTATGCCAAGGCTTTACAGGACAGGCTGGAGGCCATGATCAAGGAAAGTCAGGCATTTTCAGCCGGGCAGCCCCATGAAAATCAGGGGGCAGTTTTTCTCATGCAGATCGATCAGGTGTCAGTAGAAGATCGACAATTATTCCAAGCCGTTGCGCGTACCGTGCTTATCAGTAATCGAGGAACTTTGGCCGAGCAACTACTGCGGCATCCAAGGCCACCGGCAGCGTGGGCTTCACAAAAAGCCCCGAGTACAGCCAATATTCATTCACCAAGACTGCTTCCACCACCTCTTGAATTCTTTAACGGTCTTGGCGGCTTTGCCGATGACGGGCGCGAATATGTGATTGTGCTCGACAAGGGGCAGTGGACACCGGCACCCTGGATTAATGTGATTGCCAATGCCGGGTTTGGTTTTATGGTCTCGGAGTCGGGTAGTGGTTGTACCTGGAGTGGTAATAGCCGTGAAAACCAGTTGACGCCTTGGTCAAATGATCCGGTCAGCGATCCTTCCGGGGAAATAATCTATTTGCGTGATGACGAAACTAATGAGTTGTGGACGCCTACCGCACTACCCATTAGGGTCGACAATGCGAGTTATGTTATTCATCACGGGCAGGGCTATAGCCGTTTTGAGCATGCTTCTCATGGGCTTCATAGTGAACTTCTGCAATTTGTCAGTCCTGACGATCCGATCAAAATATCAGTGTTGACCTTAAAAAATGTTTCCGGACGCTCTCGTCGTCTGACGGTAGCCGCTTATATAGAATGGGTATTGGGCACTTCGCGTACGATCACTGCCCCACATATTATCACCGAACTGGATGTCAATACCGGTGCTCTGTTTGCTTATAATCCATGGGCTGTAGAATTTGGTGAGCGTATTGCCTTTGCCGACCTTGCGGGCAAACAAACCGGATATACAGGCAATCGGGCAGAATTTATTGGCCGTAACGGTAGCCTTGATGCTCCGGCAGGTATGCAAGGTCTTAAAGCACTGAAAGGTCGTGTTGGTGTAGGACTGGACCCTTGTGCCGCCTTGTCGAGGGTGATTAATCTGGCACCTGGTGAAAATATTGAGATTATCTTATTGCTTGGGCAAGGCAATGACCGTGCCCACGCCAGAGAATTGATTGAGCGTTATCGGATAATTCCGGTGGCGACAACTTATACTCAAGTAACCCGGTCATGGCAACAAATGCTTACTAAAGTTCAGGTAAAAACACCGGATCGGCAACTCGATATTATGTTAAATCGCTGGTTGTTGTATCAAACCCTGAGCTGTCGCTTATGGGCGCGAGCCGCTTTTTACCAAGCGGGTGGAGCCTTCGGCTTTCGTGATCAGCTACAGGACAGTATGGCTTTGGCTGTCTCCCGTCCCGATCTGATTCGTGCACATCTCCTGTGTGCTGCAGCTCGCCAGTTTGTTGAAGGTGATGTGCAGCATTGGTGGCATCCACCTACCGGTCGTGGTGTGCGTACCCGTTTTTCTGATGATCGTGTCTGGCTGCCTTATGTCGTAGCCCACTATATCAAGGTGACTGGCGATGTGGGCGTGCTTGATGAAGAAATACCGTTTCTGGAAGGACCGGTGCTGGAGGCGGAACAAGATGACGCTTATTACGAACCGACCCGCTCGCTGCAACAAGCGACTCTTTTTGAACATTGCGCGCGTGCGCTGGACTTAAGTCTGGAAACCGGTATGCACGGTCTGCCGTTGATGGGTAGCGGTGACTGGAATGACGGCATGAATCGGGTGGGTAATAAGGGTAAAGGTGAGAGCATCTGGATGGCCTGGTTTTTGATTGCTACATTGTCCGAATTGACAGGCATTGCAGAAACACGGGGAGACCATGAGCGGGTTATTCGCTGGCGCGATCATGCTGAGCAACTGAAGATTGCCATTGAAGCGCAAGGATGGGATGGGGCATGGTATCGTCGTGCCTATTTTGACGATGGAACGCCGCTGGGTTCTGCCCATAATTCCGAGTGCCGCATTGATTCAATTGCCCAGAGTTGGGCTGTTATTTCCGGTGCCGCAGACACCGGTCGGGCACAACAGGCAATGAATTCAGTACGGGAAAATCTGCTTCGCTATGGTGATCTGGTTTTATTATTGACGCCACCTTTTGATAAAACCGGACATGATCCGGGCTATATCAAAAGTTATCCGCTCGGTATACGCGAGAATGGCGGCCAGTATACGCATGCCGCCATTTGGTCGGTTATCGCTTACGCCATGCTCGGTGACGGTGATCAAGCGATGGAGTTACTGAGTATGTTAAATCCGATTAATCATACGACTACCCGTATCGGTGTTTATACCTATAAGGTTGAGCCGTATGTGCTGGCGGCTGATATCTACGCTGAACCAACCCATATGAGACGTGGTGGTTGGACTTGGTATACGGGGGCTTCCGGATGGTTTTATCGTGCCGGGACAGAATGGCTGCTGGGTTTGCAGATTCGCGGCGATAAAATGATTTTTGATCCCTGTATTCCCAAGGCATGGCGTAGTTACTGCATTTTTTACCAGCACCAAAATACCCGCTATGAAATTACGATTGAAAACCCGAATGGAGTAGAGCAGGGGGTCGCCAGGATAAAATTGGATAACAAATATCTGTTAAAAGCTAACAGTATTACCTTAAAGAATGATGGGCACCTGCATCAGGTGTTGGTAGTGCTCGGTTAATGGTTGTTGATAACTTACAAACAACTTTGGATAACTATTAATAATAGTTACGATTATTTTACCAGTCTGCGCAGGTGGGTTGTGCCATAATGGATAAACAAACGTAAAGTGCTTGAATAGCTGTTTTCTTAAATTCAAAGAAACAGAATTATATAAATATAGTGAATAACCGGAGAGCTAAATGACTGTTAGTGTTGATGATTTTAAAAAGGCTTTGCAACTTTGGGCCAGTGGCGTCACTGTTGTGACTACCCATTCCGAGAAGTTCGGCAATCAAGGTATGACAGTAACCGCATTTTCAAGTGTTTCAGTTAACCCACCGCAAGTATTGGTTTGTATTAATAACGCGGCGGATACGGGTGAAGGTATTCAGGAAAGCCAGAGTTTTTCAGTTAATATTTTAGGCTCGGATCAGCAAGATCTTTCCAATCAATTTGCTGGTGGTGCCAGTCAACAACAGCGTTTCGAAAACACAGACTGGATAGCCGGTATTACCGGCTCACCTCTGCTAAACCACAGCTTGATATCCCTGGATTGCAAGGTTGTTGATAAGGTGCTTGCCGGCACTCACTGGATAATTATTGGTGAAGTCCACGAGTGTATTTTTCGTACGGGAGAACCACTTTTATATTATTCCGGTGCTTACCGGCAACTTGCTCATGATTAACTTTGCCGTTACTCATTAGCCGCGACTAAAAATATTCATAAAAACGCTTATCAAATCACCAAGAATATAGCGCATGAGGTTTTATTTTTCAGCATATTCTTGGTGGTTTTTATTCGAATAAAGCCGGATTAAAACTGCTTTCAACCGGAGGTGAATTAGGTTCCACTGTTTTCTTGATATTAGGGTGCGCTGCTTTAAATTCCTGTACGATTGAACGAACATGAATATCCCGTTGCGGAAATGGGATTTCTATTTTATTTTCGCGCAAGCCTTTTTCAAGAAGAATATGTATCTCGTGAGTCGCGGGTAACCGGTTTGCCAGCTCACTGACAAAAAATCGAATGGAAAAATTTATTGAACTATCGCCAAAACTATCTATTAATACCGCTGGTGCAGGGTCTTTGAGGATAAGCGGCAATGATTGTACGGCATCAACCATTACTTTATGTGCCAGTTCAATATCAGAACCGTAGGCAATACCAATGGGAACCACGATACGGGTTACGGTGTCGCTTAACGTCCAATTATTCAACTGACTGGTAATAAAGGTTTTATTGGGAATAATCAGTTCTTTTGCATCAAAGTCGATTAGTGTGGTGGCACGCATTTTAATACGACAAACTTTGCCGGTAACATTACCAATCGTTACCGTATCACCGACGCGTATCGGGCGCTCAAACAGCAGGATAATCCCTGATACCAGATTGGCAAAAATCTCTTGTAAACCAAAGCCTAGTCCGACACTGAGAGCTGCAACCAGCCATTGTACTTGCGACCAACTGCCGCCAAGTTCATTGGCTATACTAATAAAGCTAATAGTAATTAATACATAGGTTGCCAGCTGGTTAACGGCATAACGCCCTCCCGTTTCTATAGCCAAACGTCTAAATACCAATAATTCCATAACACCGGGGAAATTTCGCACCGAAACTACGGCTAAAAAGAAATATAATCCCGACCACATCAGATTGATTAAGGTTATTGGTTGAAAACTTTGCTGATTATCAATCGTTACTGCATGCTGCCAAAGTACAATACGTTCCAGAAAGGAAAATGCGGGTAAGATATTTTTCCAGATTACCCAAATACCGATAATCAAACTTAAGGTTATAAATACGTTAAGTAGTTTTATAGTTTGGGCATTGATTTTAGGAATGTCGATAAGTTGTTCATCAATAGGCAAAACAGGATCTTCTACCCCTGCTACAGGTTGTTTTTCGTTAAGTTCTGCTGCCTTGCGCTTTTGCATGACATTTTTTATGGCTAACTGCCGATTAATTAAGGTTAACCAACGAATGACCATTTCATTAATAAGGACCATCACAAAAATCAAGCGCAGAGATAAAACCAATTGATCTTGTAGTTCCAGTGCGCTTAAATAATAGCCTGTAACAGCAAAACCAATAATGATTAGTGGTGTGAAAATAGCTGTTGGATACCAGATATAACGTAATTTGGTTAACCAACCATCAGGATTGTTTTTGATAATGCCTTGCAATAAGCCGCTAGCAGGATTGAGTAATCGACCCAAAAAAATCGTCAGTGCCAGCATATAAACGATAAATGTCAGGCGCCCGAGGTTATCGCTATACATGGGTTCTTTCGACGCTGCTGTACTGTTGATAATAAATATCGCTAACACAACGACAAAGCGTACCCAGCCAATTTGTTTGCGCAATAAAGTGGTGTTAGTTTTTTTCCAGCGAAAATGTTTACGTGCGATACCGTCATCTGCAAACAGGCGGTAAAAAAATTGCAGAAAAAGTAGCGGTATTGACGCGCTTTTCAAGCCTTCGCCAATTGCCTGGGTAAAATCAATAAAATGAACATTATTTGTTAAGCACCAGCCTAAATAATAACTAAGCAGCGGTATCGGTAATGCCACGATTAGTGTATAGCCTAATGCTTGCAAGGTATAACTAAACGTATCGGTATAAATTTTTTCAATTTTAACCGAGATAATCAGTAGATGCTTTTTTGCCCAATTTTTGCTGAAGTATAGCAATACTAAACCCAGTATGCCGATGACAATAAAAAATGGCTGCTGCATCCCTACCTTAAGTACGTCTTTACTTAACGCCAGCCAATTAAGCGGTGATAACAGCCATTTTGTTGAATTAAACAGCCCCACGATATAATCAGCGTCAATGGCATTGGAGCTTTTTACCCATAATAAATTTTCATCCAGATAAGCTGCAAACTTGGTTGCTTGATTAACCATTTGTTGTCTGGCAAAATCAAAGTCGCCTAAGGTACGTAGATACGTGATGTAATCACTAGCTAATTTATTAAGCAGTTCTTTCTGGTTGTTCAATAATACCCGCAATTCAGCTTGTATCATCATGCGTTCCGCTACAGGAAGGTTATGATCAACCTGATTCTCCATGATCTCCTGCAAATCTGCATCAATATCTGCGAGTTGTTTTAACTTGTACTCATCTTTATATTGTTCAAGGCTGGTTGATGCTGTTTCATCCTGAATACTTTCTGACTGTATCGAAGCTTGATCCTGGGTCGTTAAATTACGTCGTTGTTCACGCAGGATTTTGCCGAGTACCGGACTTAAACCAGCCAGGCTGATTTTTTTTTCTGCACTTTTAAAGTCATTATCAATTTCACTGGCTTGTGCATCCAATTTGGTTTTTTGCTCGGTATAACTATTGATTTTTGCGGTAATTGTTTGCAAGTCTCGACTGTATTGAATGTTCTCCCGACTTATCGCTTGAATAAGAGGATGCTTTCCAGAAAGTTCTTTTTCTGCTTGACTAAGTGCATCCTGCATCTCTTTAACTTCCTGCTGTCTACGGTCAGTTAGGATGTTTTCTATGGCCGAAATGGCAGGGAGTAGGGCATTTTTTTTAATATCCAATAATCGAAAATTACTATTAAGTAATTCCACTCTGACCGGATTACTGATGGCCTCACTATCCAACATTTTTAATTCTGTTGCACGTGAATCAAGCTGTGTTTTTAAATAGATCTGTTCTGCTTCACTTTCAAGTTTTGAACCGGTTTTATTGGATGAATTTGCCAGTTTACTTTTTATAGCTTCAAAATCTTGTTTTGCTGTTACTGTCTCTTCGCGAATAAATTGGGGACGACTCTGTTGCAAAGTAAGTTCATTTTCCAACTTGCCTGTTTGTTCGTCTAAAGCACTTATTTTTCCTTTCTCAATAATCAGTCGTTGATCCAGTTCTTCAGTAGGTATTCGGGTAAAATCTTCGGGTTTTTGTTTGGATACCTGTTGCAGAGTCTGTTCAATTTCTTTTTGTAGCTGTTTGGTTTTTTGTGGTGCTTGTTTAATCGCTTGATTAAATTCAACGATTCGCGCCTTAAAGTTCTCGCTGTTGCTTAGATTATCCAGCGCTGATTGATAGGCAGACAGGACTTTGGCTTTAAGCGCCTCATCAAGACCTTGCCTGTTATTGATAGCCTCAATGTTGGCTTGTAATGTACCTTTAGTGATTTCAATAGCCGTGCCATTTTGCTCCCTGGTTGGGGCAGCTTTTTTAGCCCATGTCTCAGTGGAGCCAAAAAAGTTAAGCAACAACAAAAAAAGTAATACAGAAATCTTGCAATAAAAAGCAGAAAAATCAATAAGTTTCATAGAGTTATTTTAGATGTGCGAATAAATAAACAGAGGGTTATTTAGAGCTGGACATCACTCTATAATAAACGGTTCAACTTTATCGGAGATGAACAGTTTTTGTTGTTATGGTGTTGGTAGGGTATTTCAAGGTAGTCGCCGCAGACTAGAACCGGGCAGTTTTTCCATGTTGTTTTTAAGCTGTTTAATGGTGAGTAAGCCGAACATGAAAAATCCGGTTATTATTTTTACTGAATTATATCATGCGCAGAAATAAAAACTTCTCTGAAGGTCAAGGTTTATGATCGATACCTTACTGCTTGAATATTTCAATAATTTGCTAAGCCTGAAACCATAAAGTATTTGGTATTTTAAGCTTCCATATATTTTTAATATTTACTCATGGACAACGGTGCGAATTGAAGGGTAAGCTTCAGATTTTAAAATACTTGATAAACCGGAAATCGCTATGAAACTTACGCCTGCATTATTACTGCATCTGATCGAAGCTATAGCCGATGTGATCGAACAAAACGCTGAAGAAATAACTGCTTTAGATCAAGCGATTGGTGATGGCGATCATGTCATTAATTTACAGCGTGGTATTAATGCGCTGATGCTTCAACGCGATGAATTAAGTCAATTGGATTGGGTGGCTGCTTTCCAGAAAATCGGTATGACGTTAATGTCAGCAGTGGGTGGTGCATCTGGTTCACTATATGGCACTTTATTTATTGCCTTAAGCAAAGCTGCGCGTGAACAAACTTTAGATCAGCAAGGCTTTGCCGATACTTTTAGTCATGGCGTGGATGCGATTAAGCAGCGGGGTAAGGCAGTTGCTGGTGAAAAAACCATGCTTGATGTTTTTATTCCCGTGGCGGATTACTTGCGAACAGCAGCGGAAAATTCGGTAATGTTACCTGATGTGTTGGTTAAGGTTTCGCAGGTCGCCATCGCGGGAATGGAGTCGACCCGCACTATGCTTGCAACCAAAGGCAGGGCTTCTTTTTTGGGGGAACGCAGTATTGGTCATATTGATGCCGGTGCCAAAACCGGTCAACTAATGATTTGTGCTGTCGTTGATGTATTAACCAAACAGTTAGCATCCCCAGCGTAATGCTGCTGTATGAACGGGAGCATCCCAAAGGTGTAGGAGTTCTTCGTCAAGTAGGCTCAACGTTATTGAACAACCGGCCATATCAATGGATGTTGTGTAGTTGCCAACCAAAGAGCGGGCTATTTTGATACCGCGTTTTTCCCAAAATTGGGCCACCAGATCATAAATCAGATATAGTTCCATCAGCGGCGTAGCACCAAATCCGTTCACATGCAGTAACACCGGCTGGTTTTTTTTCGGTTTTAATTCATCATCAATCATGCTTGCCAAGTGCTCGACAATTTCTGTGGCACTGGTTAACTTCAGGGTTTCACGTCCACGTTCACCATGAATACCTACGCCCATTTCCATTTCAGTATCACTAATGTTAAAAGTAGGTTTTCCCAATGCGGGTACAGTACAACTGCTTAATGCTACGCCTATTGAGGCGGTAACATTGTTGATTTTATCACCCAATGCCTGACACGTTGCCAAGTCAGCGCCGTTTTCTGCCGCTGCGCCGACCATTTTTTCGACAATTAACGTACCTGCTACCCCTCGTCGTCCGGTACTATGTGTTTTCGGTAAAGCAACATCATCACTCACCAGAATGGTTGCATTAGGGCATTCCAGCATCTCGGCAGCCATTTCAAAATTCATCACGTCGCCTGCATAATTCTTGACGATAAATAATATCCCGCCGCCATTTTCAACTGCTTTTGCAGCAGCCAACATTTGATCGGGAGTAGGGGAGGTAAATATCTGGCCGGGACAAGCGGCATCCAACATACCCTGGCCGACAAAACCGGTATGCAGGGGTTCATGCCCGGAGCCGCCGCCGGAAATCAACGCGACCTTGCCGGATCTGGTTGAATTTATACGGCTGATGAAGTACGGTTGGGTATTAAGTTGGATAATATCGGCATGCGCTTTGGAAAAACCGAGCAAGCTTTCGTCACGCAACGTATCGATGGAATTGATGAATTTTTTCATGGCGGCGACTCCTGATATTTGTTTGCTTATTATGCGTTATAGCCCTGTTAATAGATATTTCACCACGAAGGCACAAGGAACATGAAGAAAAACATAAAATGCTCTGATCTTAAAAGACTTTATAAAGGTGTTTAGGGTAAACCGTTTTGGCCAGGGATTTTATAGAGCTCTGAATTAAGTAGGGATCGCACGCCTTACAGACAACGATGTCGTTATAATACAGCCTGATCTCGTAATGCTTTCGTTATGGCACTAATATCCGGCATAACCCAGGTTGGCTGATAATCTGCAACTTTTAAATCGTCTTTAGTGGATATTCCCGTTAGTACCATGATGCTGCGGATGCCGGTACGAACTGCACCAAGAATGTCAGTCTCCAGACGATCACCGATAGCTACCGTTTCATCGGGTTCGACGCCCAATAAGGCAAGAGCCTGTTGATAAATAATGGGCTCCGGTTTGCCGATAATGGTCGGTGTTACACCAGTGGCGACCTCAAGCGCTGCCAGAATTGCTCCATTACCGTGGGTGATGCCGTGTTCGGTGGGTAGTGTGGTGTCAGCATTGGTGCCAATGAATTTTGCACCCGCGCGAATATTCAGTGTGGCTGTTGCCAGTTTGTCCCAGGTTAGAGTTTCATCTTTGCCACAGACGACAATATCAGCGCCTATTTTTAGAGTATCATTGTCATTATTGACTTCATAAAGGCCGGTTAGCGTAAAACCATGATCAATAAGCGGTTGCGTAGCGCCGTCCACGCCGATAACAAACACGCGTGTTTCAGCTGGATTAACCTGCTTGCTCAGGTATAGCGCAGTAGCAGTCCCTGAAGTTAAAATTTGCTTTTGAGTAACGGTTACGCCCATTTGTACCAGCTTGGTTACATATTGGCCTGGCGTTAAACTAGCATTGTTAGTCGCCAGGATGAAGCGAATTTTCAGATCAGCCAGAGTTTGAAAAAACTCGGTTAATCCTGGTATCGGCTGAGTGCCGTGCCATAAAACACCGTCCATATCAATGATGAGTGCGCGAATATTGGTAAAAGGTTGCATGATGGTTTTTTCTCAAAAATAGGATTTTTTGCGGTGTGTTCGGATGATGGTGACAGATAGGTGTCCCTAAAGGACAAAGGTTAATCGATAAAAAATCTTTTGTACAATAAAAACCCTCATTCGAAAGCTTTCAATGAGGGTTTTGTTACTCTTTGTTTTTAGCGGCGTTGGCGGTGGTGAATTGCTGGAGGCTTTCCGACAATAGGAACGGTAGCGAGGGGAAGCTCTTTTAATCAAACTTCCTTGCTGATTTAAACCTCGGCCTTTAGGCCGAATTGAGTGCCCTGCAACAAGCGAAGCGACGTTGCTTTATCGGGTGCGGGTTGGGGAGGGGATGCAGACCCCTTCCCAGTCTTTAGCTTCATCCCAAAGGGATGTTTCCTCATTGTTTAAACAAAATGAACGGAAAACAGGGCCAAAGTAGCTTTTTCGCAATCGATTTTCTCTTCTCGGACAGTCTCTTGGCCGCTATTATTAGGCGATAATGTTAATCTTCTGTTTTGGGCGTTTTCGGAACCAGCTCTACTAATATCTCACGCGCTCTGTTATCCGCACCGGAAGGTAGCTTTTTGGGTTTATTGCTGATCCATGACGCAATATCTTTCCAGGCAGTGGGTGCTTGTAAATCACGCAATAACATATGGTAGCCTTGTCGATAAAATGCTACGGTTTTTTCTGTCGCGTTGGTCGCGAGAAATTTATGTAAAAATTCGTAGGTCGGTTGCTTGGGAATAATTTCGTCTTTCTCACCATAAAGCATCAAGGTATTTCCGTGTAGCAGTGTGGCACTATTAAAGGCCTCATCCATCAAATCGGTCAGTCCGTAGACGGTTTCTACCCGGGTTGCTTTGATAACCCAGGGATCACGGCTCAAAGCCCTGAGCATTTCGATATTATCCGAGGGCATCACTTGCACGCCTTTACCGGTCAGCGTTAGCCATGGCAAGCTATGTGCCAGTGTCCAAAGCAAACTGGTTTGATACCAAGGCATCGTTGACCTTGCCCACAATGCCGGAGCGACAAGAATAATGCCATCGACAACCGGCATGCCGGGCTGGCTCATGGCATTGATGATAATGGCACCGCCCATGCTTTCACCGAGCAGATAAACGGGACGATTGGGGTAACGTTGTTTTATCAGTTGCACCATTGTCAGTAAATCGTCAGTATAGGCTGGAGTTCCTGCCCACAAACCACGTTTTGGGGCGGCACCAAAGCCACGTTGATCGTAAGCAAAACTGGCTATACCGTGTTGGCTGAAATATTCCCCCGGCCGTTGAAAAAACAAACTGTAATCATTAAAGCCGTGCAATGCTATTAGTATGGCCTGCGGATCAGTTTTTGGCAGCCAATGGCGAAAGGGTAAATTGGCACCGTCTTCAGTCAGGAAATTATTTTCACTGAGGCTGGCGGTAGTATTTTTTGCCCCAGGTGGATAAGTCATTGGCATACAGCCCGACAAGGCTGTAAGTAACAGGGTCGAAATTATTAGCTGCAGCATTTTCATAAGATTGATGGCTATATTCAGATTTTTTTTAGCTGTTTTCAACGCGAAAGCAGTAACAGTTTGTTAAGACCATTAAGAAGCTGGTCCGTTACTGTTGGTCATTTAATCAGGCTTGAAGCCATTACTATTATGCGTAACCCAGCGCTCATCTGCAGTTATCAATAGTTCTTTTTTCCAAAATGGTGCCTTTGATTTTAAGGCTTCCATAATATATCGACTGGCATCAAAGGCATCGCCTCTGTGGGATGACCATACAGCAACCAAAACGATGGCATCAGTTGGCAAAATATCGCCCACCCGATGAATGACCAGGCTATCAAGCAGTTGCCATTGCTGCTGTGCTTCAAGAATAATTTTTTCCAGCTGTTTTTCAGTCATGCCGGGATAGTATTCCAGAGTCATACCTTTAACCGTGACACCTTCATTAAAGTCACGCATGGTACCTATAAAAATACTGGTTGCACCAATAGCGCCGATATTGTCTATTTTATCCGCTTGATAAGTTTGAATTTCTTGAAAGGGATCAAATGCTTGGGTAGTAATTTTTATGGTCATTTTTAACCTCCGGTAACTGGTGGAAAAAAAGCCACCTCATCGCCATCTTTAACGAGGTAATCCAAGTCAACATAGTCCATATTTACTGCTGCCAGGATGTTGTCGGGTAATGATTTCTCAGGGTTGGCACAATTCCAGACTTCATGAACAGTTAGTAAGCTTAAAACGGTTAGTTGGTCTTCAGGGCGACCCACGCTTTCTTTTAAGCTGGCAAAGTAACGTACTTTAATTGACATAATGATTCACGGGGCTAAAGAAACAATAGATAATAAAACACTTTTTTTCATTATCTATTTTACACACATGACTTACACACCGCATTTTAATCAGGCTGGCGAAGCGCATATGGTCGATGTCGGCGGAAAAGCAATTACTCAACGTACCGCTATTACTGAAGGTTATATTGAAATGCTTTCGGCAACGCTGCAGATAATTCTTCGCGGTGAACATAAAAAAGGCGATGTGCTGGCTATAGCCAGAATTGCCGGTATTATGGCCAGTAAAAAAACGGCAGATTTAATTCCGCTTTGCCATCCTCTGTCAATCACACATGTAGAAGTAAATTTGACGGTTGAAACTGAAAAAAACCGTATTCGTTGCCAAACCACAGTAAAAACCAGCGGTCAGACCGGCGTAGAAATTGAAGCCTTATGTGCCACTCAAATTGCCTTACTTACTATTTATGATATGTGTAAAGGCGTCGACCGTGGCATGGTCATCCAGTCTGTACAGTTACTTCAGAAAGATGGTGGCAAGTCTGGAAACTGGCAGCGCAATCAATGACCGTTTATTATCGGGATTCAGGTCGTGAAAAGACTATAGCAAACCAATGAATAGCGGTATTTGATACACTACACCATACAAAACAACCACAGGGACATCTATGTCAATTACCTTAAAAGAGCTTGCCGATTTTTGTGATGCCCAGATTGTAGGGGGCGATTTAACTAAGGCTATTTATTCTGCAGCCGATATTACAGCGGCACAAGAGGGGCAGGTTACCCAGTTAACCAGTCGTCGCTATGTCCAGCATATCAAAAATTCAACTGCGTCAGCCTGCTTTATTGCCGAAGGATTTGCCGTTGATAACATACCTGAATCTTTGGCGTTACTGGTTTGCGCTGATCCGGAGATCAGTTTTATCAAGGCAGTGGAGTTACTACATCCAGCAAGGGTTTATGCTCCGAATATTTCAGCTCAGGCAGTGCTTGAAAATAATGTGACATTGGGAGCTAATGTTTGTATCGGACCTTTTGCCGTGATTGGTGAAAATGCCATTATAGGGGATGGAAGTACCATACTGGCAGGCGTTTATGTTGGGAAAAATGTAACCGTGGGTGAAAATTGCAAAATTTATCCCTATGCTGTTATCTACGATGATGCTGTGCTAGGAAACAATGTCATTATTCATTCAGGGTCAATTATTGGCGCTGACGGGTTTGGTTATAAATTTAGAAATAATGTACACGTTAAGGTGCCTCAAGTAGGTAATGTGGTTATTGATGATAATGTTGAGATAGGTGCCAATACCTGTATTGATAGAGGTGCACTGGGAAGTACGCTAATAGGATTAGGGACTAAAATAGATAATTTGGTGCAAATTGGCCACAATAACAAGGTTGGGAAAAACGTCATTATGTGTGGCCTGACCGGTATTTCCGGCTCCTGTAATATTGAAGATTATGCCATTCTGGCGGGTAGTTCAGGGGTAGCAGATCATGTCACCATTGGTCAAGGCGCTGTGGTAATGGCGCGTTCCGGCGTAGCAGGTGATGTAAAGGCCGGCACTCAGGTTTTTGGTAGTCCGGCAAAAGACAAAAAAACCGCTTATAAAGAGCAGATTGCACTCAGTAAACTGCCTGAACTACTAAAAAAAATAAAGCTAATGGAAGCAAAAATTCAAGCGCTTGAACAAGCAGCGGATTAGTGTTCAAGACGGCCGGTTATTTTGCTTGCTGTCTTAAAAAAATAACGTTCGTTACAACAACACATGACGAATAACCCAGTATTATAGTAAACTATATCAACACAAAAAACGGTTTAGCACGATGACAGCAAAAGACAACGTACACTTGCACGAAATCAATAAATTTGGCTCAATGGCCGAGCGCTGGTGGGATATGCAAGGAGAGTTTAAAACCCTCCATGATATCAACCCGTTACGACTGCAATTTATCCAGCGCTATGCGGATATTGCCGGTAAACGCATTGTCGATGTGGGTTGCGGTGGCGGTATTTTAACTGAAGGTTTGGCCAAACTCGGTGTTGATGCCTTGGGTATTGATCTCAGTGAAGAATTGATTGATATTGCTGATTTGCATGGTCTGGAGTCGGGCGTCAATGCACATTATCAAAAAATAAGTGCTGAAGCCTTGGCATTGCAACAGCCTGAAAGTTTCGATCATGTTACTTGTATGGAAATGCTGGAACATGTGCCTGATCCCGGTTCGATCATTACTGCTTGTGCTACTTTGGTGAAACCTGGCGGTATGGTATTTTTTTCTACGCTCAACCGTAAACCTAAAGCCTATTTATTAGCGATACTTGCAGCGGAGCATGTTCTGCAGATGTTGCCTAAAGGTACGCATGATTATAAAACTTTTATCAAACCTTCTGAGCTAAGTCAGTCGGCACGTGCTGCAGGTCTTGAGTTACAAGGCATGGTCGGGATTGAATACAATCCGTTTAATAAACAGTTTAACCTCGGAAAAGACATTGATGTTAATTACATCGCTGCTTTTAAACGTACGGAATAAAGGTTCTGATGTCGACTGATTTCAAATTATCCTGTGTGTTATTTGACCTCGACGGTACTTTGGTCGATACCGCGCCCGATCTGGTTTTATGTTTGAATAAAGCCTTAAGCCAGCATGGCTTTATGACGGTTACTGCGGCGGCAGTCAAGCCGTGTATTTCATTTGGTGCTGTTGCGATGATTAATAATAGTTTGCATAAATCCATAACAGAAGCGCTCCGGGCCGATATTTTGGAAACCATGCTTGATTTTTATCAAAATAATATTGCCGAACACACGGTTTTTTTTAACGGCATGTTAGACACGCTTGATGCTATTGAAGCGCACGGGTTGAAATGGGGCGTAGTGACCAATAAGCGCGAACGATTTACCAATCCACTAATGGCTGCTCTAAAACTTACTGATCGAGCTGCTTGCATCATCAGCGGAGATACGACGGGAAACCCTAAGCCTCATGTCGAACCTATGTTGGCTGCCTGCAAAAAAGCCGGTGTTAATCCGCAGGAATGTGTTTATATCGGTGATGCACCTCATGATATTACGGCGGGAAAAAATGCCCAAATGAAAACACTGGCTGCTCTTTATGGTTACATTAATCCTGGCGATATGCCGGAAACATGGGGTGCTGATGCCCTGATTGAATCTCCTGAACAACTGGCAATCTGGATACGCGCTGCACTATGACACTAAAACATCACGTTATTTTAATTACTGGTGCTGGCGGTGGTCTTGGTAGTACAGCGGCTTTGGCATTGGCAAAAAACGGCGCTCACGTTATTTTACTGGATAAAAATATTGCCAAATTGGAAGCGGTTTACGATGCAATTTTGGCGGCAAATGCGCCCGAACCGGTTATTTATCCGTTTGATCTTGCTGGTGCCAATGAAAACGAGTACCAGGAATTGGCCAATAAAATTAATGAAGAATACGGTTCCTTGCAAGGACTGCTACATTCAGCAGTAGAATTCAGCTCTTTTACGCCGCTCTGCCAATTCGGTACCAAAGAGTGGGGACATACTTTAAACGTCAATTTAAATGCCGCTTTTATATTAACCCGGATGTTATTGCCCGTATTGGAAAAAAGCCAACACGCCTCTATTGTCTTTACGTCAGATTCTTCAGCCAGAAAAGCGCACGCTTACTCAGGCGCTTATGGCGTGTCTAAAATAGCTATGGAGGGTTTGGCTAAAATACTGGCTGAAGAGCTGGAAGCTGCCAACAAAATTCGGGTAAATATCTTGGTACCCGGTGCTGTTGATTCACCCTTAAGAAAACGGGCCTATCCGGCAGAAGATAAAGCCAAATTACCTACTATGGAATCATTAGTCCCCGCTTACCTGTATTTATTTGGCTCTCAAAGTATTGGTGTAACCGGCCAGACGATTGAGGCCCCAACCTTTCACTTATAATTTATTATTATGGCAGAACGAGAAAGCTTTGTTTTAACCAGGGATGTTAATATTGTTACCATCCCTGACGGTACGCCTGATATTTTAAAACAAGGCGAGCAAGTGACTATCCACCAGTCTCTTGGTAATAACTACACGGTTGTTACCGACCGTGGTCATATGGTACGTATTGCCGGTGTCGATGCCGATGCTCTGGGTAAAGAGCATCTTGAATTGCATACCTTGGTATCAGAAACCAGTCCTGAAGCTGTTGAAAAAAATTGCTGGGAAGTGATGAAAACGGTTTATGACCCGGAAATTCCGGTAAATATTGTTGATCTCGGCCTGGTTTATTACTGTAACGTAAAGCCTGTGGATGATGATAAAAACGCCGTCCATATTATGATGACCTTAACGGCTCCTGGTTGTGGTATGGGGCCGGTTATACAGGGTGATGTAGAAAAATGTATTCGTGCGTTGCCGGGTGTTGCCAGCGTTGATGTAGAAGTTGTTCTTGATCCGCCCTGGTCCAGGGAAATGATGTCGGAAGTGGCACAGCTGCAGTTGGGATTGTACTAAAATCAATCCGGGGGTGGTGCGCTAGGAGGCTGTCCGAGAATAGGAGTCGTAGCGAGGGAAAGCCATTTTGAGTCAGATTTTTTGGTCATTTGAGGCGAATAGTTGTTCTATTTAACAAAAATGAGCGGAAAATCTGGCCGAAATGGCTTTTCCGCAGTAGGTTCTCTATTCCCGGACAGCTTCCTAGACATCAACTTAAGACATTTCACCACGAAGACACGAAGATTTTGCTTTGGTTTTTCTTCGTGAACTTCGTGAACTTCGTGAACTTCGTGAACTTCGTGAACTTCGTGTCTTCGTGGTGAATTAATATCTTTAAGTTGGTTATTTATTCCAAAGCGAGATGTTATGACAACACTCTATTATAGCCATCCGGATTTTCTTTTTCATGAAACCGGTGCCGATCACCCTGAATGTCCTGATCGACTTAGAAACATAACCAGTGCCTTGGAAGCTCCGGAGTTTTCAAATCTAATCAGAATGCTGGCACCACTGGGTACCGAACAGCAAATCAGGCTGATTCATCCATTGTTTCATATTGAGGGCATTCTGGCAGCAATACCCAAACAAGGCGAATATTATCTGGATCATGATACGGTATTGTCGCCTGGATCAAAAGAGGCCGCTTTTCGTGCGGTAGGTGCTGTTTGTGATGCCATTGATAACGTTCTGACGGGCAAGGCAAACAATGCTTTTTGTGCGGTGCGCCCGCCCGGCCATCATGCCGAACCGGACTTGGCGATGGGTTTTTGCTTGTTTAATAATGTCGCGATTGCCGCTGAATATGCGCGCCGTCATTATCATCTGGAGCGTATTGCAATTGTCGATTTTGATGTCCATCATGGCAATGGCACACAAGCGGCTTTTTATAATCAACCCAATGTTCTCTATGCATCCAGTCATGAGATGCCCAATTATCCCGGGACAGGTTATCCAACAGAAATTGGTGTTGGTAACATTGTTAATGTCCCTCTCACCGCAGGTGATAGCGGTATCGAATTCAGAAAAAAATACACCAGTATTATTTTACCGGCATTAAGAAATTTCAAACCCGAATTATTGCTTGTTTCAGCCGGCTTTGATGCTCATAAAGATGATCCGTTATCATCAATTAAACTAATAGAAGATGATTTTCGTTGGCTTACCCAAGAATTGATGCATATTGCTGACCGCTATTGTCATGGCAGAATTATTTCCACATTGGAAGGTGGTTATAACCTTGAAGCACTAGCGACGAGTGTTGCTGTTCATGTTGAAACCTTAATGGGTAATTAGCCTTTTAAGTAAGTCGGTATCGGCTAATTAGTCTCCAAAGTTTTATCATCAATGCGTGGCCATGCAGTTAAAACCGCTTTAACGACAGTTGCCAAGGGAATAGCAAAAAACACTCCCCAAAAGCCCCATACGCCTCCAAAAAACAAAATAGCGACGATAATCGCGATAGCATGCAAGTTAACAGCTTCAGAAAATAATACCGGTACTAACACAACGCCATCTAAAGCCTGGATAATCGAGTATGCAATAACTATGTACATAAAATCATCACCACTTAAGCCCCACTCAAAATAAGCGACACCAAGTATCGGAAAAGTCACCAACGTTGCGCCAATATAAGGAATAATTACCTGTAAGCCCATTAATACAGCCAGTAGCATGGCATAATTCAGATCCATTGTTGCGAAAGTTGCGTAACTGACAAACCAGAGAATAAATATTTCGACAAACTTGCCGCGCACATAATTACCAATCTGAATATCAACTTCTTTCCATACCCGTACAGTCAGATTTCTGTTCTTTGGCATAAATTGCAAAAACCAGGTAATTAATGTCTTTTTATCTTTCAAAAAGAAAAAAACCATCATGGGTACCAAAAACAAATAAATCATTGCGCTAACTATGCCGACGACTGAGGCGGCTGAAAGCGACAACAAGCCATTTTGAACATAAGTTAATAATTCTCGCTGAATTGCAAACAACATTAGTTGAAATTTGCTTTCTGAAATCAATTTTGGATACATTTCAGGTAAACGCATAACCCCCGTTTTGGCACTGTTAATAATTTCCGGAATATTTTGAATAAGTTCGACAGCTTGTTGAGAAACGATAGGCATCAAATAAAACAATAAAAAACCCAAGCAAGCCATAAAACCTGAAAAAATTAGATATACTGCAGGTAAACGTGACATTCCTAAATCTTCTGACTTGCCCACCAGTCCTTCCAGTAAATAGGCCAGCACAATAGATGCAAAAACAGGCATTAATATACTGGATAAGGAATAAATGAGTGCAAAACTGACAATCAATATAATTACCAGTGAAACAGCTTGGGAATTGGGTAAAAAACGTTTAAAAGATTCGGAAATAAAACGTAAATTTACATAGGAGGAGTGAGTGGTCATTAGTAACAGAATAATTTGTTTTTATTACCGGCATTCTACAGGCAATAAAGCTTTTCCAGTTATGATGTTTTTCAATTGACATATTCATCGAGTAAAATAAACCCAACATGAAAAAAGGAGAAAAGCTTGCAGATTGATATATTTAATGGCGACGCTGATGGTATCTGTGCTCTTGTGCAGTTGCGTTTGGCGCAACCGGCTCAATCCAGGTTGGTTACCGGTGTAAAAAGGGATATTCAATTATTAAAAGATCTGATCGTTCAAAAAAATGATTCTGTTACCGTATTGGATATTTCTTTAAAAAAAAATCATCTGGCCCTGGATATAATTCTCCGGCAAGGCGTTACTGTATTTTATGTCGATCACCACGAGTCAGGTGACATTCCGCAACACCCCAATCTCAAAACGATTATCAATACCGCAGCAAATACCTGTACCAGTTTACTGGTTGATCAATATCTTGGCGGAAAATACCGGGCATGGGCGGTAACTGCAGCTTTTGGCGATAACCTGATTGACAGCGCAGAACAGGCTGCCCAAAGCTTGTCATTATCTGACTACCAACTTCAGCAACTTAAAAATTTGGGCATTTATATTAACTATAACGGTTATGGTAACTGTATTAGTGATTTACATTTTGCACCGGATGCGCTTTATCGTGAATTAGTTCCTTATTCATCACCTTTTGACTTTATCGTTGATAATCAAATTATTTATGAACAATTATTGACGGGATATAAAGATGATATGAGTCATGCGCGGAATATTAAGCCTGAATATCAAACTGCTACTGTTAGCGTCTATATTTTGCCGGATGCCTTTTGGGCCAGACGAATTAGCGGTGTATTCGGTAATCAACTGGCCAATGAAAGTCCAACACGTGCTCATGCCGTCTTAAGTTATAATTCACAAGGTGGCTATCAGGTTAGTGTCAGGGCACCAATAGCCAATAAAGTGGGAGCTGATGAGTTATGTTCATCCTTTGCCACAGGTGGAGGTCGTAAAGGCGCAGCAGGCGTTAATCATCTGCCTCTTGCTGAGTTGCCAATATTTATTGCAGCCTTTGCAAAAAAATATACTTAAGGTCTGGTTAATTAATATTTAGGTACATTATCAAATCCAATGACAAAAAAAAGCACAAATACTTTATGGCATCATGCGACCATAACACGCGCCGACAGGGAAGCACTGCATAAACATAAAAGTGTTATCATCTGGTTTACCGGATTATCCGGGTCTGGTAAATCTACGTTGGCTCATGCAGTAGAAGAATATTTACATAAAGTCGGTATTTCAACTATTGTGCTTGATGGTGATAACGTTCGACATGGATTGTGCGGCGATTTGGACTTCAGTGATAGTGATCGGATTGAAAATATCAGGCGTGTTAGTGAGTTGGCAAAGTTAATGATAGAAGCGGGTGTTATTACCTTAGCGGCTTTTATTTCACCCTTTAAAGCAGATCGTGATGACGCCAGAAAACGAGTTCCGCACGGTGATTTTTTGGAAATATATTGCCAATGCCCCATCGAAACTTGCGAACAAAGAGATGTAAAAGGTCTGTATAAAAAAGCCAGGGCTGGAAAAATCCCTTTTTTTACGGGTATTGGTTCCCCATACGAAACACCAGGAATGCCTGAGCTGGTTGTAAATACTCATGAATTAACTTTGGAGGAAAGTGTTAAAAAAGTGTTAAACCTGCTTATGCAGCGAGGCGTTATTAAAGATATTGTCTGCTAAAGCCAAACAGTCAGTTAAGAGAATTTTAAATACGTCCAATTGATTTCATCTATTTTGCTACATCTACTTTTTTTAAGGAAAACAACATTATGATTCCCGTTATCTTATCGGGTGGCTCAGGAACAAGACTTTGGCCACTTTCTCGCGGACACTATCCCAAACAATTTCTACCACTGGTTTCAAGTCATACGATGGTTCAGGAAACCCTGCTCAGGTTGGATGGAATTGACGGATTGAAAGCACCGCTTGCGGTATGTAATGAAGATCATCGATTTATGATGGCGGAACAATTATGGGAGATAGGTGCAAAACCAGCCGCTATTATTCTTGAGCCAACAGGCAGAAACACTGCTCCTGCAGTTGCTATGGCGGCATTAACAGCAACATCCGAAGATGATATATTATTAATATTACCTGCGGATCATGTTATCTCCAATCTGGTTGCTTTTCATTCCGCAATCGTTCAGGCAAAAGCCTTGGCAGAACAGGGCTTTTTGGTGACTTTTGGTATAGTACCTACCGAACCTGAAACCGGATATGGTTATATCAAGGCAGATACTGTACAACATGGAGCCGCTTTTGGTGTGGCCGCTTTTGTTGAAAAACCGGATGTAGATACGGCAAAACGCTATCTCCAGAGTGGCGGTTATTATTGGAATAGCGGGATGTTTGCCTTTAAGGCGGGAAGTTTTCTCAGTGAGTTGGAGAAATTTAATCCGAAGATGTTGGCAATATGCCGTCAAGCCCTTAACGCGGCAAAAGTTGATCTGGATTTTATCCGTTTGGATAGAGAACTATTTGCTACCTGTCCTGCTGATTCTATTGATTACGCTGTCATGGAAAAAACGGATAAGGCCGTTGTTATTCCCTTGGATGCCGGCTGGAACGATGTAGGGTCGTGGTCCGCTTTATGGGACGTGACCGAAAAAGACACTTTTGGTAATGCCATTAGTGGCGACGTATTGACAGTTGATACCCACAATTCATTTATCCATGCGCAAAGTAAACTGGTTGCGGTTATTGGTGCTCATGATCTGGTCATTGTCGAAACCGATGATGCAGTGATGATTTCGCCCAAAGACAGGGTTCAGGAAGTTAAACAAATTGTTGCCCAGTTAAAAGAACGTGGCCGTAGCGAAGCGGATATTCACCGTAAAGCCTACCGTCCCTGGGGACATTATGATTTGGTTGATACGGGTGAGCGCCATCAGACCAAAAGGATTGTGGTTAAGCCGGGCGGTAAATTATCGGTACAGAAACATCATCATCGTGCCGAGCATTGGGTTGTCGTTAAAGGAACTGCCTTGGTTACCAAGGGTGAGGAAAAGTTGTTAATTACTGAAAATGAATCTATTTATATTCCCTTGGGTATTGTGCATTGTCTTGAAAATCCAGGTGTTATTCCTTTGGAAATCGTTGAGGTACAATCGGGAAGTTATCTCGGAGAAGATGATATCGTGCGCTTTGGCGACGAATACGGACGTATTTGATCTCGTATAAAGTAAAAAATGGTGTAATGGCGACGAAGATTGTGAGCGTATTAGATACCGGTTTTTTACAGACCGGTATCTTTACCGGTCTTGTGTTTTAATAATTTGAATAAAAAGGAAATAATTAATGAGTAAGAAAATCACCAAGGCAGTTTTTCCCGTGGCCGGTTTAGGAACACGTTTTTTACCGGCAACTAAGGGTATCCCTAAAGAGATGTTGCCGATTGTTGATAAGCCCTTAATTCAATACGCTGTGGAAGAAGCTGTTGCCGCAGGTATTGATACCATGGTTTTTATTACCGGGCGTAGTAAAAATGCAATAACCGATCATTTTGATAAGGCCTATGAACTTGAAAAAGAGCTGGAATCAAAAAATAAAACTGAAATATTAAAGTTGATTCAGGATATTGTGCCTCCGCATGTGTCATGTATTTTTATCAGGCAATCCGAGGCATTAGGTCTGGGTCATGCGGTTTATTGCGCCAGACCGGTTATTGGCGATGAACCTTTTGCGGTGATATTGGCCGATGATTTAATCGAAGATGCCGGTCGGGGTTGTATGGCGCAGATGGTTAAATTATATGAACAAAAACATACTTCCATTCTTGGCGTAGAACGGGTTGATCCATCAGAAACAGGTAGTTATGGTATTGTTAAAACTGCCGATTTTTCAGAAAAATCAGCACCAATAGAAATAATTGTTGAGAAACCAAAGCCGGAAGATGCCCCCTCAGATTTGGCTGTAGTGGGTCGGTATATTTTAACGCCGGCAATTTTTGATAAAATCAAAAAAACAGGCAGGGGCGCTGGTGGTGAAATTCAGTTAACTGATGCCATTGCTGATTTATTAAATGATGAACCCGTGTTGGCTTACGAGTTCGAAGGTACACGTTATGATTGTGGCTCCAAGCTGGGGTTTTTAATAGCGAATGTAGAGCTGGCATTATTGAACAGAGAATTAAAAGATGGTTTTTTAGCTTACCTTAAAGAGTTAACCAAAAAGTATAAAATGTAATAACGGGTAGTACGGCACGTTATAAGTACCACTGCCGGGAACACGAAGTTTTATTTTTCTTCGTGTTTCTCGTGGCGATTAAAAAATTAAAGTATTTTTATCTAAAAAATCGAGCTGCGTTACTCTTCGACTTCTTTAATTACTGGCAGTTTTGCGCGGTTCTGTAGCCAAATGACCCCGGATAAATCAATAATCCCCGCCCAAAGACGATCTAAAGTCCCGTATTTTGATTGACCGCTTGTTCTGGATCTATGATTTACCGGCTCAGAAATTACCTGGCCACCGGACCTTAGAATCAAGGCGGGTAAAAAACGATGCATATGATCGAAATAAGGTAAACCCAAAAAACGATCCCTTGAAAATACCTTTAAGCCGCAACCAGTGTCAGGGGTATTATCTCCCAGCAAGCGAGCCCGTACTCCGTTAGCCAGTTTGGATGAAAAAAGCCGCCAAGCAGAGTCATGACGTTTATTTCGCCATCCGGCAACCATCCATAAATTGTCGATTGTTTCTCTTTCTCGTGTTAAAACTTCATATAAACGGGGAATATCGGCAGGATCATTTTGACCATCACCATCCAGAGTAGCAATCCAGGGGTAGTTTGCCGCTTTAACACCGGTATGAATAGCGGTGCTTTGTCCGCAACTTTGCTCATGTCGAATGACTTTCAGTGCCTTAAAATCTTGAAGTGCCTGTTTTAGAACGGCTGTTGTCTGGTCGTTACTCCCGTCATCAACATAAATAATTTCATAGGCTTTAGCCTGACTCATCGCACTAACTATCTCTTCAATTAAAGGGACAATATTGTCGGCTTCATTATGAACGGGAACAACAACAGAAATTTTCACAGACCATCCTAACTAAATAGTTTATTTACAGTGTATGAGCAGGGCAAAAATGAGCTTATCATCTTTTTGCCAATCAATAATCAATCACTTTCGACCGACTATGATATAAAAAATGCCTCAAATATCCTAAAAATATCGCTATGATTAAATGTAAATCATTGATTATTAAGCTTACCGATACTTAAAAAGGCGTTAATTCGCTGGATTAAAACCATTTGTTTTATAAGGCGTTTACAAGAATAATGATGCTGACTATACTTGCAATCCGGAGCATTATACTTTAACTTAGTGCCACATCCGTAAAGGCTAGGGGTGCTTCCCTGTTTCCACGCATTGCGCAGAAACGAGAGGCTGAGAGAAACCCTTTGAACCTGACCCCGGTTAATACCGGCGTAGGAAAGCCCCAACTTCCCTGCGCCTTGTTTTATTGTTATTGGAGTAAAGCTATGAGCGCTGTTTTAAAAGATGTTACTGAGACTACTGCCGGTAGTGTAAAAATTGATTCCTATCCCGCATCAGAAAAAATCTATGTACAAGGCAGTCGCCCTGACATACAAGTCCCCATGCGTAAGATTACCTTATCCGACACGCCGGTTCACTTTGGTGCTGTAGAAAAAAACGGCCCGCTTTATGTTTACGATACTTCCGGTGTTTATACTGACCCCAATGTCGAGGTTGATTTAAAAAAAGGCTTGGGTTCAATTCGATCAGCCTGGATTGAAGAAAGAAATGATACTGAAGAATTAACAGGTCCCAGTTCTGATTTTGGCCGTCAGCGTCTGGAAGATCCGGCGACCGCTGATCTGCGTTTTGAACATATCCGTAAACCACGTCGTGCCAAAGCCGGTGCCAATGTATCGCAAATGCATTATGCACGCCTGGGTATCATTACTCCGGAAATGGAATTTATCGCCATTCGTGAAAACCAGAAAATGGAAGAAATGCGCCATTTGTGGAAAGGTCAACATCCTGGAGATTCTTTTGGTGCCTCAATACCTGAAGCCATTACTGCTGAATTTGTCCGTGATGAAGTAGCCAGAGGCAGGGCGATTATTCCAGCCAACATTAATCATCCTGAATTGGAACCGATGATTATAGGTCGTAATTTTCTGGTAAAAATTAATGGTAATTTAGGCAATTCGGCAGTTACTTCCTCTATCGATGAAGAAGTGGAAAAAATGCTCTGGGGTATACGTTGGGGCGGCGATACCATCATGGATTTATCGACCGGTAAAAATATTCATGAAACCCGTGAATGGATTTTACGTAATTCACCAGTGCCTATCGGTACCGTGCCAATTTATCAAGCGTTGGAAAAAGTGAATGGTAAAGCTGAAGACCTGACGTGGGAAATCTTTCGTGATACCTTGATCGAGCAGGCAGAGCAGGGCGTAGATTACTTTACTATCCATGCCGGAGTCCGCTTGCACCATGTACCTTTAACGGCAAAACGTATGACGGGTATTGTTTCGCGTGGCGGCTCCATCATGGCTAAATGGTGTCTGGCACACCATACAGAAAGTTTTCTGTATACGCATTTTGAAGAAATCTGCGAAATTATGAAAGCTTATGATGTCTCTTTTTCATTAGGTGACGGTTTACGTCCGGGATCAATCTATGATGCCAATGATGAAGCGCAATTTGGTGAGCTGGAAACCTTGGGCGAATTAACAAAAATCGCCTGGAAACACGATGTGCAAACCATGATTGAAGGTCCGGGTCATGTACCTTTGCATATGATTAAAGTCAATATGGAAAAGCAACTGGAAGAATGTGGAGAAGCGCCTTTTTATACCTTGGGGCCATTGACTACGGATATTGCTCCCGGTTATGATCATATTACGTCAGCTATAGGTGCTGCAAATATCGGTTGGTATGGTTGTGCCATGCTTTGTTATGTTACCCAAAAAGAACATTTGGGTTTGCCGAATAAGCAGGATGTCCGTGAAGGCATTGTAACTTACAAAATTGCCGCTCATGCGGCTGATTTGGCAAAAGGTCATCCTGGCGCCCAAGCCCGTGATAATGCGATGTCTAAAGCCCGTTTTGAGTTTCGTTGGGAAGATCAGTTTAATATTGGACTTGATCCTGAAAAAGCCCGTGAATTTCATGATGAAACCTTGCCGAAAGATTCAGCAAAAGTTGCCCATTTTTGTTCCATGTGTGGTCCGCATTTTTGCTCGATGAAAATCAGTCAGGATGTGCGTGATTATGCAAAGGAAAAAGGCATTAAAGATGAGCAAGAGGCGTTAATTAAAGGCATGAATGAAAAATCCAAACAGTTTCTTGATGAAGGTGCTGATATTTATCACAAGGTTTAGCGAAAAATGCAGTAACGGAGCAACCCCGTTACTGCTTTAAATTTCGGTTCTACAGTAGCTTGCCCGGTATAAAAAATAGATTCGGTATGCATAAAAAACCTGCCGAGCTCTGGTTTAAATTTGTTGTGTTGAACCTTATATGGCTTTCGATATCCATCTTCTTGTTCGCACTAATGAGGAAGATAAACACGTTTAATTTGCTATCGTACTTGATAGCGACATTCATCAGGCCATTTTATGGAAGACAAAAAAAGTATTGTAATTAAGGTTAAATATCCCGGTAATGGTAAAAAAACCGAGGATGGTCTTTCCACATCAAAAATAATAACGGAATGGAATATTAAACGGATATTATTGGCTTTGCTCGGTGTTATTTTATTGATAACGGCATTGTGGTTTTTTTTTAAGCCGAATGCTGAAAATACCGATTTAAAATCCCAAGCTGTATTGTCTGAAGAAGTTATTAAGATACCGGTTAAGCCAAACATGGATTTTAATAAAAACATAACCATTACCAGAGCGTTACTGACTTTTAATATTAATAATAATGAACCGGTAGGTAAAATAACACTGCCTTTAACGTTGAGTAAAACAAAATCAACGTCGATTTATTATTTTGTTGAATTATCGGGAATGAAAGACCGCACGATTTATCATGAGTGGCTACTCGATGGTACGCTTATCACCAGAAAAAAAGTTAATATATCAAATGATAATTGGCGGACATCAAGTAGACAGTTATTTATTTATAATATAAAAACTAATTGGATTGCAAGGTTGGTTGATGAATCCGGTCAGATATTAAATCAGATAGATTTTAGTATTAATTATGAATAAGTGTGGCGCTGAATCTAAAACATTATAAAATAATTAATAGTTAGCTTATTTATAACAAATATGACTTTTAAAAACACATGCTCATTACGGTAACATTATTCAAAAATTTTTATTATTAAGGGAACAATGACCGATTATCAAAGTCTTTCAGAAAGTGAATTACAGGCCATTATTGATAACGCAGAAAAAGCGTTAAAAATTATTCAAGCAAATAAGCGTAAAGACGTCATAGCGCAGATTAAAGACTTAGCTGCATCTATTGATGTTGCAGTAGATATATACGAAACGGATAAAAAACCAGCGCGTAAAGGTAGTAAAGTGGCGGTTAAATATCGTCATCCCAATGATCCGGAAAAAACATGGACAGGTCGCGGGGTAATGCCGACATGGTTGCAAACCTTTATGAATGAAGGTCGAGACCGCTCTGAATTTGAAATTTAGAGTTTGCTAAGCACTTAGAGGTAGACGAATCCGTCTTACAAATTTATAAGACGGGTTGCTGTTATTGTTAATCGATAAAACGTTTGCTTAAATCACCATAAGCATCAATTCTACGGTCACGTAAATAGGGCCATATTTGTCTGACCCGCTCAGTATGAGATCTGTCAATCTTTGCCGTTAACAGTTTTGTTTCTGAATCATTAGCCTGGGTTTTTATTTCGCCTTGAGGGCCGGCAATAAAACTATTCCCCCAGAAGTTTATTCCTGTTGCTGAATCAGGTGCTTGTTCAAAGCCTACCCGATTGCAGGCAATAACCGGAATACCATTGGCAACTGCATGAGAGCGTTGAATAGTAATCCAGGCATCCAGTTGGCGTTGCTGTTCTTCTTTTGAGTCCAGCTGATCCCAGCCTATCGCTGTAGGGTATATTAAAATTTCTGCGCCAGCTAAAGCCATTAATCTGGCTGCTTCTGGAAACCATTGATCCCAGCAAATTAACACGCCTAATTTACCTATAGAAGTCTCTATGGGTTTAAAACCTAGATCACCGGGAGTGAAGTAATATTTTTCATAAAACCCCGGGTCATCGGGTATATGCATTTTTCTGTATTTACCGGCTATACTGCCATCCTTATCAAAAACCACGGCAGTATTATGATAGAGTCCGGGTGCTCTTTTTTCAAAAATAGTTGAGACGATGACAATTTTTAATTTCTTGGCTACGGTTGACAGAATTTCAGTTGCAGGACCAGGAATTTCTTGAGCAAGATCAAAATTATTATAATCTTCATTTTGACAAAAATAGGGCCCTAAATGCAGTTCTGGTAATACCACCAGATCTGCATTGGCCGCTGCGGCTTCATGTATTTTTGCAATGGAAAATTCCAGGTTTGTTTGCCCATCTTCATTGCAAGGTTGTTGAACAGTGCTAACGATTAATATTGGTTTCATAATTGATTGGGTTGGTGGGTTTTATTGTAACAATTATAAACTATAATAATTTTACGAATAAACATATCAAAATTTAGTGTTGGCATATTCTTGATTTACCGGTAGATTAGCCGAATTTATTTTAGCGATTACTGCTAAATGGACTTAATATAAAGCTTAAAGTCATTTCCTACGAAAAATATACCCAGTTTATTGGTATTTTTATTTATTTTCTGTATTGTTAAAATAGTTAGGTAGCCAACTACGAGGCTATTTTCCCGTCTCGGCAACTGTTCCTGCGTCTCTTATGGGGGTTTACTGTCGGTGTCTTCGATCGCTGTTCCAGATGCGATTTTACCTCCGTCATCTATTACTACTTAGCTCCTGTATAATCGACAGGTATGAGGTGAATACAGATATTGCAGGAGCAAACATCTGTATTGGCAAGTGTTGAATAATAATAAAATCCTGCGTCCCCTGGTTATATCTATTTTTAGATATCACTTAAATTTATTTTTAACGTTTATTTATGAGTAATCAATAATTACAACATAAAAAGCTGATTACAGAAGACGGTGTGGGAAAAAGCGTCGAATTATTAAGGGAGGAGTAAAGCATTTAGATGTGCGCAGGGAAAAGAAGGGCATTAATTGTTAATTACCTTAACTATTATTAACGCAGTATGAAAATTCTTCATATTCCTGATTATTCAATATTATTACACAACGGATGTACTACTCGTACCAAAGTCATTTTAGGGCAACAGCAAAAACCGGGCTGGCAAACTTTCCATGCTAACGCTCCTAAACATGCAATTACCATTGTTCGTATAGAAGAGATGGACGGCTTTACTTTTTTCTGTTTAGAAAAGCCTAAAGGTCTGTTTGCAAAAATACCTTCTTTTAATTAATGGGCTATTGTTCAGTCCCTAGCAAAATGGCTGGATGAAATTATCCCCGAAATAAATCCTGATATACGCCATGCTTATTCTCCGGCATTAAATGGCTTGGCGATATTGAAAGTCGCCAAAAAATACAATATCCCTGTAGTTTATGAATGTCGGGTTTTTTGGATTGTTATCACGATAATATGCGAGGGATTGCATGTCGATATTGGCTGACGGGGTATGCAAGCATGATAAATAACGGTTATACCTACTACGGTTAATATAGAGCATTTTGCTGATGATGTAGAGTCGGACACATCCTTGATTTGTTAAGCCTTTCACAACAATTATAACTGCTAAGAGTAGCAGACCGTTTGTATATGGAACATGAAAGGAATTGGACCAGAAGTATCAGTTTTTATAAAAAAATATCTATGCTCAATTAATTATACAATCTTAGGGAATAAAAATGAAAGTAACAGTATTTGGCTCTGGTTATGTAGGATTGGTAACAGGAGTTTGTCTGGCCGAGGTTGGTAATGACGTTTTATGTATTGATGTCGATCAACAAAAAATTGAAAATTTAAAAAATGGCATTATTCCGATTTATGAGCCAGGGCTTGAAGAACTGGTTAAAGATAATCAACAGGCTGGACGACTAAGATTTACCACTGATATTCAAGAAGCCGTTAATCATGGTGTTTTTCAGTTTATAGCAGTAGGTACACCACCCGATGAAGATGGTGCGGCTGATTTACAATATGTTTTAGCGGTGGCCAAATCCATCGCAGAAAATATGAATGAATATCGTATTGTTGTCGATAAATCGACAGTGCCGGTTGGCACAGCAGATAAAGTCAAGGAAACCATTCTTCAAGGGCAAAAAAAGCGTGGTGTAGCCATTGACTTTGATGTCGTATCAAATCCCGAGTTTTTAAAAGAAGGGGCAGCGATTAATGATTTTATGAAGCCGGATCGCATTATTGTCGGCACCGATAATCCAAGAACGGCAGAGTTGTTAAAAGCGCTCTATGCACCATTTAATCGTAGTCATGAGCGTATTATAACCATGGATGTGCGTTCGGCGGAATTAACCAAATATGCTGCTAATGCCATGTTAGCCACAAAAATTAGCTTTATGAATGAATTGGCCAATCTGGCTGAGTTGTTGGGAGCCGATATAGAGCACGTTAGAAATGGTATAGGTTCAGATTCTCGCATTGGCTATTCTTTTATTTATCCGGGCTGTGGCTATGGCGGTTCCTGTTTTCCTAAAGATGTTAAAGCCTTGGAACGTACAGCCCAACAAATGGGCTATAAAGCAGAATTGCTGAATGCGGTTGAAAATGTCAATGACCGCCAAAAACAGGTTTTATTTAATAAAATTATTCAGCATTACAAGGGTGACTTACAGGGTAAAACCTTTGCACTTTGGGGCTTGGCATTTAAACCAAAAACTGATGATATGAGAGATGCACCAAGCCGTGTTATTATCGAGGCACTAATTAATGCAGGTGCCGATGTTAGAGCCTTTGATCCTGAAGCTATGGCTGAAGCTAAGCGAATTTATGGTGACAAACCAGGTTTAACGTTAGTTGAAACCGCTGAAGATGCATTACAGGGTGCAAATGCCTTAATTGTAGTCACAGAATGGAAAAATTTTTGGAGCCCTGATTTTGACTTGATAAAAAATACCTTAAAAGATACGGTGATTTTTGATGGCAGAAATTTATATCAGCCTGAATTACTCAAGAAGCAAGGCATCACTTATTATGCTATTGGTAGAGGGGCAAATAATAGACATCTTTCCTAAATACAGCCATAGCGTAAGTTAACAAGAGCAGCCACTAAATTCCATGTCAAGGAGTAATGCTTGTGTTTGCCCCGATAAACATCTTTGGCAATCCTGAAAATTTTGCATCGGCGATTAACATGCTCAATAAAAATACGCTGTTTTGATAGTGCCTTATTATCGGCTTTGTCTTCTGCCGAAAGCGGTTGGCCTTTTTTCTTTTTAACCGGTAGAGTCGAGTTCTGATGGTGTTTCTTTATCCCTTGGTATCCGGAATCCGCCAACAACAGGGCATCAGGATGTAACAATAGACGGCTATCTTTGAAGATCGAAAAATCATGCTGTTGACCTTTACCTATCACTACGGAGAGTATAGTCATCGTCAATAGGCAGATCACGAGTTGGACTTTGATCGTGTGGCGTTTTTTTTCCTGAAAAGTACGCTTTCTGGTTTTTAACAGGGCGCTCGATAGGCTGCTCCGAAACATCAATGACCACGGTAGCTGCGGGATCTTCCAACAGTGCTTTGCGGTTGGGCAGTTTTTCGATTTTGATCAATAGTCTTACAGTGCGAGTATAGATTTTATGGCAATACGATTCGCTGATGTCGAAGACCGCAGCCAGATTTATCAACGTCGGATAGTGACGAAGATAATAGAGTGTCAGTAACAAGCGGTCTTCCAAAGCCATCTTGGAGTCTTTTCGTCCCCGTCTAGTCAGTGGATTAAGGACTTTTTGTTCGTCCAGGTAAGTCACCAGCTTACCGTGAAGATGCAGAAAATCTTCTGGTGACAGGCCGACAGTCCTTAAAAATTCTTCAGGCTTGTGTCTTGGCAATTGGGCATAAGGAGTCATGGCTATCCGTGTTTTCAGAGGTAGATCGCTATTTTAACCCTATCAAAGCCAAATTCTATGTCAATTATTTAGGAAAGATGTCTAATGTTTTAGAGGACTCGTAATAAATAAACAGCCACAGCTTCATAACGTAAACCTGTTTATAACTTGTGAATTTGTGGCATCTTTTGCTTTAGGGCAGCATAGCAAATGCCTGTTATATTCGTCTTATCGGAGCCCTGGTTTTCTTATTTAGGGATTAGTACGTTACCGGCGGCCGCATTTTTAAAAAGCAATGCAATAGTTACGAAGAACAGCAAGGCATATCGGTCTACTTTTCCCGTTTTTTACCAGATCCCGGCTTATTTAAATCTTGTAATGGTTTTTTATGGCACTGGATTGTTTTTTACGCTGACAAAACCTCTAAAAAAATTAATATTATTACTGTGAATTTTGCTTATTTCGATGGCAACGCTACGGCGTTTTTGGGGACATGGCTAAAAATTCCGGTCACTATTACCTTGCATGGTACAGACGCGCCTTTATCAAAAATGCCTGGCCAAAAACAAGGTTGTTGGTGGTGTTAAATAGTGCCATATCCATTTTTCAGCATCCGTTTTTCTTAAGCAACGTGAGGTTTCTTTAGGTGACAAAGCTGATAAAATCAGTGATATTAATAGCATTGATATACCCACCTTTTGCCCATTAGCTAAATCTGCTGACAGAATAGAATTAAAATTATCAATTTTGGTGGAATAATTTCAGTAGATAGCCTTGGAGAAATATACTTAATGTCATTTGAAATTCAGTGGATGGAAGCGTGTTATGGAGCTGTGGAAGTTATTAAAATTTCTACTCCGGCAGGTCAATTGGTTTTACACTGCCAGCAAGGCATTATTTGTAAAGCAGACTGGGCGTCTGATGATGATCTTTATACTCAAGACCCTGACCTACAGGAACAATTTAACCAAAATTGGTTAAATACCGATAAACATATTAATATTAAATTGTTAAAACAAGGTAGTGCCTATCGTCATAAAGTCTGGGCTGCACTGGGTAATATTCCTTTTGGAGAAACCATGACTTATTCGGCATTAGCAAAAAAAATTGATTCGTCTGCGCGAGCTGTCGGCAATGCCTGCAGGGATAATCCTTATCCCGTTATTATTCCCTGTCATCGTGTTGTATCCGTTTCGGGCATGGGGGGCTATTGCGGACAAACACAAGGCGATTTTATGGCGATCAAAAATAAACTATTGACTTATGAGGCAACCCATAAAAAATGACAGCTCATGTTTTAATAGACCAGTTTCTTGATGCTGTCTGGGTAGAGCAGGGTTTGAGTGAAAATACCCTTTCTGCCTACGGTAGTGATTTGAGGATTTTTGCCAAATGGTTGGCGGATAAATCCCTGTTGGAAGTTGATACCAGTGATTTATCAAAGTTTTTGGCAAGTCGATATAAAGCCGGTATAGGCAACCGATCTTCTGCACGTATTTTATCCAGTCTGCGTCGCTTTTATGGTTATTACATCCGCGAAAACCGGTTAACCATTGATCCTACGGCATTAATAGAAGCGCCTCATATCGGTCGTGCTTTACCGGTGTCGCTTTCCGAGCATGATGTCGAATTATTATTGAATGCTCCCGAAGTAACTAATGCGCTTGGTTTTAGAGATAAAGCCATGTTGGAAATGCTTTATGCAACGGGACTTAGGGTATCAGAGCTGGTTGGTTTAAAATTTGCACAAATTAGTTTCAGGCAAGGCGTAGTCAGAATAATTGGCAAAGGCAATAAAGAGCGTTTGGTACCGGTTGGTGAAGAAGCCATGAGCTGGATGGAAGGTTATATGAATCAGGCCAGAAAAACCACTTTAGGTGAGCGACAATGCGACTATTTGTTTGTCACTAACCGGGCTGGGGGCATGACAAGACAGGCTTTTTGGCATATTATCAAACGTCATGCCAAAAAAGCCGGTATTAATAAAGAGTTGTCGCCACATACTTTAAGGCATGCTTTTGCGACACATTTGTTAAATCACGGTGCAGACTTACGCGTTGTGCAGTTATTATTGGGGCATGCTGATTTATCGACTACCCAAATCTATACCCATATTGCCCGCGAACGCTTAAAAGAATTACATTCAAAATATCATCCCAGAGGATAATTAATATGGCTCAAAATATTCACCCGACTGCTTGCATAGCGCCTGATGTTGTACTGGGAGACGCCGTTACCGTTGGCCCTTTTGCCGTTATTGAAAGTGGCGTTGAGATGGGTGAAAATTGCGAGATTGGTGCTCATGCGGTAGTTCACGGTCGGGTAAAAATGGGTTCCGGCAATATTTTACATCCACATGCGGTGTTGGGCGGCTTGCCGCAAGATACCAGTTTTAAGGCCGAGACGGTTTCCTGGTTAATTATTGGCGATAATAATAATTTCAGGGAAGGCTTTACTGCGCACAGGTCTTCTAAAGAGAATGGTACAACTCGTATTGGTTCGGGTTGTTATTTTATGAATAACAGTCATGTTGCTCATGATTGTAGTATCGGCAGCAACACGATATTTGCCAATAATGTGGCGATAGGTGGTCACGTAGAAGTGGGCAATAATGTTTTTATGGGCGGCGCTGTGGTCGTGCACCAGTTTTGTCGGATCGGTTCTTTTGCGATAGTGCAGGGCACAACCGGACTTAATATGGATGTCATGCCGTTTATGTTGATTGGTGGGCGACCGGCCCGTCACTACAAATTAAATAGCGTAGGTTTAAGACGGGCAGGCATTACCGGAGATCGTTATAAAGTGCTTTCAGCGGCATTTCGCTTGTTAAAAAACAAGCAAAGCCTGGAGGAGTTGGAAGAAACTGAAGAGTTAAGACAATTAAAAGACTGGCTAGCCGTTAAATCCAAGCGTGGTACGCATGGCTTTATTGAGGTATCGGGCTAATTCAAGTTATAGATGATTCGTTTTGTCTCCAAATTATTTCGGACGACGCACACCGATGTAGTGTTTTTTCCAATAGCTGTTTTTAAGATTGGAGACAAGTACTTTACCGGTACGTTGGCTGGGAGCGTGAACGAATTTATCATTATTAATATAAATTCCGACATGAGAAAATGACTTGCCGTTGGTATTAAAAAAAACCAGGTCACCGGAATGCACGTCATTTTTGGGGATCTGCGGCAAAGATAATGCCATATCTTTTACGGTGCGCGGCAAGGTTATACCCTGTTTTTCGTAGACATGTTGAACAAAGCCGCTACAATCAAAACCGTCTTCAGGTGAGCTTTTACCATAACGATAAGGCGTACCTTGCAAGCTTAGCGCATAAGTGATGACTTGCGACTGGTTTTGAGCGGCAGGCTTTATTTCAGGAACGCTGGCGCAACCGGAAAATAAAATAACGACTGCCGGCAAAAGCAAACGAATAAAAACTTTGCTGGTGGACGTGTTCATAAACCGGCTTGAGTCGCCGTTACAATAACCATTTTTGCTTGAGTTTTTGTTTGTTCAATGCCAGCCACTGAATGGCAATAATAGGAATTGCCGACTCTATTTTATTGTTTTCCAACATAAGATAGGCTTCATCAAAATCAACGGCGCGCACTAATATATCCTCGTCTTCGTGATCCAGTCCATGAATGCCGCCAATATCAGTGCTGTCTACTTTGCCACAAAACAGGGTGATTCGTTCTGCAGCTCCACCCGGTGTCGTGTAAAACTCGTTAATGACCATTAATTCCTGAATTTCGCAGCCGGCTTCCTCCAGTGATTCCCGGTAAGCTACTTCTTCTGCGGTTTCACCTTCTTCAATGGCGCCGGCAACAATTTCCACGAGCCAGGCTCTATCGGGTTGCAAAATGGCACCGGCACGGAATTGCTCGATTAATATCACTTTATCGGCATGGGGGTCATATAACAGTACCGCAACGCAACTACCGCGCACAAAAACTTCACGACTTATTTCAGCACTCCAGCCACCGGCATACAAGGTATGTTTTAAGCGGTATTTTTCCATACGGAAAAACCCCGAATAAACGGTTTCCTTATCGATAATCTCAAATTGTTTGGTCATTATTTTCCTTGGTATTCTACTTTATAAATAACACCCAGTTTGTCATCACTAATCAACAAACTGCCATTCGGCATCGTTAATATATCTACAGGACGTCCCAACACATTACCTTCTTTGGTTAACCAGCCACTAATAAAGTCCTGCTCTGAAACGGGTTTGCCCTTATTAAATCTGATTAAAGCAACGCGATAGCCTTGCGGCTCGGCTCTGTTCCAGGAGCCATGCTGTGCGATAAATAACTGATTTTTGTATTCAACCGGAAATTGCGTGCCTTGATAAAAACGTAATCCTAACGGGGCGATATGGGCTTTAAATTTCCAGGCGGGGGCGGTAAATTGTGAACATTTTTTATCGGCCGCTAATTCAGGATCAGGAATGTTGCCACCATGACAATAGGGATAGCCAAAATGTTCACCTTTAACAGACCATTGGTTAAGTTCATCCGGTGGCGTATCTTCACCTAAAAGATCCCGGCCATTATCGTTAAAAAACAACGTGCCCGTTTCCGGTTGCCAATCAAAACCAACGGTGTTTCTAATGCCCTTGGCAATAATTTCCAAATCACTGCCATCAGGATTTAACCTGACCAGTGAGGCATAAATATCTTTTTCAGGATTACAAATATTGCAGGGCGCACCAATGGCAGTGTAGAGCTTGTTATCAGGACCAAAACGCAGATATTTCCAGCCGTGACGTATATCAGAGGGAAATTTATCATAGATGACAACGGGTTTGGGAGGCTTGGCTAATTGCCGGGTAATATCGTCAAAACGGATAATACGATTGATTTCTGCAACATAAAGCACACCGTCCTTAAAAGCAACGCCATTGGGCATCTTTAAATTGCTGGCAATGACATGATGTTGTTCAGCCACCCCGTCATTATTACTATCTTGTAGCCCATAGACGTTGCCTTCCGAGCCTGTGCCGACAAAAACAACGCCATTATCACCCAAGGCTAAACTGCGCGCGTTGGGTACGTTATTGGCATAAATGGATATTTTAAAGCCTTCAGGTAAATGCAGTTGTTTTAACACCGCCTGATGATCGCCGGGTTCTGCAAAAGCCAAGCAAGTATTAAGTAAAAGTAAGGAAAGTAGCGTGGTTTTAAAAAAATACATGACAATGACCTTAATAAATAGACTTTGCTATATATTATCATTCTTATGAGGGTTGGAATGTGTTAATAAATCCCCATATTAGATCGAACATCAACTTATCTGAGGCTATTACCATGATGCGAATTTTTCTTTTTCTGGCGACCAATATTGCAATAATGGTTGTTGTCAGTATTATTTTTAATTTATTGGGCTTAAGCGGTACTTTGGATGCGCAAGGCATAGATCTTAATCTTAATGCTTTATTAGTCATGTCCGCCCTAATCGGCATGACCGGTTCAGTAATTTCTCTGGCGATGTCAAAATGGTCTGCCAAACGGGCGATGGGCGTGCACGTTATTGAGCAACCGCAAAACCAGACTGAACAATGGTTACTGGATATTGTGGCTAAACAGGCACGTCTGGCAGGAATCGGTATGCCTGAAGTAGGTATTTTCGAGACCCCAGAAGCTAACGCTTTTGCTACCGGAATGAATAAAAACAGTGCGCTGGTAGCAGTCAGTACCGGTTTACTGCAAAACATGAATGCCGATGAAGTGGAAGCCGTAGTGGGCCATGAAATGACCCATGTTGCCAACGGCGATATGGTTACCATGGCTTTAATGCAAGGAGTGGTAAACACTTTTGTATTCTTTTTTGCAACTATCATTGGTCACTTTGTTGATCGCGTTGTTTTTAAAACCGAACGCGGTTATGGTCCTGCTTATTACATTACTCAAATGGTTGCCCAAATTGCCTTGGGCTTTCTGGCATCCATGTTGGTTATGTGGTTTTCTCGGTATAGAGAATTTAAAGCCGATGCCGGTGGTGCAAAATTAGCCGGTAGTGAAAAAATGATTGCTGCTTTACGTGCTTTGCAACGTGGACAAGAGGCGCAAGATTTACCGGGACAATTAGCGGCTTTTGGTATTAATGGCGGTGGCGTAAGCCGATTGTTCATGAGTCATCCACCATTGGAAGAACGCATTGCTGCATTACAAAACAATCGTTAAGTCATTTGACTTGATTTGGTACTTTACTAACCGTGAACGTTAAACTATTTAAAAAATTATCACCACGAAGAGCACGAAGAAGTAAACTTTCGTGCTCTTCGTACTGACGCGTGACGTGGGTTTCAGTCCGGTACACTCATCTTTTGAAAACTATTGAGGTTTTTAAATGTTTCGGTCGAGGATGTAAACCTTGACCGGCATGGTTTCAGCAAGAAAAAAAGCTCCGGTAATCTGTTTTAAAAAATATGCCCTGAATATGAGCGCTTTAAATTATTCATTTGTAACCACTTCGCGTAAAATCAAGCGCTATAAAATTATAATAATTATCTCAAGGAACACCATGAAAAATATTCTTTTCTTAAGCCTGTTGTTGTCTGCCGGAACTGCTTTTGCTGATGATGCGAAAAATGAGTGGCATAACACCACGTTGTCAGATGCTACCATTGAAAAAATTCAGGTGGTTAAATATGAGTATAAAAAGTGTGTTGGCGGTGAAATGCAAAAATCAGTCTATCAGAAGCAGGACTCACGCCAGGCGACTGATGCCATTATGAAGCAATGTGAAGCCAATTTGGCGAAGATGCGTGAAGTCTATGCTGAAGCAAAAGTGCCGGAAGTTATTGCCGATCGGCATTTAAAACAAGTGCGTACACAAACTACGCGTGATGCCTTGCAAGGTATGATATTTTCTGAGGCATCGCGTAAAGCGGGCAATCAATAATAATAAATAGAGGGTCTTTTATGAATATGATTTACGCAATTGATTTATCGCTTAAACCTACCACTTTTGATTTATGGCATGTCTGCCTGGCAGGTACCGTAGTTTTATTAGCCCTGATTCTTATTGTATTGCTGCTTACTATGCTCGTTAGCTTGGTGCGCTGTAAGAAAAAGCCCACAGTACAACACGTCCAGCAAGTTGCGCCAACTCCCGCTCCCGAACCTGTCGTAAAAATCGTGGAGAAAATTGTCGAAGTTGAAAAGCTTGTTTATGCACCGGCACCGGAGCCTGTGATATTAAAAGAATCTACACCCGATGCCGCATTACAACTACTGGGACTACTACAAAAAGAAGCACGTTTTATCGACTTTATTAAAGAAGATATTACTTCCTACAACGATGCAGATATTGGTATTGCTGCACGCGTTGTTCATGAAGGCTGTAACAAAGCAATTAACGAACACTTTACACTGGCACCGGTTCGTAGCGAGCAAGAAGGTGAAAAAATCACTCTGCCACAAGGCTTTGATGCCGCTGCAGTGCGCTTAACCGGTAATATTGTCGGTTCGGCACCTTTTACAGGAACGCTGATACATAAGGGTTGGCAGGTAACGAGCATCAGACTGCCAAAATTAACTCAAGGCCATAATGCCGCTATTCTTGCCGCAGCAGAGGTTGAGTTATGAGTTTGTTTGGGCATATAAAAAAGCAGACAGACAACAAAGAAGAAGCGGTGAGCCAAAAAGTTTCGGCAATACCTGTTTCAGAGCCCTATGCCGATGATAATAAAGATTCGGCAGGTTTTGGTAATGAACAGTTCAACACTGAGCCTCAAAACCAACAGGTCGAGAATTCTGTCGATGAAGATTTTTCCACGTCAGCATCTTCCTCGGAAACAGACATAAAAGAAAGCAGTCAAGACAATGTGTCTTTAGCACCCAAGCGTTTTTCAGTCGGTATCGACTTAGGTACGACCCATTGTGTTTTGTCATATGCCGAGATTACCGATAGTGACGATGGAGAATTTTCTCAGCAAGTCATGGCAATACCGCAGTTAACCTCGCCGGGTGTGGTTGAAGACAGTTTTCAGTTACCGTCATTCTTATATCAGGCCCATCAGGCAGAGCTTGCCGAAGGATCTACGTCCTTACCCTGGAATGCAAAACCGGATTACCTGGTTGGTGAAATAGCCCGTAATTTGGGTAGTAAAACGCCCATTCGTCTCGTATCCAGTGCCAAAAGCTGGTTATGTCATGCCGGGGTAGATTGTAAATCACCGATACTGCCAGCAGATGCGCCCGATGAAGTAGAACGCATTTCACCGTTTCAGGCAACCACAGCTTATCTGCAACATATCCGTGATGCTTGGCAAAGTCTGCATCCTGAGGCACCGTTGGACAAACAGGATTTGGTGATTACCGTGCCTGCCTCGTTTGATCCGGCTGCTCGTGAATTGACTGTTGAATCGGCACGCGCAGTCGGTCTTGATCAAGCAATTTTATTGGAAGAGCCCCAGGCGGCTTTGTATAGCTGGATTGAAAAAAGTCAGGGTGATTGGCGTAAACAAGCGACGTGCGGCGATATTATCCTGGTTATTGATGTTGGCGGTGGAACCACTGATTTATCGTTGATAGCGGTTACCGAGAAAGATGGAAATCTCGAGCTTACCCGTGTTGCTGTAGGCGATCATATTTTACTGGGCGGCGATAATATGGATTTGGCGCTAGCTTATACCGTTAAAGCCAAGCTGGAACAAGATGGCAAACGCCTGGAACCTTGGCAAATTCAGGCTTTAACCCATAGTTGCCGGGATGCTAAAGAAAAAATCTTTAATTCAGCTGATATTGATAATATTCCTTTGGTAGTTGCCAGTCGTGGTTCGTCTTTAATGTCTGGTAACCTGCGTACTGAATTAACCCGTGAGGAAGTCAATAGAGTACTGGTTGAAGGTTTCTTGCCTAAAGTAGCGGTTAGTGAGAGACCGGTAAGTCGTACCCGTACGGGTTTAAGAACGACCGGCTTGCCTTATGCGCAGGATGCAGGGATTACGCGTCATTTAGCGGCTTTTCTGACCAAACAGCAAAATGCTACCGACGATCTTAACGATATCAACCTGCCGGAACATGCGACCTTTTTGCATCCCACTGCCGTCCTGTTTAATGGGGGTGTGTTAAAAGCCAATGCACTGGCTGAGCGTTTAATGGAAGTATTAAATTCTTGGTTAGCCGCTGAACAAGCCCCTGAAGCACGCTTGTTGGCAGGTGCTGACCTTGATTTGGCCGTTGCACGAGGTGCCGCTTATTATGGTTTTGTACGAAAAGGCAAAGGTGTGCGTATTAAAGGTGGCACGGCTGCCGCTTATTATGTCAGTATTGAAAGCTCGATGCCTGCTGTACCGGGTATGGCTCCAGACATTGTAGCTTTATGTATTGCGCCCTTTGGTATGGAAGAAGGGACACGCGAAGAATTGCCGGATGATGAATTCGGTTTGGTGGTAGGCGAACCAGTACGGTTTCGTTTCTTTGCTTCCACTACCCGTCGTGATGATAAAGTGGGCACTCGTCTGGATTATTGGACGAATGAAGAGCTGTCAGAACTGGATGAACTGGATATTACTTTGCCGGAAGAAGGCCGTAGATCCGGTGAAGTTGTCTCTGTACATTTGTGTGCAGCGGTAACCGAAGTGGGGACACTGGAACTACAAGCGATTTCATTAAAAGACAGTAGCCGCTGGAAAATTGAGTTTGATGTCAGGGCAGGGGATTAAAGCGTATTAAGGGATGTCATTCATCCTCGAAAAAATCATTTGATCCATTAAATACATAACCACAATTTATCGGGTTACGCTGTCGCTAACCCGATTTAAGTAGTTGTAATGATAATGAAGTATTAGTCTAGCAATGACAGATGCCACATTGAACAACCGGTTTTTTGGGTCCGTTATAGGGGTCCACTTTAATAGTTTTTTCCAGACAACTATCTGTTCATCATTAGGCGGGTAGTCATCAAATACCATCAAGGCAATAGGACACTCTGCTAAACCTTTTTTATATCTCCTTTGAGCTTCTTTGTGCCTTTCATCAGCCATAACACGATCTTCCATTTTGTTTAGTTCTTTTTGTAAATGATTAATTCTTGAAACTTGCCCGGTTTCTCTAGCTTGTAGGTCTTTAAAGGTTTTTTCCATGCCTATCTTGGCGTACAACCTGTCCGGATCACTTTGGGCATTAACCGGCTTAGGACCACGCTTACCTTCAAATAAACTGCCTGCATTGTCCAGCAAATCCTTTTTCCATAGACTGCTTGGGTTGGGTGGACTCCGTGCTTCTGAGCGATCTCGTTAATCGTCTTCAGGCCCTTGAACGCTGCCAAGGCAACCTTGGCTTTTTGCGCTCCAGTAAAAATCTTTCGTTTGCTTTCGCTCATTATCGACCTCTTTTTTCATGACAGGCTATAGCTTAAACTATTGTTCGGATTTCGGGATCCATTTTAATCCACTATAGTATTTATTAACTAAAACGCGAATGTTTGTTCATTGGCTATTATTGCTCATCTCTCGAAATTGTAAAATCAGCTCAAATAGGTTCCACGACAATTACCGTATTGCCTCATCCCAAACCCCTTTTATAGTGTTTAAAAGTAGTACGATTTTAGATGAGACAATGCGCTTCACTTTTTACTATTTCTTTATATCCCCGACCTAAATTTTTACAGTTTTTTTACACCCTTCCAGAGTAGACTGTCCATTGTTGTTTTTGACGCAGATTCTGTAATCAGCGATTGGGTTAGTCATTTTATATAAGGTGGTTTTATGGATAGTGTTTATCTTCTATTGACGCTTGTTTTTTTCGCCGTCACCGTCGCACTGGTTTATGCCTTTGAAAAATTAAGGGGGCAGTTATGAGCTGGGTTTATCTGTTAAGTGGTGTACTTGCGCTGGCGATTTTCGTTTATCTGGTCGCCGCACTTTTTTATCCGGAGTAGTCTGATGACCAGTAACAGTTATTTTCAAATTATAGTTTATGTCGTTACTCTACTCGCACTGGCTAAACCGTTAGGCTGGTATATGGCCAGAGTCTATGAGGGTGAGTCGGTGGGTTTAAACCGATTATTGGCGCCGGTCGAAACGTTGATATATCGCCTAAGCGGCGTGAATCCGAAAAAAGAGATGCGCTGGACGGATTACGCCGTCAGTTTCCTGGTATTTAATTTGTTGGGTGCTCTGGCAGTTTTCACATTGCAACGCCTGCAAGCCTCTTTGCCTTTTAATCCACAGAACCTGCCTGGCGTCAGTCCGGATTCTTCTTTCAACACGGCAGCCAGCTTTGCCACCAACACCAACTGGCAGGGGTATGGCGGCGAGACAACAATGAGCTATCTGACCCAGATGCTGGGCCTTACCGTGCAAAACTTTGTTTCCGCTGCAACCGGTATGGCGGTGCTGGTCGCTCTGATCCGGGGATTTACAAGGCGCAATGCAGATACCATCGGTAATTTCTGGGTGGACCTCACCCGCAGTACGCTGTACATCCTGATGCCGTTATCGTTGATTCTGGCATTGGTGCTGGTTGGACAGGGCGTGGTGCAGACTTTCAGTTCCTATCAAGTTGTACCGCTGGTCGAAACTGTCAGTTATGAACAGCCCAAACTGGGCGTAGATGGTGTAGCGTTGCAAGATGCCGATGGCAAGCCGGTCATGGCGTCGATAGAAGTCAAAGAGCAAGTCGTGGCGGTAGGGCCTGCGGCATCACAGGTAGCCATCAAGCAACTCGGCACCAACGGCGGCGGCTTTTTCAATGTCAACTCGGCGCATCCGTTGGAAAATCCTTCGCCATTGAGTAATTTTCTGGAAATGCTCTCGATACTGCTTATTCCGGGTGCACTGTGCTACACCTTTGGCATGATGGTGGGCGACACCCGGCAAGGCTGGGCAATTCTGACGGCAATGACACTGGTTTTTGTGGCGCTGGTTTTTGTCGCCGTACCGGCAGAGCAAAGCGGCAATCCGGCTTTGGCAGCATTGAGTGTCGACCAATCAGCAAGCATTAGCCAGTCCGGCGGCAACATGGAAGGCAAGGAGGCCCGCTTCGGAGTTACCAACTCCGCTCTGTGGGCGGTCGTCACTACCGCTGCTTCCAACGGTTCAGTCAATGCCATGCACGATTCCTTTACACCAATCGGCGGTATGGTGCCGATGTGGCTGATGCAAATTGGTGAAGTGATTTTCGGCGGCGTTGGTTCAGGGTTGTATGGCATGATCATGTTTGCGATAGTCGCGGTATTTGTATCCGGCTTGATGATAGGCCGCACACCCGAATATCTGGGTAAAAAAATCGAAGCTTACGAGATGAAAATGGCCGCAATCACTATTTTGATACCACCACTAATGGTATTGGGCGGTACTGCGTTCGCCGTTATGGTTGAGGTCGGCAAGGCGTCCGTCTTCAATCCGGGCGCACATGGTTTCAGCGAAGTATTATATGCGTTCTCGTCGGCGGGTAACAACAACGGCAGCGCGTTTGGCGGGCTCTCGGCGAATACGCCCTTCTATAACGTCATGTTGGGTCTGGCCATGTTGTTTTCACGTTTCTGGCTGGCCGTACCCGTACTCGCTATCGCCGGTTCCCTGGCCGCAAAGAAGAAAGTGCCGGTCGGTCTCGGTACCTTACCGACGCATACTCCGCTATTTATTGCGTTATTGATCGGTACCGTACTCATGGTTGGTGCGCTGACATTTGTTCCTGCCTTGGCCTTGGGGCCTGTAGTCGAACATTTGCAAATGATTGGCGCTAAATAATCAAAATCAAGATATAAGGGTGGGCGTGTTTTATCTACCCAGCGAAAACCAGTGAACGGGAGAATTTCATGAGTCAAAAATCTGTTTCAACGTCTTTGTTTGATAGGGAAATCCTGGGGGTAGCTTTAGTGGATTCATTCCGAAAGCTGGCTCCGCAGCAGCAATGGAAAAATCCGGTGATGTTTGTTGTTTATATAGGTAGTCTCCTGACTACCCTGCTCTGGGTACAGGCTCTTGGCGGAAACGGTAAGGATCCGGCCAATTTCATTTTGGCAGTGACTTTATGGTTATGGGGTACGGTCTTGTTTGCCAACTTTGCCGAAGCCGTCGCCGAAGGGCGGAGTAAGGCACAAGCCGCATTTTTACGTGGCGCCAAGCGTGATGTTTTGGCAAAAAAACTGGATGAGCCGCGTTATGGTGCGAATTTTTCCAAAGTGGCGGGTTCCAATTTACGACGCGGTGATGTGGTTTTGATAGAAGCCGGTGATTTTGTTCCCGGCGATGGCGAAGTCATTGAAGGCGTTGCCTCAGTGGACGAAAGTGCAATCACCGGCGAAAGTGCGCCGGTAATCCGCGAATCGGGCGGCGATTTCAGTTCGGTGACTGGTGGTACGCGGGTGTTATCGGACTGGCTGGTCGTGCGCATTACCGCCAATCCGGGCGAAGCTTTCTTGGATCGTATGATTGCTATGGTGGAAAGCGCTAAACGGCAGAAAACACCTAATGAAATTGCCTTGACGATTCTACTGGTCGCATTGACTTTGATCTTTCTGATGGTTACCGTGACCTTACTGCCGTTTTCTTTGTACGCTGTAACCACCTCAGGTGCAGGACAACCAATCACAATTACCGTCCTGGTGGCATTGCTGGTCTGCCTGATTCCGACGACCATTGGCGGGTTATTGTCTGCCATCGGCGTCGCGGGTATTGGACGGATGATGCAGAAAAACGTCATCGCAACCTCCGGCAGGGCTGTGGAAGCAGCCGGTGACATTGATGTATTACTACTGGATAAAACCGGTACGATTACCTTGGGTAATCGACAGGCATCCGCTTTTATAGCGGTTAAAGGCGTCTCTGAAAAAGAACTGGCCGATGCTGCTCAATTGGCTTCTCTGGCTGACGAAACACCGGAAGGACGCAGTGTGGTGATTTTGGCAAAGCAAAAATATGGGTTCAGAGAACGGGATGTGCATACTCTGTGCGCTACATTCGTGCATTTCAGTGCCCAAACCCGGATGAGCGGGGTTAATATTAACGGACGGCAGATTCGCAAGGGTGCGGCCGATGCCATTCGTGGTCATATTGAAGGGTTGGGTAGTAAATTTCCGCCAGAATTTCGAAAGCTGGTCGATGACGTGGCGCGTCGCGGTAGTACGCCGCTGGTAGTTTCTGAAGGGGCTCGTGTGCTGGGTGTCATCGAACTCAAGGATATCGTCAAAGGCGGTATCAAAGAACGTTTTGCCGAATTGCGCCAGATGGGTATCAAAACCATCATGATTACCGGCGATAATCGCTTGACTGCCGCCGCGATTGCTGCCGAGGCCGGGGTCGATGATTTTCTGGCCGAAGCCACGCCAGAGGAGAAGCTGAAGTTAATCAGACAATACCAGGCAGAAGGGCGTTTGGTCGCAATGACCGGTGATGGTACTAATGATGCGCCCGCACTGGCGCAAGCCGATGTCGCCGTAGCGATGAACTCTGGCACCCAGGCGGCCAAAGAAGCCGGTAATATGGTTGATCTCGACTCGAACCCGACCAAATTAATCGAGATTGTCGAGACCGGAAAGCAGATGCTGATGACGCGCGGTGCACTGACTACCTTTAGCATAGCCAATGACGTCGCAAAATATTTCGCAATTATCCCGGCCGCGTTCGCAACCACTTATCCGGTGCTTAATGTCTTGAATGTGATGCATCTTGCAACCCCGGCGAGTGCCATTCTGTCGGCAGTGATCTTCAATGCGCTGATCATTGTGACGCTGATTCCTCTAGCATTAAAAGGTATCAATTATCGACCAATCGGGGCCGCCAAGCTGCTGCAAAATAATTTGCTGATTTACGGCGTAGGCGGGTTGATTGTTCCATTTATCGGCATCAAGGCGATTGACCTGTTTCTGGTCACGCTGGGTCTAATTTAAAGGAGTTGACAATGATTAAGCATTTGAAACCGGGAGTTATTTTGTTTGTTCTATTAAGTGTGTTGACGGGTGTAATTTATCCGGCCATAGTAACGGGTCTGGCACAGTTTCTGTTTTCCTCTCAAGCTAACGGCAGCCTGATGACGGACAGTAACGGCAAAACTACAGGTTCCAGTCTGATCGGACAGCCTTTCAGTAGTTCCGGTCATTTTTGGGGACGACCTTCCGCAACAGCACCCTTCTCATATAATGCCGGCGCCTCCAGCGGTTCAAATCTGGGGCCGACCAACCCGGCTCTGGTGGATGCCGTTAAAGCACGTATTCAGGCGTTAAAAATCGCCGATCCTGACAACAAGGCACCGGTTCCGGTTGATCTGGTTACGGCATCGGGCAGTGGACTGGATCCGCAGATCAGTCCTGCGGCAGCAGATTATCAAATCAATCGCGTGGCCAAGACTCGTAACATCAGACCGGAAATACTCCGCGCCCTGGTTGATGCGAACACTGAATCGCGTCAGTGGGGCTTTCTGGGAGAGCCGCGAGTTAATGTGCTAAAGCTGAATCTGGCGATGGATCAGTTGAGCCGTTGAGACTGGACTAGTTTAGTAATTTGGTGGGAGAGACTTTAGTTCCGACTAGCGAGGCTAAAGCCACTTCCACCGCGCTAAGCTTTGTAGGTTGGATCGCGTGTGCGTCTCTTTGAAAGTTGATGACTAATTTTAACCCCAATCTGGCATGCACGGCACGCCCTACCGTAGCCTTTTGTATGACACTGAAAATGGAAATCAAACCATGACTATTGAGCGCCCAGATCCCGATCAATTGCTTGTTCGAGTCGAGCGGGAAAAAGCCAAGGCCCGGCGAGGCAGGCTGAAGATATTTTTCGGTGCGGCAGCAGGCGTAGGTAAGACCTATGCCATGCTCCTGGCGGCCCACGAGAGACGAGCCGAAAATATTGACATCATTGTTGGCTTGGTAGAAACCCACGGCCGCAAGGAAACTGCCATCCTGCTGGAAGGTTTGGAGGTATTGCCACTCAAGCAGATTGACTATCGTGGGACGACTTTGCGGGAGTTCGATCTGGATGCAGCCCTCAAGCGCAAGCCCTCGGTTATTCTGGTTGACGAACTGGCACACACCAATGCACAGGGTTGCAGGCATCCCAAGCGGTGGCAGGATATTGAAGAGCTTCTTGATGCCGGCATCGATGTGTATACGGCCCTCAATGTCCAGCATCTGGAAAGTCTTAATGACGATATAGGCCAGATTTCCGGCATACGGGTTTGGGAAACCGTGCCGGATACGGTGTTTGAAGCCGCCAATGAAATTGAATTGGTGGACCTGCCGCCAGACGAACTGCTCGACAGACTCAAAGACGGCAAGGTTTATTTGCCGCAACAGGCCGAGGAAGCGATTAAGCATTTTTTCCGCAAAGGCAATCTGATTGCGTTACGGGAACTGGCACTGCGGCAAACCGCTAACCAGGTCGACACCCAGATGTTGAATTATCGCGAGGATAATTCTATCAGCGAAGTCTGGCAGGTTAATGAGCGTATTATGGTTTGTATCGGCTCTAATGCTTTGGCAGAACGTCTGGTTCGCTCGGGGAAACGTCTTGCAACCAGCCTGCGAGCTGAATGGATCGTAGTGTATGTCGAAACGCCCGAGCTGCAACGCTTGTCAGCTGAAAAACGTGATGGTGTGCTGCGCATACTCCGTCTTGCCGAGCAGTTGGGTGCCGAGACAGTAACATTGAGTGCGCCCGATATGAGCTCCGCCATCATTAAGTTTTCCAATGAAAGAAATGTGACCAAGATCGTCATGGGGAAACCGACCCGTCGAGGCTGGAAGCGTTTGCTGTTGGGTTCGTTGGTGGATGTGTTGATTAGCGATGCGCACAATATTAATCTGTATCTACTGGGCAGTCCCAGATATGACAGGGATGGTAGTGGGGATAAAGCAGAGGTTTCCCTGTATCGGAAAAATCCGTTGCCGGGACTTGGCGGGAAATTGTCATCGCGAAAAAAAGACACTCTGGGTTATGTCTGGGCGGTGGCCGTGATAGTTGCCATTACCGTGCTCGCCTATCTGATGTTCGGCAGGTTTGAGCTGGCCAATCTGGTTATGGTTTTTTTACTAGGCGTGGTTTTTATTGCCATGCGTTTCGGTCGCGGTCCTTCTATTTTAGCCTCTCTTCTCGGCGTTGCGATATTTGATTTTTTGTTCGTAACACCTTATTTCAGTTTTTCGGTATCCGATAGCCAATACCTGGTGACACTCCTGGCGATGTTGATCGTGGCAATATTAATCAGCAATTTGATGGCTAATGTGCGCTCCCAAGCCAAGGTGGCGGGACACAGGGAGCGGCGTGCGACGGTTCTTTATGCGATGAGCCGTGATCTGACAGCGAGCCAGAGTGAAGATGAAATAGTGCGTGCGGCGGTACATCATCTCTATTCGGAGTTCGGTAGCCGAAACGTTATTCTTTTTCCTGATACTAACGGCCGTATTGTTTATCCTGCAGGTCACGCTATGTCTGAATCGCTACGGGCTGCTGACCTAAGTGTTGCGCAGTGGGTTATGGATCATAACGAGCTTGCCGGCCAGGGGACCCATACCTTGCCGGGTGCCGAGGCTATTTATTTTCCATTGAGTAACAAGGAATCCGTGCTGGGAGTTTTGGTTTTACTTCCTGTTAACTTGCGCAGGGTGTTCCTGCCTGAACAACAGAAATTACTGGAAACCTTTCTTGGGCAGATTGCCCAAGCGATTACCCGTGTACGGTTGACCGAGCAAGCCAGAAAAACTCAGCTGGAAATAGAAGCCGAACGCTTGCGGAACTCACTACTCAGTTCCATTTCTCATGATTTGCGTACGCCGCTCGCAACCATCGTAGGTTCAGCCAGTACTTTAGTAGAGGAAGACCACGCCCTAAAGGCAGAAGACAAGCTTGAACTGAGCCGCGCTATTTACAATGAAGGGTTGCGGATGTCGAGTCTGGTTAACAATATTCTGGATATGGCTCGGCTTGACGCAGGCACCATTGAGTTGAATAAACAATGGTTCCCGCTTGAAGAAATTATCGGAGCCGTGTTGACTCTCTTGCAAAAGCGTCTTGCAGGCCGCTTGGTAACTGTTAAATTGCCGCCCGGCACGCCGATGATTTATGTTGATGCAGTTATGATCGAACAAGTTTTGATCAATCTTCTGGAAAATCTCCTTCGTTATACACCAGAAAGAAGTCCTGTGGAGATCATGGCAGAAGTTTTTTTTGGCGCGATGGAAATTTCGATTGCCGATCAGGGGCAGGGTATTCCCAAGGGCCTCGAAAACAAGCTGTTTGAAAAGTTTTATCGGGTTCGCCACGAGGCGGCGCAAAGCGGGGTGGGACTTGGCTTGGCAATTTGCAAGGCTATCATTGATGCGCATGGCGGTACCATTCAGGTGCAAAACCGGCCCACGGGAGGTGCCATATTTTCGTTTGTAATTCCTCTGGATCACGCATCGCCGATGCTGGACCCAGAAGAATAATTTATTGATTTATTGACTAGCCATGACTATTGCCAGCCCTGTTATTGTTGTTATAGAAGATGATCCAGCGATACGCCTGTTTTTGCGAACCGGCCTTGGCGTGCATGGCTTTAAGGTATTCGAAGCAAACCTGGGCCGGCAAGGTATTGTTGAAGCAGGCGTGCGCAAACCTGACCTCATTATCCTGGATCTGGGATTGCCCGACATGGAGGGTGTTGAGGTTATCAAAGCCATACGGGAATGGTCGGCATTGCCTATTATTATTTTGTCAGCACGCAGCACCGAACAGCATAAAGTCGATGCGCTGGATGCGGGTGCTGACGATTACCTGACCAAGCCGTTTGGTTTAGGTGAATTGCTTGCGCGGATACGGGTAGCTATGCGTCATTCGGTGGGCAGTCCGGCCCAGGAGCAGAGCGGTATTTTTAACGCCGGCGCGCTGAAAGTCGATTTACTGAAACGTCAGGTCTTTGTTGGCGACGGGGAAGTTCATCTGACGCCGATTCAGTACCGGCTATTGTCAGTGCTAATTAAAAATGCCGGCAAGGTATTGACACATCAATACCTGCTCAAGGAAGTTTGGGGGCCGTCCTATAGGGATAATTCGCATTATCTACGGATTTACATGAGCCAGCTCAGACAGAAACTGGAAATCGACTCAACTCAGCCCCAGTATTTATTAACGGAATCAGGTGTCGGCTATCGGCTTAAAGTCTAACAGCTTTAAAACCGGTCGGCCCCAAACCCAGTTACTTATATTACAAACGGTCAAAATGTCCCGTTTGTTTACGCGGATCTTACTATCAATGGCTGAACTGTTTTTATAAAATTTTTATATAGTTACCGTATTTTTTTACAAAAATTTTATGGGTAATTTAATAAGATAGACTTGTTTTTTGACAACAAGACATATTTATCCAAGCCTTTTAAGAGGAACTAAAATGTGAATTAAGAGCTAACTCGTAAATGATTCCAAAAGAACATGGCGGCGGCCAACTTGCCAAATACATGAACCATTAGACCGTTGTATGATCGCACCTTGCCAGCGCATTCAATGCCGGTTTGTTGCTCAATCCAGCCGAATAAGGTTTCAATGGGTTGTCGGACACGAGAAATGGCCGTCGACAACCATTGATCCTATGGTTCCAAATACGTTTGGCCTTTTTGTTTTTTTACCGGCGTTAATACCGTCAGGTTTTGAGCCTCTCTGACTTCTTTTGCATCGGATCGGTGATAGGCCTTGTCGCTATAAAGCGCGTTGTTATTCAATTCAGGCCTAATCTGATCAAATACTGTTCCATCATGGCAACTTGCTCCCGTTACACCAATATATTCAGGGTTAGGTAACGTGCCCGCTTGGCGACGCCCGACAATATGAACCCGAACCCCATAATAGTACAATTTCTTGGTTGAACAATAACCTGCATCGGCTAACTCGCTTGCTACGCGCGCTTTAAATCTGTGTCCTTGCTTGGCCAGCGCCACCGGAAAAGAATCTATCAACCAGACTTGTCCTTGATTTTTTGCTTCTTGCTCTTGCTGAATGATTTCCAGCAATGGCGCGAAAACATCAGCCACTAATACTGCTACCGCAAATATAATTAATCTATAAGTTACAGTTAGATACGCAAATAATAAGATAAAGATCAAGCACTATTCTGGTAGAATTTTGAGTATTACAAAGTCTGATCAATAACTTAACCATGCCAGCTATTAAAAAAACCGTATTCAGCAGCAAATTGACCGCTTCAAAAAGTCATTTTTGCAATCCCAAGGACTAGGTGTTGAGGATTTTTTTCAGCCGACAGCATTACCAACATTATCGCCAATACCCCGCATAAACGCTCCTCGGTGTTCTTGCCCTTAGTCACGCTTAAAGCTTTCATTTTCCAAGTATTAAGTGATGACGGTTCCTGTAAACAGGCAGTGGCAGGCGTATTGATTGATCGTATCGTCGATGGACAACCAGCCAATACGGTTAACACGGGACCTTACTGTAAAGCCCGACAACGCTTACCACTAAAGGAACTCAGAGCAGCCACCACAGCTGCTGGTTTGCGTCTTCATAACCAGTCTCTGGCCGCGTGGCGATGGAAGGGTTATAACGTTGTCCTTACTGATGGAGCAACGGTGCAAATGCCAGATACACCAGAGAATCAGGCAGACTTTCCTCAGCTGGATAGTCAAAAGCCTGGCTTGGGCTTTCCGATTGCTCGCATGGTTGTGTTGATTTCTTTGGCTGCAGGAACCGTGCTCGACTATAGCTTGGGAGCCTATCAAGGCAAAGGAACTGGCGAAACATCGTTACTCAGTCAACTGTTTGGCAGCCTGTCAGTTGGCGACTTGCTGATGGCGGACCGCTATTACTGTACCTTCGCAATTATTGCGCTCTTGTAGGCTCGTGAAATTCCTGTGCTATTTCCACTACATGCCCGGAAAAAAGTAGATTTCAGTTTGGGTGTCTACCTGGGTGCAAGAGATCATTTGATTGACTGGACGAAACCCAAACGGAAACCGGTATGGATGTCCAAGCAGGACTATAGCGACTTGCCGGAATCGATTACCGTCCGGGAGTTTGCGGTAAACGGCAGAATCTATTTGACCACCTTACTAAATGCAAAGGGCTTTCATAAGCAAGAGCTGGCTATGCTTTATAAGCAGCGCTGGAAAATTGAGCTGGATTTTCGTTCCATCAAAACCAATATGGGCATGGAAATATTACGGTGCAAAAAACCTGACATGGTAAGCAAGGAGATAGCTATCCACTTATTGGCATACAACATCATTCGTGGCAATTTGGCACAGGCAGCCAGCCTGCATGAGAAGATACCCCGCCAACTGAGTTTCAGGTCAGCAGTGCAACTGGTCATTCAAGCCGCCAAGCAGATGGTAGGCTTGACAGGGAACCAACTCATAAGCGCCTTGCGTGAATTATTAAAAGCAATGGCATCAACGGCCATTGGAAAACAAAAACGTAAGAGCCAGCCAAAGGCAGTCAAACGCCGACCAAAACCCTTTCCTTTGCTGATGGTGCCAAGAAACGAGGCATGTTTAAGCCTCTGACTTTGTTTTTTATATTTGCGGTAGTAGTATTAGATACAGTACCTTACCGTCTGCCGTGCGGGTGGTGATTTCACACCAGTTCACCATTAATGCATCATCGGCATCACGCAAGGGCACGTTGCTGACATAACGATAGGTGTCTGTTTCATGGCGTTTGCCGGTCCAGCGAGTCTGCACCAAGGTTTTAACAATACCGTTACGGGTCAGATCATCAATCCATTCATACAATGTCTTATGAGAATCCGGTTTGCAGACCAGGGTAAATTCAAGTCCTTTGGCCAGCAACGCCCGACAAAATGGCTCATGACAGTACAAATCATCACCGAGTACGGTAGTGCCACTGGCTACCCCGACTTTCCAGCCAGCGCAGAGAGGCGTTGATCTCGCAATCCTGTTTTTCATGACCGTCCTGCGGGCGAACAAATTCTGGCGCCAGTGAAATAACCTTGTCACTGCCAGACTTAACCAGCACCGGTGTTATTACTTTATGCGAATAGCTGACTTTACCGTTACGGTGTGTTTTAATTGAACAGCAGGCGCCGTGGAGCTTTTGTGATACCCACACGGTGCACCAGCAAAAAATAGTCGGATTCCATCCAATGCCAGCAGTAATCGATTGTCTGTTGAGCGAAAAGTATCAATCACCCCCCGCCCGTTGCAAACCGTCAAATACAAAATCAAACAGCGGATACACTGTCGCAGGCTCTACCGCATCAAGCAGGCTCCGGATGTGATTGTCTGTTGGGATCTTAAAAACACCGAACAGTGTTTGTGCATTATTTTTCCCTTGTGTATCCTGCATGGTCCGCTGAAAATCTAAAAATGACGGGCTTTGCATGAAAAATACTGAAAATGCACTCAGTCCAGCATCAGTCATCGTATAGTTTGTATTCTTGCCGGTTCGAGGATCAGAAAAAGTTTCAAAAGTGGTATGCAATTGCTTGACTACATCACTAAAGGTCAAGGCATTTAATCCAAAGGGGGCACTCATATCACAGGTCTCAATAGGAATCGGTCTGCCATTTTAGGTCATTAACATCATAATGAGAATTGCTGATACTTTGGATTCCAAAGTATATGAAAAAAAGCCTTTATAAGGAGTTGAGGCAATATCTGGGATCAATACTAAAAGATTTAGCCTTACAAAAGGAATACAAGATTGAGGAAGGACATTTGATGTCAGATCAGATCAGATCAGATCATGTCATGTCCATATTCTAATCTCAATTCCACCCAAATATTCAGTATCAAGGTTGTTGGCTTTATTTAAAGGGTAAAAGCGCTATATCCATTGCACGAACTTTTATGGGGCGAAGAAAGAATTTCACCGGACAAAGTTTTTGGGCAAGAGGATATTATGTTTCAACAGTGGGCAGGGATGAAGTCACTGTACGAAACTATATCAGGCATCAAGAAGAAGAGGATAAACGAATAGAACAACTCGATTTATTTTAAGGCATTGTCACCTTTAGGTGGCACAATTATTAATCCGCTTTATGTGGTTCACATTTTCAAGCCTCCGGTTTTGTCGGAGGTTTTTGACTTTGGTACTGGCACTGATTTTTCGGATACTTAATCCGACGCTGTAGCTGAGTCTAAGGACTTCTCGTAATTTTCGCATTGCTGTTCTCTTCGCTGACATATTCTTTCCATAAAAGGCTGAAAAGATAGTCTGATTAAATAAACAATGCGTTAGGCAGGATTCTGGCAACTTGAACACCGATTCTGGAAAAACCCAGAAAGTGTTCAGCTTGGGCTAAAATATACAACTTTGTCGTCAGTGGTCTTTTTCATGATTTGACTGTGCAAGATAAAGCCATGACTGTCTTCCATGATGCAGGTCCGTAAGCCCAGATCAACTAAACTCCGGCTTTACCTTTGCTAATCCATCCGGTATGCGGCTGGAACAAGGATAAGGCTTTTTCGTCATGGGGAATGGTTTTGCCTTGAATGGCGAGGTGTCTAATCCTTCCAGTCAGCATTCAGCATGTGGTCGCGAGTTTTATCATTTATGTGCTCCTTGGAAGATTTTTTTCGTAGAAATAAGTCTATTTTTCAAAGGAGTTTTTAACTGCTTAGGATATTATTTATCTGAAAGCCTATATCTTATGAATGTTATTTAGTAAGTGTCCTAATTTCATTTTTTTAGTTTGTAGGTATTGAAAATTACTTTTATTTGGCGTGGTTGTTAATGGGACCAAGCTGTTAACACAAATACCCAGGGTTTTAAGGGCATTGAATTTGTTAGGGTTATTACTCATCAGCCTAATCGAATTAACATTGATGTTTTGAAGAATTTCTGATGCGACTTCAAAAGACCGTGCATCTACGGGAAGACCTAAAGCAATATTGGCTTCAACTGTGTCAAAACCTTGATCCTGAAGTGCGTAAGCGCGGATTTTATTACCAAGACCTATCCCTCTCCCTTCATGATCACGAAGATAAATGATAATTCCAGCACTTTCTTCTGCAATCATTTGTTGAGCTAGCTTTAATTGTTTTCCACAGTCACAACGATTTGAAGAAAAAATATCTCCAGTCAGGCATTCTGAATGTATTCTAGTGAGTACATTCTCCTTAAAATTGACTTTACCCATAATCAAGGCAACATGTTCAACAGAAGTCCTACTATCTTTATATGCATAAATGACATAATCACCAAATTCTGTGGGTAAAATAGATGAGGAAATTTTAACTAGATTTTTCATGGTTATATTGTTATTAAATATTGAAAGTTTCCTTAAAGCGTATTGAGTTATCTTTGCCACTAGAGCAAGTAGTTTTTTTAAAATGTTGGTTGCCAACATAGACTGTCAGCACGCTGTTAAAGGTATTGAGTTTGGCATCTTCAAAAATCATCTATTCTGAATGCCTAAACTGTGACGAATTTAATTCGATACTGCTACCGTATACACGATGATTTAGTGATCAATCAATTTAATGCATTTTTATCTGATGGCATTAATAGCCCCCATTTTAATCAACCTTGCCCTCACTATATTTCGGCTAATACCTAATAATTTAGCCGTTTGAACCGCGTTATTATGGCAATAGTTATAAGCAGTTCTCACGATTGTATCTTCAAGATGGTCATAAATATTTTCTGTATTGGATTCAAATAATTGATGTAGTGCATCATTTAGTTTATTTTGCTCAAGACCATAATTCGTGCTATTTTCACCTCGATTGTGAAGCTGAATACAAGAAAGCAGGAGATCTTCACTAGTAACAATATTATTCTTGCAAAGTAGCAGAGCATGATGGATGACATTCTCAAGTTCTCTTATGTTGCCTGGCCAAGGGTGCCGTAATATTTTTTTCTTGGCTTGTTCATCTAACTTAATATCACCATATTTCAGTCGACGCGTATATTCAGAGATGAAATATTTAGCTAATGGAAGGATGTCTCCTGGACGATTTCGTAATGTTGGTAGTTCAATGTGGGCAACTCTTAACCGATAATATAAATCTTCTCGAAAATGTCCGGCTCGAACGGCTTCTTCCAATTTTACATTAGTCGCCGCTACCAGTCTGACGTCAATAGTCGTCGGGGTTGTTGAACCAAGCCTCACTATTTCCCGTTCTTGGAGAACACGTAGCAGTTTTACTTGAATACTGAGTGGCAAGTCGCCAATTTCATCAAGAAAAAGTGTGCCGGAATTTGCTGCTTCAAACCAGCCGGCTTTAGCAGAAAATGCTCCAGTGAAAGCTCCCTTTTCGTGACCAAATAACTCACTTTCCACCAGTGTGTCTGAAAATGCCCCGCAATTAACAGCAACAAATGGTTTATCTCTTCGATTACTTAAACCATGAACGTGGCGTGCTATCAATTCCTTACCAGTGCCCGTTTCACCTATAATTAAGACATTTGCATCACTAGGCGCGATCAATTTTATCCGAGCAAGTAGCGCAATAGATTTTGGATCCTCAAATACCTGTGCAGTGGCTCTAATTGACTTGCTCAGCTCTTGTGCATTCGGTAAGACCAATAAATTGGTTTGTTGATTTTTCTCGTCTATATTATGAAGCTCAAATGCTTTTTTGGACGTTCTATCAATAGAATAATTGTTCATAATATTCATGAGTAAAATGTTGGTTTAGGATAAATATTGTTTAGTGCCCACTCGCCAAGTTCCTTAACTTTGTAATCTAATGGATCATGCAGGGTATGTGTTCTAAGGTTTCGCCAGTGACGATCCAACCTTAATCCGGCATGTGTAGCTCGTGACCCCATGACTTCGAACATTTTACTGGTAATGTCTAGTCCTGTTCTTGTCGCTAAAATTTTTGCTGAGTTAATTCGGATTGCTACTTCGCCACGCTCATCATCAGAAAGCTGGGCATTTTTTTTCCAAGCATTATCCAATTTTATGGCAGCAAGATCAGTTAATGCTTTAGTGCTTTCAATCCCAACCCAGAAATCTCCATAATGTTTAAGAATATAGGGATCATGATTAACTGCTGCCATATTTGAGGTATGCCATGGTCTTGCTTCATGAAGGCTATATTGTTTGGCATCTTCAAAAGCACCCTCAGCGATGCCTAAATAAATATTCGTTAATATCAGTTGAGCGACTAATGGTCGCAGGCATGAAAATGGTGTTGACAAAGGACCGGGATCTTTTAAGATTTCATGTTCTTCAACACGAACTTTTTCAAAAATCACACTGCCGCTATCTGTCTGACGTTGGCCTATATTATCCCAGTCATTGATTAGTGTGACACCACTTCTACCTGTTGGAATCGCAGCAATTAAGAGGTTGCCGTTCACTTTTTCCTTCGCGGAAATGATTAGCATTTCAGAATCTATCGCCCCGGAACAAAAGCTTTTTTTACCAGAAAACTCATACCAATTAGGAAATACCTTTGCGATTAATCTTTCATCTAACGGATTAACAGCATTACCCCAAAACCGGTAATTGTCAATGTAGTTGTCGCCTCGACGGTTAAATCTTACTCTGGTTTGTTTTCTAAATAATCACTTCCTTGGTAGCATTTTTTTGTTTAGACCTTGTCTGGGTTAAGGTGGGCTGTCTGGATTTTTTCCCAATTACGGGAACTTCCAGTCCAGCGTTGCGGATGTTTAGCACGTGCTGCTTCGTAGACGACTTTACGGTTATCCAGAAGCTTGTCGTCCAAGCCTTCATGGCGTTGCGCTGGAGTAATAAACCGAATAGCGCTGTGACGATGCTCATGGTTGTACCATTCCACTAAGCTTGTGACCCACTGACGCGCTTCCGTAACATCGGCGAACGGCTTTAGCGGATAGTTAGGACGATATTTCAAGGTCTTAAACAACGATTCTGAGTACGGATTATCGTTGCTAACCGATGGCCGACTAAACGAAGGCATGACACCCAGTTGTTGCAAGGTCGCCAGCATAGTCGATCCCTTCATCGGACTGCCGTTGTCAGAATGCAGGATAAGCTGTTCTGCCTGTATCCCTTCACGATGACAGAGATCACGTAACAATTCGCCAGCCAAGGCGCTGTTTTCTTCTTCATACACCTGCCAACCGACGATCTTTCGGCTGAAAATATCAACAAATAGATACAGATAGAAAAACTGTCCACGGATCAGTGATGGCAGATAAGTAATGTCCCAACTGTACAGTTGATTAGGTGCTGTAGCACATGCCGCGCGTGGCTTTGTTCGTGTTTGAGCCGGACGTTCGCTACGCCGATGGGTAAGCTGTTTTTCCTCGCGCAGGATGCGATAGAAGGTCGACTCAGACGCCAGATAGCTACCTTGGTCGGCCAGTCGTGGCACGATCTGACTCGGTGGCAGATGACCAAATTCATCTGAATTAGCGACGATCAGCACCTCGGCACGCTCGATTGCTGTTAGTTTGTGTGGCGGTTGATAGTCACGCAAGGGGCGTTGATCGCAGTGAATCGTCTCACCTGTCTGCCAGCGTTGTAAGGTACGCTCACTAAGTCCTAATACTTCACAGGCTTTAGCTTGACGTGCTCCCGCAGTTACTGATTCATTAAGTAAAGCAATCACTTGTTCGCGCTCTTCGTGGCCAGTCATTCGACCTCTCCCCCCAAGAGCGCCCGGAACTTTTTTTGCAGTACCAACAGCGCTGCGGCTTCTGCTAAGGCTTTGTCTTTACGCAATAAATTGCGCTCAAGGCTTTGGACTTCTTCTTTCAATATACGCAGGACCCGCGCTTCTTCACGCTTGTCTACTAAGTCATCCTGGCGGCAGAAATCAGCTTTCCATTGTTCCAACTGATGAATAAAAACGCCGCGTTCACGACACCAGGCATTTAAGTCTTCACCGATCAAATTATAGGTTTTTTGTAAAGCAGTAAAGCGTTCTTCAGAGCTCCAATCTTCGGGACGCTTTGATTTTAGCGGTGCAAGTTTGACGTCCTGTTCCTTCTGTTTCATCCAAGCCTTCAAGGTTGTTAAATGGATATTCAATTCGTTTGCGACGGACTGAACTGATTGGTCATTACTACGATTGTATACTTTTACCAGGGCCTGCTCTCTGAAGCCTACTGAATACCTTTTATATTTTTTCATTTCTACTCTCAAATTTTATTTTTTCTTAAAAGTTGAGGCGACAACTATTCTGACGCAGGGGGAAACCAGTTGAGCTGAGCTGTTTGCTCAAACCAAGGCTTCCATTGTTCCGGTTTTGAAAAAAGATAAACTGTCGCTAACATCAAATGTTGAAATCCAAATAAATGGGCAAGCGAGCTATCTGCTTTTGCAATTTCTCTGATTACCAGCATAGCTTCTGACCAATTGGCTCCCAGCCCTCCATATTCCTTGGGAATGATTAAAGAAAGCAAGCCACTTTCACGGATTTGGTCTTTTTCCAATTTTGGAGTCCCACCAAGATAATCTCTTTCAGCCGCAGTTTGAGCAAATTGTTTAGATAATCTTCGGGCAATCTCTAATGGGCTTTCCACATTTTCATTTAAAAATTTTTCGTTGGTCGTAAATACATTTTTATTCAAAGTTAACACCATATTTTTTATATCAATAACGCTCTAATTCAATTAAAAACTGCTCTAATGAGATACAAGTCCAAAGAATATGACCTATTAAAATAGAGAAAAATTAAACTATTAATAGTTTATTTCTAGAATTAACAGCAGATAACGTGCCAATTACAGAGCTTAAGATGCTGTTCCAGCAGCATTTATTGATTAATAAGCAGCATCAATAACTTGCGTTGATAGCAAAACGCACTGAGATGCTTATTTCAAGACCGGTAAATATAAAATTTGAATTTTTTCCGAATATTCTGCTGCTATAACAGCATAGATAGTGCTGAGCTGCTTCTGTAGCAGCAGGAACAGTAACGCATGAATGCTAACTTAATGAATTTATGTTGAAATTTTTATGGCACGATAATCGCTATAAATTCAATAGAGTTCTTTCTAAAAGGAAAATTAACATGAAAATATTCTGGTTCCTTCCCACGCATGGGGATAACCGTTACCTAGGTGCCGAACATGGTGCCAGACCAGTCACTTATTCTTATCTAAAACAAATTGCACAAGCCGCTGATAACTTGGGTTTTGAAGGGGTATTAGTACCATCGGGACGCGCATGTGAAGATCCTTGGGTGATTGCTTCATCCTTGATTAATAGAACTAAAAACCTCAAGTTTTTAGTTGCAGTCCGCCCAGGATTCACTTCGCCGACCGTATCGGCACGAATGGCTTCAACCTTGGATCGTATTTCCGGGGGTAGACTATTGATTAATGTTGTTGCCGGTGGCGATCCTGTTGAGCAACAAGCGGATGGTAGTTTTCTAGAGCATGACGAACGCTATTTGGAAGCGAGTGAATTTTTAACAATCTGGAAAGCTGTACTATCAGGTGAAACAACGAATTTTGATGGCGATTATATTAAGGTTAAAGGGGCAAGCCTTCCTTCCGGCTCAATTCAGAAGCCATACCCCCCATTATTCATAGGTGGTTCATCGGATGCCGCTATAGACCTTAGTGCTGAACATATTGATGTGTTTTTAACATGGGGAGAGCCACTTGCGGCAGTAGCGGAAAAAATAAACAGAGTGCGTGATAAGGCAGCCAAATTAGGCAGAACGTTAAAATTTGGAATTCGTCTGCATGTTATTGTAAGAGAAACCAGTAGTGAGGCATGGAAAGCCGCTGATGAGTTGTTGTCCTATGTGACCGATGAAACTATTACTGCCGCACAATCAGCAGTTGCCAACTTTGATTCGGTAGGACAAAAAAAAATGACTGAGTTACATAAAGGCAGTCGGGATAATCTCGTTGTTGCTCCCAATTTATGGGCTGGTGTTGGCTTGGTTAGGGGCGGTGCCGGTACTGCTTTGGTTGGCAATCCAACAGAAGTTACTAGCCGAATTAAGGAATATGCTGACTTGGGTATTGATTACTTTATTTTCTCGGGCTATCCACATTTGGAAGAATCATATCGGGTCGCAGAGCTTTTATTTCCATTGTTACCGATTGATCTTACCCCAAGCCATGAAGCAGGGATTAAAATTAATCTCACTGGACCATTCGGTGAAGCTCTTGGTAAATCTCAAGAACCAGTATCAGCATAAGGTTAAAATAATGAAAGCAGTTAACCTGGATGAACCATCAAGTCCAAGATTTGTTGGGCAAATTCATGAAGTAGCAGAAGAACTAAGTCAGTATTTTTATGAAACCGCTGCGGAACGGGATGCTGAAGGGGGAACACCATTAGAACAAAGGCAGGCAATTCGGGAAAGTGGATTGCTTAAGCTTTCAATTCCAGAAGAGTTCGGAGGATTGGGCGCTAATTGGTCAACTATTTATAAAACGGTTAGAACTATCGCTAAAACTGATAGCTCCTTAGCTCAAGTGTTCGCCTTTCAATTTCTTATGCTAGCGTCCATTCGATTGTATGGAACAACAGACCAGTGGCAAAAATTATTTAAAGAAACTGCAGAAAAAAATTTATGGTGGGGTAATGCACTCAATCCTTTGGACACCAGGACTATCGCAACACATCAAGATAATCATTTATTCTTTAATGGTCAAAAGAGTTTTTGTTCGGGTGCAACGGATTCGGATCGCCTGATTATTTCTGCGATTGAAGAGGGCACTAAAAAATTTATTGTGGCAGCTATTCCGACACAACGTTCTGGTATTCATCTCAATAATGACTGGAATAATATGGGGCAACGCCAGACAGATAGTGGTAGCGTTGAATTTACAGCGCTTAGGGTAGAAGAGCATGAGTTATTAATTAACCCGGGACCGCTTAGTTCTCCATTTTCAAGTCTACGATCTTTAATAGCTCAATTAATTTTTACCAACATTTATCTTGGAATTACTGAAGGTGCATTGTCTGAAGCGGTGAAATATACTCAAAAAAATTCACGTGTCTGGTCAGGGTCACTAGCCAAAAACATTCAGGAAGATCCTTATACCCTTTTACATTATGGTGAGTTTTGGGCCAGTCTCGAAGCATCAAGGGTGTTGGCAGATCATGCGGCCAGACTTTTAGATAATGCCTGGGAAAAAGGCTTAAGCCTGACTGCAGAAGAGCGAGGTGAAGTTGCACTTGCCATTTTTGCAGCAAAAGTAAATATCACCAAGACGGGTTTGGATGTGACATCGCGCATATTTGAAGTCGCTGGCGCCAGATCCACAACCTTTACGCTCAAGCTGGATAGATTTTGGCGAAATTTGCGCGTTTATACATTACATGATCCTTTGGATTATAAATTAAATGAATTGGGTGATTGGGCACTAAACGGAAATTATCCTTCTCACAGTTTTTACTCATAAAAAAATAGATAAAAAATAGATAAAAAATTATGCAAAAAATTATTGATATGAGAAATCGTCCTGCTTATTTGCACGATTTTTTTGGAGCTACCCCTAGGTTCTGTTGACGTTTCACCTCAGCCATAAAAGCACCGAGGAAAATGATAGCATCCCCATGTAATTAATAGCTTTTTTCTCATATCGTGTAGCAATTCTGCGATAGTGCTTGAGCTTACCGAACATACATTCAATGGCATGCCGCTCCTTATAATGCCAATAATCGCACTCAATATCTTCTTTTCGGTTCGATTTAGGTGGGATAACCGCTTTTATTTCACGACTGGCTAACCACTCCCGCAACTCGTTCGTGTCGTAGGCTTTGTCTGCTAAAACGGCTGAAGCATTAACATTTTCCAATAAAGATATGGCTTGCTTGCATTCAGCCTCCTGCCCGCCTGTCAGGATAAATTTGATGGGCATGCCCAAGCCATCACAAAGCGCGTGAATCTTACAACCAAATCCACCTTTGGAGCGCCCAAGTGCTTCATTCTCAGCAGAACTATATGCCGCTCCAGCTGCGCAGGCATGTGCTCTAATAACTGAACCATCCATGGAAACATCTTGTAAATCAGCGTCTTCAGCAAGATGACAGAGAATTTCACCCCATATGCCATTGATACACCAACGTGAAAAACGCTTGAAGATGCTATTCCATTTACCATACGTTGACGGTAATACACGCCACTGTGCTCCCGTACGTAATATCCACAAAATGGCATTAACAAACTGCCTGCAAATATCGGGTAAACCGATATGAACTCCAGGCAATTTTTTTAAGCTTGCCAAAATACGAGTCCACTCTTCATCACTTAATGTTATCCGCTTCATTTCATTCAAAACGACTTATTCTACCGGATTGGTGAAACGTCAACAGAACCTAATACTCCAGGTTATGAAACGGCTAAATGGCTTAATCAACGAGTGGGATCAAAAGACATCGAACATTTCAGGCGATCTTCTACGTTAGAAGGCTATCTTGCTGAAATTGATCATGCCGGTGTAGATAAGGCGGTAATCGTAGGGAGAGAAACGCCAAGTCTGACGATAGGTAATGATGAGATTGCCAAATTAATTGCGCAAAGCCAAAAACTGATTGGGCTTGGCTCTGTGGATATACAAACCAGAGGTGAACAAAGTGCGCTCGATGAAATCGAAAGATCGGTCAAGCAGTTAGGATTTAAGGCCATTAATATAGAACCAGGATTTGCTGAACCGGCTTTGTATGTTGATGATCCATCACTGTTTCCTGTGTATGAAGCGTGCATTCATCTAGGTGTTCCTGTTTGCTTGATGAGTGGCCCGACAACACCCGATTTTGATTATGCGCACCCAAATGCAGTAGCCAGGCTGGCTAGAAAATATCCATTACTTAAAATTATTTGTTTTCATGGCTATTACCCTTTTGTGAATGAAATTATTGGCGCTGCATTTCGCTATGCCAATATTTATCTTGTCCCGGATATGTATATTTTTCAACCGGGTTCAACGCTTTATGTTGAAGCGGCAAATTCTTGTTTAGGTGAGCAACTTCTGTTTGGGTCTTCTTACCCGTTTCGTGATTTGAAACAAACGATTGACGATTTTGCTGCACTTGGCTTCAAAGATACTGTTCTCGATAAAGTTTTTTATCAGAATGCCGAACAACTTTTAAATATTAAGGCTTAGGAAATGGGAGGAAACTTAGAGACGTTTGATAGTGTTAGCGATGCCATTCAAGCGATTGCCAATGGTCAGTTTGTGGTAGTTGTCGATGATACTAACAGAGAAAACGAAGGTGATTTGATTATTGCTGCCGAAAAAATTACCAGTAGTCAAATGGCCTTTCTTGTCAGGCATAGTAGTGGCGTTATCTGTGTTGCACTGGGGGCCGAGAGACTAGCGCAACTTCAATTGCCGTTGATGGTAAATAATAATACCGAGTCGCATAGAACAGCATTCACGGTTAGCGTTGATTATCGATATGGAACATCAACGGGAATCTCTGCACATGATCGAGCATCGACGTTACGGGCCTTGGCAGATATTTCAACACAACCAGTAGATTTTTTAAGACCAGGACACATCTTTCCTTTAAAAGCGCGGCAAGGTGGTGTTTTGGATAGACCGGGACATACTGAAGCGGCTTATGATTTAACTAGTGCCTGAACGAAAAAGCCACTTTTCAAAAAAACCAGCTCAACATCCGGAAATATTTTTTGGAAAAATCTTTCCGGAGTGGAACAAACGACTTATTTTCTGATTTACCATCAGTTTTTCAGAATTATTTCTAATAATCACAAATTATAAGCGCACCTTTCCTGTGGATAACCTGTTGGCTGTTCTCAAAAAAGCGTCAGGCAGCTAGTTTTTGTTGCTCGTTAACAAGCCTTAGCCGTTCCATGTCGCGTTTAATTGTGCCGAGCTTTTGAATGTTACGCGATAACACGGCTAAGCCAACATAACGCTCGAAGGCTTCAATGCCATGATCAAGGCACTTATCCAGCCCATGTACTTCTAACGCATTAATAGCCGATTCTACGGCGGAATGTTGCTTTTTTGCCTGTTTAAATTCCGCGGTGTATTCACGATTCTGGTCGGCTTTGGATAGCTTGCCTTTTTTGGGTAAAACGACTTGCTCAAGGAGGGCTTTCAGGTCGGTTTGATTGGCCGGACTGTGGAAACCTTTGTCAAAGCTACAGGCGTTAAAACTTGGGAATTTTACTTGAGTCGCTTTAACCATCGGCACGGCGACTTTGTCGTCGGTAGTCTTTTGCATGACTTGACTGTGCAATATAAAGCCCTGATGGTCTTCCATGATACAGACCCGCAAGCCCAGTTCAACCGGGACTCCGGCTTTGCCTTTGCTGATCCATTCGGTGTGGGTCTGGAACAGGGAAAAGACTTTTTCATCATGGGGAATGGTTTCTCCTTGAATAGCGCGACGTCTAATCTGCTCGATTTGACGTTCGGCATGCAGGCTAAAAGTGCTCAGATCGGTAAGCAACACTTCTGGTATGTGAAAGTGATTTTTTAACGTCAACATACTGGCTTTAGTGCGCTCAAGATAAAACCCTGCCAAATCAATATAGTCCTGGTAGGCCTGTTTGATCTCAAGTGCTTTGGCGGCCTTGATAGCGTCATTTTTTGACGTGGAATGTTTGAGTTTTTGCAGCGTGCGATACCGCCTTTTAAATTTAGACAGGTTGTGCTTATGCAATCGCCATTCAGGCAAGGCATGTTGCAAGCTCCATTTGACGCACGTCCGAATCAGAATCCGGATCGCATCATGCAGTAAACTGATATCGGTTGGAAAATGCACGTTGGTTTTTAACACAAAAGAATCGCAACGGCCTCTGATCAGCGCATGAATATCCAGATCCAGTAATTGATAGCCGGCTCGAATAACTTCAGTACTAATACGCGCCATGATCGCTGGCGTAAACAGCTTGAGATTGTCTTTCAAGGTTTGCAGGCGATAGCGTTTGTCGGCATCAAAGCAACCAAGACCGAGCATTTCACGTAGGGTGTTATGCTGATTGGCCAACTCCAGAATGCGATCATAGTCTGTATTCAGTCCTACGCGTAGCGATCCTAACACCAAAATCGACCATTGATTCATACCGGGGCGGCCTTTGTCGATGGCAACGATTTTTGTCACTTCGGCGTCAATTTTAGTAGGCACCACATCCTCCAGTATTTTAAAAACAGCATCCCTTAATGGCTGAGTCGTATAAATGTGTTGCAAGCCCAGCAAGATGATCGGAATGTCATCACGGGAGGAAACATCTATTTTGATATCAGCAATATCGCGTTGACCGATGCTCATTTGTGGAGAAAATACCTTTCTCATCGGGAGTTTTCCAACGAGAATTTGAAAGCTGAGGCGCTTATCCGGGAGGTAGCTTTTGCCAAGCCCTTTTCGATGAAAATAATAATCATAATTATCAGCAAGTTACTTAAATTCAGCATTTTATACGCCAATAGGCTGTTATTTGATTTTCAATAGCCTATTTTATCGCAACTTATTGTTTTGTATTAAATAATTTATTACCGTTCAAACACTAACTAGCCTGGCAGGTTTAAATTCAGTAGGAGTGCTTTGTGAAATTGTGAATGATGACGGCAGCATGGCTCGTCGACCGGATTTGTTTGCCTTTGCAAAACAACACGATCTTAAGATTATTACTATTGAAGATTTGATCGCGTACCGTAAACAAAATCTTCTGGAACATTCTGAATATGTGAATTATAGAGGGGGGCTATCTAACGCTAGATGTACCATTGAAGAAGTGCGCATCTAATCTTCAAGACTAAAAAGCCCATAAATAATATGGGCTTTTTAGAGTGATGTTAAATTTCTATTGCACGTTATTTTAAATTTATACAGATACCAACCTATAAAAGGATAGTATCTGTAGGTATTTAAATTATTTACCTGAAAATCTATAATTCAAAACCAGGGATGACGAGGCGGATTAATGCCGTTTAATACATAATTACCTACCGCATAGTATTTCCAGCGCACTGGATCATGCAGTGTATGAGTTCGTGCATTGCGCCAATGACGATCAAGATTATATTCTCCTAATGTTGAACGGGTACCCGCTAATTCGAATAATTTACTACCTGCCAGCAAAGCCGTTTCCGTACTAAATATTTTTGCCTCTGCTACAGCAATGGATGCCGCTGCGACTGTATCCTCATTGGACTTCAGTTGGGCATGATCAATTAATTCACCGGCTCGACTTAATAACGCTTCGGTTGCATGTACCTGAATTTGAATATTACCAATATCCTTTAGTGTCAACGGGTCTTCATAGCCATGTTCTAAACTTGTATCTATCCAGGGACGAGTATGGTTGCGTACAAAATACAGTGTGTCCTTCAATGCGGCGCGAGCAATACCGGTATCGACGGCTGCTTGAATAATTTGTGCGATGGGGCCCATGGTAGTTGGGTTTTCAAAAGCAAGATAGTGGGGTAGTACATAGGCTGTGGGGATGAAAATATTTTCCAGGATAGTGGTTCCACTGGCGGTAGTGCGCTGACCAAAACTTGACCAGTCGTCGATAATAGTCAGACCATCTGATCCTTTTTTTACGAAAGCAACCACGGTGTTGTCGTTTTCATCTTTTGCGACGACAGGAACCCAATCAGCAAGTAGCGCACCCGAAGAATAGAATTTTTTACCGGAAAGTAAATAGCCGTCTTTAGTAGGCGTGAGACGGGTATTTATATCCGTAACTTGTTTTGTTCCAATCTCAGAAAAAGCATTGCCGAATCTTAAGCCTTTGAGGGCCAAGTCAAAAAAATACTTCTTTTGAAACTCGGTACCATCAAGACGAATGGCTTCTATCATGTAGAGATGATTTTGTGGTATTTGTCCGACACATGGATCTGCTTCGGAAACGATAGTGATTACCTCAGCCAAGGTTTTATTTGAAACAAATGCACCACCATATTCTTTAGGTATGGTTATACCCCATAAGCCACTTTGGGAAAAAAGGTCAAGTTCTTTACGGGGCAAGATTCGTTCTTTGTCACGAGTGGCTGCTCCTTTGGCAATTTCTATGGCTATTTTTTTAGCCACTTCAATCGCCTCTGCATCTGATTTAATGATATGCGCGCTTGGTCTGGGAATGATTTCCAGAGCAGCTTCGGCAAGGATTCTTGGTGATGATGGCATAAATGCTCCGTGTGAAAGTAATTGCTAATTAAAAAAGCCAGCGTTTGTATATCAAATAAACGCTTACTATCTGTCAAGCACTTAATATGCCAATAATTAACCCATTGATTATTAAGTATTTTTATATTTTTCAATTAAGGTTAATTGCTGAAGTTCTAATTTTATGCTGATGGGTTGCTTATAGAGCAGCAGCATACAAATATAGATGTCCAAAAAAAACAGACTGAATGTAGGTGAGCTGATAGTTTATGAAAAATGCTGCCATAGCAGCAAGGCATCAGCAAACAGGCATGATAATCAACAAATCCCCTTCGCTTGAATTACATTAACTTATTGATAATTATCGATAATTATACATGGCACAGTTTCTGCTCTTATTAAAATGTTCATTTAATTTATGTGTATTCACTATTTTAAATTGATTTGTTAAAAACATTTAACTGGAGAGAATTATGAGTCATAAACTAAAAATAACTGCTGTGTCCGGTGGAGCTGGTCAGCCGTCAAGAACGCTCACCATTATTGAAGAAATAATTAAACGCCTCGATAAACAAATCCCTATCGAACTTCATTTGATTGAATTAGGCCAAATAAGTAGCTTGCTTGGCGCGGCAGGAACTCGTGATGCTTTACCTGAGCCTATTAAAAAGGATATAGAGGCCATTGAAACGGCAGACTTGCTGATAGTTGGAACGCCAGTTTATCGAGGCTCTTACACGGGTTTGTTTAAACATCTATTTGACTTGGTTCATCATGAAGCACTCATTGATGTTCCGGTGATACTCAGCGCAACCGGCGGTAGTGACCGACATGCCCTGATTATCGAACATCAACTTCGGCCTTTATTTGGTTTCTTCCAGGCATTAACACTGCCAATTGGTGTTTATGCTACTGAGGCCGAGTTTGTTAATTACCAAGTAGCCAGCAAAGCACTAGAAGCACGACTTGATTTGGCGGTAGAAAAAGCATTGCCGCATCTTAAGCATCGTAATTTGGTACCCGAACAAGCGTCCCCGGTAATTAATCATCAAGATTTAGCAAAAGCCTAAATTTTAAAATAAAGTAATTCAGGAAAAAATATGAGTGTAGAACAACTTAAATTTGCCTATTGGGTACCTAATGTTAGCGGTGGTTTAGTCGTCAGTGATATCGAACAGAGAACAAGTTGGGATATTGATTACAATCGTAAGCTGGCACAAATTGCAGAAAAAAGTGGTTTTGAATATGCGCTGACCCAGATCAGATTTACTGCTGGTTATGGTGCTGAATTCCAACATGAGTCAGTGGCTTTTTCACATGCCCTGCTTGCTGCAACCACTAAAATTAAAGTCATTGCCGCTATTTTACCTGGCCCGTGGGACCCGGTCTTGGCTGCCAAGCAATTATCAACCATTGATAATCTTACTGAAGGTCGTATTGCGGTAAATATTGTTTCTGGTTGGTTCAAAGGTGAATTTTTAGCCATTGGGCAACCATGGTTGGAGCATGATGAGCGTTATCGCCGCTCTCAAGAATTCATTGAGGTTTTGAAAGGTATCTGGACAACCGATAGCTTTACTTACCAAGGTGATTTTTATCGACTCCATGATTACTCATTAAAACCAAAGCCATTACAGCAACCTCATCCCGAAGTATTTCAAGGCGGGAGTTCTCGTGCTGCCAGGGATATGGCATCTCAAGTTTCTGATTGGTATTTTACTAATGGCAATACTGTGGAGGGTATTAAGGCACAGGTTGATGATATTCGGGAAAAGGCGACTGCTAATAACCATAAGATAAAGATAGGTGTGAATGCTTTTATTATTGCTCGTGATACTGAAGAGGAAGCCAAAGCAGTATTGGCTGAAATTATAGCTAAAGCCAACCATGAAGCGGTCAATGCTTTTGGGCACGCAGCAAAACAAGCAGGGGCATCGACTTCTGAGCTTGAGGGAAATTGGGCCAAATCAACATTTGAAGATTTAGTGCAATATAACGATGGTTTTAAAACCAACTTGATTGGAACACCTCAACAGATTGCTGAACGTATTGTTGAATTTAAGGCGGTTGGAGTCGATCTGATTCTATCAGGCTTTTTGCATTTTCAGGAAGAGGTCAGTTACTTTGGCAAGAACGTTCTGCCACTCGTACGAGAGCTTGAATCACAACAAAAAGTAACTGCGACTGCTTAATGCCACAACATAAAAATATGTTGAATTATGACCGTAAATACATTGCGATACGGGATTGTATGCTGCAGAACAAAATTATGGCGGTGCGTAACGCAATTTCCTAAAACTGTTTAAGGAATAAATTATGCCTATACATGATTACGAAAAAATCCGTTCTGAAATCCGTACGTTGGTTGACGAAGTCATTCGACTTAATGCTGAACAAACTGACCAAGGTATTTTTCCTAGAGAAAACCTTGAAGCCCTTGCTCTGGCTGGTTGGAATGGGGTGCTTGTTTCTAAAGAATACGGCGGTCTAGGCCTGGATTACGTTGCCTTTTCAATCGTTGCTGAAGAGATCGGTCGTGTCTGCGCTTCTACCGGACTGGTTTATGTGATGCACACTGGCGCTGCTCAGACCATCAACTTATTTGGTAATCACGATCAAAAAGAACGTTGGTTGAAACCCGCGCGGGACGGTTTAATCGGCACCTATTCTACCAGCGAAAAAGCATCAGGCGGACACTGGTGGTTTAATTTTAGTGAGGCTGCCCGTGATAATGACAATAACTATCTGCTCAATGCCGAAAAATCATTTACTACCAGTGCAGGACAAGCAGATTACTATATTTTTCAAACGCGCTCACCTGGCGCTAAAAGCGCTACCGATATTAGTTTTTTCATCGTCGATTCCAAGCTGGATGGTATTAGCCATGGCGTTTGGGATGCACTTGGCGTTCGTGGTAACCACAGCGGTCCAATTACTTACAAAAATGTGCACATCAAAAGTATTGATCGCCTAGGTGAAGAAGGGCAGGGTAAAGATATTGTTTACCACGGCGTTTCACCGGTATATTTAGTCGGTTTGGGGGCTGTTTGGCATGGCGTAGCCAGAGCAGCATTAGAAAAAGCTGTTGATCATCTAACGGGTACGATCCATCGCGATTTCAACCGAAAACTGTCTGATTATCAAGTACTGCGACAACAATTGGGTGAGTCCAAAATATTAGTGGAGAGCCTGCGCCCTTGGCAGCACGATTTAGCCAGACAATTAGACCAATTGCAAGCCAATGGTGAACCACAAGGGCAAATCCTGCTGTCGTTAACTGAATTCAAAGTCCATGCCTCAGAAGTTGCTAACATCTCGGCACGCAATGCCATGGATGTCAGCGGCGGTTATGGTTACAAAAAAGGCCAGCTTGAACGCATCTTCCGCGATGCCCGAGCAGGTATCAGTATGGGGCCATCCAACAACATCGCTCGAGAATGGATTGGTAAACGGTAATTGTCAATGTAGTTGTCGCATCGACGGTTAAATCTTACTCTGGTTTGTTTTCTGAATAATCACTTCCTTGATAGCATTTTTTTGTTTAGGCCTTGTCTGGGTTAAGGTGGACTGTCTGGATTTTTCCCCAATTACGGGAGCTTCCAGTCCAGCGTTGCGGATGTTTAGCACGTGCTGCTTTGTAGACGGCTTTACGGTTATCCAGAAGCTTGTCGTCCAAGCCTTCATGACGTTGTGCTGGTGTAACAAAGCGGATAGCGCTGTGACGATGCTCATGGTTGTACCATTCCACTAAGCTTGTGACCCACTGACGCGCTTCCGTAACATCGGCGAACGGCTTTAGCGGATAGTTAGGACGATATTTCAAGGTCTTAAACAGCGATTCTGAGTACGGATTATCGTTGCTAACCGATGGCCGACTAAACGAAGGCATGACACCAAGCTGTTGCAAGGTCGCCAGCATAGTCGATCCCTTCATTGGGCTGCCGTTGTCAGAATGCAGGATAAGCTGTTCTGCCTGTATACCTTCACGATGACAAAGATCACGTAACAATTCGCCAGCCAAGGCGCTGTTTTCTTCTTCATATACCTGCCAACCGACGATCTTTCGGCTGAAAATATCAACAAATAGATACAGATAGAAAAACTGTCCACGGATCAGTGATGGCAGATAAGTAATGTCCCAACTGTACAGTTGATTAGGTGCTGTAGCACAGACCGCGCGCGGCTTGGTGCGTATTTGAACTGGCCGTTCGCTACGCCGATGGGTAAGCTGTTTTTCCTCGCGCAGGATGCGATAGAAGGTCGACTCAGACGCCAGATAGCTGCCTTGGTCGGCCAGTCGTGGCACGATCTGACTCGGTGGCAGATGACCAAATTCATCTGAATTGGCGAGTGTCAGCACCTCGGTGCGCTCGATTGCTGTTAGTTTGTGTGGCGGTTGATAGTCACGCAAAGGGCGTTGATCGCAGTGAATCGTCTCACCGGTCTGCCAGCGTTGCAAGGTCCGTTCGCTCAGGCCCAGCACCTCACAGGCTTTAGCTTTGCGAGCCCCCGCTGTTACCGATTCATTCAGTAAAACAATCACTTGCTTGCGCTCTTCGTGGGGAGTCATTCGACCTCTCCCCCCAAGAGCGCACGGAACTTTTTTTGCAGCACCAACAGCGCTGCGGCCTCTGCCAAGGCCTTGTCTTTACGTAATAATTCGCGCTCAAGAGTTTGGTTTTCTTCTTTCAATGTACGTAAAATCCGCGCTTCTTCACGTTTGCCTACTGAGTCACCCTGGCTACAAAAATCTGTTTTCCACTGCTCCAGTTGATGAATAAAAACGCCGCGTTCACGACACCAGGCATTTAAGTCTTCACCGATCAAATTATAGGTTTTTTGTAAAGCGGTAAAACGTTCTTCAGAACTCCAATCCTCGGGACGCTTTGATTTCCGGGGTGCAGGTTTGACGTTCTGTTCCTTCTGTTTCATCCAAGCCTTCAAGGTTGTTAAATGGATATTCAATTCGTTTGCGACGGACTGAACTGATTGGTCATTACCACGATTGTATACTTTTACCAGGGCCTGCTCTCTGAAGCCTACTGAATACCTTTTATATTTTTTCATTTTGAATCTCAAATTTTATTTTTTCTTAAAATTTGAGGCGACAACTATTCTGACGCAGGGGGGTAAAGCTTTGGTTGGGCTATCTTTAGAATTATTTGAAGCGGGTGGTGAATAATCTCAAAACCATCCAAAGGTTAAATATGCGTCAATATTGGTAACTAAGTAACTTGTTACGGATGCCAAACCTGTGTCTAAAAATATTTTATTGGAGTTTAAAATGTATAAAGAATTAGTTTCTCTCGAAAGCTTCTGCCGGATAAATTATTGGCGATCATCAGGAGTGATAGTCTAATACTGCTACCGCAAATGTAATTAATCTATAAGTTACAGTTAGATACGCAAATAATAAGATAAAGATCAAGCACTATTCTGGTAGAATTTTGAGTATTACAAAGTCTGATCAATAACTTAACCATGCCAGCTATTAAAAAAAACCGTATTCAGCAGCAAATTGACCGCTTCAAAAAGTCATTTTTGCAATCCCAAGGACTAGGTGTTGAGGATTTTTTTCAGCCGACAGCATTACCAACATTATCGCCAATACCCCGCATAAACGCTCCTCGGTGTTCTTGCCCTTAGTCACGCTTAAAGCTTTCATTTTCCAAGTATTAAGTGATGACGGTTCCTGTAAACAGGCAGTGGCAGGCGTATTGATTGATCGTATCGTCGATGGACAATCAGCCAATACGGTTAACACGGGACCTTACTGTAAAGCCCGACAACGCTTACCACTAAAGGAACTCAGAGCAGCCACCACAGCTGCTGGTTTGCGTCTTCATAACCAGTCTCTGGCCGCGTGGCGATGGAAGGGTTATAACGTTGTCCTTACTGATGGAGCAACGGTGCAAATGCCAGATACACCAGAGAATCAGGCAGACTTTCCTCAGCTGGATAGTCAAAAGCCTGGTTTGGGCTTTCCGATTGCTCGCATGGTTGTGTTGATTTCTTTGGCTGCAGGAACCGTGCTCGACTATAGCCTGGGAGCCTATCAAGGCAAAGGAACTGGCGAAACATCGTTACTCAGTCAACTGTTTGGCAGCCTGTCAGTTGGCGACTTGCTGATGGCGGACCGCTATTACTGTACCTTCGCCATTATTGCGCTCTTGCAGGCTCGTGAAATTCCTGTGCTATTTCCACTACATGCCCGGAAAAAAGTAGATTTCAGCTTGGGTGTCTACCTGGGTGCAAGAGATCATTTGATTGACTGGACGAAACCCAAACGGAAACCGGTGTGGATGTCCAAGCAGGACTATAGCGACTTGCCGGAATCGATTACCGTCCGAGAGTTTGCGGTAAACGGCAGAATCTATTTGACCACCTTACTAAATGCAAAGGGCTTTCATAAGCAAGAGCTGGCTATGCTTTATAAGCAGCGCTGGAAAATTGAGCTGGATTTTCGTTCCATCAAAACCAATATGGGCATGGAAATATTACGGTGCAAAAAACCTGACATGGTAAGCAAGGAGATAGCTATCCACTTATTGGCATACAACATCATTCGTGGCAATTTGGCACAGGCAGCCAGCCTGCATGAGAAGATACCCCGCCAACTGAGTTTCAGGTCAGCAGTGCAACTGGTCATTCAAGCCGCCAAGCAGATGGTAGGCTTGACAGGGAACCAACTCATAAGCGCCTTGCGTGAATTATTAAAAGCGATGGCATCAACGGCCATTGGAAAACAAAAACGTAAGAGCCAGCCAAGAGCAGTCAAACGCCGACCAAAACCCTTTCCTTTGCTGATGGTGCCAAGAAACGAGGCATGTTTAAGCCTCTGACTTTGTTTTTTATATTTGCGGTAGCAGTATTAGCATCTGACACCAGATCTTTAATATTGTTGCCAGTCAGCACTTTTAAAAAAGAGATCAAATCCGCTATTTCTGAATCTGATAAATTCAATGGCTTTATTAACGGTGACAAATTTTCATTGGCAATGCCGCCCTGATTGTAAAAACGCACGACATCTTCCAGTGTGGCTAACGAACCGTTATGCATATAAGGTGCTGTCAGTGTTATATTACGAAGTGAAGGCGTTTTATAAGTCCAGCGGTCCTTGGGATTTTGACTGATTTCGTAATAGCCCAAGTCACTGGGCTTTTCGGTATTTAAGCCCGTTAAGCTTTGTTGGGGAACATTAACAAATACACCGGGAGCTACTTGAACGTTTTGTTGTTCTGGTTTTTTTTGCATAGAGGCAGCGTAACCGACCCCTGTGTTGTGGCGTTTGTGATCGGTGAATAAGGCTGATTGCTCATTAATAGTGTGGCAGTCGCCGCAAGCGGCTTTGTTAGTAAATAAAGCAAATCCCCGTTTAACCTCATCATTTACAACTTGAGACTGCTTACCGTAATGCCAGCGGTCAAAAATCGAGTCAGCGGAATTAAGTGTGCGTTCATAACTCGCTATCGCCTGTCCTATCGTTTCCATATTCGGGCCTTTGTTAAAAGCTTTTTCAAACAGGCCGCTATAATCAGGGCTATTTTTTATTTTATCGATCACATACCCGATGGATGGATTAGCCATTTCGTTGTGTGCCAGTAGTGGTCCCCACACTTGCTGTTCCAAATTGTTTTCGCGACCATCGTGAAATAGTAGTTGCGCGTAACCGACATTATACAGAGTAGGGCTATTACGTCTTACACTTCGACCTTCTATACCTACTGCAGTACTTATTTCATTACTGCTGAAACCTTGCTCAGGGATATGACACATAGCGCAGGAAAAGGTATTATTTAAAGACAGACGACGGTCGTAAAATAATTTACGACCCAATGTGATTTTGAGCGATGTCGTCGGGTTGTCTTTAGGTTGAGGCAGTATAGGCAAACCTAACGGTGGGCTTTTCGCAAATTTAATCAGCTCGGCTGCTTTACCTTGGCGCTGAGGCAGCGCCTTGGAACGCGTTTGGTAATCAATTTTTTGATAATTTTGTTTGTTGTCGCCGGCCTCATAAAACATTTCAATTTTGGTGGGCTGAGATTCGACTTGGTGCGGGGTTTCTGCCAATAAAGTTTTTACATCGTTGATAACGGTATCGGCATGCAAAAAATCAATACTATAGATATTGCGAATATTTTTGTTTGTGTCAATTAGATACACTCGCAGTAAATGCGAAAAGGTGCGGGTGAATTGACCTTTGTCATCATAAATTTTCTGCACATTTTGTTGATAAGCATCGAGCATGGGTTGTAAGGCTATTTCGTCGCGGGTGGTCAGAAACTGCCAATCTAAATTGCCTGTTTTAAAATTCTGGCCGTAATGGCGCATCATGTCTGGAGTATCGTGAGTCGGGTCGAAGCTCAAGGTTAACAGTCGTAATTTGCCGGCTAACTCAGGTTCTTTTTGTAATTGTTGGCTAATCTTATGCAGCACTTGGGTTGCCAACGGACAGCCGTTTATGTCATTGCAAGTGGCATAAATAAAACTCAGCAATACTAACTTACCGCCCATAAATTGGTGAAGTCGTTTGGATTTTTTTTCGATAGTTAAAATTTCGCCGTTGGCAGCAGGGCCGATGATTGGCAAGGTATAACTGCCGGGTGCTGCAGGTTGGAATGGCAGATCGGAGTAACCAACTGCTAATGACTTTGATTCTTGGGCTAGAACTGTTGTTGTTATCAGAATTAAGAAAAGGCTAAGGAAATAAGGACTTTTCATGATTTCTTGTTGTTACCTTTTAAATTTGGATATCGTGCTAACCGGGGTTGATTCAATAGCGCCCGCTCCATAATGCTTGAAGGCAAATGAAGAGGGCGAAGGTCAAGAAACGGATGTTAAATCAGAATTTATGATTTAGCTTTTTTGCCATACAAGGAATATGCACCAAAGCGCATTTGATGTGCTCTACCTAACTTTTCTTTAGTAAAGTCAATCGAGAATTGCTCGGTCAACTTATTACCATCCCAGTTATAAGCCTTGAAAAACTGCTCATTATCGGTGCCTTTTTTGTCCCAGTTAGCTAATAATGAAGAGGTGTAATACAATCTTTTGCCATCCCAGCTCGACGATACCATATTAACTTGAGCCCCGATTTTTTGTTCAAACACTTGTTTTGGATTAAACGGATCGCTGATGTCAAAGCGACGAGTCTTGCCATCCATAAAAGTGTTGACCCACAGGGTTTTGTCATCGCTAGAGATAGAGAGGTCTACTGGTAGCGGGATTTTGGCAGGATCACCAATATCAGCAACATCTTTAGCTTGCCATTCATTTTTGTCGTCTTGATAAATCAGCCAGATCTTTGAGGTCAGTGCGGTGCTGGTAAAGCAATAGTTATGTTGTTCGGCCCAAGCGCAGCGAATTTCTAAGGGAGCACCGGGAACATCGAACACCTTTTTAGGTTGGCGACTATTTAAGTCCCACTGTACTACTGTGTTGCCGAAGCGTTTCATCGCTTCAGGATCTGTCAGCATCTTGCCGAAATCCATCATGTAATTGGACCAACCCGTAAACGAAGAAGTCAGCATTAGATTTTTGCGAGGTAAGACTCTTACATCGTAGTTATAACCGTCAGCATATTTTCCGGATTTAATGGCACCTTCTAAATTACTGTCGGTCGGTAGCCAATAGGTGACTATATAATCACCCGCGTTACTGTATTCAACAATGGCGGTACGACCACCATGATCTTTATTGTTGGATAGACCGGTAATAATCATTCGCCCCGGTAAGGCATACAGGCTGTGTGGACCAACCACACCACCACTTTTGGTGACAAAATCGGTAATTGTTTTAGTCAATTTTGGCTTGGCCGGATCAGTGGCTACGTCGAAGATGAATATCTTATTGGTATCTAGTCCACCAGCCCATAGAAATTTCCGATCATCAGTAGACATCTTTCCTAAATAATTGACATAGAATTTGGCTTTGATAGGGTTAAAATAGCGATCTACCTCTGAAAACACGGATAGCCATGACTCCTTATGCCCAATTGCCAAGACACAAGCCTGAAGAATTTTTAAGGACTGTCGGCCTGTCACCAGAAGATTTTCTGCATCTTCACGGTAAGCTGGTGACTTACCTGGACGAACAAAAAGTCCTTAATCCACTGACTAGACGGGGACGAAAAGACTCCAAGATGGCTTTGGAAGACCGCTTGTTACTGACACTCTATTATCTTCGTCACTATCCGACGTTGATAAATCTGGCTGCGGTCTTCGACATCAGCGAATCGTATTGCCATAAAATCTATACTCGCACTGTAAGACTATTGATCAAAATCGAAAAACTGCCCAACCGCAAAGCACTGTTGGAAGATCCCGCAGCTACCGTGGTCATTGATGTTTCGGAGCAGCCTATCGAGCGCCCTGTTAAAAACCAGAAAGCGTACTTTTCAGGAAAAAAAACGCCACACGATCAAAGTCCAACTCGTGATCTGCCTATTGACGATGACTATACTCTCCGTAGTGATAGGTAAAGGTCAACAGCATGATTTTTCGATCTTCAAAGATAGCCGTCTATTGTTACATCCTGATGCCCTGTTGTTGGCGGATTCCGGATACCAAGGGATAAAGAAACACCATCAGAACTCGACTCTACCGGTTAAAAAGAAAAAAGGCCAACCGCTTTCGGCAGAAGACAAAGCCGATAATAAGGCACTATCAAAACAGCGTATTTTTATTGAGCATGTTAATCGCCGATGCAAAATTTTCAGGATTGCCAAAGATGTTTATCGGGGCAAACACAAGCATTACTCCTTGACATGGAATTTAGTGGCTGCTCTTGTTAACTTACGCTATGGCTGTATTTAGGAAAGATGTCTAGTAAAGTCCGAATGGTGAGCTTCATTACGTCCACCGACAGACAAGTTACCAATTACCTTGCCGTATTTAGTCGATTTAGGATTAACATCGACCGTAACGAGTTTGTCCTGTTCGTCACCAACGCCTTCTGCGCCTAGGGTCCAAATATAAACAAAATCTTCCTGACCAGTAATTTTAGCCATGTATGGAGAAGCGCAGGTTTCATCGGCGCTGGCAGAAAAGCAGGCAAAGCTTAATATAAAAGTTGCACTAAAAGTAGTTAGTTTAAAATTCATGGTGCTCCCCCCTCAAATATTGTTGTAATTGTGTTGATATAATAAACGACTGATGTCTTTATTATTCGGTTAGAAAAAGGCCATATTAGTTGATATTTTTGAGTATTTAATGAAACACAACCATGAATTCTACAGCAAAGGATATCTTTTTTATATTTATGATGTTATCAATAATATTATTGCCGGCTTTGAAATTTATATGTCGCCTGTATGCCAGTGATACCAAGGGTTTCAGGGCTGCCTCAGGATAAATCGTTCTTTAGGTTAATTAACTTCTTTATGGGATGAAACGTTATGCTACTTTTGGCATGGCAATAACTCCATGCCAATTGGCTTTTAACTGTTCGTAAAGATATAGTTTACGGGGGTTGGATTCAAAAGATTATCGTTTACGGGACATCTTTCCTTAACTTTTAAAATCAATAGTTGTTCTTTTTCGAAAGATGCATCAGTATTTAATTCGATATGAGCATTCAGCGATTGAAAGCCTGCTCGTTCTTTATTAGAAATTCCTAAAAACTTTTCTGGATTAATATCCCCGTTTATATTGATATTTAATTGATTAATTGAAATATCCAATTCTTTTGCGACGATGTTAAATACTACATTTAAACACCCTGCATAGCCTGCCAAGATATATTCAACTGGGTTTGCAGCACTATCTTCACCACCTAAAATTGGTGGTTCGTCAACCACAATAGAAAATTGGCGAGCAGTCCCTTCATAGCGGGTTGCAGAAGTACTTTTTCCATTGATTGAAAAATTTAATAAACTCATAATTGAATATAATCCTGTTATTTGATAAGAATTTTAACAATCTAACTACTTTATCTCAGTAAATATCAAAAATGCCGTGATAAAGCTTAGAAGGCTTATTGATTTTTTTAATGGCACAAGTTTGCTCCTAAAATTCATTCACATTTGTACTATTGGAAAACAGCTTAGTGTGTTTTTTTTACTTAAGAAAACGATATTATTCGATTTAGATATCAAATAAAGAGATATCCCGATGTTTTTATAGCGTTCAAGAGAATATTGATTATGTGTGTGTTGATAGAACGTAACGACTTAATGTAATGATGAAAATAAGCAGTTACACAACATTATTTACATCTTCGCATGTGAGTTGCATCGCCTTGTTGTGTGACGAACAACTGACCAGAATGGAGTTTGCGTTGCAATCTAATTAGTCGCGGTGTTTTTGAGGGTTTCCACGCTGGTAGTGAGGGTAATCTATACTCAAAAATTGCGACTCCCCGCGTAAGCCATACTAATAATGAGTAACGGTTGATAACGGCTAGACAGGTTTCTCGTAGATTTGGACAGGCTTTATTTACACCCTCTTGGCGTAATGGTAATTATTCTGTCCCTACGTCAAAAACCTAAAAATTGGGTTAAAAAAGCGCTATGTTATTTCCTATGAGATTAAGCGACCACGATCTACTGCAATTAACTGAAGAAGAATTGCTGGAATTGCCAGAGGAAGTTCTGCGTCGATTATCCGTCAAATTACTCTAGTACTCAGTCAGCGTTGATATGTCGAATGATAGCCCCCATATAATGTCTTTACATTGCCATTAATAAACACCATTGAAAAAGAAATACATAGTACGACTAACGGAAGATGAACGCGCTTATTTGGGAAGTTTGATTCATACCGGAAAAGTGGCCGCTCATAAAAGGTTACACGCTGAAATACTGCTGAAAGCGGATGTTAGCGAGTTAGGAGAAAAATGGCTGGACCGGCCAATAAGTGAAGCTTTTGGTATTTCAAGACGTACCGTTGAACGAGTCCGGGAGCGACTGGTTCAAGAAGGCTTGGAATCGGCTTTAAACCGGGCAAAGTCAATTCGGGTTAGAAGTCGTACTATTGATGGAGAGAATGAAGCCCGTTTGATCGCGTTAAGTTGTGGCGATGCACCTGAAGGGCGTAGTCGCTGGACATTACGTTTACTTGGACAGCAGATGGTTGAGCTGGGTTATATTGAAAGTGTATCGCATGAAACTATCCGGCAAACCTTAAAAAAAACGAATTAAAACCCTGGCAAAATAAAGAGTGGTGTATTCCGGCTAAAAAAAATGCTGAGTTTGTTTGTGCTATGGAAGATACGCTTGAGGTTTACAAGCGACCTTATGATGAAGCGCAACCACTGATTTGCATGGATGAAAGCAGCAAGCAACAGATTAAAGACACGCGAACACCAATACCGGCAAAGCCTGGCACGGTCGCTCGGTACGACACGGAATATGAGCGTAATGGAGTGAGCAATATTTTTATGTTTTTTGAACCCTTGCAGGGCAAACGGTTTGTTGAGGTAACCGATCAAAGAACGGCCATTGATTGGGCGCATCAAATTCGTAACCTGGTTGATGTCCATTACCCGCAGGCTAAACGTATTACCCTGGTTATGGATAATCTGAATACCCATACTGGTGCCTCTTTATATAAGGCATTTGAGCCAAAAGAGGCGAGAAGAATTCTTGAAAAACTAGAAATACACTACACGCCCAAGCATGGCAGTTGGTTAAATATGGCCGAGATAGAATTAAGCATCCTGTCACGGCAATGTATGGATCGCCGCATTCCAGATCAAGAAATGTTAAAAACAGAAATTTTAGCGTGGCAAGAAAAAAGAAATACTATTGCTCGGCCTATGAAATGGCGGTTTACCACGGAGGATGCACGGATAAAACTGAAGAAACTTTATCCGACATTATCAGATTGACTGAGTACTAGGAAGCTGTCCGAGAATAACTCATAAATTACTTGCCCCTAATCAATACCTTCGCCAATTGGGATGAGTAATTTACAGATATCGGAGGAAGGAGAAAGGTCAGAGAAGGTAGAATACCGCTTCTAACAGAGCATTCGCAGCCAAACTGACCATGAACGAAATCATAGCAATACTAAATACCGTAAGTCCACATTTAAAAGCCTGCACGCTAAAGCAGATGACCCTGCTTATTGAAGCCATGCTGTCGATGACGGGGCGGGTAACCATGCTGAGTTTGTCGCGTTGGACTGAAAAGGATGGCAGCTATCGGACGGTACAGCGTTTTTTTAAAGAAAAATAGCGTGGTCAGCGTTACGTTGACAACTCATAAAGCAACATACACAGGAAACTAAAGGTATATGGTTGCTGATTGGGGATGAGGTCATGGTGACCAAATCAGGGAAAGAAACGCATGGCTTAGGGGTTTTTTTTCTTCGATTTACAACAAGCCATTGCCTGGGCTGTGTTTTTTAAACCTGTCATTGTTATCTGTCGAAACACGGACGGCTTACCCTTTAATCACCGAATAGCTGGTACGTGGCGATGTTCAAACCAGTGCGCCCAAGGCCGTTAAACCAAAAAACTCGAAACCTGGCAGGCCTAAGGGCAGTGTTAACAAAAACCGGAAAGTTGTTAAACTATGGTCTTTTCAACGACAGTTGCAAGCCTGTATTAATGCGGTATTAACGTTGATAGGGTTGAATTTGGGAATCGTCTACTTTGTTTACGATGGCGCACTGGGCAACAATGCTGGCCTACAAGCCGTTATACAAACGGGGCTACACCTTATTTGCAAGCTACGCCATGATTCAACGCTTTACTTGCCCTACTCGGGCGAGTATTCAGGAAAAGGTAAGCCGCGTAAATACGGTGAAAAACTAACACTGGAAACATTAACGGACGCGCATCGGAAATCGGAGGCCGTGGAAAAAGGCATTCAAACGTGTACCTATCAGGTACACGTTTGGCACAAAAACTTTCCTGAATTGCTCAATGTCGCCATCATTGTAAAGACCAACCTAAAAACAGGACGGATCGCAAAGGTACTGTTGTTTAGTGATGACCTGACACTGGCCAGTGAAAAATTGATCAGCTACTACGCTTTGCGGTTTCAAATCGAGTTTAACTTCCGCGATGCCAAGCAATATTGGGGGTTGGGAGATTTTATGAATGTCAAAGAAACGCAAGTCAACAATGCGGCTAACTTCTCCTTGTTCATGGTCACTTTTTCACCGCTTTTATCGGCAAAAATAGAGGGAACCAACAAGGGCAGTATGCTGGATTTGAAAACCATCTTCAGAGCCCGAAAATACACGCAGCGGATTATTAATTCGCTGGACAAAAATGATGACACATTTTTAATCGACGACCGTATCTTCCAAGCCGCAGAAATTGGCAGGATTCATGCGAGAGCGGCTTAAATTTTGGCGAAGGTATTGCCTAATACTTGACCACTTTTAATTTGAATTAGCGTTTAACAATTTAATGGAAAATAGTAAATTTATTATAAATTTCAATTTTTTATCGCATAATAGATACAAGTTTAATACTATTGGGCTATGCCATGTCAGTTCCTTTCAACTCAACTCAAGTCCGGTTGAATTTAATCAACACCTGTTGTTTCCCACTAATATTTTTGATTTACTCCCAAAAGATCACGAGTGTTTTCTTTACGCCGACCTGTTTTAACAGCTTGATACGATTAGCCTTGAAAGTCTTAATGGAGTTAAAGGCCAGAACGCCTATCATCCCAAGCTCATCGTTGCGACTCTGATATTTGCTTACAGGCAAGGGGTTTTCAGCTCCCGAAAAACGCTGCCAAGAAGATTTATCCTTCATGTTCATCGCGCAAATGAATTGTTCTAATTTTCGAGTGCTCAGCGATTTTAGAAAAGGTCATGGCAAATTCTAAAGGATTGTTTTAAGCAAACTGTGAAACTGGCACTGTAACTGAAGCTGGCTTCCTCTGGGCATATCAGCAGGGATGAGGTCACTGTACGAAACTTCATCCGGCATCAAGAGAAAGAGTATAAATGAATAGAATAACTCGATTTATTTTAAGGCCTATAGCAACCATATTATGTAAAAACCAGAGCCATATTAAATATTAACCAATTAAAAATAAACGAGTTATTTTCTCGAATAAATAGTAGATTTATGATGCCTTTAGATAAAAAAACGTCATTTCAATGACTTAAAATTGTTTAAAATATTGCCGTTAAATCGAGGGAGGAGGGCAATTATATCTCAATATTGATATAAATAATCCCTGATTATAAAACAAGGGCATAATGCTATAACTTGAACTTTTTTGGCGTCATTTCGTCGGATTCACATTTTTGATGCGTTCTGCTTAAGCGGAATGGAGGCTTATATGAAAAAAATTTCCGTGCTCTATTGGGTCATTGTTTTGCTTGGATCGATAACCAGTCCCTCTTTATGGGCTGGAAGAGGCTATGGTTATGATGGTAGACATTATGGGGGCGGATATGGCGGTGCTTATGGTTATGGCGGTCGTTCTAATTATAGCTTTTATTTAAATGCGCCGATTTACCCTTATTACCCTAATCGGTATCCTTATTATCCACCAACTGTAATTACCATACCGGTAACGCCGCCAGTTTACATTCAGCAGCCTCCGCCACCGCCTCAACAGCAACAATATCCGGCGGGTTACTGGTATTACTGTAATAACCCCGAAGGCTATTATCCTTATGTTAAGGAATGTCCTCTTGGCTGGCAACAAGTTAATCCGATACCACCTGCACCTCGCTAAGGAGTTTATTCATGTTACGTTTTTCCCTCGTGTTTTTGGCCACGATTATATTGGCCATCAGCGGTTGTGCCGGTTTACCCAATGGGCCAAGTATTATGGTGCTTCCCGGCACTGGTGTGGTTTTTGAGCAGTTTCGTAACGACGATGCTATTTGTCAGCAATACGCTTCTTTTCAGGTTGGTGGTACTACTGCCAATCAAGCCGGAGTGAAAAGTGGCGTCACCAGTGCTGTAGTTGGTACAGCGTTAGGTGCAGCAGCAGGCGCAGCCTTCGGCGGTGGGAGCGGTGCTGCCATCGGTGCCGGTAGCGGTTTAATAGCCGGCAGTCTTGTTGGTACAGGTATTGCCGGCAGCTCTATGAACACTGTACAGCAGCGTTTCGATATAGCTTATATTCAATGTTTGTATGCCTAGCTAAGTGACTGATTTTAATGCTTTCTTTTTTTACGATATTTATCTTTTGTAAAAGGTCTGTTTTTAAAGGCGGTTGATTTTAAAAGATAATTTCTGAGCATGTTTATCAATCCGCGCGTTATTTAGGCTCTACATGGTTTGCTACAAAACCGTGTTACAAAAGAGCTGTTATAATGTCCAAAATTTCGCACCTATACCGAAGAGGTAACACGCTCTATTTTCGCGTGTCTGTTCCTGAACGTTTCCGCCTAATCCTAAACACTTCTGAGTTTACGCAATCCCTACGCACTCAAAACCGTAAAGATGCAATTCCAGCCGCTTATAAACTTGCTGGTGAGGCAAAAAAACTTTTCTTATGTCTTGATAACCTAATGATAAAAAATAAATCCATTGATGATGTGTTGTTGAGTGAGGCACTTGATAGCCTTGAGAATGAAGAGCCTAGCCGCTTGCTAAAACTTAATGCCAAACGAAAGGCTGTTGATACGATGTGTCGTGAAGTTCGTACAGCAATAAAGATTGATGATCTTCAGAATGATAATCTTGCATTGATGATAAGGCATCGTGAAGAGTTGGACGCACTGAGTTATAAAATCAAAGCGGATGCTTTTGATAAACTAACTTCTTCAAGCATCGTATCTACCAAGCAAGTCCCAATTAATGAAAAGGTGATAGATAGTAACGCCCCGTTATTATCGGTCGTCTATGGTGAATTTTTCGCGGGTCATCTAAAGAGCAGGGCAAAGCTCGAATCTTTTAAAAATGTATTTATCCCTTATGCCGGTGATGTTCCTATTACGCTAATCAATCAAGATACGGTCAATAATTTTTTTAAACTGCTTGTTAAGTGTCCTGGTGGTCGGGGTGGTCACTCTGATGCTTTTGGCAAATTGTCATTGCAGGAGCGTATAGTTGAGTGTGAAAAATCCGGTGCTGTACTAATGGGTGCAACGACTTTTAAACAAACTTATCTTGGCGCTGCGAGACAATTTTTTAGATTCCTAAAATCTAACTATGCATCCTACAATTTGAACCTATCAGTTGAGCATATTAACTATAAAGACTTTGGAGGGTTACGGGCTAAAGGTGAAAACAAACAGCGGGCGTTATGGGGTCATGAGATTGAGCGGTTGATGTGTTGCGTTACTATGAGGGGCTACGCTGTTGAAGAGCCGCATAAATTCTGGTTACCTATGTTGGGATTATTTACAGGCGGTCGTGTTAATGAGATTTGCCAGCTAAATCCACAAACCGATATTTTGAAGGATAGCGTTAGCGGTTTATGGTATCTGAACTTAACTGAGGATGATTCCGGTGAGGGGCTTATAAAATCCTCTAAGAATAAACATAGCTTACGTAAAGTTCCGATTCACTCAAAGCTGATTGAATGTGGATTGCTGGATTATGTTAATCGGGTCAAGGCATTGGGGCATGATCGCATCTTTAATGATTTTAAACCCAAGTTAGGTAGAGCCAGTTATGATGCTATCGTTTTTTTTAGAAATCATTTAAAAAACGTTGGTCTGTACGATGACAAAACAATAGGTAAAAATGTTTTAGGTATGCATTGCTTGCGTGGGTCTTTTATGTCGCATCTTGTTTTGGGTCTGAAAAATTCCGGTATTGGTGGAATGGATGCAATGGGTAGAATACAGCCAATAGTGGGACATTGTAGCGGAGTAACAGACGAAAACGGTAAAGACTTTAGCGTAACACTCAATTATATTGATGTTGATATAATCGGAGACGGTGGGAATAATTTAATGGAACTAAAAGGCATCATTGAAGCGTTAGACTATGGTTTGGCGTTTCCGTCTAACACTTCTTAATGCTTAGGGCTGGGAAATTAAAAGGCAATTATTATCTGCCTGCACAGTTTGGACTTTGCCTAAGGCTGGATGCACAATCGTGTGGCTTATCATAAAGCCCTGATCAATCGTGGCGGTAATGGTTGCCGCTTCCAAGATGTTGCATAAGTCTTCAAGTGTAATTATTTGGGTTCTCATTTTTTTAAGCCTGATTTGATTTTTAGAGGGCTTACTGTAGCAGAAACTATTTGTTGCCGGCAATGTAAAAATTCATTGAAAAGCAATAGGTTGCGGTAAGTCAGTGGTGACTTATCGTCTTTTTTTACCGGACATTTTCTTGGTAAAATTTGGTTGACTGGCGCTTCAATTCCGCCGATATGTACCCCAGCTTATCTTTATCTTGGTACGGCTTTCTAGGGGTCTCCAACATGTGCTGAGTACGGCTCTTTACTTGTTGCTTTGTTGAGTAGCTAACCCAGTTAAAGATTGAGTAGAATGGCGATACTTTAACCGCCCACCGGTTGCGGTTATGGCTTGATGTCTTGATTATCTTATTACCCTGCATTTTTTTGTTTTTCGTGCCGTCAGCGTTGTTTTCCTCGCTGTCATCGCTTGATGTCTTGATTATCCTATTGCCTTTTATGTTTTTGTTTATCGTGCCGTCAGGGTTGTTTTTTCCGTGAATTTTCAGGAAAGCTTTTATAACTTTTCTGTACTCGTGATGGAAAATTAATATTTCACCGTTAACGTGCGTTAAAACTTCGGGTTGCTTATCATCGTGCTCAGGATAGACCCAGAATAAAGGGGGTCTGTTTAATGTTTCTGTTAGGTTCTGTTGACGTTTCACCAATCCGGTAGAATAAGTCGTTTTGAATGAAATGAAGCGGATAACATTAAGTGATGAAGAGTGGACTCGTATTTTGGCAAGCTTAAAAAAATTGCCTGGAGTTCATATCGGTTTACCCGATATTTGCAGGCAGTTTGTTAATGCCATTTTGTGGATATTACGTACGGGAGCACAGTGGCGTGTATTACCGTCAACGTATGGTAAATGGAATAGCATCTTCAAGCGTTTTTCACGTTGGTGTATCAATGGCATATGGGGTGAAATTCTCTGTCATCTTGCTGAAGACGCTGATTTACAAGATGTTTCCATGGATGGTTCAGTTATTAGAGCACATGCCTGCGCAGCTGGAGCGGCATATAGTTCTGCTGAGAATGAAGCACTTGGGCGCTCCAAAGGTGGATTTGGTTGTAAGATTCACGCGCTTTGTGATGGCTTGGGCATGCCCATCAAATTTATCCTGACAGGCGGGCAGGAGGCTGAATGCAAGCAAGCCATATCTTTATTGGAAAATGTTAATGCTTCAGCCGTTTTAGCAGACAAAGCCTACGACACGAACGAGTTGCGGGAGTGGTTAGCCAGTCGTGAAATAAAAGCGGTTATCCCACCTAAATCGAACCGAAAAGAAGATATTGAGTGCGATTATTGGCATTATAAGGAGCGGCATGCCATTGAATGTATGTTCGGTAAGCTCAAGCACTATCGCAGAATTGCTACACGATATGAGAAAAAAGCTATTAATTACATGGGGATGCTATCATTTTCCTCGGTGCTTTTATGGCTGAGGTGAAACGTCAACAGAACCTAGAACGCGGCAAATTTTTTTATTTATTTGTCTTTGGGTCTGTCCTTGCTGTTCTAGGCTGTAACGTAGGACAAAAGGTATTGATATTGGTTGCTCTAATGCATCGTCTATTGTTTCAGGCAAAGCATTATTTAACATAAACTGAGCTACAAAAAGTTTATGGAGTGATGGAAGTCTTGGGTATTCCGGTTGGTTTTCTTTAAAGAAGCAATGCTTGAAAACTTTGATATTTGTTTCTTTATAGTGGCTTTGGTTAGTAGCATTAACTGTGTAAGCTTTACTTACAGATAAAGAATCAGGGTTAACAATATCGCGTTTCATGTCAAACAGTGTAGCCCTTGCCGCTTCTGGCATACAGGCTTTTAACTCTTTCCTTTTTCTTGATCTTCTTTTTTCTACTCTGTTCCACTTTTGGGTTGGAATTACGCTTTTTTGGTCTGAAATTGTGCTTAATTCGGTGGTCGTGTTCATGATATAATATGCTTGCTGTCTGTAGGAGGGTTGCTGATATAAAGCCGGTTTAGTGATTAGAGTCACAGTAATGACCGGCTTTTTTGTATATGTTTTTCCCAGAATTTTGAAATCTCAAAATCACCACCCGTTAAAGGGGGTTTGATCACCGATGTTTAAACCTCCCTTCTAAGACTACCCCCCTTTTTGTAGGGTCTTTATAAGATCATCGTTAAGTCAACGCTTACCTACCTATCAACCTTCTTCCATTACCTCGTTGTCTTCCAAATCTATACAGTCTGTTGAGTCTATGCCATAAGCGTCAAGTTGTTGTTTCCGCATCACCCCCTGCGTCAGAATAGTTGTCGCCTCAACTTTTAAGAAAAAATAAAATTTGAGAGTAGAAATGAAAAAATATAAAAGGTATTCAGTAGGCTTCAGAGAGCAGGCCCTGGTAAAAGTATACAATCGTAGTAATGACCAATCAGTTCAGTCCGTCGCAAACGAATTGAATATCCATTTAACAACCTTGAAGGCTTGGATGAAACAGAAGGAACAGGACGTCAAACTTGCACCGCTAAAATCAAAGCGTCCCGAAGATTGGAGCTCTGAAGAACGCTTTACTGCTTTACAAAAAACCTATAATTTGATCGGTGAAGACTTAAATGCCTGGTGTCGTGAACGCGGCGTTTTTATTCATCAGTTGGAACAATGGAAAGCTGATTTCTGCCGCCAGGATGACTTAGTAGACAAGCGTGAAGAAGCGCGGGTCCTGCGTATATTGAAAGAAGAAGTCCAAAGCCTTGAGCGCAATTTATTGCGTAAAGACAAAGCCTTAGCAGAAGCCGCAGCGCTGTTGGTACTGCAAAAAAAGTTCCGGGCGCTCTTGGGGGGAGAGGTCGAATGACTGGCCACGAAGAGCGCGAACAAGTGATTGCTTTACTTAATGAATCAGTAACTGCGGGAGCACGTCAAGCTAAAGCCTGTGAAGTATTAGGACTTAGTGAGCGTACCTTACAACGCTGGCAGACAGGTGAGACGATTCACTGCGATCAACGCCCCTTGCGTGACTATCAACCGCCACACAAACTAACAGCAATCGAGCGTGCCGAGGTGCTGATCGTCGCTAATTCAGATGAATTTGGTCATCTGCCACCGAGTCAGATCGTGCCACGACTGGCCGACCAAGGTAGCTATCTGGCGTCTGAGTCGACCTTCTATCGCATCCTGCGCGAGGAAAAACAGCTTACCCATCGGCGTAGCGAACGTCCGGCTCAAACACGAACAAAGCCACGCGCGGCATGTGCTACAGCACCTAATCAACTGTACAGTTGGGACATTACTTATCTGCCATCACTGATCCGTGGACAGTTTTTCTATCTGTATCTATTTGTTGATATTTTCAGCCGAAAGATCGTCGGTTGGCAGGTGTATGAAGAAGAAAACAGCGCCTTGGCTGGCGAATTGTTACGTGATCTCTGTCATCGTGAAGGGATACAGGCAGAACAGCTTATCCTGCATTCTGACAACGGCAGTCCGATGAAGGGATCGACTATGCTGGCGACCTTGCAACAACTGGGTGTCATGCCTTCGTTTAGTCGGCCATCGGTTAGCAACGATAATCCGTACTCAGAATCGTTGTTTAAGACCTTGAAATATCGTCCTAACTATCCGCTAAAGCCGTTCGCCGATGTTACGGAAGCGCGTCAGTGGGTCACAAGCTTAGTGGAATGGTACAACCATGAGCATCGTCACAGCGCTATTCGGTTTATTACTCCAGCGCAACGCCATGAAGGCTTGGACGACAAGCTTCTGGATAACCGTAAAGTCGTCTACGAAGCAGCACGTGCTAAACATCCGCAACGCTGGACTGGAAGTTCCCGTAATTGGGAAAAAATCCAGACAGCCCACCTTAACCCAGACAAGGTCTAAACAAAAAAATGCTACCAAGGAAGTGATTATTTAGAAAACAAACCAGAGTAAGATTTAACCGTCGAGGCGACAACTACATTGACAATTACCGCATCACCTCTATATCATCACCGGTTAGCTCTGAGATAAATAAATTCGGCAACTCTGATTGCTCCACCTCTTGCTTATCGATAAGCAATGTAAGGCGCATCATCTTTTGACTTAGAACCAAAGAAGTTGATAAGCTGGCAAGCGAACGCGCTTTCATAGCCGCTGTTGCATTGGCATCGTTCATCAACTCGCTTAAACAGACTGCGATTGATTCCCTTAAATCCTTTGATTGTTGCAGATCGTCCAGCAATGAAGAAGCTATTTGTTGCTTGAGGTCTGATATAAATCCGCCATCATTCAATAACTCTAATCTGGCATCGTTAACCGCCTGAGAAGTCAAAGCGCCCTTAGATGTCCCCAGCTTTGAAAAATGGCGCTTCAAAGTGGACGGGCTTATAGATGTTTTAGCCGCTATTGAAGCGAGACTATACCCCGCGTCTCTGTAGACAACGGCTTGCTTTATTTCATCCGTAGTCTTAACCGTTCTGGCAGGTTTCACAGGCATGGCTCAATGTAGCGCGTGGGTTGATCTTGCTAACAGTTCAGGCTTAATGTTAGCTTCAAACCATTCAATAACTTCCTGTTCCCTAAATAAGATTCTGCAATTTTTACCGCGTGGTGATCGCTTACAATTTAAGTAACCGTGTTTGATACGACTACCGCGCTTAACCCCACGCTTAATAGCGTCTGGTGTCCAATCAAATCTAATAATCTCTTGTAACATCCCCCTGTAATCTGTATCAATATCAGTTAAGCCATTGCTATCAATAACCGCGCTGTGCAATCTATCGATTAATCTGACTGCTTGTGCAATCGTAAGGTTGTAAGGGTTTGATGGGAATAGGTCATCTTCTACTTCTCGCAGGGTTGCGGCTGTATTGGCTGTGCTGGTTGCTGTAATCATTGGTTTGTTTCCTTTTGTTGTGACCGTTCCCAGTCATTAAATAATTTTGTGGCGTTCATTTGTGCTTCACTTAAGGCGTTAAAGTCCTGCGGGTAATTTGTTGAATCACAGAGTTCAATTAAATCTGATGGTATGCCCTCCCATTGTGCCAACTCAGCTTTAAAGGTTTCTATGTACCTCTTTAAGCCGTAATAAATAATATCCTCTAACTTTCTATCATCTATCTTTTGATTCCCCCTGTTGGGGTTCTTATTGGCTAGGGAATAAAGCTTCGCTAATGTGAGCAGTTGGCTATTGTTTATCAGTGTTAGCAGTAATTTACAGCCGCCCTCTTCTGCGGCTTGGACTCTAAAGGCGGCTTTCATTCGTTGTCGTTGCATTTTTTGTTTAGGGGATAGGGCTTTTTTACCGATTAATTTCATTGCTTAAACTCTAACTTATTAATTTAGTTGATATATTACCACAACATAGTAACGTTACCATATTTATTTTAGTCATAAAAAAAGCCACTAATTAAGTGGCTTATTGAGTACAGGATAGGGCTTGGTTAACTAAGCGCGCTTCAAAATATTCGTTACTGTTGACGCATACCATTTACCGCCGCGTCTTGTCTTAACTCCCATACTATTTAGCTTTGCCGCGATAGCTGGAAGAGAGTCACCCTGATTTCTACACTGTTGAATAGTGTCTATGACGGTCTTGGCAAAAGTTGACGCTTCATGCCTGTTAGTAGCATTCGATTTTTCCCGCGCTTCGTCTAAATTGGTTCGGTTGCCTAGCGGTAATCTAGTTGGATCTTTTTTAATGATAGCCAACGCGGCTTTGGTTCGTTCACTGATAAGGTTACGCTCTTTTTCTGATAGAGCCGCGTACAAGTGCATCATGAAGGGGTCGGCATCTTTACCGAGTTGAGCCACAATAAATGGAACTTTGGTTTCCATCAAGCTTGATATGAACGCCACGTTTCTACTTAGGCGGTCAAGCTTGGCGACAACTAAGTGAGCGCCTATTTTTTTAGCATGTTTTAACGCTTCTGCTAATTGCGGTCTTTTATCCAAAGCATTAGAACCTTTGCCGGTTTCGGTTTCCTCATAGTGGGCGACAACTTCAATATTTTCAGCTTGGCAAAACTCGGTAACTGAATCAAGTTGCGCTTTTAAGCCTAAACCTGATTTTCCCTGTTCGGCTGTTGATACCCTTGTGTAGATGATTGCTTTCATTAGTTTTGCCCTGTTGTGTTAACCTGTTACAAATTATAAACGGTCGTTTACAGTTTGTAAATCTATTTTAATTGGAATGATGCTTTAAATGAAAAACCTCTTATTTTGTAATCATATATTTACATTAATGAGTTACACTCAAAAATGTAACCATCTTGTATGGATAACTTTCTGGGCTTACAGACCCTATATAAAATTTTTATGAAAAATAATGGGTTAATTTTACCAATTGTAGTTGTTTTATTAACATCTGTTGGATGTGCTGGTCTGGCTAAGCCAATAGAGACGAAGGCGCAATATGATAGCCGCCAATGTAAAGAATTATCTAACATGGGCGGAGTTGCTTTTGCTTTGCGAAAGAGTGGTGAGTCTTTTAGTCAAGTGGTCGCTACTGTGAACCCAGAACAAGACGTTAGAACTTATATTGGTCTGGCTTATGATTTACCAATATCCTACACTAGAGAGCAGTCAACAGAGGAGTTGTTCAGGATTTGTATGATGACCACACCTCCTAAAGATCACCGCTATGACTTCAAGTCTAGTTATCGTGGTCATTAATAAAAGGATTTTTAATGGTTTATTAAAGGGGTATGAGGGTTAGTGGTACAAAAACCACCGACCCTCATAGACGGAAACTAAAGTAATCAAAGCAAAAAAAAGATGAAAAGAATATATGTAATAATTGCGTTAGTCGCCGCTGTACTGATGTCGACAGCGGCGGCGGCTGATAAGGTCACTAAAAAAGACTTTGTTTCTATTGAAAATCAAATATATATACTTAAACATTATTTAAAAGATGTGGATAGCGCAAAATTCAGAGACGTATTTATATCTAGGATTGAAAGCGGGTACCCTGTTGTATGCGGCGAAGTTAATTCAAAGAATAGTTATGGTGCTTACTCAGGATTTACTCGATTTATTTCAAGTTCAACTGAAAATCAAGAAGGTGTGTGGGAAATGTTTTGCGGCAATAAAATAGGTTCGTATAAAGTTAAATAATGATAGCCCACCTGTGCCAACAAGGGTTGTAAAGGTGACTCTTAATGTCATTTGAGCCAATCCGTAAATCAGAGAAGTCAATAATAATTTTAATTATCTGCCCTGAAAACAAACAGCCATATTTGAAAGTGTACCCGTAGGCGTACCCAAACTAGAATAAAAACCGCCTGTCAGTCTACAAGCCCCGTATTATAAGGGCTTGTGATTCCTATGCATGTTCTTGTATAGACTAACGGTTAATTTTTAGCCTGTTTTGTGGCGGCAAGCAATGTCCTTTTTTGGTAAAAATTGATTTGATAGCAGGGCATGGGTTATGCTTTATAAAGTATCAAAGAACTGTCAGAGAATTTTGATACAAAACTTTCTTTTTCTTAAACAATAAGTGCTTAAATAACAGGTGGTTGCGTGTTTTTAGTGGGCTACAACTTACTATCAATGTATGTATGCGAAAGGCCATCAGGTTCCGGTGTCAGGACAATTTTCCGGGCTATCCGCTCTTCCAGCTGCGACGCCACCCTTACATATTCCACCACCACCGTCCGGGTCACCGCCACCCGCGCCTTCGAAATAAAAATACGATCAGGTGTTTAATTTCATCCATGATTTAAAAATGAAAACTTCAGGCCATTGCTACGGTAGTCAGTCCTTAAAAAACACGATTGAAAAAATGTACCTGTTTGCATTGATACCCTTAATAAGGGTAGCACTGTTTTACCGTAAAGAATTTACCATTATCAGAAGCTCTGGTGCTGGTAAATTCCAATGTAGACATTAACGGCGTGTTAGTCATCTGAGTATTCTTGGATGTGGTTATGAAATCGACTATAAAACTGCTGGCAGTTGAAAAGAACCTTTGTTAAACGGCTTATTTGAACCAGCAACACTTTTTTGCTTCATTTGTAGACTCTATTTTTTAGTCGTTAAGATTGATATTACTCATGTTTTTTTGATTATTCAAAGTTGGCACGGAAATGGCTTTAAGTTAAAAGTTCTTTTTAATAAATTAATTTGGCTTTAACCGAGAGACATAATATGAAAAAAAAATTCCATAAAATAGCGCAACAGGGCTTGAATTTGAAGGATTATGGTTCGACTGACTTTATATCCTATTATTCTTATCCGCCCGCCATAATTAATGTACACAAGGTACCACCCGTGTTCATTCAACAAGGTGTTCCGATTATATGGAAGCCTCGAATAATGCATGATAAATACTCACAATTGATGCCTCCTATAGTGCTAAAAATAGCATCTAGCTATATTGGTCGTTTTATAGCGGCTTTATCACCTTCGGGGTCTTGATGAATTTACCCGTATTTTTATCAAGTTTCAGCAATTGCACTGATAATAAAATTACCCGTTCAACCCAGTGCTCAATTTGATTTAAAAAACAGGTTGGATTTTTAGCGCTAATAAATAACAGAGTAAGCTTTCATGAAGAAGAATAATAAAATAAAAATACTGGGCATTTTGGTAGCCATTTTTAGTTCTGCCAACATGGCAGCAACGCCCCCACCCGATGATTTACTTCAGGATGCGGGTAGTTGGATGCAAGTTGTTGCAGAAGGTAGTTTGAAAGTTGTAGATCCAAGCCTGGAAAAGGCGCGTGTCTGGGTGGAGGGACAGTCCCGATGGGACGATAACTGGAATCATTGGTATCAAGGTATGGCGAGGGCTGCGGTGGGTTATTCATTGAGTGATCGCGCCACGATTTGGGCTGGTTACACCTGGCTGCCTACCCAAAACGTTGGTAAAAATTCTAAATCCCAGCAAGATGTCTGGCCTGGTTTTCGTTATGTCATGCCGACCAGTATCGGAACTCTTAGTTTTAGAACTATGATTGAAAGTAATTTTATACCAGGTAATGGTGATCAGGTTAGGGTTCGTCCACGGCAGATGATTCGATTGATGCATCCTTTGCAATTTGAGCCGCGCTTAAGTTTGATTACTTGGGACGAGTTTTTTATACGAGTCAATTCAACACCGGCCGGTGGCCAGTCCGGTTTTGATCAAAACCGTGCCTTTGCAGGCCTGGGCTGGACTTTCAATAAAAGCGTTCGAGCGGAAGGCGGTTATCTTAATCAATATTTGGACGATAACACGCATACCAACAACACCATGCATCACCTGATAATGGGATCTTTATTCGTCAATTTTTAATAGTAGATAACTGACGATAAAAATTATTATTGTTAGAATAATAAAAAAATACCGCCACCACATACAGCTATTTAGTCGCATGTTTTACTTTCAGCAGTTTTATATCTGCGTATTTTATTTTTGGTAAAACATTTTTTGAATAGTTACTTGGCTCAATACGGCAATATGAGTTGCAAGTATATCGAAAATATCAGGCATCTTTGTTGTCTGTATCGTTTGATAAATTCAAGTCGTTTTTATATCTGATGAATTTTCGTATTAGTTTGCGGTATATTGGTTACTCTCAACATAAGAGTGCCAATACTGATGACCAGAATAATAATAATGCTTTCATGGTAAATGGCTGGTTGACGTTCCAAGTTCAATTAACCTGACTGTTTTTGCCGAATCTATTTACGCATCATACAAAGTATGGGCAAGGTAAAATGATCTTGCCTATAACTATGCTTTTAGAAAATTTCACAACGATACTCATTGCATAAAAAATATTATGGTCAAAGAACGTTATACTCGCTTTAAAGATATTTCGGTTAGCGAACGAATTTTAAATACGGTGTTTTTGTTAACCATAGGCTTGGGTTACCTGATGGCGCTTGCGAATATGTATTACACCCATCAAGGGCTTGACGGTAAAGCAGGGCTGTCTATTGAAGATGTAGTCATTAGTTATCATGGATCAAGTAATCAAACACAATTGGGTACGGCAATTAACGGGATTATGGAATCCAATTTAAAATATAAAAGCGATAAGGATGTCATTTTGCAATGGATAGAACGTGGCGCCAACGAGCCGGAATATAACGAAAAAATCGTTCCGATTTTAAATCGTGATTGTATTTTGTGTCATACACCTGGTATTAATCCATCATTACCGGATTTAACGCATTATGCGACGGTATCAGAGGTTGCGCATGCCGGTGGTGCAACAATTCCTACTTTGGTTCGTGTGTCGCATATTCATTTATTTGGCATTGCCTTTATTCTATTTTTTATAGGTAAAATGTTTTTGCTCTGTGATCTTAATGTTTATGTAAAAAGAGTCGCGGTGGTCATACCTTTTGCTGCCATGCTTTTGGATATTTTGTCCTGGTTTATTACCAAATCCACGCCTGCGTTTGCCTATGTAGTTGTTTATAGCGGTGCGTTAATGGGCTTGTCCATGGGCCTGCAAATTCTGCTCAGCATTTATCAGATGTGGTTTTATTCCAGGAAGATTACGGATAATTGATTTTTTCAGTCTGTCACGCAGACGTTCAAGCTTGTTACTGTGCAATAAATAACTAAGGTTATTTCCAAAATGATTTCTACCAGACTGAAACTGTTAATAATTTTAAGAGGATTCAGTCTGGTAGTGATGATGAGGGTTATTGAGGATTTAGAGGTTGTTGGGCTTGACCATTAACTTCCAGTTGCACACGGCGATTGTTGGCACGTCCGGCTTCTGTTTCATTGGTGTCGATCGGTTGAGTCCAACCATAACCACGGGAAGTGATATTGGTTGAATGAGTGCCGTTAATCAGGTAGTTTTTAACAGCCAAGGCGCGGCGCTCGGATAATTTCATGTTGTGCTGGAATGAGCCTGTTTTACTGGTATGGCCTTGTACTTCAATTAACAGCTCTGGATGCTCCTGTATACGCTTGGCGGCGTTGTCAAGGTTTTGAAAGTATTCTGGTTTAATATCGGCTTTATTGTTGTCAAATTTCACATCAACAATCCAGCAGCCCAGTATGCTAACTTTTGCTCCGGGTATTGTATTAGGGCATTTATCAATGCAGTCGTTAACACCATCAGCATCTGAGTCAAGCGTCGAGCAGTCGGCAGCAATGGGAGTGCCGGTTTTCAGGAAAATGCTTTTTACAAAATTAGCCATGTTGCCAGAGCTGGAAATTCTGTCAGCCGTTGTGCCAAATCCACAGCCAGAAATATTAGCCAGTTGATTTAACAAAGTTATGCCGGATTGTTCTTCTTGATTACCTACCCAAACAGAATAAACACAGAGTCTGTCGCCGTACTTTTGTTTTAAGGTCTGAAGTTCATTAACACCATCCGAGTCCAGATCGTGACCATCACTGAGTATTAATACAGCAATATTACCGACTGTTGTTGATAAATCTTCGGTTGTGCCCTCAATTCCACTGGCGATGGGCGAACCTCCACTGGCACAAGTCAATGCATCTATGCCACTGCCAAAAACCGGTTTTGAGTAGCTTGCAGGAGCCTGATTAAGTTGGGTAAATCCCCAGGACAAACAATCGCCAAAGCCAAAACTGCGGATACTTGACGTTAATTTTAAGTCGGGAATTGTGTGATTAATACGGTTAAGAATTTCTTTTTCAACCGAGAATTTTGTGGGACTTGGTTGGGCAGGGTAACCTGCGCCCAGGTATTCATCTGCCATTGATGATGAAGAGTCATTAATAACAAAAAAATTGTCTGCTTTTTGTACATATTGGCCGGAAGATAGCAAGCCATTCAAGTCCTGGGCTTGAAAGGTTTCAAAAGTACTTACAGGTTGTGAGGCACAGCCTGAGAGTATCAGGGCTGCAACGAATGTAGCTGTTTTTAGTATTTTTTGCATTGAAAAATCCCCTTATTGTTATTTTTAATAATAAAACGATCAAAATGAGGTAAATATTATGCGGTATCATCGAATGAGTTTGGATTCTAGCATTGTCTTGATTTAATTAAAATAGCCGGTTGGTTTTGATGTTTAGCGTTAATTAATTAAGTTATATAATTACCCGAGTTTTTTTGGTATTAACAAAGTCATTAGCAATTGACAGGCAGGTTGCCAGTTTTATTGCAGGAGTTTGCGTATAATAGACTAAGCGCGTTGGTTATGGAGAAGCGGTTGCAGGTATTGAGTGCAGATACTTGAGATTTAGATAACTTCGTAGCGGTGTTATGATCCCGAGTTAAGTGTAAAAAACGATGTTAAAATGGCGGCTTAAAAGCCAAGCAGATAAAGGAATTTTTTGCGTTGATGGTTATTTTAGAAAAAAATGACCTTGCCAAGGATGTTGTTGTATTTAAGTTATCAAACGCTGCGAATAAGTTTTTCTAAACCAATTCCGGTGCTGTTTTCCCGGAAACGAAACGAACAGGAGAGTGGTGGAAAATAGTTCTCAGCAGCGCAGGACGTAGATGTCTTCACGAAGCGTTAACGTAGTGAAAATATCGGAGTGTCCCGAACAGCGTCAAGCCATTGCGTGCATGATTCTGGATATCCCCTTGTTGGGTGTCCAGAGAGTAAAGCAGGGCGTCTGAGACCGCCGGAAGGCATAGCAGTAGTGTAATTCTTCGTGTCATCCCCAGCAGGAAGCCCTGGATGACGTTGTTAGGAAAATAGTGACTCCCCTAAACAGAATTTTATTAACCAAATAATTAACTATTATCATTATGACTATATCAACACGTTTTGCCCCCAGTCCAACCGGTTATTTGCATGTCGGTGGTGCGCGTACCGCTTTGTTTTCATGGCTTTATGCGCGTAAACATGGCGGTAAATTTATTCTACGGATTGAAGACACCGATCTGGAACGATCAACACAGGAATCGGTTAATGCCATTTTGGAAGGTATGTCGTGGTTGGGGCTGGATTACGATGCCGGGCCTTTTTATCAAACCCATCATTTTGATCGCTATAAGGAAATTATCCAGCAGTTATTGGTGCAGGGCGATGCTTACTATTGTTACTGCAGCAAAGAGGAGCTGGAACAATTGCGCACCGAGCAAATGGCCAATAAAGAAAAGCCTCGTTACAACGGTAAATGCAGGGATTCAGACGAGTCGCAACTAGATCGGGAGCCAGTTATACGCTTTAAAAATCCGGTTGATGGTGTTGTTACTATTTCGGATTTGGTTAAAGGCGATATTGTCGTTGCCAACAAAGAACTTGATGATTTGATTATCGCCAGAGCTGATGGCACGCCAACTTACAATTTAACGGTTGTTGTTGATGATATGGATATGAAAGTCACTCATGTTATTCGAGGTGACGATCATATTAATAACACGCCCAGACAGATGAACATTCTTAAGGCACTGGGTGCCGAGTTGCCAAAGTATGCGCATTTACCCATGATTTTGGGTGCTGACGGTGCGCGCTTATCCAAACGTCATGGCGCGGTCAGCGTTATGCAGTTTCGTGATGACGGCTATCTGCCGGAAGCATTGCTAAATTATCTGGTGCGATTGGGCTGGTCTCATGGCGATCAGGAAATATTTTCCATGGATGAGATGGTTGAGTATTTTGAATTGGATGATGTTAATGTGTCGGCATCTACTTTTAATATGGAAAAGTTGTTGTGGTTAAACCATCAATATATTATGAATAGCGACCCTGCCCATGTTGCACGCCATTTAAGCTGGCACATGGGACAGTTGGATATTGATCCTGCTGATGGCCCGGAATTGATTAATATCGTAAGAGCGCAAAGAGAACGTAGCAAAACGCTGGTTGATATGGCCGCTGCCAGTGTTTATTTTTATAAGGATTTTGAATCTTACGATGAAAAAGCCGTTAAAAAGAATTTCACAGTGGGATCAGACCATGTTTTAGCCAGTTTGCACGATGAACTGGTAGCAGTCACTGACTGGACTGGTGAGAGTGTACATGAAATTATTGTCAATCTAGCCGAAACCCTGGGACTTAATATGGGTAAAGTCGCTCAGCCTTTACGTGTCGCTATCTGTGGATCGGCAGTTTCGCCGGCAATTGATGTTACTTTATCATTGCTGGGACAAGAAAAAACCTTGGCCAGAATAGAAAAAGCCATTATCTACATAAGAAGTTTAAATTAGTGTTGGACTTTACGTATATATCCTATATAATCCTCGTTCTTTAGTTGGGGCCATAGCTCAATTGGTAGAGCGCAACACTGGCAGTGTTGAGGTCAGCGGTTCGATTCCGCTTGGCTCCACCAAAAAAAGAAAAAGTTTATTAGAATTCTAGTCCCCATCGTCTAGTGGCCTAGGACACTGCCCTTTCACGGCGGTAACAGGGGTTCGAACCCCCTTGGGGACGCCATTTTAATAGCTAATGATTGACCGGTTTTTATTTGTTAATAAAAATCTATAGTTTTATCCTTTATGGATAGCCTTATCAGGCCAGACTAAACCCAGTTTAGTCCCCATCGTCTAGTGGCCTAGGACACTGCCCTTTCACGGCGGTAACAGGGGTTCGAACCCCCTTGGGGACGCCATAAAATTAAAGGCTTATCATTTGATAAGCCTTTTTTTTGCCTGTAATTCTGTAACGTGTATATTGTTATTTTACTTATCAGCCAGCCAAGTACCAGCAAGCATTTGAGTATGCTGTACCAATAATGAGCAAATTTAAATTCGGCAACACCGGTTAAATCTCGTTTATTATTCCTTTAAGGCGAAAGCCGAAAATAGCTTATTAATCGACTAACTTACGTTATTAATTTTATTCAAAAGGAATTCATGTATGTTCAATCTTGTTAAAGAGTCTGAACTCTTAGTCGATATTTTATTGAACAAAACAGGGAGCGCGCTATGAAAGTATCAAAAACTTTGTTACTTATAATTATTGGCACCTTATTGCTGGCTTTTTTTATTTTCGATTTCCAGCAATATCTGACGTTAGAGGCCTTAAAATCGCAGCAGGCAGCTATCGAAGCCTTCCGCATGATCAATCCTCGTTTCACTATTATCATCTATGGCTTGGTGTATATTGCCGTTACCGGCTTGTCGCTGCCTGGCGCTACGGTACTGACTCTCGCGGGTGGAGCGGTGTTCGGATTATTTTGGGGTACGGTGATTGTTTCTTTTGCTTCCAGCATTGGTGCAACGCTGGCATTTTTGGCGGCACGGTTTTTATTTAGGGATACCGTTAAATCGCGATTTGGGGAGCGTTGGCAAGAAATTGACGAAGGTGTTAACCGTGAGGGTGCCTTTTATTTGTTTACGCTGCGTCTGATACCTCTATTTCCATTTTTCATCATTAATTTGGCGATGGGCTTAACAGCCCTGAAAACACGGACGTTTTACTGGGTCAGTCAGATTGGAATGTTGGCGGGTACTATTGTTTATGTCAATGCCGGTACCCAGTTGGCTAAAATAGACTCACTATCCGGGATATTGTCGCCAGTATTACTGGGCTCGTTCATATTATTAGGGTTGTTTCCTTTGCTGGCTCAAAAAATAGTGCAAGTCTTAAAAAATCGTAAAATTTACGATCAGTGGTTAAAGCCCCAGCGTTTCGATAATAATGTCATTGTGATAGGTGCCGGTTCCGGTGGTTTGGTTGCGGCTTATATCGCAGCTACCGTAAAAGCCAAAGTCACCTTGATTGAAAAAAATAAAATGGGTGGCGATTGCCTTAATACCGGCTGTGTACCATCCAAAGCCCTGATCCGTTCAGCCAGATGGCTGGCGCAGCTTAAGCGATCGCAAGAATTTGGCATCAAACAGGCGCAGGCAGAATTTGATTTTGCCGAGGTAATGAATCGGGTACAATCAGTGATCAAAACCATTGAGCCGCATGATTCAATTGAGCGTTATACTCAACTTGGCGTCGATATCGTGAGTGGCGAAGCCAAAATAATTTCTCCGTGGGAAGTTCAGGTTAGTACCGATGCCGGTATAAAAACCTTAACGACGCGCTCGATCATTATCGCCGCCGGAGCAACTCCGTTTTTGCCATCAATACCGGGCATTGACAGTATTGATCCTCTTACTTCGGATACTATCTGGAGCCTACGTGAATTACCCAAGCGTCTGCTGGTGCTTGGCGGTGGCCCAATTGGCTGCGAACTGGCACAATGTTTCGCCCGTCTGGGCAGTAAGGTGACTATTGTCGAGCAGGCTGCAAAGTTATTAGGTCGTGAAGACCTGGAAGTATCGCAAGCAGTTATGGTTGGTTTTGAACAGGAAGGCATTGATTTACGCCTTGGTCATACTGCCAAGGAATTTATACTTGAAAATACTGAAAAACGCCTGATTACTGATCACCAAGGGTCGTTGGTCAGCATTGCCTTTGATCAGGTGCTGATCGCTGTAGGTCGTGTTGCCAATGTTAAAGGTTATGGGATGGAAGCGTTGGATATTATTTTATCACCCAAAAAAACTATAGCGATCAATGCCTTTCAGGAAACCAATTATCCCAATATTTATGCGTGCGGCGATGTCGCGGGGCCTTATCAGTTTACCCATGTAGCTGCCCATCAAGCCTGGTATGCGTCTGTGAACGCTTTGTTTGGTCAATTTAAGCGGTTTCGCACCGATTACTCAGTGATACCTTGGGCCACTTTTACCGATCCTGAAGTGGCGCGGGTTGGTTTAAACGAAGTTCAGGCAAAAGAGCAAGGCGTCGCCTATGAAGTATCGACTTACCATATTGGTGAACTGGATCGCGCTATCGCCGATGGCGAGGCACACGGTTTTGTTAAAGTGTTAACGTTGCCTGGCAAAGACAAGATTCTCGGCGTTACCATCGTTGGTGAAGATGCCGGAAATTTGATTGCCGAGTTTGTATTGGCAATGAAATACGGCATCGGTTTAAATAAAATATTAGGTACGATCCATATCTACCCGACGCTCGCAGAAGCCAATAAATATGTTGCCGGAGTCTGGAAGCGAGAGCACGCACCGCAAGGTTTACTTCATTGTCTGGAACGTTTTCATTCCTGGCGGCGGGGTTAGTTTCTGGTTTTTAATGCTGACTAATCATAGCTATAGCCCTGAATATTAATCAGGGAGATGTTATCGCTTAGCTGGTTTAAATTGATGAATCAGGTATTTTTCGGTAGAAATTAGTCGGGATGCCGGGATGTAATGGAAATAGTACCGTAACCCCAACAGTATTTCATAGTGTCGGTCTTCGTGCTTCGCGGAACCAAAGCCGGTAATGCTCCATTTTTGTGTGCTGTGCTGCTGGTGCGTGACGGCGGCAAGTGGAATACTCCTCCGTACCCGGCTTTGCACCCCATCGTATTTCGCTACAGTCATTGGGATTATAAGTCATTTCATAGGCAGGCTTTCGTGCCAGCACCTCGGCTACAGATAGCTCCCACAAGCTGCCGTCGGTGCGCGTATAGTGTATGCTGAGTTCCTGGATACGCCTTGCGTGATGCTGCTCAATTTCGGCCTGTGCGTCTGCAGGATCCCTGTTGTTTATCAGGAACAAGTCGGGATGGCGCGTGATTTTTTCTGGCAATCCTTTTAGTACGTTAATAGCGATGATAAGGCGCATGTCGCGCGATGGCGTGGAATAATCTTCCCAAGGGCCGATGGTTTGAAAAATTGCTGCGCCGTCAGGCATGGTAATTATGCTCCCGGGATGTTTGCGAAAATATGCCTCGCTGTTGTCTACGGAGGTTACGCGCGTCTCGATTTGTTCCACCAAGGCGTTCAGGGTCGCTTCGTAAACTTGTTTTACTTCAAGACCTTTGGGGTTGATGAGTTTGTCTAACTTGGTGTAAAAATCATCGGGAGAGAGTTGATTCTGTTCCAGAGAAAAGGGCGTAAAGCCTGGGTTGTCGACCAGTTCGTCATTGGAGAGTGTCCGAAACTCGTTTGAGGTTCTGCGAACCAAGGGCCGGAAAGACTTAAATCCGGGGCCGGCACTGGCAAGGTTGGCAAATAGAAAAGTGCCTTCCCAAAAGCGTTTTCGGGTAATAGAGTTATCTGGTTGGGCATCGACGGCCAGCAAGATACCAGGCTGAGTCGTTGTCTGCGGCACCCATTTAACCAGTATCAGGACATGGCCGTAGGGGTCGGTATAGACAGTCCCCGGCCAAAGCGACTGACGACTGAGAGCTATGGGATATAGGTCTGTGGACTCGTCCTCAAGTCCGGTTCGGAGCGACCCTGAATGAACGGTATTTACTAATTGCTCGTTGACAAGCCTGAAGCTGGCTGGTGAGCTGATGCCGTGGGTGAATTCGGTCTTGATATTGGCTGCTCCACAATGCGGTGGGGTATTGGCCGCGCCACGCCCGCATGTGCGAAAGGCGATTGGCAGGCCGACCTTCCAGGCAAAATAAGCTCGCAAGGTGTAGGGCAGATCTGCGCAATCAGGTGTCAGTGCCAGGCTGTTGTCTTCATTAAGACCGAGATGGTTGTGCAGGAAATTGCGTTGGTTGTTGCTTAACACCGGCTTAAGGGAAGGGAAGCTCAGGTTTTCTTCCAGCGGAGCATCAAACAACGCTTCGATCCAGGCAGAATAAAAGGCTTCGGTGGCAAGTCCCCACGAATTGGCGTTTTTCTGTGTATTTTCGTTGCCAATGGTGAATTTGTGGCAGGCGGTAAACTGATTATCCCGGCTGGTTACTACCCGATAAGTTCCTTCGTTGAGTCTTTTCAAGACGCCGTTTAGACTCCAAGGTGGACCACCTCGGTGGCTATATTTTAAGGATATACGCTGGTCTTGGCTGTCTATCAGGGTCAGATCCGACAATGGGGCGTCAGTGGATACGGCCATGATTTTGACCGGCTCATCGGTTTTAGGGTTAAGGGGCGAGATCCAGATATGCGTATCGCTGGTTTCTTTACATGAGCTAATCTCGGCCAGTGCTATAGAAATGCTGGCTACTGTCAGTAGGCAAGTGAGAAAATAGCGAAAGATTTTAATTTGGGTTGTCATATTCGCATATCTGTTTTAATTATAGACAGGTTCAGCTCTTACGGGTGGTTACTTTTTCGTTTAGTACGTTAGATTATCCATCATAGCAAAATATTTACGGTAATCATGGCTGAAATAAGGTTGATGCCAAAAAATACTGGCGAGTTGGCTATGTTGAAAAAAAACCAAGTAAAAACAAATTTCTTGACTTCATCTTAAAAACTGGAGTAAAAGTGCAAGCCTATTAATGCGTGAGTTTTGGATGTTTAAATTCACCTCAAATTTGTATTAAAATTGATCTAAACATGCAAAACACACTCTTTAAACCAGTCGATATTGGATTAATTTACTAACAAATGAATCAATTAATTATGCGCATTTGGCTATTGCCGGCCATTGTCGTTCTGTTAAATTCTTGCAGTAGCACTGCGCCTACGACCAAGTATGATAACGCCATGGCAGACCGAACCATGACTAAACCTCGTGTGACTACTCCGCAAAAAGGCTATGGACTATCGTCTCGCTCCGGCATATTTCAAAAACCTGATGAATTGGAGCCTGCTGTGGAGTTCTGGCGAAAAACCTATACGCTTTGGCATCGCTCGCAAGTAGCGTTTCATGATGACCGCTATTTAGATGTCATTTACGAGGTTATCGATTTACCCGGCTATGTCGACGAAAGCATGACCAGTGAGCAAAAAGAAATAGTTAATCAGCACCGTGATTTTTGGAAAGTCCAATTAACGGTTTTGGAGAGTAAGTTGCGTTACAACGCGCAGTTGAATACTACTGACAAGCAAATAATTGCCAAACTGCAAAGTACCGGTAAGCAACTTAACAGCGTATTAAACGGTGCCGCCGAGCGGGTGCGGTCGCAACGTGGAATCCGGGAACGCTTTAAACATGGACTCGATATCAGTCGTCGTTATAACATGCAATTTAGAAAAATATTCCGTGATGCCGGTTTGCCTGAAGATCTGGCTTATTTACCGCATGTCGAATCGTCGTTTCAACCGGCGGCAAAATCTTCTGCCGGTGCCGTGGGTATGTGGCAATTTACCAAAGGTGCAGCAAAAACTTTTATGCCTGCAGGTAACAGGGTTGATCGACGCCTTGATCCTTTTGCTTCCGCCATCGGCGCGGCCCGCTATCTGAGCTATGCTTACAGTAAGCTGCATGACTGGCCCACGGCGATTACCTCTTATAATCACGGCATCGGAGGTATGAAACGGGCACAAAATCAAGTTGGCCATGACTTTACCCATATCGTAAAGACTTATACTGGTCCAGCGTTCGGTTTTGCTTCTCGTAACTATTATGCGCAATTTTTGGCTGCACGAGACATTGCCAGTAACCCTGTGCAGTATTTCCCGTAATAGCACTTTTTCGCATTATTATTTTAGCGAGAAATTTTTAGTATCTTGGTAAATGCATAGCTATATATTTTTTTCTACCCGTTTTGTATCCGGGTTTAAATCAATGGGTGATATTCCAGACTGGGTTGCCAAACGTGGTGTTGTTTGATTGGTATTTAAAATAAGTGATAAGAACGGCTCAGAGACAGATACCGGATTTTTATCTTTAACAGATGATAAATCAATAAGCCGGGATAATACGGTTTTTTGCCCTTCAAACATTAATGGCGCTCTTCTCTTTAAGGGGCCATTAATTGCTGCCATTGTGGGCGGTTTATTCATAAATTGAGCAATACTGGCCAGTTGTTGATGCAATTGATTGGCGTTAGCCGCCGGCATGAGCAAGGTAAATGGTCCATTAACTGCCAGTTTGGAGTTTAGATAGCCAGGGTTAAGGCGACTAAATTGTTCATAACTGAGATTGGCAAGTTGTGCGACCTCCCTAAAATCTTTTTCAGCCAGATAGTCAATATCGTGTTTACGCTCTATTTTAACTTTAACGAAATAGGGTTCATTTCTAACCTGGGCAAGCTTTAATCCATGCGCATCAGGATTGGCAAATATGCTGGATAATGCCAGTAAACGGGGTACATACTCCTGCGTTTCTTCAGGCAAGCGTAAAGACCAGTAATCGGTATCAAGACCGTCGACGATATTACGACTAACTGCGTTATCGACAGCACCCAGTCCGCAATTGTAGGCAGCCAAAGCCAGTAACCAGTCACCTTTGAAATGCTGGTTTAAAAATGACATATAACGCATTGCCGCCTGAGTAGAGGCGGTAATATCAAGTCTGCCATCATACTTTTCACTTTGAGGCAGATCAAAATCATGCCCTGTGCTTGGAATAAACTGCCATAATCCTGCGGCACTTTTTGGGGATAGTGCGGTGGCTTGATAGGCACTTTCTACAATGGGTAATAAAGCCAGTTCATAAGGTAATTTATGCTCACTAAGGCTCTCAACGATGTGATAAAGATACGGGCGTGCGCGTTCACTGACTTGAAGCAGATAATCGTGGTGTTGCGTATACCAAACCACATGTTTATTAACCCGATCATACTTAATCGCTTCCTTGTCGTGGTTTGGTGTTAAAACTGTTGAATCTTGCGCAGAAGTGTAAGCCGTTATGGCCGCTTTATCAGGCAGATTCGTTTTGACGGTTTTTAGTGGTGGTAAATTACTGTTGATAAGGGGATCGCTTGGGTTTTTAAGGTCAAGCTGGTGCAGTCTTGGATGAAATTCAATACCCGAGTGAGACTGTATTTGATAGGCAGAGTCTTCATGCAAGGTATTGCTTCTTGATGAAACTGATTGTTCTTGTGACTCTACCTTATCACGAATTCTTGAAGAAAGAGTGGCGTTAAGTTTAAGGCGGCCATAAGGCGTGGATTTATCAACAGGTGCAGAGGCCGTTACTGGCAGTTTGAGTTTTTGTAGGGCAAGCACTCGTTGTGAGCGAGTTATTACAGTGAAGTGTGGTGTCGGGTTGATACGGTCATCTGGCGCTGAGATAATATGGGTATTTAAAGTCGTAATCGTTTCATGATTAATACTAATGCGAGTATGAAGACGCCTCTCGGTAAATGATCGCACAGGCAAAATATTGTTATTTACAAGGAGTTGATTTGAAATTGCCTCAACTTTTCTTGGCCGGGGGATTTTCATGCCGATACGAATACGCTCCCAAACATTACCCGGATTTGTTAAGTTATTTTGCTTAACACGAGATAATTGATTTTTTTTATTTTTTACTCGTAAGTGCGAGGCATTTCCCCGCTTGATATTGTTTTTATTAGCCTCAATTTCCATAGAGGCTGCCAAAATATGGGTGGATTGTGTCAACAATATCGAACCAACCAGTAAATTTAATACCAAGACTAATAGTCGCATTATATAACTTCTCTTTATCCAGGTTATTTTTGGTAAAAATCTGGAATGTAATGGATGCACATGCTCGCCATACAAAAAAGCAGAAGCAATAAATAAATTTTGTTATTAGTCCTTTAAAAACGTGGTGAATTAATCTAGCAGTATAGTTTACCGATGGTAATGTACCTGTTTTAATTAAAGTCTGGTATTAAAAAATTCATTCTTGTCATGGCTGATCAGTTAACTTGGGCACTTTGGCGATTATAAGCCAGCCAGTTTCTGCCAGTAGCTGCCGTTTTTTTGTTTGATTTTATAACTTATCAATTTAAAAATTTGTTATGTCGATTAATTTTAGCGCATTGGTAGTAGCTCAGTCCCGCTTAATTAGATAGCTATAGTCTACAGGAATACCGTGAATCCAGGGTTTTTAGTCTTAACTATCTATCCTTGCCGTTTTTGGAAATGAATAAAAACTCTGTGTAATTTTGGTATATTCATGCTTGGATATCGCCTAAAGTGATAGAATGACGGCTTTAGTTCGTCAATAAAAAGCAAATTCAAGCGCTAGTGAGTTTATCGGCATGATGACAACTTTTGCGTCTGATTATCAAAAAAACATTACTCTACTTCTATACCTTACACATATTTATGACAAAGATCCCCACTGTCGGCTTTATTAGTTTAGGCTGTCCGAAAGCGCTAGTTGATAGCGAAAGAATTTTAACCCAGCTTCGTTCAGAAGGTTATGACATTTCACCGACTTACCAGAATGCTGATTTAGTGATTGTTAATACCTGCGGATTTATTGATGCTGCGGTAGAAGAATCACTAGATAGTATTGGTGAGGCTTTAGCAAAAAACGGTAAAGTAATTGTTACCGGATGTTTGGGTTCCCGTGAAGATGAAATCAGGGCGCGTCATCCTCAGGTTTTAAAAGTCACGGGTGCGCACGCATTAGAAGAAGTCGTGGCTTCTGTGCATCAATATTTACCACCCAGACATGATCCTTTTACCAGTCTGTTACCGCCTCAGGGAATAAAGTTAACGCCGGCTCATTATGCCTATTTAAAAATATCCGAGGGTTGTAATCACCGTTGTACGTTCTGCATAATCCCGTCAATGCGTGGAGATCTGGTTAGCAGACCCATTGATGATGTCTTGTTGGAAGCGGAGCGACTGGCAAATGCAGGCGTAAAAGAATTGTTGGTGGTGTCACAAGATACCAGTGCTTATGGTTTGGATTTAAAATATCAAAGTCGGGAATGGAAAGGGCGTTCTGTTAAAACGCGTTTTTATGATTTAGCCGAGGCTTTGGGTGATTTGGATATCTGGGTGCGTATGCACTATGTTTATCCGTATCCTCATGTTGACGAAGTGATTCCATTGATGGCAGAAGGAAAAATTTTGCCTTATTTGGATATTCCTTTTCAACATGCAAATAGCCGTATTCTTAAATTAATGAAGCGTCCAGCGGCCAGCCAAAATAATTTGGAACGAATTAAGGCGTGGCGGGAAATTTGTCCTGATATTACTCTACGCAGTACATTTATTGTCGGATTTCCGGGGGAGACTGATCAGGAGTTTGAACAATTATTGCAATTTATGACGGAAGCACAACTGGATAGAGTAGGTTGTTTTGCTTATTCTCCGGTAAAAGGGGCCGTTGCCAATGATTTGCCGGATTTGGTCCCTGAAGAGCTCAAGCAAGAGCGGTTGGCGCGTTTTATGGCGCATCAGGCCGAGATTAGTGCTGAGCGTTTACAACAACGCATAGGCAGAATTGAAACAGTACTTATTGATGAGGTAGTAGAAGAAGGTGCGGTTGCCAGAAGTAAATCGGATGCGCCTGAAATAGATGGTCAGGTATTTATTGATGGTGCCACACATCTTAACGTCGGTGAGTTTGTTGATGTTGAAATTGAAGATGCGGATGACTATGATTTATGGGGGCGTTTGGTGTAATGATTGTTGAGTGTTTTACTCAAGGATTGCTAAAGCTTTAATATGATATAAACAGAAAACCCGGAGGTAGGACCGGGCTTTCTGTTTTTACAAAAGTTTTTTGTTTATAGTGCAATAGAACTAGAAACTTTTTGCTTTGAATCATCCGGGTTGTCTATGCAGCCAGACAAACCAACAATCATTAATGCCATTGCTAAAAGAGCTAAGATTTTTTTCATGATATATCCTCCAAACGGTTTTAAATTATTTTATTTATTGTGCGCTAATTTGTAAAAAAGCACGGACAATTTATAACATGACTGGAATGATGATGCAATAATAAAAACCATATTAGTTGCTCCATGAGGCTGTCCGAGAATAGGAAATCTGCTGGGGAAAAGCTATTTTGGCTCTGTTTTCCGCTCATTTTCGTTTAATAGAACAACTATTTGCCTAAAATAACCAAAAAATCTGACTCAAAATAGCTCTCTCTACGGCTCTTATTCTCGGACCGCCTACTGGGCACTTATAATGAATTTATATTGTCAGGTAAGTCGAAAGAAATTAAATGATTTGTCCATTTGACTGTGCCTATGGTGGTCCATGGCGCTGAAAAATTTTGATGTAATTGATCATGAACCCAATAAGTCGGTGCATTAATTTTTTTCATCTTGATATGAAAGACTGTTTTATCGAGATTTAAGCCTGTTTTTTGCCCCCAGAAAGCCGTTACTTTCATGATAAATTTTTGTAAACGGGTCTTGTTGATAGTAGGTGTGACGGCAATATTAGCCCACATGGAATGAACGCGGCCCCAGTTTGGCGCAAGCAAGCGTCCTTCTTCGTTAACAAACGGTAACCAGCGTTCAATGCCATTTTGATCAGTATAGGTGATTGCTAAAATATGGTCATAGCCGGCAAAATGATCATGCAGGTAGAGGGCGTGTGGAGTAATCCCAAAAAAGGTCAGCGATATCATAATAAGCGCATTACTGGCTTCAGCAACAGGTGCGCTGACCGGATTGTTTTTTACCTCTAAATTCAATCGGTAAATAAGTGCATAATGAATTGTACTGTTTAATTGTAACAGGATTAAAGCAATGAGTATTTTTGCCAACTTTCTGGAGAATGCTTTGGGTTTTTGGCTGGCAAAAGATTCAAAAATTCGATGATACCAATTGTTGTCTTGCAGTTTCGGCGATATAAGGCAGTCAGTTGTACAAGTGATCCTGGCACGTGAGTCAGCTATAACCCGGTACTTTGTTATCGCCAGAGTATGGATTCCAGGCAAGCTTAAAAGAAGCCCGATGGGATATAAATAACGCATCTTTTTCAGTATTTGGATATAAGTATTAACGCCTGAATAAATGCGATTTTCGTTGTCCAGAGCATATAAATCCAGTAACAGCGTTTCGGAGGGTATTGCCGTCATTGCCGGATAGTGTGCAGCATGATCTTGAGCGCTTTTAAAGTCTATGCAGTTAAATATATCGAAATGATTCAGAATAAGTGCCGTACGATTACACAAAGGGCATTGTTGATCAAAGAAGACGGTTAGTGATGGTTGTTTCGCAGTTAGTTGTTTACCGATTGCACGCCACCAGCTAAAAGGCACCAGTAGTAAATAAAATATCAACATCCCCATGCCAAAAGGATAGATATTTAACGACAGGGTAATACCCAGATGTATGCCAAGACCTACGAATAAATAAACGCTACGTAATCGGCGATTTGAAAAAAAGAATAAAAAGGTAAATTGAAAGACTAGTATGGCATAGCCTATGGTTTTTTGTAGGAGTTCGTTATTCAACAAAAACGACATGTCGATAGCGGAAACATAATAGGGTTGTGTTGATGGTAGCCAAGAGCCAAGACCGTTTCGCCAGTGTTCGGCAAACAATTTATGGACAGCCGAATCAAAATAGAGAAAGCCAAGGCAAATCAGGACTGGTAAGTAGTAAACGAGTCCGGAAACTGTTGGCTTTGAATAGGTGTTGTAATGGGTAAACGGTGTACTGAGTTTATGTCTTAGGTTATCTATCGAAAATGCGCGGTCTCCTGGCATAAAAAGCAGAAAAAAACCGGCGCCGGTCATAAATGAATCAAACCCCCCGTCAAAATCACGTTGCATGGGTGTGAAATTTACGAAGATAATCCAGAAGACGTAATTACTGATAACAGCAAATTGATAGCGATAGCCAATGATAATAAAACTGGCAATAATTCCCCAAAGGCATAAAAAAAACGGAATCATGGGGAATTCAACGTCTATATAGGGGATAGGATCGAATATTAAATGGTTGAAATAAAGCAGGAAAAAAATTTCCTGTAAAGCGACCAGTCCGTAAAAAAGCCTGAACAAGCCAATACCTGTTGCAGGGACTTGTTTAGAGTAGAGCGCCAGGATTTTATTGATTATGAATTTATACATTTCATTAATAAAAATGTGTAAATTATAATACAGTCAGGAACTTGAAGTGGTTAAATATTCAGGTAAAAAAATACCGCTATCTATTCACGGGGAAAGATAGCGGTCTATAAACAACCGAAACTGTTTAGTTGCGCTTATTTTTCGTCGTCTGGATGTTCTGCGAATACCCATTTCAGAAGTGCGTATACAGCGGCTACAACCACAACAGCGCCAACCATGCCAGCTGGTGTTTTTAGTGTTTCAGTTAAATCTAAAATAAAACCCATGTATGTGTCTCCTACCTAGTAATTCTTATATTTGAAAATTGCTAATTTCATAGCAAGCGGAAGTTGCATGATACTTTAGAGGGATTTAAAGTCAAGGCTTATTGTTTGCGGGAATTAAAAATGGTCAGGAAAATAAATATTCCTGACTATTGTTGTTAAAGCTAGATAACTGATGTGGTATAGTTTGAATTCTGTTTTTGAAGCTGATAGATTGGGGAGAATAATAATAATGAAAAAATACGTTAAAATATTACCATTGGCAGTATTCTTTTTTGCATTTTCGGCGAATGCTGAAGTTGCGTTAAAAGATAACTCTGAAATCCTGGGAAAATGGAAGCTATATGCTGAATCACCTAAATTGGACGGGGAGAAGAAAAATGTTACTGTTGAGTGGGATTTTAAAGCCGATGGTGTTCTGCAAACAACAGCAACGGATTCTGTTGGTCGAACCAAAGAAATGAAGATAGCCATTAAATATTTGGTCGAAAATGGCGAAATTAAAAAGCAGACAACGCCTGGGCGTGAAAAATATGAATCATGTAAAGTTGTTGAAAAAGAGGGTGCTAATATGATTTTAAAGTGTACCTATCTTTACTTTTTTCTAACAAAAATATAAATAAATATAATAGGGGGTATAAATTATGATAAGTGGCATAGTGATGATTTTCATAGCGCTCTGGTTTTATCAGTCAGCTGTGAAGGCAAAGGTAAGTAATGTGCTAATGTGGGTTGCTATTGGTGCAGTGGGGTTTTTTGTTTTAAATATGGTATTGGTCAACCTCAATATCTATATTTTAGAGTCGTTCAGGGCAAGTGAAGGTGGCGCTAACTATGAATCCCTTCAGGGCGCCGACAGAAAAAACGAAGGTGATTTCCTGGGATTTATTGGGGTATTAAAGTCACTTTATTTAGAAATGTCTCCTTCAATTGTCGGCTTTCTGGCTCTTGCAGTGGTCCGTTTAAAACTTATCACTAAAGAAAATTTTTCAGTGACAAATTTATTTAGTGGTCTCAAAGAGATGTTTCAAAATATAAAGAAAAGCTTCAAAACGCCACAATAATAAGTAGCTGATACTAAAAAGCTCAAGTTCTGCTTGGGCTTTTTTATAGTTTTTTTATTTTTTTTGCAACTCGTGATACTTAATCAGCTATACGATAACAGAAACAAGAGAAATAACTGCTATAACAAACAGAATGGTACAAATCAATCCTGCAATAATATATGTTGAAAGCGACCCTTGTTCGAAAGCTTTTTTTCTGCTGTCTTCACTCTGCACACCGATAAAAGCAGATAAAACACTTTTAAAGACTTGAGTAATCGTTGGTTTTGACATCCTCATCTCCTGAATTATAGTGATAAAAATAATAGTGCTTGATAGTCTTTTAAGCAATGATTATCTTCACGCGACATAACTACCCTTGGCACAATCAATGAGCAAAACAGAATTATTAAAACAATGTATGTCCCAAAGAATCTTGTTTCTGGATGGCGCAATGGGTACGATGATCCAAAGCTACAAACTGGAAGAAAAAGATTATCGTGGCGAGCGTTTTGCTCAATGGGATGTTGATCTCAAAGGGAACAATGATTTATTGTCATTAACTCAGCCTGATATTATCAAGGCTATTCATATGGCTTATTTTGAAGTGGGTTCTGATATTGTCGAAACCAACACTTTCAATTCAACCTGTATTGCCATGGCTGATTACCGAATGGAATCGTTAGCCTATGAAATTAACGTTGAGTCGGCCCGCTTAGCCAAACAAGCTGCCGAGGAATATACAAAAAAAACACCGGAAAAACCACGTTTTGTTGCCGGTGTTTTAGGCCCTACCAATCGCACGGCTTCAATGTCACCTGATGTCAATGATCCCGGTTTTAGAAATATTTCCTTTGATCAATTGGTTGATGCTTACACGGAGGCAACACGCGGTCTTATTGACGGCGGTGCCGATATTATTCTGATTGAAACAATTTTCGACACGCTAAATGCCAAGGCTGCAATTTTTGCTGTTGAACAATATTTTGAACAAATCGGCTATAAATTACCGGTGATGATTTCCGGTACGATTACTGATGCGTCGGGTAGAACATTGTCTGGACAAACCGTTGCCGCTTTTTGGAATTCATTAAAACATGTTGAACCGATATCTTTCGGTTTTAACTGTGCCTTGGGTGCGAAAGAATTACGTCAATATATAGATGAATTATCAACGATTGCTGATACGCATGTCTCTGCTCATCCCAATGCCGGGTTGCCGAATGAGTTTGGTGAATACGATGAGTCACCGGAAGCAATGGCCGAAGAATTGACTGATTGGGCGCGTAGCGGCTATTTGAATATTATTGGCGGTTGTTGCGGAACTTCACCTGCACACATTAAAGCTATCGTCGAAGCTGTTAAAGCTTGTCCTCCGAGAATAATTCCGGAAATCGAGAAAAGATGTCGCTTGGCGGGTCTGGAGCCCATGTCTATCGGTCCTGACACACTCTTTGTTAATGTTGGCGAGCGCACCAATGTAACCGGTTCCGCTGCGTTCAAGCGCCTGGTTATCGCCGGTGATTTTGAAACGGCTTTGGAAGTTGCCAAGCAGCAGGTTGAGAGTGGCGCGCAGATTATCGATATCAACATGGATGAAGGTATGTTGGAGTCTAAAGAAGCGATGGTACGCTTTTTGATGTTGATTGCCTCTGAGCCGGATATCGCCAAAGTACCTATTATGGTAGATTCCTCTAAATGGGAGATTTTGGAAGCCGGTCTTAAATGCATTCAGGGTAAGGGTGTAGTGAACTCCATTTCACTAAAAGAAGGCGAAGCCACTTTTATTAAACATGCCAAACTTGTGCGTCGTTACGGCGCGGCAGTTATCGTTATGGCTTTTGATGAAGAAGGGCAGGCGGATACAAAAACCAGAAAAATCGAAATATGTCAGCGAGCTTATAAAATTCTGACCGAACAGGTCGGGTTTCCGCCTGAAGATATTATTTTTGATCCCAATGTGTTTGCCATCGCCACAGGAATTGATGAGCACAACAATTACGGGCTGGATTTTATTGAAGCCACTCACGAGATTAAGCGAACGCTGCCTTACGCACTTATTTCCGGCGGTGTTTCCAATGTGTCTTTTTCGTTTCGCGGTAATAACCCGGTGCGTGAAGCGATCCATGCGGTGTTTTTATACCACGCCATTCAAGCGGGTATGTCTATGGGGATTGTTAATGCCGGTCAGCTGACGATTTATGCCGATATACCCGACGATTTACGTAATGCGGTAGAAGATGTGGTCTTAAACCGCCATGACGGTAGCGGAACTGACAAGTTACTGGAATTGGCAGAAAAATACCGGGGTGATGGTAGTAGCAGTGAAGTCAGGCAGGAAAATCTGGAGTGGCGCGAGTGGTCGGTCAGTAAGCGCCTTGAGCATGCCTTGGTTAAAGGGATTACCGATTACATTGATGAAGATACCGAACAAGCACGGCTGGAAGCGCAAAGACCCTTGCATGTCATAGAAGGTGCGTTAATGGATGGTATGAATGTTGTCGGGGACTTGTTTGGCGCAGGCAAAATGTTCTTGCCACAAGTCGTTAAATCAGCGCGTGTGATGAAAAAAGCGGTGGCTTATTTGATGCCGTTTATGGAAGCGGATAAAGCGGGTAGCGAGAGAAAAACCAACGGTAAAATCCTCATGGCGACGGTAAAAGGCGACGTGCATGATATCGGCAAAAATATCGTTGGCGTGGTGTTGCAATGCAATAATTATGAAGTGATTGACCTTGGTGTTATGGTTCCGGCAGAAAAAATTTTGCAAACTGCACGCTTGGAAAAAGTTGATATTATTGGCTTAAGTGGTTTGATTACACCATCTCTTGATGAAATGGTGCATGTCGCCAAAGAAATGCAGCGCCAAGGTTTTACCATTCCGTTAATGATTGGTGGTGCGACGACTTCCAGAGCGCATACGGCAGTAAAAATCGAGCCGCATTATAACAAGGGTCCAACGATTTATGTGACTGATGCCTCTCGTGGCGTCGGCGTGGCCAGTAATTTGTTAAGTACCGAATTAAAGGATGACTTTGTCAAAAATGTACGCATAGAATATGAAGAAGTCAGGGATCGCCACAAAGGTCGTGAAGCTAAAACCAAACAGCATTCCCTGCAAGCTGCGAGAGGCAACAAGTTTAACTGGGGAGATTATGAGCCGGTTAAGCCGTCATTTTTAGGTATTAAAGTGCTGGATAATTTTCCGCTTGATTCTCTCGTGCCATACATTGACTGGACGCCATTTTTTCAAACTTGGGAAATGGCCGGTAGTTATCCAAAAATATTGGACGATCATGTGGTCGGGGTTGAAGCCAGAAAGTTGTTTGAAGAAGCAAAAGCAATGCTGCAAAAAATTACCAGTGAAAAGTGGTTGACTGCCAGAGCTGTAGTCGGCTTTTTTCCGGCAAACAGTGATGGTGACGATGTTATCGTCTATACCGATGATACCCGCGAGCAACCGTTGGAAACCTTACATCATTTACGTCAGCAAAATATTAAAGCACCAGGACGGCCCAATTATTGCTTGTCTGATTTTATTGCGCCGCTTGATAGTGGTAAAGCCGATTATATAGGTGCTTTCGCAGTAACGACAGGGATCGGTATAGAAGAAAAATTACAGCAATTTGAGGAAGATCTTGATGATTACAGTGCCATTATGCTTAAAGCATTGGCAGATAGATTAGCCGAAGCGTTTGCAGAATACCTCCATCAAGCCGTCAGAAAAGACTATTGGGGTTATGCCGAAGAGGAAACTTATGATCCCGGCCAGTTAATTAACGAGGCTTATCAAGGCATACGTCCTGCGCCCGGTTATCCTGCGTGCCCTGATCATACCGAAAAATCGAAGTTGTTTGAATTGCTTAATGTCACTGCAAATACCAGCATAGAACTTACTGAAAGTTATGCCATGTACCCTGCATCAGCAGTCAGTGGCTGGTATTTTTCCCATCCTCAGTCACAGTATTTTAATGTAGGTAAAATAGATAAAGATCAGTTGCAGGATTACGCCAAGCGTAAAGATATCGCCGAAGAAATTGCCGAGCGTTGGTTATCGGCACATTTACACCATTAAGGACAAATCATGTCACCAGCACAGAAAGCAAGCTATACAATGGAGCGATTAATGTATGTCAGTCGCTGGTTATTGGCGCCGGTTTATTTGGGCTTAAGTCTTACCTTGGTGGCGCTGTTTATAAAATTTTTTCAGGAGCTCTATCATTTTATTCCTTTTATCCTGGAGCTTGACGAGTCCCAACTGGTATTAAAGTTACTGTCCTTAATCGATCTTACCTTGGTCGGCAATTTGATAATTATTGTCATGTTTAGTGGTTATGAAAACTTTGTATCACGTTTGAATATTAGTGAGACAACCGAGAAGCTGGATTGGCTGGGTACTCATGATTATGGGTCTCTAAAGATGAAAGTAGCGGCCTCCATAGTCGCAATATCATCCATTCATTTGCTAAAAATCTTTATGAATATTGAGACGGTTAATAATGATAAAATTATGTGGTTTGCTCTTGTCCACCTGACGCTAGTTATATCAGCTTTATTAATGGGTTATCTGGATAAAGTGACCAAGCACTAATGATCCAACTATTGCTTTTGGGGACATCCGGTTGCCATTTATGTGAGCAAGCGCAAGAAATTATCAATGCTTGCTTGCCTGATAATCATGGTATCACGATTGAAATTATAGATATTGCCGAGCAGGATCAATGGCAAGAAAAATATGCCATTCGCATCCCTGTTTTATATCATCCGGAAACCCAAAAAGAGCTGGGTTGGCCATTTAATGAAGTACAGATTAAAGCCTTTATCAAGTTGTTAGGTATCTAACTCGCTAATATCGGCTTTAAGCAGTTTAGTGGATTTCGAACTGTTGCCGTTCGAGAAAGATGCAGCAAAGTTGGTCATTTTTAGTGTCGCCATCGTGACGGATTGAATTGATAGTGTTATTGAAACAGAGGGTGTTTGTCAGTCCAAATAAACCCCGCTTCCAAGCCACTCCTGGTTACCGCTGAATGTTTGTGCACCAGGTGGTCGTTTAAAGGTACTTCTGTTCCTTTAACAACGCTTGGCTTTTATGATTACCCGCTACAGGTTTGTCTTGTTAAAAGCTCCGATGCCCAGTGTGTATAGCAAGATTACGACGAACGACTACATAACGTCAATATATAATGATGAGTGCGAAAACACACTATTAGTGAATCAGCTTTATTTCGTTCGCCGCTGCGGTTATGATTTATGGAATTAATCGCTCTGCGCGTAGCTGAGAAAATAACGCGAAAAATGAATCCTCGGTTACTTGGTAGCCGGTAAAACCAAGCTTACGGCTGCGCGCCATGTCAGTCATTACTTCGATTGGTCGACCCAGATCAAGGTCACTATGCCATGGCGATGCCAATTTGTTTAAATCTGGCTCGGCTAAACCATACTGCTTTGCCATCTCGCGCCACAGTGCATTATCGTTTGCCATTTCAATCTCAAGTGGGTGGATTGTACCGACAAAGCCTACTGACTCAACTCCGAACCAGTTTGCGAGTCTGCCCCATAACCATTGCCAGCGAAATAAATCACCGTTGACGATATTGAAGGCGCTATTGTGCGCCGCTTTGGTATCAGCCGCCCAGACTAGTTGCTTGGCCATTTGATGGGCGTCGGTTACATCAGATAGCCCTTGCCACTGAGTTTGTGAGCCAGGCCATTTAAACGGCCGGCCGGTTTCCTTGCAAATTGACGCATACACGGCCAACGTAGTGCCCATGTTCATGGCATTACCGACTGCCTTGCCGATAATGGTATGTGGTCTATGTACCGTCCAACTGAAGCCGTCACGTGCTGCCGCAGTGAACAATTCGTCCTCTTGCTCGTAATAAAAATTCTCCACGGGAAGCCTTGGTTGTTCTTCGCGTAACGGAGTTTCTGGTAGCGTACCGGCACTTGCATATGCCTCGAAAGGCCCCAGGTAATGTTTTAACCCGGTTACCAAGGCCACATGGTGTACGGATTTTTTCAAAGCCAATGCTGCCAGCACATTGCGGACCATGGCACCGTTGACACGAATATTATCGGCCTCGGTCTCCTGGCGCATCCAGGCGGTAATGAACACATGACTTGGTGCGACATTGGCCAAAGCAATTTTCAAGATGGCAGGATCTAGCAGGTCTGCTGCTACCGGGAGCAAGCCTGATATTCCTTGATGCGGATTGCGTGCCAGACCATAGACGACCCAGCCATTGGAAATAAGTTCAGTTGCCAAATTACTGCCGCCGATGCCGCTTGCACCGACTATTAACGCTGTTTTTTGCATGCTTTATTATCCAGTATCTATATAAGCGATTTACTATACTGGAAAATAATTTCTCAATCTAATCATTTGCTCTGATACAAAAAAATATTTATTTCTGGCATCATTATAGTTATCGACATAATTCTTGATTTTTCAGTATATCAAAGTGTGGGCTTAGTTCCAAAGCGCAATTCTGGTAGGCTGTCCGAGAATAGGTAGAGTAGCGAGGGAAAGTCATTTTGAGTCAGATTTTTTGATATAAATAGTTTGTGGGTTTAACGAAAATGAGCAGGTATTCTGACAGGAATGGCTTTTCCGTAGTAGGTTTTTTATTCTCGGACAGTCTCTTGGTCTCCTGACTTGGTTGCTTTTGCAATGGTAGTTGTTTTTTAGTAGGTCTCAATCATGATTACCCGTTCCAACGGACATTTTGTAACGCTGCAATTCACTCATCTAATATGGCGAATGGCTTATAAATAAGTTGTTGATAAATACAACGGACATTACTAAACGAGCATTAAGATCTAAACCCATGCCCTGAGCATTTATAGCGCCAAATAAGACTAAAAGGCTAAAGACATACTGATCTAATTATTACTGTAATATTGGTCGCTATAGTAAAAAAATACGCATCATAAGCAAGTCTCCTAGATTAAAATTTAAGTCATCAGAGTGGCCGAATAAATTAGTTCTGAGCTATTGAGACCGAGATTGTAAAAATATCCCGGGGTCAACATAAAACGAACAACTAAAAAGAACACGAAGTTTTTAATATTACCTGATTGCTTAGACTGTACTCATCATGAATTCTACAAAAAATTAATTTGACATTTGTAAAATAATTCTTATAATCATTATAGGCTTGAAAATATGATTTACCCTCTGTTTACCGTTTCGATGTTCCTCTTGGTAGTAGCTCGTCCTTGTTTCACTAAGTAATTTCAAAATTTCTCAGCTTTATCCGCCTTAATGGCTTTATTACCTAATATTTATAGGACTATATTATGTCTACAATCACTACTGGTACCGTCAAATGGTTTAATTCTGATAAAGGCTTCGGTTTTATCGAACAAGCATCAGGTCCTGACGTTTTCGTACACTTCCAACAAATTAACAATTCAGGTGGCTACAAGTCTCTTGATGAAGGCCAAAAAGTACAGTTTACTGTCACTCAAGGTCAAAAAGGCCCACAAGCAGAAAACGTAACTGTTATCTAAAAGTGCCAATTGTCTGTTGCTGCATACAAGTTGTGCAGCAACAGAATCTAAAAAATCAAAGATAGTTTATAAAAATAGTCGGCTTATTTGTTATGTTAGCTATGGAATGGAGTTTCTTGATAAAAGCCAAGTCTTTAAGCCTCCAAACCACAAAGGAACGACGTGGTTAGGTAGACAAACCTTAAACACATCAATAGACATCTTTCCTAAATACAGCCATAGCGTAAGTTAACAAGAGCAGCCACTAAATTCCATGTCAAGGAGTAATGCTTGTGTTTGCCCCGATAAACATCTTTGGCAATCCTGAAAATTTTGCATCGGCGATTAACATGCTCAATAAAAATACGCTGTTTTGATAGTGCCTTATTATCGGCTTTGTCTTCTGCCGAAAGCGGTTGGCCTTTTTTCTTTTTAACCGGTAGAGTCGAGTTCTGATGGTGTTTCTTTATCCCTTGGTATCCGGAATCCGCCAACAACAGGGCATCAGGATGTAACAATAGACGGCTATCTTTGAAGATCGAAAAATCATGCTGTTGACCTTTACCTATCACTACGGAGAGTATAGTCATCGTCAATAGGCAGATCACGAGTTGGACTTTGATCGTGTGGCGTTTTTTTTCCTGAAAAGTACGCTTTCTGGTTTTTAACAGGGCGCTCGATAGGCTGCTCCGAAACATCAATGACCACGGTAGCTGCGGGATCTTCCAACAGTGCTTTGCGGTTGGGCAGTTTTTCGATTTTGATCAATAGTCTTACAGTGCGAGTATAGATTTTATGGCAATACGATTCGCTGATGTCGAAGACCGCAGCCAGATTTATCAACGTCGGATAGTGACGAAGATAATAGAGTGTCAGTAACAAGCGGTCTTCCAAAGCCATCTTGGAGTCTTTTCGTCCCCGTCTAGTCAGTGGATTAAGGACTTTTTGTTCGTCCAGGTAAGTCACCAGCTTACCGTGAAGATGCAGAAAATCTTCTGGTGACAGGCCGACAGTCCTTAAAAATTCTTCAGGCTTGTGTCTTGGCAATTGGGCATAAGGAGTCATGGCTATCCGTGTTTTCAGAGGTAGATCGCTATTTTAACCCTATCAAAGCCAAATTCTATGTCAATTATTTAGGAAAGATGTCTAATATTCCTTTGGCCGACTGTGCTTATGCGAGTGGAGTTCGCTGAACGTTTAGATATGATTTACATAAGATCGCGTTGAAATTTGCCCGGTGTGGATGCGCTAAAAATTTACGCAATAGCTGATAATTTTCTCTTGGCTCTACAGAGGTAGTCATTAGCTAAAATAAAGAGCAAGATAAGCATGTAGACCTTAAGGAAAAATGCTTATGGACGTGGAATCAATTTCCCCGCCCAACCAAGTTTAATAAAGAAAATTTTAGTGATTTCCAACTCTCACCTTTAAAATCATCAATTAGCTGTCAATTTTATGGTCTGAAAATGTAGCAGTCATTATCAGATATAATGTCCACGACTAATCTGGGTTCTGTTAACGATTTACCTTAGCCAGAAAAGTCTCTGGGAAAGCGACAGTGTCCCTGTAATGAATAGTTTTTTCATATCGTGCAGCAACAACTCTCTGAGTTAATATTTGAGTTTATCAAACTGCATTTAATGACATTTCGCTTCTTACAATGCCTATAATCACATTGACAACTTCTTTCCGGTTCGATTTAGGTGAGATAATCGCTTTTATTTCATGACTTTCTAACTACTCCCGAAACTGGTTTGTGTAGCAGGTTTTTCTTCTAAAACGGCTGAAGCATTAACAATTTTCGAGTAAAGATATTGCTTGTCTGCATTCAGCTGCCTGTCCGTCTGTCAGTATGAATTTTAAAGGCATGCTCAAGGCATCACAACGCGCGTGAATCTAATAACCAAACCCGTTTTTGGAGCGCCCTAATGTTTTAATCTTGGCGGAGATTTTTGCTGGTAGGGCTATGTATGCTCCAGACAATTTTTTTTAGGTTTGTCAAAATACAAGTTTACTTTTCATCGCCTAATTTTATCCGTTTCATCTCATTCAAAACGACTTATTCTCCCGGATTGGTAAAGCGTCAACTATCCTGTCTGGATAAGGTAAATGCCGCCGAACAATCAACAGATCCTGGTATTAAATCATACTGATTTTGTCAGATGTTATATCAGAAATTTAAGGCTTGTAGTGCTAATTTTACCTGACTAATTACCAGAAGGCTGTCCGAGAATAGAAAATCGACTGCGGAAAAGCAATTTCTGCCTGATTTGCAGCTTATTTTCGTTAAGTACACAAACTATCTATATCAATTAACTAATAAATATGATTAAAACGGTTTTTCTTCGCTACGAGACCTATTTTTTAACCGTCTCTAAATCAACAATGCTCTGTGTGCGTTACCGTACTGAATAAGCCAAGGTTTGAGATTATAGTGGTATTAATTTTTAATACTTCAGTAGATCAGACGGCTTCCAATTAGTCAACATAAGAGGTCTGTTGTTGGTAAATGGTAGCTATTTATATAAACTACGTAATTGGTTAGGGGAACAGCATTTAATCGGTAGTCAAATTATAACCTGCTCAATATTTTTTATTTAGAATCTGGTTTTGTAAAGCTTTTACTTTGGGGGCTGTCTTAATTTTTAGCGAAGATTTTTTTAGCCACAAAATACAGAATCTGTATTTTTATTAAAACCGTGAACAAAAAAATATTACGGTTTTTGTTCAATCACGACTCATACATATTTTATAAGGTAACAATAATGACCACGCCTCAAAATAACTCAAAACAAGCGCTTTTTTCATCCATACAGTTTGGTAAAAGCAAGCTTTCAAATCGTATCGTAATGGCACCAATGACCAGAAACAAATCTCCGAACGGCATACCTACCGATAAAGTAGTAACTTACTACCAAAGACGTGCTGAAGGCGGTGTTGGTTTGATTATTACAGAAGGCACCTATATTGGTCATCCTGCTGCTAATGGATATGCCGGAGTGCCGGCATTCCACGGCGAAGCGGCTCTTAATGGCTGGAAGAAAGTTGTTGATGCCGTACATGAGGTGGGTGGCAAGATTATCCCGCAAATTTGGCACGTAGGAGCAGCAAGGCAACCGGGTGTAGAACCAGACATCACTGTTCCGGGTTATGGGCCAATGGCAGTAGAGAAAGATGGTCTGGAAGTAGTAAAGGCAATGAGTCAGCAAGACATCGATGATGTCGTTACCGCTTATGCGCAAGCAGCTGCAGATGCTGAAAGATTGGGCTTTGATGGTGTGGAAGTACATGGTGCACATGGCTATCTGATTGACCAATTTCTATGGGAAAAGACTAATCAGCGTCATGATAGATATGGTGGAAGCCTGGAAAATCGCTTGCATTTTGCCGTGGAGGTTATTAGAGCTGTGCGTTCTAAAGTTAGCGCGGATTTTCCGGTAACATTTCGATTTTCACAGTGGAAGCTGGGAGATTACGATGCAAAAATCGCCGAGAATCCAGAAGAGCTAGCTACGATTCTGACTGCTTTGGTCAATGCAGGAGTAGATTATTTTCACCCGAGCACCAGAAAGTTATTTAAGCCGGCATTTGAAGGCTCAACTGACTCACTTGCAGCCTGGACCAGTAAATTGTCAGGAAAACCTGTGATTGCTGTAGGTAGCGTTGGTTTGGAAAAAGAATTTCGTACTGGTCATTTTACTCGTGAAGAATCACCGGATTCGAATACGTCGGTTGATGTGGATGCGCTGAGTAAAGGAATTGATCAAGGAAGCTTCGATCTTGTAGCCGTTGGTCGAGCGCTACTTGCTGATCCAAAATGGCCAAACAAGGTAAAAAAAGGTCATCTTGACCAACTTGTCAGTTTTAATACCAAGGCTTTGGATCAGTTGGTCATTTAATTTCAAGACCAAAGTATTGCGCAAAAGTATTGAATAATATTTCAGAGCCATAATATGCGCGGAGGTGAAACGAAGCGGATCGTTAGAGTTATTCATCGATATGAATGTTTAAATTTCCAGAATGCCTTACCTGTCAAATCATGTAAACAGCCAATTCGATTTCGACCAATTGATGAAAACTTGTATGCACCAAGTAGTTTTGATTATTATCTTATAAAAACAAAGATAATTACCATGAAAATCAAAAATAAACTCTCTTGGTAAGTGTTGCTAATCGGGGAATTGGCAAAGCTATCGTTGAATCCCGATTAAATCGGCAGGTAAAGAAAGTTTATGAGGGAGCACACGAGATCTTTATTTGGTCATAAAACCTACATATTAGTAATTTACTATAACCGTTAATTAAGTGTTTTTTAGTATTGATAAGGCTGTTAGTTTACCTTATGTAAACTATTCAATTGCGTTGCCGGGAAGATAAACCGGTTTTTTTTTTCACCGGTGGCTAGTTTAATTCATACTGTCTCGTCAATTATGTCATGGAACATGGGTGGAAAATTTAGAGCTATCAAATCACCTTGGTACGATACACTAAAATTAAACGAATCCTGAAGCACTAATCATTACGTTTAACAAGCCGACTTTATGAAACTATCGCTGCTGACACTTAATCTGCATACCTATCAGGAACACCCTCGTTACTGTTGCTTTGAAACGATGCACCAACATGAGCGCGAGGTATATATTATCGCCGAGGCAATTGCTCACTTAAAAATTGATGTTATTTGTTTTCAAGAGGTTGGGGAGCATATGCATGATCCCATCGTAAGTCCTTACGGCGAATCATCATCCAACATGGCTTTTCGAATTTGTAGTAAATTACGTCAGTGGGGTCTTTGGTATCATATTCATCAGGACTGGAGTCATATCGGTTTTGATCGTTGGCGAGAAGGTACCGCCATCATGAGTCGTTATCCGATGCAGCACAATTTTTCAGCCTATGTTTCTAACGATCATCGAAAAGATAATTATATGTCTCGAAATATTACTGTGTCGTGTATCGATGTTCCATGGTTCGGATTATTGCATATTTCTAATGTTCACTTAAGTTGGGCACATCATGGTTTTTATGAGGAATATAATAATCTCCAAAAACTGATCCACTCACGTTTGCATTTTGGTGTCAGAGGCGATTTGATTGTTGGTGATTTTAATGCGCCTGCCGGGGATCATGCTTATAACCACATTGTCGGTAATCAATACTATGTGGATCAATTTCACGAATTATATCCCCATCGATTTTATCAGCCCAGCTATCATGGCCAAATAGATGGATGGAAAAACTATCCCCCCAAACGCATTGATTATATATTTAAACGCAAAGGTAATCCTATGCAAATTAAAGCCATGAAGGTCATCTTTAATGACGATTTCTATCCAATCGTTTCCGATCATTTTGGCTATCTGGCAAGTTTTGAGATGTTTTGATCGCACTCTGCGCGGTTATGTGTACGGAATTTATGATCGAGTTATTTTATTTGAGAGCAAGAAGTCTGAGCGATAATGACGACATGGGCGGTTCGGACTTTGGTATCGCGGACACTTCCTTATGGAGAGATGAGTAATTAAGTGACGGCGATGATGACTGGACTTAAGCAACATAAGACCTAAAGTTGCGGAATTCAGCATTTATAAAAAATAAATTACCGGAAATTAAGATGCTGTACTAATTTTTTATTTTTTAATAGAAACATAAATCATGCCATCACTCTATCAACAAATAAGCCGGATTGCTATTGTTGTAATAATGGTAAGTATTTGTCGCTTGTAATGAAAAGGACGAAGATAGCAACCTTTAGAAAAAGCCGTCTCTACTGTGACAGAAGACAATATCACGCAATTGCAAAGATAAGCGCAGCAAGGAGATCCTGATGCACAATACGAGCTCGCTTATCTTTATGGAATGGGTTATGCCTACCAAAGAACGAAACCAGGGCTCTTGAGTTTGCGGATCAAGGGCATCGTGCGGCACAAGATAATATTGATCAGATTAGTAAACTGAAGTAAATAGTTGTTAACTTACAATAACAGTGGAATTTTTAAAACATGCTGAACCAGATAAAACTTTTTTTTGAGCAACATTTGATGCTTTCAGCGCCTGATGAATCTCTGGAAGAAAAGCTACAACTTGCGACGGTTGTTTTATTTTTGGAAATGATGTACATGGATGATAAAGTTGAGCCAAAAGAACAGGAAATTATTTTATCCTTAATTCATCAAAATTTTTCATTAACGGCTGAACAAACAACGGCTCTGCTGGCTTTAGCCGAACAACAAAGAATACAGGCAACTGATTATTTTCAATTTACGTCCTTAATTAATAAGGAATATAATCTGGAGCAAAAAGTTGGCTTAATCGAAGCGTTATGGAAAATTGCTTTTGTTGATGGCGTATTAGATATGAACGAAGAATATCTGGTACGAAAAATTGCCGACCTTCTATATGTACCTCATACCGCTTTTATTATGGCAAAAAACAGGGTGGCAGGTTAATTGTATAGCTTGTTCTAATAACATGCTATCTTGAATCGGCTGCCACAGATTGTGGCAGCAAGTAAATCACAAAGTCAGGTCGACCCGAGCAAAGGACGCATCGTTACCGAGGCAACCTTGTTGAACTCGTCAACGATTTCCAACGCTTCAATCAAGACAGGCCATTTTTTTTCATGCTTTTTGTGGGCACTGTTCTTTTTTGTGTATGTGTGTTTACTCGTTAGTCTTTTTGTTCTTGCTGTTCTGTCTGTGGTAGGTCAGGTTGAGCGCTGGCAGCGCGGCGTTTACCGATATTTTTCTTGTCTCTATCGCGTATTTTGATTTTTTCTGCTGCTACTTTTTTGGGTTCTATTTTATTTTTTATACCGGCCGCTTTGCCTGATGCTTTCAGTTTTTTTGGACCTTTATACTTGCCTTCAAGCTCTTTAATGGTGCGGTGTTTAAATTTCTGTTTTAAGAAACGTTCAATACCTGACATCAAATTCCATTCGGTGCTTTTTACCAGCGCTATGGTTAGTCCCAGTTCATCAACCCTTCCGGTACGGCCTATGCGATGTATATAATTGATACCGTTTCTAGGTACATCAAAATTAATCACCAGATTGATACCTTTAATATCAAGACCACGGGCGGCAAGATCTGTAGCCACCATGACTTTAACTTCGCCTTCGCGGAAAAGTTGCATCATGCGGTTGCGATCTTTTTGATCCATTTCACCATGCAGTACGCCGACACGAAGTTTTTGTCCCCGCAACGGGCCGCGTAGCAGATCTGCCTGAATCCGGCTATTGGTAAATACCAGTGCTTTGTCGTAGGTTTCATTAAGCAGTAACCAGGCTAACAACTTTTGTTTATGGTTGTTATCGTCGGCAACTATAATTTGTTGCTCGATATTGCGATGGCCGTCGTGCAAGGTGTTTAAGGCAACTACCTTATGATCTTGCAGAATCTTGTCAGCCATTTTGATCACGCCAAAATGGGTTAGCGTGGCAGAAAACAATAAGGTTTGTCTTTGCTCATTACAACTTTTGGTGATGGTTAATACGTCTTCACTAAAGCCCATATCCAGCATGCGATCGGCTTCATCCAGAATGAGAATTTCAAGATTGGTAAAGTTGGGTATCTCCTGCCCCATCAATTCCAGAATACGACCGGGGGTTGCAATAACAATTTCCGTATTTCTACGCAGCATGTTTTGCTGTAGCCTGAAGTCATCGCCACCAGTAATAATGCCGGCCTTAATATCGGTAAATTCGATTAATTGTTGGCACTGTTTAAAAATTTGCTGGGCCAGTTCACGCGTAGGCGCCAGTATGAGTGCCCGCGTACCTGGTTTTCTGGTCGATAATGTGAGTAGGTGATGCAGTGTAGGCAATAAAAATGCGGCGGTTTTACCGCTGCCGGTTTCGGCACTGACCAGTAAGTCTTTGTGCTCCAAAGCCGGTGGAATGGCTTGTTGTTGCACAGGTGTCGGTTGTTCAAACCCTAGTTTTCTGACTGCTATAAGCAGGGGCTCAGCGAGGGATAAGCTTGAGAAAGAAAGCGGGGTGTCTGTTGGATTAGGCTGCATGAATCTTGAGTAGTTGTTGGGTTACGCAGGTGATAAATTGCGGATATTTTGTGTCATTATAAGCTTTTTGTTATAAGGCGTTATGATTAAAATTAACAGGACATTCTCCAATGCATTGCAAATCGGGTTTTAGCTGGTAAGCTTTGAATTTGAACTGGTGATTTTATGCGGTTGGTTTATTTTATTTCCGCTTCCATTTGTTTTTCACGACGTAAAAGGATAAAAACAATGATACCGATTAGAGATACCGCGCCTTGTTACGCAAAGCCTTATGTGACCTGGGGAATAATAGCGGTCTGCACTAGCATTTTTATCGCCATGAAAATAATGCCTGATCAGGCTGCTATTGCTCTGTTGCATCGTTATGGTATGGTGCCTATTCGGTATTCCGTTTTTCAGGAGAACTTGCCTTTTGATGGCTATCTATCATTTGTAACCAATTTATTTTTACATGCAAGTTGGACGCATCTACTTATGAATATGTGGTTTATGTGGATTTTTGGCGATAATGTGGAAGACAGAATGGGGCGACTGCCGTTTTTAATTTTTTATTTGCTGTGCGGAGTCTTTGCGACACTTTTGCAATGGTATTTTGATCCTCTGCTGGATATTCCTGTTATAGGTGCCTCAGGCGCTATAGCTGGAGTATTGGCCGCGTATTTTTTTCTATATCCACTTGAGCGTGTTATCGTGTTTTTTCCGCCAATGTTGTTTCATGTGCCAGCTATTGCTTTTTTAGGTTTGTGGATTATTTTACAAGTGGATAATGCAACAACCTCCATTATTTTTGAAGGCGTAACGATAGGTGTCGCCTGGTGGGCACATTTGGGCGGGTTTGTTGCCGGGTCGATTTTGTATCGGGTTTTTCTTAAAAGCAATAAAAATGACGTAATTTGATCGCTTTAAGGTATAATTTTGACCTTCAAAAGTCGGGCTTTTTGATGAAAACAACAACAATCAGTCATTGTTACTGATTAAAAAAGGCTCTTAAAGTTATCGGGAAATTGAAAAATAATATGAAAAAAGTTAATGTTGCGTTGGTAAGGTTATTTCAGTTTATAGTTTTTGTACTCTTTATATTTATGGTAATAGTGTATTTTGGTGCGATGGTTTTACTGCCACTAGATGCTATTGCATTGCTGATAAAATTGATGGGTGTTTTGGGTCTTCATGGTTTTATCGGCGCTTTAATTGCCATCCCGGTTGTTGGTTATTTGTGCTTTGTTGTTTACAAAACCCCCGGACTTTGCAAAATGATTGTTGATACCGGTGTTGAGCTCATCAAGACCGCTAAATTAAGAGTTGATGCATTTAATGACATCGTTGATGCTGTAAAAGCTTAAATTTTTGATTGTAAAAAAGGGCGTGCCGAAAATGACATGCCTTTTTTTATGCCTGTTTAAAAAAATTTTTAATTGCTAGCAAAGTATTTTTCAAAGCTGTTGTCATAAATGTGTCTTTAATTTCGTGGCTTCATAGAAAGCGATTCCTAACAATGTTGTCGTCAACTGCTTCTTTATAGTTTTTATTTCAGGCAAGACACAAAAATAAATTATTACTTTTATAGAATGTGCTGTAAACAAAAAAGCACACCCTATAAAGCGTGTTTTATTTATTGTGAGTCTTCTGAAAAGGACATTTTAAGAGTGATAGTGAAAGCTGATGACACTTTTTTTAAAAAATCATGATTTATTAGCTTGTGTTATAAAATTTTATCAATCATAATAGCCATCTTTTAGCCAGTACGGCTAAAGCATAATGGTGATCATGTCGGTCCTCTCGCAACGATACGCTGTAAACCCCGCCAGGTCCGGAAGGAAGCAACGGTAGCAGCAGATTCGTGTGCCGGGATGTGGCTGGTATGATTACCGCCCAATACCCCCACTATTTTTCGAGCCTGCAATGAATTATCAGGTTCTTGCCAGAAAATGGCGTCCTCACAATTTTACTGAAGTCGTCGGACAAGAGCATGTAGTAAAGTCGTTAATTAACGCTTTGCAACATAATCGGCTCCATCATGCTTATTTATTTACTGGAACGCGTGGCGTAGGTAAAACTACCATTGCCAGAATTCTTGCTAAAGCTATCAATTGTGAAAATCTCCAGGAATTTAATCCTTGTGGCGTTTGTAGCGTTTGCCGGGATCTTGATGAAGGACGGTTTTTAGATTTAATTGAAGTTGATGCAGCATCCCGCACTAAAGTTGAAGATACCCGCGATTTACTCGATAACGCCCAATATGCGCCCAGTCATGGACGCTATAAAGTTTATATAATCGATGAAGTGCACATGTTGTCCGGGCATAGCTTTAATGCGTTATTAAAAACGCTGGAAGAGCCGCCGCCGCATGTCAAGTTCTTGTTGGCAACAACAGATCCTCATAAAATTCCTGTTACTGTGTTGTCCCGTTGTTTGCAATTTAATCTAAAGCGATTGCTTCCAGCGCAGATTTGTTCGCAAATGGAGTTTATCCTTCAGCAGGAAGCGATTGAATTTGAACCTGCCGCGTTAAAATTATTATCCCGCGCTGCTGATGGCAGTATGCGTGATGGTTTAAGTCTGTTGGATCAAGCTATCGTCTATGGTAATGGTAAGGTTCCTGCTGATGATGTCAGGGCGATGCTTGGCACAGTTGCGCAGCAACCGGTTAATGACATATTAAGCGCTTTGGCTCGTGGCGATGTAGTTGATATTCTGGATAAAATCAATGAAATTGCTAACTTAACGCCTGATTTTGGTGAAATTTTACATCAAATATTACAAATCCTGCATCGTGTTGCCTTGGTTCAGCAAGTGCCGGGTGCCGTTGATCGCGATTTTGATGTTGATATGATCGCTGCCTTGTCAGGCCAGTTAACCCCCGAAGATGTTCAGCTTTTTTATCAAATCGGTCTGGTGGGGCGAAGAGATCTTGATCTGGCCCCCGATCCACGCAGCGGTTTTGAAATGGTTATGTTGCGTATGCTGACATTTAAGCCGGTAACGTTGGTGCAGGGCAGTATAAAATCCATTAAAATTCAGTCAGCTGTCAGCAAGCCTCAGGTAAAAATGCTTACGCCGGTTGTGACGGCAGTAGTGCCGCGTAATGAGGTGTCTGTTAATGCTGGCAGTAATGATTGGTTATCAATGATTGTAGCGATGAAGCTGAGTGGTCTAACCAAAGAGTTTGCAAGTAATTGTGTATTGGAAAGTATTGATGATAAAGTTTGCTCCTTGATAGTCGATCCAGGTCATATCAGAGGTGCTCGAGCAGAAGAAACCTTGCAAAAAACATTGCAAGTCTATCGTGGGGCGCCGCTTAAGTTGGTCATCAATGCTAAAAAAATTACCCAGGATACGCCGGCGGTCCAGCTGACCAAAGAGCGTGAAGATAAGCAACAATCGGCGGTTGAGTTTATTCATTCAGATCATAACATTCAGGCTTTAAAAGATCGTTTTGATGCGCGGGTTTTACCTGGCACCATAGAGCCTTTGTAAAATTAAAAGAGGAAAGAAATGAAAAATGCGTTAGGTAATATCATGCAGCAAGCCCAAAAAATGCAGGAAGATGTGAAAAAGGCTCAAGAAGAGTTGGGGTTAATGCAAGTGTTAGGTGAATCAGGCGGCGGTTTAGTGACTATTGTCATGACGGGGAAGCGCGAAGCCAGAAAAGTAACTATTGATGATTCGCTGTTGGGCGACGATAGAGATATGCTTGAGGATCTTATTGCTGCGGCTATTAATGACGCAGTGAATAAAGTTGGTAAATTAAAAAAAGAAAAAATGGCTGATGTAACTGCTGGAATTCCCTTACCTCCCGGATTTCAACTGCCTTTCTAATATGCACAAAAAAGGCTTATTAGGGCAGCTAATACAAAATTTATGTTGTTTACCCGGCGTTGGTCCCAAAACAGCGCAACGTATGGCTTTTTATTTACTCCAGCGCGATCGTAATGGCGCAAGAAATCTGGCAGAAACAGTTCTGCAGGCGATTGATAAAATTGGTCATTGTGAGCAATGCCGAACGCTTACTGAGTATCCGTTTTGTGAAATTTGTGCAGACAGTTCAAGAGATGATTCCCTTATTTGTATCGTTGAAAGTCCCGCTGATGTTTGGATCGTCGATCAGGCTACCCAATTTAAAGGTTGTTATTTTGTATTGCATGGGCGCTTGTCGCCACTGGATGGTATTGGTCCTGATGAGTTGGGTCTCGATTTGCTTGAGCAGCGTTTGGCAACCGGTAGCGTTAAAGAGTTGATTTTGGCGACCAATTCAACAGTAGAGGGCGAGGCGACAGCTTACTTTATTGGCGAGATAGCCAAAAAATATCAGGTTCAGGCCAGTAGAATAGCGCATGGTGTGCCGATGGGTGGTGAGCTTGAGTTTATAGATAGTGGTACGCTATCGCATGCATTTAAAGGCCGAAAAGAAATTTAGCGTGCCTTCCCTATTATATGATTCATATAAGTGTCAGATAGCTAAAATTATAAGGAGTGATGGTTATGACTCAGTGTTTATTTTGCAAAATGGTTGCTGGTGAAATTAAGCCGGATGTCGTTTTTGAAGATGATACGGTTTTGGCATTTAGGGACATAAATCCTCAAGCCCCTGTGCATATTCTTATTATTCCCAAGTTGCATATTGCCAACTTGAATGCTCTGAATGATACCTTGCTGGCCGGTCAATTATTGCAAGTTGCCATAAAATTAGCCAGACAGGAAGGTTTGTCTGAAGAGGGCTATAGAACCGTATTTAACTGCAATAAAAAAGGCGGTCAAGATGTTTATCATCTGCACTTGCATTTGCTGGGCGGTCGACAAATGATCTGGCCTCCTGGTTAAATTAAATTATTTTGGTGAGCAAGGTGCTTATTGATGAGTTAGCTGTTGTTTTAAAAAGTCAGGAATACGTTGCTCTAACCAGTAATTTGGCTTGAAAGGTATTTCGCCGCAAATAAAGCCTACGTGCCCGCCACCTTGGGTAATTTCCAGATGAATGCTTGATGATAGCTCATCCAATTTAGGAATAACATCTGCCGTCATAAAGGGATCATCAAGTGCTTGAATCAATAAAGTGGTTGTTGTTATCGATTTAAGAAATTGTCGAGAACTGGAGCGTTGATAATAGTCGTGTACATTTTTAAAGCCATATAATTTTGCGACTACCTGATTATCATACTGCCAAAAAGATTTAATAGGTGACAGATCCCCTAGTTGTTCAATTTTACCGGCTTCCTGGTATTGGCCAATTGCTTCCAAATGTCGTTGTTTGTCTTGGACATGGTCTTTTAATTCGCGTAGTAATTTTTTGCGATAAAGCCTTGAAAAGCCTTTATCCAGTCGGGTTGCGCAAGCACCTAATACAAAAGGCACAGAAACGGCTATAGCGGCAAATAACGATAAGCTATTGTTTTGCTCACCCAGCCATTTTAATAGTACATTGCCTCCTAATGAGAAACCAACGACTGCGAAAGGTGTATGAGGTTCGCGTCGGCGTAAGGTTTGATAGAGAAAATGAATATCTTCAGTTTCTCCTGAGTGATAAAACCGCGCTGAATAGTTATAATCACCACTGCAACCACGAAAATTTAATGCGACACTACGAAACCCTTGCTGTAATAAAACGCTCTGTAAGCCTCTGATGTAGACCGACTGAGAGCTGCCTGTTAAGCCATGTAATAAAATAATTAGCGGTTGACTGCCTTCGCCACACCAATCAATATCAATAAAATCATTGTCCGGTGTTATTAATCGCTCGCGTCGCAATCCTAAGGGTAATCGCGCTTTGCGCATTAGCGCGGGGTATAGCGTTTGTAAGTGGGTGTTATTCAGCCACCAGGCAGGTTTGAAAGTTGTTTTGATTAACATAAAACGTAAAATTATTCCTACCAAAGGTGTTATTTCAGGCTTGCTGAGCTGAAGCTTCAGTATAGAAGCTAAGTGTTTGTTTGTACATGGAGTTTCTATAAAATTCTGGTAATGATTTAATCCTCAAGTTTTTAAAATGATAATATAATCATCCATAAATCAACTTCTTTGAATAAAAACACCTAAAGATATGTTTAATATTGCACTCTATGAGCCAAGAATTCCTCAAAATACAGGGAATATTATTAGGCTTACTGCTAATAACGGCTGCAATCTTCATTTAATTGGTACGTTGGGTTTTGATCTTGAGGAAAAGAATCTACGTCGATCCGGTCTTGATTATTTTGATTTGGCAAATGTTACCTGTCATGCGGATTATCATACTTTTATAAAAGCGATGCAGGGGCACAGGCTATTTGCCTTAACAACAAAAGGCAGTCAGTCATATAATAAAGTCAAATATCAGGCGGATGATGTTTTGTTATTTGGGTCTGAAACTGCCGGACTACCTGAGGATATACGAAATAGTATTGCGTTAAGTCATCAATTGAAAATACCTATGAGGCCAAATAATCGCAGCATAAACTTATCAAATGCCGTGGCTATTGTTAGTTACGAGGCTTGGGGGCAACTAGGATTTGCAGGTTGTCAGTAATTTAAGTTATTCAGCTGTTGACAAGTTGTTCAGGTAGGCTATAATGGCCGGCTTGTTCGGGGTAACGTAGTTTGACCCTGAACCAGGACAGCAACAGGCAATGTCGACAAGGGGTTGACAAACCGAATCCGCTCTGTATAATTGCCGGACTCAACGGTGCTGCGGCACCAACGCTCTTTAACAACTTGATCAAAATAATTTGTGTGGGTACTTGTGGTGATTGTTAGGCTGTTAAAAAATAATCGACACAAAGACAACACATTAAGAAGTAATTTTTAACGTTTAGTTTTGTAGTCGAGCCAAGATTGGCTACTCATCTTATTGAGTGGCAAACTGATTTAAACTGAAGAGTTTGATCATGGCTCAGATTGAACGCTGGCGGTATGCTTAACACATGCAAGTCGAACGGTAACAGGCCTTCGGGCGCTGACGAGTGGCGGACGGGTGAGTAACGCGTAGGAATCTGCCTTATAGTGGGGGACAACGTGGGGAAACCCACGCTAATACCGCATACGCCCTACGGGGGAAAGGAGGGGATCTTCGGACCTTTCGCTATGAGATGAGCCTGCGTTAGATTAGCTAGTTGGTAGGGTAAAGGCCTACCAAGGCGACGATCTATAGCTGGTCTGAGAGGACGATCAGCCACACTGGGACTGAGACACGGCCCAGACTCCTACGGGAGGCAGCAGTGGGGAATATTGGACAATGGGCGAAAGCCTGATCCAGCAATACCGCGTGTGTGAAGAAGGCCTTAGGGTTGTAAAGCACTTTCAATTGGGAGGAAAACCTGCCGGTCAATACCCGGTAGCTTGACATTACCTTTAGAAGAAGCACCGGCTAACTCCGTGCCAGCAGCCGCGGTAATACGGAGGGTGCGAGCGTTAATCGGAATTACTGGGCGTAAAGCGTGCGTAGGTGGTTCGTTAAGTCAGATGTGAAAGCCCTGGGCTCAACCTGGGAACTGCATTTGAAACTGGCGGACTAGAGTTTAGTAGAGGGGAGTGGAATTTCAGGTGTAGCGGTGAAATGCGTAGATATCTGAAGGAACACCAGTGGCGAAGGCGACTCCCTGGACTAAAACTGACGCTGAGGTACGAAAGCGTGGGTAGCAAACAGGATTAGATACCCTGGTAGTCCACGCCGTAAACGATGTCGACTAGCCGTTGGTCCTATTTACAGGATTAGTGGCGCAGCTAACGCATTAAGTCGACCGCCTGGGGAGTACGGCCGCAAGGTTAAAACTCAAATGAATTGACGGGGGCCCGCACAAGCGGTGGAGCATGTGGTTTAATTCGATGCAACGCGAAGAACCTTACCTACCCTTGACATCCAGAGAATCTGTTAGAGATAGTAGAGTGCCTTCGGGAGCTCTGAGACAGGTGCTGCATGGCTGTCGTCAGCTCGTGTCGTGAGATGTTGGGTTAAGTCCCGTAACGAGCGCAACCCTTGTCCTTAGTTGCCAGCGGGTAATGCCGGGAACTCTAGGGAGACTGCCGGTGATAAACCGGAGGAAGGTGGGGACGACGTCAAGTCATCATGGCCCTTATGGGTAGGGCTACACACGTGCTACAATGGCCGGTACAGAGGGCTGCGAACTGGCGACAGTAAGCAAATCCCAGAAAGCCGGTCTTAGTCCGGATTGGAGTCTGCAACTCGACTCCATGAAGTCGGAATCGCTAGTAATCGCGAATCAGAATGTCGCGGTGAATACGTTCCCGGGCCTTGTACACACCGCCCGTCACACCATGGGAGTGGGTTGCAAAAGAAGTGGGTAGTCTAACCTTCGGGAGGGCGCTCACCACTTTGTGATTCATGACTGGGGTGAAGTCGTAACAAGGTAGCCCTAGGGGAACCTGGGGCTGGATCACCTCCTTACAAAGATGGTCTATCGTCATCATGCGTATCCACAACAAATTATTTTGATCAGACGCAGTATGAGCCCAGGGCCTGTAGCTCAGTTGGTTAGAGCGCACCCCTGATAAGGGTGAGGTCGGTGGTTCGAGTCCACCCAGGCCCACCATCTTGCCGCAAGGTAAGCGTGATGTGGCCCGGGGATGTCAGTAAGCAGCAGCGCAAGCATAAGCAAGACACATTGGGGCTATAGCTCAGCTGGGAGAGCACCTGCCTTGCACGCAGGGGGTCAGCGGTTCGATCCCGCTTAGCTCCACCAATTCTATAACGTTTCGATTCACTTAAGAATCGGCAGAGACCTTATAGAATTGGTGTATTTATTGAATACACGAATAGCTCTTTAACAATTTGGAAATCTGTAACAACGTAATCTTGATCTGTAAAGGTGACAAGATTACGCAACGAGTTCGCGTGCAGCGACAGTGTCAGCGGATAGTAGCAAGCCTTGCCGGATTAAGCAATTAATTGGCAAAACTTGTTGGTATACAAAAGCACAGATGCTCACGCGAATGAGTTCTCAAAAACAGAAAAAAGCGATTAAGAAAGCTGATCGGTATAACACGTAATGCTGTTAACCGGCCAGTCAAGCAACAGAAAATACCCTGTTGGCTGATTGGTTGGCGAAAACAGACTTATTGGGGTTATATGGTCAAGTGAATAAGCGCATACGGTGGATGCCTAGGCAGTAAGAGGCGATGAAGGACGTTGTAGCATGCGATAAGTCTCGGGGAGTTTGCAAACTAACTTTGATCCGAGAATTTCCGAATGGGGAAACCCGGCGTGCATCAGCACGTCATCTTGCAGTGAATACATAGCTGCATGAAGCGAACCCGGAGAACTGAAACATCTAAGTACCCGGAGGAAAAGAAATCAACCGAGATTCCCCTAGTAGCGGCGAGCGAACGGGGATTAGCCCTTAAGTTGTATAGTTGTTAGTGGAACAGTCTGGAAAGTCTGGCGATACAGGGTGATAGCCCCGTACACGAAAACGCTATACAGTGAAAACGAGTAGGTCGGAGCACGTGAAACTTTGACTGAACATGGGGGGACCATCCTCCAAGGCTAAATACTCCTTACTGACCGATAGTGAACCAGTACCGTGAGGGAAAGGCGAAAAGAACCCCGGAGAGGGGAGTGAAATAGATCCTGAAACCGTATGCGTACAAGCAGTGGGAGCACCCTCGTGGTGTGACTGCGTACCTTTTGTATAATGGGTCAGCGACTTAATCTCAGTGGCAAGCTTAACCGAATAGGGGAGGCGTAGCGAAAGCGAGTCTTAATAGGGCGTTTAGTCGCTGGGATTAGACCCGAAACCGGGCGATCTATCCATGGCCAGGCTGAAGGTGAGGTAATACTTACTGGAGGGCCGAACCCACGTATGTTGAAAAATGCGGGGATGAGCTGTGGATCGGAGTGAAAGGCTAATCAAGCTCGGAGATAGCTGGTTCTCCTCGAAAGCTATTTAGGTAGCGCCTCGTGTATAACTGTTGGGGGTAGAGCACTGTTTCGGCTAGGGGGTCATCTCGACTTACCAACCCGATGCAAACTCCGAATACCAACAAGTTTGAGCACGGGAGACACACGGCGGGTGATAAGGTCCGTCGTGGAAAGGGAAACAGCCCAGACCGTCAGCTAAGGTCCCAAAATCTATGCTCAGTGGGAAACGATGTGGAAAGGCCCAGACAGCCAGGAGGTTGGCTTAGAAGCAGCCATCCTTTAAAGAAAGCGTAATAGCTCACTGGTCGAGTCGGTCTGCGCGGAAGATTTACCGGGGCTAAGCATAGTACCGAAGCTACGGGTTCATCTTTTAGATGAGCGGTAGAGGAGCGTTCTGTACGCCTGCGAAGGTGAACTGAGAAGTTTGCTGGAGGTATCAGAAGTGCGAATGCTGACATGAGTAACGATAATGGGGGTGAAAAACCCCCACGCCGAAAACCCAAGGTTTCCTGCGCAACGCTAATCGACGCAGGGTTAGTCGGTACCTAAGGCGAGGCTGAAAAGCGTAGTCGATGGAAAGCAGGTTAATATTCCTGCACTAGTAGTAACTGCGATGGGGTGACGGAGAAGGCTAGGTCAGCTGACGGTTGGAAGTGTCAGTTTAAGCGAGTAGGGAGGGTTCTTAGGCAAATCCGGGAACCTCTATTCTGAGACGTGATGACGAGACTCTCCTCGGAGAGACGAAGTGATTGATGCCATGCTTCCAAGAAAAACCTCTAAGCTTCAGGTTACTAGTAGCCGTACCCCAAACCGACACAGGTGGGTGGGATGAGAATTCTAAGGCGCTTGAGAGAACTCGGCTGAAGGAACTAGGCAAAATGATACCGTAACTTCGGGAGAAGGTATGCCCTTGGTAAGTGAAGTCCCTTGCGGATGGAGCTGAAGAGGGTTGCAATAAAATGGTGGCTGCGACTGTTTAGCAAAAACATAGCACTCTGCAAACTCGGAAGAGGAAGTATAGGGTGTGACGCCTGCCCGGTGCTGGAAGGTTAATTGATGGGGTTATCTTCGGAGAAGCTCTTGATCGAAGCCCCAGTAAACGGCGGCCGTAACTATAACGGTCCTAAGGTAGCGAAATTCCTTGTCGGGTAAGTTCCGACCTGCACGAATGGCGTAACGATGGCCACACTGTCTCCAGCCGAGACTCAGTGAAATTGAAATTGCGGTGAAGATGCCGTATACCCGCGGCTAGACGGAAAGACCCCGTGAACCTTTACTATAGCTTGACACTGGACTTTGAATCGATTTGTGTAGGATAGGTGGGAGACTTAGAAGCCGGAACGCTAGTTTTGGTGGAGTCAACCTTGAAATACCACCCTGGTTTATTTGAAGTTCTAACCTGGATCCATTATCTGGATTGGGGACAGTGTCTGGTGGGTAGTTTGACTGGGGCGGTCTCCTCCTAAAGAGTAACGGAGGAGCACGAAGGTACCCTCAGCCTGGTCGGAAATCAGGCAATGAGTGCAATGGCATAAGGGTGCTTGACTGCGAGATAGACACATCGAGCAGGTACGAAAGTAGGTCATAGTGATCCGGTGGTTCTGTATGGAAGGGCCATCGCTCAACGGATAAAAGGTACTCCGGGGATAACAGGCTGATACCGCCCAAGAGTTCATATCGACGGCGGTGTTTGGCACCTCGATGTCGGCTCATCACATCCTGGGGCTGAAGCAGGTCCCAAGGGTATGGCTGTTCGCCATTTAAAGTGGTACGCGAGCTGGGTTCAGAACGTCGTGAGACAGTTCGGTCCCTATCTGCCGTGGGCGTTTGAGATTTGAGGGAAGCTGCTCCTAGTACGAGAGGACCGGAGTGGACGAACCTCTGGTGTTCCGGTTGTCATGCCAATGGCATTGCCGGGTAGCTACGTTCGGACAGGATAACCGCTGAAAGCATCTAAGCGGGAAGCCCCTCCCAAGATGAGATCTCACTGGGACCATGAGTCCCCTGAAGGGCCCTGGAAGACTACCAGGTTGATAGGCACGGTGTGGAAGCGCAGTAATGTGTGAAGCTAACGTGTACTAATTGCCCGTGAGGCTTGACCATATAACACCCAATCAGTTTGGGCGAGTTATACGCCGGGACGGTTAGCAATAACTGTTCTGGCCAGCCGATTATCGCTAATCACTGTAAAAAAGAACACAAAAAAAGCAGCAAAAAGTTAGTTGATATGAAGCTAACCAAAAAAGTGTTACAGATTTCCAGCGTTGTGTTTAACCGCACAGCGAAGACCGTCGACAGGCAAATAAAATAGCCTGAGGCGACACCAGTTTGCTTGGTGACCATAGCGAGCGTGAACCACCCGATCCCATCCCGAACTCGGAAGTGAAACCGCTTAGCGCCGATGATAGTGTGGCAGTTTGCCATGCGAAAGTAGGGAATTGCCAAGCGCTTAAATTAAAAACCCAAGATAATCTCTTGGGTTTTTTTTTGCCAAAAATTCCGAAAGCTATGTCCGGCGAAACTATACATTTTAGAAGTGTTATCAATATTTAATTGTTGATTTATCTTTATAACAAGAAGTTATGAGACTTGGTGAGGAGATTGGATTTAGCCGTATAGACTTAATTTGATGACTTTAAAAATTAGTTGTAATTCAGCTCTAATATTGATTAGGTAGTTTTGAATCAAATTACAAATATATTTTCCGACAAACTAAATTGTCATCGGTCACTACTCTTGACTTATCATATCTTCAGTCAGTTTAAACTTGTTCCAATCCTGTAAGTGAATTGGAACAAGTTTATTACAATGACTTGACGTATCAATCACGACAGTTAGAGTTTTTACTACAATTTAGCTTGGTAGAAACAATAAGCTGGTTGTATTGTTTCCATATTAGATTTATGGAGAAATAGTAGTGAAAAGCTATTTAGGAACATGAATAGGAGTGAGTTTCCATAACTCATTATTATATTCAGAAATCGTTCTGTCAGTAGAGAATTTACCACTGTTGGCACAATTTATAATACTCATTTTTGTCCAGCGATCTTTATCCTGAAAAGCCGCTTCTACACGTTTTTGTGCGTCAACAAAGCTACGGAAATCAGCAATAGTTACCCAAGGGTCATGCGGGCTTTTCATTGAGTCAATAATACCTTCAAAAATACCTGGTTCCGCTTGGTTAAAATGTCCGGTTTCAAGCATATCCATTACCCTTTTTAGGTCGTTATCTTGATTAATGATTGCAACGGGATTGTAGTGGCCTCGCAAATTTTCAACCTGGTCTTCAGTTAAGCCAAACAGGAAAAAATTATCATCACCGACTTCTTCACGAATCTCGATATTGGCTCCATCCAGCGTACCAATGGTCAATGCGCCGTTCATCATGAATTTCATATTACCCGTGCCGGAAGCTTCTTTTCCGGCAGTTGATATTTGCTCGGAAAGATCGGCGCCAGGGCAAATTTTTTCCATTGCAGAGACTCGATAATTGGGCAGGAAAACAAGTTTTAATTTGTCACCTACATCAGCATCGTTATTAATAACATGGGCAACATTATTAATCAGTTTGATAATTTTTTTTGCCATGTAATAACCGGGAGCCGCTTTACCGCCAATCAATACACAACGATCGGTCCAGTTTGCAGTATCACCACGCTTGATACGCTCATAAAGATGGATAACGTGTAAAACATTTAATAATTGGCGCTTATATTCGTGAATCCGTTTAACTTGCACATCAAACAAAGCATTCACATTTAAGTCAACCCCCAACTCTTGCTTTTTAAAATCAATCAGCTTTTGTTTGGCCGCTTGCTGAACTTCATGCCAACGTTTGCAAAACGCCTGATCGTTAATGTATAGCTCCAGTTTTTTTAATAACGATAAATCAGTTAGCCAGGCATCACTAATGGTTTCTGTAATTAATTCAGCCAGTTCCGGATTACACGAAGCCAGCCAACGGCGTGGCGTAACGCCATTAGTTTTATTATTAAATTTTTCCGGCCATAGCTCATAGAAATCATGAAACAAGCCTTGTTGTAGTAATTTTGAATGTAATTCGGCAACACCATTTACGGAATAGCTACCCACTATCGCTAAATAAGCAATTCTAACGTGTTGATCACCGCCTTCTTCAATTAGCGACATGCGAGTTACCCGATCTTTATCACCCGGCCAACGCGCAGATACTTCTACCAGAAAATGGGCGTTAATTTCAAAAATTATCTCCATTAAGCGTGGTAATAATTGTTTAAAAAGATTGACGGACCAGCGTTCCAATGCTTCTGGTAACAGTGTATGGTTGGTATAAGCCATGGTCTTACGGGTAATTGCCCAAGCTTCATTCCATGCCAAGCCATGATTATCAATCAACAGGCGCATCAGTTCTGCTACGGCTATACTTGGATGGGTATCGTTTAATTGAAAACAGTTTTTTTCGGCAAACTTGGAAAAATCATTGTGATGTCGACCGGACCAAAGTTCAAGGATATCTTGCAAACTGGCTGAAGCCAGTAAATATTGTTGGCGTAGACGCAGTGCTTTACCATTTTCATTGGCATCGTTTGGATACAGCACCATGGTAATATTTTCAGCGGTATTTTGCGCAGCGACTGATTCTGCATAATCACCGGCATTAAACTCTTGTAAATCAAATTCTTCGGTTGCTGTCGCTTTCCATAAGCGCAAAGTATTTACTGTACCATTTTGGTAGCCGGGAATTGGCGTATCAAAAGGTACGGCGATTATGTCGTGAGTATCGACCCAACTAACCCGAATCTTGCCCTTGTCATCAATATGGCGCTCGGTACGACCACCAAATTTAATACGCTGTTTGTACTCAAGACGTTCAATTTCCCAGACATTGCCATTACGTAGCCAATGATCAGGTTCTTCTACTTGTTCACCATTAACAATAGTTTGGGAGAACATGCCATATTCATAACGTAAGCCATAACCGGTTACCGGTAATTGTAAGGTTGCACAGCTATCAATAAAACAAGCCGCTAAACGGCCCAAACCACCGTTGCCTAAACCGGCATCGGGTTCTGCATCAATTAACTCTTCAATATCAAGACCCAAATCATACATGGCTTGTGATACATTATCTGTTATACCCAGATTTAACATGGCATTACTGAGCGTTCGGCCCATTAAAAATTCCATTGATAAATAATAGGCTTTCTTACAATCCTCTTTTTTATAGCTGTTATAAGTTTTTTTCCAGCGCTCTGTGAGTCGATCGCTTATTACCATGGATAAAGCTTCATAGACATAATGAATTGATCTACAGTCTTCATCTCTGCCGAGTCTGTGGCCATAATAGCGCTTAAAATCGCTGATTATTTCATTTTTATCATTACCTAAATCGGGAAGTGTCGTAATTGAAAATACGGGTTGGCTTTTTTTGAATCGTCTATGAGGCATAGTTTTATCAGGGGATTAGTTAATATTTAATGACCTTAATTATTTTATACTATATGGTGTAAAAACACCGCATGTAAGATTTAGTTTAAGAGTATTTTAAAGAAATAAAATTTTTACAAGTGCACCTTAAATTTCAACAGGGTGCAATAGCAATAATATCGATCAATACAATGGGCTGGTTTATTCAATTCGATACGGATCCATATATATGGACTCGACTTTACGACCCAGCATTAATACATTCCCGTTATAGCGCTCATTACCGGTCGATGAAAACTCAAACAGAAATGATCGCCGCAAGCTTATTTTTCCTGCCTTGTTTCTTTTTAGCCCAATACCATTTAATGCTACATAACCATCCAGCATTTGAACCTCCATTGACAGGCAATGGGCGCTAGCTATTTTAAGCGCAATTTCTTTGGCTTTCTGGGAATTAAACCAGTATCCGTATGCCAGACATATAAAACTTATTAAAATAATATCGCTTAACATGGTTTAGAATTTGATATGAACCGTTAGAATCGTATATTCTACTTAATGCAAGCCCACTATTAAAGTAAGCGATGTTGTTACGGTAGTTATTACAGTTGTAAGTATTATATTGTTTGGCCTTGGTGTTTAATAATTCTGACTTTCCTAAATAGGAAGGGAGTTTTGGACGGTAATTTACGCCAAGGCACTTTGATTAATTTTATAGATTTTATGGAAAAATACCTATGTATTCTGAACTTAGTACAATAGAAATTCAGCCGGAATCAGCGCACAAATACTCTGTCATCTGGCTACATGGATTAGGTGCTGACGGGCACGATTTTGAAGATGTCGCCTCGCAATTATCTGTTAACGCGGCACCTAATATTCATTTTATTTTCCCCAATGCGCCTATTCAGCCAATTACCATTAATGGCGGAATGCATATGCGTGCCTGGTACGATATTTTGGAAGCTTCACTGGAGAGAAAAGTTGATCTGGCGGGGATTTACCAATCAGAAAAACTACTGACACAATTGATTGATCAAGAAATGGCTAAAGGCATTCCTTCAGAGCATATTTTATTGGCTGGATTTTCTCAAGGCGGGGTGATTGCGTTGCATACCGGGCTAAATTTTCCACATAAGCTGGCTGGAGTTGTTACACTTTCGGCTTATTTACCTACCCTTGAAAAATTAAAAATCGAACTGCCAACAGTCAACAAGTCTATGCCGGTGTTTATGGCGCATGGCATACTGGATACAGTGGTGGCTATAGAATCAAGTAAAGCCGTATTCAATACACTGCATGCCTTGGAATATAATATTGAATGGCATGATTACGTGATGGCTCACTCAGTTTGCACTGAAGAAATAGAACATATTTCAATTTTTATTAATAGCATCTTCAGTTAGCAATTAATTTTATAGAGCCATTCTGAAAGTAAACAGGGTTGTAAAGGTTAAGCTTTTCTTTGGTCAATAAAGTTTACACGAATGGCTTAACCGTCAATCCTTCTGGACGGTTAAGCTCAAGCTTATTATCCCTTTAAGTCTTTTAGACCTCGGCTTTTTGTTGATAAGCAGCCATCTGATTAAAATTAAGATATCGATAAGTATCTTCAGCGGTTTCGCTGATCTGTTCGGCGTAGTGCATATATTCTTCAAAAGTGGGAATTTTTCCCAAAATTGAACACACTGCTGCCAGTTCGGCAGATGACAGATAAACATTGGCACCATTCCCCAAGCGATTAGGGAAATTTCGTGTTGATGTAGACACCACGGTGGAATTTTCAGCTACTCGTGCTTGATTACCCATACATAATGAGCACCCCGGCATTTCCATTCTGGCGCCGGCTTTACCAAAAGTGCTGTAATAACCTTCTTCGGTTAACTGGGTTTGATCCATTTTGGTGGGAGGAGCAACCCACAACCGCGTTGGTAATTCACCGTCATGTTTTTCAAGTAACTTACCGGCAGCACGAAAATGACCCACATTAGTCATACAAGAGCCCAGGAAAACTTCATCAATTTTGGTACCGGCGACAGCGGAGAGGGTTTTTACATCATCCGGATCATTAGGGCATGCCAGTAGCGGTTCCTTGATCTCGCTCATATCAATTTCGATGATTTCAAAGTATTCAGTATCCGCATCAGGCTCCAGTAATACCGGATTAGCCAGCCATTCTTCCATACTTTTGATGCGACGTTCAAGGGTACGGACATCGCCATAACCTTCAGTAATCATCCATTTTAGTAGCGCGATATTGGAATTAAGATATTCACGTATCGGTGCTTCACTTAAACGAATTGTACAGCCACCCGCCGAGCGTTCAGCTGAGGCATCGGATAATTCAAACGCCTGCTCTACCTTTAAATTGGGCAAACCTTCGATTTCCAGAATTCGTCCCGAAAAGACATTTTCCTTACCTTTTTTATCAATGGTCAGTAAGCCGCGTTGTATCGCCGCATAAGGGATGGCATTAACCATATCACGTAGTGTAATACCTGGCTGCATTTCACCTTTAAAACGGACCAGTACTGATTCCGGCATGTCTAGTGGAATAACGCCTGTAGCCGCTGCGAAAGCGACTAAACCTGAACCGGCAGGAAAAGAAATACCGATCGGGAAGCGGGTATGCGAATCTCCGCCTGTACCGACGGTATCCGGCAATAACATGCGGTTTAACCAGGAATGAATAATGCCGTCGCCAGGACGCAACGACACGCCGCCACGATTCATTATAAAGTCGGGCAGAGTATGTTGCATAACCACATCAACCGGCTTGGGATAGGCCGCCGTGTGACAAAACGATTGCAATACCAGATCCGCTGAAAAGCCCAAACAGGCCAGATCCTTCAATTCATCGCGGGTCATCGGGCCGGTTGTATCCTGTGAGCCCACCGTGGTCATGCGTGGTTCACAGTAAGTATGCGGACGAACGCCAGGTACACCACAAGCTTTACCCACTATTTTCTGGGCTAAGGTGTAACCTTTACCACTGTCTTTTTTGTCAACCGGACGTAGAAATACGGTAGAGGTTTCTAATCCTAAGGCTTTTCGGGCACGGTCAGTCAAGCCGCGTCCGATAATTAACGGAATACGTCCTCCGGCACGAACCTCATCGAGAATAACATCGGTTTTTAAGGCAAAGGTACAAATAACTTCATCGCTATCATGACGTTTAATAACGCCCTCATAGACATAAATATCGATAACATCGCCCATGGACATACTGGTAACATCACATTCAAAGGGTAAGGCGCCTGAATCTTCCATGGTATTGAAGAAAATGGGAGCGATTTTATTACCGATACAAACACCACCATCGCGTTTATTGGGAATAAAAGGAATATCATTACCGATGTACCATAATACCGAATTAGTTGCTGATTTGCGCGATGATCCTGTGCCCACTACATCGCCTACATAAGCCACTGGAAAGCCTTTCTCATGCAATACTTCGATTTGAAGCTCCGCATTATTAATACCTTCTCTCGGCATTTTTAGCATGGCTTTGGCATGGAGAGGAATATCAGGTCTTGACCAGGCATCAGGGGCCGGCGATAAATCGTCAGTATTGGTTTCACCGGTAACTTTAAAAACCGTCACTGTCATTTTTTCGGGTACGCGTGGTTTGCTGGTAAACCATTGTGCATCTGCCCAGGATTGAATGACTTGCTTGGCAAAATCATTGCCTGCATCGGCTTTTTCCTGGACATCATGAAAGGCATCAAATATTAGTAAAGTGTGAGACAAGCCTTTAACGGCGATGGCTCCCAGTTCAGGGTCATCCAGCAAGTCTATTAAAGGCGTAATATTATAACCACCGAGCATGGTACCCAATAATTCTGTTGCATCGGCAGCCGTTAAAATAGGTGAGCTAACTTCACCTTTGGCAATTGCCGCCAGAAAGCCTGCTTTAATATAAGCGGCTTCATCAACACCCGCAGGAACCCGATTAGCCAACAGATTTAAAATAAACTCTTCTTCGCCTTCTGGTGGATTTTTAATCAGCTCAACCAAAGCAGCCATTTGTTCTGCATCAAGCGGCTTGGCTACAACGCCTTCAGTGGCGCGTTCTTCAACATGTTTGCGGTATTGTTCCAGCATAACGAACTCCTTATAAATTATTTAAAATGCCTAACTTTCAGACTGAACTGCAGACAAGGTATAAAGTAAAACGCGAGATATTTTTAAATTTTCTAATGCCGATTATCTTCCCTGAGAGAAGTAGTCTGTTTTCTTAAATTAATGGTATTGAGCCTTGACCAATATTACCAAACCCGTATCTACAATGATTGTATGTGAAGTGTAAGAGTTAGCAAAACAGATACCATGATAGCAAATTATTTTAATAGAGATAAAAATGAATCCCTATCCTTTAAATAATGCTATTGCTATTGATAAGTTTTTAACTCATAGCGCTACATTAAATTTTTTTTTGCGAAAAATATTTTTCAACAGGATCTGATTTTTAATGACGATAATGGTATGTTAACCCGCTAATGGGTATATGTTTATCATGATAAGTTTTATCTTACCTTTAGGGTCTGCTATGCACACCTTGGTTTTATGAAATTTATTTTTAGGAGTACGAAATGCATAAATGTCTAGCGTGTGGCTATAAACGTGAGAGCTTTGATATTCGGTGTCCTGAATGCGGAAGTTTTTACCCGACAATAGCAGAGCTTATTGCCGAAGAAGAAGCCAATGAAGAAAGGCACTCGTTTCGTGGCTATTGCAAACGGATACTGGCTGCAGATGATAAAAAGCAAGAGTTACTGAACGAATTCAATAGGATAAAAGCAGGACTGTCTAAAAAGGCACTATTTACTGTTTTTGTGATAATTGCTTTTGTTTTTGCCCTGACACTTCCTGTATTGTAAGAAAAAGCGTTTTTTATTGTTAACAAAAGCAGGTACTGCCAAGGCAATTATCAATTTGTTAAGTTGATAACCTGTAAGCGGATTATTCAGTGGTATTGGCAATAATTTTATGGATACGTTTAGTGCTAATGCCAATAACAATCAAAATAAAGGGTACAGAAATACCTTCAATAAGCTCTGGGTTGACTTTCCAGCCAAGAATATTGAGTGCTTCGGCTATTTTACCAATCAGGCCGGCCAGATAGTAAGTAATGGCAACTATCGATATACCTTCAACCATTTGCTGCATGCGCAATTGCATTTTTGCACGTAAAGCCATAGACGTGAGTAAGCCCTGATTTTGTCGCTCGATAACAATATCAACTTTTGTTCGCAATAATTGGCTGGCGTTACTGACACGTTCTGATAACAGGGTAAAACGGTGCGAAACAGATTCGCAAGTATTAATCGCCGGCTCCAGTCGCCGTTTGGTAAATTCACCCAAAGTCTGAATACCTTGAATTCTAACCTCACGTAAATCATTAATGCGATGTTCCACTAATTGATAATAGGCGCTGGCAGCGGCAAAGCGAAAATGATTACCGGATATATAGTTTTCAACTTCAGCAGCCAAAGTGGTTAACTCATCCAATAATTCAGCATCATTATTATCAGGCAGGGTCATTGCGTTGGTAATGGTATACAGTTGGCGATCGGCCTTATTTAAGGCCGGATAAAGTTTGCGAGCGATAGGAAAAGCCAGTAATGCCATCACCCGATAGACTTCAATTTCAAATAACCGTTGTAATAAGCGTCCTGCCTGCTCGGCTCTTAAGTCGTTATTAATAACTAAAAAACGACTAAATCCATCAATATGTATCCGGAAATCTGTAAACACTGAGGCTGCCTCACCGGTTACTTTAGAGCCTATAATAGAGTTTCCGGCAAAGTAAACCGAGAGTGCACCTAAATCCGTACTTTCTTCATAATTAATATCGTCGGCACAGACAATGGTTGCATGTGCTGCAACAATAACTTGTCCGGTTAGTGCCGCTAACCAATCCACTGGCACTTTTTTTAAGGCAGAATCCATAAAAGGATCTTTAGGGGTATCATGTACATAAAAACTGTAAGTACTAAACTCGCCGTGTTGTTCCCAGCGTATCTGAAAAGAATTAAAGCTGGCACTAAAATGATCCACTTCTTTTTCGGGCGGAGCCACACCAAATCTTTCACAGAGCATGATCAAGTGCTGACGTTCCTGCAACTTTTCATCACTGGACAGTAATAACGCAAGATGACTGGCTCTAACCGGTAAATTGAGCATAAAAGGCGCTCTGGCGTGAACTTCATTGTGAAGAACAAAGCGTTGCGGATGATTTTCAGGAATCGGGAATAAAGTCGTCACAGCTAATTTATAGTCTCTTTAGTTTTATCTGGATCAATTATTTAGGTGATATCCAGGAAAAATATGCCCAAGTAGCACAGGATTTTTATTTGTCTTCACAGCTATAAAATAGCCATGTAGCTGGCCATGTAACTATTTTGACAATGCAGTAAATGAATGAAAAAATTATTTTTGAAGGTGTTTTCCATAAAAAATTATCTTAAATAATCGAAAATTTTCTGTAACTTGTGCGGTGAGTCCTGTGCACAACAGCAGATAAAATTATTTTGCTTGCAGGTAAATTATGTTACCTAACATAACCCAAAATGACAACTCAGGTTTTATAGTGCCTGCAGCTGAATTTATCAATCATCCAAGGGTAAAGCATATTTATGGCAATGATCCAAATAACCGGCTTCGTGACTAGCCATTAACTGCACAACACTTTTCCATAACCAGGTCGGCGTGTTGCGTGACTTTCCTTGATTGAGCTTCAGTTCACGGCGCCAGCTTTTGCGGGTAATGTCATCCATTTGCCTGGCATGTGCACAACCAACAACATAGGCAAGATAATTTGCCATACAAATAGCTTCATTTATACTCATTTGATCAAGATCGAGCTTAAGATCTTGTGGTAACAGTTCGCGAATAAATACGCCATGATCCAGGAAACGTTGGGCAATGATACGCTCACCCAAAGCAGGCGACATTTGACTCACTCCTTCAACGACACGCACTGCATTATGGCGAGGCATGCTGACATGTTGATAACGCGGAGCGGCTGAATGTACGGCTTCTTTAATATCGATAAGGCAATAGTCATCCCTATCAACACTGACCAAAACTGCATAGCGCATCAAGCCCAATGAGCTACAACCTTTTACCCAGTAAGCCGCATCCAATACCTCAATCTTGGCATCACTGTCGCGCGACTTTAATTTAGTGACCAACGCTAATATTTTTGGGGTTTCAAATAATTGCCTGATGCCATTTTTCTCGGCTTTGGATAGTGGCCAGAATTTTTTCCCTTGCAGAATTTCTGATTGTGTATTGACCGTGCGTTCCTTGGCAAGCTTTTTCCAAGTGCGCTTGACCGCGCCACGCATAACTATTTTTACCAAATCAGGTTTTTTGATAAAGACTCGCTCCTCATCTGTGCCGAGGGCTTGTTCATAACCTTCCATCATGTGCTCAAGCATATGTGCTGTAACTACTCCTGGCAGGTTTGAGCCTTGGGCTGCTGTTGCCAATGACAGGGCAAGCCTTAAAAGGTCATGTGCCGGATTACCAATAACCGTCTGATCAAAGTCGCGTATTTGTACATCGACCTTGCCATGAATATCGGCTAGCGGACCAATATTACCAAGATGGCAATCACCACAAATCCAAATAGCCGGTCCATGTGGCAAGGAATGACCACGTTGACTGTGCAGCCATTCGTAATACTGGGCAGTATTACCACGCATATAGGCATGAGGCGAACGAGCCATTTTTTTATTGCGTCTTGCAATCAATAGGGCATGGCGCTCGTCGGGAGTAGGTATTTTCATTGATTTAAGTCCGTTTTAAAAATATAACGAGGTTCGCTACTCTGCAACCAATGCAGACACCTGCCGGTGCACCAGCTAAGCATCAAAATTTAATAAATTCAATGGTCAGCGGGTATCTATATGCCTCGCCTTTGCTCGAACGAACTGCCGCAACCAAGCAAAAAACCATATTTAAAACCACTATTAGCCAGGGTAAAAATAGTCCGATAAGTACCACTACCAGAATCCAGCTAATGCCGTAATAAATAAGTGTTGTTAGTTGCCAGTTGAGTGCGTTTTTTGCATTCTCTTTGATCCAGCCATCATTTTTGACCAGATAGACCAATAACGATGGTAAAAATCCAAAAAAAATACCACCAAGATGAGTCGCGACGACAATGAGTCTATCGGTCTCTGAATTGCTATCATAATTTAGGTTATTCATCTTTTCTCCTTGAGATATTGATCAATTTCAGGAACAGAAATCTGGAGCTTTAGTTGGCTATAAATCCCTATAATACCAGTATTTCCGTGACAGAAAATTTCTTTGCAATATTGGTATCGACCAAAAGCAAGACAGGTTGCACTTTATCAAACTCATTTAAATCAAGGCAATTTTGTCATCTGAACCAATCCCGGTTTGACAGTGTTTCGCCCCAAGCGCATCATGCTCCAAAAATGGAGGCAAGCTTATCGGATTTCCTGAGCTTGGTCATGGAATTATAATGGTTAGGGCATGGCGGTAAAACCGCCGTGAATAATTGCATTTTTTATCCGTTAGTTGTGAGGTAACAGGTATGGAATTAAAGCGCTTTATTTATGCGACAATCGATAATCGCTCAGAAATGCCGGACTTGGCTCAATACCAGGCGGGCGGAATTAATGCGGCACCTCTTGAAGTTGTCTGTTACCGGGATATTGCCGCAGTTGTGAGCGCCATCGATATTGACCAACTCGTTCCTGATTTGCCGCTTGAAGGAATAACCGAACAACAACAAGAAAGTTACAAGGCATATCTGCTAAAGTATCAACAGGTCAATTCGTTCCTCTTTGAAAAGATCGGCAGCGGTGGAATGCTGCCACTAAAATTCGGTTTTACAGCCAGCAGTAATGAAGCGGTTGAAAAGGTTCTGGAGCAGGCTTATATTCAATTAAGAAGCTGCCTTGACAGATTGCAAGGGACGATGGAGCTGGTAATTCAAGCCTCGTGGGAGCTGCCAAAGATACTTCAGGATATCGTCAAAAGCAATCCTGACTTGGCGGGTACAGACGCGGTACAGACTGGCAAGCTGCTTTTTGAAGCAGCTGAGGTGAAAAAGCGTAAGTTGGTTGCGGATATCCATGGCACGTTATCACCGCTATCAAAAGACTATCTGGATGCACCACTCAAAACAGAGGCAATGATTTTTAACAGAAGTTATCTGGTTGAAAAAAAGCAGGAGTCATTATTTGACGATTCTGTTGACGCTATAGCGACTGAGCTTGAAGATTATTTAACTTTTCGTTATATAGGACCCTTGCCAGTGTATAGTTTTGTTAATATCGAGTTGAATCAAGGTAATTTTTTGATGGTAGACAAGTCACGAAAGCTATTGCAGTTACCCGAGCAGGCTTCCTGGGAGAGTATAAAATCGGCTTATCGACAGTTGCTTTTGGCTAATCATCCAGATAGAAATCCTGATGACACAAAAGCTGCGCAACGTACCAAAGACATCGTTGAAGCCTACGAAATTGTTAGCGCGTATTGTCATAGTTTGCCAAAATTTGGGGAGCCATTAAAGTTTAATGAATACTCTTTTAACAAGGAGGCCGTCGAGAAATCTTTTATTGTTGATAACAAGGGCGCGGTGTTGGCTCGCATCAATAAATCTGAGTCCGCTGTATGAATAAGGCAATCGGCATTGATCTTGGAACTACGAATAGTTGCATGGCTGTGCTTGTTTGCGGAAAGCCACTCATTATTCCGAACGCAGAGGGCGAGCGGACGACGCCGTCCGTGGTTGCTTTCACACAAGACGGGCAACGGCTGGTAGGCTTATCTGCCAAGCAACAGCATGCCGATAACCCAAAGGACACCATCACTTCAATAAAACGCTTTATGGGTCGCCAGTGGGATGAGGTCGCCGAGGAAATTGCCATTGTTGCCTATCCTGTCGGAAAAGCTGATGGCGGTGATGTTATCGTTACTGTTAAAGGGATAACGTACGCACCTCAAGAGATCAGTGCAATGATCCTGCAGAAATTGAAAACTGATGCCGAGACTTATTTGGGTGATTGCGTGAATGAGGCTGTCATTACTGTCCCTGCTTATTTTAATGATGCACAGCGCAAAGCCACCCGGGATGCCGGAAGAATCGCCGGGCTTAATGTGCTGCGCGTTATTAACGAGCCGACTGCCGCTTCGCTCGCCTACGGACTGGATAAAACAGCTAACCAGATGATTCTTGTCTTTGATCTCGGTGGCGGTACTTTTGATGTTTCAATCCTTGAGCTTGATGCCGGCCTGTTCAAGGTTAAGGCTACCAGCGGTGATAACCATTTGGGTGGCGATAACTTTGATAAAGCTATCGTTGATTGGTTACTTGACAAGTTTAATCGTGAGCAAGCATGTGATTTGGCCAAAGATCCGCTTGCCATGTTGCGCCTTTATGCTGCTGCAGAGAAAGCCAGAATTGAACTCTCAACGGTGCTGGTGACGCATATTAATCTGCCGTCCATTTCAACTACAGCAGCAGGCCCAAAGCACCTTAACTTCGAACTTACCCGTGCCCAGTTAAACGAACTAAGCGCAGCCCTGATCGCCCGTATTGTAAGGCCGGTTATGCAGGCCCTCGCTGATGCAAACATTAACGCCGAGGCGATTGATCACGTCGTACTTGTTGGTGGCATGACCCGTATGCCGGCTATTCAGGACAAAGTTAGGGCGTTGATCGGTAAAGAGCCGCACCAGGACATTAATCCCGATGAGGTCGTTGCTATTGGTGCGGCAATTCAGGCTGGGGTTCTCTGTGGGGAAATTACCAATGTTCTGTTACTTGATGTCACTTCGCTTTCGTTGGGGATAGAGACCAAGGGTGGTGTCTTCACGAAACTGATTGAGCGAAATACCAGTATTCCAACGCGTAAAACACAAACATTTACAACGGCCGAGGATAATCAGGACTCGGTAGAAATTCACGTTCTCCAAGGTGAGTCGGAGATGGCTGCCTTTAATAAATCGTTAGGTACGTTCGTGCTTGTTGACTTGCCACCAGTGCGGCGTGGTTTGCTTGAGATTGATGTTACCTTCGATATTGATGCCAATGGAATCATCACTGTAATGGCCGAAGATATCGTCTCCGGTAACGAGCAGCAGATAAGAATCGAAGGTAGCACCAGCCTTGGTGAGAATGAAATTAGCCGTATGATAAAACGTGCCGAGGATTATGCCGAGGCAACACACAGACTGCGCGAACTTGCGGACGTGCGTAACCACGCCGAAGTCCTTGCTTCTGAAATCGAACTCTCATTGAATATTTATTACACTCAAATAACGGAGTCCGAGGAATTAATAATCAGAGAGCAAATGACAAAATTACGGGAATTAATCAAAGGTGTTGATATAGGTACAATTCGTACTGGTATTGCCGCTTTGGTATATGCCGCTCAAGTCCTAAAACACAAAAAATAATTATGACCGTAACAAAAGCTGGTAAGTTAAGGCGTACTTAGGCGATTTCCTGAGAAAAATAGACCCAATTCGCTGGTCTTTTTTTTATTTTCTGCGTTGTCAAAATAGTTACGTAGCCAGCTACGCGCCTATTTTTCCGCCTTGAAAATAAACAAAAATCCTGCACCACTTGGGTATATTCATTCTTGGATATCGCCTTATTAATTAACAATCCATCGCCATAGTTGCGATAAATATTCATTATATGCAACAGATCTTGACTATTAGCGGCCAAATCGTTTTACCTGATACCAGTGTTTTTATTGATTTACCCTTGCCGCCGTTGTACACGCATACACCGATGACTATGCCGGTGCACATTATCCATGGCAAAAAATCCGGTCCCCGATTATTTATTTGTGCGGCAATACACGGCGATGAGCTAAATGGTGTCGAAATTATTCGTCGTCTTTTAAAAGCCCTCGCCTTAAAACGCATAACCGGAACATTAATCGCGATCCCCATGGTGAATGTTTATGGCATTATTCATCATTCGCGATATTTGCCGGATCGGCGAGATTTGAACCGTTCTTTCCCTGGCTCCAAATCCGGAGCACTGGCCTCACGAATAGCGGATCTGTTTATGAGTGAAATTGTGGCAAACAGCACACATGGTATTGATTTACATACGGGTGCCATTCATCGTAGCAACTTGCCGCAAATACGTGCCAATCTGGATGATGAAACAACATTGTCCTTGGCCAAGGCGTTTAATGTTCCCGTCTTGATTAATGCCAATCTGCGTGATGGCTCATTAAGAGAATCAGCAGCTGAGCTAGGCATTCCCATGTTGCTGTATGAAGCGGGTGAAGCTTTGCGTTTCGATGAAGTATCAATCCGTGCCGGCGTAAGGGGAATTCTAAATGTGATGCGTCATTTGGGCATGATTGCCGGCAGAAAAAATCGTAAAATTGCTACTGCCAAAGAACCCTATATCGCTCGTTCCAGTAGCTGGATAAGGGCACCCGGTAGCGGTATTTTTCGTACCCTGAAATCATTGGGCTGTCGAGTCGCAAAGAATGATTTGTTGGGTATGATTAGCGATCCGGTTTCCAGTCTTGAGATCGAAGTTATCTCACCATTTAGCGGCATTATTATAGGTCGTAGTGAAATACCTCTGGTGCATGAAGGCGAGGCTGTCTACCATATTGCAAAATTTGAAGATTCCAGGGAAGTTGCTGAGCAGGTAGAAAACTTTCACGATGATATTCTACCGGAAGATAATAATGACTATGAGGAGTTAGCTATTGTTTAATGGAAGGTTGTTTTGTAATCTGTCTTCAAAAATCGCTAACAACATAGAAAAACGGTAACCCCTAAGTAAAATATATATAAGTACGTTTGCAAGAGCATTTACCTTCCTGAAATTATAATTTACCTAAGAAACTCATTATGAATGATTCCAATCTTTCCCCAAGCGACCGGGTTTTTATCCACAAATCACTTGAAGCGACTATCCGAATAGCTCTGTTGCTCATCATTACGGTCTGGTGTTTCAAGATCGTTGAGCCTTTTATCGCGCCGATAATCTGGGGGATTATTATTGCCATTGCGGCTCATCCACTTTACAGTCGACTGCGAACAATTCTCGGTGAAAGGCACAAACTTGCGGCTACGGTCTTTACTTTCATCTTCCTGATAATATTAATAGTCCCTACCGTACTGCTGACTGATACGCTGATTGACGGGATAAAAATGTTGGCAGAGAAAATAAAAGATGGCTCGCTGTCAATTCCACCGCCGCCCGAAAATCTTGGCAACATAATGATTATCGGTAAACCGCTAGCCAAGTTTTGGTTGCTGGCCTCACAAAACATCGATAATGCTTTGCAACAACTCACACCGGCATTTAAAGTTATCGGTAGCTGGCTATTATCAGCGGCAACCGGTGCGGGTCTTGCCATTTTACATTTTATAGTTGCCATCATTATTGCCGGCGTATTATTGGCTAATTCCAGTGGCAGTAATCGAGTCGCTCGTGCTATTACTTATCGGCTTGCTGATGAAAAAGGTGCTGATCTTGCCGACTTGGCAGAAGCGACGGTACGCAGTGTGGCTAACGGTATTTTAGGCGTTGCAGTCATTCAAAGTTTACTTGCAGGGATCAGTTTTATGGTTGTGGGTCTGCCAGCTGCAGGTCTTTGGGCTCTGCTTTGTCTGATTTTTTCTATAGCCCAGATTGGTACTGCTCCGATCTTGATCCCGGTAATTATTTACCTGTTTTACAACGCTGATACGTTTACTGCTGTAGCTTTTTTGGTCTGGGCCATTCCTCTTAGTTTAATAGATAATATTCTTAAACCAATCCTGCTGGGTCGAGGCGTTAAGACACCGTTGGCAGTTATTTTTATCGGCGCAATTGGCGGTCTTCTCAGTTCGGGCGTTATCGGCCTGTTTATTGGTGCGGTTATTTTGGCGCTTGGTTACGAGCTGTTTTTGTTATGGCTTAATACCGATTCATCCTCTGAGTCGTTATAGCGTCCGAAGTTGATTAAGTGACTTTATTTTATGCACGCTTAACGGACTTAATTAAATCATGGTTCTATGGTTGGAATGTGACACAAGCCTTTACGTAAAAGGCTTTGTTGCCAGCACAAAAAAAGCCTGGCCGGCTCTCATGGAGCCAACCAAGCTTTTTAAAGATAAAAATTTATCTTAGGTAAGGTTATGGTAATAAGGTAATGCGATTTTTCAATCCAGGTGCTATCAGACTATTAGAACTAAAATAATATTCAAGTGCATCTAAATCGAGTGCCCCACCGAGACGGTTTGTCCCTTGTATGAGTACATAAAGCTGATCGCCGCCGTCGGCCATAAAGTTATTAATCGAAACGCGATAGTTTGCGGCAGGATCAACCATGATACCGTTGATTTGAATACTGGCTGGATCGACGTTATCACAAGCCGTGCCCTTTTCTTTCCATTCATAGCTAAAGCCGGTTGAAACTTGCAGGATACGGTTAAAAGGTTGGCCGCCAACTGGTGCACTGGCTGGATAACCTACAGTACAACCGGTGAACTGTTGTTCCAGCAACGTGTGAATTTGATCACCCGTTAATGTCACAGAAACAAGCGTATTGCCAAAAGGTTGCACGGTAAATACTTCACTGTAAGTTACGTTACCGTCACCTTCGCCTGCTGCGCTGTTTGCATAGCTTATATCTGCGCGAATACCGCCAGGATTCATGAAAGAAACTACAGTTTCGCCAAAGCCGACACCTTGGGTTTCTAATAACTGCGCATCGGCAATCACATCGCCTAATGCTGATTCACCAGCACTGTTGACTGTTTTGGTAATCGTCGCACTTACTGTGCCGATCACACGATTGGCTATAGGAGTCGAGATAGTTTTGTAATTATTAACAATGGTTTTAATCGCAGCATTTGGTGTTACGGTTGCATTAGTGCGATCAACGACGATATTATTTGCCGAAACGGCACTGACTTCACCGGTGGCTTTATTAACAGTCAGGTTAATATCGGTTAATACTTTGCCTTGAGCGCTTGCACTGCTGACCGAGATCATGCGGCCATCCCGGTTGGCGATTTGGCAATTATAGGCTTGATGAGTGTGGCCTGAGACGACTAAATCAACTTCATCATCCAATTGATTAACGATAGTTTTGATAGGGGAGTTGTTCAGACCGCCATCGCACAGATTGATCGTTGAAAAGCTTTGTGTAGTCGGGACAACTCCACCTTGATGTATCAGCACTACGATGGATTCAACGCCACGTGCACGCAGTTGGGGTATCAATGCATTGACTGTTGCAGCTTCATCCTTAAACTCCAGTCCAGCCACGCCGCTTGGCGTAACAATGGTTGGTGTTTCTTTTAAAGTCATGCCGATAAAGCCTACGCGAATACCGCCAACCACTTTAATTGCATAAGACGGAAAAATCGTTTTACCGGTAGCCGTTTCCACGACGTTGGCAGCTAGAAATTTAAACTTGGCACCTTCAAAAGGTACAGGCGTGCCAACGTCAACACCACGGCAAGAGTTCAAATCAGTAGGATGGCAACCACCGGTTTGCATGCGTTTTAGTTCAGCTTTGCCTTCGTCAAACTCATGATTACCGACTGAATTAAAATCCAATCCTAGACGGTTCATGGTTTCAATGGTGCCTTCATCATGGAATAGCGCAGAAATGAGCGGTGTTGCACCGATGATGTCACCCGCTGAAACCACTACCGTATTAGGATTTTGACTCTTTAGCTTGGCAATATATCCTGCCATCCAATCTACGCCACCTACAGCGACATTTGATGCTGCTGAACTGATAGGCGTTTGGCGAAGCGTACCCGGTGATTCCATTTGTCCGTGAAAGTCATTGAAGGCAATGATTTTGATGGTTGTGGTGTTATTGGGAACTGCATTGGCACAATTCATCGCAGTTAAACTGAGTGCGATAGCTATTGCAAGTTTGTTCAATTTCATAGGTTACAGTCCTAAAGAGTAGTTTTACGACGACGAGCGACAAAGCTCATCAGTGCAGTACCGGTTAAATACAACCAGGCAGCGGCAGGCAATGGAACAGCTGTCAGGCTGACCGCACCAAATGTGGAGTTAAGCTCAATGCTTGAATCATCCAAAGCGGACTGACTTAGAAGACCGGTGATGCTATGGGTGCCGGCGCCTAACAAAAAGCTACCGTAACTAAAATTAGAATCAGCAGACGCTGCATCAAAATCATGGCCTATACTGTCCGGGTAAGTATTAACAGCAACCGAGGTTTGCCCCAGCAAATTTCCATTATCGTAAACGTTATAACGATCTCCGGCAAAGCCGCCATCAACAACTTTCAAATAGGCTGATCCGGTTAAGGTAAAATCAAAGCTTAATGCGTCATTACTTTCATAGTCTATCCACTCAAGATTTCCAGAATTTGACAACATTTTACTTACGTCAAATTCGTTCCATGTGCCATCGGCAACCAGTGAGGCGGCTTCAGCTTGGCCACACAGTGTCGACATTAAAACTGCGGCGATAAATAGTTTATTTTTGTTCATTAAGATTACTTCCAGTAAGAAAAGTGATTGGTGCTAAGTTTGGTAAAAGACAAATAATGCACGTACTTTGCATTGGTAAATAGCGAGCTAATAATGAAGAGTTTTTGTGATGACGTTATTATCATTTCAAGACGATTTAATGAAATGTAATACATATGTACTTTGTATGAGGATATTGCTGTGTGCACCTGAACAGGTTATCAACTCACCAAACTGTAGCAACTAGCGCTTTTGGTTTTTAGCTGATCGTCATAAATTTATGTAAGCTTCTCGTATTACATGTCACCGTATTGTTCGCAAACTGTCATGGTTTCTTAACGGCTTGTAAATAATTAACTTGTAGTATTTACGAGCTTGCAGAATTTAAGGGAGTTGGATAGTTAAGTGTCACTCGGTGGGCGTTACCTGGTCATTGGTAATGTTTTTTCTGTGAGTCAAGCCATGGGCTTAGAGCCTGTTAACCGATTTTAATGCAAAGAGAAACTACGACAATGATCGCAAAAAGTTTAAGTCGCTATCCACTACTGGTAGCTGTGGGGGCCATCGGCTTTATCGGCAATGCTCAGGCAGTTACCCCGGTTTTTATCAACGAAATTCACTATGATAATGCCGGTACTGACAGCGGCGAAGCTATCGAAATTTCCGGCCCGGCAGGTACCAATCTTAGCGGATGGTCGCTCGTACTTTATAATGGCAACGGCGGCGCCGTATACAATACAAAAGCCCTCAGTGGTTTGATTACTGATCAATCTGGTAATGGCTTTGGTACGCTGAGCTTTAATTATCCAACTGACGGCATACAAAACGGCTCACCAGATGCTATCGCCCTGGTAAATGGCACTACGGTAGTGCAGTTTTTAAGTTATGAAGGTACCTTTGTTGCCGTTGGTGGCGCTGCGGCTGGTATGAGCGGAGTCAACATTGGAGTGAATGAAACCTCTGCACCAGTCGGTCAATCGTTGCAATTAAAAGGCAACGGCACCAACTATGAAGATTTTGTCTGGAATTCGGCTTCTGCCAGTTCATTTGCCGCTGTCAATACTGGTCAAAGCTTTAATGGCGGGAATGGCGGAGGCACTACTCCTCCTCCAGTTTCTCAATGTGGTCAGGGTGCGACTTTAATTAGTGCCATCCAAGGCAGTGGTAGTGCAAGTCCATTAATTGGCTCCATTGCGCATGTTGAAGCGGTAGTCAGCGGCGATTTTCAGGACAGTGCCAAGTTGAACGGCTTTTTTGTACAACAAACTGATAATGAAGGCGATGGAAATGCTGCGACATCTGAAGGCTTGTTCATCACTTCCAACAGCCCGGTTAATGTCGGTGACAGAGTGCATGTCGTAGGTACCGTTACCGAAACCTTCAGTATGACTCGTCTGGAAACTGTCAGCTCAGTCAATGTCTGCTCAACCGGCAATACTTTGCCAACGGCAGTCAGTGTCACTCTACCGTTTGAAAACCTCAGCAATAATCCGGAATGGCGGGAAGGTATGCTGATCAATTTACCACAAGTATTAACGGTTACCGAAAATTACACCTTGGCGCGCTATGGCGAATTATTGTTGTCGACCGGCGGCCGTTTAATGACGCCAACCCAAATTGCCGCTCCCGGTCAGACAGCTATTGATGTTGCTGCGCAAAACCTGCTTAAGCAGATACTGGTTGACGACGGTTCCAGCACTCAAAATCCGGATCCGGTAATTTATCCTGAGCCGACTGGCTTAAGCGCAGCCAATACTTTGCGTAGCGGCAATACGGTAATGAGTGCTACCGGCATTCTGGCCTATGATTACAGCGTTTATCGTCTGTTGCCTACACAGCCACTGACCTTCGTGGCGGATAATAATCGCACGACAACACCGGGCTTATTAACACCGGGTTCTTTAAGTATCTCTGCTTTCAATGTACTTAACTACTTCAATGGCAATGGTCTTGGTGGCGGGTTTCCGACAGCACGTGGCGCCACTACAACTATTGAATTTACTCGGCAGCGCAATAAAATCATTCCAGCTATCCATGCCCTCAATGCTGACATCATCGGTTTGATGGAAATCGAAAATGATGGTTATGGTAGCAATAGCGCCATTGCTGATTTGGTTAACGGTCTTAACCAGTTGGCCGGAGCCGGAAGTTATGCTTTTATTAACCCTGGTGTTAGTAAAATCGGTACTGACGAAATTAGCGTCGGTATCATCTACAAGCCCGCTAAAGCCAGTGTAGTCGGCTCTGTGGCGATTCTGGATTCTTCTGTTAATCAGTTATTTGTCGATACCAAAAATCGTCCCGCTTTGGCACAGACCTTTTTGGACAAAGCATCCAATAAAATGCTGACTATAGCGGTTAATCACCTTAAATCCAAAGGCTCAGCTTGTCTTGATCTTAACGATCCTGATACCGGCGATGGTCAAGGTAATTGCAATCTCACTCGTACAGATGCAGCTGAAGCACTAGCAGCTTGGCTATCGGCTGATCCTACTCATAGTGGCTCTGATAACGCCTTGATTGTCGGCGATCTGAATGCTTATGCCAAGGAAGATCCGATCACTGCATTGCGTAATGCCGGCTATCAAAATCTGGTAGAAAAATTTATCGGTAACAATAGCGCCTACAGCTATGTATTTGACGGTGCCTCCGGTTACCTTGATCATGCGTTGGCCAATGCGGCATTAACGTCGCAAGTTAAAGGCATCACTGAATGGCACATTAATGCCGATGAACCGATTGCGCTAGATTACAACACCGAGTTTAAAAGCGGTGCGCAAATCAGCAGCTTTTATGCGGCAAATGCTTATCGGTCATCTGATCACGATCCTTTGTTGATCAAGCTGTTTGTACCCGGCGATCTTGATAACGATGGTGATGTCGATGCAAACGACGCCAGCTTGGTAAGAGCGCAGGCTGGTAAATGTCCCGGTCAGTTTGGATTTAACCAGGAAGCCAACTATGACAAAATCGGCTGCATATCCGCTGCCGATTATCGAATCTGGTATGGCTATTACAACAATTATAACAGCAGTTTAAAGGCTGTTAAATAAACGCCCATCACCGGAAAGTCAGGTCGCTTTCCGGTGACAAGCCTCAACCCTATTTTGGATAAAAATCATGAAAAATCTAATTCAAATTTTAACACTGGTTACCGTGTTTCTTTTAAGCATCGCCCCAAGCCATGCCGCCATTATTTCGTTTTCTCTGGATACTGCAAGCAACCAAGTTCAGGTCGGTGATTCTTTTGATGTCGATGTTATCGTACATGATCTGTTCGCCAATGACTTAACCGATTCTCTGCTGGCTTTTGGTTTGAATGCCCTCTATTCAACTAACGGTCTGCTTGCATTTACCGGTAGCACTATCAATCCGCTGTTTGAAGATAATTCAGTGAATTATGGTCTGAATGCCGCTGGTTGGGTATATGACGCTATCACTAATGACGTAGTTGTGGGACAAACATTAACCCTGGCAAGTTTGCATTTTCAAGCACTGGCAGCAGGTAATGTCTCAATTTTTGTTGATTCTGAGTTATCGGATTTTAATCAAGGTTTAACTTTTTTAAACCAAGATCGGTCAGCAATAAACGTTAGTAGCAACTTTACTATTAGCGCCGTGCCATTACCTCCTGCCTTGCTGATTTTTATCAGCGGTTTGGTAGGTATGAGTTTTAGCGCATTTCGCAAGCGTTTCGTCTAGGCTAGACTCCTGGCAAGGCAGGGCAAGCCTGCTATCCGAAAAATTATCCAAGCGAGTCGGGACCAAGCCGGAACATTATTTCGGCTTGATCCCGACTCGCTTTTTTATTGATAATCCAGTTGTTCAAAATTAATGCTTTTTATATCTGGCGAGTAAGTTACTTGTTTGCAATCAAATTGGATAGAGTGCTCGCCCACTTACGTACTTTTCCTGATAATAACGATTGTCTATCGCTAGCTACGTCAAATTGTAAGACGTCTATGTCTCTGTATTCCTTTATAAACCCATTGTCTTTACTACTGATCAGGTAAATTTTTAGGTTTGTTGCCATATTTCATGCCAAAATATAGCACTATCTTAAGTGCTAATTAGAGAAACTATGAAAATTGCTATTTTATCCCGTAACGCTAAACTCTATTCAACCGCTCGATTGGTTGAAGCAGCGCAAGCACGCGGACATGAGGTACGGGTTTTGGATGTTTTGCGTTGCTATATGAATATTACCTCGCATAATCCATCCATCCATTATCGGGGAGAAGATTTAACCGGATTTGATGCTGTTATTCCAAGAATTGGTGCTTCAGTGACATTTTACGGTACTGCAGTACTCAGGCAATTTGAAATGATGAATGTTTTTCCTCTAAATGAGTCGGTAGCCATCTCACGTTCAAGAGATAAATTACGCTCGGTTCAGTTACTCGCCAGAAAAGGTATCGGTCTGCCAGTAACCGGTTTTGCCAATAACCCGGATGATATTGAAGATTTAATTTCTCAAGTCGGTGGCGCCCCATTAGTGATTAAACTGTTGCAAGGTACTCAAGGTATTGGCGTGGTATTGGCAGAAACCCATAATGCCGCTGAAAGTGTTATTCAAGCTTTTATGGGCCTGAATGCCAATATTATGGTTCAGGAGTTTATTAAAGAAGCGGGTGGCAGTGATATACGCTGTTTTGTGGTTGGCGATAAAGTCGTCGCAGCCATGAAGAGGCAAGCTTTGGATGGTGAGTTTCGTTCAAATTTGCATCGTGGTGGCTCGGCAGCCCTGATACGTTTGACACCTGAAGAGCGCTCAACCGCAGTGCGTGCAGCAAAAATAATGGGATTGAATGTCTGTGGTGTTGATTTGCTGCGTTCAAATCATGGTCCGGTTATTATGGAAGTTAACTCATCACCCGGTTTAAAAGGTATTGAAGCGGCCAGTGAAAAAGATATTGCCGAATTGATTATACAGTTTATTGAAAAACGTTTTGAAACCATGGAAACGACAAAGGATAAATCACCGACCCGGACCCGGACTCGAGGTAAAGGCTAAAATCCCTTGACTATTTTTGGTCGATTTTTTTCCTTCGTAGTTTATCATGTCAAGCTGATCGAATATAATTTGGTCACAGAATCCAAAAAAAATGCCCCGTTAGTTTCCTGACGGGGCATTTTATTCTCAAAGCAGCGTCAATAAATCACTGCTTTTTCAGCGTGGAGCGGGAATACTTTCTGGTTACCTGTAGCGTCCCGAACGACTTGTTAACCCAAACTGTTGCTATTTTATAGCAACTGAATCTTGGTTTGTTGTTGTTCAAGGTTGTTTAGATTTGACAGTAAATCCGCCAGCTTGGTTTTTTCTTTGTCAATAACTTCAGGTGGCGCTTTATCAATAAAGGTGGGGTTGCTTAACTTGCCTTCAATTCTCGGCAGATCATTTTTAATCTTTTGTATTTCTTTTTCCAATCGTGCCAGTTCAGCCTCTTTATCTATAAGGCCTGCCATAGGGATCAGAATTTTCAATTCACCAACCAAGGCAATCGCCGATTCAGGCGTTGCGTCATCGCTATTTAGCCAGGTAATAGACTCCAAGCGGCCCAGTCTTTTTAAATAAGCCGAGCTATTCGTTAAGTAATCCTGGTCAGTCACTGAGCCATCTTGTAGTAATACCGGTAAAGGCTTACCAGGGGCAATGTTCATTTCACCACGAATACGGCGCACACCTAAAATAAAGTTCATAACCCAATTGATTTCAGCGACCGCATTGTTATCAATCCGTGCTCCATCAGCGATTGGATAAGGTTGCAGCATGATGGATTCAGCGTTCGCTGCGCCAGTTCCCGAGTGGCTTGCGGCATACACACCATCACTGGCGATAATCCCTGCTAACGGTGCTACACGTTGCCAGATTTCTTCAGTGATAAATGGCATGATGGGATGTGCCAAGCGTAAGATAGACTCTAAAACGGTCAACAGCGTTTTGCGGGTACCGCGTTGAAGAGCTGCATCATCGGATTGCAGCGATATTTTTGCCAGTTCCAGATACCAGTCGCAATATTCATTCCAGGTAAATTCATAAATCGCTTGTGCCGCCAGGTCAAAACGATAATTATCAATCGCGTTGCTGGTAGTCGCTGTTACTTGATCCAGTCTGGAAATAATCCAGCGATCAACTTGTGTGTAGGTGCACGGTGCATCAGATAAACCGTTATCCTGTTCTTCGGTGTTCATCAATACGAAACGTGCAGCATTCCAGAGTTTATTGCAAAAATTGCGATAACCTTCGGTTCTGGCAAGATCAAAACGAATATCCCGTCCCGTAGATGCCAAAGAAGCAAAAGTGAAGCGCAAGGCATCGGTACCGTAAGATTGGATGCCATCCGGAAAATGTTTACGTGTATCTTGTTCGATTTTTTTGGCTAAATGCGGTTGCATCATGCCTGAAATGCGTTTTGCTACCAAAGTTTCCAGTTCTATACCGTCGATGATATCAATCGGGTCGAGTACGTTACCTTTGGATTTGGACATTTTTTGGCCTTCGGCATCACGCACCAAGCCATGGATATAAACCTCTTTAAACGGCACCGCACCCTGGAATTTCAGGCCCATCATAATCATCCTGGCTACCCAGAAGAAAATAATGTCAAAACCCGTTACCAGAACACTGGTTGGGTAATGCTTGGCCAGTTCCTCAGTATTTTCCGGCCAGCCCAAGGTAGAAAAAGGCCATAATGCGGAAGAAAACCAGGTATCCAGAACATCTTCATCCTGTCTGAGTGCATAGTCCGCTGATAGATTGTGTTTGTCGCGAATGTCCTGCTCAGAGTTGCCAACGTAAATATTACCCAGTTCGTCATACCAGGCCGGGATACGATGACCCCACCATATTTGCCGGGAAATACACCAGTCCTGAATATTGCGCATCCAGTCGAAATAGGTATTTTTCCAGTTGTCCGGCACAAACTTGATATCGCCGTTTTCAACCGCAGCAATCGCAGGTTCTGCCAACGGCGCGACCTTAACGTACCACTGATCCGTTAATAAGGGTTCGATAACACTGTTGGTACGGTCGCCGCGCGGCACCATTAATTTATGGTCAGCAATTTTTTCCAGCAAATCGAGTGCTTCCAGATCAGCAACCATGACTTTACGGGCTTCAAAACGATCAAGGCCGCAATATTTTTGCGGGATCAGCTCATTTTCATCCTCGGCATTACTGCGTATTGCAGCATTAACCGTTAAAATATTAATCAGGCCGCCATGGGGTAAATCCTGAATGGCTGAGGTATGGCGATGACGTGTCCACACTTCGTAATCGTTAAAGTCATGGGCAGGCGTAATTTTGACACAGCCTGTACCAAATTCAGGATCAACATAGTCATCGGCAATAATGGGAATGCGACGACCGGTTAATGGCAGTTCCACAAATTCGCCCAGTAAATGTTTGTAACGGTCATCATTGGGATGTATCGCTACTGCTGCATCACCAAGCATGGTTTCAGGGCGCGTGGTCGCAACTACCAAATGGCCTTGGCCATTAGACAAAGGATAACGCAGGTGCCACATAAAACCGTTTTCTTCTTCAGAAAGCACTTCCAGATCAGATACCGCGGTATGCAAAACAGGATCCCAGTTGACCAGACGCTTGCCGCGATAAATCAGGCCTTCTTCATAAAGTTGTATAAATACGGCTTGCACGGCATCAGACATACCGTCATCCATCGTAAAACGTTCCCTGTCCCAATCCAGGGAAGAGCCCATACGCCGCAGTTGACGGGTAATCGTACCGCCGGATTCTTCTTTCCATTGCCAGACTTTTTCAAGAAATTTTTCGCGCCCCAAATCATGGCGGGTTTGGCCTTCGGTATTACATAGCCGTTCGACCACCATTTGCGTAGCAATACCCGCATGGTCAGTGCCCGGTTGCCATAAGGTGCTATAGCCTTTCATACGGTGATAGCGGGTTAGGGCATCCATAATGGTATCCTGAAAGGCATGACCCATATGTAAGCTGCCGGTGACATTAGGCGGTGGGATCATGATGCAATAAGATTCACCTTCCGATTTGGCGGCAAAGTAGCCTTTTTCTTCCCAAGTTTGATACCAGCGTTGTTCAATTGAATGCGGAGCGTATATTTTTTCCATGGATGCGTTATTATTTTTGTGAAAAATTAGGTATTTGGTTGGGTTGGTTTTATTGCATGGTAACCAAAAGGATACGGTGTTGGTTCGCCGGTTTACATGACCCTGATTACACGCAATTAATGCCCAATCTTATGGGTAGTTATGGTTAAACCTGACTGCTGATAGTGTCGGTAGCGATTTCTACCCAGTTCTTTGGCGGTTTCGCTATTATCCAGTATCTCAAAAATGCGTTCGATTTTGTCGAAGTGTTCGGGGCAATGCGAAGACAGGTTAATAACGGTGTTTTGCCAATGCTCAGGCACATCAAGTGAGCCAATCAAAATGACTTTTTCAATGGCCGAGCTCGCTACCTGCGAGCTTTCGGCATACACACCATCCTTGGCGATAAATGGCAATTCGCCCGTGTAAATCTGGTGTGGAATAAAACTGCCTGCCCTGAAAGTCCAGAGCAGGTCGTCTATTTTTTGGCTTTGTTCTGTATTATCAGTGAGTACATAACAAAAACAACCGTTACGATAGGCCTTCTCGATGAGTTTGCAGGCAAACTCATCGCGTTCCTGTATCGATTGTGACGGCAGGATATAAAAGCTGACTTCAGCCATGCGCCCGGTTAATCAGGTATTGGCTTAATAACGGCACCGGACGACCGGTTGCACCCTTGGTAGGACCAGTGCGCCATGCTGTACCGGCAATATCGAGATGCGCCCAGTGGAAGTTTTCAGCAAAGTGTGACAGGAAGCAGGCTGCAGTAATAGTACCGGCATCTTTACCGCCAACATTAGCCAGATCGGCAAAATTGGATTTGATTTGCTCCTGATATTCTTCCCACAAAGGCAAGCGCCACAGGCTATCGGTAGACGTTTCACCGGCGGCCAACAAGTCATTACACAAAGCGTCATTATTACCAAGCAAGCCGCTGGGGACACGGCCCAAGGCCACCAGGCAGGCACCGGTTAACGTTGCCATGTCTATCACGACATCAGGGTTAAATCTTTCTGCATACGTTAAGGCGTCACAAAGAAGCAGGCGGCCTTCAGCATCCGTATTTAATACTTCAATGGTTTTTCCGGACATACTGGTTAAAATATCTCCAGGTTTATTGGCGTCACCATCGGGCATATTTTCCGAGGAAGCAATCAGGCCGATAATATTCAGTGGCAACTGCATTTGTGCTGCAGCCAGCAACGTTCCAAGAACCGTTGCACCACCGCACATATCATATTTCATCTCATCCATGCCGGGAGCTTGTTTTAAGGAAATACCACCGGCATCAAAAGTCAGGCCTTTGCCGATCAACACGATGGGCTTGCCGTTCTTTTCACCGCCGCGATAATCCAGCGTAATCATTTTAGCGGGTTGGCGGCTACCGCGTGAAACCGATAATAAAGCGCCCATTCCCAACTTTTCCATGTCGGCTTCTTCAAGGATGCTAATATCAAGGCTGGGGTATTGCTTGCCCAACTCAAGTGCTTGCTCGGCAAGGTAGGTTGGCGTACAGATATTACCCGGTAAATCACTTAACAGTTTGGTCAGATTGACGCCTTCGGCAATAGCTTTCCCTTGAGTCAGGCCGGCTTGGGCAAGTCCACGTTCAGCTTCTGGCGTGGTAATGCAGATTTTCTCAACTTTACTGTCCGTTTCTTTATTCGATTTGTAGGCAGTAAATTGATAAATGGCATCGCTAAATACTTCGATGATTTGGCGGGTTTTCCATTGTCGATCAGCATCAATAACGTCAGCATCTGCCAAGCTACAGACAACTGATTTAATGGATGTTTTTTTAAGACTGTTAATGGCGGCAAGCAGTGCTTTTTTGTAATTTTTGCCAGATAAGGCCTGGTTTTCACCCAGCCCGACCAGCAAAATACGTTCAATAGAGCTATCCTGGATAGCATTTATTAACACGGTTTCGCCATTTTTACCGCTAATGTCACCACGGGCAAGAATTTTGTTAATCAGTCCCTGAGTATTAACGTTGACTGAGTTTGCAGATGCGCTGAGTTGCAGGTCCTGGTAAACACCGACAATAAGACAATCACATTGTAATGTTTCTAATGGCGCGGTTTCTATAGCATATTCCATAATTTAACTCATAATATTTGCTGATTAAAAATCTTATCATGATCAGACAGAATGAATGTCATAGCAAGATAAGCTGTTTACCTTTAATTATACAACCAATATCTGTCCTAAACAGCTACAGAGGTTTTTTTAAAGAGAATTAATCAGCAAGGATAGGCTATGGGGCCCTGATTTTGGTGAGTTTTTGAGGATGTTGGCGTGAATAAGTAAGAGGATAAAATTAACTGGCAGACGATTCTGTTATTGGTTTCAGGGTTTTATGAACGGCAAATAAATTTCGCCGTGTCAGGCATACCTGACTTGTGCGGTTTAGGGAGGCTAGCCTAACTGAAATAATTCTTTCATTAGGCGTTCAACACCCCAAGATACCAGCAAGCCAAAAAAAACCATTGTTAGTGAGCCATACATAATAGTGGTAGCATTGATCTGGTCGCTTTTGATGATGGGTTTATTCATGGCAGTTAGCTCACAATAACGATTTAATAAAGTTATTGTGATTGCATTTTGTTAAAGCATGATGACATTTTTATGATAGTTTTGTGACAGTAAAGTGTTTGAAATTGATAGGGCAATATCAATGATGGGCAGTGTTAATTTGGTAAGCCTCTATCATGGCTTTGTTCGTATCCGGCATTATCGAAGCTACATAAAGTTTATTGCCGTAGATTAATGGCGAGGAAAGCGGGCGTCCTGCTCCTGCCAAGGTTTGTTTGGCAACCAATGCGCCATCTTTAATTCGGACACCATAAATTGTACCATTAGTATTAATATCTATAATCCATACTACGGCATTACCGTTTTCAGTTGGTGTGTTGATGACAGGCAAAGAGGGGTGGCTTCTGAATGTTTTTAAGGCCTTGGGACTTGAAGGATCAGGAAACTGCCAAAAGCGCTTGAATTTTGGCTGGCCCTTTTCCATGACAATTTTTAGCGCGATCAATCCGGCTGGATGGGTCTTATCAGCCACAAAAGCAGGAATTACTACAATCGGTGTATCATTAACAAAGGTAACCACCGGTTGGGTAACAATCATGCCCATCCACCCCAACTTACATTCATCAGTTTTGGTTCCACATAAATCAACAAGTTGCAGGCGATCATATTGAGTTCCCAGATGTTCTGCATCAATTAAATAGACACTGCCGTCCTTGCTGGCTTGCACCAAGACAGAATAGCCGGTAGCCATGTTTACTTTAACGGGGGCACTGGCACCCAAATCGTAGTCCATCCAGGCCAGACATTCCCAGAAAGATTTATCATTACAATCACCCGAGGCAGGATTTAAAGGGAGATCGCTTTCCAATAAGCGAGGAATAAATAAATTTTTGCAGGATGCCATGCAAGCCCTGTCGGGATTGGTAGGATTAAAATTTGCACACAAATTTGCATCGCAACCGGCATCAAATTTTAGCCCTGGCTTTACCCGCATAATGGTATTGGCAAAATCATGCCGGTCAAGATTAATTTGCCCGTTGCCGGTAGGTACAAATAATTCAAAGTCATTATCAGACTGATAGATTTGTGGATCGGCGGGCGTCCAAATACCGCCACCGCAAATCATTTCCTGATTACCAAATTCTTTGGTTACCGGACAGTCAGTTTCTGGTGTTGTTAACAACACGCTACTAATTGCCGGTATTGCATCTGTATTTTTAAGTTCTTTTTTGTCAGTATGCCAGGCATCCAGATCAATTTCAAAAAGCCAGCCATGGTAAGGTTGTTCGTCACCGGAATTACCAAAAGCAGCATACAAATAACCTAAATTTGAATCTGGTTTGAGCGCATGTTTTAGCGCTGAATGTGAAAAGGCGGTAGGTGGATTAAATTTTACCGTGCCAATTCCGTCAATAGTGGGTTTTTCGGCAGATAGCACCAGTACTGGAAAGGCTTCGTCCAGTTGTTTTTTAGCAAGATCAATAACCGCTAGACGATGACTGGTACGCACACCTTTAGTCAGGCATTGATAAAGTATAACTAGTTTATTGTTGATTATTATCGGCGTTGAAATAAGCTGAGCCAATTGGCCTTTAGGTGTTGGTGCATTAACTTGCCAGTCCAAAGCGCCTGTTTCACCATCCAGTGCGGCAATAAGTCCATTTGAAGCGGGCACTATAATCAGTGGTCTACCTTGCGACAAATCCAGTAGTGGAGAGGCAATAATACTGTCATCAAAAGTAACCGAGGGTAGGGCATCGCCAGGGAAAAGTCTTTCCAAGGTAAAGTGCTCCGATTTTTTAAACTCTGACCCATAAAGACCTGCAGAACTGATTAGAATAATGCTGGCCAGAATAGCGATTGCAGGCGAACAATAACGCAATGTAAATTTGATGACGGTTTTGTTCAAGCGTGACTCGGTAGTTTTGAAGAAAAATGAGTCGTATCATACGGGTGAAATGTGACGAAATGATGAAAGCGGGCGACAGGATTATTGGCTTTATTTACGATCATTAGTAAAAATAGCGACTCCTTGCCTGCTTCGCTCGTTTCAACTTGGCAAAGGAGCTAAACATAACTAACTAATTAATTGACTTGAGGCCGTTTTGTAAAGTCTGGATTTTCATTACGCTGCGCTTCGTGAAAATACATGGGGCTATCGGCGCTAAAAATCTTCACTATGAAGATGCTCCGTTGTCTCGATTTTCAGTGTCGGTCATCAAAATTTAACCTGATTGTCATCGTACGTTCACAAAATTGACACGCAATTGACACTTTGTTTGATTACTGTATCTGCATCTTTAATTGAGCTATGTGACTACCCATGAAAAAAATAGATACAGCAATACTCATTAAACCGACTAAAAAACTGGAATGTTTTTTGGCAGACTCAGACGCTTTGATAAAAGAAGCTCAGGCGTTGCGCTACCGGGTTTTTGCACAGGAAATGGGAGCCAAGTTAAAAACCGAATCTGAAGGCCTGGATTATGACGAGGTTGATAGTTATTGCGATCATTTAATTGTATATGACAATACCAATAAAAAAATAATTGGTTACACGCGTTTGCTAACCCAACATCAAGCTAAACAACTGGGCCGGTTTTATTCGCAGGATGAATTTAACCTGGATCAAGTTCTGGCATTGCCCGGTCGTTTTCTCGAAATAGGTAGAACTTGTATAGATCCTGATTATCGCGGTGGTGCAGTGTTAACCACGCTATGGTCGGCATTAGTGCAATACGCACTGGAAGGCGAGTTTAATTATTTACTGGGTTGTGCCAGTATCACTCCGGGTCCAAGTGGCTTTGCCGTAGATGCCGTTTATCGAAATATTGATTCTAAAAATATTGCCCCTGCATCCTTGCAAGTTAAACCCAGCATTCCAGTACCTGATGCATTACGATGTCAACGCGATGAATCAGGTATTCCGCCGTTACTTAAGGCCTATTTGCGTTTTGGAGCACTGATTTGCGGCGAACCTTACTGGGATAAAGATTTTAACTGTATGGATTTATTTGTATTGCTGCCACTGGATCAACTAAAAGATCGTTACAGCAAACACTATATGCGCGGCTATATCGCCAAGGATGGTGTGTATGCTGCAAGCCAGTCGGGAGCTGGCGCAGCGATCGCCAAGGATGGTGTGTATGCTGCAAGCCAGTCGGGAGCTGGCGCAGCGATCGCCAGGGATGGTGTGTATGCTGCAGGTCAGTCGGGAACTGACGCAGCGATCGCCAGGAATAGCGTGTATGCTGCAGGCATTCCGGGAGTAACGCCCGGCGCAGGCGACTAATGAAATTGAAACTTCGGCTACTTTATAAACTTGTCCTTATTGTTCTGCTGTTTAGCTATGGCTTAATCATTGCGGGAGTATTATTTTCATTACTTAAATTGCTGTGTTCGGCAAATAATGCAAAAAATAAGCGCAATACCTTAAAAACCCATTGGTTAAAAATATTTAGCGGCATTATGAATCTGGATATTGTGCTGGAAGGCGAGCTACCGCACCCAGGTACTTTTTTGGTGTGTAATCATATTTCCTGGTTGGATATTATTGTTATTGGGCAGTATTTACCGGCTCATTTTGTCGCCAAGAGTGACATTTTAAGCTGGCCGATTATTGGTTATTTGTCCAGGCAGGGCGGTACTATTTTTATTCGTAGAGGCGATAAAAAGCATATTAAAGCCACGACTGAACAAATGCTCTGGATTTTAAAACAAAACAACAATATTATTGCCTTTCCTGAAGGCACAACCACTCAGGGCGATGATGTTTTGAGCTTTCATGCGTCTTTATTTCAACCGGCATTATTAACCAAGTCAGCCATTCAACCGGTGGCGCTTCAATATTACGGTTTAGCAAAACAACAAGCGCCTTTTGTTGGCGATGATGATTTTCTTCCGCATTTAATAAAAATGTTGAGTTTGGATAAAATTGAAGTACACGTTTCTTTTTTACCGGTGATTAACAGCTCAGGCAGTAATCGTCAATCAGTTAGTATTGAAGCCAGAGAGCTGATATTAAAGGTGATAGAGAACAATTTATTAGTAAATAAATTGAATCAGCAGCGAGTAAAATCAGCTTTTTCACAAAAATAATAATAATTAAAAAAATCATTAAAAAATTACTTACAATTGTAATTTTATTGTAGTTTAATAACTACGCTTGGACCTCCTTTCAAGTAAAACTCAGAGATACTGATTATGAAACTAAAAAACAAAACTAAAGTTCTGGCTGCGGCCATTGCTTTTGCTGGCATGGCTTACTTACCGCAGGTAAGCGCTTCTATAACTTCTTATTCAAATGATGAATCTGACTATTATGCTCAACAAAGTGTACTGGCTGGTAATTCGTCGTTTACCGAGTGGTATGACTTTACAGTAATTGGCAGTAACTTTGACCTTAGCGCGACAGCACTTTATTCCACCAAGAATAACGGTACAAAAGGTACTAATATGACATCTTTTACCCTTTATGATGGAGACCGCACCAGCTTAATAAGCAATCAGTCCGAAAGTGTGATGGTTAGTTCGGGTGGAGGCACAGATAAATTTTATAGGTTGCTCTCTAGTTTTGGCTTGATAGAAGGTAACGTATATTCTTTAAAAACCACAGGAAATATTTTAGGTACTAAAGCAGGAAGTTATGGCGTTAATTTTGAAATTACACCCACAGATGTAACTACCCCCGTTGTACCTCCAATTGTACCTGCCGCTGTACCATTACCTGGTGCGGTTTGGTTGATGTTGACCGGTATGGTTGGTGTGTTCGGTTATCAAGCACGCAACAAGAAAGCGGTTTAATTCTCGCAACTGAATTAAATCGGGATCTTTAAAACTTGCCGTCCATACAACAATGTATGGGCGGTTTTTTTCAAAGGGTTTAATGCAATTTCAGCTAAACAATACGCTTGGTCTTGACAAGTATATCCATTACCAACCACATCCTTAATGTCGCGATTTGACGGCTTGCAATGTCAATGTATTAAAAACCAACAAAAATCGCTATCAATTATTTAATAGGGTTTCGGAATAACAACGTGCGAATAAGGCAACTTTTAACTTACTCCTTAATGATCAACACCCGCTTCAGCAAATGTAGACATTTCATTTAAAAATATGACAGCTGATTGTAACAAGGGATAAGCCAGAGCAATGCCGGAGCCCTCACCCAGGCGCAAATCCATGTTCAACAAGGCCTTGGCCTTAAACTGATTCAGTAAAGCTTGATGTCCTTGTTCGTTGGAAGCGTGGCTAAATATACAATAATCGAGTACTTGCGGATGCAGTTTACTGGCAACCAAAAGGGCAGTGCTGGCTATAAAGCCATCGACTATAATCAACATGCCGCATTCCGCAGCTTTAAGATACGCACCGACCATCATGGCGATTTCAAAACCACCAAAAGTGGCTAACACTTCTAAAGGCTGAGTTAAGCCGTTATGCTGATTTAACGCTTGCTGTAATACGCTTAGTTTATGTTGTAGCTGATCATCATTTAATCCTGTGCCACGACCAACGCATTGCGCCAATGGCAGAGCAGTTAAACAGTGCATCAATAAAGCGGCGGATGAGGTATTGCCGATACCCATTTCACCAAAACCAATACAGTTACAGCCGTTGTTAAATTGCTGTAAAACCTGTTCCGCTCCGGCTTTTAAGGCTTGGGTGCAAGCCTCGGTGGTCATTGCCGGGTGCGTTAAAAAATTTTTGGTTCCTTTACCAATTTTTGCCACAATCAGTTTGGGATGACTGGCTAAATCGGCATTGACTCCGGCATCAACAATCAGTAATTCCAATTGGTGCTGCTTGGCAAAAACGCTGATTGCGGCACCTCCTGACAAAAAGTTGGCGACCATTTGTGCGGTAACTGTTTGCGGATAGGCGCTGACACCCGCTTCAACAATGCCATGGTCGCCGGCAAAAATGATGATGCAGGGTTTGTTTAAGCTGGGGGTTAGCGTGTTTTGGCATAAGCCGATTTGTAAGGCTAACGATTCCAGTTGGCCTAATGCTCCCAAGGGCTTGGTTTTCTGGTCTATTTTTGTTTGTAATAAGGAGACTAGCGTTTCAGAGCGGGGACAAATAACAAAATCTAGGGGCACGGCGTATTCCAGGTGTTTTCAAATAGTAAGGTGTTAATGTTTTTACGTTCTTCCCAGTGTTGCTGCTCCAGCATCGGTTTTTCGTAAAATTGTTCGACGTGTCCCAAACATAAAATAGCGAAGGGACGACTGTCTTCAGGCATATTCAATAATTTTTTCAAGGCTTCCGGTTCAAACATGGATACCCAACCCAAGCCCAAACCTTCTGCACGTGCTGCCAGCCACATATTTTGTATGGCGCAGGCCAGTGATGCCAAATCCATTTCCGGCAACGTGCGACGGCCAAAAACATATTGATCACGCTGCTCACAAAGAGCGGCGACCAACACAACCGGACATTCCATAATACCTTCTACTTTTAGCTTCATAAACTCGTCTTCACGCTCATTTAAAGCTTGGGCGGTGGAGAGTCGTTCCTGCTCGACCAAGCCATGAATGGCTTTGCGAAGGTCCGGGCAACTGATACGAATAAATCGCCACGGCTGCATAAATCCAACACTAGGCGCATGATGTGCAGCATCAAGCAAGCGGGTTAAAATTTCGGGAGCGACGGGGTCGGATAAAAAATGGCGCATATCACGGCGCTCATAAATGGCGCGGTAAATGGCGGTACACTCGACATCTGAGAAACGATTTTTGTTCATGGGTAGATTGATTTGTTATAGTGATTCTGAAAACAATGATTGAGCCACGAAAAACAACAAAAAATCAGGCAATTATATTGTATCAAGGTAAGTCAGGTATTCGTTTGCCTTGCTAAACATTATACGGGTGAGCGGCTTCAAAGCCGTGTACTTTGGCTTTGGTTGTAAATACGGGGGGTGTCCAGTTTGGTGGTTCTTGTCCGGCTATAAACCCAGCCAGCCAGTGCGCCTGGTTGCGAATCGGCAAAATAAAGGCATAAAGTTTACCGTTGGGAAATTCTGCAACATCACCCAAGGCATAAATAGATTCATCAGAGGTTTGCATGGATTGATTAACTTTGATGCCTCGTCCTACTTTCAGGCCGGCAAGTTCCGCCAGTTCGGCGCGGGGTTTAAAACCGCAAGACACAATCAGTGCATCAAATTCTGTGCTTATCTTGGTATCTACACAAACTTTTTTTTCTTGTTTGGAAAATCCTTTTACGTCCTGGTTGAGTAAGACTTTTACGCCCGAATTTTGTAACACCTCTAGTAACAAAGCAGAATCTTCGGCAACCAGTTGACGCTCCATTAACCTGTCCAGTGCATGAAACAAAGTAACATGATCACCGGAAACCGCTAAATCCGAGGCAACTTCACAACCGATTAAGCCCCCGCCGATAATTGCCCAAGCGGGCGGGCGGTTTTGACGGGTAATTTCACAGCGAAACTTACGCAGGGCTTTTAAATCAGTAAGGCTGTTTAAACAAAAAAACAGCTCACCATAAGGTCTAAACGGCGGCGGTATAAAAGCGGCAGAACCGGTGGCAAGTATCAGTTTATCGTAGTGTAGCGGGCCATCATCTTGAGATGATGAAGTCACTGTTTTTTCAGTACGATTAATAGCGGTTATCTTAAGACCACTGATAACAGTGATGTTATTGGCGCGCAGTTTATCGAAGGTTTTAAGAATAATAGTTTGCTCAATGTCATCCTTACTAAAACCACGGGACAGCAAGGGGCGTGAGTAATAACCAGCATTTTCTCCGGTTATTAGGGTAATCTCGTCATCTGTTGAGTAGGACCGGTATTTCTCGGCAAAACTGACCCCGGCTATGCCGGAGCCTATGATGATAATGTGCATACTGCCTCAGACTAATCCAACAATATATATTCGCTTTTTTCTACGCCGCATTCAGGGCAGCGCCACTCATCAGGAACATCTTCCCAGCGCGTACCCGGTGCAATACCTGTATCTTGGTCACCATCGGCTTCGTCATAAATATGACCACACACTTCACACACATATTTTTTATAGTCAGACATTATTATTTACCCTTAAATAATAGTTAAAAAACAATTTTACCGGATTGTAGCGTAAATTTAACGGTATCATTTCTATGTTAATTTTCAAGTCTCGTTAATATCCTGTTTAAAGGGTAGATAAGAGGCTGCATCCTGTTTATAAAGTTGCACTGCTTTTTGCTCTTCAGTTAAAAACCGGTCGATTGCTTTTGCAAACCGGGCATCTTTAAGCCAATGTGCAGAATAAGTGGTGATTGGCTCAAAGCCACGAGCAATCTTATGTTCGCCTTGTGCGCCTGAATCAAAACGCTTTAAACCATGCTCAATGCAATAGTCCAGTCCCTGATAATAACAGGTTTCAAAATGCAGACTGTTATAGTCCTCAAAACAGCCCCAATAACGACCATATAAAGTATCGGCACCGATAAAACTGAGCGCTGCCGCAATAATTTTATCGTCTTTAACGGCCAGAACAAGCAATAATTGCTTACCCATGGTTACCGCTATTTGTTTAAAAAATGCCAGGTTTAAATAAGGCTGCGAGCCTCTTTTTAAATAAGTCATCGTGTAAAGTTCAAAAAACACCTGCCATTGACCATCACTGACATCCGGTCCTGCAATGCGTAACAAATGAACATCTTGTTCGCTTACCCTGCGGCGTTCACGTTTAATCATTTTACGTTTACTGGCGCTTAAGGTTTGCAGGAAATCATTAAAATCCCCGTAACCCTTGTTAAACCAGTGAAACTGTACGCCCTCGCGAATACTTAAATTCAATGACCGCAACAGGTCTACCTGTTGCAGGTCAGGGAACAAACAATGCCATGAAGAAATGCCACGCTGATCTGATAGTTGTTTTATAAAAGTCAGTAAGGTACGCGTAATTTCAAGCTGATCCGGCTCTTCCGTTTTACTAACAATACGCGCTCCCTGGCAAGGCGTCAGGGGGATGGCAGTCAACCATTTTGGATAATAATCAAGTCCATGTTGCTGATAAGCCTGGGCCCACTGATGATCAAATACATACTCGCCCCAAGAATGCTGTTTAAGGTACAAAGGCATAAAAGCAATTAATTTATGTTTATCCAGCACCAGTAAATGCGCAGGCAACCAACCCGTTTCCCCGGAAACAGAGCCGCTTTGCTCCAGTGCCAATAAAAATTCATGACGCAAAAAAGGGTAAGCATGACCGGTAAGGTCATTCCAGTCTGTGCTGGCAACTTGGGTCATACTACTGATTTGTTTTACTTCCATTTTTAAAAACAGTACAGGTAAAATAACAGAATAACATCAATTCATTAAACGCATAGCCCATAAATATTTTTATTGGCTTACTTAAAATATATTTCAGCGGTTAATGCAGGCGTGTTGTAATTTACTCTGCGTAGCCATCTCTCTTTATGCATAGTGCTTGTGTACTTTGATGTCTGGTTTTACCAATCGATTCCATTTTATTAAAAATCGGGAGTAGCTTGACGTCAGAACTGACAGCATCAATACAAGTCTCTGCTTCTCGGATTATTAACACCTGTTTACGGATTAAATCAACATGCTGAGATCGTGGAGCCTGAAAATGGATTTTAGCAAGGCCTCCGGTCTTGCCGTCTATTTACAAATAACGCAAAAAATCATTGCCGACATTCAACTGGGGCGATTACCCCCTTCTACCATGATGCCTGGAAGCAGAAAGCTGGCTGATAGTTTGAAGGTCAACAGAAAAACCATCGTGCAAGCCTACGATGAACTGGTGGCACAAGGCTGGTTGTCTACAGAAAGTCGTCGGGGCACCTTTGTTTCGGCCAAGCTACCCGGTTTTTTGCTTCCGACCAATGATCCATCAAGCCCTGTTACGGAAACCTCAGGCACTGAAATCGTGACCTATACGCAATCCGCAACCATAGAAGAAGCACCTTCTTTACAGGGAAATATCATTGATTTTAACGACGGTATTCCTGATACCCGGTTGATTCCGTTTGAAGTGCTTTCCAGAGCGTTTCGTCATGCGCTGGTGGTATCCGCAAGAGCTAATCGATTAGGTTATGATGATCCTAAAGGTACCTTGGCGCTACGTAAAGCCATTGTTGCCATGCTTAATATGGAGCGAGGTTTGGCTGTGGGAGTTGATAACATTTGCATGGTACGAGGCAGTCAGATGGGTATTTTTCTGGCGGCAAGACTATTGACGCGGGCTAATGATTGTATTGTCTTCGAGCGACTGACTTACCCGCCGGCACGCGAGGCGTTTAAATCTTGTGGTGCCAAAGTATTGAGTGTGGGGCAGGATGAATACGGCATTAATGTGGAAGAGTTGGAACAGTTGTGCAAACAGCAAGCGATACGTGCTGTCTATGTCACGCCCCATCATCAGTTTCCTACGACCGTGATGATGACGGCAGAGCGCAGACTCAAACTGTTGATACTGGCTGAGCAATATGACTTTGCCATCGTTGAAGATGATTATGACCATGAGTTTCATTTTTTACACCATCCGGTATTTCCACTGGCGAGTACGGATCGTTCGAAACGAGTGATTTATGTCGGTTCATTATCCAAAGTGCTGGCGCCTGGTTTACGTATTGGCTATGTGGTCGCGACAACCGCTTTTATAGAGCGCTGCGCCGCTGAAATTATGCTGATAGATCGCCAAGGTAATTCGGTTACCGAATTGGCGGTTACCGAGTTGATGGATGCCGGGGAAATCAAGCGCCATATTCGTAGGACCTTTAAAATTTATAGCGAGCGTCGAGCGACGCTGGAACAGCTCATTCATCAGGAGCTGAGTTCACTGGTTGATTTTGAATTACCGTCAGGTGGTTTGGCATTTTGGCTGCGGCTCAAAAAACCCATTACTATCGATAACCTGGCTGAACGTGCTTTGGCTCAAAAGGTACATATTTTGCCTGGTTCACTTTTTACGGATGCCAATGAAGCAACGCAAGCCATCAGACTGGGCTTTGCCAGCTTGAACAAGCGTGAGTTGACAGAAGGTATTCAGCGTCTTAAGCGCGTCTTGAGTACGCCATAACTGTCACTTGGACCAGTCAGGTTTCTAATACTGGATGTTACAACTAGACCAGTAAGCCGTTATTATTAATCCTGACATTATCACTGCGGACAACTCCGCAGGAATTTTTACATGACAAAAGGAAAATTTCAAGATTATGGCTGATACCTTTCATATTGAAAAATCCGAACTTATTGCCAAGGCTCATCAACAGATGCAACAGGTACTGCCGGATAACTTATGGACTATTCGAGAAAAACTGGCGCTTACTTGTCGCATTCTGTTCGATGCGGGGCATGATTCCGGCTTGGCAGGACAAATCACCGCTAGAGCCGAGCGTTCGGGCACCTATTACACACAACAATTCGGCTTGGGTTTTGATGAAATTACACCGTCTAATCTGGTGCTGGTCGATGAGGATTTGAATGTCATTGGCGGCTCGGGCATGGCCAATCCGGCCAATCGGTTTCATAGCTGGGTCTATCGTGCCCGCCCTGATGTTAATTGCATTATACACACGCATCCGTTACATATTGCGACCCTGTCCATGCTGGAAATACCGTTAGTGGTATCGCATATGGATATCTGTCCTTTATTTGACGATTGCGCGTTTTTGCAAGACTGGCCGGGCATACCGGTGGGCAATGAGGAAGGCGAAATCATCTCGGCTGCCCTTGGTGACAAACGTGCCTTGTTATTATCCCATCATGGTCAATTAGTTGTGGGCACGACCGTTGAAGAGGCTTGCATGCTTGCCATACTTTTCGAGCGTGCCGCGAAAATGCAACTGCTTGCTTTGGCTTCCGGCGCTATTAAACCCATTCCGCAAAAACTGGGTAGTGAGGCGCATGACTGGATCTCCACTGCAAAACGTAATCAGACTACCTTTGCGTATTATGCCCGCCGCGCCTTAAGGGTCCATCCTGATTGCCTAAGATGAATGTTTCGATAAGTAACGTAGCCGACATATAGTTTATGCTGGTCATTTTTTTACCCACCACAAGGACTTAATATCATGTCAAAAAATCTGTTCAGAGGTATCATCGCTTATCCCATTACACCTTTTCTTGCAGGAGATGGTGGGGTTGATATTAAAACGCTGGAGCAACTAATTGATCGTCTTATCGACGATGGCTCTCATGCAATTGCTCCACTAGGCAGCACCGGCGAGAGTGCATACCTGAATGATGAGGAATGGAATGCGGTGGCTGAAGCCTCGGTAAAACATGTCGCGAAACGCGTACCGACAGTGGTTGGCATATCCGATCTGACGACTCAAAACGCCGTGCGCAGAGCTAAGTTTGCCGAAAAAGCGGGGGCAGATGCAGTAATGGTTTTACCTGTTTCTTACTGGAAGTTGACCGAACGGGAAATTTTTCAGCATTACGCAACTATCAGCGAAGCCATCAGTATTCCGGTGATGCTCTATAATAACCCGGCTACCAGTGGTCTGGATTTGTCGCCCGAGTTAATCGTGCGTATTATCAAGGAGATTGACAATGTGACGATGGTTAAGGAAAGCTCTGGTGATATTCAACGTATGCATCGAATAGCGCAACTTTCCAATGCAGAAATTCCTTTCTATAACGGTAGTAATCCTTTGGCACTGGAAGCTTTTGCCGCAGGTGCCGTCGGTTGGTGCACCGCAGCACCCAACCTGATTCCTGCCTGGCCGTTGAGACTGTATGAGGCTAGTTTGGCTGGTGATTTAGAGCAGGCGCGCGAAGTATTTTATAAACAGCTTCCCTTGCTGCAATTTATTCTTAAAGGTGGTTTACCTACGACAATAAAAGCCGGCCTGCAAGTACGCGGATTTGATGCCGGCGTTCCCCGTGAGCCTTTGTTGCCACTTGATTCTGCCGGTAAAAATGAATTAGCAGCATTGATTAAACAATTAAACGGCTAAAACTTACGCCAAGGACATTTATCCTTGGCGAATTTTTTGAGGGCACACTATTTTTGGATTATTCAAAGAATAATTCACCCAATCTGAGAGGCCGATGATTAGCAGTGCTTGTCCACTGTATTTAGCAACAATTACCACCTGCTGCTACTGATTCACCTTGTGATCCCGGTGTGCAGTCAAATAAACCAAAGTGCGTGGTTTTGTCTCCCCATACGGTAAAATGTGGGGCGTACCGGCTTTCCATCAGCATGTCAGTAGAATTACCACAGACGCGCAAGGGACGTCCGGTTTCAAAATGGTGATGGTCGTCCAAATCGAAAGCGTGCGGATGTTCCGGTATTGTGCCGAAATAACAGGCCACTTGTCCATAATCTTCGCAGCGGTCTTCCAGCGGCATTTTGAAAGCACGCACGGTGACAGAACGGAATTTCACCATACCGATTTTGGCAGCCACTTCCGGATCGTCCAGATTAATGCTGCTTTCCTTGGTTGTGCGTATGTCAAGACAACCCAGATCAGACAAGACACGGCGAAAGTCCTCCCAATACATGGCGCCACCCAGGCATTCACCAAGCAGGACAGGATCATTACGCAAAGCTGCCGGAATACGACGGTCGGCAAACACATCAGAGAAATACAGCTCGCCACCGGGTTTTAAGACCCGAAAAATTTCCGCCATTACCTGTGCTTTCTCAGGAGATAAATTGATAACACAATTGGATACCACCACGTCAATGGAATTATCGGCAATACCCAGAGTAGCCAGGTTTTCAATATGACCGTACAGAAATTCCACGTTGGAGTTTTTGTAGCCAAATTGTTCCGCATGCCAGTCGCGGTGGCGAGTAGCAACTTCCAATTGTTCCGGTGTCATATCTACGCCGATCACGTGTCCATTTTCACCCACCAGTTTCGATAACAGGTAACAATCACGCCCTGAACCGCAGCCTAAATCCAATACGGTACAGCCTGACAGGAGTGGCGGTAACGGTGAGCCGCATCCGTAAAAACGTTCGACCACTTCAGGGTGTAGTTCGGCGAGCAGTATTTTTAGGTGAGTAGGGATCGAATCGATACTGCAACAGGCGCTGGTTTTTAAATCGTTACTGGATTGCAGTACTTTGCCATAGTAGTGCCGGACGGATTCACTGATTTCAATAATACTGCTCATGTTTTGCCTCTGGTTAAGTTATATGGAGTCATTGTAACGAGCAATGGATACCCTTGCCAATCATTCGACAGGGATATCCAAAGGATGCGTAAAATCCTAATGGTCCGCTTATGTAATTAAATCTCTAATAGAGCGCCGTTGTAAATTATCGGCTGGTACTTTAAGTAATACAGTCCCTTGAGTGATTCTTAAAATTACCGCATCTACACAAACTGGATTATAATTTTGCGCAATTTATTATTTATATTTTATTGAGGCTTTATGAACACTTCGCATAAAGAAGTCGGTGAGTTTTTTAATGCCTGGACGATTTATCGCAAGGTATTAACCAATAATTACATGCATCATAGAGGAATTTATCAGGCCGTTACTACCTTGCTGAACGATCAATGGGCAATGCAACCTTTTAAGTTACTCGATTTAGGCTGTGGCGATGCCAGTTTCATCGCTCAGGCACTTCATGGTGCAAGCATTCAGCACTATGTAGGCTTTGATCTTTCTGATCCTGCCCTTGCGCTTGCTGCTGAAAATATTGCCCCACTGGGTTGTCAAGTAGAATTAATTAATATCGATTTTATGGAAGGCTTGGCACAAACCAAGGAGCGTTTTGATATTGTTTTCACCAGCTATGCCTTACATCATTTAAGCCGGGAAGAAAAAGCTGAATTCTTTCGCTTGGCACACGGCGTATTGACAGAAAATGGCCTGCTGCTTATCATTGATGTTATGCGCGAATCCAATGAAAGCTTGCCGTCTTATTTGGATAATTATTGCCAGTGGGTACGGGAAGAATGGCTGCAATTGGATGAGCAAGAATTAACCGCTATTATTCAACATATTCGTCACAATGATCTGCCTGAAAATGTTGCTATCTTATCTGCTTTAGCTGAAGCAGAGCGTTTTTATCCTGCAACCAGCATATATCACATGACCTGGCATCAGGCTCTGTTGTTTAGCAAAATCCCGGATCTTCCTTAAAGGCAGTTGAAACGCAACGCTACGAAAAATAACCTTATCGATAGGCGTTAGATTTCTGTTCGAACAACTAATTTTGATATCTTAGTGCTTGAGCCAGGAGCAACCCTTTGCGAAGACATTTTGCGCGAATGTGTGAGGTTACTGATGTAGCCTAACCCAACCTTGGTTCTATTTTACGCTTCAATTTCCCCCTTTAATAAACATGGTTATTAAGCTGCCAGAAAATAGCGATAATTTTTTGAAAGATCAAAAATTGATAGCCAATCAGGTTTCATCTTTGCCAACCCATTGTTTTGCCGTTGGAGGTTCATAATTGATATAGCGATTTAGTAGCAAATCCGGATTTGTCTCCACAATCAACATGGCATGATGTTCTTTTTTAACAAATTGCTCTGCCAATACATGATCCAGAAATCCGATCAGCGAATCGTAATAGCCTTCAACATTCAGTAAGCCGCAGGGCTTGTTATGAAATCCTAGCTGTGCCCACGTCCAAATTTCAAATAATTCTTCAAGTGTTCCTATGCCGCCAGGGAGCGCTATAAAACCATCCGAAAGCTCGGCCATCAGCATCTTCCGCTCATGCATCGATTCGGTAACATGCAATTGGGTCAGATTTTTGTGCGCAACTTCTTTATCGGCCAAAGCTTTTGGTATTACACCAATTACCTTACCGCCAAGTTGCAAAACTTGATCGGCCACCATGCCCATTAAGCCGATGCCGGCACCACCGTAAACGAGGCTAATGTTGCGGCTAACCAAGGCTTTGGCCAGTGCACAACCGGCTGTGCCATAGGCGTCAAGTCGCCCGGAATTTGAGCCGCAATAGATACAGAGAGTTTTTATTGGCGTCATATTTGCTTTCCTGTCGAATAGTAATGGTGATGTTAAGCTATAAATTGTAAACTCGGGGGCTAATAATACGGTTGTAACCAAATAGAGTAATTAGTAATGACAACTAACAAAACGCCTTACAGCCTGATCGGCGGTGAACAAATTATCCTTGTTTTGGTTGACCGATTTTACTTTTATATGGATACCCTGCCTGAAGCACAAGGCATACGCGACATGCATCAAGCCAATCTTGCCTCAGCCAAGGACAAGCTGTTCAAGTTCTTGTCCGGTTGGCTGGGTGGCCCCAATTTGTTTATCGAAGAATTTGGTAACCCGATGCTACGTGCCCGTCATTTCCCGTTTGCAATTGGCGAATCAGAGCGTGATCAGTGGCTGTTGTGCATGAATAAAGCACTGGCGGAAATGACTATGGACTTACAGCTAAGAACCACTATCCAAAATGCTTTGCAGCAACTGGCAACGCACATGATTAATCAAGAGCCTGCGACAAAATACTGAACCGGCGTTTCAAAATCGATTGACGAGCACAATTACTAACTATAGATTTTGGGATAATTAAATTCCATGCATATAGATACCATCCCTCGAAGGGATATTATCTATATGAGTTTACAATGAGGTACATTGGAAATTTAATTTCTAAAAGTCTATAAATGGCTCGTCAATTTCTGAAAACGGTCATGTATAACGACTCATATAACCCGCGCCGATGAGCAGCGGGAAACAATCGCTCATCTGGCTGGCTAGACTTCCACCGGAGCATTTCTATTCTCAAGTGCCTGAACCTCAACACGAGCGCCCCATAGTTGGGAAAAAACTGTCTGCGCATTTTCCGGTGACCCTGTGGTGAAGAACATCTCTCGGCCTGCACACTCGATTGGGCCGATGTTCATCTCACTACTCAGATGCCGCATGGTTTGGCGGGCAACGGCTGCTGATGATTCAATTATATGCACTCTTGGTCCAACAATGCTCCGTATCTCGGCTTCCAAAAAGACATAGTGCGTGCATCCGAGTACGAGGGTGTCAGCTCCTTGATCTATCAATGGGGAAACAAGCTTTCGAAGGTACTCGCGGGTAACCGCGGATGAGAGTTCGCCGCGCTCGACCAGTTCCACCAAGCCGGGGCAGGGTTGTAGGAGTATATTCACACCCTGGCCAAATTCCCTGCACAGCTTTGCTACAGCGAGACTCTCTAAGGTTCTTTCAGTGGCAAGAACGCCGATAACCCCGGTCTTTGTATGAGCGACCGCCGGTTTTATAGCGGGCTCCATCGCAACGATAGGGACGGCCAGTTGTGAACGAAGCTTTTCAACGGCTACCGCAGTCGCAGTATTACACGCCACGACAATAATCTGTGCCCCGGCGCCAACCAGGGAGCCTGCTATATGAGAGGCCCGACTTTCGATGAATTCTGTCGATCGGCTTCCATAGGGAGCATTTCCCGAATCTGCTATGTAGATAAAATCAACTGTAGGGTGCTCTTTTCGAATTGCTTTGAGTACGGACAAGCCGCCGACACCGGAATCGAAAACCCCGACGGTTTGAACAGAAGCGGATAGATTAGTTATTGCTTTGATTCGTAGACCTAACAAGTTATTAAACAAAATTGGCTAACATACCTACTTTATTGTTTTATTGTCAAGAATTACACGTCAACATTGGATTTCCCAAGCGGTGTAATCAATTTATATATGGATTTTCAGAAATTAAATCTCCAATACACGTCGCTGTGCGCATGGAAATTATTTATACGGGAATCTATAGTTGGCTAACCTGGAAATTTAATTCCTGACAGTTTATAGTTTTTTATTTTCTTTAAATGGTATGGAATTTTATCCAAAATCCATAGCGAATCTACTAATTCAGGTGTCGAGTTTAGTAGTTCCTTTAGGAATTCGTCTTTACTATTTTCCATTTAACAAGCCGATTTAACCCAGTGTAATCGAAGTGTACAAATAATCGATTTCGTTTTACTGTATCGATGCTACGATTTAAGCAAGTAGAGATGTAGGTAGGATTTTCGTAAACATGGGTGCGCAGGTTTTCGCTTGCTGTTGTATGATAGGCACAAAAAAATTTTGTAGGCAAAAGCCGAGGAAAAGTGTGATTGAGGGTGTAGTCACCGGGATTAATATTAATAATCCCGGCTTATCAACTGATGTTAAGTTGCGTAGGTTATTTAAACAGCTTCTTGTTCAGTTTCATTGGCGCGATCAACTGACCATAATTTTTCCAGTTGATAAAAGCCGCGAGCCTGGGCGGTCATGGCATGAACAATTACATCACCCAAATCCAACAGCACCCAGTCTGAGCCCAAATCACCTTCAATACCCAATGGTTTAAATCCGTCTTCTTTGGCTTTTTCTACGACGTAATCGCACAAAGCTTTCAGATGACGGTCAGAGGTTCCTGTGACTACTACCATGTAATCAGTAAAGCTGGTTTTTCCCCGAACATCCAATGTCGTTATATTTTGTCCTTTACGTTCATCCAAAACATCTTGGACTATTTTCAATAAATCTTCTACTACTTGCATTAAAATTCCTAGTATAAATGAAGAGACTAAGGTCTCTGGTAAAGCTTGTGTTGCCTGATATAGGCAATAACATTATCGGGTAATAAAAAGCCCGGATTTTGTTGTTTTGCAATACTGTTTCTGATATCCGTTGCCGAAATATCCAGTTGCGTTACTTGTTGAAAGTATAACTTACCCGCACCGTTGTTTGCCAATTCTGTTATCCTGGTAGTCAGTCGACTATTAAAAAAAACATCAAGATTTTGAATGGTAAAGCCGGGTCGAGTCATTACGACAATATGCGCTAAATCGAATAAATTCGGCCATTGATGCCATGTTTTTAACTGATTAAAGGCATCGCTGCCGATAAATAATAATAATGTTTCGTTGGTTAATTCTTGCCGTAAAGATCGTAGGGTATCTACCATATAAGATGGGCCCTGCCGATTGAGTTCGCGGGTATCAATAATTAGTCCTGGTTGATCTTTTATGGCCAGTTCCAGCATCTGCAAGCGCATTAGTGCGCTTGCAGCAGGCTGTTCCCTATGCGGTGGTTGGGCGCTGGGGATTAAGTGAACTTCGGTTAAGCCAAAAATTTCCTTAACTTCAAGCGCCGAACGCAAATGACCATAATGAATAGGATCAAAAGTACCGCCAAAAATACCGATCATTGTGTAAAAAGCAGTTTGTCCACGAAAGACACGAAAAGCATGAAAATAGTCAAAGGGATATGCAGCGGTAAGTTATTATTCCAAGGACAGGTAACTGCGCAATAAAATCTATTGATTTTTTTTCGTGGCTAAATGTTGTTTCAAGATCGGATATGACCATCACCCAAAACAATGTACTTTAATGACGTCAGGCCTTTTAAACCGACCGGGCCACGTGCATGCAACTTATCGGTACTAATACCAATTTCTGCACCCAAACCATATTCAAAGCCATCGGCAAAACGGGTTGAAGCATTAACCATTACCGAGCTTGAATCCACTTCGCGCAGAAAGCGTCTTGCCAATGTATAATCTTCGGTGACAATGGCTTCGGTATGACTGGAGCTATATTGATTAATATGCGTGATCGCTTCATCGATACCATGTACGATTTTAATCGATAAAATAGGTGCCAGATATTCGGTACGCCAGTCTTCTTCCGTTGCTCTTGAACACTGTGGGATTAAGGAGCAGGTTTTAAGACAGCCGCGTAATTCAACCCCTTTTTCAAGATAGATTTCAGCCAATAACGGTAATACTTTTGCGGCAATGCTTTCGGCAACCAGCAATGTTTCCATGGCATTGCAAACCCCATAACGATGGGTTTTGGCATTGACGGCAATCTTAATCGCTTTGGTAATATCGGCTTTATCATCGATATAAACGTGGCAAATACCATCAAGATGCTTGATTACGGGAATGGTCGCATCCCGGGAAATACGTTCAGTCAGGCTTTTGCCGCCGCGTGGCACAATAACATCCACATACTGCTTCATGGTAATAAGTTCGCCCACCGCCGCACGATCTGCGGTTGCCACAACTTGCACGGCTTTCGAAGGTAAGCCGGCAGCTTCAAGGCCTTTGGCAATGCATGCGGCAATGGCCTGATTGGAATGCAAGGCTTCAGAGCCGCCCCGTAAAATACAGGCATTACCGGATTTAAGGCACAAGGCGGCGGCATCGACAGTTACATTGGGACGGGATTCATAAATAATACCAATTACCCCCAAAGGCACGCGCATTTGCCCAACTTGTATACCGCTTGGTCGATAACTTAAATCACTGATTTCGCCGACTGGATCAGGTAAGGCAGCCACTTGTTTTAAGCCTTCGACCATCGCTTGAATGCCGTTGGAAGTTAAGGCCAGTCTGTCCAGCAACGCTGCATCCAGGCCGTTTTGCTTACCGTCCGCCAAATCTTTTTGGTTTTCAGTGATCAGCAGGTCATGGCTACTTTCAAGCGCCTCGGCAATTTTTAATAAGGCCCGGTTTTTTTTGCCCGACTCAGCCCGGCTGATTTCCCTTCCAGCTTTTCTGGCTTGCAGGCCAAGGCCTTGCATATATTCTTTAATATCCACGGCGTTCTCTTTGGCTGGAATAATTTAGCCGATCATTATATAGGTTAAAACGAGTTATTAACAGGTTTTAAATCAATCAACTAGCGGATAATAAAAGGATTTATGCTGGTTGCTCACATTACTTGTGCTGGTTGGGATATAGTATTGATTTATTGAACTTGATTAACGAGAATATAATTTTGGACGGGATTTGCAAGACAAGCTGTTTTTATTAATCTTAAAATATACGAGGAATACGATGATGAAATCTTACACATTACTATGGGCAGGGCTTTTACTTTTTTCTACAACAGCGTTAGCACTTGAAAAAGTTAACCCAAAACCGGTTGATGAGGTACAGCAACGCACCCAACAATTGGTGCCTTATGCCTTGGATCAAACGACCATGACGTTTACCAGAACTGTTCATGGCGGTGTTCAGCATGTGGTCGCAAAATCGGCAGATAATACGAAGCAGATAAAATTGATTCAGGAAAATCTGCTTAAAATGGCCAATGACTTCAGAAAAGGTGATTTTTCTGTTACTGAACATATTCATGGCACTATTATGCCTGGCCTTACCCTGTTAAAAAAGGCCGAAACTGACGATATTAAATATGAATATAAAGTCTTGCCAAGTGGTGCACAGATTCATTATTCAACTGAATATCCACAGTATGTTCAAGCGCTGCATGAATGGTTTGACGCTCAGATGAGTGAGCATGGTAACGAAGCCATACCTGAACATAGCCGGCACCATTCAACACCGTCAGAATAACTCAATAATGGCTGTGCAACCAACAGATAGGCAAGGTTGCTCAGTCACGGCCACTGGTAACCTGTCATATTGGCTATTTAATATGACAGGTTATGACTATTACTTTATTTATTTTAAAAAATACTCTTCGCGTTATGTTTTATTATTCATTGCCGTTATTTTTTACTCATATTGGTTCAGCAAGTCCGCTAGAATTACTGATAATTTTTTTTGGCCTGTTTGTGGTGCTGTTTATAAGTTCGCCGCCAGTCAGTGAAGATTTTCAGGAGCAGGCTAAAGGCTATTTATTTTCTGCCTGGACTGGTCGTGTGACATTAGGATGGGTGTTCTGGCCATTTTTCCTTATTTTAAACAGTAGCTTGTATGTGGCAGATACCTTGGCAAAAAACGGTATGTTAACGGTATCCAGTTGGGATGATGTGCATTTGATGCTGTTATTGCCGATTGTTTGGTGGATTGTGGCTATTTGGCGTTGTTCAGTCAATACACATCTACGCGTTTGGATGGCGTGTGCTCGGTTGCTCACGTTTGCGGTGTTTTTTGAATATGGATTGAAATTGCTGATACGCATCGATTATCCACGCATCTTTTTTGGCTGTGAGGAGTTATTGCTGGATTATGGTAGCTGTTTTTAAGAAGCAACTTACTTTTTAGATCACTTAAAGTCTTTGTGATGGCTTTTGCTGTCGGCAGTATAAAAAAATTATTTTTATGTGAAAAAATAAACTATCGTGAGTATGGCATTTTCAATGCATTGAAATCGCATATTATTTCCTCGTATTTATAGCTGTTTTTTGAGTGAAACCGACTCTTTAAAAAATTATTTTAGACCACTTTATCTGCTTCTGTTGCTGTTAAGTATGAAATATTGGTTATTCAGGTAAAATGTGGCGTTATGTGTCAGTTACTATGGCTGATGTGGTAACTGTTTAATTCGGTATATGGTTAATGAAAATACTTATTCTTGGGGCTGGTGTCACGGGTTCATCTGTTGCGGCAGCGTTAGCGAGTGAAGAAAATGATATTGTTGTTATTGATTTCAAGCAGGATCTTCTGGATGCTTTAAAAGAGCGTTTTGATATTGCCACGGTCACTGGTAATGCGGCGCATCCGACGGTACTGGAGCAGGCTGGGGTTTACCATACCGACATGGTGATAGCGGTTACTGATAGTGATGAAACCAATATGTTGGCCTGTATGATTATCAACACACTTTATAGCCGCCCGAAAACGATCGCCCGGGTGCGTGCTATTGAATATCTGAAAAATCCCAAATTATTTGGCCCGAATGGTATTCCTGTCGATATTGTTATCAGTCCGGAACAAATTGTTATGGAGTCAATTCGTAATTTAATTGAGTTTCCCGGGGTTTTACATATTTCCGATTTTGCTGGTGGTCTGGTACGACTGTTTTCCGTTAAAGTGGGAGCTGAGGGTGTTTTAACGGGTAAAAAAATTAAAACCCTAAAAGAGCGTTTATCTGATGGTAAAACTCGTGTGGTAGCAATATTTAGACAAGGCAAGCCGGTTTGCGTCAGCGGCGATGCAACCATTGAAACGGATGATGAAGTTTTTTTGGTGGCACCCCGTAAAGAAGTGCGCAAGGTATTGAAAGAACTGAACAAGCTGGAGGCACCATTAAAACGTATTATCATTGCCGGCGGCGGGCATGTCGGTAAACGTCTGGCGCTTGCTCTGGAAGATAACCATCAGGTAAAAATTATTGAAAAAAATCCCCAGCGCGCCCATAAAATTGCCAATGATCTTCGTAAAACTGTTGTACTTTTAGGCGATTGTTCTGATGAGTCATTATTATTGGGTGAATCTGTTGAGAGCGCCGATTTATTTTGTGCCATTACCGATAATGATGGCGTCAATATTATTTCTGCTTCTTTGGCAAAAAGCTTGGGTGCACGAAAAATTATCTGTCTGCTTAATCATACGTCATATACTAAATTATTGCCGGGTACCGGTATTGATGTCACTGTCTTACCCAACCAGGAAACCCTTGGCAGTATTTTAAAGCATGTGCGACGCGGTGATGTCGTGCAGGTTAGTTCTCTTTGTGGTGGTGCCGCTGAAGCCATTGAAGCTATTGCCCATGATAATGACAATGATGACTCTGTGGTTGGTCGCCGTGTTGATACTATTAATTTCCCGGAAGGTATTGTCATGGGAGCTTTGATTCGCAACAATGAAGTTATTTCCATTCATCACGACACCGTCTTTAAAGAAGGCGATCACGTTGTTATGTTTGCGATGGATAAAAAGCTGGTTAGTAATATCGAAAAATTTTTTCAACCTCTTTCACAAATATAGCCAAGGCTTACTTAGGTCAGGTTTAAGATAGACAGGCATGATACCTGTATTTTTTAATTCTTGGGTCTTTTTGATATTGCATAAACCTTAAACAATCCCATGAATGCCATTCTTACCATCGTCCATATTTTCGGCCTAGTCACTATGGGCTTTAGTGGCCTGATGAGCACTTGCCTGATCACCTCAAAAATAGCCGATGATGGAGCCACTAACGCTTTTTATCAAGGTACGTTGATTACTTTTCTGTTTGGCGCATTGATGTTTATTCCGACATTACGGACGCCCAAAAAAGTATCCCGACAAGCGGGTTTTTTACTGGTAGCAAGTACTTGGTCATTAACGCCAGTATTTTGTACTCTTCCGCTAATGATTTATATGCCGGGACTGAGCTTTATTGATGCTTATTTCGAAACGGTTTCCGGTCTTACTACGACGGGTGCCACCATATTTTCCGGCCTTGATACTTTACCGATGTCGATTAACCTTTGGCGGCATGAATTGTGTTGGATTGCGGGAATGGGGATTATTATTTTTGCCGTCGCTATTTTGCCTATCTTGGGTATCGGTGGCATGCAGTTATATAAAGCAGAGTCGCCGGGTACTGTTAAGGAATCAGATTTACCACCACGTATAGCTCAAACCGCAAAAGCCTTATGGATGGTTTATGCAGGTATCACCGTGGCTTGTATAATTGCTTTGCGCCTGGCGGGTATGGATTGGTTTGATGCCATTTGTCATGCTTTTTCGGCAATGAGTCTGGGTGGCTTTTCTACGCACGATGCCAGTGTCGGATTTTTTAATTCCTTGTCCATTGAGATAGTATTAACAATTTTCCAATTATTGGCGGCTATTAATTTTGCCACTCATTTTGTCGTACTTCGCAAGCAATCACTCAAACCTTATCTAGATGACAGGGAGGCTCGAGCTTTTCTTATTTTAGTTTTGGGGAGTTGTATTTTGGCTACGTTGGTATTGTGGGATGCGGGTACTTATCCTGATTTTTTTACCGCCTTGCGCTATGCGAGCTTTAATTTGGTAACTATTGCTACGGATTGTGGTTTTTCTAACCAAGATTTCAATAAGTGGCCTATTTTTGTGCCGATGTGGATGTTGTTTTTAAGCTGTCTTTCTGCCTCTTCGGGTTCTACGGGAGGCGGCATTCGTATGATCCGAACCATCATTTTAATGAAGCAGGCACGTCTTGAGATGTTTAAATTTATTCATCCTTTTGCGGTCAGGCCATTAAAGATAGGGGAGATGATAGTTAGCAATAATATTATTAACTCAGTGACCGGATTTATTTTCCTGTATTTTATTAGTATAGTTATCCTGGTCTTTACGTTGCTATTGAGCGGACTGGATTTTATGACAGCTCTTTCTGCGATCATCGCCTGCTTTAACAACGCAGGTCCCGGATTAAACGAAGTAGGTCCTGCGTCCAATTACGCGAGTCTAAGTGATTTTCAAAAAGCCGTATGTGCCTTCGCCATGCTGTTAGGGCGTGTGCAAATATTCTCCATCATTATTTTATTTGTACCGGAATTTTGGAGAAAGTAGCGGATTTCCTGGTTGATGCCAAAGACTGAAAAGATTTTCACCACGAAGACACGAAGGACCCGAAGAAAGAAAACTTTATCTTCCTTCGGGTTTTGCGGTGAACAAACTATTTTTAATGCCCACGGTGATTAATGAAAAGCTACCCTGAATCTTCACGGTTATTTTTTGCTTTATGGCCCGATGATCAAATCAGACTGAAATTACTGCGCTTGAATCACTCTTTAGAAGTGCAAGGATTCAAGTCGGTACAGCCGTATAACCTCCATGCAACGTTGGTGTTTTTAGGATTAATTGATATCGCTTCTGAGTTATTGATTAAACACGGTGTTATGGCTATTTTTGCAAAACCCTTTGTGTTGACGTTTGATCAGTTAAGTTATTGGCATAAGCCTAAAGTATTGTGCTTTACCTGTTCGCACATACCCGATGAGCTTGAGAGATTGGTGGCATCGTTGAACAGGGAGGTTGCCGGTTGCGGATTGCAAATTGACCCCCGGCCTTATATTCCGCATATTACCTTGGCGAGACATGCCGGGTATTTACCGGACGTAAACGTTGAGCCTATTGTTTGGCACGCCGAAGCATTTTGTCTGGTGGAGTCATACAGTGAACCAGGCGGTGTTAATTATAAAGTGAGACAGCAATGGTCTTTTACTAAGCCTGTCGATTAAATGCAACACCTATAATCCACGAAAATATTCAAAAAAACTATCCATTTATGGATTGTTACTCCTGTTTTTTGAAAGCTGTTGAAGTACCCAACTGTTTCAGTCGGAATTGAAAACTTCGATAAAGCGGTTTTAGTCTTGTACTTTGTCGCCAATGATAGTTTTAACTTGACTGGTAAAACGACCTTTAGCTAGACGTGTTTCAACGATATCACCTGATTTTAGTTGTTGTGCAGATTGGATGATTTGTCCTGATGGTTGCTGAATGACCAGCGCATAGCCGCGATTTAGCGTTGCCAAAGGACTAACGGCATGTAATGTCTGGCTGGCATTTAATAATTGTTGGTTGAGCCCTTCCAGTTTATGGCGGATTACGGTAATCAGGCGCTTACTTAAATACTCCTGTTTTTGTTTATAGTTGTTGATGGTTATGGCTGGGTTGTATTGCCAAAGGTGAGCGATTTTTGCTTCAATATGGCTTTTATCGTGGCGTAACTTTGTTTGCATTGTCTGATTAAGTCGTAATTCAAGCTCATCAAGTCGTTGCGCGTTTTTTGCCAGTTTTTGACCGGGATGTTGCTGCTCCAGACGCTTGCTTAACCACGCCAAGGATTGCCGTTTTTGGCTTAACTTAAGTTGTAGTTGTTGTTGTAATCGCGCTTCTAATTGAACAAACCGTGATAACCATTCCTGTTGGTCAGGTGCTGCGTGTTCAGCTGCTGCCGAGGGCGTTGCGGCACGTAAATCAGCGACAAAATCGGCGATAGTGACATCGGTTTCGTGACCTACGGCTGAAATTATCGGAATTGTGCTGGCGAATATGGCACGAGCAACTATTTCTTCATTAAAAGCCCACAGATCTTCAAGTGACCCGCCGCCCCGTCCCAAAATGAGTACATCGCATTGTTTATGTTCGTTGGCTAGCGCTATGGCTTTGGCGATTTCATATTTGGCATTATCACCTTGTACGGCAACGGGATAAATAATAACCTCTACCGCTGAAAAACGTCGTCGTAATACCGTCAGTATATCTCTAAGCGCAGCGCCTGACGGCGAAGTGATGACGCCGATGGTTTTAGGCAGGGCAGGGAGGTTTTGTTTATTTTCAGCAGCAAACAAACCTTCTTCCAATAGTTTGAGTTTTAATACGTCAAATGCCCGTCGTAAGGCACCATCTCCGGCTTCTTCAATATGTTCGACAATAAGCTGAAAGTCACCTCTGGGCTCGTACAGGCTTACTTGCGCTTTAACGACGACCTGTTTGCCATTTTCGGGCTTAAATCCCAGTCGGCTTTGCCGGGTTTTAAACATCGCACAGCGCACCTGAGCACCGGCATCTTTTAGAGAAAAATAAAGATGACCTGATGAAGGTTGTGCCAAGTTGGATATTTCACCTTCAACCAAAACACTCAGAAAATGTTCGTCAAGTAACCGACTGGTTGCCCTATTAAGCTGTGAAACTGTTAGTATATTGCGTTGTGTCAACGTGGATGAAGTATTCATTACGGGTTAGTAGGTATTGAGTGCAAGCTTATTATTCAGGCTATTGTAAAATACCCTGCTTGTATGTACAAAAAAATAGGAGTTTTTATGGCGTGGTTGCTTTTATTTTCTGCGGGATTCGTAGAAATAATTTTTGCTTTAAGTCTTAAATATAATGCAGGTTTTACCAAGCTTTGGCCCAGTATAGCGACTGTAATATCGGGAATTGGCAGTTTTGGTTTGTTAATGTGGGCGATTAAAACGTTACCACTAGGAACAGCCTATGCGGTTTGGACAGGTATGGGAGCAGTGGGTGTCGCTATACTCAGCATCATTTTATTTAAAGAATCAGTTGATTGGTATCGGTTGTTATCTATTGCTTTAGTGATTGCCGGGATTGTCGGTCTTAAATTAACGGATAGTCAGTAAGATGCTGCATCTTATTTTTCAGTCGCCTATTGATAGTGCTATTTTGGAGCGGATTGATTCAGGTGATGATGTGCTGTTTCTTGAAAATGCCGTTTTGCGCATCCTGAAAAATGGTAGCTTATGTGTAGGATTAACACAGTTATTGATACAAAACCGTCTTTATGTTTTAGTTGAAGATATTGAGGTTAGGGGGGTCGGTATAGCTGAACTGATTGAGGGCATTGAAGTCATTGATTATTCGGGGATGGTTGACCTGACTGTTAAAAATCCGGTGATTCAATCATGGTTTTGAGGGTTGAAAATAGCTGTTTGGAAACAACTGATCAGGGTTTTTTAGTCAACTTGGCCGACTGGAATGAAGAGGTTGCAAAGCAACTGGCTGAACTTAACAATATTTCGTTAAATGACGCGCACTGGGAAATTATTGCGTTTATTCGCGAATATTATCTGCAATTTAAGCATCTACCTAATGCCCGTGTTTTTACTAAAGCGATTGCCCGCAAATTAGGTGAGGACAAAGGCAACAGTCGCTATTTGCATAAATTGTTTCCTGACGGGCCGTTGAAATATGCCTGTAAGTTGGCCGGACTTCCTAAACCACCGACTTGTTTGTAGGTGGTGAATATAGAAAAAAATCAATCGCTTACTTGCTTAAAGCGATGTATCAAGCGGCGGTCTTTTTTATTCGGTTTATGATCTTGGCCGCTAAAATCAAATAGTTCGCGTTGTTCACGTTGCAAAATCATTTGTTGTTGGCGTTTTGTAAAACTTTCAGGGGATTCTTCATAGAGCAAAATAGCCTCTTTGAAAGGTCGTCGTTGCTTTGAAAGCCCGATTATTTCGACTTCCCAGTTTAGTCCGTCTTTATTTATGGACAGCAACGCCCCAGGTTTGACTTCTTTGCCGGGTTTTGTGCGCTGCTTGTTGATATGAACTTTGCCACCGGAGATAGCATCGGCAGCCAGTTTGCGCGTTTTAAAAAAACGCGCAGTCCATAACCATTTATCCAGGCGAATGCTTTCTATTTCAGTCTGCACTCAACTCTTTTTCTTTTTTTAAGCCTCTAGGCAAAGAAAATACCACTTTTTCTTCTATACCCTGAATTTCAATGGCTGATTTACCGCCCCATTGTTTTAACTGATTGATAACTTCCTGTACCAGTACTTCCGGCGCAGAAGCTCCGGCAGTAACACCAACCACATTAACGCCATCAAACCAGCTCTGTTGCATGTCTTTTGCAGTATCAATCAGATAGGCGGTTTTACCTAATTGTTCGGCAATTTCCCGTAAACGGTTTGAGTTAGAACTGTTGGTTGAGCCAACAACCAGAATGGTATCCGCTGTTTTTGCCAGTTCATAGACAGCATCTTGACGGTTTTGGGTTGCATAACAGATATCGTCTTTTTTCTGTTCCTGAATGGAGGTAAAGCGAGCTCTCAAGGCATCAACCATGATTTTGGTATCGGTCATTGATAGCGTAGTTTGTGTCACATAAGCCAAATTGTCCGGGTTATTGACGACTAATTTGTTAACATCCTCAGGTGTTTCTACCAAATAGATACCTCCATTGTCAGTGCACTTTTCATATTGACCCATGGTGCCTTCAACTTCAGGATGTCCTGCGTGACCTATAAGAATAACTTCCCGATCTGATTTTGCATGTTTGGCAACCTGTATATGAACTTTAGTCACCAGCGGGCAGGTAGCATCAAAGACCGTTAGTTTGCGTTCTTTAGCTTCCTGTTGGACTTGTTTGGAAACACCATGAGCACTGAAAATCAGGTAGGAACCTACGGGTACATCCGTTAATTCTTCAATGAAAATAGCGCCTTTTTCTTTAAGACCATCAACAACTGTACGGTTATGAACAACTTCATGCCGAACATAAATTGGCGCACCAAATGTTTCGAGTGCTTGGTCAACAATTTCGATTGCGCGGTCTACACCAGCGCAGAATCCACGGGGGTTAGCGAGTACAATTTGCATATCTTGACTTCTTTACTAGGTTAAATTGAGGTTATTTTAACTCAACATCGTTGCTGATACGATAATTCCGTCCATATCCGCATATAAAAAATGATCTTTTTTGAAATTGACGCCTGCGAAAGAGACTAATAAATCGCGGTCGCCGTGATTTTTTTTATGGCTTATTAAAGGATGTGTATGCAGTGCACGTATACCAATCGGTAGTTCGGACAGCATTGCAGAATTCCGAATGCAGCCATAAACAATAATACCTTGCCAGCCATTATTAATGGCAATGGTTGCCAAATTATTGTCTATTAAAGCGCAGCGGTGAGATCCTCCACCATCAATAACTAATACCCGGTTTTGTACTTTTTCTTGCAGAACGGTTCCGACTAAAACGTTATCCTCAAAGGCTTTCAATGTGGTGATTTGACCAGAAAAAATCGGGTTGGCGCCATAAGAAATAAACAGAGGTTCGGCTATCTGGAAATAATCCTCTCCTGAATGGGTATCGCAAAGATTAGCTGTAGTGAAAGTCATGGATTAAGTTTTCAAGGTTTAGGGTGAAAGGTTTAAGATTAAATGGGTTTGTGCCTTTAACGTTGTACCTCTTTTTGATCAGTATAACGCGCCAACAGTCCATTAACACTACGTATTTCCGGTAACGGTATTTTAACTTCATAGCCTCCGCCTAAGGCCTCTTGCATGCTATGACCATGCATATCTTCCATGTGCTTCACAATAATGTCCTGGTTGCCTTCAGGCAAAATAAGTTCCAGCTTATCGCTCACCGAAAATTTATTTTTTACATCAATGATAGCCATTCCGGTGGTTGGATCATAACTTCTTATTTCGCCGCAAAATTGCTGTTGATGGCTCTTGGAATAACCGGTGATATAGTTTTGTTGTTCATGGCTATGGTGGCGCTGGTAAAAGCCGTCAGTATAGCCACGATTAGCGAGGTTTTCCAGAACGCCAATCAGTTCCGGTTGAAATGCCCGGCCTGCCAAGGCATCGTCAATAGCAAGGCGGTAGGTTTGCGCAGTGCGGGCAACGTAATAATGTGATTTGGTGCGGCCCTCAATTTTAAGACTATTTATACCAATTTCAACCAAGCGTTGTACATGCTCCACCGCCCTTAAATCTTTGGAGTTCATGATGTAGGTACCATTTTCATCTTCCATGATTGGTAGCAATTCGCCTTTGCGGTCTTCTTCTTCAAGAAAATACTGCTTGTCGGCTAATGGATGCCGTTCTGCGCCACCACAACTGGCCGTGCTGATGTCGCTCATTGACAGTACTTCGCTATCCGGTATCAACTCGCCTTCGGCATTTTCATGAGCGGGCAGGGTGTCGTATTTCCAGCGGCAAGAATTGGTGCAAGTACCTTGATTAGGGTCGCGATGATTAAAGTAACCCGACAGTAAACAGCGTCCCGAATAAGCAATGCATAACGCGCCATGGACAAATACCTCCAGTTCTATATCCGGGCATTTTTGACGGATTTCTTCTATTTCATCAAGTGATAGTTCTCGTGACAAAATAACCCGCTTAATACCGCTGTTTTGCCAGAATTTCACCGTCGCATAATTAACGGTATTTGCCTGTACTGATAAATGGACAGGCATATCCGGCCAAGCTTCACGAGTCATCATAATCAAACCGGGATCAGCCATAATCAAGGCATCCGGTTTCATGGCGATAATAGGGGCAATATCGGCCATAAAGGTTTTAACTTTGGCGTTATGGGGAATCACATTGGTTGCCAGAAAAAACTTTTTGCCTTGCCGGTGTGCTTCATCAATGCCTTTGGCCAGATTATCGGCAAGAAAATCGTTATTACGCACTCTAAGACTGTAGCGGGGTTGCCCTGCATAGACAGCATCCGCGCCAAAGGCAAAGGCGTAGCGCATGTTTTTAATGGTTCCGGCAGGGGAGAGAAGCTCAATTTGTTTCATGATGATAGCTGTCAATGATAGGTGTAATATAGGCCATATATTACACCAGCTTAGGCAAAGCTAAAAAAAGGAATACAAAAAGTGTGGGTATTATTACTGGTAGTTGCTTTATTGTTTGTTTTGGGAGGGGCATTAATTTTACTCAGGTCGGCAAAAATGCCGAAAATTCCTGATACAGTTAAATCGCAGCCATACGAAGAAGACAAATCGGATGACTGGTGATTTATTATCTTATTCATCAATTATTCACCACGAACGACTGCATGGATGCAGGAGATAGAGCACCAAAAGTAGGCGCTTTAGGCTACGCAGGGAGCAGTTGCCGAGACACGAAGAAAAAACTTCGGTCTCGGCAAGAAGCTTTTGAATCTTGAGTAAAAGTATGAAACGTAGCAAGGTTTTGAAAATCTATTTAACTCTTCAAAACTTTCGTTCAGAGTTGTAAGCCCAGATAGCACTGAGTATCTTAATCTTAAGCGGTAGAAGCTTTCATAATCCATACAGCTTGCGTTTACGCCAGAAAGTGGCCCGGCTCATAGCCATTAACTGCGCAGCGACGGTGACCATGCCTTTACTTTGCGTCAGTGCCTGACGAATGGCGACGATTTCTTCTGCTGCTGATAATGGTACGGATGACAGGATTTGCTGATTAACTCTGCGTGGTTCCCTAAATTCCGGCGGTAATTCAGAACAACGTAAAGTTGTGCCACGGCCTACCGCAAATGCATATTCCACAACATTATGAAGTTCCCTGATATTGCCGGGCCACGTATAGTCAAGCAAAACCCGCATGGCCTCTGGTTCAATTTTTTCAATTTTTCTAAAATTAGCGGTATTATGCTGATAGATAAAATACCATAGTAATAAACTGATATCTTCCCTGCGCTCCCGTAATGGCGGGATAAAAATGGGGACAACTCTTAACCGGTACATCAAATCTTCACGAAAATGCCCTGTTTTTACTTCTTCTCTTAATGACCGATGTGTAGCTGCTACTATGCGTACATCAACCTCAATTGAACGATCCCCGCCCACCGGAATATAGTTTCTTTCCTGTATTACTCTGAGCAGTTTGGCCTGTAGTTCAAGTGGCAGCTCGGCTACTTCATCCAGAAACAAGGTTCCACCATACGCACGTTGAAACAAACCGCTATGATCTTTAATCGCTCCGGTAAAAGCGCCGCGCACATGACCGAACAATTCGCTTTCTAGTAAGTTGCTTGATAAAGCCGCGCAATTTATCGCCAGAAAAGGCATGTCATGACGAGCGCTAAGATCATGGATCGCCTTGGCAACCAGTTCTTTACCGGCTCCGCTTTCGCCTCTTACCAACACAGTCGCTTCTGTTTCAGCGGCATTTGAAATAATCTGAAACACGTCTTTCATGGCCGGTGAGCGACTTATTATGCCTTGGAAATTTTGGCTCCCAAGCTCTGTATTGGTCACTTTGGCGCTCATTTTCGGCAAAGTACCCAAAGTCATGGGCTTTGGCAGAATGGCAAGCAAGACTACGCCGCCAGCGAAGACGTTTTTTTTATCGTATAAAACTTGTACCACTTTTTTTACTTTAATGTCGCTACCGTCCGTGCTGGATATTTTGATAATCGTTTCTTGATGATTGTCGGTATCAGTAATTTTGTATTCGGGTAAACAAGATTTTCCGACAACATCTTCTTGTCGTAAGCCCGATAAGTCGGTTATTCCCTGGCTCCAATAAAGCACTTGTTGATTGCTATTAATAATGTAAATAGCGACTGACTCACAAAGGTCAAGTACTTTAATTAAAAGCGTTGAATTGTCAAATTGTGCCAACCATAGCGGGTTGTTTGTGGCAAATAATGCAGATTGTTTCATGGCTGTATCATTGTGTTGTATAGTTGTTTCATTGAAACGATACATGAAACATATAGGTTAAGTCTATCTGTTTTATTTTTTCAGATAAAACAATTATTTATAAAATAAATTCTTATTGGCATGGTTTTGGCTATGTACATTGCATGGCAGTACTATTGATATTATGAAAGACAAGCAAGGTAACCTTTGAGATATCAGCGAAATTGTCGTGCGTTATTTGGCAACCTTACTTAAAATGAAGGGTAACAACTACGGTATTTATTCAGTCCCTCTCTTTAGAAAAAGAGGGGGTAGGGGAGATTTTATTAGATAAATTATAAATCCCCTCTCAATCCCCCTTTTTCAAAGGGGGGAGGTGAATAACTACCAACTACGTAGATTATTGCATTAATCTGCTTTACCTTTGTCAGTCCCGGCTTTTGGTAATCCAGAGTGAAAGGCGTAATACTTAATTAATTCTTCATACAAAAATCGGAGAGACATGATGATATTTAAACAATTATTTGATAAAGAAACCTGGACTTACACTTATTTAATTGCTGATGCAATAAGTAAAGAAGCGGTTTTTATTGATCCTGTCAACACGCATATTGATGACTATATCACTTTGCTGGAAACATATGGTTTGCAGCTGAAATATACGCTGGAAAGCCATGTTCATGCCGATCATATAACGGCAAGCGGCTTGCTGCGTCAACGCTTGGGCGCACAAACAGCGGTCAGCCAACTTTGCGGTGCAGAGACTGCCGATGTCCAAATTCAGGATGGCGATATTTTTAAATTAGGCGCTAACGAGCAAATTAAAGTAATTGCTACGCCAGGCCATACGCCCGGTAGTATTTCTTTTTTATGGCGTGACCGGATTTTTACCGGTGACTCTTTATTGATAGGGGGTTGTGGGCGTACCGATTTTCAGGGTGGTGATGCCGGTGCGCTTTATGATTGCATTACTCAACGGTTATTTACTTTACCTGATGAAACACTGGTTTATCCGGGTCATGATTATCAAGAGCACTGGGTTAGTAGCATCAAGCAGGAACGCACAACTAATCCACGTCTGGCCGGAAAAACGCGTGAAGAGTTTATTGCCGTAATGAATAATTTAAATTTGCCAAAACCACGACTAATCGATCAAGCAGTACCTGCCAACCGTTATTGCGGTTTGGATGAAAATGAACGTCAGGATGCCATTATGGTAAGAGAGACTTCGCGTCCCGTTCGCAATGAAATAAGTCCTCAAGATTTGGTAGCCCAAGCCAAACAACAGATTACCGAAGTGAGTGTAACTACGGCTAAAAAATTGCTGGCAGAAGGCAATATCGTTGTTGTCGATACGCGGGAAGAGAGCGAGTATGAAGCGGGTCATATTGATAACGCGCTGCTTTTACCACGTGGAGTGCTGGAATTTAAGATTGGTAATAGCCCTGAGTTGGTTGATAAATCCAAAGCCGTACTTATTTATTGCCGTACCGGTGGGCGTTCTGCATTGGCAGCGCAGACCATGCAACAATTGGGTTATAACAATGTCCTGTCAATGGCAGGTGGTTATGAGGCTTGGCAAAAAGCATAAATTGCTTAAAGGTGCAAGGGCGATAACTCTTACAATTAACGTCAAGTGCGTAAAAGGAGATAGTGCGCCTTGCGCCTTGCATCTTAAAACTATAAATAAATAATAACAGGAAGAGTTCATGTCACAACAACACCATACTATTTTGATTGTCGGCGGCGGCGCAGCAGGCGTTTCCGTTGCCAATAACATGCGTCGTCAAAATGCCGATATTGATATTGCCATTATCGAGCCATCTGAAAAACATTATTACCAGCCAGGTTTTACCATTATTGGCGGCGGCGCTTATACCTTAAAACAAACCACCCGCAATGAAGTGGATTTGATTCATCCAACCGTTACCTGGCTGAAAGATTACGCAGAAACTTTTCAGCCGGATAACAATACCGTGAGTTTACGTTCCGGTGCAACGATCAGTTATGATTACCTGGTCGTTTGTCCCGGTTTGCAACTGGACTGGGGTAAAATTGCAGGCTTAAAAGAAACGCTGGGTAAAAATAACGTTTGTAGTAATTATTCACCCGATACGACCGAATACACTTGGGAATGTATTAAAAACATTGAATCGGGAGTCGCTCTATTTACACAGCCGCCGATGCCGATTAAATGTGCCGGCGCACCTCAAAAAATTATGTATCTGGCTGCGGATAGATTTCGTAAAAAAGGGTTTTTGGATAAATTTACCATTGAATTTTGTAATGCCGGTCCTGCCATGTTTGGCATTCCTTTTTTTGCCAAAGCCTTAAATAAGGTCGTCGCGGGTTATGGGATTAAAACCAATTTTAATCATAATCTGGTGGCTATCGATGGCCCTGCCAAAACAGCCACATTTGAGATGACCGATGCAGAAGGCAACAAGCAGCAAGTCGTTAAAGCCTTTGATATGATCCATGTCACGCCGCCGCAAAGCGCCCCCGATTTTATTAAAAACAGCCCGTTAGCGAATGCGGCAGGCTGGGTGGATGTTCACGACAGAACGTTGCAGCATAACAAATACGCCAATATTTTTGGTTTGGGTGATGCGACATCAACGCCAAATGCCAAAACAGCGGCTGCCGTCAGAAAACAGGTGCCCATTTTGGTTGATAATATTTTGCATCTTATCAACGGTAAAGCCGTTGAGGAAAAATATGATGGTTATGGTTCTTGTCCATTAACCACCTCACTAAGTACCGTTATGTTGGCCGAATTTGCTTATGGCGGTAAGGTGACCCCGTCTTTTCCTTGGTTGGACCCGCGAAAAAGTTTGTATATCTGGTGGATTGGCAAAAAAATAGGTTTTCCCTGGATGTACTGGTCTTTAATGCTTAAAGGCTATCGTATTGATATACCGCATCTGGAATCCTATGCAAAACGCTTTACTAAAGAAGAATAAGTAGGACAGATACAAGGTGTAGTCGAATCAGTTTAACTTTGACCTTTTATCTTTATTGGGTCCTCACGCTTGTACCGCTCATCAGTAAGACACGAAGGACACGAAGTGTTCAATACACTCAATAAAAGCGATTGTTTTTCTTCGTGTACTTCGTGTCTTCGTGGTGAATAGTGTTTTTAACCTGTTTTTTGATAATGCTTTTAAAGTTGCTTTCGCTTGCAAAGCGTTATCCCGGATAACATCTGAAAGACTAGCTATAGGGATCTTTGTTAATCAAGCGACATTATTTTCCAGGCGTGCTGTTCGCGCCTGGAAAACTAAAGCGCGCACGGCACCCATACTTAATTCAGAACTCTATACATTCTCATGCCTCAATTTGTGATCCAAGGGTAACAACCACAATGACTGATTCAGCAACCAGATTGTCACGCTTAGCGGCATTATTTCCTCTAGTGGGCTGGCTAAAAACCTATACCCGTGAGGATTTTAACGGCGATCTGTTCGCTGGTATTATTACGGCTATCTTGCTGGTTCCTCAAGGTATTGCCTACGCGATTTTGGCTGGCTTGCCGCCACAACTTGGGCTTTATGCCAGTATTTTGCCGCCTGTATTGTATGCCTTGTTCGGTACCAGTCGAACCTTATCGGTAGGGCCGGTGTCAATTGCCGCTATTATGATTGCCAGTACCTTAAACATGCCTGAGATTAGTGCGCTGGGCAATCCTGTGCAAAGTGCATTAATTTTGTCAGCCGAAAGTGGCTTAATCATGTTGTTGATGGCTCTTTTCCGGATGGGGGGACTGGTTAATTTTATTAGTCATCCTGTACTTACCGGCTTTACCAGCGGTGCCTCTCTCTTGATTATAGGCAGTCAATTACCCCAGTTCTTAGGTTTAAAAAGTCCTGTTTGTGGTTTTGATGGTATTTGTTACCGGGATTATTTGTCGGGCTATAATTCGACGACTTTGTTACTGGGGATGACCGCAGTCATGTTGTTGATAGTTTTTGGAAAACCACTCACTATGCTACTTAAAAAAGCAGGGTTCAGTTTGCCTCTGGTAACGGCTATTAGTAAATGTGGCCCTTTGTTAACAGTGCTTTTGGCGACGGTTGTCGTTAGTTATTTTGGTTTAACGATGCACAATAAAGTGGCTGTTGTAGGTTTGGTTCCTGCCGGCTTTCCTGCTTTAAGCCTGGATTTTATTGATCTTGAAAAATGGCGTTTGTTATTTCCCGGTGCTGCCTTTATTGCCTTAATTGCTTATGTAGAAAGTGTCGCAATTGCTAAAGTCACTGCCAATCTCAGAGGCGAGAAAATCAGTCCTAATCAGGAGTTGATTGCCTTGGGTGTCGCTAATCTGGCTACGGCTATTTCTGGCGGTATGCCGGTTGCAGGTGGCTTTAGTCGAACCATGGTCAATTTTTCAGCCGGTGCCAGAACCCAAATGGCGATGCTGATTGCTGCCGGAATATTGGCGTTGGCAGTAATCTTTTTTAGCCCATGGTTTGAAAATATTCCCAAGGCAGCATTGGCTGCCATTATTCTGGTTGCCATTATACCTTTAGTGCGTTTAGGCAGTATTGTTCACACCTGGCGCTACGATCGTGGTGATGGTTTGGCCGAAATTGTAACTCTGTTAGGTGTTTTGGTGCTGGGTATTGAAGAAGGCATTAGTTTAGGTATTATTCTTACCGTTATCAGTTACTTACGCAAGACCAGTCAGCCGCATATAGCAGTCGTTGGACGTATTCCTGAAACAGGGCATTATCGTAATATTAAACGCCATAATGTAGAAACCTGGCAGCACTTGTTATTGCTGCGTATCGATGAAAATATCACCTTTGCCAATGTTAATTACATTGAAAACTTTATTACCACAGAATTGAAGCGGCAAGCCGATATTAAGCATATTATTCTAATTTTTACCTCAGTCAGTGATATAGATGCTACGGCTTTAGAGGCATTGGAAAATGTAAACCATGCCTTACAAATATCAGGAATAACACTGCATTTATCAGAAGCGAAGGGCCCCGTACTGGATAAACTTGAGAAAACCGATTTTTTTAACCAATTAAAGCCCGGGAAAGTATTTTTCCATACCGAAGATGCAATTAAAGAACTGGCATAAAAAATAATAAGTAAACCCCCAGCTTTGCTGGGGGACTCATAAAGTTTGACAATTACGGGAATCATCGAGAGTCTCCCTATCTGTGAACCGCTTAAAGTTTAAAAGATAAGGAAACAAAAGATGAATTCAGTAGAGAGTTTAAGTCATACAAAATGGGAATATAAATACCATATAATCTGGATTCCAAAGTATAGAAAAAAGCCTTTATGGAGTTGAGGCAATATCTGGGATCAATACTTAAAGATTTAGCCTTGCAAAAGTAATGCAAGATTGAGGAAGGACATTTGATGTCAGATCATGTCCATATTCTAATCTCAATTACAGCCAAATATTCAGTATCATAGGTTGTTGGCTTTATTAAGGGTAAAAGCGCTATATCCATTGCACGAACTTTTATGGGGCGAAGAAAGAATTTCACCGGACAAAGTTTTTGGGCAAGAGGATATTATGTTTCAACAGTGGGCAGGGATGAAGTCACTGTACGAAACTATATCAGGCATCAAGAAGAAGAGGATAAACGAATAGAACAAATCGATTTATTTTAAGGCATCGTCACCTTTAGGTGGCGCAATTATTGATCCGCTTTGAGCGGTTCACATTTTCAAGCCTCCGGCTTTGCCGGAGGTTTTTGACTTCAACAGTTAAAATTTTCTGCCCCAGTCTTTACAAATAAGGCGATATCCAAGAATGAATATATTCCAGCGGTACAGAATTTTCGTTTACTTTCAATGACAGCAAGGATAAATACTGCTGGAGCAAATATCTATCCTTGTTGATGCCATTATGACGTCGCTGGCCGATGTCCTTATCAATCAGGCGATTTTTCAAGCTATATCGGCCAGGTTTCCTCTGGTTTCCAGCCATATTTTTCGGTCTTGTGAACGTTTCTTGGCCAGTAATAAATCCAGTTGTCCGCTGGTATCGTCGTCTTCAGTAATGGTTAATTGCACCAGTCTTCGGGTATCGGGATTCATGGTGGTTTCCCGAAGCTGACTGGGGTTCATTTCTCCCAAGCCTTTGAAGCGCTGCACGTTGATTTGCCCTTTGAGTTTTTCGGCTTTAATTCTATCCAAAACACCTTGGCGTTCCGCTTCATCCAAAGCATAAAAGACGCGTTTACCCACATCAATCCGATATAAGGGTGGCATCGCTACAAATACATGACCCTCTTTAACCAGCGCATTAAAGTGTTGATAAAACAAGGCACAGATTAACGTCGCAATGTGATTACCGTCAGAATCAGCATCCGCCAAAATACAGACTTTACCGTAGCGCAGGTTCTGCAAATCACTGGAGCCTGGCTCTATGCCTAAAGCAACCGCAATATCATGTACTTCCTGTGAAGCCATTACCTGACTGGATTCCACTTCCCAGGTATTAAGAATCTTGCCCCGCAACGGCATAATGGCCTGAAAGTCACGTTCACGGGCTTGTTTGGCTGAACCACCGGCAGAGTCACCTTCCACCAGAAATAATTCCGTTCTGGTTATGTCCTGAGCGGAGCAATCTGCCAGCTTTCCTGGTAGGGCAGGGCCTGAGGTGATTCTTTTACGGATAATTTTTTTATTGGATCGCAATCTTTTTTGGGCGCTAAAAATAATAATTTCAGCTATTTTTTCGCCTTCCGCCGGGTTTTGATTTAACCAAAGACTAAAGTTGTCTTTAGCAACACCCGAAACAAACGCCACACATTCGCGTGAACTGAGCCGCTCTTTGGTTTGGCCGGAAAACTGGGGATCTTCCAATTTAACGGACAAGACAAAATGGCAGTTTTCCCATACATCTTCCGGTGCGACTTTAACGCCACGTGGCAATATATTACGTATATTACAAAATTCACGCATGGCTTCGGTCAAACCTGCACGCAAACCGTTAACATGGGTCCCACCTTGCGCGGTCGGCACCAGATTAACGTAACTTTCGTTAAGTATTTCAGCCGGATTTTCAAGCGCCCAGACGATACCCCATTCGACAGCCTCATGATTTGCAGCCATATTACCCATAAACGGCTGTTCCGGGCAAAAGTCAATGTCGCCTATCCGATCCAGTAAGTACTCTTTAAGACCATTCTGGTAACACCAAACGTAATCTTCGTCGCTTTGCTCAACCTTTAAGGTTATTTTTAAGCCGGGACACAAAACGGCTTTGGCGCGTAAAACGTGCTTTAATTTGGTAACGGATATTTTATTGGAATCAAAGTATTTTTCATTCGGCCAGAATTTAACTGTTGTTCCCGTGTTATTGCGACCTACTGTGCCGATTTCCGCTAATTCGGTTTGCTTTTCACCATCGGCATAGCTCATGCCATAAACTTTGCCGTTACGCTTGACTTCAATATCAAGTTTCGCTGATAACGCATTAACAACCGATACGCCGACACCGTGCAAGCCACCAGAAAACTGGTAGTTTTTATTGGAAAATTTGCCGCCGGCATGTAACTGGGTAAGAATCACTTCAACGCCCGGGATACCTTGCTCGGGATGAATATCAACGGGCATACCACGACCATCATCACTGACCAGTACTGAACCGTCTTTATACAAAACCACATCGATAGCTTTGGCGTAACCGGCCATCGCTTCATCAACACTGTTATCAACAACTTCCTGTACCAAGTGGTTCGGCCTGGTGGTATCCGTGTACATGCCGGGACGTTTTCGAACCGGATCCAATCCACTTAAAACCTCTATTGCGGCCGCATTATATTCGTTACTCATTATTCCTAAGTACTCTTAATCCAATTTATCTACAAAGTTTGTTACTGATAGCGTCTGTTATTGTATCGATCCCATCAACATAAACCATAAAGCCTGACTATTTAAATACGAAGACACAAAGAAAAACCTTCGTGCTCTTCGTGTCTTCGTGGTGATTGCCTTTATTTCTTTTTTAAAACCAGCTTTGCCTCATTCCAGAAAGCATCCAATTCCATTAGCTCACAATCAAGCAAACTTCGCCCGGATGCTTCAACCTGTTGTTCGATATAATGAAAGCGTCTCGAGAATTTTTTGGTACTTTCTTTAAGAGCAATTTCAGGATTGACGTTTAAATGCCGTGCCAGGTTTACAGCAACCAGTAATAAATCACCGATTTCCTCCTGTATATGTGCCTGGTCACCCGACTCCCATGCTTCTTTGACTTCTTCCAGTTCTTCTAATACTTTGGCAAAAACAGGCGGAACATCGGGCCAGTCAAATCCGTGCTGTGCAGCACGGTCCTGAATTTTTTCACATTCAATCAACGCGGGAAGACTGCCAGCGACACCGGATAAAACGCTATCTGGTGTCGCTGTTTTATTCTTCTCTTGTCGCTCAATAGCCTTGGCTTGTTCCCAAGCTTGGTGGCGCTCGGCATCCGTGTTAAAAACCGCATCAGAAAACACATGGGGGTGCCTGCGTATCAATTTTTCACAGATACCTGCTGATACCTCTTCAAAAGTAAACAAGCCACGCTCATCGGCAATCTGGGAATGAAAAACGACCTGTAGCAAAAGATCGCCTAATTCCGAGCGTAAATCATCCAGATCATTACGTTCAATGGCATCGACGACCTCGTAGGCTTCTTCAATAACGTAAGGAATCAGGCTGGTGAAGTCTTGTTTAATATCCCAGGCACAGCCATCTTCCGGACGACGCAGGCGAGCCATAAGATCTATTAGTTGTTGGGTATTTTTTAACATTGAAAGCTCAATCTATTAAAACGAACAACCAAAATTTTCATGATAGCGTCGCTTGAATTCGCTCATATCTAGCGTATGGTTTTGGGTACCGTGATGTTCTATTTTAATGGCCCCCATCAATGACGCGATTCTGCCGGTAGTGTCCCAATCCAGTTCATTCATCAGGCCATAAAGCAAGCCGGCACGATAAGCGTCGCCGCAGCCGGTAGGATCAAGCAGTGCTAAGGGTTTTGCAGCGGGAATAGTGATGCACTCGCCTTTGGTATAAATTTTTGAACCTTTACTACCCAGAGTAACAATCAACGCTTCCAGTCGTTCTGCCATTTGCTCCAAGGATAATCCTGTGCGTTCCTGCATTAACTCGGATTCATAATCATTTAAAGTCACCCAGGTTGCCTGATCAATAAATGTAAGCAATTCTGCGCCATTAAACAGGGGCATACCTTGGCCGGGATCAAACACAAAGGGTATATCCAACTCGGCAAACTGGTCGGCATGAAGTAGCATACCTTCTTTGCCGTCAGGGGATACTATACCTATCTCGATTTCTCTGTCGACAGGAACCGAGTTGACATGAGAAAAGCTCATTGCACCAGGATGGAATGCAGTAATCTGATTGCCATCTTCGTCAGTGGTGATATAAGCTTGGCCGGTATAGTTATTATCCATAATATGAATAAACTCACTGGATAAACCGTTCTGGCTCATCCATTGGCTGTAGGGTTCAAAATCATGTCCCACGGTAGCCATGGCCAAGGCTTCTTCACCAAGTAAATTCAAATTGTAGGCAATATTGCCCGCACAACCACCATATTCACGGCGCATGACGGGGACTAAAAATGATACGTTTAGAATATGAACTTTTTCCGGCAAGATATGATTTTTAAATTTATCATGAAATACCATGATGGTGTCATAAGCCATAGACCCGCAAATTAAAGCACTCATTGGTATTCCTCTTTAAAGTAAAATTAATGCCCAGGTGGTTGCGGCCCAAGCTAAAGACATCATTACTGCTGCAGAACCTATATCTTTGGCCCTGCCTGATAATTCATGGTGTTCAAGGCCTACCCGGTCAACCACGGCTTCTACTGCTGAATTTAATAATTCAACTAACATTACCAATACGATGCTGCCGATTAACAGCAGTTTTTCAATATTGGTTTCTCCCAGCCAGATTGCCAGTGGAGTAGTCACCACAAAGAGAATAACTTCTTGTCTAAAGGCTTCTTCATAAGTCCAGGTTGCTTTAAATCCGGCAACAGAAAAGAAACACGCGTTAATAAGGCGCTTAACGCCTTTTGCATTTGGATTTGCCATTGTGTCAGTAATTATCCATATAAAAAGTGTGAATTGTACCCAAATTAATTATAAAAAGTTGATATAGTATTATTGGTCAATGACCAATTGGTAAGCATCAGCATCCATTAACTGATCCAAACCTGATAAGTCTGTTGTTTTAACACAAAAAATCCATGCCCCATAGGGATTGTCATTGACCTGCTCAGGTTCATCAACGAGGGCTGAATTGACCGCAAAAATTTCTCCGGAAACCGGACTGAATAAATCGGAGGCTGTTTTAACCGACTCAACTACCGCACATTGCTCTTGCGCTGCAATTTTACGCCCTAATTCAGGTAATTCTATATAAACCAAATCGCCCAATTGTTCTTGGGCAAAATCAGTTATACCTACACGAACAACATTATCATCCTCCACATGCGCCCATTCGTGTGTCAGCGCATATTTTAAGTTTTCCGGTAAATGATTCATGGTTGACTCTCTCAAAAATTAATAAGCTGAAAATTTAAAGGATCTCGGTGCTGGATTAAGGGCTATTTTTGACTCTTTAACATTTAATCGTTAACCTTGGCGCACTATATTAACAAACATCATTAAAACATGCCTGAGATACTGATCTATACAACCAATATTTGCCCTTACTGCATTATGGCTAAACGTCTGCTCGACAAAAAAGGAGTTTCTTATACCGAGATTAATGTCGATGCCCAAACGGGGATGAGAGAAGAAATGATGCGTAAAACAAAGCGCCGAACCGTACCGCAAATTTATATTGGCGATCTTCATGTGGGCGGATTTGATGACTTACATGCACTTGAGCAGCAAAAAAAATTGGATACCTTGCTTAAGCTTGCTTAGAGTCAGGTAAGCGGTCGATTAAATAGATCCAGAAGTAGTGAGTAATAATTGCGCACATTTTAAATGTGCTAAGGCTTTAAAAAACAAGCTTGATTATTATTCAACAGTTATGGTCGAGCGTGTTACGATTATCAAAAATAAAGGGCATTACTGGATCGCAAAAAATTATTGTTGTTGTGTAATATAAAGCTAACCAATAAATTTATAAGGCGGTTATACGGGTTTATCCTGTAATAATCAGTAAGTAAACCGGATGCAATTTTCTACCTGACCAACAATAAAAATTATCAATGAACTCGATTCAGACTCCTATATCTTCACCCTGTATCAGGAAATGTTGTTTGAATGATGAGGATATCTGTGTGGGGTGTTTTCGTTCGCTTAATGAAATTATCCGCTGGACTCAAGTTGATGAAAAAACTCGTCGTCACTTTATGGACAATGTTGAAAGTCGTCAACGGTAATCCCATAATTAATGGCTATTGAATATTTATCTTGTCGAAAAAAAACAGTGCATGAACAATAACTTGAGGATACCTTAAATGAAACAATTGCATAGAAAAGATTTATTTGGCTGGTCAGAATTTAACAAGGAACGTAATCTGGATTTTCATAGCGTGCTTTGGGTGCGTGACGGCGGTAATGTTTTAATAGATCCTCTGCCTATGTCAGAACATGATCATAGTCACCTACAACGCTTGGGTGGTGTCAATTTTATCGTTATTACTAATAGCGATCATTGCCGTGATACTGAAAATATTGCCGGTAGTACAGGTGCACCGATTTATGGCCCCGCAGGTGAAGAAGATACCTTTCCAATTTGTTGTGAACGCTGGTTGCACGACAATGAAGAAGTCGTTCCGGGGTTGATTGCTTATCAACTGGAAGGATCAAAAACACCGGGAGAACTCGCATTACTTTTGGAACATACTACCTTAATAACCGGTGATTTAATTCGTTGCCAAATTGCCGGTGAATTATGTATGCTGCCGGAAACAAAACTGGCTGATGCACACAAGGCAATTCAATCGGTTAAACGTATTTCGGACTTACCCGGCATTAAAGCAATTTTAACGGGCGATGGCTGGCCAATATTTAATCATGGTAGCGAAGCGTTACATCGCTTGGCAAAGGCGCTTTAATCAGCAACTAACAAAGCCAGTTTGCAGGCTATTCATTAACTGAGTGCTTAAGACCTGCAGGCTGCTCAAAAAGCCTTGATATAGTCTTAATAGGTATCTTTTAATACTTATTAATGCTTAATCAACACCGGCAAAGTCGTTGATTTAATCCGGATATCGTTTTAGAAATTGAAGCAACAGCTTACCGACACTGAGCTAATAAAGTTGGATACCGAATGAATTTTTTGATTTTGTATTTTATGAAAACATCTTCTATTATTCAACTCATGTGTCAAATAATCGGCCATTTAAGAATCAGAAGGATAAAAAGTGTATATAATTGATTTAAGGAAGAGTCCGCGAAGGTTATTCATAACTTGTAAGTTGGACGAACGACGTAAAATTACCCATGAATTTGGTTCATCTGAATGGTTTACAGCTATAAAAAATAATAACGTGGATTGTCCCGATTTTAATCGTCGAAAACTTGAAAATCCTATTGATAACAGATGCTTGTCTGATCGTCGTGAATCATTAGTTACAGAAACTACCCTGAGTAAAAAAAAAACGTCTATTTTTCTTACTCAGGGGGAAGCAAAGTTAATTGAAGATATCTACTTAATGGATTTAGAATAGCGGGTTAGTGAATCTCGCTCATAGATAAATGCCACAGATTTGTAGATTAAATGTAAAAACTCATTCCTGTCAGTAATTTTCATTATCTGCAACGGTTACAGCACAGAGCAGCAAATTACCCTCCATATTTAATAGTGACAGATTTCCTGGTTTAACTTTTAACTGATTTTTCAGGTTAATCGTTCAGCAATTTTTCATTGCTAATACCATGTGGCACATGAGCTGTGGCAACATGTTGAGCGGCAGATTTACAGTGTCCTCTTTGGTCATCAAAGAAAATATCCGCACCAAAAGCTTTCAAAAAATCACCTTTAGACATTCCCCCCAAAAAAAGCGCTTCGTCGATACGAATTTCCCACGCTCTCAATGTTCTTACCACTCGTTCATGAGCAGGGGCTGAGCGTGCAGTAACCAGCGCTGTTCTAATAGGAGATAATTCAGAGCCAAACTGGGATTGAATATGATGTAAAGCCTTAAGAAAATCCTTGAAAGGGCCTCCAGGTAAAGGTTTTTTGGCTTCATGACGTTCATTTTCAGCAAAGACAGCCAAACCTCGCTGTTGATAAATACGTTCTGATGCATCTGAAAATAATACTGAATCCCCATCAAATGCTATTCGTAACTGACTTGAAGAGTTTGTTAATGACGAGCCACATAAGATTGTTGCCGCAGCAAAGCCGGCATCCAGTGTCTTGACGACATCATCAGCATTTGCAGACAAAAACAAGTGTGCTCCAAATGCAGACATATAGTGATAGGGTGATGAGCCACTGGTAAATGCTGCACGGGTAATGTTTAATTTATGATGCGCAATGGAATTAAAAATTCTCAAGCCTGTATCGGCACTATTTTGCGACAACAGGATTATTTCAACCAGGGGATCATCCGGGCAACTGGCATTGATAGCTAGTAACTTTTTAACTAAAGAAAATCCGTATCCTGGAGCCAGCACTTCATCTTCATGTTTTATTTGATAGCGACAGAAAGCTTCTTTACCCTGCGTTTCAAATATCGTATGAGAATCATCCAGGTTAAATAAAGCCCTGGATGAAACAGCTACCACCAGTTTTTGTTTTTTCGATGACATTACTTATTATCGACAGAAATGTTGTTTAAATGGTGCGATTTTTTTATTCTGGCAGCATAGGAGTTTGCATTCGTTTTATTTTTAAAACTACCCAGCTTAAGTCGATACCATTTGGTATTATTCATATCAACCTCTATTACTTTAACAGGTATACCTTTTTGTATGAGTTGGTCAGCTTTCCTTTTAGCATCACTTTGTTTTTTGTAGGCGCTCAGATTAACTGACCAGCCTGATGCCGTTTTGGTATTGGGTATTTTTTTTTCTGAGGAAGCGGGTTTAACAGATGCTGATTTTTTTTCTGCCAAATGTGAGGCATTGGTATTTTGTTTATCAATGGATTTATTAATACTGGCAATGGCTTTGGTGTTATTTTTTGATTGCTCCAGTGATGCCTGTGATTGGCCCATGATCTGTTTTTGTAGGGTTAATTTTTTTTCCAGTTCAGATGTCCGGGTTTCTAAATTGTTGATTTCTGGTAAGTGCCGACCAAGTTCATTGATCTTTTGATTTAACTGTTCAATGGATATATCGCTATTGTTAAGGTCCATATCAGCATTTTTTTCAGGGCCACTGCCACTATCTTCTTCAATAATGGATACCATATCAGTCAGTTTTGACATTTTAGTTTGCATATTGGCAATGATGATTGCCATGACAATTGAAGCCAATACAGCTGCAATAGCAAAACTCAGTGCAGTGTAAGTGATAAGGTTGGATTTTTTAATGTTATTTACAGGGGCATTTTGTTGTTTTTTAATCGCGTTCTGTTTAGTTTTAATGCTATTGAATGATGTTGCCTCGGGATCCTTATTGGCAACTTCTTTGCGATAAATTATCTTGGTATCAGATTGGGCCTGGCTGATGGTTTCAGTTTTATCTTCCGTTTTCAAAGTGTTGTTGTCCAGGGCTTTATCGGAGAGTAATACGCTTTTCTTGGCTTTGAAAATATTTTTATCTGTCAGAATGGCATTTTGTTCTTTAAAAGGCACAGTAAGCTCACCAGCTTGATTAATACCATCAATTACCAAGGCTTCTTGAATTTCATTGTCATCAGTATTTTTGGTCGCTGGTTCATCAAGGTCTGAAGTTGAGCGTCTACTTGCTGCTAACAGGGTTTGTTCTGTTTGCTCAAAAGGCTTAATGAAAAATTGATCAACATTTGAGAGTTCACCAGCTAAATCTATATCATCAATTGCCTTGGCATCGGCTTCCTTATTTTTTCCTGCCCATTGATTCGCGTCAAAACCGGTGTCAACAAGTAATCTGTCAATGGCATCTTCTTCATCAGGTACGCCAGCCAAATCAGTATTGGAGTCAAGTGCTGAAGCCGAGAAACTATCGGTCAAATGTAACGTCTCAGCTGCCCAATTATCCATATTTCTGTGATTTCCTTTCAGCTCGTCATAGGCTTTAAAATCCGGCCTGACAAGTAATCGGTCAATAATTTCTTCATCATCAGAAAAATTATTTAAAGTGACTGGGGAAGGGTATTCTTTGCCCGACATAACATCCAAATCGACCAAGATAAAATCGTCTTCCCCCGCGTTGACGTCAGCGGAAAAGCTATTCCTTCTGTGTTTTTGTTTTTTAGTCATGGTTGAGGTTCTTGGCTAAAGTAAAAAATAACCACAAAATTGAATTTGTGGCTTTTTATTGATATTTTGAATATATTGCCTTATTTTAATACCAATAAAATTTAATGTTCGCATAAGTTTTATGTTTTTAATGCTAAACTTTCAAAAAAACTTTTTTTAAAAAAATACAATGCAACTAGCTATTACTGTTTTAGGTAACAATCACATTAATTTTATTGGAGAAATACTACCCGTTGTTCGTGATTGCAACTGTAATATTTTAGAAATAAGATCCTCCCATCTAGGTCAATCTGTTGCCGCTTACTTGCTTATTCAAGGTAACTGGAATCAAATTGCCAAGTTTGAAAATACGCTGGATAGTATCCAAAAGCGTCTGGAAATAAAAGTCCATACTTTACGTCCTGATCAAAAAGATAAGGACAAAGGTAAAGATTGCATACCTTACTCATTGGAAACTATCTCTCTGGATAAGGATAGCGTCGTAGAGTCTATTACCTCATTTCTGTTTGATCGTGATATAAGTATCGAAGAAATAACGGGCAGTTCATACCAGGCTCCTTATATTCAATCAGCAGTATTTTCAACCAAATTTATCGTTTTAATTCCACAGCAACTGCCTCTCTTGTCATTACGGGAAGAGTTTTTGGATTTTTGCGATCATTTAAACATAGATGCAATTCTTGAGCCTATAAAACGCTAGGAGTTATTATGAGCCAGATTAATGTCGGTACGGTTATTCCTGATTTTGAGGCAATGTCTACTGGTGATAAAACTATTAAATTGACTGATTTTCGAGGTCGATTTGTCGTCATTTATTTTTATCCCAAAGACAATACACCAGGTTGTACTCAGGAGGGTCAGAGTTTTCGGGATAATATTGAAAAATTTAACTTATTAAATACCGTTATACTCGGCGTGTCGCGTGATAGTGTTGGTGTCCATGAAGGCTTTAAATGCAAGCAGGAATTTCCCTTTGACTTACTGTCAGATAAGGATGAAAAGCTGTGCGAATTATTTGATGTTATAAAAATGAAAAATATGTATGGCAAACAGGTTCGAGGTATCGAGCGCAGTACTTTCCTCATTGACCCTCAGGGCATACTGATCGGTGAATGGCGTAAAGTAAAAGTTAAAAACCATAGTGAAGATATTTTAGAGGCTTTAACTGAAGTTTCTAAAGCATGATCATAGGCGGTGAGGGCCTGATGGCCTCTTAACGTATTATAAAAGTCAATATTACTTGGTTGATTTTATGCCGGAAGGGCAATTTTTTACTGCCATAAGCATCAGGTGTTAAGGCTTTTGATAAGAAGTTGGATACAACCGTCCTGTAATATTAAAAACGTCAGTTGTCATTTTGATTATTAGAATTACCCTATTATTACTGTTCTTTGCTTTTGCCGTATTGATATCGGCAGACCTGTTGCTGGCACTGGATATGCCGATGCTACCTGAGCTTATCACTCAATTGGGTTTGGCCTTCCTGTTAACTGCGATTGCTTTATTAATAATAACGGGATTATTGGTTATAATTAAGCTGATTATTGCCGCCTGTTTGGAATATTTTTCCGCGAAACAGCGCTTGCAGCGGCAGTTATTATTTATTCAATCTCAACAGGATCGTTTAAAAAAGTTGTTTTTTTTTAGAGCAACACAAATTAATTATTTTAATGAAACAAAAAGAAAGCAATTGTTAACGGTTAATAATCGCCAACACATTGACTCTTTATCCAAAGCCATCACTAAAGACTTGCAGTTGATTAAACATCAGCTATCAAAAACAACTTATCTGCAATTACAACAAGAAAATTCCCGGTATCGCGATCAACAAGATATTGAGGCTCTATTAAAATTACAGCAAAAAATAGCCACTTTTATTTAGGTAATGACGACTTTAAAAAATCGGGTTTTCACCTTGATCAAGCTTTTTCATTCAGTTAAAGATGAAAATCTGCAATGGCAAGCAAGCAACCTGGATCAACAGATTAAACTTAAACACACCAGGGTAATCGCCGAGAAAGCTCTGGAAGCGGAATTAAAAAATAAAAGTGTTCAGTTGGCGCATGAAATTACCTTGCTGCAAACCAAAAATGCTACTGAATTATCCATGCTTAAAACCAAGTGTAAGCAGGATATTAAGGACTATAAGCAGTACCTGATATCATTGGACCGGCTCAAACAATCAATAAAGACAAGTTATACTCATCTGCCTGAAGCAGTTGCTTTCACCATTCATCATCATGCCAAACAACTATTGAACCAAATGTGGGAAGCGGAAGATTTTGAACAAAAAATGCAGCACGAGATACAGTTGATTAATTTTATGACCACGGTACATGAAGATGCGCGTCTGCACCTGGAGGGCACAACTACCGAAAAGCTGCCGGAAAGAACGCTAAACTTGATTCAACAGAAAGGTAGTGGGTTAACCCGGCAACCTCGCTGACAGTAGTTTTGCAAAGGCAGTTACGAAGGAAGCTTTTGATTTTGTAATCTCCCTGCCGGTATTGATAACGTGGTTCAGCTTTATTGGAAAAACGAATCCTCTCCTTCATCGTTTTCCAACTCCAGCGATTTGCCAGGGATTATTTTTTCTTCCATGGCCCACTCACCCAAGTCGATTAATTTGCAACGTTCACAGCAAAAAGGTTTAAATTCCTGTTCAGGCGTCCACTCAACGGGACGCTGGCAATTGGGGCATTTTACAGTGATTGGTTTACCGGTTGATGACATTAGAATAAACAGCAGGTTAGCTTAAAGGGAATATCATTGGTACTTTGTTTTGGACGGTTATCATCAGTAGATGCTTCCATAAAACGGATGGTACACCGATGTTTGCCGCCACTTATTTCAGCAAAACAGGATAGTGACTTATCCAGACTTATCTTGATAAGTTGGAAAGGTTGGTTTTTATCCAGAGAAACCTGGAAAAAACCCGCAACAGCGACTTCCTGTTTGGCTGATCGACTGTTACGTATAAAATTAAGAATAAAATCAATCGCGGTGTGAATATCAATAAACGGACTGCTCCAGTGTTGCAGGTTTTTTACGCGAATAGCTTCATCCTGTTCAAGCCAGTAATGGTACTCGGGTAAATCAAAAGAGCAAGTGCCGCCAGGAATAGAGCTGCGCTGGCTAATACTTTGAAATAAATCACTTTCCATGATATTGATACCGATTTTTCCGGTAATCGCATAAAGTTTTTTACTGATGCCGGCAAGCTGGTCAAGAATATCTTGCAATTTTTCCTTATCAACCCCTTCGCTGTCGGCAATTTTATTAAGCACCGTTGCTTGACGATCAAGTTCTTTAATGATTTCTGATTTTAGATCGTTACGCCGGAAAATCGACATGATATCAAGTAGCACGGTGATGGCTGCACGTTTATCGGCAATAGATTCCCCTACTGAAAAGTGCATGAATTGTTGAAATAGTTGCTCAAGTCTTATGAAAACACGGATTCGTTCATTGAGTGGAAATTCATAAGTAATAGTATTATTCACAGACAAGTTTATCCTGGAAATTGCTTAATGAAAGATAGAAATTGTGCAGTTTTTTAACGGCTTCTGCAAGTCTATCATCGGTTTTCGAGTTATCGAGCAGATCATTGGCTAGCGATTTTCTGACATCGCGTGATACTTGACTATCAATAATGGACTGTATTCTTGCTATCGTCATATTATCGCGTTTTTGTAAACGTTCGATTTGGATTTTAACCGGACAGTCGACAACCAGTACCCTGTCGACCAGATGAGCCATATTGGTTTCAAATAATAACGGGATACAAATTATGCAGTATGGCACCTTTAATAGATTAAGTTCTGCTTGTATGGCTTGATAGACCAATGGATGCAGAATAGCTTCCAGTTTTTGCTTTTTTTGGCAATCCGAAAATATGAGTTCTTTAAGCTGTTTTCTGTTTAGCGAACCGTCTACATTGAGTACGTCTGCGCCATATTCTCTCTGTATCTGTGCTAATGCCGGTTGCCCGGTAGCAACCAGTTGATGCGCTATTTCATCAGCATCAATAACCGGTATTTTTAATTGCTCGAAAATTTTGGTAACGGTACTTTTACCACAACCTATGCCGCCGGTTAGGCCGATTTTGAGCATGAGATTACAAACCTGCTGTCGTTAAATAAAACTGATTGATATCGTCACCCCACAATAGTGCCAACCATCCGGCGAGTGCCAAATAGGGACCAAATGGAATAGGGATAGTATGATCGCGTTTGGCAAAAATAATCAGGGATACGCCAATAATTGCGCCTACCAGTGACGATAATAAAATAATAAGGGGTAAACATTGCCAACCCAGCCACGCACCAAATAAAGCCAGTAATTTAAAATCACCAAAGCCCATGCCCTCCTTGCCGGTTGCCAGTTTAAATACATGAAAGACGACCCAAAGACTTGTATAGCCGACTATGGTACCTATAATACTGGCATGCGTGTCAGTAAAAAAACCAAACAGGCTCAACAACAAGCCCAGCCAAAGTAAGGGCAGTGTTATGTTATCGGGTAATAACTGGTGGTCTATATCAATAAAGCTCAGGGCAACCAGCGACCAGGTTAGTACCAAGGCAAAAACAGTTTGCGGAGAATAGCCAAAATGCCAGGCCACTATGGCCGATGTTAGGGCAGTGAGCGCTTCTATAAGCGGATAGCGTAAAGAAATTGGCTGGCTACAAGTTGCACAGCGACCCTTTAAAAAAAGGTAACTGATGACGGGGATGTTTTGGTAAGGCTTGATCGGTGTTTTGCAATGAGGGCAGCGTGATAAGGGCAAAGACAGATTAAAGGGTTCTTGCCGTGTATTTGTTTCAATAGTGTCTATTTGCAAATATTCAGTGCACTCCTTACGCCAGTTTTGTTGCATCATTACCGGTAATCGATAAATAACTACATTGAGAAAACTACCGACTATTAATCCAATAAGACTCGCCAAGGTTACCAGTAAATAAGGGGTTGTTAATAAGATATGTAGCTGCTGTATCATGACCTATATAAAAAAGTGGGTGTAAAAGCATTTGCTATAAAAGCTCGCATAACGGTTTTTTTGTCAGGTTTAGCTGACAGCCGCACCCATTTTGAAAATGGGTAAATACATGGCAACAACCAAACCACCAATCAGAGTGCCTAAAATAACCATAATAATCGGTTCCATTAAGCTGCTTAAGTTGTCGACGAGATTATCCACTTCTTCTTCGAAAAAATCGGCGACTTTAGCCAGCATTGCGTCCATTGAGCCGGACTCTTCACCGATAGCAACCATCTGCTGCACCATATGTGGAAAAAGTTTGGTTTGCAGCATGGCAACCTGCAGTCGTTGGCCGGTTGCGACTTCTTCGCGCATTTTTAATACCGCTTCGGCGTAAATAATATTACCACAAGCGCCAGAGACTGATTGTAACGCATCTACCAAAGGCACGCCTGCCGCAGACATGGTTGATAAGGTTCTGGCAAAGCGGGCAATCGCGGACTTGTTGATAATCATACCGACTACAGGCACTTTTAGTAAGGTTTTATCCAAAAAGTGATTAAAGGGCCGTGAGCGTTTTTTAAAATAACCAAACACATAAATAACAATAATAATAATGCCAAGTAAAATCCACCACCATTCTTTCATCCATTGGGACATATTGACAACCATGCGGGTAAACGCCGGTAAATCGGCACCAAAACTCTTAAACATGTCTTCAAATACCGGTACGACAAACAACAGAAGAATAGCGGTAACAATAAAAGCGACCACGATTACGGCAATAGGGTAGCCCAGTGCTTTTTTGATTTTTTTCTTCATGGACTCGGTTTTTTCTTTGTAAGTCGCAATTTTATCCAGCAGTGTTTCCAGTACCCCGGCTTGCTCGCCGGCATCGACCAGATTACAAAATAATTCATCAAAATACAGAGGTTTTTTCTTTAGCGCTTCCGCCAGGGTATCACCGGCTTCAATATCCGCTTTTACGCTTAACAGCATATTTTGCATGCTGGGGTTTTCATGGCCTTTGCCGACAATATCAAAGGATTGAACCAGCGGTATACCTGCACCCAGCATAGTCGCTAACTGCCTCGCGAAAATGGCGATATCCGCAGGGGTAATTTTTTTTAACCGTGGGCTAAAAAACGGCTTGGATTTTTTCTTTATTTTAGTGACGCGATAGCCTTGTCGTCGTAATTCGGTTTTTGCTATCAGCTCATTTTTAGCGGCGATAATTCCATTGGTTTTTTTTCTGTTTTTATCGACGCCTTGCCAGATAAAATCAAGTTGCTCAACAGGATCTGCCATAATTACTCCTTGGTTACCCGATCAATTTCTTCAAGACTGGTGATACCCATGCGTACTTTATTTAAGCCTGAGGCACGAAGGTCATTGATGCCTTCAGCTTTTGCCTGCTCTGCCAATTGCATGGCATTGCCGCCTTCCAATATCAGCGCGCGCATGTTTTCACTCAAGGTCATTACCTGATAAATACCGACCCGGCCTTTATAACCATTGGTACAGTGCTCACAACCTACAGAACTATATATTTTAAGTGTCTTTAACTCGTCTTCTGTAAAACCTGCAGAGACAAGAATATGCTCGGGAAAATCAGCCGGGATTTTACAGTACTCACAAAGACGTCGCGCCAGACGCTGAGCCATAATCAAAATAACAGCAGAGACTATGTTGAAAGGCTCGATGCCCATTTGCATCAAACGGTTTAATGTTTGCGGGGCATCATTGGTATGTAAAGTTGATAATACCAAGTGACCGGTTTGCGCGGCTTTTACGGCAATATCAGCGGTTTCCAAATCCCTGATTTCACCGACCATAATAACATCGGGATCTTGACGCAAGAAAGCCCGTAAGGCGCTAGCAAACGTCAAGCCGGCTTTAACGTTCATATTTACCTGATTGATACCTTCTACAGTAATTTCAACGGGGTCTTCAGCAGTACAAATATTGCGTTCGATACTGTTGAGTAGGTTTAAACCGGTGTACAGCGTCACCGTTTTACCGCTACCCGTAGGTCCTGTAACCAGAACCATACCGTAAGGTTTGTTAATGGCATGGAGAAAAAGCTTTTCTTGTTCAGGCTCAAAGCCCAGTTTTTCGATACCAATCTGCGCACTGGTAGGGTCCAAGATACGCAAAACCACTTTTTCACCGAATAATGTGGGGCAGCTATTAACACGAAAATCAATCGCAAGGTGCTTGGACAAGTTCATTTTTATACGCCCATCCTGCGGTACTCGACGTTCGGCAATATCCATTTTAGCCATCACTTTAACCCGGGATATTATTCGACTGGCGATATTGGTTGGCGGACTGGCAACCTGATACAGTATGCCATCCGCTCTGAAACGAATACGAAAGTTTTTTTCATAAGGTTCCATGTGTATATCAGAGGCGCCTTTTTTTATGGCATCCAACAGGATTTTGTTCACAAATCTAACAATCGGCGCGTCATCAATATCGGTGTCGATATCGGTTTTGGTGGATTCTTGGTCGCCGCCGCTAATATCAAGATTATCAAGGTCTTCGTCAAGAAGATCAGTCATTGAGGTATCAACGACTTCCAGGGCAATTTCAATAGCCTTGGCCAGCTTGTTTTCTTCGACCAGAATGGTTTCTGGATGTAGCCGACTTTGAAATTTTATTTCATCCAACGCCAAAAGGTTGGTTGGATCAGATTGGGCTATAAATAGTATTTTTCCCCGCATAAACACTGGCAAAATGCGATGTTTACGGATCAGTTTTTCGTTGATTAGACTAATTGGCAAACTATGGAGATCAAGAGCATCGAGATCAAGAAAGGATACACCGTATTCATTTGAGGCTTTTGTTGCGACCACTTTACTGTCAACAAGATGACTTGCAGCAAGATAGCTTAATAAGGGGAGATTGTTTTTTTGTGCTTCCTGGTTATGAATTTTGGCTTCACTTTCCGTAAGCAAACCTTCCAGAATTAAGAACTTTATAAAACCACTAAGCTGAAAATCTGTGGGTGCAGTGGGCATATATTGATTAACGGGTTGGTGGTATAAAAACAAGGCACAAAATCCTATGTGTAATGTTGAAAAATTCTATTATATTTTAGCCGGCAATACAACGGAGAATAACTGTTAGTCTGTTTTATAAAAGATAAGCAGGCAACTTTACATGGTGGCGCATCATTGGCCATCATCAGCTACCAATGATGAGATTGGCTTGTAATTACAGGATTATACAAATAATAATCCTGATCTACGGATTTTTATCCACGAAAAGCACGAAAAGCACGAAAAAAAGCAAAGCGGTAAAGGTTATCTTGATTTCCGTTCATTCTTCTATTAACCCAGGGCGAAAGGTTAAGTTATGCTTTTTGCCCCTTTTAACTTGGCCACCCATATATAAAGGGGAATACGGCAATTTTAATAAATTAAATTTAAAAAACAAATTACATATAAATAATATATATATTACTCTTTGTCTGTGATATGGTTTAAGTAAATCTAAAGCATAAAAAACGTATAACTGGAACAGCTTTAAACAGAAGCCTCGTTCGTCTTCAGTTTGTGGAAATGCTTACCATTAATGCCTTGATCAGCCCTTCTTGGCCTTAAATTGATAGCCGTATTTTTTAATAACAACCCAATAAGATTAGTTGGTTACTCAAACAAGCTACGGCAGTAGAAATTAAATGCCCCGGTTTTACTTGCTACCGCCAGTAAAAATAGCGCTATACAAAAAATGATAAAAACAAGCGATAACCTTATGAAAATAGCCAGTTGATAGCGTTAATCAAACCAAACTTTAGGGCAGAAACATGACAGAAAAAATGTATTACAAGTATTGGGGCAAGGCCAAGTCAGATAATGACAGCGGCGCAAGTTACCATTTGCTGCCTTATCATTGTTTGGATGTGGCGGCGGTTGGGTGGCAATTATTAGCGCCTGACAAACCACTTTGCAAACAATTAGCAAAGCAATTAAAAGTAGAGCCCGAATGGTTAAGACAGTTTTTTGTTTTTTGTTTGGCTTTGCATGATTTAGGTAAATTTTCTCAAGCTTTTCAAAGCCTACGGCAGGATTTGTCAGTTGATTTAGTAAAAGCCAATCCAAGAATGTCTTATTCTGAACGACACGATAGTTTGGGTTTTTGTCTATGGCAAGAAATACTGCAAACCAAGCTTGATGAGCAATTACTAGCCAGTGATTCGACTGATTCTGCTGTTAACGCCTGGCCGATCCAGCTCAAATCTTGGCTGGAAATAGTAACAGGTCATCATGGTGTGCCGCCCAAAACGAATTTACGAACGCGGAATTTTTTTGAAGTTGTAGATGAACAAGCCGCAATGGCATTTGTTCAGGATTCAGTTGAGTTCTTTCTTGCAGATTTCGACTTCCAACCACTGTTGGACAAGGCACTTAAAAAACGGCTGAAACCGGTATCCTGGCAATTGGCCGGTGTTGCTGTGTTAGCTGATTGGTTGGGTTCTAATCAGGAATATTTTATTTATTACGATAAGCCTAAAGAATTAAAAACGTATTGGCATGAGATTGCTTTAGAAAAAGCAAAAGAGGCTATCGGTGCATTACCTAAAATCCCGGATGTTAATGCATTTCAAACTATTGAAAAACTGTTCCCTTTTATCCAGCAACCGACGCCGTTGCAAGAATATGCCATTAAAGAACCGCTCACCGAGCAACCGCAATTGTTTATTTTGGAGGATGTCACTGGAGCCGGAAAAACCGAAGCTGCCTTGATTTTAACTCAGCGTTTGATGGCACATGGCTTGGCGGATGGTTTATATATTGCCTTACCAACCATGGCAACTGCCAATGCCATGTATAAAAGATTGAGCAATGTTTATCACCAATTTTATCAATCCGGCAGTAAACCGTCCTTAATTTTGGCGCATGGTGCGCGTGAGTTGTCTCAAGTTTTTCAGGATTCTGTTGTTTTAGCCAAGCAATCGATAACAGATGGCGATTATCTGAGTGGACAAAACGAGGAGGATCAGGAATTAAGTGCGACCGCCTATTGCAACGCTTGGCTGGCTGACAGCCGAAAAAAAGCATTATTAGCCGATGTGGGTGTTGGTACATTGGATCAGGCGTTGTTAGCCGTTTTACCCGCACGCCATCAATCTCTACGCTTGCTGGGTCTGGGTCGTAAAGTGTTACTGGTCGACGAAGTCCATGCTTATGACAGTTACATGCAAAAGTTGCTGAATGCGTTACTTGAAGCTCACGCCAGGCAAGGCGGTAGTGTGATTTTATTATCGGCAACCTTGCCGCAAACCATGCGTGAAGGGCTTGTTAACGCTTTTTATAAAGGTCTGGGGCAAAATGCTCCAGCGTTGAGTTATCCTGCTCCTTATCCTTTAGCAACACATACACCGGCTACAGCCATTGAACAGTCGATAGATACCCGCGAAGCAGTTAAACGTACCGTCAACATTCAACGCTTGAATAACGAAGAAGAAGTTATTGCACAAATTAAGTTAGCTGTTGCCGCTGGCCGCTGCGTCTGCTGGATACGCAATACGGTAAAATCTGCCAGACAGTCATATCAAGATTTATTAGATGCTGGTATTGCTTCGAATCAACTAAGTCTTTTTCACAGCCGCTTTGCGATGATTGATCGTCAAGTCATTGAAAATAGAACGCTGGAATACTTTGGCGATAACTCTACCCCTGAACATAGAAAAGGTCAGGTGTTGATAGCTACGCAAGTAGTTGAGCAATCCTTGGATTTGGATTTTGATGTGATGATCAGTGATTTGGCACCTATTGACTTGATCATACAGCGGGCAGGAAGATTAATGCGACATATCCGGGATATGCAAGGTAACCGGATTAGGCAGGAAGGCGCAAAAGATTTACGAGGCAGGCCGATACTTTACCTGCTTTCACCAGATCCGATAGAAGGCGCCGATATAAATTGGCTAAAACCAGATTACGCCGGAACACAGGCCGTTTATCAGCATATCGGTCAGCTTTGGTTGACGGCGAAACTTTTGGTTAGGCGAGGCCAATTTACTATGCCTGATGATGCGAGGGATTTAATTGAAGGCGTGTATTCATTTGATGCCGAAGAGAAAATACCAGATGCACTGTTAGACGGTTCTATACAGGCGACAAGTAAAGCCATGGTACAAAAAAGCATGGCCGATCTGAACGTGCTAAAACTCAACAAGGGCTATACCCGTTCCAGCGGCGATTGGGATGAAGAAACCAGAATGCCGACGCGTTTAACAGAAGAAGAAACCATCTCGGTAGCGTTGGCCATTGTTGAAAATGGCCAACTAAAACCCTACGCCCAAGCAGAAACTTATGCCTGGGCATTGAGTACCGTTAAATTACCGAGCCATGAATGGGGAAAAGCACAGCAACAGATACCGGATAATCTAAAAGCCATGATCGTAACCTTGAAAGCTGAGCAAAAAGCGTTGTGCTGGGTTGAAATACTGCCATTTGAGGAAGGACAAGTTATTTATTCCTCTTCGCTTGGATTTGTAGGATAGCAAGTGATTTTTTGGCAATTATACACAGTGTATAAACGGCTTTTGAAAGCCAAGGAGAACACATGAATTTAATGACCGACCACTGGATACCCGTTATTCGTCAAAATGGACAACCGGACATTATCGCCCTGTGGCAAATTACTGAAGTAGATAATCCAGTTGTTGAAATTACTGCATCAAGGCCAGATTTTCAGGGCGCTTTGTACCAGTTGTTAATCGGTACGCTGCAAACCTGTTTTGCGCCAGAAGATGAAGATCAATGGCTTGATTATTGGCAGCAATCGCCTGAACCGGATGAATTGCAGGCCTGTTTAGAAAAGGTTGCGTTTGCGTTCGAGTTGGATGCTGTCGATGGCCCTGCATTTTTGCAGGATTTTGATTTGCCCGATGGAGAAACTAAAGGTATTTCGGCATTATTGATCGAATCACCGGGTGGAAAAACACTTAAAGATAATCTTGACCACTTCGTTAAGCGCGATCGCGCCAATCAGCTTTGTCCAAGTTGTACTGCAACAGCTTTATTTACGCTACAAACCAACGCTCCTTCCGGTGGCGTTGGACATCGTGTAGGACTTCGCGGCGGTGGGCCGCTAACAAGCTTAATTTTTCCAAAAGACCCATCGGCCACTTTATGGCAAAAACTTTGGTTGAATGTGTTGAACCAAGAGGAACTGGAACCTGCTGAAAAAATCGATTCAAGCATCTTGCCTTGGCTGGGTAAAACCCGTGTTTCCGAAAAGGGTAAAATCACCTCGCCAGCCGAGGTTCATCCATTGCATGCGTACTGGGGAATGCCGCGTCGTATCCGCTTGACGACAAAAATAGCCAATACTGACTGCGATTTGTGTGGCAATCATGCGGAGCTTTTATATCAGGCCTATCGAACAAAAAATTATGGCACTAACTATGATGGTGCCTGGATACATCCTTTAACGCCTTATCGTTTCGACTCGAAAAAAGTTAATCTCCCGTTATCTTTGAAAGGACAACAAGGTGGCTTAGGTTATCGGCATTGGCTAGGTATCACTTTGCAAGATAATGATAACGGCGATAAAGCGTCAAAAACCGTACAGTTATATAACCAAGAACGTGGCAGAATTATAAGTGACAGTGGCGCAGTTTCACTTTGGTGCTTTGGTTACGATATGGACAACATGAAAGCAAGGTGTTGGTATGAATCAAGATTCCCCATCTATTACCTTAGCGAAATGCAACGTAACAATCTGACTGATTGGGCGACTGAGTTTGTTAATGCGGCCAAAGAAACAGTCAAAATGCTACGTGAAGAAGTGAAATCAGCCTGGTTTAGTCATCCGAAAGATGCTAAGGGTGATATGAGCCAAATTGACGCGCAATTTTGGCAAGCCACAGAAATGGATTTTTACCGTTTACTGGAGCAACTGGCGATGCTGCCGGAGGATACGCGAATGGCACCGAGTGAAATTTACGCAAGCTGGCATGAAACCCTTAGAAAACAGATGAATCATGTTTTTGAAACGGCAACCTTGGCATCAACACCGGAAGACCTGAATTTAAAGCGGATTGTGACTGCGCAAAAAGCCTTACGCATTAAATTTTATAGCAACAAAATTATTAAAGCACTTAAAGCAAAAGCTAAACCAGAGGAGGCAGCCTGATGAGCGAAGACTACTATTTTTTAAATACAGCGGAACAACACGCCTTACAAAGTTGGCATGTAGGGTTGGACGATAATCGCGGTGACCGCGCTCGGTTACGTCGAGCAGAAAGCCCGGAAGATATTTTATTAACGGATGCATTTTTTCATTTCTTGGCAAAAATGCCTGAAATGTTTCCTCAAAAATTGCCTCAAGATCAGAAATTATATGTTTCTGCGGCTATTGCTGGTTTACTTTCACAGGTTAAGAAGGGCGATACGCCATTCAGCTTTGCCAAGCAGTTGGCAACGCCAATGAAAGACAAAAGCAAGGCTCCCATGAGTGAATTACGTTTTCAGCAATTACAAAAAAGCCCAACCACCGATGATTTTTATCGTCGTATTATCAGAGCCATTAAATTACTGGGTAGTAATGTCAATATTCTTTCGTTAGCCAACGATATTATTCATTGGCATAAAGAGTTTGAACATCAGCTTGATAGACATCCATCTAACCGGCTGGCGGTTCGCTGGGTCACCGATTACTTCACTGCTTTACCTAAAAAATCTGACTAAGGAGAGACTACATGAGTCGTTTTATACAATTACATTTACTAACTGCTTATCCGCCTGCCAATTTGAATCGTGACGACCAAGGCAGTCCAAAAACTGCAAAAATGGGCGGTTACGATCGCTTGAGGGTTTCTTCGCAGTGTTTGAAAAGAACATGGCGTACATCAGATTTATTTCAAACTGCAATGAGTGATCACTTGGGTACTCGAACCAAATTGTTAGGGATTGATATTTATAACCAGTTAATCGCGGGTGAAATAAAAGAAAAGGATGCTAAAGATTGGACGAAAGCCATGGCAGGGGTATTCGGTGCGTTAAAAAAAGCTGAAAAAGACAAACCGTTGGCAGATCTTGAGATTGAACAATTGGTTCATGTCAGTCCTGCTGAATTACAAACGATTAAAGCCCTGACTGAAAAGCTTATTGCTGAACAGCGAGCACCCGAGGTTGATGAAATTAAGTTGCTGCGCTTAAATGAACAGGCGGTAGATATTGCCCTGTTTGGTCGTATGTTAGCTTCCAGTCCTTCTTTTAATATTGAAGCTGCCTGTCAAGTCGCTCATGCCATCAGCGTACATCCAGTGGTGATTGAAGATGATTACTTCACGGCTGTTGATGATCTCAATAATGGCCTTGAAGATGCGGGCGCCGCCCACATCGGCGAAACACGTTTTGCTGCCGGTTTGTTTTATTCCTACATTTGTATCAACCGCGAATTGCTGGTTAAAAATCTGGACGGTAATGAAGATCTGGCAAACAAAGCCATTCGCGCTCTAACCGAAGCAGCGGTTAAAGTCGCTCCCGAAGGTAAACAAAACAGCTTTGCGTCTCGCGCTTATGCCTCGTATGTGCTGGCTGAAAGGGGCAATCAACAACCAAGATCATTATCAATTGCCTACCTTAAACCCATTAATCATCGTGAAAACGAAGATTTCATCGCCGATTCGATTAACGCCATTATCAAACAAAAAGATAGTTTTGATAAAGTCTACGGTGCCTGTGCGGATACTCGCTGTGAGCTGAATGTCTCAAAAGAGCAGGGTACTTTGGCTGAACTGCTGGATTTTGTCGGTCAATAAAGGGGGGCGCTATGGATGTTCTGGTATTTCGTTTATATGGGCCGATGGCAAGCTGGGGTGAAATTGCCGTTGGTGAAAATCGCCACACCGCCAATTACCCTAGTAAATCGGCCATTATCGGCTTGTTGGCAGCCGCGCTGGGCATTGCTCGCGACGATGAAGAAAAACAGCAACACCTGCAACAAGGTTATGCGTTGGCTGTGGAAGTTGTGGCTGTCGGAAATTTGCTGCGTGATTATCACACGACGCAAGTGCCCGACTCGGTAGGTAAGTTTACTTATCGCACTCGACGTGATGAATTGATTTTAGGCAAACAGCGCTTGGGTACTATTTTATCCAGCCGCGAATATCGCACTGATGCATTGGCGCTGGTTGCTGTTCGTACTTTAGCTAATGCTCCTTTTGCGTTGGCTGAAATTCAGGCCGCTTTGTTGGAGCCTAAATATCATTTGTATCTGGGACGTAAATCCTGCCCTTTGGCAGCGCCCTTGCAGCCTCAGCTTATTACTGACCAAGCTAATTATTTTTCCGCATTTAAAGCCTACCAACATAAACCCATGTTGCCGACATCAATCGCAAGTGATGGCACGTTGGCACAACGTGATTATGACTGGTTGGGTCGGCCGAATGATCGCCATTATTACTGGGAAGGACTGCCGGAGGATTTTTCCGATGATACTTTGGCTTTAACTCGGCGACAAACGCGCACACGGCATGATCAACCGTTATCTCGTAAGCGCTGGCAGTTTATGCCGCGCCAAGAGCATTATTTATTTTGTTCGGGAGGAGCGTAATGTATTTTTCCAGAGTTCGCATTCGTCCTAATATTTTTAAATCATCGCAATTAGGTAAAGTGCTGGAAGGCAATGTTTACGGTATTCATCGTCTGTTATGGGATTTGTTCCCGGAAGAAAAGCAAAGAACTTTTTTATACCGCGAAGAAATTGCCCGTGAACAATTGGGAGCATTGCCCACTGTGCGCGGCGAATCTGTTTATTATTTGGTATCGCAAACCAAGCCAATCGAAAATGAGTTATTCAGTGTTGATTTTAAAAATTATCAACCACAATTGGCAGTCGGGCAACATTTGACCTTTGAATGTCGAGCCAATCCAGTGGTGACAAGGCTCGGTAAAAAACATGATGTAGTCATGGATGCACAGCAGCAGTTTTTAAAATTACTGGTTAAAGAATTCAATCTTGAAACTCAGTTGCCAGAAAAACAGGAAAAGAGTGCTTATAAAAAACTTCTTTTGGATAAAGGTGGAGAAGCATTCAGTCAGCGTCTTACTGACATACTACAAGCTGATCCACTTTATGCCGAGAAATTACAGCAGTGCAAGCAACTTTCTGAACTTTTGGAATGGGCACTAAAATCCTGTATTGATAGATCTCTTGAAAACTGGTTTAAAAATCAGGGTGAACGACTGGGATTTAAGCTGCTTACTGACGACAATGATTTAAGAAAACTGCAAAACAGTGCTTATCAATGGCATAGTTTGTCTGTAAAAGGGTGTAAAGGTGATAAGTCAGGTTTTAGCTCAGTCGATTTTACCGGTGAGCTACAAGTAACTGATATAGATAAATTTAAGGATGCTTTATTTACAGGTATTGGCAGATCAAAGGCTTTTGGTTGTGGATTGCTACTGATACGGCGATGTGGCTAAAAGCTATGGTTATCAGTGGCTTAATTTGTTGCTGGGTATCTTTTGGCGCTTACAAATGATCTTACAGATAACAAACGTTATTTATCTTCACGATTATCAATTGTGGCTACGTTTTAACGATACTTCAGAAGGCATCGTCAATTTAGAGGATGAACTGTGGGGAACAGTATTTGAACCACTTAAAGACCTGACTTTATTCTGTCAGGTTAAGTTGAATAAAGAATTATCTACTGTGGTTTGGCCTAACGAAGCTGATTTGGCTCCTGAGTTTTTACATGCGTTATTGCAGAGATAATCAGATGATTTCCCTTGTAAAATCAAACAAGGCATCGGCCCTGCCAAAGCTTTTGGGTGCGGTTTGCTTTCTTTAGCCAGGATTTAATTGCAATTGAATTTCATGGGGCAAGTGAAATCTGCCAGCCAACGCTTAATTGTTACGCACGATATGGCTTATTAAGCCAGTGAGCATACTGATTTAGAGTTGCCGGTGATTAAACCTGAGTAGAAAATCCTCAATAGCGCTATTGGAAGAAAGAATAGTGGGTACGAGTCTTCCATTGGCGCGTATGGAAGGCTCCTCCGGAATCGCGTAGGCCATAGCTATCAAGGCATTCAGCGGGTCGTTATTTCAGTAACGTCCCATGCGCGCCAGCGGACCTTCCATAGGCGCTGAGTGAACCATCCATACACGCATTTTAATGATAAAAATAGGACAGCGGAAAGCAAAAGCACATGTTGCAACTTAACAATATGGCTGGTATGCGTTATTTACAACTTGTTTACATTCAGATAAAGAGGCTTCCTAGCTGTCCAAGTCTGGTTTAATCATTCTGAAAGTCTCTGATGCTGATTTTTATATTCGGATTGTTCATACCAACGAGGCGGTTCACCAGTTGTTTTTTTAAAATAGTAAGTCGCAGCCGAATACTTTTAACCGTTTGGCTCATTATTAAAATCAGTCTGCCAAAAACCATCCACCCTTTCAAAACCATTTATTGAAGGAATAATTATGCTGCCACCCTTAAAACCTATCACCATGAAAGAACGTGTTTCTATGGTGTTTGTGGAAAAAGGTCAAATTGATGTTAAAGACGGCGCTTTTGTCGTTATCGATGAAACCGGTATTCGTACCCATATTCCTGTTGGCAGTGTGGCTTGTATTATGCTTGAGCCAGGCACACGGGTTTCGCATCATGCCGTCGCTTTAGCTGCACGGGCAGGGACGTTGTTGGTTTGGATAGGTGAAGCCGGAGTTCGGTTATATGCCGCAGGACAACCCGGTGGAGCACGGTCAGACCGGTTGTTGTATCAAGCCAAATTAGCCCTGGATGATGATGCTCGCTTAAAAGTTGTGCGTAAAATGTACGAAATTCGCTTTGGTGAAAAACCGCCCGAACGCCGCAGTGTTGAACAGTTGCGAGGTATAGAAGGCTCTCGTGTTAAAAAAACTTACCAATTGTTGGCCAAGCAGGCGGGTGTCGATTGGAAAGGGCGTAATTATGACTACACCCAATGGGAAGCAGGCGATACGTCAAATCGTTGTATCAGTGCGGCGACAGCCTGTCTTTATGGTATTACTGAAGCGGCGGTGTTGGCAGCGGGTTATGCGCCCGCCATCGGATTTATCCACACTGGCAAACCCTTGTCCTTTGTTTACGACATTGCCGATTTGTTTAAATTTGACGCGATTATCCCCCATGCCTTCAAAATTGCTGCTAAAAATTATCATGATCCGGAACGCGAAGTACGGTTAATGTGCCGCGATATTTTTCGGCAAAGTAAAATTCTCAGAAAAATTATTCCTACCATTGAAGAGGTGCTGGCTGCCGGCGAATTTGAACTGCCCAAAGCGGCTGAAGAAAGTATTGCGCCAGCCATTCCTAATCCAGAGAGTATCGGCGATGTTGGTCATCGTAGTTGAAAATGTTCCGCATCGATTAAGAGGTCGATTAGCGGTATGGCTAATCGAGATTCGTGCGGGTGTTTATGTTGGCGATTTATCGGCTAAAGTGAGAGAAATGCTTTGGTCGCAAATCGAACAAGGTATTGAAGAAGGTAATGCAATTATGACTTGGAGTACCAATACCGAATCCGGTTTTGATTTTATAACCTTGGGTAAAAATCGGCGCTTACCGGTCGAGTTTGACGGATTAAAATTGGTTTCTTTTTACCCTGTTGAAGATCAAAAATAGGATCACGCTCTTTAACAATTTAAGGCTAAAAAACAGCTGTTTTTTTGGTGGAAAATAAGAGGTCATTATTTCTTATGATTAACAGTATGTTATGATCAGTGCGTTCCCCACACCCGTGGGGATGAACCGCAGTAGCTCTTTCAATTACTACTGAAAAAACTGCGTTCCCCACACCCGTGGGGATGAACCGTACGCAAAGTACATCTTAAACGGCTCAGTAAAGCGTTCCCCACACCCGTGGGGATGAACCGCCCTTCCCGCTTACCTTGCTGACATGGCGTTAGCGTTCCCCACACCCGTCGGTAATTGTCAATGTAGTTGTCGCATCGACGGTTAAATCTTACTCTGGTTTGTTTTCTGAATAATCACTTCCTTGATAGCATTTTTTTGTTTAGGCCTTGTCTGGGTTAAGGTGGACTGTCTGGATTTTTCCCCAATTACGGGAGCTTCCAGTCCAGCGTTGCGGATGTTTAGCACGTGCTGCTTTGTAGACGGCTTTACGGTTATCCAGAAGCTTCCCCCTGCGTCAGAATAGTTGTCGCCTCAACTTTTAAGAAAAAATAAAATTTGAGAGTAGAAATGAAAAAATATAAAAGGTATTCAGTAGGCTTCAGAGAGCAGGCCCTGGTAAAAGTATACAATCGTAGTAATGACCAATCAGTTCAGTCCGTCGCAAACGAATTGAATATCCATTTAACAACCTTGAAGGCTTGGATGAAACAGAAGGAACAGGACGTCAAACTTGCACCGCTAAAATCAAAGCGTCCCGAAGATTGGAGCTCTGAAGAACGCTTTACTGCTTTACAAAAAACCTATAATTTGATCGGTGAAGACTTAAATGCCTGGTGTCGTGAACGCGGCGTTTTTATTCATCAGTTGGAACAATGGAAAGCTGATTTCTGCCGCCAGGATGACTTAGTAGACAAGCGTGAAGAAGCGCGGGTCCTGCGTATATTGAAAGAAGAAGTCCAAAGCCTTGAGCGCAATTTATTGCGTAAAGACAAAGCCTTAGCAGAAGCCGCAGCGCTGTTGGTACTGCAAAAAAAGTTCCGGGCGCTCTTGGGGGGAGAGGTCGAATGACTGGCCACGAAGAGCGCGAACAAGTGATTGCTTTACTTAATGAATCAGTAACTGCGGGAGCACGTCAAGCTAAAGCCTGTGAAGTATTAGGACTTAGTGAGCGTACCTTACAACGCTGGCAGACAGGTGAGACGATTCACTGCGATCAACGCCCCTTGCGTGACTATCAACCGCCACACAAACTAACAGCAATCGAGCGTGCCGAGGTGCTGATCGTCGCTAATTCAGATGAATTTGGTCATCTGCCACCGAGTCAGATCGTGCCACGACTGGCCGACCAAGGTAGCTATCTGGCGTCTGAGTCGACCTTCTATCGCATCCTGCGCGAGGAAAAACAGCTTACCCATCGGCGTAGCGAACGTCCGGCTCAAACACGAACAAAGCCACGCGCGGCATGTGCTACAGCACCTAATCAACTGTACAGTTGGGACATTACTTATCTGCCATCACTGATCCGTGGACAGTTTTTCTATCTGTATCTATTTGTTGATATTTTCAGCCGAAAGATCGTCGGTTGGCAGGTGTATGAAGAAGAAAACAGCGCCTTGGCTGGCGAATTGTTACGTGATCTCTGTCATCGTGAAGGGATACAGGCAGAACAGCTTATCCTGCATTCTGACAACGGCAGTCCGATGAAGGGATCGACTATGCTGGCGACCTTGCAACAACTGGGTGTCATGCCTTCGTTTAGTCGGCCATCGGTTAGCAACGATAATCCGTACTCAGAATCGTTGTTTAAGACCTTGAAATATCGTCCTAACTATCCGCTAAAGCCGTTCGCCGATGTTACGGAAGCGCGTCAGTGGGTCACAAGCTTAGTGGAATGGTACAACCATGAGCATCGTCACAGCGCTATTCGGTTTATTACTCCAGCGCAACGCCATGAAGGCTTGGACGACAAGCTTCTGGATAACCGTAAAGTCGTCTACGAAGCAGCACGTGCTAAACATCCGCAACGCTGGACTGGAAGTTCCCGTAATTGGGAAAAAATCCAGACAGCCCACCTTAACCCAGACAAGGTCTAAACAAAAAAATGCTACCAAGGAAGTGATTATTTAGAAAACAAACCAGAGTAAGATTTAACCGTCGAGGCGACAACTACATTGACAATTACCGCCCCGTTCATGACTACCGGCGTTAGGGTAAACACGAGCGAGTGTGCTGGTTAAGGTTTGGCCAACAAAAAAAGCCAGGCGATCATGGTAAACATGGACGCGAACATTTTCACCAATCATTCGGGATGGCACGGTATAAAGCACCCTTTTGACTTCCAGGGTGCTGCTGCGCGTCACTTTCAGACTGAGCTCGCTATAATCCATGAAGCGCTCTCCCGGTAAAGCTTGTAAGGCCAGTTGCTCATCTTTAAAGCGGCCTTGGCAGCGTTTGTTTAGGCGCTCTGTAACCTTGTTTAGAAATGCCTGATAATCTTTGATGGCGGCAAAATCAGCACTTCCTCTCAGCTTTAGGGCTTGATCCAGTCGTCGTTTAAAGGATCCATGGGCACATTCAATCGCCCCGTTTTCATGGCTCACGCCACGATTATTGCGTGTTGCCCGCAAGTTATAATGGGCACAGAGCGCATCATAAGATTGCGTCAATTTCTGCTCTTCAACGCTGTTAATAAAAGCCGCACTTAAACTGTCGGTACGATGCTCAACAGGACTGCCACCGGTCAGCGTTAACGCTGACTGCAAGCCATCGGCCAAGGCGGAATAACTTTCACCGCCCAAAATGATCTGTACATAACGCCAACCACTATAAGCAAAACGAAACTGGTACAAGAGATGGGTAAACACTTTATTCTGGATGGTAATTTCGGTATTTGGATGACTGAAGTCTGATAAGCCTTGCTGTCCAGCCGGCACGGACTGACGAAAGATCACCACTTTCTCCGGTCCTTCGGTTGCTTTCCACTGTTTGACACGACGCTGAAGGGTTCGCAATACGCTAAAGGGAAATTTACCGGCATGTTCATCTTCCAGATATTCCCAAAGTGTTAAGCCCGTTAGTTGCGCTTCTTTCTCTAGCAAGGGCACCAATTCTTTTTTCCAAATAGCTTCCAAAGGGTCTTCACGAGTACGCCAATGACGTTCTCCATGAATTGATAATCGTTCACCTTTTTCTATTCTTCGACCGGAACGCTCAGAAATGGAGGCTTTAGCTGCTGCGGTTTCTTGGCTTTTTCCTGATTTACGTGTGTTCATATATAAACTCTCTTGACGTTGAGTGATACGTTTTCCAGCCAAGGGTGGACTCCAAAAAATTGAAATACACCCTTGTCCTACATATCGGTCAACCGGTCAAGATAATTGACGCCGACCGGACAGGGTAATTGTCGCCGAACAGACTCAATATTGCGATTATTTGTTCGGTCTATCCAGTTACCCAAATACTCGTAACCCAATGACTCGCTAAACAGCTTAACCACACGGGCTTGGGTTAGTTTTTCTATTTGGCCGACATTAGATGATTCCATGGCGCTGTTTTTCCGTCGTTAGTTGAATAGCTGTAAGTAATCCGTAAACACATACATCTTGCCGCGTTTGCCTCCGGTGATTTCCTTTAATATGCCAAACCGTTCCAAATCGACAATCAGCTTGTAGGCCGAGGCAGATGATATTTCAGCCACCTCGCCCACTTTGGCGGCATCAATCATCGGACGTTGGTACAAATAATGAATTACTTTCCGTGCATTAGCAGTTCTGCTGCCCAAGGTTTCTATTTGACTATCTACCTGCTTTTGCAGCTTCAGAATATTGTCGAACGTGGTAATACTGCTTTGCGCGGTTTCAATAACGCCGACCAGAAAGAACTTGAACCATTGCTGCAAATCGTTTTTTTCCCGCACCCGCATCAGATTGTCGTAATAAAGGGAGCGATTGCGCTCGAAAAAATCCGACAAATACAAGACCGGTTGCTTCAATATCCCTTTGCTCACCAGATACAACGTAATCAGCAAGCGCCCCACGCGACCATTGCCATCAAGGAATGGGTGGATGGTTTCAAACTGGTAATGTACCAAGGCAATTTTTAGTAACTCGGGAAAATACTGTTTATCATTATGCACAAACTGTTCAATATCGCCGATCAGCTCGCCAATGGAAGTATGCACTGGCGGCACGAACACCGCATCGTTAAGCGTTGCCCCACCTATCCAATTCTGGCTAAGCCGGAACTCGCCCGGCTGCTTGTGCTTGCCGCGCACACTTTGCATCAAAGTTTTGTGTGTCTCACGGATCAAGCGTGCAGAAAAGGGCAGCGTCTGCAAAGTTACAATCGCCTGATTCATAGCCGCCACATAGTTTTGCACCTCCTCCCAGTCATCCCGTTTATCCAGCGCGACATCTTCCTGCTCCAGCAGCGCTTCTTCCATATTGGTCTGCGTGCCTTCAATCTTGCTCGATTGCGTAGACTCCTTCAACACGTGCATACGGATAAATAAATCGATATTGGGGATGTAGTCCGAATACATGTCCAGTCGGCCCAGTTCCCGATCAGCCTGTCCCAGTAACTGAATTAACGCCATATTATCCAGCACCCAAGCACGGTTGATAGGATTAGGCTGAAAACTTTTATAATGGGCTTGCTGGACGTTCTGACCTGCCTGAAAACTTTTCATTGCTGTGGCTTTTCCTAAAAACTAAAATAATTTCGTTTGTTAATTTAGATTTTACGAGGAAACTAAAATAACACAAGCTGCTATTTTAGTTCTTAACGCTCCCGTGTTAAATTAAGCGAATCTTGCCGGTCAGTAGTTCCTGCATCATGCCTTGTTTAAGGTCACGGGTTTTGTCGCGGCGGACTTCAAGGGCAGTGATTTCGGTGTCCATATCGGAAAGGAGGGTGGCTATGGCGATTTGTTCTGTTAAAGAGGGAAGCTGTAAATCAATATTTGAAAGTACGCTACCACTTAACGAAGGTAGCGCAGTAGTACTCACCAAAGCACCTAATTTGATATTGAGTAGCACATAATGTATGAAGCGAAAATATGCGCGATTGGAGTCCATCACAAAAGCCGCCATGTTGTTGTCCAAACAACTTGACCTAATCAATATTTTTTTCCGCTCCAAAAATACGGCAGCACCGACTTTAGCAAATACGATGCTATTAGCAGGGAAAGCAGTAGCACCAAGCTGCTTGCGAATATCTTCACCGATGTAATTATTCGCAGTTTTCATGAAAGTGCCATTTCCATCGTTATTCATATCTGAAACCTTGAACAATGGAAATCTCCCCGTAGTTTCTCCTTGGCATTTTATAGGAAATCCGCTTCCACCTCGGAACTGACCTATCTCTCGGCTTTAACCGTTAACCACTCACCACTAACCCCCGGTAAACGAATCTGGCCGGTGAGTAGTTGCTGCATGGCGGCCTGTTTGAGGTCGCGCTTCTTGGTGATAAGTTGGTCGAGTTTGGCGAGCAGAGCATCGACATCGGATAGTGCGGAGGCAATTGCGTGTTGTTCAATACCAGATTGTGGAAAAGGTATAGGAAATTCAAATAGCTCTTTGAGTGTAATGCTGGCTTGGTTTGCATTACCTCGAAAAATCGACTCTATAAATCCGAAGTATCTTTTCGTTCTAAAATGACTCAGTAAGAGTAGTTGAAAGTCCCTGCGGTTCTTTCGATCTCTTATTAAAACAGCATTTTGATTAAGTAGCGCACCATCGTATTGACGTTTAATTATGATTACTTTGCCGACCATTGAATCATACATGGGAGGCTTAGAACCCACAGTCGATACTACGATGTCATTTTCTTTTAGAGTCCATTTAGCATATTGTGATGCTTTACTGGAACTGACGAATATCGGTGATGAATCTATAATTGAATCATAGGTTGTATCACTCACCCTGATAACTCGTATACCATCATTTGTATATTCCTTGGACTGAAAAGCATAACTTTTGGTGTAATCGATCAAATCACCTATCTTAGCAACATCCCAATCCTCCGGAATCACCCCCACCTCAGTCTGCTTATAGCCTTTCGGCAAGCCGCAATTGTCAGCCACTAATTAATACGTGCTACTTGCTTCTTCAATAGCCAGTGGATTCTTATTCATCCGCTTCCACCTCGCGTAAGCTTAATTCCAGTTCCTTGCGCAGTTCTTCGCGATCCGGCAGATAGAGCTGGTATTTTTGTACGAAAAGCTGGCTGTTCATTTGATAAGTAGCGTATTCCACCAACAGTTCGTCCTTGTTTTTGGTCAGGATAATGCCGATAGGCGGGTTGTCGCCTTCGATGTTTTCCTCGCTGGCAAAGTAGCCCAGGTACATATTCATCTGGCCAATATCATGGTGTTGTACTTCATTGATTTTCAGGTCGATCAGTACAAAGCAACGCAGGATACGATGGTAAAAAACCAAATCAACTCTGTAATGGTTGTTATTAAGCGTGATGCGGTATTGCCGTCCGACGAAGGTAAAGCCTTTGCCTAATTCCAATAGAAACTGTTGCAAGTGGTTGCAGAGTACAGTTTCCAGATGGTTTTCGGAAACTTGCCAGGGTTCGGGGATTTTTAGAAACTCAAACACATAAGGTTCACGTAACAGGTCGGCGGGTTGGGCAACGATTTGACCTTGTGCGGCCAGTTGTAAAATATCGGCTTTGTCTTTACCTGCTGCCAGACGCAGAAACAGCGAAGCCGCTTTTTGCCGTTTGAGTTCCGGTACTGACCAGTGTTCGGCAATCGCTTGTTGCTCGTAAAAACTGCGTTCCAATTCGTCATCAAGCTTGAGCAGTTCAACATAATGTGACCAACTCAATTGGTGAGAAGGCTTCTGACTTATTGGGTAACGTAGGTAAAGCAAGCGCATGTACACCAAATTACTGCGGCTGAAGCCCTTGCCATGTAGCAAATTCAGGTCTTTAGCCAAACTGGCAATCAGCGCTTTGCCGTAATCGGCCCTGATTTTACCACCTTGCTCAAACTCAACAATATGCCGACCCAGTTGCCAATAGGTTTCTGTAATCTGAACATTGACGGCCTGGACTGCTCGTATGCGACCTTGCGTATAGGTATCGGAAATTTGCTTTAACAGCTGTTGGTAGTCATCGGTAGTCATCGGTAGCCATCAGTTCCATACAAAGCCCATCTTTTTTAGATGCTCATCGACCCGGCTGGCCAGCGCTTCCAGTTCTTCGGTCAATTTAGGCAATGGTTTGGCATAACGTTCAGCGAGTTGTTTGATACGTCCGGTTAATGCCTGACTGACCCGATCCAATTCACTTTGCACACTGGTAGCCAAGGCGGTCAGCCATTTATCTTCCACCACCAGTGTTGTTATTTCGGCCTCGCTGAGTTGCGCATATTTGCGGATGACTTGAGTATCCAGAGCTTTTTGCGCTTCCTTTACTTTTTTAGCTGCGGCTGATTCTTGTTCAATTAGCGCCAGATAAGCTTCCAAAGCGGTTTGTTCTTCAACGGCCTCGTTGTCATTTTTGAGGGCTTTCAGCCGATCTTTGACGCTCTTGGCACTGAGTTTGCCTTTATCGGTTTTACCTTCGGCCAGTAAACCATCTTCACCGCCGTGTTCTTCATCTTGCTCTTCCATTTGCCGACTAATGGCTTCGCGGTCGGCTTCCAGTTGGTCGATGGCTTGTCGTTCAGTATTAAAGTAACGGGCAACAATTAATAGGGTAGGGATTAAATCCGTATTGGCTTTGCCGTCCAAAACTGCTTGCCAACCTTCATGGCTGAGTTGATAAACATCATCCTGTAGTGTTTCACTCCAATAATCGAGCAGATGTTGATAGACATCATAAGCATCAATGAGCGGTACGGTGCGGAATGTTTCCAGCAGGTTTTCTGATAAGCTATCAATTAAGGTCTTGGGACGATCACCGGGCTGGATACCGGTTAACAATGGCATGTTGCTTGCCATCCAATCCACAAACAGTTGGGTGACTTGTTGGTTAAATGCAGTAAATTCCGGATGTGCAAAAATGATGGCTTTGATTTGGGCTGCATCTACTTTAAGTAAACTGTAACCAGTACGGCCAGCATCGCTAAACAGTTCCCTGCGCACGGCAGGAAATACTTTCCAGTAAGCAGCAAGCCCGTCAATATCATAATGCGGTATGCCGCCTTTAAGATGAGCGGCAATATCCTGCAAGTCTTCGGCATCACTGCTATCTATATAGCGAGGCAGGTTAAGATTAAAGTCATTGGCTACAATTTCTGCCACCGGAACCAAGCGAGCATATTTGGCTGTTTCGATTTGCTTGTTAAAGGTATCGACGATTTTATGAATATCTTGGGCGCGCAGACGGTTTTTGTTACCGTCTTTAATATAACCCTTGCTGGCGTCGATCATAAACAAGCCTTTGCGGGCAGCTGCGTTATCCTTGTCCAACACAATAATACAGGCGGGAATGCCGGTACCGTAAAACAGGTTGGCAGGCAGGCCAATGATGCCTTTGATATAGCCGCGCTGAATGACGTTTTTACGAATAACACCTTCGGCACCGCCACGGAATAAGACGCCATGCGGTAAAATCACCGCGCCTTTACCTGTGCTTTTTAAGGAGGTAAGAATATGCAGCAAGAAGGCATAGTCACCATTTTTGGCAGGTGGGATACCGTAGTCAAAACGGTGGTAGTCATCTTCTGCCAGGTTAAAGCCATTGCTCCAGGCTTTGGTTAAAAACGGCGGATTGGCAACGGCAAAATCAAAGGTTTTTAAATGCCCATCCGCTTGTTTAAAGTACGGACTGGAAAGTGTGTTGTCTTTCCAGATTTCTGCCGTCGGACAATCGTGCAAAATCATGTTCATTTTGGCTAACGCGGCGGTAGCGTTATCCATTTCTTGCCCATAAATGGTGATATCCAAACCGGTGTTGCTACGCGCTTCGTCATGGGCTTTAAGCAATAACGACGCCGAGCCGCAGGTTGGATCATACAAGGTTTGGTTGGCACTGCTGGCACTGCCAATACCTATTACTTTCGCCATAATGCGTGAGACTTCTGCCGGCGTGTAAAACTGGCCTTTGCTCTTGCCGGATTCGGTTGCGAAATGGCGCATTAAATATTCGTAAGCATCACCCAGAATATCATCGCCTTCAGCACGATTGCCTTTAAAATCGAGTCCAGGTGTATTAAAAATGCTGACCAGATTGGACAGTCGATCCACCATCTCTTTACCTTTGCCCAACTTCTCGGCATCGTTAAAGTCGGCAACATCAATAACACCTTTCAGGTCGTTGGCATCTGCAAGGTTACTGATGATAATGTTGATCTTGTCACCGATCTCCTTGTCACCTTTAAGTGCGACCATGTCAGCAAAGCTGCCACCCATCGGCACTTCTATCAGGGAATCTTTCTGACCGGCGTATTTGTCGGAGATGTATTTAACAAACAGCAATACCAGTACATAGTCCTTATACTGGGATGCATCCATACCGCCGCGAAGTTCGTCGCAGCTTTTCCATAGCGAGCTGTAAAGCTCGGATTTTTTGATAGCCATTAGTGATTTATTGTTTGATTGAGTAGGGTTTACTATATGTAGCGATTGCGACGCCAACGGGGGAATCTGTTTAACCACTATTAATGGTGGTTCCTACCCAATCATAAACTACTTGGATATGACTAACAATTAAGAATGGCTTGCGATAATACGGAATACATTTAAATTGGGATAAAGATTTAGCGTTTTATGTGTTGTCGATAAAAACAATTTTATTCACATGAGATGATAAAAATCAGTCTTATATAATGGGAAGTAACGCCAACTTATTAGCGAGTGTCTAAAAAAATTTGCTGGTGAAGCAATCAGAGATGGGCAATGCTTGTTTTTTTGTGCGTGGAATTTGGGAAATAGATTATTTAGAGGATTAGCTAGTGGTTGAAATCCAGGGTAAAGTTATGAAGGATTATAGCTTTAAATCAAGAAGTGTTAAGGCCACTTTATATTTACGCTAAAAAATCGGTAATGGTTGCCTATGATATTTAAATTAATTATCCCTAAAGGTTACTTGAACATACTGTAAATCTACTTTGAAACATGACCCGGCCATGACCCGTAAATTTTAGGCATAAAAAAAGGACTAGGCATAAATGCTTAAGTCCTTGTTTTAATATACTAAAATATGGTGCCTCGGGCCGGAATCGAACCGGCATGACCTTACAGTCGAGGGATTTTAAGTCCCTTGCGTCTACCAATTTCGCCACCGAGGCATCTATATCTTTGGTAAGCCGCTAATTATATAGCAACTAGAAAAATAAACCAGACCTATCTGATCTTTTTTAAACAATAGCTAATATTATTATTGTGTAACACTACTGTTATTTGCTTACACGAAAACAATCCACTAAATTAATTGTCACCTATAGGTTTGTGTGAATTCTTGATGTTTTTATGAGTAGATGGCTATTTGAATAGGAATATAAGCATTTTTAGTATAAATTTAAAGGGCAAGTAAAGATTACCAGAATTGCACTTCGGAGTGAAATCCGTCTTTTAATAAATTTAATTGTAAACAGGAAAAACTTTTAATGCACGTTTTCAGTAAGCTGTTATTTTTCTATCTGTTACTATTTTTAAGTATTACTATTCGCGCCGAAGGTACGGGTGAAAAGCTGATGATAGGTTCTTTTTCATCGGGATCACTTGATCACTGGGAAGCCAAGGAGTTTAAAGGCAAGACCAACTATCAATTAGTCGATCTTGCCGGAACCAACGTATTAAAAGCTGAAAGTACTGGAAGTGCTTCAGGTTTATTTAATGAACAGCGCATTGATTTGCATAAAACACCGGTTATGAACTGGCGTTGGCATATCGAAAACCGGCTCAGTAACGATCTTAATGAGCAGGAAAAATCCGGTGACGACTATGCGGCACGCGTTTATGTGGTCGTTAGTGGAGGTGCTGCTTTTTGGCAAACCAAGGCTCTCAATTATGTCTGGGCAAGTACTTCGCCTGCCGGTAAAATTTGGCCTAATGCCTACGCTTATGCAGGTGCCAATGGAAAAATGACGATGATTGCACTTCGGTCATCAGCGGATAAAACCGGTACTTGGTATACTGAAAAGAGAAATATTCTTGCCGACCTGAAACAACAGTTTGGTGAAGATATACAATATATTGATGCGGTTGCCGTTATGTCTGATACCGATGATTCTAATGGGAAAGTAACGGCTTATTACGGCGATATTTACTTTAGTACAAACTAATTACATTATGCACGGCACATTACCTTATTTGGAACAAACCGATTTCCCTGCTATTAACAGGCATACCCTGGAAATACTACAGGTTAATCTGGGTTATTTGTGTAATCTGAGTTGCACGCATTGTCATGTTAATGCGGGGCCAAAGCGCACCGAATTAATGGTTAAGGAAACCGTGGATTTGGTTCTGGACTTTATTAAAAGAGAAAATATTCATACGCTTGATTTAACCGGTGGTGCACCGGAAATGAATCCGCATTTTAGCTATCTGGTTATGAAGGCAAGGGCAATGAATGTTACTGTTATTGATCGTTGTAATCTGGTTATTCTTGAAGAACCAGGATTTGAAGAAATGGCTGGGTTTCTTGCCGTGAATAAGGTAGTGATCACCGCTTCGTTGCCCTGTTATCTTGAAGATAATGTCGATAAACAACGTGGTAAAGGTACATTTAGTAGCAGTTTGTTAGCGCTAAAAAAATTAAACAGTTTAGGTTACGGTCAAGCGGATAGTGATTTACAGCTTAACCTGGTCTTTAATCCGCAAGGTATTAACTTGCCGCCAGAGCAAAAGGCCTTGGAAAAAGCCTATAAAAAACATCTCACAACACACTATAGCATTGTTTTCAACAAGTTGTTTGCCTTAACCAATCTTCCTGTACAGCGCTTTGGCAGTATGTTGATTAGTAAAGGCTTGTTAAATGACTATATGCAATTATTAAAAGACAATTACCGATCGGAAAATCTGTCGAGTGTCATGTGTCGTAATACCTTGAGTGTGGATTGGCAAGGTTTTGTCTATGATTGCGATTTTAACCAGATGCTACAACTACCTTTAGGCGCAAATCCGGCAAATAAAACGCATTTAAGCGAGTTAATCAATGCTTCATTGTTAACGGGTTCCGCTATTAATATACGCCAGCATTGTTATGGCTGTACTGCAGGGCAGGGCAGTAGTTGCGGGGGGGCTTTGGATTAAACCGCTCAATTACAGATCAACCGCTACTATAATCATGAAAAACGGTGTTTGATTTCTTAAATCTAATGACGGTTGTTAAGGTGACTAAAAATCTTGCCACAGACTCCAAATTATAAATAAATTTAATCTGTGGCAGTTTATTGGTTATAAGAAACCTACACTACAGTCATGATCATTTGATCAAGACAGCTTTTTATATTTAAGTCGATGTGGGTTGTCGGCATCACTGCCCAATCGGCGATGGCGATCGGCTTCATAATCTTCGTAGTTGCCTTCAAACCACACTACTTGACTATCTCCTTCAAAGGCCAGTATGTGCGTAGCAATTCTATCCAGAAACCAGCGATCATGAGAAATAACTACCGCACAACCCGGGAAAGCCAGCAGCGCTTCTTCCAAGGCTCGCAGGGTTTCAACATCCAGATCGTTAGTCGGTTCATCAAGCAGCAAGACATTGCCACCGGTTTTCAGTAGCTTGGCTAAATGCACGCGGTTGCGTTCTCCTCCGGAAAGATCGCCGATACGTTTGCCTTGGTCGGCACCTTTAAAGTTAAAGCGGCCGACATAAGATCGTGAGGGCGTTTCATATTTACCAACCGTAATTATGTCCAAGCCATCAGAAATTTCTTCAAAGACGGTTTTCTTTTGGTCAAGGTCATCGCGTAACTGATCAACGTAAGCCAGTTCAACCGTTTGACCCAGTGTTAAGGTACCCGAATCTGGCTGTTCAAGACCTGCCATCATGCGGAATAGGGTAGTTTTACCAGCGCCGTTAGGGCCGATAATACCCACGATACCGCCGGGTGGAAGTTTAAAACTCAAGTTATTGACTAATAACTTATCGCCGAAAGCTTTAGTGATGTTATCGGCTTCAATAACGACATCACCCAAGCGAGGGCCGGGCGGAATATAAATCTCATGGGTTTCATTACGTTTTTGCACATCGGATGATGATAGTTCGTCAAAGCGTGCAAGCCGTGATTTGCTTTTGGCATGACGGCCTTTTTGATTGGAGCGCACCCATTCAAGTTCTTCTTTCATTGCTTTTTGGCGGGAAGATTCCTGCTTTTCTTCTTGCAACAATCGATTGCTTTTTTGTTCCAGCCAGCTTGAGTAATTGCCTTCCCACGGAATGCCTGCGCCTCTGTCCAGTTCCAGTATCCAACCTGCTACATTATCCAAAAAGTAACGGTCATGAGTTACGGCAACGACGGTTCCGGGATAATCGTGTAGAAACCGTTCCAACCAAGCAACTGATTCTGCATCCAGATGGTTGGTAGGTTCATCCAATAACAACATGTCTGGATTGGATAATAACAATCGACATAAGGCTACGCGGCGTTTTTCACCACCTGATAATTTGGTAACATCAGCATCCCAATCTGGCAAACGTAAGGCATCGGCTGCAACTTCAAGTTTGCGATCCAGATTATGACCGTCACAGGCATTGATAATGTCTTCCAAACGTGCTTGATCGGCAGCTAATTTATCAAAATCGGCATCAGGATCCGCGTAAGCGGCATAAACCGCATCAAGTTGATCCAAAGCAGCCTTGATTTCAATGACTGCCTCTTCAACATTACCGCGCACGGTTTTATTCGGATCCAGTTGCGGTTCTTGTGGTAAATAGCCAATATTAATGCCTTTTAGCGCGATAGCTTCGCCTTCGATTTCCTTATCGATGCCCGCCATAATTCTCAGCAGCGTTGATTTTCCTGAGCCATTTAAACCCAGTACGCCAATTTTTGCGCCAGGGAAAAAAGACAACGAAATATCTTTAAGGATATATTTTTTAGGTGGGACAATTTTGCCGACCCGATTCATTGAATAGATATATTGCGCCATAGTCTTTACTTGATAAGTTTAAGGTGCATAAAGATTACCAGAAGTAGGCGCTTTAGGCCCAGCTTTTACTTGTTGATATTGATTTCTATATTTTTAGCATATTTAGTAAAAATATGGTTGGTGCTGATAGTATATCAATTATTATTTTTTGCTGCTGCTGCGTTGCTCACAAGTCCTTACCTCATGGTGAATAAAGCGTTAAGCGCTATTATTTGATACGATTAAAGCTATGAGTGGTTTTGGCATTCTATCAATATTATTTTATATGGATTTACATGGGAATTTATGTGTTATTTTACTGCTCATGGCAAGTTATGCTTGATTAAGGGGGTTTGGATACGAGATACAATTTTTATGAATTAAATATCAAACTGACATAATGATGTAACAAGATAAATGTATAGTATTTTAGAAATTAAATTTTCATATTTATTTTAAGTGAAAACTTTAAAATTTAGTGATGTTTTGTACAAGAATTGGAAATTGTTTCTCTGAAAATGTACAGATTGATTTATAGCAATTGTTTACCATTTTATTACTGATGAATTTACAAATACATAACTCCAAGAAAAAAAAATTAATCGATTTTGATGTAAGTAGCGAATATTTTAATAATTCATTATACCGGAGCCAATTTTCTACGGTAAAAGATCTGGTTTACTACGTTAAACCTATTTCTGCGGATATGTGGTGTCTGGATGTTTTAACTCTTTTTAGTAACGATACTACAATTTTTACTGTGCCAATTGTTAATGAAAATAATATTCCTGTTGGGTTGATTAGTCGGGGACGTCTAACTGAGCTGTTTTTTAAACCCTTTGCCAGGGACTTACATCATAAAAAAACGATTGGCGAAATCATGCAGATGGATGCGGTTATTGTCGATACCAATACCAGCATTGACGATCTTGCAAATATTACGATTAACGCCGGTATGTTGCATATGGTTAATGGCTTTATTGTTGTTGAACGTGGTAGCTATATTGGTATGGCAACAGGACAGAAATTACTTGAGGAAATTACCTATCGCAAGCAACAAGATCTGCATTATCTGGCTCATTTCGACCAGCTTACCGGTCTACCTAACCGATTATTGTTTAAAGACCGGTTGCTGCAGTCAATTCAACAGGCAAAACGTACTAACAAGCTGTTTAGCCTGATTTTTGTTGATTTGGACCGGTTTAAACATATTAACGATACATTAGGCCACAGTTTTGGCGATGAATTGTTAAAGATTTTTTCGCAAAAGTTAATTGTTAATGTAAGAGAAAGTGACACTGTAGCCCGCTTGGGAGGCGATGAGTTTGTTATTATCCTGCAAAATCTGGTTGAAGCTACAGATGCAGAAAAAATTGCCCTGGATATTATTGAGTATATTAGAAAGCCGATGCTGATATACAATCAAGAAATTCAAATTACTGCAAGCTTGGGTGTGGCGTTGTATCCGATGCATGATGATTCGCTCGATGGCTTACTTCGAAAAGCTGACGCTGCTATGTATGAAGTCAAGGAAAAAGGGCGTAATAATTATGCAATGTACTCTGACGTATCTGATTGTGGGTTTATTCAGCGAAACTCCCTTGAGGTAGGTCTGAGAATGGCGTTGAATAAAAATGAATTTTCCCTGCACTATCAACCACAAATTAATCTTGAAACTAGTAAAGTGGTTGGCGTGGAGGCATTGTTGCGTTGGTATCACAGTGAATTAGGTCTAATCCCCCCCGCTCAATTTATTCCAATTGCCGAAGAATCAGGGCTAATCATTTCTATTGGTGAATGGGTGCTAAATGAAGCTTGTCGACAGCAGGTTGATTGGATTAGCCAAGGCTTACCATCCTTGCGGATTGCCGTTAACGTATCGGCTATTCAGTTTCGGCAGAATAATTTTTTTGATTGCGTCAAAAAGGCAATTGAAACTAGCGGCATAAATCCTAGTTATCTTGAGCTTGAACTGACCGAAAGTCTGGTGATGACAAATCCACTACAAACCGTAGCGATGTTGAATAAAATCAGGTCTCTAGGAATTAAGTTTGCTATTGATGATTTTGGTACAGGTCATTCTAGTTTGAGTTATTTAACCCGGTTTCCTATAGACAAACTTAAAATAGATCAGTCTTTTATTCGTAATATTCAGGGTGTTCCAGGTAATGAGGCGATTGTTCGGGCGATCATTGCATTGGGCAGCAGTTTAGGCTTGGAAATTATTGCCGAAGGCGTTGAAACATTGGATGAACTGGACTGCATTAAAAATTATAATTGCCAGGAAGTACAAGGTTATTTTTTCTCTAGGCCAATTCCCGCTGATGACTTTAAAGCATGGCATCAAGATGTTACAAAGGCTAAAGGGTCTTCCGAAGAAAATCTACTTCTGACGGAACAAGCAATAGGTTAGGTGAAGTAGAGTGCTTCTGATTTATTCAGGTAGCTGTTACGCTTGGCATAAAGAAAGCGTAACAGCTAATAACCTTGTACCGGAATGTCCATCTTTTTAGAGAGGAGCTGCAGCTTAGGCTTACTCTTCATAGGAAGCTACATAAGGTATAGAGTCGTGTATTAATCAAGCACTATAGGGGGGAATGTAGCTTAACCAATCAAGACACCCAATTTTGATCTTGGTTTTTCTTCATAATGTTCGCGGTGTCCTGAATTCAGGTGTCATCAATTTTCTTGACTCAAGGTTTAAGAATAGTATTTTGTGGCGGTTTGCTATTATCAGTTTCAGGATAATCCAATGTGTAATGCAGGCCACGACTTTCTTTGCGTTGCTGTGCACAGCGAATGATTAATTCGGCGACGATGACCAGATTACGCAATTCAAGTAAATCACTGGTGACACGAAAATTACCATAATATTCAGCAATTTCTTTTTTAAGTAATTCTACCCGGTTCATTGCCCGACTAAGGCGTTTATCCGTTCTGACGATGCCTACGTAATCCCACATGAAATGACGTAATTCATCCCAGTTATGGGAAACAACCACTTCTTCATCGGAGTCGCTGACTTTCGATTCATCCCAGTCCGGAATTTTGGGCGTCGAAAGAATGTTGGGAAGTTTTTGTAAAATATCTTCACAGGCCCGATCGGCAAAAACCAGGCATTCCAGTAATGAGTTGCTGGCCATTCGATTGGCACCGTGCAGCCCGGTGCAAGCCACCTCGCCAACAGCATAAAGATTTTTTATGTCTGTGCGTGCATAGCTGTCCGTTAACACCCCGCCGCAGGTGTAATGGGCAGCAGGAACAACAGGGATAGGCTGTTTGGTGATGTCGATACCATAGTCAAGACACTGTTGATAAATGGTAGGAAAATGCTCGCGTATGAAGTCTGCCGATTTGTGACTGATATCAAGATAAACACAGTCTATACCGCGTTTTTTCATTTCGTGATCTATGGCTCTGGCAACAATATCTCTTGGGGCTAATTCGCCTCTGGGATCAAAATTTTGCATAAAAGAAGAGCCATCGGCCAAAACCAGCTTACCGCCTTCGCCTCTTAGTGCTTCACTGATAAGAAAAGAGCGAGCTTCGGGATGAAAAAGGCAGGTTGGATGGAATTGCATAAACTCCATGTTACTGACGCGACAACCGGCACGCCATGCCAAGGCAATGCCGTCACCGGTTGAGCTATGTGGATTGGTACTATAAATATAAGCCATGTTGGCACCGCCGGTCGCCAGCACCACGACGCGGGCAGTTATGGTTTTAACCCGGTTTTTTTGAGTGTCCAGAACATAGGCACCCAATACTTGTTTACCATTATCCTCGCCGATTGGCGCAGTAATTAACTCGACAACGCTGTGGTGTTTAAATAATTCAATATTGGCATGTTCTTGCGCACGTTCAATAAGTGATAATGAAATTGCCTTGCCGGTTGCGTCCGCAGAATGCACAACACGTCGATGAGAGTGACCACCTTCACGGTTTAAATGCAGTTGTATTTCGCCTGCATTGTTTTCTTCCTCAGTAAAAACAACACCTTGTTCTCGAAGCCAGTCTATGGAGCTTTTTCCGTGAGTTACGGTAAGTCTGACAATGTCAGGATTGCAAAGCCCTGCACCAGCATCCAGTGTATCTTCAATATGAGACTCAATGGAATCTTCAGCATCAAAAACAGCTGATATGCCACCCTGTGCATAATAGGTGCTGCTGGAAGTTAGTGCAAATTTGGATAATACGGCAACATTGATCGAGTGGTCAGCTAATTTAAGCGCCAAACTTAGCCCGGCACCGCCGCTGCCAATAATAAGGACGTCATAATTTTTTGAATAGGGCATAAAGGTTAGTTGGTCAACATCCACAGGGCAAACTTTAGAAAAAATTTCATTATCTAAATTAAGGTTGTGGCTTAGTTATCATTGTTTATGGATAATAACGCTTTTTAGAGTGATAGCACAATTTTTGTACATAATAGAACTTTATGCGATTGTATTTGTCCACCCCCGGGTTAAAGAGCAGTAGTGAGCAGTTACACTAAATACAGCGAACAACTAGATGAAGACCTGGTGTTGCGGGTGCAACAAGGCGATAAATCTGCATTTGATTTTTTGGTGATTAAATATCAGCATAGAATCATTCAGTTGGTAAATCGTTATGTCAAAGACCCCAGTGAGGCTCAGGACGTGGCTCAGGAAGCTTTTATCAAAGCTTATCGTGCGTTGGGGGATTTCAGGGGCGACTCGGCTTTTTATACCTGGCTTTATCGTATTGCCATTAATACGGCAAAAAATTACCTGGTATCACGATCAAGAAGAAGCGCTAATTATCATGTCGATATTCAGGATGCCGAGGCTTTTGAAAATGCACCACAGTTGCAGGGAATGGATACCCCTGAACAGTTATTATTAAATCAGGAAATAGTCGACACTATTAAAATCGTCATTGAAAAGCTTCCTGAAGATATGCGCACAGCCATTATGTTGCGTGAATTTGAGGGCATGAGTTACGAAGAAATTGCACAAGCAATGGATTGTCCTATTGGTACGGTACGGTCACGCATTTTTAGAGCGCGTGAGGCGATCGATGATAAATTAAACCCTTTGCTTGAACACGGTGGTTTTTAATGCCTGAAGATTTAAATTTAAAAATATCTCAATTTCTTGATAATGAACTTGATCAAGTCGATGCTTTGTCTTGTTTGAAAAGAATGCAATCCCGGCCTGAGTTGAAAGACAAGTTGAGGCGTTATGAAATGATTAGTCATGCCATGAAAAAAGACGCTTTTTTATTAATCAAAGCCGATTTTTCAACAAAAATACATCAGCAGATACAGCAAGAACCGGTTTATTTTTTACCTCAACATAAGTCATTTAAGCGTAGCCATAAACAAATTGCGGTCGCGGCATCACTGGTTATTGTTGCCGTAATTGCAGGACGGAGTATAAACATTTCCAATCAGTCGGTTAACGCGGTAACAGCGCTCCAGGTTGCGCAGAATAAACCCCATCAACAGCCGGATAAGCCTGTTGAAGCTACGCAATATCCACTCAATAAACAAATTAATGATTATCTTCAAGCCCATAATAATAGTGTTTATACCAATGGTGAGGCTGATTTTCAGCCCTATGCCAGAGTAACGGCATCCAGTAGGCCGTCCGAGAATAGAAAACCGATTGCGGAAAAGCCAGTTCGGTCAGATTTTCCGCTCATTTTCGTTAAATAGCACAACTATTTGCCTCAAATGATCAAAAAACCTGACTCAAAACGGCTTCTCCTCGCTACAGCTTCTATTCTCGGACAGCTTCCCAGTAATAATAAATGACTGCGATTAAGCATTTCTTTGTAGTTTTAATTTTATCTATCGGGATTGTTTCGGCAAAAGAACCTGAGTTAACTGCTCGCCAAATATTGATGAAAATGAACCATGCCATGGCAGTCTTAAATTATCAAGGCACGGTTGCATTCTTTAAAAATGGCAAACTGGAGCCAATGAAATATGTCCACGTGGCTAAAAATGGTGTTGAGCAGGAACGTCTATTGTCGTTAAACTCGCCGTTGCGTGAAATTATCAGGGACGCAGGTAAAGTTAGTTGCCTGTTTAAGGAAACACAGCAAACGCAGGTCGATTACCGGCCATTTGAACGCTCTTTTCTGGTTGATATGCCGAGCAATCTGGATGATATAAGTGCTATTTATGAGTTCAGGCTAGTGGGGCAGGAGAATATTGCCATGCTGCCGAGCTACGTTATTACCATCCAACCCCAAGATAATGTAAGGTATTTACGAAAAATATGGGTTGAAAAACGCTATTTTTTGCCCCTTAAAGTAGCTGTTTACGACCATTCTGGTACTCTTTTAGAACAGGTTGTTTTTACCGATATAGCCGTTAAAGATGCGTTGTCTTTTATTACGATTAAATCCCTGGATACCAAGAATTCAGCTCAGCACATCCAACAGATACCGACGCAATCCCCGGATCAGGCGGCATTTGTTGTAACAGCGCTGCCAGCAGGTTTTCGGGGTATATTTTTTGCCCGTAAGCCCATACACAATAATGAACAACCTGTTGATCATTTATTGTTAAGTGATGGCTTTACTTCCGTGTCAATTTATATGGAAAGCAAAAGTGCCGGAATGTTGTCGGGTCTTCAATCTGTCGGTGCGGTTAATTTATATAGCCGAACCATCAATAATTATCAACTGACGGTAATGGGTGAAGTGCCCGCAGAAACCGCAAAATATATTGCCGAAGGTATCAAACTTCGGGATTTGACGAATTGAATCATTGTGTTTACGCCAGGTACTATAAGAACATGGAATTGGAGTGCTTACGCTTTACTGGATGTTAAATACTGATAGTATAGGCATAGGCAGCAAGTTTATTTGTTATAAGTCACAGTAATGTATTTATTTTATTAATGTTAGGGAATGGAGTTTTTATGCTTAAAAAGCTTGGTTGGTCTGTTTTTCTGGTTTTTCTTTGTAGTCAAAATGTAGTAGCGCAGCTACCAGACTTTACCGAAATGGTAAAGGTTAATGGCGTCGCAGTAGTCAACATCAGTACTACCCAAAAAGCGCCGGTCGAGGTTGCCGGAGCACCTAAAGAACAACAGCCCATGCCTGAAGGGTTGCCGCCTGAAATGGAAGAGCTGTTTAAACGTTTTTTTAATAATCCTGATGGTGGTAACGGTGGTGGTGAGGGTGGAAGTGGAGACACCCAGTCGCTGGGCTCCGGTTTTATTATTTCCAAAGATGGCTATATATTAACCAATCATCATGTCGTTAAAGATGCTGATGAAATCATTGTTAAATTTTCTGATAGACGGGAATTAATAGCAAAGCTTATCGGTTCGGATACGCGTACCGATGTGGCGGTATTAAAAGTCGAAGCGACTGATTTGCCGGTAGTGACTATTGGAGACCCTGCTAAACTGCAGGTTGGTGAGTGGGTTTTAGCGATTGGTTCACCATTTGGTTTTGAGCAGTCAGTGACAGCAGGTATAGTCAGTGCTAAAGGCCGCAGTTTGCCGGGTGGCAATTATGTGCCGTTTATACAAACGGATGTGGCGATTAATCCAGGCAATTCAGGCGGGCCGCTATTTAATATGGATGGTAAAGTTGTGGGTATCAACTCACAAATTTATAGCCGTACCGGTGGCTTTATGGGTCTTTCATTCTCTATTCCGATGGATATAGTGATGAATGTCGTTGAGCAAATAAAATCGAGCGGTAAAGCGGCGCATGGCTGGTTAGGCGTGCAAATTCAGGACGTCACTCGTGAATTGGCTGAATCATTTAATATGAAGAAACCACAGGGAGCATTAGTTTCTAAAGTGATTCCTGGTAGTCCTGCAGAAAAAGCAGACTTGCAGATTGGTGATATTATTACCGAGTTTAATGGTCAACCGATTGAAAAGTCAGGTGATTTACCACCTATGGTTGGTATGACACCGATTAATGATAAAGCAACGCTAAAAATTCTCAGGCAAGGTAATGAGAAAACGCTAAATTTCAGTATAGGACTTTTACCGGAACAGATTGATAAAGTCGCTGATACCAAAGCCGAGAAGGCTAGGCCCACCAATAGATTGGGCATTAGTGTTACTGATTTAACCGCTGAAGAAAGAGAGGTCTTGCAAGTTATTAAAGGCGGTGTGTTGGTTCAAAGTGTCGAAAAAGGTATTGCCAAGAATGCGGGTATCCAACCTGGCGATGTTATTTTACGCATTGGTAATAATGTTATTGTTGGTGTCGCTGAATTTGAAAAGACCCTTAAAACCCTTCCTGTAGGGAAATCTGTCGCTGTGTTAATTCAGCGTCGTGGTAGTCCTGCCTTTTTGGCACTTAAAATAGATAAGTAATGTTGTGGTACAAAGCTAAAAAGCGATCGTAAGTAAATGATTGCAGTAAGAGCTTAATAACTCAAAAACGGCGGATTTATTCCGCCGTTTTTTTGATTGATTTTTGTCCACGAAAAGAACGAAAGACACGAAAGACACGAAAAAATTCACAGGTTACAACATCAAGTAAACGTGTAGAGTTTCTCGTAGCCATTTAAAGGATTACAATCAGGGTAAATGTCGAGATTGGTTTTGGCATAAAAAGATTGTCAGGTAGATAAGGAAAAAAATTTATATTGTTCAACATTATACTGTAGGGACAGATCCATGTGCCTGTTCTACATTTAATCAACCCTGTTAAGTTTGCCTAACGCATAGTTCGCTCCTGGGTGTTTTCATGAGTTCCATGCTACCTAAAATGCCCCTGTTTTTGTTTTTTGCGGCACAATCGCCATTTGCTGATTGATGGTTCTTAACTAAACTTACCACCCTGTTGCGCATTTAGTTTAAAATCTATTTAAATTGATCCTGTGTACATCCTGATTACTTATTTTAAATAATGCAAACAACATCCTTTGAAGTTTTAACTACATTATCGACCTTGCGTGATTATATTCGTTGGGCAGCCAGTCGATTTACCCAAGCCAGGGTCAGTTTTGGTCATGGGACGGTCACTGCGCTTGATGAAGCCGCAGCTTTGGTCTTGCATACCGTTTATCAGCCTTATAATCTGGCTGAAGCTTATCTGGACACCGTGCTAACGATGCATGAGCGCCAGGCTGTCATTACTATTATTGATAGACGGATTAATGAAAGAATACCGGCATCTTATTTAACTAATGAAGCTATTTTTGCAGGCTTGTCATTTTACGTTGATCCAAGGGTTTTGGTGCCCAGATCACCCATTGCTGAATTAATCGAACAACGCTTTTCGCCCTGGGTAGAAGAAGATCAGGTCGGGCGTATTCTGGATTTATGTACCGGCAGTGCTTGTATTGCCATCGCCTGTGCTTATGCTTTTCAAAATGCTTTGGTTGATGCCGTTGATTTATCCGTTGATGCCCTGGCTGTCGCTGAAATCAATATTGAAAATCATCAGCTATCCGACTCGGTGACACTCTATCAGTCGGATTTGTTTAAAGCACTGCCACCCGTTCAATACGATGTTATCGTCAGTAATCCACCTTATGTCTGTCATCAAGAATGGGAAAATTTGCCGCAGGAGTTTCGTGCGGAGCCGGATATGGGCTTTAAAGGTGGCCTTACCGGTCTGGATATTGTTCTTCGTATATTGGTTGATGCGGATGATTATTTGGCCGAGCAGGGCATTTTGGTTGTGGAGGTCGGTAGTAGTGCAGAAACTCTGCAGAACACTTTCCCTGATGTGCCATTTTACTGGCTGGATTTTGAACGGGGCGGCGATGGCGTATTTTTGCTGACCGCTGAACAGGTTCATGACTATCACGAATTATTTATCGCGGCCTTACGTTAATTATGTCTGGAAATACAATAGGAAAACTTTTTACCGTCACTTCGTTTGGCGAAAGTCATGGTCCTGCCATCGGCTGTATCGTTGATGGCTGCCCTCCGGGACTGGCTTTGACAGAAGCCGATTTACAGGAAGATCTTGATCGTAGGAAACCGGGTACTTCAAGGTATACCACGCAACGGCGTGAAGCCGATGAGGTTAGAATTTTGTCGGGGGTGTTTGAAGGTAAAACAACCGGTACGCCGATTGGTTTGCTCATTGAGAATACTGATCAACGCTCTAAAGATTATTCCAAAATTGCCGATACCTTCAGACCGGGACATGCGGATTACACTTACCAGCAGAAGTATGGATTTAGAGATTATCGTGGCGGCGGGCGCTCATCGGCACGGGAAACTGCCATGCGTGTCGCCGCTGGCGGTATTGCCAAAAAATATCTCAAAGAGCAGGCGGGTATAGAGATTCGTGGTTATTTATCGCAACTGGGACCGATAAAAATTGAAAAGCTCGATTGGAGTATTATTGACAGCAACCCTTTCTTTTGTCCTGACGCTGATAAAGTTCCTGAAATGGAAGCTTATATGGATGCCTTGCGCAAGGAAGGCGAATCGATAGGTGCAAGAATTGAAGTGGTAGCAACCAATGTCCCACCCGGTTTGGGTGAACCCATTTTTGACCGACTTGATGCCGATTTGGCTCATGCTCTAATGAGTATTAATGCGGTAAAAGGCGTGGAAATCGGTGATGGCTTTGCTTGCATTGATACTAAAGGTACACAGTTTCGCGATGAAATAACGCCAGCCGGTTTTTTAAGTAATCATGCCGGTGGTATTTTGGGGGGGATTTCCAGTGGTCAATCAATTACCGCCAGTATCGCTTTAAAAGCAACGTCCAGCTTGCGACTGGCCGGTAAAAGTATCAATCAGCAAGGTGAGGCAATTGATGTGATTACCCAAGGTCGTCATGATCCCTGTGTTGGTATTCGTGCCACGCCAATTGCCGAAGCGATGATGGCAATTGTGTTGATGGATCATTTTCTGCGTCACCGGGCCCAAAATATGGGTGTTGTGTCAGGATTGCCGATTTTGCGATAATCTTGTAGGGGCAATCCTGTGTGATTGTCCTGATTAAAGCCGTTGTGGTTAACCATTTTTATAGTGGTATTTTCGACTACCAACTTAACCAGGGACAGATACCATCCCTTGAAGGGATGTTATCAGTAAAATTATCCCACTTTAAATGGGTAGCCATATTTTCAATAGGTTTGGAAAAGAGATGCCCCTTTTTTTACATGAATAATTAAATGTCTGTTCCATACTGGCGATTGTCAGGGTTTTATTTTTTTTATTTTGCCACGCTAGGCTGTTTTGTCCCTTACTGGAGCCTTTATTTAAAAGGGATTGGCTTTAATCCCGTTGAAATTGGTGAGCTTTCTGCGTTGTTGGTAGGCACCAAAATTATTGCCCCTTTGTTGTGGGGCTGGATTGCCGACCATACCGGAAAAAGTTTACGTATAATTCGTCTGGCTGCATTTTTTGCAGCAGTGCTTTTTGCCGGCTTTTTATATGTCCATGATTATTTATGGGTTGCCGTAATAACGATCAGTTTCAGTTTTTTTTGGAATGCCGTGTTGCCGCAATTTGAAGCCGTTACTCTGTTTCATTTAAAAAAGGAAGCGCATCGTTACAGTCAAATAAGGCTGTGGGGATCGGTTGGTTTTATTGTCACGGTGTTAGGCATGGGACTTATACTCGATAAGTTGCCTGTTGCAACACTTCCGGTTGCCATTGTCGTGTTGTTGGTTTTAAACTGGTGGGTCACCTTAATAACGCCCGAAGCCAAGTCTGTCAGCCATCGATCTGCTTCGCTTGGGATGTTGCAAATAATAAAAAGACCTGAAGTCTTGGCTTTTTTTGTGGTTAACATATTACTGCAAGTGGCTCATGCACCATATTATGTTTTTTATTCGATTTATTTAAAGCAAAATCATTATTCAGCAACAGTTACCGGATTACTCTGGGCGCTTGGAGTTTTAGCGGAGATCGTTTTATTTCTGTATATGAGACGTTTGTTAAAACGCTTTTCTTTAAGAGCTATTTTATTATTTAGTTTGGTGCTGGCCACAGGTCGCTGGTTAATAATAGGCTGGTGTCCTGATTATTTGGGTTTGTTGATTTTTGCCCAATTATTACATGCCGCAACTTTTGGCGGTGTTCATGTTGTTGCCATACATCTGGTGCATCTTTATTTTGGCGACCAGCATCAGGGTAAAGGTCAGGCACTATATAGCAGTCTTAGTTTTGGTGTCGGCGGTGTCCTGGGTAGTCTTTATAGCGGTTATTACTGGGAGTCATTGGGTTCAAGGTTTGTTTATTCAGTGGCGGCACTCTGTTGCGGTCTTGCCTTGGTGATTACTTATATCTGGGTAGGTAGGGAAAATTCTCAAAAATCGACGGCATTAGGTTAGAATAAGGCGCAAGATTCAAGATTTTTTCAGCTTATATTGGCTCCAATTTACTTTATCAGGAAACAAAGTGTTTGAAATAATAAAAAGCGGTGGCTGGATGATGCTACCCATCATGCTATGTTCAATTGGTGCAATGGGTATTGTCGTCGAACGTTTTTGGTCGTTACAAAAAAAGAAGATATTGCCACCGGAATTGGTTCCTCAGGTATGGAAATTATCTCGCGAAAAAAGATTGGATGATGTTGCTTTACATCGTTTAAAGACCAGTTCGCCTCTTGGTTGTATCTTGGCGGCTGGTCTTGCGAACAGGCATCATGGCCGGGATGTGATGAAAGAATGTATTGAAGAATCAGGCAGAAAAGTTGTGCATGATTTGGAGCGCTATCTTAATACCTTGGGTACTATTGCAACAATAAGTCCATTATTGGGTTTGTTGGGAACGGTGTTTGGTATGATAGATATTTTCGCGTCATTGATGCAGCATGGTTCCGGAGATCCCAGTGTTTTAGCAGGCGGCATTTCGGTCGCATTAATTACCACAGCAGCAGGATTAACCGTAGGCATACCCAGTTTGATTTTTCATCGCTACTTTGAAAGATTGGTGGATGAATATGTCGTCGATATGGAAGCTGAAGCATTAAAACTGATAGATATACTACATGGAGACCGCGAGGTATCCTGATGAATTTTCGACATAAAAAAAGAGAAAAACTTGATATTACTTTGATATCAATGATAGATGTACTGTTTGTGTTATTACTCTTCTTTGTGGTTTCCACCACGTTTAATCGTAACACGGAAGTGAAGGTTACATTGCCTGAGGCGGCTGGAGCAGAAGCAGAACAAGCGCCTAAAATGATTACCTTAACGATTGATGCAGACGGTACTTATTATTTAATGGGCGACAATGGTGTCTCTAACAAGTTGGTCAATCAGGACGTGGAAACCTTAAAACAGGAGTTATTGAAGTTTACAGAGCAATCAAAGGATGTCCCTTTTATCATTAATGCCGATGGCAAAACGCCTCATCAGGCTGTTATTACGGCATTGCAGTGCGCCAGTGAAGCCGGGTTTAGCCATATTACCTTTGCCGCACAACAGCCAAAGACAGTACCATGAAAAAAACGTTAACGCGCTGGGCGGCAGATATTTGGTATAAAGACCATTTTCTGGGGGTGTGGTTATCGCTTTTTGGTTTTTTATTCAGCGATGCGGTGAAGTTCAGAAGATTTTTATATCGCTTGGGTGTATTGAAATCATATACCTTACCGGTTCCGGTTATTGTCGTCGGTAATATTACTGTCGGTGGCACCGGCAAAACGCCGTTAGTTATTTGGTTGGCACGGTTTCTTAAAGATTCAGGATTTAACCCCGGCATTATCAGTCGCGGTTACGGTGGACAGGCACAATCATGGCCACAACCGGTTACTGCTGACAGCGATGCCAATCAAGTGGGTGATGAAGCCTTATTAATCGCTACACAAACCGGTTGCCCTATGGCTGTAGGGCCATTACGGGTAGAGGCTGCAAAAATGCTGCTTTCGCAAGCCGATTGTAATGTTATTTTATCCGATGATGGTCTACAGCATTATGCCTTAAACAGAACTATCGAAATTGCGGTCATTGATGGGGAAAGACGTTTTGGTAACGGGCACTGTTTACCTGCTGGGCCTTTACGTGAACCGATAGAAAGATTACAACGTGTCGATTTTGTTATCGTCAATGGCGAAAAATACGAAGATCATGAGTTTTCCATGCAACTCGTTGGCCAAACATTGGTTAATGTAGTGACCGGAGAGCAAAAACCGTTACCAGAATTTAATGCCGTTGAGTGCCATGCATTAGCAGGGATTGGTAATCCTGAGCGCTTTTTTAAGCAGCTTGAAGTGGCGGGATTGATTTGTGCAACTCATAGTTTTCCCGATCATTATTCCTTTCAGCGTCACGATATTGACTTTGGCGACAATAAACCGGTGTTAATGACCGAAAAAGATGCGGTAAAATGCACAGAATTTGCAGGATTACAGCATTGGTATCTTCCAGTAAAAGCCGTTCCTGATACTGTTTTTTCAGAACAATTATTAAATTTACTTAAGAGAAAAGTATGATAGATAGAAAATTACTTGATATTTTGGTGTGTCCTTTATGCAAGAGCCCACTGATTTATGATAAGCCTAGAGCAGAATTAATCTGCCGGGCTGATCGCCTGGCTTTTCCTGTTCGCGATGACATCCCTGTGATGCTTGAGGATGAAGCCCGCGAGTTAAGTAGCGAAGAAACTGATGCATTATATAAATGAATCTGTGCTTTAAAGTCGTTATTCCGGCACGATACGCCTCAACCAGATTACCGGGTAAACCGTTATTGGCTATTGCCGGTAAAGCCATGATTGCTCATGTCTGTGAGCGGGCGCAGGAAGCTGGTGCGGAAGAAATTGTCGTCGCTACTGATGATCAACGAATTTTTCAAGCTGTTTACGATTTAGGCATTAATGTCGTAATGACGCGTCCTGATCATCAAAGTGGTACGGAAAGAATCGCTGAAGTCGCACAGCAATGCGGTTGGGCAGGTGATGAAATTATCGTAAATTTGCAAGGTGATGAACCACTGATTCCACCCTCAATGATTCGTGAAGTAGCGGTTGCATTAGCAGGGCAGAAACTGGCAGGTATAGCAACGCTGGCTGCAAAAATCAGTCATGCAGAAGAAATATTTAATCCAAATGCTGTTAAAGTGGTCTTGAATAAAGCCGGTTACGCACTTTATTTTAGTCGTGCGCCAATTCCCTGGGAAAGAGAAACTTTTACCCAGACAGGTGGAAAACCGTCAGAAGGCAGGCAATATCTTCGGCACATCGGACTTTATGCCTATACAGTCGATTTTTTAAACCGTTATTGTTCCTGGGAGCCATCACCATTGGAGTCGATTGAATCACTGGAACAACTCAGAATACTATGGCATGGCGAAGCAATCATCGTTAACGTGGTGGAAAAAACCCCGGAAGCCGGTGTCGATACCCAACAGGATTTGATGCGCGTAGAACAAGCATTATTATTGAAGTGCTAAACAGGAACATCATCGCTGTAAAGTAAGCTGTTATACCAGCAAATAATTGCGATTATTTGCCATAAAGTGTTAATAACCGTAATTTAGAATTTTTTTGTGATGTTTTACCAATCATTCAATACCTTAAAAGCATTGAATATTTTGCAGGACATTATATTTTTTTAATCCCACTTATATCCGGGTCGCTCAAGAGCTGTTAATGGAAGAATTTCATAGAATAAGTCGTTTACCCCCTTACGTTTTTAACATTGTTAACGAGCTAAAAGCTAAAGCCCGAGCGGCGGGAGAGGATATTATTGATTTTGGCATGGGTAATCCCGATCAGCCAACGCCTAAACATATTGTTGATAAAATGGTTGAAGCAACGCTGCGAACTGATACGCATCGTTACTCAGTTTCCAAAGGGATTCCCCGTTTAAGAAAGGCTATCTGTAATTGGTATAAAATCCGTTTTGATGTCGACCTGGATCCTGAAACCGAAGCGATTGTCACCATTGGTTCCAAAGAAGGTTTGGCGCATTTGGCTTTGGCAACACTGGGGCCTGGTGATGTTGTGCTGGTACCTAATCCGGCTTATCCCATACATCCTTATGGGGTAGTAATTGCTGGCGCAGATTTACGGCATGTGCCAATGATTCCGGGCGGCGATTTTTTTGAAGAGTTGCAAAAAGCCATTGTTGATTCATGGCCCAAACCCAAAATGTTAATTCTTAATTTTCCGGGAAATCCTACCACTGAATGTGTGGATCTGGATTTTTTTGAAAAGATTATCGCCGTGGCTAAAGAGCATCATATCTGGGTAGTACAGGATATTGCCTATGCGGATATTGTTTTTGATGGTTATGTAGCGCCCTCCATTCTTCAGGTTGAAGGCGCGAAAGACATTGCCGTAGAATTTTTCTCCATGTCTAAAAGTTATAACATGCCTGGTTGGCGCGTGGGTTTTATGTGTGGTAACAAAGAGCTGGTTACTGCGTTGGCCAAGATTAAATCCTATCTGGATTATGGTACGTTTACGCCGATTCAAATCGCTGCCATTGCTGCCCTGGAAGGCCCACAAGACTGTGTCAAGGAAATCGCCGAGATCTATAGAAAAAGACGCGATGTGTTATGCGAGGGTTTAAATGCTGCCGGCTGGCCTGTTCAAAAACCTAAAGCCACCATGTTTGTCTGGGCAAAAATTCCGGAAGCTTATCAAGCTATGGGGTCGCTGGAATTTTGTAAAAAATTACTGGCAGAAGCAAAAGTGGCGGTTTCCCCAGGAATTGGTTTTGGTCAGTACGGAGATGATCATGTCCGTTTTGGTTTAATCGAGAATGAACACCGGACACGTCAGGCAGTGCGAGGTATCCGCCTTATGATGAAAAAAGACGGTATTAAACAGGTAGCCAAGTAAAACCTTAAGGGCGATAAAATTGCCCCATTCAATTGGAACGTGAACGATTTTTTAACTGGAGCTTAATTTGAAACCGGTAAAAGTAGGTGTATTAGGACTGGGTACTGTCGGTGGTGGTACAGTCAATGTATTAAAACGTAATGCGGCAGAAATCGCCCGCCGTGCGGGTCGGGAAATAGTTGTTACCCGAGCTTCTGCAAAAGATTTAAGCAAGGAACGGATTTGTGATACCCAAGGCATTATTTTAAGCACTGATCCTATGGATATTATTAACGATCCAGAAATTGACATCGTTCTGGAATTGATCGGTGGTGCAGGGCTTGTTAAAGAAATGGTCTTAAAAGCCATAGAAAATGGTAAGTACGTTGTCACGGCCAATAAGTCGCTGATCGCTTTACACGGTAATGAAATTTTTGCCAAAGCCAGTGAAAAAGGTGTTATCGTCGCTTTTGAAGCTGCCGTTGCCGGCGGTATTCCCATCATCAAAGCCATACGTGAAGGCTTGAGCGGTAATCAAATTGAATGGCTGGCAGGTATAATTAATGGCACCGGTAATTTTATTCTGACCGAAATGCGCGATAAAGGACGGGATTTTGATGACGTACTGGCTGAAGCGCAAGCGCTAGGTTATGCGGAAGCTGATCCAACGTTTGATGTCGAAGGTATTGATGCCGGACATAAATTGACTATCTTGGCCTCAATAGCTTTTGGTATCCCTTTACAATTTGATCAAGTTTATACCGAAGGTATTACCCAAATTACCCGTCTTGATGTCGAGTACGCTGAACAATTGGGTTATCGAATCAAACATTTAGGTATTGCCAGAAAAACCTCTGAAGGCATTGAATTAAGAGTGCATCCCACCTTAATTCCCGAGCGCCGATTGATAGCCAACGTCAATGGTGTGATGAATGCCGTGTTGGTTAAAGGTGATGCCGTTGGTGCGACTCTTTATTATGGCGCAGGCGCTGGTGCAGAACCGACTGCCTCAGCCGTTGTTGCCGATGTTATTGATGTCGTCAGAGCGTTAACCAGTGATCCTGAAAACCGCGTGCCGCATCTGGCTTTTCAGGCAGATTCATTGGCCGATATTCCGATCTTGTCCTCCGAGCGCTTTAAAACGTCGTATTACTTACGCCTGAATGCAGAAGATAAACCGGGTGTACTGGCTGACGTCACCAGAATATTGGCAGATCATCACATCAGTATTGAAGCCATCATCCAAAAAGAACCGGTAGGTGATGAAACTGCCATACCGATTATTTTGCTGACGCAAATTACGCTGGAAAAAGAAATGAATGCAGCGATTGCTAAAATTGAAGCGCTGCAAACCGTTACCGGAAAAGTTAATCGCATTCGCCTGGAAACTTTAAAATAAATAAACATCATGACAACACAAAAACATTACACAGGATTAATTGAGCGTTACAGAGACCGCCTGCCGGTCAGTGCAACAACGCGTATTATCAGTTTGAATGAAGGCAGAACGCCGCTGATTCAATTGCAAAACATCCCCCGAATGATAGGCAAAGACGTTGAAATTTATGTCAAGTTTGAAGGCTTAAATCCAACCGGCTCATTTAAAGACCGTGGTATGACCATGGCTGTTACCAAGGCCGTAGAAGACGGTAGTGAAGCCATTATCTGTGCTTCAACCGGTAATACCTCAGCTTCTGCTGCTGCCTACGCGGCACGGGCAGGCATTAAAGCCTTTGTATTGATACCCGAAGGTAAAATTGCTCTGGGCAAGCTGGCGCAAACTTTAATGTACAACGCGACTATCATTCAGATTAACGGTAATTTTGATAAAGGTATGGCACTGGTTAAAGCAGTGGCTAACCATGCTCCTGTTACTATTGTTAACTCTATTAATCCGTTCAGAATTGAAGGCCAAAAAACTGCCGCTTTTGAAATTGTTGATGAACTGGGTTTTGCTCCTGATTATCACTGTCTGCCCGTTGGTAATGCCGGTAATATTACTGCCTATTGGAAAGGCTATAACGAATATGCAACTGATCGTGTTTGCGGTAATCGCCCTATTATGTGTGGCTATCAAGCTGCTGGTGCTGCGCCTTTCGTGGCAGGCATGATGATTGATAATCCTGAAACTGTCGCTACGGCGATACGCATCGGTCATCCACAATCCTGGGATTTTGCCTGGGCTGCCCAAAAAGAGTCTGGTGGTTGGTTTGATAAATTTAGTGATGAACAAATTTTGGCGGCACAAAAAATGTTGTCGCAATATGAAGGTGTGTTTTGTGAGCCGGCATCAGCGGCTTCATTAGCGGGTGCCTTGCAAGATATAGTCTCCGGAAAAATCCCTGAAGGCAGCAAAATTGTTTGTACTTTAACCGGTAACGGTATTAAAGATCCTGAAATTGCCATGCAACAATGCGCCGATGCCAAGCCGGTAACCATTGATGCCAGTCTGGATGCTGTTAAACGGGCAATTTTGGATTGTTTGTAAAAAATATTTACCACCAATCACAGGGATTACGTAGCCATGGGTGGCAGAAGATAGAATCGAATCTGGAGTAGCTCTCTGGATCGTCAAAAGTAGTTACTTTAGGCTCTCCAGATAGCAGTTGCAGAGATACCAACAAAATCCAAGGTAAAAATTATTGAGAGATTCGCGGATAAATAATTTTGATGTCAACAGATACGATCCCTTGAAGGGGTGTTATCTGTGTGGATTTACAGCGATGTGTTTAGAAATTTAGTTTCTGAAAATTTATAACAGCTTTTAAATGACAGAATTTAAAATCTGCTAATTCTATTTCTCGGAACATTCTATTGCGTCAACTTTAAATACTTTTGATATAGCGTGTCATGGTCTTCAACATGCATGACATCTTTATCGATGCAATCAACCGGACAAACTTCAACGCATTGGGGCAAGCCATGGTGCCCAACACACTCGGTACATAATTCGGGGTCAATAATATAAATGTCCTCGCCTTGTGAAATGGCGGCATTTGGACATTCAGGTTCACAGACATCACAATTGATGCATTCATCATTAATAATAAGGGCCATCTTAATTCCTAACTAAATTTTTCTATTAAACGCTGGTGTACAGGCTCAGGGACGAAACAGGACACATCGCCCTTAAGTTGTGCAATTTCTCTGATCATGGTTGAAGAAATAAATTCATATTGTTCAGCAGGCGTCAGAAACATGGTTTCCAGTTGTGGGGCAAGCCGTCGATTCATTCCTGCCAACTGAAATTCATATTCAAAATCGGACACTGCACGCAAACCTCTTAAAATGACATTGGCACCCTGCTGTTTGGCACAATCAACCAACAAATTATCAAAACCAATAACCTGGACATTAGAAAATTCGGGAGTAACCAGTTTTACTAGTTCAACGCGTTCATCTAGTGAAAATAAGGGGGTTTTCCCTCTGTTGACTGCCACAGCAACAATAACTTTATGATATAGTTTTGATGCTCTGGCAATGATATCAATATGTCCATTAGTAACAGGATCAAATGTACCTGGATAAATTGCGATAATTTGCATAGTCTATAGCTTTTAAAAAAATTCGTTAATTCTATACCAAGGCACTGGTTTAACATACTCCTTTAATTAGAATTTTAGCCTAATGAAGTAATACCAATAATAATAACACTATTGCCAGACCTTTTTGTGTCCCAAATCATTATCGTTATGGGTAAGCCATCAGCTTCTATGAGGAATATATAATGCTCACAAGATTTTCCTGTCTTCATCTAATCTTAATCAAACCTACAGGCTTTCTTTCATCTTGTTCATGTAATCTTGATGCAGTTGTAGCAACTTGTGTATAACGCTGGTCGCGATGACTTTAATAATAATCGGTTTTAACCAGTTATTATTAGGCACCAACAGAATCAGTATTTAGCGAATGTGTCACTCTGATTTAAGTAAAATTGGGTGCATTTAAATAAAACACTACCAAGTAGTAATTATATTGGGTAAGGAAAAATTAATATGAAAAAAGTAATGAAATTAGCAATGATTGGTTTGGCTTTCAGTCTACTTGGAGCTTGTGCAACGACTTCCGACGTTGAAAATTTACAGTCACAGGTAGATGGTCTGGATACTTCTGTTAAACAGGCATCAGCTGATGCGGCGAACGCACAAGCTACCTCTGCTGATGCCGCTACCAAAGCAGAATCGGCAGAGACAGCGGCTAATCGGGCCGCACAATTATCTCAAGATGCCAATAACAAATTAGACAGAAAGTTTAAACGATCCATGATGAAATAACACCCGTTATTTCGGTACAAAAAATAGCCCGGCAGGAAAATTACCGGGCTATTTTTATGGTCAATTTTTAATAATTGTTGTCCAACTTAAATCCCTATCCTGATTTTGCTGAAAAGCGCAACTCTCCGTTTACTTTATTGATATTTCTTAACAGGCTTTCATGGCTGGCATGGAAATATTATTCATCAAAATGATCAATAATCTTTTACACTGAAAAAAGTCGGTCATGACGTCATTGTAAGGGAGTTTTTTCATACTCTCGATGGTAATAAATTACGTAGTTTGGAATATTGTGGCAAAATGCATATCAAAAATAACCAAATTATTTATTATTGGAGTTGTATAAATGCGCCGTCTGCAAATAAAGCACGTAACCACTTACGAATATGCTCAAGCGGTAACCTTATTGCCGCATAAATTACTGTTACGTCCTCGAGAAGGCCATGATGTTCGTATTGAATCAGCCGAGTTAACTATTTCTCCTGCCCATCAATTGCAATGGCAGCGGGATGTGTACGACAATCCTGTAGCATTGGCAACTTTTCTTGAGCCAACTAACCAGCTTTCTATCAGTAGTTGTGTTGTTATTCAGCATTATGATAATCAACCGTTGGATTTTCTGGTAGCGGAGCATGCGGTTTTTTTTCCTTTTCAATACGATGTTGCAGAACGTATTGATTTAAGCCCTTATCTGTCAGTGATCTTTGATCAAGATCATGCAATATTAGATACATGGTTGCGACAATTTTGGAGCACTGGCCAAGTTGTAGAAACCTATATTCTGCTTGAATGGATCAATAAAGCCATTGCCACCGGGTTCACTTACCAGCAGCGCGAGGAACCCGGAGTTCAAACACCGGCAACGACGTTGGCAAAGCGTACCGGGTCCTGCCGCGACTTTGCAACTCTGTTCATTGAAGCTTGCCATTATCTGGGCTTGGCAGCGCGTTTTGTGAGCGGTTATTTATATTCACCAACACTTCCTCAGGGGCAGGGTGCAACTCATGCTTGGTCAGAAGTTTATCTGCCCGGTGCCGGTTGGAAAGGCTTTGATTCAACCTCGGGTTTGCTGGTTGGTAATCATCATATCACTGTGGCTGTGAGTCGCCATCCCGAATCAGTACCACCTGTCTCCGGTTCGTTTATAGCCACGGCAACCGATAACCCGCAGTCGCCCATGATGAACGTGGTTGTAGAGGTAGTTCCCGCTCCTGATTAAGGTTATTTATGTTGCCGCTACATTAAAGGCTGTCTGTATTGAGTAAGGTTAATTATCGATAGTGGCCTTATGCGCAGCATTTTGCAGTCAAAATGTAATTTACAATCAAGTCTGAGACGGTATAATTTCTTACCTATAAAAAGATAAATCATTCAATTAATGTCAACGAACATACTTTCCCTGAACCACGCCAGTTTTATTGTTGCCGATTTAGATATTTCGCTGGTATTTTACTGTAAAGTTTTAGATTTACAGCAAGTTGACAGGCCGGATTTAGGGTTTCCTGGTGCATGGTTTCAACTGGGTGCTCAGCAAATTCATTTACTTCAGTTACAAAATCCAGACCCGATAAAGGGACGGCCTGAACATGGTGGACGTGATCGTCATGTTGCTTTGAATGCCTTGGCACTAAAGCCCATTCAAGATGCATTGAAAAAAGCAGGTATTATTTATACGATGAGTATTTCGGGACGAAAAGCACTTTTTTGCCGGGATCCAGATGGTAATACCGTAGAAATTATTGAGCAAGTATAAATTATCTCTCTCTGCCATTCTTTATGCAGGATTAATTAATCCTGAAGCCGGGTCATCCAGGGATCCTTGGTATAAGGATCCACATGAAAGGCAAGGGATTCAGGTTTATGCAACAAGCCTTCTTCGCCTGAAGCATTAGGGTTTAATTGTCTTTTTTCAACAAAGTCAACCATGCGACGTGTGTTATAAATCACCAGTACGCGATGGCGATTTTTCCCCGGGTAAATTTGAAAAGCCACGTTATTTTCGGTAAATACGGTATTTCTATTGATGAGTGCTTCAAGCAGATTTTCATCACCTTGAGCCAGATTTTTTAAAATAGAGTCTTCACGGTTCCTGATTAGTTGTTTCAGGTACGTCATTAATGTACCTGCTATTTGGTGTTTCTGGAGCGCCTTGATATCCTGGACGGAAAAAGGAAAGCTTTCGGCGACGAGATAATGCCGGTCTTTTTCGCTGTCATTGGCAAACAGTGATATCTTGTCCAGGTCTTCATGTTCCAATGCGTTCAAAAATGACCGGGGCGCGCGAATATGTTTATCTACTGTAACCACCCAAGGCAGTGCGCGAGCGGTTGTTTCAAAACGTTCTTTTACGCTGGTTATAACGTTGGATCTTATTAATTCATTTTCACGGCCTTGAGGTTTAATAACAAAAGCGTCTACGGCCGTTATTTGGGTATGAAAACCGTATTCTTTAAATTGGTTGATTATGTTCGAGTAGCGTGGTTGGTAGGGAATACCGGTGCCATCATAGAGAATATTGATATTATTTTTTTTGGCATGATCGGCAACCAAATCACGTAGTCTGTTCGCAAAAGGTTCTACATAAACATAATCGTCACTATGATGGCTGGCGGCAGTGAGTATTTTGTACAGGTCGCTTTTTTTACGAAACTCATCCAATGAAGCAATAACAAAATTATCTCTGCACTGTATTTGTGCAATTTCTTCAACAGCTGTTTTTCCTGATCCAGCCCCTCCCATTGCCATAAACAACGTAGGATTTGTATCAGCAATCTTGCCTTTAAAGAGCTTGTCTTTCGCTTCATCGAGTTTTTTTATAATTTTACTTAGTCGCTCATAGGCTATTTCAACGGCTCGCTCTAAACGTAAATCACCATTGGCTGCGGTTATCATTTTGTCTTTAAGCGCTTCATTTTTCGCTAAATTAAATATCAGGGCTTTATCGCCTTCGCATTGCTTAAGTAGTTGTAAAACTTCTGTATGGCCGGGAGAACGTAATCCGGTTAACATGTTAATATCAAGACAAAACAGCGGCGCAGCTCCATCTTCACCCATGCTGATGCCGTCAATTTCATAGTTTCCAGAGTGTCGTACGGCTTCTGTACCTGCGAGATAACCAATCATGTTTTCGGCAGCACAGAGCGGGTAATCAGCAAAATGCTTGCCAGCGATAAAGTATTCTTTTTTAATGCTATCCATCGGTATCAGACCGCCGTTTACCGCAACCAGGCATTCTATTCCGGTTTTTGTTGTATGTGACAAAAAAGGAATGCCATAGACAAATTTCTTGTTTTCCGGCCATTTTCCATAAGCGTTGGCTTTATTTTGCAGGCTTTTACAGCGGGTCGGATCAAGTGCATGTTCGAAGGCTTGTGTGATTTCTCTGAGGGTACTATCAGGATTATGCAAGGCGGCCGCGTCACAGGCTTCAATTCGTCTGAAATCTATGCCCTGTTCATAAACACTTTTGATTGCCGGCAATTTACCCAGCATGGTTAAAAACAAATCAAGTGTTAATCTGTTTCCATAAGTGAAGGGTCTTACACCGCGCATTTTTTGGTAAAAAGTAGCCAGTCTTTCAGCTATATCTTCCGTTTTGATAACGAAGCCATTATTATCAAAAATTGCCGTATCCAGATTCCCGTCGTCATCTAAAACCAGGCATTCTATGGTTTCACGAAATTCTTTTCTTTTATCCGCATCAAGCATAGTGCCTGGGCGATGGCAAACAGTAGGTTGTTCTTTCCAATCCTGAAAAATTTCCCGGTGAATGCGCGAAAAAAGTTCCGTCAGATAAGTAACGCGCTTTGTTTGATCATGCGATACTGTTCCTTCAGCCTCTTGCAGCAGAGTGGGTAATAGTTGTAAACCCTGATAAATCGCCAATGCGGTACGCAATTTTTTCAGTTGCTTGTAGCCTGCAACTCCAGGAACAGTGCTTTTAGTCATATTTTCAGCCTTCCGAGCATCGATTCTAATTTTGATGTCATTGTAACTGAACAATTGTTAACTAAAGCGGGTAGTTTTCTATAGGCAGGAATATTAAAGCTTATGGCGTTACTATTTATAGGGGTATTTAAATGACTTAAAACAGGAAAAGTAAAGCCCATCATATGTCAGCGATGAGCTTCCTTTGTTAATGTATTTACCGATGAAGGTTTAGCGGCAAAAATAAGTTTATGCCTGGTGATTGTTGCGGTGCGTAATATACAGGTGGCGGCACGTAAACAGGTTGCGCGTAGTTATAGTTATATCCGGATCGGTATCCCCTATTATTATGCTTGCCACGCGAGTTATGCTTGCCACGATTACCATAGGATCCTTGGTGACTTCGCCGATGGCCTTTATCACGATCAGCAAATGCTGTCGACGGCGATAAAAGGCTAATTAGTGATGCAAAGATTAGTCCGATCAGTACCTTATTGGCAATTGATCTGTAAAATCCGGTTTTCTGTATTAAAGTTTTCATATTGACTTTCCTTTTCTGGAATACTTGATGTGATTACGAACCTAAGGCTGAACATGCCTGATAGGGATATCACGGTATTCATCATTATTTGCCAACAGACTTCTTGTCACTATTCTTGTGGTCACCCTTGCGGAAGAAGGTATCCGCTTCTTTTTTCTGTACGTCGGACATGCTGGCATAGAGATCAGCAAAAACAGGGGTTAATTTTTTGATACCGTCGGCATGAGCTTCAACAATCTCTCCGTAGGATTTAAGATCATCGATAGCATTCCTGTCCTCAGCATGATCGACTCTGGCTTGAGTAAGGGCATCCATAATTTTTGCATCATCAAGCATTGTCTGTGTGACCTTTGCCCACTGTTCTTCCTGTGTTGGCGTAATCTTTAGCTTGGTATGCATATCTTTGATGCGCAATTCTGTGCGATCTTCGTGAACATCTTTATCGGCGGCAGTCACAGCAAAGGTCAATCCCGGTGCAAAAGCCAGAGTCGCAACCAGAGTCGCAGAGGTAACGAGACGTGCGCTTATGTGCATAAATTGATTGTTGGTTAATTTAAGGTATTTCATGAATAAATTTCCAATAGTGTATTAAAAAGGACTAAATTGATCAGAATTTGATTAACGATCAGATGCCATACATTACTTAGCCTTCCAGGGCTTACCTATAAAAGAAGTGAGGTTAAAGACCTGTTTGTCACTTCAATCAAAGCGAAGTATCAAGGTAAGTTTGTAAACTTTGAAACAGAATAGGCGAAAAGCTGACTACAGACCGTGCGTTAACGAACATAGGCTCTTTCAGAAATTAATTTTCCAATTGACATCGCCTGAGGCTTACAAGATACCATCCCTTAAATGAATGGCATCTGTATGAGCATCAGAATTATTTGTATGAGGATCTATAGGGGAAGGTAAGGTTTATTTACATCAGCCAAGGAGGCTGAAAAATATACGAGGTATTGATTATTGGCGTTTTAACTCCGTCAAAGACTATAAAGCAGGATCTGTATACACAGGAGAAGGTGTTTATTTTTTTAGAGTATTAACTTTTACTTATTCGCAGCTTATGCATAGTTGGAACGCATGGTATCGGTTACGTCCTTACCAACGCCACGGTAGCAGGTAAATCCACCAGAGGAGTCGAATATTGGCTCACCGCTGACCATTAAATATTGCTGTGAGCCATCGGGTTTGATACGGCTGTAGACAAAATCCAGAAAAGGTCGCCTGCCAGCGAGTTTGGCTTCCAGTATTTCCCGTTCGCCTTCATTCCAGCATGCACCGTGATCATCTCTTATGTTACCTAGTTCATCATCGACCTTGATTCCAAGCATTTCAAGTACCGGGCCGAAAATCTTGGTAAAATGTCCGTCTGTATCCTGCTCCCAATACCAGTCTGATGACAGTTCGGTCAGGCGACGAAAACGTGCTTCGCTTTGATGTAGCTCTGCAGTCCGTTCCAACACCGTTTGTTCCAAGATTTCGTTGTTATGTTCCAGTTGCTTGTACAGCAATCGTACTTCCAGCATATTATGAATGCGTGTTTGTACTTCAATCAAATCAAATGGTTTACTGACAAAATCTTTTGCACCAGAAGTCAATGCCCGTAATTTGTGATTCGGTTGTGCAGTAATCACCAATATAGGCACATAGCCATCTGTTTCTGATTCCTTAAGGGCTTCCATTACCTCAAAACCATCCATACCAGGCATCTGTAAATCAAGAATAATGAGATCGTAATGGTCTTTTTGATGCAATGCACAAACTTCATAGGGGTTAGTTGTCGACGCAATGCAACGATAGTCTGCCTCACGCAGCATTTCTGCGAGCAGTTGCACATTGGCTTGCTGATCATCAACGATCAGAATGCTGGCATTAAGAATATCTTGTGTGCTAATCATGATGTTTGTTCGGTTTCATTGGTATCAAGCAATCCTGGTTTAGAAAAATTCAGAGCATCGTCCAAGGCATTGATAAATTCATTAACCTTGATAGGTTTGGTGAGATATCGAAAAAACCCCGCTTCCAGTCCTTTTTCAACATCACGGAGCATCGCATTAGCGCTAAGAGCAAGAACGGGAATATGCAAGGTAGCCGGATCTTCACGTAAAATTTTCAGTGCCTGGATGCCACTAATTCCGGGCAAATTAATATCCATCACGATTACATCGGGAAGGTGGGCGCGTGCAAGAGCTACACCTATATTACCATCACATGCGCTCAACATGCGTAGATTCGGGTGATGCTCAATTATTTGCTCAACCAGCATCAGGTTGGCGGGATTGTCTTCTACATAGAGCAAGGTGCGTTGTGCCGAATTTCCCCAGGCTTTAGGCATTAATTCTATGGCCAGTGTATGACCTGCATCAAGCTGCGGCGTGATATCCTTCAGTAGCTCTATCCAGAACTCGCTACCTACCCCAACGATACTTTCTACACCGATGGAGCCGCCCATTAGTTCAACCAATTGTTTGGTTACCACCAGTCCGATACCGGTGCCTTGCTCAGTGCCGGATTCTTGTCCAAGACGATTAAACGGCTGAAACAGCTGCGCCAGTTGTTCCGAAGCTAAGCCAAAACCGCTATCTTTAACGCTGATACGTATGCGATCTGAAGCGCTTGCCGTGCATTTCACTTCAATCGTTCCATGTGCTCGGTTGTATTTGATGGCATTGGAAAGCAGATTGATCAGAACCTGCTTTGCTCTGGTTTGATCGGCATAGGCAAACCAGGTGTCATCGAATGTCAGAAAAGTCAGTTTGATATCACGCTGTTGTGCTTGTGGCTCCATCATGGCTTGGCACTCTTGCATGATAGTCGTCAGCGACACCGGTTCCAGCGACAATGATAGCTTGCCTGACTCGATTAACGCGAGATCAAGAATTTCGTTAATCAAATCCAGTAGATACCAGCCTGCTTTAATAATCTGGTGTAGCCTGACAATCTGGACATCAGTTGGTGGCGGTGAGCCGACTTCGAGTAATTGAGCGAAGCCGAGGATGGCATTGAGTGGTGTGCGCAACTCATGACTCATACTGGATAGAAAATCTGATTTTGCCAGGTTGGCTTTTTCGGCTAAAGATTTGGCGCTTTCCAGTTCAATGTTCTTGTCATGGAGAACCTGATCCAGGCGTTTACGTTCGGTAATATCACGAGCTGCGGCAAATACCCCCTCCAGATTTCCATCGCGATCATAAAAAGTTGTCGCATTGTAGGAAACTACCGTTTCTTTGCCACTCAAGGCACAAGCGGTGAGTTCATAGTTGGTGAGTTTCTTTTTGCTAAGCACAAGCTTAATAGCGGTTTCGGCCCTTTCCGGTTCAGTAAAATGATTCTTGAACGGGGCACCGATCAGTTCATCTCGCGTACAACCGGTCAGCACTTCCATTTGCTTGTTAACATCGGTAATGATGCCGGACAAATCGGTAGTTATGATGGCGTCGATATTGGCTTCAATCAAAGAGCGAGTGTAAAACTGTTGATCTCGTAGACGTTGATCGAGACGCTTTTGCTCGGCTTCAACCTGTTTTCTAGCAGTATTGTCAGTGCCGATCAGCAGGTAGCCAATAATGCTGTTCCGGTCATCACGCAGCGCTGTGATTGAGACGATCGCAGGGAAGCGACTGCCATCTTGACGAATATAGGTCAGCTCATAAATGTCTTCGATACCTCGCGAGGCTTTAAATACCAGTGCTTCAAAGCCTGGTGCAATGGCGGTTCCAAGTTCAAGGCTTAATGCTTCGGCACGTGCAATTACTTCATTCGGATCGGAAATATCAGCCGGGGTGATTTTGTTTATCACATCGTCAGCTGTATAACCCAGCATGTGTTCTGCGCCAACATTAAATATTTGAATGACGCCCTTTGCATCAGTGGCGATACTTGAGAAATTGGCACTGTTGAAAATCGCACTCTGTAAGGCACTGGCCTTGAGCAGTGCTTCTTTAGCCTGCTTGCGTGCAGTGATATCCCGCAAGATACCGGTAAAGTGTCGCTGACCACCTAGCCACATCTCACTTACCGCCATCTCCATCGGGAAATTGCTGCCATTTTTATGCCTGCCAACAACTTCACGTCCTAAGGCGATGGCGCGAGACTCATCGCTAATACTATAGTAGTCTAGGGAACTGCTTATATTTCTATGCTGATCTTGATCAAGTTCGGGAATCAACAGGCTGAATTCTTGGCCAACAAGTTCCCCTGCACTATAGCCAAAAAATTGCTCGGCAGCCTGATTAACAGTTTCAATCAGGCCGCTGGCAGCATTAAGGGTTATGATTCCATCGACCACGGTATTGAGTATCGCCTGGATTACCGTCGTACTGTCAAGTAAGGCCTGCTGAGCCGCGTATTCTTCAGTAACATTGCGAAATACCAGTACGGCTCCGATTACCTGATCGTTCCGGTCTCGAATAGGCGCACAACTGTCGGAGATATCGTATTCGGTTTTATCACGTGAAATCAGAACGGTGTGGTTAGCCAAGCCTTGTATGGTGCCATGCACCAAGGTTTCCGTTACCGGGATAGCCGCTAGTTGACGGGTTTCTTTGTTGATAATGTGGAAAACATCGGCTATCTTGAGCCCGGTAGCTTGTGCGAGTGTCCAACCGGTCAGTTGTTCGGCAAGAGGATTCAGCAGTGTGATACGGGCTTCGGCATCGGTGGCTATTACTGCATCGCCAATAGAAAAAAGCGTAACGGCAAGCTTTTCCTCGCTGGCTTGCAAGGTTGCATTGGCTTGCTGCAGTTGGCTATTCATTGCCTCCTGGATTTCCAGTGAATGCTGTGTTTCGAGATGTACTAAAGCCTTAAGGCGATGCTGTGCTTCGCGATAGATTAACAAGGCGAACCAAAGTGTAAACAGCAAAGTAAAAAGACTGGCAGTAACAATGATGGCAAACAGATGGCGCATATTGGTCTGGAATTCTATTTCACGCTGAGCCAGCGTACCTTCCTCTATCTTGATAAGGCTACCAATCTCGGTACGAATTGAATCCATTAACTGTTTGCCACGGCCACCATTGATAATTGCCAGCATGCCTGTTATATCATTCTGGCGCCGTAATTCAATGATTTGAGATAAGGCCGCCAACTTTGCCTCCACTAATGTCGGCAGTGCCTCCTGGTGTTTTTGTGCAGTGCTGGTTAATGTTAGTGAATTTAATGCACTTAAATGGACGGGAATATTATCATGAGCGGTCAAATAAGGCTCTAAAAAGACTTCGTTACCGGTCAGTGAATAGCCGCGTTGTCCCGTTTCTGCATCTTTTAATGCCGACATTAACAGATTTGCCTGCTCAATGATATTGTCGGTGTAATTTCGTGCTTTAGCCGCTGTTTCTATTTGTCTGAAAGCCCAGAATGTTGTTGCTAATACCAATGCAATCAGTAGCATTGCGGTAATGAACGAAGCACCAATTTTAAGCGTTGCTTTCGAGCAATATTTATTCTGTGCTGTACCTGTAGTGTCATTCATAAGCGTAAAATGAAAATTTTTCCGACATGGTTTATCTTTATACAAATGGTTAGTCGTCTGCAAGCAAATAAGGCCAAGACCGATAATTGCAGAGGAAAACTAATGGGATTAGCGCCTGACTTCGTTATAACAAAGCAGACGATGAAATTCTTTTTTGACGGCATCGTAGCATTCACAAGTATTTGACTCTAATCCGAATCGGTCAAGTACCGTGATGTGGCCACGGCGGTAACTAATAAACCCCGAGCGCTGTAAATCCCCGGCGGCTTCCGTGATGCCTTCTCGGCGAACACCGAGCATGGTGGCAATCAGTTCTTGTGTCATGGTCAATTCTTGTGAGGGCAATCGGTCGATCGTTAACAATAGCCAACGACATAGTTGTTGCCCTATGGAATGATGCCGATTACAGACTGCAGTTTGGGATATCTGGGTGATTAAGGCTTGGGTATAACGCAGCATTAAATGCTGAAATATGCCGTAATGGTTAAATTCCTCCATCATAAGTTTTTCTTTCAGTCGAAAGCTGTAACCCGCAGTTTGAACGGTGGCACGACTGAGTGTGCTATTGCCGCCCATAAACACTGAAATTCCCAGTACACCTTCATTGCCCACGCCGGCGATTTCCGCCGACGCGCCGTTTTCCATAACGTAGTGCAGAGAGATGATGGCAGTAGTCGGAAAATAGACATATTGCAGTTGATCGCTGGATTCGTAAATAACCTTACCGAGGGGCAACAAGATAAGTTCCAGTTGCTTGCTTATACGTTCAAGTATTTCTGCGGGTAGGGCAGCAAGAAGATGGTTTTGATCAGGGGTCTGCGATTGCGACTGTATACTTGAGACTATTTTTATATTATTTTTAATCATGCGACCAATAGATAAAAATTAAAGAAATAGCAGAAACGTAACTTGAAATTGTAAAATTTACATTCATGCCATCTTTATAACACAATAGATTAAAATGAGTAAAAAATATTATGATTCTGCCAATTAATCAATGAGGTTAAGCTGATAATTGTGTCGTCAGATTCACCAAAAAATTAAGGTAATTATGCAGAAAAGACACGAAAATACGAAAAAAAACTGAATTTTACTTTGATTGTCGTGATTAAATTGCTTTTTCGTATAGGTTGTTTGCGGGTAAGCATCAGCAATTTTGCTGGTTAATAATGGTTATTTTAAAAGTCGCTTGACTGACAACATCACAAAAGCCTTGATCAATAATATCGTGTTCAGCAAGTTGTTGCAGGTTGAAGTTTTTATCAATGATTGCTGATTTAATCAAAATAAGTTCTTTCGCTGCGAGTGTAGAGGCTAACCATGCCGCCAGACTGTCCGAGGTGATATCCCAGGATGCTTCAATCCCCGCCTGATCCAGCTCAACAATATCGGGTGACCAAATGACAATTCTTTGCCGGGATAACTGTTTTTTAATGTCATTTACTGAATGAGCGATAGTAAAACACCTTTTAAGCCCTTTTATTAACAAGGCCATCTGCTGCATGGCTAATATCGCCATTCTGTGGGCGGTGAGGTCGTCAAACTGCCAGCGTTGTTGGGCCAGTCTGACTTGATCGGCAAATGCACCGCCCCCCGGAACAATAACGATGGCGTTAGGCGCATAATTTTGTTCCAAGTTATTCAGGCATTTAATCAGTGATTCTGAGTGGGATAGACTACCGCCCAGTTTAACAACTATCATTTTTTTGTCAGTTGCTGCAGTAAATCCAGCAGCGCTGCGGCTTTGTCAAAGCTTTCCTGATATTCCTCGTCAGCCACCGAATCATTAACGATACCGCCACCTGCCCAGCAACGAATCGTATTTTTAGAATGGACAAGGGTTCTAATGGCAATATTGGTATCCATATTGCCATTAAAGCCTATATAACCGATGGCTCCACAATAAACGCCGCGTCGGTTAGGTTCCAGTTCTTCAATAATTTCCATGGCACGAATCTTGGGTGCGCCGGTAATTGAGCCGCCAGGAAAACAGCTTTTTAATAAATCCATGGCGTGTTGATCATCGGCCAATATGCCGGTTACGGTACTGACTAAATGATGCACAGTCGCATAACTTTCTATGGTAAAGATACTGGGTACTTTTACGGAACCTTTTATGCAGGTTTTGCTGATATCATTACGCAGTAAATCAACAATCATCAGATTTTCTGCCTTGTCCTTATGGCTGTTTTCAAGGGACTGTATTTGTTCCTGATCTTCAGTGCTATCGAGTTTTCTGGGACGTGTGCCTTTAATCGGTTTGGTTTCAACAATATTCTTGGCAAGTTTTAAAAAACGCTCCGGGGATGAGCTTAAGATTTGCACTTCAGGAAAATTAAGATAACCACTGAATGGTGCGGCATTTAATTCACGCAGAAGTAAATAAGCCGTCCAGGGATCGCCTTGGCATTCAGCAACAAAGCGTTGTGCCAGATTCACCTGATAACAATCGCCTTCTTTAAGATATTGTTTAATGCGCTTAAAAGCCTCGGTGTAAGAAGACTTATCCATATTGGATTTAACCGGGCCAAGCACTTTAAAAGCGTCATATTTTTGCTGTTCAGGCAAATAACTAAACTGTGCTATCAACGCTTGCCATTGTTGTTCATTACAGCCATGCCCGACTAATCGGCTTTGCTGTTGTTGATGATCGACAATAACCGCCCATTGATAAATGCCGATAGTCATATCGGCAATATATTCGGCATCTTGGGCAATAACCGGCAAAGTCTCCAGTCGGCGAGCCAAATCATAAGAAAAATAACCGATGGCTCCGCCATTGAAAGGGCAGTCATCATCGAGGAAAAAGTCAGCTACAAGCTGTTCTTTAACCAGATCAAAGGGATCGGCACTTGATCTTGTTGTCAGGTTATTACGGGTGATTTCTGTTATACCAGCATGCGTCACCAGGGTACATATCGGATCAGTCGCGATAATATCGTAGCGGCCTTGATGGCTTGCAGGAAAGCCACTATCCAGAAAAACGGACCAGGGTTGTCCTGCAAGCGAGGAAAATAACGCTGAACTATCAGCAAAATAAGGCAGTTTAGATGTACGTTGTTTTTGTGGCGACATTTATGGGGCAGTTTGGGTGGATAAACGAAATAACCTGAAAACTGACCGGGCAGCTAACAGGAAAAAGAATTTGTTCAAGACGTGTTACTTCACTTTATGAAACAAGAGTACAAAAAACTGGTGTAAACACTTTTATGTCTAGGCTTCAATTGCTTAATAATAAACTTATTAATGCGTGGTTTCCAGTCACGTTATAGTACAGAGCTACTTTTGCAGCATTGTTACTGATAGTCATGATATTTTGGCCAGGTAGATTCAGACTTTTAACGTTATCAATTAGGGAGCTGGATAAACTAAGTCTGTACTTGCCGTTGGTCACCAGCGCGTAACCGCTTATAATAAGGTTATACAAAATAACCGGCACTCATATAACCGTTTTCATTACAGAAAAACTCCAATGGCTGAAGCTGACAAATTATCAAGCTCGTTAAATTTTATTACGCGGTTTTTTTTAAAAAAACTAAGGACGGTTTATTATCACGCTAGAGAATCGATAGGTGAGCATAAACGGGAAATCGTTATTTATCAGGTCGAACAAGCGTGCGTCAGCCTTAAAGAAACCAGAGATGAATTTGAAGATGCGCTGGAGCGCTTTAAAAATTTGGTTTGTGTCAATGAAACAGGTTTAGAGCATAAATATAACCTGCTTAACCGGCAATATCAGTTTTGTCGCTCAAAATCGGCGGCTGTCAGTACTAAAATAAGCGCCATACAAGAAGTCAGTGAGGCATTGTTTGTCGAATGGGAAGCTGAGTTAAATGAATATACTAATCGGACTTTACGTAACAGCAGCAAGCAACAGTTAAAAGCCGCCAGACAAAATTATGCCCGGCTGATTAAAGCCATGCAACGGGCCGAAAGCAAAATTCAGCCCGTGCTGGCCGCATTTAAAGATCAGGTGTTATACCTGAAACATAATCTCAATGCGCGAGCTATAGCCGCATTGCAACATGAGTTGATTGAAATCAGTATTGATATTTCTCAACTTATTCAGGCAATGGAGCAAACTATTGCCGAGGCAAGTCACTTTGTCTCGGCGTTGGTTGATAAAAAAATTATCGAGCAGAAAGCGTTGCCTGGTCGTTAATCGTGTGAGCATCTTTTATCATGGTTAATTTAAACTAACTACTGCATTCCCGGTATTTTTTTATGTACAGTAACTTTAGGTTTAACGTTACTGTTATTAGAGTTTATATAATATGGAATCATTAGGCTTGTTTTTATCTGGATCATCTTTGGAGCCTTTTTTTCGATTATCCTGATCTATTCTTTCCTTGCCAAATTTGGCAATCATTTCATCCCAGCTTGAATAGGACTCATAAGCTTTAAAGCCGGCAGCTTTTCGTTCCTGATATATTTCTCTGCCCATCGCAATAATTTCGTCAGGATTTTTGCCATCAACGGCATCCAGGAATTCTTTGTCATCTTTTTTTGCATCCCTGATTGTCCAGAAAGACACTTCAAACTCAATACGCTTGTCTGGAGCAAAACGATTTTTGATGGATTTTACCGATCGATAAGCAGTCGCTGTATTGTGACCGTTTATTTCTTGCCCTCTACCACAGGCGACTAAGGTTGCGCAGCTGAGTATAAGCAGCAGTGCAGGTAATTTTTTCATAAAGATAGCCTCGAAATTAAGTGACAGGTTTATGTTATGGAATTTATAACGCCAGATCACCAAACAAAGTAAAATGGGTCAATTATTATAACCCTGAGCTAAGCTTACATGCTGGAATTTATTCAATTATTAAATCAGCGTTACCAAACAGTTTTAAGTCAATCGGGTAATGAGGCTGTTAAAAGTGCTTATCAACAACGTATAGACCAACTGATTTTTACAGAAGCCTTTATACGTAAAGGCCGCTTGATTAACGCGGTACCGGCACAACCCCTACAAATGACGGTAGTAGGTCCAACACAAGCAGGTAAAAGTTCTCTGGTTAATGTTTTGCTTAATAGTAATGATGCCGGCGTCAGTCCTTTGGCAGGTTACACCATTCATCCCCAAGGTTTTTGTCTTGGGGTAAGCTTAAATGATTGTAGCGGTTTACAGCGCTATTTTGGGCGTTTTCAACAGCTACAAAAAAATGCGATTCCCAGAGACCGGCATGACTGTTATTCCTTGGCTGAAACAACGGCGGATTCTGCGCTGTTGCCCCAAGGGGTATTATGGGATACACCTGATTTTGATTCGATAGATTCGGCTGTTTATCGCGAAGGTGTTATCAGGGCGATGGTGCTGGCTGATATTATTATTCTGGTGGTCAGCAAAGAAAAATATGCCGACCAATCAGTTTGGGACATTATGGCGACGCTTGAGGGACTGCATCAGCCAACAGTTATCTGTTTAAACAAGTTGAGTGAAGGTTCTGAAAGCTTGTTGATTGAGTCATTAAAACAAAAATGGCAACTGACCCGGCAAGATGAGTTTCCTGAAGTCGTGCCTTTGTATTATCAAAAAGAAACGGGCTTGCCCCTCTGGCCACAAGCCCAACAAACCTTGCTCAAAGATCTGGCCGGCAAGGTTGATCATCAAAAACAGGCACGTTTGGAACAAAATTTACTGCAAAAACATTGGCAGACCTGGCTGGAGCCGATTATTGCCGAGCATCATGCCCAAAAAGATTGGCAGGAACTGGTTAATGAGGCCATCAGGCAAGCGGTGGAAAATTATCAACGTGATTATTTAAATCATCCGCGTCACTATGAAACCTTTCAACAGGCCTTGGCAGAGTTATTAACGTTATTGGAAATTCCTGGTCTGGCAGGTGTTTTAACCGGAGCCCGTAAAGTCATTACCTGGCCGGCACGGCAAGTAATGAAGCTGGGGCGTAAAAGACTGCATATTGCCGATAGCAGCCAAGAAATTATTTTATTAAAGCAAATAGCCGAGCATGTGTTGATTCAACTCGCTGACCGGCTGTTGGATAATAGTGAAGAAGGTCAGCAACGTTTATGGTGGAAAGAGTTTAGTAGTTTACTGCGTCGTCAACGACAAAGTATTTTGCAGGACTTTAGTGCTGCAGCAAAAATTTATCATCTGGATTTTCAGCAGGATGTAGAGCAAACAGCGCAGGATTTATATCTCAAACTCCAGGAACAACCCCTGCTTTTAAACAGTCTGCGAGTCACCCGGGTCACTACCGATGCGGCGGCTATTGCCCTGACAGTACATATGGGCGGTATTGGAGTACATGATCTGGTTTTTGCACCGGCAATGTTGGCAGTGACTTCGTTATTGGCTGAAAGCGCCATCGGCGGCTATATGCATAAAGTAGAGCATGACTTAAAACAGCATCAATTAAAGACTGTAAAACAGGCGCTGTTTGTGGATAATCTTGGCCTGAAACTGTTGGCGTTGCCGGATCAATTATCACGGCTGAATCATTTTAATATTACTCCTGATCAGGTACAAGCAGCTGAACATCAACTTATAGAAAAGCGCAATGGCTTACGATTACTCTAATTTAATAGAAAAAACCCAACACTGGGCCGATCAAGCTTGCACCGCAGGCTGGCTTAATGCCGATAACGCAGTCGCGTTACAGTATTTTGATACCCGAACGCCGGAAGCCTTGTTTTCAAGCTCCGCTTTGGCAATGCAAGCCGGTACCAGGCCGCTTATTGTCGCCTTTATGGGCGGCACCGGCGTGGGCAAAAGTTCCCTGCTTAATCGTCTCGCAGGGCAGGCCATTGCCAAGGCAGGCATAGAGCGCCCCACTTCACGCGAAGTGACGTTGTTTCATCATCGCAATATCGCCATACAGAATTTTCCGGAGCAATTACCGCTCGCCAAAATTAGTGTTGCGCAACATGATGATGAGACCAAAAAAAATATTGTCTGGATCGATATGCCGGATTTTGACAGTACCGAGCACAGCAATAAAGCATTGGTTCTGCAGTGGTTACCGCATATTGATGTACTTGTTTATGTGGTCAGTCCCGAGCGTTATCGGGACGAAAAGGCCTGGCGTTTACTGCTGGCAGAAGGTGCGCGCCATGCCTGGTTGTTTGTTCTTAACCAATGGGATCGGGGGCAGGATGAGCAATATGCAGATTTTAACCAACAATTGCATAAAGCGGGTTTTGTCGCGCCCATTATTTTTAAAACCGTGTGTACTGACGGGCCTAAAGACGATGAATTTGCCGGATTGGAAACCACTATATTATCTTTGGCGACCGGGCATGTTATTGACCAACTGGAACAACGTGGTGTACAGGTACGCAAAGACGAGTTACAGAAAAAACTGCAAAATACCGCCAAATTGCTAGGTTCCGGGCAAACTTTTCAACAAGTCCCCGCGTTGTGGCAGCAGCAATGGCGAGAAACCGTGAAACTTTTGCAACAAGGTTTTGCCTGGCCGATGAAACAGACGGCCACTTACTATGCAGAACACGCGGCTGATTTAATGAAAAATCCGCCCACTCAGCAAAATTCCTTATGGGATGCCTGGGCACAAGCCCGTTTTGACGATGCCCTGGATGAATTTATTGGCAAAATTGATGAGCAGGGCTTACCGGTTTTGCCGTTTAAACAGCAGATAATCGCCGTGCGAGAAAAAGCGCCTAAAATCATGCAAACACAAACTGAACTGGCAGCAAGGCAAGCCTTGGTAAATCCCGGTAACGCCTTACAGCGCGTGTTTTTAAAAGGCATGCGTTTTGCCGAAATATTTTTGCCGTTGCTGGCCATGACGTGGGTTGGTTATAAAGTATTTATGGGTTATTACACCAGTAACATGGCCGAAAATCACTATCTGGGGGTGGATTTTGCCATTCATAGCAGCCTGCTGATTGCCATGACTTGGTTAATTCCCTATTTTATTTTAAAAAAGCTCCAGCCTTCGCTGCAAAAAAGTGCCTTAAAGGGTCTTAATAAAGGCCTGCTTAACGCTTTTAGCGTGATAGAAACCGAAGTTTTACAGGTAGTCGACATGCTTGTTGAGCAACATAAAGACCAGATAACGCAGCTTTCAGAGATTATGGAACAATGTGCGGCAACTGACGGTGAGCAAAAAGCCGTTGTCGATAGCGACAGTCCTTTAACGCGCATGTTGATGAAATAAGGCCTGCTTGTTAAAGCCATTATTACCAAAATAATAATCGCTGATTTAAGTCATGTAGGTCGGGCACATCTTTTTGTGCCCGACATTCCACGGCTATAATGTTGGGCAACGATAAAGCCGTTTCCCGATCCACATGGCTATTTAACAGTAATCGGCAATACTGTCAGTCCAAACTGCAATACGCTTGGGCAGTATTGCAATGGCACCGGGCAAGTCGTTTTGGTTATATTTCCGACCGGAAGAGCCCTGGAATAGACAAGAAAAAGCGTAAAGCATCAAGAAATGCTCTGGATCAGACAAAAAAAGCTACGGGATGATTAAGCTATACTCTTGGGCAGACAAGAAAATCGTTGAGATTATCAAGAAAAACTCTGAGGCAGATAAGAAAACCTTTCAGGTTATCAAGAATATCAGCAGGGCAGTATAACCCCATCCCGCAGCACTTAAGAAAACCGGTATTGCTGATAAATCAGACGCTGCTGCAGGGCAGAGAAAGTATGGGGTATTAATACTTTAAGTCGATTTTAACTACTTTATCTCCCACGTATGAACATTGCTGATAATTTGCTTTGCCCCGCAAAATAATCTATTATTACTTGCCCTAAAGTGAAAGCGCCTGACTTCAGTGTAAGCGCGTAGTTATCAGGGGTAAAGTAACGCGCAATAAATATCCCCCCCCCCCCCCCCCCCCCCCAAAAAAACTTTTCCGGATCAGCATCTGAAAATTAATGTATTCAGTGGACCTATATTTGACACATCATTGTTAACAACATGCCCACCTTATCGAAACAGTATATTGCTACACTTAAAAATGCAGCGAAAAGCTAACTGCTACCAAAAGATGGGTGTTTGAAGCCCAAGTCACCCTGGATTATTTTTATGCAAAGGCTTATTTGGCTGTAAGGGCCATAGGTTGGGATCGCAAAACGATAGCACTGGGATTAAATGAATTACGCACGGGGATCTTCTGTGCCAATAATTTCAAGGCGCGTGGTAATAAAAAACAGAAGTAAAAAATCCGCAAATGGAAATTGTCCAGTTAATGCCATGAGATACCCTCAGAAAAAAATGAAAGGATACCAGTGTATTTAGTATAGTAGCCCCTTAAAATCAGAATGAAATTTAGGGGTAGATGGCCTCGCTGGACGCTTACGAATCACCTATTAATAATTCGGGTATAGTTTCCGTCGTTCAAAACTCAAAAAGCATTATTAACCTCAGAATGAAATGTTAGAAAAACAACTTAGCTATTGGAAAAATCAACTATTTGGTTTGGGTCTGCTGGAATTACCGACGGATAAGCCGCGTCCAAAACAGCTTTCTTACCGTAGCGCCAAAGAGACGTTTCAATTATCTCCTGCATTAACCAAAGACTTAAAAACAGTAAGTCAAAAGCAAAATGCGAGCCTATTCATGATTCTGTTGGCGGCACTGCTAGTGCTGTTGCACCGTTATAGCGGGCAGGATGATATCGTCGTCGGTACAGCTATTACCGATCATAACGATCAGGGCGCTGAAAACCCAACTGGGCTTTTTGTTAATATGCTGGCATTAAGAACCGATTTGTCGGGTACGCTCAGTTTTTATCAGCTTTTAAGCCGTGTGCAGGAGGTCTGTTTGAGCGCCTATGCTCATCAGGATCTGCCCTTTGAAAAATTGGTAGAACAGTTACAAGTGCCCCAAAATACAAATCGGCATCCCTTGTTTCAGATCATGCTGGTTTTGCAAGATTCGGCATTACCCGGACTGCAATTACCTGATCTGGTGGTTAACAATTTCACTTCCGGTAATGAGATGACCGGCTTTGATATAGCAATTTTGTTAGCGGAAGATGCCAACGGCTTAACTGCCAATCTTGAATATAGCACCGATTTATTTAATGCCGAAACGATTGTCCGACTGGTAGGCCATTTTAAAATCCTGTTGGCAGCAGTAGTCGAGCACCCGGAAGCTGCTATTGCCCACTTACCGTTACTCACTGCATCTGAACTGCAGCAATTATTAATCGATTGGAACGCCACTCAAACCGACTACCCTAAAAATAAATGCGTACATCAACTCTTTGAGGAACAGGTGGCCAGAACTCCGGATGCTATTGCACTGGTCTATGCTGAGCAACAACTGAGTTATCAGATGCTCAACGCCCAAGCCAATCAATTGGCGCATTATCTGCAAACCGCCGGTGTTAAAGTGGACACTCTGGTGTTGATTTGCATGGAGCGCTCCGTTGGTTTGGTGGTCGGATTGCTGGCTATACTTAAAGCGGGTGGCGCTTACGTGCCGATGGATCCTAATTACCCGCGCGATGCTCTGACTTTTATGCTGGAAGATATTAATGCGCCGGTATTGTTGACACATTCGTCACTACTTGCGCAATTGCCTGCCTATTCAGGGCAGTGCTTCTGTTTAGATAATTGCCGGGATGAGATTAATCGGGAAAGTGCCGAAAATCTAGGCTGCAATACGACTGCCGAAAATCTGGCTTATGTTATTTACACATCCGGATCTACCGGGCGGCCTAAAGGTGTTGCAATTTGCCATTACAATATTGCCAGGCTACTGTTAAATACCGATTATGTCCACTTTGATGATCAGCAGACATTCTTATTATTAGCGCCTATTACCTTTGACGCCTCCACTTTTGAAATATGGGGCAGTCTACTTCATGGGGCTCGTTGCGTTATTTATGCTGAACGTATTCCATCACTGCATGGTCTGGAAACCATTATTCAGCAGCAGAAAATCAGTATTCTATGGTTAACAGCGGCATTGTTTAATGCCGTGATCGACGAAAAGCCACAGATACTACGTTCAGTTGCACAAATACTGACTGGCGGTGAAGCTTTATCCGTCGCTCATATACAACGTGCTGTTAAGCTGTTGCCTGACAGTCAGCTGATTAATGGTTACGGTCCTACAGAGAGTACGACATTTGCCTGTTGTTATCCGATCCCTAAAACTATCCCGCCACTGGCGACATCTATTCCCATTGGATACCCCATTGCCAACACTCGCATTTACATCCTGGATAGGCATTTGCAACCGGTGCCTATCGGCGTATCGGGCGAAATTCATATTGGTGGTGACGGATTGGCAAGAGATTACCTTAATCGTCCTGAATTAACTGCTGAAAAATTTATTGCCGACCCTTTCTGTGAATACGGTCAGGCGCGATTGTATAAAACCGGGGATCTGGCACGGTATCTACCCGATGGGGCGATTGAATTTTTGGGACGTACCGATTACCAGATTAAGCTACGCGGATTTCGCATTGAGCCAGGTGAAATTGAATATGTCCTGGGACAGCATCCTGACATAAATGGTGCTATTGTTATCGTGAGGGATGACTCATCCGGCTATAAACATTTGGTCGCCTATCTAACCTATTCACAAGATAAGCTACCGAATATAAACGCGTTACGCCTTTTTTTAACAAGAAAGTTACCTAAATACATGGTGCCTACGGCTTTTGTGTTACTGGATAAATTGCCACTTACCCCTAATGGTAAAGTCAATCGAGCAGCCTTGCCCGCACCGGAGCTTATACACACTGCATTTGATCCATCTTATGTTGCTTCCCATACGCCGATGGAAGCGATGCTAGTCGCTATGTGGTGCGGTATTCTGAAAATTAACTCGATCGGTATTGAGGATGATTTTTTTGCATTAGGCGGTCATTCATTGCTGGCAATCGTGCTAAGCACAAAAATAGAGGCAAAAATCGGTAAATTGGTGCCGGTGGAATGGATATATCAATATCCCACCATCAGTCAGTTGGCCGATATATTGACGCAGCCTATTGGCAGTGATAGCAAAAAAATCGATTCTATCATTACCGGCTTTCAAATTGACGGAACTCAACCGCCTCTTTTTTGGGGTTTGCATGGCGGCCCGGTAGTACCAATGATACTTGAACACTTGGGGGCTAACCAACCGCTTTATTTATTAAATCATCAAGCTCTAGATGGGGTTGAAGCCAAGCATGTCACTATTTTAGAGATAGCGAACTATTATTTGCAGAATATTCAAAAAATAGATCCCGACGGACCTTATTACTTAGGCGGCTTCTCCATTGGTGGTACGATTATATATGAAATAGCCCGCCAGTTATGCGCACAGGGCAAGCACGTTGCATTGCTTTTTATATTGGATCCTTCTGGGATAGGCTATGATGATACCGATGAGGATTATCTTAAGCAAAAAATAACGCTAAGCAACGAATACAAGAACTTAAAAAGAGCAGGCTCTATGGCTTATTTTAAGAACCATGTTAGAAAACAATTGTTGCCTATCATCATAAAAACCTATTTCAGTCTGAACATAGCGTTACCCGCGCGTTTTCACTGGTTTTATATGTTAAGTATTTATCGATCCGCGAATCAAGGCTATCAGCATAGGTTTGTTCAGGATGGCATGGAAAACGCTATCATCGTTCATACAAGCCATCGTGAAATGGACGATTGGATTGCTGTTTTTAACGGTATAGTAAGGATCTACCGTATTGATTGCTGGCACATGGAATTATTAGAGTTACCTTACCGTTTAACCTGGTTAAAAATACTCAGTCAGGTGATTAAAGAAGCGAATGATAAGCCTCTGTAGGCGGTCCGTTTTTTTATGTCTTGAATATTGGTCGGTTCGTATTTTGATTCGTCAACACTGTTCCGGACACAAAGTTAAGCAGACTTTAGCTGCATTTCGTAGTCCGCTGGCGACAAATAGTTACTCCTCGAATGACACCGTTCACGATTATAAAACATCGTAATGTATTTAAATATATCCTGCTTAGCTTCAGTTCTGGTTTGATAGTGCTGATGATAAACCAACTCTGTTTTCAGGGTATGAAAGAAGCTTTCTGAAAAGGGGCGGGTAAACTGAAGGTAACTGCTCCCTTAGTTTCTCACAGAACCGGACGCGAGACCCTTGAGCTTAGGAGACATGGTGTCCGGTGGTGGCCAAGATGCCAAGCTTAACCACTACCTTCAAGGAGAAAACTTTATGAACCGACATCTCAGGCTACGCGAGGTCATCGAAACGGATATCCTGATCTTCTTTGAGCAGGAACTCGATCCAGAAGCCAATTTCATGGCCGCCTTTACGGCCAAGGATCCAACTAACCTGGAAGCTTTTACCGTACATTGGAGCCGAATTTTGGCGGATACAACGGTGATCATCAAGACCATCGTCTTGGACGATCGGGTGGCCGGCAGCGTCTTGAGCTATGAAGACAACGGCAAAACCGAAGTGAGCTATTGGCTTGGAAAGGAATTTTGGGGCCAGGGAATTGCCACCCCGGCGCTCCGGGAGTTCTTGGCGCATGTTAACCAGGCGCGCCCTATCTATGCCCGGGCCGCCAAGGATAATCTTCGCTCGCTCCGGGTTCTGCAAAAATGTGGATTCCTCGTCATCGGCGAGGCGAAGGGGTTTGCTAATGCCCGCTGCCAAGAAATTGAGGAGATGTTGCTGGAGCTTCGGGGAGGCGACACCCCATAGGGTCAGGGCAACCGCATATAAATTTCATATCGAAAAAATCACATTTTCTTTGAATTAATCATTCAATACTTCGGACCAGCAATTATCATTATGACGTTAATGACCTAAAATGGCAGACCGATTCCTATTGTAATGGTCAAGTAAAACCGGACACTTTCTTAAGTAGTCTTCTTGTAAAATTCTCGTTCAAATTCCAGTGGGGATTGGTATCCTAATGTTGAATGCAATCGTTTGCCATTATAAAACGCCAAATAATCAATAATACTCAGCTTTGCCGCCTCTTTAGCTTTGAATTTTTCGTAGTTTAGTTGCTCATGTTTTAAGCTTCGAAAAAATCGCTCGGTCGGCGCATTATCCCAATAATCACCTTTACGGCTCATGCTCTGCTGCATCTTCATTATTCCTAAATGACTTCGGTATTCATGGCTAGCATACTGGCTACCCCGATCCGAATGATGCACCAAGCCTGGTTCAGGTTTTCGCCGCCAAAACGCCATTTGTAAGGCATTAACACACAGTGAGGTACGCATGTTATCGGCAATGGACCAGCCCACTACTTGCCTGGAAAATAAATCAACGACAATCGCGACGTACAGCCAGCCTTCAAGAGTCCAGACGTAAGTAATATCGGTCGTCCAAACCTTATTGGGCGCAGCAACATCAAATTGCCTGTTTAACAGATTGGGAGCAATCGTCTCATTATGATCGCTATCTGTAGTCACTTGGAAACGTTTTGGGTAGCGTGGTTTTAAGCCCAATTTTTTCATCAATTGCCTTGCTTTATAGCGCCCGACCTGAATATCTTCTTTTATAAAAGCTTCCGATAAACGGCGAGAACCGTAAACGTTCTTGTTTTCTCCAAATAGCTCAATCGCCTTAGCTTCAAGCTGTTTTTGCCGTATTTTTTTGTCAGTATCTTTAGGCATTTTCGCCCACGCATAAAAGGCGCTGGTACTAACCTGCATTACTTTACATAGCACGGTAACTGGAAAAGTCTTCTGTTGCTCTCGAATAAAACCGTATTTTATTGGAGTTCTTTCGCAAAGAAGACTGCGGCCTTTTTCACCCTAAAGGGCACCTTGTAATATCTCGCGCTCCATTCGCAATTGTTCAACTTCTTTGCGTAAGCGCGTTAACTCATCTTGATCGATTAAGTTCAAAACGCTTTTCTTGATCGCCGATGGTGACGGCGATCCTTGTTCGGCTCTCACCCATCGCCCAATGGCGCTAAGGAAAATACCTAGATTATCGGCTGCTTGCTTTTGTGTATAGCCTTTTTCATTAACTAACTTGGCCGCATCTTGTTTAAATTCAATCGTGTAATTGGGTCGTTTTTGCTTAGTTTTATTACTCATATTCACCTCTGTTGACATTATAAAGCTGTCTTTAGAAGTGTCCTGTTTAATTAAACCATTTCAATTCAAAAATTCTGGATAGTAGGTCTTTCGTCATTTGTAACCTGTTTAAATTTTTGATAATCAATTTATTGCCTTTATTTCGTGTCTTTCGTCAACAAAAATAACGACTTATTAGCTTAAGTAGGCACAAATAACATTCTTTGAAAGGATGCTATCTGTAAAATCGTTCGGCTGTAAAGGGGAAGTCCCGTCGGGTTAGCGATAGTGTAACCCGATATTTTGCGCGAATGTCTGGGTTACGATTAACCCCTAAGCCGACATGGCTTATATGGCTGGGATTTGAATTATCTACCGATAAAAGAAGTCGCTAATATATTAGCTGAAATTCAGAATCGTAAACCTTAAAGCCAATTCGCTTTAGGCAATTCATAGTATGACGGAGTATGAACGCAGTCCTGAACGTTTCCATGACATGCAATAATTTAATAATAAGGTCGAAGCCCAATCGTTTTGAAAATCATTAATTTCGTTGACAAAGCCCCATTCAGAGTTATGTTGTGTTTGGACAAATGGTTTTAATTAGACATGATGTGGAAAACAAGCGTGATTCCCAACGTGAAGATGGTGACTTAGACAACTTATCCCAGATACAAAAACTCCAAGATAAACTGGCGAATGTTTCCATAAAGTAATGACAGAATTAGTCAAATTGCCTGGCATTGACAATTGGAAATAAAAAAACTTTACCGCAACCTTCGCAGGAACAAACGACTGTGATGTAAGTGCTGCCTGTTTCGAAGATGGATTAGATAAACGATTTTATTGGTATTTTTTTAAAAGCTTCGATTGGTATAGTCGATAACTGAATCACAGGATTTCGAGTGAATACTTCAAAACAATTTTACTGCCGGTTACTGATAAACGTCGGCAATTCAATGGCAATAATAGGGTGCATAGCCTTAATTTTTGGGGCCATTGGATTATTTCCCTTAGAGACATTTGCATTGGGGCTTTCATCGGGCATACGGATCATTGCGATGGTAGCAATTAGCGGTTGTTTAGTGAGCGCCATTGGTTATGGCATTTTGGACTATTTTGATTATTAGAAAATTAGGAGAATTAGCATGTTTAATAAATCAGATTACTTTATAATTTTAGCTGTGATGATATCGTTTTTTGTTTCCGCGTATTTGTGGTTTATCGTCAAAGATGCTCACCAGGCGATATTTACAGCAATTTGGATTCCATCCATTTTCTGCTTTGGCATCTATTTTAGTGCCTGAACGAAAAAGCCACTTTTCAAAAAAACCAGCTCAACATCCGGAAATATTTTTTGGAAAAATCTTTCCGGAGTGGAACAAACGACTTATTTTCTGATTTACCATCAGTTTTTCAGAATTATTTCTAATAATCACAAATTATAAGCGCACCTTTCCTGTGGATAACCTGTTGGCTGTTCTCAAAAAAGCGTCAGGCAGCTAGTTTTTGTTGCTCGTTAACAAGCCTTAGCCGTTCCATGTCGCGTTTAATTGTGCCGAGCTTTTGAATGTTACGCGATAACACGGCTAAGCCAACATAACGCTCGAAGGCTTCAATGCCATGATCAAGGCACTTATCCAGCCCATGTACTTCTAACGCATTAATAGCCGATTCTACGGCGGAATGTTGCTTTTTTGCCTGTTTAAATTCCGCGGTGTATTCACGATTCTGGTCGGCTTTGGATAGCTTGCCTTTTTTGGGTAAAACGACTTGCTCAAGGAGGGCTTTCAGGTCGGTTTGATTGGCCGGACTGTGGAAACCTTTGTCAAAGCTACAGGCGTTAAAACTTGGGAATTTTACTTGAGTCGCTTTAACCATCGGCACGGCGACTTTGTCGTCGGTAGTCTTTTGCATGACTTGACTGTGCAATATAAAGCCCTGATGGTCTTCCATGATACAGACCCGCAAGCCCAGTTCAACCGGGACTCCGGCTTTGCCTTTGCTGATCCATTCGGTGTGGGTCTGGAACAGGGAAAAGACTTTTTCATCATGGGGAATGGTTTCTCCTTGAATAGCGCGACGTCTAATCTGCTCGATTTGACGTTCGGCATGCAGGCTAAAAGTGCTCAGATCGGTAAGCAACACTTCTGGTATGTGAAAGTGATTTTTTAACGTCAACATACTGGCTTTAGTGCGCTCAAGATAAAACCCTGCCAAATCAATATAGTCCTGGTAGGCCTGTTTGATCTCAAGTGCTTTGGCGGCCTTGATAGCGTCATTTTTTGACGTGGAATGTTTGAGTTTTTGCAGCGTGCGATACCGCCTTTTAAATTTAGACAGGTTGTGCTTATGCAATCGCCATTCAGGCAAGGCATGTTGCAAGCTCCATTTGACGCACGTCCGAATCAGAATCCGGATCGCATCATGCAGTAAACTGATATCGGTTGGAAAATGCACGTTGGTTTTTAACACAAAAGAATCGCAACGGCCTCTGATCAGCGCATGAATATCCAGATCCAGTAATTGATAGCCGGCTCGAATAACTTCAGTACTAATACGCGCCATGATCGCTGGCGTAAACAGCTTGAGATTGTCTTTCAAGGTTTGCAGGCGATAGCGTTTGTCGGCATCAAAGCAACCAAGACCGAGCATTTCACGTAGGGTGTTATGCTGATTGGCCAACTCCAGAATGCGATCATAGTCTGTATTCAGTCCTACGCGTAGCGATCCTAACACCAAAATCGACCATTGATTCATACCGGGGCGGCCTTTGTCGATGGCAACGATTTTTGTCACTTCGGCGTCAATTTTAGTAGGCACCACATCCTCCAGTATTTTAAAAACAGCATCCCTTAATGGCTGAGTCGTATAAATGTGTTGCAAGCCCAGCAAGATGATCGGAATGTCATCACGGGAGGAAACATCTATTTTGATATCAGCAATATCGCGTTGACCGATGCTCATTTGTGGAGAAAATACCTTTCTCATCGGGAGTTTTCCAACGAGAATTTGAAAGCTGAGGCGCTTATCCGGGAGGTAGCTTTTGCCAAGCCCTTTTCGATGAAAATAATAATCATAATTATCAGCAAGTTACTTAAATTCAGCATTTTATACGCCAATAGGCTGTTATTTGATTTTCAATAGCCTATTTTATCGCAACTTATTGTTTTGTATTAAATAATTTATTACCGTTCAAACACTATTTTAAGCTTTGTGCGTTAATGGGGAGGAGATAGTCATGGGCCTTATCTTTTTTGTAGGCATTATCGCTTTCGTGCTATTACTTATAGGGTTATTCTTGACTTACAAGGAATTTAGTAAATTTAACTGATTAAATTATGCGAGTTATTCGATTAAACTTATCAGATTAATTCTTGTGAGCGTAATTTTATACGGCCTTACTGTGTATATATTGTAGGGTAGATTCGCCGACAGGCAATTCACTAGTAGTAATTGGCTATCATCGGTGTTGGGCGTAAATTTACGGCTTGCTATCGCGAAACCCACACTACGCCCATGTTTTGTTTTCACTATATTTTTATCAAAAATAAAGTCAAGTTTAATAGGCTGGCTATGCCGAGAAATGATGGGCATCCTTCGTATTACTTTTCTTTCGTGTTTTTCGTGGAAAATATAAATACTTATCAGCTTAAACAGTTACAGATAACATCCCTTGAAAGGATGTTATCTGTAAAATCGTCCGCTCTTAAAGGGGAAGTGGAGAGGGGGGCAGTCGCTGTTGTTTAAACTGTTATGCCGGACTGTTTTCGTTGGGCGGCTTTTTAGCGGTCACCAAGGCATTTATGGCATTGCGATCACTGACGGTGATTGAGGTAAAACCACAGTCCTGCAATTGCTGAAGAGCAACGGCTTCACGCATGATATGATTTTCTGATTCATCACTAAATAAATGGACGATCCACTGCTCCAGTAAATCCGGGCGATTGAGTGGGGCAAGCACTTTGAAATAGTGCTTCACCTCTTCCTGAACAATAAGGGTATGTTGACTGATGTCGTTCAAACCATAACGGTCAGCGTTGATAAATTTCCCGTTTGGTTTTAGTACGCGAAAAACTTCTTTAAGGACTTGCTCGCGATAATTGTTAAGAAAGTTGTGCAGGGTATAAGCCGAAGCGATGACATCGACGCTGTCGCTGGCTAATTTTTGTAATGCGGTCAAGGCATCATCATCGCAAAAAGTTAAACGTCCCTGATCTACCCATTGCTGTAAGCGCTGTTTTGCCTGCTGTTGCATGACGGGTTCATTATCAATGCTGAATACCTGCAGGGTTTCATTGGCAGTCAATAAGGCCAACGTGGTAACGCCGGTGCCTCCGCCCAATTCAACTATCTGTAACGGTTTAGTGCCAGCGGGGCAAGCATTGACGGTACTGCCTACTAAACGGCTCATTTCAGCTGCTGCGGGGGATAGCAACTGGAGCATGTCATAATCTTGTCCGATGATGCTGGAAAACATGGCATCGTATGGTGATATATTACTCATAAATAAAGTTTCACTTATAGTTACAGAAACATTTACCTTACGCTTTTTTTACCGGTCAAGCGAGTAATAAGAGACGATACAGATTTTGGTGGTCAGTAGGAGGTGCCAAAAATGAGACGAAACACTCGCACAGGATGAGCTTTCTTGTTCAGCCCATCCCACCCTTGATATTTATTTCGTGTCTTTGGTGGACACTAATTAGCTCGCTGGTAAGCTTTTGTTTAGCGTATTGACGGGCCTTGGAGCAGGCTACCAATTGCCTGACCGAAAGAGGTTCCCAGTTTGCCGGTCATTTTATCGAGTAAGCTGCCTTGCTTGGTAAAATCAACCAGTTTCTCGGCGCCAATAATATCTTTGGCGACGTAATCATCATTACCAAAGCCGTCAGCAACGCCCAGTTTAACGCCGGCTTCACCGGTCCAAACCAGACCTGAAAACATCTCGGGTGTTTCTTGCAAGCGGTTACCACGTCCGGCTTTAACCGCACTGATAAATTGCTGGTGTACTTCATCTAACAAGCCCTGCATATATTTTGTTTCATCTGCTTTGGCCGCCGAAAAAGGATCCAGCATCGCTTTATGGGCACCGGCGGTTAACAGTCTGCGTTCTACGCCCATTTTTTGCATAATATCGACAAAACCAAAGCCATCCATCAATACGCCTATTGAACCAATAAGACTGGATTGATTGACAAAAATCTTGTCGCTGGCAGAGGCAATATAATAACAACCGGAGGCACACATATCGCTAACGACCGCATAAATAGGTAATTCGGGATGGGCTTTTTTTATGTTTCGGATTTCTTCATAAACATAAGCCGATTGCACAGGACTACCACCCGGTGAATTAGAATGCAGGATAATACCCTTGGTGCCTTTATCTTTTACGGCATCTCTTAAGCTTTCAATAATATCGGTGGCATTGGCGTCTTTACCATCAGCAATAACGCCCACCACGTCAATCACCGCGGTATGATATTTACTGTCAACGCCGATATCCATTTTTAGCTTTGGATAAATAGCCATACCAAAGACGGCAAACAGATAAATAAATATTAATGATTTAAAAAACACACTCCAACGTCTGGCTCTGGTCTGTTCTGTGACAGCAGCCAAAGCCAGTTTGCTAATGATGTCACGCTCCCAACCGGCTACTTCGTTAGCGTCTGTTTTAGTTGAATTGTCTTGTTGATTTTCCATGTACTGGTAACCTTAAATAATGTTCAGTAATTCAGTTGACTGTTGCAAACACAGTAACGGATTATATTGTTGCAAAAGTTCTGCTGAGTTTGCGCCACAGGACACACCAATAGCAGACATAGGGGCATTAAGCGCCATTTGCAAGTCATGTACAGAGTCGCCCACCATTAATGAGCGTTCCTTGGCGGTATTGGTATGCTGAAGAATTTCGTGAAGCATTCTTGGGTCTGGTTTGGAGGCGGTTTCATCCGCGCAACGGGTAACACAAAACAGCGCTTCTGTGCCTGTCCCTTCTAATGCTTTCTGTAGGCCTGCGCGGCTTTTACCGGTAGCAACCGCGAGTTGATAGCCGGATTGCTTGAGTTGCACCAACATATCATAAACACCGGGAAACAAATCGTTCGGGCTGATTTTTTTGGAATTATAGTGCTGGCTATAATAGGCAACCAGTTGTGCCTGGGTAGCGGGATCAATACCGGGAAACAGGTTTTGCATGGCTTGGTTAAGGCTTAAGCCAATGACATTTTTTGCCGCCTGATCTTCAGGTACGGTAATGCCGCATTGTCCAGCGGCCTGTTGCAGGCAGATCGTAATCCAGTCTATCGAATTAACCAGCGTGCCATCCCAATCAAAGATAATTAAATCAAACTTGTTCTTCATGTTGTAATAAATTTGCCAGATGAGCGGGTAAGGGGGCTGAAATACTCATGGAGATTCCGGTAACCGGGTGCGGAAACTTTAAAGTTTCTGCATGAAGAAACATACGTTTATAGCCTTTGTTTTTAAAAATTTTGTTAACTTCATCGACACCATAACGATCATCACCAACAATCGGATGACCCAAACTAGCAGCATGGACTCGTATCTGATGAGTGCGTCCGGTTTTTGGCGAGGCTTCTACCAGCGTTGCATGACGAAAAGTTTTTAAGCGGGTAAATAATGTTTCAGCGGATTTTCCCGAGGAACTGATGACGACTATGCGCTCACCGCCTTTACTGACATTTTTTAACAGTGGTGCAGTAACTATCAGTTTTTTTCTGCCCCATTGACCGGCTAGCAAGGCCTGATAAGTCTTTTTAACTTCGCTGTTGCGAAAAAACTCTTGGAGTTTACGTAAGGCACTGCGCTTTTTGGCGATTAACAGGCAACCCGAGGTATCTTTATCAAGACGATGTACCAGTTCCAAAAAGCGTGCTTCAGGTCTTATCAAACGGAGTCCTTCGATAATGCCGGAACTGACGCCGGTGCCGCCATGTACGGCAAAACCTGCGGGTTTGTTGATGACAATGAAGCCGTCATCTTCAAATAAAATACCTTCCTGTAATGCCGCTTGCAAGCCTTGAGGAACATAAAGTTCTTCGCTACGCTCAGCGACTCTGATGGGCGGAATTCTGATGATATCTCCGGCAACCAGCCGATATTTAACATCGACACGGCCTTTGTTGACTCTGACTTCACCTTTTCTGACAATGCGATAAATGCGGCTTTTAGGGACGCCTTTCAAGCGGGCTATTAAAAAATTGTCCAGGCGTTGATCGCAGTTATCTTCAGTAATTTCGACATATACAACATGGGGTAAGGGGTTTTCTTCTATACTCATTAGGCAAATAATACCAGTATCTTGGGTAAATTGATTCTTTAAAATTGATGTGTGACAATAAGGTTGCTATATTAGGCGAGTTTTCATAAAAAAACAGACTTAAAGCTCTGCGAATTTCAATAAAGAAACCGCTCTGAAGCTACTTAATAAAGGTTAATAGAACACACTTACGTGATTAGCTTTTTTATTATACGATTTTCGGGTTCATCGTTCGACCCTAGACGCACGATTTTTTTTAATACCTGTTTAAAACAGAATTTACCACCAAAGACTGAAATAAATATTAACTTGGCATCTGTCCGCGCCCTATAAGACTTCACCTGGTTGTTAAGTCTAAAATAATGACAAAATTGCGCAGATGACGGAACATATGATCGTAAAAACGAAGCTGATGGTTTTTTGACATAGAGCTTTATGTTTGTATCGACACACAATGATGCGATGACCAAAACCAGTTTAATTGAGTAAACTCTGACAATGGAGCAGGACACTACAAGGATAAATGAATGAAAAGAATGCTTATCAACGCTACGCAAGCTGAAGAACTGCGAGTCGCTTTGGTAGACGGTCAAAAACTTTACGATTTTGACATAGAAATCCCTTCAAAAGAACAAAAAAAGTCCAATATATACAAAGGCATTATTACCCGCGTAGAACCGAGTCTGGAAGCCGCCTTTATTAATTATGGCGCTGAAAAACATGGTTTTTTGCCTTTTAAGGAAATTTCACCACTCTACCGACATGCTCAGGAAGGTGCCGAAGAAGGCCGCCGTCCGGCGATAAAAGATCTGATCAAAGAAGGTCAGGAAATTATCGTTCAAATTGAAAAAGAAGAACGGGGTAATAAAGGCGCTGCTTTAACTACTTATATCAGTCTGGCCGGTACTTATTTGGTTTTAATGCCGAATAATCCCAAGGCTGGTGGGATATCAAGGCGCATAGAAGGCGAAACACGCAGTGATTTGCGTGAAGTGATGGCGATGCTGGAGATTCCTGACAGTATGGGTTTGATCGTCAGAACAGCCGGTTGTGGAAAAAATGCCGAAGAGTTGCAATGGGATTTAAATTATCTGCTGCAACTGTGGGAAGCCATTGAGCGTTCCTCCGGTGAACAGAAAGCGCCTTTTCTGGTATTTCAGGAAAGCAACGTTATCATCAGAGCGCTGCGTGACCATTTACGTGGCAATATTGATGAAATTCTGATTGATAATGAAGAGTCGTTTAAATTGGTACAAGACTTCCTTAAAGAAGTTATGCCGCATTTTTTACCGAAAGCGAAATTGTATCAAGACGCGGTACCTTTATTTAGCCGTTATCAGATTGAATCGCAAATTGAAGTGGCTTATTGCCGCGAAGTATCATTGCCTTCCGGTGGTTCACTGGTTATCGATCATACCGAAGCATTAACGTCTGTTGACATCAACTCTGCCCGCGCTACCAAAGGCAGTGACATTGAAGAAACTGCACTGAATACCAACCTGGAAGCGTGCGATGAAATTGCCCGTCAACTGAGGCTACGCGATTTGGGTGGTTTGTTTGTTATCGACTTTATCGATATGCTTTCCAACAAAAACCAACGTTCTGTCGAAAACCATCTTCGTGATGCGCTTAAAATTGATAGGGCGCGTATTCAAACCAGTCGTATTTCACGTTTCGGTTTGTTGGAAATGTCCAGACAAAGAATGCGTCCATCACTGGGCGATTCTACGCAATTACCCTGTCCACGTTGTAAGGGCCAAGGTACTATTCGTAATGTTGAATCGGTTGCACTTTCTGTATTGAGGATTCTTGAAGAAGAAGCCATGAAGAAAGGCACAGAAAAAGTGATTGCCCATTTGCCTATTGAATGTGCAACATTTTTGTTAAACGAAAAGCGTCATGCCATTGAGCAAATTGAAACTCGACTGAAAGTTGGTATTATTATTTTGCCGAGTAAACATCTTGAAACGCCCGCTTATGACATTGAGCGTATCAAGGAAAAAGAATCAGTTGATGACAAGCCCAGTTATTTACAAATAAAAGCCGAAGACATCACCATTCCTGATTTTGCCCAGCAAATTAAGCCAAGAGCTGAAAAAGCGGCAATCAAGGAATTTATGCATGATTCACCGGCACCTGTGCAAGTAAAAAATGAAGCGGCCAGCTTGATCAAACGCTTCTGGGATAAGTTGGTTAGTCTGGGTGCCGAACCTGAAATAATAGCCGCTCCAACTCCTGCGCCGGTTGTTGAAAAAGCCAGATCAGCTGATGAAAGTCAGCCAAGCAGAGGTCGAAATAACAGACGCGGTAGAAGTCAGGGGCAAAAATCTACGGAACCACGGCCTAATCGCTCGCAACAAGAGCAAGAGGCGAAGCCTGAACCAAGTAAAGACAGTCGGGAAGGCAAAGAAAACAGGGAGCCCAAGCCTAATCGTAATATCAGGGGTCCTGGTCGTAATGTAAGGCGTAACCTTGCACCGGTTACCAATGCCGGAGATGAGTCTATTGCGTTGGTTAAAAGCGAATCTGTAGCGGTTAATGAAGCGTCAATTAATGAGGCAACATTACCATCAGCGGATGCGTCTGCATCGACTGATGAGCAACCCCGGCAAACTGCCAGAAAAAGCACCAGTAGAAGAGGTCCAAATCGTAGAAGACCACGCAATCCGAATTATAAAAAAACGGATGAAGACGGCGAGTCAAACGGTGGCAATGCCGGCGAAGTTTCAACGGTAGCACAAGACGACGTGCGCCCGACAAAACCCCGATCTTACAACAGTGATTTTGCTGAAAGACAAGAAAAGGTAGAGCGCTCTGAACCTAAGGCACCTGCTGTGGATACTTTGGAACCGAAACAAGCTGCACCTGAATCCGCACCAAAAGTAGTAGAACCAAAGCAAGACGCTCCAACAGAATAATAAACGCCAGCCTTGGGACACGCAGTATGCGTCCCAGGGCTGGTGTTTTATTTACCTCGCGGCAAAACCATCAATTAAATAGCAAAAAATCCCCTCGATATAATCAATCCATTTAGGCTTTGATTGCCCCTGATTCCACTCCGTTACACCAACTTTACATCCTCTGAGGATTAACAGGTTTGGCCCTATGTTTACCTCAATACGAAGTTTTTTTCATGGTAAGTAAAAGCTTGTTAATCGCCTGTTTACCGGTATTCGTACTTAGAGCATAAGCTAAAAAAAAATGAAAAAAAAGCGGCGGCAAGATTGCCTTGCCGCCGCTTTTTAATATTATCCCAATTGCAGGATTTTAAGCCATTATGAACTTAGGCTTTTTTATTGCGACGTGAAAAGCCCAGAAAGCCCATCAGCGCAGAACCGAACAACCAAACAGCGCCAGGTACTGGAACAGCTGCCGGTGCAGTCAGCATGATGGTACGATCAATGCCGTCAGCTGGATGCTGTACGTTGATATAAGCTTTGGTTGTGTCAAACTTGTCAAAGTATAGACCTGTGCTTTCAGCGCCTTGCGTTGTCAAGCTGATCCACTTAGAGACTGAATCAGCTACGCCATCACGATTGGCATCCATTGCAAACCAGACATCCTCAACACCGCCATTCTGATCTTCGACAATATACATATTGCCTTCGGCATCAATCGCCAGGTTGTCCGGACTTTTGAATTCACCGCCAACGCTCAGGCCTGTTGCCGCATCAATAGTGTTGCTGTCCGCAAATAACTTGACTTCACTGCTGGCCAGATTGAATGAATAAACACGTCCACTACCATTAGAGCCTTTGGCATCGTTGTCTGAGTCAGTAGTAGCGAAGTACAGGAACTGGTTGCCGTCACCCAGATCCTGGATCTCCAGATCTTCCGGACGGTTAAAGCCGGTAGCCATAACAGCGGCATTGTCAGCAGATACGCGACCGTCGATGGTACCATCAGCCAGCACTGTAGAAATACCGGCCAAAGCGCCGCCAGTTGTGTTGGTGATAGCTTCCCAAGTTGCAAGACCTGTAATTGCTGCGCCACTAGTGCCTTCGAACTGACCGCCTGCTTGTACTTTCAATGCGAAAGTCTGGCCGGCGCTAAAGAAATCGCTACCGTTAAGTGCTAAAGGATTGGCCGAAGTATATTTGTAAATGCTGCCGCCGTTTAACTCGTCGACGAAATAGAGATTGTTGTTATTATCGAAAGCCAGACCTTCATGGGATACACGTGGAATGATGCTTTGTTGTATAAAGTTGCCGCCGTTGGCAGTTGCTGTGGTGGCATTGTCGATTTCGAAAAGACGGCCTTTAGTGCTACCTGTTCCCCACGATTCTTCGGCAGTCAAATAGCTGCCCCAAGGAGTCCAACGTGATGCGTCACCAGATACAAAGTCTTGTGTGCCTGGAGCCACTATAGTTGTGGTGCGAGTGTTGTAGTTGGTATCTTGAAGGTCAATTCTTACCACGCCGGCTGAGCCAGTCTCGAAAGGCATGAATAAGTAACGACCGGCATCTACACCTGTTTCATTGGCAGTCATCATATCCGGGTTGCCGGAATAAGAGCCGGGTACCAAAGTGTTCTGTGTGCCGCGATCAGAAATTGTTTCTTGGCTGAAGTTGGGTGAAGATAATTTATAAGGCGTCGCCGATCCCGGATTGACAGGAGTAGTGTTGCCTGTCATAGGCGTAAAGTTGTCAAATTCACTAGTCGCTTGTGCTGCTAGTGGCGATAGTAAAGATGCCACTGCTGTAGCGATCAGGGTTAATTTTAGAGCTTTCATAGGTATTAATTCCTTGGTACTGAAATGGGTTGGATGATGAGCAAATAACATCATTTTATTTGCTAAAAATACGATACCTGCGTAACAAGAAAAATTAGCGACATCTTTATTAAGGTTTTAACCTGTGTAATACATTCATAAAGGCTGTAGTAAACCCATGTAAGCCGGAAAAGTATCCATATGCTACCTTCAGGAGGTTTTATTTCGGCTTGCCTGGCTGTATTTGCAAGCGGGAGATTGATAACAGGTAACCGGGAAAGCTTTTTAAACGGCATCTGATTTTATCGATATCTTACTTCTATGGCTGTTGATCCAAACAAGGATTTTAAGCGCGAAATCAGTTCATCGGTTGGATGGATTCGCCATTCATCACCCAGTTGAACAGTGGCTTGAGCATGCTGTGACGTGTAGTTGATGCTGACAGGACAGCTACCGCCCTTAAACGGGGCGAGTGCTTCAGACAGTCTGTCAATATAATGCTCTTCTTCCGGTTTGTTTTTGGGAGCATTCCAGGTTAGTTTAATGCCTCGGGAAAAACTCTCTCTTGCCTGATCCATATCGTATAGTTTTTCTACCATTAAGCGCAGGCCACCGGAAAAATTATCAATACCTAAAGATCCCTCGGCAATTAGCAAGTTATCGCGCGTAAAAATCCCCCGATATTTCTCGTAAACCTCACCAAATACAGCACATTCAAGTCGACCCGTTTTATCATCCAGGGTAGCAAAGCCCATGGTTTTTCCTTGTTTGGTTTGACGGGTACGTACTTCTACCACTAGACCGGCAATCCTTGCTTCCACATTGCCGCGTGAGACTTGCAGCGTGCCTATTTTTCCATGGGTAAAGTTTTTTAATTCCGATTCATATTGGTCTATCGGATGCCCTGTTAAAAACAGGCCCAAGGTTTGTTTTTCTGCCGCCAAACGTTCCTTGTCCGACCAGGGTTGAATGATGGCAGCATAAGCATCGGTATTATCGACAGTATTATCATTATTTTCCGTTTCAGAATCAGAACCGGGTAGCGAGAACAGGTCATTTTGTCCGGTTTGTGCCATTTTTCCGTGTTGCTCGGCGGCTCTTAAGGCGGTAGGCAATTCTGCCAAGTGCCGGGCTCTATTGTCATCAAATTCATCAAAAGCACCGGCGCGGATTAAGGCATCCAGTACCCTCCGATTAAATTTTCGTAAATCAACCCGTTTACATAAATCATACAAGCCTGAAAACGGCCCGTTATTATTACGTTCGATAAGCATGTCTTCAATGGCTGCTTGCCCCACACCCTTGATTGCACCCAAACCATAAACAATATGATTGTCATCATTGACGGCAAATCGATAGGTCGATACGTTGAGGGTGGGCGGAAGAATAGCCAGTTTCATTTGTCGACATTCTTCTATCAATACCACGACCTTGTCAGTATTATCCATATCGGCAGACAATACTGCAGCCATAAACTCGGCAGGAAAATGCACTTTTAACCAGGCGGTTTGATAAGCAACCAGAGCGTAAGCCGCCGAATGGGATTTGTTAAAACCATAGCCGGCAAACTTTTCCATTAAATCGAAAACATATGTGGCTATCGGTTCATCGACCTGATTTTCGACCGCACCGGTAGTAAATTTTTCACGCTCTTTTGCCATTTCTTCGGCTTTCTTTTTACCCATGGCCCGACGCAGCATATCTGCGCCGCCCAGCGTATAAAGGGCCAATTCACGGGCAATTTGCATCACTTGTTCCTGATACAAAATAACGCCGTTGGTAGGCTTTAAAATAGGTACCAACAAGGGATGTGCATACTCGGCTTTTGCCCCATGTTTGACATTAATGTAATCATCAACCATGCCCGACTCCAAAGGCCCCGGACGAAACAGCGCCACCAGTGCGATAATATCGTCAAAGCAGTCGGGCTTTAGCTTTTTAATCAGTTCTTTCATGCCACGTGATTCCAACTGAAATACGGCGGTGGTTTGGGCGTTAGTTAATAATTTATAGGAAGCTGGATCATCTCTGGGAATAGTGGTTATATCAACCAATGGTTTACCGAGTAATTTATGTTTGGCATTGATATCTTGTAATGCCCAATCAATAATGGTTAGTGTGCGTAGACCTAAAAAGTCAAATTTGACCAGACCGACGGCTTCCACATCATCCTTGTCAAACTGGGTAACGAGATTATTACCATCCTGGTCGCAATACAATGGCGTAAAATTGGTCAGCTTGGTGGGTGATATCACCACACCACCGGCATGTTTGCCGGCATTTCTTACCGTCCCTTCCAAAGACAGCGCCATGTCAATCAGGGTTCTGACTTCTTCTGTAGTGTCATAAAGCTGTTTAAGCTCAGGACTGTCTTTTAACGCTTTGGTTAGGGTCATGCCGATTTCAAACGGAATCAGTTTGGCCAGACGATCGACAAAGCCGTAAGCAAAACCCAAGACTCGTCCTACATCACGAATAACCGCTTTGGCTGCCATCGAACCGTAGGTAATGATCTGTGCGACATGATCCCTGCCATAATGACGGGCAACATAATCAATCACTTCATCGCGGCGATCCATGCAAAAATCTACGTCAAAGTCAGGCATGGAAACCCGCTCGGGATTTAAAAATCGTTCAAACAGTAGATCGAATTCAATCGGATCAAGATCGGTAATCTTCAACGCATAAGCAACCAACGAACCGGCACCTGAGCCCCGTCCGGGGCCGACCGGAATAAGATTTTTTTTTGCCCACTGAATAAAGTCGGCAACAATCATAAAATAACCGGGAAAACCCATCTGGGTTATCATTTTTAACTCAAAATCCAGACGGTCATAGTAAACCCGTCGGTTTTCTTCATCTGAGCCTTTTCCAACTGCGGGATAATGCTGCAAACGCTCTTCCAGGCCTTTCATGGACTCTTCGGCCATAAACTCACCCAGATTCATGCCTTCTGGCACCGGAAAATCAGGCAGGAAATTTTCGCCCAAGGTCAGCTTTAAGTTGCAGCGTTTGGCAATTTCTACCGTATTTGCCAAGGCTTCAGGGATGTCGGCAAATAATGCCAGCATTTCTTCGGTGCTACGTAAATACTGTTGGTCGGTATAATCTTTGGGGCGCCGCGAATCATCCAATACACGTCCCTGATTAATACAAACCCGTACTTCATGGGCAGAAAAATCTTTTTGATGAATAAAGCGCACATCATTAGTGGCAACCACCGGTAAATCGGTTGCTAATGCAAGATCAACGGCAGCGGCAATATAACGCTCTTCGTCGGGTTTGCCAACGCGAATTAATTCCAGATAAAAACTTTGTTCAAATAACGCACCCCATTGCATTGCCAGGCGTTTGGCTTCTTCATGATTTTCTGCCAGTAAGGCCTTGCCAATATCGCCGCTCATTGCGCCAGACAAAGCAATTAAGCCCTGATGGTTTGCTTTCAGCCATTCTTGCCTAAGCATAGGTACACCCTGATGCTGACCTTCCTGATAAGCTTTTGAAATTAATTCAGTCAGGGTGATATAACCTGTGTGATTATTGACGAGCAAGGTTAAGCGATAAGGGGTGACAGGTTCTTCAGGATTAAAAATCAGTACATCAGCGCCCGCTATTGGCTTAACGCCATTGCCCAAAGCCGTTTTATAAAATTTGACCAGCGAAAACAAATTGGCGTGATCAGTAATTCCAACCGCAGGCATATTTAATTCAGCCAAGCGCTTAATGAGTGGTTTTATTTTTACGATGCCATCTACCAGTGAAAATTCGGTATGAAGTCTTAAATGAATAAATGCTGGTTGCATGAGGGGGGGTATTGAGTTGACGTAAGAAGAAGGCAGGGAAGGTTGATATAAAAGCGCGCCAAAATAAAAAAGGCGAATTTAACTAAATTTTACATTTTATCATCCGGGTAATATATTATTCTGATTATGAGACCCTATTGTTCTAATAGAGTCGATTTTAAGCACCGACTACCCAAAAATCAATTATCAAAATAAGGTACGCGTAAATGAGAAATTATCAACATATTTTACTGGCAGTCGATTATTCTAAACAAGGTAGGTATGTTGCAGACAAAGCCAAGTCTCTGGCCTCGCTGTATCACGCCAAATTGAGTATTATTCATGTGTTGGACAATATTCCTATGCCGGATACCAACTATGGTACTGTGATTTCGTTAACGCAAACATCATCAGATGAGTTGCTTGAAACGGAAAAAGCCAAATTTACCCGACTGGGTGATTATTTGGCTGTTGATTTGGTCAATCGTTGGCTACTTTGGGGGGTTCCCAAGCAAGAAATAATTCATATTGCCGAGCAGGAGCAGGCTGATTTGATTGTTGTTGGTTCACATGGTCGGCATGGCTTGGCTTTATTATTGGGATCAACGGCAAATAGTGTCCTGCATTATGCCAAATGTGATGTGATGGCTATTCGGTTAAAAAATTAAATAGCTTAGGTGATTTTCTGAAAATAATATACCCAACTTGGACTATTAATTCTTCGATATCATCTTAATGCTTGGTGTTGGGTGGGCTGTCCGGCTCAGTTTTTTCTGAATCAGAAGACGTTATTTCGCAACCTTTTTGAAAAAAAACAAAAGATGACGGAAATGCGGTGATATCAATGGTCAGGGTTGTTTCTTTTTTAAATTTGTAAGTGGCACTAGCCGCAGCTTTACGAAAATCAGCAGTTAATTTGGCTGTCAGCTTTTCTTGTGCTTCATCAGCACCCAAGGCAAATGGATCTTCCGAAAGATTCATTTTTTCAATGGTTTCCTGTAATACATCGGCGGCAATATCCTGAATTTTGGTTTCGAAAGTCGTAAAGATTGCCGGTCCTTTTTCACGTTTGATCCGAGTTATGTCATTTTGATCAGCATAAAGCAGAAAGGCACCTTTTGCACCTTGCAGCTCATTTTTACAGATTCCACCATCCATTATTCTGACTAGGCTTAATTTCTTGTCGCCTTTCATAATAGTCATCGGTGGATTTTGACCAGGTATGGAGTCGGTTTTATTGGATACCGCTGGTGACTTGATGGGGGCTGTTTTATCGGCGGTTATTGCATCTTGTTTAACCTCTTGAGTTGAGCATGCCGCCAAGGTAACAAAAGCGATAGTGGTCAAAAATTTTAAGCTGGCGTTCATTACTTTCTCGTTTCAGATAATTAAATATTTATGGGTTAATTATAAGCCCTAACAGGTATTAGATTAATAAAAAATTTAACTGTCCTAATTTTATTTTGCAATAGCTATAAAGGTTGTTTGAACAAACAAGTTTCTTTTCTTCATCCGATTGCGATGACCATTCTACGTTATAATGCCTCTATAAGCTGTCTGGTTTGTTCATAACCATCCACCAGTATTGTAGTTTTTACGGTAACCATTGCTGTCAGTATAGACAGTTGACCAGGTAATTTTTTGGAGAGTTGTGTGGCTAAAGCGAGTGATTTAAAGCGGGGAATGATCATAGAAATTAATGGCATACCGCATGTGGTTAAGCAAGTTGATGCAAAAAGTCCTTCATCGCGAGGGGCGTCAACGTTGTATAAGATTCGCTTTACCAATCTCAAAACTGGGCAAAAATTGGATGAGTCCTTAAAAGGCGATGATTTCTTTAAAGATAGTGACCTGATAAGAGCTAAAGTGCAGTTTTCTTATATAGATGGGGAGAATTATATTTTTATGAATATGGAAGATTATACCCAATATAGTTTGAGCCGCGAGGAACTGGATGAGCAAATTAACTATTTGACCGAGGGACTGGAAGGGATTGTGGCATTATTAATTGATGATGCCGTGCTGGGGATTGAATTACCCAGTTCGGTAGTCTTGGGTATTGTCGAGACAGCTCCCGCCATTAAGGGTGCAACAGCCTCGGGACGTACCAAAACAGCTCGACTGGTTACCGGCTTTGAAGTTCAGGTGCCTGAATATCTGGAAACTGACGAGTTGATTAAAATCAATACCGATAGCGGAAAATATATGTCACGCGCTTAAATCAATTCTGAGTTTATATTGTTAATGTCTATTAATACCGAGAACCGGTTAACGGTTGCTCAGGGCGAGTTTGAGTTAAATCGACTTCCAAAACGTCCCTTAGAGCTATTACGTGCCTGGGATGCTGCAGATGAGTATTTACTCAAAATCTTGGCAGAAGATTTACAGCCTTCAACCGATGCCCGTATTTTGATAGTTAATGATAGCTTTGGAGCATTGGCTGTTGCGCTAAGCACTTTTCAGCCTCAGGCAGTATCCGATTCCTATCTGTCACAAGAAGCGACAAGGCTTAATCTGCTTGCCAATAATTTATCTGAACACAGTGTTAAATTTATCAATAGTCTTGAGCCGTTAGAAGGACAGTTTGACTTGGTTCTGATTAAAGTGCCCAAGACACTGGCTTTGTTGGAAGATCAGTTGATACGGTTACATCCTCATTTATTGCCTTCAACGCAGGTTATTGTGGCAGGCATGATAAAAACACTGCCACCATCTGTTTGGAAGTTACTGGAGCGGTTAGTTGGTCCGACCACAACGGCACTGGCAAGAAAGAAGGCGCGGCTTATTTTTGCAACGCCGGATCCGGATTTGGTTATTCCTGTCAGTCCTTATCCGGTTTGTTATCAACTTGAAGAATCTGATTATTTAATTAGTAATCATGCCAATGTCTTTTCGCGTGACAGTCTTGATATTGGTACGCGATTTTTTCTCCAGCATTTGCCCTCAAGACAGGATAGTGTTGATAGTGTTGATATTGTTGATTTAGGTTGTGGCAACGGCTTGCTGGGTTTAATGGCGGCAGAGCTAAATCCGGCGGCGACAGTGCACTTTGTTGATGAGTCTTTTATGGCTGTAGCATCTGCGCAGGAAAATTTTTATCGTGCTTTTGGGCAAAAGCGTCATGCGACATTTCGTGTCAGTGATGGACTAAAAGATTTTAAGTTGGCTTCAGCAGATATTATTCTTTGTAATCCACCTTTTCATCAGCACAACACAATAGGTGATCAGCTTGCCAACAGCATGTTTAATCAGTCAAAAAAAGTATTAAGGAATGGCGGGGAACTATGGATAATCGGCAATCGCCATCTGAATTATCATATTAATCTTAATCGATTATTTGGCGGGCACTCAGTAGTCGCTGCCAATGCCAAATTTATTATTCACAAGGCAACGCAAAAATACTAACGTAAGTGTTTTTTATTATTGCCAAGATTAATAGAATTTATTGAAGCTGCGAACGAAGTTTTTCGTTAAAAAATGACGCCATATTTTTTCGTATAAATAACAGTAGGTACTTTTTTAGCAAGCAGTTGCTGCATTGAATAACGAACCAACCTTAATTATTTTCTATAAGAATCCGAACCCAAAGATCAATCGACTTTTGGGTTCGGTTTTGAGTTTGTTACGCGGGCGTTACATTCTCAGCTTGCGGTCCTTTTTGACCTTGAGTCACTTCCATAGTAACTTTCTGGCCTTCGCGCAAGGTTTTGCGGCCGGCGCCGTTAATTGCACTGTGATGAACAAAAACATCTTTGCCACCTTCTTGTTCAATAAATCCAAAACCTTTTTCATCATTGAACCACTTAACGGTACCTACAACTTGCTCTGACATATCACACTCTTAACTAAAAAACGCCATAATATTGGCTTTACAAATTCCAGCTTCAGGAAGAAGCCGACTCAAACTTTAACTACGGCCAAATAGTAGCACTAAAAATGTAAGTAGGGCAAAAACATTTTAATTAAATTTCGATTATTTTGTATCTAACGATTTTTCTATGCCTTTTTAAGAGTCGACTGATTATTTAGGTCTTGGCTTTACAGCCGTTAAACGATCAAAAAATATATGCATAATCAAGGCAGAGAGTATTAATAATGTACCGATTATCACTTTCATGGTCAGTGGTTCATCATTAATACTATGTCCCAACATTAGCGCAAGTAGGGGTGAAACCAGCGTGATTAAGGCAACTCGTGTAGCAGGTAGATGGGTCAGTAAATAGAAATAAAGGACAAAGCCCAAGGTAGTAGCGATGACTCCCAGATAAATAATGGCCGCCAAACTGGTGGGCGTTAATAATAGAGGCCAATGGCCATCAACTATAGCCCATGTCAGCAAGTAAGCTGGCAACGCCAATAACAAGCCACCGGTTACTTGCGATAAAGCAGGCAATTTTGCTGCAATACGTTTTATCCAAACTGAACTGGCCGATTGTAAAAATACCGAGAGCAATACGGCACCTATACCCAGTACGGCTTCATCCCCCAATTGCAGTGCCGAACCAAACATAATAACCAAGCCGCTGATACCCAAACCATAAGCTAATAATTTGCCCAAGGTAAGGCTACGTTCGCCTAAAAATATCGCCGCCAATGAAGCTGTCATGAGTGGTGTAAGGCCAAATATCACCGAAATCCAGCCGGAAGGAATAAATTGTGCAGCCCAGTAAACCGGCAGCATTGACCCGTAGATTTGCAAAGCTATCGCAATATACGTTAGCCATGCTTTACGATGCCAAGCCATGCGTTGGCGCATGAGTGCCAAGACGATTAATACACACACTGTACCAATGGCCATGCGTGCGGTGACGCCAAACAGAAATCCGGGGCCTTCGCCACTCCATTTAATAGCCAGTGGTGTTGTCGCCCAAAGTAAAATGATAGTGATATAACTAAGTTTAATACGCATTATGTGATAACGAGGAGTAAGCGACAGGGAAGGTAAGGGAAATTAATTTAACTATAAGTCATTGAAACGTATAGTATCACGGCAAATAAACACTCCATCTCATGCCGCCCAGTGACTCGCTTTTACCTCCTTCTAATTTGCCGCCCAGCAAGCCTATTAATTCATAAACGACGGTCATACCAATGCCATGTCCATGAATATTTTCATCGGCGCGAATCCCTCTTTTTAAAATTTCATTAAACTTTCCTACGGGAATGCCCGGCCCATCATCCTCAATTTGAAGCAGTAATGAAAAATTACGTCTACTTTTACGTTGATTTAGGGAGATACTGACCTTGACAGAGTGGTTACACCATTTACAGGCGTTATCCAGCAAATTTCCGACTATTTCATACATATCACCTTCTTCACAATAAATCTGGCATCGATCAGGAATAAGTAACTCAAAATTAATGGCTTTATCGATGTAAACCTTGTTGAGTGAGGCTTTGATTTTATTAATAATAACGATGGCATCAATAGCCTTGATCGCTTTATGCCCACCTTTGGCGGCCGCCTTCTGTAATTGATATTCAACAATTTGGTTCATTCTGGATATTTGTTCCTGTACCGTTTCCTTATTGTCATTAAAAGATTCGACACAGCCGCGTAAAATGGCAAGCGGTGTTTTTAAGCTGTGTGCCAAATCAGCCAGGTTATTACGGTAACGTTCCAAATGTGCACGCTCATGCGTTATGAAAGCATTAAGGTTACCTGCCAGACCTTGCAGTTCGGTTGGGTAGTAACCGTCTAAAAGGGTTTTTTTTCCCTGTTCTATAGCTTCAAGATCTCTTACGATGCTACGTAATGGTTTTAAACTCCAGCGTAATACCGCAAATTGAATAAAAACCAAAACCAGCCCGATAATCAGTAACCAAAATCTTAATGTTTGTTGAAGCTGTTTCACCTGACCACTTACAAAGCGGGCATCCTCTGCCACAGTAAAGATATATTCCCGTTCTATTCCTGTTACATTTTGCCAAAGTACATCATAATGGAGAACATAACGGCCTCGTTTATCAAGCATAAATGCCGAGTTGCCTGCACTTAGCTCAGGTGGATCAATCACTTCCAGTCCGATTGCTGAAGGTGATCGCCAAACCAGTTTTTTAGCTTGCTGAATAAATCCGTAAAGGCCTGAACCCGGATTTGTGAAGCGTGGTTCATGCAAGCTGGCAGGCATGATTAATTCACCCGCATTATTTAGTTTGGCAGCTGATAAAAGTGAATATACTTGCACCTGTAAGCGTTCTTGTAGTGCCTGTTCGGCACTTTCACGAAAGCCTTGTTCTAGAACAACGGCAACCAAAGCAAAGAAAGCGGCAAGTACCAAACCTTCAGCGATGAGTAAGCGAAAACTTAACGAATTAGCCCACATTTAAAGCCTTTTAATATAAGTTACAGGGAAGAATGGCTGGTTGATTAATACTCTCATTACGAGAGCTCGGAAGAAATCCGGTAGCCACGTCCCCGCAAGGTTTCAATAGGTTTACGAGTCCCGTCAGGATCAAGTTTCTTTCTTAAACGACCGATAAAAACCTCGATAACATTGCTGTCACGATCAAAGTCTTCATCGTAGATATGCGCTGTTAATACGGATTTTGAAATTAATTCGCCCTGACGAAGCATTAAATATTCCAGTACTTTGTATTCGTAGGCGGTTAAATCCAGTTTTATCCCGGACACTGTAACTTCCTGGGCTACGGTATCCAGTTCAATATTGTCATGGGTTAATACCGGATGTGCCTGTCCGGCCGAACGTCTGATTAAGGCGTTAATTCGTGCAAGCAACTCTTCATATTGAAAGGGTTTAACCAAATAATCATCCGCTCCGGCTTCCAATCCCTCTACTTTTTCCTGCCAACGACTCCTGGCCGTCAAAATTAAAATAGGCACACTGACTTTATCTTTACGTAAGCGTTTAATAAGTTCGATACCTGAAAAGTCGGGGAGACCAATGTCAATAATAGCCGCATCTATGGGGTACTCTTTGCCCATGTAGTAACCATCGCTACCGGTATGCGCTGTGTCAACAGCAAAACCTTTATCAGCCAGATACTGATGAATCTGGTTACAGAGTGTAATTTCATCTTCAACGATAAGAATACGCATGGTTGCTCCAATAGTGTTTACGCTTTAATTAATTATTTCGCCGGTTTTAGCGTCTATTTTGTAATGTTGGATACGGCCATCCAGCGTTAAAAATTTAATAACATGTATCTCTCTATCATCAATTATTTCTGTTTCAGCACCGAGTATTCTGATGTTGTCATCATTCTTAATGATTTTTGCTGTTGCTTGATCCAGGCTAATACTGGTATCTATGGGTATTGGCATCATTGCTTCTTCTGCAAAACAATTTAAGCCGGAAAATAAAAACACCAGCAAAGATACCATTAATCGGGATTGTATCGGTTTGATTAAACCTGCTTTTGCTTTAATCAATATTATCATGAGCATAAGTTCATCTTTTTACCATTGCTGTAAGTCGTATCCCTGAGCTTTATAGATCATAAATTATTTCGATAATTAGTGATTTTAACTCAATAGCTGATATGAGGTAGATCTGTATTATAAAGTTAAAAAAATAGAAGCTTGGTAGTGGGCTATGGCGATCTTGTCTTTTGATTCATTTTTATGACTTATTACTTGAACAGGACGCCTTGTAACGCTATGATTCAAGGTTCAAGGTTCAAGGGAAACTGTGGTGAGCCAGGTTTTTTTAATCCTGTGCCCTGTGCCTTTCATCTTGAATCTTTCTTGTTGTATTTCTATCCGGTAGCAATAATCGATATAATGTCTTATAGATAACCGTAGTTAAGACTTCGCCTTCTGGCAAAATAACTTATCAGGATAAAAAATGACCAAAGAAATCATTCACACCAATAAAGCGCCTAAAGCAATCGGTACTTATTCACAGGCAGTTAAAGTCGATCACATTGTTTATCTTTCCGGACAGATTCCTTTAGTACCTGAAACCATGACGATTATTGACGGTGATATTACCGCCCAAATTACCCAGGTATTCGATAATTTAAAGGCGGTTGCAGAAGCTGCTGGTGGGGATTTTTCTGATATTGTTAAATTAAATGTTTTTTTAACGGATTTATCGCACTTCCCGTTAGTTAATGAAATTATGGGGCATTATTTCGAAGAGCCTTACCCTGCACGAGCAGTTATTGGCGTTGCCGCTTTACCTAAAAATGCCGCCGTGGAAATGGATGCCATTATGTTTTTAAAGCCCCAGGAATATCCTGCATCTTAGCTTTTGCAAATTAACTTTCCAATGAGGCAAGTTTACTCAGATTTATGCGTGACAATCCGTTCCATTTTGCGTTACAAGAATGCTGATTCAACTTTTCCTGTGATTACCACGTGAATGTTTTTTACCAGTCGGTCGGTAAGTTAACAGGGATAGGCTCTCAAACGGTAAGTCGTCTGGAAAAACTCGGTATCCGTGTTATTCAGGATCTTATTTTTCATCTACCGCTGCGCTATGAAGATCGAACCCGGATTTATCCTATCGGCTCTTTGCGGGCGGGCATGACCGCACTTATTTGTGGTCGGGTTGAATTTATTGATATTTTACCCAGAGGTCGCAAAAGTCTGATTTGTCGAATTAGTGATGACACCGGTTTTATCTCTTTAAAATTTTTTCATTTCAGTGCCAACCAGCACAATAGCTTAAAACCGGGGACATTAATCAGTTGTTTTGCTGAAGTACGCCACGGCTTTGGCGGACTGGAAATGGTGCATCCTGATTATCATATTATTTTAAATCCGGATACTGAGGTTAGGGAAGCCTGTTTAACCCCTGTGTATCCATTAACAGAGGGACTTGGCCAAAATACCTTAAGAAAAGCGGTAAAAAATGCCTTAAGTCTTTGCGTTAATGAACCGCAATTGTTAATTGACTGGATTCCTGCAGCGATTTTAAAAAATTACCACTATCCGTCTTTGGCAGAAGCAATACAAATTTTACACGCCCCTGATGAATCAGTTTCTATTGAGGCATTACAAAATGGCAGTGTTCCTGCGCTTAAACGTTTGGCCTTTGAAGAATTGCTGGCGCATCATCTGAGTTTACGAGTCACCCGAAATAAAACCAAAGCCTGGCAAGCACCAATATTCGAAGAATCTACTGATAAAACTATCACCGAACAGTTCTTAAACTCGCTGCCTTTTAAATTAACCGGTGCACAGCAACGTGTTATCGCAGAAATTGAAGCCGATTTCCGACTGCAACATCCGATGATGCGACTGGTTCAGGGCGATGTCGGCTCAGGTAAAACTATTGTTTCTGCTTATGCGGCGTTGCTGGCCTTAATGGCGGGTTATCAAGTCGCGATCATGGCACCGACAGAATTATTGGCAGAACAGCATAAACGCAATTTTAGTATCTGGTTTGAAAATTTTCAGACCAAAGTCGTATTTTTGACCGGTCAAGTTAAAGGCAATGCCCGTAAAGAGCTTTTACAAGCCTTGGAGGATGGTTCTGCCGGCATTATTATTGGTACGCATGCGTTATTTCAGGAAACTGTTAATTTTCATCGGCTGGGTTTGGTTATTATTGATGAACAACACCGTTTCGGGGTTCATCAACGGTTGGCGCTGAGAGAAAAAGGCCAGCAGGGCAATACCAGGCCACATCAATTAGTAATGACTGCTACCCCGATTCCTCGTACTCTGGCCATGTTGCAATATTCTGATTTGGATATATCCATTATTGATGAGCTGCCCCCCGGTAGAAAACCCATTGTCACCAGTGTCATTCCCGCCGAACGCCGCGCCGAAGTAATTGAACGGATTAACAGTTGGGTCAGTAAAAAACGGCAGGTATATTGGGTGTGTACATTAATAGAAGAATCAGAAGTGTTGGAGTGCGAAGCCGCTGAAAAAACCGCCGAACTGTTAACCATGGCTTTACCCGATGTGCGTGTTGCTTTGATTCACGGACGTATGAAAAGCGCCGATAAAGATGCCATTATGCAGGCCTTTAAGAAACATGAAATTGACTTGTTGGTTGCCACCACAGTTATTGAAGTGGGTGTCGATGTACCCAATGCGGGTTTGATGATTATTGAAAATCCTGAACGCCTGGGGCTTTCACAACTGCATCAATTACGCGGACGGGTCGGGCGAGGGGAGGACGATAGCTACTGTTTATTGATGTATCAAGCCCCATTGTCAGATACTGCCCGTCAGCGCTTGAGTATTTTAAGAGACAGTAATGACGGGTTTGTTATTGCCGAAAAAGACCTGCAATTACGAGGGCCTGGCGAGGTGATGGGTACACGGCAAACCGGTGCCATAAATTTTAAAATTGCCGATTTGGCCAGAGACGCCGATTTGCTGGATGCTATCCAACAGACCGGTGAGCAAATTTTTACCGAAGCGCCCCAAGCCATACAACCTTTGTGTGATCGTTGGCTGGGTACATCCACAGATTATGCCGAGGTTTAGTTCAGTTTGACTACTAAAAGCTTGTTATTTAACCGCGAACCGTCATGGCAGGAAAATTGCCAGGGTTTACGCCATAAAATCCCTGAAAATATTCAATCATGGACCTATGAGTCAGGCTCCTTAACCCAACGGTTACGTAATTATTATGGTGCCGGGGTTGCCGTTAAAGTATTGCTTCAACGTTGGCAAACGCCTTTTTTGAGTGAGCGCCGTTTACTTAAATTGCCTGAACATCAGTACAGCCTGATCCGCGAGGTGTTACTTCATGTCAACGGCAAGCCGCTGATTTTGGCAAGAACCATCATTCCGGCAAGCACCGTCAAAACGGCTAAAAGCAATTTATCCAAACTGGGCAGTCGCCCGTTAGGGGAGATTATTTTTTCTTATCCCAAACTGGAACGCATTGCGATGGATATTACCTTGATTAACCCGTCTACATGGACGCAGCCAGCACTTGCTGAAGTCGATATCAAGCAACCGATATGGGGCAGGCGAACGGTTTATGCCATTGCCCATCAGCAAATGCTGGTCAGCGAGTTTTTTTTACCGGAAATTTTAAGGTAGTTTTGTCGGCCAGGTTAGCGTTATCGGTCTATTATCTGAAAGCATCTACTGTTAAGGTTTATATTGTTCGTGCCTTTCGTGGATTATGATTTTATTTCATACGCCTTTGCTACGGTTTTCCATACGCCGTAAAAATTCGGCCATGATCAGCCGATAGAGTTCGTCACCCAGATACTTGTCTTCAATGCCGCTGTCTATATTGGGGTTATCATTGACTTCTATGACATAGCCTTTGCCGTTTTTTTCTTTAACATCAACGCCGTATAAACCATTCCCTATCGGTAGAGTCGCTTTTAAAGCCGCTTCAAGCACGGCTTTGGGTACCTCAAAGGTCGGCAAGGTTTCAAAGCTGCCGCTATCGGTCCGGCTTTCGTGGTGGCGGTAGATCTGCCAGTGGTTTTTAACCATGTAATAACGGCAGGCGTACAAAGCACGGTTATTAAAAATACCGATGCGCCAGTCAAATTCAGTATAAAGAAATTCTTGAGCTAACAGCAGGGCAGACTTTTGAAATAACTCGTCAACTTTACTATTAAGTTCCTGTCGGTTATTGACCTTAACAATGCCCCTGGAAAATGATCCATCCGGAATCTTGATCACCATTGGAAAGCCTGCTTCACTTTCCACTCTGTCCAGATGAACAGCATTGCCCTTGTGTAGTAGCCAGGTTTTTGGGCTGGGGACATGATGAGTCCTGAATAAATCAGCAAGATACACTTTATTGGCGCACCGCAGCATGGATGTGGGGTCGTCAATAACGATCAAACCTTCGGCCTCGGCTTTTTTTGAGAAGCGATAAGTGTGATGATCAATACCGGTAGTTTCGCGGATAAACAAGCCGTCAAATTCAGGTAAGCGGGCATAATCTTGCTGGGATATTAATTCAACTTCAATACCTAGTTCCCGACCAATCTTGATAAACTTTTTAAGTGCCCCCCGATTACTCGGTGGTAACTGTTCTTCCGAGTCAATGAGCATTGCAAGGTCATAACGTGTAGTCTTACGCGCCCGGCTTTTGCGCCAGACTTTTTTACTGAATTTATCCAGTGCTTCAGCAAAAACAGTTTGCTGAGGATCATCCAAGGCACGATGCGAAATTGGTTTTAAGCCAATTATTTTCCACTGCTGACTAAAGCATAGTGTTATCTCCAAAACCGGACAGGAAAAACGTTCAAACAGTAGTCTGGTCAGTTCTTGAAAAGCCGGATCAGCGGTAGTGCCAAAATAACTTAACAGGGTTATTTCATTATTGAGGGTTTCACGACTTTTGAAAGCACGCGCTAAAGTTGATGACAGATCTTCAAGCTGAAGTTGATAGAGTGCTTGTTTACCTAGGTCGTTAATTACTTTAACAGAAGGAATTACGTGATGACCGCGCGCTTCTGCGAGCAATGAGCAGTAATAACCATCGGAGAGATAACTATAGCTACTGCAAAGATTAATCACGCGAACCCGTTGTTCCGATTCACCTTGCTCGGTAGCGAGATAGGTTTCAAAGGTCATAACCTGGTCACTAGGATAATAAGGGTTCCAATCTGAAAGATTGTCAACAACCAGCAGGGTGCATGCCATGGCAAAAATAATCCGGTAATAAATGAAGCTTGATCTTGAAACCCGTCAGGTTTTATACCAGAAATTTCGCAGCTTGAGTAGTAATAAAAAGCACTTACAAGCCAAACGGGAAAACACCTGTTTGCTGTAACGGAATCAATCCATTTTTAATATTGATAAGCTATTGTCTGAACAATGGCGCTCACTTTATTATGTTTGTTGATGAGGAGGTAATTTTTCCAATAAAAAAATCCTTGGCTATTTTAATCTGGATGGGAGAAGCACTGATAGAGTTCTAACGCTTCTTACTTGCAAAAAGCAATATCCCTGCACCTGCAACTATTGCTCCTACACCAGCCCAGACAGGAATATAAACGGTCTGTGTTTCATTAACCGATAGTTCCAATGGGCCTATCTTGGCTTCCTGGGTTTCTTTGGTATAGCTAAAACGACCATATACCAACCCAGACAGGCCGGCTATGATTAGCAAAACTGCCAAAATCTTGACTACGTTCATATCGTTTCCCCTATCATTAATGATATTTTCGGTTGGATTGATCTGTTTTCACAAAGGTTCTAGGTGATTTAATTAAGACTCCTAAAAACGTTTTTGCACTTTAATGAATATTCTATTACGGTTTGTATAAATATATTTCAGTACTGTTATAAAACTCTTCGCCCATTAATAATACGTAATAATATTACGATGACTGCGATAACCAATAAAATATGAATAAACCCACCTAGTGTGTAGGCTGACACTAATCCCAGTACCCAAAGGATGATTAGGACGATAGCTAGAGATTCAAGCATTTTTTTTCTCCGAAAGAGGTTGTCAATTGACGACGATATAAAGTAACGGTAATAAATAGTATTCGGTAACGAAAAAGTCGGTGGATCATCCACGCAACATTTTTTTCGTTACCAAAGTCGTCAATATTTATTGGGCTGCTTTAAGATGCGTTACTGCTTCTTCAGCCGATTTTTTGGCTAAGTCAGTGTGCTTCATTTTACCGTGATCAATAGCGTCATTCAGACTCTTGATACCGGCATCAAGGTGTTCATCAGCAACCTTGGCATGAGTTTTTGCAACTTCTGCATGTTCAGCGATGGTCTTACCATCAGCAGCACTAACTGCTGCTTCCGCATGTTTGAGTGCTTCGGTGATGTGGCTCTCTTCGGCATAAGCACCAAATGAAGCCAAAGCCAGGATACTACCTGCACATAAATTAGTAAGTTTCATTGTATGTCTCTTAATAGTTATTCAAGAATTTTTCATTTTGATTCTGCGCTAGATTGTAGAGTTGTTTACTGCACAATCAACGTCACTTTTTTATTTGTCTTTCTTGGTTTCGTTCTTGATATCTTGCTTGATATCACCATATTCTGACTGAACCTTACCAACATTTTTTTGAATATTGCCTTCCAGTTCCATACTTTTATCGTTTATCACTTGGCCGGTGATTTCCTTGACAGTACCTTTTGCTTCCTCAACCCTGCCATTGACTTGATCTTTATTGACAAGTGTCTGGTTTTGACTTTCTGTGGCATAAGCGCCAAATGAGGAAAATGTTAGAATGATAGTTGCTGCCAAATGGGTAAGTTTTATATTATTGATTTTCATATTTTCTTCCTGTAAAAAATGGATTGCAATTATTTTCTTGTTGCGATGCCGCAAATTAACTTGCGCTCATCTGGACTTAGCCGCTGATTTTAAATTTTATCGATGGCTTTTTTAATCGACTCTTTAGTGTCTTCTTTCAGATCACTAAGTCCTGACTGAACCTTGCCGATATTTTTTTGGATATTTCCTTCTGCTTCCATATCCTCGTCATCCAGAATAACGCCGGTAGCTTCTTTGACTTTACCTTTGGCTTCTTCGATACGGCCTTTTATTTGATCTTTGTTCATGAGAATCTCCTGATAAGTTAGTCATGACCTATTGAGTCATGAGTGAGGTGCGAAATACTATTTCCGACCACTGGCTAAAGATTTTACACACAAGACCGAGTCTGGTCAGTGCGGTAACGTACAGATTTGAAATTAGTTCAAGATACACATTACGATAGTGGCATGGCATTCAATTAGAAATGACAATTATTGACTAAGTTGATTTTGTTATATGGCAGATAAAAAATATTCCACAGGTGCAGAAAATAAGTCGGTGTTTTTATGAAAACAACGATTAATAGAATAGTACGAGTTTGGATGTTGTTATCTTTGTAAATACTCGCTAATTGCCGAGGGGTATTAAATTTGTTGGTGCATGGTTTTGTGTTCGACGGCGAGCAGACAGTTATTTGAATCACGCGCATTATAGGGCTATAGCAGGAAAGCATAAAGTCACATAAAGTTATTTATGTGACTTGTATCTTACGATCCCATTAATCGGAAGCCGCAGGATATTTTATGAAACAGATGACACCAAGTTTTAAACAAGGTTATTGGTAGTAACCGTTTATTACTGGTTGGAATCAGAAAGGATGATGATTCTTTTCTGGTTGACTTTTAAAAAATGGCTCTTATCAATCACCCGAATAACTGCGCTTGGAATGCTGGTTATTTCTGGCTGTACATCAAAAGACTCAAACGAGAATTTGCCTGGACAAGATAAAAAAATACCACAAGAATCAGGTAGCGTTATCAGCAAACCTAATCATAAGGAGGTCGGCGAAGCATCTTGTTACGTACCTCGATTGCAAGGTCAGCAGACAAGGCTTTATTGGCTTTGATATTTAAAAATCGTAAGGCTTTTGATTTATCCGGCATGATCTAAAAGCAATTTATTAAGTATAGAGAGGCTGCCAAAAATAATCCATGCAATTACGTGACTGGAAAGCAGTCATTAATGAGTTTATGATTGTACGAGAGTAAACTGCTTTTATTTAAAAGCAGTTTACTGACGAGTCATCCCTGAATATTCTGATTAGCTGGAAATATTAGGTACAGAAAATGTATGGAAAGTGTATTTTTTGAATAAACTGACGTAATTAATGTAGATACGATATATCAAGTCTTTACCCTTCCAAAAGGAAACAAAATGAGCTTTACAAAAATATTCGCCGGCCTGTTTTTAGCGGCAATTATATTGCCGGCTTCAGCAGAAGAAGCATTTAAAGTCTGTGCTGATCCACTAAATCCTCCCTACTCAACAAAAAATAAAGACGGTTTTGAAAACAAAATTGCCGAATTATTTGCCAAGGAACTGGGGCAAAAAATTGAGTACACCTGGTTTGCCCAACGTCTTGGTTTTATTCGTAATACGTTAACAGCATCAGTAAGCGATCTGGCGGTAGACAGTGATGAGTTTAAATGCGACATTGTCATGGGCGTGCCAGCCGGTTATGATTTAACCTTGACTACTGTGCCTTACTACAAATCAACTTATGTGTTGTTGGTTGCGAAAGGACGTGGTTGGGATGATATTAAGGACGCCTCTCAGTTAACACAATTGCCTTTGCAAAGACAGGAATCCTTAAAAATTGCGATGTTTGATCGCGGTCCTGGTACGGCCTGGTTACAAAAAAATGGCCTGCTTGATCAAGGTATCTCTTATCAGTCAATGTCCGGGGATAGCGAAAACAACACGGCTATGCAGATAGAGAAGGATCTAAAAGCCAAAAAAATTGATATGGTTATTTTGTGGGGACCAATGGCAGCTTACGTTACGGCACAAAGCCCCAAAAATAGTTATGTAATGATTCCAATGAAATCAACACCGGCAATAAAGTTTGATTTTGCTATGGCGATGGGCGTTCGTAATGGTGATAAGACAAGAAAAGTCGTACTTGACAAACTGATTGTTGCTAAAGCAGATAAGATTAAAGAAATTATAGCGAGTTACAATATTCCTTTGTTACCGATAACAAAAGAAGTCGTTCGTGATGATGATTAACCAAAGCAGGTAAAAGGTTCGAGGTAAAAGGGGTTATTTTTTACCTCGAACCTGCTTTTAAAAATCAATTTCGATTAAATAGTGCTACCAGATGGGCAAATCGGGTAGCTTGGTCATGTGATAATTGATCCCATTGGAAACGCCACTTCCAGTTTCCTACGGTGGTGCCGGGGGTGTTCATTCGAGCCTCGGAGCCCAGTTCAAGAATATCCTGCATGGGTATAACAGCAAGGTTGGCAACTGATCCCAAAGCCGCTTGTATAATTGCGCAATGCACCGGCATTGAAGGGTTACCCAGGTATTCGTAAACGTAGTTTTTTTCATGATCACTGATACTTTTCGACCAACCTACCGATGTATCGTTGTCATGAGTCCCTGTATAAACCACACAGTTTCTTTCATGATTACCCGGTAAATAGGGGTTGTCAGGACCGCTACCAAAAGCAAATTGTAAGATTTTCATGCCGGGTAGTCCAAAGCTGTCTCTCAATTCATCGACTTCATCGGTAATAATCCCCAAGTCTTCAGCTACCAAGGGAATGGTGCCAAGATGGCTTTGCAGTGCATTTAATAAATCTTTTCCAGGCGCTTTAACCCACTGACCATTTTGGGCGGTTGGTTCATCGGCAGGTATTTCCCAGGCCGCTTCCAGGCCCCGAAAATGATCAATGCGAAGAATGTCAAATTGTTCAAGCTGAGTTTGCATTCGTTCAACCCACCATGCAAAGCCGGTTTTGTTCAGATAATCCCAATCGTAATGCGGATTACCCCAGCGCTGGCCGGTTTCGGAAAAATAATCCGGTGGGACACCTGCAACAACCAACATTTCACCTGATTCATCAAGTTTGAAAACCTCACGATGAGCCCAGACATCAGAACTGTCATAAGATACAAAAATAGGAATGTCGCCAAACAAAAGTACCTCTTTGTTGTTGGCATAGGCTTTTAATTCCATCCATTGCCGGAAAAAAACATATTGTTCAAATTTAATATTTTCAATACTGTCAGCTAGCCGTTGACGTGCTTCATTAAGGGCAACCAGCTCTCTTTCCTTGAAAGGTTCAGGCCATTGGTTCCAGCATTGTTGATTAAATACAATTCTAAGTGCTATAAATAAAGCAAAATCATCAAGCCAATAGGCTTTTTTCTGGCAAAAATCGGCAAAATCATCCTTGTCTATTTGATTTGCGCTTTCTAAAAAACCTTTAAAAGCTTTTGCGACTAAACAGCTTTTATTAAACGCGGAAGTTGCCTGACACTCGTCACATTGCTCTGACAATGGTAACCAACCCAGTTTAACCAACCCAAGAATATCAATGAATATTGGATTACCTGCGTGAGCAGAGAGGCATTGATAAGGAGAACCATCTGCATGGGTCATACCCAAGGGCAATGTTTGCCATACCCCAACACCTGAATCATGCAGGAAATTGACAAAATTATAGGCTTCTTGACCTAAATTACCTTGTCTATCAGTGCCTGGCAGCGAAGTAATATGGAGCAGAATACCTGCCCGACGTTTATTTAAAAGGTTATTCACGATTAGGTATCTCTAGTTAATGTTCAGAGCTTGGCCGCATTGCTCCGCCCATAGCGGGATTACCAGCGCCGTGCGTAAATGACAGGGCCAGATAAGCGGGAGGGTTTTCGCCTAATAATTGATACAGATTGGTTAAATTAAGCCGGAATTGTTTCTCAAAACTGCTAACTGCTTCGCCAGGATTATCGTCACCAAACCACCAAAACCAGTCTGAACCTTCACAAACAGCAAGCTGAATTTGGGCCTGTTGAACTTGTTGATCGCTTAAGTGGTTGGTGGTCATGGCATTATCAAAGGCAACTTTTACGTCAGCCAGCATTTCCCAACCGCGGTTTTTGTCCGGAGATCCTATCCAGGTTGAAAAAGTTCCGTAAACCCAGCTACCTGCAACTAATTTAGTTAAGGGTTTGACAGTCGTTTTATTTTTTAAACAATCCGAAAAAGTGCTTAATTCAATGGTTGGGTGACTGGCTAACCGGCTATATAAAGCACTCAGGAAGTGATAACCGTTATCAGGGAAATATTCCCAGGCATTCTCGCCATCCATGATGATTGAAACGATTTTATCCCCCGGTTCGTGGGTAGCGATATTTTCCAAATGCTGAATAAAATCACCAACAGCATCGTCGGCGTGCCATGTTGAATATTCAAAACCTATCATGTCAGACAACCCATCGTCCCTGAAAAAACAGGCTATTTTGGTATCTTTTAGCTTAAAGGGATGGTGTATTCCGATTGCTTCTTTATGGTCAGATAGATGTAAACTATTTTGTAGAACCGTACCACCACTTGCTGCCCAACTAAAGCCAAAGTCACTCAGTACTTCTAGTGTTTGTTTGCTGATACTACCTTCTGATGGCCAGCAGCCTTTAGGTTTAGTGCCAAAAAAACGCATGAAAGTTTGTACGCCTTTTTCAAGATGCCATTTAACACGTTCCTCACCCCCTGGATAAGTATCCCGTTCAGGTAAAGGTGCATCAGGCATTGCTTCATGTGTTGTCTGCAAGTCCAGTAATAGTGGCATAATGGGATGTGCATAAGGTGTTACTGACAGCTCGATTTGCCCTTGTTCTGCTAATACCTTATATCTTTTAAGTACATTTTCCAGAAGCCCGCCTATAATTCTGACCATTTCAACTCGGTCATCGAGGCTATAATCGGAACATTTTTCTATTAAGCGTTTTACCCGGTCATCTGATAATTTTACGGTTTCTCCTATCCATGCCAGATGATACCAAACTAACAGATCATTAATAAATTGGGTATTGATATAGCGAAATGAGTCATTATGTTGTTCAAGCCACTCGGTCATTTCTACTAATTGTTTGAACGCTGGATAACGGTTTATTTGTCTGTCCCGGTTGGCACGGAGACAGTTTTTAATCAGTTTCCAGCAATCTTTAGAATTTTCAGGAACAGTGGGAGCTATTAAAGCGGCCAGTAAAGGATCAGTAATAGAATAGCCATTATGTAAATAACCATTGACTTGGTTGGTATATTCTTCAATTTGTTCCAGTAAAATAGGCGCGAAATTGACGACTGCTTTAGCTTCAGGCACGGCTTCCAGATGAGCAACCATATCAACATAGTCTTTAATTACATGAAGATACGTCCACGGCAATTTGAATTCTCCTGAGTGTAAATCCCTATACTCTGGTTGGTGCATGTGCCAGCACAAGACCAGTTTCAATTTTTTTTTGTTGGGCATATTTTTCTATTCTCGCCAATAACAGTCATACGGAAGAGGGTAATTAAATTTATGCTTTAAGTACAGATAGATTTTCGTGGTTTATGTTTTTTTTTCTGGATTAGTTTCGCTCTTGGTAATTGCTTCATGCGTCACTTAAAGCAATTACTTTAAGTGACGCTGATGCGCTTTTTGCTTACATCATCTTTGGTTACGTACTTCCTGCATCTATTCTGTAAATATTATTTACCGAACATAATGCAATTTTTGTCCCAACATATCAGGAGTCACCAACACAACGCCACCAGGACTGACAAAAAATCTTTTTTCGTCGTCCGCCCGGTTTTCGCCAATGATAGTGCCTTCGGGAACTTCACAACCTTTTTCTATAATTGCTTTGGTGATGCGGCAATGGCGCGCTATGTTGACTTGGGGCAGAACGATAGAGTCTTGTACCGACGTAAATGAATTAACACGGACATTTGAGAATAATAATGAATGTCTTATTTTAGCGCCTGAAATTACACAGCCTCCTGAAACCATAGAATCAACAGCCTGTCCGCGTCGTTCATCATCATCAAAAACAAATTTTGCTGGCGGCGTTTGTTCTTGATTAGTCCATATTGGCCAAGTGGTATCATATAAATTCAAGCCAGGATTAACACCAATTAATTCCATATTAGCAGCCCAGTAAGCATCTATAGTACCTACATCACGCCAGTAGCTTTGCTCACCACTTTGTAAATCTAAAAAAGGATAGGCATTGACCAGATATCTATCAATAACTGCAGGAATAATATCTTTGCCGAAATCATGTGTAGAGTCTTTAGTATCGGCATCTTTAAGCAATTGTTCAAAAAGAAAACTGGCATTAAAAATATAGATACCCATAGAGGCTAAAGCGGTATCGGTTCTGCCTGGCATAACGGGGGGATTTTCAGGTTTTTCTACGAAAGCTTTAACGCGTCGGTTACTATCAACATCCATCACTCCAAAAGCCGATGCTTCTTCCAGTGAGACTTCAAAGCAACCTATGGTCAGGTCAGCATTTTTCTCAATATGGTCGGCCAGCATTGCGCCATAATCCATTTTGTAAATGTGATCGCCGGCCAAAACCAGAATATGTTCCGGATTACGACTACGGAGAATATCGATGTTTTGAAAAACAGCATCGGCAGTTCCTTGATACCAGGAGTTTTCATTGTGTCTTTGTTGTGCAGGCATTAAATCAACATATTCACCAAATTCACCTCGTAAAAATCCCCATCCTTGTTGAATGTGGCGAATAAGAGAATCTGATTTGTATTGCGTTAAAATACCAATTTTACGTATACCTGAGTTAACGCAATTTGATAACGGAAAATCAATAATGCGAAACTTGCCACCAAATGGAACAGCGGGCTTGGCACGCCAATCTGTCATGTTCATCAACCGCGAGCCTCGGCCACCAGCTAATATTAATGCAATTGTATTACGGGTTAAATGACCGACATTATGATCATGCTTTTTATTGCTGGACGCTGACATTTTTATCTCCATATTGATATAGATATTACAACTGTTTGTTATTTTGGTAAGATTCGCCTAACATTAATTCTATTACTAGCATTCATTCTACTACTACACCGAGGCCATTCAAAGTGAAAAAGCGTTCTAATAACACTCTAGACTCTGATGCTAAAAAAGCAATCTCAGAAAAACTGAAAGCGAACCTGCATGACTCTGAATCGACAGCTATTATTGAAAAAAAACCGGCATTGAGCATATCTGATTCTACTTCGACAAAAAGTGTAAAAATAAAGGAAAAAGTGAAAGTCCCTGTTTCAATTTCAGTACCTGTAAATGCCCTGGTAGCAAAAGAAGTAGAGAATATTCTTGATCCTGATTCACTAAAAATAAGCGAAGCAAGGCATCATGATCCTTTTTCAGTTTTAGGCCGCCATCCAAAGAATAATCAAGTTCAGGTTAAAGTCTATCTGCCTTACGCAGAAACAGTTTGCTTCAGTAATAATGGTCCTGCACTTAACAGGATAGCAGGTACTGATTTTTTTGAATATTACGCGAAAGAAGATGAGTTACCGAAGTTGCCGAAACACTATCAGTTAACCTGGATTGATAAAAACGGTTACACCCACGAGAATTACGATCCATACGATTTTGGTCCCCAATTACCTGAATTTGACATACATTTGTATGGCGAAGGAAAGCATTGGCATATTTACAAAAAAATGGGTGGACACCTGCATAGTGTTGATGGTGTCGATGGCGTGTTATTTACGCTGTGGGCCCCCAATGCGGGTCGGGTGAGTGCGGTTGGCGACTTTAATCGCTGGGATGGCCGTTGTCATCCTATGCGAAGTCTTGGTGGTAGTGGATTATGGGAGCTATTTATTCCCGGCCTAAAGACAGGTTGCTTATATAAATTTGAAATTTTAAATCGAAATACTAATGAAATCCTGCTAAAAACTGATCCTTATGGACAGCAATTTGAATTTCGCCCAAATACCTCGTCTATTGTTGTCGAAGAAAACAGCTATACTTGGCAGGACAAGGAATGGGTGTCACGGCGTGCAAAACACGATTGGCTGCACGAACCTATGGCTATCTATGAGGTTCATCTGGGTTCATGGCGACGGGATAATCAGGGCAATTTTCTTTCTTATCGGGAGTTGGCAGTTGAGCTTGTCAACTATGTCAAACAAATGGGCTTTACCCATATTGAACTGTTGCCTGTTACCGAGCACCCTTTTGATGGTTCATGGGGCTATCAAACTACAGGCTATTTTGCGCCGACCAGTCGTCATGGCACCCCTGATGATTTTCGCTATTTTGTCGACACCTGCCACAAAAATGAGATAGGTATTATTCTGGATTGGGTTCCTGCTCATTTTCCTAAAGATGCTTTTGCACTGGCGCGTTTTGATGGCAGTGCCCTTTATGAACATGAAGATCCGCGTAAAGGTGAACATCGCGACTGGGGTACCTTAATTTACAATTACGGACGTAATGAGGTTAAAAATTTTTTACTCGCCAGTGCAGTTTTCTGGTTGAAAGAGTTTCATCTGGACGGCTTAAGAGTTGATGCGGTGGCTTCTATGCTTTATCTCGATTACTCACGCGAAGAAAATGACTGGATTCCCAATATGTATGGCGGCAACGAGAATTTGGAGGCTATTGAATTTTTTAAAGAACTTAATACCGTCACTCATGACCTGCATCCTGGCACTGTCATGATGGCTGAAGAATCCACATCCTGGCCTCAGGTCACCCGTCCGACATGGACAGGTGGTTTAGGCTTTTCGATGAAGTGGAATATGGGGTGGATGCATGATGTTCTTTCTTACATGAGTGAGGAGCCGATACATCGCAAATACCATCATGACCAGCTTACTTTCGGTATGCTCTATGCTTTTACTGAAAACTTCGCACTGCCTTTCTCGCATGATGAGGTCGTTCATGGGAAAGGTTCGTTAGTGAGTAAAATGCCGGGTGATGCTTGGCAAAAATTCGCTAATTTACGATTGTTATATACATTTATGTATACCTATCCAGGTAAAAAACTGTTGTTTATGGGCTGTGAGTTTGGTCAAGGTACGGAGTGGAATGCCAATAAAGAATTAGACTGGTACGTTTTGGATTACCCTCATCACAAGGGAGTACAAACTTTAGTTAAAGATCTTAATCATCTTTATAAAACACATCCGGCTTTATTTGCGCATGATTTTGATCATCATGGGTTTGAGTGGATTGATTGTCATGATGTTGAACAGTCCATTATTAGTTATCGTCGCAAAAACAAATTTGAAGAGTTGGTTATTGTGCTTAACTTTACGCCGGTTCCCAGAGAAAATTATCGGCTTGGTGTGCCTGAAGCAGGTACTTACACTGAGATTTTTAATTCTGATTCCGAATATTATGATGGCAGTAATGTGGGTAATGGTGCGGTGGTGTCAGAACCTACGCCCTGGATGAATTGCCCACATTCCATCAGCCTTGACTTGCCACCTTTGGGAGCTTTGATCTTAAAGTTATAAATTAGGTACAAGGTACAAGGTACAAGGTTAAGAGTGATTGTGTTTGCCTTGTATCTTTTACCTGCTCTTAAATTTAAGTAATCTTGGAGTCCGATGAAAAAAATTCTCTTTGTTACCAGTGAAGCACATCCTTTAATTAAAACGGGTGGGCTTGCGGATGTTTGCGGTAGCTTGCCTAAGGCGCTAGCCGAATTATCCCAAGATATAAAGCTGATTATTCCTAATTATCAAGCATTAAAAACCAGTGAAAATGTCCGTTTTCTTTGTTCCATACGGATTGATAACAGAAACATTAATATACTTGAAACCCGAATGCCCGATAGTCATGTAATTGTCTGGCTGGTTGATTATCCTGCATACTTTAACTACCCGGGTAATCCCTATGTCGATGAGTTGGGTGAGCCTTGGTCCAACAACGCTGAGCGCTTTGGCTTGTTTTGTCGCATTGCCGTTGAAATGGCTATGGATAGGGCCAATCAGGGCTGGAAGCCCGATATTGTTCATTGTAACGATTGGCAAAGTGGTTTGGTTCCAGCCTTGCTATCGCTTGAAAGCGATCGGCCATCGACCGTATTTACCATACATAATATGGCTTATCAGGGCTTGTTTCCTGCAAGTACGGCAGCCCTGTTAAATTTGTCAGGGCAATTATGGAATCCGGCCGGGCTGGAATTTCATGAGATGTTGTCTTTTATTAAAGGTGGTCTGGTTTATGCCGATCACATTACTACAGTTAGTCCAACCTATGCTTTGGAAATACAAACGCCAGAGTTTGGTTATGGTCTTGAAGGGCTATTGGATCATCGCAAAGAGTTTTTAGGCGGCATCATTAACGGTATTGATCTTGATCAATGGAATCCTGAAACAGATCCCTTAATAGCACAGAATTATACGGTTGCAACGCTTAATAAAAAACGACTTAACAAAGCTGAATTACAAACACGATTTGCGCTTCCGGTTAACGATCGTATTCCTCTCATTGGTTTAATTAGTCGACTGGTAGAGCAAAAAGGCATAGATCTGATTTTGGAATGTCTTCCGGAGATGATTGCTATGGATATGCAATTTGCATTATTGGGCAATGGTGATAAAAAGTTTGAAAAACAGCTGCAAAAAATGGCTGATTTGTATCCTGATAAAATTTCGATAACTATCGGCTACGATGAATCACTGGCGCATCTTATCGAGGCTGGTGCTGATATTTTCTTAATGCCTTCCCGATTTGAGCCGTGCGGCTTGAATCAAATGTACAGTCAACGATACGGTACTATACCTATCGTTAGAAAAACTGGAGGCTTGGCCGATACAGTGACTGATACTTTACCTGAATCATTAAGTAATCACACAGCCAGTGGTATTGTCTTCAATGAAGCCAGTTCAGGTGCATTGCTGGAAGCCATCAAGCGCACATTGGTTTTATATAGTATTCCTGATACCTGGAAGAAAATGCAGATTAATGCCATGAAAAAAGATTTTTCCTGGCAACGTAGTGCTGAGCAGTATCTGGCGCTGTATGAGAACCTTTTAAGCTATACTCAAGAATGAATATGTAAGTAAATAATTACGTAGATTTTCAGAAATTAAACTTCCAATTTACGTCGCTGTAAGTTTATACAGATAATAACCCTTAATCCCTTGAAGGGGTTGTATCTGTTGGCATCGAAATATTTCTGAGAATCTATAAATCATGTTCTGACAGCATTATCTGTGATGTGCACGTTTATGGTGGCGGAGATAACCGATGAAAATGATTCAACTGCTATACGTTGAAAATGTTATCAGCAGAAAAAAAAGAGAGCTGCACCAGAAATTGGCTTTTTTTATGCTGGTAGAAAATCAGGGTCATGACAAGAAAATCGATGTTCTATGGGCTGGTGAAGATGGCGTTTGGCATATGCTACCGGCAACCTGGCATAGTAATTTAGGTCATCATGAAGAGTACTGGCAAGCGCAAATAACAGCTATCAGCACAGCAGATAAGTCACTGCCGGGTAATATTACTATTGCCTTGCGTTATCAGGTACAGGGCAGAGAATATTGGGATAACAAATATGGCTTAAATTATTCCAGTCAGGCCGATTCCGGAATTAAAGTTGTTACCACTCATCCAGTACTCAATATCGGCTTTGTAAATAAACTAAATGATGGGCAAAAATACGTTCCTGTTAGCGTATCAGTAAATCATGCGGTTAATGCCAAAACAGTGACTATTCACTGGACAACGGATAATTGGCAGCATAGTTATAAAACTCCCTGTAATTTCAAAAGAAATTATTGGGATAAAAAATCGGGCAGCAATGCCAGAAATCCAAATCAATATGGTTCTCAGATTTGGCAAGGATTGCTCAAAATAGATAATGCTTTTCGAGTGCAATACACCATTTCCTGTGAATGCGACGATAAGGTTTTTTGGGACAATAATCAGGATAAAAACTATTCGGTTAGTCATGAACCGTTAAAAGTTATGATTCTTAATTTACACTGCTATCAGGAAGATAATCAGGATTTTAAATTTTCACAAATAGCGACAGCGATTAACGATCTGGATGTTGATGTTGTCTGTTTTCAGGAAGTCGCCGAGCTTTGGAACGATGGACAGGGTGACTGGAACAGCAATTCAGCTAAAATAATAAACGATCGACTTAATTCCCCTTATCATCTTTACACGGATTGGTCGCATTTGGGTTTTGATAAATACCGCGAAGGCGTTGCTATCTTAAGCCGATATCCGCTCTTGAAACAGGCATCAAAATATGTTTCGGGCAGTCATAGTGCCTACAGTATCCATTCCAGAAAAGTCGTAATGGCACAAGTTAATGTGCCTTACATGGGCTTGATTAATTTTTTTTCGGCGCATCTGAGTTGGTGGGATGACGGCTTTTCAGAGCAGTTTAACAAACTAAGTGAGTGGGTTCGAGATAACCAAACAGAAGCGGTGAGTGCAACCATGCTGTGTGGTGACTTTAATATCACGGCAGGATCAGAGGGCTACAGTCTGGTGGTTGGCGCCAATGTGTATGATGATCAATTTCTGGCCGTTAACGACCAAGGTGCATTTGAAAAGATATTTAAAGTAAATGACGCCCATTGGCAACATTACCTTGCCGATGATTACCGTATTGACTATATTTTTATGAATAAGGCCAGTCAATTACATATTATTTCAGGAAAGGTGCTATTTACTGAAGAAGATTACGGTCGCGTTTCGGATCACTGTGGTTATTTCATGATCTTTGAGCCGAAGTAAAGTTATCAACTCTATTATTAATCTGATGAATAAAAATAATATAAAAAATTTACTTTTCTGCCCGGTAATTACATGCAAATAGCAGAGCACTATGCCACTCCCGTTCATGGGTATTTGGGCGGCTATTTTCAGAGAGTCAATGACTATAATGATAAATTTGCTGTGCGCTGGGGGAAAATAGAATTTGATATGTTCTTCGGCGTTCAGGCTAATCTAAAAGTTATTCTCAAAGTGTATCGTGACCATGGATTATGCGAAACTTACATTGTTGATACGGATGCTTTTGATATCCAATGGGATCGGCATAAGCGCTGCACACGTGATTTCTATATATTACCGTTTTCCAATAATCATGGCCCGATTAATTGCATCAAGTTTTCATTTGTTGTGCACCGGGACGAGCACTCTATCCCGTCTCAAAATGATTATATTTTTATGGATAATCATCAAGCGCACGATGCACTTCCGCAGTATAGAAAGATTACCGGCGAATGGGCAACGACTAATAATTATCGAACCTACGAATTAAATGCCGCCGAATTACAAAGCGACGTCGATTGGTATAATCACCATTTTGAATCCTTAAACCTGACGCCAAAATTTACCAAAGGTCAGCAATATCACCCTTATCATCCCAAACGTTTTATCCATGATCATATCGATAAGGTGATTCGGAGCAAGTGGGAAAACCCTGGTCGACTTTGTACCATTAAAGTGAGTGTTGACTGCATTGATGACTCGGATTTTGTTTCCCATTTAATTCACGCCAGTCAGCAGGGAGTTTTGGTGCAGTGTATTGTGGACTGGCGCAAGATGACTCTCACCAATAGTCACAACTATGCAAGATTGAAACGTGCACGACTTGAGTTGATAGGCGTCTTCTGTACACCTCAGCATCATCTCATTGAAGTTGAGCCGGATATGCATACCAAATTTGTTATTTTTAACGATGAGGACTGCATACTGGGTTCATTCAATATCACCTTCGATCGCTGGTGGGCTAATTGGGAATCCGGCATGACTTTTCATTCCAAGGGTGTCTGTCGACTGCTTGATAATATATTTCAGAGTCAGCGTGGTGGGGTTAATCAAAAATACGGCATTAATCCCTTAAGTCATTTTAATCTGCTTTATACCTTTGGCAGGCAGATGATGCTTAACGGGAAACCCTATCGACCGCATCACGCCATCCTGGCAGAAATTCATCGTGCCCGGCATTCGATCAAGTTGTGTTTGTTTTTAATGGGCGATTTGCTGGGCGATTATCATGATAGTGTGGTTGATGCTTTGATACATGCCAAAAATAGAGGCGTTTATGTACATGTTCTTTTTAATGGACATTTAGCCAGGCAAGGACAGATTGGTGTTGCACGACCTATGGCAGATGAACTTAATCGCCCGTTATTACCGGCAGTACAACGCTTAAAAAATGCCGGTATTTCAGTCGGTTTGGTGTATGGCCAAGACGATCACCCCGTCCCTTATTCGCCGATTCATTCCAAATATTGTGTTATTGATGATTCAATTGTTATAGAAGGCAGTTTTAACTGGTATAACACCTCTGTTTTTTCTCATGACTTATTGGTAGTGGTTAATAATCACCAGGTAGCACAACCTTACCTCTATGAATTTGAGCAAATACAGCGTTCGTTCAGGGTTTATTACTGATCAGGTGATTTTAAAGAAGAAAGATAAGGCTTGTCAGTAGTGTCTGATAGTTAATTAGCTCGTAGCATCTGTGTAAATAATCCTGTAGTAATTACCGTGTTATAAGTAGCAGAATTTTTGAGGGCTACATTAATATCAAGCAACAATAAATGCGTTATGAATACAATTGAATATGATTTTGACCCGACTTATGGATATTCGCTTGACCAGTTGCTGGAGGTAAAACCGCCGAAAGAGCCGAAAGACTTTGATAGTTTTTGGCAGCAACGCTATCAAAAAGCATTAACTATTAATCCGCAGCCACAGACAAAGATTATTAGTGAAGACAGTCAAGGCTGGCGTGTATTTGGGATCAGTTACATTTCTACCGATAATTTTCCTGTTCGAGGTTGGTTAATGGTGCCAACTTCTGGCGTTATTAAGCGTGGATTTATCGTCGGACACGGCTATGGCGGACGCGATGGGCCTGATTATCATTTGCCCTTTAAGGATGCGGCCTTGTTGTTTCCCTGTTCTCGTGGCTTGGGGCTCAGTGCCCAACCATCGATTTCTTCCGAACCCTGTTGGCATGTCCTGCATAACATTAACCAAAAGGATCGTTATATTCTGGGGGGGTGTGTAGAAGATGTATGGCTGGCAGTTACTGCTATGTTGTCCTTGTTTCCAAATTTGGCAGGACGCTTGGGTTATTTGGGTATTAGTTTTGGCGGCGGTATTGGCGCTTTGGCGTTAGCGTGGGAGTCTCGTATTAGCAGAGGTCATCTTAATGTACCCTCTTTTGGTCATCATCCTTTACGATTAAGACTTGCTTCCAATGGCAGTGCACATAGCGTTCAGCAATATTATTGTACGCATAAAAAACAGACACTTAACGTTTTACGCTATTACGATGCAGCTTTGGCAGCAAAACGAATCACTATACCCATGCATTGTGCCTGCGCAAAATTTGATCCTTGTGTTGCTCCGCCCGGACAGTTTGCAATATACAACGCATTGCCGGAGCAAAAACAATTGTTCATTTTGGAGGCAGGGCATCATAACTACTCTAATCAGGTACAGCAAGAATACGAACTCATTAATCAACTCGATGCTTTTTTTGCACCGCTTGGCGAAGACTAAATTGACATAAGCATTGGAGAGATATGATGAACCGCGAATATCACAAGTGGTGGAGTGATGGCTTGCAGCGTGATATGGAGTTGCTGGTATTTGGTCATGCCGGCGCCAAAGTATTGGTTTTTCCTTCGCGCATTGGACGATTTTACGAGTATGAAAACTTGGGGATGGTCGCGTCTTTAAGGCACAAGATAGAACAAGGCTGGATACAGCTTTATTGTATTGATAGTGTTGATGCGGAAAGTTTCTACTGTGAATGGGCGCACCCTTCCGGCCGTATTAAGCGGCATATAGACTTTGAAGAATATATTTTGAACGAAGTGTTACCTTTTATGCACAGCAAGAATCCGCATGATTGTGTGATTTCTCATGGCTTAAGTCTGGGTGCCTTTCATGCCGCTAATATCGTTTTTCGGTATCCTCAGTTTTTTCAAAAATTGGTTGCCTTTTCTGGTCGCTATGATCTTACGCTGAATGTAGAGTTTTTTAACGATCTTTTTGATGGTTTTTATAACGAAGATATTTATTTTCATACGCCCAGTCATTTTTTGCCTAATCTGGAATGTTCGTGGCGCTTGGGCAAATTAAGGGAAATGGATATCACTCTGGTTATTGGTAAAGAAGATCCGTTTTTGCAGAATAATGAACAGTTAAGTTCAACATTATGGCAAAAAAGTATTAATCATCAGTTAGTGGTTTGGGATGATAGGGCACATAGTGGTTATTATTGGCGACGTATGGCAGTGCTTTATATTTAAATATTTTAGTGCAATACTTCAGACAGTTTTGATTTGATTAAAAAATAGTCTGGAAGCCTTCAGTATGTGAAGTTGTAATCAACGACGATAACAACTCAACACGCCAAAGGCCTCCATGAACTTAATAGAACCCATTTTTCAGCAAATGTCCAGTGTAGCAAAACCGCAGCGTAAGTTTATGTTCATCTTGCTAACAACCCTGACTTATCTGCCGGGACGGGTAAATTTCCGAAACCTTGGCCGTTATAGTGCTCTGAATGAAAAAACCTTTTCGAGATGGTTTCGTCGCTCGTTCGATTTTGTTACCTTCAATTTGCTGAGCTTGAAAGATTTAAAGATTTAACGAATAGGGGTGAATGGATATCAGCAATTGATGCCAGCTTTTTACCCAGAAGCGGTCGCAGCAGTTACGGCCTGGACTGGTTTTGGAACGGTTCACAGGGACAAGCGGAACGCGGACTGGAAATTTCACTGCTGGCCTTGGTGGATGTGACACACAACACAGCCTATACGCTGTCGGCTTATCAAACGCCCGCTTTGCCCAAAGCACCGAAGGTAGCTGAAGTCGTCAAAGAGTCGACCGTAAATAGCGAAACCAAGGTGGCTCAAGATGTCGAGAAGACCCCGAAGAGCAAAGCCGAGAAAACGCCCAAAGAAACCCGGATCACCCGGGTAGATAGCTACCTTGATCACGTCAAACGGGATACCAAGGGACTGTTGGGGAAAATCCGTTATCTGGTCGCCGACAGCTTTTACGCCAAGACCAAGTTTATTAATGGCGTGGTAGAACATGGCTTGCACGTGACCAGTAAGTTACGGCATGATGCCGATCTGCGCTGGTTATATACCGGTGAACAAAAAGCCAAAGGTCGACCTCGCAAGTTTGCAGGCAAAGTGTGTTTTGATGATTTATCACGCTTTGAACTGGCCGGAGAAATCGATGGCCAGCACGTCTATACCGCTATCGTCAATTCGCCGACGTTCAAACGTAATCTGCGGATTGTCTATATCGTGCGGGAAGAAAAAGGCAAAACCTATACCGCATTATTATTCTGCACTGACATTGACTGTGCCACCATGGACATTCTGCGCTATTACAAGGCAAGATTTCAGATTGAATTCGTGTTCCGCGATGCCAAGCAATACACTGGACTATGCGATTGCCAAGGGACTTCCGAAGCAAAGCTGGACTTCCATTTCAATGCTTCACTGGCCGCACTGAATCTGCTGCGTCTGGAAGACCGGCAGCAAGCTTTGGAAGGTGCGGGCCGCAACGTCATTTCTATCGCCAGTTGGAAGACCCGTAAATTCAATGCGCATTTATTGGAAAGGTTTTCTTGCCACTTAGGGATCGACTTTACTGCCATAAAATCTAGCCAAGGCTTTGCAGCCCTCTGTAACTATGGGGCTATCGCTGCGTAAACTATCCGAAGTATTGTTAGTGACTACCAGCCAATTAATTATGGTGGTTAGTATGACAAAACAGGTAGTAAAAATTAGTTTTTAGGTTTTTAGACAGGCAGGATTTTCTTATTAGTTAGCTTATCGAGTAATAGTATTTTCCAATAACAGAAAAAAGCTTTATAATGCTGGGCTGTACGGAGCATTCCGCTCCTCCTTGCTTTACCTTCTTTTTAAGACAGAGAGGGGAGGCTTAACCGAAAGGAAAAATAATGCGACATTATGAAATTGTCTTTTTAGTCCATCCTGACCAAAGCGCTCAGGTTCCAGCAATGATTGAACGTTATAAGTCAACCATTGAAGCTACATCCGGTACTATTCACCGTTTGGAAGACTGGGGTCGTAGACATCTGGCTTATCCAATTAAAAAAATTCATAAAGCCCATTATGTGCTGATGAATGTTGAGTGTGATCAGGCTACGCTGGAAGAATTAGAAAGTGGCTTTCGTTTCAATGATGCTATTTTGCGTAGTATGACTTTATTGCAAAAAGCAGCCGTCACTGAAACTTCTACTATTGCCACATCAACAGCGGAAGAAAATAAAGCAGCTGAATCAAGAGCTAAAGATGCCGCTGCCAGAGAAGCAGTTGCAGTTCCTGTAGCAGGCGATATTGAAGACGAAGCTTCAGAAGATGACGATTCTGATGAGGCTGATGCTGACGAAACAGCTCCTGAATAACACTTTTAACTTATTGGATTACGGAAATTATCATGGCACGTAACATTAGACGCAAAAAATTCTGCCGATTTAGTTCAGAAGGCGGAACACAGATTGATTATAAAGATCTGGATTTATTAAGTGATTATATTACTGAAACCGGCAAAATTGTTCCTAGCCGAATTACAGGAACCAGCGCCAAGTATCAAAGACAGCTATGTGTTGCAATTAAACGTGCTCGTTTTATTGCCTTGCTGCCGTTCTGCGACGCACACAAATAACATCATATCGGAGGGGCTGTGAATTTTTTAGCGAAATATATTATGCGTGGCAGAATGCAGGCTATGTTAGTCGCTTCTTCTCTCGCCTTATTGTCACTAATGATGCCCCCTGTAAGTGTTGTAAGTTCAGCCACTGTTGCTCTCGTTACCTTAAGACGAGGTGCATTCGAAGGCTTCTATGTTTTGGCATGCTCAAGTGTGGCAGCCGGATTATTAGGGTTTCTGGTACTAGGTAACTATCAGTTTGCTTTGCTTTATGTAATGGTTCTATGGTTGCCGGTTTGGTTAATTTCAATCGTCTTGAGAGAAGGGCAGTATTTATCTCTGGCGGTTGAAATTGCGATATTGATTGGCATAGTTGGTGTTATAGGTTTTTACCTTACTGCCGCAGATCCAGCGTTGATGTGGAAAGCCGTTCTTTCGCAAATGATCCCGGCCGATGCACCCGTTACAGATATTCAACGTACAATTGATATTCTTGTGCATTACATGACTGGAGTGGTTGCTGCCGGTTCAGTATTTGGCTTGCTGTTTGGCTTGTTTTTAGGTCGATGGTGGCAGGCAAATCTCTATAATCCAGGTGGTTTCAAGGAAGAGTTTTTGTCTTTGGAAACCAAGCCAAGGCTGTCAATAGGCAGTGTTGCGGTTATAGTCATTGCATTAGCCAGCTCTGGAGCAATATCTGAAATAGCATGGAATGTCAGTATCCTGCTTTTTGTGTTATACACAGTCAGTGGAACCGCTGTATTACATACCGTGTTTTCAAAGATGAAGCTAGGCCGGTATATGGTGCCTATGCTCTATATAACGTTGTTTCTAATACCTCATATCATGTTGCTTGTTGCCTTGATTGGTTTGAGTGACCCGTGGTTGAACTTACGAAAAAGAAAATAGAATACACACACGCCTGACGGCGTATAAATAATTGGTTAAAAACCGAAAGGTAAGGATTTAAAGATGGAAGTCATTCTTCTTGAAAAGATAGCAAACTTGGGTAGCTTGGGTGACAAAGTCACTATTAAATCAGGTTACGGAAGAAACTATCTTGTTCCACAAGGTAAAGCTGTTCCTGCAACAGTTAAGAAAATTGCCGAATTTGAAGCACGTCGTGCCGATCTTGAAAAAGCCGCTGCTGAAAAGCTGAGTGCTGCTCAAAAATTAGGTAATGAATTAGGCAAGCTGCAAGTTGTAATTGCCCATAAAGCGGGTGACGAAGGCAGATTATTTGGTTCCATAGGGACTAATAATATTGCTGATGCTATTACTGCAGCAGGTATTGCTGTCGGAAAACATCAAATTCGTTTGCCGCATGGAGCGATTCGCCTTATTGGTGATTATGATATTGATATTAATTTACATTCTGATGTTATCGTAACACTGAGTATAAAAGTTGTTGCTGAATCATAGTTTTTAAAAATGTAAAGCGAAAGGTGTAGGTGTTGGTTTTTAATCTGATGTCTACACCTTTTTACCATGCGAATTATTTATTCTTGTTTTTTTTACCTGTTAATTCCCTTCATACTTTTACGTCTGCTCTGGCGTGGTATAAAAGCACCTGCCTATCGATGTCGATGGCGTGAACGCTTTGCTTTATATAATAAAAAATTCCCTCAAGATGTTATCTGGTTTCACGCTGTCTCCGTAGGCGAAGCTGAGGCTTTATTCCCCCTGGTTCGACATATACAAAGGCAACATCCAGATGTCAAGTTGTTAATTACCACCACTACACCGACAGGATCTGCTCGGGTTACTGAGGTAATGCAGGAAACAGTGGCACATGTTTACCTTCCTTATGACATCCCTGGCGCAGTCAATCGGTTTATACGCTGTTTTAAGCCTAAGTTGGCGGTTATTATGGAAACGGAAATCTGGCCAAATCTATTTATGTCTTGCGGCAAAAATAATATCCCCTTATATATTATTAATGCCCGATTATCAGAAAAGTCATCTCGTGGTTATCAAAAAATCCCCTCGTTGGTTCATTCGGCTTTAGCTCAGGTTAAAGGTATTGCAACACAAACAATAGATGATGCAAGCCGGTTTATTGCTATTGGTGCGGACAGTGATAAAGTTAGCATGTTAGGCAATATAAAATTTGATGTTGAAATTCCACAATCAATTATTATTCAGGGTTTACAGGTAAAAAACGATTTGTTTGGTGGACGATTTGTTTGGTTGATTGCCAGTACCCATAAAGACGAGGAAGCTTTGTTTTTGGAGATTTATAAAGAAATCAAGCAAAAAATTCCTGAATTATTACTGGTGATAGCGCCAAGACATCCCGAACGTTTTGCTGATGTTGAAAAGCTGTGTGAACAATTACAACTAGCGGTAGTCATGCGCACGTCAGGTAACATCATAAATACAGAAACTGATGTTTATCTGGCTGATACCATGGGTGAATTAAAAATTCTGTATGCGGCTGCAGATGTTGCTTTTGTCGGCGGTAGCATGGTGCCTACCGGCGGTCATAATATTCTGGAGGCCTCTGCTGTGGGCATTCCTGTAATGTTTGGCCCTTATATGACCAATTTTAAAGAGATAGTACGCGGAGTATTAAGTGGTAAGGCTGCCATTCAATGCCAAAATAAAGAGGATGTTGTCAATGCCATGTTGGCATTATATGAGCAGCCAGCGTACAGAGCGGCATTAGCCGAAAAAGGATTACTATTTGTGCGTCAGAATCAGGGGGCAATTGCCAGAATTTATGCAATGCTTAATCAGGTTATTTAAATATATCTTGAAAGCCCGACAATCAAACATTTTGACTAACAATAGTAGTGCTTATTTTGTCAGTATTTTTAGCTCAAAAAATAAGAAGTAGTTATTAATTTCTACTCTAAATCAAGCTCGAGCGCACACCCAAACATCCACCTGATCGACTCCTGCTTTTTTTAATAGATAAGCCAACTCATGGGCAGTTGATCCGGTAGTCATTACGTCATCAAGGATGGCGATATGTTGGGCATGAATAGGATTGATAATGGAGAAAGCATTTTTGATGTTTTTACGGCGTTGTTTTGCAGTTAAAGCGGTTTGATGTGGCGTGTCACGATGTTTGATGCAGCTATTCAGGTCTAAAGGAATTTTTAATTCTTTGGCAACTGTTTTCGCAATTTCGATAGCCTGGTTAAAGCCCCGTTGTTGGTAACGGATTTTATGCAGTGGAACAGGTAGTATTAAATCAGGTCTTTGCGTTGTTTGTTTCAGGTGTTCAGCCAGTAACAGGCCCAGTAAACGTGCGTTTTTGTAGTGTGCACCAAACTTTAATGAGGTAATCAGGTGACGCATTTCGCCTTGATAGATAAAGGGTGCGTAAGTTTCATCAAAGGCTGGATTTGAACTTAGACAGCGTCCACAAAGCACAGGCGAAGTTATTGGCGTTTCAAAAATTTCTGCACATCGATAACAGCACTGATTATTTCTAAGTAAGCGCTGGTAACACGAATTACATAAATCGAGGCCATTTGATCCGGTATTGCCACACAAGATGCAGGTAGGCGGAAGTAGGTAATCCTGTATAATATTAATCCAGTTGTGTACACTTTTCATTTCAACAGGTTGACGAGTGATGTCATTGCTTGTTACTCATAATTTATTACTGTAGCCGGAGATAACCGAATGCCTGAAAACCCCGCCATTAACCGTCACGTTTCACTGGCCATTCGTCATGATTGGCAACTGGATGAAGTGCAAGCACTTTATGCTTTGCCTTTTAATGATTTGCTTTTTCAGGCTCAAATCGTCCATAGAGAGCATTTTGATCCTAATGAAGTTCAAATTAGTAGCTTATTGAGTATTAAAACCGGTTCGTGTTCAGAAGATTGTGGTTATTGTCCGCAAAGTGCGCGTTATGATTCAGGTTTAACGCCCGAGGCACTAATGCCGGTTGATGCCGTTTTAAAAGCCGCCAAGCAAGCCAAGGATCAAGGTGCTTCACGTTTTTGTATGGGCGCGGCCTGGCGTAAACCAAAAGACAAAGATGTTGAACGGGTGATAGAGATGGTTCAGGGTGTCAAAGCACTGGGCATGGAAACCTGTGTTACCTTGGGAATGCTGACCGATGCCCAAACACTCCGGTTAAAAGAAGGTGGTTTGGATTATTACAATCATAATCTGGATACTTCTGAAGAGTATTATTCTGAAGTCATTACGACAAGAACCTATCAGGATCGTCTGGATACTTTGGCGCGGGTTAGAGATGCCGGTATTAACGTGTGTTGTGGTGGTATTGTTGGTATGGGTGAAAGTGATGTTGATCGCTCTAATTTGTTAATCCAGTTGGCCAACATGCCCAAGCACCCTGAAAGTGTGCCGGTTAATATGTTGGTTCAGGTTGAAGGTACGCCGTTAATGGGTACGGAAGTTTTGGATCCACTTGTTTTTATCAGAACATTGGCGGTTGCCAGAATTATGATGCCCAAATCACGGGTGCGTTTGTCAGCGGGTCGCAGCAAAATGAGCGATGAAATGCAGGCTTTATGTTTTTTTGCGGGTGCAAATTCTATTTTTTACGGTGATAAATTATTGACAACCGACAATCCAATGACTAACCACGATTTGGCGTTATTTGACCGCTTGGGTATTTATTCAGGCGGTTCAAGTTACGCCTGATGACAATTGCATTTTCACAGTTACCGGGTAATCTGGAAGCTATTGCTGACGCAGGTTTGTATCGTTCCCGACGCATTATCGCTTCGCCTCAAGGTGTTAATCTTCAAATCGACGGCCGCAATGTCGTCAATTTTTGCAGTAATGATTATTTAGGTCTGGCAAATCATCCTGAGGTAGTTAGCGCTTTTAAAAATGCCGTTGATCACTACGGCGTTGGCAGTGGTTCCGCACATTTAATCTGTGGGCATAGTGCCGCTCATCACGCACTTGAAGAAGAGTTGGCGGCCTTCACCGGTCGTGATCGGGCCTTATTGTTTTCTACCGGTTACATGGCCAATATGGGCGTAATGTCGGCGTTGTTAGGCCGAAGTGATGCGGTGTTTGAAGATCGTTTAAATCATGCTTCTTTGCTGGATGGTGGTTTGATCTCGGGTGCAAGGTTTAAACGCTATGCCCATGCGGATGTTGAAAATCTTACGATTCAGCTTAAAAAATCAACAGGTAATAAATTGATCGTTACTGATGGCGTATTCAGTATGGACGGTGATTTTGCGCCCTTGACAGCATTATCTGTCACCGCAAAAGCCAGTGCTGCGTGGTTAATGGTTGATGATGCGCATGGACTGGGCGTAATCGGTGAACATGGTGGTGGGCTTTTGGAATATTACGGGCTTAACCAGAAAGATGTACCCGTGTTAATGGGGACGCTGGGTAAAGGCTTTGGCACTTTTGGCGCATTCATAGCGGGTTCTGACGCATTAATTGAAACCTTGATCCAGAAAGCCCGTACCTATATTTATACCACGGCATTACCTGCAGCAGTCGCAGAAGCTACGCGGGCCAGTTTAAAAATCGTTATTGCAGATAATTGGCGCAGAGATAAGCTTAAAAAGCTGGCGGATCGTTTTAGGCTGGGGGCAGGGCAGGCAGGTTTGTCTTTGGTAAATCCTCTTGATGCTAAAAGTAAAGACCATATCACTTCCGCAATCCAACCGATTATCATTGGCGCGAGTCAACGAGCTGTAGATATCAGTAATGACTTGTTGAATGCCGGTTTTTTAGTCAGTGCAATCAGACCGCCCACAGTGCCAAAAGGGAGTGCGCGCTTACGGGTAACGTTTTCGGCATTGCATGAAGAATGTCAGGTTGACCAGTTGCTGGATACGTTGGTTAAGGCAACGAGAAAGTGAAAATAAGCCAAAAACTTTTCACCATGAATGACTGCATGGATGCAGGAACTAGAGCACCAATAGTAGGCTCCTTAAGAGACGCAGGAGCAGTTGCCGAGACACGAAGGGTACGAAGAAGAACAGGGGTTTTTCATTGCCAAGTTGATAATTTAAAGCTAAAGCGTGACGAAGCTTGGAAATCCATGAGCCGTATTTTGAAAGTCATTGACGTTTTTAAACGTACTGGTTGGGGTTTGCAATCCTCGACCGACATCGTTTTATGAGCCAAATGGTTCACTATTTTTGTGCAAAAACGAATGACTAAAATTCATCAACAAACTTTTGGTAAAGGCAAACCCGTGGTGCTGGTTCATGGCTGGGCTATGCATAGTGGCATTTGGCGACATTTTGCCCAACAGTTAGCAAAAAATTATCAAGTGACCTGCGTTGATTTGCCGGGGCATGGATACAGTGAAAATATTGATTCATTTGCACTGGAGCAGATCAGTGAAGCGCTGGTTAATGCCGTATCTGATGAAAGTAGTTGTTGGTTGGGTTGGTCGTTGGGTACGACGGTAGTGCTGGATATAGCCAACCGTTTTCCCGAGCGTGTTAATTCTCTGGTTTTATTGGCAGGAAATCCTTTGTTTACCCAAACAGGGCAGTGGTCGGGCATGAATGTTAGTTTGTTAGAGGCCTTTGCCGGGCAGTTGAATGAAAGTTGTCAAGCGACTTTGCTACGCTTTTTATCCCTGCAAGTGAGTAACTTACCGGATTACAAAATCTTGTTGAAAGCGCTTAAATCAGCAGTCATGGAGTGCAATGCACCTGATAAAGAAACTTTGCAAGGTGGTTTGCAGATATTAAAACATGCCGATTTACGGCAAGCTTTATCTGACATAACGGTGCCGGTTTCTGTGATATTAGGTGGCAGGGATACGTTAGTACCCATCAGTGTAGGTCAAAATATGCAAGCGTTAGCGCCTAAAATAGCAATTAATATCATTGATAGAGCAGGGCATGTCCCGTTTTTGTCACATCCCGAAGAGGTATTAACCATTATTTCCTGTTTTTTGGATAGGCATAATGATCCTGGATAAAGTCAGAATTAAACAATCATTTTCAGCCGCTTCATTAACTTATGACAGTGTCGCCGGATTGCAGCGTACCGTAGGTAGAGAATTACTCCATGCCATTGATGCAACCAAGCTGACTGATACCTTGTTGGACTTGGGGTGCGGTACGGGGTTTTTAACCGGTGAGTTATTAGTACATTCGAACTATGAAACTGTTATTGCTCTGGATATTGCTTTATCGATGTTGCAAACAACGCAAGGCAAGTTGTCTGATAAATACCGCGTTAACTATATCTGTGCAGATGCAGAGCACTTGCCTCTTGCCGAGAAAAGTATTGATGGTGTTTATTCAAACCTTGCCTTGCAATGGTGTCGAAATTTGGAGGTAGTTTTTACTGATATTAAACGGGTATTAAAACCGGAAGGTCAGCTTGTTTTTTCGACATTTGGCCCACAAACACTACAGGAGCTGAAAAGTGCGTGGGCTACTGTTGATAACTACAATCACGTTAATACTTTTTACAGCGAAGCACAGTTAAAGCTGTTTCTTCAGCAAGCGGGATTTAAAAATAGTCAGTTTAAAAGTAAGCTTTATATATCTCCTTATGATTCTGTTTGGATGTTAATGCAAGAGTTAAAATGCTTGGGCGCACAGCACGTGATTGCCGGTCGCAATAAAAAAATAACCACAAAAACAGCAATGCAGCAGATGATTTTAGCTTACGAAAAATATAAAGTCAGTGGTCAGATTTCAGCGACTTTTGAAGTTATTAGCGTTATCGCCAAGGTGTAACATTATGGAACAAGGCTATTTTATAACCGGTACCGATACCAATGCCGGAAAAACCTGGGCGACTATTGCGCTGATGCGTTATTTTAAGCAGCAAGGAAAAACCGTTGTTGGTATGAAACCAGTCGCAGCAGGTTGCTCTATGCAGAATGGAAAATTGAAAAATGAAGATGCCTTGTTGATACAGGAAAATGCATCATTCAAGATTGACTATGACTTGATCAATCCCTACGCATACGAATTACCTGTTTCGCCGCATATTGCAGGCACAACTAATCCTGTCAAGCTGGCCAGTATTGTCGAGTATTTTACTGTTCTGAAAGAATTAGTTGAAATCGTAGTGGTCGAAGGTGCCGGAGGTTGGTATGCGCCGTTGAATGATCACGAAGATATTAGCGATTTGGCAAAAGCGCTTGCATTGCCGATTATACTGGTGGTTGGCATCAAATTGGGTTGTATCAATCATGCAAAATTAACTTATTTAGCAATACAACACTCGGGTGTGCCCTGTGCTGGGTGGATTGCCGTATGTGTAGACCCTCACATGTTAAAGCTTAATGAAAACATAGACACCATTGTAACCGCTTTGGACGTTCCTTTGCTGGGTATGTTGCCTTGGTTGGAAAGCGCTGATTTTGATTTGTTGGCGAGTAAATTGGCGTTGTAAAAAATTTCTTAGTGTTCTGCTCATTTTGAGCTTTGGATTATCCTGGCCGTTATCAGACGGGAAAATATATTGCCGTGGTAATTCCCGGTTTAGCCCAACCCCGGATTACTGATCATAAATATCAGTGGCTCTATTTACAATAAAACTTGGTATGACTACACGAAAAATGCATGGCAACAATGAAATTGCCTGTGGAATCGATTTTGGAACGTCTAACACAACAGTTGCCATTGCTACTGGTAGTCATCATCCAATAACACTGGTTCCAGTAGAGGAAGAACATTTAACGATACCGTCGACAATTTTTTTTCCGGCAGAAACTAACAGTGTTCTTTTTGGCCGCAAAGCAATCAACGCCTATGTCGCAAGAGAAGATGGCCGCTTCATGAGAAGTTTTAAGCGGGTGCTTGGAACTTCTTTAATGAATGAAGGAACTATCATCGGCGGAAGAAAAACAAAATTTGAGTCCATTATCGGCTATTTTATTGAGGATATAAAAAATAAAGCCGAGTTATTTGCAGGCAGAGAAATCAGTAACGTTGTTGCAGGAAGACCCGTTCATTTTGTCAATGGCAATGATAAGGCGGATAAGGAGGCAGAAGGTCAACTTGAAGCCATATTTACATCGGCCGGTTTTAAAAATATTCGCTTTCAATATGAGCCAATTGCCGCTGCATTCGCTCATGAATTAACGATGGGCGATAAAGAGCGCTTAGCTATTGTTATGGATATTGGTGGGGGTACCTCGGACTTTACGATAATGCGTTTATCCGGGCGTTATATCAAAAAGCCTGAGCGCCAAGAGGATATTTTGGCTAATGCCGGAGTAAGGATTGGTGGTAATGATTTTGATCGGGCATTGAGCCTGAAATCTTTTATGCCATTATTGGGCATGGGTTCTTTATGGGGTTCAAAAGGTCTGACTTTTCCAATAACACCTTTTTTTGATTTGTCAGAGTTGAGTAAAATTCAATACATGTATACGCGAAAATATAAAAGGGATTTAAGCGCGTTAATCAGCCAGTCAACCGACAAAGCCCTTACCAACAGGCTGTTATCAATTGTTGAGGAAGAACAGGGGCACATATTGATGTCTCTCATTGAAGAAACCAAGATTCAGCTTAGCTCAAACGAGCAAGCAATTGCTGATCTGGCTTTTATTGAAGCAGGTTTGCAAGTGTATAGTAATCGGACACAATTTGAAGAGAGTCTCTGTGCGAGCATCGAGAATCTTCAGGAAATCATTAATGAATGTGTGGTGATGGCGGGTGTTAAAACAGATGAGGTTGCTCTCGTTATACTTACCGGCGGTGGTACAGCCATTCCGATCATTCAACAAATCACCCGTCGATTATTTCCAATGGCCGAAATTTCCGATGGGAACCGTTTATCCAGCGTGGGTTTTGGTTTGGCTTGTGATGCAAGTCGGTACTATTTGGGGAGTAATTGACTCAATCAACAACCACACATATTTGTTAAGTACTGGCAAGATCAATTTTTAGGCAATATCCAAAAATTAGTATACCCAAGTGGCGCAGGATTTTTGTTTATTTTCAACGACTGCAAGGATGCAGGAGCTAGAGCAACGCAGAAGCAGTTACCGAGGCGGAAAAATAGTCGCGTAGCTGGCTACGTAACTATTTTGACAACGCAGAAAATAAATAAAAAGACCAGCGAATTGGGTATGTTCTTCGCAGGAAATCGCCTTAATGCTTGATACAGTATTTAATAAGGCCATTGAAAAATAACTTCTCAATTAAACTCAAGAGAAAATCTGCTTATGTTTACGCTACCCTCCTTTTGGAACCTTATTATCTCTACCCTTGTGTTCTTTATAGCAGCCAGATATCTACAGGGTTATCTGGAAAAGCGTGGTTTGGCCAAAGGTATGACACCCAGCATACTGGTGTTTATACTCGCATCAGGAGTGTCTTGGGGTTCAGGTGAAATAGTAGACTGGACACAAGAAAAAATACAGGGGCCACAATTGGTAGTACAAGCTTCTGGAGATCTGTCACAACTGCTGACAATGATTGGTCAAGAACCACAAGCAGTGATCACAAAATTAAAAGAGTCAGGCTCAAAATAAAAGCCTGACGGTACTTGTCCATTTATAAATATTTAACGGTAAAAAAAAAATGAATAATGATAGTCAAAAAATAGTAATAGCCAAAAACTTTGCGAAACTGCACGAGGCCCCATTTGCTTTATGGACGCCTGATAAGGATTATCTGTCAGAGGATGATCGATATTTAACTGTATATGACAACCTTATTATGGGTGTTTATGGTGATTGCTATGGGGTTAATGCCGAATATGATGAGGCAGGTGATTTAATCAATGAAGCGACTGAATTTGAAGTTGAGGTTGATCAATTTGAGTCAACCAATGATCATAATGCAATGTTTTGCTTTGAAATAACCAGCGAAGTAACAGGAGCCAGTAAATTTATTGAAGATCATGGCAGACATGGTAATTGGTAAGCAGGTGAAAATCTTGATTTTACCAAAGTCAGTGTTTTGGTTTTTAAATCGATAATAAAATATCAAAAATAAAATTCTCTCATTCCAATATATTTACCTGTATGCAGCGCATAAAATCGATAAGATAGGATGTCGTGGTATGCAGGCAGAAACTATTTCCCGGTTCGAAAAATTTTAATCGCACCGTGATTAAAGCCAATCAGATAGCTTATACTAAATAACAAAAGTTAAGGCCTGTGTAACATCAGTGAAAAATCATCAGAGCATCAGGTTGTAATATAGTATTGTCATCTTACACGATGGCATTATATATTTGAGTCAAACCATTATTACTTTAAGAGGAAAAATTAATGAACGAGAGAATTATTATGCGCACAGGAGAAGCGTTGGTTGCTGGTGGGCCACCCGGAACAGCAGCCGAACCTGAAATTATTATTGGGGCGCTTGACGGGCCTGTGGGCACAGCAATTGCCACCATGACGGCAGGTCAAGTTAGTGGTCATACACGGGTATTTGCCATTTTAAATACCGATATTCAGGTCAGGCCGGTAACCTTGATGGTTAGTAAAGTCACTGTTAAAAATAGCCGCTACACGAACATTTTAATGGGCACGGTACAAGCTGCAATTGCCAATGGTGTTTTGGATGCCGTCCGTGCCGGAGATATTCCTAAAGAAAAGGCCAACGATTTAGGTATTATCGTCTCGGTCTGGCTAAATCCCAGTGTAGCGACTGATGATAATCTGGATCATAGAATCCTTTTCGATATTCACCGTAAAGCCATGTCAACCGCTATCCATAAGGCCATGAACAATCAACCGGGGATCGATTGGTTGCTGGAAAATCAGGATAAAATTATCCATAAATATTTCCAGATGGGCCTGGATGGAAAAATTTAGATACTCAAACGGAGTCAGCCTAAAGGGAATTATAATGATTCGTTTAGGTTGACTTGACCGGCGAAGCCGTCTGGAGCTCTGTACAATTGGAGCGAGAGTTTTTTTAAAACACCAACCAGAGTGCGACAAGCGGTGCTATATTCAGCAGGATAATCCCAATTTTGTAAAGGGCCATACTGGCATAGTGGAGCGCATCAAAGGTTTCAGTCGAGATGTTAAACCAGCGGCTATGGAGGCGATACAACCAGTCGTGGGCAAGGCTGAAGACGCTAAACCAAATTATCAGTGTTGTGTAGTTTAATGCGAGATTGTAAAGCAAAAGTTCTTTGATGGTATTTGGATTCATCGCGGTATATCGTTTTCCTTAAAATTACTATAGCCAATTATAGTTGAGCATTATTACAATAATTGTAGGTTTTTTTCATAAACTCTATGGGACTGTTGATTCAGACTTGTTATTGCACAATAGCCATAAATCGCTTGGGCATTCTGTTAGTAGTATTAGCTTTATAAATTGTGCTGCTTTTAATTTGGTGATATCACAGTTATCGTGCCCGGTAGGTGGCAGCCATGATACTCAATGGTACAAAGTTGGATAGGATGCTAAAATTGCCAACTTGGGCGATTTCCTGTGAAGAATATATCCACATCGCTGGGGTTTTTATTCATTTACCGGGGTGTCAAAATAATTACATAGTCCGTTATGTGCCTATTTTTGATAACCCGACAGTTGCTCATGTATCTATGCAGTCGTTAAAAATGAACAAAAAACCTGTGGCATTTAGGACTATTAATTTCCGGATATCAACTTAACACTTTAACAATATTAATTTTTTAGGAAGAACATGAGTAAAATTACCATAGAACATAATCCTAGTGATGAGCGTTTAAATGAACTGGGTGTATCCAACTGGGAAATATGGGAAAAAGAAATTTCAACCTTTCCAATCGATTTTGATGAAACTGAATGCGCTTATATATTGGAAGGCGAAATTTTGGTGACACCTGCTGGAGGCGAGCCGGTAAGAATTCTACCGGGTGATTTGGTATCATTCCACGCGGGATTGGATAGTCAATGGGAAGTAATCAAGCCATTGCGTAAGCATTACAGTTACGCATATCCCAATGGTGTTTAGTCGGTAAATTTTACTAGCCGACAGCATTCAGGGTATTTTGCCGAATTTAGAAGTCATCCGGAATAAAAATTGATAGCGTAAATTTAACCTGACACTTAGTAATCAATAATGGTCAGGTTAATTTTAAACGATACGTTTTTTGCTGAAAGTTGATGCCGTAATAATTCACTGTTGTAATCATCAAAAGCGGATGTAAAATTTAGCGTCAAGAAGAAGTTATTTTGTCGTTACTTGTTTGATTATCTGAAAATAAGCCATAATTATTGTCCGGAAATACAGCAACTCTTATGAATAGAATTGCTGATGGACAAGACTATTTATCCCAATCTTTCAAACAAATGATAGCCCACTTCTCCTGCCACTTTACTTTTCAGTAGCTGCCAATTTTTGGGTAGTCCTTCAAGCTTTAGCGTACTTTCCGTTTCAACATAAATTTTTGCATGCTGACTTAACCAGCCTTTTTCTTCCAACCATTGACAGGTTTGGATGGCGAGTTCCATAGCAAAAGGCGGGTCAATAAAGACGACATCAAAAACGCCAGTCTCGCCGGATAGATAACGTAACACATCGGATTGAACGACTTTTATCTGCTCGGCAGCAAGTTGGATACTGTTGTCTTTTAAGGCCTTACAGGCTAAGGCATTATTTTCAATCTGAATGACTGACTTGGCCCCTCTGGAAGCTGCTTCAAAGCCCAAGGCGCCGCTCCCGGCATATAAATCCAGGCAGCGGCTACCAATAATATCATTGCGTAGCCAATTAAATACGGTTTCGCGAACTCTTACGGGTGTTGGTCTTAATCCTGGCGTATCGATAAAAGTGATACAGCGACTGCGCCAGTCACCACCTATAATTCTGAGTTTATTTGACACTTTTTTCTTCTGCCTTGCCGACTGTTATGGTTTGTAGTAATTGCAGATTAACACGACGTTTAAAGGCATCGGTTATTGAGGCAACAGTTACTGCTTCTGTTTTTTGTTGAAAGGTATCCAAATAATCCAGGGGCATTTCATAAAAACCAATCATGGCAACATAGCTGGCCAGTTCTTTATTGGTATCAAAACGCATGGCAAAACCACCAGTAATGTTTTTCTTTGCGGCAATCAGCTCGGCTTCACTCGGGCCTTTGGTAATAAAATCGGCCAAGGTTTGATTGAGTACTTGCAAAGCTTGGGTGGTTTGATCATTACGGGTTTGTAAGCTAACCAAAAAAGGCCCCGGTTTCAACATGGGGATAAAAGCACTGGATGCGCTATAAGCCAAGCCGCGCTTTTCGCGTACTTCATTAAAGAGTTTGGAAACCAGGCCACTGCCGCCCAATATGTGGTTGCCCACATATAGATTAAAATAATCGGGATCTTTACGATAGGTACCAGGCAGTCCCACCAAAACATGGGTTTGTGTTGATGGAAACTCAATATGTTGCTGTGTCGATTTCAGTGGCATTGCAACATCCGGTAAAGCGTCCGGTTTTTTTCCGGCAGGTAATCCGGCCAGCAACTTTTCTGCGGTTTGTTCTGCTTGCAGTTTGGATAAATCCCCGACAATGACAACTATTGCATTTTCAGGAACATAAAATTTTTGATAAAAATGCTTTAGATCAGTGTTTTTAAGGCTGGTTACTGTCTTAATAACACCGGATTCAGGATGGGCGTAAGGGTGCTTGCCATAAAGGACATCATAGAAAGCGATGCTGGCCAATGCTCCAGGTGATTCTTCCTGTTGTTTTAAACCGGCCAGGGTACGGTTTTTTTCTCGCTTAAAATCAGCCTCGTTAAAAACCGGTTGGGTCAAGATAACTTGCATGGTTTCCAAGGCTTTATCGAATAAAGGTTTATCCGTCAAAGTGCGTAACGATACGGTGGCAGTATCAATGGAACTGCTGGCGCTAAACTTGGCCCCAACGCTTTCAAAGCGTTGGGCAATGTCATCGGCATTCCATTTTCCTGCGCCGGTATCCAGTAATCCTGCTGTTAAAGCCGCCAAGCCAAACTGCTGGGCGTCTCTGGCACTACCGGCATCAAAAACAACCTGTATATCGACCATGGGCAGGCCTTCGGTATGCACATAATAAACTCGCGTACCTTGCGGAGTTTGCCAATGGTCAATTTTTGCAGCAGCGCTGGTTAATTGGCTAAATGACAATAAGACAAGACTTAAAAAACAAAGAAATTTAGCTCTGATTATGGTTTTGTGGATGCTGTTTTTTTTATGCTCGAGGTGTTGGGTTACGCTATCGTTAACCGGATTTACGTCGCTTAAGAGGTGTAAGTGCATTATTTAGCTCCCTTTTTTTCAGCCGTTAAATTGATTGTTTGTGGTTCCAGATAAGCGATACTGAGATGATCTTCAATTAAGTATTTTCGCGCAACCTCACGCACTTGTTCTGCAGTTACCTGATTGATTTTAGAAACATACTCATCCGCTTTTTGCCAGCCTAAACCAACTGTTTCCAGGGTGCCTATTTCCATAGCCTGATAAAAATTGGAATCCTTCTGGTAAATATCACTGGCTAAAACCTGTGCTTTAATACGCGCTAATTCTTCTGTACTAATCAGGTTTTGTTGAAGTTTTTTAATTTCATCCTTTAACGCAACTTCCAACTCAATCACTGTTTTACCTTCAGCGGGTGTCGCTTCCAGTTCAAATAAATCGGACATTCTTGACGTTAATCCATAGCCGGCACCGGCCGCAACGGCTATTTGTTTGCCGCGCACCAATGCTGAAGTCAAGCGGGCACTGCTACCGCCATCAAGTACACCGGCTAATACTTCCAGTGCATAGGCTTCCGATTCATTGGTAGCCGTTTTTAGTGTCGGCACTTTATAAGCCATTATGATAGAAGGCAGCTTTGCAGGAACTTTAACGGTCATCTTACGAACACCCAGTTGTTCGATTTCTGTTTGTGGCTTTAGCGGTTTAATATCACTGGGTTTAAGTGCGCTAAAATATTTTTCTGCCAAATCAAAAACCGCTTGGGGCTGAACATCACCCACGACAACTAAAGTGGCATTATTGGGTGCATACCAAAGTTGATACCAGGCTTGCAGGTCTTCAACGGTGTAATTGGCAATATCCGCCGGCCAACCGATAACAGGATGCTGATACGGGCTATTGGAATAAGCCATAGTCATAAACTGTTCCTGCATTTTTGCTTGCGGATTGTCGTCCGTCCGCATTCTGCGCTCTTCAGTGACTACTTGTAGTTCTTTTTTTAATTCTTCGGGCAGCAGATGCAAATTACGCATTCTATCGGCTTCCAGTTCAAAACTTACTGCCAGTCTTGACGCTTCCATGGTTTGAAAATAAGCCGTGTAATCCTGGCCGGTAAAGGCATTCTCATCACCCCCGTTTTCTGAAATAATGCGCGAAAATTCACCTGCTGGGTGTTTGTCTGTGCCTTTAAACATCATGTGTTCCAGCATGTGCGAGATTCCGGTAATACCACCAGGTTCGTAACTGGAACCCACTTTGTACCATACTTGAGACACGGCAACCGGTGAGCGATGATCTTCTTTTACCAGAACCTTTAGACCATTGGTCAGTGTGTGTTCAAATACTTTTGTTTCTGCGCTACCGGCAAACGCCGGCAGACACATTAAGACTGTACACAGTAATCGATTATTCATAACTCCCTCTTTAAATGATGGTAAGCGCAACGGACTATTTCAATAATTAATAGTTCACTGTATTCTATACAATAAACTACAAGTTGGAACTTAATTAAATAATGCCTAGCAAACCCTTTATGCTTTCATGGAAGAACTACCTTACACTATGTAAACCCAATGTTGTTGCGGAAATGTTATTTACCGCCGTTGTCGGTATGTTATTGGCCGTACCTGGCATGCCGCCATTGGGGCTTTTAATTTATGCTACCGTCGGTATTGCTCTGGCGGCATCTTCTGCTGCAGCCATTAATCATTTTATTGATCGAAAAGCGGATGCGCAAATGGCCCGCACCGAAAAGCGTCCTTTACCCACAGGCGAATTAAATGCAACCAATGTAATTACTTTCGCGGTTGTCTTGGGCGTTAGTTCCATGCTTATTTTGATTTTATTAGTCAATACCTTAACCGCTGTTCTGACTTTTCTTTCGTTATTTGGTTACGCTATTATTTATACGTTGTATCTTAAAAGAGCGACTCCGCAAAATATTGTTATCGGCGGTATTTTTGGTGCTACACCACCACTGTTGGGTTGGTGTGCAATGACCGGTGAAGTGCATCCTTTTGGCTTGCTTCTGGCATTAATCATTTTTGTTTGGACACCCCCACATTTCTGGGCATTGGCCATTGCCAGACGTGAAGAATATGCCAAAGTAAATATCCCCATGTTACCCGTTACTCACGGGGTTGAATTTACTCGTCTGCAAATATTGCTTTATACCATTTTGCTGTTGATTGTGACGCTGCTACCTTATTTAACCGGCATGAGCGGTCTAATTTATCTGGGGTCTACGGTACTTTTGGATCTTGGTTTTATTTATTACGCGGTGTTAATGATGCGTAATAAAGATAATAAAACTGCGATGAAAACGTTTGTTTATTCAATTGTTTATATAACGCTGTTGTTTGCCGCTTTATTAATCGATCATTATATACGATTTACTTTATGAACTTAACGCATCACGAGCAAACCCCGCGCCCTGAACACCCTTTTGCAGAGTACATTCGCATATTGGGTAAAGGTAAAAAAGGCTCAAGACCGTTGACGCAGGAGGAAGCCTATCAGTCGATGAAAATGATCATGGCAGGCGAAGTACTTCCGGTTCAGTTGGGGGCATTTTTGATGTTAATGCGTGTTAAGGAAGAAACACCGGAAGAACTGGCCGGTTTTGTTTTGGCTGCCAGAGAATCCTGTAATCTTGCCGCTGCGCAGTCGATAGTCGATCTGGATTGGTCATCTTATGCCGGTAAACGTCGCCATTTGCCCTGGTTTTTATTGTCGGCACTGTTATTGGCAGAAAACGGCATCACCGTTTTTATGCACGGTGCGAGTGGTCATAGTGCAGACAGGGTCTATACCCGTGATGTACTTAAATATCTGGGGCTGGAATATGCAACCTCAATTGAACAAACCAGGCAACAACTGGAACAGCAGCATTTCAGTTATTTATCATTGGAGTATTTTTGCCCGAAACTGCATGAGATCATAGAGTTGCGTCCGCTATTGGGTTTACGTTCACCCGTTCATACGTTGGTGCGATTGTTAAATCCTTTTAATGCAGCATACAGTATCCAGGGTATATTTCATCCCGGTTATCGTCCTGTACATCAGCAAGCGTCAGCTTTATTGCAACAGCCTCATGCGGCTGCTTTGAAAGGTGAGGGCGGTGAAACTGAACGCAATCCTGATATGGAATGTCTGGTGCAAAGTGTTCATAACGGCCAGCTATTTGACGAAAATTGGCCTGCTTTATTTGCCCGCCGCCATGTTAAACCCGAGGAACTTGATCCAAGGCAACTGGCTGCAATTTGGCATGGTACTGTGCAGGATGAGTTTGCACAAAGCACTATCATTGGTACTGCAGCGATTGCACTTAAATTATTGGGTAAAGCCGTTACACAACAACAAGCACATCAATTAGCGACGGATTACTGGCTAAACAGGGATAAGCAAAAATATGCAGGCCTTTGATTTCGGTCTTCAGTATTTATTCCGGGTTAATTGCAGAACAATTCGTATGGAGTAGTCAGTATAAATTCTGTGGTAGCAAATGCGGTGGATAGCAATTATACTTTTTGCTGCAGGGCAAAGCACGGGATTCCTTTAAGGGCATATTTTTTCATATCAACATATTGCAAGCCAATCAGTGTTTGGTTATCGGAGATATGCTTAATCCAGATTATTTTTACTTTCCCCTCCAATTCCAGACGTTTAAATTCAAACTGCGTTATAGTGCCCTCCTTAACAGCTATTGTTTCTGAAAGACAGATCATCAAACCTCCTACTGAAATATTTATTGTAGTCAAATAGTGGTATTCACCGTTTAATAAAATCCTTCCCGGGCCAGGTATGTTTTTTCTATAGGCTTTTCTTTTGTTGAGCTCTTTATCGACATCAAAGGCAATATTTTTAAACTCCAGAGCCAGTAAAATAAGACCTTCTTCCATATCAGCTCTGACTACTTCAGCTTCACCAATCAGGCGCATTTCAGGAAGATACAAATCAACAATGGTTGAAACCAATAATTGGTTAAAAATATATTTAATATCAATATCTTTTCTATTGGTGTTTAATTGGGCAAGTACACCGCTGATAGAAAGATTTTTAACCGTGATTTTATGCTCTTCTTTTCCCATATAAATAAAACCGTGTGACACCAAGTTTGCGCGATGAGCCCTATCCAGGTTTTCGTACATTATTATCTCCTGATTGATTATTCGCTTATAGTGTTCAGCTTACTGTGCATAAATTTATCAAGTACAATTGTAATATTTTCAAGCTGTGCTTACACACTTGTTTTTATTACAACATCAACTATTTAATTTTTAACCAGCCCTATTTTGATTAATACGTTACACAACATCATAAAAAGCCAATTAATACTATTTTTAGTATTTTCTTTAGCCGCTTGTACCGCGCTTCCACCTAAAAATAGTGACAATATCTGTGCTACCTTCAGAGAAAAAGATGATTGGTATACCGACGCCCAAGAATCTTATAAGAAATGGGGAGTGCCTATTTCTGTGCAAATGGCAATTATGCACCAAGAGTCTCATTTTGTTGCCGATGCGCAACCGCCCCGAGTCTGGCTGGTAGGTATTATTCCCTGGTTTAGACCCAGCAGTGCTTATGGTTATGCGCAAGTTAAAGATGAGACTTGGGATGATTATCTTGATGCAGCGGGAGGCTGGACTTCTGATCGTGATGATTTTGCTGATGCTGCCGATTTCATCGGTTGGTATTGCAACATAAGTCATTCCAGACTGGGTATCTCAAAAGGAGACGCAAAAAATTTATATCTGGCCTATCATGAAGGCCATAGTGGCTATAAGCATAAAAGTTATTTAAAAAAAGCCTGGTTACAACGAGTAGCGAATAAAGTCGCTTACCGGGCCAGATTATTTCAAAGCCAATTGGGTGCTTGCAAAATGAATTAAAAAATAGTGTTATTTTTTGATAAACTAACCACTTTTTACGTTAACAAAAAGGCAAAATCGTGAGAAAAATTCAAATTCAAGTTGTTTCAATTATCACTGTTCTACTTATAGGGATTACTATGTTTTCAATGGCCAATGCCACTACACCTGAAGAAAATAAAGCGGCTGGTGTCGCTTTTCTGGCAGAAAATGCTAAAAAAGCCAATATTGTAACCACAGCCAGCGGTTTGCAATACGAAATTTTAACCCCTGGAACAGGTACCGTATCGCCTTCAGCGACAGAAACTGTAAAAGTTCATTACAAGGGTACAACCATCGATGGTAAAGAATTCGACAGTTCTTATAGTCGTGGCGAGCCTATTTCATTCCCTTTAAACAGAGTGATCCCAGGTTGGACTGAAGGCGTACAATTAATGACCGAAGGCGCTAAATATCGCTTTTATATTCCTTCAGAACTTGCTTATGGCGAGCAAGGTGCAGGCGGATCAATCGGCCCCAACTCAACTTTGATATTTGATGTTGAACTGCTAAAAATTCAATAAAAAAACAACTAAAAGGCGTAAAACGGCAGGCAAAAAAGTCTGTCACTTACGCCTTTTTTTATTTTCGCCTTTTACCTTTTTCCTTGTTCTTATGCCCACTTACCAATTGTTTGCCACCACGCCAAAGGCGATGGAAACCATTCTTACCGAAGAACTTAAAACTCTCGGCATCAATAATATTAAGGCTACAATGGCAGGCGTTGCTTTTGAGGGCGATCTGGAAACTGCTTATCGTGCCTGTTTATGGTCCCGCACAGCCAACCGGATTTTACTGGTATTAAGTTCTTTTGAGGTAAAAACCCAGGAAGATCTCTACAATGGCGTGCAACAAATCAACTGGTTTGAACATATTAACGCTGATGATACTTTTGCTGTCTCGTTCAGTGCAAAAAACTCGCAGGCTATTAATAATACCCATTTTGGCGCATTAAAAGTTAAAGATGCGATTGTCGATCAGATGCGGGAAAAGTTTCAGCAACGCCCCAGCATTAATACCGAGCAACCAAATATTCGTATTAATGTGTATTTGAATGGCGAAATTGCCCAACTTAGTTTGGATCTTTCCGGTGAAAGTTTGCATCGCCGCGGTTATCGGGATGTCAATATACAAGCGCCGATGAAAGAAAATCTTGCGGCTGCGATGTTATTGCGTTGTGGTTGGCCAGAAATTGCCCAACAAAACGGCTCATTAATCGATCCAATGTGTGGATCAGGAACGCTGTTGTTGGAAGGTGCTATGATCGCTGCAGATTACGCCCCCGGGCTGTTGCGTGAATATTTCGGCTTTATTGGCTGGAAAAAACATGATGCAGAGTGCTGGAAGAAATTACGCATTGAAGCGCTACAACGCAGAAAAGTGGGCATGGAAAAACTCCCCGTTATCGTTGGCTTTGATCAAAATCGTCACACTGTAAATGCGGCTTTAACGCATATAGCCAATGCCGGACTACAAAATAAAATTCATGTTGAGCGTCGTGATATTGAAGATGCAGAGCCTGCTGAAAGCTGGAAACCGGGGTTGTTAATCTGTAACCCGCCTTACGGTGAACGTTTAGGCGATGAACAAGAAACCGCAGAGCTGTACAAAAAATTTGGTACGGCACTAAAAACGCATTTTGTTGGCTGGAAAGCCGCGATGATTATCAGTAATCCCGAGCTGGGTTTTCGTTTGGGGTTACGTTCACAAAAACCGATTACCCTGTTTAACGGTGCGCTTGAGTGTAAATTATTACGTCTTAACATCGAAGCAAATAATTTTTTTATTCCAAAAGCTAAAACACAGGAAGAACGCATTGCTCAAGTCATTGCGATTAGTAAAACCGAGCAACCTGTTGTCAATGCCGAAAGGCTTGTCAGTGTAGAGAAAGGTCGTGAACAGCAAACAGAAATTGTGGCCGACAAAAAGTTTGAGCTTGGAGATGAATCCGTAGTCAATAGCATTGAAAGCAAGGTTGGAGCGGTAGAATTCGCCAATCGACTGAAAAAGAATTTTAAAAAATTATCCAAATGGGCAAAGCAAAACGGGATTACCTGCTATCGTGTTTATGATGCCGATTTACCGGAATATGCAGCAGCAGTTGATATTTATCAAGGCGAGGGTGAGCAAACCTGGATTAATGTTCAGGAATATGAACCCCCTAAAACGATCGACCAACACAAAGCAGATCAGAGATTAGCCGGTTTACTCTCCGAAATACCTCAGGTATTGGGCGTTAACAGTGAGCAGGTTTTCTTAAAAATACGTCGTAAACAAAGAAGTACTGACCAATACGAAAAACACGGTGAGCTGGGACGCTTCCATACCGTTGAAGAAGGTGGTTGCAAGTTATTGGTTAATTTTGAAGATTATCTGGATACCGGTTTATTTTTGGATCACCGACCTATCCGACTACTGATTCAGCAACAGGCTAAAGATAAACGCTTTTTAAATTTGTTTGCTTATACGGGCAGTGCCACCGTTCATGCCGCTATGGGAGGGGCAACGTCAACCACTACGGTGGATATGTCCAATACTTATATTAATTGGGCCAAAAACAATATGGCTCCGAATAAAAATACCGGAGAGCATGAGTTTATTCAGGCAGATTGTTTGGAATGGCTGGCAAATGAAGCCAAACAAACAGATACCCGGCAATACGATCTTATCTTTCTTGATCCACCAACCTTTTCCAATTCAAAGCGAATGGATGATGTGTTCGACATACAAAATGATCATGTTCAGCTAATAAAAAATGCCGTGACACTCTTGGCACCTGAAGGTATTTTATATTTTTCTACCAATTTCAGACGTTTTAAAATTGATAAGCCGGGCTTGTCTGATTTAACGGTAGAAGACATTAGCACAGCCACTATTCCTGAAGATTTTTCCCGCAATCCAAGAATTCATTATTGCTGGAAAATTACCAAGTGATACGTAGAATAAGGCTTCAGGTTTCCGGACGTGTGCAAGGCGTTTATTTTCGGATGTTTACCCAGAAAAAAGCCAAACAGCTTGATATAAAAGGCTTGGTCAGAAATCTGCCCGATGGTCGGGTCGAAATTATTGCCGAAGCTGATCATGTCAGCATTGAGAAATTAATACAATGGTGTCAAAAAGGCCCGATCACGGCCCGAGTCGATCAGGTTGACATGATTGAGCTGGAAATGGATGAGGCTTTTACTTCTTTTGAAATCAGATAACAGGTTTATTTCAGGCAGTCAGACAACCCACAAAAAAGTCTCATTTGTAAGTTTGTAAAATTGGGCGATGCCTGCAAAGGCTATGTGGCAACGTGGCAACGTTCATTATGGTTAATCTTATGTTGCGTTCTTAGTGTGCCAGGGAACATCAAATCTAACCGTTATCGAAAGACAGATCAAATAGAAAATGGTGCCAGGCCTAAATTTTTGCTACTTTCCAAGAGAGATCTTTAACATCAGCGTGTTGGCCAAGTCAGCAGAGGGCCGTTCGTGAATAGCAATTTACTTCATACGCAGCTTTAATCCTGCGCTACAAAAAAACACTTCATCACAGTACTGCCCCATCAACTGCGCGGCTTTACCCGATAAATCAACAAATTGACGGGCCAATAGATTATCGGCAATGACACCCAGGCCAACTTCATTGTGTACCAGAACCATAGGGCAGGGTAATTGCAATACGGCTTCCAGTTCCTGCAAAATATCAGCTTCAGAAATTTGATAATAAAGTAAATTGTTTAGCCACATCGATACACACTCTATCAATACCGGACGTTCGCATTTTTCAAGGGCGTCAAACAGTTTTACAGGTTCTTCCAGTGTGACAAAAAAATCTTTACGGCGCTGTTGATGAATAGTCACCCGCGCTTGTATTTCATCATCAAAAAATTCAGTTGTTGCCAAATAGTAAGGTTTATCTGGGTATTTTTTTTCTAAAATATACGCTTCTGCCAATCGGGATTTACCACTTTTTATACCACCTATAAACAGTGTTTTCATGTCATTGCAACGCCTGTCACTAATAAACCTAAAATCAGCCAATTAAACCCTGTTTTCATCGCTAAGGCCTCCGCTAATACGGCTTTATTGACCGGCTTAACAGGTAGTCCTAATAGCGGTTTATGTTTTAGTTGTCCGTGATAAGAGGCATCGCCACCCAAGGCAATACCTAAAGCACCTGCCATTGCGGCAATCGGAAAGCCGGCATTGGGGCTTTCCAGTTTATTACCATCACGCCATAAGCACTGCCAGGCAAGTTTTTTATTTTTAGCCAATAAAACAATCAACAACGCCGTCAGTCGTGCCGGTAAAAAATTGACTATATCATCAACAATAGCCGCTGTTTTACCAAAATAAAAATATCGCCCGGTTTTATAGGCAATCATGGAGTCCATCGTATTGATGGCTTTATAAACTGCAATCCCCGGCAAGCCAAACAATATCAAATAAAACAAGGGTGCAATTACACCGTCACTGAGATTTTCAGCCCAAGTTTCCAGTGCTGCTTTGTAGATGTCAGTTTCTGTCATCGTATCGGTATCGCGACTAACCAGAAAACGTAATGCCTGTTTAGGTTGTTCAGTAGTCAATATTTCAGTGACACTGGCATGCAACATGTTCATGGCCAGTCCGGTGGAGGCAAACAATGCCAATACGATTAAAGACAGCTCTTCCGGTAACCATCCACACAGATAAACAAGAACGCTGCTAATCAGGAGAGTCAAAGCGACCAAACTGATTACTAATAACGCACCGGGTAAAACCCGGTCATGATAAAAACGTTTTTCAAACCCCGAAATAAATTCACCCATCCATACTACCGGATGTTTACAACGAAATTCACCAAAAATGATATCAATAAGATAGGCTAAAGCCGCTAATTCAAACACTATTAATCGGGCTGAAGCGCTTGCAAGATAGTAGTCGTATCCAGATTTTTTGCAACCATATCAGTAAAGCCCTGTATTTGTGCTTCACGATAGTTTGCATAGTCAAAACCTTGATAGCGAGGATTAATGACCTTAAAATAATCTCTCCGGAACGCATCATTATCAAAAATACCATGCACATGCGTACCCGTAAAGCGTCCGCCTTGATAAAATAAAGGATATTTGCCCATGCGTCCGCTATGGATTTCATAGCCTTTTATTGCCGTGTATGAAGATAATTGATAATAGGCGCGCTGAAGTATTTTAGGACTTTGATAGATGACTACATCATCAATAAAACTTAAACCGGCTTCAATGATGGGTTCATCATGTTCCAAGGCATCAGGATCATGCAGACTTTCACAAAGCATTTGATAACCGCCACAAAGCCCAAAAACAGGTTTATTGAATTGTTGAAGTTCTTTAAATAAACCCTGTTGTTTTAGCCATTGCAAATCACGGATTACGGTTTTGCTACCGGGTAGTAAAACCATATCAAAATCACTCAGCGAACGATAAGCATGGATTAACTCGACATAAATTTCAGGATCTGCCATTAAAACATCAAGATCGTTATAGTTACTTAAACCTGGATAAACGATAACGCCAACACGGATTTTTACATCATCCAGACGTTGTTGATAATTTCCCAGAGACTGGGAATCTTCCATATCAATATTCAACGGCTGAAAAGGTAGTACACCCAAAACAGGAATACCAAACCGATCCTTGATAATTTTTTCACCCTCATCAAAAAAACGCCGGTCGCCGCGAAACTTATTGATGACTACCCCAACCAGATTGCTGCGCATAACCGGATCCATTAATGCCATGGTGCCGTAGATTGAAGCAAATACTCCGCCCCTTTCTATATCGGCTACCAAAATATTTTTGGTGTTGAAAGTATTGGCGATGAAGGTATTTGATAAGTCTTTGTCCAACAAATTTAATTCAACAGGTGATCCTGCTCCTTCAGCAATGACCAATTCATAATCTTGCTGTAAGCGCGAAAAAGCCAGTTGTACTTGTAATTTTAACTCATCAATTTCATCATAATAAGCGGTTATGGTTTGTTTTTTATGAACCAAGCCATTGACTATAACCTGTACAGAACTGTTACCATGGGATTTAAGCAGTACCGGATTAAACAAGTAATTGGGTTCTACACGTGCCGCTTCTGCTTGTAAACACTGAGCCCTGGAAATTTCACGACCATCCTGGGTAACCGCAGAATTATTGGACACATTTTGCGCCTTAAAAGGCGCAACTTTTATGTCTTGATCGGCAAAAATTCGGCACAAAGCCATGACCAAACTGGTTTTACCTGCATCTGAACCGGTACCAAAAACAGCTAATGGTTTCATATATCCCTTTTAATCCATAAATAAAAGCGTTGTATTCCAACGTCTCATGGCAATGGCAATTTTATTGCCGTTTTAGTCTGACTTACCACCCGGTAAATTAACGGATGTTTATCGACTACCAATATTTTGCGACAGCATTTTTAAGCTGTCCGCAAGTAAACTAATAGACAGTGTATCTTTTACAGCAAAACGGACATAGCGATTATCCATTCCTTCAAAATTATCGCAAACCCGAATTAAAATACGTGATGGTTCCAAAAGCCTTTGCAAATGGGAACCATCAAGCTGATCGGCTAATTTTGCCAGCAGAAAATTAGCCTGTCCTGAATAAATCCGTTCAAACAAACCGGAAGATTGGAGGGCACATTGTAGTAAATTGCGTCGATGCGCTGTTTGCTGCCGGGTTTGTTCAACAAAATCAGTATTTGCCAACGCCTGTTGGATGTACATCATATCAAAGCTGGATAATTTCCACGCTGGTTCGTAACGTTTTAGTTCCTTTATTGCTTGTTCAGCTGCGATAATAAAGCCGATACGAATGCCGGCACAACCATAAAATTTACTTAAGGATTTAATAATATAAAGTTTATCGTAACGGGCTATGTATTTTGCTACTGAATCGGCCATGCAAAAATCCAAAAATGACTCATCGACGATAATATTGCAGTCTGCCGCTTGCCACGCTGCCAATCGTTCTTGCATGTCATAAAGCTGTCCATCCGGCGTGGAGGGATTAACAAAAATCACTGTGCTATTTTTTGGAATATCCATCATTAACGAATTCAACCGATTGATATTATATAGCTTACAACCCAGTTCTCCGGCAATATGCGCATATTCGCCATACAAAGGCGTGTATAAAACCAAATCTTGCGGTTGTATCCAACGTAATAAAGCAAAAATAGCTGCACTGGCACCATTAAATACTTCAATATCGGCATTAGCCGGATAGTTATAGCGTGCGCTAATCGCCTGTTTTAACGATTTATAATCCGGGTCGGCATAAGGACCCAGTGAAACCGCTTGCAAATAGCTCAAATCAACGGCTTGTTGTGGATTAATATTGGCTGAAAAATCCAGTATCTGTTCAGGCAGGCAGCCAAGATGGTGGGCAAACTGATAAATATTACCGCCGTGTTTCATTTATAAGTTGATGTAGTTTATGTAAGTGTAATTATCGAGGTGCTGAAGTTTATGCACAGAACCCAAGTCAACCCGAAACTGAAAAGCATTAGCGGGCGGTAGTTTTAAAATATGTGCCAACAATGCGCGAATAACACCGGCATGGGTTATTATTAAAACTTGTTTTGTTGTCTGGGGTATTCCCTGCACTAACTCTTGCCAAAAATTTCCGACACGCTGGCATAAATCGATAAAACTTTCGCCGTTTGGTGGTGCAGCGTGGACAAAGTCATCGGTCCACTGCTGTAAAATAGCCGTATCTATATCATCAAAGTACCTGTTTTCCCAATCACCAAAATCAAGTTCCATCAGTCTGGCATCAGTCGTCACAAACGTGGAAAACCGTTCAGCCAATTTTACACAGCGCGTTAACGGACTACTAAAAAGCAGGCTATTGTCATTAAGTTCAGGTAATTTCTGTTGCAGTTGATGCGCTTCTTCAAGGAAACTTTTCGCCAGTCCAACATCACTTTGCCCATAACAAAGTCCTTTAAAGGTGTCAGTTTTCGTATGGCGAATTAAATAAATATCCATAAGGCACTAATGCTTAAATAAAAAACAGTTTCTGAAATTTGTTGGCTTGCACCGAGGCAATCTCCCGTGTAACCACCAATATGGCGATAAAAATAACGTCCCAAATACCAATTAACAGCAAACACAGGAATAATTGCCAGTGTACACACAGCTGGCAGCAGCAGCAAAGGTAACAAACCTGACACGCCAGCGACAAACAATTGTTGCCTATTGCTTTTATAAACAGCAACAGCCGCCTTGCTGTCATTATTACGCGCATAATCATATCGCTGCATGAGCAGCAGTGGCGACAACCTGCTAATACTGTGCCCCGCCAATAAGACAACAGGAACGGCTGTGGCTAATAAACCATCCAGTAAACTGAACTTCAATAAAAAAAGTAGCAACAACCCGACAACGCCATAAACGCCGATAGAGGAATCTTTCATGATTTCCAGAATACGTTGTTTGTTCCAGCCTCCGCCAAAACCGTCACAGACATCGGCAAAACCATCTTCGTGAAAGGCACCCGTCAAAAAAATACCGGTAATTAAAGCCAATATGACTGCTGTTGTTTGCGGCCACAAACAATCAGCCAGATAAAAGCTGAACGCCGTAATGCCACCAACCAGCCAGCCGACCAGCGGCAAATAAACAGTTGCTTTAGGCAGCTGTTTATAATCCAATAGTTGTGAACAAGGTATACGGGTATAAAAGCCAAGAGCCAGCAGAAAGAGTTTTAGTCGGGACATTATTGTTTTGGTATCAGATTATTCAATGTTGATGTTTAATCGAGTAAAAAAATATGAAAATCGGTGCCGTAAGTAGTCGCCTACAATTCATCTTTTTGTCATGCGAGTGTAATAGGATAACCGTTTGTTTAAGAGTTATCTTCTGATTTTTTTAACAAAGCATAACAATTACACTGTGTGATGCTCATGCATAAAACAATAAAGTTGTTTTTCATAGCTTATAACTTCTGATTTATACATATGACTGGTTTTAAATTTCCTGAACTTGAGCAGCTTGAGCGTATTATTGAACAATTTGGCGACAAAGCCCGCACCCAAGTTATAGAGAGAATTCATCATAAAGGCCATGAATTTCCTATCCATTGCGTGACCTTGGGATCAACTGAACCCAGTGCGCCGGTATTGGCTTTTTTTGGCGGTGTCCATGGACTGGAAAAAATAGGTTCGGAAGTGATTTTGTCTTATATGGAAACTATCAGTCAATTACTTAATTGGGATGAAGAACTTCTTGCCCGTCTGGAAAAATCCCGATTGGTTTTTGTGCCTCTGGTTAATCCGGTAGGTATTTATCTGGGGACTCGTTGTAATGGTAATGGGGTTGATCTTATGCGAAATTCACCCGTAGAAGGTGTCGGTGCAACCAAGCTCTACAGCGGTCAAAACCTGACGTCTCGTTTGCCTTGGTATCGCGGCGATGTCTTGAATATGGAAAAAGAATCGTTGGCTTTATGTCGTGTAGTTGATCAACAACTATTTAACTCACCATTGTCGATTGCCCTGGATTTACATTCCGGTTTTGGAATTAAAGACCGCTTATGGTTTCCTTATGCTTCACGTAAAATTCCCTTTCCTTTTATCGCTGAAACCTTGGTTTTAAAAGAATTGTTTGATCGATGCTATCCACATCATATTTATAAAATAGAGCCCATGTGTCTGGAATATGTCATTAGTGGTGATTTATGGGATTATCTGCTAGATGAATTCATACAAAAATTTGGCTCTGATCGTTTATTTTTGCCTTTGACTCTGGAAATGGGCTCATGGCTATGGTTACGCAAGAATCCATCACATCTTTTTTCCCGCCACGGCTTGTTTCACCCGCTCTTGCCGCATCGGCAGCATCGGGTTTTACGTCGACATTTTTTGCTTTTTGATTTTTTACACAGAAGTCTTTTATATCCAGGAAGTTGGGCCCACTTGGCGCAGCAACAAAAAGCCAAATATACAAAAAAAGCACAGGATATTTGGTATGAATAATAAACCCGGTCAAAACTGGCTTCTACTTAGAGGCTTGTCACGTGAATCAGCGCACTGGGGCAATTTTATTGGCGTCCTGAAAACAACTTTTCCTGATGCCAACATCACCATGCTGGATTTACCTGGTACCGGTTGTTTTTACAAAGCAGTCAGTCCGGCTACCATCAAGGCCATTACCGACAAAGTTCGTGGTCAAGCGCTTGCTCAGGGTTACCTGCAACAACCTGTTACCTTTCTGGCTGTTTCATTGGGAGCCATGGTAGCCTGGGAGTGGATGCGAAGTTACCCTGAGGATATTTGTGGGGCAAGTTTGATTAATACCAGTTTTGCCGATTTAAGTCCTTTTTATCATCGATTACGCTGGCAAAGTTACGGTAAATTTGCGCTATTGATGTCGAAGCGAAAGGGTTGCAGCCGGGAAAAAGCCATATTGCAATTAATAAGCAATCGCCGCGATCAGGATGAACCGATAAGTCTTGCTTGGGAGAAAATACAGCATGAGCGCCCGATTAGTCTTAAAAACAGCTTTCGACAAATTATAGCAGCGGCAAGCTATTGTCCCGGCGACAGAAAGCCAAGACAGCCCATTTTGTTACTAAACAGCAAAGGCGACAGACTAGTGTCACCAAACTGCTCGGAAGCAATACAAAAAAAATGGCATTTAGAATTGCACAGTCATTCATGGGGAGGTCATGATTTAACGCTTGACGATCCAGTGTGGGTAGCATTACAGCTGAAAAACTGGGCTTTGAAAGAGTAATAAAAATACCGTCTGACAGTAATGATAAAAACGCACACCAAAAACAGCTTGAAACCAAGTTACCAAAAACGATTTAACGTCACTATAGTAAGTTGGTTTCTTTCGGTCCAATGAATATTTAGCCAAGATCTGTCTATTGTGCAACAAATAAAGAAACCATATATACTGCTTTCCTGTTAGGCTGATAGCCATCTAAGATAGCAAGGGAAAGAGAGGGGTTTTTAGATGAAAATTGGTAATTCATCAATAAAATACGGAAATCATATATTCATTTATGGGAACCACTAAAGTTTTTGGATATTGGTGTTTTTTTAATAAGTCATTAAAATAACCTCATGCCCAATTTGCTAAAAGTAATTTTTAGACACCCATCAAGTGTGTTATTTCAAACTTAAGCTATCTATCAAAACAGTTCATTATTTATGAAAATAAGACTCTATTTTATTTTTTCCATGATCATGGTTTTAGCAAATCATACTGTTCTGGCAGAAAAAATCCAGAATTGTACTAATCACTCTTCCGGGTCTGAAAAGGAATGTTTGACAGGAAAGAAGGCAGATAAAGCCAGTAAAAGCGCAAAAAAAATATTAACGCAGTCACAAAAAAAAGACACGATCCCGACTAGTACTCCTGCTTTAAAAAACCCGAAAAACAATTTAAGTAATAGTAAATCATACGTGTTGCAACTATTGCAAAGCTTGGCAGAGCAGCGGGCAATTTCCAGTATTACGCCGTTTTTGAAAGATAGCGAACCTTATGTACGCGCTGCCGCAATAGAAGTGTTAGGACAATTAGACGCGAAAGAAACGATTCCCCGTATTATTCCTCTTTTACAAGATGCGGACAGCTCCGTTCGGAATAAAGCCATAGAAGTATTAGTGCAATTTCGCGCAAAGGCAGCAATTCCAAGCATTATTTCTCTTTTTCAAGAAAAAGATGCCAATGTACGTATTAGTGCACTGGATGCCTTATTGCAATTGCAAGCTAAAGAAGCGATTCCAACGATTATTCTGCTATTAAACGATAGCGAAAACACGGTACGCATGGCTGCTATAAACGTCTTATTGCAATTGCAGGCTAAAGAGGCGACCTCCAGTATTACCGGGCTTTTGAAAGATAAAGATAGCAATATACGTATCCGGGCCATGGAAGCACTCGGCTTGTTACAAGGAAAAGAGGCGCTTCCTGGAATTATTTCTCTTTTACAAGATAAAGACGACAACGTACGCTTAAGCGCGATAAAAGCATTGCAGGATTTAGACGCAAAAGAAGCGGTGCCTGGCATTATTCTGCTTTTGCAAGACAGCAATGCAGAGCTTCGTTCCAGTGCACTAAGCCTGTTACGCAAAGTAAAGGCAAAAGAAGCCATTGCAAAAATTACCGTTCTTTTGAAAGATAGCAATCCTGATGTGCGTAGAAATGCAATAGTTGCATTAGAAGAATTACAGGGAGAAAATGCGGTTTCCGGTATTCTTCCATTGTTAAAAGATAGCGTTGGTCGTGTGCGCCTTCAGGCGCTTAATTCAATAGTGCAATTGCAAGAAAAAGAACTTGTTCCTCGTCTTGTTCCTCTGTTACACGATAATGACGACGAGATACGCATTCGGGCAATGGAATTAGTGCAGCAATTACAAGAAAAAAATGTCTTAGTTTCTGAAAAAGAAGTAATTTCTACTGTTGTGCCTTTTTTACAAGATAACAATAAAAGCATACGTTATACGGCAGTTACTACATTAAAAGAGTTACAGGCAAAAGAAGCGATTCCCGGTATTATTGATCTTTTGCAAGATAGTGATGATGATGTCCGCCTTGCCGCGACAGAGGCCGTAGCAAAATTACAGGCAAAAGAAGCAATCCCCACGCTGGCCTTTTTTTTAAAAGATAATCAGCCCAAGATACGTATTGGTGCAATGAATGCACTGATAGAATTACAAGGAAAAGAGGCTGTTTATATTATCGCTCCTCTTTTAAACGATGAAGTCATTGAGGTAAGCAATGCAACGCAGGAAAGGCTGTCACAAATACAAAATCCCTTATTAACTGCGTTAATTAATAATACGTTTAATCTGTTAATCGTAATATGTCCTGTCTTGGCGTTTTTGCCATTATTTCTAAGAGGTAAAAAGTTTTTTGTCAGCATTGCTGTCTTTGGTAGTTCAATATACTTGTTTCGTTTTTTGGCTGATATTTCTCCTTATTATCCGCAGTTTAAAGAGGATGGTAGGTGGGGAGGAATATACCTGATAGCTATATTATTTGTTTTTGCGGTCGCCATGTTTTTGAAATTAATTTGGTATGTCTTGGCAAATGTGTTCAAACGCTCAGATAAATCAATAAATTTTTAGAGAAGTTTGATTTTTTCTGTCTTGTTTATAAGGAAATAGCTGATGAAAAATAACAGTTCAAATGATCTATCTCACCATATTTTGCCGAATTCTGCGACGATGGTGGGTGTTTGTATTATGGTTATCAGTATCGTCAAAACGATGGATACAGGACTTACAAATTACCTGATTGATAAAGCCTTGGCGATTGATAGTTTATTATTTATGATCAGTGCATTACTTTCATTTTCATCGATTCGTTCAAAGCAAGCCAATGAACGATTAGAGCGTTGGGCAGAAATGATCTTCTTGCTGGGATTAGTATCAATGACATTAATTACGGTGATTTTCTCTTTTGAAATTATTTAACATATTTTTCTGTTAATCGTTATCAATCGACTGTTTATGATTATTAGTGCCCGTATTGTCATCCCAGCTTTATAGAAATCAGGATTTAATTGGTTATGAATTTTTTTAATCGCCTACATACCCGTTACGTTTTACAGCATCATGCTATTGAGCATGTTTTATGGCTTGAGGTGACTGAAAAACTGGCTTCTTTAGAGGGCATGACGGCGGTTGAGAAGGCGCATTTACGGGAACTAACAACCTTGTTTCTCAATGAAAAAAAATTTTCCGGTGCACAAGAATTTCAACTTACCGATACCATGTGTCTGATTATCGCGATCCAAGCCTGTGTGCCTGCGCTTTGGCTGGGAATTGGCTGTTTATCGGGATGGACAGAGATTATTGTTTACCCGTCTGCATTCAGGATTAGCCGGGACGAAAAGGATGCGGCGGGTGTTGTTCACTATAACGACAATGCCTTAATCGGTGAATCATGGTTGCGGGGGCCATTGATATTGTCATGGGATGATGTTGAACGGGATATGCCGGATAATCAATCCGGCCGCAATGTGGTTATTCATGAAATTGCTCATAAGCTGGATATGCTTAATGGTTCGGCTGACGGCTTTCCTCCGTTGCATCACGGGATGGCTGTGGTTGCGTGGTCAACTTCACTCAGTGTTGCTTATGAAAGTCTGGTTCAACGAGTCGAGCATCACCATCACCCCGTTATTGACTCTTATGCAGCAACCAGTCCGGCCGAATTTTTTGCGGTAATCAGTGAATATTTTTTCTGCGCGCCGGAAATTTTGCAGTCGCATTTTGCTGAAGTTTATCAACAACTACAACTTTATTACCGGCAAGATCCGTTACTGCGGCAACATCCTGTTTGCTGAAAATTCCTTACCAGTATCGGGAAGTTCCTGAGGCAATTATGCACTGCCATTCATGTTTAGGCAGTTAATCAAGCCGTATGGTGCTTTGGTATTTTCATAGGTAGTGCTGCTTTTGTATCAAGTTCTTCTGTCATTATATTAAGTTCAGTCGGGTTGCCCATACACAGTCTTTGGAAGACGCGTGCGGCAGCGATACCATTAATAACGAAAGCAACAGTGATAGGTAGTGCAAACCAGGGTGCATGATTACTGGCATGAGAAAGCAATAAATCTTCGCCGAGAAAAGCCGGTGAAATCGGAAAGCCGACCAGCCCCAAGAAACTCAAAAACAATAGTAGGGAAAGTTTCGGCTGGGTTTCTGCCATCGCCCGATAGGCAAAGGGTGATTCGGAAAAGTTGTCATTTTTAAGCAGTTTTGCCAAGACAACTATCCCCAATATCCAGGCGGGGATAATGCCACTGGCAAATATCGCCACATCGAACCAGGCAGCTGGATTTAAAAACCAAACCGCCACGCCTGCCAAAATTGCGCTTAAGCCGATCGCATTCCAAACCTTGAATGGGTTGTGCTTTTGACTGAAGGCGCTTAATGATGCCAATACCATCAATACGGATATCGGTATCGATAGATATTCGCTATTAATGCCAGCGGCTACGATGATCAACCCAACCAAAGTGAAACCGCCTAAAGCATACAGGAGCTTCATCCAAAGGTTCAGCGCGTTGATGGTGGTACCGATACGCTTTAAGGGGTTCCAAAGTACAGAGCGCACCAAAAGCTCCAAATTACCTTCTTGTAGCGAAAATACATAAAGTGTATTTTGCAAGACTTCCGGCAAGGTATTACGTAGTGATGCTGGCAGAAACTCGAATCTTGAATGATTTCTGATGTAGAAATCGCTATCAGCAGAACCTTCCACTCTTAACAAATGGGCTACGATTGAAGGCGAAACCAATAATTGATAGCAACGCAGAAAAGCATTACCTAAAAAGTGAACCAGCACCAGCGATTCAAGACCCAAAGCCAGTTCCATGAACATAAAGCCTACTTGGGTAATCGAGGCATAAGCAATTTGGCCTTTGATATTGGACTGTGTTTTTTCAGAAATACTGGCCACAATGACGGTCAGCAAGCCAATTATAAATACGCTAAAGCGGGTTGAATAATAATAAGACCATATTGGCGTGGTTCTCAGTAATAAAAACACCCCCAGATGCACCGATAAGGCACCATAAAAAATAGCGCTCGAAGGAGTTGGCCCTTCCATAGCCCTGGGTAGCCAAAAGCAGAAGGGGAACTGTGCCGATTTGCCGGAGGCTGCAATCAGGATTAAGGTCGATGCCAATAGCAAAGAGGCGTATCCTGCCGGCGGCATCGCCGGGTTATTGAACAAGTCGGCCAGTTGACTAAAATGCTGACTTTCATGAAATAATAAATGGCTCATCCAGGCACCCAACAATAAGCCGATGTCGCAAAATCGGTAAATCGTATATGCCCTTAAGGCGTTACGTACTGGTTGTACACGGTGTCTATAAAAGGCGATTAACAAAAATGAGGCGATGCCGACAATTTCCCAACCGGCAAACAGTATATCAATAGAACCTGACAAGATGACCAGATTTAGTCCGAACACGAAACCAAAAATAGTCAGAAAAAAACGCTTATAACCGGTTTCTCGATGTAAATAGACGCGGCAATATTTGACGATAATGGAGAAAATCGCCCATACGCAAAAAAGATAAACAGCGCCGATTCGATCCAGATAAAACAAGATAGGGAAGCGGTATTCGTCGGTTTCATAGAGTGTAAACCACTCATATTCATGGTTCGGAAAACCGGCAAGCGCCCACACACTCAGTAAGGCAATAATACTGAGCCCCATGACGTGACTGCACCAAAAACTGATGGTCGCAATTTTTTTCTCGTTCCTGTCAGTCAGGAAAATTAATAAAAAGCCCAATAAAGGGAGCGCCAGACTGGTTAAAAGTAAGCCATTCATGCGTGTCTCCGAATAAATTGATGCACCGGTATGGTTTCTGTTTGGCCCAAAAGTATTTCCTCTGAAATGGTAGCTTGGGGAGTCTCGCTGTCATCCGCAAACTCAACTGTTTCCCAGCCATTAACGGAATACAGGAAAAGTTGACGGTTTTCAGGATGGCAAGCAACAAATCTAACCCATTCGTTATCCAACCATTCTTTAAGCCCCCCTAATTTGGCGATGGTTTTATCCAGAATTGCGGGCATTTGCTCGACTACGATCAGTAACCGGGCAGGTTGATGCACTTCGATCATTTGCGAGGGTAGACCAGTGCGCAGATCGCCTTCGACACCATTGGCAACGCCAAGCAAGCCGATAACATTATGGGGTAGCTTGGTGCCAGCCCCATAAACCGAATTGTCGATGCGTGAAAACAGGTATTCCAGATTGATGCCGCCGCAGACCGGAATAACTGCGGACAAAATTCGGGCCATAATATCGCCTTGCGTATCTGTCTGAGGGTCATAGGAATGCAAAAATGCACGTCGATCCATAAACAAATTTTTGGTTAACGCTCTTCGACCGACGATAGCATAAAGATTATTAGAATGATTGTATTCGGGGCGCGGTTCAAATATCGAAGACGATCGTTCGATAACATGCTGGTGTGCTTTTTTATTGGTTTGCGATTGTGGGCCCAGTTCAAACCAACGGCAGCGTTCTCCGGCATTGTTTTCTAAAGCCTGTTTCATGGCTTTCTGAAAAGCAGGTAAACCGGGAGCGGGATGTTGTTTCAACAACTGTTTGTCGAAATAGGTGATTTCATCACGACTGGTATTGTGTAGTGCTGCTACAAATCGGGTGTTGACGGGGATTTCTATGCCGCTTTCAAACAGGATCGCCCGCACTGTATCATGATTAGCCATCCAGGCAAAGGCACGGGCATTGGGTGCGCCAGGCTTTCCTGAACACGCGCCGCAATCGTAAGCGGCAAAATGCGGATTGTTGACGCTGCTGGAGCCGTGCGCAACGATGACCACCAGCGGTGAGAAATGTTGTGTCAAGCCGATATTACGCAGTAACCCACCCACACGATCTGCCATTTCGGGGAAGGAAAAGCCCAGTAAATAACCATCTTCCGTGAGATCTTCTGATTCTCGAAGTAAATGTAGATGGGTATGTGTTTCGACTTCGCTTAAGGTTCTTATACTGGGCAATTTGGAACCTGGACGAAATACATTCCAGGCCATTCGAATGGCGTAACCAATTCCCAGTGTTTGAGTAAAGAGCCAGCCCCGGAAGATTGAATGCGCCGTAAAATGCATATTGGTCAGGTTACCTGATTTGCTCTTGGTTTTATCGTTTTGTTGTTTCCTGCTGGCTTCCTTGATCAGATGTTTGGGGGTAATAATGTTGGGGCATTGGGCAACCGGGTAAGCATCATTCAGGCCTTGGTAAAAAAAATCAATGCCAAAAAATCCGGCGGCTCCTAATGTTTCAATGGCCGGGTTGCTTGCTTCAAGATGACGCCTTAATGAACATTCGCGGTCATCGATACAAAATAGTGCTTGGGCTTCAGGCAGTTTTTTTTGGGTAGGGGAAATGATTTGCGTATCTTTGGGTTTTAGAGCCTTTAGTAATTCGCTATGCAGTGACCATTCCATTGCTTCGTGCCAGACTCTCAGACGTAATGGAATGATTGGTTTAAAACCGCCATCTTTAAGTAACGGAGTGCCCTGGGTGTAGGGCAGGGCGGCAATACCTGAAAATTGGGTGCCTTTTTTCTTATGCAGAAAAGCCAGTTCAAGAGCCAGTTCTACAGCAATCATTTCTTTAAGTGAAATTTCGCGGCGGGCAAGCAGGGACTTCGGATTTTGTTCAATGACGTGTACCATACCGGCCCAGCCAGGATGAGCCAAGAGCATTTCTAAAAGGTATTGTTCGTAAAGTTCTTCATTACCGACTATTTTTTTCAGGCAAACGTTAATGACATCATCAGGGCTTGCCGATAATAATTCATGGACAACGGGTTCATCTAATGGATATAGCGGTAATAAACTGTTTTTTGCCAAGCGTAATACGCAGTCCCAGAAATGTTCGCCATTTTTTGGTAAGCTCCAGCGACTAATTCCCTGATCCAGAAAGTTGCCCAACAACCGAAATAATACCGGATGCACCAGAGCATTGAGATTAACTTCTAGCTGAGTCAACCAGGCGTTGCGAATGCCATGGTTAGCCAGCGAAATGGGTGGATAATGACTCGTAGCATCGGCCTCGAACAAAGATTCTCTAAGTGTTTCTTGCATTGGTTTTGTGCAACCGGAATGTTCGATAGCCCATTCAATCGCAGCTTTGTTGATCCGGCCTTGTTGGTACATCGCTTGATAATCTTCCAAAGGCAAATAACTACGAGCACCGAAAGTTTTTGCGGCGATAGCGATACCTTTATGAAAAGGATGCTGCTGAAAAGCGTGTAAGGTATTGTGATGAATAAAATCTTTTATCGGCCCTTGAGCAGGAAGCCAGTGAGCGATATGTTCTATCGACGCATCCAGATTAAACTCGATTTTTTTTGATGTTGCCGTGGAGTTTTCCAAAAGCGGTTGGGTGATTTCACGATAAGCCATGTTGTTATTTTTAACCTCGGCATTGTTGGTAAAGGTGCGATACCGTATTAACATCTGATAAAGACTGTATTACACATTAATAAGCACCAAACATGCCAAGCAATAAATGGTTTACCAACAGGCCTGATGGTTTTATTTAACTAATTAATAACTCGATGATAAATAATAGTAATTTACTTGTTAAGGAATGGTTTCTTGTTATTACTAGATGTGTTTGGATTAGCTAAAAGTAGAGAATTCTGGTCGGGGTAGTGTTTAAATCAACCAAAGCTTTTGGTTGAAATCCCCCAATTCCAATTTTTCTGGTGCAGTAGGAGGCTGTCCGAAAATAGAAAACCTACTGCGGAAAAGCTATTTTGGCCATATTTTCCGTTTATTTTCGTTTAATAGAACAGCTATTTGTCTCAAATGACCAAAATAGCTTTCCCTCGCTACGGTTCCTATTCTCGGACAGACTTCTTGAGTCAATAGCAAATAGATTCTTTAAAATAGATAACTCTGAAATCGGTTTTTGTGGAGTTTTGTATTTGCTTGGTTTTATGGCTTATCACCCTAATTTATCGAAGACATTCATTAATTGCTTAGCCGACAAATCTGCTTGATAATTAAAACTTGGCATATCAATCTCGATTACCAGAGACAAGATTATGAAAAATTTTAATGAGTTGAATAAAAAGTGAAAGAGATTGAGTGGCTTACCGATCTGGAAGAGCATAACTACTCTGCGGCTGAATCTTATCTTATGCTTTTGTACAATGATGAAAGGATTACCGAAATGATGATTTTTTTAGAAGTGTTGCCATTGTGCAATTTAAAGCTAAGGTTATTTTCAGGTCTTCTTAACTTTCATTGTTGGGTGTGAGTAATTTCCATGTCGAGAACAACAGGGAAAAATACTGAAAGGTAAGCGTTTTTCGCCTCTCCTCTTGATTACGGGATCAACAGCATGAAAAAATAGTCTTGCCGATGACTATCACCGCTGGAGTGCTATCTATGGGTTTAACGAATATGCGATAATCCAATGCAAGATCATTCAAGTTGATCCAAAGTTGGTTAATTTTTTCATTGAGTTACTGACAGATTGGTTTTTATTGTTAAGTTTATGTAGACATAATCAACATTCTAAATAGACGTTAGAGCTGTTGGTTTACTTGGCAAGCACCCTGTAAATTACATAGGCTGCAAAGACAATGGTTAAGATATAAATACCCGCAGAAATCATTTAAAGATCCTCGTCAGTTATTGGTGTGGACTACTGTATCGGTAATTCAGTTAGCCTTTTTAGTAAAAATTAATCACCGATAAATTACCATCAGTGAAGTTTATTCATATCTCCCAAGGCTAACCAGATTCTTACACATCAACAATTGACTGTCACTACTTTATTTTAAGGATTTAATTTTGGCAACATCCATAAAAAAATGTGCGTGGGCACTGACCAGTTCTGTCTCAGAACACTATCACGATCTGGAATGGGGTGTTCCTGTCCATGATGACTTGCTGTTATTTGAATTTTTGATACTTGAGGGTGCTCAGGCGGGTTTAAGTTGGGTGACTATTTTAAAAAAACGTGAAGAATACAGAAAAGCTTTTGATAATTTTGACGTGCGTTGCATTGCATCCTATGACGATAACAAAATCAATTTACTGTTGGCTAATCCAGGTATTGTCAGAAACAAGCTAAAAATTAATTCTGCCGTAGGTAACGCCAAGGCTTTTTTGGCGGTTCAAGAAAGTTTTGGCAGTTTTGATGAGTATATTTGGTTATTTGTCGATGGCAGGCCTTTGTGTAACCGCTTTAAGAGTGCTGCTGATCTTCCGGTTTCGACTTGTCTATCTGACTTAATGAGCAAAGACCTGAAAAAACGCGGATTTAAGTTTGTTGGCAGCACTATTTGTTATGCCTTTATGCAGGCAACCGGTATGGTGAATGATCATACGGTCGATTGCTTTAGATATAATGACATTAAAAGAACATACAGCACATGATTTACAAGTAATGAAGGTAATTTTGAAGCTGATCAAGACAGGATTTTAAAGGGATGGCTATTAAAAAATCGTCAAAAATAAAGCTTTCTTACAATGACGGTGCGAGGCTCTCAGCGTGGCGAGAATCACTGAATGACATCATTTTTGGTTCTGAAACGGCCAAGGGTAAAGCCTTTGATATTGCATTGAGTATCGCTATTTTGCTGAGTGTAGTGGTTGTCATGATGAGCAGTGTTGATAGCTTTCAGCAACAGTTTTCTTATAGTCTGGCTGTTTTTGAATGGGTATTTACTGCCTTATTCACGCTTGAATACGGTTTGCGTTTAATTAGCGTTCGGAGGCCTTGGCTATATTTTAAGAGTTTCTTTGGCGTGGTGGATTTACTGTCGATATTACCCGCTTATTTGATGCTTCTGACTCCAGGGGCAGAATATATGCTCGTTATTAGGATTATCAGGTTATTACGCGTTTTTCGTATCCTGAAACTATCAGAGTATATGCAGGAAGCGAGCGTTCTGATGACGGCATTAGGTAACAGTTCCCGAAAGATCATTGTGTTTCTTTATGCGGTATTAACGCTGGTTATTATTTTTGGGTCGCTGATGTATGCCGTTGAAAATAACGAAGCCGGTTTTACCAGTATTCCAAAATCCGTTTATTGGGCGATTGTGACCATTACTACCGTTGGTTATGGTGATATTGCACCGCAAACGGTATTAGGCCAAATGATTGCTGCTACGCTGATGATAATGGGTTATGGCATTATTGCTGTGCCTACGGGCATTTATAGTGCCGAGCTTTATAAAACGTATAATGCCGGAACAATCAGAAATGATGCCTGTCCTGATTGTGGTAAAACAGGGCATGATGTTGATGCCGACTACTGTAAATATTGTGGTCATCAATTGGATGATACAAAATAGCATGACAGGTGAGGTTGATGCTATCCGGATGCTGGTTAAAGTTAGTTTGTCACAATAAATCAATTGATAAGGAGTAAATCACTATGCGTTATCTACACACCATGATTCGGGTTCATGATTTGAATGAATCTCTGGATTTTTTTTGTAATAAATTGGGATTGTTGCAAAGTCACCGGTTTGATAGTGAATCGGGCCGTTATACCCTGGTTTATTTGTATACGCCGCTTGATGTGGATCAGGCCTTGAAGGTGGAAGCGCCATTAATAGAGCTGACTTATAATTGGGATACTGAAGTCTATGAGGGAGGGCGTAACTTTGGTCACCTTGCTTTTGAAGTTGACAATATTTATGAGACCTGTCAAAAATTGATGACGGCGGGCGTATTAATCAACCGTCCACCACGTGATGGCCACATGGCATTTGTGCGCTCACCAGACAAAATTTCTATTGAACTGTTACAGAAAGGTGAGTCGTTGGCTCCTGCAGAGCCATGGCTTTCCATGGAAAATAGAGGGACTTGGTAAGGCTACGACGGGCGACTGATTAGCCGCCCTTTTTGATAAGCCAAAGCCCCGGAGGGTGGTCGTGTTTTTCTATCCTGCACATTGAAAAGCCGATGCTTTTATTGGCTGATAGACAAAAAATGTCGACACGCCAACCATCCTGAATAATATTGGCTTTTAGTTCTTGGAATCTTTTTTAGATTTTTTGGCGGCTTTTTTTTCTTTTGGATTCATGGCCGGTTTTTTCTTGTCTTCTTTATTGCTTTTTTGTTCTTTGCTCATGGTAATGGCTCCAAATAGTTGATGGTGGTTTTCTTATAACGAATAAAAATAACATAAGCATTGCTGTGTTTTGAAGATTAAGGTGACGATATTTAACTCCTAAATACATCGGGCTTAAGCATACTCTTATGCACTTGAAAGAACAACTTTAGCCAAGCTGGATAAAGCAAGATCATTACAGGCTTGATTAGAGTCAATGTTTTTAATTTTACATGGGGCGACTTGGTCAAAACGCCGGTCAATATCGGTTGGATTCTTAACTTTATAAAATTGATTTTTTTATGAAAAAAACAGCATTTTTTACTGTCATTATTATCCTGTTTATAAACATAAGTGTCTGTTTTTCAAATGAAAAAAATTCACCAGAAAATAGGGTTGTGAATGCGGCAACTTTTAGTTGTGCAGACAAAAAAACCATTCAAGCACTTTTTTTTAAAGATAAAGCCGAGCTTACTTTGAGTGATGGCAGGCATTTGCTGTTGCTTCAGGCTATTTCAGCTTCCGGTGCCCGTTATACAAACACCGACGAATCATTGATATTTTGGAATAAAGGTAATACCGCTTTTATAGACGAAGGTAATAAAAACACATTTAAAGACTGTATAACGGCAGTAAATAATAAGGCACCTGCTCAACTAGCCAATCCTGCATCGGTTAATTGTTCAAAATCAGGCGGTGATTTGGTTATTGAAAAACGTGGCGATGGCGGAGAATACGGTGTGTGTGCTTTTCAAGACAACAAAGCGTGTGAGGAATGGGCATTGCTGCGTGGTGATTGTCCGCAGGGAGGCGTTAAAATCGCCGGATTTGATCGTATCGATCAGAAATATTGTATATGGCTTGGCGGTAAAACAGTGGCAGAGCCACAATCAGTTTGCACCTTTAAGGATGGTTCAAGTTGTTCTACTAAAGCCTTTTATAATGGAACCTGTACTATCGGCCATTAATTAGAATGGGTAGAGGCAATTGAGCCTCTACCCATTTTAGTCAGCGGTTTTTAAATGGCGTTTTTGATTCGTTCCAAAGCATTTTGTAGATTAGCCATGCTGGTGGCAATCGAAATGCGGATATGGCCTTCGGAGCCAAATGCAGAACCCGGAACCAAAGCAACACCGGCTTTTTCGATTAAATAATCCGAAAACTCCAAATCGTTGTTAATGCCATCCAAGCGGGCAATCAGTTTTTCTATATTGGGAAACACGTAAAAAGTGCCATCAGTTTCCAGACACTCAACACCGTCAATACTATTAAGTTCTGCTACGACATAATCATGACGTTTTTTAAATTCAATGCACATATTGCTGATAAAGCTTTGGTCACCGGTTAAGGCTTCTTCGGCAGCATATTGTGAAATAGACGTTGGATTGGAGGTGCTTTGTGACTGAATAGTACACATGGCTTCAATCAAATCAGCCGGACCTGCGGCATAACCGATACGCCATCCGGTCATTGAATAAGCTTTCGATACACCATTCATAACCACTGTGCGGTCATAAAATTCGGGATGTGCATTTAAAATATTAACGAACGAGCCTTGATTCCAAAGAATGTGCTCATACATGTCATCAGTGGCGATAATAATGTTGGGGAAATCAGCCAGCACGTCACCCAGCGCTTTCAGATCTTCCAGGCTATAGGCAACACCTGATGGATTGGAAGGGCTGTTAATAAAGATCAACCGGGTTTTTTCGGTAATCGCTGCGCGTAATTGCTCGGGTGAAATTTTAAAATGTTGTGCTTGTGTGGTTTCAATAATAACCGGCACACCATCAGCCAGTAATACCATATCAGGATAAGAAACCCAGTATGGCGCAGGAATAATCACTTCATCGCCAGGGTTAATCATGGCCTGAGTCAGGTTGTAAGAGCTTTGTTTACCGCCGCAAGAAACCAGAATTTGTTTAGGTTGGTAATCAAGGCCGTTATCATTTTTAAATTTAGTGATAATGGCTTTTTTCAGGCTGGCAGTTCCATCTACGGCAGTGTATTTGGTAAAACCGCTATTCATGGCCTTAACAGCCGCTGCTTTAATATGATCAGGCGTATCAAAATCGGGTTCGCCTGCGCCAAGGCCGATAATGTCTTTGCCTGCGGCACGCATTTGAGCGGCTCTGGCAGTAATTGCCAACGTGGGTGAAGGTTTAACTGCTTTAACTCTGTTGGAAAGTGTGATGCTCATATTTCGTCGCGTAATAGTAATGTAAGAAATGACAGCAATTATACGCTATGTATAATGGCTTGCTAATAGTAGAGTATTAAAAAGTGGCAGCAAAAGTCTCCCTCTGCAAAAGAAGAGAGCTGGAGTGTGTTGGGTTTACTGTTCATGCCGTATCTTTTTTTCTCCCTTAAAAAGAAGAGCATTTCATTACCGAGAAACAAGTTTAGTGCGAAAAAAATTTAAAATTCATAGTCAATTTCAACCGGCAGGCGATCAACCTACTGCCATAAAAGCATTGATTGAAGGCTTAAGTGATGGTGAGGTTCATCAAACCCTGCTGGGGGTAACCGGTTCGGGAAAAACCTTTACCATCGCCAATGTTATTAATGAGGTGCAGCGTCCCGCGATGATTATGGCGCCCAATAAAACGCTGGCTGCGCAGTTATACGGTGAGATGAAAGAATTTTTTCCGGAAAACAGTGTCGAGTATTTTGTTTCTTATTATGACTATTATCAGCCGGAAGCTTACGTGCCGGCATCAGACACGTTTATTGATAAAGATGCGGCAATTAATGAGCATATTGAACAGATGCGCTTATCCGCGACCAAGGCATTAATTGAAAGAGGCGACACCATTATCGTCGCAACGGTTTCGGCGATTTATGGTTTGGGTGAGCCGGAATCCTATTTTAAAATGGTCTTGCATCTGGTCAAGGGTGACATCATTAATCAACGCGATATTCTGCGCCGCCTTGCAGAAATGCAATATACGCGTAATGATCTGGAATTGCGCCGCGCCACTTACCGTGTGCGTGGTGAGGTTATTGATGTTTTTCCTGCTGAATCGGAGCAGGAAGCTTTAAGAATCGAATTATTTGATGATGAAGTGGAGCGGTTGTCCTTATTCGATCCATTAACCGGAGAAATAGTCCGGAGACTGGCACGTTATACCATTTATCCAAAAAGCCATTATGTGACCCCCCGTGAGAATTTGCTGTCAGCGGTTGAAGCCATAAAAATTGAGCTTATTGAACGTCTGCAGCAGTTGCGGTCATTAAACAAACTGGTTGAAGCGCAGCGATTGGAACAACGTACCTTATTTGATATTGAAATGATATTGGAGGTAGGTTATTGCTCCGGCATTGAAAATTATTCCCGTTATTTGTCAGGCAGGATGGCTGGAGAATCACCACCTACCATGTTTGATTATTTACCGGATGATGCACTGGTTATTATTGATGAAAGCCACGTTACCATACCGCAAATTGGCGCCATGTATAAAGGCGACCGGTCACGCAAGGAAACTCTGGTTGAATACGGCTTTAGATTGCCGTCGGCTCTGGATAATAGGCCCTTAATGTTTGCCGAGTTTGAAGCCAAATCACCGCAACGAATTTATGTATCAGCAACTCCAGGTCCTTATGAAAGAGAGCATTCAGGCGTATTTGCCGAACAGGTTGTCAGGCCAACCGGCTTGCTTGATCCGGTTGTGGAAGTGCGACCGGCAACGTCTCAGGTTGATGATTTATTATCAGAAATTAATCTGCGTGTCAGCGTAAAAGAGCGCGTACTGGTCACCACCTTGACCAAAAGAATGTCTGAAGACTTAACGGAATACTTAGCCGAGCATGGCGTACGTGTGCGTTATTTGCATTCTGACATTGATACTGTAGAAAGAGTTGAGATTATCCGGGATTTGCGCTTGGGGCAGTTTGATGTGCTGGTCGGCATCAACCTGTTACGTGAAGGTCTTGATATACCCGAAGTGTCTTTGGTGGCTATTCTGGATGCCGATAAAGAAGGTTTTCTGCGTTCAGTCGTGTCGTTGGTTCAGACGATTGGACGAGCGGCGAGAAATATTAATGGTAAAGCTATTTTATATGGTGACCGGATTACTCGTTCCATGCAACAGGCGATAGAAGAAACCGATCGTCGCAGGGAAAAGCAGCATCTGTTTAATCTTGCCCATGGTATTGAGCCCGCAACCATTCTTAAATCAATCACTGATATTATGCAGGTTGCTATTCCCGGTTCCGGACCGCCATCCAATAAATCACTGGGTAAGGTGGCAGAATACGCTGCAGACTATAAAACGATGACACCCAGGCAATTGGGTAAAAAGCTCAAGCAACTGGAAGATGCCATGTATGGCTATGCGAAAAATCTTGAATTTGAGCAAGCCGCCAGAATCAGGGATGAAATTAAGGTATTGCAAGAGTATTTGTTGATTTAGCCAGGCTTGTGGATAGTTTACCAAGTCATGAATGCTTAAATTAATAGACCTGATAGCGGCTTTTGTATTACTCTAAATCAACAACAACGCAGGATTTAATAATGAACCATTACGAAAATAGCAAAAAAGCGCGGCGCGTGGCGTCAGTTACTTATCTTATAATTATGGCAGTGATTCTTGGCGGAACTTTTTTATCAAACGAACAAAAAGAATTAGCTAAAAAACAGTCCCCCCAGTCTATAGAAAGAGCTAATGGTTTTTCTAATACCCCGATTCAAAACTAAGACATCGGCTAAACATTATTGGATATTGCCTAATAGTTGATTATCAGTTGTAAGCAAGTTAAAGAAATAACAGATTGTTTTATAAGAGGTGTTAATGACTATTGCTTTAATCTGCTAGAATACCCCTCCAATGAATAAGTGAGGTAAATTATGATTAAATCAGAACTTGTAAATGTGCTAAATGATAAATTGCCGGAGCTTCAAAAAAAAGAAGTGGAATTAGCACTTAATGTCATTTTAGGGCAGTTGGAAAATGCATTGGTCAGTGGCGAACGCATTGAAATTAGAGGTTTTGGTAGTTTTAATTGTCGTCAGCGTCCAGCGCGGGTTGCGCGAAATCCTAAATCAGGTGAAGCCGTTAATTTGCCGGCAAAAGTCACTATTCACTTTAAACCCGGTAAAGAAATGCGAGATCGGGTTAATGCTGCCAGTGATAAATTTGGCATTACCGAATAAAGGCTTCATTAACCGTGTCTTTAAGCACCACGACTATAGCTTTGCTGACCAAATAGTCTATTGATTACCAGAAGAAAAAGTTGGAAAAAAGCCGCACTCGCTATTGCAAAAAGAGAGGCTGTTAAGATCATCATGTTTATAATTTTCATACGACATCACCGAATGTTTGTTTGATTTCGATGCTGATAATCCTCTCGTTAAATAGGCAAAACAAGTAATTTAAGCATTCATTAAATAAAGATTAGTTAGCGCTTTAGGTGCTTTTTTCGGTGTTAGCTTGGCCCGTTGTTTATTTGCAACAACCTTTTTGACGACCTGTTTTCAGGTTAGAGATAAGCTCATCATGAGAATATCAACTTGTTAAAACAACGTATAAATAGTGCTTGCCCGGCAGGTTTTTTTGTATAAAAACAACACAGGAATCAATGTTTAAACATTGCCAAATTCGCATTTTTATTTGCAAAATTTTCCGGTAATGACCGCAATTACTGCCGGGGAAATTCCCTTCACACTCGATCATTAAGTTCTCTTGTTTTGGCTTTATAGATCCTGGATAACCTGCAATACAACGACTAATAAATGTAGGTTGGAATAAAGCTTTTCAAGCGTAAGCGAGAACAAGCGTTTCCGGCACAGACTGTACTTGTGTGCCCTAAACGCCACCACGCTAAGCCCTTTGACAAGCCCAGGACAGGCTTGGGTGGTCTATTCCTGTCTGCATCTCATGGCATTAACCAAGGGCTTGGATAATGTTACTGACGAAAATCAGCTAGAGCCAAAATATAGATTAAAAAATAACGGTGGTTGACTATGCAACTTCCCTATTTTCCCCATACCTTACCTGCCGAGCTGAAAATATTAGTGGAAGTTACACTAGACATGGCGTCCTGCTGGTGTTGTAACTTTTGCAGGTATTGGCGTATTTTGGAGAAGCCATTAGCTTATTTTTGAATAAGCCTTGTCGATCAATATCTGCTCTATTTAAGTATTTGTACGTATTTATTTTCCTATTTTATTGTGCTTTAATGCGCGAATAATTTCTGTCATGTTTTATTGCAGTCATAAAAATAAAATCAATCATCAGCTTACAACGATACCATCAATTAATAACACCACGCATCTCAAACCAATACCACCGGAGATGAAACAATGACCACCAATAAACAAGGCACCATTACAAGAATTTTCGACCACCAAGAAGAAATCATTGACGAGTGGTTGCATGAGCAGTTTGCCGCTCTCTCTGCACGTCAGGATTTAATTTCCGAACTTGATTTACGTCGGCAATCAATCGAATTTCTCACGCTTTTTACCTCCGCCTGTTCTATAGGTAACCTTACTGACATTACCAAGCCTGAGTGGAGGCCGGTTCTGGACTTTCTGGTTAGCGTCTCTCGTAGTCGCGCTATCCAGGGCTTTTCGCCTTCAGAAACCGCCACCTTTGTTTTTTCGCTTAAGCAACCGCTGTTTGCCCGTCTTCGGCAGGAGGTGGGTGCTGATGCCGAATTGTTGGCTAATGAGCTATGGAATACGACGGTACTTATTGATAAGTTGGGGCTTTACACCACTGAGGTCTATCAAAAGAGTCGTGAAGAGATTATCAGGCATCAGCAGGCAGAAATGCTTGAGTTGTCCACGCCAGTGGTAAAGCTTTGGGAGGGTATTCTTGCGGTGCCGCTTATTGGTACACTTGATAGTGTCCGTACTCAGGTTGTGATGGAAAATTTGTTACAAAGTATTGTCGATACCGGTAGCAGTTTTGCCATTGTTGATATTACTGGCGTCCCCACGGTCGATACGATGGTTGCCCAGCATTTGCTTAAGACAGTTTCTGCTGCGAAGTTAATGGGTGCCAATTGCGTTATTAGCGGTATTCGTCCGCAGATTGCGCAGTCGATGGTGCATCTTGGCCTGGAGTTCAGTGATGTGGTCACCAAGGCTACACTGGCCGATGCTTTGGCTTATGCGCTTCGTCAAATGGGTTGTACTATCAACAAGCCAGCGTAGTAAAAACTCGGGAAGTTACTATGGATCATATACCTATCATTAAAGTCGGTGAATTTCTGCTGGTAAGTATTCAGGTGGATATGCATGATCGACTGGCGATGAGATTACAGGATGATCTCACCATCCACTTGATCAAAACTCGTGCTCAAGGTGTTCTTATTGATATCTCTTCGCTTGAAATTGTTGATTCGTTTATTGGTCGGATGATTGGCAATATTGCATCAATGATGAACGTGTTGGGGGCTGAAACCGTTGTCGTTGGTATGCGACCAGCGGTGGCTATTACCATTGTCGAGCTGGGATTATCGTTGAGTAATGTTCGTACTGCCTTAAACGTAGATAAAGGCATAGACTTGCTCCGAGTCCTGGTTAACTTAACCGGAGACAAAGGTAGCCGTCATGAGACTCATCAAAAGTGAAGTACTGCCATTACATACTGATGATGACTTGGTAAAAGTGCGTCAAGCCGTGCGCGCGTGGATGATTGAACAGGCTTTTGGTTTGGTAGCGCAGACTAAAATGGTGACGGCTGCCAGTGAACTGGGTCGTAACATAGTGGTATACGGCGGTGGTGGTTTTGCGCGGTTGGAATGTCTGGACGATTTTTACCGGCTAGGTTTTCGGGTAATATTTGAGGATCAGGGGCCGGGTATAGCCGATATCAATCAAGCGTTGACGGACGGGTTTACCACAGGTAAAGGCTTGGGCTTGGGTTTGGGTGGTGCCAAGCGTCTGGTGAATGATTTCGAGATTTGGTCGGAGCCAGGCTATGGTACGCGCGTGACCATTACCATGTGGAAATAAAGTGATGATATTCTCTCAACAGTTGCATGTCCAAGATGTCAGTGACACAGGTATGGCGAGGCGCTTGGTAACTTCGCTCTGCCATGAACTGGATTTTAATGAAGTACGCACTGGTGAAGCTGCATTGTTGGTGACTGAGCTGGCGACTAATCTGGTTAAGCATACTGCTGGTGCTGGCGGTGACCTTATCTTTTGTCCGTTGACAGAGGGTGGTACTACCGGTATTGATATTCTCTCGCTTGATAAAGGCCCCGGTATTACCAATATTAGTGAAAGTTTGCGTGATGGTCATTCTACGACTGGCAGTTTGGGTGGCGGTTTGGGTGCCATTCGCCGGTTATCCTCGGTGTTCGATATTTTCTCGGTTCCCGGCCAAGGTACCGCTGTGTTGAGTCGGCTTTGGAAAGATTTACCTAATAAAACTTCCTTGCCGCCGGTGCTCTTGTTGGCTATTGGTGCGGTGTGTCTGCCCGTTTTAGGGGAACAAGCCTGTGGTGATGCATGGGCGATGAAAGCCGGTTGTGACAGAATTTTATTCATGCTCGCCGATGGTTTGGGGCATGGGCCGGATGCGGCAACTGCCGCTAATCTGGCGGTGGCAATTTTTGAAAAATACGCCCCGCGTAGCCCGGAGGTAATGTTGTCGCTGATTCACACAGATTTGCAAAGTACCCGGGGTGCCGCTGTGTCGGTAGTCGAGGTAGCTCTCAAAGAGCAGCTTGTTCGCTATGCAGGCGTCGGTAACCTCTCCGGGCTTATTATTACCGGCGACACTTCCCGGCAGATGGTCTCCAATAATGGCACTGCAGGGGTTGAAGCAAGGACTATCCATGTTTTTACCTATCCCTGGACTAACAATGCCTTACTTATTTTGCATTCTGACGGTATTGCGACCCATTGGTCACTGGCCGATTATCCGGGTTTGGCGTTGAAACACCCAAGCCTTATTGCCGGGGTATTGTTTCGTGATCATCAGCGCTTGCGTGATGACAGTACCATCGTGGTCGCCAAGGCTGACTCATGCAGGGTGTTATTATGAGTACTTGCATTGCCCGTGCCGATATTAAATTTGATCAGGATGTCGTTGCAACGCGACAGCAAGCGAGGCTTATTGCCGGAATACTGGGTTTTGATCGGCAGGATCAGGCTCGTATCGCAACAGCTGTCTCGGAAATCGCCCGTAATGCTCTCCAATATGGGCAGGGTGGCGAAGCTGAATTTTCTATTGAAGGTATTGCCCCGTCACAATGGTTAGCCATTGTCGTGCGTGATCATGGCCCCGGTATTGAAGGTCTGGATACCATTATGGAAGGCTTTTATACGTCAAGTACCGGTATGGGGCAAGGTATCATTGGTAGCAAACGACTGCTACCTGAGCATTTTTATATTGACAGTAAGCTGGGTCAGGGCACTACGGTTACGCTCGGAAAATGGCTTCCAGCTGCTGTCTCACCGGTTATGGACGCTACGTTGGAACGTATCGAAAAAGCGTTGGCTAAGCAGCGCGGTGAATCACCATTGGAAGCAATTCGCAGCCAAAATCACGAATTGCTGGCCGCTCTTGAAGTGATCCGCCAGCGTGATGAAGAGCTGAAACGCATCAATCAAGAACTGATTGAAACCAATATCGGCATCGTCGCCCTTTATAACGAGTTGGATGATAAAACCCAACGACTGCAAAAAACAGAGCAAATGCTCTTGAAGCATAATGAAGAGCTGAAAGGTTTTGCTTACACAGTCGCGCACGATCTTAAAGCACCTTTACGGGGTATCACAGGTTACGCACAAGAGCTGACAATCAAGCACAAAGCAGGACTGAGTGAACGGGCTTTGTTCTGCCTAAGTCAGATTATCTCTGCCAATCGTAATCTGGATCATTTAATTGAAGACCTGCTCAATTTTGTGCGTATGGATACTGAAACTGCCCCGATATTTGTTGAGGTTGATCTGGGTAGCCTGGTTAAAGAGTTATTAAAAGACCGCAGCTTGATGATTACCGAGCTGCATGAAGAAGTGACAATAAACATTCCGTTTATAACATTATTCACGTGGGAATGTGGTTTGACACAGGTACTTGCTAACCTGATCGATAATGCCATAAAATTCAGCGGTAAAGCTGATCCTCCGCGCATTAGTATTCGGGCAGAGGAGCTGGAAGACTGTTATCGAATTATTGTCAGTGACAATGGTATCGGCTTTGATATGAAATATAGCGAGCGCATTTATGGTTTATTTAACCGGCTGGTACGCACTGAGGAATTTGAAGGTACTGGTGCCGGCCTAGCTATTGTCAAGAAAATACTTGATAAAATAGGAGGCAGCATTCGGGCAGATTCAAAACCTGGACTAGGGGCGACCTTTTATGTCGAGTTACCGAAACCCGAAACCCGAAACCCGAAACAAGGTCCTGCGTAATGACTTTTCAATCAAAAAGTGGTTTAGTTGGCACTCAGAGTCGTCCGATTTTGCTATTGGAGGATAACCCGATGGACATTGATTTTGCCCTTCAGGCATTTACGGGAAATCAGATTAATAATCCGGTAGTGATTTGTCGGGATGGTGAAGAAGCGTTGACATTTATTAATGCCCACACGACTCCGGATGATTTACAACTACCTGCGCTGGTGTTGCTGGATCTGCACTTGCCAAAAATAGACGGTTTCGAGGTCTTGCACCAGATTAGACAAGATGTCATCTGGAAACAAATACCTGTTGTCGTACTGACTGTCTCACACGAAATCACTGATATTTCCAGAGCTTATCAGTTGGGTGCCAATTCCTATATTATCAAGCCGCTAAACTTCGCGGACTTTGCCGAAATGATGCAGTATATCAAGGCCTATTGGCTACAGGTAAATCAACCACCTTTTCCCGAACCGGCCAGGAATCAATCATGACAGCCACCTTCCGTCTTCTTTATGTCGAAGACAATCCCCAGGATGCGGATCTGACCCAAGCCTGTTTGGCGGAGTATGCGCCGGAGTTTAAAATCGAGATTGTCAACACCGGGCAGCAGTGTCAGCAGCGCCTACAAGAGGCTACCTTTGACTTGTTGTTACTGGATTATCGACTGCCCGATATGGACGGTATACAGCTGTTAACGTGGCTAATTCACGCGGGTATCAAAATGCCAGTAGTACTGGTAACGGGCGCTCATGACGAGGAAGTGGTGGTAAAAGCGTTAAAGTTGGGGGCAATCAACTACCTGCCTAAAAACAACCATTATTTAAAAATGCTGCCTGAGATATTGCATCTTGCACTTAAGGAATACAAACTTAAACAGCCTGTGGGTTTGCTGGCCGACAGTGATATTCGACGGATTCTTTATATTGAGCATCAGTCGATGGACATTGATCTGACGCTGTCACATTTTGCAGGAACGTTGCCGTATTTTGTTATTGATGTTGTCCAAAATTGTGCGGATGCCTTGGAATGTCTGGCCCAACCACATAATTATAACCTGATTTTAATTGACCTGCGCATGCCCGATCAGAGTGGTTTAAACTTTGTGCGAGAGGCACGAAGCCGAAACCTTACGTTACCTCCGTTTATTATGGTTACTGGCCAAGGCAATGATAGTGAAGCTGTTACTGCCATTAAGTTGGGCGCCGCAGATTATATTGTCAAGCGCGCTGACTATCTTGAACAATTACCCTATCGCATCGACAATGCCATCATTCATGATCGGCTCAATCAATTAAACGGGCAATTATTAACTGAGTTGGCTGCACGCAAGCAGGTTGAAGAGGAGCTGAAAATTGCAGCTCTTGCCTTTGATTCCCAGATGGGGATGCTGGTAACAGATGTCGACGGCACAATTTTACGTATTAACAAGGCGTTTACCACGCTGACCGGTTATAGCGAAGAAGAGGTATTGGGACAGAATCCTCGTCTGTTCCATTCCGGTCAGCACGACAAAGCGTTTTTTGACTCAATGTGGGATACTCTAAAACATTATGGTTACTGGCAAGGCGTGATTTGGAACCGTTACAAGAACGGTAATGTTTACTCTAAATGGCTGGCCATCTCAGCGGTTATTACGCCAGAGGGTAGAGTGACGCATTACGTCGGTAATTATTCCAGTATTATCGAGAATCAGGAAGCGATGGAGGAGATTCATCGCTTGGCTTATTATGATCCACTGACCAAACTTCCCAATCGTCGCTTGTTGCATGACCGATTGAGTCAAGCGCTTATTGCGGCAGGCCGCAGTCGGTTGTACGGGGCAATTTTGTTTTTGGATATTGATAAATTTAAAACATTAAATGATACCCACGGTCACGATGCCGGTGACCAGTTACTGATTGAAGTGGCGCAGCGTCTTCGAAAAGCCATTCGAGAAGTGGATACCTTGGCGCGCTTGGGCGGCGATGAGTTTGTCGTGTTACTGGAAAATCTCAATACAGAAGCTGATATGGCCGCGACTTATGCCAGACAGGTTGGTGAAAAGGTGCGTGAGATACTTGCCGAACCCTATAATATCAATGGTAATGACTACAAATTTCATTGTTCTGCCAGTATTGGCATCGCCATGTACCGAAATTTGGAGACGGTTGATGAACTGCTTGGGCACGCTGACATGGCTATGTATAAAGCCAAAACAGCCGGTCGTAATACGGTGCGTTTCTTTGACAAGACCATGCAGGAGGTGGTAACTGCCAACGCCGGTCTTGAGAAAGACTTACGCTGTGCGTTGGCACAAAATCAGTTAAAGCTATATTTTCAGATGCAGGTTTATCATACCGGCCGGATTATTGGTGCCGAGGTCCTGCTACATTGGGAGCATCCAGAGCGAGGCCTGGTTTCGCCGCTAAATTTTATCCCGTTGGCCGAAGAGACCGGGTTGATATTGCCGATTGGTCAATGGGTACTGGAGACAGCGTGCGCCCAGTTGGAATCATGGGCAAAAAGATCTTCAACGCAACATTTACAGCTTTCCGTTAATGTCAGTGCCCAGCAGTTTCATCAAGATGGTTTTGTTGAGCAGATTGGCGCATTAGTGGAAAAATATAACGTCCGGTTTGACCGACTTAACCTTGAAATTACCGAAAGCTTGCTGCTTGTTAATATTGATGAGGCTATCATCAAGATGAATGAGCTTAAACAAATCGGGGTGCAATTTTCTGTGGATGATTTCGGGACCGGTTACTCATCACTGGCTTATTTAACGCAATTGCCGCTTAACCAGCTAAAAATTGACCAATCTTTTGTACATAATATTGATGTTAAAGTTACCGATGCCCTGATCGTACAGACCATTATTGCCATGGCTGCCAATTTAGGTATGGAGGTGGTTGCCGAGGGCGTAGAAACAGAAGAACAACGTGCTTTCTTAGAGCGTCACGGGTGTTCTATTGTTCAGGGTTATTTATTTGGTAAGCCGGTGCCGCTAGACGTATTTGAGCAGCAATTAAACCGAAGTTAATAAGTGGTTGAAGGCTTGGGAAAGCTGGTAGTCTTAATGAATTGTTGCCAAAATAAAGACGGTAAGGTGCATGAAAAACAGGAAGCTAACCCTCTTTTAGCTTGGTAAATAATATTAGTGGAAGCACTAATGATATCTTTATGGCATATTGCCGACCTTTATCTGCCATATTCATCGCCATAAAGCCGTCTACAGCATGAGCATTGCTGATCTATCTTGGTCGCGACGTATCAATTCTCGAAAATACTCACTGTCATGTCCATATTTAACCGAATCAACTTGGACCTTAAACTTTACTTTGGAAAAGTTCAGTTTGTTACTACTGTTGTTATATTTCAATAGTTATTGTATAGTCAAACAATGGATAAGCAACTTGCAACAACACTTTTTGAATCACTGGCATCCGGTATACGACTGGATATTTTTCGACTGCTTGTTAAACAGGCACCTACGGGGTTGGTTGCAGGTGAAATAGCCTCAATATTAGGTTTGCCTTCAACCAACCTGTCGTTTCATCTCAAAGCCATGACTCATGCCAGTTTGGTTAACGTGACTCAAGAGGGGCGCTACCAACGCTATCGGGCGAATCTTTCAGTGATGCAGTCGTTGATAGATTATCTGACTGCCGAATGCTGTACGGGCAACCCCGAGCACTGTTTTGATATCGATAAGGCAACCTCCTGCTGCGATACCAACTAATTTTTTCTTTAACTTTGGAAGCTATTGATTATGAATGTTCTGTTTCTCTGCACCGGCAATTCAGCGCGAAGTATTATGGCTGAAGGCTTGCTGAATAAATATGGTAATGGCCGGTTTCAGGCTTTTAGCGCCGGTAGTTTTCCTTCTGGTTACGTTAACCCATTTGCCCTTGAGCGTTTGGAGCTGGAAGGTATTTCATTGCCTGATGCACGTAGCAAAAGCTGGGATGAGTTTGCGAAACCTGATGCCGTAGCCCTCGATTTTGTAATCACGGTTTGTGATAATGCCGCCAATGAAATTTGTCCCGTTTGGCCTGGACAACCCATTAATGCTCATTGGGGAGTGGTTGATCCAGCAGTAGCCGAAGAAAAAGAAAAGCGTATTGCTTTCGCTAAAGCGTTTGCCATCCTTGAGCGCCGTATCATATTGTTCACTAGCTTACCTATAGCTAGTCTTGAACGAATGGCACTAGAACGACAAGTTCGCGATATTGGCAACATGGGTGAAGCTTAAAAGAGTTTTACTTCTTCCTTAATGCATCCGATATTTTTTATACATTTAAAATTTACTATCTTTCATGAACGTTTTATTTCTCTGCACCGGTAATTCTTGTCGATCGCTGATTGGCGAAGCCACTTTCAATCATCTTGCGCCAAAAGGTTGGCATGCACTCAGTGCAGGCAGCAAGCCTTTAGGTAAATTAAACAGTCGGGCAGTGGCTTTACTTGAGCAGGAAGGTATTTCTACTGAGGGATATTACAGTAAATCCTGGAATGATCTACCCTTGATTCCGGATATTGTTATTAGTGTTTGCGGCAATGCCGCCAACGAAACTTGTCCCGCCTATTTGGGTTCCGTTTTACGCAGTCATTGGGGTGTCGAAGACCCTGCACATGCTGAGGGTACTGAAGAAGAAATCAAAGCAGCATTTATAGTCGCTTATCGCATTTTGCGCCATCGCATTGAACAATTTCTGGCATTGCCACTGGCTGAATTAAAGCTCGATAACGTACGTTTGAAAGCCGAACTGGACCGTATTGGCACCCTGCTACCCTAATTACCAAGGAATTTTATCATGACAATAATTCAAGTTTTTGACCCTGCCTTATGTTGCAGTACCGGTGTTTGCGGCGTAGACGTTGATGAACAATTAGTCGGATTTTCTGCCGATGTCGATTGGGCAAAGCAAAACGGCGCTCAGATTGAGCGTTTTAACTTGGCTCAGCAACCAATGGTGTTTGCGGAAAACTCTATTGTAAAAGGTTTTCTTGAACGCTCCGGTGCTGAAGCGTTACCTTTGATTCTGATCGATGGTGAAGTAGCGTTGGCCGGGCGCTACCCGAATAGAGCCGAACTGGCACGTTGGACTGGACTTATCCAAACGGAAGAAAAGTCACAGTCCGATTGCTGTAAAGGCAGTCGTTGTTAAAAAAACCGATGGAGATGTCGTCATGACGGATATGAAATTTCTCGATCAGCCACCACGATTCCTGTTTTTTACCGGCAAGGGTGGCGTAGGCAAGACCTCAATCGCTTGCGCCACGGCGATACATTTGGCCGATGCCGGACGACAGGTTCTGTTGGTTAGTACTGATCCGGCTTCCAATGTCGGTCAAGTGTTCGGCATTGACATCGGCAACCAGATTACCGATATTCTGCCCGTGCCGGGTTTGGCTGCATTAGAGATTGATCCGCAAGCCGCCGCCCAAGCCTATCGCGATCGCATCGTCGGTCCGGTACGCGGAATTCTGCCCGAAGCAGTGGTGAACGGCATCGAAGAGCAACTGTCCGGTGCTTGTACCACCGAGATTGCGGCCTTTGATGAATTCACCTCGCTGTTGACCGATTCGGCGTTGACTGCCGGCTACGATCACATCGTTTTCGATACGGCACCCACAGGCCATACCATACGTTTGTTACAACTACCCGGTGCCTGGAGCGGCTTTCTTGAAGAAGGTAAAGGTGATGCGTCTTGTCTTGGCCCGTTGGCCGGTCTGGAAAAACAGCGGGAGCAATACAAGGCAGCAGTAGATGCACTGGCCAATGCAACGAGTACCCGGTTGATTCTGGTGGCCCGTGCCCAGCAAGCGACTTTACGCGAAGTCGCCCGTACCCATGAAGAGCTGGCTGCGGTTGGCTTTCAACATCAATATCTGATCATCAATGGTATCCTGCCTCGCACTGAGGAAGATAATGATCCCTTGGTCGCTGCTATTCATAAACGTGAACAGGCAGCACTGGCTGCCATCCCTGAAGTTTTGAAAACCTTGCCTTGTGACGAGGTCATGCTGAAGTCCTTCAATCTGGTTGGCTTGGATGCCTTGCGCCAATTGCTGGTTGATACTGCTATGCAAGAGCACCTCAGGGTAGATTTGCCCATTGAGCTGGACGAACCCCGTCTTTTTGAACTGATAGATACTCTTGCCAAAGACGGGCATGGCTTGGTGATGTTGATGGGCAAAGGCGGCGTTGGTAAAACGACGCTGGCGGCAGCCGTCGCTGTCGCACTGGCACAGCGTGGACTGCCTGTGCATCTGACTACATCTGATCCTGCTGCGCACTTGACCGAAACGCTCAATGGCGCACTCGACAATCTGACTGTAAGCCGCATTGACCCGGTAGCTGAAATCGAGCATTACCGTGAACATGTTTTGAAGACCAAAGGTGCAAAGCTTGATGCACAAGGTCGTGCGCTGCTGGAAGAAGATCTGCGCTCGCCCTGTACTGAGGAAATCGCTGTATTCCAGGCATTTTCCCGCATTATCCGGGAAGCCGGCAAAAAGTTCGTGGTAATGGATACTGCACCTACCGGTCACACCTTGCTGTTGTTGGATGCAACCGGCGCTTATCACCGTGAAATTACCCGCCAGATGGGCGATTCTGGCCAGCACTACACCACGCCGATGATGCAATTGCAGGACATTAAACAGACCAAGGTACTGATTGTTACATTGGCAGAAACTACCCCTGTGCTGGAAGCTGCAAGCCTGCAAGCCGATTTGCAACGAGCAGGAATAGAGCCTTGGGCCTGGATCATCAATGCCAGTGTTGCTGCAGCGGTCTCCACGTCACCCTTGCTGCGCCAACGCGCTATCAACGAACTGCGCGAAATCAATGCCGTTGCCAAATTGCATGCCCAACGTTATGCGGTGGTACCTATGCTTAAGGAAGAACCGATTGGCGTCAGTCGTTTGCTTGAATTAACAGGTGATAACAAGATCAATTCCGAATGTTGAAAGATTAGGAAACACCTACCGATTAGTGAAATGCTTCAATAACGACACTTGTAAACTGTGCAGACGATCTTGGTCTTGTGCAGAAGAACCATAAAAAATTTCCTGCTACTGGAGTAATCGCCATGAAACGTTTTCATATTCACATTGCTGTTGAAGATCTTGAGCAGAATATTCAATTTTATAGTGCGTTATTTCAAAGCGAGCCGACGCTTCGCGAAGCCGATTATGCAAAATGGATACTGGATGATCCGCGCATCAACTTTGCCATTTCCAATCGGGGGCGTAAACCGGGATTGGATCACTTGGGACTCCAGGTCGAATCCACGGCAGAACTTGAATCCGTTCAACAGGGATTGACCGCTGCGGCGTTACCCATCGTGGCGCAAAAACAGGCCGCCTGCTGTTATGTACAATCTGACAAATACTGGACGGTCGATCCGCAAGGTATCGCCTGGGAAGCTTTTCATTCATTGAATGCCATTCCGATGTTTGGTGAAGATGAGGTCATTCAGCTTGAACCTGCCTCGACCTGCTGCAAGCCGTCGAAAGACGATATAACCTGTTAAAAACGATTATTTCTTAAGTTGCTTGCCGAGAACATTTACTGGAAACCTTGATGACTTTACCTAACTGCCCTAATCCCCGCTTATCCTTTCTTGATCGCTATCTGACCCTATGGATTTTTACCGCTATGGCGATTGGCGTTGGTATCGGCTTTGCTTTTCCGGTTGAGGTTAATGGCTTCAATAGTGCGGTTTCTGTCGGTACAACCAATATCCCAATTGCCATCGGATTAATTCTGATGATGTACCCGCCGCTGGCAAAAGTTCATTACGAGGAGCTGGGCGATGTGTTTCGTAATTGGCGAATATTAACGGTATCGTTAGTCCAAAATTGGATCATCGGTCCGCTATTAATGTTTGTCTTGGCGATCCTGTTTTTACGCGATTATCCGGAATACATGACCGGCTTGATCTTGATTGGTCTGGCTCGTTGTATCGCCATGGTCATCGTCTGGAATGAACTGGCCAGAGGCGACAACCAATATGCAGCCGGTTTGGTCGCATTTAACAGTATCTTCCAGGTATTATTTTATAGTGTTTATGCCTGGTTGTTCATTACTGTATTACCGCCCTTATTTGGCATGCAAGGTAGCTTGGTGACTATTACCATCGGTGAGATTGCCAAAAGCGTCTTTATTTATTTAGGTGTACCTTTTATTGCCGGATTTCTGACACGGTTCCTGCTAATTCGTGCCAAGGGCAAGGATTGGTATCAGCAGCATTTCATACCTAAAATCAGTCCGCTAACACTCATTGCCTTATTGTTTACCATTGTCGTGATGTTTTCACTGAAGGGCGACTTAATTATACAACTGCCTATGGACGTAGTGCGGATTGCCATCCCGCTGTTAATTTACTTTGTGGTGATGTTTTTAGTCAGTTTTGCTATGGGAAAAGCCATCGGCGCGGACTATGAGAAAAGTACCACGCTGGCCTTTACCGCTGCCAGTAACAACTTTGAACTGGCGATTGCTGTGGCAGTTGCGGTGTTTGGCATCAACAGCGGTGCCGCTTTTGCTGCGGTGATCGGACCGCTGATTGAGGTGCCGGTTATGATTGCCTTAGTAAATGTAGCATTTTTTTTCAGGAAACGATTTTATGCTGTAAGGTAAAAATCAGCCAACCTTGATCAGTTCTTTATAATCTAGTTCAACGGCAGAGTAATCATGACCAAGTCAGTAGATATAGATATTTTAGGCACCAGTGCCTAAAAATGGCCAAAACACAGATCTTTTTTGGCATTAAGTCTTGAACGGAAAGCATGTTAACGTGTATTCTGAGAGTAACCAGATAGTGAGGATACAGTCATGAGCCACCCTATAAAGTTATTACGGGTCATATTTCAAGACCCGATCAGCGGTAATATCCATTGGCGTGAAGTCGAATCTTTGCTTCATCACTTGGGGGCCCGAATTGAACCCAGTCATGGAGCCCGTTTTCGTGTAATTCTGAATGAGGTTGAAGGTATTTTGCATCATCCGCATCACGGCAGTGTTTGCAATAAGCAAGACATTAAGCATCTGCGAGAATATCTGGTGCAGGCTGGTATCAGTCCTTCACTTTACGATGTGTAAACAGACAAATAGCACTCTGACCCCGTGTTTATTTTAGGGTAAATTTTTTAGCCAGGCTCAAAATCAAGCAAGCACAGTTGTTTGGCTTTATGTAATCGTCCGCTTAACAACGCCTCTTTAAGGGCTTCAATACGCAGCATATAAACCTCAGTATGTTCACCAAAGGCTTGGGGCAAGTGATGACGTTCCAGTCGCGATAAATGACCATCAAAAGCTGCAGATACACTGAGTAAATCAAGAATAAAATAACGTTCCCGCAGGCTGACTTCATTGAGTAGGGTTAAAAAATCTGCCCAGTTATCATACTCACAACGTTCGTCTGTTTCGAAGTTTTTGCACAGCTCAATTAATAAAACCAGCATATTAGGATGATGATTTTGTGATAAGATCATCATGGTGGCGACAGCGCGAATAGCGCCTTCTTTGGCTTTAGCCGATAACTGGGAAATAAATTCGGGCTGCATGATTTCATCGGTAATATGCCGCGCCAAACGATTACCAAATAGTCGTAACCGGGCTTCTCTGGCGACTTTATACATGACGACAGCATCCCAAATACCGGTGACAGGGATCGCAACCCAGGCAAAACCTAAACGTGAACTGCCTTTACCAAAAACACGTACGCAAACAAATTTAATGAACAAGCTACTTAACAGCACTTTTGCTTTGTATAACAGGCCTATAAACAATAATCCGGATTTTGGTACATGTTTAAGCGGATCAATGCCAAGATAGTGAATAACAGGATCAGGGACTTCCAAAGCAGCTCTGGCCAACATATTAGGCACGGTATAAGCGTCGTTTAAAAGCGGGTCATCATGTAAATCATGATGTCCAGTCAAGCAGGCAAGCTGGTGTACGGTTCTCAGTCCCAACCAAAATAATACCGTCATTTCAAGCGCCAACATGGTGCTGATCACGAGCAGATAACCACTGTAGTAAAGAAAATCATCCAGGCGTCCCGCATATTTCCATTCAAACCACACACTAACTACCGTCGTTAAAGCGCCAATACCAAAAGCAATGAAAGCCGCAAAATGGGTAATATTATTGGCCGCTGAACTTAAGTTATCATCCGAGGGTAAATCATCAATTGCCACCAATGCCTCTACGTTGGTAATGCCGGATTTTTTAGCCAGATATTGATAATACTTAACGTCCCTGTCTTCTAAAAAACCGGCAGGGTTTTTGCGCTGAAAATTTGATTTTTTGGTCGTTGAGGTATTTTGTGACATAGGGATTGATGAGTTAATAACGCTACTGATTTAGTGCTTGAATCATGTGAGGCACTAAAATTGTAATTAAGAGCAAGGACATTACAGGGCGAAGTAAATTGACTATTTTCATATTGTGATCTTTAAGCGCACTAACTGCATGGTTTGTGGCAGAGAAAGTGAAGAACATCAACATAACAGTCACTATCGTTGAATCAGCGTATCTACCCCAATTCAATACATAGACTAGAACGGCCGTAAGAGCAGTAGCGGCATTATTTAGTCGCGATTGAATTTGATAGGCTTTGTTCGGTATATAGCCAATCTTTTCCGAGGCGGCGTCTCCACATAACAAACCCTCCAAAGCTACTGTTCCTGACATTAACAAAACAATGAATGGACCCATGATGTGGAATCGTGAAATTGGATCGTTACCAAAAAAGTAAGCAAAAAATATAATGAGGCTTATTCCTAAAGGCCGAATCCATTCCATCATGGAGACTAATTTCTTCTTGTCAAATTTTGGCATCATTCATTCGCTGCGTGGATTCTAAAGATTCTGGCCGGAAATATAGCATACCAATCACTGACTACGTAATGTATGGATACTTTTGTTAAGGGTTATCTGCTGATTGTCGATACTCATAATTAAAATGATACGAGGCATTGCAAAGCCACCTTGCAGTGGCTTTACTTCATACCTGAGGGGCAGTCATTAATTACCTGGCCCCACTAAAGTGACCTCAATACGGCGATTCTGCGCTCTGCCATCAGCCGTGTCATTGCTGGCAACAGGATTATTTTCACCAAAGCCTTGTGCCGAGATAATAGTGGGATCGACTCCCTTCTTGAGCAAAAAATCAACCACTTCATCCGCGCGTTTGGATGACAAATCGAGATTCGAGACGATACCCTGACGCTTAAGGTGTCCTCCGATTGGAATATTGTCGGTATATCCGGCAATCACAACCTTGGTTTGATGCAAACCCGACAAGGTGGGTACCAATTTGACAAGAACTGACTGGGCAAAGGTACTTAGTTTATATCCTCCTTCCGGAAACAGAAGATTATCCAATAGTGTAACTTTTAGCTCGCCCTCAAGCAGAACAATCTTTGCCTGATCAGCACTAAAAGCCTCTTCCAATTGATCGTATTGCTGTTGCAAGGCGTTATAACTGCTTGTTGTCGTAACACACGCGGTTAAAAAAACCAGCACGAACAACCCCAAAATTTTTGTAATTATCTTGTTCATTTTTTGTCTCCCATAGTGTTTTTAATAAAACTGTGCGATGTTTAGCTATACATATAGATAGTTAAAAAAGCTAGTCAACCGAGAATGCCAAGGTTCATTTATCAACTTGGCTATGGCTCTCAATGCCCAACCAGATTAACCAGAGCGGCCAGATTACCAGTAAAGCCCAATCGGTTGCAATGACATAATTTTAGTCACTGTTGACCGGTATATTCTTTCTAAAATTTGTCAGTGTTTATGGCCTAAACCAGGCCATTCGTTTGGATGCAATGGTTTTATAAGCTACTTATATATGTGGTAAGCGTTTAAATATTAAGAACCATTCTTTGGAAATTGTCTTTTTCTATTTGACGCGAACCAACTCTTGCCAATTGGTTGTATAGCGGGGTGACACCCGCTCTGCTTTGGGCTTCCAGGATTTATCAAAGCCAGTGGCAGCTACTGAAATAGCCTTAGGAAAGCGTTGGTTGATACTATCCATGGCTGCCATTAATAAACGGTTTTCCGTAGGCAAGTTGCTATCTACAAAATCGAATAATTCAAGCTGAGACGCTGATTGTGAATGAAGTTGACTAAGATGAACACCACATTTCTGGTAGCCGTAACCGGTTTTGAAAATTGCCGTTAGCAAACGGTTGGCTGTGGCGATCAGTGTGCGGGTGTCTTGGGTGGCGGTATCGAGCTTGACAGTGGCCGAACGCTGATATTGCGGTTCTTGGGTATTGAACGGACTGGTTCTGATAAAAACCGTGATGCAACGGGTCACCGAATGTTGTCTTCTAAGCTTTTCTGCGGCCCGACTGCAAAACTCGGCTAAGGCTGCGGACAGTTCTTTGTACTCGGTCAGTCGACGACCAAAACTGCGAGAACAGACAATCTGCTGTTTGTTGGCGGCAATCTCTTGTAGTTCCAAACAGGGAATGCCGTTCAATTCCAATACGGTTCTGGCAACCACAATAGTAAACTGACTTTGAATGCGTTTACTGGATTGTGTCGCCAAGTCCCAAGTACTATAAATGCCAAGTTGATTCAATTTTGCCGTAGTTCGTGAACCGATGCCCGACACTTCGCCGACCGGCACGATGCGCATCAGTTTTTCGCGGCGCACAGGGTCTGACAAATCCAACACGCCACCGGTTTTTAGCTGCGAAATTTGCCAGTTTGGCCAGTGTTTTTATTGGCCCCATGCCAACACAGATGGGAATGCCGGTTGTACGGACGACAGCTTTTTTGATTCGGTGGCCGTAAGCAATCGAGTCTTGGTGGCAAACGCCAGTTAAATCCAAAAACGCCTCGTCGATGGAATAGACTTCCAGGCTGGGAGCAAATTCTTCTAAAATTGACATTACCCTCGCTGACATGTCCGCGTACAACGAATAGTGTGATGAAAACAGCTGAATCTGATGTTGATTAATTAGTTGCTGAATCTGGAACAGCGGAACCCCCATTTTTATCCCCAAGTCTTTCACTTCCTTGCTACGGGAAACCACGCAACCATCATTATTACTGAGCACAGCCACCGGCTTGCCGATTAAATCAGGCTGGAAGACACGCTCACAAGATACGTAATAATTGTTGCAATCAGCTAAGGCAATCAGTGGCTGAATTATACGGCATGAATTACGTTAGTCACTACGCCCCAGATCACCATGTCTAGCTCATCGTAAATGACGATATTGGCATAAGCCGGATTTTCTGCTTTCAATTGCCATTGCCCCTTATCCTGCGCCAAGCGTTTAACGGTTAATTCGCCATTTAAGGCACAAATCACGATTTTACCCGGCACGGCTTCAAGGGAACGATCAACGACTAAGATATCATTGGGATGGATGCCGGCACCGAGCATGGATTCGCCTTGCGCACGAACAAAGAAGGTTGCCGCAGGTTTTTGTACCAACAGTTCGTTCAAATCCAGATTTTTCTCGACGTAATCATCGGCAGGTGAGGGAAAACCTGCGGCGACTTTACCGCTGAATAAGGGTAAGGGCATCACACAAGGCCGTGGCGTCGGCAATAGCACAGTAAAAGAAGTCATGATCATAGGTACTTGGTAGGGGGGGGGGTAAGGGCAAAGGATATCTTTATGTTTTCTTTTTGTTCTCTTTTTATTGCATTCTAGTTTATTTTTGCTAAAATGACAAAAACTTAAAGCAGATCGAGAGACCACCACTTATGAGTGTATTAACCCGGCGACAACGAGAGATATTCAATTTTCTTCGTGACAACACCGACAGTTTTTCTCGCCCGCCCAGCCTGGATGAACTTTGTACGGCACTGGGCATGGCCTCGCGAGGCTCTTTGTACAAGCACATCATGGCGTTGATTAAAGCGGGTCTGGTAGAGCCTTTTACCGGCAATAAACAAGGCGGTGTTCGCTTGACTGCTCAGGCGCAGGGTGATGATTCCGGTTCTGAGCAAGGCTTGCCTTTTGTCGGATCAATCGCCGCCGGTAAGCCGATTGAAGCACTGGCAACCATCAGTTACATGACTGTCCCGGATGCACTGAAAACCGATAAATCCTGCTATGTGTTGCAGATTAAAGGCGACTCCATGATTGAGGCCGGTATTTTTGATGGTGACTGGGTGGTTATCGAGCAACGTGACTATGCAATTAACGGGGAGATAGTAGTCGCCTTGATCGACAACTTTGAGGCCACCCTGAAATACATTGAGCAGACCGCCGAGCAAGTGCTGCTGCTGCCCGGCAATGCCCACATGTCAGCGCTGTCTTATCGTCCCGAACAAGTTACCATTCAGGGCGTGTTAGTCGGGCAAATGCGCAGTTACCGATCACATTAATTACATTCTTATAACGAGGAGAACAACCATGCCACAAAGAATTCACATGCACGATCAGGTCTTTAATAAAGTTGACGATATTATGAGACATTACAAAAAAAAGCCGGTAGAGCACTTGGTACAGCGAGTAAAGCACTTTATTAAACATACCTTAATTATTTGAAATATGTATTGGCTCATGCAATGGTAGTTGATAGACAAGGCAGAATGCTGCTTTTTTATTCTCGCATAACCTCCTTGTCTCTTTCCCGTGTTGTAAACAAGGTTTCTTTTAAACAATATGTGACTATCCATAAATGAACGAACAACATTAAAAAATTTACTATGGAATTTTTGAGAATTTTATGTAGCGTCACACAATTCGTCTCATGAGTCACATACACCTTTTAATATCACATGAATAGCGTTAGTACCAAGGTGATGGAAATCAAAAACATTGAAAATAACTCATCACTAAATTACACTAAGTGACATTTAGTGATGAGTAGAAATCAATGCAACCTATACGGCGTTTAATGCAAAGCTTGGCTCAGTTAGCCGGTCCAGAGCATTATCTTTTTACTCCTGATGACTTGAGGGCTATTTTGCCTGATCTGACGGAATCGGCTTTTAATACGCTTTTAAGCCGTGCCGCCAAGCAATGTCACTTGATTAGATTATGCCGAGGGCTCTATCTTTTTGATAAAGTCGCACCCATTAGCGGACTTTTATTGTTTCATGCTGCAGCAAGATTACGTGCAGATTATTTAAATTATATTAGTCTGGAAACTGTACTTAGTGATTCGGGCGTTATTTCTCAAATACCGATCAATCGAATTACCGTTATGTCATCAGGACGGAGTAGTGTAATTTCTTGTGGTCGGTGGGGCTCGATTGAGTTTGTTCATACCTGTCAAAAGCCTCAGGAACTCGTTGATCAAATATATTATGACACCCGCTGCAAGCTTTGGCGTGCTAAGGTACCCCAAGCCTTGCGTGATATGCGGGCAACCCATCGTAGTACAGACTTGATAGATTGGAGTGTTGCCAATGAACCGGTAATTGTCAATGTAGTTGTCGCATCGACGGTTAAATCTTACTCTGGTTTGTTTTCTGAATAATCACTTCCTTGATAGCATTTTTTTGTTTAGGCCTTGTCTGGGTTAAGGTGGACTGTCTGGATTTTTCCCCAATTACGGGAGCTTCCAGTCCAGCGTTGCGGATGTTTAGCACGTGCTGCTTTGTAGACGGCTTTACGGTTATCCAGAAGCTTGTCGTCCAAGCCTTCATGACGTTGTGCTGGTGTAACAAAGCGGATAGCGCTGTGACGATGCTCATGGTTGTACCATTCCACTAAGCTTGTGACCCACTGACGCGCTTCCGTAACATCGGCGAACGGCTTTAGCGGATAGTTAGGACGATATTTCAAGGTCTTAAACAGCGATTCTGAGTACGGATTATCGTTGCTAACCGATGGCCGACTAAACGAAGGCATGACACCAAGCTGTTGCAAGGTCGCCAGCATAGTCGATCCCTTCATTGGGCTGCCGTTGTCAGAATGCAGGATAAGCTGTTCTGCCTGTATACCTTCACGATGACAAAGATCACGTAACAATTCGCCAGCCAAGGCGCTGTTTTCTTCTTCATATACCTGCCAACCGACGATCTTTCGGCTGAAAATATCAACAAATAGATACAGATAGAAAAACTGTCCACGGATCAGTGATGGCAGATAAGTAATGTCCCAACTGTACAGTTGATTAGGTGCTGTAGCACAGACCGCGCGCGGCTTGGTGCGTATTTGAACTGGCCGTTCGCTACGCCGATGGGTAAGCTGTTTTTCCTCGCGCAGGATGCGATAGAAGGTCGACTCAGACGCCAGATAGCTGCCTTGGTCGGCCAGTCGTGGCACGATCTGACTCGGTGGCAGATGACCAAATTCATCTGAATTGGCGAGTGTCAGCACCTCGGTGCGCTCGATTGCTGTTAGTTTGTGTGGCGGTTGATAGTCACGCAAAGGGCGTTGATCGCAGTGAATCGTCTCACCGGTCTGCCAGCGTTGCAAGGTCCGTTCGCTCAGGCCCAGCACCTCACAGGCTTTAGCTTTGCGAGCCCCCGCTGTTACCGATTCATTCAGTAAAACAATCACTTGCTTGCGCTCTTCGTGGGGAGTCATTCGACCTCTCCCCCCAAGAGCGCACGGAACTTTTTTTGCAGCACCAACAGCGCTGCGGCCTCTGCCAAGGCCTTGTCTTTACGTAATAATTCGCGCTCAAGAGTTTGGTTTTCTTCTTTCAATGTACGTAAAATCCGCGCTTCTTCACGTTTGCCTACTGAGTCACCCTGGCTACAAAAATCTGTTTTCCACTGCTCCAGTTGATGAATAAAAACGCCGCGTTCACGACACCAGGCATTTAAGTCTTCACCGATCAAATTATAGGTTTTTTGTAAAGCGGTAAAACGTTCTTCAGAACTCCAATCCTCGGGACGCTTTGATTTCCGGGGTGCAGGTTTGACGTTCTGTTCCTTCTGTTTCATCCAAGCCTTCAAGGTTGTTAAATGGATATTCAATTCGTTTGCGACGGACTGAACTGATTGGTCATTACCACGATTGTATACTTTTACCAGGGCCTGCTCTCTGAAGCCTACTGAATACCTTTTATATTTTTTCATTTTGAATCTCAAATTTTATTTTTTCTTAAAATTTGAGGCGACAACTATTCTGACGCAGGGGGTGAACTTATTTGATCAATTGGTCGATGAGGCATTAAAGAATCAGCAAGAGTTAGCGTCACTGCGTATGGTGGTCGAGAAAGAACTGCTACATCACGATATTTTGCGGGTGTTAAGTCAATCAGGCATGTTGGCTCAACTCACCTTTATCGGTGGTACTTGTTTACGTGCATGTTATGGCTCTAATCGACTCAGTGAAGATCTTGATTTCACGGGAGGTGTCAACTTTGATCGGGATAGTTTGACAGCTATGGCAGACGTATTGGTAACGAAAATGATGGCTAAATACGGTCTTGAAATTACAGTGAGTGAACCAACTCGAGATGTAGGCAACGTCGATACCTGGAAGTTGAAGGTGCAAATGCGACCGGGGCGTAAAGATCTACCGGCTCAGAGAATCAATATTGATGTGTGTGCTATTCCAAGTTATCAACCACGCCCTATGCTTTTATTAAACCCCCATGGCGTTGAGATGGGTACCAGTGGTTTAATTCTGCAAGTTGAAAGCCGGGAAGAAATTTTTACTGACAAGCTTTGTGCCTTTGCACTTCGACCCAATCGAATTAAGAATCGCGATTTATGGGATATAACCTGGTTATATCAACAAGGTGTAAAACCACAAATGGACTTAATTCCAGTAAAGCTAGCAGACCATAAAAGTGATCCTCAGCAGTTTTTGGATCTGTTTGATAAGCGTTGTGCATTACTCAAAACAGATCCCAAGGTAGCGTTAGAGTTTAGAAAAGAGATGCGACGTTTTTTACCTTCCGAATTGGTCACTCAAACTGCAGATCAGCAAGCCTTTTGGGATTTTCTGGCTAACCTTATCGATAACTTATCCTCGCAAATTCGGCATACTTTATTAGAAGAGAGGCTTGTCTCGGGATTTCAGATGTAAAGCTTAATTTGAATCATGAAACAAAAGCAATAGGACGGGATCCACATCCAATATAAAAAAATAGCTTGCTACATGAACATAATCCTTATAGCTAATTTTAAAAGAATCCCTTATGCAATACCTTCGCCAAAATTTAAGCCGCTCTTGCATGAATCCTGCCAATTTCTGCGGCTTGGAAGATACGGTCGTCGATTAAAAATGTGTCATCATTTTTGTCCAACGAATTAATAATCCGCTGCGTGTATTTTCGGGCTCTGAAGATGGTTTTTAAATCCAGCATACTGCCCTTGTTGGTTCCCTCTATTTTTGCCGATAAAAGCGGTGAAAAAGTGACCATGAACAAGGAGAAGTTAGCCGCATTATTGACTTGCGTTTCTTTGACATTCATAAAATCTTCCAACCCTCAATATTGCTTGGCATCGCGGAAGTTAAACTCGATTTGAAACCGCAAAGCGTAGTAGCTGAGCAATTTTTCACTGGCCAGTGTCAGGTCATCACTAAACAACAGCACCTTTGCGATCCGTCCTGTTTTTAGGTTGGTCTTTACAATGATGGCGACATTGAGCAATTCAGGAAAGTTTTTGTGCTAAACGTGCACCTGATAGATACACGTTTGAATGCCTTTTTCCACGACCTCCGATTTCCGATGCGCGTCTGTTAATGTTTCCAGTGTTAGTTTTTCACCGTATTTACGCGGCTTACCTTTTCCTGAATACTTGCCCGAGTAGGGCAAGTAAAGCGTTGAATCATGGCGTAGCTTGCAAATAAAGTGTAGCCCCGTTTGTATAACGGCTTGTAGGCCAGCATTGTTGCCCAGTGGGCCATCGTAAACAAAGTAGACGATTCCCAAATTCAACCCTATCAGCGTTAATGCCGCATTAATACAGGCTTGCAACTGTCGTTGAAAAGACCATAGTTTAACAACTTTCCGGTTTTTGTTAACACTGCCCTTAGGCCTGCCAGGTTTCGAGTTTTTGGTTTAACGGCCTTGGGCGCACTGGTTTGAACATCGCCACGTACCAGCTATTCGGTGATTAAAGGATAAGCCGTCCGCGTTTCGACAGATAACAAGGACAGGTTTAAAAAACACAGCCCAGGCAATGGCTTGTTATAAATCGAAGAAAAAAAACCCCTAAGCCATGCGTTTCTTTCCCTGATTTGGTCACCATGACCTCATCCCCAATCAGCAACCATATACCTTTAGTTTCCTGTGTATGTTGCTTTATGAGTTGCCAACGTAACGCTGACCACGCTATTTTTTCTTTAAAAAACGTTGTACCGTTCGATAGCTGCCACCTTTTTCAGTCCAACGCGACAAACTCAGCATGGTTACTCGTCCCGTCATCGACAGCATGGCTTCAATAAGCAGGGTCATCTGCTTTAGCGTGCAGGCTTTTAAATGTGGACTTACGGTATTTAGTATTGCCATGATTTCATTCATGGTCAGTTTGGGTGCGAATGCTCTGTTAGAAGCTCTATTCTACCTTCTCTGACCTTTCTCCTTCCTCCGACATCTATAAATTACTCATGCCAATTGGCGAAGGTATTGCAAAACAGGATTTGATTGATAAGGACAGGTAAAAAGATAAGCTATAGCCATATTAATATAACCGAGTTAGGCACGACTTTTTAAATTTTCCTGACAACAACAGGTCGAGCGTAATAGTTCAGTATCAACAGGCTTTGGGCTTTATTGATCAGCCACAGCGATAGAACAAAGCAGAGCAGGGCGCTACACGCAATCCACAAGTCTGCATATCGGTCATTATCCGGCAGCATCCAATCGGCAATACCGGCACCGGTAAACAGGGCGATTAAAGGCGTTAGATATAAAAGTAAAGATGCACGTAGTAACAGGTTTTCATCAATGGCCACCATAACTTCATCACCGGTTTTTAGTTGAATGTTGCAATCTACCGGCACTGATTTTTTTTTAAGAACGCTGCCAATGGCGTTGGTTGTACAAGATGCTTTTTGTTGGCAACCACCGCAAGCATTATTTTGTCCGCTTTCGACCCAGACCTGGTGATTTTCTATTTTTACCACGACCGCTAATTCTTCAATCATAACTACTCCATTAATCGTTAAGTGTCAGATGCTTTTCGGCAAAAAAAAGTGTGTCATCAATTTCTTCCAGTCGTAGTGCCTGCAAGCATTGTCCAAAACAAACCGGACTTTGGCACTCACCGGTTTTTGGATCAAAGACAAAGCCGTGCATGGAGCAACGCAGATATTTTCCGGTTTCATCAAAGATAGCATCCTGTTGACAATTTAAAGGCCTGTGCATGTGCATACAATTATTGATGTATGCGTAAGTCGATGCTTCAAAAACGAAAATTATGACTGAAACAGGCTGTTTTTTATAGTTGACGTGACGAATTAAAAAGTTGGTTTCCTGTAGTTCAAGACGAGTGCAAGCCGGTTTTTTATTGTCGTTTGCCATAGCTACTCCTGCTTTCATAATTGATTATAACCCTTTGATTATCTGGGATAATCTTTACCTTGAACCTTAAGATATTAATCCCAAGTTTTTGCCAACATTTCTAACCAGGCAGCCAATCTGTCCGGCGTCAGGTCTTTCTGATTTTCCTGATCCAAGGCCAAACCTACAAAGTGGCCATTAATTACAGCCTTGGAGGACTGAAATTTATAACTGTCTGTCGTCCATTCACCAATAATGGTGGCACCACATTGTTTAAACTGTTCGTATAGATAAAATATCGCATCAACGAATTCAGCGGGATAACTTTTTTGATTACCCAGCCCGTAAATAGCCACTTTTTTACCGCTAAAATCTTGCCCTGTCAGTGTTGGCAAAAACTCCTCCCAACTTTCAGTCGCGTTGCCGGTTGACAATCCCGGTAACAAGCCTTCGCCATAAGTCGGGGTACCTAAAATCAAGATATCAAACGCCAACAAATCAGTTACCTTGGCATTGCGTATATTTACCGGTTTGGCAGCAACTGCCGAACCCAATACCGTTGCAATATCTTTGGCAATACGTCGGGTATTACCGGTATCAGTCCCAAAAAAAACGCCTACTTTAGCCATGACTTCCTCACTTACATAAAATGGACGCCTGATGTTTTAATTTCAGGGCAGGTTAATAGGTTATTAAAGTTTTATTTGTAGCAGTCCGGCTTCCTTGTTTATCTGTTTTTCCTGCCATTCGTTGGGGGTATAAGCTTTTACGCTGACGGCGTGGAGTTTTCCTGAAGCCAGCGGCTCTTTCAACGTTACCATAACCGCTTGCTGTTTTTTAACCAAAGCCAGGTCAGTAAATTGTTCGCTAACCACAGTAATCAATAAATCACAGCCTTCGCCTTCGACCAGAACTTTTGCATCAGGAATGCCTGATTGCACCAGTTGTTCAATAGCACTAATGGATAGGCCCTCTTTTTCGGCTTCTACTGTCTTTGGTGCAGCTGTTGTTAACAGGGATAACAAACTACCATCGTTAGACATTTCCTCAATAATGTCGCAACCGCCGACCAGTTCGCCGTTAATGAACAGTTGCGGATAAGTTGGCCAGTGTGAAATACTCGGCAACTTTTCACGGATGAAAGGAGCTTCCAGCACATTCACATAAGCGTAAGGAAAATTGGTTGCATTTAAAATACCTACCGATTTGGCGGAAAATCCACATTGCGGATTATCAGGCACGCCTTTCATATATAAAATGACAGGGTTGGTTGCCAGTTGATGGCGGATTTTGTCTTCGGTTTTCATGATATTCCCGTTTTATTGTCTAATGTAAAGAGTTAAATAATGACCACGAAGCCAAGTATGACTAGGTTTGCAACCCGGTTGCCAGCGTTTTTAAGGCGATTAAAGTCTTTAAACGTTCCGGTCGCGGTTACAAGCCCAGACCGGCATTGGTTATAGTTCTTATGTTCCCGCCTGTTGCCTGAGTTTGATTTCAGCTTTTTTAATCAATCTGATTTCACCTTCTCCTCTAACGACTTCGGCATCAACTAGGCATTGCTCAATATCGTCACAGGAAGGAATATCAAACATGGTTCTTCTGAGTATCTGTTCCAAAATGCTTCGTAAGCCTCGGGCGCCTGTTTCACGTTCTATGGCTTTTTTGGCGATTTCAACCAGGGCATCGGGTTCAAACTTTAGCTCTACACCATCGTAGGCAAATAATTGTTGATATTGACGAACCAGCGCATTTTTAGGTTCGGTTAAAATCCTGATCAATGAATCTATATCCAAAGGTTCCAACGGTGCCAATACCGGGAAACGACCAATAAATTCAGGAATCAAACCAAATTTACGTAAATCACTGGGTTGTGTGGCATTAAGCAAGGCTTCAAGTGCCGGTTTATCAGACGGGTCGTTCACTTCAGCATGAAAACCGATGGCAGAATTGGTAGGCACCAAGCGTTTTTCTACATATTTCTCCAGGCCCGGAAAGGAACCGCCGGCAATAAACAGAATATTACGCGTATCAATGGTCATTTCACTGTCTTTGTTGCGTTGACCTTTTCCGGAAACCTTAACATGCGAACCTTCAACCAAACGCAGTAATGCTTGTTGGACACCTTCACCGGAAACATCACGCGTTCCGGTTTGTTGTTCTGGACTGCGGGCAATTTTGTCAATTTCATCCAGATAGACAATACCCCATTCTGCATTGGCCATATTGCCTTCTGCGACATCCAATAATCTGACCAGAATATTTTCTACATCGTCGCCTACATAGCCGGCCTGGGTTAGCGTTGTCGCATCAGCGATGACAAAAGGGACGCCGACAATTTTAGCCAGCGTGCTGGCTAATAAGGTTTTACCGGTACCGGATGGGCCTATCAACAGAATATTGGCTTTGCCGATTTCAACATCTTTATCAAATTCACCCAGTCCTGCGTTGCCACCTTCATGTTTGAGCCGTTTGTAATGGTTATAAACAGCAACAGATAGAATTTCTTTAGCCAGATCCTGACCAATAATATATTGATCAAGATGCGCCTTTATCTTTGCCGGGATAGGTAACGGGCCCTGCATTTCAGAAAGCTCTTTTTTCCTGCTCCAATTGCTGACAACCTGACTGGCCAGCAAAACGCAATCGCCACAAATAGTGCCATCGCTACCTGCAATCAAAGGTACCGTAGGTGATTGAGCTATGCCGCAAAAGGAACAGTGTTTAATTTCTTTATCGCTCATGGATAATTCCTTAAGGTTACTTTGGCTAACTGATGTTATTTATGGTAAAAATTTTTTTGTCCACGAAAAGCACGAAAAGCACGAAAAAAAATCAAAAGAGCTGTCACAGGTTATATAGTCCTGAATTAATGTGAGCACACAGGGCAGTCTTACAAGGAATAATGTAGCTCAATCAATCAATCAAGCTATCCATACCAACAAGTGGATTCCTGTAAGAATGTAACTTATTGCTCTATTTTGCCTGTTTTCGTGTCCTTTGTGCCGCCTAAAAGTGCCTACTTTTGGTTTTCGTGGACAATCTTCTTTCCATGGCTTTCATGGCTCACCGAGCGTGCGTAACGTCAGTCAGATAAACCGGCCAACCATTCGCGCTGACAAGTTCGCCGCAAACGATCACGCATTATTTCACGTATTTTGGGTGTCGCTTTTTGTAATGACAACGTTTCTGCTTTTTGTATTTGTCGGCATAAAACAAGATGAAAACCGATTTCCGATTCGACAATGTCGCTGACTTCACCGACTTTTATACTAAAAAGTACCGTATCCAATTCCGGATACAGCTTGCCACGGGGTACTAATCCCAAAAAACCGCCTTGCAGCGCAGTCGGACATTCAGAATGTTTTAAGGCCAGGTCAGCAAACTTATGGGGTTTCTTTTGTAATTTCTCGCTGATTTCCTGCATTCTGGAAAAAGCCGTTACACGGGTATTTTCGCGGTAGTCAGGATTAATACTGATCAATATATGACAAGCTTCACGCCGTTCGGGACGATTAAATTGTTCGCTATGTAAATGGTAATAAATGCCTATCTCTACTTCGCTGATATCGGGTGCACGTGACGCTATAAATTCCAACACCACATTAACCCTGCACTGACGATAAAGCGCCGCTTCCAGACTATCCTTGCTGAGCTGGTTTTTTTTCAGATCACTAAAAAATGACTCATCATCAGTATAACGACCGCGGATTTCCTGATAAGCATCCTGTAATTCCTGAGCGGAAATAATAACGGCTGCAGCTTCTTGCGTATTAAGAATTCGGCTTTCAATTTTAACCTCATTGAGAGCCTGAATTTCTGCCTGTCTTAATTCAGCGGTTGGTAACTCATCCGGTGTTTTTTTAAATAGCGTCAGAGCCGCTCTTAACAAAGCATAAGGATAGTTATGGATAGTCTGTTTGAACGGGTTCATATCAAACCTCTGGCTCATTAAATGATTCAGGGTGTGCGGGCGCCAGCGCCGATTCAGGCACTTGCAAGGTTCTGCCCTGAAAGGCAACATGATATTGAATCTGTTTACTGTCTCTGAGTACCTTGAAGACTTCGCCTTCAGTACCTTTTTCAAACAGGATATTACCTTGCATGCCTAAATCAATATTACAAACAACCCGGTCCCTAAATTCAAAGCGACTGGGGTTCCAAGGTTCATCTGCACCGATCAGCTCTTCCAGTCGACAACCCACCATTCGGTCAACAGCCAGGAAATGGACGGTATAAATAACCTGATCTTGTAAAAAAGTGCCCACATTAAGGATATTGCCGGCACTGCCTCGGCGAACCAATAAGTTACCAACATCCATTCCCGGATAGGTACCGTCATTACGGATGTTTCTGGTGACCCGAACCGCTTCACCAAATTCAAACCGACCTTCGTCGAAACGCTCGGGATTCATGTTTTTATATCACCCAGAGCAACGAAGGCAGTTTGTGCTTGGCCCATGGAAAACACCTTAAACACTTTTTCTGTTTGCGCATCGGACTCAACAAAATCCTGATAAGCCCGCAGTAATAATTTACTGTAGACAGCCCGCTTTGCCGACTCATTTTCAGGCATGTCAGTGCCGGCTTTTTGTAAGTAATCATGAAAGCGTTGCAGAATATGTAAGCGATTGACATGCACCACACTTGGTTCGTAGTCCAGTGTAAAGTATTGCAAGAAGTCTTCTGCGGACTCCAGTTCTTCTATTTCTTCTTCAAAATTCATGAGGTTTCTCCGGTTATCATTAAATAGGCCCGACTAAAGAGACATCCTGAGTCAGCAGGTAAATTACCAGAATGATAAATACAGCCAGGCTCACTATTCCCTTTAATAAAGCATTTTTATCTTTCAACATAATCTTGCTCCGGTAATAAAATCTTTTCTGTGTTGGGTCAGGCCCATGGTTTTTGCATTCATGTCATAACCCAAGCTACACGACTTCATCTTGTCGTTTAACAACCAACTCCAGCAAGCCCTTTGCGCCGATTCGATCCTTGTCATCCAAGCCCACCAGCTTCTCAAAAATCTGCTGACTTAGCGCCAGATTATCCAGGCGCATATTTAAAAAACCAATGGCTTTCAAGGTAAACAAATACAATCTGACTTGGGTTAATAATTCTGCCGGAGTATATTGAATATGACCGGTGTGTAAATTACGCCAGTCCTCAGGAAAATCCAGCAAAGCCCTGATAACTGCCAAGGCTTTAAGGGTTGCCTGTAACGCCTCTTCCAAGCGATGTTGGTAATAATAAAAACGGTTTAAGGCAATCAATACGTTCAACGATTCAGGTGCCAGAAAATACGCTTTTAATAACGGTAGTTCGGCGTCACCTGATGCATAATTTTCTGCGGCAGCCGTTATCATTTCTTTAACGCCTGCTATATCCGGTTCTTCAAAATACAAACCTTGTGCTTCAAAATCCAACAGATCCATTTAAATCCTCGCTCTGGTAGAGACGCGATTAATCGTTTCTCTACTCTCTTTCTTGGGAATACACACACTTTCTGCTTCACAGTTATCACAGTTTTCGTCACTAGTTATTTTATTGAACTGGTTTTGTCTGGCTTCCAGTTCATCAAGCCGTTCAATCAGACAAGAAATTGCCTTTCCTACCGGGTCCGGAATGAGATGATGATTCAGGTCAATACCCTGTAGGCTTTGTATTTGCGTGCCTTTACTTTGAATGATACGTCCCGGAATACCCACTACCGTACAGCAAGGTGGAACATCTTTAACAACCACTGAATTGGCACCAACCCGAACGTTATTGCCCAAGGTAATGGCGCCAAGAATTTTGGCTCCCGAACCCACCAATACGTTATTGCCCAGTGTTGGATGGCGTTTTTCCTTGTTCCAGGTCGTACCACCCAAGGTTACGCCATGATATAAAGTCACATCATTACCAATTTCGGTTGTCTCACCGATCACTACGCCCAAGGCGTGGTCGATAAATAAACGTCGTCCGATGGTCGCGCCTGGATGAATTTCAACATTTGTCAGTATTCTGGCCATTGCTGCCAAAATTCTGGCGGTCAATTTCCAGTTGGCTTTCCATAAACGGTGACTGATTCGGTGTACTAATACTGCATGAACACCGGAATAGGTCAATAATATTTCCCAGACACTGTGTGCCGCCGGATCCCGGCCAAAAACACAGTAGACATCTTCATGCCATTGGGCAAGAAAACCCTGAGGTGTTTCTGTCCGGCTTTTAATATTATTTGGCATGACCATAACCATTTTCAAAGCTCCCGGTAAGTGTGCCGATGATGTTGTATGCAATGTCGATTCAAGCGCTCTCCAAAGGGATGCCTACATGGATGTAGGCAAGTAGAGCAACGCAGGAGCAGTTGCCGAGAGGGTTGGGTGAGGGGAATGTAACTGCTTGATTTTACTCTCCTCGGCAATTGCTCCTGCATTGCTCTACCTCCTGCATCCGTGCAGTCGTCACCTCAGCCATCTCCAACAAGAGAGGGAACTTAAATCACCACACATCTAAGCCAAGCATATTAACTTAAGCTCCAACTGCTTTTTCCCAAGGTTGGTCGCCCTGGTATTCTAAAAAAGGAACCCGGATATCGATCATCATCTTGAACCGGTATTTCTACCGTTTCTTTTACTTCCGGTTCGCATGACTCTAGCTCAGCCTGTTCATTCATGATAAAGTGTCCTTTTACAAATTTTGATGAAAAAGATTTAAGTCTTCGGTTTTTGGTGATTTTTTCGTGTTACTGACAAAAAGCCTGATTACAGTCAACAATTTTTGTGCCTGTAACCGCGTTACTGCTATGCCTATTTGCTTATAAGCATGAATAACACCTTGGGTACCGGAATGTTTACCCAGCACCAATTGATGACAGCGCCCGACAATGGCAGGATCTACACCTTGATAATTATTGGGGTCTTTTAATAGTCCATCAACATGAATACCGGCTTCATGACTGAATACATTTTTTCCAATCAGGCTTTTTCGGCTGCCTATGGCATCTCCCGATGCTCGCGCAACCTGCTCGGACAGCAAGGGGAAATTCTGTAACGATATGCCGGTTTTAAAGCCATACAATTGTGTCAAGCCGACGACAACCTCTTCTAAAGCCGCATTGCCGGCACGTTCACCCAGTCCGTTAACCGTGGTATTAACATGGGTTGCGCCAGCCAAAGCCGCTGCCAGCGTATTGGCGGTAGCAAGCCCCAGATCGTCATGAGCATGCATTTCAATTTCAAGATCCGTTGCCGCCCGTAACTTTTTGATTGTTTCAAAAACGCCAAACGGTTCCATAATACCGACTGTATCGGCAAAACGGATTCTACTCGCCCCGGCCTGTTGCGCAGTTTCAACCATACGGATTAAAAAATCCACGTCTGCCCGGGAAGCATCTTCCATCCCGACACACACGTCCAAGCCCAGACTTCTCGCTTCCTGCACACAACTGTTAATGGTGTTTAAAACCCATGGTCGACTTTGTTTAAGCTTATGGTGGATATGCTGGTCGGAAGCCGAAATGGATAAATCAACCTTGTGCACATTCAAACCTAAACAGGCATATAAATCATCACGCCGCATTCTTGACCAGACCAGTAGCGTTGAAGGCAATCCTAAAGCGGCAATAGCCTTGATTTCATCTCTTTCTACCGCGCCCATTGCCGGAATGCCAATCTCCAGTTCGGGGACACCCAAGTCCGCCAACCGGTTTGCAATCTCCAACTTTTCATGTAGCGAAAAAGCTACACCCGCCGATTGCTCACCATCCCTAAGCGTCGTGTCATCTATGATAATTTGGCGGGTTTGTGTTTTCATCAGTTTAATCTGTGAATTTGTGGCGTTTGATTTTGCTGCCGAGTTGTTGTGTCTTAAGCATAAACCGGTGCAAAGGCTTTTTCAGGATCAGCTACCGGGCCGTTACCATCCCAATACGGCGACAATTTACGCAACGTGGCGACAATCCCCGGCATCACTCGCAACACTTCATCGACTTCGGACATGTCGTTGTAGCGCGAAAAGGAAAAGCGAATGGTGCCGTGTGCGGCGGTGTAGGGGATATCCATCGCCCGCATCACATGTGAAGGTTCCAACGATCCCGAAGTACAGGCTGAGCCACTGGATGCAGCGATCCCTGCCTTGTTCAGTAACATCAAAATGGATTCACCTTCGATATATTCAAAAGCGATATCCGTGGTATTAGGCAAACGATTATAAATGTCACCAGTGATAAAACAATGTGGAATCAGGTCAGTAAGGCCACGTTCCAGACGGTCACGCATGGCTTTTACTTGGGTGTTTTCATACTTGATAAACTCTAGCGCCAACTCACAGGCTTTTCCCAAACCAACAATTGATGCGCTGTTTTCAGTTCCTGCCCGTCTGCCACGTTCTTGATGGCCGCCGCGTAACAAGGCACGATAACGCGTACCACGACGCAGGTACAAAACACCGATGCCTTTGGGAGCATGTAACTTGTGTCCCGATAATGACAACATATCAATTTTGGTATATTGCAGATTCATGGGAATTTTGCCCACTGCCTGCACTGCATCGGTATGAAACATGACTCCCTCTGCATTAGCCATATCCGCCATTTCTTCGACCGGGAAAATAGTACCGGTTTCATTATTGGCCCACATCACCGAGACAATGGCGACGTTGTCGGATAATAAATTCTTGTAAGCATTTAAGTTCAGGCGGCCGGCTTTATCAACCGGCATTCTGTGAATGGTATAACCCTCTTTTTCAAGCATGTCACAGACGCTTAAAATGGCCGGATGTTCCACCATCGTGGTAATGATTTCTTTCTTGTTGGGCTGGGCTTTAATCGCAGACAAAATGGCTGTGGAGTTGGATTCAGTACCGCAAGAAGTAAAAATTATTTCAGAGTCATGCTCGCAACCGATCAGTGCCTGAACTTGTTGGCGGGCGTGCTTAAGGCCTTTCGCCACACCGTCAGCAAATTTATGGATGGAAGACGGATTGCCGTATTGCTCCAAAAAATAAGGAATCATCATATCGACAACGGCGGGATCAACCTTGGTGGTAGCATTGTTATCCAGGTAAATATCTTTCATCATGCCACCTCAATATTGACTAATTTTTTCATTTCCGAAGCCGGTACGACTTTAATAAACTCGCCCATGACTTCCATCAAGCGTTGTTGTATCCCGGCAATGGTCATTGCTGCCATTTGGCAACCGTTACAGGCACCGGTCATGTTGACATAAGCGGTATTACCAATAACCTCAACCAACTCTACATCTCCACCGTCTGCCATTAATGCCGGTCTTAACGATTCTAAAACCTGCTCAATTTTTTTAATGCGTTGTAAATTGGTTAGCGGTGCTTTAACGGCGGCAATTTTTGTAATGGCTTCTATCGGTGTGGCAGTCGGGTCGAATTTTTCGCCTTTTTCGGCCAGCACTTTTTCCAGAATGGCTTCAATGTCTTCATGACAAGAGGCACAGCCACCGCCTGCTTTGGTAAAATTGGTCACATCTTCAACGGTACGCAATTTATTGGCCCAGACCATTTCTTCAATCATCACCGCATCAATCGCGAAACATTTACAGATCAGGGCACCTTCTTCATGATCATCTTGCCATACTTCACCTCGATAATTCGCTATCGCCGCTTGTAGTGCTTCCCGTCCCATCACCGAACAGTGCATTTTTTCGGGTGGCAAGCCTTCGAGTTGATCGGCAATATCCTGGTTGGTTACCTTGGCGGCTTCATCCAGTGTCATGCCTTTAATGATTTCAGTCAGTACCGATGACGAGGCTATCGCTGAACCACAACCAAAGGTTTGAAAACCGGCTTCCAGAATGATTTCGCTATCATCATCAACCTTCAAGGTCAGCCTTAACGCATCGCCACAACTAATTGAACCGACTTCGCCGGTGGCATTGGCATCAACGACCGCACCTGCATTTTTCGGGTTAAAAAAATGTTCTTTTACTTTATCTGAATAGTCCCACATGGCTTTATCCTCGGATTAACTGGGTGTAGGTGTAAGGTGGGCAACGCTTTTCTGTCCACCGCACAAGGCAATATGTGCAATAAAAGGTGGGCAAAAAAACGTTGCCCACCCTGCTTTAAGAACAGGGTTTTCCTGTCGCTTCGGTACTGGTATTAAAAGACGTCCCACAAGCGCAACTTTTAGCCGCATTAGGATTGGTAAACTTAAATCCCGAACCTTCAATACTGTCCAGAAAATCAATAGACATACCGTCGAGCATCGGCAGACTGACCGGATCAATAAACACTTTCACGTCACCACAATCAATAACAGTATCTTCCGGTGAATGACTGCCTTCAAGCTTCAAGCCGTATTGATAACCTGAACAACCGCCATCAGTGACTTCTATTCGTAAACCTGCCAAAGGTGTTTCCGAACCGGCAATAAAGCGGCCAACAGCGGTAACGGCTTTGTCTGTTAATGTAATCATTTTTAAGCTCTCCTGAATGTGTGGCATCGTTCTTGTTAATACTTATAGCAACCTGTATGCCATTTCGTTGATTATTAGTTAACTTGTTGTTTTAATATTGTTTTAATAATTGATCAATATCATAAACAACGTCTTGTCAAACAGGTTTCAATCACACAATCAACTGACAATGTCAGCTTTGCTACAAAATAGGGGATATAAAATGAACGTAGAAGATTTAGATATTGGTGATGTCATTTATGCCGCTAATACCATTATTGATGATGGCTCAATTCCTGATGGTCTCGAAGGTGAAATATTGGCTGAAGCCGGAACTCGTGGCGTAATTACCCTGATTGGTTATGTAGAAGAAGAACAGGCGCGTAGCGTTTTTCTGGTACGCTTTGAAGATAAAGACATGAATCTGGGGAGTCCGGTTGGCTGCTGGGTTGAAGATTTGACGATGGAGCCCAAGCTGATTAATTAACCATCCAATTTTCATGTTTTGAAATCTATTGAAGACTTTAAACGTTTCGGTTGGGGTTGCAAACCCGACCGGTATCGTTAAGAATAAAATCATAGATAATAGTTGATCCTACTTAAACTTAACGCATTATGATCAAGAAAACTGAAACAATTTTAAATTACCACAATCGCACCAAGCATAGCCTGGAGCGCTATGCAAAAGGCCCGGAATCAATTGACTGGGACGATCAACCCGATCAATTCCGGCATTTTTCTGGTTGTGAGATTGTAACGCTGCCAAAATCGGGGACAGAACTTGAAGCGTTGTTTGCCGATCTGGATAATCCGGAAACAATACCATCAAAGCCGGTAAATTTGGCTAATGTCGGTTTATTGCTGGAACTGGCTTTTGGCCTGTCAGCCTGGAAACAATTCGGGCCCAGTCGTTGGGCTTTGCGCTGTAATCCTTCCAGCGGAAACCTGCACCCGACTGAAGCTTATCTGATCAGTACCGGCAATGCTTTTATTAACTCAGGGGTTTATCACTACGTCAGTCACGATCACAGCCTTGAGCAGCGTTGCCGGCTTGCAGGTGATTTACCTGATGCCGGTCTATTGATCGGCTTGTCGTCAATCCATTGGCGGGAAGCCTGGAAATATGGGGAAAGAGCTTTTCGCTATTGCCAGCATGATATTGGCCATGCCTTGGGAGCTTTGCGTTACGCGGCAGCGACGCTGGGCTGGTCGGTTGAATTGCAAGCTGAATGGTCGGACGATGACATCGCCAATCTTTTGGGACTTAATCGAAACGACGATTTTATAGCACTGGAACAGGAAACCCCCGACCTTATTTGCCGGATTAATACGCATACAGATAGCATGCCGTTAGACATCGAAGCGTTGTTGGAAAGCGCACAATCAGGAGACTGGTTTGGTAAAGCCGATAGCCTTCGCGCTTATCACTTATATAAATGGCCGATCATTGATGAAGTCGCCATTGCCACCAGCAAGCCACCGACGGTCGAACCTGAATGGCAAGGCATCCGCAAGCACACCATAAAATCATTTGGTAACCAAAAAGCCACAGCCATTATCCGTCAACGCCGCAGTGCCCAACAGTTTGATGGCAAAATGTCGCCCTTGCCACAAACCGACTTTTACCGGATGCTAGCTGCCGTGTTACCGGCATCTGCCGCTTTTGATCACTGGCGTTGGCCATCTAAAATACATTTATTTATTTTTGTGCATCGAGTTGACGGTTTGGAACCCGGTTTATATGCACTGCCAAGAGATCGTGATGCTCTGGAAAAATTACAAGCTGCAACCCTGGTTGATTTTGACTGGCAAAAAGTAACTGAAGCAATTCCGCTTTATCATTTGTATTACGGGGATTTCAGGCTAACCGCCAAAAACCTTTCCTGTCATCAACCTATCGCCAGTGACAGCGCTTTTAGCTTGGGAATGGTCGCAGAATTTAACGAAACCATCGAAACCAAGCCTTGGCTTTATCGCCGTCTGTTCTGGGAATGCGGGTTGATAGGACAAGTGTTTTATCTGGAAGCAGAAGCCGCAGGCATTCGCGGTACCGGAATCGGTTGTTACTTTGATGACAACGTACATGAACTTTTAGGCTTCAAGGATGAACAATTTCAAAGTCTTTATCACTTTACAGTGGGTAAGCCGCTCGAAGATAAGCGGATTGAAACGTTACCTGCTTATGGGCATTTAAGCTGCATGGCAGAATAGGCTACCAAATTAAGATGAGGCGTTATTTGTTTGTCATTCTTTGGTGTTTGATATAGTCTCGGTCATATTTACATATTTACATATTTACATATTTACATATTTTTAAATTATATATTTTCAGATAAATAATTCAATGTCGACAGATAATATCCATTGAAGGGATGTTATCTGTGTGAACTTACAGTGACGTGAATTGAAAATTTAATTTCTGAAAGTTTATAGCTCACGATTAATAAGGAAAGTAGATGGGTATTAATGAACAGAAAGTTGCTCATGCCGATATAAAAGTAATGATTTTTGGTCAAGAAACTAAAGGGTGGTTTGATCGAGATGTTATACAAAAGTAATACGTGTCCACGATTTATATTTATGGGCTGAATAGTGTGTTCTTAAAATGACGTGCGAAAAACAAACTGCCACAGATTGACCGATTAATTTATTTATAATCTGCGACTCTGTGGCCACTTTTATGGGGAGTTCTCTTCTGCCTAACAAAGCTGTTTATACAAGAATTTTTTCATTTTATAACCTGGTTGTTTTGCGGCCACATCACATTTAAGTGGCGGTGAATACAGCAACAACCTCAAGCGACATCGTAATACCAGTCTAAAAGTTCTTCCCCGCCCCAGTTTTCGGCATCGGGTGGTATTATTTCATCGGTTTCGTAGAGCGTCATTTGTCCGGGTTTTGGTGAAGTTACCAGTAAACTTTCAGCATAATCAACAGAACAGCCTTCTTTGCCGGTTTCATTTTTCAGCCATTGCGCTGCCATAACGATGGCATCTTGCCGGGTTTCACCGAAGCCGAAAACGGCATAATCGTGTTGCACATATAAAATGGTCATTATTGCTCCAAACGGGTTGATGAAAAGCCTTTAAATATTTTTTATTCACCACGAACGACTGCATGAATGCAGTCGTTCGTGGTGAGAAAACTTAATCTGCCTAAATCTGCTTCATGGTGATATCCAGAGTCAAAATGCGGTAAGCGATTTGCCTCGGCGTCATATTGAGCAGACGAGCGGCTTTGGCTTGCACCCAACCGCTTTGTTCCAGCGCGGCAATCACACGTTCACGATCATCCATGTTTTCATTGCTAAAATCGACCGTAAGGGTCTTTAACGGTTTACTGCTAAAGCCTGCTTGTGCAACTACATCTTCAAGACCCGTATTGACCATCACATCGCGATCAATAATTCCGTTAGAACTCATGATAGCCGCGCGTTCCAGGCAATTTGCCAGTTCGCGGACATTACCGGGCCAGTCGTGTTTCATTAATATCCTGATAGCGCTTTCCTTAATTTCCAACGGGCGTCCATTTTGTTGTTGCGAAATTTTACCGAGCAAAAATTCGGATAATTTAGGGATATCTTCCAGTCTATCCCGTAAGGCCGGCATTTGGATAGGCATGACATTAAGTCGGTAATACAAATCTTCCCTGAAATTGCCATTGGTGACTTCTTCTTCAAGATTACGATTGGTGGCGGCAATAATGCGTACATTGACTTTAATCGTATGCGTTCCACCGACTCGCTCAAATTCACCTTCTTGCAATACGCGTAGCAATTTAGCCTGGAATGAGGCCGAAATATCACCGATTTCATCAAGGAACAGAGTACCGTTATCGGCTAATTCAAAACGGCCTTTACGCAGATTGGTCGCACCGGTAAATGCCCCTTTTTCATGACCAAACAATTCAGACTCTAATAAGGTATCGGGCAGGGCAGCACAGTTCAGTCTTAAAAAGGGGCCACCGGCACAACCCGAATTAAAATGAATGGCATTAGCCACGACCTCTTTACCGGTGCCCGATTCGCCTCGAATCAATACGGTAGTATTCCATTTTGCAACCTGGCGGATTAAATCAAATACTTTTAACATGGGCGATGAGTGGCCAACAATGTTTTCAAAACGATAATTTTTAATTAACGCCAGCTTGAGATGATCGCGTTCGTTTTGCAGGTTAAGCTGTTGGCGCTCAATCACGCGCAACATTTTAACGCTTTGCGCAATCAGGTTGGCTACCATCTCCATAAACCGGGCACGTTCACCCAGGAAAAGACAGTTATCCGGTTGGGCGGCCAATATACCAATGGTATCGCCTTCTTTGATATAAATGGGTGAGCCTATAAAAGGTAACTCAGGGTCATATAATCCCAAGCGACCTAAAAAACGCGGTTCTTCAGATACTTTTTCAACAACAATAGTACAACCCTCATCCAGTATGGCTCCCATTAAACCTTCACCAGGGTTGTATCTGACCGGTTGATTCAGTTTAATGGCCCCGTCAGAGTGCACGGCACTGACTATCATGCTGTTATTTTCTATTTCTTTTAGCGTTATCATTCCTGAGCGCATGCCTGATCTTTTATGAAGTATCTCCAGAACGGCTTGTAATTTTGCATGCAAATCATCGGTGCTGTTTAGTACCTGACTGATAAGGTACAAGGTATCCAGTTCGGCTTCGATTAGTTGTGTACGCTCAGACATTATGTTCCCTATGGGACTCCTGTCTGTGCAGGGGGAAGCTTATTTTTAGCCGGCAGCCCTGATTATAAGTTGCATCGATATCAATAAATCCCTGATGCTGGTTGACAATCTCCTTTGCCATAACTAGTCCCATACCGGCCTGATTACCACCCATGGGACGGGTAGTATAAAAAGGTTCAAATACTTTGGTGCGTTTCTCAAAGGGGATGCCCGGCCCGCTATCTTCAATGTAGACATAAATCAAATCAGCGTCAGCATCCGTAGTAATCTTGAGACGCTGTTCTTCATTGCGAGATGCGCTTATGGCATCAATGGCATTATCTATCAACTGCTTAAACAATATGCGCAGGCGATTTTCAGAACCCAGCATGTTAGGCAGTTCGGACAGTGGTTGCCAATGTACATCGATACCCTTACTCAAAATTTGATGGTCACTGAATAATAATACTTCATGCAAAATTTTATTCAAATTAACCGGAATAACAGCACTTTGCAAAATCTCGGGGATACATTTTTGCATCGTTGCAATGGCTTCTTCACCGGATTGTTGAATCTGTTGCAAACTCTGTAACAGCCCTATATGTTGAATCTCTTTTTTATGCTTTAAAATCTGCTCGGCGGCCTTGATTTGGTTCATAGGCATTTGAATTTGATGCATCGCACCCAGCAATGTTTCCCTGATGCTACGCACACGTTCATCCTCTGACATAAGGGTTTTTAAGGTCTGCAGATGGAGATCTTCGAGCTGTTGGCGTTGCCGGGTGATATCCGTTATTGTCAGTATCAGATACTGTTTTGACGTGTTCTCAAAAAAGGCATCGGCATTAACCGAATTTTCCATAAACCAGTTGCCGGCACAGGAAAACCAGTGAGCCTTGCGACTCCCTTTGCCTTCTATCCTGAATTCACGGTTATTAAAGCCCTGCTCATTACTTTGTATTTGTTGCCATAAGTCGCCCATTTCATCACGCAGCAATTGCAAAAAACAAGTTGCCGGTTCACCTTTAGCCAGATCGGTGACCAATGTTTTATACATGTGATTATCCAAAATTACCCGATCCTGATCATCAATAACCACCATGGCTATAGGGGATGAATTAATCACCGATTCAATCAATAATTTGTGATTAATGATTTTTTTTTCAGATTCATAAGACTGGGTAATATCCCGGTGCATGCCTATGTAGTGAGTAATTGTCCCCCATTCGTTTAGCATTGGGGCTATGGTTAAGTCAGCGAGATAGCGATGACCGGATTTATGTCGGTTACATAACGTTCCATGCCATATTTTCTTGGATCTGATGGTATGCCATAAATCGTAATACAGGGCTCTGGGTGTCGATTTATCTGATAGCAATGATTCGTTTTCCCCGAGAATATCAGCCGATTGGTAACCGGTGACTCTGGAAAATTCTTCATTAACGTAAAGTATGTTGGATTTTTTATCAGTAATAGAAATGGCAATGGGCGCTTGTTCAACTGCTTCAATAAACAAGCCATAAGGGACTTTGTCATCGTCGCAATTACTATAGGCCTCATCCAGAAAATTAGGTGCCAGCTCATCAATAACACGTTCCATATTGGTATGCATCCGTAAATATTGTAATGACTTCTTTTTCATAGATTTATGATTAGTGCTGGAGAGTGACTATAAATTATAGAAAGCAAAAATCATGCCTTTGTTGATAATAGCATTTTGCATTGTTGTCATTCGCCCTACCTATAACTGCTGTCGATTAGCAGCAGCTAAAAAGAGTATAGCGATAAGCATAACTATTTTTGTAGGATTTGCGACATAATTATTTTTATCGGTACGGGTATGTTGGACTTATCACAGTTTTATTGCACTGATATTGTACCGATTGCACAATATCTGCGCGCCAAGCTGGCAATCACCGGTTAATTTTACCTTGGCATAATTGATGCTTCAAGAAATTATAAATGCTGGTATACAGCTCAACCGCGTGGAAAAAACAGTGAGTGAATATCTTTTGCTTTTATTAGGCACGGCTTTAGTCAATAACGTGGTTCTGGTAAAGTTTTTGGGATTATGCCCGTTTATGGGCGTGTCAAAAAAACTGGATGCCGCATTAAGCATGGGACTGGCAACAACGTTTGTGCTGACCTTGGCGGCTATGACCAGCTGGATACTGGAGCATTTTGTGCTCGCGCCATTTAATATCCAGTTTTTGCGCATACTCGCCTTTATTCTGGTGATTGCTGCGGTGGTGCAGTTCACCGAAATGGTCGTGCATAAAACCAGTCCGGTTCTGTATCAAATACTGGGTATTTTCTTGCCGTTGATTACCACTAATTGCGCCGTGTTGGGGGTAGCATTATTAAATGTGCAGGAACAATACGGTTTTATGCAAAGCATGATTTTTGGTTTTGGTTCCGCATTGGGCTTTACCTTGGTCATGGTGCTGTTTGCAGGTTTACGTGAGCGTTTGGCCTTGATGGCAGTTCCGGTGTTATTTGCCGGGACACCGATTGCGTTTATCACCGCCGGTATTTTATCGCTGGCATTTATGGGGTTTGCCGGTCTCGGGTGATATCCGGGAATGAATATATCCTTCGCAGGAAATCGCCTTAACAAAAATGTGACAGGAAAGCAGCCATGTATGTTTTATCCGCGATTATCAGTTTGACCTTGTTAGGTCTGGTTTTAGGTTTTTTATTGGGTATCGCTGCCAAATACTTAAAAGTAGAAAGCAGTCCAATTGTTGATGAACTGGAATCTTTATTGCCCGGTTCACAATGCGGTCAATGCGGTTTTCCTGGTTGCAGGCCTGCCGCAGAAGCGTTGGTCGCAGGTAAAGCGGCTTCTACGATATGCCCTCCCGGTGGCAGTGCCCTGGCCGAACAAATTGCCGCTTTATTGGGACTGGAGCTGGATTTAAGTGCGGTAAAAGAACCTGAATTACTGGTAGCCAGAGTCAGCGAAGCTACCTGCACCGGCTGTACTCGTTGTTTTAAAGTCTGTCCTACCGATGCTATTGTGGGTGCGCCCAAGCAAATTCATGTTGTGGTTGCCGATGCTTGCATAGGTTGCAAAAAATGTATTGAGGTTTGTCCGACTGAATGTTTGCAGATGCACCCGATTGACGTGACCTTGCGTAACTGGCGCTGGACCAAACCTGCTTTACCTGAAGCGAGTAATGCCGTATGTTAAAAAGCTATTTAAACACTGCTGAATTAATTCCTGATGGCGTTGCGAAAGCGCTTAAAAATTTCCTGTATTTGCCTTTTTTTCGCTCTTTTACGCCTTACTCAGAAAGCGGGTCTGACGTTTTTAAACGGCTACCGGATTTTTTCTCAAAACCGCGTATACGGGGTGGTGTGCATGCGGAACAACACAAAACCATAACGGCGACACAAGGCATAGTAACAAATTTCCCGTTACCAAAAAAACTGTATATTCCTCTGCAACAGCATGTCGGCAAACCTGCCGAGCCGTTAATTAAAGTCGGTGATAAAGTACTAAAGGGTCAGCTATTGGCCTACAGTCAAGGTATGATTTCCGCGCCTGTGCATGCACCGAGTTCTGGCATCATTGTTGATGTTAATGATTATCCTGCCCCACATCCATCGGCCTTGCCGATTCGTATGATCGTGCTGGAAACTGACGGTAATGATAAATGGCTGGCAACCAAACCGGTTGCCGATCCGTTCCTGTTAACACCTGAAGATATTAGTTTACGCGTAGGTGCGGCGGGAATTGTCGGTTTGGGCGGCGCAACATTCCCGACAGCGGTTAAGCTTAATATGGGGCGTGAAAATCAGATAGATACGCTGATTATTAATGGGGCAGAATGTGAGCCTTACTTAAGCTGTGACGATCGTTTGATGCAGGAACGTGCCGAACAGATTATCGACGGTGTGCGTTTGATGCTGCATGGCATGGCGGCCGAAAGCGCAGTCGTGGCGATTGAAGATAACAAACCGAAAGCCTATCTTGCTATGCAAGCGGCAGCACAGCCGTACCCGCTAATTAAAGTGATACAAATCCCTACGCGTTATCCGATGGGTTGGGACAGACAATTGATTCGCTATGTGACGGGTAAGGAAGTTCCGGTAGGTTGCCGCTCATCGGAAATCGGTGTGACGATTCATAATGTCGGCACGGCTCATGCTGTTCATAAAGCCATTCGTTACGGACAACCGCTGGTGAGCCGGGTTATTACCGTATCAGGCGGTGCGGTTGCCAGGCCTATGAACGTAGAAGTGCCGTTGGGGACTTTAATCTCGGAACTATTTGGTTTTTGCCAGGTAAATCCGGAGCAAACTGCCCGCATTATCATGGGGGGGCCGATGATGGGTGACTCTTTGCCGCATACGGGATTACCGACGGTCAAGGCCACTAGCGGTATTCTGGCCTTAACCCATGGCGAATTAAAAAATACCGATGAACAGCCGTGTATTCGTTGTGCCAGTTGCATCAGCGTTTGTCCGGCCGGATTACGCCCTTTGGATATGGCGAATAATATCCGTATCAACCAACTGGATATTGCTGTTGATTTAGGCTTAAAGGACTGTATCAGTTGCGGTTGCTGTTCTTACATCTGTCCTTCCAATATTCCTCTGGTGCAATATTTTAAGTATGCTTCCGGTGAAGTCGCAGCCAGACAGCAAGCCCAACATAAATCCGGGCAAACCAAACGCTTGATTGATGATCGTAATTTGCGCATGGAGCGCATCGCCAGGCAACAACACGAAGAAGAGCTGGCACGGATAGCGGCAAAAGCCGAACGGGAAAGGCTAAAAGCCGCGCAGGAGGCAACAACATGATTGCCAATATAAAACCTGGCTGCGGCGCACATGTTGGCGTTAAAGCCAATGTCAGTCATATTATGTGGCAAGTCATGCTGGCTATTACGCCCGCGACTGTCTTTGGACTCTGGTGTTTTGGTTGGCCGGCTTTAAACTTATTCATTATTACCGTGTTATCCGCAGTTTTTTTTGAAGTCTTTTGTCTGCGCCTGGCCGGAAGAGTTGCCAAACCCGTCATTATGGATGGCTCTGCCGTATTGACCGGCTGGTTATTGGCTATGACGCTGCCACCCTGGGCTCCGTGGTGGATTGGGGTGGTTGGTTCCGGACTGGCGATTATTTTGGGTAAACAGGTTTATGGCGGTCTGGGACAAAATCTGTTTAACCCTGCCATGTTGGCCAGAGTCGCCTTGTTAATTTCTTTTCCTGTCGAAATGACGACTTGGGCTAATGTGTCACCATTATTTTTTTCAAGTTCACCGGGGATTATTGAAAGTTGGCATATCACTTTAGCAGGATTGGAAAATATCGATGCAAGCACGGGTGCGACTACGCTGGGATTTACCAAAACTGAATTCTCGCAAAATCGGTTGTTGGTTGATATTTTAAAAGACTATTCCGGGTTTTTTAATTTCATCGGCTGGACACGAGGTAGCCTGGGCGAAACTTCAACGTTGTTACTGGGTTTGGGCGGCTTTTGGTTAATCAGGCAGGGCGTTATTAAATGGTATATTCCTGTCTCTTTATTATTGACTGTCGTGCTGTTATCCGGTTTTTTTCATGTCATGGACGATCAACATTATGTCAGTCCATTTCTACATTTGAGTTCAGGATCATTAATGTTGGTGGCATTTTTTATAGCGACTGACTATGTTACCTCTCCCAACACCAAAGCAGGGCAATTGGTATTTGGTGCAGGTTGCGGGCTTTTTATTTTCGTCATTCGTAGCTGGGGAGCCTATCCGGAAGGCGCCGGGTTTGCGGTATTGTTGATGAATGCTGCGACACCGCTGATAGATCATTACATACGCCCCAGAATTTACGGGCGCGATCGCAAAGGCAAGCCTCTTGAAATTCCAAAATCGTAAGTTTTACAATGATTAAGCTAGAGCGTAAACCATGAAACTTGACCCCGCAACACGTCAACGCTTACAAGATAAAATTGCCGTTTACAGGGAATTTATAAAAAACTGGTTGGAGCCTGCCAATCTGGCACGTCTTAGACCCCGGTTGGAGTTTCAAACGGGTATTTTAGCCGGCTTTGCCTTACTGGCCAGTATCTTGCTGGGTGTTACCAATTGCAGTACGCAAGGCACCATTCAACAGCGTCTTGATGAAGATTTAAACAAATCGCTGCAAGAAGTGGTACCCGCCAGTCTTTATGATAATGACTTACGGCAAGACACATTAACGATATCGTCTGCTGACTATAATATCGGCGCTGACAAAACCACCGTGTATCTGGCTAAAAAATCCGGGCAAGTGACTGCTGTGTGCTTTAAATTTAGTGCGCCTGACGGCTATTCGGGCCCAATAAACATGATTATGGGGCTGGATCGGGATGGTAATATTTTGGGCGTGCGCGTTCTTGCTCACAAAGAAACACCGGGTTTGGGCGACAAAATTGAAGTCGCTAAATCAGACTGGATATTGAGCTTTGTCGGTCACTCTTTGGACAATTTAACGTCGTCACAATGGACGGTTAAAAAAGATGGCGGCATTTTCGACCAATTTGCCGGTGCAACCATCACCCCTCGCAAGTCAGTACAAGCGACTTATCGCGGCTTGCAATGGTTTAAAGCCCATCAAGCACAACTCATTAATCCCTGAGGAAACCGTCATGTTACTATCAGAAACTTATCGTAAGATCGCTATTGATGGAATCTGGAACAATAATATTGTTTTCGGACAAAACCTGGCGCTGTGTCCTTTACTGGCAGTAACCGGAACAGCAACCAATGGCTTGGGGATGGGTATCGCTACACTGGTTGTTATCACGGCATCCAATGGCCTTATTTCATTAACCCGGCACTTAATTCCCGGTGAAATTCGCATCCCGATTTTTGTGTTGCTTATCGCCACCTTAGTGACCTTGGTGGATATTTTAATGAATGCGTGGGCGCATGAACTTTATAAAGTACTGGGCCTGTTCATTGCCTTGATTGTTACCAATTGCGCGCTGTTAGGTCGGGCCGAAGCCTTTGCCTCCAAGCAACCGGTAAAGGCTGCTTTATGGGATGGCCTGATGATGGGGCTGGGCTTTACCCTTGTCCTTGTCGCCCTTGGCGGGCTAAGAGAAATAAGTTCTGCAGGTACGCTATTTGCTAATGCTTCATTGTTACTGGGTGAGTCGTTTAAGTTTCTGGAAGTGACTGTTATCCCTAACTACAAAGGCTTTTTATTAATGGCACTACCTCCGGGCGGCTTCATTATGCTGGCTTTTTTGATTGTCGGTAAGCGCTTGATAGATCAAAAGCTTGCGCTGAGAAAAGTCCCAGTCGCTTTATTTCACGAAGCAACAACTGAATAAAAAAATTAAGGAATTATTATGAATGTCGGAGTTTGTTATGCAGAAGTCGACAGGCAGTTATGGATGCGCCTGGAAGTGCCCGATAGCAGTACGATACAGGAAGCAATTAATCTCTCGGGCTTGTTAAAACTCTACCCTGACATAAACCTGGATAACCAAAAAGTTGGCATATTCGGTAAAATTGCGGCATTGGATACTCTTGTCAAGGAAGGAGATCGAGTGGAAATTTATCGGCAGATAACCGTTGATCCGCAAACTGTGCAACGGCGCAGACGCTAATATCAGTTAGTAATAATGATCACTATTAGAACTGCAAAACCATCCGACATTCCACAACTTGTTGCGCTCTTAAAAGTACTTTTTAGTATCGAGGCAGATTTTGCGTTTGATCAGAATAAACAGGGGCATGGCTTGACGCTACTGTTAAAAAGTGAAAAAGATTGTATTTTGGTTGCGCAATTACAAAGTGATAATAGAATATTGGGTATGTGTACGGTACAAACATTGCTTTCAACGGCGGAAGGCGGCGCCGTTGGTTTACTTGAAGACCTGATTGTTGCAGCAGACTTTCGTCGTCAGGGTATAGCGGAAAAATTGATTGCAGGCGCTGTTGATTGGGCTGAGGTTAAGGGACTTAAACGTCTGCAGTTATTGGCGGATAAAAATAACCGGTCGGCTTTGGATTTTTATGAAAAACAGGGCTGGCAATCGACACAGTTGGTTTGCTTGAGAAAGCGTTAACGATTGTTCCGCTACCTTTTAATGCTATGCGTGGAAAGGGACAAGAGGGTATTTCAAGGTAACAGCTCCGCCAACAGAACCACCGGATGTATAACCTTATTCCGGGGCAGTCCTGTAGTTAAATGTAAGGCACAACCGATGTTGGTCGATACCAGAAAGTCTGCTTTGGTTTGTTCAAAGTGAGCCAGTTTGATATTTCTGAGTGGCTCGGCTATTTCGGGATGGGTCAGCATATGAACGCCACCGGCACCACAGCAGATTTGATTCTCGGGTAACGAAATTACGGTTATTTCAGGAATTTTTTCCAGTAAGGCATAGACGTGCTGATGCCGGCTCCAAGCGTCCTTGTTCCCAAGCTCCGGTTTGGGAACGTTACGTTGGCTACAGGGTTCATGTACGGCGACTTTCCTCGCGTTAGCGTGGGGCTCTTTCAGTTTGATATCGTCCGGCCAGTGCCTGTTTAGAAATTCGGTAATATCGAACAGGTTGTTACTGAAATTTTTTGGGGCATCACCAGCTTTTTGCTCATATTCATTCAGCATCAAGCCACAGCCACTGGCAGTGAAGATAATGGCTTCAATATCCAGTGAATTGAATACATCAATGTTGAGTGTCGCCATTTTATCGGCGATGTCGGTTTTTCCTTGATGTTGATGAATGGCACCGCAACAGGTTTGTGCTTTTGGAACAAGAACATCAAAACCGATAACATTTAACAATTTAACTGCAGCAAGCAAGGTTTTGCGGTCAAAATGATCACTGATGCAGCCGGTAAACAAGGCCACATTGCCACGGTGTTGCTTGTCTGTGGGATAGCGCCGGGCCAGATTGCTGATGTCGGCTTCCGGCATTAGCAACTCCGCCTTATCAAGTTTAAACAGCCGAAGTAAAGCGGTTTTTCTTAACAGAAACTGTAATCCGGTTTTTTGATATAGCCGGATAATGACAGTTGCTGCAGTCAACAAGGCTTTATGTTCAATCAATTTAAAACCTATTGTTGTAAGAAAATTGCCGCGCCTGTCTAAAGCATTTGTCTGGCAACGTTGTTCACGAGCGAGATCAAACAAATGACCGTAAGCCATTTTACCGGGGCAGATTGTTTCGCAGGCTCGGCACTGGGTACAATTGTTCAGGTGCTTGAGCTCTTTATCGGAAACAGCCGTATTTTCATTAATGATTTTATCGATGGTACGCAGACGGCTACGTGGTGTTTCTGCTTCAATCCGGAATAGTTTATACGTCGGACACAAGCTGATACAGAGTCCACAACGCATACACTCTGTTGCATCGGGTATATATAAACCGTCTTGAGGATAAATGACGTTATCGCTGGAGTAATCGTCAATAAATTCAAACATGGCTATGATTCCATTACCAGTACATAAGCGCGGCGTAATAATTCCAATTCTGCCGGCGGCCTGTTTCTTAGTTCAGTCAATGTTCTTAATTGACAGCCTTTGTCAGCCATCAACTGGCGGGGAGGATCCAGCATAGTAAAATGCGCCAGATAAACAGTGATGATGCCATCCGGGGTATCAACCTGTTCCCGATAACCGGTATCAGCTTGCAGAAGATTGGCCGGTAAGCCCATGATATTGCTGATAGTGCTCACGACGATAGCAGGAGGTGTGTGTACGATAGTCAGAGACAGTTCATCTTCTTCCAGAACCGAAGACCTTGCGGGTAAAGGGGAGGGCTTGCACACACTGCCGTCAGGATGTTGCACGAACAGGGTCAGAGCGCTGATGGCACCATTATAATAAAGGATAAGCCGGCTGCGATTTAAGAAGTCGGTCATGATGGCTCTCTGTGATGGATATCCCACAGGCACTTATAACTGATGTCCAGATGCGAAAGGCGCGTTGTGACTTGATGCAGTTGGTTAAAATCAGGAAACCGGCCATTTTTGCCACCGGCATACCACTGCTCCATGGCTAACGTCAGTTGTTGTTTTTCAGCATAGTCATGACTTATCCGGTTTTTCAGCCAAGTCATGCTGTTATCCGGCGTTAACTCAACTATCCGGTAACGGGCACCGTTTTCAAAAATGCGTACGCCGCCGCCTTCTGCCGCAGTCTGGTACAGTTTTACCGGATCGACAATTTCCAAACCTGCCAGATAATTGATGCCAAACTCATGCCATTGCGGTAACCACGGCACTGTGGGTCCCATCAATACGGTAGTCGCGTTTTGTGCCAGTTCGGCAAGACGCGGGAAAGTTTTATTGGTGATCGAACTGGCCGTTAAAAATACCCAGTCAGCATCGGGCAATAAAAATTCGCAGGCGGGATCAGGGTAATCGTTGTACAGCGGTTGGCGTTCCAGAATACTCAGGTTGATTTGTTCAGCGTAACGTTCAATACCCGGATAACGACCAACCACAACGACTTTTTTATCTTTAAGTTGGGGCAGGAAATGTTCAAAAACGGCCAGATTACCCCTGTCTGTAGCCGCCAGCAGGGTTATGCCCGATGGTAATTCAAAACGGTTTAAGCTACAATTTATAGCCGCCATGCCTACAGTCGCTTTGTAAGGTTCCCAATCCGTAATCCATTCGGCCAGTTCACCCAGCGTTTTACCGGCCAATGATCCTGGCCATGACAAGGTTCGGGTTGGCATGCCGGGACTCATTGCCAAACCCAGTTGCCCTGTTTTACACACGGTCCAAACCAAACCAATGGTAACTTCCTTGACGGCGATGTCACTATCGGCGTGATCCAGTAATAGCTGATATATTCGTGAGAGTTTGTTCATATCGGTTAGTCGGGTATTTGTAATAACTTGGCTTCAGCTTTAATATTTTCAGCTTTACCCCAGGCAGTAACGCCTTCAACAAACCATTTAGATTTACCCGGATGGGTTTTGATTACATCATATTCCGCGTAAAAGGTGCCGTCACTATTAAATTGCAGCCTGCCGATGCGTAATTTTTTAAACTCATCGTACCAATAGCAGGTTAAGTTATGTTCTCCCGTATAAGGGTCTTTAATAAGTACATAACTGGCTTCATCGTAATGTGGATAGTGTTTGATCTCTCCAGGTGGAAAACCCAGCTTGTTGATTTCTTCACTCAGTCGCTGGCAGATACATTCCGCCAAATAATGATGCTTGGTGATGTGTGCAGATAAATCCATCGGCCTACCAGATTTCTGCAGGAACCATCAAACTGATAACGGGAGTACCACCGAGCAGATGCTGATCGATAATGGTTTTGACGTCAGCTTTTTTCAGGTTTCCGTACATAATACCTTCCGGATAAACCAGGACACTGGGACCCATCATACAAGGTCCCATGCAGCCGGTATTGGTCAGACCAATTTTTTCAAATAAATTTTGGCTTTGTATTTCATTCATGAATTCATTCATGATTTCGGCACAATCCTTACTGGCACAAGAACCTCTGGGATGTCCTTGTGGGCGGTTTTGTGTGCAAACAAATACATGTTTTTCTGGTTTTGGCATGATCGTGATCCTGATATAAAATTAAGAGCTACAAACGTTTTCGTGTCTTTTGTGGATCAATGCTTGTTATGATAATGTTAAGCCGCTTGTTTATGTATATGAGTAAAACAGTCTTTCGGGCATACTTTGGAGCAAGCTTCGCAGCCGATGCAATCAAGGCCGTTTTTTATACTCATGACCATGCTGTTGTCGTCATCGTCTTCAAAATCGCCATAATCGTCATCAAAATCCTCTGGATTAAGGGCTTCGGTCTTTTCAACCAAATCAAAAACATCACGTGGGCAGACTTTAAAACAACGGCCACAACCGATACAGGTGTTTTGATTGATGTCAGTTACATAAGCAGGCGTCCATTGGGTACCGCCAAAGGTTACGCCGGTTACAAATTCAGACATGATTAATCTCCCGGTTAAGCCGCTTCAGATTGGGCGGCATTCAATTTTTGAGTGGCTTCATCCCATGCTTTGCAGGCATCGTAGGTCGCTTGTGCAATCCCCATTATTTCATCGTAAGCATCAGGTAAGCGGTCTTCAATCAGATCATGTAATTCCATCGCCTGTTCGCTGGCCAGGCGTTTGGTTTTTTTGACATTTTTTTCCAACTTTTTCAAGTCTTCAGGGCTCATGGAAATACTCCTTAATCGGTAGCTGCGTTGTTATATTTTTCGATTAATCCGAGTGCTTTCTCTATCGCTTTATCACTTTTTTCGCACAGATCTTCCAGGCTTGAAAAGCCAAACCGATGGGTATCGCGTAATACTTTGTCGACGACAATTAATCTTCCCACCATGATTAATGCGCGTCCAAACCCTTCATGGGTAACGTTAATCATAGGTGCTGCCATTAAGCCGGTCTTTTTTTCAATCAGTGTCGCGAGTGAGTTGTAATAGGCTTTTAAACGGGCAATAGTTATTTCTTCAGGGTCACCGATAACCGGAATTTTCTGTTTGCGTTCTTTGGTTAATACGACCGGATCAATAATTTTTGCTTCCGACCAACCGTCATAAGTATCATAGGTATCTATGGCACGTAATTGTTTAATATAATCTTTGACAATGTCGGAAGTTAAATTAACATCATTTTCTTGTACGACTAATTCAGCAGTGGCCATTTTTTTCTCCGTTAAATAAAAAGTGAGTAGGGTACGCATTGCGTCCCTTTTTCAAAGTTATAGAAGGTACGCGGTGCGTACCCTACATTATTCATCCCAACCTTCATCCTCCATTTTCTTAAAGCGATCAGGATCCGGACTTTTATGTAGATTAATGGCTTTTGCCAACCAATTTGAAGGTCCGGCTTTTATTTCATTTTGCAGATCAATGATTAAGTCTTTAATCTTGCTGTTTTCATGTACTTTAACGGGTTGTATATTTTTCAGGATAAGCTGATTAATCGCTGAGCCACCAATGGCTTGGCAATAAACGGCAGCACAACCTTTCAGTAAATCAATCTTGACGGACAATTTATCTTCGGCAATTGCTCCCTGCATTGCTCTACCTCCTGCATCCCTGCAGTCGTCGTTACCATCCTGATTAAGCTCGCCAAACTGGGCGGCTTCCAGCAGTTCTGAATTATTCCTATCGACGGCATAGACCGCAAAGGATTTTGCCGAACCGAAATGCTGATTAACCGTTTCCATATCGGTAGTAGCAAAAGCGACTTTTATTGCTGTTTCCATAAGATTCCTTTTATCAATAGATTGCACAACGTGCATACGTCGGGTTAATGACATGACAGCGCTTTACTTGAATGAAGTTCGGTGAGTTCGCTGGCCGGTTTTTGGGCATATATGGAATGGTAAACCGGTATTTCTTCATGCGAATAATTGATGACCAGATTGGCTAAATCGAACAGCGTTTGCCTAGTGCCGCGATAACCTACCCAAGTTTTTTGATAACCGCCAATAATGTCGAACAACGGAAATCCAGCCCTTAAAATAGGTACGCCGAGTCTTTGGGCCGTATCAACCGCATGAGAATTGCCAATCACCAGTTGAACTTTATTGGTTTTACCAATAATTTCCATATCTTCAAGATCGCCAATTTTAATACTGGCAACGGGAATACGCGCCAACAAAGGCACGTTGCACGACGTGACCGCAGCAACAACTTCAGCGCCCATTTCCTGAACCAGATCAACAAATGCCCCCAGTAAATCGCCATCGGCGGCGATCCCAATCCTTAACTGACCCAGCATAAAGTGGGTATCCAACATGGTATCCTGCAATTGTGACCGCTGCCGTTCAATGCGTTCAGGCACCTTTCGGCCGCTGATTTCAGCCAATGCGCTGATCAGTGCATCATTGGCTTTCAAGCCGTAAAGATGATCCAGGCTAACCGTTGGCACGCCGGTTCTTTCTTCCAGTAATTCTGCCGCTTTACAAAGAGAGGCACCAATAACTACAGTTGCCAAGGCATCGCCCAGCGTTGTCATTTCTGACAAAGGGGTACCGCCAATAGTCACCGGGCTAAAATCTTCATCCGTCAAACAGCCATCCAGCGAATCAGAAATATCAGGTACAAAAACAGGTCTGAGCTGGAATTGCTCAAATATATCCCGAAGTGCTTCCAGGTCGCCCGGTGTTAGTGTGTAATTTGCCAAAACATTAACCTGACGTTTGCGTGTGCCCGGGCAAGTCCCTGCATCTTTGGCATCCGGCACTAAAGCACGGATTATTTCCGTGAGTGTCGCGGCGTAGCCCGTCTCAACACTGCCGGTAAAATCAGGGGTATTGACAGCGACGACGGCAATGTCGGCAAATTCCGGGTTAGCTTCTCTAAATTCCCTGACATTACGGTGTACATCAGCGCCTTGGGTTTCTGCCAGTCCCGTCGTCAAAATAGTGATCAGGGCAGGGCGTGATTTTTCTGCAATGGTTCTAATACCCTCACGTACATTTTCGTCGGCACCCATAACCGAACTACCCTGATCCATTGCCGTACTTTGCAACGGAATGGGCTCTCTGAAATGACGAACAAAAAATACTTTGGCAAAAGCGGTGCAACCTTGCGAGCCATGCAGCATGGGTATTGAGCGATTAAACCCCAGTGTAGCCAGGGAACCGCCTATGGGCTGGCTGGCTTTCAGCGGATTTACGGATAGGGCTTTGTTTCTTTTCAGGATATCAACCATGTGCGACCTCTTGTTCCAGGGCGGGCAGGCTTTTTTGCCGACCGGCATCTTGGTATTTTTTCCAGGGTGCCGGTGCCCTGACGGCATCCCATACCGGACTTTCAATAGTCAGTGCCAATTGGCGCACCAGTTCCAGCATGCCCTGATAGCCTTCATAACCAAATTCACGTTCCTGATTAATATCCAAAAACGGTACTTTGGCTTTTAAAGCCGTATACATATTGCGACCTCCGGCGATCAGAATATCGGCCTGATAATCATGGACGATTTTCAGTAACGCTCTGGGGCTGCCGTCATCAATCATGACGGTATCTTCACCCATTAATTCACGTATTCTGGCTTTATCTTCTTCAGTAGATTTCTTGGTGCCGGTAGCAACCACCACCATGCCTAAATCTTGCAGGGCTGAAATGACTGACCAGCTTTTTACGCCGCCAGTAAACAACAACACCCGCTTGCCTTTGAGGCGGGCTTTCCAGGGTTCAAGTTCTGCTCTGACACGGGTTTCTTCACGCTTTATCAGTGCTTGGGTACGTGCGGTTAAATCGGTATCGTTTAGCGCTTTGGCGAAATCCGTTAATGCCTGGCTGGTGTCGGTAATGCCGTAAAAACTGCCTTCAAACCACGGTGTACCGTATTGTTGCTGTAACTTGCGGGCGACATTTACCATTGCTTTTGAGCACACCATCATATTGACTTCGGCTTTGTGCATGGTTTGCACTTCACGAAAGCGTGCGTCACCCGACAGCGTACACAATACGCGCAAACCCAATTCATCCAGTAACGGTAAAACATGCCAGAATTCACCGGCAATATTATATTCACCGACCAGATTAACGTCATGAACCTTAATACCGGAATGCGCTGCGATTTTAGGCAGTGGATCAGGATCTCGCGTACCAATCACATGATTAACCATCGCGTCACCGGCAATGCGGTTACCCAGATTTTTGGTGCCGTAAAACCCGGCACAATCAATGGGCACTACCGGAACGCCCCAGAGCTCCTGAGCAGATTTACAGACCGCAGTAATATCATCGCCAATTAACGCCGGAACACAGGTGTTATAAATAAACACCGCAGGCGGAGCGTAAGTGTCGATTGCCTGTTTAATGGCATGGAACAAACGTTTTTCCGCGCGACCCATAATAATGTCTTGTTCGGTTAAATCAGTGGTCATACCAATGCGATATAAATCCGCTCCGGAAGATCGCGTCCCCCGGTTATCCCACGAACTACCGGCACAGGCAATAGGCCCGTGGACGATATGAGCAACATCGGCAATAGGCAGCAAGGCAATCTGGGCACCGTCAAAAGCACAGCCACCCGCAGAAGCTCCGGGTTTGGGCTTGGCGCAGCCTGACTTTTCCTTTTTGTTATGCTCACAGGCAGGTTCATCCAGTAGCGCAGCAATATCTTTTGTTGATTTCATGGTTGCTTATATCCGATAGCCTTGTTTATATTGATCATAGCAAAGCTTATGCCATTATTATAAGCAATTGAATATATTGGCTTTTATGGGTATTTTTTTTGTAGTAAAACTTACAAAGCAGCTGGGTCCGTTATTACAAACAGATTTATTGGAGCAATAGTGACGGTGATGATGGCGGTTGCTGCGCCAGCCAAATTAGAAAGTTGAATGTAAAAGTAAAGGTTCTGGTTAGCAGAGGTAATTCCATTGCAGTTATCTCCGGCTTATACGTAGAATTACCTATTGTAGGATACGGGGTGTTTATTTTACTATGAGATTTTATTGGCTTATGTCGAACTTAAGTCAACGATAGCGAGGTCATGATGGACAAAAAGGTAACCGGTAAATATCAACGGCCATTCCCGGGGTTAAGGCTTCTTTTTGTAAGTGTGATACTGGCAACACTTTCTGCCGGAGCCTTGGCGCAACAAGACCCGGTCGATTTACCGCTACCCCCTGGCCAGATAATTTCCGGTCCGGTAAAGCGATCGGATGGAACATCTGTACCTTCAATTAATACGGGTGCTGATGCCAATCTTTATATTAAAAGCACACCGCCAACCGAATCCTTTACGCCATCGCTTGCAGCGCGAGTTGTTATTACGAATGAACCAACGCAATATATGCGTTTCTACACTGCCGGAGTGACCAACCCAATCGGTGGTTTTATTGCCGGTTCAAACGCAGTGCGCGGCGCCACACCTGAACAGGTGCGCGATGTACTGGCTTTACCTTATCAGCCTGATTCTTACACAATCGTGCAAGTGCCGGCGGGAACTTGTCTATTGGTTGGTACAGCCGCGCCGATCATGGGCAATTTCCCGGCTAATCCACCTTCAATTCCTACGTCAGGGCCGTGGGGTAATGGCGGCGTATTTCAAGAAAGGCTGATTGGCCGAAATGCAAACCCAACGGATTGTGGCAATGCCCAATTCCTGAGTGCCGGTAGTTACATTAATCAGCAGCTAATAGGTGCTTATGCGCTATCGTATCGACCCAGGGCAGGTTTTGGCAATGCCAGCGCAGTTGCCTCTGCACTGGATTTGACAATGCCGCCAGCGCTATTCACGGATATGGATGGCGTTTACAACAGACTGGACGTGCTCAATTTTGGCAACCCGGCGGCACTGCAATATGCACTGACCCAACTGGATGGCGAAGCATATGCCGATGTGGCATCGGTTGAAATCGTTGCCGCGCAAATGTTTCAGCGTGTTGTGCATGATCAGATGCGTCTCGGACGGGGTTCGGGTGGTTTGGCGGGCTCCGTTGCAGTGGGTGCCTTAACCGGTGAGGCCAATGGTCAAAGGAATATTGGTACTGTAAGGCCTTGGCTTAGCGGGTTTGGTGGTGGTGGAGGTTTGGACGGCAATGGCGATACTCACGGTTTGAGTTATAACGCCGGTGGCATTGCTGCGGGTATCGATCACCGGTTTAATGCTGAATTGTTGGCTGGCTTGGCATTGGGCTATACACACAGCACTTTAAATACCAACGGCATATCGGGTAACGGCACTATCGATTCGTTCTCGGCTGAAACCTATTCAAGCTACTCGCCAGGGTCTTGGTATATTGACGGTATGTTGGGTTATGGCCGCAGTCAGGGGACACTGAGCCGTACTATTATTTTCTCTGATTTGGCGCGTAATGCCAGTGGAAACCCCAATGCCAACCAGTTCCAATCCAGCCTAGAAGCCGGTCGCCACTTTACCTTGGGTGAACGGACGGTCTTAACTCCGCTGCTTGCCATGCAAGGCATTGTGATCTCTCAAGACAGCTTTAATGAAAGTGGGGCAGGAGCAATCAATTTGCAGATGCGTACTCACACCACTGCCTCAGCGCGTAGCGTTTTAGGGACGGAGCTGTCACAAGGTCTGCCGATTGGCTTGGCATCACCGTTGTTGTTAACTTTACGGGCGGGGTGGGGACATGACTTTGCCGAGGTGACCCGTAACAGCACGGCCAGTTTTGAGGGCTTGCCGAGTGCAATATTTACTGTTCAAGGGGCAAAAGCACCACGTGACCAAGGTTTGGTTGGTGCCGGGGCGAGCTTTACGTTGAAGTCGGTCAATTTTTTTCTGCGTTATGACGGTGCATTGGCCAGTGGGGCATCCATGCATGCCGGTACCGCAGGTTTGCGTATTACCTATTAACCCGTAAGACGGATTAGAAGTAGGGCGCATATCCTACGCTATTGACGCCCTACATAGCAGACCTTGCCGTGCTTTTCGTGTTTTTCGTGGTATTGGCTTTTGCTTGTTAATCTTATCGGGCTAGGTCTTACCGTTAACTTACAAAGAACTAAACTCTCAGTAACGCTTTGGCCATTCTTTCAGAAAGTTGTGCTTCGACGAACTGCGGTTCGTTGGGTGGATAAAGCTCGACTTCATCAAGTTCAAAATCATATTCTTTGCCCAAGGCAATAAGTTCCCTGATTTTTTGTACCGCCAACAGTTTTTCTTTTAAGCCGGAATCTGTTTTAGCGTGTTCAGAGAAGGCTTTTATTTGTGCGATTGACATGGTGTTTACCTCTTTTGTTTGAAAAATAAGCTTTGCATTACAAAGCAGTTGATGAAAATAAGTAGCATGACTACACGCTATAAGGGGTGTTTACCCAATCTTTGAGTACAGCAACATCACGTTCCGGTAAATAAGAAAAATCTCCGCTAATATCTTTAAAAACAGCGACACCGCTATCCGGAGAAACCAATTTGCCTTTAACCATATAAAAAAACCAGGCAAAAGGATAGCCTGCCTGGCGATCAAAACGTGTTAACAGGTTTTGTAGTGAGATACCTTTTTTACCATTAATATTATCCAATTGCGGCAGGTGTTTTTGCTGGATGTTGATGATTTCAATATTAATGATTTGTTCTCCAAAGCGGCCGGTATGCCGGAACGGCCGAACAATCCAGTCATTGGAAAGTATGGATTTTTGCAGGGCGCTACTACGGTTCCAGTCATCCATAAAGCGTTGTACAGGATGTTCATCACTATGGTATTTATTGATTTCAGCCATGAAAATCGCCACGTCAGTTTTACGTCGATAAGAATAACGCGGGGTTCCGATACAGAATGTTTCTACATATTCCGGTTCTAGTGGATCAATAAATTCTTCTAAATCCTCAGGCGGATTGTGTTCGCTGACCAGTAAACGATCTGCTATTTCATGCGTTTTATCAATGTCGATCTGTGTAAATTGTTCGGCTTTATTGCCGGTTTGCACAACAAAATGCAGGGTATTACCCGTTTGCCGCGTGGCAATCAGTTTCTGTTCCTGGGCATGGTCAATCAGGGTTTGCAAATTTTTGCCGCATTCGATATAAGTTCTTTCCGTCCACTCAATCAGATCGCTGGCAATACGGTTGCCTTCCTTATCAACTATACCGCCCAAGCGATACCATTCTTCATCCGTTTTGACTAAACGAACGGGATAATCAGGGTTAAGCGCTTGCAGTGTCGATAACAAGAATTTATCATCCTCGACATATCGCTGTGCTGCTCCAGCTTCTGTACCCATGCCATCGGAGCCGGGCAGGCTGTGTTTGCAAATTTTTGCAAGTTGTTGTCCATCCAGTTGAAAAGGTTGAGTAGCCATCTTATGCCTCCGGTTTCTGGTTGCCATGGGCCTGACCGGCATGGCCAACTAATCGTTCCCGCGCTACTGCCCTGACATCAGGTTCGGGATCATCAAGCAGACAGACCAAGGCTTCGGGTGCGACACGCTGGGCAGCGGTATAACGCACCACCCAATCAGGGTCATTTAATAAGGTGACGGCATCTTCAGTACTCATACGTTCAGCGATAATGCGCCTGACTTCAGGGGCATCGTCATGAGTCATTAATCCCAGACTAACCTCTGGCAAACGTTCAGCAACCACTTTTCTGACTTGTGCATCTCTATCCCGAATAAGACGAAACAGGCGACCTGTCGGCAGTCGTCTGGCAACCGTTAATCTAACAATATAGTCAGAGTCATTAGCCAGTTTTTCCAATTCCTCTAAGGCAATGCGATCAGCAACAGTCATGCGCACTTCCCGATCGGGATCATCAAGCAGTTGAGTCAACAAAGATTGCGGCAGGCGATAGGCAACTGCACGTCTAACCACTTCATCTTCATCATGAATCAAGTCAGCCAATGATTTTTGTGGCGCATAACGAACGGCAATGGCCCGTCTTTCCCAAAAACCATCGTGTAGATATTGCTCGGCATAGTTTGGATTAACGCGAAAAAAACGGTCAATTTGCCGGCCACTTTCCACACAGACACAGGTGTCACCCGGCATACAGCGCCCCATTAGCAGGGTTTTGCCACGAAAAGGACAAAGAGAACAATCAGCGACAGGAATGCTAACAGGGCTTTCACGACCGGGCATGGGAAGTTCCGTTTAATCAGGGACAGTTTCAGCAACGATAATGCCGGTTGCCGCATCGTAGTCATTAGTCAGACACAGGCAATGCTCACGGCCATCAATTAAATAAAGATTGAAGCCTTTATGTTCAATAATTGGCGTGTTATTGGGAAGATCATCATCCATACAATAAGTGAAATGAATGGGTTGATATTCCTGTCTTAACGTCAAAACAGTCGATTCATCAACACCTGATGCGGCAATTTTTGCCGCTATTGCCGTGACTTGTTGTGTGGTAATCATCCCGTTGCTTCCCGTTCAAATCTAAATCGATTGGTTGCTTCAATACCCATAACTTTAGCCAACCAGGGTGGTGGTGTACCGGCAATAACGGTTTGTAGTTGGTCGATGATGTCGGTAATGGGCTCAACATCCGGAAGTTTCATCGGATGTATGCCTAACTTGACAATTTTCGCCGCAGCAGGACCGCCTACTGATGCCATATAAATCACCTGACAATCCTGTATAAGCTCTGCTCTGTACCGGTTTTTGTCCTCCATATCCAAACCATCAAGACTGTTGGTTGGGCGTATGTCGATTAAACGGGTTTCATCGGCGGAAACCTGGTAAATCATAAATTGCGTACAAGAACCAAAATGACCATCGACATTGATGGCATCATTGCTGGCACAAGCAATACGAACAGACCCCGGCATTTCTCCTTCAGCAAGTCTAAGAATTTCCGGTTTCGGTATTTCACCGGTTTCCACATTGGTTTTAAGAATGTGTAAGGCCTTTCTTAGTAAAGCGTCATCAATGGTTGAAAATTCGCCTTGTTGAGCAGTCTTTAGCATTTTCAAGTTGATGCTGCTAATTTTAGCTTCAGTTATAGGCAAGCTAACGCAGTCGGTCAGCACGGTAAACAGACGTCTGGCATCGGTGTCCGGTAAAGCATGGGCAGCCAAACCAATACGTAAAGCCAGTTCTCTTAACATGATATCTTGACTGCTCATGAGATTATGCCTCCAGTGGTAGTATGCAATTATCAATGGGACATACCTTGATACACTGGGGTATGTCAAAATCCCCTTCGCATTCGGTACACGATTTTTTGTCTATTTTAAAAACAATAGAACCTTCGGTGATTGAATTGGTAGGGCAGACAGGTTCACAATCGCCACAAGAAATACAATCTGCTTCAACAATATATAAGGCCATGATTATTCTCCTGAATCTAAACGTTTTGCGCGTAAGGTAACGGGAAAGTCGGGCTGTGCATTAACAGGTTCAAAGTAATATTTTGAACCATCACTAAGTAAAACTTCACCACCCCATTTTTCGGGACTATCAAATTCAACCGATTCAGCTACTTCTTCCAAATCTTTTTTGGGTACGTAGAAGATTAATTTGCCTTCGGTATTCTTTTTCAACATGACACTGGGCATGGAGTTCTCCGTTATGCGCATTGGGTTGTATGTAGAGACGCGATGTGCGCGTCTCTACGGGCAAATTAACGAATCAAATCGTAGTTATAGTCTGTTGTACCCATGCCTTTGGTTTCTTTGTCCAACTGCTCCAGTACGGCATTAACCAAGGTTGTCAGCATATAAATAGCGCCTTCATAACCCAGTGTTGTCATTCTGTGCAGATGATGTCTGTCAAAGATTGGAAAGCCGATACGAATTAACGGTACTTCAAACGCTTCGCCTTTATAAAAAGTATCCCGTTGAATAAACTTGCCATAAGAATTACCGATCATGAAGTCGGGTTTGTTGGTGAAGACCAAAGAGCGAAAATGCCATAAATCTTTACCGGTATGGACGACAGTCTTTTGTCCATAAGGGGAATCTTTCAGCATTTTATCCATCGCTTTCGCCCAACGTTTGTTGGCATGGTTACATAATACATCGGCAGGTTCAGCGCCCATTTCCAACAGGAATTTGGTCATACCCATGACAAAATCAGCATCGCCGTACAAGGAAAACTTTTTGCCGTGCATCCAGGTGTGCGAGTCAGTCATCATGTCAACCAGGCGGCCACGTTCGAGTTCCAGAGAAGCAGAAATGGGTTTACCGGTCAATTCAGAGACTTTCATCAGAAATTCATCGGTCCATTCCAGACCCATTGGAATGTTAATGGCTGTAGCAGGTTGATGCCAAATGTTTTGCACATATTTTTTGGTTTTATCCAACTGCCAAGGCTGTAACAACAAGGTATCAATCGCATTGGGCGAGTCTTTTAGTTCAGCTTGGGTAGTGCCACCGGCATACATGCGGAAAGTGCCGTCTGCGGGGGTATCCAAAACTTCAGAAGGATCACACATTAACGTATAGTCGACATCCATTTCCTTCATCATGCGGCGGATGACGCGGTAGTTACCCAAATACGTTTCAAAACCGGGGACCAGGTTGATCTTGCCGTTTGAACCGACTTTCTTGCCTTCCATATGATTTAACGTGAAATACTTGATCATGCCCTCGAACATGTTATCCCAACCGGTGGTATGACTACCGACAAAGCTTGGGGTATGCGCATAAGGTGTCGGGAAATCCTGTTCGATATGCCCGGCTAATTTAGCGTTATTGATAAAGGCATTTAAGTCGTCACCGATAACTTCAGCCATACAGGTGGTGGATACGGCAATAATCTCCGGTTTATATAAGGCTTTGGCATTTTCCAAACCGGCCATCATATTTTTTTGACCGCCAAATACCGCTGCATCTTCGGTCATAGAGTCTGAAACACAAGCGACAGGTTCTTTAAAATGACGGTTAAAATAGGTGCGAAAATAAGCGACGCAACCTTGCGAGCCATGTACATAAGGCATGGTTTTTTCAAAACCCAGTGCGCAAAGTACCGCACCCAAGGGTTGGCAGGCTTTAGCCGGATTGACGGTCAAGGCTTCGCGGTTAAAATTGAGCTCCTGATATTCCTTAGTGGTTGTCCACTGAAAGACTTCATCAATCTTTTCCTGGGGGTGCCGCTCTTCATAAGCTTCACGTTTATTGGCCAGACTTTCCTTGTACTCATCATTGCGGAATAACGGATAGCTGGGTTGAATGTTATCTACTTCTTGACTCATGATAATCTCCTACGCGCCACTAATCTGTGGACGACGGTTGAAGGAAGGGCAGGGCGGGCATTGCGCACCTTCTACAAAGTACATCGCATGACTTGCAAAAGGTGCGCGATGAGCACCCTACAAACTCAAAAATTACGCGCCTGCGGCAACGGCTACCGGGGTACTTTCTGCTGTTTTCCAGGGCACTTTCACTTGTTTCCAGCAGGGGTTATTTAACGTCATGTCCATATCGCGGGCAAAAATGGCAAAGCCGTCATAACCGTGATAAGGGCCGGAATAATCCCAGGAATGCATTTGCCGAAAAGGGATGCCCATTTTTTGAAAAATGTACTTTTCCTTGATACCGGAACCGATCAAATCCGGTTGTACCCGTTTAACGAATTCTTCAAATTCATAACCGGTTACATCATCGTAAATCAGTGTTGCATTGCCCATTTCTTTAATGGTGCGATCATAGTCATCGTTATGACCAAATTCATAACCGGTACCCACCACTTCCATACCCAAGTCTTCATACGCGCCGATCACATGACGTGGACGCAGGCCGCCGACATACAACATGACGCGTTTACCTTGCAGGCGTGGTTTGTATTTGTCGATTACTGCTTGGTATTCAGACTCATATTTGGCGATCACTTTTTCAGCGCCAGCCTGAATGGTTTCATCAAATAACGCGGCAATTTTGCGCAAGCTTTCAGCAATTTTGGTCGGGCCAAAGAAGTTGTACTCAAGCCAGGGGATTTTGTATTTTTCTTCCATGTGCCGTGCAATGTAGTTCATTGAACGATAGCAATGGATCAGATTTAGTTTCACCTTGGGGGTTTTTTCCATTTCCGCAATGGTCCCGTCACCAGACCACTGGGCGACAACGCGTAAACCCATTTCTTCCAGTAAAGTTCGTGAAGCCCAGGCATCACCACCGATGTTGTAGTCACCGATAACAGCGACATCATAAGGTGTGGTAGGAAAGCTGTCGTCACCATCGCGGTTTTCGAGTACCCAGTCCCGAATGGCATCATTGGCAATGTGATGGCCCAATGATTGTGATACACCGCGAAAACCTTCGCAGCGAACGGGTACGACCGGTTTACCGATTTCTTTGTTGGCTTTTTTGGCGACCGCTTCAATATCATCACCGATCAAACCGATCGGACATTCTGATTGAATACTGATACCTTTATTCAGCGGGAATAATTGTTCGATTTCGTTCATGATTTTGGCAAGCTTTTTATCGCCGCCGAAAACAATATCTTTTTCCTGAAAATCAGAGGTAAAGTTCATCGTGCCAAACGTATTGATACCGGTGGTGCCGACATAGTAATTACGACGACCTGCCCGTGAATACTGACCACAGCCCACCGGACCATGCGAGATATGGATCATATCTTTAATCGGCCCCCAAACCACCCCTTTGGAACCGGCATAAGCACAACCACGAATGGTCATGGTGCCGGGCTGAGATTTACGATTTGAAGTAATACATTTGTTTGATTTTTCCAGGGATTGATCGTTAACCGCCAAATGTTTGGCGCGATCTTTTCTGGCTTGTTCGGGATAGACTTCCAGCACTTCTTGAATAAGCGCTTCGGTCTCTTCTCTTGTTAGAGCTGCCATGATTATCTCCTACTTATGCCGTGGGTAATCTCCCAACAGACAGGTTTCAGGACGGGAATTCTGTAGAGACGCGATTTATCGCATCTGATTTATCGCGTCTTGATTTAACGCTTGATTTATCGCTTTACAATCAGACGAGATAAATCGCATCTCTACAGTCAGAGACGCGATAAATCGCGTCTCTACGGTTCTTTGGTGTTAAGCGACTGCTTCCGCGGCCGCTGATACACCAATAATAGATTCATCCACATCATCGATAATGCCGAATTCCATCATTAACTCTTCCAGTTCATCCATCGTGATGGGTGTTGGAATGACAAAATTCTTGTTATCACGAATCTTGATGGCCAAGTCACGATACTCTTGTGCCTGTTTATGCTCGGGTTCGTATTCGATAACGGTCATACGACGAATTTCTGCGCGTTGTACGACGTTATCACGTGGCACAAAGTGAATCATGGTAGTACCGATTTTTGCAGCCAACGCCGAGATCAATTCATCTTCACGCGCCGTTTCACGAGAGTTACAAATTAAACCTGCCAAACGCACACTGCCTGAGTTGGCGTATTTCACAATACCTTTGGCAATGTTGTTGGCGGCATACATCGCCATCATTTCTCCCGAGCAGACGATGTAAATTTCTTGCGCCTTGTTTTCACGGATTGGCATGGCAAAACCACCACACACAACATCCCCAAGTACATCATAAAAAACGAAGTCAAGTTCATCGTCATAAGCGCCTTCTTCTTCCAGAAAGTTAATCGCCGTAATTACACCGCGGCCTGCGCAGCCAACACCGGGCTCAGGGCCGCCTGATTCAACACATTTAATACCGCGGTAACCGGCTTTCAATACATCTTCAAGTTCCAAATCTTCAACACTACCGGCTTCAGCTGCCAAACTCATAATGGTTGTTTGGGCTTTGGCATGAAGTATTAAACGGGTTGAGTCAGCTTTAGGATCGCAGCCGACAATCATTACACTGTTACCTAATTCTGCCAGTGCAGAAACCAAATTTTGAGTGGTGGTAGACTTACCAATTCCACCTTTACCGTATATTGCACATTGACGTAATCTTGCCATGATATTCTCCTCGTAATAGGACGTTTTGTTAGTGACATCATGGTTAAAGCAATCAGTATGCCAACTGTTTAATATTGATTTATATTATTGATTAATAATGATTATTTCTTTAATGGTAACGGGTGGGTGACGTTATGTTTCAAACATTTTGTTAGTCTTCTGTAAGCTTGTTAACAGTAGGGTTATTATTTTTCTTTATATCAACGTAACCGGCCAGGACAAAACCAGACTGCAATAATAATGCTGTCACTAACGATAAGTTTAGTGATGTTGTATTCATTACTTGCTACCGATTTTTTCCTGTGTCGGTAGTCGGATTAATCAATCCAAAATTGTCATAAAAAGAACAAAATAATAACCGTACAGTCCTGGAATTTAAGATGGAAATATTTATAAGACATTGTTTATATTGACTATAATCTATTTTTTACAGGTAATAAAGAACTGGTTTGATTATTGCTTAATTACAAGAACAAACAATAACGAATGGAGTTTGCAATGTCTTCCAATGTCTTTTCTGAAATATTAAACGGTTTATATGAAAATCGGGTTATACCTTATCTGGGGCCGGGTGTACTTTTTGATGCCACCAATAAATTAACAGGAGCTGCCATGCCTGCTGATAGTAACAGTCTGATTTTGGCCATGAATAACGGTAACCCGATGGCACCCAAACTGATGTATGAGTTCCCCAGAGCCGCCATGAATCAGGAGCTTAAAAAAGGCAGAAATTTTCTGGGTCAGTTTCTCACCAAGCTATATGGCGATACAGAATGGACGCGCGCGGCAGTACACGATTGGCTGGCAGAATGGAAACCTGCTTATGTTATTGATATCAACAGGGATACCCAGCTGCAAAATAGCTATGCCGATGAAGAGCACACGCTGATTGTGGGTGTTGCAAGAATTACCGCCAGCGACTTTCGCTATAAAATATTTCACTTTGATGGCAGTGATTATTTTGAAATTCCACAGGAACAGGTTGATGCCAGACTACCTATTTTATTTAAACCTATGGGAACGCCTAAACCGGAAGCCAACTACATCGCTTCTGATGCCGATTATGTCGATTACATAACCGAGTTGATGGGGGGCTTTGCTATTCCTGACTTTCTTAAAGAGTACCGCAAGGGTAAGCAATATCTATTTATAGGTATGCCCTTAAACCGGGATTCAGAGCGTATGGTGATGAGCGATATTGTTTATGGGGCAGCGCCACAAAAAGGTTGGGTTTTGAACAAAAATCCAACCGATAAGGAACAGCGGTTTTGCAAAAAAATAGGCTTGGAAATTATCGATGCAAGCACAGAAGAATTACTCGACGCTGTTTGCTAAACAATGATTTTTTTACGTGAACTTATCTTGGAGAACAAACGATGCTACTAGAAACTTATCAAGCTAAAGGCTTACTGACGGTCACGCTGGTTAACGGTCAAACCAGTGACGCTGGTGTTTATGCTTATCGTGGTGACCTGGTTTTAAAAGAAGGCACTCTACGTGAAGGTTCAACAACGGACCGTAAACCCCCGGAAGCGCTTTTTATTCACTCGGCTTTATTGATTGAAAATGACAAGATTAAATTTGTCAATGGCCTGTTGCCTACGCTCGATTTACTACCGGTTTTCGTGGAAAAATATAAAGACGATATAGCACCGGATTGCAATGCGTTGGTTTATGTTGAAAATATCGCTAAAGGCATGCAAGTTGAACTGGAAGGTGTTACTTATAAATTAATACCGTTCAAAGAAGGCTTGGTATGGAATGAATTACTGGAAGAGTTGTATATCGAAAAAAGCGAGCTAAAGAATCAATCTCCTGAAAATAAAGTAACCATTGCTTACACAGCAGCCAAATCGTATCAGCCGAAAACACCGTTGGTTTCCTTTTCAGAAGCCCAGGAAAATACCATTGTAGTGGTTAAAAAAGCCGCAGTTGGTGCAATTTAAGCGTAGTACAGTGCTGTTAAGGGTAAGCGAAAATAAGCGTATTCGGTGCATTAGCTCATGCCGTTTTAAAAAATACCGGAAGGATTCTGTGTCGTACAATTTTATTGTTTGCTGCGTCGGTTGTTCCAACATTAAGCAATGCCGGCACCGATGAAATTTAAAACTATTGAAGATGCTTATAGGGTTAAAAGCGTGACAGGGTTTAAAACCCCGTCACGCTTTTTTATTACTACTAGGTGTTAATTTACGGGTGCCGTAAAGTTGATCTGCTAACTGATCAACAAATAACCATGATCCCCTAAGTTATCAGTGGTTTGCCCGACAATAAAATGCGTATTGGTACCATTGATAATTTGAGTATTCAATTCCGTCAGAGAAGACGCGCCAAATTCTGCCAAGGTATGTCCGGTTAGTGTCAGTGAATTTAACGCGGAATTAGTCGCGCCACTGGCAGAGCCATCCGGTAGCAGATTCTGAATATGCAAAGTCAAACCGGTATAACCGGTTGCGCCACCGGTATTAAAGTCGGTAAAACCGGCATTAATCGTGCTGAGGCCTTTAACCCAACCCCAAATCGTGGCGTGATCTTGACCTTTGTCAAAATCAGTCAGCGTTGACCATGTCACGCCAGTTGCTCTTCCATCCATAAAAAAAGTATTGAGGCCATCGCCACCACTCAAAAAGCTGGAGCCGGTTGAGCCATCAAGGACATCGTTACCGCCAGCACCATTGGCTGCCTTATTACCTGTGCCAGCCAGCTTGATAAAATCATTGCTGGTTGTACCGATAATGATTGCATCAGGTGACTCGTCAATTAGCTGGTATTTCAAATCCAAATTTTGTCCGGGATTTTGTACATACGCCTCAGGTTTAATATAGGTGTTGGTATCATTACCAAAGGATTTGTACAAGTCTGTAACCGGATCAGCCGTTAGAGTCACTGGCGTAATAGCCAGCGTCGCTGTGGCTGCTACTGTTCCTGCAGTTGGACTGACACTATCGGTGATGGTGTAGGTAAAATTCACCGATGTAACATCATTTAATAATGGCGTATAACTCCAGGTACCATCAGTATTGTCGACCAAAGTACCGTTGCTGGACGCAAGGCTAAGATCAGTTGCGATTAGGTTATTACCATCCAAATCTGCTGCATTGCCCAACAACTCGGCTTGTGTAATTACGCGAGCTTGGCTATGCTCGAGAATTGATGCCAGAATGATTAAAGAAGTCGTCGGTGCATCATTAACATTAACTACGGCAGTGGTTGCAAAGCTGGTTACCGTTACAGGGGTACCCTGCAGGTTAGTATAACCGGCTGTTACACTGATGGTTTTATCGACTTCTGCTTGGGTTAGCGTTAATGTTGAAGCTGTTGCGCCAATAATGGCAGTGCCACCTGCCAACCATTGGTAACTGATAATGCCCAAACCATCGACATCTGCCAGTGTAGTAACTGCCGCCAGTATTTCATTTTGTGTGACATTGCCGGTAACCACAATGCCCACCGTGTCAATGGCGTAATTGTTCGAGTCGGTGCTGCCGTTGCCTGCGTTCCCAAAGCTGTCCGCGACGCCGGTATTATCGATGGTAATCAAGTTGGTGGCATCGATGGTGCTGGCCGTTGGGGTCAGGGTGGCAGTGTAAGTATAGCCACCATCCTGAGAGTTGACTGCACTCAAGGTGCCGTTGTTTATGGTCAAATCTGCATTGGAGAAACCGTTCACTACCTCGGAGAAGGTGAATCTCACCAGGGATGTTTCGCCGACCAACAGGGCTGTGTCTGAGACCACGATGGAGACAGTGGGGCGCACGTTGTCAATCGCGTAATTGTTTGAGTCCGTGGTGCTGCTGCCCGCATTGCCCGCGGTATCACTCACTCCCGTGTTGTCGAGCGTGATAAGGTTGGTGGCATCGGTGGTGACGCTTGTCGGCGTCAACGTTGCCGTCCAGGTGATGCCGCCGTCTATCGAATCGACGGCGCTAAGGCTGCCGTTGGTGATCGTCAAATCGGCATTGCTAAAGCCGGTCACCGCTTCTAAGAAGGTGATTGTCACCAGCGAGGTTTCGCCGATTGCCATCGCATTATCGGCTATCACGATGCCCGCTGCCGGGCGCGCCGTGTCAATCGCGTAATTATTCGAGTCGGTGCTGCCGCTGCCCGCATTGCCCGCGGCATTAGTCACGCCGGTGTTGGCGAGCGTGATGACGTTGGTAGCATCGGTAATGCTGGCGGTCGGGGAGAAGGTTGCGGTATACGTGGTGCCGCCATCCTGTGAGCTTACCGCGCTCAAGCTGCCGTTGGCTATGGTCAGATCGGTATTGTCAAAGTCCAATACCGCTTCCGAGAAGGTGACGGTCACCAGGGAGGTTTCGCCCGCCAATAGTGCTGTGTCGGTGACCACAATGCCCGCCGTCGGGCGTACCGTCGTAACGGCGTAATTATTCGAGTCGGTGCTGCCGCTGCCGGCATTGCCCGCCGCATTCGTGACGCCGGTGTTGGCAAGCGTGATGACGTTGGTGGCATCGGTAATGCTTGCGGTGGGCGTGAATGTTGCGGTATACGTGGTGCCGCCATCCTGTGAGCTTACCGCGCTCAAGCTGCCGTTGGCTATGGTCAGATCGGTATTGTCAAAGTCTAATACCGCTTCCGAGAAGGTGAAGGTCACCAACGACGTTTCGCCCGCCAATAGTGCTGTGTCGGTGACCACAATGCCCGCCGTCGGGCGTACCGTCGTAACGGCGTAATTATTCGAGTCGGTGCTGCCGCTGCCGGCATTGCCCGCCGTATTCGTGACGCCGGTGTTGGCAAGCGTGATGACGTTGGTGGCATCGGTAATGCTTGCGGTGGGCGTGAATGTTGCGGTATACGTGGTGCCGCCATCACTGGAACTGACCGCGCTCAAGCTGCCGTTGGCTATGGTCAGATCGGTATTGTCAAAGTCCAATACCGCTTCCGAGAAGGTGAAGGTCACCAGGGAGGTTTCGCCCGCCAATAGTGCCGTGTCGGCCACCACGATGCCCGCTGTCGGGCGCGCCGTGTCAATCGCGTAGTTGTTCGAGTCGGTCGTGCCGCTGCCCGCATTGCCCGTGGTATCACTCACTCCCGTGTTGTCGAGCGTGATAAGGTTGGTGGCGTCGGTGGTGACGCTTGTCGGCGTCAACGTCGCCGTCCAGGTGATGCCGCCGTCTATCGAATCGACGGTGCTAAGGCTGCCGTTAGCGATCGTCAAATCGGCGTTGGTGAAGCCGGTCACTGCTTCCGAGAAGGTGATTGTCACCAGCGAGGTTTCGCCGATTGCCATCGCATTATCGGCTACCACGATGCCCGCTGTCGGGCGCGCCGTGTCAATCGCGTAGTTGTTTGAGTCCGTGGTGCCGCTGCCCGCATTGCCCGCGGTATCACTCACTCCCGTGTTGTCGAGCGTGATAAGGTTGGTGGCGTCGGTGGTGACGCTTGTCGGTGTCAACGTCGCCGTCCAGGTGATGCCGCCGTCTATCGAATCGACGGTGCTAAGGCTGCCGTTAGCGATCGTCAAATCGGCGTTGGTGAAGCCGGTCACTGCTTCCGAGAAGGTGATTGTCACCAGCGAGGTTTCGCCGATTGCCATCGCATTATCGGCTACCACGATGCCCGCTGTCGGGCGCGCCGTGTCAATCGCGTAGTTGTTTGAGTCCGTGGTGCCGCTGCCCGCATTGCCCGCGGTATCACTCACTCCCGTGTTGTCGAGCGTGATAAGGTTGGTGGCGTCGGTGGTGACGCTTGTCGGTGTCAACGTCGCCGTCCAGGTGATGCCGCCGTCTATCGAATCGACGGTGCTAAGGCTGCCGTTAGCGATCGTCAAATCGGCGTTGGTGAAGCCGGTCACTGCTTCCGAGAAGGTGATTGTCACCAGCGAGGTTTCGCCGATTGCCATCGCATTATCGGCTACCACGATGCCCGCTGTCGGGCGCGCCGTGTCAATCGCGTAGTTGTTTGAGTCCGTGGTGCCGCTGCCCGCATTGCCCGCGGTATCAAACACTCCCGTGTTGTCGAGCGTGATAAGGTTGGTGGCGTCGGTGGTGACGCTTGTCGGTGTCAACGTCGCCGTCCAGGTGATGCCGCCGTCTATCGAATCGACGGTGCTAAGGCTGCCGTTAGCGATCGTCAAATCGGCGTTGGTGAAGCCGGTCACTGCTTCCGAGAAGGTGATTGTCACCAGCGAGGTTTCGCCGATTGCCATCGCATTATCGGCTACCACGATGCCCGCTGTCGGGCGCGCCGTGTCAATCGCGTAGTTGTTTGAGTCCGTGGTGCCGCTGCCCGCATTGCCCGCGGTATCAAACACTCCCGTGTTGTCGAGCGTGATAAGGTTGGTGGCGTCGGTGGTGACGCTTGTCGGTGTCAACGTCGCCGTCCAGGTGATGCCGCCGTCTATCGAATCGACGGTGCTAAGGCTGCCGTTAGCGATCGTCAAATCGGCGTTGGTGAAGCCGGTCACTGCTTCCGAGAAGGTGATTGTCACCAGCGAGGTTTCGCCGATTGCCATCGCATTATCGGCTACCACGATGCCCGCTGTCGGGCGCGCCGTGTCAATCGCGTAGTTGTTTGAGTCGGTCGTGCCGCTGCCCGCATTGCCGGTGGTATCAATCACTCCAGTGTTGTCGAGCGTGATAAGGTTGGTGGCGTCGGTGGTGACGCTTGTCGGTGTCAACGTCACCGTCCAGGTGATGCCGCCGTCTATCGAATCTACGGTGCTAAGGCTGCCGTTAGCGATCGTCAAATCGGCGTTGGTGAAGCCGGTCACTGCTTCCGAGAAGGTGATTGTCACCAGCGAGGTTTCGCCGATTGCCATCGCATTATCGGCTACCACGATGCCCGCTGTCGGGCGTACCGTGTCAATCGCGTAGTTGTTTGAGTCGGTCGTGCCGCTGCCCGTATTGCCGGCAGCATTGCTTACGCCGTTATTGGCCAGCGTGATGAGATTGGTGGCGTCGGTCACCGCGCTTGTCGGCGTGAACGTCGCGGTCCAGGTGACGCCGCCATCGACCGAATCGACGGCGGACAGACTGCCGTTGGCGATCGTCAAGTCGGCATTGCTAAAGCCGGTCACTGCTTCCGAGAAGGTGATTGTGACCAGCGAGGTTTCGCCGATTGCCATCGCATTATCGGCCACCACGATGCCCGCTGTCGGGCGTACCGTCGCCACAGCGTAATTATTTGAATTGGTGGTGCCCACGCCGGGATTACTCGCCGCATCAGTCAGCGAGGTCATGTCGATGGCGATCATATTGGTGGCGTCGGTCACGCCGGTGTTGGGCGTCAGGGTTGCGGTCCAAGTAACGCCGCTATCGTTGGAACTGACCGCACTCAATGTGCCGTTCGGTATCGTCAAGTCGCCATTGCCAAAACCCGTCACCGCTTCCGAAAAGGTGAAAGTCACTAGGGAGGTCTCGCCGGCCAGGAGCGCATTGTCCGCGACGACGATGCCCACCGTGGGCGCCGTGACATCGGGAAGCACGGGATCAGCAACGACGAAGTCGCTGAACAGGGTTGCATATATATGGCCGCCGCTGGTGCCTCCGGCTACAGTGATGCGAACTTCGTCGATATTTTGAAAGTCGCTCGATAAATTGACTGTCGTGGCATATTCTCCAGAATGGGCAATCGTAAATGTCTGGGGAGTGCCCACCGGGTTGCCATTTTCATACGCAGTGACCGTCCAGGTCCCATCCATCCCGTCGGCATCCTGAATAAAAAAACTTGTCAGTTTGAAATTCTCTCCTGCAGAACTCTTGAACACCACCCCATCCGCCGACGAGTCGAGTGCACTGTTTAACATTCCCGTATAGGAAGTGCCGGTGAACGTGGAAGTGAATACCGCCACAGTATTGATCTGATTATTTGCACCATCAACGCAATAGAAATCGTATTCAATCCCTGCGATATCGGTCGAGCCGCCTTCGCCGTCAATAAACACCGAGCCAAAATCGAAGCCATTATTCGCACTCGTCGGCGCGATGGTCCCGGCAACGCTGGGCAAAATACCTTGGAATCCGGAAAACTGTAAAGCCGCTGTCTCAATCTGACCGCTGGCGCTTTCCAGCACCCAGTTGCCGTCTTTTGCCGCCGCCCCGGTCAAATCGTTGGAGGCCGCTATATCGGCATGGGTCAGATTGGCCAGTTGCGAGATAAACGCCGCACCATCAGAGCCTGCACTCACATTACAGCCATACAGCAAAATATCGGCATCCTGGTTCAATGCGTTGCCTATGCTCGCTAAATCGGTGCTGTGCTGTTGCAGGTTTTGCGTAGTGAGATTCAGCGAACCCAATCCAACCAGTCCTTCGGCCCCGTGGGAGACAATATGGATGGCATCAATGCCGCTGCGGCCATTAAGAATTTGTGCAATTTGCGCTAAGCCGTCTCCGGAAGCATCCAATATATATATTTCTGCACCGGGATTAATACCATCAATCAAAGTCTGGTAATCACCGATGTTGCTTTCGATAAAGACGATTTCGGTGCGCTGAGGCACGACTGTGGTTAAGTCAATAGTGTTTACCAAAGATGACAAACTTGTATTAAGGTCTGCTGATGTTTGATTGAGGGTTTTATCTGTGTTCATGTCTGTATATTCCGTAAAAATAGATAATTAATATAAGGTACTGTGAAGGGGGTGGATGTTTGGAGTATTAGCAGAATGAGGCGGAACCTGCTGGGACTACACGGAACAAGGGCTTAGGCCATTTTTAAAATTAGCGGGATATTTGGCATAAATCAGTGCGACAATTAAAATAGTTAAAATGTTGGGGAGATATTTGGCATAAATATTTTCCAAATTTAACGGTTTTTTATATCTCATGACTATACCAAATTACACGGCCAGCTATTTTAATCTTGCCGACTTGTTCGGAGCTTATAATTTGCTCCTTATACTTCTTATTATCGCTAATAATAGTTAGCGAGCCATCAATACCCTTCTGGATACGCCTAACGACCAGGCTATTATCCACGCACACTACATATATGGCATCATCTTTTATAAAGTTGATACGCCTATCTGCCAGGAGTAAGTCACCATTGCAGATAGTTGGCTCCATACTGTCACCTTTAGCCTTAATCAGCACACAATCTTCAGATAGAAGCTTTCTTTTACTTATCCAATCCTTTCTAAAGGCGACTTGGCCTACTTGAAGGAGTTCATTGGATAGTGAAATCTTCTCTTCCAATAATTCAATCCCATGCCGAGGTATCGTTACAAAATCCTGTAGCAGCATTATTATAGGCTTTACCTTTGGCCCCATCTCTACCTTAGGATATTCCTTATAGCTATTAGGGCCAGACTCACGATTAGCCTCAATCCCCATATAAGGCTGATGTGGTTTAAGCAGCATCTCACCACTACCAGTTAACAACCAATTAGCGTTAATTCCTGCTCGCGAAAACACCTCCATTGCATCAGCACCAGGCTTTCTATTTCCCATCTCGTATTTTTGATATGTGCTGAATGGGATACCCAATAAGGCGCTTATGTCATCTTGTTTAAGATTCTTATATGCTCTCCATTGCTTTAATCTCTCACCGATACTCATGACGCACTCATTGCCGATAAGTGCGTCATATAAAAAAAAGTAAGTGCGTCACATGACGCACATTCAAGATATTGATTTATATGCATATATTTTATAATAATAAATAAATCTCTATTGGGCGTGTGCGACAAGCACAAAAGGGATTATTTTTATATTGACAATAATCTCGATTGGGCTTTAAATACAATCACGCAAACAACCAATTAGAGGTTAAGAAAGTGAATAAAAAGATAGAAAAATACTCCAGTATTAGCAAAGAATCAACTGTCGCCAACGAAAATGATCCTGCTATTGATTGGCACCCAGCTGATGTAAAGGCAGCCTTGCATAAAGCTGGATGGACAATGACAGCATTGGCCCATGAGCATGGGCTTACCTCATCAAATACATTATCAAAAGCATTGGTTAGTAGCTATCCGATTGCAGAGAAGCGCATCGCTGATGTTCTTGGTTTACATCCAAAAACTATATGGCCAAGCCGGTATTACGATAATGGTGATATTAAGCCGCGTGGCTTTCATGCCATGCAGTTTAACCGAATCAGGCCTGCTATCAAGGCTATTGATTGCGAGTGTGATAATACTCTAGCTACCTAACTAAGCGGTAATTAAAGCAGTGGCCGGAGGTTATATCTATGCCAACAATCAATGATATTAATAAGTCGTCAACACTGGGAGAAATTTCCGACGCAACTGGAATAAAAAAACGCACTATTGAGCGTAAGGCTAAAAAAGAAGGCTGGAAATTCACTATAGGCAAGAATAAACAGCAATATTATGAGCTTAAAGATATAAAAGATGAAGATATTCGGACAAAAATAGCTATTAAGCGGCTTGGCAATATAGACCAGGTCGACAACGAATCACAGGATAACAACAATGCCAGAAGAACGAAAACCACAGTCTCCGGCAGCGCTAACGCTTGCAGGCGCTCAGGAGATGAACAGCATGAAATGCTGGTTAACAGTAAATCAACTATTGACACTAATGAGGGTTGCGCGGAAAGAGGCATCAACTCAGATATCGGAAGCAGAAATAATGTTAGACCTGAACAGGATGGGTTACCTGGAATTTACAAACAGCAAGACTGGACAGTTAACGACACTGGGGGCGCAATCGCTCCAGTATTGGCTGGCATACCTGCACGATATGATTCAAGCCACCATCAATCCGGTCTGCCTCCGCTAAATAAGGCACAACTTAAGATAAACAGCGCTATCCAGAACCTTGTCAAGTTTGTTAAGGGCAGCGGTTTATCCAAACAAAAAGCGTTAATTTATCTTAATACTGGACATGCTGACGGGACACTGCCCAGAGCGCTGCAATGGGCTATCGACAATGCCTGGGAAAAAAAACGTTCCAGTAGTGTGTTAAGTCTTAATACTTACGACAAGTGGCTGGCAAACTTTAAAAGCCGGGGGCATTACGCACCACTGAAACGGGAAGAGGATTTTTCTTATAAGCCGTGGCATGCACTGGCAATGGCTTTGTGCCAGCGCCCACAAGGCAGCGTAAAGCGGTGGATACAAGAGCAGTTGGTCGTTCAGTTTGGCGAGGAAGCTCCGGAGTATTCAGTGTTGTGCAGCTGGTTTCGCCAAAAAGCCAGCCAAATTGACTTGTTAAAAGGGCGCTATTCCGGCTCGCAGTTGAAGTCGAAAAAGTTTTACCAGCATCGCACATCCGAAGGCCTTGACCCTGCATCATTAGTACATGCTGATGGTTGGAATACGCATTTTAACGCGCCGCACCCGAAAACAGGCGAGTTTGTCACTTATGAAGTGTGGCATTTTCATGATGTAGCTACCCGTTACGTGCCGGAGCCGGGTATCGGTTTGACTGAAAACGCGGCCGTTATTGCCAAAGCGCTGGAGCATTGTGTTCGTGAGCTGGGCGTTCCGGCACGGGTGCAAACTGATAGTACAAAGGTGGTTAAAGGTTCGGCAAAGTTTACTAAAGCATTACATTCGCTTGAAGAGAGGCTGGGTTTTACCTGGTCGCATCCGGCGGAAGTTGGTAACTCGCAAGCTAACGGGATATCGGAAAACTTTAATACCAGCTATCTCGATAAGTGCTCAAAGCTACTGGCTACTTATCAAAATAAAGAAAATATGGATAAGCTTACTTTTAAGCGCGTCAGGAAGTTGACTGGGCAGATGGTTAAGGCGCGCAACAAGGGCAATGTTGTTGAATATGAGCAAAAGAAGCGCGAAGCCGAGCGGATGGGGAAAGGCTTAGTATTTGATAGTTATAACCAAGCCCGCGACTGGATTATCCAGATTTGTTACGAGTATAACGACCGCCCTCACAGTGCTTTAAAAATGGTTACTGACGAGAAGACCGGTAAACGTCAGCATCAGACTCCGCGAGAAGCGCTTAACGAGTTTATCCGCGATGGCTGGGAGCCAGTAGCGCTGGATAAACAGGAGCTAATAGAAGCCTTTATGCCACATGTGGTGGTTAAGGTAACGCGAGAAACCGTTACGCCGCACAACGGCATGCGCTACCGGAACCCGGATATTTTGAGCCATTGGACCGGGAAAGAAGTCATCGTTGCTTATGATATCGATGATTACAGTCGGGTTTGGGTGAAAGATATGAAAGGGGCGCCCATTTGTGAGGCGACGTTTGTTGAATCGACACGCTATCACGCGATGACAGCGCAAGAAGCTGATAACGAAAAGCGCCTGAAGCAGAAATTAAGGCGACTGGAGATAAAAGCTGAAACAGCGATAGCACAAAGCCCTGGGCAACTTATTGACGGCACTGTTATTGATGGTGAAGTTGCCGGATTGGTGCGGATTGATCCAATAGTCATGGCACGTGAAGAGCCGTTAAAACTCTTCATTGTTGATGAGGATTTTAACGAACAAGAAGGAAGACAAGATGAATTAAAAGACCCGCGGCTGTTTCTATATGGAAACAGCGAAAAAGATAACGAATAACGGCCTTACCCGCCAAAAAACAAGCCCGACCGTTTACCACAACGGACAGGCTTAAAAACCGGCGATGCACACTCGCCAATTGAATGTCGAACCCACTTTGGGACGGCTAATTTTAAAAATAAAGGACATTATTATGCGCTTTAAATATGTAAAGACAAGTAACCATCAGTTGTTTATGTCGCTGGTTAACGCCGTTGAGACGGGGGCAGCAAAAGGTGCCAAAGGCATAGTAATCGCCGGTGATCCAGGTGCAGGTAAAAGCACGACTGCCGATCATTATGGTGCTGAGCGCAACGCCATCTATATAGAAGGTATGCCGGGGATGACAATTAGTTATGTGCGTGACTTGCTTGCTTATGAATTGGCTGTAACCGGGTTGAAAGGTTTTGCTCTGCAAAAAGCGATTATCGAAGCGATGTCGCGCAATCGTCAACCCATCATCCTGGATGAGGCGCAGCACGGTCTGGAAAAGAAGGCCGCAGTGCTGGAGTATTTGCGCCGTATTGCTGACCAAGTTGGCGTGGTCTTTATTCTGGTCTGCCATTCTTCAGAAAAGCACCGCTTTGCCGAGCATAAGCTGGCGCATATTGCGACGCGTATTAGTGCTGTAGTGGATTTTAAGCCCGCCAATCTGCTTGATACCCAACTGTATTTGAGAGAGTTATGCGAGGTGCTGGTTGATGAAGGCATTGCCCGGCAAGTTTTGGAGCAATCACGCGGCCGCTATCGATTAATGACTTCAGCAATTAATACGCTGGAAGCGCTGGCAGCAAAGTTGAATAAATCAGAGCTGGCAGAATCAGACGTAAGAGGGTATTTGCTCTGTGAAGATGCCATGCGTAGCTTACGGGTACGTACTTCGCCTGATCAGTTGGCGCGTAAATGATTATGGAAATTAACGGTAAGAAGGCACGAAAAACAAGAACCGTTATTATGCCGCGTACTAAAAGTTGCGGCTTGCGTAAAAAAGCTTGGTGGTTCTTGCGTAAAAACAAATCAGTGACGCTGGCGGAGCTTAGGCAAGCCATCTGTGATCAGGATAAAGTAACAGATAGGCTAAACCTTGGGAAATGGGCTTTAAGCTTAACTCGGGCAGGCTTGGTTGCCAGGTCGAGAGATCCTGGTGGAGAAAAAGCTGGGGGGCGGTTTTATCGCTATGTGCTGGTTATCGATGTTGGGCCAAAAGCCCCGGTAATTACCCATCATGATACTCGCGTATTTGATCCAAATAGTAATCAAATGATCACTGATAAAGCTGAGCTGCCAATGGAGATATAGCAACTGCCGAGAAGGGCCGAGTCATCATATTAAAAAAAACAATACTCATCCGATAACCACGAAACAGTCAGGAGAGAGCGCAATGCGCCAATCAACAATAGCACGAAGAAAAGTACGTCGAACGGGTAGCTTACGCGCCCGTACTTGGTGGCTTTTACGCAAGAATAAATGCATGACCTTGCTGGAAATACAAAACATTATTTGCGATGGCAGTGAAAAAAATGCAACAGCTAATCTGCGCCGCTGGCTAATTAAGTTAGTGGCAGTAGGTGTGCTGGATACCGAGCAGGCCAATAATGGGGGTAGTCGCTATAAGTTAGTGATTGATATTGGCCCTGCTGCGCCGATTGTCAGAGCAGGTGGTGAGGTGTTTAACTCCAATACCAAGACAGTCATAAATCCAAAACAAGGAGGGACGACCGATGCCGTTATTAACTGCATTTAACGCCAAGCGTGCCGAGATCGGCACCAAGGCATTGGCTGATGCCCTGGGGATTAAAGACAGTGCCGTACGCATGATCGGCACCGGTCACTATCCTAATCCCACGGCGATTTTAAACCAGTTTGCCCGGCAGTATATCAACGTGGTGGTTTGCCCGCATGTCGGGCGAGTTATTGAGCGCGTGCAGTGTAACGCTCGATCAAGCGCACCCCGCCCGTTTGGTGGCCTATCCAGGTTAATTTGGTGGGAAGCCTGTCAATTTTGTGAATTAAAGGATAACAAGCCATGAGATATATTATTGATTTAAAGGCAACTCTCGATGGTATGTATGTTTCTGCTGAAGTGGAGCTGGATGATGGTATGCCGGCGCTATCGCCTGAAGCTACAGAAGAAATGCAGTCATTGGGCGCTTATCTAGTAGATGCCGCCAAGGATTGGATAACGATGTCCAGAGAAGGCAGGGCAGCTTATCAGCAGCGCCAAGCACTTACCTCACAAATCCATTAGGAACTGCACATGTTAATTAATGAAAGCATGGTCATTGATGACCAGGTCAATAGTGGTGGCGCAAGCCCCGCCCACACGTTAACCGTACAAAATTATGGCCGAGGCGATATCGCCTTGCGTATTTCCGGGGTGTCCGAGTTTAGAACCATTGCTGGTACGGCGGACATTTTAACGGTGATGACCGCCGATGAATGCATGGGTTTTATTCGTTTATTACTGGATACCTGTCGGGTTGCTACCGGCAATGAGGAGTTGGTGTTATGAGTCGTAAATGTGATTTGTTAAAGGAAATTAATCGTAATTTGTTTTGGGACCGCATCAATGAGGCTTTGGCAGCCTTGGCGCTGGCCCAAGTGATTCGGCGCAATCGCCGTACTGCCAAAGAACTGGAACGTCGGGGGGTGTTATGAATGTCGCTTTGCCACTTCACTGTAGCTTTCCATTTGTACTTTTTGGTCCGATTGGCTTGATGGTTATGTTGGCCCTGTGGTTGCTGGTAAACCTTGCTGCGCTGCATGGCTTGAAATGCTTGGTCAGTTGGCTATGGTCGGCACTGCTAACGCTGGACGATTGATTATTAACGAGGCGCACGCCTGTGCGTCTCTACCCTTTATAGATAAGAGAGAACTTTATGACTACGAATAGCATTCCTTTAGGTTATTTACGCAATACCGCCGGCCATTTGGTGCCATCGGAACTCATCAGTGAAATCGATAAAACCCGCGATGCACTGGTACTGGAGATTGTTGAGAAGGTGCTCGATTTACGTGCAATTATGGCTGATTTTAAGGTTGATACCTTGGGCGATATCGGTGCCTTTGTTGAATTGTCGGCAGAAAAGTACGGCGTTAAATTAGGCGGGGTTAAAGGTAACGTGACCTTATGCAGTTTTGATGGTCAGTATCAATTAAAGCTGTCCCAGGCTGATGTCAAAATTTTTGATGAAAGGATCCACGCCGCCAAAGAGCTGGTCGATATCTGCATCCATAAGTGGACAGAAGGCAGTCGCATTGAAATCAAAGCACTGGTCGAACACGCCTTTCAGACTGATAAGGAAGGCAATATCTCTATCGGCCGTATTTATTCCTTGTTGCAGCTGGATATTGCCGACGAGCAGTGGCAGCAGGCCATGAAAGCTTTGCGTGAATCCATGCAAGTCGTCAGCACCAAGGCGTATTTACGGATTTACCGACGCGACAAGCCCGGCGGCAAGTATGAGCAGTTATCGTTAGACTTGGCGGCGTTATGAGCGCAAATAAATTAATCGGTATTGAAGGCGTTGCCAAGCTGGCCGGTCATATTGATAAGAATTGGACGCTAAAAATGCAGCGGGAGCAGCCAACCTTTCCTGCTTCAGTGCAGGGTGGCGTGGGTATGGGGCGCTCATTATGGCGGCAAGCCGATATTATTGACTTTTTGGTCACCTATCAGAACCCCAAGAAAGGCTCCTCAGCAATGAATAAATTGCAAAGCCTTGATGATGCGATGGCACAGCAAGTTATCCGTCGCGGCTGGAAGCGGGGCAGCAAGGCAATCGGTCGCGCTATCTTGGAAAGGGCTGTCAGGGCCGGAGGTGCGTTATGACTGAGCAAGCCAAGATAGTCGGCAAGATAAGAAAATGCTTGCGGCTGGCTGGTAGTGCCAATGCCAACGAGGCGGAAACCGCACTTCGGCAGGCGCAGGCGCTAATGGCCAAGTACAACCTGAGCCGGTCAGATATTCTGGCGGCTGAGGCTTCCAGTACCCATGCCAAGTCTACGGTAAAGACCAAGCCTACCGACTGGGAAGCCTTTTTGGCCAACAAGTCCGCCACGGCTTTTGGTTGCAAGCTGATTTTTATGACCAGTAGCTGGGCATCGCATGCCGCCTGGTCGTTTATTGGCATTAGCCCCGCCCCTGAGTTATCAGGGTATGCGTTTGAGGTGTTGCTGCGTCAAGTCAGGCGTAGCCGTACTGATTACATCAAAACCGAGCTGAAGCGCTGTAGGTCTGCGGCGACTAAAACCGTACGTGCAGATGCTTATTGTCGGGGTTGGGTGGTTACTGCCGTCGATAAGCTGGTCGCTATTGCTACCAGTCAGGCCGATGAGCAGGCGATTACTGCCTATATGGATAAAAATCACAGTAACGTTAACAGTACAAATGCACGAACCAGCAAAGCTAAGGCGGCTACTTTTGATGGCTATAAAGGTCAGTTGGCCGGCAAAAATGCCACGCTTGATCGGGGCATGAGTAGAGATGATGCCAAATTGGCAGTGGAGCATCAGCAATGAGTCTAAAAACTGAAAAGCCTAAGTCAGCGTCTGACAAAATAAAACTGGCAGAGCTGGCCAAGATCCACATTGCCAAGAAAGATTTGGGGTTGGATGATGATACCTATCGGGATTTATTGAGGAAGGTTAATGCGCTGGATGCCAGATACTTGACGGCCATAGGTAAAACCAAAGCCTTTGAAGGTGTTATTTCAGCAAAGTATTTAACGGCATTGGGTCGTGCGGCCGTGCTGGAGCAGTTGAAGCAGGCAGGCTTTACCGGAAAAACCGCTTATCCAGGCAGGCCGCACAACATTGACAGTGCTGCTACTACCGCCAAACAGCTTAAAAAGCTTGAGGCTTTACTGGCTGAGGCTGGCAGGCCGTGGGCTTATGCAACAGCAATGGCTGTGCAAATGTATAAAAAAAGTAAGCTGGAGTTTTGCAACAGTCAGGAGCTGGCAGGGCTTATTGCTGCGTTAACCAAAAATGCCGCACGCGAAGGGAGGCGGGAACGATGAGTTTATCTAAAGGGGAGTGGGCGGATGTAAAGGTCAAGTTGTCGTCGACTTACGGTAGCGCTGTTTATTTGAAGTGTGATGATTATTTGCTTTCGCCGCGAGTTGTTCAGCGGAATATGCGGTTGGTTATCATGGTTTATGTCGACGGCTACTTTAGAGGTAGAGACGTTTGGTGTGGCAAAGAGAGCAAGCTGGCGGAAATGAGCAATATCGCCAGGCGCTTCTATTGCCTACACAGTAAGGGGCAGCCAGCGAAGCGAGCGGCACTACTCGTGAACATTTATGGCAAGAAGGGTTGTCGGGAAGGCGGCTATCTTGAGAGGAGCTGCTATGTCTGGCCGGAATTTAGAACCCCCGGTGCCTTTATTGCGCACATTAAAAAACATAACCCATCGATTGAGCTGTTGGACTATGAGACGTTTGCTAAATTACGTGCCGCACAGCCAGAGGAGGTTATCAATGCAACTGAATAGATGCCCGATCTGTCATGCCCGTATTGGCGTGGATGCCCTGGTGCAAGACGAGTCAGGGCGAGAGCTGTTGGGTTTATTGTGCAAACTAAACACCGAGGCCGGTAGCGCCTTGGTGGCTTATCTGGGTTTGTTTCGCTCGACAACACGTGATCTGGCTAACGATAAGGCGCTAAGGTTGGCTAAGTCTGCGCTAGCTTTGGCGCCTTGGGAAATGGTTGCGGCGGCTATGCAACAAACCGTGGAGAGCTTGCAAGGCAAAGGTGGCAGGGCATTAACCAATCATAATTATTTAAAGAAAGTCTTAGAGGCGCTTTTGTTGACGCCTTTTCCATTACCGATGAAAGAGTCTCGGGCCATGCCTGGTCAGATTATCGGTCGGTCAAAAACAGCACAGGCTTTAGCAGCCTTAGAGGGGTTCGGTAATGAATAAAGTAGCAAAGATAGTTATTGAGGGCACTATTTATGATGGGCCTATACAGTCGGATAGTGAGCCACCCAAAGCGCTGCTTAACTGGCTAAAGAGCGAGGTAGGCAAGGGCTTATCGGCGCTGGTGGTATTACATCTGGACGGCAGCCCAAGCAGTGAAACCGTCACCCAGACTGCCGATGTTTGGTATCGGGTGATTAAGGGCTGGCCGATAGTCTGGGATGAGGCGCTGGACCGACCACGGTTAACGATAGCGTTTTTAACCTTGGCAGGCCGGTCAACGCGCTGGCCAAGTCCCGGACAGCTAAGGCAGGACTTGCCGCCACGGGTTTACCCCTTGCCGGAACTGTCAGCGCCGGAATATCCGCCAGAGAAGGCAGCAGCTAATCGGGTAAGGATTAAAGCGATGATGAAAGGGGTGTTTAAACGATAAAAACATAATGATTAATAAAATGGTGCCATACTGTGCACCCTTTACTTTTTCAACATAAAACAGGCTAAAGCATGAGAAATAAGATAATCATTATGGTAGCGCTATCTATGCAATTAGCAGGCTGTTCAGCCTATAAAGCAATATCGCAGCCAGGCCCTGCGGATTTATCAGGCATAGGTATAGGGAGTTCTCGGCAATCATTAATTATCCAGTTAGGTGCGCCCAAAATGATCGATACTGCGGCGAATGGCAATAAGCAGGATATCTTTGAATTCCAGTCTGGATTTAATCAAGCCAGCAAAGTGAGGGCCGTTTTTTATGTAGCGGCTGATGTCTTTACATTGGGATTGGCTGAGATTGTCTTATGGCCGTTGGAGATGACGGCACTGGATAGTGCCACATGTACCGGAATCGCTACCTATGATGCTAAGTTTAAGGTTGAATCATGGGCAGTAGCAGATAAGCGCAATACGACCCAAAGTTGTTAAATTAGATATCGACGAAAGGCACAAAAAAGTTTAGATTTGACAAAAAATATACTCAGGACTGGCTTATATGAGCCTATTCTCAGTAATGTCCACACTAACCCTGCTAACGCGGGGTTTTTTATGTACGCTCAATAGAGGAACATTATTTATAATGGTGGCGGTTACCTTTATTTTATTGGAGCTTGCCATGCCATCCTTGCCCTTGTTTGATCTGCCCCCCGAATTAATTCCCGAGCGAATGCAGGAAATAGCCAGCTACTGTGGCCAGCAAACTGCCATGGTTTTGTTATTGCATTACCCCGGCGTGCATGTCGCCATTCCAAAAAATCCCCTGCCGACTCATAGGCTAGCCGAGTTGCTGGGCTTTGCTGCCTTTGTGCAGCTGTGTGAGCTGTATGGCAATGAGGTTATCCAGATACCACGAGCAGCCGTCGCTATTAGGGCGCTACGTAATCAGAAGATTCTTAAGGGCTTTGCTCAGGGTATATTTCAATCAACAATGGCGTTGGAGCATGGCATTACCGAGCGACAGGTTAACAAGATTTGCAATACGGTCAGGCTGGATAGGCAGCTGGATATTTTTTCGTTGTAGAGACGCGCTTTATCGCGCCTGATTTATCGCGTCTGATTTATCACACCTGTACTAATTACCGTACATTCAGACGCGATAAAGCGCGTCTCTACCGCGCATACGAAGACCTGCTAAATCCCCTTAGTCGTGCCAGTCTTTACACTGGCACCATGAAAACACAACCCCACTACATTCTCGGCACAGCCGGGCTTAATATCATCAAAACCAGTGAAGGCTTAAAGCTAAAGGCGTATTTATGCCCGACTAATAAGCTCACCATTGGTTACGGTCATGTTATTTTACCGACTCGTGATCACTTACTGTTTAAGGCTTTTGATGCCACGGCTTTGCAGCGCATTATTTATGCCTGTCGGAGTATCCGCAAGTTAACGCGTGAAGCGGCTGGTTTATTTATCAGTCCTGCCCAAGCCGATACCTTACTGCGTAACGATACCCAGCAAGTGGCCGAGTTTATCAGCTCCATTACCCGTCCTGATTTAACCCCTAACCAGTTTGATGCCTTGGTAAGTCTGGTCTTTAACATTGGCCAGGGTAATTACTGCGACTCAACTTTACGGATAAAGCTAAAAGCCGGTGATTTTGCCGGTGCTGCTGCCGAGTTTGATCGTTGGGTGTTTGCTACGGTAGACGGTAAAAAGATCAAGCTGGCAGGTCTGGTCACGCGACGTGCGGCGGAACGCGCCTTATTTGAGGGTATATGAGTAAAAATAAAGCCTTAATACGGCGCATAGATAGCTTGACGATTTTGGCGAACGAGCGTGCCGAGCAATTGGCTATGCGTTTGTATTACTTAAATTACAGTGAAAGTCATGTGGCAGTTATTGCTGCCTTACAAGTTGAGCTGGATGCATTGATAGCCCAAGGCAAGGCGGCGCTATTCGAGTTGCTACTAAGTTCATCTCACCGCAGTTTTATCAAATTTTTACAGGAGCGTGGCCAATGTTAGCCGGTTTTTTGTTGTTGTGTCGTGCTCTGCAAGCTGGCGAGTCGCTGGCCGATCCTGCTGCCTGGAAAAATAAACAGTTATGCGTAAACGCCATTCTGGCCATTTTATATCTGCTGGTTAAGTTTTTGCCGGTGGAATTGTCGCCTGATGATCTGGATGCTATCGCCTCCAGCATTGCGTTAATAGGCGGTCTTATTAACAGTTATTTAACCGTTGCGACCAGCGACAAGGTGGGCCTGTGTCGCTAACCCTGTTTTTAATTATTATCGCCATCGGCTTGCTGTTAGTGGTTATTGCCCTGGCTTATCGCAGCAAAGCCAAGCAGGCCGAACATTATGCTGCTATCCAAAGCACCATCGCCGAGGCGGCACTTAATCAAACCCAACACCGGGCCACGCTGGATCAGGCCTTATCAACGGTAGAACACCAACAACGTCAAGAGACACTCAATGAAACAACCGCAACAACGCTGGCCAGGCGTGATGGTCTGGATAATGATTGGGCTGCTGCAACTGGGCTGTACGACCCTGCCGGCACCGATTATCACACAGACAGTTCTGCCGCTACCGGTACGTCCAGTACTGCCGGCGATTAAAGCTGATGAACTGGCGTGCCTGTCTGGCGACACTTATCTGCGTCTTGCTACCCGCAACCGCTTACAGCGCCAGTATGCCGAGCGCCTTGAAGTTATTATCAAATCGACGCGACCGTCGCTTGGGGAGTCCGGTGCTGTCATCGGGAAAGTCTCGGTGCCTGATGAGTGATGATATTGATCGTGCCAATGATCGGATGCTGTTTGATACCAACAGGGCGGTGCAGCAGGAATTGGCCCGGCATCGCTTGGCCCTTCAACGTATTGTTGCCGAGAGTGTGCTGTGTCTGGATTGTGATCGGGCGATACCGGAAAACCGGTTGGCAGCACTACCGCTATGTGTTCGCTGTATTCATTGCCAAACGGCTCATGAACAACTAAAAACCGGGAGAAGCTTGTGACTGTTGCAGTTGATATATGGCAGTTATTGGGCGTTGCCGGTGCTTTGCTGGGTACGTTGGTATCCGTGATTATCACTGCCGGTAAATTGCTGGTAGGACAGTTTGAAGCGCGCTTGGATGAGAAGTTTTCTACCCAGGAAGAAGCGCGTAGTTCGGCACAGCGGCACTGGGACGTTAAATTTGCGGCGCTGGAGTTGGCAGCTGCCAATGAGGCACGGGAGTGGCAGCGGGTAGAGCGGGACATTATGCAGATGAAAGCCGATTTACCGATCCACTATGTCCGTCGTGACGACTATATCCGTAACCAGAGTGTTATCGAAGCCAAGATCGATGGCTTGGCGGTACGGCTTGAAAATGCTTTTTTAAAAGGGGACCGACATGGCTGATATGCCGAAAATACGCCGCGAGAACATCCGCTGGCAAATCTTGTTAACGCTGAACAATGCCCGGCCCATCGGGACTTACGAGCGCATTGTCTTGTCGGTTATTCAAGCTGAATACACCGATGCCACCCAAAACGAGATTCGCCGCGAGTGCGAGTATTTACACGATAGGGATCTGGTTAAGGTCGACAAGCGCCCCGATGGTCGCTGGTTTATCGAAATTGCCCGCTACGGGGTTGATATCGTCGAGTATACGGTCGTTTTAGAGCCCGGCATTGCCCGGCCCGAGAAGTATTTCGATGTCTAGTCCCGCGCAGATCGATGGCTGGACACCGGAACAGCGTGCTGACTTTGAGCGCGAACTGATTCGCCGTAACTTTGCCGATTATGACGGCCTGGTTGTCTGGCTGAATGACAACGGTTTTGAGTTGTCCCGTAGTGCGGCTTATCGCCATGCTACCAAGCTGAAGCGCCGCATCCAAGCGGTACGCAATAGCACCGAAGCGGCGCGGATGATTGCCGAGGCGGCACCGGATGATTCCGACTTGCGCTCGGCGGCAGTTATCAGTCTGGTGCAATCTGAGTTGTTTGATGTGATGGTTAGCTTGCAGGACTTGGAATATGCCGAGCCGTATGAGCGGGTGGGCTTATTAAAGGATGCAGCCAAAGCGGTGGCAGATATGACCCGCGCCAGTACCTTACAGAAAGAGTGGCAATTAAAGCACACAGCCAGAATTAGGCAGGAAGCGCGTTCGGAAGCCGCTGAAGAGCTGACGGCAGGCCTTAAAAGCGACGGCATCAGTGTTGAGCTGGAAGCGTCCATTAAGCGCATTTTACTGGGCAAGTGATGACTAACACGGTTGTTTCAGTCCCCGTCGAGCCGGTTGAGGAATTGCAAACCGGCGACTATTTTCCCGCCAACGAGCCAGTCTTACTGGGCTATCAGGCGCGCTGGTTTGAAGACGAGTCGGAAGTCAAGATTGCCGAAAAGTCACGGCGTACCGGTTTAACCTGGGCGGAAGCCGCCTGTAACGTTATTACTGCTTCAAAACCTAAAAAACGCGGAGGGCACAATGTCTATTATGTGGGTAGTCGTCAAGAAATGGCTTTGGAGTATATTGCCGCCTGTGCATTGTTTGCCAAGGCCTTTAACCAGTTGGCAGGCAGCGTGGACCAGTCCTTATTCAAAGACGAAGAAGGCAGTAAGGAGATCCTTGCTTATACCATTCGCTTCCCGAACTCGGGTTTTAAAATTACCGCGTTGTCGTCGCGCCCCTCGAATTTAAGAGGTATGCAGGGCGATGTCGTTATTGACGAAGCGGCATTTCATGACTCCTTGCATGGCCTGTTAAAAGCCGCCATGGCCTTGACCATGTGGGGTGCGCGGGTGCGGATTATCAGCACCCATAACGGCGTCGATAACGAATACAACCAGTACGTTCAGGATGCAAGGGCCGGTCGTAAGCCCTACAGTGTGCACCGGATAACGCTGGATGATGCGCTGGCCGATGGCGTCTTTAAGCGTATTTGTTATGTTACTGGCCAAGTCTGGAGCCCCGACGCCGAGCTGGCATGGCGCACCAAGACCATTGCCAATGCGCCTAGCAAGGAAGCTGCCGACGAAGAATATTTTTGCGTACCCAGTCAGTCTGGTGGCGCGGCTTTAAGTCGGGTATTGATTGAAGCACGGATGGATAAGCGCTATCCCGTGCTTCGATTAAGTAAAGATAATAGCTTTAACGAGTGGCCGGAGCATTTGCGCCAGGCGGAAATAAGGGATTGGTGTGATGGGCTGCTGCGTCCGGAGCTTGATAAGATTAACCCCAAGCTCATGCATGCTTTTGGCATGGATTTTGGCCGTTTGGGTGATTTATCGGTCATCGACCCAGTCACTATCGAGCAGAATCTGGATAGAACCGTGCCGTTTAGCGTGGAGCTGCGCAACATCCCCTTTAAACAGCAAGAGCAGGTGCTGTTTTATGTTGTTGATCGCTTGCCTAAATTAATCGGCGGTGCCTTGGATGCCGGTGGTAACGGCATGTATCTGGCCGAGCAGGCACGGCACCGTTATGGTTCCGGGCGTATTCAGGAAATAAAATTATCGGAAAGCTGGTATCTGGAAAACATGCCCAAGCTGAAAGCGGCTTTTGAAGACGGCAAGCTGACGATTCCGGCCGATGCCGACCAAATGAACGATCTACGCGCCTTGCAGGTGATTAACGGCATTATCCGCTTGCCTAAAACCAAGACCGAAACCGGTCCCAATCAACGCCATGGTGACAGCGCGATCTCGAAAGCACTGGCCTATTTTGCCAGCTTGACCGAAGCGCAAATTATTGAATATAACCCTCTGCCCAGTAAAGACGCGCGTTACTGGGGAACTGACGATTTTGAACACTCTACAACAGGTGCCTGGTAATGAGCTTTGCTGATTGGTTTAAACAAAAGTTAACCCCGGCGCTGGTCGCCGAGCGACAGACCGACTCGCCACAAGCGGCGCTATTGCATCGTGAGTTCGATTCGCACCCTTCCCGAGGGCTGACACCGGCAAAGCTGGCCCAAATACTGGTACAGGCCGAACAAGGCAATATGCTTGCCCAGGCCGAGCTGTTTATGGACATGGAAGAGAAGGATGCCCATATTGCCGCTGAATTAAGCAAGCGCAAGATGGCTGCCAAAAAGCTGGACTGGAAGTTGGTACCGCCGCGTGATGCCACTGCTACCGAGAAAAAGGCGACCAAGCTGCTGGAGACCTTGATTCGTGATGAGCTGGATGCCGGTGCCTTGCGGATGAGCTTGCTGGATGCTATTGGCCATGGCTTTTCTTGTATTGAGTTAGGGTGGGGCCGTACCGCTGCCGGCTTATGGTTTCCCGATCAAGTCGAGCACCGGCCGCCGACTTGGTTTACCTGTCCGCAAGAAAACCGCAATACCCTGCATTTACGGGATAATCGCTCGACTTACGGCGTACCCTTGCAACCGTTTGGTTGGATTGTCCATATCCATAGCTCCCGCTCCGGCTATCTGGCCCGTTCTGGTTTGCATCGGGTATTAGCCTGGCCATACCTGTATAAGAATTTTTCAGTACGTGATCTGGCCGAGTTCCTGGAAGTTTATGGCTTGCCGATTCGGGTCGGGCAATATCCCCCGGGGGCTTCTGATGATGAAAAACGCGCCTTGATGAATGCCGTGTTGAGTATTGGTCATAACGCCGCCGGGATTATCCCTGACTCGATGAAGCTGGAGTTACAGCAGGTGATGGCGACCGGCAGTGCCGATGCTTTTAAGGTCATGATCGACTGGTGTGAAGGCAGTGTCAGTAAAACGATTTTAGGTGGCACGCTGACCAGCTCCACCGGTGCAAGTGGTAATCGTAGCCTGGGCGAAGTTCATAACGAAGTGCGTCTGGATATTCGCGATGATGATGTTGCCCAGCTAGATCAAACCTTAAGCGCCTATCTGGTGTATCCGATGGCGATGCTTAATGGCCTGTTTGCTGATAACCGCTGTCCGACATGGGTCAGCGATACCCAGGAGCCGAGTGATCTGGCCTTGTTTGCTACTGCCTTGCCCGCGCTGGCGGCTGCCGGAGCCCAGATACCGGTAAGTTATGTTAATTTGAAATTAAAGATACCGGAACCGGAAGCCGGTGAAGCGATATTAGGCGTGTCTGCACAGGTCGCCCCTTTACCACCAGGGAATGGTGCCGCAATGTTGGCAGTAGAGACGCGATTAATCGCGTCTGTACCCGACATTGATAACTCACCGGTTACCGCGCAGGCTGATTTACTGGCACAAGAGGCAGCGCCGGTGCTAAAAGGCTGGGTGGAAACCATTCGCAGTAAGGTTGATGCAGCTGACAGCCTGGACAGTCTGCGTGATGACTTGCTCAACAGTTACGGTGATCTGGACAGTACGGAGCTGGTCAAGGTAATGGCACTGGCTTTTGCTTGTTCGGATTTATCGGGACGCTTTGATGTTAAGGAGGGCGCTTGATTGATCTGACTGTCAGCCTGGAAGGTTTAGCGTATGCCGCTCTTTATGGAGCAGGCTTGGCACTATTGGCCAGGTTGGTACGATTCGCGTGGATAATACTAAGATGAGTCTACTTGTGCTGAGCGGAGCCGAAGCATGCCGCTAAATTTATCGCCTACCCAACTGGCATTTAACGCGCGGGGCGACGGCAAGTTTAATCAACCGTTCCAGGAACAGGCCGACTTTTTAAAGCAAAAGCTGAACCTGCCGACGGCGCACTGGGACGATATTCTAAATAGTGCGCATGACCGGGCATTTATAGTTGCCGGTGCGGCCAAGGCGGATTTGTTAACGGATTTTCACGACGCAATTAACAAAGTGGCGGCTGACGGCAAGTCGATAGGCTGGTTTAAGCAAGAATTTGAACGTATCGTAAAAAAGAACGGCTGGGAAGGCTGGACAGGTAGTGATACCGTAGCGGGTCGGGATTGGCGGGCGCGGGTGATTTACAACACCAATATGCGTGCCAGTTATGCCGCCGGGCGTTATGCGCAATTGACCGACCCCGAGTTGTTACAGTCACGGCCTTACTGGAAGTATATCCACAACGATACGGTAGCGCACCCAAGGCCGTTACATCAAAGCTGGAATGGGACGGTATTGAGGTATGACGATCCCTGGTGGCAATCCCATTTTTGCCCGAACGGCTTTGGTTGTCGCTGCCGGATAGCGGCAGTACGAGCCACCGAGTACAAGGGCCATCCAGCACCGGATGACGGAACCTATACTAAAACTGACCGAAATGGCACGGTGCATACCTTGCCACAGGGCGTAGATTACGGGTGGGACTATGCGCCGGGAGCATCGGTTACCCAGTCTTTTAAGAGCCTGATTGATGGCAAGCTAATCCGCTTGCCTGCGCCCGTGGGTGCGGCGATGATGGAGGCGCTTAAGCCAGTCATGGCGATGGAAGCGCAATTGCAATGGGTGGGCACGCTGGATACGTGGCTGGCTACTGAGCAAGTTGGACGGGTTGCTATCGTTGGTGCTATTGATTCACCAACACTTGCCTGGTTAGTTGATAACAAAAAAATAGCCCCGAAAACTGCTGAAATAGCTATCAGCGAAGGTCTGATAAAAGGGACTAAGCAGATTAGGCATGAAAAATCGGGGGATGCTCTGAATGAAATGGAGTGGCGGCAATTGCCGGAGATTGTAGGCAACCCTGAGCGGATATTATTTGACATGCAAACGGGAAAATTGCTTTATGTTGGCGCCTCTAGCGATGCATCAACAAAGTTTTCTATAGAATTTGATTATCTTAAAAAAGGCAGTCCCTTTATAAATCAGGTAGTTTCTGGGTTTAGGCAGTCGAATGCCACGATTGCAGAAAAAATACGCGGTGGTATTTATGTGGTGGTTAAATGAGAGCGGGAGGTCGGCCGTTCCTCCATTCGTCTACCCCTGTTACCGGGTCACGACACGTAGAAGCCGATTTGCTACGCCTCGCTCTCCCTTGCAATTATAAGGCAACTTTTTAATTATGAAAACCTCTGATGTACAGACTGCAGACGCGATAAAGCGCGTTTCTACCGTATGATTAACGTTACGGTCGATGACCGTGCCATTCTGGCTGCCTTGCGCCAGCTGCAAAACCACGCGGCCAACTTGCGTCCGGTACTTAAAGAGATTGGCGAAACCCTGAAAGAATCCACACAACAACGGTTTGCAAGCTACACTGGGCCGGATGGAGCGATGTGGGAGGCGAATAGCGATGTTACTTATGAGCGTAAAGCCTCCCGTAGCGGTATACCGTTAACGGACGGAGGCACCTTGGGTAATACCATTAACAGTAAATTGCTGGGCAATGACGGCGTAATGATTTACAGCCCAATGCAATACGCCGCCATGATGCAATTTGGCGGCACCAAAGCCGAATTTCCTAATCTATGGGGTGATATCCCCGCGCGGCCGTTTTTAGGCATATCGACAGAAGATGAATCAGCCATACTGGCTATTATTCGCGACCACTTGGAATCTGCATTTTAAGCCCTGCTTTTATTGCTATCTATATCAGTATCAGACTTTTTGATTTTACCCCCGTTAAATAGGCGTTAAATGCAGTTTTAGCGCTATTTTGAAGCGACTAATCACATGCTATAGGCTTATAGTTGATTACGAATGCTTGCTTAAGCTAAAAACTCCCCGGCTGTTTTATTCTACAGCCATGAAAAAAACACCCAATACCGAAACCATTGCCCTGTCTGCTCAATTAATCGAGTTAAGCGGTACTGCGCCTACTGAATTTAGGTTATTGCCGGCCGGTAGATTTCGCGCCAAAGACGGAAGGCCACTGGGCTTGTCAGGTTGGGTGATGACCGAGGCCAGCGCTAGCGCCCTATTAAGTGCGTCAGCGCAACAAGCTGACGAGTATCTTATTGATTACGACCACCAAACCTTACACAGCAAAACCAATGGCCAAAAAGCACCGGCAGCCGGGTGGTTTTCTGCGTTGTCTTGGCGGCCTAATGATGGGCTTTACGCGACTGATGTGGGCTGGAATGAATCAGCGCAAGCCGCAATTGAGGCCAAAGAATACCGCTATATCTCTCCCGTCTTGAAATACAACCCAAGCACCGGCGAAATTACCGGCCTGCTAATGGCGGCACTCGTAAATTACCCCGCACTGGACGGCCTAACCGATCTGGCTGCGGCACACTTTGATTTATCACTACAAGGCTCGATTATGGATCAAGATGAACTATTGGAGCGGTTGCGCTATATGCTCAACCTGCCCACCCTGGCAACGCTCGACGAAATCCTCGCGGAACTGGACAAGCTGAAAGCCGCTATTTCTACGCCGGAAGGCACCACAACCGGCTTGTCCGCTTTCTTGGCAGCTCAGACTGATCAATTGACTGCGCTGTCTGCACTGTCCGCACAAACGCCGGACCCGGCTTTATTTGTCTCGGTTGAGGTGATGGCAGCATTGCAAGCTGATTTTGCTGCGCTATCCATCGTTGTTAATACTGACAAGATAAGCAAGTTGATTGAACCGGCGTTAGCCGATGGGCGTTTGCTGGCTGCGCAAAAAGGCTGGGCACAAAAGTTAGGTGAATCTAACCTGGAATCGTTATCGGCTTATCTGGACTCGGCACAACCTATTGCCGCCTTGTCTGGTATGCAAACCAAAGGTAAGGCGCCAGAAGGCACAGTCACCGCTGCACTTTCTGTCGATGAGCAGGCTGTAGCGTCACAGCTCGGCTTAACCGATGAGCAAATGATTAAATACCGGAGCGAATAAATGACCGCATTAGTAGTAGAAAGAAATACCAAGCAGCGTACCGGTGATATCGGCGAGTTTCCTGTAAAAGCCGCCGTTAAATGCCTGCAAGGTGGCTTGGCTGTTTTAAGTGGTGGCTATGCAGCTCCCGCAACCACAGCAACCGGACTGATTGCCATTGGCCGCTTTGAAGATACGGCTGACAATTCAGCGGGTGGTGCAGGGGCGATTAAGGCGCGCGTAGGTCGCGGAACCTTCTTGTTTGGCAATTCAGCATCAACCGATTTGATTGCCCAGGCTGATGTTAGTTCGGATTGTTACCTGGTTGACGATCAAACTGTCGCTAAAACCAGCGGCACATCTACCCGCTCTCGTGCCGGTAAAATCGTTGCCGTTGAATCGGCTGGTGTTTGGGTATTGCTCGGCTTGGGCGTTTAATTAATTAGTGCCTGAACGAAAAAGCCACTTTTCAAAAAAACCAGCTCAACATCCGGAAATATTTTTTGGAAAAATCTTTCCGGAGTGGAACAAACGACTTATTTTCTGATTTACCATCAGTTTTTCAGAATTATTTCTAATAATCACAAATTATAAGCGCACCTTTCCTGTGGATAACCTGTTGGCTGTTCTCAAAAAAGCGTCAGGCAGCTAGTTTTTGTTGCTCGTTAACAAGCCTTAGCCGTTCCATGTCGCGTTTAATTGTGCCGAGCTTTTGAATGTTACGCGATAACACGGCTAAGCCAACATAACGCTCGAAGGCTTCAATGCCATGATCAAGGCACTTATCCAGCCCATGTACTTCTAACGCATTAATAGCCGATTCTACGGCGGAATGTTGCTTTTTTGCCTGTTTAAATTCCGCGGTGTATTCACGATTCTGGTCGGCTTTGGATAGCTTGCCTTTTTTGGGTAAAACGACTTGCTCAAGGAGGGCTTTCAGGTCGGTTTGATTGGCCGGACTGTGGAAACCTTTGTCAAAGCTACAGGCGTTAAAACTTGGGAATTTTACTTGAGTCGCTTTAACCATCGGCACGGCGACTTTGTCGTCGGTAGTCTTTTGCATGACTTGACTGTGCAATATAAAGCCCTGATGGTCTTCCATGATACAGACCCGCAAGCCCAGTTCAACCGGGACTCCGGCTTTGCCTTTGCTGATCCATTCGGTGTGGGTCTGGAACAGGGAAAAGACTTTTTCATCATGGGGAATGGTTTCTCCTTGAATAGCGCGACGTCTAATCTGCTCGATTTGACGTTCGGCATGCAGGCTAAAAGTGCTCAGATCGGTAAGCAACACTTCTGGTATGTGAAAGTGATTTTTTAACGTCAACATACTGGCTTTAGTGCGCTCAAGATAAAACCCTGCCAAATCAATATAGTCCTGGTAGGCCTGTTTGATCTCAAGTGCTTTGGCGGCCTTGATAGCGTCATTTTTTGACGTGGAATGTTTGAGTTTTTGCAGCGTGCGATACCGCCTTTTAAATTTAGACAGGTTGTGCTTATGCAATCGCCATTCAGGCAAGGCATGTTGCAAGCTCCATTTGACGCACGTCCGAATCAGAATCCGGATCGCATCATGCAGTAAACTGATATCGGTTGGAAAATGCACGTTGGTTTTTAACACAAAAGAATCGCAACGGCCTCTGATCAGCGCATGAATATCCAGATCCAGTAATTGATAGCCGGCTCGAATAACTTCAGTACTAATACGCGCCATGATCGCTGGCGTAAACAGCTTGAGATTGTCTTTCAAGGTTTGCAGGCGATAGCGTTTGTCGGCATCAAAGCAACCAAGACCGAGCATTTCACGTAGGGTGTTATGCTGATTGGCCAACTCCAGAATGCGATCATAGTCTGTATTCAGTCCTACGCGTAGCGATCCTAACACCAAAATCGACCATTGATTCATACCGGGGCGGCCTTTGTCGATGGCAACGATTTTTGTCACTTCGGCGTCAATTTTAGTAGGCACCACATCCTCCAGTATTTTAAAAACAGCATCCCTTAATGGCTGAGTCGTATAAATGTGTTGCAAGCCCAGCAAGATGATCGGAATGTCATCACGGGAGGAAACATCTATTTTGATATCAGCAATATCGCGTTGACCGATGCTCATTTGTGGAGAAAATACCTTTCTCATCGGGAGTTTTCCAACGAGAATTTGAAAGCTGAGGCGCTTATCCGGGAGGTAGCTTTTGCCAAGCCCTTTTCGATGAAAATAATAATCATAATTATCAGCAAGTTACTTAAATTCAGCATTTTATACGCCAATAGGCTGTTATTTGATTTTCAATAGCCTATTTTATCGCAACTTATTGTTTTGTATTAAATAATTTATTACCGTTCAAACACTAATTAAGGATCATCATGCAAATTACACAAGGTGTTTTACGTGCCCTGGGGCAGGGCTTTCAGGCTGCGTTTTTACAAGGTATTGAGTCGGTCAAGCCGCAATGGCCCTTAGTTGCCATGGAAGTGCAGTCTACTGCAAAAATTGAAAACTACGGCTGGATGCGGGATTTACCGGGTATGCGCGAATGGGTTGGTGGCAGGGTTATCCATAACCTTGAAGCGACTAATTACCAGTTGATCAATAAAAATTGGGAGCACACCATTGGTGTCGATCGCAATGATATTGAAGATGATCAGCTTGGCTTGTATCGAAATCGCTTTGCCATGCAAGGTGAGGTAGCAGCCCAGCATGGCGATACGCTGGTGTGGTCATCGCTATTGCTGGGTAATTCAACTATCGGTCTTGATGGGCAGTATTTTTTTGATACTGATCACGTTGGTTATGATGCTGCCGGTGTTGAAGCGGTTTATAGCAACTATGCAGCTGGTGCTGCGGCGCCCTGGTTCCTGATGGACTTGTCTCGCACTTACATGAAGCCACTAGTCATGCAAAAGCGTCAAGACGTGAAGTTTGTCAATTTGGACAGAGAAACTGACGACAATGTGTTTTTAAAGCGCCAATTTATGTACGGCGCAGATGCGCGTTATAACGTGGGCTTTGGCTTTCATCAGTTGGCGTATATGGGCAAGACTGCACTTGATGTCGCCGCTTACACGGCTGCACGTGTCGCTATCGGCACGCAACGCAAACCAGATGGCAGTAGCATGAATGTTATGCCGACCCATTTGTTGGTTGGTCCTTCTAATGAGGCGGCAGCTCGCCAGTTGATTAGGCTGGAAAATATCGGCGGCACAACTAACCCTTGGTACAACTCGGTAGAGCTGGTTATTGTTCCGGCTTTAGGTTGATTTATGACTATCATAATCACGTCAAGGGCAGATGGTTTTCGGCGCTGTGGGGTTGCTCATTCAAGTATTCCAGTGGAATATTCAGATGAGCATTTCACTGCAGATGAGCTTGATATATTACAAGCCGAACCAATGTTGATTGTTGAGATAGTCACTGATGAGGCTATCAAAGCAACCAGTAAGTCTATTAGAAAAACCAAGGAATAAATTATGGCTACTGCCCCATTTAATGGTACTTACCCTGCGCCCGATACAAATGCACCCACAGCACCTGGTACGCCAGTCATTACCAATGCGCTGGAAAACGGAACAGCAACCGTTACTGTCGCAGCATCAACGGATGCTGTTGGTGTAATTGGCTATGCAGCATTTTTGAATGGTGAGGTAAATGAGGTGGGGCGTAGCAATACGACAATAATTAACTTGTCGGGCATTCCGGCTGGTGCGCATAGTATATCTGTTAGAGCCTTTGATGCGCGGGGGAATTATTCGGCCGGGAGTTCGGTGGAGTTTTCGATACCGGTTAAAGCATATGCGGGTACTGAAACCATAACCCCCCGCACCTCAATCGCTGCCCTCACTGGCATTGGCGCAGAGAGAGTTGGGAAGAGGATGTTTTTGGAGGGGAGTGAGGTTGGTGGTAATAGCAATATAGCTAAAAATATATTGTTATTAGGAACATCAATAACAAACATGACCTCAGCCTCATTACGTACTACCGATTCTACCCCTCAACCAAACACAGAGCTATACAACTCAAATGGCTGGGCGTTCTGGATGTCTGCTGCGTTAAAGTTTCCATTTGGTAAACTAATTAATAAAGGTGTTGGTGGTAACAAAGTTTGGCAAATGCGAGCTAGGTACGCTTCTGATGTTGCAGCAAATTTTGATAATTTTGACTTACTAATATTTGAACCCGGCCCTAACGATTACTCAGATGACTCTTATTTGATAGAGCAGATGATTCTTGATTATATCTATATCATAGAGACTACGTTAAGTGCTGGAAAAACTGTAGTAGTGCTATCACCTAGCCCAAGTAATTCACCCAACTCTACTACCAACCCTACCGCTTTAGGTGTAATTAAGCGCCAACAATTACTATCATGGTTAGCTGGTTATATAGCACTATTGGATAATGCAATTTATGTAAATACTGATAGCATACTTGCTGACCCATCAACAGGTTTATTCCAGAGTGAATTTACTACTGATGGCGTACACCCAAATACATCAGGCGCAAAAGTAATGGGTATTCAGGTAGCGAGGTCAATTAAAAACCTTGTTTCACCTACCTACATACATCTTAACCAAAGATCAGATAGGCAGTACCTACCAAATCCACGGTTATCTGGAAACAATGCTAGTGGTGCAAATAACTTTTATGCTGGTTCTGGAATTACGGTAGCTGGTGGGCCTGATTCGGTATCTATTGCAACAACAAAAGGTACGTGGGTAGGTGGCACAAATACAGTAACTATTGCACCATACATTGCCTCTGGGGAAGAAGACCATACATTTGGTGGAACACTAATTACAATAGTTAATGCGCCCTCAGATCAAGCATCAATTACCTTAGATTTTGGATGTTCGGCAAACACTTTAGCTGGTACTCAGTATGGGTATATCAATGGCGCTAAAGGCTGGTCACAGTCTACAGCAATGAAGTTAGGAGATAATGTTAGAGCAACTGGCTTTACTACAGGATTTTGGCAATGTATAAAATCAGGTGTCACAACTACTGGAACTGTTCCATTGCCTACATCAGAATCCAACTACGGGCAATCAGTATTGGACGGGACTGTTCTATGGGTATGGAAAAAACTACCGGCAGCAGGTGATATATTTCAAGCGGATTTATCTTATGAAATAAAGAGCTTATCTGGAAGTATTGAAGTAGCCGCTGGAGCTTATCTAGTTGGCGTATCAAATACGGTTGCTGAGGCATATGGGGTAGCTCTATTCCCTAAATATGACAACACAATGGGTAATCCCGGTTCTGGCTATCCGGGTAAATACATACCGAGAGCTGGTGTCCTTAGATCACCTGAAATTACATTAATACAGCCAACCGGCAATCCAATTAGATTTGCGTATGTATCTGTGCAAATAATATTAATGGCGGGAAGTTCAGCGACTATTTACATACCCGAAGTGAATTTAATCAGATTATGACCCTCCTCACAGAAACCTTCACAGCCCTCACAACATCAGAAAGCCTATCCAGCGTGTCAGATGCAAGTGTATATCATTTGGCGCGAGGGAATGTGGCATGGGCGTTGCTGGCTGGTGATGTGACTTTAAATCAGTGAAAATATGATATGACCTACTGCACCCAACAAGACCTAATCAATCGCTACGGTGAGCGGGAAATAATCCATCTCACTGATCGGGATAATGTCGGCACTATTAATACCACGGTACTTGATCAAGTGATCGGCGATGCCACGGCAGAAATTAACGGCTATTTAGTCGCTTATCTGCCGCTGACCAACATACCTGCCAATCTGGTGCGGATTGCCTGCGATATTACCCGGTATTATTTATATGAAGATCAGAAAATCGAGAAAGTTGAGTTTCTTTATTCTCAGGCGATTGCTTATTTAAAGCTGGTTGGACAGGGGAAGGTGGCTATTGCGCCCGACATTGCTGGCATTGCCGATGCGGTGACAACACAGTCAGCCAGCTTTACTTCAAGCGCTTCACTCTTTGGGCGTGAAAGTGGCTACTAATTTACGCCCCCTTATCGAAGCTCGTATTCGGACACAAATACCGGCCTTTAAAGAAGTGGCCGGTGCCGCTGATTTAACCAATGTTATGGCGGGACGCTTAAGCGATGCCGGTTGTTATATCTTTCATGAGCGGGTAATGGCGACTGAAAGTGACTTGATTGGCGCGACCATGCAGCGCTTGGCCGTATCGTTTGCGGTGCTGATTGCCGTTCGTAATGTCCGCGATGCGCGCGGTGGTGATGCAGCAGACGCCAGTTATCTATTGCAAGCCAGCGTTAAATCGGCGTTGCTAGGCTGGTGTCCAGATGGCAGCGCTGATCCTTTGGAATACAGTGGCGGTGCGCTGGTGCCATTCGTCAACGGCTTTTTTATCTGGAAAGAGTCTTTTATAACCCACCAATTTATACGGTCAGGAGTTTAATTATGCAAGATCAATATGCCGGGGAAGCAGGGACATTCGTTGTTGACCCTGAACTAGGAATAAGAATCCCGCTGGAGCAATACCAAGCCGAGCAAGCCGCTAAAGCTGCCGCTGCAAAGGTTTCTGTTGCAAAAACGACCAAATCACCCATTAACGAGACTGTCTAATGCCATTATCACAAAAAAAGCGGCTTATTCTCATTAAGCTGGAAGCTGCCTACGGCACTGATTCTGGCCCTGCTATTACTGATGCAGTACTCTGTAGTGGGCTAGATATTGCCCCATTAGAGGGCTCATCAGTTGAGCGTGACTTTATCAGGCCCTATTTTGCTAACTCTGGATCTATTCGGGTAGAAAGCTATGCCTCGGTATCGTTTGATACTGAAGTAGCAGGCAGTATGGGCGCAGCAGGTGTAGCTCCGGAATGGGGTTTGCTATTAAAAGCGGCAAGTTTCAGTGAGACTATTACTGCGGCTGCCATTACCGGGGCGTGTGGTGCCGCCGGCTCATTGACGACTATTGCCCTGGCCGCAGCCGCTTCGGCAATTGATGATTTTTACACGGGCATGACAGTAACGATTGTCGCCGGTACCGGCATCACTCAAACTGGTGAAATTATCGGTTATGTCGGTAGCACCAAGGTAGCAACAATTTCTCGGCCCTGGGCATTGGCGCCGGCGCTCACTACCAGTACTTATTCTATTGGGGCTAATGTTATTTATACCCCTAACAGTAATTTCAGTACCGGTACTGCTAATACCTCAGCAACTATTTATTTCAATCTTGACGGCGTTAGACATGTATTGTTGGGCGCTCGCGGTACGATGAGTTTTGACCTGTCACCAAAAGCCATCCCCAAAATGAAGTGGAAATTCACCGGTTTGCTGGGCACTATTACTGATAGCCCGCAAGTGGCCCCCGCCACAGACTTTACCGGCTGGCAAACACCCGTCACTGTATCGACAGCCAATACGACCGATATCCATTTGCTGGGCTATAACGGCGCAGCGATTGAAAAGTTAAGTTTTGATATCGCTAATACCGTCACTTACCGTCAAACACTCGGCTCTGAGTCGGTATTGATTACTGACAGAAAGCCTTCCGGGTCTATTTCATTGGAGGCGGGCCTTATTGCGACCAAAGATTGGTGGACGGCTGTTAAAGATAGTACCACCGGTGCCTTTGCTATTAAGCACGGCCAAACGGCCGGTAATATCGTTGGCTTTACCTGCCCGAAAGTGCAGTTATCGGCCCCCAAGTATTCTGACTCTAATGGTGTCGCGATGCTTGATCTGAGCATGGCGCTATTGCCATACGGTGTCAGTGGCAATGACGAAATCAGGATTTGCAGTAAATAACCGTAACCAGGGCGTGACAAAAACAGTAGAACTCACGCCCAACTCACCTCTCATTTTTTTAGGAAAAAATTAACATGGCATTCGTTATCAAGAAAGATAAAAGTTACACCTGGCCCATTACTATTTCAGAGCCTGTTGACGGCGGTCAGTTTAATGATCAAAAGGTCCGTGTTAAATTCAAGATGCTATCGCAAGGCCGCATTGATGAAATCGTTAAAAATGAAGCGGAAGAAGATGCTGATATTTTGAATGATGTGCTGATCGGTTGGGATGATGGCGCTTTTAAAGATGAAGCAGGTGCGGACTTGGCCTTTAACGAGGATAACAAGGACTTGATACTATCAGTGCCCTTTGTTCGTGGCGCACTGGTTAAGGGCTTCTTTGAGTCTATTGCCGGCAAGACACTTAGAAGAAAAAACTAATTGAAGCGGCTGAATACTATTGTAGTCAGCCGCAAGATTTAAGTACCGAGCTCATGGATGAGGATGCCGCCCTGTTTGGCTTGGTGCTACCGGAAATTGAACAACCGGAAGAGATTAATTTTGAAGTGATGAAAGGCAACTGGCCAGTGCTGGAGGCATTCTTTATCCTCGATGGCTGTGCCTGGCAATATGCCGGTATGGGTGACTTGATTGGTCTCAATTATCAGGCAGCACAGGTTATCTGGGGCTATGCGGGCATTAAGCCTAACAAAGATACCTTTATAGGGTTGATGCTCTTTACCCGCACCGTTGTTAATGAGCTAAACAAAAGGAAAGATAAATAATGGCTGCACCGATTGTTTTAGGGATTACCATCCGGGCTAATGGCTCTGCTCAAGTTACCGGTGACTTAGATCGGGTACGCGGTAGTATCAATGGTGCTGACAGCGCTGCCAAAAATGCCAATAGATCCTTTGCTGCAATGGCACGGGAAACCTTGGGGTTGGGTAGTGCTTTGAAGGGCTTAGCTGCAGGCTTGTCAGCACTGGCAATTTACCAGTCTGCAAAAGAACTTATTCATCTTGCCGATGCCATGACGCTGTTGGATTCACGGATAAAAATCGCTACCAGCAGCCAAGCGGATTATTTATCGTCGTCAAAAGAGCTGGTCGCTATCAGTTTGCGCACCGGTACCAGTTTTGACGCTAACGCGACTATCTTCTCGCGAATCAATAAAGCCATGGAGCAGATGGGCGGCACCACGCGCAACACGACAGCGCTTACTGAAACCCTGGCGCAATCATTACGGATATCCGGCACCAGTGCTGGAGAAGCCGCGTCAGTTATTCGCCAAATGTCGCAGGCGTTAGCTTCTGGGGTATTGCGCGGCGATGAATTTAACAGTCTGATGGAAAACTCACCACGGTTATCACAGGCACTGGCGGATGGTATGCATGTCAGTATCGGTGCGTTAAGGGCGATGGCTGAGGCTGGTGAATTAACCTCAAAACGCGTTATCACGGCAATACAAAGTCAATCATCGGTCATTAATGAAGAGTTTGCAAAAATCCCACTGACCGTCGGCGCGGCTATGGAGAATATCAACACGGCCTTTGGGCAATATGTTTTGGAGGTTAACAAAGGCTCTGGAGCAACAGCGGGACTGGCGCAATCAGTAAATGACCTGGCTAAAAATTTAACACCGGTTTTGGATGGCATTATTACCCTGGGTAAAATAGCTGTTGCTGTTTTTGTTACACAAATGGCAGGCAGTATTGCCACCTACATTGCCACATATATTGCAGCTACTAGAGGTGCAATGGCTATTGAGTCGGCGCATTCCGCAGCTATCGTACAAAATGCACAGGTTAACATTGCCAGGGCAGAAGCGACCATTGCTGCAACTGCTTCAGTAGTAGCTTATCGAGCGGCACAGGTAAGTCTATCAATAGCAGAAGAGGCAGCGGTAACATCTCGATTAGCATTGGTAGATACGTCAATAGCACAAGCGCGGGCAACGATAGCGGCAACGTCGGCAACTGTGCAAAGTACAGCGATTCTTTATCTGAATCGCCAGGCTACGCAGGATTTAGCAATTGCACAGCAAGCGCGGGTCGGGATCATAACGGAATTAAACGTGCTGGGCAGGCAACAAACTGCTATGGCCACGCAATTAACCATTGCCGAAGAAGCGCAGGCAGCTGCAACTGCGGAGTTGGCAGCCGCACAAAGAGTCGCCACTTTTTCACTGACAGGATTTATTGCCGGTTTGACATTGGCTGGTGTCGCTATGGCGGCATTAAGCGCAGCCACCAGTATATTTATCGGCCTTCAGCTGGCAACCTATCTGAATGAGTTTGTGGCCGTTCAGAACGCGGGCGCATCGGCAGCCAATTACTTGATAAAAACCATGGAGACATTGAACTATGTCACCGAAAAAGCCATTTTATTGTCAAAGCTGGATTTTGACCGCGCCAGGCAGTTACGGGTTGAGCATGAGGCTAGTATGGCTTCTCACAATGAAATAACAGCCAGCATAATTGCCAACAATAATGCAAAAGAAAAAGGTTCGTCATTAACCGGCGAAATGGCCTCTGCACTTGAATCGCTAAAGTCACCGCAAGAGGTTTATAACCAAAAATTAATTGATGCTAACGAGGCAGCTAAGACGCTGGACGCAACTACCGGAAAGCTCCTTATTACCGAAGATCAGCGATTGGCCCTAGGGGCTAAAGCATTGGAAATATGGAGCCAAGCTAATGCAGAAGAACAAAATGCAAAGTTATCAGCGGCCGGGAAAGAAGCCGCAAAGCTCCAAGACCAGTATGACAAATTAACGCTATCGCCTAAAGATTATAATAAGCAGAATGCACAGTCATTTGCAGGTAGTCCAGAAGAAATAGCCTCTGTCGAGCGGCTAAGTAATGCGATTTTAACGCTTCAGGAAAGCAAAAAAGCTCTTACAAAAGATACCAAAGAGCAGAACTCAGAAGCCAAAAAAGCCGCGACTGCCTCAGATACTCATAATAAAAAAATACTGGAATTACTCCAGTCATTATCCAGTGAGCTTTATGTAAATACGCTTTCAGCCAAAGACAAGGCATTGCAAATAGCCTTAAGAACCAACTTGAAAGATGCCATTGGTGATGAGAGAGTAGAGATTGAGTTAATTACCAAGCAAATAGCCGCAGAAACCGAGACCAGAAGAATCCAGCAATCTATGTGGGATGAAACTATAAGCCAGGCAAATGAGCTCGATAAGCTAAAAGATGATTCCCGTTATGCTACAGAGCTGGCAAATATGGCTAAATCATTGCAACTGCAAGGATTCAGCAATGCGGCAATTAAAGAGCAAATAGAGTTAGAAAAACAAAAAAAGGCCGCAATTGAAGCAAACTTTTATTTGCCAAAGGATGTAGTTGCTGGATATACAGACACTAAAAACTCAGCAGATCAGCAGCTATCGGCATTAACAAGTCAGGGCGGAAATCTTCCAGCGAAAGGCAGCGGAATTATACAGAAAGAAACGACTGAAACAGCAAGGGTAGCACTTGAGGCCTATAACAAAACCCTGGATGATGCCCACGTTAAAACCAGTGATCTGGGCGCGGTGACATCGGCAATATTTGATGGGGCTTTAGGCGGCATTAATACTATGGCTGGTGCATTTGACAATATGGTTAACTCCATTAATAAGTCATCATTAGCGCTAGATGAAAATGCCAAGATGCAAGTGCTTAATGAGTCGACCGTAGATCAAGCGGCCAAGGCATCTAATACGGCAAAGTATGCCAAAGAAGAAAGCGTCCTAAACGGCAAGATATTATCTGATAAATTATCTGGTACCCGGCAAATAGCTGGTGCAGTAAGCTCCATGCTTAAGCAAGGTAGTACCGAACAGCGAGTTGCTCATGCTATTGAGATGGGTATAGCAGGCGCTCAAATGGCGCAGACGCTAATTAAGTTACTAGGCATTGGTGCGGAAGCGGCAGCACATACCGCGGCGGTAGTTCCATTCGTGGCAGGAGAAATGGTTAAAGGGGAGGCGGCGGCAGCAACAGGTATAGCGACACAAGCCGCGGCTGGTCCTTACATTGGCTTTGCTCTTATGGCAGCTATGGCAGTTGCTATGGCGGCGATCGGTTTTGGATCAGGTGGGAGTGGTGCGTCAGTAGCACCCCCACCAGCAACATCACCGGACACAGGTACAGTTTTGGGTGATAGCACAGCTAAATCCGAATCAGTTAACAAAACCTATGATCTACTGAAAAGCATTCATGCCGATGAATATTCTGAGCTTAGGGGTATCAATGCTGGCATTGGTAGTTTGGCCTCGGCTATAACCGGAACTATAACTGCAATTTTTCAGGGAGGTGGGCTGGTATCAGTACCCACAAAAAATACATCAGGAGCAATGGGCTTTAATTCAAGCAAACAAAGTATCGCTGCGTCTGGAATTAATACTAATGCGATCAGTGTGTCTGACATTATGGCTGGAAGCCAGGTATCAGGAAGTCAGTTTGATACTGTAAAAACAGATAAAAGTTCGTGGTGGGGATTATCAAAATCGACAAGCTACAATACCTATTTTAAAGAGCTTGACAGCAAAGTAACCAACTCTATCAGTCAGGTTTTTAATGGCATGGGTGCGTCTATGATGCAGGCTGCGAAGTTATTGGGTGGCAATCTTGAGCAAAGTGTTAAGGATTACATCATTCCAGCCATGAACGTAGATTTAAAGGATCTATCCGGGGAAGAAGCAGCAAAGAAATTAAACGGTGTCATTTCAACCGCTCTCGACACCATGTCAATCGCTGTCTTTGGCGATATTATCGGGCAGTATCAAAAGCTCGGCGAAGGCATGCTGGAAACAGCGGTACGGATAGTCTCGGAAGTCGCAGTGGTGAAGGACGCGCTGGCAAAATCAGGCCTAAGCCTAGCAACAAATGCAATCGCAATATCAGACGCACTGGTACAAGCAGCAGGTGGCCTTGCTGAATTTCAAAAGCAATTCTCAGCCTTTTTTGACAAGTTTTACACTGATTCAGAAAAACAAGCAGCAAGTTATAAATCACTGACATCATCCATGCTCGATGTGCTTTATGTCCTGCCAAAAACACGGGAAGAATATCGTAAATATCTTGAGAGTTTAAATCTTAATGACGCACTCGATCAGAAGCGTTATTCCATGATGCTGAAATTAAGCGATGCGGCTGATAGCTATTACACCGCGATTGATGCACAAACAAAAGTGTACACAGATGCAATAAGCACAGCAAAGAGCAATCTGGCAACAGCTTATAAAACCGAATCAGATGCAATAAGTGGAACGATCAGCAAATTAACATCATTCATTTCATCACTGAAAACTCTGAAAGATTCATTGTCGCTGGGCAATTTATCGACCGGGACCCCGCTTGATAAATACAACGAGTCACGCAGTCAGTTAAACACCACGGCAGCAACAATTAGTGGTGGCGCAGGAACTACAACTGCAAGCAAAGCGGCTTATGATTCAGCAGTTGGCGGGATTAACGCAAAAATAACCGGATTTTTGGATGCGTCAAAAACATACAATGCGAGTGGCAGCGGTTACACGGCAGACTATCAACAAATTATGTCACTAATAGACAGCTTAGGCATTAGCGCAGGCTCACAGCAAACAGACGCAGAAAAACAGCTTACCGTGTTGACAGCATCAGTTGATGGATTGATAACTCTAAATACCTCTGTGTTATCTGTTAAAGACGCGATTCTTGGCCTTGGCACTGCTAGTGATGCATTAACTAAAAATGCCACACAATCAGCTTTAGCAGATGCAACAGCGATGTACAACCTCGGCGTTAAAAATCTGGATAATGCGTTATTTGGAACGGCGGCAGGGACAGCGGCGGCACTATCTGATACAAACAAAGCAGCGGTAATGCCTGATTCAGTAGCTAAAACGGCAGCAGTCGCAGCAGCGGCAGAGTTTACCCGACTGGCAGCAGCAAGCGCGGCAACCTTGCCGGTATTTTATAATGCGGTTGCGATATACAAAGCAAATATGGAGGCGGCAAACACTAACTACTCTGCGGCATCCGACAGACTGATAAACGGCTCACACGCCAACGGCTTGGACTTTGTGCCGTTTGATGGTTACCGCGCAGAACTACACAGGGGCGAACGGGTATTGACAGCCAGCCAAGCGAGAAACAGCGGTGGAAATTCTCAGGAGATAATTTTGGAACTCAGGGCGTTGAGAGAAGAAGTGGCAAAACTCAGAGCAGAGCAGCGCGACAGCACAGGCGCATTGATTCAAAGTAATTATGACGCAAACGACCAAGCCGCAGACAAGGTGGTGGCTGGCGGAAAAGACACGGCCAAACAATCAGCCTGGGTGAATAACTCACGTGCGGTGATTGCATGATCCCCTGTATTTTAGTTGAAGTAATAGCAAGCATTGCCGGAGTAGAAACCACGCTGTATTTGTCGACAAAAGGCTATGTATCGGGCGCAGCAGATAACCCCGCGAACACAGTCTATATGCCAGCAATAGCCGGTGGCGTTCAGGTTACAGAAGAAATCTCGCTTGATGGTTCAGCGGCTATGTCATACGGCGATATTGAGCTATATAACGTGTCCGGTGAGCGTGACGGCTGGCTTGACTATGTGTGGTCGAATCGCACGGTAAAAGTTTTTAACGGCAATCTTGGTGCGGCTCGGTCATCGTTCACATTATTATTTGATGGTGTAGTTGATGATATTGGCTCCAGCAGCCGTGACCGGATAAATTTAAAAATCAGAGATAAATTACAACGCCTGAATTGTCCTGTCAGCGATACCAAACTTGGCGGGACAACCGCGAATGCAGACATGGTTTTGCCGCTGGTGTTTGGTGAGGTCTGCAACATTACACCGCTATTGACCAACCCCGCTACACTTGAATATCAAGTGCATAACGGGGCTATTGAATCAATAATTGAAGTTCGGGACAACGGTGTACCGATCACTACATTTACCGCTAATTTAACCACGGGTAAATTTGTACTAACAATAGCACCAGCGGGAGTGATTACTTGCAGCGTTCAAGGTAGCAAGCAGTCAACCTATATCAATACGGTATCATCATTAATACAGCGTCTGGCAACAGCTTATGGCAAATTATCAACACGCTTTGTCGCTGGCGATCTCGATATAATAGCCCTTGCCACATTTGAATCAGCACACACGCAGGCCGTAGGAACTTATTTATCAGGTCGTGAAAATGTCATTACTACGATGCAAGAATTGGCCGCAAGCATTGGCGCTCAAGTCGTTATTACCCGCGCAGGTAAACTCTCATTACTGCAAATTGCGTTCCCACCATTGGGCGTGGCCACAGCAATAACCAATGTTGATATGGTTCAGTCAAGTCTGCATATAGTCAGACGATTGCCAGTTAAATCATCAGTAAAATTTGGCTATTGCAAAAACTGGACAGTACAAAATAATCTCCAGACCGGCATACCTGAATCAAGCAAAAATCTGTTGAATACCGAGTTTTTAACAGTCACAAGCAGTAACGCAACCGTGGCAGCTAACTATAAATTAGATGCAGAACCAGTCCAGGTAAACACAGTATTAATTAACACAACAGAAGCTACGGCCGAGGCAGAACGGCAACTTGCGATTTATTCAGTGCCACGCACTATTTACGGATTTGAAGGTTTTAGCCGGTGCCTTGATTTGGTTTTAGGCCAAGCTGTAACGCTAACGCATAGCAGATTTGGCCTAAACGCAGGAAAAACCGGCATCGTGACCAAGTTACAACCAGACTGGATAAATTTTCGCGTGCAAATTGAGGTGATGATTTAATGGCCATAACAAGAAACCAAGTTGATCTTGCGTTGCAAGCTACAGCACCACGGCTGATTATCGGCGCGGTTGGTGGCCGCAATTTAATCATAAAATCAGGCAGCTCAAACACACCGGTTGCGGGTGGATTATCCGGTTGGGGCATGACTACAAGCGTTAATGGGTCGTATATTGGCAATTCGCAGTATATGTCACTAAAGCAAAATACCGATTATACTGCCAGTTTTTTATGCTGGTGCAGCACTGGCACCGTGCCATTCTATGCCGACTTATTCCCTGATTCCCTGCCTCAATTTCTACCAATAGCCACAACGACAAAAACAACGATCAGGTATGTTTTTAATTCATCCAGCGCGGATATGCTCAGTTGCATTTTGCGGTTCTTTGTACCAACAATATCAGGTCAAACACTTTATATAACTGACATTAAGTTTGAAGAGGGCAATAAATCATCAACGTGGACAGCGGCACCGGAAGACACACAAGCCAGCATTGATGCAGCGGCAATGACGGCGACATGGTTGGGCGTAGTTAATCGACCAACTTCACTAGCTACGCTTAATATCACTGATGGTAATTCACTTGTTGCTGCCTTAACTTCTAGCCCTAACTTGCTTTACAATGGTGGTTTTGAAAATGGTACAGATGGTTGGGTGAATAACTTTGCAGCTACGGTTGATAACTCTATATGGGGTACTGCAATTACAAAGACTGGTCTTGTTGCAGGAACTTATGTATTACAGCAATCAATAGGAGTCTCTGTTCAAGCAAGTGATTGGTGCACAATCACAGGGGACTCTTTGCTTCTTAATCCTGGTGTTAATGATGGTGTCTATTTTGATCTTATCTTTAAAAACAGTGCTGGTGCAGTAGTAGGTGATGGTGCTCAAAATACTATGACTACCCATCATGATTTTAGTATTACCAGTTCAAATAGAAATGTACATGCAGTTTCTTCACAAGCTCCTGCTGGTGCGGTATCTGCTATGGCAAGATTTGTAGCACAAGTATCGGGTACAAATGTAATTATCGGTTGTAGGCAAATCAAAGTAGAGCGCAGACAACTACCAGCTACCCCTTACAGCTCGGAAGCCACTTTAGTTGCCCTGCAAGCTAAGACCAACACCGCGATAGCAGAGGTAAATGCTATCTCTGATGATGGTATTTTATCTAAGAGTGAGAAGCCTGATACTATCCTAAAAGCTAAGACCATTGATAATGATAAAGCTGGTATTGATGCTCAAGCTGATGCACTTGTAATTAGTAGAGTAGCTTATGATACTGCTATAACTGCTTTAGGTACTTACTTAAATGCACTAACCCCTGCATGGAATGACGCAACCCAAAACACACCTATTGTTTCAGCAACCTTTAATTCTAAATTTGAGGAAGTTTACAAGCAGAAACAGCTACTGCTTAATGCCTTCGTAACAAAAAATAAATCACTTGCTGATACTGCCAACTCTGCTATAGCAATCATTGTCGATGATAATATTTTAGATAAATCTGAAAAACCACGGGTGCGTAAAGAGTGGGATTCCATCTATGAAGAATACTATGTGATAGATGGGCAGGCTCAGGAGCTTGGTACAGATAGAGTAAACTATACTGCTGCAATAAGTGATTTGTATAACTACTTAAATGGTGGTGGTACAGTTAATATGGCTACATACCCTCCAGAACCTCTGTATATCAATGATGCAAATCTTACAACAAACACAAATATAAACGGTGTTACTCTTAAAAATCTATTTGTTTATTACTATGCTTTTAGGGCTTCTTCAATAAGCCTAATAACTGCTAAAGCCGCTACAACATCGCTTTGGGATTCGGTATCTGACCCAACAGGTAAAAAGCCCGTTGATAACGCAACAAAAAACCCTGGTGATTATGCAAATTTAATCGGAAAGGTAACACCTGCGAATCGGGACGCATACCTCGCTAATAATTGCACAAGCTATGCGTCGTCAACAAAAGGCATTTGGCATCAAATAAATGTGCATGGCAGCGCAGCAGTACCAACATCGATACTAATAACAGGAGCGGTTTATATAACAACAAATGGGGGATCAGTTAATTCTAGAGCCAGGCTATCAGCATTAAAGGTTAACGCTGACTCGTCGGCGTGGACTCCAATTTATGCGGGCGGAGAAGTTGTTTATGATCAGGCCACAATTTCAATGGTTAGTGGTGGTGGCGTAAAGGTCCCTTTTCATTTAACAATAACCTGCGCTGAAACAACAGCTTATGCATTTCAAATAACTAATGATGCAAGTATAGCTTCATGGGCGGAGCACATTATTATAACGCTTGAGGTTGTTAAATGATTTATGCATCAATGACACTTGACGATAACGGAAGTATTTTGGCGGTCACTCAGGCAAATGGCGACTGTTTAAGCTATTTCGGTAACACGGTTGGCATAGATTTTTACGAGAATGAATACCTGTTCAATGGCGATAATTACATAAATTACCGATATGATTTGGCAACATTTTCTATTGTTTTAAAGCCTGTTGAACCAATACCGATTGCAATTTTGCAAGCTGAATCAGCGGATAGAATTGATGCCTTGGCCGGTATGACTCGGCTAAAATATATAACAGTCTCAGCAGGTCAAGACATAACATATACAGCCAAACTTGCTGATGCGAAAGCGTATATTGCAGCGGGTTATCCTGCCGACGCAGCACCCTATACGTGGGTAAACGCTGAGGCATTAGCGACTGGCACAACAGCAACGGTGGTGGCTAATTTAATCAATTATATGGCTAATTTATGGGGGCAAGTAGGGGCAGCTATCGAGAGCCAACGAATTGCAGCAAAAAATAAGGTGTCAGCCGCACTAACCGATGGTGATATACAAGCAGCGGAACAAGTTTTTATTGGAGCAATGGCGGCATTATGAGTAATTTAAGGGTGCTTTATAAAAATGAAATTGATAGTGCTAGCTTATCCGGTGGAATTACTCCAGCATCATTGCCGCACTCAAATTTGGCAACTGATATTAAAAGCCAAATATTTAGATCATCGACAACGGTTGCAGAAATAGCGGCGCTATGGGCTACTCCAAAATTTATCAACTGTGTGATGCTTCCATTTACTAATTTTAGCAGTACTGCAACTATACGGGTTATGGGCTACGCAAATGCCGCTGATACTACGGCTGTTTTTGATAGTGGAGTATTGCCGTGTTGTGGTTATGCATCAAGAAACACAGTTCCTGGAGTGGCTAATTTTGGCTATGCTGGCGGTGCTTATGCGTCACTATTTTTTGTAGGTGGGACAGTAAAAAGAATAGTAGTTTATGTCTCAGATAGCAATAATCCAGCAGGCTATGTCGAAGCGTCAAGATTGCTGGTGGGTAAGTATTTTGAGCCGGTTATTAATGCGGACTATGGCGCGTCAATTGGTTGGAACGATGACAGCCAGCATGTTCGGAACGATGCCGGCGATTTGCTTACTGACATTAAAACGCGATCAAAAACATTAACGCTTAATTTTTCCAATGCGTCACCGAGTGATAGAGACGCGCTTATGGCGGTCATGCGCAATGGGATTGGCTCACCATTATATATAAGCGTATTTCCAAATGATGCGGACAAAAACCTTGAACAAGACTACCAGATTTGGGGGAAATTATCGCAGCAATCAGCCATTATAATTGCGCGGTATTCTGCCTATTCGACGGGGTTAACTATTGATGAAGTTTGATGGCTTAATGTGCTGTTAAATTTTGCTATATTTAACGCTGAATCAGGTGAGATAGATTGGTTTTTTGATGGCTTATAGGTTTATTTCTATGCCAAATATCGAACAAAACTATGCCAAATATCGCGCGTCGTTACAGTACGTTGCCATCAATAAGGTTTAACGCGTAAGCCATTTGATCTCAGCTTCGGATAAAAACCCTGCCAATTAACGCAATTTGTAATAATGTAAAAATCGGTAACTGCTTTTCGGCAAATAGCTGTGCCTGTTCGGTTAAATTAGTCAGGTTTTTCTCGGGGCTTACCAATAAATTACCTTCTTGATGGTTTTTAATTTATACGGAAAAATATTAACTATATGATTGTCTTAACTATTTCAATCTTACAGGTAAAGTCTGGTACTCAGTCAGTCTGATTTTGTCGGATGCCATATCAATAATCTCTAATTACCTTGGGTAGTGTAAGTATTTTATATATTTTTACTTTAAATTTGAATTTTTATTTACTTATTTTAATTATTTCGTATAGATTTTCAGTCAATAATCTAAATTATTAGGTTCTGTTGATTCTCTATCTAAATAATTTATCCATATTTATCAATTGGATAATCTAATAAATAATGTTTTTACGAAATTCAGGCAAGGACGGCTGTTATTTGAAAAACAAGAATAGCGGCACATTATCTGGATTGTGTTCTTTAACAGCGGTATGAAAATGGCTCATTTTTTTATTGTGTTTGAATAGTAACAAAATATACTATAAGTCCATAAAAGGTACGGATAAAACAACCTTTTGATAGCGAGGGATGTGCCACGTTCGGCAGCACATCTTATTGCACAAAGTTAGGTCAGTAAAAATACATAAATGCTTGTCTTTGGTGCAAATATTAAGCATAAAAAGTATGTATTTAATATAAGTAACTGAAATATATAGATATAAAGTTTTGGCATCGATAGTGCTTAATACCTTATTAAGATACCTCTCTTTTCTGTTGCTCTCTCCTGGGCATTTACCTTTGGCGTCCTGCCTTCTCGGTCAGGGCGCTTTTTTTTGTCTGATGATCTTGCCGGTTGTTTAAAAACGGCTCAATCTAAAATTTGGCAGATAATTTGCTTAATTATTCAGTATCCCGAATTAACTCAAATTCAGAGCTGATAAAGGTCAAAAAACGATACAGGGAGCAACAACGTCAGTTTTATTGTCAGGTTTAAAACAATCTTTCCATTCTTGAGGAATGACTTTTTATAGTCATTAATAATACGATGAAATATAAAACTATCTCTATTACCGATTCTGAAAAATTAATTAAAGAAATCAATCCCATGATTCTTGACTGCCGGGATTTAAAAGATTATCGGGCAGGGCACTTGGAAGATGCCCTTCATGTTCATGAAGGTTTAAAAGATTCTTTAGTCAAACGCGGCGATAAGCAGCGGTGCTTGTTGATTTATTGCTATTACGGTCATGCCAGCGAACATCTTGCCGAGTTTTTCTTTGATTTTGGCTTTAAGAAGGTTTACAGCCTGGAGGGCGGTTATTCCAGCTGGAAAGATAAACATCAGGAAGCCTGAATAAGGACTTGGTTATAAAGCAATTATTATTTGCCATACTTGTTAAATGAGGATATCAAAATGGAAGCATTACCCCGTGAACTGGCTTTGCGTATTGCCTTGGCGTCGCGCATTCTACCTGGTATTGACATACCCGCATTACTGGAAATTTTACATGAGCGAGTCGGTTCGCCGTTGGATGATGAAAAATTAAAATCGATCACAGTGACCAATCTTAAGACTGGTTTGGGCAGTCTGGATGGCGAAGAAGATGGTGAAGATATCGGTATCGGCCTTGCCAATATAAAGCTGGCGGTCCGGTATCTTTGGGGCGACGAGGCTGAAGATGAAGATTTGCCGGAAATACTACCTTATAAAGACGGTGAAATCCCCGATTCTATTCGTGTCGCTATCAGTTCAAACAGTGGTGCATTGATTAACGGGCATTTCGGCTCTTGCATACGTTTTCTGGTTTATCAGTTATCACAAAATGATTATAAGCTGGTTGATATACGTTCAACTATTGAAGCCGATAGTAGTGATGACAGAAACCTGTTTCGTGCTAATTTGATTAAAGATTGTCATGTAGTTTTTGTGCAATCAATTGGCGGTCCGGCAGCAGCTAAAGTGATACGCGCCGATATTTACCCGATCAAGATTCCTGAGGTAACCGGGGCGGTTGACCAGTTAACCGAATTTCAGAAAGTATTTGCTGCGCCGCCGCCGTGGTTTGCCAAAGCATTAGGGCATTCAGCGGAGGAGCGCGTGAGGTTTACTCATGATGAGGGTTGTTAAGGTAATTCTTAAAAGAACGCACATCAATAACCGGTCTATGGTGCGTTTTATAAAAAGATGAAAACTGTCAATCCGATGGCTTGAATCATTCAGACAGGGATCGTCGTTTGTAAAAACTGCCGATAACCGTTGTTATTAACGTTGAGCCTTATTGCCCTGCATTGGCACAAGACCGCTCTAAATAGAGACCATAAGTTAATCTATTCGTGATAATTTGCACCAATTTGAATGGAAAGCGCCTTTTTTTGCACTGAAAATGCTCGTTTATTGTACGTGTTAATTTGTGTGTATACCTTATTGTGTGTTGTATTGCTTCTTCTTGGGACATATATGCTTAAATAAGTATATTGGTTCGATTATTGCTTTGTTATTGTTGATTGACATTCAATATTACACAGGGGAATAAAAATGACTGGAAATAGTGCCCGCGTTCAGGCTGTACAAAACATTACCAATCGAATACCCATGCCGGCTAAAACACCGGAATCGCTCAGTAATCTGTGGGCGAGTGATGTGTTTACGCTAAGCAAGATGAAGGAAAGCCTGCCTAAAGACGTTTTTAAATCGGTAAAAAAGACCATAGAAGCCGGTGCAGAACTTGACGTCTCTATTGCCGATGTCGTGGCATTGGCAATGAAAGATTGGGCCCTGTCCAAGGGTGCCTTGTATTACGCTCATGTATTTTATCCGTTAACCAATGCAACGGCAGAAAAGCACGATAGCTTTATTTCCGTGCAAAGTGATGGTTCAGTTATTTCTGAATTTAGTGGCAAAGTGCTGGTGCAAGGCGAGCCGGATGGTTCATCCTTTCCGAATGGCGGCATACGCTCGACTTTTGAAGCGCGCGGCTATACCGCATGGGATGTTACCAGTCCTGCTTATATCATGACAACTGACAACGGTGCTACGCTTTGTATTCCAACGGTTTTTGTTTCCTGGACTGGCGAGGCACTGGATAAAAAAACGCCGTTGCTGCGTGCCAATGCCGCGATGAATAAAGCCGCCCAGAGAGTCTTGTCGCTTCTTGGTCACACTGACATTGCGCCCGTTAATTCCAGTTGCGGAGCTGAACAGGAATACTTTCTGGTCGATGCTAATTTTGTCAATAATCGTCCGGATTTGCTGCTGGCAGGGAGAACCTTGTTTGGCGCATCGGCGGCTAAAGGCCAGCAATTTGACGATCATTATTTCGGCGCGATACCTGAACGCATCCAGGTGTATATGCAGGATGCTGAGGAACAGTTATATCGTTTGGGTATTCCTGCCAAAACCAGGCATAACGAAGTGGCTCCCGGACAATTTGAGATTGCACCCTTTTTTGAAGCAGCCAATGTAGCAACGGATCATCAGCAATTACTGATGACGGTATTAAAAAATACCGCCAAAAAACATGGTCTGGTCTGTCTGCTGCATGAAAAACCGTTTAAAGGCATTAACGGATCAGGTAAGCATGTTAACTGGTCAGTCGGTAATGCAAGCCAAGGCAATTTGCTTGATCCGGGTACCACACCGCATTCCAATACCCAGTTTTTACTGTTCTGCGGCGCAGTTATTCGTGGTGTCCACAAATACGGGCCACTATTACGTGCCGTTATCGCAACGGCAAGTAATGATCACCGTCTGGGTGCCAACGAAGCACCACCGGCCATCATGTCTGTTTATCTGGGGTCGCAACTTGATAATGTCTTCGAGCAAATCAGCAATGGCAAGATAACCGGCTCACTAAACGCTGGCGTTATGAATTTGGGTATCAATACCTTGCCTGTTTTTAATAAAGATTCGGGCGATAGAAATCGTACCTCGCCTTTTGCCTTTACCGGTAACCGTTTTGAATTTCGTGCTGTTGGTTCCGGGCAATCGGTCGCAGGTCCTCTGGTGGCTATGAACACGATGTTGGCTGATTCACTTAACTGGGTTGCCGACACTCTGGAAAGCAATATAAGTCAAGGGGCTGATCTTGATACGGCAATCCTTAAAACACTGAAAGAATTAATCGATCAGCATGGCGCAGTTGTCTTCGGTGGTAACGGCTATTCCGCCGAGTGGCATAAAATGGCGGTTGAAGAACGTGGCTTGGCTAATCTTAAAACAACAGCCGATGCGTTACCGGTTTTAAAAGAAGCCTATATTGAGGAATTATTCGACAAGCTTGGCGTATTATCACCGGTTGAACTGGCCAGTCGCTTCGAAATTTATTCCGAGCAATACATACTCGCCATTGATGTGGAAGCAAAACTGGTCGTGAGTATGGCAAAAACCGGCATTTATCCCGCTGTTGTCAAATATTTGTCCGAGCTTTCCGCTACCATCAGCAGTCTTAAAAGCAACGGTATCGAACTGGATAATGAACGGTTGGTCAAGATCGCAGCAATGCTGACATCAATGATGGAGACGGTAGATAAACTAAGCGCTGCTATCAGTCAGCATGATTTTTCAACACCCGAAGAACATATGCACTTCTGTGCAAAATCCATCCGTCCACTCATGGATGACGTGCGTCACTATGCCGATGCGCTTGAAGGTGAAATTGCCGATGAATTGTGGCCTTATCCAACCTATCAAGAAATGTTGTTTATCAAATAACCATTGGCGCAATGCCGTTGGGATTGTTTTGCAGGTTAGTGGTGAGTTAAGGTGATATCCAAGAATGAATATACCCAAGTGGCGCAGGATTTTTGTTTATTTTCAAAGCGGTAAAATTGGCACGTAGCTGGCTACGTAACTATTTTGACAACGCAGAAAACAAATAAAAAGACCAGTAAATTGGGTATATTCTTCGCAGGAAATCACCTAAGGTAACCCGACAATTTGGTGCATTAAATGCGTCAAATATTTGGGCTTACCTCACTGCCAATTGATACAAAAAGGATCAAACAAGTCGTACAACATCACCTTATTGTATAACTCCTTTATTGATGAAGGGCACTGACTTTTAAATCAATCCGAAAACGACTGGTTAGCCAAAAGGCAGAAGGTTACAATAGCGTCAGACACATTTTCACTGTTGAAAGTGTAATTTCAACCCTAGAAGGCGCAATCATCGTATGAAAATAATTTCCTGGAATGTCAACGGCATTCGCTCGATACAAGGCAAAGGCTTTGCTGAAACGCTCGCGCAGTTGGATGCCGATTGCATTTTATTGCAGGAAAACAAGGCTCAGGTAGATCAGGTTGAAAAAGCTCTGGAGGGCATTGAGGGCTATCATATTTATTCCAACTGCGCCGAACGCAAGGGCTATTCGGGGGTTACACTGTTATCCCGGCAGGCACCGCTGCAAGTTATCCATGATATGGGTATTGCCGAGCACGACCGGGAAGGTCGCGTGATGGTTGCCGAGTTTGAACATTTTTTTCTGCTGAATGTTTATGTACCAAATTCGGGCGAGGCCTTGGCACGACTGGATTATCGGCATAGCTGGGATCTTGACTTTCTGGCTTATTGCCTGCAACTGAAAAGCAAAAAACCGCTCATTATCTGCGGTGATTTTAATGTCGCGCATCAGGAAATTGATATCGCTCGTCCAAAACCTAATTACAATAAATCGGCGGGATATACGCAAGTTGAAATCGACGGTTTCAGCGGGTTTGTCGATGCCGGATTGGTCGATAGTTATCGGCATTTTCACCCGGATACCATCGCTTACAGTTGGTGGAGTTATCGCGGGGGTGCCAGGGCAAGAAACGTCGGTTGGCGGATTGATTATGTGCTGACCAGCAAAGTTCTGGTCGATAAAGTCAAGCAGGCTTTTATTCTGCCGGATATTACCGGATCGGATCATTGTCCGGTCGGCATCGAGATAGATCTTTAATATTTTTCAATTGGGGCTTTTACAGGTTGCTGGCAAGTTAATGACCCCTCAACAATTTTAGACTTCAATTGTTGGGAGTAGTTGTAAAATTGTGCCATGTGCTATGAACGGTACTCCTATTAAGACAAAAACGTTAAACTAAAAACTTATACCAAACCGACGAGGTAATGATTTTTGTCTCAACCGCATGGGTGTTAATATTATTTTTCGTACTATAAAAACAAAGTGTTACAAAATACTGCTGCTCCCTGTCCTGTTGGAGAGGGAATAGCAGTATTTGTGTAGATAGCTATATCTTAAGTGAGGTTATGGTGCATTAGTCCCAAGACACCTACCACTATCAAATAGACAGCGACAAAATAATTTAAAAATCGTGGTACCAGTAAAATTAATATACCTATCACAAGTGCCAGCAAAGGTTCGGCTGCAATATTCAGGTTCATGGTGATTATCCTAATAAATAAAGTAAAAAAAGATTGGCAGCAAGAGCTGCTGACCCTGCCTGTACGATATCCTGCATTAGTTTGCTATCGGCATAGCAGAACCATAAGACAAGTTAGTCATTAACTTACTTAAATTTGGAAACGGCGCTGGTCAAGCCTTTGCTGAGGTCATTCCAGACCTTATCGGCAGTCTCTTTAACCGTATCCCAAGAATCACCACCAGCTTCCTTCAGCTCCTTCATTTTTTCAGTTGCTGCATCCTGTTTGGCTCGTAAGTCGTTGAGCTCTTCGGTGTACTTAAGCTTTGCATCTGCCGATGCTTTTTCTGTCTTGGCAGCTAAAACATCAATTTGAGCGCTCCACTCTTTCAGATCTGATGCCAGATTTTCTATGTATTCGTCTTTAGTTTTCATGATTTTTCCTTTAATTATTAATTGGCGATTTAACGTTAATTTTATTTAGGATCGTGTCGGCTAAAATGTCGATTATGTACGCCTGCTTCGGTAAGTAAATTCTCTTTTGTAGCCATTTATAATCATCTAGCTTTTGAAAAAACAGCCAGCAACTAGTGCATTGAGCTTCGATGATTTTCGTGGTCATTGATATTGTTTGGTGCCGGATGAGCTTGTTTATCTGAAGAGGCTCTTGATTGATTGAAGGTCTGCATTATCCAGGCTACAGGTAAAGCCATGTATAAGGTATGTGCCGAGACAATCAGGTTAAGTGCAGTTGTTAAGGGTGAGGTTTCGGTAGTGATTGACTGATCGGTATGACTGCCGCTGCCTGGAGTCCTCCGTTTGGTAAGTTCGCCAATGATAAAGCCGATGCCACCCGCCAGTAGCAGAGTTGTCGGAGTGGTCATTTGTTGGTGTATTTTACCAATTAATATCGTGGTGCGAACACTGACCTTGCGTTGACGGATTAAGACGATCTGCTCCATAGCGTTGATTTGGGCCTTAAGAGACTTGGACTTACTTAGGCAGGTCTTCATCATAACTTCTCCGTATTTGGACTCTCTGGGGATTTTGGCTCAAGGGCGCGAAGGGTCGCCGGAAATTGCAGATTGCGACTCTTGCAGCGTATAACGCCACATAGAATTATCGCAAGCAACAAATTTAAAGCGACCGCCAACAGAATGGCACTACTAGCCATTACCACGTTATTCTCGACCAGCCAGACAGCGGCAGCAGCCACTAAGCCCAACCATGCACTGCCCAGCAAGATGGCGATTATCACCCCGGCAATAAGCATGGTTACGAGGCTATTACCGGCCTGCTGTGTCTCCAGTATGGCAAGCTGAAAGCGAGCCAGAATTAAGCCACGCAGTTCGTACCATAATGCTTGGCCATCTTTAAATATGCCGAAATTGCTTAATGGATCGTTACCCTTTGCATCCTGCTCATGGGTTTTTTGTTCCAGAGCATCCGGGTCCATCATAATTTACGATTTAACGTTTGCTTAACAGACGACTCAGAAAAAAGCCGGCCGCTGCCGCGATACCCAGCGATGCTATGGGGTTGTCGCGGACATAACCACGGCAAGTTTCTACCAGTTGCTGTTCGGCAATTTTTAGTTCTGCACTTTTTTCGTTGATAGTTTCCGCTGCCTGATTACTTGCATTGGCGATTTTATCAACCGTCTCATGTGCAGATTTGGATGCTTTTTTAATTGTTTCCATAATGGTTTCCTTATCTATTTAAGTTTCATGTCATTATTTACTGACTTTACGCCGCCAACATCACGTGTTAGTGTAACTGCTTTGTTAATATCGGCACTCGAACTTACAAAGCCACTCAATTGCACGATGCCTTTGAAAGTTTCAACGTTAATCTCCGCAGAATTTAACCCCGGCTCATTGAGTATGGCTGCCTTAACCTTACTGGTGATGATGCTGTCATCAACGTATTCGCCGGTTGCCTCATGCTTTTGCGTTGATGCACAACCCACGGCAGTCAATAATGTTAGTGCCAAAAAAAATGCGGATAAAAATCTGATAAGTTGTTTCATGAGTAAATCTCCAATTAAGTATTTATTCCGGTAAGCTAAAAACCTTTGTAAGGTTTAAGGTAAGCCCAAGAATTAAGAGTCTGTAGGGTAAGGTTTCAAATGCTCCCCAGTTTCGGGTATTTCTTGAGGGAGTCAAAACTACAATGCCACTATAACTACAATACTAAACACAGTCAGTACGATAGCGCACATTAGTGCTTGTGAAAAGAGTTATAGTACATGGTAGGGCATGCCGTGCGGGTCATTGCTTTCAAATCGCACAATGGCATGCCCCCCCTGCGTCAGAATAGTTGTCGCCTCAACTTTTAAGAAAAAATAAAATTTGAGAGTAGAAATGAAAAAATATAAAAGGTATTCAGTAGGCTTCAGAGAGCAGGCCCTGGTAAAAGTATACAATCGTAGTAATGACCAATCAGTTCAGTCCGTCGCAAACGAATTGAATATCCATTTAACAACCTTGAAGGCTTGGATGAAACAGAAGGAACAGGACGTCAAACTTGCACCGCTAAAATCAAAGCGTCCCGAAGATTGGAGCTCTGAAGAACGCTTTACTGCTTTACAAAAAACCTATAATTTGATCGGTGAAGACTTAAATGCCTGGTGTCGTGAACGCGGCGTTTTTATTCATCAGTTGGAACAATGGAAAGCTGATTTCTGCCGCCAGGATGACTTAGTAGACAAGCGTGAAGAAGCGCGGGTCCTGCGTATATTGAAAGAAGAAGTCCAAAGCCTTGAGCGCAATTTATTGCGTAAAGACAAAGCCTTAGCAGAAGCCGCAGCGCTGTTGGTACTGCAAAAAAAGTTCCGGGCGCTCTTGGGGGGAGAGGTCGAATGACTGGCCACGAAGAGCGCGAACAAGTGATTGCTTTACTTAATGAATCAGTAACTGCGGGAGCACGTCAAGCTAAAGCCTGTGAAGTATTAGGACTTAGTGAGCGTACCTTACAACGCTGGCAGACAGGTGAGACGATTCACTGCGATCAACGCCCCTTGCGTGACTATCAACCGCCACACAAACTAACAGCAATCGAGCGTGCCGAGGTGCTGATCGTCGCTAATTCAGATGAATTTGGTCATCTGCCACCGAGTCAGATCGTGCCACGACTGGCCGACCAAGGTAGCTATCTGGCGTCTGAGTCGACCTTCTATCGCATCCTGCGCGAGGAAAAACAGCTTACCCATCGGCGTAGCGAACGTCCGGCTCAAACACGAACAAAGCCACGCGCGGCATGTGCTACAGCACCTAATCAACTGTACAGTTGGGACATTACTTATCTGCCATCACTGATCCGTGGACAGTTTTTCTATCTGTATCTATTTGTTGATATTTTCAGCCGAAAGATCGTCGGTTGGCAGGTGTATGAAGAAGAAAACAGCGCCTTGGCTGGCGAATTGTTACGTGATCTCTGTCATCGTGAAGGGATACAGGCAGAACAGCTTATCCTGCATTCTGACAACGGCAGTCCGATGAAGGGATCGACTATGCTGGCGACCTTGCAACAACTGGGTGTCATGCCTTCGTTTAGTCGGCCATCGGTTAGCAACGATAATCCGTACTCAGAATCGTTGTTTAAGACCTTGAAATATCGTCCTAACTATCCGCTAAAGCCGTTCGCCGATGTTACGGAAGCGCGTCAGTGGGTCACAAGCTTAGTGGAATGGTACAACCATGAGCATCGTCACAGCGCTATTCGGTTTATTACTCCAGCGCAACGCCATGAAGGCTTGGACGACAAGCTTCTGGATAACCGTAAAGTCGTCTACGAAGCAGCACGTGCTAAACATCCGCAACGCTGGACTGGAAGTTCCCGTAATTGGGAAAAAATCCAGACAGCCCACCTTAACCCAGACAAGGTCTAAACAAAAAAATGCTACCAAGGAAGTGATTATTTAGAAAACAAACCAGAGTAAGATTTAACCGTCGAGGCGACAACTACATTGACAATTACCGTGCCCGACAGAAAGTAATGTCGCTTAAATCAACTTCGGACTCTATATCTTAATAGCTAGATCAATGGTATCGTTTGTTAGTCTGTGTGGATTACAATAGCGAATGGATTGTAAATGCTATGAGATATTGCTGTTGTTTCTGTAAACTTGCCTGTTTAAAGCGATAAATAGTGCATTTTGGTTCCATTGCAGCATAGATCAGCACAAACAAAATAAATAATTCATCATGAAAGCTTTATTTGCATTGCTAGTCGTCGTATTGCTGACCGGTTGTGGTAGCCTTACGCTTGCGCTAAAATCTGTGCAACGATTCTATGCTGATTTGCCAAAAGCAAAGGACGTGACACTGTTTTCGATTAATAAGGACAATGTTTCCAGGTTAAAAACGTCGGCACCTGCAGAGGCATTGCCACCACCGCCAGCGACACACCTTACCGAGAGTATAAGCACACCGCCAGCAACTTCAACAGTCGCTCCAACGCCACCACCTGATTCAGGATCGTTTGCGACCTTCAATGTTCTTAAAGTCGGCTCACAAGGCGATGCGGTATTGGCTCTGGAAAAAAGGCTTGCAGAACTTCGTTACGACGTGGGGGCTGTCGATGGATATTACGACCAACAGATGTGGCAGGGCGTTGTGGCGTTTCAAAAATATGCAAGGTTAAAGCGCACCGGCACGTATACGTTGAAAACACAAGTAGCCTTGCTAAAAGCAGTAATTCCTTCAGGGGAGCATCCTGAAATGGGTTTGCCGCGTATCGAGATAAATCTTACGCGTCAGGTACTCCTGTTTTTTGATAAGCAAGGACTCAATCGTGTTATTGCGGTATCAACGGGTTCAAATCGCAAATATTGCGAAATATCAAAAAAGTCGGGAGAGCGGATTTGCGGCGTGGCTCGCACGCCGCGTGGCAAGTTTCGCATTCAGTGGAGAATTTCCGGTTGGCGCGAAAGTGATCTGGGCAAACTTTATAACCCGCTGTATTTTAATGGCGGATTTGCCATTCATGGTTCACCGTTGGTTCCAGCTGACAATGTATCTCATGGTTGTGTCCGAATATCCATAGCAACGTCACAATGGCTTTACGAAAATATCAAAGACGGTACGCCGGTTATTGTATTTGACTGATTTTTACCGGTCTGTTTATGTTAACGACACTAACGCTGACTATATAATTATCTGCATAACATCCGTGAGTGATTCAGAGCCATGAATTAATTTCGCATGTTACTCCCTACATAAAGTAATGTGGTTTTATCAATGTTTAATTTTATAGGTGGTTACCTTGTGGATCGACTCCGTGTTGAATTTACCAAACCCAGCCTATCCATGAGATACTTATCGCCAGTATAAAACAATAACTGTAATCAATTAACCGAGCAAAATCTATGTCCAATTATATGTACACCACGTCTGTACCCGTTTTTAAACAGTTATTGACCAGCCTCAGCGCTATTTTGATCAAAGCGGAAGAACACGCCACTGAAAAAAAATTTGAACCGCAAGTATTACTGGATGCGCGGCTGTTTCCTGATATGTTCCCTTTGAACCGTCAAGTACAAATTGCCGCTGATTTTGCCATGAGTGTAACTGCCCGGTTGGCGGGTATTGAGGTACCTGCTTATGATACTAATGAACAGACATTTTCTGAATTACAAGAACGAATTGCCAAGGCCCTGGCGTTTATCGAAAGTCTGACACCTGAGCAATTTGAAGGTAGTGACAGTCGTGAAATCGTGTTGCGTCCAGGTACACCAAAAGAGAAAAAATTGCTTGGTAATACCTACCTTTGCAACTACGGGTTGCCGCAATTTTTCTTCCACGTCACCACTGCCTATGATATTTTGCGGCATAATGGACTGGAAGTTGGTAAAGGCGATTTTATGGGCGCTTATTAAGCCAACATGTTCAACAGTAGAATAATTGCAGTGCATGATGACGGCTTACTAATATTTGAAGCTTGATTTAAAAAAACCAGTTAAAGTCAACAGTTTCCAGTCAATGGATGGGCTGGGTTGATTGTTGTCTTAGTCTGGTCATTTGTCAGACGTTAACAGGAAGTCGACAAGAGGTGAGCTGAAAATGTTTTCAAGTTCTTTTTTAGTGAAATCATACTCCGTGCGGAGTATAGGTTAAGGTTCGCAATATGGCCAACATCCTTATCGTTTATTCAAGCACTGACGGACAAACTCAAAAAATTTGTCATCGACTGCGAGTTGTCATTGAGCAAGAAGCGCATCTGGTTACCGTCGTTTCGGTTAATGAAGCTCCCCAACCGGATTTGGCGAAGTTTGATAAAATCGTGATAGGTGCCAGTATCCGCTACGGACATCACAGTTCGCAAGTTATTGCGTTTATTGAGAAAAACAGACGGTTATTGGACAGTAAACCGAATGCTTTTTTTTCGGTGAGTTTGGTTGCCCGTAAACACGATAAATGCAGGCCGGGAAACAATCCTTATCTGCAAAAATTTCTTAAACAAATAGTCTGGAAACCTAAAGAACAGGCAGTTTTTGCCGGTAAGCTTGATTATCCAAGTTATCGGTTTTTTGACCGTTTACTAATCAGGCTGATTATGTGTGTGACCAAAGGTCCGACAGATCCCCTGGCCGTTATTGAATTTACCGATTGGCCACAAGTCGAGTTGTTTGCCCGACTTATCAGCGCTATGAAGTAGCTGATGATAATATGCTACATTTTCTGATTATGTTTTTACGTATATATTTTTAGATAAATAATCTATATCGAACGATATTGGTAAATATCCGTATTGACACATAAACGACCAACAGATAGCATTTATTTTTTAGGAGAAACACATGCCTTTAAATCAATGGTTGTTGTTTTACGTCCCAAGCTCTATTCTGGCGATTTTAGTGATCGGCTTATTTCTTGGGGTGACCATAGGTTCGCTTTTTATGGTCAGAAGATTTATTCCCTTTCACAAGCTTAAAACCCATAACGATGTGGCAGGTTTTATCTTCTCTACCATCGGCGTTATTTATGCGGTATTGCTGGCTTTTATGGTTATTGTCTCTTGGCAAAACTTTGCCAGGGCTGACAGAAATGTTGCCCAAGAAGCTATTTGTATTGAAGATCTCTACCGGGATTCTACCGGTTTTCCGCCTGTTTTTAAGAATGCTGTGAGATTAGCGCTAAGAAATTATGCCTCTGCCATTGTTAACGATGAATGGACGACACTGGCAGTTGGGAAGCGCAGCGAAAAGGTGCAGGCCGCTTCCGATATAATTTGGGATCTTTATACGTCTTTTTTGCCTGAAAATGAAAGTCAGGCAATATTTTTTGAACAATCCGTGGTGAAATTAAATGAAGCCGCTGAACTGCGACGTGAGCGGATATTGGCCGCAGGGCCGGGGATTCCGCCGATTCTTTGGGTTGTATTGTTATCTGGTGGCTTGATTACGATATTGTTTACGATATTTTTTGGGACAGAAAATTTTATTGCTCAATTGATTATGTCGTCAATGTTATCGACTCTGGTCGCCTTGTCGCTTTTTACCATTATGACGCTTGACTTCCCGTTTACCGGATCGGTGACGATATCAACGGATACTTTTAGAACAGTACTCGTGCATTTTAAGCTTTAAACAGAAGATCTTTATAGCTTGCCTTTGAAGATAACTGCGCATTATAAATTTATCAAAAATCCGAGAGTGTTTTTGGCGGAATGGCGGCTCTTAAAGCATTTAAAACAGCCAGTACATCAATAATTTCCTGGGTTACGGCTCCCGCTACCGGCGACAAATAACCCAAGCCGGCAAAACCCATACCGATCAAGCTTAACGCCATACCGCCTAGCGCGCTTTGCAAGGCAATACTTCGCATTCGCTCACCGATATGAAACAGCTCATCGACTTTTAACAACGAGCTATCCATGATTACTGCATCCGCTGATTCGCCGGTAATATCACTGTTTTGGCCAAAGGCTATACCAATAGTCGCAGCCGTTAACGACGGAGCATCATTGATACCGTCACCCAGAAATATGGTTTTTGCCATTTTGGTTTCTTTGCGTACCAATTCCAGTTTCTGTTCAGGGCTTTGGCTAAAGTAAACATGTTTAATGCCAACTTGTTCTGCCAGATAGCGTACTTCGGATTCTCTGTCCCCGGATACCAGCATCACCCGTTCAAATAAGTGATTGGGCTGCAAGTGATTGATGAAGGAAGAGCTGTCAGTGCGAACTTCGTCACGAAATTGCAGCGTTCCGGCATAATTTCCATTAATTAGTACAACACATTCAAGGCCTCCCGACAGGGGCGGTAATTCTTCAATACCAGTCAGTGCTGTTTCAATAAAATTTTTACGGCTGGTAATTTGTATCTGTTTACCCATCACAGTACCGGTAAGGCCTTTACCAGGTAATTCGGCGATATTGGTCACACTTAATAAAGATAATCCAGCTTTTTCTGCGGCTTTAATAATTGCGCCTGAAAGTGGATGTTTTGAATAACGTTCCAGGCTGGCTGTTAGGGTTAATACGTCTTGCTCAGTCTGGTTTTTTCCGGGTATCAAACCCGTTAACGAGGGGCGACCATAGGTTAGTGTGCCGGTTTTATCAAAAATGGCGGTACGGCAGGTACCTATCGTTTCCAGAATAGCCGGATTTTTGATAATAATTTCCCGCCTGGCTGCCAGCGAAATTGAGCTGATAATGGTAACGGGTATGCCAATTAGCAAAGGGCAGGGCGTGGCAACAACCAATACGGCCAGAAAACGAACGACATCATCACTGATTAGCCAGGCAACCAAGGCAATGAGTACGGCTAATGGCGTATACAACGCGCCCAGTTGATCGCCCAGTCGTCTGATGTTGGGACGATATTGCTCGGAAGAGCGCATGACTTCCATGATTTTTGCATAACGGGAATCAACAGAAAGTTTATCCGCACGAATAGTTAAGGCTGAATCACCGTTAATCGCACCGGATATGACCAGTGAACCTATGGTTTTCGACATCATATAAGGCTCGCCGGTTAAATAGGATTCATCCATGGTGCCGGTTCCTTCCAGAACGGTACCGTCAACGGGACAAATTTCATGAGGCAGTACCAATAAAATATCGTTGATATTTACCTGTTCTGTAGTGATGTCGGTTAGTGCATCAACTGATTTTCTATGTGCTACTGACGGCATACGTTTTGCCAGCGCTTCAAGTACTGAAGACGCTTTACGCACGGCATAATGTTCCAGTGCAGCTCCGCCCGAGAGCATTAATACCAAGAGACTCCCGGCCAGATATTCATCCAGCACGATTGCCGTAACGATGGATATTCCTGCCAGTAAATCGGCACCAAAATCGCCATGGTATAGTTTTACGGTGAGCTGATAAAGTAAAGGCATACCACCGAGCAGCAAAACCGTCAGGAGTGGTAGTTGTAGCAATGCAGTAGAAAAGGTTGCCTGTCCCTGATATAGCGATGAAATGGCTGACGTTAAGGCAGTATTGACGGATAGTGTATAAACGTCATGACCCATATCAAAAACATACCTTAGCATCAGATAGCAACCAATACCGAGTATGCTCAAAATGGCAATGCCATTTTCATACTTTGAAGTGGCTACAACTTGCTGTTCTTTAGCCGAGTTGGTCATGTTTTTGGTATTGTTGGGTTAGCGTAGTCAATACTCAAGACGGTGATTGCCGCATTTGCTTTTCGGTGCTAAAGCCTGCATGGTCTTGATCGTGAAAAAAGCAGTAATAGTTTAAATCGATATAATACAGCTTGGAATGGCTTATTTTTCTTCAGGTTTTTTAAGGCCGTTCCACATTGCTTTTGCCAGATTTTCGTGGTGTATAACACTTTCAATGATTACCCCGACGATATGTACAAGCACCAAAAATAGCGTAAAGTTGGCAAAGAATTCATGCGTTTCTTCCCATAAATCTTCATTACTGGAGGTTATGATGCCGGCTAATGGTCCTGCCCCCTGATCTGCACCATAAACAGCAAATCCTGTGATGGATGTCAGTAGCAGGCTGACGAGTAATAACATAATCATGGCGGCACCGGCAGGGTTGTGGCCAAGAAAACGTTGAGCATTTAAGGCAATCAGGTCTTTGATATAGGCGATTGACTGAGCGGGGCTACATAAAAAATTGGAGAATCTGGCATAATCATTGCCTATAAATCCCCAGATTAACCTAAATACCAGTAAACCAAATACCAGATAGCCCGCCCAAACATGAATTGTTAACAAGTTATCTTCAGTCAGGTAAGCAACAACAAATCCGGCAACCAATAGCCAGTGAAAAATTCTAAGTGGAAGATCCCATACTTTAACCAGTTCTTGTGATTTCATTTCATACTCCTTTGTTTTAGGGGGTATTGCTATGTTATCGTATAAATTGTCGGTTGTTAATTTGGTCAGGGAGAGGGTAATAGGGCTAATTACCTTAAACCGACTGGTTACAGATTATCTAACCAGTGACGAGAATAAGGTAATTTATTTGCCAACGGCGGCTATTTATTTGGGTTCTGACAAGTCCAAATAGTGGCCAGGTTTTTTATCAGTCGCTGGTGATTTTGAACCATTTGATTTATTACTGCCTTTAGCACTGTTATTTGCAGGTGCTGTGTTTGAAGAACCTTTTCCATCAGTGGTTCCATCACTGGTTCCGGGTTCAAAGTTCTCATCAAACAAATCAGGATCTTCAGGAGGATTGCCATCATGAATAAGATAATCACGATTTTGTTCATAAGAGTTTTTAATAAAGTCGTAACGATCGACCGCACCTTCATCAAGAATTTTTTCCGTGGTCATCAAATTTGCGCGTTTATCGGTCACATCAAGAACTTTGGAACCTGCTGTTGCTGCAGTTGCTGCAGCACCGCCAAATATCGAAACATAAGTCAATGGATTAAATAACGCATCGCCAACCAGGCCAATCGTATCTCTGGGTGAACTTGGACCAAAGAGTGGCAATACCAGATAGTTACCTGATGGAACTCCCCAGAAACCTAGGGTCTGTCCAAAATCTTCTTTATGCTTAGGCAGATCAATCATGGTTGCTACGTCAATAAAACCGGCAACGCCTGCTGTTGTGTTAATCAGAAAACGACCTGCATCCATGCCACTTTGTGCCATCTTAAATTGCAATACATCGTTGATAGTTACGCCAATATCGTTAATGTTACTGAAAAAATTGGTTACACCTTCATCAACAAAGTCTGGGGTTATCCATAGATAGCCTTTTGCCATTGGTTTTATAATAGCTTTGTCGAGATTGTCATTGAACGATTGAGTACCCCGGTTCCAACCTACCCAAGGATCATTTTGTTCAGGTTCGACAGTCGTTGGCGCTGATGCACAACCTGCCAAGGTAACCGAAATGACCAGGCTACTCAGTAATAGCGGTTTATGGATAGTGGTTTTTTGTGTACTCATGATTAATCTTTTCCTGGATGGTTAGTATTGTTGCTATGTAGCATTACCCGATGTGTGTATTAGACACTCATCATTTTATTCTTTGTTTTTAGTGGATACACTCTAATATAACCTGTCACACTACCGACTTTATAGGTCCGTCAATTAAATATTATTGAAAAATAAATGAGCATATTTAACGCTAAATAACGGCTTATATCAATTTCTTTTATTTTTCTAAGGTATAGAAAATTTATCAGCATAAATAACATCAACACAAGTGAGTTCTTAATTGCAAGCTATCTTACATTACGATAGGTTAGCCGACAGTTTACTTATATTTAATACAGCCTTGTATTTTGCATAAGTTTGATTTAATTCCCCACAAGCTTTGTTATTGGTAAAGTAGCACAATCAAAGCTGTCCGAAGTATTTATCATGAGAATCTCCTGATAAATTAGCCATGAAGAGGTTCAAAATACTATTTTCTATCATTGGACATAGATTCTACACACGAGGCAGAACTTGGTCTGTTCGGTAACGAACTAATTGGAATTGACTTCACGATATACATTATGATAGTTGATATGGCTACACTAAACCGTATATGGGTATTAACAATAATACTTGTTGTAAGCCTTTGGCGGGTTGAGTTGTTATTGTCGATTAATACATCTTCATAGTCTGGAAGCTTCCAGTCTATATTTTTAATGATACTTTTTATGGATATTAACTGACCGCCATGCCGATTTTTATTGTTTTTAGCCTTGGACTTTGTTTTCTGGTGGAAACGGCCAGTCCATTACAAGTCCTACTGGCAGAGCAGTTGGTGACTTATATTAGTTTAGCGATTGCTATTGTCAGTATTATGACCAGTATTTTTAAAAAAATATCGGTCATAATTTGTTACGATATTTTTTCCAGCAGTATCTTGTTGGTTTGGTTTGGTTATTGGAAGCCGTTGTTTAACAATGATTCACCGATATTTTTTTTCTATCCGCTTTATTTTGCACTGATTGCTGCTTTTGTATCATTATTTTTTATTAGCCAGCGGCATAAAATTGATGAGGAAAGTTTTGGTTTTATGCTATCCCTTTCCAAAAAAAGCTTAATTCAGCCTTGGGTCGTAATGACTTTTGTTTTAGGCTGTCTGGCATTTCCTGAAAACTTCATGTTATATCCTGTCATGATGACGCTTTTGATAATAAGATTTACTCTAACAAGTTGTGTGGAAGGTCGAAACAGTTAAGAGATATAGTATTTTTAGGCTAATGATTACAGGCTTTACAAACGTACATGAAACAAGTTGATTTTATTTGATGTACGTTTTCTGGCAGCAAATTATCTTATGATGTTTTAGATAATAGCTATCGATGATAGCGGGTTTTACTGGATTTAGGCTTGATTTTACTGGCAGTTTTCTTGCTCTTGATAATAACTTTTTTGTGACTGACAACTTTACTTTTACTGCTAACCTTGGTTTTCTTAAAATTTTTGCGATTGCTTGTGTGTCGACTCTGATTGATATGTGCTTTTTTATTGCTATTATCGTTGGAACCTATGGCGGTAGGTGCTATATTTCCGCAACCCAGTTGATAGGGTGGTGTACCCGCTGAATTGCTGACCATGGTAGTGATATTTTTAGCGGGATAAGGGGGGAATTTATTGGCAAAACCATTATTCATCATGCTGATCATTAACTGATAACGTTCTGCACTCGTCATTCCACCTAATATTACCCCGATCAGATGCTTGCCATTTTGACTGGCGGCAGAAATAAGATTGTAACCGGAGCCACAAGTAAACCCGGTTTTCATACCTTCAGCGCCAGGATAACTGGCGGTAAATTTGTTGATTCCGCGTAGTTCACGGCCCTTAAAATTAAAGCTGTGTGCAGCAAAATAAGGATAATAGTTAGGGAAGTTTCGTTGTGTCTTCCATGCCAGTATCGCCATGTCACGAGAAGTTGTGACTTGCCATTGATGGGGGAGGCCGGTTGCATTCATAAAGTGGGTATCGTACATGCCCAGATTATGTGCCTTGGTGGTCATTTTAACAGCAAAGCTTTCTTCAGTACCGCCAATATGTTCGGCCAAAACGACAGAGGCATCATTGGCAGAGCGGGTAATAAGCGCTAATATCGCTTCTTGAACCGTTAATGATTCACCTTGCCTCAAGCCCAGTTTGCTATTGGGTTGGCGTGAGGCATGATTGGATGTTGTTAAAGTATCGTAAAGATGAATTTGACCTGCTTGTAACGCATCAAAGGTCATGTAAAGTGTCATCAGTTTGGTAAGTGAAGCCGGAAACCATGAGTGAGTTGCGTTTTCTTCGTGCAATACGCTACCGTTATCCGCATCAATTATTATCGCAGCATGGCGTCCATAACTGGATGCCGGTAGCAATAATAACCAGACAGGCATCAAAATAAGTAGTATCGATTTCACAGTTTTCATTTAAAAAGGGGGCCTCTAGTAGTTTATGGATTGTGTATTTACTTGCTATTGCATGGTAAATTTAAGCTATACTTGGTTTTAATGATTTGAGTTATTCAGGATTTATTAAATAAGTAAAATGATTACAGTAGGTTACCAATTTTTAAGTTAATAAAAAATGATTGGCAACCTAAAGCGAATAGAATTTTAGCTAATGTAGTCAAGTTTCATTGGTGACCGTAAGGCGGGTATTCTATCAAACGATACGCAATGATAATATGGTATTTTGTTAATCTTGGTACAATCATCTTGTTTCATTAGTGGATAGTTAATTTCTTGTTGCAAGTGTAAGGAGATTCGCCGAGACATATTCCCCAAAAACTGCCAAAATCACCTTCTTCACTGGGTTTCCAGTTTTCTGAAAATGCCTCAAATACCACGCCGGACCATTTCTTTTTGGCCAGTTTTTTAAAAGTCGATTCAACGACCAACGTTTGGTTTTTCTTGCCGGCTATACCGCAATGCTGCTTGGTTTTATTATTGATTTCTGTGCCGCCTTCCGGACCATTGGGCCAGCCAAACTCAGTGACCATAATTTCTTTGTCGGGATTGATTCGGTGAACTTCATTAAGCCGTGCAATATGAAAATCAGCGGCTGTTTCTGCGCTAATGCAGGTATGAATGCCGGAATACTTGTTTTCCCACCAAGGAAATATATTGATGCCTATCCAATCAACCTGGGCTGAAAAACTGGTCTGCCCACATTCTAATGACCGATTACACCATTCCCACCAGGTATCTATGGTAGTAATCGGCTGAGTTACACCGGCTTTGCGCAAGGCATCGATACAACGGGTTATTTCACCATCAAAAGCATAGGCATGACGGGTTCTTACTTCAGAACCGCAGCTTAGTTTGATGATGGTTTTCGGGAAAGCTTTGGCAACTTCAATGCCTTTGGCAATGGATTGTGAATTAACTGTAATGTCATCATCCAGCCAGAGAATGGCAATGACTTTAATATGCTTGGCTTCTGCCGCTGTAAAAATAGTGTCCAGGCCGTTTAGAACACCATAAGTCATAATGCAACGAAAAGGGGTTTCTTTAACTAATTTATCCAGCAATTCATTGATTAATTCTTTGGAAGGATGCGCACCATAATTGGGATTAAATTTTCCCACATAAGGACTGAACGCGGCACATTGTAATACCTCTTGTTGGGGATTTTTATTCTGCTTACTTGCAGATGCATTATGTCCATAGCTTAACAGCACGATATAAAACACAAACAATAACAAATGCTTCATGAAAACCTCATCAATAAATTAAATCATAGTGGACGCTGTAATCGTTGCGTGACAATATGATAGGCGATTTTTATTTGTGGTCGTCAATTTTATTAATGCCGCTGCATTTGCTTGGTTTATTTACAGGCTGGTGCGCATTTGCGTTTACTTTTTGTTGGTAGCCTAAAATACCTTGCTTTATGCTTAGCTGTGATTTGTGCACAGTAAAAATCAATCGCTTGGATGTCTTTCATTTAAGTTGTTGACAACTGCGAGATTACCAAATAACAAGCCGTAACTCATTGATAATTATAATTGCCAACAGATTGTCGTATTTTTATACGATTTGACAAAATTGTAATAAAAACTGCACTTAAGGCTTAAATATAACAAGCTATACACAGAGTTATCCACAGCTTCTGTGGGTAACTGAGGTTAGCTTGCTTTTGGTATTTTACCCATTGGATTTGCCAGCGTTAACCTATTGGCTTTTCAGTTAAATTTAACCGCTATTTTTTGTCATTGTCATGATTATTAGTCTCGGTAAACAGGCTTGTTGTTACTGCTAAAAAATAATAACAGGAAAAATACTGAATATTAATAGACGCGGGATGGTAAAATTAAACCATTAGCAATAGCTTATTAAAGATGATAAGTGGTTTTTTGTAGACTCTTTTTAAAAAAAGTGTCCGATATCGCTAAACGATCAAGATCCGTAGCTTGAATAAAACGATAATTGCCAGCCCAATAGCTACAAGGCCGGGGCCAATGCCGGTAAATGTTTTTTTTTGAGAAAACCTCTTTACCTGCGTCTATTAATGTTTAAAACAGCAAACAAGATTGATGTAAAAATGACATCACTGTTTGCCAATTTTATGAGGTAGTATCATGACTTATTTTTTAGTAACTTTTGTAGTGATGTTAATCGTTATTGCCATTATGGCAATCGGTGTTATTTTTGGCAGACGCGCCATTAAAGGCTCATGTGGTGGCGGTATGAGCAAGGCAGAATGCGTTTGTGTAGAAAAATGTGATAAAAGAAAGAAAATGGACGCAGAGGCCCGTTTAACGCAAAGTTGATTTACGCTTCAGCAGACCGATAATAATAAAAATACTAATGAGGAATTTATTATGCTGGTAAAAATTACGGTAGCAGATTACATGGCTAAAAGATTAGTCACCTTAACCAAAGATACAAATGTGATAGATGCCATCAAGAAATTGCTGGATCATAAAATCACCTGTGCTCCGGTTGTTGACTTAAAGGGTGATTTGATTGGTATGTTTTCTGAAAAAGACGGTATCAAGGTTTTTTTAGAGGCGGTTTATAATCAAGGCATGAGTGGGAAAGTAGGTGACTACATGACCATAGATACTATCAGCGTTGATGCCAAGTCGACTATTGTCGATCTGGCTGAACAATTTCAGAAGTCACAGGTCAGAAGTTTTCCGGTATTTGATGAGGGTGAATTTGTTGGCGTTATCAGTCGTGTCGATGTTTTAAGAGCTTTAATGACCATTTAGCAAGATGCCTGAACGCAACCCCAACACGCAAACCTTTTATTGGCACGATTACGAAACTTTCGGTATTGATCCTCAGCGAGACCGGGCGGTGCAATTTGCCGGTCTTCGCACCGATGCTGATTTTAATGTTATCGAAGATCCTCTGGTTATTTATTGTAAACCGGCCTCAGATTGCCTGCCAAACCCTGATTCCTGTCTGATTACCGGCATTACCCCACAGTTGGCTGAACAAAAAGGCGTTTGTGAAGCCGAGTTTATTGGCCGGATACACCAACAACTTGTTCAGCCCAATACCTGTACCCTGGGTTATAACAATCTGCGTTTTGATGATGAAGTTACCCGTAACTGCCTGTATCGTAACTTTTATGATCCCTATGCCCGCGAATGGCAAAATGGCAATTCCCGCTGGGACCTTATTGATGTGGTTAGAGCTGCAAGAGCGTTACGGCCTGAAGGCATAAATTGGCCGGTTAATGATGACGGCAGACCCAGTTTGCGACTTGATCAATTAACGGTTGCCAATGGCATTGCTCACGAAGCTGCGCATGATGCGCTGTCAGATGTTTATGCAACCATCGGCATCGCTAAATTAGTCAGTCAAGCCCAGCCAAAATTGTATCAGTTTCTTTTGCATAATAGGGGTAAAGCCAAAGTTTTGGAGTTGCTTCAGTTAGGCAGCTTTAATCCGGTGGTACATATATCCGGTATGTACCCTATCGTTAAGAACGGCCTTGCCATTGTCTTGCCTCTTTGCAAGCACCCGACCAATAACAATGGAATTATTGTTTATGATTTGTCGGTTGATCCTGAGCCATTGCTGACTTTATCAATAGAAGCCATTCAGCAACGACTATTTACCGCGACGGATGACTTGCCCGAAGGGGTAACGAGAATACCGCTAAAAACCGTGCATATTAATAAGTGCCCGGTTGTAGCGCCGGTGTCTGTTATCAAGCCGGACGATGCACAGCGACTGGCGATTGATTGGGTTTTATGTCTGAGCAATATTGACAAAATTAAAGCGGCTAAAGGTTTGGTTAAAAAATTGGCTGCTGTATTTAGCGGTCATACTTATGCCGAGCAGGATTCCGACCCCGATTTGTCCATCTATAGTGGCGGCTTTTTCTCTGAAGCCGACCGGCAGAAAATGGTAACCATTAGGGAAATGTCTCCAGAGCAGTTGGCAACATCAGCCATGAGTTTCAACGATGCCCGTCTCCCTGAAATGCTTTTTAGATATAGGGCGCGTAATTATCCCGAAACACTCAGTGCTGATGAGCAGTTAAAATGGCATGAACTTTGCCAGAATCGGTTAACCGGCAGGCAATCCGGAGCCAGTATTACCCTTGATGCTTATTTGGCACGACTGGAAGAATTACGCAGTAACAGCAATAGTAACATGGCTATTATTAACGCCCTCGATGCTTATGCTGCTAGTTTGTGTAAAGATTAAAAGCTATCACCACGAAGGACACGAAGAAAGACAGGTTGTATTTATGGATTGAGTTCATTCCCAAGTTCCGACTTGGGAATGCAGTTTGGAAGCTCCTGCTTCTAAAAAAAACATTTTTATCTTCGTGTCTTCGTGGTGAACAGCTTTTTCCAGCTCAATTGGTTTTCATCAAACCATCCAGCGTCAAACCACAACTGGGTACAAAAACCTGCATAAAAAATATAACTTCCGGTTGTTCAGATTCACCAATTGCCAGCGCCAGTTGTTCGGCGGCGGTTTCAAATTCGGTATTGCCGGCTTTTAATTCCGCTTGGCATTTCAGATAAGCGGATATTTTATCGGCGGCCTTGATGATCTTTACATGCTCTTCAGGCATGTTGCCATGATGAATAAGCGCCTCAAAATCTTCATAAAGTTCTGCCGGTAACAGCGCCAGCAATTCAAGTTCAGCCTGTTTTTCTATCTGCTTATAAGCGGTATTGATGGCTTTGGAGTGATATTTGATCGGCGTCGGTAAATCACCCGTAATCACTTCGGTAATATCATGGTACAAAGCTGCGGTAGCGATCGCGTTGGCGTCAACAGTGCCATCATAATAGCGGTTTTTAATCAAGGCCAGGGTATGGGCAATCACGGATACTTCCCAACTATGTTCCATGACATTTTCTTCACAGGCATTGCGTTTAAGTCCCCAGCGCTTGATCCATCTTAATCGTGATAAATAGGCATAAAAACTACTGGTTATGGTTATCTGTTTCATGATATTGATTTTCCTACTTATTAATGCTGCATTCTGGTATTGTGGACGGCTGACATCTTGTCTACCGTGATGAGAGAACGTGTTAAACCCTATTTAATTTAGTTCGCATTCAGGCGTATTTTACGCGCTAAAGCCAACATCATCTTAATCAAATACAAAATTATGCTTATTCAGTGGTACCCCGGTCACATGCACAAGGCCAGCAAAGAGATCAAAGAAATCCTGCCTCAGGTTGATTTGATTATTGAAGTTTTGGATGCGCGTATTCCCTTTAGTAGCCAAAACCCCATGGTTGCCAAGCTGCGTGGCGACAAGCCCTGCATCAAAATACTCAGCAAAAGTGATCTTGCCGACCCGGAAAGAACTTTGCAATGGCAAACTTATCTGGAGCGGGAACAAGGCGTAAAAACCCTGGCTGTTACCGTTGATCATCCTGAAAAAATTCGTCAACTTTCTGAGTTGTGCCATAAAATGCTGCCGGATAAAGCGACCAGTTCAAGGCTCATCAACACTCTGATTATGGGTATTCCCAATGTGGGAAAATCCACCTTCATCAATATATTGGCCGGCAGAATGATTGCCAAAACCGGTAATGAACCCGCCGTTACCAAAACACAACAACGTATAGCAATAGGCAACGGCATTGTTTTGTTGGACACGCCCGGTTTGCTGTGGGGTAACGTCGAAAATAAAAATAGCGGTTATCGACTTGCCACCACCGGTGCTATCAAAGATACCGCTATAGATCATGAACAAATTGCTTCTTTTGCGGCTGAATATTTATTAAACCATTACCCCGATTTTTTGAAAGCTCGTTTTCAGTTGGAGCCATTGCCGCAAACCGAACATGAATTGATGCAGGCCATTGGCAAAAATCGTGGTTGTTTGCGCTCAGGTGGGCGTGTCGAAATGGATAAAGTCGCTAAAATTTTGTTGGCCGAATTACGCGCAGGGACGATAGGCCGGGTTACTTTTGAAACGCCTGCGATGATGGAACAAGAGCTGGTGGAGCTTGAGATTATTCGTGAAGAGAAAGCGGCCAAGAAAAAAGCCAGAAAGCAGACTTGGAAAGGGTCAAATTAAGTTGTTACAGATACCAATTCTTCAAGGACTGGTATCTGTAAAAGCGTTCCGCTTAACATGGGTAGCCTAAATAAGGCTATATCCCATTTTGATGTATTACGCCCTTGCCGGTTTTTTTGTTATCAATAAAATTTATCAAGTCTACGCTCGTGCCTGTGCTCATATTGCATCTTTCAGGGAACCTGCCGAGAGTCTCAGGGAATATACCGAAAGTTATTGGTTAATCCCTGAGAGCCTCAGGGAGAGTCGGCAGAGTGAGTCGAGAATCACAATGGTTAACAGGGAACGTCCTCGCTGTTTTAGGCGATCCATTAGCCTGTGCCGACAATCCTTCAAGGTTATTAGCCACTCTCAAATACTATTTATTGCCAACCAAATTATTAAATATATTCCCGCTAAGACGCAGGGATTACCTTGGTAGATGCAGGGATTACCTTGCAAGAATAACTTGAAAACAGTCAGTAAAAAAGACTTAACTCAAAAGCTAGACAAATCAGGAAATATCCTTAAGAATACTCCTCACAAGGCATAAAACTCTGCCAATACTTCCAGGCAGCGATCTTAATCGCATCAATAATGTCTTAAAATAATTTTATAACCACCATTAACCTACCAGGAGAGACCTTTTTATGACCAGTAACAGTTTTTTTCCTACCACCGAAGCTGCCCAAATTATCTGGCTAAACCATTATAATTTAAAGTTGCCGGTTAACGGCCCTGAGTGCGGTATTAATAATCAAGAGCTTAAGGCGACCTCAGCGGATCTGCTTTATTATATTTGGCTGTTAGAGCAATGGCATCCTGCCATGCGCCGCGATGCCAAAGAAGCAACCGCCTATAAGCAACTCATGATAAGCGGTAGCGGCAATGATATTATCAACTATCCGCAAGCATCAGTCTTTACCACGCCACCGCCTGCTGTTATCCCGGGCATTCAAAAGCGTCTGTTTAACCAGATTGTCCGCATCAAAGCCAGCCTTAAGTACACCGAAGTCATCGGCCACGATTTGGGTATTATTGGCTCGGTTAATACCGTTGAATACCCCATTCCTGACTATACGCTGACGCTGGAACAAGGTGATACCGGCCCGCGTGTCCGTTTTGATTTTAAAAAACATGGTCATGATGGCATCTGGATAGAGACGAATAGTAATGGTGGCGATTGGAGTTTTTTAGCCATTAATACCGTAAAACCTTATTATGATGAGCGCCCGGTGGCAGACGGTGGCACTTATGAAACCCGCGAATACCGAATGCGCTGGTGGGACAAAAGTCAGGCTCATGGTGAATGGAGCCCGATACAACGGGTCGTATTAGGTAAATAAGATAAACAAGCAAAAAGCAATATCCACGAAAGACACGAAAAGCACGAACAAAGGCCTGAATTGTTGGCTTTTTCTGCGCTGGTAATTAATCAATAAGAACCGATAACAGTAATGTTGGTTGGGCAACAGCTTTTCGTTGCCCAACATTCAACGGTCAAAATCAGAATATCGAGAGATTACTTCAATGCCATTCGTGTCTTTTAACGTGAAAATGTCGGGCACGAAAAGCATTTGCCCGGCATACCTGGTTCCATTGATTACCCAGTAGATTGGGAAATCTAGAATTAATTTGCATAAGTTTAGGTCGCTAACAAAAATAAATTATGATAATATTATAAAAAAGATAAAATAAAACAAATAGTAGATGTTTATTTTTGAATTTTATAAAGAATTACTAAGCACTTTTTAGATGTCTAAGCTTGAATTAATCGAGTTTGGTTCATTGATTCGAATAATTAATTATGCATCAATCATGAGTGCTTTGATTTTTCCTTCAATGTAGGTGTCCTAATATATCTTTTCTTAGAGGAAATTTAAGAGATCATTTATGAATACTAAATAGGGAAGCATTAATGTCATTTTTAACAGATGGTGAATTAGAAGAAATACTTTCAACTGATACTAATTGTTCGGATTTAACTAAGTTAGTTATTTCTCCTCACAGTGATAAATCAATGACGGCAATAGGTTATGATTTAAGAGTCGGTAGTGATTACTATACATTAGAAAAAAAAGGAGCCAATCATGCTTCAGATGAAGCTCCTATTATTTTACTCCCGAATTCAACAACACTTATTTCGACACTTGAAAATATTCAAATGCCAAAAAATAGATTATATGCTGGATTAATCGAGTCTAAAGTTAAAAAGGTAAGTTTAGGTTTATCGCATATATCAACAACTATTGACCCTGATTGGAGTGGTCATTTACTAATAGCTATACATAATCATTCGTCAGAAAAAATAGAACTAGAGTATAAGGAAAAATTTTGTACTATTATTTTTGTTAAAAATAATGTAGCTCCAAAAAAAATAAGCCGCCATTCTGGTGGTAGAGCAGATATTATTACTGAGTTATTTTCATCAATAAATATTGATGAAAAAATAAAAGAAAATGATACCAAATTAGCTAACGAAAAAAAAACACGGTGCAGAGGACTCTGGATACCACCTAGTTTAGTTGTCGGTTTTACAATAGTTGGGGCTTTTGTTGCCAATATTAGTAACAATAATAACTATTTATTTAATGGGATTGTAGCTACTGGCGTTGCTTTAGCTATATATGCTTCGAAATATTATGACGTAAAAAAATGAACAAGGTTAAAATGAAACTAATATTTAAAAAAACACATGCTGATGCAATAATTCCATCATACGCTCACCCAGGTGATGCAGGAATGGATTTATGTTCTATCTGTGACAAAGAAATCTTGCCAAATGAAGTTGCTTTAATTGGTACAGGTCTTTCGGTTCAACTGCCTGAAAATACAGAAGCTCAGGTGCGACCTAAAAGTGGTTTAGCTCTTAAATATGCCATCACAGTGCTAAATACACCTGGTACTGTTGATGAGGGATATAGAGGTGAAATAGGAGTTATCTTGATAAATCATGGAAAAGAAACTTATCATGTAACCAAGGGACAAAAAATAGCCCAATTAGTTATTAAACCAACGCTATCTGTTGATATAGAAGAACAAAAAGAATTATCTAGCACACAACGAGGTGAAGGGGGATTTGGCTCTACAGGTTTAAATAAATAACTCGTAAGCCTTGTAAGTCGGCTTAGCGATACCGCACCCGAGATTTTGTTATTTATAGCTAATATTACTTAGCATGACAGGGTTTATGACGTTTCGGTCGTTTATTGCAACCCCGACCGAAATGTTTAAAGACTTCAATAGCTTTCAAAACATGAGTGACAGGGTGGTAAACCCTGTCACGCTTCAAGCGGTTAATATATTAACAGGGTCAGGGCTTGCAATGATTTATCAAAATAGGCTTTTGCAAAATCTGACCCTTAGCATGTTTATCTTCTAGGCATTTTTATTGATCGGTGTCATAAATCCACCCTAATAATATTAAGGCTTCCTTGCCATTTACATCAATTAACTCCGGCAGTTGATTCGGGGATAATCAATTCAACGCTGGGGAAGTAGGTACTGAACCGTCCCTTGTCACGGGACATTAATGAATAACCGGACACTGCCGCATGTGCACCGATAAAAAAATCCGGGAGCACATTGCCTTTTTCGCCTTTGCGTTTTTTGTATTGCAAAAAAGCTTTTCCGGCCAGAAACAGGGCTTCTCTCGGAACAGGTTTCATCGCAAAGCCTAAGGTCTCGAATAATGCTTCCACCTCTTCAATGCGTGCAAAGCCCACCGAACACTCGGCATAAATAATCGGGTTAATGACCATGATGTGGTTTTGATCCAGTCGCTCCAGTGTTGAAGCGCTCCATTCAAACCAGGCGCTTTCAGGAGCGGCTAAATCGGTAACAATGCAGCTGTCGATTAGAATAACAGCCATGTTTAGCCTCGCGTCAATGCCATGATGTCAGCGGTGCTCATTGTCAGTTTGCCTGCATTATGGGCAGTCCGGAATCGGCTGGATTTTTGCTTTGAAGCTTGGGTTTTATTGATATACCAACGCCCGTTTTCATCCTGCAAGAATTCGATTTCGGTTTCAGCGGGCAAAATGCCCATGTTTTCCCTGACATTTTGGGGAATGGTTACTTGTCCTTTACTGGTTACACGCATCGTTATCACCTGTTTATGAGTAATACTTAAATGGTATTACTTTTTTTTGAGTAAAGCAATGAGCAAGGTTATACCCTGCTTTTTGCCTAAAAATAATTGGAGATTTAAGTAGAAATAAGCCTATTTGGGAGATAGCGATAACGGCTGTTTTCGGCAAGCACCGAAATATGACGAGGTTTATAACTCGTAGAGTGGATTTGTCGTCAGCCTTGGAGTCTTTCTGGTCAATGGGAGGATTCCATTCCATTGACCTTCTGGGCTTTATCGTTATTTTTTTATTTCTGGAGACTAAGACAAATCATGGTTATTGGAAAGCCAAGTCTTGTAGGTCGGGTTAGTGATAGCGTAACTCGACATTTTGATTATTCATAGCCAATATTATCAGCAAAAGCCATTTCACCGTCCCCCCAATTTTTATCCTTCGAGCCGGTCGTGGTTTACAAACCCTGCCACGCTTGCCAGAATAAACTGATAAAAACTGGTATTGTATTACACTGTATTGAGCCAAAATTGTCGGGTTATACTTTGCTAACCCGACCTACTGGACTCAATAAAGATGACAGAGTTATCAGCTTATAATCGGGCTAATAGTTCCGCTTTTTTGGTGCTGTACTCGCTATCAGACAAGATGCCTTTATCTTTCAGAGCAGCCAATTTCTCGATTGCGCCAAAAATATCGGCTTCCTGATTTTGATTTCCACTTGAGTTACTAACAGAATTAGCTTGAGTATAAACCGGTGCAGGTGTTGAGGGGGCTTGCAGCGGTTTTTGTACCGGCACGTTATCGATAGAAATGATGGGCAGGTTTTTAACGTCGACCAGTCCGAATTGACTGGTAAAAGTAACTGAGCCTCCTGTCGATTGTTGTTGGGAAAAGCCACCAATGTGATGATTTAGCGTATCGTAAAGGGTTACCTGTCCATTAATGTCAATAGCGAGTCGATTAATGGTGGCAAAGTAAGCATAGCGCACGTTATTTTGTGCACCCGTGCTGTTGGGGTTTTGCAGACCAGCGGGCCACCAGTTTCCGGAGCTGCCGGCAGGTGGTGGTACAAACAAACTTACTGCTCCGACAGGTCCGGAGCCGTTTTGTTGTTGCTGCCCGCCGTTGTTGTTGGAATAACCGTTACCAAAGTTGCTTTGTTCCTGATTGCCCTGACTCTGCGACTGAAAACTGCCGCTTTGGATAAGCCCCGGTTGATTGGCAATGAGCGTCGACAATTCTTGACACAGTCCACCTACGCTGTTTTTTAAACCATTATTGAACATATCGCCCAACATAATCATGCCACCTTTCATCCATTGGCCGGAACCACCAAACTCACGATGATTAAACTGAGCCATGGAGCCATTACCTTTAATGACTGACTGTAACATGCTGAATACGGCATCAGGACTAAAGTTATAGCGCTGGGCAATGTTGTTGATTATTTGCTGGCCTTCCGGCGTAAGCTGTTTCATTAGAAAAGTCCGCTTGGGTTTAGATGGGGTATTACAAAGGATGAATCAGAAATAACAGGCTTTAGATTACAGATTGTTATTTACCATTCATTTTAGTCAGTTTAATTGAACAGTCTAGCAAAATCACTCAAAAATTTGAAATAGCGGTATTGGCTGTAGGGAAATAATGACTGATTGTTTCTCTTTTAATGTTAGTGACTTACTTGTTGATTAACATAGCACTTTTGTAGTGCAATCTGGACTAATTTGGTGCAAACAATCAACCGATATTGGCTTTGTAAAATGTTGGCTGATTTTTTATGGCGGGAAGCCTTATTAATTGTTTGCTGGTTAGCTTCAAATCAGCCTGAAAAATAAATAATTAGTCTATCGATATGTCTGTAGTAGCGACATTTATTATTAACAGAAATAATGGCACAACATCTGCTAGAAATTTTTATATAAATATGAATATAATGGTTCTACCAGGAAATTGACACGTTGCAAAATATGAAAATGATTGATTCGCAAGATAAGCTGGATACTTACTACCAGCAAGTACAAGATATCATCCTTAATAAACAGGATTGGATCAGTGGCTTGTTGCCTGCCAGTACTGCTGTTAATGCCCATGGTAACTATACCGATGCCTGGGTAAGGGATAATGTCTACAGTATTCTTGCCGTGTGGGGTTTGGCACTGGCTTATCGGCGTAGTGAAGATAATCAGGGACGAACCTACGTTTTGGAGCAAAGTGTCGTTAAGTTAATGCGAGGGCTATTAACGGCAATGATGCGGCAGGCACCGAAAGTTGAAAAGTTTAAGCAGTCCCAAAACCCAATGGATGCTTTACATGCCAAATACGATACAAAATCGGGCGAGATTGTCGTGGGCGATGATGAATGGGGACATTTACAACTGGATGCCACGTCTTTATTTTTGTTGATGTTGGCACAAATGACAGCATCCGGCTTACGCATTGTCTTTACTATCAATGAAGTTAATTTTGTACAAAACCTGGTTCACTATATCAGCCGAACTTACCGTACCCCTGATTACGGTATCTGGGAGCGCGGTAATAAAATTAACCACGGTGTCGCCGAGCTAAATGCCAGTTCCATCGGCATGGCAAAAGCCGCGCTGGAAGCGCTATCGGGTTTTAATTTGTTTGGCAAAGAGGGTGGGCAAGCGTCTATTATTCATGTTATCAGTGATGATATTGCCCGGACAAGAATTACCCTGGAATCACTGTTACCCAGAGAATCCATTTCCAAAGAAGCCGATTCAGCGGTTTTGAGTATCACGGGGTTTCCTGCTTTCGCGGTTGATAATCAAACTATTCGGGCAAAAACAGAAGCCATTATTTGTGGCAAGCTGGAAGGCCGGTTTGGCTGTAAACGTTTTTTGTTGGACGGCCACCAAACCGTCATAGAAGATAGTCACCGCCAATATTATGATCCGCATGAATTAAAACAATTTTCGGATATTGAATGTGAATGGCCGTTGTTTTTTACTTATTTATTGCTTAATAATTTATTTACCGGCGATCATGAAGCTGCTGCAATCTACCGTAACAAACTTAAAGATTTGTTGGTTGAACAAAATGGTCAGCAATTATTACCTGAGCTGTATGCTGTACCACTAGATTTGATTGCCGCAGAAAAAGCCAATCCACATAGTCAGGAACGGGTTCCCAATGAAAATGTTCCGCTGGTTTGGGCACAAAGTCTTTTTATGCTGGGGTGTCTGATACAGGATGGCTTACTTTCTTGTGACGATATAGATCCCTTGGGACGCCATAAAGTTGTTAATGAATATAAGGATTGTAAGTTACAAATTCAGCTGCTTGCTCATGATGAAACCGTACAGAACAGCTTAAAGGACTACGGCATTTTTACGCAAACACTTGCTGAAACAGCGCCTTTGCAGATAAGGGATGCGAGTGAATTGGCTCAAGCGTTTACCCAAGTAGGCAGAAATGACCGCATTGGTTTGACCGGTAGACCTTTAAGGCAACTGCGAACATTGGCAACATCCAAAATGTACAGTTTGGCAGGTGAGTGTTTGCTTTTTTTACCGCAGTGTCTTAATCAAAAAGGCTTTTATCTTGCGATGGACAACCGTTTGCTTATTGAGCGCTTACGACTGGAACTTTTGTATATCTGTAAACATTGGGATGTACCAGGTAACCCGTTGGTGGTCATCACTATAAAACAAAATATGTTGGATAGTTATCACCGTGAGATTCTCATTGAATTTATTAAAGAACTGCAAGAAGGCTATAGTCAAGGCATTTCTGTAGAACTTGGAGCCCTTTCGGATTTCGTGGCAACATCAAGTCATGAAATCATTAACTACCTGCATGATTTTAAATTTTCCAAAGCGTCATGGGATGAGGCGGAGCGACCTTTTTTTCTGGCATTACCCATAGATAGCAACCCACCAGTACCCTTAAATACAGAGGTGTTGACAGAATGGGAAATCGCTAGCGATGGAATATTGCTTGAGCAATTAACATCCAATCCTAATATTTACGCACAACTTGAAGTATTAAGCTTACTAAGTTTTCGTCACGGCCTGGATTATGATACCGGCTTAACAGCAATGGGTGGCACTGTCAGTTGTGTACGTGATTTGTTGGAAGAAATATATGAACGAGCCGGTGATCAACATACCTGGTATATACTTAGACGCGCTGCCGGATTGCTGGGCAAATATGATATCAATCTGGAGCAGACAGCAACCGATATACTCGTTCGTCAACATGCACTGACATTAGGTCGCGCTTATAGCGGGAGAGCTACCTTGACGCGTCCTGCTGATTCGTCAGAAATATTGGACATTATTCGTGCTTATAATGCGGATGCCAGTGAGCATGTTATTATTCAGGAATTGATTCTTTATCTGGGCATGTTAATTAAGTCTAATCCTGAATTGTTTACCGATATGCATACGGTGAGGGTAGGACATATCCTGCAATTGGTTATTGTCAGGCAACAGCGTGAATCAGGCCACACTACATTGGATCAGGCATTTAACGAAATTCTTTCTTTGGCACCTTATCAATTGTCCATAAAAGTAAAAGAAACACTCGAAGATTATAACGATACCGAAAATCAACTAAATTTAGCTGAAATATTGCACTATGAGGGCTCCTTGTCCGAGTCTGCCAATCATGAACTAACCAGTGTACGTTTCTTAAAAAACACCGATCCAAAAGACCAGGAAGAAATTAACGATTGGTACGAGTGGCGAGAACAGCAAGGTAGTGTCGGCAGGGAAAATAATGCTTTTTTTACCAGTGTTCGGGATATCTTGCACCATTGCAAGGGAGTAATGATCGGTGAAAAATTGAACAGTAAAAATCGGCTGGATAGCGAAAATACCTTGTCACAAATGACGGCGGGCGAACAAAGTTTCAAATTACACGTTAGCCATTTGCTTAATAAAATTCAGGCACCGGTCTATCGTCAATTAACGGTAGAAGCTTTGCAAGCCTTAGCCTCTATTTTTCGTGAAAATGTATCCTTACATATTGATGATACATTGTTAACAGATATTATTATTGGCCATGCCGTAAAAATTAGCTGGTTACAAGCCTACCCTGAAAACAAAGAAAATTATGATGAAAGCGTGTCTTTGGCATGGCAGGAATTTTATCGCTTACCCCCACATAAAGTTGCCAATGGCATTCTTGATGCTTTAATACATTTACTTAACAATGACTTAAGGAGTCAATAGTGATACTAGCGGGCGACATAGGTGGAACGAAGACAGTATTATCCCTTTTGATCAAAGAGCCCAACGGTTCGTTGACTTGCCTGCAGGAGCAAACCTACTCAAGCCAACAGTTCCCGACATTTGATGATATTTTGACGGCTTTTTTACCTGCTGCTGTCGCGATCAAGTCGGCGTGTTTTGGCGTTGCAGGCCCGGTTGTTAATCAACGCTGCCAAACGACCAATTTACCGTGGTTGCTGGATGCCGCAGCGCTAAAAATAAAGCTGGGTACGTCCAAGGTAAAGTTGCTGAATGATCTGGAAGCCATGGCGCTGGGTATGCTGTATTTGCCCAAACAGGATTTGATCGAGTTAAATGCCGAGGCAGAACCCCAAGCCGGTAATATTGCTGTCATCGCGGCTGGAACCGGCTTGGGCGAAGCTATTCTTTATTGGGATGGCAATAAGCATCATCCTATAGCTACTGAAGGCGGGCATAGTGATTTTGCAGCCCAAAATATTCAGCAAGATTTGTTATTGGCCTATCTTAGAAAACTAACCCCCGATCATGTCAGTTACGAGCGTATTCTGTCAGGTATTGGTTTTAGCCATTTGTATGATTTTTTCTGTACTCAGGGTTTTGCGCCTTGCCCTGATGTTCCTGAGTTAACTGGCGGCATTGACAGAAATGCCGTCATTTCAAGTCTGGGCGTTGCCGGTGAAGACCCTTGTTGCACAGAAGCAGTAAAATTATTTGTTGAGCTATATGGCGCGGAAACCGGTAATCTGGCGTTAAAGTCAATGGCTACGGGCGGGGTTTATATCGGTGGCGGCATAGCACCGAAAATATTACAGGCACTACAAAATGGACAATTTATACAGGCGTTTAAAGCGAAAGGCCGTCTGGGCGCTTTACTTAATAAAGTGTCGGTCAAGTTATCCTTAAATCCGCGCACACCGATTATTGGCGCTATTAATTATTTTGATTTTGAAGTTGATTCCGTTCTGCCTGAACAATAATATGCCGGTCATGGCTTTTTCAAGTTGACTTTTGTTGGGATGCAGATCTGGCAGCTAAATATCCAGGGCATAGAATTTTTCAAAGTATCGAAGCCGACTAACTTTACTGCCAAAAAATATAAAAATAGCATAAGAAACGGCTATAACAAAAACACCGCTATTTTTAATGTAGTTGCAATAGCCATGATGATCGCCTTTTTGAATCAAAAGTGGCACTATTGCTTTAAGAACTGCACGATAGCATTGAACAGCCCGCTCGTTGCCGAGCCCAATCGGGGCGCTTGGCAGCAAATTTTTCTTTGTCTGGCTGTTCGTCATAAGGTTGGCGCAATAATTCCAATAACTCATTAACCATGGCAAAGTCACCTTGCTCTGCTTTGTCAATGGCAAGCTGGGCAAGGTAGTTTCGCAGTACATATTTAGGATTAACAGCATTCATTTGCTGTTGTCTTTTTGTATCAGGCGTACAGTCATTTTGTACTCGTTGACTATAGTGTTTTAACCAAATAGTTAAACGGGTTTTATATTCCGGCGTTATTTGTTCTGGAACGTAATAAGCGGCAGCCAAAAGATTAAGCGCTGCATCATAATCAAACTCAGTTGATAGCGGCTCTGGATTGATGGCTACCTTGGCCAACTGACGATAAAAAATAGTCATGTCGGTTTCTACGAGTTGCAATAGAACAATTAATTCTGTGCATAAGTCATCGTCTGTTGGCTTGTTAAAGGCATTAAGACCAAGTTTGCCTGCCATCATGGCTTGCCAGCCCTGTTCAAAGGTTTCCGTGTAAACAGCCAAGGCTTCCTGGAAAGGCTCTACTTGTTCAATCAATGGATAAATAGCATTAGCCAATTGCCCCAGATTCCAGAAAGCGATTTGCGGCTGATTACCAAAACGATAACGGCGCTGTTCGGCATCGGTTGTGTTAGGCGTCCAGTTGGGATCGTAATTTTCCAGCCAGCCATAGGGGCCATAATCAATGGTAAGACCCAGTATTGACATGTTGTCAGTATTCATGACGCCATGAACAAAGCCGACGCGTTGCCAATGGACAATCATTTCTGCGGTTCTTCTGCAGACTTCGGTAAACCAGGTCATATAGACTGCTGGTGAAGGTTCTCCCAAATGAGGAAAATCAGTGCGTATGGTGTAATCGACCAGTTTTTTCAGCAAAGCAATATCGCGGCGAGCCGTTAAAATTTGAAAATTGCCAAAGCGGGTAAATGAAGGCGCTACCCGACAAACCACAGCCCCTGGTTCCGCTTTGGGGTTGCCGTCGTAAAACATATCCCGAATAACATTTTCACCCGTTAACATCAGGCTTAATGCCCGTGTGGTAGGCACTCCCAAATGATACATGGCTTCGCTACATAAAAACTCGCGTACGGATGAGCGTAACACCGCCAAACCATCGGCTGTTCTGGAGTAGGGTGTAGGCCCTGCGCCTTTAAGTTGTATGGCCCAGCGCTCGCCTTTTTTATTGACGATTTCGCCCAGATTAATGGCACGGCCATCGCCGAGTTGACCTGCCCAGTTACCAAACTGATGGCCGCCGTAGCAAGTTGCATAGGGATCCATGCCTGCTATCAGGCTATTACCGGCAAAGGCTTGGGTAAAATCATCCGCTTCGCAAGCATCGGTAGTCAAATCCAATAGTTCAGCAACTTCTCTTGAATATGCCACTCTTTGCGGATTTACAACTGGAGTTGGTTTTACCCGGGAGTAACAAGCACCAATGACTTGGCGGCGATTATTGATGGTTTCTTCATCTGCCGGTAATTCACGGATAAAGCGATTATCGAAAATTAAATCATCGAGTTTGGACATTATCGTTTGAGAAGTCATAAGGGATAAACAGGAATTGTGGTGATTGACGAAAACTCCCAATAGCCATCCATAAATATTGGGGTCTGTTTTTTATGTAGTCTATCATCTTGGAGACATCAGTTGATGCATCAAAACCAAAAGAATATGAAACTATTGGTTATCAACTAATATGATGCAGGGCATAGGGTGTACTGTGAGCGCGTATCTTATAGTACCTTTAGCGCGCGGCACACCCTACAGATTTTGGAGGTTTTCTTACGCCTGGCTATTTAAATAGTCTTCATAATTGCCGGCAAAATCAACGATGCCATTAGGCGTTAGTTCGATAATGCGCGTCGCCAGTGAAGAAACAAACTCACGGTCATGGCTGACAAAAATCAAGGTGCCTGGGTAGTTTTCCAGGGCAGTATTTAACGACTCAATAGATTCCATATCAAGATGGTTAGTGGGCTCATCCATCACCATAATGTTGTTTTTTTGCAGTATCAGCTTGCCAAACATCATACGTCCTTGTTCGCCACCTGAGATGACTTTAACCGATTTATTGATGTCGTCGGCACTAAATAATAAACGTCCCAAAGTACCGCGCAGGGCTTGATCATCGTCAGATTCTTTTCGCCATTGACTCATCCACTCAATTAATGTGGCATCTTCGGCAAAATCTTCGGAATGATCCTGGGCAAAATAACCCACTTCCGAGTTTTCTGACCATTTAACCTCACCGGCATCAGGGACTAATTCACCGACCAGCGTGCGCAATAAAGTTGATTTACCAATACCATTGGGGCCAATAACAGCAACGCGCTCACCAACAGGAATCATTAAATTTAACTTTTTAAATAAAGGCTCTTCACCGTAACCTTTACTGAGGTTTTCAACTTCCAGCGCCAAACGATGCAATTTTTTAGTTTGCTCAAAGCGTAGAAAGGGATTAACCCGACTGGACGGTTTAACTTCATCCAGTTTGATTTTATCTAATTGTTTGGCACGTGAAGTGGCCTGTTTGGCTTTGGAAGCATTGGCCGAGAAGCGACTGACAAAGGTTTGCAGTTCGGCTATCTGAATTTTTTTCTTGGCGTTTCCAGACAGTAAGCGCTCACGAACTTCGGTAACTGCTATCATGTAATCGTCATAATTACCGGGATAAACACGCAGTTCACCATAATCCATATCTGCCATGTGCGTACAGACACTATTTAAAAAGTGACGATCATGCGAGATGATAACCATGGTGCAATTACGCTGATTCAGTATGTCTTCAAGCCAGCGAATGGTGTTGATGTCCAGGTTGTTGGTCGGCTCATCCAGCAACATGATATCGGGATTGGAAAACAAGGCCTGGGCTAACAATACCCGCAATTTCCAGCCGGGAGCAACTGCACTCATTAAACCGGTATGTTGTTCCAGTGGAATATCCAGTCCCAGCAGTATTTCACCTGCGCGGGATTCGGCGGTGTAGCCGTTGTATTCTGCAAACACCGATTCAAGTTCGGCGGCATGCATATAATCATCTTCGGAAGCTTCCAGATTGGCGTAGATGGCGTCACGTTCAGACATGGCAGCCCACATTTCCGCATGCCCCATCAGTACTACGTCCAACACCCGGTAGTCTTCAAAAGCAAATTGATCCTGACGTAAATTACCGAGTCGCTCATTGGGACTGGTGCTGACGTTGCCAGCTGAGGGCTCTAAATCGCCGCTCAAAATTTTCATAAAGGTTGACTTGCCGCAACCATTTGCGCCGATCAGGCCGTAACGGTTGCCGTCGCCAAATTTGACAGAGACGTTTTCAAACAGGGGTTTGGCCCCAAACTGCATGGTGATGTTAGCTGTAGAAATCAAGGTATTGTTCTCAAGGGTAAAGGTAAAAAAAGCAGGGTTAAGAAAGGTATGTCACACTAAACGTCTTACTCCCTCTTTTGTTGGCGAGGGTTGCGTGGATAATAATACTTAAGTATGTCGTGCATGTTACCAAGGCTAATAATTAAGCCATATTTCAGGCACGATGTGAGCGGTTTGTTGATCGTCACTGACCCAAATTTGTCCATCCTGAAGGCTGATTTGTAATTGCATGACCCGTTTTATTAACAAGCCAAGCTGATCAGTTGCCGATTTAGGCAGGTTTACGACTGTTAAATTATTAAAGCGTTCCAGTTTTGGTTGAATTTGTTTCCACCAAACGCTATTACGTCCGCCATAGCTGTATATGATGACTTTATCAGCCCGACTGCAGGCCTTGCGTATGCGTTTTTCATCGGGCATACCGACATCTATCCATAGTTCAATATCATCGGTCAGGCTTTTCTGCCAAAGATCCGGTTCATCATCAGTACTCATGCCTTTGGAAAATTGCAGGTATTCATGGGCATTGGCTACGAAAGCAAGCAAACGCACCATCATGCGCTCTTCAGTTTCGGAGGGATGCAGTGCGATGGTCAGGTTATGTGGCTGGTAATAACCGTTGTCAATGTTGGCTATCTGACAGTCGGCTTTATAGATGGTTGACTTAAGCGCCATTGAATGTGTTTGCGTATGAGTTAATTGCACCATCTTATCAGATTTTAGGGGCTGAGTATTTTGTCACTCAGTGTAAAGAGGAAAATAACTGCTGGAAAGGGTCCTTGAATGTGTAATTTTTTTAAGAAAAAAGAGTATGTTCGGGTACTATAGACGACATAAAGATAAATATTCAGGTTGGTAATATTTTTAAGCGGATAGTAAAAGGTTAAGTTTTAACAATTGAAAACAAGCCTTCTTTTACAGAATAATCAGCATGAATGTACCGTTAAAATAATAGGTCCATGAGTTTTTACCAAAATTACATACGCTGAAAAAAGAAATTTTTTAATGGCTGCTAACAGTTTAATGACAAATAGTCGTTTTAATAAATAGACTAAAAATTTAGGAGAATATATGCTTAATAAAGTAACGTTAATTGGCCGGTTGGGTGCTGATCCTGAAGTCCGTTATATGCCAACGGGTGGTGCTGTAGCGAACATAACCTTGGCGACTAATTTTAGGTGGAAGGATAAACAATCAGGCGAGAAAAAAGAATCTACTGAATGGCATAGAGTGGTCTTTTTTAACCGTTTGGCTGAAATTGCCGGTGAATACTTAAAAAAAGGCAGTCAGCTTTATGTAGAAGGGCGTTTGCAAACGCGAAAATGGCAAGGGCAGGATGGACTGGATCGCTATACTACCGAAATAATTGCCACAGAAATGCACATGTTGGACAGTCGTAGTGGCGGTACCAGCAATTTTGGCGGTGATCAAGCACAGATGGGCGGGCATTCTGCACCATCATCCAAACCTGCATACCAGCCTCAGCAACCCGCACAGCAAAATAATCCGGGATCGACTCCTCCGCTCCCTAATTATGATGATTTTGATGACGATATACCCTTTTAACGGACACCTTAATATCATTATGTAAAGAATGTAGATAAGCCTCTGTTATAAGAGGCTTTTTTGTTTCCATAGGGATTTTTTTTGTAAAGTTTTCATTTGATATTTATCAGTTATGTGATACCATATATCTAATGTAAATTTTATGAGTAATACAGATAATGAAGAGCGTTATAAAAACGTTTGTTATGGTGTCAGGGGAGCGATATTGCCTGTTAGTGGATAATCTTACGGGTTTGCCATTGTTCTATCCTAATCTGTTTATTACTACTCAGTCGCGTAATAGATCGCTGTCTTATTCATCAATGGAATCTAGTTTGGGTGGGGTTTCTGTTTTGTTGAGATACCTGGAGGAACGGGGTGAGAACATTGAAAATCGATTTCAAAAGGGAGAGTTATTCAAGGAGCATGAACTTGATGCGCTTAGAGATTTTTGCCAGATAAAATTTAGCACCCAAACGACTAAAGAAAATAGTAACGGAATATTTACCCTTTCAGAGTTGCGGGAGTTTAATGAGAAGGTTAGCTCTCAAACAGAATATGTAAGACTGACTGTTATCGCCCAATATACCAAGTGGTTGGCCGAACAAATTTTTGGCAGCAGTAAGGATCGGTTAACCGTATTGCAAATCGATAAAATGGAAAAAGGTCTGAAAGCCAGAAGACCCATAAAAAAGAATCGCAATATGGAGCGCGATGAGAAAGGTTTGGATGAAAAACAACTGGATTTACTTTTTGAAATGTTCAGACCCGGCTCAGAACTTAATCCATTTGCAGATGAGTCAGTCAGAATCAGAAACCGGTTAATCTTTTTGATGCTTTATTACCTTGGTTTACGGGGTGGTGAGCTTTTGAATATTCGGATTCGTGACATTGACTTTGGTAAAAACCAGCTAGTCGTTGTCAGGAGGGCAGACGAAAAAGATGATCCTAGAACAAATCAGCCTTTGGTGAAAACGCTGGATCGTCGCCTTCCTATGAAAGATACCTTAGTACAAGAAATTCATCACTATATTCTTAATGGCAGGAAGATTATTCCTAATTCGACCAAGAATGATTTTCTGTTTGTGACCCATAAGTCTGGTCCAACGCAAGGTCAACCTCTTTCAAAATCAGGTTATAAAAAAGTAATCGAGGTTGTACGAACAGCATCACCCACATTATTTAATCTCACAGGCCACCAATTACGCCATACATGGAATGAGGCATTTTCCATTCGAATGGACTCAATGGATAACCCTCCTAGCCAAGAAGAGCAAGAAAAAATGCGATCATATATTATGGGTTGGAAGGAAGGCTCTGGATCAGCAATACACTATAACAAGCGCTTTGTGAAAAAGAAGGCAAATGAAGCGGCGCTGAAGTTACAGGAAGGAATGGTTCGAGTGCCTGAAGGGGTAAGTAATGAAAAGTGAAAATAAAAAGCAGATTACCATTGCAAGAGAACAAGTTTTCTCTAAAGCAGGGTATTTATTTTGTCCAGATGATGATTATTGGCGGTTAGATAAAAACACAAAAGCCCATGTAAGTTCAGTTCGTTGCTTGCTAGAAAATTCAATAGCAAAAAGCTATATAAAGGTGTTGACTTATTATGCGTCCAATCTATCAGCTTCACATACAGGAAATATAAATATATATTTTTTACACATGCTCAGAATTACGGAAGCATCAGTTGTCACTGATACGGTATTAATTAACTACAGAGCTAAACTTACAAGAGATACCGAATGGTATTTAGGTACAATTCGTGGTTTCCTAAGAAAATGGTATGACCTTGGGTATGAAGGAATATCTGATGATGTTATCGATTTATTGGATGACTGGACTATCAAGGGAAACATCAAAGGGGATGTCATAAAGCGACTTGATCCAGTCAGAGGCCCTCTAAGTGACATTGAACTACAAGCATTTAATGAAGGCGCGATACAAGCCTATGAAAGGGATACAATTACGCTAACAGACTTAGCCTTGGGACTGGCGATTAGCAATACTGGCCGTCGCCCAATCCAAATTTCTCATTTGCGGTTAAAAGACGTCCTGAACGGTTCAAACAAAAAGAGCGAACCTTTTTATTTGTTGAATATGCCAAGGGCAAAGCAGCGGGCTACAGAATTTCGAGGCCAGTTTAAGCAGTTCGCCATTACCCAAGAGCTCTGGGCGATACTGAATGCACAAACAGTGCATGTAGTTCAGTCAGTCGAGAAGGTGCTTGGTTTTAAGTTGCAGGAGATGGATAGGGTTGAATTGCCGCTATTTCCTGACATGAGCGAGATTTCAAAAATTAACTCTCCACGTCAGCTAAGGGATTCCCTGAAGACTGATCTGTTGCATATTCAGTCAGTGAAAGTTTCAGAGGTCTGCAAGCACATTGCCGATGAAGCAAGAATATATTCTGAACGTACAGGGGAATTACTGAATATTACACCCGTTAGGTTTCGCTATACCACAGGCACCAGAGCCGCGAGAGAAGGTTTTGGCGAAATGGTTATTGCAGAACTGCTTGATCATTCTGATACACAAAATGCCGGCGTGTATATCAAAAATATACCTGAGCATGTTGAAAAGCTGGATCAGGCTGTTGGGCATTACCTTGCCCCCTACGCGCAAGCTTTTGCAGGTGTGCTTGTTGATTCGGAAGCTGATGCTAAAAGAGGTAACGACCTCAATAGCCGCATTAAAGTTGATGGAAAAGGCTTGGGGTCTTGCGGGAGTTACGGATTTTGTGGGGCAAGCATTCCAATTACTTGTTATACCTGTATGCACTTCCAGCCATGGCTGGATGGCCCTCATGAAATCGCCTACGAAGAATTAATCTCAGAAAGGGAAAGACTACTGGAGCTTACTGGAGACAAACAAATAGCTGCCGTCAATGATCGTAGCATTCTTGCTATTGCCGATGTGATACAGCGATGCGCTATACGAAGGGATGAGTTAGCAAATGGCTGAACTATTTCATTTTAAACCGAAATCGGAAATTGATGCCGAACGTAATTTGCTGGAATTCATCAGCAAATGCGAAACTGATCTAACGGTTTTTGGTAATGATCTGGATTGGGATGCTTGGAGGTGGCCTAAAGCTGGAAACTTTACCAAGTCTGGTGCTAATTCACGCACTAAAGATGAAGCCGACAAATTGGATGATGATTTTATTGATTTTGCAAAAGCCTACTTCCGGTATCAACAAGGACATAAGCCAACTGGTGCTAAAAACGAGCTGAAAGCACTTCGGACGATTGAAGCCGCATTGCTTCAAAGTAGCGTCCTTGCAAGCATTCACAATCTTTCCATACCCATTTTAGATAATGCATCGCAGCTCATGAGAGCCTGCTACTTAAGTGGTGCTGATTATCATGGGGGCAGAGAGTTGGAACGACTCGCTAAGTTTGTTACTTCAAAAAAGCTGATTGCAGCGGATCTAGGCGGGTGGAGAAATCCTATAGCACGTAAAACCGATATAACTCAAACAGGACAAAAAGCCAAAGCCCGGCGAGAAAAAAAGTTACCCTCTGAAGAAGCGCTAATAGCGATGGCAGAAATCTTTGCCGCCGATTCAACAGAACCAAAAGATATTTTTACTTCTTGTGCGTTCGCAATGCTAATGTGCGCCCCATCCCGCATTACAGAGGTGCTGGAACTGCCCGTTGACTGTGAGGTGGAAGAGTTTGATTCTAAGGGCGTGTCGCGCTACGGGTGGCGTTTTTACGCAGGAAAGGGATTTGGTGGCGATATAAAATGGATTCCAACGGAAATGGTAGGTATTGCCAAAGAAGCGATCAAGCGGCTAATGAAATTAACTGAGGAATCGAGAAAGCTTGCTAAGTGGATTGAGACAAATCCTGATAAATTTTATCGGCATGAGTGCTGCCCAAAGTTGGACGATGATTATCCACTTACGATGAAGGAGGCTTGCCAAGCGTTAGGTCAAGCCAATGGCACATCAAAGGAGTGTCGTACGTCATTAAACAATTTTGGATTGGAACAGAAAGATGGTGTGCATACTCTCAAGAGTCTTTGGAAATATGTACTTTCAAGGCAACCGGAAGGATTTCCTTGGATAAATCGGGAGAGAAAAATTAAGTATAGCAATGCTTTATTCTGTATGCGAAGAAATTTAATCGGCACAGGCCGTGGAGTTAGTCCAGTAATTCTTTGGGCTCCTACTCATAATGTTGTTAACAATGACTTGTCTCCCAGAGAAAGCCTAAAAAGTAGTACACATCAGAGTATTTTCGATAGACACGGCTATCTTGCCGCTGATGGAAAGCAAATCAAGCTGAACTCACATCAAGCGCGTCATTTGCTCAATACTTTTGCCCAACGTGGTGGCTTGTCGCAGCTAGAAATTGCCAAATGGTCGGGGCGTGCGGATCAAAAGCAGAACCGTACCTATAATCACATGAGCGAGTACGAGATGGTAGCCAAAGCTGAGGCGCTGGACACATCGCTGACGCTGTTCGGGCCATCGGGTGAAATTGACAAGTTCCTGCCAATTACCATTCAGGAATTCAACACCATGGAAAAAGGTGCCGTTCATGTTACGGAGTTTGGTGTATGCGTCCATGATTTCACCATGACTCCTTGTGAAAAATACAGGGATTGTCTAAATTGCCATGAGCAAGTCTGCATAAAGGGCGAGAATGAAAAACTTATACGGATCAAAGCGCGACTAAATAAAGTTGAGCAGCTGTTTCAGGCGGCAGAAAATGCGTTAAAGGAAGGGCTGTCAGGAGCAGATCGTTGGTACGAATATCATAAAAATACCTTTGAGCGTTTGCTAGAACTGGTTTCCATACTAGAGCATCCAGATGTAGATGACGGTGCGCAAATTAAATTACGTAATGATAAATCGTTTAGTCCACTACGTCGTGCCATTGAGTCAAAGCAAGCAATAATTGCGTTAAAAAATTCTGACGATACCAATCTTTTAGATGATATGGCGAAACTTTTGGGAGGTGGACTTGGCTAAGCATTTAACACAGACTGATGTAGAAGCAATTATCAGTATTATCTATGCCTGGAAGGACGAAAAGCTGACTTGGGAGAGTATTTGCGAAGCATCTGAGCCCATTATAGGTAAAAACCCGACTCGGCAATCTCTCAATGCCAATAAGCTGATAAAAGAGGCTTATAGTTCCAGGAAAGCAACTCTTAAAGTACAGGGGGTTGTTACACCCAAGCCTAGTAGTTTAACTATGGCTGGTGATCGAATTGCAAGGCAGCAAAGCGAAATAGAAAGCCTCAAGCAGAAAAACTCGGCATTATTAGAACAATTTGTGATTTGGCAATACAATGCTTACAAATATGGCATGAAGGAGAATCAATTGAATGAACCTTTGCCAAGGATTGATCGAGAAAGAACAGAATAAATATATGGTCACAAAAATAGAAATAGAACGAATCTACTGACACAACAGCTCGCTAAAACAGTTCCGTAATACTTCATCGTATATCCTACGAAAACTCATCATCAACTGGCAGACTAGCAATGGCAATGAATTTTCCAAACAGAAATGGAACATACTTGGACGATGTTCATTTAATATCAATTGACCACAGAAAACCAGTATAATGTTGTTTTACTATGGAAATTTAGATGTCGTTCGTTATAGCCTACTAGCTTAATATGGATAAAAAAGCGGCTTATCTCCCAGATGAGCATCAAATAATGAGCTAAGTTTTGATGCATTTGACTCGTTTTGCATTAATAATAAAAGTTGTGTTTTTTGCTCAAGACAAGCGGAATAAATTAAATAAGTGGAAATTGAGCAAGGACAAACCAGCATGCCCCCGGAAGTCAAAGCACGGCAACTGATCGACCAGAAACTCGAACGGGCGGGCTGGACAATTCAGGATATGAAGCAAATCAACTTGGGTGCAGGCCAAGGCGTTGCGGTGCGTGAATATCCCACTGACACTGGACCGGCGGACTACGTGCTGTTCGTCAATCGAGAAGCCGTGGGAGTGATCGAAGCCAAGCGTGATGAAGCTGGTGAGAACCTTACCGTGACAGAAAGACAGACCGAGCGTTACGCCAACGCTACCCTGAAGTGGCGAGTGCAAACCACTCCGCTGCCTTTTCTGTTCGAAAGTACCGGCCAGATCATCCGTTTTACCAATGGCCGCGACCCCATACCCCGCTCACGCGAGTTGTTCCACTTCTTTAAGCCGGAACAACTGAGCTTATGGTTGGCTCAGCCAGAAACTCTGCGCCGCCGACTGGCCGAGCAGATGCCTGTGTTACCCGAGCGCAACCTGCGCGACTGTCAGGTCAGTGCTGTTACCGGACTGGAAAAATCTCTTGCACAAAACAAGCCCCGCGCCCTCGTACACATGGCCACCGGCGCAGGCAAAACCTTTACCGCCATTACCTCGGTCTATCGCTTGCTAAAGTTCGGCGGAGCCAAACGTGTATTGTTCCTGGTTGATACTCGTAACCTCGGCAAGCAAGCGCATCAGGAATTCATGGCCTACTCGCCGCCTGACGACGGACGAAAATTTACCGAGCTCTATAATGTGCAGCGTCTGGCATCTTCGACCATTGATCCCCATTCGCAGGTTTGCATTTCCACCATCCAGCGTATGTATTCGATATTGTCTGGTGAACCCATTGACGATTCAGCTGAAGATGTCTCGCTTAACGAGCTTCAGCAAACTTCGAAACAAGCCAAGCTAGTGCGTTATACATCAGTCATTCCAGTCGAAACCTTTGACTTCATTATCATCGACGAGTGTCATCGCTCCATCTACAACCTGTGGAAGCAGGTGCTTGACTACTTCGATGCCTACCTTATTGGCCTGACAGCCACGCCGGACAAACGCACCTTCGGCTTCTTTAACGAAAACATTGTTGCCGAATACACCTATGAGCAATCTGTGGCCGACGGTGTTAACGTGGGTTACGATGTCTTCGAGATTGAAACTGAAATTACCCAAAAAGGTTCGATACTTAAAGCCAAAGAATGGGTTGATCACCGCGACCGTCAAACGCGCAAAAAACGATGGGCTGAAACCGAAGAAGACGCGCTCTACACCGGCAAAGAGTTGGACCGCTCCGTCGTCAACATTAGCCAGATTCGGCAAGTGATCCAGGCCATGAAAACAGCGGTGGAAAACCAAATTTTCCCCAGCCGCAAGGAAACTCCAAAAACACTGATCTTTGCCAAGACCGACAGCCATGCTGACGACATTATCAATATCTTGCGCGAAGTTTACGGTCAGGGTAACGCCTTCTGTAAAAAGGTCACTTATAAAGCCGAAGAAGACCCGGACAGCATTCTCAGCAGCTTCCGCAACGACTACAATCCGCGCATTGCCGTCACCGTTGACATGATCGCGACCGGTACCGACGTTAAACCGCTGGAAGTGCTGCTGTTCATGCGCGATGTGCGCAGCAAAGGCTACTATGAACAAATGAAAGGTCGCGGCGTCCGCAGCTTGGGCTTTGACGACTTAAAACGTGTCAGCAATAGCGCCGATAGCGCCAAAACCCGCTTCGTGCTGATTGATGCCGTTGGCGTGGAGAAGTCGCTTAAAACCGAATCCCGCCCGCTGGAGAAAAAACCCGGTGTCGCCCTTAAAGATTTACTGCAAGGCATCGCCATCGGCCACCGCGACGACGACACCGTATTAAGTCTTGCCAATCGTTTGCTGCGTTTATCCAAACAATTGGACGACAAAGCTCAGGCCCGCATCGAAAAAGTGTCCGGCGGCATTCCCGTCAGCGAACTTGCCAAGCGGCTGATTACCGCAATTGACCCCGACAAAATCATCGAAGCCGCTCTGTCGACAGCAAAAGCCCAAGGCATTACCCGTAGCGATGACTCGCTTACCGAAGATGAAATCAGCGCCGCCCGTGCCCAGCGCGTTGCCGCAGCCTGCGAGCCGTTTGATAAACCCGAACTGCGCGAGCAAATCGAATCCGCTCGCCGCGAACGTGAACAATTGATCGACCACCTTAATCTCGATCAAGTCACCTTTTCCGGCTACAGCGAGCAAGCCGAAGCGCAGGCACAAAAAATTATTCAGACCTTCACCGATTACATCAACCAGCACAAGCAAGAAATCGAAGCCTTAAGTTTCTTTTACCAACAACCTTACCAACGCCGCACGCTAACCTTTGAAATGATCGATGAATTGCACGATGCCTTAAGCCGCCCGCCGCTGATGCTGACCACCGAACGGCTGTGGAGCGCCTATGCCCGAGTGCAAACCAGCCAAGTGAAAGGTGCAAACAGTAAGCGCCAATTGACCGACCTGATCGCACTGCTGCGCTTTGCCATCGGCCTAGATACCGAACTCAAACCCTTTAGCGAACAGGTCGATAAACGCTTTCAAGAATGGATCTTCCGCCACAATGCCCGGCGCACCACGGCATTTAGTGCCGAACAAACCGAATGGCTACGGATGATCAAAGACCACATAGCCAGTAGTTGCAGTATCAGTCGTGATGATTTCGACTATGCCGAGTTTGCGGATAAAGGCGGGTTGCAGAAGGTTTGGACGGTGTTTGGCAAACAACTGGATGAATTGATGACAGAGATGAATGAGGAGTTGGTGGCGTGAGGGGTTTACCTAGTTCTTGGTTGCAGATTGGCTTTGATGAAGCCGTTGAACTCATCTCGGATCGTGGATTTCGCATTAAACAGAAAGACTATTTACCAGCAGGCGAACTACCTGTAGTTGATCAAGGTGAAGGTCTGATCGGTGGATATACCAATGACTTGAATGCGAAAGTTAATTCACCAGTTCCGGTGATCGTTTTTGGTGACCACACCCGCCGTTTCAAGTTCGTGAAATTTCCGTTTGCTGTTGGAGCGGATGGAGTCAAGCTATTTGCCCCGACTGCGCTTTGGGACCCGATGTTTGCGTATCTACAGCTCGGAACTATTGATCTTGAGAATCGTGGGTATGGTCGCCATTACCAGCACTTACGCAAAGAATTTCTGGCCTTGCCGCCTGCGGCTGAGCAAACTCGCATCGTCGAAAAACTCGAAGAAATGCTGTCCGATCTCGACGCCGGGGTGGGCGAACTCAAGGCCGCACAGAAGAAGTTGGTGCAGTATCGGCAATCGCTGCTGAAAGCAGCAGTGGAAGGTGAGCTGACTTCCGAGTGGCGTACAACAAACCAACCTGAAGAAACCGGCACTGTATTGCTGGAACGCATCCTCACCGAGCGCCGAATCTTCTGGGAAGCCAAGCAATTAGCAAAATTTAAAGAACAAGGTAAAGCTCCGCCTAAAGGCTGGCAAAGCAAATACCCCGAGCCGGCCAACCCTGATACTAGCGATTTGTCGGAATTGCCGGAGGGGTGGGTTTGGACGAGCTTGGATATGCTAGGTGAAATTGCATCAGGCGTTGCTAAAGGAACAAAACGCAACCCTGATGTCCAGGTTCGCGAAGTACCGTATTTACGGGTGGCCAACGTGCAGCGCGGCTTTCTCGATCTTTCCGAAATAAAGACCATTTTGGCCACTGAGCGCGACATTGCGGAATTAACATTACAAGCCGGTGATGTGCTGTTTAACGAAGGTGGTGATCGAGACAAGCTTGGACGTGGCTGGGTGTGGAGTGATGAAGTTGCCAATTGCATTCACCAAAACCACGTATTCCGCATGCGCCTGTATTTGCCAGAGGTATTGCCAGAGCTGATCTCGCATCATGGCAATACTTTCGGCAAATTGTGGTTCCAAAACGCAGGCAAGCAAACGACCAACTTGGCATCAATTAACATGACTATGTTGCGGATGTTTCCTGTTCCCTTAGGCCCTGCATCAGAACAAAGAGAGCTATTGAGTCAACTCGAATTGCAGATTGAAAACCTTAATCGCCAAGAGAATGCGGTAGAGCTTTCCCTCAAACAATCTGCCGTCCAACGCAAAAACATCCTCAAAGCCGCTTTTTCCGGCCAGTTGGTGCCGCAAGCCCCCAACGAAGAACCAGCCAGCGTGTTGCTGGAGCGTATTCGTGCAGAAAGGGCTGAGCGCGAAAAGCAGCCGAAGGTGCGTAAAACCAAACAACAAAAGGAGATCGCCGCCGTGGTGAGCAAATTAATTGACGTGCTCGGCGAGGCGGGCGATTGGGTGACAGCCCAAGAAGCATTTCGTCGCTGCGGTGTGGCCGATGGTGCTCAGACCGAGCAAATTGAAGCGCTGTACGCCGAACTGCGCATGCTGGATAAAGCGGGTCGTTTGGCGGTAGAGGCGGTTACGGACACCCAAGGCCGTAAACTGCACGATCGGCTGAAGCTGTTGGCGACCTGACCATGCGCCTGGATAAACTTACCATTGGCAGCGCCAAAGATAGCCCGACGCACCAGTTCAAGAACCTGAAAAACGTCACCATCGACTTCGATCAGGATCACTGGGTGACTGTGGTCATCGGATGGAACGGCACGGGCAAATCCAACGTGCTGGAGGCGTTGGCCATCATCTTCCGTGATTTAATTACCATGAAGCGCATGCCAGCGTTTGCCTTTGAGCTCAGTTATCGCATAGGCACGGGTGAGAGCCTATTTCATGTTTACATTAGCTCTGACCCGGATCGCAAAGCGGATCCCATTCAGTTTTATGTGGGCAACGCACAAGATATAGAGCAAATCAAAAACACTAAGCAACACGAAACATTGGGTTATTTGTTTGAAGCTAACTCTGAAGTTAAGAAAAAATTAAACAAAGCTCGCATCCATCTCCTTGATTTCTTAAAAGACGATTGCAAGTATCTGCCTCGCTACGTTTTCGGCTACTACTCAGGCGAAAGCACACGCATGCGCGACATATTCCGTCCTTACTTGGAGAAATACGATAGCAAGCTACGCAATGGCGAAGACCCCGGCCTAAAGCGTCTGTTTTACGCAATGCCTGTGCACAGTCAATTCGTGCTGCTTGCCTTCTTATTCCAGCAGTCGGACATGGTGCGGGCTTTCCTGGATGATCATTTGGGTCTTGATCCGGACGAAGGCATTGAATCGGTGCTGTTCGTACTGCGCCAACCACCCTGGAAATCAAAGGCTGCCGATGGCGACCCGCGTTTCTGGAATGCACGGGGCGTAGTACGCGACTTCCTGTCCCGCCTTTATGACATTGCTTTGGCTCCGGTTGACATCAGTCGCCGCGTGTCGACATCGATCTGGAACAAGAAAACCCTGCAGTTCAAATATCTATACGTGAAAGACATTGCCGCGTTACGGCGTTTGGTGGGCAATCAGGCTCCGGCGCAGTTCTTCCGAGATTTGGAGAGCACCTATGTCTCCGAGCTGATTGAAGAAGTGCGCATCCGCGTGCGTCTCAAGAAAAACGACGGCAGTGTGACGTTCCGTGAGCTCAGCGAAGGCGAGCAACAGTTATTGACAGTGTTGGGCTTGCTGCGCTTCACCGCCGAGGATGAAAGCCTGTTTTTGCTGGATGAGCCGGATACGCATTTGAATCCGCGTTGGTGCGTTGACTACCTGAGCTACTTGAAGTCCTTTGTGGGGCAAAACAACGAAGGTGAGGACAATAGCCATATTGTTCTGACGACTCACAATCCCTTGGCGATTGCTGAGCTTGTCAAAGAGCAAGTCCAAATCCTATACCGAGACTCCGGCGCTCGAACAGTGCATTCGGAAAACCCTGCCATGGACCCCAAGGGCATGGGCTTTGCTGGTATCATTACCAGCGATATGTTTGGTCTTGGCTCCAGCTTGGACAAGGCCACCAATACTGACCTGCTCTCATTGCACCAGCTTTCCACGCAAGCGACATTGAGCGATACCGACCGAGAAGAGCTGGTTGCAGTTCGCCAGCGCCTGGAAGGCTTGGATTTCAATTTCGGTTCACGAGATCGTCTGGAGCAGGAATATTTGCGGGCGAGATTCGATCTCGCGGCTGATGGCGAAATCGGCGGTGCAATCGTCACGCCTGAAAACAAGCAAAAGGCCTTAGATGCCTTAGTGCAAAGTCTGCTGAGCAGCTTGCAGGGGGATCGTAGGTGAGATTCGTCATTATTCCTTTACCACCAAATCTGCCAGCGCGATGGATTAAGGTTTACCCAGCAAGGGTTGCTGTCGTCAATGCACTCGTCACGCAAGAAGAGCGGTCAAAATATCTGAAGAAGAATGGCAGTTGGGGGCTGCTCAAGAAGTGGCTATCGAACGCCAGTGGACATAAGTGTTGGTACTGCGAGGCGAAGAGTAACCGTGCGGTTTTTGATGTAGACCATTTCCGACCTAAGCTCGGCATTACGGTGGATGGCGTCAAGCTGGTCGGGCATAACGGTTACTTCTGGCTGGCGTATGAGTGGTCGAACTTCCGCCTTTCGTGCCAACGGTGCAATCGGCCAGAGAAAGACGAACTTACAACATTGCACGGCAAGGCCAACGAATTTCCTCTCCAGAACGAGACCAGCCGTTGCAACGCCCCCGCGAGCCCAATTACCGCTGAAATCCCCAGGTTGCTTGATCCATGTGTTGAGGCCGATTGCGCTTTGTTGGCACACACTATAGATGGTGAGATCAAGCTCGCTGCACCTGTTGGCACTTGGGAATACCAGCGTGCGTACTACACGATTGAGCGGCTTGGTTTTAACGAATGGAACATACCTGAAAGCAAAAAAAACGATTGGCGCTTGTTGGACGACCTGATTCGCCTTGTAGGTAATCAGCCCGTCATCATCACGCACTTGCAAGAACATCTATCTCTCGATCACGAATATTCAAGCTTTTTCAGGTCAGCCATTGGCTCACATCGTGATAAAGCTTGGGTAGAGGAACTTCTATGAATACAAGCACCCTGATTCAGAAAGTCTGGAACTTTTGTCACACTCTTCGCGACGACGGCGTGGGCTATGGCGACTATCTGGAGCAACTTACTTATTTACTGTTTTTGAAGATGGCGCATGAGTACGCGCAAGAACCGTACAACCGCGATACCCATATTCCAGAAGGTTATGACTGGGCCAGTTTACGCAGTAAGGTGGGTGAACCGCTGGAAGCGCATTATCTAGCGACACTACACAAGCTAGGCACTGGGCCGGGTATGTTGGGCGCAATCTTCTTCAAGGCGCAAAACAAGATTCAAGACCCGGCCAAGTTATCTCGACTGGTGCAGATGATTGATGCTGAAAGCTGGGTGGGTATGGATGCCGATACCAAGGGCGATTTGTACGAAGGTTTGCTGCAAAAGAATGCCGAGGATACCAAGAGCGGTGCGGGCCAATACTTTACGCCGCGCGCACTGATTCAGGCGATGGTGGAATGCGTGCGTCCCGAACCGATGAAATCAATTGCAGATCCTGCCTGCGGTACCGGCGGGTTTTTTCTGGGTGCTTACAATTGGTTAACCCGCTCTGGCAACACGCTGGATAAAAAACAAAAAGAGTTTCTGCGGCATAACACTTTCCAAGGCAATGAAATCGTGCCCAACACTCGGCGCATGTGTTTGATGAATTTGTTTTTGCATAATATCGGCGAACTCGATGGCGAGCCTTCCGTGGAGCGTGCCGATGCGTTGATTGGTGATCCGGGTAAACGTTTCGATTACGTGTTAGCGAATCCTCCATTCGGTAAGAAGAGCAGCATGACCATTACCAATGAGGAAGGCGAGGAAGACAAAGACGCGTTAACTTACGAGCGGCAGGATTTTTGGGAAACCACATCCAACAAACAGCTTAACTTTCTGCAGCACATCGTCACCATCCTCAAAGACACAGGCCAAGCCGCCGTTGTATTGCCGGACAATGTGTTATTTGAAGGCGGAGCGGGCGAGAAAATTCGCAAAAAATTGCTGGAGAACTGCGACGTACACACCTTGCTGCGTTTACCCACCGGCATATTTTATGCCCAAGGCGTGAAGGCGAATGTGCTGTTTTTCGACGCTAAACCAAAAGACGGTAAGGTGCATACTAAAGGTGTGTGGATATATGACCTGCGCACTAACAAGCATTTCACGCTGAAAACAAAAACCCTGAAGCTCGATGATTTGCGGGATTTTATAACCTGCTACAACCCTGAAAATCGGCATGAGCGTAAGGAAGCCGAACGATTCAAATACTTCACCTATAGCGAATTAATAACCCGTGATAAAGCCAGTCTGGATATTTTTTGGCACAAGGATGACACTCTCGACAATCTTGATGATCTGCCGCCTCCGTATGTTTTACAGCAGGAAATCATTGAGCACCTTGAAGCTGCGCTTGCCTCCTTCCGGGATCTAGCGGTTGGACTTAAACCATAAAGGTTGAATATTTTCCGAAGATTCAAGCTGCTTGATTCGCTCTATTCAAAGATTTAAGGAAAGGTTGAGATGAGTATTATTGTTGCCAGCTGTTCGCTGGCCGAGTTGTTTGCTGGTGAACCGAGTATTATAGCCAGTGATGGCGCGCAGATTCAGGGCTCTCTCCACCTGCCAGAATATCAGCGCCCCTATCGTTGGAGGGCATCTCAGCTTCAATGCTTGCTGGATGATCTGCGCAGATACTTTAAACCAGCAACAGGTTTGCAGCCAGCTTCTCATCCGTTTTATCTGGGTAGCATTATCCTGCACCAACAAGACAGAGAGAAAGACCTCCGTCTAAATATCATAGATGGCCAGCAGCGGCTTACTACCCTAATCGTAATGTGCAAAGGTACGGAATGTCGGTAGTAAATATGGGTAGGGTTATTTTTAATGCTCTAGAACGCTCTAGAACTCGGTTTCAGTCGGCGCTAACAGCGTTTTTATTTTTCAACTAATATAATAATATAATTTAAAATGTCATTTTTCCCTCCACTGTCTGTTGCAGATGCTTTACAAAAAATCGATTACAACCAATATTTACTCCCTGCCATACAAAGAGATTTTGTTTGGACGCATAGTAAAATTGAAAAACTCTTTGATTCTTTAATGCAGGGTTATCCAATTGGCTCAATGCTTCTTTGGAGTGTTGATGGGAGAAATACTCAAAATCAAAGATTTTATGGAATATTAAGAAAATATAGAGAGCGGTACTTAATACGTTCAGAAGAGATATCAACAATAGGTATTCCAAGCTTTGAAGTTATTCTTGATGGGCAGCAAAGACTTACGGCATTATACTTAGGATTAAAAGGTTCATATGCCTACCACGGATATAACCTTGCTTGGAATGACAATGAATACTCAGTGCAAACAAGATACCTTTATTTAAATTTATTTTACAAGAAAAATGAAAAAAATAATTTAGATGATAGTGACGATGAAAAAAAATATGATTTTTCTTTTCTTAAGCCAAAGGAAGCTGCCGAAGTTAATAGTAATAAAAAATGGTTTAAGATTAGCGAAATATTAGATATCAGAGGGCTATCTCAACTAAATAGTTATTGTAAAAAAAATAATATAGAAAATGGTGAGTCGCTAGAAATTTTAAGCAGACTTCATGATATGGTACATATCGAAAAATTAATACATTACTATCTTGAGCAGAGCGCAGATTACACGAGAGCATTAAATATTTTTATACGCATTAATTCAGGAGGCGTAACACTAAGTTACTCTGATTTAGTTATGTCAACAACGATTTCAGGTTGGATGAATTTAGATGCTAAGAAAGAAATTAATGGGCTTGTTGATGAACTAATCAAAGAATTTGGATTTTTGGTTAACAAAGATTTTATTTTGAGAACATATTTGGTTTTATACAATGATGATATTAAGTTTCGAGTTGATAACTTTAGTGTAAAAAATGCAAAAGAATTTGAAACTAACTGGAATGAAATTAAAAGTGCAATTAAAGAATCTTTTCAGTTAGTAACGGACTTTGGATATACAACTAAGACACTAACTTCGTTGAATTCTGTGCTTCCAATTGTTTATTATCTTTATAAAAATGGGAGAGTGAATAATTTTTGTAAAAAAACAGCATATAAAAATGATAGAGCAATAATTAAGAGATGGTTGCATGTTGTTTTATTACATCAAATATTTGGTGGGCAAGCAGAGGGAGTTTTAAAAACAATCAGGGATACTATTAAAAAAGAATTAGTAAAAGGGATTGATATTTTTCCTGCTAAACAAATAGCATTAAGGCTTTCCAAAACTAATAAAAGTATCTCGGTTGATGAAGAGTTTGTTGAAAGCTTGTTATTTACAAGTAAAGATAATAGATATGCTTTCGCGGTATTAGCATTATTATTTCCACACCTCGATTATAAGAATAGAGACTTTAATCTTGACCATTGTCATCCATTATCGCATTTTGATAAGAAGAAGCTAAAATCAAAAGGAGTAACTTTAGACGATAATAATAGAGAATACTATACAGATCCAAGCTACTTTAATTCAGTTATTAATTTACAAATGCTTGATGAGAATGAAAATAAATCTAAAGGTGCAAAAGACTTAAATGTTTGGGTTTTAGAAGCTAATCCATCAATGAAAAAGCATTATTTACCAAAGAAGCTTGATCTTAAAGATTTTCCAGATTTTGTTGAAGAACGTGTGGAACTTTTAAAGAAAAAATTAACAGACGAACTGACCTTTTAGAATAGATAAATTCATAATAAATAATATTGATGGGTTTAGCTGCTAATTTATTTTATGCATCTATGAGTCATGGATTATTTAACGCACACGCTACTTAATAACTTTTTGTAAAGAATTTTATAGAAATGTAGTTTTTTATTTACATTATTAGATTGATATATTGTTGTTATTATAGTAATAATGCAATAAAATCATAACATTAAATGTTGGTAATTATTTACAAATTAAGTATCAGGTAAACTTAACCCTTTTAGGAGTCACCTTAGTATGCTTGTGTAAATAATATCAATAAATTTATATTTTGACGGAGTTATTAAAATGGCAACGAAGCAATCAAGGGTTATTTATCAAATAAAAATTTCATTGATGGGTGCCAAACCGCCCATTTGGCGTACTGTTTTAGTTGCCAGTGATATAGGTTTATCTGCCTTTCATGATGTCATTCAGGTTGTAATGGGCTGGACCAACAGTCATTTACACCAATTTATTGCCAATAAAACATTTTATAGTGTCCCCGATGGAGATTATGATCTGGAAACGGAAGACGAGACACAATACACGTTGGCGCAATTGTTAACAAAGGAAAAGGATTCCCTGATTTATGAATATGATTTTGGGGATAGCTGGGAACACAAAATACTGCTCGAAAAAATACTGCCTTTTGATACTGAAATTGCCTTGCCTGTTTGCCTTAAAGGTAAGCGTGCCTGTCCACCAGAAGATTGTGGTGGTATCTGGGGGTATGAAGAGCTTATTGCAATAGTTTTAGATCCCAAACATGCTGAGTATGAAGATACGCTGGAATGGTTAGGCGGGGAGTTTGATCCCGAAGAGTTTGATCTTGACGCTATTAATGATGATCTGACTGAGTATTTTCAATAGTTTGACGCTAATATGGATAACAATAAAACCCGACTGGATAGTAGTATTGCCTTGATTAAGGCTTTGTCTGAGGCCAGTGCATATCAGCATAAAATAACAGCTTTTAATCTGGTTGAAACACATATTTCCTGGGTGCTGTTAACCGGGAAATATGCCTATAAAATCAAGAAACCGGTTAACTTTGGCTTTCTGGATTTTTCTACGTTAGAGAAACGCCGGTTTTTTTGTCATGAAGAAATACGCCTTAACCGGCGATTGGCGCCCGATTTATATCTTGATGTGGTTGCAATAACCGGTAGTCCCGATCAGCCAACCATGGAAGGAAGAGGGGCGGTTATTGAATACGCCGTTAAGATGCTTCAATTTCCCGCAGGATTTACCTTAAGTGAGCTTGCCGAAAGTGGGCAATTAACTGTAAATGAAATCGATCAAATTACCGGTATTGTTGCTGATTTTCATGATGTTATCGAAAAAGCTGATATTGCCTCTCCCTATGGTCAAAGTGAAGGTATCAAACATTGGTTTAACGAGAATTTTGATCATATAAGGCCCTTGCTGGTCGATGAAAAACAAAAACAGCAACTCCAGGTTATCGAGACTTGGGGTAATGATGAATGGCATGATAAAGCCGAATTAATGGAGCTACGCAGGGGGCAAGGCTATATCCGCGAATGTCACGGTGATTTGCATTTAAGTAACATGACGCTTATCAACGGCAAGGTAACGCTGTTTGATTGTATCGAGTTTAATCCGCTGCTACGCTGGATTGATGTCATCAGTGAGCTCGCTTTTCTGGTGATTGATCTACTGCACGTTGGCTATGAGTGTTACGCTTACCGATTACTCAACCATTATCTGCAACATTCCGGTGATTATCAGGGACTGGCTTTATTGCGATACTATCTGGTTTACCGTGCGCTGGTGTGCGCCAAAGTTTCATTGTTGCGCAATGCCCAGCAATTAAATGATCCTGTCTGTAATCAGCCTTGTTTAAAATACCTTGAGTTTGTTACTCTGGCCGAGCGATTTACTACGGTAAAGCCGGTGGTTTTAATCATTACTCATGGCTATTCAGGCTCCGGTAAATCTACTTATGCCGGTCAGCTTGCCGAAAAAATGGGGGCTTTGCAAATACGTTCAGATATAGAACGTAAACGCTTATTTGGCTATCAGGCACAGTCAGATACCGGGAGTGATCTTGATAGCGGGCTTTATACCCGGGAGGCCGGACATAAAACTTATCTGCATCTTGCCGGTTGTGCAAAAAATGTCATTAAAGCAGGTTTCTCTGCCATTGTTGATGCAGCTTTTCTTAAAGCTGATCAGCGCGACTTATTTAAAAATCTTGCCGCAGAATGTGGCGTACGATTTATTATTGTTGATTTTAAGGCATCTACAGAAGCGTTATGTCGGCGTATAAAACAACGACAAAATGATGCCTCAGAAGCGACGACTGATGTATTACTCCATCAACTGCAATGGGCAGAAGTTCTGTCCGCTGAAGAACAAATTAATGTAATAACGGTTAATACCGAAAGCGATAAAGCGTTGGATAGCTTGTTTAACTGCATGCCAACAAACCACTAAAAATAAATATGATGGAAATTTCTATGAAAAAAATACTGACGTATAGCTCATTATTACTTGTTTTCTTGACACCTTCCGCGCAGTCAGAAGAAATTGGCTGTATTACTACATCGTGGAAATTGATTGGATCAAATCACAAAGTCTGCGTGCAGGCCTTTGATGATCCCAAGGTAAAAGGCGTTGCTTGTCATATTAGCCAAGCTCGTACCGGGGGTATTGCCGGGGCATTTGGCGTCGCTGAAGATCCTTCGCAATTTTCTATTGCCTGCCGTCAGGTCGGTCCCATTATTATTGATGGAAAGTTGCCGAAAGAAGAAACAGCCTTTAGCGAAGATACCTCGCTGTTTTTTAAAGAAACCAAAGTCAGTCGTTTGTTTGATGCTAACCGTAACACCTTGATTTATGTGGCTATTAGTCGAAAATTGATTGAAGGTGCACCGGCAAATAGTATCTCTACTGTTCCGATTATGCCGTGGACTGAGAAATAAATAGTGGTAGGGCAGGTCGGGTGCAGTTTATATGAACAGATTTTCTATATTACATGAATATAAAAGAGGCTAAATAAATTACGATCACCGTAATGAAAAGTACTTTTACTTTGTCGATTAACGACAAGTCTTGCCAGTAAACAATTGTGTGAGTTTTGCATTGTGTCCATATTACCGGGAGCGTTTTTTTTAACCAATAAAAAAACCGCCGCAGCGTGATCCAGAGATAATAAAGCGGTATTCCGGCAATGCCGACCAGCAAATAGAAAACAATGGTTTGAGTTTCGTGGAGTTCAGTATGAAGTAAGTGTTCGACGACATGATCCAATAGGGATTCAAGCCATTCAAACGAGATAAATAGTAACTCAAAGAAAAAATGGACTACCCCAAATAATAATCCGATAATCACATCAGGCATTGTTATTATTATGACAATGCCGATGAGAATCAAGCCGTAAAGAACCTTTCGATTAGAGGTTAAAAGCATTTGTCATCCTGCCTGTGATTTAAAAGGGGCGAAGCTAAAAACAACTTGCCCCTTATTAGTTTCATTTTAAGCTTTGCGTCCAAACCTTGGCATTTCTAAACATCCGCATCCACGCACCATACTCGCTCCAATTATCAGGATGCCATGAATTTTGCAGTGTTCTAAAGCAGCGTTCGGGGTGAGGCATCATAATAGTAAAGCGTCCATTACTGGTCGTTAATCCGGTTATGCCTAAAGGCGAGCCATTAGGATTGGCAGGAAAATCAGTCGTTACTGCGCCATAGTTGTCAACATAACACAAGGCGACGGCTTGTGCATCAAGTGCTGTCTGAGGATCGCCAATAAACTCTGCGCGACCTTCGCCATGGGCAATGGCAACCGGCATTCTGGAACCTTCCATACCGACCAATAAAATGGACGGTGATTTTTGTACTTCAACCATTGCCACTCTGGCTTCAAATTGTTCCGAGGTATTGCGCATAAAGCGTGGCCAATGCTCGGCTCCAGGAATTATTTCTTTTAAGCCTGACATCATCTGACAACCGTTACAGACCCCCAGGCCAAAGGTATCAGGGCGTTGAAAAAATGCCGCAAATTCTGCTCTGGCGAGCGGATTAAAAAGAATGGATTTAGCCCAGCCACCACCCGCACCGAGTACATCGCCATAAGAAAAACCACCGCAGGCAACCAGTCCGGTAAAATCACGCAAACTTACCCGTCCATGAATAATATCAGTCATGTGTACATCAATGCTGGTAAAACCTGCCCGATCAAACGCCGCTGCCATTTCTACATGACCATTGACGCCTTGTTCACGCAAGATGGCAACCTTGGGTCTTAACGTTGATGCAAACGGTGCGGTGATATCCTCATTAACGTCAAACGTTAAGGTTGCTGTTAAGCCGGGATCATTATCATCGGTAATACGATCAAACTGTTGTTTCGCACAATCAGGATTATCACGCAAAGCCTGCATCCGGTAACTGACTTCTGACCAGATGGTTTGCAATTCGGCACGGCTGGCAGAATAAACCGGATTATCTTTAAAATTGATGGTTAATTGTGGTGCTTTTAGCACTTTACCTATAACGAAAGTACAATTTTTTAGGCCTGATTGCTGTAATAAATCAATTACCTGCTCACAATCGCTGGCATGGATTTGCACTACTGCGCCTAGTTCTTCATTAAACAAGGCAGACAGAGCGTTATCGCCCAGTTCATCAATTGACAAGGAAACGCCCAATCGGCTGGCAAACATCATTTCAGCTACGGTCGTTAATAAGCCGCCGTCTGAACGGTCATGATAGGACAGCAATTTTCCTTGGCTATTGAGTGATTGAATAGCATTAAAGAAGTCTTTCAATAATTCCGGGTCATCCAAATCGGGGCAGTCATCACCCATTTGGTTATAAACCTGCGCCAGTACCGAAGCACCCAAACGATTTTTACCTGCACCCAAATCAATTAAAATTAATACGCTATCTTCAATATCCTGCATCTGGGGAGTCAGGGTTTTACTGACATCAATGACGGGAGCAAATGCGGTAACAACCAGCGATAACGGTGACGTCATGACTTTTTCGTCGGTGTTATCTTTCCACACGGTTTTCATCGACAATGAATCCTTACCGACCGGTATGGCAATGCCCAGTGCCGGGCATAATTCCATGCCGACTGTTTTAACGGTATCAAATAACGCGGCGTCTTCACCTTGAAAACCCGCCGCTGCCATCCAGTTGGCAGATATTTTGATTTTATTGAGTGATTTTATCCGGGCCGCAGCCAGATTGGTTATAGCCTCGCCGATCGCCATACGACCGGACGCGGGGGCATCAATTACAGCAATCGGTGAACGTTCACCCATTGCCATGGCTTCACCGGTTAAAGCATAAAAACCGGATGCCGTGACGGCAACATCAGCCACCGGGACTTGCCAAGGACCAGCCATTTGATCGCGTGCGACCAGTCCCGTTACTGAACGGTCACCGATATGAATGAGAAAGCTTTTATCAGCGACTGCAGGAAAAGCCAATACCCGTTCAACGGCTTCTTGTAGAGCCACGCCACTAAAGTCCAGTACCTTGGTAGCCGGTTTTATATGTTGGGTATTCCTGTGCAGTTTGGGTGGTTTGCCAAACAATATTGACATCGGGATATCAACCGGTTTGTCGCCTAACAAGGCGTCATTAAGCAACAGATGCTCTTGTTCGGTGGCGATACCTATAACGGCATGCAAGCAATGCTCGCGCTCACAAAAAGCGCTAAACAGCGGTAATGATTCAGGTTTGATAGCAACCACATAACGTTCTTGCGCTTCATTGCACCAGATTTGCATGGGTGACATGCCTTTATCGGCATTGTGGACATTTCGTAATTCAAACTGTCCACCACGTTTGCAGTCATGGATAATTTCAGGGACGGCATTGGATAAGCCACCCGCACCAATATCATGGATAGAAATAATGGGGGTGTCGTTACCCATCGAATTACAGTGGTTAATCACTTCCTGACAGCGACGTTCCATTTCAGGATTTTCGCGTTGTACCGAGGCAAAATCAAGGTTTTCACAACCGGCACCGGATGCTTGTGATGACGCTGCTCCACCACCCAAACCAATGAGCATGGCCGGGCCGCCTAATATGATGATTAAGGAACCGGCAGGAATAGGGTGTTTATCGACCAGCATCGGGCGAATATTACCCATGCCACCGGCAATCATAATGGGTTTGTGGTAGCCCTTAAATTCATGACCGTTACTACCGGGTGCAGGTTGTTCAAAACTACGAAAATAGCCGGCGATATTGGGCCTTCCAAATTCATTATTAAAAGCTGCACCGCCTAAGGGGCCTTCGAGCATAATGTCTAAAGCTGAAGCAATGCGTTCCGGCTTACCATTATCTTGTTCCCACGGTTGAATAAATCCGGGGATTTTTAAATGCGATACGGAAAATCCGGTTAAGCCAGCTTTTGTCGCCGAACCTCTTCCGGTTGCGCCTTCATCCCGAATTTCACCACCCGAACCGGTTGCTGCTCCCGGGAAAGGAGAAATAGCCGTAGGATGATTATGGGTTTCAACTTTCATCAGTAAATGCACGTCTTCTTCGATGTAACCATATTCGCCAGTCAGGGCATTGCGAATAAATACGGCTGCTTTAGAGCCAACAGCTACCGAAGCATTATCATGATAGGCCGATAAAATGCCTTCCGGATTTTTATCGGCAGTATTGCGTATCATGGCAAATAAAGATTGGGCTTGCTCTATGCCATCAATTGTCCAGTCGGCATTAAAAATTTTATGTCGGCAATGTTCGGAATTGGCTTGAGCGAACATCATCAGTTCAACATCCGTCGGATTTCTGCCAAGATTTTGAAAGCTGTCATTTAAATAATCAATTTCATCATCCGACAACGCCATACCCAGTTGTAAATTTGCCTTAACCAGTGCCTCGCGACCTTGTTCAATGATCTTGATGTCGACTAAGAGCTTGGGTTGGTGTTGGGCAAATAAATCCGGTTCTGCATTACCAAACAAGACCGTTTGAGTCATGCGATCGTGCAGTAAAGTTGACAGCTGTGTTTTGACCGCTGTTGACAGCGGTTCGTTGGCTGTCAGTAAGTATTCAATGCCGCGTTCTATGCGTTTGATGGTAGACAAGCCGCAGCGCTGGGCAATTTCTGTTGCTTTACTTGACCAGGGCGAGATAGTGCCCGATCGTGGCACGACCAAAAGGCTTTCACTGTTTGGCTGGTTTGTTGATGATAATGAACCATAAGCCAATAGCTGATTTAGAATGGTTTTTTGGCCAACAGTCAGGTCATTTTCAATATCTACAAAGTGAATAAACCGTGCTGAAACGGCAGTGATGCTTGCTTCTATGGCTTGTAATTCAACCAGTAGTTTATTGACACGAAAGTTGGATAATGCAGATGTTCCAGAAATTTTTAACATGTGAGTAAAACAGTAAATGTTGGTTGTTAGATTAGCACAGCGTAACCTGACACGAGCGGTTGCGGTTGTCGGGTTGGCTTAATCCAACCCAACCTATGGAAATGGCTGACGTTATTTTTTTGCCAAATCGGCTTTAATGGTTTCTTCCAAAAGCATTAGTAACTTGGCGCTGTCAGCATCAGACAATGGTTGCTGGTCTTTATCAAGAACAACGACATCTGTTTGTTCATTATTTGCTTCCAGTTTGAGTAAATAAGTTTTGTCATTATTGTCAATTCCAGCGAAGAAAAATTTAACTTCATCCAAATAGGATTCGTCTTTTACTTTTTGCCCTTCAGCGTCATATTGAATTGTAATCAGTCTTGCTTCCTGATTGCGCTCGGTGACTTCAATCGCTTTTCGGCTTAAGGATTTATTGACGATGCGCCAGGATGTGATAAACGGCGTATTAATACGCAACCGGTTACCACCATCAGTTACTTGAATGCGCTCAACTGTAATTGCCGCATCGGGTATGACTACCTCGGTTGTCGGCGTTGCTGTTGATGTAGCTTCTTCAGTCGGTAGGCCAGAAGCATCCTCCGGCATATTGGCATTAGTATCACTACTAGCAGCAGGGGCTGTCGATGTAGTTACATTGGGAACGTAGTTAGTTTTTAAATCATTAGGCAAAATTAGCGGAGGAATTTCAGTCGTGTATTGATAATCCTTTTCCTTGTCAGGAAACAAGCTTTTGATGTAACTGCAAGCGGATAGACTAAGCAACAGGATTGCCATAATGAAAAGTGAGCCGGTTTTAACTTTCATTAAATGACTTCAGCCTTACGCATTGCATCGCGTACTACGGTAAAACAATCCTCGGTTAACCAGGTTAACGGTAAGCGAATACCTTTACCCATCAAGCCCATTTCAGCAACCGCCCATTTAACCGGAATTGGATTGGATTGAATAAACAGGTTTTTATGTAAGTCTGCCAGTTTTATATCAATGGCTAATGCGGTGTCTTTATCACCGGTTATTGCTGCCATGATCATTTCATGTACCAGACGAGGGGCAACGTTACCGGTTACCGTAATCGTACCGTTACCACCTAAAAGACAAAATTCACGGCTGCTGGCATCATCTCCGGTATAAATTGCAAAATCGATACCCGCCAAATCCCTTATGGTTTTGACTCTGGATAGATCGCCTGTTGCTTCTTTAACGCCAATAATATTTTTGATATGGGATAAGCGTCCAACAGTTTCAGGTAGCATATCGCAGGCGGTTCGCCCGGGCACATTATATAAAATTTGTGGTATATCAACCGCTTCAGCAATGGCTTGGTAATGCAGATACAAGCCTTCCTGAGTTGGCTTGTTGTAATAGGGCGTTACAATCAGACAGGCATCGGCCCCCGCTTGTTTGGCCTTGCGTGTTAGCGTTATTGCTTCAGTAGTTGAGTTTGCTCCTGTTCCGGCAATAACCGGTATTTTGCCGGCAACATAATCAACAATAGATTTAATAACATCACAGTGTTCGTCTTCATTCAGGGTCGCAGATTCCCCTGTTGTACCTACAGCAACAAGGGCATCTGACCCATGTTCAAGGTGATAGTCGACTAATTTTTTCAGGCTGTCCTTGTCCACTGCACCATTTTCATACATCGGTGTGACTAACGCTACGATACTACCTTGAATCATGAAATTTCTCGATCAGAATTGATACGGTTACAAAACTGCGGTTATTATAACAAGCAAATGCTTAAAAAAGGTATAAGGCGCAAAATGCATGGCCAAAAAGATCTTTTTGACCGGTTAAAAAACGCTTGAGCGTTGGTTTATTTACTTATTTGTGCGCTGCAAGTTTGTCTATTAATATCATCAATTTTTCAGGCTAATGTTTCTTCAATTTCAGGATTGCAAAGCTTTAACGGACATTGTTTTTGAACTTCACGTTTTTAATGCTTGATCCAAGGCAACTACCCGGCGACATTTTTAACCATAAGAGTTTGTTATAAAAAATGATTGGTAACCGTTACGGGTAGTGGATTTATATGCCCAATTTCCTCGTAAGGTATCAATAATCGCATTGAAACAAGCCCTTGCAGTAACTTAAAAAACATCATCAACAGTTATGACTGTATCAATTTACTGCGAAATTCAATACAATGGGGTATAATTTATAAATAAACAAAAATTTCTCCGCGCTCTACGCGCATTCCAAAAACTCCAAAACAGGTAAATCCATGTCCAATGATGTTTCTACATTACCCACTTTCCGTGATTTAGCACTGATCGAACCTCTGCTAAAAGCACTGGATGATGTCGGTTATGAAACACCTTCGCCCATTCAGGCACAAGTTATTCCGCTAATGTTACAAGGCAGAGATGTTTTGGGTCAAGCGCAAACAGGTACTGGTAAAACAGCGGCTTTTGCACTACCCATTTTATCGCGTATAGATCTTCGTCAAAAAGACCCACAGGTGTTGGTTCTGGCTCCGACTCGCGAACTTGCCATACAAGTAGCAGAAGCATTTCAGCGTTATGCTGCACATTTAAAAGGCTTCCATGTTTTACCTATTTACGGTGGACAAGACTACAGCACACAATTACGTCAGCTAAAGCGCGGCGCACACGTGGTTGTCGGTACACCGGGTCGGGTCATGGATCACATGCGTAAAGGCACCTTGAATCTGGACGGCCTTAGCGTTCTGGTTCTTGATGAAGCTGATGAAATGTTACGTATGGGCTTTATTGATGATGTTGAATGGGTACTTGAAAAAACACCGGAAAATATACAAATAGCTTTATTTTCTGCGACTATGCCTTCGGTTATTCGTAAAATTGCTCAAGAATATTTGACTGATCCGGAGCAAGTCACTATTAAAGTAACTACTGCATCAGCAGAAAATATACGTCAACGCTTTTGGATGGTTAGTGGCGTACATAAGTTGGACGCATTGACTCGTATCCTTGAAGCTGAAACGTTTGACGGCATGATTATTTTCGTCAGAACCAAAACGGCAACCATTGAATTGGCAGAAAAGCTGGAAGCACGAGGCTACTCGGCAGCGGCAATTAATGGCGACATGTCTCAGACTCTTAGAGAACGCACTATTGCCCATCTGAAAAATGGCAAATTGGATATTTTAATTGCTACCGATGTTGCTGCGCGCGGATTGGATGTCGATCGTATTACCCATGTCGTCAACTACGATATCCCTTACGATACCGAATCTTACGTTCATCGTATTGGCAGAACAGGACGTGCGGGACGTACCGGTGATGCAATTTTGTTTATTGCACCCAGAGAAAGAAAGTTGTTGGGTAATATCGAAAGAGCGACCAAGCAAAAAATTGAAGAAATGGGTTTACCTTCAACTGAAGTCATTAATAATAAACGTATTTCACGCTTCAAACAAAATATTACTGACACGTTGGCCGCAGAAGAGTTGAGTTTTTTCACTCAATTGATAGAGCAATTTCAACAGGAACATAATGTAACCGCATTAGAAATAGCGGCTGCCCTGGCAAAATTGGTCCAAGGCGATACACCGTTGTTAATGCAAAATTTACCTAAAAAAGCTTACGACAGTAGAGAAGATCGTCCTGAAAGGGATCGTCCTTCAAGGGACAGAGATGACCGTTCACGTAGGGAGGATCGTCCTGAAAGGGATCGTAAACCAAAACGTGCTTTCGGAACTGGCGCAAATATAGAAATGGAAACATTTCGTATTGAAGTCGGCCATGCACATGGCGTAAAACCTGGCAATATTGTTGGTGCTATTGCCAATGAAACCGGCATTGATGGCGATCATATCGCCCGTATTAGAATTGAAGATGACTACAGTACTGTTGAATTACCTGCAGGTATGCCAAAAGAATTGCTTGAAGAACTGAAAAGAATTCGGGTCGCAGGACAGTTGCTTAACATTTCAAAAATGGATGAAAGTGCCAGAAGATCACAACCGGATGATGCGGCCAAAAAAGTTGATAAAAGCAAAAAAAGAATGGGTTCTACATCCAGACGTGCAAAACCAAAAGCAGAAGAGTAATTTGATTGATCCGGTTAGCCTCGGCTAACCGGATCAAAAACGGTTATTTGTAAGTTGGGTTGGTTTCTGCTTTCCCGGCTTGCAAGCTACTGATTCCATAGACAAGAGTCACCGGCTTTTTCAATCGCTTCCAAACGTAATTGATGAGCGGTCAACTCTTCCTCATTACAAGTAATAATTCTTAATGCGGGGCGGTCTGTGAGTATCCGTTTTACCTCCGTATTTTCACTTGATCCTGTTGTCTCCAATTGCCCCTCATCCAGTAACGAAGATTGCCCCCCCGTCATTAATAAAAACACATCGGCTAGGATTTCTGCATCCAATAAAGCGCCGTGCAAATCCCTATGACTATTATCTATACCATAACGTTTACAAAGCGCATCCAGACTGTTTCTTTGTCCCGGATGTTTTTTTCTGGCATAGGCTAGTGTATCAAATACCTCGCTATAATCTGTTACCGCTCCTGTTTTATTTTTGAGTAGTGAAAACTCTTTGTTAATAAAGCCGACATCAAATGGCGCATTGTGTATAACCAACTCTGCATCCTTAATAAAGCCGATAAAATCGTCAACAATTTGGTCAAAATGTGGTTTATCATCCAAAAATTGATTGGTGATGCCGTGAACTGCAATGGCACCATCATCAATAATTCGATCAGGATTTATATAAACGTGAAAGCGTTTTCCCGTTAGGCGACGCTTAACCATTTCCACACAACCAATTTCAATAATCCGATGTCCTTCCTGCGGATTTAACCCCGTAGTTTCAGTATCAAGAACGACTATGCGATTTGTAAATGTACGCTTATCCATACAGTTTCCTTTTGATAAAATTAATAAGTTTTTTTAAGGCTAAGGGAAGTATTATTTCTGGATTGGCTTGGATGAGTTTGATGTTGAAGGTAGTGCCAGCAATGATTGGGTATGAAAAGTTTGATCCTGAAGCTTTCTGGTAATCACCGGGGGTTACCGGTTTTAAATATTTGCTAGGGATAACATATATTTTGGCCGACTACTCATACAGGACATGCCAAGTAGTAATAAAGCTCATTATTGGTGATTGAGCGATACACTACATTTTAATGCGTTCAGCATATCCTGTGGAGATATTTATTAGAGTTATGGTTTCTTTAGAAAATAGTCAGGCTTTAGCCGTTTAAATTTGGTTATAGCCTTGCGGGTTTTGGGTTTGCCATTTCCAGGTGTCAGCTACCATATCATCCAGAGTTTTTTCTACTTTCCAGTTAAGCTCTTTTAAGGCCAGATCAGGATTGGCAAAACACTCTGCCAGATCGCCGGCTCTGCGCGGAGAAATTTTATAATTAATGGTTTTTCCGGTTATTTTTTCAAAAGCATTGATTATTTCTAGAACACTATAGCCTCTGCCAGCGCCCAGGTTATAAGCGTTACAAGCACCCGTTGCAAATTTTTCGCTGTTCAATGCTGCTATTGCATTGATATGACCTTTTACCAAGTCAACCACATGAATATAATCCCTGATACCGGTGCCATCACGAGTCGGGTAATCATCACCAAATACGGATAATTGTGTTAATTTGCCAATGGCAACCTGCGCAACATAAGGCATCAGATTGTTGGGGATTCCATTCGGGTCTTCGCCAATCAAGCCGCTTTGATGTGCACCTATCGGATTAAAATAGCGTAGCAAAGCAATTTTCCAGGGTGATGCAGCTTGATTGATTTTATCAGCCGCTGATAAGTCCCGTAAAATATCTTCTATCATGGCTTTGGAGCGGCCATAAGGATTGATCGCACCCAAAGCAAAGTCTTCAGTATATTGAGGTGTTGAGGATGATTCACTATAAACAGTCGCAGACGAACTGAATACCAATTGCTTTACGTTCGCATGGTTCATTACTTCAGTAAGTACCAGCGTTCCATGGATATTATTGTCATAATACAATTGCGGTTGTGCGCAGGACTCACCAACCGCTTTTAATCCGGCAAAATGAATCACTGTTGACGGTGATTCTTTAGCAAAAATTTCAGTTAATGCGGGTTTGTCACGAATGTCGGCTTGATAAAAAGACAGTGCTTTACCGGTAATTTTTTGTACCCGGGTTAATGCTTCAAGTTTACTATTGGACAAGTTATCAACGACGACAACCTTAAAACCCGCTTGCAATAATTCTACACAAGCATGGCTTCCGATATAACCTGCGCCTCCGGTTATTAATACTGTCTGATTATTCATCATTATTTTTCTGCGACCAGGTTATGTTGGGTTTTAAGTTTTATTAGACGAATGCGCCGATTATCCGCTCTAATCACTTCAAAGCGCATGTTCTCTATAACGAGGCTTTCGCCTTTTTTAGGCATATGTTCGAATTGATTTACCAGAAAGCCGCCTATGGTATCGTATTCATCCGTGACTAAATTGGTGGAAAAATAATCATCAAATTCTTCAATGGGCATGAGTGCTTTTATCATGAACTCATTGGGATTACGCTGAAAAACGTAGCCTTCATCGTCATGATCATCATGCTCGTCTTCAATTTCACCAACAATTTCTTCCAGCACATCTTCGATGGTGACCAGGCCTGCAGCCTGTCCGTATTCATCGACAACAATAGCCATATGATTACCATTGGTTCGAAATTCCTTCAGCAATACGTTTAAGCGCTTGCTTTCGGGAACAATCAAGGCGGGCCGCATGATATCCTGAACCGTCATGGTGTTGTTTTGCAAGACACGCGCCAGTAAGTCTTTGGCTAACAAAACCCCAACCACTTTACTGCGATCGCCATCAATAACCGGATAACGGGAATGACAAAACTCGATGACCAGTGGAAATATGGTTTCCAGTTCGGCATCTTTGGGTACCACGACCATTTGAACGCGGGGGATCATGATATCCCTGACCCGCATTTGTGATACCTGTAATACGCCTTCAATCATCGATAAGGCATCGGTATCCAATAGCCGGTTTTCTTGTGCTTCTCGTATGATTTCAAGAAGATCATCCAAATCTTGAGGCTCACCGGAAAATAGTTGGCTGATTCTTTCCACCCACCGTTTTCGGGGAGCGATTATACTTGGAGGTTGCTCATCGGTCATTCGTCATTGTCCTGTAGATAGGGATTTTGTATAGATAATGTCTTTAAAATGGTTATTTCTTTGCTTTCCATTAATTCGGCTTCAGCCTCATCAAGATGGTCATAGCCCAATAAATGCAAGACGCCATGCACAATGATATGCGCCCAATGGTCAGCCAAAACTTTATGTTGTTCCCGTGCTTCTTTTTCCATGACCGGAGCACAGATGACCAAATCGCCTAATAAATCCAGCTCAATACCATCCGGTACTTCAACGGGAAAGCTGAGGATATTGGTGGGGCCGTGTTTATGGCGGTATTGCTCATTAAGTTTGGAAATTTCTTGTTCATCAACAATACGCACTACAATTTCGGTATCTTGATCATAATCGCTTAATGCCGCATCCACCCATTGTTGAATCTGTTGCTGATCAGGTTGGCCGTCGGAGTTAAAAATAGTCTGGATTTCGATTAGATTCATGGCTTGATGTTATTTTTTTGCTCGTAGTCTTCATAAGCAGAAACAATGCGCTGTACCAAAGGGTGCCTTACGACATCCCGCGCCTCAAAAAAAGTAAAGCTGATACCCTCAACATCTTTAATAACGCCAAGTACATGCCGCAGGCCGGACATTTTTTCTGAAGGCAGATCTATTTGGGTAACATCACCAGTGATAACGGCCGTGGAACCAAAACCTAAGCGGGTAAGAAACATTTTAATCTGTTCGGTTGTAGTGTTTTGTGCCTCATCCAGAATAATAAAAGCGTCATTCAAGGTTCGGCCACGCATAAAAGCCAGTGGGGCAACTTCTATGATACCCTTATCAAGCATTTTTTCAACGCGTTCAAAGCCGAGCATTTCATGCAAGGCATCATACAAAGGCCGCAAATAAGGATCGACTTTTTGGGCCATATCTCCCGGCAAAAAGCCCAGCTTTTCACCGGCTTCTACCGCAGGGCGCACCAGAATTATTTTTCTGACTTTTTCAGTTTGCAAGGCTTCAATAGCGCAGGCAACGGCTAGGTAAGTTTTGCCGGTTCCGGCCGGACCCACGCCAAAATTAATATCATGAGCGAAAATTTTTCTTAAGTAAGCTTGTTGATTGGAACCCCGACCTTTAATCAAGCCAAATTTGGTTTTGATAGCGACCTCTTGTTCCGCTACCGTTGCCAAGGTTTCCAACATGTCGTCAATAGAGGCATCCTGCATAGCCAAATGAATCAGTTCGGCGGTTAACTTGTCATTTTCAGTGCTGGCAAATAATTTCTGTATAACCGCGCAGGTGGCCTGGACTGACGAACTATCCAATCCGGTCACTTTAAACTGGTTGCCGCGATTGGCTATTTCAACATGGAGTCGTTTTTCTATTTGCCGTAAATGCGCATCTAACTGGCCACAAAAGTTGGATAGCCTGTCATTATCGGCAGGGAACAAACAAAGTTCTTGAGAAGTCATTGAATGATCTATCAGCTATGAGTGACTATTTTATCGACAGAAGCTTCAACCATCCGTCCCCGTAAAGAATTAGGCAGAGCTTCCGCAATGAACACATCAACAAATTGTCCTGCCAGCCGAGGATGACCAATAAAATTTACCACCCGGTTATTCTCGGTTCGGCCTTGCATTTGCAGGGGATTCTTTTTAGCTTGTCCTTCGACTAAAACCGTTTGCACGGTACCTATCATGCTATTGGAAATAGCGATAGCCATCTCGTTAATCCGGTTTTGAAAGCGCTCAAGACGCAGTTTTTTTACTTCTGCAGACACATCATCCGGTAAATCTGCTGCCGGTGTTCCGGGTCGTTGACTATAAACAAAGCTAAAAGATAAGTCGAACCCGATCTCTTCAACAAAGGCCAGGGTTTCTTCAAATTCGGCATCCGTTTCACCGGGAAAACCAATAATAAAATCCGAAGACAGGCTGATATTGGGGCGTACTTGACGCAATTTACGAATGATTTCCCGATAATCGGCGCTGGTATGGCCACGTTTCATCATTTTTAAGATATTATCGCAGCCACTTTGTACCGGTAAATGCAGATGATCAACCAGTTGTGGAAGTTCGGCAAAAGCTTCAATTAAACTATCCGTAAATTCAACCGGATGTGACGTGGTAAAACGCAAGCGATCTATGCCGTCAATGGCAGCTACATAATGCAATAACAGGGCAAAATCGGCAATGTCGCCATCCTCCATTTCACCGCGATAAGCATTAACATTTTGCCCCAATAAATTGATTTCCCGGACACCTTGTCTGGCCAATGTAGTAATTTCAGCAATGACATCTTTTAGCGGACGACTGATTTCTTCGCCTCGGGTATAAGGCACCACGCAAAAAGAACAATATTTACTGCAGCCTTCCATTACTGAAACAAACGCTTTTGGACCTTCTGCCCGAGGCTCGGGTAGGGCATCAAACTTTTCTATTTCCGGAAAAGAGACATCAATAACCGGTTTATGCTTGCTGCGGACTTGATCCAATAATTGTGGCAAACGATGCAGCGTTTGCGGACCAAAAACGATATCGACAAATGGTGCACGTTTTTGAATGGCAGTACCTTCCTGGCTGGCAACACAACCACCAACTCCAATGATGACATCGGGGCGTTTGTCTTTAATCTTGCGCCATTTACCTAACGCTGAAAAAACTTTTTCCTGGGCTTTTTCGCGTATTGAACAGGTATTAAGAAGTAAAACGTCTGCCAGTTTTGGATCGTCAATCAATTCAAAGCCATGTGATGCTTGCAGTACATCGCGCATTTTATCAGAATCATATTCATTCATCTGACAACCGTTGGTTTGAATATAAAGTTTTTGTGTCATAGTTTATCTGGGTAACTCATTTAAAAAGTACTGAGGTTTTTTGGTTTTATTGAAAAGTAATAGCGGTAACCACCGCTGAACGACTAATAAAAAAGTGGCGCTAGAATATCGCTGCTTATTTGTGTCAATCATTATAACCTGAAGACCGATTAAACGAGTAACACGTCTGCTTTTCAAGTAGTAAAATATCGTTGTACAGACTTTCAGAAAGTAAACTGCCAATTCATCTCGTTATAAGCGCATACAGATAATAACCCTAAATGCCTTCAAAAGATGGTGGCTTTAAATTTCGAAATTATTTATCCGGGAAGCTATCTAGCAGTTTGATATTTCTTGGCGGCTATTTATACAATACTTCGGACAGTTTACGCGGCGATAGCCTCATAGTTACAGAGGGCTGCAAAGCCCGGGCTGGATTTTATGGCAGTAAAGTCCAGCCCTAAGTGGCAAGAAAACCTTTCCAATAAATGCGCATTGAATTTACGGGTCTTCCAACTGGCGATTGAAATAACATGGCGATCTGAGCCTTCCACAGCCTGTTGCCGGTCTTCCAGACGCAGTAAATTCAGCGCGGCCAGTGAAGCATTGAAATGGAAGCTCAATGTTGCTTCGGAAGTCGCTTGGCATCGCGAAACCCGAACTCCATCTGAAATTTTGCTTTGTAATAGCGCAGGATGTCCAGCGCCGCACAGTCAGTGTCAGTGCAGAATAATAATACCGTATAGGTTTTGCCTTTTTCTTCTCACGATATAGCAATATTTTGGAAAGTTTTGATTTGATTAAAAATAGTAAGCGTTAGATCTGCTGATGGCCTGGAACACTGGTCATGAAGGTGGAGTCGCAACCCTTCATGCTAATAATGCCCGAGCGGGACTGGATCAACTGGCCTTGTTAATCAGTATGCACCCGGACTCCCCCAAACAGATTGAACCGATGATTGGCGAAGCGGTGCACTGCGTTATTCATATCGCCAGAACCCAAGAAGGTCGTTGCATAACAGAAATAGTAAAAATACTTAAGTTTGAGGACGGGAAATACATCACTCAAACGTTAGGAGCATAAAAAATGAAGTTAACCCATGTTAATAAAACGTCGTGGTTGTTGCTGTTAATGCTGTGGGTCATCATCCCGTATGGAGAGGGCGTAAGAAAATCTGTGTAAACTGCCTCTAATTAAAATTAAGTATCCTGTCTTCGTACATAATCATAAACTGATTAATAGCCGGTTTCCAATCTCGTAATGGCATGGACCATTTTTTTGAGGCATTCTCTATTGCCAGATAAACCACTTTCATTGCAGATTGATCATTGGGAAATATTTTCCTGGCGTTGGTCGCCTTTCTAATCACGCTGTTCACGGATTCAATGGCATTGGTAGTATAAATTATCTTTCTTATTTCATTAGGATAATCAAAGAAAGCAATCAAGTTAGGCCAGTGATGACGCCAGGATTGGCTGATTGATGGATATTGATTATCCCACGTCCTTGCAAAGGCTTCGAGCTCCATTTCGGCTTCTTCAACCGTGATCGATTGGTAGATTTTCTTGAGATCTATTGCAATCAGTTTTCGGTCTTTCCAAGAAACGAAACGTAATGAGTTCCGGACCATGTGGACAATACAGAGCTGAACCTGCGTTTTAGGAAAGACCGCGCCGATAGCATCCGGAAATCCAGTCAAGCCATCCACGCAGGCGACAAAAACATCCTTGATGCCTCGATTCTTAAGCTCAGTCAGTACCGAAAGCCAAAACTTGGCGCCTTCATTTTCGGATAACCAAAGCCCTAATAACTCCTTCTGGCCTGCCATATTCACGCCTAGTACTCAGTCAGCGTTGATATGTCGAATGATAGCCCCCATATAATGTCTTTACATTGCCATTAATAAACACCATTGAAAAAGAAATACATAGTACGACTAACGGAAGATGAACGCGCTTATTTGGGAAGTTTGATTCATACCGGAAAAGTGGCCGCTCATAAAAGGTTACACGCTGAAATACTGCTGAAAGCGGATGTTAGCGAGTTAGGAGAAAAATGGCTGGACCGGCCAATAAGTGAAGCTTTTGGTATTTCAAGACGTACCGTTGAACGAGTCCGGGAGCGACTGGTTCAAGAAGGCTTGGAATCGGCTTTAAACCGGGCAAAGTCAATTCGGGTTAGAAGTCGTACTATTGATGGAGAGAATGAAGCCCGTTTGATCGCGTTAAGTTGTGGCGATGCACCTGAAGGGCGTAGTCGCTGGACATTACGTTTACTTGGACAGCAGATGGTTGAGCTGGGTTATATTGAAAGTGTATCGCATGAAACTATCCGGCAAACCTTAAAAAAAACGAATTAAAACCCTGGCAAAATAAAGAGTGGTGTATTCCGGCTAAAAAAAATGCTGAGTTTGTTTGTGCTATGGAAGATACGCTTGAGGTTTACAAGCGACCTTATGATGAAGCGCAACCACTGATTTGCATGGATGAAAGCAGCAAGCAACAGATTAAAGACACGCGAACACCAATACCGGCAAAGCCTGGCACGGTCGCTCGGTACGACACGGAATATGAGCGTAATGGAGTGAGCAATATTTTTATGTTTTTTGAACCCTTGCAGGGCAAACGGTTTGTTGAGGTAACCGATCAAAGAACGGCCATTGATTGGGCGCATCAAATTCGTAACCTGGTTGATGTCCATTACCCGCAGGCTAAACGTATTACCCTGGTTATGGATAATCTGAATACCCATACTGGTGCCTCTTTATATAAGGCATTTGAGCCAAAAGAGGCGAGAAGAATTCTTGAAAAACTAGAAATACACTACACGCCCAAGCATGGCAGTTGGTTAAATATGGCCGAGATAGAATTAAGCATCCTGTCACGGCAATGTATGGATCGCCGCATTCCAGATCAAGAAATGTTAAAAACAGAAATTTTAGCGTGGCAAGAAAAAAGAAATACTATTGCTCGGCCTATGAAATGGCGGTTTACCACGGAGGATGCACGGATAAAACTGAAGAAACTTTATCCGACATTATCAGATTGACTGAGTACTAGTGCCACATAAATAGCCTTGTTAATGACGCGCTTATCCTGCTTGATTTTCACCACGATACAATCGAGATAGATGATGGGATAGATCTCATCAAGTGGCCTGGCTTGCCATTCAATGATTTTTTCCATAACGGCTTCGGTGATATTTGAAACCTGCGTGGCAGAAATAGTCGCACCGTACATTTCTTCAAAGGTATCAACAATGTCCCGTGTCGTCATACCCTTTGCATATAAGGTCAGGATTTTGTCGTCGAAATGCGTTAACCGTGTTTGATTTTTACGCACAAATTGAGGCTCAAAGGTGCCGTTGCGGTCTCTGGGCGTTTCAATCTCAAGTACGCCATGATCGCCTTTAAGTGATTTGCTGCCATAACCATTCCGACTGTTACCGGAGTTATGCCCCGTAGGCGAATGCTTGGGGTAGCCCAAATGAGCCTCCATTTCGGCATTAAGCGAGGCTTCTACGGTGATTTTAAGTAGCTCTCTGGTTAACGAAGATAAGTCAGCCTCTGATTTAATACCGCGTGCCAAATCCTGAATTGCTGAAATTAAAGCTGGGTCGTTGATGATATTGCTCATTTTCATTCCTCCTAAGGGAATTTTATTATGCTGAAAATAAGCAGTTACACGAAATTATTTACACTCTCACATGAGAGTCAACAAAACCTTCGACTTCAGAATTGACAAAGCAACATTTCCCAAGTACACCACGTCCTGTAGAAGCGATTAGTATATCTCCTTTTTTAAGAAGTCCTCGGGACTTACGAAAATCTTTCTTTGAAAAGTGATATTTTGCTTTGCTCAAGTTTAATTCATAGGTACTCAAGCACGCTTGGTTAATTACCAATATTCCGTTATCAGCATACGATGGAGCTGTGCCGCGCTCTACAAAATCAATTAACCATCGTAATTGCCTTGTTTTCTAATGATCCGGAATATCTCCTAACCACTCAACGCCACTCGGTTTGTAGCTTTCATACCGCTGCATTAGACGGCCTCAACAAAACTGACCAATTGTTTCAATAAACCATCGGTCTCAGCTTCCAGTGTCAGAATTTCCTGAGTGACTTCTTGCAAACTACGTAGCGGTTTATGCCGGTAGAAGTATTTGTTGAAACTGATTTCATAGCCAATTACGGTTTTGTTCAGCGTGATCCAGGCGTCATCAACATGTGGGCGCACTTCCAGCATGAAGTAGTCATGGATAATACTGGAAGTTGACGTTTCGGCATTGTTAGCCAACGGTATATTTTCGGTGTCACGCAGTTCGCTGTCAGCTTCGTATTCAATATAGTCGCCCGCCTTATTGGTCGGCCAGTAGCCATAGTCGATCAGTTTGTCATTTGTGGTTTTCAGATCTTCTTCTAAATCGCGTAGCTTTGAACCACTGAGCTTATGCAGTTTTTTGATCACTTTGGCGGCACGCTCGTCACGCCAGCTCACCGCATTGATGATTTGCTTGCGTTCTTGAGCCGATAGCTTCAAGCCCAAAGCCTTGATGGCATCGTCTACCTGCGCCTCAAATTGATTAAAGTCCAGATGCTCATCAGTACCTATTTTTTCGGCGATTTGTTGCGCTGCCTGCATAATGTTTCGCTGTGCGCACCAGGTTGCCTCAGAAACCAGCTCTTTGCGATTCTTGGGAGAGAGGGTTATTTCCTCGTGCTCCAGATGCGTTTCGATAGCTTTGGCATGGGGTTTCAGGTCGGCGTAGACTTCTTCGCCGTATTTACCGTAGGCCCATTCCATGATTTCCTGCATACCCGGTGTGAACCGGAGAGTGACGATACGTTCGGCGTTAAATTGTGCCGCAAGCCGCAAGGGCCTATCTATGGTGACTTTGTAGTAGCCGAAATCACGATTACTAAAAACTTTGGATATACCTTCATTGGGTATATCGAGATAAAGCCGGGTAATCTGGCTGATATGATCCTCGCTAAACTCGCAGTTTTTTGCGCCAAGGTTTTTGCGTAGCTTCTGATACAGATTTGAAGCGTCGATCAACTGAACTTTGCCTTGGCGTTGCTTAGCCTTGTGATTCGACAGTACCCAGACGTAAGTGGTGATTCCGGTGTTATAGAAGAGGTTATTGGGCAGTTGGATAATAGCTTCAAGATAGTCGTTCTCGATGATATGACGGCGGATGTTGCTTTCGCCGCTGCCCGCGTCACCGGTGAAGAGCGCCGACCCGTTATGAACCGAGGCAATACGTGAGCCCAACGGGCTGTCGGTGCGACGCTTCATCTTGTCTACCATTTCCATCAGAAATAGCAGCTGACCATCTGACGAACGGGGTATGGCGCGTTCTTTTTTGGCGTCGCCATTGCGAAAATCGCTAAGTTCAACTTCAAAACGCTGATCCACAACATCTTTACCATCCAGAATATGTCGTTGCTCGCTGGACCATGATTTTCCATAGGGTGGATTGGTCAACATAAAGTCAAAGCGTTTGCCCGAGAAGTCGTTAGTCGCCAACGTGGAGCCAAAGCGGATGTTCTCGGGATCGTTGCCCTTGATCATCATATCGGATTTACAGATGGCGTAAGTTTCCGGGTTGATCTCTTTGCCGTACAGGTACACGCCGACTTTGGCTTTGATTTCGCCTTCAGGGTCGGTGATGAAGTCCTGCGACTCGGTGAGCATGCCGCCGCTACCGCAAGCCGGGTCGTAGATTGTCAGTGGATTCGGTAGCTGATCTTTAACCTGAATGAAGACCAAATTTGTCATCAATTTAATAACTTCGCGCGGCGTGAAATGCTCGCCGGCCTCTTCGTTATTTTCTTCGTTGAACTTACGGATCAGCTCTTCGAACACATAGCCCATGCCAAGGTTGGATAAGCCGGTCAGCGTGCGGCCATCAGGCCCTTTACGATCATCCGGACTGAGATTGATCTCTTCGGAGACAAATTTTTCAATCACATCGTGCAACACATCAGATTGCTGCATCTTGCGAATCTGGTTGCGTAAATCAAATTTGTCGATTATTTCCTTTACGTTATCCGAGAAGCCGTCCAGATAGTTCTTGAGATTGGCTTCCAACTGGGAATGATTGCCAAGCAGGGTTTTTAACGTAAAGCGGGAGGTATTGTAAAACACATAGCCGGAAGCATCGCGAAGGCCGTGGGGATCAAGATCGGCCATGTCGGCGTCATCATGCTGAAAGCGAATTTCTTCGAGTACAGCTGCTTTGCTTGGCTCTAATAAACAGTCCAAACGCCGCAAGACGAACATCGGCAGAATGACATCGCGATACTTGCCGCGTACAAAAACATCCCTAAGGCAGTCGTCTGCGATTGACCAGATAAAGCTGACAATTTTATTATGTGTAGAGTGATCCATGTGCTCTTTTTGTTGAATGACGGGGCGACAAGCTCCATAAACGATCTGCTTTAACGGCATCTTGCCGATCGTAAACGTCAGGAAGGAAAAAACAGTACTGGCTGCAATGATACCTTTTTAATCATTGGAATGCACTCGGCTCGGTTGCTCAACTATCGGTATAAATTACCGTTAACAGCTATTTTTACCTAAAAATTATATAAATAGTCTATGTTATTTAGTCTTTGATAAATAATTTATTAACATTTTATAAAAGAACAGGATGAAATCCAGATCTTGGCTAATGTTGGAAAAATCAATCGCAGCAATGCTTTCTGCTATTGAAATCTACAATAAACATCCTTCCTAAATACAGTCATAGCGTAAGTTAACAAGAGCAATCACTAAATTCCAGGTCAGGAAATAATCTTTGTGCTTGCCTGTAACTGCTTGGGATGCTTGAGTAAATGAGCTATTCTAAAATCGCTCAGGACAGGGGATAGTTTAATTGTCTGGAAACTGGATCGTCTGGGCCTAAGTTTACAACATTTAATTGAAGTGATCGCGGATCTCGAAAATCGCGAGATTGGTTTTCAATCACTGACGGAAAATATCGATACCACCTCTCCGACTGGCAAACTGATCTTTCATATTTTTGGCTCACTCGCTGAATTCGAGCGCGGCTTGATTCGGGAGCGAGTTAAAGCCGGACTGGCGGCCGCCAAAAACAAAGGTACAAAATTTGGTCGGCCAAAAGCATTCAATGAACTGAATAAAGACATGGCCCTGGCGATGTTTAACGGGGGCGCTACCAAGATAGCGATTGCCCGACATTTTAACGTCACCCGGCAAACCATCTATACCTTATTAAAAACCTACGACAGTTGATTCACGACACAACGTACTAAAAACAGAGGTGAGCCATGAAACATATTTACCTGGAAAGACATGACCCGGACAAAAATCTACACCGGTTTTATCAGTTATTTATAATGCCAGGCCTTTTTGATGACTGGTCGCTGGTTAAAGAGTGGGGCAGGGCAGGTTCACCAGGAACTGTTCGGAAGGATTGGTTCGATACCGAGACGGAAGCACAGCTAGCGGGACAAAAATTATGCGCAGCCAAACAGAAAAAAGGCTATCAAGTCATTTTATGAATGTAGTAGCTAACGAAGTGGATGATCCCCCAGGTTTACTGAATCTGTGGGTCTCAAGGGCTGACGGTAAACATCAGTTAATTGGGTTGGGCTGCTAATTTTTGTTGAACTTGAGTCGTGACATCAATCTGTTCACCGGCATAAACAACGCCATCGGTGAGTAATAAATCAAAGCTTTGATCTTTGGCTATACTCCGGATAACTTCAACGATATGGCTTTGTAATTTCCCCTGTTCTTCATTACGACGCGCATTAAAATCTTGGCTAAATTCCTGTTGCGCTCTTTGTGCATTTCTTTTTTTAATTGAAATATCTTTTTCTAATTTAGCTTGCTGGGATTTACTCATCACAGGAGCATCTTTAGATATTTTTTTCGCTATGCTTTCGATTTCTTTTTGTTGAGCAACCAACTGCTTATCGCGCGGCGAAAACTCTTGTTCTAGACGTTTTTTGGCTTTTTCTGCTTGGGGTGCTTTCTCAAGAACGGCAGGCATATTAACAATGCCAATCTTTAAATTAGCAAAACTCACATTGGTCATAAACAGCAGTCCTAAAAATAGGGCGATTTTCGTTTTCATCGTTAAACATGTCTCCGATTGTAGTGAGATTATATAGCAATAAAAAAACAGGTATGTTTTGTTAGCTTTTATAAGTATAAACTCATTAAATTAAAAAATGATTAAGGTCAACCGGATTATCTCACAGCCTGCATTTACACGATTGGTAAGTGTAAACAGCATTGCTCGTTCCATTATAAGACGTTTCAACAACGAAGAATCCTCACGTTAACCATTAAATATTTTCATAAGCGCGAGCTGCTTTTATAACATTCATCAACTTCATGTAGTAAATAGTCATTCAAAAGTCTTTTAACATTTTTTAACCTGATAAGGCACTTCAAGTAATTTGCTACTCAGTCAATTTGATTATGTCAGATGCTATATCAGTAATTTCGAATTTTTAGCGCTAATTTTACCTGATATATCAACGCTGACTGATTGCTAGCATCAATATTAAACACGTCTGCGTGGCAGGCGGTAGTTGGCCAAAACTTTGTCCGCTGTTTAAGTTCAATTGACGTCAGCAATAAATCAGAAAGCGGTACTAGCGGCTTATGGCGCATTCTTTTTTGACGTTTATCTTTTTGTTCAATGTTTAGAAAGTTTGATGTCTACGAAAGCTGTGCCGTTACTGTGAAATGATTTTAAACATTAGAGAGAAGGGTTCATATCCCAATAATTTTCAGGCAATTTGTGGGTTTGACGACCTGACCCTAAGTCCAACATAATGGAACCTAATATAATAATTTTGCGAGTTACAAATGAATATTGATGTATTTTTATCCATTTTTACACTGTTGTTTATTGCTTTAATAGTGAATTTAGTCGCTATTAAAACACGGATGCCCTATACCGTATTATTGGTCATAGCTGGCTCCTTATTGGTGCCACTCTCCCAGATGAAGGCATTCAGTTTTATTAATAGTTTCCGGCTGACACCGGAATCGTTATTTTTTGTCTTTTTGCCTATTCTTATTTTTGAGTCGGCCTACAATATGAAATTAAGGAATATTAAAGAAAATAAATATTCCATGGGTATTCTAGCTATTTTTGGGCTCCTGATATCCACAGTCTTTATTGGTTTTGTTGGACAATGGGCATTACACGAGATAGGTCTGAATGTACCTATATTCGTAACATTAATGTTTGGGGCCATTATTTCTTCAACCGATCCGGTCGCTGTTCTGTCCTTATTTAAGGATTATGGTGCTCCACATCGGCTTACCCTCATTTTTGAAGGTGAGAGCTTGTTTAATGATGCGACTTCTTTCGCTTTGTTTATGGTGTTCCTCGATATATTTGCTCACGGTTATACCGGCTATTCGACGATACAACAGGCTATTTTTTCTTTCACCACTATGTTGATCGGAGGTGGGTTATTTGGCCTGTTAATGGGGCTTATGTTTTCAAAACTGATTCAATGGGTCAGTGGTAATGAACACCTGGAAATAACGCTGACTTTGCTGGTTGCTCATTTCACTTTTATCCTTACAGAACTGATTTCCGAGCACTTGGTCATTCTGGGTCAGGAAATACATCTATCTTCTATTATTGCTACCTCGATTTCGTCAATGGTCATGGGCAATTTTGGCCGTTTTAAAATGTCTCACGGCGTTGAAAAATATATGGATAAATTCTGGAGTTATTTTGCCTTTGTTGCAAATTCTCTGGTCTTTATTCTAATGGGGAAAATGTTCGCTAATCTCTCGATTGAGCTAAAGGTTGCGTTTTTACCTATTATGGTCATGATTTCGGTGGTCGTAATTGCCCGGGTTGTTTCAGTTTACCTGTCAGTTTCCGTTGTCAATACCCTAAAATTGGAAGAACGCATTCCAGAAAATTGGCAAAAACTGATGGCGTGGGGTAGTTTGCGTGGTGCCTTGGCTATAGTGATGGTGCTGTTGATTCCTGATGATTTGAACTTGCCGAATTGGACTTTACCTTTTTCAATAAAGGATTTTATTACCGCTATTACGATTGGTTGTATCTATTTTTCGCTTTTGGTTAAAGCCACCACCATCGGATTTTTTATTCGAAAGCTAAAAATTGATGTTTTGTCTTCTCATGAAAAATTGAGCTACTTTAAAACCAAGGCGCTCATTTATCTGGACATGTTGAATAAACTAAATTACTTGCTTGCCACTAAAGAGATCAGTGCAGATCAACATAAGACGCTATCTGTTTATTACCGTACCTTGCATGATCAGCATGTGGATGAATCCAGGCAAGTCTTTGCCGATTCTTCTCATGTTATCGAAGGTATGTTACGTCTGTATGTGCTTGGTTTGGAGAAAGCGGAACTGAAGGAAATTTTCCGGCGTGGTGAAATAAACGAAGCCGGTTACAAGAAAATACTTAATATGCTGGAAATTCAGGTCGCCCGAGTCGAGCAAGGGAAAAAGCAATTAATCGCCATTAACGAGCATTTTACCGACTGGTTTTATCTTCCTTTTATAAATTTTTTTCGTAGAGCGTTATTCCTGAAACCTAAACAGCCCGATCCGGAGGAAGTGTATTTATATTATCGAGCTCAGTATAAGTTGATTGCTAAATCGATTGAGGTGCTGTCAACTATAGAACATTCACGGTTATATGAGATATTTGATGATAAGCAAGCTCTTGATAATGTATTGACAGTTTTTAAAGAGTTACAGATGTGGACTGAAGATCGGATGAAAAATAAAATCCAATCCAATCAGAAACTGCTGGACAGGTTAAATCGACAAACTGTGAATAACTTGTTGAAAGAATCACTAAGTTTGACTTTGACGGACCTTCATAATGCTGAGATTATTACGACCAAACTTTACATCTCACTAAAAAAAGAGCTGAACGCGCAGTAAGGTAACTCGTAAAAATAACCTCCGCCAATTTGGAGCGTATGCAAAACCGGATCGAATCCTATCACCAATTACGATCAGAAATCCCGCTGGTTGGGGGTAAAAAGGAACCCATTGGCAGAACATTCATTTAAACGGTCAATACACCTTCCGTGATAAGGGGCAGGCCATTTATTTTTATGCAATTGTGGCGGATTTGACATTGGAATAAAGACTGAAAATTTTTACGCCGGAATTTCCGGTGGTTTGAGTGGGCTTACAAACCCATTAATCACGGCGTCTGTGAAACAAGGGAATATAAAGCCATAATTGTTTCACTGCACCTTAAACCCTAATCACTGGTATGTCGGTTGTAAATGTGTGTTGCAAAGGTAGTGTGTCGGGTTATGAAAAAAGCTTTAGAAAGGCTTGAATCGTGTATGAAGAGACTTGCATACACGGTTGTTCTTAGCAAAGCCTTAACTGTTAATAATCACGGCTTATCTGATGATTATTACCAAGGCAGAGTAAATTTTCCGCGTAATTTAACGGCCAGTATTGGAAACAGCAGGACCGAAATCATACCTGCACTAACCAGTATAGCCGCCCTGTCTGGTGGTATAAGTCCAGAGGAAACACCGATTTCGCTAATGATAAGAATCAGCGGTAAACCTGTTGCGGAATAGAATGCGAAAGGCATTTGTTCTTCGGGAGTCAGTTCCTTCCTATATAAGAATAACGAAACTCCCCGAATAAAGAGCATTAAACCCAATAAAAGTGCCACTTGCACGGGAGCCAAAGGGGCCGACCATAAGGCGCTGATTTCAAAGTTCATGCCGGCAACGATAAAGAAGATCGGTATCAGAAAACCATAACCTATCGCATCCAGCTTATGCCGTAATAATTCGCCTTCTTTTCCTTTAGTGGCGAGCCCAACGACGATGCCTGCAGTAAACGCCCCCATCACGATATTCAAGCCAAATTTAGCGGCGAGTGCAACGAATAGAATCTGAAGCAGAATACAAATTCTTACAGGAAGTTGACCACTACTTTGCATAGTACGAGTCATCATTTCAATCAACCGTAATGAACGAGTATTTAGCGAAATATACGCAGTAGCAAAGGCAATGATAATAAAAATTACCATGAACAATGTATGTATGAAAGTACTATGCGTCGGAATCAGTAACATCGAAATAACCAGCAAGGGGCCGAACTCACCGACGGCAGCGGCAGCAATCATATACGTTCCGAATTTAGAGTTTAATTCGCCTCGATCACGCAGAATTGGCGATAGTACACCCAAGGCGGTAGTGGATAAGGCGACTGCCGCCAATAAAGGGGGGGATTCTATGAGCTCTATTGATTGAAAGAACAACATACAAACAAATGCCAGACTAAGCGAGAGACACCAGCCACCTACTGCCAGTGATAAGGGTTTGCCGCGAATCTTGCTAAAATCAATTTCAAGCCCGACCATGAATAGCAAAAAAGTCAAACCGAGCTCTCCGAGCGTACTGATCATACCATCAGGACTGGTTAGGTTGAATACATGAGGACCTATCAGCATTCCTAAAATAACTTCAAGCGCCACGACAGGCATGCGAAAACTATTTGGCAATTCGACAAGAAGTGGTGCCAGCATCGCAACGAACAAGATCAGCAGAAGTTCAGAAGGATAGGTTTCCATAGGGTGGTTCCTTTGTTAGTTGAGTTACAGTTCAATGAACTGAATTTAAATGAAAATAATCAATTGCCAGACGCTTTTTGTTTTTTTCAGATACAATTTTTCGGTAACTGATTTATACATTATATGCTTTTAGTTGATTTTTTAATTAATGCCGTTTGATAGCGCCAGTTCTCTTGATTCGTTTTTTTTGATGGTGTTTTCCAGTAACGCATCATAGATAGGCACGACTCTCAACCAATCGGCGACAATCTGCGCTGAAAAACAGGCCACAAATAAAGGCAGTATCAACGTGTAATTTCCGGTCATTTCAATGATCAACACGATACCTGTCAAAGGTGCCCGTACTACTCCGGTAAAGTAGGAAGCCATGCCAACAACGGCAAACAATTTCGCGTCAACATTCAACTCGGGAAACAGCAGTTGGATAATGCTGCCGACGCCCAAACCTAGCAAAGCACCGAGAACAAGAACCGGCATGAAGATTCCGCCTGCGGCACCGGAACTGGAACTACCGATGGTCACTATAAAGCGGATTATAAAAAACAGTACGATCGTCTGTAGTGTAAACACCCTACCTTCTAAAATAGAGTTGACAAAATCCTGGCCACCCCCCAATAAATCCGGCGTCAACCAACCGATGGTAGTTACCATGGCTGCCAGAACAAACCACCAAAAAAATCTTGGCCATAAAGGTAGGCTGATCAATTTTTGGGCTGTCAGCAATGTCCTGTTGAATAGATAGCCAAGTAAGGCCGATACGATTCCCAACGGTAAGAATGCAATTAGTATATCCAGTGGTGGGGTTCCGGCTATGACCAGGTGAAAAGTAGGATATTGTCCGAGTACTATACGGCACACCATATCGGCAGAAAGGCAGGCGATGCCAGCGGCAAAAAACTCGAACGATGAGCATCTTGAGTCCAGTTCCTCAAGCACAAACACCAGTCCGGCCAGCGGCGAGTTAAATGCAGCAGCCAAGCCGGCACCACCGCCCGCAGCTATTAATACCGAACGATCCTTAAAGGTCTGGTTAGGCCATGAATTTACCAGTCCTTGCCCAATTGCACCACCCATATGCACAGTTGGCCCTGCGCGGCCAAGCATCAAACCGGCACTGGCCCCAATAATCATACTTACAAACTTGATCACTAACACCCGTAACCAGCGAAAAGGCCAGCAGCCCTGCATTACTCCTTTCAAATGCGAAATGCCGCTGCCGGACGCTTCTGGCGCAAAACGACTGACTAGTCCCACCGAAAGGCATACTGCCATTACCGTAAATCCCATCATGATCCAAGGGCCGATGATGACTTGTTGATGAGCAAAATCGATAACCCGGTTACGGAATTCTTCTCCGTAACTCAGGGATAGATTGACTCCGACTGAAATTGCACCCGTCAGTAATCCCAGTAAAATCGAGGGTACCAGCAAGCGGTGACGTTGCCTTTCCAGGATCAGCGAGCTATCGTGTGTATTTTTTAGCACATTCTTTTTGATGATATAACGCTCTTAAATAAGTCTGTAATTTTCAAGTTGAGTTCTATGAGTCTAAATAGTGTGTAGGTCGATAATGCTTACACTCACATGGGTTACTAAAATTTATAACGGATATTGGCTTGTAAATTATGCGTGAACAAGTTGTTACCAGTTAGATTGTCTATATATTGTCCTAAATAACCTAAATCTGCTCCCGCTTTAGGCGTAAATTGGTAACTTAATCCGGCTAAAACACGGTTTTCGGAAAAGCCTTGCTTGCCCCATTGGTTTTGATTCATGTAACCCAAAACCTCATCACCAACGTAAGCACTTAGGCCGTCAAAAAATGGTAGAGGATGGTTTATTTGCAATAATTGTCTGGCACGATATCCGGTATCACTGGGTCCGGTCGTGGATGCTTGATTAATGCGTTCCTCAAACCGGGTACGGCTCAAGAGCTTAAATCCATCAATAGTTTGGTTCCAGACCAAATCCTGATAGGGACGACTTTCCTGATAAGCCGTCTTGTCTAGCGGGTGAATCCAATCATGCACATAACCCAGTGCAAACGAGGCGTTATCCGTTAATTGATAGCCAACTTGACTGAATAACAGATTTTCGGTGTATCTTGAGCCACTGGGCGAATCCTCACGGGTACGGCTTTGATCCATTATCAGCCAATTAAATTTATTAAGGCTGGACGACAATGCTTTAAAATCACCTTGCAATGTTGCCGAACCCCATACGCCGAACATATTGTTTGTCGCTTCACCAGCAAAACTGGACATCGGTTGAGCAAATAAAAATGCACTTAAAACTGCCATTTTTTTGAATTTATTCATAACTCTTACCTGGAATGATTATTTACTGTTTAAAGTTACATGAAGGTTTGGCGGTTCGATAGTTCGAAGGGCTTGTATAATCATGTCCTCTAATTAATAATTAGTCGGCCAGTAGCGCTGCTATTGACATTCTAAAGTACAAACAATGTTTGTACAAACATAAAAGCAATGAATGTGCCAGATACCGATATATGCTATTTTACAAACGCTTATACTTAAAGCAACGATAATGACCGCCACGAAAAGGTTGAAATAAACCCATTTACACGGGTGGTTTGGTGGATAACAATACTTTTGAGACTGGATTTTGCCGTGTATGAATCGTAATACTAAGGGAGTAACATCTGCTGAAATCGTTAATGCTAACGATTTAAAACAATGGCCCCATGAGGTGCTTAAACGGTTTCGGTTGATTTTTAAAGCGGTTCAACAACATTCTCAGTGGATTGAAACACATTGTGGCGTCACCAGTGCTCAACTCTGGGCACTCTGGGAGCTATCAGAAAAACCTGGATTGAAGGTAACAGAGTTGGCCAAGGCCATGTCAATTCATCATTCCACGGCCAGTAATATGCTAAACAAGCTGGCAAAAAAAGACTTGATAATCAGAGAACGTATAAGTCAAGACCAACGAGTTATCACAGTGACTTTGACTGAAGCGGGTGCCCAATTAATAAATATGGCACCTTCACCGCCACAGGGTATATTGCAATATTCACTATTTCAGTTGCCGGAGAATGTTCTTAAGTCCCTTGCAAAGGATCTTGATGTGTTGGTTAAAGGAATGGAAATCAAAGATGAGGTAGCAGCAATGCAACCGCTTAATCCATTACCAAAAAAAATACGAATGACAAAAAAGAGAGAATAACCGCTTAAACTCAACTTTTAACGGTCATAAATATTGTCGAGTTATAAGCTATAGTTTTCGCTTAAGGTTTCTACAAGCGAGTAGTGCAGTATCGTTGAAAACCAGAGCGGCAGAAGATCTTCTCGTCCGCCGAGGGCTTTTTCGACAGAGATTTTCAATGGAGTGCCCCCTGCGTCAGAATAGTTGTCGCCTCAAATTTTAAGAAAAAATAAAATTTGAGATTCAAAATGAAAAAATATAAAAGGTATTCAGTAGGCTTCAGAGAGCAGGCCCTGGTAAAAGTATACAATCGTGGTAATGACCAATCAGTTCAGTCCGTCGCAAACGAATTGAATATCCATTTAACAACCTTGAAGGCTTGGATGAAACAGAAGGAACAGAACGTCAAACCTGCACCCCGGAAATCAAAGCGTCCCGAGGATTGGAGTTCTGAAGAACGTTTTACCGCTTTACAAAAAACCTATAATTTGATCGGTGAAGACTTAAATGCCTGGTGTCGTGAACGCGGCGTTTTTATTCATCAACTGGAGCAGTGGAAAACAGATTTTTGTAGCCAGGGTGACTCAGTAGGCAAACGTGAAGAAGCGCGGATTTTACGTACATTGAAAGAAGAAAACCAAACTCTTGAGCGCGAATTATTACGTAAAGACAAGGCCTTGGCAGAGGCCGCAGCGCTGTTGGTGCTGCAAAAAAAGTTCCGTGCGCTCTTGGGGGGAGAGGTCGAATGACTCCCCACGAAGAGCGCAAGCAAGTGATTGTTTTACTGAATGAATCGGTAACAGCGGGGGCTCGCAAAGCTAAAGCCTGTGAGGTGCTGGGCCTGAGCGAACGGACCTTGCAACGCTGGCAGACCGGTGAGACGATTCACTGCGATCAACGCCCTTTGCGTGACTATCAACCGCCACACAAACTAACAGCAATCGAGCGCACCGAGGTGCTGACACTCGCCAATTCAGATGAATTTGGTCATCTGCCACCGAGTCAGATCGTGCCACGACTGGCCGACCAAGGCAGCTATCTGGCGTCTGAGTCGACCTTCTATCGCATCCTGCGCGAGGAAAAACAGCTTACCCATCGGCGTAGCGAACGGCCAGTTCAAATACGCACCAAGCCGCGCGCGGTCTGTGCTACAGCACCTAATCAACTGTACAGTTGGGACATTACTTATCTGCCATCACTGATCCGTGGACAGTTTTTCTATCTGTATCTATTTGTTGATATTTTCAGCCGAAAGATCGTCGGTTGGCAGGTATATGAAGAAGAAAACAGCGCCTTGGCTGGCGAATTGTTACGTGATCTTTGTCATCGTGAAGGTATACAGGCAGAACAGCTTATCCTGCATTCTGACAACGGCAGCCCAATGAAGGGATCGACTATGCTGGCGACCTTGCAACAGCTTGGTGTCATGCCTTCGTTTAGTCGGCCATCGGTTAGCAACGATAATCCGTACTCAGAATCGCTGTTTAAGACCTTGAAATATCGTCCTAACTATCCGCTAAAGCCGTTCGCCGATGTTACGGAAGCGCGTCAGTGGGTCACAAGCTTAGTGGAATGGTACAACCATGAGCATCGTCACAGCGCTATCCGCTTTGTTACACCAGCACAACGTCATGAAGGCTTGGACGACAAGCTTCTGGATAACCGTAAAGCCGTCTACAAAGCAGCACGTGCTAAACATCCGCAACGCTGGACTGGAAGCTCCCGTAATTGGGGAAAAATCCAGACAGTCCACCTTAACCCAGACAAGGCCTAAACAAAAAAATGCTATCAAGGAAGTGATTATTCAGAAAACAAACCAGAGTAAGATTTAACCGTCGATGCGACAACTACATTGACAATTACCGGAGTGAGATCAAGCAAAGTTTCGTTTACATCAAAGATAAGAACTTTGGGCTTGGGCATGGTTATCTCCTTATCAAGTTCAGTGGTTGAAGTTTGTCTAATTGATTGTTGACTATTTATTGCAAAGCAGCCAAATCCAAATGCTTAAGCAGTATTCCTTTAGTGTGCCAATATTCGGGTTACCGCCATCCTCCTCCCAATGCCTTGTAAATGATAATTGTTGATAACCGCTGCTGCTTGGTCACATTGATCAATTCAAGATTGGATTGCAATGCATTTTGTTGTGCAATAAGTACTTCCAGGTAGCTCGCCCTGGCATATTTATATAGTTCATTAGCCGTTGTAACAGATTGTTGCAATACCTCGCTTTGTTGTTTTTTAAGGGCAGTGATTTGTTGCAAATTCTGGATATTGGATAGTTGATTGGCCACTTCCACATAGGCGTTTAAAACTGTTTTTTGATAGTTATACATGGCAGTCAACTGGTTTGCTTTTGCGGTGCTGAACCTTGCTTTTAATGCATTCCTGTTGATGATTGGTGCAACTAAAGTTCCCATCACCGAATAGGCAATGGAGGCAGGTGACGAAAATAAAAACTCTGGATTAAAGGCTTGAAAACCGAAACTCGCTGTAATATTAAAGTTCGGATAAAACGCTGCCTTTGCTGCTTTTAAATTAAACTTGCTGGCTTCAATTTGAAATTCTGCTTCACGAATGTCGGGGCGGTTAACCAATAACTGCGAAGGAAATCCCGCTGAAATTTGTTGTGGAAGCTCTTTGAATATTATGTTTTTTGCCCGTTGAACAGGTTGCGGATAGCGACCTAACAAGAAGTTAATTTTGTTTTCAATTTCGGTAATTTGTTGCAGTACATTTTTTTCCAAAACCTGGGTATTAAGCAACTGTGCATTAAATTGTTGCACTGCCAACTCATTGGCTCTCCCTGCGTCTTTTTGCAGTTTAATAACCGCCAACGCTTCCTGTTGTTTCTGGATGGTCTGTCGAATAATTTCGAGTTCATTATCCGATGCCAATAGTTCGTTATAGAAAATAGCCACATCCGCAACCAGCGTTGAAATGACAAAGTTCGTACCTTCAATGCTGGATAGATATTGCGAAACAGCCGACTTGCGTTGGCTACGTAATTTGCCCCAAACATCAATTTCCCATGAAGACTGTAATCCAAAATAAATGTCGGGTAAATTGACGGGGACGGTTTGCCCGGGGGTAATTTCGGTTGTGGCGTTACCTGCTCCATCCATTGTGTAAAGCCCGAATTTTCGTACGCCGCCTCCTACATTCAAACTGACTTGCGGCAGCAGTGCACCGTTTGCCAATTTTACGCTTGAACGTGACATTTCAATTCGTTGCAATGCTATTTGCAAATCCATGTTGTTGCTTATGGCGGTATCAATTAGCTTTAGCAGTAGCGTATCGGTAAAGTATTGTCGCCAGTTGATGCTTGCAATAGTGGCGCTATTTTTTTGATTTTGGAAACTTGCCGGCATTTCCTTTTCCGGAATAGACAGGTCTGTATTGAGCGCTGTGCAACCACTGAAAAGTATCAGTAAAAACGAAATGCTTAGGCAATAATAAATTCTAGTTTTCATTTAGATATTAAATAGTTTCAGTGAATGGAGCTTCTTCATTGGTTCCGTCGTGACGATACTTATCGGCAATGCTTGCAAATACCACATATAGCCCTGGAATAATAATTACCCCAAAAATGGTCCCCAAAATCATTCCGCCTGCTGCTGCTGAACCGATAGTGTTGTTGCCTATCTCTCCTGCACCCGAGGCAAACATTAACGGAATAAGCCCGGCAATAAATGCAAATGAGGTCATTAAAATAGGGCGTAACCTTAGCACACCCGCTTCCACGGCAGCTTCAAATGGTGTTTTCCCTTGGCGGTGTTTCAATGTGGCAAATTCAATGATCAGAATGGCATTTTTCCCAAGTATGCCAATGAGCATAATCATCGCTATTTGTGCGTAGATATTATTTTCCAAGCCCATAATCATGAGTAAAAACAAGGCGCCGAAGATGCCAATTGGCAGAGAAAGAATCACCGCGAAAGGCAACAAAAAACTTTCATATTGTGCCGCAAGAACCAGGTAAACAAATAACAGGCAAACCATAAAAATATAAATAGCCTGATTGCCGGCGTTGGCTTGGTCTCTTGATGCCCCTGCCCAATCGTAGCCAAAACCTTTAGGTAATTTTTTTGCGGCGACGTCTTTAATTGCCGCAATAGCCTGCCCGCTACTATATCCTTCTGCAGACTGTCCATTGATCATGGCGGAGGTATACATATTGAAACGTGTCAACTGCTCCGGACCATAAACTTTTTCAATACGAAGAAAGGAAGAAAAAGGTACCATATTTCCGGATTCATTTTTTATGTACAACTTCATCAGATCGTCAGGTTGCGCACGATATTCGGGTAGCGCCTGTACCATGACTTTATACATCTGACTGAAACGAATAAAGTTGGTAGCATATTCACTGCCTATGAGGGCTTGAAGAGTACTCATGGCATTCTTGGCAGTAATGCCTTTTTGAGCGGCTTTATCACCGTCAATATGCAGTAAAAATTGCGGAAAACGTGCGTTGAAGGTAGTGAAGGCATTGACAATCTCGGGGCGATTGTTGAGTTCTTCTACAAAGGCAATAGAAACTTTCTGCAATTGCTCAAGATCGTTAGATCCGGTTTTGTCCAACAAGCGCATTTCAAAGCCGCTCGAATTGCCATAACCCGGCACTGGAGGAGGGGTGAAAAATTCTATGCTGGCATCTTTTATGTGTTTGGTTTTTTCTTCAAGAAGGCTGATAACTTCCTTATCAGAGACAGTTCTTTTTTCCCAGTGTTTTAAGCTGATGAGGTTCATTCCATAAACGGCACCGGTGCCTTCAGAGAGGAGGCTGAATCCGGCAAGACTAGAAACTGATTTAACGGCATCTAAACCCGATGCGATGCGATACACTTCATCCGCCACTTTTTCAGTACGTTCCAGGGTTGCTCCCGGCGGTGCAGTGATATTGGCATAGATAGTGCCTTGATCTTCCTCGGGAATAAAGCCCGCAGGCACAAATTTCCCTATCAAACCGGTACCCACAGAAAATGCCAGTACGATTCCAAACGTAATAATCCTTCGGTTGGCTATCGCGTCGATCAGATTCTTGTAGTTATCAGACAGTCTGCCGTACCGATTATTAAATCCGGTGAAAAATTTCTGAAGTCCTGATTTTTTATGCTTTTCAGCGTGATTGGTTTTTTTAAGAAACAGAGCGCACAGCGCAGGCGTTAATGTGAGTGCGGTAATACCTGAGAGGACAATAGAAACTGCCATGGTTAGGGAAAATTGCCGGTAAAAAATTCCGGTAGATCCTTCCATAAAAGCAACCGGTAGAAAAACTGCCGACATGACCAGGGTGATCGCAATAATCGCCCCGCTAATTTCACGCATGGCGTGCTCGGTTGCTTTGCGGGGCCCGATGCCTGAATGCTCCATTTTGGTATGCACGGCTTCAATAACCACGATGGCGTTGTCTACGACAATGCCTATGGAAAGTACCAAGGCAAACAGCGTGATGAGATTAAGGGAAAAGCCTATTAATTGCATAAAGAAAAAGGTGCCGATAAGCGATACCGGTATAGCAATAATAGATATGAGAGTTGAGCGAATATCCTGTAAAAAGATAAACACCACCAAAGCAACCAATAAGAAGGCTTCCAGTAATGTTTTAATGACTTCATGAATAGACGCATCCAAAAACTCGGAAACATCATAACTCAGGGTGTAATCCATGCCGGGTAAAAAAGAGTTATCTTTAATATCAGCCATGAGTTTTTTTATATTTTTTATTACATCTTTAGCATTGGATCCAGGCCTTTGTTTTAATATTATGGCGGCAGAAGGCTGCCCGTTTTCCTTGGAAACGACCTTGTAACCTTGTGAGTCGAATTCAATGCCGGCAATATCTTTTAGACGAATAAATTCGCCATTTACATTGCTCTTGATGATTATTTGTTCGTAATCATGCTGGGTTTTGTATTTTCCTGTGTAACGTAAAACATATTGCAGCGATTGAGCGGTTTTTCCGGAACTTTCACCAATTTTACCTGGTGCAGCTTCCACATTTTGAGCTTTCAATTTTTCTATCACTTCTAAAGCAGAGATGTTGTACATCAGCATCATATCGGGCTTTAGCCACACTCGCATGGCATATTCCCGTGCTCCCAATATTTCTGCGAATCCGACTCCTTCAATCCGCTTAATTTCTTTAAGAACATTGATGTCTGTAAAATTGAACAGAAACTTCTCGTCTAATAACGGATCGTTACTCAATACGTTAATGTAGAGCAGCATACTGTTTTGAACTTTTTCAACAGCCACTCCCGCTTTAATTACTTCTTCAGGTAACTCATCCAAAACGGCTGCCACTCTGTTTTGAACGTTTACTGCGGCAATATCAGGATTAGTTCCTGCTTTAAAAATAATCTGTATGATACTGACTCCGTCATTACCGGAAACTGTATTCATATATGCCATCCCAGGCACACCATTTATCGCTCTCTCAAGAGGTGTTACTACAGCCTTGACACTGGTTTCTGCATTAGCACCAGTAAATTTTGTAGTGACATTAACCTCAGGAGGTGCGATATCGGGATACTGCGTAACAGGAAGTTGGAATAAAGACAACAAGCCCAATAATGTGATGAAAATAGATATGACGATGGATAGTACTGGACGATGAATAAATTTAGATATCATGTGTATTAATTCCTATTTAATCTTTACTGTTTGGCATCATAGCTGTTGCCAAATCGACTTCAACGGAATGTATTTTGTTACCATCCTTTACATTATCAACTCCCTCGAACAGTATCTTTTCTTCTTTAGACAAGCCGGATTCCACGATATAAAAATCTGGCAGCCGCATTTTGGGGATGATATTCCTTTGCTCCAGGACACTATCTTGATTAACGACGAAAACATAAAGCTTGTCTTGAATTTCAAAAGTTGATTTTTGAGGAATTAGCAAAGCATTTTTAAGTTCTTTGTTTACAATCACCTTGCCATTCGAACCATGTTTTAAAAGTCCATCCGGATTTGGAAACCTTGCCCTAAAAGCAATATTACCTGTTGCGCGGTCAAATTCGCTTTCAATCATTTCTATTTCTCCCTCGTGATCATAGAGAGCATTATTGGCAAGTTTTAAACTCACTATTTTTGTCTTTTCTCCCCCGGCAGAAATGTAATTAAGATAATCGGTTTCCGATAGGTTGAAATAAGCAAATACCTCCTGACTGTTAGAAATAGAAGTCAACATATCGCCTTCCGTTATCAAGCTTCCCACTTTATTCGGAATACGGTTGATAAAGCCGTTGAATGGCGCTTTTATTTGTGAATATGATAGCTTTAAGGCTACCTGCTCCTTGTTTGCCAAAGCCTCTTCCACGCCGGCTTTTAAAGCGTCTACTTTTGCTTTAGCTACATCAAGCTCCGTTTCAGAAATAATTTCTTTTTCCACCAACCGCTTCACATTAGCTAATTCCACTTCGGTAGCCTTCAATGCGGCTACAGAACTTTTATGAGCCGCGTTCGCTTTTTGCAATTCTTTTTCAAATGTTAAATAGTTAAGTTTAAATAATAATTGTCCTTCTTTTGCCGATTGGCCTTCGTCCACATAAATTTTTTCGACGTAGCCTTTAATTTTGCTTCTAATCTCGACGTATTTCACCGAGTGAATTTCGGCTACATATTCGTTACTGTAGGTGGCATCTTTAACTAGGGGTGTTACCACCTCATATGTATCGATAGTATTGGCTTCTTTTTTTGAGTCACAAGATGCCGTAATTAAGCACAAGGCAAGGAACAGTATTTGGCTAATTTTCATTTTTAGTAGTTATGCAAAGTAGAGTTTTTATCCATGGCACAAATTGCGTGGTTATGTTTCATTCAGTCACGGATGCGGATTGTTCAAACAGATGAAATTGAACTGGAAGGATTTTTTAACCTGTTCACTGAGCGTTACTGTTACTTTTTTCAATCCATCCATTAATAGCATCCAAACTGAATCCGTGAAGGGGGAGTAAGCGGTTATCAAAAGTAATTTTATATACATAAAAAATCAGTTATTTTTTTGAACAAAATTGTAATGATGATAGAAATTATTTATAGTCTCTTAGATTCTATCAGCAAAAAACACGCCATATATTTTTTTCTATATTTCTTGCTATATTTCATAAGGTTACTTTAAATAGTTACAAGTTTTACGTTATGGTAACGTTGCATTTTGCAACAATTAAGTGGAAAATATCTCATTATGCCTATTATTTATAAATTAGCGATTTCCTTATTTGCCTTAAGTTTGATAGTTTTTGGTATTTATGGAACGTATCAAATTCGATCTGAATCGCAGGATTTACGAGATACCGTAGAACAAGACACGCGTTTATTAGCCAACAGCTTGCTGGTTTCAGTCGAAAACTCGTTGCGTGATCATGACACTGGAGACGTGCAAAAACTGATGCAGCAATTAGAACGTATCAAACCCTCTGTCGACGTCCGCATCTATATTCAAAACCGCAGTGTCATTAGTTTGGATGCAGAAAGCTTGGTCTGGCCGGAAAAAGTCGAAGAGGCTTTATATCAGGCGGCAAGGGATGGTGAGCTGAAACAATTTTATTATCCAGAGGAAGAACCCTACTTATTTATTTTTTCAATGCCCTTTAATGAAGTATCAAGTGCTTTACGTGGCAATGTGGCCGTCGTAAAATCACTGAAAATGATGAATGAAAAGTTAAGTAAAACCAAAACCTATATTCTTTTATCTTTCATTACTTTCATTCTGTTCACTTCCTTGCTTTGCCTTTTATTAGGCCATATCTATATTTCTCTACCCCTACAAAGACTTCGTCAGGCCATGCGGGCTTTTAGGTACAGCACAGACCCCCCAAAACCTTTACCTGTATATGGTAAAGATGAACTGGCTTCTGTGACACAAGAATTTAACCGGATGACTGCCGAGTTATTTTCGGCTTACCGTCGACTGGATGTTGAAACAGAACATCGGCAGAAACTACAAAGGGCATTACAAGACGCGGATAAATTAATTACGCTCGGTCATTTATCAGCTGGATTTGCTCACGAAATTGGCTCACCATTACAAATTGTTAACGGCAGGGCAAGGGCTCTCGCGAAGTGCAATGATGATTATGATGAGGTGCGCCGCATTGCCAACATATTAGTCGATCAAACTGACCGTATCACACGAATAGTCCAGCGTCTCCTGGATTTTACGCCCCGCAGTTCGGCTGAGCCTGTGAGCTGTGATGCTATCGCAGCTATTGCTGAAGTTATTGATATGCTGGGTTTTGAAGCTCGGCGTCAAGAAGTAGCAATGACTTTTGTACACCCCGAGTCGTTGCCGCTAATATCTATTAACAAAGATAGTATCCAACAGGTCGTTTTAAACTTGCTCACCAATGCGTTAGCAGCCATTGTTAATACAGGCGCGATAACTATCGAGTTATCCCAGGCTTCGATTATCTATGCTGAGCAAACAATTCCGTCGCTAAAACTTACCGTAGGCGATACGGGTACAGGAATTGCCCAGGAACATCTCGCCCAGATTTTTGAACACTTCTTTACTACTCGTAGCAGACAAGGTGGCACTGGTCTTGGTTTGGCTGTGGTCAAGACATTAGTTACTGAAATGGGCGGTAGCGTCATGGCCGAATCAGAACTTGGAAAAGGTAGCCTATTTATCATTCAATTGCCCTGGAGAAAATTTCTATGATGACAACAAGTGGTCGACTTTTAGTGATTGACGACGATCCAGGTGTTGTTGATTATCTAACTGACATGTTACGACAGGTTAATTATTCGGTCATCGGATTTACAGAAACTGCTGAAGCACTTAAAGCGATCAAAATTGAGCCCTTTGACCTTGTGATATCAGACATTATCATGCCTGGGATGCGTGGACTGGAATTAATGGCTGCTATACACCATAAACGGCCTGAACAGTTGGTATTACTAATGACAGGCTTTGGTTCCATTGATTTAGCGATGCAAAGTATACGTGCAGGTGCATGCGACTTTTTAACCAAGCCTTTTCGTATCGAAGATCTTTATTCTGCCGTGACACATGCACTTGAAGATCGGCAAATGCGGCGTACGGCAGTAAAAATAGGCTATATCGGTGATAAAAATAGCGACTCGAGCATCTTTATAACCCATAGCCCATGTATGCAGCAATTGTTGAGTATGGCAAAACGGGCGGCGGTAGTAAATTCAACGATACTCCTAACGGGCGAAAGCGGTACCGGAAAAAGCGCATTGGCCCATTGGATCCATAACAACAGTCAAAATAATCTAGGGCCTTTTATCGCCGTTAATTGCGCTGCATTGCCACACAGTTTAGTGGAAAGTGAATTGTTCGGTGCCCGTAAAGGGGCTTTTACCGATGCCAGCAAAGATAGGCCAGGTTTGTTTTCACAAGCCAATTTAGGGACGCTATTTCTTGATGAAATTGCTGAACTACCTTTAGAAATACAACCTAAGTTACTGCGCGTATTGGAAAGCGGAAAAGTCCGTGCGTTGGGCGATACTAAAGAAACTGAGGTCAATGTCCGCTTAATTGCCGCTACCCATCAGCCTCTGGAGCAGCGCGTCAACGACAAGCAATTTCGCTCCGATCTTTATCATCGACTGAATGTGATTAATCTTGAAGTGCCACCGTTAAGAGAGCGTAAGGAGGATCTTGACGAGTTAACCAAGACATTAATCGATACAATTTGTCTACGTCTTGGCAAACAAGGATCGGTTAATATTTCGATGGAAGTGTTACGTTGGATTCGCGCCTATCATTGGCCGGGTAATATCCGGGAGCTTGCCAATACCTTGGAACGCGCTATCGTACTTGCCGAACACGATACCATTTTATTAGAAGATTTGGCCCAGGCATCGAAAATACCGGTCAGCGACAAAGGTTTTCTGGACTTAGCTATAATACAAGGATGGACGGTAGATGATATTCAGCAAGCTTACATTCACCATGTTTTAGAAGTAACCGGTGGCAATAAAATTCAAGCGGCTCGGATACTCGGATTAGACCGAAGTACTTTATACCGCAAACTCGGCTAATTTCTTTATAAATGGGTATTTATTACTTGTCTCAGCAAGTTACCGCGATCTACTCTATAAAATAACCTTTTCTCAGCGCGTTTATGCGTAGCAATTCTATCAGTATCTTAACTGTTAAGTTACGAATAGAAACCAGTTATCTAGAAGTTTGGTATACCCTTTAATTCAATGGCCGGCCGATCCTCGTCTGTCAGTGTCCATCAAACAGAGCATCGATTCGTGCTTGCGGTAGAGTAGGTGGGTGACCATTCAAAATGACTGTGACAAAGCTTCGTCTAGCAATGGCGGTGGGGCAGCCTGAAACTATACCTCACGCGGTCACGCCTGCGGATTTTCGAAATAGCTGGAATTTTGGATTTAAAAGTGTTTTTACTTGTTCTTTGAAGGTGGATTTCACCTTATCAATGCAGTCGTCAATGGCTTCCTTGAAATCGCAAAATGTCTCATGATACCGATTGTATAGGCACTTCTTTTTTGTAAACTTCCACAAGCGCTCAATCAAGTTCAAATTAGGCGAGTAAGGCGGCAGAAAAAGGATGTTGATACCCAGTAACTCGGCGTGTTCAGTTACCTTGGTGCATGGTTGGTAACGCGCGTTGTCCATAATGAGTGTCAATGGGATGTCGGTGTATTCTTGATTGAGCTTGATAAGATCCACAATCGTATCAGAGTTTATATAAGCATCATTGGTTATGGTGACCAAATCGGTGCCTTTTACACTAAATGCTCCGAGGACATTGTAACGTTTGCGTCCGCTGGATGACTTGAGGAACAGTCGTTCAAAGCACCAAAGCATCCCCAAAAAAGCGCCCATCACAATTTAGGAAAAATGTTTATTGTATAAATTATCAGATGTTAGTGTTTCAATAGTTTTTGTTCAGCACCAATAAGCGCCGCGTCCGTTTTCTCGGCACTGCCATTTAATATCACCACGGCCTCGTGCTTTTTGATTTTTTCTTTGCCATGTAGATCAATGACTTTAACTAAAATGTTGTCGTCCGGCGCAGTGGCCAGAAAATCTTCAATTGTTTCCAAAATATCGTGATCAATAAACTTAGTATTACTTGCATCAATAGTAACCGTGCTTTGCTCGGGAATACTCAAAATAAATTTTCTCAATAGCGCTTTATTCAGAAAGGAAACATCCTTGTTTAGCGCCAACAAATAATGTGCGCCATCTTGAGTCAAGGTAATGGCAGCATGATAATTGGTCTTAATGACAAAAAACAAGCCAATAACCATCCCGATAGCCATGCCTTTTAATAAATCAGTAGCGAGAATAGCAATAACAGTGATGACAAACGGCAGAAATTGGCTCATGCCTTTCCGGTAAAACGCCTTGAATAAAAGCGGATTAGCCAGTCTGTATCCGGTATGCAACAAGATAGCCGCCAAACAAGCCAAGGGGATATAGTTTAAGTAGTGCGCCAAAAACATAACGCTAAGCAACAAGCAGACGCCATGAGTGAAGCAGGCTACACAAGTTTGCCCGCCAGCATTGATGTTAGCCGCGCTGCGCACGATAACCGCTGTTATGGGCAAACCACCAAGTAAGCCGCTAACGATATTACCGACGCCTTGCGCTTTAAGCTCTCTGTTAGTGGGGCCGATACGTTTCAAGGGATCCATCTTATCGGTTGCCTCAAGGCTTAATAAACTTTCCAGACTGGCGATAATTGCAATAGTTACGGCGACCACATAAATCTGTGGGTTACTCAGATGATCCAGATAACTAGCGTTTGGTAGCGAAAAATTGTTGAAAAAGTCGGTTATTTTTTCTGAAACAGGCAAGCTGACCAAATGGTTGCTGCTAACAGCCCACTCTGGGGAAAACCGTAGAGCAAGCAAATTATAGCTAACACCCCAAATTACAGCAACCAATGCTCCGGGAATCAGTTTTAACAGCTTTTGTTTTTTAAACCATGTTGTGCCCCATAGCATCAGCAACAGTATCGCGACAACACTGATAACAGCAGAGCCAGGAGATACACCATTAAATGCATGAAATAACTCCATAAAACTGGATTCAGCCGTTTCTTTCATGTAGCTCTCATCACCTTCATAACTACTGTCGTAACCTATTGCATGAGGAATTTGCTTGATAATCAGAATTAAACCGATGGCAGCCAGCATACCTTCAATGACTGCAGAGGGAAAAAATGCGCCAATAATACCAGCCCTTAGATAGCCCAAACAAAGCTGCATGATACCCGCTAAAATACAGGCGACGAGCATGCCCTGAAAACCACCCAAGGTTTCAATGGCATTGAGCACAATGACGGTTAAACCGGCTGCTGGGCCAGAAATTGCCAGTTGTGAGCCGCTTAACCAAGCGACAATAAGTCCACCAACTAGGCCACCGATTAAACCAGAAAACAAGGGCGCACCAGATGCCAGAGCTATTCCTAAACATAAAGGCAAAGCCACTAAAAATACGACAATTCCGGCAGGAATATCATTTTTTAAATGACGAAAATAATACTGCTTGTGTTTGTGTATCATATTAATAGTCCGGTGAAGTTAATTGAAATTAATTTGTTTATATAGATTCTCTGATAAATAATTTCTATGTAGTATTACAGCGGCGTGAATTAGAAATTTAATTTATAAAAGCTTATAGCTCACAACTTATCCAAAGGAAAACTTTTTATAAATACCAGTCTTATACTTTGAGACCCTGCTTTTAAACTCTATGGTACTTTATTTTACTATCAGCTTATTGCTTAGACGTAATTCTAAAGCCTTTTTCTTTCACCAACTTTTAATGGCAGTTGTATCGGATTTATGAACATTTTATTGATACAAGCAATACCTTCGCCAATTGGGATGAGTAATTTACAGATATCGGAGGAAGGAGAAAGGTCAGAGAAGGTAGAATACCGCTTCTAACAGAGCATTCGCAGCCAAACTGACCATGAACGAAATCATAGCAATACTAAATACCGTAAGTCCACATTTAAAAGCCTGCACGCTAAAGCAGATGACCCTGCTTATTGAAGCCATGCTGTCGATGACGGGGCGGGTAACCATGCTGAGTTTGTCGCGTTGGACTGAAAAGGATGGCAGCTATCGGACGGTACAGCGTTTTTTTAAAGAAAAATAGCGTGGTCAGCGTTACGTTGACAACTCATAAAGCAACATACACAGGAAACTAAAGGTATATGGTTGCTGATTGGGGATGAGGTCATGGTGACCAAATCAGGGAAAGAAACGCATGGCTTAGGGGTTTTTTTTCTTCGATTTACAACAAGCCATTGCCTGGGCTGTGTTTTTTAAACCTGTCATTGTTATCTGTCGAAACACGGACGGCTTACCCTTTAATCACCGAATAGCTGGTACGTGGCGATGTTCAAACCAGTGCGCCCAAGGCCGTTAAACCAAAAAACTCGAAACCTGGCAGGCCTAAGGGCAGTGTTAACAAAAACCGGAAAGTTGTTAAACTATGGTCTTTTCAACGACAGTTGCAAGCCTGTATTAATGCGGTATTAACGTTGATAGGGTTGAATTTGGGAATCGTCTACTTTGTTTACGATGGCGCACTGGGCAACAATGCTGGCCTACAAGCCGTTATACAAACGGGGCTACACCTTATTTGCAAGCTACGCCATGATTCAACGCTTTACTTGCCCTACTCGGGCGAGTATTCAGGAAAAGGTAAGCCGCGTAAATACGGTGAAAAACTAACACTGGAAACATTAACGGACGCGCATCGGAAATCGGAGGCCGTGGAAAAAGGCATTCAAACGTGTACCTATCAGGTACACGTTTGGCACAAAAACTTTCCTGAATTGCTCAATGTCGCCATCATTGTAAAGACCAACCTAAAAACAGGACGGATCGCAAAGGTACTGTTGTTTAGTGATGACCTGACACTGGCCAGTGAAAAATTGATCAGCTACTACGCTTTGCGGTTTCAAATCGAGTTTAACTTCCGCGATGCCAAGCAATATTGGGGGTTGGGAGATTTTATGAATGTCAAAGAAACGCAAGTCAACAATGCGGCTAACTTCTCCTTGTTCATGGTCACTTTTTCACCGCTTTTATCGGCAAAAATAGAGGGAACCAACAAGGGCAGTATGCTGGATTTGAAAACCATCTTCAGAGCCCGAAAATACACGCAGCGGATTATTAATTCGTTGGACAAAAATGATGACACATTTTTAATCGACGACCGTATCTTCCAAGCCGCAGAAATTGGCAGGATTCATGCAAGAGCGGCTTAAATTTTGGCGAAGGTATTGATAAGACAATGTTATTTTAGATGATAGCTTGATTTAGGCTTGCCTGATATTGACGGATTGGAATTACTACGTCGTTTTACCTCGCTAAATCCTTAATTAAATTTCATCGCCCAACTTCCGATAAAGTGTGCCTCGATCAATCCCTAATATTTTAGCCGCTTGCGCTTTGTTGCCTTGGGTTATTTCCAAAATGCGGTGGATATAGTTAATTTCTAATTCTGCCAGAGTCATTGAGTGAGTTGCCGCATTACCTGAAAAATTACTCTCAATAGGTAGCTGCGTAGCCTGAGCCAAATCTTCCAGCAGGATCGTATCATGCTCGGTCAAAGCAACCGCCCTCTCCAATGTATTAGCTAATTCACGTACATTCCCGGGCCATGGGTAAGCCCGAATCCATCTCATGGCTTCGGCAGAGATACCTTTTATTTGTCGTTGTAATTTTGTTTGGGCATTCTGCAATAAATGATCAACCAGATACTCCAAATCAGGCAGACGTTCTCTTAATGGTGGAATGTCCAAACGAATAACATTAAGGCGATAGTAAAGATCCGGGCGTATCAAGCCGTTTTGTAAGGCTTTTTCAATAGGTTGGTTAGTCGCAGCAATAATGCGCACATGGGTGGCAACTTCGCTGGCCGCTCCTACGGGTCTTACCTTGCCTGTTTCCAGTGCTTGTAATAACTTGGGTTGAATTGCCAAAGGCATTTCGGCAATTTCATCCAGAAACAGTGTGCCACCCTCGGCTTCAACAAATAATCCTGGGCGGTGTTCACGGGCATCCGTGTAAGCACCTTTACGGACACCAAACAATTCACTTTCCACTAAAGTAAACGGTAATGCTGCACAGTTGATTTGTAGAAAAGGGCCGTTAGCCTGTGGACTATGTTCATGAATAAAGCGTGCTAAAGCACCTTTACCGACACCACTTTCACCCGTTAGCAGTACCGGGGAGTTGATCTTGGCGGCCCGACCGGCAAGTTGCAGTATTTTTTTCATGTTGGGACTTTCTGCAATCAAGCCACGCGGCGTGGGATTTTGATCTGGCGTACCAACACGGACAATTTCCCTGTGCATTTGTCGGTCGTTAAACGCCCGTTCAATGGAGGCCAACAAGTCATTTAAAGAAAACGGTTTGGTTACAAAACCACAAGCCCCTGCCTGTAAACTGCGTACCCCTAAATCAATACTGCCAAAAGCAGTCATCAATAGAATTAACTGCTCGGGCTTTCGGGCATGAATAGCCGACATCAAATCCAGACCACGCATACCGGGCATTTCTATATCGCTGATCACCAAATCAAAATGCTCTGTTTCCAAACGTTGCAAGGCCCGTTGTGGATCAGTTTCACCGCTCGCTTTATAACCATTGTCATTAAGCATTTCAGTCAAGTAATCGATAACATCGCTCTCGTCATCAATAACCAGCAATTGCCTGTTTTTTTGTGTTGCTTGATTAATTAGCGCCATTATAGGGTTTCTCCACAGGTAATATGATGGTAAAGGTACTGCCTGTACCCAGGCTACTTTCGGCTTTAATACTGCCGTGATGTGCCTTAACAAGACTGTGAGCAACGGCAAGCCCAAGTCCGACACCCCCTTGTTCATGCCGGGTGGTGAAAAATGGCTCAAACAGATATTTTAGTGTTTCCGGCGGCATTCCACAGCCGTTATCCTTGATAATAAGTTGTACGGTTTCGGTCGCCTGGTTGTTAACCGGATTAGGCCTGAGTGGCTGCCGTTCAATAGTCACAATAATGTGCCCGCCGTCAGAGCTTGCCGATAAGGCATTGGTAATCAGGTTTAAAATAATTTGCTGAATACCGTCGCTATCAGCCAGGATCAAGGGAAGGTCTTTTGAGGCTGTTAAGCGTAGTTCAACGTGTTTTTTTTGGGCTTCATATGCCAATAAATTGAGCACAGCATTAACAGGTTCACGTAGATCAATACAGGTGATGTTAGCCGGTCTGCGTCTGGCAAATTCCAGTAGTTGTTGAACAATACGCGTGATTCGTTCAGTTTGGGACACCAATATGCGCGCATGACGAATGACCTCTTCAGGTTGGTCGGCACACAACAACAAATGCTCTCCCCGACCTTTTAATATCTGTAACGGTGAACCAATTTCATGAGCCAGTCCAGCAGATAATTGCCCGATGGTAATCAATTTGTCCGCGTCTTCAAGCCCCGTCTGGAGATGACGGCGAGATTGGGCTTCTTGTTTAAGTTTTTGTTGAGCAATGGCTAATTCTGCCGCCATAGCATTGAATGCCTTTAACAAAATACCAATTTCATCTTTTTGATTAATGAGTGGTAACGGCGAAAAATCGCCGTCACGTATTCGTTTCATACCATTAGCCAGTCGTTGTAAGGGCCAACCAATGTAAACCATACCAATTACTGTACAAAGAGGCGCGGCAATTAAAACAAAAGCAAGTGTGGAAATAGCCAAATTACGCTTGGTCACATCAAGGTCGCGGTGCATTTCATACAAGGTACGTACAAACACCAAAACCCCCCGCTTTTTACCTTGTGTATTTTGTAGCGGCAAAATCAACGTAATATATTCAGGGGCATTTTCTGGATAAAAGAACTGATCATCTGCATCGTCTTGCAAAGCAACATTAAGCCTTTTCTGGAAATCGCTTGGGTAAGAATTACCGATAATATCGGGGAAGCTCTGCCCCTGATCATCATAAACCCGCACTTTTAATTCGGGTTCAATTTGTTCAAGACCTTTCAGCAATTCTGTGATGTCTGCTAACTGCTTATCCCGCATGGCATTTTCAATAGCGATTTGCATGCCTTTACCGAGTAGTTTGGTTTGCCGACAGATAACCCGGGTTAAATCCCTTTGCTCAATTGACAGATGGTAGAACCCATAAGCAATAAAGATAAGTAAGCCAATGGCGGTTAACGAGAAAGTGAGTTTAGTGGAAATGCGCATGAAACCTGAACTGTTGTAATTTGCTACAGTGGTTTGCAGTATATCGCAACATATGCAATGACAGCAATTACTTTCAAAGATAACAAACGGTAGTCAACCAAGTGAACGGCCCGCTATTGGATAAAATTATTTTTCAATAAAAACAGTGTAGTGTGTTGGATAGATACGCTCATAACAAGATAAATGCCTGGCGTTTATATTTCTGGCACGATTATTGATATGTTTACAGCATCATCTTATTAAATATAGACAGACACTATCATGCGCGATTATTTATTGGTTATTTTTATTCCTCTCTTGTTGCTTAACGGTTGTACAAAGCCGATTGCTGAGGAAACTGATCGCAAACAAGCATCGGTTGTTTCAGCAGAAAGTACTCAAGCGTCGCAAGCGGAATCCACTGATAAACAGAAAGCCATTTCGATTCCAATAGCATCGCGTCCTTACATTACTGTCGCAGCAGTTAGTCCGCAAACCTTCACGGCGACCGTGCAAGCGCCGTCCCGGGTAGAGTTTCGTGCCAAGGCGCTATCGACGGTGGGCACTGTCGTTGCTGGCCGTCTTGGCACAATTAACGTCCAAGTCGGAGACCATGTTAAGGCAGGTGCTGCATTGGCCACACTGGAAAGCCCCATGGCTGCGCAAATGCGTGCAGATGTTGCTCGCGCAAAAGCTGAGCTACAGCATACCGAAGATCGCGCCAAACGCCAGGCTATAATGAAAAAAAGCGGCGTGGGGCTGGAAATAGAACGCGCAGAGGCGGATGTGCAACACTGGCAAGCACGCGTGGATTATCAGCGCAGTGTGCAAGCGGTTCGATTGTTGGGTGATGGTACTGGCCAATCCGTGGTATTACGGGCACCGATTAACGGCGTGGTATTACGCGTTAACACATCGATTGGTGCCGCTGTGGAAGCCGGTGCGGTGCTTTTTGAACTGGGTCAACCCGGAGCACTGTGGATTATAGCTGATGTATTCGACAACGATTTCTCACTAATAGAAAAAGGTGCCAAGGCATTATTGCAAATAAACGCGTTGCCAGAACCGGTCTCGGGTCGCGTGGTCGCCGTCAGTGCCGCGATGCAATCCGACCTGCGCCGTGGTGCGGTTTTTATTGAACTTGATGATGCCAATTTAACCCTCAAACCCGGCATGTTTGGCAGGGCATCGATAGAGACAGCAGGCCTGCGCCGTATTGTGTTGCCGACCACTGCGGTGCTCATCAAAGATAAAAAACAAACGGTAGTTTATGTGGAAAGGACTGACGGACTGTTTGAACCACGCCATGTTGTTATCGGTCAGGCGCGCGATGGTCAAGTGCCGATGCTTAGCGGTCTTGGTGAGGGTGAGCGGGTAGTTATTTCGGGAACCTTACTGCTTGATTCTCAAGCTGCCATGCTGTTATAGGAGGCGTTTGCCATGTTAAAAACACTCATCGAACGCTGTGTTCATAGACGCTTTGCTGTTATTGCTCTGGCACTGGTGATTGCTATTTTTGGCATACATGCTTTTCTGGAAACACCGATTGAGGCCTACCCCGACGTTACTAATACCCAAGTTACCGTGATTAGTCTGATGCCCGGTTACGCGCCGGAGGAAGTTGAACGCCAAGTAACAGTGCCTTTGGAGCGGGTGTTAAACGGTACGCCGGACATGATTCAAATGCGCAGTCAGAGTTTGTTCGGTTTATCATTAATTACCGTTACTTTTGAAGATCACATTGACAGTTTTCATTCCCGGACAGAAATCTCCCAACGAATTTCCGGTGCGCAATTACCCGAGATCGTGGTGCCGGTATTGGCTCCCGATTACACCCCATTGGGTGAGATTTATAAATTTACCTTGGTTAGCGATCGCCATTCCCTTTATGAATTGCGTTCGGAAATGGAATGGAATGTCTCACGTGCTTTACGGCAAATTTCTGGTGTTGCCGATGTACTGACGTTTGGTGGTTATTATAAAGAAATCCACATCGAAATTGATCCGGATCGCATCGAATCTTTGGGCTTAACGTTGGCAGAAGTCGGTATCGCTATTGAAAAATCTAATCGTAATGTCGGTGCAGGTTTTCTCAGTTACGGCGATCAGGAGATGGTCGTACGTGGGGTAGGTAATTTACTTTCACCGGAAGATATCAAAAAAATCGTGTTGAAAAATCGCGATGGAACACCGGTCACCGTTGGCGATGTTGCCCGTTTGGTGCAAGCCTATACGCCACGCCGGGGAACGGTAGGCATTGATGAACAAAAAGAGGTGGTGGAAGGTATTGTATTGCTACGACGCGGTCAAAATCCTTCTCAGGTACTCGATGCTTTGCATGGCAAAGTAGATGAATTGAATGCCAGTATTCTGCCGACCGGTATGCGCATCGTACCCTTTCTCGATCGGGCTGATCTGGTCAGTAATACCTTGCATACGGTGTTTGAAAATTTACTACACGGCTTTTTTCTGGTGGTGGGCGTGGTCTGGTTATTTTTGCGCAGCATTCGTGGTTCGCTGATTGTTGCCACCGTCATCCCCTTGTCGCTATTGGTCGCTTTTTTAGGGCTATATCAGTTAGGGATGCCGGCCAACCTGATTTCCATGGGCGCGATTGATTTTGGCATTATTTTGGATGGTGCGGTGGTATTAATGGAAAACGTCATGCACCAGGCGGCGCAGCGCAAACCACAGACGCGCCGGGAAATGCTGAATTTGATTGCCGATGCTGCCTATGATGTTGCCAAGCCGGCTTTCTTTGCGATGTTGATCATCATTGCCGCGTTAATACCGGTGTTTACCCTGGAACGGGTCGAAGGGCGGATATTTCGTCCATTGGCAATGACCTACAGCTTTGCCTTGGCAGGCGGACTGGTCTTTGCTTTATTCCTGGTTCCGGCATTATGTGCCACCTTTATTCAGCCTAAACATACCTTAATTACAGAGCCCCGGTTTTTGGTGCAACTGCGCCAAGGCTATTCGCGATTACTGGATTCAACTTTACGTCATCGTACCTTGTCATTAGGCTTGGCAATGCTGTTACTGCTCGCTGGCATGGTGTCGGGAACCCGACTGGGTACTGAGTTTTTACCGGAACTGGATGAAGGGGATGTTCATGTGTTCGTTGAAATGCCATCCAGTGTTGCCCTGGAAAAAGGCCAGGATATTTTACTGGATATGCGTCGTCGCCTGCTGCAATACCCCGAAGTTATTGGCGTTTTAAGCCAACAAGGCCGCTCCGAGGACGGTACTGATAACGAAGGCGTCAATATGAGTGAAACTTTCGCGCATCTCAAGCCGCACGATCAATGGCGTAAAGGTTGGCACAAAGAAAAGCTGGTGGATGCCATGCGTACCTCGCTGGAAGAAATACCGGGAGTGCGCTTTAATTTCTCGCAACCGATTAAAGATAATGTGGAAGAAGCTGTTAGTGGCGTGCGCGGTAAAGTCGTGCTGAAAATTTATGGCCCCGACCTTGAAAAAATGCGCGATACGCTGGAAGCGGTAAAGTTGGTATTGGCTAATGTTGCTGGTGTCATTGATTTGGATCTTTATCGTGAATCCCAAGTGCCACAGCTACAGATTACGCTGGATCGCGCGGCTCTGGCACGCAATGGTCTTGATGTCGATAGTGTACAAGACACGATTGAAATCGGCATGGCGGGGAGGGTTGTCGCTGAATTATGGGAGGCTGAACGACCGGTGCCTATTCGCTTGATACTTCCGGCAACTGAACGTAATGATATCGAAAAAATCAGTAATATTAATATTGTCAGCCCATCAGCGGCCTATATTCCCTTGCGGGATTTGGCAACTATCGACATCGCACGCGGGAGAACGTCTATTGAGCGTGAAGCTAACAGTCGTTACATGGCGCTCAAATTCAATGTTGAAGATCGCGATTTAGGCTCAATTGTCCATGAAGCGATGGCTTTAGTCGCAGAAAAAGTCAATGTGCCAGACGGTCATTTTTTGCTCTGGGGCGGCGAATTTGAAAACCAGCAGCGGGCTATGGCCCGGCTTGGCGTGGTTGTGCCCATCGCCGTATTGATCGTTCTGGGCTTACTGTACAGCGCACTGCAATCGGCACGCAGCGCTGCGGCGATTTTAATGGTTACACCGTTTGCGATGACGGGCGGAGTGTTCGCTTTATTACTGACGGGTATTCCATTATCAGTCAGTGCGGCGATCGGGTTTATTGCCTTGTTGGGTCAGGTTTGTTTAATGGGCTTGTTGGTACTTAGTGCAACAGAAGACATGCGCCGTAATGGTTTGGAATTGATGGACGCTATCAGGGAAGGCGCGACACGGCGGTTACGCTCGGTATTAATGGCCTCATTACTGGCGTTACTGGGCTTATTGCCCATGGCGTTATCCACCAGTATTGGCAGTGAAACGCAACGCCCGTTCGCGGTGGTTATCGTTGGCGGCATGTTAACCACTTTTTTGATGGCCATGTTTATATTGCCGGTTATTTACACACTACTGACGCCAAAACAGCTGCTAACGCCCGAAGAAGCTGATGAATTAATGGAAACGCAATGATGATCAAGTATTATTTAAAAAGTAAAGTATCCGTCAACACGATAAAAGTATGGTTACTTGGCATGCTATTGCTTAACAGCGCGGCCGTTTTCTCGGAAAATGAAAGAGAAAACAAGGTATTGCCTAATGAAGTATCGATTCACCAACTATTGACCATTGTTAAAGAAAAAAGTCCTCGTTATGCCGTTGCCCAAACTCAAATTGAAGCAGCTCAAGCTGAAGTTGTGGCCGCAGATGTTCTGCCCAATCCCAAAGTCAGTTATGGCCGTTATGATCAGGCGGGTGGTCGCAGGAATACCCAGTTCGATGGGTCTTCGCAACAAAATATTACCGTCGAAGTTCCCGTGTTATTGGCTGGCCAGCGTGGTGCACGTAAAGATACCGCAGAACGGCGGGTCGACGTTGCCGAAGCCGATGTCGCAATTGAATACCATCGATTGCTTCACAAAACATGGCTATTGTTTGTGCAATTACTGGCCGGCCAGCAACGCTTGGCCGTATTTGAAGTCGCCACTCAAGAACTGGAACGCTTACAGGCTATTATTAGCGGCAAAGAAAAGGCGGGAACCGCCAGTCGTTACGATGTCATGCGCATCAATCAGGAAGTTTATAATATCAAGACGCGTCTTGAAAGTGCGCGGAGTGATAACGTTGGTCTTGTTGGTCAACTGGGTGTGTTGTTGGGTTTTCCCGATTGGAAGCCACAAGCGAAAGGTTTATTGGTACCTATTGGCATAACGGCAGATATTAACGAATTATGGTTGCATGCCCAACAAAATAACCCGGAACTTGAAAGTGCGCACCGAGAAATCATTGCTGCCGATTCAGGACTCGATCGCGCTCGTCGTGAACGTTGGCCGGTTCCCTCACTACTTCTGGGCACCGCTTTTACTGATCAACCCTACGGAAATGCAACGTATGCGGGCGTATCCGTCGATTTGCCGATATTTGATCGTGGCCAGGGTGGTATGGCCAGAGCCTCTGCAGAAAAGCATGCCGTTCAACTTAGAAAAGAATTACTGTTAACCACCACACGGCAGGAGCTTGAACGCGCAGTGGCCGTGCTGAATGGGCGTCGGGTAACCTTGGTCGAATTTGAACGCACTGTACTTAAACCTTTGCCAAGCCTGAAGCAAATGGCCGAAGATGCCTATCGCTTGGGGAAAACAGGTTTATTAGAATTGCTGGATTCTTCACGATCAAGCACTGATATGAAATTAAATCACCTGGAACTGCTGGTAACCGAAATTGAGGCAGAACTTGACGCCATGATGGCATCGGGGTTGTTAGCGACCAGCTTTGAAAAGTTAAAGTAACCGCAAAAAATCTTGATGGCTACTGAAGACCAATAAAACTTAACCAAGAGCCAAACCATCAGTAGGTCGTTCTTTATGACCGTTATTACTGTTGTTGAGCTCATTTGAACAGTATGCTTACGATAAGAATAGCCACTTTAATGGAACAACATGCACGTAAAGTCATTTGAATATTTTAGAAGTTTAGCCATATTATTTATAGTTGCCGGTCATTGTTATACGTACTGGGCTATAGACTCATTTTATGAAAAAATGTTTGCCAACTTAATCACCGGAGGCACTATTTTGTTTGTGTTTATTTCCGGTTTCTTTTTTCATCATGTTTTTTATCCTACATTTCAGTACCAGCAATTTATTTTTAAAAAAGCGAAATATGTTTTACTACCTTACACCTTGCTAACGCTCGCAGGTGTTGCCTGTTTTGTTTTCTATTTGGATCGTCCACCTTATGCTGAAATTTTTATCACTAACCAAATAAACGATTGGCATCAATATATCTGGCTATGCGTCCAATACTGGTTGGTAGGCAACATATTGGATGCTTATTGGTATGTGCCTTTTATAATGATTATTTTTGTGCTGTCACCGCTCTTTATTAAACAAATACAACTACCTATCAAGGTCCAACTGTGGCTATTTATTTTTCTCTTATGCATTTCCAGCTTGGTTCATCGCCCTGCGCATAATTTATCATCCTTTCATTCTGTGATTTATTTCATTCCTATTTATATGATGGGTATTATGTGCTCTATAAAAAGGGCAGAGGTATTTCACTTTTTAAAAGGCAAAAGTTTTATTTTAGGCCTTTCTGTTATTGTTCTATCAGCTGCACAAGTTTTAATCTACAAGCAGTATGGGAGTTTTCATAAAGAAAACCTGCTGTCTTATGAGGGCATTGATTTGATTATTTTTCAAAAAATACTGATGTGTTTTTTTCTGTTATCGGTAATACAGAAATTTAAGGATAAACACATACCTTTTTTAAAATATCTCGCCTCGACCAGCTTTGCTATTTATTTTATACATCCATGGATTCTTTATTTCTTTGATTATTTATCCGTTTTTAAACATTTCAATTTTCTTCCTGGAACACTTGGCTTCATGGTGACGGTACCGCTGGTTATCGCGATAAGCCTGGCTATCGCTATCCTGTTTAAATGGACGCTTGCGAGTAAAAGTCGCTTGGTGATTGGTTGGTAACCGAATCAATAAAGACTTATCTTTTATTTAAGCCAGAAAATTAACCATGTACTTGGACAACAATAACTTTTTACGAACCCCGTTTACCTGCCGTTATTTTGTAATTGGAAAATGCTATCGCAGTAGTAAACAGGTTTGTTGTTATTAGTAAAGGCTATTTATCAAAATTCCTCTGTAAAAATTCCCTTATTTATCGAACCAGGAGTTAACCATGCTTTTTTTTATAAAATCAATCCTAAAATACTTTATCGTCGGGGTTCTGTCGGTCATTCCGTTAGTTATCGTTATTCAGGTTATGGTGTTTTTGGAGACCATCCTGAGAGAATTCTTTATTTATATTTACGGCTATTCCAACAATATCTTTGTAACTACCCTGGCCTTCACACTGTCTTTTATTACTATTGCCTACACCGGTTATAGGGTGACAAAAGCTGAAAAATTATGGGCTTTGCGTCAGTTAGAATTACTGATTAATCGTATACCAATGATCCGGACAATTTATAGAGTCAGTACAAAATTGGTCAATCTACTGGGTAATCAGGAAAAAAGTGTCGCCAAAGAAATTGTGTTTCTTGAATATCCCAAGGAAGGCTTATGGGTACCGGGCTATGTCACCAACAAGGCAGGCGAAATGCTGATTGTCTATGTACCAACATCGCCCAACCCAACCTCCGGGTTTACGCTTATTGTGCATCAATCAAAGGTCGTCAAATCGAGCATGAATATTGAAGCGGTTACCAGTTTTATTGTCAGTGTCGGTGTTGATTTAGATCAAAAAGAAGAGCTGGCGATGCTTGCCGATATAAACCACCAGTAAGATCAGTTATGATGAAAAAAAAGCCTCTATTAGACAGTTGTTCATGGCATTCTCTTTCTCAGGATAAAACTTGTGCTGCTTTGGCCAGTAGTAAGTAGGGCTTAAGTCAGCAAGAGGCACAACAGCGACTGACACACTATGGCTTTAACAAACTGACACCAACAAGCAGTAGCGGCTCTCTCAAACGTTTTTTCAGTCAATTTCACAATGTACTTATTTATGTATTACTTGCTGCTGCGGTTATAACGGCAGCCATTTAGCACTGGGTTGACAGCGGCGTTGTTATCAGCGTGGTAATGATTAATGCGCTGATCGGTTTTATCCAAGAGGGCAAGGCGGAAAAGGCCCTGGATGCAATACGTCATATGCTCACGCAACAGTCCATGGTATGGCGTGATAAAAGCGGTGACAAAGTGCCGGCTGATTTGCGTTTGTTACAGGTTGAAAATTTGCGTGTCGATGAATCCATGCTCACCGGAGAATCTTTACCTATCGAAAAAAACACCGCGATTGTCGACAGTAATGCTGCCTTGAGGGATCGATTTTGTCTGGTTTATTCGGGTACATTAATTAGTTACGGTACTGCGCTCGGCATGGTCGTCACTACTGGTGATAAAACCGAAATCGTGCGTATCAGTTCCATGCTACGCACGGTTCCTCAATTGTCCACACCGCTACTGCGTTTACCGGCAGTTGAGACGTTAGGCTCTGTTACGGTCATCTGTTCTGATAAAACCGGGACCCTCACTTGTAACGAAATGACGGTTAAAGCGGTTCTCGTTAACAACAAACTATTTACTGTAGCCGGTGTCGGCTATAACCCCGAAGGCGATTTTGAAATAATCGACGAAACTACAACCATAGAAGATTATTCGCATTTGTATGAGTTGGTTCGTGCTGCGGCACTGTGCAATAACGCAAGGTTGGAAAGACCTTCGGGAACTGGATTATACAGGGTGATCCTACCGAAGGTGCCTTGATTACGCTGGCTCATAAAGCGGGGATCAATTCCGATTTTCTCAATCAGGAAATGCCCCGTACCGATGTTATTCCGTTCGAATCAGCACGTCGTTATATGGCAACGCTACATCACGACCTTAGCGGCCATGCTTTTGTGTTTGTCAAAGGCGCACCTAAACAGGTGCTTGGCATGTGCAGTTTACAACGCATTGATGGTGAAGAGGTGCCTATTGATGTTGCCCAGTGGCAGCAAACAATGAATGAAATTGCAAGTCATGGCCAGCGTCTGCTTGCGGTTGCGTTTAAAACTGTCCTTTCCACCCAGAAGAAAATTGGCATGACTGATGTTGAAACCGGCCTGACTTTACTGGGTATTGTCGGCATGATTGACCCGCCGCGTCCTGAAGCTATCAAAGCCGTGCTTAAGTGTCAAAACGCCGGCATTCTTGTCAAAATGATCACGGGTGATCATGCAACGACGGCCATTGCAATTGCCGCACAAATTAATATTGGTAATGGCTCGGTTCTGAGTGGAGAAGAGCTCGATCGAATGACGGATAGCGAATTTAAAGCCGCTATCCGCAACGTCGATGTTTTTGCCCGTGCCAGTCCGGAAAATAAATTACGCTTGGTAACGGCACTGCAAGCCGACGGGCAAATAGTGGCAATGACTGGTGATGGCGTTAATGATGCACCGGCGCTTAAACGCGCCGATGTCGGTGTGGCAATGGGCAAAAAAGGTACCGAGGTCGCTAAGGAAGTTAGCGAAATGGTGTTGGCAGATGACAATTTTGCTTCTATAGCTGATGCCGTTGAAGAAGGTCGCAGTGTTTACGACAATTTGAAAAAATCAATTATTTTTATTTTGCCTACCAATGGCGGTGAAGCGTTTATTATCGTTGCTGCTATCGTTATGGGCGAAACACTACCGATTACTCCGGTACAAATACTTTGGGTGAACATGATTACTGCAGTGACTCTGGCGCTGACACTGGCTTTTGAACCGCCGGAGCGAAATATTATGAGCCGCATGCCCCGGAAACCTAATGAACCATTACTCTCGGTGTTTTTGATCTGGCGCATCCTATTCGTGTCACTAATCATTGTAGCCGGTACCTTTGGTCTGTTTCTCTGGGAACAAGCACTGGGAGTGTCGATTGAAAAGGCTCGGACTGTTGCTGTAAATACACTGGTAATGTTTGAAATATTTTATGTCTTCAATAGCCGTTACTTATATCATTCGGTGCTCAATCTTCAGGGTTTGTTTGGTAACCGGCTGATATGGATTGCTATCCTGTTACTGATTACGTTTCAAATGGCTTTCACCTATTGGCAGTCCATGCAAGTGTTGTTTGGTACGGTTGCTATAGACGGGCAGACCTGGAAAATGATTGTTGCTGTCGCGTCAAGTGTGTTTATATTGGTTGAAATCGAAAAGTTTTTCATCCGCTTATTGCTTCCTAAAGCCGTTGTTGGTAAAGGGACTGCTAACTTGAAAGTATAAGAAAAATTCATTGATGACGTGCTTTCTGACGACGGTGTCTACAGTAGTATCGTTCTTAAACATCCGTTGTTTTTTACAGTGTCAATATCCGTTAAAATAAAGTTTGTAAAAACGGTTAGTCAACTTATGAAAGCCGCTTTGCCGTGATTTTTAATTAACATTGACTAGATCCGCTAAATCACACGGTTACTTTGCCGCTATTGCTAACGCTTGCAAAGCGGAAATAATAATGAGATCTTTGCTGATAGCGCTCATTTTCTTGTCTCCTGGGAAGCGTTTTACCCGGTTTGAAAATAAGTGGTTACACAAAATTATAGATATTGTCTAAATCAACAAAGGTCATCTCATGAAAATAATTATTTTTTCTACTATTACGGGCTCTGTGCTGCTCTATTTTTTAAATGTAGCGCTACTAAAAACTTATTTACCCAATCTTGATTGGATAATCCATGCCAGTCTACGATTTTTGGTGGGTTTTCTTGTCATAGGGGTTAGTTTTTGGTATGCAAAAGCACTTACACTCAAAAATGCTCTCGTTATAACGGTTTTTATTGTGATAGCGGATTACCTGTATGATTACAATATACAAGTCTATAGACTTAATTTTGAGATAATATTACACGGTATTTATATGTTAATTTGGGGCGCAATATCCGGTTATTTGACAGCAATATATGTAAAAGAAAAATTAACTAATTAGGCCAATGGTTCGGTTTTAGCCAATGAGCGATAAACTTCCAACTGACCTGGCAAGTTGGAAGCCACTTTTTTCTTATTCAGCACGCTCTTAAATGTTCAGTGTGGCTGGTAATTTATGAGTTATTCAGTTTTACCGAATGGTTTTCCAGGTCTTTTTGTTTAAGGATAGCGTCATGTTGTTGCAATACCTGCTGGTCTTGAAGCAGGGGTTCATTCAGGTCCTCTAGCATCACCACTTTGGCTTTTAACTCATTGACTTCCTGGTGCAGTTGATCCTTATCCTGTGGCAAGCCGATATTGATTTTTTCATCCACATTTAATTCACTGACAGCCGGTTTTTGTTCTACTTCTGCGTTAAGAGTCGTTAAGGTATCTTCCTGGCGTTCATTTTGTAAGGTCTGCGTACCCGCAAACTTAAAGGCTACTTCTACTTTCACCGGATTGTTTTGTGGCACCGGTTTTTCTGCTTTAGCCGTAAAGACTTGAGTGGGTCGCTTCAGGTTTAAGCCTAGGGTTGCTTTTTGCATTGCGTTGATGACGGTAGCGTTGGGTGAAAAATAGTCTGGCGTGTTCCATTGACCCCATTTGTATTTGATCGTGTTTAAATCATCTGTATCGATATTGACAACATTGCTGTTTTGTTCGGCTGTGTTGTACATGCCCCAGTTATTGCGGCCCATCACCTTATAAGACCAGGTGGTCCAGTGGCTGCCGGTTTCTGTAAATTGCTGAAGTCCGTAATTCCAGGATTCGGTATTTCCGAACAGCGTGAATTCGCCTATAAAATGCGGCACGTTATATTCTGAACTCCATTTTTTAGCATCCTGTATCCATCCATCTACAGCACTTTTCATTACTCCGAAGTCGTCATTGTTTTGCCATTGGTAATAGTGCAAAGAATAGACGACGTTTTCCCAATTTTTCTCTTGGGGATTGGGCAGTGTATCCCACCACCAGATAGCTTCCATAATGATGATATGGTCGGGATCAATCTTTCGGATAGCCTGATACAAACGGTCATAAAGATTAACCACCTCAGGCCCCATAGCTCCCGGAAAGGTCCCTGAGGGTTCATTCAGCAGGTCATAACCGGCCACCGCCGCATTGCCTTTAAAGCGCGTGGCAAGGGTTTCCCAAAGCGCTACCAGTTGATTCTGATAGCGCGGAGTGGAATAAAGTAGCGTGCCGTTTTGCCGGCCCGAATGATGGGCGCCGTTTTGTGACCCCGGAGCACCATGTAAATCAAGGATGGTGTAGAGCCCATATTCCTGGGCTTTGTTTACAGTCCATTCAATCCGGGATAAATCAATGGCACCATTATCGTCCAGTCTCCAGTTGCCCTCATCATCGATATGGTTAAGCGCATATATTGGCAAACGGATACAGTTGAGACCGGCGTCGGCGATGTTCTTAAAATCAATGTCTGTGATCCAGGAATTCCAATAAGTATTGTATAGATCACTGACAGCCGTCTCACCAAAACGAGCGGTAAGAATATTTCGCGCATCCCACTCATTTGATGCGCCGGCTAATGGCGACATCCAGGGTTCGTGAACCTTCCAACCACCCAGATTGGTGCCGTAAAGATGCACATCTTTGCCCGCGCCATAACTGTCCCTGATATTCGTTCCATCCACTTTAAGAAAATCTGAAGCGGAACAATATAAAGGCAATGCTGCCATCAGCGCCCAGAGTAAAACGAGTATTCCAGGTAACATTGAGCGATTCAGTTTCATAAATAGTATTATCGTTTATAGTGCCGTTGGTTCAGGACTTTGCGTGTTAGCATCAGTATTTTGAGCGTGACTACTTTGCATGGCAAATAACGCGAGACTTAATAATCCCCATAGAATACATTTCATAAGCAGTAAAAACTAATAATATTGAATAGTGTGTTTGCCAGCTAAGGGCTGGCAACCTGCAAGCCTCGGGGACAATTATCTAAGCAATAGCAGCGGCTTTTGGGTATTTAGCAGCATCTTGGCAGTAAAAGAACCCAGTAACAGATCATGGATACGGGTATGGCTGAATGCACCCATTACTATCATATCAATCGCGTGATTGTCCTGATAGTCACAAAGTGCCTGATCGGGCTTGCCTGATAGTTTTTTGCTGATCACTTCAAGGCCGCAAGCTTTTATAAGCTTGTCAGCAGCTGAGTGAAGCAATAGTTCTGTCTCTGCATTATCTTTGCCGACATAAACCAGATGACAAACCAAGCCGTTATAAAGCGCACTTGTTGCCACCATATCGACGGCTTTTTCTGCTGCTTTGCTGCCATCATAGGCAATCATGATACGTTGCGGTTTTTTGAAGGCGGCGTTAACGACCAAAACAGGCGTATGTAATGAGCGAATGATAGACTCAAGCTTTGCACCTATCTGATCCGGTTGGTTTTCATGTGCTTTTCCTCGTAAACCAATAACAAGGACACGAATGCTGTCTTCAATTTCTATCAGTGATTCGACCAGATTGCCATGACGCTGATCGGTAACAGGTTCGGCAAGTCCGCCTTGAATAATGCGGTTTTTTGCCGCATTGACTATTAATTTTCCGTGCTGCAATAGTAACTTGCTACGTTGCTGTTCGATAGAGATCAGTGCTTCGAGCAACGCTTCCTGGCTACCCAAACCAATATTACCGGATAAATCAGTTATCGCGGCGGCTTCTTGATGGTGATCAATAGTATGCAGCAGCTTTAATGGTGCATCGATTCCTTGCGCAATCCAGGTGGCGTAATCACAGACGGCTTCTGTCAATAACGAACCATCAATACTCGCTACGACCATTTGGTTATTCGTTGCCATTAGTGTCCTCCCATGATTTTTTCAATTTCTTCCGGTTTATCATGAATACCAAAACGATCGATAATCGTTGCGCTGGCTTCATTCATACCGAGTAACCTGACATCGGCACCTTCACGTCGAAATTTAATCACCACTTTATCCAGCGCAGCAACTGAAGATATATCCCAAAAATGCGCGCGCTGTAAATCGATGATTACTTTATCAACGGCTTCTTTAAAATTAAAACTTGCCGTAAATTTATCGACTGAATTAAAGAAGACTTGACCTGTTACCTGATAAGTTCGGGTATTGGTTGGCTCATCCAGAGCAGATTTTACCACCATGAAATGGCCGATTTTATTGGCGAAAAACAAGGCAGCCAGCAACACGCCGGTTATGACACCAAAGGCCAGATTGTGCGTCCACACCACCACAATAACGGTGGTTATCATGACGATATTAGTCGATAAAGGATGCTCTTTTAATTGAACAATGGAGCGCCAGCTGAAAGTACCGATCGAGACCATGATCATCACCGCCACCAAGGCGGCCATCGGGATTTTGGAAATCCAGGTATCCAGAAAAACTACCATGACCAGTAAAAACACTCCTGCCGTTAATGTCGACAGACGTCCTCGTCCACCTGATTTAATGTTGATGACAGACTGACCAATCATCGCACAGCCCGCCATGCCCCCCAATAAGCCGGCACTGATATTGGCAAGCCCCTGACCTTTACATTCCCGGTTTTTGTTACTGGACGTATCGGTTAAATCATCTATTATAGTGGCGGTCATTAACGACTCCAGTAAACCAACCACCGACAATCCGGCTGCATAAGGTAAAATAATCTGCAAGGTTTTCCACGTCATCGGTACTTCAGGCCAGAGGAAAATTGGCAAGGTATCAGGCAAAGCACCCATGTCGCCAACGGTGCGAATGTCCAGATGTAAATACATGGCAATACCGGTCAACAGCACAATGCACACTAACGGCGACGGTAAGGTCTTGCCGATCAGCGGCAGGTAGGGAAATAGATAGATAATTGCCAATCCACCGGTCGTCATCGCGTAAACATGCCAGGTTACATGGGTCAGTTCCGGTAATTGCGCCATAAAAATCAATATTGCCAGTGCATTAACAAAGCCCGTGACCACTGAACGCGAAACAAAACGCATCAAGCCGCCGAGCTGTAGATAACCGAAAATGATTTGAAAAATGCCGGTCAACACCGTTGCTGCCAGCAAATACTGTAAGCCATGATCCTTGACCAAGGTCACCATTAACAACGCCATGGCTCCCGTTGCAGCACTTATCATACCTGGCCTGCCGCCAACAATTGCCGTTACCACGGCAATACAGAAAGAAGCATAAAGCCCGATTTTAGGGTCAACGCCGGCGATAATGGAAAAGGCGATGGCTTCAGGGATTAAAGCCAGGGCAACGACAGTTCCAGCCAGCAGATCCCCGCGAATATTACCGAGCCAATCCTGTTTTTTTGATAAAAAGAGCATGCTATTCCTTTAAGTACAACGACGCAGACATAGAAAACGCCACGTTATTTTTATAAAACTGATCAGTGAAAAAGACTGCCAAGCACCTAATAAAAAGGCTTGATTTAATAATGCGCAAGATTAATTATGCTAAGCGACAGCTTTGGCCAATGAACTTGGGTTAATGCTGTTTTTAACCCGCTCAAGCAAGGTAGTTAAGGTTTCTTGTTCGCTGGTTGTCAGGGTGCCAAGCGCCTCTGCTTCTACTGCATCGGCAATATTCCATAATTCCTGCATGACGAGATACGCCTTGGGCATGAGTTCAAGGCGATAAGCTCGTCGATCGCTAGTATCTTTATTACGCCTGATCAGCCCTGCAGCTTCCAATAAGTCAATCTGCCTGACCAGGGTGATTGGTTTGATTTCAAGGCTTTCCGCCAGATCAATTTGGCGACAATTTTCATTGCCGGACAAATGTACCAAGACGCGCCATTGAGCATGGGTTAAACCGATGTTTTCAGCTTCTTTATTAAAACGCTGACGAATAACGTGACTGATTTCGTAACTTAGAAAACCAAATTTAGAGGGCATAGAGAAATAAATATAATAAGCAAAAGGTATAATATCATTTATTTTAAATTTGATCTAATAAGGGTTAATGAGGCTTCAAGTCTAACCGTGTGAAAAGTTCCGCTAGTCTTTATCTTAAGTTTATGTGACTGAGTCAAATGCGACGCGCCTAATTTGCGGATTATCAATCCGCTTCGCGTAAGGATCTCTATGCCTTGCAGGGGAGAAATCCAGATTTCTAAATGGGACCATACTCACGGAAAGCGACCAGCCAATAGTAGATCTGAAATTTCCGTTATAAGGTTATTCGGTCTGATCAAATTTAGGTTTTCTCTCATCGCATATTTTAGTGAATGGCATCTTAAATAACATAATTTCACTCGCTTAAAGTATTATCTGTTTGACAATATTTCTGCATCAGAATCACGGTTCTTGCATCTCTTCCAACTTGATACTGTTCTTTTCCAACCACCAAGTAATGCCAATTTAAATATTTCCTCTGCGCGATGACATTTCCATCCCAGACCCGCAACCAAATACTGCGAAAACCTCGATTCCCGGCATATAACTCAGCATGCATTAATAGTGGCTTCCCTATCCCTCGTTCTCTGTAACTTTCATCAACATAAAGACGTTGAAGTTCAATGGTACGATCGGGATCAACGCATCCGGGAGAAGAAGACAGGATTAATTTTGAGTATCCATACAGGTTTGATTCTAAATCTCTGCATACAAAATAGTTCATCGAGGGATCGTTGATTTCAGCAGTTATAGTTGATTTTGAAAATGCATCGTTGGTGTATTCCTCCAAATCTCTTATTGATAAAGTACCTTTATAAGTATCGACAAAAGATCTTCGTCCGAAATCGATAAGGTAATCGACGTGGGATTCATCAGCTTCAATTATTTGGAAGTGCTTGTCTTGTTTCATTAGTTCCTAACGTGATATATACGACATCGAGTGTCTTATAAAAAACCTAAATCAAAAAGCGCGAACGGCACGCACACTAAGTCGGCTGTGCTTGTTCTAACGATCCTGATCGCCATTGCCGCCGTTTTTTTAAATCTACTCATTATTCTATCCACAGGGTTGGCCTTGTTTCGCATAAGACATAAAAAACTGACATCTCTTTTGAGACGAGTCGTTTAGGTTATTGCGATGTGCCTTAACAGCACCAATTTTCATTATTTTAAGTGTGTCCTGTCAACGCGATTCCGACATTACATTGCTATTCGTGAAGCAACAATTTTATATTTGTTGCTCAAACTATTTCGTGTTCATTCCTAAGTAAATAGCGTAATGGCCAGTTTCAGGCTTTTATCATTGGTAATTTTCCTTCTCATCACGTTAACCCACTTGCCCTTGAGCGTTTAGAGCTGGAATTGAGTTTGCTAAACCTGTTGCCATAGCCCTCGATTTTGTGATCACGGTTTGTGATAATGCCGCCAATCAGGTTTGTCCCGTTTGGCCTGGACAACCGATTGAAGTGCCGGTTATGATTGCGCTAACAAATGTGGCGTTTTTCTTCAGGAAACGGTTTTATGCCGTAAGGTAAAAATCAACCAATATTGATTAGTTCTTTTTTAACTAATCGCCACAAACTAATTCAACGAGAGAGTAATCATGACCGAGTCAGTGGAAATAGATATTTTAAGCACTAGTGCCAAAAATGGCCAAAACACAGATGAGGCAAAAGCGAAGGCAGCGAAAGCCTACAATGCCGCCGCAGATCACTTCGACCATCCGGTCAGCTCTTTTTGGCATCGCTTTGGCAGACGAACCATTGAACGAATCAATCTGCAACCTGGCGAACGCGTGCTGGATGTTTGTTCAGGCAGCGGAGGTTCTGCGTTGCCGGCGGCAGAAATGGTCGGGCCGGATGGACACGTTATTGCGGCTGATCTTGCCGAACGCCTGATTGATCTGGCCAAAGCCAAGGCGGAAGTCAGGCGTTTGGAAAACATTGAGTTTCACGTTGGCGACATGCTGGCTCTGGGTTATCCCGATGATAGTTTCGATGCGGTGGTATGCGTCTTCGGTATTTTCTTCGTTCCGGACATGACCGAGGCAGTCAAGGAATTATGGCGTATGGTGAAACCCGGCGGCAGACTGGCCATTACCACTTGGGGGCCACATTTATTCGAGCCGGCCAACCGCGCTTTTTGGGATGTCATCAATATCGAACGTCCCGATCTGCATCATGGCTTTAATCCTTGGGACCGTATTTCAGAGCCGGACGGCCTCAGAGCAATGCTTGCGAAAGCTAATGTGTGCAACGTCGACATTCTTGCCGAAGCAGGAACGCATCCTTTAAATTTACCGGATGACTGGTGGAAAATCGCCATGGGTAGCGGCTACCGAGGAACGCTTGAGCAACTGGATACGGATACCTTGGATCGTGTGCGCCAGGGAAATTTATCACGTCTTGTTGAAGGTCAGGTGAATGCAATTGAAACTAACGTTATTTATGCGGTAGCAACGAAAACAGACCAACAGACTAATGTCGCGTAACAAAAAAGCCCCGGTGATTCCCCCCTTTATCTATTCCGTTACACATCTTTTTGATGTGCTTAAAATTAATAACTTGCGTGTGACAATCAAATAATTTTTGTTACATGAAATGCCGAATAATGGTTACATCCATTACTTGTTGTGATTGGTTTTGTAGGAATAACCGCTATCTATCCATGCAGAAATACCACCTGGCGCACGGTATACATTGGTGTAGCCCAGTTTTTTTGCCCAAGATGCCGCATTATGTGAGCGGCCACATTTGGTAAGACCGCAATAAGTGACGATTTTCTTATTTTTATCAGCACCCAGTAAGACACGATAATCCTCCTGAGTAAAATTATTAGGCATCGTTATATCTTTTTCCCAATTGCCCGAATGATTGGATTGAAACCCAAAATGCCGTGCGCCATCAATGTAAGCCAGATTGTATTCTTCGGTAGGGTGTGCATCAATTAGCACAAAGTTTTCTTTGGCATCAATCATTTGTTTAAGCTCAGCCACGCTCAAAAGTTTATAACCACCTTGCACGGTTTCTGTGGCTACTTTAAGTGCCACCGCTTCAATGTCCGTTTCTTTTAACAAGCTATTGCCCGCCAATGCGGCAGTAGTCACAAACATGCATAAGGCCATCAGGATACGGTACTTTTTCTTCATCATCTTTCCTTGGGTTATTAATTTTGCAAAGTGTGTCATTAAAAAAACATCTATCTTGGCATTGCCTAATGGCAAAACTAAGGATGTGGCACTGAAAACCGCTCTACAACTGTCGAGAAGTTATAACCGGACTGGGTTAGTTTTAGTCCGCGATCTGTCATCATCAAGCCCATAAGAATAACGAGAATACCGGATACGGCCATTAACTGGTTCTGGATTTTTGCGCTAAGTGCGCTGGCGAATATACCGAAAGTCAATAAAGGAATTAATGTGCCGGTGCCAAAACACAGCAGCAATAAAGCACCTTCCAAGGGATTAGCGATACCGAGTGCCATGATATACATGGCTTGTAGCGGGCCGCAGCCCAGTAAAAAACCGCTTAAAAAGCCGATACTAAAGGGGTTGCGTCTGGGTTTGAGATCACGATAGATTTGTTGCGTGACTGATCCCGATTTGGATCGCAGAGACGGCAGACGAAATTTGGGCAACAGTTTGAGCATGGTCAAACCAAACAGCACTAAAAATATCCCTGCTACCAGTGCGGCGATTCCACGCATATGTGGAGTGATGGTAAGAACGGCACCCAACGCACCGAATCCGGCACCGAGCAGAGCATAAGAGAGATTCTTGCCTAGCGCATAGGACAAATGGGCAAAAAATACCGCTCGTCGTCCGCGTTCTTGTAAGCCTTGAGTGTAATTCATCACAAAACCACCGCACATACCAATGCAATGAAAACCGGTAAGAAACCCCACGGTAAAGATTACACCATAGCCAAGACGTGCATCGAATTGCTTCATTAATCCGGGCATGAGGCTTTTCCCCCAGAAGGCGACTCCTCCCACCAGAACCAGCAATACTAAAAATACGGCGAGTTGTTGTAAGCGTGGTCCCCATAAAAATTTTTCGACCTGGACACCATAGTTATAACCTTTGCTTTCGATACAGGCCAGAATTGCTGACGGTGAGGTGAGTACATCATCAAAGCTAACCTGTACTTTTTTGGCGATATGATCAGCGCTAACCGTGTCAATCCCCGGCAACTCCTTCACAGCAGAACAAATAACGGCTTCACAGCCGGCACAATGCATGCCGCTAACAGGAAACGAAAGTGTACGTTGGGTCATGGTAAACTCTTATAAAAAACGATAATGGTCATCAGTGGCCGTACTGGTAATGGCGACGGCTGCGTACTTTAATAACTTACGGCGTTGCAAATTAATTATTATCTTCAAGTTAATTGTGTCCCATCAATTTATATTAGAGAACACTGTAATACTAATGTTAGCACATTTTTTACTGATTTAGCATCTGCCATGGTAGTTAGTTAGCCAGTAAACCAGATTGAGGAAGTTCAGCCATAACGCTGTTGGATAAGAAAAATATCGCTGAACACGTTCTGTTTCCAAAATATTTATTTTAGGAACAGAACGTGATTCATTAACTTGACACAAGCTACTTAACTTAACATTTAGTATAAGTTCTCTATTAGCTGATTGGGCTTGACTGAAACATCTTGCCAAGCAGATTAATATTTGATATTCACACCGACATAAACTGAACGTCCCATGCCAGCCAGGTTTCTGCCATAAGGAACGATGGTGTCGGGAGTGCCTGTTGGATTCATGCCAAAACGGTCACCTAGATGTTCGGCGACAATTACCCTGTCCGGTCGGCGTCAATTATCTTGACCGGTTGACCGATATGTAGGACAAGGGTGTATTTCAATTTTTTGGAGTCCACCCTTGGCTGGAAAACGTATCACTTAACGTCAAGAGAGTTTATATATGAACACACGTAAATCAGGAAAAAGCCAAGAAACCGCAGCAGCTAAAGCCTCCATTTCTGAGCGTTCCGGTCGAAGAATAGAAAAAGGTGAACGATTATCAATTCATGGAGAACGTCATTGGCGTACTCGTGAAGACCCTTTGGAAGCTATTTGGAAAAAAGAATTGGTGCCCTTGCTAGAGAAAGAAGCGCAACTAACGGGCTTAACACTTTGGGAATATCTGGAAGATGAACATGCCGGTAAATTTCCCTTTAGCGTATTGCGAACCCTTCAGCGTCGTGTCAAACAGTGGAAAGCAACCGAAGGACCGGAGAAAGTGGTGATCTTTCGTCAGTCCGTGCCGGCTGGACAGCAAGGCTTATCAGACTTCAGTCATCCAAATACCGAAATTACCATCCAGAATAAAGTGTTTACCCATCTCTTGTACCAGTTTCGTTTTGCTTATAGTGGTTGGCGTTATGTACAGATCATTTTGGGCGGTGAAAGTTATTCCGCCTTGGCCGATGGCTTGCAGTCAGCGTTAACGCTGGCCGGTGGCAGTCCTGTTGAGCATCGTACCGACAGTTTAAGTGCGGCTTTTATTAACAGCGTTGAAGAGCAGAAATTGACGCAATCTTATGATGCGCTCTGTGCCCATTATAACTTGCGGGCAACACGCAATAATCGTGGCGTGAGCCATGAAAACGGGGCGATTGAATGTGCCCATGGATCCTTTAAACGACGACTGGATCAAGCACTAAAGCTGAGAGGAAGTGCTGATTTTGCCGCCATCAAAGATTATCAGGCATTTCTAAACAAGGTTACAGAGCGCCTAAACAAACGCTGCCAAGGCCGCTTTAAAGATGAGCAACTGGCCTTACAAGCTTTACCGAGAGAGCGCTTCATGGATTATAGCGAGCTCAGTCTGAAAGTGACGCGCAGCAGCACCCTGGAAGTCAAAAAGGTGCTTTATACCGTCCCATCCAGAATGATTGGTGAAAACGTTCGCGTCCATGTTTACCATGATCGCCTGGCTTTTTTTGTTGGCCAAACCTTAACCAGCACACTCGCTCGTGTTTACCCTAACGCCGGTAGTCATGAACGGGGTCGTTGCATTGATTATCGACATGTTATTCATAGTCTATCCGCTAAACCGCAGGCGTTCAGGTTTTTACAGTTCAGGGATGAGTTATTGCCCACGGAGACGTATCGAAAATTGTGGCTTAACTGTGATCAACAGTTTCAGTCCAGAGAGGCTATTGAAAATGCGTCAAAAAAATGGTCCATGCCATTACGCGATTGGAAACCGACCATTAATCAGTTTATGATGATGTATCAGGACAGGATGCCCGATTTTAATTAATGGCAGTTTACACAAATTTTCTTACACTCCCCCAAGTTTTTGGTAAAAAAGTGAATGGAATTGGCTCTTTGTTCAAGGGGCGCTAACGACCCATAAGCGAGATTGCCGCCAGATTTTCTAATGACAGTAGCCTCACTTATACCTGTCAGTCAATTTTAATAAATCAACTGATACTACGACAATGTAAAGGCACCTTGTTGTAATATTTTGCACTTCATTCGCAACTTTTCAACTTTTTTATGTAATCGCGTTAACTCACCTTGATCAAATCAGCATGCAACGCCCCATCCCTACTTGCGTTGTTTCAACCTTTATCCAGATCGCCCTTAAGCAGCTTGGTGTCAAAGCCGAACAATGCTCCCAGCCAGATGAATATTGCCCAAGCCAGGATACCGAAAGGCATGTAGCCCATGTATCCAAGCAACGGCATTTCTGCGAAAATATGGATAACATTCACGTAAGGAATATCGTACATCCAATAATTAGGATTGGTTACCGGTTGTGCCGGATGGGCGCTACCCCAATTCCATAATTCCCAGAAAAAACCGTTTAACATGGCGCTAAGCGCCATCAGCAAGGCAGGCCCCCAGTTGCCTTCTGCCATCGCAGTAAACGGGTTCCATATGTTCTTCCTGATCAGTTGTCCGGAGAAGATCGCCAAAGGCCCGATCCACATTACCCAAAACAACGGGTAGGGAAAGAACACCACGATAAAGATAAGAAATAAGCCGCCCCATAACAGCAACCCGCCAGGTAAAGCTACTTTTGGGCCGTTACTATAACGGCTAGCCAAACGGGGAAAGGTATTTAACAAGGTATACCACTCGAAAATGGCAGGCCAGACTGTGGTATAGGCAGTCAAGTACAGCAGTACGACAGATGTATGACTGAGTTCCGGCATCGTACTGTTGGGGTAGTACCAATTGCCTAACGCGAAATAATCGAAATATTCGAAATAAAACCAACCGGTCAGAGAGACGACTGCACTGATAAGCAAGGTTTTGGGGCGCGCCGCCAGCAGCGAATAACCGTCGTTACGATGATATACCAGCCCGTCAAGCGCCAAAATAAAGCCCCACCACATGGGCGTAAAGGCATAATACACTAGGTCGCCAAAAGGCGTGACCCGTTTCCACATCAGCCACCAAAAAAATAGCGTTAGCACCGTGCCTATCCAAAACCACACAGGGAATCGCGCCGAGACAGGCTTGGGCGGCGGGGTCGGGATATTAAAGCCGAACCATTGAGGAAACAACAGAAAGAAGACGATGGCAGCTTCAATTAGCGCCAACGCAACGAAGATTACCAAATTGAAACCGGGAGGGTTGTCCACAACCAGCGGCGGAAAAATCCCGAAGCCAGGCGGTAAATGCGTTTCAGGATATGCAAACCATGCAGCCACAAGCGGTAATGTTATCGACAAAACGATCGGCCAAACCAAGCCACAAAAGCGCTGCATTACATTTTTCCTGCTAGTTATGTTAGATCTGATTTTCATGATCTCCATAGCGACTCCGCTTGCGCAAACGCTTATTTACGTACATTCGGCAATCAGCCATATGCTTAATATCTTCTTTGCCTTGAATTTCGTGGATATGCGCCGAACCGGAACTCGCGCCGGCAGACTCAAACCCATTGGCACGTAAGTCATCAACTGCCTGCGTCAGCATTCTTTCGACCCATGGCACATCCCCTTGCTCGCAGGTAATGGCAAACTCGTCGCCGCCCAGACGGTGTGCCTGGGCAGCGTCTCCCAAACGCTGACTTAAGTGTATAGCGAAAGTGCACAGCAATCCATCGCCACGTTCATGCCCGAACCGGTCATTGTAATACTTGAGACCGTCCATATCGATAAAGGTCAGGCTGCCATGCTGCGGCAAGTTTTCCAGCGCGAGATCCAGCGCCAAACGGTTGGGCAGACCGGTCAGGGCATCTGTATGGGAAATGCGATTACTCAGCTCCATTCGTTCTACCGCATACTCCTTTTCGCGATAAAGCTGGGCAAACTGATAAGATTGTAGCAGAGCCAGCAGCAGGATCTCTACCGACACAGAAAAAAGGCCCATATGTTCGACGTATAGGGTAAAGAAACTGAGATTGTTAACCGAGATTGTGGTAATTCCCAACACAAAAAACGTTCCAATGGCACATAGATAAAGACGCGCAGTAATGCTACCTTTAAGCGAGCGCACTATCCCAGCAGTTAAACCGTAAATCAGGAACACTCCGACACCATAACGAGCAATCTCCAGCGACCAGTGCGGTTTGAGCACCGCCAGTATAATCAGTCCGACCAGCAGTGCCAATAGAATTATTCCAGCCGTGTAAAGGCGAGGATAATTGTTATGCCGAATTTTCAATAAGGACATTACGAACAGGATATAAGCGCAATTGGAAAACACGATGGGATAGCTAACCAGATAAATCCAGTGTATGTTGAACAGTTCTGGGAACACCAGCAGTGCCGTGCCATTAAACAGCAAATTACCCAAGATGAAGGTCGAGTACGACGCTTCTGCCAAGCGTTGGCGAACCATCGCCAGTGCCGCGTAATAAACAATCAAGCCCATAAACATCCCCAGACATATCAGCGTCAGGGCGTTACCCTGCTTGATCGCCTGTCGGTAAGTATCCAGCATATCCAGATAAGGTTGCGGCTCAGCCAGAAAGAAAGGGGAATTCAGTTCGGTCAATAGGCGATAATGGCCAGAGGGAAGGTCGACCTCACGACCATGCCGCAAGAAAAACGGATTGGGCTCGCTGCTCTGGATGCCGCCTTGCAAATCGGCAACCGGATGTTGCTGCGCATCAAGAATGATATGGCGAAAATAGCCAATGGTACTGGTATTCTTAAAATCCAGTACCTGGCGACCGGCAGTCTTGATGTCGAAATCCACCTGTTGCCAAAAATGGCCTCCGGTCAATTCCACCTTGGCTACCGGCTTGAGTCCTGCAACAGCAAGATCTGTCTGTCCCTGATAGCTCCAGTCCTCTGAAACCTGATACCAGAGTCCTGCAAGCTCACGCACATCAGCCATACAAGCAGATGGCCACACCATGAAACATGAGATTGCACAAGCAATCACCCAGAGTGCCAATCGCGGAAACCTATGTTTACGGGATAAATTCGCTTTACGCAAAAAAACCGGCATCACCCGTAATTTGGCAGCTAACACTGAACATCCCACCGCCATTCCTGTAGAAGATGCTTAAATCGCGGGGGGGGGCTGTTCTTACAATACAACATTATTTGTTTTTCACATCACTTCATGGGTAGAAACTTATACTGAGTACTTTAACTTATCAACAGCATTCTGCCTAAAGGATTTCCTCCTGGAGGAAGTAATGTTTTACCTATGTCCTGCCAGCCAACACATGGTTTAAGTTATTTCATAGGCCATTATTTTAATGAAAGAAAAACCATCGTAAAGTCGCCATTCTCGGACAGCCTCAGAGGTCAATAAAACAGCGTTGGTCGTCGCGCAGGTCAGAGTGCCTTCTGCATCGACAGAGTATATATTGCCCGTCACTTCCTTGCAAACGAGCAGCAGCGCTGCACCGGCGATGGGGCTCACACCAATATCGCCAACAATAGCAGAGCGATAAACATCAGTGATTCCACTTTGGCTAAGAATCGCAAAAGTATCGACACTGCCAAGATATACCGGTGCCAAAACAGATTCAGCGATTGCATTTCCGGCCATTAAAGTGCCAAGTAATACTCGAAGAAACAACGTTTTAGAATATTTTTTATAGTTGATCATGAAATATCCACTCAGTGAGTATTTTCAAATCTGAAAAGAAAATAGCAGTAAACACGATTACCTGCTGCTCAACTATTAAGCAATTGATATGCTATAAATGTCATTTGAGATTAATAAGTACTTGCCTAGCGGCGTCGAATAGTGTTCAGTGAAATTATTCATCACAAATGATTTAAATGTCTTTAAATGATGAGAAAAACCTTGCAAATCAGGTATTAGCGCGGGGGTATCAAACAATGTTAATTATCCAAAATATTCTGTAGGATGCGTTCGATAACCTCGGCACATCCTACCGTTGTTTGCGTAGGTAAATCTTCATTCCTAAATAAATGCTTTGGGCATTTTTTCTCTCAGTTTTAAAAATCGCTCATAGCGGGTTCTGGAGATATCTCCACTTTCTAAGGCCATCAATACTGCACAACCTTTGTCTTTTAAGTGCCGGCAGTCATTAAACTGGCACTGATCAATAAATGGTTGAAACTCCCGGTAGCCATAAGCCAAGCGTTGTTCTGTAAGTCCCGCCAAGCCAAAAATGGCAACGCCGGGACTATCGATTAAATCTCCGCCGTCATTTAAATGATACAGTGTTGCAGCTGTGGTGGTATGGCGGCCATGTTTAGTGGTTGCCGAGACGGTGTTGGTTTTCAGGTCTTTATCGGGAATGATGGCATTGGTTAACGAAGATTTGCCAACCCCCGATTGCCCGGCCAGCATACTAACCTGATCTTTTAAGGCGCTTTTTAATTCAGCCATGCCTGAGTTTCCCCAGGCACTGACCCGATACAGGGAATAACCCAGATTGATATAATCCAGCAGTTCTTTTTCTATAATATCGGTTTGTGGAAGGTCGGTTTTATTGAGTATTAAAGCGGCGTCGATATTATGATTTTCACAGACCGCCAGATATTGGTCTATCAATAAGAAATCACAATGGGGTTCGACCGCAAAAACGACAAAAATGGTATCAATATTAGCCGCAACCGGTCGGGTTTTACCGTTTCTGGAAGGGCGCTCCAGTAATGAACGCCGGGGCAGTATTGCTTCAATACGGCCCTGGCCGGGTGAAGACAGTGTCCATGAAACCCTGTCGCCAACGGCGACAGTTTCCAGTCGCCTTAGGGTTTGGCAGAGAATAATTTCATGGTTGTATTCAACTGCAATACCCTGGCCCAAATGGGAAATAACCAAACCTTCCAGTAACTCAGCCATTAACTTTTGGTTTCCAAGTGGGCGATGCGAATCGCTGCCGGCGGATGACTGTAATGAAAGGCCGAATACAAAGGATCAGGCGTTAAGGTATTGGCATTTTCTTCATACAGCTTAACCAGTCCGCTAATCATTTTTGAGGCTTTGGCATTGTTGGCAGCAAAGTCATCGGCTTCAAATTCAAATTTACGTTGAAAGTAGGCGCTGACAGGTTGCATAAAAAAAGTAAAGGTCGATGAAACCATCAGGAATAATAATAAAGCGGCGGCATGGGATTTTTGTTCCAAAGCAACGCCTAGTCCTGTGTAAAACCAATCCTGATCAATCAGCCAACCTAGAACTCCCAAGCTGATTAAGCTCATAATGGCGGTGGCAATCAGCATTTTGATTACGTGTTTGCATTTAAAATGACCCAGTTCATGGGCCAGTACCGCTTCCAGTTCTTCATCTTCCAGCGAATTAACCAGATTGTCGAAAAATACGATACGCTTGTTATTGCCAAGACCGGTAAAATAAGCATTACCGTGACCGGAGCGTTTGGAACCATCCATGATAAAAATACCCTGGCTGTTAAAGCCGCAACGCGTTAGCAGGCCTTGAATACGCTCTTTTAAGGAGCCTTCGTCCATCGGCGTGAATTTATTAAACAAAGGCGCAATAACGGTAGGATAAAGCCAGCTCATCAATAAAGAAAAGCCCATGATGATAGCCCACGCCCATAACCACCATAACGGACCAACGTTATCCATAATCCACAGGATTAATGCCAGTAAAGGCAAGCCGATTGCTGCGCCCAACCCCAAGTGCAGGAACTGGTCTTTGATAAATTGGTTAACCGTACTTTTGTTAAAGCCAAATTTTTCTTCAATGACAAACGTCTGATAAATACTGGTGGGTATTTCTATCACGGTCAAAATCAGAAAAATGGTCGCTGTTGCGGCAACACCGGCTAATAATGGGGTTGAGACAATATCAGTCCAATACTCAAAAGCTGCATTGATACCGCCACCGACGGTTAACAACAACAAAACCATAATGCCCAGTACGCCATCTATATTGCCCAGGTTGACTTTTTCAAGGGTGTAATCAGCGGCTTTTTGGTGGGCAGCTAAAGACACTTTGTCTTTGAACGCTAAAGGCACGGCAGGACGATGAGCGGCGACATAATCAGCCTGGCGTTTAGCCAGCCAAAATTGTATCGAAGAAGAAATAATCAGTGCGATTAAAAAGATAATAGTAAAGGTATTCATAGGCCGGGTATATTAAGTTTAAGAGTTAGACGTACAGATTACCCAATGCTACACTAACCCTCACCTTTAACACAATGGAATCAACAAATGGCGCAGGATTTACAGCACCTTATCTGGATAGATCTTGAAATGACAGGGCTTAATCCTGACACTGATTTGATCATTGAAATTGCCACGATTGTTACCGATAAAGATTTAAATATTCTTGCGCATGGTCCGGTCCTGGCGGTGCATCAGTCTGATAAAGCACTGGCGGCAATGGATGAATGGAATCAAAAACATCACGGTCAATCCGGTTTAATTGATCGCGTTAAAGCTTCTACGATTAATGACCGGGAAGCAGAGCAACTAACGATTGAATTTCTAAAGCTTTGGGTGCCCGAAAATACCTCACCTATTTGCGGTAACAGTATTGGTCAGGATAGACGCTTTCTATATCGTTATATGCCTAAACTGGAAGCCTATTTTCATTACCGAAATATTGACGTATCAACGCTTAAAGAGTTGGCAGCAAGATGGGCGCCCGCAGTAAAAGACGGTTTTAATAAAGAATCCAAACATCAGGCACTGGATGATATTATTGAATCCATTGAAGAGTTACGCTACTACCGGGAACATTTCATCAAGTTTTAGCCATGAATCAAATAATAGCAGTTGCCTTGGGCGGAGCCAGTGGTGCGGTAATGCGCTTTTTAATATCTTCGGGACTTTATCAGTGGCTGGGCAGAGGCTTTCCTTATGGCACTCTGGTTGTTAATGTATTGGGTTCTTTTTTAATCGGCTTACTTACCGAAGCCCTTATTCTGCAACGCATCCCCATGACACTGGAATATAGGGCGGCAATACTGGTTGGTTTTATTGGTGCGTTTACCACCTTTTCCACTTTTTCCCTGGAAACTATTTATCTGTTGGAGCAGGGCAGCTTAAACAAAGCGGCCTTAAATGTAATCGTCAGTTTGGTGGGCTGTCTATTGGCGGTATGGATTGGTTTGTTGTGCGGCAGAACGTTATTTCTTTATTCGGGGGGCATGTTTCACTGGAGTGGTGGTGTTATTCCTTTCGCGTTATTGATCGTCAATGCCATAGGTGCTTTTTTAATAGGCATTGTGGCGACTATTTTGTTACAGAAAGTTGCGCTGTCCATGGAATATCGCGCCGCTATGATGGTAATCATGATCGGCGCTTATTTAACCTTGTCAGGTTTGTATTTAGTTTTGTTTTTGATCGAGCACGGCTATTCCTTTGAGACCCACACCAACTTAATGTTGGGTACTTTTGTCGGTAACGGTCTTGGCTGCCTTTTAGTTATTTGGCTGGGTTTATTAGTGGGTAAGCAGATATGAACACAAAAGTCGTTACCATTGCCAGAATTTATACCCTGGAAGGGCAGGACCAGTTAAACAAGGCGTTAGATATTCTGCGCGATGAAGAAAAAATTTTTGGTGTCACCATCATTCGTGGTATTGCCGGTTTTGGTGAAAACCGCGAGGTACATACTTCATCGCTGCTGACCTTGTCACTGGAACTGCCGTTGATTATAGAGTTTTATGATGAGCCGGAAAAAGTGGCTAAAGCCATAAAAACGCTAACCTCCCGGCTTGATCTTAAACATATCATTAGCTGGCAGGCGACAGCTTATAGCGATAGTGCCGTTTAATCTTTATGTCTTGCTCTCTGCCTTTTACTGCTATTGATACCTCGTTATTTCCGGCAAACTACGCATCGGGCCGGCAACGTTGGTTAGCCGAGTTGAGCAATACCATGCGCTGTTATTCTTATCCTTGTGCGGGTAGCAGCCCACAAGGCGACGCGCTGTTTACCGATACCGTCTGGATTGGCCCCGAAACCGCTACCAAAGTTGTGATATTAATTGGCGGTACGCATGGTGTTGAAGGTTTTGCAGGCAGTGCGATAGAAACGGATATACTGCGGTTACTGGCTGGCGGGCAACTTGTTATACCGACTGATACTGCGCTGTTAATGATACATGCCTTAACGCCGTGGGGTTATGCCTGGCTGCGCCGCTGTGATGCCGATGGGGTTGATCTTAATCGCAATGTAGTCGATTTCTCGGGGCCTTTACCTGAAAATAGCGGTTATGAAATACTTAAACCGACCTTGTTATTAAACGATACACAGCAACGCCAGCGTGTTTTTACTGAATTTGCACAGACGCATGGTCGTGAGGCACTGGAAAAAGCCATCAGCGGAGGGCAATATACCGATCCGGCTGGTCCTTTTTATGGGGGCCAAGCTCCTGCACATGGCCGATTGGTTATTGATGATTTACTGTCCAAGTATTTTTTGCAACAACGCGATCTAGCCGTTATTGATATACATACCGGGCTGGGTTCTTTTGGTTACGGTGAAATTATTTGTGACCATCAACCGGACAGTCCGGCAATAAAAGTGGCGCGTCAGTGGTATGGCGATTCCGTGACCTTACCTTGGTTGGGTACGTCCAGTTCGGTGCCTAAACTGGGCTTACTCGATTATGCTTGGCATGCCATTATGAATGAACGTAGTTGCTACATCACGCTTGAATTTGGCACTTACCGAACCGATCAATTATTTGAAGTATTGCTGCGCGATCATCAACTCTGGGCGCAACCGGGTAATGCTTTGGCTCGTCAGGAGCATAGTCAATTGATGCGACAGCACTTTTTCCCGCAAGATAAAGCCTGGCAGGAAATGGTGTTGTTTCGGGCCAGACAAGTCATTAATCAGGCATTGTGGGGAATCTCTACTTGACGGTTTTAATTCGTAATGCCCAATTTACCGATCTTAATGAGCTGGTAGCTCTGGAAGCCGCTTGTTTTGAAACCGATAGATTGAGTCGGCGCAGCTTTAAACACTGGTTGGCAGCAGACCACCGGGCTTTACTGGTTGCGGAAGTAGCCAAAGCCCTTGCCGGTTATATTCTGATTATTTATCATCCCGGTACAAGACTGGCCAGAATATATTCGATAGCGGTGGCTTCCCAATATAGAGGCTTGGGTCTTGCCAAACAACTGATGACTGCAGGCGAGCAGGCAGCTAATGAGGATGGGCGGTTATATCTGCGTCTTGAAGTCAGTGCGGATAATAATCCGGCCATAAAACTCTACGAAACGCTGGGGTATCAAAAATTCGGGATATATCGTGATTATTATCAAGATCATAAAGATGCCTTGCGTTATCAAAAACGTATTCGGCGTTATCGAGATACCCTGCAATACCGATCAGTACATTGGTTAAGACAAACGACCCCTTTTACTTGTGGGCCGACAGCATTGATGATGGCTATGCATGCCATTAACAAGTCATATCAGCCTTCACAGGAGGAGGAAATTAATTTATGGCGTGAAGCGACTACTATTTTTATGACCTCAGGGCACGGGGGCTGTCATCCGATTGGTTTGGCATTAGCGGCCAAGCGCCGGCAATTTTCTGTTGAAGTGTGGATAAACCAAACCGGTACGTTATTTATTGATGGCGTGCGACATGAAGAAAAAAAACAGATCGTTGAATTGGTTGATAATTGCTTTAAGCGTCAGGCAGCAGAGCAGGGCATTACCCTGCATTTTGCCAATATTACCCAAAATGAATTGATTGCTGCATTTAAAGCCGGGGCCATTCCAGTGATACTGATTAGTACTTTTTTATTGGATAGAAAAAAAGCGCCGCATTGGGTGGTTATGAGCGGCTTTGATGATGATTGCCTGTATATGCATGATCCAGATCCTGACGATGGGCGTCAGAGTGAGATCGACTGCCAGTTTATTCCGATTGCCCGCGAGGATTTTGATCGGATGTCCTGTTTTGGTAAAAACAGGTTACGGACGGCAGTGATAATTTGGTCTGAGTAGCTTTTACAGAATCAATCACCCTGGCGCAATATTTTGCTTTTAATTGGCGTCAATATTTTATTGCCATATCGACTGAATGCCTGATATTTTTAATTATAAAACCGGATTGAATTTCGCCCGGCCTCTTTAGCTTCATACATTGCAGCATCTGCCCACTCCATGATGTCATCCTGATTGCCTTCATGGTTGATAAGCGCTACGCCAATGCTTGCAGTGCAGTCATGTGCGACTGTTATATCTGACTGACCGTGGTGACTGACAGTTAATCGATACGGTTTTGATAAAATATTGCGTATTTTTTCCGCAACAATAGTGGTTTGTAATACAGACTTGGATTTATCTACATCCAACTCATTAAGCATCACGACAAACTCGTCACCACCAAATCGTGCTACCGTATCATGCTTACGCACACAACTTTCCAGCCGGCTGGCAACTTCAATCAACAGTAAATCACCAATCACATGTCCGTGATTATCATTAAGTGGCTTAAAGTTATCCAAATCAATAAACATTACGGCGATATGACAATAAGTGCGTTTACCGGCAGATATCGCCTGGGTTAAGCGGTCACGAAGCAGGAGGCGGTTAGCCAATTTGGTCAGCGGGTCATAAAAGGCCAATTGGCGGACTTGCTTTTCCATCTGCTTGCGTTCAGTAATGTCGGTGTGGGTACCAATCATGCGCAGTGGTTTACCATCTGCGTCGTAACTTACAATCATGCCGCGACCAAGAATCCATTTGTAGCTGTTGTCCTTACATCTCAAGCGATATTCAACGACATAGACATCGGTCTTTCTACTCAGATATGCCTGCATTGTTTCTGCCACAGTTAATCGGTCATCTGGATGAATACGCGTTATCCATTCATCGTTAGTCGGTAGGATATCGTCTTCCGTATAGCCCAACATTTCTTTCCAGCGCTTGGAATACTTTGCCTCGTCGGTCTGAATATTCCAATCCCAAACCCCGTCACCAGAACCTTCGATGGCAAATTTCCAGCGAAATTCGCTTTCCCTCAAGGCATTTTCACTCTGTTTACGTTTGGTAATATCACGTACAACGCCTTGTATGACAGGGCTGCCATCAATTTTCATAGCGCAAAGCAATATTTCGGCTGGAAAGCTCTGACCGGTATCTACTCGTTTGTGCATCCATTCAAAACGATAACTGCCTTTGGCCATCGTTATCATGATGTATCGATTGGCCAGTTCGGTGGAGTTTTTTCCGCATGGCTGTTTGGCTGGCGATAAGTCAGCGAGATGCAAAGAGCAAAAGTGTTTCTGATCAGTACAGCCAAACATTGCCAACGCGGCTTTGTTGCAATCAAACAAGCCTTGTTCATTTAGCAATATTACCGCATCGCTGGTGGAATCATAGAGAGTCCGAAGTTTTGTCTCTGATCTACGCAACTCTTCATAAGCTTTTATACGCTCGGTGAGATCACGCCACACTGCGTACAAAATTAATTCATCATTCATTATTACCGGTGTCAGCATTACTTCAACAGCAACAGTCAAGCCATCGTGGCGTTGGTGATGCCATTCAAAACAGTGAAACCCCGTTTGTACGGCAATGGCAATCATTTCCTCGGCTTTCTCCTCCGAAGATCGACCATCCGCTTGAAACGCGGGAGAAATATCACCGGGCCGCTGATTAAGAAAATCAGACTTGGTTGGATAGGCTAGCAGTTTCAAGGTTGCAGCATTACAGTCTATAAAACGACCATTTTTGAGTAAAAGCATCGGATCATTTACTTTTTCAAAAAGGATGCGGTAAATGTTCTCACTTGTATCTGAGCTATCTTTTACCGACTGCTTATTGTCTATTCCGATCACTGCAATTCTCTGGGAAGTCTAGTATTTTTTACGGGGCAGGCAGTAACAATACTAAAAGTACTATTGCTACTTCAGATTACAATGGTTGCTTAGATAAGGTATTTAGGGGGGATGGTTTTACTTGAAATATCCCCAATAATTTATAATTATAGATCTTGGGACGGCATGGAATTTACTGAATGCCGAGTTTTCAGGAGCAATTATCTGCATTCAAGTCGCCACTTAACTTAACAGAAAAGCGGCATTCCTCAACTACATTACACCACTGATCACTTCATAAAAATAATTATTCGACTAATTCAATAACAGCGAAACCGCCCATATAAGGCAATAGTGCTTCAGGAACACGAATACGACCTTGGGCATCCTGATAATTCTCCATCACGGCAATCAGGGTTCTACCAGCCGCCAGACCAGAACCATTTAAAGTATGCACCAATTCAGGTTTGCCGGTTTCAGGGTTTCGCCAGCGTGCCTGTAAACGCCGCGCCTGAAAATCCCTAAAATTACTGCAGGACGATATTTCCCGGTAAGCGCCTTGTCCCGGCAACCATACTTCAAGATCGTAGGTTTTTGATGATGAAAACCCGGTATCGCCGGCACATAACAACATTTTCCGGTAAGGCAGGTTTAATTTTTTCAGGATATTTTCGGCATGAATAGTCAGTTCTTCGTGTGCATTAGCGGAGTCTTCAGGCTTAACAATTTGCACCAGTTCAACTTTTTCAAATTGATGCTGACGAATCATGCCTCGCACATCACGTCCATAAGCACCTGCTTCACTCCGAAAACACGGGCTATGACAAACAAATTTAAGCGGTAACTCCTTGGCATCAATGATTACATCCCTAAACATATTGGTAACAGGAACTTCTGCAGTCGGAATCAGATATAAAACCGGATCTTGATTGATTTTGAATAAATCATCTTCAAATTTTGGTAATTGTCCTGTACCGCGCATGCTATCGGCATTGGCTAAAAAAGGTACATACGTTTCTGTGTAGCCATGTTCAGCTGTATGCGTATCCATCATTAACTGAATAATTGCGCGTTGTAATCTTGCCAACGGGCCAGTTAAAACGACAAAACGACTGCCGGCAATTTTTACACCTAACTCAAAATCAATACCTTTTAGTTGTGCGCCTAAATCAACGTGGTCTTTGGGCACAAAGTCGAAATCAGGCACATCACCCCAACGACTAATCTCAAGATTAAATTCTTCAGATTTACCATCAGGCACAATTTCATCGAGAATATTGGGAATACCCTCCATCAAGATTTCCATTTCCGACTGAATGTCCGTCAATATAGCTTCGGCAGCTTTTAATTCATCGCCTAAATGTTGTACTAAATCCAACAACGACTGTACGTCTTCACCTTTGGCTTTGGCTTGTCCAATCGCTTTTGAGCGACTGTTACGCTCATTTTGTAATTCCTGGGTTTTAATTTGTACGTCTTTGCGTCTGGCTTCCAGCTTAACATAAGACTCGGAATTAAAGGTGAATGAACGCCGATTTAATTGTTCATTAACAAAATCAAGATCAGTTCTAAATAAGCGGGGGTCTAGCATATCGGCATTTTACCTTTATAAGTCATATTGCAAGAAGGGTTGATTATTTTATAACTAACTGTTTAGTAATAGATTGTCATTTTGTAAGTGCCCTATGGAACGTTCATTATATACTCACATGATACACGATGGGATTGCTTGAGAAAACAGCAGATCCAAAAAATCTGTATGAGTTACGGCCTTGTTAAGTGCTTAAAATTAAGTAGTGGCGGTTATTTATTACCTGAAATATGAAAGATTTTAAGTGCTCATGACAGGGGCATTTTTATGCGCTGATTTATCTTAAATAAATTGTCATCAAATACTGATAGACTATTTGATTTACCACCGATTTATTTATTCAAACCAACTTTTTAATTTAAAAAATAAAACTCAGATAAGTATTCAGCAACGTATTATGGTTTGTCTGCTATATAATAAAATTTTCAAGCAAGCGATACATGAGTATCTGCAAATAAATTATGTTATATCACCCTGTCCCAATAAATTGATAATTTTTATTGGAATACTTTATTACCTCTGTAATGCCGACAGTGTAGGAATACAGATGTTTATTCAACTTAAGGTTTTTATTGACTACCGGGTAAAACATTGATTTTTGATATACGCACCATGTTGATGACAATGTCCTTGCTGACTTTGCTATTTTCCGGTCTGCTCATACTGGCTGGATTGCATGTCGGTAACGCCCGTGGAGTTCAGCAGTGGGCACTGGGTAGTTTATATATCGGCTTGGGTCTTGGTTCTGCTTATATTCAGCAAGGGCCAATTTACAATACATGGCTTTTGGTATTTGCCGCAACCTTATTGGCGGGGGGGCTGGGCTTACAATTCAATGGGATACAGGTTTTCAAGACTGGTCGCTATAATAAGTATATTCCATGGTTACTGGCTGGATTGATGTTTATTCAAAACATCTGGTTCGTTGTCATTGATCCCGATATTCATTCCAGAGTTATCGCTAATTCACTACTTTACGGATTGGGTAACGCCGCTTGCGCTCAAGCTTTGTTTATCCGGATAGAGCAACCATTGCGTACTGCATATTGGTTTACTGGTACGTCGTTTGCAATATTTGCGACATTATTGTTGGCCAGAGCGATAACGATTTTTAACGCACAACCCGAAACCTATAGCCTTTACTCGCCGGCAGCCTTTAATACTGCATCGGTTTTTATCGGAATTATGTCGGAAATGTGCGTAACCTTCGGCTTTGTATTGATGCTAAATTCCCGACTGGCCGCAGAGCTACAAAAACTGGCATTGCTTGATCCGCTGACCGGAGCCCTGAACAGACGAAGTCTTGAACAAGAAGCAGATCGTCTGTCCGCGCGCTGCACCCGTACCGGAGATATAATGGCAGTCATGATGATTGATCTGGATGATTTCAAGTCCATTAATGACCGCTACGGCCATCCAGTTGGCGACGCGGTATTGATAAATCTGGCTGAGGTGGCGCAAAAAATCATTCGTAGAGATGACTATTTCGCTCGTTACGGTGGTGAAGAATTTTGTATTCTGCTACCGTCCACCAGTGAGAAAGATGCCTGGATATTAGCTGAACGTCTTCGTCAAACATATGCTGACATGTTGATGAAGTTCGATGGGAAAAGTCTGCACAGTACCATTAGCATCGGTGTTTCTGATTCACTACATGTCGGCGTGGAATTTACCTTGTTAATAGCGGCAGCAGACCAGGCAATGTATATTGCCAAACAGGAGGGTCGTAATCGGGTAATGCTACATTCATCCTGTTTAAGTTAAGTTGCTATATAATTTCCCAGAAAAATTATTTTATTAGGTTAATAAAGTTGCATCTGTTTAATGCAGCAACATTATCCTTATCATTTTAACGGTAACATAATTAATGCGCTACGACATGGAGATGCTGACTAAAGGATTGTCGTGTCTTTTCAGTCAGTATGGGCACAGGGAGTTGCCTTTGCCAAGGCATCATCGGCCTCATGCCAGCCTTCGCAGCTGTTGCATCCTCGATAGCCTCTTGTCATATTAATCAGGCTTTTGGCTTTGGCATAGAGCATAAAAAACAGCAGAATCAGACGTTTTTTCCATGGCGAAACTGGTAAGCGACTACATATTAGTTTGTCGTCATACAAGCCGTTGTCGATCATTCTAATCGCACCCAAAGCATGGATTTTTATCGTTGTACCCAATGCAAGGTGCGGACCAAGCACTACTGCATCCAGAAAATCACCATCCATTCCAATAAATGCCGGAATTGAGCCATAGTTAAACGGGCAAGGTAAGGGAGAAATAAAATCCACTTCTCCTGTTGAACCCCGCTTTAAAAAACTGCCTCGGGGTATCTCAATGATCACTTCAACTAAAGGGGCTTCTTTATGCATGTTTATTCAATTCATTACTGGTTAGTTTGTCAAAAAATGCTATTTTTTCGACAAACGACCGTTGCGTTTTTGTAAGAAATGCTGCTCCAGCTTTTGAAAATAAGCATAAATCCCATAAGAAAAGCCTGCCGCTATTGGCAGCGCCAAATACCAGTGTTCTTTGGCAGTGGTCAATAAGGTTAATATTTCTGCGCCATAGTAATAAGCCGGCGTTACAGTAATCGCAGCCCAAACCCATGCGCTGATAAGATTAATGAAGGCAAACTTTTTTGCCGAATATTTGGTGATACCAATCGACATCGGAATGACTGTACGCAAGCCATACATATAGCGCTGCATAAAAATAATGGGCCAGCCGTATTTTTTTAACAGTAAATGTGCGATTGCAAACTTACGCCGCTGTTTATGCAGTTTGCGTTGAATAAAGCCTTTGTTAAAACGGCCTATATAAAAATAGATTTGATCGCCAGTAAAACCACCCAGACCTGCCACAAACACCGTTACGAAGTAATCCATGTCGCCGGTATGGGACATGATTCCACCCATGATCAGGCCCATTTCTCCTTCTACTATGCTCCACAGGAACAAAATAACGTAACCGTATTCCTTAAGCCAGCCAATAAATAGTTCTTCCATAAAAATCTTTAATCTCGTTAAGATACTGTTTTAATTGCAATTATATCTGTATTTGTGCTTAGTTTCAGCATTAAACTATCTTGCATATGGTAGCATAGGGCTTTGTTGAGTCGTAGAAATACTGACGGTATCAAAGCAAACTTGGCTATAAAATCTGGAGATACTGATAGTTATTAGATGGATAAAAGTCAGTAAAATGATAGTCTTCACAAGCATTAAGGGAGTCGTTATTTTTGCGAAAGATTTTTCCGGGCTTCCTGCTCGAAAAATCAGCAAAAAATTACGCGACCGCCAATGCCTTCGGCTGCCCCGATTCGTCCTCGTCACCTATGTTTCGACCCAACAAGGGGTCGAAACATAGGTTCCAAATGACTTGACACCGTCTCGTAAAGCCTGCATTTTCACTACGCTACGCTTCGTGAAAACACATGCCCTACGGCTATCGCGGACTAAAAATCTTCACTTCGCTGTCGCTCCGTTTCCAAGATTTTCAGCGAGCGATTGTCATTTTTTGACTACAAAGAGTCTTCTTATCCAGAGTCAATCAGAACCAATAACAGCTAAATTAGTGTTTTAAGTGTTTAGATCGGAGCGATAGCTAGTATAATTACCGTTGTTTCGGCTTGATAATCTTGCTGTACCTGTCTTCATTTTTTAACTCAAAACTCTCAAGAGGAACCTATGGCGCTTTATTGTGGAATCGTTGGTTTACCCAATGTTGGTAAGTCGACCCTGTTTAATGCCTTAACTAAAGCAAAGATTGCTGCTGAAAATTATCCATTCTGTACCATTGATCCTAATGTCGGTGTTGTACCTGTGCCAGACATCAGAATGGAAAAATTGGCAGAAATAGTGAAACCTCAGCGCACATTGCCTACAACTATCGAATTTGTTGATATAGCCGGTCTGGTTGCCGGTGCATCAAAAGGCGAAGGCTTGGGTAACAAGTTTTTGGCTAATATTCGGGAAACCGATGCGATAGCACATGTTGTCCGTTGCTTTCACGATGATAACGTTGTTCATGTTGCCGGAAAAATTGATCCAATTTCAGATATTGAAGTGATTAATACTGAATTGGCCCTTGCCGATATGGCTTCGGTTGAAAAAGCGTTAATACGGGCAAGTAAAATTGCCAGAACTGGTAATAAAGAAGAACTGGTTAAAAAGCTGGTTTTAGAGCGGGTTTTAAATCAACTGAATGAAGGCGAACCAGCCCGTACATTACCGTTAACAGATGATGAAAAATTATTCATTAGAGATCTTTGTTTAATGACGCTAAAACCAACCATGTATATAGCTAATGTCCAGGATGATGGCTTCGAAAATAATCCTTTATTGGATAAAGTACTGGCACTTGCCAAAAAAGAAGGCGCAGTCGTTGTACCAATTTGCGCAGCCATAGAGGCAGAAATAGCCCAGTTGGATGACGAAGAAAAGAAAGAGTTTCTGGATGATCTGGGGCTGGAAGAGCCCGGCTTAAATCGTGTAGTCAGGGCGGGTTATGATTTGTTGAATTTGGCCACGTATTTTACTGCTGGTGTTAAAGAAGTCAGAGCTTGGACTATTCCTGTTGGCGCGACTGCACCCCAAGCTGCCGGCGTTATTCATAGCGATTTTGAAAAAGGCTTTATTCGTGCCGAAGTCATTGCCTATGAAGATTTTATTACCTATAAAGGTGAGCAGGGTGCGAAAGATGCTGGAAAATGGCGACTTGAAGGTAAAGATTACATTGTAAAAGATGGTGATGTGGTGCATTTTCGATTCAACGTTTGACAAATTAACCGGGGATATCTATAATTCCGGTTCTTTACAAAGACCAATTTAAATGGCGATGTAGCTCAGCTGGTTAGAGCACGGGATTCATAACCCCGGGGTCGGTGGTTCAAGTCCACCTATCGCCACCAAAAAAATCAAGGACTTAGGTGTATACCAAGTCCTTTTTTTGTGCCTGAAATTTAAAAAGGCGCACTGAATGCGCAATTCTAAAACAAACGACCGCAATGCTTTCCAGTATTTCAGGCATAAAAAATGTGAAGAGCTGGGTTATTTGGTATGTAATAGCAGAATGAAGCAGAATGAAGCGGGACTATTGTGAAGAGCTGGGTTATTTGGTATGTAATAGCAGAATGAAGCAGAATGAAGCGGGACTATACGGAATAAGGCTTTAGGCCGTTTTAGTCGTTTTTTGATTTGTGGGATATTTGGTAGTACTTTTTAACGGTTACGAAATATTTCGCGCGACATTTGGCATGTTTTTTTTAATTTGCGTTAATTTTTTTTAGATTCAACCGTTTTTAACGGCATCCTCCTTAAATTCTTCAGTAAAACCCTCCTTTTGGTAAAAAATAAAAGTCTCGCCGATATACAGCGAGAAATTTAGTGTGAAGGAGCTGCCTGGAACCTCCCCCGTATTATACTTAAATTCATCTTCTATTTTATTCGTAAATTTCAAACATTTCCCCATTAGTTGTTTAGGTAACTGAATTCATTAGTTTAGTTACAATTTGTTTGGCATATTCATGCGATGCCAGCTCTTTTTCTTTCTTTTCATCCACCAGTACGTGATACGCCATAATAAACACTCTGGTTTTAACGTCCGGACGCATAGTGCGCCGCCGTTTAATCAGCTCTAGCTCTATCTCTTCAATAGCCGTTTGTAAGCACTTAGCGTCAATGACTGACTCAACTGGCTCGGCAGGCGCTGCTGAGGGCGCTACCGGCTCATTAGTAGGCTTTGTGTCGTAGTCAGCGACCAGCATTGGGCCTACACCTTTCAATAGCCAAGTAGCATTGATACCCGCATCTATAAAACGGATGATGGCATCTGCTCCAGGCTTGCTAATATTCATCTCATATTTTTGTAGCGTGCTAAATGGAGTTCCTAATAAGGAGCTGGCTTCTTCCTGATTAAGATTTCTATATTCGCGCCATTGCTTTAATCTTGCCCCGATAGTCATGTCGCAACCGATGCCGTCTGTTGCGACACATCAATAAATATTATTGCGACACATGACGCAACAATAACCATCTGATTTATATATAAAAATGAAGTAATCACTAAATTATTCCTATACTTCTGTTGCGACAATCCTTATTAGGATTTAAATTGCTTTGACATAAATCCTTATTAGGAGTTTAATGATCATTCGTTAATTGAACAGCTTGGAGTATAAATCATGATTAAAAAAATTACCAAAAAAGCCGATCTTGGCGTGGAAGATACCGCGCAAGATTGGCATCCCGCCGACATCAAAGCCGCCCTTAATAAAGCCGGTTATACGCTGTCATCTTTGGCTGAAGAACTGGGCTTAAGAAGCGGCTCGATGCTATCAAAAGCCTTAACGCTTAGCTACCCCAAATCAGAACGCGGTATTGCCGAAGCTATCGGTGTGTTGCCGCAAATCATTTGGCCCAGTCGTTATGAATTGGATGGCGCCCGCAAGTTGCAGGGCTTCCAGAAGTTAGAGTCTAGTCGCAGAACCAAGCGTCTACAAGCCTTGGCCGAAGGAGCGCAAGCATGAGCCAATTAATCAACATCACAACAGGGTTTAGCAAGGTGAAGAAAGCGGCGCTACTTATGCGGCGCCACTTATTGGGAGGGTTAAAGAAAATTCAGGTTAATAAGCCCTGTTTAGACCCGTTTTATCAAATTATGGTCGCGGAGATAAACGCTGCCAAGGCTGAAGATCGTGCTTATATTCCCAGGAAGTTATCCAGCAATCCCGCTTATGTAGCAGCGAGAAATAAGGAACTTACTGCGTTGCGTCTGGCTCGCCGCCGGCAAGATGAATAATTATCTCATTTGCCACCTGCTCTAGCGCTATTTTAGCGCCACCCGGCTCAACTTTATAAGCTTGGGCTATCAGCTTGTAACAGAGTGCCTTACCATCAATCACCTGGCTTTTATCAAGCGCGATGATTAGGTTTAAAAGCAAGACATGCAGGGCGATACCCAGGTCACGGGCATCGGCCATTTCATCTGCAACAAAGAGCAAGTCTTTATCCATCTGTTCCAGTGTTGGTGGTGGTAATTGTTTTTCTATCATGGTGGTCTTCTCTTTTAAGTGTAGTTGTGGGAAACGAAGCTTAGCACGGGGACAGACCGCCGCCCAAAACGTAATTTTAAGAGGAATATCCTATGAGCCATCAAGATCGTAAAGAAGTGGAAAGAAATAACTCCTGGCAGACCGTTAATCCGCCAGAAGGTTGGAAAGTTGGATCAGAAAGTCCCTTTACTTTGCTCGACGAATACGTTGGTCAAGCCATTGATCGAGCACATTACGGTAGGTACTTAGTTGACGAAGCCAAGAATCAGGTAACGGCTTATCAATACTTGACGCAATTATATGCTCGCTTGCTAACGCGAAGCTGTTTTTTAACGCGGCGGGTGATGGGTGCGTTTCGATTACAGCATAAAGAAAAGCGGTAATGATTTGCTGTTGCGCTTCAAGATCGCGCAGTCGTTCTTGGACGTTAAGATCAATTTATTCAGTCATGGTGGTCTTCTCTTTTAAGTGTCGTTGTGGAAAACCAAGCTTAACACGGGGACAGACCGCCGCCCAATTATCGGGGGAAGGCCATGAGTACGCTTAACGACCTGGCCACACTGGTCGAAATAGCGACAGCGATGGGTAAAAGCAAGCGATCTATTGAGCGGTGGTCAAAAAAAGAGGACTGGAAATGCAGCTTTGAAAAAAGCCACAGCCGACATAAAAAACAATTGTATGCCCTGAAAGACTTACCGCAAGACATTCAGTTTGCGGTGATGAAACATCGGCAAGATGCGCACATCACTTTATATAGCCAACAAATGGAGCAACAACATGAGCAATTTAACACCAGAAGTACCCTTAATTATGCCGGAGCTGTGGGAGGAGCTGTTTCAAATAGAGCGAAACCTGAGCCTGTACCAGTTGCAGTGGATGTTGCAGATAATGGCGGGCGAAGCCACCTTCTCGATGGCGGGGAGCAATCCACCACTACAAGGGATCGTACTGAAATGGCACAACGATCAAGTACAGCTACAGGAGCAGGGCTTGGCCCAGTTGGACGAGTGGGAAAACCGGTGGAGCCTGACACAAAAGGGCTTGTTAGCCATCCGGTTGTGGATGGCCCAGTTGCATGTCGAGATTCAGGCAGCGACCTTAGCGGTTATACAGCCGGACAGCGAGACACCCACTTAGCGATACAGATCGTCATGCGCTGGCTGGATACCTACCCAAGTAACAACAAATCCCTGGCCTTGCGCGAGCTTAATCAGGGTTATCAGGACGGGCGATTATCCAGTGCCTTGGTCTCGGCTTTGGGGCGGTGTCGGCAGAAAGCCTCCGGGGTTACCAAAACCACGGACATTTTAACGACTTCCACAGTCGCTAAATGGCAGGCCCGCCTTAAAGAACAGGGTAATTACACCCCGGGAGTCAGGCAAAAAGACTTTGAAATCAAGGCGTGGCATGTTGATCTGAGAACACGCCTGGATAACAACCGGCAAAAATGTACCTATGCCTTGATCCATGAGCAATTGCAGGAGCGCCATCCCGAAGTGGGTTATACCGCCATGCTCAACTGGATTAATGAGAAGTACAGCCGGATGGATGTCTTGAAGGGTCGCCATACCGGGATGCAGTTACGGGGACGGCAGGCTTACCAGCCACGAACCAACGCCGGTATGTTGCCCTGGGATGAAGTCCATGCCGATGGCTGGAATACGCACTTTACCGCACCGCACCCGCGTACCGGTGATTTTGTCACCTATGAGTTATGGGATTTTCATGATGTGGCTACCCGTTATATCCCGCCGTTTGGTATTGGTTTAACGGAAAACTTTGAAGTAATTGCCAAGGGTATTGAGAACGCCATACGGGATCAAGGTGTTATGGCTATTTTGCAAACTGACTCGACCAATATCATTAAGGCTAACAAGAATTTTACCGGCGATCCGGTTAAGTCTATCAGTGATAAGGCGGGCATTACCATTGTGCATCCCAAGACGGTCGGGAATGCACAGGCCAACGGCATCGCTGAAAACTGGCATGCCTGGGCTGATAAGCAGTGTCGGGTCTTGGCAACCTATCAGGCCAAGGGGCAGGACAGTGTAACGCTACGCAATGTGAAGAAAATTACCGCGCAAATGGTCAAGGCTGCCGATAAAGGGGATCTGGAACTACGCGATAAGCTAAGAGCGCGGGCGGCCAAAGTGGGCGGCGGGATTGTCTTTGGTAGTTATGCCGAGGCGCTGGAATGGATAGAAACCAACTTGCGCCGGAAGTGGAATAACAAGCCCCATAGTGCCTTGCCGAAGGTGCGCTGTGCCAACAGCGGCAAGATGCGCCACCAAACCCCGCAAGAGTGTTTGGATGAGCATAAGGCGCATGGCTGGCAACCGATCTTTATGGATGAATCTATCCTGGCAGATTTGTTTATGGTGCATATAACGTTACGGGTCAGTCGCGGTATGGTCAAACCTTACGGTGGCATGTTGTTTCGCTCGCCTGAGCTGGATGCCTACGAAGGCGACAAAGTGGTCGTGGCTTATGACAGCATGAACTATGACGAGGTCATCGTGAAGGATATGAAGGGTGAGCTGATTTGTATTGCACCTTTCCTGGAAGCTACAGGTTATCGATCAGTGACCGGATCGGAAGCAGCGGATGAAAAACGGGCAGTTGCCAACTTGAAGAATCTGGACAAAAAGAAGGTGGTAGTCAGTAAGCGTGCCGGACTGGTAGACGGAAATATTATTGAGGGTGAGGTTTTGCAGCGTATTCCGGTGATTATGCGAGAGCTTGAGGCGCCCTTGATATCGATGCAGGACATACTGCAAGCGGTTGACGAGCCGTTAAAAAATACGGTAGTTGAGGGTAATTTTAACAAGGAACCCGAGGTTGCCATGATGAGGAATTACCAAGAGCAAACCTTGTGGCTAGCCAAGTTAATGGCTGATAAAGCAGCGGAGGAATAGTGGGTTCATATAGGTAGAGACGCGATTAATCGCGTCTGTACTAACCCAACGAGACAGGCTCTATGGCAGGCATGAATAAGGGCGGATAAACCGCCCTCACCATCCTTTCGGTTACAGCCGGAAGGCACTTTTTACAACCATGAAACAGGATTATAACCATGAAATACCATTATGTAAAAACCAGTAACCATCAGTTATTTGTGGCGATGTTAAGCGCCCTGGAAGCGCGCACCCCACGCGAGGCCCGTATTTTGTTATTGGCAGGTGAGCCGGGCACCGGCAAAAGTCGCTGTGTCGATAACATTGGCGCCGAACACAATGCCATTCACATCGAAGGTATTCCCAGTATGAACGTGACCTATTTACGGGACTTATTGGCCTATGAGTTGAGTTGTTCTGGAGGCTCCAAGTTTTTACAACAAAAAGCGATTGCCGATACCTTTGCCGTGCGCAAACCCATGGTGATACTGGACGAAGCCCAGCATGGTCTGGACAAAAAAGCCGATTGTATTGAGTATTTACGGCGTATCTGTGAGCAGGCCGGTAGCGTATTGATTCTGGTCTGTCATAACAGTGAAAAACACCGCTTTGGTGAACATCGGCTGGCACATATCGCCACGCGCATCAGCGCTCTGGTGGATTTTGTACCCGCTACCTTAGCCGATTGTCAGTTGTATCTGGCTGAGTTGTGCGAAGTTGGCATTGATGTCGGTATTGCCCAGCAAGCCTTAACCCAGTCGCGTGGCCGTTATCGACTGCTGGCGGTGGCCTGTCGAAATCTGGAAGACTTTGCTACGGCTACCGGCAAGACCCAACTTACGGCGGCTGATACCAAGGGCATGATGCTCTGTGAGGACGCCATGAAGTCTTTACGTAAAAGTTCCAAATAATGAGTAACCAATCCGATAACATTAGAAACAGTCAGGAGTGAGCGCCATGCGCCAAGGACAACAAGCACCACGAACCAGAACCGGCGGACTACGCGCACGGGCCTGGTGGGTTTTACGTAAAAACCGCAGCATGACCTTAATTGATTTACAAAGTAGCCTGTGTACCGGCTCCGAGAAAGATCCGGTTGCCAATCTACGCAAATGGCTAACCAAGCTGGCTGCCGCCGGAGTGGTCGTTATTGAACGGGTGGATGATGGCAAGCTGACCAGCAATGGTAGTTATAGCTATACCGTGGTTAAAGACCTCGGCCCTAAAGCCCCTATAGTCAGAGCGCAAGGCGGGCAGGTCTTTGATCCCAATAGTAATGCCATTATTGAGGGCGGCGATCATGAGTGAGTTATTAATCGCTTTTAACGCTAAGCGCACTGAGATCGGCACCAAGGCGCTGGCCGATGCCTTGGGGATTAAAGACAGTGCGGTGCGCATGATCGGCACCGGCCACTATCCCAATCCCACGGCGATTTTAAACCAGTTTGCCCGGCAATATATCAATGTGGTGGCCTGCCCGCATGTTGGGCGCGTTATTGAACGCGTGCAGTGTAATGCTCGCTCAAGCGCACCCCGCCCGTTTGGTGGCCTATCCAAGTTAATTTGGTGGGAAGCCTGTCAATTTTGTGAAGAGCGTGGAGCTGCACATGTTAACCAATAAAAGCATGGTCATTGATGACCAGGTCAATAGTGGTGGCGCAAGCCCCGCCCACACGTTAACCGTACAAAATTATGGCCGGGGCGATATCGCCTTGCGTATTTCCGGGGTATCAGAGTTTAGAACCATCGCCGGTGCGACGGATATTTTAACGGTGATGACCGCCGATGAATGCATGGGTTTTATTCGTTTATTACTGGATACCTGTCGGGTTGCTACCGGCAATGAGGAGTTAGTGCTATGAGTCGTAAATGTGATTTGTTAAAGGAAATTAATCGTAATTTGTTCTGGGACCGTATCAATGAGGCTTTGTCGGCCTTGGCGCTGGCCCGGGTGATTCGGCGCAATCGCCGCACTGCCAAAGAGCTGGAACGTCGGGGGGTGTTATGAATGTTGCTTTGCTGGCTGATTATGGCTGCCAACTTACCGGCTATCAGCTGCTGGGCTTAAGCATAATCCTATCGCTATGTTTGTTATGGAGCATTGCGGCGCTTTATAGCTTGCTCCGCTTGGCTAGTCGGCTATGGTCGGCATTGCTAACGCTGAAAGATTAATTGTTAACGAGGCGCACGCCCGTGCGTCTCTACCCTTTATAGATAAGAGAGAACTTTATGACTACGAATAGCATTCCTTTGGGTTATTTACGCAATACCGCCGGCCATTTAGTGCCGTCTGAGCTCATCAGTGAAATCGATAAAACCCGCGATGCACTGGTACTGGAGATTGTCGAGAAGGTGCTGGATTTACGTGCAATTATGGCCGATTTTAAGGTGGATACCTTGGGCGATATCGGTGCCTTTGTTGAATTGTCGGCAGAAAAGTACGGCGTTAAATTAGGTGGGGTTAAAGGTAACGTGACCTTATGCAGTTTTGATGGTCAGTATCAATTAAAGCTGTCCCAGGCTGATGTCAAAATTTTTGATGAAAGGATCCACGCCGCCAAAGAGCTGGTCGATATCTGCATCCATAAGTGGACAGAAGGCAGTCGCATTGAAATCAAAGCACTGGTCGAACACGCCTTTCAGACTGATAAGGAAGGCAATATCTCTATCGGCCGTATTTATTCCTTGTTGCAGCTGGATATTGCCGACGAGCAGTGGCAGCAGGCCATGAAAGCTTTGCGTGAATCCATGCAAGTCGTCAGCACCAAGGCGTATTTACGGATTTACCGACGCGACAAGCCCGGCGGCAAGTATGAGCAGTTATCGTTAGACTTGGCGGCGTTATGAGCGCAAATAAATTAATCGGTATTGAAGGCGTTGCCAAGCTGGCCGGTCATATTGATAAGAATTGGACGCTAAAAATGCAGCGGGAGCAGCCAACCTTTCCTGCTTCAGTGCAGGGTGGCGTGGGTATGGGGCGCTCATTATGGCGGCAAGCCGATATTATTGACTTTTTGGTCACCTATCAGAACCCCAAGAAAGGCTCCTCAGCAATGAATAAATTGCAAAGCCTTGATGATGCGATGGCACAGCAAGTTATCCGTCGCGGCTGGAAGCGGGGCAGCAAGGCAATCGGTCGCGCTATCTTGGAAAGGGCTGTCAGGGCCGGAGGTGCGTTATGACTGAGCAAGCCAAGATAGTCGGCAAGATAAGAAAATGCTTGCGGCTGGCTGGTAGTGCCAATGCCAACGAGGCGGAAACCGCACTTCGGCAGGCGCAGGCGCTAATGGCCAAGTACAACCTGAGCCGGTCAGATATTCTGGCGGCTGAGGCTTCCAGTACCCATGCCAAGTCTACGGTAAAGACCAAGCCTACCGACTGGGAAGCCTTTTTGGCCAACAAGTCCGCCACGGCTTTTGGTTGCAAGCTGATTTTTATGACCAGTAGCTGGGCATCGCATGCCGCCTGGTCGTTTATTGGCATTAGCCCCGCCCCTGAGTTATCAGGGTATGCGTTTGAGGTGTTGCTGCGTCAAGTCAGGCGTAGCCGTACTGATTACATCAAAACCGAGCTGAAGCGCTGTAGGTCTGCGGCGACTAAAACCGTACGTGCAGATGCTTATTGTCGGGGTTGGGTGGTTACTGCCGTCGATAAGCTGGTCGCTATTGCTACCAGTCAGGCCGATGAGCAGGCGATTACTGCCTATATGGATAAAAATCACAGTAACGTTAACAGTACAAATGCACGAACCAGCAAAGCTAAGGCGGCTACTTTTGATGGCTATAAAGGTCAGTTGGCCGGCAAAAATGCCACGCTTGATCGGGGCATGAGTAGAGATGATGCCAAATTGGCAGTGGAGCATCAGCAATGAGTCTAAAAACTGAAAAGCCTAAGTCAGCGTCTGACAAAATAAAACTGGCAGAGCTGGCCAAGATCCACATTGCCAAGAAAGATTTGGGGTTGGATGATGATACCTATCGGGATTTATTGAGGAAGGTTAATGCGCTGGATGCCAGATACTTGACGGCCATAGGTAAAACCAAAGCCTTTGAAGGTGTTATTTCAGCAAAGTATTTAACGGCATTGGGTCGTGCGGCCGTGCTGGAGCAGTTGAAGCAGGCAGGCTTTACCGGAAAAACCGCTTATCCAGGCAGGCCGCACAACATTGACAGTGCTGCTACTACCGCCAAACAGCTTAAAAAGCTTGAGGCTTTACTGGCTGAGGCTGGCAGGCCGTGGGCTTATGCAACAGCAATGGCTGTGCAAATGTATAAAAAAAGTAAGCTGGAGTTTTGCAACAGTCAGGAGCTGGCAGGGCTTATTGCTGCGTTAACCAAAAATGCCGCACGCGAAGGGAGGCGGGAACGATGAGTTTATCTAAAGGGGAGTGGGCGGATGTAAAGGTCAAGTTGTCGTCGACTTACGGTAGCGCTGTTTATTTGAAGTGTGATGATTATTTGCTTTCGCCGCGAGTTGTTCAGCGGAATATGCGGTTGGTTATCATGGTTTATGTCGACGGCTACTTTAGAGGTAGAGACGTTTGGTGTGGCAAAGAGAGCAAGCTGGCGGAAATGAGCAATATCGCCAGGCGCTTCTATTGCCTACACAGTAAGGGGCAGCCAGCGAAGCGAGCGGCACTACTCGTGAACATTTATGGCAAGAAGGGTTGTCGGGAAGGCGGCTATCTTGAGAGGAGCTGCTATGTCTGGCCGGAATTTAGAACCCCCGGTGCCTTTATTGCGCACATTAAAAAACATAACCCATCGATTGAGCTGTTGGACTATGAGACGTTTGCTAAATTACGTGCCGCACAGCCAGAGGAGGTTATCAATGCAACTGAATAGATGCCCGATCTGTCATGCCCGTATTGGCGTGGATGCCCTGGTGCAAGACGAGTCAGGGCGAGAGCTGTTGGGTTTATTGTGCAAACTAAACACCGAGGCCGGTAGCGCCTTGGTGGCTTATCTGGGTTTGTTTCGCTCGACAACACGTGATCTGGCTAACGATAAGGCGCTAAGGTTGGCTAAGTCTGCGCTAGCTTTGGCGCCTTGGGAAATGGTTGCGGCGGCTATGCAACAAACCGTGGAGAGCTTGCAAGGCAAAGGTGGCAGGGCATTAACCAATCATAATTATTTAAAGAAAGTCTTAGAGGCGCTTTTGTTGACGCCTTTTCCATTACCGATGAAAGAGTCTCGGGCCATGCCTGGTCAGATTATCGGTCGGTCAAAAACAGCACAGGCTTTAGCAGCCTTAGAGGGGTTCGGTAATGAATAAAGTAGCAAAGATAGTTATTGAGGGCACTATTTATGATGGGCCTATACAGTCGGATAGTGAGCCACCCAAAGCGCTGCTTAACTGGCTAAAGAGCGAGGTAGGCAAGGGCTTATCGGCGCTGGTGGTATTACATCTGGACGGCAGCCCAAGCAGTGAAACCGTCACCCAGACTGCCGATGTTTGGTATCGGGTGATTAAGGGCTGGCCGATAGTCTGGGATGAGGCGCTGGACCGACCACGGTTAACGATAGCGTTTTTAACCTTGGCAGGCCGGTCAACGCGCTGGCCAAGTCCCGGACAGCTAAGGCAGGACTTGCCGCCACGGGTTTACCCCTTGCCGGAACTGTCAGCGCCGGAATATCCGCCAGAGAAGGCAGCAGCTAATCGGGTAAGGATTAAAGCGATGATGAAAGGGGTGTTTAAACGATAAAAACATAATGATTAATAAAATGGTGCCATACTGTGCACCCTTTACTTTTTCAACATAAAACAGGCTAAAGCATGAGAAATAAGATAATCATTATGGTAGCGCTATCTATGCAATTAGCAGGCTGTTCAGCCTATAAAGCAATATCGCAGCCAGGCCCTGCGGATTTATCAGGCATAGGTATAGGGAGTTCTCGGCAATCATTAATTATCCAGTTAGGTGCGCCCAAAATGATCGATACTGCGGCGAATGGCAATAAGCAGGATATCTTTGAATTCCAGTCTGGATTTAATCAAGCCAGCAAAGTGAGGGCCGTTTTTTATGTAGCGGCTGATGTCTTTACATTGGGATTGGCTGAGATTGTCTTATGGCCGTTGGAGATGACGGCACTGGATAGTGCCACATGTACCGGAATCGCTACCTATGATGCTAAGTTTAAGGTTGAATCATGGGCAGTAGCAGATAAGCGCAATACGACCCAAAGTTGTTAAATTAGATATCGACGAAAGGCACAAAAAAGTTTAGATTTGACAAAAAATATACTCAGGACTGGCTTATATGAGCCTATTCTCAGTAATGTCCACACTAACCCTGCTAACGCGGGGTTTTTTATGTACGCTCAATAGAGGAACATTATTTATAATGGTGGCGGTTACCTTTATTTTATTGGAGCTTGCCATGCCATCCTTGCCCTTGTTTGATCTGCCCCCCGAATTAATTCCCGAGCGAATGCAGGAAATAGCCAGCTACTGTGGCCAGCAAACTGCCATGGTTTTGTTATTGCATTACCCCGGCGTGCATGTCGCCATTCCAAAAAATCCCCTGCCGACTCATAGGCTAGCCGAGTTGTTGGGCTTTGCTGCCTTCGTGCAGCTGTGTGAGCTGTATGGCAATGAGGTTATTCAGATACCACGAGCAGCCGTCGCTATTAGGGCGCTACGTAATCAGAAGATTCTTAAGGGCTTTGCCCAGGGTATATTTCAATCAACAATGGCGTTGGAGCACGGCATTACCGAGCGACAGGTTAACAAGATTTGCAATACTGTCAGGCTGGATAGGCAGCTGGATATTTTTTCGTTGTAGAGACGCGCTTTATCGCGTCTGATTTATCGCGCCTGATTTATCACACCTATACTAATTACCGTACATTTAGACGCGATAAAGCGCGTCTCTACCGCGCGTACGAATCCCTGCTGAATCCCCCCAGTCGTGTCAGTCTTTACACTGGCACCATGAAAACACAACCCCACTACATTCTCGGCACAGCCGGGCTAAATATCATCAAAACCAGTGAAAGCTTAAAGCTAAAGGCGTATCTATGCCCGGCCAACAAGCTCACTATTGGTTATGGTCATGTTATTTTGCCGACTCGTGATTACGTACTGTTTAAGGCTTTTGATGCCACGGCTTTGCAGCGCATTATTTATACCTGTCGGAGTATCCGCAAGTTAACGCGTGAAGCCGCCGGTTTATTTATCAGTCCTGCCCAAGCCGATACCCTACTGCGTAAAGATACCCAGCAAGTGGCCGAGTTTATCAGCTCTATTACCCGTCCTGATTTAACCCCTAACCAGTTTGATGCGTTGGTAAGCCTGGTCTTTAACATTGGCCAGGGTAATTACTGCGATTCAACCTTACGTAAAAAACTAAAAGCCGGTGATTTTTCCGGTGCTGCTGCCGAGTTTGATCGTTGGGTGTTTGCTACGGTAGACGGTAAAAAGATCAAGCTGGCAGGTCTGGTCACGCGACGTGCGGCAGAACGCGCCTTATTTGAGGGTGTATGAGTAAAAATAAAGCCTTAATACGGCGCATAGATAGCTTGACGATTTTGGCAAATGAGCGCGCTGAGCAATTGGCTATGCGTTTGTATTACTTAAATTACAGTGAAAGTCACGAGGCGGTTATTACTGCCTTGCAGGCTGAGCTGGATGCATTAATAGCCCAAGGCAAGGCAGCGCTATTCGAGTTGCTGCTAAGCTCATCCCACCGCAGTTTTATCAAATTTTTACAGGAGCGTGGCCAATGTTAGCCGGTTTTTTGTTGTTATGTCGTGCCCTACAGGCTGGTGAGTCGCTGGCTGATCCTGCTGCCTGGAAAAATAAACAGTTACGCCTAAACGCCATTCTGGCCATTTTGTATTTGCTGGTTAAGTTTTTACCGGTGGAGTTGGCGCCTGATGATCTGGATGCTATCGCCTCCAGCATTGCGTTAATAGGCGGTCTTATTAACAGCTATTTAACCGTTGCGACCAGCGACAAGGTGGGCCTGTGTCGCTAACCCTGTTTTTAATCCTTGTCGCCATCGGCTTGCTGTTAGTGGTTATTGCCCTGGCTTATCGCAGCAAAGCCAAACAGGCCGAGCATTATGCCGCTATCCAAAGCACTATTGCCGAGGCGGCACTTAATCAAACCCAACACCGAGCCACGCTGGATCAGGCTTTAACAACGGTAGAACACCAACAACGTCAAGAGACACTCAATGAAACAACCGCAACAACGCTGGCCAGGCGCGATGGCCTGGATAATGATTGGGCTGCTACAGCTGGGCTGTACGACCCTGCCGGCACCAATTATCACACAGGTAGTTCTGCCGCTGCCGGTACGTCCGGTACTACCGGCGATTAAAGCCGATGAATTGGCGTGCCTGTCTGACGACACTTATCTGCGTCTTGCTGCCCGCAACCGCTTACAGCGCCAGTATGCCGAGCGCCTTGAGGTCATTGTCAAATCGACACGACCGTCGCTTGGGGAGTCCGGTGCTGTCATCGGGAAAGTCTCGGTGCCTGATGAGTGATGATATTGATCGTGCCAATGATCGGATGCTGTTTGATATCAACAGGGCGGTGCAGCAGGAATTGGCCCGGCATCGCTTGACCCTTCAACGTATTGTTGCCGAGAGTGTGCTGTGTCTGGATTGTGATAAAGCGATACCGGCAAACCGGCTGGCAGCGCTACCGTTATGTATTCGCTGTATTCAGTGCCAAACGGCTTATGAACAACTAAAAACCGGGAGAAGCTTATGACTGTTGCGGTTGATATCTGGCAGTTATTGGGCGTTGCCGGTGCTTTGCTGGGTACGTTGGTATCCGTGATTATCACTGCCGGTAAATTGCTGGTAGGACAGTTTGAAGCGCGATTGGATGAGAAGTTTTCTACCCAGGAAGAAGCGCGTAGTTCGGCACAGCGGCACTGGGACGTTAAATTTGCGGCGCTGGAGTTGGCGGCGGCCAATGAGGCACGGGAGTGGCAGCGGGTAGAGCGGGACATTATGCAGATGAAAGCCGATTTGCCGATCCACTATGTTCGTCGTGACGACTATATCCGCAATCAGAGTGTTATCGAAGCCAAGATCGATGGCTTGGCAGTACGACTTGAAAATGCTTTTTTAAAAGGGGATCGATATGGCTGATATGCCGAAAATACGCCGCGAGAACATTCGCTGGCAAATCTTGTTAACACTGAACAATGCCCGGCCCATCGGGACTTACGAGCGCATTGTCTTATCGGTTATTCAGGCTGAATACACCGATGCTACCCAAAACGAGATTCGGCGCGAGTGCGAGTATTTGCACGACAGGGATCTGATTAAGGTCGACAAGCGCCCCGATGGACGCTGGTTTATCGAAATTGCTCGCTACGGGGTTGATATCGTCGAGTACACGGTCGTTTTAGAGCCCGGCATTGCCCGGCCCGAGAAGTATTTCGATGTCTAGTCCTGCGCAGGTCGATGGCTGGACACCGGAACAGCGCGCCGACTTTGAGCGCGAGCTGATTCGCCGCAACTTTGCCGATTATGACGGCCTGGTTGTTTGGCTTTCAGAAAACGGCTTTGAACTGTCACGCAGTGCGGCTTACCGCCATGCCTCCAAGCTCAAGCGCCGCATCCAAGCGGTACGTAATAGCACTGAAGCGGCGCGGATGATTGCCGAAGCAGCCCCGGATGATTCCGACTTGCGCTCGGCGGCGGTCATAAGCCTGGTGCAATCTGAATTGTTTGATGTGATGGTCAGTTTGCAGGATCTGGAATATGCAGAACCTGCCGAACGCATGGCGCTGCTGAAAGAGGCGGCCAAGTCTGTACTGGATACAACCCGTGCCAGCACCTTACAAAAAGAGTCGCAATCAAAACGCGACGCCAGAATTAGGCAGGAAGCGCGCGCTGAAGCCGCTGAAGAGCTGACGGCAGGCCTTAAAAGCGACGGCATCAGTGTTGAGCTGGAAGCGTCCATTAAACGCATTTTACTGGGCAAGTGATGACTAACACGGTTGTTTCAGTCCCCGTCGAGCTGGTTGAAGAGCTGCAAACCGGCGACTATTTTCCCGCCAACGAGCCGGTCTTGTTGGGCTATCAGGCGCGCTGGTTTGAAGACGAGTCGGAAGTCAAAATTGCCGAAAAGTCTAGGCGTACCGGCTTAACCTGGGCGGAAGCCGCTTGTAACGTTATCACTGCTTCAAAACCTAAAAAACGCGGAGGACACAATGTTTATTATGTGGGTAGTCGTCAAGAGATGGCTTTGGAATATATTGCCGCCTGTGCATTGTTTGCCAAGGCCTTCAACCAGTTGGCAGGCAGCGTGGACCAGTCCTTATTCAAAGACGAAGAAGGCAGTAAGGAGATCCTTGCTTATACCATTCGCTTCCCGAACTCGGGTTTTAAAATTACCGCGTTGTCGTCGCGCCCCTCGAATTTAAGAGGTATGCAGGGCGATGTCGTTATTGACGAAGCGGCCTTTCATGACTCCTTGCATGGCCTGTTAAAAGCCGCGATGGCATTGACCATGTGGGGTGCGCGGGTGCGGATTATCAGCACCCATAACGGCGTCGATAACGAATACAACCAGTACGTTCAGGATGCCAGGGCTGGCCGTAAGCCCTACAGTGTGCACCGGATTACCCTGGATGATGCGCTGGCCGATGGCGTCTTTAAGCGTATTTGCTATGTCACTGGCCAAGTCTGGAGCCCCGAAGCCGAGCTGGCATGGCGCACCAAGACCATTGCCAATGCGCCCAGCAAAGAAGCTGCCGACGAAGAATATTTTTGTGTGCCCAGTCAGTCTGGTGGCGCGGCTTTAAGTCGGGTATTGATTGAAGCACGGATGGATAAGCGCTATCCCGTGCTTCGATTAAGTAAAGATAATAGCTTTAACGAGTGGCCGGAGCATTTGCGCCAGGCGGAAATAAGGGATTGGTGTGATGGGCTGCTGCGTCCGGAGCTTGATAAGATTAACCCCAAGCTTATGCATGCTTTTGGCATGGACTTTGGTCGTTTGGGTGATCTATCGGTCATTGACCCGATGACTATCGAGCAGAATCTGGATAGAACCGTGCCGTTTAGCGTGGAGCTGCGCAACATCCCCTTTAAACAGCAAGAACAGGTATTGTTTTATATCGTTGATCGCCTACCTAAATTAATTGGTGGGGCGCTAGATGCGGGAGGAAACGGCATGTATCTGGCCGAGCAGGCACGGCACCGTTATGGTTCCGGGCGTATTCAGGAAATCAAGTTATCGGAAAGCTGGTATCTGGAAAACATGCCCAAGCTGAAAGCGGCTTTTGAAGATGGCAAGCTGACGATTCCGGCCGATGCTGACCAAATGAACGATCTACGCGCCTTGCAGGTGATTAACGGCATTATCCGCTTGCCCAAAACCAAGACCGAAACCGGCCCTAATCAGCGCCATGGTGACAGCGCGATCTCGAAAGCACTGGCCTATTTTGCCAGTTTGACCGAAGCGCAAATTATTGAATATAACCCTCTGCCCAGTAAAGATGCGCGTTACTGGGGAACTGACGATTTTGAACACTCTACAACAGGTGCCTGGTAATGAGCTTTGCTGATTGGTTTAAACAAAAGTTAACCCCGGCGCTGGTCGCAGAGCGACAAACAGACTCGCCACAAGCGGCGCTATTGCATCGTGAGTTCGATTCGCACCCTTCCCGAGGGCTGACACCGGCAAAGCTGGCCCAAATACTGGTACAGGCCGAACAGGGCAATATGCTTGCCCAGGCCGAGTTGTTTATGGATATGGAAGAGAAGGATGCCCATATTGCCGCTGAATTAAGCAAGCGCAAGATGGCTGCCAAAAAGCTGGACTGGAAGTTGGTACCGCCGCGTGATGCCACTGCTGCCGAGAAAAAGGCGACCAAGCTGCTGGAGGCCTTGATTCGTGATGAGCTGGATGCCGGTGCCTTGCGAATGAGCTTGCTGGATGCTATCGGGCATGGCTTTTCTTGTATTGAGTTAGGGTGGGGCCGTACCGCTGCCGGCTTATGGTTTCCCGATCAAGTCGAGCACCGCCCGCCGACTTGGTTTACCTGTCCGCAAGAAAACCGCAATACCCTGCATTTGCGGGATAATCGCTCGACTTACGGCGTGCCCTTGCAGCCGTTTGGCTGGATTGTCCATATCCATAGCTCCCGCTCCGGCTATCTGGCCCGTTCTGGTTTGCATCGGGTATTAGCCTGGCCATACCTGTATAAGAATTTTTCAGTACGTGATCTGGCCGAGTTCCTGGAAGTTTATGGCTTGCCGATTCGGGTCGGGCAATATCCCCCGGGGGCTTCTGATGATGAAAAACGCGCCTTGATGAATGCCGTGTTGAGTATTGGCCATAACGCCGCCGGGATTATCCCTGACTCGATGAAGCTGGAGTTACAGCAGGTGATGGCGACCGGCAGTGCCGATGCTTTTAAGGTCATGATCGACTGGTGTGAAGGCAGTGTCAGTAAAGCGATTTTAGGTGGCACGCTGACCAGCTCTACCGGGGCAAGTGGTAATCGTAGCTTGGGCGAAGTTCATAACGAAGTGCGCCTGGATATCCGCGATGATGATGTAACGCAGCTGGATCAAACCTTAAGCGCCTATCTGGTGTATCCGATGGCGATGCTTAATGGCCTGTTTGCTGATAACCGCTGTCCGACATGGGTCAGTGATACCCAGGAGCCGAGTGATCTAGCCTTGTTTGCTACTGCCTTGCCCGCGCTGGCGGCTGCCGGGGCCAAGATACCGGTAAGTTATGTTAATTTGAAATTAAAGATACCGGAACCGGAAGCCGGTGAAGCGATATTAGGTATGCCTGCACAGGTCGCCCCTTTACCACCAGGGAATGGTGCCGCAATGTTGGCAGTAGAGACGCGATTAATCGCGTCTGTACCCGACATTGATAACTCACCGGTTACCGCGCAGGCTGATTTACTGGCACAAGAGGCAGCACCGGTGCTGAAAAGCTGGGTGGAAACCATTCGTAGCAAGGTTGATGCGGCTGATAGTCTGGATAGTCTGCGTGATGACTTGCTCAACAGTTACGGTGATCTGAACAGTACCGAGCTGGTCAAGGTAATGGCACTGGCTTTTGCTTGTTCGGATTTGTCGGGGCGTTTTGATGTTAAGGAGGGTGCATGAAGGGTAGAGACGCGATTAATCGCGTCTGTACGGTGATTAATCGCATCTGTAGGTTGTTATGCCGCTAAATCTATCGCCTACCCAACTGGCATTTAACGCGCGGGGCGATGGCAAATTTAACCGGCCGTTCCAGGAACAGGTCGATTTTTTAAAGCAAAAGCTGAACCTGCCAACGGCGCACTGGGACGATATTCGAAGTAGTGCGCATGATCGGGCATTTATAGTTGCTGGTGCAGCCAAGGCGGATTTATTAACGGATTTTCATGACGCGATTAATAAAGCGGTCGCTGACGGCAAGTCGATAGGCGCGTTTAAGCAAGAATTTGAAAGCATCGTCAAGAAGCATGGTTGGGAAGGCTGGACCGGCAGTGATACCGTGACGGGTCGGGATTGGCGAGCGAGGGTGATTTACAACACCAACATGCGCGCCAGTTATGCGGCTGGGCGCTATGCGCAATTGACCGACCCTGAGTTATTGCAGTCACGGCCTTACTGGAAGTATATCCACAATGACACGGTGGCGCACCCACGGCCATTACATCAAAGCTGGAATGGCACGGTATTGAGGTATGACGATCCGTGGTGGCAGGCGCATTTTGCCCCGAATGGCTTTGGTTGCCGGTGCCGAATAACGGCAGTACGAGCCACCGAGTATAAGGGGCATCCGGCACCGGATGACGGAACCTATACTAAGACTGACCGGAATGGCACAGTGCATACCTTGCCGCAGGGTGTTGATTACGGGTGGGACTATGCGCCGGGAGCATCGGTTACCCAGTCTTTTAAGAGCCTGATTGATGACAAGCTAATCCGCTTGCCTGCGCCCGTGGGTGCGGCGATGATGAGTTTATTAAAGCCGGTATTGTTGGCAGAGATAGACGCAAGCTTTTCGGCGTGGGTAGATATTACTTTAGCGGATGGCGTGTCAAAAAACTCGGCGCAGCTAATGGGGTGGATGGATTCCGGTGTTTTAAGTGGTCTCGCCAAACAAGGTAAGGTACCGATCACTGCTGAAATTTATACCGAAGACAGGTTGTTGGTTGGTAAAAAGGCTGACCGCCATAGTCGCGATGGCGACGCCCTAAGCGTTGATGAGTGGAAGTCGATGCCCTCTGCCTTGGCCGATAATCCACGCGTGTTGCTAGATAGTGATACGGGAAATCTTTTGTATGTATTGCCCGGGCTAACTGATTCGCGTGATATAAAGATTGTATTAGAGATGGATTTTTTGCAGGGGAAAATGAAGGCGCAGCTTAATCTCGCTCGTTCTACGTTTAAAATAAATGTTAATGCGTTGCAGGATAGGCGCAGATATATCCCCTTAAATTGAGGCTCGAAGGTGAGAGGTCGGCAGTTCCTCTATCCCTGGTTGGTATACCCCGCCAGTTGACCGGACGCCGATTTTCCGGTCGTCACCTTCGATTAATAATCAGTATAGGCTAAACAATAAACGATGAAAACCCCTGATTTATACCTGATCTACAGTATGTACAGTCATGATTGATATCACTATCAATGACCAAGCTATCATGGCCGCTTTGCGCAACCTGCAAAGCTCGGTCACTAATTTGCGCCCGGCACTTAAAGAGATCGGCGAGACGTTAAGCGAATCAACCAAAAAACGCTTTGTAACAACAACCGGTCCGGATGGTGAGCGCTGGGCGCTCAATTCGGTATTATCTACTTTGTTAGGCGATAAGCAGGGCGACCGGCCATTAACTGATAGAGGTATCCTGGGCGATACTATTAATTATCAGTTGCTGGGCAATGATAGTGTGCAAATTGGTAGTCCGATGGAATACGCTGCCATGCAACAGTTCGGTGGCGCCACCGCCGAATTTCCTCATCTATGGGGTGATATTCCTGCTCGGCCGTTTTTAGGGATATCGACCGAGGATGAATCAGCCATATTGGCCATTATTCGCGACCACTTGGAATCTACGTTTTAAGCCCTACTTTTATTGCTATCTATATCAGTATCAGACTTTTTGTTTTTACCCCCGTTAAATAGGCGTTAAATGCAGTTTTAGCGCTATTTTAAAGCGACTAATCACATGCTATGGGCTTATAGTTGATTACGAACACCTCCCTAAGCTAAAAACTCCCCGGCTGTTTTATTCTACAGCCATGAAAAAAACACCCAATACCGAAACCATTGCTCTTTCTGCTCAATTAATCGAGCTAAGCGGTACTGCGCCGACTGAATTTAGGTTATTGCCGGCCGGTAGATTTCGCGCCAAAGACGGAAGGCCATTGGGCTTGTCAGGTTGGGTGATGACCGAGGCCAACGCTAGCGCCCTGTTAAGTGCGTCAGCGCAACAAGCTGACGAGTATCTTATTGATTACGACCACCAAACCTTACACAGCAAAACCAATGGCCAAAAAGCACCGGCAGCCGGGTGGTTTTCTGCGTTGTCTTGGCGGCCTGATGATGGGCTTTACGCGACTGATGTGGGCTGGAATGAATCAGCGAAAGCCGCAATTGAGGCCAAAGAATACCGCTATATCTCTCCCGTCTTGAAATACAACCCAAGCACCGGCGAAATTACCGGCCTGCTAATGGCGGCACTCGTAAATTACCCCGCACTGGACGGCCTAACCGATCTGGCTGCGGCACACTTTGATTTATCACTACAAGGCTCGATTATGGATCAAGATGAACTATTGGAGCGGTTGCGCTATATGCTCAACCTGCCCACCCTGGCAACGCTCGACGAAATCCTTGCGGAACTGGATAAGCTGAAAGTCGCTATTTCCACGCCGGAGGGGACAACAACCGGACTATCGGCTTTCTTGGCCGCCAAGACTGATCAGTTGACAGCACTGTCTGCACAAACGCCAGATCCTGCTTTATTTGTCTCAGTTGAGGTGATGACGGCATTGCAAGCTGATTTTGCCGCACTATCCGTTGTCGTTAACGCTGACAAGATAAATAAGCTGATTGAACCGGCGCTGGCTGATGGGCGCTTGCTGGCTGCGCAAAAAGGCTGGGCACAAAAGTTAGGTGAATCTAACCTGGAATCGTTATCGGCTTATCTGGGCTCGGCACAACCCATTGCTGCCTTGTCTGGTATGCAAACCAAAGGTAAGGCGCCAGAAGACACGCTCACCGCTGCACTTTCTGTCGATGAGCAGGCTGTAGCGTCACAGCTCGGCTTAACCGATGAGCAAATGATTAAATACCGGAGCGAATAAATGACCGCATTAGTAGTAGAAAGAAATACCAAACAGCGCACCGGTGATATCGGCGAGTTTCCTGTAAAAGCCGCCGTTAAATGCCTGCAGGGTGGACTGGCTGTTTTAAGTGGTGGCTATGCAGCTCCCGCAACAACAGCAACCGGACTGATTGCCATTGGCCGCTTTGAAGATACGGCTGACAATTCAGCGGGTGGTGCAGGGGCGATTAAGGCGCGCGTAGGTCGCGGAACCTTCTTGTTTGGCAATTCAGCATCAACCGATTTGATTGCCCAGGCTGATGTTGGTTCGGATTGTTACCTGGTTGACGATCAAACTGTCGCTAAAACCAGCGGCACATCTACCCGCTCTCGTGCCGGTAAAATCGTTGCTGTTGAATCGGCCGGCGTTTGGGTATTGCTCGGTTTGGGCGTTTAATTAATTAAGGATCATCATGCAAATTACACAAGGTGTTTTACGTGCCCTGGGACAAGGCTTTCAGGCTGCGTTTTTACAAGGTATTGAGTCGGTCAAGCCGCAATGGCCTTTAGTTGCCATGGAAGTGCAGTCTACTGCAAAAATTGAAAACTATGGGTGGATGCGGGATTTGCCGGGTATGCGTGAGTGGGTTGGTGACAGGGTTATCCATAACCTTGAAGCGACTAATTACCAGTTGATCAATAAAAATTGGGAGCACACCATCGGTGTTGATCGCAATGATATTGAAGATGACCAGCTTGGCTTGTATCGAAATCGCTTTGCCATGCAAGGTGAGGTAGCAGCCCAGCATGGCGATACGCTGGTGTGGTCATCACTATTGCTGGGTAATTCAACTATCGGTCTTGATGGGCAGTATTTTTTTGATACTGATCACGTTGGTTATGATGCTGCCGGTGTTGAAGCGGTTTATAGCAACTATGCGGCTGGTGCGGCGGCGCCCTGGTTTCTGATGGACTTGTCTCGCACTTACATGAAGCCGTTAGTCATGCAAAAACGTCAAGACGTGAAGTTTGTCAATTTGGACAGAGAAACTGACGACAATGTGTTTTTAAAGCGCCAATTTATGTACGGCGCAGATGCGCGTTATAACGTGGGCTTTGGCTTTCATCAGTTGGCGTATATGGGCAAGACTGCCCTTGATGTCGCCGCTTACGCGGCTGCTCGTGTCGCTATCGGCACCCAGCGCAAACCGGATGGCAGTAGCATGAATGTTATGCCGACCCATCTGTTGGTTGGACCTTCCAACGAAGCAGCAGCTCGCCAGTTGATTAGGCTGGAAAATATCGGCGGCACAACTAACCCCTGGTACAACTCGGTAGAGCTGGTCATTGTTCCGGCTTTAGGCTGATTTATGGCTGTCATAATCACGTCAAGGGCAGATGGTTTTCGGCGCTGTGGGACTGCTCATTCAAGTATTCCGGTGGAATACTCAGATGAGCACTTCACGGCAGACGAGCTGGCTGTATTGCAAGCCGAGCCAATGTTGATTGTTGAGATAGTCACTGATGAGGCTATCAAAGCAACCAGTAAGCCTATTAGAAAAACCAAGGAATAATTATGGCTACTGCTCCATTTAATGGTACTTACCCGGCGCCCGATACAGCTGCACCCACAGCACCTGGTACGCCAGTCATTACCAATGCGCTGGAAAACGGAACAGCAACCGTTACTGTCGCAGCCTCGACGGATGCTGTTGGTGTAATTGGCTATGCAGCATTTTTGAATGGTGCGGTAAATGAGGTGGGACGTAGCAATACGACAATAATTAACTTGTCGGGCATTCCGGCTGGTACGCATAGTATATCTGTTAGAGCATTTGATGCGCGGGGGAATTATTCGGCCGGGAGTTCGGCGGGGTTTTCGATACCGGAAAAGGCGTATGCGGGTACGGAAACAATTACCCCACGTACATCCATAGCGGAACTGTCCAATTCTGGTGCGGAGAGGATCGGAAAAAGGATGTTTTTGGAGGGGGCTGAGGCTGGTGGTAAATCAAAACGCTCGGCAATAGATAAAGTGTTTGCCCATGCTGGTGCATCAACCTATGCAAATAGAACATGGGTAGAACAGCGTGATGCAATGGGTGGTTTTTTTGGTATTCAAATAATCCTAGAAAATTATGATACTGCGGCTGTACAGCCCATTCTAGCAGCTACAGCATGTGCAATACCTACAAATGGGCATAGTGGCTTGGGTATGTCTTTTGTACCAATTACATTTAATGGGCTAACTACAGGTGAAATACCAGCCGCTACTGATTCTGGTACAGTCAGACCTATCCCTGGGCAATTGGTATCTGATATTATTTATTTAGAATCTATACCGCGCACAGATGTGCTTGACGCTAATCCGCTAGTACATATAAGGGTTAGAAATGGAGCGACAATTTGGAGAATGATTTCAATAAATCCAAATGGTACTGGTGTTTTTAATACCAGTACAGGGCGGGAGATTAAGAATACATCAGGCGCAACCGATGGAACAACAAATGCAACCACTGTAGCTTATGTTCCTACCGATACATCCAGTGGTATATTTGTTGCCATTCCAACTATAAAGTTTTTTTACAAAAAAAATGCGGTTGACGTAGCAATTTGCGGAGACAGCACTTATGCAGGACTGCAAGGGGACGCTGGTGTATCTAATGTTACAGCGCAGGTGTTAGGTGGTCTTAGTTTTGCTAGTCTAGGCGCAAAACTAGCAAGCAATAAGAATAGGAATGTGACAGCATGGAATTGTGCTCAAGCAAGTAGGACACAAACGGAATATTACAATAACACTGTAAATTACGTAATCGCCCAAAAGCCTAGTTTTTTATTGTGGCAAACGTGGAGCATTAATAACGTTAAAGGGTCAATTCCAGCTTTTAACTTGGGCAAACAGCAAACCTTAAATATTATTAATAAGTGTTGCGACAATAATATACAGATAATTTTAGGTACACAACCGTTAAACAGTTATCTAACTGCTGGTGAGCAAGCTATGGCTGCTTCTTATAACGATTTTATAAAATCGTTAGGTCTACCTGTTTTTGACATTGCAACTTATATTAGCAATCCAAATGGTGTTGGCATTAAAGCTATTTACGATCAGGATAACAATACTCACTGGAATCTTGATTGTACAACTTACCTGGGTGGGTTGTTTGCAGATTTTATAAATAAACTGTAATAATCCACAAGACCAAAACAGATATTAACATGACAACCCAAACCCAAACCCAAACACTCATCGCGTGGTAATGCGCCATGGTCGGTGCGGTCTGGTGATGTGACTTTAAATCAGTGAAAATATGATATGACCTACTGCACCCAACAAGACTTAATCAATCGCTACGGTGAGCGGGAAATAATCCATCTCACTGATCGGGATAATGTCGGCACTATTAATACCACGGTACTTGACCAAGCGATCGGTGATGCCACAGCAGAAATTAACGGCTATTTAGTCGCTTATCTGCCGCTGACCAACATACCTGCCAATCTGGTGCGGATTGCCTGCGATATTACCCGGTATTATTTATATGAAGATCAGAAAATCGAGAAAGTTGAGTTTCTTTATTCTCAGGCGATTGCTTATTTAAAGCTGGTTGGACAGGGGAAGGTGGCTATTGCGCCCGACATTGCTGGCATTGCCGATGCGGTGACAACACAGTCAGCCAGCTTTACTTCAAGCGCTTCACTCTTTGGGCGTGAAAGTGGCTACTAATTTACGCCCCCTTATCGAAGCTCGTATTCGGACACAAATACCGGCCTTTAAAGAAGTGGCCGGTGCCGCTGATTTAACCAATGTTATGGCGGGACGCTTAAGCGATGCCGGTTGTTATATCTTTCATGAGCGTGTAACGGCGACTGAAAGTGACTTGATTGGTGCCACCATGCAGCGCTTGGCAGTGTCATTTGCCATATTGATTGCCGTTCGTAATGTCCGTGATGCACGTGGAGGTGACGCAGCAGATGCCAGTTATCTATTGCAAGACAGCGTTAAGTCGGCCTTGCTGGGCTGGTGTCCCGATGCCAGTGCCGATCCCTTGGAATACAGTGGTGGCGCGCTGGTCTCTTTCGCCAACGGCTTTTTTATCTGGAAAGAGTCTTTTATAACCCATCAATTTATCCGGTCAGGAGTTTAATTATGCAAGATCAATACACTGGACACGCGGGGACATTTATTGTTGATCCCGACTTAGGGATCAGAATCCCGCTGGAGCAATACCAAGCCGAGCAAGCCGCTAAAGCTGCCGCTGCAAAGGTTTCTGTTGCAAAAGCCACCAAATCACCCACTAACGAGGCCGTCTAATGGCATTATCACAAAAAAAGCGGCTTATTCTCATTAAGCTGGAAGCTGCATACAGCACTGATTCAGCGCCTGCTATTGCTGACGCGGTGCTTTGTACCGCGCTGGATATTTCACCATTGGAAGGCTCATCAGTCGAGCGCGACTTTATCCGGCCCTATTTTGGTAATTCCGGCTCTATTCGTGTAGAAGGCTATGCTTCAGTATCGTTTGAAACTGAAGTTGCGGGATCCGGAACGGCAGCAACCGCGCCAGAATGGGGATCGCTATTAAAAGCGTCGAATTTTTCAGAAAATATTACCCCTACTGCTATCGTCGGAACAACTACGGCTATTGGCGCAATTGACACGACGACAGTTACATTATCAGTGGGAGCAACAGATGATATTTATACCGGCATGTCTATTTCTTTTAATGCGCTGCCAGCACAGTATGAGATTATTAAGTACGTTGCATCCACTAAAATAGCAACCCTTAGTAAACCATTGAAAGCAGCGGTAACCGCATCATCGCCTTTTTCAATTAGCCCCAATGTTATCTACCTGCCCAATAGCAATTTTGGATCTGGACAGCCTAACACTTCGGCAACCATTTATTTCAATCTTGATGGTGTTCGACATGTATTGCTGGGCGCTCGCGGCACGATGAGTTTTGATTTGTCACCTAAAGCCATTCCAAAAATGAAATGGAAATTTGACGGTTTGCTGGGCACTATTACCGACAGTCCGCAAGCGGTTCCTAGTTCGGATTTTACAGGCTGGCAAACACCTATACCGGTATCAACAGCCAATACGACCGATATCCATTTGCTGGGCTATAACGGCGCAGCGATTGAAAAGTTAAGTTTTGATATCGCTAATACCGTCACTTACCGTCAAACACTCGGCTCTGAGTCGGTATTGATTACTGACAGAAAGCCTTCCGGGTCTATTTCATTGGAGGCGGGCCTTATTGCGACCAAAGATTGGTGGACGGCTGTTAAAGATAGTACCACCGGTGCCTTTGCTATTAAGCACGGCCAAACGGCCGGTAATATCGTTGGCTTTACCTGCCCGAAAGTGCAGTTATCGGCCCCCAAGTATTCTGACTCTAATGGTGTCGCGATGCTGGATTTGAGTATGGCACTATTGCCGTATGGTGTCAGTGGCAATGATGAAATAAGAATTTGCAGTAAATAACCGTAACCAGGGCGTGACAAAAACAGTAGAACTCACGCCCAACCCACTCTATATATAAAGGAATCACCATGGCATTCGTTATCAAGAAAGACAAAAGTTATACCTGGCCTATTACTATCAGCGAGCCCGTTGACGGAGGCCAGTTTAATGACCAAAAGGTCCGTGTTAAATTTAAGATGCTATCGCAAGGCCGCATTGATGAAATCGTTAAAAATGAAGCGGAAGAAGATGCCGATATTTTGAACGATGTATTGATCGGTTGGGATGACGGTACCTTTAAAGATGAGGCAGGTGCAGACTTGGCCTTTAACGAGGATAACAAGGACTTGATTCTGTCGGTGCCCTTTGTTCGTGGCGCACTGGTTAAGGGCTTTTTTGAATCTATTGCCGGCAAGGCACTTAGAAGAAAAAACTAATTGAGGCGGCTGAATACTATTGTAGTCAGCCGCAAGATTTAAGTACCGAGCTCATGGATGAGGATGCCGCCCTGTTTGGCTTGGTACTACCGGAAATTGAAGAGCCGGAAGAGATTAATTTTGAAGTGATGAAAGGCAACTGGCCAGTGCTGGAAGCTTTTTTTGTCCTCGACGGCTGTGCCTGGCAATATGCCAGCATGGGCGACCTGATTGGTCTTAATTATCAGGCAGCACAGGTTATTTGGGGCTATGCGGGCATTAAGCCTAACAAAGATATCTTTATGGGATTGATGCTTTTTACCCGCACCATTGTTAATGAGCTAAACAAAAGGAAAGATAAATAATGGCTGCACCGATTGTTTTAGGCATTACTATCCGGGCTAACGGTTCTGCTCAAGTAACCGGCGAGTTGGATCGGGTGCGCGGTAGTATCAATGGTGCTGACAGCGCAGCCCAAAATGCTAATAGATCCTTTGCCGCAATGGCACGGGAAACCTTGGGGTTGGGCAGTGCCTTGAAGGGCTTGGCAGCAGGCTTGTCAGTACTGGCAATTTACCAGTCTACAAAAGAGCTCATTCGCCTGGCAGATACCATGACGCTGTTAGATTCGCGGATAAAAATCGCCACCGGCAGCCAAGCCGATTACTTGTCTTCATCAAAAGAGCTGGTCGCTATCAGCTTGCGCACCGGCACCAGTTTTGAAGCTAACGCGACTATCTTCTCCCGAATCAATAAAGCCATGGAGCAGATGGGTGGTACCACTCGCAACACGACAGCGCTTACTGAAACCTTGGCGCAATCATTACGGATATCCGGCGCCAGTGCTGGAGAAGCCGCGTCAGTTATTCGGCAAATGTCACAGGCATTAGCCTCAGGGGTATTGCGTGGCGATGAATTTAACAGTCTGATGGAAAACTCGCCACGTTTGTCACAAGCTTTAGCTGACGGTATGCATGTCAGCATTGGTGCGTTAAGAGCGATGGCTGAAGCCGGTGAATTAACATCAAAACGCGTTATCACGGCGATACAAAGTCAGTCCTCAGTCATTAGACATCTTTCCTAAATACAGCCATAGCGTAAGTTAACAAGAGCAGCCACTAAATTCCATGTCAAGGAGTAATGCTTGTGTTTGCCCCGATAAACATCTTTGGCAATCCTGAAAATTTTGCATCGGCGATTAACATGCTCAATAAAAATACGCTGTTTTGATAGTGCCTTATTATCGGCTTTGTCTTCTGCCGAAAGCGGTTGGCCTTTTTTCTTTTTAACCGGTAGAGTCGAGTTCTGATGGTGTTTCTTTATCCCTTGGTATCCGGAATCCGCCAACAACAGGGCATCAGGATGTAACAATAGACGGCTATCTTTGAAGATCGAAAAATCATGCTGTTGACCTTTACCTATCACTACGGAGAGTATAGTCATCGTCAATAGGCAGATCACGAGTTGGACTTTGATCGTGTGGCGTTTTTTTTCCTGAAAAGTACGCTTTCTGGTTTTTAACAGGGCGCTCGATAGGCTGCTCCGAAACATCAATGACCACGGTAGCTGCGGGATCTTCCAACAGTGCTTTGCGGTTGGGCAGTTTTTCGATTTTGATCAATAGTCTTACAGTGCGAGTATAGATTTTATGGCAATACGATTCGCTGATGTCGAAGACCGCAGCCAGATTTATCAACGTCGGATAGTGACGAAGATAATAGAGTGTCAGTAACAAGCGGTCTTCCAAAGCCATCTTGGAGTCTTTTCGTCCCCGTCTAGTCAGTGGATTAAGGACTTTTTGTTCGTCCAGGTAAGTCACCAGCTTACCGTGAAGATGCAGAAAATCTTCTGGTGACAGGCCGACAGTCCTTAAAAATTCTTCAGGCTTGTGTCTTGGCAATTGGGCATAAGGAGTCATGGCTATCCGTGTTTTCAGAGGTAGATCGCTATTTTAACCCTATCAAAGCCAAATTCTATGTCAATTATTTAGGAAAGATGTCTATTAATGAGGAGTTTGCCAAAATCCCGCTGACCGTAGGCTCGGCCATGGAGAATATCAACACGGCCTTTGGGCAATATGTTTTGGAGGTTAACAAAGGCTCTGGAGCAACAGCGGGATTGGCGCAATCCGTAAATTCGCTGGCGATGAATTTAACGCCAATTATTGAGGGTCTGGTTACTCTTGGCAAAATTGCCGTCACTGTTTTTGTTGCGCAAATGGCTGGTAGTATCGCGGCCTATATTGCGGCAACAAAAACCGCTATTTCTGTTGAATCAGCACATTCAGCAGCAATCATGCAGAATTTACAAGTCAACATTGCCCGGGCTGAATCGACAGTAGCTACAACTGCCTATCTATTGGCCTATGAGGTTGCGCAATTGTCGACAGTATCTGTGGAATCAGTCGCGGGTAGAGCTAAATTAGCACTAATTGACATAACAATCGCGCAGTCACGGGCAACAATAGCGGCAACGTCAGCAACTATACAAACTACATCCACACTTTACATTCAAAGGCAGGCCGAGCAAGCACTGGGTATAGCAGAAGCTGAGCGCACGATAATCTTGGCAAAGCTTACGCAAATGGGCGAGTTTTATGCGATAACAACAAATCGAATTACTGCTGCAACAGATGCGGCAGCTGTAGCGGCTGCCAAACTAAAGCTTGAGCAAGAGGCGGGAATTGTTGCGTCAACAGGCTTGGCAGCAAGCTTTAGGTTACTACTAAACCCATTAAATCTATTAAATATCGGCTTTGCGGCTTTGATTGGTTGGGAAATCGGTACCTGGTTAAACTCTTTTACTGCTGTTGCTAACCAGGCAAGTTATGCCATGGGTGAATGGGCTAAAAAGTTTGAAACATTAAGCTACTGGAGCAAATTATTTACCACAGATATCACTGATACCAGCGCTATTTCTGCATTAACTGCCGAGCATCAAAAAAACATTGCAGCCATTGATGACAATATCAACGGCACTATTGCCTATCGTAATGCATTATCGACAACCAACGCAGTGACAGACGAAGCCAAAGCTTTGGTAATGGCGTTTCGAAGTCCTCAGGAAGTCTTTAATGATCAGTTAAAAACGACCAAGGCCTTGCTTGATTCCGGGCAGATCAGCTTTGAAACCTATACCAAGGCCATGGCAAAATACCAGGGTGCTTTAGATATCGCTCTATCGTCGACTGCCGTTACCGAATTTTCAAAGGCTATGGCCAAGCTTAATGATGATAAAAATAAATTAACGATGACCAGTGGGGACTATAACCGAACCCAGGGTGAGGCATTAAAGCTCACTGGTCAGGAACTTGAGCAGTACGTCGCTCTGAAAAACCAAATAGACACACTGACAGTCAGCAAAAAAGCGACTGAAAAAGCCAGTAGTGATGAAGAAACGGCAACCAAAAAAGCCGCGACTGCCTCAGATACTCATAATAAAAAAATACTGGAATTGCTTCAGTCATTATCTAGCGAGCTTTATATAAATACGCTTTCAGCCAAAGACAAGGCATTGCAAATAGCCTTAAGAACCAACTTGAAAGATGCCATTGGTGATGAACGAGTAGAGATTGAGTTAATTACCAAGCAAATAGCCGCAGAAACCGAGACCAGAAGAATCCAGCAATCTATGTGGGATGAAACTATAAGCCAGGCAAATGAGCTCGATAAGCTAAAAGATGATTCTCGTTATGCCGTAGAACTGGCAAATATGGCCAAATCACTACAGTTACAAGGTTTTAGCAACGCAGCAATAAAAGAGCAGATAGACCTTGAAAAACAAAAAAAGGCCGCAATTGAAGCAAACTTTTATTTGCCAAAGGATGTAGTTGCTGGATATACAGACACTAAAAACTCAGCAGATCAGCAGCTATCGTCGCTAACAAGTCAAGGTGGAAATCTGCCAGCGAAAGGCAGCGGAATTATACAGAAAGAAACTACTGAAACAGCAAGGGTAGCGCTTGAGGCCTACAACAAAACCCTGGATGATGCTCACGTTAAAACCAGTGATCTTGGTGCGGTGACATCGGCAATATTTGACGGGGCTTTAGGTGGCATTAACGCCATGGCTGGAGCATTTGACAACATGGTTAACTCTATTAACAAGTCATCATTAGCGCTGGATGAAAATGCCAAGATGCAAGTGCTTAATGAGTCAACTGTAGATCAAGCGGCCAAGGCATCTAATGCGGCAAAGTATGCCAAAGAAGAAAGCGACCTAAACGGCAAGATATTATCTGATAAATTATCTGGTACACGGCAAATAGCAGGTGCAGTAAGCGCCATGCTAACCAAGGGGTCAACAGAGCAGCGAGCTGCTCATGCTATTGAGATGGGTATAGCAGGCGCTCAAATGGCGCAAACATTGATCAAGTTATTTGGCATTGGTGCAGTATCGGCAGCACATACTGCAGCAGTAGTCCCGTTCGTGGCAGGTGAAATGGTTAAAGGCCAGGCGGCGGCCGCAACAGGTGTGGCAACACAAGCAGCAGCAGGCCCTTATATAGGCTTTGCTCTTATGGCAGCAATGGCAGTTGCTATGGCCGCCATAGGATTTGGCGTTGGAGGCGGCAGCACATCAGTGGCTCCAGTCATGCCAACATCCCCTGACACTGGCACGGTTTTAGGCGATAGCACAGCAAAATCCGAATCAATAGATAAAACTTACGATCTTCTTAAATCAATACATGCTGACGAATACTCTGAATTACGCGGCATCAACTCAGGCGTAGCGGCACTATCCAGTAGTATCACTAATGTAATTACAAGATTATATCAGGGTGGAGGACTAGCTAACGTGACCGCACCAAAGGCACAGCAAACAGGGCTAAATGCAATACCGCCTTGGGCTAACTATTTGATGGGCACCTGGATTATTAACTCTATGTTTGGTGGTAAAAAAACCAACACAGTAACCGGCCAAGGCATATCAACTGGGGCGACATCATTAAATGATGTAATGAATGGCGGGAATATTGGCGCTCAACAATACACAAACATCGAGACGAAAACAGCAGGTGGCTGGTTCACCTCAAACAAATATAAAAACTCTACACAATATCAGGCTATTGATAAAGCTACCCAAGCCGCCATGAATGATATGTTTTCTAGTATGGGATCTACTATGCTTGGCTTGGCTGATAACCTTGGCGGTGACTTGGCAACACGAGTCAAAGATTATGTTATTCCAGCGTTCACAGTTGAGTTAAAGGGCTTGTCGGGAGAAGACGCAGCAAAAAAGCTGAACGGCGTAATCAGTACGGCTCTCGATACTATGTCAACCGCCGTCTTTGGCGACATAATCGGACAATACCAAAAACTCGGTGAGGGTATGCTCGAAACAGCGGTGCGGATAGTTTCCGAAGTTGCAGTAGTAAAAGATGCTCTCGCAACATCCGGTTTAAGCCTCGCAACTAATGCCATTGCAATCAGTGACGCACTGGTGCAAGCTGCGGGTGGCCTTGCTGAATTTCAAAAACAATTTGAATCTTTTTACGACAAGTTTTACACCGGTGCTGAAAAGCAATCGAGATTAAAAACCAATATACAGAGCCAGTTAGCTACCGTTAATCCTAATGCCTATTTGCCAGCTTCAAGAGTAGAGTATAGACAATTCATAGAGGCACTAGACCTAACCCCCTGCGTCAGAATAGTTGTCGCCTCAACTTTTAAGAAAAAATAAAATTTGAGAGTAGAAATGAAAAAATATAAAAGGTATTCAGTAGGCTTCAGAGAGCAGGCCCTGGTAAAAGTATACAATCGTAGTAATGACCAATCAGTTCAGTCCGTCGCAAACGAATTGAATATCCATTTAACAACCTTGAAGGCTTGGATGAAACAGAAGGAACAGGACGTCAAACTTGCACCGCTAAAATCAAAGCGTCCCGAAGATTGGAGCTCTGAAGAACGCTTTACTGCTTTACAAAAAACCTATAATTTGATCGGTGAAGACTTAAATGCCTGGTGTCGTGAACGCGGCGTTTTTATTCATCAGTTGGAACAATGGAAAGCTGATTTCTGCCGCCAGGATGACTTAGTAGACAAGCGTGAAGAAGCGCGGGTCCTGCGTATATTGAAAGAAGAAGTCCAAAGCCTTGAGCGCAATTTATTGCGTAAAGACAAAGCCTTAGCAGAAGCCGCAGCGCTGTTGGTACTGCAAAAAAAGTTCCGGGCGCTCTTGGGGGGAGAGGTCGAATGACTGGCCACGAAGAGCGCGAACAAGTGATTGCTTTACTTAATGAATCAGTAACTGCGGGAGCACGTCAAGCTAAAGCCTGTGAAGTATTAGGACTTAGTGAGCGTACCTTACAACGCTGGCAGACAGGTGAGACGATTCACTGCGATCAACGCCCCTTGCGTGACTATCAACCGCCACACAAACTAACAGCAATCGAGCGTGCCGAGGTGCTGATCGTCGCTAATTCAGATGAATTTGGTCATCTGCCACCGAGTCAGATCGTGCCACGACTGGCCGACCAAGGTAGCTATCTGGCGTCTGAGTCGACCTTCTATCGCATCCTGCGCGAGGAAAAACAGCTTACCCATCGGCGTAGCGAACGTCCGGCTCAAACACGAACAAAGCCACGCGCGGCATGTGCTACAGCACCTAATCAACTGTACAGTTGGGACATTACTTATCTGCCATCACTGATCCGTGGACAGTTTTTCTATCTGTATCTATTTGTTGATATTTTCAGCCGAAAGATCGTCGGTTGGCAGGTGTATGAAGAAGAAAACAGCGCCTTGGCTGGCGAATTGTTACGTGATCTCTGTCATCGTGAAGGGATACAGGCAGAACAGCTTATCCTGCATTCTGACAACGGCAGTCCGATGAAGGGATCGACTATGCTGGCGACCTTGCAACAACTGGGTGTCATGCCTTCGTTTAGTCGGCCATCGGTTAGCAACGATAATCCGTACTCAGAATCGTTGTTTAAGACCTTGAAATATCGTCCTAACTATCCGCTAAAGCCGTTCGCCGATGTTACGGAAGCGCGTCAGTGGGTCACAAGCTTAGTGGAATGGTACAACCATGAGCATCGTCACAGCGCTATTCGGTTTATTACTCCAGCGCAACGCCATGAAGGCTTGGACGACAAGCTTCTGGATAACCGTAAAGTCGTCTACGAAGCAGCACGTGCTAAACATCCGCAACGCTGGACTGGAAGTTCCCGTAATTGGGAAAAAATCCAGACAGCCCACCTTAACCCAGACAAGGTCTAAACAAAAAAATGCTACCAAGGAAGTGATTATTTAGAAAACAAACCAGAGTAAGATTTAACCGTCGAGGCGACAACTACATTGACAATTACCGCCTAACAACTAACTCAGGGCAGGCTCTATACTCGGTCCTATTAAAACTTAGTAGCTCTGCTGACCAATACTACACAAATTTAGAGGCTAATGCCCAAGCTGCCCTGGATAGTGCCAAACAATTAGCTGGCCAAAAGCATGCGCTTGAAATAGCATTACTAGGAGCCCAAGGCAACTCTATAGCTGCCTTAGCTATAAAGCGTAAAGATGAGATTCTGGCTATTGACGCGACATTGCAAGGGTTGCAAGCCCTTATAAATGTAAATAATGACTATACAGCTGCGCAAAAGAATCTAGCTGCTGCTATAGCTAACTCCATAAAAGATAGTACAGCAGTTCTGGATGCTTCATTGGCTACCTTAAATAGGGCTATAACAGCAGAGAAAAAAGTATTATCTGATAAGTATGCCTCTGATGGGGCCCTGCTAAAAACACAGTTAGATACGACGTTAGCGTATCATGCTACGTTACAGAAAGCCGCTGGTGATACTTTGTCATCCGCTACGGCTATGGCTGATGCTTTAAAGTCAGCCATAGGCTCGACAACTATAGAGAGCGATGCTACTTTAAGGCAACAACGTAGTAATGCCCAAGCTACTCTGTCTAGTGCATTAAATACCTCTAGGTCTGGTGGCTCTTTAGCCTTAACCCCTGCTATAACAAGTGCCCTGGCAAATATAGCTAAACCAAGTGAGCAACTATTTTCTGACTTCGCTACCTATGCTTTAGAGCAGGCAAAAGCGGGTAATATTATAAGCGAGCTATCAAGTAGAACAACTGCCCAAGTATCCGTAGCTCAGGCAACAGTAGATGCTATCACAGCTATGTCTACTTCTGCTCAGACACAGTATGATTTAAGTAATCAGATATTAACTGATTCCTTTACCGCTTCAAATGCTGGGTTGGACTTTTTGCTTAAAGTAGGTACTTCACAAGTAGAAGTATTAAAAGGTATCGATAATTCAGTAATAGCTGTATCTGCGGTAATTGTCAATGTAGTTGTCGCCTCGACGGTTAAATCTTACTCTGGTTTGTTTTCTAAATAATCACTTCCTTGGTAGCATTTTTTTGTTTAGACCTTGTCTGGGTTAAGGTGGGCTGTCTGGATTTTTTCCCAATTACGGGAACTTCCAGTCCAGCGTTGCGGATGTTTAGCACGTGCTGCTTCGTAGACGACTTTACGGTTATCCAGAAGCTTGTCGTCCAAGCCTTCATGGCGTTGCGCTGGAGTAATAAACCGAATAGCGCTGTGACGATGCTCATGGTTGTACCATTCCACTAAGCTTGTGACCCACTGACGCGCTTCCGTAACATCGGCGAACGGCTTTAGCGGATAGTTAGGACGATATTTCAAGGTCTTAAACAACGATTCTGAGTACGGATTATCGTTGCTAACCGATGGCCGACTAAACGAAGGCATGACACCCAGTTGTTGCAAGGTCGCCAGCATAGTCGATCCCTTCATCGGACTGCCGTTGTCAGAATGCAGGATAAGCTGTTCTGCCTGTATCCCTTCACGATGACAGAGATCACGTAACAATTCGCCAGCCAAGGCGCTGTTTTCTTCTTCATACACCTGCCAACCGACGATCTTTCGGCTGAAAATATCAACAAATAGATACAGATAGAAAAACTGTCCACGGATCAGTGATGGCAGATAAGTAATGTCCCAACTGTACAGTTGATTAGGTGCTGTAGCACATGCCGCGCGTGGCTTTGTTCGTGTTTGAGCCGGACGTTCGCTACGCCGATGGGTAAGCTGTTTTTCCTCGCGCAGGATGCGATAGAAGGTCGACTCAGACGCCAGATAGCTACCTTGGTCGGCCAGTCGTGGCACGATCTGACTCGGTGGCAGATGACCAAATTCATCTGAATTAGCGACGATCAGCACCTCGGCACGCTCGATTGCTGTTAGTTTGTGTGGCGGTTGATAGTCACGCAAGGGGCGTTGATCGCAGTGAATCGTCTCACCTGCGGTAATTGTCAATGTAGTTGTCGCCTCGACGGTTAAATCTTACTCTGGTTTGTTTTCTAAATAATCACTTCCTTGGTAGCATTTTTTTGTTTAGACCTTGTCTGGGTTAAGGTGGGCTGTCTGGATTTTTTCCCAATTACGGGAACTTCCAGTCCAGCGTTGCGGATGTTTAGCACGTGCTGCTTCGTAGACGACTTTACGGTTATCCAGAAGCTTGTCGTCCAAGCCTTCATGGCGTTGCGCTGGAGTAATAAACCGAATAGCGCTGTGACGATGCTCATGGTTGTACCATTCCACTAAGCTTGTGACCCACTGACGCGCTTCCGTAACATCGGCGAACGGCTTTAGCGGATAGTTAGGACGATATTTCAAGGTCTTAAACAACGATTCTGAGTACGGATTATCGTTGCTAACCGATGGCCGACTAAACGAAGGCATGACACCCAGTTGTTGCAAGGTCGCCAGCATAGTCGATCCCTTCATCGGACTGCCGTTGTCAGAATGCAGGATAAGCTGTTCTGCCTGTATCCCTTCACGATGACAGAGATCACGTAACAATTCGCCAGCCAAGGCGCTGTTTTCTTCTTCATACACCTGCCAACCGACGATCTTTCGGCTGAAAATATCAACAAATAGATACAGATAGAAAAACTGTCCACGGATCAGTGATGGCAGATAAGTAATGTCCCAACTGTACAGTTGATTAGGTGCTGTAGCACATGCCGCGCGTGGCTTTGTTCGTGTTTGAGCCGGACGTTCGCTACGCCGATGGGTAAGCTGTTTTTCCTCGCGCAGGATGCGATAGAAGGTCGACTCAGACGCCAGATAGCTACCTTGGTCGGCCAGTCGTGGCACGATCTGACTCGGTGGCAGATGACCAAATTCATCTGAATTAGCGACGATCAGCACCTCGGCACGCTCGATTGCTGTTAGTTTGTGTGGCGGTTGATAGTCACGCAAGGGGCGTTGATCGCAGTGAATCGTCTCACCTGTCTGCCAGCGTTGTAAGGTACGCTCACTAAGTCCTAATACTTCACAGGCTTTAGCTTGACGTGCTCCCGCAGTTACTGATTCATTAAGTAAAGCAATCACTTGTTCGCGCTCTTCGTGGCCAGTCATTCGACCTCTCCCCCCAAGAGCGCCCGGAACTTTTTTTGCAGTACCAACAGCGCTGCGGCTTCTGCTAAGGCTTTGTCTTTACGCAATAAATTGCGCTCAAGGCTTTGGACTTCTTCTTTCAATATACGCAGGACCCGCGCTTCTTCACGCTTGTCTACTAAGTCATCCTGGCGGCAGAAATCAGCTTTCCATTGTTCCAACTGATGAATAAAAACGCCGCGTTCACGACACCAGGCATTTAAGTCTTCACCGATCAAATTATAGGTTTTTTGTAAAGCAGTAAAGCGTTCTTCAGAGCTCCAATCTTCGGGACGCTTTGATTTTAGCGGTGCAAGTTTGACGTCCTGTTCCTTCTGTTTCATCCAAGCCTTCAAGGTTGTTAAATGGATATTCAATTCGTTTGCGACGGACTGAACTGATTGGTCATTACTACGATTGTATACTTTTACCAGGGCCTGCTCTCTGAAGCCTACTGAATACCTTTTATATTTTTTCATTTCTACTCTCAAATTTTATTTTTTCTTAAAAGTTGAGGCGACAACTATTCTGACGCAGGGGGGACCCTGCTTATTGAAGCCATGCTGTCGATGACCGGTGATTGCCCAAAGTGTGGCCATGGACACATGATTTGTATCGAAACCTTCCTTCCGGGAACCCTACCACGCGGATCTCCGGGAGCGTAGTCATGATAGCCCTCTTAATAACGTTGCTGAACGTTTCCGGAATAAGCAAGCGGAACGGTAGGCTTGCTTTGGTCAGAGCAGGCAAAGTCTGCGCTAATAGGCTTATGTCTCGGCTAGTTTGTTCATTAAATTACGAATTGTGGCTGTTCAATATTCGGACACCCTGCCAGAAATTAATGTGCAAACGTGACTGTATGCCTTTTTCCTCTGGCAGTCGCCCACCTCGATGATGCCGCTCTGATTCAATTCCCATAAAACTTCGGCCAGTGCAGCGGTTCAGTACAACAGGATTTTTAGTCTACCGGTCGCGGTGATCGTCCCATACAGTTATCCTGTTCCGTGCTCCGCTACCGCCAGACTAAGAACCCTCTTCACTATGTATAGCTATGCATTACGGCCAACACTGCCTGACGGCTATTCCCAACCAACGTCTGCAATATTTGCAATTGCTGTCGTTCGTCTACTCGTATCGGGCGACAAGTCATCTGGATCCTATTTTTCGACCCCTTGTTGGGTCGAAACGAGGTGACGAAGACGAATCGGGGCAGCCGAAGGCATTGGCGGTCGCGTGATTTTTTGCTGATTTTTCGAGCAGGAAGCCCGGAAAAATATTTCGCAGAAATAGCGACTTCCTTCGCTGGCTTTGGAAGACCGTTTGTTACTGACGCTCTATTGCCTACACCACTATCCAACATTGATAAATTTAGCTGCGATCTTCGACATCAGCAAATCGTATTGCCATAAAATTTATACCCGCACAGCAAGGTTATTGGTCAGAATCGAAAAACTCCCCAACCGCAAGGCTCTGTTAAAAAATCCTGCAGTTACCGTGGTCATCGATGTTTCTGAACAGCCTATTGAGCGTGCTGTTAAAAACCAGAAAGTGTATTTTTCAGAAAAAAAACGCTACAAAATCGAAATTCAATTCGTGATCTGCCTATTGACGATGGCTATCCTCTCCGTGCTGATGGGTAAAGGTAAGTAGTATGGTTTTTCGAGTGTCACCGCCACTTTTTTACCGGATAACAGTTAGACTTTGCATGGAAAGAAAATAGATGATTTTAGATCATATAACTTAGTTACAACATATAGTCTTTTGTTTATTAAAATCCAAAATAGCCTACTTCAAAAATAATCAAGTCTTCAGCAGTAATACATTAAACTGCTCAATGGGTAACGGCTTGCCAAATAAATAGCCTTGATAATAGACGCAGCCTTTTTCCAAGAGAATTTGTTGCTGTTCTTCAGTCTCCACCCCTTCGGCAATAACATCCAGTTCCAAACTGTGTGCCATGGCAATGATGGTGCTCACAATCGTTTTATCACTGCTATTGGCAGTAATATCACGTACAAAGGACCGGTCAATTTTCAATTGATCAAATGGCAACTGCTTAAGGTATTGCAAGCATGAATAGCCGGTACCAAAGTCGTCTAATGAGAACCGGATACCGATTTTTCTTAATGTGTCCATAACGATAACCGTATCGTTAATTTCTGACAGAAAAATGCTTTCTGTTAGTTCCAGTTTGAGCAAGCCAGGATTAATAGCATATCGATTTATAGTCGCCAGTACTTGATTGACAAAATTAGCCTGACGGAACTGGTGAGCACTGACGTTCACGGACAGTGTAAGATTGCTGGTGTTGCACTCTTGCTGCCATGCCTTAAGTTGGGCGCAAGCCGTTTCCAGTACCCATTGTCCAATGAGCAGGATCAAGCCTTTTTCTTCCGCTAACGGAATAAATTGTTGGGGAGAGACCAAGCCATGTTCAGGATGTAGCCAACGGATAAGCGCCTCTGCCCCTAATGGACATCCCGAACTGTCCACTTGGATTTGGTAGTATAATTGAAATTGTCCGCGCTTAATGGCGAGGTGTAATTCATTTTCTAGCGCCACACGAGCGCTAATAGTATCCTGCATTTGCTGGTCGAAGAAACACAGTTTGTTGCGGCCGGTTCTTTTGCCTTCATACATGGCAATGTCGGCTTGTTGCAGCAGTTCCTCTGTGTCGGAATGGGTAACATTGAATAATGTTGCGCCAATGCTGGCGGTGCAGTGATAGTGATGCTTGTCAAGTTGGTAGGGCCGTGTAAGAGCGGCCAGAATTTTTCTGCCTATGCTTTCGGTCTGGGCCGCAGCTACTACACTATTTTTATTCAGATTTACCAAAACTACCACATACTCATCACCACTCAGGCGGGATACGGTGTCGCATTCGCGCACACAAGAGGTTAAACGTTGTGCAACTTGTTTTAGCAGCAAGTCACCTATGGCATGACCGTGAGTATCGTTGAGAGCCTTAAAATAGTCCAAGTCGATAAATAGTACAGCCCCTTCAAGGTCGGTACGCGTGCTAGAAATTAATGCTTGTTTTAGCCGATCGATAAGTAACCGCCTGTTGGGCAGGTGGGTAAGCGGATCATAGAATGCCAGATTCTTAATTTCCTCTGCAGCCAGATGACTTGCAGTGATATCGGTGAGTGTTGAAACGTAATGGGAGACGATACCGTTGGTGTCTTTCACTGCAGTAATGGACTGATAACTCGTATAGCTTTCACCATTTTTGCGCCGATTCCATATTTCGCCAAACCACATACTGGTACTAGTAATAATCCGCCACATCTCGGCATAAAAGTCCACATTATGGTGTCCAGATTGGAGTGTTCGTGTATGCTTACCTATGACCTCTTCAGCGCTATAGCCGGTGATAGTAACGAAGGCGTTGTTTACCCGCAAAATCAGGCCATTGGCATCAGCGACCATCATGCCTTCCTGTGATTCAAAGGCGATAGCCGCAATACTTAATTCCTGCTCAGCGAGCACCTGCTCGGTAACATCAATACCGAAATAAATTATCCGTTCAACAAGCTCATTGGTGCCAAGAACATGAGCCGAATTCCAGGAAATAATTTTCCGACTTCCATCTCCTGTCAGGATGCGGGTTTTGAAAGCATTCAATTCACCATTTTCAAGAAATTGTTGGGGCAATAAATTGAGGTGTGTCGATTCCTGAAGTGGCAACAGCAGATCTAACCAGTTGCAGAATATTAACTCCTCGGTTGAAAATCCGGTAATAAGCGTTATGGCCTCGTTGGTATAGAGAATCTCACCGGTCGGAGTAAGCTCTACAATAAGAGCTGCTATCCGGTTGATGAGATGGCGATAACGAGCTTCAGATTTGGTTATGGCTAAATGTGCATCACAACTCAATACCGGCCCTTCGTGGGTTAGCACTGCATCGATACCATTCATCATCAGATCAGCAGGAGAATTTTCGATCCTGGTTAACTGCTTTTCGAAACTTTCCCGATTCAGGGTATCAATTAACATTATGTTCTTAGTCATTGTCGTTGATCACAAGACCCAGAGCTCGCAGTACCTGATCAGTATTGTTTAGATTACCAATGATTTTAACTACCGGCTCTGGAGAAATACGCAAGACCATGGGAGTAACTATAACGCCCTCAGCCCACGCTCGTTCAGGTGACAGCAAGACATCGACGACATCAATTCGGTAATCATCACGGTACAGCCTAAGACAGAGCGCCTTGAGATTATGAAGGGCAAGAATTGAGTTAGGTGCTTCTCCTGCAACATAAAGACGGAAAACATGAGTCGCCGTACTGATTTCTGAAGTATGTTTTGGTATAAGTGAAATGTTAGGCATGCGCTAGAACTCCTGGTCGATGTGCCAGTTTTCCGATGAGGGCTTCAAGTCATCGCCACTGCGTTTGCTCCACAATTCATCGCGCGATAGATTAGATAGTTTGACACGGGTATCTTCAGTCGCCAATAACAACTTTAACTCCGCTTCCTTGACGGCCAATTCAACCTGCAAGACTTCGACGCGTGCGTTAACCTCCGCTTGAGCCAGTTCGATGGCCCGACGTTTGTGAACGACGCTTGCCAATAACAGATCTTCGGTCGCTTTTTCAGCAGTCTCTTTTTGCCAGCGGGCTGTGCCCATCAATACCTCACCGCCTGCCTGATAGACGTCGGCCAAAGATACGCCACTCGAATTTAAGATTAGCTCCCGTACCTGATTGGAATGTTCTGTACCGCGTGATTTAACAATGGTTAGAGCCCGGTTTCGTTCGCCGGCGAGCATGGCGTAACTGATATGTATCCAGGTATCTGCCACCGTAGATATATGAATATTGGTATCTTCGTTCAGCGCGTCGTTATTAGAAGCCAGTAAACTGGTACATACCATGGTAATGCCGGTTGACTTGGTCAACGCCAGCAATTGTTCAGGCATGCGTCTGAGAGCCTCGTCATTGCTATGACTATTGACGATGGCGGATAGTGGATCAATCACAAGGCAACGTGGTTGATAGGTTTCGATAAGCCTACGTACCATTCCCATATGCTCTTCTGTTCCGCTCACGCTACTACGAAGCGATTGAATATGCAGTAAACCGCTATCGACATACGGTCCCAAATCAATGCCTACCGAACGCAGATTACGAACAATTTCCTGCGCCGGTTCGTCAAATCCGATAAAAAGAGAGCGTTCTCCGCGCTCGCATGCGGCAAGCAGGAAACAACCGCAGAGGGTAGTCTTTGCTGTGCCGGGAGCGCCGCTTAGCACCACGGCAGAACCCCGATAGTAACCGCTTCCCAGCATACTGTCGAGCCGATCTATGCCGGAGGAGATACGCTCGGTACTGGCGCTTAGTTGGGGTAACGATAGCGTGAAAGCGATAACCTCGGCACCGGTATCACCCAACAATAAGGCTGCTTCCCTAGAATTAAAGCTGGAGCCACGATATTTGATAATACGCATGGTGCGGTGGGCAAGTCGGTTATCCACATCATGACGCAGGAAGATCATGCAATCAACCATATACTGCATAAAATCCTGATAGTCGAGCCTTGACTGACAGGAGTCATTATTCTTACAGGTAATAATACCGGTTAATCCACTTGATATCAGCCAGTCATTCAAGCGGAATAACTCGCGACGTTCGGCTAGCGGATCATCAAGTAGCGACAATAGTACGTCAATGGAATCAAAAACGATACGCTTGGCCGTCATCTGATCGGCTTTGACCTTGAGCGAAGCGAGTAGGCTAGAGAGATCGAACTGTCCGGCACAAACAATGTCAGGTCTCGGTTTGGCATCAAGAAAAAAGAGTTTATGTCCTTCCAGTTCAGGCAAACTCCAACCAAAGGCACTGGCGTTGTTAATAATATGTGAGGAATCTTCTTCGAAGGTGACAAAAATGCCCGGCTCACCATGCTTCGCTCCATAAACCAGTATTTGTAAGGCTATTACCGTCTTGCCACAACCTGGGCCACCGGCGAGCAAAGTGCCCCGACCTCTGGGCAAGCCACCGTTGGTAATATCATCCAACCCGCGAATACCTGTCTGGATTTTGTTAAGTTCAGTCTGTTGCGTGTTGGACATGTTAGACCTTGGATAGGATTGGCAAATGAAAATTTGAATCTTATAGTCGTGTTATTTAAGAAAGTTTTGGAAGCGATGTGTAATGAAAAATTAATTTCTAAAAGATTAAATAAATAAAAAAACGACCTTTAAGAGCCATCTAATTTTTGCTGGTATTAATCAATTAATATTGATGAGAAATTGCCAAAAGGGTGAGTATTTAACCTAAGGTTTGTTCTATAGTCACTCTGGAGCTTTTTACATAAATGAGATATTTTATGGGTATATTATGCGATATAATATATTATATATTTTTATAATGCAAAAATAAGATATTTATTTCTTTTTTATGTATTTTTGATGTTTTAAAACTGAAAATATCGTTGCTTATTTATTGAATTGCACTCAATTTTTGCCGCTTTAAGTTCTTTTTCCAGCATGACTGGTCAGCGACAACAGTGCCTGTTACTAAATGACTATTTTTCAAAGTCAACCAGCCGTCAACCAAAAAACGGTGCCAGTCTTTTCCTGCCAATTTCTGTTAGTCATTGAATGTTTAGTTTATACAGTGATCATTTATTTATAAATCTTGATTTTTAAATTAACAGTGATAAGTTAATCTTATTAAAATAATAATTTTACTAAATCAAAGGTATCATAAATATTATATAGTGCAAATTTAATTTTGCTTGAGCATTATAATTACCAATAATACTTCATTAATGATAAAAATTCATTAATTATCAAAAAAGTCATTAATGTCAATTATAATCAACCTAAATTTTTCTTAACTGTCTGGTTTTATTAAGGTTTAATCTTAACCATAAAAGTGCCGAGGAAACTTGCTGATTTGTTTATCCCGCTATTCGCTCCTAATTCGCTAATATCGGCCTTGAGAAAAATTTCAGTATGAAGCCTTTTATGGAGATACACTTTTACCGGTGAATAAAGTTTTGCATATAATTACGCTTATCCTTAGTTAATCGCACGATAGTCAGTTTAGGTAAACTGCTACTCAGTATATAAAAAATATATTATGGCAAGTTTTTATAACGCTGGTCGAAAATGGCTAGGTCAGGCCCTCAATACTGCTACCGCAAATATAAAAAACAAAGTCAGAGGCTTAAACATGCCTCGTTTCTTGGCACCATCAGCAAAGGAAAGGGTTTTGGTCGGCGTTTGACTGCCCTTGGCTGGCTCTTACGTTTTTGTTTTCCAATGGCCGTTGATGCCATCGCTTTTAATAATTCACGCAAGGCGCTTATGAGTTGGTTCCCTGTCAAGCCTACCATCTGCTTGGCGGCTTGAATGACCAGTTGCACTGCTGACCTGAAACTCAGTTGGCGGGGTATCTTCTCATGCAGGCTGGCTGCCTGTGCCAAATTGCCACGAATGATGTTGTATGCCAATAAGTGGATAGCTATCTCCTTGTTTAACATGTCAGGTTTTTTGCACCGTAATATTTCCATGCCCATATTGGTTTTGATTAAACGAAAATCCAGCTCAATTTTCCAGCGCTGCTTATAAAGCATAGCCAGCTCTTGCTTATGAAAGCCCTTTGCATTTAGTAAGGTGGTCAAATAGATTCTGCCGTTTACCGCAAACTCTCGGACGGTAATCGATTCCGGCAAGTCGCTATAGTCCTGCTTGGACATCCACACCGGTTTCCGTTTGGGTTTCGTCCAGTCAATCAAATGATCTCTTGCACCCAGGTAGACACCCAAGCTGAAATCTACTTTTTTCCGGGCATGTAGTGGAAATAGCACAGGAATTTCACGAGCCTGCAAGAGCGCAATAATGGCGAAGGTACAGCAATAGCGGTCTGCCATCAGCAAGTCGCCAGCTGACAAGCTGCCAAACAGTTGACTGAGTAAAGATGTTTAGCCAGTTCCCTTGCCTTAATAGGCTCCCAAGCTATAGTCGAGCACGGTTCCTGCAGCCAAAGAAATCAACACAGCCATGCGAGCAATCGGAAAGCCTAAGTCAGGCTTTTGACTATCCAGCTGAGGAAAGTCTGCCTGATTCTTTGGTGTATCTGGCATTTGTACCGTTGCTCCATCAGTAAGGACAACGTTATAACCCTTCCATCGCCACGCGGTCAGAGACTGGTTATGAAGACGCAAACCAGCAGCTGTGGTGGCTGCTCTGAGTTCCTTTAGTGGCGAGCGTTGCGGGCTTTACAGTAAGGTCCCGTGTTGACCTTATTAGCTGATTGTCCATCGACGATACGATCAATCAATACGCCTGCCACTGCCTGTTTACAGGAACCGTCATCACTTAATACTTGGAAAATGAAAGCTTTAAGCGTGACTAAGGGCAAGAACACCGAGGAGCGTTTATGCGGGGTATTGGCGATAATGTTGGTAATGCTGTCGGCTGAAAAAAATCCTCAACACCTAGTACTCAGTCAGCGTTGATATGTCGGATAAAAGTAGCCCTGTAATAACGAAATTACTGACATGGTATCCGACATTATCAGATTGACTGAGTACTAGTCCTTGGGATTGCAAAAATGACTTTTTGAAGCGGTCAATTTGCTGCTGAATACGGTTTTTTTAATAGCTGGCATGGTTAAGTTATTGATCAGACTTTGTAATACTCAAAATTCTACCAGAATAGTGCTTGATCTTTATCTTATTATTTGCGTATCTAACTGTAACTTATAGATTAATTACATTTGCGGTAGCAGTATTAGTATTTATACCTATTGAAAATTTAGATTGGCAAACTATACTTTCGAATTATTGATAAAAATGCTTAGACGCTTACATTCTTCACGTTAACTTAGCTACAAAGTAACTGATTCAGCAGTATTTATGCAATTATTTAGTAACAGGGTAATTACTTAAATCCATTTTAGCTTTGTTTCTGTAGCACTTATTTTAACGCCAATTTTCTTGAAGCAAGTTGTTTTGCCTTTTATTTATTACGTAATTAGCACACTACTTGGTTGTACCGGGATTGTTTTGCTACAGCATTTTTAATAAATGGATATAACCATGGATGTCTTGTTTGTTAATCCAGACTCTTCAGCTAAAGCCTATCAAGGCTTGGCAATAGTTTACTCAGCTATAGAGCCCCCGACATGGTCTTTGTTGTTAGCAGAGTCTTGCCGCTCAAAAGGTTTTGGGGTTGGTATTCTTGATTGCGATGCTGAAAGACTTTCTCTTGAGCAATCGGTGCAAAGAATCGAAGACTTACGACCACGTCTGGTTGTCTTTGTTGTGTATGGTCAAAACCCAAATTCTGGCACCACCAGCATGATTGGTGCTTTAGCGATGGCTAAGTCAGTTAAAGAAAAGCACCCTGAAATTCCAATATGTTTTGTTGGTTCTCATACCAGTGCATTACCCATGGAAGTGCTCGATTATAATTGTGTTGATATCGTACTGTTAAATGAAGGCGTTTATGCACTGCACAATCTTCTTAAGAGCAATCTTGGCAGCGATTTGCAATACATCAAGGGCATCGGTTATAAAAAGCAGGGGCAAGCAAACAGCAAAATCCCAACACTTAATCCACCACAGGGCATAGTACCGCAGGAACGGATGGATCATGACTTGCCTGGCTATGCCTGGGATCTACTGCCCTACCGGGAAAAGCCGTTAGACCTTTACCGCGCGCATTTCTGGCATGCCGAATTTGATCATGCAAAACGCACCCCATTTGCCGCCATATATACTTCTTTAGGCTGTAATTTCGGCTGTAATTTTTGCATGATCAACATCGTTAATCGCTCCGATAACGGCAATGAAATTAATGCCGCAGATTCACGAGGAATGCGTTTCTGGAGTCCTGAATGGGTAAGTCGTGAGATGCGAAAACTCGCTGATATGGGCGTACGTACCTTACGGATCAGCGACGAGATGTTCTTTTTAAATAAAAAATATTACACGCCGATTCTTCAACAGGTCATTGATCAGGACTTTGGTTTCAATATGTGGACCTACTCGCGGGTTGATACGGTTCGCAGAGACGCGCTTGATTTATTTAAACGCTCGGGAGTCAACTGGCTTGCGCTGGGGGTTGAAGCCGGCAATCAACTGGTTCGCCAAGAAGTGTCAAAAGGTTCCTTCCATGAAGTTAATATTCGCGAAGTTTGCAAAATAATTAACGACTCTGATATTAAAATTATCAGTAATTACATTTTTGGATTCCCGGAAGACACCTTGCAGACAATGCAAGAAACATTGGATCTCGCCATGGAACTCAACACCGAGATGGCAAATATGTATCCTTGCCAGGCATTGCCGGGCAGTCCGATGTATAACATTGCAAAGAAAAACGGGTGGGCATTACCGGACTCCTACGAAGGCTACGCCTTTTTATCCTACGAAAGCCAACCACTGCCTACAAAATACGTTAGCTCAGCTGATGTTTTAAGATTCCGTGACGAAGCTTGGCAAACGTACTTTAGCAACCCGGCTTACTTAAATTTGGTTGAGAAAAAATTTGGCACACTTGAAAGAAAAAATATAGAAGACATGGTCAGCATCCATCTTAGTCGCAAAATATTGGGTAATTGATAACGCATGATTATTACCAGAACCCCGTTTAGAATTTCTTTTTTTGGTGGCGGCACCGATTATCCAGGATGGTATCGGGAACACGGAGGTGCCGTGTTGGCAACCACTATCGATAAATACTGTTACATTACCTGCCGTCGTTTGCCGCCATTTTTCGAGCACAAACATCGTATTGTCTACTCCCATATCGAAAATGTATGTAATAACCATGAAATTGAACATCCTGCAGTTCGGGCGGTATTTAATTGGGCCAATGTTTTTGATGGTCTGGAAGTTCATCACGATGGCGATTTGCCCGCCCGTTCGGGATTAGGATCCAGTTCATCCTTTACTGTCGGCTTAGCGCATGCACTGTACGGGCTTCGTGGTCAGATGGTTAGTCAGCACACTCTGGCTAAAGATGCGATACATATAGAACAAAATCTCATTGGCGAGAATGTTGGCTCTCAGGATCAGATTTCAGCTGCTTACGGTGGCTTTAACCGTATTGATTTTCATCAAGATGATTCTTTTGACGTGTCACCGATCATTCTGTCAAGGTATCGGCTTGAAGAACTTCATGATCACCTTATGCTCTGTTTTACCGGCTTTTCACGCATTGCTGATGCGATCGCAAAATCTAAAATCGACAACCTCAAAAATCGTGAAACAGAACTTAATCGTATGCGAGAAATGGTTGATGAGGGCATTGCTATTCTAACGGATAGTCACGTGAGTATTGATGAATTTGGAAAGCTGATTGACCTAAGCTGGAAGTACAAGCGTAGCTTGTCTGACCAGGTATCAACCCCGGAAATCGACCAAATTTACGATGAAGCCATGCGTGCTGGAGCAATTGGCGGCAAGATTCTTGGTGCTGGCGGCGGCGGATTTATGCTGCTTTTTGCAAAACCCGAGAAGCATGCGGCAATTCGTGAACGTCTTAAAAACTTGGTGCATGTCTCTTTCAATTTTGATGATTCCGGCAGTCGTGTCGTATTGTATCAACCTAACGGCCTGTAAATAATGAATAAAACAGCTAAAATTTTTGTCGCCGGGCATACCGGCTTAATTGGTTCAGCGGTTGTTCGACGCTTGCAAAGCGAAGGTTTTTCCAATTTGCTATTGGCTAATCATACGGATCTGGAACTGACCGATACCGGAGCAGTTGCTCGTTTTTTTGACAAGCATTTACCTGGCTATGTGGTATTGGCGGCAGGAAGAGTCGGTGGCATTATCGAGAACCAGACCTATCCGGCTGACTTTATGAACGCCAATCTGGCTATTCAATTAAATGTACTTAAAGCAGCTCACGAAACGGGCGTTCGCAAACTGATTTTGTTTGCCTCATCGTGCATGTATCCGCGCGAATGTCCGCAACCCATGGCAGAGACCGCTTTACTATCGGGACAGCCTGAACCGACCAGCTTGGCCTACGCAATTTCAAAGCTGGCCGGTCTACAAATGTGTCTTGCCTATAACCAACAATACGGCGAGCAACGTTTTATCCCCGTGATTCCTAATAGTGCTTTTGGCCCCAACGACAACTTTGACCCAAAGTCCGGCCACGTCCTCTCGTCTCTGATTCGGCGCTTCCATGAGTCACAACTAACGGGCGCCCAGAGTTTGACGCTGTGGGGAAGTGGTACACCGCGACGTGAGTTTATTCATACCGATGATATCGCCGATGCCTGTATTGCGCTGCTTACCGGCAACACAACCACGCTGACACTGCCCCTGAATTTGGGAACCGGCAAAGACTTTTCCATTCGTGAATTGGCAGAATCCATTGCCCGTGTCATTGGCTACACCGGCGCCATAGAATGGGATACCAACAAGCCGGATGGAGCACCCAGAAAATTACTCGACAGTAGTCGTCTTCGAGGCTTTGGCTGGCAACCGGTGGTGGATTTTGAAAAAGGCCTCCAAGACACCTACCAATGGTATCTCGACAATACCTTAAGCAAGGAACCTGCCCATGAAAGTTAACCCGATTGATCTGCGCGAAAAAGCCCATTGGGTATGGCGAGAAACATTGGCGATACATCGCAGGGCTCCAGAAACCCGTATAGCCTCATCGCTCTCTTGTATCGAGATTTTTGTCGCACTTTATTATGGGGGGGTTCTGCGTTTTGACCCTGGCCAGCCGTTAGACGAACACCGTGATCGGTGCATTATCAGTAAAGGGCATGGCTCAATCTGCATGTATCCCATTTTAGCTGACTTGAGCTATTTTCTACTTGAAGAATTGCAGCGCGTTTGTCAAACCGGCGGCTTTTTGGGTGGGATACCCGACCCGGTGATTCCTGGCTACGAAACCGTTAACGGCTCTTTGGGTCACGGCTTGGGCGTGGGCACAGGCATGGCCTTGGGATTAAAGCGCAAAGGCAGTGACCGCAGTGTGTTTGTTGTATGCGGTGATGGTGAATTACATGAGGGCGCCAACTGGGAAGCAATCATGTTTGCTACGCAACATAAGCTTGATAATTTGCACCTGATTGTCGATAACAACGGAATTAGCATGCTTGGGTACACCGACGAGATTGTGAGTCATAACTCGCTCTCCGCCCGCTTGTCAGCCTTTGGCTGGGATTGCCATGAAGTTGACGGGCATGATATAGAAGCTGTGCAAGCTGCTCTGCTGCAAATGAAAGCAAGCAATACAGGTAAACCTAAGGCACTGATAGCCAGAACCTTGAAAGGTCATGGTGTACCAGGGCTTGAAAATGCCCCGCTTGCGCACATTATGAATCCTAAACCTGAGCTGATTGACAGCCTGCTGGAGCAACACCCATGAGCATCAAACCACTCGCCATGCGCGATGTACTGCTTGATCGCATTTGGCAAGCTATGGCGGAAGATCATAAAATTTTCTTCACCAGTGCTGATTTTGGCTCCCCAATTCTAGACAAAATTCGCGCTGATTTTCCTGAGCGTTTCGTTAATGTAGGAATCGCTGAACAAAATTTGATCAACGTTTCAGTTGGCTTGGCACTGGAAGGTTACACTGTCTTTGCTTATGCCATTGCTCCATTTATTACCATGCGCTGTTACGAGCAAATTCGCGTCAGCTTGGCGCTACTCTCAGAAGTACGTCCCCTTAACGTCAATTTGATTGGGGTTGGCGCTGGTTATAGCTATGTAGTGTCCGGCCCCACGCATCAGTGTTACGAAGATATTACCCTGATGCGTGCGTTACCCAATTTTAGAGTACTTTCACCCGCCGATCATGTCAGTGCAGGTGCTCTTTTTGATCGTTGCATAAGCACTCTGGGCCCTAAATATTTGCGGCTTGATGCCCAAGTATTACCCGTAATTTATGAGACAGTCGCCCCAGATCTGGATGTCGGCTTTCATATCCATCAACGTGGTAAAAGTATCTGTCTGGTGGCAACCGGCTATATGCTACATACCGCCCTAAAAGTCGCAGAAAGGCTTGCTGTTACCGGACATTCGGTCGGCGTTATAGACCTTTTTGATATTTCCAATTTTGCTGCCGACCAACTTCAGAACGCTCTCTTATCTTATTCCGGTATCGTCACGCTTGAAGAAGGCTTTCGCGGGCGAGGCGGCGTTGATGCCATGCTCTTTGAATTTATTGCCCGACGTGGCCTAAACGCACGCATGCTTAATATCGGCGTCGAAGGGGCTTACCATTTCGAACTCGGATCGCGTGCTGAACTGCACGAACAGGTAGGAATCGGTCCTGAATTTGTATTACGTAACGTGACGACGTTTATCCAATCACTTCCAAAATAATGCTGATAAAAATAAGATGAAATTTCCTTTAATGCGTAACAACATCCTGCGCGAAGACCTTGACGCAGTGATAGAACATTTAAAGCAGGACGATCCTATCCTGACCCACGGAGCCAATGTAAGAGCCTTCGAAGCAGAATGGTCAGAATGGCTTGGCGTTAAATACAGCGTATTTGTCAACTCAGGTGCATCCGCAAACCTTTTGACCTTGGCTGTACTCAAGATTCGTTACCCGGAAGGTGGTGAAGTCATTACGCCACCGTTGGGATGGGTTTCTGATGTCGCATCCGTATTGCAAAACGGTTTTACTCCGGTATTTGCAGATATTAACCCAGCGACTCTGGCGATGGACACAGCCCTGATTTTGAGCAAAATTACCGATAAAACTCGGGCGGTATTACTGACGCATGTACAAGGTTTTGATGGGTTGACTGACGAACTGATCAATGAACTCAAACGTCGCAATATCCCGCTGATTGAGGATGTCTGTGAATCCCACGGCGCTACCCATAACGGCACACGTCTGGGTAGCATAAGCTGGATATCAAATTTTTCGTATTACTACGCACACCACATGAGCACCATCGAAGGGGGCATGGTTTGCACCAATGATCCTGAAGTCTACCAGCAGGTTCGTATGTTACGCTCCCATGGTATGGTGCGAGAGGCTAACGACAATGTTTTACGCGACCGTTACCCGAATGAAAACCCTGAGCTAAACCCTGACTTTATTTTTGCCTACGCTGGCTATAACGTCCGTAATACCGAGATTGGCGGCATCATGGGCCGCAGTCAACTTAAACGTCTGGACAAAATAGTGACACGTCGTACTGAAAACCTGTTGCGTTTTTTAAAGCAAATCGATCCGTCAAAATACCGCACTGACTTTAAGCTGGAAGGCTCCAGCAACTATGCCTTCAATCTTATATTGAAGCACCCGGATGATGAACTGATCCAACGATTAATGCAGAAAATGCGCGAATCTGGTATCGAATTTCGGAGAGGCAGTGCTGGTGGTGGTAATCAAATTCGTCAACCTTATTTGAAAGGCATTGTACCCAACGCGCATCATCTTGATTTTCCGGAAACCGAGCATGTTCATTTCTATGGCTTTTACATTGGTAACTTTCCGGACTTGAAAAATGAAGAAGTAGATGAACTCTGTGCAATTATAAATTCGGCATAAGAAAGTGGCAGTAACCTCCGCTATTATACTTGCCGGTGGTTTGGGTACGCGTTTACGCAGTGTCGTACCGGACTTGCCCAAGCCAATGGCGCCGATAAGTGGGCGACCGTTTCTTGAGCATCAGATCGACTACTGGATTAAACAAGGTGTCAGTCATTTTGTACTGTCTGTTGGCTATCGCCATGAGATTATTATTGACCATTTTGGCAATCGTTATAAGGATGCCGAGCTTGATTATGTCATTGAGAAAACCCCACTCGGTACCGGCGGTGGACTATTGTTGGCGACTGAAAAAGTGAGTAAAAACAAGCCTTTTTTACTACTGAATGGCGATACTTATTTTGCTGTGGATTTAAAACTATTAAATGAGTTCTCCTTGGCAAATAACGCAGATTGGTGCTTTTCTTTATTTCGTACCCATGAAGAAGGTCGATATATGGGGATGGATATTTCGCCGCAAGGGCAAATTACCTCCCTTAAATCAGGCGCTGGTGTAGCGGGGCATTTGGCTAATGGTGGCGTCTATTGGGTTAATCCAAAGGCTTTACTTAATAAAAAGTTTACGCCAGGCGACAAGCTATCTCTGGAGGATGATTTCTTGGTGGCGGCCATGGACTTGGGGCAGAATTTACTAGGCGTTGAGTTTTCAGGCACCTTTATCGATATTGGCGTACCGGATGATTATCATCGCGCACCCACCTTACTGGCTTAGTAAAAAAGGAAGGCTATTGAATACAATTGCACGATTAAAGAAGAACCTGGAAGCCTCTATACAAGCCAAACAACAGTTGTTTGCCGATGAAGCGTGTCTTGAGGTATTTTCCAAAGCAATAGAAATCATCATCGACCGTTATAAACAAGGTGGACGTCTCTATATTGCAGGTAACGGCGGCTCAGCTGCTGATGCACAGCATTTGGCCGCCGAGTTTGTCTGTCGCTTGGCTCACGACAGAGCGCCATTACCCGCTGAAGCACTTAACGTAGATTCCTCTATACTAACTTCTATTGGCAACGACTACGGCTTTGACGTGATATTTTCCAGGCAACTGGCGGGCAAAGCTACAGGAAAAGATATATTTTTAGGTATAACCACTTCAGGTCAATCGCCCAATATACTTAAAGCACTGGAGCAATGCCGCATTATGAATATACCGAGTATTATTTTTTGTGGGCACGATGGGGGGCAAGCAAAGGCAATGGCCGACTATTCAATTATTGCTCCAGGAATAGCCACAAGCACCATTCAGGAGCTGCACATCATATTAGCCCACACGCTCTGTGAATGCATTGAAGTGGCAATGTTTGGCAAATAATCTTTTAAAATAAAAATAAGGACACACAATGAGTTACAACATACTTGTCACGGGCGGAGCCGGTTATCTGGGTTCCACAATGGTTCCTGATTTACTTAATGCAGGCCACAAAGTAACGGTGCTAGACAATTTCATGTTCAAGCAAACCAGCCTTAATCATGTTTGTAATAATCCTAATTTTTCGGTTGTTAAGGGAGATATTCGCATTGAAAGCGTAATGGCTCCCTTACTTAAAAAAGCGGACATTGTTATTCCACTGGCAGCTTTGGTCGGCGCACCTTTGTGTAACCTTGACCCTATAGGCGCAACAACGATTAACCACGACGCCATTACCCTGATGATAAAACTGCTGTCCAAAGAGCAAATTGTTTTGATGCCGACAACAAATAGCGCTTACGGCACCGGTGACGAAAACAATTTCTGCACCGAAGAGTCCCCCCTGCGGCCTATTTCTCAGTACGCCATAGAAAAAGTAGGTATTGAAAAAGAACTGATGCAGCGCGAAAACGCCATCAGTTTCCGACTTGCCACTGTGTTTGGTATGTCACCACGCATGCGGATTGATCTGCTCGTAAATGACTTTACCTACCGTGCCGTTAACGATCGCTTCGTCGTGCTGTTTGAGAGCTATTTTAAACGCAACTACGTGCATGTGCGTGATGTTTCTCGTGCTTTTCAGCACGCCATAGGCAACTTTGACACTATGAAAGGACAGATTTATAACGTCGGACTTTCTGAGGCAAACGTATCAAAAAAAGAACTCTGCGAAACCATTCAGAAGCAAATACCGGACTTTCTTTTTATTGATGCGCCAATAGGTAAAGATCCAGATCAGCGCAACTACATAGTATCGAACGAAAAAATTGAAGCAACCGGTTATAAAACTTCGATGTCGCTAGATACAGGCATTGCAGAGTTGATCAAAGGCTACACCATGATCAAAAACACACAATACGGCAACGTTTAATTAACGCTCCCAATGATAAAACCCAACTTATCGGCTAATCCTATAAATGCGAATAGTGATCCAGAGATTAACGTTCTCTCACGAACTCGTGTTTTTGAAAACACCGTTTTCTCTGTATTCGCAGACCACATTGTTGATAAAAACGGGCATCAGGTAGAGCGTTATTTGAGTGTAGTACCCAACTGTCTTTTGGAGGGTGCAATTGCGGGTGTTGCCGTACTGCCAATCATCGAAGATAAGGTTGGGTTGATCCGGATATTCAGGCATCCGCTGGGCAAAGAGTCATGGGAGGCTATCAAAGGGCATGTTGAGCCGGACGAGGATGTCAGGTTTTCTGCGCTACGTGAACTACAAGAAGAAGCCGGCTTTTTGGTAACAGCCGAAGAGCTTATTGATCTTGGTGCCGTTTCGCCTGAGGCGGGTGTAATCAAAGCCCGCACCCGCCTTTTTACGGTAATAGTGACTGGAAAGATTGCGAGTGTGGTGGATGGCGAACTTGGACACGGAGAATTGGCATTTTATAACACAGAAGAAATTGATAATCTTATTGCCAACGGTGAGATTGAAGATGCCAGTACGTTGGTGATTTTGTTGAAGCAACAATTCAAGCAGAGTGAATTGAAAAGGTCGGAGCGGAAAAATGAAATTAGGAAGTAGATTTAATGGATAGCCGTCTATTTATCTATACTGGTAACCATGGTAAACAGGATGGTATCGAGGACTATTTGACGCTATGTAAAAATGTGTTTGGTTCCAGGGGTTTTCAAGTTGAGGTGTCAACTACGCTACACATCAATTCGACCAACATCATTATCGACGAATTTACTAATTATATCGAAAATAAAAGCATAGCAGCGTTTAGTAAGGACAGTCCCAATAACCGATGTATTTACCTATTAACAGAGTTTAAAGAACGGAAGTACGGAATTGAGTCGCTCAATCACTTTGGCGGATTATTTGATTCTGCCATTATTGCTTTGATTAATGTTTACTTACGTAAATCACGCGACGATTTTCCCTCATTACGATTTCGTGATTACGTGGCTTTGTTGTTGTATAGCCCTATTTTATTTATATATTTTTTGTTTTCTGTCACAAATTATATTGCGCTTAATTTTCTCAGAAAGAAGGTATCAAACCCGCTAGCTAAGTTCCTACTCAAGCAGCATAAGTTGATTTACTTTCACATGCGCTATCTGGGGTTAAAAGCGCATCTTAAATACGCCGATGCCGCTATGTCTAGTCATGAGCTTATCATGCCGGGTTATGATGACGAATTGGGAAGTGATGGCAAGGCACTTAAATTTCTGGGCGTTATATACCCGGAGTTTAATAAGCAAAATGTAATAAAGCAGCTAATGATAGATAAAAAACTATTTTTTGAAATTACAGGCACTGTTACCCAGTATCGCAAAAAATGGTTAAAAAAAATTAATTTCCAAATCACACTAAGGGGTTTAAATAATATATTTGGCCGATGCAAAGCCTTACCATTTTCGGTATTGGCTTCAGGTGAAAAAATTGAGCGAGCTGCATTTTCTTTACACCCGCCACAAACACGCAATTGGAAATATTGCAGTTCAATGCGGATTTATCGGGCTTTAGAGATTGATCATAACTTACCTATATTGACCAAGAATTTTGCTCAGAACCCTATTGAAGATGTATGTTTTTTAATGAAAGATTGGAACTCACTCGCCGCGTTTTATGAGTTATTTTTCAACAGAGAGGCAATGATTGGTTTTGTAGAGCCCAAAATAGAAGCTTATAACGAGATTGTTAAACAGCATAATAACGATCTGGTGGAAGCGCTAAAAAAGAGATTAAATATATGTTAAGTAGGCTCTTGAAATTACGTCCATGTACAACATATTTTTATCCATTAATTCAAAAAGAATTAAACATTTGTAATAACCCGAAATGAAGCTGAACACAATTTTATTGAAGGCTTACATGTCACTTTCTAAAATATTTTTTTGAAAAAGAGCATGCAAACGATAGTCTCTTTTGGTCAGAAGTTGCTCGCGTACAGAGTAGCCATTCTTAGTTTGGCGGGTCGCAGTTTTAAAACCCGTTTTGTTGGTACTGGGGGCGGTGTTATCTGGAGTATTGTTCTTCCATTGGCCACCGTATTCTCATACTGGATGGTTTTCTCCTTGGGCTTTAAAGCGAAGGGGCCGAATGGTATACCGTTTGATGTTTACTTCATGACGGCATTTCTGCCATGGAGTTTCTTTACCGAAGCACTTGCGGCATCGACCAACTCCGTAGTCGGCAACCGTCATTTAGTAAAAAAAATGGTGTTTCCTACCGAAACCCTGCCATTGGTAGAGATTATTTCATTGACATTTGGACATCTGATATTACTAACGCTCACTATTGGCTTACTCCTTATCCATGGCATCGTTCCCGGCTGGGGATTGGTCCAGTTAATCTATGCTTATTTCTGTGTAGTAACGCTGACATTAGGATTGGGCTGGCTGTTTGCTGCCGTCAATGTCTTTCATCGTGACTTAGGACAGTTTCTGTCCGTTTTATTGAGTTTCTGGTTTTGGGCAACGCCCATCGTCTGGAGTACTGACATGTTGCCGGAACGCTGGAAGCCGCTTATAAACCTTAATCCTGCCTATCACATAGTGGAAAGTTACCGTGATGCACTGTTATACAACCAACCTGTGTGGCATGACCTTACGCAATTATCATGCTTTTGGGTAGGTACTTTAATTTTTGGTGCCTTTGGTGCCTACGTATTCCGGCGATTAAAACCAGAATTTGCTGACGTAATATGAGCCGGCTATGAGTGAAACTGCAATTATTGTTAAGGGTATCAGTAAGAAGTATCGTTTGTTTGATAACAATCAAGACAGACTAAAAGAGGCGTTACATCCGTTCTCGAAGCACTATCACCGCGAGTTTTGGGCGCTTGATGACGTGAGTTTCGAAATCCCAAAGGGACAGACTGTCGGCATCTTGGGGCGTAACGGTTCCGGAAAGTCAACTCTCTTGCAGATTATCGCCGGTATCATGCAACCGACTAGCGGAGAAGTGATCGTCAACGGTCGTATATCCGCGTTACTCGAACTCGGTGCGGGATTTAATCCAGAATTCACGGGCCGTGAAAATGTGATATTTCAAGCTCAAGTGATGGGTTTTTCCAGCAAGGAAATTGATAAAAAACTTCCTGAAATCGAAAAATTCGCTGATATAGGGGAATTCTTCGATCAGCCTGTGAAAATATACTCTTCAGGAATGTTTGTACGGGTAGCATTTGCTGCTGCTACTAGCATTGATCCAGACATATTAATTATTGACGAGGCATTAGCCGTCGGAGATGCCCGCTTCCAAGAGAGTTGCTACGCAAGGATGCACGAATTTAAGAAATCGGGTAAAACGATCCTCTTTGTTTCTCATAGCGTAGATGCCATCACTGCATTATGTGATTACGCAATATTACTTGAGAAGCATCGGCTGTATGCGGCAGGTGAACCTAAAAATATTGTAGATAAATATCTACAACTCATGTTCGTTACACAGGTCAACAGACTAATGCCTGTGATAGATCATTTGATTTCTGAGGCACCTATAGATTCTGATATAGATCATCTTTTTTGTGCCAAGTCCAATAAAGATGAATGCCTGTTACGGCGTTTTTATAATGACAAAGAAGTAATAGTTGCGAATGGTGGTGCGGCAATAATTGATTACCTAATAATTATTTCAGGAGAAAAAAATAAAACAAATATTGTAGGTGGCGATGAGATTTCTTTATATATTAAAGTGCGCTACGACAGAACAGTTTACGCACCGGTTGTTGGGTTCGAGTTGAAGACATTAGCAGGAATTACGATTTATGGCATTAATACTTTTTTGGCAAAAACCCATGTGGCAACCTCATTAAAAGGTGAAAGCCGTCTTTATCGATTTGATTTTCGGTTACCGTTAAATCATGGTGACTATTTTATTGACCTCGGTGTTGGAGAAATCGATGGTTCACCTGGAGGGATTGTAATGGAAGTGCGGCGATCAATTATTCACTTTACTATAAAGAACCAGAAGGATTATACATTTATGGGGATACTAGATATCTCGGCATCGTTCTTGGAAATTCCATTGGAGAAATCAAATTTGAATGTTTTAGTACATCATGGATTTTGATAAATTTATCGTCGATCGTGACACATACCAAAGCTGCGAAGATAATGTTAAACAAGACATCCTAAGCGATATTTTTAATCCAAATCTGATTCCAGATTTCATGATTATAGGTGCACCGAGATCTGGAACAACGTTTCTTAGCGAAATAATAAAACAGGTATCTAACGCTTTCGTTGCTGAGCATAAGGAACTTAAGTTTTTCTCATCGAATATACTCAACTTCGATTACAGAAGCTATCTGAATCAATTCATAGGAGGAATAGGGCAAGTCAAAGGGGAAGCGACGCCTTCATACGCCAGTTTACCACTTTCTCGGATTCGGCTTATCTACGACATGAATCCCCAGTTGAAGTTAATATACATCCTTCGGGAACCCAGAAAAAGGCTCGCGTCTGATTGGAAACATACTTTTCGTAACCGGGAAAACTGTACAGAAAGTGAGATATTGTCTTATGTGCTGTCAGACGGACCTGTTGTTGCCAGCGATTACGCTGAGAATCTAAGTCGGTGGCTTACAGTTTTTCCAAAAGAACAGTTTCTCATATTGTTTTATGATGACCTGCAAATTGACGTCAATACTTTTCTTGATCGAGTAATGCAATTTTTAGGGCTTTCGGTCAATTTGGATTTATTGCATATTGAGCGTATTAACCATACATGGGAAGACAGTTATATCCAAGAAACTATTGATAGGATATATCCAGCATTGTTTACTCCTCGTATTCGAAAACTTGGTGAATTTTTGAATACAATATTTTTGGATATTGATTTACCTGGTTGGCTTGAATTTGATACGTCCATAAACACTAATAACGTTGCACTTGCATACGATTTATGTGATGACAAATCAATATTTGTTGTTGATGGCTATTACATTTGCGGCTCTAAGCAAATTATCAGGGAGTTCAAGCACCTTAAAGATGTAATAGCCTTTAAACAGCAAGGTGTTGGATATGGATACTATTTGGTAGAGGCGATAAGTTCAGCAATATTAAATAATAATGTCGTCGACAACCGTTTGTACGCACTTTGTCACGGAGATAAACACCATCATGATCTGTTATTACTGAGGGAGTCATACTTTGGTTGGAATATTGTTTTTTATAGAGACAAGTTCTTTAGTGCTCGTGTGGACTTGGGTCACTTTGATTTGCGTACAATATCTTCTGATCAACTCAAGTTGTTCCAACAGCAAGGAGATATAGTAATTTTTAATAGCCTTCAGGACGCACTGATTGCACTGAATAATAAATAGGAGATTATATACTTGAGAGATATAACTAGATTTGCTAAATGTGTACTCAGAGGTAAGGTTTATCTTGGATCAGAATTGGCTGCGTTACAGGGCCCACCTGAACGCCACCTTTTTTTTCGACCCACAGTTGAGCTGGTGTGTGAAATGTTCGAAGGGCCGATTCGCATTCTCGAAATTGGCTCATGGGCAGGAGCTTCAGCAATTACTTGGGTTAAAGCCTTTGTTGCAATGGGTCGAACTGTCACTATCGATTGTGTTGATCAATGGATACCATACTTCGATCTCGCTTGCGAAACGAACGATCATTATCGATTGATGAATGAAGCAGCAGCATCCGAGGATATTTATGCCCTATTTTTACATAATCTTCGTGCTGAAGGCATTTTAGATCAGGTTATTATTAGACGTGGTTCTGCGCAAGATACTTTGCCAAAATTAAACGATAACACGTATCACCTAATTTATATTGACGGTTCCCATCTCTATACAAATGTAATATCAGATATTCGTGAGACTAAGCGATTGATTCTGGAAGGTGGCATTATTTGTGGTGACGATCTTGAAATCCAGGCAAATGAGCTATCATCTCAAGCACTTCTTCAATCATTAGAAACCGGATTGGATTACACGAACTGTGACAGCAGTGGGCATTTCTTCCATCCTGGTGTTACAGCAGCAGTAGCTGAAGAATTAGGCGAGGTATCAGCATGGCAGGGCTATTGGGCTATCCGTTGGGTTTCTGGAATGGCTGAGAAAATTGTGCTTGATTTAGCAGCCGTTAATTTACCTGCACATATACAATGCGCAATTGACGAATCACCTTCTTTGCGACTAATTGAAAATGATGGTAAATTTCGTATCCATGAATTTGGATCAAGATATATTGCTATAGCGATACATCTTGATCCAAAACAAATTTTTGAGTCTGTTTCATTTAACTTTGATATTTCTCCAGTTATTTTTATTGCTGACTCTATTGTCGAACTCAATAAAAAACTAGATACCATTTTAAATCCAGAGGTGACAGTTCCCCTAGTCAATACCCATGATGACACGCCAACTATCATTGGTTCTTACGAGGGCTACAACCTGGTTTCTTTTAAAGGTCAAGTTATTGGAATCCATCAAACTTCTGGCCCGATTGATGTTCGCTTAGGTATGCCTTTGCTTATTGAACAACTGGATCCCGAACGAATTCAAACAGGTACAAATGCAGATGAAGTAATTGTTGGAATTGCGTTACGCAAAAAATTGGTAGAGTCAGAGACCCGACAAGCTCAAAGTAATGCAGATCTACAACAGCGACTTAAAGAAGTTGAGGATCGATTGAAGCATTACGAAGATCAGTTAGAGGCTGAGTCTAATGATACGCCGACTATAATTGGTTCTTATGAGGGTTACAACCTGGTTTCTTTCAAAGACCAAGTTATTGGAATCCCTCAGACTTCTGGCCCGATTAATGTTCGCTTAGGTATGCCTTTGCTTATTGAACAACTGGGTCCCGAACAAATTCAAACAGGTACAAATGCAGATGAAGTAATTGTCGGAATTGCGTTACGAAAAAAGTTGGGAGAGTCAGAGATCCGACAAGCTGAAAGTAATGCAGATTTACAACAGCGACTTAAAAAAGTTGAGGATCGATTGAAGCATTATGAAGATCAGTCAGAGGCTGAGTCTAATGATACGCCGACTATAATTGGTTCTTATGAGGGCTACAACCTGGTTTCTTTTAAAGGCCAAGTTATTGGAATCCATCAAACTTCTGGCCCGATTGATGTTCGCTTAGGTATGCTTTTGCTTCTTGAACAACTGGGCCCCGAACGAATTCTAACTGGTACAAATACAGATGAAGTAATTGTCGGAATTGCGTTACGGAAGAAGTTGGGCGAATCAGAGTCCCGACAAGCTGAAAGTAATGCATCGCTACAGCAGCAAATCAAGGACGCTGAGGATACCCTGAAGCGTTTCGTAGAACAATCAGAAACCCGACAAGCTGAAAGTAATGCATCACTACAGCAACAACTTAAAGAAGTTGAGGATAGTTTGAGGCGTTACGAAGACCAGTCAGAGTCCCGACAATCTGAAAGTAATGCATCGCTACAGCAGCAAGTCAAGGACGCTGAGGATACCCTGAAGCGTTTCGTAGAACAATCAGAAACCCGACAAGCTGAGAGTTCAGTCTTTTTAAGGCAAAAAGTAGAAGAATCTGCTCAACAATTAGCTGTTATATCGCAGAGCATGTTTGGCAAAATAATTTTGACAAAAAAATGGGGGCAACGTGAAAATTAAAGCAGCCATGACATTAAATCCCTCATCAAAACAAGATGATTTGTTTCTTTCAATTATTATACCTAGTCGTAATCGACCGGTTGGTCTGGCTCGATGTCTCAATAGTTTGTATAACACAGTTGCAAATCCGGAAGATATCGAAGTTATTATCGTTGCCGATAGTGATGATCAGGAGACCGCCAACTATCGCCATTCTAAGCTGAATACCAAAATGGTTGTCGTACCAGTTGGACAGTCAATGGGTGCCCTGAACATGGCAGGCTATCAAGTATCCATTGGGGATTATGTAATGCTTCTTAACGATGATGTCCTGGCTGGTACTCAGGGGTGGGATATTAAAATTCGGGCTGTCGCTGATAACTTTCCGGATGGAATTGTTTTAATCCATACCAATGACAAAATATTTGAAGACAAGCTTTGTACTTTTCCCTTAGTCAGTCGCGTTTTTTGTGATTACGCCAATGGCATTTGTCCAGAAGCCTTTCTGCGCTATCGCATAGACGACCACATTTATAATATTTTTGATTTACTGGGAAGTTTGGGGCAACGACGAATCATCTACCTCCCTGATGTTGTGTTCGAACACCTGAATAGAGAGGTTGGAATTAGAGGCCCAGAATCATACAAGCCAAATGAAGAAATCCACAAGCTCGATACCATTCTTTTTGAGGGAATGCAGGAGAAAAGAGCTCATCTGGTTGGCCAATTAATGGGCTACATAATGAGTCGACGTACGCAGGCCAATAACGGAATTTGGCAGCGGCGTGTAGAAGCGTTAACCGATTGGGCAGGACTACGGCAGGCAGAATATGTAAGGCACATGGGAACCGAAGCCAGGCTATCCAGTGCCAATACGCGAGTCACTGTTGGTGTAGTCTCTGCAAACCTAATGTCGCCGATGGCACAACGCTGCATTGATAGCGTCAAACGCTATACAACCAACTTCGATCTTGTTGTGATTGATAACAATGGCGCAGGGAATTTTAATCACTCTCGGGAGATGAATCGGCTGATTGATATGTGTCGGACGGATTACCTTGTATTGATGGACGACGATGTGTTCGTTGAAGAAGATTGGCTTGATGGTCTGCTGAAATGCATAGACGATGAAACTGCCCTGGTAACACCATGCCATAAAAATGCAAAGGGGCAATTCTCATACGCCGGCATCGTAATGAACCCGGATGACTCAGGACATCACACTCACGTTTTTGAGATGCATAACCGACCGGTAGCCGTACAGAGTATTTGCAGTGCAGTCATGCTTTTGGATCTAAACAAAATAGGGCATATTAAAGTTGAGGAGATTTACTCAAAATATTTTCTGGATATTGCCTATGGGTTTGCAGTATGGGAGGCGGGCTACCGGTTAATTTGCACACCTGAAGTTCTTCTTACCCATGTGGGCGGAGGGACTCTGGCGCACAACTCAGAAAGTGCAGGAACAAAGTTTGAACAGCAGCGTGCCATCTTCATTAAAGCTTGGCGGGATACGGGGCGTTGGCAGCGCCTTAAGACAACTATCTGGAATCGTGAACCAACGATTCTTGCCCAATTAGACTTGCAAGAAGAGATTGATACGCTCATTAAGAGTAGCTTGTCAGCGGATGAGCTAAAGCTTAAAGCATTCGCTATTGCAGAAAAACTCAATGCTTATCCCGCGCTTATCGACTACGCCAAGCAACTTGTTATTAATAGTCAACAGTTTATCACTACAACTTCTGACAGCGTAGAATCTGCCCAATTAGCCATATTACTCGAGTGCTTCCCACGGTATTGGGGGGAATGGGTGGTTTACGCTTATCAAAGCAATCTATACGGTTTTCCACAGGATAATCCAGTGTGGAATGTCAATCGTATAAAGGATATCGATGTTGTCTGTTTGTCCGGCGGCAACAACCAGTTGGTATCCCTGTATGAGGTCACTCTTGTTGAGAGTGGATTTCATGGACATAACATTATCAGCTACATGAATAGATTTTGGGGAGCACCACAGAGATTAGGCACGCTAAATATTACAGTGCAAGCCGACCGTGAATTGCCTGGTATTTTGTCTGCAAACACGATTGATGAATTACGAACCCTGATAATGGGCAATATTTCGGGTGCGCTCTTGATTATCGATGATCAATACCAAGAGTCTGTTTTAACCCAGTATGATTGTGGGGCTTTGTTGACAAGAGGGGCTAATAGAGTTGTTCGCTACAACTTTATCAAAAGATTAAAACCAGTTCCTTTAGTAAAACGACTGGCTCGAATTACAGCGAAATCGGCTATTCATATAACTAAAAATACTCCAATAACCAAGCATTTGTTTCGGGCTTTCTGGATCAAGATAGACCAGTCGGACTATTCACGAGAATTGCGAATAGTAAAATTCCTGCGCAATGCTGTAAGACAACAAGCTAACAAGTCCGTCTCCCACCAATCTGATCATGAATACAAAGTCCCGATTCTAATGGCGAAACTCTCGACGGGCGGCGAAACTATCATGGTCGATGAGGATTATCGGAATTTCACGATCTTTCAACGTGATGCATCCTTTTTTGCACGTTCGAGAATACGGGCTAACGATTCTGATGCCGATATATTTTGGGGGCTGTCAGCAGATGAGGTGAAGGCAGCTTTAGAAAAAAAAGATCCCGTAGAATTGTTTTCGAATTTCAAGGGATTCACTATTACGCGGTTCGAGCATACTTACTTCGCCATTCCTATCGCAGAGGTACCTTTTGATTACGACAAGTTTGTAAACAACGAATATAGTGTGTGCCTTAATGCCCACAGCGTCAGTCAATTAAAGATAGAGATAGATCGGCATCAAAAATTAGCACTAGGCGAACAATTGCAGACACTGATTTTCGGTATTACCGATAATGACCAACTGGATCAATTAATCTTATCTGCCAGACCTGGAGAGGTTTTTACTTTACTTGTGGAGAAGCCTACTGCAAAGCCTGACGGCATCAGTAAAATAGTTGTGGCAGGTCAAGCTTTACCTATTCTGGCTGATGCCATTGTGGCTGCTAGCAAAGAAGAGGTAGCCTTACTTCTTAAGGAAAGCGGCTTCGATCAGGTGGTTTTGCCTATCGCGGTGGATGGTGCCTGGTCTCAGAGCGTAATCGAGCAAGCCGCAACACTCCTTGCCAATACTGTAGAAATTTTAACGAATACCGGTCAGCGGCACGCACTCACCGGTGAGAACGCACATAGATTAATCTACAACAAGCATTACCTGACGTGTTTGTTCAATCATCTGCCATTACCCAAGAATCAAACGGTTCTTGAAGTGGGATGTGGTGATGGCCTGGTCTGTGAATACATGGTGAATTTGGGAGCCAAGCAAGTAATCGGCGTTGATGTGATGCAAACCGCTGGCTGCAACTTTCCAGATGCCAGGATTAAATATTTTTGCCGGGATGCACAGAATTTACCTTTCCCGGATGAAAGTTTCGATATGGTTTATTCGATTGCCACCTTCGAACATATTTCTGATCCGCAAGCCGTGTTTGATGAGATCATCCGGTTGGTAAAAGTCGGCGGGTATTTCTATATCCAGGCGGGGCCACTTTATCATTCGCCATTTGGTCATCACATGTTTAACTATTTTGGGGAATATCCCTGGATACATTTGCGTAAGACACCCGACCAGATTCTCCGCTATGCCGAAACTACCGGCGCGGCAGATCGCATTAAAGAAGATATGGCAGTATCAGCTGAAGACTATATCAACTCCATGCTGTCTCGTCGGCACATCAATGGCTTATTATTAGATCAATATGACCTTGATACTTTAAGGGCTCGCCAGGATATTAAGGAAATTTCCTTCTCTATTTCCTATGAAGGGAAAGATCTTTTGACGGCCGATATTATTGCCGAACTGAGTGACTATGATCCAAACTGGTTAGTCCAGCATGGCTTTGAAATAGCTGGTCAGCGAATTCGATAGTTGTATTTTGGCATCGTAGTGCTTTACTAAAGAAAAGTTCGCTGTATACATACAGCGTGCGTCATCCTAGAAAAACAAAGGCAATATATGGAACATTTTAAACTAGTACATCCTGAAATACTTTCAAGCAATGGGCTTTTGCCGTGGCGAACAAGCACAAAGCCAATATCGGAGATCAACCCTATTGGGTCAATGATTTCTGAAGATGAAAGCAGATATTTGTATTGGCTGGTTAAGGAATATTTTACAAATTGTGGCGCAATTGTAGATCTTGGGCCGCTTGCTGGAGGCAGTACTTACTCTTTAGCATTGGGTTTGGATGAGGGAGGGCATAAATCTTCTGAACCAGTTATTCATTCCTATGATTTATGGCAATTTTGGGACGACTGGGGTCGTTTTTTCCCGGGGAAGAGTTTTAGTCATTTAGAGGATATTTCGGGGGTTTTCCTGGAAAACCTTGGTACCTTGAGTAGATTAGTTGTACCGCATAAGGGCAATATTTGCGAAGCAACATGGAATGATAGCCCAATCGAAATTTTGTTTGTGGACGTAGCCAAAAGTCCAGAAACTATGGAACGCATTGTGAACGAGTTCTATCCAGCATTAATTCCTGGTCACTCAATTGTCATTCATCAAGATTTTATTTCTGCAGAATGCCCATGGATTCACGCGATTCAAGAGTCTCTATCGAGTTATTTCGAGTTGGTAGATTCTCCTGATGATAGTAGCGTGTGTTTTCGGCTAATACGTAAAATTCCCAAAGGCGTGCTAGGCAAAAATTTCTACAATTTACTTAGCGTAAACGAAGGAGACGCGCTTATGATTTCTGCTTCAAGCCATTTAAAAGGCTGGTATAAGTTATGTGTTTTGGCGGCTCGAGCGCATTTTCATGTTTTGCGAGGGGATGTCGACCTTGGGTTATCAATACTAGATGAAATTGTACTCAGTCCAGATTACGACGTAAAGATTGATTACGATGTTTTGCTAGTTAAGCATGCAATTGGTTAGTCGGGTATGGATTTTAATCGTTGGTCAACGGATTAGTTAATGCTAGCCAAATTGAGGCAATAATTTTGATTTTTACAACCTTAGTTTCAAGTATGAAGTTCATTGCACTTGGATATTTAAAACCAAGCTTTAATAACATTGGAGATCAACATGAAAATAAGATACTTACTTGCCTCAGCTTTTGTTTTGGTGGCGGCCACAGGTTGTGGTGACTCAAATGATTCCACCAAACTTCTTTGGCCTCGTTCCGCCATAGACATTTCCAGCACAAAAATAAAAGACTACAAAGTCACTGCCAGCTCACAAAAAGATGAGTTAGGGCCACAAGGTCTCTTCGCTTCAGTGCAACCCGGTTGGCATTCGGTCAGTCCGCCACATTATCCGGAGTCTGTGACGCTACTGCATGGGGATCAAAAGAAAATGATCCAGATCCTTTTGCGGCATGTACTTTTTCGCAGCCAGTCTGCCTAAATTTAGTGTTGGTAAGGCTCATGGCGGAACACATGAAAGATGTAAGGCTGATAGCTACATCACAACCAAATAAAAATCCCTAAACATGGACTTAATTACCTGCACGACTAGTAAACAGTAACGGGGTTTTTTCTGAGAAAGTTTCGGTGTCATCAGGCCTCGATAGCTACACTGTGGTTATGCAACCTAAACATTCTGCTCTTCAGAGCCCTTTATTTGGAGTAGGTACTCTAAAGAAGATTTGTGTAATCATCACCCGAAAGTGGGTTCTGGGGTGTATCTACGAGAACTGGATATCCATGCCACAAAAGTGATTCCCGGAAAAAACTGCCCGGATTAAATATTCCATAAGCTGTTTAGTCGTCAAGCGTCTTTTTACATAAAGGTGATTGCAGAGGCTTCCGTATTAAATATAAAACACTACATTTCACGAAAATCCAAATAATATTTGAAAGTAAGATAAATAAAAAATAAAAAATAAAAAATAAAAAATAAAAAGGATAATGTCGCATGAATAACTTACGTATTTTAGTCACGGGTGGTGCCGGTTTTGTCGGATCACATTTATGTGATCGACTGATTGCTGACGGCCATGAGGTTCTTTGTGCCGATAATTTTTTTACGGGGCGCAAAAAAAATGTGGAGCATTTGTTTGGGCATCCAAGATTTGAGTTGTTAAGACATGACATTACTTTTCCCCTTTTTGTTGAAGTGGATCAAATCTACAATTTGGCTTGTCCCGCATCACCCATTCATTATCAGCACGATCCCGTCCAGACCACCAAGACTAGTGTTCATGGTGCGATTAATATGCTCGGCCTTGCCAAGCGTATTCATGCAAAAATATTGCAGGCTTCAACATCTGAAGTGTATGGTGATCCGGAAATACATCCTCAAACAGAAAGCTATTGGGGAAGAGTTAATACGATTGGGCTGCGGGCGTGTTATGACGAAGGAAAGCGGTGTGCTGAAACGCTATTTTTTGACTATCATCGGCAGCACAAGTTGGATATTAAAGTAATCCGTATCTTCAATACCTATGGCACCCGCATGCATCCGTGTGATGGTCGGGTAGTCTCTAATTTTATTGTCCAGGCACTACAAAATAAGGACATTACGCTTTACGGTGATGGTTCACAAACACGCAGCTTTCAGTATGTAGACGATCTTATAGAGGGAATGGTAAGAATGATGGCTAGCGAAGTTGGCTTTACTGGCCCTGTCAATATGGGAAATCCAAATGAGTTTACTATCAAGCAGTTGGCAGAAAGAATATTGCAGCTCATTCCTGAAAGCGGGAGTAAAGTTATATATGAACCGTTGCCTATGGATGACCCTAAGCAAAGGCAACCAGACATTACACTCGCTCGTGAGAAGCTTGGCTGGTCTCCTACTATTAAGCTGGACGATGGCTTGGTAAAGACAATCGAGTATTTTAGAAAGATACTGTAATGTCTGTCGAACGATATTGTTTTTTTGTCCTACTATACTTTGACCGTAGCTTATAACTATTACGGGATAGTGAAATAACTATGATAGTTGATGATATTTTGGCGATTTTACTTGAAATTGCAAAAAATCTTGGGCTATAAAGCGGGACAAAACAGAAGTATAGGCTTTGCCTGTTCGCAAGCAGGGCTTGCGCTCCACATGTCACAATCTATTAACTTTGGCACGCCTTAATTTGGCAGCCATAAAACAGGGGTGTACCAATGATATTTTTTAGCAGGAAGGTAAGTTGATAAAGCACAACCCCATTATCAGCATTGTAGGCATCTGCACAGACACTGCCATTAAGTTAAGAAAAGCTTCGTTATCTCGGCTTAACTTAATGACAGTGGCCTACAGCGTGGGGCCGAATAAATGACACATCCTTTTGTTTCGCTCTTAATGCCTACGCGAGATCGCCCCACTTTGGTCGATCGGTTTATTAAAAGCCTGGTAACCCATACTAATGACTTGATTCAGGTTGAGATTATTCTCTATATAGATGAGGATGATACCGACAGTCATCATCTTGGTAGTGACGATGTTTCCGTTGTTACTATCATTGGGCCGCGTATGTCAATGGGTTGTTATAACTCGGCTTGTCTGGAAAAGGCACGGGGTGACATTATCATCCTTGTTAACGATGATATGGTGATCGGTACACAAGACTGGGATATCCGGATTATAAACTTGCACGCAAGTGTTCCCGACAAAATTTATCTGGCCTACGGTAATGATCTTTTTAAGAAGGGTAACCTTTGTACATTCCCGATTTTGTCACGGCGCACCTGCGAACTGTTGTTAGAGCCTTATCCTAAAGAATATCAAGGTGCATTTATTGACTACCATTTATTTGATATCTTTAAACGCCTTCAATATGCTGGATTTGATCGACTTTATTACCTGGACGATGTTATTTTTGAACATTTGCATTATCGAACCGGAAAAGCTCTTTTTGATGATACCTATCAAAAGCGTGGCCGTTTTGCCGATGATCACACTTTTTTGGCATTAATCAATTCTCGCAAAAAAGTGGCTACTCGGTTGTTGCAAGTTTTACGTGGCGAAGAACCTGAGGTTTTATACTGTCCTGAAAGCGGCAAAATAGAAAAGGTTCCTGAGACACTGTTTAAGGCCATTGCAGAATTTACTCGCAAGCTTTTATTTGACTGTGGCTTACCTTTCCGTTGGAGAGCTTATCTTTGGGTATGGTTTATCGGTAGATATATGGCCGGACGGGGAATGCTGTGGCCGTTTGTGCGTTAGCATAACAATTATAGTTCTAGTGATTTACAGTGGGTAACAAACGCGGAGCGCTGTTCCTTGATCGTGACGGTGTCATTAATGTGGAGACGAACTATGTTTATCGCATTAACGATTTTATGTTTATTGACGGTATATTCGATCTTTGCCGTAGTGCTATAGCAGTAGGCATGGCGATTGTAGTGGTGACAAATCAGGCAGGAATAGGGCGTGGCTACTATACTGAAGATCAGTTTTGTGAATTGTCGGATTGGATGTGTGAGCGTTTTTCAGAAGAAGGTGTCAACATTTCTGGCGTGTATTTTTGCCCCTATCATGCTGAACACGGTATCGGAAAATACAAAGCAGATTCCTTCGATCGCAAGCCCAATCCAGGGATGATTCTGCGTGCCAGGGATGATCTGGGACTATCGCTTGAGGACTCGATTCTGGTGGGGGACAAAGCTTCTGACATGATTGCTGCACGCACCGCAAAGGTAGGCAAGGTCGTATTAATGGCACCACCGCACATAGTCGTATCTCCTCAACCGGATTTACAACTTGATTGTTTACTTACGATTAATGAAATACTGTTTCACCTTCGTTAATTTGTCGCCGCTACGTCTTACGAGAAAAGTAAATGAATGAAAATTCTTATGATTATTTGATAGTGGGTGCAGGTATTGTCGGCTTGACCGTTGCGCACGAGCTTAAAATGCGCTTTCCATCTGCAAAAATAGGTGTCTTGGACAAGGAAGCCAATTCAGGTTTACACGCAAGCGGTCGTAATAGTGGTGTGTTGCATAGTGGTATTTACTACAGCAGTGACACGCTCAAAGCCAAGGTTTGTAGTGTTGGTGCCGCGAGGATGATGGCTTTTGCTCAAGAACACGGTATTCCCTGCTCGAAATCCGGCAAGGTAATCGTGGCTACGTCCGAGAAGGATTTGCCAACGGTAAAGCGTCTGCTACGCAATGCCAATGAAAACGGGATACGCGCTTGGCGCATTGATGAAAAAGAGCTGCATGAAATCGAACCGTATGCAGTTCCGGGACTGGCAGCGATTTATTCGCCAGACACGGCAGTAATAGATAGTCGCGCGGTGGTCAATCAGTTAACGGTTCTACTTGAGCAACAGGGTGTTCAATTTCTATGGCGTCATGGTTTTAGAAAGCTGGGTCGATCTGGTGAAGTGGTTACCGACCAAGGGAAACTTTCTTTTGGTTATCTTTTTAATTGTGCGGGAGCTTACGCTGATGTTGTGGCTAAAAGCTTTGGCCTGGCCTCTGACTATGCACTGGTGCCTTTTAAGGGTATTTACTGGAAGCTGAGGCCGGAAGCTGAACACTTGGTTCGTGCCAATATTTACCCGGTTCCGGATATCGAACTGCCTTTTTTGGGCGTCCATTTAACCCGTGTTATCAGCGGAGATGTGTATGTCGGACCCACTGCCATACCTGCGCTTGGCCGTGAGAATTATGGATTGATTCAAGGCATTAGACCGTTGGAAGCCATTGATGTTGGCTATCGTTTGGCTGGAATGTACTTAGGTAATCGATATAACTTTCGTCGCATGGCGCATATGGAGTTAGCCAAGTACATGAAACACAATTTCGTTTTGGCTGCGCAGCGTTTGCTTCTATCGATTACTTCTGAGGATATGATCCCAACTCCTAAAGCAGGTATTCGTCCACAGCTTGTCAATTTGCGTGAAGGGAAGTTGGAAATGGATTATATTTTTCAGCATACTGATCATTCTACCCACGTACTTAATGCAATTTCTCCTGCCTTTACCAGCTCGTTCGCGTTCGCGGAAATGATCGTAAATAGCAGTAATATAGTTTGAAGTAAGAATAATGATGACGCATTGTTACCATCTTTTTCTATGGCAGATGAACTCGATGTGTCTGTTGCATGGTATCACTGACGGCAAATATGATGATTTTTCTTTGACCGAAAATCATTCTAACGGTGTTGGGCTGAAAAAATACAAAGCAGGTAATTGAATGACAGAGAATTCAGGTAACGTGGTTTGGCACGGCGGGCATGTAAGCAGTGAAGATAGAGAGTTTTTATTGGGTCAATAAAGCGCTCACAATTTGGCTTACAGGGCTTAGTGCTGCAGGAAAATCCACTTTGGCTTTTGCGCTTGAAAAAGCACTGTTCGCTGAAGGTCGTACTTGCTATGTACTGGATGGCGACAACATCCGTCATGGGCTAAATAAAAATCTCGGTTTCTCCAATGAAAATCGTACAGAGAATATTCGTCGTATTACCGAAGTCGCCCGACTTATGAACGATGCCGGTATGATTGTAATGTAAGCGCGTAGCGCCACCATCTTAAAACATTCTAAATGCACTGGTATCCTTCAGTTTTTTTCTGAGGATATCTCATGGCATTAACTGAACAGCAACTAAAACATATAAAAACATGGCAAGCGTGTGGTTCCTCGCAAACAGCTTATTGCCAAACACATGCATTGAATAAAAAAACGTTTTCAAGATGGTTTAGCAATTATCAAGCACTTTCCCAAGCAATGGCACCTTCGTTGATTGCAATCGACGTTACACAACCGATTACAACTCCGCCGGCGATAAATGAACCCTTACGACTACGGTTAGCCAATGGACTCTCATTGGAGCTGCCTGTTAACGCCTCGCCGCGCTGGCTTGCGGAGCTATTACAATGCCTGGGTTAATAACAGATCCTATGGCTATTTGGTTGGCAGTCGAGCCCGTGGACATGCTGCGTGGCATTGATGGCTTGTCGATGATTGCCCAAGAAGCTTTGTGTAAGGTGCCTTGCTCAGGTGTCGCCATCGTGTTCCGCAATCGCCCCGGTAATCGCATCAAAGTGTTGCTCTGGGATGCTACTGGCGTGTGGCTGTGTCAACGTCGTTTACATGTAGGTGGTTTCGTTTGACCAAAGTCTACAGACACCTGTTTTTCGGTGACGTTTGAGCAATGGCAATGGTTAATTGCCGGGGTGAACTGGCAGCGCTTGTCGGCCATCCTGCCAGCAGATTTACAGATGTAAACGATAACTCTTCAGTAAGCTATTTTTTCGCTTTAGCCCAGTAATAACAAGGCTTTCATGGTTTTTTTGTTATAATATCACCATGAAATCACTTAGCCAGTTTGAACAGTTTGACCTCGAAACCGCCTCTAAAACCCAGGTGGCAGAAATGGTTCGTGCGCTGCTCGAACAGACTAAGAAAGATGCGCAAGAAATTTAACGTAAAACAGTTGAGCTTCAAAGCAAAGAAGATAAAATCCAAGCATTAACTTACGAGCTTATCCTACCTACGCAGGATCAGATACGGCGCTAAAACCGAAGCCTTTAGTCAGCTACAAAAGGGTCTGTTTGAGGAGTCTTGGAACGAAGACGTCGCCGCTGCTGAGGCGGCACTTGAACAGTTAAGCGCCACTGTGCCGGTCGACAACGATTGTAAACCTAAACGGCCCCGCGCTGGACGCCAGCCATTACCCGAGCATTTGCCACGTATTGAGTTTCGGCACGAGCCCGATGCTTGCCAGTGTGGTATTACTGTTGTTCCCAAAGATTATCATTTTCTTGTTAATACCGAATAACATCAGTAATTAATATTCCCATCCTCCGGAAACCGTAAGAAATGATCCGGTCATCGCTTCAGGGCTGTCAAAAATCAGCCATTTGACGGTTTTTCCTATTTCATCGGGATAGACAGGGCGACCGTAGGGAATTTGTTCAGCCATATTTTGACGCTCTTCAATGGATATGTTGCCTTCTTCGACCAGGCCTGGACAGATTGCGTTGACTCTTACTTTAAAAGGCGCCAAAGCGGTAGCCAGGCTTTTTGTTAAGACGGCAACACCTGTTTTTGCGGCGCAATAACCTGCTGACATTGGCCGGGCTTTAATGCTTTCTACCCCGGAAAAAGCGAAGTTGATAATATGACCTTGGTTTTTTTTTAGTGTTTCCAGCGCGTAATGGCAGGTGTTAAAACAAGTGCTTAAATTGGATTGGATATCTTGCTCCCATTCCTGTGGCGATACGGTCAAGATATCTTTATAGACAAAAGGTCCAATGACATTAATAAGTACATCGATGTTGCCAAATTCTTTCAAGGTGTTTTGAATCAAATTTTTAGCTGATGATGCTTGAGTCAGATCCGCTTGAAACAGCTTGTTATTGATATTTTTATTATCCAGCCATTCTTTTAGCGATTCGGCTTTAGTCTGATTGGAATAATATTGTAATGCCAGGTTTACCGAGTGATCGGCAAGTGCTTTTGCTACGGCAATACCGATGTCAGAATTACTGCCGGTGATTAAAATAGTTTTCATTAAATGCCTTAATTAATAGGTTTTTTTATAAATTGCACTGTTGTTAAAAACACGAACGTACAATGCCGCCATCTACCCGTAAAGCGGCACCGGTGATAGCTGAGGCAACGGGACTGCAAACAAATGTCACCAAACTGGCGACCTCATCAGGCGTTGCGAATCGTTTGATCAGCGAACTGGGTCGTGCGCTTTCAACAAATTCCTTTTCAAAATCAGCGAATTCAAGTCCGCCACTGAGTTGCGTCACAAAATCTTCAACGCCAGCTGTTCGAGTCGGCCCGGGAAGAATGGCATTAACAGTAACCCCGGTTCCGGCACAAGACTCGGCCAAGCCACGTGAAAGAGCGAGCTGAGCTGTCTTTGTAGTACCGTAATGAATCATTTCCGCAGGAATTTGAATAGCACTTTCGCTACTGATAAAAATAATCCGTCCCCAATTTTTTTGCTTCATGCCGGAAATATAAGCGCGGCTAAGACGCACACCACTGAGTACGTTGACCTCAAAAAATCGCAGCCAATCTTCATCAGGAATTTCCTCGAAAGGTTTGGGTTCAAAAATGCCGAGATTGTTGACGAGAATATCCACAGCAGGGAAGTGCAAGAGTAGAGCTTCGATTGTTTCTGCTTTGGAAAAGTCACCAACAAAGCCTTCGATTTTTGCTTCCGGCACAGTCTGTCGAATTTGTTTTAAGGCGTTGTCGACCGCTTCATTCGAACGCCCGTTGACAATGACATGCGCTCCTTCCGAGGCTAGTTGGCTGGCAATGGAAAAGCCGATACCCTTGGTAGAGCCCGAAATAAAAGCTGTTTTATCTGTTAGTTTTAGGTTCATGGTTTATGAGATGTGAGTGGGTGCTTGATAACGTCTGATATGAAATAGGCGCGCTGATGGGACTTTAATTTATCGACAAAAATGTGAGACATGAATTATTTTAGACTTGTCAGCTTACTACAGAAAAACCAATAAACAATGGTTCTAGGTATAATAACTTCACTCACTATTCTAATTTACAAGGGGTTAGGGCGATAAACAAAGAGCTTCATCATATCTCTTGATTAGATCGGTGTAAGCAATGTGTAGAGAAAAGATGCTTGCCCAACCTAAATTGTATATTAGACAATTATAATAACAGCATAAAAATTTGGTATTTGGCTATAATGCGAGGCAATAACTAAAACTGCTGACACAGGTAAGTAATAATGACGATAACAACAAGAACACTTTCAAAATTACAAAGCTATTTTGAAATTAAGGTAGAGCAGATAAAAGATAGCGAAAATTATCAGAAGTTGCAGGCTTTACCGCCACTTAAACGCTGGGCAACGTTGGCAGGCCTGTTTTTAGTATCACAATTGGTGTTTTTTGGTTTGTTATACCTGTTTTTAGGAAAAGTGGTTGTTATCGGTTTTCTGGCCAGTATTTTAGCCGGCCTGGCTACCGGTGTTGGTGCTTTACCGGCTTTGTTTTTTAAGGATATTTCTCGTAATTTATTTAATAGTATGTTGGGTGCGGCTGCCGGTGTTATGTTGGCTGCAACTGCCTTTTCGCTATTGATGCCGGGTATGACTTATGGCAATTTAATCTGGCCGGGTAAAGGCATTTATATTGTTTCTCTGGGAATGATGGTGGGGGCAGTATTTTTGCATTACGCAGATCGCCAGTTGCCACATGTACATTTTGATTCAATCTCAGATATTCAATTATCGTCTTTAAAAAAAGTCTGGCTATTTATCATTGCCATCACTATCCATAATTTTCCTGAAGGCATGTCGGTAGGTGTCAGTTTTGGTACCGGAGATATGAAAAATGGTCTGGTTTTAGCGATTGCCATCGCTTTGCAAAATATTCCTGAAGGTTTAGCCGTTGCCTTGCCATTGGTTGGTTTGGGTTACAATAAATGGAAAGCTATCGGTATTGCTACCTTAACAGGTTTGGTTGAGCCTGTTGGTGGCTTACTGGGTATTACTATGGTGACTGTTTTTGAACCTGTTTTACCGATTGCAATGGGTTTTGCCGCCGGTGCAATGTTGTTTGTTATCAGTGAAGAAATTATCCCTGAAACGCATTCAAAGGGACGCTCGCGTTTCGCAACCTTCGCCTTGATGGGTGGTTTTATCATTATGATGATTCTGGATAATCTGCTTGGCTGATACTAAAAAACATCCAAAACAGCTTTTTTATCGTTGTTTCTGATATCAGGGCATTTTCTGCAAGGCTTGCTGCGAGGGACTTTACGCTCTTCATAGCTGTAGCTTGGCCCAAAAATAGCAGGCTGTGGAACATGATGTTCGCATTAAAACGACTGAGACAAGAATGGATAATATTCAAAATATTTTGCAACAATTTTCATTGGAGCGATTTTTATCGTTATTGGCTACCGGTAATATTACCGAGCTATCAACCACCGCTGTGACCAGTTTTGCCCTGATTGCAGCCGCAGAAATTGGCGATAAAAGTCAGTTGGTTTGTATGACCTTGGCATCCAGGCATAGAGCCATGCCGGTTTTATTGGGTGCTATCGCAGCTTTTGCCTTTTTAAATACCCTGGCTGTTGTTTTTGGTGTCGCCATTGCCAGTTGGTTACCAGAATATAGTGTCGCGGCAACCGTTGCTTTGCTGTTTGCCGTTTTTGGGATCCATTCCTTACGAATGCACGAGGAGGAAAATGATGAGTACGTTAAGGAAAAAAGTGGTCATAGTATTTTCTTGACTACTTTCTTATTGATTACTGTCGCTGAATTTGGTGACAAGACACAATTGGCAGTTGTTGCTTTAAGCAGTACTGTGACGCCACTGGCGGTATGGCTGGGATCGACAACGGCGTTGGCTTCAACATCGGCTTTGGGTATTCTTGCCGGTCGTACTATTTTAAAAAAGATTCCTTTGGTCTTGTTGCATAAAATTAGTGGCAGCATTTTTCTTGTGCTTTCTGCTTTTGCTGCTTACCGTGCTTATACCTACTACACTGTTTGATGGACTTAGGTGATGTTCTGAGAATAATATACCCAGCTTGATGGTCTTTTTATTCATTTACTGTGTAGTCAAAATAATTACGTAGCCAACTACGCACTTATTTCTCCGCCTTGTAATTAAACAAAAATCCTACGCTACTTGGGTATATTAATTCTCGGATATCATCTTGAGAAATTTGTTTATTAAAGTGCTCATGCCGGGATGCGGTCTTATCAATTGACCTATGTCATCAGTAAAGTATAAAATCAGCCGCTGATTTGAGTGCTTTTGAGTATTATTCGATAATACTTGATACCGTCAGATCTGTTTGGTCGTTTGATTAACCGAAAATGTTGGATTTCATAGAACCACCTCAATGTGAAGTCTGGCTAAGGTGATATCCAGGAATTAATAGACCTAAATATTACAGGATTTTTTATTTACACGACAAAAAATAAGCTCGCAGCTCTGATTACGCAACTATTTTGACTTGTCGTCAACAAATAAAAAGACCTGCAAGCAGGGTATGTTATTTGCAGGAAATCTCCTAAATACTAATTGTGAGGTGATCTTTTTTGGATATATATTATGGATAAACTAAAAGCACTCTCTTTCGATTCACTAACAGCGCTCTCTTTAAGTATTGGCGGTCTGGCCGGAGTTGCAACATTTTTGGCAGTAGGACCTTTGAGTGGTTTCTTTTTTATATGGGCAGCGACTATCGCATGGGCTGCTTACTTTTTTCTGGGTGCCAGCAAAGAAGCATTGATAAACACTATCGTATGCGGAATTTTCGGTGTATTTATGGCCTGGATCACGGCTATTTTGCTTACCCATATTCCATCTACAGCGATTCTTGGTTTTCCAGCTATGGCTGCCATTACCGTAGCCGTTGCTGTTGTCGTTATGTGTCTGGCTGCAAATATCCCACAACTTGCCACAATACCTGCCAGCGTATTAGGTTATTCATCAACTTTTGCCTATTTGTTGCAAACACCTGATAAGTTAAATCAGGATGTTCTGTGGAGTATTTCTCTGAGCAACCCTTTACTGGTTATCTCTATTTCCATTGTTGTTGGTACTTATTTTGGTCAATGGTCAGCACAACTGAGTGCAAAACTAACCAAGTAAACTGATTACAAACTAATAAATTGCATGAGGTGGGTAATGCTGTTTTACCCACCCATACCTTTATTGTAGTACCCATACCGATAGTGTCGGGTTTTTAAGTTTTCCGAATAATAACTTATTTTACAAGTTCAGTTTATTCTTACGCCTCGTTACTCGACTATACCTTTTCAGAATTTAACTTCTCTATAATTTTCGATTTCATTTGATGCAGAATAACAAGGAGCGACTGATTCAATCATTGCATTTGCAATGACTTTGCCTACAATGACTTTCCCAGTAATAAATTATCAGGAAATTTTATGCTAATTCTCGGTGTGGATATAGGTGGGTCAGGTATTAAAGGCGCTGTTGTTGATACGGTAACGGGTGAACTGGTCACCGAGCGTCATCGTATTGATACACCGCAACCGGCAACGCCAGAAGCGATTGCAGCAATCCTGGCGCAACTGGTCATTCATTTCAACTGGAGCGGCTTGGTTGGATGTGGTTTTCCTGCTGCTATTCAACACGGTATACCGAAGACAGCGGCTAATATAGCGCCATCGTTTATCGGTATCAATATCGATAGGCTGTTTTCAGAAGCGACTAAATGTTCCTGTTATAGTTTGAATGATGCCGATGCGGCCGGCATGGCAGAAATGCATTTTGGTGAAGGAGTAGGTCAATCCGGGGTTGTTTTACTGATAACCGTTGGTACCGGCTTGGGTACGGTTTTTTTTAGTGATGGAAAGTTACTTCCCAATACGGAATTAGGCCATGTATATTTAAAAAACGGCAAAAAAGCCGAGCATTACACCTCAGATGCCGTTCGGAAAAATAAAAATTTGAGCTGGAAAGTTTGGGGAAAGCGCTTCAACACTTATCTGATGCAGATGGAAGCGCTGTTCTGGCCTGATTTGATCATTCTTGGCGGTGGTGCCAGCAAAAAGTTCAACAAATTTAATAAACAAATTACGGTAGATGCACAGGTAAAGCCAGCTGCCTTTTTAAATCAGGCCGGTATTGTGGGTGCGGCATTGTATGCACAATCGAAAAACACCCTGACTGATAATTAACCAGCCCTCTTAAATCTGCTTTAGTACATATCAAGTTATGTTGGAACAGAAAACAGGCGATTTTCTGCGACTCGCACACGAAAAGGATTAATCGTATGAATATAAAAACAAAATTACGCTGGGGTATTTTAGGTGCTGCTCGTGTAAATGAGCGCTTGCTTCCGGCTATCGTTGAAGCGTCAAATGCGAAGTTGGTGGCCATTGCCAGTCGTCGTCCTGGCGCCGCTGCGAAAATAATGGCTCAATACGCGCCACAGCATCAGTCTGTTAAAACGTATGATAATCTCGAAGATTTGCTAAGCGATACTAACGTTGATGCCGTGTACTTGCCTCTTGCCAATCATGAACATGCCGAATGGGTACTACGTGCCATAGCATGCGGCAAGCATGTGTTGTGCGAAAAACCGATGGCGTTGACAGTTGCTGATATTGAAGCCATTAAAGTTGCGGCTATCAAGCATAAAGTGACAGTCATGGAAGGTTTTATGTATCGATTTCACCCGCAATACGCACGGGTTCAGGAATTGATTCATTCCGGGCTAATTGGCGAAGTAAGATTTGTGCGTGCCAGTTATTCTTTTATGATGAAACCTGCACGGCTATATCGTCTGGTAGAAAGTGTTGAGCATGGCGGTGGTGCCATGTGGGATATTGGCTGTTATGCAATTCATTCGGCACGGATGTTTTTTAAGGAAACTCCGGTCGCGGTAACCGCGATGGCCAAGTATGTTGAGAGTGGTGCTGATATTACTACCAGCGGTATCATTGATTTCGGTGCCGGAAAACAGGCACATTTTGATTTTAGCTTTGAGCGTGCAAGGCGCTCTGAATATGAGATTACCGGGTCAAAAGGCGGTATAAAATGCCATACTGTCTGGCAATCTCCGGGAGATGTCCCCACCATTTCCTGGTGGACTGAAGATGGCAGGCACTGCGAAGAGCAACTGCCCGTTGAGAATCATTTCCGTCTTGAAATTGAGCATTTCAGTGATTGTGTGTTAAATAACCGCCAACCTGCATTATCGTTGGATGATGCTAAAGCCAATTGCAAGGTTATTGTTGCGGCTTTGCAATCTGCCACTGAAGGGCGAGTGGTAAAATTGACCAAGCTTAAATAACTGATTATAAAAATAAAAGTCAAATAACGTTATGAAATGTTATAAAATAACAGGTTTTGAATATAAAGGCCGAGTTTTCGGTATATAAAAACAGTGGCTTAAGTTTTATGCGATGTCCATTTTGTGCGGCACAAGATACACGAGTCCTTGATTCCCGATTAATAAATGAAGGGGATCAGGTTCGTCGTCGACGTGAATGTAATGTCTGCAAGGAACGCTTCACCACGTTTGAAATAGCAGAATTAACTATGCCACGTGTTGTCAAGCGTGATGGTAACCGCCAGCCTTTTGAAGAGCGAAAATTGCGCTCGGGAATGCTTAAAGCCTTGGAAAAAAGACCGGTTGATAGTGATGCTATTGAAGCGGCAATTAATCGTATAAAAAAAGAGTTAATGCAACGGGGGGAGCGTGAAATTGCCGTGGAGGAATTGGGTGAAAAAGTCATGAAAGAGTTAAGTTCACTGGATCATGTGGCTTTTGTAAGGTTTGCATCGGTGTATCGCAGTTTTCAGGATGTCAGTGAATTTACTGAGATGATTGAAGATTTACAAAAAAAATGAGTTCACCCAGTGAAGATGCTTTTTATATGGCCAGAGCGATTCAACTGGCTAAAAAAGGTCGCTATACGACGGACCCCAACCCCCGTGTAGGCTGTGTTTTAGTCAGAAATGGCGAAGTTATTGGTGAAGGCTGGCATGCTAAAACGGGCCTTGGACACGCAGAAGTTGAAGCATTAAAAAATGTTCAGGATGCTCGCGGTGCAACTGCTTATGTCACCTTGGAGCCTTGTAGTCATCATGGCAAAACACCGCCTTGCAGTGATGCGCTGATAACCGCCGGTGTAAGTCGTGTTGTGGTTGCCATGCAAGATCCTAATCCGCTGGTGTCAGGTCGTGGCTTGGAAAAACTGAAAGCCGCCGGCATTAAAGTAAGTTGTGGTGTATTGGAAGAAGATGCACTGGCATTAAATCGGGGTTTTATTAAAAGAGTGACAGTAACGCGTCCCTTTGTCCGCAGCAAGTTGGCGATGAGTCTGGATGGACGTACTGCGATGGCCTCTGGAGAAAGTAAATGGATAACTTCAGCCGAAGCCAGAGCGGATGTACATCGCTTAAGAGCGGAGAGTTCGGCTATTTTAACGGGTATTAATACGGTATTAGCGGATGATCCCGCGTTAAATGCCAGGGTTGCCTGGGATGTTGTGCAACCGGTTAGAGTGGTACTTGATTCTGCCTTGAACATGCCGGTTACTGCCAAAATGGCAAAGTTGGCTGGACGTAGTCTGATTTTGACGTGCTCACAGGATGAACAAAAGCGGCAAGCTTTGCAGGCAGCTGGTTTTGAAGTTTATACGCTGGCCGATAAAAATGGCCGGCTTGATCTGTCTGCCGTGATGGCTTTTTTAGCGCAACAACAAATTAATGAGTTGCTGGTTGAAGCAGGCTCGATAATTAATGGCGCGTTACTGGCTGAAGGCCTGGTTGATGAATGGGTGGTTTATATGGCACCCTGTATCCTTGGTGATCAAGGGCGAGGATTATTTACCGTACCTGGATTGCAGCATATGGCGGATAAAAAAACGTTACATGTAAGCGATGTCAGGCAGATTGGGCCAGATATAAAGTTAACATTGACTGCATCATAGCGTGCTTTTTTCTATTATTAATCGGTGCATGGCATGCGCCCTAAATGACACAGAGGCCTAATGTTTACAGGTATTATTTTAGCCGTAGGTAAAATAGCAGCAATCGGTCGTCGGGCAGGGGCTTGCCAGCTTAAGATAGACACCGGCAAGTTATCACTAACAGATGTGGTGCTGGGTGACAGTATCGCTGTTAACGGCGTTTGTTTAACGGCAGTGGAGTTGGGAGCGCATTATTTTTGTGCCGATGTTTCCAATGAAACCTTGTCAAGAAGCATTTTAAATACCGCAACGGTGGGTACGCCTGTTAATCTGGAGCTGGCTTTAACGCCGTCAACCCGGATGGGTGGGCATATTGTTAGCGGGCATGTTGACGGTATCGGTAAAGTGACAGAAAAAAAAGCGGATGGAAATTCGTATCGCTTTACCGTTAAAGCCCCTGATAATCTGGCTAAATATATCGCTGAAAAAGGCTCTATCTGTATCAACGGTATTAGTTTGACAGTCAACGAGGTTAAGGGTGCTCAATTCAGTGTTAATATCGTACCGTACACACTGAAAGATACGACGCTGGGTTCAGCGACAGTTGGTACTGAGGTTAATCTTGAAGTAGATTTACTGGCGCGTTATATGGAGCGATTAATGCAAGGCAAGTCAGCAGCTTATGATCAGGGTGGCATTACAGAAGAATTATTGCAAAAGAGTGGGTTTTTTGGCTAATGAATACAATTGAAGAAATTATAGACGATTTACGGTTAGGAAAAATGGTCATCATTATGGATGATGAAGATCGTGAAAATGAGGGCGACCTGTTAATGGCTGCCGCTTTTACGCGACCGGAAGATATTAATTTTATGGCCCGTTACGGACGTGGCTTGATTTGTTTAACCTTAACCAGTGAGCGTTGTCAGCAGTTACGTTTACCGTTGATGGTTAATGAGAATAAAACCGCACATTCGACCAATTTTACCGTTTCTATTGAAGCGGCAGTTGGTGTGACCACCGGTATTTCTGCTGCTGATCGTGCCCGAACGGTTCAAAGTGCTGTGGCACCCAATGCCACGGCAGATGATTTGGTACAGCCCGGGCATATATTCCCTTTAATGGCCAATCCTGGTGGCGTACTGCGCCGTGCCGGACACACCGAAGCGGGTTGTGATCTGGCTAAACTGGCGGGTGTCGACCCTTCTGCTGTTATAGTAGAAATCCTTAATGAAGACGGTACCATGGCGAGACGACCGGATTTGGAGGTATTTGCCAAGCAACATAATCTTAAGATGGGTACTATCGCTGATTTGATTCATTATCGTATTCAGCATGAAAACACGCTGGAACGCATTAGTGAATGTGTGTATCCCACGGAATTTGGTGATTTTCGTCTCTATGCTTATCAAGACCAGAACGATAATAATCTGCATCTGGCTTTGGTTATGGGCAAGGTCTCGGGTGACGAGCCGGTTTTAGTTCGCGTTCATGCCCGTAATTTACTGGATGATATATTTTCATCAAAACGAAATGACTCCAGCGTTTCAATTCGAACCGCCATGCAAAAAATTGCCGAGGAAGGTCGCGGCGTTTTGGTGGTAATCAGGCAAAGTGAAGATAATAAAGCACTGGCAGAATTAATTCATCGCTATCAGTTGGAAGATAACGGTGTACTCAGCACGGTTAACGCGCCAGCTGCAGAACATTGGCGACTGACCGGAACCGGTGCAAGAATACTGGCCGACTTGGGCGTACATAAATTAAAAGTACTGGGCGCCCAGAAAAAATATGTTGGCTTATCCGGGTATGATTTGGAAGTGTCTGAGCATGTAGCCTGAATTGCCAATCGGCAATACCCTCTTGGAAATTGACGCGTTGTAGTTTATCGGTCAATAGAGTGGCTTAGCCGGATCAATAGTGATCACAACAATGCTTGGCTTAGGCTAAGTCAAGCGATAACACCATTTTATGGTGTTGTTTTAGTTAACAGAATTTTGTAATTTAATTAGAGAAAAAGCATGTCAGCAATAAAAACGTTTGAAGGAAATTTATTGGCACAGGGCGGTAAATTTTGTATCGTAGCGTCCCGTTTTAACAGTTTTATCGTTGAGCAATTAGAAGCCGGTGCCATAGATACACTGGTTCGTCATGGTGCCGATAAAGCCGATATTCATCTGGTTAAAGCGCCCGGTGCATTTGAGTTGCCGATGGTAGTGCAGCGCATTGCCGCAATCAAAAAATATGATGCGATTATCGCCGTTGGCGCAGTCATTCGTGGTGGTACGCCACATTTTGAATATGTTGCCGGTGAATGTGTAAAAGGCTTGGCACAGGTTTCCCTGCAATATAATATCCCGGTTAGTTTTGGCGTTTTAACCGTTGACTCAATTGAGCAGGCGATAGAACGTGCCGGCACAAAAGCAGGTAATAAGGGCGCGGAAGCAGCAATGTCAGCCATTGAAATGGTGAATTTATTTAATAACCTGGAAGCCTGATGAGTTCAACGCGTACTAATGCCCGTAAAGCGGCTGTCCAGGCATTATATCAATGGCAAATGACAGGGCAGAGTCTGGTTGAAATCGAGCGACAATTTATCGAAGAAGAGCGTCTGAAAGATGTTCAAAAAAGCTATTTTACCGAGCTGTTTCACGGTGTGCCTAAAAATTTGGCTGCCATAGATGAAGCCTTGGCTGAATTTGTCGATCGTCCGGTCGATATGATTGATCCTGTTGAAAGAGCTATTTTAAGAATTGGTGTCTATGAATTAATGAATCGATTGGATATGCCTTATCGCGTCGTTTTAAATGAAGGCATTAATCTGGCCAAGTACTTTGGTGCTGATGGCAGTCATAAATATGTTAACGGCATATTGGATAAAGTGGCTCAGCAAAAAAGAACGGTAGAAATTAGGAGTAGGGCGCAAAGCCCAAGGTAAAAAGCTTTAACCAGTTTTAAATGAAGCGTGGCGGGGTTTGTAACCCCGTTACTCACGATTTAAAAGCTATTGATATCTTTAAACGTTTTAGTCCGGGTTGCAAATCCCGACCGGCATCGTTCTTTGAACCTTGAATCTTGAACCTTGAACCTTGAACCTTGAACCTTGAACCTTGAACCATAATCCCCCAATTTCCGAATTTTCCTTAATCCAACGTTTCTTTACCAAGCAGCGGGTTATTAATCCATCAACACGCTTGGGTATCGGTGATGATTGTGCCCTATTGTCATTGCCGGAGGGGTATGAGTTGGCAGTGACTACCGATACCATGGTTGAAAATGTCCATTTTTTTGCGAGAACCGATCCTGAACAACTGGGGCATAAATTACTGGCCGTTAATTTAAGTGATCTGGCCGGTATGGGCGCAAAGCCTGTTTCTGTGACACTGGCGTTAACGTTACCCCGTGTCGACGAAAACTGGTTAACGGCTTTTTCTAAAGGCTTTTTAAATCTTGCCGAGCATTATTCAGTGGATTTGATTGGCGGCGATACCACATTAGGTCCGTTAACGCTAACGGTTCAGGCGATGGGTTTTGTGCCAAAAGGCAAAGCGCTACTGCGCTCAAGTGCAAAACCGGGTGATTTTGTATATCTCACCGGGTCACTAGGTGATGCCGGGTTAGGCTTGAAAATCAAACAAGGCTATCACTGCGATGATCCACAGGCATCACAGCAACGCTTTAATCAGCCGAATCCGCAAATAGAAGCAGGGCAGGCATTACTCGATATTGCCAATGCCTGTATTGATGTATCAGATGGTCTTGCTGGTGATTTAGGCCATATTTTGGAGCAAAGCAATGTCGGTGCTTGTCTTGATTGGGAAGCTTTGCCACTGTCCGATGCGGTATTGGCTTATATAAATGCTACCGGAGACTGGACTATGCCGCTGACCGCTGGCGATGACTATGAATTGTGCTTCACGGTAAGCCCGGAAAAAGCATCTCAATTAACCATCAATTGTACAAAGATTGGCGTTATTGAATCAACTCCCGGTTTGCGTTTGCGTAAATCAGGTGCTATCCAACCCTTTAATAGTAAAAGTTATGAGCATTTTTCTTGATACCTGCTACGGTAAAAATAAACTGACACCCAGGCAAATTCTGTCTGATCCGATATTGTTTCTGGCTTTTGGCTTTGGTTCCGGGTTGGTAAAAAAAGCACCGGGCACAATGGGTACTTTGGCCGCAATTCCCGTTTATTGGTTGTTTGCCCAAGCCGATTGTCTTATTTATAGTCTGTTGACTGTAGTCGTAACTGTCGTCGGTGTGTGGATCTGTGGAAATGCAGCAGAAAAATTAGGCGAACATGATTTTGGCGGTATCGTTTGGGATGAAATTGCCGGTTTCCTGATAACCATGTGGTTGGTTCCTCTTACCTGGCAAACCATCATCGCCGGATTTATCCTGTTCAGATTTTTCGATATTCTAAAACCGTGGCCGATTAAATGGTTAGACAGGCATGTCGAAGGCGGGTTTGGCATCATGATTGATGACGTTCTGGCCGGAATATTTGCCGGTGCATTATTGCTTTTAGCGGTTAATCAAGGTTGGTTTAACTAAAGCTACTCCTTTTTTGCTCGTGGAGGTCAGGCAAAGCATGACCTCCATTGTCCAGTTTGCGAATGTGGTCTTGGAAGCTCCAGCTTCCCGTCGAGCAATGGGGCCGTGGCATTGCCAAAACGTTAAGGAAGAGGTTGCAAACCACGTCCCTAAGTAGCTCACATACTTTTGAAAAGTTGGGCGTGATTACCTAACCGCGTCAGGTAAACGTGTTGCGCATCAGTCTGGTAGATAAGTAGGGGGTCTCCGCCTAGTACTCAGTCAATCTGATAATGTTGGATAAAGTTTCTTCAGTTTTATCCGTGCATCCTCAGTGGTGAATCGCCATTCCATAGGGCGGGCAATAGCATTTCTTTTTTCTTGCCATGCCGCGATTTCCATCTTTAATGTTTCTTGGTCAGGAATACGTCTATCTCCAGGTTTGTTCTTGCACATACATCCCGGCATCAATGCGCAAGCTGGTTTGTATTTTGGCTGACATGAGTGTTTTTTCCCTTGATTAGGTATATTTTTAGTATACCATTCGGGATGCGATTTTGTATCGAATCAGTAAGACAGACTTAAATACCGTGGAGTTATCGGCTATGGTGACGCTTCGACCTGCGTGTTTAAGGCAAGTAATCATTTAAACTCTTGAGCTATTCAAGTAAGGGGATTATTATTTGCCAAGTTATGTCATTTCCAAGCTCCGGCTTGGGAATACAGACTTGGGAGCTCCAGTTTCCGTCGATCAATACGGCAGTGGCAGTACCTAATGTTTGGGACGGGTTTGCAAACCCGGTTCCGCAGCGTTGTTATACCAGCGTCTCAAGAAAGAAATTAGCCCGCTTTAAAATAAACTCTGATAGCTAACCATTATTACCATAATGGTCATAAAAAACGGCAACGGGGAAATAACAATATCATGCACAACCAACCAGAATCGATCTCAGGTTATACCTTGATGGAATTGATGGTGACCATCTCTATCGCTGGCATACTTTTAGGCCTGGCTATCCCCAGCTTTACCTCCATTATCTCCAGCAACCGCTTGACGACTTATGTTAACGAATTAGTAACCGCTTTAAATTTGGCACGTAGTGAGGCGGTAAAGCGGGGGCAGCATGTTGTTGTAAGAAAAACCGGAACCGATTGGGAGGATGGTTGGCAAGTATTCGTTGATATTGATCGATCTACTTTAGCAAAACAAAATGCGCCTGATGCCGGCGATCTTGTACTAAGAGTTTATTCGGCGCTTCCCGACTCTTATACCCTAAGAGGTAATAATAATTTCATCAATTTTATACGCTATCAACCCGACGGAACCAGTAATAATATAGGTAGTTTTGTTCTTTGCGATAATAGTGATAATAATAACTTGCCCGAAAAAGATACCTCAAAGCTACTGACCGTTAATTTTTCAGGAAGAGTGCATATAGGTCTTGATATAGACAATAATGGAATTCCTGAAAAAGATGACGGTACTGAAATTGTCTCTTGTACTGACTCGCCATTTTAGAGTCATGAATAAAAGCGCCGGATTTACTCTCATCGAAGTCCTGATAGCCATGGTGGTATTGGCGGTCGGTTTACTGGGATTGGCTGGCTTGCAAGCAACCAGTCTTAGAAACAATCAGAGTGCCTACACCCGAAGTCAGGCCACGCAACTTAGCTATGACTTGGCGGAAAGAATGCGTGCCAATATCGCTGGAAAAGTCACCTATACATCCATTTCTCCAAGCTCGGCCAATGCAAATGCCAATTGCTTGACCTCAACCGGTTGTAGTCCAGTTGAGATGGCAGAAAATGATCTTTATCAATGGAATCTCGCAGTGGCCTCCGCTTTACCTGGCGGTGTAGGCACTGTAGCCATTGCAACCGGAGTTTATACTGTATCGATTAATTGGGATGATAACCGGGACGGCAACACTGATAGCAATGACCCCAATTTCCAAACACGCTTTCAATTATGAAAACTAAACCCTATCAATCCGGTTTGTCCCTGATAGAAATTATGATTGCCTTATTGATAGGTGCGTTTTTGATAGGGGGGGTACTACAGATTTTTATAAGCAGTAAACAGACTTACCGGATGCAGCAAAATTTGTCCAGATTACAGGAAAATGGCCGGTTTTCACTGGATTTTTTAGCTAAGGATATTCGCATGGCGGGTTACTGGGGCTGTCTTAGTCCAAATAGCCCAAACACTGATATTGCTGGAACAGATAACAATGCCGTTAGCGGAGATAGTATAGATAACGGTACCGATACCATAACTCTAAAAGGCGCATTCGTTCTGACGCCAACCGGGACATGTGGAACTCCAGTAAACACATCGGCTGCTTACTACACTGGCAACAGCTCAGTAATCACTTACAAGATAAATACCGGCGTTTTACAACAGAATACTAATGGTCAGAATAACGACTTGATTGAAGGCATAGAAAATATGCAGTTTTTATACGGCGTGGACACTGATTCAGATGGAACCACCGGTTATGGAACGCCTAATTATTATGTTCCGGCAAGTAGTGTAACTAACATGAATCAAGTCGTTAGTATCCGTATCAGTCTGTTGGCAACAACTCTTGATGATAATTTGACCACACAGCCTCAGCCCTATACCTATAATGGCACAACGACCACGCCAACAAACCGTAAAATCAGACGGGTTTTCACTTCGACTATTGCTTTGCGTAATCGGCTACGATAGCCCAGAGGTCTTTATGAACAATAAATCCTCATTATCAGTCCAACCAGACAAGCTCTTCTGCAACAAAACAGCGCATCAATCCGGTGCCGTCCTGATTATCAGTTTAATTATGCTGCTGCTGATGATGCTGATAGGCGCATCCAGTATACAAACTACCTCGCTGGAAGAGAAAATGGCCGGTAACCTGCGAGATCAAAACATCGCTTTTCAAGCAGCAGAGTCAGCGATACGCGATGCAGAACAAGATATTCGAGGTATTGGAACAAACCCCAGGAGCCCAACCATTTCTGGAATTACTGACTTCTACGATAATTGTAATATGGATAACTTGGCTAATACCTATGATGATGGTCTTTGTGACCGAAAATGGGGGGCGCCATCATCTTATACGGGCACATCCATAAGCTGGCCCGCCTTCACAACAACTGCCGGCACTTCCTATGCCGCACTCACTATTGACATGACCACAACGCCAAGTGTCGCCTACGGAAAATTTACCGGAGCCTTAGCGATCGCAGGGCTTTCCGCGCAACCGCGTTATGTTATTGAAGGTTACACGACCAGTGCTTACACTTACTACCGCATCACCGTCCGCGCTCAAGGAATTAGCCCTAACACGGTCGTCTGGTTACAAGTGGTTTATAAGCAATAATAAAAACTGCTACTCATCCGGAGTCAACCATGAACGCAAAACGTATTCTGCTTATTACCCTATTGGGGTTTTTGCCAGCGTCTACGATCGCATTAAATCTCTCACAGAGCCCGCTTTATCTAAGTGAGAGTGGCACACCGCTGGTCATGTTAACTATGGAGCGTGATCATAAGCTTTATTATGAGGCCTATAACGACGCTTCTGACATCAATGGTGATAGCATACTCGATATCCGCTACAAACCTGCCATCACTTATTTCGGCTATTTCGATTCGTATAAGTGCTACAGTTATGGTTCTGGCAAGTTCACCCCCACTGTTGTCACAGTTAACAAGCAATGCAGTGGGGCATGGAGCGGTGATTATCTGAATTATTTAACTACGTCACGGATGGATGCTTTGCGGCGAGTGCTCTATGGTGGCAAGCGCTACATTGATGATGCGACTGCCACTGTACTGGAACGGTCTTTTATTCCTCAAGACGCCCATAGCTGGGGCAAGGAATATACCAGTGAGGTGATTGATGGCTACGATATTGCACTGTATACGCCGCTGGCGCAGCCCACTTCAGGCACCCATCATTTATTCGCCAATACGACGCTGTTGAACACCACCGATCCGCTGCTAAGGGTTTTGCAAAACACCGCTTTCAGGGTATGGGAATGGTTATCCATCGAACGTCCCGTAGCTGGCACGCAATGCGCTACCGGTAATAATGTCAGATCGAATTGCGCGGTGGCCGGCAGCACTTATTGGGAAAAAATCCCTGCCAGCTATTTCACCAATTTGACAGTTACGACATACAATACAATCGGTTATGGTGCAAATTATCCCAATAGTCACAGCGATTTTAATGCCCTGGTTAGCACTTACGGGAACAGTTCGAAATTGTTTGGCAGCACTTCCGCTTCAAATATCGACTGTAACAGTAGTAATGGTAATTGTAATGTAAACTCAACAGCTAGCGGGGCACAAGATAATTATTTGACATTAATCAGCGGTAATTTAGTTATTCCTGCAAGTATGGGGGGGAGCTTTACCTTTGCAGTGGATGGTGATGATGCGCAGGAAGTCATTATTGACGGTACCGTGGTAGCCAGCTACTATGGTGCGCATGGTTTTTGTAATTGTACGAGCCACACTGGCACTATCAACCTTACTGCAGGGATTCATACCGTTCTTTACCGTATGCAGGAAGCGGGCGGTGGTGATGGTTATCAACTTTGGTGGCAAAGGACAGCCCCCACCTCCACCATGACTGATTATGTCGTCCGCGTTGATGCCTGTGTCTCCAGTCTGCTGGAAAGTGAATGCCGGGGCTATCCAGCCAACAGCACGACGGTTTACAAACCTGCGGGCATATTGCAGCAGTATGGGGAAAATGATCGGATGGCGTTTGGTTTGATAACCGGTACTTACACAAAAAACGAATCAGGTGGCGTACTGCGAAAAAACATTTCGTCCCTGACTGATGAGATTAATCCGGCTACCGGCCAATTTACCAACACCAACGGTATTATCAAGACGATTGATGCCTTGAAAATCATCGGTTTTGGCAGCGGCTATTCCTACGACCAAAACTGCACTGTGCCTGAGGTAGGTGGCCCTTTGGCGGAAGGGCGCTGCCGGATGTGGGGTAATCCCACTGCGGAAATCATGTATGAAGGACTACGTTATTTTGCAGGGAAAGCTGCACCAACTTCAAATTTCTCCATTACCAGTAGCAGCCCAGATGACACCAGTCTTGGCTTACCTCTGCCAGCATGGCTGGATCCTTACCGGTCGACAACCGGCGGCTATCCGGTATGCTCAAGGCCCTCACTATTCGTGATTAGTGATATTAATCCCAATTTCGATACCGATCAGTTACCGGGCAGTTATTTCAATGCATTTACTGGAGACATGACCGGGTTAAACGTTGATACCCTTGCACAAACCATTTGGAATGGCGAATATGGCGCGGACAAATCCCTGTTTATCGGACAATCAGGTGCAAATTATGATGGTGCGCCTACGGCTAAAAATGTCACCAGCTTCGGCACTATGCGCGGACTTTCTCCAGAAGAACCTACGCAACGGGGTGGCTATTATGCAGCCAGTATCGGCCTGTTCGGTAAAACGACTGACTTAAATGCCACCGCCAGCGGCAATCAGAAAGCCGACATCTTCAGTGTTGCCCTTGCATCACCATTACCACGCATTGCCTTTCTATTGAACGGACAGAACATCACCTTAGTGCCCTTCGCTAAAACCGTAGGCGGTTGTGGCAGTGTTTCGGCTGCTCAAGGACACTATCAGCCGACCAATACCATTGTCGATTTCTATGTGGATACCATCACCAACACCGATTCGACCAATATCGACGTGACGGTCAATAGCGGTTTGCCTAAAGCCAAGTTTAGAATCAATTACGAAGATTCCGAATACGGTTCGGATCATGATATGGATGCTATCGCGGAATACGAGTTGACGGCAAAAGCCGATAATACACTGGATATCAAGGTGTCTTCAACTTACGCAGCAGGTGGCTGTATTCAGCACATGGGTTACGTTATCTCCGGCACATCTGCGGATGGCATTTACCTGGAAGTCAGGGATCCAGACACGGCGGCAGGAAGCGATGTGGATTATTATCTGGATACGCCGCATAGCCGGAGCGGTGCGGCTCTGCCTACCACCATTACGCGCAATTTTTCGGTTGGCACCAATACTTCGGCTACCTTTGTTGCGCATGACCCCTTATGGTATGCCGCCAAGTGGGGCGGCTTTATCGACAGCAATGATAATAACCTGCTCGATGCAACGGAATGGGATAGCCGCGATGGCGCTGACGGCGTGCCTGACAGTTATTTTCTGGTTACCAATGCCAGTAAGCTTAAGGAGCAATTAGATCGGGCTTTTACCGAAATTCTAGCCCGCGACAGCTCAGCTTCAGCGGTAGCGACCAACTCTACGAGCCTGAAGACCCAAAGCCGCGTCTATCAGGCCAGATACAACAGTCTGGACTGGAATGGACAATTGCTGTCTTACCAGCTTAGTGCCACTGGAGTGCTCAACGGCACAGCCGAATGGGATGCCGGCGTCAAGATCAATGCACAGATTCTGACTACCGGGCGCATCATTATAACAAAAGGGGCTATAGGGGATGGCGTGGCATTTGCCTATGCAAACCTTACCGGGCCCACCACAACGGCTGGAACACAGCAAAATTTACTGGATAAAAATGCGGCAGGCGTGACGGAAAATTGCGGTTTGGAGCGGGTCGCCTATCTTCGTGGTGATTCAACCAACGAAGCGGCAAACGGAACATTTGTCTGCGCTTCCGGTAGTGTAATCAGTAAATTTCGCCAACGCAGTACCACCAAATTAGGTGACATCGTCAATTCCAATCCCTGGTATGTTGGTGTTCCTTCGGCAGGTTTCTCGGATATCGACTATCCTGGTTACAGCGCCTTTCGGCGCGGCAAAATGACCCGTAAGCCTGTCGTTTATACCGGTGGTAATGACGGCATGCTACACGGTTTTGATGCCTCAATTGACACGACGACTATCGCTGCCGGTGTGCCCACAACCACTTCGGGTAATGAAGTTTTAGCTTATGTCCCTGCGGGTGTATTTCCGAACCTTAGTAAGCTAAGTGCCTTGACTTACAATCAGAATCATCTTTATTTTGTTGATGGTTCGCCAATGATCGGCGATGTTGATATGACCAGTTCGAACTGGCATACGGTATTGGTAGGCGCTATGGCGGCTGGCGGCAAAGGCTTTTATGCGCTGGATATCTCAGACCCTTCCCTTTTCAATGAAAGCAACGCAGCTGATATTCTGCTCTGGGAGTTTAATGACGTAGATGATGCTGATATGGGCTATGCCTATAATTTGCCATCAGCAAGTTCAGCAACAGGACAAGCCAAACAAATTATAAGAATGGCAAACGGCAAGTGGGCGGTTATCGTTGGAAATGGTTACAACAGCAGTCTGGGCAAGGCGGTGCTGTATATACTTTTCATTAATGATGGTGTGGGCGGTTGGAGTACGGGCGATTTTATAAAGCTCGTAGCTGATACACCGGCAGGATTGGACAATGGACTTTCCACGCCCGTACCTTTTGACACTAACAGTGATGGCTACGTTGATACCGTCTACGCGGGTGATTTAAAAGGCAATATGTGGAAGTTCCTAGTGGGGCCCAATAACAGCGATGCGACCGTTACCAGCTCCGATACAACCTGGAAAGTGGCCTTTTCCGGTGCCTCACTTTTTACCGCAACAGACAGCGGCGGACTGGCTCAGCCTATTATTTGGCCGCCAGAAGTAACATTGCATCCCAGTGGCGGGCAGATGATCCTGTTTGGCACCGGCAAGTATCTTGAACCAGCCGATAAAACCAATTCCCAAACCCAAACTTTCTATGGTGTATGGGATCGGCATATTGTCACCGGGACACCTCTGGGTTCACGTGCTGCAGATTTGCTTCCGCAGACGGTGACCGAGTCAGCATTAGCCGGTGGAAATTTCCGCATTCCCACTAATACCGCAATTAATTGGCGACCGGCTCCACCTGCTGTTAGTGCCACCGCAAATTGCACACCTACTTGTTCGCCTACTCACATGGGTTGGTATTTGGATATGCCCAGTGCCGGCGAACGCGCTACAGGGATACCAAGGATTATTAATCAAGTAATATTTTTCAATACCTTAATCCCATCCGCTACGATCTGTTCTCCAGGTACGGGCTGGTTAATGTCCCTGGACTATTTGAATGGCGGCCTGCTTTCCCGTCCCATCTTCATCACCGGTGGTAGCGGCACTTTCAGTAGCTCCGACATTAACGTGGGAGGCTTTCAAGTTGGAGCGGCACTAGGAGGGACAACTTTCATCCAAAACCTGTCCAGTGTAGATTCAAGTAATATCGGTGTCGGTGTTTCATCTCTTACTTCTGGCGATCTGAAGCCAATTCCAATTAATTTCGGTAGTAGCTCCAAAGGTCGTCTCAGTTGGCGTGAGCTCTTGCAATAGAGAGGGCATTGTCAAGTTATGAATGTGTATGAAATAATTTGAATGGTAATGTTTAAGCTATTTTCAGTACTGGTTTTTCCATAATTACATTGGCAAACAATAGTTGTACAGGTTAACAATGTACAATATTTATTAATATTGGCAGGCAAGTGTCTAATGAGTGGTTATTTATTGGATATTTAGGATAAAGATTATGAAGAAATCACAACCAGGTTTTACACTCATTGAACTCATGATTACCGTCGTTATCGTGGGCATTTTAGCCGGTATCGCTATTCCCAGTTATCAGGCTAGTGTTATGAAGTCACGGCGCGCCGATGCGCAAGGTGCGTTACTGGGCTTTGAAAATGCGATGGAACGCTATTTTACAGTTAATAATAGTTATTTAGGTGCTGCTGGAACTGTTGGATCACATGCTGATACTGGTTCGCCACGAATTTATAGCATAACCAGCCCGGTAGATGGGGGAACCGCTTTTTACAATTTAACTATTAATGCGGCTACTGCCAGTAGTTACACCTTAAGTGCTGAGCCTACTGGTGTCCAGTCATCTGATAAATGTGGCACCTTAACGTTGACTCATACAGGCGTAAAAGGGTTTACTGGCACGGGAGTTACCGCAGCCGATTGTTGGTAATATATGGTTTTTCAGGGTAGGAATGTACAGGCTTTTTTGCCCACCGCTAACAATATAAAGCATGAAAAGATTATCTAAAGTTTAGAAAAACATTGCAACTTCCCTCTTCTTTTGTGTCTTTTGTTCTTTTCGTAGAAAAATCACTATTGTTAGAAAAATAGCCATTCATTTCAAGAATCTAACTGGTGTTAAATAGTTATGCCATTGTGCCCCTTTCCATACTTTGGCTAATGGCATCGGTGACGGTGCCATCCAGAAAAGTAGTAGGGTAAAAACAGTCATTAATATCGAAGCAGTAATGTCGTTATAACTAAATAATTTTAATGCGGTACCAAAAGAATTTTTCATTCTGGCATTTGATAAATCGACGCTATAGAGCTCATCCAATAATAAATGGACGATAAATCCAAAGCCAATAAAAAGCCCGTTTAACCACGCGTGTAAAATACTCCAGCGTAAAAAATGATAACTGATGCATGTCATCAATAAAGCAAAAAACACTGCTGCCAATACTGAATGGAATACACCTCGATGCACGGTAAGACGGTTAAACAGGGCAAATACTATATGTCGAATAAACAGGTAAGTGCCTGCAACAATCAGTAATAACGGGTAGGGGTCGTAAGTGTTTTTAAAAACCTGTAGCGCACCTGCTACACTCATTAAGGCCAATACAGTAAACAGCAGCTTTACCGGTCTTGAGTTGCTCGCATCAATATCCGGCAATAGTCCGCCCAAGGTACCCAGAAAGACAAGCCAAGGCATATCAGGGCTAGTAATCAAGTGAACATTAACGGCAATTAGTGCAGCACCTATACTGGCAGTTATAGCAATGGATAAATGGGTGTTAAAATTAGCCATGTAAAACAACAGTCCTTTTGAAATCTAAAAAATTAGTAATTATGACATTATCTACCGATGATTTAAGGTAAATGTTGTTAGAATGGCAAGCTTTATAGTTTTTTTGACGGATTATGTAAAATATTTTCATCATTTTGTCATTAAAACCTGTACTAATAACATAGGAGGCGGTTCAAGGATAGGAAACCATCGCTACGGTTCCTATTCTCGGACAGCCTCCCAGGGCAGCGTCAATGTGCTGTATAAATCATCAACTTTATAAAATATCATGACTAAATTATTAAGCTGTTTTAAAGCCTACGACATACGTGGGCGCATTCCCGATGAATTGAATACCGATATTGCTTATCGTATAGGTCGCGCTTATGCAGAGAATATTCAGCCTACCCGAGTGATTGTCGGGCGTGACATACGTCTTTCCAGTAACGAAATGGCGGATGCGGTTATTAAAGGTCTGCAAGATGCAGGTGTTAATGTTTATGACATTGGCTTGTGTGGTACTGAAGAAGTTTATTATGCTACTTTTGCCTACACGGATACCGGTATGCCCATGGATGGCGGTATTATGGTGACTGCAAGCCATAATCCAAAAGATTATAATGGCATGAAATTGGTGCGTGAACAAAGCAAGCCTGTTAGTGGTGATACCGGGCTGAATGATATTAAACTGTTGGCTGAAGCCAATAACTTCGGGGAACCGGTAGCACATCGCGGCACGGTTACAGCTATTTCAATCGGTGCGGATTATATTGAACATTTGTTGAGTTATATTGATCCCTTGGCATTAAAACCTCTAAAGGTAGTCGTTAATGCCGGTAACGGTGCAGCAGGGCATGCCATTGATTGGTTGGAAGCGGCACTGCAAAAAGCCATGGTGCAACCCTTGGAGTTTATCAAGATACATCATGAACCTGATGGCCACTTTCCCAACGGCATTCCCAATCCATTATTAACAGAAAATCGCGACAGTACCATTGCTGCCATTAAAGAACATGGCGCAGATTTGGGTATCGCCTGGGATGGTGATTTTGATCGTTGTTTTGTGTTTGATGAAACCGGTCGTTTTATCGAAGGTTATTATATTGTCGGTTTACTGGCTGAGGCCTTCCTTAAACAAAATCCGGGTGCAAAAATTGTCCATGATCCGCGTTTAACCTGGAACACCATTGACATAGTCAAGAGCATGTCGGGAATAGCCGTGCAAAGCAAAACCGGTCATGCTTTTATCAAAGAAAGAATGCGTCTGGAAGATGCTGTTTATGGCGGAGAGATGAGTGCCCATCATTATTTTAGGGATTTTTCTTATTGTGATAGTGGTATGATTCCGTGGTTACTGGTGATTGAGTTAATGAGTAAAAGTGGTACAAAGCTATCGCAACTGGTCGATGAAAGAATGCGTCTTTTCCCTGCCAGTGGGGAAATTAACCGCACCATAGCCCAACCGGAAGCGGCTATTGAATTGGTTAAAAAACATTATGAGAACGATGCCCAAATTGTTGATTATACCGACGGCTTGAGCATGGAATTTGGTAGCTGGCGGTTTAATTTGCGATGTTCCAATACTGAGCCGTTGGTACGCTTAAATGTAGAGTCACGCGGTGACCAAGCGTTAATGCAGGCAAAAACCGAAGAGTTATTGGCGTTGCTGGGATAGGCGATTTCACGGAAAACCAAAAGGAGACACTTGCTTTTGGTTTTCGTGGGCCAAGTGATTTTTACAGGTTGATACAGTTCCGGATAAGTTTTGTCGAGTAATAGGGCGTAGTCTGTGCGCCTTGGTTATAAAGCCATTTAAAACATTTGGCTATCAGAAGTAAATTAAGGTTATCTATAGGTTTTCAGATAAATTTCATGTGGTGGAAGTTTAATTTCTGAAGATTTTAGAACGCTGCCATAGGAATTTTACATACTATCTTGCACATAGTGTCGATATCACGACGTTTTTGTAGCTCGGATTTTCTGTATTTATGGTCGAGGTGGCCCCGCTATAGCCTTATTATCTTTTTTCGTTATACCTGTCAGGTAAGTTTATTAATTTGTACTATTCTTAAAATTACATTGTCACGGTCATAACGGTTTTATCATATTCAATGAAAAAAATTCTGCTGGTATTTGGTACGCGTCCAGAAGCCATCAAGATGGCACCGCTAGTAAAAGCATTTCAGGAACAAAATCAAGATTTTCAAACCAAGGTATGTGTTACCGCACAGCATAGGGAAATGCTTGATCAAGTTTTAAATTTATTTGAAATCACCACTGATTTTGATCTTGATATCATGAAGCCCAATCAAGATTTGTATGATATTACCGATAATATCCTACAAGGAATGAAAACTGTTTTTAAAATTTACCGTCCCGATGTTATTTTTGTGCATGGCGATACCACAACCACTTTTGCGGTCAGTTTGGCAGCATTTTATGAAAAGATAGCTATTGGCCATATAGAAGCTGGGTTACGAACCGGTAATATTTATTCGCCTTGGCCGGAAGAAGCCAATCGTAAATTGACATCACAGTTGACCTCTTATCATTTTGCTCCAACTCAGCAAAGTCGAAATAATTTATTAAAAGAAAATGTCGCTGATGAAAAAATTATTGTTACCGGAAATACGGTTATAGATGCACTGCTGTTTATGCAGAACAGATTGGATACGGATTCGCCTTTTCGACAACGCGTACAAGAATCTGTCAATGAGAAAGGTTTTGATCCCGAAGTAACAGAATTTATTTTGGTTACCGGGCATCGTCGGGAAAATTTTGGTCAAGGGTTTGTTGATATTTGTTCGGCATTAAAGACCATAGCGTTGGAAAGACCTGCTATCAACATCGTTTACCCGGTGCATTTAAATCCTAATGTGTTGAAACCGGTCAATGAATTATTAGGTGATTTAAAAAATGTCTATCTGATTGAGCCTTTGCAATATGAAGCGTTTATTTATTTGATGAGCTTGTCCAAATTAATTATTACTGATAGTGGCGGTGTACAAGAAGAAGCGCCCAGTTTGGGCAAGCCTGTTTTAGTAATGCGTGATACTACCGAACGTCCAGAAGCTGTCGATGCCGGCACCGTTAAGCTGGTCGGTACCGATGTAAAGCGCATCATTAAGGAAACTAGTGAGTTACTGGATAATCAGTCAGCCTACGACAGCATGGCTAAAGCACATAACCCTTATGGTGATGGTAAGGCATGTGAAAGAATTATAAACTTCATGAAGGCATAGGATGAATAAAATAACAAAAATTTGCGTCATAGGCTTGGGTTACATCGGTTTACCAACAGCGGCTTTATTGGCTAATAGAGGCTATGATATTCATGGCGTTGACCTTGATCAGCGAGCTGTTGATATAATTAATCGCGGCGAAATCCACATCGTCGAACCGGAACTGGATACTTTTGTAAAATCAGCCGTTAATTCGGGACGACTGAAAGCCGATACAAAACCTGCTGAAGCAGATGTTTTTATCATTGCCGTGCCGACTCCGTTTCATGACGGATTTATACCCAACATTGATTATGTTTGTGCGGCTACGCTTTCCATAGTGCCCTATATAAGGTCGGGTAATATCGTTATTCTGGAATCCACTTCACCGGTAGGAACCACTGATAAAGTTGCTGAGCTATTGAGTGAGCAGGGCATAGATATTTGCGGGATATATATAGCTCATTGTCCGGAGCGCGTACTACCCGGAAAAATCATGAAAGAACTGGTCGAAAATGACCGTATTGTTGGCGGAACAACGGACGCTGCCACTAAAATTACTGCTGATTTTTATCGCGACTTTGTACAGGGCGATGTGCTTGAAACTGATGCAAGAACGGCAGAAATGGCCAAATTAACTGAAAACAGTTATCGAGACACCAATATTGCCTTCGCCAATGAACTGTCAATATTGTGTGATAAATTTGCTATTAATGTCTGGGAGCTTATTCGTTTGGCCAATAGACATCCTCGCGTCAATATACTTCAACCTGGGGCTGGGGTTGGTGGGCATTGCATCGCGGTAGACCCTTGGTTTATCGTTCATAAAGGTGGTAAAGATGCCAAATTGATTCGCACTGCCAGAGAAGTTAATAACCACAAAACTGAATGGACCATTGAAAAGATAAAAAATTCGGCATTAGCCTTTGAAAATGAAACCGGTAAAAAAGCCAAAGTTGCCTGTATGGGGCTTGCTTTTAAGCCTGATATTGATGACTTAAGAGAATCTCCAGCCTTATCCATCACTAAACGTCTTGTTAATGAGGGTTTGGATGTGTTGGCAGTTGAGCCCAATATAAAATCTTACGACGGCTTAAATCTGGTTAATTACAAGGATGCTGTCACTGAGGCCGACATCGTTGTTTTTTTGGTTGCACATAAAGAATTTAAGGGGCTTAATATTGTCAATAAACTCGATTTTTGCGGTGTTGTCGACAGGTAATAAATAACAAGTCGCTTTATTTGGTGGTTCGTGTGGAAGAATATTGCTGTATAGTCTAATTATTTAGTTGGCAGGATTATTTCTGCTGAAGGCTATTTATTCTAATGACATTTTCTATTCTCAATGGTCAGTAAAAAACTGCTGGTTATCGTCGGCGTTATTGCGATGGTGGCGGTTTTTTTCTTTACTAAACAACCCAAGCTGATTGACGTTGAAATAGTTCAACTTGAAAAAGGTGAGGTAAGGGCAACAATTTCCAATACTCGGGTAGGAACGGTTAAAGCTTGTCGACGTTCTTTTCTGGCACCTGCGACAGGTGGACAAGTTGCCAAGCTTCATGTCAGGAAAGGTGATAGTGTTAAGCAAAACCAATTGCTAATGGAAGTATGGAACAAGGACCTGAAAGCGCAGGTAAAATTACACGGGTTTCAGATCAGGGCTAATCAGGCGACTGCCGAACAGGTCTGTCAGTTGGCGGCTGTTGCTGAACGCGAAGCTCAACGCATGATCCTGCAACGAAAACATGATATTGTTTCTGAAGAAGTCTTTGATGCCAAAACAACAGAGGCAAGAGCCAAACGGGCCACTTGCAATGCATCATTAGCGACTATTGCTGTTAGTGAGGCAAATCGCGAGGTGGTTCAGGCCGCCGTTGAACGCTCTCTGGTTTTAGCGCCTTTTGATGGCAGGGTTGCCGAAATCAATGTTGAAATCGGTGAGTATGTTACCCCATCGCCTCCCGGTATCCCAACTTTGCCAGCCATTGATTTATTAGATATCAGTTGTTTATATGTGTCCGCACCGATTGATGAAGTTGATGCCCCAAAAATAAGAACCGGTATGAGTGCTTGTGTGTCCCTTGATGCTTTTGCCGAAAAACGTTGCTCTGGAACGGTAACCCGTATTGCACCGTATGTTTTGGAAAAAGAAAAGCAGGCACGTACCGTTGAGGTCGAGGTTAAATTAACTGATCCAAATGATATCAAGGACTTATTGCCAGGTTATAGTGCGGATATTGAAATCTTGTTGGCCAGTAAGCAACAGGCACTTATAGTTCCCGCTGAGGCGGTACTGGAAAATAATCGGGTATTGTTGATGCAGGATGATGGTTTATTGGTAGAACGTGAGTTCAAGCCGGGCTTGGCTAATTGGAATGCCGAAGAAGTATTATCGGGCCTGAATGTTGGCGATAAAGTGGTTTTGTCGGTTGGTCGGGATGGCGTTGTTGCGGGCGCTTATGCCCACCAGCAAAAATGATACAGCTGGAAAACATACACCGCTATTTTCAGGTCGGGGAACAAACCGTTCATGCCTTAAATGACATTACTCTAACCATTAACAAGGGTGAGTATGTATCAGTTATGGGACCGTCAGGTTCAGGTAAATCGACCTTGTTAAATGTTATTGCTCTGCTTGATAAACCTTCCACTGGCAGTTACCGGTTAAATAATCTGAATGTTACCCTGCATAGTGATGATGAACTTGCCAAAGTTCGGCGCGAAAATTTGGGTTTTGTATTTCAGTTTTTTCATTTAATCCCGCGTTTATCGGCTGCTGAAAATGTTGAAATGCCGATGATTTTAGCCGGTATCGCCGTTAAAGAGCGTAAACAAAGAGTAGCCGATGCGTTGGCTTCTGTCAATCTGCAAGATCGCTCCAGTCACAGACCTGATCAGCTTTCTGGTGGACAGCTTCAGCGTGTTGCTATTGCCCGGGCCATGATCATGCGACCCGAGATATTATTGGCAGATGAGCCTACCGGTAATCTTGACAGTAAATCCGGAATGGAAATTATCGAGCTATTGGAAAACCTTAATCAGCGGGGCGTAACCTTGGTGATTATTACTCATGATCAAACCTTGGGTGATCGGGCACAACGAAAAATTCGTATCGTTGATGGACAGATAGCGTACTGAATGACCGGTTATTTTTTGCTGAAGTGGTCAAAATCACATAAAAATAGCCCGTTGATAACTCATGGCTTATGAATAAAGGGATAACAGTTGAGTCAGGTTTACCGTGATGTTGTTTAAAGACACTTTAGTCCAAGCCTTTGGTGCAATCAGTGCCCAGCGTTTACGTGCGGCACTCATTATTCTGGCAATGAGTATCGGTATCGCTTCCGTAATTGTACTAACTGCGCTGGGAGAAAGTGCCCGTAGTTATATTGTTAACGAGTTTGAATCGCTGGGGACTCATCTGATGATTGTTTTGCCGGGACGTAATGAAACAACAGGCGGGCATCCACCGCTGTTTAGTGAAACACCTAGAGACCTGACTTTGGATGATGCCGAGGCACTGTTTCGTAGTTATCATATTGCCGCTGTTGCGCCACTGACTATTGGTTCTGCGCCGGTTTCAACTCAAGGACTGGAGCGGGAAACCAACATATTTGGTTCGACTTATGCACTAAGACGTGTGCGTCATTTAACCATGGCACAAGGCAGTTTTTTACCTAAAATGGATGCCAACAAAGCCTTGTCAGTTTGTGTTATTGGCCAAACGATACGCGAGCAATTATTTTCCGATCAGAAGGCTCTTGGGCAATGGCTGCGAATTAATGATCGGCGTTTTTTGGTGATCGGGGTATTGGCATCCGAAGGGCAGTCTATTGGTGTTGATTTTGATGAGATGGTGATTATTCCGGTGGCTTCTGCACAGGCTTTATTCAACACCCATTCATTATTTCGGATTTTGATCGAAGCCAAATCCAAACAATCCATGTATCAAGCAGTTGATGAAATTACCGGTATTATAAAAGCCCGTCATGAAGGTGAAGATGATATCACCATCATTACCCAGGATAGTGTCGTCAATACTTTTGATAAAATATTAACGGCGTTGACGCTGACTGTGGTCAGTATTGCCGGTATAAGTCTGGTTGTTGCCGGCGTTTTGGTGATGAATGTCATGTTGGTCAGCGTTACCCAGCGCACCGCTGAAGTTGGTTTGCTAAAAGCCTTGGGAGCAACCCAACGTCAATTACAGTGGCTGTTTTTAACAGAAGCCACGATGTTATCATTGGCAGGTGCTTTGTTGGGAATGGCTTTGGGTCTGGCAGGTATTACTGTACTAACGACTCTTTACCCCGATTTCCCCATTCAATTACCGGGTTGGGCGCTGCTGGCCGCATTGGCTGTGTCGTTGTTTACCGGTCTGTTATTTGGCGTATTGCCGGCCAGAAAAGCAGCAAAGCTTAATCCCGTTGTCGCATTGGGCAAGCGATAATCATGCATACTTCCGATTTATTGGTTTTGTCATTTCGAACCATCACCAGTCAGAAGTTACGTTCCTCATTAACGGCTTTGGGCTTGATTATCGGCATCGCTGCGGTGGTTATTCTAACGTCCATAGGACGCGGGATTCATACTTTTGTACTCGCTGAATTTACTCAGTTTGGGACTAATCTGGTGAGTGTTTCTCCCGGAAAAAAAAGCACTTTTGGTTTGTCAGGTGCAACAATAAGCACGGTTAGACCACTAAATTTGGGAGATGCAGTCAGTTTGAGCCAACTGGAAAACATTATTGCCGTAGTACCGTTAGTGCAGGGTAATGTTCGTATTGAAGCGGACAACAAGCAGCGAAGAACCAATGTTCTGGGGGTTGGTGCCTCAGTGCCCCAAGTCTGGAAAATGAAAGCCGTCAGTGGGCGATTTTTACCTACCGGTGAGGAAACTAATCCGCGTGCTTTTGCCGTGTTGGGCAATAAGTTAGCCAGTGAGTTGTTTGGCACTAATAATCCGCTCGGTAAACGAATCAGAATTGGCACTGACCGGTATCGGATTATGGGGGTGATGGAAAAAAAAGGCCAATTATTGGGTTTTGATATGGATGACACGATCTATATTCCGGCAGCAAAGGCATTGGAACTGTTCGATAGGGAAAGTTTGATGCAAATTGATTTACTCTATAAAAACAGTATTTCTGTTACCAGCATACAAAAATCCATTAAAAAATTATTGATTTCGCGGCATGGTATGGAAGATTTTACTTTGGTTTCACAAAACCAAATGCTGGAAAAAATGGATTCTATCTTGAGTATTTTAACCTTGGCCGTAGCCGCTTTAGGTAGTGTTTCTTTAGTGGTTGGGTCAGTTGGTATTCTGACAATAATGACCATAGCAGTGTCTGAAAGAATTTCAGAAATTGGTTTGCTACGAGCTTTAGGGGCAGAGCGACGGACTATTTTTCAGTTGTTTTTATGGGAGGCGCTGACGCTTAGTATGGTCGGTGGAACTTTTGGCGTATTACTGGGCCTGTTTATCGTGCAAATTCTTGATGCCATGCTTCCTGCTTTACCTGTGCAAATCGCTTGGGGGTATATCGCCATGGCTTTTATGGTGTCATTACTTATTGGCATTGTCGCCGGTGTTATTCCGGCAATGAAAGCGGCCAAACTGGAACCATTAGAAGCTTTGCGCACCGAGTGATATTATGAGTACTCTATTTAGACAACTTTATTACTTGATAATAGATTCTTTGTTGGAAGGGGAGTCTTTCATCGCATAAATAAGCCTCTGTGCAAAATAATTTTTGTAACTACTCAGCCTAATTCAAACTTGCCAAAAAATCGGTTCCCGAGTCTAATATCTTCCCATGAATATTCAAATATCCAGTCATGAAGAAATACAAAAAGTATTCGCCGAAGGCGAAGAGGCTATTTTGGCGTTATTTGACAAATTCGAAGCACAATTCAAGGTACTTGCCGAACAGTTAGAAATACAGGCTGCGGCAATAAAAGAAATTCAAGCAAAGGCGGCTAAGAATAGCAGTAACAGTTCAAAACCACCGTCAAGCGATGGTGACGGCAAAAAACCGAATGGCGGACAACCCGGACATAAGGGTACAACATTGAACCCAGTCGAAATCCCGGATGAAGTCGAAGTCCATGACAAAGACTGTTGCAGAAACTGCGCCGTTTCTTTGGCAGATGTTGCTGTGCTGAAGGTGGAGGAGCGGCAGGTTTTTGATATCCCTGCAATGAAAACCATCGTCACCGCACATCAAGCTACCCTTAAAGTCTGCCCTGAATGCAAAACCGAAAATAAAAGCGATTTTCCAGAAAATGTCAGCCAGCCCGTGCAGTATGGCTATGGAGTTAAAACGGCCGCCACTTATTTCACTACCGGGCATTTCATTCCTATTGAACGCACCGCGCAAATATTTAAGGATTTGTTCGGGTAATCCCCTTCCGAAGCCTTCATCCTTAATGCGGGCAAGCAATTGGAACAGAAAATTGAACCCGCCAGAGTTGCAATCAAAGAGCAACTGCAACAAGCGGAAATCTTGCATGTTGATGAAAGTGTGTCACGAAGGCGCATTGGGGGTGAAAATCCCCCGTGCAGCTATGCTGCACAAGAGATGAGGGTAGGTCCCTCGGAGTCGCCGTACAGGCGGAGGCTTCAAACCACCTACTGCTGCAACGTTTAAGAGGCGTTGTGGTGAGCGAGATAGGAAAAGGCCAAACTCGATTTGGTCAGGTATGGGTCGTAAAGTCGAACGCAAGTGAACCACTGATGACGTGTCGAAACGTGGAGACGATGTCAAAACTGCGGAGGTTTCGTTACCGCAGGATAAGTCCGGGAGGTGCCTGTTGACGGCCCGGTCGGCATCCGGCATGGAGGTGGCGAGAGTGCGATCCGGGCTCTTGTGTGGAACGTGGGAACCTGTCACTCCGATGCTAAGGGAGAAACACAAGGGGGAGCATCCCAAGTGTGAGAGTACCAATGTGGAGTACAGGGACGGAGCAACCTGTAGTAGTGATGAAGGGGCTGTAATGGCACTGGAGCAAAGAGGTTGCCCTATCTGGCTTGGAACGATAAAACAACTGGCAACAGGAGAATTCTATTGAACCCGGCAAAATCGTTTCCTATTACCAAACATCAGGTGTGGGAAGCTTACAAACGAGTAAAAGCAAACCGTGGCGGAGCGGGAGTTGATGCACAGACACTGGAGAAGTTTGACCAGGATCTTGGTAACAATCTCTATAAGCTATGGAATCGGATGGCATCAGGCAGCTATCAGCCTACGCCGGTCAAGCGCGTCGAAATTCCCAAAGCCAATGGAGGAACCCGTCCTTTGGGCATTCCAACGGTGACGGATCGAATCGCCCAAACGGTGGTCAAGCAGGTACTGGAGCCGGAATTGGAGAAGCACTTCCATCCTGATTCCTATGGATACCGGCCAGGAAGATCAGCACATCAGGCATTGTCTGTGACGCGGAAGCGCTGCTAGACATACAATTGGGTGCTAGAGTTCGATATTAAGGGTTATTTTGATAATATCGACCATGATCTACTCATGCGTGCAGTACGTAAGCATACCCAGGAAAAATGGGTGTTGCTATATATTGAGCGTTGGCTGAAAACACCCGTGCAGATGGCGGATGGCACACTACAGCCTTAGAGACCGGGGAACCCCGCAAGGTGGAGTTGCTAGCCCCTTGTTGGCTAATTTGTTTCTGCATTACACATTTGATATGTGGATGCAGAGGCACTATCCCGAAATTCCGTTTGAGCGCTATGCCGATGATGGTGTTCTACATTGTCGGAGTTGAGAGCAGGCGGAAAGGCTAAAACAGGTGTTGCAAGAACGGTTTGCAGTCTGTGGACTTGAGCTGCATCCTTTGAAGACCCGTGTGGTGTACTGTAAAAACTATCGGTGTAAAGAGGATTACCCGGACGTTTCGTTTGATTTTCTAGGGTTCACCTTCAGGCCTCGTGGAGCGAAAAGCAAAGAAGGTGGCTTATTCACCGGCTTTGTTCCGGCTATCAGTAATAAAGCAGCCAAAGCGATACGCCAGGAAGTTCGAGGGTGGGCGCTCCAGAAGAAAAGTGATAAGAGTCTGCACGATTTGGCAAGGATGTTTAATGCTGTGATACGCGGTTGGATAGCGTATTACGGGGTGTTCTATCGATCGGCATTAAATCCGGTTTGGAGACATTTGAATCGGAAACTTGTTTTGTGGGCAGCGCGGAAGTTTAAACACTTTCGTGGACACCGACAGCGAGCAGAGAATTGGTTGCTGGGCGTAGCCCGGAGTCAGCCTGATTTGTTTGCACACTGGCGATTATTTTATGGTATGAAATTGACTGGATAGGAAGAGCCGTATGAATCGAGAGGTTCACGTACGGTTCCGTGAGCACCTGAGGGGGAAGATCCCTTGGGTGACTCGACCAGGTTTGCGTGTCGCTGGCAAGCTGCATTACTTGCATTCAGCCTCAACCGACAAACTCACCGATTATGAAGTTCGCGCCAAACGGGGTAGAGAAGCCATGAATTCTGCCGGGATTATGGAAAAATTTTCATGGCAAATTGGTGCATGACCATTGGAAAGTTTATTTCAGCTACGACGGTTGCGAACACGTTGCTTGCAATGCCCATCACCTAAGGGAACTGGATTATCTGGAAAAACAATTCCAACAAACTTGGGCGGGTGAGATAGCGACTTTATTGGTCAACATCAAAAACACCATAGCAGCCTTCCCGTCGGAACAAGACTCTTTAAGCCCCAAACAAATCATTTTATTTGAACAGCAATACGATGGACTGGTTAAAAAGGGCTTGGCAGAAAATCCTTACACAGAAGCAAAAACGCCGGAGGGTGGGACGAAAAAACGGGGCAAACTATAAACTATAGGCAAGCAACATGAGTGCGCCAACAATGAAGACAATGTTTGTTCGCCATGAAGGGAAATTATACACAAGGAATGCGCTAGTTTGCTTAACAGCACAAATGAGCCCATTATGTATTTTTGGAAATATTTCGTCGGGTTACGTTTTTTGAAAAACATCCCGATAGTAGGGATGGAGTTTTTATGAAAAAAATGACGATAGTCTGTTTGCTTAGCATCCTGATTGGACTGGTAACCAGTACCGTTGTATGGTCAAGAGATCGTGGCCATGGCGGTGGAAGGCATCATAGTGGGCATAGTCATGGTGGTTATGGTGTCAGAAGACATGGCAGCGGATATGGTGGTGGAAGGCATAATCGAGGATTTGGCAGTAGACGCTATGGCAGCGGGTTTCAGGGAGGATTTGGTCACAGAAACCGTTACGGTAATGCAGGTTCAGGTTTTTATTTCAATACACCGATTTATCCTTATTATCCCAGGCAAACCCCTTATTATCCGCAGGCTGTAATCACTGTTCCGGCAACACCCCCTGTTTATATCCGGCAACCTCCGGTTGCGCAACAATATCCGGAAAATTATTGGTATTACTGTAATAATCCCGAAGGTTATTATCCCCACGTTAAAGACTGTCGAAGTGGCTGGCAACAAGTTAAACCAACACCACCCCGCTAAGCTTTTTTATGTAGCTAATTTTCTCGGACAGCCTCCTTGCGTTTCTGTGTATTCTTTTCCCCCGTTTCTTGATGATATGGCTGTTCAAGAAAAATTGATTAAGTTACTGCGTTCCTTGATAGCTGTTAAAAACTTCATAGTGGTTTTCTTTATCAAAACTCATTACTTTATAGGAATCTTTTTTGTCGCCCATTTCCATGCCAGGAGTACCTTTGGGCATTCCCGGAACAGCAATACCGGCTAATTTTGGTTTGGTTTTTAACAGAGTCATGATGTCATTAGCAGGTACATGACCTTCAACGACATAACCGTTAACTACTGCCGTGTGACAGGAAGCCATCGACTCTGAAACGCCATATTTTGTCTTTACTGCTTGGACATCACCAGTCACGATGTCCTTGACGGTAAAATTATTTTTTTTCAGATGTTCCAGCCACTTGCCACAACATTCACAGCTTGGACTTCTATATACTACAATATCAACCGGTTTATCATCGGCATCAGTTACGTCGGCCTTAATGCCCGTATTAAAAATAAGCAAAGACATGACCAGAAAACTATTTAATATTTTCATAGGTACCTTTTTTAGTGACTATTGATGATAAACAGGACTGTATTTATGTACCGCATCAACCATGGCTTTAACATGATCAGGATTAATATCCGGTAAAATACCATGACCCAAATTGAAAACATGCCCGGAACCGGAACCGTATTTTTGTAAAATGGCTTTTACTTTTTCAGTAATGATTTCTGGTTGTGCGTAAAGTGCGACTGGATCCATATTACCCTGCAAAGCAACTTGGTCACCGACCCTGGCACGTGCTTTTTGTAAATCTGTCTGCCAATCCAGCCCCAGTGCATCATAACCCGCGTCAGTCATGGCTTCCAGCCAAAGTCCGCCACCTTTGGTAAATAAAATGGCAGGAATTTGTTGTCCGTTAACATCGGTTTTAAGTAAGGCTCTGATTTGTTTGGCGTAATATAATGAAAATTCAATATAATCCTCTGATGTCAACATCCCGCCCCAAGTATCAAATAACATGACTGCCTGGGCACCTGCTTCAATCTGGGCATTCAGGTAGGCTGCTACCGATTGGGCCAGTTTATCGAGCATGGCATGTAGTAGCTTGGGTTGTTCATACATCAAACCTTTAACTTTTTGAAAGCTTTTGCTGCTGCCACCTTCGACCATATAAGTTGCCAAGGTCCAGGGACTTCCTGAAAAACCGATTAACGGTACACTGCCTTGTAATGTTTTCCTGATTAATCGAACTGCATCAACTACGTAACGCAAATCGATATCCGGATCAGGAATGGGCAATTTTTTAATATCGGCAGCTGTTTTTACTGGATATTTAAATCGGGGACCTTCACCCTCGGTAAAATAAAGTCCTAATCCCATAGCATCAGGAATAGTCAATATATCCGAGAATAAAATAGCGGCATCAAAATCAAAGCGCCGCAGAGGTTGCATGGTCGCTTCACAAGCTAATTCGGGATTGGTACATAGATTTAAAAAACTACCTGCTTGTTCCCTAAGTTTTCTGTATTCCGGTAAATATCTTCCTGCCTGACGCATCATCCATACCGGTGTACGATCTACAGGTTGTTTTAAAAGAGCTCTGATAAAGATGTCGTTTTTTAATGCTGTCATTAGGTTTTTTTATAAAGGTTTAAAACATTTTACAATTGAAAAATGCCGGGTTGGTTCTACTGGTTATTCTACAACTTATCTTTTAATGGAATTAATTATCTCGGCACTATTAATAACAACTGATTACTGAGTATTCGAAGGTGTTGCCTGTAACGGTTTGCTGTTATATTCAGAAGAACTAAACCATTGAATACATAGCGCTAAAATAATTAGTCCCAGCACTCCGGCAATAAGAACCCATAACGAGTTATTATTTTTGCCGGTATTTTTCAACTTAGGCAAGTTACCGATAATTCTGCCCGGAATACCGTGTGTTTCCAGATAAACAGTTTCTATCATAGCATCACTAATGCCGTTAAACGCTATCGGTGAACGGGGTTTTATAGCCAGGTACTGTAAAAATTCACCACATTGTTTTTCTGACAAGGGTGGTATTTCAATTAAGTGACAATCATCAATGGCACTGTCCGAGCTGTTTTTTATAGACAAGTCATCGTGTGTCAGCACAAAAATAACTTGTAAAACAAGCTGTTCTTGTACATAGCTAATTATTGTATTGATCAGGCCTGGCGGTAAATATCCGGCTTCATCAATGACTAAAACTATTTTTTTGTGTTGACTTTCAAGTAGCCCAAAAGCGCCTGATAAACTCCGACTTTTTTGCCTGGACTTATTATCAGTAATGGCGCTAATTATCCGTTCCTGAATCTTTTCGAAATTTAACCCTGTATTGCCCAAGATTGGACAATACAGCCACGAATCAAGCTTGCGTTCTTGCAATATACTTAGTAATGTTGATTTACCGATACCTGACGGACCGCAAACAACAAGAGCCTGATTTGAATTGGATAGTAGGTGAATGACTAATTCAAGCTTTTGAGTCCGCTCCTGAGTGATTAAGGAGTGAAAAACCCTGGACTGCTGATCAATCAATGATTTTTTTTCATGATACTTAACAGTATCATTATCTGCCATAGGTTTTAAGTGTCTGAATTAATAATGTTTTATCGACATCAATAGGTAGCGTGGCAGCCCCTATTTTTGTTAATAAAATAAGCCTGATTTGACCATTAATATTTTTTTTGTCAACTGCCATCAGCTCTAAAAACCGTTCCGAATCAAGTTGTTCCGGTGGACAGACAGGTAAATTACATTTTTTAAATAAATTAATGATTCTTTCTACATCTGTATGATTTAACCAGCCTTTTTTTCTGGATAGATCTGCTGCCTGACAGGTCCCTATCGCAATTGCTTCGCCATGGAGATAGGTACCATAACCTGCACCGGTTTCAATGGCATGACCAAAAGTATGGCCTAAATTTAAGATTGCCCTAACGCCGGTTTCAGTTTCATCTTCAGAAACAATCTCGGCTTTATTAAGACATGACCGTTCAATGGCATAAGCCAACGCTTGTTTGTCTCTGGCTAATAAGGCGTTAATGTTATTCTCCAGCCACTCGAAAAATTCGGGATCCCTGATCAAGCCATATTTAATAACTTCAGCCAAACCTGCTGATAATTGGCGATCATCTAATGTATCTAAAACATCGGCATCGGCAATAACACATTGGGGCTGATAAAAAGCACCAATCATGTTCTTACCCAACGGATGGTTAACGCCGGTTTTTCCACCGACTGAAGAATCTACTTGGGCCAGCAATGTCGTGGGTATTTGCAAAAAAGCAATACCCCGTTGGTAACAAGCTGCTGCAAAGCCACCCATGTCGCCAATCACGCCGCCGCCTAAAGCGATTAATGTTGCATTACGACTAAATTTACCAAGCAATAATTTATCAAAAATACGCGAAACAGTTTCTAAAGTTTTAAATTGCTCGCCATCAGGCAATATGATTGTCTCGACATCAAATTCAGACAAGTTTTTTAAAACCTTATTCAAATACAAAGGGGCAATGGTTGTATTGGTCACCACAATAACCTGGCGGGCTTTAATATGTTGTGTGTATAGTTCTGTTTGATTTAATAAATCTGAGCCTATATAAATTGGATAACTTCGGTTACCCAATTCTACCAGTAATTTTTTCATCTGAGTTAACGGTTAGCGGATCTATATTCTTCAAGGATACTGGTAACAACGGCTTTGCTTTGCATGACGCCGGTATCAATTATGAAGTCGGCACATGATAAATAAAGATGCTCACGCTGTGCGAATAAATTTTCTATACGCTCTTTGGGATTATCTGTTTTTAATAAAGGTCGCTGTGTATCTCTTCGTGTCCGCTCTAATATTCTTTCTACTGAACATTGTAAATAGACAATAAAACCATTTTCTTTTAATAAGCGACGATTTTCATCACGTAAAATTGCACCACCACCGGTGGCCAATACAATGCCTTCGAGCTCGGTCAGTTGCTGAATCATTTTTTGTTCACGATCCCTAAAACCTTCTTCCCCTTCAAACTCAAAAATAGTGGGAATATCTACTCCTGTGCTTTCTTCAATGGCTTTATCACTATCGTAAAAAGGTACAGTCAGTGATTTTGCCAACTGACGACCTATCGTGGTTTTTCCCGCACCCATAAGGCCAACTAAATATATATTTTCTGATCTTGTCATCAAAATACCGTGCTGATTTAAAATCTCCCCTTTATTATGAGGGGGCTATTAAAATTATAGTCCTGAGAGAAGGACTATCGTTATTAAATATCGCTTTATTCATGAAATATAAATCTACTGAGAGCGTTACCCGTCAATAGATTATCATTTAATCAATGAAATCAGGATATAGATTGAAATTTTTAAGGCAAAGCAGTCCACTATTAAACCCCGTATAAACCAATGCTTATAGCGTCAAGTAATAAAACTTTTAAGGAGGCTGTCCGAAAATAGAAAATCGATTGTGAAAAAGCTATTTTGGCCAGATTTCTCGCTCATTTTCGTTTAATAGAACAACTATTTGCTTCAAATGATCAAAAAATCTGACTCAAAATTGCTTTCCCTCGCTACGGTTCCATTATCGGATAGCCTCCCAAGTAATCTATCAATTGACATTAACCTGACTTTTTCAATTCCATGTCGTATTATAAGATTAAAACATAAAAAAAGGGGAGGATTATCCCCCTTTTTACTATAAGTAGATACTATCAATTACTTGCAGCATTATCTTTAATGATTTTTGGGGTGATAAAAATTAATAATTCTTTTTTATCATCCTGTTTGTAGGTTTTCTTAAACAAAAAACCTATGACCGGTAAATCAGCAAAAAATGGTACTGAGCTTGTGTTGTTCAATAGTGTTCCTTCAAAGACCCCACCCAATACAACCGTTTCACCATCCATTACTTGTACCGTGGTTTCAACTTGTCTTTTTGTAATGGGCGGTTGGCCGATAACGACGACTTCCGGCTCATCTTTGGTAATATTCAAAGTCATGGAAATACTGCCACTAGGCGTTATTTGCGGTAGCACATCAAGTTCCAGCAAGGCGTCGACAAATTGCGTATTGGTTCCCGTATTGGCACTTGAACTTTGATAAGGGATTTGCTTACCTTGTTTGATTTTTGCGTTGCAGCGATCAGTCGTCATGACTCTTGGATTAGAAACCAGTTCACCCCTGCCTTGATCCTGCAGGGCCGATAGTTCCAAGTTAAGCACGTAATCAGCGCCTCTGGCCAGAGTCATGCCTAATGCCGCAGGAGGACTGCCGACAATGCCGGCAGCGGCCAGATCTACCAGTGCATCGTTCACGATGGCGGTGCCATTAATACTGCCCACTGTACCACCCACTGGATTGACGGAACCTACTGTTCCTGAGCTGGTTCCAAATTTAACATTGTTTCCTGCTACTCCAAATCTGACCCCCAACTCCTGTGCGAAACTACTACTGGCAATGACTATTCTTGATTCAATCATCACTTGACGAACCGGTACATCAAGCTTACGGATTAGTTTTTTTGCTTCTTCCAGACGTTTTGTAGTTTCGCGGACAATTAGGGTGTTGGTTCTGGCATCAACAACAGCAGAGCCTCGTGAGGAAAGAATTTTAAGTTCATCATTCTGAGCGCCTTTATTCCCACTTGAACCTGGACTGGTGCTTTGACTGCTACCTTGTCCACTTTGAGTTATTGACGAGCCGGACAGTGAAGAAGTGGGAGCAGCGCTTGAGCCAGCAGTGCTTTTTGCTCCACAACTGCCAAATTGGCCGGTATCAAGCCCGTTCAACAAATTTCTAAAATTTTCAGCTCGGGCATAATTTATTTTGATATATTCAGTAACCAGTGGATCCAGTTGCTCAATTACTGTCGCTGTTTCTTGTTGTTGTTCTTTATAATCCTTAATTTTACCCACAGGGGCAATTAACGTAACATTGCCGGATTCAAATTTTTCCAGTCCTTTGGTCATCATAATAAAATCCAATGCTTCATCCCAAGGCACATCATCCAGTTTTAAAGTAATAGTTCCGTTTACATCATCACCTGCAACCACATTTTGCCCGGTAAACTCGGCAAGAATTGCAATAACACTACGTATTTCAATTTCCTGAAAATTTAAAGATAACCGGTCACCGGAATATTTTACTCTTGTTCTATCCAAGGCTTCTTTTTCTTCAGTGCTTAATGGTCGAAATTCAATAGTCAATAAACCTTGAGATTGAAACAAGGAATAATCGTAAAGATCATTTTGTGTCGTTACAGTAACCGTGGTTTGTCTGTTGGATGATGTCGTATCAATAAACTTGATGGGTGTTGCAAACTCGGATACATCCAATCTTTTTGCCATATTTTCAGGTAAGCGGGTGTTTAAAAGATTGATCACTACTTTTCCCCCTTCTTGTTTCGAGTTAACGACAGTATTGGGATTGGCCAAAGAGATAATTATACGTGCTTCACTTTTGTCACCACGCTTAAAATCAAACCCACTAATAATTTGCTCGGGTATTAACGATGTCACCACTGAATTGGGGTTTGAAGTAGTAAACGACATTTTTGGTTTTTCAGTTACATGCATTAAGCTGGCAGATGCCATTGTCTTTGTAGGCGTTAAAATTAATAATACTTTATTGCCTAACACTTTGGTTTCAAAAGGTATTGATTCATTGAGATTAACGACGATACGCAGCCTATCAGCCGCTTCCGCTATATAAATACTATTCGTCACTCCCTGGTTTACCGGAATTGTTTTTTTATTCAGTGCGTTTTTAACGCCAGAAAAATCGAGAGCAATTCGTGCCGGATTATCAGTTTGAAATACTTCAGGTTTAACTGCAGCACCGTTCATTTCAAATTGTATTTGTAATTTGTTGCCAGCCAATAGAGCAAAGTTTACGCTGGTAAGAGCCAAGTCACTTGCTCTTGCCGACGTAATTTGTGTTAAAAACAAGCCCAAGACCAAAACCAAAATTATGCAGATACCTAAAGAGCGCTCAATTTTGTTTAACATAATAGCCAATCCTGCTTTGGGAGGCTGTCTGAGAATAAGAGCCGTAGTGAGGGAAAGCAATTTTGAGTCAGATTTTTTGATCATTTGAGGCAAATAGTTGTTCTATTAAACGAAAATGAACGGAAAATATGGCCAAAATAGCTTTTCCGTAGTGAGTTTTCTATTCTCGGTCAGTCTCTTGGTAATACGCATATCAAATAAAAACAGTAACAGGAATTATCCCGAGTCTTTCGGCTGTGCCCGGAAGGCTTTTTTTGACGTATGAATTCTTCGAAATTATAGCGTGCACATTTCATAGTATTCAATTTTTATCCTCAAAATTACTCTGTTAGCGTGAGTGATGTTTGTTGCTCGCGCCATGACCCTTGTTTATCAGAAACTATTTCCATGAGTTCGATTTTATCAAGACTTATGCGTATAATTTTGCCGTAATTATGACCCATGTAGTTGCCAACCTGAACTCTGTGAATCGTGCCGTCATCTGCTTTTATCAATCCCCATAAGTTTGATTTTATGGAAACAGTACCCACCATTTTTAAAATTTCCAAAGGAAATGCCTCAAGCTCCTCTTTACGACGGTTGATATCGGGCTTTATACCGCCGCTAGTTGATAATTCCGCCAAAGCATTTTGCTGTTCAGGCTGAACCAGTGGTTTAAATGGATCACGCAGGCCTTTAGGGTTAAACATAAAAGTTTCAACAACTTTAATTTCAGGTAATGGTGGTATTGTCCCTTTTGGTTCAGACTTAACTTTTGAAATATATTGCTTTAATTCAGAAAAATCATCACCGCCACAACCTCCCAAACAAAGCAAAAAAAACAGGCAAGCCATTTTTAAAAAATAGGGATTTGGATATAAAAAAAGCCATTTAGGTTTTAACACTACTTTCGATCTCTTTTTTTCTTGGCTCCTGGGCCTGCTACAGAAGCCACATCACCCTCGTTATAAGTTTTTACCACTGCACTCATCAATAGATCGCCATCTTTTCCTTCGGGTACAATATTGACATCGTGTAGCGTGACAATTCTTGGTAAGGAGGCTAAGCCACTGACAAACAAGCCAAGTTCTTCATACTTACCGGTAACCTGTATCTTGATCGGTAATTCTGAATAAAAGTCTTTTAGAATAGGAGCTTCCGGCTTAAATAGCTTAAACTGTAACCCACTTGCCAATCCTGTTTGTGAAATATCAATAAGCAGGCTGGCAAGCTCGTCTTCTGTCGGCATTTGCCTTATCATTTCATCCAATGATGTTTCAATTTGTGTTAATTGATCTTGATAATCCTGAAGGTTAACGGCTTTTTTTTGTTTGTCTTCAAATTCACGCTTAAATGTCAGTTCTTTTTGCTCTGCACTTTTAAGTCTTGTTAGCTGTTCCAGCGTGTCAAAATAAATCCCTATACCGATAACCACAGAACAAACAAACAGCAATATTGCCGCTTTAACGGGTAATGTCGATGTTGCAAGTGCTTTAATCTCCCAATCAATTTCCGATAGGTTCATAAATACCTTTGTTTTCAGTTATGGGGTTATTTTTTTCTTGCGTGGCATGTAGCGTAAAATCACTTAATTGTTCAGTATCATTTTTATCCGGCAACATCTTGTCTGATGATTGAATTACAGTGAGCCCTGGAGTTTGTAGCCAAGGCGATACTTCTATTGCTCTCATAAAGGCAGAAACACGGGCATTTGATTGTGATTTTCCTTCAAATATCAATTCTGGCCCGGATTGAGAAAATTTGGTCAGAAAAATACCATCCGGTGTCATCTTGGGGATTTCATCAAACAAATGCACAATTTCCGGGCGGCTTTGTTGTAGCTTTTGAATCAAATCTATTTTAGCCAACAATTTTCTTTTTTTTTCTTCAATACTGCTAATATCGATAATTTTTTTATTTAATACGATAATTTCATTTGATAGTAATTGATTTCTTTGTTCCTGGTAGGTATTTAATCTTTCAACATAGGTATGAATCATGCCAAGTATAATAAAACCAGCAAGAATCGATAGAACTATGGCGTTAAAAAATTCTTTTTGCTTTTTTTTAAATAACTCTTTCCGCCAAGGTAATAAATTAATTTTTGTCATTAATCAAAGCCTCTTAATGCCAATCCACAAGCAATCATCATTGATGGCGCATTATTACTTAAAAAATCAGGCTTTATTTTATTTGACAGAGTCATATTAATAAACGGGTTGGCGATATAGACAGGTACCCCCAGGTTATTTTCAACTAATTTGTCAATACCCGCTATCAAAGCGCAACCTCCAGCCAGAACAATACTGTCAACACTTCTATTGGCACTTGAAGACACATAGAATTGCAATGACCTTTGAATGTGCTGAACCATTGATTTTTTAAACGGGTTTAGCACATCGACTATATAGTTATCCGGTAATCCGCCCTGTTTTTTTGCCAAGCCGGCTTCTGCGTAAGAAAGCCCGTATCGGCGCTGAATTTCTTCGGTTAGTTGTTTGCCACCAAAGCCTTGTTCATGTGTGTATACAAGATTGCCATCATGTAAAACGGTTAATGTTGCCATTGCCGATCCTATGTCTGCAATGGCAACAGTTTGGGCATCTACTGAACTTGCAAAATGTGCGGATAATAATGCAAAAGCATTTTCCATGGCAAATGATTCAACGTCAACAATGCTGGTTTTTAACCCTGCTTTTAATAACGCCTCGACTCGGTCATCTACATTTTCTTTTCTGGATGCGACCAATAGGACATTAACCAATTCCGGGTTATTTTCATTGATTCCTTGTACTTCAAAATCAAAATTAATTTCTTCAAGAGAATAGGGCACATATTGATCTGCTTCAATCATGATTTGCTCTTCCATTTCATTTTCAGTCAAGGAGGTCGGCATAGTAATGATTTTTGTCATAACAGCAGATCCTGAAACAGCAACCATTGCCTCGCTTACCTTTGATCCTGACTGTATTAAAGCAGTTTTTATTGCTTCTGCAGTTATAGTAACATTCGCAATATTTTTATCAACAAGGCCATCTTGATGTAACGGTACTACAGCAAAACTTTCCACTTTGTAACGTGCACCTGTTTTACTCAATTCCAGTAATTTTACCGCCGCGGCACTGATGTCAATACCAAGAACAGTCTTTTGTTTCCGATTAAACCAGCTCATAATGCACCTTTAAGAACTTGATTATTGATGTTATTCACACCTTGTTTTGTAGTGTTAGTTTAATGCACTACAGGCGAGCTTAAAAAGCTTTTATTCCGGTGGTTGATAGGTATAAAACAAGTTGGGGTGCTGGCAGTCCATACAAGAGAATTTATATTCTTTGATAATAGAGTCTGTGTTGGCTTTGTGGAAGGAATCAATAAAATGAAGATGTCTTTAATTTTTATCGGTGACTGCCAAGCTAAAGTGGACCAATTGATTTAATTTAATCTTAGGATTATTAGGTGAGGAGTTATAATTTCCTACAACCCTGTTAATTAGCAGTACGGGAAGAGTAAGTCAAGGTGACTACAGTTATATAAATTGACCATAAACAGGTTAATAATAATGGCTAATATGAACATCTATTGATGCTTTACTTTGTTTTGACAGTGCATTCAGAGACACAACCATAATGCAAAATAAATTGATAAGCCTGTACATCAATTATTAATTAAAAATAATTGATGTACAGTGTAATTCTGCTCGTTATCCGCATACAAGCAAGTGCTTTTATATTTGATCACGACTATTTTGATAATAGTCGCACTTTAAAAAAACATTTGACTTATAAGCGGAACTTTAAAGCTGGATATTTTTTTATTTTCCGTATTTTTTACGGAATTTATCAACACGACCCGCTGTATCAACAACGCGTTGCTTACCTGTATAAAAAGGATGGCATGCAGAACAAACCTCTACCTGCAAATCTTTACCTAATACAGAACCGGTTGTAAATGTATTACCACAACCACAGGTCACAGTAATTTGTTTATATTGTGGATGAATTTCTGGTTTCATTTTACTTACACTTTACCTACAAAGAGACTACATACATATTAAAGAACACCGTATAATACGTTTTTCATTGGCAATTGGCAACCCTTGTTAACTTTATGCGTGTGATTACTTTAAACGCCAATGGTATTCGCGCGGCAGAGCGTAAAGGTTTTTTTACCTGGATGCAACAGCAAGATGCCGACATTATTTGCCTGCAAGAAACAAAAGCACAAATACACCAACTTGATAGCAATTCTTTTTATCCACAGGGATACCAGTGTTTTTATCATGACGCTGAGAAAAAAGGCTACAGTGGTGTCGCAATTTATTGCAGAAAACAACCCGATAAAATTATCAATGGGTTAGGCTGGGCTAAAACCGATGCTGAAGGCCGTTTTATTGAAGCGCAGTTTGATAATTTAAGTGTTATTTCTATTTATCTTCCTTCCGGCTCTTCGGGAGAAACAAGACAAGCTTTTAAGTTTAATTTCATGGAGCGTTTTATGCCTTATTTACAAACTTGTGCACAAAATAACCGTGACTACATTATTTGTGGCGACTGGAATATTGCTCATAAAGAAATTGACTTAAAAAACTGGCGTGGAAATAAAAAAAACTCGGGTTTTTTACCTGAAGAAAGGGCTTGGCTGGATGAATTATTTGTAAATGGTGAGTGGCTGGATGCATTCAGACTTATTAATCAAGAAGCAGAGCAATACACTTGGTGGTCAAATAGAGGTCAAGCCTGGGCAAAAAATGTAGGATGGCGTATCGATTATCAAATAATCAGTGCCAATTTAAAAGATAAAGTCACTGCCACATCTATTTACAAAGATGATCGTTTTTCAGATCATGCGCCGCTAATTATGGATTATGATCTGTAAAATCAGTTCACTTGATAATGGATAACATTGAGTGCTGTCCAACTCACATTAAAACATAATTGCTCGAAAACAGGCTTTCTATCTCCGGTTTTATTCAGTACCTGTTGGCTTGCTTACGTCATTCCAAGGTGCAACTTTAAGCAAAAGCAGCATCCCAGGAATCGCTATAGCAAAGCAAAACAGGAAAAAAGTTACCCACCCAAACCATTCAACTAAATAGCCGGTAGCGGCATTGGCAAAGGTGCGTGGAACTGCTGACAAACTGGTGAATAAAGCAAATTGTGTTGCCGTATAAAGAGGATGCGTGGTGTGGGCAATAAAAGCAACAAAAGCTGCCGTGCCCAAGCCTACGCCCAATGCTTCAATACCGATAGCCATAGCCAGCCATGCCAAGCTGTGACCCACTGTTGCAAGCCAGGCAAAACCCAGAATAGCAAGCATCTGCACTAACCCAAAAATCCACAAAGCACGATTAATACCCAGCTTTATCATCCAGACTCCACCGAGCAAACCACCAATAACACTTGGCCATAACCCGGCGTTTTTAGCAATAAGTCCAATTTCTGTTTTACTAAAACCCATATCAAGATAAAACGGCGTTGCCAATGCCGTAGCCATACTATCGCCTAGCTTATAAAAAAAGATGAAAGCAAGCACCAAGCAAGCTGATCTAATGCCTTTGCGACCAATAAACTCTTGAAAGGGCTCCACTACTGCAGCTTTCAGTGTTTTAGGCCCACCATTTTTAAGCGCTGGTTCACTCACGAAAAGAGTCATGGCAATGCCCGGTAACATAAACAAGGCAGTAATAAAAAATACACTATTCCATGGTAAATAATCTGCCAAAATAAGTGACAGGGAACCTGGAATAAGGCCGGCAATTTTATAGGCATTAACGTGTATGGCATTACCTAGGCCCAGTTCGGTATCCAGTAATAATTCCCGTCGATAGGCATCCAGTACAATGTCTTGTGAAGCACTAAAAAATGCGACCACGCTTGCCAAATAAGCTATTGCCCATAAATCCAGGCCGGGATGAAGAGCACCAAATGCGGGAATGGATAGCAATAATGCCAGTTGCGAAATAAATAGCCAGCCGCGCCGCCGTCCAAGTGGTGGAGAATAACGATCAAATAGGGGAGCCCAAAGAAATTTCCAGGTAAATGGTAGTTGAATAAGAGCAAATAAGCCTATGGCTTTAAGGTTTACACCTTCTGAACGTAACCACGCAGGCACCAGAGCAATCAAGATATACAAGGGCAGACCTGAGCTAAAGCCGGTAAATATGCAAATGAGCATGCGCTTGTTAAGCAATACCCGCATGATGTTTGTATTATCGCTCACTGAACACCTATAAATTCAAACTTCGTTTATTAAAATAAATTCACTACGAAGAAACGAAGAGAAAATATAGTGTCTTCGTAGTGAATTTGAAAAAATTAATTAGAAAGTAGTATTGATGAAGGTTAAAAACAGACACTGTTTAGCAAGTCTGATTTAGCTAAAAAGCAGTAGAAAAGGTCTTTAGCTAATTAGACGCTATCGACCTTATCAGAACAACAAGCACCGCACAGTTTGTGCGGTGCATTAACACTAATTAACCATTAACCAAATAATGAGCAAAAATACTGGCTGCGTAACCAGCTGCAATTGCAGGCGTCCATTTTAAGTGACTAAAAAACGTGTATTTATGATTGGATTGTCCCATTAAAGCGACACCCGCAGCAGAACCAACAGATAATAAAGATCCACCGACACCCGCAGTTAACGTTACCAATAACCACTGATACAGATCCATATCGACATTCATATTCAATACCGCAAACATAACGGGAATGTTATCAACAATCGCAGAAATTATACCCACCAGGATGTTGGCAGTAGTCGCACCCAAGCCGTCATACATCGCACCTGATAATAACTCAAGATAACCGATATAACCTAAACCACCAACGGCAAACACCACACCGAAGAAAAACAATAAAGTATCCCATTCTGCATGACGTACTTTATCGAAAACATCAAAACCTTTTTCGCCTTCAACGTAAAAATGTTTTTTCAAAAAGAAACCATAAAGCATCAACACTGAAAGACCAACCATCATGCCCATAAATGGCGGTAAATGCAGGCCTTGTTTAAAGCTGACTGCAGTAACGATGGTTAACAGAAATAATACACAAATTTGAATTGCACCTGGCTTTAACTGAACGGCAGCCTCCGAAGTTACTTTAGGTTGCTCATCGGGTACGGCAAAATACATAACTGCCGCAGGAACCGCATAGTTAACAACAGAAGGAATAAATAGTTTAAAGAAATCAAAGAACTCGGCATAACCTGCTTGCCAAACCATTAATGTCGTAATATCGCCAAAAGGACAGAAAGCGCCGCCAGCATTCGCAGCAATTACCAGATTTACAAACCCAATGCTGACAAATTTTTCATTATCAGCGCCAACGGCCATAACGACTGCGCCAACTAATAATGCTGCCGTCAGATTATCAGCGACTGCCGATAAAAAGAAGGTAATGATGCCCGTGATCAAAAACAATTTACGATAGCCAAACTGCTTTCTTACCAACCAGGAACGCAACGCTTCAAATACATTGCGTTCTGCCATTGCATTGATATAAGTCATAGCGACTAATAAAAATAACATTAACTCGGCATATTCTTTCAGATTATATTCAAAAGCCTCGTGCATGGCTTCAACTGAAACACCTTTTTGTGACGCTAAAATTGCGGCGTGAGCCCAGATAATACCGGCTGCAAGAATAACCGGTTTGGATTTACGCATATGCGTAAATTCTTCGGTCATAACAAAACCGTAAGCAATAACAAAAATCAAAACGGTATAAATACCGCGCTCGGTCCCTGTCATTCCAAGACTTTCAAAACCACCTGCCATTGCCATTTGAGGCACCAGCAATACCGATAACAATATTAATAAAAATCGCACGAAAATATCCCCCTTCCTAAAGTTTTATAGTTAGTAAACAACATTAATTTTTTAACTCTTAATTTTATCACCAACTAATATATTTTGTCATTTTATGACTCACAGTATATGATTACATATCATATTTTTTCCTCAGAAAGGTAGATTAAACGCTCATCTATGTATCAGTATAACGATAACGACCAAATCCTTGTTGACGAACGGGTAGCTCAATTTAGAAGACAAACCGAACAGTTTTTAAAAAGCGAAATGTCTGAAGATCAATATCGGGCCTTACGCCTTAGAAATGGTCTTTATATTCAAACTCATGCACCCATGCTCAGAATTGCCGGGCCTTACGGCCTTTTTAATTCCAAGCAGTTACGAAAAATAGCGCATGTTGCCCGTACTTATGACAAAAATTATTGTCATTTTACCACCCGGCAAAATATCCAGTTTAACTGGCCAAAATTAGAAGAAGTCCCTGATATTTTGGCAGAATTGGCTAGTGTTCAAATGCATGCTATCCAAACCAGTGGTAACTGCATGAGAAACACTACCTCTGATCACTTGGCAGGAGTTTGTATTGACGAGATTGAAGATCCTCGTCCTTATTGCGAAATTATTCGCCAGTGGACCACGTTACATCCTGAGTTTGACTATCTGCCACGTAAATTTAAAATAGCTGTTAGCGGGGCTTTACATGACCGTGCTGCGACGCAATTTCATGATATAGGTTTGCATCTGGTAAAGAACGATGCCGGTGAAATTGGTTTTAAAGTAATGGTTGGTGGAGGTTTAGGCCGTACCCCCGTTATAGGGCAAATTATTAAACCGTACCTGGAAAAAAAGAATCTGCTGTCTTATCTGGAAGCAATACTACGCATTTATAATTTATTCGGGCGTCGTGACAACAAATATAAAGCGCGTATAAAAATTCTGGTCAAAGAGTCCGGACTCGAAAAATTCTCTACATTAGTTGAGAAGGAATGGCTTCTTATCAGGGATAATAACGAACTTGATAATGAGCGCATTAATGGCATGAAAGCCCAATTTGTTGCGCCTGCCTACGACACTGATGCAGTCCGAGATACCAGCTTTAGTCAACAGCAAGACGAAAACAAAGCGTTTGCAACGTGGGTTAAATACAATACTGCAGATCATAAAATCTCCGGCTATCGCGCTGCATTCTTGTCTTTAAAGGCACCTGATTCACCGCCTGGAGACATGACTGATGTGCAACTTGATGCTGTTGCTGATCTTGCCGACAAATACAGTTTTGGAGAGATTAGAAGCACTCATAGACAGAATCTGATTCTGGCTGATGTAAAACAGGCTGACCTATTTGTCTTATGGCAACAATTAGAGTTATTGAAATTGGCTACGCCTAATATTGGCACGGTCACTGATATGATTTGCTGCCCGGGACTGGATTTTTGCTCTCTTGCCAATGCTGGCTCTATTGGCGTTGCCAAAGAAATCAATGAAGCGCTTGATGACATGGATTACATTCACGATATCGGCGATTTAAAAATCAATATGTCTGGCTGTATGAATGGTTGTGCGCATCAAAGTGTCGGGCATATTGGCATATTGGGCGTTGATAAAAAGGGCACTGAGTGGTATCAATTAACTTTGGGCGGTTCTTCTGAAAATAACGCGGCAATAGGCGAAAGATTGGGGCCTGCGGTTGCCAAAGATCAGGTAACCAAAGCAATTACCACGATTCTGGAAGTTTATATTGAGCATCGCCTGGAAGATGAATCATTCCTGGACATGGTAAATCGTGTTGGCATTACCCCCTTCAAGGAGCAAGTCTATGCAATTAATTAAAGACAGACAAATTATTGATGATATTTGGAATTATGTTACCGATGATGCCGAGTTAGCCGCCGGTAACATCAGTGTTTCATTAGCTCGGTGGCAACAAGACAAAGCAAAATTATTGGCTCATGATGGCAACATCGGAGTAAGGCTTGGGCCTGCCGATTCTGTTGATGATATTGCTGCCGATTTGAACAGTCTGCAATTGATTGAATTGGATTTCCCCGACTTTGCTGATGGCCGCTTATTTTCTCATGCCTGGCTACTTAGAGAGCGTTATGACTATCATGGCGAAATTAGAGCAACAGGCCATTATATGAATGATCAGGTCTTTTATTTGTCGCGTGTCGGCGTCAATGCCTTTAGCCCGGAAAAAGCTGAAGACTTGCCGGTTGTCTTATCTCATTTAAATGATTTTACTGTCAAATATCAGGACTCAGTCAATTAATGTTCAGCCTTTTATAAGCTAAGTCACCAATAATAACCTCTGCAAAAATCGCCACAAATTGACTAATTATAAATAGATTTAATCAGTCAATCTGTGGCGATTTATTTGTTATTGGTTACTTAAATTTAAGTTCACTGGTTTTGATTGGATACTGAATGTATTACCAAGGCGTAAAAAAAAACATAGTAACCCGCACGATTAAAAAAAATAGTTCACTTGAGGGAACCATTCACCCTCTGTTAAAACGCCTGTTTTTAGCTCGCGGGATCACTTCAGAAACAGAATTGGACAGAACCCTGTCAAAACTACCCTCTCCATGGCTGTTATCGGGTATGGAAGCCATGGTTACCCATTTGATAACAGCCATCAATGAGCAGCAACGAATTTGTATTGTTGCCGATTTTGATGCTGACGGGGCAACCAGTTGCGCTGTCGCTATCAAAGGATTGCAGTTACTGGGGGCAGGGCAGGTGTCCTTTGTCGTCCCTAATCGTTTTGAATATGGCTACGGTTTGACTCCCGAAATTGTCGAATTGGTTAAGCTGCAAACTCCTGATGTAATTATTACCGTTGATAATGGCATATCTAGTATTGACGGTGTAAAAACTGCAACAGATGCCGGTATAAAAGTGCTGGTAACGGATCATCATCTACCCGGGCTTGAGCTTCCCGCCGCTGATGCCATCGTCAACCCAAATCTACCGGATGATAAATTTCCCAGCGGAGCACTGGCCGGCGTCGGAGTTATATTTTATGTATTAATGGCTTTGAGAAGCCGGTTAAGGGAACAAAACTGGTTTGAGAAAAAACAACTGCCAGAACCTAATCTTGCCCAATTATTAGATTACGTTGCTTTGGGTACTGTTGCTGATGTCGTTGCGTTGGAACGTATTAACCGCATTCTGGTACATCAGGGCTTAATGAGGATTCGCACCGGGCATTGCCATCCAGGCTTACAGGCACTTATTGAAGTCTCGGGGAAAAATCCTCAAACCCTAGTCTCATCGGATTTGGGTTTTTCAGTGGGCCCCCGCTTAAATGCAGCGGGACGCATGGATGATATGTCCTTAGGTATTCAATGTTTATTAACGGATGATCCTGCCCTTGCAAAAGACATCGCGCTTCAACTTGATCAGTTGAATAATGACCGACGTGAAGTTGAAGCCGTTATGAAACATGAGGCAATGGCTTATTTAAGTGACATGAAAGCGCTTGATGAGCATCATTTACCGGCAGGTGTCTGTTTATTTGACAGCAATTGGCATCAAGGTGTTATCGGTATTTTAGCCTCACGCATAAAAGATCGCGTACATCGGCCGGTGATTGCCTTTGCTCCTGCCGGTAAAGATTTGATAAAAGGTTCCGCACGCTCTATTCCAGGTGTACATATTCGTGATGTATTAAGCGATATTGCCGCAGCCCACCCTAAGCTACTCAGTAAATTTGGCGGCCATGCCATGGCGGCAGGTTTAAGCTTAAATATGCATGACTATCCTGCTTTTGCCCTGGCTTTTGATGAAATGGTCAGCAAACGTTTGGCTAATGTTGATTTGGAACAAAAAATATTGTCCGATGGTGAATTGACCGAGCAGGAAATGACGCTTGAAATCGCTGATTTATTACAGTATTCAGCAACCTGGGGACAAGAGTTTCCAGAACCTGTTTTTGACGGCATATTTGATGTGATTCAGGCGCGTATTGTTGGCCAGCGCCATCTTAAACTGGTATTAAGAAAACCTGATGGCGATCTGGTCATCGATGCGATCGCATTTTTTGTTGATCAGCCTGAGCATTGGCTGGGATTAAGACAAATAAGGACCGCTTACAAGCTCGATATTAATGAGTTTAGAGGCAATCGAAGTGTACAGTTTATTATCCAGTATTTTGAAAAAATAGTATAAAAAAAGGGCGGATAAACCGCCCTTTTTTTATACACTAAAAACTTATTTCTTTTTTTCAGTTTTAGCTGGCTCAGGTGCCTTTTCTTTTACAACTTCTTCAATAACGACTTCTTCAGCAATTGGTTTTCCTGACGCATCTTTAACTTCGTCAACGATCACTTCTTCTGCAACCGGTTCTCCTTCAACTGCCTTACCTTCAGGAGGCATGCCTGGTATTGCTGCAGGCGCTTTTGCGGGTTCATCGATTAGTGGTACCAATATCTCTACTTTAGCTTGTTTACGCAAGGTTTCTACCATATTCTGGATTTTTTTGCGTTGTAAGTAAGGCATCAATTGTTCTTTTACTGCTTCCAATGGCGGTGGAGTTTGAGCGCGTGAATCTTCTCTTAAAATAACATGGTAACCAAACTGGGTTTGCACTGGTGTTTCAGTGTATTTACCTTTTTCCAGTTTCGCAACAGCCTCGGAGAATGGCGCAACCATTTGACCTGCAACAAACCAACCTAAATCACCACCATTTTGTGATTCTTTAGCATCCAAGGAATTTTTGTTAGCTAATTTGGCAAAATCACCGCCTTTGTCTAATTCTGCAATCAATTTTTTAGCTTCTGCTTCAGTTTTTACCAAGATATGACGCGCTTTATATTCAACGCCATTTTCACCGGCTACCTTACTGTCATATTCGGCTTTAACTTCAGCATCAGTTACCGGATTGGCTTTGATGAAATTTTGTACATCAGCTTGCGTTAACAAGGTTTTTTTAGCGCTATCAAGCTGTGCAACGATTTCAGATGATTTATCCAATTGTTTTTGTATGGCATCTTGAACTAATAGTTCACGTTGAATCAGTTCTTCAATCAGTTTTTCTTTAGGGAAAGTTTGGCCATGGCCACGTTCAGAAATTTCTTTTTCCAATTCAGCAAGCGTAGTTTTGCTGATATATTGACCATTTACAACAGCAACGGCATCAGCTTTCTCAACAACAGGCTTGGCAGCTGATGAGCTTGTACCATCGACGGCTTTTTGGTCACAACCAGCCAGCAATACAGTACCGGCAACAATTAGAGGGATAAGAGTTTTTTTCATTTATAAACTTCCTTTAGTTTCTTCAGAGGGTGATAAAGCATTGATGCCTAAGGCATGAATTTGTTGTTTCATCATATCGCCTAATGCTTTATAAATAAGCTGGTGGCGTTGGACTAACGATTTCCCTTCAAAAGCCTCAGCAATAATGGTGACATGATAATGACCGCCACCGCTTTTTGCACCGGCATGTCCGGCATGGGCGGCACTATTATCAATAATTTCCAAGAGCTCTGGTTTAAAAGCATCATTTAATGATTGTTTAATTTGTTCGGATGTCATTCAGGAAGTACCTTTTTAAATGGTTTAACGGTAACTTTAGCATAAACGCCTGCTTCGTTATAGGGGTCGCTATTCGCCCAATATTGAGCGGCTAGCAGATTATCAAATTCTGCGATGACCAGACTGCCTGTAAAACCCGCATCTCCTGGATTATCACTATCAATAGAAGGGTGTGGACCGGCTAACACCAAGCGTCCTTCACTCTGAAGTTTTTGCAATCTTTTAAGATGGGCTGGACGTGCAGACAGTCTTTTTTCCAGGCTATCTTCAACATCGACACTGATAATTGCATATAACACGCTTTATTCCTCTGCATCCGGTATGTATTTATATAAGAAAAGCATTTGTACCATCATAAAAGCAATCATCAAGCCGGGTGCTATAAATGTTTTAAAGGTAACCCAGTCATCCGTATTGTAGTTGTACATAACGTAAACGTTGATAAAACCGACAATGATAAAGAAGCTGGCCCAGCTAAAGTTTAAGCGTTTCCAGATAAAAGACGGTAAAGTTAAATTGCCGGACATCATTCTTTCAATAAAGGTTTTTTTACCTATAAAATGACTCCCTAAAAAAGCGAGGCCAAATAACCATTCGATGATGGAAAACTTCCATTTAAGATATTGCTCATCATGTAAATAAATAGTGGCGCCACCGAAGACAACCACCAAAGCTAGGGTAATCCATTGCATGGTTTCGACTTTACCGTGTTTAAACCAAGCGTAAGTTACTTGAATAATAGTTGCCACAATAACAACAGCAGTCGCTATATAAATATCATAAACTTTATAGGCAATAAAAAATAAAATAATAGGAAAAAATTCAAAGATTTGTTTCATAGGTTCCGGGGTATGATTGGTCAGGCGTAAATTACTATAGTCTTCTTTTGATCAATTGACCTTGAAGAGAGTTAGATTATAGTTTAATTAATTGGTCTGTTTGCTTGTTTAGGCAGCGAATAGTTAATGTCCATTTTTACTTTCGATATCAGATTGACTGTTTATTAATTGTTTATTTTTAATAAACGTTAATAATAACCTAAATTTTCATAAGCTGGTTGCCTACTTTAAGCAAGTCATTGTAAAATTTTTCATCGGGAATGTACATATCTGTAGTGCTGTTTCTGCTAGAATATCTGATTTTGGAGAATTTTAATGGCTAAAAAATCACAAATTGAATTAGAGGCTGCGGCATTCAGGCATTTTGTCAGTCATTTACAGCAGCACACTGAAGTACAAAATATCGACTTAATGCTATTGGCAGATTTTTGCAGAAATTGTCTTGCCAAGTGGTATACAGAAGCGGCAATAGAGCAGGGTATAACTATGGATTATGAGCAGGCTAGAGAAATGATCTATGGGATGCCTTATAAGGAATGGAAAGATAAATTTCAAGAAGAAGTAACCCCCGAACAATTGACTGCTTATAAACTGAAACAACAGGCAAAATTAAGCGCATCAGGGGCTTAGTAATAAGCTATCAACGATATTGAGGTAATAGCCGATATAGGTTTAATGAAACTAAATACGGCTCCCGTTCAATAGTAATATTACGCCGTAATAAACGCGCTTCTTTTGCTGCGGGTAGTTCGGGCAGCAAGGTTTTGTCAGGTAATGGTTTATCAGGTGTGGTTACATAAAAAACAGGGGTGTGGGCATAGCGCTGAATACGGTGTTCTTGCTGTCCTTTTTGAATATACAAATTAACACGTTGATGAATACTCTCGGGGTATATCCGTACCAAAACAGAATCGTCAATACTATTAAATAGTTTAATATCGGCCTGAATGAAGGCTTCATCTGAAGTGCTGTACTGCGCGAGACGATTTAATTTTTCCAGGATTTGTTGTCGATTGAGCTTAATGGTTTTTCGATACCGATTCCAGAAAAAACCGGCTGATAAAACAGGGTAGGGCAAAGCCACAAACTGTCGGCAAGCTTGTCTGATATTTAAGCGTGGATAGCCTAAACGATGAAGAATTTTCTTTGACAGTCGGTTACTGTTGATAGACGTACCATTTATTTCGTTGTCTTTTTTTTGACTGATAATCGGGGTAAACCGATCTATCTTGATGAGTTGCTGATGTAAAGCAAGTCTACTGTTATTGACGGCTTCGACTGCCATAAAAGTTGCCTGTGAACAGGGTGCCAAGCCGTTGTGCTGTAGAGTTTTTCCAGCTTCTTGATCATCGGTTTCATAACTCCAGTTCAACACCAAATTTTTTAATGTTTGCCTTGCAGTTAATGGATCAGGACTCGACTGTATCCAAAGAGGATATTCGCTATCCTGATCCAATAACTCAACCAGGTTAGTATGTGCGTCCTTAAATTTGTTTAATAGGGCAATTAGTTCAACGGTTAATTCGGTTTCTTTCGACATTTAAATTACCTTAATAATTTTAATTTTAAATTCTATTATCACATAGTAGACGCTTTTATGTGATTTACAAGACTGCTTTTGGAAGGAACTAATCCTATTAATTATATGATAATAGAACCTTTTAATTATCAAAACTTTTGATAATTTTTACTCTGCAATGTATACAAAAAACTAATTAGAGTCCGAACACGTATATATTACAAAACCCTTGATTTATATCTCTATTGAGCGTGGGCAACTTAATTAGCCTGTTTAAAATGAAAAACTTCAAGTTCCCACTTTAAGACAAGTTATTAATCACAACCCAATGCAAAGACAAAAATTACCATTAAGCGTCAGAACGAATTGTGCAGACGCTTAAATTTTATGGCGACGCAAAAAATAAGTCTCTTATTTAAGTGCCAATGCGGCATCATGTACAGCTTCAGAAAGGGTAGGCCTAGCATGAATAGTTCTTGCCAAGTCTTCACTGCTGGCAGAAAATTCCATTGCCAGTACGGCTTCTGCTATCAGTTCGGAAGCTTGTGTACCAATGATATGAACGCCAAGTATCTTGTCGTTTACAGCAGAAGCGATGATTTTAACCATACCTTCCGATTTCCCCATCGCCAATGCACGGATGGTTGCTGTTAATGGATAAATACCAATTTTTATGGCTTCGCCAGTGGCACGTAGCGCTTGTTCAGTTTGGCCTACCCAGGCAATTTCAGGTTCAGTATATATAACACTCGGTAAATTTCCGTAGTTTATGGGGTTATGAAATCCTGCAATAATATCGGCAACAAAAATACCTTCCTCTATACCCTTATGTGCCAACATTGGCCCCAGTAAGGTTAAATCACCAATGGCATAAACACCGGGCAAATTGGTACGACAATTACCATCAACATAAATATAGCCATTTTCATCGAGTAACAAGTTAGCTTCAGGCGCAGCCAATTCTGATGTATTAGGTTTTCGACCACTGGCAACAATCAATTTATCGACACGGAGACTGTGAGTACCATCCTGATCTTGATAATCTACGGTAACTTTTTTGTTGGCTTTTTTTGCAGAAATAACTCGGGCACCCAAACGTAAATCAAGACCTTGGTCCTGATAAATACGATAAGCTTCGCCTGAAACTTGCTGATCCAATAAGGATAAAAAATTTTCTTGTGCTTCCAGTAATATCGTTTCAGCACCCAATCTATTCCAGATACTGGCTAATTCAAGGCCTACGACTCCGGCACCAATAATAGCCAATTTTTTGGGTACCACATCCAAATTTAAAGCCGCCATAGAATCAATAATAAATTCATTGTCTATGGGAGCATAAGGTAATTTTATTGGCGATGAACCTGTCGACAGAATAATATGCTCTGCATCTAGTATGGACAGTTCTGCGGTATCCATGGCTGCTATTTCCACTTGCCGTAAATTAAGCAATTTAGCCTTTGCCTGAATATAGTCTATTTTGTGATGAGCAAACAAGTCAGCCATCTTATGACCGATTTGATCGATAATTTTATCTTTACGTTGAACCATTTGCGGTAAATCTAAATTAACCCCTTCAACATGAATACCATGATTTTCTATATCATGCTTAAGTTGGTGATATAGCTTTGCAGACTCCAGCAAGGTCATGGAAGCAACGCCTCCGGTATTAAGATGAGAGCCACCTAAACGGCCTTGGTTTTTTTTGTTACGCCAATTATCAATACAGGCAGTTTTTAAGCCTTGTTGTGCACAACGAATTGCACTGGCAAAACCGGCAGGGCCGGCACCTATAACAATGACATCGTAATGTGATTTCTTTTTTAGCATAAATTTAAATGTTTAGTAGAAGGTGAGCGGGAGCTTCCAGGCATTCTTTTATAGTAACTAGAAATTGTACGGCTTCACGACCATCAACCAGTCGGTGATCATAGGATAGGGCTAAATACATAATTGGCCTGATGACAATTTGGCCGTTTTCAACAACCGCACGTTCCTTAATGGCATGCATACCTAAAATGGCGCATTGAGGCGGATTAAGTATGGGGGTGGATAGCATTGAGCCAAACACACCACCGTTGGTAATGGTAAATGTTCCCCCTTTTAAATCATCATAGGTTAGCGTTCCTGATCTGGCTTTTTCGCCATAATTGGCGATGCTCTTTTCAATACCGGCAAAATCAAGTTGATCGGCATCCTGCAATACGGGCACTATCAAACCGCGCGGCGTACTAACGGCAATACCCAAGTCATAGTAACCGTGGTAGATAATATCGTTACCGTCTATAGAGGCATTGATGGCAGGGAAGCGCTTTAAAGCCTCAATGGAGGCTTTAACAAAAAACGACATAAAACCCAATTTAACGGCATGTTTTTGTTCGAATCGTATTTTATATTGGTTACGAAGATCAATGACATTTTGCATATTAACTTCATTGAAAGTTGTCAACATGGCTGCATTTTGTTGGGCTTGCAACAAGCGCTCAGCAACTTTGGCTCTTAAACGCGTCATTGCAACACGTTGTTCTGGTCGCAGATTTGAGTCAATCGTTGTCGGTGCGATTGTTTTTACTGTTTCCGGTTTGACTTCAGTTGCAGTGCCTGGTGATGGTAAACTATTTTCTTTTTTTATAGTAACAGGTACTGGCTTGTTAAGATGCTCCAAAACATCAGTCTTGGTCAGTCGGCCACTTTTTCCGGTACCTTTTATCTGCAAAGGATCCAAGGTATTTTCATGAACCAAGCGACGAACTGAGGGACTTAACGGGATATCTTCCTCACTTGGTTCAGTTGTTTTAGGAGCTGTTTGTTTACTTTCGGTAACTGGCTGCTCTTTAGCTGATTCAGATTCCAATAAAGCCAGAACTTCACCGCCGGTAACAATAGCACCATTTTCCTTAAGGATTTGGCTAAGTATACCTGACTCAGGCGCGGTGACTTCAAGTACCACTTTATCGGTTTCAAGATCAACAAGATTTTCGTTCTTGTTAACGAAGTCGCCGGCTTGCTTATGCCAGATAATCAGCGTTGCATCAGAAACAGATTCGGGTAGATTGGGAACTAGGACTTCAATGCTCATGTTATTTTCCTGAAGGGTCGCCGTATAAGGCTGATTGAACGACAGCTTTTTGTTGTTCTATATGGACATGGAACTTACCGACAGCAGGTGCTGCAGACGCTTCCCGACCGGCATAAGTGATGCTGATACGGGCCTGCAGACTATCGGTAAAATGATGTTTGGATTGATGCCAGGCACCCTGATTTTGTGGTTCTTCCTGACACCAGATAAAATCTTTCAAATGCGGATATTTCGCCAATTCCAGTTTTAGCAATTTGTCCGGAAAAGGATACAGTTGTTCAAGACGTGCAATGACAACATGCTGAAGATTATCTTGGCGACGGGCTTCAAGCAAATCGAAATAAACTTTACCTGCACATAAAATAAAACGGGTAACTTTTTTGGGATTAATGTTATCTTGCTCCCCAATGACAGGCTGAAACTTTCCATCGGTCAAATCTTCTAGGGTAGATACTGCGAGCTTATGCCTTAGCAGACTTTTTGGGCTCATAACAATCAAGGGTTTTCGGTAGCTACGTATTAATTGACGCCGTAATAAGTGGAATATTTGTGCGGGAGTGGTTGGGTTACAAACCTGGATATTATGTTCGGCACAGAGTTGTAAATAACGTTCCAGCCTGGCTGATGAGTGTTCCGGACCTTGACCTTCAAAACCATGGGGTAACAACATGACCAGACCACATAAACGTCCCCACTTGGTTTCTCCGGAACTAATAAACTGGTCAATAACCACTTGGGCACCATTGGCAAAATCGCCAAATTGGGCTTCCCAAATAACTAGAGTATTAGGCATGGTCGTGCTATATCCGTATTCAAAACCTAAGACGCCTGCCTCCGATAACAAGGAATCAAAAATCTGGGCACGACCTTGATCTTTGTCCAGATGTTTAATGGGCGTATAGGTTTTATTATTAAGTTGATTATGCAATACCGCATGGCGATGAACAAATGTTCCCCGACCGACATCTTGACCGGTCAATCTGACATGGAATTTTTCCAATAGGAGGCTGGCATAAGCCATGTTTTCAGCAAAACCCCAATCTATTGGCATGGCACCTGCCGCCATTTTCAGGCGGTTTTCCATGACTTTGGCAACTCTGGGATGTATTTCAAAGCCGGCCGGCAATCGTTGCATTCTGTCATTACAAAAACGTAATTGATCCAACGATATTGCTGTGTTGCAGGGAATATCCCAGCTTTTATTCAGATATTGGTTCCACTGATTGGTGTAAGAATAACTGGAACTATCCAGCACCGGTCTTGAAACCACCTGACCGGCTTCAAGCAGTTTTTGATAATCCTGCTCCATTGTTGCAGATTGTTCTGCATTAATAATGCCGTCATTAATTAATTTTTGGGCATAGAGTGTCCTTGTGGTTTTGTGCTTGCGGATTTTTTTATACATGCCGGGCTGAGTAGCGGCAGGGTCGTCCGCTTCATTGTGACCAAGACGGCGATAGCAAATAAGATCGATGACGACATCTTTATTAAAGGTCATTCGATAATCAAGAGCGAGTTTGGTTACAAAGATAACCGCTTCCGGATCATCACCGTTAACATGAAAAACGGGTGCCTGAATCATGCTGGCAACATCCGTACAATACAAAGTAGATCTGGCATCTGCCGGATTACTGGTGGTAAAGCCGATTTGATTGTTAATAACAATATGCACGGTACCACCGGTAAAAAAAGCACGGGTTTGCGACATATTCAGGGTTTCCATGACAATACCTTGTCCGGAAAAGGCAGCATCCCCATGAATCAAGATTGGAATAACCGTACTAATACCATTTTCTCCTGCCCTATCTTGGCGAGCTTTTACCGAACCTTCAACAACGGGGTTGATAATCTCCAAATGTGAAGGGTTAAAAGCCAGCGTTAAATGTACAGGGCCACCCGGCGTCGCAATATCGGAGGAAAAACCCATGTGATATTTCACATCACCTGATCTGGCACCGGGTAACAGCATGGATGTACCTGCAAATTCATCGAACAGGCTGGCAGGGCTTTTTCCCAGGATATTAACCAGGACATTTAAGCGGCCTCTATGCGCCATACCCATCACAATTTCTTTAACACCTTTATCGCCGGAACCCTGAATTAATTCATCCAATATTAAAATAAGAGCTTCACCCCCTTCAAGAGAAAAGCGTTTTTGACCGACAAATCGATGATGTAAATGACTTTCTATACCTTCCGCGGCAGTCAGCAGTTTTAATAGCCAGTGTTTTTTCTCAGGTTCCAGTATTAAATTAATTTTAGAACTTTCCAATCGACTAATTAACCAACGTCTGATATGCGTATCAACAATATGCATATACTCGGAGCCAATACTACCGCAGTAAATTTCTGTCAGGTTAGCAATAATAGCGCGTAAGGGTAGGCGATCAACACCGCCAAAAAGTGTACCGGTATCAAATAGTGTCTCCATATCCGGCTCGGATAGTCCGTAATAAGCCGCATCCATGTCGGGTGGTGGAGGGGTTGTTTTTCCTAATGGATTACTGTTGGCAATTTGATGTCCACGAACCCGGTAATGGTTAATGAGCCGGGACACAGCAGCCTGTTTTTTTACACTTTCTTCGGTAAAGCCTTGTAATTGTGCCAGCCTTCCTTGTGATTTTATAGCCAGTTGCGCAAAGCGTTTTACCACGGGACTGTGAGGGGTCTCATAAGTGGTGCCATGATGAATGGCCGTAAACTCTTTTTGCCAACTGGGTTCAACAGATTCAGGGTCGTCCAAAAACTGTTCGTATAAGTTTTCAATAAAACTGGCGTTGCTGCCTTGCAAGGAAGAAGAATCTTGAAAAAGTTTAAGCAGGTTACTCATCATGGATATCCAGTTTATTCTGCACTGAGTTAGTCTTTATAGTAAATCTTGACAGGCTATATCGCCAAGGTTTTATGAGGAAATTATTCGCTGGTTTAGTAAGGTATTTTGGTGTGTGCTAAAGCGGCTATTATTGATCTTCTATTTATGTTGTCTGCTAACGATAACACATTGTATTAAATAATGATTTATTTTTATACATGTCGCTCTTTAATAATGTCTCATCACATAAATAAAGGCCTTGCCCATTAAACAAAAAAGTCCCGTTACGGGACTTTTTTGTTTGATCTGGGAAGTGAAATTTAGGTGTGGCTGATGCCGGCACTTATTCTTTGCGCTCTTTTTTCACTGGATTTTTCTATTTTTGAAAAAACTTTAAGTATATCGGTTGCTGATATAATTCCGACCAAATGATTATCTTTGTCGACAACCGGTAATGCACCCACTTTATTGTCAGCCATAATAGCGGCCGCTTCAAAGGCATAAGTTTCCGGGTTAACGGTCAATACGCCACGGCGCATGATATGTTGTACTTTTTGTGGAACAACATGTTGTTCTACAGAATTTTTGCCGCTGGCAGGTTCAATAACATTAGAGTTGTTTTTTGGCCCGAGGGCTTTATACAAATCCCGGTCAGAAACAATGGCGATGAGTTTGCCTTTTTCAACGACTGGTATATGACGAACTTTTTCATAATGGATTAAAAAAAAGACCCGATCAATCAAGTCGTGTTGCTCGACGGTAAATACTTTTGTTTTCATTAAATCTTCAACACGCATCACATATTCTCCTGATTGGAAGTAAACCTTGTAAGAATAGGGAAATAATCGCATTTTTACAAGAGATTAAGTAGGTTGTGTTATAAAATATACTGCTATATTTTATAGTTAGCCATACAACCTAACAACGTTATTTTTTGTAGTTACTTAAACCCCTGTTATTTATATATATTTGTCTTACTTGACACACTAGGAGTTATTTTATGCACGTCATCCTGTTAGGAAGCCCCGGTTCTGGTAAAGGAACTCAAGCTCAGTTTATTACCGAAAAATATGCCATTCCACAAATTTCAACAGGTGATATGCTACGCGCAGCAGTTCGTGATGGTACGTCACTGGGTATTGAAGCAAAAAAAATAATGGTTGCCGGCGGCCTGGTTTCAGATGATATTATTTTGGGTTTAATTAAAGAACGAATTGCCCAGCCTGATTGTGTTAACGGTTTTTTACTGGATGGTTTTCCCAGGACTATTATCCAGGCTGAAGGGCTTGATGCAATGGGAATAAAAATTGATAATGTTATAGAAATTGCTGTTGCCGATGAAGATATCGTAAAACGCATTGCCGGTAGAAGAGTACATTCACAATCCGGACGTACTTATCATGTTGAGTATAATCCACCTAAAGTTGAGGGCATCGATGATGTTACCGGCGAAGCATTGATTCAGCGTGATGATGACAAAGAAGAAACCGTACGTAAAAGACTGTCGGTATATCACGAACAAACTAAACCTTTAGTCGGATATTATTCAGCAGCCGGGCAGGGCGTAAAATTCAATTCTATTGCCGGTATTGGGGCTGTTAATGAAATTACCAACAAAGTTTTTGCTATTCTTGGTTAAACATACCGGAAAAAACTAATGATTATAAAAATGCATGATTGATTAACACTCTGTAAATGCCGACTTTTTGTCTTCCCAAGATTAATTTACCGGACAGACAAAAAGCAGCATCTTGTCAAACGATCATGCAGTTGTTTCTGCTTTAACAAAAAGGTATTAATAAATGAGTAAAGTTTATAACGTTGCTGTTGTCGGTGCAACGGGTGCAGTAGGTGAGGCCATACTGTCAATTTTAGAAGAACGCCAGTTTCCCGTAGGCGAAGTTTATGCGTTAGCCAGTAGTAATTCTGTAGGCAAACGCATTCCCTTTAAAGGTGGCTCGTTAAAAGTAGAAGATTTAGCTACTTTCGATTTTGCTAAAGTACAAATTGGCTTGTTTTCACCAGGCGCGGCTGTTTCAGAAATATATGCACCCAAAGCTGCTGCTGCAGGCTGTATAGTTATTGATAATACCTCACAATTTCGTTATGACGATGACATTCCTTTGGTGGTACCTGAGGTTAATCCCGAGAAAATAGCTGATTATAAAAATCGCGGGATTATTGCCAATCCAAATTGTTCAACAATTCAAATGTTGGTGGCATTAAAACCAATTTATGATGCCGTAGGCATAACCCGGATAAATGTCTGTACTTACCAGGCTGTCTCCGGAACGGGTAAAGAAGCCATCGAAGAATTAGGCAGGCAAACACTTAATTTGCTTAACTTGCAGCCGATTACCCCCAGTGTCTATCCAAAACAAATTGCGTTCAATGTTTTACCGCAAATTGACGTGTTTATGGATAATGGTTATACCAAAGAAGAGATGAAGATGGTTTGGGAAACCCAAAAAATATTGGGTGATACTACCATCATGGTTAATGCAACTGCAGTACGGGTGCCGGTTTTTTATGGTCATTCTGAAGCAGTACATATTGAAACACGGTCAAAAATTACTGCCGAATCGGTTAGGGCATTGCTGGAAAAAGCACCCGGAATAACTGTTATGGATAAGCGAAAAAATGGCGGTTATCCAACAGCGGTAACAGAATCCTCAGGCCATGATGATGTTTTTGTCGGACGTATAAGAGAAGATATCTCACATCCACAAGGCATTGATTTATGGGTAGTTGGTGATAATATTCGAAAAGGTGCAGCATTAAATAGTGTGCAAATAGCAGAGGTACTGGTAAAAGATTATATCTAGGCTACTATTAACGCTGTATTTGATGGTTGAAATATGAGGCTGTAGCAATAAACAGGTTTAAAATGAGTCATTCGTACAATTTAGCCAAGCTTTTAGCGTTATTATCTTTACTGGCTCCGGCCAGTGGATATCCGTTAGGTATTGGTGGAATTAAATTACATTCTGCACTTAATCAAAATCTGGATGCTGACATTTCATTGGTACTATCAACAGGTGATAAAGCCGCCGACATAAAAGTTAATTTAGCACCGCCTGACAAGTTTGATGAGGCAGGCATTCCCTGGACCCCTTTCTTGTCAAAAATAAAATTGGCAATAATAATCGGTGCTAATGATTCAGTCATCATAAAACTTAGTTCAAGAGAAGTCGTTAAAGAACCTTTCCTGAATTTTCTGCTTGAGGTGAATTGGTCCAAAGGTAGTTTGTATCGAGAATTTACAGTGCTGCTGGATCCTCCGGCAGCTTATAAAAAGCCACATGTTTTTACACAGGATAATCTTGAGAGCTACCAATCTGAACAGCTTGATAACTCTCAATATGAACCAACTACCAGTGGGGCAGTTAGTTATGGGCCCACCAATAAAAATGATACACTTTGGAAAGTTGCAGAAAATGCCGGTAAACAATCAGGCGTTTCTGTAGAACAAATGATGCTAGCCTTGTACGAAACAAACCCTGATGCATTTAACAAGGAAAACATGAATGCCTTGGTGACAGGAAAAACGCTAAAAATTCCAGAGCGGGAAAGTATTTTAAAGTATTCACAAAAACAGGCTTTAGCTGAATTCAACCGACACAAAAAATCTTGGCAAGAGCGTTTAAAATCCGCTGCTGTTGTTACACCGGAACCCGCTAAAAAAGAAACACCCGAAAAGCAGTTAACCTTAACTGCTCCTACAGAAGAAAATATCCATGAAAACGCAACTATAGCGCCAATAAATGAGCCGGTAATCGCAAAAAAACAAGTTGATGAACTAACAACTCCGACCATTAATAAAGAAACTATCAATGTTGCGTTACAAACTAAAGTCACCGAACTTGAAAAGCAACTGGCTACGATGCAACAAATACTGGCCGTAAAAAACCAGCAACTGGCTGCGTTACAAAGCCAGTTTCAAGAAAAATCAACGCCAGAACAAACCAATCTTATTAATTCAACAAATCAACAACCCATTCAACCCGTTACCAAACCATTGCTGGAAGTAAAACGCGAAGTAATGCCATCAACAAATACCCATTATCTATGGTGGGGGATTGGTACAGCGGGGGTATCTTTACTGGGATGGTTTTGGTGGAAAAAACGCGAGCTTAATAGCCAAAATACCTTCGCTGCTATGAACATAGCTAAAGCACCTGATTTTACTTCAATTTTTTCTACAGCCAATGAAAAAGAAAGTGCAAAAAATACTGATGAAGATGGTAAACATCCTTTTTTCAGTGAAATTACCTTTGGTAATTCTGATACTTCTGATAACTATCAGGGTGATATTGATCTTGTTTCCGAAGCTGACGTTTATTTGGCCTATGGGCGTTATCAACAAGCAGAAGAAATTATGCGTGAGGTTATTAAAGACCAACCCAATCGTGATGAATATAAATTAAAATTGCTGAAAATATTTTATTTGAACAAAAATAAACATGCTTTTGAAACCTATGCCAACGAATTAGCTAAAATCGGTAAGAAAAATAATGCTGAATTTTGGTTGGCAGTGAGTGAAATGGGCCATGAACTTTGTAAAGATTCAGCATTGTTTTTTTCTGAAATCGAGGCTGAAGCACTGCAAGAAAAAACAAGCCTGGAAAAAAAGCCTATAAAAGCCCCCTTCGTGTCATCTTTTGAAAATATGAATGATGGCGGTAAAGATAGTCTTCACAAAGCACCCGATAATTTATTGGATTTTGATTTTATTTCAGATTCAGATAGCGTTGTTGATAAACGGTCAATTAATGACAGTATTGATTTTAACCAAAGTCCTAATACAATAAAAACCGAAGATTCAAATGAGTCTTTAAAAAATGCAGGGTCGATGGCCGAAGATATTAAAGAAAACATTGAATTTGAATCATTAGATTTTAACGATGAGTCCAGTACAACTAAAATAAATGATTATCAAGAAAATGATAGCGGCGTTATAAATTTGTCCGATAAAAATCTCCCTTCTATTGAAGAAGTCTCGGTTAAATCATTTGATTTTGATCGTGATTTTGGCAATAACCTGCTTGATGAAAATTTTTATTTAGGTAAGGCTAAAACCGGTTCACATAAAGATAATGTTGTTGAGCAGGATAACCTGGCTGATAGGGATGAAATAGAAACGAAACTCAATTTGGCAAAAACGTATAATGATATGAATCACAGCGATGCCGCCAGAGGAGTGGCTTGTGATGTACCTGAAAAAGATACGAATGAACAACAAAAATACACTATTTTAAAAGAGTGACGTCACCGAATTTTCCTGCATTTAAGTATTGCTTATATTAAAAGTGGCAATACCAACTTAAATATTACTCAATCTTCCTTCTTCCTTGCTGGTTTAAACCTCGGCCTTTAGGCGGAATGGAGCGTCCTGCAACAAGCGAAGCGACGTTGCTTTATCGGGCGCGGATTGGAGAGGGGATGCAGACCTCTTCCCAATCTTTGGCTTCATCCCAAAGGGATGTTTCTTCATTGTTCAAATTAAACAAGCACTTGAATTAAGTGGTAAATCGGGTTATAAAACAGGCCAAAAAACAATTGGCAGAAATCATAGCTAAAACGAGAGGATTTTGATCTTTCAATTATTTCGTTTTTAGTCTTATAAAATTTAGGAGCATTTTTTGAAAGTATTAGTAACAGGAGCCGCTGGATTTATAGGTTCCGCACTGGCTATTCGTTTATTAGAACGCGGGGATGAAGTTGTAGGAATAGATAACCTTAATGATTACTATGATGTAAATTTAAAATTAGCAAGGTTGGAACAGTTAAGTAACTATGAAAGATTTAAATTTATAAAACTGGATATCTCAGATAGAACTGCAGTACATGAGCTTTTTAGCCATGAAAAATTTCAGAAAGTTATGCATCTCGCCGCTCAAGCAGGGGTCAGATATTCAATAACAAATCCTCATGCTTATATAGATTCCAACATTATTGGCTTTATCAATATATTAGAAGGATGTCGACATAATTCTGTAGAACATTTGGCCTATGCATCGTCAAGCTCTGTTTATGGTGCTAATACCAAGATGCCGTTTTCTACTCATGACAACGTTGATCATCCGGTTTCTCTTTATGCTGCCACCAAAAAATCAAATGAATTGATGGCACATACTTATAGTCATCTTTATCAATTGCCGACAACGGGCTTGCGTTTTTTTACTGTTTATGGACCTTGGGGAAGGCCGGATATGTCCTTATTCATGTTTACCCGTAATATTCTTGAAGGTAAACCCATTGATGTCTTTAATTATGGTAATCATCGTCGGGATTTTACTTATATAGATGATATTGTTGAAGGTATTATTAGAGTGCTTGATAAACCGGCACAGCCAAATGTTGACTGGAGCGGTAATCATCCTGATCCTGCTAGCAGTCTTGCGCCGTACCGTATCTATAATATAGGTAACAATACTCCGGTTAATCTTTTAACGTTTATTGAAACACTGGAAAAATGTTTAGGTAAACAGGCTATAAAGAATTTATTACCCTTACAACCAGGAGATGTTCCGGATACTTATGCTGACGTTGCTGATTTAGTCAATGATTTAGGCTATAAGCCGAACATGTTACTGGAAACGGGTATCAGCAATTTTGTTGAATGGTATAGACGTTTTTACAAGATCAGTTAAAAAATGATTTACAAGGCTATAAAACTGTAGAAGTAATTAAGAACGCACCAACCGACAGTTCCTTGGCGCTGGTGCAGCAAAAACTTGTTTAGCAGGTGATATGTTAGCCCACTTAAACAAAGGCCTATATGGTTCATACTTTATAAGTAAGGTCAGGACTTTTTGTGACTCCGGGTTTATCAACATTAAAGTGGTTTGCATAATTACAGTTTATCCATTTAGTCACTGTTACTCGATGTTCAAGTTTTTTTAGCTTGACTGGGACGAACCCAGATAAATCAAGGTACTTTCCTCAATAGACTCAAGTGCCACATGATCTTAATCATGGCTGTAAGGCTTGATTCAACAGGATTCTCTATAATCAAGAATTAAAAACTTGAACATTGAGTGTTAATATTTGAAGCATTTTTACGAACGAATAATTTTTAAGCTGATTATACCCAGTAACAGGGCGGGTGTTTTGTGTTGGAACATAATCAGCAAATAATCATTAATTTAACATAATATACATTATGCGAAGTTGAAAGACGGGGCTTTAGTCCTCAATATCAACTTGTTTATAGGTTTTAGTAACGTTACTTTAATTGTCAATAATAAACATCAGACTGTGAGCCGTTATGCTTCGCATACACTTTTTAATACCTGGTATGAAATATCACGACTATTTAAAACAATATATAGTGAAAAGTAGGCTTGATCGTGTGAAAGACTGTAATAACAACAAACACAAGAAGATGACCTACTTTTGTTTTGTGTTGTCGCTATCGCTCCAAGCTTTCGCAGGGTAACCCCCTTGCCCCTAAGGGGTGGATCTGACATCTGATAAATTGGCTGATGTGAAACCGATTTTTTTGAACAAAACGAAAGTGAGGTTTTTCGGGGTTTTCTGGAAAATATTTATTTTCTAAAAATTGCAAAGTTGGCAAGGGTTTTGCCATGGAGTTTTTATTTATTTTTAATAACTGAATATTTTGGCATAGATTATCAGTTTTTTACTGTGTTAGTAAATCCCTAAAATATCTATAAATATGCTGTTTTATGTAGCAATTAACCTAAAAAATCTTATAAATTGACTTAATTTGTAGTTAAAAACCTATATTTTGATAAATAAATAAATGGTATTTGTTTTCTAAAAATTGCAAAGTTGGTAAGGGTTTTGCGGTGGAGTTTTTATTTATTTTCAATAATTAATTAATTTGGCATGAAATTAGATGTATTGCTTTATAATAAAATCTATGATTTTTTTAAGATTACACTTGAAAATGTATTTATGATAATTATGTAATTACGATAATTATCATAATTTATTACACTTAATTTGACGCTTGAAGTTGCACAGTTGGCGCAATGTCAGTAAAGCTTTTTTCCTTCTTTTCAGCCTCCCTTGTTCCAGAGTAAACAGTCACCAGCTCGCCGTCTATCTTGCACTCAGTCTCGTTAAAATCGCCTGTTTTACAGTTTACAGCGTTCATGGTACGCAAATGCTTAGTAGTCGCATCATGTATATAAACTTTCAACCGTCCATTAAATATAGCCGTACCGGCTATACGGTAGCGTTTAGAATAAACAACCGCCTGGACGACTGGAACAATAACCGCTTGTGTATTACTTGGAACAGACGGATAAACAGGACTGGCAGGACTGGCAGGCGCTTGAACTGAAACAGACTTGGGTTTAGCGTAAGAGTTATTATGATAAAGATCATAAAACGTATAAGCGCCCCAAATAGCACCAACTAAAATAACCGGGGCAACGTAGCGAATATACCAATGATTCCAAACACTGAGCCTTTTATCAGCTCTAATCTCGATACCTGGTAAACCAGTTTCACTCTTGGTATGGGATTGGTAATATTTATAAATCGCTGGCTTGTAAGTACCAAGACCTGTTGTTTGTGCTTCGCCGGGTCTATCAATCGAAGGAATACACGCGGAGTAAATCTTAACAGTAAATGTTTTAGAAGATCCAGCCGCGTTATTTTTGATCGTTAAAACGGTTTGGTCTATCAGATCCCGTAAGTATTTAGCGATTTGACTAGGCGCTTGAGAAACTAACACTATTTCTTGTGTTAAGCCGCCCTCGCCTACTTTGTGCCGATGTTCGGCGAAAAACTCTTTATCCAATTTAGGAATATCGGTAACTTTTACACCAGACGACCACCAACGCCAACATTCATCAATAATAATGACTGCACCGCCTGGTATGGTCATCAAGAAATCACCTGGGCTTGCAGAATCATCCATATCATCATTGGTAAAAACAGAGATCCCGGCAAAGGTATCCGGGTAATCCTCAGAAATAGCCACCAAGTTTAACGGGATATTAGTATAAATTGGACGGCCAAGCGTTAACGCGGGTAAAAGCACGTTTTCAATGACACCATAACTTTTACCAGATCCCGGACGACCACAAAAATATTGAATAGCCATACATTAACCAATAAACGGTAATCTACGAATCAAGAACCGGACAAGATAAGCAGAAGTAATAATGGTCAAGCCGGTACCAATTTTGAACCAACCCAGTATAAACAGCGTAGCGATTGGCAACGCCGCTAAATTGCTGGATAGTTGACTAAAATCACAAACAGTACAAGCCGCAAAAATAGCATCAATACCGGATATAACGGCATCCGTTATAAACTCGATAATTTTTTGAGGTATATACAGCAATACCGATAGCAACCATTCACCAAAAGCGTGTAAATCTGGCATAAATCAAGCCCTCAAAACGATTAAAAAAGCCAACAACGCATAAATAAATAACGATACCGCTTGCAACGTTGGCCTGATTAAATCATCCATCGTGCAAAAAGCATCAATCGTTAAATTCACATTAATAAACGGGATAAATTCAGTAAAAATGGGACATTCCGGTGCAACATCAGAAAAGATAACCGTTGGCAGTTTAGATTTAAATTTTGCCGAAACAAGCCCAACTGAATCACCAATAGTACGAACCGTAGGTGTATCAGAAAAAGCCGCCGTATCTTTTTTTAACGCATTGGCTATACCATCCAACTTGCCATTAGTTGCACCTAGCGTGGTATCTTTAGCCAAGCCTAACGAATCGGGACAGGTATTAGTTTGCTCACAAGTACCGGCACTTGCGCCCTGACCCGTTCCCGTACCAGATCCTAAACCTGATACGGCATCGCCAGCCGCAATAATAGCCCTTACAAGATCATCGTTAACCATATCGCCATAAACTTGACCGTTACCGGGATTCTCAGCCGGGATAGCGTTGGCATGGTTCATGGCATCACCTGCCGCAGTTTGCGCCGCCGCCGCCGCCAATAGTGAGTTGGCAGACTTGGCAAACGCCGCCGTATAATCTTTGACAGCATCCGCATAATTTTGAGCCGCCGCCAAGATCTGACTTGGCGTTGATCCGGTATTGGCCGCCACAGAATCAGATTGTGCTTTAGCTGAATTTTGCGCAGATAAAGCCGCCGCTTTTAAATTAACCTTAGCAGATTGAGCAGACGCGGCCGTTGCTGATTCAGTATCCGCTTGTAATTTTTTAGCGTCAGCAGTTGCTTTAATAGCCGCAATTTCAGCAGATCGGGCATTAGTCGCGGCTTGAACATCAGCCGCGTTGTTAGAACAAGATTGTTCTGCCGGTAAACAATCGTTAACGGGAGGACAATAAAAATTAGTGGGAGTAGATCCCGGAACCGAGGTAATACACAAGGTTATATCTGTTGAAACTTCACATTGCCCCGTATTGACATTAAAAAACTTACCGTCCGTTGGCGATGAATCGTTGCAATTTGGAGCAGAAACACATGAAGCCGTTGAAGTAGATCCCGAAGGTGCATATTGACCAGAAGGACAAGCAACAACAGGCGGAGAAGTACACGCATAAGGGGAAGTTGACGAACGCACTTGTGGAGAAACACAAGGAGTTGCATTAATACAATTAGCACCGGAAACAGTACCACCAGAAGGGCATGAATTAACAGAATTTATTTGTGTCCACGCACGCTCATCATTTGGTGTATTTTCAGCCCACGGGGTCATACAGTTTTGATTAGTACGTTGATAAGATTTATTAGATGATGGATTCCAACGAAAAACCAAGGGATAACCGCCTAGGCCAACATCAGAACAAGCTGATACAGGAGTAGAACGAACAGGAGACGCTGAATATTGATAACCAGAAACAACCGGATAAGTATCAGCAAAAACAAACGACGAAAAAAAGGATAATAAAGCGACCCACAAAAAAGATTTTAACAATGTAAGCCGCTTCATTAGTATCAGCCTATTTAATAGCAGAAAGAACCATTTTTGCGCCCTTTTTAATGACCAAAGGTAACGCCAAAAGCGCGGCAATAGCCAAAACAGCAGTGCCAACAGTTGAAAAATCAACCGCAGCAGTTAATGTACTAAAATCAGGGCCGACAGCAAAAGCAGAAACAGAAGAAACAGCCAAAACAGCACCAGCAACAAATTTTAAATAATTTTTCATGATAAACATCCTAAATAGTGATGGTTAAAGCAACCAACAAGCTCTTGGCAAAAGCCAAATTCATTTAAACAACTTCCAAAAATAATCAGCCCACAGACAACCGAAGCAGAAAAAAACCCAGTAATAAAGATCAACCATGTGAACCACCGGAAAGCATTTTTATCACTTGAGCAACGCCCCAAGCCACAGCATAAGCAGGAAAAACCACAGCCGCACCGGACGCCATAGCCGAAACGACAGCAACCGGATCTAATTGCGAAGGGTCAAACGGCAATGAGCTAGGAATATTGGAAAGCACACCCGAGCACGTTGGTGGATTGCTTAACGTCCAATCTACAGAGCAACTCAAAGCCGATGACATAAATTAACCAGCCTTACTAAATGTCGTTTTTACCGGATCAACTTCGACCAGTTTGGACACCTGGACAGAGTCAGCAGGCTTTAAAATAAAAAACTCCTCATCGTTAGCACGCATAGACAAACCGTAAGAGCCATTAGCAAAATATTCTTGCGTTGGTAACGACAACACAGCACCAACGTTTTTCTTTAAAAAGTTGATTTGTTCAGCCGTTGCATTTTTTAAATTAATATCAAATTGGCGCGGCTTGGTTTCCCGAGCACGCACTTTTATCCTTGGCGCACGGGTCAACGGGTCAATATCTTCGATCAGTTCAATAATTTTTAAGTTAGACATAGTTTTAAATCCTTGATTTAGGCGACTAAGCGCAAAGGGGTTTTAGGGTTAAAGTCGTGCGTTGGTACTTTTGGTTTTCGATACCAATCAGGCATTGAAAGCTGTTTTACTTCGATAATATCGCAAGACTTGAGCCGCAACGGAGCACGACTAATATCCAGCTTTTGAGATATATCAATCCCGACTTGCAAAAGTCGTTTTTTGTGTACTTTAAATTGCGTATTACGAACCATAGGCTCGCCATGAAGCCACATTAAATAGTGCATTTGTGTAGCATTGGCTGATTGCCGATTAGTGCATATTTTTGTTTCTAATAACTGGTCTGCTATTGTTTCAAATGACATTTTGGAAACCTCCAAGCGTTGTCTAATTTCAGTAATGACCTGTAGTTCTTTTTTAAAATCCTCTTCTTTTACCAATCCATAAGCACATAAATCATTACGCGCCAGATATTCGCGTTTAAAACTGTGTTCTTCACGAACTACACCGTTTTTAACGGTGTACTGTAAGAGATCCTCATAATATTGATAATCTTGCTCAGTGCCCCCTTTGCAGTGCTTTTTTTGATGTTTTAATAAATCTGTAGTTTTGCAGTAAACTTTGACATAGCGATAAGTCGAGCCATTGCCCTGTATATTTTTACTGTACCATTCGACGGTATTTTCATTCGGGTATAAATACGGCTGTATGGATCGATTGATTGAATGGCTAGACAGTGCTTTCATAAACGACTTTTCATTGCCAAGCCCAACCGAAAGGTTACGCGTAAAATCCACATGCTTAATAATTGCACCGTTATAAACTTTGATATTGCGCGCACCGTCCCGAGCAACTTTAAACGTAAATCCAGTACACTTGGTTAACAAAGGCAAGCCAAAACCTTTTAAAATATGGTTATAAACACCAATACATTGTTCAAAGGTTTTTAAGCCAAAAAGGTTATCCATTCGTGCCCATCGTGACGGATTGCCATAAACCGAGATCCGAAAACCATCACATTTGATGGTTATCATTGATGAATAAGAACCTTCAAGACGTAAATCAGAAATCAATGGATTTTTTTGTGTTTCGCCCGTGTCCAGGTCAAAGCGGTAAAACCCTTCTTTACCGACAAATGGTAATTGTTGACCATCAAGCAAATAATCTTGTGTAACGTTCAATTTATCAATAAAGAAGTTGTCCATGATTGCTTATTTCCGTAAAAATTCGGCACGATTAATGACGATTTTGGACGGACGTCCGTCCCTAGTTTGGGTGTAACAGAACCCAAACCCGTTTTGATGAATTTTTACAGAAAAATGAAAGGCAGATCGAAAGCGAAAAAAATAATACTTTTTAGGTGAAGCCAACCAATCAGAAACGACTTTTTTAACATCTAACACCAAGCCGTTGTGTTGGACTTCGTCCAATTCACAAACGGCTTGGCTCTGCATTTCTTGTTGAAGCTCTTTTTTGATTAAATCCAGATTTTCAAAAAGCCGAGTTTCTTCAAAATCAGACATGGCCTTAGCTTCTTTATCTGATAAATAAGTAACGTTACAAAAAGGCTTTAAAGCGATTGCTGATGGATGCCAATAGCAAAGGCGAGTCATAAAGTAGCCCCCTGTCCTAAAACACCGGACGACAAAACAGAAGGCTGGGCAAAGTCGCCAGGGTAAAAAGGGAAATTTAAAGCATGAAGATTATCAAGCGCTTTTAAATGCGTTACACAGCGACGAGTCCAACGAGCGTAAGCGCGTTTATTAACACTATCAAGCCGACAATAATAAGTAAAATCAACTTCAGGAAAAGTAAATAACGAAGTTTCTTTTTTATTAATGGCTAAAAGCAATAACCAAGCCTGATCTTGTAGTAAATCTGTATGTTTTATATTCATTGTTTGCCCTCAATGTTTAAATGTAGGCTTGCAAATTACATAAAAAAATGTAGGTTGTCAAGCTACATGGTGTTTATCAAATTACATAGCTAAATGTAATTTACAAAACTACAATGATTTCATGAAAACAATAGTAAATTACATAGAAGAATTAAAAGAAAAATATCACCTAGAAAGCTATTATAAAACAATGGCTTATATAGGAATGGAAAGACAGGCATGGTCAAAAATACAAAAAGGACAGGGTGTATCAGAAAAAAACGCTCTAAGACTTGCAGAAGCATTAAAAATAAATCCAATAGAAATAATAGCGGTATCAAATGCACTAAAAGCAGAAAACAATGAATTAAAACTAATGTGGCTAAAACTGGCAGAAGAAAAAGAAAAAGAACGAAAAAATAACAACCTCGCATAATGCGCCTTATGCAAAAAAGCCCTCGTAGAGATTCAATTTTCCACGAGGGCTTTTCTACATAAGGCAGAGGTAAATTATGCGAAGTTGAAAGACGGGGCTTTAGTCCTCAATATCAACTTGTTTATAGGTTTTAGTAACGTTACTTTAATTGTCAATAATAAACATCAGACTGTGAGCCGTTATGCTCCGCATACACTACACAGATCAACGATGTGAAACAGCCGGACATAGAAAACAGTCATTAGTGAAAAGTAGGCTTGGTCGTGTGAAAGCCTCGTGTTATCGACAAACACAACAACATCACCTACTTTTATTTTGTGTTGTCGCTATCGCTCCAAGCTTTCGCAGGGTAACCCCCCATGCCCCCAATGGGGGAAATCTGATATTTGATAAATTGCGTATTTGGACGGCACTTAAAAATTACACTGACAGAGTACAACATTAATGAATTGTTGCATTTCTTTAATAAAATAAATTTTATTAAAAATCTTAACCGCAATACATGACATTAAAATAATACTTGACTTTCTATAACTATATGTTTTTGATCGTGTTTTAAATTAATTTATTGGCATGATAAATGGTGTATTGATTTATTATAAAATATATAATTTTAATTTGAAGCTTGTAGTTGAACCGTTGGCGCAATGTCAGTAAAGCTTTTTTCCTTCTTTTCAGTTTCTCTTGTTCCAGAGTAAACAGTCACCAGCTCGCCGTCTATCTTGCACTCAGTGTCGTTAAAATCACCTGTTTTGCAGTTTACCGCGTTCATGATACGCAAATGCTTAGTAGTTGCATCATGTATATAAACCTTCAATCGTCCGTCAAATAATGCCGTCCCTGCTATCCGGTAACGTTTAGAATAAATAACCGCCTGAACAATTGGCAAAATAACCGCCGTTTGCACTGTGCCTGGAACAGACTGATAAACAGGGGCTACAGGAATAACAGGCGCTTGAACTGAAACAGGCTTGGGTTTAGCGTAAGGGTTATTATGATAAAGATCATAAAACGTATAAGCGCCCCAAATAGCACCCAGTAAAATAACCGGAGCAACATATTTTATATACCAATGATTCCAGACATTAAGCCGTTTATCTGCTCTTATTTCAATACCAGGTAAGCCCGTTTCACTTTTAGTGTGCGATTGGTAATACTTATAAATATTAGGCTTATACGTGCCTAAACCGGATGATTGCGGTTCACCTGGTCTATCAATGGAAGGGATACAGGCAGAGTAAATCTTAACCGTAAAAGTTTTAGACGATCCAGCCGCATTATTTTTGATCGTTAAAACGGTTTGGTCTATCAGATCCCGTAAGTATTTAGCGATTTGACTAGGCGCTTGAGAAACTAACACTATTTCTTGGGTTAAGCCGCCCTCGCCTACTTTGTGCCGATGTTCGGCGAAAAATTCTTTATCCAATTTAGGAATATCGGTAACTTTTACACCAGAAGACCACCAACGCCAACATTCATCAATAATAATGACTGCACCGCCTGGTATGGTCATCAAAAAATCACCTGGGCTTGCTGAATCATCCATATCATCATTGGTAAAAACAGAGATCCCGGCAAAGGTATCCGGGTAATCCTCAGAAATAGCCACCAAGTTTAACGGGATATTAGTATAAATTGGACGGCCAAGCGTTAAGGCCGGTAAAAGCACGTTTTCAATGACACCGTAACTTTTACCAGATCCAGGACGACCACAAAAATATTGAATAGCCATAAAGATTAACCAATAAACGGTAATCTACGAATCAAGAACCGGACAAGATAAGCAGAAGTAATAATGGTCAAGCCGGTACCAATTTTGAACCAACCCAGTATAAACAGCGTAGCGATTGGCAACGCCGCTAAATTGCTGGATAGTTGACTAAAATCACAAACCGTACACGCCGCAAAAATAGCATCAATACCGGATATAACGGCATCCGTTATAAACTCAATAATTTTTTGGGGAATATACAGCAATACCGATAGCAACCATTCACCAAAAGCGTGTAAATCTGGCATAAATCAAGCCCTCAAAACGATTAAAAAAGCCAACAACGCATAAATAAATAACGATACCGCTTGCAACGTTGGCCTGATTAAATCATCCATCGTGCAAAAAGCATCAATCGTTAAATTCACATTAATAAACGGGATAAATTCAGTAAAAATGGGACATTCCGGTGCAACATCAGAAAAGATAACCGTTGGCAGTTTAGATTTAAATTTTGCCGAAACAAGCTCAACTGAATCACCAATAGTACGAACCGTAGGCGTATCAGAAAAAGCCGCCGTATCTTTTTTTAACGCATTGGCTATACCATCCAACTTGCCATTAGTTGCACCTAGCGTGGTATCTTTAGCCAAGCCTAACGAATCGGGACAGGTATTGGTTTGTTCACAAGTACCAGCACTTGCGCCCTGACCCGTTCCAGTACCAGAACCTAAGCCGGTTACCGCATCGCCAGCCGCAATAATGGCTTTTATCAAGTCATCATTAACCATATCACCATAAACTTGGCCGTTACCGGGATTAGCCGAAGGTATAGCATCAGTATGAATCATGGCATCAGCCGCCGCAGTTTGCGCCGCCACCGCCGCCAATAATGAGTTGGCAGACTTGGCAAACGCCGCCGTATAATCTTTGACAGCATCCGCGTAATTTTGAGCCGCCGCCAAAATCTGACTTGGCGTTGATCCGGTATTAGCCGCCACAGAATCAGATTGTGCTTTAGCTGAATTTTGCGCGGATAAAGCCGCCGCTTTTAAATTAACCTTCGCTGATTGAGCAGACGCGGCCGTTGCCGCTTCGGTATCAGCTTGAGATTTTTTAGCATCAGCATTAGCTTTAATAGCCGCAATTTCAGCAGATCGGGCATTAGTCGCGGCTTGAACATCAGCCGCGTTATTAGTACAAGATTGTGCAACCGGCAAACAATCATTAACCGGAGGACAATAAAAATTCGTGGGATTAGATCCCGGAACGGAAGTAATGCACAACGTAATATTGGTAGAAACTTCACATTGCCCCGTATTGACATTAAAAAACTTACCGTCCGTTGGTGAAGTATTATTACAATTTGGAGACGCAACACAAGCAGCCGTTGAAGTAGATCCCGGAGGCGCATATTGACCAGAGGGACAAGCAACGACAGGCGGAGAAGTACAAGCATAAGGCGAAGATGGCGAACGAACTTGTGGAGAAACACAAGGAGTTGCATTAATACAATTAGCACCGGAAACAGTACCACCGGAAGGACATGAATTAACAGAATTTATTTGTGTCCAAGCGCGCTCATCATTAGGTGTATTTTCAGCCCACGGAGTCATACAGTTTTGATTAGTACGTTGATAAGCTTTGTTAGAAGATGGATTCCAACGAAAAACCAACGGATAACCGCCTAAACCAACATCAGAACAAGCTGATACAGGAGTAGAACGAATAGGAGACGCTGAATATTGATAACCAGAAACAACCGGATAAGTATCAGCAAAAACAACAGACGAAAAACAGGATAATAAAGCGACCCACAAAAAAGATTTTAACAATGTCAGCCGCTTCATTATAAAAATCCTTATCTGATAGCAGAAAGAACCATTTTAGCGCCCTTTTTAATGACCAAAGGCAACGCCAACAAAGCCGCAATAGCAAGAACAGCAGTGCCAACGGTTGAAAAATCAACCGCCGCAGTTAAAGGGGTAAAATCAGGGCCGACAGCAAAAGCAGAAACAGAAGAAACAGCCAAAACAGCACCAGCAACAAATTTTAAATAATTTTTCATGATAAACATCCTAAATAGTGATGGTTAAAGCAACCAACAAGCTCTTGGCAAAAGCCAAATTCATTTAAACAGCTTCCAAAAATAATCAGCCCATAGACAACCGAAACAGAAAAAAACCCAGTAATAAAGATCAACCATGTGAACCACCGGAAAGCATTTTTATCACTTGAGCAACGCCCCAAGCCACAGCATAAGCAGGAAAAACCACAGCCGCACCGGACGCCATAGCCGAAACAACAGCAACCGGATCTAATTGAGAAGGGTCAAACGGCAATGAGCTAGGAATATTGGAAAGCACACCCGAGCACGTTGGTGGATTGCTTAACGTCCAATCTACAGAGCAACTCAAAGCCGATGACATAAATTAACCAGCCTTACTAAATGGCGTTTTTACCGGATCAACTTCGACCAGTTTGGACACCTGGACAGAGTCAGCAGGCTTTAAAATAAAAAACTCCTCATCGTTAGCACGCATAGACAAACCGTAAGAGCCATTGGCAAAATATTCTTGCGTTGGCAACGACAACACAGCACCAACGTTTTGCTTTAAAAAGTTAATTTGTTCAGACGTCGCATTTTTTAAATTAATATCAAATTGGCGCGGCTTGGTTTCCCGAGCACGCACTTTTATGCGTGGCGCACGAGTCAACGGGTCAATATCTTCAATCAGTTCAATAATTTTTAAGTTAGACATAGTTTTAAATCCTGTGTTAAGCGACTAAGCGCAAAGGGGTTTTAGGGTTAAAGTCGTGCGTTGGTACTTTTGGTTTTCGATACCAATCAGGCATTGAAAGCTGTTTTACTTCGATAATATCGCAAGACTTGAGCCGCAACGGGGAACGGCTAATATCCAGCTTTTGAGAAATATCAATGCCAACCTGTAACAGTCGTTTTTTATGAACTTTAAATTGCGTATTGCGAATCATTGGCTCACCATGCAACCACAACGAATAATAAAATTGTGTAGCATTGGCAGATTGCCGACTTTTACAAATTGCGGCTTCGATTAGCTGGTCTGCTATTGTTTCAAATGACATTTTGGAAACCTCCAAGCGTTGTCTTATTTCAGTAATGACCTGTAACTCTTTTTTAAAATCTTCTTCTTTTACCAGTCCATAAGCGCATAAATCATTACGCGCCAGATATTCGCGTTTAAAACTGTGTTCCTCACGAACTACACCGTTTTTAACGGTGTACTGTAAGAGATCCTCGTAATACTGATAATCCTGTTCATTACCCCCTTTGCAATGCTTTTTTTGATGTTTTAATAAATCGGTCGTTTTGCAGTAAACTTTGACATAGCGATAAGTCGAGCCATTGCCCTGTATATTTTTACTGTACCATTCGACGGTATTTTCATTCGGGTATAAATACGGCTGTATGGATCGATTGATTGAATGGCTAGACAGTGCTTTCATAAACGACTTTTCATTGCCAAGCCCAACCGAAAGGTTACGCGTAAAATCCACATGCTTAATAATTGCACCGTTATAAACTTTGATATTGCGCGCACCGTCCCGAGCAACTTTAAACGTAAATCCAGTACACTTGGTTAACAAAGGCAAGCCAAAACCTTTTAAAATATGGTTATAAACACCAATACATTGTTCAAAGGTTTTTAAGCCAAAAAGGTTATCCATTCGTGCCCATCGTGACGGATTGCCATAAACCGAGATCCGAAAACCATCACATTTGATGGTTATCATTGATGAATAAGAACCTTCAAGACGTAAATCAGAAATCAATGGATTTTTTTGTGTTTCGCCCGTGTCCAGGTCAAAGCGGTAAAACCCTTCTTTACCGACAAATGGTAATTGTTGACCATCAAGCAAATAATCTTGTGTAACGTTCAATTTATCAATAAAGAAGTTGTCCATGATTGCTTATTTCCGTAAAAATTCGGCACGATTAATGACGATTTTGGACGGACGTCCGTCCCTAGTTTGGGTGTAACAGAACCCAAACCCGTTTTGATGAATTTTTACAGAAAAATGAAAGGCAGATCGAAAGCGAAAAAAATAATACTTTTTAGGTGAAGCCAACCAATCAGAAACGACTTTTTTAACATCTAACACCAAGCCGTTGTGTTGGACTTCGTCCAATTCACAAACGGCTTGGCTCTGCATTTCTTGTTGAAGCTCTTTTTTGATTAAATCCAGATTTTCAAAAAGCCGAGTTTCTTCAAAATCAGACATGGCCTTAGCTTCTTTATCTGATAAATAAGTAACGTTACAAAAAGGCTTTAAAGCGATTGCTGATGGATGCCAATAGCAAAGGCGAGTCATAAAGTAGCCCCCTGTCCTAAAACACCGGACGACAAAACAGAAGGCTGGGCAAAGTCGCCAGGGTAAAAAGGGAAATTTAAAGCATGAAGATTATCAAGCGCTTTTAAATGCGTTACACAGCGACGAGTCCAACGAGCGTAAGCGCGTTTATTAACACTATCAAGCCGACAATAATAAGTAAAATCAACTTCAGGAAAAGTAAATAACGAAGTTTCTTTTTTATTAATGGCTAAAAGCAATAACCAAGCCTGATCTTGTAGTAAATCTGTATGTTTTATATTCATTGTTTGCCCTCAATGTTTAAATGTAGGCTTGCAAATTACATAAAAAAATGTAGGTTGTCAAGCTACATGGTGTTTATCAAATTACATAGCTAAATGTAATTTACAAAACTACAATGATTTCATGAAAACAATAGTAAATTACATAGAAGAATTAAAAGAAAAATATCACCTAGAAAGCTATTATAAAACAATGGCTTATATAGGAATGGAAAGACAGGCATGGTCAAAAATACAAAAAGGACAGGGTGTATCAGAAAAAAACGCTCTAAGACTTGCAGAAGCATTAAAAATAAATCCAATAGAAATAATAGCGGTATCAAATGCACTAAAAGCAGAAAACAATGAATTAAAACTAATGTGGCTAAAACTGGCAGAAGAAAAAGAAAAAGAACGAAAAAATAACAACCTCGCATAATGCGCCTTATGCAAAAAAGCCCTCGTAGAGATTCAATTTTCCACGAGGGCTTTTCTACATAAGGCAGAGGTAAATTATGCGAAGTTATGTAAGGTTGTTTATATAAGCTGATTATTTGATTTTGAACATTCCTTTTATAGAGTCATTTGAATAGCCAGCAATTTGCTAATAAACCACCAGCGTAATAATTTACGTTTTCATAAATTAAACGAGTTCTAACTCTGGTTACATTTATGCTCGGCCACTTCTTTAATTACGATAAATATTTTTATAATAGATTATATTTTTTCATTTTTTTAAAGAAGTGGTTTCAATTTTCTTATTGGGATCTCAGGTTATCTTAATACAGGTGCCCTGTGGGGATTTCAATTAGAAACAGAATTTGGTCATGAAGATACAGATTTTTTGTTTACATCGTTCTCTAATTGATATTTGTAGACAGTAAGTACTTCGCGCTTGATGATATTAAAAAATTTTTACGCCCCAAAATCCAACACCTAAGCCTATCTGTGTATCCGGGTTTGTAACGACAACGTCAAATCCGTTCACTGAATTTTGCCCCGTAATACATGTAAGGTTAATTGGCGAAATAAATACCAAAGATTCACATAGAACTCCACCTATCCATACTTTTGCATCAGGCATAAATCCTGTACCCTTAAGGTTTATTTTAGTTCCTCCCGATGCAGGCCCTGTGGCTGGATTAATGCTATTAACAACTGGAGCAGGTAAAAAAGTCACAACTGGAGCACTGGAAGAATTTACTGCCATTCCTCCTGGTAGCATTAAGCTACTTCCGCCACCACCGCCTCCAGCACTATCAGTTCCTGAACGTTGACGGTGAGGATCAGTAACATTAGAGCCCCCTCCTCCTCCTCCAGCGTATCCGCCGCCGCCGCCGCCAGCTCCACTGCCGCCTTGCCCACCTGCCCCAAAATACTTGCCCGAAGAAAAATCGATTGGCCCCCCTGGCCCTATTTTGGATTCACTATTATTACCTTGATAGTAATAATAACCTCCCTCTGCACCAAAACCACCAAAACCGCCACCACCACCGGCCGCGCCAGTATTATCCGGCTGTTGAGGATGTTGGCCTATGCTCTTAACATTCCCGCCGACTCCACCAGAATAAGCATCAGTCAAACCTACTCCTCCCAGTCCACCAGAATTTATGTCTGCATTTATTTGACCATATTTATTGATCGTGAGGCCACCCGACAATCCAAAACCATCAGGATAATTCCCACCAGATCCACCTGTAGTGATTCCTGGGGTAATCCCCCCATTGCCTCCAATGCCTCTGGAGCCGAAGCTATTCCCACCGCCACCGCCAGCAACAACCATGGGGTTCTGATTAAAGCTTGACCTGGAAATGGATGAATATCCGCCCCCGCCACCGCCACTACCAGTTTCACAACCATTTGCCCCAGAAGAACCAACAGTAATATAAAGAATATGATCTCCTTTTACCTGAAGAGTACCTTTAATTCTTGCACCGAGACCCTTTGGACGATCTCGATCAACACATTGCTGTTTCAGGTTGTCATAATCCCATGTCCCACCATTACCGGCTTTTACGACATAAGTTAAGGTTTGATTGGATTTAACTTCACAGGTATGCTGGCCTGGTATATCTGAAAAAAATGCGTCACAGTTAACGCCAAGACATAGTGATGGAAGAAGAAAAAAAACAAGCAATGAAAGGGATCTCATTTTTAACGATGTCATATTTTATGTACTCTTATAACGGTTGCCAAACGATATTCTTTCGTTAGCTAGCCAGCAATTTATTTTTAGGTTGTTGGTTGTGGAATAAAGCGCCACTATGTACTTTTTATTTTTTGACTGATACCCATATACCCAATGATATCAACTACAATCTGCTTTAAGCCTTGATTTATTCTTTTGTCTTTAACAATCGCTTGCAACTGCTTAATATTTGTTCTTTAATTGCAATTTTTTTATTTATATTACATAGGTCCTGATGAGAGCAGGATGACAGTGTTAGTACTGTTGAGGCAGAACATTTAATTTTATTGTCCAATAAACGGTTAATGCAATTATAATAAATTGCATTAAAACTGTTAATTACTGATTTGCACCCCCCGAATATAGAGCCTGTTGCTTTATGTTTTAGATCTGAAGCATCGTGGCCTAGCCATAACTGGCTGGCAAGATCAAGATTCTCAATATCAGATTTATTAGGTGTAATAGAGGGTAAAAATAATCTTGCATCGTTAGCAATATCATTAAGCGTGCTGGACAAAATTTTGTTTTGAGATTCCAGAGAAGACACTATTTCAGGAAGCATTTCAATGTCGACCCATAAAAAAAGCTCTGTATTAAATGGATTAAAAAGAGTGGCATCGTTCAAAAGAAACATCTTTGACACTTCTGCAAAATTAATAACGGCTATATTTTCTGCTTTAGATTTACCAGAATCCGACTTCGAATCTGATTTTATCGATTGAAGAAAGTTAGTGTAGAGGGCTTGGTCTTTAAGCTCGGTTATCTCTTTTGTGATTAAGTACGTGCTATTTGCATTTCTTTCTTTTATAGCCAACATTGCCGGGCCAGGAGAGCTATAAATAAGAACAGGAATGCTAGATTCGAGTGGCTTCAGTAATGATTTAACTTTTTCGTATAAAATATTAGGGTGAGACAGTGAATGCTCAATTGATGTTTGCAATACCGAAGTTACAAGAGTTATGTTCTTTTCAGTAAGGTTGATATTTGTTTCTGTGGGCTGAATTGGTAATGTGCTATTTGAAATCAAATTCCAATGCTCAACAGTTACCGCATCAATATCCATGCAACCTATATGGTATACATAATCATTATTTATAAAAATCTCTAATAGCGCTTTTTTTTCCTCTTCATCCAAATTGATATATTCGCACCGGATAAGCTTTGGTCGCCAGATGGAAAAGTCAAGTTGGCGCAGGATTTTGTAATCCCAGCCTTCGGCATCGATACAAATAATATCAAGAGCTTCTAGGTTATGTCGTGATAGAAGGGTATTCAGAGTAATACAGTTGACCTCAATCATTTCGCCATAAAGCTCTACGGTCTTTGCGTCTCCTTCGGAACTCAGTCCATTACGGGGAGGATAGATCGATGACATACCGCCAAAGCAACTATGAACCTTACCCGTATCAATCGCTTGTTGATTAATGGTCAGCATTTTGATCGTGCCATCATGCTCAGCTATTGCACTGTTTTCATAGTTGCTATCAGGACTACAACCGAGAGTTAAAAGATTTTCTTTAACTCGATGTTCAAGTTTTTAAATTCTTTACATTCTTATTTTTGGCAAATCATCCAGCGGCACGGTACTGTAGCGAAGTCGTGGGTTCCAGTCGGCCTAAATCTCTGCCAACCATATGCTTGCCGGAAGGCATTAACTGAAAAATATCGTCAACAAGTACAGCCAATTCTTTAAGTTTCTCTGCTGGATTCTGGTGCTCCAGCAATGTTTTGATAAATTCGAGCAGCACATCCATTTGAGACTTTCTTTGCAGGCTACCTACGGTATACGCGGGCAGTTTGTTTTCTATACGGGCCATCTGCTCTGGGTGAAGGAGAAGGCAATGGTCAAGCAACAGACTCAGAATCAGGCCACGGCTTGATCCCTCTTCATCCAATTGTTTGGCCTCACGCCCCCATCCTTCATAAAGCTTCCAGTCCTCAAAGAAAACCTCTACAAGCCATCTCAATGTGTAGGCTTGAATAATATCCATGGTGCGCCACGTCATATTGGTGGCCACTAAATAGCGGTAATCGCTTTCGCCTTCATATTTCAGGGCAACGACTAAGCGTTTCTTGCCATGCGCAAGCACTTTTAATCGAGCACTGCTCACGGTCGCTTTAACCTCTTCACCGCCACGCACCCGCAAAGTCACTTCTACGCCGTTGTTGATGGTATTGAAATAGTCCTTCAAATTCCTTTTCTTGCTTCGATATTCAATGATCTGGTTCTCGCGTAACTGGCTGATAACTTGGTTAATATCAAATATCCGTGAAGCGGTATCCATAAAACCCGCTTCGCCGTACAAGGCATCAGCCAACACGGCTTTGATTTTGATATCACCATGGGCATCCTTAAAAGCTTGCAGCAGTCGTAAAGCAAGTTGCGTTTTTGTTGGATACCGACTATCGCGCATAGGCTGAACAGGGCGATCTTTTTTCGCCATGCCCGCTTTTTTCAAGCGTTTATCTTCCTTACTCCATGCCGTTAGCGCCGGATCAGGCCTGTAAAAAGCAAAGCCTACCGGAAGCGTGACGGTCTGCGTCACCAGCAATAATAAAACCACCGTCTGTCCGTTGACATAGCCCCCTGAAACCTTGTGTTTTTGCTTATGAACGCCATAAATTCGCTTGGTTCGCTTTGAGCGTGCCCGATCCGATTCATCGAGGACCAGTACACCTTCTGTAATCCCGTGCCGTTTCAAAACCAATGTCACACTCGCCAAAAGCAAATAATCCCAGGCTACTTTTGCTTCGCGAAACATCCACGAAAGTGCGGCAATCTTGCGTTCTCCCAAGCTCGCACGCTCGAACTTCGCCCAGCACACCGAATTGGTCAGTAATATTCCCGTCAAACAAAATCCCAACCAAATCTTTTGTAGTGGCGTCAGTTTAGCGGTGGGCTTTAGCTTTCTCAGAGCCGCATCTAAATCGGTGACAAAAGTTTTTATAAACTGCGCAGGCTCGTTCATCAACATATTGTTGAAATACGTCCAATTCTAGCACTGATTGGCTTACCCGTTTTCCTGCTGTTTTTCTAAGCTAAAAAACTTGAACATTGAGTTTAAGTCTCCTAAATTGCTCAGGGATTGGCTCAACAAATAACCCTGACCATTTATAAGCTTTTAAATAGGGATTAAAATCATCGAAAGACACGCCATCCATTGCTCCGATAACAAGAAAAAAAGGTGGCTTATCCGATAAGCCCATATTATGCAGAGTAATATCGAATACATTTTGATCTGTTTTCATGTCTTTCTCTTTTTTATTTTTAGGATAATTTAATGTAGATTCGGTGGCTGAATTATTACCGGGACAATTAAGTGAATATCCAGGTTTCGGGTTTTGTAACATTTGATCGAAAAACTGGCTGAAATTGATTTGTTTAGGGTTATAAAAATCCGTCCATCCTTCATGATACCAAGAGTCAAAAGTAAAGGATTTAAACAGCTCCGGATGGTCTGCATACATAGCTGTCAGGATACTTTCTTCGAAGTAAAGCTGGTTGTTGTGCAATATCTGAATGCACTTTTGATCAAAAAGATCACAAAGCTTTAAAACAGGATTCCTTAGGCCTCCAAACAGGCCACCTATCAGACTATTCGAGTTTTTGTAAGGGTTATTATTGAATTTTTCCGGTATTACACGTTGGTGAGGTATGGTAGTTTTAATGCCAAGAATTCGGCCATCCACAAATTTTGTTATCCGAGTGAAAAGTATCGACGGAAAAGCGCTGATAAAATCGTGTCTGCGTCCAGCATTTAAAGCTTCATCACTGGTATATTTGGGAGATATAATTCCGGCATGGGCAAGACCGGCATCAATCCAATAGGCACAATCAATTTTTGGGTGTTCTTGAAGAATACGTCTCAACATGTAAAATTTACCCCACATAATTTCGACGCAACGTTGTTGCCATTCAAATCCGGTATAGGCCTCTGGAAATGTTGCTTTGATACTCTGAATGTCACTGCTGAACGGAATGTCACTTATTTCCAAAAATATCCATTTGATATTTGGCATAGTGCCGAGGTGTGTCGATTTGATCTTATCAAATTCACTTTTAGATACAAAGCAATAGACAGGAAGTCCGTTAGTAGCGATTGTTAACAAGGAGTCTCGATAAAAGCTGTCACGATTGAGCCGCCCCCCATATTTTGTGCCAGAAAGCCCGTTATACATACATGTTACAAGGGCAATTTGTGGTTTTTTCCTGAATATTGATTGACTACCACTGGTTAAAGAGGGCAATGAAATTTTAAGCTTTTTTAAGGCAGTTAAAAGGCAGTGAAGGTTATACATTTACGGCAGATCAAAAAAGTGGATTCGATGGCTTTTTATAGCAGTAGTTTAGACAGTTTTTATGAAATGACAGTCCGTAAAACGGATGGCTTTCTAAAAATGACTTTCTAAAAATCAACAACTTTAAATTTTTTAAAAACATACAGTTACAAAAACCTTCCAAACTATTGTTTACCGTGATATTTAGAGCAGATACTTAATGGTTTCATTTTTTTATAATTAAATATAAAAAAATTAACTATTTTTTTTATATTATAACATGACATAATTAAACCATACAATTCCAAGCTGGACTGATAATTGCAAAATCAGCCAGATTTAAAGATTTTTTTTAAGCTCTCCTTTGCGATTAAAGGCATAGGTTTAAATAGTTCTGTTTAACGCAAAATAATAATTGTCAACAACGAGATCCGAGATACCTGTATACGCTCGTAAAACCGTAAGTACTAAGAGTGACAGCGTTATTTTTACTATTTTTTGGGACATAAAGCCCGAAAATCGTTAGAAAACAGAGGCTATTTTTAAGACAGGATCAGAAAATTCAAATGATACAAAGAGAGAAAGTTGTATTTATACATACCCCAAAAACGGGTGGGGGTGCAATGGAGTATTTCTTCTACGATCAACTCAAGAAGATAAGAAGAAATTATTTCCTTTCTTTTTCAGGTTTGGACGACTCAAGATTTTATGATGATAATTTATGTACAAAAAGAAGCTATGGAAATAAATGCCTTATTGAAGGAATATTCAAAAATAAACCTTTAACTCATGAGTTCAATATAAGTCCACACTTTCAACAGGCAAAAATGTTGTTTGGCCATACAACAAGTAGCCTCCACGATATGTTTCCCGATTATAAATTTAATTATATCTGTGTTTTAAGGCATCCCGTAGAGAGAACAATTTCTAATATAGCCCAATTTTCAACGATAATTAATGGAATGGTCAAATTTGGTTCTTATTTAATTGAGAGCGAAAAACTATCTCGCGAATATTGGGATAATATTTATGAAATTTTAATTAAGGAGTACCCAATATCAGGATTCCAAGTGCATGAAAACTTCTATCTCAGAAATTGTATGACCCATATTCTTCAAGGATCCAAGTACTTGGATCCCTATCAAAAACCAGACTTGGGCTTGGCAATTTACAATAGCAGGAAAATAAACATTGCATTATATTGCAATTACAATAGAAGTTTGCAGGCCGCTTTTAATAAAACTGGGATACCAATTGATATGTCCGGAAACTTAAAAGCCTTAGGTGGTGAGCCTGAAATTAATAATATTAAAAAAATATATGGACTTTATTACAATGCCCCAAAAAAGATTATTGACTTTATTATAGATAACAACCAAGACGATATAAGGCTTTATAACTTAATTAAAAAATATAATGATTGTTAGGATTAACAATTTTTATCAAAGTCAATTTGGTGGCAGAGGTAGGTCAAATGCCGTTAAGATGAATGACCTATTTGGTTTGAAGTCGCTACCGTTTTATTATCAACTTTCAGAAGTTAAACTTCCAATAATAATGTACTTTACAAAAAAACTTGTTTTACTTGACAATAACGGTCTTTCCAGTATTATTTGCGTCCAATTTCAGGCTCATTCCCTATTGGAAGAGACTCTATTTTTATATAACTGCATCAATGAGTTAGCATAAAAATGATAACTATATAAAGTCATCTGGAAAATAATTATATGCATCAGTTTGTAAAAAACTATGAAATTATAGGTGACATCCCGCCAGGCGAATTTAGTTTCTTTGGTGGTGGCGTGGCTTATAAAGAGTTGGTTTACCGTATCTTCAATAACAAAAAACCTGTGAAGGTATTAGATATAGGTTTTGGAACAGGCCATCTTGGTCAAGTTATAAAATCCAATCCAGAGACTTCTCATTGGGAAGTAGACGGGATTGACGGCCATCTAACCACTTGTTACAACAAATTATTATTTAAGGAAAGATATTATAGAAATATCTTTCATGGTTATGCTCAAGAATTAACTGCTGATCAGCTTAAAGGTTATGACTTAATTTGCTTATTTGATGTTATCGAACATTTGGATGTTAAATCTGCCTATTTGTTACTTAAAACACTCCTTTGCTCACTAGATAACGAATCATTTCTTTGTCTTAGCACGCCAATGTTTTTTATGCCTCAAGGGAATTTAGAAGAAGGCGATCTGGAAGAACATCTGATCGGCATACCGGCAAGTTCATTGATGGCTTTGATGCCTAAGATGTACACAGTCTATGCCAAAGATATTTTGGTGGGTAATTTTGTCTATGGCAAAGAAAGCGTTGATTACTTGGAGTTTTTTAGTGCAACAGATGATAAAAGTTTTGATGTTAACAAAGGTTATAAAATTGCAAAAGCAGTTGGGATGAATATTCATGATGATGTAATAACCCGGACAAATTTGTAATATGCAAATCCCGGAATTACATTGTGAAATTACTTCATCAATCGAATTAGGCAACATTGTCACCGCAATTTTTTTAAACTCCTATGCAACACTTAGCTTAAAAAACATAAATATTTAGATATCTATGATAATTTTTCCAGAAAATAAAAGTAATAAGACTATTTTCATTCAGATAGCTGCGTATAGAGATCCAGAGTTAAATAATACCTTGGCGAGTCTATTGTCTAATGCAAAATATCCGGAAGAATTGCGGATAGGGATTGCCTGGCAGCATAATATTATGGATAAATGGGATAATTTAGATAACTATATCAACGATGACAGATTTAGAATTATCGATATTAACTTTTTAGAGTCTAAGGGCTGTTGCTGGGCGAGAAATCAAGTGCAACAACAATATCAGGGAGAAGACTATACGCTACAGATAGATTCTCACCATAGATTTTCTCCTGATTGGGATGAAATTCTGATTAACATGCTAATAAATTTACAATCAGAAGGCTATCCAAAGCCCCTAATTACAGGATATATGCCCAGTTATGACCCTAACAATGATCCGGCAGGCAGGATTAATGAATTATGGAAAATGAACTTTGACAGATTTATTCCGGAAGGGGCTATATTCTTTTTGCCTGCTCAATTTGATGACTTTGATGGTAATGAAAAGCCTGTCAGGAGTAGATTTTATAGTGCGCACTTCGCATTTACATTAGGCCAGTTCGCGCTAGAAGTACAGCATGATCCAGATTACTATTTTCATGGTGAGGAAATTAGTATCACTGTGAGAGCTTTTACGCATGGATATGATCTATTTCATCCCAATATAATTATTTGCTGGCATGAATATACCAGAAATGGCAGAGCAAAACATTGGGATGATGTTAGTTCTTGGGGAGAAAAAAATCAACATTCTCATCATCTTAATAGAATTCTCTTCAGAATGGATGGACAAGTGGGGACATTAAATCCAAAGTATGGATTTGGTAGTACCAGGACACTGCATGACTATGAAAAATATGCCGGCATAAGCTTTGAGCACAGAGCTATTCAACAGGAGACCTTAGATCATAAAGAGCCTCCAAATACATCAGTTCCAGAAGACCAATGGGAAATCTCCTTATTGAGCATATTTAAGCATTGTATCGATATTGGCTATGATCAAGTTCCTGAATCAGATTATGATTTCTGGTGTGTAGTTTTCAAAGATGAGCATAACAATGATCTGTATAGACAAGACGCAGATGAAGCTGAGATCACTACTATGAAAAATGATCCAGACCGATACTGTAAAATATGGAGAGAGTTTGAAACTAAAATAAAACCCAAGCGATGGGTTGTCTGGCCACATAGTAAGAGTAAAGACTGGTGTACAGCAATTCACGGAGAGCTACCTTAATTAAGGTTTGGTAAATTTTATTAAAATTGATGTTTTTTTGTATTTATGATTTTAAAATTAGGGTCGCTTATAATTTATGGGACAATGGAACTTTTAGATGAAAAAGAACGATAAAGACGCTCTTTCAAAAGTTAATGCTGGTAGACGAAGACTTATAAAAGCACTTGGGATTGTTTCTACAGGTGCTCTTGTTAAAGTCGGTCTGATTCCCAATGCTTGGGTAAAGCCTGTTATTGATTTTGTGTTTGTTCCATCGTATGCAGATATTACAGCGACTCCCAGCCCAAGCGGAGCTAATTACCCGACTGCGACTGCGACTGCGACCAACTACCCGACTGCGACACCAACTTCGACTCCGACTCCGACGCCAACGTCTACCTTTACACCGACGCCAACGCTGACTCAAACTCAGACCAACACAGCATCCACTGTAGCCGTCGTTACACCGACGCCAACGCTGACAGGAACCGCAGCAGCTACTCCAACGCCGACTAAAACAATAGTTGCAGCTACTCCGACAGCGACTCTGACCCAAACTAAGACTCAAACTAAGACCCGAACTCCGGCCGTAACCAAGACAGCAACCGCCACCGTTACGCCGACTGGAATCCAAGCTACACCAACACCAACACCGACTCTGACTCAGACTAATACAGCATCCGCCGTAGTCGCCGTTACACCGACGCCAACACTGACAGGAACCGCCGCCGCAACACCAACGCCAACGCTGACAGGAACTGCCGCCGCAACACCGACGCCAACACTAACAGGAACCGCCGCCGCAACACCGACGCCAACACTGACAGGAACCGCCGCCGCTACGCCAACACCAACGCTAACAAGAACTGCCGCCGTTACGCCAACACCAACGCTAACAAGAACTGCCGCCGTTACGCCGACTCCGACTCCGACGCCGACACGACCGGCAAAAGTTACGCCGACTCCAACAAAGACTCGATCCGCAAAAGTTACGCCGACTCCAACCCCGACTCGACCTGTAAAAGTTACGCCGACTCCAACTTCGACTCGACCGGCAAAAGTTACGCCGACTCCAAAAAAGAAAACAGCGGGCTAAAAAGTCGATGAAATCATAAACTCATGAAATATCATGAATTACTTACCTTGATTACAGACAATTTTTATTACAATTTAATTTTTAAAAGGCGAACATAATGGGTTTTATTTCAATATGGCATTGGGTAATTGTGCTTCTACTGGTTTTTCTCTTATTTGGAACTAAAAAACTAAGAAATGCAGGTTCTGACTTGGCTGCTGCTTTAAAAGGTTTCAAGAAAGAAATTCTTGACGATACTGAGTCTGAAAAGTTACCCGAGGAAGATATCAAGCCTGAAAAACCTTCTACCAATTCTCACTAACATAGTAAATTTAACAAATTATTAGCAGGTCAGGTGCTTTTGTCAATGTCGGCCTGATTCCAAATGTTTGGGTACAGTCTGTTATTGATTTTATCCTTGTATGCTGATTCTTTACCTTTAGAAATCCCTGCTCTGCTTATCCAAACTTCACAGCAACGCCGACTCTACTTCTGATTGAGACACCATAGGACTTTTAATGATCACATTAATAAGCGCATTACTCCCATCTCTTGATCGTGACAGGCATGATGAACAATGGAAAGACTTGCTTCAGTTGCTACTCGACACTAAAATTCCGTTAGTTTTGTATATGGAACCGGAACTTATGGCGATTTTGGATACTAATTTTGACCCTTCTCGACATGTTATACGTCCAATGAACATAGATGTTTTAACACAAGGCTTATGGCTCTATGATGATTTTTTTGCTCTAGGAAAGAGTTTACATATAAAAACAGAGGAGTTGATGATTACCCTTATTCGCTTACGTTCTTTGGGGTGGCTAAATGATGAATCGATATTTAATCCATTTGGATCTGAGCGGTTTATATGGATTGATCCCACTCTGCTGGATGAAATAAACCCAAGTTACCTTCATAGTCAGAGAGGCTTAAGCCTGATGGGGCCTTTGCTCGAAAAGATGCTAATTCTGCAACAACCTAATCTTGATATAAACGAAAGCATTTCTAGCAAGCTTTTTGGTGCGGACGCTTCAGTGCTTTCGGCAATAAATAATGCTTACTGGAATGCCTATGCACTTTCCATTAAACAAGGTTTAATGCCAACCTTTTCATCTCTTATTGCGACGCTTTGTCAGAGTATGCCGGAATATTTTACTCGATACATCCTGCAATCAAATGGTTTGGAGGGGGCGTTCTTTGAGGCCGTTCGTAAAGGAGTCGTTCCTGTCGAAACAACTTATATTAAAACATATGAATGATATAACATTAGTGACAGGATTGTTTGATATTGGACGTGGTCAAAAAATTGATCAGTTGGCTGATTATCAGCAAAGACCTTTTGAAGAATATCTTATCAGCTTTGAGCGTATATTAGCCCTGGATGCTCAAATGTGCGTTTATATAGAACCCCGGTATGAAGATTTCGTATGGCGACACAGGGATCCAAAACAAACCCGTGTAATTATTCGCGATTTAGACTATTTTCGTACCCAATTCCCTTTTTATGCTGACATTCAGCGTATCAGACTTGATCCTAAGTGGAGAGAAAGAGCCGGTTGGCTTGCAGAAAGTCCGCAAGCAAACTTAGAGCTTTATAATCCAGTAGTGATGAGCAAGATGGGAATGCTAAATGATCAGCAACTTCTTAATCCTTTTGGCTCAGATCGTTATCTCTGGATTGATGCCGGTTTGGAACGCACTTGTGGTGGATATCTCGATGCTCCACATTGGATTAGTCGAATTACATCACTGCTTGAGAGATTTCTTTTTGTGTGTTTTCCATACATTGGCTCAACTGAAATACATGGTTTCGAGCGCGATGCAATGGCCAAATTAGCCAATACCGACTATATTAGAAGAGTGGCTCGTGGTGGGGTCTTTGGTGGTTCTCGTAAATATATTGCACAAGCTAATGCGCTTTACTATCGCCTTCTTGAACAGAGCTTTGCTCAAGATGAAATGGGGACGGAAGAAAGTATTTTTTCAATTATGAGTTATCTTAAGCCTGAGCACTATGATCGCTTTGAAATTGCCGACAACGGCTTGATCGGACCTTTGTTTGAGGCTTTAGATAGCGGTAATGTACCCTTGATTCGAACAGAAAACCTGGTACCTGGCATTGCTAAAGTTCCTGTAAATTCGCCAGCAAAAGACTCACAACACAATTTTACACAGCAACGAGACTGCAAGGATTTATCAACAGCTTGTTACATACTTACTTTTAATCAGCCTCGACAGCTACAAATGCTCATTGATAGTTGGCAGCAACAATCAGATTTTTTCCGTAAAAGCAAAGTTTACATAATTGACAACAGCACCCGTGAAGATGCATTGCAAGAAAATGGCAAGATCTGTCAAGCAAATGATTTTATTCAATTACTCCCTGCGAAAGGTAATATTGGCATCTGTGGTGGGCGTCAGTTAGCCGCTGAATTATTTGAAGCCAGCATGCATGATTACATGTTTTTTTTAGAAGACGACATGATGTTGGGAAGTCCAAACTTACCGGTTTGCCGCGCGGGTTTTAGTACTTGGGTGGATGGGCTATATGATAAGTTGCTTAAAATAATGCAGAAAGAAAATTTTGATTTTATAAAACTCAGTTTTTCCGAGTTTTACGGGATCAACTCTGACCAATGGGCTTGGTATAATGTGCCGGATCATGTTCGGAAAAATATTTGGCCACAACAGTCAAAGTTACCCGAGCTAGGATTAGCTGAAGATATCCCCCCCGTTATTTTCAATAAAATAGCGACCCTGGACGGACTCGCTTATGGTTCAGGAGAAGTATACTACTCTAATTGGCCCCAAATTGTCGGACGCAAGGGTAACCATAAAATGTTTATCGAAACGAAATGGGCTTTCCCGTATGAACAAACGTGGATGTCGCATATGTTCCAGGAAACGCATGCGGGGCGCTTAAGACCAGCGGTGCTACTGGCTTCACCAATTGATCATCAACGTGAATTCCACTATGAATCGGGCGAGCGCGTGGAGTCATGAGCAATCTACAATCAGCAAGGGAAAATACAGCAGATATGAATTATTTGTCAGGAGTTAAATTATGCAGTTAAACTTAATTCCCATGCGTGATTACGGTTGCTTTGAAGAGAATATCGATGGTGAAATTGTGTTGTATTCTGCTACCAATTCACAAGCTATTTATTTAAATGAATCTGCTTCTTTAATTTGGCAATTAATAGACCAAAAAAATACCGTTGGCGATATCATTTCATTATTATCTGCGGCTTATCCAGAGGTAATCGATTTAAAGTACGATGTACTTAGTACACTAGAGGTATTGTTTCAACATGGCGTCATTCGTCTTATATGAGTAAGGAAAGGGGATGCCGATCTATTGAGATTGGTGGGCATGCTTTGGCCTTGGAATGGGCTGATAAAAAATCAGCTTTTTTAGTAGCTTTACTTTGCCAGGGGTTGCCTTATTCAAATGTGTTAATCCCTGCTTCGGTATTTCGTCTACACACTAATACCAATGGTCTGGAATTTACAATTTTTAATGATAATACCTACCTTTATAGAGGAAATAATCAGTCTCTTGGGTTGAGCATCCTCATTGAGGCCATGATAAAACGATGGTCAAAATTGTGCACACAAGGGCTGTTAATACGTGGAGCACTTGTATCTATTAATGGCAAAGGAGCAATTATCATTGGTCGATCCGGTTCCGGTAAAACATCTTTGGCGGCTTCGCTACTATTGTCGGGCTGGTCATATCATGGTGATCAATTAGTTTTCATAACGGCTGATGGCCAAAGTTGTCAGGCTTTTGCTATCCCTTTTTGGTTTAGAGATGGCTGGGAATTACCATTTTGCGAACAAGAATTATCAGAAAATGTCTTTTTTAAAGACTCAGAGAAAACCTTACTTTCGCCAGCTGATCTTATGCCAGATTGGCGCTTAACGAATAATCCTGTTGTTCCAAAATTATTATTTGTTACAAACTTTGAGACAGCAGCGAGCCTGTCACTTAAGCCAATCCGGGCAGGATTAGCAGCATTTCATTTAGTAGAAGCCTTATTGAATAATAACAACCTCAGACAAGGCGGTTTGGATCAAGTGGGTAAAATAATTCGGGGGCTTAATTCTTACGAGTTAGTGTATGGTGGTTTTGAGCAGCTTGGGTCTTTTAATCAGTTATTTTCGAAATTAAATGCAGTGGAATAACATGACCCCTTGCTCATTTTTGTACCAATAGCTGGATATAGAGATCCTGAACTTCCGTTTCAGTAGTAATGAAGGGTGTGGAGACTATTATTGCGTGTTGCCTAAAGGCTGGAATACAAACCCAGGTTTGTACTCCAAATTATCAAGGTGCCGGGTATTGTCACTGCCATTAAGTTAAGTATGTGAAGGCTATAAATTGGGGGCTTATTTATTGTGATTTGCCTAACACAGCCGGGTAGGTTTTACGGAGAATTGCCCTAAATATCACCATCATTCTTTTAGGGATTTAATGGCATTGTCCTTGATCAGGTCAGTATCAACATAGCTGCTGGCAATAGCCACATAAAAACCGATAATCTTCACATGATACGCCGATACCACGATGTGATACGTGCGTACCGTCACGTGGTACGCCGGTTTCTTAAGACAAAAAGCATTTATCTCGTGGGTTTTACTCTGACACTTTACCCAAAATGATTTTTTTCTAAAAAAAATAGTGTTTTTTAGTGGCAATTAGCGCATTATTTATCCGCTGATAATTTTACTAGATACTTATTCTTCATTATAAAATACCTACCATGCCCAACGCGACGACAATTCCTCGCAGCGACGCCGGTAAACGTGCGCTACTGCAACATTTAAGCAATCATTTGACTAATTACGTCACCATTTTGGAAATAACGCCTGCCGATTTGACGCAGGTAAAGACCGGTTTTGATTGGTTCGATTATAGCCTTAAGCTCGAAGATGCCGCGCAAAACTATACCGATGCCATTTTTGCTTTTAAACGTGTGCTTCGTGACGGCCCCAAAAGCGCTGGTGTTGATAACGCCACCGGCTTCGGTGCCTTACGCCGATATCTTTGGTTTTCTGGGCGCTTTAATTGTCCGTATTAAAAGGCATAAAAATTACACCGAAGCCATTGGTAAAGCGTTACATATTATTGCACCGCAAAGTCCGGGTCAGGATACGGCAACTTTGCAACCCATCTTGACCTACGATTTTAGAGGCAACCATCCGGTCTTATATTGGAAACACAACGATACTAAAGCGTTAGAGTTGGAAGCCGATCATGGTACCGATACTTTTAGTTTACTGACCATTAAAATATCACCCAGTTTTGAAGATAAGCCCCCCTGCCTTTGCCAGGAATAGTCGCACTGTGGAGATACCGAGGAAATCAACCATTAATTTGAAGATCGAGTTAAAAGATATTTATTGGTAAAATTTCCTTATGGCCACCTTCCCTTCTTAAAAGTGCAAGGGAATAATTGCTCTTGTATCTACTTGCTGTTTTTTTAAAACAGGACAAAGCAGGTTATTTTTTCCAAAAGTCTCTTTATCTATATTCATAGCAAGAAAAAATAGGTAACATTAAATTTTTTGACAAAAGATTCTATTATCTAATAATATAAATTATTGATGTGTTATTTATAAATAGTTACCTCTAGAAAACCAGGAATTATATTAAACATATAATTTTCAAGTTTTTAACTCTTGATTTCGGGGAGTTTATTGACAGCAAGCATTAGCCGTAGGCTGGAATAAGGCTACCCAAGCCTGTCCAGAGTTTGTCGAAGGGCGTAGCGCATGGTAGCGTTTCCGGCGGGCGCTTATAACTAGCCGGAAACTTTTTTCTTACCCTTAAAACAGTAACAACAGAGAGTTAAACTGAGGAATAGTTGCCAATATGAATCAGGATTTAAGTTAATTAAAAATACCCTTTCCTGTTCTGCTTATAATGCATTACCATTCCCTGCCCTATCGTTGCTATTTGTCACTTGGCATAAAAACATTAAGCAAAAAGCAAACTATATTATTACGTTGTTGGTTTATATAGCATTAGTACTTAGCATCTATTATCAGATGATAAAAAATTTATTTTTACTGTTATTACTACCGCCTACAGGAACTGCAAAAAATGCGCACAAAACAACGACCAATTTATCAAGGAGTTAAGTAATGGTTGATCGATTAAGATTTTTTCTAAATCGTATCAAGGAGCGACTATGGATCAAGCCACTGGCAATGTGCCTGTTATCTACCGCTTCGGTATTTCTTGCGAAAATGGTGGATGTTACCGAAATTGGCCAGATAGTTCCGCTGATTACCTTATCTTCAATAGAAACCCTGCTTAATATTATTGCGTCAAGCATGTTGGTAATAGCGACTTTTGCGGTTGGATCGATGGTCTCCGCTTATGCTTCCGCAAGTAGTACCGCTACGCCACGTGCACTTTCGCTTGTTATCGCTGACGATGTTTCCCAGAATGCGCTTTCGACCTTTATTGGCTCGTTTATCTTTAGTATTGTCGCGCTGATTGCCTTACAAAACAGCTATTACGATAAAGCCGGTCGTTTCGTATTATTTGTTTTAACATTATCAATGTTTGCGATAGTGATTATTACCTTTGTCAGCTGGGTAGATCGTATTGCCCGCCTCGGGCGCGTTAACGGCACTATCGATAAAGTCGAGATGGCTACTGCAGCAGCACTGCAACGTCGACGCTTAACCCCTACCCTTCATGGCGTTCCTCCCGGAACACATGTGCCGGGAGGACGTGCTGTTTACGGGTCATTAATTGGCTATGTCCAACGTGTCGATATCAATGCATTACAAAAATATGCCGATAAAACGGCTATACGAATTACGGTGGCTGGCTTGCCCGGTACTTTTGCTGCGCCCGGACGTGTACTTGCTTATGTAACAGCAGATCTGGGTGATTTTACTGATATTGATATCTGTCAGATAGAAAAGGCCTTTTTAATTGGTGGTGAAAGAAAATTTTATGAAGATCCCCGCTTTGGTCTTATCACCCTTTCTGAAATAGGCAGTCGGGCATTATCACCGGCTGTTAATGATCCCGGTACTGCCATTGATATTATTGGCACACTGGTACGTCTTTTTGCACTATGGTGTGCGCCAATTAAAGACAATGAAAATATTCGAATAGCTGAATGTGATCGTGTGGAAGTACCGGAAATATGTTTACGGGATATGTTTGATGATGCTTTTACCGGCATAGCTCGTGACGGAGCCGCTGCCGTTGAAGTGATGGCACGACTCCAAAAGGCTTTTGAGTCCCTGGCAACAATCGAACATCCTGTTATGAGAGATGTTGCCATATGCCACTCACGTTTGGCACTTGCCAGAGCAGAAAGTGTGTTAAAAATCCATGAAGATATAGAGGTTGTAAGGCGATTGGCAAAGTTTGGCAATAGTGTTTAGCGATATAAGAAATGGGTTAAAACCATTATTCACCACTAAGTACACGAAGAAACCAATCGCATTTATTCACGGAAACTGCTCTTGGCGCCTATTAGAAAGCCTACTGTTGTTGCTCTCGACGCTTTTCAAGATGCGATTCTACCTTCCGCCATCCAAGGCCACATACCTACTCCATAATTGACATGGATGTCGTAAACGCAGAGTTTACAGGAGCAGCAGTTGTGTCGGGTTACGGCTAACACCTAACTCGGCCTACAAAGGTTCTATTATCAAATAATATAGAATTTTTTCCATGCTGGGAATAATACTTTTTTAATTACTTTAGGGCTTAAAAAGTACCATTTTGCCAAACGCCTGCAAAGTATTGCAGTATAAATACCAAAGTGCCAAGGCCACCAAATGATTGTAATAAGGGCCATTCATACCAAGGCCTGAAGGCTCCGTCACGCAATGCCCTGATACGTTCAATCTCTACTTCTATACGCTTGATAATAATCTCGTTGGGACTCTCCAGATTACGTTGCTCTCTGATTTTTGCAGACAACTGATCAAGCGATTTTATACGTGCTAACTTTGCACCTTTCTGTAAAAAAAGCTCTGCCGATATGGCATAAAACAACATGGCAATAAGTACTATTGCCAATCCTGACGGAATATCCCAATCATCCAGGGCCGGACTACGTGCCAATATCAACAAACCAATACACACCATAGGCCCCCAGATCAGTGGCTGGATAGTTGTAGTCAATATGGCCACTAGTTGGATATCCAGCCAGTCTCTGACACATTCCGGCGCAATATTATTATCACCAATTGCCCAATCCTTGGCATTCTCGTTCCAATCGCTTGGTTTTGCTGATAAATGTGTAATCAATTGCTCGCAAAGACGGGCATGTTCAACTACCCACATAGTCAGAAACAAGGTTAAAAATACAGTTACAAAAATCATGAGTTTATTAACATACATGGCAAAATCACCTCGCATCGGCTCACTTGGAGCGCCACTCTGATTTACGAGCAGGAAAGCAACGGCAAAGAAGGCAAACCCATGAATTAACACCCGCAACCAGACACTTGAAATGCTAAATCTTTTTTGCTGACAGTAACCCAGATATTTTTTCCATAATACATCAGGAAAAACCATGGCTTTGTTATTAACTTCCGATCTCCAGCTCCCAACAAAAAGCACTTCCCAATTCCCCAAGCATGCCGGTTTGTCAGGTAAAGCAAAAGTCCGTCGTGTGTCTCCACCCTCAATCTGTAAATCATTTTGCATTTTTTTAATTCGCAAAGCTCCCCAGCGATAAAACCCTATGGCAAAAAGACAAGCCAATAGCCTCAGTAACTGACTGGGCCAGGCACTGGTGCTTTCCAGGCTGTAAAATGGTTCTGCATCCTGCTGAATGATGTAATCATTCCACCAAAATGGTATTAACCAATAAACTAAAAAAAGCATCAGGATAGCACTGGTAGTCGTGGAGTAAGGATGTAACTGACTATATTTAAAAATTTTTGCTACCGTCTCCCTAACTCGCCAACTAATCAAAACCAGCAATATAGCAATCATTACCGTCACGTAAAAACCCGACAAATTAAAGTTTATAAGGGATGCTGCAATAAGCTTTGGTTGTACACTATTGTTGCATGCTGGCCAATTATTCCAGGCACATTTAACTCCACGGTCGTCAAAGCTGTCTGCTGATAAAACGGGGGTGTCATTAGCTGTGGGCAAAGGTAACGAATGGCTACGTCCAATCTCGAACAAACGCGCAGGAGGTTGTATTGTTATCGGGTTAGCGCTATCGTTTGTGTTCTTGAGTACCAGCTGTGTCGCAAGAAAAAATGCCGTCTGGTAACTGTCACGAAAAGACGGAATGTTGCCCTGTAATTCAGAGCGCAACTTTAAATCAAATCCCGAAGCAACCAGTAAATTATGGGTTTGCGGCCATTTGGCTGGATGGCTATATGCTGCATCAAGATCGGTTGTAAAAAATAATTTGTGGGGGAAATACTGACGCAAGGCTTCCAGTATCATGAGTTTGTCATGGACATCAGAGCCTAATACACCAATTGCTGCGATACCTTTTTTGTTAGCATCAGTCTTTATCAAATACTGATCCAGATCACGGAGGTTATCCGCCAGTCTGCGTAAATAGTCCTTCTGATTTTGCCCTTCCGGTAGTTCAATCTGTGCATTGATCGCAGACTTGTCTTTATTATCAGCTTTTTTATCAGCCGAACTATCGGTTTTATCATCTTTATCGGGCAATTTACCATCAAGCCCACGCATGTAACCATAAGCTTGCACGGGTTGCTCATCCTTTTCTGAACTCTTCCATGCATTTTTAAAAGTATCCGGCATGGAACGGCCATAAAAGGTATCCCATTCAGACAGAACAATAACATGATCTTTTTTCTCGACTCTACGGATACCAAGTTCAGCGACCAACACGGCCATCATGTCATGCTCGGTAGCCGTTGTGCGATAAAGCGTTAAGTCTCGACTCTTTAAACAATCCGAGACAGATTTGCATAACGATTCCGGGATAATACCAACTGCCTTTAATAAGCGATAGTCCGAAGCAGTCGCTCCTGCTGAATAATAAACCAGCTTATGCCAGTCGGAAGTTTTGGCATCAGGCTTATTTACACATTCGGCAACTGAAGTGCTATTACTGTCGAGCATAACTTCTTTCAACAAATCGCGTAATAAGGTGGAGGTGTTAGGTCCAATAACCGCATAATTAAATACGCTGTCTTTTTGCTTAATCTTCTGACTTGCCTGACTTAGTAGTTTCTTTAGCTTGCTATTGGGACATCCCAGCAAACTTGATTCATCAACCCAAATTAGCAGTACTTGTTTTTTGTCATCCGGTTGCGACCACCATTCAAAAGCAACTTTTTTCTGTAAGCCGTTATCCGGATCGGGATGAAAATAGCCGATATGCTGCTCATCCTGCGGTGCCACACCCTGATTGGCCAAAGCAGAAAGTACAGCGTAACGCCGTCGCATGCGTTGTTCTGCAGCTTCCTGATAGGAATCACCTGGCAGAGTAACCGCGAGAATGGTGATCTCTTCTCCGGCAACAAATTTTTTACCTTTATAAATTTGATCCAGTGAATGAGATGAAAGTCTGGTAACTTGTTTAATGGCATCTTGTCGCAACGTTTTATCATTAGGATTCGCCACGATGACTATTTTTTCTGCCTTCATTTCTTCGCTTGCACTATCTATCGCCGCAAAAGGATCTTGCCACAAACGTGCATCCACATCTTGTGCCGCAATGTAATTGGTTTGCAGAGAATGGCTTGAGGGTCGCTCATCTTGATAAGGCAAGGAATCTGTAAAAATTAATCCGGCCAATATGGCCAGCACTACTGTCACCGGAATAGTCGTGGTCAGACCACCATTTTCGGGTTTTTTTTCTTCCGTCATGATTGATCTCCTAACCTGATTGATTGCTTTGACATTTTCAGATAAACAATTTCTATATAAACAGATACCATCCATTGCAGGAAGGGTATCTGTCTAAACTGTAAACGAAATAACGTGGAAGTTTAATGTTTGAAAACCTTTGGAAATGTTTCTTGCCTTTAACATTTGCCATTGTTCAATTCAGGACGGAGTCGCAGCAGGCAATCTTTAAAGAAAAAACCGTTTGACTCTAACATACACTACACAGCGACTTTTTCAAACAACACCAGATAATAATATCGCAAGCATTTAAATATAAATTTACGTGTTGTCTGTAAATATGAAATTAATCCCGTTTTGGCAGCATTCTTGTTAGCGTGCTGTCCTTTAACACGTAGTGATGAAACAAGGCGGCTGAGGCATGCAAGCCTATAAGAAAATAACCGACGGTGCCACTGGTGGTATGAATATCTTTGATTAACTCCGCCAAATCTTTACTCTCGCCGATAAGTGCAGGCAATTGCAAACCAAAAAAGGGAATCGGCTTACCTTCAGCACTGAGAAGCAACCAGCCTGCCAACGGCATGCCAATCATGAAGATATAGAGTGTTATCTGCATAAATTTGGATAAAAACTTGCTCCACCATGGCATGGCTAATTCAATAAGATCAACGGGGTTGGTAAGGCGTGCAGTCAAGCGCAGTGAGGCTAAAACAAAAACCGATAAGCCCAGCATAAAATGCCAGGTTTTTAATCCTGTACGAAGGTCACTGCCTTTAGGAAAAAATACCCGTAATTCAATACATGCATAGACGGCGATAAGCAATAGCAACATTATCCAATGCAGCCCAATGGATAAAGATCCATAACGGTCGGTGGTTTTACGTACAGTCATCATCCAACTCCTACAAAATAAAACGCTAGAGTAACGTATTACCTTACAAAAAACCTGTTAATTTATAATTATTTGATTTAAAAGGCGCACATAAACACGCCCAACATCAAATAAAATCCGCTAGAAACAGCTAAATAATGAGGAAAAATCCCTTTGGGATGAAGCCAAAGATTGGGAAGGGGTCTGCATCCCCTCTCCAATCCGCTCCCGATAAAGCAACCTCGCTTCGCTTGTTGCAGGCCGCTCCATTCAGCCTAAAGGCCGAGGTTTAAACCAGCATGGAAGATAAATTAACGGTTTTTCTGCGGCACTTTACGTAGTTTACTGGTTTCATAACCTAAACTTTGGGCTTTTTTTGTTAATTCCTGATATTCACTGTCACTAATCACCGGTTTGCGCGCCATGATCCAGACATAGTCCCTGGCATTTCTGGCAATAATGGTACTGGTGTAATCCTTGTCAAGGTAGGCAATGATAAATTCGGATTTGATCGGCCAGATAAATTGCATACCCCAAACGGCGTTGTTGGTATTATCAACAACAAAACCCTGTGGGTTATAGCGCTTTTCAGGGCCGTCAAAGCTACCGTTTTTAAAAGTGAAAATGGTATTGATGGTGCCATCTTTTTTAAGTTGATAAGATTCAACAGCGTTAAAAGCTTCGGTTTCAATCATCGTCGGAATACACGCGATGACATACCAGTCCCCCATAAATTGGTTTAGATTGACCTCGGATACCGGTTTCACCGGCGACATGTTTTGACTGGCACAACCACTAAAAATTATGGCACATAAGCCGGCAAATAATCTGATTAACTTGTTTTTCATCGAATGCGTTTCCCTGTTTTTGTGTAGCCTGCCCGATAGTAACATTATTTATTCGGCAATAGCCATCAGCTTTATTACGGAAAATTTTTTATCCGCTACTAATGCACTACAAACACCGCCCCCCAACTCAATATCCACTACATGCCAAGCCGAAGCCTTGCCACATAAGTCAGGGACTCTTAAAAACCCGTCAGGCTTTTCAGGATTAATAACACAGTTATGTAATCCTGAAATAATGCCCTGCCCTGTGGCTTTTACAAAGGCTTCTTTACGAGTCCAAAAACGGTAAAACGCGTTATTTTTTTCAGCTTCCGGCAGTAACTTCCAATAAGCAATTTCTTCTTTAGCAAAACATTTATTAACCAAGCCGGATACATTAAGTCTTGGTTTACAAATCTCAATATCAATGCCTAAATGACAGTTCCAGCCTAACGCGATCACTACTTTATCTGCAGTGTGCGAAATATTGAACGCCAGTTCAGGATAATCGGCTAGATAAGGTTTACCATACTCGGTTTTTTTTATACTTATCTTTTCCGGTGCCTGATTTAACATTTGGCCCAACAACTGTCTTAATCGTCCATGAATCACTACATAGCGTCGTTGTAGCAATACCTGTTTAAATTTTTGGGCTTGATTTTGTTCGGCGTCATCAAGCATTCGCCAGTAAGTTAGATAATTCGCATCTTCAGCAGTTACCGTGCCATGCCAAACTTCTACTTCATTAATGCCCAACGACTGCCCTACCCTCACCGCGTTTATCACTGGCAGCAGATAGTGATTTGGTTGCTTTATTCAATTGCACAGCCTGCATGTCTCCGTAAGGATAACGAGCAACTTTCAGCTGATGACCTTTCGCAGTTAAACCGGTAATCTCTGCTTCAGATAATGCGCCCTTTTCATATTCAATAACGTCCGGCATAAATTGATGATGGAAACGTGGCACTTGTACCCACGAATCAGGCCCGTTGCCTTTGGCAAAATCCAGCGCCGCCAGCAATACCATTGAAATAATGCGACTGCCGCCCGGTGTCCCCAGCACAGCAACTTGAGTGTTGGTTTCAAGAAATATCGGTGTCATACTGGACAACATGCGTTTACCTGGTGCAATGGCATTGGCATCCCCCCCTACCAAACCATAACCATTCATGACACCGGGAAGGCTTGAAAAATCATCCATTTCATCATTCAGAACTACACCAGTTCCTGCGGCGACAAAACCTGAACCAAAAGGATAATTAATACTGAGCGTTGCGGCAACCCGGTTGCCTTCGTCATCAATAATGGAAAAATGGGTGGTATTGGTACCTTCCGGTTGCGGCTTAATCTCGCCTGACAGCATTTCACTGGGCAAAGCTTTGTCTGTCCGAAGACTGCTACGCAAACCGGCTGCATAATCATCACTCAACAAGCGTTTAACGGGAATATCAATAAAATCAGCATCACCCAAATACAAGGTACGGTCATGGTAAGCTCGCCTCATAGACTCTATTATCAGATGCTTGATATTTATTTCATCTATTGTTTGTAAATCATAAGCCGATAAAATATTTAAGGCTTCAATCAATACAATACCACCCGAGGATGAAGGTGCCGCGCTGGTAATTTTTACCCCTTTATACTTGCCTCTTATCGGTTCGCGCTCGACAACTTGATAAGACGCAAGGTCTTCTTTTGTCCAGATACCGCCGGCTTTTTTGACACTGTTTACCAGTTTATCGGCTATACAGCCACTATAAAATCCATCCCGACCCGATTGGGCCAGTTGCGTTAAGGTGTTTGCCAAATCCGCTTGTCTGAGTATTGAATGAGGCTCGGGCAACTTGCCATTATCCAGAAATATTTCCGCTGTTTGGGGGTATTGCTTGAGTAACTCCGCCCTAAATTTCAACATCTTCAAATAGCGATCACCAATAGCATAACCTGTCTTTGCATAGCGGATTGCCGGCGCCAAACTGGTCGCCAGCGGCAACTTACCGTATTTTTCAGATAAATGTACCAAGCCCGCAGGCATACCCGGAATAGCCGCCGCCAAAGCACCATCGAGGGATAACTTTGGAATGACTTTACCGTCTTTATCCAGATACATAGACTTATCAGCTGCCAAGGGCGCTTTTTCACGGCCATCAATCAGGGTTTCAAAACCGTCTTTTTCTCTGTGCAGTAACCAGTAACCCCCACCACCCAAACCGGAACCGGTAGGCTCAACCACGGCTAATGCGGCGCTAACCGCCACCGCCGCATCAAAGACATTGCCGCCTTTATCCAGAATCTCAAAGCCCGCCGCCGTTGCCAAAGGATGTGCGCTGGCAATAGCTACTTTTTGCCCGTCGGCATAAACCGGTGCGCCCCAAAAAACAGCGACTAAAATGATGGCTGGATAAATTTTCTTTAACATTTTTTACCTGATTGATATTAAGCGAATACATAAGAGTATATTTCCTATACTACTACAAATACTCTGTAGTGTTCTAAATGCCAAGTATACAAGCACCAATAACTGTTCATACAGTGGTAACTAATACTACAGAAACAAAAACGGCGACCCAAGGCCGCCGTTTTTTTAAATAAGAAAACCAACTATCAACTTAAAAGAAACAGATAATATCTTTTACAGTGATACTATCTATAAAACGTCCTTTAAATGGGCAGTCAGATATTCTATTTATCAACCTTTATTACTTAAGCATGTTGTGCTTTTTTCTTGCCACTATAAGCCAATCCCATCAAACCTGTTATAAACAACCAGACACCGGCAGGTAAAGGTACCGCAGCAACAGTTGCAACAGCAATATTACCGGCATAAGAGCCACCAATATTACTTGTTCCACTAATCAATAACTTATGGGGTAAAGAACTACTAGATATTTCTCCACCCGCCAAAAATTCAGTTACAGTATTAAATGTATATGGACCTGCTGACAAATTGCCAGGAGTACTTGAAAAAGTTAAAGCATTTCCATCAAGAACAGCAGAAAAACTTGTTATTAATGGTATAACAGTAACAGGTCCAAAATTGATTGAAAGACTGCTAATAAATGCAGCAATACCGACAGTACCTGTAGTAGTGAAACTATAGGTATCAGTAAAACTACCGGATAGAGTTCCAGAACTGAATGATACAGAGGAGTCTGCCGCAATAGGTCCCAAATTTATAGTAGAAGCTTCACCTAAAATAGGTGCAACCAGTAAAGAAACCAAAGCCAAAGATTTTAAAATTCTCATAAAATAAATACCAAATATTGAAAGTGAGTAACAACAATAAAAAGTATAGTAGAGGAATTATTAAATATGCATTATGTGTAAAATTTTTAACGTAAGCCTTTGGATTAAGCCATAGCCGTAGGCCTACACAAAAAACTCTTCAACCTGCTTTATAAAAATATCCGGCTGTTGGACATGCAACCAATGTCCGGCATTGCCAATGACAGTCAGTGTCGCATTTGGAAATAATGTGTTTATATCGCTTGCTTTGACAAAGTCGGACTGAGCACCTGCCAAAAATAAGGTTTTTCCAGTATAGGGGGCTATTTTCTCACCATCAGGAAAGGCGATGATATTAGGTGCCATAAACAAAAAAATATCCAGATCAACACGCCAGTCATAGGCGCCATCTTTCAGGATAAGATTTTGCAACAAAAACTGGCGATAACTCAGTTCAGGTATGTCCGTAGCCAAAAATAACTCGGCCTGTTTACGATTGCTGATTTTGGATAGCGGCAGTGCCTTTAATGCTTTAATCAAATGATTAAAACAATGCGTATAACTGATGGGGGCAATATCAACGACGATTAATTGATCAATGCGCTCTGGATGGTTTAGTGCGAACCACATCGCTACCTTACCACCCATGCTGTGCCCCAGCACACTGGCGGTTGTTAAGTGGTGGGTATCCATAAATTGCAACAGATCCGCTGCCATGGTCGGATAATCCATGACCGGATGATGTGGTGATGTGCCGTGATTACGTAAATCCAATACATAAACATGAAAATTAGCCGCCAGCTTTTCCGCTACTTGACGCCAATTACGCGAGGATGCGAAAAAACCATGTAGAATAATAAGCGGTGCATCAGCGGGGTTACCCAGTTCTTCAAAGACTAAAGCAACTGTTTCCATTAGACAATAAGAGCGAACAATACGCCCATCAAGCCGCCAAAAAAACCGCCCCAAACGACCAGCCAGCCTAAATGTTCATGAATGATAGCCTGCACCATTTCTTTAACCAGTTGCGGGGTTAATTCATTCAGACGTGTGTCTATGACCGTTTCAATTTTATCGATAATATCGACGCCAATTTTATGGGCATCCAACCCCTCCTTGAGCGCCGCTTTAAAGCGATCGGATTCAATCATGTCAATCAGGGTGATTTTCATTTTCTCGGTAAAAGGTTCTTTTAATGGCACCAAAGCATCCGGGCCACCCATCATTAACAACATACCGCCAAAAGAAGATTCCATAATTGATGAAACCAGGCTTTCATAGATTCGGTCGTAGTCGACTGCATTTAAAAAAGGCTCAAGATTTAACATCTTACTCCCTTGTCCCTCTTCTGTTTGAATAAACTGCTCAATATTTTTGACGGTAAAAAACTGCTGCATCATCAATTGCTTGATGGAGAGCTTAAATTCTTCAAAGCGATCAGGTATCACTCCGGAACCGTATAAATATGGCACCTTCTCAAACAGCATGTAAATAGCCAGCCAATTGGTGACAGCTCCAGACAGCGCAAAAAAACCGATGGAGGTGATTAAACCCGGCAATACCGGACTGATGGCGCCCAAAATAATAATGGCAACAGCGACAAGATTGGTAATAATGCTTTTATTCAGAGGTTTTTTCATCGTTTTTTAATAAAGAGATCAGTAATAGTGCCATCAATCATTTCAGCTGACAATCCTAAGGTCTCCGCCAAAGTAGGATGCGCATGAACAGTTAAGGCTAGGTCTTCAACAGTGGCACCCATTTCCAGTGCCAGCACAGCTTCGGCAATTAATTCACCGGCATTAGTGCCAACAATACCGGCACCCAAGATTCGTCCGGTTTTTTTGTCAGAAAGTAATTTAGTCAGGCCTTCTTTACGCCCTATACAAAGTGATCTTCCACTGGCTGCCCACGGAAAAGTACCTTTTTCATAATCTATGCCTTGTGCTTTGGCATCATTTTCAGTTAATCCCATCCAGGCTATTTCAGGGTCCGTATAAGCGACCGAAGGAATCGTCAACGCCCGCCACTCAGAGGCCAATCCTGAAATAACTTCGGCAGCAATTTTACCTTCATGCGTCGCCTTATGAGCCAGCATGGGATTACCAACCACGTCGCCAATAGCAAAAATATGCTTTATATTGGTACGCTGTTGTTTATCCACAGGAATAAATCCACGCTCATCGATAGTAACCCCGGCTTTATCCGCGCCACACAAATTACCATTGGGTCTACGGCCGACAGCAACCAAAACTTTATTAAAGACATCGGATTCAGGTGCAGCTTTGCCTTGATAAGTCACTTTTAAACCATCAACTACGGACACAATACTGCTAACGGTAGTATCCAAAAAGACATTGTCATAGTCTTTTTTAATTTTCGTCATTAACGGCCTGACCAAATCTTTATCACAACCGGGAATAATTTGTTCCTGCATCTCAATAATGGTGATTTTACTGCCCAACGAGTTATAAATGGTTGCCATTTCCAGACCAATAATACCGCCACCAACAATCAACAGTTTTTCAGGAATGTCTTCCAGATTAAGCGCATCGGTTGAATCGATTAAGCGTCGATCATCATTAGGAAACGAAGGTATTTTAACCGGCTGAGAACCGACGGCAATTATGGCTTGTTCAAATTCAATTAATTGTGCATCAACCTGTACTTGTGTGTCAGAAACAAAGCGCCCGGTACCAGTGATCACTTTTATATTTCGCTGTTTTGCCAATGCAGCCAAACCGGCATTAAGCTGGGTACTGATTTTGTTTTTCCAGTCGAGCAATTGCCCCAGATTAATTTCCGGTTGCACAAAGTTAATGCCTGCAGGACTTAAATCTTTCGCTTCATTAAGTACATTAGCTACATGTAACAGGGCTTTTGAAGGGATACAACCGACATTTAAACAAACACCGCCTAATACCGGATAACGCTCAACCAGTATGACCTGTTTACCTAAATCAGCCGCGCGAAATGCTGCCGTATAGCCGCCAGGGCCACCGCCCAGTACCAGAACTTGTGTTTTCAATTGCATACCTTTAGTGTTGGATTTAGCCCAATAGTTAACATCACAGGGACTTTGAATAGTGTTTTTAAATTCTACCGGTTTACCTAAAGGAACTCTCAGTAAATCCGGAATAAGTTTTATAGTAGTTATGGCTTAGTTTAACACCTGTTTCAAACATATTGCCCGGCACACCAAGCAGATGACCAAGCCCACTGAAAATTATAGCCACCGAGCCAACCTGTCACATCAACGACTTCGCCAATAAAATAAAGTCCGGGTACTTGTTTGCTGGCCATGGTTTTAGATGAAAGCGCATCACAATCCACACCACCAACAGTGACTTCTGCAGTACGGTAACCTTCAGTGCCATTAGGTTTAATCATCCAGTTATGCAACTGATCGGCAACCTGCTGAATCTGACGATCGGATAAATCAGGCAAAGAAATATTTAATAATTCATCAGGTAACAAACAGCTAATCAGTCGCTTGGGTAAATAACTATCCAAAATGGTTTTTAACGTGTTCTTTAATTTTTGCTGACGTTTTACTTTAAGCTCTGTTTCCAGATTAACTTGAGGCAACAAGTTAATCAACACAGACTCTCCTGCCAACCAATAGGAAGAAATCTGCAACACAGCGGGTCCACTTAAGCCACGATGGGTAAACAGTACATTTTCAATAAAGCTCTGCCGTTGATTACTGATACGGCAAGGTACGGCTATGCCCGATAAAGGCGAAAACTGTTCTTTATCTTCCGGTTGCAGGGTTAATGGCACCAAACCTGCTCGCGTGGGAACAATGTTAATGCCAAATTGCTGTGCTATTTTGTAACCAAAAGGCGTTGCACCCATTTTTGGAATGGAAAGCCCGCCGGTAGCAACCACCAAAGATTGACTGCTAAACATCCCATTGCCGGTTTTAAGATGAAACCGGTTGTTGAGCTGTTCGATACGCTCTATAGGGGTGTTAAGTTGCACAACTACGCCAACATCAGCACATTCTTTTAACAACATGATTAGAATATCTTTGGCGCTGTCTTTGCAAAATAATTGACCATGATCTCTTTCGTGATAAGGAATTTTATAGCGTGCGATTAATGCCAAAAAATCCCACTGCGTATAGCGACTGAGTGCAGATTTACAAAAATGCGAATTATTTGAAATGAAATTATCCGGATCAATAGAATAATTAGTGAAATTACAGCGGCCACCACCGGACATCAGGATTTTTTTCCCGGCTTTATTGGCATGATCCAAAACCAGTACTTGTCGTCCCCGCTTGCCTGCCTCAATAGCACACATCAGACCCGATGCGCCTGCCCCGATAATAATAACATCGGTTTCAGTCATGAACTACACCTACACAAAACTTCTAACTATACGCTATTCGTGTTGTTCTTTATAAAACTAAATGTGGCCATTGTTAGAATAGACATCTTTCCTAAATAATTGACATAGAATTTGGCTTTGATAGGGTTAAAATAGCGATCTACCTCTGAAAACACGGATAGCCATGACTCCTTATGCCCAATTGCCAAGACACAAGCCTGAAGAATTTTTAAGGACTGTCGGCCTGTCACCAGAAGATTTTCTGCATCTTCACGGTAAGCTGGTGACTTACCTGGACGAACAAAAAGTCCTTAATCCACTGACTAGACGGGGACGAAAAGACTCCAAGATGGCTTTGGAAGACCGCTTGTTACTGACACTCTATTATCTTCGTCACTATCCGACGTTGATAAATCTGGCTGCGGTCTTCGACATCAGCGAATCGTATTGCCATAAAATCTATACTCGCACTGTAAGACTATTGATCAAAATCGAAAAACTGCCCAACCGCAAAGCACTGTTGGAAGATCCCGCAGCTACCGTGGTCATTGATGTTTCGGAGCAGCCTATCGAGCGCCCTGTTAAAAACCAGAAAGCGTACTTTTCAGGAAAAAAAACGCCACACGATCAAAGTCCAACTCGTGATCTGCCTATTGACGATGACTATACTCTCCGTAGTGATAGGTAAAGGTCAACAGCATGATTTTTCGATCTTCAAAGATAGCCGTCTATTGTTACATCCTGATGCCCTGTTGTTGGCGGATTCCGGATACCAAGGGATAAAGAAACACCATCAGAACTCGACTCTACCGGTTAAAAAGAAAAAAGGCCAACCGCTTTCGGCAGAAGACAAAGCCGATAATAAGGCACTATCAAAACAGCGTATTTTTATTGAGCATGTTAATCGCCGATGCAAAATTTTCAGGATTGCCAAAGATGTTTATCGGGGCAAACACAAGCATTACTCCTTGACATGGAATTTAGTGGCTGCTCTTGTTAACTTACGCTATGGCTGTATTTAGGAAAGATGTCTAATGACTAAAATTTAACCAAAGACCAGCAATAAGGCGTAGTCTTAAGGCTGATTAAGCTATTTTTATCCATTATCACACAGCTTAAGCCAAGCGGTCTTTGGAACAAAAAAACCGATAAATCTAGGCTCACAGTTGTTTTTTTGTATAATCAGACTTTTTACCGATTGTAATTTATTAATGCAGACTCCTTTTAAGACGATAGGCATCATAGGAAAACCCAGTGACCCTGGTATTGCTGATACGTTAACCGGGCTTTACGATTATTTAATTGAACATCAATACACGGTGTGTGTTGCTGAAAATAGTGTACAGTTTATTAAAAACAACACTATTAAAGCGTATTCCATGGAAGCACTGGGGCAACATTGCGATGTTGTTATTGCCGTGGGTGGCGATGGGACTTTTCTGGCCGCCGCTCGTGCCATTGTTAAATATGATGTCCCATTGATTGGCATTAATCTGGGGAGACTGGGTTTTTTGGTCGATATATCGCCCCGTGAAGCACCGGCTAAATTGCTCTACATACTTCAAGGCCATTATACGGAAGAAAAACGTTATTTATTACGGGCAAAAATCATCCGCGACAACAAGGTTATTCATGAAGAAACTGCCGTTAATGAAGTGGCAATCCATCGTTGGGTAACTCCGAGTATGATTGAAATTGTCACTAAAATTGATAATGTATTTTTAAACTCACAACGTTCGGACGGTTTGGTGATTTCCACACCCACCGGATCAACGGCTTATTCTTTATCGGCGGGAGGCCCCATTCTGTATCCTTCATTAAACGCTTTGGTATTGGTGCCGCTTAATCCGCATACCTTATCAAACCGGCCAATAGTTATTCATGATTCGGCTGAAATTGAAATAAGCTTTTGCCAAACCAAGCAAATCAACGCCCTGGTGACCTGTGACCACATTGAAATACCGGATGTATTAATCAGTGACAAAATTTTGATTAAAAAAGACCCAAAACCCATTAGAATCTTACATCCTGAAGGTCATGATTTCTTTCAAATCCTCAGGAACAAATTAAACTGGAGCAGCGGCTACCACAGCTAACCCCCATGCTAATAAATCTAAATATCATTGACCTTGCCGTAGTCAAATCACTCGACCTTGATCTGGAAAAAGGCATGTCGGTTCTTACCGGCGAAACCGGAGCGGGAAAATCTATTTTGTTAACTGCTTTGGGCCTTGCGCTCGGCGACAGAGCAGATTCCGGTTACGTGCGTCCGGAATGTAAACGCGCCGAAGTTAATCTTGAGTTTGATTTAAGCGATGCGCCTGGTGTCCAACAATGGCTGAAAGAAAATGAACTGGATGATGAACAGCACTGTTTAATTCGGCGTATTGTTAATCAGGACGGCCGCTCAAAAGCCTATATAAACAACCGTCCCGTTACTTTGCAGTTCTTGCAGGAACTAAGTGAACAATTGGTTGAAATTCATGGCCAACACGCACATCTGACGTTGCTTAATAGTGATGAGCAGCGCCGTTTACTGGATGCCTATGCAAAAAATCAAAACCTTCTTGATCAAGTCAATATCTGCTATAAGCAATGGTTGCTCGCCCATAAAGAGTTGGCGAGCCTTATTAAAGCCAGCGTAGACCAAACTGAACGCGAAGAATTGTTGCGTTACCAGATTGAAGAATTACAACAGTTGGATATCGCAAACTTTAGTTATTCTTCCGTTTCAGAAGAACACGGCAAACTGGCAAATTTGGGACAAATATTATCTACAGGACAAGCCCAGGTTGACCTGCTTTATGAGAGTGACCAACAATCAGTTAATCAAATGCTTAGCCATAGTGTCAGCGAATTGACTCATATTGCCCAATTTGCGCCGGAGTTAACTGAAATATGCACGCTATTATCAGAAGCTCAAATTCAGACAGAAGAAGCCGCCACTCAGTTACGGCGCTTTTTGGAATCTCAGGAAGCCGATCCCCAGCGCATGGAAGCACTTGAAAACCGGATTGGTGTCATTCAGAATCTCAGCAGAAAACATCATGTTACCCCAGATGAACTACCAGAACTGGTCGATAAGCTGGAAACTGAACTGGACGAACTAACCCATAGCGGTGAACGTATCGAAACGTTAACCGCCGAAACAGCCCAGTTACTTGCCCAATATCACCAACTAGCGACAAAATTATCCGGGCAACGCAATCGATCCGGACAAAAATTACAAAAACAAATTTCAGACATGATCAAAGAATTGGGGATGCCGCAAGGTGAATTTTTAGTTGATATTACCGATTTGGATACCGATATCCCAAAACTAAACGGTAAAGATAAAATCGAATATTTAATCAGTGCCAATCCGGGACTGCCAGCAAAACCATTGGCTAAAGTCGCTTCAGGAGGAGAATTATCGCGAATTAGTTTAGCCATACAAGTAACGACCTCTAATGATAAAACTACACCCACACTCATTTTTGATGAAGTGGATTCAGGTATCGGAGGCGGCGTTGCTGAAATTGTCGGGCAAAAATTACGTAGTTTGAGCCATAGTCGACAAGTCATGTGCGTCACGCATTTACCGCAAGTTGCCGCACAGGCACATCACCATCTCTACGTTGAAAAAAATAATAAAACCGATATCACTTCTTCCAGTGTCAGATTGTTGGAAGGTGAAGAACGCATTGAAGAAATTGCCAGAATGTTAGGCGGCGTTACTATCACAGCCAATACCTTGGCACATGCCAAAGAAATGTTATTTCAATCTACTTCCGGCAAATAGCTGGAAGGTACTACATCAGGAAACTAAAACCAATGAATCGATTTCCAGCCGAATGGGAAAAACAATCCGCCGTCTTAATCTCTTGGCCACATAATACGGGCGACTTTAGTAATCGACTTGAGTCTGTAGAGCAATCGTACAGTATCATTGCTGATACGATTACCGAATATCAACCCCTAATAATTGTCTGCAGGGATGACAGCCATCAGCAACATATTCAAACGTTAGTCAGTAACCATAAAGCTATTGACTTCATTCATGCCACAGTTAATGACATCTGGGTTAGAGATACTGTTTTTTTAAGCGTAGAAAAAGAGGGTGCCATTACCCATCTCAATTTTCTTTTTAATGGTTGGGGCGAAAAATATCAGCATCAAAACGACAATGCCCTCAATCACAAACTGTTAAATGAAAAACCCTTTAAAGGTAAAGCTTACAAGGATGTTGATTTTATACTAGAAGGCGGCAGTGTTGAAAGTGACGGCATTGACACTATTTTAACGACGAAACAATGTCTGCTAAACCCCAATAGAAATAAAGGCTTAACGCAACAGGAAATAGAACAGCAATTGTTGGAAAATTTGGGCGCCAAACGGGTGTTATGGCTGGATCAGGAAAACTTGTCCGGTGATGATACCGATGCCCATATTGATACCCTGGCGCGTTTTTGCTCAGTAAATACTATTGCTTATACCAGCTGTAAAGATCCTGATGACCAACACTATACCAGCCTGAAATACATGAAAATGCAATTACAGGACTTTAGAAATCAGGCAGGCGATCCCTACCATTTAGTCTCGTTACCGCTGCCAAAACCGATTTATGATGAAGAAGGGCAACAATTGCCGGCCAATTATGCCAATTTTTTAATCATCAATCATGCTGTCTTGGTGCCTGTTTATGGTGATCCCATGGATGACATAGCTTTAACGCGGCTGGCTGAGTGCTTTCCGGAGCATAAAATTATCCCGATACCTTGCCGACCACTGGTGCATCAATATGGCAGTTTGCATTGTATGACCATGCAATTTCCTGAAGGTGTGCTGGTTCCTGCGGTATAAATAACCAATAACTGCGCCGGACGGGTTGCATCAACCTGTCCGGTGTGTTTATAATCCGGCTTATTAGCTCGATATATACCAATAGTCCAGATAAAATTAATCATCAAAAAACCCATAGATAAGAGGCTTTAACAATGCTAAAAAAAGCTTTTATGACTGCGATATTTATTGTCGTTACTATCTCTGTCGGCACGGCGGGGACTATCAATAACGGCACTTGGTCGCCCAGTGCTTGTGGAGCTGAACCCGAAGTTCCGGTTATTAAACAGGATAATGTTGAGACTTATAACCAAAGTATCAACTTGATTAATGAATGGCAACAAAAAGCCAATGCTTATAATAGCTGCATCATTAATGAAGCCAATGCCGACAATGCCATCATCGCCAAGACAGCGACTGAACAACAAAATAAATTTCGGGTAGCCGTAGAAAAAATCAAGAGTGCCACAGATACCGCCAAAGCCAAACTGGATAAACAATAAAGCCCAATTATTGTCGACAACAGTTGATGACTTCCATGTCTTGCGTTACGGCGATTACCTAACCCAACTTACTAGGTTCTGTTGACGTTTCACCAATCCGGTAGAATAAGTCGTTTTGAATGAAATGAAGCGGATAACATTAAGTGATGAAGAGTGGACTCGTATTTTGGCAAGCTTAAAAAAATTGCCTGGAGTTCATATCGGTTTACCCGATATTTGCAGGCAGTTTGTTAATGCCATTTTGTGGATATTACGTACGGGAGCACAGTGGCGTGTATTACCGTCAACGTATGGTAAATGGAATAGCATCTTCAAGCGTTTTTCACGTTGGTGTATCAATGGCATATGGGGTGAAATTCTCTGTCATCTTGCTGAAGACGCTGATTTACAAGATGTTTCCATGGATGGTTCAGTTATTAGAGCACATGCCTGCGCAGCTGGAGCGGCATATAGTTCTGCTGAGAATGAAGCACTTGGGCGCTCCAAAGGTGGATTTGGTTGTAAGATTCACGCGCTTTGTGATGGCTTGGGCATGCCCATCAAATTTATCCTGACAGGCGGGCAGGAGGCTGAATGCAAGCAAGCCATATCTTTATTGGAAAATGTTAATGCTTCAGCCGTTTTAGCAGACAAAGCCTACGACACGAACGAGTTGCGGGAGTGGTTAGCCAGTCGTGAAATAAAAGCGGTTATCCCACCTAAATCGAACCGAAAAGAAGATATTGAGTGCGATTATTGGCATTATAAGGAGCGGCATGCCATTGAATGTATGTTCGGTAAGCTCAAGCACTATCGCAGAATTGCTACACGATATGAGAAAAAAGCTATTAATTACATGGGGATGCTATCATTTTCCTCGGTGCTTTTATGGCTGAGGTGAAACGTCAACAGAACCTAGTAGACTTAAAATAATTCATTGTTGTAATCGCTATATAAACTGCTGCAAAAACTGCTAAAAACAACTGGGCAGTATCTCCGTATAGCAAACTGACAACCATGACAAAAACACCAATGAACCAGGTCCATTTAAGTTTATTGCCTCTATTTGCAAAACGTTTAAATTCTTGGTCCTCTTCGCCAAGCTTTTTGATGGTGTCGTTTTTATCTTCAGTCAATGTAAACCTCAACTTTTATGGCACATAATATACCTATAATTTCAGGTAAATAATTTCCAAGTATTAGATAACAAATCACTCATTTTTAAAAGCTTTCTAACTGGTTAATATGGAAACCTGAATTTCTGGGAGTCTATAAAATTAAAAAAACCAATGAACCGATAGGCATCGAATCATTGGTATAAAAATCCATGAGTTATAGTGATTAAAATTAACCAGTAAAATATGCTAATTTACCTTAAATAACGCCCTAAGGCTAATGTCTTACGCATCTAATTGTTTGAATTTCAGTGCACAGACATTATCACAAGCTAAAAGAACGCCAACAATACGTCCTAATGGAATAATTTTTATTGGTCTCTTTAAATACTTTTCGATTTACGCTTTACCGCCAACAATCCCAGCATACCGGACATAAAAAACCAAACAGCACCAGGTAGTGGCACCGCTGATACATTGGAATTTGTCATCTCAACACGTAAACCGGTTGGGTTGCCTGATCCTTTAAGATTAGTAACGACAAACTCCAAATTGTTAACGCCAGCATTAAATAAGCTACTGCCTGCTGAAAAGTTGTACCAACTTGAAAATCCTGCCGCCGATCCGATGTTATTACCATTCAGATAAGCAACAGCACTGTTGTCAGCAGAAAACTTACCTTCAAATGAAGCTGTAGTCGCATTATAACCAGTCAAATCAAATTGCAGCGTCCATTTGTAGGTTCCAGCAGAGGAAGAGTCATAACTTTCTGCTCTATTGCTGGTAGGCGTTAACCAATGTGAAGTACTATTATCAGCAAGCCATGGGCTAATGGGCCAACCTGACCCAACTGCCGCTTCTCCGTAGTTGCCGTAAATTGCAGCACCAGACGAATTAGTCAAGGCATAGTTGGTATCTGTTGTACCGTTAATCGTGATACCTGCGCCAGTGTTATACAAACCAACAATAGGAGAGGCTTGAGCCCCACTAACGGCACAAACAGCAAGACCTGCCACTAAAGTTTTAACCATATATTTTTTCATACAACTACCCATGAATGCGGGTATGAATTAAGAGAGGTTCTTAATTAACACACCTAAAGGGCCATTGCCGCAACACAAATATAAATGTAGCAACAATTGCTCACTAAACTCTTTATTTTCTGAAAACTAATACTCAGAATTACTAATTAAAGAGACATTAGTTTACCTTAGGCGATAACCAAAAACACTCTATCAATTGTAACAAAATGTAACAATTCAATAGGCAATCAGCACCAGACAGGAGTCGAATTGGTTTCCCGGAAATAAATCAAGTTCAGTTACCGTATTTTCTTCTGCAATTATTACGATTTATGGCAGTGTTTTCTTCTGCAATTATTACGATTTATGGCTCTGTAACTAAAGGATCAATACAATTAATGAACAAAATGACATGAAACATTTTAATCAGAAGTAAGTGCACGACTTTTAATCTCTTGCATAATTGTATTGATAAATGCTGACTTCTTGTTCATGCCAGCCAACTTCCTGATACCGGCTGAGATATAACACAATTTGCTTTCGTTGACATTACACACAGAACAAGGGTAATTTTGTTCCATGATTTTTAACCATCATCATACGAAAAAAGCTTTTTAATATAAGCACCTGGCGAGGGGCGGCTATTTTGGTCATTTAAGGAAAATAGTTGTTCTATTAAAAGAAAATGAGCAGAAAATAGGTCCAAAATAGCATTTCCGCAGTAGATTTTCTATTCTCGAAAGCCTCCTGGTGACTGGTAGGGCAGTTTCGTGACAGTGACAGCAACCGCCACCACTCTCTTAAAGCATGGGGTGTTGCCTATCGCCGAATCCACCTTACGAATTACCAATTATTGTTGCTTTTGTTCATCAACAGGTATTTCTGTCTTGATAGCCTTTTGTTCCTCGGCAGGTACTTGTGCCTTAACCGCTTTTTTAGCCTGTCTATCAGCCGCTTTTTTTGCCAGTGCAGCCTTTTGATCAGCAGCCTGAGTCGCTGCTATCGACCCGGTTTCTGATGCAGCCAATACGATAGATGGAGTCAACAGGACAGATATAACGCAAAAACATAACAGCAATGTGCTTTTTTTTGATGTGATATGTAACATAATTACCTCTTTAGTAAAATAGTAGTGTAACTCGATAAGCCCCAAAGGAGGCAGTCCGAGGATAGGAATCGTAGCGAGGAAAAGCTATTTTGAGTCAGATTTTTTGGTCATTTTAGGCAAATAGTTGCTCTATTAAACAAAAATCAGCAGAAAATATGGTCTAAATAGCTTTCCCGAAGTAGATTTTCTATCCTCGGACAGCCTCCTAGAAGCTGTCCGAGGATAGAAAATCAGTAAGGGCAAATTCTATAGTTTATTCTAACAGTTATTTCAACAAGATAGGAACGGACTTCATACCTCGACTATTTAACCTGTAGAACGTATCTTCGCGATCAAAGCCTTCATTGGCTGCGCATCGACTTTCAAATCACCCATTAAAATGTCTATCAACTGATCATCTTCATAGCTTAACAACTCAACAAACCGGGCTTTTTCTTCATCATCAGCCAAAATATACCCTGCATCCAAATAACGCAGCAACAAAAAATCCAGTTCTTTGGTGCCGCGTCGACATTGCCAACGTAGTTTGGCGAGTTGCTTCATTAGCCCAGCTTTCTCTGGACTAACAGTTTTTTGGTTTCAGCGATGGCTTTGGCGGGATTTAAGCCTTTAGGGCAGGTATCAGTACAATTCATAATCGTATGACAACGGTACAATTTGAACGGGTCTTCCAATTCATCAAGTCGCTCACCGGTATTTTCATCACGGCTATCCACCAACCAGCGATAAGCTTGTAACAATACCGCTGGGCCTAAATAGCGATCCCCGTTCCACCAGTAACTTGGGCAACTGGTAGAGCAACAGGCGCACATAACACATTCATATAACCCGTCCAGCTTTTCGCGGTCTTCTTTGCTTTGCAGACGTTCGGTATCAGCAGGTGCAGGAGTTTGCGTTTCTATCCACGGTTTGATAGACGCGTATTGCGCGTAAAAATGCGTCATATCCGGCACCAGATCTTTAACAACAGACAAGTGCGGAAGCGGAAATATCTTGATGGTATCAGGATAAGAATCAATGGCTTTAATACATGCCAGGGTATTTTTACCATTAACCGTCATGGCACAGGAACCACAGACCCCTTCACGGCAAGAACGTCTAAACGTTAAGGTGCTGTCGATTTCATTTTTAATTTTTAAAATGGCATCCAGCACCATCGGGCCACAACTGTCCATATCCAACTCATAACTATCAATGCGCGGATTTTCGTTGGTATCCGGGTCCCAGCGGTAGACTTCAAAACGGCGGGTATTTTTTGTACCCGTCGGTGCTTTAAAACTTTTGCCTTCGGTCAATACCGAATTTTTCGGCAAGGTGAATTCAGCCATTAGTAAACCCTCTCTTTGGGTGGAATAACGTCAACTTCGTTGGTTAAAGTATATAAATGCACGGGGCGATAATCGATTTTAATATTATCGTCGACCATCCATGTCAAGGTATGCTTCATCCAATTGACATCATCACGACTCGGGTAATCTTCGCGTGCATGTCCACCCCGGCTTTCGTGTCGATTACCGGCGGCATTAATTGCAACGCTGGCTTGACTGAGCAAGTTATCCAGTTCCAGGGTTTCAACCAGATCAGTGTTCCAAATCAGGGATTTATCTTTAACGCCGATATCTTCAAACGATTGTTTGATTTCTGCCATGGCGGCAATGCCTTCATCCAGTGTCGATTGCGTTCTGAATACTGCCGCTTTGGTTTGCATGATTTTCTGCATATCCAAACGAATATCTGATGTTGTGCGAGTGCCATTGGCCTTACGAATTTTATCAAAACGCGCCAGCGCTTTATCGCAGGCAGTCTTGGCCAGTGGTTTTTGTGCCGTGCCCGATTTAATAAGTTCTGCACAACGTATGGCAGCTGACCTGCCGAAAACCACCAAATCCAGTAACGAGTTTGAACCCAGCCGATTGGCGCCATGAACAGAAACACACGCGGCCTCACCGATGGCCATCAAGCCGGTCACGACTTTATCGGGATTATCACCATCAAGTGTTACCACTTCCGCTTTATAATTGGTGGGAATACCGCCCATGTTGTAATGCACGGTTGGTAAAACCGGAATAGGATCTTTAGTGACATCGACGCCGGCAAAAACTTTCGAGGTTTCAGCGATGCCGGGTAGACGTTCATGAATAATAGCCGGATCAAGATGCTCAATGTGCAAGTAAATATGATCTTTGAGCTTGCCCACACCACGCCCTTCCTGAATCTCAATAGTCATGGCACGACTAACGACATCGCGTGAGGCTAAATCTTTAGCATGCGGTGCATAGCGTTCCATAAAACGCTCACCTTCCGAATTAGTCAGATAACCGCCCTCGCCTCTAACCGCTTCAGTAATTAAACAGCCGGCACCATAAATTCCGGTCGGATGGAACTGAATAAATTCCATATCCTGTAACGGCAATCCTGCGCGCAATACCATCGCGTTACCATCGCCGGTTACGGTATGAGCGGATGTACAAGAGAAATAGCTACGCCCGTAACCACCGGTTGCCAAAACCGTAACATGCGCTTTAAACAAATGCAGCGAGCCATCGTCAAGACACCATGCCAACACGCCACGGCATTCATCATTTTCCATAATCAAGTCGAGTACGATGTATTCAACAAAGAATTCGGCATTATGTTTTAACGCTTGTTGGTACAAGGTATGCAAAATCGCATGACCGGTTTTATCTGCTGCCGCACAGGTACGTTGTGCCGTGCCTTTGCCATAATGCGTCGTCATGCCACCAAAGGCACGTTGATAAATTTTGCCGTCCTCTGTCCTGGAAAAAGGCACGCCGTAATGTTCAAGCTCAATAACTGCGGCCATGGCTTCACGGCACATATATTCAATGGCATCCTGATCACCTAACCAATCAGAGCCTTTAACGGTATCGTACATGTGAAAACGCCAGTCATCTTCACCCATATTGCCTAATGCAGCACTGATGCCACCTTGCGCTGCAACGGTATGGCTGCGGGTTGGAAATACTTTAGTCAGGCAAGCTGTTTTCAAGCCTTTTTCTGCCATGCCAAAAGTGGCCCGAAGACCTGCACCACCAGCGCCTACTACGACGACATCATATTCATGTTCAATAATTTTATAATCTGACGACATAAACTACCCTATCAATAATATACGAAACACTGCAATCAACGCCGCTAGTGCCAACAACAGAAAACTTAAGTTTACCGTCCAGACGGCAACAATTTTAATTCCTTCAGCAGTAATATAATCTTCAATAACTACCTGTAAACCCAAGGCTGAGTGATAAAAAACAGCAAGTATCCAAGCGACCATACCAAGCGTATTCAATGGTGACGCCAGCCACGCTATCATTTCCTGATAAGGCGCATTTATACTTAAATCAAGAAAAATAATTAACCAAAAAGATAAGGGAATTAATGCTACGGCGGTAACACGCTGCATCCACCAATGAGAAGTACCCGATTTTGCCGAACCTAATCCGCGAACTTTGGCTAAAGGCGATCTATAATCCATAAATATTCCTTAACTCAGACAAATAGCAAGGTGATCAAGGTAAGAACCAAGGAAGCACCCAGTTCAGTCATTGCATAACGATTGAGTGTATCACTATTAAAACTGTTACCCGCATCCCAAATTAAATGACGCACACCGTGAGATAAATGGAAAAAAAATGCGTAAATAAATCCCCAATACAGCAATTGCATCGGCCATAGCTTCATAAAAACCTGCATTGCAGCGTAAGTATTTGAACCACCCGCCAAGGCATAGATAATATAGACAAAAAAGATTAAGCCGACCGATAAACATACACCGGTAATACGGTGAAGAATTGAAATAATACCGGTTAAAGGAAGTTTGTAGACTTGTAAATGTGGTGAAATAGGTCTGTTACTATTTATTGCCATCGTATTATCCAGTTGTTGTTTTCATCAAAAATCAACGCAACGGCCGAATCTTACCCAATCAGCATAGCGAATTGTTTAAGATTCTTTTACTCCGACCCTATTTCTTCACTAAAACTGCCGGGTAGAAGCATTATTGCGCATTGATTATTCCGGTTTTACCGCATTAATAATGCTCTTCTATCATTGTCTCTTGAAAAAATTTTACAATAATAACTTTGTGTAGCGTTCAATTCTATCTTGTATAAACTGCCGATACTTGCTTTTCCCAATATAGAAACATATCAGGATAGGGTGATTTTATTAACTAAATAAAAGCAATCAAACCTGTTTCCAAGAGGAATTTACAGTTTAATCACGCTCTTTTTGAGTTATATTACCGTTATGATCAACGATAACACTCCAGTTATTACCTGATGCATTAACCGTTAAATCATACTCTTCACCAATACCATTAGGGTTTACCACTAATGTCGCGTTTTTAATGGTGTAAGTACCGAAAGCAGCCTTCAAATTATCATAACCAACAGACGGCATCATGTTGGATGTCGTCACGTTATCGCCATTAACAAAAAAATGGCCATTACTTCTATAAAGTTCAATCATCGTTGCCTTATCCTTTTCTTCCTTAAAACTTATCTCGTACAAGGCTTGCTTAAAATGAGTTTTCTTTTCAGCAGAAATATCCATGGCATTCGGATGTCTTTTATAAAATTGATCCTTTATTGGAGAGGGTATAGCTTCTTTATCTAAAATTTCAGCATTAACGGAAAGCGATAATAGTGCCAACACTAAAAAACCCGGTTTTAAAAATTTGTTACGCATTATTGTCGTTACCTGTAAATGGTGATTAATAAAGTATAAGAAAATGCTAAACCAATACAATCAGCTGTATCGAAAGAGACAAGTTAATTTGAATATAACTTACATTTATCAAACGCCAAGAAATAAACACCATCAGGACAAATTTGATAACTTTTATATTTCGTCTGTATCTCCAAAACAAACTAACGTAGTTGGACTGCAAAAAACAGATATCTTACTCGTCCATGACTCACTTTCCAACTTTTCAGACCCAACAGCTAATTCCTTTATCATTATAATACAGCTATTTTTAAGCTAAAAACGCTTAAGAACGTTTTGTTTTGATTAAAATTTTCCCGGTTTAAGTGATGTCTTTTTTGTTATGCATTTCTTGTCTTGTTCACATAAACCAGCAAAACCAGGACATGGGTTGCAGGTTTAAATTAGCGTAATGGCAAGTCTACTAATTACAATAGCTATCGTTTTAAATACCATAAAAATTTTTATCGTTTGTTTAAACTCACCCTGCTATAATTTGTTTTGAAGATGTGTTCGGAACGTTTTGGACGTTGGCGAGTGAGCTTTTGGAGTCGTACTCGGCGCTGCACGCATCTTCCCCTTTTCATTTGTAATGACTCGGCCATCTCACACTAAATCAGGCCTTGCAAAATCGACATAAAAACAAACGGATTTGCTCATAAGCAGGCTGGACGTAACATCCCCCCTAAACTCAAAATCTTGTAAAAATACCTAGGAGCTGCTCCACAATGACTGCTGAACTCTTGATTAACTATGCTGTGCAGTTTCTTGGAACCGCAGCCGCAGCATTTCTTGCTTATCGCTCCTTTCAAAAACGCCGAATTCAGCTGGGCGAAGAACCTACACTGCCCCAATACTTTAGCCGCAGAAGCACCTACTGGCTAGGGATCGCATCGTACTGTACGTTTATGGTGGCTCTTTACTGCTTGCTTACTTGGCGGTGGCTACCTTTAGAACCACTGGTAACACTTATTGTAAAGAACCTGCGCTCTCGGGAACTGCTAAATCTGCTGAACGGCTTGGATGGCAGCACAATCATACCGTTGATTGTCGCCGGGCTATTTCTTTTTTTTAGCGCTTGGGAAAGCCGCTTTAATCCCTTACTTATTTTGAGGGACAGCATCCATGATGCTTTCGCAATTCCGACCAAGGCAGTAGAGGTTTATAATGCTTTGGTTACATCAAGATTATCGGCAGTCGACGATAACCTGAAAGCACAAATTGCCAATCGCTTACTGGTGTCGAGCATCGACTTTGGTGATTTCGAAAAATCCAGTGCCACCGTCGAATATAAATGGGCTCATAATTGCCTTTTATTTGACCAAATACAGAGCTACGCCAACGAATCGTCCTTTCGTCGTTTTTTCAACGAACCATCGCTCAAATGGGGCGAAATATGTATCTCTTACAATGCAATGTCAGAAAAAGTTGCCGTATGGAAAGAGGCGCAGCCACACTATACCAAGACGGTAAATTTGCTCAAGGAACTTGACCACCTCACCGGCCTGCTCTGCCGCTTACTTGCCTCTCTAGTCGTGTTCAAAAGCGCAAACGAGGACGATATATGGGCAACTGTTAAGCAACTCGGCGGCAACGTCCACGCAGCTCCCTTGAAACATACTTATAAATATGTGCTGGTTTTCACGGCAGCCACGGCTATCGGGGTTATGCTGGGTAGAGAGATATCAGTATCCCTACACAACGCATTCCTGTTTCCCGATAAACCGCTAGCGCATTTTAATTACACAACACTTCGATGGGTTGCGTATGTCATCCCGATGTATGTCCTGCCAATAGCACTGGTCTTTATTTTACGGGCACTTGCCATCAGGCATCAGCGGGATCAGTCCGATCGCTACTATGGTTTCTATATGGCAGTGATGATAATGGGATTTATTGTTAGCACCACGGTCTCAGCACTCATTCTCGAGTTAACTTTCTACCGCAGGGTAGATTTTAATTTTCTGGAAAGCTTTATACAACATATGCGTTGGGGAATTTTGCCTGCACTTATGTGCAGTTTTGTGGCCTATCGAATGGATACGCCAGTGAGTGAAGAGGAAACCCCAGGTAACCTGATTATGGGCGCTGCATTGCGTTTTCTTGGATGGGGATCGGGTGCCGTCATTATTATGCTTTATGCTACCGACGATATCACCATCGAGGAGCCGAATCTGCGTTTTACCCTTGTCGGCACCGCTTTCTTCGTGGTTGGTCTTTTGGGAGCATCTGCCCGTTTCAAAACGGCAAGGCCAAATAATTAACTACTTTCGCCCGTGCGATTTTTATTGCTTATGGATATTTACACGCATTGATTTATTGACTTTAAATACTGGTTAATTTTTTACAAAAAAAGCCTCTTATAACAGAGGCTTATTTATATTCTTTACATAACTATATCAAGGTGTCCGTTAAAAAGGTATATCGTCATCGTAAGGTGCATCAGAGTTATCATTACCCGGTGCTTGTCTTGCCGGTGCATGTTCCCTTGCTCCAGAAGATTGATAGTTTTGTTGTGGCTGGCTGCCGGACTCATTTTTCTTGCCGATTAAATCAATAATATTGGCATTAAGTTCCAAACTGGTTTTAGTCGTGCCATCGTTAGCTTTGTATTCGCTTTGGGTTAATTCGCCCGACACAAAGACTTGCTGACCTTTTTTTAAATAATCTTTTAGTGATCCTTCAGCGCGTTTACCAAACAACGCGACCCGTATCCATAAAGTTTGTTGTTTATCACCAAAGCCGATATTATTGGCGACGGTAAAATTTAATACGGCCAATCCGGACTGCGCGTATCTTACTTCGGCATCTCTGCCGATAGTCCCGGTAAAACTAAAAACGTTGCTCATTTTTTATCTCATGGTTGTGTAACAATATGGCTATTATCGGTTGATTTCGACTTCTATCCAAAGGAAAAATTAGCGACCGGCAAAATCCATTTCAACTTTACCATCAACAAACTTCAGATTGACTTCAAACTCCGTGCCTTTGGTGGATTTAAAGCCTTTTAAAACACCGGTTTCGCCTTTACTTAACAGCTTTTTAGCCATGGTCGGGGTTATACTTTTATTAGCAATGATTTTCCAAATAACTGCTTTGCAGCCGTTGCGCCATTCACTACAACTATAAGCTTTACTGGTTTCAATAATTTTACCGTTGCATAACGGGCAATCGGCAAGCGCATCAGTTACGTTTTGCACCGGCTGATTTTGCAATTTGTTATAACCTATCTCGCCCAAGGGATTAAGGGTTAATTGGGCATTAAATACCTCATCATTGACTTTAATGGCATAAGCATTCAAGGTTCGACCATTTTGCAATAATTGACAGGCCATGTCCCGGTTAATAGTCAAGCTATAAGCCTGCTTCCAGAGTACAAATTTACAGCCTGATTTCCACTGGCTACAACCATAACCTTGCCTGCCTTCAATAATGGGTTGCTGGCAAAGTGGGCAGTCACCTAACCGGCTGTCATCATAAAGTGGCTTGGTCGATTCATCTTTTAATTGTTGGGTAAATTGAATAATCTCCGCCATAAACAGATCAGGATCGTAAGCGTTGTGTTCTATTTTTTTAAGCTTGGCTTCCCATTCGCCAGTCATTGCGGCCGACTTTAAGCGATCATCCGCGATAATAGAAATAAGATGACGTCCTGATTCAGTGCTGAGTAATAACTTTTTTTGGCGCTGGATATAGTTGCGTTTGATTAAAACTTCAATAATCGACGCTCGGGTTGCCGGTGTACCCAAGCCTTTTTCTTTTAATGCTTCTTTGAGCTCTTCATCATCACAGGTTTTTCCTGCTGACTCCATCATGCCTAATAAACTGGCTTCGTTATAAGCTTTTGGCGCTGTGGTTTTACCCTGATTAATAGTAGGTTGATGTAGCCCAATTTCACCTTGAACAAAGTTGGGCAAAATTTTTGTTTCATTAACTTGAGCCTTTGGAGAATTTTCACCAGACGATACATTTTTAAACAATGCCTGCCAACCGGGTGATTCGATAATGGTACCGGTGGTTTTAAAATTGATAACCGCTTTTTTGGTTGGGCTTGAGGGTAACACCGCAGAATTATCTAAAGAAGCCGCCAGCGATTGTTTGGTGTCAACACAGCCAAGCACAGTGGTGATCTGTTTGACACAAGCCGGATAAAAAGCGGCAATAAAACGCAACACAATGGCTTCATAGACTTTAGCCTCATCATTGGCTAAAGAATCCGGTAAGGTAGTCGTGGCAATGATGGCATGGTGATCACTGACTTTGGCATCATTAAAATAACGGTTACTTAAGGACAATTTATCAAGATCCAGCGCCGCTATCTGTGGCTCAAAACGCAAGCGTAACTTTTCCAATAAGGACTTAATACCTGCCTTCATATCGTTGGTTAAACAACGACTATCCGTACGCGGATAAGTGATGTGTTTTTTCTCGTATAACTGCTGGGCACACGTTAAGGTTTGATCGGCAGTAAAACCATAACGAATATTCATGTCTTTTTGTAAATCCGTCAGATCATACAATAACGGCGGATGAACCAACTCACGCTTACCCTTAACCGAAGTAATCTTAAAATCATGACCGTTAATCCGGCTTAATAATGCCTCGGCATCGGACTTTTTATCAAATCGCTCGCCAATATATTGAAAATCAGCAGCTCTATAAAGGGTATGTAACTCCCAAAAATCCTTGGGGATAAATTTGGCGATCTCCGAATCTTTCTGCACAATAAGCGCCAGCACCGGCGTTTGTACACGACCTATCGTCCATAATAAACCCTGCTGTCCAAACTTAAGGGTATAAAGCCGCGTCGCATTTAAACCTACTATCCAATCCGATTCACTGCGACATTTAGCCGCTCGATAAAGTCCCTGATAAAGATTGCCATCCTGTAATTGGGCAAAACCTTTGCGTATGGCTTCATCAGTTAATGAACTAATCCACAAACGTGTAAACGGTTTTTGCAGACACTGAGTCCAGGCCAAAATATATCTAAAAATCAGCTCACCTTCCCGCCCTGCATCGGTAGCACAGATAATTTCATCCGCTGATTTAAACAGATGCTTGATGGTATTTAATTGTTTTTGTGCAGACACATCACCGCGTGCTTTCAGGCCAAATTCTTCAGGAATAATGGGCAAGGAATCCAACGACCAGCGTTTCCATTCGGGATGGTATTCATCGGGTTCTTTTAGTTCAACCAAATGGCCAAATGCCCAAGTAATTTGATAACCATTACCCTCAAAATAACCATCATGTTTATTATTGATATTTAAACATTTAGCGATATCACGGGCAACTGAGGGTTTTTCGGTAAGTATGACTTTCATTATCAAGAGGTAATATTTTATTAATGTACTGTTGTTACGCAGATCATTGTGCGATCAGCTTTAGGGCTATTAACACAATTTTTAATTCACTTGGCATTCAGGTCTCTCAGGTAGTCTTAAGCTGGCATTTATAATTTAAGGGAATATAAAAATGAAAAAAGTTATTACTGCATTAAGTCTTGCTGTTTTAATTCTGCTGTTAACTGCCTGTTCGCATCATCAACCCTTCCAAGGTTCTGGTTGGAGTCAGGGTTATAGCAATGGCCATCAGAGAAACTATCAGTATGGCAATGGCTACCAAAACTATCCCCCACAAAGAAGCTATCAGTATAATAATGGATACCAAAACCGCCATTTCCAAAGAAGCTATCAACATGGAAATAGACACCAAAACCATAGATATGGACGTCGGCATGATCATTAATTTTATAAAAATCGCCTGAACCTTTTTGTTACTAGCTGTTAATAAAGTCAGTGCAGCCCGGCTTAGGTAATGATGCGATAGCAGGGTAAATATTTTTTCCCTGGCAACTTCATGCGGTGTTGTTCAACAAAAGAGGCCAATAAAGAATCCATTAATTTCATGATATTGGCATCGCCATGAATTTCAAAATGGCCATATTGTTCAATGGCGCGAATGCCATCATCTTTTACATTACCAGCCACAATACCAGAAAAAGCACGACGCAGATTAGCCGCGAGCAAATGACTCTCCTGATTCTTGTGTAAAGCCAAACTACTCATGTTTTCATGTGTGGGGATAAATGGCTGCTGAAATACCCGGTCAATTTTAAGTAGCCAGTTGAAATAATAAGCATCACCTTTTTCTTTACGAAAAGCCCGCACCTTTTTGATTCCTTCCAGCATTTCACAAGCGACCAACTCAGGATCATCAATAATAATCTGGTATCGCTGCTGCGCCTCTCTACCCAAGGTACCGGCAATAAATTGATCAATCCCCTTAAAGTAAGCCTCGGAACTGTCAGGCCCACTAAAAATCAACGGAAATGGCATGTCTTTATTGTCAGGATGTAACAGTATGCCCAATAAATAAAGGATTTCCTCTGCGGTACCCGCACCACCGGGAAATACCACGATACCATGTCCGGTACGAACAAAAGCTTCCAGACGTTTTTCAATATCCGGCAAAATAACCAGATCATTAACAATAGGATTGGGAGATTCAGCGGCAATGATACCAGGTTCGGTTATGCCTAAATACTGGCCATCTTTAACGCGCTGCTTGGAATGTCCGATAGTAGCGCCCTTCATTGGTCCTTTCATGGCACCCGGCCCACAACCGGTACAAATATTTAAACCACGCAGGCCCATTTCATGGCCCACTTGCTTGGTATATTCATATTCCTTACGGCTAATGGAATGTCCACCCCAGCAAACCACGAGTTTTGGATTAATCATCGGACGCAGGATATTGGCATTGCGCAAAATATGAAAAACTGCATTACTGATGCCATCTGACGAATCCATATCAAATTTTGGATTATCACTAATCTCGTCACTGACGTAAATAATGTCGCGTAGTACGGCAAACAGATGTTCATTAATGCCTTTAATCATTTTACCGTCAACAAAAGCATGAGCAGGAGCGCCTTTAACCTCAAGTTTTATCCCCCGCTGTTGCTGAACCACACGAATATCAAAAGCAGGATAACGCTCAAGTAGTTGCTTGCCATCATCCATAGCACTGCCGCAATTTAAGACTGCCAGAGAACAGTTGCGAAATGTTTTATATAAATCACCCTGACTGCTATCGAACAGCTTGTTAACTTCGGCCTTCGATAAAACATCCAGACGGCCGTCAGGGGTAATTTGTGCATCAACTACAGGGTATTTCATTGTGTTCCTTTTAAAAGGGAAATTTATATTTGGCCAACTAACTACTGATGACTTCTGTGTGATTAAGTCAATACGAAATAAGGAAACATCCCGATGGGATCAATTTCCTTATTATCCTCTCGTATTTTACTCGCTATTGATTAGTTTTAATCCGGGTGGCAGTGCTTCACCAAAAATCTGCTTTTCTTCCTTTTCATCCAATTCTTTAACTTGCTCAACCATCTCTATCCAAGATAAGGGCGCTTTACTGAATTTAAGTTTTGCTATAATTTCCAGGCGTACCACCTCATCAATATCTCGCGCCCGGTCACCACTCATTCGCGCAATCAGGGTAGCGGCAAATCCGGCATGGGGTATTTTCTTCCAATCCTCAGACAAAATCTGCGTTAGCCAGCCACAAACTATATCAGCAGGAATGACATTATGACTACTACCATGAAACGGCAGTCGTGCACCGATTCGTCCTACAGCCCACCAAGTCTGGGTAGGTTCGCTCGATTTTTGCAGGCGTTTTAACAACCATTCGCCTAACTGTATTTTCTTGTCAACCGGCAATCGTTCCAACACGGCAGCAAGACGCACCATTTCATCATAACCGCGATTCTTGATTTGCTTGGCAACCCCGGGCTGTCTGGCTGCTGCAGGATTAATAAACTTGGCAATATCAGCAAAAATTTGTTCCTGCGCAATAACGGATAAACCACCGGCAATTCGTCGCCAGAGCGTCCACCATTCCGTCCAGTTTTGGGTTTCATTGACAAACTGTATGCCTTGCGAATAATTTTTCCAGAGCTGTTCTACACGCCAGTCATCCAGCGGGTAACCAAAACCGGGGCGCAGACAAAATCCGGCCAGACTTAGCCACACCCTTTCGTGATTCTCGGTACGGCGATGGTATTTGCTTCCTTCCAGCAAAGTAGTAAACATGGCTCTTAGTAAGGTAGTTTCCCACTCGTTTCGCGCAGTTCCCAACTGCTTTTCCAAATCCGCGCGTAAATTTTTGACCGCTTTAGGATCTATCTGTCTGGATTTGGAGCCAAAAACACTTTGTATTTTTTCTACGGCACCATTAAATTGGGGCGGCAATCCTGTAGCAATCGCGCTTGCGCCGCCTTTTTTTCTTATTTGAAACTCAACATTCCAGCGCTGATCACTGTTTTCAACAGAAATACATTGGATTTTAAGGGTCCCCACTTCTGTTTGAGTAACCGCCAACTGAACAATCGCCTCGGCATTAGGCTTGCTCTCATCGCCCTCAAAAGCCACGGCAAGGGGTGGCAGGGAATGAAAATGTTCGGTTATTTCGGTGACATCACCGGGTTTAAACTCGCTGTCACCACTCATTGAGGCTAAATGAAAACGTACCGGCGTACCCAATCGCAAGGCAAAATGCCGATTTTTTAAGATAACTTCATCGCCTTCTTCACTGCCTCTGGGCAAAATACAGATCCCTTGTTGTTCGGTTGACTGCTCGGTATCGACCAACAGAAAATAACTACGCGCAGCACCGCCACCAATTTTTAATTTCTTGTCGCGCCTGGCAATAGCATAGCTGACTGCACCAAAAGCCACGGAAAGCTCGGGATGTTTATTTTCCAGCAAAACCGGCGGCTTGGTGCTCCATGAATTGAGCAATTTTACCAGGCGCTGCGTAATGGGTTGGCTACGAAACACGCCGCCGTTAAGTAACAGTGCGTCAGGTACTCTACCCTCGCCTTTTAAGGCTTCACTGGAAGCGGCCGCATGCAACTTTAAAAATGCCGCGATATGTTTACTGACTGCAGGTTCCGCAGCATAAGGAAGTCCAAATTCAACGACGCCACTGCGTTTTCTGTCAGGCAAGTCCTCAAGTGTTGATAAAGGAAAAAATCCATCCAGTGCAAGACTTCGCACTTCTTCACGGGTCAGTAACACTGAACGGGAACTGCCAATCAATTTTGAACCGCCACCCAGCAAAGTAACCTTCACCTGTTTTGGTGCATCCTCAGCCAACAGATGCTCTTTGGCCAGTCGGCATTGTTCAATCAGTTGCGATAAGTCAGCCGCAGACAAACGTTTTGCACCACCGGCTAAATCAACCAGACGACTTTCAACCAAGTGCGCCAGCGCCAGATCAATATTGTCGCCGCCCAGCATTAAATGATCGCCTACACCGATACGGGTCAACTTCGGCTCATCTATGCCCTGCTCTACTTTAATCAAGGTTAAATCGGTCGTGCCACCACCAACATCACACACCAGCAATAAATGCACATTAGCCAGCGCGAGCTTAATATTTTCGGTATTGCGCCGTAACCAGTCATAACAAACCGCTTGAGGCTCTTCCAGCAGGCGCACCTGTGTAAGTCCGGCAATGCTTGCCGCCGCCAACGTCAGCGAACGGGCCGCTTCATCAAAAGAAGCGGGAACGGTGATAACAATATCCTGTTGTTCCAAGGGCGCATCAGGAAACTTGTGTCCCCAAACTGTACGAATATGCGCCAAATAACTGGCGCTGGCATCAATTGGTGAAACCTTGCTAATCTCGTCGCTACTACCCCATGGTAGAATTTCAGCGCTATGATCGACCGAAGGATGCGATAGCCAACTTTTAGCGCTAGTAACAAATCGACCTTTGGATTTGGCACCCAATAACCGTGCAGCTTCACCAATAACCGGCGCGTCATCTGAAGACAATAACTCTGACCGATAACTTGGGAAGGCAATATCAGCAGCCGATAGCTCACCCGGTGCCGGGTGATAACGTACAGATGGCAATAATGGCCTGGCTGCCACTTGCCCTGGCGCAATCAACTGTTCAATGTGTAACAGTTGTATTTCCTGCTGTGTTTTTTCAGCATTGGCAAAAGCGACAACGGTATGGGTTGTGCCCAAATCGATACCGACTAAATAAGATGGTGTTTGATTTTTCAAAATAAGTGTTATGTTGAGTGATTAATTAGTTAATTCGACAGCTTATCCATGCTGTTTTTAGTTAATTAGTGTAAAGTTTTTTTGGAAACGAAGTTTAAATTTATTTATTACATCAGGCTTATCTGTATAAGTTATTGAGATCCCTATGTTGATTAATATACATTATTACCTATAATGCGTGCCGTGACCGCCGTGTAAGCTAACGCGCTTGCAGCACCACGCCCTGCCTGCTTAATTAATTCAGGGCTCTATGACTTAAAGCGGTTGGTTTTACCATTATCTATCTAAGACTGTTTTATATTTTATTGATGAACTTTATAAATCGTATTGACTTCTTAAAACAATTCGTCAGAGCAAGCTCATTATTACTGCTTTACTTTATTAAGTAGTCAAATAAGACTTAAGCCAACTATTCAGTTAAAATAGTAAAGATAATAATAAATATACCGCCTTAGGGGCGACGTTTCATTTTTTAATCGAGTGTTTTTCAGGGGTTCTTGTATGCGTAAAAAACTTATTACCTTTACCGGTGGTGCTGCACTGCTCTTTGTGCATACTTTGAGTCAGGCTGCTACTGATTTGCCGCCTTCAGCAAAAGTTGATTTAGGCCCGGTGGAAGAAGTCTGTTCTGCGTTTACTGATCCGGAATGGCGCAAAGAACAGATTGTTGATGGCGTAACCATACAGGAATCCAAACTCTGTAATCCCGATAATCCGGCAGACATTGCCGCCTTTGTAAAAGGCACCAATGGCGTTTCAATGGAAACATTGATGTCAACACAGCTGGCCGCTGATGCCATTACCATGTCAGACGATATGGACGGTGATGGTGATCCTGATAAAATCATTATCAAACTTGAAGTGGTTGAACTCAACGGTCATTCACCGGACATGATAGGCCAAACGACAACCTTTGATATTGCCCCCGGCATACAACCGACTTTTTGGGTTTATGCCCCAAAAACCCGGGACATGTCAACCAAAAGCCTTTACGAATTGGAAGCCAACCCATTGCTGCGCGTACCATCGCCGGTTATTCGTGTCGAACAGGATGATGTCGTTTGGATAGTGCTCGAAAATACGCATTACTTGCCGCATTCCATCCACTTACATGGCATAGACCATCCCTTTATGGACATGAGCGGCACCGGTAATGATGGTGTGGCACAAACCAGTAATATGGATACCATGCCAGGGCAAAGCAAAACCTATGTCATAAAACCTCGCCAACCCGGTACGATGTATTACCACTGCCATGTGCAACCGCACACTCACATTCCCATGGGCTTGCAGGGTATTTTTGTCGTTGAGGAAAATCGTCCCAACAATTGGCCCCAAACGCTTAATGTCGGTGCAGGTCAAGTTCGTCATCCATCGGTAGCCGTGCTTGAAAAATATGCTCGCGAATATGACTTGCATTATGAATCGGCGGATAAAGAATTACATGAGGTTGTTGCAAGGTCAGCCAATGATCCACGCCTGATTGCCAAACACATGAACACCGAATATGACATAACAGATGCCAGTGATGATTATTTCATGCTTAATGGCCGCTCTTTCCCTTATACCTTAAGGGAGTCGTTGATTCACATGGAAGAAAATCAAAAAGTAAAATTGCGCGTTTTAAATGGTCATACCGAAGCACTGGCGATGCATATTCATGGACATAAACCGACCATTACCCATTATGATGGCGTCGACAACGGCCCGGGCTCTTATATCCAACGCGATGTACATGGCATGGTTCCGGCGCAACGCCTGGATCTGGAATTGAGCGGCGTCGACGATGGTTTGAACAGCTTTGGACAAGGTATCTGGATGTTCCATGACCATGTTGAAAAAGCATTTACTACTGACGGACATGGCGAAGGTGGCGATATCAGCTTGGTCGTTTATAAAGGTTTTGTTGATGAAAGAGGTATTCCTTCAGCGCATGGCATGAGCCTGGAACCGTATTTTTCCAAGTCATTATGGAAAGGAAAATACCCTATATGGCAAGATTATGATGCCTTCCGTAGTTTGGGCTTACCTGACTCCGATGCAGAAGTTACACCTTCTAAAGTAGCCGTACAAACTGTTGCAGTCAATTCATCAGACTTAGCCATAGCCGCTCAACAACAAGGCTCGTCAGCCTTCGGTAAATTATTTTATGGCTTGGTGATGGGATTATTAGGCTATACAGCAGTAATCAAACGTCGCCCGTTGACTAATTTTGCCCGTAATCTGATTGAAATTGCCCGTAATAAGCTGGTAAAAAAATAAATCCGGCTCTTGATTCACTACGATAAAGCATTCCCATACTCCTCCATTGTGGGAATGCAATTTTTAACACTCCAATCTCAGTCAACTCAGGGTCTTGTGCCATAATCTTATTACGGCAAGACGATATTGCCAGATTTAACCCTCAGCTTCTTTCCTAACAACAGCGCTTTATGCCATTCCATTTTTCATCTTGCCACTGCCTGAAAAAATCGGCCTTACTCAATGGTTCATGACATTCATGTCCGGCATCGGTTTGATGATAGTGCGCATAATGCTTTAAGTATTGCTCGTAAGCATCATCACCTGAAAGACGGCGCACAATACACCAGAACGCTTTGAGCTTGGCTAACATTAATCTCTTACCCAATCTTCAACCAGACGACTGGGGCTATGCGCTGATTCCGTCAGGGGTAATACGGATTTTCCTGACAAGTAACGGATGCAGACACGCAGCATATCAAAAACAATCAACCACAGTATACTGATAAAAAACACCGTAAGCCAAGCATCCAGATGCAGATTAAATATCAATTGTGGGGCAATGGCAGCTTTTGCCGGTGGCAAGATGCCGCCCGCCAATTTGTCCGTTAAATCGTTGGCAGCAGAAAAGAAACCTATGCGGATATCGTCGCTGGCAATTTTTTGCCACGCTGCCGTAGTGGTAATAATTATTAGTCCAACTAACGGTAAACCCGTTATCCAGGCATGTTTTAATTTGTCGGATTTTACTAAAATGCCCGTCGCTACGCATAGCGCAATAGCTGCCAGCATTTGATTGGCAATGCCAAACAACGGCCACAGGATATTAACGCCACCATTTGGATCTATTACACCGATATAAAGGAAATAGCCCCAACCAGATACCACCAGAGCGCTGGTCAGAACAACGGAAGGTGTCCACGATGTTTCGCCCATTTTTGGCCAAATATTACCGAGCATATCCTGCAACATAAAACGCCCAACGCGTGTTCCGGCATCCAACGTGGTAAGAATAAAAATAGCCTCAAACATGATGGCAAAGTGATACCAAAGCGCCAACAAACCTTCACCAAAAGCACTGCCAAAAATACTTGCCATGCCCACCGCCAGTGAAGGTGCGCCACCGGTACGTGCAAACAACGTCGCTTCACCCATTTGACGCGCCAGATTTTGCATTTGTTCGACGGTAACCGGATAACCCCAAGAAGATATTTTGGCAACTGCATCAGCAGCATCAGCACCGACTACGCCCGCAGAGCTGTTGATGGCAAAAAATATACCCGGGTCCAATACGGTAGCAGCAATCATTGCCATAATGGCAACAAACGATTCGAGTAACATACCGCCATAACCGATCATGCGAATGTCCCGTTCATTACTGAGTAATTTTGGTGTAGTACCTGAGGCAATCAGTGCGTGAAAACCGGAAATGGCTCCACAAGCAATGGTAATAAAAACAAACGGAAATAATTTGCCGCCAAAAATAGGCCCTGTGCCATCGATAAACCGGGTTATTGCCGGCATTTTTACATCCGGTTGCAACATGATAATGGCTACCGCCAACAACGTGATAGTGCCTATCTTCATGTAAGTTGACAAGTAATCACGCGGAGCCAGCAATAACCAAACGGGCAAAATTGCGGCTGCAAAGCCATAAGCCATAACCCACCAAGCTAGCGTAAGACCTTCATGATCAAACATCTTGCGCAAGATCTCGTTTTCGTCAATGACACGACCACCTGCTACCGACAATAATAATAAAACAACGCCTATTAGCGAGCCTTCCAGTATTTGTCCCGGGCGAATATAGCGCATATAAACACCCACAATCATCGCAATCGGAATAGTCGCTGATACGGTAAAAGTCGCCCACGGGCTGTGCTTCATGGCGTTAACTACGACCAATCCCAGCACGGCAATCAAAATAATCATAATCGTAAATGTGCCTATTAATGCAGCCGTTCCACCCAGCGACCCCAACTCATCACGCGCCATTTGTCCCAGGCTTTTGGCGTTACGTCGGGTTGATAAAAATAACGTCACCATATCCTGCACACAACCACCCAACACAGCACCAAACAATATCCATAGCGTACCCGGCAAATAGCCAAACTGTGCGGCTAATGTCGGCCCCACCAAAGGACCGGGTCCTGCAATGGCTGCAAAATGATGACCAAATACTATCCATTTATTGGTTGGTATAAAATCGTGCCCGTTATCCAGGCGCTCTGCGGGTGTTGCACGAGTCTCATCAACCATCAAAACGGTAGTGGCAATCCACGTCGCATAAAAACGATAGGCAATGGCATAAACACAAAGTGCGGCAGCTATAAACCAAAGTGCGTTGATGTTTTCACCACGGTTAAGGGCAATGCCTCCGATGGCCGATGCACCAAGAATGGCGATGAGTACCCAGACAGCATTTGTTAGTAACTTATTCATTATTCGATTTTTATTATTTTCTATGCAAGATTAAGCTATTGTAATGCGGAGCTTACTGATATGACTGCAAGTTTAAGCAATTAGAATACATGAAGTAAACACGAAGTCGGGTAAGTTTATAACACTACCTATCATCTTTCATTTTTTTATAAGCATTGCTTTAAGTGAATAACAATCCGGTTATTTTGGGAAGCTAAAATAAGTATCAACTTTAGTGATGCAAAATTGAGAAAATTGTTATGAGGAATGGTTTGTCCAGAAGCGGTATAATTGAGTTATTTTATAATAACACGGAAATTCCATGAAACTACTGATACGTAATCTTGCCCGCACCACTACAGAAGCAGAGCTTCAAGCATTGTTTGAAGCTCACGGTACAGTACAGTCCTGTGACTTGGTCATAGATAAAGAGACCGGCAGTTCAAAAGGCTTTGGCTTTATCGAAATGCCCAAACTGGGCGAAGCCAAGATAGCCATAAATACCCTAAATGGCAAGAATATAGCTGGTAACAAGATTCGTGTTAAAAAAGCCGAGTAGTGAGCTCACTTAAATCTTGACAAGATTACTACAGCGTCAGGTGCCCCTGTTTTACATCCAGAAAAAACAACGCAGATTGATTTTTTTTAGCCGTTAATAACCAAGGGCATTTTTCCTTGAAATTGTCTGAATAAAATCTCATCAGACGATAGTCGATCTATAAGAAGGAATTGAACCCGTTAAACTGTCGAAGCGACAACCCATATAAATCAGGGATAAATAACTTTTGGTTTGAAGTAGGCGGCAGGATATTTGGGGTCAAATTTATCCTGTTCTTGGTTGGCTAGTTGATTGTCAACAAAAACAATGGCAGGAGTGAAGTCTGAGGCAGGGTATTTTGGGTCGACTTCATTTTTAACAGGATCAACAGCTATTACAGCTTTATCAATATAAATAACACTGGGTTCAAAATCCGATGCCGGATATTTGCTGTCGGCAGCAAAAACACTAACAGAATTTAATGCAACAACAGCCACTGTCAATCCTAAAACGATCATTTTCTTCATCTATAGTCACCTGCTAATAGTTGTAAAATTGGTCTCGTTAGTCTACTTTTTGGCAAGACCAGTTGACCTCAAGTATCAAGTATTTTAGTTTGTTTCGCAAATTCTTTTAGTAAAACCCGATAGCGGATTGGCTATTAACCAATCCGCTATCAAGATAAGCATCACCTGTGTTTTTCAAAAAATGAGCGAAAAACTGGTTTTTTACAATTTAAAAAACAACCTTTTGCTCTTTTAATGCACTGTAAATATCATCGATAGATTGTTTGTCCGTATCAAACGTTATATCAACCAAATCAGCACTGTAGTTGACGCACAAACCAATCAAGCCGGCATTTTTAATAACCGGTATCAGCGCTGCGTTTTGCGTTTCAAGAATAGTAGTGGCATGACCGTTATCAAACAGCTTTCTTTCGAGCTTATAAGCCACTTCTTGACTGGTTAAACCGGTTAAGGCAATAGCGATGGCTTTCTGGCTATAGCGTGCAGCACGCTCTTCTGTGCTGACCGCCTGCTGATTTTCATCAGTAACAGAACCCGTAATCATCCCCGCACCGACCGTACCGTTAGTCAAGCGATCAATAATTATAAAAGCTCCGGTGCCTTTGTTGATTTTGTAAGCATCAAAAACAACTGGCGCATTAACTGTCACTGTACAAGAGCCTATTTCATTTAATTGTAATTCAATGGCATCATGGTGTTCCAAGGTATTAACATCAATACGATGGTGAATCATGGCAACAGAACCTGAGACGCTGCGGGTTGCCAGTTTTAGTGTGTATTGGCGACCGGGCGTTAACGCTTTTTCAGTCATCCAAACAATAGTGGCATTAAATTTATCAGCAATAATTGGTGACTGCTTTTCGGTGCTGATCAGCACATCGCCACGACTGATATCAATCTCGTCTTCCAATGTCAAGGTCACTGCCATCGGTGGATAAGCTTCTTCAAGATCACCATCATAAGTGACAATCGCTTTGATTTTGCTGCTTTTACCGGAAGGCCAGGCAGTAATTTGATCACCTTTTCTGAAAATACCGGAAGCTACGGTGCCGCAAAAACCACGAAAATCCAGATTAGGCCGGTTGACATACTGAACCGGGAAACGGGTGTCGCTAAAATTATGGTCATTGGCAATTTCGACGCTATTGAGTTTTTCCATTAACGGTTCGTCAGTAAACCAAGGCATATTCTCGCTAGGGTTGACGACATTATCACCGTCCAAGGCAGACATGGGGATAAAATAAATATCATGTAAATCCAGTCTATCGGTGAAGCGCAAATAATCTTGTTTTATTTTATTAAAAGTAGCTTCACTGTAATCAATCAGATCCATTTTATTGACCGCGACAATAATATGCTTGATGCCTAATAAAGAGGTAATAAAGCTGTGTCGTTTTGTCTGGGTTTGTACCCCGTAACGGGCATCAATCAGGATAATTGCCAAATCACAATTTGAAGCTCCGGTGGCCATATTACGGGTATATTGTTCATGCCCCGGTGTATCGGCAATAATAAATTTACGAGTGGATGTGGAAAAATAGCGGTATGCCACATCAATGGTAATGCCTTGTTCGCGTTCAGCTTGCAGTCCATCAACCAGTAAGGCAAGGTCGATCTTGCCAGCACCAGTAGTACCTGACTTGACACTATCTGCCTGTACCGCAGCCAATTGATCTTCGTAGATCATTTTGGAATCGTGCAGCAGACGGCCTATCAGAGTGCTTTTGCCATCGTCGACGTTACCGCAGGTTAAAAAACGCAGTAACTCTTTGTTTTCATGTTGCGTTAAATAAGCGTCAATATCGGTATTAATTAATTCGGATTGGTGGGACATATTTTAGGTTCAAGGTAAAAGGTTCAAGTACCGTAAGCCGGGATAAAACAATATAGTAATCCCGGCAATCGGAGCCGCAAAATGCTGGAGCGTTTAAAAATACCCTTCACGCTTTTTCTGCTCCATGGATCCGGATTGATCGTGATCAATCAGTCGTCCCTGGCGTTCAGAAGTGGTCGCTAACAGCATTTCCTGAATAATTTCCGGCAATGTCGTGGCATTTGATTCAACGGCACCTGTTAACGGATAACAGCCCAAGGTACGAAAACGCACTTTTTTCATTTCAATTTTTTCATCAGGACCAATGGGCATGCGCTCATCATCGACCATAATCAACATGCCATCGCGCTCAACAATCGGGCGTTCCTTGGCAAAATACAGCGGTACGATAGGGATGTTTTCCAAATGAATGTATTGCCAAATATCCAGTTCCGTCCAGTTAGATAGCGGAAATACCCGAATACTTTCGCTTTTATCTATTTTACCATTGTAGATATTCCATAATTCGGGGCGCTGGTTTTTTGGATCCCAGCGATGATTTTTATCACGGAACGAATACACACGTTCTTTGGCGCGTGACTTTTCTTCATCCCGACGCGCACCGCCAAAAGCAGCATCAAACTGGTATTTATCCAGCGCTTGCTTGAGGCCGTCAGTTTTCATGACATCCGTATGTTTTTTACTGCCGTGGGTAAAAGGCCCGATACCCTGATCAACACCATCCTGATTGGTATAAACGATTAAATCCAGCCCCAGCTTTTTAATCAGTTGATCACGAAACTCGATCATTTCCTTAAACTTCCAGGTAGTGTCGATATGCATCATCGGAAACGGTGGCTTGCCGGGGAAAAAGGCCTTCATGGTTAGATGCAACATGACGGCAGAATCCTTGCCAACGGAATACAACATGACAGGATGTTCAAATTCAGCTGCGACTTCACGAATAATATGAATGCTTTCAGCTTCCAGCTCTTTAAGGTGTGTTAGTTTATGATCAGTCATTAAAAGTCCGTCGGAGGTGATTGTCTTGATATGATTATTGATTACTTTCAATAAAAAACCGTCTATTTTAATTTGAACTGGATGTTAATGCCAGTTATCCTCTCATAAATTATCAGGTTTTTAACCAAGCCGAGACAATAGGTAAGATTTAACCGGTATTGCTCCTTCTTTAAGAAGGTCTATATTATCCCTTTGTTTTTCTGACCAATTTAAAAAGGAAAAGGAAAAGCAATAACTATAAGTACATTGCCTGAATAACTATACCCTTGTGTTTCCTGATAACAAAATAGCTAAAGCCGGCTTTGAAATTATATTACTATATTAATGATATTCATTCTTGGAAATCACCTTATTTACCGATACTGTCATAAAATAGCAAAAAGTGAATTTTAAGCAGGCAGACTGCTCCCTATAAATAGCAGCCAGATAGGTCGTATACATCTTTTTGTGCCTGACATTTTCGCATTGGAACGCACGAATGACATTGAAAAAATATCTCGATATTTTTATTTTGACCGTTGAATGTTGAATGTTCGGCAACGAAAAGATAATTGCCCAATCTACATAACTTTTTTATTTTACGTACATCATGCGCCCAGCTTGGGCTCGGAAAGGAGTGGTTGGATAAATGTCATTTTCTGAAATTAGTATTTCGACGCAGCGTCTTAGTATTGTCATGGCCAACGTCTTTTTTGCAGAGGGCTTGACCTGCTATTATCTCCAGAATCAGGAGCGTCTGCAGAACTGGGAGCCTAAGCGCGCGCAGTCCTTTTACTCCCTCGACAATACGAAGAAACGGCTAAAGGAACGGGAACTGCAGATGTCGGCCGGCACCGGGCTTTTCTTCATTGTCTTAGATCGCGAATCCTGCGAAATTGTCGGGGAATGCAGCTTCACGAACATCGTGCGCGGCGTGTTTCAGGCATGTCACCTTGGCTTCTCGATTAACGGCGACCTTGAAAGCAAAGGACTGATGTATGAGGCGCTTTCCGCCTGCATATCTTGTCTTTTCAACACTGTTCAACTGCATCGGATCATGGCCAACTACCAACCTAAAAATTTGCGCAGCGGGCGGCTACTTGAAAAGCTGGGGTTCGAGCGCGAGGGATACGCAAAATCTTACCTACAAATAAATGGAATTTGGGAAGATCATGTTTTGTGTTCCATTATTAATCCCGACTTTTGATAACGTTGACGAGGACTTGCCATGCTTTGCGAAACAAACAATACGACCTCTACTTTGTTTTTCGAGATAATGCCGAAAAGCCAATTAGGTCGGATACATCTTTTCGTGCCCGACATTTTCGCTGATGCAAAATCTTATTTTTGGCGTACTACTCGACATGGTAGGAAACATTGCCACTCGCTACGGTATGCAACTGATGACAAGGTCATCGCTGTAAGGACTGACTTCAGTATCTTTTTGCATATAAACTGCACTGTAGCGGCGTATTTCAGATTTACCGACGTGTTGCAAAGCGCGAGTATCATGAAAAGGTGATACCGTCGCGCGGCCCAGTAAAACCCAGTCAACATCCGTTTCCCGTTGACAATAAATATTGATGCCATCGCTCTGATATTTATTGAAACTTAAGGTAACGATGCCACCGGTATGATCAAGTGCGGTCAAGTTAGGTTTTACACCAGTAAAATCATAACTGATCTCATGACCAACAATACCCAGTGCTACGCCCTGACCTTCGGAATAAGTTGAACTGGCTTTAAGGCGACGAACCAAGGCTCTGATAGTGCTTTCGACACTATGGCGACTGTCATTTTTATTTGCAGTAGCTTGTTTGGCGGTGGCTTGAGCATCACAAGCTTCAGCAATTTTGGCATGAAAATCGCTGCATTCTGCTTTAAGCTCGCTTAACTCATTCTCAGTCATTGCAATATCGGTAATGCTGAGCTCAAGTTGACTAATAAGGTGTTCCATCCAAACTAATAAATCATGGTCGGATTTAGGAATGAAATCAGCTTTACTCATGTTAACTCCCGGATAAATTGAACAAAAACGGCTTAGTCATTATCAGCTGTTTACTGCAATGACCAAGCAACCCCCAAGTATTTTTATACTGACGCTTTAGCTCGCGGTGATTTGCTTTTATTCTAAAAATATTCGTTTAGAAATCATGTTGTTTATTTGAGTCCTTAAGTGGATCACCTGCGTCATTTTTAATAAAGCTTTAATCTATCTTGCCAGCCCTGAGACATTGAGTGGTTGGACTTTAAAACTTTATCGTACCACTCTAAGGTTTTAACAATGATCGAACGCTATAGCCCTTTTTTGGCAAGGCTTACAGACATTTCCACTGCGGCTTTTTAGTAGGCCACTCAAGGCTTCAGGCAACCAACCAAGGCTTGCAGTCAGCCATTTAATAATAGCGAGGGGCACTTTGGCTTTTTTTACACCACTTCGACAGAACTCAGTGGCGCCACCCTCAAACGTTTGACACCACCGCACTCTTTCAACCACACGAAAAAACGCTATAGTCTATTCATCTTCACCAAACTTTTTCCAGCGTAAGCGATTGGCATTAGTCACTACCGTCAAAGAAGACATGGCCATCGCCGCACCAGCAATCATGGGGTTTAACAAAATACCAAACACGGGATACAACAAACCTGCCGCAACCGGGATACTAATCGTATTATAGAAAAAAGCCCCAATCAGGTTTTGTTTAATATTAATAACGGTCGCTTTGGATAGCGCGATGACTTCCGGTACTTTTAACAACGAGCCTTGTAAAATGACAACATCGGCGCTTTCAATAGCGACATCAGTACCGGTACCAATAGCCAGACCTACATCAGCTTGTGCCAAAGCAGGTGCATCATTAATACCATCACCAACCATACCGACGATTTCACCCTGTTGTTGCAACTCTCTCACCACAGCCGCTTTATCCTGCGGCAATACTTGCGCCCTGACTTCAGTAATACCGGCTTGGCGGGCAATAGCATTTGCCGTTAGTGGATTATCCCCGGTCACCATAATAATGCGCAGGCCTTGATTTTTAAGACGCTGTACTGCTTGTGACGAGTCCTTTTTAATGGGATCAGAGACTGCAATAATACCGGCTATTTTGCCGTCTACTGCAAGCAACATCGGCGTTTGACCCAAGGTTGACAGCTTTTCCAGACTATTGTTGTAAGGGGTAAAATCAATACCCTTACTCTCCATCAATTCTTTATTACCAAAAACAACAGCTTGTTTATTAATGTTGGCAGTGACCCCAAAACCGGCAACCGCTTCAAACTGCTGCACTTTTTCAAGTTTTATTTGCCGGTTTTCTGCCGCTTTTAAAATAGCTGCGGCCAAGGGATGTTCCGAGCCTGACTCAATACTTGCTGCTAATTGCAAGACAAGCTCTTCGGTATAATCATCAAAAGCTTCAAGCGTCGACACTGTCGGCTTGCCTTCTGTTACCGTACCGGTTTTATCCAGGATTAAGCAGGTTAACTTACCGGCTGCCTGTAACGCATCACCCTTGCGGATCAAAATACCTGACTGTGCCGCACGACCCACCGCAACCATCACCGAAATGGGTGTTGCCAAACCCAGCGCACAAGGACAAGCGATAACCAGCACGGTCATTGACGTTACAAAAGCATAACCCAACGATGGATCGGGACCAAAAGTGTACCAGACCAGAAAAGTCAACACTGAAATGGCAACGACGGCAGGCACAAAAACGCTGGAAATTTTATCCGCCAAGCGGGCTATTTCAGGTTTGCTGCTTTGTGCTTGCCGTACGCTTTTAATAATTTGTGCCAGAGCGGTATCACGTCCGATACGGGTTGCCTGAAACAGAAAGCTGCCGGTCTGGTTCATGGTACCGGCCACTACTTCTGAGCCAACCGTTTTTTCTACCGGCATCGGCTCACCGGTCAACATGGATTCATCCATCGTTGAATGTCCTTCCAGCAAAATACCGTCAACGGCAATTTTTTCACCGGGCCTGACTCGCAAAGTCTCGCCTAAACCAACTTCTTCAATAGGAATATCCAGTTCTTCGCCCTCTCTAACCACGCGAGCAGTACGCGGTTGCAAACCGATTAATTGACGAATCGCGCTGGATGTTTTACCTCTGGCCAATGTTTCAAGACCGGTTCCCAAATTAATAAAAGCCAAAATCACCACGGCCGCTTCAAAATAAGCATGTTTTGCCAAGGTGGGCAAAGTTGCTGAATAGTCAATGACTATGCAAGAGTAAAGCCATGCCGAACCGGTACCTAAGGCAATCAAGGTATCCATGTTGGCCTGACCCAGACGCAAGGACTTGATAGCGCCACTGTAAAAATTCCAGCCTGAATAAACCAGTATACTTAAGGTGATCAGGGCGATTTCCGGCCAGAGCCACTGCCCGGTCGCAGAACCTATTTCTGGCAGCCAGCTAAAATGCTCTGCCAACATCAGAAATGCACCATAAACTCCGGCAACCGCCGCTTTCTTCATTAGCTGTCGATAACGCTGTAATTCCTGCGCTTCCTGTTCGGCCGGATCTTCCATACCCTCCATGACTGCGGCATCAAAACCAGCCTCTTGAACCGCCTGCTTTAAAGCATCCGTGTCAGGATGGCCTTTAATCATCGCAGAATGATCGGCAAAATTAACACTGACAGAAGTAACTCCGTCAACGGCAGCCAAGGCACCTTCAACAGCGCTTACGCAACCTGCACAACGCATTCCTAAAATAGATAGACGTACCTCATCAGAGGTTTTTTCTGTACTCATAAAATGTACCTACGCTAAAAGTTCGATAATTTATTAGCTACTTTACCAAGAAACCCGCGCCAGTAATGGTGTCTTTAATAGTATCCAATGTTGTTTTTTCAGTATCATACTCGACACTAACAGCTTCATCCTTAAATACTGCTTTAACCGAAATAACACCATCAATGGCGTTTAGCTTACCGGTTACATTGCTTTCACAACCGCCACATTTCATACCGGTCACTGTTAAAACTATAGATTCAATCATTGCTTTTTCCTTGAGTTAGTAATTTATATCTTTGTATCATATTCGACTAATAGTCAGTAATTATGATACAACGTGTTAACTTTAAATACACAGTTATCCATCTTAGGTGATTTCCTGAGAAGAATATATCCAACTGACAGGACTTTTTATTAATTTTCTGGGTATTTGAGCCTATTTATTCCTGAATATCACTTTAACTGCCAAACAACACGACGTTACTTATGCAATTAAACACCATCACCAACCAAACTATTGCGCTTGCCGGTATTGCTCAGGCAGCCGCATTGGTACAACAACTGGCCACCAAAGGAACTGCTGACCCGCTAGCCCTGGAAACGAGTATTGCCAGTGTCTTAAAAATAGATTCAGACAGTGTCATTGATATTTATGGAAGCCTGGATGGAATAAAACTGGGCTTGACTCAACTTAACATACAAATGACCGGTTTTAAAATTGTTAACCCTGAACAGGCGCGTTATTGTGCTTCACTGGTTTTTCTCGAAAATCAGTTATCAGATCGCAAGGATCTGCTTAATACCATTCAAATCGGAATTTCTAAGGCACAGGCACAGAGCGAACACTTTGGTTTGTTACATGAAAATGTACTGGCAAATCTTGGCGATGTTTATCAGAACACCATCAGTACTCTGCAACCAAGAATCATGGTTAATGGTAATCAGGAATATTTATCCAGACCAGAGATTGCCAATAAAATACGCGCTTGTTTGCTGGCAGGCGTTCGCTCGGCTATCTTGTGGAGACAATGCGGCGGTACGCGCTGGAAGTTTCTGTTTTACCGCAAAAAAATTCAGACTGAATTACAAATCCTGTTAAAAAAGGTCTAGTCGCCAACATGACAAACCTGATAACAGTTGACCATCTTTATCGTTATTACGGTAAAGTCTGTGCGGTTAATGACGTTGGTTTTACCTTGGCAAAAGGTGAAGTGCTTGGTTTTCTTGGCCCTAATGGTGCAGGTAAAACCACCACCATGCAAATGCTGAGCGGTAACCTTGCACCCAGTTCCGGGCAAATTACCATCAATGGTTTTGATTTGTTGGATCAACCCAACAAGGCCAAACGAAGCCTTGGCTATTTGCCGGATACACCACCGCTTTATAAAGAATTGAGTGTGCAGGAGTTTTTACACTATTGCGCGGCACTTCAAAGTGTCCCTAAAAACGCTCTCACTCATGCCATAAACAAGGCCAAGGAACGTTGTGGCCTAATGGCGGTATCTCACCGCTTGATTGCCAATCTGTCCAAAGGCTTTCAACAACGGGTCGGCATTGCCCAGGCTATCTTGCATAATCCGGATGTTATTATTCTTGATGAACCCACGGTAGGCCTTGATCCCATACAAATCAAAGAAATCCGCACCTTAATACGCGAATTGGGACAAGATCACGGGATCATTTTATCGACTCATATCCTTAACGAAGTACAAGAATCCTGTACGCATGTACAAATTATTCATCAGGGAAAATTGATATTAAAGGAAAGTATTGCCGGTCTTAACGAGGCCATGAATACCGGTAGCCTTCATGTTACTACCCGACTGACACCCGACAAAAGCCTTTTATCGGCCATTCCCGGCATAAACGCTATCGAAAATATTACCGACCATCAGCTCAATATCCATTACAGCACAACTAACGATCCAACCCGGCAAATTATCGAGACTATTATTACCAATGGCTGGGAACTGCAGGAACTGAGACCGGTAAAAAAATCGATAGAAGATATTTTTATTGCGCTGACCAAGGACAGTCAAGCATGAGCATGATTTTAACAATAGCTACACGAGAGTTTAAAAGCCTGTTTATATCACCACTGGCCTGGACAGTATTGGCCATCCTGCAATGCCTGTTGGCCTATTTATTTTTAACCCAAGTTGAAACCTTCACCTTAATCCAGCCCAAATTAGCCAACATTGACGGTGCGCCCGGCTTAACGGATATTGTTGTTACACCGCTGTATGGTAACGCCGGTATTATTTTATTACTGGTCACGCCGCTATTAACCATGCGCCTTATTTGTGAAGAACGCAGAAATAAAACCCTGACCCTATTATTGTCTGCGCCCATTTCTACTGTCGACATTATTATCGGCAAGTACTTGGGCAGCCTTGGTTTATTGTTACTGCTGGTATGTCTCATCACCTTGATGCCATTGTCTTTACTGATTGGCGGCGAACTGGATATGGGTAAATTATTTGCTAATTTTTTGGCGTTATTGTTGCTGGTCAGTGCCTTTACTGCTGCAGGTCTGTTTATGTCTACTGTAGCAGATCATCCTACGGTTGCAGCAATGGGCACTTTCGGTATTTTATTGCTGTTATGGATACTGGACTGGTCAGCGGGGATGAAAGAACAGCGTAGCGAAGTCTTTGAATATTTATCCATTTTAAGGCATTTCCAAAATCTTCAAAGTGGCCTGATTAGCTCGGTGGATATAAGCTATTTTTTACTGTTTACCGCTACCTTTATTTTGCTGGCTATCCGCAGTCTGGATAACGACCGCTGACAAAAATGAAACTATCACCACGGATACACCAACAACTGCGCCTGAAAAGTGCCCTTATTACCGCACTGTTATTACTTGTGCTTGGTACACTGGCTTTTTTAACTACGCGCTACAGCGTACAAACAGACATTACCAACAATGCCGGCAATACCCTGTCGCAAGCCTCGCAAAAATTACTCCTGTCCCTACCCGATAAAGTCACTATTACGGCTTATATTAAACAAGGCCAGCCAATAAGAGCCCAAATTGCACAATTAGTGGATCGCTATAGCCGCTATAAAGCTAATTTAACGCTTAACTTTATCGATCCTGATTTTGAGCCTGAAAAAACCCGTGAACTAAACATAGGTCCGGAAGGGATTATTATTGTCGACTATCAGGAGCGCACCGAAAAACTTACCTTTATTGATGAATCTTCGCTGACCAATGCCCTGTTACAACTAACCAACGCCAATGAACGCTGGATCACTTTTTTAACCGGTCACGGTGAACGCTCGCCTGAAGGTATAGCCAATTTCGATTTTGGACAGTTTGGCAAAGAATTGGCTCATCGAAAAATCAATGCTCAAACACTTAATTTGGCAACGCTACCGGCTATTCCAGACAACTCGGCCTTGCTGGTCATTGCCGCTCCCAAAGTGGCGTTACTGGCCGGTGAAATAGCTATCATCAAGGGGTATATTCAACGCGGTGGCAATCTACTGGTATTAACCGACCCTGACAACAAACAACTCACTGACTTGCTAAAACTATTGGGTATCAGGCAGCTTGATGGTGTTATTGTTGACAGTAACTCAACGCTTTATGGTATTGATGACCCTGGTTTTATACTCGTCAGCGAATACGCACCTCATCCAGTCACCAAAGGTTTTCAGACGATTACCCTTTATCCGGTTGTGGCAGCACTTGAAATTGATGGTAAAACTGATTTTACTATCTCAGCTTGGCTAAGCAGTTCGGCAAAGTCATGGATGGAAGCCGATGCTATCAAAGGGAAAATAAAATTTGATGCCAATAGCCAGGCAAAACAAGGCCCGCTGGCTTTTGCCTATGCTTTAACCCGAAATCTTAATGAAACAACACAACAACGCATCGTGGTGGTTGGTGATGGTGACTTTTTATCCAATACCTACCTCGGCAATGTCGGTAATCTGGATATGGGCTTAAAAATGGTTTCGTGGCTCATTCATGATGATAGGTTTATCAATATCCCGGCAAAAATTGCAACCGATAAAAGCTTGCAATTGACCCAAACAGCAGTTGCTATTATAGGTTTTGGCTTTTTAATCATCATTCCGCTATTGCTGATTAGCACAGGATTTATCATCTGGCGCAAACGTAAACAGCGCTAATCCTTGTTGATTTGTGCTTAGAGTCAGACCTGACAGATTTTTTGTAACTGTCAGGTCTTATTTAACTTAACTATTCGTTATGGGACCCTGCTTACCATTAAAGCATCAGCTTGCAATTTTAATGCTCTGGCTTTATTCAACATAACATTACGCAGTGCCGGCAATGGCGACAAAGAGGCAGTGTATTCCAGTTGATAAGCCGCTTTTAGCTTGTTTACGGCCTCAGGATAAGGCAATAACTGTCCTTCTGTAAGCACTTGAATAGCATCTTCGGTATCGGCTAGCGCCAACAAAGTAATTTCTCTACCATTGCCGGCATTTAACCGGATAGCTTGCTCGTCCAGTGCATTGGAATTGCGAATATTTTCCAGCGCGTTGATAGTTCTTAAAAATAAAGACACGGCAACTACTTGCGAAGAACCAATCTTGATAGTTCTATCCGCATTAGACGAGGTAAGGTGACCGGGCGACTGATTAAAATCATCGGTATTATAATAAGCAACCGCTTCTTCTATACTGCTCACACTGTTGTTATGAAAGAAAGGTGCCGTATCTGCTGCTTCAATTAAACTGGGCGAATTAAAGCGACCTTCACCATAACTACATGGTGTATCCTCATCATTATCGTTACACCAACCTTTAACATCGACATCGCCAATTCCGCCGTCAATAGCAATGGTCGGATCCAATAACACCGCAGGTTGATCTTTCATAGCTTCAATGCCGGTATTTCTGGTAGGATTTCCACCCGTTGTCGAACTGATTGCACCAGCGTTGCTATGACAGCCATTACAATTAGCTCCCGTACCTAAAACAGCTTTACCGGCAACAACCGGATTATTTTTTACGTTAAATAATACCAAGCCGCGTTGGACAATTTCGGAAGTAAAAGTCATTTTGCTTAAATTCAATTCCTGACTACGCCCCAAAGAGAGCATGTAAGCTTGTAAAGCATTTAATTCTGCATCAGTTGGCAAACGAAAATCAGTGCCAGGGGTTCTTGCCAAAGACTTGGTAAAATGTTGAACAATGGCACCAAAAGTAAACTCGCGCAAAGATCCGGTACCCACCGAGCCATCTCCAGACCAACCCAAGGCATGTGCAAATTCTTCATCCAAGGCAAACTCGCCCTTTGCACCGTTTGGATTTACCATAAGTTCAGTAGTGATTGTTTTAGATAACCCCAAGGTATGAGGTACACCACGCATTACTGCCGGTTTATTAAAACCGTCAATATTGGTTAAAATCAACCCCAGCTGCCGCATCAGTTTAGGATTTTCAAAACCTGTCTTCAAGGCCGGATTGGTTTCAGCGACAAACAACGGATCAGAGAGCGGGAGATTAGCAATATATTTTGGATCAATCGTATGGTTGTTATCCAAACGATGACAAGTGCTACAGGTACGTCCATTACCGTTAAACGTTTCATTAACAAAAATTCGACGTCCTTCGGCAATCTGTGCACCCATTACACTAGCCAAATTAAGTTGATTTGCATCAACGGCAAGCGCCAATTTAGGTAACAAATAATCAAAAGGTGACCGGGTTTCGGGTACGGCTTTTACACTACCGACTGCCGCTTGAGCCCAGATTTTGTCAGCGTAATATAAATTCTGTAAAAAATCGGGAGCCCCTGCGATAACAACACTTTGATCCGGGCTTTTCCCTGCCAAGGTTACCGTGACCATGTCAATTTTAAAATCAGCCAGGGCGATCCGATTGATTTGAGTCGTCAATTCAGCAATATCATTGTGTTGAGTTAACGTACCTAAACGAAAAAAACTATCGCCAATCTCAGGCTTTACGGTACGATTTACGCCTTCATGATTATCAACCAACCACACATCATACGTTTGCTTATCAAGACCTTTCACTTTAACGGCTAAGGAACCGTTTATTAAGTTAAGCTCCATAGTGCCGCGAGCTTTTGAGTCGGTATTTGATAAAACTTTAGAATGAGCCAGTGATAAACGTAATGTAGTCGCATTGCCACCCCGCGCTTCATAATGTTCTTGCCATTGGCCATAAATGCCTTTCAGTGCATCCAGATTGCCATGACCTAAAACCATTTCTCCACTGCTTTCTGTTTCAGTTTTAAAGGCATAATTAGCAACCCCGCCACTAATAAGAACCATGATCGTGATTAATCCCAATAGTCGATTTCGTGTCATTTTATTTGTCAATGTTGGTAAAAAGTTAAGGCCGCTTATCTTTCTTAAAGTCGCAAAAAATCACCTTTGGCCGAGTTAAGTAGGTATTTAATTAATTGCATTTTCGCCTATATTTATTAGCAATATTTATACCACTTTCTTTTTGTAGTCATTATGAGTCTTGACTAATCAATCAATTATTAAATTGTGTTATTTAACACAGAACAGCAAGTTTTTATGGCATATCCCACACTAACAACGTAAAAGGCTTAACTTTAAATCCAATAACTCAAGACTAAACCAATTCTGGGGCGCTTACTCTCTGTGCTAGAATTCTTGCTATTAAGTATAGTAACTTTTCATATAACGGAGCTTTAAAAACCAATGAGCAAATTTATGCAACTCGGCCAAGCCGCCATTCAAAACAAGAATATTGCTGAAGCCATCGGTTGGTTTACCAAAGCCTTAAATGAAAACCCAAAAGATCCTCAAGTGCTGGCCTGCTTGGGACAATCGCTTTGCTGGCAAGGGCAGCGCGACCAAGGCATCATTCATTTGCGTCAGGCAGGACAATTATTATTGAAAAAAGCCCGCAAAAGCCGGGATACTCAGTTATCTCTTGATATGGCTGATCAACTGCAATATTGGCATGATTATCCAGGTGCACTGGATGTCTGCAAACAAGCGGTACTGATTAATCCCGGTTTCGTCCGGGGCTTTCAATTACTGGCTTTGACTCATTCCCGGCTAAATCAAAAAAAGTCTGCTCTGGCCGCAGGTCGAAAAGCCCTGCAACTGGTTCCAGATAGCGCTATGCTGGCGATTCTGCTGGCAACGCTGGAAGCTGCAGATGGACGGACGGCAGACGCTAAAAACCGACTGGAAAAAGTACTCCAAAATCCTTTACTAACCTCTGAAGAACAATTCAGGGCACATAAAGAACTGGCTCGCTTCCTCGATAAACTGGGCGAGTATGACCAGGTTTTTGCTCATTTGCATCTATCAGCTAACGTTTCCAAACGCCTGCCTGAAGTATTACGCCAGGATGCGAAGTTGGTACCACAAATGCTGAAAACCAATAAAGCCGAATTTAACCGTGAATTACTGGGGCGCTGGTCAAACACCCTGTTTCCAGCCGATCAACCTGCGCCAGTTTTCTTGCTGGGTTTTATGCGTACCGGCACCACGTTAACCCAGGAAGTATTGGGCGCTAACCCTGATATTTTTGTCGCGGACGAAACTGATTTAATAGTTACTGTGGTTCAAGAATTAAACCGGCTTTCCCATAATCAGGGCAACGTACCAGATCAACTGAGGAAACTTGATTTGGCAGGCGTGTTGCACTTGCGGAAATTTTACTGGAACAGGGCGCATGCCTTATACGGCGACAAGATTGGTAGCCGCTTGTTACTTGATAAAACTACCATGAACACTATTGATTTAGGATTGATTAACTGTCTTTTTCCTGATGCCAAACTGGTTTTTCTGCTGCGTGATCCTCGTGATGTCTGCCTGAGTTGCTTTATGCAGACCATGATACCCACACCGTCAACCGTACATTTACTAAGCTGGCAAGATACTGCACAGTTTTATGCGCAGGTTATGGATTGGTGGATGACTATAAAACCGCAATTGACGATGGATTTTATCGAATTTCGTTATGAAGATGCCGTATTCCAATTTGAACCGGCGTTTCGTAAGGTTTTTGACTTTTTGGATGTAAATTGGGACCCAGCCGTTGTAGATTTTCATAAACAAGCAGCCGGTAAATACATTTCCAGCCCCAGCTTTAATCAGGTTGCACAACCGCTTTATTCGTCGTCGGTTGGTCGTTGGCGGCATTATGAAACCGAATATGCAAAAATCTCGGCTTGGTTACAACCGATTATCAGCTTTTATGGCTACGACGATTAATGTTCACTTGCTACTGCTTGTAAAAAAGCAAGATACCGACCCGTGCTTACAATCTAAAGCTAAACCGTTTCAAAATTTCAATAACTTTTAAAACCTGAGTGACGGGGCAACAAACCGCGTCACGTTTGACTCTAAAACAATGAACTACCAGACATAAAAAACCGCCAAAGTAAACTTCAGCGGAAGATAAAAGGCTACTTGTCAAAGAGAAAAGCTACCTGCACCATCGGTTTGTAGTCGCATAAAAATTACCTAATACAATCGTTAATATAATACCCGTTAAATAGACTCGATATAACTTAGTAAAATCGAGGCTAATTCAAACTTGATGCCTCGATTCGGCTTTACTCCATCGAAGCTATTTGCCGCCCTTCCCTGTTACCCTGACTTTTACCCGCCACTAAAAATAACTCGTTTTATTAAAAAGCGGGATATCACCTACTTTTCATTTTTTTTATGTCAAATAACATAGTTTAATTAATTGTGCCTCCTGCTTCGCACCGGCTTTTACTACAACCGCAATAACGCTATCAAGTAACCTGTTGTAAGTAAATGATTTTTTTATTTTTTTAAGAAATGGCATAAAATATGCTAACTAAAAATAATAGAATAAACCGGCAACACTATCGCAGCGGTTTTGTTCTCAAAAAGAAAGTGCTGCATAAATATTATGCAAAGCTTTATTACTTTGCCACCCCCGTTGTGAAGCGGGCTCGGAAAGCCACGGATCTTGGGTTTTACTTAAGATAGCCGGGCTGCCTCTTTCGTCAATTAGCGAAAGAGGGCCCCAGTATTTTGTTAATGACAATAAATCCTTGGCAAGATGCTGGACAGGTTAACTTTTAAAATAAGCGACAACGATCACCATGATAAAAACCAAATTAGCTAAAGCCATCACAGTGGCCATTGCCGGCACAGCACTTTCCATGAGCGCGTCTACCACATTCGCGTCAACCACAATGTACAACACCTTTACAACAACAGTTTCTACAGCTACTGATGGCTGGACACGCACATTTGACAACGGTACCACCTCACCCGGCACTGCAACCGGCCCTGAAAGTCAGGGCAACAAAGGGACTATCGTACCTTGGTTGGGAACGTCTGCTGGTGCTTTGCCTCTTGGCTACACCGGTTCTTCTCATTTAAACTGGGCCGTTCAATTAACGGGTTCTGGAGATGCTGCAACCATTTCTGCGGCTGATTCCTTGGCAAAATATGGCACAGCAGCGGAAATCGACACCGGTGGCGGTGCGTGGCGCGATAACTCAGCACCAACAACAGGCTGGAAGCATCAAACTGATATTGGTTTAGTAACATCTAATGTGGCTCAAAACATTACCTTAAATTTAACAACACTGGGTAACTTACTCCCCAGTACATTCAGCAAATTTGGTGTCACCGTTTTTGATGGCATGGACACTAGCACTGCTAACTATAGCCATCACGGATCTTGGAATAATCCTGTTATTGCAAAACCTTATACAGCCAATAATCCATTTGCAACCACAGGGCTGACTAATATCGGCTATAGCGATAATGTTGATGGGGTTAACGGCTTTACCTTTGCCGCTGAAGCCGGTCATATTTATTCCATTTACTTGGGCGGCGTTGATTTCTCAAAATGGAATACCGGCGTTGATGGTTATGCGTTAAATATTAAAACCACCTCGCCCGTTCCTTTGCCGGGTGCCGTTTGGTTATTTGGCAGCGCGTTGGCCGGGTTTGTCGGTCTGCGTCGACGCAAATTAGCGGTATAAAATCTTAAAACTGCTGATATAAACAAAAACCCGGCACATCAAATTGATGTATCGGGTTTTTGTGTTTGTAGATGATGCCTTCCCGGCCGCCTAGTACAACCCTTTCTGTCGTTTCGACATACCGCTATTTACCGACAGAAACAGGTGATGTAAGCGCTTGTCTTTTAAAACTAATAACGTCCACCGTCATGAAAAAATTGCTTTTATCAACCCTGATATTTTTGGCTACTGCCCCTCTGGCAAACGCAGCACAAGAAGGTCAACCTACCCCTCAATGTCCCGCCGCACTTACTGGCAATGCTGAAAAACTTGACCTTAATGCCTATAAAGGCAAAGTGATTTTGATTGATTTTTGGGCGACCTGGTGTCCACCCTGTAAAAAATCAATGCCGTTTTTTAACAGTTTGCGTAACGAACACGTCAAAAACGGCTTTGAGATTATTGCCATCAATGTCGATGAAAATAGCGAAGAAGCCAAACAGTTTCTTGTTAGCAATGCCGTTGATTACGTCACGGCTTTTGATCCAAAAGGCGACTGCCCTGCCAAGTTTGATGTTCAAGCCATGCCGTCGACTTATCTGGTCGATAAAACCGGCAAAATCAGAAAAATACATCTCGGCTTTCGGGATGAGGACAAAGACATGATTAGTGCACAAGTTTCGGCGCTACTGGCTGAATAACTTTAAGGATTTACATCATGCACGCTTTAACACAATGGCTTGGTGAGCAACGTCTTACCTTGGATAAGACTATGCGACCGACACTCAATGTGTTCGTTACATTCGGTAACTTATCGAACTACACGAGAAATCAATGGACTCACCGACTGGTCATCGCCCTACTCTGTAGCAGCGTGCTTGTTTGCCAAGGTTGTAGCACGGTTGCGCCCTGGCAACGGGGTAATCTGGCCAAACCGGAAATGGGTATCAATCCCCACCCCAATTTAAACAGCTTTCGTGATCATATTTTTACCAGCAAAGAAGCCTCACAAGGTGGACATAGCGGTGCAGGAGGCGGTTGTGGCTGCAATTAAATCAGACAAAAAAACTGCACTGGCGGCATTCACGACAGCGGCACTCAGTCTGCCCGGATTGACTGTCTCGGCCGCCATCCCTTCGGCACAAATACTATCCAATGTCAGTTACGGCCATTACCAGGAAAGTGATAACCGTATGCAGGTTGATATTTACCATGCCGATGCGATTATTCCGTTGACCGACCGGCTTGAATTGGCTTTTAGTCTTGATCGCGATACTTACAGTGGTGCCACGCCATCGTTTAGCATGCCGGCAAGCATGACCAATGTGGCCAAATACAAACAAAAAGCGGATGGCACAGTCTCAAATGAACTTAGTTATGTTGATGTCATATCAGCCGCATCAGGTGGTGTCACGGCAGCAGGATTAACCATACTTGGGGGTCTTAACGGTTTTCAGTCATTTTCTGATGGCAATACCGCAGCCCAGGCAGAAATTACCACCAATAGTAACACTCAGCTAACCGCGCTTGAAACCACAAAAACCAACGATCAAGCAGCGCTAGACACCTCTTATAATGCGGATAAAGCTCTTATTACAGACACTTACAAATCAGATTTAAATAACCTCAATGTTGCAATCCCTGCGTTGACCGACCAATACGAAACCGATAAAGCCGTTATCGAGACCAATCTGGCGGCAGTTCCCGGCAATATCGCCAACAATGTAACGATTGACTTTAATACCGGAATGTCATTATCGTCCTATGCCGGCTTTGCCAATACCTCACCTATCGCCGGTGGCGGTTGTCCCGGTTCAGGTAGCAGTGGCTGCTATAACCAAAATGGCATGGTGGTTGGCATTGTTGAGGATACGTCAAACCCGATAGCCCATTTACATCGTGCTGGTACTGTGGCTGATAGATCCCTGCAATATCATTCCGATTCCAGCGGTATTTATATTCGCTCCCAAGACAGCAAGGCCTTTAGTCTTGATTCTATGAATTTTAAAGCACCTATCTCTGGGGCAAACCCTGATAACGGCCCCAATGACTATTGGGAAATTTTAGGCTTTAATACCGCACTCAATCCAAATCTGGATACCGGTGACGGTACCAACTATGCCACTCGTGTTGCTTATCAGACGGTTGCCAATGGCTTTGACGGTACCTTGCAGCTTAATAGTAGCTTCAACAATATTAATGCAGCCTGGATACATTTTAAGGGTTATCCGCAAACACCAACGGATGGCAAAGAATTCAGCATGGCATTGGATAATATCAATGTTTCCCCTGTCTTGGCATTATCCAATCAAGTAAATGCTTATAATGCTGAAATAACAACCTTAACCGCCACTTACAATACACAATTGGCGGCATTAACCGATCCTGTACAATTAGCATTGTTAACCAATAACTACACGATGCAAATGTCAGTACTAACGGGCAACTATACTACTCAAACAGCAGCAATAAACCAAAGCTATACCGATCAATCGGCTCAGAATGCTGCATCGCTCAATGAACTGGCCAAGCAAGCCGCCATTTCTTTATACAGTGATATTCTCAATAGTCAGGTGCCCACCGGCACCCAAGCCGTACAGGTTTTTCAGGTGCAACCCCAAGAAACCCGCTCAATGCCTCAAGTCAACGTCAAATATTATCTTGATGCAACTACACTGGCAATATCCGGCGGTCTTTCTGACGAACCGGATTATTTATCCAATTTTGGCTCCACCAACATCAGTCATGAATTTAATGACAAACTCACTACAGTATCCGCCGGTTACGGCATGACCAGCAATACCATTGCCCGCAACGGCAGTGGCCATAGCTCCCATCATGGCAGTGACCCGGCACATTATCCGACTAGTTACCAAGCATTAAATGAGGCAAGTACTTTTAACAGCTTTACTACCAGTATCGCCCAGGTACTTTCCAAAAACACCTTGTTTCAGTCCACCGCCAGCTATACCAATCAAAGCGGTTATTTGAGCAATCCCTATAAATCCGTTTATGTGCGTGGTGAAATCACCCCGACAGAATACTATAATCTCTGGAATCCTACCGATGCTGGCGTCGACTGGAATGCAGTAACCAATCTGGAGGTCGTTGGTTTGGAATTATTCCGCGAAAATCGCCCCAGACAACGCAATATCGGCTCTTTATCCAACCGTATTAATCACTATATACCCGAGCTTGATGCCTCCGCACATTTTGACTATCGCTTTTATACCGACGACTGGGGTATTAATTCTCATACCTTTGAAGCAAAATGGTTTCAAACCCTGCCCGGCGGCTTTACCATTATCCCCAGTATTCGCTATTATTCGCAGTCGCAAGCCGACTTTTTTGCGCCGTACTTTTTGGCACCCCGTGCTGACGGCAACTACTCCAGCGACTTTCGTTTATCTGCCTTTGGTGACTTAAGTGGCGGTGCCACCCTAAAAAAACAGTTTGCTCGCGGCATCAGTCTGGAGATTGGCGCTGAATATGTTACCCATTCAGGCTCTTTAAAACTCGGTGGCGGCGGAGTTGGTAATTATGCCAATTTTGATTATTACCTGGCCCACGCCAATTTAAGCGTGGATTTATCGGCCAAGGCACTGACCGGTGGCGATCACAGTAGCCACACCATGCATCATCACGGCGTGCCGGTACCAGCCGGGGTTATGTATGGACACATGATGAGCCAAGCTGACGAGATTATGGTCGGTTATCGTTATCAATACAGTAATCAGGGTGGCGCCATGCTGCATGGCAGCGATTCGGTCAACGATCAGGCGTTGGTTAGTAATGCTTGTACAGACTATAACCAGGGTTGCTTGTATAAACCCACTTCCATGAACATGCAAATGCATATGCTGGATTTAATGTACGCACCGACGGACTGGTTAAATATCATGCTGATGCCGCAATTGATGAGTATGGATATGACCATGAGCAATCCTATCCGTCCCTATATCAATCAGACCGAGGAAAATGACTTTGGCGGCCATGGTGGAGCCAAGCATTTTAGTAACGATATCGGTGACACTGTAGTTACCGCGTTGGTTAAAGTCTTGGACAAAAACGGTCATCATGTTCACTTAGGATTAGGTATGAGTACACCAACCGGTAGTATCGGCGCACGACTGGATAGCAGCAACTTACAGGATTACGGCATGCAAACCGGTAGCGGCACCTGGGATTTTAAGCCCAGCCTGACCTATACAGGACAAGTCAATGACTTTAGTTGGGGCGTACAAGTGAGCGGTGTTAAGCGTCTGGAAAAAAATAAATATGACTATGCTTATGGGGATATTTTTCAGGCAACCCCTTGGGGCAGCTATCAGGCGTTTAATTGGTTATCGGCTTCGGTGCGCGGTGTCTATACTGCACAGGGTGATATAAAGGGAGCAACCAATCAGGCGCATCAAGTTACCTCAACCGTGGACTCTGCCAGTAATTACGGTGGCCGATTTCTGGATGTCGGTGTGGGTCTTAATGCCTCGGTTACCGGTGGCAAATTCGTGGGCCATAATGTCAGTTTTGAATGGCTACAACCGGTCAGTACCGATTACAACGGTTATCAGCTTAATCGCAATGGTGCCTTGGCAGTAAGCTGGAATTATGCGTTTTAGAGTGTAGCGCCAAGTCCTCGAAAAACAAGAAAAGCACGAAAAAAAACCGCCATGTTGTTCATGCCCGGGATTTAATAATGCTTGGTAGGTTTCAAGCATGTTTTTTCGAGCGTTATTAAATCCATGATGAGTACTCATTAATCATTGCTGAGATTATCATGACGTTGTGCAGTACACATCAGTGATTGTTCACCGGTAACCTGTCATTGTGTCCGGTCAATTAACTATCAACCCAACATTTTTATTAAATTTTTTCGTGCTTTTCGTGGACCAAAGATTTTTTCTTTTCGTGGATATGACAATCTTCGATCAGCATTTCGGTGCCTTTACCAACTGGAATACCGCTACATCAGGGACAAAAAAGGTGGCAGCGGTTGCCCGCTTCCACCTTAATTCAACTTTACTTAACTAACCAGCATTATTAAGCAACCAAACGGTCTTTCTTTTTACCGAAAGCCAACAAACCCATTATGCCGCTAAGAAACATCCACAGCGCAGCAGGTACAGGTACCGCAGCAACAGGAGGAACAACAGCAGCGTTAACAATGACATTATCCAACGACATGGCAAACTGCATACCGTCTACAGGTGTTTGCTGATAGCCGGCATAATGAATCCAGAAAGCGCCAATATTTTCAAAAGCGCTACTGAGTGTCACCAGACCGTTAAAACCGTTAGTCAATGTTTGACGGGCAATCCAGGCACCACTATTGGCATCAGTATCCAGGGTTGGATTTAATGCCGAGGCATAACCCAAAATTTCCCAATAATCATTGGCACCGGCCACGCTGGTTACTGACTCACCTGAACTTTGGCTTATGTAAGTGCCAGTAGCATACGGATTTTCATCACTAGCCACCGCATCAAAATTAAGTGATGTCAGGCTAAAGGCGCTACTGTCCAAAGCCCTGATATAAAGTCCACTAGAGTCGGAATGATACATCACGTTTCTGTCATTAACCGTTCCACCACGGTGAACATGGGCGATGTTGTTGGAAGTATCCTGGACAATACCCACCACCAAGCCATCTTCGTAATAAGCGCCAGCGGCATTTGTGCCAGCAGTAAGACCACCGGATTGAGGAGCAACATTAGCAAAACCTGCATAGGCGGACTGGGTCATGCCCAGGTTGCCCGCTGTACTTGCAACTTGTGGAGTAGCCGCTTCACCTTTATTAAAGTTAAGGATAGTCTCGGTAGTAATAGCCGCATTGGCCGTACCGCTGACAGCAACAGCGGCAAACAACATGCCGCCAATTATTTTTTTATTCATATAAATTCCTTACATTTTTCTTATCGCCGGATACTCTTACATTACAGAAAGAATAAGCCCGGCACATCGATCAAAAATTCCAAAATAAAGCCACTAATGGCTTAACTTCTGGAACATGAGTGGGAAACTGTCTTACAGCCCCCTTCAATCAAATTAAGCAAAATATAAGCCACCTTGTGTATATAAATAAAAAAAACATTTACAATAGCTACAAGCCTTTATTTTTATTCCATAATAATTAGATTTTGCATCAACAGGCAATAAAAAATCGGCATTGACTTGATAAAACCAGGCAATAACTTAATTAAACTAGGTTCTGTTGACGTTTCACCAATCCGGTAGAATAAGTCGTTTTGAATGAAATGAAGCGGATAACATTAAGTGATGAAGAGTGGACTCGTATTTTGGCAAGCTTAAAAAAATTGCCTGGAGTTCATATCGGTTTACCCGATATTTGCAGGCAGTTTGTTAATGCCATTTTGTGGATATTACGTACGGGAGCACAGTGGCGTGTATTACCGTCAACGTATGGTAAATGGAATAGCATCTTCAAGCGTTTTTCACGTTGGTGTATCAATGGCATATGGGGTGAAATTCTCTGTCATCTTGCTGAAGACGCTGATTTACAAGATGTTTCCATGGATGGTTCAGTTATTAGAGCACATGCCTGCGCAGCTGGAGCGGCATATAGTTCTGCTGAGAATGAAGCACTTGGGCGCTCCAAAGGTGGATTTGGTTGTAAGATTCACGCGCTTTGTGATGGCTTGGGCATGCCCATCAAATTTATCCTGACAGGCGGGCAGGAGGCTGAATGCAAGCAAGCCATATCTTTATTGGAAAATGTTAATGCTTCAGCCGTTTTAGCAGACAAAGCCTACGACACGAACGAGTTGCGGGAGTGGTTAGCCAGTCGTGAAATAAAAGCGGTTATCCCACCTAAATCGAACCGAAAAGAAGATATTGAGTGCGATTATTGGCATTATAAGGAGCGGCATGCCATTGAATGTATGTTCGGTAAGCTCAAGCACTATCGCAGAATTGCTACACGATATGAGAAAAAAGCTATTAATTACATGGGGATGCTATCATTTTCCTCGGTGCTTTTATGGCTGAGGTGAAACGTCAACAGAACCTAGGTTATATAACCTGATTTAATAAAAAAGCAGGTTATATACCTTATTTTTAAATTTATGGTCAGGCTAATTCAGTTGCCCGCCAACTTTTCCTTGGCTATCCATCCAGATATGCGGTACGCCCAAATCATTAAGCCATTGTTTACCGCATTTTTCCATGAGCATGGCAATCGTACAAGCACTCCCGGCAATCACACACTGCCTGGCTAATACGGTTACGCCAATCAAGCCATTAACCGGCCAGCCGGTTTTAGGATTTATTACATGCCCATAGCGCTGGCCATTAACAACCATACAGCGCTCATAATCGCCACTACTGGCTACCGCGCCCTCATAAACATTGACGTTTGCCAACAAAGCACCGAGCTTGCGCGGATGCCTTAGACCGACAGACCAAGGCCTGCCGTCGGGATGTGGGCCAATGATTTTAATATCGCCGCCCAAATCGACCAAGCCATGTTCAATGCCCTGCTCACGGCAAATAACTGCCGCCCTGTCAACAGCGTATTCTTTGCCAATACCACCAAAATCCAGTTGCATCCCGGCATTTTTAAAAGCAATATGCGTCGAACTTAACTGTACTTTGTTCCAGCCTACGCCGCGTAGCAGTTGTTTAATGACAGCTTTTTTGGGTAAAGTTTGTGCTTTAAAATCCCAAGCGCCTCGCAATACACCGGAAGTAATATCAAACAAACCGTTACTTTGCTGATAACAAGTATCCGCATAATGAAGTAATGCCGCCGTTTCTTCATCTATCGGCACTACCCCGCCTTTGGACGCGACATGGTTTATGGCAGACAACACACTATCCTCGCGATATCTTGAATACCGCGCTTCTATAAGCCATACATCCGCCATCGCTTTATCTGCGACACACTGCGCGGACTGCTTATCGCCAGCATAAAGTTGAATTTCACAAGGCGAACCCATCGCACGAAAGGGAAAACGGTAGAGCTTTAAAAGCATGGGAGTCATTTAAAAAATGCAAAAATATCAGTGTACACAATATTCACAGCGAATTGCTGGTAAATATTAGCCACGCAAGGCAAAAGCTGTTGTCCACGAAAAACACGAAAGACACGAAAAAACTGTTTAACACCTGAAATCAGGTAGTAGTCCATCGTGACAATATCAGTCAGGATTTCCAAACCCGGTCACACGTCGAATACGGCTTTTCAAATTAACCCAGCAATTTTTTTCGTGCTTTTCGTAGACCAAGCTCTTTAAAACTAAATCGTGTTATTTAACCTGATTAATTGTGTCAAATAACATAGTTTTTTAATATTCAGCTTTAAATTATCAGATTATCCTACAAATCCTTAGCGATACCGTTCTGTCATACCAAACAGGCAATGGCTTTGCTCTTTAATTGTCCTCAGATGAAAATAGTCAATTTTTTACTGATAAAGCCATATAAAACATAGAGTAAGTGACTTACATTCAGGCTTGTTAACTACCTGAATCCACAACTTTAAAAACGCCGACAAGTACATTTACCCTGAATAAAACAAGGGATATTTTAAGATGGCTCAATTATTGCTTTTAGTTTAGGTAAGAGTAAGCAAACTTGTTTACTTTGTTATGCCCTTGTTGAAATTAATGTTTCAACAGAAAAAAATTAGCAATTTAATAGCCACTCCTGTCGTGAGGCAGGTTCGGAAAGCCAAGGATCTTGTGATTAAAGACTGCCTGGTTGCTTCTTGTAATAAGACTGATGGACTAATCTCCAGCCTTATTACTTTGAACAGTGTTATTTATTTAACTTAACCATTCAGGATTAACATAATGAAACCAACCAAAATCGCTAAAGCCGTTGCCATGGCAATCACCGGTACCGTAATGTCTGTAGGCGCTATCAGCAATGCCTCGGCATCGTCGACAACCATGTACAATTTGTCGACTTATGAAGGCAATGATTTCAGTAGCAATACCACAGCTTGTGCGCCCTGCAATGGTGGCGCAGGAACCGATGGCTGGGTCTGGGGATTTAACGGCGCACCATTAGGTTCAACGAACTCGGTTGCGGCTTGGGCAGGCACCGGTGGCACCAACACCACACCGTTTGGCTACAACGGTGGCGGTGTTCTGCATTGGGGAGTACACATGACTGCAAACGGTACGGCAGAAATTTCCAGCCAGGATTCCCTGACCCGTTATGGTGTTGGCGCTGACATCGATACCGCCAAAGGCGCATGGAGCGACCAGGGATTGAGCGGTGCACAAGGCTGGCGACATGATGTGGACTTTGGCCTGTTTAAATCGGATGTCGGTGGCACGGTTACCGTCAATGCCCAAGGCATTAACCAAAGTGGCACCAATTTTGGATTCACCATCTTTAAAGGTATGGACACCAGCACTGTCGATTATAACCATCATGGTTCATGGAACCTGGGCAACAACACTCAACTAAGCGCACCTACATCATCTTCCCTACCAAAGGGTAATACGTCTTTCTCTGTTGCCGATATGGTTGCCTACAGCATTGGCGGCACTACGCCAAGCAACCTGAATACCATCAGTTTTAATGCCGAAGCAGGTCAAATTTATACCATCGCCCTTGGCGGCTATAGAAATGGCTCATGGGGTGCAACTCAAGACGGTTATAAATTAAGCATCAGTGCCGTACCGGTACCCGGCGCGGTTTGGTTGTTTGGTAGTGCCATGGCCGGCTTGATTGGTTTACGTGGTCGTAAAAAAAGCACGACCTAAAACCTGACTTAACAACACCAAGCCGGATGACTTATCCGGCTTGGCAAAAAATAACTATACCCGGCGTTATCGGCTGTAGTTACTGATCTTACCGATTTAACGAGATAAATAATGAAATTTCTCCCTCAAATTATGCTGGTCTTCGGGTTGCTAATAACGCAAGCTGTTTATGCGCATGGTCCGATACCTTACCCCTTGCAAAATGTACCGTTGCCTCCTGTTCCCGGCCTTTTGGATGGTACCAGTCCTATCGTGGTTGATAAAAACATGGCTATTGCTTTAGGCAAGGCTTTGTTTTGGGACATGAATGTGGGCAGTGACGGTCAGGCCTGTGGCTCATGCCATTATCATGCAGGCGCTGATGCGAGAGATAAAAATCAGATTAATCCCGGTGAGAAAAGCAGCAATGCCAGCGGACAAACATTTGACATGCTGCCTTCAGGTACTGGCGGCGGCCCTAACTATACGGTAAAACTTTCCGATTTTCCGCTCTACCGATATCCCAATCCGCTGGATAAAAGTAACAGCGTTCCAACTTATATTACCGATGACGTGGTGTCCTCGGCGGGTACTTTCAGTGGCGCCTTTAAGGGAGCCAATCCGTTTAACGGCGCAAATGATAGTTGCGACCGGAGCGCCGATCCTGTTTTTCATATTGGCAACACAGGTACTCGACGCGTAGAACCCAGAAACACACCGACGGTTATAAATGACATATTTAATTACCGTAACTTTTGGGATGGCCGCGCCAATAACATTTTTAACGGCAGTAGTACTTGGGGTGATCGCGACCCCAGCGCTGGTATTTGGGTAACCAGCGGCGCTCGCTCAGTTGTTAAACAGCGTTTACATCTGGAAAACTCATCGCTTGCTTCACTGGCCATGGGACCACCACTCAATGCCAGCGAAATGAGTTGCCGTGGTCGTAATCTGGCGGCAATAGGCAGAAAGTTACTCCTGCGCAAACCCTTACAAAACCAGAAAGTGCATGATGAAGACAGCGTTTTTGCCCCCTTAAACTTAACCTTAAGTACCGCAAACGACTTAAAAGCAGGCTTAAATACTACTTATAAAGCCATGATTACCAAGGCGTTTAATAAAAAATATTGGTCATATAATGCGCTTGGCCCTTTTGGTGCACCAGCCCCCGGGCAAATGCCGTATAACCAAACGGAAGCCAACTTCTCGCTATTTTTTGGTATTGCTTTGCAAATGTATCAAGCAACCCTGATATCTGATCAAGCGCCTATTGATTTAACACAACGTGTTCCTGCCACCTATGTGCCAACTTGGCTGGGTTTGGGTTATAGTCCTGAAAAGATTGTTTCGCTAAAAAACGGGCATGACTTGTTTATCAGCAACCATTGTAATCTATGCCATGGCGGCCCAACCATCACCATTGCATCAGTTGCTACCAATGCCCTGTTGGTAACCCCTACCACCGGAAAAACCTTTGGTCCGGCGTCCTCTCCCAGAGCATATGGCCCTCAAGCATTAGGTCCACAATTTGGCGCTCAGGCAGTAGGAATAAGCCGGTTTACCAATGTCATTGTTCGTGATGAAACGGAAGGTGGCCCCAAGTTAATGGACTTTGGCTTTGCCAATACCGGCGTTGCCGATCCTGATTCTGACCCTGGTGTTGGTGGGGTTGATGATTTTGGCCAGCCTCTATCTTTTAGCGCGCAATATCTGGATTACCTACAAGGCAATCCTGCCAAAAAGATCCTTGATCCGGGTGTCACCTCGGTACGAACCTGTAACTTTATCCCTGAAGTGCCTTTTGCAACCAATGTACCGGATGCCGATGACTGGCGTTTTACTAATGTAGATGGCTTGATCGCCAACAGTAGCAGCCAATTTTGCTTTGATCCTGATTCAACGTATATGCCAACCGTAGCAGCTGCTATAGCTAACGTAAACACGCAGAAAATGGCGATAGCAAGCAAGGCCGCCTTTAAAATACCCAGCTTGCGTAATGTCGAATTGACCGGGCCTTATATGCACAATGGCAGTATGGCTACTCTGGAAGAAGTTATAGAGTTTTACTCACGACATGGGAATGTTGACAACATCGACAAACACGCCATCGTCAATGGCCTCACTCTAGGCACTCCGGGTGATTTAGATGTTCCTGAAGCCCAACGCGCAAAAAATCGTGCAGACGTTATCGCTTTTTTAAAAACCTTTACCGATGACCGTGTGCGTTATGAAAAAGCACCGTTTGATCACCCAGAGATTATTGTGCCTTACGGCCATGAAGGTAATGCTGTCGCTGTCAATGCCGGCAATCCTTTAAGCCCTGTTCTGGCCAAGGATGAAGTACTGGTGATTCCTGCCGTAGGTGCCAATGGTAAAGCCGACCCGTTGCTGCCTTTTGATCAACTGATAGCACATTAAGTTATCCAACCTTTTAACAGGAAACCTGATCCATTCGGGTTTCCTGTGCCTGGTAAGTAACAAAGCACCAAGCCACGTTACCAACCGTTAATCATGGATTTAAAATGAATTTTATAATGACAAAAAAATACTTACTACCTACTTTGGCACTGGCTTCTTTAGCCACATTAACCATCCAAAATGCACAAGCGGCAGCAAACTTTAGCAGTTATGCAACAGTGACTTATACCATTGACAGCTTAAGTAACTTAACCAATGCCGGCGATTTTTCGGGACTTGATATTGGCGGTTCTTTTGTATTGGCACCCAGCGGCGATTTTCAATACATTACCGGGACTGGTTCAGTGACTGCATCAGCTTTTGATGCAGAATATACCGCCATAACCGCTGCCGTCGGCAGTAGTTACACCCGGACATTCCAATTGGACGGGTCAGCCAGCAATAACGGTTATGTTTTTACCCATTATTTGGCTTATTTTGATACTGCTTTTTCTAACTTGTCAGCCACCGATAGTTATAATGTTGGCCTTACCCTGTCTTATGCGCTTTCTGCCAGCGCTACTGGCGACGAGTCATTAACCGATGTGACTGTCAATTATTCGGCGGAACATTACAACGCTGCTTTCGACATGACCGCTGATCCGACTTTTTTTGGTGCTGATTACGCCGGAACAAACCAGTCGTTAAGTACGGCCTTTTTGCTAAACTCACAAGCATTCAACTTTACCCTTGCCCCCGGTGAGTTTGAAGCGCTATATGCAAGCGCTGGTGTAGCTGGAACACTGCAAGCTTCACCGGTACCGCTGCCTTCTGCTGTTTGGTTATTTGCCTCGGCTTTGTTGGCAATACCCGGTTTAAAAAAATCAACAAAAACGGTGTAATAAATATTAGCCTGAGTATTAATGGCTAAAACTCCAAGACACTGCCATTAAGTTAAGCCGGAACTGATACAGAGTCATTAAGTAAGTAAGTAAGTAAGTAAGTAAGTAAGTAAGTAAGTAGGGCGTGCCGTGCGCGCCTTAACTTTTAAGGCGCGCACGGCACGCCCTACAGAAAATAATGTCGCTTAATCAACTTCGGACTCTATACCATCCCTTATAACTGGTTACCAAGCTGAAACTTGGAAACCGGTTCAACATGCCACGAACCACAAAGCTCTGAAAGGGTATAATACATCAGCCCAGTCTAGCCCTATGAGACAGTGAATTGTGTAAATATTTATGCCTATCAAAAGATTGTAGCCATCTTATGAAAATAACTTAATGACTATCGATTACTTAATTATCGGCCAGGGCTTGGCGGGCAGCTTACTGGCATGGGAACTCATACAACGGGGTTGCAAGATTATTATCGTTGATAATGGCAAGGAAAACGCCTCACAAATCGCCGCAGGCTTAATCAACCCGGTGACCGGTATGCGTTTTGTAAAATCTGTGGATGTAGACAGCTTGTTACCCACGGCAAAACAGTGTTATTCAGAATTGGCCGATTTTTTTCAGCAGTCTTTTTATAGAGAAAAACCCATGCTGCGACTTTTTCGCAGTGCCAAAGAATTAAACCATTGCCTTAAGCGACTTCATAATCCTGATTATCACGACTATTTGGCTGCAATAACGCCACCTGACCAAACCATAAAAAACCTGATAACACCTTTCGGCTTGTTGGAGCAAAAACAAACCGGTTATCTATTAACCCGGCCATTATTAGCGTGTTTAAAAGATTTTTTTATTGCCAGACAATGTTACCGACTCGCAAATATTAATTACCAGGACATTCAACTGCAACCGACTTTACGCTGGCAGGATATTTCGCCCAAACAGATTATTTTCTGCGAAGGTCATCATGCCACCGGTAATCCCTGGTTTTCCTGGCTGCCTTTTCAATTAGTAAAAGGTGAAATTTTAACGCTGGAACATCAAAGCCAGTTACCTGATAAAATACTTAATTTCGGCGGTTGGTTAATTCCTTTAAACCCTAATAACATTCGTGTTGGTGCAACATTTGATAGAGAAAACTTGAACAATCTGCCTACCGAATGCGGAAAAAATGCTTTATTAACAGCGCTTAACACTATTTCGACTGATTTGACGCCAGTAAAATTACTTAATCATCAAGCCAATATTCGGCCCTGTACTCTGGACAAACAGCCTTTCATAGGCCATCACCCACAATATTCGCAACTCGCTATTTTTAACGGTTTTGGCGCTAAAGGCAGCTTGCAAATACCCGAATTTTGTCGGCATTTCGCTGACTACTTATTAACTAACACGCCCCTGCCCTCCAACATTCAACGCCATTATGCAACGCATTTCACTGGTTGACACCGCCCATAATTTTATCAAAGAAATTCTTCATTCTGGCGCTATTGCCATTGATGCAACCGTGGGTAACGGCCATGATACTTTATTTTTGGTCAAGCAAGTCGGTCCATCAGGCCAGGTTTTCGGCTTTGATATACAACAAACTGCCATAGCATCAACCCGGGCAAAATTCCTGCAAACACCGGGTATGCAATGCTTGACGTTAATACATGCGAGCCATGCAGACATGAGTGAAAAAATCCCCGTAAACTATCACGGCAATATCAGCGTGATCATGTTTAACCTGGGCTATTTACCGGGTGGTGATAAAAACATCATCACTTGCACGGATTCAACAATAACGGCTTTACACTGTTCTTGCGAGTTAATATCCAGCCAAGGTATTATTACGGTAATGGCTTATCCTGGCCATCCAGGTGGCGATCTGGAAACGGCTCAAGTTAAAAGCTGGTGTGAGCAACTGGATAAGGATCGTTTTAAAGTTGACATCATTTACAGCGCAGACAATAAAGACTCTGCACCCAGACTTTTTGTCATTCAAAAGAGGCACTAAAACCAACCGACCACAAAACAATCTGCTATCATTTGGCCGCTGTTTTACTCATTTACAACCATTCCCTTTAAGGACCAACATGTCAGAATTTAATAACGTATCCGTGATAAAAAAAGCCAACGTCTATTTCGGCGGTAACGTCAGCAGTCGCACGATTAATTTTGCCGACGGTTCATCAAAAACATTGGGTTTTATGTTGCCGGGCGAATATACGTTCAACACCGCTGATAAAGAATTGATGGAAATCATCGATGGTGACCTTGATGTTTTACTACCTAAAACCAACCAATGGCAAAAAATAACCGGCGGTGAATCATTTGCGGTGCCGGCCAATTCTGCATTTACGGTAAAAATCAACGCGCCTACAGATTACTGCTGCTCTTTTATCAAATAACAGGATGGACAAAGTCGCCATCTTTGTAGATGTGCAAAATATTTATTACACTACCAAGCAAAGCTATCAACGACATTTTAACTACAGTGCATTCTGGACTCAGGCAACTGCCAACAGGACAGTTATCGGCGCGTTTGCTTATGCCATCGATAAAGGTGACAGCAAGCAACTGGGCTTTCAAAAAATACTGAAAAACATCGGTTTTGAAGTCAAACTTAAGCCTTATATACAGCGTTGTGACGGTTCTGCCAAAGGCGACTGGGATGTCGGTATTACGCTTGATGTAATGGAGTATGCCGCAAAAGCGGATATCGTTATTTTGTTATCCGGCGATGGTGACTTTGATCTGCTGTTAAATAAAGTAGGCAGCACTTACCCTGTTACCACTGAAGTCTACGGCGTACCGGCACTGACCGCCCCATCGCTAATCAACGCGGCCAACCGCTTTATCGCAATTGACGATAAATTGCTGCTGTAAGCTGTTAAGATCTTTTCACCAGCCATAAAAAAACCGGATTTCAGGCAACTGAAATCCGGTTTTTTTGACTAAAACATACCAAACAAATTATTTCTTGATAATACTAATGCCTTTTAATAAATTTAAGGCTTCATGCAAGGAATAGTCTGCTACATCCAGTTTGTCCTTGTCTTTATCCAAGCCATCTTTTTTGTCATTAACAGCACCTTTTCCACTCTGTAAATGACCCGACAAATCCGATTCTTTAACAGGCGTAAAATCGCCTTTACCCAAAGCCTCCAACTTAACACGCGCCAAGGTTACATCAGGCTCAATACCTTCAGCTTGTATTGAGCGACCTGAAGGCGTGTAATAGCGAGCTGTCGTCATTTTTACTGCTGCACCATTACTTGTCGGCAATATCGTTTGTACTGAGCCTTTACCGAATGATTTTTCGCCCATGATAACAGCGCGTTTTTGATCCTGTAACGCACCTGCGACAATCTCTGATGCCGATGCAGAACCACCGTTGATCAAAACCACGATAGGCGCACCATCAATCAAATCATCAGGTGATGCATTAAAACGCATCTCTGAATTTTCAATACGTCCTTCCGTGTAAACAATGAGACCACTTTTTAGAAAAGCATCACTCACTTCCACTGCTGCATTTAAAACACCGCCGGGGTTATTTCTTAAATCAAGAACCAGGCCTTTTAATGCACCGCCGTTTTCTTTTTTCAGTGCAGCCAGTGCTTCTTTTAGAGAATCGCCTGTGCCTGATTGAAAACTGCTAATACGCAGATAACCGTAGCCTTTTTCCAGTATCCTGCTCTTAACGCTCTTAACTTTTATAATGTCGCGGGCCAACGTTAATTTTAACGGTGTTTCTTCGCCTTCACGAACAATGGTCAGGACAATTTTACTACCAGGCTCACCACGCATCAGCTTGACTGCATCCGCCAAAGACATGCCCTTTACCGGCTTATCATCCAATTTGATAATAAGGTCTCCGGCTTTTATTCCCGCTTTTTGGGCTGGTGTATCATCGATAGGTGAAACTACTTTTATAAAGCCGTTTTCCATAGTCACCTCGATACCCAAACCACCAAATTGTCCGGTAGTACCTTCTTTTAATTCCTGATATTCCTCAGCAACCAAATAAGCAGAATGCGGATCAAGACCGCTCAACATGCCTCTAATAGCATCTTCCAATAATTTTTTATCAGAAACGGGCTCGACATAATCTCTTTTTATCCGCCCAAAAATTTCCGTAAATGTCCGCAAATCCTCATAAGGCAGTACTTCGGTTTCGGTTGCAACATCGGTATTACTTCGCTCGGCAAATACACTGCCGCAGATACCCATAAAAACACCCAACATAATCCCTAAGGATAAAATAAAAATAGTTTTCTTTTTTAGCATGTGCGTTAAAACTCCAAATCCTCAATTTTCTACATTTATTATCATCAAACGACTAACTGCTTGAAGACCATTTAGGTGATATCCACGAATAAATATACCCAAGTGGCGCAGGATTTTTGTTCATTTACAAGGCCGAGAAATAGGCGCATAACTAGCTACGTAACTATTTTGACAACGCAGTAAATGAACAAAAAGACCAGCAAATTGGGTATATTATTCGCAGGAAATCGCCTTACCTTTGGCACCATTCAAGCGGATCAATGGGCACACCTTTATTGCGTATTCCAAAATATAACCCGGACTGGCTACGCCCACCACTTTGTCCAACAGAAGCGATAATATCTCCAGTCCCTACAAAATCACCTGCTTGCTTATAAAGACTCTGATTAAAGGCATACAGCGTCATATACCCCTGACCGTGATCAATAATAAGCAACAAACCATAACTACGCATCCACTCCGCATAAACGACTTTACCAGCGGTAACAGCCTTAATTTCCTGACCTTCATTCGCATCAATCAACACGCCATCCCAAGTACCGGTTGTTCGGGCACTCCCAAATTTTTGTGCCAACTTACCATTAACAGGCCAAGACAACTTACCTTTGAGTGAAGAGAAATCAACTTTTGGCTGAGCAGACTGATCCACGGATAAAGGCGATGCTATTAACTGATCGGGATCAACAGCAAGCTCGGCTTCGGTAACAGGTAAAGAAGCCATCAAATTTTTCAGTCTGTTTTCACTTTCCTGCAACTGACTTAATTGTTGTTCATTTGAAGAAAAGTCGGTATCAATTTTCACTAACAAATCATTTCTTTGCTTTCTGGCCTCATCAAAAACCGCTTGCTCTGTTTTCTTTCGCTCCAGATCTTGTTCCAACAGCTTGGTTTCAGCTTGTTTTTGCTGATCCAACTGGTCCAGATGCTGAACAGCCTTTTCTATATCAGTCAGTTTCTTTATTCGGTCTTTGTTGAAATAATTAAAATAAACCATCATCCGGCTAGATAAAACCGGATCTTGCTGGTTAAGAAGTAACTTTAATTTTTCTTTTTCGCCAATAGCATAAGCAACTCTTATTTGATCGGCCAATTGCTTGCTTAACTTATCTACTTCAGCCTGATAACCTTGCATATCATCGCGAATTTTGTCCAGACCATCACGTTTTTTCTCAATTTGACCCTGTAATGTTTTCAATGAAGCCGCTATTTCACCATAGTGCCTTTCAATTTCGGCCAACAAGCTCTGCAAAGCATCTTTTTGCTCTGCGAGTTGCTGCAAGGTCTGTGTAACACCATTAATGTCTGACTCAACCTTATTAAGCTCGTTGAGCTCAGGGTTAGTCTGCAAATCCTCTGCATAACCCTGATTAAGCCAAGTACCCAGCAATAAAACAAAAAACAGCTTTTTTCTCATTCACAAATCAAGCAACATTAATAAGAGATCGTCCCGTCATTTCAACGGGTTGCTCGACACCTAAAATAGCCAGCATAGTTGGCGCTAAATCCGATAAACCACCACCAGAAGCTAATGGCTTATGCCCGCCGACATAAACCAACGGCACCTGGTTTGTCGTATGCGCAGTGTGCGGTTGCCCTGTCACTTTATCAAGCATTTGTTCAATATTACCATGATCAGCCGTTAACAAGAGCTGTCCATCAACAGACTTTAACGCATCAACCACGCGTTGCAAGGCTTTATCAACAGCCTCTACAGCAAGAATCGCCGCAGGAATGATGCCGGTGTGACCAACCATGTCGCAGTTGGCATAATTACAAATAATGACATCGTATTTACCGCCGGTTATTGCCTCGACCAAATGATCAGTAACCTCTCCCGCATTCATTTCCGGTTGTAAGTCATAAGTTCTAACTTTTGGCGATGGCACTAATATCCGGTCTTCTCCAGGAAAAGGCGTATCAACACCGCCATTAAGAAAAAAAGTGACATGCGCATATTTTTCAGTTTCTGCCAGCCGCAGTTGCTTCATACCCAGCACAGACAAGTATTCGCCAAGGCAATTTTTAATGTCTACCGAAGGAAACGCTATATCATAACCAAAATCTTGATGGTATTCCGTTAAAGTACAGAAGTAACCCTGAAAAGGTTCGCAGCCTCTATCAAAAGAATCAAACGTTGTCAGGGTTATTGCCTGAGAAATTTCGCGCGCCCGATCAGCCCGAAAATTCATAAATACTACCGAGTCTTCAGGATCAAGGACAACTGCCTGACCTTCACTATCGACAACAGCCGTCGGTAAAACAAACTCATCCGTCTCGCCTCTTTCGTAAGCTGTTGCTAATCCTTGCAAGGCAGAATCAACAAAAAAGCCGGCTTCGCCTTTAACAATCAAATTGTAGGCAGATTTTACCCTATCCCAACGATTGTCTCTATCCATTGCATAAAAACGCCCTATTATGGAAACGATACGACCAACACCAAGTGCAGCAAATTTTGCTTCCAATAATTGAATGGAAGCTGTTGCACTTTTAGGAGGAACATCCCGGCCATCCAAAAATGCATGCAGATAAATTTTGCTTAAGCCTCGTTTTGCTGCCAGTTCGACCATCGCCGAAATTTGCTCTTCGTGACTATGGACGCCACCGGGTGACAACAAGCCCATAATATGTAGAGCTTTACCTTTATCTTTGGCATGATCAACGGCACGACAAAGCACTGGATTGGTATAAAAACTGCCATCGGTTATCGCATCATTCACCTTGGAAAAATCTTGGGGAACATATCGTCCTGTGCCTATATGAATATGCCCCACTTCAGAATTACCCATTTGGTCATCAGGCAAGCCAACCGAGTGACCGGAACAATCCAATAAGGTCATGGGATAATCTTTTTGTAACTGATCCCAACAAGGTGTATTGGCCATCGTAATGGCATTACTCTCTTGCTCCAATGAGTAACCAAATCCATCAATAATCAGCAAAACTAAAGGCTTAGGTCGGTTCAACATCTTTCATTTATCTCCGTATAATAAAAACAAAATCGGGGTCGCCTGTTGGATAAATCCAAATTAGAAGCAGTATTATATTATCCATTACCCAAAATGGTTCAAAATAAGGTATCATTTTGTCAAATTTGTTGTTTGGGTAAACAGGCAAAGTAATCATTATATTAATACACGTTGGTAGTAGTTGTGTATAAATAATTCTTCGGAAGTTCTTTATTGACGATAAAGACACCGTAAACCAGTAGCATTACGTAGTACTATGGAAACTAAAAACCAACACATTTTATACAATGACACCGACATAGCCAGGGCGGCTCGCTGCCTGAAAGCCATGTCACATCCATTGCGATTAAAAATATTGTGCGTTCTTGGCACTAATGCAATCAGTGTGCAAGATATTGTTGAGCAAGTAGGAACCAGCCAGAGTAATATTTCCCAGCACTTATCAATTCTTAGGGAAAAAAACATTCTCGGCTCAAAAAAAGAAGCCAATCGTGTTTATTACTTTATTGATGATGAGCGCATGCTGCTACTTATTAAAATGATGCGAGATGTTTTTTGTTCCAAGAGCTAATTTATTTTCAACCTTTTGACCTTCACTTAACCTAAAACATATCCAATGGACCGTTACCTAGACTTTATTTTAAATCACTATATATTATCGCTTGCACTGGCTGTTGTTACTTATTTATTGATCCAGGAATTGTTTGACACCGCCTTTAAGAAATTTGATGCTGTTTCACCGTTGCTGGCTGTCGCTAAAATGAATGATAGCGAAACACTGGTTATAGATGTTCGCGAACCCTCTGAATTTATTCACAATCATATTGAGCAGTCTATCAATATGCCTTTAGGTAAATTATCGGAAGATCTTGCAAAAATAGCCGAGCATAAAACCAAACCTGTGCTTATTTCCTGCAAAACCGGTACTCGCTCGGCATCAGCTGCCAAACTATTGACCAAAGCAGGATTTGAGCAAGTTTTCGTTATTACCGGCGGTATGGATGCTTGGGAAAACGACTATAAATTGCCCATAAAAATAACTAGTAAACAAAAAACCAAAATCAACCCAAGCGCATGATTTTATTAGCAATTAATACTAATAAAACTCACGCATACTAAAACCTCAAACAACACATTAATTATGGCCGAAGAGCAAACAGCAATAGAAAAACAATTCTCTATTCAAAAAATTTACACTAAAGACATGTCTTTTGAAACACCCAATTCACCGACCATATTCACTGAAAAATGGGAACCTTCCGTTGATTTCAATCTGGGATCTCACGTTGAACCCTTGGAAAATGCGCTATACGAAGTAGCACTGACTGTCACTATTACTGTTAAAAGCAATGATAAAACAGCTTATCTGGTTGAAGTCAATCAAGCGGGTATTTTTGCTTTGAATGGTTTTACCGATGAAGAAATGGGCCCTATGGTAGGCAGTTTTTGTCCAAACATTCTTTTCCCTTACGCCCGCGAAGCCGTTTCTGACCTAGTTGCAAAAGGCGGTTTTCCACAACTGCTTTTGGCACCAGTAAATTTTGATGCCTTGTATGCCCAGCATTTACAACAAATACCGCAACAACTCCCTGGCTCTGACACTATCAATTAATTGGTGTGATTAACAAAAAAATAGCTATCCTGGGCGCAGGTTCCTGGGGAACGGCTCTTGCGCTTCTGGCAGCCAGAAATGGTTGCCAGACTCTATTATGGGGACATAACCTTGAGCATATGATGGCACTTGCAAAAGACCGTCAAAATAAACGCTATTTACCTGAGCATTATTTTCCTGCCACTCTTGCCGTTACTTCAGACTTAAACGAAGTTGCTGCATTTAGCAAACTGCTACTGGTTTGTGTGCCTAGTCATGCCTTTAAAAAAACCCTGATTGAACTTAAACCCTACTTATCAAACGAGATTAAAATAGCGTGGGCAAGCAAAGGTTTTAATCCTGATGATGGTTCATTACTCCACGAAATAGTTGCTGATATTTTTAGCCCACAAACCCCGGCGGCTATTCTTTCAGGGCCTACCTTTGCTCACGAAGTTGCAGAAAACCTGCCCACTGCCATTACCATAGCCTCATCGCAGCCGGGTTTTGCCAAACAACTTTCCTACATTTTACATGGCGGGCAGTTTAGAACTTACACCAGTGCCGATGTTGTGGGAGTAGAAGTGGGTGGTGCGGTAAAAAATGTTCTGGCTATTGCTGCGGGCATCGCTGATGGCTTGGGCTTTGGTGCCAACACCCGAGCCGCGTTAATTACACGCGGCCTTAATGAAATCATTCGTTTGGGTGTTGAACTGGGAGGAAAACAGGAAACCTTTATGGGTTTGGCAGGCTTGGGAGATCTTATTTTAACCTGTACCGACAATCAATCCAGAAACCGGCGCTTTGGTTTGGCATTAGGTCTCGGTAAGGACAGAATAACGGCGATGCAGGAAATTGGCCAGGAAATCGAGGGCATTTCCGCCGCCAAAGAAACGTTATTATTAGCCAGGAAACACGGCATAGATATGCCCATCACTGAGCAAACGTATAAAGTGCTCTACGAAAACCTCGCACCACTGACTGCCGTACAAAATCTGTTAGCCCGAGAACAAAAAGCTGAATCTTAAGGTTCACTGTTTAATTGACCAGATCTATAGCAGACTTTTGCACTCACAGCCGTTTCAAAGTAACTTTGCGCATCCTGAGATAAAAATCTTCCATCACATCGATAAAAGAGTTTTGTTTTTGCCAAAACCCAGGAAAATCACCGCCTTTTTTAATTAACATAGCGGGAATAATCGCCGCTTGGCCCGGTTCCAGACTTTTTGGTAACGGCTGCTGTCCCTGCCAAAAGTCTTCTAAGCGGATTTCCTGAGGCAACGCTGTCAATACCGGTCGGGTGTAAAAACTGGTTACCGGCACTAATTCAGTAGCCTCGCTACTTTTGGCTTCGCTTAACACTTTACCTAAAGGTGATAACGCCAATTCCTGTAATAATTTTTCGGGTGCAAGTCCACGCATTTCAAATAACAGAAACGGGTCCTGATCCAGTTGACCCGCCAAGCGGTAACAAGCACCGGCAATATGTTTACAGGGGACCTCATAATCGGGGCAGTCACAGGACACGTTAAAATCTTTATAATCATTGGGCAGTAAGTGCACACCCACATCGGCAAACACCGTTTCAATATTTTCCGGTATTTCATTGAGCAATAATCTGGCAATAAAACTGGCGCGTTGGCTAAGTTTTTGAATTATTTTTTGCCATTGTGCCTCGGATAAATGCGTCATTTGCACACTAACTTTATAAGTCGGCTCCTTATAAACGCCATAATAAGGATTTATATTCCCGCGCAATTTTGCCTCGACTGTACCTTTTTGCAATAGCCATTGCTTGATACGATTGTCGGTAGAATAAGAACGCCCACGCGCCAGGCGTCCACTGTCGGTAAAATCTTCCAGGGCAGCTATAAATTGCTGTCCCCACCAGGTTTTTGCATGAGTACTCATATCAGTCTTCCATAATGCTGTGTTTATTGAGTGCAATAAGTTCTTTAAATGCTTGATTATCCAGCTTGGTTAGCCAACTTTCATCATTACCAACAATGCTGTCGGCCATTTTTTGCTTGTCGCTGATCATTTGGTCGATACGCTCTTCCAGAGTCCCCAACGTTACAAATTTATGCACAAAAACATTCTTTTTCTGGCCGATACGAAAGGCCCGATCAGTCGCCTGATTTTCAACCGCAGGATTCCACCAACGATCAAAATGAAACACATGATTGGCTTGGGTTAAGGTGATACCCACACCACCGGCTTTGAGCGATAAAATAAACACGGCAGGGCTGGTATCCGGATCTTGAAAATCACTGATCATCAATTCGCGTTTGTTACGTGGCGTGCCACCATGCAAGTAATGGGTTTTGTAATGTTTTTCTTTTGCCAGATAACGCGACAGGTTTTCACCTATTTCAGTAAATTGGGTAAACACCAAAACACTATCGCCCTGTGCCATCGCTTCTTCAAGCATTTCGCTGATACGCTCAAGCTTGTGTGAGCGTTCCGGAGTAAATGCACTGCCATCTTGTAAAAACTGCATCGGATGATTACAGATTTGTTTCAATTTCATCAAAGTCGACAGCATTAAACCCTGACGTTGAATACCCTCAGCCGCTTCTAACTGGGTAACCACATCTTGAACAACCACTTCATAAAGGGACGCCTGTTCTTTGCTAAGATTGCAATAAATCTTGTTATCGATTTTATCGGGTAAATCCTTGATAATCGCTTTGTCTGTTTTCAAACGCCGCAAAATAAAAGGCTGGATCAGCCTTTTCAAGATAGCCGACTGGCGCTGGTCATTATCACGCTGTACCGGTAATTCATAGCTTTTACGAAAGTGAGTTTGTTTACCTAAATAACCCGGATTAAGAAAATTAAAAATAGACCATAAATCCATTAAGCGGTTTTCTACCGGCGTACCCGTTAAGGCCAGACGTGTATCACCGTTGAGCTTTAAAATAGCCTTGGTTTGTGCCGACTTGGGGTTTTTAATATTTTGCGCTTCATCCAATACCACCCGATGCCAGTGCAAGGCACCCAGTAATTTACTGTCTTTACGGGCAAGCGTGTAAGACGTAATCATCAAATCATGCTGTAGACAGCGTTGTTTGAAAGCATCGACCGCTTGTTCACGGTCACTACCATGATGAATTAACGTGGTCAACTGCGGGGCAAACTTTTCAATTTCTTTTTGCCAGTTGCCAATAACCGACGTGGGCGCAATCAGTAGCGTAGGACCTGGTTTTGTTTGCTCGCGCTCCATGACCAACAAACTAATCACTTGCATGGTTTTACCAAGCCCCATATCATCGGCCAGACAACCGTTTAAACCCAAGTTTTCCAGATAACGTAACCATGCCACACCACGCTTTTGATAATCGCGTAGCTCTGCATTAAGCCCCGCCGGATTATCGATGAGTTCTAACTGACTGTTATCAGATAACTTGGCCAACATTTGTGCGAGGCTGTCATGTACATCCAGTTCAAAGCTGTCAGCGTCTTCGGCTAATTTTTTTAATAATTCCTGTACCGACAACTCAGGGACAGACATATTTTGCTGCTGTATAAAGGCCAGCATGTCTTGCATGTTATCCCGGTCCAATTCCATCCATTGACCGCGAAAGTAAATCAACGGTGCTTTGGCATCTATCAATTGTTGCCATTCTTCAGGGGTCAGCGTTTCATCACCAATAGCCAACTCGTAGTGATAATCTGTCAGCGTCTCCATCGAGAAATAAGCTTGCCCACTGGCAGGTGCAGACTTGACTTTACCACCAGAACGCAACCGAACTTTCGCCCGGCGCCGACCTTTGGGCGTTAACCACGCCGGAATAATAATTTTGAAACCGGCATCTTCCAAAATCCAGGCGCTTTCTTTTAAAAACTCAAAAGCTTCATTCATGGTCAACTGCACACTATCCGGCTCAGCGCCTTCCATGCCCTGCCAGCATTTGGGATAAATACGTGCCGCTTGTGCCAAGTTAATTAAAATCTGCTGCTCTATCGCCAATCCAAACTGTTGCTGTAACAACTCATGAAAGTGATCTTTATCTGCCCAAAAATCAGCCAAATCCAGTTTAAGCGAAGGATCGTTGAGGGATGATAGAAAAAACACCAAACGCCACTGGTCAATCGCGGTGGCATCCGCTTCAAGCAACTGAAACCCCATATGCAAAGTACTCAGTGCTTGGGTTCCCAACAGTTTTTGCTGCCATTGCTGCCAGTAAATAAAGTCATCAGGTATCTCTGGACGGATTGCAATCAACTCTGCGGAATGTTTATGCAACAGAATAGTTTCTAAAAAATCACCCTGAATTTTTTTAGTAAAAATCTGCGGCATCTCCAGCGCTGCGATAGTAAGAAGTTCATCAATAACCACTTCGGCAAAATGCCGTAACAACGATTCGGGCTGGTGTTGTTGACTACACGCCAGCGGCATTTGCGTAATGGCTGTTTGTATCAAGCTTTCATAGTTGCTTGATACCAATTGCCAGCGCCGATACAACTCAATTTTTGCTCCTGATTTTTTACTCAACAACAAAGGAATATACTGATCTTTAGCCAAAATTTGTTTTAACGATTGGCTAAAGTAATACCAAAACAAAAAATCACTACCGATACGGCTATTACTGACCTGAAAACAACACAAAAAATGAATATTATTAATCGCTTTCAGCGGGGCTGACAACGGATAAGCGTAAACCTGCCAGCTCTGCAGTGTCACCGTGTCATCAACTTCACTATACTGTAACTCCGGTGACGGCAAGGGCTTACCGGCAAAGGTAGGCAACTGCAGCGATATTAATGCCCCCTGCCCTGCATCCACCAAACCGAGTGCCAACTCATTTTTTAAAAATTCCAAACAAAGCTTTTGAGGCAAATGTTGGGGGTGCAACGTTAGGTTTGCTGTACCCCCAACCTCGTCACTTTCTACCCACAGGTAAAAATCTCCCACTTGCATAAAATCTTGAGTGTCTTTGGGAATCCAGGCCCCATGTATTACGTTCATAAAAGCGATAGTTTGATAAGGTTAATAGAAGCAAATAATCAATCGAGCTATAAATAACTCATAAATCAACTGTAATCGTTTTTTTTGACCAAAAAAATTACTCCATAATACCTGTGCGTTACTCACTGTGTCTAATCAGGCTCTTATTTTTTATCTGGTTTGAAAGTAAACGGTTAATTGAGGGCGTGGGATGTAAGTCTATGAATAACGCAGATTCGCTACTCTGTGGTTCATCCCCACGGATGTGGGGAACGCGCGTGCTTTTGTTTGGCAATATCAACAGTTGCCTTTACTAAATCGTCTAAATTAACGTCTTGCATTCCAATTTTATCAAGCGGTACCTCCATAATATCGGCTTGGGTCTTAACTGCAGAATATCGTAGTAGGCAAACAACATTGCCTCATCCTTCCGCTCTTTCGCTGATTGGGCGGCATTCTTAGCTGTCATAACAATAGTTTCAAGCAATACTTGGTAATCAATTTGACTAGACACTTTTTTTCTCCTTTAAAATACCTTGCACAATCGCTTTATGTGCTAAATTTCTATCTATATCGGTTCATCCCCACGGATGTGGGGAACGCGCCCTGAACATATAGTCCCGACCACGCAATGTCGGTTCATCCCCACGGGTGTGGGGAACGCAAGAATCGCACACCGAACCCTGTCAGCATCATCCCCCTGCGTCAGAATAGTTGTCGCCTCAACTTTTAAGAAAAAATAAAATTTGAGAGTAGAAATGAAAAAATATAAAAGGTATTCAGTAGGCTTCAGAGAGCAGGCCCTGGTAAAAGTATACAATCGTAGTAATGACCAATCAGTTCAGTCCGTCGCAAACGAATTGAATATCCATTTAACAACCTTGAAGGCTTGGATGAAACAGAAGGAACAGGACGTCAAACTTGCACCGCTAAAATCAAAGCGTCCCGAAGATTGGAGCTCTGAAGAACGCTTTACTGCTTTACAAAAAACCTATAATTTGATCGGTGAAGACTTAAATGCCTGGTGTCGTGAACGCGGCGTTTTTATTCATCAGTTGGAACAATGGAAAGCTGATTTCTGCCGCAGGGATGACTTAGTAGACAAGCGTGAAGAAGCGCGGGTCCTGCGTATATTGAAAGAAGAAGTCCAAAGCCTTGAGCGCAATTTATTGCGTAAAGACAAAGCCTTAGCAGAAGCCGCAGCGCTGTTGGTACTGCAAAAAAAGTTCCGGGCGCTCTTGGGGGGAGAGGTCGAATGACTGGCCACGAAGAGCGCGAACAAGTGATTGCTTTACTTAATGAATCAGTAACTGCGGGAGCACGTCAAGCTAAAGCCTGTGAAGTATTAGGACTTAGTGAGCGTACCTTACAACGCTGGCAGACAGGTGAGACGATTCACTGCGATCAACGCCCCTTGCGTGACTATCAACCGCCACACAAACTAACAGCAATCGAGCGTGCCGAGGTGCTGATCGTCGCTAATTCAGATGAATTTGGTCATCTGCCACCGAGTCAGATCGTGCCACGACTGGCCGACCAAGGTAGCTATCTGGCGTCTGAGTCGACCTTCTATCGCATCCTGCGCGAGGAAAAACAGCTTACCCATCGGCGTAGCGAACGTCCGGCTCAAACACGAACAAAGCCACGCGCGGCATGTGCTACAGCACCTAATCAACTGTACAGTTGGGACATTACTTATCTGCCATCACTGATCCGTGGACAGTTTTTCTATCTGTATCTATTTGTTGATATTTTCAGCCGAAAGATCGTCGGTTGGGCAGGTGTATGAAGAAGAAAACAGCGCCTTGGCTGGCGAATTGTTACGTGATCTCTGTCATCGTGAAGGGATACAGGCAGAACAGCTTATCCTGCATTCTGACAACGGCAGTCCGATGAAGGGATCGACTATGCTGGCGACCTTGCAACAACTGGGTGTCATGCCTTCGTTTAGTCGGCCATCGGTTAGCAACGATAATCCGTACTCAGAATCGTTGTTTAAAGACCTTGAAATATCGTCCTAACTATCCGCTAAAGCCGTTCGCCGATGTTACGGAAGCGCGTCAGTGGGTCACAAGCTTAGTGGAATGGTACAACCATGAGCATCGTCACAGCGCTATTCGGTTTATTACTCCAGCGCAACGCCATGAAGGCTTGGACGACAAGCTTCTGGATAACCGTAAAGTCGTCTACGAAGCAGCACGTGCTAAACATCCGCAACGCTGGACTGGAAGTTCCCGTAATTGGGAAAAAATCCAGACAGCCCACCTTAACCCAGACAAGGTCTAAACAAAAAAATGCTACCAAGGAAGTGATTATTTAGAAAACAAACCAGAGTAAGATTTAACCGTCGAGGCGACAACTACATTGACAATTACCGATCATCGGTTCATCCCCACGGGTGTGGGGAACGCCCCTTGATGCGTCTGGACTTCTCGATAAGTGTCGGTTCATCCCCACGGGTGTGGGGAACGCTGAACAAATTGCTTGCGTGTACCATTCGCACCCGGTTCATCCCCACGGGTGTGGGGAACGCTTCTTCAAGTGTGGGTTGTGGCATGGTGGTTCCGGTTCATCCCCACGGGTGTGGGGAACGCCCGGATGATAAATTGACCTGATCTGTTGTGGCCGGTTCATCCCCACGGGTGTGGGGAACGCCCGAGATTCGCGTTTGCTTAAAAGTTTGTGATCGGTTCATCCCCACGGGTGTGGGGAACGCTCTTAATTTTGACAACCCAAGGTCGTTTAATTTCGGTTCATCCCCACGGGTGTGGGGAACGCTTTTCAGCATCGCCTTGTGTTTTGAAATAATACGGTTCATCCCCACGGGTGTGGGGAACGCTGGCACTGAATAAATTGCAAGCTGCCGTGCTGCGGTTCATCCCCACGGGTGTGGGGAACGCCAATGACACCTTCTCAACAACCATTCCAGGAACGGTTCATCCCCACGGGCGGTAATTGTCAATGTAGTTGTCGCCTCGACGGTTAAATCTTACTCTGGTTTGTTTTCTAAATAATCACTTCCTTGGTAGCATTTTTTTGTTTAGACCTTGTCTGGGTTAAGGTGGGCTGTCTGGATTTTTTCCCAATTACGGGAACTTCCAGTCCAGCGTTGCGGATGTTTAGCACGTGCTGCTTCGTAGACGACTTTACGGTTATCCAGAAGCTTGTCGTCCAAGCCTTCATGGCGTTGCGCTGGAGTAATAAACCGAATAGCGCTGTGACGATGCTCATGGTTGTACCATTCCACTAAGCTTGTGACCCACTGACGCGCTTCCGTAACATCGGCGAACGGCTTTAGCGGATAGTTAGGACGATATTTCAAGGTCTTAAACAACGATTCTGAGTACGGATTATCGTTGCTAACCGATGGCCGACTAAACGAAGGCATGACACCCAGTTGTTGCAAGGTCGCCAGCATAGTCGATCCCTTCATCGGACTGCCGTTGTCAGAATGCAGGATAAGCTGTTCTGCCTGTATCCCTTCACGATGACAGAGATCACGTAACAATTCGCCAGCCAAGGCGCTGTTTTCTTCTTCATACACCTGCCAACCGACGATCTTTCGGCTGAAAATATCAACAAATAGATACAGATAGATAGAAAAAAACTGTCCACGGATCAGTGATGGCAGATAAGTAATGTCCCAACTGTACAGTTGATTAGGTGCTGTAGCACATGCCGCGCGTGGCTTTGTTCGTGTTTGAGCCGGACGTTCGCTACGCCGATGGGTAAGCTGTTTTTCCTCGCGCAGGATGCGATAGAAGGTCGACTCAGACGCCAGATAGCTACCTTGGTCGGCCAGTCGTGGCACGATCTGACTCGGTGGCAGATGACCAAATTCATCTGAATTAGCGACGATCAGCACCTCGGCACGCTCGATTGCTGTTAGTTTGTGTGGCGGTTGATAGTCACGCAAGGGGCGTTGATCGCAGTGAATCGTCTCACCTGTCTGCCAGCGTTGTAAGGTACGCTCACTAAGTCCTAATACTTCACAGGCTTTAGCTTGACGTGCTCCCGCAGTTACTGATTCATTAAGTAAAGCAATCACTTGTTCGCGCTCTTCGTGGCCAGTCATTCGATTCGACCTCCCCCCCAAGAGCGCCCGGAACTTTTTTTGCAGTACCAACAGCGCTGCGGCTTCTGCTAAGGCTTTGTCTTTACGCAATAAATTGCGCTCAAGGCTTTGGACTTCTTCTTTCAATATACGCAGGACCCGCGCTTCTTCACGCTTGTCTACTAAGTCATCCTGGCGGCAGAAATCAGCTTTCCATTGTTCCAACTGATGAATAAAAACGCCGCGTTCACGACACCAGGCATTTAAGTCTTCACCGATCAAATTATAGGTTTTTTGTAAAGCAGTAAAGCGTTCTTCAGAGCTCCAATCTTCGGGACGCTTTGATTTTAGCGGTGCAAGTTTGACGTCCTGTTCCTTCTGTTTCATCCAAGCCTTCAAGGTTGTTAAATGGATATTCAATTCGTTTGCGACGGACTGAACTGATTGGTCATTACTACGATTGTATACTTTTACCAGGGCCTGCTCTCTGAAGCCTACTGAATACCTTTTATATTTTTTCATTTCTACTCTCAAATTTTATTTTTTCTTAAAAGTTGAGGCGACAACTATTCTGACGCAGGGGGCGGGGTCGTTGCATTGATTATCGACATGTTATTCATAGTCTATCCGCTAAACCGCAGGCGTTCCGGTTTTTACAGTTCAGGGATGAGTTATTGCCCACGGAGACGTATCGAAAATTGTGGCTTAACTGTGATCAACAGTTTCAGTCCAGAGAGGCCTGCAAATGGATAGTTAGTGTACTGCGTATCGCTATGGATCATGATTGTGAAGAACGCTTAGGCAATGAGTTAATAGCCTTGGTTGATAACAATAAACCGCTGCCTACCCTCAAGGTCTTACAAGAGCGTTACTTAGGTAAACAAACCGTACCAACCATTCCCGCACGACAACATAATTTAAACAGCTATGATCATTTGTTGCAGGGCAACTGGCATCGTATGGAGGCTGTTGGTCATGCCTGAAACTATCGACTTATTATTGAAAGAACTTAAACTGCCGGCCTTTAGCTGGCATTATCAAAGCCATCAGGAGCAGGCTATTGACAAGGGTTATGGTCATATCCGTTATTTATCGGGACTTTGTGAACAGGAAGCGGCAGATCGTTATCAAAAGCGGGTGCAAAAATGGACGCGAGAAGCAGGCTTACCGCCAGGGAAAAGCTTTGCCAATCTCATTCTACCTGAACTCAGCGCATCCGTTCAACAACAAGTTATTGGGCTGAAAGACCAGACTGACTGGGCTCATGATGCTGGAAACGTTTTATTGCTCGGACCTTCGGGTATCGGTAAATCGCATATTGCTGCGGCCATTGCTGGTCAGTTAATAGAGCAGAAAGTTCGCGTCAAATGGTTCTCAGCGGTGGCACTCGTTCAAAGCCTACAGCAAGCCAAGCGGGATCTGAATTTAATGACAGCGATGACACGACTGGATAAATATCAGGTTCTGGTTGTTGATGATATCGGCTATGTTAAAAAAAACGATGCTGAAACCCAGGTATTATTTGAATTCATCGCACATCGTTATGAAAGTGGGAGCTTAATCATCACCTCTAACCAACCCTTCAGCCAATGGGATCAAATCTTCCCTGACACCATGATGACTGTCGCGGCTATTGATCGCATTATCCATCACGCCACCATTATTGAAATCGAAGGAGAAAGTTATCGTAAAAAACAGAGCTTAAAAAAGTAACCCGTTTTTTAATCAAAACCGGCCAAGGTAATTGACGTCAGCCGGACAGGATAGTTGACGCCGGACACTAATGTTAATTCAAAATGAAAATTAAAAAATTATGTGTAGCTTGACCGCTTTAATAAAGAACCATGCCTATGCCAAGACTAGGACTATCAGAAGTGGCGACGGGATACACTTACAAGATGGTGCTGGTTTAATCTTATCCGGTGTTGTCGCTGTGTCTGAATCGGGTGCCGATTACATTATCAATATGGTAACCAGTGGCGGGTTTATCCGCACATCCCCCACAACCAACATATACCAAGCCGTTAATGACTGCCGTATAACGTTTGTTCCGCGTAGATGTTTACAAGGTGTAGACAGTGCTTTGGTGCAAGTAATGGTAAAAGAGAATCAGGCGCTTACACAAGCTCTTATACGTGTCATCTCTCAAACATTGGTTGACAAGGTAAAATTTGCAATTGATATGATGGTTAGCTTGGGGTTAATACGTGCCACTAATGGCACCCCTGAGATAATAAGAGGGCAATTTGATATAGGTATCGTCACATTATTAGCACGGTTAACCAGTTCTCGTTTGGAGTCTACAAGCAGGGTATTAAAGCAATTACGGCTTGAGTCTGTTTAAAGGTTAGCACTGCTCTTTAAAAATTCGGATGATTACTCACTGGCTTGATGTAAGTCAGTGGGGCTTTTTAGTTATGACCGGCAAAGGTTGCCGATAAGAAAGGGATAATTTAAATCTAGTGATAATCGGCAATAACTCTCTAAAGTGTACCCGTATGAGTACCCGAAAAGGGAAATTTCTCTTTTTAACAAATCACATATTTTGTAAGTCATTGTTTCAATTGGTCGGGACGACAGGATTTGAACCTGTGACCCCTTGTCCCCCAGACAAGCAAAAACATTAAAAATTACTTAATATTCAATTAGTTACAGATCTCGCCAAGCTCTGATCTACTACATATTTACTACATTCTACTCCATACTAATTACAACGTAGTGACAAATTTACTACACATAGCAATTCATGGAGAGTTGAATACAGAAATAGAAAAATTCACTTTTAGCTTAGATAAGAATGACTACGAGTAGATATAATCGATAACAATATTACAATCGCGGGATAAATTTGCTTTATTCTCGATGTTCAAGTTTTTAATTCTTGATTTTAAATAAGACCTTACAGCTAAGCATCTATGATATTGCACCTGAACGCATTGACGAAAATTCCTCGATTTATCTAGATCGCCTCAGTCAAGCCAAAAAAATTTTAACATCAAGTTATACCAATCATCAATTTCGGGATTTTGTGCTGGCTGTTCTGCGACAATTGCTCTGTTCAGTCAGTTGACGATAACCACCTGATTTATTGTGTTGACAAAAGCAACACATTAGACTAATTTTACATTAACCAATTATTCAACAGATACAAGCCAATGAAAACGCAACACGCCACTGCCGAAGTAAATATCCACTTGCGTGCCCGTGCCCATGATAAATTGCTTATTGACCAAGCAGTCGAATTGCTTGGTTTGAACCGCTCACAATTCATGATGGCATCTGCACTGAAAGAGGCTAAGAACGTAATTCTTGATCAAACCTCCATTTATGTTGATAACCAAGCATTTCAAAAAATCTTGGGCTTACTAGACACGCCTGCATCACAAGAACAAATTGACGGCATGAAGCGTTTGATTGCAACTAAATATCCGTGGTCGCATGAGTGAAAACAAAAGGCTTTGCTCACCTGCTTATCTAACCACAAGTCACGATTTAGAAGACTTCCAATCAGGTGAGGAAGCGTTAGATAGCTGGTTACGAGATCGAGCACTTGATAATATGGCGACGGGAGCAAGCAGAACCTATGTCGTTTGTCCACAGGGTTCGCTTAAGGTAATAGGATACTTCGCTATTTGCATGGGCCAGATTCTTAATCAGGACGTTACTGGCTCTATGCGCCGGAATATGCCCCGACAAATTCCGGCGGTCATTCTTGGACGCTTAGCCATCGATAAAAAATGGCAAGGCGAAGGCTTAGGCAAAGCCTTGTTGAATGATGCTGTACAAAGGTCTGCCCGTGCTGCTCAGGAAGTATCTGCTCGCCTTCTGATCGTTCACGCCATTTCCTACGAGGCAGAAGCCTTCTATTTGCATCACGGCTTTATCCGCCTTCCAATTGAAACGCCTACTTACGCCATCGACCTCATCAAGTTTTCCAGTCTCTCAGAATGAGGGGCCTAAACCCAGAGACTAAATAAGGCTTTATTCAATGGATTTCTCTAAAATCAAGAATTAAAAACTTGAACATCAAGTTATTAATAATTTGGAAATAATACATCCCATTAACTGCCATTCCCATAAGTAAAATAATCGCCATCTAATATCTAATATCTAATATCTAATAGTCGATTTTATAAACCATTTCAGATAGACACTACCACCGATATCCACTGCGCGATTGCGAACCTGACCACAGGTCATCGGGTCGGGCATCAGCCCATCGGAAAGAAAGGCATGCAAAACAATAATAGTTTCCGGGTTAACGCCAGCGTACTCGGTATCAAGCACCAGATATTCAATGGCAGATTTGTGATTAAGATCATCTGGGTTTCCATTGCATCCTTACCTTCAGCTGCTTGACCAAACTTGATCAGCCTCTCTGTGTCTAATCGACTATAATTATTTCCTTCCAGTACAGAAGATGCCCACGAAAAATCAATGAGCAGGCGATTAAGAATGTCACGTCCAAAAGTATCTTCTTGAAGTGAAAAAATTTTTGGCATTCACTTACCTTTTTGTGTCGTGAGATGCAGTATCGCGCCATTTTATTTGGCACACAATATTTTTTTCGCGCCACTTAAATCAGTTATATGACAGTATTTATAAAAATCGCGTCAATTGTTATGTCTTTTCCAAGCTAAATAGCTTCAAATGCCTTGTCGATATCTTAATTGAACAACTCGCTTCATGACTCGAATTAAGCTTTACATCTGAAATCCGGAGACAAGCCTCTCTTCTAATAAAAAATGCCGAATTTGCGAGGATAAGTCATTGATAAGGTTAGTCAGAAAATCCCAAAAGACTTGCTGATCTGCAGTTTGAGTGACCAATTCAGAAGGTAAAAAACGTCGCATTTCTTTTCTAAACTCTAACGCTACCTTGGAATCTGTTTTGAGTAATGCACAACGCTTGTCAAACAGATCCAAAAACTGCTGAGGATCACTTTTATGGTCTGCTAGCTTTACTGGAATTAAGTCCATTTGTGGTTTTACACCTTGTTGATATAACCAGGCTATATCCCATAAATCACGATTCTTAATTCGGTTGGGTCGAAGTGCAAAGGCACAAAGCTTGTCAGTAAAAATTTCTTCCCGGCTTTCAACTTGCAGAATTAAACCACTGGTACCCATCTCAACGCCATAGGGGTTTAATAAAAGCATAGGGCGTGGTTGATAACTTGGAATAGCACACACATCAATATTGATTCTCTGAGCCGGTAGATCTTTACACCCCGGTCGCGTTTGCACCTTCAACTTCCACGTATCAACGTTACCTACATCTCGAGTTGGTTCACTCACTGTAATTTCAAGACCGTATTTGGCCATCATTTTCGTTACCAATACGTCTGCCATAGCTGTCAAACTATCCCGATTAAAGTTGGCACCTCCCGTGAAATCAAGATCTTCACTGAGTCGATTAGAGCCATAACATGCGCGTAAACAAGTACCACCAATAAAGGTGAGTTGAGCCAACATGCCTGATTGACTTAACACCCGCAAAATATCGTGGTGTAGCAGTTCTTTCTCGACCACCATGCGCAGTGGCGCTAACTCTTGCTGATTCTTCAATGCCTCATCGACCAATTGATCAAACAAGCCCATTGGCAACACTCCAATCTATCAAGTCTGTACTACGATGGGTTGCCCGCATATCACGCAACGCTTGGGGCACCTTGGCACGCCAAAGCTTGCAGCGAGTGTCATAATATATTTGACCAACGAGTTCCTGAGGCTTTTGACAGGTATGAACAAACTCAATCGAACCCCACCGACCACAAGAAATTACACTACTCCGTCCTGATGACATAACGGTAATTCGATTGATCGGTATTTGAGAAATAACGCCCGAATCACTAAGTACAGTTTCCAGACTAATATAATTTAAATAATCTGCACGTAATCTTGCTGCGGCATGAAACAATAAAAGTCCGGTAATGGGTGCAACTTTATCAAAAAGATAGAGCCCTCGGCATAATCTGATCAAGTGACATTGCTTGGTAGCACGGCTTAAAAGCGTATTAAAAGCCGATTCCGTCAGATCAGGCAAAATAGCCCTCAAGTCATCAGGAGTAAAAAGATAATGCTCGGGACCAGCTAACTGAGCCAAGCTTTGCATTAAACGCCGTATAGGTTGCATTGAAAATAACTCATCACTAAATTTCACTTAGTGTAATTTAGTGATGAGTTATTTTCAATGTTTTTGATTTCTATCATTTTGACACTAACGCTATTCATGCCATATTAAAAAGGTGTATGTGACTCATGAGACAAATTGTGTGACGCTACATAAAATTCTCAAAAACTCCATAGTAAATTTTTTAATGTTGTTCGTTCATTTATGGATAGTCACATATTGTTTCAAAGACACCTTGTTTACAATACGGGAAAGAGACAAGGAGGTTATCCGAGAATAAAAAAGTAGCATTCTGTAGTCTCTATCAACTATTGGCATGCGCCAACACCTCTTTCAAATAACTAAAGTATGTTTAATAAAGTGCTTTACTCGTTGCACCAAGTGCTCTACCGGCTTTTTTTTGTAATGCCTCATAATATCGTCAACTTTATTAAAGACCTGATCGTGCATGTGAATTCTTTGTGCCATGGTTCTTCTCCTCGTTATATGAATGTACTTAATGTGACCGGTAACTACGCATTTGCCCGACTAACACACCCTGAATTACAACTTGTTCGGGACGATAAGACAACACTGATATATTGGCATTGGCAGGTAGCAGCAACACTTGCTCGGCAGCCTGCTCAATGTATTTCAGGGTGGCTTCGGCGTTGTCGATCAAGGCGACCACTATCTCCCCGTTACTTGCATAGTCACGTTGCTCTATAACCACCCAGTCGCCATCAAAAATACCGGCCTCAATCATGGAGTCGCCTTTAATCTGCAACACATAGCAGGATTTATCGGTTTTCAGTACATCCGGGACGGTCATGTAGCTGACGGTTGCTAATGCTTCAATCGGCTTACCGGCGGCAATTGAACCGACAAAAGGTAGACCTTGCTCAGTAATAGAATCATCGCTCTGTACTTGAGAGGTCGTCAGGCGAACACCGCCTTGTTTATTCCCGGCAAAAGGTTCTACCAGACCCGCTTTAATCAACGCCATAATGTGCTTGTACAAAGAGCCGCGCGAGGCCATACCAAGCGCAGCGCAGAGCTCATCGAGGCTGGGCGGACGAGAAAAACTGTCGGTGTTGTCACGAAGAAAATTGAAAATCTCTCGTTGTCGCCGGGTTAATACACTCATAGGTGGTGGTATCTCGATCTTCTTTAAGTTTTTTGTCATTTTAGCAAAAATAAACTAAGATGCAATAAAAAAGAGAACAAAAAGAAAACATTAAATATATTCTTTGCCCTTACCGAGTACCTATGCCCATGACTGCTTTTACTGTGCTATTAGCAACACTACAGCTTTGTGTGATGCGTTTCCTCTTATTCAGTGGTAAAGTCGCGACTGGCTTCCCCTCCCCTGCCAATGATTACATCGAGAAAAATCTGGACCTAAAATACCTTGAAGTCACTCGGATTAAACATCCAGTCTCATACCCGCTTTAAAATAAGATTTACCCTCTCGTTTATCAAGTAGCAATTAGACTCCGATGTATTCGCGCATTTTCAACAAATTAATAACGTTGGTATTGAATAGTATCAATTCAATCAAGTTTCCTAAAAAGGATGTAAACGGTCGTTTTTCGAACGTATAGAAATGGTATCAATCCAGTAGACTGACATCATTATCTATAATGCTTGTCTGCCATGTTGAACACTAATTTACAAAACTACTATCAATCGTCGAACCCACACTTTGTTGAAACTTGGCAGATTCGGCGTATGCGACAAACAACCAAAATTGCTACTTCAGCTTTACTCTGTTTGTGCGTTATTATTTTTGGCGAATCATGCTGGGCGCTTGAGAAAAACCATCTACTAAAAAATTCTATTGTTGCAACTACCCAAAAAAGAACAGCGCCTTTCACCAACCATCTTCATAACACACTCTGGTGGCAAATAGCCCACCGTCATCAACTGGATCCTTACATTTTATACGCCGTTGCCCTGGTTGAATCTGCCAAAAGCATTACCAATCACCAGGTAACTCCATGGCCTTGGGCCATCAACAAATCCGGTAAATCGATTATCCCTGCCTCCCAACAGGAAGCACAGACTCTCTTAAATAAAACCCTTGCCGAAGGCAGTCGCAATATTGATGTAGGACTCATGCAAATCAATCTACATTGGCAGGGATATCGAGTCGAAAAGCCCGAGCAATTGCTTAATCCTGTCACCAATCTACAAATTGGTGCTTTAGTATTAGCGGAAGCAATCCAGTCCGCTCCCAACAATCTGGTTTTAGGGATAGGCCGCTATCACAGTTGGCAGAATGTCAGTGCGGCAATCGCTTATGGTCGAAAGGTATTGGCCGTTGCCGATCAAATCCGGGCAGTGCTCTAATTGGGTTAGCGCGATGAATAACAATATCTATAACCTGAATCTGGACTATCTAATCTTGGCCCATGAGTTAATTCAATCCGGTCGTACCCAACAAGCCATGGTTAGCCTGGGCTTAACGCCGGAAGCGGTTAACATTTTGTCTAAAATGCCGGTTGACCAGTTGAAAGCACTGGCACGCAGCGATGTGCTCAATTTTGCCCCCCGATTTCCCGTCAGTTCCTGGCCGACCTTCTTAGGTAACGAACCTGTGGGCAACGAACACTTTGAACAAGGAGCACGTCGCTTGCGGATGTTTTTGGGTAAACCCGGCAGCAAGTCATGATAGATCAAGATTTATCCTATGAAGAGCAACTTCAAAACAAGTGCTTGGCTTATGAACTGCTCAAACGAAAACTAAGAACATCCTATGTCAGTCAACTTATTAACAGCATCAGCTTACCGGAAATTCGCAATATTTATCGTGCCATCCACCACGGTGAAAGTCCAAAGTCGGGATTGCTGCCAGCCATCGATGCCATTCCTCAAGTTAGGGAATCATTCCTGTACCTATCGTTGTTTACATCGCTTTATCGCAGTGCCAGCCAAGTCGATATCAGGACTAAAATGGATGTGCCTGCCATCATTTTTGCCTGGGATTTTTTTTGTCAAACCTTCCCTAACCAGATTCGTGAACGCAGGCCTTATGGCAAAGTGCGCCCTGCGAATTTCAGCGAAGCCTGGGTTATCGCTCAAGCACTTAAAATCGGTTTAGCCGCCCTGCAGTATTGTGAAAGCTGTCATGGCGACACCCTCGTTATCTATAACAGCAAATTTCCGCCAACCTGCCAGATTTGCATGATGGATAATCTGCGCAAAAAAGACAGCGCTCAACGGATAATTTAACAGCAGATATCAATTTTCCAGCAGGACAAACAGGGGCTTGGCAACTCATCAGAATCGAAGTATCATTACTCGATTGAGTTCTGCCAGAGATCAATAATGTCCTCATTTACATCCCATTCAAAGCGCTTCAAATTATCACCCCGGCCTCTGCAAGGTACTCCGGTAAAACCCCTCTATGCCAGCCAGCATGCCACTGTCAATTGCCGCGCCTGCAACAGGACCATGGTGCCTCGGGTAATCAGCTATTATGGTCAGCCGTTGCGATCCATTTGTCCATTCTGTGGAACCACTTTCATGAAGTTTTCCAGTGGGCTTCAACAGTTCATGCAGCGGTTTCACACGCGCACACTGTCGTTTGTAGTGTTCAAGCGACTTGCGATTGTTGCTTTATGCTTTGGTTTAGTATGGTTTGCTAATGTTTGGGTAAAGTTGCCTGATGAGTTGAGTTTTTTAGCGATACTCGGGACCCTCGGTTTTAGCCTAATGGCATTGGCCGAACTGGTTGTACAATGTGTGGAACACATAGCTGTAAGGCTGTCCCACGAAAGCAATTATTATTGGATTTCATTAATAGTGATTGCAGCGTTAATTGCTAACCTACGCGATAACCTTACCCGCTACATTATTCTCTTTTCCTTTGTTATGCTGGTACGCTGGTTTATTGCCGGCTTGGCTCAAGCATTAAATGGTAGCCGCTAATCAAACGGCTTAATAGTTAACCCGTCCGCGTGCCCGGTTAAAGTTACCAATCTGATTAATCAAATCCGGTCTATTTTGTCCTGCCGCACTTCTTAACAGCTTAGCGATATTGTCGCCCTCTGCGTCACCTTCATCAACTAGCAGTCGTTGTCTTGCCTCACCCATGCTGCCACCATAATCGCCTACGACGGCAATTCCGGCAAAGGCTTCAAACATGGCTGCACGGTAATAGGCTTGTTGATTCGGAGTAAGTTTGTCGGCTACCTCGTTCACCCGCTGATCAGACCAGGTTTGCATCGCTTGTATGAATCCCGGATAAGATTGAGATGCAGCATATTTAGCGGCATCCCATTTATCAGCACCTTTCGAAATCGCTTCCTGATAGCCACCCGTAAATTTTTTAACGTATTCGTTCCCGGCCGAACCAACAGCTTCAATATTTTTAGCCGTATTATAAACACTGCCGCCCAGCATGTTGTAGGAAAACTCCGCAGCAGACGGTGTATTGTTGGCAGCCGATGCAATCGCCGCTCTAAAATGTTCGACCTTGATTTCCCCCATCTCGGCAAAGCCCTCGCTCGAATGCTGATCTGTTGCCTTGAGGTTCTGAGCATGATCTGCCTCAATAGCCTTCTCACCCGTCGCCATTCGACCGCGCGTCCTGCTGATCTGGCTTTGCGCTCGAGGCGTAGCACTTTCAGCTTCTTGACGGGGATCAATAAGGTTTGCGTCTTCAACTATCGATTGCACACTTCCGACTTCTGGAGCCTGGGTTTTAAGACTCTCGTTTTTAACAGGATTCCACTTTGAATCCGTTGTTGGCGCGTGAAATGCATCGCCTAATAACTGGTAACCAGATATTTCGGCGCTACGCGACTGCTGGTTATCCAGGGTTCGGTAACTGGGTGAGGAAAAGCCGGTTAACAAAGATATGCCCGCTGCCGCATAGGCCTGATCGCTGTCAGCTATCCAACCGGACGCTTTCCACTGCGAGGCTAGACGCTGTGCATCACCGCGTAGCCCATACTGATCCAGTGTGTGATCCAACCTTTCCATCAAGGCACCGTCACTGGCCAGTTTCAAACCGGTCTCTGCGGCACCAAAGCTGGCTTGGGCGCCAAAGCGCTGTTGTGCCGATAGCGTTTGTTGGTAGATCTCAGATGCGGAAACGACATCGGTGGCGCTGTGTTGTAACGAGGACATCGATTGCTTTTGTAAACCCAATGATGCCACGTTGCGTGTACCGGATTGCGCATCCAAAGCCAGACTTTTCGCCAAGCCCGCCTGATAGCCCTCGCTATCGTTCACGGTTTGCGTAATATCGGCGGAAATCGTATCGGCTTTGTCCTGACCGACTTTAAAGTCATTTTGTAACCGGCCTGAAATGGCGGCACCTAAGCGTTCATTTGACAGCTTGGCACCGGCATTGGCACTACCAGCCACCAGCGCCGAAAAGTGATCAGCCGATAGTCCCGTGTCCGCATGTTTCTTGGCAAAGGCTTCACCGAACTGACGGTTATAGGCGTCGGTATGACTGGTATTGCTGGCGATTTGCTGACCCAATGAACGACTGTCAAAAGCGTCATTGGTAATACTGCTGGATTTGGACGCCGTTGACGACACGCTGTTCATGAAGCTGCTGGTAGCCTGCTCAGACGCATGGTGAGCGGAAGACACCGCTGCGCTCATATCCCTGCCTGCTGTAAAGCTTGGCAGCACTTTGTCGCTGCCGGTCATCGTCACTGCCGACAACGGACTATACTGATGCAGGGGTTGGGCATTCAATACCGGCGCAGGACTGATGACATCCGGGGTGGCAATTTTCTCATTGACATAATCACCGCCGTCCATCCGTCCCAGAAAATGCGTGGCGGTAACTGCGCCACGATAAATCAGCATCAAGGTAATGGCTGGAGTTGACGCGGCCAACATGCCGCCAATGGACAGCCATTGCTGCAATTCCATGTCCATTTGATAAATACCCATCATCGACGGTAGATTGTAGTTGGCTGAAGTCAACGCCGTCATTTTTCCGGCCGCCGACATATTGATGAACAAATTGATCACTGCCAGTATCGGCATCCACAGTTGTATCCATAACAGCATGGAGAAGTAACTGATATTCATGCGTAAGCCCACACTACCGAACAGCACCACGAATGCCATAATCGGCGCAATCGCATAACTCAAACCCTCGATAAACGCCATCATGGGTCGAACAATTTTGGAAAACAAGGTCTGTTCCGCGGCCCACTGGGTATTACGTTGCTGGATGGCTTGTTCTATCATGGACGCTTTGGTCCAGTGCATCGCATCTTCGTGACGACCAATGACGCCCTTTTCAAACATCGGCATGATGGCCGACATCAACAGGTAATCGGCAGCATTAATGACGCCCTGCCCTGCCAAGGCATCAAAGGCGTCCTGGATTTTCGGCACGGTGTCGGCAGCGGAAGGTACTCCCAAAATCTCCTGCAACAGACTTTCCAGTGCAGTGCTGAAAGCGCCATTTGTCACCACTCCCAAATCCGTCCAGGCATCCGTACAGGTAAGGGTTTTTGGCTGGCCACCAACATAGATTGCGGTCATGTAAATGTCGGAGTCAAAGCGAATGGCATTGAGCGGATCGGCATCACGAAGAATCGCATCGACCGATTTTAGATTCAAATCCACGCCGGTCAGAGTACATTCCCGAACATAATTGGCAAAGGAAGTTTCTATGTCGCTGCCGGCATTAGGTGCATTGGCAGCCCCCAAGTCAACGCGGGATAACAGGTTCTTGCGTACCGCCGTTAAGGTTTGCAGACTATCGGCAAAACCATGGCCGGTCATCGACGGCATGGCAAAAGCCTGCTCAAACAAGCGGGTGGTGCGATAGCCCATATTGGACATCACGCTGCCCACCGCCGCCGGCCCCAGGGGAACATGATCGACCGCCACCACACTGCCGGTATAGGCGTCTTCAATCAAAACCTTAACTGACGGCGCATACAACATAAGCCACAATACATACGCCAACAACAGATCCTGATAGCGTATACCACGACCATCCCATTGCATTAACGCCCTCAGCATGATGATAATTACGCCGATCAAGCCGCCCACACTGGCTGCTGTGCGATAATCACCGGTGCCGGAAAGCATGGCTACCGCATTGAGTACCACTTGCAAATAGGCCGAATCGCCCACGGAGAAGATTTCGAACATAGGTTTGTTGCCTCAGGATAGATACTGTCGAATAGCCGTTAGCATTAGGGACGTTATCAACGGTTAAGGCGTTGGCCAAGCCGTGCCAGTAGCCGGCATCTGCGCGACAGTGCCATATTGACGCGGTTTGACGGTATTCATCAGCTGCTGATAAAACGCCATCAGGGTTTGTGGATTGCCGTAACGACCGGCAATAGTGACGTACTCGTCATGAATTTGTTCACGAGCGTCTTGCAGAGACGCCATCAGCAACTTGGCATAGGCATGATCGTTAATCTGCGCTGCCGTCTGCACAGCGCTCAGTAAATCGTTGACGATCAATTGCGCCAGTTCCAGGGCAATCACCGGTGCCGCTTCCTCCGCCCAAAGTTTGGCAATGCCAACATCCTCACGGGCCAGATTATGAATCATGCCGCCAATGGCATCCGGTACGGTTTGCATAAATGCCTGCTCGGTGGCAGTGATTTGTCCTTGATTAGTCGAGAACTTCATAATCAGACCGTTACCATTGGTGGCTGAACCCAGTAAAATCTCCATTACCCGTTGTTTCAAACCGACCAACGTAACGCTCTGAACTACAGGTTTAAGGCATTGGTCAGCACCATGACCGTCCGAGCAACTGTAGAGGTTAACAGTCTGATAACTGTTACCGGCATCATTGCCGTACAGCAAGTCCTTGATACGAAGTATGGGCGGGGGCGCACTCACCGGATTGTTTTCGCCCTTGCCGTCGGCAGCGGCTTGTGGCGCATCAACGATGACCGTACCGGAAATGCTCATAGCCGCTTCCAACAGACTGTTACCGCCAAAACGAAACCAGGCTCCGGCATTTTGATTGATTAATGCTCGCCAAACCAGATTACCCTGGATTTTTTGGATCATGTCATTGGGGGCATTTTGTTTGACCTGCTGTACAGGATCACCCAAGGTGCTGGTATTGGTCCAACTGGAAAACACATCACTGATACCTTGGGTAAACGAGGCATTGGAGAGATTCGTCTTACTTTGTAAGTCAGATGCTTTAACGGTATCGTTAACCATACCTTGGGCCAGTCGGCAGGAGTTGCTGAACATCTGGTTAAGCTCTTGGACTTTCTTTTGCAAATCAGTCATTACTGACGCACACCAGGGACACATCGCCCCCACTGCCAGCTGAAAGGCATAGCCTGATGCATTGGCTGCGACATTACGTAACAATTGCACAAATTGATTGAAATTGATGAAGCTGAAACTACCGGCGAACAAATCAATGCCGCCACACCCGGCACTGAAAGAGGGTGGCACAAACGATACCAAGTTGGTATTGCTAATGCTGTTGCGAGCCACCAGACTGCCACCGGTTATAACGCCTCGGCGCTGCCCCATATGCGCCGTCGGTGCGGTAACGTTGGTTAGGGTGCCAAACATGCCATCCATCTCCTGTTGTAAATCGGCATAAACAGGCACCAAACTCTGAAGTAAAAGTAGCAGAAAAAAAATAACGAAGTGCCTGAGTACAGCTTTAATCATGGGGTACTGCCGACTTGCGCACTGTGTTGAAGCGCCTGAATCAAAGCCAGCGGCTCTTGCGCTGTTGCAGCGCTTATGCTGCCTGTCGTTGGCAATAACAGCGGGGTGGCACGAAGACCTTGGGTGGTTTGATACTGTGCCGCATCGAGCCAACCCGCTTCCTTGGCCGCCAGCAGGATGCGACTGGTGAGTTCTTCCAGTGACAACGCCCCTTGCGAGAGCGGCACAATCTGACGTGGCGGTTTCATCAGGAATAACGCCGGGGTTTGTTCAACGCCCAATAAGGCGGCCTGCCCCTGATCCAGCTTGAAGTTGCCGAACAGGCCATTTGGCATAGCCAAGCCATCCAGTGATACCGCATAGATGTTGAAGTCGTAAGCTTTTTCAAGCATGCTTAAAATCGGTGCCTGCACATGGCAATAAGGGCAATCAGAACGAAAAAAAAATAAAATCCCGGCAACGCCGGCAATATCTTTCAAGACTCGGTCAGCCATTACGCTCGCTTGATGATTGGCTGTATTGGCAGCATAGGTCGCAACCGGACGCCTTACCGTTTCATCCAACTGCGGATCTGACATCACTACATAGCGGGCAGTATTGGTAAAGCGTTCGGCTTTGTCCATCATCACCCGTTGCAGGTAATAAAACGCCGCGACGTTTTCATGACTGGGATCATCAATCGCTTTGTTCAGGTAGGTTTCCATATTTTTACGCAACCATGCAGAAGTAAGCGGTTCCGTAGGAGTTATCGGCTTTGGCGGTGTCTTGGTGATTAGAGGTACACTCGACGCAGGTTTAGGCAGAGAAAATTTGTGTTTAACCACCGGTTCCGGTTGGACTTCGTACCAGAACCAACCACGTTGCTTGTCTGTGAAATACGAAACACCAGGCTCATCGACATCCATACCCCAGGTAGTAACTACCTGAAGCAATAAAGTCATCATGATCAGAAATAAGGCTAAGTTTCGGTTCATAGCGAGATTCTCCCTCATAACTAACTGCGAGTGGTTACAAAAGATGCGCTAAATGGCATTTTTTTGTAACCTGCGTCTGTTTCACGGCCAGCGGTTCGAGTGGTATTGGCGTAAAAAATCGCCTATCACCGATTTTTTGCGAAAGCATAATTGCAGAAGCCAAATAAAATTGCATGGCATTTGTGATTGCTGTGAAGGGCTACATAGCTTAAGTTCACAGTGGAATGGTTAGCTTAAATCCCTATTGATTAGGGATTTAACTATCAAAAAAGCCCACAAAAGCGACAGTTCAATCCCTAATTAGGGATTTTGGAAGATTGACGTTACTTAGGGATTAATCTTTCGAAAACACAGCATTTTGCACCTTAAACTCCTAATACAATAGGGATTTTTGGTGTACAAATCTGATAGACATGAAGGCCGTTTTGGCGCTGTCCTAGCAGCAAAAACACCGTGTTTTGACCACGAAATCACTTAGGGATTCAAGACCTAAATCCCTGAAGTTAAGTATTAGGGATTTTAGTATGAACAATGAACCTGCGAATAAACTGCCATCCACATTAACGGAAGACGATGTATTGACCTGGATTGAAGCTAGAGTAGATCAGCTTCATGTAGAAACCCGAATATTGGTCGACGATTATTGGCGACGCTTGAAAGCGGAACAAAAAAACCATGCTGCTTCTGAAAAAGCCCGGATAGGCGTTCGTGTTCGAAAGCGCGAAGCCTGTCTCTCATTCAGCATTGAGTGGTTTCGGATGGCTATAATTCGAGAGAACGGACGCATCAAACCGATAGCCCGCTATGTCAAAAAAGGGTCAGGTTATCACTACCCCTTGGCTCGTCTCCTGCAAGGCGAACCTGAATGGGAAGCTGATTTGGTAGAAGAATTAGAAACCGAATTTGCCGACATCCGAAAGCAGAATGCTTTGTTAGGGAAAATTCGTGATGCTGTGCAGAGCTATCGCAAAGCCACACAATCCGGCTTTGATTTACCCATCACTAAAATCCTTGATTCAAACTAGACGTTTCAAGCTTACAATACAGATTTTAAACTCGATTTAATCCAACCATGAAAAAATTTCTGCTTTCGCTCTTGGCTATTATCCTGATATTTGAAGAATGGCTCTGGGATTTATTGACAGTCATTGGGCATTCGCTAATCAGATGGCTGAATTTGGAAGCATTCGAACAATGGCTCAGTCAGACGTCACGAACCATGGCACTGGTGACGTTCACCATTCCACTACTGATAGTCATGCCGATTAATCTTGTAGCATTCATATTATTGGCGAATGGTTTGATTATGCAAGGCATTCTGCTGGAATTATTGGCAAAGCTACTCGGTACCTTGTTGGTGGCTAGGGTATTTGCTTTAACCAAGCCTCAACTTATGACCTTTACGTTCCTGCGGGTTGTTTACACCACCATCAACGGTTGGTTGCAATGGGCACATCAAAAAATCACTGATACGTCTATCTATCGCTGGTCGAAGCAATTCAAAGCCGAAGCGAAAATACGATTTTCTGCCTGGTTTAACTAACAAGTCAGTCAGCTCGTATAATTATTGGGCAAGCTAAAAATCTCGTTTCCTGGATTTTTAGCTTGGACAGTGTACGTTAGAGAATGAAAATTCATTAATTGCCGATTTTTAAACTCACCGGCCTACTCAGGTGATTACTCGGTTATACAGCGCCCCCGATCAAAACTGCCACAGTTATCCATATCCACAAAAATACTTTCCCTTTCTTAAGATTAAAAAAAGATTATATATAGATTAGCAGGCTGTTTTTTGGTGCTTTGGAAATTGCTACAAGCCATGACTGAAAAAACCTGCAGCGATTTCAACAAATCGACTTGATGTCGGTCGAATGCCGTGCCATTTGTCAGTCGAATGCCGTGCTTTGTGTCAGTCAAATGCCGTGGAGTGTCAGCCGAATGCCGTTACCTTGTCAGTCGAATGCCGTGTCTCTATCAGCCGAATGCCGTGCCAGCGTCGGTCGAATGCCGTGCCTCAGGGTCAATGACATGCCTAAAAGTGCGTCAGTCGAATGCCGTGCTTTTGGTGGCATTTTATTTGCTGTTCAGATGGCGTCGTTGACTTGGGGTAGGAATTTTTTTGATCTTTACCGTGTCCTCGTCAATCACAAAACTTTCAACAATGCCAATTGCGATCAGCGTTTCCAAGGTTTTGCGTAGCCTGAGTTTGAAGTCCCGAAGGTTTCGGGTAACGCTCCCACTTAGCTTGTGTAGCGTGATGATCTTCAACGGATAAGGCGCGGCATGGGATGACAGAAATCCATGCAGCCACAATGCCAACGGTTGTTTACGCAGTTTTTGCCGCTGCTCAAATTCAATGTACGTGTAGCCATCCTCAAAAAGTCGTAGCATCGATTCAGTGAGTTCAACCACGTAACGCTGAGTGGTCTCGTCTCGGTAATAACGCAGAAAGCCTTTTTCACCAAAACTGTCGCGACCCTGGAAAGTCATTTCCACAAAAGCGCCGCCGAGTCTTGCCATCGATTCCTTCAGCCACTCATGCTGGCTTTTGCCGGTGCCTTTGCTCAATGCAGTCAGCATGGCGTGAGCACTGAAGCAGACATTGTAGCCCGGCAACTGTTGCCTGGACAGATGTACAATTTGCATCCAGACATCAAGATCCGACTGGTTAAGCTGTACACCCAGAAAGCGGACTTCAATACCGTCCACCGACGCCAGTAAGGTGCGCTTTTTGTAGGCGATGCGCTCGTTGCCCTGGATACCGGCAAATAACGCGCTGCGTAAACAGGCATTGGGTGTGCCTCGCATCGGCGCCGGCCAGTTAGGTGTGGCGGTCACCGGTTTGACAAGGTGTAGCTGTGCTTTTTTACGCTGGACCATGCTTTGGAAGCGCTCGGTAAGTCCGTCCAGGCTGTCCTGAGCAGAATTTTTACCGTTGGCGGTTACTGGTTTTTCTGAAGACTCCGAGTTTTTCATAACCACCTCACTTCAACACGCTGTCGGGCTTGCAGTCAGGTTTAGACACCGCTCGTGGAACCGGCTTGAGCCTAATGTCAGTCGAACGTGACGCTGAAGGGAGACTCGACGGTTTGTTGTCAACTTGTCGAATCACATGCTCAATCGACGATCCACGTAATGCGGAGCCGCCCAGTCTACCGCCTTGCCAGGCGCTATCCAGCCGCCAAGGCTTTTCAGGTTGTGTTGAGGGCAAAATTGATTCAATCACGGCTTCACTCACCGTAGCCGATGGTGCAATATGGGTGCAGCCCGTGTTCAACACGGCACTGATGAGGAGGGTGTAGTACGGTAATGTGGATTTCATGGTGACTCTCCAGAGTGAAATAGAAAATCACCACACTAAAAGTAACAAAGCACTGTGATAGTACAAAAAATTGCATGTTTGACAATTTTTTTTAAGACCCATATCAACTATTTTTGCCACCCTATACCGCTATGGGAAAAATCATTACTGCTTTTATCAACCGCTACGGAAAAAGCCTGTTCGGTGACCGACCCTCGTTACTACCCGAGCAGTCGCCAGCACCCGACGAGGAGATTCCGCGTTACCCGCCATTCATGAAGGGGCTTCCGGCTGCGCCAGTGGATCGCATCCTGGACACTCAAATCGACCTGATCAACGCCATTGAACACGCACTGTCCTTGCCTGATGACCTCTACCAAACCATCGCGGTACCAGTCATTGCGCGTTACGCGGCTTTCAGCCATCTGTTACCCGCCTCGGAGTCGCATCATCATCGCGGTGCCGGCGGGCTTTTTCGGCATGGTCTGGAGGTGGCGCACTGGGCCACACAAGCCGCGCAAGGCTGTTTGTTTGCCACTCAAGCTACGCCCCGCGAACGCAAGGAGCAAGAACTCCGGTGGCGTCTCGCGGTCTGTTTTGCCGGTTTGCTGCATGACATCGGCAAACCGGTTTCCGATATGGCGGTCGTTGATCGACACGGTGAATATACCTGGAATCCCTGCGATGAAAACCTGACCGATTGGGCAGCCCAAAACGGTATCGACCGTTACTTTTTACGCTGGCGGGAAAACCGTCACAAGCGTCATGAACAGTTCTCCGCCTTGGTGATCGAACGCGTACTCACACGGGCCTCAAGAACGTACCTCTTGGCTCCCGGCCCCGACATCATGCAGGCGATGCTGGAAACCATCCATGGTCTGGATCGTGGTGCCAAATTGTATGAACTGGTGATGACGGCGGATTGCAAAAGCGTGGAGCGCGATCTGAAAGCACACTCCCACACTGTCGATTCGGCCATGGGCATGCCGGTTGAAAAATACCTGTTCGATGCCATGCGACGCTTGATCAAGTCCGGTCACTGGCTGGCCAACGAAAAAGGCGCACGCCTCTGGCGGTTCAAGGAAGGCCTGCATATCGTCTGGCGCAGCGGTGCCCGGGACATCGTGGACACCTTGATCAAAGACAAAGTCCCTGGCATTCCGCGTGACGAAGACACCTTGGCCGATATTCTGATCGAGCGCGGCCTGGCAATTCCCAAAATATTGCCGGATGGCCGGCATTATCGTTATTGGCGCATGCAACCTCAGAGTCTGGAAGTGACCTTGTACATGCTGCGTTTGGCCTCTGCCGAATTGATTTTCACTAATGAACCACCAGTCGTAGTAGAAGGAATCGAAGTTGATGAAGCATCCGAAGAAACCGTTAACGCTGAGTCAGGACAAAACAGTACACAACAGGTGTTGCAACCGGATGTACAGATTGAGAAGCCTGGCAGCACCCCGGAATGTGCGACTTCGTCTGATCAACAACCCACTCAAACCTACCAGGAGCAATCAAATAATGACCTAAGTGGAGATACGCCGTTACCCCTGTTGATCATGACCCAATCAACAAGCGACGATACTGACAATTCCCAACAAATAGTAAAACCCACCGCAGTCGCCGACACCGCTAAAAAAACCGAATGGACAAACAATCCATCCAAGCCTGATGACATAAGCGAACAAGTCATCGTTCATCAGTCCGAGGCCGACCGCATCGACAGCGCCCGAAATTGGCTGTATACCCATGATCTGGCTGGAATATGGCTCATTCAACTAGCCGCTGAAATCAACGCACAGCGTTTACAATTGGGTGTCGATCTGTTGGAAACCCAGGACAAGTGGTTATTGCCGTATCCGAGCTGCGCTCAAAAACTTAATGTTGAACCCAATCTCTTCATCAAAACTCTGGATGAGAAAGGCTGGCTGGTGACAGATATTCTCTCGCCGATGCGCAAAGTACAGGTAATCAATCAGGTGCGGGGACTGCTATTGGCCACAGTGCCCAGTGGTTTTTTGAAGGAATTACTTGATGTTTTAACCTTGCCGGTAATCACGGCAACATCCAATCAGCCTTCAGAAATCATTAATCAAGCCCCCACAAAGAACAAGAAAACAAAACTGTCATCGGTCAAGAGTGCAAAGTCTGAAAAAAGCCATGACCAACAACAATCTTTAATTACAGACCAACCAAAACCCGCAGAAACACAGCTATCCAAATCCACATCGTTAAAATCAACGCCAATCAAACCCGAAGTGTTCTCCCAACCCAAACCTCAATCTGTAACAGAGCCAGCCATTACGCAAAAACCTGAAAAACAAAAAAAACTTGTGGAAGCTGTAATGAAAACAGCCGCTGCCCTGCACTCAAACCACAACACTCTAGTGGGTAGTCCGGCAGTCATGGCCTTGATCAGTCATCTGCAAAAAACCAGACCGGTTTCAGAGCCAGCCACGCCAGATAGAGCTTGGTATAATGTAGAAGAGTCCGAGATAGCCCAATGTCTGCAACAGCATCCCGGACTCAAGCGTAGCGCCTTGTTGCGTGAAATGGCCAATCACCCGGATTGTCAAATTGATGAAGGCGGCATCAAAGTCAGGATAAGTCCATGAAATCTGATTACGATTATCAATTCCCCTGGCGACCCATCTTCGAAATCACCGCTATTGCCGGCTGGCTGGGCGATGCCGTCTTCGTCTATCTGACCTATCATTGGTCAGGCTTGCCGCGTGAACCTTTCGACTGGCTAATGAGTACCTGCGGAGTAATGGCATTGTGGCGACTGCCGCCTGCGCTGAATCTCTGGTACCGGAAAAGACATCTTCGACAATTCAAGTTTCAATATCTGGAGGCCGACCAACTCAAACAGTTTGTGAAACGCCATCCGGAGGAGTTATGGTTTGGTTGGGGCTTTGATTGGGTGCAAAAACATGCCCAACTGGCTTACGAAATTCTCAAACGCGATATCTCTACGCTGATTTTAACAAATCATCAACGCATGGGCTCAGCCTGGATACATGGGCTGGAAATCTCGGAAAGCGCTGTCCGTCAACCGATACAACATACCGCCGGTCATACTCTGATCGTCGGCACCACCGGTGCAGGTAAGACTCGGGCGTTTGATTTGCTGGTAACACAAGCCGTGCTGCGCGGTGAAGCGGTGATCATTATAGACCCCAAAGGCGACAAGGATTTAATGGCATCGGCCAAACGGGCCTGTCTCTTGGCGGAGCGTCCTGAACGGTTTGTCTATTTTCATCCAGCATTTCCGGAAGATAGTGTACGTTTGGATCCTTTACATAATTTCAATCGGCCTTCGGAAATCGCCAGCCGTATTACCGCCATTTCACCAGGCGAAACCACCACTGATCCTTTTAAGGCCTTTGGACAGAAATCACTGGATAATGTAATTCAAGGATTGATGGTAATTGAAGAGCGTCCAACTTTAGCCAAATTGCGTCGCTACCTGGAAGGTGGTCCATCAACCTTGGTGATTCAGGCCTTAGAACGTTATTACGACAACATCTTGGGTGATTGGCGATGCGATGCCAGACCCTATTTGAAAACAGCCAAAGACATCGACTCCAAGGCCGCCGGCTTGGTGCGCTTTTATCGCGATGTGGTGCAACAGCAAGCTGCCAATCTTGATCTGGAGGGCTTATTATCCCTGTTCGAACATGATCGTACCCATTTCAGCAAGATGGTCGCGTCCTTGATTCCGATCATGAATATGCTGACGTCAGGCCCATTAGGGCCTTTGCTATCGCCCAACCCCAATGATGTCGATGATCGTCGCCCCATCACCAATACGGGGCATATCATCGAAAAAGCCCAAGTCGCATATATCGGTCTGGATTCGCTATCGGATGGACTGGTCGGCAGTGCCATCGGTTCAATACTACTGGCCGATCTCGCTGCCGTTGCCGGTGATAGGTATAACTACGGAGTCTCGGACAGACCGGTGAATGTATTTGTCGATGAAGCCGCTGAAGTGATTAACGATCCCTTTATCCAGGTATTGAACAAAGGTCGCGGCGCTAAAATACGGCTGTTTATTGCCACCCAAACCTTTGCCGACTTTTCGGCACGCACGGGTTCCCAAGATAAGGCTCGGCAAGTGCTCGGTAACGTCAACAACCTGATTGCCCTGCGCATCATGGATAGCGAAACCCAGCAGTACATTACCGACAATCTGCCCAAAACCCGGCTGAAATATATCATGCGCACCCAAGGCGTCGCCACCAGCGCTACCCATCCTGGCATTTTTTCCGGCAATGTTGGTGAGCGCCTGATGGAAGAAGAAGGTGATTTGTTTGCGCCGCAGTTACTGGGGCAACTGCCGGATCTGCATTACATCGCCAAATTATCAGGAGGACGAATCGTCAAAGGGCGACTACCAATCCTACGTTCATCACACGATACCACTAATGAATGACCATGCAGCGCAATTTACTGCTCAGCCTGTTGATCTGGCTATTAGAAATTATTCTGGTGGCCAGCTTTGTATCGGATCGCTGGACACGGGAAATTCAAGCCGCCGAAGACCGGATGCTGGTCGCATATATTGGTGTAGAGAAAGAATCCGAAATCCGGGAGACCAGCCAAAAATGGTTTGATCGGCTCTTTGTCCGAACCGGAATCAAGGAGAGTATTTACCGCTACTTCATTCCGACCGAGCGCGAACGGCAGCTATCCAAAGGTTTCGAAGATGTTGGTCGCCATGATTTATTTCCTTTTATCCAGAGCCGACTAGATGTGCTTATGGGTACTGTATATCAAATGATCAAACGCTTTATCATGGCATGGATATGGCTTCCCTTTTTCATGGTAACTTTACCCCCTTTTGCAGTTGATGGACTGATCCGGCGAAAAGTCAGCCAGACCAATTTCGACTATCCCAGTCCCCTGGCGCATCGCTACAGCCTTTATGTCATTCTGGGCGCGGTGTATCTATTGTTTATGGGCTTAACGCTACCGTTTCCGATACCACCGCAATCGATACCGGTAGGTATTTTCGTCGTGGCTTTTGCCATGAATGTGTTGTTAGCCAATACCCAAAAGCGAATTTAAACTGATTATAGAGACTGAGTGGGGAAATAGGGCCACATCGTTAAGAATAACCGGCAATTCCTAACAGATAGAAAGTTTATCGAGTAAAGTGGCTATGCCAAATAAAGTTAAAAATTGGCAAACAAAGACCCCATCATCAAGTGGTGCATGGTGTTATTGGTATGTGTCGCATCATCCAGATACTGATTGAGATATCCCCCTTCGACCCGGAGGTTTTTATTAAAAGTCCAGCCAAGTCGAGCAAATGCACGGTTTTGATTAAAGCCGGATTGTCCCCCTGAGCGCGTAGGGTTGACGATTTTGTGTTTGTTAAGGCTGTCGATATTCATATTGCTCATCCTCACATTGGCGATCTTCTGGTGCAACTGGAATGCCCCAATGGCCGAATCATCAATTTACATAATCGCGGAGGAGGCCATAAGAAAGATCTCAATACCGATTATCGCGTTACGGAATGCGGCACTTCTCAGGTAGTGAGGAACTGGAAGTGACGAATAAGCGATAACGCTCAGTTTGCAAAAGGTAACTTGTTAAGCTGAAAATTACGTATCAATACAGATAAAACGGATGTTCCTTTATTCCGTATCAGCGGCATTAAAGACTGGTATTTGATCGGCAACGCGATCACGCCGGGAGGAGACGATGGCCATCCTTTACGCATCAAATTAACACCGGTCTCCGGCTTCACTAAAAAAGCCATTGCTGACTGGGCTAAAATCAACCTTGTACCTGATTGCTCCGTGCTTTCTGATGGCTTGAGCTGTTTTGCTGCGGTATCCGAGGCTGGGTGTCAGCATCGGGCTATTATAGTCGACGGTCGAAAACTTAAAGATATGCCGGAATTTCTTTGGATTAATACGATATTAGGTAATCTAAAAACCAGCCTGGGTGGTGCTTATCATGCCTTTGGCTTCGCAAAACACACCTCGCACTATTTGGCAGCATTTGCCTATCGCTTCAATAGCCGCTTCCAACTCGATAAGCTTCCATCGCGTCTTCTTGTCGCGGCTATTGCCATTGGGCCTCGTTCAGAGGTATGGCTTCGGTCGGCTGAAGCATCTTGCTAATCAGGAATTGTTTTGCATGCCAGACGTTTAATCCACGTCCTAAAGTTTAGGTTTTTACGTTCTATTTTTTGGGTATTGCGCTTACCAATTTCATGCTTGTCGGCATCGAGATGGCGTTCATAGGCTCCCCAATGATCAGTGTAGTACCGCTTGATACCAAATGGTTCAAGTAACGCTTTGAGTTTTTGAAAAACCACATCCTTACGCTTACCGAACATATAGGCAAGCACGATGTTGGTAGCGTGGTCAATAGCGTGCCAGAGCCAACGTTGATTAGATTTATTACCGACATAAGACCACTGTTCGTCGAGTTCTGCCTCATAACCCGCGTCCTCTAGCCTGACGTTCAGTTCGCCGCTGGCACTCAGCCCAACTATTTTGGGATTAACCTAAACAAGACTGACGGCTTTATTTCTTAACGTGTTAATAACCGTATTCTTATCGATTTTTAGCACACGACCCGTATCACGAATGCCACTGCCATTGATTGCCATATCTATTACCCGCTCCTTTATGCCTAGCTCGCAGGCTCCCGGTAACGATATTTCAGCATAAAGGTTTTAGCTGGGCAATTTGGCTCTTGGCAACGGTAACGTTGTTCACCGTGCGCATTATATCCGGCTGACGAAATAGGGTTGCTGTTACACTGACGACAGGTAACTTCTTGATAACAGGTCATGGTCAATATTATGGGGGTTTAATCGTAAGTAGTCGTTCAAAAGTTATTTAACATTTTCAAAAATAAAATCATCGATTATTTAGCAAATAATCCAGTAATGGAGATTTTTTAAGTTTAAATACGATTTCTTAGGCAAAAAACTGCATTTACTATTTTGTTAAAAGACTTTTGGCTACCTACTTAATGTCATAACCTCAAGTATATTGAAAATTACAGATTTCACCCACTACCCAATAAATGACCCTTCGACTTACCTACATCGTGGGAGCTGTAAATAAAATTCAGACTGATTCCAGTTCTATTCTTACTTTTTTTCCAAGAGCGGCGGCGGCACTCATTAAGGTTGTAAGAGTTAAACTGGTGTCTTTTTCATCCAACAACCTATTAAGCGATGCTCTGCTGGTATGCATTTTTTTTGCCATTGCCGTTTTACTCAGCTTAAGCGAAGACATACCTTCTGAAATTTGCCAAGCAATAACACGTTTTGTTGCTACGGCAGTTACTTCTTCGAGAATCGCTTCTTCGCTAAGAAAGTCGTCAAAGCTGCTGCCAATATGAAGGTTTTCTTTGTGTTGATTATTCATCTTTTCCCCCGCAAGGTCTTTAATCTTTGTTTTGCCAAATCAAGCTCTGGTTTCGGTGTTTTTTGATCTTTCTTGATAAAGCCATGCAGCAGAATCATTGTTTTTTTGACGATTACAAACAGAACTCGCGCTATCCGATTATCAAGCTTAATTCTGACTTCCCAAATGTCGCCTTCAATGTGATCGACTAACGTCATACCAAGAGGCCAACCGAATTGCACCGTTTTAATATCTTCGCCAATAGTTTTTCTATCTTGAGCAGATAAATCTTTTAACCATTCTCTAACGGGTTCGCTACCTGCTTCAGTTGCAAAAAAATTAACAGAAAGTATTGGCGTCATATTTATAGTGTATCAAAAAAGATACGCAAAGAATAGCATGTAAAACAGGAATAGTATTGTAACTTTTCAAATCCAGTGTCAGCTGTGTTCACATCTGAGTCGCAAAAAACAGCTTTGACGGAACAATGAGGTTTTTATCGAAATTCGCACCGTTTGAAGTCACATTGACCCAACACATAGCCAATATAGATGACCAATTAGAAAGTAGCCCAATTACATTGTATATTTAATTATTGGCTACGTTAGTCAATTTCAGTATACCCCCTTTGGCTACTGATTTTACAATTTCGGGGGATGGGTAATATTAGCCTCTTACCATATGGTGTGCCTTTAGATAAATTTCAAGTTAGCTTGAGAGTCGGTTGTTTTTTGCAAAGTATTTGATTAAAAACTCCACAAATGTAGCTAACTTGGCGGGCAGAAAGCGTCTTTGCAGATAAGTCGCATAAATCTTTAACGAGGGAATGCGAAAATTCGGCAAAATTTCGATCAACTGACCCTGTTCCAAATAATTCATCACCGATAATTCAGGTGCCTGGGTTATGCCCATACCCAAAGCGGCTGCCTGACACAGGGCCCTGCCATTGTTTGAGGCAAAATGCCAGTTCGCCTTAATTTTAACCTCCTCGCCACCGTCATTAAACACCCAATAATCTTTATGTGGCGTATCCATATAATGCAGACAGCGATGCGAGCTTAACTCGTTAATGTGTTGTGGTTCACCGTGTTCAGCGATATAGTCAGGAGATGCATAAGTGCATAATCGGGTTTGGGCAATTTTTCTGGCAACTACGCCAAAATCAAGCGTATCCGTGACCAGAATAGACAAATCGAAACTGCCTTCGCTTAAATTAACTTGGCTGTTATGCAAGGTCATCAAAATTTTAACATCGGGATATTCCCGCTGATAAGCATCAATGGCAGGCACCATATAAAGTCCGCCAAAATCAATTGATGCGCTGATTTTTAAAGTACCTTTTACCTGTAAACCCATCTGCGAGGTATATTCTTCCAGTTCCGAAAAATCCTCCAGCAATTGCTTGCTGCGGTGATAGTATATTTCCCCCGCTTCGGTCATGCTGAGTCGCCTGGTTGTTCTGTTTAATAAGGCAACCCCTAAAGATTCTTCCAGCTGAGCCATGTATTTACTAATCATCATCGCAGAAAGATTCATTTCGCGGGCAACCGCTGTAAAAGTACCCAACTCAACAATTCGGCAAAATACCTGTGTATTATTTAATTTAGCCATATTCGATCTTTTATAAACTTTGAGTTTATATTGTATAACCTATATCGCTATTTAAAACCATGCTTTATTGGAGTAAACTTTGAACTGGAGATAGTTGTTCTAATTGCCGCTTGGTCTTTTTCATTCCTTAATGATCAGGAGCAAGCGGTTTTTTTATGGCCCAACAATAATAATGAGAGGTGTTTATGGGTAAAATTCTTAATGAAGTTTTAGCGGCAAACAGAGATTACGCGAATGATTTTGGTGACAAAGGTGCTTTACCTATGCCTCCCGGAAGACATTTTGCGATTTTAACCTGTATGGATGCCCGTTTGGATCCCGCCAAATATGCGGGCTTATCTGAAGGTGATGCCCACGTAATTCGTAATGCTGGCGGCCGAGCCAGTGAGGACGCCATTCGTTCTTTGGTTATCTCCTATAAATTACTGGGAACCCGCGAATGGTTTGTCGTTCATCATACCGACTGCGGCATGGAAACGTTTACCGACGATATCATGCGCGGCCTGTTAGGCAGCAGCTTAAAAACTGCCTCCGTCGATGCCAACGGCTGGCATGATTGCTGCGAAGGTCCAGGTTCAGCAGAAGGCAAATATATCGACTGGTTGACCATTAAAGACCAGGAACAAAGCGTTTTTGAAGATGTAACCCGCATTAAAAATCATCCGCTGGTTCCTTCCGACATCCCCATTTACGGTTACATCTACGACGTTAAATCAGGCCGGCTAATTGAAGTACCCGCCGCGACAGAAGTCGGTAGAGTTAGTTAATAACCGTTCAAACATGCTCGCCTCCTTATCCTCTGGAGCGAGTATGGTCTATTATCCTCCACAGGATTCGTATGCAGGAATTATAATTGCATTCCTGCCCGCAATTTTGAATGAATTCTCGTCTGTTTTTGGTTAATTCTCTATACCAATTGACACCCATTTATTGGAACGGTTTTCTTGCTACTTGGGGATCCACTTGACACACTTAAAAAACTAATAGCCAAGGAAAGATGATGAAAAAAATGTACCGTATCCTGATAGTTTTATGCCTGTTTGTGACTAATGGCGCGTTGGCGGGCAATAGTTTGTTAAAAGAAACTGACATTGAAGCGGTGGCGCTTAAAGTAGCCACAGAAACCATGCAAGGTAGTTATAAACTTTTGAGCGTGGCTGAGCTTAAACAAATGATTGATGCCAAAGAAAACTTTGTACTAATCGACGCACACCCTACCGAAGAATACAATCTGGCTTATATTGATGGCGCACGGCATTTCGGTTTTCAATCTAATCACTCGGGTAATTGGGAAAAAGATATAGCGATGCCTGATAGTTTTACGCAAGAGGATTATCGTGTCTTGCTGGGCGCTGATAAAAACAAGAAAATCGTCACTTATTGCGGTCTTACCAAATGTGGCCGCTCACATAATGCGGCATCTTGGGCAAAAAAACTAGGCTACACCAATGTATACCGTGCGCCAGGTGGCATTTCTGCATGGATAGATAGCGGTTATTCCTACAAAACTAATTTGAACAAGTAATGGTATAACCACTATTGGGTGAGTTTAAACAATCGACAGAATTGTTTCATAGGATTTTAGATAGTCTCTACAAAACAGTGCAAGTCCATAAAATCAATTAGTTGCGATAATTTATATTATCGCATTGATGGTTTGTACAATACCTTCGCCAATTTTTCGTTTGTAACCTAATGATTCATAATAATGAGGCAATGGCATTAGTTATTAATAATTCGATTGGGCATTTTGCTGACATAGTTTTTAATATAAACACGTACTATCAATAAGTTAAACATCCTATGTTTTCTATGTTCGAGGGGTAATTTTTTGACGAAGGTATTGCAAGAATGATGACACATTTTTAATCGACTACCGTATCTTCCAAAGCCGAAGAAATAGGTAAGATTCATGCAAGAGCAGCTTAAATTTTGGCGAAGGTATTGTTACTTAATTTAGTATACTTTCCTATATCACTAGGAATTATTGAGAGCTATTATGAAGCATAAAATTTTATTTTCATTATTACTGGTGAACTTAAGCTGTTTCTTGATCACTGGTTGTGATCAAGGTCAAAAAACTGCGAAGGTGAGTCAATCTATGGCAAAAAAATACACACAAGCGACTTTTATAGAGGGTATTGTTAGCAATGACAAAGGTGCGATTAAAACGGGTATAGTTAAAGTGACTGATGAAAGCGATCGTATCATTACCCATGTGGCGGTGGACAATAGCCATTTCCGCGTGGAAATTCCAGCCAATACGGTTTTACCAATTCTGTTAACGTTTTCTTCTGACTCAAGCGCAGAAAAACTAGTCACTGCTGTTATTGATGACACGATTACGAAATATTTTATTAATCCATCAACAACGGCAATTGCTAAAGTAGCGAAAACAATGGGGGGGTATACTCGTGTTAATATGATCCGCGCTGCGGAAGATACCGTACATACGCCTGATGCGAATAAAACCACTACTGGCTGGCGAGGTGATCCGACGACACAATACGGTGGTTGGCATTAAAGGTATCTTGACTCTATCAAAAAGCTAAGTCAGCGTTAAATATTGAAAATTTCCCAGAGCAGTATTGAATAGCGATTCCGATACGAGTTGTCGATGTTGTTCAAAAACTCTCGTGCCAACACAGATAGTTTGGGGAATATTTAATTGCCGCTCTTTAATAGTTATTGCTGTAAGTCCGGAATGACTGCTGATGGCCGTCATGAAAAACTTTTATCACCAATAATTCGATTTATTGAACAACACCAGTTTAGTACCGAGAAAATATCATCTATGGCAAACTAACTTTGTTTGACATACAAATGAGGAAGTTGCTAGATAACTTCTTTTTCTTTGTCCGTGTAACGACGGACTTTGATTTTACTACCCACTTATACAGCATTTTCAATCACTGGTGAGGCCGCTATTATGAATACTGAATTCTGGCTTGAAAGTTGGGAAAAAAATAAAATTGGTTTTCACCAACAGGAAATCAATAGTCATCTTAAATCGTATTGGCAGCATTTAAACGCTACCAAACATTGCCGTGTATTGGTTCCGTTATGTGGAAAAACCCGCGATATGTTATGGCTATGCGGACAAGGATACCGGGTTCTTGGCGTCGAAATAAGCCCGCTTGCTGTACGCGATTTTTTTACTGAAAGCAGTTTAAATCCTGAAATCGTTCAACAAGATAACTTTTGCCGTTGGGAAGCCGATAGTTTGGTCATTCTTCAAGGTGATTTTTTCAATATTAATAGCGATCAGGTTCAGGACATAGCCTGTGTTTTTGATCGTGCTTCACTGGTTGCCTTGCCTGTCGAACTCCGTCAACAATACGTTCAACATTTAAAAAACATTTTGCCGGATAACGTGAAAACTTTACTGATGACATTTGACTATGAACAAAAAGAAATGAATGGTCCGCCTTTTTCCGTCAGTGAAAACGAGATTCGCGACCTTTATCAGGAAGATCATGAAATCATACTACTCTGCAAACAAGACGTACTGGATGAATATCCCCAACTTCAAGCTCAGGGACTGAATCGTTTACAGGAGAAAATCTATTTATTAAAGCCACGTTAGGGAAGCTCTAAATAAAGTTCGTGCTAATATGGAAACAGCGTTGCTGAGTAGAAAGTCTATAGGAATTTTATCCCGTATGTTTAAATTCTCCAGATATTCATGTGTTTGCCTTGATAACTTACCTATGATTAAAAAAATAAGCCTGTTACTTAAGAGCCACTGTTGGACAGGCTTCATTAATAAAATATCTGTGAGTAAACCGATTATCAGTTCTATAAACGACCGCTAAATATCCGGCATGGAAAGCATGCCTGACCTGTCAGGCTTATTTCCCAACCTCAGCTTTTTACCGTCCACTCTGCTCCCGAATCTATCCAGGCTTTCAGTTTCAAAACATCTTGTTCAGAAAGCTTATGTACATTAGCCATCGGCATGTCCTTTCTTATCCCGGATACAATAGCAATTAACGGACTTGCAGCGCCCTGTCCCGGTAAAATTAAAGGTGATCGCCCATTACTTCCGAAGAAATCTTCCCGGCGATCAACACGAAAATTAGCTAACTGTTTTTGTGGACCATGGCATGACAGGCAATTGTTCTCGAATATTGGGTAGATATCTTTCCATAACCCTACAGCTTGTTGATCAATACTATTGTGTATCGGCAAAGTGGTTAAAGATTCGTTAACCGGATCAGCATTCCCCCTATGCCCCAAGTGTTTTCCTCGCATTGGACCGGCTATTTCTTTAACGCTATTTTCAGCAGTCCAAGCAAAAATCGTCATAAGACAGATAACTATACCACCTGTTAATATTCCACTGCGAATTAGTGAAGGGTGCGCAGTTTGTAACAAATGACAGCGTTTACCTATTACGGTAACTATCCAATTCCAATGTAAAACCAAATGAATAATAAGGATTATCAAAAGCCCCAGACTGATCCAGAAATGGCCATCGCCCCATTGATGACGGGTATAACCCCACAAACTCAAGGTTTTGTTGCTACTTGGTGGCAACGGAAAACGCAATATGTATCCTGTCGTAATCATACCTAAGAGTAGAAGTGCCGCAATGATGTCGATGATGATGTTAGCAAATGTACGATTCATAATTAATAGGAACTTTAGCTGTTGTTACGTAACTTAACGGCTCCCAATTAAGATCTTGGCAACCAGAAAAAATTTATTTATTATTTGTTACTTACTTCCTTTTCCTTGTTAATCAAAAAATAAACCACCGGAATTACCAACAGTGAGAATAAAGTCGAGGCAAAAATACCAAAGATAAAGCTCCAGGCCAGTCCTGAAAATATCGGATCAAGAATAATTACAAAGGCACCGAACATGGCCGCTCCCGCAGTCAGAAAGATAGGCCGTAAGCGAATCGCACCCGCTTCAATCAGCGCATCGGCAAGCGTTACATCGGCACGGGCACGAATGCGTTCGATAAAGTCGATCAGGATAATGGAGTTGCGCACAACAATACCCGCCAAAGCAATCATACCTATCATGGCGGTGGCGGTGAAATAAATCGGGTTGGGATAACCTGCAACAGGTGTCGCCATAAACTGGTTCAGCAACCAAAATCCCGGCATGATGCCAATCACCGTTAAGGGAATGGCGATCATCATAACCAGTGGTACGGTCAGTGATCCGGTTTGCCCGACCAATAAAACATAAATCATCACTAACGCGGCTGCAAAAGCAAGTCCAAGGTCACGAAAGACATCAACAGTAATTTTCCATTCGCCCTCCCCCGCTAATTCGGCGCGATAACCCGGCGGCAATGGGCGTTCGGCAAACGTATCATTAAGATCAAAAACGGCTTCTACCGGACTGCGTCCTGCCATTTCGGCAATGACGTAACTGACCCGTTGCAGATTTTTATGATAAATAGGCTGATCTTCGTTTTCCAGGGTAGCGGTGCCTAGCTCACTTAAGGGTATTAGTTCACCTTGATCTATTTTTACCCGTAATGCCAATAAATCGGCAATAGATGAACGTAGCGCACGCGGTAATTGCAGGTTAATTTCCAGGGGTTGGCGCTCTCTGTCCGCATGTACGATACCCACAGTTTGACCCGCCAAAGCGATACGCAGCGTTTCTGCAACTTGCGCAACACTGACACCCGACAAGGCCGCTTTTTCCCGATTTAACTGAAAATGCACTTTATCATGCTGCGCTTCGGAAAAATCATCCACATCGACTACGCCTTCGGTTTTTTCCATATCGGCTCTAACCCGCTTGGATACTGCTATCAAACTGTCAATAGTCGCTTCAGGCGGGCCATAGATTTCAGCAACCAGACCGGAAAGCACCGGTGGCCCTGGCGGAATTTCAACAATTTTAAGGTTGGCGCCGTATTGCTTACCAATTTTTTCTATGTCAGAACGAATGCGTAAAGCGATTTCATGCGACTGTTGCTCGCGCTTATCTTTAGCTAATAAATTAATTCTGACTTCACCCACATAACCACCACTGCGTAGATAATAATGGCGAACCATGCCGTTAAAATCCATCGGTGCAGCAAGGCCGGTATAGGTTTGATAATCAGTCACTTCATTGACTGTCGCCAAATAACTACCCAAGGCACGCGCAACTTCATCGGTTTTTTCCAGGGTTGAGCCACGCGGCATATCGATCATGATTTGCAATTCGTTTTTATTATCAAAAGGCAATAATTTAAGCGGCACGGCGCGAGTAATAGCCAGCATGGTTGAACCTACAAAGGCTATCAGCACAATGAGTAAAAATAATTTGGCACGCCTCGGAGTCGCTAGCAGCGGGCCCAGGGCCGCGCGATAGGTCCGATAGATAAAGATTTTTTCGAGTACTTCCGGTGCTTCGTCGCTATGCTTGTGATATTCGCTTTGCAGTAGTTTGAAGCTGGCCCAAGGAGTGACAGTAAAAGCCACAATTAACGAGACAATCATGGCGATCGGCACGTTAAAAGCCATGGGTGCCATATAGGGGCCCATCATGCCGGTGATATAAAACATCGGCAGAAATGACACAATCACTGTAAAAGTCGCCAAAATAGTCGGCGGCCTGACTTCATCGACCGCCGTCAATAGCGCTTCCAGCGGTGATTCTTTGCGTAATTTATAGTGCCTGTGGATATTTTCAACATCCACTATCGGATCATCCACCAATAAGCCCAACGATAGAATCAAGGCAAACAGAGTAACGCGATTAATGGTGTAACCGGAAATATAATCCAGTAACAAAGTCAGCGCCAAGGTCATCGGTACGGCAATGGACACAATAAATGACTCTTTCAGCCCCAACGAAAAAGCCAGTAACACCACGATAATGACGATGGCAAAGCTTAAATGTTTAACCAGTTCGTTCACTTTATCGTTAGCGGTTTCGCCATAATCACGGGTAACGGTTAACAAAACATCTTCGGGAATCAGCGTGCCGTGCATTTTTTCTGCGTTGGCAATAACGGCTTCGGCAACATGAACGGCATTACTGCCTTTACGTTTGGCAACGGCAATAGTGACCATTGGCCGTTCTTGCCCGACTTGCGGCTGGTTACCGGTAGCTTTGCCAATCGTAGGCATTTCATCGACAGCAGGGCCAAAGCCGATACGCGTGTAATGGTCGACATCTGCCGGGCCATCTTCAATACGCGCCACATCCCGCAGATAAACAGGACGTCCGGCAACACTTTTTATAACGGTCGCGCCCACTTCTGGTGATGAACTAAAATGCGGGCCGGCTTCCAGTAAAATTTCACGATTATTACTTTCAAAGCTACCCGCTTGCAAATTAACATTGGCATTGGCCAGCGCCTGAGTCACTTCAATCAGCGTTACGCCATGCGCGGCAAGACTGGCCGGGTTGGCATAAATGGAGACTTGGCGTTGTTCGCCGCCAACCACCCAACTTTTACCCACATCGCCCACACTTCTTAGAGAAATAATCAGCTCATCGGCAATGCGGCGTAATGCCATAGAATCATAATTATTATTCTGTGCAGAAAGTGTCAGTAACACGATAGGCACGTTATCAATTTCTACAGGACTTACTTTCCAGTGCGTAACCCCCGGTGGAATAAGGTTCTGGTTGGACATAAGCCGATCCCAGGTTTTAACCAGACTGTCTTCAAAATCCTGGCCGACAAAATAACGCACGGTAACCATCGCCGCACCGGGCTTGGAGATGGAATAGACATATTCCACACCTTCAATTTGTTTGAGCAAAACCTCCAGCGGTGTCGACACCAGCTTTTCAACTTCTTCGCTGGAAGCCCCCGGATATTCAATCAGCACATCCATAACCGGCACGACAATCTGTGGATCTTCTTCACGTGGTGTAAGAACCAGTGCTGCAGCTCCAGCCAACAGCGAAATAATCAGAAATAAAATGGATAACTGTGAGGTGGTAAAAATTTCGACAATCTTGGTCGTCAAGCCACGTTTCGGTTTTTGATTTTGCAGTTCGTCCATTATGGTACCTGCGGTGGATTAACGATGACGATTTCACCAGCGTGTAAACCGGAAATAACTTCAATCCTGTTGCCAAAAGTTTTGGCTGTTCTGATATGGCGCATAAGCTGCCGGCCTTCTGACCAGACCGTAACCACTTCCAGTTGACCAATCTGCTGCACTGCGCTGACGGGAATCAATAAAGCGTCATGTTGGCCGCAAGCTTGTTCCAGCCAACCAAAAGATCCCGCTTGCAAACCTGCCATTGCCGGCAAGGCAATTTTAATCAATCGGGTGCGGGTTTGCGGGTCAACATCAGGACTAATTTCGTCGACTTGAGCCGTAACCGTTTGGCCCAAGGTATCAATAAGTACCCTAACCTCCATGCCCGTACGATAACGTACGGCACAAGTGCCGGGTACGTCGGCTTCAAGCCTTAAACCTTGTGGTATCTGTAATGTGACCACCGGCACACCGGGCAAACCCATGTCACCGGGCTCTTTAAGGCGCTTGACAACAGTGCCATCAAATGGTGCCAGTAATAGCGTATCAGCCAAATGGGTTCTGACTTCACTTAGCTTACTGGTTGCCTGACTGACTGCCGCTTGCGCCTCTTTTGCACGGGCGACGACGGCATCAAAATTTTCACGGGTTGCAGCTTCTTTACTGTACAAGCTTTTGATCCGTTGCTCGTCTGCTTTGGCACGACCGGCTTGCGCAGTTGCACCGGCAAGTGCGGCAAGGGCGACATTTTCCTGCGCCCTGATATCACGCTCATCCAGAATGGCAATCACCTCGCCTTTTTTAACTTTATCGCTGGCATGAACCTTAATCTCGATAATGCGGGCTGTCATTTTGGGAGCAATATTAGCCACGATTCTTGATCTTACCGTGCCAGGCCAGTTAAGAATATCGTCAACCTGTTTTTTTTCAACCACGGCAGTTTCGCTTTTGGGGGTATTTACATCGTTAACCAGTGGGCTTAAGCCGGGCGATACTTTACTGACAAAAGTCCCTTGAATGTAAAGCAGCAACAAAATCAAGGCTAAAACGGCGATGGCAATAGCGATAATTTTGTTACGGTTTTTGTGTTCAGGTTGTGACATGAGAACTCCTGTATTTTGGATAAATCATTGGGGCTACGAAAAATCGCTGTTATTTCCAGTCGCCGACCGCTTTTTTTAATGCCGCTTCTGCACTCAGGGCATCGTAATGCGCTGCGATAGTATTCGATTGCGCTTTATTTCTGGCAACTTCCGATTCGATATAACGGGTGACCGTAACCACTTCAGCGCGTCTTTCTTCATTTACCAGCCGTAAGGCCTCGTCGGCGGCGAGCACCGAGACTTCGGTAACACGCAAACGCGCCAAACCTTCCTGCAATTTTAAATAGGCAATTTTTACTTCCTGCTCAATACCCAGCCTGGTTTTTCTTTCTATTTCCCTAACTTCGGCGGCTTTTCGCTCTGCCGCACTAACCCGTTGTTGGGTACTAAATCCTGAAAACAAATCCATTTCGACAGTAACGCCAGCGGTAACATTATCTTTGTTACCGGAAAATCCGGGCGCTTGGCTATTTTGCCCGTAACTGACATAAGCATCGGCCTTGGGTAAATAAGCGCCCTGCTCACTTTTTAACTTGCGTAAACTAATTTCTACTTGTTTGGCGGCAGCTTTTACTTCAGGACGCTGCGTCATGGCAAGTTCAAGCAAATCATTAAACGATCCTGTCAACTTGGGCTTGGTTAACAGCGAAGCTGACGGTGCGACCGTAAAAGCTTGATAACTGGACAAGCCCAGCAAGTTGGCGATTCCGGCTTTGGATAATTCAATACCGTTGGTTGCCCTGATTTTGGCATCCTCTACTTCAGCCAATTTTACTTCCAGTGATAATACATCTGATTTAAGTACGGTTCCGGCTTCGTACTGTCGTTTTGTTTGATTTAACTCACTGGTGATTGCGGAAATAGAGTCCTGGGCGACTTTTTGCGCTTCTATAGAGGCCAAATAAGCATAATAAGAAGCCGTTACCGCTTCAATCAAGGCGTTATGAACGGTTGAGCGCTCAAACTCGGCAGCGTCTATGCCCAACTCCGCCGCTTTACTATTTTGATAATCCTGACCACCACGGAACAGCGACAGTTTTCCTATGATTTCAGGACGAAAATTTTGTCGGTAACCCGGATTATTAATATAATTGATGTTATTGGGTTCAAAATCTCTTTGCGAGACAATCATCGAAAAGACCTGAGCCGGATTGTTGGATGTTTCATAACCCACTCTGGCCGTTACTTGCGGATAGAATGCAGACAGTGCCACACCTAATTGGGCTTGAGCCTGATTGATGCGTTCAATGGCGATTTGCAAGTCAGGATTATTGGCGATTGCATAGTCAATGGCCTGATCCAGCGTAAAAGATTGGCTGGTTAATTTTTCCGGCGTCGCTTTATCGACAGCACTTTTAGTAACAGGATCGGCTACGACTGACGACAAGCCTGATAGCAACAGTACCGGTAACAGACTTAATGCCAAACTGTTTTTTATTATTTTAAGCATAATCTTCACGTACATGTGTCAGGTTTAACAATACCTGTTAAAAGTCTGTTGATATTTTTTATTCACCACGAAGGCACGAAGAGCACGAAGGATCATGTTTCTCTTCGTGTCTTCGTGGTGAAAAATATAACCGTGTTTTTCGCCGAAAACTTATATAAAACTGTACGTAATCAGAAAGCACAACCCGGCTTGACACCCAACTTTTTAAGCAGCATTGCCATCGGACAAAACCCCGTAAAGGCTGATTGCAACAAATTAGCGCCAACAAAAGCCGTAAACCATAGCCACAAATCAGAATGATAATGTGCCAGCAACAAACTGATCAGGATAAAACTGCCGGCAACAGCAAACACGATTCTATCAATACTCATCTTATTCACCTTTTATGCGTACTACGCCCATTAATTTGAGCATTAACTTTTCATAATAAGGCTCACTGATACCTTTGCGTATTTTACGCATGAAGTACTTCTCGAAACCGATTTTAGCCAGATGCACCCATTTACCTTCCGCAGACCAAGTTGTGTTACGCGGAGGAATTTGGGGCATAGCCAGAAAAGCCACTCCGGAATCACCAAAATCAGCCAGGCACAAAGCATTCCATGTGGCTACATGTGTTGGTTCTTTACCTGCCAGTTCATCGGCAATATTGTGTGCGGTGGTAGTCACCATTGATTCAATCATATAACCGGTTTTTGGAACACCGACCGGCACGGGTGTCTTTTCTATTGGCGGAATGGCAATACAAACACCAACGGAATAGATATTTTTAAATGTTGCGTTACGCTGGTGCTCATCCACCAACACAAAGCCGCGCGGATTGACCAGCCCTTCAACACCGACATGACGCACCGCATCAACGCCGGTAAAGGCCGGCAGCATCATTGAATGCTTAAAAGGCAGCTCATGTTTTTTCTTGTCGTTGCCGTCTTCATCAACTTCAGTTACAAACATCATGCCGGATTCAACTTTATCGACCTTGGCATTCGTTATCCATTTAATGGACTTCTCACGCAAGGCACTTTCCATCAAACCTTTAGTATCGCCAACACCCCCTAAACCTAAATGGCCGATATAAGGTTCTGAGGTAACAAAAGTCATCGGTACTTTATCGCGTACTTTTTTATTGCGTAATTCCGTTTCCATAATCATTAAGTATTCATACGCAGGACCATAGCAAGAAGCTCCTTGTACTGCACCGATAACAATCGGCCCCGGATTCTCCATAAATCTGTCCCAATCTTCTGCAGCCACAGCGGCATGGTCAACATGACAGACGGATGAAGTAAAACCGTCAGGTCCCAAGCCGGGAATTTCATCAAAGGCCAGTCGCGGTCCTGTCGCTATAATCAAAAAGTCGTAAGCAACGGCTGAACCATCGACCAACTGAACCTGATTATTAAACGGATCAACTTTTTCTGCCGCTTTTTGAATGAATTCAATACCTTTCTTTTTCATCACCGGCGCCAACTCAATCTTTAAGTCTTCCGGTGTTCGCCATCGTGGTGGAACCCAAGGATTTGAAGGTACAAAATGAAAAGTAGGTGAGTCGGAAATCACAATAACATCGTGTTTTTTTCCTACGGTTTCCTTCATTTCATAAGCCATTGGTACGCCACCAATACCGGCACCTAAAATTACAATACGAGCCATGATTATTCTCCTTATTTATAGTTATTACTACGTGCGTTACATTTTTCAATTGACGTGCTGTCAATTGACATCCCCATTAAAGTGAATCGGCACATACCCTGAACAACGAAAAAATCATTAACCTGCACTTGATCAGATAAAGGCACCGTGAAAGCAAAAATATATATTAGTATTTGTTAATATTGCTAGACAATAACATAAATTAACCCTAGCATACAATACTAATTAGTCAGGGTAAACCCGGACAAAAAGTATGCTTTTAACAAGACATTTAATTTACACACAAAACGTGTTGATTTACTTTGTATTTACTGTTGTTTACCTCAGGTTCTGGCTTACAGAACGGCAACTCACAGGGGAAGTTTATGATTTCAGAAGCCGTCGTTGATTTATCTCGTTGGCAATTTGCAGTAACCTCTTTATACCATTTTTTGTTTGTTCCTTTGACCTTGGGCTTATCGTTTTTACTGGCGATTATGGAATCAACCTATGTCATGACCGGCAAAGAAATTTACAAGGATATGACCCAGTTTTGGGGGAAATTATTCGGGATAAATTTTGCCTTGGGCGTGACGACCGGCTTGACCATGGAATTTCAATTTGGCATGAACTGGTCCTACTTTTCACATTATGTCGGTGATGTTTTTGGTGCGCCGCTGGCCATTGAAGGCTTGATGGCATTTTTTCTGGAATCGACTTTTGTCGGCCTGTTTTTCTTTGGCTGGGATAAACTCGGTAAAGGCCAACATTTGACAGTGACCTGGCTGGTGGCTTTAGGCTCCAATTTATCCGCATTATGGATTCTGGTCGCTAATGGCTGGATGCAAAATCCGGTCGGCGCCGACTTTAATTATGAAACCATGCGCATGGAACTTTCCAGCTTTGGCTCGCTGTTATTTAATCCGTCTGCCCAGGTTAAATTTGTTCATACCGTTGCTGCAGGTTACACAACTGCCTCTGCTTTTGTACTCGGCATCAGTGCTTATTACATGTTAAAAGGTCGTGATGCCGCTTTTGCACAACGCTCTTATACCATTGCGGCAGGTTTTGGTCTGGCCGCCGTCTTGTCAGTCATTATTTTAGGTGATGAAAGTGGCTATACCGATGGCGAGGTACAAAAAGCCAAACTCGCTGCGATTGAAGCCGAATGGCACACCGAACTACCGCCGGCAGCATTTACCGTAATCGGTATTCCTGATCAGGAAACCATGGAAACACGTTATGCGGTAAAAATTCCCTGGGTACTTGGCCTGATCGGTACGCGCTCTATTGATGAACCCATCACCGGATTATCGGAAATTCTGGAAAAAAATCGTTTACGGGTACGTGAGGGCATCAAAGCTTACGCCGCGTTGCAAACAATAAGAGCCGGTAACAGGAATGCAATTACCCTGGCAGAATTTGACCGCTATAAACAAGACCTGGGCTATGGCTTGTTACTCAAACGTTATACGGATAAGGTCGTTGATGCGACTGAGGCACAAATAGAGTCGGCCGCACAATATTCGCTGCCCAGAGTCGTACCGTTATTCTGGACCTTTCGGATCATGGTCGTTTGCGGCTTTATTATGCTGGTGATATTTGTTATGGCCGTTATTGCCAGTTCCATTCGAAAATGCCGGCAAACCTGGTTATTACGTGCCAGTCTTTTGATGATGCCGTTACCCTGGATTGCCTGCGAAATGGGTTGGTTTGTCGCCGAATTTGGCCGACAACCCTGGACAATTGCAGAAATTTTACCGACCTTTTTAAGTGCATCCTCCTTAACCGAACTGGATTTATATCTTAGCCTGGCTGGTTATATCGGCTTATATACGGTATTTTTGGTCATCGAAATGTTCTTGATGCTTAAATTTATCAAGTTAGGCCCCAGCAGCCTGCATAAAGGCCGTTACCATTTTGAAATTGCTTCAGGAGTCACACCATGATGTTTGATTATGAAACCATGCGCTTGATCTGGTGGGGATTTTTAGGTGCCTTATTGATCGGCTTTGCCATTACCGGCGGCTTTGACCTGGGCGTCGCCATCTTGCTACCTTTTTTAGGTAAAAATGATACCGAACGCCGTGTGATTATTAACTCTATCGGCGCTACCTGGGAAGGTAATCAGGTTTGGTTTGTCACTGCCGGCGCGTCCTTATTTGCAGCCTGGCCCGTAGCCTATTCCGTGGCATTTTCAGGATTTTATTTTGCCTTGCTGTTAACCTTGTTTGCGTTATTTATGCGGCCGATAGGCTTTGATTACCGGAGTAAATTACCCAGCCAAAAATGGCGCAACAACTGGGATATCGCCTTGTTTGTCGGTGGCTTTGTCCCTGCGTTAATTTTTGGCGTGGCCTTTGGCAATTTATTAAAAGGTGTACCGTTTTATTTTGACAACGATATGCGTATTTTTTACACCGGTTCATTCTGGGCCTTATTAAACCCGTTTGCCTTGGCAGCCGGGCTTGTTAGCTTATCCATGATAGTTATGCACGGTGCAGTATTTTTACAAATCAAGACCACCGGCGATATTAATCGTCGTTGTAAAAAAGTAGTCGCTATTTTTGCCATAATAACACTGGTCATTTTTGCTCTGGCGGGCATCTGGATTGCCAATATTGATGGCTACCAGATCAGCAGTGACGTTTTACCTAACGCACCATCTAACCCACTGGCAAAAATAGTCAATAAAGAAACGGGCTTATGGCTGGATAACTATGCGCATTATCCGCTGTTGTGGGCGGTTCCCGGCTTGGCATTTTGTGCTGGAGCATTAACCATGGCGCTATCAACAATCGGGCGTCCGGGTTTGGCATTTATAACCAGCTCATTAACCTTGGCCGCCGTTATTTTAACCGCCGGCGTGTCCATGTTTCCTTTTCTGATACCGTCAAGTTCTGCCATCAACAGCTCTTTAACCATATGGGATGCCAGTTCCAGCCTTGGTACCTTAAAAATCATGTTCTGGGTGACGGTGATTCTTTTGCCTGTTGTTATTACTTACACCACTTGGGTGTTCCGTGTGTTGCGCGGCAAAATAACGGTAGAACACATTCATCAAAACGACCATACCGCTTATTAGGAGATTATTATGTGGTATTTTACCTGGATACTTGGATTATTACTGGCCTGCTCATTAGGCATTATCAACGTACTTAGACTGGAAGCCCAAGAAACCTGGGATAAAGAACATATTGATTTAGATCCGATAACACAATTAATCACCAAAGAAACCATGTTGGGCCGCCTACAGGAAAAAGTGGATAACTCCAAACGTAACGGCTTTCCTTTTTCCATTCTTTTTATCAGCTTAAAAGATTTTAAATCCGGTAACCCTTTACCGGCTTATGAAATGGAGGCTCTATTACGTAGCGTCGTCGACTGCTTTAAAGAAAATATCAGACTGGGTGTTGATATTGCAGCGAGAATGGATAATCAGGATTTTCTTATTGCCATGCCGGGTTCGCCCTTGAAAAAAGCCGAGGAAATTGCTGCACAAGTAAAGCATGAAATCCTGGAGCATATCAAAGCGCACAAAGATCTGGCTGTTGAAGTAACTACCGGCGTTGCTGAATTCTCTGCATTGCCCAATGTATCAGATAATACTGCCCATGAAGTCAGTAAATTAATCAACATTGCAACCGCAAAAAGTAGTCTGCAAAAACTGGCATAACTACTACCGACAGCCTTACACAACCAGTCAGATTAAAGCCTAAGGTAATCCATGCACAATAAGACGGTTATTATTCATAAAATTGGCGACATCCTGGTCGATAGCTTTCACTATCTCGCATTATTTGGCATAGGTGCCACGATAGTCTGGTCTGCTGTTTATGACTATATCGCGATGATGAAATCAGGACATGCCAGCCTTGAAGAAATACTGTTATTATTTATTTACCTTGAATTAGGTGCTATGGTCGGTACCTACTTTAAAACTCGTCGACTACCGGTACAGTTTCTGATTTATATCGCCATTACCGCATTATCACGCCATTTAGTTATTGACGTACAAAAAGTGGCTGATAGTTTTCATCTTTATTTACTACTGAGCATCACTGTTGCCATTGCCCTGCTCAGTATTGCCATTTTAATCTTGTCTTACACCGCCAAAAATTTTGGCTGCCCTGAAGACAACGAGCTTAAAGACAAAAAATAGGCCCGGTGAGTACAATTGAATGCATTGTCAATAAACAGTCGCTTTTTAGGACAATCATTTGTATTTCATGAGTTACCGAATCTATAGTAATGGCTCTTGAGCAAGCCGTATATTCTCAACCAATAAACATCTTAAGCATACATGAAAAAATTACCCTTATTTTTACTATTACTTCTGGCCCTAGTTTTATTTTTTCCCGTTTCCAACCTGATTGGTTTGACGGGTAAAAATAAGCCGATTTTGCCTGTTTCCGGGAAATCCGATAATTTCATCAAAGTTACTCAGATTTTACAGAATAAATGTGTGGATTGTCATTCACCCGGCATGACCCGACTGCCGTTCTATTCAGAACTGCCAATAGCCAAACAACTCATGGCAAAAGATATCGAGGAAGCAGGGGCTAGGCTGATTTTATCTAAAGAGATTTACAGCGGTGCAGAAGCTTTTACCCCGCTAATGCTAGCCAGATTGGAAAAGGTTATTAACAACGGCAGTATGCCGCCCGCACAATTCCTGCTAATGCACTGGACGGACAATTTAAACGATGATGAAAAAGCAATCATCCTGACTTGGATTGCCGAGGAGCGGGCAAAATCGTCCTGGAGTCTTGACTCTGCAAAAACGCTAAAAGGCGAACCCATACAACCGATTCCATTAAAGGTTGACCTCAATCCGGACAAAGTCGCTCTAGGTGACAAACTCTTCCACGATCGCCTACTGTCGGGAGACGACACCTTAAATTGCGCTTCCTGCCACGATTTAACTCGGGGCGGCACCGATCAGGCAAAAGTGTCCACCGGCATTCGCGGGCAACAGGGGCCAATCAATTCTCCGACCATCTATAATGCAATGTACAACATCGCTCAATTCTGGGATGGCCGTGCCAAAGACCTTCAGGAACAAGCCGCAGGTCCTGTAGCCAATCCTATGGAAATGGGCGCGCAATGGGATAACGTTGTCGAAAAACTTAAGCAAGCCAGTGACTATCAAAATACTTTTAACAAACTTTACCCGGCACTAGGTCTGACTAAAACGACAGTGACCGATGCGATTGCTGTTTTTGAACAATCACTGGTAACGCCCAATGCCCGTTTCGATGAGTATCTACGCGGTAAACAAGACGTTCTAACAAAGGATGAAAAGGCTGGATACAACTTGTTTAAAGCGAATTGCGCCTCCTGCCACTTCGGCCCGGTACTCGGTGGATTATCTTACGAAAAAATGGGTGTCAAACAAGATTATTTCAAACTGCGCGGAGGCAAATTAACAGACGTTGATAATGGTCGTTTCAACGTCACCAAACAGGAAAAAGACCGCTATTTTTTCAAAGTACCCCTATTGCGTAATATAGAACTGACTCACCCTTATTTTCACGATGGTTCGGTTGACAATCTCGCCGATGCCGTTCGGATTATGGGTAAGGTTCAAGTCGACAAGGACTTTACCGGTGATGAAATTGGAAAAATAGTTGCTTTCCTCAAAACGCTGACCGGGGAATATAAGAATAAACCACTCGCTCAGTTAACTACCGAAGACGTCAAATAAACCAGGCCACATCAAATGGATCTCGAAGCCTTTACGTAATTGATGTAGAAGCCAGTAAGATTGCCCTTCGGTATTACTGGCTCTGGCAAATTGAATATTTTTCAAGCTGCTAAAAAAAGCCGGAAACGATCTGGAATCTTGGCATCAGGAAACCGGCCTGTTTATTGCCAAACGTTTACTCGTGGTCAGTATGGCTTGTGTAGTTGTTTGAGAAATAGCGGCGGCTAAAGACGAAAAAGTACAGGCATTGTGTACTTTGTTAATCAAGTTAAGCGGTAGGCAAATAGCGCGAGACAAGTTATTTACTAATCCCGCGTTATTGGCTCGCTTGTGGGTGTTTATTTCCATGCAGGAAGTATTGAATTGCTATTCTCTTGAGGAGCTTGCTGTTTTACATGAAACAGCCCAAGATTTTCTTATGTCAGTGGTGTAAATAGCTATGACCCTGAATACAACGACCTTAAAGACAAAAAATAGGCATCAAACAGGATTATTTCAAGGTGCCCGTATTACGTGATATAGAACTGACTTACCCTTAGTTTCACGATGGTTCGATTGATAACATCGCCGATGCCGTTCGGATTATAGGCAATATCTAGTTGCACACACAAAAGGCGAGCTTGTGTTGTATATTTGTACTTGAAATTAACTAAATTACACAAAATGGCCCGAAAATGAGCGTATCAAAAAATGGCTATTACCGAGTATCAACTACCGAGTAAAACATGGCTGCTCGGCTATGAACTTTAGAGCCCTGAAGAGAGCCAATAACAGAGCAAGAACTCTATGGAAGATAGCTGATTTTATCGTAAAGACTCAGCTTGGTACCTTGTCAAGCACGGCAAGCCCAGCTATTAATCCAATTGTTGCCAGAACCAGAAAATAAGGACCGAAAAACCATAATATAATCGGCAAGCCGAAAAAGAATGCGCGTGTACCCAATGTATAGTATCTACCTGCCCTGTTTAAATAAGCGCAGGTTTGTTTGTATAAGCCATTGTCTGACGAGGTATCGATGGGTAGATTAATCATATAGCCAACATGATTGAAAAAGCGTATCGCCATAGAAAAACAGTAAAACGCAATGGAAAAATCCAGCAGTAATAAACACAGTTTTAATTGCCATAATTCAGCAGAAAAGGGTTGAGCTAAACCATAGGGATGCCAATTGAGTGCCCATCGTCCGATTTTTTCACTGATATTTAAGGTGCCGATTATTAATAATATCGAGGTTGAAGCCATGAAATTTGCCGCCATAACTGAATTACGTAAGGTTTGGATGGCAAGAATATTCATATTGTCATTAGTCATAATCATGTCTACCCATCGCTCCCGTACCCTCGCATTTAACCTATGTACGCTCGAATCGGGTACGCGGCGAGTTCGTCGTCCTAAATATAGATAATAAGTGATTATCAACAGGAAACTAACCATAAAAGCAATGATGTCATATTTCATATAGCGGTTTTTTCCCTAAGAATCGATCAAGATGGGATTAATTAACCAAAAGAACGGTTTGTCCAGCGACACCCCTGTAACCCTTGGTATCAGTGGCTTGTAGCCGGAATATCGATTTTAAATTCGACTGATATATTTTTTATAAGTTATTGAATAATATAGCTATTAACTATGTTATAGAATTCATGACCGATGAGGTTAGCAGGAGAATGCCCTGTCAAACATATCTTAGATGGCTATTTTCGTTCATCTACTAATATAAAAATGCGTAATTGCATTCACTTGACCACCCAATTGTGATTTTTTTTCATAAACATTTCTTTATTGAATTAGGGCAGGTTAGCTACACTTTTATTTTCAATAGGGTAAAGGACAGTCTGCCATCTTTACGATTAATGATGTTTCAAAGTTAATAGGGTTGGCCAGGTTAAATAAATTGGGAGAACTTGCCTTAACCTTTTCATGAATTTTTTGAAATTGTTCGGCTGTCGCATCTCCTGTTATAAAAACAGTAAATTTTATTGTGTCATAGCCGTTCTTGACAGCGGAGTCTATTCCCAAGAAACCCCGTAAATCAATATCTCCAGTTGTTTCTATGCGCAAAATATCTATTTTAATTCCTTCAGCGGCACAAAGTGTCACGTACCCAACTATTATGCAGGCATTCAAAGCGGTTAATAGATAATCTTGAGGGTTTGCAAATTGATTGGTGCCTAAAAATTCAGAAGGCTCATCCACTTTAAGGTTGAAATTTCTTTCAACCTTTTCACCACCCACTGAAAAAGCATTAATCTGTGTATCTGAGCGAGTGCCACCCTGCCATGTTGTTGTTGCGCCCCATGAGGTCATGCCTTGCCGCGGGTTTTTTGTAACTTGGTCTGTTATATTTTTTAGTGCGTCAACATCAATACCATTTAGCATAGATAAATCCTCATGAAAATAATCGTGTTTATAAATTAAGTTTGCTGAAAAATAATATCAACAGGTTAAAGAGTTACTCTACAGAACAGTACTCTGTGAAGCGAGCGGCTCTTTAGTCTGCATAACTGAGTGAACAATCGTAAGTGGATCACTAAAGTTTAATGACCTGTTAAATAAGTTACGATTAAGACGATAAGAAGGGTTTCGCTAACGCCCTACCCAACCTACCTATGCAAGATACTCATATATTGCAAATCAATTCCTTTTGTTTTGTTGAGATTTTTTGTCGTGCACAGGGATTAATCATTTTTCATCTGCCTGCCAATAATACGCATGGTCCCGATAAAAAAATGTAATGAACGGCGGACATCCGGGTCGTTTAGGGAGCTCATTAATTGAAACAAACCGGATGGCTTTTCTAATGCTTCTGTTTGAGCATGCGCCATACGCACGGCATTACCGGCTGTCCAACCCATTGCTAAAATTTCTTCGCCTACTTTAGTGGTTTTTTCAAGTGCCGCTTCATCAAGAAATTCGATATTGTCGGATATGATTGACAATAAATCGATGATATTGTTGAAGCGTCCGGCTTGTACTAAGGGGGCGGCTTTATCGATTAGATTCTTAATGCCATCGATGGTTGCCGGGTCATTAAGAACCGTATCCGACATAAGTTTTTCTACATTTGTATTTAACTGCTTTTCTTCAGACATAAGTAATTCCTCTGTAATCAAACTATTCCACGCGCAACAGCCCAATAAATGCCGCGATTAAACGTTTTACGCATTAATCCCCCGAGCTTGGTAGGTGGTGCGACCTGTACATCATGCTTATAGTCGTACCAGAGTGGCATGCCGGCTTCCAATCCCATCTGAGCGATTGCCTGTACTTTCCCATCATAGATAGCAGATGTGTAACCGCGACGAATTTCCGAGGCGATATTTTCCACGACGACAGGTGATTGGTTATGACAAGTGCCACCGGCTTTACTAACCGGCAAATCAACGGTATCTCCCATCACATAGACATTATCGGTACCGTACATTTTCAAGGTTTCAAAGTCGGTGGGTAACCATCCTTCATTATTTTGGGCTTGTGATTTCCCTGAATTAATGACGGCATCTACCGCGCGAATAGGTGGAGTGGCCATTAAAATATCAAATTCTTGAGAATTACCTTCTTCCGAATAAGCTATTTTTGCTTCGGGATCGACCTTATCTAAAGTAAAACCGCGTTGATATTTAATATTTTTACTATCGAAAATGGTAGGCAACACATCGCAGGTTGGTTTCTGTAAAAATAAACAATTACGCAATAATTGAGAGACGGTTGGATAGCTGTAAATAATCTCTACACGGTCTCGCACGCCGCGTTTACGTAAATATTCATCAAGCATTAACGTGGTTTCGATAGGGGCAATGCCGCATTGATGAGGTACATTGGGCGTTTTAGGAAAATTGACCGTAATAAATATGCGACCCTCTTCGATGGTGCGTAATTTATGCGCGAGTTGTTGGGCCGCTTTAGTCTGATAAAAATGATCGCCTGCCTCTTTCAGCCCTTCGATACGTTCTGGTGCCGGAATACAGCCTGTTGAAATAACAAGATACTCATAATCATAGCGTTTGCCGCTTTCACAGAGGACGCGATTTTGCTCAAATTCAAAGCCTTCCACACCATCGACATGAAAAATAATTTCCGGGCGTAATAACGAACGTTGTTTACGCACCAGTTCATGGGGATGATAGGCATTAAAAGCCACATACATATTGGCAGGTTTGTAAATATGGTTGGGGGAATTTGAGAGCATCATAATCTCAATTTCACCTTTTAGAATTTCCGGATAAAATTTAACGACTAAATTATTAGCGGTCATCGTGCCACCAATCCCGCCGCCAACAACGATAATACGTTTGGTTGTGTTAGTCATAATGACTCCTTTAATAGGTTATTCATTAAAGAGTCAACTTGCAGAAGCATGCTAACCATAAAAATATAGCGCCAAGTACAAGAAGATTCGTTTTAATTAGTTAGTCGATACGTTTAAGTGCGCCGGAAGGGCATTGATTGATAACTTTAACGGCTTCAGCAGAAGTCGCTTTATCAGGCTCGATAATAAATTGTCCGTCTACCACTTTAAATACCTCAGGCAGTGATTTGACACAGTTGCCAGAATGAGAGCATTTTTGTTTATCCCACTGTATTTTCATGATGCTTAGCCCCTGCTATTTTCAGCTGTTGTTGGATTAATCATGGTTTTTACTTCGGCAATAGAATTTGCCGGAAACTCACCACGTTCCGCATGTGTTTTAATGCTTTGTTTATCGGGGGCGATGTAAATGCAATAGATTTTGTCGTCTGTCACATAACTTTCCACCCACTGAATTTGCGGCCCCATGTCGTTCAGAACGCAGCAAGATTTTTGTGATATTTGTTGCAAGTCTGCCGCGGTTAATTGGCCTGCATTAGGGATTTCTCGTTCAATAATATATTTAGGCATATTGTCTCCTATGCTGTTATACGACCAGTCGTATTTAGTTGGTTGTTAAAAAAAACGATATAGGCCATCATGGCGATATCGTTTAAAAGTTTGTTAGTTAAACAGTTTTTTAAAATGATTAATTCTTAAGTTTGTGGTGGAATGTTCACGGCTAATTCGGCCGCTTTCCAGGCTGCAATGCCACCATTAATATTCCTGATATTTTTAAAGCCCATTTGTTGCATTACGGCCGCCGCCATTGCAGAGCGCCCCGAACTGGCACAAAGTAGCAGCCATTTTTTATCGCGATCCATTAATTCTTCACGACGACCTGCGTATTGACGGTCTGCCGCCGCTTCCAGTGTTCCACGCGGAATATTTAACGCGCCCTCAATAGTACCTGACATAAATTCGGCAGGTTCGCGAACATCCAGTACCTGATAGCCTTCATCCAAGAGAGGTTTAACATTTAATACCTCTATTTCGTGTATTTGTGATTTTGCTTGTTTAACAAAATCCATTAAGGTTTTTTCTTCGCTCATATCAAAATCCCATGATTAATATATGACCGGATGTCTTGTTATTGGGCGTAAAAAAATACCCGGACAACCGGCGGTTGTGTCGTCTTACCTTGCTCCTAATCTAAATCGACTAGGCAACAAAATAATCATTCAGTAAGGTATCGAAAAACTCTTGCAAAGGTTGCACGGACTGTTCGATTTTCATCCGTAACAACGCGCCTTGCCAATTATTTATCAATAAGTTAGCCATGATTTCGGCACTCCTATCATGACGTACCGTACCTTCCTTTTGTGCTTGCAGTAACGCTTTATATTGCAGCACTTTGTAGCGATCAACAGCAGACTTTAACGCATGGTTGCACAGTTCACTGGTATCGCCAATTTCCCCCATCAGGTTGCCCAATAAACATCCACCTTTGTATCCATTCTTTTCCACTGCAACAATAAGCTCTGCATAGTAGTTTTTTAAAGCAGAGAGCGGATCGACTTGTGAGTGTTGTAGGTGCCTCGTTAATAGCTGTATAAAGGGTTCTATATAATGGGTAATGGCTTGAGCAGCAAATTCTTCTTTGCTATCAAAGTAGCTATAAAATGAACCCTTGGGCACCTGTACGGCATTTACAATTTCGTTAATACCGGTTGCATGATAGCCCTGGTTCATCATCAGATAAACCCCCTGATCTAGTAATTTTGTGCGTTTGGATAGCTTGCTGTTCATAGTGGGTACAAAATATACGACCGGTCATATATTTTGTCAATAAATTTTTTTCCTACAAGGGGTAGCCGTAGAATTCGGAAAAATTGTATGTTAGGTAACTCGCAATAAATAAGCCCACAATTTATAGTCTCCACATACTTAACGTAATGGCAGTGACTATACCTGACACCTTGATAATTTGGAGTGCAAACCTAAGTTTGTACTCCGGCCTTTAGGTTAGGCAACTCGCAATAGTCTCCACACGCTTCGTACACAGCGTTGCAGGAATCATTAAGTCGATGGTACTCCCAGAGTCAGGCAATGATTGGGTGGTATTTATTGCGAGTTACCTTAGCTTTGTTCGACGACAATTACCCTGTCCGGACTCACTGTTCTTTACCAAGATTGTTGAACCGATTTTTCTGGCCAAAAATGATTCTGAACCTTGCTGTTAAAAAGGACGTACTCTTCGTTGCTAAATTTATGCAACATTACCAAGCCGCAACGGTTAAATAACCCCCATTAAATTCTGTGAACTTTAGTGCCTTTTGTTTATTAGCACCCATCATTCATCACGGTACTCAATCAGCGCCAATTCACTCATAAATGTTCAGCCTGTAAAAATAGCTCATTTACTCAAGCATCCCAAGCAGTTACAGGCAAGCACAAACATTATTTCCTGACATGGAATTTAGTGATTGCTCTTGTTAACTTACGCTATGACTGTATTTAGGAAGGATGTTTATTGTAGATTTCAATAGCAGAAAACATTGCTGCGATTGATTTTTCCAACATTAGCCAAGATTTGGATTTCATCCTGTTCTTTTATAAAATGTTAATAAATTATTTATCAAAGACTAAATAACATAGACTATTTATATAATTTTTAGGTAAAAATAGCTGTTAACGGTAATTTATACCGATAGTTGAGCAACCGGGCTGAGTGCATTCCAATGATTAAAAAGGTATCATTGCAGCCAGTACTGTTTTTTCCTTCCTGACGTTTACGATCGGCAAGATGCCGTTAAAGCAGATCGTTTATGGAGCTTGTCGCCCCGTCATTCAACAAAAAGAGCACATGGATCACTCTACACATAATAAAATTGTCAGCTTTATCTGGTCAATCGCAGACGACTGCCTTAGGGATGTTTTTGTACGCGGCAAGTATCGCGATGTCATTCTGCCGATGTTCGTCTTGCGGCGTTTGGACTGTTTATTAGAGCCAAGCAAAGCAGCTGTACTCGAAGAAATTCGCTTTCAGCATGATGACGCCGACATGGCCGATCTTGATCCCCACGGCCTTCGCGATGCTTCCGGCTATGTGTTTTACAATACCTCCCGCTTTACGTTAAAAACCCTGCTCGGAAATCATTCCCAGTTGGAAGCCAATCTCAAGAATTATCTGGACGGTTTCTCGGATAACGTAAAGGAAATAATCGACAAATTTGATTTACGCAACCAGATTCGCAAGATGCAGCAATCTGATGTGTTGCACGATGTGATTGAGAAATTTGTCTCCGAAGAGATCAATCTCAGCCCGGATGATCGTAAAGGGCCTGATGGCCGCACGCTGACCGGCCTATCCAACCTTGGCATGGGTTATGTGTTCGAAGAGCTGATCCGTAAATTCAACGAAGAAAATAACGAAGAGGCCGGCGAGCATTTCACGCCGCGCGAAGTTATTAAATTGATGACGAATTTGGTCTTCATTCCGGTTAAAGATCAGCTACCAAATCCACTGACAATCTACGACCCGGCTTGCGGTAGCGGCGGCATGCTCACCGAGTCGCAGGACTTCATCACCGATCCTGAAGGTGAGATCAAAGCCAAAGTCGGCGTGTACCTGTACGGCAAAGAGATCAACCCGGAAACTTACGCCATCTGTAAATCCGATATGATGATCAAGGGCAACGATCCCGAGAACATCCGCTTTGGCTCCACGTTGGCGACTAACGACTTCTCGGGCAAACGCTTTGACTTTATGTTGACCAATCCGCCCTATGGAAAATCATGGTCCAGCGAGCAACGACATATTCTGGATGGTAAAGATGTTGTGGATCAACGTTTTGAAGTTGAACTTAGCGATTTTCGCAATGGCGACGCCAAAAAAGAACGCGCCATACCCCGTTCGTCAGATGGTCAACTGCTATTTCTGATGGAAATGGTAGACAAGATGAAGCGTCGCACCGACAGCCCGTTGGGCTCACGTATTGCCTCCGTTCATAACGGGTCGGCGCTCTTCACCGGTGACGCGGGCAGCGGCGAAAGCAACATCCGCCGTCATATCATCGAGAACGACTATCTTGAAGCTATTATCCAACTGCCCAATAACCTCTTCTATAACACCGGAATCATCACTTACGTCTGGGTACTGTCGAATCACAAGACTAAACAACGCCAGGGCAAAGTTCAGTTGATCGATGCTTCAAATCTGTATCAGAAGCTACGCAAAAACCTTGGCGCAAAAAACTGCGAGTTTAGCGACGATCATATCAGCCAGATTACCCGGCTTTATCTCGATATACCCGATGAAGGTATATCCAAAGTTTTTAGTAATCGTGATTTTGGCTACTACAAAGTCACCATTGATAGGCCCTTGCGGCTTGCGGCACAATTTAACGCCGAACGTATCGCCACTCTCCGGTTTACGCCGGGCATGCAGGAAATCATGGAATGGGCCTACGGTAAATACGGCGAAGAAGTCTACGCCGACCTGAAACCCCATGCCAAAGCTATCGAAACGCATCTGGAGCACGAGGAAATAACCCTTTCGCCCAAGAATTGCAAAGAGCTGGTTTCTGAGGCAACCTGGTGCGCACAGCGAAACATTATGCAGGCAGCGCAACAAATCGCCGAAAAAATCGGCACTGATGAGTATCTCGACTTTAATCAATTTGAGGCGCAGATAGACGATACCATCAAAGCTTTAGGCTTAAAGCTATCGGCTCAAGAGCTTAAGCAAATAATCAATGCAGTAAGCTGGCGTGACGAGCGTGCCGCCAAAGTGATCAAAAAACTGCATAAGCTCAGTGGTTCAAAGCTACGCGATTTAGAAGAAGATCTGAAAACCACAAATGACAAACTGATCGACTATGGCTACTGGCCGACCAATAAGGCGGGCGACTATATTGAATACGAAGCTGACAGCGAACTGCGTGACACCGAAAATATACCATTGGCTAACAATGCCGAAACGTCAACTTCCAGCATTATCCATGACTACTTCATGCTGGAAGTGCGCCCACATGTTGACGACGCCTGGATCACGCTGAACAAAACCGTAATTGGCTATGAAATCAGTTTCAACAAATACTTCTACCAGCACAAACCGCTACGTAGCTTGCAAGAAGTCACCCAGGAAATTCTGACTCTGGAAACGGAGACTGATGGTTTATTGAAACAATTGATCAGTTTTGTAGAGGCCGTCTAATGCAGCGGTATGAAAGCTATAAACCGAGTGGCGTTGAGTGGTTAGGAGATATTCCGGATCATTGGAAAACAAGGCAATTACGATGGTTAGCTGATTTTGTAGAGCGCGGCACAGCTCCATCGTATGCTGATAACGGAATATTGGTAATTAACCAAGCGTGCTTGAGTACCTATGAATTAAACTTGAGCAAAGCAAAATATCACTTTTCAAAGGAAGATTTTCGTAAGTCCCGAGGACTTCTTAAAAAAGGAGATATACTAATCGCTTCTACAGGACGTGGTGTACTTGGGAAATGTTGCTTTGTCAATTCTGAAGTCGAAGGTTTTGTTGACTCTCATGTCACAATTGTACGCGACTCGAAGGGAAGGTTACCCGCAAAGTTCGTATTTTATCTACTGAGCACGCAATATGAAATGATTAATGCTTGTCTATCAGAAGGTTCAACCAATCAAACTGAATTGCAGCGTGATTCATTCCGAAAAATACAAATCCCTCTGCCACCACGAGCCGAGCAAGACCGCATCGTCACCTTCCTTGACCAAAAAACCACCGAGATCGACGTAGCCATTGCCAAAAAGAAACGGCTAATTGAGTTGCTGCAAGAGCAGAAAAACATCCTGATAAATCAGGCCGTCACTCGTGGCCTGAACCCAAATGTGACTATGCGTGATTCTGGTGTCGAATGGATTGGTGAGATTCCAAAGCATTGGCAACAACTACGAAATAAGGCCTTGTTTCACCAACGGAATGAACCCGGTAAAAATGACCTGCCAATTCTTTCTGTGTCACTTCATTCCGGTATATCTGACAAAGAACAGGACGAGACAGAGAATATCAGGGCAAAGGTACGTATACAGGACAAAACCATGTATAAGCGAGTGTATCCAGGGGATGTTGCGTACAATATGATGCGAGCATGGCAAGGTGCAATTGGGGTTGTTCGCGTTGATGGTTTGGTTAGTCCCGCCTATGTAGTTGCTGAGCCTAGGGAGTCGATTAACGGCTCCTACTTCGAGTACCTATACCGAACGCAAGGATTCATACGTGAAATGGATCGCTATTCTAAAGGCATCACGGACTTCCGAAAGCGCTTATACTGGAATGAATTCAAACAGCTCACATCCCTGTTGCCACCAATTGATGAGCAGGTACAGATAGCCGCCTATGCAGATCGTGTGCTCGCAAAAACTGCATCATTAATTGAAAAGACCCTTGTTCAGATCGAGAACTTGCACGTATTTCGCAATTCACTCGTTGCCGCTGTAGTCACAGGAGGCACAAAAATTTAATGAACATCATGATCAATCAAACTAACTCAGCAACTTCAAAAGTCCCCGTCATTCCGGCAGGGATTGCCGGAATCCAGTCACAGGGAGGTGAAACTACAATATGGCAAATACCGTTATGTAATTCAAGCTTGCCATCCCTGGCACTGGATACCCGCTTCCCGACGAGTATGACGATACCTGTAAATAACATGATATGAACCAAACCAACGCAGCAACTTCAAAAGCCTCCGTCGTTCCGGCAGGGAGAGCGAAGCGAGGGTTGGCCGGAATCCAGTCACAGAGAGGTGAAGCTACAATATGGCAAATACCGTTATGTAATTCAAGCTTGCCATCCCTGGCACTGGATACCCGCTTCCCGACGAGTATGACAATACCTGTAAATAACATGATATGAACCAAACTAACGCAGCAACTTCAAAAGCCTCCGTCGTTCCGGCAGGGAGAGCGAAGCGAGGGTTGGCCGGAATCCATCACAGGGAGGTGAAACTACACGTTATGAAGCTAAAGCCCGCTATCCCTGGCACTGGATACCCGCTTCCCGGCGGGTATGACGAGCACTTCTGCAAATATTGAGTTGGGTATGGCGGATACAAAACAACCAGCTGTTTACATTCTCGCCAGCCACCGTAATGGCACTTTGTATATCGGTGTAACCAGTAATTTGATTCAGCGTGTATGGCAACATAAGATTGATCTGTTTGAAGGTTTTACGAAAAAATATCAAGTACATATATTGGTTTATTATGAGCTACACAACGACATGTTGTCAGCGATTACTCGTGAAAAGCAATTGAAAAAATGGAATCGTAATTGGAAACTAATGATGATCGAAAAAGACAATCCAACGTGGCGTGACTTGTGGGAAGACATCTTATGACCATGCCTTATACCCACATAGAAACCATCCTCGCCAGCAACGGTGCAGTAGTGAACGCAATCCGTTCGGCCTTTCCCCAGTCCTTGGCTATTTATGCCTTTGGCAGCCGCATCAAGGCCACTGCCCATGCCGACAGCGATCTGGATTTGGCGGTACTGGTCGCAGGTTATGCCGAGCCGTTACAGCTTTGGGATTTATCCGGCGAATTGGCCGACCTTACCGGATGTCCCGTGGATTTGCTGGATATGCGCGCCGCATCAACAGTGATGCAGCACCAAATTTTGCAAACCGGTCGCCGCCTGTGGGGACAAGAGCCGGCGGCCGGTTTGTTCGAATGTTATGTGCTCAGTGAAAAAACCGCGCTCAATAGCGCCCGCGCCGACTTGTTGGCCGATATTCAAACCCGGGGACATATTTATGGTCGATGATGTATTACTCAATAAAGCCGCCAGCATAGAACGCTGCGTGGCTCGTGCCCGTGAAGAATACCAAATCGATCCGGCTGGTTTTGCCGATAATCATACTCGCCAGGACGCGGCGATTTTAAATATTCAACGCGCATGCGAAGCCGCTTTGGATATGGGTCAGCACTTGATAAGACGCGAAAAACTGGGTGTGCCGCAAAGCGCCCGTGATGTATTTGCGTTGTTGGCACAAGCCGACTGGATAGATAGCGCATTGGCAGAGTCGCTAAAGCGCATGGTCGGCTTTCGCAATATCGCGGTGCATGATTATCAAAGCCTGCAAATGCCGATCACGGTGAATATCATTACTCAACATTTGGATGAATTCCTGCGCTATTCTGCTGCCTTGCTAAAAAAAGACGCCGCCATCACTCACTGACAAGGATGCTACCATGACCAGCCAAACCAACGAAGCAGCACTGGAAAACCATATCGAACAGGCTCTCGCCAAAGAGGGTTATCACCTAGGTTTACCGGCAGACTTTGACCGGGAGTTCGCTATCGACGGCAAGCTATTTTGGGAGTTTCTGGAAGCCACTCAGCCCAAGGAACTGGTTAAGCTAAAAGACTGGCCCAACTGGCAGCGACTGGTACTGGAGCGGCTGAACAAAAGGATTAAAAAAAGCAGCATTCTGGCGGTACTCAAAAAAGGCCTGGACATCGATGATGCCCACTTTGATCTGCTGTACCGATTACCTTACAATGATCTGAATCCCGAGGTGCTGGCCAATTTCGAAGCCAACATCTTCAGTGTTACCCGGCAAGTACATTACAGCGAAGCTACCAGTCTCAAGTCAGTGGATATGGTCCTTTTTGTCAACGGTTTGGCCTTATCTACACTGGAACTCAAGAATCCCTGGACCGGCCAGAATATCTACAATGCCATCAAGCAATACCGTACTGACCGCGATCCAAAAGAACCGCTGTTCGAGTTTGGTCGCTGCCTGGTTCACTTCGCCGTAGACCCGGACGAAGCTTATATGTGTACCCGGCTTACCGGCAACGACAGCAACTTCCTGCCGTTTAACAAGGGTTATAACTATGGTAAAGGCAACCCGGTCAACCCGAATGGACACAAATCAGCCTATCTCTGGCAAGATATTCTGACCCGAAAAAGCCTGACCAATATCATCGAGCAGTTTGCCAAATTCACGATTGAGAAAGACAAAAAGACCGGTAAGGAGCGTAAATCGTTGTACTTCCCCCGCTATCATCAGCGGGACGTGGTGCTGGGCATACTCGCCGACGCCAAGCAGAACGGTGTTGGCCAGACCTATTTAATCCATCACTCGGCCGGTTCCGGCAAGTCTAATTCGCTGACTTGGCTGGCATACCAACTGGTGGAGTTGTACGACATCACAGGCAACAAAAATGTATTTGATTCGGTAGTGGTAGTAACCGACCGCCGCGTACTGGATACCCAGCTCAAAGATAACATCAAGCTGTTCTCCGAAACCAAGAACATCATCGCCTACTGCGAAAGCGCCGTTGAGTTGAAATACAATCTGGAGGCGGGTAAAAAGATCATCATCACCACGGTACAGAAATTTCCTTTTATCGTGGACGGCATTGGGGAGCTATCGAACCGTAACTTTGCCGTGATCATTGACGAAGCCCATTCATCGCAATCCGGCACAGCTGCTGACAGGATTAATGAAACCTTAACCGGACTGGATGAAGATGAACCTGAAGATACTCAGGACAAGATTCTGGCGATAATGGCTAGCCGCAAGATGAGCAAGAACGCCAGCTACTTTGCATTTACTGCCACGCCCAAGCCTGCGACTCTGGAAAAGTTTGGTCGCCAAGGGCCTGATGGTAAGTTCTACCCCTTTCATCTGTACTCAATGAAGCAGGCCATCGAAGAAAAATTCATCCTCGACGTGCTGGCCAACTACACCACCTATAAAAGTTACTACGAAATACAGAAATCGGTGGAAGAAAATCCGCTGTTTAACACCGCCAAGGCACAAAAAAAGCTCAAGGCTTTTGTCGAGGCCAGCCCGAAAACCATTGAAGTCAAGGCCCGGATTATCGTCGACCATTTCATGTCAAACGTATGGCAGCCCAAGAAATTGAAAGGTAAAGCCAAGGCGATGGTGGTAACCCGCAATATCGAATGCACCATCCGCTACTTTTTTGCTATTCGCGCCGCCTTACTTGAAGCCAATTCACCATTCAAGGTGCTGATAGCATTTTCAGGCGAAAAAACGGTAGACGGAATCAAGTACACCGAAGACAGTATCAACGGTATTGCTGCTCGCGACTTACCCGAAGCATTCGAGAAGGACGATTATAAAATATTAGTGGTCGCCAACAAATATTTGACCGGCTTTGATGAACCCATGTTGCACACCATGTATGTGGACAAGAAACTGCAAGGCGTTCTTGCCGTACAGGCTTTGTCGCGTTTGAACCGCTGTAATTGGAAGCTGGGCAAAACCGACACCTTCGTGCTCGACTTCTACAACTCGGTAGAGGATATCAAGTCGGCTTTCGATCCGTTCTATACTTCGACTACTCTCAGCGAACCTACCGACGTCAACGTGCTGCATGATCTGAAGGTTGAGTTAGATAACTTTGCCCTCTACGATTGGGCCGAGGTAACCGATTTTAACGACAAATTCTTCGCCAGCGCAGAAGCTGAAGAACTGCACCCGATAATCGATAGAGTCGTCGACCGCTTCGACGCTGATCTCGATGACGAGCAACGCATTGATTTCAAGATCAAAGCCAAGCAATTTGTCAAAATCTATGCACAGATCGCTTCCATTACTCCGTTCAACATCGTGAACTGGGAAATGTTGCACTGGTTTCTCAAGTTTCTGATACCGAAGCTCAAGGTTAAAGACCCTGATCAGGATAAGCTGGATGAACTACTGAACAGCGTAGACCTTTCTACCTATGGCTTGGAGCGATCCAAGCTGAATACTGTAATCGGCCTGGACTCATCCGAAACCGAATTAGAGCCACAGAATCCGAAACTGCGTGGCTATTTCCCCGGCGGCATGGAAAAAGATCCGCTTGATGAAATCCTTAAAGCCTTCAATGACCGGCACTTTGCAGGCTGGGAAGCCACACCCGAAGAGCAACGGGTGAAACTCATTAACATCGCCAAGCATGTCATGAAAAATCCCGACTACAAGGCGCAAGTCGAAGATAATCAAGACAGTCAGAATCGACAGTTGGCTCTGGAAAAGTTGATACAGAGCGCCATCAGCATAGAACGAAAACGCGAGCTTGATCTATATAAGCGTTATTCCACAGACCCGGATTTTAAGAGGGCATTTGATTCTACTATTACACAGGTATTAAAAGCTGGTCCGGCAAGTCTAGCCTTTTAAGGTGATATCCAAAAATTAATAGAACCAAGAATAATCGGCAGTAGTGGCTTCTTTTGTTATCTCACATAATAAACAAATCGCCCTGATTATGTTGGCTACCGACCACAGTAAACAGCACCGCCTATAACAAAAAATTCGCAATAACCCGATTTATTGCTGCCTCTAAGTTCATTCAATTCATCAAAATAATGATCATCCTTACTGGAGCTCATTATGGAACCCGTTGCGATCCCTAAAGCCATCGACGATCCTATCCACATTCTGTTGTGGAGTGCCGACGAGATAGTGCCCTTCATGGTGTGCATGCTCACCGGCATGCTGATTGACCAACTCATTCCCGCGTTGGCTATTGGCGTCATCGCCGTAAAATTCTACCGACGCTTTCGTGACAACCGCCCGGACGGTTATACCTTGCATACCATCTACTGGCTGGGTTTGCTGCCCAGCAAGGCAATCACTATTCCCAATCCCTTTATCCGGCGATTTTACCCGTGAGGCTTTCGGACTTTCTTCGTACCTGGGAAGGTCATGAGGCCGAGAACCGGTTTAGTCGCCTGATCATTCTGGGCTTGCTGGTGGTGTCCGTGATCACGTCATTAGCCGCCTGGCGTACCGAGCGCAGTATCATTCTGGTACCACCGACGCTAACCAAGGAAGTCGAAGTCACCCGAACCACCGCATCCAGTGAATTTAAGGAGTCCTGGGGCTTGTTTCTGGCCGAACTGTTGGGCAATACGACCCCCGCCAATGCCGATTTCCTGAAAACTGCCATCGAACCGTTGCTAGCCCCTGACATCTACCGCACCGTACTGGATGCGATGACCGATCAGATCAAGGCAATCAAGATGGACCGGGTCGCCATTAGCTTCACACCCCGGCATGTCGCTTATGAAACCGAGACCAACAAGGTCTTTGTTAGCGGCGAGCTCAAAAGCCAGGGTCCCAGTTCCAAGCCGGACATCAAGCCGCGCACCTACGAATTCATCATCGCCATCAAAAATTACCGCCCACGCCTGGAGTTTATCGATGTCTACCCTGAAGATCCCAGAACGGTGGAACGGCTAAAAGCCGTGCAGTCGCAACAGAGAGCATCACAACCATGAAAAAAAACTGCTACCCCTTCGTGTTACTACTGATCATCAGTACACCCTTATCCGCTCAGGAATTACCGGTTAACGGTTTGCCCGCTGTACCGCCATCGGCGGGTAACGCTATGGAAGTCATGCCTTTGGTGGCTATGCCGGATACTGTGACTGCTCCACAAATCGAACTGCCGCCGGTCGATGCCAACATTTTAAAAGCCGCCAATCAACAGGCTACTTCGGTAGTCCCGCAACAACTTCAAGTCAAACCCGGCATCAACGAACTGATACCGATTGCGGTCGGGCATTTAAACCGTCTGGTGACGCCGTTTGACAATCCGGTGGTGACCACCACCAGTCAAGCGACCACCAGTACCAAAGGCAAGATCGTCTATGTCGCTACCCCTGATGAAACGCCGGTTACCTTGTATATTACGCCCGGCGACAATCAGGACATCGCCTTATCGCTGACGCTGATTCCCAAACGTATTCCCGCCCGTGAAATTCATCTCAGCTTGGACATAGACACCTATAAAATACTGACCAAATTGCAGCAGCAGTCCTCGAATACTGTTGGAAAAGCAGCAGATAAGGAACAGGAATACATTACCACGCTAAAGCAGTTGTTTCGTAATCTGGGACTGCAAAAAACACCGCCGGGATTCTCTTTACGCGAACCTAGTCACGCAGAAAGCATCCACTGTCACCAAGACCGGCTTCAAATTAGCACCGGCCAGCTACTCGAAGGCCAGGATCTGTTGATTTTAGTGGGTGTCGCCCGTAACACCGGCGTTACTTCAACCGAATTCAATGAACGTGCCTGCGCCACCGGCAACGATGAGGTATTGGCCGTTGCCGCCTGGCCTAAAGTGGTGCTAAGACCCGGTGAAGCTACCGAGCTTTATGTCGCAGTCAGACGACCTGCCGAACAGACTGCCACGCTCAGGCCGTCGTTACTCAACAGGAGCGTACCCTAATGGTGAGCATTGATAACTGGTGGTCGGCGCTTAGTCCAACTGCCAAACGTAATCTGGCGGTGGGCAGCATCGGCACGGTGTTAATTGCTGCTATCATCGCGCTGGCTTCGGTTTCTCCAGAGGTGGCCAAGCCTTCCAGTAAACAAGCCACTATCCAGCACATACTTACCGACAGCGATCCCCGTTCATTGGGAATCGATGGCATTTCCGCCCAGTTGCGTGATCTATTGCAAAAAAACGAAGAGCAAAACCGGCGTCTGGCCACCCTTGAAGAACAACAAAAACACGAACAACAATCCGATGAACAGCGTTTTAAACAATGGACGTTGTCGGAGCGGGAAGCCTATGACAGTAAATTAAAAGCAGTTTCCGGTGAAGTGGAATCACTCAAAAACAAACCGGGCGCTTCCGGTCAATCAGCTTCAGCTAACCCTTTGACATCACCGGACACGGTGTTGTCTACGTCAAATCCTGCCGATCGACGATTAAGTACACCAAGATCAAGACCTGATCCCAATGATCTGGCCAGTGTTTTCGATCAGGCCGCCGTACCCGGACCGAATTTAGGCAATCCAGGTATCTCGAGCGGACGTTCATCTCAAAATACCCAAGCTCAAGCCGCTTTACAAATCCGAGTGATCAAAGATGAAAAAGCGTCACCGTCTGCACAGGACGCTAAACCAGTCTCAGATCAGATGTCCAGGCACAGTGACGTGTTCATTCCCGCCGGCACTATTTTAACAGGTGTCTTGTTAAATGGTCTGGATGCGCCTACCGGTAAAAAATCCAAGAAGGAACCGATGCCGGTACTGTTTCGGATTAAAAAAGAAGCCATACTGCCTAATCGCTTTCATGCCGATTTACGCGAATGCTTTCTACTGGCAGCAGGCTTTGGCGATTTAAGCGCCGAGCGGGCTTATTTTCGCGGCGAGACTTTTTCCTGTGTGCGCCAGGACGGCGGCGTCATTGAAGTACCAATGAACGCCTATGCCACCGGCGAAGATGGCAAAAATGGCGTCAGAGGCCGTGTTGTCTCCAAGCAAGGCGCGTTACTGGCCCAAGCCATGATGGCCGGTTTTCTGCGTGGCTTTTCCGATGCTTTTGGCCGCAACCAGATTCCGATGCTGATGACCGGCGGCGTGGGTGGCCTACCCGCCACCACACCGTTTCAAAGCGCCTTCTCGGCCCAATCCATGGAGGGTGGCACCTTGAAAGGAGCCGGTTACGCCATGGAACGGCTTTCACACTTTTATATGGATATGGCCGAAGAGATTTATCCGGTGATCGAAGTCGACGCCACCCGGCAGGTCAATTTTATCGTGCAAAAAGGCACTGCGCTTAAACTAAAAACACCGGCCTAATGCAAAAAATCGCCGTTTTAGTAATTTTTTGTCAGTACCACCCTGCTACGAATAAGTAAGCTAATACCGTATCCATTGACCCATTATCTGTGATAGTCATTATGAACACTCTCAGACGCTTAACCCTGCTACCGCTACTTTTTACAGGTGCTGCCGTCATGGCAGACACTACGCCCAAACTCAGCTCTGCCGACATCGCCGCAGGTTTACTGTCGGTAAAAATCGATGGCATGCAGGATTTGCCGATTACCGGTCTCAAGATGATCAAAACCGGCGACAAGGTCGTATTTATGTCCAGCAATGGCCGCTTTGCCTTGTACGACGGCAAATTACTCGATGTCTGGATGCAGCAGGAAATCAAGGAGCTTTCCGATATTGACCGGGTCGCCAATCGTATTGATTTGTCTCGAATGAAGCTCAACATCGACGATTTGGGGCCGGTCACTGTCGGTCACGGCAAAGAGATCGTACTGGTTATCATCGATCCTCGCTGCCCTTATTGCGGCAAAGTCATGAAAGATCTGCAAGCCTTGCAAGATCGCTACACTTTTAAACTGGTGATGGTGCCGATACTGGGTCAGGAATCGCAAAATGTCGTGGTGCAATTAGCCTGTCAGCAAGCCTCAGGGGATAAAAAAATTCAGGACAGTGTCCGTCAGCGTTTATTGACACAGGATTTTGCAGGTCTGCCTACCGATAACCCCGCGCAATGCAACAAGGAACCCTTGCAAAAAGCCATTGTTACCGCCAAGCTGTTTGGCCTGCCCGGTGTGCCGTATCTGATTGCCCCGGATGGCCGTATCCACAGCGGTGCGCCCGACTCATTAACCGACTGGCTGGCAAACAAACCAGCTGTCGTAGCAGCGCCTGCCAACGCTGATAAATCGGAGAAGAAACCGTGAACTCTCGCCTGTTAAACCGAATCATTGTTGTGTTGCTGACTGCTTTATTAGACGGTTGCGCGACGCAATACGGCTGTAAAGGCATGCCCGACGATCCCACCTGCCTGTCAACTACCGAAGCCTATCAGCTTACCGATAAAGCCTTACCCGAACCACCGAAACTGGATGCCACAGTCCAACCCGGCGTGACAGTGAGCAAGCTGTCTCCAGCACAGCGACAACCGGTTCCCAAAATCGATGACCCCACGCCGATTCGCACCCCGGCACAGGTGATGCGCATTTGGATTGCACCCTGGGAAGATAACGAAGGCGATCTGATGGTCTCCAATTATGTCTATACCGAACTGGAACCAAGGCGCTGGATGATCGGTAAAAGCGCACCGACGTTAAGTCCGTCACTGATTCCGCTACAAATCGAACAACGTCCATCGGAAAAAACCCTGGAGCGTGAACAAACGGATACCGAGCCACGTAATTTTCCGCCAGAGCCGTTAAAGGCGACGAACACGCATTGATGCAACGTACCGCCAGTTCCATCGGGATGAGCGAGAACCAGCGGGCAACCGCTTTTTCATTTACCCATGAGGTCGTTTACTATGAAATTGTCACGTCGAACCGGGACGCTGGCAGCCCTGGTGTCCGTAATGCTGGTGTTGCTGGCCCCTGACGCACTGGCCGGTGCCGGTGGCACCGAGTTCAACAACGTCTGGACGCTACTCACCGGCTGGGTCGAAGGTTTACTCGGCCGGATTATCGCCATCGTTTTTGTGATTGTGGGCTTGGTCGCGGGCGTAGTGCGAGGCAGCATTATGGGCTTTGTACTGGGCATTGCCAGCGGTGTCGGCTTGTTTGCAGCACCGACAATCATTACCAATATTGTCACCGCAACGCTGTAAACCCGGTATGAGTAATAACACCGGACACCGTACCGAGAAGACGGCGGGCAACCGTCGTACCTTAACTCGGGTTGCTCCTCGTCTTTCACCCTTGTTGACAGTTCTCGTGGTGGCTGGCGATGGCCGACCACTTAATCCCTGTCATCCGGCCCGCGCCCGTGAACTCATTCGGAAGCAACGTGCCATTCGCATTTGCCGCCATCCGTACACAATACGCTTGTTGGATGTAAGTCGGCACGAGGTTCATGCCATCCCTACTCAACAGGAACCCTCATGAAACAACCCCGCATTCATACCGCCGATACCCTGTTTTCAGCCTTGGCTTACGACCCCGATCAACACCTCTTTCTGCTGGCCGACGCCAGTATCGGCTTTGGCTTTATCTGCCAACCGCTGACCGGTGCCGATGCCAGCGTTTCGGCCCGAGTCAATGTGTTGCTAAATCAAGATTGGCCCACCGAAACCTTACTACAAGTCAGTCTGTGGACATCACCGGATATTGAAGAAGCCTTGGCGGTGATGCAAACCCGTCGGCTGAAACAGCAAAAGTCCACGTATAAAGCCATGACCCAGGCCAGTATCGATTTTTTACGGCAAGGGACTTGCAAAGCACCAGAAGCGATTTCAGGGGCATGCCTAAGACGGAGTCATGTGATCGTCACCGTCAAACTGCCCATTAATACCCCAAAACCCAGTGACGGCGAGCTGCGGAGTGCCGCTGAATTGCAGATGGCGACCCAACAATCGTTGGCTACCATCGGGCTTTATCCGGGGATTCTCGATGCCGATCACTACGTCCGCTTGCTCAACACCTTGCTGAACTGGAGTCCCGATGCCGGTTGGAAAGATCGGGTGGTGCCCGAATGTGATCCGACCCAATTGATTCGCGATCAACTAATGGATTATGACAATGCATTACAAACAGATGAAAAAGGCGTTTGGCTTGGCCTAAAACGGGTTAAAACCTTATCGGCCAAACGCACGCCCGATCATTTTTATTTTGGCAGCGCCAAAAGCTATCTGGGCGATCTGTTGTCTGGCACTCGTGGTATCCGCCAGAATGCGTTAATCAGTCTGACCTTGCATTACCCGGATGCCGAATCCACTCGCACCCGTCAGGAAGGCCTCAGACAGTTCATCACTAATCAGGTTAATACCCCGATTGCTCGCTTTTTGCCGGTGTTGGTGCAACGTAAACATAACTTTGATGTACTGTTTGATGCCTATAGCGACGGCGACCGGCCGATACGCAGTTATTTTGGGATGGTGTTGTTCTGCGATGACCAGGAGGAAGCGGCCGCCATTTCCAATGCCCGTGTCTACTTTCGGGAACTTGGCTTTCAATTATTGGAAGATAAGTTTTTTTGTCTGCCGTTTTTTCTCAACTGCCTGCCGTTCGGTGCGGAACGGGCGGCGATATCCGATCTTAAGCGCTATCGTACCCTGGCCACTCGCCATGCTATTCCGTTACTACCGCTATTCGGTGATTGGGCCGGCACCGGTACACCAACCTTAAATTTTGTCTCCCGCAATGGCGAACACATGGCGGTGTCATTGTTCGATACGACCGGCAACTACAATCTGTGCATAGCCGCCGAATCCGGCAAGGGCAAATCGTTTTTAACCAACGAGATCATCGTCAGCTATTTAACCGAAGGGGCACAAATCTGGGCGATTGATGTCGGCCGGTCTTATGAAAACCTTTGTGAAGTGCTGGAAGGTGATTTCGTCAAGTTTACCCATAGCTCGGGAATTTGTATGAATCCCTTCGAAATCGTGCAGAACTTTGAAGAAGAAGCCGACATGCTGGCAGGACTGGTCAGTCAAATGGCCGCGCCTACGGAAAAACTCAGCGACTTCCAAACAGCCGGCTTAAAACGCATCCTGAAAACGCTGTGGACCGAAAAAGCCCAATCCATGTCCGTTGATGACATCGCTTTTGCGTTATGCGCAGAAGACGATCAACGCCTGAAGGATGTCGGTGAGCAACTATTTCCTTTTACCACCCGAGGCGAATACGGCCGCTATTTCAACGGTCGTAATAATGCCCGCTTTGCCAATGATTTCACTGTCCTGGAACTGGAAGAACTGAAAGGCCGCAAACACCTGCAACAAGTGGTGCTACTGCAACTGATTTACCAAATCCAGCAGGAGATGTATCTGGGCGAACGCAATCGGCCCAAGATCGTGATCATCGATGAAGCCTGGGACTTGCTTACCGAAGGTGATGTCGCCAAATTCATGGAGCACGGCTATCGGCGCTTTCGTAAATATGGCGGTGCGGCGGTCACCATCACCCAGTCGGTGAACGACCTGTACCGTAATGCTGCTGGCCGTGCCATTGTTGAAAACTCGGCCAATATGTATCTGTTAGGCCAGAAAGCAGAAGTCATTGAAGGCATGAAACAGGATCGGCGCTTACCGCTATCGGACGGCGGTTACGAATTGCTCAAAACCGTCCATACCCTGCCCGGTGTTTATTCGGAAATCTTCTTCCTGACCGAAATGGGTTCGGGCATAGGTCGCCTGATCGTAGATCCGTTCAAACGGATTTTGTTTTCTACGAAACCCGAAGATGTTCAGGCACTGCGGCAACTCAGACGCCAAGGTTTGAGTTTGGGTGAGGCCATTCAGCAATTGCTCAACAACCGTAAACCCAAAGAGCGGGAGGCCTGCTATGGAAAATAAACCAGAGTGGTCAACCCGCTGGTTCTGGTTTGCCTTGGGTCTGTTGGCTTTTGTATCAGGCTTGGCCGGTGGCGCATTGGCGGTTAATCAACTCATGAAAGTACCATTACAACGCTTGAGTCTGTCCACACCGGCTTTTGTACTGGATCGTAGCCGACTAATCAGAGACTTGTCACCAAATGCAACACCCGAACAAATGACCAGGGCGGTGGAAGACTGGCAACGCCTGGCCAACCGCTTAAGCGATGCCGGTTACCTGATATTGGATTCGACGGCCGTACTGGCCGCGCCCGACGATATCTATGTTCGACCCGAGGGACATTAAGATCATGAAAGCAAAGCCCCCTCCTCCCGTCATTAAACCTAAAATGCCACTCAAGGTATTCTTGCTTAAAGCCGTACCCATCCTGTTGTTAGTGTTGACTGTTGAACATACTATCGGCCAACGGTTTTTAATCGGCGGTGATGATCAGGTCGACCGCTGTTTACCTGACAAACGTATTTATATCATCGACACCTACAACAAGGATATCTGGCGGGGCGATCTGATCGCCTTTCGGGCTGAACGCATGGCCCCGTATTTTAAGGATAGCCAGGTGATTATCAAAATTGCCGCCGGCGTTGCCGGTGACCACGTCCAGGTCGATAGTCAGCAAACCACGATCAATGACTCATTGATTATTGATGGTTTACCACTGGCCGACAAACTCAGAAAATTGCCGGTCACATTCAAACGCGACGAAACCATACCCGCAGGAGCTTATTGGGTAACAGGTAAAGCACCGAAAAGTTTTGATTCGCGTTACTGGGGCTATGTCTACGACTATCAGGTAATTGGCAGGGCTTATGCACTTTTTTAAAAATACTTTGCTGATCGCCGCTTTGTGTGGACAGTGGTCCGCTCATGCCGAAGAGGAGTGGTTCACCCGCTCCCAACACATCCTCAATAATCTGGCAGGACAATCACGGCCAGACTGGTTGAACAGTAATCCCTATCAAGCTGATGCCCAGCGGCAAGCATCAGACATCGTCAACGCCTCCAAGCCTGTTATCTTGAATACGCTATCCGACACCCAAAAACCGCTGAATAATGATAAGTCCAAACCGTTACGGGTGATGTTTGTGTCGTTCTCGCTGGGCAAGTCGGTGCTCAAAGGTATTTTTGAAGAAGCTTCGGGGCAGGATGACGTATTACTGGTCCTGCGCGGCCCCAGGCCAAGGCAAAAGCTACCGGATCTGTTCGCTGAACTGAAGGTATTATTGAAAGACATCGAACCGGTGCCCAATATTGTCATTGATCCCACCCGTTTCCAGAAATGGGCGGTGACCACCGTGCCCGAGATTGTGGTAGAAGATCATGATAAAACCCGTCTCCGCGTTAAGGGCGTGACCAGTCTGGCGTGGTTAAAATCCCGTCAGGAGGCTGGTCGGCAAGGCGATCTGGGGCGTTTCGGCGAAGTATATGAGATTGCCGAAATTGATCTGCTCGAAGAAATCAAACGCCGTCTGGCGGCAATCAATTGGCCGCAGAAACAACGACAGGCCCTTGTCCGCTTTTGGGAACAGCACCGGTTTGAAGTATTGCCCGTCGCTCAAGAAGATCGGGATCGAATGATTGATCTGACTGTCACCGCGCCACGCGATCTTATCGCCTCGAATGGCAAGCTTATTATCCAGGCCGGACAAACAGTCAATCCCTTGGACAAGATGGCTTTTGACCTGTGTTTGTTTATCTTCGATGCCACCCAAAAAGCCCAGATTGATACTGTCCGGAAGTTATCCTGCCGGGACAAGAAAGCACGGATGTTGTATCTGGCAACATCTCTGTCTCGCCAAGACGGTTGGGAAGGCTTGAAAGCACTGGAAACGGTTCTGAATGCACCGGTGTATTTACTGACCCCTGATGTACGGCAGCGCTTTCAGTTACAAAAAACACCAACACTGGTGGAACAGTCCGGCAACCGGGTGGTGATACGGGAACGAAAAGTGATTATTTCTGCGGCGACCGGTGAACCGTCATGAATCGGATGCTTTCTAAGGGGCTATTATTATGGGTTTTGCTAAATCTGGCTGTCGTCTGTCATGCTGAAACAGTCAACAAATCTATTGATCCGCTATGCGCCGATGCCGAACTGTGGTCAGGAAAACTGGTCAGCGATATTTGCTGGAACTGTTTATTTCCTATTCGTGCCGCCGGTGCGTCGTTAGGCGGCGGCAATGTCCCTTCTATCGCTACTGACCAGAAATTCTGCTTTTGCAACGACCCACTGGGGCTGCCACAATTGGGAATGACTGTGGGCTTGTGGAATCCGGCACGATTGATCGAAGTGGTCAGAAACCCTTGGTGCTCACCAGCCTTGGGCGGCATAACCTTTAGCGCGTCACAAGTGCGTTTGATCGCCACTACCGGCAAGGCGGATTTTGATGCCAGCGAGATGTCGTTTTTCAATTACCATTACTTCGCCTTTCCGCTTACCATTATGTTGGATCTGTTTTGGGATGACCGCTGTAACGCCGACGGCTATCGGGATTTTGATCTGCTGTATGTCTCGGAACTCGATCCCACCTGGAACAGCGATTTGCTGGCCTTTTTCACCAGTCCGGAAACGGCGTTGTTTGCCAATCCGGCAGCGATTGCTGCTTGTGTCGCCGATGCGGCGGCTGCGGCTACCGGCAAGCCAATCGACGCCTTGTTCTGGTGTGCCGGAGCGTGGGGCCACCTCTATCCCTTGTCCGGTATTTCACCAACCAGTTACGGCACCGATCCGCGCATTACCAGTTTATTGGCAACCCGCGCAACGGCAGCCTTGCATCGCCGAGGGCTAGCCTGGAAAACCGCCGGAAACGATGCCTTATGTGGTGGGATGATTTATCCGTTTATTCCCAAATCACAATACCGACTCAGTCTGTTTTATCCGGTGGCGGAAACCGACTCCAATCATGCCATCGGCGAAACCACCTTTACCTGGGGTGCCGGTCGCAGTTATCCGGGGCCAGGTGAAGATCATCTTTATATCCTTTGGCGCTGGCAAGATTGTTGTGTAGGACTGTAGATGGAACTGGGCGCATTTTTTGACGGTCATGTGCGCTTCACCCGCAGTCTGGCCATGATATTGAGCATCGCTATGGCCTGGACACCGTTCGCTGTAGTCTGGGCCGATGCCATGCAGACGGCAGGTAATGACGGGCAGCAAACCGGACACCAAATTCTGGGTAGTTTTCAGTTCCCAGTGGATGCCGGTAGTGGCGTCATAACCCTAAATCCCGGTACATCTCAGCAAAGCGCGATCACTATCAACACGCTGTTTCCGGATTCGGCCAGCAGTAATAGTACCACTGCCAACATAACCAGTTTGTATGGCAATAATCCCGGCACGATGGCCGCAGGACTCAATGCCCAAACCACACTGAACGGCGAAACCAGTGCTACCGGAGAAGCTTATCGCACGCTGATCAACAATGCCCACCAATCGCATCCGGATTTACAAAATGATACGCTTTGGAAAAGCGGCGATCAGGTGTTTGCCAATTTTACGCCCTGGGCACAGTCGTTTTCAGACTGTACCACCACGACCACTCAAACCGCGACCAGCCATACAGTACATGTACCTGACTATCAGTTATGCCTGCGCCAATCGACGGTACCGCAAAGTTGCACCGCAAGCCATCAAGTTACTGTCGCCCCCTTGCTGACTTATGTCTCGGGTAACGGCGGCTTATCAAATTGCGGGCCGGGGTGCATGGATCTGTATGTTGGTGTAGTCGGCGACAATTACTGGTCGGCAGGCTGCGCAGTTTTTACCTGGCAGGTCACTTATAACGTATTGCATCCGGAAGCGATTATCAGTGCGACCCTTGCCGATGTCGAGTTCGACGATCATGCCCGGGTTTTTTATGGCGGCAACCTGATTTATACCGGGTCAACCGGTTGGGGTGGCGCTTGTGAACTCAGTAAAAACTGGGTGGATCATCCCAATACCGATATCACGTCGGTATTTAACAGCACCGGCAATAAGGTCTTCCGACAAGATACGCTCGTCGGCGACCAGGGTGAAGGCTATGCCCGTATCCGACTTCACTATGATGTATCCAAACTAATAACTCGGGATCAATGGAGCTGGAGCGGCCCGAACTGCCAAAATCTTGCCAATGCAATCACCGACGGCATTTGCCAAGCAGGCAGCCAACTTGGTTGTAGCAATGATCCGGCCAATGGCTCGGGGTGTTATCTCGATCCGGTGTCACAAATCATGATCTGTGACACTGCCCTGCGCCCTGCCCCGGTGGCCGGTTCCACAGGTATTACAAATACCTGTATGAACATCACTGCGACAGGCCAATGCGATCTCAACAGTACCGGACAATGCTGGACCGACACTGCGGGTACCCACTGTCTGACGCCGCCTGTTTCTGGAACGCCGACCACCAACTGCTCCGCGTTGGAAAACCAGGGTTGTGCCTTCATTAAAAGCCAATGCCTCGATACCCTGACGTCAGGTACTTGCTGGGATAGCGTGGATACCTATGACTGTGGCCAGCAAGTCGGCATTCCCGGCATTCAAAGCAGCACGCAACAACAATGCTCAGGACCGATTCGCTGCATGGGTGAAGACTGTATCACCGTCAATCGTACCCAGAGCCAGGATTTCACCAAGGCAGTCGCTTTACTCAATACCGCCCAGCAAATGGCAATGGATATGACCTGTGATTATGCCAATACCGGCCTGCAACAAAAAGATCCTGGTACCTGCCAAGTGTTTAAAGGTAAAGATGCTAGTTGTAAAATCGTCGGGGGCGTAGTAACACTGGTCGATTGTTGTCAAGCACCGTCTGGTAGTATGGGACTGGGTCAGTATATCGATTTATTAGTGGCCACCAGTCAACTGGATAATGCAGTGATGCGCATGGATAGCACTTTTGCAGTGAGGGGTGCTTGGGAAACGATGCGCACGCCTTTGACTATGGCGGGTGATGCCTGGAACAGTGTACAGGCAGATTTTTCCTCGAATGTTAACGCTTTGGTCGGCTCGGATATGCTCAGTGTCAGCGATGTCGCGGAACAAGGTTTGCTGGACTCACTGAAAGGCGAACTGATGACTTCGGTGGCCGAATGGATCGGTAGTACTTTTGGGGAAGCCGCCGGCAATGCCTTGTTCAGTGCCGGCGGTCAGGTGGCGTTTGATGCGATGGGCAACCTGACGCCGGCCGCGCAATCGGGCGGTGTCGAACTTGGCGGTGGTGCTGCGCTTGCCGGTGAAATGCTCAGTACCCTGATGGCAGCCTACACGGTAGTGATGATCGTGATCATGGTTATCCAGATGATCTGGTCATGCGAAATGCCGGAATACGAATTGGCTGCCAAAAAACAACTGAAAGTCTGTAAAGACTTGGGGACCTTCTGTGCCAGTAAGGAACCGATCACTGGACTCTGTCTGATCCGTAAGGAAAGCTACTGCTGCTATAACTCGCCGCTGGCACGCATACTAAATGAACAAATCAAGCCGCAATTAGGCATTGATTTTGGCACACCTGAAAGCCCCGTCTGTACTGGTATCTTGGTGTCTGATCTGGATAAAGTTGACTGGAGCCGGGTTAATCTCGATGAATGGTTGGGCATTCTCGCAGAAACCGACCATTTGCCCACCGCAGGAAACGCCGCTGCCCTGCTCAATCTTGATCAATTGACCGGTACGGGCAGCCGATTGAATCCCCAAAAATACGGAGCTGCAACCAGCAACCGCCTGGATACATTAACCCGTACCCAAGGCCGCATGACCGGACTGGACGCACCGAGTGTCAAACGGCAGGCAGAACTCGAAGGCTGGAGCATGGGCCCGTAGTTATGTATCCCATAAAAATCAGTCAACAAATGGCATAACAGTAACTAATTAACTGCCATATAAAAACTGATGCACACCTTTTGTACCAGTTTATGATGAAAATAAATCCCAAAAGTCCTGCGTAATTCGGTTATATTGACACCCCTATAGCCTTAAAATCGATAGCCTGTTTTTTTATTGCTGGTGAGCGGGCAATCTTCCGCTATAATTCACTGGACAAAGGTAAAACCATGCGGCGTTATTGGTCTTCTTCCTGTGTTAAATGTACCATGAAACCGCAATGTACCACCGGTGTCAATCGGCGCATTAGTCGCTGGGAACATGAAGCCGTAGTAGATGCTTTAGAAAAACGCATTAACCAAGCACCGGAAATGATGAAAGTCAGGCGAGAAACTGTAGAGCATCCTTTTGGAACGCTTAAGCTCTGGATGGGTTACACGCACTTCCAAATGCGAACATTAGATAAGGTTAGTGCAGAAATGAGCTTACATGTGCTTGCCTATAATTTGAAGCGAGTCATGAATATCATGGGCACTGCGGCTCTCATAGAGGCTTTGAAGGCATAAAAGCCTTCTTTAGTCGCAGAAAGGAATTCTTCAACAGGATTTTTGTCTTTATCAGCGCTGAATTGCACTTTTAGTTTTTACAGGATAAAAACCACACACAAAATAGTCGACAAATAGTACCCCCAGAACTTGGCAGATAGTCTTATGAAGGCCATATCTTGCATAAATTGGAGTTTTCACACAGTCTGGCTCATTATCGACCTCTCTTTTCATGACAGGCTATAGCTTAAACTATTGTCCGGATTTCGGGATCCACTATATTATGGACATTATGAAAGGCATCCAGCACATTGTTAAAACCCAACTGAACGGTTAAATCAATCAAAGCATCCTGATTGATTTGCTTGGCATTAAAATCCCGACAGCCATCCAGAAACTTACTACTTGCCGAAGTAATTTGTTTATCACAAATAACCAAATGTTCGGCAATATGTCTGGAAAACGGCACCGCCAATTGTTCCAGGCTAATAACAGAATCACCGCTATCTTTTAAATCATAGAGTGCTTTGGCTAAGGCAAATTTATACGACGCAACATTACGGCCAAACAGAATGATTGAACGCCAGTAGTTTTCCAGATTTGGTTCTATTTCATAAAATTTAGACATTAAGTGATAAAACCCTGTTGCGGATTTTCAAGTTGGAGCTTAGGAAACAACGAAAATAGCATGGCGATCGGGCGGAAATAATGGGATTGCGCCCGTTATCTCCACCCGATCAAATTACCTGCCATACGAACATATTTTTTGTAAATCTGGCAAATTTTCCAAGCTCTTTTTACAAGTACATATTAACATTCCGAGATAAGCCATTGCTCAAAAAAATCTACGAGTCTCAGCAATTGCCGCTTCCATAACTGAAACCTCCCTTTCAGTTAAAAGAATATCTTTTTTTATGTTTGCCTTGAGCAGCAATTTCAGCCAACTTCTGCCTTTTGGCGTCTCTGCCATTGATCTAACTAAGGCTGTGAGCGTCAGAATATCTTTCGCACATCGCAAAAACTGTTCGTCAACATCTACGGCGCTGACAAAATGTCTTGCAAGAGCACCACGAATACGCCCGCATAAATCCCAATCATTTCCGTAACTTATTGCGGAGAAGTCACGAAGAACTCTTGAGCGAATGTCCTCCAACTCTGGTTTATGTCCTTCTGTCAGTAAGTTATGAAGTGATTGAAAAGAGTAAGTATATAAGTCTTTTGCGCTTTTTAAATCTGCATTTTTTGCCGTTAAAAACAAAACATACGATAGAAAAGGTGAAGCAGCTATCCCATCATTTTGCAGCATGACAAGCAATGCTTGCCATGCTATTGGCCTAGGCTCGGGATATTGATGTAAGAAGATATCTTTGGCTAATGACTCAACAACTTGTACTGACATTGGACGTGCCGAGGACATAGCTGCTATGAGTTCAAATCGATAATTTCTCAGTGCAGCGAAAATAGCTAGTTGTGTATCACTATCAAATCGACCCAATTCAAGAACCAGGATTGATGTGAAAAATGATGGTTGCTTAATAACTAATTCACAAAGCGCCTCGAACATCCTTGCATTTAGAAAATCTAAAAGAAGCTTTTTTATCTGCCCCCTAATGTTAAGTAAACTCCATTCTATCTCTGTGGGTTTAGAGTTAAGGGATGTCCAAAAACTCCTATGGGTTAGCAATTCAGGTTTCCATGATGCCAACTTGAATTTCGCTCCCGCGTTCGCGCAAATCCCTGCGACAACTTCCGTTGGCAATATTTCCGCTATTCTTTGTATAACAAGCGCCCCGAAGGTATCGCTATTATAGCTCTCACATATATCCACAACATTGTTGAGCAAGAACTGATTGTTGTTGACTACCAAATTCAAAAAGCTATCTATTGCAGTAACATCGAACTCAGTAAGCGGCCCCAGCAAAGGCAGAATCTCCGATACTATAAGTGGGATAGCATGTTCTAGCAATTTGTTATTTGAGTTAACGAAGAACTCTCCTGTTAGAAGGTCTTTCTTTAATAGTTTGCAATCATTTGGACTGGAAAACGACGACACGATTTCAGCTGCTGCACTTCTAAGCCCGATTCTGATGTCTTCCAAAAAAAGGTTTGAAGCAACACGTACCAACTTTAAGACCGATTTTCGGGGATATTCAGCATCTACTATATAACGGGCAAGAAATGATCTTAGTGATGATCTATTTGCATGCAATGCATCAAACGCTAAAAAATTTATAGAATCATCGACTTGGACAGGTGATTTTTGAATTGCTTGTACTCTTTCTATATCGGAGTCTCTGCAAAACAAAAGATAAATTTCCGCCTCTGGCATATTTGACTGAAGGTTTGCGGCTGTACAGACTACAAAATCTCGACGCAACCGGGGCGGCATTTGGTTCCAGATTGCAATTACAATAGCTTCATCAATTCGTTCATCGCAATGTGCAGCCAGTAAAGTCCTGTTCTCATCACGACCATAGAGTGTAGTTATAGCTTCCCTAAAATCCTCAATATTCGTACTTTCAAGCCTTTGTGGCATAACATATAGCGAATCTACTTGAATAATATCTGTAATATCTGTCGGTTGATGATAGGACTCGAAATGGCTATCTTGTGGCCGTCTCAAAAGATCAAATAATTTTGTAATATCATCGATTTTTGCGATAGTTGCATAATCTACTAATAGCGAATGCGTCCATACACATCCTGGCCGACGCATTTCATTCGCAGGCCAAGTCCTGGCGATAACGTATTTGCTTGCTTTCTTCAAGGGATAAGCACTAATGTATGAAGATGAGCTATTTAGCGCCCTAGGGTGCATATCACTCATACGTGCCATTATTGTTGTGGATGATTCATCGATTTTTGATGAACTTGCGAGCAATTTATGGCCATCACGATAGCCGTGCAATACATTTTCAATAATATTTCTTTTTTTAACAGCAACCATATTGTTCAACCTGATTGGCCATCCAACAGCCACTTAATGGGAGCAGTAAGGTCATGCACTGCAGCTTCGTGACCAACAATTAGGACACGTTCTGAAGGCTTCAGTATATTTTGTAATATTTCTTTGTCACCAGGAAGAACACCACCTTGTGCACTAACTCCATAGATACGTATATTCCATTGTTTTGGATTAAATTGAAGATACTGCGATAACATGCTTCGATTTTCGTAGAACCATTCGTCTGGTGTTTTTTCTTGCTCAACCACCGTATCCCACGCAGACACCATGACGACTAAACGCCTCTGGTGAGAAAAATTTAGTCTGGCTATTGTTTGAAGCAATTGAACGAGTTTTGGTTGTTCAGGCATTTCAAACGGATCAAACGGTTTACCGTTGTTATCTTCGATTTCGGATTCTGCCTTCGTGTTGATAGTTGACGTTTCAGTGCTAAGTATATCTGAGAATGCTGTTATAGGAACGTCATCGTGTCGTGTAATCGCATTGGTAAACAATAATATACCATCACAGTTATTTAGCGCTTGATGTAACTTCTCAGGGTAAACACCTGTAACAACAGCATCGCGGAGTGACTCACCTGACAAATCAGGCAAGTGGATTGTTGAGCTAATATTGTTTTCGCCGATTACATGAAACGAGAGCCAATTTTCATCCCCGTTACTAGTACGGTCCAAAACTTGAAACGTGAGCCAATGTTCTTGCAATGAAATCATGTGACTTTCGCTTTCTGCCAAAGATTTTATAGTTAACTTTGACTTGATGTCGTCGCTAAGGAGCACTTCACCGAAAGCAGCAATAAACGTAGACTTCCCTGAACTAGGCATGCCAACAATAAGTTGCGTATGTTCCATAAAGCTACTCCCGAACCGTATTAATCAGAAGATCATAGGGAGTTCCGGTCGTCAGTGTCGGTATGACTAAATGGTACTCGGCTTCCTGCTTTGTTGGAAACCAATCATTAATCAAATTCACAAGCCCATCCCCTAAGTTAAATTGACTACATAACGGTCTTGCTGCAAGTTTATACTCTGTTATTCGAACTGTCCCATATAGCCTCTTTTTTATCTCTTCGATGATGAGGTTAAATCGCTGAAGCGCTTTTTCTCTATGCTCGGACTGATTCACTAAATCGTACTTAGTCAACACAACCTGCACTAATCCAGACGCAGAAAGGAGGCCGTATTGATTTAGAGCTAAAACAAGTCGTTTAATATCGCTAATATGTTTTGAGGCGACATCTGAATTTACTAGTTTTTCTCCATCGATCAGCAAAACATGACAATTTGCACGGATAATTTCAGGAAATGTCTCGCATAGAGCTGGTTTATTAAGACATTGTTCAAAATCTTCCCCTGATCGGTCAGATAGCAACAATTCAATGGACTCATTGTCTCCCCCTGTTTTTTGCAATCGCAAATGCAAAAACGAAACGGGAGTACCTAAAGTTGTGCGTGCTGTATCAGGAATTCGTCGACCAGATGTCAACAGTGCCATGTGAGCTCGCTCTTGAAATCCTCGAATTGTGTAAGAGCCAGCAAAACCGAACGGCTCAAGATTGCGTCGCTTTGATAACTCATACAACATGACAGCCGTTGTAGTTTTTCCTGCACCTGGATACCCTATAAAAGCCACCACAGTTGCTCCATGTTTACGAAGATGTATATCTGCCTCAGTTGTATTTAAGGCTTCCCCGTTATGATGTCGAATTCCATCAGCCTCAAAAGATTTCACTAAAGAAGAATCTATATTTACAAACTCTTCATCTACAGGCTCAAAAACATAACGATTGGGACAATCCGATAATGGAAGTCCATCAATACAGTCACCAGATTCTTCCGGCGTACATCCATCTCGCTTACAGCGAAAATCGGTATTCACTGTTGACATGTCTCAATCACGTCCTTTTAAAACGAGAAGCTCGCGAAACAGCTGCGTAGCAATTTCGATTGGTGTCATTTCGGCTGCGAGGTTAATAGTTACTTTTCGTGCAAACTGAGCTTCCCAGTCTGGTTCGTCATTACTTTCTGTCGCCAGCCCAATAGCTAATGCTATTGGAAACAGGTGAACATAAGGGTCTTTCGTATCTATATTTAGCCAAGACTTTCTCCATTCTCTCGGTGTAGCAGTAATGACATTTTTTAATGCCATTTTTTTCAATTGAGCAGGTTTTCGATCTTGTGTAAGAACCATGCTGAATAATGCAGGCGCAGCAACGGGCCCTGCTAAAGTGGATAGAGTGATGTTTTTTAACTCGACAGCAGAGCGCACAATAGCTTCTTCTAGTTTCTGCTTTGCATATGGCGTGTTCGTGCTTCGACTCCAGCCAGCTATAGCCCACCATTGCGTCTGCGTCTGCTCTTCTAGGTACTGAATATAGTTGATGGCATTGTTCAACTGAGTTGCCTGCGATATTAGCCCCTGTTCGGTGTAATCTAAAGCAGCCTCGATCGTTTGTTTCACGGATTGTAGAGCTATAGGCCAATTGTTTTGTTGTGCTGCCGTTTCAACAGGTTGGTAAAGCGCATTAATATCAATTTTTTTTTGATGTGCAGCTTGCTTTAAGACGTTATGAGCTGTTTGAAATTCTTGCAATTTCTTACGAGCATGGTCTATAAGTGTCGGATCGCCTTTGCATATCCGCAAACCACCAAAGTTGGCAGTCTCTAATAAAAGACAAGGCCATATTCCAGAGTCATCATTATAACTATCAATTTCGTTCCGAAGAGATGCGGTAGCTAATAGTTCAATCTCTCGATCAACTCCATCTGAAGCAAATCCAGGATCATCTTGTTGAAATGCCGAAAGAAACCAACTAATGTCATCTTCTGGTATTTCGACGCCATAGACTATAGCAACTAATGATAGAGTTTCTTTCTTACCTATATTGTCAGTAAGAGATTCTAAAACTTTCGCACGCCGTTCAATTAATTGAGCCTCGACTTGCAAACCCAATTTTTTATACAGAGCGCCGAGATATTGTTGTTCAATGGCCATTTACATTCATCCGTTTTATAAGTTCTTCTAACTGCGTAAGCTGCCCACGTTCTTTAGCACGTTGTAATGCAGTATTTAATTTTAACAATTCAGTTAACTCATTATCCATATCGTCTTTAAGATTGAGTTGTTCAATAATTTCTTTCTGCTGCTGACGATCAAGATACATAAATGGAAAAAGGAGCTTATCCAGAGAAGGTTCTTTAGCAAAAATTATCGGATCAGCAACCCTCGGTTGATCGTTTGGAGAAATAGGGGAATGAGTTGGTGTACTTTCTTCCGGTATTGAAGACTTAGCAGTCCACGGACTGAGTTTAAAATCAACCTCGTGGCTACCATCATCATTGGAATTTCCAGCATACACTTTGAACTGCGCAGGACTTTTATCTTGCCATTCAAGAGCATGAACCTTCACTTTCATTATTCGATTATGGCCATCATTATGAACAGAAATCTGTAGAAAATTATAGCCTGGCGACCAATTACTCTGGTCACGATGCGGATTAACTGCACCCGCATATAGCTTAATAGTTTCTTGAAGGCGTTCAATACGAGCGCTATGTTCATGTCCATACAACTGAATACGAGCACGATCATTTAACTCATTTAGCATATCGTTACCGTCCAACAACCATATAGGAGGATGATGTGAAAAAGCCAAATACTCGACACCGTCTTCTTGATTAATACTCCATGCCTGCCGGCCTAAAAATAAAGACTCTTTATTGTCTTTCTGCCCTGACAGAATTGCCGAATTCAATCCGCGAATACGAAGTATCGAACCATCATTTAATTCTAAATCCCGAGACCAAGCGTAATTTTCACGATTCGCAAAAAAACAGCTATTATAGTTTTTGGCAAAATCATTATAGTTGCCTAACGGTTCGTAAAATAACTTTTTATAATTAGGCTCTTGTAATCGGTTTATCAGTTCAGCATTACGTTGTTCGTTATTTGATGCTGACCGAATAATTTTATGCGCGTCTTCAAGCATTCTACTTTTTTTAAGAACATCATGGTCGATGTCATGGTTACCTGGACAGATGAAAACGTTCGTGATTGGACAATCTGTTTTTGCACACAATTGCTGAATCCAGTCATTAGCGAGTTTATATTCCTCAACTTTTCCCCCGTAGGCAATATCTCCTGAAATAATAATTGCGTGTAAACCACCGTACTTATTTGTTTGTTTAACAAGGTCACGAACCAATTCGTTGCGCATATACTCATTAGGATTATGACCAATTTGATCAGAGTCGCAGGAAAAATGTATGTCCGATAGATGAGCAATATTAAGAGCCATAATTTGGAATATAAGCATTAAGTACGTCACTGGAATCCGCATCTCTTTCAAGATTGATAGAGCGCGTGTAGTGTGCATCTAGCTGTATGATATTGTTCATGCCGTTGGTTGATAATGGTTACGTAGAAAATCTAACGATAAAGCTGGATACTGGCAAAAGAGCGATACAGATGTACGCTTTCAGCGGCTACGATTAACTTTAAGGAAGTTAATCGTGCATCCAAACCGTCTTCCATTTCTACTTTGGCATGTATCCGGGGTAATGTGTAAATCCTCAAGATCATGGCCACTTCTTGTTTGACCGTTTTTTCGGAATGCTTACCCGATAGGTTAATTCTGACAAACTCTGCTAAGGCTTATTTATTAGTAAATTCTGATGTATGAAAGCAATTAAAAAACCAATACCAGGCCGTAGCCGTCTCAAAAAATAGGTTTCCAATAACCAATGAACTAACCAAATAGTGACTTCGTCTTCAAGATACTGATCCCAGCCGTCTTCGGAAAAAACGGCGTTACCAATAGCTGTTACAACAAACCCCTCTACTGAATCGTCAAGCATTGAGATGGCACGCAACCAATATTAATATTGTTAACCCTGTTTTTTTCCAGAGCCCAACTTAATGGTGGTTTGATCAGACTATCCATTTTTAATTTTAAAAATTATTTTATGTAAAAAGTGCTAATTTTATAATTTTTTAGCATAAAAAATAACTTATGGCGTAGTTTAGCACTAATACGACGCAAATCTTCTAATATAATTATATTTATTGTTTTAAGTATCGATTAACTAGTGATTAGGAACTAAAGCGTATGGTTTTATTATTTTAGGCAAACAGGTAATCCATCAATAACCGATCAAATCCTGTACTGTGGGCATTGATTGCTTTTATAAAAACTTGCACCCAGCGATAGACCTTGGGCTTTCATACAAAGCATTTACATAAATATCGGCCTGACGGTGAACCCATTTTGGGGTTAGTTTTCCGGCCTTGATAACAGCCTTTTTACTGCTGTATTTTTGTAATTTTTACAGGTTACCAAGTTCCAGCTTGGCTTACAGCTAGGCTTTTATGGCCTGCTTATGGCGGATTTGTGAATTAAAATTCTGGCAGAAATTTACAGTTCATGATCTGATCGATAAATTTAAATACTGATATAGTCCTATGGTTTTTGACGTTAATAGGATCTGTCAGCTTAAGACCGTTTTTATTTTTTTGCCCAAGAGCCGGAAAAAGTCTGATCAACTTACCAAGAGTAATCTCACGTTAATCAAGGAAACCAATGAATATTCAGCAAATACTTATTAATGCTTTTACCCCGTTTATAAAAACCTATTGGTGGATAATTCCACTGCTTTTTCTGCTTTCCATATTTAAAACTCCTTTCATGAAAGGGATGTTAGGGGAACTATTTGTTAATATTGTCGCTAAAGTACGTCTGGATAAACGAATCTACACATTGTTTAAAAATATTACGCTACCAACAGAAGATGGCACGACCCAAATTGATCATGTCATCGTATCAAGACATGGTGTTTTTGTTATCGAAACCAAAAATATGAAAGGTTGGATATTTGGTGATCCTCAACAAAAAACTTGGACTCAAAAAATTTATCGGCACACCACGAAATTCCAGAATCCCTTGCATCAAAATTATAAGCATACCCAAACCTTGCAAGCAGCTTTGGAGCTTGATTCCGGCAAGGTTTTTTCAGTGGTTATTTTTGTAGGCGATAGTACATTTAAAACTACTATGCCGGAAAATGTTGTTTACGCGGGTGGTTATATCCGGTTTATCAAGAGTAAAAAGCAACTACTCTTAAGTGACCATGAAGTGGCGGTTATTTGTAATAAAATTAAAGCCAATCGTTTAAAACCCTCACTTAGAACACATATTAATCACGTCAAACATGTTAAAACGATTGTCGTGGCAAAACAGAAACAAGATGAGAGTTTTTGCTTGAAATGCGGTAAGCCTATGGTATTAAGAACGGCAAGAAGCGGCGTTAATCAAGGAAAACAGTTTTTGGGCTGTACGGGTTATCCAGCGTGTAGGGCTATTAAGGAAGTATTGTAACGATAACAAATAGTTTAAAAATCTTATCTGCGTTGGGTATTTGATGAATACCTGTTGAAAATTTAAACTCTTTAGTTTTGATCTTCATGGAAAGCCGGAAGCATTACCGCTAGTTCACAAGCTCAAACTTAGGGTCTCTGTAGGCCCCCTGAGTCAGAATAGTTGTAGAGATGTTATCCAACAGTATGTTGAGGCTGGTTTCGATCCTGACTTGGATAATAACCCTGCGAATAGCCTTCCGAACGGCAATAAGGTCAAGTTTGTGTAGCGTTTTGGTCAAGCGCCCCCCTAAGTCATTAAATTTAACAGCATTCTCGCGGCCTTTCATCACCACAAATAGCTGATAAATTATGATTGGATTCCTCGGATGGGCTGGTCAATTTTCATCGGCTTTTTCCTCAAACCCACTACCTTCATTATCATTTTCTTTTATAAACTCGGGTTCTGCCATCAATCCCGACTCTTCCCTGGCCAACCGGATTTCTTCCCCCCGACCCTGCGCATAAGCGGCCTGATGGGCACGCTGTTCTATCAAGATAATTCGCCGCGCTAATCGGTGTAACCGTTGTTGCCATTGATACCTGGCAACTGAGCATTGTTTGCTGGTGAGTATCTGGCACAACCACAGGGTATCCATGGCAATCATCAATTGATCCAATAACCGGATCAGCTCCACAAACTGGGCAATCTGCGGCGAAGTGATTCTGGCTTTAAAATCGGCGGGATGAGTATAGCCCGGCGCCTCGGCAATGCCGTTATCAGTACACAATTTGTCAAGGCGGGCTTTTTCCTGCTGCAACTGCTCGGCACAGTCACTGATCATTTTACTGACCACGTCTTCGACATCGTCAATTGCCTGCTCTTGTCCAACTATCCGCAAGATGACATCAATCGCATACAGCGATCGAATCAAGCGGCCATAACTGCGGCGAATCACCCGAATCGCTTGTTCGCTTTGAATTTTAATACTGCGTTCAAATACCGGACGACTAATCGCCGGACGAACGATCTTTTCCTGGGCGGTATTGTCTGCCATACCTTTTCCTCTGAGGAGGGTCGAATAATATTCGATGGTAGGTTTCTTTTGTCTGTCCAAACCTGCAAAAAATAGCCGTTTTAACAATCTTTTGCAAACACTAAGCCAATGGTATCCGTTTCAATAGCCGGCAATTACGCTGATTCGTTTTTTCCTTGGGCGTATTACCTTTTAACTAAAACCTAACAATTCATGCTGTCTTTCGGGATGGTTTGATCCGACTTTTCGTCGGCGTTCCGCCTTTAGGCGGCGTGGATGAGATTCATCGACGTGTCGGGTGCGTTAAGCCCGATGATTTTAAATGCAAACCCAACATTGATAATCCTGCCGTTACAGTCACCGCTGTACCGGTTTTTAACCCTCTGGGGACGCGTTCCCAAGTTGGGGCAGTGCGTCCTCTGTTTTTTACAAGGAGAAACGCAATGAGCAATTCATCCATAAATAATCCTCAAAAAACCCGCAACCTGCCGATGCCGGTTGACGCCAATCAGGTTTACGGTCTGTCTGAACAATCCTGGAAAGTACTCACCGAAGTGACTTTCCCCACGGCCAAAACTCCGGAAGCCATCATGATGGCACTGGATTACTGCAAAGCCCGCAAGCTTGATATTTTTAAAAAACCGGTGCATGTGGTGCCAATGTGGAGTGCCGCTTTGGGGCGTAGTGTCGAAACCGTCTGGCCTTCGATTATGGAAATCCAGACCACGGCATCCCGAACCGGTCTGTGGGCAGGGATGGATAGACCGGTCTGGGGCCCTGATGTGACTCAGTCCTTTACCGGGCGCTTTAAAGACGACAATGACACCTGGCAAGAAAATACCATTACGGTGACGTTTCCCGAGTGGGTGGCGGTGACGGTTTACCGTCTGGTTGGTGGTCGTCGCTGTCCCTTCACTGAAGAAGTGTACTGGCTGGAGGCCTACAGCACGGCTGGCGGGAAAAACTCGCAGTTACCGACGGCCATGTGGATAAAACGCCCTAAAGGCCAGTTAGGTAAATGCGGCAAAGCGGCCTCGCTACGAGCTGCTTTTCCCGAAGAATGCGGCTATGCCGCCGAGGAAATGGACGGTAAAAGCCTGAACGATATAAATGATGGCACGGTGCTTAACGGCACGGCCAGTCGCATTAATGAAGTCGATAGAGGGGAATTACACCGCGTGGTAGATCTGTCCATGATCAGCCCCCGTATTCAAAAAGCGGTCACGGAACTGGTCAGGCGCACCACCCTGGCCGGTGCCTGGAAAGCCGCTTACGACTATGCCAACTGCAAGTTCTCGGGCCTTGATTTGACTTACGCCAACGCCGAACTGGACAAAGCGGCACAAGCAGAACAAGTCACCAAGATGGAGTCATATTCCTTTGACGGTGAGACTGCGCCGACCGATGATGCTGCCATACCGTCAGTATCTACGCCAGCATCGGAAGCCTTAACCAAAGCACGCGAGACCTTGGCTTCGCTACGCTAATTGACGTAAAAACCGTTTCTGTTCATACCGGCTACCAAGCTCGTCTTTATCAAACCCTTCCGGGCATCATCCATCGCCCTAGGGACGATGGATGATGCTCTTTATTAAAAGGAGATGTTATGAATGCCATTGATCAATCATCCAACCGAATACCCTGGCATACCGACTGGCACCGCTACGATTCACCCACAGTGCTTCGCCGCCACGGTCGCGATTTTCTGGAGTGCTCCTGGAAATCGGGATTGACAATAAAAAACTCAGCCACGTTATCCGATACCCAATTGCACAAGCTGGCTGAAAGCTATGGCGGCCAATGCCTGACTACGGCCGGTCAGCTACTGCTGATTTTTGATGACTATCACTGGGCCAGACGTTGCGACCTTCAACTGCTTAAGCTCGGTCTGTCGACCCAGCGTTGGGGTTGCCATATTCAACTGCACGGAGCTGACTGATGAACGTCATTAATGTATCGCAACGTTCACCCGAATGGCGCTTGTGGCGCTCACAAGGCCTTAGCGCCAGTGAGGCGGCGATTATCATGGGGCGCTCTCCGTATAAGACGCCCTGGCGATTGTGGGCAGAAAAGACCGGACTGGTGCTGGAACAACCGCTGGACAACAATCCCTTGATCCGGTTCGGTATCGAAACCGAATCCAAAGCCCTGCAATGCTTTGAGGAAAAACACGATGTCCTGTTGCTGCCGTTGTGCGGCGAGTCCGAGCGCTATCCGCTGATGCGAGCGTCGTTTGATGGTTTATCCGAAAACAATGAGCCGGTAGAAGTCAAATGTCCTCATGAAACGACTTTTCTGGATGTGCTGTTAAACCGCAAGCAAGCTGCGGCCTATCAACTGTATTGGTGCCAAGTACAACAACAACTGCTGGTAGCCGATGCAACGCGCGGTTTCTTGTTCTTTTATCACCAAGGGCAAGATGTAGAGTTTGAGATTGCGCGTAATGAAGCCTTTCTTACGCAGCTCATCGCAACCGCCATGGACTTTTTGTCAGCGGTAAAAACCGGGAGGGAGCCGCCGAAAGATACTGAACGTGATCTTTATTTACCCAACGGCACTACAAAACAACAGTGGCAACAGCTGGCGGCTAACTATCGTCAGAACGCAATGAAGATTGACGATATCAAAACTCGGCTCAAAGCTCTGGAATTACAGCAAGCCGGCATCGAACAAACCTTGGTGGGCTTGATGGGCGAATTCATGTCGGCCGAGCACTCCGGCTTGCGGGTCAATCGCTTTCAGGTGCAAGGCAGTATTGATTACAAAGCGGTGCTGAACGCTCAGTTGCCTGAATTGCAAGAAGCTGTGCTGGAGGCTTATCGCAAAAAACCGGCTAACCGAGTCCGTATCACCTGTCGCGAGGATGACGGAAAACGGGCTGAAGTGCCTTTCGATGCCGAGGTGTTGAAAGACCTGATCCGGGTCGACTACTGGTTTTAAGGGTTGTTTTTATCCAGAACAGAACGCCCTGCATGGCTACTGAGGCCTGCAGGGTGTCCTGGTTTTTCCTCTGTCCTTGTCAGCCAAGGCTAAAGGAAAAATCAGCACATTTCAGGCATTCCTTTCGAGGAGGCCCGAATCCGGTCTCAACCGGCGTTCCGCTGTTCAGCGGCAGGAAAAGGTAAGCCCTTTCCTGTATCAGGTGCGTCAAGCCTGATTTTTCAGTCCCGTCGGGGTTTCTTGCCCGGTCGGGTCAGGGTGCCCCCTGTTTTCATTGTAGGAGGTCACTCATGAACAAAGACTTTTGGAAAACCCTGTATTGCTGGCTGGAAACGGCCAGTCTGGAAGAAATCACTGTCAAGCAACAATTAGTGCAGCACATGCTCGGCGAGTCCAACGATCTGGGTCTAAAAACCGATATTCGCCGGATCTTGCGCTTAATGGACGAGGAGTTTGTCGCCCGCGCGGAAGTGGCGAACGTCAGTCGGTTATCCATGGCTCGATAAGCGGGATTTCTTAACCTAAATTCAACTGACACATCCCTGGTTATTTTCAGGAAACCAATCAACCCGAAGGGGCGACACTATGCCCTTCCGGGGTTTGGTGTGCCTTATCTTTCGGGTTTCAACCCAATTTTAAGGAGTTCACCATGATTCAACATTACTCTATTGCCGACACTTTCGGCATTTTGGCGCCGGCGGCCATGACGGTGGAAGGTTTTAGTCCTGCACAAAATCCGTATGTGCCGGTTAACAAGCCATATGTGTTTCGTAAAGATCACTTACGTGATGTGCTGGCTTTTCTGGGCTTTCCTAATGGCGATGGTTTGTATCTGACCGGCCCTACCGGCTCAGGTAAAACCTCGTTACTGGAACAGGTTGCTGCAAGACTGCAATGGGGCGTCCATGCCGTCACCGGGCACGGTCGTTTGGAGCTCAACGATTTACTGGGTCAGTATATGCTGGTCGAGAGCGGTGCCATGCGATGGGTTGATGGCCCGTTGACCCTGGCGGTGCGTCTAGGCCATGTGTTATTACTTAATGAAATTGATGCGGTCGATCCGGCTGAATTGATTGGCTTGAACGAAGTCGTTGAAGGTAAGCCGTTGACAATTCCGCAAACCGGAGATGTGATCATGCCGCACCCCAAGTTTAGACTGGCGGCCACCGGCAACAGTCGGGGTTCTGGCGATCAGTCGGGCTTGTATCAGGGCGTGTTGAGACAAAACTTGGCATTCCTGGATCGTTTTCGTTTACTGGAAGTGGGTTACCCCGACCCGGAAGACGAAATGAAACTGCTGGCTACTGTGGTGCCTAGCATGCCGGAAACGGTACGCGCAAGTATGATCAAGGTCGCCAATCAGATCCGCAAGGTGTTTATTGGTGGGCAAGATGGCGGCGGCATGTTGTCGGTAACGCTTTCGACCCGAGGCTTGGTACGCTGGGCGTCCCTGGTAGCCACCTTTAAAAGTGCTCCCAATGCCTTGGCCTATTCCCTGGACAGAGCGTTAACTTTCAGGGCAGAACCGGCCGAACGCGAAGCGATTCATCGCATCGCACGGGACGTGTTCGGTGATGACTGGCAGGTATAGTCATGGCAGCCTGGCGTTTATACCGTCACCGTAACAGTGACGGCGGCTCCAAAGACTGGGCGGTCAAAACCAACCCTGATGGCAGTATTACCAGCCGTTGGGGAAAAACCGCAGCCCGCTTGCCAGGGGTTAGTACCCGCAACGGTATCAGGCAGTTCGACATTGAACGGCAGAAACAGGCCAAAGGTTATGTATTCGTGGCCGAAGTCGACATTGACAGCGAAGGCCAAGTGTTTTTATCTGGGCAAGCCATGCATGAACATCCAGAATCGCCACTACCCGCGATTGGTACGTTGTATTGGCATATCGAATATCGAGCCAATCCTGCCACCGGCATGGCTTTGGCCAGCGAAATCAGACGACTGTTCGACGTTGTGCAAGCTTTGACAGAGTATGAAGCTATCCACGAGCAAACCTGGTCGGGATGGCAACAACTACTTGATCTCAGTGTAAACGCCGAGCCGTTTGTACAAAGCGGGCAGATCAGACAAGCGCACGGTGTTCTACCCTGGTTATTTTTACTGGCATTAAAACGCCAAGCCATTAACGGCGTTGAGATCGGCATGGCCACCGAAAGCAGTCGCGAGGTGTCAGTCGATCTGAAGGCTGAGCCGGACATTCTGGCGTTTTTCGGCACTGATCTGGATAGCATTAGAGCAATAGCTGAACTGTTAGGCTTGCTTAAACCCCGATTGAATCTGGCTTTAGCTTTATGCGACACTGACGATTGCTGGTTTTAAACAACGTTTTATGCATTTTATTTAACCCGAAAGGGGCAATCCAGCCCATTCGGGACGTGGTGTGCCTCTTTCACTCAGGAGGTTCACATGACTCATGAAGCAAACATCATTTTAGAGCGCGTTGTATTGGTAAAAGTCGAAGCCAACATCTACGGTGCCCGTAAAAAACTGAAAAAAGAAGATCTGGTGCTGGCCGATGGCAGCAAACTGCCACCCGAGGATTTGGCCAGTCTGGGTTCCAAGCGCTTACTTGATCCAGACCAGTTAACGGTATTCAACCGTCTGAAAAAGGAAGCCGAACGCATTTGTTTGCGAGTCGGCACCCGATTTTTGGGCGGTTTTGCCATCCCTAACGAGTCGGCCGCAGATATTACCGCAGAGCTTGAGCGTATTGCCCGAGACTTTGCTGTGGCAAAAACCAATTTTTTGGCCGGCTATGATGCAGCGGTGACCGATTGGGTGGTGCGCCATCCTGAATTTGCCGGCATCATCGAGCAAGCCGTGGATTCGGTTGAGTTTGTGTCGACGCGGTTATCGTTTGACTATTTACTGGTCACCGTCGGCATGCCAGAAGCACTACCACTGGAAGATGTTACGCGATTGGAGACCAAAATAGGTTCTATGAGCGAGCAGATGTTCTACGAAATAGCGGTGGAAGCCAATCAATTTATCGAGCAATCACTATTGGGTAAGGATCAAGTCACGCGTAGCGCGCTACGACCGATACGCCGCATGCGTGAGAAACTTGATGGCTTGAGCTTTCTCGATTATCGGGTTGCACCGGTGGTCAATACCATTGACGACTTGTTGGTAAAAATCCCTGTCAAAGGCGCAATTACCGGCGGTATTTTGCAAGAGATACTAGCGACTGCCCTGCTGTTGGCCGATCCGGTTAAAACCCGGCGTCACGGTGAGGGCTTGTTGGTAGCTCAGAATTTACCGAAGGCAGACAGTGCCGAGGATGAAATTGCTGAATTGACTGTCGATGAACCAGTATCTGTGTTGGCAATACCGACACCGGTGCCGGAAACGTTTGTACCGGTTGATAAAATTCCAAACGTCATTGATGCTGATGCAGAGCAGATTCCGACTGGTTTTTCCAATCTGTTTGACGGCATTTTTGATGGCGATATTGAGAGTGAGGATGAAGCAGGCAACGAGGCGATCGATACGCTGATCGCTCAACGTCAAAGCACTGCAGCGATTTTGACCCGACCCAATGATGAAGCCGGGCTTGAAGTGGTAACGTCAGAGGAAAGCACGGCTCAGGACTACTGGTTCTGACCCTGCGTATTTTTTAACCCCTTGGGGCAAACCATTGTCCCGGCGGGAGCATGGTTTGCCCTCACCAACAGGAGCAATTCATGAAAAACAAAACATTGCAACACGCATTTCCCATTGTTGCCGCCGCGATTGGCAATCGCTTTGGCATCAAGGTCAGTGTCGGCGGCGATCAGGCTTATACCACGGGCTCGGCAATCCAGTTGCCGGCTTACGATGGCGATGATCCGGATTATCAGGAAGTTGCCTGGGGACTGCTGGCGCACGAGGCCGCCCATATTCGTTATTCGGACTTTACCCTTACTTATGGCGACTCGGTATTGCGTCGGCGCTTATGCGGGGCTATTGAAGATGTCCGTATCGAACATGAACTGGCGAAAGATTTTCCCGGCACCCGGCTGACGCTCAGAGCGGTGATTGAAAAAATGATCGCCAACGGTGGTTTTACCGCCTGCAGCAGCGCTGAACATCCGGCCAATATTCTTTATGGCTATGTGTTGAAAAGCCTGCGAGCAAGGGTACTTGGCCAAGCAGCCTTGAAGCCGTTGGTCGACTTGACTGAAACGGCGCTGAACGCCTGTTTTCCTAAAGGTGCCGTGATACGGCTTAAGGATTTGTTGTCGGAAGTGCCCAATGGCCTGACCTCGGAAAGCGATTGCCTGCATCTGGCCGATCGCATACTGACGATGATTCAACAAGAATGCGAGCAGCCAAGACAAAGTAATCAGTCAGCCCCTGCGTTGGCGAAGGATAATCCATCCTCTGCTGACGCCGAAGCGAAGCAAGCGGATGACTCCACGACTTCCGATGAGTCCGGTCATGCTGACGAGGTGGATGACGACATCACTCAGGCTACGCAAGCTGACGATGAGCCAAGCCATCCGGCCGAAGACCCTACCGCCAACCCTGGCGGCGATGATGACGGTGAAAGCCCTGATCACAATCCGGTCTTGACAGCGTTATTGACTACTGAAGAGGGCGATATTGAACAGGATGTGTTTGAAACCGTTAAAGCGGCACTGGCTTTGGAACCTGACAGTGTGTCCGAGTACGTCATGCCCGTCGGCGATGAACCGCCGACGGATAATCGGGCCGGTTTGCAGCTGTTTCAAAAGGTACAGGGTGAATCGGGAAAAATCCGCGCCGCGCTGCAAGGACTGGTGCAGTCGCATAGCTTGAACCACTCGCAGCCTGGCGGCCGGGGACGACTCAATGGTAAGCGTTTACACCGTTTATGCTTGGGAGATACCCACGTATTTCAGCGTAGTAGCGTCAAACCGTCACCGAATACGGCTATTCATTTGTTGCTCGACAAATCGGAAAGCATGGGCTATCCGGTGTTGGACAGACTGGGACAACCCCTGGGTTCGCGCATCCCGATTGCCCTGGAAGCGACGTTGGCGCTGGCCTTGGCATTTGAAGGTATGGCCGGAGTTAATCCGGGCATAACCGCCTTTCCGGGTAACCAGGAAGAAGGTTCGGTATACCGTCTGCTGGATCATGGTCAACGCATCCGGCAACGAACGGGGAACTTTTCGTTGGCAGGGACTGGCAGTACGCCGATGACTGAAGCTGTTTGGTTTAGTGCTGCTGCTTTGTTGCACTGCCGGGAACCCCGCAAAGTGCTGATGGTGATTACCGATGGTCAACCGGATGATATCGGGAGTACGCTGGATATTTTGCAGCGCTGCCGTGACAGCGGTATCGAAACCGTGGGTATTGGCTTGGGAGTCGATGTCAGTCATCTGTTTCCGGTCGCCCTTGCCATTAGCGATCTTCAGGCGTTGCGAACGCAATTGTTCGAACTCTCGAAAGCGTTGTTGCTGGTGGCCTAAGCCCTGGTCAGCAATCAGTAGCCCAATCCCTGGCATCAAGCCGGGGGGTTGTGGCTATTGATCGCTTATTAATCAGAGGTTTTTTCCAATGGTCTTGTTATTAGTCGAGACCAATGGAAAAACAGACTATTCATGCGTTCCTTCGGGAATGCTGAATCCGGCTTTGACCGGCGTTCCGTCTTTAGGCGGCGAGCAGGGGAAACCCAGCATGTATCGGGTGCGTCAAGCCCGTCAGTTATTTGTATTGCCTTTGGCATTATTTTTTAATCCCGCTTCGGACGATCATGGCCCGATGGGGAACTGTTTATTCGAGGTACTTTTAAGGAGACTTTCCATGAACTTTATTTTTGGCATTATTGTGTTGGCGTTGCTCATCATCGCCGTCAGGGTGATTTGGGCAACGTTGTTGCAAACTCTCGTTTTTTTGAAATCCGGACTTCAGGTTCTCCAACAGCGTATGGCAAAGCAAGCTTTACGAGCATCCGCGCCTGTTATTATGCCCTGTCTGCCACACCCTGTTGAGTGGGACATAATGGCGGATAGTCTTCGCCATGAAATTCATCGGCGCAACACCGGGGTTAGCCGTGAAGCCGATCGATTGGATGCCCAGTTACAGGTGAAATTGAAAACCATGGAGTTATTCAAAGCCGATATTCAAATCGCCAAACTGGAGCAGGAATTACTCAAAATCAAACCCGCTGTGGTTTTACAAGAGCCGGAGACAGGAAAAAAGCGCAGACCATCAAAACAGGATACTTCCGAGGTTTTAGACACCCTGCCCTCCACAAGATCACATCAGGTGCAGCAATTACGCGCAGCTTTGAAGGGCGGCAACATTAAGGCAGATGCATCTACCCAGAACGTCCGCCATTGAAAATAGTCCACTGAAAACCTGTTCGCGTCATCACGGTGCGAACAGGATTTAGTGCGGTTTCATTATCACTAATGATTGCTATTGAACCCGCCGGTAACAGGATGGCAAATTCTTGTTGGCTTTCTCGTCTCAGTTGGCGAATTTTACTCAAGAGTTGCCAAGCCTTTTCCGGATCGTTGATGTCATTCAATATCTCGGCTTCCGCGTCATCCAGTTGAGTGAAAAGTTTTTTGCATAACTGAATGTTATGAGCGTCCGTAGCAACCGGAATGGCCATCGGTTTTCGTGGCTGAAAGCATTGCCCGGTCCTGCCAGGACTGAGGAAATGAAAAATGCTGGAAAATGGCTTAAACATAGCTTTTCCTTAAAGTTAAAGGATTTAGTTACTTTATATCGTGTCCGGCGACTGGTCAATGGCAGCGCTGCGTAATCGTGTCGAACTGGTGTGCGCGTTTGATAGCATCTGCGCTGCCATTAACAGTAATTTCATTACGCTGATTGAAGATTATGCCGTTGCTGAAGAAACTTCACTATCGTCCCGTTAAGATCAAGATGCTGATTGCTTGCGCTACGCAGGAAGTTTTACATGGCATCAAAGCAGAGCCATTGTTTGCACAATACTTTATCGAGGAGAGTTTACATACGCGACGGCAATCGCATAATTTTTTCCATGCTATACACCAGACCATCCTGTTAATAGCATACTAAATCCGAGCTAAAAATCAACACGCTTTGAGAAGGACTGGTGAATAAATCAGTTTTTTTGAAAGCGCTGATTTGTCTGTTTATTTTCCAGTGATAACTACGTAATGCCTGATATCATTAATACTGAATGGAGGAATGAAATTAAATCAGCAATCGCTGTCAGGCTAAAAGGCTTGGTAAAAACCGGTATAATCAGAAAACCCAATAAATTATTTTTTAACCGCTGCCACAGCCTAACTGTTATCAGAAAAATGAAAGTCCTGGTCTACAACGAACTTAATCCCAAAACCATTCCGGGCTTTGCCAAACTTAAAAGCTATCTGGAAGATGATGATTTTAAATCGGCTGAGGTTAAAAAAGTCGGTGATAATTTATACCGGGCACGCCTTAATCAACGCGACCGCTTATTGTTTTCCATTTATCGTCATCAGGAACAAAACTACGCACTGCTGCTGGAGTTTATCAAAAACCACACTTACCAGGATTCGCGCTTTTTACGCCAGGTCAGCAGTATCGATGAAGATAAAATCCCCGTTATAGACAAGCCCGATGAAACCAGTGAGAAAGCCCTGGTTTATCTTAATCCCAACCACGGCTCATTTAACCTGCTGGATAAAATTATCTCGTTTGATGATCGTCAGCAGTCGATTTTTGATTTGCAACCACCGTTGATTGTGATCGGTTCAGCCGGTAGTGGTAAAACTGCCCTGACCCTGGAAAAAATGAAACAGGCCGTGGGCGATGTGCTGTATGTAACGCAGTCGGCTTATCTGGTTAAAAACTCCCGGGACCTGTATTACGCTCATCATTACGATAATGCTGATCAACAAATCGACTTTTTATCGTTTCAAGAGTTTCTGGAGAGCATCCAGGTACCAGCCGGTAAACCGGTTACTTTTCAGGCTTTTCAGCAATGGTTTAGCCGCCATCGCCACGGTCAGCTGAAAGATGCGCATAAACTGTTTGAGGAGTTTCGCGGCGTTATCACCGGCCCTGCTACCGATAAAAGCTGGTTAAGCCGTGAAGATTATCTAAATCTGGGCATTAAAGAATCCATCTTTCTCGCGGAAGAACGGGAGTCGGTGTATGCCGTTTTTGAAAAATATCTGGTTTTTTTACAAGAACAGCAGCTCTACGACAGCAACATTGTCAGTCACCACTATCTACAGTCTATTGAACCCCGTTACGATTTTGTCATTGTCGATGAAGTACAGGATTTAACCAATATCCAACTGTATCTGATTATCAAATCACTACGCCGGGCGCAGGATTTTATCTTGTGCGGCGATTCCAATCAGATTGTCCATCCCAACTTCTTTTCCTGGTCGAAAGTGAAAAGCCTGTTTTACCGGCAGGATGAGTTACAAACCTCTGATGAGCTGATCCGGATTCTTAACACCAATTATCGCAATTCGCCGCAAGTTACCGATATTGCCAACAAGATTTTAAAAATTAAAAACCAGCGCTTTGGCTCTATTGATAAAGAAAGTCATTATCTGGTGGAAAGTAACGGCCATAATCAGGGCGAAGTGCTGTTTTTGCAAGACACGGCCACCATTCGCCAAGAGCTGGACAGTAAAACCAAAGCCTCTACGCTGTTTGCGGTTATTGTTATGACAATCGACCAAAAACCCGCAGCACAGCAACATTTTAGTACGCCCTTGGTGTTTACCATCCAGGAAGCCAAAGGTCTGGAATATGAAAATATTATTCTCTATAACTTTTTAAGCCAGGAAGAAGCCCGCTACCGGGAAATCACTAAAGGCGTCAGTGCGGCAGATTTGGAACTGGATCTTAAATATACCCGTGGCAAGGATAAAACCGACAAATCCCTGGAGGTCTATAAGTTTTATGTTAACGCCTTGTATGTTGCCATCACCCGGGCCGTTAAAAATCTGTATTGGATTGAGAGTAGCCCCAAGCAACCGTTACTCGGTCTGGTGGGTTTACGCGATGCCCAGGGCAGTTTGCAACTCGCCAATCAAAATTCCAGTCTTGACGCTTGGCGTCAGGAAGCACATAAACTTGAACTGCAAGGCAAACAGGAACAAGCCGAGCGAATTCGCAGCGAAATCCTTAAACAAAAAACCCCTGACTGGGAAGTTATTACACCGGCAACACTGGTCGAGCTAAAACGTAAGGCCTTTGAAGGCAACGATAAAAATGCCAAGATGACCTTGTTTGAATATGGCTTGGTTTATGAAGACCGTGACATCATCAACAGCTTGCTTAAAATCGATTTTAAAGCCGCCAAGCAACTGGACAAAGGCTTGCAGCTACTACAGCAAAAGCATTACAGCAGTTACAGCTTTAAAAAACCGGATGCCGTACTCAAACAAATTGATCAATACGGCCCTGATTTTCGCAATATTTTTAATCAAACGCCGTTAATGGTTGCGGCCTGGATGGGTAATACCGAAGTGATTAAGGCACTATTTGAACTGGGTGCCAACACCGAAAAAGTCGACGGCAACGGGCTAACGGCTTTTCAAATCGCCTTGGCGCAAACCGATCGCAGTGAAACTTACGCCAAAAAGAAGCTGGTTGATATTTACGAACAACTGGAACCGACCAGCATGAGTATTCAGGTCGATGGTCGCCTGATCAAGCTCGACAAAAACAGCATGGAGTTTTTTATGCTCAATCTAATGATTGCGCTATTTTACCGGGTGATGCCGAAAAAAATGACCTATCGCATTGAAGGTTTTTCTACCCAGGATTTCATCGCTGCCATGCACCACATCCCCGACAGCATTCTGCCGGAACGCCGCAAACAACGCGCTTATTTATCCGGTATTTTGTCCAAAAACGAAATCGACAAAGACGATAAATATAACCGCAAACTGTTCTGTCGTGTGTTGCGCGGGGCTTATATTTTCAATCCCAAACTGGCACTCAAAGTCGATGATGAATGGATCAATATCTATAAGTTGTTAATGATTGATCGACTGGCTCCAAAATACCAGGTTAGGCAAGACTGGTGGTATAGTGATCACAACGAGCATGCCGAGAAGAAAATGGCTGACTGCAAAGCGTTATTGAAGCAGTTGATTACAGAAAAACAAAACTGATTGAAGTAGCCCCTATTTTCACCGCCGCGAAGAACCTCGACTTGTGACATAAGCGATATTTTTATGCAAAAAAATGTACCCGCAAACAGTGTTGGCCAGAGTCGCTATCAACAGTCAGCACACGATCCACGCCAAGCCTTGGTATAGGTATTTACACTTTTCGATACCGGTCATTGGCAAAGTAGCGCTATTAATTGACGCCATCTTTGTAAAAATTTACGCAGGCAGAAATCTTTCAATTAATATTTGTTTATGGGGTACGCCATGAGCTCTTGCGGTCGCTTCAGCAGCATCTATCAGCGCTGGTGGGCCGCACAGATAAATATCCGGTATAACTGTCGCGGCCGCTAGATCTTTAGTTAACGCATCCACCGGCGTACCACGAAAACCCTCCCAGCTCTCATCAGGCTTCCATACGCAGTAAATGACTTGGAGCTGAGGCAGTTCTGCTTGCAAGGTTTTTAGTTCGGTCAGGCAAAACAAGTCTTCAGCCCGATTTGCGCCAAAATAAAGCCGGGCGGGATGGGGTTCCTGAAACTCGGCCATGCGCCTTAACATCGACAGCATCGGTGCCAGACCGGTGCCGCCAGCCACAAACCAGCGGGGTCTTAAGCCGCTCTCGTACAAGCCGAATGCACCTTTGGGGCCATGTACGAGCAGCGTCTGTCCAATTGCTGCCTGTTCTTTTAACCAGGTAGAAAATAATCCACCGGGTTGCAGACGAATCAAAAATTCCAGACGCCCTTCCCAGTTTCCGGTATTGGACAGAGAATAGGCACGTTTGATGCCCCGTTCCGGCACCTCTAGTTCCATAAACTGGCCAGGCTCAAATTCGGCCACGCTATTGCCGTCTTCATCTGCTGCTAATTGTAGTTCGAGGCGCAGGGTGTTTTCACCCACCGTTTCGATGGCGATAATTTCGGCATTTCTACTCTTTATTTCACCGATTAAAATACGGTCATGATTAAAGGGCAACGAAATATGTAAATCACTATGAGGAAAGGTGCAGCACAGCAGTGTTCCACCTTTTTCTTTATCTTCCAAGGACAGTGCGGAAGGATTATGCTTGCCAAGTGTAAAGTCGCCATGGGTAATCTCGGCATAACAAGTACCGCAATTTCCTTGGCCACACTGGGCAGGTAAAACAATATGAGCATTAACGGCGGCTTCCAGCAGATTCTGATCGTCTGTGCAATCGAAACGAAGCTGATTACCGTCGCGGGTAGTGAGTTCAATAGCGTGTATATTCATGTTTTATCCGGGCTTCAGAAAAGCACTACCGGAAGCACTAAAATAATTCCGGCAGCAAAAAGGATTAAGCCGCTTTGCGTGACAATGATGCCTCGATGTCAGCCTGTGCAGTGGTATTGGGTAGTAGTCCAAACTTGTCGACCATGACCTGAACCAGATTGGGTGTCAGGAAAGCCGGTAGCGTGGGTCCCAGACGAATATTACGGACACCCAACGCCAGTAAGGTCAGTAACACAGCGGCGGCTTTTTGTTCAAACCAGGATATCACCAATGATAAGGGCAGTTCATTGACACCGCATTCAAAAGCACCAGCCAGCGCGGTAGCAATTTTAATTGCCGAATAACTATCGTTACATTGCCCTAAATCCAGCAGGCGTGGAATACCACCAATATCACCAAAGTCATGCTGATTAAAGCGATATTTGGCACAGCCCAAGGTCATGATCACGGTATCCTGTGGTGCTTGTTCGGCAAAATCAGTGTAATAATTACGACCGGATGCCGCGCCATCACAACCACCGACCAAAAAGAAGTGCCTGATCGCCCCCGACTTGACCGCCGCTATCACTTTGTCGGCCACACTCAGTACCGCATCATGACCGAAACCAATGGTAATGGTTTTTTCGATGACATTATCTTTAAAACCGGGCGAGGCCTTCGCCGCCTGAATTAATGGCGTAAAGTTCTTGTCGCTGATATGACGGACGCCGGGCCAGCCTACCGGACCTGCGGTAAAAATACGTTGACGGTATTGGGGTTGCGGCTCAATGATACAGTTGGATGTCATTAAAATGGCACCGGGAAACTCGGAAAATTCTTTTTGCTGATCCTGCCAGGCACCCCCGTAATTTCCAACCAGATGCGGATAAGCTTTCAGCTTTGGGTATGCATGAGCAGGCAGCATCTCGCCGTGCGTATAAATATTGACACCGGCATCTTTGGTTTGCTCCAGCAATGCCGCCAGATCACCCAAATCGTGACCGGAAACCAGGATGGCTTTACCCATAGTCGGTGTGACCAAGACCTGAGTCGGCTGTTGCGCACCAAAACTGCCGGTGTTGGCTTCATCCAGTAAAGCCATTACTTCAAGGTTTAAGGTACCCAACGCCATTGATTGATTCAGTAACGCGTCGACATCGGTAGGCGCCGAGCTTAAAAAATCCAGCGCCTCTTCGATACCCGCATAAACGGTAGCGCTTTCCCTGCCCAATGCATAAGCATGATGAGCATAGGCGCAAACACCCTTTAGACCATAAAGTACCAATGAGCGTAAGCCGATGATGTCTGGACCGACTACTTCAAGTCCGGCATTGATACCCACTTCGGCAGCTTGTTTGAGTAAACCCTCCAGGTCCGCAGCCGGTTGCCAGACAGCAGAACCGGTCAGTTCTTCAGGTATTTGGCCGGCGGCAAGCGCAGCAGTAATATAACCGGTCTTGACCCGGTCACGCACCAGCGCAGCTTCCTGTAGCAGCGTACTGAAACGGGTCGCATTGAAATTGACATTAGTTAGGGTAGTAAACATTCCATACAGCATAAATTCACCGGCTGCATTATCCGGTACATTCAGGGCGCGAGCGCGTTTGGCATATTGGGCTATACCCTCGATGCCGTGTATCAGTAAATCCTGCAAATCAGAGGTTGTAGCATCTTTGCCACACATGCCTTTGGCACTTGCACAACCGCTGTCGATATTGGAACGATCGGTTTGTTCGCATTGGTAACAAAACATCAAATATTCTCCTAACTGGATTGAATGGAAGGTCGGACATAGGTTAATTGGAATTTCTTCCCCACTGCCTACGTAAAAGCACTTACCATGCCAAGCAATAAACCTTGTATTTATAGGGCTATTAAAGGTATTGTTGTCAATTTAACATCGCCGCAAGGTGTTAAATTAACAACAATGCTATCATTATGACTACAAACCTGTTTTTTACTTCGCTAATTTCGATGGTTGCCGACCTGTCTATACGCATGTCTGCCGAGCAACGTTATCAACGTTTATTACAACACTTAGGCCGAATTTTTCCTTGTGATGCCTCTGCATTATTGAAGTTTGAAAACCATAGTTTGATACCACTGGCAGTTAACGGCTTATCGGAAGACACCTTGGGTCGGCGTTTTATCGTCAGTGAACATCCGCGTCTGGCCCGGATTTTAGCATCCGATCAAGCGGTGCGCTTTGCTGCTGATTCCGACCTGCCCGATCCTTACGATGGACTCGTTGAATCAGCTGATGATCAATTACTGGTGCATGATTGTATGGGCGTTACGCTGTTTATCGATGGAGAACCTTGGGGGGTTTTAACGCTGGATGCACTGACTCCCGGAACTTTTGATCATATTGATCCGATCGAACTGAGTACCTTTATCAGCCTGACCGCTGCCACAGTCAAGGCGGCCGGACTAATTACTTCTTTAGAGCAGCGCGTACGTTATGCGACGCAAACCTTATTAAAGGATAATACTGCCCAGCAGATGATCGGTGATAGTGATTGCATGAAAACATTGCGTAACGAAATTTCTATCGTCGCACCGTCGGATTTGGCCGTTTTAATTTTGGGCGAAACGGGTGTCGGTAAAGAATTGGTTGCACAGCGCATCCATAGTGAATCGAATCGCGCCGATCAAGTCATGGTGTATGTCAATTGCGCGGCCTTGCCTGAGAGTATTGCCGAAAGTGAATTGTTTGGTCACGTCAAAGGGGCATTTTCCGGTGCTATTGCTGATCGAACCGGCAAGTTTGAATTAGCTGACGGCGGCACGATTTTTCTGGATGAGATCGGAGAATTACCGCTGTCTATTCAGGCCAAATTATTACGCACTCTGCAAAATGGCGAGATCCAGCGCGTCGGTAGCGATCGGCAAATTAAAGTCAATCTGCGGATTATTGCCGCAACCAACCGTAATTTGCAACAGGAAGTCTCTGCAGGCTTGTTTCGTCCGGATCTTTATCATCGATTAGCGGTTTATCCCATGCAGGTTTCGGCCTTGCGGGAACGAGGCAAAGACGTGTTATTGCTAACGGGTGCCTTTCTGGAAAAAAATCAGCAACGTCTGGGCATTAAAAAATTGCGTCTGGATCAAGATGCCAAACAAGCCTTATTGGCTTACGACTGGCCTGGGAATATTCGTGAGCTTGAGCATTTATTGAGTCGCGCGGCATTGAAATCAGCGACTACGGAAAATCGTCAAGCGGATTTTATAACCCTGTCACTCGCTTATCTGAACATCATGCCTGTTCAGGCCAAGCAGTTGAGTCATCAGGATTTAAAGACAATAACAGCGCCATCTGCGCCCATAAATTTAAAAAATTCCGTTGACGAGTTTCAGCGTCAACTGATTCAGCAACAGCTTGCAGCACAGCAGGGCAATATAGCCGCTACTGCACGCATGCTGGGTCTGGAACGGGGTAATTTCCATCGCTTACTAAAACGACTGGAGCTTACTTGATTTCTATAAACGATTTTTTGGCCAATGTAATGGTCAATTTCACTCAGCTATATTCATCGCCATATTAGCGGTCCTTCATGACAAACCGCTAATGGCCTTATACCCATTACCGCATTTTAACTAACAACAATTTAGAATATTCCTAACGATCCACAAAAAACCGTTATATACCGTTAAGAGGCAGTCGCTACCCTGTCAATTTTTGCTTTTAGCAGAGTGCCGGGTTTGAAGGTGACCACTCGCCGGGCAGTGATGGGTATCGCTACACCGGTTTTCGGATTCCTGCCGGGGCGGGCAACTTTGTCGCGAAGCTCAAATTTACCGAAGCCGGATATTTTGACAAACTCACCGTGCTCCAAAGTCACTTTGATTTCTTCAAAAAACAAATCAACCAGGTCTTTTATCATGGGCTTGCTTAAGCGCAATTCATCAAACAATTGTGCGCTGAAATCTGCCTTCGTTAATGCCATGCTTTCTGCCTTTTTTCATGATGGGTATCGGTTAAAAATCTATGCTATAAGGCTCTTAACCTGTTAACGTTACTGATTAACAGCGTCTTTCAAAGCCTTACCGGGCTTAAAAGAAGGGATATTTGCCGCAGAAATGGTAATTTCCGCGCCAGTTTGTGGGTTACGGCCCTTACGTTCTGCCCTTGCCTTCACCTCGAATGAGCCAAAACCGACCAATGCCACGGAATCACCCGATGCCAGGGTGGTTTCAACGGCTTTAAGCAAGCCGTCCAACGCACGGTTTGCATCGGTTTTGGTGAGATTGGCGTGTTCAGCGATGGCGGCAATTAATTCCGACTTGTTCATAAAAAGCTCCTTAAATAAAATACTGGCGAATAAATGGTGAGGCAGTCTTGATCGTAGCATTTTACTCACGTTTTGATTATAGCGCGGTCAGTTAAACGAACCTGAAAGGTACGGCGTTTTAGGCCGCGTATCCACTTCTGACGATGATCCCGACAAACCGCTTGGTATTTTACACCGATGCCCGGGCGTATCAATGATATGGCTACAAAATACCGGAACGGTTGAGTGCAGCAGAACCGTCGACAAGAAGACTGCCTTATTTAGGCATACCCCGCGATAAGTAATCCGATGGCTCCCGTTATTATGCCATCAATTGACCAATTTTTGGTCGATCTGATTCCAGCCTATACCTGGCGACACATAACAGCATTATGACCGCCGACTTGTGAATATGATGAGTGCTTATAAATTTTATGAACGGCAGCACGTAACATTACCTGACAACCTAAGCTGTTAACTTGCCCTTTATGGACCGAGCATCTTGAAAAGTTGTCACCCCTTGTTCATTTATCCTCATTCACGTACAGTAAGCCATGAGAAAAATAGCCGCTAATGTATCAAAACGACTCAACCAGTCCCTGGTGAATAAGATTATTGATCTCAATGCCTATCAACAGAAGCGCCGCTCAAGCAAATCATGACCACAGAAGCAGTTATTAAAGCGGCACATAATCCGTTACCGGCGATTTATAGCCATACCCAACAGCGAATAGAAGCCCTGCCAACGATTGATGAAAAGGCTTTAACTCGTTCGTTAGAAAGTCTGCTGAAATACGGTTTATCGGATAATTATTGGCAGGAAGTTATTTCCCCGTCTTATGTTAGTCACCAACCTGAGGTGATTTATCGGCAAGGCTTGCCTGATATCAGTTCATCCCGGCCTCATAATACCGACATACCCCCTGTTTCATCGCTGTTACCCGCTAGCCGTTCATGAGCAACGTACGTTAAAGTGGCGTCGACACCCACGCTTACCGAAACGTTGACCGGCATTGTCAATCGGGTAACCTATCACAACGCCGCGACGGGCTGGTCTGTTTTGCGTGTGCAGCCGTTTCAATCAGCACAACAAGAAACGGTGACAGTGCATCAAACCAAAGTTTTTGCCGGTGCCACCATGGAATTTCGTGGTGCCTGGACTCTTGATAATAAGTACGGGCGCCAATTCAAAGCCACCGAAGCACTGGAAAAAAAACCGGCCACTACCGCCGCCATTGAAAAATATCTGGGCTCGGGTCTTATTAAAGGGGTGGGCCCGCAAACCGCCAAAAAGATCGTGCATTATTTCCAGAAAGAAACCCTGGATATTTTTGAACATGCCATTCACCGCTTAATGGAAGTACCGGGCATCGCCACCAAGAAACTGAACATCATTGAGCAGGCCTGGATTGAGCATCGCGCCATTAGAACCGTAATGCTGTTTCTTCAGGGTCATGGTATCAGCACCCTGTTTGCGGTGCGTATTTACAAAGTCTATGGCGATAAGGCGATAGCGATGGTCACTGAAGATCCCTATCGGCTGGCTAATGATTTTTATGGGATTGGCTTTTTCTCGGCGGATAAAGTCGCGCTGAGTATTGGTTTGGCAAAAGACAGTCAACAACGACTGCTTGCCGCTATCCGCCATGTCTTGGCCGCGGTAATTGTCAATGTAGTTGTCGCCTCGACGGTTAAATCTTACTCTGGTTTGTTTTCTAAATAATCACTTCCTTGGTAGCATTTTTTTGTTTAGACCTTGTCTGGGTTAAGGTGGGCTGTCTGGATTTTTTCCCAATTACGGGAACTTCCAGTCCAGCGTTGCGGATGTTTAGCACGTGCTGCTTCGTAGACGACTTTACGGTTATCCAGAAGCTTGTCGTCCAAGCCTTCATGGCGTTGCGCTGGAGTAATAAACCGAATAGCGCTGTGACGATGCTCATGGTTGTACCATTCCACTAAGCTTGTGACCCACTGACGCGCTTCCGTAACATCGGCGAACGGCTTTAGCGGATAGTTAGGACGATATTTCAAGGTCTTAAACAACGATTCTGAGTACGGATTATCGTTGCTAACCGATGGCCGACTAAACGAAGGCATGACACCCAGTTGTTGCAAGGTCGCCAGCATAGTCGATCCCTTCATCGGACTGCCGTTGTCAGAATGCAGGATAAGCTGTTCTGCCTGTATCCCTTCACGATGACAGAGATCACGTAACAATTCGCCAGCCAAGGCGCTGTTTTCTTCTTCATACACCTGCCAACCGACGATCTTTCGGCTGAAAATATCAACAAATAGATACAGATAGAAAAACTGTCCACGGATCAGTGATGGCAGATAAGTAATGTCCCAACTGTACAGTTGATTAGGTGCTGTAGCACATGCCGCGCGTGGCTTTGTTCGTGTTTGAGCCGGACGTTCGCTACGCCGATGGGTAAGCTGTTTTTCCTCGCGCAGGATGCGATAGAAGGTCGACTCAGACGCCAGATAGCTACCTTGGTCGGCCAGTCGTGGCACGATCTGACTCGGTGGCAGATGACCAAATTCATCTGAATTAGCGACGATCAGCACCTCGGCACGCTCGATTGCTGTTAGTTTGTGTGGCGGTTGATAGTCACGCAAGGGGCGTTGATCGCAGTGAATCGTCTCACCTGTCTGCCAGCGTTGTAAGGTACGCTCACTAAGTCCTAATACTTCACAGGCTTTAGCTTGACGTGCTCCCGCAGTTACTGATTCATTAAGTAAAGCAATCACTTGTTCGCGCTCTTCGTGGCCAGTCATTCGACCTCTCCCCCCAAGAGCGCCCGGAACTTTTTTTGCAGTACCAACAGCGCTGCGGCTTCTGCTAAGGCTTTGTCTTTACGCAATAAATTGCGCTCAAGGCTTTGGACTTCTTCTTTCAATATACGCAGGACCCGCGCTTCTTCACGCTTGTCTACTAAGTCATCCTGGCGGCAGAAATCAGCTTTCCATTGTTCCAACTGATGAATAAAAACGCCGCGTTCACGACACCAGGCATTTAAGTCTTCACCGATCAAATTATAGGTTTTTTGTAAAGCAGTAAAGCGTTCTTCAGAGCTCCAATCTTCGGGACGCTTTGATTTTAGCGGTGCAAGTTTGACGTCCTGTTCCTTCTGTTTCATCCAAGCCTTCAAGGTTGTTAAATGGATATTCAATTCGTTTGCGACGGACTGAACTGATTGGTCATTACTACGATTGTATACTTTTACCAGGGCCTGCTCTCTGAAGCCTACTGAATACCTTTTATATTTTTTCATTTCTACTCTCAAATTTTATTTTTTCTTAAAAGTTGAGGCGACAACTATTCTGACGCAGGGGGGCCGCGAGTCGTGAGCAAGGCCATTGTTATCTGACGGCACAGCAGATTACTACCGGCATCATTGAACTGATTGATATTAACCTGGGCGAACGATTAAACGACTATCTGGGTGTCATGAAGCAAACCGGTTTACTGTGTACCCGATACCTTAAGCACGAGAACGTGGATTGCATCGGCTATTACTCAAAGAGTCTTTTTTATGATGAAACGGCGGTTGCCACGATACTACGCGGCATGCAGGATCCTATTGTCAGTGAGCCGGCACGCATTGCCCAATGGGTCAGCCGTTATTGTGAGCGTGAAAACATCGCGTTAAGCGAAGAACAAACCGATGCCGTTAACGGCGTGGCACAACAGCGTTTTTCAATACTCACAGGCGGGCCGGGCTGCGGTAAAACTACGACGACTCTCGTCATCGTGCGGTTGTTGGAGGCCATGAACAAGACCGTGTTACTGGCAGCGCCAACCGGACGCGCTGCACAACGGATGAGCGAGGTGATTGGCCGAGAAGCCAAAACCATTCATCGACTGCTGGAATGGAAAGGCGGTGAGTTTCAGATGAATGCCGACTCCACCTTAACAACCGATGTCCTGATTGTTGATGAATGCTCAATGTTGGATATCAGCTTAACAGCGGCCTTATTAAAAGCGGTACCACTTGACTGTCAGGTACTGTTTATCGGTGATCCGGATCAATTACCCGCCGTCGGTGCCGGTAATGTCCTCAAGGATATGATCGCTTCTGCGGTTATCCCTTGCTTTCGATTAACGCAGGTGTTTCGGCAGGCGCAAGCGTCCTTGATCATCCAATACGCCCACCAGATTAATAAGGGCCAAACACCGGCCATGGGGTCGCCGTTTAAAAATCCTGAACTCTGGCATACCCAAGCCGATTGTTTGTTTATTGATTCGGATGAGGCGACGCAAGAGCAACTGGGTTTTATTACCCGGGTGAAGCGGCATTTTGATTGGAAAACAACGGAACTGGAGACATTGACCGCCGATCAGTTCACGCAATCACCTTTTGAGTTCAGAATAGAAGAGCCGATCAAGTCTGCTTATGAAGTAGAATTCGTCGTCCCCGATAAATTCAAACATGTCGCTATTGCGCAATTAACGCAAAGCGAGGATCAGGTTGAGGCGCTGAAAGCCGTGGTCAGGAAGATACATCCGTGGTCGTCACTGCATTATGGCCTCTCTGCGGTTGACAGTGTGGTTAAACTCTATCTTGAATGGATTCCCAAATATCACGGTGCGGATACCGAAATTCAAATTTTAACCCCCATGACCCGTGGCAGTCTGGGTTCTGCCAATCTCAACAGGGTGATTCAGGAACAAGCCAATCCGCCCGCAGACAACAAGTGCCAATTGAAAGTGGGAGAACGCCTGTTCAGGGAAGGCGATCGAGTGATTCATCGACGTAATAATTACGATCTTAATGTGTTCAATGGCGACATTGGCAAAATCGTTAGCCTGGATAATGAGGAGTTGACGGCTGTGGTCAGTTTTTATCCGGATCACCGGGTCGTGCACTATCAAAAAGACGACATTATGGAACTCGATCTGGCTTATGCGATTACCATTCATAAGTCTCAGGGCAGTGAATTTAAAGCCGTTATTATTCCTGTCCTTGGCCAACATTTTAAGATGCTGTATCGGAACCTTATTTATACCGCATTAACCAGGGCCAAGACCTTGGCGGTTCTGGTCGGCACCCGGAAAGCCTTAGCCATGGCCATACGCCAACAGGATGTTAGCAAAAGACAGACGGCTTTAGCGGTTTTGCTTAATCCAGGTCAGGCATAAAATCAGCCATTTGAATCGGGGTCATGACCCAAAACTGCTCAATATACCGTGGGTTTCGCCACCTTAAGTAAAGTCGTGACTCAGTCTAAAATAAACAACCTATCCACCTTAATGAAACAAATTAGCCACATCGTTTGCCGGGACAAGGCTTCACAAATTGGGGCGCAGTCAGTTTAACAGAATGCCCAAGTTTTTGTAGTTCCCGTGCCTAATAATGGGTCCCACTGCAGGCTTCCATGCCAGTCAAACAGGGAGCGATAATGCGAAAATAGATTAACATCTGCTCACGTTTCAATTTCTTGCGCAATACCGGTTGTTCGCGACTCCACACCATGTAATTGAAATACTGTTTTTGCTAAATCAATGTCTATGTGTTTAATATTCATTTCGGATTCCTCCGATGTATGTTTGGAAAATTATATTCTAGCAATCTGGCGCTTCGATGCAGCAAGATGAGAGGAGTCCATCCCATTGCTTTCATTGGAATAGCCTGTATTTTCTGATTTGCAATTAATTCGGGCAAAAAAAAAATGAATGTTTTCAGGCCTAAATGATCGAGACAAACCGCTTTCGTTAGTTTGTCAAAGGACATTATATGTATAAAAGAGGATGGGACACAACGTTATTTGTGTTGTAATATTCTATACAGAAATGTATAGTTAAAGCATATACAAAGGAGTATTACCATGTTCCATGCACAAACCAGAGAAACGGTTTCCGTTTCCATCAATATCCGCGCAAAGGCCAGGCAGCGCGATCTCATTGATCAGGCCGCAGAACGTCTAGGCCGCAGTCGGTCGGATTTTATGCTTGAAGCCGCTTGTCGTGAAGCGGAAGATGTTTTGCTCGATCAGGCGTTCTTTACGGTCGATGAAGGCACCTTTGCTAAATTTCATGCACTGCTCGATCAACCGTTACCGCCAACTGACAAGCTCCGTCGGTTACTCAAGACGAAAGCACCTTGGGAAAAATGATCGCGCTCAATCTCACACCGCCCGCACCGATCACGGCTGATCAAAAACTGGCAAATTTTGACAGCGGCGAATTGTCCCTGAACGAATGGCTCAAGAAGCGGGCGTTCAAGAACCATGCGACTGGGGCTTCGCGCTGCTTCGTGTTGTGTACCGGTTCGGACGTTATTGGCTTCTACAGCCTATCGGCTGGTGCGATCAGCCATGAGGCCGCCCCCAAAGCGATGCGGCGCAATATGCCCAACCCGTTACCAGTCCTGTTGCTTGGTCGACTCGCCGTCGATAAGCGCTACCACAATCAGGGAATTGGGCAGGCACTACTGCGCGATGCGATGATGCGGGCGATCAACGTCTCCAGCGATGCGGGTGTGTTCGCCCTATTGGTTCATGCTCTTTCTGACCAAGCCAAGCAGTTCTATCTGTCACGCGGCTTTGTGGAATCGCCCTTGCAACCAATGACCCTCGTTATGACAATAGAAACAGTTCGATCAATTTTGGCCGAGCCGGATTGACAGCAAAATTATAAAGTTATCACGGTTCCGTAAGCAGCTTTTAACTATTGATAAAAGCCGTTAATAGTAAACGCTAGGAGGGCTTGCCCCAGATCACATGGAGGTCAACGGCACTCAACGGATAATTTATAAATAACGTCTTCTCGTTTCTTCTATAGAATCTCGAAGTACAGTCTACCGGACAACAAAATGCAAGATTCAAACGATGATGAACGCATACGCGATCACCTTGCAAATGAGCTTACATCCCTCGCTTGGCTCAGAACGGGCATGGCAATGATGGGGTTTGGCGTCGTTATCGCCAAGCTGCGTTATCTTTTTCTGGCCGCAGCTTTAACACCGCCGACAAACGGTATCATTCATGCCTCCAATATCGGACTCTTATTTACCACTATGCATAGCTATACATAGCGACCCATAAGAGACATTCACCTCAGATTTTCGACTGTCGGCTAACTAACCCTAAGCTGACGGTCAATTCAACGGGGCAATTAGATCAATTGGCCGACTATCGACTATCAGTATGTCAAAAAGCAGCACTTCTTTGTCGTATCATTATTCGCGTGAGTACCGCAGACAGTCACCTTGAAAGCCCGGGTAACATTTGAATCATCCACGAATTCTTAGTTTGCTGATAAATTAGCAGCGTTTTTTATTCAGTGCAATAACTGTCAATTAATTGATGTCAGTTCCCGCAAGCGTTCTACTGCGAAATCGACAAAGGCGCGTACCTTCGCAGCCGCTTTTCGGCCTTCCTGATAGACCACATGAACAGGTAATGACGCATTTTCATAGTCGGCGAGAACAATCTTGAGTCTTCCTGATACAACCTCGGGCGCAATCATGTACGACAAGACCAGGGTTAACCCGCGTCCGGCAACGGCGGCTGCAATCGCGACATCTGCGGTGTTGACGGTAAGTCGGGTTGAGAAAGGGACGGTGATGTCACCATATTGTCCTTTGAAGTGCCATTCGGCCTTAGACGCCAGACTCGAAAACTGCACGATGTCGTGTGCTCTGATGCCCTCTGGCACTTGCGGGATACCGCGAGCATCAAGGTACTCGGGCGAAGCACAAATCACCCTGCGCACCCACCCTACTCGAATGGCTGTCAAGGACGAATCCGGCAATTCGCCAATCCGTATTGCCACATCGAGTCCCTCATCAATCAGATTGACCACACGATCCACGAATAGCGTTTGCACAGAAACTTCGGGGTAACGTTCCAGAAATTCAATTAACAGCGGTGCTACGTGCAGACATCCAAATCGCGAGGATGCCGTTACGAATAATTTTCCCCGGGGAACGCGGTGAGCACCGGCTACAGATTCCTCGGCTTCATCAAGATCAGCCAGAATACGTCGGCAATCTTCCAAAAAACGTATACCCGCGTCAGTCGGCTTAACTAACCGGGTCGTTCGATGAAAAAGCATCACACCAAGATGATCTTCCAAGGCCGCGATGGTTCGCGTGACAGCAGGCGGTGACATATACAGTTTCCTGGCCGCCGAAGCAAAACCTTGAGTATCCGCTACCGCAGCGAACACCTGCATGGAGTGAAAGCGATCCATAAATTATTCCAAATAATGAAAGAGTGTCTTGTGATTTTAGACTATTCATTACTTTTTTAAAATACCGTAACCTATCTCCGTGCCAAGAATAAAGCCAGGCACTATCATAAATCTTAAACTACTCGTCTTGGGAGAACCATTATGTCAAGCATTACTGCCGTTAATCCAACCACCGCCATCCTCATTAAAAACAAATTCAAACTGACCGCTATCTCACTGTGTTTCGCCTCATGCCTACCCACCGTCGGCTTTGCCGATTCGGATAAGTCCAACGAAACCCTATATACCCTGTCCAACGATGCCGGACAAAATGAGGTACTGGCTTTTCAGCGTTTTACTAACGGACACATGGAAGCTGCCGGTCATTTTGCCACCGGCGGCGTGGGGACTGGTCACGGCCTGGGCAACCAGGGTGCTCTGGCGCTCAGCGACAACAAACGTTATTTGTTTGCCGTCAATGCCGGTAGCAACGACGTTTCGGTATTTCGCGTAAAGGATGATGAGCTGATACTGGTCGACCGTGCTGCTGATAAAGGCTTGACGCCAGTTAGTGTGACCGTCAGTCATAACCGGGTTTATGTGGTCAATGCGGGTGATGATTCGATCTTCGGGTTTGAATTCAATCCTGAAACCGGCAAACTGAAACCACTACCAAAATCATACCGTAAACTCAGTGCCGAAGGCACCAGTCCTGCCCAAATCAGCTTTGATAGGGATGCGGATGCGTTGGTCGTCACCGAAAAAGCGACCAACAAAATCACTACCTTCTCTCTGAATAAAGAAGGTCTGCCGTTGGAACGTCATGTTATCGACTCTGCCGGAACGACACCGTTTGGTTTCTCCTTCGGTAAACACGGTCAATTTTTTGTCGCCGAAGCCCAGGGCGGTGCCGTCAACGGCGCAACGGTTTCTTCTTATCAACTACTGGAAGATGGAACTGCTCAACTGATAGACGGTGCCATTGCGGCTGGACAAACGGCAGCCTGCTGGCTGATCACTACGCCCAACGGGCGGATGGCCTTCACTGCCGATACCCCGGCCAGTGCCATTTCCTCGTTTGCGATCGACCGTACCGGTCATGTAGCGCTGTTGAATTCGAAAGCAGCCCAAGAAACCCGGCCAACAGACTTGGCCGTGGCCTCGGATGGTTCGGTTCTCTATACGCTCAGTGGCGGCGAACATCATATCGGCGTTTACAAAATTCAAAAAGGCGGTACACTGCAACAACTGGAAAATCTCGACGCCCTGCCCATCGGCGTCACCGGGCTAATTGTACGTTAAACCAATAGCATTGGATTTAGCAAGCGCTTAGGCCTCCTGTCCTTAGCGCTTGCTATCCTATTAATTGAGATTAAAACCATGACTGCTCTTATCCCCATCATCCCATCATCAGAGATCACGCCACGAGAATTATTTTATAACAGGCGGCATTTTATGGAGTTAGCAGCAGGCGCGACCCTGGCGAGTTTATTGCCTCATAGTGTCTTAGCTGGTGAACAATTGGCAAACGTTAAAAAAGCGGCTGGAAGTTTACCTGACGAATTAACGCCTTTCAAAGATGTGACCCATTACAACAACTTCTATGAATTTGGTACCGGTAAGGAAGACCCTGCCCAAAACGCGGGTAGCCTAAAAACGCGCCCGTGGTCTATCACCGTGGAAGGCGAAGTTAATAAACCCAAAGTATTTGATATGGAGGAACTGCTAAAGCTTGCCCCATTGGAAGAGCGCGTTTATCGCCTGCGTTGCGTAGAAGCCTGGTCGATGGTCATTCCCTGGATTGGCTATTCGTTAGCTGAATTACTTAAACACGTAGAACCAACCGGTAAGGCCAAATTTGTCGAATTCGTCAGTCTGGAAGACCCTAAGCAAATGCCCGGACAAAAATCAGCTACGTTAAACTGGCCTTATCGGGAAGGCTTGCGCATTGACGAAGCCATGCATCCCTTAACATTGCTGGCCGTCGGTCTTTATGGTGAAGTATTGCCCAATCAGAATGGCGCACCGATACGCCTCGTGGTGCCGTGGAAGTACGGTTATAAAAGCGCCAAATCCATCGTAAAAATCCGCCTGGTGGAAAAACAGCCCATGACCAGCTGGATGGAAGCCGGACCTAACGAATACGGTTTTTACTCAAATGTGAATCCAGCCGTCGATCATCCACGCTGGACGCAGGCGAAAGAGCGACGCATCGGCGAGTTTTTAAAACGCCCCACCCTGCCTTTTAACGGTTACGCAGACCAAGTTGCGCAATTGTATTCCGGCATGGATCTGACTAAAAATTTCTGAAGATGATCTCGATTAAAAAGCTTGATAACAAGATAATCGCCTGGGTGAAAATCACCGTGTTTCTGCTGGCCTTAATTCCGTTGGCTAACTTAGGAATCTCTGCTTATTTAGACAGTCTGGGTGCCAATCCTATTGAAAAAATAACCCGAACAACAGGTTATTGGGCGCTTACTTTTTTATTAATTTCGTTAACAATTACACCGTTGCGGCGCGTCTCAGGCTGGAATTGGCTAATGCGTTTGCGGCGTATGTTGGGCTTGTTCGTGTTCTTTTACGCCAGTCTGCATTTTTTGACCTACTTGGTGCTGGATCAATTTTTCGATTGGGCAAGTATCGTTAACGATATTGTCAAGCGGCCTTATATTACGGTCGGTTTCCCAGCTTTTATCCTACTTGTTCCACTCGCCATTACCTCAAATAATCGTATGATCAAGTTATTGGGCGGCAAACGCTGGCTGCTGTTACATCGCTTGGTGTATCTGTGTGCCGTTGGTGGCGTCGTGCATTATTGGTGGCTGGTAAAAAAAGACCTGACCAATCCGCTGACTTTTGCAGTGTTGCTTGGCCTGTTGCTGGGGATTCGTTTGATCTATTGGCTGAGTGGATTGAACATACCCATGATACCCCGCAAAGGATGGCTATCATGAACGTACTGGCGATCTGTGGCAGTTTGCGGTCAGTGTCAATCAACCGTATGCTGCTGCATGCCGCAATTCGGCTATCGCCACCCGACATGGAAATTGTCATGTTTCCGGACATTGGGAAATTGCCCTCGTACAATCCAGACCTTGAACATTGCGTCCCTGTCCAAGTTGCGAAGTTTCGTACTCAAGTGGCTGACTCACAGGCATTGCTGATCGCAAGTCCGGAATATGCGCACGGCGTGACCGGCAGCCTCAAAAATGCGCTGGATTGGCTGGTTAGCTTCGAGCCGTTCGCCAATAAACCCGTGGCGTTGCTGAATGCGTCGCCACGGGCACGTCATTCCGATGCAGCATTGCGTGAAATACTCAAAACCATGTCCGCTGAGCTTGTCGAGTCTGCATCTATCTCCGTTCGGCTGCTAAGCTCCTCGCTCACAGAAGATGAAATTGCGAATCACCCGGAAATATCGATAGCCATTGCCAGTGCTCTTTTTGAACTGCAAGCTATCGCTAGCCATCGTATTTTACGTTAAGCTTCAGGAAAGCGGCTAGGGCGGCATCCCGATCCTCCATCATAGTCTGAATAGGGGGACGGGAGTCCATAAACTTCATATAGGCGACTACATTGGGCAGATATCGCTCAAGCATGTTTTCACCATAGATCTTCATCGTTGTCTGGTCAATCATCAAAAAGTGGACGTAGGCGACACAGTCGGCTGCGGTGAAAGTGGAACCTAAAATGTATGGGGAAAACTGTGCCAACTGAGCCACGGCTTTCAGACCGCTGGTTAATCTTTCTTTGGCTTCGCGTTTGGTTTCTTCCGAAACGCTGCCGCCAAAGAATGACTCCTTATAGAGACGCCGGGCCACCCACTCTGAGTTAAGTTCAAGGTTCTGAATAAGCTCCCGACACTTGGCCCGCGCAAATACCGTCGCTGGATACAGTGGCTGTTCTGGATAGCGTTCTACCAAGTAGTCCAGAATAACCTGGGATTCTGACAAACTGCCATACTCTGTCTCTATAAAGGGAATCTTGCCGAGCGGCGAAGATTCCCTGAACGATTCACGCTGCCACGGATAGACCAATCGTTCGTGAAACGGGATTTCCTTCTCAAGCAGTATCAGCTTGAGTTTGTTGTAATAATTGCTGACACCAAAACCGCAGAGAGTAATCATTGTCCTATCCTCATCACCTGTAGAAGTCGTGTTATAGCTTTCGCGTAAGCGTATTCCCTCGAGCCAGGCTTCGTGTCCCTGTATCATTAGAATACGACGTCCTCATTCCAGAGGCAATGCTTAATCTGTCGACTTTGACAGTCAGGCAGAAAATCTGAATCATTATAGTCACGAGGGTTAGTGCGAATGCCTTCCGTCACCCGCACCACGGTTCAGGACAGGTCGATAACAATCTTGCCGAAATGAGACGCGGACTTCAGCAGTTCATAGGCTTCAGGCACGTCATCGAAGCCGAAAACCTGTTCGATCACCGGGTGAATCTGATGATCGGAGATATAGCGATTGAGCCGCTCAAAATGCGTGACCGATCCTACGCAGATGCCGTTAATACTGGCGTTCTTGAACATTAACGGGAGAATGTCAGGCTGTAAGGCAAAGCCGGTCAGCACGCCGATTTGAGCAATACGGCCACCGGCAGCAATCGCGGCAATAGAACGGTTGTAGGTATCGGGACCACCAAGCTCAAGAATATGATCCACCTCCTTGCCATCGGTAAGATCAAGTGCGACCTTGTCCCACTCGGGTTGGGTGCGGTAGTTGATAGTTTGCCAGGCGCCGAAGTTACGTGCGCGTTCCAGCTTGGCGTCTGACGACGAAATCATTATCACCCGAGCACCGTATGCGGTGGCCAACTGAAGACCGAATAAAGCCACTCCTCCCGTGCCTTGAACGAGAACCGTATCGCCAGCCTTCAGTCCGCCACGCTCGAATAGCGCCTGCCAGGCAGTCAGACCTGCACAAGGCAAACAGGCCGCTTCGGCCAGCGTCAGGTGCGACGCAACCTCGACCAGGGAAGATTCCTCGGTGACGATGTAGTCACTCAGAACACCATCGGTCTGGCCACCACCCAAGGCCTTTGCAGGATATGTGAGCGAGAAAGCACCGCCGTGCCAGTTCGGGAAAAAGTTGGGACTGACACGGTCGCCTTCTTTCCATTGCGACACCTCAGAACCCACGGCCACAACGGTGCCGGCACCGTCAGACAGAGGGATCAAGCCGGCACGGTTTGAAGTGATGTCCTGCCGGGTTAGCAGGTCTCGATAGTTGAGGCTGGCTGCGCCCATCCGAATCAATACCTGATGATGATCAGGTTTGGGAGCTGCATTATCGCTACAAATAAGCTTGTTTGTTTCACCTGATCGAACAAGGTGATAACTTCTGGAGTTCTGGGTCATGTTCAGGCCTCATTTTTTAAATAGTGCGTTTATGAAAAAAGAAGTAGGGCACAACGTATTCCATTACAAATGGGAGCTTCAGGCTTTCATATAGCCCTGTATTGATGGGTGCTTTACAGTCCGAGGTCGCTTAATCCAGGATGATCATCCGGTCGACGCCCCAGCGGCCAATGGAATTTTCGGTCAGATTCTTTAATTGGTAAATCATTGATACAGGCGTAGCGACGCTGCATCAAGCCGTTCTGGTCGAATTCCCAGTTTTCATTGCCGTAAGAACGGAACCACTCGTCGTTGTCGCTGTGCCACTCGTAGGCAAAGCGGACTGCGATGCGGTTGCCTTCATAAGCCCAAAGCTCTTTTATCAAGCGATACTCATGCTCTTTCGCCCATTTTTGTGTTAGGAACGCGATGATTTGCTCCCGGCCTACGGGAAATTCGGCACGATTTCGCCACTGGCTGTCAATCGTATAGGCCAAGGCAACTTTTTCCGGATTGCGGCCATTCCAGCCATCTTCGGCCATGCGTACTTTTTGGGCCGCCGTTTCATGAGTAAAAGGCGGTAGGGGTGGACGTGCTGCTTCGGTAGTGTTCATTGATAACTCCTGGTTAATTGAATAAATATTTGTGAGTTTTCTCTCTTTAAGTTGATAGCCTTGACAAAGAAAGCTGTGCTTTTAGCGATTGAATTTCCTCAAGCAAGGGCGTTAATAAATGATCGACTTCAGCTTTAGAATAGCGCGGTGTAATGTGTTGAGGGCAATTCCATTCACAGGCTTCAACATGAATGACGATACCGCGTTCAACACGGGCGCGACAGGACGGTACTTGGAGTTGCGCAATTAATTCGGGATCTTCGTGTTCATGGACAATACGCGCTCGCCCCCAAATTTTAAGGCGTTGCCGGTTCGGGTAGTCCATCAAAATCATCGAGATACGATCATTCGCATTGAGATTGCCGACGCTCAGGTATTGACGATTGCCGCGAAAGTCGGCAAAACCGATGGTGCATTCATCAAGCACTTTTAAATAGCCTTTAGCTCCGCCCCGATGCTGGACATAAGGCCAGCCGGTTTCCGATACCGTGGCTTGATAAAAACTGTCTCGTTCGCCGATAAAGTCAATTTCCTGTTCAGTCATCCCAAACCCTGGATCATCGGCCAATTCAAAGCGACTATTGGCCTCCCGGCTACCATAACGGTTTTGAGCTGCTTTGACGCTGGGAGTAAAGGCGATTTCAGCAAAGGCAGTAGCCATGATAGATCTCCAAAAAGAACCGGCGGTATTGATCGCCGCCGGATAAGGTTCAAAACATAACGTTTATGCCGCGATTTTCAGATCAACTTTAGGAAAATCTATTTCAGTCTGGGCAACCTCGTTGATATAGTTGGTCAATGTATTCAGTGCAACATGAAGCACTATTTCCACAATTTCAGCATTACTGTAGCCAGCCGCTTTTACCGCAGCAAGGTCGGCATCGGAAACATGTCCACGTTCCAGCGCCACGCGGGTGGCAAATTTGACGGCAGCGGCGGCTTTAAGATCAGATGAATGCCCGTTACGGTTCGCCGCGATTTCAGCATCATCAAGCTTTGCGATGTTTTTGCCGAGATAAGTATGAGCGGACAGACAGTAACTGCAACCATTGATTTCTGCAATAGCCAGGGCGATACGTTCTCTGGTTTTTGGATCAAGCGCTCCTTTACCTAAAGCATTATTAAGGCTCAAATAGCCTTCCAAAGCTGCCGGACTATTGCCCACCAGCTTCATTAAATTGGGCACGACACCCAATTGCTTTTTAACAGCATCCAGTAACGGCAAAGAGGCGGCAGGGGTTTGTTCTGTAGTTGGGATAGCAATTCGGTTCATGATGATTCTCCAAGATAAGTTAATGTAGTTGCCTTACTCACAGTGTTGCGAGTGGTTAAAGTTTACAAGACCTATTTGAAAAGAAGAATAGCCATCATTTGCAAGATACCATTCCATAAAACATAATAATAAGACCCTGATTACATTCCGGTGTCTTTGGAGGGATAAGCTAAAATGTTGATTTTTTAGATAGCCAGAATTGACAATATGTTTATATCAAGTCAAAAAACCTGCACAAGATGATCAATTGCTTCAGACGTTATCACCATTAATATGGCGTTCATTAGATGAGTACTAGGGAAGAAAAAAGGATGGCTTGGATCCTATTTTGCTGTCTGAGAATAGGGTCGATTGGACACTTGGGTGCCTATCTCTGGAGGACTCTGAATGACTGTTTTCAAGGGTTAAGCAGCCGTTCATTGTAAACCAGCATCTGTCTCATACTGGTCGGTTGGTTTATAGCCAATTAGTCACTGACCACTTACTGGAAGCAGTATAACAATAAGACTCCTTTACTTACATTTTAGGAGTTTGTTATGAAGCAAGATACCAACGATCAAAAGAACTATCAAGTCCCATGGAACAAGGGCAAATTGATTGGTCAGAAATCACCGCTCAAATTGAAAGAGATTTGGGCAATTCGGATTCGTTTGCAGATGGCTAAAAACACTCGGGAGTTGGCGTTGTTCAACTTGGCCATTGACAGCAAATTACGTGGCTGCGATCTGGTCAAACTTCGAATAAGCGACGTAGCCCAAAATAACCGGGTATTCAGCCTCAATACTTTGAAATTGTTTGTGACATTATTAAAATATCTGGTGAGCAAGGACTGTCACTTGATAGCTATAAAAAATACTAAGCACCTAACAAGAGGCCAAGGGGTCTTGCAATCACGCATCTTGTCTAACAGGCAGCTATCGACTCAACTGCTGTCACTGACGCATACAACGTAGCGGTCCGCAATTGGCCCAGACTGTGTGAAAACTACAATCCAGCTATAATTATATTTTCAATTGAAAGTATATCAATATGAGCGGATTTATAACGGGCGAAGCTCGCACTCATGCGACCTTATTTCCAGAAAAACTCGATGATTACATCTCGGCAGACAATGCCACCAGAGTAATCGACATATTCATTGATGGTATTGATCTGTCGGCTACGGGGTTTAAAACCCTAGCGGCTGCCACTGGTCGACCTGGATATCATCCTGAAACCCTGCTAAAGCTTTATGTGTATGGCTACCTAAATCGCGTTCAATCATCGCGCCGATTAGAACGGGAAGCCGGATGTAATGTTGAGCTGATGTGGTTACTGAAGCGTTTGGCTCCGGATTTTAAAACCATTGCTGATTTTCGCAAAAATAATACTAAAGCCATCAGATTGGTTTGTCGTGAGTTTGTTATTATTTGCCGTAAACTCAAGCTTTTTAGTGAGGCGTTTGTTGCCATTGATGGTAGTAAATTTAAGGCCGTCAACAACCGTGACCGGAATTACACGCAAGCTAAATTAAAGCGCAGACTCGAATTAATTGATGAAAGTATTGCCCGCTATCTGGGGCAAATTACCAGCGCAGATCGACTGGACGATTCAGTTGCTAAGGGTAAAACAGAACGACTGGAAAATAAGATTGAAAAACTCAAAAAGGAAATCGGGCGACTCAATATAATTGAAGTATAATTGAAGTGCAATTACAGGCCAGCCCCGATAAGCAAATTTCGCTAACCGATCCGGATGCTCGCTCCATGATCAGTGCGGGTAACGGCCTGGTTGGCTATAACGTGCAAACCGCCGTAGATACTAAACATCACCTTATCGTTGCTCACGAAGTGACTAATGTAGGTAATGATCGTGCCCAGTTAGCCAATATGGCTCGGCAAGCTAAAGCCGCTCTTGACGTTGATGCCTTAACCGCCGTCGCTGATCGGGGTTATTACAGTGGCCAAGAAATAAAATCTTGCGGTGAAGCAAATATCGAGTTGTATCTCCCTAAATCAGAAACGTCGGGTAATCAAGCCAAAGGACTCTTCGGTAAGCGGGATTTTATCTATAAACCTGAAGATGATGAGTACGAATGCCCTGCTGGTGAGCGGGCAATCTTCCGCTATGATTCACTGGACAAAGGTAAAACCATGCGGCGTTATTGGTCTTCTTCCTGTGTTAAATGTACCATGAAACCGCAATGTACCACCGGTGTCAATCGGCGCATTAGTCGCTGGGAACATGAAGCCGTATTAGATGCTTTAGAAAAACGCATTAACCAAGCACCGGAAATGATGAAAGTCAGGCGAGAAAATGTAGAGCATCCTTTTGGAACGCTTAAGCTCTGGATGAGTTACACGCACTTCCAAATGCGAACATTAGATAAGGTTAGTGCAGAAATGAGCTTGCATGTGCTTGCCTATAATTTGAAGCGAGTCATGAATATCATGGGCACTGCGGCTCTCATAACCGCATTGGGGGCATAAAAGCCTTCTTTTAGTCGCAGAAATGAATTCTTCGAAGGGATTTATGCTTTTATCAGCGCTGAGTTATACTTCTAGTTTTTACAGGATAAAAACCACACACAAAATAGTCGACAAATAGTAACCCCAGAACTTGGCAGATAGCCTTATGAAAGCCATATTTTGCATAAATTGTATTTTTCACGAATTCTTGACATATAAGCGACATTTACGACATATTTAAAATTATCAGCTAATTATGTAACAATAGTCATTCAAACATCATAAATTATTTTAAATAAAACAAGTCAAATTTATTCAAAGTTATCTTGAAAATGAGGTGGATAAACGTATTAAATTAGTCTTCATTGACAGATAAGTAGGATATCTTTTTATACCTATGAATCGTTTTGAAATCTTGGCTAACATTAGCAAATCTTATACCGTAAATTTCGCCTGAAAGTAAAATTCCCCTAAAAATGTTAAATAACCTTTGAACGGTTATTTTCGCTCAGTGTGGCCGATCTACTTGTGAGCACCGATGGCAGATACTTTTCAAAAAAGTATAATCAGACATAATTAAATTTCAGAAGTTCAAAAGTACTCTAAAGCTATGCCAGCCGTAGCATTGAAAAAGCCCCGCGAAACAAATCTGTCGTTTTTTTAAACGTACCCTGCATTAATAATTTGCTATATAGCAAGTAGCTGATACATCAATATGGCGTTAGTAATAATTGATTTTGTTAAGATATTTTTGATTACCTACTTGGAAGTCATATATTTAAAATTATCTGCAATTCATCAATGCGGTTAAAAATCGGGACTAAGGCATTACACCCACCCTTCGCTTATTTTTCTAGTGGTTCGTGAGATTTAAAAAACACTACATATAGTGTTTCTTGGAGTTGATATAAAGTAACTATCAGCTAAAGATGATTTGATGTGAGATTCGCAACAGTAGTTTTTGTTAGCAATCTACAGAATGGCACTGTATTTGATTTCTTGTAAAAAAGAAAACGCCATAATCATTTTTGTGGGTATTTACCTACAAATTAGCAACTTTAAATCTAACCATTCTGAATAGATCATGAAAACAAAATTATGTAGAAACACCTTGTACGGTTTGGTATTAGCCAGCACAAGTCTAATTGCAAATGCAACCCAATTTGTAGACCCTTTTGTCTTTACCAGTGACCGTAATACTAAAACACTGGATTTACTAATGGTCGCTAAACCTGGGCCCATCAATGCCTTACCGGGCGTTAATGGCTGGGTCTATAATATTTGCGAACGTAAATACAGCATAGGTGATCAATGCCAGAAGGATAAAACCAACCCGAATCCTTATGGTGGATCTCGCTTACAAATTAACCAAGGGGATACCTTAAAAATACATCTAATCAATGAACTTCCTTTAGCGCCAGAAGCAATACACCAATTTGATCCGGGTGAACAATTCTTAATACAAAACCCGACTAACATCCATACCCATGGGATGCTGGTAACCCCCACTTCTTTATTGCCCAATACCCCGAATACCAAATACGGTGACAATATATTTGTCTTAACTTTTAATATTAATAATGGCCAACCGATAATCACGCCCAACACACACGTTCATGGCGATGTCAATATGGATTCAACGGATTATCAAATCACTGTTCCTGCACATCACCCCTCTGGATTATTTTGGTTTCATCCGCATGCGCATGGAATTTCGATGAATCAGATTTCTGCAGGCTTATCCGGTGCTCTTACGGTTGGACAGTTAACTGATTATGTTACAGGACTTCCTGCAAGTACAAAAGTCAACAATCTTATTTTGAAAGATATTCAGGTCAATGGCGATAACACAATAAATGATCAAGAGGACCCCGGATTTTGCACTTCATTAGCAACTCAACCCGGTTTTTGCAATGGTGCTAACAATGGCAAATGGTATTTTACTTTAAGCGGTCAATTAAACCCATCCATTAATGTAAATGCAACAGGACAAGTTTGAAGAATTGTCAATTCGTCCGGTAGTGTTACTTATGACTTGCAACTTTCCAAGAAGATTACAGGCGGAGCAGCTTCATCAACCGGTATGGCGTTACAAATACTATCAGTAGATGGTATTAGTGCAACACCGACCGCTGCTATAAGTATGGGGGATTTGAAACAAATAGGCGGCGGTAAATTCAGACCTATTCCTTGTCCTGGCATCACCAGTAATAGCCCTCCAACCATTTGTACCGATAAACTACACTTAATGCCATCAGCTCGTGCTGAAGTATGGGTAATTAATCGTGATGCCAATGGCAGCATTATCAATCCGGACGACAGTAAAGCGGTATTACAAACCACTGGTTATATAACAGGAATCAGCGGTGATGCATGGCCAGCAATTGATTTAGCGCAAATTACATTTACCGGTCCTGGTCAAAGCAATATTCCCAAGGTACTGCAAATCAATGACCCCATGCACAATGGCGGTAGTGGCATCAATAATATTGCACTTGCTAAAGATCTCGCGACATCAAATGCCTCAGTTTTACCCAATGCGGCTTGCAAACCATTACCTAAAGGTTGGAAACGCCGAATTTTTTATGGTAATCCTACTATAGATAATTTTGGTCTGGGCTTTGAATTAGTAGATGATAAAGGTAACCAAGTACCTAATTCATTTCAGGATGTAGCAGCATATCCAAATGCAGCCAAATCAATTTGTCTACCTTTAGGTACGGGCAATACCCCCGTCTATGAAAAATGGGAACTAATTAACTTAGCCAATGAAGATCATAACTTCCATATTCATCAAACTAAATTTCGGGTTTTAACGGCTGGAGAAATATTGGATGGGACGTCAGGCCGGTCTTCCAAAGCGATATTACAAGACAATGTGCCGATTTTATCGGGAACGGTTAATTGTGATGGTACGGTTGCAAGTTGGAGAAATGGTTCTTGTCAAACCACTCCGGTTGTTGTAGAAATTCCTTTTGCTATCGCAGGTGACTTTGTGTTCCATTGCCATATTTTAGATCATGAAGATGGCGGGATGATGGGAGCTATTAATATTACCGGATCCGCTCTATAAATCACCGTCCGCTTATTTTAGCCAGGTCGGGCACATATTTTCGTGCCCGACTTTTTCACGTTAAAAAATTTTCTGACGATAAAATAGAATAAAATTTTTAAAACAAAGGGTTAAACGGGCTTTATAACCCGTATCCAGATGTCAGTTCATTATACTAACCCACCAGCTTTAGCTGATGGTCGTTCAGTGATACTTGATAAGGAGCTTATTAGTTTATGCCTTTCACAACACGCAACTTGATTGTTTATCAACCATTTATATTTGGAAATCAAATTATAAATCAATTATTAGTACGCAATTGGGAAGTTTATATTGCCAATGATCTGGAGCAAGCGACACAATTATTATATAAACATAAGTTCAAGGTAGGCTTGTATTTGAGCGACATGATGTGCGACAACAACTGTTTGATCGATAATTGTACAAACGGGAAGCTTCTGGCCAAGCTACATTTATTATTTAATTCAGATGTACCTATTAACTGGATAATGGGTTTGCATAAAGAGTGCCGATGTCCAATATCGCCTGATTTTAATTCCAGTAAGTTAATTGCTAAATATTGCGACGATGACACCAGTTTGTCAGTTGATATTGAGGACTTGTTAATTGCTTTGGGTCATGCTTATGGTACAAATAAATTTGATCTGCCTGTCGAAAAACAAATCACTCACTATCCTTCCCGCTTTGGAATTATTGGCAATAGTTCATTGATGGTTGATTTATTTAACCGGCTTCAAAAAGTTTCTAAAGAAAACTGTTCAGTTCTTATCGAAGGCGAAACCGGAACCGGCAAGGAATTGGTTGCTAACGCCATTCATAATAATTCTAACCGCTCCAAATATCCGCTTGTTGCAATAAACTGTGGTGCATTTCCAAAAGATTTAATTCAGGCAGAGTTATTTGGCTATGAAAAAGGCGCATTTACCGGAGCACAGCAATCTAAAATTGGCCGTATTGAATCGGCACAGGGTGGAACCCTGTTTTTGGATGAGATAGGGGATTTACCTTTTGAACAACAAATTAATCTGTTACGTTTTCTTGAGGACAGAACAATTGAGCGTATTGGTGGGTCAGCGAAAATTGCTATTGATGTGCGGGTAATTGCTGCAACCCATGTAGATCTTAAAGCAGCGGTACTAAACGGAACCTTCAGGGAAGATCTTTATTACCGTCTTCAGGTACTGCAAATAAAAACGCCATCATTGCGAATGAGGGAAAATGACATAGAACTACTTGCTTACTATTATTTCAATAAATTTTCTGCAGGTGGAAATTACAAGTCGAGAGGATTTAATTTAGATGCTCTTTTCCTGTTAAAAAATTACGAGTGGCCTGGCAATGTTCGGCAATTAATGAATGTTATTCGTCATGCTATTGTCTTGTCGGAAAATCGTCTACTTACTCCGGCGGATCTAGGGTTGGATAAGCATCATAAAAATAGCACATTACAGACCCTTGAGCAGGCTAGGGCAATTACCGACCGTGAGTTGATCTTTACAACCCTGCGTCATACCAACAACAATATTAGTCGCTCTGCGCAATTACTGGGTATTTCGCGTGTAAGCCTCTACCGGTTGATGCATAAGTATACTATAGAGAATTTGGATTTTTAGAGCTTTATCTATCTGGCAGCACATAAATTTTCCGATCATTTTCATTTATTTAGAATAACTATAGATATCGAAGCTAATTAAACTACATAGGTGAGCTTGCTAACCAAGGTCAGCATTGGCTAATTTTTTATCATGGCCTTTTATTAGCTTCGGTATCTATATTTGGCTTAAATGACCAAAAATAGCTATCCCACAATTGCCGATAGATTTGAATTTTTTCTGCTACGCTGTGTCAGTGCTATATTGCTCCATTGGAAGTTATACCAAGTGATCTATATATTTTCAGATAATTAACACCATGTTTTGTGTAAGCATCCTTGATATTAATCTAGGATTGGAAGTGAGGTGTTTGGTTTTTTAAACATGAGCATTGAGGGCTTTAAGAAGAGATTTTATACTTGAATAGGATAGGTTTTTTTCAGGAAACAACAAATATGAGGGGTGAATTATTGGTTCGAATTTTTTCCAGAAGGCTGCTCGGCCGCCGAGATGAAAAACTTTCTTTGCTAATTGATAGACCCAGTGTGCAACTGTTTTGGAAAAGTCATTCAGTCCGATGATTTCTCCCAGTTGGTTCCCCGGAACAGGCCCCATTGAAACGTATTGACAATTCTCTTGTGCTAAAGTTTGTAGCACAGAGATGACCAATAATTCTGAAATACCATGGGGGGCATCTTTAGTTGTTAGAATACTATTTATAAGCCATCCATTATGCGATTGAAGTTCGCTGAGTAGTATAACTCCAACTATTTTTTCTTCTTTTTTGGCATAGAACCAACGTTTGCCTACACGATCATTAAACAAAGTAAAGTCAGCTAAAAAGACTTGAGGTCCTTGGCGTTCCTTTTGCCATGTTATTGCGACTTCTTGCAATGCTTTTTCAATGTCAGAATTATCTCCAGAGTATTCTTGTACCAAAGCCCCTTCCAGTCGTGCGCGCTTCACCCTGTTGCGGACAAGTCCAGCTTTTGAGCCTTTACGGTCAATGGGATTACTGAGAGGATTTAATACAAATTTTTCCCCGAATTCAATCAGAACAGAACCGAGATTTTGCACTGCCAAGTTGGCAAATTCTTCTGATACAATGATGTAAACAACACCTATTTTCAGGCTTAGGCAATACTGTTGAAACATTTTGGCTAGTGCTTGTTTATTTACTGCGGCGCATACTGGATCACCAAAAACTACTGCGTTACCGGTTTCGATACGATAGCCAATAAAACCTTCGATACATGGATCGGAAAAAATTTGGCATGTGGCTGACAATATACCTTCGGTATTTACATCGCCCCATTTACGCACCAGGTTTACCAAGGAATTACGGTCAAAAAGTTGCTTTTCGTTTTCTAACGAGGTTTTCATAATATTTTCCAAAGGGTGTAAATGATTTCGTGTAACTGATTATTTTAATTAGATATATTTCTTAAATAACCGACATAAAAATTGGCCTTGATAAGGTTAAAATAACAATCCACCGCTGAAAACCTGGATACCCAATCCCTTATGACCAACTGGCCGCACACAAGCCTGAAGAATTCCCAGGGATTGCGGCCTATCACCAGAATATTTTCTGCATCTTCACCTCAAGCTGGCAGCTTACTTGGAAGAGCACACACATTACTCCCTGATATGTCATTTAGTGGCTGCTCTTGTTAACTTACGCTATGGCAGTATTTAGAAAAGATTTCTATTTAAGAGACTTACGCAAATCTTTCAGTAACTTACTGATTTCATTTTGCGCCATACTATTGCCTATAGCATGTTTTAAATTGCTTCCAAAACCAGCAACTTGATCAGTAAAGTTTCGATTTTCATAGAAAACCAGGGAACCATCACGATAGGGTAAGCAAACAATAACTAGCTGATTAGAATTAAAAGAATGCCCGGCATAAAATTGCAGGGTAAGAATCAACTCGCCACCACGCTCACTCAACATGACACGGTGAACAAGAATAGCCGTGGGACTACCTTGGACTTCGCGATTACTCCAGAAAAATGCTTCTTCGACACCAATCGGTAAAGCAACCGGATAATTCAGCCAAGCCTTAAATAATTCAGGAAAATAATGCGCCAGCACTTTGCTTTCTAACGCCGCTGTCTGTAACTCTCCCGCCGGATTAGCTTCCGTGCCATCACCACGATCATAATTTGCAATGCCCTTCAAGCCTGTCTTACGATAAGACTGCCATCGCTGCCATAAAATCTTTCTATAAACTTCGGATGCCGCATCAGGTAGTGCCGTACTTATAGTTCGTATAATCTGAAATTCTTGTGTGGACAAATTAAATTGACTGCCTGGCGTTGCCGCCAAAAAATCTTCAGCGGCAGCGCTCCCAGCTCGCAAAGCAAAACCTTTGAACACATCCTGCGTTGCCTGTAACGGAATGTCACCCGCAGCAAGAACGCCGGTATCCAAGGATACCAAGTCTTCCCTCTTGATCAACTCAATAATTTTGGAGGGCTCTGCCAACAAATACATTGCAGCACCTATGGTTAACTCTTTTTCGCTACTTCCTGCAACATTGAAAAAAACAATTCCTCCCTGATCCAGGCTCGCAAGATCTTGTGGTTTAATTCCTAATTGTTGAATCATCGCTATAGAATCCGGCATATTTGCAGAAAGCACGGGAGAAATCATACTTAATGCCATCACAGTTAACAAAAAGCGCCAGATTTTTTGTTCCTTTAAAAAACCATTTTTTATGGTCCTGTTTTGCTTGGCCATAGCTCTATACCTGCCTATAAGAAACAAATAATAATTCGAAGACTCACCATTTACAGTTGCTTTAGTTAAAAGCTGAAGATTGCCATTTTTTTCTCGTTACATATAGGGAAACTAATTAAACTGAGGTTTGCTATAAATTACTAAAACTCTTCATTAAGTCTTTATCCCGCATAGGCTACGTAATTGGCTATATTTTAAAACTGGAAACTTCATGTACTTAAATTTATCATTATTTATTTGAATAACAAGTTTTGAGTAAAAGAAGTGGCTTAATATTCCAATTGTTTTTGTGCATCTAAGTTTGCCAGTTTTTGTACTTGTGACTTATATAACCTGAGTTCTGGATAAAAAAATTGGCAGCTTTTATAAAATCGATCAAGATTATATTTTTTAAAAGGCTGTCGAATTATAATTTTAACGAGATTATTTTGTGATATGGACGATTTATGTCAGACATTTACTCCAGAATGGGAAAAAGTTAATAGAAACTGGTGAAAGAAAATAAACTATTGGCAATTGATGTTGAGTTAATTACAACAATCAAAAAAAATATGAAACCCAAATTTATCAGCGCTGTTGATGTACTTTTACTGAGAAAATCCAGGATTATTAAAACTATTAATGGTGGGCTCAAAAATATTTTTCAGCTTAGCACTCCAGGCATCGTTCCATGACAAATTATATGATCAATGTTATCGTCTTTTTAGTCGCTTAATTTTTACCAAGATAAAAAGCCTGAGTTCAATTTACGAAGAAGAGATTTGTTATCATTGTGATTATCTCTTATCTCGAACTCAGGTTATAGCAAAACCAATTAAAGTGGGGTTTTCTATAAATGACGCAACTCCTTCATAAAACTCTATTCAGCATAGACAGCGTGATTGGCTTTGTTTAAAAACAGGGGTTCAAAAGTGCCGTTACGGTCTTGTGGCGTTTCGATTTGAAGTATGTCCTGATGTCCTTTGAGTGACTTAGTACCATAGCTCTTTCGACTATTGCCGAAATTATGCCCTGAAGGCAAATACTTGAGCCAAGGTGGACTCCCATTCGTGCGTCAATGGCTAATAGTGACCGGTAACACGCATTGTACTTTTGCTTACACGCCATTTGAATACATAAACACGAAAATCTGATTTTGGGTGTTCTTCTGCAAATCCAATAATTATCGACAGTACTTATGAGTTGAATGTTATTTTGTAAACTATGCTTTACATGTAGATTAAATTTTCGTTTTAAGGCTACCAGATAACCTCCCTTCCAGCGAAGGTTATCTGGTAGCATCGAAATTATTTATTTGAGAATCTATAGGGGTAAAAGATGTACTATTTTCGCTATTGTAACTTTAGTAAAGACTATAAATAAATAGACAAACACATTGGTAAATATTCACCACCCCCTTTGAAAAAAAGGGATTGAAGGGAATTAATCTAATAAAATCTCCCCTAACCCCTCTTTTTCAAAGAGGGGGGGACTGAATACTTACACACATGGAATAGATAGATTAGAATTGTATATGGCTAATGCTAAAATTTATATTAACGTTTGATAAGGAGTTTATTGACTTATGTCTGTAGCAACTCGCAATTTGATCGTTTTTCAGCCATCGATATTTGGAAATCAAATTAGTAATCAATTATTGCTTCACAATTGGGTTGTGTATATTGCCAATGATCTGGAGCAAGCGACACAATTATTATATAAACATAAGTTCAAGGTAGGCTTGTATCTGAACGACATGATGTGCGGCGACAACTGTTTGATCGATAATTGCACAAACGGAAAGCTGCTGGCCAAGCTACATTTATTATTTAATTCAGATGTACCCATTAATTGGATAACAGGTTTGCATAAAGAGTGCCGATCACAAATATCGCCTGATTTTAATTCCAGTAAGTTAATCGCTAAATATTGCGACGATGACACCAGTTTGTCAGTTGATATTAAGGACTTGTTAATTGCTTTGGGTCATGCTTATGGTACAAATAAATTTGATCTGCCTGTCGAAAAACAAATCACTCACTATCCTTCCCGCTTTGGAATTATTGGCAATAGTTCATTGATGGTTGATTTATTTAACCGGCTTCAAAAAGTTTCTAAAGAAGACTGTTCAGTTCTTATCGAAGGCGAAACCGGAACCGGCAAGGAATTGGTTGCTAACGCCATTCATAATAATTCTAACCGCTCCAAATATCCGCTTGTTGCAATAAACTGTGGTGCATTTCCAAAAGATTTAATTCAGGCAGAGTTATTTGGCTATGAAAAAGGCGCATTTACCGGAGCACAGCAATCTAAAATTGGCCGTATTGAATCGGCACAGGGTGGAACCCTGTTTTTGGATGAGATAGGGGATTTACCTTTTGAACAACAAATTAATCTGTTACGTTTTCTTGAGGACAGAACAATTGAGCGTATTGGTGGGTCAGCGAAAATTGCTATTGATGTGCGGGTAATTGCTGCAACCCATGTAGATCTTAAAGCAGCGGTACTAAACGGAACCTTCAGGGAAGATCTTTATTACCGTCTTCAGGTACTGCAAATAAAAACGCCATCATTGCGAATGAGGGAAAATGACATAGAACTACTTGCTTACTATTATTTCAATAAATTTTCTGCAGGTAGAAATTACAAGTCGAGAGGATTTAGTTTAGATGCTCTTTTCCTGTTAAAAAATTACGAGTGGCCTGGCAATGTCCGGCAATTAATGAATGTTATTCGTCATGCTATTGTCTTGTCGGAAAATCGTCTACTTACTCCGATGGATCTAGGGCTGGAGAAACGTCATAAAAATCGTACATTACAGACCCTTGAGCAGGCTAGGGCAATTACCGACCGTGAGTTGATCTTTACAACCCTGCGTCATACCAACAACAATATTAGTCGCTCTGCGCAATTACTGGGTATTTCGCGTGTAAGCCTCTACCGGTTGATGCATAAGTATACTATAGAGAATTTGGATTTTTAGAGCTTCATCTATCTGGCAGCACATAAATTTTCCGATCATTTTCATTTATTTAGAATAACTATAGATATCGAAGCTAATTAAACTACATAGGTGAGCTTGCTAACCAAGGTCAGCATTGGCTAATTTTTTATCATGGCCTTTTATTAGCTTCGGTATCTATATTTGCCAGCGCATAAATGAACGTTCTGGAAATGCCATATTGATCCGCCAAATGAGTTATTGTTCCCCAGACACCGTTCAATAGGGCATGAAGAGCGTTAGTGCCGATGAGTAAACGAATATCGTTGGTAAGATCGGGAGGCCGCGTAAATAGCCTTCCGTAAAAAGGCTCTTCAAGTGGAAAGTGGAAATCTGCTGGATTGGCAAATGGCATGAATATAAACCTTCAGTGTACAATGAGCTGAAGGTTTTTCTGATTCATTTGTACATCGAAGGGATCCCTTTTTCTTGGTTTATAAAACCTGTAATTGCAAAAAGTGTAAACCGAGGAGCCACTTGCAAAATTATCGACCGAAAAACGCGGTAAGTTGCACATGACTTCTAATAAGTCGTTTTTTGAACAAATGGCTCACTATTAGGCCATTTACACTGTAATCTTATCGTTTGTATAAGAATCAGGGCATAGTTATCCCTACTATCCATAAAATAACCATGTTATAGCCGTCAAAATGATTTCTAGGTCACTAAAATCACCATCTGATTGGCTGTTAAGGCCAGAAGGCCAAACATCAAATGACACATCACCTTTGCATGACCGCGGACTCGCACAACCCGTCCACCAAACTCATCTTTCAGTCGACCATTAACACGCTCAACAGTACTACGCTCGTTATAGCGTATTGCTTCGGCCATTCTATGTCCGACCAATCGACAACGTTTATTTTCAGCCGTCAGCTCTTCTTTTAAGGCTTTATCCCGACGAGGATGCACATCAATCAGCGGAATGTGCCCCAACTGTCGGCTCATGTCGTGAATCTGCGGCACATCATAAGCAGAATCCATGACATCATAAAGATTAGTAACGCGCTCATTACTTATTATTGCTAATGGAATAGCAACCTGGCTGTCGTGAGTAGAGGCGGAGGTCAATACCGCGCTGATAGGAATACCGCCATCCGCCACATCGATGTGTAACTTATAGCCGATCCAGCTGACTTTATAACCCTTACTGTTTTTCTTGGTGCCTACGTCGCAAGCTGTCGGCAAATCGTTAAGCATGTCCGCCATATCCATACCACTGGCTTGCCGCTCAATACGGGTCAATGGTTTAATGCGTTCTTCGCCTTTTTTAGGACGTCCACGTTTTGCTGCTATTTTCTGGATAGGTTCCTTTTTGAGCGGCTTTTCCCGTGCCTCTATCGCGGTTGAATCGCGAGAATTATGCCCCACGATTTCGCCTGCATAGCTTTTTTTAATAAACGCTTCATGAACCCGCTCAGGTAAACGATATTTCGAGAACTCGGCAAATGCCCTTGAGAATGTCCACTCATCAGTGGACATCGTTTTTGCGCTCCCAACCGCAAATCCTTCTTAAGGCACTATCAGCCTCTAATCGATCCAGTAAAGCGCGTGTCGTCGGCAGGTTATAAATCGTTTTTGCCACAAATGCCCTGGCTATGGCCGAGCGGTCTTGAGGCGGACGTCCTGGAAATCCAGCACTGGAATAGATGAATTCTTCGATACGCACCACTTCTAAGGTGGTCACCAATTCCTGTTGTTTCTCGGTCAGTGGCCCCAGTTCTTCTGATAACCAAGGAAATAATGAGCTTTGTATATTAAGCCATGTCTGTGATAATGTATCTCGTAACCTACTCATACTATTAATAATAATTAGATTTTTAATCTTTTATTTTATCATTTTGAACCAGTTGTTTTTCTTTTTTGGCTATTCTGGCTACTAATTCCGCTCGCTTTAACGGGTTTTGCAAGTTCCTCCGAGGGATGAAGAATGCCTAAATTTTTAATCAATAATCCATGCTGACCTAAACTTTGGCCTTTAGTCATGGGTATCTTAACAAGTAGAGGTCAATTTGCCCTGAGTTAATCGAAGGTTGATGGTTGAGCCGTTCATGGTGTAAATGACTCACCATGAACGGCTCAAACTCATCCTGCCCGAACTTAAATTGGTATATTTTTTTAATCAATAGGTTTATTTGCAGGCTGTCCATGAATAAAAAATCGACTGCGGAAAAGTTATTTTGGATCCATTTTTCCGCTCATTTTCGTTTATATAGAACAATTATTTACCTTAAATGACCAAAATAGCTACCCCCTCGCTATGGTTCCTATTCCCGGTCAGCCTCCAAGTATATCAATTAGGTAACAGTTAAAAAATAATACCTAATCCGGTTTATTAACCACTTGGTCATTCTTAAAAAAAGTTGAAGCACTTGCGATAATTCCTGCAACGCTTATTAATTTCTAAGCCTTTGAATTTAATAGCCTGTTATCGGTAAATTTTTAATGCCTAAAAGGGAGTCGCTATTTTTGCGAAAGATTTTTCCGGGCTTCCTGCTCGAAAAATCAGCAAAAAATTACGCGACCGCCAATGCCTTCGGCTGCCCCGATTCGTCCTCGTCACCTCGTTTCGACCCAACAAGGGGTCGAAACATAGGTTCCAAATGACTTGACGCTGTTTCGTAAAGCCTGCATTTTCACTACGCTACGCTTCGTGAAAACACATGCCCTACAGCTATCGCGGACTAAAAATCTTATCGGGTCAGAGGAGGCCGCAGCCTCCGTCTGCCCACAGAACCGTGCGTACGGATCCGTACACGGCTCCTCATGCAAGGCTTATCCATTGAGAAACATCAAACCAATGCGCTAGCTTTTGATCGGAGCGTATTTCCTGCCCTTTCAGGTTAATAAACCAACTATTGGGATAGGCTTTCGTTACCGCTCGGGTATTAGAGAGCGCCCATCGTTTGTTATTTGAAAAGGCGGCTTTTGACGCTTGCTTGAACGGTACTCCCCGTTTTACCAGGTTTTGATAAAGAAACTGTCTTCTCTTTTGTTGACTCACTAGCCTTGATCTTAGTCTCCGCCGGATATGGGCTTCTATTTTCCCCAATTGTGAGGGATAGTTGGTCAAATTATAATAGTTCGACCAGCCCACATACCATTGATTGATCTTGTCCATGGTCGTTTCCAGAGTGTTATGAGTGCCTCTTGGTATCAGTGCTTTGACTTTATTCATGGCCATTTGCAGGGCTTTATGCGCTATCGCAATCGTCCCGTTGACCACGGTAAAACCTAAGAACTTCACCTTATCAGATAAAGCAACTTGGCTTTTATCTTGATTCACTTTTAACTTCAGTTTCTTTTCTATGAATTGGCTGACCTTTTCCATCACCCGTTCCGCTGCTTTTTGCGATTTTACGAATATATTGCAATCATCAGCAAACCGGCAAAATTCCAGATCTCGCCGCTCCAATTCCTGATCTAACTCATCCAGTACTATATTGCTAAGCAACGGGCTTAAAGGACCGCCCTGCATTGCACCTTCCTTGCTGGGGTTAACAACACCATTGACCATAACGCCGCTGCGCAACAGTATCCCCACCAATCTCAGTAGCCGTTTATCGCTGATCTTTTCACCCATGCGGGCTATCAGCCGATCGTGATTTATTCGATCAAAGAACTTTTCTAGGTCGATGTCCACCACGTAAGGTTTACCATTATTGATAATCTGTTGTGCCGCTGCTACGGCTTGATGCGCGCTGCGACTTGGACGAAATCCGTAACTGTGCGGTGAAAAACACGGCTCAAAAATCGGTTCCAGTAACAGCTTTAGTGTTGTTTGCACCACGCGGTCACGCACCGTCGGTATGCCAAGTAAACGCACACCTTTGCCATCAGGCTTAAGGATTTCTACTCGTCGTACCGGCGAAGGTTGATAAGTCCAATTACAAAGCTCCTGTTGCAATTGACTTAGCTCCTCGTCTAAATTGGCTTCAAAGTCATCAATGCTCACACCATCTATACCGGCCGCACCTTTGTTCTTCTTAACCAATTTAAAGCCTACTCCCAAATACAGCGTTGAGCATAGGTTGTCGAAAAGTCTTGGTTCCTCTATTAATAGGCTCATATCGCTCATTTTACTCATGTTGCAGCAGTCTTTCGTCAATCGTGCACCAACGATTCGTCCACTGTTTACGGCGCGGATAGTCGTTGGCTCCTTAGTTGGCTGATCTCAAACTGCCAGTCAAATGTAACGACCATGGCCGCTTACATGTTCCGCCCTTCACCTCTAACATCCTGTTGCTGATCCTGTGTTTTACCCTCCTTCATGTCACCATGAATTCAACGGCACAGAACTTTACGATTACTATGGCTTCGTCTGAAGACCCTCGGTTCATAACGTCAACATTACTGCTGCGCTTAGGGCTTAAAGAGTCGCAGTTACTCCGACCCGAATCCGACGGCCCGTCACTGGGTAAGATAGTCTACTTTCTCAATCCACCTACCTTCAATACGACAACACGTTTACGGTGAGAATATTGGGCTTCGGTGGTCGCGGGCACCTTACCCTCATGTTGCCGCCTTACGAAGGTTCACTTTCGTTTAGGTGACTGATTTGGCTAGGGCTTCCTTCAGATTCCGCATTGGCTATCAATAACCGTGTTTCCCTGTTGAGTAGCTATTGAAAGTTTCTTTGGACACCCTTGCCTTCGCCTACATTTTCCCTTCTCACAGGGCAATGGCTGGACTTACACCAGCTAGCTGACTACCATGCCAGTCGCACCACTTCGCTGTCGCTCCGTTTCTAAGATTTTCAGCGATTGCCAGTCATTAGCATCATTTTCTTGTTTTTTTTCATTCTGCACTGATTAAGTATTTTTTCTGTGTATCAGAAATATTACAGTGACTCCTCGCATTATTCTTGTGTTCTCTTTATGCAAGGCCTCTTTTTATGTAATAAAAATATTACAGTGATACTTGCATGTATCCAGTCTTTATTTTCAATAGATTGAGAAATATCTATTGAAATCATCAGTATATGTTTTTGGCTTAAAATTTGCTTGTTACTTCTGTAAGTCTAATTGAAGTTTATGTTGGACCCATGCTCCTATCGAAATGAGTCAGGTTACTAAAAATTTTATTAACAAAAAATCATTTAGATAAAGCTTATGGCCAAGAATAAAAAAACAACTTTTTAAATTCCGAGAATGAAGGATAAACGTAATGAAAAAAAATAAATTTGTAACGGGGTTATCTTTGATAATTTTCGGTGTGATCTGGGGATGGGGGGTAGCGTATGCTAAAGGCGATAACTCAACTCCTGATCAAATAAACAACTCAGATCAGATTCAGTCAAGAAACAGTCGGCATAAGATGCCTCATAGTGACCGCAAAGCTTCTGCTGTTCGTCTCAGACAGTCTCATGGGCAACAACATCAACAACAACTACAAGGTATTGCCAAGCTGGAAATAGGCTACACTGGAAATGGTCAGAGAGGTGAACAATGAATCTAAATAAATCGATCAGGCAAATAATGTTGGCTTGTGGCACAGCCACTTTTGCTGCGGGTTCGCTGGCTGCGATTGGCCTTCAAAATCCACCGCCGGGACCAGGCCAAATACCGGATTATTTTGGTGTAACAGGTAACTACGCAAACAGCCCGCAGCCGGTTTTGGCTAAGGTTGCAATTACTGGATCAGGCACTGGCGCAATCGCGGCGGCAACTACTTATGATTACCAATCTATCGAGCCCGGGGCTTATACAGGTGGTATTTCTGATGTCCAGATTCTTAATGGCGGCATTGGCTACGATGCAAGTACAGTGGTTACCATTAACGGTGGTGTCGGTGTAACCTCAATTACGGTAACTCCGGAAATTTTTAATGGGGTCATTGTTGGTATTTTGGAGTTTAATCCTTTTGTACGGGATACAACTACAGGCCTTAATACCACTGCACCTAATCCAAGTTACATCGGTAACCTGGCGACACCAGTAACTTATTTAGGTACAGGCTTTACCGTTCCAGTCACCGGAACCGGTCTGAAGAAATTTATCAACTATTTATCAGGTATTCCAGGTGTTTCTTCGTACACCTCAGGCGCTGATTACACCAAAGGATTTAATGACCTCGGTCAAGGTTTACCAGTAGCGGTTGCCGATACCACTACTTTCCCAGGTTCCGATTATTATGAAATCGCTGAAACGGCGTATATTCAGCAACTACACTCCGGCCTGCCGGCTACCCATTTGCGTGGTTACAAGCAACTAAATGCTCCTGTCGGTAGTGCATCAGTCAGTAACCAGTATTTAGGCCCGATCATTATCGCCCTAAAAAACCGTCCAGTGCGGGTGAAGCTGGTTAACCAGTTGCCGATTAAAGGCACTAATAACGGTGATCAGTTGCCACTCCCGGTTGATCATACTTACATGGGTGCTACCGGCGCTACTGACACCGATAACCGTACTGCCTTACACATGCATGGCGGTAACACTCCGTGGATCAGTGATGGAACACCTCGCGAGTGGATTAAACCTGCTGGTGAAGTGGGTGCCAACAAAGGTGTCAGTACAACTAATGTTCCGGATATGTATTTTGTAGCGGGTGCGGTTGTGCGAGCCTGTAGTACAACAGTTACGTCGAGCTGTTCATTACCAGCAGGCCAATCGCAAACCAAACTTCCTGCAAACGCAACTACTAATCCTGGTGATGGTGCGCTTACTTTCTTCTTTACCAACGAGCAAAGTGCCCGATTAATGTTTTATCACGATCACGCTGAAGGCCTTACTCGTTTGAACGTATATGACGGTCTGGCGGCTGGCTATATACTTCAAGATGATACCGAGCAGGATCTGGTCAAGGGAACCAATGTATCGGGAAATAACGCAGCACTGCTTCAAGTCTTGCCACCTATTGAGGACACTATTCCTCTGGTGATTCAAGAAAAGACCTTTGTGCCTGACAATACTACACCAGTATTAAATTTTTTCGGTCCGTTTGCTTCCCAGCTTAGTTCCTCTGATCCAACATGGCGCTGGGGTAGCGGCGTGGCTGCTACCAGCATAAACCCCAACGGTACTGGCGACCTCTGGGTTCCCCATGTTTACATGCCGAACCAGAATCCTGGTGATATTTCCGGTGCCAACAGTTTCGGGCGTTGGGATTATGGTCCTTGGTTCTGGCCACCGTTCACTGGCATAACGCACGGAGCAGTTGTTAATCCTTATTACGATGCTACTTGTGTATCATCGGTATCTAACTATTGCGAAGGGCAGTACATACCGGGTGTACCTAACGGTAATACCTATACTTCAACAACTTTACCGGTTACTTTTGACCCCACTCTTTTAACGCTGGGCCAACCTACCGGCACACCGGAATCCTTCAATGACACCCCTCTGGTTAATGGTACAGCTTACCCTGTATTAAAAGTGGATCCCAAGCAGTATCGTTTGCGTATTCTAAGTGTTGGTAACGACCGCATGCTTAATTTGTCGCTGGTCGTAGCAGCAAAAAATGACACCCCAAACACTGCACTTCAGACAGCAGTCCCGACTGCCAACCCTACGGTAATGTGCGATGGCAGTACAACAGTTGATCCCTCATTATGTACCGAAGCCAGAATGGTGCCGTTCAATGCCACTCAGCATAAGGTGTCCAAATTTCCGGATTGGTGGTATACCCTGCAAAAAGGTGGCGTAACGTTTGATGGACGTCCATCGGGCGTGTTCGATCCGGCTTCACGTGGTCCTGCGATGGTTCAAATTGGCACCGATGGCGGCTTTTTGTCGACGCCAGTGGTCATCCAAAATCAGCCAGTTAACTACGAATATAACCTGAAAAATATCGTCGTTACCAATGTCAAACAACATGCTTTGTTGCTAGGCCCTGCAGAACGTGCCGATGTTGTGGTTGATTTTAGTAACTTCGCTGGCTCTACGTTGCTGATGTACAATGACGCGCCAGCGCCGATGCCGGCATTTGATTTACGTTTGGATTACTTTACCGGCGATTATGACAATACCGATACCGGTGGCGCGTTTTCGACTCTGCCAGGCTACGGGCCAAATACCCGTACTCTCATGCAGATTCAGGTTAGCGGTTCAGGTGGCTCCCACCCTGTGGATGATACCGGCACCATTAACATAGCCAATCTTACCACTGCCGTACAAACAGCGTTCAGAACCAGCCAAGAGCCGATTATCGTTCCGCAAGCTGCATACAATGCAGTTTACAATTCGACTGTTAACGATAGTACGCTGGCAAGTAATGCGAACCATAACCTAGCGCTGATTCAGGATTATTCGCTGAACTACACGCCTTATGCCGATCCAGTAAATAGTGGTGCAGTCACTGCGCCGGTATTGATGGACATGCAGCCAAAAACCATCATCGAAGATTGGACGATGGATTATGGCCGTATGAACGCTCTGCTCGGTGTAGAACTTCCAAAAACGACGGCAACTACCAATACTGCGTTGCCCTTGGGTTATATTGATCCACCTACCGAGCTGGTCAAAATATCGCCCAACGACAGTTCTGCTGTTGGCGCTGCACCACTTACGGATGGTACTACATTGTGGAGAATTACTCACAATGGTGTTGATTCTCATGCGATGCATTTCCATCTGTTTCATGTTCAAATAGTCAACCGGGTCGGTTGGGATGGCACTATCCGTCCAACAGAACCTAACGAACTAGGTTGGAAAGACACCGTGCGAATGAATCCGTTGGAGGATGTTGTTGTCGCCCTGCGTCCCAAGGTCATGACCACACTGCCATTTAAAGTACCTAATAGTCATCGTCTTTTGGATCCAGCACAGGTACCTGGTGCCGGTAATGGCTTCTTTAATCTGGATCCAATTACCGGTAATGCGTCCACCGTCACTAACGTCAATGTTAATTACGGTTGGGAATACATCTGGCATTGCCATATTCTGGGTCATGAAGAAAACGACATGATGCGGACTATCGCTGTAGCACAAACGCCAGATACTCCTAGTGCCGTATCGGTTACAGGTACTGCCACTACTGTTACTGTCAACTGGATCGATAACTCCCTTATATCTAACTGGGTTACTATCCAACGGGCGTCAGATATGGGTTTCACGACCGGCTTGACGACCTTCAATGTGCAAGAACCAGAGTGTACTGTTCAGACAGGCTGTGCCCGTAACTTTGTTGATAGTTCTGTTGGAGCATTACAAAGCTCGGTCTATTACCGGGTAATGGCTAACAATACAGTGGGTGCTGGCGATGCCAATCGTACGCTTCCCGTTCTGCTTCCAACCATTGCTAATGGTGCTGTCACTCCGTTAACGCCTGGTTTGGCAGGTTATGACAATGTCACGACCGAGTCAGCCTTTTCTTCCGGTGCAACCGGAGTAGGCTCGCGAATACTACTGTTATCGCCAACAGCACTTGCTTTTGGAAACATGCAGGTCACTTCAGCCCTTGTACCTTCATCCAGCGTACAACTTGTGACTGTCACTAACACGAGTGCAGTTGCAAAGACGTTTACTACTCCGGTGTTATGTACGACAGGTACTGGTGCTCTCAGTAATTGCACTAAAACTGGCGCACCTGCAAACTATTCACAAGTGAATACTTGCGGTACGAGAGTTGCTGCAGGCGCAAGTTGTACTATTACCATCACACTGACGCCTACAACTGCCGGTGCTAAAACTGCCTATATGAGAGTGGCTAACTTCGGTACCTTGGGGACTGCGCCAGCTGTTTACGGTGCGGTGGCATTGACAGCAACAGCGACCAATCCGGCAGCAACAGCTACCACGTCGCTTGCATTTGGAAATGTTCAGGTAGGTACTACCAGCACTCCAATGCTCGTGACACTGACCAACACGGGGATCGGTCAGCTAAGCTACACCAGTGCAACGTTAGCTGGCACTAATCCTGCCAAGTACTCACTGACATCGAACACCTGTGTTTCACCTCTGGCAGTAGGCGCGGCTTGTAACATCGGAGTGACATTCACGCCGGGGGCTACAGCGGCGGCTTTGCCTGCGACCCTGGCTATTGTTGACGGTGCCGGTACGCAGAATGTGGTGCTGACGGCAACGGGTATAGCAATTCCTGTGGCGGCTGCGTATTCAGTGACATCTGGTGCAAATGCAACTGCAACAGCTACTGCATCGCAAAATCTTAGCGCTACGAATATTGGGGTGAACGTATTGACCAATTCACTGCCTTTAGGTATCGCTGGTCGGACGGTAACCAATGTCAGTATGGTAACTCATACAGGTGGAGGCACTACTCCCGCTACGGCAATTGTATCTATAACGGGTACTGGGGCTGTAAGTATGGTATTGACTTCACCGGTTACCACTAATGGCAATGCAGGCAATTCTGCTAGACAAGTATCGAAGCGAGGTACCTATAGCTTTACCTATACAGTCACTTATGGCGGCGTCACTTCAAATCCAGCTACCGTTACCATTATTGTTAACTAAACTGATCAGGCCGGCTTGACAAACCACCGTGAAGTTAGCCTTATTTTAATAAAACCGGGTCAGCAGCACTATCGTTGACCCATTTTAAATACGGTCGGGAGGGATTCCCGATCTTTTTTGGATGCTATAGAAGGTTTCGATAGCATCCAAAAAAGAAATAATACCGGCTTGACAGGAAGGCTGGTTTAAACATTTTAGGTGGCAGATAAACTGACGTTGACCACCTTAATAACTACACTTAATAAATTAAAGCTGGATCAACGCTATCCCTGTTGAACAACCGAAATAAAAATTTTTAAAACAATCTTTACAAGAGGAAAGAAATAATGAAAAAAAAACAACAACATAAAGTGGAAGCGGGCTTATATCATGGGCAGGATCAAATTTCTTTGTTAGGGCCACAGGCATCAAAAAACTTACCTTTGAACGGATTCAACGGTGTCATGCGAAGCGCAAGACAAGCGTTTGTCTTAGGGGGTGTCATTTGTGCATCCTTGGCTTCGCTCCCGGCTTTTGCCAGTACACTTTATTCCCAGACACCGTCATCTTTCCTTAATCCCATGGATTCGTCGACTGGCAATGGCTGGCTCTATAACTATTTTATAGCCACTCAATCCGGTGCCGTTTCAAACATCACTTGGCAGGGCGACGCGCAACCCGTTATCAATAGCGGGTTTACCATCTCGATCCTCTCAGGTTTAATCGATTCAGCTGTGCTTCCCGAGCTCTCAACCGTGAAGCCTCTGATGACTAGCACTGTTCCGGGAAATGCTAATCAGACTGACGGCCCAGTCGGCACAAATACACTTCCCTTATATTATAATTTTACTATGGATCTGCCGACTCCGTTCAATCTTGTCAAGAACACCGGTTACTGGATTAACATTGAATCCAACGGTAGCACCCTGTGGAGCTGGGCAGCCAGTGGGACCGGTGGCAGTTCTAATATTCAATATTGCGATGCAAATAGTTATAGTTGTAATCCAGGATCTAGGGACCGTGCGTTCTCCCTTAACGGTACGCTAGTTACGGCTGTACCGACACCTGTTGCTGTCTGGTTATTCGGTAGTGGTTTGATGGGTTTATTGTCATTAAGCCATCGTAAAAAAACAGCTAATTTTTAATCAGCAATAAGGAAACATCCCGTTGGGGATGCTGGAATGAAGCCAAAGATTGGGAAGATGTATACATCCCTTCCCAATCCGGGACCAATAAAGTAGCTTTACTCAGCTTTTTATGGGGTGCTCTATTCTGCCTAAAGGCTAAGATTTAAAGCAACAAGGAAGATTGATTAACAAAGTAAAAGTAATGGTTTGCTGTAAATACACAATTACAACAGTTTTGTCATAATCCAATATATTGTTGAAAAAATTGGGCTTAACATTTTACTAATTACTTATCCAAAAAAATGTACTCGTTAGCAATTGTATATAGACCTAAGATAATCTGGTTTTGGCAGTTTAAACGATGATTTTTTAAGGTGGATTTTATCCGCAAGTTTAATTATTTATGAGGTCATAATGACAATGCAAAAAAAATGGAACGGGTTGGCAGCCTTGATAACGGGTTGCGCTTTGTTATCGATGGCTAATGCCAACGATTCTGCCCCTTTGAAATCTGCTGTGAAAAGCACTGTAGCAGTCGTAGAAAAGTTTGATAAGAAGTCGGTCAGTTACGGCGTCGGTGTTGATATCGGCAGGAACTTTAAACGTCTCGGACTTGATCTGGATTTAGATATCCTGGCTAAAGGCCTTAAAGATGCCAATGCAGGTAAAAAGCTTGACCTCTCAGAGGACGAATTGCGCACTATTATGAGTACTTATCAAAATGAACTAAAGCAAAAGCAGATCATTGCCCTGAAAACGATAGGCGATGCCAATCAAAAAGCGGGTGAGGCTTTTCTGGCTGAAAATAGCAAGAAGGAAGGTGTGGTGACTCTACCAAGTGGCTTGCAGTACAAAATTCTTACCAAAGGAGAGGGTAATGTACCAACAGCAGAAGATACTGTGTTATGTAATTATCGAGGTACGCTACTTGACGGAACTGTATTTGATAGCTCTTACCAGACGGGTAAGCCTGCATTATTTATGGTTGGTGGTGTTATTCCCGGCTGGCAGGAAGCGCTAAAGTTGATGCCGGTAGGTTCTAAATGGCTGATCATCGTTCCACCGCAACTCGCTTATGCACAGAGGGGTGCTGGTCGCGATATCGGTCCGAACGCTACGTTATCTTTTGAGGTGGAACTGATCGGTATACAGTCAGGCGAAGCGAAACCAACTTCACTTTAAATCAGGCTTACAGTCTGATTTATTAATTTTATTGGGAAATTTACATAATGCCAAAAACTGCTGTTTCTCCAAGTACTCGTAAGGAATTTTCATGGTTATTGTCAAGCCGCTGGTTAATTTGTTTGGGGTTAGTTTCCTTGGCATTAATTGCGCCTGCCGAACAGTCAGTTACCAGTAACGAGGAAGTGGGGCTGGGTAAACGAATTTATATGGAAGGTATTTTACCGTCCGGTGAACCGTTGATTGGTAAGCGTCTTAATGCCGTTGATGTCGAAGGACCTTCAGCATCCTGTGAGACCTGTCATCGGAATAGTGGTATGGGAAGTCTGGAAGGTAATATTGCAATAACACCCATTACTGGCCATTTTTTGTTTGCTACGGAAGATAATCGTCCACTTGCCTTGGTTGACCCGCGTGCAGCCAAAAACTTAACAAGAGCACATGCACCTTATACTGAAGCATCGTTAAGCAAGTCACTCCGAGAGGGAGTTAATATCAATGGAAGCCCACTGAGTCCTCTGATGCCAAAATATGCCTTAAACGATATAGAGATTAAGGCATTAACAGCTTATTTGCGGCAACTATCCACCGAAGTGTCGCCTGGTGTCGGTGCTGATAGCCTGCATTTTGCTACTATCATTACGCCAGATGTTGATCCGAAACAAAGTGAAGTGATGGTAAAGATGATTCGTTCAGCTTTTGCTCAGCGCAATGCCAGTCAACAATCATACTCTGGACGTATGCGCTCGCCTCTGGACCTTATTCCACGTACTTTGCGTAATTGGGAGTTGACGGTTTGGGAATTACAGGGAGCGCCAGACACCTGGGGTAAGCAACTAGTTGAAAAATATAATAAAGAACCTGTTTTTTCGGTGATTTCGGGACTTTCAACAACCACTTGGGCACCGGTAGATACGTTTTGTCAGCAAGAAAAATTACCGTGTTTGTTTCCTAGTGTTTTCCTGTTGCCTGCCCAGACGAATTTTTATTCACTTTATTATTCTCGGGGTGTGGCGTTGGAAGCAGACGTTCTCGCCAAACATTTACGCGATAAAGGAAAAAAAGCGCCTAGCCGGTTACTTCAAATCTACCAAGATGACGAAATGGGGCGTGGGGCGGCCAATGCGCTGACCAATGCTTTGCAAGGTTCTCATATCAAGATTGAAAATCGTGTGCTTCACGGTCAAGAACCGGCAGGTTTGAAAGCGGCATTGAAAGGTCTTTCCAGTAAAGATGCAGTCATGTTGTGGTTACGTCCGGCAGATTTGTCGGCGGTCAACAAAGCCGCACAAAAACATCCACCAGCTGTAATCTATTTATCCGGGTTTTTGTCTGAGGATAACTATAGCTTTGTTTCAAAGCCATGGAAGTCTCATGTTCAAGTAGTTTATCCTTATGAATTGGGTGATAAACGACAGAAAAATATAGCAACAATGAAAGAATGGTTAAAAACCTGGCAACTGCCATTGGTTAATGAGGCATTTCAGGCCGAGGTTTTTTTTAACGTGTTGTTCTTGACTGATCTTAGTTCTCAAATGCTGGATAATCTTTATCGAGATTATATGATAGAACGTGCCGAGGACATGTTGAGCACGGGTTCCAATGTCTCAGCCTATCCGCACTTAAGCCTTGCTCGTGAACAACGTTTTGCTTCCAAGGGTGCATATATTGCGCACATTGCCCATGATGGCAAGTTGGTGACTGATTCCGGGTGGATAGTGCCGTGACTTCACAGAAAGAACAATATAACCCAATGAAAAATAATATGTATTACTTCAATCAAACCAGGCATTTAATGAGCCTTTTGACTAAACTACCCCTTATAATTTTCTGTGTTGTTTTCTGTTCGTCTTATCCTTTAAGGGCTACGGCGTTAAATGATCCTGGGCAAAAAACGGCTACTTCCGATTTTATCCGTACCGTTGTTAATTACGAAGTACCTGATGTTGGCATGGTTCGTCAGGATGGCAAAAAATTAGTTTTTAGCCAAGAATTAGACGATGGTCGTCCGGTGATTCTCAATTTTGTATTTGTCTCTTGTTCGGCAATATGCCCAATGCTTAGTCATGTCTTTTCAAAAATCGAAACGCAATTGAATAAGGACGGCAAGAAAGCTCATTTAATATCTATTTCAATTGATCCGGAAAGCGATACACCAGCAACTTTAACTGAATATGCCAAAAAATTTGGTGCAGGATCAGGCTGGGATTTTTACACAGGTACCAGAGAGGCAAGTATCGCTATTCAAAAGGCTTTTAATGTTTATCGAGGTGACAAGATGAACCATACGCCTGTTATTTTTATGAGAGCATACGCAGGTAAACCTTGGATTAGGTTAGAAGGATTTATAAGTCCTGATGCAGTCACCGGTGAATACGATAATATAATGAAACAAAATAATGCAGGTTAATGTACTTAATGCCGTACGACTTTTCAATATTACCTATAAATTGATGTTCAAGTTTTTAAATTTTTTGCATTCTAATTCTTGGAAAATAATCTATTAGTCGAGCTACTATAGGACAATTGTCAGTTCTATGTACTCTAAATTTAGAGACTACCGTTACTTTTCGTACCGTTGCGCTTCAAATCTCTAGTAGTAAAAAGTGCCTAAACGACAGCAATTGCACATATTGCAGATGCTGGTTGGGAGTAGCTGTCGGGCAGCTGTTGGCCGAACTGGGACTGCCAAGTTTGATAAAAAAATGAATGGAGCTATTCTTTGTTCAATGAGCAGTTTCGACCCAAACCCGCCTGTCGCGTTTCTCCAAAGCGGTCAGTCAGTCAAATCCAGATTCTGAGAACTGGAGTGCTACAAAGCAGTCGTTGGCGACCTCACCCAATCGGCCAACAATATCTGCCAAACGGCGATCGTTCCGGACATGTCAAGAACAGCCAGCCCAAATGCCTGAATCATGGCAATGCTTTGGGTAAGCAACAGTAATCGACGGCGGTTCCAGCGATCAACCAATACGCCTGCCAGCGGAGATAGAAAGAGCGCGGGAAGCTGTCCACAGAAAAGCACAAGACCCAACTGAAAAGAAGATCCCGTCAACTGGAATACCACCCACGACATGCCGATTTGCTGCATCCACGTACCGATCAGCGAAATGCCTTGTCCAAGAAAAAAAAGGCGAAAATTACGGTGCGACAAAGACCGAAGCAGTGCTTTAAGATACATTTTACAGCTTATTTTCTGGACAAACACACATTTAAACTTCCTATGTAACTCATTAAAGTACCTAATTCAAGATTATAGTGAACGGCAATGCGGATTAAGCGAAGTCCGAAGCGTTTTCTTCTTAACACATTTCTTTATAAATCGAGTCAATTAATCAATACTTCGAACAGTTTTGATTTGATTAAAAAATGGCTAGGGAACCTCCAGCAGGTAAAAATGTACTCAACAACGATAACTGCCTGAAGTATTGTTAGACGCTAACACAGTTATTCGTTCCACTGCACATTAACCCCCTATGTAGTCAGCCAATCGTTCAATGGCTTACTAATAAACTGGCAAGTCGATGAAAAGTTTTTCAAATAAAGTTAAAAATTGGCAAACAAAGACCCCATCATTAAGTGGTGCATGGTGTTATTGGTATGTGTCGCATCATCCAGATACTGATTGAGATATCCACCTTCGACCCGGAAGTTTTTATTAAAAGTCCAGCCAAGTCCAGCAAATGCACGGTTTTGATTAAAGCCGGATTGTCCCCCTGAGCGCGTCGAATTGAGTATCACGAAGAACTCATCCCATGCAATCACGCTCAAGCGCGGATCAAAATCCAACGGGTGCATGAATTTAATCATCTGCCGTGGACGTACCCTGACTTCATTATTATTGCCCGGTAAGAAATTGCTTTCGATCATGGTTCTAAAACTGAGCGTTCCAAGACTGGTCGGCATGACATAGCGGAATGCGGGCCACACATCTTGCTGAGCGACCGAGTGCTTGCCAACATTTTGAGTGGGTAGATAGGTGTAACCTGCCCAAATCGTTGCGCGGTCAGTAAGCGAATAGCCAACCGCTGCGCGTGCCATGCCTTGATACCAATGACTAAAGTTATCGTCCCAACGAGATTGCCCCTCCAGCCAGATACGCGTTTTTTCCAGACTCGGATCTACCACCTTCAGACTACCCTCTCCCACGACCTGCGCCCAAGCGCCGGCATCCTGAAGCAAATCATCCTGTACCACCGCGGTCGACGACTCTGCTGTCGTTACCATGCATGTAGAACATAGAATCGTTACCGTCATTGCTACTGTCTTTATTTTTTCATTCATCATATCGCGTACCCTGTTTCTGTCTTCTAAGCCCAATCCAGCACCATTGAGAGCACTGGGTTTGTTTTTGGTTTTAAATCCTACAAAACTATGTCAAATTCCATTACCGTCGTTTGTTTCATTCTTTTTGGGTCCGTTTTCATATCGCCCGTTAACTAATCCACTTTCCTGTTCGTCTTGGTAATTTGTTTGGCTTACCTTTTGCCCGTCTTGGTAGTTTGTTTCACTCTCTTTCTGGCCATTTTCATACCATTCGGTCGCTAATCCATTTTTCTGCCCACCTTGGTAATTTATTTCACTCTCTTTCTGGCCATCTTCAAACCACTCGGTAGCTAATCCATGTAACTTTCCATCTTGATAGTTTATTTCACTATTTTTCTGACCGTTTTCATACCATCCAATAGATAACCCATTTCGTTTCCCATCCTTATAATTTATTTCACTGTCTTTCTGCCCGTTTTCATGCCACAGAGTGGCTAATCCATTTTCCTTTCCATCGTTGTAAAGTGTTTCACTCTCTTTCTTTCCATTTTCATACCACAGTATGGCTAGTCCATTTTCCTTTCCCTCTTTGTAATTGTTTTCAGTTTCTTTATGTCCGTTTTTGTCCCACAGAGTCGTTAATCCATTTCGTTTTCCCTCTTTGAAATTTGTCTCACTCTCTTTCTGTCCATTTTCATACCACGCGGTAGCTAATATATTTTCCTTACCCTCTTTGAAGTTTGTTTCACTCTCCTTCTGCCCATTTTCATACCATCCGGTAGTTAATCCATTTCTTTTCCCGTTTTTGTAATTTATTGCAGTCTTTTTCTGCCCGTTTAAATAATAGGTTACGTAGCTACCTGTAAAGGGTTCATCACTATTAGGTAAATATACAAGCTCATTTCTTGTTTGAATAACCGTACTAATTTTTTCTTTCAAGCCTATTTTTTCTAAAAAAATCTTACTATCACATCCCGTGATAAAAAAAATTATGATAAATATACCTACTATGTTTTTCATATTTTTTGCCTTGAAACCGTCACCTTGATAACGGTTAATATTTGTGGATAAAGTCATCAGGAGTCCTTAGGTTATATAGCTTTTACAAAGCGACCGATATAGTCGGCTGCAATATTGATCACTGTCGGTGGCATCAACTGTAAATACAACGAGCGGATAGCATACAACCATAAAAATTCACGCCACTTTTGTAATAGTCATCATCTCTAGCTGTTTTATTGATATGTTTTTTTCATGTCACTTCTCTCGAGTAAAATTAAATTGTCTTCTCTTACACAATTAAGCTATTTCTGTGCCATAAGTTAACGATAAAAATAACAGTAGTAAAATCAATATGATATGCTAAACAAAAGGGGCTTAAAACAATTGGGAAGGATGCTAACGGTTGAAATAAGCCTTTAAATAAGGTTTTTTTCAACTACTGATGCTCTCCTGACAATCAGCATCAGTAAACTGTCAGTGGATATTTTTGACATCCCCGTCAAACAAAAAACCAACCAAAATTTTTGTATATTAGTAAATCCTTGCTTAGGTTACAGCTTAGGAACGAGCACGAAATAACTTGAGCAAGTAGTCGTTGTAATGCGGTAAAGTTAAAGAACTAAAACATTGCCAAAAAAACTTATAATGCAGCCGGCTTACCCAATAGAAATTGAAAAACAAATGCAAGAAGTGTTCAACCGCCTATCCGAAAAAGATAAGCGGTTGTATGCGGGGGTTGAAGCATCAAAATTTCCTTATGGGGGCATCAGTTATATTGCTCAACTGTTTTTCTGTTCTCGCAATACTATTGGACGCGGGATAAATGAACTGAAAGAGAAGGCAACTATCCCCAAAAGACGGGACAGAAAAGCGGGCGGTGGCCGAAAACAAATTATTCAAAAACAAACAGATATTAATGACGTATTTTTGTCTATTTTAAAAGAACATACGGCAGGTGATCCGATGAATGAAATGAAAAAATGGACAAATTTGACCTGTGCCAAAATTGGCTCTCTATTGGCTGAAGAGAATTTTAAAGTCAGTCGCAATATTGTCAGAAAATTATTAAAACAGAATAGTTATGTGAAGCGCAAGGCCCTGAAAAACAAAGCGACTGGCGGGCATATAAACCGCAACGCCCAGTTTGAACGGATCGCTGAGTTTAGGGATTTATATACGGCTACGGGCAATCCTGTTCTCAGCGTGGATAGCAAAAAAAAGGAATTGATAGGTGATCTGTTTCGCGAAGGTAAGGTCTATACGACTAAAACTATCGAGGTTTTTGATCATGATTTTCCTTCATTAGCCGAAGGTGTAGGCGTACCTCATACACTTTATGACATAGACCGCAACGAAGCCTACGTTAACATTGGGACGAGTCGTGACACCAGCGAGTTTTCCTGTGATTCGATTCGGCACTGGTGGTACACCTATGGCATCCAGTATTATCCACTGGCAACATCCATTTTAATGTTAATGGATGGCGGCGGTAGTAACTCCTCCAGACACTATATTTTCAAGCAGGATTTACAGGCATTAGTGGAAAAAATTGGCATTGAAATAAGGATAGCGCATTATCCCCCGTACACGTCTAAATGGAACCCTATTGAGCATCTGGTATTCCCTCATATTACTCGCGCCATGTCTGGCATGGTTTTAACCAGCCATCTATTTATGAAAGAGTTAATAGAAAAAACAACAACAAAAACAGGCTTAAAAGTCTTTGCCTGTATTTTTAATAGGGTTTATGAAACAGGCAGAAAAGTTATGGCAGGGTTTAAAGAATCAATGCGAATTGTATTTGATAAACATCTGAGGCAATGGAATTATGTCGCCATGCCTGAATCGGCAATTTTATAAGTTGCTCAAGTTATTTCGTGCTCGTTCCTTAGCTAACGCTACACCTAAATCAACTACAAAGGTTTTTATAATGTGCGCTAACTCGTGCATTAACATATTGCTGGAATATATCAGATTCTAACAGTCACCTGATTATCCGCTGTTTTCCTAAGCTTAAAAACGTGAGTATCGAGCATATACTTTTATTTTTTGTTTTTTCTTGATTCATATTCGACACACATTCCCTATTTTTCGGGTTGTTTTAAAATAGGTGTACGGTTAAGTGTAGCTACATTATGCTTCCATGTGCGCCACCGTACGGAATGCTTCAATAGTTAAAGCTAGAATGATAATAAGATTTTGATAGTCTCGTTACTTGGTACAGGTAAGTACTAATAACGATAACATCTTCATCAACGGTCTTTAGAAAGCGGTTTGACTGCTTTTAATGGATTAATAGTAACAACTCAACAATACCAACCCAAGTGAGCTATTCCATGACCACAACAGCCATTAATGACCAAAATAATACCCCTCTCGGAAAATTTACTCGAACCATTAAAAGTACCTCTGCTCTCGATTGGCTAAATTTTCTTATTGCCGATGTTAAAGACGGTCTTGGCCCTTTCTTGGCTATATACCTTTTTTCCAGCCAACATTGGGACTCTGGCCAGATCGGGATCATTATGATGATTGGTGGCACGGCAACCGCTTTGGCACGAGCCCCCATGGGCGCACTTATCGATTGGAGCTCATCCAAACGTGGTCTTATTGTCGGTGCGGCAGTTGTGGTTGCTATCTGTTCGTTACTGATCACCTGGTTTCATGGTTTTTGGGCGGTGGCTGTCGCCCAAACGGTGATTGGTGTCGCCGATGCCTTGTTACCCTCTGCTATCGCGGCTATTTCTTTGGGCCTGGTCGGTTCTCGGGCCATTACTTATAGGATCGGGCGTAATGAAGCGTTTAATCATGCCGGTAATGTAGTCACGGCTCTGCTGGCGGGTGTCGCTGGTTGGGCACTGGCTCAAGAAGCGATGTTATGGTTGGTTGCCCTGGCAGCGGTTTTCAGCATAGTGGCCGTATTGAGCATAAAGGCTACGGCAATCGACAACGATAAGGCGCGTGGCATGGAGGAACATGATCATAACCAACAACCGGTGAGCCTGCGTGAATTGTTTCAGAGCAAGCCATTGCAAATCTTTGCCGCTTTAATCACCCTGTTCCATTTTGCCAATGCGGCAATGTTACCCATGTTGGGCCAAGAGCTTGCACAAAGTCAACCCGGTTCCGAGAGTCTGGTTATGGCAGCCTGCATTATCACGGCACAAATTGTCATGATTCCCACCGCGATGTTGGTCGGCAGTAAAGCCGATATTTGGGGGCGCAAAGCATTTTTTCTGGTGGGTTTTGCCGTACTGCCTCTCCGCGGTTTGCTTTATACGTTTTCACAAGATCCGATTTTTTTGGTGTCGATACAAGTTCTTGACGGTATCGGTGCCGGTATTTTTGGCGCCCTGTTTTTTATTGTGGTTGCCGACCTTACCAAAGGAACCGGACATTATGGCTTCGCTCTTGGTGTGCTCTCAACATGCTGGAGCTTGGGCGCTGCAATGAGCCATATGGTGGCGGGTCTGATCGTCGATTCGGCAGGCTTTGATGCGGCCTTCTTGTTTCTCTCGGGTATTGCGTTAATCGCTTTCTTGTTGTATTGGATAGCGATGCCTGAAACAGGTCCTGCCAAATTAATACCGATCTTAACGACGGCTATGCAGGATGCCTAAGGTAAGCTCCTCGGTACCCGAAACCATCCCACTAAAGATAAAGTCACTGTCAAGGCAGCGTCATTGGCCTCGCTTTGCCAGTATTACTTTGATTCTCCTCATCATCGCTATCGCGCTGATCGCTGCCGTAACCCCCGGCTTGCTACCGGCCAGTTTGGGCTTCGATGATGAAATCAAGAAAATCGCGGCCGCTGTTATCTTCGTTGGCAGTTATCTGGCGCTGGCTATTGGTAAAATACCCGGATTGAATATCGATCGGGCTGGTGTGGCGCTGGTCGGTGCCGGTTTAATGGTCACTTCCGGTGCACTGTCGCTGGAAGAAGCCTATAAAGCCGTTGATCTTGATACGATTACCTTGCTGCTCGGCATGATGATTCTTGTCGCTAGTTTGCGTCTGTCCGGTTTCTTTGCGATTGCCACCATTTGGGTTATGGAGCACGCGAAAAAACCATTAATTTTACTGTGCGCAATTACTGCAATATCCGGGATATTTTCTGCTTTTTTGGTTAACGACGCAATTTGTCTGGTACTCGCACCCTTGGTGCTGGAACTGACGCGGCGAATGGGGCGTAATCCGGTGCCTTATCTGTTGGCAGTTGCGATGGCATCGAATGTGGGGTCGACAGCTACAATCACCGGCAATCCTCAGAATATTATGATTGGCAGTTTTTCCCGTATTCCTTACCCGACCTTTGCGCTGGCACTGGGGCCGGTAGCGTTAATCGGGTTGTTGATAACAGCGGCATTGATAGTCCTGTTTTACCGTAAAGAATTTGTTGGTGCCGAACCGCTGCTCGTGGTAAAGCCAAAACTGCGCATTAAGCGTGTGCTGGTCATACGCGCGTTATTGGCGACTGTCGTTATGATTGCGCTGTTTTTTGCCGGTCAACCGCCCGCCAAGGCCGCAATCATCATTGGTGGTTTACTGTTATTGACGCGGCGCGTTAAAAGCAAACGTATTTATGCGGAAATAGATTGGTCGCTTTTGTTGATGTTTGCCGGCTTGTTTATTATCGTCGCGGGAGCGCAGCGTACCCTGTTGACACCTGACTGGATTATTGCCGTGAGTCATCTGCATTTGGATCAGGTACCCATCTTGAGTGCAGTCACGGCGGTACTGTCTAATCTGGTTAGTAACGTACCTGCTGTACTGATAATAAAGCCGTTTGTTGAGTCACTGGCAAATCATGACACGGCTTGGCTGACGATCGCCATGTCGTCGACTTTGGCGGGTAACTTTACCATTTTGGGTTCAATCGCGAATTTGATTGTCGTGCAAAAAGCCGCCGAGCAAGGCGTTGTGATCAGCTTTTGGGATTATTTCCGGGTCGGGGCACCGTTAACCATTATTACCCTGGTGATCGGTACATTATGGATGTGGCTATGAAAGCGAATTTTTGGACAGTTTTTATTTAAAAAACCGTCTGGAAGCTTCCAAGATGTAAAGATGTAGTTAACGATGATAATAGCCCGACATACCAAAGGCTTCCATGCACTTACATAGCATCTGTTCTACAGAAAATGTCCCGCGTAGAAAAACTGTAGAGTAAGCTTGTCTTCATCTTACTAACTACTCTAACGTACCTGCCAGGACGGATAAATTTTCGAAACCTTAGCCATTATAGCTCTCTGAATGAAAAAACCTTTTTACGATAATCTCTCCGCTCTTTTAATTTTCTAACCTTAAATAACTTACCGGATAAAAGTAAATAGGTAACTGCAATCGATGCCAGTTTTTTACCGAAAAGCGGGTGTCATTAAATCTATAACCTTTTGAAAATTAAATTTTCCAATTCACACCGCGGTAAGTTCACACAGATAATATCTCTTCAAGGAATAGTATCTTTTTGCATAGAGATTATTTATTTAAAAATCTATATCTCTCTACTGTTCGCTTTAATGTTAATTTAAAACTAAATCGTCTATAGCGTAACCATACTGATTATTCACTAGACATCTTTCCTAAATACAGCCATAGCGTAAGTTAACAAGAGCAGCCACTAAATTCCAGGTCAGGGAGTAATGCTTATGCTTGCCCCGATAAACATCTTTGGTAATCCTGAAAATTTTGCATCGACGATTAACATGCTCAATAAAAATACGCTGTTTTGATAGTGCCTTATTATCGGCTTTGTCTTCTGCCGAAAGCGGTTGGCCTTTTTTTCTTTTTAACCGGTAGAGTCGAGTTCTGATGGTGTTTCTTTATCCCTTGGTATCCGGAATCCGCCAACAACAGGGCATCAGGATGTAACAATAGACGGCTGTCTTTGAAGATAGAAAAATCATGCTGTTGACCTTTACCTATCACTACGGAGAGTATAGTCATCGTCAATAGGCAGATCACGAGTTGGACTTTGATCGTGTGGCGTTTTTTTTCCTGAAAAGTACGCTTTCTGGTTTTTAACAGGGCGCTCGATAGGCTGCTCCGAAACATCAATGACCACGGTAGCTGCGGGATCTTCCAACAGTGCCTTGCGGTTGGGCAGTTTTTCGATTTTGACCAATAGCCTTACTGTGCGAGCATAAATTTTATGGCAATAAGATTCGCTGATGTCGAAGACCGCAGCCAGGTTTATCAACGTCGGATAGTGACGAAGATAATAGAGTGTCAGTAACAAGCGGTCTTCTAAAGCCAGCTTAGAGTCTTTTCGTCCCCGTCTAGTCAGTGGATTAAGGACTTTTTGTTCGTCCAGGTAAGTCGCCAGCTTACCGTGAAGATGCAGAAAATCTTCTGGTGACAGGCCGACAGTCCTTAAAAATTCTTCAGGCTTGTGTCTTGGCAATTGGGCATAAGGAGTGTCATGGCTATCCGTGTTTTCAGAGGTAGATCGCTATTTTAACCTTATAAAGGCCAAATTCTATGTCGATTATTTAGGAAAGATGTCTATTGTACAAAAGCATAAGATAAGATTCAGCCGCAGAGTAGTTATGCTCTTCCAGATCGGTAAGCCACTCAATCTCTTTCACTTTTTATTCAACTCATTAAAATTTTTCATAATCTTGTCTCTGGTAATCGAGATTGATATGCCAAGTTTTAATTATCAAGCCGATTTGTCGGCTAAGCAATTAATGAATGTCTTCGATAAATCAGGGTGATAAGCCATAAAACCACAGCAATTCTCATTATGACGTTAATCACCTAAAATGGCAGACCGATTCTTATTGAGACCTATGATATGAGTGCCCCCTTTGGATTAAATGCCTTGACCTTTAGTGATGTAGTCAAACAATTACATACCACTTTTGAAACTTTTTCTGATCCGCGAACCGGCAAAAATACGAACTATACGATGACTGATGCTGGACTAAGTGCATTTTCAGTATTTTTCATGCAAAGCCCGTCATTTTTAGATTTTCAGCGGACCATGCAAGATACACAAGGGAAAAACAATGCACAAACACTGTTCGGTGTTTTTAAGATCCCAACAGACAATCACATCCGAAGCCTGCTTGATGCGGTAGAGCCTGCGACAGTGTATCCGCTGTTTGATTTTGTATTTGACGGTTTGTAACGGGCGGGGGTAATCGATACTTTTCGCTCAGCAGACAATCGATTACTGCTGGCATTGGATGGAACCGACTATTTTTCGTCACAAAAGCTCCACGGTCCCTGCTGTTCAAGCAAAACACACCGTAACGGTAAAGTCAGCTATTCGCACAAAGTAATAACGCCGGTGCTGGTTAAGTCTGGCAGTGACAAGGTTATTTCACTGGCGCCAGAATTTGTTCGCCCGCAGGACGGTCATGAAAAACAGGATTGCGAGATCAACGCCTCTCTGCGCTGGCTGGAAAGTCGGGGTAGCCAGTACGCCGCGCTGCGCACTACCGTGCTCGGCGATGATTTGTATTGTCACGAGCCATTTTGTCGGGCGTTGCTGGCCAAAGGACTTGAATTCACCCTGGTCTGTAAACCCGACTCTCATAAGACGCTGTACGAATGGGTTGATGATCTGGCGCGTAACGGTATTGTTAAAACCTTGGTGCAGACTCGCTGGACCGGCAAACGCCATGAAACAGACACTTATCGTTATGTCAGCAACGTGCCCTTGCGTGATGCCGATGATGCCTTAATGGTGAACTGGTGCGAGATCACCACCCGCACGGCAGACGGTAAGGTACTGTATCGAAATGCGTTCGCAACCTCCTTGAGGATTGATGACGCTAACGTTGTCGAAATAGTTGCCTCCGGACGCGCCAGGTGGAAGATTGAAAATGAAAACAATAATACCCTGAAGACCAAGGGCTATCGCTTCGAGCATAACTTCGGTCACGGCCAGCAATTCTTGTCTTCCTTGCTGGCGACTCTGATTTTACTCGCCTACTTGTTACATACCCTGCTGGATTTAATGGACGACAAGTTTTGCTTGCTTCGTCAAAAACTACCTTCCCGTAAACGTTTGTTTGATGATATGAAGGCTCTGACTACCTACTTTTGTTTCGATAACTGGGAGCACCTGCTCGATTTCATGCTGGAAGGCTGGTCATATAAACCGGGAAGCCCAATCAATCGCCCCCCGAAGCCTGAAATCGGATAGGTTTTCGTCATAATGAGAATTGCTGATAAAACCAAGCAAATACAAAACGCCACAAAAACCGATTTCAGAGTTATCTATCTTAAAGAATCTATTTGCCATTGACTCAAGAAGTCTGTCCGAGAATAGGAACCGTAGCGACTAGGGAAAGCTATTTTGGTCATTTGAGACAAATAGCTGTTCTATTAAACGAAAATAAACGGAAAATATGGCCAAAATAGCTTTTCCGCAGTAGGTTTTCTATTTTCGGACAGCCTCCTACTGCACCAGAAAAATTGGAATCGGGGGATTTCAACCAAAAGCTTTGGTTGATTTAAACACTGCCCCGGCAGAATTTTCAACCTTTAGCCAATTAAAACACCTCCGGTGATAACAATAAACTATCCCATAAAGAGTAAATTACTATTATTTATCATCGAGTTATTAATTGGTTAAATAAAACTATCAGGCTCGTTGGTAAACCATTTATTGCTTGGCATGTTTGGTGCTTGTTAATGTGTAATGCAGTCTTTATCAGATATTAACTCTTATACGGTATCGCACCTTTACCAACAATGCCGAGGTTAAAAATAACAACATGGCTTATCGTGAAATCACCCAACCGCTTGTGGAAAACTCCACGGCAACATCAAAAAAAACTGTGTTTAATCTGGATGCCTCAATAGAACATATTGCTCACTGGCTTCCTGCCCAGGGGCCGATAAAAGATTTTATTCATCACAATACCTTACACGCTTTTCAGCAACATCCTTTTCATGAAGGTATCGCTATCGCCGCAAAAACTTTCGGCGCACGTAGTTATTTGCCTTTGGAAGATTATCAAGCAATGTACCAACAAGGCCGGATTAACAAAGCGGCGATTGAATGGGCTATCGAACACTCCGATTGCACAAAACCAAAGCAAGAGGCACTTAGAGAAACCTTGTTCGAAGCCGATGCGACCAGTCATTATCCACCCATTTCGCTGGCTAACCATGGGATTCGCAACGCCTGGTTGACTCAGCTTGAAGTTAATCTCAATGCTCTGGTGCATCCGATATTATTCCGGTTGTTGGGTAACTTTTTGGATCAGGGAATTAGTCGCTGGAGCTTACCCAAAAATGGCGAACATTTCTGGGACAGCGTACTGCGCTTGGCAAAAAACAGTTTATTACCGCTATATCCGTTAAATGAACCCGTTGTCCATGAATTATTATCTGCAAGCCCTGATGATGTCATTAAAGTTTGCCTGAAAAAAATAGTTGGTAATGAGGAACTTTACGAACAATACCTTTTAGAAATGCTCTTGGCTCACCCTGGCTGGGCCGGTATGGTACACGTCATTGAACAAAATCCGAAATCCCTGCTTGCCCGCCGCGAAATTTCACTGAAAGAAATGATTGCTGTAGAGCTGGCTATTGAACTGGCTTTTCTGCATAAGAAAAAAGGCACCCAGTTTTTAGGTATTGCCGCCCTGCCCTATACCAGTGGAACGCCGCTACTTAAAGATGGCGGTTTTAAGCCAATCATTCCGTTACGTCTGAGAGTCTGGCACGAAGCGATGGAATGGTCGCTGCATAGCGAATTACTCCAGGCTCTAAAACCCAAAGATACGCAAACTAATGCATCCGAATCAAAGCTTCTACCTGAAGCCCAGGCACTATTCTGTATCGATGACCGCGAATGTTCATTAAGACGTCATCTTGAAGCAAGCAATCCGGCTATAGAAACACTCGGTGCTGCCGGATTTTTTGGCATTGACTTTCTCTATCAAGGCCTGGATGATGCTTACCCGGTTGCCCAATGTCCCAACATTATTATTCCCAAGCATCTGATCAAGGAAGCCAGCAGTCAACAAAAACCAAGCGATAAAACCAGGAGCAAGTCAGGTAACCTGACCAATATGCACTTTACTGCACATTCAATGTTCAGGGGCTGGCTCTTTACTCAAACACTGGGAATTGGTTACGCCATTAGAATGGCCTGGAATGTATTTCGTCCAGGTTCCAAATTGCCCAACATAAGAACCTTAAGCGAAGTTGAAACACACACTCACCTGCATTTGCTCCGAGAATCAGAGGAACCCACGGAAGAGGGTTATTTACTGGGCTTTTCCTTTCCGGAAATGGCGGACCGCGTGGGTGGATTATTGCGCAATATCGGCTTGACACAACATTTTTCACCGCTGGTGGTCATCGTTGCGCACGGCTCCAGTAGCGTCAACAATCCACATTTTGCCGCTTACGATTGCGGCGCGTGTTCAGGAAAGCCTGGCGCACCCAATGCCCGTGCCTTTGCCTGGATGGCTAATCATGACGCAGTGCGGGCAATCCTGTTTGATCGCGGCATCGAAATTCCCGTCAGCACCCGATTTGTAGCTGCGCTACACAATACCAGTCGTGATGAAATCACCTATTTCGACAAACAGTTGTTGGAACAGCATCCGGCTCCCGGTTTACCTGCTTTTCAGAAAGCCATGAAACAGGCTTTAGAAAACAATGCCGGAGAACGCTGCCGCTGGTTTGAGCTGGGCCCACAATCGCAACCCAATGAAAAAGCGCACCAGCATGTTATAGAACGATCGTCTTCGATATTTGAACCGCGCCCGGAATACAATCACTCCAATAATCTTTATGCTATCGTCGGTCGAAGAGCGTTAACCAAAAATTTGTTTATGGATCGACGTGCTTTTTTGCATTCCTACGACTCTCAGACGGATGCGCAAGGCGACATTATGGCCCGAATTCTGTCCGCCGTTATTCCGGTCTGCGGCGGCATTAATCTGGAATACCTGTTTTCACGCATCGACAATTCAGTTTATGGAGCTGGCACAAAACTACCCCATAATGTCATCGGCTTGCTTGGCGTTGCCAACGGTGTCGAAGGCGATCTACGCACGGGTTTACCATCGCAAATGATCGAAGTACATCAGCCTTCGAGATTACTGATCGTCGTCGAGCAAACGCCCGCTATTCTGGATAAAACCATCGCCAAATTGGGGGCGCTTAAGGAATGGTTGGATAACGAATGGGTTAGATTCGTTGCTTGCCACCCTGAAAACCGTCAACTTTTCCTGTATTCCGTTAACGGCTGGGAAACAGTTGAGTTTGCGGATGACAACGAAACTCCCCAAGCGAACCTTTCAGAGGAAATACTTTTGGGCCAAACAGAAACCATACCGGTGCATCAATTTATTCGGATACACGCATGAACGGCTTACTCTTAACCAGTCTGGCGCTCCCTTTATTGGGCTTTTTATTGATTTTCCTAACTGACAGGAACGAGAAAAAAATTGCGACCATCAGTTTCTGGTGTAGTCACGTCATGGGGCTCAGTATTATTGCCTTACTGATCGTGTGGGCGCTTGCCGGTTTTCCAAATCATGAATATGAGTGGTTTACACTCTATGAAACCGGCGACTACAGCTTCCCCATCTTGTTTTATCTGGATCGAATCGGCGCTGTTTATCTTTTTTGCGTATGGGCAATTTTCTCCATTATCGTCAAATATTGCCGCGTCTATTTACATCGGGAAAGCGGTTATAAGCGTTTTTTCCTGACTATTTTTGGTTTTGTGTTCGGACTGAATCTGGTCATCTTGTCAGGTTCTATCGATATATTGTTTGCCGGTTGGGAAATTGTCGGCATCGCCTCATTTTTGTTAATCGCTTTTTATAGACACCGCGCACAACCGGTACGTAACGCCTTAAGAGCTTATACGATTTACCGGTTTTGCGACATTGGCTTATTGTTGGGTGCCTGGATGAGCCATTTATTATTTCATGAAAGCCAGCATTTTAGTCAACTGGCCGACTTGTTTAATAACCCGGCGATGCCTCCGGCAGGCTACGCCTCTTTACTATTGGTATCGACCTTAATCCTGATTGCAGCCTCCGGTAAATCGGCACAGTTCCCTTTCTGCTTTTGGCTACCCAGGGCTATGGAAGGGCCAACGCCTTCCAGCGCTATTTTTTATGGTGCCTTATCAGTGCATCTGGGAGTATTTTTATTACTGAGAACTACGCCAATATGGTCTTATTATTATTCAACCCGCTTTAGCGTATTTATGATTGGTTTACTGACCGTCATTGTGGCCAGTATTTCTGAGAAAACACAGTCCAATATCAAAGGCCAAATTGCTTATGCCTCAATTACCCAAGTGGGCTTTATGTTCATGGAACTAGCTTTGGGTCTTGAATCGCTGGTGCTTATTCACTTTCTGGGTAATGCTTTTCTGCGGTGCTATCAATTATTAGTTTCACCATCAATCGTAGCCCATTTATTAAGAGTGGAAGGCTCTGCTGATAGCGATTTCTATATCAGAAATCATTCAAGATTCGAGTTTCTGCCAGTATCACTTCGCAATACCTTGCCGGAAGTCTTACAAAACACACTGTATGTCTTCTCGCTGCAAGAAGGTAATTTGGAACTTTTGGTGCGCTCTGTACTGTGGAATCCCTTAAAACGTATAGGTGCAACTATTAATGCGCTAAATATCTGGCTAAAACTCCTGTATGCTTTAGGCAGTTTCGCTTTGGTTGGCTTGATCATCGTAGCCGCCAGCATTAATACCAAATATCTATCGATACCGATATCCGTATTGATGGTATTGGCATCATTAAGCGCCTTCAGTCAAAAACACAGCCCCTTCAAGGTTTGGAATGCCATCGGCTTAAGCGCGATTTTGGCAGGCGTCGCAGTTTGGTTTTTAAATCCTGCCGCCTGGTTCGATGTGGTGATATTTGCCAGTGGCATTATCCCCGCCTGGATATTAGGGATAGTTGTCTTGGCAAAACTGCTAAAAAATGACAACTTTTCCGAATCACCCTTTGCTTATCGGGCGATGGCAGAAACCCAGCCGAAACTTTCTCTGCTATTGTTTTTGAGTTTCTTGGGGCTAGTCGGCTTTCCTATTTCACCGGCTTTTCTCGGCGAAGATTTATTGCTTTCTCATGCCAGTAATCATGCACCCTGGTTTGCACTGCCTATCACTGTTGCTTTCGTTATCAATGGTATCGCTGCCGCCCGGGTATTCCAAAGACTGTGTATGGGCAGCCCGACTGAACTTAATATAATGACAGAAGAACTTGATACAAAAGTAGCGCTATCTATCAAAATACCAAAACACCATACGGCTTGATTAACTGCCTAAACATGAATGGCAGTGTATAATTGCCTCAGGAACTTCCCGATACTGGTAAGGAATTTTCAGCAAACAGGATGTTGCCGCAGTAACGGATCTTGCCGGTAATAAAGTTGTAGTTGTTGATAAACTTCAGCAAAATGCGACTGCAAAATTTCCGGCGCGCAGAAAAAATATTCGCTGATTACCGCAAAAAACTCGGCTGGACTGGTTGCTGCATAAGAGCCAATAACGGGGTGATGGTGATGCCCGACTTGTTGCACCAGACTTTCATAAGCAACACTAGACATCTTTCCTAAATAATTGACAGAGAATTTGGCTTTGATAGGATTAAAATAGCGATCTACCTCTGAAAACACGGATAGCCATGACTCCTTATGTGTAATGGTCAAGTAAAACCGGACACTTTCTTAAGCAGTCTTCTTGTAAAATTCCCGTTCAAATTCCAGCGGGGATTGGTAGCCTAATGTTGAATGCAATCGTTTGCCATTATAAAACGCCAAATAATCAATAATACTCAGCTTTGCCGCCTCTTTAGTCTTGAATTTTTCGTAGTTTAGTTGCTCATGTTTTAAGCTTCGAAAAAACCGCTCGGTCGGCGGTCGAGTAAACCGAAGGGAACTGCCCCCTTCAGTTTCTCACAGAACCGTACGTGAGCCTCTCGACTCATACGGCTCTTGTTATTTAGCCATCCAATTCCAAACTCGCCAATGTGCAAACAACAATGGATTTTCTAAGTACAATTTTCGCAACCATTCACCAGAGCGCCATTTTCGACTTTTCAATTGCTTGAATTTTCGTCTCGCCCATTTTATGATTTTACCATTGATATAATCATAAATAGTCGACATTGCTGATTTCCTGAAACGACTATAATAATTTATCCAGCCTTGAATCATCGGATTAATCGCTATGGCTAGTTCCTCAACACTGTTACTAAAGCATCGTTCAACCACAGGATGCTCTTTTACCTTAAGCCGCATCGCTTTTAACGCTTTACGACTTACAGCAGGTGAAAAACTAACGAAAAACCTACCATCACGGCTCCGACTACTTCTTGGTCTGAATGTGTAACCCAGAAAATCAAAGCTCTGAATTGGATAATCCCCATTACGGTTAGTATCCTTGCAATAAACAATCTTGGTTTTCTCTGGGCAAAGCTCAAGTTTACATTGAGTAAATCGTACTTTTATTTTACTTTCAATATATTCCAGCTGCTTCTGACTGCGACAATGCACTACAATATCGTCAGCATATCTTTCAAAATGAATGCAGGGAAATTCTTTGTGCATCCATTGATCAAAGCCAAGATGAAGAAATATATTTGCCAGTAACGGACTAGCCACGCCCCTTACACAAAGGATAACTTTTATCGATCTGAGTCGTATTGTGCTGTGTAGGCGGTTTCGACGATTGCGGATTGCCTCCCGTCGGCGTAACCTGTCTTGGTATCGAATGTTTAATTGTGATCAAATCTTTTCCCACAATCACCTCTTTGACCAGCAGTCTCATAATTCGTTGGCGTTGACCAATGTCGAGGGTATCGGCGTTTGAGCGCAAGCGTTCCAGAAACGCTGTGAGGGTTTCGGCAAGCTGTAAATACGCCGCACGATCCGCTGTTTGGTGATTGATCGCTTGAAGTTCTGCCTGTATCGTTTGTTCTCGTTGCCGCAATGGCGGCATTCTGACGCGAAGTTCGTCAAGCGTCAGCAGTTCTTCCTGGTAGGCCGTTAATAATCGCTCCATGCTTTTACGCACCCGAATCAAATCGCGGTTCAGCGTTTCCTGCCGACGTTTGGTTGGACTGGAATCACGGGCGGCTTCCAGTCGGCGATTTAGCTCGTTCTGGATGAGTGTCGGATCCTCCAGTAGGCGGAGAATTTCAGTCCAAACCAGCTGATCGAGTAAATCCTGACGAATGGGTTTTTGATCACAGATGGCTTTCCCACCATGACGATAGGCATCGGATCCGGAACAACGATAATAGTAAATTTTACGTGCTGACGTACGTGTCGAGCTTCGATAGAGCGCATAGCTACACTGACGACAATGCACCATTCCCTGGAGAATACTGGGCTCAATGGTACGTCGTGGCCCATGCTGTTTGTTGTATTCCAAATTTTCCTGAGCCATGGCAAATGTTTCTTCACTGATTAAAGCGGGTACAGGAATCTCTAACCATTCGGTGCGTGGACACTCATGGCTAGCACTGTTTGATTCTGCAAAACCGCCGCGTAAACGTAGTGGTCGGGTAATGCGTTGACGTGCCGCCATACCCGTTTTACCAAAACAGGCGCGGCCTTGGTAGGCAGGATTACGCAGCATTGCCCATATAACAGAACGTTCCCAACGGGCCTTTTGTTTACGGGTTGGCAAACCTAATTCAGTTAACTGGCGAGTAATCGCACCAATGCTCAGTCCTTCAACTGTGTAGAGATTGAACACCTTACGCACCACATCTGCTTCGGTTTCGATAATTTCGTAGTAGGCTGCCGTTTCCTCGGTCTTACGGATATAGCGATAACCATAGGGCGCACCACTTAATACGCTGACTTTACCTTGTTTTGCCCGATGACGCTTGCCACGCCGTGAGCGTTCCAAAATTTGCGCCCGCTCGTATTCAGCAATCATACCTTGAAACTGTAACAGCAATTGATCTTCTGGGGTACCTGAATGCGGCGCTTTGATGAAGACCATATCGACGCCATGACGGGCTAATTCCTCAATCAGCAAGACCTGATAGGCGTATTTCCGGCTCAACCGATCAGGTGACAGCGCCAAAACCGCTTGGATTTGACCTTCTGCGGCTAAATCTCTTATTCGCTCAAGCCCTGGCCTGATTAAATTGGCCCCACTATAACCTTCATCTTCGAAAACCCATTCATCCGGTACTTGGTAATTTTCTTGGCGGGAAAATTCTATCAGCGCCGCCGTCTGGCTGGCTATGGTCTTCTCCTCTTTCTGTTGATCCGAAGAGACACGGGCGTAGATGGCGGCTATTTTCATGGCTTTCTCCTTTTAGTCCTGTGGATTCATCAATTCGACGTTCCTGGTTCGGAACCAGGATGGCAAAGACCTGCTCCAGTTTTGTGACATGCAGACGATCAAAAGCAAATTCCAACTCAATATCATGACTTCGCCGATGGCGATTAGCCATGGCGGTGCAACTTGTCGAGAAAACTGACGATGGCATGTGCCACAATCTCGCCAATAGCCATACCGCTGGTTTGAGCATGCGACCGAAGCCGCTCCACGACATCCGCAGGTATTTTGATGGTGATCGGAATAGAGGGTGAAGCGACCAAGACTGGCGCATCGATTCCCTGCGCTTCCTGAAGATATCGGTATGCCTGTCGGCGAGACAAGCCAAACTGTTGGGTCAATGCTTCGGCAGCTTCGGCCAAGGGGCAGTCCTGTGCCAGCAAGTTGAATGCGGCATTCAGCCGGTGGGTTTTGTCGGTATTTGAGGATCGCGTCATGAGACATATATTTATTACCTTTTACGTCTCATGTCAACTGGTAAATTTGAACGACTGAATTCTATCTGCCGTTCAAATTCAAAGTTATCTTTTGTGTCTATGGCGTGATCACGCCCCATTGTGGAGTGCCTTGCGTACGTTGCAATAGCTCACCATTTGGGAGAATGACATCGGCTTTTAACCAACGTTCGATGTAAAGCAGTGTCCATTTACACTGAGTAAATTTTGATACGCCTCTCAATACTAATGCATGATCTAAAGCATCAAAGAATCCTTTAATATCCATATCTAAAACCCAGTCATCTCTCCAGCACCGCTCACGGGCTTTCGCTATGGCGTCAAGCGCTGATTTTCCCGGACGATACCCATACGAATCAGGGTGAAAGTAAGGTTCCACAAGGGGTTCCAAACGTTTCTTAATGACCATTTGTGCAATTCTGTCCGAAATGGTTGGTATTCCTAGTGGCCGTACCTGACCATTAGACTTCGGAATCTCTACACGCCTTACGGGTGGAGGGAAATAACTTCCTGATGACAGTCGATTCCAGATTTTATACAAATTGTTTTTCAATTCAGACTCAAAATCCTCCATTGTTTGCCCATCAATACCTGCAGAGCCTTTATTGGCTTTGACAGATAAATAGGCGTCCCACACTAATACTGCTACCGCAAATGTAATTAATCTATAAGTTACAGTTAGATACGCAAATAATAAGATAAAGATCAAGCACTATTCTGGTAGAATTTTGAGTATTACAAAGTCTGATCACTCAATGTTCAAGTTTTTTAGCTTAGAAAAACAGCAGGAAAACGGGTAAGCCAATCAGTGCTAGAATTGGACGTATTTCAACAATATGTTGATGAACGAGCCTGCGCAGTTTATAAAAACTTTTGTCACCGATTTAGATGCGGCTCTGAGAAAGCTAAAGCCCACCGCTAAACTGACGCCACTACAAAAGATTTGGTTGGGATTTTGTTTGACGGGAATATTACTGACCAATTCGGTGTGCTGGGCGAAGTTCGAGCGTGCGAGCTTGGGAGAACGCAAGATTGCCGCACTTTCGTGGATGTTTCGCGAAGCAAAAGTAGCCTGGGATTATTTGCTTTTGGCGAGTGTGACATTGGTTTTGAAACGGCACGGGATTACAGAAGGTGTACTGGTCCTCGATGAATCGGATCGGGCACGCTCAAAGCGAACCAAGCGAATTTATGGCGTTCATAAGCAAAAACACAAGGTTTCAGGGGGCTATGTCAACGGACAGACGGTGGTTTTATTATTGCTGGTGACGCAGACCGTCACGCTTCCGGTAGGCTTTGCTTTTTACAGGCCTGATCCGGCGCTAACGGCATGGAGTAAGGAAGATAAACGCTTGAAAAAAGCGGGCATGGCGAAAAAAGATCGCCCTGTTCAGCCTATGCGCGATAGTCGGTATCCAACAAAAACGCAACTTGCTTTACGACTGCTGCAAGCTTTTAAGGATGCCCATGGTGATATCAAAATCAAAGCCGTGTTGGCTGATGCCTTGTACGGCGAAGCGGGTTTTATGGATACCGCTTCACGGATATTTGATATTAACCAAGTTATCAGCCAGTTACGCGAGAACCAGATCATTGAATATCGAAGCAAGAAAAGGAATTTGAAGGACTATTTCAATACCATCAACAACGGCGTAGAAGTGACTTTGCGGGTGCGTGGCGGTGAAGAGGTTAAAGCGACCGTGAGCAGTGCTCGATTAAAAGTGCTTGCGCATGGCAAGAAACGCTTAGTCGTTGCCCTGAAATATGAAGGCGAAAGCGATTACCGCTATTTAGTGGCCACCAATATGACGTGGCGCACCATGGATATTATTCAAGCCTACACATTGAGATGGCTTGTAGAGGTTTTCTTTGAGGACTGGAAGCTTTATGAAGGATGGGGGCGTGAGGCCAAACAATTGGATGAAGAGGGATCAAGCCGTGGCCTGATTCTGAGTCTGTTGCTTGACCATTGCCTTCTCCTTCACCCAGAGCAGATGGCCCGTATAGAAAACAAACTGCCCGCGTATACCGTAGGTAGCCTGCAAAGAAAGTCTCAAATGGATGTGCTGCTCGAATTTATCAAAACATTGCTGGAGCACCAGAATCCAGCAGAGAAACTTAAAGAATTGGCTGTACTTGTTGACGATATTTTTCAGTTAATGCCTTCCGGCAAGCATATGGTTGGCAGAGATTTAGGCCGACTGGAACCCACGACTTCGCTACAGTACCGTGCCGCTGGATGATTTGCCAAAAATAAGAATGTAAAGAATTTAAAAACTTGAACATCGAGTATAAATCACTCATACCAATTGGCGAAGGTATTGTAGAAGTGTCCTGTTTAATTAAACCATTTCACTTACGTTGTGGTTTTGCTACGCTGGACATTTGCTGCAGAATGGGTTCTATTAAGTGCATGGAAGCCTTTGGCGTGTTGGGCTGTTATCGTCGTTGACTACATCTTCACATGTTGGAGGCTTCCAGACTATTTTTTAATCAAATCAAAACTGTCCGAAGTATTGTTATTTTAAAGAACTTTAAAAATATCACTTAAAAAGTTAAACTCTATATTTTTTAATTAGTTAACTTTCTACGGACTGTGATCTGATAAAAACTATCCGAAGTATTGATCGTATATACCTCAATAAAATGCATGGAAATTAGTTATTAAAAAATTAGCTTCGATGCACTTGTTCAGAATCTTCTTATTATTCGCTATTACTTTTACCGTATTTACAAACTTTTAAGCCGTAGAAAATGATAGGATTCATGTAAGAGCAGTTTGAATTTTGGCGGAGGGGAGGTATTATTACCAGCAGCGCAATATGTGTGTCTATTTGTCAATGCATAACTCCGACAATACTATTGTGTGGCGCTGGTGGTGGTGAGCCGGATGGCGGGGGTGGAATATCCTCGGATGAGGATGGACCAGATAAAGTAGGTGGCGGTAAAACAATTACTTCTTTTGGTATTGCCCCTGAGAACTGCCCAGATACCGGAACTTGATGGCCTTTGGCGTACATGCACTGTATATAAGCGGTATCGTAGCGCTGTTGAGCCTCGTAATAGGAGCTACTGGCCTTCCCTACTCCGACCATACTACCGCCAATTAAGCCGGTGCCACTGCCTATAGCAGCGCCGGCGGCTGCATTGCCGCTAGCTGCACCTATGGCAGCGCCAGCAGCCGCCCCGACAGCTGTCCCGACTGCGGCGCTAGTAAAGCCGCTACTCATTTGCGCCTGATTGGCAGTAGTACCGCCTACCTGAAAAGAGGCGAATTGCTGACAGACAGAATTGTCAGTACTAAACCGTTCAAAAGACATTCCTGAGCCAGGCAGTACCATAACGCTAGGGCCACTGGGCATGCTGACACAACCCGTTACTGCCAGTATGATTGTGATAGAAATTACCATAATAAAACGTGACATATTAATTCTCCTTTGCTTAGCGTGGCAGTATTGGTGCTACTTGTTGCCAACCGCCGAGGCACTCCTTGATAGAAGGGTAATAACCTTGTGGGTTGTTACAGTAATACCAGTAACCGGATGGATTTTGTTGGACTACCGGAGGGGCTTGTTGGATATAAACCGGCGGTGCTGTCGGCACAGCGATCACAGCGGGGGGATAGACATAATAAGGATTCCCATAATAGCCCAGACCATACCCTAGACCCAGTCCCAAGCCGAGCCCCCCATAATAGTAGCCGTTATAATAGCCATGACCATAATAGTGACCACCGCCATAATGACCGCCTCCACCATAACCACCGCCATAATGACCACCCCCACCACCATGCGCCCATACAGGATTGCCCGTCATTAGGCCGATTAAGGCAATGACCATAAATACTGCTGTGATTTGTTTCATTGAAATCTCCATTCCGCATCGGCGGTATTTTTCAAAAATTAAATCCGACATAACGCTGCCGAAAAGGCCGTGCAGCTTGGTTTTCCTGCTTAGACCGTAGTTTGTTTTATACCGGATTCTCTATGCACTAGTCATTCTGTCAGAGTGTATCAGCGACATCCGTCGATTTAGCCACGGCATTTCGATCAGTTATTAGAACTGATCGAACAAAAATAGATATCGTCATTTGATGTGTGTATTTCATAAAGTAATCCCTACATTATTTTTTTAAAAAAAAGCATAAAACTCCATAAGACGCCGATCTATTTTTATTCATCATTGTTACCTCGGATATTGATGAAGTCAATTTTTGCAAGACTACGTTTATTAAGACGTTCTACATATTTTTAGCAATTTATAGGCCAATAACTGAAAATTTATATAATTCAATCAGTAAGATATGATTGGTAATAATCATTTCAGTATAAAAGGTGAAAAGCAACCAGTTATCATCAAATATGTAGTGTAAAACACCCAATATATGGAAGGACAGATCTTTCTTTATCTCGCTAAATTATATTGCGAGATTAGGCAAACAGTTGATTAATATAGCCAATACCACTGTAAGAAAATGGTAATACACGATCCCCGTATACAAACGCTTATCTTTAGATATTTTCGTATTACGCGCCTTACGGAAAATATTGCATCGGGTTGCTGGCAATTTCACGTGCCGCTAAAAATTGGGCATAATAGTTTCGGGAGGCAAAACCGAACGCCGGGCCGTCATACAGCTTTACGATGTGAGCAAAATCCCGACCGACTTGATTTTGTGCACGTTTCATGCCGCCGATACCGTGGTTGTAGGAGGTAATCGCTGCTGGCCAGTCACCCAGTTTACTATAGGCGTAACTCAGGTAATTGGCTGCACCGATGGCTGAAGAAAAGGATCAAGGCATAGATCCACTCTCCCGCCGGGCATGAAAGTTTTCGCTGCGCCTTTGGTAAATTGCCACATGCCCATGGCACCGGCGGAGGATTTGGCTGCCGGTTGAAACGAGGATTCGACATGTGGCAGGTAGGCCAAATCTTCCGGTAAGCTGGCATCACGGAATATTTTTCTAAATGGCCCATCATAGCGGCGACTGATCTCGAGTCCATGTATGAAACGTTCGCGGGTACCACGTTGGGAACGCACCCGCTCGGCAGCGCCGTTCAATGCGCTGTTAAGTTGTCTGCCGCTACTTTGCAATTTAGCGATTATTTGCCTGTCAATAGGATTTAACGGTGCGTGGTAGCGAAATTTACTCTCTAAAACGAACAATTGGACTTTCCAAAAATCACAGCGTTGCTTGATCATTTCCTTTTGCTCGCTGGTCAGACTTTCATCGACATAGCCGGGCAATACCATCACTTCGTATATCACATCCAGATAACGGTCGTCGTGAATTGCGATTTCCGAACGATGCCATGTCGCATAGGTTTTACATCAGAATTCTACTGCAGGTTCTAGTTCGACTGGTTTTTGGAATATGCCGGAGCGAGCCTTCGAGTTATAGATATTTTGCCATGGAACCGTTCGCGGTTGAATCATGGTTTGGTATATCATAGTGTTATCGTACTTGACGACAGGTGCCTTGCTGCTACAAGCATAAAGCAGAAAGGCAAGTGCCGGAAAAAACATATCCACTTTTTGATAGATTCATTGTCTTTTTATATTAGCTCAGCGTTAATAAATTTCGAGGCAGTGTTTTTTGTATATTTCGGTTAATTTGAATATACATACTGGATCGATTTGGACGCCCAAAGTCTAACACGTCAATAGAGGTGATTTACGCTTCTAAGTGTTTAACTTAAGACAGGAGTTCATTTTTTTTGCATAGATTCTTCTTTCAAATTAGAGTCATTAAAGAAATCAATTTTTCAACAGTAAGGTTGGTTAGATGGCTTCATTTTGTAATGAGTTCTTCAATCAGTTTCACACAAGGCAAACATAACGAGAGCTATCTTCATATAGTTAAACTGGTACACAGAGTAAATCGCTGGTAATTCCGTGCAGCACTTGAAGAATATGTCGGGCATCGCAATCCTCATAAGTCCGGAGTACTAATGCCGACCAGCTAACTGCAAATTTATTGATTTTCAATGGTTACTTTGATAGTTCTATCGCAGCTCCTTAAGCAGCCTTTATTTAGGACAAAATTAAACGAAGTCATTTGCAGATTTTCGCCTTGACTCACGTTCGGTTTCGAATAACAGCGGCTCTTACTTATCTTCGTCTTGCTTACCGAGCTTTACTTCATCCAGAGGGATCGGTTCCACGCTGATCCTAGAGACGATGAGTTTGTCCACACGATTCTGATCCATGTCGACGACCTCGAACCGAAGGCCGGTACTGACGAATTGATCTTCGACATGTGGCACGCGTCCGAGGCAGATCATGGCAAAGCCACCCAACGTCCGGTAGGCCTGAATATCCTCACCCGGTAGGTGGTAATCGAGTTTCAAAGCCACCTTAAAACGTTCGATTGAAATATTGCCGCTAACTAGCCATGATCCATCTTCTCTTTGCACAATTTCGGGTTGCGCTTCGTCTTCGACGATCGCGACATCTCCGACCAATATCTCCATCACGTTATTCAGCGTCACCAGTCCCTGATGCTCGCCATATTCATCAATTACCAAGGCGAGATGCTGGCGGTGCTTTTAGAAGGCTTCGAGCAATTCGATCATCGTCAAGGTTTCCGGCACATAAAGCGGCTTAATAGCATCGCTTGCAAAATCAAATGGCTTGCTTTCAAGGAAAGCATCCAGCACGGATTTGGCCCGAAGTATACCGGCCACATTACCGAGCCCACCGTAGCAGATGAGAAGCCGCGAGTGACCACTGCGCAACAACTTTTTACGGTTGGTCTCAAAGGAGTCATTCAGATCAACATACACGATATCGCCCCGAGGTGTCATCACGCTCCTGATCGCTTGATCGTCCAGCCGAAAAATACGCGACACCAGTGCCTGCTCGTGCTTTTCGAACACCCCCGCTTCCGCGCCCTGCTCCATGAGCACGTTGATTTCTTCTTTGGTGATGGGAGGATATCCCGGTGTCCTTACCCTGAGCATCCAAAGCACCAGATTAGTAGCGAAGTTCATTAACCGCACCAGAGGAAATGCGATTACTGAGATAAGCTCCATCGGCTGAGCCATGGTGCTGGCGATGCCTTCCGGATTTAAAAGGGCCAAGCGCTTGGGGACGAGTTCGCCAATAATTAGCGAGAAAACCGCTATTCCTGTCACCGGGATCCAGAATGCCAGTCGGTCGGCATAAGGCTCTAGCCATGCGATCTGAGCGAGACTTCCGGCAACTTGTTCGGACAAGGTGTGTTCGCCTATTGCACCACTAAGAATCGAGATAACCGTGATAACAAACTGTACTGTCGAAAGAAAATTCGCGGGCTTATTGGCGAGTGCGAGCGCACAACCGGCACCGGTTCGGCCGTCTTCGCGCCACTGTTGCAAGCGCGCCTTGCGTGCCGACACAATCGCCATTTCCGACATAACGAAGACACCGCTGAGAACGATCAGAAAGACAAGAACAATAATAGTCATACAGTCATTTTACTATGCGATATATCATAAGCTGATAATACTACATAAAAGGCGCAGAGTAATACAGGACAAGTCAAATCGCGTTTTGGACTTCCCTAAATTAGTTATTTCTCCTTGAATTGCATTTTGGTGAGTTAACTACATCGGTGCCAATATACCATTGTCCCTTTTGAACGGGTAAAAGTGAAAATTAAATCTCAATGGAATGCAGCAATGAACAACACAGAAAAATCGAATACTCCAGATAATGGTAGCACTTTCTGGAATTGTTCCGCACAGCAGCAACTCAATCGGTTAACGACAACACCTGAAGGACTCAGCAATGAAGAAGCCGGGCGACGAATAAAACGCTATGGTGCCAATCGATTAAATAACAACAACCAAAATGGCAATATACGGCTGTTTTTTGCCCAGTTTAAAAACTCCATTATCCTCATTCTGCTCTTTGCTACCGGCTTATCATTCTTTTTAAATGACCGGCTGGACGCATGCATAATTTTAACCATTGTTTTAATCAGCGGTTGTTTGGGTTTCTGGCAAGAAAAAGGCGCAGCCAATGCCGTAAAGAACTTACTCGCCATGGTGCAAATTACCGTTAGCGTGCTGCGCGATGGCATTGCAACGGAGATTCCCAGCGAAAACCTGATTCCTGGCGATATCATCTTGCTCAAAGCCGGGGACGTTATTCCGGGAGATTGTTTAATTCTGGAGTCCGACAATCTTTTTATCGATGAAGCCATTTTAACCGGAGAAAGTTATCCGGCAGAAAAACTGCCGGGAGTATTGCCTGCAGAGACACCATTAAGTCAGCGTACTAACGCCTTATGGATGGGGACACACGTACAAAGCGGCAAAGCTACCGCCGTGGTGATTACCACAGGTCAAGCGACAGAATTCGGCAAACTGTCACTCCGTATCAAACTCAAAGCGCCTGAAACAGAATTTGAACGTGGTGTCAGACGTTTCGGCTATCTACTGATGGAAATCACTTTAATTTTGGTCATACTCATTTTTGCCGTGAATGTTTATCTTGCCAAACCGGTTATTGATTCGTTCTTGTTTGCCTTGGCACTGGCCGTTGGTTTAACACCGCAATTATTGCCGGCAATAATCAGTGTCAATCTGGCTCACGGTGCCAGACGCATGGCAGAACAGAAAGTTATCGTCAAACAACTGGCCGCCATTGAAAACTTTGGTAGCATGAACGTACTTTGTTCAGATAAAACCGGCACACTAACCGAAGGCGTTGTTAACCTGCAAAGTGCCGTGGATTTATCAGGTAACACCAGCGATAAAATAGCGCGATATGCCTATCTCAATGCGGTTTACGAAACCGGCTTTTGCAATCCCATTGATGAAGCGATCAGACAGTATCGGCAATTTGATTTAAAAGGTTGTGAGAAGCTCGCGAAAATTCCTTATGATTTTTATCGTAAACGCTTGAGCCTGTTGTTGAAAGATCAAGGTAACACTATTCTGGTGACTAAAGGTGCATTGACTAATGTTCTTGCCATTTGCTCTGAGGCAGAAATGAGTGATGGCTCTTCGGTTGCTATTGACCAAGCGCGTGCTCAAATTGAACAGCGTTATGATGCCTTTAGCAGGCAGGGGTTTCGTACATTGGGACTGGCCTGTAAGACATTGGCAAACCAAAACGATCTGGATAAAACCGATGAAAGCGATATGTGTTTTTTGGGTTTTCTGGTATTTTTCGATCCACCCAAAGCAGACTGCACTGAAACGATCAAGCAATTACGAGAACTGGGGTTAACGCTCAAGATTATTACCGGCGATAATCGACTGGTGGCAGCGACAGTCGCCAAGCAACTGGGAGTTGCCGAGCACGAAATTCTTACCGGTTCCGAAATTCGCGAAATGAGTGATCTGGCGCTAATTAATCAGGTGGCGGGAGTCAATTTATTTGCCGAAATCGAACCGAACCAAAAAGAACGTATTATCCTCGCGTTGAAAAAAGCCGGTTTTGTCGTGGGTTATATGGGTGATGGTATTAATGATGTCTCTGCCTTACACGCCGCCGATGTTGGCATATCTGTCGATAGCGCGGCGGATGTCGCCAAGGAAACGGCGCAAATTGTCCTGCTTGAAAAAGATCTGGGGGTACTGGTACAAGGTGTAAAAGAGGGGCGGATGACTTTTGCCAATACCTTAAAGTATGTCTTTATGGCCACCAGTTCAAATTTTGGTAATATGTTCAGTATGGCAGGTGCCTCGTTGTTTCTGCCCTTTTTACCGTTGTTACCCAAGCAAATACTGTTGACCAATTTGCTGACTGATTTTCCGGAAATGACCATAGCCTCTGATAATGTTGATGCACAAATGGTCGCGCAGCCCCGACGCTGGGATATTAAATTTATTCGTAAATTCATGATCACTTTTGGCATCGTCAGTTCCTTATTCGATTTTATGACTTTTGGATTATTGCTAACGCTAGACGTCTCGGCTGAACAATTTCGTACGGCCTGGTTTTTGGAATCGGTGGTTTCGGCGGCGATGATTGTGTTTGTAGTACGTAGCAGCAGCCCTTTTTTTAAAACCCGACCCGGTAAATATCTGGTAGCGGCAACCTTAACCGTTGTCATCATCACGCTGATCTTGCCCTATACACCGATCGCACATTTAGTCGGCTTTGTGCCGCTACCGTTGTCTTTAATCGTTATGCTGACTGTGATTGTGGTGCTTTACCTTGCAACGGCTGAAATAGCCAAATATATCTTTTACCGGTTGGTAAAAATGTAATGTTTCTGTGCCTTATAAAAAATGCTAAAACCGTGTGCGGGTAGTCGTTACGAAATGGTTGCCCGATAACCAAAGCGGCAAGCAACTAGAACCTCCCAAACTTCGGGGACGCAGTTCGTTAGCGGTTATGATAATCCATCAGGACGGTTCCATATCAGTGGCTAACGGCATTATATTGAAACGGTGTTAATACTTTTATAAGTCAGACTATCGCTTATAATTATCCAGGATAGATAAATCAAGGAATTTTCGTCAATGAGTTCAGGTGTAGCATCATAGATGATTGATTGTAATGCCTTATTTAACAGCATTCTTTAAAATCAAGAATTAAAAACTTAAACATCAAGTTAAAGCATAAAATACCAAAAATTGACTTAAATCGTTCTGATAAAGCAGCATAATCTGCTGAACGATAACATTCCATGCTACCTCATCAGTACCAATAAAGATGGTTCGTAGAAGATTATCATAACTCCCTGTAAGACTTTACGAAACCATTGTTCATCTCTTGACTCCGGGCCAGGCAAAAATCCAAAAGCCGATAAGTGCTGTTAACAAGAGCATGGTTATCAGAGGGTGACTAGTAGAGATACCCTGATCGGTTCTTCCTCGCTTTTTACCTGTAATCATCGCAATGATAAGATTTTCACCATGAAAGTAACTGCTAAACAATACACCGGTAATATGTATAAAGACCACTACCAACATTGCAGTAGATGTTAAGTTGTGAAACGCTTCCAACCAATCACTATCAATTTCTTCGTAAACTGCCCAACCGGATATGCCACTGGCAATGCCAAGCAGCAATAGTAACAGAATGGCAAATGCGCCCAGTGGATTATGACCGACAGAATGCCGTTCATGCCTTCTAACTAATTGGACAAGATAACGAATGACATAAACCGGATTGCGCACAAATTCCGAGAAACGTGAATAGCGCGAACCAATAACGCCCCAGATCAGACGAAACGTGACCAGACCCAGCACGGTATAGCCAAACAGCACATGGAAGTCACGCCAACGCTCGCTTTCACCAGTTAAAAAGGCCCCGGTAAAGCTCAGCACCAGCATCCAGTGAAAAATACGGGTCGGCAGATCCCATACGAGTATGCGTTGACTCACGAAATTTCTCTCATCTTTTTAGCGACCCAATGACAGTAAGTAGACTAATACATCACCTTTCTCTTGAGCGGTGCATTCACGCTTCAGCACATCCTTGCAATTGCGTTTAAACCATTTTTCAACTTTTTCGGGATTGGTAAAGCGTTCAGAATTAACTAATGGCGCCATTGGCTTTATGTCTTTTTTAGTCACAATATGTTGACCCATCGAAGTGGGATTATCGGTGTGGCAACTAGAACAACTCCAGTCAGCACCGTGTTGTGACTTAAAGAATTGCTGACCACGACTGACATCAAAGCCGGCAAAACCAGCCTTATCCAGCTTTGCCTGTGCAGCAAAGATACTGAGAAAATCCTGCGGTTGCTCTGCCCTGGCAGAAAAAGTAATGACCAAACTGGCCAGGAGAGCGATGCCTATATATTTCATGATGATCTTTTGTAAGTTAACAGCTTGGGCTCTAAAGACTTAATGCCTCTATTAGAAAGACTAATTATCTTGGCTTCTGGTTATAAAATCACCTTGGATACACTCTCAAACATGAGAATAAAGGTAACCCAATTGACGAAGCACAGTCATATCAATTGCGCCCATAATTTGAATAATAAGCGGCCAAATTATCGATATCCTGATCGGTAAGTTTTGCCACAACACCATTCATATAGGGATTAATCCGTTTCATATCCCGGAAATCACGTAATTTGGCAGCAAGATAAACTTTCTTCTGTCCTATAATTTTTGGTGACATAGACTCAACACGGATATTATTGGGTCCATGGCATCCATCGCAAGTATAGTAAGCCGTTTGTTCTGTCGCAGCCATGGTATCGGCGGCATTTTCTTTTTCAAAGATTGAGCATCCAGACAGATAGAAAGTGAACGCTATAAGGCCACAGGCCATCAATAGCCGCAATATTTTAATAGTTTCCATAACTCAGGCTACCATTTAGAGGGGGAGTGGGTATAAAACATGGCTAAACCAACAATGTCATGATCGCTAAGATGAGCAGCAATATCTTCATGACCTTCACATTTATTGCCTCGTTTACGACATTCACTTAGCCAGGCACACAAATACATAAATTCTTGCCCCGCTAAATTAGGTACATCATCAGAGGCATTGACGCCATTACCGTCTATCCCGTGGCAATTACTACATTGCGCTTCTGCAAGCTTGCCAACGGATTTAATTGCATTATTATTCGTAGCCATCCCGCTCATATCCATAGTGTGGCTTGTAGGGCATGAACCGGATAGACGCACGGCATGAGACTGGATGAAAAAACCCAACAGGCATAACAGGATGGAAGTCATTACAACAGTCTTCGTTTTTGAATTATATTTCATAGCGATTTACCTCAAAACATTACGTTGCCGACAAAGTAAAGCGTGTTGTTTCCTGCCGCATTACGTCCTGAACCATCATAGTTTGTCGATGCGCCATTAAATTGGGTATAAGCCCAATATTGTATCGAAAGACGCATATTTAAATAGGGGTCAGCGCCAAAGGTGCCCTTACCAAACGGTATATAGTCCGCTTCAAAAAGAAACGAATTAGTGTTTGGCGAGCCGTTGGCACTGCCAAACACAGGATTTACCGGGTTATCAGGATTATAATTTGCAGCACCGTTATAAATTGTCATATCTGAACTGCCTTTCATATAGTTCCACCCTACCGACAAATTGTAAGTCTGCCGGTAAGTCCACATTCCCATCATCATAACGCTGTCGAGATAATTACTGGTATTGCTCGCATAGCCACCCCGATAAGAAGCGTCCATCTTCATCGTGTCATGCGTATATTTGGTCATTGCCATTAGCATATTATCGTCATCCAGCATGTACGAATAATTGGCGTCAGCATTGTATTCCACATAAGAATTGCTGCCAATACCGGTTGTATAATAGGGAATAACTTTGGCTGCCAAGCCGTAAGTGCCAATCATCATGGTATGTGGCCCCATACTGTGTTGTAGAAACATCCGCCAATAAGGGGCACCACCATCAATAAGCCCACCTTGCGGCCCTGAACTTTGAGAGCCGGCGTTCCACACTCCCAAGCCTTGCGCCATATTTTGCGACTGAGACGTATAACCACCGGCTTCCAGATAAAGATGATTATTGATCATTGTATAAGCGGTTGCACCGGCCGTATTGGCACCCGCCATTAAAGCCTGTAGCCAAGGCTGGGCAGCGGGTTTTATGGTCACTGAAGATTGGGTGTAAGGATACATCCACGCTGGCGTTGTCATCCAAAAATCAGATATAGTCGGCGCATTATTTACGGTAAGTCCGTAAGTAATAGCGTTGCCCCTGATATTTGCATGATCAGCCACCCGTATATCGGCCATGGCAAGACTGACTGAGCGTCCCGCTTGCGGATTGATGTTCAACTGAAGATAACTGCCGATTTTATCAGTAATCCGGCCGGTGTAATACACCGCCGCCCAGTCAGCCAGCACATTATTGTTGGAGTTTGAGTGTCCGGCGGTATTACTGTAATACGGGTCACTATCATTGTTCTGCTGCGTATTAGTCACCGAGCCTATTATTTGGACGGCTAACGGATTGATTACGTCAGGTAACTTGTTGGCATGACCGGCAACATAGCCATCAAGCTTGAATTTTTGGCCGTATTGCGTTAACCAAGGCCCATAAGCCTGCACATGACATGCCGTACAAGGTTCACCGGTTTGTCTTGCGAACGACGTAGTTGCCAACACATTTTGAAATGGTAATATCAAAAAAATGCCATATAAAAGAAACCATTTTTTTTGCTCGTTAAAAAATATAAGGTTAAGCATCGCAAGTGTCGTGTGGTTATATTTGAAAAAAGAATCTTCATATGATAAAGCACGTTTGATGCCAATCAGCACACACCACGAAAATACTGACTACAGCCTATAAATAGAATTATGTTATTTATTAAACTATGTTATTTAACACAATAAACAGACTACGTTGTGTTAAATAACATAGTTTAATAAGCTGCCAGCATTTGTCAGCTAATCAAATCACCTTTTTTTCCAAAAAATAAGGTCATCACGAGGTAAAAATGGGAGAAAAATAACGGGGGTTTGATATTTTTATCATAAGCTAACTGCTGTTAAGCAGATAATTATATAGCCAGCGTTCGTTGCATTATTGCAACGTGTGATGTTGATCTGATTATCGCCCCGAAGGCAAAAACATTTTCTTTGCCCGGCAAAAGAAAATGGCGCTCCCAACCGAAACTTGAGAACGAGCTAAAACCTGCCAGGTTACCGATTAATCCTGTTCGCCTCGCTTTTAAGATATTCCTGTTAAAAGCTTCGGTGCTGGGTGTGGCAAACCCAATTACTGCATAACATTCTGGTATTCATAGAAATTTAGGCCTTATCGCAGCTCAAAAGCTTATAAAACTATTCTTAAAACTCACCCCGTTATATCTTGTATAGTTACAAGCTTGAACCACTACGTGACATACTGAAACAATCAATTATCCGTTATTTTCCTGGAATAAAACCACATCTGATAAATGCTGAGCAGGATTTGCAGGCCCATTGACAAGCCCATTAAGGCTCCGCTATATACAACCACATAGGCAAACGCAGGCGTGGATTTGGTAATAAACCAGGACAAAATATCCAAAAGCATGGCAGCAAAAGGAATAACTACCGCGACTCTTTTCACATAAACATTAAGGTCACAGAGCAAAAACATTTTACCAATGAGGAACTTGCAAAACCCGTTAAAGCGAGCGGAATTAGTAGCCAGAATAGCCAAAAAAGAAAAACAACTGGCTCAAAATGATAAAATAGAAGATTAAAAATCTAATTATTATTAATAGTATGAGTAGGTTACGAGATACATTATCACAGACATGGCTTAATATACAAAGCTCATTATTTCCTTGGTTATCAGAAGAACTGGGGCCACTGACCGAGAAACAACAGGAATTGGTGACCACCTTAGAAGTGGTACGCATCGAAGAATTCATCTATTCCAGTGCTGGATTTCCAGGACGTCCGCCTCAAGACCGCTCGGCCATAGCCAGGGCATTTGTGGCAAAAACGATTTATAACCTGCCGACGACACGCGCTTTACTGGATCGATTAGAGGCTGATAGCGCCTTAAGAAGGATTTGCGGTTGGGAGCGCAAAAACGATGTCCCTGATGAGTGGACATTCTCAAGGGCATTTGCCGAGTTCTCGAAATATCGTTTACCTGAGCGGGTTCATGAAGCGTTTATTAAAAAAAGCTATGCAGGCGAAATCGTGGGGCATAATTCTCGCGATTCAACCGCGATAGAGGCACGGGAAAAGCCGCTCAAAAAGGAACCTATCCAGAAAATAGCAGCAAAACGTGGACGTCCTAAAAAAGGCGAAGAACGCATTAAACCATTGACCCGTATTGAGCGGCAAGCCAGTGGTATGGATATGGCGGACATGCTTAACGATTTGCCGACAGCTTGCGACGTAGGCACCAAGAAAAACAGTAAGGGTTATAAAGTCAGCTGGATCGGCTATAAGTTACACATCGATGTGGCGGATGGCGGTATTCCTATCAGCGCGGTATTGACCTCCGCCTCTACTCACGACAGCCAGGTTGCTATTCCATTAGCAATAATAAGTAATGAGCGCGTTACTAATCTTTATGATGTCATGGATTCTGCTTATGATGTGCCGCAGATTCACGACATGAGCCGACAGTTGGGGCACATTCCGCTGATTGATGTGCATCCTCGTCGGGATAAAGCCTTAAAAGAAGAACTGACGGCTGAAAATAAACGTTGTCGATTGGTCGGACATAGAATGGCCGAAGCAATACGCTATAACGAGCGTAGTACTGTTGAGCGTGTTAATGGTCGACTGAAAGATGAGTTTGGTGGACGGGTTGTGCGAGTCCGCGGTCATGCAAAGGTGATGTGTCATTTGATGTTTGGCCTTCTTGCCTTAACAGCCAATCAGATGGTGATTTTAGTGACCTAGAAATCATTTTGACGGCTATAACAAGGTTATTTTATGGATAGTAGGGATAACTATGTCCTGATTCTTATACAAACGATAAGATTACAGTGTAAATGGCCTAATAGTGAGCCATTTGTTCAAAAAACGACTTATTAGAAGTCATGTGCAACTTACCGCGTTTTTCGGTCGATAATTTTGCAAGTGGCTCCAATAAAAAACAGAATAAAGGCAATGCCAAATAAATGAATATGCGATACGCGAACCAAAGTAGGAATTGTTGCACCACCGGCATGCGCAACCTCTGATACCGTCGCATAATGCGTTAAATCAGGTAATGACGGATTAACACTGGGTGTATGACACAGGATACAATCACGATTTAATATCGGAGCGATTTTTTCGTTATATTCCGGCTCGTTGGCGCCATGCTCTATCCATTGCAAAATAATATCTTTATCGCTGTTATATTTTAAATTGGATTCCATAATCCCGTTAATTGCGCTACCCAATCGCGTTTGATTACTTGAGCCATGATAACTAATGACAACATCTTCAATAGACAGTCCTGCTTTACCGTCAAGCCCTTGATGGGTGTAATACATATTCGCAAGCGCCATCAGATAACCTAAACCTATGGTTAACAAAAACACCGTATTTAAAATTCGTTCGCTAACGGAAATATCTTTAAAGCGGGTATAACGTTCTTTGACCATAATATTTTTTAAACAATGAGGAGATGAGTATCGTGGTGAAGTTTTCTGAAAGCAGAGCTACAGGCAAGGTCATTTTTACCTTGCCCATACTTTGTAAGGTCAGCAAATCGATTCGAAAAAAACAGGTAGGTTAATTGGGCTTAGAACGCCAACCAACCATTGACCATGAAAGTATTATTATTCTGGGCATCAGTATTGGTGCCGTTATATTGAGAGTAACCTATATACTGCAGGCTGGTACGCAAATTCATCAGATATAAATACGAACTGGATTTACCAAACGGGACATAAACCAATTCTGCGGTATAAAATTGACTATTGGGTTTGATTGCATCAGCGGGAGCAGCAGGGTCAATAATGGGGCCGCGTGATCCGTTAGTTTTGTTATAAGCGAAAGTAATACCGTAAGTCTGGTTGAAGGTATAAGCCAGATTCAGTTTATACGACGTCAAAAAGGTGTTACCGGTAGAAGGATCACCGACTGCCTGTCGTCCTGCAGACAGTCGCTGATCTTCATAGATATATGATGTTTTGGCTTCAAAAATATGTTTTGGATTCGCCATATATTGATAATTCGCATCGACAGCAACATCCGTATAATGATCGGCACCATTGGTCTGGTCACGTCCGGGAACAACATCGGCACTCATACCGTAATGGCCTACCGAGAAATAGTGCCCTTTCCAGTTCTGTTGCAATGCGGCACGCCAATAAGGCGCAGGACTACTCAGACTAACCCGGTCAGGCCCGGCAACACCAAAGGCTCTCTGGGAATTGCTGGAAAATGAACCATAAGCGCCCGCTTCCAGATAAAGCAGGTTATTAATCATGGTATAGGCGGTAGCTCCGCCTACTTGAGATCCCAATGCACCGTCAATCAAGGGTGCAGCTACACTACCCGGTTGCACGCCGCTACTGGTATAAGGAAAGCCCCAGACTGGCGTTGTATTCCATAAGTCCTGAACGGTTGGATTATTATTTAAAGACACCCCATAAGTCATTGGAATATCCAAACCTATTAAGGAATCCAAATCTAATTGGTCGGCAAAACGGATATCGGTATTATCCAAGGCAAGCCGATCACTATAACCGTCATACGTTAACTGACTGAAGGCGCCCACTTTGCCATAGACACGACCCGCATAAAACAAAGACGCTTGGTCAAAAGTGAAATTATTGTTTTGATTATAACCAGGAGCGAGAGTGCCGCTGGGTTGATCTTTTTGAGTATTGGTAAATGATCCCGTTACCATGCCGCTCAGTGCTGGTAATTTGGCAGCAATGCCGGAACCGCCACTCATGGTATAGCCACCCAATTTGAAATCGCGACCGAAAGGCGTCAAGTTAGGCCCGAAAGCTTGCGTATGGCAGGTACTACAGTTTTGCCCTGTTTGCCGGGAAAAACTTGGCGTAGCTTCCACACCCGGACTGGCTACTAAAATAATTGATGCAAGAGCTAAAGGCGATGCAAAAAAAAGCCTGCATCGTACGTCCGTTTTAAAAAAATCTGCATAGTACGCCTTATTTTTAACGTTGAAATTATGCCCATCTGCTAATTGACACATAGTTGTCGTGATGCTGATGGAATAAGTATTGTTTACGGAATCTGATTAGCTAATTTTCACTTTACAAGGGCTAAGTTTAAAGTCTTTTAACAAAAATGAACTACGCAGATACAAAGTTAGTGAAAATAAAAACACTAAAATTTGTGTGGGTATAGTACTTCATTCTTGTTACAAAAACCATAAACTATAATTTAATAAAACAACCTTATTTCATGGTATTTTATAAATCAATATCTTTGCTAATTGATATGAGTAATTTATAGCGCTATCAGAAGATGAAGAAAGATTAAAGAAGCTGGAATACGGCTTATAAAACAGCATTCGCACCCAAACTGACGATGAACGAAAACATAAAAATACTAAACGCCATGAGTCCACACTTAAAAGTTTGATCCCTAAAGCAGATGACGCGCATTATTGTACAACAGCAGCAAAATTCACGCTAGCCTCTACAATCAATTTTTAGTTAAAATAGACAGTATTTTATGGTTACATAAAAATCAGAGATTATTTTTTCTTAACTTTGACAGTTTTTACTTTAAGGAAAAAAGAGTGTGTAGACTAGCGGTGCTTTTTGCACCGTTAGAGATTAACAGCAGCGACCTCAGCTTCCTGATACGTATACCACATCAATGCTCAGCCGGAGCGAGGTTATCAGGCGATTTTTTCAGCTTTTCAAGCCTCGCCCGGTTAGTTTTACGTTATATTTTCAGGAAGATAAACCACAAAATACTAATCAGTTCCAATGTACGCGGATGCCAGCATAACCGGTTGCAGGCGCACCCGGCCCCATAAATGTAGTTGACTGATTGTTTTGGAAAAAATTTGTTCCCAGTTGTCCAAACGAAGTGTAGTGGTTATCGAGAATGTTGCGACCTGTGGCAAACAACTCAATATTTTTGGTTACAACATAACGGGCATTAAGGTTAACCACCGTATAACCCGGTATTTGTGAATAGAGATTCTGATCATCGCCGCGGGCATATTGGCTGGAAACATGCTGTAAATCGCTGCCCAAAAAACCGTTATGAAATACTTGATATTCGACACCAATCTTAAGTGTGTTTTGCGGAATACTGGGGATTCTACTACCCGGTGTAACCGTTTCCGGCCCCAGTGCATTATTGAGCACGGCTGTCGTTTGATAGGTCGCATTAACAAAACCGTAACTCATATACCAATTCAATTTATTCCAGGCCAGACCGCTTAAACCAAACTCTGCACCTTGACGTAGTGTTGCGCCTACATTTTGAAAATAACCATTTACATTGCTACCTTCGCTACTCAGAAACAAGATATCATCGGTATTGCGAGTCTGATACAACGCAAAATTCCATTTGAGCACCTGACTAAATTTGCCACGCGCACCCACTTCTAAAGTATGAGAAACCACGGCCTTCAAGGGTGGATCGGAAATCATGCTGTTCGGCAAACTACACGGTGCAAGGGGATCTGCGCAGCTTAACTCAACCGCAGTCGGTGCCCGAAAACCTTCGTTGTAGTTAAAATAGGTCGTAAATTCTTCAAGCGGGGTGTCCAACGCAAACGCATCCAATGGATTAAACGTTAAGCCTGCTGACGGGTTTGCACGTTGATAAACGTCTTTACCGTTCAGTGCCGTTCCTATTTGATCGGTAGTTCGAACCTGTGCCTGCATCCAGTTTATTGACGTGTTGGCATGTAGCCAGTCAAACAAGGAATAAGTATTGGTAGCAAAAACAGTCGAGTAAGTATTTTGCCCATTGATCATCACACTGGTTGCCAGTGGAGTGGTGGCGACTTCATTCCGGTTTGGCATAAAAACCGCATCCTGCGATCCCATAGAAAAATGGGTATCACCAACATTATAACCACCACCAACGACCAGTTGATTATCATGTGCGTAGATTTTGTAATCGGAAGTTAATTGTAAATTGACACCCGTTCCGTTTTGTTTCGTTTGAGTGGCTTGAAAAGAGCCGGGAGCGCCAGTTTTAGCATCAACAAGAAGATTACCGTCGATATCAAAACATTGAGAGTCCGTGACCCCAGTAACCCCGTTAGAACAGTTTCCATCGGTATTACTGTTAAGGCTACTGCTGTTGTTATTGCGATTATAGCTATTGCCGGTCAATTGCAATTTATCAGTAATCTTATGGCTACCTTTTAGATTAAAAAAATACAGGGTATTTTTAGTCACGTCTGGAGCCGTATAAATAGCAGTCCAGCTTTGCTCTAACATGTTTTGCGGGGTACCACCTACACCTTGCATATTGTTGTCGGCAAAAGTAAATGATAGATCAAGATCGGTACGATCATTTTCCCAGCCGACCTTACCAAACGTCTGATTAACACTGGTTGGAGAATAAGGACGCCAGCCATTGTCACGGAAAATATTGCCGGCAACATACCAATCAAAATTACCTTTGGAGCCACCGTATTCGGCCTGATAAGTTTGGCGACCATAAGAGCCGCCACTGGATTGCGCATTAAAGCCGGGATGACTAATCCCGCTTTTGGTTCTGACTGACAATGCGCCGCCGAGTGTATTTAAACCAAATAACGGGTTGGAGCCCGGAATCATTTCCATGCTGGCAATTGCTATTTGCGGAATCAAATCCCAGTTGACGGTGTCGCCAAACGGTTCGTTGACACGCACGCCATCCTGATAAACGGATATGCCTATAGGCGTACCCAAAAGAGGAGATGCAGTAAAGCCACGATAAGAAATATCCGGCTGGTAGGTATTGTTCTGGGTGTCATTAATATTGACGCTTTCCAGGCGACGATTCATAAAGTCCGTCAAACCAAAAGCTTCGTGACGATTAATGTCCTCATCCTCAGCAGACTGGACATTACCGGGAATTTTTTTAAGTTCAAGGCCAGTAGTTCCCAACGGCGTATTACTGACGACTTCTATATCGGGCAGTTCAAAAACATCAACCGGATGCGCAGTAACGACAGTCTGATTTCCCCCGTTACCGGCTACCTTGAGTTCTTTATCATCAGCTTTTACAGGCGCTTTAGTTTCAGACTGCTCTGGGGCCATAAACGAACGACTAAATAGTGGCACGGGCTGGATGAGAGGCGTTGAAGAAATATCTGCCGCATACACCGGCACTGTCAACAGAGAAAAGGGTAAAGCCGCCAGCCAAGGCCGTATTGTAAATGGAGGTGTGAGCATTATTGTTTGTGGTATAGCCTTTTATAAAAGGACTATTTTCAACGAAAAGTGACTTGCCTCCTATAAAAAAAACGCCTGATTGCACGCCGGGCTATTTTAGGCTTGCCTAACAGAACTAAAAATAAGTCCCTATTTTATAGTTCCCTCCATCTTTCGACAGTAAGCCGGCTTGCCCAAGGTTAAATCGGAAGCTTCAATGATAGCTGTACTAGCGTTTTTTTTTGCAAGATGACGATGTGGTTGTGACTTGTCTTTTCAACCAGAGTTGTGTCTCATTGTATGCCGCTGCAGCTCACCGAGAATCTCTGAATTGCCTATTTCCATGAGCAGGCGACCAGTCGGAAATATCGATTTAGTCACTCTTGTGGGTCGGATGGAGACTTTTATCGCGTTACCGATATTACAGCTCACGGTTCGCCCATTTTTAAAGGCAGTTCGAAAGATTGGTATTATTTGTTGCATAAAAAAGACAAAATCACTCGCTTTCAATTTTAAATATCATTTTTTTAGATACAAGACATGAAGTTTCTGACATCAAATCATCGCCAGGCGATAATTTCTTATAAAAACTCCTGAAAACACTATATGTAGTGTTTTTAAATCTTACGAACCACTAGAAAAAATGAGCGAACGTGGAGTTACAGCTTTAAATGGCCGGCATTAAGATTGGTTTTTTAAAACTGTCAAATAATAGTTAGTGCTTGAACGGTAATAAATTATTTAGTGTTTGAACGGTAATAAATTATTTAATACAAAACAATAAGTTGCGATAAAATAGGCTATTGAAAATCAAATAACAGCCTATTGGCGTATAAAATGCTGAATTTAAGTAACTTGCTGATAATTATGATTATTATTTTCATCGAAAAGGGCTTGGCAAAAGCTACCTCCCGGATAAGCGCCTCAGCTTTCAAATTCTCGTTGGAAAACTCCCGATGAGAAAGGTATTTTCTCCACAAATGAGCATCGGTCAACGCGATATTGCTGATATCAAAATAGATGTTTCCTCCCGTGATGACATTCCGATCATCTTGCTGGGCTTGCAACACATTTATACGACTCAGCCATTAAGGGATGCTGTTTTTAAAATACTGGAGGATGTGGTGCCTACTAAAATTGACGCCGAAGTGACAAAAATCGTTGCCATCGACAAAGGCCGCCCCGGTATGAATCAATGGTCGATTTTGGTGTTAGGATCGCTACGCGTAGGACTGAATACAGACTATGATCGCATTCTGGAGTTGGCCAATCAGCATAACACCCTACGTGAAATGCTCGGTCTTGGTTGCTTTGATGCCGACAAACGCTATCGCCTGCAAACCTTGAAAGACAATCTCAAGCTGTTTACGCCAGCGATCATGGCGCGTATTAGTACTGAAGTTATTCGAGCCGGCTATCAATTACTGGATCTGGATATTCATGCGCTGATCAGAGGCCGTTGCGATTCTTTTGTGTTAAAAACCAACGTGCATTTTCCAACCGATATCAGTTTACTGCATGATGCGATCCGGATTCTGATTCGGACGTGCGTCAAATGGAGCTTGCAACATGCCTTGCCTGAATGGCGATTGCATAAGCACAACCTGTCTAAATTTAAAAGGCGGTATCGCACGCTGCAAAAACTCAAACATTCCACGTCAAAAAATGACGCTATCAAGGCCGCCAAAGCACTTGAGATCAAACAGGCCTACCAGGACTATATTGATTTGGCAGGGTTTTATCTTGAGCGCACTAAAGCCAGTATGTTGACGTTAAAAAATCACTTTCACATACCAGAAGTGTTGCTTACCGATCTGAGCACTTTTAGCCTGCATGCCGAACGTCAAATCGAGCAGATTAGACGTCGCGCTATTCAAGGAGAAACCATTCCCCATGATGAAAAAGTCTTTTCCCTGTTCCAGACCCACACCGAATGGATCAGCAAAGGCAAAGCCGGAGTCCCGGTTGAACTGGGCTTGCGGGTCTGTATCATGGAAGATCATCAGGGCTTTATCTTGCACAGTCAAGTCATGCAAAAAACTACCGACGACAAAGTCGCCGTACCGATGGTTAAAGCGACTCAAGCAAAATTCCTACGCTTTAACGCCTGTAGCTTTGACAAAGGCTTCCACAGTCCCGCCAATCAAACCGACCTGAAAGCCCTCCTTGAGCAAGTCGTTTTACCCAAAAAAGGCAAGCTATCCAAAGCCGACCAGAATCGTGAATACGCAGCGGAATTTAAACAGGCAAAAAAGCAACATTCCGCCGTAGAATCGGCTATTAATGCGCTAGAAGTACATGGACTGGATAAGTGCCTTGATCATGGCATTGAGGCTTTCGAGCGTTATGTTGGCTTAGCCGTGTTATCGCGTAACATTCAAAAGCTCGGCACAATTAAACGCGACATGGACCGGCTAAGGCTTTTTAACGGGCAACAAAAACTAGTTGCCTGACACTTTTTTGAGAACAGCCAACAGGTTCCACAGGAAAGGTGCGCTTATAATTTATGATTGTTAGGAATAATTCTGAAAAACTGATGGTAAAGCAGAAATTGAGTCGTTTGTTCCACTCCGGAAAGATTTTTCCAAAAAATATTTCCGGATGTTGAGCTGGTTTTTTTGAAAAGTGGCTTTTTCGTTCAGGCACTAGTTAGGTGTTCTTTACGGTTCTGGTTGATTTGTTTCCATAAAAAATCGATTAAACTATCACGACTAAAATTAGTTAAAAATCTTGAAAAGATTGAAACCCATCAAGCCGTAAAACTCATTACCACTTGCAGTTTCCGGTACACCTACGCCAGCAAACAGCTCAAACGACCTGATGTACGAGTAGGTCATTTGAGCGACGGCACCGCTGACATTGGAATTTACTCCATGGTTGCCGGAATAATAATCCGCATTAAATCTAAGCTTTTTCGGTATTAGCACCACCTGAATGCCGGTCTCATAGCCAAAATACGAGGTTGTTGTGGAAAGTGCCTGATTGACATAGTATGGACCAACATGTATCGACAGACGATTCTTGATAAGCGTAATATCGGTATCGATAAAGTAGAACTGATGCAGGGTGTTGTGATTGATCTTGCCTGGTTCCACGCTGTTGTTGAGCGGTATCACCAAACCATTCTGTGTACCAACTGTCGTGGATAGCGAGTCCAGATGTTTATGAAACTGGCCATATTTGAAGGTCTTTGCTATGTTCAAATAGGTGTCGTTCTGGAAGTTCTGTGAACCACCTCCGCCACTCATCAACACGTTTTGCGACGAGACTCCCATATCCCAACCATGCGTCGAGTAAGTGAGCATAGGTGCCGCGTAATCCGTTGCTTGGTAGTAATAGACATCCGTTTCAAAGTTCAGCGCCAGTCGATCTTCGTCCTTATCCTCGGCATCAATACCCATAATACTGGTGACCGTTTTAGATAGCTTATGCGCTCCCTTGGCATAGGAATTGAGGGGAATGATTAACAGCAGCAGTAAGATTGGTTTCATTTAGCTAATATTACCACGGCAAATTACACAAGAGTACTTAACATAGGTCCTTTGTACTCCCTGGGATAAAAGGCATCAGAAACTGATCAATTTTATCCGAGAAACTACCCGTTCAAATCAAACATCCACTGTATCAGATTTGAATTGACTACTGACGCATGCATTTTCCGAAATTTTTATGCAGTGTGACAAGTGTTAGGGTATGAATAGAGTTCAAATACCAATGCTGTTTGATATCAGCCAGATCTTTATTGAGCCAAGAAATGAAGCTTAACAACAGTGCCCTTTCCAATTTTGCTACTAACGGTCACTGAACCGCCATGTAAGTCCATGATGGATTTGACAATGGCTAAACCCAGCCCCGTGCCTTCCTCGGAGCGAGCGGGATCTACCCGATAAAATCGGTCAAATAATTTTGGCAAATGTTCTGCCGTAATACCGTAGCCGTTATCCTGCACACAGATATCTACTGATCCATCGTCACCAGAACACAATGTTAAGCGGACTTCGCCACCGATAGCCGTATGCTGAATGGCATTCAGTAATAAATTACTGAGAACACGTTTTAACAACTGGGCATCGGCATTCAGGAATCCCTGGCCTTGGCAAACCAACTGAATACTTTTTTCCTCTGCCATTGCTTCATGATAGCTGCAGATTGCTGCCAATTCAGCTTTGCCATCCAGTCGTGTTTTGCGCAAGGAAATCTCTGTATTCTCCGCACGCGCTAAAAACAATAGCGTTTTGACGATTCGAGACAGTCGTCCATATTCTTCAAGATTGGATTCAAGAATTTCACGGTATTCGTCGGCATTTCTTGATTTTGATAAAGCTACCTCAGTTTCTCCCATCAGATTATTGATTGGTGTGCGCAGTTCATGAGATAAATCGGCGGAGAACTGATTCAGTTGAGTAAAGGATTTGGCAAGACGCAGCAGCATGGCATTAAAGGCCACGGCCATTATCGATAACTCTTTCGGCCAATCGGCCACATTAAGTTGTTCGTGAAGCTGGTTGGCAGTGATGCCCTCCATGTATCGTGTCATATCAGTAAGAGGACTTAACCCTCGCCTGACAACCAACATAGCGGCTAACGTTGAAAACAGCAACCCCAAACACAGTACACCTATGAGATTGCGCTGGTATTTAGCCAAGAGTTTCGCTTCGTGAGTAATATCCAGCGCTATTTGAATAGTGTATGACGGACTGGTTTTATCCAGCACTGTCATAAGCATAAATGTGCGGCCATCAGAAATTTTCTGTATCGTACCTTTTGCAGCGGATATTTCGGTGGCTACTGGAAACGCTATGACCTTCGGTAATAATTCCATCCCGGGTGTTTCAATCAAGCGATAACCCGATCCATCCAGAATTTTCGAATAATATTGGCCTACAGACAGATCAAGCCCTTCGCTCTGTTCATCTGCCAATCGTTCAAGATTAACCGGTTGTTCTTGCAATACCATTTTTAATAACCGGATTTCTTTGATGAGAAACTGCCTGTTATCTTGAGTAAAGGTATCCCCTAAGGATTGATACAGGTACCCGCCTATCGCAGACAAAATGATTGACGCCGAAAGAATAGATAAAAAGGTAAGACGGGCAGTTATCGACCAAGGATTAACGCTCTTCAAGGACATAACCCACTCCGCGAACAGTGTGCAGCAGTTTTTGGGGGAATGGATCGTCAATCTTCTGCCGTAAACGGCGCACTGCCACATCGACAATATTGGTATCACTGTCGAAGTGAACATCCCAGACCTGCTCAGCAATCAGCGTCCGAGATAATACTTCCCCAGGCCGTTGTAGGAATAGCGATAGCAAGGCAAACTCTTTGGGCGATAAATCTAGCCGCTGGTTGTTACGAAATGCCTTGTGCCGAAAAGGATCAAGCATCAGATCGGCCACTCCCAACTGTTCTGTTTGTCGCACCGGACCACGCCGTAAAATTGAGCGGATGCGGGCGAGTAATTCAACAAAGGCAAACGGTTTGACCAAATAGTCATCGGCCCCCAGTTCCAAGCCTTTCACCCGGTCATCAACAGAATCCCGCGCAGTCAAAAATAGCACAGGTGTCAGCTTGCCACTTTGGCGAAGCTCTTGAAGTACCGACCAACCATCCCGCAGCGGCATCATCACGTCGAGAATGATGAGGTCATAGTCTACCGTGCTGGCAAGCAGCAGTCCTTCTGCGCCATCGTTACTAACATCGACGGTAAAACCTTGCTCGGTCAACCCTTTTTGCAAATAAGCTGCAGTTTTCTTTTCGTCTTCAATAATCAGGATGTGCATGGCTTAACTTTTCTATGAGATAGACTCGCCCTGAAACTTCGCAATCCAACGCTGATCTGGCAATCTGGTTGAGTTGTCATTGAAGAGTATCGAAGCTAATCATAACGGGAAGAAAATAAGTGGCATTGTATGGAAAGTATGGTTCATCGAATTATTTTCTTAATGTCCGCATCAAAAAATATACCGTCGGAGTGGCAATCAAAGATAATAGTACCGAAAGTGTCAATGCACCAATGACCGCGATAGCCAAGGGTTTAAGCATGTCCGAGCCAGCGCCAATGCCGTAGGCTAAGGGTAACAGACCCAGCGCCGCCGCCAATGATGTCATCAACACTGGACGTAATCGCCGCCGGCCAGATTCAGCCAGTGCATCGGCCAGATTTTTACCTTGCGACTCGAAGCGATGCACTGAATCCAGCATCAGGATACCATTTTTAGCGACCACACCAATACCAATAATTGCGCCCAGTATAGACACAATATTGACCGAAGTACCGGTTATAAACCATGCCAGAACGGTGCCGCACAAGGCCAGCAGAGAACCGAACACGATGGCAACAGGTTCGTAAAATGATCCGAATTCAATCAGCAAAACGGTGAACACCAGGAAGACCGATGCTAGTAGCACTATCAACAGATTATGGAAGGACTCCTGTTGTTGCTGATAGAGTCCGCCGAACTCCAATATACCTGGCGGCAGTGTCTGATCCTGACTGAATTTGGCCTTGATTTCGGCGATGGCACTGCCCAAGTCACGATTCTCCAAGCGGGCTGACACCGCTACGAGTTGGCGTAGATCTTCACGGTGTAGTTCCAATTGTCCTGACTCGGTGATTACCTCGGCTACTTGCGATAATTTGATGGTTCTACCATCCAAGGATCGCAACGGCAAGTCGCGCAGGTTGGCAATTTGACTGGTCGTTTCGGTATTCATTCTTACACGGATATTGATAATACGGTCGCCTTCCAAAACATAAGAGGCCTTTTGTCCAAGCATGGCGGTACTGACCGCTAATGCGACATCATTAACAGTCAGACCAAAGCGCTGGGCATCACTGTAGCGCACACGTAAATTCAATGAAGGACCGGTGGTTTCCAAGCCGTCAAAGGTATCAACCACGCCTTGAATTTTGCCCAGTTCGGCTTCTATTTGCGGGGCTTTTTGCTTTAGCCATTCAACATCAGTAGAAAAGAGTTTGACTTCAATTGGTCGAGGTGACCAGGTTAAATCGCCGATCAGATCGCCAAGAATACCGGCAAATTCCCAATGCAACCCAGGTACGGCAGAATTCAGTTGCTGACGGAGTTCGGCAACGACTTCATCGGTTTTTCGTTGGCGGTTAGTTTTCAACTTCACCAAAAAATCACCTTTATGCGCTTGGGAAATACCCAATGCCAATCGCGCACCTGTACGTCGTGAATAGCCTTCTAACTCCGGGACGGCTCGCAGAACAGTTTCAGCTTGTCGCAATTGTCGGTCAGTTTCGGTCAGACTGGTTCCCCACGGTGCATGGTAATCCAGTACAAAGCCACCTTCATCCATGAAAGGCAAGAACTCACTGTCCAATCGTCCGTATAACCAGACACCCAGTATTAATATTAATGTGCAACCAATCAGTACCTTACCTGCCTGCTTGAGAACGGTACGCAGCATTTTTTCATAGACTATAATCAAGTGCTCAAGCCAACTTGAGCAGTCTGCTGGAGACGTGACTGTATTAATTGGTACCGGTTGGATAGGCAAATGCCCGGTATTCGGCATCCACCAAGCGGCCAACGTTGGAATCAGCGTGACGGCCAACACTAACGAGGTTAACAACGAGACAACCATGGTTAATGCTAAGGCTTGGAAAAAACTACCAGCGACACCATCGAGAAAGGCCAGCGGGATAAACACCACCACGGGTGTCAGTGTCGAAGCCAACAAAGGCCGGAAAATTTCTGCTACGGCTTGCTGGACTGCTGCCAAGCGCTGTACACCGGTAGAAATTTTGGCGTGGACCGCTTCAACCACCACAATAGCATCATCAATAATCAAACCAATGGCCGCCGCAATGCCGCCCAGCGTCATTAAATTAAAACCCAAACCTATCATGCGAAGAGCGAGCAAGGTTATCAATACCGTGACTGGAATCACCACTGCCGCGATCAACGTCGCCCCCCAATTCTTCAAGAAAATATAAAGAATGGCGATGGATAGAATCAGACCTAAAATTATCGCCTCCCAAACACTTTGGATAGAATCGCCGACTAACAGCGACTGGTCGTAAAACACGCTCGCTTGCATACCCGGCGGCAACGATTTTTTTAGCGCTTCCAGTTCCTGTTTTAGTTGCTTGGCAATATCGAGAGTACTGCCGTCCGGCTGACTGTAGATATTGAGCAGCACGGCATTAACACCGTTAGCCGTTACGACATTAAAAACCGGTTCTTGACTACGTTCAACGTGCGCAAAATCCTTGATACGAATCGGATGAGGAATTGCAATCGGAGGTAAACCAGCCGCAACGAGTGTATTGCCAGATACCGAGACCGTGAGATTTTCTATGTCTTCGAGTGTATGAACGCGGCCATCTACCAACGTCAGATAGAGCTTGTAATCTTCTTCCAGCATTCCGGTGGGTGTGATCATATTGTTTCTGACCAAGGCATCGCTGACTTGGCTGATACTTAGATTCACGGCCTGCAAGCGTAAAGGATCAACGATGATGTGATATTCCGGCGCTCGTCCGCCGACGATACCCGTGCGGGCTACGCCAGGTATGCGTAACAATCGTGGCTGTATCGTGTAGCGCGCGGTTTCCCACAACTCGGTCAGCGAGTGATTGGAACCAGTCAGACTCAGCCCTACGACCGGAAAAGCAGCAAACGTCAAGCGCCACACAGCTGAACTTGCCGTCACCGGCAGCGATTTTTGCACGACAGCCAGGCGGCCCTGGACAAAAAGCTCAGCATGCACCATATCGGTTTGCCAGGTGAAAAACACATTGATTTCCGCCGAACCACGGCCTGTTTTAGAACGCACGGTGCGCACCCCAGGAATGTCTTTCATCGCTTCTTCGACCGGTCGAGTGATGGTGGCCATCATTTCGTTGGCCGGCATCACGCCATTGTCAATCAGAATGACCACGCGGGGAAAGTTGGTCTGCGGAAAGATTGATGAGGGCATACCCAGTGCGGCATAGGCACCGGCCAGACACAGTGCGATACACAAAAAAACGATGGCCAAACCGTTATGAGTCGCGAACGATGCGATTGGTGAACTGCGCATTATTTTATCACCCGAATCCGTGTTTCCGGCGGTAAGCCATACATGCCTTGAGTCACGATAGTCATGCCGTCTCGCAAATCATCGCCTTCTATTTCAATGAGGTTGCCATCCCGTAAACCCCGCTTGATAATCTTCTGCTTGGCCCTATCCCCTTCAACCACGGCAATCACACTCCCTCCGTCGTTGCTGACCACGCTTTCGACGGGTACAGCGAAACGATCTGGCCGTTTTTCAACGAGGAGTCGGACACTGACAAATTGACCAGAGCGTAAGCCGACGTATGCGTTTAGGGACGTCCGAACCAAAACAGTATCGGTCAATGGATCAATTTGAGAGCTGATAAAAGTCACTGTCCCACGTTGAATCGGTGGCGCGTTCATGGGCGCTGTTACAGGTGAAGATCCAACTGTGATTGCTACGGATTGCCCTAAACGGATATCGGTAGCTTCGGGACTAGGTACTCGGATAGCGATATTCAAACGATTTAGATTAATCACGTCTGCCAATACCGTTGCCAAATTAATCATCTCACCGACTTTGAAATAAATCACTGCCACGGTACCGGACAAAGGCGCCTTGATTTGTAATAACTCGCGTTGAGTTTTTGCGCTGATTAAGTCCTTACGGGCAGTTTGCAGTAGTTGTTCTCCTTCATCGTAAAGTTTGCGCGAGATATTATCAGTTATATTGAGTTGCTGTTTACGGGCAAAATTCTTTTGGGCAAATTCAACCGCCACTTCTGCCTTGGCTATCAGCGCATCGCTACTGCGTGTATCCAGTTCAAACAATAAATCGCCTTTTTTAACCTGTTGGCCTTCCTCACAATAAATTTGCATAAGGAGTCCCGCCATCGGTGCAGCAATCTTCGAACTTGCCGATGATTTTCCATTCCTGGCTGGTTCTGGCTCAATCATGCCGTATGCTGAAATATATCTATGCAAAGTTGTCTTGATGACCTTACTTGTATGCACAGATACTTCGGTGGCAAGTTCTGGTGCTTCCCCTGAAACAGCGGTAATACCCCAACAAATATAACCCAGTATGATTGTGACTATTAACCAAGGGCTGAATTTCATTGAGGTATTTTTTTATTGGCAGAATCAGCGATCATTGTCGTCGTGAGCTTGGAGGAAATGGGATAACGCAAGGTATCTTCCAGTGCATTAAGTGCTTGTTGTATCTCGATCAAAACATCCAGACGAGCACGTTCAGCAACTGCATTTTCTAGTTCCGTACCGAGCAAAGCCAGATGGTCGGTTTCCCCTACGTTGAATAAGGCCTGCGCTGAATTCAGATTATCTTGCTGTAGCTGCTTTTGCTGTTCGGCATCACTCCACTTGGTAAGTACAGCTTCCAAACCTGCCCGAGCACGATCAACGTCTCCCAGTATGCGCAGTTGCAAGGCTTCAAAACGTATCATCAGCTCTCGTCGTTTAGCATCGGCTTCAGCAATGGGACCTTGATTTTGATGCAATACCGGCAACGGCATGGTTGCTCCCAATGCCCAGCGATGCTCACCCATTTCCCAGGCGTAACCAGGGTTAGCTTGAATGTTGGGATACTGGTTGGCGATTTCGAGTTGTAAGGCAGATTGAGCAGCATCGTAGTCCGCCAAAGCAGCTAATAAATCGGAACGCTCTCGCAAGGCGACTTCTTTCAAGTTTTGGGTGGGGATGCTATCCAATACGGACGGTTTGGATAGAGTAGTAAAGTCGAGTTTAATATCAGATAGTGCATCGACTCCTACCCCGATAGAAGCGGCTAACATCACCCGGCTTTCCGCGACTCGTTTTCGTGCCGTACTGACGTTAAGTTGCAATTGGTTCAATGTAATATGTGCTCGCATCACTTCGAGTCGCGATATTTCACCGGCTGATAATTGCTGTTCCAAGCGTTCAGACATCGCTTTTTGAATACTGACTTGCTGTTGCAGTAGCCTTTCGGCTTCCTGAGCAGCAAACACTTCCAGCATAGCCAAGCGTAATCGTCCACGCGCTAGCCAGGCCGCATCCCTTATTCGTAAACGAGCTGCGTCAGCAAGATGGTCGGCTTTCTTGATCCGAAAATCGCGTTTACCGGCGGTTTCAATAGGAATACTAATGGCGCTGGCCGCAATCCACGGGACTGCGGCTGTCGCTAGATTGCGTACCCAGGTCGGTGTGACTGTGATACTGGGATTAGGACGTTGTGCTGCCGTGATGTTGGCGGCCTCTGCAGTATCAGCTTGGGCGCGTGCCAATGCCAAGTCGGGATGGTAATAAATCGCAGCAAGGGTTAGCTGATCAATATCCCACAGTTTAAAAGGCCAGATAGTCTTCCGCCCAACAACACTCTCGATAAACACCTGTAGTCCTGCGCCAGTCAATGTGCGTGACTCTATGCGCAGGGCAGTTTCGTCGGGCTTTAGCGGACGATCTTGAAATTGAGCGCAGCTGATGAGTAATAGACTCAAAAAGCTGAATATAAAAAATAAACGAAATAGTTTTTGCATGTCTGGATATTAACAATTCATTCCAAACAGCAGCATGACAAGAACATTACAATTTTGTCATAATTAAGTCATTATGATTGAAACTTGTCCACAGGGATCCACTGTCAGCTTTATGTTGGTATGCGGCTATTCGTAAGCATTGGACGAACAACCCCTTGGGGTCGATAATGCTACTCGGTGAATGGCAGGTTTTGGGAAACTTAAATACATATCTGAATGACGACAGTGGGTCGCGACGCGACCGTCGTCTCATCAGATTCATCACCGGAAAGCGGTCGTTCGTCACTGAGTTCAATCGACCCACAGCCGTCATTGAAGCAAGATTTACGAGCGGCAGCAGTTTCACATATAGCTGTCAGTCAATTTTAATAAATCAACTGATACTACGACAACGTAAGGGCATCTTGTTGTAATATTTTGCACTCCATTTGCAACTATTCAACTTCTTTACATAAACGAGCTAACTAACCTTGATCAATCAAGTTCAAAACGCTTTTCTTAGTCGCCGATGGTGTTTGTTTAGTTTTATTACTCATATTCACTTTATGTTGACATTATAAAGTTGTCTTTTAGAAGAGTCCTGTTTTATTAAACCATTTCACATGTCCCCTCTTGGGCAATGCCTTTGTCTTCAGCTTCTCTATAGGTTACATGGCTAAAACCGGTAAATTCCATTTTTTCTGGATGAGTGAGGCCCTAGTGCGAAACCAGCATCGGATAGATAGCGCCATCAGAGAACCCAAACAAATCCAGATGATAATTAATTGGTGGGCACCCAGTCTAGTGGTTGAAAACCACCGCTAAATATGGTCGCATTCAACCTTTTTCCTGTGATCTATCGGTGGATATCCATAGAGTTACTATACTTCACATGACGGCATGACAATTGCTATATAACAATTTATATTCAATTTTCAGTCAACGGTAAAACCCATGAAAAAAGTATGCGCTTATATTCAGCCTCTCGCGCTAGGTGACCCGTTACCAAACCAGAAAGATATTCCCGTGACCTTAAGCCAATACCAAAGCTTCGGCAGGAAAAACATCGCGCCAGATAATATGCATGTCTACGTGATCAATGTATTGAAGTATGTCAAGGTCTGGAGGACCGGGAATGCTGCTTGATTATGAGGATTCCTTATATTTAGACAGAAAGGCATGGGGGCTCAATCACGAAACCAACCCGACTTGCGCCTTCGATTTGCGACCGTCATCCGACATAGACCTGGTGCGGCGATACGGTGGACCTGTCTCGCATGCCGCGTTGAACCCATCTCATCGCACTTTCCGGACTCCCGGCATCGACGGCTTAGTCGGGTTCTTGCTCACTCACCGGTGCGCGGTGGTATTAGGGGACCCGATGTGTCCGCCCGCACAGCGTGATGAATTGACTGCCGCCTTCGTGAAATATTGCGCAGACAACAATTGGTCGGTTATTTACGCCGTCGCCACGGGAAATATGCGAAACTTCGTCAACAAATCCGGTGGCGGTATGCTCGAGTTTGCCGACCTGTTAATAGCCAACCCGCAGCATAATCTGGAGGCAGGCTCGAAGGGGCGCCACCTTCGTTGGAACCTTAACCATACCCGCCGGCAGGGTGTGACGGTTCGCGAATACCAAGGGAGTGGATCACCCGATAACGAACTGGAAGCTCAGGCCATGGCGGCCTTGGCTAGTTGGCGTGCCGGCCGCAAGGGCTTCCAAATGTATCTCGGGTCGCCCCGCCTCTTCGCGAACCGGTCGGGATGCCGCTGGTTCGTTGCTGAATATGCCGGCAGTGTCGTCGGCGTGCTCTACATGATGCAAATAAACTGCGTCGGTTCCCGGTATTTGATTGACCTCGTTTTCTCCACACCGGGCGCACCGCGACAAACCAACGAACTTATGGTGGTGTCCGCCTTCCAAGCATTGCGCGAAGAAGGCGAGGAAGCCGTGTGCCTTGGTGTCGGACCAAAGGCTTTACTTGGAGAAATTCAGGGATTTGGCGCCCTCTCTTCTGCTTTGGCACGCAGGTTCTACAAGCTATCAAACAAGATGGTACCTCAGCACGGAAAAACCCGCTTCTGGGAGAAATTCGGCATCGTGCACAGGGAACCGTTGTACCTGATCTTCCAACAGCCAAGGGTGGGAATCCCCGAATTCCATGCCCTGCTTAAGACCTTTAATTTTTCCATAAGTGATTTGTTTCGATAAGCTCGGCATTGATACCGGGAATTTCATGTAGCTCCATAGCAGTCATTCGCACTTAATTTTCGCGTGACAGCTTACTAAATCCGACAGCTATAAGGTATTGGTTTTCCTAATATACGTCAGGAACACAAAAACTGGAAAACTTCAGTTGATTTTATTTTAACTATTTTATATTATTTTGTAATTTTTTTATGTTAATAAGTAACAAATTGGAAGTAAATAATGCTATTTGGTTAAGTTTAACCAAGTGGAAAAACAGGACATTAAGGATAGGAATTCGAGTTTATTATTTTTATCAGTTTAGCGTTTTTTATAGGAAATTATGTGCGAGTAAATTCAGTGTAGTCCTAAATGAAGTGACGCCTTCTGTAAGGAAAAAAATTAAAAGAAAATTTTCATTCCCCTATTTGACGAGTTTTCTACTTTTAGAGCACAGAATTAACATTTATAGTCGTCATTACGATTTTATTGACAAGAACCTTAATGATAATTTCTTTATACATCTGAATAAGGGCATTGTCGTATGGGAATTAGAGAGTGAATGTGATGCGCATCAGATTTTATTAAAGGTTCCTGAGAAAACAAGCTCAGAGGGTGACTTACTGTTAGAGTATCACTTTAATAAAAACTTAATTTATCAACTTACATTCTCATTTGTTGATGGAAAACTGATGGAAATGAACGACGAACAAATGATATTAATTGGAGGATCGCAAGGGCTTCGTGGGAGCTCTGAACTGATAAGAGCGGCATCAAAGAAGAATAATGAAATATGTCCTGCTACAGCACTTGTTATAGCTCTTAAAGCAATAACCCAGGCTCTTGATATAAAAACCATTCTTGGTTTAAAAGCGCAATATCATGTTTCTATAAAAGGAAGTTCAGCAACAAAAGGACATTATGGATATGATGATCTTTGGGTTAAAAATTATGGGGAAGAATCACCTTTTTTTTATGTAATGCCCACCAGTGCAAGTAAGGATGGATCAGAATCAGTATCGGGAAATCATCATTCCAGGACACGAAGGAGGAGGCGAAAAAAAGAGGAAATGATGAATATAATTCTGAATGGATTTATTAAATATATTTCTGATGATAAGTAGTTATTTGAAAGTTACGCAAAGTACCACTTTATGGCTCATCGTTTTTACAAGTGTTAGCATTGTATTGCCTACTACTTTCATGAGCATAGCTACGGTGCTGTTTATGATTTTTTGGGCTATTTCGGGCGATTATAAAATCAAATTTGAACGTATCAGTAGCAATCCTGCAGCGCTTGCATCCATAGCTTTATTTTGCTTATATGCCATAGGGACTTTATATTCCAGTGCATCTTGGGATCATCGGCTATGCTTTTTAGGGAAATATCAGAAGCTTTTATATATCCCTTTAATCGTGAGTGTAATTCACTCTGAAAAGCTAAGACAATACGCTATGAATGCTTTTTTATTAAGCATGATTATGGTGCTGATTATTTCTTATCTAAAATGGCTGGGTATTGTGCCACATGATGATATTGGCGAAGGTTATTTTGTATTTAAAGGCAGAATAGCCCATAACATTTTTATGTCTTTTGCGATGTTTCTGATGATGTATCGCGCACTGAAATCAGCAAGATTAATACGAGTGACCTGGATAATACTCAGCCTATTAGCAGTGTTAAATATTCTGTTTTTAGTGAATGGTCGTACAGGCCAGATTACTATGATGACTCTAATCGTTTGGTTTACGATTGAAGTATGGGGAATAAAATCATTAAAATACTGGATTGGTTTGGTTCTGATAGGAATGGCATTCCACCAGACGATGCCTGGTTTATCAAACTCGCGTTTGATGAGCATACAACAAGAAATTTCAGACCACCAACCGAATGGCGTTCAAACGTCTTCAGGAGAGCGTATGGAAATGTATAAAAATACTCTTACTTTAATAAAAGATCATCCTCTGTTTGGTGGTGGAACTGCCAGTTTGGCAAATGAATACGAGATACTCGCTAAAAATAAAAACTTTACTTTGACAAACGTCACTAATCCTCATAATCAATTTTTACTCACTACCCAAGAGCTTGGTATTATTGGGCTTGCCATGCTCATTTTAATGTGGCTATCCCATTGGAAAGCTTCTTACCATATTGGCTCTGCTCAAGATAGTTCAGCATTGCGTGGGTTGATATTAACAATTGTTATTGGATCATTATTTAATTCATTGCTGTTAGATGCCAGCGAAGGTAAGTTTTATTGTGTATTGGCTGGTATATTATTAAGTGAATATAGGCCGATCGTAAGGATTCCTGCATAATGCGACGTGAAGTCGTATAAGTAATTATTTAGCTAAAATAATCCAGACAAAACCTGCCGTTCCTCCGATAGTAACTAAAGTGCTGGCACGAATCTTTAAGGTCGGCCAACTAATTATTTATTGAATCTCGCGGTGCATTTTGAAAAAACACTGCCAACCGGTCATGAAGGTCAGCTATGGGTAAAGAATCTGACGTTTATTACAGTAACTGTCCGGCCAAGTGGCCGTTCTGAGACCGCCAATCAACACAAATTCCTTAATCACCAACGGCTGCTTAGGAACGAGCACGAAATAACTTGAGCAAGTAGTCGTTGTAATGCGGTAAAGTTAAAGAACTAAAACATTGCCCAAAAAACTTATAATGCAGCCGGCTTACCCAATAGAAATTGAAAAACAAATGCAAGAAGTGTTCAACCGCCTATCCGAAAAAGATAAGCGGTTGTATGCGGGGGTTGAAGCATCAAAATTTCCTTATGGGGGCATCAGTTATATTGCTCAACTGTTTTTCTGTTCTCGCAATACTATTGGACGCGGGATAAATGAACTGAAAGAGAAGGCAACTATCCCCAAAAGACGGGACAGAAAAGCGGGCGGTGGCCGAAAACAAATTATTCAAAAAAAAACAGATATTAATGACGTATTTTTGTCTATTTTAAAAGAACATACGGCAGGTGATCCGATGGATGAAATGAAAAAATGGACAAATTTGACCTGTGCCAAAATTGGCTCTCTATTGGCTGAAGAGAATTTTAAAGTCAGTCGTAATATTGTCAGGAAATTATTAAAAAAGAATAGTTATGTGAAGCGCAAGGCCCTGAAAAACAAAGCGACTGGCGGGCATATAAACCGCAACGCCCAGTTTGAACGGATCGCTGAGTTGAGGGATTTATATACGGCTACGGGCAATCCTGTTCTCAGCGTGGATAGCAAAAAAAAGGAATTGATAGGTGATCTGTTTCGCGAAGGTAAGGTCTATACGACTAAAACTATCGAGGTTTTTGATCATGATTTTCCTTCATTAGCCGAAGGTGTAGGCGTACCTCATACACTTTATGACATAGACCGCAACGAAGCCTACGTTAACATTGGGACGAGTCGTGACACCAGCGAGTTTTCCTGTGATTCGATTCGGCACTGGTGGTACACCTATGGCATCCAGTATTATCCACTGGCAACATCCATTTTAATGTTAATGGATGGCGGCGGTAGTAACTCCTCCAGACACTATATTTTCAAGCAGGATTTACAGGCATTAGTGGAAAAAATTGGCATTGAAATAAGGATAGCGCATTATCCCCCGTACACGTCTAAATGGAACCCTATTGAGCATCTGGTATTCCCTCATATTACTCGCGCCATGTCTGGCATGGTTTTAACCAGCCATCTATTTATGAAAGAGTTAATAGAAAAAACAACAACAAAAACAGGCTTAAAAGTCTTTGCCTGTATTTTTAATAGGGTTTATGAAACAGGCAGAAAAGTTATGGCAGGGTTTAAAGAATCAATGCGAATTGTATTTGATAAGCATCTGAGGCAATGGAATTATGTCGCCATGCCTGAATCGGCAATTTTATAAGTTGCTCAAGTTATTTCGTGCTCGTTCCTTAGTTGTTATTTTGAGTGAACTCTTTAACTGAAATGTAAAAATAATCAATAAGAAAATTTCAATTACTTCGCTCTCAAGATACTTCCTCTCCGCGTCACGCGATCAAAACTGAACACATGCTCCCTGGGACTTTCATGACAACGCCCAACCAAGCGGCGCGGATAATCAGGCGCACCATCCTTAAGATAAAGAGTAGCACCGCAGATTGGACAAGAAGCGGAATAACGAACCAGTCGAATGAGCCTTAACTCGCCATCTTTTAATAATTCAAATTGTGCCGGCTTTTCATTAAAGTCTACCAATAGATCATGCGCAAGCACAATACGGTCATCGAAAAGGCGCACCCAAGGCCTGATAACCATAGTCCAAACGAGATAAGGCAGCCCAAAAATGCTTAAAAACAGAGTTAAGTCGCGCGTAGTAACTGGTTGAGGTACAGAGAGTGCGAGCCAACTCACATAGACTAATGCAGTCACACTAATACCCGTTAAGATCAAGCCAATATGCCAACGTTTTAAGTGTATCTGACCATCACGAAATAATCCTTTTACCAACCAGGATGTTTTTACTTCACCGAGTAAGGCCGTTTCATAACAGGCCTGCTGTAATCCGGAGTCCCTGTCTTGTTGCGACTGAAACAGTTTCTCCTCATCGCTCATTTCAGGAATAGGCAGTGCTTTAATGCAAAAAGTAACAAAGTTCCCCGGTCCGCCTTTGGTACTAATACGTTCCGGTTTGGGATAAAACTGTAATCCTTGTTGCCTGGCAAATTCTATTACTTGGAGCTCTCGGGTCTGCCAGTAATTTGAAAAAGACCCTGGCCAATCAAGCCATTTTTTGGCATCGGCGGGTACAGGTATTTCCCCTGCAGCAGCCACCAGTTCATCAGCGGTAAAGCGTCGCTTACGGTCTTCGAAACCGGCTTTTTTGAGCGATTCATTCGCTAAGGCATGCAATAGACGATGCGACTTCTCATCGCTAGGCTCCTTCTCAAGCCAGTCAATCAGACACTGAATCACTTCACGCAAACTACCTCCAACCAGGTTACTGGGGGTTTGCATCTGGTTACTGAGCAATGGATTCATAAAATTGTACCTCCATAACTTAAGTTTGCGGGAGATAACAATGAGCACTCAGTTTGAGATTGGATCATTAAATCAGATGACTCATATTTTAGAAGCCAGCTACGGATCATGCAGTAACGGCTTATTTGTAGTCTTATCTAACAGCATAGCTATAAAGCCGGTAGATACAAGTGAACCATGCTTTTTTGTAAGCATAATGCCTAAATTAGCTTACACCCAGGCATTTCAAGAACCAATTATACCTATTGGGATTTTTTCAAAAATTCGTAATCTCCCGAACCATGAGTCTTCTCGCGTTTTGTGTACTCCCTACAGCAACCTTTCGTTCGGGACAAATACGCTATGCCCCTCTACCATAAAACCCACTATCGTTATTTAGCCGAGGAAACTACATCATGTCCACTCTCGAACAAGATCTTGCTCACCTGAATTTTGAATACTTAATGCTGGCACGTGAATGTGCCAGAAACAATCTCATGGAAGCTGCGTGGCGATTTGGTGTTGACCGTAAACAAATAGAAGAAATTGCTGAATTTTCTGTGGAAAATATTCGGGAATTAGCCAGTATTGCCAGAACGGTGGTGACGGTAATACCCATGGATACGCCCAAAAATATTTCGTTAGCGACACACGCGGCTTTGCTGACATTGCCTAAAGTGACAGGGAGGGAAACGCAATGATTCACTTACGCTTGACGAAGTTGTCAAACCAGGGCTATTACTTAGTGCCTGAACGAAAAAGCCACTTTTCAAAAAAACCAGCTCAACATCCGGAAATATTTTTTGGAAAAATCTTTCCGGAGTGGAACAAACGACTTATTTTCTGATTTACCATCAGTTTTTCAGAATTATTTCTAATAATCACAAATTATAAGCGCACCTTTCCTGTGGATAACCTGTTGGCTGTTCTCAAAAAAGCGTCAGGCAGCTAGTTTTTGTTGCTCGTTAACAAGCCTTAGCCGTTCCATGTCGCGTTTAATTGTGCCGAGCTTTTGAATGTTACGCGATAACACGGCTAAGCCAACATAACGCTCGAAGGCTTCAATGCCATGATCAAGGCACTTATCCAGCCCATGTACTTCTAACGCATTAATAGCCGATTCTACGGCGGAATGTTGCTTTTTTGCCTGTTTAAATTCCGCGGTGTATTCACGATTCTGGTCGGCTTTGGATAGCTTGCCTTTTTTGGGTAAAACGACTTGCTCAAGGAGGGCTTTCAGGTCGGTTTGATTGGCCGGACTGTGGAAACCTTTGTCAAAGCTACAGGCGTTAAAACTTGGGAATTTTACTTGAGTCGCTTTAACCATCGGCACGGCGACTTTGTCGTCGGTAGTCTTTTGCATGACTTGACTGTGCAATATAAAGCCCTGATGGTCTTCCATGATACAGACCCGCAAGCCCAGTTCAACCGGGACTCCGGCTTTGCCTTTGCTGATCCATTCGGTGTGGGTCTGGAACAGGGAAAAGACTTTTTCATCATGGGGAATGGTTTCTCCTTGAATAGCGCGACGTCTAATCTGCTCGATTTGACGTTCGGCATGCAGGCTAAAAGTGCTCAGATCGGTAAGCAACACTTCTGGTATGTGAAAGTGATTTTTTAACGTCAACATACTGGCTTTAGTGCGCTCAAGATAAAACCCTGCCAAATCAATATAGTCCTGGTAGGCCTGTTTGATCTCAAGTGCTTTGGCGGCCTTGATAGCGTCATTTTTTGACGTGGAATGTTTGAGTTTTTGCAGCGTGCGATACCGCCTTTTAAATTTAGACAGGTTGTGCTTATGCAATCGCCATTCAGGCAAGGCATGTTGCAAGCTCCATTTGACGCACGTCCGAATCAGAATCCGGATCGCATCATGCAGTAAACTGATATCGGTTGGAAAATGCACGTTGGTTTTTAACACAAAAGAATCGCAACGGCCTCTGATCAGCGCATGAATATCCAGATCCAGTAATTGATAGCCGGCTCGAATAACTTCAGTACTAATACGCGCCATGATCGCTGGCGTAAACAGCTTGAGATTGTCTTTCAAGGTTTGCAGGCGATAGCGTTTGTCGGCATCAAAGCAACCAAGACCGAGCATTTCACGTAGGGTGTTATGCTGATTGGCCAACTCCAGAATGCGATCATAGTCTGTATTCAGTCCTACGCGTAGCGATCCTAACACCAAAATCGACCATTGATTCATACCGGGGCGGCCTTTGTCGATGGCAACGATTTTTGTCACTTCGGCGTCAATTTTAGTAGGCACCACATCCTCCAGTATTTTAAAAACAGCATCCCTTAATGGCTGAGTCGTATAAATGTGTTGCAAGCCCAGCAAGATGATCGGAATGTCATCACGGGAGGAAACATCTATTTTGATATCAGCAATATCGCGTTGACCGATGCTCATTTGTGGAGAAAATACCTTTCTCATCGGGAGTTTTCCAACGAGAATTTGAAAGCTGAGGCGCTTATCCGGGAGGTAGCTTTTGCCAAGCCCTTTTCGATGAAAATAATAATCATAATTATCAGCAAGTTACTTAAATTCAGCATTTTATACGCCAATAGGCTGTTATTTGATTTTCAATAGCCTATTTTATCGCAACTTATTGTTTTGTATTAAATAATTTATTACCGTTCAAACACTACTTAGTCCTGGCCGATAAACTTTATAGCTTGGGTGCTCGGCCACCGGTCGTCTGTGCTGTCTGTCATCTAGGCAAAAAAACCGCCATACGTCTTTACAAGACTATTCACCAGCGCTCACCCCGACAAGGTATGTTGCCTTATGATCCCTTTTGGACTGTACGATCCTCGGTACATAACTGTCATGCCTCAATTTTCCTTGGCCTTATCCACGATTTTTCTCAACAGCAGCAACAGCAAAGCCAAGTCCCCTGCAATGCTGAGATACTCATTACTGCATATGACTTGTATTGCCGTATCGTTACAACTAACCCTAATCCCGGCAAGCGGGAAGCGAATGCTCCCCATGCTATTTTACTGGATATCAACCGTGCCTGGCAGTTGTTCGGACAATTGACTGCCGGTGTAATGAGCCTGATGCACTGCGCACAGTGCCAAGCCCGTTATGTGGTGGTAAATAATATGCCAAAACCTTTTCAGCAATGCCCCATCTGCGCTGTCTGGGCAGATAAATCAGGACGGCGACGATGGATGACCGTTAAGCCCCGAAAAAACACTAAAAATCAGGATCACTGACGCCTAACCAGCTTAACCAGTGAATCTTTATAACCGACTAGGAGAACTTAAGTGTATATCGTTGTTAGCAGCATCACCGATCGACAAACACACCAACCTTGTCATGGCAGTAATCTGGCACGATTAGCCCGTGAATGTTTCGTTAATCGTCAACCACTGACGATAGATTTTACTGGCGTTGACAACTTTGCTGAGGAATTTTTTCAGGCCTTTATAAAGCCATTGATAACAGAATTTGGCAGCGAATTTCTAAATCAGCATTTACAGTTAACTAACGTCAGTTCTTCTATCAAAGCCTGTATACAATGGCCCTTTAAAAATACAGACGATTATTCTGAACAACGGCCACTATTTACAAACAAGGCCTGTGACGTAGATTTTTATGAGCTGAATGTAGCCTGGTTGATCAAGGCCCGTGAATTAGCTAAAGAAAATTCACTGCTGGCGGAGTTGACGATGGGTATTGGGGAAGACGACATGCGCTTAGCTCTCACCCAGTTATCCATTGAAGACATTCGGCATATTGCCCAATCCGGATGGTTATGCTTTTCGCCACGCTTTACGACTCACTTTATCCATAGCATGACCACCCAACGCCGTGACGTGGTGGATGTACTGCTAGGTCTCAGTGGCTCACTCTAATGAGGTGGTGTATGTTAAAAACCATCAATAAACAGTTATTGGCACTGGAGTTACTGAAACGTCATGCCAGAGTTTCAATTGTTCATCGGGAAACCGGCTTATCCAAACCACTGCTTCGGAAAACCTATCGGGAGTTTCATGGCTGCTCTGCGCATCCGGGCGCATTAAAATATTCAACGCAAGGACTGACCAGGACGCTCAAAAAGTACAAAGAGGTGACATTGTTTGCAGTTTGCTTTGAAAAAGTCGTCTCTAGAAGCCAGAACAGCGACATCCGGATCATTATTAACGCTTTTGATATTTATAAAAAATCATATCCCGTCAGTCAACTTGATTTTTCTGCGGCCTGGGTAGTCGCAAGAGATTTGCAACGCGGTATAACTCATATTATCAAATGTCACCATTGTCGCGCACCGGTTCTATTAAATGCACGCGAATATAATGTAGAGCGTTGCTGTGTTTGCAAAACTAAGGTCACCGAAACAAGTAGAGACTTTTAATTAATCATGGCGTTTTAAAATGGATTGCAAAATATCTGATATTTGTTGATTAGCCAATCGTACGTGACAGCATCATAGACTGTGTGTGACCCAATACTGCACCGGAGAAAATGTGAATACGCTAGATTTAAATGAAGCCGCCAGCTTTCTTAAAATGAACCCAGAAGTTTTACGCCGTAAAGCCAGGGCTGGACAGGTACCGGGAAGAAAGGCAGGGAAATGCTGGATTTTTGTTAAAGAACATCTTGCTGATTGGGTGTCCGGGCGTTATTCTGAACCCCGGCGAGAACTGCAAGTGATTGACAAATCGACGCAAGAGGATAAAAAACCATGTCAATCTACAAGCGAAAAGAAACGTGGTGGATTCAGTTCACCGCACCTGACGGACGCAGAGTACAACAAACTACTGGGACTCAAATAAAACAGGAGGCACAACAATTACATGATCAATTAAAAGCAGAGGCGTGGCGAGTTAAAAATTTGGGTGATAAACCCCGCCATACTTGGCAAGAAGCCGTCGTCAGATGGTTAACTGAACAAAGCCACAAAAAAAGCATCGAAACAGATAAGGTACACTTGCGATGGCTTAATGAGCATTTGCAAAATAACCGACTTGATGAGATAAATAAGGCCATGATAGACCAGATAAAACAGGCTAAAAAGCAAACAGGTGTCAGTAATTCAACTGTCAATCGGGTGCTTGCAATATTAAGGTCTATTCTGACCCGTGCACAAAATGACTGGGAATGGCTTGATTCTGTACCTGGTATTCGTTTATTGCCAGAGCCGTCAGGTCGAGTCCGCTGGCTTACTCATGATGAAGCGACTCACTTATTGAAGGAGTTACCAGACCACCTTCAAGCAATGATGCGGTTTACATTAGCGACAGGATTACGAGAATCCAATGTCACCAAGCTTGAATGGCGACAAATAGATATACAACGGCGTTGTGCGTGGATTCATGCTGACCAGGCAAAAGGCAAGAAAGCCATAGCCGTTCCTTTAAATGACGATGCGCTCACGGTTATTCGTAGCCAAATTGGTAAGCATCCTGTACGGGTATTTACATTTAAAGGTAAAACAGTTAATGATGCAAGCACCAAATCGTGGCGTAACGCATTAAAACGCGCTGGCATTGAAGATTTTCGGTGGCATGATTTAAGACATACATGGGCATCATGGCATATCCAAAATGGAACTCCATTACATATACTTAAAGAATTAGGAGGATGGGCTGATTTGAGTATGGTGCTGAGATACGCTCATTTATCCAGTCGACACTTGGAGGAATATGCGGAAAATTCAAAAAGTTGTGACAAATTTACTACAGAGGATAAAAATGACTAGGGTAAAATACCCGTAAGTCATTGTTTCAATTGGTCGGGACGACAGGATTTGAACCTGTGACCCCTTGTCCCCCAGACAAGTGCGCTACCAAGCTGCGCTACGCCCCGACATTGAAATAATTGTATAAAACTGAAAGGATTGTGAACACAATCCCTAACAACTAAGCGCAAATTATACTACATAATACGCTTAACTGTAAGCGCCTATTTAAGTAAGTATAAAATATCTTCAAGTTCAGCAATCATTTGGCGTATTAATTGCTTTGACTTGTTGACGTCTTCTTTTGTACTATCACTAATTAAATGTGCCCTGGCACCACCGATTGTGTAGCCTTGCTCATATAACAATGCCCTTATTTGTCGTATCATCAGGACTTCGTGATGCTGATAATAACGACGATTACCACGCCTTTTTACCGGACTCAACTCGGTAAATTCTTGCTCCCAATAGCGGAGTACGTGTGGCTTAACACCACACAACTCACTCACTTCACCTATTGTGAAATAACGCTTTTCAGGTATGGCTGGGTGTTCATTCTTATTGCTCGACTCCAACATACGTTTCTACTCGGGCCTTAAGTTTCTGTCCGGACCTGAATGTTACCACACGCCTGGCAGTTATGGGGATTTCTTCTCCAGTTTTTGGATTTCTACCCGGACGACTGGTTTTATCACGAAGTTCAAATTTTCCAAAACCAGAAATTTTTACCTGCTTACCCTGCTCCAAAGAACTTTTGATTTCTTCAAAAAACAGCTCCACCATTTCTTTTGCTTCGCGCTTGTTTAAGCCTAGCTCGTCGAACAGCCTTTCGGCAAAATCTGCTTTTGTTAATGCCATAAATCAATCCCTCAGCCTTGCATTTTTTTCAGTGTTCAATAGGGTTAACAGCCTGCCAACGATAGCATCTATTTCAGGATCTGTTAGTGTTTGTTTATAATCTTGCATAACTAACGTTAAGGCGATACTTTTACTGCCTTCTTCGACACCTTTACCACGGTATATGTCAAAAATAACGACCTCTTGCAAAGCTGGCTCTGCACTGGCCATTATGCAGTTGACGATTTCACTCGCAGAGACATCTTCGTTAACGATTAATGCTAAATCACGTTTTACGGATGGATACTTTGACAGCGATTTAAAGACAGGAATACGCTTGTTAAGTAACCGGTTTTGATCCAGTTCAAATAAAAAAACCTGAGTGTCAAAGCCTAATTGTTTTTCCAGATTTGGATGCAACATCCCCATCCATCCGACTGTTTCACAATCGGATGTCAAAATTTCAGCGGTTTGTCCGGGATGCAATGCCGGTTGCTGTGCCGATGAAAATTTTACCTGACAACCAGTTAATGTAAAAATTGCTTCTATATCGGCTTTCATATCAAAAAAATCAACTTTACGGGCTTTATCGCCCCATTGATCGCTATAAACATCGCCTAAAACTAAACCTGCCAGCATTTTCTGTTGCTGCGTTTCACCGTCTTTTTTAATAAAACGTAGACCCGCTTCGAATAGTCGAACCCTATTTTGCTGACGATTGGTGTTGTAAAGAGCCGCTTTTAACAAGCCACACCAAAGCGTCGTGCGCATCACCGCCAACTCTGAAGAAATCGGATTTTGTAAGCGAATAACGTCCATTTCAGGGGCGATAGCTTTTTGGATATCTTCATCAACAAAGCTATAAGTAATTGCTTCTTGGTAACCTCTGTCAACCAGTAAATCTTTAACCCTGTCAATTTCCAGTAATGCTTCAGTAACTGAGCTTAATTCGGAACGCATTAACAAGCTACTGCTTGGTAAATTGTTATAACCATAGATGCGGGCTACTTCTTCAATTAAATCGGCTTCAATAGCAATGTCAAAACGAAAACCCGGCGGACTAATTTGCCAGCCATCGGTTTGTGTTTGGACAACCATTGCCAAGCGTTGAAAAATATCAACAACGTGTTCATCGGCCAAGGCAATACCCAGCGTTTTCGCTATGCGTTCTCGCCTTAACAAGACCGCCTGGCGTTGTGGCAAAGCCACGTCAGTTGTTACCTCGGTAATAGGACCTGGCTCGCCGCCAGTAATATCAATGATTAATTGCGTAGCACGCTCAATGGCTCTTAATTGCAAAGTCGCATCAACGCCTCGCTCAAAACGATGTGACGAATCGGTATGTAAACCAAATCGACGGGCTTTGCCAGCTATCGCATGAGGTGCAAAGAACGCACATTCCAAAAATACTGACCGGGTATCGTTATTAACAGCAGAATCACTGCCACCCATAATACCGGCAAGTGCCAGAACTTGCTTGTCATCGGCAATAACCAAAGCTTCATTATCAAGTTTAATAACCTGATTATTTAACAATGTTAGAGCTTCATCGGCTTTAGCCAAACGGACGGTAATACCACCAGACAGCTTTGCCGTATCAAATACATGCAAAGGCTGTCCCAGTTCTATCAATACATAATTAGTAACATCGACCAAAGGCCCGAGGCTTCTTAAACCGGAACGACGAAGACGCTCCTGCATCCAGTGTGGTGTTACTGCTTTGGCATTTACACTATTAATCAAGCGTCCCAGATAACGAGGACAGGCTTCTGTCGCTTCTACTGATACGCTTAAGACGTCTTGGCAGCCAATCGTAACACTATCAATCTGAGTCGTGGTCCAATCCATCTTGTTGAGAACTGCGACTTCACGCGCTAAACCTTCAACACATAAACAATCAGCTCTGTTAGGCGTTAAATCAACTTCGATAATATTGTCATCAAGTGATAAATAGTCACGAATATCAACACCAACAGGAGCATCATCGGCCAATTCCATTAAACCATTGGCATCCGTCGCCAACCCCAATTCCTTTTCTGAACACAACATGCCAAAAGATTCTTCGCCACGCAGCTTTGATCTTTTTATTTTAAAATCACCCGGCAAGATGGCACCGATTAATGCCGCAGGGATTTTTAAGCCGACACGGACATTACTTGCACCGCAGACAATTTGTAAAGGCTCTGCCTGACCTACAGCCACATGACAAATACGCAGGCGATCGGCATCAGGATGCTGATGCATAGACATGACTTCACCAACAACAACACCGCTGAATATTGCAGCGGCGGGCTCTACAGATCCGACCTCCAGTCCTGCCATTGTTAACTGTTCAACCAGTTCTTCAGTACTGATTGCCGGATTAACATACGATCTTAACCAAGCTTCACTAATTTGCATGATTCAAATTTTCCTGTGTAACAACAACTTAATGAAATTGCTCTAAAAATTTAAGATCATTTTCAAAAAACAACCGTAAATCATTAATACCATAGCGCAACATTGCGAGGCGTTCGACACCCATACCAAAAGCAAAGCCGCCGTATTGTTCGCTATCAATATTAACTGCTTTAAAAACTTCGGGATGAATCATGCCGCAACCCATCACTTCCAACCATCCGGTTTGACTACATACGCGACAGCCTTCGCCATTACACATAACGCATTCAATATCAACTTCCGCAGAAGGCTCGGTAAAGGGAAAGTAAGAAGGTCTAAATCGTACTTGAATATCTTTTTCAAAAAATGCGCGAAGAAATTCGTAAACCACACCTTTCAAGTCGGCAAAGCTGACATCGGTATCAACCAAAAAGCCTTCTACTTGATGAAACATGGGGGTATGCGTAATATCTGAATCGCAACGATAAACTCGACCAGGCGCAATCACTTTTAATGGCGGCTGTTCGGATTCCATCGTTCTAATTTGCACTGGGGATGTATGCGTTCTTAGAAGAATATGGGCGTCAAAATAAAACGTATCATGCATTGCCCTGGCCGGATGAGAACTGGGAATATTAAGCGCTTCAAAGTTATGATAATCGTCTTCGATTTCAGGACCTTCAACCACTTTAAAGCCGACACTGGCAAATATTTTAGAAATACGCCGAAGCGTTGTAGTCACAGGATGTAATCCTGCCACTGATTGACCGCGTCCAGGCAAGCTCACGTCAATACGTTCGCCAGCTAGTCTTTCAGCTAACGCGACGTTTTCCAACTGATTTTTGCAAGTTTCCAGCTGTTGCTGAAACTGATCTTTAGCCTGGTTGATTATTTGTCCAACAGATCGTCGCTGCTCGGGCTCAAGGTTGCCAAGCTCTTTCATCTGTAGGGTAAACAAACCTTTTTTACCAAGGTAGTGGACACGAACCTTATCGAATTGATTAAGGTCATTTACTGCCGCAAGCTCTTGTAATGCCTGCGCGAGAATCTCTTCAAGGATAGCCGACACTGCACTGCTCGCTTTGATTAGGGGTAGGAGAATTTTTAAATAAGTTTCAGGATAACGATCCTGAAACACTCGCCTCTTTAACAAGAGACGAGTGGCATCATAAAGATGCCTCAGAAATGAAAAACTGCGTCTTTCTTAAGGCTGACTTTGATTGGCTATAGCGATTTCTGCTATTTTGCCAAATGATTCAATGTCACGTACTGCGATGTCCGCTAAAACTTTACGGTCAATCTTTACATTGGCTTTTGTTAAGCCATTGATCAAGCGACTGTAAGATATTCCATACATGCGTGCAGCAGCATTAATACGGACAATCCACAAGGCGCGGAATTGACGTTTTCTTTGTTTGCGATCGCGGTACGCATATTGACCCGCTTTGATTACCGCTTGTTTAGCTACACGATAAACCCGACTACGGGCACCATAGTAACCTTTGGCTTGTTTTAAAACTTTTTTATGTCTTGCTCTGGCTGTTACGCCGCGTTTAACTCTAGGCATTCCTATTCTCCTCTATTATTAACTGTAAGGCATCATACGTGCGGCCATGCGCACATCTGATGGATGAATAGTTGCGGGCGAGCGTAACTGTCTTTTTCTCTTGGTCGATTTCTTGGTCAAAATATGACGACGATGCGACTGTCCACACTTAAAACCGCCATTGCCAGTACGTCTAAAACGCTTGGCAGCACCACGGTTAGTTTTTATTTTTGGCATTTGTTTGCTCCAATAATATAAAAAAAGTCCCTGAGATATAACCCAACAAGGCAAAATGCATGGCCCTGAAGAATTACCGGGATCATAAATGATCCCTTTAAATAGCAGATCCTTTGCTACTTTGTGCAGAGACGTTGCAAGGCAACGACTCGACAATTATTACCATTGTCTGCACAGCGCTGATAAACAACTATAAACTGTGCGAACAATGTGGCTTAATCATTATTATTTTTTCTTTTTTGGTGACATAACCATAATCATTTGTCGACCTTCCATTTTTGGGAACTGCTCGACAATGGCTATTTCTTCCAAATCTTTTTCGATACGCTTTAGCAAATCCATACCGATTTCCCGATGCGCCATTTCACGACCACGGTAACGTACGGTAACTTTGGTTTTATCACCATCGTTAAGAAATTTAACCAAACTCCGTAACTTAACCTGGTAATCACCTTCGTCAGTACCGGGTCTGAATTTAATTTCTTTAACCTGGATTTGCTTTTGTTTCTTTTTGGCAATTTGAAGTTTTTTATTAAGCTCAAACTGGTATTTGCCGTAGTTCATTATCTTGCAAACGGGTGGATCCGCGTTTGGTGATATTTCTACTAAATCCAAGTCTGCTGCATAAGCAATCTGTTTGGCCTCATCCAGCGAGATAATACCTAATGCTTCACCCTCAGCACCTGTTACTCTCACTCTTCTTGCAGTGATTGCATCATTCAGGCGCGTTTCATCTTTTTTAGCAGCGATACCCTAATCCTCCAAAAATACTATTGTTTTCTGTCCGCAATCTCTTGCTTTAGCCGTTCGGCAAATTCACAGATTGACAGACTACCTAAATCTTCACCTTTTTGCGTACGTACCGTAATATTTTGATCTTCTAACTCTTTATCACCAATAATGACAAGATACGGCACTCGTTGCATAGAGTGATCGCGAATTTTAAACCCGATCTTCTCATTTCTCAAGTCTATTTTTGCCCTGAAGCCTTGTTGCTCTAGATCATTCATGATTTTTGATGCATAGTCTGCATGTCGGCCAGCAATATTAATTACCATAACTTGAACGGGAGATAGCCAAACAGGGAAGGTTCCAGCATATTCTTCGATCAAAATACCGATAAAACGCTCCAGGGAACCCAATATAGCCCTATGAAGCATAACCGGAACCTGTTTTGAACCGTCTTCAGCAATATAGGTTGCGCCCAAGCGACCCGGCATGGAAAAATCAACTTGAATGGTACCGCATTGCCAAACGCGTCCAATACAGTCTTTTAAAGAAAATTCAATTTTAGGTCCGTAAAAAGCACCCTCACCCGGCTGTAAATCCCATTTCAGGCCCTTGTTGTTTAGTGCCAATTCAAGGGCATTCTCTGCTTTATCCCAGACCGAATCATCACCCACCCTGCTTTCAGGACGTGTTGATAATTTCATAATAACTTCTTCAAAGCCAAAGTCTTTATAAACAGAGAACAACATATCAATAAAAGTCGATACCTCATCCTGAATTTGGCTTTCTGTACAAAAGATATGCGCATCATCCTGAACAAAATTCCTGACTCTCATCAACCCATGCAGCGTACCTGAGGGCTCATTACGGTGACAAGAACCAAACTCTGCGATACGAATAGGTAAATCGCGATAACTTTTTATACCTTGGTTATAAATTTGCACATGACAAGGACAATTCATTGGCTTAATCGCATAATCACGATTTTCCGAATGTGTGGTAAAAATCATGGCACCGAATTTATCCCAGTGACCTGATTTTTCCCAAAGGGACCGGTCTACCAGTTGCGGCGTTTTAACTTCGCCGTAACCGTTTACCCGTAATTTTTCACGAATAAATTGCTCGACCTGTTGGTAAATGATCCAGCCTTTCTCGTGCCAGAAGACCATGCCGGGAGCTTCTTCTTGGGTATGAAACAAATTCAGCGTTTTTGCCAGCTTACGGTGATCACGTTTTTCTGCTTCTTCCAAACGATGCAAATAAGCCTGTAATTCTTTTTTGTCGCCCCATGCTGTACCGTATATGCGCTGTAACATTTCATTGTCAGAGTTGCCTCGCCAATAAGCGCCGGCAATCTTCATTAATTTAAAAGCACTTATTTTACCGGTACTGGGTACATGTGGACCGCGACAAAGATCAGTAAATCCACCTTGTTGATAAAGGGATAAATCCTGATCTGCCGGTATGGATTCGATAAGCTCGGCTTTATAGCTTTCGCCCTGACCTTTAAAAAACTTTACTGCGTCATCCCTACCCAATACCGTACGACTAATTGCATGATCTTCAGAGACCAGCTGCTGCATTTTTGCTTCAATAGCTGTCAGATCATCAGGCGTAAAAGGCCGTTGGTAAGCAAAGTCATAGTAAAAGCCGTTTTCTATAACCGGGCCAATAGTGACTTGTGCATCAGGAAATAATTGTTTTACGGCCTGAGCCAAAAGATGTGCCGTGGAATGACGAATGACGTCAACACCCTCTTCATCTTTTGCGGTAATAATTTTTAAGGTAGCATCCTGGTCGATTAAGGTACTGGCATCAACCAATACATCGTTAACCCGACCAGCCAAAGTTGCCTTGGCCAATCCTGAACCAATGGATTGAGCGACATCCATTACTGTAACAGCGTGATCAAACTCACGACGGGAACCATCCGGAAGGGTAATTACGGGCATGTTTATATTTTTCTGGTTGCTACAATAAAAAAAGCACCGCTTTAGCAGTGCTTTAATGTTGGTAGGCACGATTGGACTCGAACCAACGACCCCCACCATGTCAAGGTGGTGCTCTAACCAGCTGAGCTACGCGCCTGAAGTATTATCTCTTCAATAGCCGGCTATTATACCTATAGATTTTAGTTACGCAACCCCCCAAGCGACTTCCTGTGCAGAATATGTCCAATGTACAAATCTTTTTATCACTTACCAATAGGGTAAAAATACATGAATACCAGCTTAAATAGCATCAGCGCATGCAGAGATTATCGCTCTGATTCTTTTTTTGCCACCTTATCGCGCAAATAAACCGGCATGGCCTGTTCAACCGCTACTGCCAGACCCTGCTCGAAGGCTTTCACGCCTAATCTTGCAATCGCCCCAGCTCTGGGTAGATTATCGCTTTCACAGTAACTAACCCGACCTGCCAACCGCCCAATTAACGCATCATGGTAAACGCCCCATCCTGAACCAACACCAATACCTATCAAATTGGGAAACTCGACATCAACAGCAGGCGTAACAGCTTCTTTGCCAATTAATTCGGCAAACCCCTGTTCGTTACATTGATAAACCCCCCAAAATATCTCACCCATTCTGGCATCCATTGCCGTAAAAGCAATATTGCAACTTGTCGACGCTATTTTTAAACTTTCGATTTGAGGCTTATCATTATTTTTATCAAAAAAATCCTGGGCGATTGCCGCCAAGGTAGATACCGGCACTATCGGCAAATCGGCACCCAAAGCGATACCCTGAATCACTGCGGTAGCAATCCGCACGCCGGTAAACGAACCGGGACCACAACTAAATGCCAGCGCATCAAGTTGCTGGGGCTTCAATCCAGCTTCTGACATTAATGCATCTATCATCGGCAAAATCAGTCGTGTATGTTCTTTAGGTGCCAATTCAAAACGCTCACTAACAACACCATCAATAATTAATGCGGCTGAACAAGCCTCAGTCGACGTCTCTACCGCCAATAATTTCATGATTGCTTCTCTTCTTGAAAAAATGCATGTACATCCGTTATATCGCGCGTCCGCCTCATGGCTGGAATACTATCTAAAAATAACTGCCCGTAAGATCGCTTTAATAACCGTGGATCACAAACCATCAATACTCCCCGATCAGTTACATCACGAATCAATCGGCCGATACCCTGCCTTAAAGCAATCACCGCAGTAGGTAGTTGATATTCAAAAAACGGATTTTTGCCCTGTTGTGCCATCGCTTCCAGACGCGCTTTTAACACCGGATCCCCAGGAGATGCAAAAGGAAGCTTGTCAATAATAACGCAGGATAATGCTTCCCCTCTGACATCCACGCCCTCCCAAAAACTGGATGTTCCCAACAAAACGGCATTCCCGGCTTCTTTAAACTGTTTCAACAACAGCGCCTTAGGCCGACTCCCTTGAATCAACAAGGGATAAGTTAGTTTTTTTCCCAGTATTTCCGCCGCTTGATTAAGGGCACGATGACTGGTGAATAAAAAGAATGCCCTGCCCTTGCTTGCCTGTAACACCGGCAAGGCAAAATCAACAATCATGGGGATAAAACCGGGGTCATTCGGCTGTGGCAAGCCTTTAGGATGATAAAAAAGGGATTGATTAGGATAATCAAAAGGACTGCCCCAGCTTGCACTGGCGGCATTATTAAGACCCAGATTATGGGAAAAATAATCAAACTTGCTGGCAATACTCAAAGTCGCTGACGTAAAAATCCATGCCGCCTTATGTTGCTGCATAAAACCATGAAATTCTGCCGCAATGTCCAGCGGTGTAAGACTTAACGTAAATGTCTTCCTATGTATCTCGTACCAGCGAATCCATTTGCCACTATGATCATTCAGAATTAAATCCAGCCTCTGAACCATCTCCTCTGCGCGTTTAAAACAGGCGTCCAATGCTTTGGTTTTAACGGCTGCCAGCATTAATTGATCAGTCAAACGCTGCAATTGCTCTTTAACCGCATTTAACCCACCCCATATTTTTGGATTATTTTCAATATCCTGCCACTCACCCCGCTTAAGCTCCATGCCAAAAGCCAAGCGCAAATCTTTAATTTCATGATCAAGATCTTCGCAGGCGGTTCGCAAAGCCGGTATATCAGTCGCATCTTTGTAATATTCCACCAGCGAATCCTGCGCCAAATCATTCAATTGCTTGGCGCCGATGTTAATCCCTAGAAAATTGGATGCGGTTTCAGCTAATTGATGGGCTTCGTCAATAACAACCACTTCGGCATTGGGTAATAATTCACCAAAACCACCATCTCGTAGTGACCAGTCGGCACATAATAAATGATGATTAACCACCAAGACATCGGCTTCCTGAGCTTTCTTACGTGCCTTAACCAAAAAGCACTCAGCGTAATCAGGGCAATCCTGTCCCAAACAATTATCTTGGGTAGACGTTGCCTGATACCAAACCGGATCACCTTCAGTGACACCGGACATTTCAGAAATATCACCCGCTTTGGTACGTTGCGCCCAAGCTTTTATTTTCCCTAAAGCAAGCGCATCTTCTTTACTAAAACCCAAATTGGACGCTAGTGCATTTTGTAATCGATAGGTACATAAATAATTGCTTCTGCCTTTTAATAGCGCAGCAATAAAAGGCTTTTTTATGGCTTTACGAATAACCGGCAAATCTTTATTAAACAGTTGATCCTGAAGATTTTTGGTTCCAGTCGAAATAATAGCTTTTTTGCCCGATAAAATAGCAGGCACCAGATAGGCAAACGTCTTGCCGGTTCCGGTTCCCGCTTCTGCTATCAGATTCTGCTTTTGTTTAATCGCATCAGCAATGGCTGTCGCCATTTCAAGCTGAGCCGAACGTGGCTGGTAACCTGATATAACGGTGGATAAAGCGCCATTATCGCTAAAAAATGATTCCAATTCTGTCACTTGAGTAAATGCCGACCAGGCGTAGCTAAAAATCTGTCATAGTAGGGCAATATAAACAAGAATGCTATCAACGAATGGTAATTTTATAACTTGCATATCTTGATTTGTCTTTTTATCTACTTTCGGCTCACCAGAAAACTGCTTTTACAAACTGTTTTAAAGAATTTCTCTACACCTTTATCATTGCTCGATAAACAACATTGGATTGACATTCACTTCGCGGATTATAATGATTTTTCGAATCCGCTGCGGCTAAACTGATTTACAACCGTCCCAAGGACATCCCATGCAGAAACTGATCACTGTTATAACTACCCTTTTTCTCACCGGCTGTAGTCTGTTTGGAATACGATCTGCAGATCAGCCAAATTACCAAGTACTTAATGATTACGGACACATCCAAATAAGACACTACCCCGCCCTGCTTATAGCTCAAACTGAAATTATTGGCGATTATAAAAACAGTAGTAATAAGGGATTTAAACGCCTTGCCGGATATATTTTTGGCAACAACCAAAAACAGCAAAAATTAAGCATGACAGCACCGGTTATTCAGGAACAACAAGCTGAAAAAATAGCCATGACAGCACCTGTCCTTCAACAAAAGTCGGACGAAATTTGGCTTATGGCTTTTGTACTTCCCCAAGGCTATACGTTAACAACAGCACCGGTACCCGGAGATGGCAAGGTATCGATTAAGGCCATACCCGAAAAAAAAGTTGCTGTTATTCGCTATTCGGGAGAATTATCTGGACAAGACATTAAATTAAAGTCGGATGAATTAACAACCTGGTTAACCAATCACGATTACAAAATTATTTCTCCCTCTCGTTCTGCCGCTTATGACCCACCTTGGACGTTGCCGTTTCTTCGTCATAATGAAGTACATATTGATATCGAGTAATTATGAATACGTTAACCGGCAATAACAAAGCAACAGTATTGCCTTTCTTGGCGAATAAAGATATTTTAAAAGTGGATTTAATTAATAAAACCTGAATTCGTATAATAAGTGCATAACTTCTGCAAGTAACTGTTAGCAATACACCATAATTGAATTGAATCAAGACATAGGCGTAATGTAAACAGCTACCAAACGATCTACAAAGGCTACAAATGAGCTATAAACACCTACGTCCTGAAGAGAAACATTATATAGAAATCGAATTAAAAAAGGGAATACCTCAGAATCAAATCGCTAAATCCCTGGGGCGAAACCAAAGTAGCCTTTCACGCGAACTTAGTCGAAACAAAGATCAGCGAGGCTACCGCTTTGGCGCCATTTAAAGCAAGAGTCAACGCAATCTGTCCAGGTCTGGTCGAGGAAGGCAATATTTCCATTGAAGAGCGGCAAGATATGGCGAATCAAATCCCCTACGGCCGCCCGATATATCCTGATGAAATAGGAAAAACCGTCAAATGGTTGATTTTTTTGACAGCCCGGAAGCTATGACAGGATCATGTCTTACGGTTTCCGGTGGATGGGAATATTAATTACTGATGTTATCCAGTATTAGCCAGAAAATGATAATCCTTGGGAATTACAGTAATACCCGATTCCGAAACAGCAAAACGGGTTGCATCGACAACATGGTTAAACCCAATCCGCTCACCGGGTGGAATCCACACATTTTTGTCAATGATACAACGTTTCAAATGTGCACCGACTCCAACATGTACCCCATCAAACAAAATGGAATCTTCGACAACGGCATTTTCATCGACCTGGACTTGCGAGAACAGGATTGAGTGCCTGACTGTACCACCATAAACAACGGTTCCGCTACCGAGCTGAGAATTGACCAGTTGCCCTTCTTTCCCGAGAGGTCCTGGGGCCATGCGTGCAGGAGGATTTTGTCCTTGGTAGGTGCGAATAGGCCAGTCCGGTTGATAGAGGTTCAGTGGAGGAACCAACGCAAGTAAATCCATATTCGCGGTGTAATATGAATCAATTGTACCGACATCACGCCAGTATTTATCCTGCGTTACGCGCCCGGTTTCTCCGCCAAACCGGTAAGCGCAGACACAATGTGTCTCAATGAGTCGCGGGATAATGTCCTTACCGAAATCATGACTTGATGCGCTGAGACCCGAGTCAGTTTGTAATTCGCGGCTAAGTAAATCCATATTGAAAATATAGATACCCATTGATGCCAGTGCATGATGCGGGTCATTCGGCAAGGGCTTGGGTTGTTTTGGTTTCTCATTAAATGCCCGAATTCGCTGTGTATCATCTACCGACATAATACCAAAAGAGCTGGCACTGTGGAGCGGCACAGGCATGCAGGCAATCGTTAATCCCGCTCCCTGATCACGATGAAACTGGAGCATGGCAGCGTAATCCATTCGATAAATATGGTCTCCAGATAAGATGACTATATAGTTGGCGTTACTACGTTGAAGTAAGTACAGATTCTGGCGGATGGCATCGGCTGTGCCTGAGTACCAAGACTCTCCGGTTCGCATCTGTGGCGGCACAGGTGTAATGTATTCAGAGATTTCAGGATTAAAGATAGACCAGCCATCACGTAGATGCTTTTGTAATGAATGCGACTTGTATTGAGTGAGCACCAATATACGTCTTAAGCCAGAGTGCAGGCAGTTCGACAGTGTAAAGTCGATTATCCGGTAATTGCCACCGAAGGGAACGGCTGGCTTGGCTCGGTCGGCAGTCAATGGATGTAATCGCGAACCGACACCGCCAGCCAGTATAATCGTCAGGGTTTTATCGAGCATTCAGCACCTCGTCAATTCAAACAATAAGATTTTTGATGACCAGTATGATCTGAAATAATGCATATTTCGATAGTAATGAACGGACCATCAGCCAATAATTCAACTTTTATGTAACCGTTCGTTAATTCTGAACAAGTCATTATTGGTATTTTTGAAGTAGGACGAGGCTACATACCTCGTCCTGTTTAGGTTGAATATTGATCTTCACCAGTAGTCGGATAGCCTCCTGGAGGCCGAATTTAGTACTATTTATGGTCATTGTCCTTAAAATGTGATTTTATTAAACACATATATACAGCAGCAACAAAAAAGAAAGTATTATAGCCATCATAATTTTCTCCTTAAGTATCTAAACCAGGTAGCGCAAGACATTGATTCCTGATAATAAAAAACATGCACTATTTATACCAATAATGGACTGTATTTTTTGATTGTTATTAGCCCGCCACTGACGTGCCCTGACAATAATCACCCAATAATAGTCGTTCTGGAGGCTCAATATAAGCGTACCAAAATAGTGAGTTAAAGGGCCAGCACGCACTAAACCAGTGCTTTCTAAAAACCATTCTTTATAAAAACTAAACCAGCGAATTGCGAGAAAGATAAGATTCATCCGAATGCTTAATCAATGCCAGTAACCCCATCACTACCTAACAGATGCTGGCTTCGTTCATGAAACATGGATAATACGTGGTTGAGCAGATTTTTTTTTAGTCGACACAGGAATTTAGTATGGCCGTCAAACTTCACCACATCACTATCGTATTATTGATAAGTTATGTGCTAATAATCACTGGTTGCACCAGTAATGGCCAGATCAATTCAGACTCAACTATCGCTGAATCGACACTAAACAAGATCAATACGATTGTGGTGATCTATGCCGAAAACCGCAGTTTTGATAACCTTTACGGATTATTTCCAGGTGCCAATGGCATCCACAATGCCTTGGAGCACCCCGAAACTTATTTGCAACTGGATCGTGATGGCAAAACCGTACTACCTTCATTGCCACCTATTTGGAACAAAAACAATCCAAACTGGTCGTTTATTGCCGACTTGCCCAATAAACCGTTTCAAATTGATGCCGCTCCTGGCGACGCGCCTTCAAGTAATGGTATAAAAAACGTTTCACCGGATTTAGTGCATAAATTTTATCATAACCAAATGCAAATTAATGTTGGCAGTAATAACCAATTTGCGGCGTTTTCCAATGCCGGTGGCTTGACGATGGGTTATTATGACGGCTCAAGCATGGCGCTTTGGCAGCTTGCTAAGGAATACACGCTGGCTGACAATTTTTTTATGGGTGCTTTTGGGGGATCCTTTCTTAATCATTTTTGGCTGGTCTGTGCCTGTACACCTTCGATGGCAAATGTATCGACTGACCAAGTATCGATACTTGACGATAAAACCGGTATGTTGGCATTTAAACCCTCCAGTGCTTTGCAGATGGCACCTCACTATTTGGGTGATTTTAACTTTACGCCCGCCGATAACACCAACCAACGCAACTATGCTGTTAATATGGCTCAACCACCCTTTCAGCCCAGTGGCACTCCACCAGCAAAGACCGGTAATCGGCTGTTGGCCGATTCAGGTATTAAAAACGGGGTAGTTGTCCTTGACCCTCAAACTGAAAAAACGCTTGGAGATACTTTGTCGGCAAGGCAAATTAATTGGGCCTGGTATGCTGGAGCATGGGATGCAGCGGTAACCGACGGAATGCAAAGCCCTGACAAAGCGCGTAGCGTTATTTATAAAACCGGCGCAGGTGCCGCTAACTTTCAAGCTCATCATCAGCCCTTCAATTACTTTAGCCGCTTTGATCCAACGACAGCGAACGGTCGCGAACAACGCATCGCACATCTCAAAGATTATACCGATTTACAAACAGATATTGCTAAAGGTACGCTGCCAGCCGTGACTTTCTACAAACCTCAGGGTAGCTTGAATCAGCATCCTGGCTATACCGACGTAATGTCAGGTGATGCGCATATCGCCGAGCTTGTCAAACAACTACAAGCCAGTCCGCAATGGCCGAACATGTTCATCATCGTTACGTACGATGAAAATGGCGGATTTTGGGATCACGTATCACCGCCAAAAGGTGATCGCTGGGGCCCGGGATCAAGAATTCCTGCCATCATCATTTCACCATTCGCTAAAAAACACAGCATCGACAATACACTCTACGATACCACCTCCATCATCAAATTTATTACTCGCCGCTTTGGGCTTGAACCTCTGCCGGGTGTAAGGGATAACGCTGGCGATTTAACGAATACTCTTGAAGTCGATATACGAAACTGACTATAAATTCCTCCAAGGGGGATTTACATAACAAGATTGTAAAATTAACGCCTCTGTGAGCTAACTGGAAAGCTAACCAGTTAGCTACCTTGGGCAGTTAAATAATGGCTATAACGTAAAAACTTACCCCGTTAAAGCGCTCCCGTTATAGCGCTTTAAAAACGTGCCTAGGCTTAAATCAATCCGACCTTTACAATAGCGATAATTTTAAAATTATCTTATCGGTATATGATCAAAAAACACCTAATTTTATTAATACTGCTGCTGTTTCTTGTCCCTGTATTAATTACCATCGCTGTTTTTGTGGTGCCCGGATTACAACAGCAAGCGGGTGTTGCCCCCCCTGAAACTGTTTATAGTCGCTCAGACAATAACAGTATTGAAAAGCCTTGCTCTAATGAGCATCCGGAATGGCGTCCCGCGCAAGTAATTGAGGGTGTAAACATTGATGAGTCACCGGCTTGTGAACCTGACAATCCTTATGATGTGGCTGCGTCGGTTAAAGGCACTAATAATGTATCCATGGCAACACTGATGCAGACCAATCTGGCTCAGGACGCGCTAACCATGACCGACGATCTGGATAATGATGGCGATCCTGATGTTATTCACATTAAGCTGGAAGTTGTCGAGCTTAATGGCGCAAGCCCTGATGGCGAATTTTTAATTAATACCTTTAACATTGCCCCTGGAATTCAGCCGGGGCTTTGGGTTTATGCACCTAAATCTCGTGGTATGGCGCTTAAAAATTTTAACTCGGTAGTCGCTAATCCCTTGTTGCGAGCGCCCTCCCCGGTTATTCGCGTTGAACAAGGTGACAAGGTTTATATCACCCTGGAAAATACCCATTATTTACCCCACACCATTCATCTGCATGGTGTCGATCATCCCTGGCTAACGGCAAAAGGTGAGGATAATGATGGCATGGAAGAACATGCGGTTTTTCCCGGGAAAAGCCATACCTATGAAATCCAGCCCAGACATGCCGGCACCATGCTCTATCATTGCCATGTGCAAACGGCGCAGCATTTTATGATGGGCTTGAGCGGGATGTTTATTGTCGAAGAAAATCAGCCTGATAACTGGCTGCAAACCTTCAATATCGGTGCCGGACAAGTACGCCACCCTTCGGTTGCCGTAAAAAAATCTTACAGTCAGGAATATGATTTGCATTATCAATCCGTCGATAAAAAACTGGCAAAAATCATCCAGACGGCCAATGATCCCAGATTAATTGCGCAACGCATGGGCCGTGACTATAACATGACAGAATCGTTTGAAAACTACTTCATGCTCAATGGCCATTCTTTCCCTTATACACTACGTGACGGGATGATTATTGCTTCTGAAAATGAAAATATTAAATTGCATGTTGCCAACTTACAGCGCTCTTCAGTGGCACTGCATATCCACGGCCATAAAGCCACCATTACGGCATTGGATGGTGTTGACCAACCGGTTGGGATGCAAATAACGCGTGATGTTTTTGATATTGCTCCGGCGCAACGAACTGATTTACACCTGCAAACCCAAAACGATGGTTTACACAGTTATGGCCCCGGTCTCTGGATGTTTCATGACCATGTGCCAACGGGTACTACGACGGATGGTATGGAACCGGGTGGTAATATGGCAATACTGGCTTACAAGCCTTATCTTGACGAGCAAGGGATGCCAACCATGCACAATGAATTATTCGATCAGGTATTTAATAAAGACTACTATGCTAAAAAAATGGCGATATGGGGTGTTGGTGATTTTGCTCCGTTACTGGGAGATGCAGGTCTACTCGCACCGAATTATTTGCAGATTATTATTTTTGGCCTGATTGTGGGTTTAATCATCGGCCTGCTGGTGTTTAGTGTGCTGATTTATAAACGGAAACAAAATCAATGAAAGCATTAATGCTGGGTTTAATCATGCTGGGCGTTATGCAGTCGGTTGCTGCAATGAACCATGGTGGCATGTTGATGGATGAAAAGGGCATGATTATGAATGCCAATAGTGACAACCTTCCGCGTGACTGCACCAAAATTTCTGAAAATGTCGATATAACGATTCATGCCGGTCAAAAACATGCGTTGAAATTTACCGGAAAAATGTTTGCTTTTGACCAGCAAGAGTGGGATGTCAAACCCTGCGCCAAAATAAACATTACCTTTATCAACGATGACCAGATACGTCACCAACTGATGATTCATGGTTTACCCGGTTATATATACCCTGAAGGCATGTTCCATTTAGAACTTTACGGCGCAGGTCAGTTGCAGGCATCCCTGATTATGCCCAGCCAGAAAAAAACCTATCTGGTTCATTGCGAATTACCGCAACACATGGAAAAAGGCATGAAAGCGCAATTAAAAGTTGATGGAGGGGATGGTGATTTACCCAGTATTCCCGGCATCAGCAAACCCGTCAGAGCCGATGTTTACCCTGTTAACTGGACTCGGTTAACGGTGGCGGTATTGCTGCTGAGTGCATTAATAGGCGGTGCGATACCTTTTTTTATCATCATTAACGCACAACGTATAAAAAACATGCTTAAAAAAGCACGTCTACCTGTCAAAAATAAACAGTAAAGATTAAGCTGACTTCAATTACTTCAGGGGGATTCATTATGGTTACACTGAGGATAGACACAGGACCGGTACTAGGCGCTATAGCTTGTCTTCGGCCTTTTTTCAGACCTTAATTGACTAACCCTTAACCCGGGTAATCTTTAAAACGATAGATAATTCTTTCAAGCGGCGCATAATTTTGGCTAAATGTACGCGGTCTTTAACTGTCAGGGTAATTAAATCAACGCAAACGCGATCATCCTGATCGACAACGGTGACATTTTCAATATTCGACCCTTCTTCGGAAATAGTTGAAGCAATAGTCGCCAACGTTCCGCGCTGGTTAAGAATTTCAATACGAAGTTCAGTAGGAAAATCTCCTACTACCTCATTAAACCACTCAACATCCAACCAGTTAGTGTGCTTTTTTCTGACAATAGAGCGATTGCGGCATTCATGATGATGCACCACAATGCCTTTTCCCGGATTAAAATAACCAATGATTGAATCACCAGGAATGGGTCTACAGCATTTTGCCATAGTGATCACCATGCCTTCCGTACCTTTTATAATAAGGGGGGTTTGCTGAATTTTGCCGGTATCATCCAGTTTAATGTTGGCGTTAATATCATCCTGAGTTAACTGTTTTGCAATAAGAAAAGGCATTTTGTTGCCCAAGCCAATATCTTCCATTAACTCGTTCATGGAGGGTATAGCCATGACGTTAAGCAATGCTTGTATCCGAATCTCATCAATATTTTCCAGATTCAGGTGCATGGTTTGCAATTCTTTTTCCAGTAATCGCCTACCTAAACTAATCGCTTCTTGCTGTTTAAAATTTTTCAGATGGTTACGGATACTGGAACGCGCTTTTACCGTAGTCACATAATTAAGCCACAGCGCATTAGGTCTTGCCCAGGTCGCCGTGATAATTTCTACGGTCATGCCATTTTCCAGCTTGGTTTGCAGCGGCACCAGTTGTTTATCTATTCTGGCAGATACGCAGGCATTACCGATATCGGTATGTACGGCGTAAGCAAAATCGATGATTGTTGCGCCTCTGGGTATTTTAATAATCCCTCCTTTCGGAGTAAATACAAAAACTTCCTGTGGAAACAGATCAACTTTTAAATTATCAATAAATTCGAGCGAATCACCGACAGTCTTCTGAATCTCCAATAAATCTCTTAGCCATTCATTGGCTCGTGTCTGAAATTTTTCAGATTTATCATCATCAGATTTATAGAGCCAGTGCGCGGCAATACCCGATTCCGCCATGCGATGCATATCATGAGTTCTGATCTGTATCTCGATAGGAACGCCATAAGGACCAATAACAATGGTATGTAAAGATTGATAACCATTGGCTTTGGGCAGGGCGATATAATCTTTAAATCGACCTGGAATCGGTTTATACAAGTTATGGATAACACCTAATGAGCGGTAACAGGCATCCACATCAACACAAAAAATTCTAAAAGCATACAGATCAAAAATTGATGCCAAAGACACTTTTTTCTGGAGCATTTTTTGATAAATGCTGTAAATATTTTTTTCCCGTCCTGAAACTTCACAATCGAGACCGGCTTGTTCCAGACGATTTTTTATCGTACTTTCAATGGTAGAGACGATTTTACTGCGATTACCACGGGCTTTTTTTATGGCATTGGTTAAAATAACATAACGCCGTGGGTACATAGCTTCAAAGCTGAGCGCTTCAAGTTTGTGTCGGATTTTATTCATCCCCAGACGATTGGCAATCGGGGCGTAAATATCCAGAGTTTCTCGTGCAATGCGGCGTTTTTTTTCTGCGGGCATGACACCTAGCGTTTGCATGTTATGCAATCGATCTGCCAGCTTGACCAAAATTACTCGCAAGTCCTTACCCATCGCCAGAAACATTTTACGAACATTTTCAGCTTGCGCTTCAGCCCGAGTTTGCGACTTACCGTCAATTTTTGTTAATTTGGTAACGCCATCAACCAGTTCGGCAACTTCTTCACTAAACTGACTAGCCAGTTCTTTTTTGCTGATTGGGGTATCTTCAATGACATCATGCAGAATAGCCGCCATAATGCCGCTGGCATCCATGCGCATCTCGGCAAGCGTGATAGCAACGGAAACCGGATGGCAAATATAAGCTTCGCCACTTTTACGAAATTGACCTGAATGTGCGTCCGCGCTAAATTCATAAGCACGGACACAATCATCAATTTGTGTTTGATCTAAATAGCTGGACAACGTGGTACATAAACGCTGAATCAGTTCGTCCTGAAGCAGTGCTGATCCAATAGTGTCAGCTATTTTCGACATTAATGCAGATAATTAGAAAATGGGGTTATGGTCGTGAGTTTCACCAACACGATGAAGCAGATTGATATTCTCGGTGGTGACGTGACCTGCAGCGATTTCGCGCAAGGCAAGAACGGTATCTTTATCTTTATCACGAGGAAGGAACTCGGTCGCACCATGGCTTAACTGACGCGCTCTTGTGCTAGCCAATAAAACCAGTTTAAAACGGTTTTCTACATTTTCCAAACAATCTTCGATAGTAACTCTGGCCATTATTAAACCTAAAATAAGTAAAAAATAATCAGCCCGACTAATCAGGCTGAAGGTGATTCCACAGTACAAGTTACAGGATACAGGGTCAAGGTACAAGATTTTATAATCTTGATACCCTGTTTTATTACTGGCTGCGTGTTTTTAAGATGGCAACAGCCGGTAGCTCTTTACCCTCAAGAAACTCAAGAAAAGCACCGCCACCTGTAGATGTATATGAGACATGATCATTGATGCCGTATTTATCAATAGCCGCCAAGGTATCACCACCACCGGCAATTGAAAAAGCACTGCTTTCAGCGATAGCCGTTGCCAGTGCTTGGGTGCCATGGCTAAACTGTTCAATTTCAAATACGCCGACCGGGCCATTCCAAACAATAGTACCGGCAGATTTTATCAATTCGGCATACTGTTTTGCTGTATCAGGCCCTATATCCAGAATTAAATCATCGGCTTCAACATCTTCAACCTTCTTTATTGTGGCGATTGCAGTTTCAGAGAATTCTTTGGCACAAACCACATCAACAGGAATAGGGATGGCAGAGCCTGCTTTTTTTGCAGCAGCGATTAATTGTTTTGCCTCTTCCAATAAATCAGCTTCATATAGCGATTTACCAACTTCAAAACCGGCAGCAGCTATAAAAGTATTGGCAATGCCGCCACCAACAATTAACTGATCGACTTTTTCAGATAATGATTTTAATACCGTTAATTTGGTTGATACTTTAGAGCCACCAACTATCGCTACCAATGGCTTGGCAGGTGTTTCCAATGCCTTACCCAAGGCTTCCAGTTCGCTGGCCAATAAAGGCCCTGCACAAACAATCGGTGCAAATTTGGCGACACTGTGGGTTGAAGCTTGTGCCCTGTGAGCAGTACCAAAAGCATCCATCACAAAAACGTCACAAAGGGTAGCCATTTTCCTGCCTAACTCGTCACTATTTTTTTCTTCACCCACATTAAAGCGCACGTTTTCACACAGTACAACTTCGCCCGGTGCAATAACAATACCCTCCAGCCAGTCCTGTTCTAATCTGACAGGCTTGCCCAACAATTTTGACAAGCGTTCAGCAACAGGTTTTAAAGAAGATGCTTCGTCATACTGACCTTCAACAGGGCGACCAAGATGTGATAACAACATCACGGCAGCGCCCGCAGACAATGCTTTTTCAATGGTTGGAACACTGGCCTGAATGCGAATATCGCTGGTGACTTCGCCATTTTTTACAGGGACATTAAGATCCTGACGAATTAATACCCGCTTTCCTGATAAATCCAGATCAACCATGTTTTGAATTGACATATTTTACTCTCTCAGTTTGTGTGTTTAATGTGTCTATTTCCATTTGATGGAACAACCCATGCCGGAAATCTGTTGTTGCGGGCCTTTGCCAGTTTCAGCAACCAGCTTCATGGCTTCAAAAAGGTCGCGACGGGTATCAGCAGGAGCGGTTTCCTTTCTGCTGGCATCAAGTCGGCCTCTACACTGTAATTCAAGACGGCTATTATACCCAAAAAAGTCTGGTGTGCAGATAGCATCGTACTGCTTGGCAACCTGCTGGGTTTCGTCTAATAAATAAGGAAAACCAAAATCAAGTCGGGAAGCAAGCAACTTCATATTATTGAACGAATCTTCCGGGTATTCAGAAGGATCATTCGACATAATGGCAACCGATCCAATACCAAACTTTTTAAGTTCGAGAGTATCTCTAACAATCCGTTCTTGCACCGCTTTAACATAAGGGCAATGATTACAAATAAACAGTATCAATAAACCATTTTTCCCCCGGCATTGTTCTAGCGACCAGATGCGACCATCAACACCCGGCAAGCTAAAATCAACCGATTTTTTACCAAAATCACAAATTGGCGTTGTTAATAATACCATTATTACACCTCATAAATATCTTGCCAGACAACTGCTTGTTAGCGGAAGGTAACCAAACAGAAAACCTTGAAAATTCATAATTACCGAAGGATACGCACAAAAACAACTGCTATCTTCATGGTAAATAAAGCCTGTTTATAAGTCATTAATATGCTTGCTCTGCAAATAAGCCTCTGATTGCATTTCAATTAATCTTGATACTGTACGTCTAAATTCAAATGCTCCTTCACCTTCGGCATAAAGCTCTTGAGGTGGGACTTCAGCGGTACATACCACCTTTACTTTATACTCATAAAGCGCATCTATTAATGTCATAAAACGTTTGGCCTGATTATGCCTTTCTGCTGATAGCTTGGGAATTTCAGAGATAATCAACGTACTGAATTTATGAGCAATCAGCTTATAGTCAGCCGAACCCAAAGGTTGCACACAGAGCTCATCAAAAGTACCAAGAGCAATATCTTCGTGTACGGAGGATAACATAAGCTGCCTTCCCAACAAGGACAAAATACCGGTTTTGAGTGCTGAACAATGCGTCAATTCGTTATAAGTTCGCTGCACAAAGCTGCCCGACTGTGTATCCAAAGGAAAATAATAAGTCGTTTTAAGTGAACATAAATGCATGAGACGATAATCTTCTTTGGTAACTAGTTCAATAATTTTGGATTCTTCTTGCAACAACTTGGTGAAGCCCAAGAATTGTTCTCTTTGCAAGCCACCCTGATATAAATCATCCGGATGACGGTTAGACGTTATAACCACTAATACCCCCAACTTAAAAAGCTGAGTGAACAATCTTTTCAAAATCATGGCATCCGCTATATCAGTAACATGAAACTCATCCACACAAAGCAGCAGAGCCGATGATCTGGTTTTTTTTGCCAAAGCAGAAACCGCATCGGTATTATTATGCTGTCGCCATTTGTGAATAAAAGCATGAACGTCCAACATAAACATAGTGAAGTGTATGCGTTTTTTTTGCTCAATAGGGCAAGTTTCATAAAATAACGTCATCAACATTGATTTGCCGCGACCAACGTCGCCGTATAGATACAAACTTTGGCATTTTTCTGGCGGCACGGAAAATAACTTATACGTAGCTGATTTTTGGCCATAATTGACAGTATCCAAGAGATGATCAAGAAGAATCTGTAAGTGTTGTAAGGCTAAAAATTGCGCGTTATCAAACTGTATATGTTGTTGGGCTACCTGATCGTAATATTGCTTTTCAAGTAATCCTGTTAAATCAGGAAATTGCTGAGGAATTTTTCGTTGAAAGATTTTCTTTAACATATCGGCAGTGACTAAAAAACATTGCTTATATTAGCATTAATTATAACGGGTTTAGCTAATCCAAATGTCCGGGCATTTAATGAGTAAAGCTTAACTATCAATACTCAGATTAGGTCTTTTTTGACAAAAAAATATTGCCACCTTGCCCTAATTAAAATGAAAGTAGATTCAATATCTTTTTTGGAATCAAATTGTGGTAGAATTAGCAATTTTTTGCCAATCCATTCGGCGTTATTTATTTTATGATTAAACAGCGAACTTTAAAAAATACCATAAGAGCTACAGGCGTAGGATTACATACAGGCGATAAAGTAAATTTAACTTTACGGCCTGCTGAACCCAATACGGGGATCAGATTTCGCAGAGTGGATTTGGCCGAACCAGTGACTATTCAGGCAACACCAAAAAACGTTGGTGAAACTGTACTATCAACGACGTTGGTTGTCGGTGAGGTAAAGATTTCAACAATAGAGCATTTACTCTCGGCTTTTGCGGGATTAGGAATAGACAACGCTATTATTGATGTCGATGCGGCAGAAATACCGATCATGGACGGTAGCGCAGGGCCCTTTGTATTTTTGCTTCAAGCAGCCGGAGTTGAGGAGCAGGACTCCCCAAAACAATATATTCGAATCAAGCAAAGCATCAGGGTTGAAGATGACGATAAATGGGCTGAATTTAATCCATTCGAAGGCTTTAAAGTAACTTTTACGATTGACTTTGAGCATCCGGCTTTTGAAGAACATGTGAAAACAGCCACGATGGATTTTTCTTCAACTACTTTTGTTAAAGAAGTGAGTCGAGCAAGAACCTTTGGCTTCATGAAAGATATCGATATGCTAAGAGAAAACAATCTTGCTCTGGGTGGAAGTCTTGATAATGCTATAGTTGTTGATGATAATAAAATCCTCAACGAAGATGGACTCCGCTACGCTGATGAATTTGTAAAGCATAAAATTCTTGACGCGATTGGCGACTTATATTTGTTGGGACACAGCTTGATTGGTGAATTTACCGGCTATAAATCAGGTCACGGCTTAAATAATAAATTACTTCGTACCTTATTGGATAACAAAGATGCCTGGGAAATGGTTACTTTTTCTGATGAAGATGAAGCGCCAATTTCTTTTATGCGTTCCGCAGAATCTCCCCGATTGGATTCCTGATAAAGCGTAGAAAACCAGTTAAACCTTACTGGATAGCCTTTCCAGTGTTGTACTTAGTCTTAGCAGTGCAGATCTGAGTTGATTATCCGAAACTGTCAGGCCATGGTTTCGGATAACCTCTATTTTATCTATAGAGGGTATTTTTGCCTTCCGTTCAGTCCCTAAAAAAAGCCCTGTTTGACCGGAAATAATTTTGATTTGCAATATTTCAGCGGGCGCTCTGGTTAATGTTGCAGTAGAAGCAAGAATTACGCTTTTATAAAATCGTAACTGTGATGCCCATGCGGCAGAATCCGTATAAATCAGCAATTTTTTGTCCCTTATAAGACTATGCCGAACCTGTTTTGCCAATACTTCAGGCAAAACCGTCCGTATGCGTTGCAAAATTCGTTGTTGTTGCTCAATTTGCGTATAAAAAAAAGCTATCGTCCGATTTTGGAATGATAAAGACCTTTTAAATGGAGATGGTTTTTGGGGCATAACAGCGCGTGAAAAAAGTTATAAAGGAGTACAAAAAAATGCTTATTGTACTTTATGGTCGGTTACTGGACTGCTCACTCACTGGACTGCTCACTCACTGGAGCGATTGGTTTTTGTTGGAATTAATTATTAATGTCCTATAAATTAACTTTGCAAAGATATTGGTGAGCGAACATCCCGCAAGATTAACAGTACATTAATTCCGCTGTATTTTATTCGATTCGATTTTATTTTATTTTAAAGCCCAAAGAAACCAAACATAGCCCCAAACCAACAATCCATAATGTAGGAGGATCCGCATCAGTTTCGGGAGTAAATTGAGACGTTTGCGGAAACTATACGCATTAATCCTTTGTCGAGGCTGTCAAACTGGAGCGATACACTCGCATCAACGCAACAAAAGCCAGAAAATCATAAAATCCGTGAATAATGACAGGAATTAGCAAGTTTCTTTCACCACCATAATCTAAAGATAAACCTAAATAAAACCCAACTAAAGCCGCCAACACAGCATAAAGTGGTGTCACTGCGTGCACCAAGCCAAAAACAACATTACTAACAACCAATCCTGCTGTAAGACCCCACGCTCCCTCTATCCATGGTTGAATTACACCGCGAAACAGCAATTCTTCTGCTATTCCTGCTATTGCAGCCAGTAAAAATAAGTCTGTCCAACGATAACGATGTAATCCTGGCCCTAACGTATCCAGCAATAATTCCCTGATTTTGACGACTGATCCCCCCTGTATTTTTTCCAGCGCCAGAAACATCAAAAATAAAGGTATTGTCCCTATCAAGCCATAAGTAATGGCTGCTTCCGAAAAATAAATATTTTGAAACGGATTGATATCAGCAACCCACCCTAAAATAATGGCGACCAAAACCAGTGATGCCTCAAAATAACAGGCCGATTTAAAAAAATCATTAGATTTGAATGGAGATTTACTCATTGACTGTATTTGTAAAAATTAACAATGAGGCATTCTAAACAAAAATGGTTAAAATAGTTGTTTTAATTCATTATTACTCAATATCATGCAGTGTTTTATCTATAAAAGCCTGAAAAAAGACTACCTTTATTTGTATATAGTTAACAAAGATGATTTTTCAAAAGTGCCGGAAGCACTGCTTGGCAGTTTTGGAAAAATGGAATTTGTGATGAATATAGAGCTATCTCCAGATAGCAAGTTAGCGAGGGAAGATGCCATGAAAGTTATCGCCACCCTTAAGGAGTCAGGTTTTTTTGTACAGTTGCCACCGCAAAGAGAGACTGCGTAAACAGCATCACTCTTTGCTATCCTGGCCAAGAGACAGTCTGTTTACGCTTTTGGTAAAGTAACTCCGGTCTGCCCCTGATACTTGCCTGCCCTGTCTTTATAAGAAGTCTCACACACTTCATCGCTACCAAAAAAGAGCATTTGAGCAACACCTTCATTGGCATATATTTTTGCAGGAAGCGTTGTGGTATTGGAAAACTCTAATGTTACATGACCTTCCCATTCTGGTTCCAGCGGTGTAACGTTAACAATAATCCCGCAGCGAGCGTAAGTTGATTTGCCTAAACAGATAGTCAACACATCACGCGGGATCCGAAAAAACTCAACGGTGCGAGCTAACGCAAAAGAATTGGGTGGAATAATACAAACATCCGCTTTAACATCAACAAAGCTGTTTGAATCAAAGTTTTTGGGATCAACAATAGCAGAATTAATGTTGGTAAAAATCTTAAACTCGTCAGAGCAACGAACATCGTAGCCATAACTCGACGTGCCGTAAGAAATAACTCGCCCGTTTTCAGTATCCTTGACCTGACCACTTTCAAACGGTTCTATCATGCCGTGCTGTTGCGCCATCCGGCGTATCCACTTGTCCGACTTTATACTCATGAAATATTAATTACCTGATTTGTTAAATTATTTAATTTTTACATAGCGATGGATTAGGCTAAAGGCCAATCGCACCGTAGACATTATATCTCAAGTATTCTGCACCACAATATTGGGAAATCGGGTGCTAAAATCTTTGGTTTTTAATGCCAACATAGCTGCTGCCTTACGTGCAATTGTTTTATACATTTGGGCTGCTTGCCCATCAGGATCAGCAACTACGGTAGGTTTTCCTGAATCTGCACATTGTCGGATGGCAATATCCAGCGGTAGGGATCCCAAAAAATCCACCTTGTTTTTATCAGACATGGCAATACCGCCACCTTCCCCAAAAATAGCTTCTGCATGGCCACAGGCACTGCAAATATGCATACTCATATTTTCAACAATGCCCAATATTGGCACATTAACCTTTGCAAACATACCCAAGCCGCGCTGCGCGTCAATTAGAGAGATATCCTGAGGTGTCGTAACTATAATTGCACCACTAACAGGAATTTGTTGCGCCAAGGTCAATTGAATATCACCGGTACCCGGCGGTAAATCAATGATTAAATAATCGACATCAACCCAGTTGGTATCTCTTAATAATTGCTGCAGGGTGTTGGTCGCCATTGGTCCTCGCCAAATCATCGGCTGACCGGCATCAATTAAATAACCAATTGACATGGTTTGCAACCCATAAGCCATTTTAGGCATCATGGTTTTGTTATCAACGCTTTCAGGTAAACCGGACAAGCCCAACATGGTTGGAATACTGGGACCATAAATATCAGCATCAAGTATACCTACATTAGCGCCTTCTGCCGCCAATGCCAACGCAATATTAACTGCCGTCGTTGACTTACCTACCCCACCTTTCCCGGAAGCGACAGCAATAATATTTTTTATATTAACCTGAGGTTTTAAGGCTTGCTGCACAGCATGAGAAAGAATTTTTACAGTAACGTCAACAGTAACAGACTCGACTCCGTCCAGCGTTCTCAAAAGCTGCTCAACAGCGACTTTTAGGTCATTCATAGTGCTTTTTGCAGGATACCCCAACTCCAGATTAACATTGATGTTGGCACCGTCTATTTTAATGGCTTTAACGGATTTGGCGGTAACCAGATCGACACCATGATTAGGATCAATAAATGTCCTTAAAAGATTTTCTACAGCCGTTTTTTCCAGGTGTCCCATGCTTATTCCCTCAGTAATTTTAGTCGATACGACTTGTAAGTAAATTCAATTTTAACCACTGAACCCACTTAAGATAATGAGTATTCTACAGTTTTTTTAATAAAATTTATTTTTTAGCGATGTTCTATTCTCTAGCAGCGTTAATTTTATGCGATAATCACCTAATTGTTTGTTTTCATAGCCCTTAATCCTTTGCATCATGTCAGATAGAAAAATTCTCGTCACCAGCGCCCTACCCTATGCCAACGGTCCAATTCATTTAGGTCATCTGGTTGAATATATTCAAACCGATGTCTGGGTGCGATTCCAAAAACAACGTGGTAACCAATGTTATTTTGTTTGCGCGGATGATACTCACGGCACACCTATTATGCTAAAGGCTGATCGGGAGGGTATTACCCCTGAACAGCTCATCGCCCAGGTGGGTAAAGAGCACTTAGCTGATTTTACTGAATTTGGCGTGGAGTTTGATAATTATCATAGTACTCACTCCGAAGAAAACCGAAGCTTTTCATCGCTTATCTATACACGTTTGCGGGATGCCGGACATATCAGTTCACGGACGATTACCCAAGCCTATGATCCGGTTAAAAACATGTTTTTGTCCGACCGCTTTATTAAAGGTGAATGTCCAAAATGCGGGGCGGCTGATCAATACGGCGATGGTTGTGAAGTATGCGGTGCAACCTATTCCCCAACTGACCTCAAAAATGCGGTTTCCGCTATTTCTGGCGCTAAACCTGTTGAAAAAGACTCTGTACATTACTTTTTTAATCTGGCTGATTTTACCGAAATGCTTAGAGAATGGACCAGCGCCGGTCATTTGCAAGCAGAAGTGCGTAATAAGTTGGCAGAATGGTTAGAGGGTGGCTTGCAACAATGGGATATTTCCCGCGACGCACCTTATTTTGGCTTTGAAATTCCGGATGCTCCAGGAAAATATTTTTATGTGTGGCTGGATGCTCCGATAGGTTACATGGCCAGTTTTAAAAATCTATGTACCAAACAAGGGCTGAATTTTGATGACTTTTGGGCACTGGACAGCAGTGCAGAGCTATACCATTTTATCGGTAAAGACATTATTTATTTCCACGCTTTGTTTTGGCCGGCAATGTTAAACGGTGCTCAATTTAGAACACCTACTGCGATTTTTGCGCACGGTTTTTTAACTGTCAATGGCGAAAAAATGTCCAAATCCCGTGGTACTTTTATTACGGCAAGAACTTATCTGGAACACTTAAACCCGGAATACCTGCGTTATTATTTTACCGCCAAACTCAGTGCGGGCATTGATGATATAGACTTAAACTTTGATGATTTCAGTCAACGAGTTAACTCAGACCTGGTCGGTAAAGTTGTTAATATTGCCAGCCGATGCAGCGGTTTTATCAGCAAACGTTTTGCCAATAAACTATCTGCCAACTGCCCGGAACCGGTTTTATTTCAAGACTTTATCAACACTAACGAGCAAATTGCCGAGTTTTATGAAACCCGTGAGTTTGGTAAAGCCATGCGTGAAATTATGGCGCTGGCAGATAAAGCCAACCAATATATTGATGAAAAGAAGCCCTGGTTGATTGCCAAACAGGAAGGTAGTGACACAGAATTACACGATGTTTGCTCAATGGGTATTAACCTGTTCTGCTTACTGACGGCTTATCTTAAACCGGTCATTCCGGCTTTGGTAAAGGAAGCTGAAAGCTTTTTAAATATAGACTCACAAGCTTGGCCAACTGCCACTCTACAGCCCTTGTTAAATCTCGCCGTTAATGAATTTAAACCATTAATGACCCGGGTTGAAGCAGATAAAATTACTGCGATTGTTGAAGCTTCAAAAGATAACCTGGAAAAAGCCGTTGATCAACAGACTCCCGTTAAACCCGAGAAAAAATTTGAACCTATAGCCGAAACCATCCAATTTGATGATTTTGCCAAACTGGATTTACGTATTGCCAAAATCATCAAAGCCAATCATGTAAAAGACTCGGATAAATTACTGCAACTAACCGTTGATATTGGAGATGAAACCCGCAATATATTGGCTGGCATTAAATCAGCTTACGCACCGGAAGATCTGGAAGGTAAATTAACCCTCGTCATTGCTAATCTTGCACCCAGAAAAATGCGTTTTGGGATCTCTGAAGGCATGGTATTAGCAGCAGGCCCTGGCGATAAAGATATTTGGATTTTAAGCCCTGACGAAGGAGCCGTTGCAGGAATGCGTGTAAAATGAGACTGATGCTGGATTGTTAAATAAAACAATCTCTATTCCGCACCCATTATAAATACCAATATTAATCAAGCCTATTTATGACGGGTGCGGAATGTGTGATCAATGCGCTTCCTCTCAATAGACGGTAAACGTTTGACGACCAACTCTTCCAAGGCATTTCTTTGACAAGATCAGCAATAAAAAACGTAAATACTCCGTTTTTTGCCAAAAAAATTATTACATTACCATTTAACAAAAGCAGAACTTTAAAAGTATTCCACTGGCTGTACAGATTTTATTTTTCTTCTTTTGCTAATTTTTCAGATTCTGAAATAACTGCAGAATAACATTCCATTAAACTTTCAGTGTAATTAGTATGTGCTTCAGCAAGATCTTTAGCTGACCCAAAATCAACACGCAATTCTTCCAGCGTCTTTTTAGGATCTCCAGAATTGGTTAACGTCAACATTTTTGTATAGTTACGATAAGCTGTCATACGAGTAGGGTCAAAAGCAAAAATACCGGGCATATTTTGTGCAGTTGTATCTACGACACATTTAGTCATATATTCAGGTGTTATTTTATAATCCTTAATATCAGCCTCTTTCTGCATTTGTTCTAATACGGCTTGTTCATATTGATTTTTATCAGCGCAAGCCGGAAGTATTAATACGGATAGGGAAATTAGTAGTAGTTTTTTCATGTGAGTTACCATTATTTAGTAAAAATGCAATATGCGGAATTTATACGAATGTAAGCCCGGTTCAAGATAAAAGGTTGGAAATTACTTAAGTCCTTAATCCATCGCCTTCATTGCTTGCGTTATCCAGCCTTCAGCTTCAGCATTAATATCTGCAGCTTTACGTCCTTTAGTTTCAATCATCGGGCCAATTTTCACTTTGATGACTCCTGGATATTTAAAAAAACTATAGCGAGGCCAATAATCACCGGCGTTATGCGCGATGGGAATAATGGGAAAACCCGTTTTTTGAGCCAGAATGGCACCGCCAATATTAAACTTCAAAACTTCCCTGGCTGGGGCGCGAGTGCCTTCCGGAAAAATCAGCACCGATAAGCCCTGATTTAAATATTCAGCACCGTCTTTGAGTAAAACACGTAATGAAGCTCGTTGGTTTTTCCTGTCTATCACGATGGATTTTAATGTGAGTAGAGACCAGCCCCAAATCGGCAGAAATAATAATTCTCGCTTTATGACAACGGAATGCGGCGGCAGAATATATCGTAATGCCAGTGTTTCCCATGCTGACTGATGATTACTTAATAAAATTGCCGGTTGCTGTGGATTGATATTTTCCAGCCCTTCTATTTCGTAGGTTAAGCCGCAAAAAACCTTGGTCATCCAGCCGATAATAGCACACCAAATATAACCTATTTTCCAGCGTATTTTAAAGGTCGTTAGCATACCTAAAATAAGTAATATACCAACGATAGTGGCGGTAATAAAAATACCCAGAAATAACAACACCGAGCCCAGGTAATTTTTAGGCCGCGTGTCTTGATGTAATGTATTTTGCTGCGTCATATAAGTTTTCAAAAACAAGAATGTTGAGTTGTTGATTATTTAGCAAAGTTTTTTGTCCTTTGCCGGTTTTAACCAGTATTGGCTGAGCACCAACAGCCTCGGCGGCTTGCAAATCACGCAAGGAATCACCAATGACTGAAACCGTCGTTAAATCGGCATTAAAATCAGCCGCAAAGGCTTTTAGTAAACCCGACTTGGGTTTACGGCATTCACAAGCACTATCCGCACCGTGTGGACAATAATAAATGGCAGTAATATCACCGCCTTTTTCACTGACCAAACGGCGCATTTTAGTGTGTATTTTTCCCAGCATAGCTTCATCAAACAAGCCTCGCGCAACACCTGATTGATTGGTAACAACAATGACTTGGTAGCCCTGTGTATTAAGCAAGGCAATCGCTTCAAGACTCCCTTCAATCGGCAGCCACTCATCGGGAGATTTGATAAAGGCATCGGAATCGTGATTAATCACACCATCCCGATCCAGTAAAATATAACGTTTTTTAAGCATGAGTATTTATTTACGCAAGCCGATTTTTAGGGTAACAATATTGTTTGTTGGGTTAAGCACTAGTTGTAACCCAACAACACCGCATCAAGATTGCAACCTGGAAATATCCGCACAAGTTAAAAACTGTTCCGATAACATATTAAGCAAAGCCAAGCGATTAGCGCGTAAATCAAGATCATCGCACATCACCATAACACTATCAAAAAACGTATCGACATCTTGGCGTAAAGCCGCTAAACGAGTTAGTGTTGCCGCATAATCATGCTCGGCAAGTAGCGGAGTAATGGCGATAGCGGCGAGCTTTGCGCTAGCCAACAATTGCAATTCGGCAGGCTCAACCAAAGTACCTACCGTCGTTACTGGCGATGACTCTGATTTTTTTAGAATATTGTGTATGCGTTTATTGGCAGAGGCAAGGCTTTCGGCTTCGGGTAACTGTCTAAAAGCTTTAACAGCCGCCAAGCGTTGCATGAAATCCAAAGGATCAACCGGTTTCACTGTCATCACCGCATCAAATTCATCGGCGCTATAACCTTTATCCAAACAATAGCCTTTTAAACGGTCAAAAACAAAATCAATCACCGCCGTTTGAGTACCGGCAACATCAAATGAATGCGTGAACAGCTTAGAAGAAAAGGCTATTAATTCCCGAATATCGAGGGTTAACTTATTTTCAATCAGCGTGCGTAATGTGCCCAGGGCAGCGCGACGTAACGCATACGGGTCTTTATCGCCGGTCGGAATCATACCGGCACTAAAAATACCGGTAAGCGTGTCAATTTTTTCAGCAATCGCCAAAACTTGCCCGATTGGGCTGCTCGCAGTAGCACTGCCAGACTGTTTTGGAAAATACTGCTCTTCCAACGCCAACGCCACTTCAGCAGGTTCGTTATCAGCCAGTGCATAATAGCGGCCCATAAGACCTTGTAGATTGCCAAATTCGCCGACCATTTCCGTCATTAAATCAGTTTTTGCTAACAAAGCGGCACGTTTTGCCAAGGTAACATCGGCATTGAAACGCAGGGCAATAAATTCGGCAAGCTTGCTGACTCGTTGCGATTTTTCGGCAACGGTGCCTAATTTTTCTTGAAAAACAATGGTTGATAAACTTTCAACCCTATCCGCCAGTGATTTTTTTCTATCCTGTTTCCAGAAAAATTCAGCATCTGCAAGTCGCGGTGTAACCACCCGTTCATTACCGTGTTGTATGGATTCGGGCCGGCTACTTTCAATATTACTAAAAGTAATAAAATTCGCCAATAAACCACCCTCCGCATTTTTAACCGGGAAGTATTTCTGGTTGGTTTGCATGGTGGTAATTAACACTTCTGCGGGCAAATCAAGAAATCGCGGATCAAAACATCCGGTAATCGGTACCGGCCATTCATTTAAAGCGGCAATTTCTTCCAGCAAATCGTCTTCTATGTAAGCAATACCGTTGACCGCTAAAGCTGCGGCTTGTGCCGCCTTACGAATCAGCTCTTTTCTTTGTTCAAAATCAACAATCACTTTACCTTGCTGATACAAGAGGTCTTGATAGGTTTCAGGATTGCTAATAGTCAATTTTTCTGGTGCATGGAAGCGGTGTCCCTGCGTAGTCACACCCGTTTCCAAACCTAAAATTTCCGTATTAATAACACTATCGCCGTACAGTAAAACTGCCCAGTGTACGGGCCTGACAAATTCTGTATTAAAACTACCCCAGCGCATCCTTTTGGCAATGGGTAATCCGGCAATACTTTGACGAATGATATCCGGGATTAAAGCTTCTGTTGGCTGCCCTTTAACCACTTGGGTAAAACTGAGCCATTCACCTTTATCTGTTTTTAAGCGTTCCAGTTGCTCAAAAGTCGTGCCACAACTCAGCGCAAAACCCAAAGCTGCTTTGCTGGGTGCGCCATCCGGCCCAAAAGCGGCTTGTATCGCGGGCCCACGTTTTTCGACGGTTTTATCCGGTTGCGCTGTTGACAGATTTCCAATCAAAACCGCCAGGCGTCTGGGGGTCGCATAAGCTTTACTGGCGGTAAATGTTAGTTCGGCGGCCTGTAAACCTTGAACAATACCGTCCAGCAAGGCATTGCTTAGTTTAAGCAAGTTTTTGGGAGGAAGCTCTTCCGAACCTAATTCAAAAAGTAAATGTTTGCTTGTTGTCATTTTATGCTCCTTGCCCTGTCAACATCGGAAATCCCAGTGATTCGCGGCGAGCATAATAGGCTTCAGCGACGGCTCTGGATAAAGTACGAACCCTTAAAATATAGCGTTGGCGCTCGGTTACCGAAATCGCATGGCGTGCATCCAGCAAGTTAAACGTGTGTGATGCTTTTAATACCATTTCGTAAGCAGGCAATGGCAGATTGAGTTCAATCAATTTTTGGCATTCTTGCTCGTAAGTATTAAAACACTGAAACATAAAATCAACATTGGCATGATCAAAATTGTAAGCTGACATTTCAACTTCATTTTGATGAAATACATCACCATAAGTAACCACACCAAATGGGCCATTCGTCCAAACCAGATCATAAACACTTTTAACGCCCTGCAAATACATGGCAATGCGTTCAAGACCGTAGGTAATTTCTCCGGTAACAGGTCTGCATTCCAAACCGCCTATTTGCTGAAAATAAGTAAACTGGGTGACTTCCATGCCATTTAACCAAACTTCCCAACCCAATCCCCAGGCACCCAAGGTAGGAGATTCCCAATTATCTTCAACAAAACGAATATCGTGTTCGAGTAAATCAAGACCTAAATGACGTAACGAACCGAGATACAGCTCCTGAATATTATCCGGCGATGGTTTTAAAACCACCTGAAACTGATAATAATGCTGTAGGCGATTGGGATTTTCACCAAAGCGACCGTCTGTAGGACGGCGGGACGGCTGAACGTAGGCAGCATTCCAGGGTTCAGGACCTATAGCCCGCAAAAAAGTAGCCGGGTGAAAGGTTCCTGCTCCGACTTCCTGATCTAAAGGTTGTAATAAAATACAACCCTGACTTGACCAATAGTCTTGTAAGGCCAGAATAAGCCCCTGAAAAGTTGATGAATCGTTGTTTGTATTCGACACGGCTTCTACACTTTAGGCAGTAAAAAAGGCTCAATTATAGCTTAAAAATGTTTTTGTCGTTATGGTTTGGAAGCAGATAGTGATCTCAGAAGAAACATCTGATGACGCTACGCAAATTACCCATCCATGCCAAAATAAAAACCACAGTAATTACTCTTTAACCTCTTTCCCTTTAATATAATACTAACCATATGATTTTTATATATAATAAAGTAAATATTCGGCAAACAATATTGCCAATCAGCAGATATAATGATAAGTTAATTAGAGTATACTTAAGCTAAATCCGGACAAAATAATGAATAACATACATTGGCTTGCTAAAATAGCCACTACCTAATGAGCTTGATTGTCGGTATTTTGCTTGCTGCTGGGGCCAGTCGACGCTTTGGTGCAGACAAACTGACTCAAATCTTACCCAATGGCGAATTGGTAGCAGTACAAGCCTGCCGCAACCTGTTAGCTGGCACAGACAGCGTGCTCGCGGTAGTGCGACCAGGCAGCAAACGTCTGGCGACTGTATTACGGGCCGAAGGTGCAAGCGTTGTAACGTGCACTGACGCCGAACAAGGTATGAGCAGGAGCCTTATTTTCGGCATACGCTCCTGCCCCGACGCTACCGGCTGGTTAATTGGCCTGGCGGACATGCCGTGGATAGATCCAGTGACGATAAGTCAGGTGGCGAATGCACTTCGCTTGGGTGCAACTATCGCTGCTCCCTCTTGGCAGGGGCGGCGTGGCCACCCGGTAGGTTTTTCACAAGCCCTAGGTCCTGAATTGACTACTTTAAAGGGTGATGAAGGTGCCAAGATCCTGATTCAAAGCTACCTTGAACAGCTTCAAATTATTACCTGCAATGATTCGGGCATACTTTGTGACATAGACAAACCGGAAGATTTGAACCCTTCAAAAAAATTTAAAAAACACTCATGATCAAGAATATTCTCGACCTTCAGTTGGAACTGCGCGAACAGCGGCGTCCTTACGCACTGGCAACCGTAGTAGAAATACTGGGATCATCTTCTGCCAAACCTGCGGCCAAGGCACTCATCAACCTCTCAGGCAAAGTTATTGCCGGTTGGGTTGGTGGCGGCTGCGCGCAATCCATGGTGTCAGAAACAGCGCTTAAATGCTTTGAAACAGGAGAACCTGGCATGATTGAAATAGACCTGAACGATGAAGTTTTTGGTGCTGGCATGCCCTGTGGTGGCAGTATGCGGGTGTACGTAGAACCCATTATGCCAAAACCCTTGCTCTGGCTAATGGGCCATGGCCGTATCGTGGAAAGTCTTTGTGAATTTGCCAACCAATTAGGCTTTGAAGTGATCGTCAATGATCCACAAGCCAGGGTAGAACACTTTCCTACTGCCTACCGTATCATTAATGATGATTGCCGCTATCAAAAATTACAGCCGCAATCAGGCGACTTCGTTGTCATAGCAACCCATCACAAAGGAGACTACGACTCCCTGACGCGAGTCCTGCAATCTGAAGCCCTATATATTGCGCTGGTTTCCAGTCGTAAGCGGGCAAAACTTGTATTGGAGCGCTTGGGACTGGAAGGTTTCCCGGAGTCCAGTTTAGCCAAAGTACGTGCCCCCGCAGGCCTTGACTTGGGAGCGAAACTGCCGGAAGAAATAGCCTTGTCTATCGCCAGTGAAATGATACTGGTAAGACGCGGTGGGCAGGGTAACCTGTTAAGTAAAAGACTGTCGACAACAGACTATAACCAGCCGATTAAAATAACATCAACCGTTACTTAATCGTATTTACTGCCTGATATGACCCGTGTAATATTCAACTAATACACCGCGAACATCTACACGATGTTGCACAGCGGCTCTTTACTCCATCTATCGAAAAGAGAATCACCATATGACCACACTCAATATCAATGGTAAAAGCCATAAGATTGATTTGCCGACAGATACGCCGCTACTTTGGGCCTTGCGTGACTACGTCGGACTGACTGGAACAAAATTTGGCTGCGGGATGTCCTTGTGCGGAGCCTGTACCATACACCTTGACGGACAACCAGTTCGTGCCTGTGTGACACCTATTTCAGCTGCCGTAGGCAAAGTAATCGTTACTATCGAAGCTATCGATCAGGATGCCATCGGGAAAAAAATTCAGGAAGCCTGGCTGGCATTAGGGGTACCGCAATGCGGTTATTGTCAGTCTGGCCAAATAATGGCGGCCACTGCTCTGCTCAAACAAAAACCTGATCCTACCGATGCTGATATTGACACGGCAATGAGCGGTAATATTTGCCGATGCGGCACTTATCCCCGGATACGTAGCGCAATTAAACAAGCCGCCGGAATAAAGGAGCTCAAGTCATGAAAAAGCCAATGGATTCTATTAAATTGAATGTCAATTTGGGTAATGTAGACGGTAACATAGAGATAACGAATATCAGTCGACGCGCTTTTATTAAAAATATGGCGCTTACCGGATTTGTTCTGGCAGCAGGGTTTCCGTCGCTGACTAAAGCCGACGAAATTACCCCACCCACAGAAAAAGGCAAATACGGGGCCGATGGCATGCCGAACGGCTGGGTAGACAACCCCCTTATATTTGTTGCAATTGCAGCAGACGGTATTGTTACCATCGTTTGTCACCGTTCTGAAATGGGCCAGGGCGTTCGTACCAGCTTACCTATGGTGGTAGCTGACGAACTTGAAGCCGACTGGAAACAGGTCCGTGTCGAGCAGGCACCCGGCAATGAACCTCGTTATGGTAACCAGGATACCGATGGCTCCCGCAGTATGCGCCATTTTTTCCTGCCCATGCGGCGAGTTGGCGCTGCAGCACGTACCATGCTTGAATCGGCAGCAGCCGCACAATGGAAAGTCCCAGTCAGGGAGGTTCGTGCCGAACAGCACCATGTCCTGCATCCGGCCACGGGAAGAACACTCGGCTACGGTCAGTTGGCCAAAGCAGCAGCAAAACTGCCAGTACCTGCCAGCGAAACATTACGCCTGAAAAATCCCGCTGACTTTCGCTATATCGGCAAAGGTAAAACAGCGCTTTATGACGGTAAGGACATGGTCACAGGCCAAGCCCAATACGGTATCGATACCCGTATTAAGGACATGCTTTATGCCGTAATCGCTCGCCCACCCGTATTTGGTGGCAAAGTGTTGAATTACGATGCCAAAGAAGCCCTTAAGGTGAAGGGCGTGTTAAGCGTGATCGAACTTAAAGGTAGCCCTATGCCAGCCAACTTCAACCCATTGGGTGGAATCGCCGTAATTGCCAACAATACCTGGGCAGCCATTCAGGGTAGAAAGGCTCTTAAGATTGAATGGGACAAAGGGCCTAATGGTACCTACGATTCTGTTACCTATAAAACCGAACTTGAAGCCGCTGCACGTAAACCGGGTAAAGTGGTTCGCAACAATGGTGACGTTGATGTCGCCTTGCAAGGCGCTGCTAAACGGGTAGAAGCTGAATATTATATCCCCCACCTGGCTCAGGCTCCTATGGAACCTCCGGCAGCTACAGCGCGGATAGTAAAAGGAAAATGTGAGATTTGGAGTTGCACCCAGGCACCACAAGTTTCTCGAGAGAGTGTGGCAAAATGGCTCAAGCTGGCCGAAGACGATGTCACTATCAATGTCTCTCTTTTAGGTGGTGGTTTTGGACGCAAATCCAAACCTGATTATGTCGTCGAAGCGGCACTATTATCGCAGGCTATGAAAGGTAAGCCGGTAAAAGTAACCTGGACCCGCGAAGACGACCTGCAACATTCTTACTTTCATACCGTTTCAATCGAGCGACTCGAGGCTGGATTGGACGCTCAAGGCAAAGCAGTTGCCTGGTTGCATAGAACCGTAGCACCGAGTATTTCCTCTACTTTTGGGCCCGACAGCAAGCACCAAACCCCTTCAGAACTGGGTATGGGTGCCATCAATGTGCCCTATGCCATTGCCAATTTACGCATCGAAAATCCGGAAGCAGAAGCGCACACCCGTATTGGCTGGTTTCGTTCGGTATACAATATTCCACATGCCTTCGCCATCCAGTCTTTTGTCACCGAATTGGCTATTGCAGCAGGACGCGATCCTAAAGATTTCATGCTTGAGCTGATTGGTCCTCCACGCCGTATTAATCCAGACACCCTTGGTGATACCTGGAATTATGGGGAATCACCCGAAATTTACCCGGTAGATACCGGACGTCTTCGTGGTGTCATCGAAGCGGCAGCAAAGGAATCAGGTTGGGGACGTACTCTACCCAAGGGGCATGGGCTAGGTATTGCCGCTCATTACAGCTTCGTCACTTACGTTGCCGTTGTGGTTGAAGTAAGCGTCGATGAGAGCGGAAAATTACGCATACCGCGTATTGATATAGCTGTTGATTGTGGGCCGCAAGTTAATCCGGAACGTATCCGTTCGCAAATTGAGGGAGCCTGTATTATGGGGGTCAGCTTGGCCACGCTGGGTGAAATCAGCTTTAAAGACGGCGCAGTAATGCAAGATAATTTCCATAACTACCAGCTCACCCGTATGGATGATGCACCCTATGAAATCAGGGTTCATCTGCTGCCGCCAACCGATTTCAATACGCCACTTGGCGGGGTCGGTGAACCAGGACTACCGCCAATTGCACCCGCATTATGCAACGCAATATTTGCGGCAACAGGCCAACGTATTCGTCAACTGCCTGTTATGGATCAGTTGCGAAAAGACTGATTATTTTTTCAAGGTCAAACAGGCGATAAGCTCTTTTGTTAAAGCTTATCGCCTGACTCAATCCCGCGTTAAAATAAATTATTTTTTATTCGAATAATCTCGAAGAAATGGTGTCTGTTAGCATCGAAATTATTTATTTGAAAATCTATAGAATAATCACTTAATGCCTCCTATCATCCGCTTCGATCAAGTATCGGTCACTGCCCACGAAAAAGTCATTCTAGCCAATATCAGTTTTGCTCTTTTTCAGGGAGAAAAAGCGGTGTTATATGGTAAATCCGGCTCAGGTAAGAGCAGTGTACTGAGAACCTTGTTGGGACTGCACCCGCTAAAATCTGGCAACGTTTACTTTCAAGAAAAACCGTTAACTCCGGCATCTATTCAAACCATTAGAAACTGTACCGCTTACATTGGGCAAGAACCGGTACTAGGCGCAGAAAGTGTGCGAGAAGCGCTGTTATTACCTTTTCAGTTTAAAGCGCATCGCGACCATAGACCTGATGACCAGCAACTGATTGAGGTATTACATCGGCTACAACTGCCTCCGGATATTTTAAACCGGCAAAGCAACCGTATTTCCGGCGGAGAAAAACAACGTATTGCTCTGGCACGTGGTCTGTTACTTGGAAAAACCTTGTATCTACTGGACGAAGTAACCAGCGCATTAGATGCCCAAAGTAAACAAGCCGTATTCGATGTTTTCTCGGATCCTCAGCTGACAGTTCTTTCAGTAGCTCACGACCCTGAATGGCTGGAACGCTGTGGTATTATTTTTGAACTTGACGCAGGTCAATTGACCGGGATAAAGCGGCATGGAAACACTTGATATTGCCCTGCCTCAGATGGTGCTACTCTATGGTCTCTGCTTACTTCCTTGGGTATTGCTTTGGCTCATCGGTCTGCACTTAAGTAGGGATATTGGCATCAGTATCCTGCGTATGAGCATTCAGTTAATGCTGGTTGGAGTTTATCTAAAAACACTATTTACACTTAATAATCCCTGGTTGAACGGCTTATGGATATTGGTGATGTTAATAGTCGCTGATTTAAGCATTCTAAAGCGAGCCGGACTTAAAGCACGCTATTTTGCTCTCGCTACTTTTACCGCTATTGCCTCCAGCATACTATTCTCAACTGCCTATCTGGTGATTTTGGTCATCCAACCAACACACTTTTATGATGCCCGTTATATCGTGCCGTTGGCTGGGATGATTCTCGGCAACTGTCTGCAAGGCAACGTCATTGCGTTGGAACGCTTTTATTCTGCTCTTCGCAAGAACGAGAACGAATATGCAACTTTTTTAATGCTGGGGGCAACACGTTGGGAAGCCGTGCGTCCATATTTTCGGGATGCCATCAAAGCGGCAATTAATCCAACTATCGCCAGCATGGCGACCATGGGATTGGTATCTCTACCAGGTATGATGACCGGACAAATTCTGGGTGGCAGTGAACCGTGGCTGGCAGTGAAATATCAAATTGCCATTATGGTCTGCATTTTCACCAGCACGACTATCGCCTGTATTATTAACTTGAAGTTCAGTCTAGCTATTGCCTTTAACGCATTTGATGTATTAAAAGATGAAGTTGTTAACAAGCCTTAACTTAACGCTGGCTTATTGATTCAGTCAAAAACCTCCGGCAAAGCCGGAGGCTTGAAAATGTGAACCGCTCAAAGCGGATTAATAATTATGCCACCTAAAGGTGACAATGCCTTAAAATAAATCGAGTTGTTCTATTCGTTTATACTCTTCTTCTTGATGCCTGATATAGTTTCGTACAGTGACTTCATCCCTGCCCACTGTTGAAACATAATATCCTCTTGCCCAAAAACTTTGTCCGGTGAAATTCTTTCTTCGCCCCATAAAAGTTCGTGCAATGGATATAGCGCTTTTACCCTTAATAAAGCCAACAACCTGTGATACTGAATATTTGGCTGTAATTGAGATTAGAATATGGACATGATCTGACATCAAATGTCCTTCCTCAATCTTGCATTCCTTTTGTAAGGCTAAATCTTTTAGTATTGATCCCAGATATTGCCTCAACTCCTTATAAAGGCTTTTTTTTCTATACTTTGGAATCCAGATTATATGGTATTTACATTCCCATTTTGTATGACTTAAACTCTCTGGTGAATTCATCGTTTGTTTCCTTATCTTTTGAACTTTAGGCGGTTCACAGATAGGGAGACTCTCGATGATTCCCGTAATTGTCAAACTTTATGAGTCCCTCAGCAGAGCTGGGGGTTTACTTATGATTAATTATCCAAGCTTTTTTTCCTGCCACTGACCCTCTACCCCAAAAACATTGTTGGGTATCGTTACACACTTATGGCTTTTTATTGCGCAAAAAAGCGATAACGATAACTCCTGTTAAATCAAAGTTGGATGGCTTAGCCAATAAATCGCTAAATCAGCACTGCACTTAAATCGTCCACCTCACAAAACTCTTATTTACTCCAGTATTTTCCGTGCTTGCCCAAATGACTGTGATGCTTTTTGACATCAAAACCTTTATCAAAAGTCAAACGCTGCTCGGGTGACAGTGAGATATAAAAAATCTTCGTGGCTGCCAAACGCAATTCCTCCCGGGCAATATGCTCTTTGGCAAAAGCCAGTTTCTTTTCCATTCGATCAGGTGCAGATAAACCGGTCAACGATTCCTCATTTTTTCGCTTCTCATCGCGATCCTTACGACCCTCATTGATCTTGCCAACCCATTCATTCCAGGCAGATTCTTGACCTGCACTGAGTTTTAGAGCTGATTTAAGTTCTGCCTGCTGCCGATCTCGTCTGTCCAAGTGGTCACACTTTTTGGCTTCTTCACTCACAGGTTTTAAGGTGTCAATACTGGCAGCATTTACTGTTTCAGCCAGTACGTTCGTACCTGATAATAAAACTGATATGGCAAGTGCCATTAGGGTAATTCTCATTGTATGTTTCATGGTTAATTCCTATGATGACTGGGATGGGCTAAATTCAAAGAACAGCGACTTCCTGCTCTTGGTTGCTACTTTAACCATGAAAAATGCAAACAGTTTGAAAAAAAAGTGCAAATAATGTGCAATGTCTAATCGCTTACTTTAGATGCATGCTCCCCCAGAGAAGCCACGTAGAGACTAATTTCCAAAAGAAAGCCCTTCTACCCGCTTGAATGCGTCGCCTTATAGTGAACACTGTCCAACAACTCTGCATCAAACAATGCTGCCGGATTTATTTATTATCGGGGAGCTCTACCAGTTGTCGCAGAATATCACGTGCTTCATCATATAAAAACGCATTGATCCGTTTGGCTAGTTGGCTAAACAAGTCAAGTTGATCAATGGCCAGATAAGGCTTAAGTGAATTCAGCAAGGCATCAGAAATAAAATTATTTTCTTTAAGTAGGTCATCAAGTTCGGCAGCGGCATGCTTTAGCATTTCAATATTACCGCCGATAGACGGAAGTGACTCTTCAGGCAGATGCTGTGTTGCGATAACAAACATTGTCTGGTTGAATACCTCCTTAAAAGTATTGAACACAGCTACTGACAATTCTTCTTTTAGTTCAGTTTCCAGTGCTTCAGAAGCCTTATGCAGTCGCATGGCACCAATGTTGCCGGATGTCCCTTTAATCTTGTGTAGTAATTGCCCGGCGGAGATAAAATCTCCGATAGAAATCATAATCTCAATTTCGTCAGGCATATCTTTCATGTTTTCCATGAAAGCAAGTAACAATCGCGTTAAATGCTCTTGATCGTTATTCAGCATCAATAATAAATTGCGCCAATCAAAAACAGGCAAGTCATTAATATTTAACAGATTCTGTAAGCTTTCTTCTGCAATGTCTATGTCTAGGGCAATCAGCTCGTCAAGCTTTAGACATTGCACCAGCGTCGACATCAGTTTTTCGGGATTAATAGGTTTGCCAATAAAATCGTTCATACCTGCAACTAAACATTGTTCCTGTTCCTTTTTGGTGACTCCAGCCGTCAACGCGATAATCGGTAGCCTTGCAAACCGTGTTTGGCTGCGGATCAGCTTCGTTGCCTCAAAGCCATCTATTACCGGCATATGAATATCCATCAAAACCGCATCAAACTCCTCAGTTTCCAATAATAACAGTGCCTCTTGACCATTATTGGCCATCTCTACGGTAATACCCGACAAAGCCAAAAATTCCTGTATAACCTGTTGATTGATGATGTCATCTTCCGCTACCAGAATTCGTGTACCGACAAGTAATCGGTTTAAATCTGCAAGTTCCAAGACATGTTTTTTCGAGTTGTGCTCACCGGAAGTAACCGGTACCCCTAGAACAAGTTCGAAACTGAAGGTAGAACCTTGTCCGGGTATACTTGTTACTAAAAATTCGCCCCCCATCAACTGCAACAGGTTATGACTAATTGCCAGTCCGAGACCGGTGCCGCCAAAGCGCCGGGTGATCGTACTATCCACCTGACTGAATGGTTTAAATAGTTTATCATAGTCATTACTTGACATACCGATACCGGTATCCGTGACACAAAATAACAACCGGGCTTGCGACTGATCAATTTGTCGTAGCGTAATAGCAAGTGTCACTATGCCATGATTGGTAAACTTGATTGCGTTACTCAGCAAATTGATTAAAATTTGTTGTAATCTAAACGTGTCGCCGATCAAGTTATGAGGAACATCGGACGCAACAGTTATATTGAAGTCGATACCCTTTTCCTCCGCACTAATCGCAAACAGATTACCAAGATTATCAATCGCCTCATCAAGAATGAAAGCCTTTTGATTAATAGTTAAACGCTCAGCTTCAAGTTTGGAGAAATCAAGGATGTCATTAAGTATGCTCAACAGACTATTGGCGGAATTGTTAATTTTTTTCAGATAATCCCGTACATCATCAGGTATGTCTTTGTCCAGTGCCAGATAAGATAGTCCGATGATTGAATTCATCGGGGTCCTTATCTCGTGCGACATGTTGGCGAGAAATTCCGACTTGGACTGGGCTAATGCTTCCGCCCGTTCTTTAGCCAATAAGGCCACTACTTCATTTTCCTTACGTTCGGTAATATCTTCGGCAATACCCAGATAACCGGTAATCTCGCCATTCTGATCCTGAATAGTAGTCACAGCAAGTGAAACGGTTAAGGTTGATTGATCTTTACGAATATAAGTCCATTCCCGTTTTTCGTACCCTGCTTGATCAGTTTTTTTAACAAAAACCTCAAACCCGGAAACGGGCCTCCCCAACTCAAGCGTCAACTCTTGCCCACGCTGTGAAACTTCTTGCTGATCATGGATGATAGCGGGGGTACGAATGCCAACTATTTCTTCGGAGCTATAACCCAGCATAAGCTCGGCACCACGATTAAAGGTTGTGAATACACCCTGCGTATCCGTAGAGGTAATGCTGATATTGGTTGCCGCAGAAAGCACACTCTCCAGCGCTTCTTTGGTTTTGTTAGCCTCATTTCGGATAACAATTTGCTCGGTGATATCGGTTATAAACCCGTGCCAGAGAACACTCCCATCGTTCAGCAGTTCTGGCTGAGCCATGCTGGACAGCCAGCGCAAACCTTTCACCGGTAGATTAACCCGGTATTCCATCTGCCAAGGTAGCAAGGTGTCAGCTGACGACTTAAAATTAGAGACGATCAGATCATAGTCGTCCGGATGAAAAATCGTAAATACCTGTGCGGCATCGACACTAACTTGTTCCGGGGTGAGTTCATAAATATCCTTAATATTGTCACTGGCAAACGGAAAACTACAATGCCCATCCGGAAAAAGCCTGAATTGGTAAACCATCCCCGGAACTTGCCGGGATAACGCGGTGAACTGGTCATGACTTGCCTGTAACTCGTTTTGTATCTGACGTATTTCAGTAATATCAACACAGGAGCCAATGTAACCTGTAAAAACGCCATTAGTATCGAAGCGGGGCACCCCGTGGTCATCTAACCATCGATATTCGCCATCGTTACGCTTCAGTCGGTATTCCATGTGAAAAGGTTCACGTTTGTCAAAATGGTTGATATAAATAGCCAGACAATACAGTAAATCATCGGGATGCACCCCATCAGACCAACCGTTGCCGGTTTCTTGCTCCATCGATCGACCGGTAAAGTCCAGCCAGATTTGATTGAACCAGAAATAGAGCTTGTCTGTACCCGCCAACCAAATTAGTACGGGTGCCGCATCGGCAACGAGACGAAAACGCTGCTCGCTTTGCGAGAGCTCCAATGTGCGCTCTTCCACCAACTTCCGAAGCAGATAACCACGGCCCGAGGACACCATAGCAAATGCGCCGACTAAACTGGTCAGTATCAGTCCTGCCAATAAAATAAACCATTGATTGCCAAAGCGATGATGAGCAAAATAATCCTGGGTGGGAGTAATCTCAATCCGCCATGAGCGTCCCCCGACTGGCAGAACTAACGTTTTCACTAACGAAACATGCCTTCCGAACACGCCTGATTCTTGCTGAACAAGAAGCGGCATTTCGCTCTGACCACCCGGAAACAACAACTGCTCGGTTACCGGTGCACTCTCATCAATAAGCCGAAAGGAGAGCTCGTCTGTATTCACATTTTTAAGTGCAGCCGTAATAATGTCTACGACCCTGAAAATGCCAACGACATAACCGGTAATATTGTTACGTCGATCTTCCAACGTTTGGTGTGGCAGGCCTTTACGGTAAATGGGTCTATACGCAACCAGTCCATGTTGTTTGCTTTTATCCTGAACCAAGTTAACCCTGCTAGTAATAGCCAAATCTCCCGTATCCCTTGCCCTATCAAGCGCTTCTTGTCGTTCTTGACTGGAATTGAAGTCGTACCCCAAGGCGCTTTCATTGCCTTGGTAAGGCTCAAGAAACGTAATGGGGATATATCGAGATCGATTCCCAGCACGCACCATTTTTTCATTAACGTCCCGCTCCGTAATCTGGAAGTTTTCGTAGCCATCCTGCCTTACGCTTTTTTCAAACTCATCCCGTTCAGAGGCCAGAATAACAGGGCTCCATTCCAGCGCCTGTATGCCTTGAAAATCTTCTAGTGACTGAGTCACGAAGACTTTAAACGCTTGTCGATTAATCGTTGCTGAAGCTGCGTAGAAACCTCCGAGAGAATGCAGTACGTTCATATGGCTAGAAACCGAATTTTTAAAGACTAGTGCTAACTCCAAAGCACGTCGATTAAAATCAAGTTTTAATCGCTTACTGTCATTTTGCGACTCATAAAAAACAGCTGTCGTTGTGAGTATAAACATCGTGATAATAGGTAGGGTTATTACATAGCGCCTATTACGCAAGCTTTCACTTGGCTGCTGAAACCAGAAAATCATCAGCGGGGTAAAAATAAATATACCTAACACATCGCCCATCCACCAGGTTCCCCAATTGATCAGGAAATTTTCTACCTGAATTCGTCCGATGGCGACCAAGGTCGAAACGGCGATAGTTGAATTAATCAGGGCACTAAAAATGCCGCCAAAGAGCAAGAACAAAAACACTTGTTTCTCACTATTAAGCAAATTCGGAAAACCGGCAAAGCGTTTAAGTAAATAAGCGCCAACGAGAGCTTGTAAACTTGATCCACAAGCAATTGCTAGGGTAATAACAACTGAATAAAAATTTTCTGTGGGGATATTCGCAAGCAATGAGGTTGAAAGATTAATCAGAAACGAACCAAGGAATATACCCGGCCAGATACGGTTTCCATAAATTAGAATACTTGCCAAGGCAATGCCGGAAGGTGGCCAGATAGCGGTTGCATAACCTGGTGGAATAGCCAGATAACTACCGATTTTTCCGGTTATAAAGTAAGCAAATGTCAAGCCCAGAATTTGTAACAGCCAAGACAAAGATAGTCCCGATGTTGCTGCTGGTGACAATAAAAAACCAGATTTATCGTTATCTTTAGACATATGAATTTGGTAATATGAACTTGGTACACGAACACATAAATGTACTTATCATTAATGTAGTGTAATAAAAATGTAATTTTGCCAGTTTTAGTCGAGCTGGATAGTACTGGAGACTGTCCGATAACTAACGTTTAACTAATTCGCCTACTGTTGTATATAGTGCCTTAATACAATTTAAAAGCACTACATATTGATAGCCACTGACAGGCATGTTAGTTCTCGGACAGCCCCTAGTTACAATGTAAGTCCAGAGTAAAGACAGTTTCATATGTAAATTACGATTAAGACGTCTGTAAATAAAATTTTGCATAAAAATCACTACATTATTTTAAAATAAATAGTTATAAACTGCAAATATAGCAATATAACCTTGCATCTTAATAGTGTAGTCGTGCTTTTAGATAAACTGCTTGAGTCAAGTAAAGATACGAACAGTAGCAATTAAGCTGCCTAGGAGACTGCCTTAGAATAGAAAACCTGCTGCGGAAAAGCTATTTTTTCCCTGCCTTACACTCATTTTCATTTTACAGAACAAGCACTTACCTTAAATCACCAAAAAATCTCACTCAAAATAGCATCCCCCCGCTACGATTCTTATTCTTGGATAGCTTCCTAACGTTTTTTTTCGTAAACCCTGTTTGTTACGGTTATCATTTTTTTCAAAAGGTTGTAAAGATTCGGCAAACTATATATTCCTGCTGGGATCGACCTTTCACATTAAATTCTCGTAGCCATTTTAATGACAGGGTAACATCCTGACCATTAATGTGTGGTGTGTACATAACGACCGGACCTATACTGGATGCTTCCCCTGACTCGGCAACGCTAAGCGATTGCGAACTTGTGTCCTTAGTGACTTGCTTATAATAGGAGCCCGTTATACCAATTCCTAAAGCACTCACAGGATAATGTCCTACCGTATAATCAAAATGAAATTCATCGCCACTTTTATAATCGGTAGCGGGATTTATAAGGTTGTTCATATAGCCTATATCGACTGAAATCTCGTTATTTCCAGCAAGTCCCCAAGTGAGCATCAGATTGTGGTCGAATGTCCAATAATTACGACCGGTATTAAAATCATTTTTCTGATACCGACCGGTCGGTGCGACAATCCCTTCAAACAACAAAGCCGTAATATTATGCCATTTCCAGTTTAATCCGCCAGGTACAAAATAAAAATCACCGAGTCCGACGCGATCAAAATTATTAGAACCACTGTGATCCTTGCTTACCAGCAATCCGGGATAAATTCCGGCCATAAATTGGCCGCCCAGTACTTTTTGATCGGTCACATGAATAATACCGGGCATTTCCAATAATGTTCCAGTTTCTGACTTTGTATCCTGATAAGCAGCAAAAAAGTTATTAAAATAGGTTCCCTGATCTGGAAGAACTGCCATCCCAAAATCGCCATAAAATCCCGGTAAATAATTACTACCACCTGCTTCAGTAGCACTGGATAGAGAGGGTTGCAGTATTAACCCAACGAGCAAAAAGACTAAGTGTTTCATGAAAAAACCAAGACGAAACTGCATGATATAAGTAACATACTGCATTAACTAAAATTATGGCACAATGATAAATTAACAATATAATAATTGCAAATATAGAAATTTAAATTGAATATAATGGAACAAATAAAAAAAATTAGTTAAAATATCGCAAATACAACGGAGCCTTAAGGTACTTTTCAATAATGAATCTACCAAAAGAATCATCCACACTTAGCACGAAAAAAGTAAATGATGTTTCAAAGCCATAACTCGTCAGCCAAAGCGCTTAAAGCCTGCGTACTATTTTTAGTATCTTTTATAGATGGCTTCCAATTTTAAAGCTGGATGATTTCACAAATAACATTAATTTAAATGATGTTATCTGCACCGGCTTAAGTTTGCAGTTTTTAAGATCATCCTGTTTTTTTTCGCTAAAATTTTAGTTATGCCATGTTTGGAAATCGCCTTTCTTCTATAAAGTCAGCACAGAGTATATTTTTGCATCAGTGGGTATTAAGCGCTTTTATTCGTGCTGCACTGACGCCTCTGTTATTGATTGAGCTATCGCTACTCGCCATTTATATGGTTTCTCACGGGTGGTCACGAACTGAAAATATTGCAGCTATGCAGAATGTGGCAAACAACGAATTATCGAGATTAGTCGAAAATCAGGCCGAGGCGATTGAGTACCAATTAGCAGGGGTGACGCAATTGGTCGAATTACTCAGACAAGAAACCCAGGATGTACTTAATCAGCCAGCAGATCAAAAAATCGAATCCTCTAGTCGTTATGCGACCACCGATGATGGTGCACTTTATACCCGAGCTAACGATGGCGGAGCGGCGGTGTTTTTTAGCGGTTTTGTTAAAATTAATCAGGAAAAAAAGCAAAAAATTGCCCGAACCGCTCACCTTGATCCAATGTTGCGCCGTATTGTCGATATCAATATCCTGACGGTCCAAGCTTACTTTAATAGTTACGACTCTCTGAATAGAATTTGGCCGTATTTTGATGTGTTGAGCCAATATCCACCAAAGATGAATATTCCATCTTATGGTTTTTATTACGAAGCAGATGCCAAACATAATCCGGAACGTAAAACGCGCTGGATAGATGCCTATTTGGATCCAGCAGGGCAAGGCTGGATGGTCTCGGTTATTTCACCGGTTTATAACGGCAATTTTCTTGAAGGGGTTGTCGGTCTGGATATTACGCTCGACACGATTATCAAACAGGTACTGGCTTTGTCTATTCCATGGCAGGGATTTGCAGTACTGATTAGCAAGGACGGGATGTTATTGGCGGTTCCAGAACGGGCTGAAAAACTCTTTAATCTACATGAGCTAACAGTTCATCATTATGACCAAGCCATCCGGCAACAAACATTTAAGCCCGATGATTTTAATATCTATCATCGTACTGATATGCAACAATTGGTAAAAGCTTTGACAAATAACCAATCAAGCGTCGCTGTTGTTAACTTTAGTGAACCTTATCTGGTCGCCAGTAAAACATTACCCAGCACCGGTTGGCGTTTAGTGACGTTTGCTCCGCAAAAGGAAGTTTTCAAACCTGCAACAGAATTATCAAAACGGTTGACTACGATTGGTTGGTATTTAATTGGTAGCCTGTTTTTTTTCTATCTATTATTTTTTGTTTTTTTGTATCAGCGTGCCAAGCGCTTAAGCCATGAAATATCAGATCCGCTACAAGGCATAAAAAAGATGGCCATTCAAATTGGCGAGGGTAATTTTAAGCCGGATACGCCAGACTACAAGGTTAATGAGTTTAAATCGACGGTTGAGCAAATGTTATTGACGGCAGATCAATTACAAAATGCCGAACAACAGTTGGTTGGTGCAAAAGAGGAGGCTGAACTGGCTAACTATGCAAAAAGCGCTTTTTTAGCCAACATGAGCCATGAGCTACGTACACCCCTGAATGCAATTACCGGATTGACCGAGTTGGCCCAAGACGGGATTGTTGATAATAAACAAAAACGTTACCTGACTCAAATTCAAAAATCTTCACAATCTTTATTGCTTATGGTCGATGATATTCTTGATTTTTCCAATAACGACGCTGGCAAAATTGAACTTGAAGATAAGGCGTTTTCAATCGAAGAGCTGTTGCAAGGTCTTGCTGATATTTTTATACACTCGATTGAAAACAAACAGATGGAGCTGTTTATAAAAATTGATCATGCGGCTCCCCCTATAGTTTTTGGCGATGTGCGGCGCATTCGACAAATTTTGATCAAACTGATCGGTAATGCAATCAAATTTACCGAGCATGGCGAAATTCAGATAACAGTCGATGTTGTAGTACAGCAGAATCAGCGGCGAGTGCGGTTTTCAGTGCGAGATACCGGTATCGGCATTTCCACAGACGCCATTGATTCAATGTTCCAGACTTTTACTCAGGCGGATATGTCAATTTCCCGTAAATTCGAAGGAGTGGGATTAGGACTGGCAGTGTGTAAACAGTTGGTTAGCCTGATGGCTGGCACTATCAATGTATCCAGTCAGTTAGGAGAAGGCAGTACCTTTGAATTTACCCTCGGGCTACGTACCCAACCCACCAGTACACATAACGCATTTAATACAACATTCCAGTCCGGATTACAGGTATTGTTAATTGATGATAACACTACATCTTGTATGGTACTACAGTATTACCTGGAAGAATGGCAATGTAAGGTTACTCGGGCCTTATCAAGTTCACAGGCGATAATTGAAATGCAGCAAGCTTGGGAATACTCCCGGCCTTTCGATTTACTGTTATTGGATGGCCAAATGTGGCAAGTAAACGGCATATCTATCATTCAGGCAATAGAAAGTTCTGAACTACAATTCGTGCCGGAAATCATTCTATTAGTTAACAGCAATTATCCAGACTCTTTACATCTGGCGAATTTAACCGTCAAGCCCAAAGTCCTGATCAACAAACCTGTATTTCCCTCACGGCTACTCAATGCGATTCAGGCAATTAAACAAGAAGACTTTAGCTGTACTGAATTACCAACACAGATAGCCGAGCAATCCCCGACTAGTATTCAAACTGATAGGCAACAAGTCAGCATTACTGTGTCTGAAGATATCAGTAAATTATTACAAGAACTCGATACACTATTGATTGAAAATGCTTATATCAATAGTGAATTACTAGAAAAAATAGACTCCGCGCTAGGCAAAAATCAAAACCGGCTACATCAAAAGTTATTGAACAGCCTAATGTATTTCGATTATCCAGAAGCCAGGCATATTTTGACAAATATTATTAGTTCCGTGCAAGGAGAAGCAACATGATTTTTTCAGTTCCAGGCAAACCCATAGTGCTCGTTGTCGATGACGAACCGACTAATATTGATGTGCTTGCAGGTTTATTAAATCGCGACTACCAGATAAAAGTTTCTACTAATGGTAAAACAGCTCTTGATATCGCCATGCGAGATCCGCAACCTGACTTGATATTACTCGACATTATGATGCCTACACTGAATGGTTTTGATGTATGCAAGCAACTAAAAGCCAATCCGGCAACCAAGGATATACCGGTGATTTTTGTTACAGCAGCCGGCCCTCAATCAGAAAATGAAGGCTTTGATTTGGGTGCGGTCGATTATATAACAAAGCCTATAAATCGATTAATCACGCAATTACGGGTAAAAGCTCATATTGAGCTTGGGCAATCCAGAAAACGCATCACCCAAAATCTCGGCTTTCTATCCAGCATAATTGAGAATGCATCCTTGGCTATTTCGGTATTGTCGCCAGATCACCAATGGCTGTTACTCAATAATATCAGCTTGGCTTTGCAAGAATGTCAAAGCCTGTATCAGGCCAATCAACAAAATCCCCTGGAATTTATCGATGAACTTGATCGCAACAACTATAGCCTTGCTAATCAAGTAGCACTAACAGGTAAAAATCAAGAGTTACAAGTACATATTGTCGGCATCAAGGGTACACGACGCTTGTTGGAATTAAGATTATCACCATTCTATGATGTCAATGGCAAAATTATTGCCGTGTTAAGTCTGGGTGTAGACATCACCGAAAGTAAGCAGACACAAACCCGGCTACGATTACTGTCAAAAGTCTTTGAAAATTCTCTCGAAGGCATTGTGATCGCAGACTTACAAGGCATGATAGTGGATGTTAACCCAAGCTTTAAAAAAGTTACCGGTTATTCAAAAGTGGATATTTTGGATAACAAGATGAGCTTGCAGGATTTTGGAAACCCGGATGAAGAATCTGACAACAGTATGTGGCAGAGTCTTATTGGTAACGGTCAATGGCAAGGTGAAATCATTAATTATAAAAAAAATGGCGATATATTACCGGAATGGCTTTCGGTGACCTTGATAAATGATGAACAAGATAACCCTGAACATTATTTGGGCGTGTTTAGTGGTATGACGATGCTTAAAAAGCACCAAAAAGATCTAAAAAAAGTTACTCATTACGATAGCTTAACCGGCCTGCCTAATCGCCTGTCATTAGACGGACAGCTCAAACAGGCTATTGCAGAAAGCGATAACGGGCATGGTTCACTGGCAATCTGTTATTTGGATCTTGATGGCTTTAAATTGATCAATGATAACTTGGGGTCGACAACAGGGGATGCGATATTAATTGAATGCGCACAACGTATAAGCCTGGTACTGGGAGAAATGGATACGATTGCACGAGTCGGTGGTGATGAGTTTGTAATCTTGTTCCAAGGTATACACAATGTTCGGGAATGCACAGTGCTGCTGGAACAAGCACTTAAATCAATTTCAAAAGATATCAATGCTATTTACCGGATTACCGCCAGCGTTGGTGTGACGCTTTATCCACATGATAATGATGATCAAGATATGCTGTTACGACACGCCCATCAAGCCATGTGTACAGCAAAAATATCAGGTAAAAACTGTTATCATTTCTTTGATGTCGCTGAAAATCAACGTATATGTAATTTGAACGATGAATTGCAAGGCATTCGTCAGGCTATCGAAAACGGTGAGTTCGAGTTATTTTATCAACCAAAAATCAATTTTCATAATAATACCGTCATAGGCGCCGAAGCTTTAATCCGCTGGCGGCATCCTGAACGGGGGGTGCTTTCACCCAATCATTTTCTGCCCCAGATTCATCAAACTGATCTGGAAGTCACCTTGGGTGAATGGGTTATTACAACGGCTCTGATGCAACAGCGTCAATGGTATCAAAAAGGTCTGAAAATTGAAGTGTCAATCAATATTTGTGCCAGTCACTTGCAATCCCCCAATTTCATAATTAATTTCCAGCAACAACTTAGCCAATATCCTGAGCTTTCCCGGGGCGCAATACAGGTAGAAATTTTAGAAACAGCAGCATTGCATCATCTTGATTCTGCGATTAAAACAATAGAAGCGGGAAAAGAATTAGGCGTAAACTTTGCATTGGATGATTTTGGTACAGGTTATTCCTCATTGACGTACTTATGTAAATTACCCGCTGGTACCATCAAAATTGATCAATCTTTTGTGCGGGATATGTTAATCGATAATGCCTCTTATGCAATGGTTACCGGCATTATTGCTTTAGCAAAAACATTTTCTCGTGAAATTGTCGCTGAAGGGATCGAAACTACCCAGCAATACACTGCTCTTGCTGAGATGGGCTGCGATATTGCACAGGGCTATCTAATAGCCAAGCCGATGCCGTCAAATGAATTTTATACATGGATTCAGAAAGACACGTGGCAACAACCAAACATTAATGATGAAGCAACAGTAAAATTTAACTAAACAATCTAACCTTTTTAAGATGTATATATCCGGACAACTGAGGTTATAAATCCATTTATAGCAATACTGTGTCCAGACTACTTTTTGCACTAATATTGTAGCCAGCCATGATCTTGATAGAAAATTCGCCCTTAACTTTCATATTACCCTATTAAAACATGTAAGTAAGCCCATGACCGAAAGAGCACCTGATATACTCCCGTACGATGACCATGCCACCCCAATAAATGGCATTATCGAACGTAACCACCAAGAGGCACTACTAAAAGCAGGTGCATTGCAAAGCGCGATATTCAACAGTGCCAACTTCTCAAGTATCGCCACTGACGCGAATGGCGTTATTCAGATTTTTAACGTCGGAGCCGAGCAGATGTTGGGTTACACGGCCACCGAAGTAATGAACAAAATCACCCCGGCCGATATTTCCGATCCGCAGGAAGTAATCGCTCGCGCCGAATCTTTAAGCCTTGAACTCGGAACTCCTATTACCCCAGGCTTTGAGGCCTTGGTGTTTAAGGCATCGAGAGGCATTGAGGACATCTACGAGCTAACCTATATCCGCAAGGATGGCAGTCGATTTCCGGCAGTGGTTTCCGTCACAGCGCTTCGCGATGCGCACGATGCCATCATCGGCTATTTATTGATTGGTACCGACAATACTGCCCGTAAACATGCAGAAGAATCTATTCATGCCGCCTCTCAATACGCTCGCAGCTTGATTGAAGCAAGTCAGGATCCGTTAGTTACGATTAGCGCGCAGGGCAAAATAACCGATGTTAATGCTGCTACGGAACAAGTGACGGGGATATCCCGAAATGATCTTATCAACAGCGACTTCGCTGAATATTTTAGCGATCCAGAGAAAGCCCGAGAAGGTTATGAACAAGCATTTTTACAAGGCTTTGTGACTGATTATCCTTTAGCGATTCGGCACGTCTCTGGAAAAATCACTTACGTACTTTATAATGCCAGTTTGTATCGGGATGGCAATGGTAATGTCCTGGGCGTGTTCGCCGCAGCACGCGACATCACTGCTCGTAAGCACGCTGAAGAAGAGCTGCGCAAGGCCGGAGCTCTGCAAAGCGCGATTTTCAATAGTGCCAACTTCTCAAGTATCGCCACCGACGCGAATGGCGTTATTCAGATTTTTAATGTCGGAGCCGAGCAGATGTTGGGTTACACGGCCGCCGAAGTCATGAACAAAATCACGCCGGCCGATATTTCCGATCCGCAGGAAGTAATAGCGCGCGCTGGATCCTTAAGCCTTGAACTCGGAACCTCAATTATGCCAGGCTTTGAAGCTCTAGTATTTAAAGCGTCGCGCGGCATCGAAGACATCTATGAGTTGACTTATATCCGCAAAGATGGGAGTCGGTTTCCAGCAGTAGTATCAGTCACGGCACTACGCGATGCGCACGATGCCATCATTGGCTATTTGTTGATTGGTACCGACAATACTGCCCGCAAGCAAGCCGAAGAAGAACTACTTAAGGCCGGAGCCCTACAAAGCGCGATCTTCAATAGCGCCAATTTCTCGAGTATCGCAACCGATGGAAATGGCGTTATTCAGATTTTTAACGTCGGGGCCGAGCAGATGCTGGGTTACACCGCTGCCGAAGTGATGAATAAAATTACCCCAGCCGATATTTCCGATCCCCAAGAAGTGATAGCTCGCGCCGAATCCTTAAGCCTTGAACTAGGAACCCCAATTACCCCAGGCTTTGAAGCCTTGGTGTTTAAGGCTTCTCGAGGTATTGAGGATATCTACGAGCTAACCTATATCCGCAAGGATGGGAGCCGATTTCCGGCTGTGGTATCGGTCACGGCGCTACGCGATGCCCATGATACCATCATAGGCTATTTATTGATTGGTACCGACAATACCGCACGCAAACATGCAGAGGAAAAGCTGCGCTGGACTGAGGAAAGCTTCCGTTTAATGGTGGAGAGTGTGACCGATTACGCCATTGTAATGCTTGACACTGAGGGATGCGTTATGAGTTGGAATGCCGGTGCTGAGCGGATCAAAGGCTATACTACGGAAGATATTGTCGGACAACACTTCTCACAGTTTTATCTTGAAGAAGATATCATTAATTGCAAACCTCAACGTGACCTCGACGCAGTGATAGCTAACGGTCGCTTTGAGGATGAAGGCTGGCGCGTTCGCAAAGACAAATCGAGTTTTTGGGCTAACGTAGTTTACACAGCAATTCGAGACCATCTCGGCAATTTACGCGGTGTTGCCAAATTAACTCGTGACCTCACTGAACGTCGGCAAGTTGAAATTACACTAACCAATGCCAAGTCCGCAGCAGAAAAAGCCAATCAGGCAAAATCAGATTTTCTGTCCAGCATGAGTCACGAATTACGTAGTCCGCTTAATGCTATCCTGGGGTTCGCCCAATTAATGGAATCAGATTCGCCTCCACCTACATCCTCGCAAATGGAGAGTATTGAACAAATTCTCAATGGAGGCTGGTATCTGTTGGATCTGATTAACGAAATTCTGGATCTGGCAGTAATCGAGTCAGGCAAAGTGTCTCTGTTACTGGAATCAGTGTCACTGGCCGAAGTTATGCTTGAATGCCAAACCATGATCGAACCACAGGCACAAAAGCGTGGAATTCATATGACTTTCCCACAATTCGATATTTCTTGTTTTGTGCAAGCCGATCGAACCAGAGTCAAGCAGGTTATGATCAATCTGCTGTCCAATTCGATCAAATACAACCAGAAAAACGGCGCGGTGGCCGTTGTTGTTACGCGAAACTCACGGGGGCGCATCCGTATTAGTGTCACTGATACCGGTGCGGGATTATCTGCAGAAAAAATGGAACAACTATTCCAGCCATTTAATCGTCTCGGACAGGAAAGCGATATCACAGAAGGTACCGGCATCGGCTTGGTTGTAACAAAACGACTGGTCGAACTGATGGGAGGTGTCATCGGCGTAGAAAGCACCATCGGAGTAGGCAGCGTGTTCTGGATCGAACTCATTGCGGCAACCTCACCACAAAATTTAAGTAGCACTATCATTGAATCTATTCCGACAATTGTTCAAATGCAAGTTCAAAACGACAATGTATTACGTACACTGCTCTATGTAGAAGATAACTCGGCAAACTTGAAACTTGTCGAGCAATTAATTGCCCGTCGCCCCGATATGAAACTGTTGAGCGCAGGAGATGGCCTGATGGGTATTCAAATTGCCAGGGAATTTCAGCCCAAGGTAATCTTGATGGACATCAATTTGCCTGGTATAAGCGGTATCGAAGCGCTAAAGATATTGCGCGAAGATCCAACAACTGCGCACATTCCGGTGGTGGCTATCAGTGCCAATGCGATACCTCGTGACATTGAAATCGGCATGGAGGCCGGTTTTTTTCGTTATCTGACCAAACCTGTTAAAGTGAACGAATTTTTCAGTACACTGGACGAGGCACTGGAATTTGCAACTAAGGAGACCAACCTTTGCAAATAAAACCGCGTGGCCATGAACTCGATATTTTTAACGCCAATATACTGATCGTTGATGATAAGAAGTCCAACGTGCTTCTTCTTGAGCTTATACTGCGCAGGGCCAACTATACCTCAATCACGTCAACATTAGATGGCCGCGAAGTTTGCGAACTCTATCGAAACAACCGTTACGACCTGATTTTGCTTGATCTACAGATGCCTGAAATGGATGGCTTCGAAGTAATGAAGGCACTAAAAAACATAGAACAGAATGAATATCTTCCCGTTTTAGTGATCACGGCTCAACCAAGTCATAAAATAGACGCACTGCAACTCGGAGCAAAGGATTTTATCGCCAAACCGTTTGATCAAACTGAAGTGCTGACGCGTATATACAATATGTTGGAAGTGCGCCTGCTGTACAAAGAATCAAAGCGCCACAACCAAGCACTGGAAATGACCTTACAAGAATTACGCTTGGCAAAATTCAACTTGGAAAGCGCTATTGGCGCTAAAAAACAAGCTGAGCAAGCTTGCTATACCAAAGGGGCGTTTTTAGCCAACATGAGCCATGAACTATGCACCCCTCTTAACGCAATTAGCGGCCTGGCCGAATTGGCTCAAGACGGCACCAATGATCTAAAACAAAAACATTACTTGACTCGAATTAAGCAGTCATCACAATCCTTGTTACTTATCGTCAATGACATTCTCGATTTCTCCAAAAACGGATCAAGAGAAATTGAACTCGAAGAGGATGCTTTTTCAATAAAAATACTATTGCAAGGTCTTACTGATCTTTTTATTACATCGATTGAATATAAACAGTTAGAACTTTTTATAACGATTGATTCTGCAATCCCCGCTATTATTTGGGGTGACCAGCAGCGCATTCGGCAAATTTTGATCAAACTAATTGGCAATGCCATTAAATTTACCGAACATGGCAAAATTGAGGTAACCATTGATGTTATCAAACAAGAGCAGAACAAGTTTGCCATCCGCTTTTTGATACGGGATACCGGTATAGGAATCCCCACAGAAACCCTTGAATTACTTTTTCAGACTTTTACTCAGGCTGATACTTCACTCTCCCGTAAATTTGGTGGAACCGGAATGGGGCTTGCAATTGGTTGGCCTGATGGGTGGCACCATCAACGTATCCAGCCAGCCCGGAGAAGGTAGCGTTGCGGAGTTTACCTTATGGCTACGCGAGAAAGCCGAGACTAAATCTGATTTAAATACAGAACTTGAAATTGATTTACCGTTATTGCTGACCCAACCTTTAGTCAATAGACATCTTTCCTAAATAATTGACATAGAATTTGGCTTTGATAGGGTTAAAATAGCGATCTACCTCTGAAAACACGGATAGCCATGACTCCTTATGCCCAATTGCCAAGACACAAGCCTGAAGAATTTTTAAGGACTGTCGGCCTGTCACCAGAAGATTTTCTGCATCTTCACGGTAAGCTGGTGACTTACCTGGACGAACAAAAAGTCCTTAATCCACTGACTAGACGGGGACGAAAAGACTCCAAGATGGCTTTGGAAGACCGCTTGTTACTGACACTCTATTATCTTCGTCACTATCCGACGTTGATAAATCTGGCTGCGGTCTTCGACATCAGCGAATCGTATTGCCATAAAATCTATACTCGCACTGTAAGACTATTGATCAAAATCGAAAAACTGCCCAACCGCAAAGCACTGTTGGAAGATCCCGCAGCTACCGTGGTCATTGATGTTTCGGAGCAGCCTATCGAGCGCCCTGTTAAAAACCAGAAAGCGTACTTTTCAGGAAAAAAAACGCCACACGATCAAAGTCCAACTCGTGATCTGCCTATTGACGATGACTATACTCTCCGTAGTGATAGGTAAAGGTCAACAGCATGATTTTTCGATCTTCAAAGATAGCCGTCTATTGTTACATCCTGATGCCCTGTTGTTGGCGGATTCCGGATACCAAGGGATAAAGAAACACCATCAGAACTCGACTCTACCGGTTAAAAAGAAAAAAGGCCAACCGCTTTCGGCAGAAGACAAAGCCGATAATAAGGCACTATCAAAACAGCGTATTTTTATTGAGCATGTTAATCGCCGATGCAAAATTTTCAGGATTGCCAAAGATGTTTATCGGGGCAAACACAAGCATTACTCCTTGACATGGAATTTAGTGGCTGCTCTTGTTAACTTACGCTATGGCTGTATTTAGGAAAGATGTCTAATGAACAAATGCCTGATTTTAATCTATCTGAACCTTTTTTATTACATAATGACAAGGACTCGCAATTATGTAATATATTGACTGCGTTCAATGAGGAATATCCGTCTATTATTGATGAATTATCTGCCAATATAAGTAAGGGGTATCTTTATGAGGTAAAGCTGCAATTACACAAAATAAAAATTTTTGCGGATGATATTGGAGCAATCAGGCTTTCTCATTTATCCAAACAATTTGAGTTACAGCTTGAAAATAGACATATTGAGACTGAAACCTGGGATCAATGGAAGATTGTTTTATCTGACACTATACAAGCCATTACTGAATTTTTGTCTACACACTGTTTTGATAGTCCGCACAAAGACGGGGTATTACAAGCTGACATTATCCTGTTATTGCAAGAGCTTGATGCACAGTTACTCGAAAATACTTATATCGACACTGCCTTACTTAACAAAATACATGCAGTAATAGATAGAAATAAATTACAAGAATATCAAAGACTATTAGATTCCCTAATGCATTATGATTATCCCAAAGCCAGATCTATTTTGGCAAATGTGCTTAGAAATCCACACAATTTAACTTGAGAAAATTCATCTTTTGACAAGCATAACCTCTCGCATTGTCTATTGATAGATGATCAGAACTTGTTTTTCAAGTTGGTCACCTTATCTCCTGCACGTTCTTATACTCCGCGCGGTCGAAATTGCGGAAAATAGAAATACATTAACCCATTGTAATATAAGGCGAAAAACACTTTTAAAAATCCCCAGTGGTGACTGCGCGGAGTATACATAGAGCATTTATCATCAATAATTAATTTTTATTCCTTAATAAATTTAACGTCCACAAATCAATATGTGCGCTAACGAACGGTGTATCTGTCTGAAAAAGTGTCTAATTAACCCCAATGGTTTTAAAACTGGTTATTTTTACTCCGCTTAACAGAACTATTACAACGATTGTGTTTGACGTTTAACTCAAAGGAAAAATAATGAAAAAATTAAACTACCTTAGCTCACATAAAATGATGTGTGGCATCCGGGCAATGACAGTAGGTGTTGTTTTTATAGCCGGTTGCGCAAGTCTCCCACCAACAGAACAGATGGCCGTTTCCAAAGTTGCCGTAAACAATGCCACCAGTTCAGGAGGAAATCAGTTTGCACCATTACCAATGAAGTCAGCAATGGATAAAATGGATGCTGCCGAACGGGCCATGACCGAAGAAAACTATGCACTTGCACGGCAACTGGCAGAACAGGCACAAGTTGATGCACAATTAGCCGCAACGACAGCTCGGTCAGTCAAAGCACAGGAAGCCGCCAACGCATTGCAGAAAGGCAACGGTATACTGCGCCAGGAATTAGATCGTAAAGCCCAACAATTATAAATGGAGTTCATCATGCAAAAAAATCGCTATTTCCCTTTGTCCCTGCTCGCTGTCGCAATTATTTCCGGTTGTAGTACGGTGCCTAACCAATCCCTTCTTGAAGCACGTAGCAATTACAACATTGTACGAGTTAATCCACAAATTACCAATCTGGCCCCACTTGAATTAAAAGATGCCAGTGAAACTTTAAACAAGGCTGAATATGCCTTCGAGAAAGATGAAGATACTGAAACCGTTAATCATCTTGCCTACATAGCCATGCAGAAAATAAGCATTGCACAGGAAACTACCGAGTTAAAAACCGCTGAATTAGCAGTAGCTGATGCCGGTTCCCAGCGCGCTACGGTTCGTCTTGATGCCAGAACGGCTGAAGTCGATGCAGCCAATGCCAAAATAGCCCAGCTCAAAGCGTTAAACGCTAAACAAACTGAGCGAGGTATGATGATTACACTGGGTGACGTTTTATTCAGCACCGATAAAGCGCAGCTGAAATCAGGCGGTATACGCAATGTACAAAAACTGGCCGATTTTCTTAACCATTATCCGCAATACAAAGTATCAGTTGAAGGTCACACCGACAGTCGCGGTAGTGATGAACATAATCAAGAACTCTCTAATAGACGCGCCGATGCCGTACAAATGGCTTTAATGAATATGTCAATTTCCAGTGACCGTATCAGCAAGAGCGGCTATGGTGAAGGTTTCCCGGTTGCCAGCAATAGTAATGCCGGCGGTCAGCAATTGAATCGACGCGTAGAAATTATCCTGTCTGACGAAAATGGTCGCATAACGTCACGTTAGACTTTAGTCATCTTCGGCTGCGATCAAAAGGACTGCATCGAGCCGAAGTAAAACTTCGAAGCAATTTTTAAAAAACAATCCCCTTCTTATCGTTCCCGAATGTCATCTAGTGTAGCCACTACCAAGCGCAGAAAGCCTCAATCCTGGCAGTAATTCCCTGAATATCCAGCCCGCAAATGGCCAGCAACTCCTCTCTGGTGCCTTGCTCAATAAAGCTGTCAGGCAAACCGATATTCAATACCGGCATCAGTATATGCTGAGCTTGCAGGAAATTATTGACCGCACTCCCTGCCCCCCCGGAAATGACGTTTTCTTCCACGGTAATAAATACTTCATGACTTTTCGCCAATTCCAGCAACAGTTGCTCATCAATAGGTTTAACAAAACGCATGTTGACGACGGTTGCCCCTAATTGTTTACCCGCTGCCAATGCTGGCGTTACCATGCTGCCCCAGGCTAAAATAGCCATACGACTGCCTTGATGGCGAATTTCGGCTTTAGCCAACGGTAGTGCGGTCATGGCTTTTATTACCGCTACGCCGGGGCCTTTACCGCGAGGATAACGCACCGATGCAGGGCCTTTATGCAAAAAGCCGGTATAAAGCATTTGCCGGCATTCATTTTCATCAGCCGGTGCCATAATCAGCATGTTTGGCACACAGCGCATATAACTGTAATCGAAACTACCGGCGTGGGTAGGACCATCAGGACCGACCAAGCCGGCCCGGTCCAGCGCAAACAAGACATCCAGGTTTTGAATGGCTACGTCATGAATCAACTGGTCATACGCACGCTGTAAAAACGTTGAATAAATGGCAACTACCGGTTTTGCACCCTGACAAGCCTGACCGGCTGCCAGGGTTACCGCATGTTGTTCGGCAATGGCCACATCAAAATAACGTTTGGGATATTGTTCGGAGAACTTCACCAGCCCCGAACCTTCTCGCATCGCCGGAGTAATACCCAGTAAACGCTCATCCTGCTCGGCCATATCACATAACCAACTGCCAAACACTTCGGTATAAGTGGGATGCACTGACGGTGCTGACTTGGGCAAAAAATCCAGGCTGGGATCAAAGGCCGGAACGCCATGGTAAGCCAACGGATCTTTCTCGGCAGGCGGGTAACCTTTACCTTTTTTGGTAACAATATGTAAAAAGCGTGGCCCGGAGGTGGCTTTCAGGTTTTCCAGCGTCGACACCAGCATGTCCACATCATGGCCATCAATCGGGCCAATATAATTAAAACCCAGCTCTTCAAATAACGTACCCGGGACAATCATGCCTTTCATGTGCTCTTCGGTACGCCGTGCCAACTCCCAAACGCTGGGTATTTTACTTAAGGCTTTTTTGCTTTCTTCGCGCATTGACGAATAAAACTTGCTCGACAAGATCTTGGTCAGATAGTTGTTCATCGCCCCGACTGGCGGTGAAATCGACATATCGTTGTCGTTTAAGATGACCAACAGATTGGCATCAATAGCCCCGGCATGATTCATCGCCTCAAAAGCCATACCGCCGGTAATGCTGCCATCACCAATAATCGCCACCATTTGCTTGTCTTCACCTTTTAGTTCCGACGCTATCGCCATTCCCAAGGCTGCGCTGATTGAGGTGCTGGAGTGGCCAACACCAAAGGCATCGTATTCGCTCTCGGCACGATTGGGAAATGCCGATACCCCGTTGAGGGTACGTATAGTCGTCATCCGTTCTTTACGGCCGGTCAAAATCTTGTGCGGATACGCCTGATGACCCACATCCCAAACCAACTGGTCAGACGGGGTATCAAAAACATAATGCAAAGCCACGGTAAGCTCGACTGTACCCAAACCCGCCGAAAAATGCCCACCGGAAATACTCACAGTATGCGTTAAATAATCCCGCAGTTCTTTCGCCAAGGGTTTGAGCTGGTCTTTACTGAGCTTGCGTACATCAGCTGGACTATTGATATTATTAAGTAGTGGATAATCAGGTAGTGTCTTCATATTAATAAAGTGGCTCGCGATAGAACATCAAAACGATGCCAATCTGAAAAAGGGCGGCAACAGAAATAAAACCGGCAATATCCTTACCCGGTCTGTCCAGTTTTAATTCCAGCCAACGACCACATGCCAGAATGAGAGAAAAAATACCCATAGTTGTGTGGCCCACCTGGATAAGAAATGCACTTTTAGCCTGAAAACCGACATGTGAATGAGTAAGTAACATTAAGCCACCAAAAGCTGCCAGTATGGGAAATACAAATGCCAGCTTGCTATGAGGGTTTTTGGTTATTCTGGCACTCAGTTCAATCATACCCAAAGTGAACACCAGCAACGTGGCAATTCTATGTTGCAACACTTCACCGTTATTAAAAGTACTATCCCAGAAACTTATCGGCCCTAACGGCCAGGATTCAGCATCACTGCGGAAAAACAGAAAAATCCCCAAGCCGACAAAGCCCAGTGGCCAATATCGGGTTAAGGGCAGATATTTATCAAAAGCTGAAAAAGAAGACGGTAAATGCTTTATATAGGAAAGCATCGCAAAAAAACTCATCGTCGTAAGGAAAATACCTGCGATGTTATGGTTATAATTTGACCATTCGGTTGCTGCCATTGAAGGCACTTGATCAATAATGGCAACCCGACCTGCTTCACCGGCTATCAGCGCATTATGGCTGGGCGAACTGGTTTGAGGAATCTGTGGGCTAAACGTATTGAGTACTTCCTGCCAGCTTGCTGTCAGGTTAGAGATATCAATCGCCGGTGGTTGTGAAGCCAGACTGGCAGCGGTAAATAACAACGTGATTAAAACGACAGTTTCCGCTTCAATGTAATAAGGCACCCGGTTGTTTAATGCATAATGGTCACCGGAAATACCGTATTCCTGTACGGCACTTTTATTCAGCCAGGCAAACCCCAAGGCAATTACCAATAATGTTATTTTTACGATTAACAAATTACCATAGCCCGTGCCAATCAGACCGTTCCAGGTATCAATATATTGCCAGGCGATAGGTACCCCCGAAACCAAAATCATGGCAACTGAAGCGATACCAAACCGGGAGAATCGATGTAGCATTAAAGGCCATAATTCGGCGGTAACCAAGTTATTTTGACGTAATAACCAGAGATTAACCAGTTGAAAAATTCCGCCAATCCAGGCGGCAGCGGCCAGCTGGTGAAGAACGGTTAACGACATTAACATAAACCGATCGTCAAAACGTCCCGCCGCATGCACCAGCCATGCACCTGAAATAATCATCGGCAAGGCCACAATGCTGGCAGTTGTCCAATGCGCCCTAGAAAACGGATTTTTACTGAGCGTCTGATAACAATAACCGGCCAGAAAAATAGCCAACAGCGTCCGTATAATACCGCCAACGAACTGGGTAGTACCGGCAAACTCAGGAAATGGCCAACGCTCAAGAACCGCAGTCATCAACCAGATTTTAAGAATTATTTTAAAAAGTTGCGCTGCTGCCAGTAAAAAACCGCCTTTGTAAATAAGTGCGATCGTCTTTTGTAGTAATACAGCGTTGTATCCATCCTGATTATTCCAGGGGCGCAAAACAAAAAGCCCCCAAAACAGGCCACCAATCGTTAATGAATAACAAATCAGGTCAAACCCGCCTATCAGCGAATCGAGAAAATCAGCTATACCCGCCATTATCTATCCTGTTAAGAGACTGAAAAATGAATAACATCTTCAGTTAAATGACCATCAGCAGCGAATATTTTAAATCTGATGGCATAATCACCCGGTTCCAGCGCTGGAATATGGATAATAATTTGCCCTTGCTTGCTGCCGGTTTCTGTTTGCAATAACTCATGCTTGTCACCTTTACGCACTAAAAAAATTTGCGACAGACCCAGTTCTATTTTGGAATTAAAAGTTAGCTCGACCTTGCCTGGCTGGTTAGCATGAATGGGCGTCACTTTTAATGAATAATCGGTCACAACCGCGTGAGCGATAACTAACGTTACCTGACCAAAAACCAACAATAAAAGGATTAGCTTAATCCACTTTTTCATAATTTTGACCTCAGCGACTTTTTTTGCTTTTTAAAGCGTGGCCTGCCAAATTCTTGCCTAACTCCCAAATAGAGCCCGGTATTTGATGCGTATCGGCAATCGCTTTATCAAATGAATTGACAATATGATCACGATCTTTTTGCGTCAGGTTTAATGGCGGCAATAGCTTAATCACATTCATACCATGCCCGGCAACCTGAGTTAGTATGTGGTGATCCTTAAATAAAGGGATGGTGATCATTTGACAGAACAAGCCTTTATTAGCCGCTTCCAGCATGGCCCACGCCGCTTTTAACCGAAGACTTTTAGGCGATTGAAATTCAATGGCAATCATCATACCTTTACCACGAACACCTTTCAGGAATTCATATTTTTCAGATAATGCTTGCAAGCTGTTAATAATATCAGTGCCAACTTTTAAACTGTTCTCTACCAGCTTTTCTTCTTCCATGACGTGCAAAGTTGCCAAACCTGCGGCCATCGCCAAATTGTTTTTACCAAAAGTTGATCCATGGACAACGGCTCTATCCATACGATTAAACACGGTATCCATGATTTTTTGGGTCATCGCCACGCCGCCAACCGGCACAAAACCGCCTGACAGAGCTTTAGCCATACAAATCATATCAGGTTTAACATTCCAGTGGTCTATAGCCCAAAATTTCCCGGTACGTCCCAAGCCTGTTTGTACTTCATCGGCGACAAATAAAGTGCCATATTTTTTGCACAGGCGCTCAACTTCAGGTAAATAATTATCATCAGGTACATTAACGCCTTTGCCCTGAATAGGTTCAACAATAAAAGCCGCAACATCATTATTGCTTAACGCTTTTTCCAGCGCCTCAATATCATTAAAAGGAATGGCTTTACAACCCGGCAATAATGGACCAAAGCCTTCTCGGAAAATTTCTTCGCCACATAAGGAAAGGGCGCCCATTGTCAGTCCATGATAACCATGTTCACAAAAAACGATGTTTTCCCGTTTGGTGGTGTAACGGGCAAATTTAATTGCGGCTTCCAAGGCTTCTGTTCCTGAATTACAGAAAAACATCTTATCAATATTTTCAGGCGTCGTTTTCAAAAGTTCTTTTGCCAATAAACCGCTGAGAACAGATACATCCAGTTGCACAAGATTTGGCAACTCGAGGGTTAACGTTTCCTTTAAAGCGTTAATAACGGTAGGATGATTACGACCAATCGCAAATACGCCAAAACCACTTAACAAATCCAGATACTCGGTACCCGACTGATCATAAAGATATTGTCCTACGGCACGCTCATAGTGGCGGTCGTAGCCTATAGTCTTTAACATTCTGACCATTTGATTATTAAGATGCTGCTCATGCAGATCAAATTTATCAGTATTATGTTGAGTAAAAAGTTCGGCTATGCTGAAAGTCATATTCGCTATTCAAGGTTAAAGGTTAAAGATATCTTGAGTAAAGCACAGAATTTAAGTAGCTTCCTTTTTTGACTTAAACTCTTAAGGTGATATCCAAAAATTAATATACCCAAGTGGCCAAGGATTTTTGTTTATTCACGCGGCAGAAAATAGGTATTGTATTTCATGTGTTAATAATCGGCTATTGTGCCCAGGAGGCTGGCAGCCAACTTTAACGATTTCTTTGCTGCATTAAAATGTAAACCCAGTTTTATTAATCCGGGTAACTCGGCGGGATGTAGCAAAAGAAATAATAATAATTTGCCTAACACAATATCCCCGCCGTTATTAAGGGAATAATTAATCGCTAAAGGTAAGTTCATTACTACCGGATCGACAATCGCCCGGATGGAAATAAAAGGTAACACGTGTTGACTTGCGACCTTGGCAATAGCGGTACTTTCCATATCCAGTGCAACTGCACCCGTTATTGAGTGTAGTTGTTTTTTATCGATACTGGATGAAACAATACTGATACTCTCCGCTAAAGTTCCACTATGAACGACCATAAACTTGGCCAGTCTGTTTTTGATGTCGCCATGCCAATCAGCATTCACAGCCATCTCACTATTTCCGGCATCTATCAGTTTATCAGCCAGAATCAGATCACCTGGTTTTAATGATGCACTAAGAGCTGCCGCACACCCCCAACTTACAAGCCTTCCAACACCTTTAGCAATCAGTAATTCAGCAGCCAAGTGGGCATTTATCGGGCCTGCACCTGAATAAGCAACCAGTAATTTATCCGCTATAAAAACACAATGGCCTTTACTGATCTTTTTAGACGTCAGGGTAGCCAGCTCTTCAGGTAAAGCGACAACAATACCGGTGATCACTTTTTGTTTAGTTCATTGCGGTAGCGAGCCAATGCCCAAAGTGGGAAAAATTTATCATAGCCATGGTATTTAAGATAAAAAACTTTGGGAAATCCCGGTGCAGTAAAACATTTATCATTCCAAACGCCATCAGTTTGCTGGTTATGTAAAATAAAATCAATACCGGATTTTACTTCGGGGCTATGCGCTTCACCTGCAGCCATCAACCCTAAAACAGCCCAAGCCGTTTGAAATGCCGTACTAAAATGATAGCTTCCGCTAACGCTTTTATCGTGATAAGTATAGTTATCTTCACCCCAACCGCCATCTTCACGTTGCTTGCTTTTTAACCATTTTGCAGCTTTAGTGTAAATTGGATCAGTCTTGGGTAGATTGGTTTGTTCCAACCCGAGTAAAACAGACCAGGTACCATAAATATAATTGGTTCCCCAACGGCCAAACCAGGAACCATCATCTTCCTGTTCGTTACGTATATATTCCAGAGTACGTTCCAAAGCTGGCAGATATTCAGCATGGTTGTTGGCTACTCTGGCCATTAACATGGCACAACGTGCACTGACATCCGATGTTGGTGGATCCAATAAAGCACCATGGTCAGCAAACGGAATCTCATTGAGGTAATAACAGGTATTATCTACATCAAAAGCTCCATAACCACCGTTTTTGGATTGCATACCGACCACCCAACGCGTTGCCCGATGTATTGATTGATCCAAATCAGGCAAGTTAGAATCAGCCATGGCAAAAGCGACGACAGCGGTATCATCGACATCCGGATAATGTGGATTTTCAAACTGAAATGCCCAGCCGCCACCAGCCAAATCAGGCTTGGCAATACGCCAATCACCCGGCTCATCTAATAATTGTTTACTTTTAAGCCAGTCATAAGCGTTCGTTAGCGCTGAATTAATCACCGGATTGACTATCTCAGAACTTTTGTCAACTTCCTGTAAAGCTAATGCAGTCAGCGCCGTATCCCAAACCGGTGACAAGCAGGGCTGGCAATAGGCATCATGCTCGTTAATAACCAACAACTTATCTATGGCTTTGCGGGCTGTGACAATAAGCTCATGATCTTTAGGCATGCCTAGCAGCATCAAAGCTTCATAAGCGGCCATCATAGCCGGACAAATACCGCCTAATCCATCTTCGCCATTAAGTCGTTCAATAATCCAGTCTTTGGCTTTTTTAAGAGCTAGATCTTGAGCTTTTTTGGGGATTAACGGGCGTGTTGCTCGACCCAACAGATCCAGGCCCAAAAAAATTTTATTTAAAAGCGTTCTTTCAGGAAAATAGTGCCGCTCTTCATCAGGATGGGTGACAAAAAGCTCAAGTATACTGACTTTATTAGGATTTTTAGCGGTTGCTTTTAAAGTACAAAGTATAAACAATGGCACCATAACTGTTCTTGACCAGTAGGAAACTTTGTCCAAGTGGAAGGGAAACCATCCGGGAAATAACATGATTTCTACAGGAATATACGGAACCCCCCGCCAGGGTATCTGCTCAAATTTTGCCAGCTCAATGCGTGTAAAAACATTAGCTGTCGCCGCACCACCCTGCCCAAGAATGTAATTTCTTAAACGGCTCATGTGCGCCAGATCAGGAGTGTCGCCAGCAAGCTTTAAGGCATAATAAACCTTGACGCTACCGCTAATATCGCCTGGGCCACCGGTAAAAAGAGGAAAACTGCCATCTTTAGATTGACGAGACCGTAAATAATTAGCTATCTTGACTTGTAAGGACTCATCAATCTCGCCCAGATAGTGCATCATCAAAATATATTCTGCAGATATTGTGCAGTCTGCCTCCAGCTCAAACAGCCAATAACCATCTATATTTTGCAGGCTTAAGAGTTTATCGCTTGCTCTGCCAATGGCTTTATCAAGATTGTAGGCCTTGGAATAAATAGTGGTTGATGAGCTGGAAACATTACTCGTCTGTGTATGTATATTAGTATCGGTAAACATAATGACGTCCTTAAAGGTCTGAATTGGCTTTTGAGGAAGGTATTGAATAAGTCCAGTCAATAGCTTTCAATTCTCGACTGGTTAAATTAAAAAGCACTGTCAGCAAAAAGTTACTGCGGCCCATTAATTTCGTTGCCAGAATAGTCGCTTTAACACTTTTACGGGTTATTTTGACCTGGTCAGAATGATTGAAATCCAGATTTTGTTTGATTTTTTTTAAGGTCAAAACGGCCATACCCAATGCCCATAAACAAAAATTTCGAATGCCGGTTTCATGAGTCGGTATTTTTAAGGTGTATAACAAGGCGTTATTTAAGTGACCATGAGCAATACTGATTAAGCGCTCCAGACCTAGCCTAAAATTTTCGTTGGTTGTTTCTGGACTCAAGTTTTTAAGATCAAAACCCGTTTCGGTAAAAATATCTTGTGGCAACCAGCAAACACCACGCTGCGCATCATCCCAGATATCTTTCAAAATATTGGTCATTTGCAAACCCTGGCCAAAAGAAACCGATAGCGTTAGCAATTCTTCTCTATCCTTGGCAATTTCAGGAGAGTAATGGCAAAAAAGTTTGGCCAGCATTTCACCGACACAACCGGCAACGTAGTAACAATATCTGTCTAAATCTGACAATATTGGCAGACCATCATGCAGATTCTGCGCCTGAAATATTGGCATGCCTTCAGCCATGGTTTCTACACAGCAAGCCAGTGCCTCAATTTGATCATCGTCAAGACTATGCGTGATTTGTATAACCCGAGGCAATACATGTATTAAGGTGTGTTCAGCCGGAATAGTTTGCTCAGAAAGCAATGGCGCAAGCTCTACCGCGAAGGGTTCAGCATTAAAACCGGTTTTTACAACGTCAATAAACTCTGAACAAAAATATTTTTTTTGCGCTGCAGACAATGAAACTTCATCTTCAATCGTATCAACTATACGGCATAACAAATAGGCATTGGCAACTGCACTATAGAGCTGCTTTGGTAACTGGGGAATAGTTAGAGCAAATGTTCTGGATACACCTTCAAGCAAGAGTGTCTGAAAATCATTATCAGATAATTGGCTCAGTGATTTAGGGTTATCCAGTGATATTAGGGTTTCGCTCATAATATTGTAGATGTCGGCCCAAGTGGGTTTAGTAAATTAATTGACGGCAATAATAGCCTGTTTGTTGGTATTTTGCAAAGCAATGTTGTTTTATTGTTAACATCCTTGTTTAGCTGGGCTGTACAGGTACTTATTAATAATAAAAACAATAATTTAACAGTTTACGTTGCATTTGTACAACTTGGCCCAAAACTACCGGCAATATAGCAGTAACATAGATAATTTAACGTAAAAACTGGAGTCGTTAGTTAAAAGATAGTATTCTACTCAGTAATAGATAAGCGATTGTATTATAAAGCAGGCCTGTTTAAATATCTAAACTTCAAGATTGAAAAATCTTGACAAAGACTATTTACTTAAACAATTATTTCCTGTTGTTTTATAGGCACAAACATTATCACCCCCCACATCATGCATGTGGTTTTAGGATGGCCAATATAAATGACCATTAATAGTTATAACAATTTTGGAGGGTTTGCTCGTGGGTGTTCCTTTACGTCAGCAGTTAGCAGTCGGTAGTTACCTAATTAAACAAAAACTAAAAGGGGTTAAAAAATATCCTTTAGTACTAATGCTGGAACCATTGTTTCGATGCAACTTGGCTTGTGCCGGTTGCGGTAAAATTGATTATCCTGATGACATTCTCGACAAACGCTTATCATTTGAAGAATGTATGCAGGCCGTTGATGAATGTAACGCACCCATGGTGTCGATTCCGGGTGGTGAACCGCTCATCCATAAAGAGATGCCACAAATTGTTGCCGGTATCATTGCACGCAAGAAATTTGTGTATTTATGCACGAATGCCTTGTTATTAAAAAAGAAAATTAATGACTATACGCCCTCTCCTTATTTAACTTTCTCAATCCATTTAGATGGGATGCAGGAAAGACATGACGCCTCAGTATGTCAAGAAGGCGTCTTTGACAGGGCCGTTGAAGCGATTAAGTTGGCATTAGGAAAAGGCTTTAGAGTTAATATAAACTGTACTCTTTTTCAAGGTGAAAATGCTCAAGAAGTTGCTGATTTCTTGGATTATGCGACAGAATTGGGTGTAGAAGGGATTACTATTGCTCCAGGATTTAGTTATGAGCGCGCCCCCCAACAAGATGTATTTATTAAAGGTAAAGATGTTAAAGATTTATTCAGGGGCATTTTTAGAATAGGCAAAAATCGCAAATGGCAATTAAATCATTCATCACTTTATCTGGATTTTTTGGCCGGCAATCAAAACTATGAATGTACGCCATGGGGCAATCCCACACGAAATGTTTTTGGCTGGCAAAAACCCTGCTATTTACTGGCAGATGAAGGTAATGCAGCAAGCTTTAAAGAGCTTATTGATACAACACCATGGGATAAATACGGTAACGTTAACAACCCTAAATGTGCAAGCTGCATGGCTCATTGTGGTTATGAAGCGACAGCCGTTGAAGACATGTTAAAACATCCATTGAAAGCATTATTAACGTCTATCAGAGGCCCTAAAACCGAAGGTGACATGATGCCTGAACCCATGCCTACCTATGTGGAAGAGAAGCCTTTGTCAACGCTTTCAGGGATTCCTATCAGAGTAGAAATAGTTGATTAACGGCGAGCAGGACTACTCTTTCAAATTAGTTATGGCAACAATCTTAATTGTATTTTTGTCCGGATCAAATGCAAGGTAACTACACCAATCCTAACAAATTTAAAGCTTTAGCCTGATCTGCCTTATTGATAAAGGGCAATGCAGGACTAAAGTTTTGCCTGTTGAATTAATAGACATGTTAATTCAACAGGCATCGCAAAAAACGTTTAATAAAATGCCACATTTTATGAGGTTTTGACTATGATTTTAAAAAATATGCAGCTAGCTACTATATTTGTATTTTGCTTATTTGCAACAATCCACACTTCCGCGCAGGCTGAAAGTGCAGCAACTGCCAAACAAGTCGTTGAAAAATTTCAGACAGAACTCATCGCCGTCATGAAAAACGGCAAGCAATTAGGCTATGCTGGAAGATATGACAAACTAAATGTCTCCGTGTCGAATAGCCACGACTTAACAAAAATTGCCCGGATAGTCGTTGGTAAAGAGTGGGAAAAACTATCTGAAGTACAGCAACAAAAACTGGTAGATGTCTTTATTCGTTTAAGTATTGCCTCTTATGCATACAATTTTAAAGATTTTTCTGGCGAAGCATTCGTCTTTGATTCAGAAGAAGAAACGACGAGAGGTGGCGTTGTTGTGCATAGTCATTTGATTATTCCGGACGATAAACCGGTTAAATTCGATTACATGCTAAAAGAAAAAGGCGATAGCTGGCGCATTATTAACATAATAGCTAATGGTGTCAGTGACTTAGCCTTAAAAAGATCAGAATACACCACCATATTACAACGCGAAGGCTTTGATGCTTTGATAACGAAAATAAACGAAAAAATTGATAATTATTCAAAACTATAAGCTACGGGTTCTATACCAAAATGAACAAACCATACAGCAGCAACCGTAATGCCAAAAGTCAGAATATTATTTTAGGCATGCTCATTGCTTCCACCATTTTCCTGAGTGGCTGTGCAACAAATAGTGTTACTGAGCAGCAACAGGTGATAAATAAGGACGATCCTTATGAGCACTTTAATCGAAAAATGTACTTTTTTAATGACCGTGTCGATAACTATGTTGCCAAGCCTATTTCGGATGGCTATAAATGGGTAACACCTCAATTTGTACAAACCGGGGTTTACAATTTTTTTAGTAATCTTAAAGACATCAACGTGGTTGTTAATGATGTTCTACAAGCCAAATTTGCACAAAGTGCTCACGATACCGGACGCTTGGCACTTAATACGACAATGGGTCTGGGCGGTTTTGTTGATGTAGCAACACCTGTCGGTCTGGAAAAAAATGAGGAGGACTTTGACCAGACTCTGGCTGTATGGGGCGTTCCTAAGGGCTCATTTTTGGTAATCCCTTTACTGGGACCAACAACGATTCGCGGCATTCCTGGTGCGATATTTGATACAGCGGCAAACCCCTCCAGTTATGTAGGCATGCCTGTACAACTGATATCCTTGCTAAATACTCGTGCAAATGCAGAAGGCTCATTAAAATTCATTAATGAAGCCTCGCTGGACCCTTACGTATTTACTCGAGAGGCTTTTTTACAATGGCGCCATAATCTGGCTACCGATGGCAAATTCGAGGTATCTTTAGATTTCGATGATGAACTGAATGACGATGGAGAACCTGCCGATAAAAGCCCCGATGGCACTACAAACAACTTAAAGCTACTTGCTCCACAAAACACCGAAGCTAAATAACTCATTTAACTGTGGTTATTGCCCCATTATTTAAGCCATTCAGCTTATTTTTAAACATCAAAAAAAACAAGCTGAATGTGTATAACGGAGATAGCCGATAAGCAGGGCATCAACTAAAAATGTAATAACGAATAGACTTCGTAATTACCCAGCTTTTCTCTTCCTTCCAAAAAGTCCAACTCCACCACAAAAGCACACGCTTCAACCTTGGCACCCAGCTTTTCAACCAAATCACAACTTGCCTTTGCAGTTCCACCAGTAGCCAATAAATCATCGATCAATAACACCCGATCATTGACATCAAAAGCATCAATATGCGCTTCTAGTGCCGCTGAACCGTACTCAAGATCATAAGACACGCTCTGCACATCATAAGGTAATTTTCCGGGCTTTCTCAAAGGTATAAAAGGAAGTCCCAACTCCCATGCAACCAATGCACCGAAAATAAAACCGCGCGCCTCCATACCGGCTACTGCCGTAATTTCACGACCTAAAAAAGGCTGCAGTAATTGATGCACAGCAAGCCTTAACATCGCAGGATCTTTTACCAGCGGTGTAATATCCTTAAAAATAATCCCCGGTTTGGGGAAATCAGGAATATCACGAATTTTATTTCTTAATCTATCCATTATTTCAACTTATAAAAGGGGGGGATTTAATTAACAAGATCTTGCAGGGTTGCTTTAATGGTCACTGACCGTTAAAGCAACCCTGCAAGATCTATAATGTAGCCACAACTAAGCGCAGAAAGCCTCAATCCTGGCAGTAATTCCCTGAATATCCAGCCCGCAAATGGCCAGTAGCTCCTCTCTGGTACCTTGCTCAACAAAGCTGTCAGGCAAACCGATATTTAATACCGGCATCAGTATCTGCTGTGCTTGCAGAAAATTATTGACCGCACTCCCTGCCCCCCCGGAAATGACGTTTTCTTCCACGGTAATAAATACTTCATGACTTTTCGCCAATTCCAGCAACAGTTGCTCATCAATAGGTTTAACAAAACGCATGTTGACGACGGTTGCCCCTAATTGTTTACCCGCTGCCAATGCTGGCGTTACCATGCTGCCCCAGGCTAAAATAGCCATACGACTGCCTTGATGGCGAATTTCGGCTTTAGCCAACGGTAGTGCGGTCATGGCTTTTATTACCGCTACGCCGGGGCCTTTACCGCGAGGATAACGCACCGATGCAGGGCCTTTATGCAAAAAGCCGGTATAAAGCATTTGCCGGCATTCATTTTCATCAGCCGGTGCCATAATCAGCATGTTTGGCACACAGCGCATATAACTGTAATCGAAACTACCGGCGTGGGTAGGACCATCAGGACCGACCAAGCCGGCCCGGTCCAGCGCAAACAAGACATCCAGGTTTTGAATGGCTACGTCATGAATCAACTGGTCATACGCACGCTGTAAAAACGTTGAATAAATGGCAACTACCGGTTTTGCACCCTGACAAGCCTGACCGGCTGCCAGGGTTACCGCATGTTGTTCGGCAATGGCCACATCAAAATAACGTTTGGGATATTGTTCGGAGAACTTCACCAGCCCCGAACCTTCTCGCATCGCCGGAGTAATACCCAGTAAACGCTCATCCTGCTCGGCCATATCACATAACCAACTGCCAAACACTTCGGTATAAGTGGGATGCACTGACGGGGCTGACTTGGGCAAGCAATCCAGACTGGGATCAAAGGCCGGAACGCCATGATAAGCCAACGGATCTTTCTCGGCGGGCGGATAACCTTTGCCTTTTTTGGTGACAATATGTAAAAAGCGTGGCCCGGAGATGGCTTTCAGATTTTCCAGCGTCGACACCAGCATGTCCACATCATGGCCATCAATCGGGCCAATATAATTAAAGCCCAGTTCTTCAAATAACGTACCCGGGACAATCATGCCCTTCATGTGCTCTTCGGTACGACGCGCCAACTCCCAAACGCTGGGCATTTTACTTAAGGCTTTTTTGCTTTCTTCGCGCATTGACGAATAAAACTTGCTCGACAAGATTTTGGTCAGATAGTTGTTCATCGCCCCGACTGGCGGTGAAATCGACATATCGTTGTCGTTCAAAATAACCAGCAGATTGGCATCAATAGCCCCGGCATGATTCATCGCCTCAAAAGCCATACCACCGGTAATGCTGCCATCACCAATAATCGCCACCATTTGCTTGTCTTCACCTTTCAGTTCCGACGCTATCGCCATTCCCAAGGCTGCGCTAATTGAGGTGCTGGAGTGGCCAACACCAAAGGCATCGTATTCGCTCTCGGCACGATTGGGAAATGCCGATACCCCGTTGAGGGTACGTATAGTCGTCATCCGTTCTTTACGGCCAGTCAAAATCTTGTGCGGATACGCCTGATGACCCACATCCCAAACCAACTGGTCAGACGGGGTATCAAAAACATAATGCAAAGCCACGGTAAGCTCGACTGTACCCAAACCCGCCGAAAAATGCCCACCGGAAATACTCACAGTATGCGTTAAATAATCCCGCAGTTCTTTCGCCAAGGGTTTGAGCTGGTCTTTACTGAGCTTGCGTACATCAGCGGGACTATTGATAGTGTCTAATAGGGGAAAACTTCCTGATTTATTCATGTGTAAGTCGATTCCTTGAGTCGGCACGGTGTTTGTGGCATCTCACTGTTTAGTATGTAGATCTTCAATGCCTTAGGTTCAAAGATCTGGCAAATTTATCGGTAACTAATGAGAAGTGACTAATTACTTAATCATCCGCTGATTATCCACATTAAATCCCGATCAATCAAGTCGGTTATTAGTGAGTTCGCTGAATAATGTAAAGCGATAAATCACGTAATAAATCCGCTTCTTTGCCAAAAATGCGCAAACTGTCCATCGCCTTCTCATGAAGTTCTTGCGCTTTTTGTTTGGCACCAACCAATCCTAATAAAGCAGGATAGGTAGGTTTATCGTTATCTTGATCTTTGCCCTGAGTTTTACCTAACGTAGCGGTATCACTTTCCTCATCAAGAATGTCATCTTTAACCTGAAAGGATAAACCAATACATTTGGCATAATGATCCAGCTTTGTCGCAACAGTCGGGTCAATATCATTTTTTGCCAGCGTTGCCAGCTTGACACTGGCACGAATTAAAGCACCTGTTTTATGGATATGCATATTTTCCAGCTCAGGCAAATTTAAACTCATGCCTACCGATTGTAAATCAATTGCCTGACCACCGACCATCCCCTGAGAGCCACTCGCTTTTGCCAAAGCAATAATCATTTTTAAGCGATCTTGTGCCGTCGCTGTAATGCTGGGGTCATGAGCCAATATTTCAAATGCCAAAGCTTGTAACGCATCTCCAGCCAAAATAGCGGTTGCTTCATCAAAAGCCACATGACAAGTCGCTTTTCCACGCCTGAGATCATCATCATCCATCGCAGGAAGATCATCATGTATTAAAGAATACACATGAATAAATTCTACAGCGCAAGCCGGGCCATCGAGAGCTTCAGGGGTAATACCCAACGCCTTTCCGGTACAATAGGTTAGCACCGGACGCATACGCTTGCCGCCATCAAGCACACTATAACGCATTGCCTGATGAAGTTTTTGCGGCAGCAACTGTCCGGCAGGAAGACGATCATCCAAAGCCTTTTCAATGCGATTTTGACAAAAGCTAAGATATTCTTTTAACGCATTACTCATCGGTAAATGGCTCCAGGGTTTGAGTGCCGTTCTTTTCGATAAGAATCTGAACTTTCTGTTCTGCCTCCTGCAAGGCTTTTTGACAGGTTCGGGTAAGCGTCACCCCGCGTTCAAAAGACTTTAATGACTGTTCCAGCGAAACTTCACCTTGCTCCAACTGAGTAACCAATTGTTCAAGTTCTGCCAGTGAGTCTTCAAATAAAGTCGTACTTTTCTTTTTCGGCATGTAAATAAAAATATGTAAATAAAATAACGCATCAATAAAGGCTGCATTATATATGAAATTAACCAACAGCAGATTAGGAAGTATCCGCCTTGGCAAATTTCATTATTAAAAAAACCGGTTTTTCATTCAATAGAAACCATGGTTTTTATGGGCAATCTCAAAATTAACCAATAGTTACTTACCTGCTTCCTCTGTATAAACACCAAAGCCCATAATACGCTGATAACGATTTTCCAATAGCACATCAATATTTTGCTCTTTTAATTCTGCCAAATGACGAATCAGTGCTTCTTTTAAATTCAAGGCAATAATTTTAAAATTCCGATGACCGCCGCCCAAAGGCTCTCTGACAACTTCATCCAAAAAACCCTGCTCACGAACCCGGTCAGAGGTAATTCCCATAGCCTCGGCTGCCAATTGCGACTTATCAGCGCTTTTCCACAAAATGGATGCACAGCCTTCCGGTGAAATAACCGAATAAGTACTATATTCGAGCATAATTAAACGATCGCCAACACCAATTGCCAACGCACCACCCGAACCACCTTCACCAATAATTGTACAAATAACAGGGGTTTTCAGCTTGGCCATTTCATACAGGTTTCTGGCAATGGCCTCACTCTGCCCTCGCTCTTCTGCACCAATCCCGGGATAAGCACCCGGAGTATCGATTAAACAAATAACCGGAATTTTAAAGCGCTCCGCCATTTTCATGACACGCAAAGCCTTACGATAGCCTTCAGGGCGAGGCATACCAAAGTTTCGATAAATTTTTTCTTTGGTATCGCGGCCTTTTTGATGGCCAATAATCATCACGGGCAAGCCATCAAGACGGGCCAAACCGCACACAATCGCAGGATCATCGGCATAAGCCCGATCACCATGCAATTCATGGAAATCAGTAAAAATATGTTCAACATAATCCAGTGTATAAGGTCGCCCTGGATGCCTGGATAATTGAGAAATTTGCCAGTCAGACAGGTTGCTAAAAATTGATTCCGTCAGTGCCTGGCTTCTATCTTCCAATTGCTTAAGTGCATCGGAAATATTGATTTTATTGTCAAACTCTACATTGCGGAGTTCTGTGATTTTCGCTTCTAATTCAGCGATGGGTTGTTCGAAATCGAGAAATTTTAGATCCATAGAGGCGTCATCTGAGCTGCGTGGTTAAACGGTAGATTTTATAGAAATTATGTAATTAATTCTAAATTAATTACATAATTGACCATTATCAACCACCTTTAAACACCATTTTATAGTAAACTTTCACTAAAGCCATCCTAATCCGCCCATAAGGCTACCAAATTAAGAGTTGATAACTCAAAATTAAGCTGTCGTAGCATTCCCTTAAACCGTTCGTGGTAAACCTGCCAAACCATCACCCTAACCGCTTCACTTAACTTATGTTTACAATTACCAAAGAAGTCTATTTTTGTTACGGGCATCGATTAATGAATCACGCCGGTAAATGCCGTAACTTACATGGCCATAGTGTCAAAGCATCCATTTCAATACAACAGGAGCAACTCAATGACCAAGGTATGGTTTGCGATTTTTCTGATATTAAAAATTGCGTAGAAGCTTATATTGACAACACTCTCGATCATAACTTTCTGCTACATAAAGATGACCCGATTATCCCGATGCTGATAGAAAACAACGAACGTTTTCTTGCTCTTGATGAACACCCCACTGCTGAAGTATTGAGCAAGATGATTTACCAACATCTAAAACAAGCGGGGTTTAACGTTGCCCAAGTTGTATTATGGGAAACAGCAAGTGCCAATGCCTGCTACCGGGAAAACTGATACTAACCATGAGTTTTGTTAATCCGGTCAACAAATCATTTTGCCTGGAACAAATCTGTGAATCCAACTACCAAAAATTGCTTAAATTAATCCCGGATTTACTTAATCTTAAAGAAACAGCTATAGGGCTTGCAAACCACAACACGACTCTTCATATTACCGTTATTGAAAACACATCTTACACAATGACGGTTCAACTAAGCCATTGTTTTAACAAAAACAGGGATGAGTTTATGGAACCTGCCCTTAAAATACGGATTTATCTGGATGCACAACTGGCTGAGGTATTAAGTGACCATACCCGTGCCAGCGTTGCACAAATATTTAAAGACCCTGGTTTAAGCCGAGAAATCATGAATTATAAATGGCGCTTAAACTATTTTTTACAAAAATGGCTGGACCACTGTTTAAAGAAAAATTATCAATTTAGTAAAGCAGTGGATTACGTTGCCCTAAACTGACTTTGCATTTTGCGTTTAATAATACCAGTAATGCTATCGACGGCATCCACACAGATTAATTAGTTGTTGAAACCGCCGACTCTTGTACCGTTTGAGTAGTAATTTGATCCGGTCTCGTTTGTTCAGCCCAGACCGCCATAGTCGTTAGCGTCGCTGCGCCGATGATGGTCGCAAATGAAGAATCGGCAGCATCGCGACCAGTACTAATTCGTACAAACCCTTCCACCGGCGCCATACGCGTGGCATCAAACAAATACCAGCGAGAGCCCAGATAAGCTTCAAAAAAACCGTGAAAATCAGGTGGTTGTAAAGCCACTGCGTATCCTGAAACATAACGCGCCGGAATACATAATGCCCGACACAAGGCAATAGCCAGATGCGCGTAATCCCGACATACACCAACACGCTGTATCAATACATCGCAAGCACTGGTACTTTCACCGGTACTGCCGGCTTGATAGTCGAGATTAGCATTAATCCAGTCACAAATTGCAGTAACCCTGGAAAATCCAGGTTGGACGTTACCAAAGGTTTGCAAGGCAAAATGAGCCAAACGATCGGACTCGCAATAACGACTCGGATTAAGGTAAAGTAATACCTCGTTTGGCAATTGGGAATACCCGGTCTCAATAATACCGGAGGTATCGTACATTTCAGGGCTTAAATCTATAATTGCACGGTATTGGAGCTGCAGATCGCAGGGTTCAACAGTTAATCGATACACTTGAATGGCTTCGGACCCCAAACTGCCGACTTCGTATTGAACAGCGGGGATTAACTGCAGAGTTTCCCCATTGATATTCTGGTGTGCAGTTCGCGCTGCCGCTACATTAAACATAAAACTGGTGGAACTGGTGACCGAATACGTTAAGTCGCAGCCTACTTGAATAGTTGTCATGATGAATAACCTTTTACCATGTTATAAATAAATAGACCTGAAATACTGCTGTAAGCAACATGTCAAGTATAACCAAAATTGGCTTTTCGAAACGTTTTGTGTTTTTCTTGACCGTCAGCAACCTCTTGATTACTTTAAGTAGATAGAAAATTTGATGTTAATAATCTCCCCCATTATCTCTGCTAATAAACACTTGCGTTTAGTTGCTATTTTTTGCTTGATATTTTTTGCCGTAAGCGCCGAAGCTCAGAATACTGAAGATGCTGACGATTTATTTGGCCAAATCCAGTCTCTGCAAAGCCTAATGGCCATTCAAATCACCGGCTTGGAAAAAATCCAAAATGAAGAAAAAATTATTACCCGTGGTAATTTAGAACAGCAAATTGAGCTGCTCTTGGCTTCCTACAATCACATCATCAGTCGAAATAATAAGGGACATATTGAACGTATCGTCATTGTTAATAAAAAACAAAAAACAGAAGTCGAGCGTATTATTTTACCAACCACTCAACAGGGCAATCATTTTATGGTTTCCGTCGCTATTTCAGGTAAGGGCAACAACTGGCATTCGTTTGATATGATCATCGATACAGGTGCAGATTTAGTTGTTTTGCCAGAATCCATGATAGCTCAATTAGGCTTGGCAGATAGTACTTTTACCCATAAAAAAATGCAAACTGCAAATGGTACAACCGATGCAAAAATAGGCAAGTTACAGGAACTGAGAATCGCAGGGGAAATCATTGAAAACGTCGATGTCGCTTTTATTGCAGATCAGCTTTTAGGAAAAAACAGCTTATTGGGAATGAGTGCTTTAGGGCGCTATCAAATAAATATTGATGATAAATCACAATCAATTACGCTGTTAAAAAAATAATGCGACTCCAACTACCATTTACGTTACTGATATAAATATTGATCTCAATTACTTTCTTTTACTCTCGAAATACAACATGTTGTTTGATGCCTGTCTAATAGTTATCTCCAGCAACTTTAATAGGCATGTGTAAAAGTCTTCTTTATTTTTCCAATGAGAATTGTTATCATTTGTATAAGTGAGATTCATTGTGGAGATACTTCATGTATGTATGCGTTTGTAAAGGTGTAACCGACAGCCAAATAAAAAATGCCATTAACAGCGGGGTCTGTACTCGCAGACAGTTATTTCATTGCTTTGGTGTAGGTGGTGATTGTGGAAAGTGTAATAAATATGTTAAAGAATTGCTTGACGATCACCTGCAACAACAACCTATAATGCGAACTGCAGCAAATCAACCTGTCCTTAACGCACTATTTAAAGTAGGTATCATATGAAAGGCGATAAAAAAGTTATTGAGTTTCTCAATAAAGCACTGACCAATGAACTTACCGCGATTAACCAATATTTTTTACATGCCCGCATGTACAAAAACTGGGGATTTGCAAAGCTCAATGAAAAAGAATATCACGAATCTATCGATGAAATGAAGCATGCAGACTTATTAATTGAACGCATACTTTTTCTGGAAGGCTTACCCAACGTACAAGATATCGGCAAATTATTAATTGGTGAAAATCCACTGGAAATGCTGAAATGTGATTTAAAACTGGAACATGAAGCAATTCCACCCCTGAGAGATGCCATTGCTTATTGCGAAACCATCAGTGACTATATTTCCAGAGATCTTTTTGAACATATACTTAAAAATGAAGAAGAACATTTGGACTGGCTGGAAACCCAACTCGAATTAATTGACCAAATAGGTCTACAGAATTATCTACAATCACAAATGTGATCAGGTGATTTCCTGCGAATAATAGTCCCGGTTTGCTGATCTTTTTATGCATTTACTGTATTGTCAAAATAGTTATGCAGCCAAAGTATTCTCGACCGGGGCGTTTTTATAACCGACAACCGTTCCCTTTTCACGTATAATTACCCTTTTTTTGCTCTGGATTTACGTTCCAGCTCGCAATGAGGATGTAACATGACCCAAATAGTCGTTTGTGCGCTGTACAAATTTGTCACTCTGGAAAATTTTGAGGCTCTACGCCAGCCATTGCACGATGTAATGGATACCAATCAGGTACGCGGCACCTTGCTACTGGCTAACGAAGGCATTAACGGCACTATAGCCGGATCACGCGCTGCTATAGACAATGTCCTGAACTGGTTGCGTAACGACCCTCGCCTCTCTGATATAGACCATAAAGAATCCTTCACCGATAGTCTGCCTTTTAACCGCGCCAAAGTTAAACTCAAAAAAGAGATAGTCACCATGGGCATAGAAGGCATTGATCCCAAGCGTGTAGTGGGGACCTATGTCAGTCCCGTAGACTGGAATAAACTGATCTTGGATCCTGATGTTATTTTGGTAGATACGCGCAATGACTATGAATTTAAAGTAGGCACGTTTAAAAATGCCATCAACCCCAATACCGAAAGTTTTCGTGATTTCCCCCGCTATGTTAAAGAAAACCTCGATCCTGAAAAACATAAAAAAATAGCCATGTTTTGTACTGGCGGAATTCGTTGCGAAAAATCTACCGCTTTTTTAAAAGAACAAGGCTTTGATGAGGTTTATCACCTTAAAGGTGGTATTTTGAAATACCTGGAACAAGTGCCGGCGCAAGAAACCCTGTGGGAAGGCGAATGTTTTGTTTTTGATGATCGCGTCACGGTTAATTTGCAACTTGAAAAAGGCAACTACGATCAATGTAATGCCTGTCGTTTACCGATTACTGAAGCCGACAAGGCCAGCGATAAATACCAGCAAGGCGTTAGCTGTCCACATTGTTATGATAAAGTCACTGACGTTCAGAAATCACGTTTTATGGAGCGTGAAAAACAAATGGAGTTGGCCAGACAGCGTGGTGAAGCGCATATCGGTGCTGATGCGGCAAAATCACTGATTGCCAAACGTGAAGCGAAGTTACAACGTCATCAAAAAGTGTTGCAAGAGCAAAATCATGATGGTTGACGCATCAAAAAGACAAATCACCTGATGACAGCACAAATAGGCCGAAAAGCGCCATTATTATCAGTATCCGACTGGGTTCAGGGTGAGCCCGGCAATTTTGATCAGTTATCAGATCGCGTTGTACTGGTAGAAGTTTTTCAGGTGAATTGTCCGGGTTGTTTTTTATATGCTTTGCCACAGGCAATAGATTTGTATCAACGCTATTTCGATCACGGTTTATCCGTATTGGGTGTTGCAACTGCGTTTGAAGACTTTGATAAAAACAATCTGGAAAATTTAACCCGCTTACTTGAAAAAGGCGAAGTTATTGGTGAAACACACCGTGCACTAAACCAGCAGGGAAAATTAATAGCCGATCGTCTGCCCTTTAATATCCCTTTTCCAGTAGCAATGGATCGCTTACAAAAACGCGAAGCTGATATCACTCAAGATGAAATAGCCCTTTTTATCAATCAGCGTGTTCCTGATTTTGAGCAACAAACAAAACCCCATCAACTAAAAGTCTGGCAACAAGTAGAGCATTATTTTCAATCCTTGACGTATCATGCAGAAACGTTTGAACTTTTTAACCTGCAAGGCACGCCGTCATATATTCTGGTAGATAAACAAGGATTGTTAAAAGATTGTGGATTTGGCACGCACCCTGATCTGGAAGGTAAAATACTCGCTTTGCTGCAGGAATAGTCCAACAAATTAAGCAACTCCTGCCAAGCTTGATTTAATGACGGGGTTAAGTTAACGTAAAAACCTGCCGCCGCTAATATCGATCAAGGCGCCATTAATATGCGATGACATATCGCTGGCAAGAAAAAGCACACTACTGGCCACCTCTTCAGCAAACGTATTTCGTCCTAACGGCGTCTGTTTACGATAATTTTCCAGCATCTCGGCGGTAGAATGAATCTCATGATGCTGGGTTTCTACCGTTCCAGGCATTACCGAATTGGTGCGTACATGGGGAGCCAGTTCTTTAGCGAGAGTATGGGTAAATACCATAAGACCGCCTTTAGCCGCAGCATAAGAGCCACCACCGTTAGCACCACCCGTTTGTACCGAAAGCGAAAGAATATTGACTATACGACCACTGCCTGTTGCCCTAAGATGTGGGATAGCCTGCTTGGTCAATAAAAAAGCACTGGTGAGGTTAAGATCCAAAGATTTGTTCCAGTTTTCCAGGGTGCAATCTTCAATTTTGGCACGCTTAACCAAGCCGCCGCTGTTATTGACCAAAATATCCAAATGCCCGGCTTTTGCTACCAGTTTATCAACAACGGCATTGGCTTCTGCCTCGTTGGTCAGATCGGCTGGTAATAACAGCGCGTTAATATTTTGTGCCAATAATTCATCCAGCAATTTTTCAGCGCCTTCCTTACTGGAATGGTAATGTATACCAATAAACGCACCGGCTTGTCCTAACGCCAACGCCACGGCTCGGCCAATGCCGACTCCGGCACCGCTAACCAGCGCTACCTTGCCGGTTAGATTTAATTTTTGCTCTGGTACCATGTGGGTACTCCTAAAAATAATGAGTTTCTTTAAAAGTATGAAGCCAGGCTCTGTTACTCCCAAAGGGAAACAGAGCCTGGCTTGTTTCAGTTTTGTATAACAACGTAAACTAAAGGCTTTTTACTTTTTCCAGAACTTCCTGAGCATGATTATCAGGTGTTACGCCATAAGCAACATCAACCAGCGTACCTTTTTTATCGATGATAAAAGTAGATCGCATGATAGCCATACTCTTAACCCCATTTTTCTCTCTTTCTTGCCATACGCCGTAACTTTCGCAAAGTTCGCCACTGGTATCGGCCAGTAAATCAATTTTTAAGCCAAATTTATTAATAAATTCGACATGACTTTGGCAAGAATCTTTACTGACACCGATGACAACCGTATCATACTTGTCAAACTCTTCAGCAAGCTTGGTAAAATCGTTAGCTTCTATGGTACAACCTGGCGTGTCATCTTTAGGGTAAAAATATAAAACGACATTCTTTTTATCGGCATAATCAGACAAATTAACCAGCTGGTTAAGCTGATTGGGCGAACTAAACAGTGGCGCTTTTTGTTGGTTTTCCAGCATAAAAATCTCCTTTAATAAACTCACGAAATAGTAAAGTATAACGCCATATAAAATAACGTATCAGGCATGATAGCCAGCTAACCACGTAAAGTCCAGACATCGCCTGTTTCAATAAAAATCAACAGCAACCAGAAGGTCAGATATCATTGCCAAAGGCATTGCAGCACAAGCACTGATGCTAATAATGCGGCGGTACTTCTTCAACATGTTCACCACCGCCACCACTGCCTTCTGTGGACAAACTTTTTATGCGCTCATTAAGCAACTTGCACGTTGCTTCCAAACGACCTATCTGTTGCTGTTGCTGACCGACTATTTTGTTGAGTTCTTGCAGCAAATCTTCTTGATAGGCAATCTTGATTTCCAGTTCTATTATTCGGTTATCATTCATAAGGATTTTAAATAACTTTTGAAAATTGGTGATGTTGTTTTTGCGCCAGATATTTGTCAAAGACCATGCAGATATTACGGATCAATAAACGGCCTGCCGGTAATACTTGCATGCCGGTAGCGGATACGGTTAGCAAGCCATCGGCTTGCATGGGTGCCAGTGACTGCAGTTCTTTGGCAAAATAATCGCTAAAGTTGATGGAAAATTTCTGTTCAATAACTGTAAAAGTTAATGCAAAGTGACAGATTATTTGGGTAATCACGACACGGCGTAACTTATCGTCATCATCCAGTTCAACACCCTTAAAAACAGGTAATTTTTTTTCACTGATAAGCCGGGCGTACTCATCCAGTTCTTTGATATTCTGGCTATAAGCATCTCCTACCCTGCCAATGGACGTAATGCCAAAACCTATCAGGTCACAATCTGAATGCGTTGAATAACCCTGAAAATTTCGATACAACTTACCTTCCCGCTGGGCAATCGCCAGCTCGTCATCCGGTTTGGCAAAATGATCCATACCGATATAAACATAACCGGCTGCCATCAATTTTTGCCCAACCATTTGTAAAATATCCAGTTTAACTTCTGCGCTTGGCATGTCAGCATCGTTAATCTGCCGCTGGGTTTTAAAGCGTACCGGCATATGGGCATAATTAAAAATCGAGAAGCGTTCCGGTGCAACGGCCAGTATGGTATCAATAGTCTTGGCAAAAGTGGCTACTGTTTGTAGCGGCAAACCGTAAATTAAATCGATGTTGGTTGAGCGAAAACCTTCTGCGCGAGCCGATTCCAAAACACTAAAGGTTTGCTCTTCACTTTGAATACGATTGACGGCTTTTTGTACGGCAGGATCAAAATCCTGCAAGCCCAGGCTGATTCGGTTAAAACCCAATTCACGCAATTGTTTAATGGTCAGAGAATGAGTTTCTCTGGGGTCAACTTCAATGGAATATTCACCACTATCGTCATCCTTTAACAAAAAATGCTGACGGGTTACCATCATTAATTTCTGCATTTGCTGGTAGCTTAAAAAAGTCGGCGTACCACCGCCCCAGTGCAGTTGATTAACCACCCGACTGGAGTCAAACAAATCCCCTTGCATGGCAATTTCTTTATACAGATTATCCAGATAAGGTTCAGCATGTTTACGATTTTTAGTGACAATTTTATTGCAGGCACAATAAAAACACACAGTATCGCAAAAAGGAATATGAAAATACAACGATAACGGACCACCAGCGGCATTGGATTTTGCTATATGTTGGCGATACTCTTTATCACCAAAGCCGTCATGTAATTCCAATGCCGTAGGATATGAGGTATAACGCGGCCCGGCCTTATCATAGCGATTGATAAGACCCAAGTCGAACTTGAGAGATTGGTCGATCATTTAACGACGTCGTTAATGACTATCATATGCTCATTTTTGTCCGTTAGAGCAACCTGATCAATAACGCCGATTAAGTCACCCAGTTGAGACATGGCATTACCGGATTTGGAAATACGCGCCAATAATTTAACCTGAGCAAAGTTTGATAATTTCATGTTCGGCATCATCGCCATAGCGTCATTTAAACTAACGGTTAGCGGCAAATCGGAAACTTGTTTACGAACGATGGCTAAAGGCATTTTAGGGCCTGATAATGCCTGGGCATAGACAAAAACGGTGTCACTGGGGCTAGTCAATTTTTGTAATTCAGGAGCCATACTGATTTTTACTGTAATAGCAACATCGGCCACATTGGCTGCTTGGCTGGCTTCAGATTGAGCCACTGCTTGAGGCGACTCACTTTCAATTTTAGCCAGTAAAGCGTTTATCTCTTTCTGGGCATCAGATTCGGGTGGCAACAACGCAGCCAGTTTTCTCCATAACTTTATCGCCGTAGCAGGATCACCTTGTTGGGCTTTGGCCATACCACCCAACCATAAGGCATTCATATTATCAGGTTCCAAAGCCAAGGCTTTAAACACCAATTCAGTAGGTTTTCCTGCCAAATTTTTATCACTTGCATAAGCAATCGCATCGGCATAAAGCAACATAATGTCGACCTGATCACCTAACAATCGATACGCATTGGCAAATGCTTCAACGGCTTTGGGATATTGCTCCAAAGCTTTATAAGAGCGACCCAACATAATCCAACCTTTTGCATCATCAGGAGTTGCCTTCATCTTCTCAGCCAAACCTGCAACCATTTTGTTAACTTCGGCAAGCTTGAGTGTATCCGGGTCAATCGCCATTTCAGCACTGTGACTAATCGCTTGATAATTACCCAGACTTAAATAAAGTGATCCCGCCAGCAAAGGAATACCTAAAACCAACACATAAACTAGCCACCTGCCCTGACTTTGTGTTGAGGTAACATGGCTTTTTATTTCCAGATCATCACTTAATGCCTGCTCAAGATCGGCTAATTGATCATCATATTGGGCCTGACTTAGTGCACCTGATTGCCTGCTTTCTTTAAGCTCGGCGAGGCGATTTTGCGCAATCAGTATATTACGCTGATCAAGGTCAGTCGCTTGAGCAGATTGTTTGCGCCATAACGGCGGCAGAATAAGCAAAAAAGCAATTAATATCAGGATACTGACAATCAGTAAAAATAGCATATTCAAGAGCGGTCACCTTTTTCGAGCAAACTACGAATTTTTTTTTGTTTTTCAACATCCCTTTGCAAAGCTCCAGCATCAGGGTGCAAACTGGCAACGGCTTTTTTACGCCGAATAACGAAAAATACCGTGATTAACCCAACTAATAAAAAAACCACCGGAGCGATCCATAACACACTGGTTTTTCCTTTAAAAGGCGGCTTATATAACACAAAGTCGCCATATCGATCGGTCATAAACCGGACAATTTCTTCTTTAGATTTGCCCTGTTCCAACATTTCATAAACTTGCCTGCGTAAATCTGCTGCCAGTTCGGCATTAGAGTCACCGATAGTTTGGTTTTGACACACCAGACAACGCAACTCCGAGGTTAACGTTTCATAACTTTCTTGCTGCTTCGGATCAGACAATTGACGGGAATCAACGGCATAAATGCTACAAGACAGCATCAACAGAAAAACAAACAATAAATGCTTCATTAAGACTCAGCTTGTAATTTTGCAATCAGAGGAAGGAAAATTTGTTGCACATCTTCCGCAGTAACAGGTCCGGTATGTTTATAACGAATCAGGCCTGTTTTATCCATAACAAAAGTTTCCGGCACACCGTAAACCCCCCAGTCTATACCGATACGCCCATCCTGATCCATAATGCTGACGTTATAGGGATTACCCAACGTATCCAGCCATTTTTTGGCATTAATTGGCTCATCCTTATAATTTAAACCAACAATAACCACGGCCTGTTGCCGGGCTAACTGGTTCAATATGGGATGTTCGGCACGGCAAGATACACACCACGACGCCCAAACATTAAATAGCCAGACTTTACCTGTTAAATCGGCAGGCGTTAATTTTTCTTCCGGTGCATTCAGCTTGGGAGCCGAAAATTGTGGTGCTGGTTTATTAAGCAATGGCGATGGAATTTCTCCGGGTTTAAGGTTTAAACCCAGCGCCAAAAATACCGCGAGGATGATGAATAAAATTAGGGGAATGATGTACTTAAGCATTATGTTGGTTTTTTAAGGTGCCGTATTCTAAAAATGGTTTAGCATTAACAATGTTATCGAATAAAACTGAAATGATATTCTGACTAACCTGCGCAGATAACTTTTTCAGTTTCATCATTCAACAGTTCTTAAGATTATTTTTCAAATAAGTCATTGTAAGGCTAGTCTGCCGGTATTCTGGCAACTCGATAACGTTTATCACAAGCAGCACACAAACCACCGACCGCCATAAATACTGCGCCCATCCATATCCAGCGAATGAAGGCTTTGTAATAAATCCGTAAGCTCCAGGCACCTTCGTCACCTAGTGGTTCACCAATGGCAACAAACAAATCCCTGGATAATCCGGCATCAATCGCAGCTTCCGTCATCGGCATGGTCTGTACCTGATAAACCCGTTTTTGTGGTTCTAGCTGGGCAACCTGCTTGCCGTCGTGACTGACGGTTACAAAGGCCTGTTGAGCCACATAATTGGGGCCCTTGGTTTGTTTTACACCATGAAACTCAAAAATATAACCGGACATATCGATAGTTTCACTGGGTGCCATGCGCACATCTTTCTCAACACTGTACACGGATGTTAAGGTAATACCGGTCACAAAGACGGCAATGCCTAAATGCGCGATGGTCATGCCATAAAAACCGGCGGGTATAGTTTGCAGTCGTTGCCATGAAAAACCTTTAGCTCCAAGGCGATCAATAAATGACAGTACGGTAACCGCAACCGTCCACAACGCCAACGTTAAACCCAAAGCGGCTCCCCATGAATAAAAAGGCATCAATATGGGCAGTAACAATCCACCGGCAACACAGGCTGCGATAATCCAACGCACCCGCAATGCCAACTGACCAAGAGAATCTTTTTTCCAGCGTAATAACATCCCCAAGCCCACGGCAATCGACAGTGGTGCCATTAAGGGGACAAACACGGCATTAAAATACGGTGGGCCGACAGAAATTTTGCCTAAGCCCAAGGCATCAATAACCAAGGGATATAAGGTACCCAGTAAAATACTGGCAGCAGTTACTACCAAAAGTACGTTATTAAGTAAAATTGCAGATTCTTTTGATACTAATTCAAAAGTGGCACTGCTCTTGACCGATGGCGCTCTGACTGCGTATAGCAATAACGAACCGCCGACCACGACCGCCAAAAATATCAAAATAAACAGGCCACGTGCAGGATCGCTGGCAAAGGCATGCACCGACGTTAATACCCCGGAACGCACCAAAAAGGTACCTAATAAACTTAAAGAAAAGGCAAAAATAGCCAATAAAACGGTCCATGTTTTAAACACACCACGTTTTTCAGTAGCGGCTAACGAATGCATTAAAGCGGTTCCTACCAACCAGGGCATAAACGAGGCATTTTCTACCGGGTCCCAAAACCACCAACCACCCCAGCCTAATTCGTAATAAGCCCACCAGCTGCCCAAGGCAATACCCAGCGTTAAAAACATCCAGGCCATATTAGTCCACGGCCTGGACCACCGAGCCCAAGCGGCATCAAGCCGACCTTCAAGCAAAGCGGCAATGGCAAAAGCAAAGGCCACAGAAAAACCTACATAACCCATATAAAGCATGGGAGGATGGATTGCCAAACCGGGATCCTGCAATAAAGGATTTAAGTCCCGTCCTTCCAAAGGGGCAGGAAACAGACGTTCAAACGGGTTGGAAGTCAGTAGTAAAAACAGAATAAAACCGATGGATACCAGTCCCATTACCCCCAACACTCTGGCCAACGTAGCAGCCGGAATACTTTTACTAAACTGCGCCACCAGACCGGTCCATATGGTTAACACCAAGCCCCATAGTAATAATGAACCTTCATGTGCACCCCACACCCCTGAAATTAAATACAGCACAGGCAATGACGTATTGGAATTGGTAGCGATGTATTTAACCGAAAAATCATGCGTCAAACAACTATAAGTCAGGCAACCGTAAGACAAAGCCATAAACAACAATTGCGCAAATGCGGCAGGTTTGGCAACGGCAATCCAGCCGGCCTGACTGCGAAATGCGCCTATAATTGGCACGATGCCTAATACCAGCGCCATGCATAAGGCGAGTATCAATGAAAATTGTCCGAGTTCTGCAATCATGCTATTGACCTTTCCCTGCTGTTGGCTGGTTTTTTAAACTGTCTTTCACTTCCGGTGGCATATAATTTTCATCATGTTTGGCCAACACTTCCTCGGCAACAAAAACACCCTGAGCATTTAGCTTGCCATGGGCAACGATACCCTGCCCCTCCCTGAATAAATCCGGCAAAATACCCGTGTATTCAACCGTCACTTCTTTACTGAAATCAGTTAACTTAAAACGCACCATCAACCCGTCATTGGGCCTTTCAACGCTGCCTTTAATAACCATACCGCCCAAGCGAAACAAGGTGTCTTTGGGTGCCTTTCCTTCGATGACATCGGTTGTCGAAAAAAAGTACATCAAATTTTCATTAAAAGATTTCAAGGCAAATGCCGTTGCTATACTCGCCCCGATCACCATCAAGGCTATAAGAATTAAACGCTGTTTTCTGGCTGGCTTCATAATTTCTTACCGCTTTTGCTTTAGGCTTTGACGAAAAAACTGTTTACGTTGTACCACAGGAATAATAATGTTGGCCAATAGGACAATTAAAGTCAGACCATAAGAGGTCCAGACATATAAAGCATAACCGCCCATGGCAAAAAATTCTTGTATAGTCATCGTTTTTTCTCCAAGACCATTGTTTTAACCCACTGTGAATTGCGTTCCCGCTGAAGCAGTTCAACACGCATCCGCTGTATTAAGGCAATCACATAATAAACGTTAAAAGATAACGCCATTAATAACAATGGTATCAGCATAGTCACATGAATGGAGGGCTTGTCCATTTTGGTTACCGTAGGCCCCTGATGCAGGGTATTCCACCACTCAACCGAATAATGAATAACCGGGATGTTAACCACACCGACCAGAGCCAATATAGCCACCGCTTTGGACGCCACCCGTTTATCGTCTATCGCCTCATAAAGACCTATTACACCCAGATATAAAAACAACAAAATCAGTTCAGACGTTAAACGGGCATCCCAAACCCACCAGGTTCCCCACATGGGTTTTCCCCACAGCGAACCGGTAACCAAAGCGATAAAGGTAAAACTGGCACCGATAGACGCACTACTGATGGTCACGATTTCAGCCAGTTTAATCCGCCAAATCAGGCCAATTGCACCAGAAACTGCCATGACAATATAAATAAATAATGACATCCAGGCACTGGGAACATGAATATAAATAATGCGATAACTATCACCTTGCTGATAATCAGCAGGTGCCAAATATAAGCCGCCATAAAGCCCTGCGGCTGTTAACAGTACAAAAATAACCACTAACCACGGCATTAAGCGCTCGGTAAACGCGTAAAAATGCGGGGGTGATGCCATGCGATGAAAAAATCGACCTACGAAATTTGGTACTAAAAACATAAGAATTTTATTAAAGGTAAATTCACTATTGGGAGGAACAAATCCATTCGTACCAGTTGACTATACGGCTCCAAGTTAACAAAAAACAGTTGGATAGCCGGACTGATAGTCTATTGCTCCAGGTTAATAAGGTAAGCCGTTATTTTACGGGATAGCGGTACTTAATACTTGATGTTATGTAATTTATATTAAATTACGACAAGGATTAGCTTACTGCACAGTTAACCTTGCTGATTTTTAATGAACCAATAAAGCCAACTGTAAATCAGGTTTCAGCATTTATGAGCGCTTGAAATATATTTTATCAAGTCAAAACATGTAATTTCTATGGACATCATAAAACAATCATCATGTGCAATATAACGATATTATTAGATTTTTATATCTTTAAAAAAGATGTAATGTATCTGTTAATCAATTAATACTCATCTTTAATGCAGCGGCTGTTGGCCAGGGTGCCAGCACCAAAGCCATCAATAAAATTGAAATTAAAATATTGATCTGGGCATCGACCGGTAGACCACTACCCGCTATTTCTACGGCATTACTGGCAAAAATCAATACCGGAACATACAAAGGTAAAACCAGTAAAGATAAAATCATGCCGCCCCGGCGCAAACCTACAGTTAAAGCAACACCAATCGCGCCAATTAAACTTAACACCGGCGTTCCCAGCAGTAAGGTTAATAATAAAATACCTAGCGAATGCGTCGGCATGCCTAAAAAAATTGCCAATAATGGTGCCACTATCAACAACGGCAATCCTGTCACCAACCAGTGCGCAATAATCTTGCCCAATACCAAAATAGATGCCGGATAAGGACTTAATAAAATTTGCTCCAACGAACCATCATCAAAATCCGAGCGAAACAAACCATCCAACGATAACATTGCCGCCAACAATGCGGAAACCCAAATAATGCCTGGTGCAATAGCTTGCAACAAATGCGGTTGGGCACCAATACCTAAAGGAAACAAGGTAATAACCAAAATAAAAAAGAACAGGGGATTGGCAATTTCCGAGCGGCGGCGCAAAGCCAACACCAAATCGCGCCGAATAATGGCAAAAAATGCACGGGATAAAGACATCAGGATAAATTAATTCGTTGTACATCAACATCGTGTAATTCGATGTCGTGATGTGATGTTAAAACAATCATGCCGCCACTGGCACAATGCGCAGACATTAAGCTTTCAATCAGGACAATGCCTTGTTTGTCCAGCGACGTAAACGGCTCATCAAGTATCCACACAACATTCTTGGTAATCAACAGCCGGGCCAATGATAAGCGCCTTTTCTGACCCGCAGACAATGCTTGAACCAAGACATCATCGTAGCCTGCCAAATGGACATTAGTCAGTGCCTGCTCAATCGAATATTGTCCGGGACGGCCTAATGCCAACGATACTTTTAAATTTTCCAGCACCGTCAATTCTTTTTTAACGCCGTCCAAATGACCAACATAAGCCATATCAACGTAGTACTGACTATCACTAATGGTGTCACCGCACCAAAATACCTGACCGGCATCAGGTTCCCTAAAACCACATAAAATACGCAATAACGAGGTTTTACCGCTACCATTCTTGCCTTCCAGCAACAAGACCTGGCCGGAAACCAGCTCAAATGCCAGTCCTTCAAACAAGACACGATTATCCCGAATACAACTTAAGTCAGTACCTTTAAGCAGGTAAGCCGGTTTTATGCCCATTATTTAGCGGCAAGTGATCTCTGACGTACCGCTTCATAGAGCAATACCCCTGTAGCAACTGACAAATTAAGGCTTTCTACCTGACCCAGCATAGGCAGCGATACCAAAACGTCACATTGCTCTTTAGTCAACCGTCTTAACCCTTTACCTTCAGCCCCTATAACCAAAGCCATCGGCACGGTAAAATCGGCGTTATAAACAGTCTGCGCCGTTCCACCCGCTGCACCCATAATCCATAAACCTTCGCCTTTCAACCAGCGGAGAGTTCGAGCCAAATTAGTCACCTGATAAACCGGTACCGTTTCTGCAGCGCCACTGGCAACTTTACAAACCGTAGGCGTGATGCCCGTTGCATTATCTTTGGTAATAATAACGCCTTGTACACTGGTCGCATCAGCCGTTCTAAGGCACGCACCGAAATTATGTGGATCCTGAACATTATCAAGCACCAAAAACAAAGCGGTTTGTGTTTCTAACAGGTTTTCGACTGCCGTTTTTAACTCGCTTTCTGACAGCTCACCCGGCATTTCAACTTCAATCACAATGCCTTGATGATTACTACCATCAGCCAAACGATCAAGCTTTTTTCTATCGACTTTTTCAGGCTCTATGCCTAAGGCTAACAAGTCTTCAACAGCCTGAGTCAGGCGTTTATCTTGTCGACTGCTATCAACCCATGCCTTATGAATTTTTTTAGGAGAATAATCCAGTGCTGCTTGTACGGAATGTAGACCAAATAATTTGCTTGATTTCATTTATTATGAAGTGTGAGGAACTATCGTTTTGAATAGGAAACTTGATATTTTACATCGGAAGCTTTAAGAGCCTGCAATTCCCCATCATAAAATTGGTAAGTGCAGGCTAAAAATCGACTAAACTTTAGGTGAAGGTTTCCTTTTCCTGCGTCTTTTTTTAGGCTTATCCGTACCTTCTGCTTTTTTTACAGCACCGGCTTTTTTTGCAGAACCGTCTTTTTGCACCAATTCAAAATCCATTTTCTTTTCATCAAGATCAACACGAGCCACCTTGATTAAGACGCTATCACCCAAACGGAAATTAATATTGGTGCGCTCACCTTTTAACTGGTGACTTGTCGGATCAAAATGATAATAATCCTGCCCCAAATTACTGATATGCACCAAGCCTTCTACATAAATATCGGCAAGCTCAACAAAAAAGCCAAATGAAGTTACTGCGGAAATAATACCGGGAAATTCTTCACCGATTTTATCCAACATATATTCACATTTAAGCCAACTGACTACATCGCGAGTCGCATCATCAGCGCGTCTCTCATTGGCCGAACAATGCTCACCCAACAAAATCATGTCAGGAACGCCATAAACAAATGTTTCTATTTTTTTACCGAGTAAACAATGGCGAATGGCGCGATGTACCAACAAATCAGGATAACGTCGAATAGGCGAGGTAAAATGCGCATAAGCCTCCAACGCCAAGCCAAAATGACCTTTTAAATCAGGGCTGTAAACCGCTTGCGACATGGATCGCAATAAAACAGTCTGAATTAAATGCGCATCTGGTCGGTTCTTAACCGATTCCACCAGGTGCATATAATCCAGCGGTGTCGGATTAACGCCGCCACCAAATTTTAAGCCCAACTCACCCAAAAAGGTTTTCAGATTCAGTAATTTATCCGCGCTTGGACCATCATGTATCCGTAACAGCTTGGGTATTTTTTTGGCATTCAAATACTTCGCTGCCGCACTGTTGGCGGTAATCATAAATTCTTCAATCAGCTTGTGCGCATCGTTACGCACTACCGGCACTATCTTTTCGATTTTCCGCTCTTCACCAAAAACAATTCGGGTTTCCTGGGTATCAAAATCCATTGCCCCTCGCTCTTCACGACTCACGCGCATGACTTTATAAAGTGCGTATAACTCACGTAAATGCGGCATTATTGGCTTATATTTTTCAGCCAGAACCTTATCGCCATCAACCAGTATTTTTGCAACTTCGTTGTAAGTCAAGCGTGCATGAGAACGCATGACCGCATCATAAAAACGTGACCGTACAACTTTACCCTGTTCATCTATGCCTAACTCGCAAACCATACACAAGCGATCAACATCAGGATTTAGTGAACACAAGCCGTTGGATAATATTTCCGGCAGCATGGGAATGACTTGCTCAGGAAAATAGACTGAAGTGCTTCGATTTTTAGCCTCTTTGTCCAATTCGCTATTGACCTGCACATAATGCGAAACATCGGCAATCGCTACCAGTAATTTCCAGCCTTTTGGCGTTCTTTTGCAATACACGGCATCATCAAAATCCCGTGCATCTTCACCATCAATGGTAACCAATGCCGTATTTCGCAAATCAACGCGACCTTCCTTGGCAGATTCAGGGACTTCCGCACTCAGCGACTTGATTTCTTCCAACAGTTCATCTGGCCAGATATTAGGCAATTGGTGAGACCGAATCGCCATTTCTATTTCCAGACCGGGCGCAAGATGATCACCTAATACTTCAATAACCCGGCCAATAGGCTGGCGTAATTTAGTCGGTTGATCGGTAATTTCAGCAATAACAATTTGTCCTTGCTTGGCTTTACCAGCGCCACCTTTCTGCACTAAAAGCGTTTGCGCTATATTTTTATTATCAGGCACAACGTAGGTAAAGCCGTCTTCTTTATAAAGACGTCCGACTATCTGGTGAGTATTTCTTTCCAGAATTTCAACAATTGCGCCCTCACGACGGCCTTTCTTGTCAATCCCGGCTATACGTACCATAGCTCGATCATTATGCAGCAAGGGATTCATTTCGCGGGGTGACAAGTACAAATCGTCGGAACCATCATCCGGCCGAACAAAACCAAAGCCATCCGGATGACCAATAATGCGGCCAACAATTAAATCCTTATTATTAACCAGACAGTATTGCTGTCCCCGATTAAATAATAATTGGCCATCGCGTTCCATTGCCCTCAAACGTCGGCGGAGAGCTTCGAGGTCATCTTCATTTTCAAGAGAAAATGCCTTCGCGATATCAACGCGCGACAACGGTTTTCCCGCATGCTCTAAAGCTGAAAGTATTAACTCACGGCTAGGAATGGGGTTTTCATACTTTTCAGCTTCGCGCTGAGCGTATGGATCTTTTGTTGAATTAAAATCAACGTCTTTTTTAGACTTCGATGACATTTAAATAATAAGATACAAGATGATTGACACAATTAAGTAATATCTTTATATGATACATGCTTAGCTTAACGATTAGAATTGAAAAATAGAAAATCCTTTTGAACTTATGTTATAAAGCCTAACAAACGCAGCAATTTCACCTAAGCTTGACTATAGATTTAATTGACAAAAACAGGGGGTGTGAGTATAGTGCGCCTTCACTTTGCTTTTACAGCAACTCTTTGCCGGGATGGTGGAATTGGTAGACACGCTAGCTTCAGGTGCTAGTGAGCGCACGCTCGTGGAGGTTCAAGTCCTCTTCTCGGTACCAAAATTTATGTTCCTTTCTTGCTTGATTTACCACGTTTTTATCAAAACGAGGAGAGTAAATTTCTCTGTGTTACACAAACTGCTACACACATTGTTACACGCAGTATGTCGAACAGGAGAGAAAACATGCTCACCCCTTCGCCCTATTACCTCATTAAACGCCGTCAAACTTAATTTATTACAGACGCCGCATTCCCGTCCTGCTAAGGCCATTATTCGGTTGCCTTGAATTTATCATCTCTTTGAAAACTACCTGTTTTCAGGATGCCAAAGAATTAGCTACAATCGAAAAGACATCAATTCTTTCATACAAGCTAAAGAGCAGCAACCTTGGCTCAACAAGACTTAGCGAAATGTACCAATTCTTAATCAAGTCAACGAATGCTTATCTGAAAAAGAAGACCTGACTCCAGTACCTTTTCTGTTAAGCCAAGCGACAACTAAATTAATACCACAGACCTTACAAGCACTGCCCATGCTTCAATACTCTTGAGTCTAGCTTCAATATCTCGGAGGATTTATTAACAACGACTTTTAATGCTTCGATATATTGGGTGAATGCTTATTTCAAACTCATTAATTTCTTGTTTAATAATGGGGCTTGATTGATTGCAATTGAACCAGCTGTTCCAGGTTCATCAGAACTATTTCTCGGAAGGTCAGGCTAATGCGCTCATCTTGACTAGCCGTCTTCCAGAAAGAGCACGCGGCATCATAGGCTATCCGCCAAGCAATCTCTTGCTGGGGAAGCGGTAACGCCGCAGTAAATTGCCGCAAGGGAACTTCACCGCCAGATAAAGGTGCATAGAGCATGGGTAACATATCATAGGCGGGTGATAAGCGCATACTAACAGACTGCCCTTCACATTTAATTAATTGAAAGGATAGATTACCAAGGTGCATATCGCTATTGCCTATCAATCGACCAAACCACCATAAAACCTGGGCGTCTTGCACCAGCGCTTTTGACACCATAGATAAACTAACCAGTTTTTCAATTAGTGTAGGCCAATCACCATTACCAGATCCAATAAAGGCGGCATCCAAAACAGCAAGTGAAATGAGGGGTAAACGACCAAATTCACCACAACGATCGAAGCGTTCAACTTCAAGAAATGTTCGACCCTCGGTCATGAGAATACGACTTTTTGCAGCCAATAATTGCGTCTTGGTTCGAAGAGCTTGCAGGGCCAGGTGCTCACAAACCAGAAGATCTGACCACCGACGAACTGGTATAGAGTTATCAGCGCCAGAAAACTTAACAATGACATGGGGCGTGTCGCTATCCTCCAACATTCGCTTCGCCGTAAACTTTGGAAATTCACCGCCTGCACTGGAACCACCCCCTATGAGTGCTGTCGCTTCGCTAGCCAATACCAGATATTGCTCCGCCTCCAAACCTTCCAGGATAGCCGGTGTTGGTGATGCTACCGTCTGAAGCCATAAGCGATAAGCATCGTCACCGACAATAAGATTACCAGGCGTGTCCGCTCCCCGGCGACTTAAGACATCAATAATATGATCATCAGACCACCGTTCAGGGTCTGTTGGCACATCAAGGTCTACTGCCGCCTGCCGTGCAAAAATACGTCCCAGATAACCTTGAGGACGCATATCGTAGAGCGGATAAGGCAAGCCATCCCAGACACCATTTGCGTGTTCAGCATCAGTTGGCCAGCCTAAATGATGCAGGGGAAATACCGAGCCTTCCGGGGCAATCAGGTCTAACTTTCCACAGTTAAGCCCCTGCCCCAGTTCATTTATAAGATAGACAGGGATGGGAGCTCTTTTACCTCGGACTAATCGACGCAGTGCAAAACGCGCTTGCTTGGTTGAACCCAGTCGCACAATCTGATCGCCGCGTTCATGAAGTATTCGGTGCAGGGTTGCTACACTGACTCCTAATTTATCGCTTAAACTTATCGCTGAGTCAAGCCCACTTCGCAGCATGACTGAATCAAGTCTCTCACGAGCCACTACGTTTTTAGGTCGCATTAACAGGATATATGAATAGTTATGATAAGATTATCATATAACTTTTTATATTAAAGTCAAATAGATAGCTATTAATAATGCATTAGTTATGATAAAAATATGCAGGCAATGATGACCATTGCGTTATTAAACGGCTAATCTGGTTGAACAGGCCAGACGGCCGATCTTTAATACTCAACAACAGATGGTTTTGAAAATTATTTTTTTGAGTTAATAAAGTGGATCCCTCTGTCCAGACAAATAATATCTTAATTTAAGATGCTGCCCTGTTCACACTCCAACTGAATGTCGCAGTCCCATTTTTTCATACGGGAAATGTCTAGCAGCTAAAGCCTTGGACTAAAGTACATAGTTTTGACTAGCGGTCTATGACTAATAAATATATTTATATTGCTGATAACGTTATTCTCTTGTTTAGAGTAAGCAAATAACGACAGTGTGTTAGTCTACTTGTAAAATACAACATAAATATATTATTATCCACAAAAATGACTAGCTATTCGGCCAGGATGTTTTATTTTTTAGTTGCCTGCTTTTACTTGTTTGTTACGACTTTCAATGCAGCTTTTAAACTAAAAATGCTATTACTAATGGCTGGCATGAGCTATAAACGAACTAGTGTTTATAGTGAATAAGAAGATTATATTTTTCAGTGGTTATTTCTAATCGGGTTAATCTCACTCGAAAACATAATTATTTATTAATTTTCATGTCAGTATCATTTAATGGCTCGCAGGATAAAAATACCGATTTAATATTACCTCGTGATGTGGCGCTAACACAGGAATACTTGTCTTGAGCTTGAGGCAATTTAATCACAACCACTATAAATTTCTATGAACAAAAACCCTGGTAAACCTGCCGCGTTTCCGGCGAAGATAAAAGCACCGTTATGCTGTACCAGCGAAACAGCATCGGTGGGTTGTTCTGCACAAAAATTGCTGCATGAACTTCAAGCACACCAGTTTGATCTGGAAATGCAGAATAAGGCATTGCTGCACTCTAATGGCGTTTTGGAGGAATCTCGTAATCGTTATAGGGATCTATATGATTACTCGCCAGTGGCTTACCTGGGTTTAACGCACGATGGCCTTATTTCTGAAATTAACCTGACGGCTGCCGAGTTGTTGGGTGTAGATCGCAGTTTATTACTACACTGTCATTTTGCCAACATGATCACGCCAAAAGACAATAACCGGTGGTCTCTGTTTATCGATGAAATAGTAAGGCATAACAAGCGACTCAGTATCGAGTTGAGCCTGACCGGTTATACCGACACCGAATTATTGGTTCGACTGGACTGCCAGTGCAGTAATTTAATACTGCGTGTTACCCTGATCGATCTCACTGAAATCGAAGTCGCTACGTCCGTCTTGCGTAAAACTGAGGAAAAAAACCTTAACAGTATTGAAGATCTGAGGATAGAAACGATTCACGGAGAGCCGCTAAGTCGTCTTCAAAAAATAGCCAGTCAGTTGCCGGGCATGATCTTTCAATTTCATTTGCGCACCGATGGCAGTACCTGCTTTCCTTATGTCAGTAAAGCCATTAAAGATATATACCGATTTAGCCCGGAAGACGTCCGCGAGGATGCCTCCAAATTATTTATTCTGATTCACCCGGATGATCTGGATGATCTCATCGCCGTTATGCAAAAATCGGCTCAAGAGTTATCCCCGTTTAGTCATGAATATCGAGTGCAGCATGACGATGGTAAGGTGCGATGGCTATTGAGCAGTTCACTGCCACAACGGGAAGCGGATGGCTCTACGCTCTGGTATGGTTTTACTACCGACATCACGGAACGCAAGCAAATAGAAAAAAACTTTAAAAAATCTCGCCATGAACTGAAGTCATTTATCAAGCAGGCACCGCTTAGCATTGCCATGTTTGACCTTAATATGATCTATATAGCAAATAGTGACAGATGGTTGATGGAGTTTGGGCAAGGTTACCAATCTCTCCTTGGCCTTAATCATTACGAAGCGCACCCGGACTTGCCTGCTAAATGGAAGCTTATCCATCAGCAAGGCTTGACCGGTGAATTTTTGAAGAATGATGATGATTTATGGGTACAAAAAAATGGCAGTAAACTATGGGTACGCTGGACAGTGTCGCCCTGGTTTAATGATAAAGGCTTAGTTGGTGGGATTATTATTTTCTGCGAAAATATAACCCAGCGTAAGCTATTGGAAGAAAATCTGCGTCTAAACAGGGAACTGCTGAACAGCATCATCGATAGTACGCCTTCAAGTATTTTTGCTGTTGATTTACAAGGCAGGTTTATTTTAGCGAACAAGGCGGCGGTTGAGTTTTACGGGAAGCATAAAGAAGACGTATTGGGGAAAACGCTTCATGAAATTTTTCCAATGGAAATTGCAGCCAACAAAATAGCCAGCAATAATAAAGTGTTGATAACAAGGAAGCGTTTGGATTTTGAAGAGCAGATCTTGAATAATGTCGACAACTTGCCACGTACGCTGATGGTCACGAAGTTTCCTATTCAATCTGTTTCGGGAGAACTCTATGGGATTGGTGGTGTTGCCACTGACATCACCGAGATCAGGCAGGCGCAAGAAGCTCTTCACGCAACCGCTCAGTATACCCGGAGTTTACTTGAAGCAAGCTTGGATCCCTTGGTAACGATTTCATCAGAAGGCAAGATTTCCGGCGTCAACAGTGCTACTGAGCAGATAACCGGTCTGAATCGAAAACAGCTGGTCGGCACTGACTTCGCAGATTATTTTACCGACGCAAAAAAAGCCCGCGATGGCTATCAATTAATATTCTCGAGCGGTTTTGTTACCGATTATCCGTTGACTATAAAGCATGTCACCGGCAAGGTCACTGACGTGCTTTATAATGCCAGTGTTTACCGTGATAACAAGGGGGCTATACTTGGTGTGTTTGCTGCGGCTCGTGATATCACTGAACGCAAACAAATGGAAGATAAGCTGCGCCTGAGAAACGCGGCCTTGAAACACATCAGCCAAGGCATAATGATCACCAGTTATGAGCAGAAGATCTTGTGGGTTAATGCTGCCTTTACGTCAATCACCGGTTATAGCAAAGCAGACACTTTTGATCAAAATTGTCATTTTATGAATGGACCACTTACCGATCAAAAAACACTGAATAATATACGTTTGGCTATTAAAAATAGCATGCCATTTTCCGGTGAAATACTCAATTATCGTAAAGACGGTACGTTATTCTGGAACGAATTGACGATTTCTCCCATGTTTGACGTACAAGGCCAATTGACTAACTTTATTAGTTCTACAGTGGATATCACCGAGCGCAAACAAATAGAGGATGCGCTACATGAAAGCGAATTTCTCTGTAAATTTGCCATAGAAGGTACTGGTGACGGCATCTGGGACTGGAATATCCCGACCAACCAAGTCGTTTGTTCGCGTCTATGGAAAGAGATGCTTGGGTATACCGAAAACGAGACATTATCTGTTAAACGGGATTGGTTGGATCATATTCATCCTGATGATCAGTTGCTTGTTACAGAAGCGCTGCAGGCCTACCTGGATAAAAAGACTGGAACTTACGTCGTTGAATATCGCCTGCGCTGCAAGGATAATACCTACAAATGGATTTTGAGTCATGGCCTGGTGGTTAATTATACAGAAGAGGGGGCACCCTTACGGATGATTGGGACAAATACCGATATTTCCAAGCGTAAACGCCAGGAGCAGCAAGACAAAGATCATTTAAACCAACTGACTCATGTCACCCGTCTTGGCTTGATGGGCGAAATGGCGTCAGGCATTGCCCATGAAGTTAACCAACCCTTAACGGCTATTGCTACCTATACGCAAGTCAGTTTAAACCTGATAAAAGCTGAATACCCTGATTTGGTCAAGCTTGCCGAGGTACTCTATAAAACCCAGCAACAGGCATTAAGGGCGGGGGAAATCATTCGTCGTATGCGAGAGTTTGTTAAAAAAAATAATAAACACCGTTCAGCCGTTGACCTTAATGAGTTAATTCAAGAAGCGTGCAGTCTGTGCTTACCTGAGCTAAGGCTCAACAATATAGCGTTAACGTATCATTTACAAAATTCCTTACCGCTTATTCATGTTGATCATATTCAAATTGAACAGGTTATCATAAACCTGATAAGAAATAGCGAGGATGCTTTGGATGGCTGTAATGAAAACCGACAAAAAGAGATATCCATTTATAGCTTGCTAACGCCGAATGATGGCATAGAAGTCAGGATAAAAGACAATGGCTGCGGCATTCCTGAAGAGCAGCAACAACATATATTAATGCCTTTTTACACCACCAAAGCAGAAGGTATGGGCATGGGCTTATCTATTTCCTGCTCAATTATCGAAGCCCATGAAGGTCATTTAAAATTTAACAGCCAAGTTGGGACAGGAACAACATTTTATTTTTCGCTACCTATAACTCTGATTAGCGCTGACAGCGCTTGATTAGATTGATGAACTGTTCGGCAACAATTACCCTGTCCGGTCGGCGTCAATTATCTTGACCGGTTGACCGATATGTCCACGGCACAGCCATTTTCCTCAATGCTACCTAGTGCCTGAACGAAAAAGCCACTTTTCAAAAAAACCAGCTCAACATCCGGAAATATTTTTTGGAAAAATCTTTCCGGAGTGGAACAAACGACTTATTTTCTGATTTACCATCAGTTTTTCAGAATTATTTCTAATAATCACAAATTATAAGCGCACCTTTCCTGTGGATAACCTGTTGGCTGTTCTCAAAAAAGCGTCAGGCAGCTAGTTTTTGTTGCTCGTTAACAAGCCTTAGCCGTTCCATGTCGCGTTTAATTGTGCCGAGCTTTTGAATGTTACGCGATAACACGGCTAAGCCAACATAACGCTCGAAGGCTTCAATGCCATGATCAAGGCACTTATCCAGCCCATGTACTTCTAACGCATTAATAGCCGATTCTACGGCGGAATGTTGCTTTTTTGCCTGTTTAAATTCCGCGGTGTATTCACGATTCTGGTCGGCTTTGGATAGCTTGCCTTTTTTGGGTAAAACGACTTGCTCAAGGAGGGCTTTCAGGTCGGTTTGATTGGCCGGACTGTGGAAACCTTTGTCAAAGCTACAGGCGTTAAAACTTGGGAATTTTACTTGAGTCGCTTTAACCATCGGCACGGCGACTTTGTCGTCGGTAGTCTTTTGCATGACTTGACTGTGCAATATAAAGCCCTGATGGTCTTCCATGATACAGACCCGCAAGCCCAGTTCAACCGGGACTCCGGCTTTGCCTTTGCTGATCCATTCGGTGTGGGTCTGGAACAGGGAAAAGACTTTTTCATCATGGGGAATGGTTTCTCCTTGAATAGCGCGACGTCTAATCTGCTCGATTTGACGTTCGGCATGCAGGCTAAAAGTGCTCAGATCGGTAAGCAACACTTCTGGTATGTGAAAGTGATTTTTTAACGTCAACATACTGGCTTTAGTGCGCTCAAGATAAAACCCTGCCAAATCAATATAGTCCTGGTAGGCCTGTTTGATCTCAAGTGCTTTGGCGGCCTTGATAGCGTCATTTTTTGACGTGGAATGTTTGAGTTTTTGCAGCGTGCGATACCGCCTTTTAAATTTAGACAGGTTGTGCTTATGCAATCGCCATTCAGGCAAGGCATGTTGCAAGCTCCATTTGACGCACGTCCGAATCAGAATCCGGATCGCATCATGCAGTAAACTGATATCGGTTGGAAAATGCACGTTGGTTTTTAACACAAAAGAATCGCAACGGCCTCTGATCAGCGCATGAATATCCAGATCCAGTAATTGATAGCCGGCTCGAATAACTTCAGTACTAATACGCGCCATGATCGCTGGCGTAAACAGCTTGAGATTGTCTTTCAAGGTTTGCAGGCGATAGCGTTTGTCGGCATCAAAGCAACCAAGACCGAGCATTTCACGTAGGGTGTTATGCTGATTGGCCAACTCCAGAATGCGATCATAGTCTGTATTCAGTCCTACGCGTAGCGATCCTAACACCAAAATCGACCATTGATTCATACCGGGGCGGCCTTTGTCGATGGCAACGATTTTTGTCACTTCGGCGTCAATTTTAGTAGGCACCACATCCTCCAGTATTTTAAAAACAGCATCCCTTAATGGCTGAGTCGTATAAATGTGTTGCAAGCCCAGCAAGATGATCGGAATGTCATCACGGGAGGAAACATCTATTTTGATATCAGCAATATCGCGTTGACCGATGCTCATTTGTGGAGAAAATACCTTTCTCATCGGGAGTTTTCCAACGAGAATTTGAAAGCTGAGGCGCTTATCCGGGAGGTAGCTTTTGCCAAGCCCTTTTCGATGAAAATAATAATCATAATTATCAGCAAGTTACTTAAATTCAGCATTTTATACGCCAATAGGCTGTTATTTGATTTTCAATAGCCTATTTTATCGCAACTTATTGTTTTGTATTAAATAATTTATTACCGTTCAAACACTACCTAACAAAAGTCAACCTCGCTGATCATAACTCGGTTTTTACCAACTTCACCATCGGTGAAAGGGCTTTGATTTGGCGGAAAATGATCGTTTAGAGCTCCGAGTCCATTTCGGAAGTGCTTTGAAATCAGATTGACTTAACAATGTTCGCTAACGCACAGACGGTGAAACCTTCACCGTTTAAGATTGCTTTCGTAAAGCTAGTAGTGCGGGAATACCAAACACCCATAGTGATTCCAGCATCTAGTAGACCAAGCGTTATCCGAAGCTTGGTATTCGCCAAACCCAATTAATGGAGTCACACATGAAAACACTGGTAACAGGTGCAAATGGCTTTTTAGGCTCTGCCGTAATGCGGCAGTTGCTGGCAGTGGGGCATGAAGTGCGAGTATTACTGCGGGCGAATAGCGATTGGAGAAATATCCATAATTACCCCGTAGAAATATGTGTCGGCGACTTGTGCGATACCGCCTCATTAAAGCGTGCCGTCAAAGACTGCACCAACTTATTTCATGTCGCCGCAGATTACCGCTTGTGGATACCCGACCCCCAAGCCATGTATGCCACCAACGTACAAGGCACACAATCGCTTATCCTTGCCGCCGCAGAAGCGGGCATCAGCCGCATGGTTTACACCAGCAGCGTAGCAACTTTAGGATATAACCAAGACAGTAGTCCTGCTGATGAAAATACGCCATCATCCTTGTGTATGATGACTGGGCATTACAAACGCTCAAAATTTCTCGCCGAGCAAGTCGTGCAGCAACTCACTGACCGCTATCAATTGCCCTTGGTCATCGTTAACCCTTCTACACCCATAGGCCCTTACGATATCAAACCCACGCCGACGGGCCGGATTGTGCTGGACACCTTACTAGGGCGAATGCCTGCTTATGTGGCGACAGGACTAAATGTTGCACATGTAGATGATGTGGCTAAAGGCCATTTAGCCGCTTTTAAAAAAGGTCAAGCAGGCGAACGTTATGTATTAGGCGGTGAAAATATGAGTTTGCTACAAATTTTAACCACGATTGATAAACTGACGGACAAACCCACAAATCGCTTGTGTTTGGCACATAATCTAGTTTTACCTATTGCATGGCTAATGGAAAAAACTGCCCAATTGACAGGCACTGAGCCACGTGCGACGGTTGACGGCGTACGCATGGCGAAAAGGTTAATGTATTTTTCCAGTGCTAAAGCGATGCGCGAGTTAAATTATCAATACCGCCCCGCAGCTGAAGCAATTAATGATGCGATAGTTTGGTTTGCAGAGAATGGTTATTGTGAGGCTAATCTACAATTAGACAACGTAGATATGTGCAATAATAATATTAAAAGTCAGGCTAAAGGCATTTAGGCACATCCATGAAATAACTGGAGCAACTTTGAATTATCACAACCCTTTAATTTCAGCACTTTCCAGATGCTCATTTTCAGGAGTAGCGATACAGTACCCTTGTCCAAGGATATATCATCGAGCATCAATCAACTGCGTCGCCTGAGTGACGGCTTTAAATGGTTGGACATTCGCTGGCTGAAAATTGTGGAAACGGAGCGTCAATGTAGTAAAGATTTTTAGTCCGCGATAGCCGCAGTGTATATGTTTTCACGAAGCGTAGCGTAGTGAAAATGTAGGCTCTACGAAGCGGCGTCCCCCTGCGTCAGAATAGTTGTCGCCTCAAATTTTAAGAAAAAATAAAATTTGAGATTCAAAATGAAAAAATATAAAAGGTATTCAGTAGGCTTCAGAGAGCAGGCCCTGGTAAAAGTATACAATCGTGGTAATGACCAATCAGTTCAGTCCGTCGCAAACGAATTGAATATCCATTTAACAACCTTGAAGGCTTGGATGAAACAGAAGGAACAGAACGTCAAACCTGCACCCCGGAAATCAAAGCGTCCCGAGGATTGGAGTTCTGAAGAACGTTTTACCGCTTTACAAAAAACCTATAATTTGATCGGTGAAGACTTAAATGCCTGGTGTCGTGAACGCGGCGTTTTTATTCATCAACTGGAGCAGTGGAAAACAGATTTTTGTAGCCAGGGTGACTCAGTAGGCAAACGTGAAGAAGCGCGGATTTTACGTACATTGAAAGAAGAAAACCAAACTCTTGAGCGCGAATTATTACGTAAAGACAAGGCCTTGGCAGAGGCCGCAGCGCTGTTGGTGCTGCAAAAAAAGTTCCGTGCGCTCTTGGGGGGAGAGGTCGAATGACTCCCCACGAAGAGCGCAAGCAAGTGATTGTTTTACTGAATGAATCGGTAACAGCGGGGGCTCGCAAAGCTAAAGCCTGTGAGGTGCTGGGCCTGAGCGAACGGACCTTGCAACGCTGGCAGACCGGTGAGACGATTCACTGCGATCAACGCCCTTTGCGTGACTATCAACCGCCACACAAACTAACAGCAATCGAGCGCACCGAGGTGCTGACACTCGCCAATTCAGATGAATTTGGTCATCTGCCACCGAGTCAGATCGTGCCACGACTGGCCGACCAAGGCAGCTATCTGGCGTCTGAGTCGACCTTCTATCGCATCCTGCGCGAGGAAAAACAGCTTACCCATCGGCGTAGCGAACGGCCAGTTCAAATACGCACCAAGCCGCGCGCGGTCTGTGCTACAGCACCTAATCAACTGTACAGTTGGGACATTACTTATCTGCCATCACTGATCCGTGGACAGTTTTTCTATCTGTATCTATTTGTTGATATTTTCAGCCGAAAGATCGTCGGTTGGCAGGTATATGAAGAAGAAAACAGCGCCTTGGCTGGCGAATTGTTACGTGATCTTTGTCATCGTGAAGGTATACAGGCAGAACAGCTTATCCTGCATTCTGACAACGGCAGCCCAATGAAGGGATCGACTATGCTGGCGACCTTGCAACAGCTTGGTGTCATGCCTTCGTTTAGTCGGCCATCGGTTAGCAACGATAATCCGTACTCAGAATCGCTGTTTAAGACCTTGAAATATCGTCCTAACTATCCGCTAAAGCCGTTCGCCGATGTTACGGAAGCGCGTCAGTGGGTCACAAGCTTAGTGGAATGGTACAACCATGAGCATCGTCACAGCGCTATCCGCTTTGTTACACCAGCACAACGTCATGAAGGCTTGGACGACAAGCTTCTGGATAACCGTAAAGCCGTCTACAAAGCAGCACGTGCTAAACATCCGCAACGCTGGACTGGAAGCTCCCGTAATTGGGGAAAAATCCAGACAGTCCACCTTAACCCAGACAAGGCCTAAACAAAAAAATGCTATCAAGGAAGTGATTATTCAGAAAACAAACCAGAGTAAGATTTAACCGTCGATGCGACAACTACATTGACAATTACCGGGCGTCAAGACATTGCGTAGTGATGTTTCAACCCCTTGTTGGGTTGGAGCGAGCAAAGCAGAACGAATCGGGGCAGTCAGAGGCATTAGTGGTCGCGCGATTTTTTGCTGATTTTTCGAGCAGGATACCCGGAAAAATCTATCGTAAAATAGCGACTCCCCGCTTGTCCATTAATGTTGTGAAAAACGATTTAGTAGACATGACTTCTTGGCGTTGTTTAGATTTCTCTCAGTTGCTTTAAATTAAATCTCCATTTTTTGGGGTCTTCGGTATTTAAAATGCTATCCGTAGACTTTGATAGGTCAATAATAGTTGGCAATAAACGTGCATTGGCTTTGGTTGAAAAAAACACTTTCACGATAGGAGCAAGCAAATTCTTTTCTGACTGTTCGAGTACAACAGCTAAGCGAGTAGATTCTAGTTTTACCAGTGTGCCAGACGGATAAATACCAATGGTCCTTACGAAATCATGAAAGATAGCTTTGTCGAAGCTCCCTTCTTGCCACTCGGTCATTTTACGTATCGATAGAGCGGGACTCCAGCCCACTTTATAGCATCGATAGGAGGTTATTGCGTCATACACATCACACACTGCTGCCATGCGCGCAAACAGCGACAGAGCATCTCCAGACAATTTATCCGGGTAACCTGCACCGTCTACCCGTTCGTGGTGGTGTCGACATACATCAAGTGCCATCTCGCAAACACCTTCTGATCCCTTGAGTATTTGCCATCCCTGAAGCGGATGATTTTTAACCAGATTGAATTCTTCATTGGTGAGGCGTCCGGGTTTGTTGAGAATATCATTAGGGATCATCGTTTTGCCTATGTCAAGCAACAAACCTGCCATTCCCAGATCTTTCATCAGCGTTTGATCCAAACCCATTTGTTTGCCGAGAGCCATCATCAACGCGCACACTGCAATTGAATGCAGGTAAATGTAGTTAGTGTTTGAACGGTAATAAATTATTTAATACAAAACAATAAGTTGCGATAAAATAGGCTATTGAAAATCAAATAACAGCCTATTGGCGTATAAAATGCTGAATTTAAGTAACTTGCTGATAATTATGATTATTATTTTCATCGAAAAGGGCTTGGCAAAAGCTACCTCCCGGATAAGCGCCTCAGCTTTCAAATTCTCGTTGGAAAACTCCCGATGAGAAAGGTATTTTCTCCACAAATGAGCATCGGTCAACGCGATATTGCTGATATCAAAATAGATGTTTCCTCCCGTGATGACATTCCGATCATCTTGCTGGGCTTGCAACACATTTATACGACTCAGCCATTAAGGGATGCTGTTTTTAAAATACTGGAGGATGTGGTGCCTACTAAAATTGACGCCGAAGTGACAAAAATCGTTGCCATCGACAAAGGCCGCCCCGGTATGAATCAATGGTCGATTTTGGTGTTAGGATCGCTACGCGTAGGACTGAATACAGACTATGATCGCATTCTGGAGTTGGCCAATCAGCATAACACCCTACGTGAAATGCTCGGTCTTGGTTGCTTTGATGCCGACAAACGCTATCGCCTGCAAACCTTGAAAGACAATCTCAAGCTGTTTACGCCAGCGATCATGGCGCGTATTAGTACTGAAGTTATTCGAGCCGGCTATCAATTACTGGATCTGGATATTCATGCGCTGATCAGAGGCCGTTGCGATTCTTTTGTGTTAAAAACCAACGTGCATTTTCCAACCGATATCAGTTTACTGCATGATGCGATCCGGATTCTGATTCGGACGTGCGTCAAATGGAGCTTGCAACATGCCTTGCCTGAATGGCGATTGCATAAGCACAACCTGTCTAAATTTAAAAGGCGGTATCGCACGCTGCAAAAACTCAAACATTCCACGTCAAAAAATGACGCTATCAAGGCCGCCAAAGCACTTGAGATCAAACAGGCCTACCAGGACTATATTGATTTGGCAGGGTTTTATCTTGAGCGCACTAAAGCCAGTATGTTGACGTTAAAAAATCACTTTCACATACCAGAAGTGTTGCTTACCGATCTGAGCACTTTTAGCCTGCATGCCGAACGTCAAATCGAGCAGATTAGACGTCGCGCTATTCAAGGAGAAACCATTCCCCATGATGAAAAAGTCTTTTCCCTGTTCCAGACCCACACCGAATGGATCAGCAAAGGCAAAGCCGGAGTCCCGGTTGAACTGGGCTTGCGGGTCTGTATCATGGAAGATCATCAGGGCTTTATCTTGCACAGTCAAGTCATGCAAAAAACTACCGACGACAAAGTCGCCGTACCGATGGTTAAAGCGACTCAAGCAAAATTCCTACGCTTTAACGCCTGTAGCTTTGACAAAGGCTTCCACAGTCCCGCCAATCAAACCGACCTGAAAGCCCTCCTTGAGCAAGTCGTTTTACCCAAAAAAGGCAAGCTATCCAAAGCCGACCAGAATCGTGAATACGCAGCGGAATTTAAACAGGCAAAAAAGCAACATTCCGCCGTAGAATCGGCTATTAATGCGCTAGAAGTACATGGACTGGATAAGTGCCTTGATCATGGCATTGAGGCTTTCGAGCGTTATGTTGGCTTAGCCGTGTTATCGCGTAACATTCAAAAGCTCGGCACAATTAAACGCGACATGGACCGGCTAAGGCTTTTTAACGGGCAACAAAAACTAGTTGCCTGACACTTTTTTGAGAACAGCCAACAGGTTCCACAGGAAAGGTGCGCTTATAATTTATGATTGTTAGGAATAATTCTGAAAAACTGATGGTAAAGCAGAAATTGAGTCGTTTGTTCCACTCCGGAAAGATTTTTCCAAAAAATATTTCCGGATGTTGAGCTGGTTTTTTTGAAAAGTGGCTTTTTCGTTCAGGCACTAGTTATCCTTGTTTTTTAATCTAGATAGGCTTAAAAATGCTTCTGGATTGCGCGTAATAGACTGATAGATATCCTCTATCAACGGGGCAATCTCGTCGGTTTGTATCGCCTTGCCCATACGCACCTCTTGAAACATCAAGGTGACTGCTTTTTTTGCCTTGCCATGTACTTTGCGGGCTTGCTCAAACTCTTCATGTACAGGAACGTGAGGAATAAATGTTACTGTGGACTGTGCTGTCCATTGTAATTGTAGATCTATTTCTTTCTGTAACTCTTCTTCGCTCAAACCTACAGGAATAGCTTTAATATCCAAGCCCTTTTTTGTATCGATCCAGACTTCATGTAGTCTGCACTCAGTCAGCGTTTTTAAATCTTTTGGGTCGGTCAGCTTGAAGGATTTCCTCCAGAATGGATTATCCATCCAACTGCCGCAGATTTCCTGGATATACATTCCTAGTTTTACGTCCCGAATATTAATTTTTTTTAGCATTTGAGTTTTCCTAAATTATTATTCACAGTCGTTAATTTTTCCTAGGTTCTGTTGACGTTTCACCAATCCGGTAGAATAAGTCGTTTTGAATGAAATGAAGCGGATAACATTAAGTGATGAAGAGTGGACTCGTATTTTGGCAAGCTTAAAAAAATTGCCTGGAGTTCATATCGGTTTACCCGATATTTGCAGGCAGTTTGTTAATGCCATTTTGTGGATATTACGTACGGGAGCACAGTGGCGTGTATTACCGTCAACGTATGGTAAATGGAATAGCATCTTCAAGCGTTTTTCACGTTGGTGTATCAATGGCATATGGGGTGAAATTCTCTGTCATCTTGCTGAAGACGCTGATTTACAAGATGTTTCCATGGATGGTTCAGTTATTAGAGCACATGCCTGCGCAGCTGGAGCGGCATATAGTTCTGCTGAGAATGAAGCACTTGGGCGCTCCAAAGGTGGATTTGGTTGTAAGATTCACGCGCTTTGTGATGGCTTGGGCATGCCCATCAAATTTATCCTGACAGGCGGGCAGGAGGCTGAATGCAAGCAAGCCATATCTTTATTGGAAAATGTTAATGCTTCAGCCGTTTTAGCAGACAAAGCCTACGACACGAACGAGTTGCGGGAGTGGTTAGCCAGTCGTGAAATAAAAGCGGTTATCCCACCTAAATCGAACCGAAAAGAAGATATTGAGTGCGATTATTGGCATTATAAGGAGCGGCATGCCATTGAATGTATGTTCGGTAAGCTCAAGCACTATCGCAGAATTGCTACACGATATGAGAAAAAAGCTATTAATTACATGGGGATGCTATCATTTTCCTCGGTGCTTTTATGGCTGAGGTGAAACGTCAACAGAACCTAGTAGTTTATATTATTCAAAATATACTACATGTAGTGTTTTTTGGTTGGTTGGGAGCAGTGGAACAGCTAATGACCTAACCTAACAAACATTCTTTAAAGTCGCTAGAGTAAAAACTTTACTACATCTACTCTCGAAAACAATCGGATACTGTTGCGTAATTTTATTTTTAACGATTTTAGTTCCTTAAGCCATGCAATTTTACGGATTGAGCAGTATCCGACCGTTTATGTCCGGTGTCAACTACCCTATCCTGCCTGTAATGATCAAGTAAAACAGGACACTTTCTTAAGCAGTCTTCTTGTAAAATTCCCGTTTATATTCCAGCGGGAATGGTAGTATAAAGTTGAATGTATTTATTCGCTGAAAATCTTGGAGTGCGCCACAGGCACACAGGCTGGCACTAGATGAAAATAATGGTCAGATGTGTATAAGCTCATTGGAAGGGATGGTAGGCCCATCAAAGTCTGTTGTCGGAAACTGGCTTTAAACCCCCTCAAGCTGCTTGTCTTAAGAGTGCTGGTAGTGAGCATTGAGGAAAAGCTAATTCATAATTAGCAGGTATGGTACAGAGAGACAAGTTAAACCGAATCTATGTTGACGCGTCGTTATTCAGAGAATTGACATCAAAACCAAGGGCGCCCATGACTCTTGGGATCAGTCTGCAAGCTAATCCGAATGCTGTGCAGGCGGTGTTCAGCGACGGCTTGGCTGCCGGTTAAAAACTCTTCCATTTGTTCAATGGTATTGAGGTCGTTTATGTTCATGATAGGTTTCATTCTCTTATCATGAACGATATGCAAACGTTTGTCAGACTCATTTTCCGTTAGAAATACAGCACTCCTTCAGTCTCATTTAGCATTTGAAGATACTGGGAATTGAACGTCGTGGTAAAGTGGACCCCATTGTCCAGACAATATTTAAGCCTAATTAAGAGGGCATCGATTCCGTTACAGCAGATTGGCGCTGTCCCACTTCTTCTTTTGAAGAAACCCGTTTGTCACTAAAATGATCAACTACTTTTACGCCGCCGCCGATGCCTGTCCGATAAACTTCATTGGGCGTTTTATAGCTCAATGCCTGGTGAAACCGCTCACTGTTATAGAATATAAAGTACGCGGTCAGACCCAACAACAATTCAGGCACAATGACATAGTTTTTCGGGTAAATGTCCTCGTATTTGACACTACGCCATAGCCGTTCAACAAAAATATTGTCCAAGGCACGACCCCGATCGTCCATACTAATCTTACAGCTGTGTTCCAGTAATTTATTGACCCATAAGGTGCTGGTAAACTGCGATCCCTGATCGGTGTTAAAAATTTCTGGTGCGTCATATTGATTAAGCGCCTCAGTCAAACAGTCCAGGCAAAAACCAACATCCATGGTGTTTGAAACCTTCCACGCCAACACTTTACGACTGTACCAACAATGATTGCGACCAGATACATAACGCCATGCGCGAGTCGTATATAAGTTATATCCGTACTCCAGACCTGATTCGGTCGGACAATAGCTAATCCTCTGAGTAAATACGGATAAACCTTATGTTGCGGATGTTTTTTACTGGTATTAGGACCAGGCACCATGGCAACCAACCCCAGTATTTGCATCAAACGCTGCACTCGTTTTCGGTTCACGCCATGCCCTTGTCCGCGTAGCCAGACTGTCATTTTCCTGCTGCCATAAAAAGGATGGCGGGTATATTCTTCATCCAGCAAGCGCAGCAATAACAGCTCGTATTCATTCACAACTACTGTCTTGTTAGCGTAGACGGTGGATCGGGCAATACTCGCTAATTTACACTGCCGAACCAACGCCAGTTCATCATGGGGATCGATCCAGCTCTGTCTTTCGCTTAAAAACTGATTCCTGACTTTTTTCTAGTGCCCCGTGCGGGTATTAAGCCAGTCCAGTTCCATATTAAGCTGACCAATCTTGGCATACAATCGTACCGGATCGCTCTGAGGATCAAGGGGCTTCGAGCCACGCTTTACCTCAAACAGTTGGCTGGCATTTTCTAATAAGGCCTTCTTCCATAAACCAATTTGGGTAGGATGAACGCCATACTCTTGAGCAATCTCATTTACCGTTTTTTGCCCCTTCAAAGCTTCTAACGCTATTTTAGCTTTTTGTGCCCCCGTCAAAATCTTACGTTTTTTTCACTCATTCCTGTCTACTTTTTTTATGGAAGACACCATCTTAATCGACTGTCCGGATTTTGGGGTCCACTATAGTGGTCATCATGACCATGACATCCGAAATTTCCCCAAACTTGAAACTAATAAAGTCAGCGCAATCCCAACTTGACCATTCGATTGAATTATCCACCTGGGTGCTTCGCCCTGTTTATCTGAACGCCGGCCAATTCATTGCACCGGGCACCAAGTTGAAATCATCGTCTCACTTGTTGCACCTCCTGGTTCCGCTGGTCATTGAAATGTCAGTACTACTGGTTTGGCCGGTGCAAAACTGGACGCAACGGTATTTGTTAATTATCTTGAGTTTACTGACAGCCGCTCTGGTTATTATGTTGACTTTGCCGTCGCTGCTGTTGGGAAAACTGGAGATTTCATTTCAAAATATTGCACTAACCGGTCAAAACCCGCGGCCGGTGCCGTGGTTCGTCGAATGGATGGTGTTTTGCGAAATGGGTGGTCGTTGGTTATTGGCGATTGCGGCCGCTTGGTTGTGTATCCAATTACAACGCCGGTTGCTTAGAGACTGAGTCTGGGTATGCTGGTAAGCCAGTTCTTTTACAAGGAGCGATCGCGCTAAATACCTTGTCAATGGCCAGTATCGTGAAGCTTAAATCCATATCATAATACCTTAAAACAGTCTTTAATGTTTTAAAAATGTGCATTGGCATGATAAAGCCGCCTATTTTTTTAGCTAGTAGATTGATAGGTAGTTATACGTATTGTGGATACAATTAAAAGCATTAAAATCTTGTTCGTAAAGTGCAATCAGCTTACTGATAAGGGTTAAATTATAAGGGTTACAGCCTGTTTTCTGCGTAAATAAAACACGGAAAGGTGCAATCCGTAGGGCACCAATATCATAGCGTATTGCGCCGCATGAATCGCCAAATTAAGCCAAACTTATAATAAGCATCTTCCTGTAATAAGCATCTTCCTGTTCAGATAATGCACATTATCGAGGAATCTCCGTTAAATTTATCGGTGAGAAACTTGAACTTCATTATTTCTAAAAAAAGCAATAATGAGGAAACATCCTTTTGGAATGAAGCCAAAGGTTGGGAAGGGGTCTGCACCCCTTCCCCAATCCGCGCCCGATAAAGCAACCTCCCTTCGCTTGTTGCAGGGCGCTCCATTCAGCCTTAAGGCCTAGGTTTAAACCTGTAAGGAAGATTGATTAAAGGCAATTACACCGTTTTACCGAAAAGTAGGGTTGTTTTAACACACCTTCTCGTGGTTAAATCACAATCGCCGCTTGGCAAAGTGTTTAGCAATATTAAAGTGGACTTTTGAAAATATGATTGAAATGATCAGAATAACGCTGTGCAAAATACGCTTGATGTTTTTTAGACAGCTTTTAAAGAGGGCTCCATGATACCTAAATTCATCTACCTGATCTTTCGATTCCATTCTTGTTGTTACTCCCACGGATTAATGACATGAGCGCCGGCATCACACTGATTACAGGGGCCACCGGACACTTGGGTGCCAATCTGGTTCGCCGCCTGCTGGCAGAGGGTGAACAAGTGCGGGTAATGATCCGCGCCGAGCGCGACAATGGCGCACTGGACGGCCTTGACGTCGAGCGCGTCCTAGCCGACCTGCGCAACAGCGAAGAGGTGTCAACTGCAGTGTACGGATGCGCTCGCATCTACCATTGCGCGGCTCTGGTTTCAACGATCGAAGGTAATGCGGCCCATAAACGAGAAATATTCGATACCAACGTTCGCGGTACCATCCATATCCTCCAAGCAGCCAAGCTCCACGGCATTGACAAGGTAGTCGTTTCGGGTTCTCTCAGCGCCACAGGTTATGAGCGGGATATTTCCAGCCACGAGGAGATGCCCTTCTATCCCTTTGATCACCATCTACCCTACGGTTTTACCAAGCATCTTACCGAGCATGAATGCCTCAAGGCTCACGCCAACGGTTTGAATGTGGTCGTCGCCACCTCCTGCGCCATCATCGGCCCTTACGATTATGTGCCCTCTCGTATGGGTCGCGTACTCATCGATTATGCACACGGCTCTCTCAGCGCTTATATTCCCGGAGGCTTCGAGTTCGTGTCCAGCCATGATATAGCCGAAGGACATGTTTTAGCCATGCGCCATGGACGTTCCGGACAGAAATATATTATCAGTACCGCCTATGCCAGCGTGGACGATCTGATGGCGATGTTCCGGGAAGTCACCGGCCGGCCATTGCCACGGCTACGGCTGTCACCGATGCTGATGGCCACACTGGCCGAAGTCGCAGACAAAACCTGGTTCCGGGCATTCCCGAATCTGCCCCGGCGCTTTACGCCGGGTGCTGTGCGCTTGCTTCAGATGCACCGCCGGGCAGACCACCTCAAAGCGAAACAAGAATTGGGCTACCAGCCCACCCAATTAATCCAAGCAGTTCGGGAAGCCTACGAAGATTTCGTGCGCAGGGGCTTGATCGTCAAGCCCAAATAAACGATTTATCACCTTAGCTACAAACAAGGGCTTTAATCATGAACAACACACAGACAAAATCCCCCCCGGCCTTTGCTGAAGCCAAGAATCCCCGGCAAAAGGCACGCGCTTCCGGAATGGATCCAAATCACTGGTATGTAGTGGAATACGACAGCGCAGTTAAAAAAGAACAAGTAAAAGAGGTCACTTTCTGGAACACATCAATTGCCCTGTACCGTGGCGATGACGGTAAACTCGTTGCCTTGCAGAACCGTTGCCTGCACCGCCAACTCAAGCTCACCCTTGGCGCAGTGGATCAGTGCAATCTGCGTTGCAGCTACCATGGTTGGTCCTTCAACAGGGACGGACGACTGGAAGACTACTCGCATGACAGCTTTGGCAAGCCGCTTATCAAAAAGCAACTGCGAACCTACCCGGTACAAGTCCGTTATGGTCTTATCTGGCTGTTTCCCGGCGATCCGGAACTGGCAGGTGAACACAAAATCCCGGAAATTCCTGAGCTTACCGGCGACAGCCCGTGGGCCAACTTTGTCTCGGACTTAACCTGGCACACCCATCATTCCATGGTCATGGACAATATCTGCGATTTTTCTCATGCTTTCCTACACCGCAAATACAAACCCTTCATCGATGCTAAATTGACCCACCACGAAGCCGATGACGACAGAGTTTATCTGACTTATGATGCATACATGGCCGGCGGTAGAATTTCCGGGATTTTCGTTGATCGCAATCGAGTCAATACCCGCTCTATCGAGCTGTGTTACCAATACCCCTATCAATGGACCAACACCGGTGACAGCATCAAGAATTGGTCGTTTATGCTGCCCATCGACGAACGGACCACGCGGGTGTTTTTCCTGTTTTATTTCGATGCCCTGACGATTCCGCTGATTTCCATGAAAACTCCCAAGTGGCTGACTCAAATAGTACTGAATATCGCCAAGCCTTTGGTATTTAAACCCATACTCGAAGAAGACGGTGTCGCGTTGGAAGCAGAGATGTTGGCCTACGAAACCTACTGGGATGAACCGCCTATCGAACTTAATCCCGTGGTGCCAATGTTCCAGCGACTTACCGCGCGCAAATGGGAAGAACATCTGGCCCGAAAAGAAACACCGCAGGCTACTCAATCGGAATGATTAACGCAACCCTAAATCAATGAAAATAACTCAGCGCGCAGCCAAACTCGCCGAATGCTTTGCCCGAAATCCTTGGCGGGTTTTGGGAGTGGCCCTGGTACTGTCGATTCTGGCCGGCTGGGCGACCGCACAGCTTCCGGTCTACACCTCTCGGCAGGCGCTGCTTCCCCAGAACACGGAAGTGGCGAAACGCTTCAACAGTTTCCTGAAAAACTTTGGTGCCGCCTCGGATCTGATGATTGTTCTGGAGGGTGCCCCCCGTAGTGAACTGGAGTCTTTTGCCAACGATCTGGCTGTCAAACTCCAGTCAGAGCCCGAGATCGGTCAAGCCACCTCCCGTCTCGACATGACGTTCTTCCTGGAACACTCCTACTTGCTAATGCCGACCGAGGCACTGGACAAGCTGGCTACGATGGCAAAACAGCCCAAACCGGATGGTGGAGGGTTGGAAGAAAACCTGCGCAAAGCGCTGAATTGGAGCAATGACCACCCACCGCTGGGAGGCACAGACACTGACCTGCAAACCGCAGAAGCCGGCCTGAACTTGACGGCGTTTTTCCTGGAAGAGTGGCAGCGCTGGCTATCTGCGGAAACAGTGCCGACCCGCTTGGACTGGAACCGACTGCTGGCTAAAAACGAGGCCGATGGTTATTTTGCTTCACACGACGGTAAGATGCTGTTTTTGTTCGTTCACCCGAAAAACCCTTCCGGTGATTTTGTTAACCTTGGCCCTTTCGTCGATAAAGTCAAACAGGTATCGGCAACCTTGGCAGGACAAGCTAAAGCTGCCGGACACACTCCGCCCATCGTTGGCCTGACCGGATTACCGGCCATTGAGTATGAAGAATACGTCAATATCCGCAAGGATATTACAATGGTAATATTCACCTCCGCCGGTCTGATCGCCGCACTGATCCTGCTGGTGGTGCGCAGCATGCGCTGGGCCGTACTAATTTTCATACCAATGGGGCTTGGTGTACTATGGAGCTTGGGCCTGGCCCTTGTCACCGTCGGCCATCTGACCATCATTACTGCCGCCTTTATCGCTATCCTGTTCGGTCTTGGAGCGGACTACGGTATTTTCACCTCCTCGCGCATTGCTGAGGAGCGTAGATCAGGCAAACCCTTGGTTGAAGCCATCGGTGCGGGTATTGGCTCATCTTTTATAGCCGTCCTGACAGCAGGCGGGGCATCACTACTGATTTTCAGCGCCTTGGCCACAGTCGATTTCCCCGGCTTTGCCGAACTGGGCATCGTGGCGGCCAAAGGCGTAGTGATGATTCTGATGAGCACCTGGATGGTCCAACCTGCGCTTTACGCCTTGCTGCCACCCAAGCTGAAAATCATTACACCACCCGCTCCCACCGGACCAGGAAAATACAGCGGCGCGTTCCCCAAACCCGTCGCGGTGGCTCTTGTTGTAATGGCCATAGGTTGCGCTGTCTTCGGCGGAATGAAGGGCCTGGGCATCCCATTCGACTACGACCTGCTGGGCATGTTGCCTAAAAATTCCCAAGCGGCTTATTACCAACGCCGCATGGTAGCGGAGAGTGACTACCAGGCCGAAGTCATCATTTTCACAGCCAAGGACATGGCCGAGGCCCGGCGAATCACCAGCGAGGCGGGCAAGCTCAAGACGATTGCCCAAGCGCAGTCACTGACCAACCTGTTTCCTGCGGACGCTGACGAACGCCTCCGTAAAGCCATGAGTATCGGAAAATCGTTCGCCCAAACAGACTACACCAGGCAGATCGGCGAGCTCACTAGTGCTGGCTTGACAAAAAAATCATTCGAGTTATTGCAAACACTGCTGGAAAACAGCTCCACCATCATTGATGATGCCCAGGAGCAGGCATTCTCGGCAGGGCATTCCAAACTGGTCGAAAGTTTGGAGAATGTGCGCGGACAGCTTTCAGCTATTTCGGCCAAACTCGCCACAGACGGCGAACAGGGACGGATACGTAGCGAAAGCTTTTTGCGCGCTTTGCTATCAGAAACCAATGACGGACTCAAAGTCATCAACGCATGGCAGCAAGCTCGACCCCTAAGTCCTGAACAGCTGCCGTCCGCTTTACGTGACCGCTTCTTTGGTACTGACGGTAGCATCGCAGTCTATGCCTTCCCTGCGAAATCCGTATACGAACCCGATAACCTCGACGCCTTGATAAAAGACGTGTATAACGTCTCGCCGGAAGCGACCGGATTCCCGACCACGCACCAAGTATTTTCCAAGCTCGTGGTAGAAGGTTTCACTAGTGGCACAAACTTGGCTCTGGGGCTTTGCCTGCTCTGGATCATGGTGGTCACACGCAGCGTCCGCGGCTTCGCGCTGGCGGCACTGCCTTTGCTGATTGGTGGCGGCTGGATGCTGGGGCTGATGGCATTGGGCGGCATTCGCTACAATTTCGCCAATATCGTCGCTCTGCCTCTGGTGATTGCGTTGGCGGTGGATTATGGCGTGTGGTTCAGCTATCGCTGGAACGAATTGAAGGGCTATACTCCCTTGCAAGTCACCCTTTCCGCCGGCAAGGTAATCGGGCTGGCTGCAGGCACTGAATTGGCTGGTCTTGGTGCCATCACTCTGGCCAGCTACCGAGGCGTTTCTTCGCTGGGCATGAGCATCACTCTTGGGCTGCTGTGTTGCCTGACTGCAACCCTGGTGGTGGCCCCAGCCATCGGACAATTACTTGATTCAAAGAGAAAACCGTAATGCGCAAAATTTACCTCATTTTACTTGCCGGCCTGTTGGCCCCCTTATCCATAAATGCCACACCCAATCCAGAAATGATTGTGGTGTGCTACCCTGGCGGCTCCGTCAATGCCAAGGACGCCAATGGAGCAATGAGCTCCATGCTGCGGGTGGTAGAACGCGTCGGCCAGTGGCAGGCAAACAGCTTCAACAGCTTGTTCACCACCAAATTAGACGAATGCAGCAAACAGATGTCTGAAAAAAATCCCAAGTTCGCTATTATCTCCTTGGGTCTCTATTTGGAACTTCGCACTAGTCACAAGTTGATACCAGTGGTTCAACCCAAGATCAAAACCAGCACTAGTGATCGTTACCGGGTAATGGTACAGAAAAATAAGTACAAGAGCCTGGATGAGCTGAAAGGTAAAACCCTGGGTGGCACGGTGTTGGAAGAACCATCCTTCATCGGCAAGATCGTTTTTGCCGGGAAATACGATCCCACCAGTTTTTTTGTCCTGAAACCGTCCAATCAGGCCATCCGCGCCTTGCGTTCTTTGGACACAGGAGAACTGGATGCCGTCATTTTGAACGAGCAACAATTCAACGGACTCGCTTCACTTAAGATGAATACACCTCTTGAAGCTGTCTTTACGTCTGAAGATATCCCGCTGATGGGGGTGGTGGCCAACAACGCCACCACAACTGCGGAAGAACGCGCCCGCTTCGGTAAGGCGCTTGAAGGGATGTGTACCGACACCGAAGGTAAAAAACTTTGCGACCTGTTCGGCGTGGAATCTTTCACCAGCGTCAACGCGACTGTGTTCGAGCCTATGGTCAAACTCTGGACAGAAGGAAAATAAGGACTTGAGCAAAGCACAACTTCTTCCTAACGTTTCAATACTGGTATTTCTGGCATTCCTGACCGGCTGCGCCGGAGTTGAGCGCGACCATGTCCAGTCTGACCAGCTTTCCGGCTGCCCCAAGCAAACCGTAGCTTCGCTGATCGCAGGACAAGATCAACTCGGCCCCTTGGCCGATACCCATACCTTGAAATGCGCACTGACCGTTTTGCGCAACACCCACGATTCAGCGGCACATCGTACCGCGCTGGGCAGCCATATATGTATGCACCTTGCCGAACGCGAAACCAACCAGGAAAACCGTGAAAAACTTGCCGCCGAGGGTGTAAGTTTTGCCGAAACCGCCCTGGCGCACGGAGGTACCGGTGAAGGTGCCGTACATTATTACCTGGCCGCCAACCTTGGTATGGCTGTACGCGAACACCCCACGCTGGCCATAGGGAATCTTGGCCGGTTGGAAGATGAAATGAAACAGGCGCTAGCCTTGAGCCCGGATCTTGATCACGGTGGACCACTACGACTTTTGGGAATGCTTTATCTCAAAGCCCCAACCTGGCCCAATGGCATCGGTGACCGCGACAAGGCGTTGGAACTGTTAGGAAAGGCTGTCAAAGAACATCCAGAGCATCCGCTTAACCATCTGTTTTATGCCCAGGCACTTTGGGATGAAGATGACGAGACTGTCCTACCTCAGGTAAAAGCCGAAGTCGCGCTAGGGCAAAAACTTCTGATCGAGGGCAATTGGGGCTACAGTAAAGAGCCCTGGCAAAAAGAATTTAACGAGTTTCAACAGGAGTATCAAGAAACCAGGCCTATCAGCTAATCAATTACATTGACCCAAGACACTGCAAAGGCGATCAAATGACTTGATCATTTTGTCTTTCAGCAACTCCCTACCCACGATATGCTTGACATTGCTGGCGACTCCTGTCACCTGATCGGTGAAGCTCCGCACCTGCTGAAAGACCACGGTACCGCCACGATAGGGCAGGCTCCCTGTTATCCATTGGCTGGAATTGTAGGAATGCGGTGCATAGATCTCCCTTGTCAATACCAAGATGCCGCCATTCCAATCCATATTGATGCGGTGTCTGAGGATGGTCGCAGACCGACCTTCCACGTTTTTTTCTACCCAGGGGAACACCTCGCTGGCTCCCGGCGGCAAAGCTTTCGGATAGTCCAGCCAAACCTTGTGCAAGGCTGGAAAGTAATGCGACAGAATAGCGTTTGCGTTTGCCGCCTGGCGCAATTCCAGGGAAGGCTTGGCTGTACTCTCCTTCCGCGCATAAGGCGCTATCGCATTCGTTCCACCGCGCCGATAGGCTTCATAACGCTGTAACAGAATCTCCCGAAAATGCTCTCCGGCTGCGTCTTCGATGGCCCTTTGGGGCGTCCGTTTAAGCGTCTGCTTGAAAACTTTAAGTTTATCAATCTCATGGGCGGACAAGTTGAATTCATCCCCAGGCTCGGCATTCAACAATGCTTGGGCTTCTTCCTTGGACAGAACGACAGGTGCAAGCGAACCCGCCCCGCTATGCTCCGTTAATAATCCGTGAGCTTTAACATCAACGTCCAGCGGATCAGGATCCTCCAGCCGCAATTGTCCTGCGACCTTGTCCAAAGAAACCGGAAGATACCAGGTTAAGCCTACGGCAAGCTCGTCGGCGCTGCCTTCGCTTAAGGCATAAGCGACAGGCTCGCCCTGCGCTAGTTCGGCAATCTGTCCCTTATCCATTCCCAATACACGCAACACCTCATCTACCCCAAGCGATTCGGCAAAAGCGGGAATTCCCGGCAAGATAAAAATGTTGCCCAATATCCACGCGGAGGCGATGGCATGTTTTAGTTTTCGTAGCATCAGGCAACTCCTGGCGTTAAACAGTTACGGACAGACACAGCAAAAACCTATTACCGGCATCAAACAAAAGCAAGTACATGAAATAAGCTTGCCATTTGAAACACCAATACATTTTGTAAGCTGGCATGGAGCGATAAAGTAACCCGATAATTGGAGCGAAAAAATGCAGGGATTTACGTTGTTCATTCCTGTCTAATGTTTGGTGATTTTATATCATGCACGTTCCTAAACAACAAGCAACATGAGTTCTAGGATCAAGGTGAAGCTTCCTCAGGAAGTCAGGTTACGGATGGTAACGATTCACTGGCCTGATTTTTTTCAACGGGTGTTGGTTTTTTCAGCCAACACAGTGCTTGTACCATAGAGTCACGAACTGGCTAACAAGGTTGCTAATAATATTTTTATCACTGGTATTTTTTTGTTAAAAAATGAGAATGCCCAATTACTGTTGGGCATTTTATATAAGGATTAACAGATTTTTTTCAGCCGCGTTTGATTATTCTAATGACGAAAAGCAAGATTATCGCGCCTACCGTGGCAGTTATAATTGAGCCAATGAGTCCGATACCTACACTGATGCCAAAAAACCCAAATACATAACCACCCACCACAGCGCCGATTATGCCGACAATAATATCGCCGATAAGACCAAACCCGCCGCCTTTCATAACGGTGCCAGCCAGAAAGCCTGAGATGGCACCAATTACCAATATAACCAACAAGCTATTAGTATCCATTGTATTTACCTCTATATTACTGTTTATGTGTAACCATCAGCCACTGTCTAGGTGATGCTTTGCTGACAAAACACTCCTAAGAACTTCTTGTGCTGAGCTGACAGGTAGTGGATTAACTCTATGTTTTATATGTTTTAATTTAGCTCTCTATAGTTCGGAGCCCAAGAAATAACCTGGACGGATTTAAAATATCCAAAACTTGTTTTGGACTCCTAACAACAGATTTAATCGGCTATCCGCTGATTATTACTTATCCCCTTCTGAACCAGTAAAGCTGGCACCTTGCACATGACCTTTCTTGTCAGACAAGCATGACCAAGGTGCAGTAGCATCAGGCACTTGAATATTTACACCAATACCAGCCTCTGCACTCTTAATATCAATCACTTTCAGTTTGCTTGCGCTGACGCCCACTTTTTTGGCAACGGCTGCAAGACAGGATTTTTCGGCGACGGCTGTCCCGCTTTTGGCTATACCTGAACTGGCAGATTTAGCTGTGACTGGAACGCTAACTTTCAAGGTATAGGTTACAGGTTTGTCGCTATCTTTCGCGCCGCCCATCAAATAAACACGAATGGTATAATCACCATCGCCAGATAATACGGTTTTAAAATGATTGCCTTCACTTGAACCAACAAAAATGGCTTCACCTGTACTTCCTGGTGGTAATACATTGAAATAAGCTGCACCTTTGCTGGCTTTAAAATCAATCATCATGGTTTGACCCGCACTGGCGCGTATTACATAGTCCACATCATTGCTGCCTTGTACTTTGCCACTGACAGAGGCAGAACTTTTGCCTTTACCAAATGCGATTTTTTTAGCCGCTTCTACCGTAAATGCTGTGCCAATTAATAAAGTACCCATCAGTAAACAAACTAATAATTTTTTCATGAATAATTTCCTGTTGTTATTTTGAAAGTTGGCAGATGCCTTTGTCACGGGGCTTACTCTTATAGAATAAATTAAGTGAGCCATCAGGATTTATACTAATAGAGACGGTGATACCTCTCCGCTTGGTTTTATTGGAATTGTCGTTGCTTTTTTTTAGCTTGCCTTAAATAAACAAGTTTTAGTAACAGCCTAATTTTGAGCAGGTGTATTATTAGCACAACCTCTAATTGTAAAGGCGATACTGAAAATAACAGTCAACGCCACGAGCTTATTGGAACAAGTCATATGTTCTAAAGCTAAGAGTTGTACCAAACACGAACAAAACTTTTGAAATTATATTTTCTAAAATAGAAAAATCAATCCGTATAAATACCTATAATGACTAACTTTAAAAATAAGCTGCTTTAGCATTTAAAAGTGTACTTCCGATTTTAAATATATTGAAAAATACACAAGAAGATTACCAATCCCTCCATTGCCATTCTTGTTTATTAATCTCAGCTGATTCACTAGAATTGACTGACCGGGATTTCCTTGACCGGAGTACCGCTGTCTATATGCATAATGTCAGCCAATACAAATTGCGACACACCCTGTTTATGTTATAGTTGATCCTGATAAAAATATATAAAGGACGAGGGGGTAAAGCACGAAGCCGATGCTAAGAACATGGATAAATTGTATTGCTATTTTTACACGGGCTAATTTCCCCAACTGTTCGACAAGCTCAAAACTGGTGAATTAAATGTCTCAGTCAGGTAATAAAAACGATCAAGCAAAGCTTCTGGACAAGAGCTTTCCTTGTTGTTATGCACAAACTATCGAACAACACCGACAAAATTTAAACGACATCGTTGATTTACACCTTAACGAGGCAAAAAATCGTGTAACGCCAATCTATTGGAAGCATTTTGCTTCTCCGAGTGTTGTCTTAAGTCGCCATTGGCGACATCGAGGCGATATCCCTAAGGAATTAGTGACTTTACCTCGATCTGCTTGGGGCTTTATCAAGTCTGTCACTAGCGTTAAGAAAAATCAACCGGAACAAAAACTTAATTCTATTTCTTTATCGGGTAAGCAACTTGAATTATATACCGCGATTGAAGTCGAGTTGCTTGATTTACAAGGTTTGGACAAAAAGCTTCAAGATTATGTCGCTCATTATCAAGCTAATTTCGATGCCGAATTAAGTGGTTTACTTAACGGACTTCCAATCAATCAGCGTGAGGAAGTTGAAAAACAACTCTCCCATCATATTGAACGAATGTCTCTTCCTGTTGAAGGTTCACGAGAAGCATTGATGTTTTTATTGACCGGCTTAATGGGTAAAGGTTTGGGAGCCAGTGGCTTTGGAAGTAGCCTTGCCACAGGCCAAGCCGCTGCAACAGCTATTTATACAAGCAATCTGTCCTGGTGGGGCAGTCTATGGGTTAGCCTAACCGGAGCTCCTGCTTGGGTAGGTTTGGTTGGTGCGACCAGCGGATTAATGACAACACTCGTAATCGCGCCTTTTTTCGCACCGTTGCTGGAAGTTGGAATCAATCGATTTCGGGGCAAAAAAATGTTACTTGAAATCATTGAGCATGTTAAGACGCGTGTCATCAAACCGCCAAGCGATGCAGTGGATATTTTAGGAAAGCTTGCTATCTATCTCCAACTATTTCCCGATATTATTCGTTTTGCGGCTAAGATAAAACCATAATTCATGTCAAGTAAAGCCTTTTCCAGATATAAAACTTAACAACAGGATACGACTTATCTTTTATACTGCTATTAACTAGCTAAATAAGTCAACTGCCGGCTTAAAGGGTATTTATTCCGCTATTAAACATTGAATCGCCGGTTTACCTAAAAAATGTTTATCAATACCTGATATCTATAATAACTACACTGTCGTTTATTTAAACGCATCCAAAGTAAGGAAAGATGAAGTATGTTTATGCACACAAGATTTGATATAAAACAATCAACTTTTAAATAAAGAGGTTAGTTAAAATGAAAAATTATGAAGTTGTAAACATCGAATTGCACATAGGCGGTGAAGATTATGAGATTAGCTTGGAGGGTTTTTATATTGAAGCCATGATTAAGGTAGGTCACGCAGACATTGAAGTCTTTTTACAGTCCAAAGTGGAATCGCAAGGCGGTTGGCTTAAAGATGTACCTATTGTTAACCAAGCCCGTTGTGCGATTGTTCAAACATTAGCTGAACGTTAAATGTAAAAAGTAATATGACAATAAAATTGTAAAAGATAAGACGGATATTAGTCGATTGCTGATTACTGCCAATTTCTACCGGCCACTTTATAGCAAGCAACTTTGCGACAGGAAATTCATCTGTATGCCAATGGCAGTCATTGAAAAAACTTTATTATTTATATATTGAGCCACTTGTAAAATTATCGACCGAAAAACGCGGTAAGTTGCACATGACTTCAAATAAGTCATTTTTTGAACAAATAGCTCACTATTAGGCCACTTACACTGTTATCTTATCATTTTATAAAATCAGCATGGTATCTCTGCTCTGCATAAAATCACCTTGTTATAGCCGTTCGAAATGATTTTTAGGTCACTAAAATCATCATCTGATTGGCTGTTAAGGATAACCAAGGAAATAATGAGCTTTGTATATTAAGCCATGTCTGTGATTTTGTTATAGTTGAAGAGCACTGTCTTTCAGGTTAAAAAGTTATGTATAACAATCCCATTGAAATACTAAATCTTGGCTTGTAGCCCATAAGTATCTCCAAAAATAAAAGCAACGTCGTCTTTGTAGTGAGAGTAAAGCGAGATTTGTCCAAAATCCTGGGCTCTGGGATGCGAAAAATCAGATCAAACTTAGCTTTATATCGCTAAAATTTGGTTTGCGTAATCCAATATTGCTATCCATGGTTTCTGGATCATGGCCATGAAACGCCCCGCAATAAGAAAAACGAAGTTACTTTATTTAACGAGTTCTTGATCTGGATCAATATCAAATTAAACTTTTAATGCAAGAATAGCCGCTCCCGAATAAGGATAAAAACTCTGCTTACCCCGGTATTTTCAGGTAGCAGCAACTGTCTATTTATATTAACAAACGAGAAGAACACATGAAAATTATCAGCCATTTATTATTGCTTGTTATTGCTACCATGACACTTACAGCCTGCGATTCAGGTACCGGCCCCAGTAAACCAGCGGCTGAAAAGACTTCATCATCATTAGCAAAATAGGCGCTTTTTCAAGCGGATTAAGTTGATGTAGAGTGGATGCTACCAGAATGGACAACTGATCAGTTGTCCATTCTTGGGTGCAAAACATCATCAATCGCAGCAAACATAAACTATTTCACCGGCAATATCACCACCTTCAATATTAATGGATTTTACTCTGTCAGTTTACAGCAAGTGCTTCCCTGTAACAGGGTTCGACAATCGACTTGAGTAAATTAAGATCAATAATTTGAATAACCCGTTGCTTAACGATAATAACACCCGCTTTACTGAGCTCAGTTAATTGGCGACTGATCGTTTCATTACTAAGACCCAAAAAATTTGCAATATCCTGGCGACGCATACTCAAGTTAAAGTCAGTGTTTGAATACCCCAAAGCACCATAGCGTATGGATAGCATCAATAAAAATGTTGCCATTCTTTCTTTTGCCGTACGATGTCCAAGCAACAATATTTGTTCACGATCCGAGGCAATTTCCTTACTTAAAATCCGCATCATCTGGTGTTGAAGGCCCGGTATTTGAGCATATAAATCATTTAAGCGAGATAAAGGCAATTCGCAGACTGACGCCGTTTCAAGGGCAACCGAAGAACAACTAAAGCGTCCATGCAATAAAGCATCCAAACCCATTAGCTCGCCTGGCAAATAAAATCCCAGCGTTTGCTCAATACCCTCGGCATTGATAATGAAACTTCGAAAAGAACCGGACTTAACTGCATACAAGCTTTGGCACTGATCATTCTGTGCATACAATAGTTCATCAGTTTGTAAAGGCCGTTTATTTTTTATAATACTTGCAAGTTGCTCTATCTCATTTATTTGTAGTCCATAAGGAAGACATAAATCAGCTAACCTGCAATCTGAACATGAGTTTTTTGGCAAAGCGGGATCCATCTCATTAGCCTGTTTTAGGTTGCTTTACAGCAAAAAATCGGAAGTAAAATCAATATTAATATGAGTGGTTTTTACCTCACTATTAATAAAATAGTGTGTATGGAAAGCCTGTTCTCAAGCTGACTAACTGTTTAATCCTTATGATTATGAAGATTGGCCATTATTTCATCGACTTCTTTTCTTGGTAAATAATCCAAATCCCAGTGACTGGTGTAACTTTCCTTTAAGCGTCTTTTACCTTGATGAAGTGGCTCAGGTTCCTCGGCTTGAGGCACAGCAGCTGTACTAATAGTAGTATTATCATCATCATCGGAAAGATCAATGGTACTTTCTATTTTTTGATCACTTTTTACCAAGCCAAGCATTTTTGCAATCAGTGGATTCATACAATCTCCGTCAGGCTAAATCGTTTTATGAAATCAATTAAAGCCAAGCAAACGGCAAGAGCTATTTGCAACGTACCTTTGGCTTACCTTCTTTAGAGTAACCTATCCTCACTTTTTATTTAAGCAAACTTTTAAAAACATTTGATTCAGTATTGATCCCTTTCACTTTCACCATAAACCAAAATAGCCCTACCCTCACCTAATCAATGACCCCCCAACGAAATTTGCCGGGCGTATTGAGCATTTTTCAAGTTAGTATCAATAATCAGCGAAGTCATCGCAAGCGAACCGCCGACAATTTGGTCATTAAAATAGGAGACCGTTTCAATTTCTTGTTTTAGAGCGAGTATATAAAGTAGTGGCAAATAATGTTCCGGAGTAGGCACCGCCAATCTCACCGTATTATCCAATAACAAATAATCAGCCAGTTCAGAATGACGGTTATCGTTAATCAGACTCTTAAAAAGCTCGTTAGCCGCGATAGCCCAATCTAATCCGAAAGGTTTGTTAAAACCGCCAGGGCCGTTATCCTTGATCACCAGCCGGCCAAGATTATGTACCATATTGCCGCTGCCGATAATAAGAACACCCTGCTGCCGAAGGGCGAACAATTCTTTTGCCAAGGCATAATGCTCAACTGCCGACTTGGTATAGTCCAGACTTAGTTGGACCACCGGAATATCAGCGGCAGGAAACATTTGTACCAGTACACTCCAAGTACCGTGATCCAAACCCCAGTCATTATTCAAACCTACAATGGTTTTCTGCATCGTTGCCTTTACCAATCCTGTCAGCCATGGACTGCCCGGAGCCGGATACTGTACGTCAAATAACGCTTGAGGAAAGCCGCCAAAATCATGAATAGTCTGCGGTCTCTCCATAGCAGTAACCAGGGTACCGGGAGTTTCCCAATGCGCTGAAATACACAAAACAGCTTTAGGCTTAGGCAAGGTTTTAGCTACCTGTCGCCACCCCTTGGTAAAGTCATTATCTTCAATGGCATTCATGGGACTGCCATGGCCGATAAACAATACGGGCATCATTTCGCTACCATCAAAAGCATCAGCTGCGTCACGGTTATTTGTTTCTTTTTGATTCATGGCGACTCGTTAGGGTAACAATGCTTTTTAGATAAATACGCTACCAACAAGGCCCAAACCTGTCACATAAAATGTAATGAGTGAAAACCACATGATTTTAACAGACCAATTATGCAGTAGTTTGGGAAGTCAGCTTGAATAAGACAGGCAACGTTTTATTGTTGCCTGACCTTGAGATGAATGGTCGGACACCTATAAAGCGATGTCCGACGCTGATGATGGTTAACAAATACTATTTAAGTTGCTGATAATACAAAGCAAGCTCTTTGATTTCATCATTACTTAGCTGTTGAACAATCAGACGCATACGGCTGTAAACATCGTTGTGACGTTGGCCGTTTTTATATTCCAGCAAGGTTCTTGTAAAATAATCAGCATGCTGTCCTGCCAGTGCCGGAATATCCTGCTTTTCGCCTTGACCTTTTGACCCATGACAAACAAAACAAGGCGGCAAAATGCGTTTACCGTCACCCTGTTCAACCATTTTTTCAGCTCTGTCGAGATTTTGTTTTCCTGATTTATTTTCGACAGCCGGTAAGGAGCCAAACCAAACCGCCAGATCTGCGGCATCCTGTTCTGTAAGCCCTTTAGCCACACCAGTCATCTGAATATGACTACGACTGCCATCAGCATAGTCACGCAACTGTTTGTAGGTATAATTGGCAACCTGACCTGCCAGTGCGGGAATTGATGGCAGCGTTTCATCATCAATGATTTCTGCTTTCATGCCCTGGCCTTTGTCGCCATGACAGCTTTTACAAGATTCTGCCAGTTCTTTACCCTTGTCAAGATTACCGTTCTTGACAAATTTAAGCGCTTCAGGTGTCCACGCCACTTTAGAGGGTGGTTCAGCATTAACAGCAACAGGGACAATAAAAAGCAGTAATAGTAATAGTCGTTTCATGCTTAAAATCCCCATGACGATGATTCGTAAGTGTCCATTATAAAGAACTGTAAGATGGGGTAGCCAAAACTGATAGCCATTAAAACAGCAATCACTTTGTTCCAGATTTTAAAATCATTCAGCCATTCAGGAAGAGACGTTACCGCATGTATCGGCTCGGCAAATTCAATTTCCCCGTCAAAGACTTCAGTCGAGGCGTTAAATTGCGTTTTCGCCAGATTATAGATAAACAAACACGCCGAACCCAACAGTATTAAACCGCCAAATATCATCATAAATTCATAAGGTTTCCAGGCCAACGTCAATAAACTATTATAAACAACTGTAGAAATACGGCGTGGCTGGCCCAATAAGCCCAGGACATGCCAAGGGGTCGTCAGAATACTCATGCCTATAAACCAGGTCCATAACTGAAGTAAAGCCATTGAACTGGAAAATAATGGTTTTTTAACCAGCATAGGCCATAAGTAATAGGCAATGGCGAAATACATGATAACGGTAGTGCCAGCAAAAATCAGGTGAAAATGGCCCGGTACCCAAGCGGTATTATGAATCATGCCATTCATCGCATAACTGGCATTAACTACGCCACCAAAGCCGCCAAAAATCAGCATCAATAACGATAAAATAACCGACAATACCATGGTATTGGTCCAGGGCAAGCTACCTATCCAGCCAAACAAGCCTTTACCACCACGCAAACGCCCGGCAATTTCAAGGGAGGCAATGACAGTAAATCCTGTTACCAAAGTCGGTAAAGTCACCACGAAAGTGCCGATGCCGTGTAACAATTTCCAACCCTTAGCTTGCTCCGGATCCATATAAAGATGATGAAAGCCTATTGGCAAAGCAAATACGGCCAAAACGATAAAAGCCAATCGGGCCATTTCATCACTAAACAGAAAACCGCCTGCCTGTTTAGGGACAAACACATAAAAAGCGATATAAGCAGGAATCAGCCAAAAATAAACAATGGGATGCAGCGTCCAGGCGAACAAGGTTCTGGACAGCCCCGGATCAAGGGTATCAATCCAGCCCAGAGACAGGGGAATCAATTGAAAAAGCACTTCCAAGGCAACACCGGCACTGGTCCATAACCATAACAACGCATTCATGGTGGTTGCAAACATGGCTAAAGGTACAGGTTGCCCCGTGTTGGCTTTTTTCCATTGCACAAACATCACCAGCATAATGACACACCAAACCCAAGAACCAACGACGAGCAAGGTAGCGCCGATATAAAATGCGGCATGCGCAACAACGGGCGGGTAAAACGTATACAGTACAGAGGCTTTACCGGTCAACAAAGGGATGGCCGCCATAACAACACCAATTAATGCCAACCAGAAACCACCCCATGCCAACGGCTTGTTCCATACCGGTTGCTTTAAGCTGGTGGTCGCGATGTAATAACCAAAGCCCATAATAAAAAAAGTCGTCAGGACATATGCCATCAATACCCCATGAGTACTCACCGAGGCAAAATAGGCACTTGGGGAGTTTAGTGCAGGAATAAAACCGCTACGTTCCAGCACTTGATACTCACCCATGAAACAAGCGACGATAAAGGCAATAAAAGCGACCCAAAGGTGGCTTAACGCGAGCTTTCGTTCTTCGGCATCATTCATTATTTGATCCTCCTTTAGCAGGCGACTTTACCGGAGCTTTCCAGTCTTCTTTAGCGATGACCGAAATATTGCTCCACATGTGGTTATGGCCCAAGCCACAATATTCATTACACAAAACCGGATATTCACCCGGCTTTGGGAAAGTAGTTGTTATTTCCGCAACATAACCCGGCACAATCATGGTGCTCATGTTCGTCATGGGAATATGAACACCGTGTAAAACATCCATACTAACCCAACGAAAAGTTAATGAAGTCTCCGCAGGAACATTAATGTGTTTGGGGAAGAAGGAATAACGCCCGGCAACCATTCTGATGGTGATATCGCCTTTGTCATCGATTTGTACGCCCAGATTTTCCTCAGCAAATTCTTTATTTAAATGCAGACTGGCGGAATCAATAGTTTCGACTTTACTGGGTGGATTGACACCGTGAAAAAATGCATCAATGGTGATAATTCCAACAAAAAGCGCGATCACCAGCATTGAGATAGTGATCCATTTTAGTTCTAATTGATCAATATGAATGGCTTGAACTTGCGCACAAAAATTTCGAAAAACCTGTCCACATTTCGCTTTTAATGGTTCTGTTTGCATAATGAAACCCTAGCCTCGCGGCAAAAATACGCCGTAATAAAGAAATAGCCATGCAACGACCATACCACCAATAACTGCCGACATCAGTGCAAAAGTTCCTACCGGGGGGCTTTCGAGAATACGCTTACGATCTTCTTCAGTCATCTTATCCATCTCGGTCTCTCTAATTATAATTAAATTGAATTGAACTAATTTCATTATAACTGGCATGGGCATTTTGATGAAAAGATTAGTGCCTTACTGTGGATATTTTTTTCAGGCCTAAGGGTTTAGCTGTGCTTAAGGATATCTTTAACTCAATCTTTAAGTTTTTGCACCTTGGTTTTATAGAGCGTTGATAACCCTGTGTATTACTGCCAATGCATGTCGGTGGTAAATAAAGGGTTCAGAACAGCATTTTTCTTATACTTGATATTAAAGTTTTTATTCATTGATTTTAAAAAATGATGCCCATTGAGTCCATCAAATCATAGCCGAGATCAGATAGCCAACCGAATGACTAACAAAAACAGCTTGATTTATCCGGGATTACCTCAGTCAAGCTCAAAAACCGGATGTTAAAAGACTTTTGAACGATTACTTACATGGCTATTCTTGTTTTACATGCTATTCTTTGCGTATCTTTTTTGATACACTACAAATGTGACACCAATACTTTCTGTTAATTTTTTTGCAACTGAAGCAGGTAGCGAACCCGTTAGAGAATGGTTAAAAGATTTATCTGCTCAAGATAGAAAAACTATTGGCGAAGATATTAAAACGGTGCAATTCGGTTGGCCTCTTGGTATGCCGTTAGTCGATCACATTGAAGGCGACATTTGGGAAGTCAGACACAGCTTGATAATCGGATAGCGCGAGTTCTGTTTGTAATCGTCAACAAAACAATGATTCTGCTGCATGGCTTTATCAAGAAAGATCAAAAAACACCAAAACCAGAGCTTGATTTGGCAAAACAAAGATTAAAGACATTACGGGGGAAAAGATGAATAATCAACACAAAGAAAACCTTCATATTGGCAGCAGTTTTGACGACTTTCTTAGCGAAGAAGCGATTCTCGAAGAAGTAACTGCCGTAGCAACAAAACGTGTTATTGCTTGGCAAATTTCAGAAGGTATGTCTTCGCTTAAGCTGAGTAAAACGGCAATGGCAAAAAAAATGCATACCAGCAGAGCATCGCTTAATAGGTTGTTGGATGAAAAAGACACCAGTTTAACCCTTACAACCTTAATGAGTGCCGCTGCCGCTCTTGGAAAAAAAGTAAGAATAGAACTGGAATCAGTCTGAATTTTATTTAAAGTTCCCACGATGTAGTTAAGTCGAAGGGGCATTTATTGCCAGAAATCAAAAAAACAATGCTAAAGCCCTGCAAGGGCATAATACCTTAGCGACGATAATCATGCACCCTAAGCCGCTTGATTTCGCCCTTGCAGGGCTTGGGGTTTATAGATATTCTAATTTCATAGGGCTGACACCCTATGCTGATGTATTAAGCCCATGCAGGGCTTTATCTTTCGTGGCGTATTGATTTTACTGTGTTGATCCTTATGTTGCGCTGGTTCTGTTAACGCCACGCCATAACTGGCTGAAAATAAAATTACTGTTAGTCCCGTCGGATTAGGCGAAAGCCGTAACCCGACACATTTGTTACGGGGCTGATAATATTGGCTATGAATAATTAAAATGTCGGGTTACGCTATCGCTAACCCGACATGGCTACCTTCACGCAGACGTTTGTTCGATGATATGAAGGCACTGACTACCTACCTTTGTTTCGATAACTGGGAGCACCTGCTCGATTTCATGCTGGAAGGCTGGTCTTATAAGCCGGGAAGCCCAATCAACCGACCCCCAAAGCCTGAAATTGGATAGGTTTTCGTCATAATGAGAATTGCTGATAAGGCTTAGCGTCAATTACCCACTTCCCAATTTTAGCTATCAAAAACGGGTGCTTTTTTGGGAAGCCAGAAAGTAGATCAAAGCCACGCCAGATATGACTTTGTAAGAAATCCTATGAAACAATCCTGTCGTTTGTTTAAATGCACCCATAAATAAGCTAAACAAATATGATTCCTGAATTAATCGATTAAACGCCCAGTATTTCTCCGCAATAAGTTTTTTCATCTAGACTGATGCATTTAACATCAACTCTATTCCATAGGCGGTTCTTTATATTTCTAGTAATCTGCTTTTCTGACATTATTTTCTGCTTTTCATCAAGAATCCCAGGGACTATTTGCAAACGGTCTATGTATACAAATAGCCTTCCGTCTTTTCTCTCGGTTCGACGTTCTCCTTGAGGATATAGCAACCACCGAATAGAGTTTCCCGCGTTGTTTCGTTTGAAAACTCTTCCAACATTTTTGATCTCATGGTTAATGTATTTATCAGTTAACACCACCTCATCCGGAATGGAAACAACTATCTGGTGCGACCCAACTTCTTCGTTTTCGCTAATAGCAGTTATGGTGTATTGATCCACCCAATTGAGATCAACGCTGTCAATGCCCCGCATTTTTTCTTTCAGATATTCTCTTACATTAGCAGGAGTATCTAGATTGATATAGCTGGGAGTTTCAATGGTTAGAACTACACTACTGCCATCTTCACTGAAGTTGATCTTATTTTCATTGGTACCGTATAAGCACATAGAGGCTTCAAGGGGAAACTCAGTAATTCCACTACTTACTTTACTTCCAACATTTTTCTGATACAGATCATCAGCATAAAAGTATAAAATTACCCCTACAAAGAATAGGATAGGCAAAGTGCCGAAGGGAAAGAAAATAATTGTAGTACCGATCGCACCTCCAAAAAAAATTAAACCAATCCATGCCCAGAAGCCAGCGCTTATAATCGAAGCTAGTAACTCATACCATTTCATTTCTTACTCTTTTCATATCATATTCCCTTCACCGAATTACATCTCTCACCGACCTTCAGATCATCACTAAACTTCGTTCGGCAAGAGGCACATAACGTTTGAGCTAACCGACGTTCTAAAGCAGAGCGAAGCGCCGCTTTTGAACGTCCGTGTTGAGCGATTTGTTGTCGGGATACATCAGAACTGCACCGAGCGCTTTACTCTTTCCAGTATTGGCCGCCAAACAATGGCATCCGATTGCCTGTGTGATAGAGTTATCTCGATAAGCCGATTGGAAACAGGAATTTTGTATTGCGTCACTTGCCAAGGTGAAGGCCCATTAATGCCTGTACGAACGTACGGCATAACCAAAACGCGATAATTATTGAATTTTTCAATGCGTACAGGCTGCATCTCAATGATCTTTGGTCCGCCAGATGCTTCAAGCTTTCTAAACATGCCTAGCGCTTCTGCGCTAACCTCTTTAAGGTCTCCTGGCGTTACAGCCGCAAGATCGTTCTGCGTGTAATCAGGTGGCGATGTAATGCTTACACCAATCATTGCTCCGGTTGGATTGGGTGCGGCGTTCATCGCCAGCAAGGATTCTTTACGACCACTCAGCTCTTTAATGCCAGCGTTGTCAGTTATTGCTTGGCCAGCAGCGCCGAGATTTCTGCGGTTGTCTTGCGAGAATACCGTCCAATGTGACGGAACGTCTAGCGAGATACCGTAGGCTAACTGAACCCAACGAAATGAAGTGTCTTCTGCGAACGCAGAATTACCAAGCAGGGCAAAAACAACTAACGCGCAGAATAGATATTTTGGAATTATTGAGTTCATTGCTGACTTCCTGCGGAGGTCGGTTTTTTAGCCTTCTCTTGGCGATTGATAAACGAAAAGAACAACCAGATGAACGCGCCGCCCATATCGAGTGGACTTTGCGTGTTAATTGGCACACCGACGCTATCGGTAATCGCCTGATACTTTATTTTGTCCGAGTACATGTTTTTGTTATGTTTTTTGTACATTGGATAATTTTTCAATATTCACAGCTATTTCTTTCTCGTAGTGATTTTGTCGTGAGAAAAATACAGATTCTTTTTTTATTGTTGCTTTCAAAACACACCTTTTTTCTTTTTTATACCAAGGTTGTGAATTATAGTGTTGGTATGCAAATTTTTTGGCTACTTCAATTGATGTACTCCAAGACTGACCGTATCTCTTACTATTAAATTCTGAAATATCACAACCTCGATATACATCAATAGAACTTGATAAAACTGAAATGTCATTAGGCTTAAGTACAGATTTAAGCACTATTTTTGGATACCATGATTCATTTGATTGATAAATATACAGGTCAAATAACCCGCCTGACGCATAAGATGTGAACGCCTGCCTTAGTGAATCAATGATTTCGTATAATTTCTCATTATTGTTTGATGCAATGGATAATTTAAAAAGTTCAAGTATTTCTTTTTCTGAATTATTTTTCCCAAGCAAATCTATCGCACTAGAAATAAATAAGCCCAGTATTTGTTTGAATTGGATTATTTTTGGAGAGTTTAATTCTTGTACCAGCCAATCTATATCAATTGATAAATTGTTGCTTAAAAAATCGCTATCTGATTTTTTCAATGTATTATCCAGCTACGGAAAGATTTACAAGCATAATAGCCGCTAACACAAGACCATTTATTAAAACTCCAGTATAAAAACCCGCAATGATCGCAATTAACTGAGTTAATCCATTAGAAAATTGAAAAACAATTAGTTTTCCTATGCTCTTTTCTGATTCAGAAATATTGCCTGTAGAGGTTTCGAATTGTTTTTTGATGAAATTAAACGCTTTTAACCTATAAAAATAAATTGCTATAGCAACTGCTGTATATAAGAAAACTGCGCTGGCGAAATATACCAAAGAAGTTTTATCAGCTCCATCGATTTTATAGATTTTATAAGTGCTTAAAGAAACAAACGCTACTGACCATTTTGCTCCCGTTTTCATGCGCTGTGAAAATTCTGTTTTTCTAAAGTAACCAATAACCTCTGCAATAATCCAAACAAACGCCATAAGTATCGATAGTTCACTCATATATTTTCTCTCGAGAAATTAAGGTTTATTTTTTAACATAACACAAAGTTCAGCGTAGCGAAGCTCCGCTGGAACGTTGAGTTAGGCGATTGTTTCTCGATTGATGGGCTTCGTACCTCAGCCCATTTTATTGCACTTTTAATATCTACGTTGATTTCCCAATTAGTATGAGCATAGTAATGACAAATACAGCAATGCTGATAAACGAAAATATTTTACCGTTCCTTTTTTGTTGTATGCTTGTAACAGCAAGTACGAGACTAGAAATTGAAAACATCCACAGCCCAACCTTCACATCCTTATCCCAATCAGGCAGATTAAACCAACTAAGAAAATACATGACCGATAATACAAGTGCGGTCACTGACATCCATTGTGAATCTTTTATAAGTACAGATTGAATTGGTTGAACAAAGCCACAATGCGGACACATTGAAGCTGTTTCATGAAGTTCTTTCCCATAACCTCTGCAAAAAACCATAGTCATATTATCTCTTTTTATTTTTTCTTTTGGAAAGCCTAACGTAAAGTAGACACCTAAAAAGGTGTCTTTTAAAATCCCAAAATAAGGTGTATATCCTAATACTGCTACCGCAAATGTAATTAATCTATAAGTTACAGTTAGATACGCAAATAATAAGATAAAGATCAAGCACTATTCTGGTAGAATTTTGAGTATTACAAAGTCTGATCAATAACTTAACCATGCCAGCTATTAAAAAAAACCGTATTCAGCAGCAAATTGACCGCTTCAAAAAGTCATTTTTGCAATCCCAAGGACTAGGTGTTGAGGATTTTTTTCAGCCGACAGCATTACCAACATTATCGCCAATACCCCGCATAAACGCTCCTCGGTGTTCTTGCCCTTAGTCACGCTTAAAGCTTTCATTTTCCAAGTATTAAGTGATGACGGTTCCTGTAAACAGGCAGTGGCAGGCGTATTGATTGATCGTATCGTCGATGGACAATCAGCCAATACGGTTAACACGGGACCTTACTGTAAAGCCCGACAACGCTTACCACTAAAGGAACTCAGAGCAGCCACCACAGCTGCTGGTTTGCGTCTTCATAACCAGTCTCTGGCCGCGTGGCGATGGAAGGGTTATAACGTTGTCCTTACTGATGGAGCAACGGTGCAAATGCCAGATACACCAGAGAATCAGGCAGACTTTCCTCAGCTGGATAGTCAAAAGCCTGGTTTGGGCTTTCCGATTGCTCGCATGGTTGTGTTGATTTCTTTGGCTGCAGGAACCGTGCTCGACTATAGCCTGGGAGCCTATCAAGGCAAAGGAACTGGCGAAACATCGTTACTCAGTCAACTGTTTGGCAGCCTGTCAGTTGGCGACTTGCTGATGGCGGACCGCTATTACTGTACCTTCGCCATTATTGCGCTCTTGCAGGCTCGTGAAATTCCTGTGCTATTTCCACTACATGCCCGGAAAAAAGTAGATTTCAGCTTGGGTGTCTACCTGGGTGCAAGAGATCATTTGATTGACTGGACGAAACCCAAACGGAAACCGGTGTGGATGTCCAAGCAGGACTATAGCGACTTGCCGGAATCGATTACCGTCCGAGAGTTTGCGGTAAACGGCAGAATCTATTTGACCACCTTACTAAATGCAAAGGGCTTTCATAAGCAAGAGCTGGCTATGCTTTATAAGCAGCGCTGGAAAATTGAGCTGGATTTTCGTTCCATCAAAACCAATATGGGCATGGAAATATTACGGTGCAAAAAACCTGACATGGTAAGCAAGGAGATAGCTATCCACTTATTGGCATACAACATCATTCGTGGCAATTTGGCACAGGCAGCCAGCCTGCATGAGAAGATACCCCGCCAACTGAGTTTCAGGTCAGCAGTGCAACTGGTCATTCAAGCCGCCAAGCAGATGGTAGGCTTGACAGGGAACCAACTCATAAGCGCCTTGCGTGAATTATTAAAAGCGATGGCATCAACGGCCATTGGAAAACAAAAACGTAAGAGCCAGCCAAGAGCAGTCAAACGCCGACCAAAACCCTTTCCTTTGCTGATGGTGCCAAGAAACGAGGCATGTTTAAGCCTCTGACTTTGTTTTTTATATTTGCGGTAGCAGTATTAGTGTATATCCTTATAGCTTTTATTTATTTTTGTCGATTCTATCATATTTATTTTTGATAGTCACTTTGTTATGCCATTAAGTTCCACACCGCTTAATCCACCGACTAAACTGATAGAACACAACAACAAACTAAAAAAATATTTTCTCTCAAAAATAAATTCAAGCAAGCACCAATAACTTCAGTGTTGTTCGGTGTCCGGTATTGGCCGTGATTTGCCAGTCAGTTACAACCAAAAATCAACACACTCTCGGAATGGCTTGCCCCTAACTCCTCTTTTTCAAAGCCGGGGGCTGAATAATTATCCCCAAACCTACTCTATATTTTCATAGGCTTTTTCAGTAAAACGTGGTGTGCAGATGGCTAAAAAAACCAGATCTTCTGTACCCGTATTGGTAATTCTTTGCGAACACAAGGATGGAATAATAACCACATCGCCTGCTGATAACTGTTGCTCCCCCGACTCACCTACCTCAACTTTTGCACTCCCTGACAAAATAACGTATCTTTCGACAATGCCGTTTAAACGGTGCAATTTGGTGGTCACCCCGGCCTTAACCGTGGCTCTGGCAATAGACATACCCGGATCTTCTGGTGAATTTGATAATTCCAAAATAAAACAACCTTCATCGAAGTAGAATTGATCAGCTTCATCGGGTTTTAAAATTTGTATTTGCATGATGGGGTTACTCTCCTGAAATAGTTGATCATTATCGTTGGTCGATAACGCGTTAGACAAAAGGCAATTAAATAGATGTTTACAAATTACTGTAAGATACGCCTGACAACAAACATAATCGAAACGTCGTTATCTTCTTTTATACTTTCTTTGGCCAACGTCCGGCCAACTTTACCTCAGGCTTTAGTAAAACCATGCAGTGGATCTATCTGTCAATAGCAATCATGTCTGAAGTTATTGCAACTTCCGCACTTAAAACCACAGAAGGTTTTACGCGCTGGGTTCCCTCGTTGCTTGTCGTTATTGGCTACACATCGTCATTCTACTTTCTTTCACTGACATTGCGTACCATACCGCTCGGTGTCGCCTATGCCATCTGGTCCGGTGTTGGCATAGCCCTGCTCGCACTGATTGGCTGGATAATCTATCATCAGGCACTCAACATGGCGGCTATTATTGGCATTACCCTGATAATCGCCGGCGTGATTGTACTGGTTCTTTTTTCCAAGACGACAATACACTGAACGCAATACTGGGGCTACTTAACGGCTTCCAGCCTTAATGTTGCCATTAGCCTGTTGATAAACTCAAGTTTTTGTTCTGTCGTTTCAAACGGCTTGATAAATCTTAACTTATCCACACCGTCAAATTTATAACATTTTGCCTGAGTTTGTATCAGGGTAATCAACTGTTCTGTATTAATATTGGGTTCCGAGGTAAAAATAATCCGCCCACCTGCAACATTGGCTTCTATTTTTTTGATGCCCAATTTTTCCGCTTTTTGTTTTAATTCAGTAACACTAAACAAGGTTTTAACCGGCTCTGGCAACAAGCCAAAACGGTCTATCATTTCTACTTGAAGTTCATGTAAATCGGCTAACGTATCGGCACTGGATATGCGTTTATACAACACCAATCGCGCATGAATATCGGGCAGGTAATCTTCAGGAATAAGTGCCGCTGTTTGTAGATCAACTTCAGCGCCTCTGTTCATCGGCGTATCCAGTTCCGGCTGTTTACCTGATTTTAAGGAATTAACCGCGCGCTCCAGCAGTTCTGTGTACAAGCTAAAACCGATTTCCTGAATTTGACCGCTTTGATCATCACCCAGCAACTCACCGGCACCACGAATTTCCATATCATGTGATGACAGCATAAACCCTGCGCCTAAATCGCCGGAGGCTTCAACCGCTTCCAGTCGCTTCATCGCATCTTTGCTCATTAAGGATTTTGGCGGCACGATAAAATACGCGTAAGCCCGGTGATGTGATCGACCCACTCGACCGCGCAATTGATGTAATTGTGCCAGCCCTAATTTATCGGCCCGATCAATAATAATGGTATTGGCGCTGGGAATATCGATACCACTTTCGATGATCGTGGAGCACAACAATAAATTAAAGCGCTGATGATAAAAATCCAGCATGATGCGCTCAAGTTCACGTTCCGGCAATTGGCCATGAGCTATTTCAATCCGCGCTTCCGGTATTAATTCGGCCAGTTGCCTGGCCATTTTGTCCATACTTTTGACTTCATTGTGCAGAAAAAACACTTGGCCGCCGCGTTTAATCTCGCGCAGGCAAGCTTCCCTGATTTGGGCATCGACCCATTCACTAATAAAGGTTTTAATCGCATGACGATTAGGCGGTGGGCTGGCAATAATGGAAATATCCCGCAATCCTGCCATCGCCATATTTAAGGTTCGTGGAATAGGCGTGGCGGTTAGGGTCAGAAGATCCAGCTCACTACGCATTTTTTTAAAGTGTTCTTTTTGACGCACACCAAAGCGGTGTTCTTCATCAATAACCACCAGTCCCAGCGCTTTATACTTAAGTTCATTGGACAATAAGGTATGCGTACCAATAACAATATCGACTTTGCCGTCGGCCAATTCTTCGGCAATTTGTTTTTGCTGCTTGGGACTAACAAAACGCGACATCACTTCAACACGAACCGGCCAATCGGCAAAACGATCCCGAAAATTTTGATAATGCTGCTGAGCCAATAAAGTAGTCGGCACCAATACCGCTACCTGCTTGCCACTTTGCACGGCAATAAATGCCGCCCGCATCGAAACTTCGGTTTTACCAAAACCCACATCGCCGCAAATCACCCTGTCCATTGGATGAGGGCTGGCCATATCTTCCAATATGGTTTCAATGGCAGATTGTTGATCGGGAGTTTCTTCAAAGGGGAAGGCATCGGCAAACGCCTGATAATCGGCATCTTCAATAACAAAAGCATGACCTTTCTTCAATGCTCTTTTAGCATGAATTTCCAATAATTCCGCAGCAACATCCCTGATACGCGCGATAGCTTTGCTCTTAAGTTTTCCCCACTGATCCCCACCCAGCTTATGTAAAGGTGCATTTTCAGGGCTCATGCCTGTATAACGACCAATCACATGTAATGATGAAACGGGTACATAAAGCTTGTCGTTATGGGCATATTCCAACGTCAGAAATTCGGCTTTAATACCGCCCACTTCAAGGGTTTGTAACCCCAGGTAGCGACCGACTCCATGTTCCTGATGCACAACCGGTGAACCTATGGTCAATTCATTAAGATTATTGACAATATTTTCCAACTCACGAGCCGCAGACTTGCGCCTTCTGCGCCGTTGCAGAACTTTTTCGCCGGATAACAGGCTTTCCGTGATAATGGCAATGGCGGGTGATTTATTTTGATCAGGCCCTAGCCATAAACCATATTCCATCGGTGCGACCAACATGCACGGCGATACCTCGGACGTTAAAAATGCCTGCCAGCTATCTACCTGTTTAACGGTGATTTTATAAGACCTTAACTTATCAATCAGAGCTTCCCGGCGTCCTGCCGATTCCGCCACAAAAAGTATTTTACCGTCAAATGCCTGGATAAATTGCTGCAAAGCCTTGGCTGGCTCATTGAGCTTGGCATCCAGCGTTACATTAGGCAACGGATGACAGGCAAAAGCAATGCCATTAACCGTCTCGTTATTATCCAGGGTAATACGCGCGAATGCGGCGGTTCTTGTCGCCAATTCCTCAGCCGATAAAAACAACTGTTCAGGCTTTAATACCGGCCTTTCAATATCATATTTTCGTTGCTGAAAACGCTCATCGGCTTCTGCATAAAAAGCCTGTGCGGTCGCATCAAAAGTATCAGATACCACTAAAACTGCCGATGACGGTAAATAGTCAAACAAAGCCGCCGTTTGCTCTACAAACAGCGGCAAATAGTATTCAATACCGTTGGGCGTAATGCCTTTGCTGACATCCACATACAACGTATTTTTTGGCGATACTTCAGGAAAAGCAGCTCTAAAGGCCTGACGAAAATGCTTGATGGACTCATCCGTAAACGGAAATTCCCGTGCCGGAAATAACTGAATCTGCTCAATTTTTTCTAATGACCGCTGGGTTTCAGGATCAAAAGTACGAATAGATTCAATTTCCTCATCAAACAATTCAATACGAAAAGGCACTTTACTGCCCATCGGAAATAAATCGACAATCGCGCCTCTAACTGCAAATTCAGCATGCTGATAGACTTGCGACACGCACTGATAGCCGACACTTTCAAGCTTGAGCCTGTTAAGATCCAGATTAAAATCATCACCGATTTTAATAGAAAAACTATTGGCTAAAACATGCTCTCTTGGTGCCAGTCGATGCATTAACGTAGTCACTGATACCACTAGCGCACCGCGTTTCACCTGAGGCAGTAAAGCCAGCGTTTTTAAGCGCTCCGAAATAATTTGCGGTAACGGTGAAAAAACATCATAAGGTAGCGTTTCCCAATCGGGAAACTGCAAAATAGGATGCTCGCCCTGTAAAAAAAACGCCAACTCATGCTCAAGACGTAAGGCCGTTTGATTATCAGGGGTAACAATGACAAACAGACGATTTTCATTTTTAATGGCCGAAGCCAGCGCCAGAGAATCACCGCATCCGGTTAAACCGGTCCAAATGACCGGCTGATCTTTTGCTTGAGGAACAGTAAGAGAAAAAATGAGTGTATCAGCCATTCGGTAGCAGCTATAAGTGAGTTGTTAAGTTAAGCATTATTTTAAGTTGAATCAAGTTTATCACTCGTTTCTTAAAGTTTCATGTACTAGGTTCTGTTGACGTTTCACCTCAGCCATAAAAGCACCGAGGAAAATGATAGCATCCCCATGTAATTAATAGCTTTTTTCTCATATCGTGTAGCAATTCTGCGATAGTGCTTGAGCTTACCGAACATACATTCAATGGCATGCCGCTCCTTATAATGCCAATAATCGCACTCAATATCTTCTTTTCGGTTCGATTTAGGTGGGATAACCGCTTTTATTTCACGACTGGCTAACCACTCCCGCAACTCGTTCGTGTCGTAGGCTTTGTCTGCTAAAACGGCTGAAGCATTAACATTTTCCAATAAAGATATGGCTTGCTTGCATTCAGCCTCCTGCCCGCCTGTCAGGATAAATTTGATGGGCATGCCCAAGCCATCACAAAGCGCGTGAATCTTACAACCAAATCCACCTTTGGAGCGCCCAAGTGCTTCATTCTCAGCAGAACTATATGCCGCTCCAGCTGCGCAGGCATGTGCTCTAATAACTGAACCATCCATGGAAACATCTTGTAAATCAGCGTCTTCAGCAAGATGACAGAGAATTTCACCCCATATGCCATTGATACACCAACGTGAAAAACGCTTGAAGATGCTATTCCATTTACCATACGTTGACGGTAATACACGCCACTGTGCTCCCGTACGTAATATCCACAAAATGGCATTAACAAACTGCCTGCAAATATCGGGTAAACCGATATGAACTCCAGGCAATTTTTTTAAGCTTGCCAAAATACGAGTCCACTCTTCATCACTTAATGTTATCCGCTTCATTTCATTCAAAACGACTTATTCTACCGGATTGGTGAAACGTCAACAGAACCTAACAAACTTTATCTACCTATGCGCCAACTCAAAAACATCGCATCACCGTAACTAAAGAACCGATAAGACTGATCAATCGCATGGCTATAAGCGTTCATAATGGAATCGTAACCCGCAAACGCTGAAACCAGCATCAACAAGGTGGATTCAGGGAGATGAAAATTGGTCAGCATGGCATCGACTGACTTAAATTGATAACCGGGGGTAATAAACAAATCGGTATCACCAAAACCGGGTTCCAGTTGACCGCTGTTAGAAGCTGACTCCAATGCCCTGACTGCCGTCGTACCAATGGCAATGACCCGCCCGCTTCTTGCGCGGGTTTGCTGTACCGCATCAACCGTTGCTTGAGACACAGCAAAATATTCTTTGTGCATCAGGTGTTCGGATAATTCTTCCACTCGCACAGGTTGAAAGGTACCGCTACCAACATGCAAGGTCACAAAAGCCGTTTGTGTACCTTTGGCTTTAATTTTATCCATCATCGCCAGATCAAAATGCAAACCGGCTGTCGGTGCCGCTACCGCACCTGATTCTTTGGCAAATACTGTTTGATAACGCGTTAAATCGGATTCATCATCGGCGCGGGTAATATAAGGTGGCAGCGGAATATGACCGATTTTTTCCAAAAGCCAGAGTAAGTTTACATCAGCAAACTCCAGCTCAAATAAATCATCTACCCTGCCCTGCACGACACAACAATAACCCTCATCGAGCTTGATCAATGTGCCCGGCTTTGACGATTTACTGGCTCTAACATGAGCAATAGCATGGTGATCGTCAACAATGCGTTCAATCAGAATCTCGACTTTACCGCCCGACTGTTTACTACCAAACAGTCGGGCCGGGATCACCTTGGTATCATTAAAAACCAGCAAATCATCAGGCTGTATTAAATCAATAAAATCGGTAAATAACCGATCAGTTATTTCACCCGTGTTTCTATCCATACACAACAAGCGACTGGCATCACGTTCTGCCAAGGGTTTTTGCGCAATTAACGCATCGGGTAACAGGTAGTTAAAATCACTTTTTTTCATAGCCTGCGATAGTAACAGGTTAAGCCAATGAATACACCTTAAAAAATAAACTGGCTTTTTTGAAAAATTGTTCTTATAATAACCCTTCTTTGCCGGGGTGGCGGAACTGGTAGACGCGCCGGATTCAAAATCCGGTGAGGGTAACTTCGTGCCGGTTCGATTCCGGCCCTCGGTACCATTCGAGGATTTATTACCGTGCAAAGAAATACATAAACCCGCAAGTCGTAAGGCTTCGCGGGTTTTTTATTGTCCGGCGATGTACTAGGAAGTACAGTAACACTCGACACTTTATGCAGTAAGTTTTACAGTAGCTTTGAAGCAGTAACAAAAGTTACTGCAAATTACCTGAGTTACTGCAAATGGCTAAAGACTTACTGAAAGACGTGACTATCCGTAACGCAAAGCTGGAAGATAAAGACAAACGGCTTAATGATGGTGAGGGGCTTTATATCCTCGTTAAATCCAATGGCGCTAAATGGTGGCGCTTTGATTACACATCCGCAAATAAGCGTAAAACACTATCCCTTGGTGTTTATCCTGCCACTGGATTAAGCGATGCCAGAGTAAAAGCGCGTGAAGCTATTGCAAAAGGCATAGACCCCAGCGACACTAGAAAAGAAGAAAAGGCCATTAAACAATTGGCGACTGAAAACATAATCCGTGCTGATGCAGGGTTACCCATCCTTAACAGCTTTGAGCACATCACCCGCGAATGGTTAGCATCTACTACCCATCTTGTCAGAGAGATAACCCACAGTAAAAAAATCAGACGCTTTGAAGTTCATGTATTCCCTGTCATTGGTGGCATGCCTATTAATGCAGTTAAATCACCAGACATATTCAGTTTGATTAAGCCACTGTTTAACCGGCTGGAAACCGCTCATAGAGTCTGTAGTGATATAGCCGCCGCCTTTGGCTACGCAATAGCACACGGCTTTACTGATTACGACCCAGCCCAAGCAGTAGCGACACAGATACCCGCACAGAAAGCAAAACACAGAGCCGCTTTAACCGAGCCTAAAGACGTGGCGCAATTGTTGAGAGACATAGGTTGTTATCAAGGAACCTTTGTGGTGCAGTGTGCTTTTAGATTCCTTTTCACCATCGATAACCCGACTTTTAACACGGATTGGCTTCGCTCGATTTAAGGCGGACTCCAAACCTTCTTGAACTAAACGTTCCCGTACCCGTTCAACTGTGCGCGTTGAAATGCCAAAGGCTACACTGATTTGGTTATCAGCCCATTTTACGCCCAACTCACTAATGTCTGCTTTGAATAGAATTTCAGCGTGAAGCCTTTTGTGGGCAGCGACTTTTCCGGTATGAATCAAACTTTCCAGATAAAGACGCTCATCTTTCGTTAGTCTTACAATATATTTCTTTGCCAATTGTGCCAGCGCTATTAATGAATAAACTCATTATATGGGGACTATGAGCCGACATAACAATGCTGACTGAGTACTAGTACTCAGTCAGCGTTGATATGTCGGATAAAAGTAGCCCTGTAATAACGAAATTACTGACATGGTATCCGACATTATCAGATTGACTGATTACTAGTGCTCTATCTATAGGTAAACTAATGAGTTTATTTTCTATTACTTTTTTCCCGTGGGCATACTTACATCGGTTGGCTTATCTAAATACAAAGAATGATCATGCTAAGTTTCTAAACAAGACATCTACTCGAATAAGTTGAAATAGAATCGCCGGCTTTATGATTTATTGAAATGCAACTTAACATAGACGCTAACGTACGTTTTCGTACCATTGGACTTCAAACCCCTACTAGCTTAGGGGTTACACCCCTACGCATGCCATTATCCAGCATCCAGACGATGCCATTGGCATCACTGCGGATGCCCAGTACGGAATCAAGTTTCAGCTTTGACATGGAATCAGCATCTGCCAATTTTTTATTAGGAAACGGCACCAGCACTTTATTTTTATACTCGACCACCGTGTATTTCGGCAGATAAAACTTATGCACGCTCATGATGATGCGACCCTGGTTGGTAATAGTGACATTGCCCGATCCGGTATCGAGATTGACTAGGTTCTGTTGACGTTTCACCTCAGCCATAAAAGCACCGAGGAAAATGATAGCATCCCCATGTAATTAATAGCTTTTTTCTCATATCGTGTAGCAATTCTGCGATAGTGCTTGAGCTTACCGAACATACATTCAATGGCATGCCGCTCCTTATAATGCCAATAATCGCACTCAATATCTTCTTTTCGGTTCGATTTAGGTGGGATAACCGCTTTTATTTCACGACTGGCTAACCACTCCCGCAACTCGTTCGTGTCGTAGGCTTTGTCTGCTAAAACGGCTGAAGCATTAACATTTTCCAATAAAGATATGGCTTGCTTGCATTCAGCCTCCTGCCCGCCTGTCAGGATAAATTTGATGGGCATGCCCAAGCCATCACAAAGCGCGTGAATCTTACAACCAAATCCACCTTTGGAGCGCCCAAGTGCTTCATTCTCAGCAGAACTATATGCCGCTCCAGCTGCGCAGGCATGTGCTCTAATAACTGAACCATCCATGGAAACATCTTGTAAATCAGCGTCTTCAGCAAGATGACAGAGAATTTCACCCCATATGCCATTGATACACCAACGTGAAAAACGCTTGAAGATGCTATTCCATTTACCATACGTTGACGGTAATACACGCCACTGTGCTCCCGTACGTAATATCCACAAAATGGCATTAACAAACTGCCTGCAAATATCGGGTAAACCGATATGAACTCCAGGCAATTTTTTTAAGCTTGCCAAAATACGAGTCCACTCTTCATCACTTAATGTTATCCGCTTCATTTCATTCAAAACGACTTATTCTACCGGATTGGTGAAACGTCAACAGAACCTAGGATGGCGAACTTTTATTCGTTAGCCGATGCCGCTTCGAATGCGAACATGAATAAAATGGTTGCGAGTTTAACAAGGGTATTCATAAATAACTCCAAATTGAAAAAATCAGTTGAAACCTTACTTCATCCAAGCAGGGCTGTTAAATGATCTTTATTCGTGGTGGAATTAATAAATTTTGTGAAGACAGTGGCGATAACTTCATCAGGGATGTTCGAAAGCAAGCGATTAAAGACGATGAAGGCCTATGCTTCTTCAATTGGCAGCGCGGTCTTGTTCACCACCCGGCGCAGAATAAAGCTCGAATGCACCCCGGTAACGCCCGTGATCCGGGTAATGCGGTTTAGCAACAGCTCCTGATAAGCATCCATGTCCCGGACAACGACCTTGAGTTGATAGTCGGCCGACTGGCCGGTTATCAGCAGGCACTCCATCACTTCTGGAATCTCGCAAATCTGCGCTTCAAAGTGACTGAACCGCTCCGGCGTATGCTGATCCATCGAAATATGAATCAAGGCCAGTAACGACAAGCCCAAAGCCTTTGCATCGACCAAGGCGCGATAACCCATAATCAGGCCGGATTCCTCCAGAGCCCGAACGCGCCGTAGGCAGGGTGACGTCGATAGACCAATGCGGTCGGCCAGATCCTGATTGCTGATTCGTCCGTCCTCCTGCAACACGCGAAGAATCTGACTGTCGTAACGATCAAGCTCCATTATATTGTTTTGGATTAGTTATAAGTGATACAAAATTGCCCATATAGACATAATATTGAAATATTCTGCTAAAACAATACGCTGTTAAGCCACATAACGCAATAAGATGCCGCTTAGTCTTTGCTAAAATAATCCTCATCAAAACAGCAATGCAAAACTGGAGCCGCCAATATGTTAAAACATCCCAATACCAAGTACCGCCCGTTCCTCCCCGTCGATCTTGCAAACCGTCAGTGGCCGAACCGAACTATCACTGCTCCACCGATCTGGATGAGCACCGATCTGCGCGATGGCAATCAAGCCCTCTTTGAACCGATGGATTCCGAACGCAAGATGCGCATGTTCCGCAGCCTTTATGACATCGGTTTCAAGGAAATCGAGGTAGCGTTTCCTTCCGCCTCACAGACCGATTTCGATTTTGTTCAGATCTTGATCAACGGCAACCACATTCCTTCAGATGTAACTATCGAGGTACTCACTCAGGCACGCGAGCACCTTATTCGGCGTACCATGGACTCGTTGCGCGGTGCCCGTAGAGCCATTGTCCATGTCTATAACGCCACATCACGACCATTTAGGGAAATAGTCTTTGGCATTAGCAAAGCTGAAGTTATCGACATGGCGGTTGCGTCTGTCCTGTTGGTGAAACAGCTCGCCAGTGAGCAACTAGAAACAGAATGGGCCCCCTGCGTCAGAATAGTTGTCGCCTCAACTTTTAAGAAAAAATAAAATTTGAGAGTAGAAATGAAAAAATATAAAAGGTATTCAGTAGGCTTCAGAGAGCAGGCCCTGGTAAAAGTATACAATCGTAGTAATGACCAATCAGTTCAGTCCGTCGCAAACGAATTGAATATCCATTTAACAACCTTGAAGGCTTGGATGAAACAGAAGGAACAGGACGTCAAACTTGCACCGCTAAAATCAAAGCGTCCCGAAGATTGGAGCTCTGAAGAACGCTTTACTGCTTTACAAAAAACCTATAATTTGATCGGTGAAGACTTAAATGCCTGGTGTCGTGAACGCGGCGTTTTTATTCATCAGTTGGAACAATGGAAAGCTGATTTCTGCCGCCAGGATGACTTAGTAGACAAGCGTGAAGAAGCGCGGGTCCTGCGTATATTGAAAGAAGAAGTCCAAAGCCTTGAGCGCAATTTATTGCGTAAAGACAAAGCCTTAGCAGAAGCCGCAGCGCTGTTGGTACTGCAAAAAAAGTTCCGGGCGCTCTTGGGGGGAGAGGTCGAATGACTGGCCACGAAGAGCGCGAACAAGTGATTGCTTTACTTAATGAATCAGTAACTGCGGGAGCACGTCAAGCTAAAGCCTGTGAAGTATTAGGACTTAGTGAGCGTACCTTACAACGCTGGCAGACAGGTGAGACGATTCACTGCGATCAACGCCCCTTGCGTGACTATCAACCGCCACACAAACTAACAGCAATCGAGCGTGCCGAGGTGCTGATCGTCGCTAATTCAGATGAATTTGGTCATCTGCCACCGAGTCAGATCGTGCCACGACTGGCCGACCAAGGTAGCTATCTGGCGTCTGAGTCGACCTTCTATCGCATCCTGCGCGAGGAAAAACAGCTTACCCATCGGCGTAGCGAACGTCCGGCTCAAACACGAACAAAGCCACGCGCGGCATGTGCTACAGCACCTAATCAACTGTACAGTTGGGACATTACTTATCTGCCATCACTGATCCGTGGACAGTTTTTCTATCTGTATCTATTTGTTGATATTTTCAGCCGAAAGATCGTCGGTTGGCAGGTGTATGAAGAAGAAAACAGCGCCTTGGCTGGCGAATTGTTACGTGATCTCTGTCATCGTGAAGGGATACAGGCAGAACAGCTTATCCTGCATTCTGACAACGGCAGTCCGATGAAGGGATCGACTATGCTGGCGACCTTGCAACAACTGGGTGTCATGCCTTCGTTTAGTCGGCCATCGGTTAGCAACGATAATCCGTACTCAGAATCGTTGTTTAAGACCTTGAAATATCGTCCTAACTATCCGCTAAAGCCGTTCGCCGATGTTACGGAAGCGCGTCAGTGGGTCACAAGCTTAGTGGAATGGTACAACCATGAGCATCGTCACAGCGCTATTCGGTTTATTACTCCAGCGCAACGCCATGAAGGCTTGGACGACAAGCTTCTGGATAACCGTAAAGTCGTCTACGAAGCAGCACGTGCTAAACATCCGCAACGCTGGACTGGAAGTTCCCGTAATTGGGAAAAAATCCAGACAGCCCACCTTAACCCAGACAAGGTCTAAACAAAAAAATGCTACCAAGGAAGTGATTATTTAGAAAACAAACCAGAGTAAGATTTAACCGTCGAGGCGACAACTACATTGACAATTACCGATGGGTGCTCGAATACAGCCCGGAGAATTTCACTGCTACCGAACTAGACTTCGCCCTTGAGATCTGTAACGCGGTAACAGCAGCCTGGGGCGCAACCCCGCAGAACAAGGTCATCATTAACCTTCCTGCTACCGTTGAAGTTGCGACACCTAATATCTATGCCGATCAGATCGAATGGATGCACCGCAATCTTGATCGTCGAGATAGTGTGGTTCTGAGTCTGCACCCACACAATGACCGAGGCACGGCCGTGGCCGCAGCAGAACTTGGCCTCATGGCCGGTGCGGATCGGGTCGAGGGCTGTCTCTTCGGTAATGGCGAACGTACCGGCAACGTGGATATTGTTACGCTGGCACTTAACCTTTATACGCAGGGTGTCGCGCCGGGTCTGGACTTCTCAGATATCAATGCCATCGCACGTACTGTAGAGCATTGCACCCAGTTGCCTATCCATCCTCGCCACCCTTATGTGGGTGACCTTGTCTTCACCGCATTCTCCGGTTCTCACCAGGATGCAATTAGGAAAGGCTTAACCGCTCAGCAGCCCGATACTTTCTGGAATGTGCCTTATCTGCCTATCGACCCGGCCGATGTTGCACGCGGTTACGATTCGCTGATCCGTATCAACAGCCAATCGGGCAAAGGTGGAGTGGCCTACCTGCTTGAAACCGAATACGGAATAGTCATGCCGCGCCGCTTGCAGGTGGAGTTTTCTGGCGAGGTGCAACGGGATACTGACAAGCAGGGCAGTGAGATGACCGCTAGCGCTATCTGGCAACTCTTTTCTCGCACCTATCTTGAAAGCGAGCACCCCGTGCGTTACGAGGAACATCATCTATTTGAACACAGCAGTGCCCAAGGTATAAAACTTAACGTCGAAGTGGATGGCGAAAAATATCAACTCGAAGGCGTAGGAAATGGCCCTATCGATGCGACTATTCATGCCCTGCAGTGCATCGGCATCTTTGTTCAGGTACGCAGTTATGAAGAACGCTCCACCCGTGCCAGCGGCGAGGCCGGCAATGCTCAAGCCTGTGCTTTTATGGAGCTCACTTACTCTAAAGGCAACTACGAGTGCTACGGTGTAGGCATCGATACCAATATAGTCACGGCATCGATTAAAGCCTTAATCAGTGGCATCAATCGATTGGCGGGTATCAGAAACGATGAGTTCCAACCCAAGGAAAGGTAACCGATTCTTGGCCCATATTTCCGAACTCTATTCTGCGATATTCATCGCCATAAAGCTGCCACTCGCGACCGTCTCTTGATGTTAAGGCTTGTCAGATGCCTGCCTTAAAACACAGGACTATCCGAATGCACCAGAACTCTGGGGGCAGGCGTCGGACAAGCCTTAACAACAGCCGACGGTCATAAGTTTTAGCAAATCAATCAAAATATACTCTTCTCATCATTTATCAAATAGCCCCTATACTGTTTTTAATGCAGGAACTCACGCGTATTCAGCGCTCAAGCCTCAAAACGATTAATGCCTCGGAATACATAAGCCGGGTTTATGCCAAAGTTATCGCGAAAACAGTGACTGAAATGGGTTGCATCTGAAAATCCGGCATTTAACGCAGCAATAGTCATATTATCAATAGCGTTTAAATTTTCCAATGCTAAAAACAAGCGCTTCCATGTCCTGAAACGTCGATAAGGGACATCGGTATGCTCTTTAAACAAATGCAAAAATCGGGACGACGATAAATCAGCTCTTTCGGCTAGATATTCTTGCGAGAAATTGCAATCCGGCTCATTGCAAATCAGATTGATAGCCGCTTGTACGCGTGGATCGACCACTAAATTCAGATCTCCATCACATTGCAACAAGCTATCCAGGCAGTTTTCAATAACGGATTTATCGGGATCGAGTTCATAAATCCAGCGCAATTTATCGATCAGTTCAAAGTCCTGAAAAAATGACAGCGATTGTTCCGGGCAAGTAAAGCGGCGCTTAAAATACAAAAAATCGGAACTGTCTCTTTCAATAAATATTTTTCCATGTATACCGCCTTCAAAATCAAGCTCATGCTGGGTACCTGCGGGGACAATCGCACAGCGGCAACTTTGCCATGCACCGTTTGCAATTTTTATCCTGAAAGGCCGGTAGATGCCCACATGTAATACCACCGTGGCATAGGCGTGCGCATTCAAATGTACTGACGGACCGAAATAAAGCGATCGGCCTCGCCAGATAAACAAGCGCATATAAGCAGGATAAAGTTTTAACATAGCTAGTTCATACAAGATATTAGTGTGATGATCAGATTATAATCCTTCCAGCTGATTTTCATGAGCTTCACCCACCATAATCAAGGAACCTACTATGAATGTTATTGAATTTAAATCGCGTTTTACAGAATTACTGGGTAATGTTGCAAAAAACGTTATTGATGACCATCGTTTTTTTGATATTCCATCCGACCAAAAGCCTTGGTTTGATACTGGCCTTGATGTTGAAGCCGATGATAATTTAACCTCTTTCGCGGCTGGTAAAACCCAGTTTAAAGACCTGCCCATAACCCTGGAACCCAACTTTCAGCTTTGGTTTCGTATCGGCCAAGACGGCGAAATATTCCGTGGCACCCGCGATAGCCATAGTTTTACGGTAGAGCAATCGGGGCGACTTTATCTGGCCAGTTATTTTCCAGGAGAATGGTCTAGCAAAACCGGTGAATTGGCAACCCCGGATGAAGTGTACGATATGGTAACAGGCAATCTAGCCGTGTTACTTATACACTGGCAAGGCGATACGTTGGATGGATTAAAAAGTCTTGTCGAATACGGCGACGCAAATAACCTGATCGCAAGAGAAATAGATCGGTTGGTTTCGCCGATTATTACGCCGGATGGCTGGGATTATCTGTGGTTTACAGGGCCTGCGGAAGTTTACCAATCTCGTGCAGTACCGATGAAAGAGCCGGCAATCTGCTGTCATACGCACAATGACGGCGGGTTGTTGCAAAGATCGGTTTCTCTGCCCTTTAAACCGAATACCCGATTGCGTTGGTCATGGAAAATAGACACCCTACCTTCCACTGTGCGTGAGGATACGCTGCCAACCCACGATTATTTAAGCATTGCGGTCGAATTCGATAATGGTCAAGATATTACCTATTACTGGAGCGCCGAACTGCCGCCAGAAACAGTATATCGATGCCCAATTCCAACCTGGACTGCCCGCGAAACCCATGTTGTCATCCGTTCTGGTTCCCAAGGCTTGGGCGAATGGTTGAATGAGGAGCGGGACATATATCAAGATTACAGCGACGCAATAAGCGGAGTTATTCCAGATAATATCGTAAAGGTTTGGTTGATTGCCCTCAGTCTTTTTCAACATGAAGAAGGTGTGTGTCAATTTGCAGACATCAGCCTCCTGAGTGATGGTCGTGTAATACCTGTATAATTAGGGGTGAATTTAATGAAATTTAAGGACTCAAGAGTGGCTATTTATCTAGCTTTTAGTCCTCCAGTTAATGCGACTCGGCGCATTGCCGTTTTAAATTTTGAGTTAAATGATATCACTTCATTATTGCAATACTTCGGACAGTTTTGATTTGATTAAAAATAGTCTGGAAGCCTCCAGCGTGGGATGTAGTCAACGACGATAACAGCCCAACACGCTAAAGGCTTCCATGCACTTAATAGAACCCATTATGCAGCAAATGTCCAGTGAAGCAAAACCGCAACGTCGCAGGCTCTACCGCATCAAGCAGGCTCAGGATGCTATTGTCTGTTGGAATCTTAAAAACACCGAACAGTGTTTGTGCATTGTTTCTCCCTTGTGTATCCTGCATGATCCGATGAAAATATAAAAATGACGGGCTTCACATAAAAATGCCGAAAATGCACTTATAGTTTTTCAGAAATTAAATTTCCAAATCTAACAGAAAAAAGCTTTTAAAATCAATGTGATTTTGGATGCTAATTGGAAGTTATTTATCTGAAAGTCTATAGTCCAGCATCAATCATCTTATAGTTCGCATTCTTGCCGGTTCGCCGATCGGAAAAAGTTTCGAATGTGGTACGCAATTGCTCGACTACATGGCCGACCGTAAGGATTACTTCGTAGTGCGACGTGAAGTCGTATAAGTAATTGTTTAGCTTGAGTAATAATGACTAAACCTGCCGTTCTTCCGGCAGTAGCCTAGGAGTGCAGGCATTAACAGTAATGTGATGTTTGAAGCCACTCTAACAATGTAACCCAATCGAAAGATGAAGTTGAACCCGTGAGGGCAAAGCAGAACTGCGAGCATTACGCGGTAGGGAACTAGGCTTAGAGGTAAGGTGAACATTTGTGAATCAACGATAAATCTCGTTAAATCCGAGGAGTCAAAAATGCTGATAGACTCTAGCCAAAAGGCAAAATGGTTGGTTTTGGTTTTTGCGAATAACCAAACGGGGATAATAAAACCATCGGGAGATAGTTGGCACCTAACCCTTTCATTAGTTATTTATACGGAACACGGTAAACCCGTATTCCTGCCTATTTAGGCAAGTTGACCGTAAGGGAAACCGTTGGGAGTGCGGGCATAGGAGGTTGGAAAAAGCGAAGGCTATTCTGTAACGGAATAGATAGAGATTAAGGCTTAATGCCAACATTTTGCTCGAAAGAGTGCAGACTTCCAACTGGTCTCAAATTGCAAGATAACTTATAGAACCCTCACAAGGAGGAAAAGCAAATGACGACTACACCCTGTGCAGTCGGTGCATCCTCCCACTATGAAATTAGTTGGCACAGTATTGACTGGGGCCCAGCTCTTCGAATGGTGAGAAGGCTGCAAGTACGTATTGCAAAGGCAGTAAGCGAAGGCCGCTGGAATAAAGCGAAAGCTTTACAATGGCTGCTAACGCATTCGTCTTACGGCAAAGCAGTCGCAATAAAACGAGTAACTGAAAATCGCGGTAAGAAAACCCCAGGAGTAGACGGGGAGACTTGGAATACTCCTGAACAAAAAGCTAAGGCAATTAACTCACTCAAACGAAGAGGCTATCAGCCGCAACCATTGAGAAGAGTCCATATTCCCAAAGCAAATGGTAAATTGCGTCCATTAGGGATTCCAACTATGTTGGATAGGGCAATGCAGGCTTTACATCTGTTTGCCTTACAACCCATTGCTGAAACAACAGCTGATTACAACTCTTATGGATTTCGTCCAGAGAGAGCGTGTAGAGATGCGGCGGCACAAGGCTTCGCGGCATTAGTCAGTAAAAATTCAGCTCAGTGGGTCTTAGATGCAGATATATCTGGATGCTTTGACAATATCAGTCATGACTGGTTACTGGCTAATATACCTATGGATAAAACAGTACTCAAAAAATGGCTGAAAAGTGGCTTTGTTGAAAAAGGAAATTGGTATCCAACGCAAGCAGGCACTCCTCAAGGGGGTATTGCCTCACCAACGTTGGCTAATATGGTTTTAGACGGCATGGAACTCGAACTGGCTAAGCACTTTGGCACAAAAAACAGTACGAAGAGATGGAAAGAAAAAGTTAACTTCATTCGATATGCGGATGATTTTGTTATCACCGGCGCTACGAAAGAAACGCTGGAAAAGGCAAAATTAATTATTGCGGACTTTTTGAAGGATAGAGGATTATTGCTTTCCGAAGAAAAAACCAAGATTGTGCATATTGATGAAGGCTTTGATTTCTTAGGGTGGAACATTCGTAAATATGGTGGGAAACTTCTTATCAAACCGGCGAAAAAGAATGTGCAAGCATTCTTACGAAAAACTCGACAGATAATCGAAGGAAACCATACGGCAAAGCAGGAAAATGTAATTAGGCTTCTAAACCCAGTCATACGCGGATGGGCTAATTATCATCAAAATCAGGTGGCAAAGGAAACCTTTTCAAAGGTAGATCATTTCATCTGGAAAAAGCTTTGGCAATGGGCTTGTCGAAGACATCCAAATAAACCACTTCGATGGATAAAGGACAGATATTTTAAACGCGAAGGATTGCGTAATTGGGTATTTGGTACGATGCTAAGAACAGAGAAAGGGGACGTAAAAATGGTTAAGCTGGTTAATGCCAGTGATACGCCAATTCGCCGACATATCAAAATAAGAGCAGAAGCACATCCGTTTAATCCAATTTGGGAAGAATACTTTGAAAAGAGGCTCGGCCTACAAATGAAGGAAAATCTCAGAGGGAAGAACAAATTGCTCAGTCTTTGGTATATGCAAGAAGGAGTCTGTCCGAACTGCAATGAAAAATTACGAAGGAAACAGGATGGAATATTCATCACATCCAACGTAAAACAGACGGCGGTAAGGATAACCTATTCAATCTCATGTTATTACATCCAAACTGTCATAGACAAATTCATAACCACGATAAGAAGGTAACTACCGGCTCTGGTAAAACAGGGTTTTTAGAGGCTTGAGCCGTGTGCAGCGAAAGTTGCATGCACGGTTCTTAGGGGGGAATGGCGTAGTAATACACTGTTCCTACCCGACATTTGATAGTAGTGACCTACAGTGCCCATAAATACTGAATTAACATCGTTCCTACTGTGACATATATGTCCAAAACCGAACGGTTCCGTACAGGTGGTTTTTATGGTGTACGAAAGTAGGATAAATGACTTTCGTACATAGTCTTATTTTAGTAGGGTAAGTTTAAACAAACGACACCAAAGTCCCATAGGATTTTGAGCGGTGACAAGTCGTAAACTTCCAGTGTATTGCCGCGCACTACTGCCGTTGCTGAATTATTCGATGAATACCGGAAATTTCAGCTTATTCGATAAGAAAACATATAGGAATATCAGACGTTTTTATCTAATCTTCCTTATTGTTTAAATGTTCGTTTTTTGTATGCCTTCCGAGCTACTGAGTAATGATAGTTAAGGCTTCCCAAAAAATGGCCGGTTAAACATGGTTAAAGTTAGGAAGCTTGAAAATGGCATAAAGCCACGCCATCTGTGGCTTTTCAATAAATTCTATGGGACTTTGGTGTCGTTTGTTTAAACGCACCCGCTATTGGAAAACAAAAACGTAAGAGCCAACCAAGGGCACTCAAATGCCGACCAAAACCCTTTCCTTTACTGATGGTGTCAAGAAACGAGGCATGTTTAAGCCTCTGGCTTTGTTTTTTATATTTGCGGTAGCAGTATTACCCTCGGAGCCCGAGGCGGCCTCGATTTTCAAATTTTTGGTGACGGCAAGGGGTCCAGGACTTCTCCGCAGCATGGACCAAGGTCATGAATCTGGATCGTTTTGATCTGGATCGCCAAGCCCGGAGCGATCGGTACAGTGTGACAGTCGGTAACTCAGTACCATCGCCGCAGCCGGTGCCAGCGCAAAAAATCCAAATAGACTGTATGCAGCAGTACGCGCGCCCTCTTCACCACCCGGGTCAGACAGACCCGCAGCATTCACTGTCAAGCCAGCCAGCGCGGCACCGATTGCCATGGCATATAATTGCACCGTGGTGATACCCGCCGAAGCAATGTTTTCTTCGCCTGGTAAGGCCGCTTTGAATATCCCGGTGAGCAGATGCGGCCAGCCAAGCCCGATACCCAGACCCACACCGGCCAGTGCGATACACAACCATGCGCCCTGATACGCCGGGACAATATCGCCAGGTAGTAAAACCAGCAAGGCCAGTAAGGCCAAGGTCATCAGGACAGGACCGGCGAATATCAGGCGTGCGGTACTTCGGCTACTACGCCCCGAACTCACTAGCGATGCCATACTCCAGCCGCCCGCCATCACCGCTGTCATATAGCCAGCCTGCAAAGGCGAATAGCCGTGCAATAGCTGCAAAAAATAAGGGATAAAAATTTCACTCATGCTGGCGATCATCAGCAAGCCGATACACGCAAATATTTTTCCCATCGGACTGCGCAGTGTATAAGCGCCGCTTGGTAACAAGGCCACGCCCGGACGACGATCCAGCCATGCCAGCAGCAAACCTACACTCACCCCGACCGTAATACACAGCACTTTGCCCGCATCATCCTTCACCTGCCCGGCCAGCGCAACCAGCAGCACCGAGGTCATCAGTAAGCTGATTTTAAGGAAGGGGATGCGTACCGGCTCAAGCGATGCCTTGTCGGGTACCGGCGATTTCCCAGTAAGCTGCATGGAAACGATCAAGGCTTGTACCAGTGCTACCGGCAGCAAACTCCAGAAAGCCAAACGCCACTCGCCGCTGGCAGCAAATAATCCACCAACAGCCGGCCCCAACAGCGTAGCAAGACCCCACATGCCAGACACTAAGGCCACTACACGTGACCATAGACGTTCAACAAAAACGATACGAATCAAGGCGTAACTGAGTGCGGCCAGCAAGCCGCCGCCAATCCCTTGCACACTCCGTCCGCACAGCAGCCAGAACATACCTGTTGCAGTAGCGCACAAGATGGAGCCGAGCACGAATACCGCCAGCGCAAGTAAATAGGTACGGCGCGGACCCATTACATCAAGCAGCTTGTTAGTCAGGGTAGCGCCTAAGATAGAGGCCACCACAAACAAGGTGATATTCCAGGCGTAATACTCAAGGCCGCCAATATCTCGCACTACTGACGGCAAGATGGTTGTGACTATATGTACATTGATGGCGTGTAGCGCCACACCACCAGTGAGTGCTATGGCAGGCAACAAATTACGGCCAGACAGCAGCTCCCCCCAGGATGCAGCAACAGCGGCAGGGGGCGCTTTGATCGGCTCGGCGTGGGTATTTGTAGGGCGTTTGACATTCATCGTGGACCTCGACATTCAGAAGAAGAAAGCATATTATGCAAGAACTAAGTTGGATATTTTCCAGCTCCAATACTAAGTCTCCATCATGAAATATACAAGAGAAAACTTGCTTAATAAAGAAAGCAGGTCAACTGCCGAACGTATTTTGTTGCGCTTCAAGACCCACGGCGCGGCGTCAACCGCCATCCTGGCACAAGAGCTCAACATCACAGTGGAAGCTGTGCGACTGCAAATACAAAAACTGCTGACTGATGATCTGATTGAGGGATTGCAGGAATCCTCGATGGGGGTTGGGCGTCCGAAGCAGAGCTGGAAATTAAGCGCCGCAGGCAATGCACGCTTTCCCGACTCGCATGCCTATCTGACGGTACAGCTGATCGGTTCGATCCAGCAGTTGTTTGGCGAAGAAGGTCTTAATCGGCTCATCACCAAACGTGAAACAGAGATGTTGCATGAGTACCGGCAAGCCTGCCAGGGAGTCAGCAGCATCGCCGGCAAGCTGAAAAGAATCGCTGCCATACGCTTGAAGGAAGGTTATATGGCGAGGGTAGAAAAACAGGGCAAAGATTGGCTACTGATTGAAGATCATTGCCCAATTTGCGCAGCGGCACAAAGTTGTCAGAAATTTTGCCGCTCTGAACTCCAGCTGTTTCAGGAAACACTGGGAGGCCAGGTCTTGATCACAAGGCAAGAACACCTCTTCACAGGCGCGCGTCGCTGCGTTTATCGCATCAGTAAAAATGAGGAAAGCATGGATTAAATTTGCCGTTGTCGAGTATGTCCGCTTTGTGTCTAGACCCCGCTGCGTCAGAATAGTTGTCGCCTCAACTGTTATTATAGTGGATCCAAAATCCCGGACAGTCGATTAAAAGGATGTATTCCATAAAAAGGCAGGCAGAAATGAGTAAAAAAGCGTAATATTTTGACGGGGCACAAAAAGCTAACACACGTTAGAAATATTGAAAGAGCAGAAAATGATAAATCAGATTGCTCAAGAGTGTCGTGTTCGATAGAGTTTACGCGTACACCTTATATATAGGTGATCTACTTTAGCCACCCATATCACAAAATGACTTGATAGCCTTTTTTCTGTTTGGCTGCGCATAATTTTTGTCCCGCTAGCTGCGCTTCCATTTCAGTATCGAACCAATCCTTCCGAATCGTTCCGGGTGAGCCTGCCCTGCCCCATTCTTTAACCAACGACCAGTCACCAAAAAGGCCTGGCATTATAAACAACTAATAAAACCGGTGTAGATTTTTGTCCGGGTCATGCCTTTCCAGATAAATATGCTTCATAACTCACCTTTGTTTATAGAACGTTGCAACGCAGATCAACTATCGTAGGCGTTAATTACCTCTTACATGTCACGACTATTGTAATGATTCATCCCGGTAATCAACCCGCGCCGATTCATTCACAAATATTCGGTCTATGGCTGTATCTCATTTAGCCAAACATCTTGGCTTTGCGCAGCCGGAATATTTGCCTGTTGTTGGTTTTTTTTACGAACTAACAAATCAAGCATCATTAGATAAAAGTCGATAATCTGACGCTTTACTGAGTGCGTATTCAGACATTAGATTTTTTATTAAAACACCATCAGCACGTTTCTGTTTCATTTCTGATAACTTAAAGTGGACCCCATTGTCCAGACAATATTTAAGCCTAATTAAGAGGGCATCGATTCCGTGTCCCACTTCTTCTTTTGAAGAAACCCGTTTGTCACTAAAATGATCAACTACTTTTACGCCGCCGCCGATGCCTGTCTGATAAACTTCATTGGGCGTTTTATAGCTCAATGCCTGGTGAAACCGCTCACTGTTATAGAATATAAAGTACGCGGTCAGACCCAACAACAGTTCAGGCACAATGACATAGTTTTTCGGGTAAATGTCCTCGTATTTGACACTACGGCATAGCCGTTCAACAAAAATATTGTCCAAGGCACGACCCCGACCGTCCATACTAATCTTACAGCTGTGTTCCAGTAATTTATTGACCCATAAGGTGCTGGTAAACTGCGATCCCTGATCGGTGTTAAAAATTTCTGGTGCGTCATATTGATTAAGCGCCTCAGTCAAACAGTCCAGGCAAAAACCAACATCCATGGTGTTTGAAACCTTCCACGCCAACACTTTACGACTGTACCAATCAATGATTGCGACCAGATACATAAAGCCATGCGCGAGTCGTATATAAGTTATATCCGTACTCCAGACCTGATTCGGTCGGACAATAGCTAATCCTCTGAGTAAATACGGATAAACCTTATGTTGCGGATGTTTTTTACTGGTATTAGGACCAGGCACCATGGCAACCAACCCCAGTATTTGCATCAAACGCTGCACTCGTTTTCGGTTCACGCCATGCCCTTGTCCGCGTAGCCAGACTGTCATTTTCCTGCTGCCATAAAAAGGATGGCGGGTATATTCTTCATCCAGCAAGCGCAGCAATAACAGCTCGTATTCATTCACAACTACTGTCTTGTTAGCGTAGACGGTGGATCGGGCAATACTCGCTAATTTACACTGCCGAACCAACGCCAGTTCATCATGGGGATCGATCCAGCTCTGTCTTTCGCTTAAAAACTGATTCCTGACTTTTTTCTAGTGCCCCGTGCGGATATTAAGCCAGTCCAGTTCCCTATTAAGGTGACCAATCTTGGCATACAATCGTACCGGATCGCTCTGAGGATCAAGGGGCTTGGAGCCACGCTTCACCTCAAACAGTTGGCTGGCATTTTCTAATAAGGCCTTCTTCCATAAACCAATTTGGGTAGGATGAACGCCATACTCTTGAGCAATCTCATTTACCGTTTTTTGCTCCTTCAAAGCTTCTAACGCTATTTTAGCTTTTTGTGCCCCCGTCAAAATCTTACGTTTTTTTTCACTCATTCCTGTCTACCTTTTTTATGGAAGACACCATCTTAATCGACTGTCCGGATTTTGGGGGCCACTATAGTCGCTCAATTTCCTTTTTTAGTTTTTCAATCTTACTTTCCAGTCGCTCTGTTTTACCTTTAGCAACTGAATCGTCCAGTCGATCTGCGCTGGTAATTTGCCCCAGATAGCGGGCAATACTTTAATCAATCAATTCGAGTCTGCGCTTTAATTTAGCTTGCGTGTAATTCCGGTCACGGTTGTTGACGGCCTTAAATTTACTACCATCAATGGCAACAAACGCCTCACTAAAAAGCTTGAGTTTACGGCAAATAATAACAAACTCACGACAAACCAATCTGATGGCTTTAGTATTCTTTTTGCGAAAATCAGCAATGGTTTTAAAATCCGGAGCCAAGCGCTTCAGTAACCACATCAGCTCAACATTACGTCCGGCTTCCCGTTCTAATCGGCACGATGATTGAACGCGATTTAGGTAGCCATACACATAAAGCTTTAGCAGGGTTTCAGGATGATATCCAGGTCGACCAGTGGCAGCCGCTAGGGTTTTAAACCCCGTAGCCGACAGATCAATACCATCAATGAATAGATCGATTACTCTGGTGACATTGTCTGCCGAGATGTAATCATCGAGTTTTTCTGGAAACAAAGTCGCATGAGTGCGAGCTTCGCCCGTTATAAATCCGCTCATATTGATATACTTTCAATTGAAAATATAATTATAGCTGGATTGTAGTTTTCACACAGTCTGGGCCGTGAGCTGTCTGTCACCGGCTCCGTCAAGCGGTTGTTTTATGGACAGGTTCGGCAAACGATTTTTCTTTTTAACTAATCCTAAATAGCTGCCAAAACTTCTTTTTCGCTCACAACGGGCAGTCGCTCACGCAGTACTGGAATAGCAGCATGCCAATCGGTTTCACTAATTAATCGAAATTTGGTGATGGCTTGTTCAATCGCTGCACGGTCGATCACATTTACATCAAGAATGATGAATAGCCCAATACCGTAGGCATAGCTAGGATCAAGCCGGAAAGACTCATGAATAGTGGGTGGCGTTTCACGGATTATCTCGGACTCCAGCTTTTCCAACTGCTCGTAAAAAGTCAGTCCACTGAATTTCTCGTACTGCATCTTCTTACGCACAACAAGTTTGTAACTCAAGACTTTGCCGGTGCTGGAAAAATCCGCTGGCTCAAACTCTATATTGGACTCGGCAGCGCGTTCTTCTGGCGTCAACATTGCCGTCGTGCGTTGGTAAGCAAGCTTATGGGCCGCATCCCAAAATGCCTTGCGTGCTATCACAATTTCCGCATTCCAGATGGTGAACCGATCTTGACCGGGGAAATAGAAGTCAAACCACTGATTGTATAAATCCGGTCTACCAGGTTCATCGAGAACCAAGTGACTTGTGAACATCCCACCATATTCGTCAGAGTCGCGCTTAATTCGTCCTTTGAGACGGATGACCTCATTGCTGCGTTTATGCCGAGGCAGAGCAGTGAAAGATGGGCGCTTTTTTTTGAATTGACGGGTCATGAATGCCCAGGGTGGTTATTTACACAGTAAGCTGCGTTAGTATTCATCGAACAAATCCACATGTCTACCTGTACGCTCAAAGCGCACTACATCGCCCATGATTTTGCATATCAACAACCAATCCGGCTCAATGTGGGCATCTCTAAACCCTTTCCAGCTACCTTTCAGTGGATGGGTCAAGATAGCTTGCTGGCAACGACTGGCCTTCAATCAGTAAGCCTAATAATGTTTTGAGCTTACTCATGTCTTTACCTCGCTTTTGAGATTGCTTCACATCACGCTTGAACTGGCCGGAGTAGTCGGGCTGCCGCATCAGATGCCAAGCTGTTCAAAGAGCTCATTAGCATCTTTAGCATGATGAATATCTTCACCGCGTTCACTCTTGGCGAGCGTTTCAGCAGTCAGTTTATTGGGAACGCGCATCTCGAAAGGCAGTGCTTTTTCCTTTGCAACCTTGGTCAAAACAATACGTACCACATCGGATACGGTAAGCCCCATATCTGCCAGCACAGCGGTGGCTTCTTCTTTAAGTTTTTCGTCGATTCTTGCTCGTACATAAGCGGTGGCGGCCATATTCTTGCTCCTTTGTAGTTAAGGGTATATTGTAGCCCAAATGAACTACAATATACTAATCCGTAAAACAGACCTTAAAGTGGTAAATAGTCAATTTTGAGCTGTAAGTTTTTATTTGAACAGTGCCTTGAATATTCGCTCATGAGACGGCCCTGATAATTTCGGATGACGTTGATTCCATTGCCTTTCTTCAAATCGAGCTTTTGCATCGACAATTTCGGGTTAATCTCTGATGGCCACATACGGTTTGCGGCCAGATGCAGGCCTTCGTGTTCATAATTATCATCGATTGAACCGTCACCCAGAATTCTGATTCATTCACAATCGATTTGAATAATTGTTTTTGGTTTTCGCTGATGTACTGTGTAAACGACTACAGCAATTTGAACGGTCTGACCCGCGAACTTCGAAAAGGCTCCGACTTTACCAGAATACAATGCAGTGAAAGTCTTTTGTGAAATTGAAAAGACGGCATCTTCCTCTACAACAAATATGCGGTGACCGATACTCATACCACACTTTCTCTCATGTCTGCTTACTGGAAACAGTATGACAATAAGACTCCTTTACCTAATTTTAGGAGATTGTTATGAAGCAAGATACCAACGATCAAAAGAACTATCAAGTCCCATGGAACAAGGGCAAATTGATTGGTCAGAAATCACCGCTCAAATTGAAAGAGATTTGGGCAATTCGGATTCGTTTGCAGATGGCTAAAAACACTCGGGAGTTGGCGTTGTTCAACTTGGCCATTGACAGCAAATTACGTGGCTGCGATCTGGTCAAACTTCGAATAATCGACGTAGCCCAGAATAACCGGGTGTCATCGCGGGCCATTATTATGCAACAGAAAACTCATCGTCCTGTACAGTTCGAGATAACAGAACAAACCAGAGATTCGCTTGAAGCGTGGATTAACCAAACAAAGCTTAAATCTGACCAATATCTGTTCCCAAGTCGAATTCATAGTTCACCTCACCTATCAACCAGGCAATATGCTCGTATTGTCGAACACTGGGTGAAATCTATTGGCCTCGACCCAGCGTCTTATGGGACGCATACTATGCGGCGAACAAAAGTCACACTCGTCTACCGGAGAACGAAAAATTTGCGAGCGGTTCAACTTTTGCTAGGTCATACTAAACTTGAAAGCACGGTCAGATACTAATACTGCTACCGCAAATATAAAAAACAAAGTCAGAGGCTTAAACATGCCTCGTTTCTTGGCACCATCAGCAAAGGAAAGGGTTTTGGTCGGCGTTTGACTGCCCTTGGCTGGCTCTTACGTTTTTGTTTTCCAATGGCCGTTGATGCCATCGCTTTTAATAATTCACGCAAGGCGCTTATGAGTTGGTTCCCTGTCAAGCCTACCATCTGCTTGGCGGCTTGAATGACCAGTTGCACTGCTGACCTGAAACTCAGTTGGCGGGGTATCTTCTCATGCAGGCTGGCTGCCTGTGCCAAATTGCCACGAATGATGTTGTATGCCAATAAGTGTAAGGACAACGTTATAACCCTTCCATCGCCACGCGGCCAGAGACTGGTTATGAAGACGCAAACCAGCAGCTGTGGTGGCTGCTCTGAGTTCCTTTAGTGGTAAGCGTTGCGGGCTTTACAGTAAGGTCCCGTGTTAACCGTATTGGCTGATTGTCCATCGACGATACGGTAAATCAATACGCCTGCCACTGCCTGTTTACAGGAACGGTCATCACTTAATACTTGGAAAATGAAAGCTTTAAGCGTGACTAAGGGCAAGAACACCGAGGAGCGTTTATGCGGGGTATTGGCGATAATGTTGGTAATGCTGCCGGCTGAAAAAAATCCTCAACACCTAGTCCTTGGGATTGCAAAAATGACTTTTTGAAGCGGTCAATTTACTGCTGAATACGGTTTTTTTTAATAGCTGGCATGGTTAAAATATTGATCAGACTTTGTAATACTCAAAATTCTACCAGAATAGTGCTTGATCTTTATCTTATTATTTGCGTATCTAACTGTAATTTATAGATTAATTACATTTGCGGTAGCAGTATTACTCTATAAGTGATAAATACCTTTTTTTACTCGTGTGCAAGTAAGGTGGGCAACCGTTCATAATTTTAGCCATGCTCTGTGATATAGTCAAGAATGATTAATCCCCATCCAAGGATGCGACGATTTCTTAGAGTCCGCTTTTTGGGGGAATCAAGGTATCGCCTTGATCGTCGGCTCAGGGTCGATAGTGCTACATGGCGAATGTCAGGTATAAGGAAGCGTAAAATCATAGACGACCGGCAACTATTGGCCAATGACAGGTCACAGATACTAAGCTGTCATTGAGGGAAACAGAGAATATGCTCCGCGCTCTCATAATTTACTCTAGCCACCCAAATCACAAAATGGCTTGATAGCCTTTTTTCTCTTTGGCTACGCATGAATTTTGTCCCACTATCTGCGTCTTCGTCTCGTGCCAAGTGAGAGTAATTCCGATAAAAGTTAATTTAGAGTTTTACAGCAGGGTAATTTTAGTTGGAAATGGTTCAAATAAAGAGGGATTGAGTACCCTATCAGATGAAAAAATTATATAATCTTAACCGGTACAGTTATGCCTTAATTAATTTTGTTCTGCTAAATATTTAAAGCAGCAATTAGATAAAAGTTTATGAAATATCTTTACGAAACCGTAGCAGACAACATCGTTGCCCATATCGAACAAGGGGTTTATCGTCAGGGTGATCGATTGCCTGGCGTACGTAGCTTAAGTCAGCAAATGAATATCAGTGTCTCAACCGCCCTTGAAGCCTATCGACTATTGGAGGATCAAGGGCGAATTCAGGCTCGTGCGCGGTCGGGCTATTATGTCAGCGCCTATCATCGACAAGCTATCGCTGAACCGGATATTTCTGATCCACCCGCGACACCCTCCAGAGTAACAGGGCAATCACTAACTCGACAAATACTCTGGGCAGCTAAAAATCCTGGTCAAGTCAATCTGGGGGCTTCCATGCCTGATGCTGATTTTTTACCGATAAGGCCTCTGCAACAAACAACCAACAAAGTGATACGCCTGTTTGGTAAACACAGTTTTGATACCGATGAATTGCTAGGTAATCAAGAACTCCGACGCCAGATAGCAAAACGTATGGTCGAACTGAACTGCACTGATGGCCCTGACGACATCATCATTACCCAAGGTGCCAGGGATGCCGTTAGGCTCGCGTTAATGGCGACCTGTGAACCTGGCGATGTTATCGCTATTGAATCTCCCACATTCTACGGTTTGTTGCAAGTGATCGAATCTTGCGGCATGGAAACACTTGAAATACCAACGCATCCGCGAGCGGGTATTTCCCTGGAAGCACTGCAACTGGCCCTTGAACAGTGGCCGATCAAAGCCTGTCTGGTCATTTCCAATTTTAATAACCCGCTCGGCTCCTGCATGCCCGATGAACGTAAGAAAGCTCTGGTAACATTGCTGGAAAAACACGAAATCCCCTTGATTGAGGATGATGTTTATGGCGATCTTTGCTTTGACTCAAAACGGCCGTCTGTTATCAAGTCTTGGAGTCAACAGGGTGAGGTACTTTACTGCTCATCCTTTGCCAAGACATTGTCACCTGGCTTGCGAATCGGCTGGTTGATGCCGGGACGTTATAAGGAAAAAGTAGAAAACTTAAAATATATGTTGCACCAAGCCACGCCGACACTCAACCAGCTTATTATTGCCCATTTTCTGGAACACGGCGGTTACGATCGTTATCTGCGACAGGTACGGCAACAATATGCCCGTAGTGTCGCCCGTACGGTGAAAGCAGTGAGCCTTTTTTTCCCTGATGGCACCCGGATGACGCAACCGGAAGGCGGTTTTGCATTATGGGTCGAATTACCGGAAGGTATAGATGCCATGGAATTACACCGGCGTGCAAGCCTGGAAGGCATTATCATCGCCCCCGGACCACTATTCTCGACTACGCAAAAAAAATACAGTAATTTTATCCGACTCAGTTGTGCAGTTCCGTGGTCTGATAAAGTGGAGCGGGCGCTAAAGAAATTGGGGGATATGGTTAGGGATTTGATAATGGAACGGGTAGTTTAATTTTGGTTGGGACTTTATAGCTTAACCGGTTTCCGAAGCAATAATACCCAATCAACAATATGATTTATAGCAAAAACAAGCTCAGAAAGGCACGAAAAATATAAAATTTTTCGTGCCTTTTGTCTTTTATAGACGAATTTTTGGATAGTTTTATTATTAATGCATTGTCTACATAATCGTCTTGATCCAGCCCGTTTTAATAGTCCTTACAACACACTGTCAACCTTTGCAGCCTCCAACTTACCCTGAATGACTTCCGCTAAATAGCGAGCATCTTCAGCAACTCCCAGAAAGCGGCCTGAACCCCAGGTGTTAAGCCAAGGCAAGCCGATAAAATAGAGCCCCTCGACATTGGATACACCACGCTGGAATTGTGGATGCCCGTAGTCATCGAAACCAGGAAGCTCTATCCAACTGTAGTCCGGTCGAAAACCAATCGCCCAGATGATTGAGGTAATACCTGCTACATCGGCATCGACAGTCAAGGGATCAAATTCCGGTTCCCAGACCTTCTGGAATGGCGGTTCAACCGGTGCATCAATATGGTTATTAGCGATATAGCGGTCAATATCGTTACGAATATTCACATAGACTTCGTCAGCTTCATCAAGGTTGTCGGTCAGATTAGGCCGAAACTCCAGGTTAGTACCAGATATATTGCTCATGCTGCCATATAAGCGAACACCTTCCAGTGCAAATTTACGCAGATTGATTTCATGACCGCCGTCACGTCCGGTAAGATAATGATTGGTTTTGTGACGAACCGCATCGCCCATTGGATGATTGTCCAAGGTCAGTTGGTAAAAACCCAGATCATATAGCCATTCCGTGGTTTCTTTGCCACGATACAGGCGTGGTGAACGGGGTGCGTTGCCAACGGCCAAATGCACTTTACGGCCTGCCAGATGCAGATCTTCCATTAGTTGTACGCCGGATTGTCCGGTACCCACAACCAACACCTCACCCGCAGGAATCGATTGCGGGTTACGATATTGCACGGAATGGATCTGGGTAATATGATCCGGCAGGTTTTGTGCATAATCAGGAATAATCGGAATGTTGTAGCCACCGGTAGCCACAACCAGATGGTCAGCAGTGAACTCGCCTTTGCTAGTCGCGACCTCAAGTCGACCTTGGCTATCTCTATGAACACGAGTCACCGCGACACCTTCAGTTAACGGTGCGTTAATTTTTTTGGCAAAGGCTTCAACGTACTCAACAATCTCGTCCTTAAGCATGAAACCTTGAGGATCATCGCCTTGATAAGGGAAATCCGGCAAACGACATTGCCAGTTTGGAGTCACTAGGCAAAAGGTATCCCAACGATCGTTTCTCCAGGAATGGGCAACTCGATTTTTTTCAAAAACGATATGACTAATATGTAATTTTTTCAGATAATAGCTTACTGACAAACCGGCTTGACCGCCACCGACAATGATGACCTGATAATGTGGGCGTTGATTGTTTTCCTGGTGATTATTCATGCAGTCTTCTCTTTCTTGTTGGGTAACGGTTGGTAGTTCTATAGCTGTTGATAATTTCTGATGTCGTCTGATTTTGCAGACGCTTACTCAATAAATTCGTCCACCCATACCTTGGGATTTTCAGCATTAGAAAATCGTGCAGCTATGGTTTCAATTTCAGCCAACTGGCTCATGGCGCTGGAACAGGTATAACCGTATTTTTGGCGGACGCGCTCACTAGCGATATCAAGCGCTGTTCGGCTACGGCTAACAAAATCGTTCAGTTCATAAGTTTCTCCAGGCTTTAAAAAATCCTTAATCACTAGCGAGGGTGAATAACAAAGACTGGTAGATTGGTCCGGCCAACGGACGCGAAAATGCATTTCAGGCATGGGTAACACCTCTTGGAGTAGTCAATGAATGGTAAATATTTAAATGCGTGTGGGCTGAATTTTCCCAGGAAAATTCGTCACTCAAACGCTGAGCACAAGCCTGCAAGCCAGCGTTGGGAAATGCAGTAAGCGCTTGCAGCATAGCAACTGCAATCGCGTCACTGTCTTCCGGGTCGACCCAAAGACAGTCCTGCATCTGCAGATATTCGGTAAAAGGCTCTTGGCGAGAAACGATGACCGGCGTACCTGAAACAATGGCTTCCAGAACCACCAAACCAAAACCTTCCGCTAGCGATGGAAATACCAAAGCATCTGCCAAGCGAAATAGTGGCGGCATGTCCTGATCAGGCAATGGCCCGGTCAAGACCAACGATTTACCGGAACCCACTTCAATACCGCTGTCTGCGACGGCCTTATCGAATTGATCCCGATACTGACCATGATCGAGCAGACTGGCTCCGCCAACGATAATAAGTTGCGCGCGGGGAAGCTGTTTGAGTACGACACAAAAAGCGGTAAAAATGCGCAAAGTATTCTTGCGCGCCTCAATGCCACCTACGGCAAGAAATAGTGGACCACCACAATCCAGACCCAGGCGACTGAGCAGAATCTGATCATCCGGTTGAAGTACCGAATTAAAGCGCAGAGTATCAACGCCGTTATTCACTTGAATGGCGTTAATACCATAATCATTGGCGAGATTTTTATACCAACCGCGACTGACGCACAGAACTTGCTGTGCCTCTTTAAATGAACGGGTTTGCCATGCCATCAACGTTTGACTTTCAAAGCTATCAAGATGATGAACCGTACGGACAAAGCTGGCCAGGATGCCTCGCTCGACTAATGTTGCCAGGGCACAACCGCTGATGGCATCCTGGGCATGGTAAATATCGTAAGCAGGTATATTCGGTTTGGAAAAATAATCAATATAGGCCTGGATGCGCTGCCCTACTCGTGTGATAAAATCACCGGACAAAGCTGGCACCGATATTACTGAAGCAGGGCACTGAATCGCACGAAAAAACTGTTTACCGGGCTCGTCCGCAGCCATCAGCGTGATTTTTTGTCCACGTAAATAGAGGGCTTCGGCCAATTCCAAGGCATGTACTACTCCGCCTCTGGGATTGGTGGAATGAGTCAGCATGGCAATGCGTAAACTGGACATGACTTAAGCCGCGCTGTTAAGTTTTTTGCCACATCCGGTTAACGGACTGGCGTGTAAATCCCATAAAAGTTCCTCACTGTTACCATCAGCAAGACGTAGACGACCGGAGACATCGGTTTCACCAATGACAGCGCAGGCGATATCGCGTCGGGAAAAATGTTCAATAACGGCAAAGGTATTTTCAGCTTCCACGCTCAATACAAAGCCGTAACTGGGAAAGCAGCAAAGCCAGCGTTCCAAAGGTATTTCAGGTGGACATGGTATGGCGGTCACATCAATTACACCACCCAAAGCAGAACACTCCAATAGCATCAGTACTGTACCAATCATGCCGGCCATGCTGATATCCTTGGCAGCATCGCATAACCCGTCTTCGGCGATTTGAGGCAATATTTCAAGGTCCTCTCGCAATCGTTCAGCCGGAGCCTGAGTGCTGGCATCCCACCACGCATAAGGCTCACGAAATTGTCCTCGCAGATCGACCGCTGCTAAAAGCTTTTGTCCTGCCTTCGCGGAGAAACTACTAAGTAACCTGTTCGCACGGCCGAGAATCGCTACCGAAAGCTGAGAATGGTCGTTGCGGGTATTGCTATGTCCACCCACAATGGGGACCTTATAAATATCGGAGGCAGCGACCAGACCTTCCAGTACTGGTCGGGCTTTTTCTTCGCCATTACTCCATAACGCATCAACTACAGCAATGGGACGTCCACCCATCGCGTAAATATCGCTGACGTTTACCATCACACCGCAATAACCGGCAAACCATGGTTGAGTGTCGACAAATTCGTTCATGAAACCCTCTGCCGCCAATAACAAAAATCCGTTCTGATCAGGTATAGCAGCACAATCGTCACCAAAAATAATATCTCCAGCTTCCCGGTATGGCATTTGCCTGGATAGTATAGTGATCACAGCAGCGATATCACGCTTATGAGCCAGACCAAGGCTTTGGCTTATAGTTTGTGTCAGTTGGGCTAACTCGTTCATGACATAATCCGGCTGGTGGCTACAAAACCGGTGGCACCACCGTCATAAGGCGGATATTTATCCAGATCAGCCTGCATCAGATTATGTGGCCGCCCATGCAGCTCAATCTCTTTTTGGGAATGCCAATGCAGACGACGAAACAAAGGAACATTACGACGTTGCACTTGAGCTAAAAAGGTACGACAACCTTGAGCATGGGCGGTGGTAACCGCCAAACGAATTAACGAAGCCCCCAAGTGCCCCTGTTTACGGTATTCAACTGCCACAGCCAGCCTTGACCCCCACCAAATCCCCGGCTCTGACTGGTAAATACGAACAGTTCCGACCACTTCGTCAGGCAGCCCTGCGACACAGGCGATGGCGACGATAGGTATCGCAATACGATCGATTTCGTCAAGATCATCGCCTGAAAAAACCCCTTGTTCCTCACAAAACACGGCCTGTCGCAAACGCAACATTTGCTGATGCTCCCAGTTCTGAGTTGCCCATTTAACAAGGTACTCGCTGGCAACAAACGGCTTGATAAGTTCATTTAACATATCAGTCCTCGTAACTGGAAAGAGCAGAGCAGGCACCGCACTTGGCACAACCCGCTTTCACATCAACTGAGCGCAATCCTGCCTGCTTCAACATAACGCCTAATGGTTGCAGAAGCTCCCGCATGAAGCGCGGATCAGGGGATGGATGATGTTCAAGCGGCGTACCGGTAATGGGTATGAACGGTACTACAAAAGGATAAACCCCTTTGTTCACTAATTGTTCGGAAACAGCTAAAATTGCCTCCGCTGTATCGCCTAGGCCTGCAAGTATGTAAGTACTAACTTGACCTCGGCCAAATACTGCAACTGCGGCATCAAAAGCATTCATATAGCGATCCAGCGTTACGCTGGCCTTGCCTGGCATGATACGGGCGCGAACTTCAGGAGTAACCGCTTCAAGATGCATGCCCAGGCTATCGATGCCTGCCGCTTTCATGCGCTCAAACCAGCTATCGTCATCCGGTGGTTCGCATTGTCCTTGAATGGGTAAATCGACGGCTGCTTTCACGGCTATTGCACTTTCACATAGAATAGCGGCACCACGATCAGTAATGTTAGGCGTGCCGGTGGTCATTACCATGTGCTTGACGTTATCCAATAACACTGCGGCACGGGCAACTTCGGCCAATTGCTCAGGGGTTTTACGAAGGATGGTTCGCCCCGCTTCCAGCGATTGTCCTATGGCGCAAAACTGACAGGATTTTTGACGATTACTATAACGAATACAGGATTGCAATACTGTAGTAGCCAGCACGTCTGCAGCATGTAAGGTGGCTATATGGGAATAAGGGATGCCATCCAGGGTTTGTAAACCATAAAAACGCGGTTGGCGAGGAAACGTAATGGTCGCCACGGTATGACCGTCACGACGAATCAGGCTGTTACCCTGCGCATCCGGACTATCGGCAACGAATGGCGATAGACTGGCCGAAGCGGTGGAAATCGGGATCATAACGGTTCGACCACCCAAGGTCACTGCTTTATGATCTGAAGGACCAGCACCGCCGCGACGACCAGCTACGCCATACTCGGTTTCCACCAACCGTAAACCCAATGATTGTAGGTCGGTGATCAGCTGTGAGGATAGGGATTCAACGCTGGATGATTGATTCATGGGCGGATTACTCGCTGCTGTGGGTAGATGAAAATGGCGTAAATACTAACGGTTCGGTTGGGTACTGGTTAGATGGCGGGGTCTCACTAAACATCGGTACCGCCGGTTTGTCGTTAATCATCAGACTTAACAGTTCGGGGCGGGCATAATGACCGACGGAGTCCATCATGCGTTTACGTTTGGTGATCAGGGACATATCCAAATCAGCAATGACCATGCCTTCTCCAGAGCGCAAAGGTTCGGCCAGATGTTGACCTTCGGGGGAGATAATGGCCGTGCAACAACCGCCCCGTAAAGCCTTCTGTAAGGCCGGATCAGGCGTCACCGATTGAATTTGCTCATCACTTAGCCAGCCGGTGGAGTTAATAACGAAACAGCCGGATTCAAGCGCGTGATGGCGGATGGTCACTTCAATTTGCTCGGCAAAAACAGGTCCCACCAAGGATCCTGGAAACTGGCTGCAATGAATTTCCTCATGCTGTGCCATCAATGCGTAACGAGCCAGCGGATTGTAATGTTCCCAACAAGCTAGTGCACCAATACGTCCTATACCCGTCTCAACTACCTTGAGGCCTGAAGCATCGCCTTGCCCCCAGATCATGCGTTCATGGAAGGTTGGGGTAATCTTACGCCGCTTCAACACCAAACAACCCGTTTCATCAAAAATTAGCTGGGTGTTGTAAAGGCTCCCATGATCTCGCTCATTAACACCCAATACCACCACGATACCCAATGAGCGTGCTTGGGCGGCCACGGCATCGGTTACAGGTCCCGGCACTACGACGGCATATTCGTAAAGTTTCATATGAGCACTGCCCGAAGCAACCGGTGGCAGTATAAAAGAGAAATAAGGGTAATAAGGTATAAACGTTTCCGGGAATACGACCAATTGAGCGCCTTTTTTGGCTGCATCGGCAATGGCTTGGCAAACTTTTTCGAGGGTGCCGCCGGCGGAATCAAACACCGGTGCAATCTGTATCGCTGCAGCCCTAACAATTTTTTGCGATGTCATACTTTGTGCTCCTGTTACTGGTTTTATACCAGGCCCGAAAACGATTCCGGGCGCTGGCAGTAATTAGCAAAGACTTATAGAGTCCAGGTATCCAGAATGAAGGCGTTTTCACGATTATGGATCAACGCAATGTCTAATACATCAAGGGGGCTAATAGCTCGAACGCCCGGGATAAGGTTTGGTTCGCCAAGACCATAGATGGCTTGTAGCGCGAATCTACAGGCATAAACTTTACCGCCTTCCTCCATAAACTTATTAATCTGGGTAGTGTAATTTTGGTGTCCGGGAAAAGCTTCATCGCCCAAGCGTGGAAAACCTCGTTGAATTCCTAAGGTTACACCTGGCCCATATAACAGGATTGAGGTTTCAAAACCTTTGCGTTGCAGCCGTGTTGCTTGTAACAAATTTAAAAAACCAATGGAGCCTTCAAAGGCCACAGTATGAAACTTTACCAGTGCTTTTTCACCGGGTTGGGCTTTTACATCCTCAAATACTTTTTCTTCATAATCAACAAAAAAATCGCCTTTGACGTGGGCCGCTTTTTGAACTACTGGCATGGAATACTCCTCACTATAAGTGAAAAAACCCCTGCATCAAAAAGGTGTGATACAGGGAAGCTCTATAAACGTCAATCCATGAGGGGACTGACGGCTATAATTCTACAAGCGAGACAGAATTGATAACAGATTCAAAACAAAACAATTTTTCAAGTACAGATCATCATTTAATCAATCTGTTATGGTTAATAACCCTGGCAACTGTTATGGATAATTTGGTGCAGTGAATCCGAAATACTTAGTTTTTAAAATTTTTCAGATGATTGGAAAGAGGTGCTTTTAGAGGGAGTTATCAACAATTTCAAGATGGTAACGCGGATTTTATCCGACATACCAATGCCGACTGAATATTAGTTATACTCCAAGCGGTCAAGATTGCAGGTTTTTTAAAGCATTGAATACTATATATTACAAGGGGTTAATATGTTTCTGTTTTCCACATACGTGACCGCGCGGAGTATAGTTCGCTAGAACTGACTGGCCGCATTTCATTGGTAGGCGGTCATTCGAAGATCAGAAGCGAATGACTGGGTCGAAACTGCTCATTGAACAAAGAGCTAGTACTCAGTCAGCGTTGATATGTCGAATGATAGCCCCCATATAATGTCTTTACATTGCCATTAATAAACACCATTGAAAAAGAAATACATAGTACGACTAACGGAAGATGAACGCGCTTATTTGGGAAGTTTGATTCATACCGGAAAAGTGGCCGCTCATAAAAGGTTACACGCTGAAATACTGCTGAAAGCGGATATTAGCGAGTTAGGAGAAAAATGGCTGGACCGGCCAATAAGTGAAGCTTTTGGTATTTCAAGACGTACCGTTGAACGAGTCCGGGAGCGACTGGTTCAAGAAGGCTTGGAATCGGCTTTAAACCGGGCAAAGTCAATTCGGGTTAGAAGTCGTACTATTGATGGAGAGAATGAAGCCCGTTTGATCGCGTTAAGTTGTGGCGATGCACCTGAAGGGCGTAGCCGCTGGACATTACGTTTACTTGGACAGCAGATGGTTGAGCTGGGTTATATTGAAAGTGTATCGCATGAAACTATCCGGCAAACCTTAAAAAAAACGAATTAAAACCCTGGCAAAATAAAGAGTGGTGTATTCCGGCTAAAAAAAATGCTGAGTTTGTTTGTGCTATGGAAGATACGCTTGAGGTTTACAAGCGACCTTATGATGAAGCGCAACCACTGATTTGCATGGATGAAAGCAGCAAGCAACAGATTAAAGACACGCGAACACCAATACCGGCAAAGCCTGGCACGGTCGCTCGGTACGACACGGAATATGAGCGTAATGGAGTGAGCAATATTTTTATGTTTTTTGAACCCTTGCAGGGCAAACGGTTTGTTGAGGTAACCGATCAAAGAACGGCCATTGATTGGGCGCATCAAATTCGTAACCTGGTTGATGTCCATTACCCGCAGGCTAAACGTATTACCCGCAGGCTAAACGTATTACCCTGGTTATGGATAATCTGAATACCCATACTGGTGCCTCTTTATATAAGGCATTTGAGCCAAAAGAGGCGAGAAGAATTCTTGAAAAACTAGAAATACACTACACGCCCAAGCATGGCAGTTGGTTAAATATGGCCGAGATAGAATTAAGCATCCTGTCACGGCAATGTATGGATCGCCGCATTCCAGATCAAGAAATTTTAAAAACAGAAATTTCTGCGTGGCAAGAAAAAAGAAATACTATTGCTCGGCCTATGAAATGGCGGTTTACCACGGAGGATGCACGGATAAAACTGAAGAAACTTTATCCGACATTATCAGATTGACTGAGTACTAGCTCCATTCATTTGTTTATCAAACTTGGCGGTCCCAGAACGGCCATTTCTCGCCAGTGGCGACCGGCAGTTTTAGGGCGATGAATAAAGCAGAATAAAGTTCAACAATCTGCCAAAAAGAGATCCATATCTGCTTCTAAAACTGTCATTCAAAGACCGTCAGAGTACAATAAATAATAGTTGCGCAAGCTATGTAATATTGCTGGCATGCATTTTTCGAACGAATTTAATTGATTACTCTAAATATTTTTCATGGCATCTATTGCGTGAATGCGCTTTAATCCTGACCCTGCATTTTCAGTTAGCCACGTTTTAAAGTGTCCGTTTAAGCCTGATGGATGAGCTAAATGTATCCATAAACGATTGTCAGCATTAACAGCCATGGGGTTTATTGCCATGAAATCTCTAGGGAATAGTTCCTTAATAAGTGATTGGCAACTTTGTACATATGAATCAGTATTTCCTAAGAAGAATACAACTTTTACAGAAATAGGAATGCTAGTTAGGTACTTGTTGGAACATTTTTTAATTATGTGTGGTATCTCTTTAAAAGACTTTGTAATTAAAGGTCCAGTGCAAGCATATACATCTTTTCCTGTCTTATCGGAGGTTTTTTTATCTATGCGAGATACACTGCAACGAATTAATGAGCCGAATCCTATATTAGAATTAGGGTCATTGATCTTTTCGTCTGCTGTTTCATGAACCTTTAAGGCACCTAAAGCTTGTAGTGCTTGTGTTAATCTTGGCCGCATTCCTGCAAAAGCTATATCCTCAAATTTACCTTTTTTATATATACCTGCTTGCGTTGCGCCTTTTGAAAAACCGAGTACTAAATATTCAGGAATATCACCCCCCCATGCTCCAGGGTCGTTAATCATTCTCCACTCAGGATGTGGTTGGATTAATTCGTTATCCATAGATGTGTAACATTCACTACATTGTAATTTTCCGTGCTTAGGTAACATGTTTTATTCCATAAAAAATGCTTAGCGTCTAAAATTGCTAGCCAATTTAAAAAGAAGGTGGCATAGGCCACCCTTTGAGTTACGTCATTACAGCGCTAAGATACACCATGAAAGCGTTCTGGTTGCTGCTTAGATGTTTCACCATAATCGAAAGTCACTGAATTTGTTTAACTAAAAATATTTCTTACCAATACAATGCGTGAATGTTATTCATCTTCATACTCGATAGGCTCATCAGTTGCGTCAAGGTGACCAGTAAACCCTACATAGATAGCCTCAATTGCAGCTCTAGTTACGAAAGTCAGATTGCTTATTGCCATATAAAGAGAGCCTATTATGTTTGTAACTAAAGGCCATACAACTACGGAAATAATCTCACCAGGAAAGTGAATCACTCCGAATTGCAAGCCTACCGCGACTGACCGAAGATAATTACCTCGACTAACCAAAACCCTAACGTGTGAGGTCGATTTCAAGAACGTTCTACCTGGCTGTTCAATATTTGAATCTGCTGTATTCATGCGGTTTTCTCCAGTTATTTGAAATTAGGAAATTTATAGGTGACTTTTTGTAAACAAAAGATAATTAGATTAAGAATATTTAAGCTATAGTTTTTCAGAAATTAAATTTCCATGAAACGTCGTTTAAATCTTCAACAGATACCATTCATTCAAGGGATGGTATCTGTTGGCATAGGAATTATTTATCTGAAAATGTATAGTTATAAGCAGAACTATCTGTTTTACGCAGTTATAGCCATTGCCAATTAAAACAATGACTTTAACCGATTTTCAATCCGTTCTTCTCTATGTTTAATGAATCCCAAAAATTTTTCTGGCCTGTATAAAGCCATGTCTTTGGGAAGTAAATGCTGATCGAAAAAATTATCATTGCGTGATTGAATCCATATACTAAAATCCATTTCTTCTTTTTCGATGATCTCATCCCGCGATAGTAGTAATAAATTAGGCATACGACTTATATGTAAGTCTATTTCATTTTCAGAAACGCCCAGACTGAGCAACTTTTCATTATCAAATAATTTTTTCGGAAAAAGACTAACTTTTTGATAATGGTCATTTGCCCAATTGTTATTATCATAAAGAGTTGATAATGCTACAAAACCAAGTTTTTTACTGTAACTGATATCCATAAATTTCCCTATGGCAACATTGTCATACTCTAAGACTAGACGACCCCTCAAAGTCATTTTAGTGACTAATGATTTTGCAGGAAAATAATTAGACGAACCTATTTCATCGTCAATTACTCGTTTTGCCATACCAATAGTATTTGCAGATTGACCAGTAAAAATACCGTTAAGAAGTGCGCTACCCAACCATTGCCTAATTGATTTTTGATTTTCAGGGTCAATTGCCATTTTTTTTGCATGATCAAGATTAGGCAGTCCGTAAAAATAATAGGCTATTACCATAATCGCATTTACACTCGTCAAATTACGCTTGTCTACTCCAAAAAAATTTACTGTTCTAAATGAGAGCTCTAATGCATTTTTTATATTTAGCCAATTAGCTTCAATTAATTTGATATTTTTTTTGGTAAAATTTTGAGTCTTTAATGAAAAATCTGTTTTTAAACAGAACACTAAACTTGTTCTTAAAATAAAATCTCGATTAACATCATTTTTACTTTCAAGCTCTGAATTCAAATATAGAACCAAATTATTTATTTCATCCCGTGCATTTGTAGTCCAGTTCTTGGTAAGCATTGACATTAATATATCTGACTTACTGAGCTTTGTGCCGCCATCATTTGCTCGAATGAAAATTTCGACAACCTTGTCATAAGATGGGCTTGTTTCTGTGTAATAAGAGATTGACTTATCTTGACAAATAACATCATAAAGTTTTTCAAAATTAGTTTCAAAAACATCTAGTTGTTCTTTTGATAGTAATCCTGCTTGCTCAACTAAAGCATGCCGACGTTTTCGATATGTATCTTTATTGCAATCAAGAATATCACTTACCTTAAACCAAAATTTAGTAGAACTATAACGTGAAGGTGGGGTTTCAAAAAAATCAAATCCGTAGCGAGTCTGTTTAGGATTATCGTCATCTTCCATTTCTGCCGATGGATCTTTAAGTAAATCCAGGTAAAGTGCCTTTTTAATCGGACCATTTGGGTTTTTACGCTGATTCTTTGGGCGATCTGAATAGGATCCTATTAAACCGATCATCAGTGAGGTTAGTCGCTGCTGCCCATCCATAACTAAAGTTATATTGTCATTTTTTAGCAAATCTATTTTTTCATCTTGATTTTCGCCACACCTAAAATCTATTATAAATTTATAGATTTCTCGCTCTTCTGTATTTTTTTCATTCACATCCCAAAATAAGAAAGAACTGATCGGATAATTCTGCATCAATGAATCAAATAGACGAGTAATTTGATCGGTATCCCAAACAAATGGACGTTGTATATCAGGTAAAAAATATGATTTGTTAAGTTTTCCAAGTACATTAGCTATTGTTGTTGAATCGTACGACACTATATCTTCCTTATTGTTACTACAAAATTAGATTTTTGGATAGCAGAATAAATATATGCTACTTGATTAAATTAAGGTTATTCTGATAACAAGATTTTTAACATTCACTTGGTTTTTGTCCTCGGACTGCCCTTTAGATAACCTGACGTAATAATGATATTGTTTTCATCTTGCTTGCTCCTGACCAAATAAGTGTCTTTCATTTTATCGAATTCCTTCAGCATATTTTCTAAGTGTTTGCGTGCCTTGGTAAAGCTTTTAGATTTAAAATAAACCAAATCCGTCCCTCCATGCTGATGTTCAACTTCTCCATATTGAAGGAGTAAATCCAAAACGAGCTCTGGTATACAACGTTGTTGTATTCGGACTTCTGTGTGTTTTGTTAAAATCATGACAGTTCCCTTAATTTATTTAGGTCAGTTAAATAATGTTTTAGCGCGAAGTTCAGCGACTACTGATGCTAATATTTTGCTTCCTTCAACCACAAAGGTCGTTAGGTATAGGGATTGATAAAAATTTCCCAGCGCCATTAGTAATACTGGTGTTAATAACTCTAGCGATTCCGTTGCGACTAGATTTTCAAGGTTTGTGTAGGCATCTGTTAACAATTCATCCCAACCCATGCTCTTAGATAAATCCGTAATTTCAAGATTTGCTAGCTTTCGTAAAACAAAACAGTGGTGTCTAAATTGCCCCAATGTTTCATAAGACTCATAACTTGGTTCCGCATCGTATGAAAATGGACCTGTAAAACCTTTCTTAGTGAGCAACCACCTATAAGCCTCGTCATGATCAATGTATTTTTCGCCTGCTGCTATTACTAATCGATCATGTCCTTTAGAGCTCACTGCATTTCTAACAGTTTTTATACCTACTCCTGCAAGTAATGCTATTTCCTCGAGTGTCAATTGATGATAATCTGTAAGCTTCCACCTTGCATAGGCGGCATCGGTAATGGTCAGCAAAATATCTAAAATCAAATTCCCTTTGATATTAAATACTTCAAGATTATTCACTCCATCATCTTTAAAAGGTAGAAACGGGAGAGTCGTTTGTCCTAATCTACGGCCAGATTTACGCTCAAAAACATTACGGAACGATCCAAATTCTGTTAATAAATCTATTAAGTGATTTCCATCTATTAAGTGATCACCAAGTTCATTTTTTATTGACCCAGTCCCCCATTTTGCAAATTCAAAAATCTGTTCGATTTTTGTTACAAAAACAGCTTCAGCTAAATTGCTACTCAATATATACGACTCAAGAGCTTCTGTAGATCCATCGTAATGAATATCTCCACCCTCATAACCCAGTTGATCAATATTTAATAGTCGAGCACCTGCCTTCCCATCAAAAAGACAATCTGTCCACATAGCTAAAATACCCAAAAACTTTATTGCGGCTTCTTTTGCATCATCTTTTGTTATTTTTGCCAAATCTACCATAACTCACCTCGCCTATAAATGAACGCAGGATTAAATATGTCCCGACGAAAAGAAGTATATCACTATTCTTTCTTTGTAGGGAACTTATTTATCAATTTATCCCGAAAAGTTTGAGTTGGCATTATTTTTACCTTCTCTGATGCTTTTTAATAGAGATTAGTAGTGAGAGAAAACTATTTAATAGAAGACTATTTGATTAAACGACACCGCAAACGTATGAGCTAATTGGCAAGCAGTTTTATGTAGCGTAATTGCGAAGGCCTCTATATGATATGTATTAAAGGGTTTTCTAGAATCGATTGTCGGCTTTCTGGTGTTATGTTGCTATAGATTTTCAGATAAATAATTTCAATGTTGACAGATACCATCCCTTCAAGGGATGTTATCTGTATGGGCTTACAGCGACATAAGTTGGAAATTTAATTTCTGAAAGTCTATATTTGAAAAATCTGGAAAGATTGACTCTCGTAGGTCGTTTACTGATCTTCGCGAATGGCAGGTTTAGGGGAGTGAAAAACTAAAGTCCTATGGCTGGTCTGGGTCGATAACAGGCAGTCAAAAACGGGTAAAGTTAGGTTTAGCTCTTAAATCGTCAGATTAAGTCTGAAAATAAATAAAATTAAGAATATGGATATATCAAATTCATATCCAAATCTGGAAACAAATTTAGACAATTTGATGGGAGGGGTAAAAAATAAAAACGTTACCTTAATCGTTACCTTTTATAAATTTCAAATAATATCTTAATTATAAACAATTAGTTATGGATAAATTCAATACCGGCCCTCGGTACCATTCGAGGATTTATTACCGTGCAAAGAAATACATAAACCCGCAAGTCGTAAGGCTTAGCGGGTTTTTTATTGTCCAACGAAATGGTACCAGATACAACCGTATTCACCTAAAAGTGTGTCCTTTATTGTGTCCTTTGCTATAGTGTCAAAAAAAAGACACAATAAAGGACACACTATGGCTAAGAATATCAATAAAGACGTGACCTACAAGGCAGCCAAGTCTAAAGAAAAAAATTACATGATTAATGATGGTGATGGACTGTTTTTGTTTGTGGGCAAAAATGGCGCTAAGTTGTGGCGGTTTATTTATACGTTTAATAAGACAAGGCAAAAACTGGCCCTTGGTAGTTTGTAGTCGGTAACTATTGCGGTTCAAAACCTCCGCCATGGTGCTGGGTGATGGTAGTTGATCCGCTTGGAAGCCTTGGGTAGTTAACTGTTCCAAAGCTTTCGCTGCGGTCAGTCGCGTATATAACAGTGAAGTATGAAAGGTCGGATCTTGCTGGCTGTAAGAATCTGCCATTGCCTATAGTGCCTGGGCCACATCAGGATGCTTTTCTTCCCCTAATTTATTTCCACTGCAAGTCGCTTGCACTCCCTGACAAATAATTCAGGTGCTTTGATCATTAAGTCCTAACTGAACGGTATAACGACCCCAACCAAATATCCTCCGCTAATCGGGTGTTACCTGTGTAATATTTTAATGTCATAAGCGCCTGAAAAGCCCTGCGCTCCGCACCTGACATTTTAGTACTCGCCAACTTCAAATCTTCGATTTGAGATGCGCTTAAGAGCAATAGAATTGGCTTGGGAGTGGATTGCGTAATTGTACTCAGTGGAAAAATAAAGAAGACATCCTACATTGAAAGGGTAATATTTTCTTCGCAAATCGCCTAACTTAATATTACATGGGGCTGATAAGGATTTACCAATCGCATTGATAGAGCGAGGGACAATGGTGCAACAAAGAATATTTACGGGAACATTAACTACGCTGTTTGAAATAATAAAAATCACTTACGATTCAGACGCCAACTCTTATTATTGTTGGGAATGTGGTAATTTTACGGACACAATTAAAGTGGTTCAATGATTCTGATAATTCTGATTCATTGAGCTAATACCTGTTGAAATAATGAACTAATCTTGCTAGTTTTTTATTCAGTGCCTATACTACCGGTTGTAAAAATCGCATTAGGTATTCTGGGACAGTCTGTCTTTAGAATTTAAACGGGAAGTAGGTGAGATTGCTTTAAAGGCTAACAAAACCTACGCTGCCCCCGCAACGGTAAACAAGTAGAAAATTTGCATAAGCCACTGTGTCATTCATGGGAAGGCGTAAATTTTTGGAATAATTTCCGCTTGTAAGCCCGGAGACCGGCCTAAGGTGATCGTCAGATTTGTACGCGGAGGGCGTTCAGATGGATTGCTGTTCCCGTGTCCATCTTTTTGTTTTCTCCTTCTGCAAATTATTTTTTTAACACGATCAATATTGTGTTATTTACTTATTATTGCCTTTCACAGGAGAAAAATATGTCTTTAGTACCTTTATTAACTGCTAACGTCGATACACCATCCCTTTCAAATGCTTTAAAAGATAGCATCTTACCTAGCCTGCTTGCCGGCATATTAGGCTTGGCGCTTCTGTATGGTGCAGGTTTTTCTGAAACGATACAATTTCACAATGCAGCGCATGACGGTCGTCATTCCGCCAGTTTTCCGTGCCATTAATGTGCTTAACCTGTCTACCTTCAAGATACTTGTAGTCTCTGCGCTATGGTCAGGGTTCTGGACAGGTTTATTATTGACGGCTCTTCAGAGTATTCAAGTTATTCCAGTATTAATCCAAGCTGAAGCTTATGAAAAGCAAGCAACGGTCACAGTTATTACTACTCATACTCATGATGATAGTAAAGAGACCAAAATACATGATCATCATGAAGCCGTAGAATGGCAACCCGAAAATGGTTGGGAGCGAACAGTTTATACGGCAGTGACCAATATTAGTTTGGCTGTCGGTTTTGCGCTATTGCTGGGCGCTACCATTAATCTACGCGGCCCGGTTAGTCATTGGCGTAACGGTTTGCTGTGGGGATTGGCGGGTTACACTGTTTTTTTTGTCGCGCCCTCGTTGGGCTTGCCTCCGGAAGTTCCCGGTACTGAATCTGCTAATTTACATGATCGACAGCTTTGGTGGTTGATGACTGTTTTAATGACTACCGTTGGACTGTGGCTGTTGTTTTTTTCTAAAACCAGGTTAAATAAACTACTGGGGTTCGTATTGCTGGTATCGCCGCATTGGATAGGCGCACCGCAACCCGACGTTCACAGTAGTGCCGCACCCGCTGAGTTGGCTCATCTCTTTATAGCGGCAACTGCTTTTGCCAACGTGGTATTTTGGTTGGTTCTGGGTAGCTTAATGGCATTTTTTTCAAGCAAACATCAGGTCTCTAACAAATAATGCGTACCTATTCCAAACATGTATTGATGTGCACCGGTTCACGCTGCACGCAAGACGGCAAGCAAAGCGAAGCAATGTTTAAAAAGCTGGGTGAAAAAATCGATAGTCGCCCTGAATTAAAAGTGAAACGAACTCGCTCGAACTGTTTTGCTGTTTGCAAAAACGGTCCAATATTAGTTGTTTATCCTGAGGGGGTTTGGTATAGCTGCACGAATGAGTCGGTGCTGGAGCGTATAGTCGAAGAACACCTGCAAGGTAGTAACGAAGTGAGTGAGCATATTATCCACCGCTTGGGTGTGGGTGATGTCTGAGCTTAAAGCGATGAGCGCATCAATTGCATTATTGACCCATACCGCCAATGATTTAACCGTGTTACACAATGCGCTAGGGCAACTGCCTGAAGATTTTGCGCAAGTGAGCGGTTTTAACCTACAGACATTGGAAAGTGAAGCGCAACAACCGGCGGCACTTATCCCTCAACTGGCTTCAGCGCGAATCATTGTGTTGCGCGTATTAGGCGGACTGGGTAGCGTACCGGGCTTTCCGGAGTTGCTAAAACAAGTGCAAAGCAGTGGACAGCACTTAATTATCATCAGCGGCACGGGCGAGCCTGATCCTGAATTAGCGGCAGCTTCAACCGTATCAATGGATGTGCTGCATCAGGTACTCACTTATTTTCAAGCCGGTGGCAGTATTAATATGGCGCAGCTTCTACGCTATCTGTCCGATCATTTTTTGTTGACAGGTCTGGGATTTGAACCTGCGATAGCGTTACCGGAACACGGTATTTATCACCCTGATTTACCGCAAAATGCCGACATTAACGACTGGTTAACTATCCGCAATATCGAATGTCCCAGTGTCGGCATAGTTTTCTATCGTGCACATTGGATGAGTGGTAATACCCGCTTTGTCGATGCCTTAATTACCTCACTGGAAAAGCTCGGTCTGGCTGTCTTGCCTGTATTTACTTCATCCTTGCGTGCGGGTGGCGGTAGCTATACCTTGCCGACCGCCTTGCGCTATTTCAGTAATGAACAAGGCACGCATATCGACGTGTTGATTAATACCACCGCGTTTGCCATGGGTGAGATTACAGCCGGTGGAATAACTCCCGCAGGTTGGTCAGTGTCGGTATTGGAACAGCTTAATGTCCCCGTGTTGCAAGCAATTACCAGCGGCATGACAGAATTACAGTGGCAGTTATCCCCGCGCGGATTAAATCCACTGGATGCCGCCATGAACGTGGTCTTGCCGGAATTCGACGGACGCATTATTACAGTCCCGCTATCGTTTAAAGCCAGTGCCAGCGGATTGCCGAATGAGCTGATTGAATACGCGCCCATACCGGATCGCGTCACCAGAATTGCAGGCATTGCCGCGCGGTTTGCACGACTTAAACGACTCAATAATGCCAATAAACGCATTGCTTTTGTGTTTACCAATTCGAACAGCAAAGCCTCGCAAATCGGCAATGCCGTCGGGTTGGATGCGCCTGCCTCGCTAATGCACATCTTAAACGCCATGCAAGCCGATGGTTATTGCATAGCTAATCTTCCGGATAACGGCACTGCGCTTATCCACGCATTGATAGACCGTTGTGCTTACGATAATACCTACCTCACCGGCGAACAGTTGGCAAATGCGGTCGGCCGTGTTTCCACATTGCAATATGCCGAGTGGTTTGCTGATTTACCTGGTGAAATGCAGGAGAAAATAATTGCACAATGGGGGGCGCCCCCGGGTGAAGCTTATGTGCATAACGGTCAACTGGCTTTAGCCGGGCTTGAGTTGGGAAATGCCATCGTTATGCTACAACCGCCGCGCGGTTATGGCATGGATCCAGATGCTATTTATCATCAGCCAGACTTGCCACCGACGCATCACTACTACGCTTTATATCGCTGGTTAAAAGATGAATGGCAAGCAGATGCCATTGTGCATGTTGGTAAACACGGTACGCTGGAATGGTTGCCGGGTAAAGGGGTGGGACTGTCGGAGCAGTGCTTTCCTGATGCGCTATTAGCCGACCTGCCGTTATTTTATCCTTTTATTATCAATGATCCTGGCGAAGGCGCGCAGGCCAAACGCCGGGCCCATGCCGTTGTAGTTGATCATCTGACGCCACCGATGACTACTGCTGATACTTATGGCGCATTGGCGCAATTGACGCAACTGGTGGATGAATACTATCAGGTAGAAATACTCGATCCCGCAAAACTGCCGCTATTGCAGCAGCAAATATGGGAGTTGGTGAAAGAGACTAATCTGAATGCGGATTTGCAAGCCCGGTTATTGCATCATGATCACGACCACTCACATGACGAGCATGAGCACAGCCATCATGACCATGAGCACTCGCATTCACACGCCCCTCTTTCTCCCAAGAATACGCCAGTAACCGGCGCTTTAAAACCCGCTATTTTTAAGCCGATTCAGACCGGAAAAAGTATTTTTAATCAACCTTTAAAGCAGGTTCATACCCACACGCATGATCATGATCAAAACAAGCTGCCTACTGTCTTAACCAAAATGGCAGGGTCAGACATTGCCCATTTGATCGAAGATTTGGATGGTTATCTGTGCGAACTGGGTGCGGCACAAATTCGCGATGGTTTGCATATCTTGGGGCAATCGCCCGAGAACGAACAGCTGGTTGACATGCTGGTTTCCCTCACGCGTTTGCCCAATCAGGCTATTCCGGGGTTACAAATGGAAATCGCCACGCTGTTCAATTTGGATATTTATAGTCTGCTAGAACATCCGGGACGTCGTCTGGATAAACCATGCAGCCTTCTTGAACAACTTGCAGGGCGAGCCATCGTAACCAATGCGGACGCACTGGAAATGATTGAAACCTTTAGCCGGAACTTGTTTAGTGAGTTGAAACAATACGCTTATAACGCAACCGCTATCGACGCTATTTTAAAGAAAATATTTATCCATTGCACAAATGACTTCAGCGCAATTCAGCAGGTACTTGGCTTTGCCTGCCATCAATTAGTGCCTAATCTTGCGCGTGCCTCAGATGAAATTGATAATCTGTTGCGCGGCTTGTCCGGCGGCTATATACCGGCAGGCCCCAGCGGTTCACCGACACGCGGCATGGCGCACATTCTGCCAACAGGACGCAATTTTTATTCGGTTGACCCACGTAGCGTACCGTCCCAATCAGCATGGCGAGTCGGTCAGCAACTTGCCCATGAAGTGCTTAATCGCTATCAAATTGAAGCCGGTGATTATCCGGAGAGTGTCGCCATCAGTATCTGGGGAACCAGTGCAATGCGTACCCATGGTGATGATGTCGCACAAATTTTGGCCTTATTGGGTGTTCGTCCACTTTGGCGTCCCGAAAATCGTCAGTTGATCGGTGTTGAAGTCATTCCACTGGAGGAGCTCAAACGACCGCGTATTGATGTTACGACGCGCATCAGCGGATTTTTTCGTGATGCTTTTCCGCAATTAATTGATTTAATCGATGATGCGGTTAATGCGGTTATTGCGCTGGACGAACCGCTATCACAAAATTTTGTCCGTAAACATTATCTGGCAGAATTGGATAAGTTGATCGGTAACGGGTTAACGGAGGAGGCTGCTTCACAGCGGGCTGGTTACCGTATTTTCGGTGCGAAACCAGGCAGTTACGGCGCAGGCATCTTGCCGCTAATTCAGGAAAAGAACTGGCAAACTGATGCCGACTTTGCAGAAAGTTATATTAATTGGGGTGGCTATGCCTATAGCCGCCGTGAACAAGGAAAAGATGAGCGCGAGGCGTTTCGCACTCGTTTATCCGGCGTTCAAGTTGCGTTACACAATCAGGACAATCGCGAGCACGATATTTTTGATAGTGATGATTATCTGCAATTTCATGGCGGCATGATCGCGACTATCCGTGCCTTAACGGGTCAACAGCCACGTCACTATTTCGGTGACAGCCATGATCCGTCCCATCCTCAGGTCAGGGATTTAAAAGAAGAAACCTTGCGCGTTTTCCGTTCGCGGGTAGTCAATCCAAAGTGGTTGGCGAGTATTCAGCGTCATGGTTATAAAGGTGGCTTGGAGCTAACTGCAACGGTCGATTATCTGTTTGGCTATGATGCCACAGCGCAAGTCATGGATGACTGGATGTACGAACAAGTTGCCGAAACTTATGCGATGGATCCCGAAATGCAGAGCTTTCTGCAAGAGGCGAATCCATGGGCGCAGAATGCCATTGCCGAACGCCTTCTGGAAGCCGCCAGTCGAGGCATGTGGGCAGAACCTCAACAACAAACGCTGGACGCATTGCAAGCTATTTATTTGCAGAGCGAAACGTTATTGGAAGCACGCGGCGAAACACCGCGACTTGCTTGAGACAGCCATGACTTTTCCCTTTTCTGCAATCGTTGAACAACCGCAATTAAAAACGGCGCTATTACTGTGTGCGGTTGATCCATCATTAGGCGGTGTATTAATACGCGGTGACAAAGGTTCGGCAAAAAGTACGGCTGCCAGGGCGCTAACAGGGATTCTTCCATTTATAGAAAAAGTGACGGGGTGTGCGTTTAATTGCGCTCCCGGTGCGCCCTCTGAACATTGCGAAATATGTAGTGCTGAAAATGCACTGTTACTCGCCAGCCCCGTTCCCTTTATCACCTTGCCCTTAGGTGCAACAGAAGACCGTGTAGTGGGAACACTGGATTTGGAACAAGCATTGAAAGGTGCCAAACGCGTTTTTCAACCCGGCTTACTGGCAGCCGCACATCGCGGCATACTGTATATTGACGAAGTCAATTTGCTCCCCGATCATCTGGTGGATGTACTACTTGATGCAGCAGCCATGGGCGTCAACTCGGTACAACGAGAAGGCTTGTCGGTTGTGCATCCGGCTCGTTTTACCTTAATCGGCACGATGAACCTTGAAGAAGGCGATTTACGTCCACAACTGTTGGATCGTTTTGGCTTGATGGTTGAAGTGACCGCTCCGCGCGATAAAACTTTACGCGCTGAGGTTGTGCGTCGCCGTATCGCTTTCGAAGCCGATTCGGCAGGCTATGCCGCCAACTGGTGTCAAGAACAAGAGGCGCTATGTGAGCAGCTTGCCACTGCGCAAACTTTATTACCCAAAGTCATATTAGATGATGCCTTACTCGATCTCATCAGTCATTTGTGTTGTGAATTTGAAGTCGCCAGCCTGCGTGCCGACATTGTTATACATAAAGCATCACGTGCCCTCGCTGCCTTAGCCGGACGCTTAAAAGTAACCCCTGATGACGTGCGTGGCGCGGCAGAGCTGGCGTTACCACACCGACGCCGCCGAAAACCTTTTGAACAGCCTGGACTGGATCAGGAGCGTCTTGATGAATTGATGCAACAAGCACTTCAGGCACCGAATGAACCGGGTTTGGAGTCGAATGTCGATCAGGACGATGAAGCACCTCAACCGGATGCTAACCCAACAGAACCGCAGGTATTTGTTGCAACTGCCGCAGGTAATGCACCGCGAATTTTAGTGGATACTCATAGTCAATACGCCGTTGTTGGTAAACGCAACGCGGCAATGGCAGCACCCCGTGGACAGGTTATACAAGTTGTACCGGATCAAAATCCAAGCAGCCTTGCAATTAGTGCAACACTACGCAGTGCAGCATTACGCGATGCCAATTTTAAGGTAACGAAACACGATTTACATCAACAAATTCGCAGTGGTAAAAGTGCTAATTTGATATTGTTCGTAGTTGACGCCTCAGGTTCTATGGCTGCACAACGGCGCATGGAAGCCGTCAAAGGTGCAGTACTAACATTACTGACCGATGCCTACCAGCAACGTGATCAAGTTGCCGTTATCTCATTTCGGGGTGATTCGGCACAGTTGTTACTACCACCCACCCGTAGCGTTGATCTTGCCGAACAGCAGTTACGTGAATTACCGACAGGTGGTCGAACGCCGTTGCCTCACGCACTGGAACTGGCTTTGGAAACATTAAGTAAAGCTCACGAACTGCCACCGTTACTGGTATTGTTAACTGATGGCAAAGCCAATGTTTCCTTAAACGAGGGTGGCGATCCTTGGCAACAATCACTACAGTTTGCTGAATTATTCACCGACCAGGGCATTCCTGCATTAGTGTTGGATACCGAAACCGGTTATTTACGCTTGGGAAAAGCCCGTCAATTGGCAGAAGCACTTAGGGCAGAATACTTAACATTGGAAGAGTTGTCAGCAGAAAATTTGGCGATAACAATACGTGGCTGCTTTAAATCAAACTAAACAGGACGGCTAACGCTAACCGACCAAAGTCGGTAATTTTAATCAAATAAATTTATTCAACATTATAAGAACCGGGGTAATCATGAAGACATCACGTTTAAAAAACACAGCGCTGGCAGTCACGCTATTGGGCTTAGCGACACCTGCATTGGCACATACCGGCATGGGTACAACCCATGATTTTGTTACTGGTTTGGCTCATCCATGGCAAGGTTTTGATCATCTTCTAGTGATGTTCGCCATTGGTTTATGGGGCTGTATGTTGGCTGGCAAGCTATTGTGGCAACTGCCATTGAGTTTTTTAATGCTAATGTCCGCAGGCGCAGGTCTACATTTTGCAGGTTTTACGCTGAGTTTTACAGAACAAGGAGTTGCTTTATCAGTGATTATATTTGCAATTATCACCGTGTTTAACCTTCGCGCATCAGCGGTTATGGCGATAAGCTTAGTGTCTGCATTTGCAGTGTGTCATGGTTATGCACATGCTTCTGAAATAGCAACCGGCGCAGATCAATTGGGTTATACCTCCGGGTTTTTGTTAAGCACCGCTATTTTGCATAGTCTCGGTATTTTGACAGGTTTGTTAAGTACCAAGATTGCTGAAAAAATACAGCTAAAACCAGCTACACACCAATCCATGTTGTACAGCTTGTTACGCCGCCTGCCTACCCAACATATTAACAATTAACTCTATCTTTAAAAATCATCGAGCTCTGTGTACAAAATTATTTAAGAAATTATGATCAACAGTTTAAAGAAAAATATTAAAGGCCAACCATGATTATCTGCATAGGCGCAGGCCCTGGTGATGTTGGGTATTTAACCCTGCGCGGTGCAGAGTTAATTCGCAATGCCGAGGTGGTAGCCGGATTTGATGCTGTGGTTAACGTCATTCAAAGCCTGATTCCGGTTACGGCGCAAACCGTCCTGATGAATTACCGCGACCAGACCGCACAGTTGGCAACAGTGGCCGAAGCACATCATGCCGGCAAGCGCTGTGTGGTGGTTTTTATGGGCGATATCCATTTTAGCGGCTTTCAATACCTGGAGCGGGTCGAGCGGGCTTGTGGTCATCCGGTGGAAACATTACCGGGCATATCTTCTGCGCAAATACTCGCCTCGCGCGCCAAAGTCTGTTTTGATGAAACTACTTTTATTACCTTTCATCGTCGTGGTGACCTTGGCCCTTTCAAGCGTCATCTGGTGCATGTGTTGCAAGACCAGCGCAATGCTATCGTGATTCCCTGTCCGTGGGATGCCGCGCGTTCCTTCATGCCGCGTCATATTGCCACTTATCTGTTGGAACAGGGCGTACCGCCTGAGCATCCGACCGAAGTCTGGGAAAACCTGACCCGAGCCGACGACTGCATGGATGCAGGAGGTAGAGCAATGCAGGGAGCAATTGCCGAGGCGGAATGGCACGGCTCGCTGGCCGATTGTGCAGACAAAGAATTCAGCGATATGAGCATTATGTTAATTCGCACCTTGAGTCCCATGTCCAGCCAAATTGAACCTTAAATAATGCCAGCAGATAATAAAAACACCTTCGGTATCGTGATCGCAGGACATGGCAGTCGGGATCCCGATGGCATTCAAGAGTTTGAGCAACTGGTTGAGTTGATCAAAAAACGCGCGCCACAACATATCGTCAGTCATGGCTATCTGGAGTTCGCCAGCCCGACCATCGATCAAGCGATTATCGCTCAACTTGACGCAGGTACACAACAAGTAGTGATGGTGCCTGCGGTGTTGCTGGCAGCAAGCCATGCCAAGAATGACATGCCGAGCGAGTTGCTGGCTTTTGCACAAACCCATCCCGACATTGACTTTCATTTTGGCGCACCGCTGGGACTGCATCCGCTGTTGTTGCAAGTCGTTCAGGAGCGCATTGTCGCTGTTGAAGCCCTATCGCCGCATACGATTCGTCGTGACGATACCTGTTTGGTGCTGGTTGGGCGCGGCACAACGGATCCCGATGCCAATGGTGAAGTCTCAAAATTCGCCCGTATGATCGAAGAAGGCATGGGCTTTGGCACTGCCTTTGTGTGTTACTCCGGCACTGCTAAACCGCTGGTCGCCGATGGCTTGCGCGCCGCCGCTCAATTGGGCTATGCACGATTGATTGTTGTCCCCTTCTTTTTGTTTGATGGCGTTTTGGTTAAACGGATTTATGCCGCCGCCGATGCTCTACGGGAGCGGGAACCAGCATTGGAAGTCCTTAAAGCCGGTTATCTGGGCGTCCATCCTTTCGTTGCTGATGTACTCATCGCACGGGCACAAGAAGCGGTAGAAGGTCGTGCGGCGATGAACTGTGCCCTGTGCAAATATCGGGTGCAAATTGTCGGATTTGAAGAACAGGTCGGCGAACCGCAACGCGCGCATCATCTTAAGGTGCGAGGTCTGCTGGAGAAAGACGTGACGCCGGGCAATGTTAATCCTGAATTTGCTCCTTACGTGCCGCATTCGATTGAAGCTGAAAGCTTCCGCATTATCGCGGCCGGACGTGATTGGTCGACTTTCCCTGCCGCCCATTTGACCATTCTGCAACGGCTGGTGCATACCAGCGGCGATTTTAATGCCGTCGATGACATCTATTTTTCAGCCGGTGCTGTTGAAACCGGAATTCGCGCCCTGTTACGTTGCAAAATGATTGTGACCGATGTGACGATGGTGCAGACTGGACTGAAACGGGCGCTGTTGGAACAACTGGGTATCGAAACTTGGTGCGGTGTGCATGACAACGAAACCGCACTGATGGCTGAGGCACAAGGTATCACCCGTTCCGCAGCCGGAATACGCCGTGCCTGGGAAAAGTTTGGCAACGACATAGTACTCTCTATCGGTGATGCTCCAACCGCTATTATGGAGACGACACGTCTGATCCGCGAACATGGCTGGCGACCCCAACTGGTGATCGGTTTGCCTGTTGGCTTTGTCGGTACCTGCGAAGCGAAAGCCGAACTAAAACGCTGTTTGCAAGTGCCGCGCATCACCAATAGCGGCACGCGCGGCGGTTCGCCCTGGGCGGCCAGCGTGATTAACGGTTTGATGATCGATGCGGTGAATCAGCTGGCCTCTGTAAGTGCGGATTTGCTTGTGCCCCAGAGGCTATCCAAACAAAGTGACAGGGATAGCCTGATTACGCTGCTCTAACCCGGCCTGCAAGTAATCTATGGATAAAATTGAACCGGAAAAATTCGATCTTGATGTGCTAGCGCCTAACGGTTTACGTCGCGGCCGCACGACCGGCAGTTGCGCCACAGCGGCAGTTAAAGCCGCACTCTATCTAATGCTGCGTAGCGAATACCCCAATCTGGTGCCGGTCACTTTACCCGATAATCATCACTATTTAGTAATCCCGGTTCAGGCCGTGCGTTGGCTGGATGATCATTCAGTACGCGCCGAAGTGATCAAAGACGGCGGCGATGATCCCGACAACACGCATGGCTCAATTATTTTTGCCATTGTGCGAAAAAACAAGCTTGGCCAGATTCGTTTTTTTGCGGGAAAAGGTGTCGGTACTGCGACACAACCGGGTTTAAGAGTAGCTGTCGGTGAGCCTGCCATCAATCCGGTTCCGCGTCTGATGATGCAAACAGCCGTCGCTGAAATGCTGGAACATGAAGCGCCAGCCGACCTGAACACCGGTTTTGATCTCACCATCGGTTGCGAAAACGGTGAAATTATCGCGAAAAAAACGTTTAATCCCCGGCTCGGCATCGTCGGTGGCATTTCGATTCTTGGCACGTCGGGCATAGTCGAGCCGTTGTCGTTGGCCTCGTGGATTGCCTCCATCGAAGTCTATGTGCGTGTTGCGCTGGGTAGTGATGCACCAAGCATTGCCTTCCTTCCGGGGAAAATTGGCCGTACATACGCCAAAGAAATGCTCGGACTGCCTACGCAGCGAGCCGTGCAAATCGCCAATTTTCTGGGTGACGCGTTGGATTTTCTGCAGCAAGCCTTGTCAGAAGAACAGCGTGGTTTGGACGTGCTTTGGTTGCTGGGACATCCGGGCAAACTGGCCAAAGTATTGGCAGGCGATTGGGACACGCATTCCAGCAAAAGCAACATGGCCATGAGTGTGGTAGCGGATGTTGCAGCAGAGCTGGGATTTAACAGCAATTTCGAACAAGCTATAGCGCAAGCCAATACCGTGGAAGCGGCAATAGAAAGATCACAGCACGAATCCGGCGCGCAGGCGTTATGGCTGGAAATTGAACGGCGTATCGCCGTGCTTGTACACCAACGCACTCCGGCAGTAAGCCGTGTTGAAGTGCGCTTATTTAATTTGAATGGCAAGACCTTGGGAGCACAATGAGTAAACTGGGTACATTTTGGGGCATCGGCGTAGGACCGGGGCCAGTGGGTTACATTCCTTTGGCAGCGGTTGAAGCCTTGCATCAGGCCGACCTGGTCTTTGTACCGCGCGCTACAACCTCCGAAAGCTCGGTCGCGTTGCGGTGTCTTACAGGCATCGCCATTGCGCCGGAGCGGATACGGGAAATTGAGTTTCACATGGATACCGATCGTTCGGTGCTTAGTGAGCATTACGCTCAATTAGCTGAAACGATAGCGGTCGAGTTACGCGCCGGACTTAATGTTGCCTATCTGACCATCGGCGATACGCTGACCTACTCCACCTATAGCTATATCCTGGCGGCTTTACAAGAACTGTTGCCGACCTTGCCGCAGCGTACCTTTCCGGGTATCACCAGTTATGCGGCAGCAGCGGCAGCAATGAGTTGGCCGTTAGGCGAAGGCAAGGAGCGCACGCTGATTTTACCATGTCCGGAGGATGCAGCCAGTCTGCGCCGCGACATCGAAACCCATGATATTATCGTACTGATGAAAATAGGCAAACGTCTGCCTTGGGTACTGGATTTATTGTGCAACATGGGCATTGCCGAACACTGCGCTTTTGCCCGTCGCATAGGCCTGGAGGATGAACTGCTGTCCACCGATGTAGGCGGTTTAAACGCAACCGACGCGATGGGTTATCTTGCCACGTTACTGATTCGTAAAACACCCAGAGAGAAAAGACATTCATGAAAGTTTATTTTATCGGCGCCGGACCCGGTGCCGCAGATTTGATCACCTTGCGTGGCGCTGCCATTCTGGGCCGGGTCAACATGGTTCTGTATGCGGGTTCATTGGTATCGAAAGACATGTTGGTGCATTGCCACGCCGATGCCGAAATCATCGATACCGCCCAGCTCGATCTTGAGCAACAGGAAGCCTGTTATCGACGCGCACTGGAACAAGACATCGATGTCGCACGCCTGCATTCCGGAGATCCCGCTATTTATGGCGCTACCGCCGAACAAATGCGTCGGTTGGATGCGTTGGCTATTGATTATGAAATCATCCCAGGAGTGTCGTCGTTTACTGCGGCAGCGGCGGCCATCAAAGCCGAACTGACCAAACCGGAAGTATCACAAACCATTATTCTAACGCGTGTTTCAGGACGTGCCTCAGCCGTGCCGGACAGCGAATCGATTGCGCTGCTGGCCGAACACCGTGCAACCATGTGTATCTTTTTGTCGGGTCCGCATTTAAATAAGATAGTTGCCGATCTGCGTCTGCATTACCCCGATGATACGCCGGTCGCCCTGGTTTATCGGGCTACCTGGCCGGAGGAAAAATCTCACCAAAGCACGCTAGGCCAACTGCTTGCCGAGATCAAAAACAGTGACTGGAATCTCACGACTATGTTGCTGGTAGGCGAAGCGCTGAGTGATCATGTACCTTCAGAATCCCGCTTATATGCGAAGGATTACACACATATTTTTCGGGTAGTAAAGAAGCAGAAAACGACGACAGAGGAATGAATCCACGACTTGGAATTTGGCTAGTCCGCCCGGAAAGTGAAACGCTTGTAACTGTACTACAAAACCAATTGGGGGGTATGCTTTATCGGCCTTGGCTGAATCCGGCTGTCACGCAGAAAGACCAGTTCGCCGCTGTCTACCGATTACACAAACAGTGGATTATGATAGCGGCTAGCGGCATTGCGGTACGTTTCCTTGATGGTTTGGCGCAGGACAAACACACCGATCCGGCGGTGGTAGTGCTGGATGAAGCCGGACGTTTTGCCGTTTCGCTGCTGGCAGGTCATGAAGGCGGCGCCAATCGCCTGGCTTATCGTGTCGCCAATGCTATCGGAGCGGTGCCGGTGATCACTACGGCAACCGAAGCCTTGAAACCCTTGGTTGTCGGTATAGGTTGCCGTAAAAACGTATCAGTCGAACAAATTGCCGCAGCCGTAAAACAGGCGTTGGGTGAGCGGCAGTTAATCGAAGTGCGTGAGTTGGTCACCATAGACTTAAAGGCAAATGAACCCGGTCTGCTGGAGTTTTGCGAACAGCACGATTTGCCGTTACGCGTCTTGGCAAGTGCAACCGTGGCGGCACGGCCGTGGGTAACCAAAGCTTCAGACTGGGTGCAGCAGAATGTCGGCTTGCCCGGAGTATGCGAACCTTGCGCGTTGATTGCCAGTCCGCGCGGCAAGTTGATCGTACCTAAAATGGCTCTAAACGGCGTCGCCGTGGCAGTGATTGAAGATAATCAGTAAATGGTTGAGTAGGGCGTCCCTCGCGCGCCAAGGGATTCATGAATCGAAAAAGGCGCGCATGGCACACCCTACCCGGCTGGAATAATTCACCACAAAGACACGAAGATCACGAAGTTTTATATTTTTTCTTCGTGTCTTTCGTGGTGATAGCTTTTAAATATTACAGATTAACAATTAGTGGATAAAAGAATGAAAGGTGTTTTAAATTTGGTTTCGGTAGGACCGGGATTTAGCGATTTGATCGTACCCCGTGCTGAAGCGGCATTGCGGGACAGTGATGTGATCGTAGCTTATGATCTGTATTTACGCTGGATTGAACCTTGGATAAAAGACAAGGAAATTCACACGCCACCACTGACTCAGGAACGCGAGCGAGCCTTGCTGGCCATTGAAAAAGCCCGTAGCGGTGCAAAAGTAGCCTTAATTTCCAGTGGCGATATTGGCATTTATGCCATGGCGGCGCTGGCGTTTGATGAAATGCGGGAGGATGACGAATACGACGTCAATGTGATCCCAGGCATTACCTCCGCCAATGCCTGTGCCTCATTATTGGGCTCGCCGTTGTCACACGACTTTGCCACACTGAGCTTATCCGATTTGTTATGTCCATGGGACTGGATTGAGCAACGCGGCAGGCATATTGCCCAGGCCGATTTGGCCTGCGTACTTTATAACGTGCAGAGTGCGGTTAGGCAGGAAGGCGTTTATCGCATCCTGGCTATCATGCTGGAATCGAAATCACCGAAAACGCTGTGCGGCGTAGTGCGTAACGCTTATCGCCCCGGTCAGGAAGTCAGCATTCATCATTTAGAGGATCTGCCGTCCTTGCAGTTTGATATGCTCACCACCATCGTAATCGGCAATCGCTTTACCCAACGTAAACGGGGATTTATATTCACACCACGCGGCTATAACGCTTGGGAATCCACTACCGCAAAACCGGTTGCCGAGGATTTACCAAAGCAGGCACTGTGGGTTTTTTCCGGAACCAGTGATGGAAATGCGCTTGCCAGTCAGTTGGCCGATCAAGGTTATCCCGTTGTGGTGTCCACGGCCACCGGCTATGGTGGTGAGATAGCGGCACAGAATTGTCCTGGCGTATCCGTCTGGGCCGGACAGCAAGGCGTTGAAGCGCGCAAGCAGGCATTGCAGCAACATCAGGCGCGGGGATTAATCGATGCGACCCATCCTTATGCCAGCTTAATGTCGGAACAATTGATGGGGCTGTCGAAAACTCTTGGCATTCCCTATTTGCGCTATGAACGAGCCAGTTCCTTTTCAACAGATTCCGGACTATTGTGCAGCTCCACGGAACAGGCTGCTGAGCAAGTCATGGCTCTGGGTCGGCGCATTTTTCTGTCTACGGGTTCCAAGGATTTGGCGACGTTTCTTAAAGCCCCGGATGCGGACATATGCGAATGGTTTGTACGCGTTACCCCTGAACCTGATTTTATTCAGCGTGCAATCGATTTGGGCGTGCCGCGTAGCCATATTTGCGCAATGCAAGGGCCGTTCTCGCAGGCGTTCAATGAGGCATTGTGGCGTGATTGGGCGATTGATTGCGTCATCACCAAGGATTCCGGCGATGCGGGCGGCTATCAGGCTAAAGTCGCCGCAACAAAGGCGCTGGCTATTCCGTTACTGGTCATTCAACGTCCACAACTCACCTATCCGCTGATCACTTCGAATTTTGATGAGGTTGTCAAGCACGCACAGATATGGCAACACCCAGCATGAATGCCTTGATTCCCGTTACCATCGTCACCGGTTTTCTGGGTTCAGGTAAAACGACCTTGCTGAGTAACCTGATTAAAGTCAGACAGAACAGACGCCTCGCATTGCTGATCAATGAATTTGGTGAAGTTGCCATCGACGGCGCGCTAATGCGTGACAGCGCTGATGGCAATGAGCACATTCGGATTCACGATTTTGCACACGGCCTGATTGCATACAGTGATGATGACCTTTTTGTTCCTACCTTGCTAGCCATTGCAGAACGCCGTGCGCAGGTCGATCATGTCTTGATTGAAACATCTGGCCTGGCCTTGCCCTCAGCGGTTATGGAATTATTGCAAACGCCCGAACTGGCGGTAAGCTTCATTCTTGATGCAACGTTAGCCGTGGTTGATACCCCGTTATTGCTGGCCGATGAATTCGATGACTGCCAAATGATGTCTAATCCGCAAGTTGCCGTAGCAACCCTTTTTAAACAGCAACTCGAATACGCCGATGTTGTGGTATTAAATAAAATCGATAGGCTGGATGAAGATGATTTGCTGACTGCTGAAACGCGCATCCGTGAAAGGGCTCCCAATGTACGCTTTCTGGAATTGGCTTATCAGGCAAAACTGGATACTCGTCTGGCCTTGGGATTGCGCCTGCATCAGCCGACGTTGTTAACGCATAACCACCGTTTTACGCCGATAGTCTCCATGTCTGGTGACAATACCAAACTTTTAAGCAATCATGGCTTGGTTGACGGTCATGCACATTCCGGTCTGGTTAGCCACAGTCATGGTCTGGCGACGCATAAACATTTTCATGAACAGGATTCCGGCTGGTTGTCGTTCGTGCTGCGCAGTCCGGACCCGCAACAACCGGAAGCACTTAAAATGGCACTAACGGAAACGGCCAAGGCGGAACCGGTTTTACGCGTCAAAGGTTTTATACTTGCAGAAAATCCGGAGGATGCGCTGCTCGTGCAAGGCGTGCGTACTCGCATGGTCATCAGCCGTTATGCCGCAAAAAAATCATCGCAAGTCTCCGAAATTGTTTTTATCGGTTATCATCTCAACCGTAACAAGGTAGCAGAACTTTTATCACAATTGACAGCAACGCAATGGCAATAAAACGACTTATAGTGAAGCCTTCTAACTCGCAATCATGTCATTGCCCTGCGTTATTGATTACCGCACCTGGCTCAAACCATGGAAAAACCACGATTACTGCCGCTCTAGCTCGCTACCATGTCAATCAAGGCCGTAAAGTAAGAGTATTTAAAATCGGCCCTGATTTTCTTGATCCTATGATATTGGAACACGCAAGTGGTTTGCCGGTTTATCAATTAGATCTCTGGATGTTAGGTAAAGCTGAATGCCAACGCCTATTATACGAAGCAGCACTAGAGGCAGATTTAATCTTGATTGAAGGTGTTATGGGCTTGTTTGATGGAGATCCCTGTAGTGCCAATATTGCTGAACACTTCTCGCTGCCAATATTAGCTGTGATCGATGCCACAGGAACAGCACAAACCTTGGGTGCTATTGCCTTCGGGCTGGCCAACTTTCGGAAAAATTTAAATTTCGCCGGGGTTTTAGCCAATAACGTTGCCAGTGATCGACATACTGAAATGATCATGCAAGGCATGCCGTCCACTATTCGTTATTTGGGTGGTATGCCGCGCGATAAGCAATTTGTTTTGCCCGAACGGCATTTGGGACTGGTGCAAGCTGATGAAATTAGCGATATTGAAATGCGCATATCTGCAGCAGCTACGGCTATTGGTTTGACAAAGTTGGCAGCCTTACCAAAAGCAGTTGCATTTTCTCAGCCTGAATCAAACTTACTACCAAAGTTGCTCTCAGATGTGCGTATCGGTATTGCTCGTGATAATGCTTTCTCATTTATTTACCCAGCCAATTTGGATTTGCTAATAGGAATGGGGGCGACTCTAAAATTTTTTTCTCCGCTTACAGACAGTAAACTTCCAGACGTTGATAGCCTTTATCTGCCGGGTGGTTATCCAGAGCTACACTTGTTAACCTTGCAAAATAATCTAGCGATGAAGTTGGCGTTACAAAAACACTTTCGGCAAGGCAAACCGATTTACGCTGAATGCGGCGGACTACTGTATTTACTAGAATCGATCACTAATAAAGCCGGTGAATATGGACATATGGTTGGTTTAATGTCTGGATGCGCGGTCATGCAAAACCGTTTGCAAGGCTTGGGTTATCAGTCCGCACCGATGCCGGGGGGAGTAATACGCGGTCACACTTTTCACCATTCGTTAATTGAAACTCCGATTCATCCTATTGCTCAAGGGGAACGCTTATACAATACCTCTTCAGGTGAAAGCATTTTTCAGCTAAAAAGATTAACGGCCAGCTATCTCCATTGTTATTTTGCGTCTAATGCAATTGCTGTCGCACAGTTATTCATCAATTAAAATATCACGAACTAAAACTAATTATGGACCACGGCGGTAATATTTATCGGTTTGCGCAGCATATTGGCTGTCATCCAGAGCAGGTTATAGACTTTTCTGCTAACATCAATCCAGAGCAAGCTGTTGATTTTAATTGTTTGCAAGCGGTTCAGTTGGGGCCTTATGAAGATCCTGACTACGGATTATTAAAAGAGGCAATTAAAGTGCGTTATCCTTATCCGGCAGGTGTTGATATTGAAGTATTTAACGGTGCCAGTGCTGCTATTTTTGCCTTATTGAAGCACTTACACCCCCAAGAATTGGTTTTATATGCACCTTTATATGGTGAGTATGCAAGGCTTGCAGAGCAACTGGGCTGCAATTTACATCATATCGATCGTTTTGAGTCTTTAACTTCGCCGGTACCAAAAAATAGCACAGTCATATTTGTTAATCCATCTACACCGGATGGGCAGCTTTATGATATGCAGGTATTATTAAAGCAATGGCAAATGGACGACTGCACAATAATTGTTGATGAGTCATTTTTGGATTTTTGTATCGCAGATTCGGTAGTTGAATATATTGATAAGTACGATAAGCTCTATGTGATTAAATCGTTAAGTAAATTTTACGGTTGTGCAGGAATTAGGATTGGTTTTATGTCGGCTACTGCCCAAGCGATAAAAGCATTGAAACGCTTAGAGCCTGCGTGGAAACTATCCAGTTTTGATATGGCATATATTCAGCAAGCCTTGGCAGATAAGATATTTATAGAACAAACACGAAAGCAGACAGCGTATCGACGCGACTTATTAAGACATGCACTGCAAACTTCTGGTTTGTTTATGCGAATTTATTCTGGGGAAGCTAATTTTTTACTGACCAAATTGGCGAATAATGGTGACGGTCATCAGTTACAATCGAGGTTGGTTTCATCGCGGATACTTATTAGGGTTTGCGATAATTTTGTCGGCCTGGACAAAAGCTATGTACGCTTTGCTGTAAAAAATGAAACAGCAATATTGAAACTGTCGAGTGCATTAAATAATGTCGCATTATGAAGCCATTAGCTGTGTTAGGAACGAGTTCAGATGCGGGAAAAACTACTATCGTGATGGCATTGTGTCGGATATTGGCAGATCGAGGGATGAAAGTAGCACCGTTTAAGGCTCAAAATGTCTCAAATAATTCTGGGGTAACACAGGAGGGTAGAGAAATTTCTCGTGCTCAATGTTTACAAGCTGAGGCTGCCCGTATTGAGCCTAGTTATTTGTTTAATCCTGTCTTGCTTAAGTCACATGGCAAAGGCATAGTGCAAGTAATTGTTAATGGATTAGTTTATAAAAATCAATCTATTGTTAATTATTATGCAGAAATGGATTATTTAAAAGAACAGGTAAGGAAGGCGTTTTCTACATTACAAGAACGTTATGATTTAATTATTGCTGAAGGTGCCGGTTCACCAGTAGAGTTAAATTTGTTACATAAAGATCTTTCAAATACCTTTATCGCAAAAACATTTAATACTAAAAACATATTAGTGGCAGATATTGAGCGTGGAGGAGTATTTGCTTCAATTTATGGTACGCTGGCTCTTATGGATCCAGTGATGCGCTCTAATCTTATTGGCGTCATTGTTAATAAGTTTCGAGGCGATAGAAATTTGTTTATTGAAAGTGAAAAAATAATAACCGGACGATTTGGCGTACCAGTGTTGGGTGTGTTGCCATTTAAACAATTAAACATTGACATGGAAGACTCACAGTCATTAAGTAATTATAAACAGCGTTTAAATGACGTTAAAATCAGGGTTGCAGTTATTGCTTATCCTGGCTTTAGTAATTACAACGACTTAGATGTACTGATGGCTGATGAAGAGCTTTATATTGAACTAATTCATGTTTATCAGTCATTAGGGAATTTTGATATATTGATATTACCTGGCAGCAAAACAGTAATACGCGATTTAAAATGGTTGAAAGAACAAGGCTTATTTAAGGAAATTCAGCAATTTAAAAAAACTATCTTTGGTATTTGTGGCGGCTATCAGATGCTCTCACAGAGTTTACATGACGCTGATGGATTGGAGTACGAAACCGCTTGTGTAGAAATAGGCTTAGGGTTTATTGATGATATCGTTGTTTATCAAAGTCCAAAAATACTCGCGCGTGGGCAATACCAATTGTTTTCATATGAATCTCTAACTGGCTATGAAATACACTGTGGACGCATGGCTAAATATCCTCTTTATTATCCAGAAACTCATGGTATCAATTATTCACTAAATTTAAACCAGGATGTTGCTGGTACACATGTACATGCTATTTTTGATAATAACGAATTTCGTAATGATTACTTTAAGAAAATTCATGCTGACTATAAAGGTTATGATTACGGTGATTATCGTAAAAAAGAAATACAAGAATTTACTGATGGTGTAGAGAAAAATCTGGATATAAACCCTATTTTAAAAGCTTTGCGGGCTGATTAATATAAATAAGAGGTTGATATCTATCCTGAATTGGCGAGAGATAAGCTAAAGGAAGTGTGGGAAGATAATTATCAACGCAGGATGACAAAATTAATCCCGACTTTGCCAAACAATTATATAAAGGCGACATTTCAATCAATGGCATTAAAACTGTCTTGGGTGCTTCAATGATATCCAACAATTAATATCAACGGATGTCGCAAAATCAACAATTTGGCAATTATTACTGAAAAAAACCTGGGCGCTCTCTACCAACAAAAAAGAGCAAATCTTACAAGGACTTTAAAAATCTGCGTTCTCTGCGGTACAAATCAGGTTTATGTCCGTTTTAAGGACAGTTATATTTGTACCAAAAAGGAAGATATTTCTAACCATTAATTAAATACCATGACCGATTTGAATATCTTTATCGCCAAGATACCAAAGGTTGAATTGCATATCCATATCGAAGGAAGTCTCGAACCGGAGATGCTGTTTGATTTGGCGAAACGCAACGCCGTTACTTTGCCGTTTGCCAACGCTGCCGAGGTGCGGCAGGCATATAATTTTGGCAACCTGCAAGATTTCCTCGATATTTACTATCAAGGTATGCATGTGTTGCAAACCGAGCAGGATTTTTATGACCTGACCTTCGCTTACCTCAAAAAATGCCAAGCCGATAACGTGATGCACACCGAGATTTTCTTCGACCCGCAGGGGCACACATCACGTGGAGTCGGGTTTGAAATCGTCTTGAACGGCATTACCCACGCTTTGAATGACGGCAAGAAAAAGCTGGGTATCAACTCTAATTTAATAATGTGCTTTTTGCGCCACCTCAGCGAAGAAGATGCGCTAAAAACTCTGGAACAGGCCCTGCCCTATAAGGATAAAATCATCGGAATCGGCTTGGATAGTTCCGAAGTGGGTCATCCGCCGTCGAAATTCGAGCGTGTTTTTGTCCTCGCCCGTGCTGAAGGTTTCAAACTTGTTGCTCATGCCGGAGAGGAAGGTCCGCCAGCGTATATATGGGAAGCGCTTGACCTTTTAAAAGTGGACCGGATCGACCACGGCAACCGTGCCTTGGAGGATAAAAAATTGACTGCGCGACTGGTGAAAGAAGGAGTTGCTCTAACTGTTTGCCCGCTCAGCAACCTAAAACTTGGCGTCGTCAAGGATTTGCATCATCACCCTTTGCGCACGATGTTGGAAAAGGGCTTAAAAGTAACAGTGAATTCAGATGATCCGCCCTATTTTGGCGGCTATATGACCGATAATTTACAGCGCATCGCCGAAGCGTTAAACCTTGAAAAACAACATATCGTCACGCTCACGCGCAATGCCATTGAAGCTAGTTTCCTCGATCAAAATAGCAAACAAGTCCTATCAAAGCATCTGGAGAATTGGATGCTGACTATTGGATGAGTCGTAATTGGCTCGTATAGAGTTTCCACAGATACCATCAATTCAAGCATAGGTATCTACACAACTTTTCCTCATAATAAAAACAATGAGTTGCAGAAGCGCCAAGCTCCCTCTCCTGTTAGAGAGGGTTGGGGTGACGACTGCACGGATGCAGGAGGTAGAGCAATGCAGGAACAATTGCCGAGGAGAATAAAATCAAGTAATTACATTCCCATCAACCTTCTCCCTTTGGAGAAGGAGCAGTAGGACTTGTGTAGATACCTATGCCATTCAAGGGAAGGTATCTGTGGAAATAGCAACTATTTATTTGAAAATGTAGCTCGCAAACAACATACTCAAATCACCTGCAAAAACATATTTCACCGGTGTTTTATAGAATAAACCACTACTAAAAAATTTGTAGGTTCTTTAGATAAAATGATAGCATTTGAAACACTATGTGCGGGTTCTGCTCGTACTTTGTATTCAGACAGATTCCAACATAATACTACATATTAATCAAGTGGATAACTTGCAATGTTCGGTGAGAGTTAACAATCTGAGCGATCTAAATTCAGCCGATAATATGAAGTTTCTTCATTAAATGTTAGGTCCCTGACTTTTTATTTATGCTTAAATCAGGAGAAGATATATGAAACAATATAGTGCTGAATTTTTAGGAACATTTTGGTTGGTTCTTGGTGGTTGCGGTAGCGCTGTTTTAGCTGCGGGATTTCCAGGCTTTGGTATTGGTTTTTTGGGCGTGGCTTTGGCATTTGGCTTGACCGTTTTAACTATGGCTTATGCGATAGGTCACATTTCAGGTTGTCACCTGAATCCGGCTGTATCGATCGGACTTTGGGCGGGCGGCCGTTTTCCGGCAAATAAACTATTAGCTTATATTATTGCTCAATGTTTGGGTGGGATTATTGCTGGCGGAGTTTTATACCTTATTGTCAGCGGGAAAGCCGATTTTACGGCTATCGGAGGTTTTGCCGCCAATGGTTATGGTGAGCATTCACCTGGCGGATACTCTTTAACTTCGGCAATGTTAACAGAAATTGTTATGACCATGATGTTCCTGTTCATCATTTTATTCGTCACTCACAAAAATGCGCCAAATGGCTTTGCCGGTCTGGCTATTGGCCTGAGCTTAACCCTGATACACTTAATCTCTATTCCGGTCACCAATACTTCAGTTAACCCGGCAAGAAGCCTGGGCGTTGCCATTTATGTTGGAGACTGGGCCTTAAACCAACTATGGCTCTTTTGGGTTGCACCCATTATTGGAGCTTTGCTGGGGGCTTTAGCCTATCGGTTTATCAACAGCGAAGATTAGTCGACCTAAAAGCAGAGTTCACAAGAAATATAAAAGGCACGAAAAAAATTTATTTCATTATCGATCATTTTGGTATTCATGATAAACAGGAAGAAATTGAAAGTATTATGGAAGGACATTAATGGAAACGAATATCAAGATGGTCGTAGCGAGTATTGATGGTTCGTCATTGACAGAAGCCGTCTGTTATTAAGCCATCTGAGTACATAAAAAACAACCCGATGAGATAGATGCAAAACTTGAGTCAATTATTCGCTCATTACCTACGGCTGTTTTGGTCGTTAACGCAACCTTCAAAAAACCGCAACGTATCATGCGACTATAATGGCGGTAAAGCGGCAGAAAATGTCGTGGATATGGTGACAATAAATCCGCTTTATAATGTCTTTGTTTATCATCTGGCTTGCATCAGTTAAGCTGATACGTAAATAAAACACCATTGATATGGCTGTGATAAGTGTATTCAGCCATACCCACATTAATGATCTGTTACTAGTACTCAGTCAGCGTTGATATGTCGAATGATAGCCCCCATATAATGTCTTTACATTGCCATTAATAAACACCATTGAAAAAGAAATACATAGTACGACTAACGGAAGATGAACGCGCTTATTTGGGAAGTTTGATTCATACCGGAAAAGTGGCCGCTCATAAAAGGTTACACGCTGAAATACTGCTGAAAGCGGATGTTAGCGAGTTAGGAGAAAAATGGCTGGACCGGCCAATAAGTGAAGCTTTTGGTATTTCAAGACGTACCGTTGAACGAGTCCGGGAGCGACTGGTTCAAGAAGGCTTGGAATCGGCTTTAAACCGGGCAAAGTCAATTCGGGTTAGAAGTCGTACTATTGATGGAGAGAATGAAGCCCGTTTGATCGCGTTAAGTTGTGGCGATGCACCTGAAGGGCGTAGTCGCTGGACATTACGTTTACTTGGACAGCAGATGGTTGAGCTGGGTTATATTGAAAGTGTATCGCATGAAACTATCCGGCAAACCTTAAAAAAAACGAATTAAAACCCTGGCAAAATAAAGAGTGGTGTATTCCGGCTAAAAAAAATGCTGAGTTTGTTTGTGCTATGGAAGATACGCTTGAGGTTTACAAGCGACCTTATGATGAAGCGCAACCACTGATTTGCATGGATGAAAGCAGCAAGCAACAGATTAAAGACACGCGAACACCAATACCGGCAAAGCCTGGCACGGTCGCTCGGTACGACACGGAATATGAGCGTAATGGAGTGAGCAATATTTTTATGTTTTTTGAACCCTTGCAGGGCAAACGGTTTGTTGAGGTAACCGATCAAAGAACGGCCATTGATTGGGCGCATCAAATTCGTAACCTGGTTGATGTCCATTACCCGCAGGCTAAACGTATTACCCTGGTTATGGATAATCTGAATACCCATACTGGTGCCTCTTTATATAAGGCATTTGAGCCAAAAGAGGCGAGAAGAATTCTTGAAAAACTAGAAATACACTACACGCCCAAGCATGGCAGTTGGTTAAATATGGCCGAGATAGAATTAAGCATCCTGTCACGGCAATGTATGGATCGCCGCATTCCAGATCAAGAAATGTTAAAAACAGAAATTTTAGCGTGGCAAGAAAAAAGAAATACTATTGCTCGGCCTATGAAATGGCGGTTTACCACGGAGGATGCACGGATAAAACTGAAGAAACTTTATCCGACATTATCAGATTGACTGAGTACTAGGTCCTTTTACTGCCAAAATGCTGCTGAATAACAAATAGCCGCTACTTTTGCTTAAATAATTGCCCCAAGGGCTTCCATGTTGTCAGCCGCCAGATGACAAACACACTATTCAACGCTATTGGTTTTTGCTATTTATGAAACATATTCCGTGGTTATTATTAATTTTTTCGTTATTTGCGATGCAAAACAGTCACGCAGAAAACACAGCGCCACCTTTACAATGCGTGGCATTTAGCCCGTATGTCAATCAACTCTCACCTCACCAGGGTAACGCTCCAAGCGCAGAGTTAATTGGCATATTACTGGACACACTCATTAAACAAACGCCGTTTCGTTGCATTATGACTTATGGTGTTTTGGATGGACTGGAGGCAATTTTCCCCGCTGCGAAGCAGCGTGATTTTAAAGTTATTGCTATTTTATGGCTCGATGAAAATAAAACGAAAAATTCAGAATCAATTTCTCAGGGGATCGCCTTAGCGCAACAATATCCTGAAACAATTATTCGCTTAAGTTGTGGTTCGGAGGTAAGAACGCGTAATGCCTATTCCCTTGACGATGAAACTGATCGTTGCTTAAAGGCGCTTCGCGAGGCTAAAGTAACGCAACCAATTGGCGTAAATGATACGTGGTGGGAATGGTGTAATCAAACCTCGCCTTGTCAAAAAAATCATTTTAGCGATCAAGTCGATTGGATAGGCATTAATATTTTTCCCTGGTGGGAAAATCGGTTTTTTGATGATTTGTTCTGCCTTTCCTCAGAACAAGCGGCGGATTTTCATTTGGCGCGCTGGCAAGATGTCACTAATGCAAATCCAACAAAAGAAGTCATTGTTACTGAATTTGGCTGGCCATCGGGTCCGAAAGATCAGCCTCAAATTGGATTAAAAACAAATAAATCCTGCGGTATTGCCAATAGAGAAAAACAACAGCACGTTATTGAAACCACATTTAAAAAATTTGCAGAAAAACAGGTTACCGGTATTGCTTTCGAGGCATTTTCAGAAATATGGAAACCGACTGTAACTGATAGTAACTTTGAGCATTTCTGGGGCTTATGCGACAACATGCCACCTTATACTTGCCATGTTGCATTTTGACATTACTCCTAAAAATCCAACGTAAAACTTGGTCAATTAAGCGTTATTTACAAACCAAGAATGCCTCATTCCCACGCAAAGCATGGGAATGAATACAAGTCTATAACACGCAATTAATCAATTTTTTCCAGAGCTGGAGTTTTGGCTTGGAGTACCTCACTTAAAAGCTCAAGTTGGGCATTTAAGTGCGGTATGGCAGGAATTATCCAGGCTTTCCCTGTAATACGGGACAAAATATTGTTCAACCAAGGTCTATCCGATTTTGCTTGATGAATGATAAATCGGTAGGATTCACCATCATTAAAAACAGAAAAGTCTTCGAGATAAACTTCAATCGTTTCTTTCTCACCATAGAGCCTGGTTTGAACGTAGACTTTTCGGGCTTCGAGGTTAAAATTAAACTCTGTTAATTCTGCAATGCCTTTAAGAATTATATTTGCTCCCCAAATGATCAATAGATCTGGTGTCAGTTTTATTATTATTTTTAGTAAAGTAGATTTTATACTCATTTTTAGTCTTTATTCGCTAACAGGATAAGGTTTCTAATTTTAACCATTCTTTGCATGTTGTGTCACAAATTTTATAAAATCCCGAGATCGGCCTTTTCGTTATCAGGATTTATAGAAACTGGTGACCGCTATTGGAAGCGTCAGTTAATTTTAGCCATCGCGTGTATTAAAGGGCACCTTTCTTATGAACAAACTACTTTCGGCAAAAGCAAATAGTTCAAATTAGCTAGATGCTGATTTCGCATGTAGATGGCTAAGTTATATGCCGCATTTCTGGTAACTGTAAACGGTTGGCTTTGGTAATCAGCGAACAGACGTCCAAGCCGGAAGTTTAAGCCAGGCGCCAAGCTCACTTCCCAGTTTTAACGAACATGAAACATGCATTCTGGTCATTAAAGCCATAACTCTTCCAATCGCCCTTCTTGCATTGCCCCTCATTGGTAGCGGGTGTCAAAAGGAAAGCACGGAATTTATCATCAACTAATCCATATCCGACAATTTGCCCATCATTATTGATATCAAATGCCCAACTTAACTTCCACTCAGCGTTTGGTATATTCAGCGTGTTCAGATCAATCAGCTTTTTTTTGTCATAAAAGAAAGCATGCGCTTCATACTTAATGCAAGGAACAAAACCCGAATTGGGATCAAAACAAACATCATTATATGGACTATATTTAACCCCAACAATTTGATCCTGATCATTAATACCAAAAGGGACTGTTTCTGGACTACTGTTGGAGCCAAGATCAGTAAAAACTCCTTTACTGTATAGGAAGCCATGGAAAGCACTTTGGTCCTTGGTAAGAAACTCACCGACGACCGCCCCATTTTTATTAATGTCTCTGGCATAACTTTCCGATCTGCTAAAGTCTAATGGGGCAACCGGGTCAATGTCTTTCATAACGCCATTAGTATAAAAAAAGGCATGGGCTCTGCCGTTATATAGGTCGGAAGAGAATCCGGCAATCATACCTTTATTATTAATAGCAGTAGCGCCACTATAACCACCAAAAGAACCAATATCGGTTACCGCACCCTTGTTATATAGAAATGCATGTCGATTAATATTATTGATATATGAATATCCAACAGCTTGTCCACTGTTATTAATAGAGGTGGCAACGCCATTGAATTTGTAGGGTGTAATACCCCCAAGAGAATCAAGAATAGTAATTTTACTGGTTTTAATATTATATATGGCGGGGTAGTAAATACCGTTGTTAATTGCTCCGCTGGCAATTTGATCACCGTTAGTGCTTATTGATCCGGCAGTCTGTATGTTCTCACTATTGAAAGGATAAAGATCCATTATTTTACCGTTTTTGTAGAGGAAGGAATGCGTTTCCGTATCCCCTAACAATCGAGATGATCCAATGACTTCTCCAGAATTACTGATGCTGTAAGCAAAACTTTCCGTTCCTCCCAATGTTCCTATATCGGTAATAAAATATTTCATGGACTTATCAGTACTCATTCTGGCTTGAACAGACAACAAAGTATTCCCGTTACCTTCATTTATACTTTTATTGAGAATAACCATGTTGCTATTATCTCGCTTGTCAGTCGAGGCAGTGTTCGCTCTCAAATCCCTTAATAATCGGTGACCTATTGTCGAGCGCCCACTGAATATAATGGTGCTAAAAGTGTAAGCGTCTTTCAACGAAGTTAAATTCATTCCTTGATCATAAATCCTTCCATCATCATAACCGGTAATGGCAACAGGTATTGGCATCACATTTAGATTAGTATCTCCTATAGCCCCGGTATTAATTGAAAAAACACAATTGGAATATACAGTTAGAATTGTGAGGATAACTAGAAGAAGAAATTTATTATTTATATATTTCATAACGTAACCTCAAGTAGAAATGGCATTTGTAATTTTTTTAGACAAAAAAACCGAACTTTCTTCTTTTACTGTAACGCGCCCAAACCCGGCAGTCCGGTTTGCCTGAATGAGGATACATAAATTTCTGTCCCTATGAGGGTGTCGATGATTTTATTAATGATCATCTCTAACCCATTTTAGCCCCAACTGGCAGAAAATGTGCGGCCTTCTTGGCTACGTTATTTAGGGAGTCTTTCAACATTGTCGAAATAAAATGCTTCCGAACAGATGTTAAGATAATAGCGATATCACCGCTTGTAATGGGACACTGATTAGCAGGTATTGAGGAGCGGGAATATCAAACACCTCAATTTGCAATCATTAGACATCTTTCCTAAATACAGCCATAGCGTAAGTTAACAAGAGCAGCCACTAAATTCCATGTCAAGGAGTAATGCTTGTGTTTGCCCCGATAAACATCTTTGGCAATCCTGAAAATTTTGCATCGGCGATTAACATGCTCAATAAAAATACGCTGTTTTGATAGTGCCTTATTATCGGCTTTGTCTTCTGCCGAAAGCGGTTGGCCTTTTTTCTTTTTAACCGGTAGAGTCGAGTTCTGATGGTGTTTCTTTATCCCTTGGTATCCGGAATCCGCCAACAACAGGGCATCAGGATGTAACAATAGACGGCTATCTTTGAAGATCGAAAAATCATGCTGTTGACCTTTACCTATCACTACGGAGAGTATAGTCATCGTCAATAGGCAGATCACGAGTTGGACTTTGATCGTGTGGCGTTTTTTTTCCTGAAAAGTACGCTTTCTGGTTTTTAACAGGGCGCTCGATAGGCTGCTCCGAAACATCAATGACCACGGTAGCTGCGGGATCTTCCAACAGTGCTTTGCGGTTGGGCAGTTTTTCGATTTTGATCAATAGTCTTACAGTGCGAGTATAGATTTTATGGCAATACGATTCGCTGATGTCGAAGACCGCAGCCAGATTTATCAACGTCGGATAGTGACGAAGATAATAGAGTGTCAGTAACAAGCGGTCTTCCAAAGCCATCTTGGAGTCTTTTCGTCCCCGTCTAGTCAGTGGATTAAGGACTTTTTGTTCGTCCAGGTAAGTCACCAGCTTACCGTGAAGATGCAGAAAATCTTCTGGTGACAGGCCGACAGTCCTTAAAAATTCTTCAGGCTTGTGTCTTGGCAATTGGGCATAAGGAGTCATGGCTATCCGTGTTTTCAGAGGTAGATCGCTATTTTAACCCTATCAAAGCCAAATTCTATGTCAATTATTTAGGAAAGATGTCTATTAAAGAAAATCATAAAACTAAAAAATTAAAGAAACAATACGTATAAATACCTACCTACTCTAACCAGAAAAATAAGTTGCTTATTTATTCACAAACCTTTTCTAATCAAAGCAACACTTTCTAAAGTATTGCTATCGAGTAACTCAAAATAAGTAGCGGTTTATAGAGTATAAATTTATAGTAATCTAATGGAAAACCTGTGATTTTTTTAAGCGATAGCCGGTTCGTTTTTTCGGCTAAACGGCTAAACGGCTAAAAATATAAAGTTAATCCTTAAAAAAATGGTCAAGCTTTTGACTATCTGATTTGGCAAATAATTGAATCAGATTCTTAAGATTTCCATCCAAACCTTGTTTGAGCATATTAATGTTTAAATTTTCAATAATGGTTTGCTCCTGACTGGCAATTTCAGTAAATTGCAACACAGCCTGATGGCGTTGATTGATAAACTCAAGTAATAAATCATGTGTTTCTGCCATATCGACTTTTGCTTCATAGACACCAGAGCGTGCCATTTTCAACACCACGGCCAACATGTCAATAGCAAGAAACAACAACATAAAAATCAGAAAGATCAATAAATTGTGCCAAGAAATACTATGATCAGGGAAAATAAGTTGGTTAAGTATTTCTGTTTGAGTCAGCACGTCCGGCTTTAAATTGGTAATGACCGCCTCTTTTTCTACACAGCGCCGACTCATGAGTTGCTGTTGGTTACTAAGCGACTCGATACCTTTTTGATCCAAATCACGCTGTTTCACGCGCGTTGTTTTTAACTCATCGCGTTCTTTCTCGCATTGTTTTTTTGAGGCTTGTTTGATTTCGATTAATTGATTGGCACTTTTTTCATTAAGCTGACTGATCTGTCCTTCCAATGCAACAATGCCTTTGCCTAACCTGATGCTATCATCTTTCCGATCACTTGCCTGACTTAACCATTTTTTGCATTGTGTACCTTTTTTACAGCCACTAACTCCGGTAAAGCCAGTGCCGGCAGTGCCTTGTTTTTCTTTCTCGGCATTATCAATAAATAGTGCGGCATCTTGTTCGGCTTGTATTTTCTTGGCTTTTAAAATGTCCAACTCTTGATTCAACTTTTCAATGGCGGGTATCTCGTCCTGGCTTGAAATAAGCGCGCTATCGTTACAAATGGCGGGTTCAAAAAGTTGATTACTATTTTTTAATTCACTACGAAGCGTTACCATTTTCTCGTCTAATAATCGAAGTTCGCTTTGAGGATTTTTTAAATCACATTGCAGCGCAAGATTATCACGTTCAGTTTTAATACGTCCCTCGTTATAAGCGGCATCTATACGTTCACTGAATAACAGCAAAACAACGGGATGAGCAACAGTTACAGCAATGAGCAAAGCAATGGCAAACCTTAAGGAAAATTGCCCAAGCTTTCCCAAAAATGAAAAGCCTTTCCTGTACGTTGCCAGTAATGCCCTATCCATCAGCAAAATCATGCACGACCAAAGAAGGGCTACGGGGACAATGATATAAGTACTGAAATTTAAGGTGTAGAGCAAAAATGAAGCAGTAACAATCGCCAATAAAGCAGGAATTAAAACGGTTCCGCCGAGTGCTGCATGTTTCTTTTGTTCTGATTCCGGGCAAGTTGCCAAGATACCCGGGCTAACTCCTGACAACCAAATAAAAAGTCTTTCGAGTTTATTAACCGAAAGTTTGGCTTCAGATGAGTTATTCCTTAAATCTGAATGTTCAAGCACCCCGACCAAATGTTTACATTCTGCCATAGAGACATCAAAGCCCTGCTCTTTGGCAAAATCATGAATAATTTGCTCCCGATAGTCATTAGGAATCGCTTGTAAAGTGTTAGTAAACAATTGAAAAAAATCAAAATCATGCCTGATTTTTTGATAAAAACGTTGTACTTCTCCAAGCGACATACGGTTAGTCTCCCCTCATGATTAGGCTGGATTTAATTACTGATGTTACGCATGTATTCAAGGGAATCAATGCCTGTAACTGATTGATAGTTCTGTAAGTCATTGTTAAACAGCAAAAAGCCTTACTCTTTATGTCCTTTTGTCAGCCAAAGAAAGGCTCCAAGGGCGATAAGCAAAAAACTGCTGCCAAAAAGTATGCCGACAGGATAATATAAATTTCCAGCCAATTCTAACTGGCTGTATTTTATAATCATTATCAACGCTTCCAAGACCAGCGCAATACAAACTGTACCGACAAATCGGGTGATTATCCTTCTGGTGTTAGAATAGGTATTCTCTTCTTCATCCGAAGAACTGTATTCTTTACTAATACCCGCACCAAGTTCAAACATTGCCAAGGAAATAACAAATGTATTAATAGATTTTATTACTGTTGACATAAAATCTCCATCAGGATTGAATATATAATCTGAAAAATTATAACCTGCTGAAATTATTAATAATATCGACAAGGAATGAAATATAACTGAAAATAATGTTCCTACTATTTTTTTATAGGTAATCAATATATATAGCCTCTTTTTTATAGGTGAAAAGCTTACTAACCATCTTCATATGGCACTTAACTCTGGCTGGCATTAGTTAATTCCAAATTAATGTATCGGACGCAGACAACTGTAAAATACCAAGCTATAAACTTCAGTAGGCTGTCCGAGAATAGAAAACCTACTGCAGATGAGCTATTTTGCAACGTTATAACTTAATACCAGCTTAACCGGTTAATACAAAGTAAACTGGTACTCTTTAAATTATTAGCCGTAAAATGGCCCGGAAACTTCACCACGCGCAACACTTGGGTAGTCCTATTCACTCGATGTTCAAGTTTTTTTAGCTTGACTGAGACGAACCCAGATAAATCAAAGTCTTTTCCTCAATAGACTCAAGTGCCACATGATCTTAATCATGACTGTAAGGCTCGATTCAACGGGCTTCTCTAAAATCAAGAATTAAAAACTTGAACATCGAGTATTCAGGCTTATAAACTCTTTAGCTTAGTCTAGCCACCATATCCAAAGCCAAGGCTTCCGCGACTTTGATACCATCAACAGCCGCTGAAAGAATTCCACCGGCATAACCTGCACCTTCACCGGCTGGATAAAGCCCTTGGGTATTGATGCTTTGAAAATGTTCATTACGCTTGATTCTAATCGGTGATGAAGTTCGTGTTTCAACACCCGTCAACACGGCATCAGCCATGGCGAAGCCCTTTATTTTTTTATCAAAAGCAGGTAAAGCTTCACGAATGGCTTCTATGGCATAATCCGGCAAGGCCGTACTTAAATCGCCTAAATGTACGCCGGGCGTATAGGAAGGGTGTACTGAACCAAAAGCGACAGAAGGTTTATTGGCAATAAAATCACCGACCAATTGCCCGGGAGCTTGATAAGTTTCTCCACCCAATTTAAAAGCCCTGGCTTCCAACTTGCGCTGAAATTCCATGCCTGCCAACGGGTTACCCGGATAATCCTCAGGCGTAATACCAACCACGATACCGCTATTGGCATTACGCTCGTTGCGGGAATATTGGCTCATGCCATTGGTCACAACATGTCCTGCTTCTGAGGTAGCCGCAACCACCGTACCACCAGGACACATACAAAAACTGTAAACCGAACGACCATTTTTACAGTGATGTACCAGTTTATAATCTGCCGCTCCCAGTAAAGGGTGTCCGGCATTGTTACCGAAACGGCAACTATCTATTAGTGATTGCGGATGCTCAATCCTGAAACCAATAGAAAAAGATTTTGCTTCAATATAAACCCCTTGTTCATAAAGCATTTTAAAAGTGTCACGTGCACTGTGCCCGACAGCTAGAACAACATGATGACTGAGGAGAGTTTCACCACTGGCGAGAATAACACCAAGCACCTGTCCATTTTCAATAGCTATTTTATCAACCCGGCTCTGAAAACGAATTTCTCCACCTAATGATTCAATCGTGGCACGCATTTGTTCGACCATAGTGACCAATTTAAACGTACCAATATGGGGTTTACTGGCGCGTAAAATTTCAGTGGGCGCACCCGCTTTTACAAATTCAGTCAGTACTTTGCGACCATACTGATTAGGATCTTTAATCTGGGTATAAAGTTTGCCATCAGAAAAAGTTCCGGCACCGCCCTCGCCAAACTGAACATTGGATTCAGGATTAAAAAGTCCTTTGCGCCAAAGTCCAAAGGTATCTTTGGTGCGCTCACGTACTTCTTTACCCCGTTCCAGAATAATCGGTTTAAAACCCATCTGTGCCAGAATCAAACCGGCAAATAAACCGCAAGGACCGGTACCGATAACAATGGGTCTGCTGGTCAAATTTTTTGGTGCCTGAGTTACAAAATAGTAGTTCGTGTCTGGGGTTATAGAAACATGAGGGTCATCTTGCATCCGTGTTAAAATAGCAGCTTGATTTTTTGTTTCAACATCAAGAGTATAAACCAGGCTAATCGCACTACGCTTACGTGCATCATGACCTTGCCGAAATACCGTATAGCTGATAAGTTCATCAGTATTAATGCCCAAACGATTAAGTATGGCTGTTTTGATTGCGTCTTCCTGATGATCCAGCGGAAGTTTAAGTTCAGTAATTCTTAACATGTTTAATAGTCCAATAAAGCCCTTTTATAAGACTTTATACTTTTCCAGAGTTGAAGTAATGGCAGTTGGCCAAGTAATTAATAAAGCCTTTTAACACTCACCGACCGACACAGAATTTTTCTGTTTTTTCTTCATAACCGGTGTAGTGTAGGATTATTGTAAAGTCAGTCTTTGTTATCGATACATTTTACATTAATAGGGTTTTTCTTGTTAACTGCTATATATATGACTGTTTATTGCTGGCATTGCAGATTAATAAAAGACTCCCAAGATAATTTATTGATCTCTACACTTTCTATAAGCCATCGATTTGCATTTATATAGCCATGGAAGTATCGTTTATCAATATTATTAACATTTTTCTGAAGATAAATAATAGCCGTTTGGTCTATATCAACAGCACATGGCATGTGCCACATAATAAAAACAGAGGGATAACCCAATGAACAAACCAAAATTACTAACTATATTTTTTATTATTTCTGTTTTAAATAGTGTCACAACAATTGCCTCAGAACATCATAGCGGCCACGGTGGCGGTAACAAAAGCGGGGGGGGAAGTGGTGGAAGTTCTTGTGAGAAAGCTCGTGTGGGTAAATTTTTACCGCCACAGTTGGCAACTGTCGCACCTGAAGGAGAGTTTTCTTTTTTGGCTTTCAATGTTGACAGGCCGAATCAAATTCATGTCACGGTAAAGAATATTCCTGTTGAAGTTACCGCTGAATTAAAAGAACCTTATTATCTAATTAAAGGAAAAATACCGAATACCCTGTTTAACACTGTAGCGCGAATTAATATCAAAATCGATGCTAAATCAAGCCATTGTGAAGCTGAAGATGGCTGGTTATTAACCATAGCTGATAAATAAATAATTTCTCTATCCCCTTAACAAGTAATCATGAAAAGTACCTTGGTTAATTTAATACTGGTTGGTTACTCGACCAAGATTTTCTTCATTAATTAATAATGACTTAACTTAATTTTTATGTCTGCAAATAACCCCATTAAAAAATGTGCCGTCTATTGCCTGGCATTGCGTTTGGATATTAATGAATTAGCGAAACTGCTATCAGATTCGACTCTGATAAGAATCATTAAAGGCGCATTACTGATTGAAGACAACCACTCCTGGTCAGTAGTCTTCGATTATGGCGCTGTTGTACACTGGAATGTCAGCGCAGAACAGCAGGTTAAACTGCATCAGCTATTATTAAATCATGCAGAAAATCCGCTAAGCGTCATAGAAGAAGATCATTTCACTTTCGCTCTTAATTGCCCCGGCACACGCATTATTGAAGACCATATTGAAATTGAGTCTTCGGATCCCATTTTGATATTTGCCTTATCTCAAGGCATGGCGCAATCGATTAAATTGGCCTCTTTTGAAACCAATGCCATAACAACAATCATCAATACCAACTACATTCCCAAGTCATTAGCTGAAAATGGTCGCATTAAGTTAAGCCGTCACAACATAGCAAAAATACGTGGGCAATTATTTTTAACCAAAAGTGATATTATTTTAAATTATGACTTACTGGATACGCCTGATTTTTTTTGGGAATATCCGGAATATGAAGCATTTTACAGTATCACTGCAAAATATCTGGAAATAGCACCGCGCACACAGGTGTTATCGAAAAAGCTGGAAACTATCCATGAACTGTTTGAAATGTTAGCAGATGAGCAAAAGCATAGACATTCATCCATATTGGAATGGATTATTATTTGGTTAATCGCTGTTGAAATCGGCATGACAATATACGACAAAATATAGTTGACTACCCGCACATTACACTACCCCAAGGCTTTTTTTAATGCTCAGTTATCGACACTCCTTTCACGCAGGTAATTTTGCTGATGTTTTAAAGCACCTTATTTTAATAAACATTCTTGAGTATCTGGGTAAAAAAGAAAAACCTTTCAGTTGTATTGATACGCATGCAGGTCCTGGAGATTATGCACTGGACTCAGAGTTTGCGTTAAAAAACAAGGAATTTGAAAACGGCATAACCCGGTTGTGGCAGCGTACTGACCTGCCTGACAGTGTTGCTCATTATGTCAATGTTATCAAAGAATTTAATAAAACAGAGACCTTAAGCCGTTATCCCGGCTCGCCTTTAATTATTAAACAATTTTTGCGTAATAAAGACAGCCTGTTTTTGTATGAACTGCATTCAACAGAAATACAGTTACTAACCGCTGGAGTCAACAAAGACCGGCGCATTAAAGTATTTCATGCCGATGGTTTAAAAAATTCCATCGGTTTATTACCGCCTAAAGAACATCGGGGCTTGGTGCTTATTGATCCCTCTTATGAAATAAAAAGTGATTATGATCAAGTCGTTGAGACCTTGATACAAATGCATAAACGTTTTGCAACAGGTACTTACGCGCTCTGGTATCCGGTAGTCGATCGCAGTCGTAATCAACAACTGGAAAAAGCCATAAAATCCAGCGGCTTAAAAAACGTACAGTTATTTGAACTGGGCATAAAAACCGATACGCACGAACACGGCATGACTGCCAGCGGTATGATTGTTGTTAATCCGCCATGGACCTTAGTCCCTGAAATGCAACAGACACTACCGTGGCTGGCTAATACTTTAGGTATTGAGGGTGCCGGCAAGTACCGAATAGAAACCCTGGTCGGCGAATAAGTGCTACCCCTTATAAAAAAACAACCACTGACAGACAACTCACATGATCATTAAATTTATGAGCTTTGCGCTGGTAGGGGCTATCGGGACTCTGGCACATTACTCCATTCTTTATGCCGTGGTTGAATTCTGGAAGGTTAATCCGATTTGGGGATCAGGTTATGGCGCTTTTGCAGGGCTGATTATCAACTATATTTTAAACTATTCATTAACGTTTAAAAGCCGGCAACCACATAAACAAACCTTACCCAAGTTTACGTTAATCGCCTCACTTGGCTTCTGTTTAAACATCGTCTTGATGGCTTTGTTAACGCCCCATTTTTATTATCTTTATGCACAAATTTTGACCACAGGAGTGGTTCTAATCTGGAATTTTTTGGCCAACAGTTTGTGGACCTTTCAAATCGGTAATTCTAAAAATACGAGCGCTAAAAAGCGTCCATTAATGCACCAAAAAACCGTTGCCGGCTTTGGTTTACGCCCTTTTAATTGGCTTAATAAAATCAAGTATCGAGCCGCCTTGGCATTATCTATAACCTTGTTAATTATAGGATTATTGATTACGAATCAATTTCCTGTCATGGATTTTTTAGGCTACACAAGCCAGCAGTAACAACCTGTCAGCAACTTTTAAATCATGATGATTACTTATTTTATTTCATGGAAAAGCCGTATTTCGATCAACGTTATAAAAAAAGGAAAAGCCTTGCCATTATCTGTAATCACCTTATTGCAAAATAATTTGACTCATTCAAATCAAGATTTTAGGTATTCAAAAAATAATGTTGTCAATAATTTACCCGAGACTGTCAAATTACGCCTTGAATTACTTAACAACCAGGGTACATTTTCGCTCATCCACGCTCAAAGTATTGCCATAAAATGACTGTCCGACAACCAATCCATTTAATCATCAATGCTGATGACTATGGTTACTACCCCTGCATTAGTAAAGGCATACTTGAAGCCGTCAGTTCCGGAGCCGTTACCGCGACCGGTATTATGGCAAACAGCCCCAATTTAAAAATGCAGCTGGAATGGCTCAATTCTGTTACAGCTCTGGATTTTGGCGTACATCTAAACTTGACTTTCAGGCAGCCATTAACCGCTGTCATGGCCGACAAACTGGCGCATTGGAAGGGCTGCTTTCCAAATGCTTATTCCATGACCGGGATGCTTTTAACCGGTAAAATCAGCGTTCAGGATGTTCGCAGTGAATGGTCTGCGCAGATTGAAGCTTGCCAGGGACAAAAATTACAATTTTTAAATTCCCATGAGCACATTCACATGTTGCCGATTTTGTTTCCATTGATGTTAGAATTAGCTTACAAATATGCAATACCTCATGTGCGGCTTACTCAAGCCGAGTGGCTTAGGCCTTTTGGTATTTCAGCACTGGTTCGCAATACCCTGATGCAAGCGATGCAAACCATCAATAAACCCAAGCTTAAAGTAAACTCACCAGTATTTTTAGGCCTAAGCCAAAGTGGAAAGCTCGATTTTAACTATTTGGAAAAGATTTTTTCAAAACTTAAACCGGGACAACACTATGAACTGATGTGTCATCCAGGGCGATTTAACGCTGGTGAAATTTCAGATCCAAAGCTTATGTCTTACCATGATTGGGATGGTGAACTGGCACTGTTACAAAGCCAAGAAGTTCACGCCTTGTATGAAAAATTTGGCATCCGTTTGAGCTATTATCAACAGTAAAATGATTAGCACCATGAATTTAAACACCCAAGAAAACCCAATAATCAGCGCCGTTATTCCTGCTTACAATGAAAGCCAGGGCATAACAGAAGCTATAAAAAGAATTGCTGATATTTTAAACGCCTGTGAAAGTGCCTGGGAAATAATCATTATTGATGACGGTAGTAAAGATCAAACCTATCAGAAGATATGCCAACTTTCCGAAGCTGAACCCAGAATTAAAGGTATTGCCCTAAGCCGCAATTTTGGCAAGGAAGCGGCAATGCTTGCGGGACTTGAGTATGCAAAGGGTGAGGCCGTTATCATTCTGGATGCCGACCTACAACATCCACCCGATTTTATTCCTGAAATGATCAATAAGTGGCGATCAGGCGCTCAAATTGTTCATGCCGTTAAACGCAGTCGCAAAGAAGATTCTTTGGTAAAAAAAACCGCCGCTCATTGTATCAACCAACTGATCTCAAGTCTCGGTGGCATTAATGTAAAGAACTCTTCCGACTTCAAATTGTTAGATAAAGAAATCGTCGAGATTATTGTTCACAGACTTCCTGAAAGGGAGCGATTTTTTCGTGGCCTGACCAGTTGGTTGGGTTTTTCAGAAGCTTATATTTATTTCGACGTCGCCAGTCGCCAGGGCGATGAAAGCAAATGGTCTTTCTGGTCGCTATTGGAATTATCAATTACAGCACTGACCTCTTTCACGTCGTTACCATTAAGAATTGTGACTTTTTTGGGATTTGTAACCTTGATACTGGGATTTTTCGTCGCTGGCGATACCATAATTTCTTTAATAAACGGTCAAGCCGTTTCAGGCTTCGCTACAATTATTATTTGCCTGTTATTGATTGGTAGCTTCATTATGATCAGCTTAGGGATTATTGGTGAATATATCGCCAAAATTTATGAAGAAGTTAAGGCCAGGCCGCATTACCTGATCAAAGCCCGTGTAGGAATCGCTACCAAGAAATCACTATAACCAACATTGCCTGTCTACATTGAACCCTCATTTCTAACAGGTTATTTTATGATATACGCTATAATTAAAAAAAATAATTATTTTACATAACCTGACTGACATAACGTGAAAAATCAAACCATCATGGACGATCTGCTTAGGCTAATCAGGAATAATTTTTCCTTTATAACAAGCAATAAAGATAAGCGTGACTTATTCGCTTTTTTTGCCATTTACTTAATTTCCTGGACCCTGCTTGCCATATTACTGCCGTTAGCTCCAGAACTGGATAATATTGAGCAAGTAGTGTGGTCGCAAAGCTGGCAATGGGGATACCATAAGCACCCGCCGCTGCCATCTGCTTTACTGCATGCCTTAAATATTCTGTTCGGCGGACCGTCCATGGGGCTCACAGCCCTGGCTGCCCAAAGTTGCAGTGTAATAGGACTGGTTTATGTTTGGCTGCTCGCCAAACAAATGTTGTCAGAAAAAATGGCAATCACTGCGGTACTGATTACGTCATTAATTGCTTACCATAATTTCAGGGCATTTGCATTTAACCACAACACCGTTTCCTTACCGTTTACAGCGGCCGCATTATATTATTTTTATAGTGCGCTCAAAAATCCTGCCCGCATCTCAAATTGGCTATTGTTGGGTCTTGTTTGCGGCTTGGCAATGGTCACCAAATATAGCATCGTCTTGGTACTGGCCAGTTTTTTTATCTATAGTATCTGGCAACGACTATGGACTGACTCTCTTGTACTTCGTGGCTTGCTAATCAGTAGCAGTGTGTTCGTGGTGGTCATCTCGCCTCATGTTGTCTGGCTTGCCGAGAACAACTGGCTGCCGTTTACCTACCTTCATGATAAGTTGACGGTATCAGAAAACAGACTAAGCATTCTCACCGGATTTCTTGGCAGCCAAATAATTCGCTTAAGTTTCATGTTACCCATGCTATTTGGGGTTTGGTACTTAAGCAAGAAAGGCGTTATTAAAATCATGACAACCAAATCATCCAAATTGCCTGAAGATGATCATGACCTAGGCTTTTTACTGACTGTATTATTAACACCACTGATTTTGGCCATGATGATGCCGGTATTAACTGGTGGGCCATTAAACAGCAACTGGGTTAGCGCATTTTTTCTTCCTGCGGGCATATTAATAACAAAATACTTTTTTCATCGCTTTGATGAAGATCAATTATTAATTTTTGCCAGTCGATTGACATGGCTAACACAAGCTTTAATTCTGATTTTTTTCTTCCTGGCAGCTGTCATCTACCCAACCTGGGTTGGTAGTGCCGCGAGATTAAACTTCCCCAGCGAAGCCTTGGCAAATAAAGTCACTGAAATTTGGCATGAGCAACAAAAACAACCGTTAACAATTGTAATATCGGATTATTGGACCGGTGGTAATGTGTTGCTGCATGTACGCCCGGAACCTACTTTATTGATTGACAATATCCCTGAAGAATCTCCCTGGGTTAACACACATGACGTAGCCGCTTGCGGTGCTTTTGTCTTGATGCTTAAAACAGCAACGATTCCAGAGGCTTATGCCGTATTATTCAGTCAAACGACAATAAAAGGAGAATTTTCACTTAACTGGGGGCATCCACCACGAGGCAAAGCTTTACCTTATGTCTGGGCGATTATACCGCCCATTCCGGGAGCACCCGCTTGCCGGTTTACCAAGTAACCGGATAATTAAACTGCTCAGATTTGTTATAAATAGCGCTAATTATCAGCGTACAGACTGCTTTCCTGCTGATTACTCTACTTGGCTGCACATTAACGTACATATTAATGCTACCATATGCGCTTTTTTAAAGTCGCTCACGGATGGCGATTCTCGAAAGGTTAACTCGGTATGAAAAAGATTATTGTGATGTCAGGTGATATTGGCAGTGGAAAATCCTCTGTGGCAACGGCACTAAAACAGCTAACTGACTATGACATCATCGGCACTGGAACCATCCAGCGCGCCATTGCAAAAAGACGTGGGGTAACCACCCTGGAGCTGAATAAAATATCACAAACAGACCGTAGTATTGATGATGAAATCGATTCTTATGTCATTGAAACCGGCAAAACCAAAGATCACTTAATCCTCGATTCCAGACTGGCCTGGCACTTTATCCCGACTGCCTTTAAGGTTTTTTTATCGGTTGATGCAGTTGTCGGTGCCGAACGGGTATTTAATGCGTCACGCAATGACGAAAATAATCCTTCACTGGAAATAACGCTTGAAAATAACCTGAAGCGCCAGACAATTGAAGACCAACGATTTAACCAGCTATATAACATCAATTTTAGAAAGTACGCTAATTACAACCTGATCATTGATACTTCTTATACCTCTCCTGAAGCCATTGCAAAAAAAATAAAGGCTTGTTTTGATGACTGGTTAAGACAAGGTTTTTATTCATCGCTGTGGATAGCTCCCAGAAAATTATTACCAACACATGCTATAAAAGAGTTTATTGGTGATGCACCCAACAATAACGAAGCTCAAGCAAATCAACCTGTAAATGTTTTTGTTTACAACGGCTTTATCTATATTCAGGACGGGCACAAGGAAATCATTGACGCCCACAAAGCCGGAATTGAGTTGGTTTCTGCAAATATTTTAACTGAAGAACCCGCCGATGAATTGAGTCCGGGACTCACCGCCAGTGAAATTGCCAATAATGTCTCTTTATCAATGCTGCATGACTGGGAAGCAGCGCTGGGCTTTAAATACAGCAGTTACCCCGAAAAACTTTAAAAATATCACCACGAACGACTGCATGGACAGATATTTGCTCCTGCAATATCTGCATTCACCACATCCCTGTGGATTATGCAGGAGGTAGAGCAATGCAGGAGCAATTGCCGAGACACGAAGATCACGAAGAAAAACAGAAAACTTCGTGTCCTTCGTGTCTTCGTGATGAATAGCCTTTCTACATTTCCGCCAGAATATCCAGCGCTTCAGAAAGTGTCGACACGGCATGGATTTCCAAGCCCTTAATCGGCGTTTTCGGGGCATTGGCTTTGGGAATTACAGCTTTTTTAAAGCCGTGTTTTGCGGCATCATTAAGACGCGCATGACCATTGGCAACGGGTCTGATTTCACCGCTCAAACCAATTTCCCCAAAAAAGAACACATCATGCGGTATCACTTTATCTTTCAGACTGGAAACAACCCCGACCACAATTGCCAAATCAGAACTGGTTTCAGTGACTTTAATACCACCGACAACATTGGCGTAAATCTCATCCTGCCCGGTAAAAACATTACCATGCCGATAAAGTACCGCCAGCAACATGGCCAGACGATTTTGATCAAAGCCAACCGCCAGACGTCTTGGATTACCATATTGACATTCAGTAACCAAGGCCTGAATTTCCACCAATAAAGGCCGCGTACCTTCCCATAATACGGTTACCACGCTGCCGGATGACGGCTTTTCCGCCCGGTTTAAAAACATTGCCGAAGGATTTTTAACTTCTTTAAGACCGGTGCTGTCCATGGCAAAAAAACCCAATTCGCCAACACTGCCAAAACGGTTTTTATCAGCCCTTAACACCCGAAACCGCGCATCATCCGTTGAACCCAACATCACCTGCGTGTCGACAATATGGCTTAACGTCATCGGCCCTGCAAGGGATTGATCCTTGGTCACATGCCCAACCATAAAAATGGATACCTGATGCTTTTTTGCATATTGCGTCAGGTAACTTGCCGATTCCCTGACTTGAGAAACCGAGCCGGGTGCAGAGTCGGTATCTTGTGTATGCATCACCTGAATCGAGTCAATCACCAAAATTTTTGGCTTTATTTCATCCAAAACGTCACAAATACGTTGCACCGACGTTTCCATCAGCATCATCATTTTAGCGGCTGGCAGCTTTAAACGGTGTGCTCTTTCAGCAATTTGCTGCAAGGATTCCTCACCTGACACATACAAAACACTAATCGAGCGATCGGCAATATTGGCAATCGCCTGTAATAATAGAGTGCTCTTTCCTGCCCCAGGTGCACCACCAATCAACACCACACTACCGGTAACAATACCCCCGCCTAAAACACGGTCAAATTCTGAAATACCGGTTGAAATACGTTCAGCTTGGGACAAATTGACATCTGATAACAACTTAACCTCGGAGCGACTCCCGGCATAACCTGTTCGACTGCTATGCTCTGTGGATGCTGACCCCAGCCTGATTTCCTTAATCGTATTCCATTCGCCGCAACTGGTACATTGCCCACCCCAACGCGGATAATCTGCGCCACATTGATCGCAAACAAACGCCGTTTTGATTTTTTTTGCCATTATTTACTTAATACCTAACTTTACTTTTTAATTAATTTCCGAGTTTAACAAAATAACTTCAATTTCTTCGGTTATTTCTTCCTGACGATAGATTTGGGATTTTCGGCGCAGATTGACCGTTTCATCATCCAGATGTTTTACAGCCCCTTCCAAATGCTGTAAACGACGCTGGTTTTCGGCCATTAACGACAGGTAAAAAATCTCATGTAATACCGCAAACAGGTAATGATCGACCAAATCAGCAAAAAAATCATCGGGCTCCAGATTAAGTAACGGTGGGTTTCCATAAGCAGGTAATCGTTGTTGCTGCTCTGAAAAAGGCGGCAGTATCTGCCTGCGGGTAATTTGACCTGAGCTGTTATCGTGATAAATAACCGTCAACTGTAGTGTCGAGGTAGTCTTGTTCGCTTTATTAATGTCGCCTTTGGCAACCGATAATAAACTGATGCTATCAATCAGACGGTTAAGAATAATTGGTACTTCTTCTGCGACATTGGCACCGGCAATTGCAGCAATAAGGTCAGGCGAATTATCTGCCAGCTTGTTACCAAGTCGGCTGCCAATGGCAATAATGCCGGCATAAGTTTCTGTGTTAAGCGTATCAAGCAGGCTTTCGTTAAAATCACCACAAAAGCCACGCTCGGCACCCACCAAAATACCAACAGACAGGGCATTTTTATCAATGGCGGGTAACGGGTAAAAATCCAGAAAATCCATGGCTGCATTTTCAATATTAATCACCGCTTGACCCTGCATGATTTGAAATCGCCCCAACTTGTGAATTTCAAGCAACGCCAGATTTTTCATTGCATTTAAAATGCTGCGTATCTCCTCCATTTGAGCGATATGCAATTGCAGTTCATGGCTTTGGCTCATGGCTGTCTGGCGTCACTATTAAGCCACTCGCTGACGGCTTGCCGCCATTGTTCAGGACTGCTATCTAAGGTTAAGTCGGTGCCGTTAATACCCTGACTAATAAGCCCCAGATAGCCCATAAGCTCTTTAGGCTCTGACTTATTAAATACCCCGTTATTAAACGCTATCAGCCAGGCTAATTGAAAAAGACTGCTGAGTGGCGTCAAGCGGTCCTGTTTTAAAATTTCCCGTAACAGACGTCCGCGTTTAATTCGTAGTTCCATAGAGGCTTCCAAGCGCTGACCAAAACGGGTAAAAGATTCAAGTTCCAAAAACTGTAAATAATCCAGTTTCATTTGTCCGGCTTGATTGCTGATATTGGCATGTTGAGCATTACCGGCTATTCGTGATACCGATTTGGTAATGTCGATAGCAGGACGAAACCCTGAGACAAACAGATCATTATCCAGATATATTTGCCCGTCGGTAATAGAAATAAGATTAGTCGGGATATAGGCGGCAATTTCGCCCTGCCTGGTTTCGACTATTGGCAATGCAGTCATGCTCCCGCCCCCGTTTTCGACATTCAAACTGGTTGACCTCTCCAGTAAACGGGAGTGGACAAAGAAAATATCGCCGGGATAAGCTTCACGCCCAGGGGGCCTGCGTAGCAACAAAGACAGCTCACGATAGGTTCTGGCATGGGTCGATAAATCATCGTAGATAATCAGGGTGTCGCGGCCCTGTGCCATCCAGTATTCGGCGAGTGCGCAACCTGCAAATGGCGCGATATATTGTAAACCCGGCAACGCACTGGCTTCGGCGACCACACAAACCGTATAGTCCAGCGCACCATGATTACGCAAGGTTTCCAGAGTGCTAACGACGGCCGAACGCTTCTGGCCAATCAACACGTAAATACAAATAACATCTTGATTTTTTTGATTAATAACCGTGTCGATGGCAATTGAACTTCTGCCCAACCCTTCGTCACCCACAATCAATTGTCGCTGACCTTTGCCGATGGGAATGAGCGTATCAATAATTTTAATCCCGGTGTAGAGCGGTTTATTAACAAAATTCCGGGCAATAATGGCCGGCGAGCCTTTTTCCAGATTTTCACGACCTACCGGGGTTGGTGATGGCAGACCATCCAGCGGTGTTCCCAACGGATCAATAATCCGGCCTAAAAACTCATCGCCGACCGGTATACTGAGCGAGTGTCGGGCAAGAAAAACAGTCGTACCTGACGTCAGGGTTTCGGTTTCATACAATAAAATAGCACCGATTCTGTCACGGTTAAGATCAAACACCATTCCTCGACTACCATCGGCAAAAATCAGAATGTCTTCGATAGCCGCTGATGGCAAACCCTTAATCCAACTAATCCCGTCACCGACGGCAACCACAGTACCTTGTTCAGTAACACGCAACCCCAACTGATAGTTAACCAGCCAATCTGCCTGCTTATCCAACAGACTGCCAAAAGTTTCCGGTTTACTCAGCGTCATTGGCAATCTCAGCAAAACCAATCAGCTCATGTTGCAGGTTGACGTTTAAGACCCAAGCGCCTATATCCATTCGCACCCCGGCGATCAACTCTGCATCCTGATGATATTGAAAATTAATTGGACTGTTAATTAACAAGCCCAGCTTTTGTTCCAACGGTAACCGCAAATCAGCCGTTAAAGGATAGGCGCTGGTTATTTTAATCGGCACCGATTTTTTGGTTCCCAATAATTGCAGACACAAGGTACAGGCTGCCGGTAACGTCTTTAAGTTATCTAATAACAAGAAAAATAAGCGTGCCTCCAACTCAGGACTGGCTGATCTTTTTAGCAGCATTCCGGCAAAGCGGGCACCATTTTGTAATGCCTGCTTTTCGGCTTGACGTTGAAGTTCTTGCTGCTGACGCTGGAGCGTTACCTTATTTTTTTGCCGCTCCTGCTCAAGATCATTATTCAGCTGAACCATTTGCGCTTTTCTCTCGACGTCAATTTGCTGATGCAAAGCAGTAAAAGCCGCTTGTTTTTCCTGCTCCCACAGCTTTTGGCGATTTTCATAAAGGCTGTGCTGTTCTTCTGCCTGCTGTTGCAGCATTTTTGCATCGGCAAGTGCTTGATCAATAAATTGCTTACGCCTGGCAATAACTGCCAGCAAAGGTTTATAAAAAAGGCGTTGCAAAATCCAGATCAGAATCAGAAAATTGATAATTTCAAGGATAAAGGTGGATAAATTAAATTCCATAGACTTTAAGTATTGAATAAAAAATTTTTCACCACGAACGACTGCACGAAGAACAGGCTAAAGGTAAAAATCTGATTTCCAACGGTCACTCTTTGCCTTTTGCCTTGTATCTTTATTTAAAAATATATTCAAGCAATGGATTTCTGAACAAGACAATCAAGATAATCACCAGGCAATAAATCGCCAGTGATTCAATCATGGCCAAGCCGATAAATAAGGTACGCATAATTGAACGTTCGGATTCCGGTTGCCGGGATAAGGCATCAAGCGCACTACTGATGGCTTTACCCATCGCCAACGCAGGTAACATGACCCCCAAAGCGATACCGATAATTGCCGCAACGCTGGAACCCAAAACGATCAAGGCGATATCAGTCATAATTTACTCCGGTGAATTAAGTTGTTGGGATTGCATGGCTCCTGCCAAATAAATAAGTGCCAGCATACCGAAGATATAGGCCTGTACCAACGCTTCAATAATATGTAACATCAAAATGGGAATCGGTGCGAGAAAGCCGGCCACCAGTAAAATCAACATCGCAGCCATTTCCAGACTCATCATATTGCCAAATAACCGAATTGCCAGCGCCAGAGTACGGGTAAATTCACTAATAATATGAAAAGGCAGCAAAATCGGGCTGGGTGTCAGGTAATGATGCAGGTAATTTTTTAATCCCAGTGTTTTTATACCAAACCAGTGTACCGAAAAAAAGACTAAAACAGCCAGTGCCGAAGTTACCGAAAGATCACGAGTAGGCGAATCCAGACCGGGAATTAAACCTACCAGATTGGCAATAATCAGAAACAGCCAAAGGGAAGCGATAAAAGGCATTATTTGCCGACCATGCTCAGGCGCAACAGCAATTATGGCGTCATCAATAGTCGCGACAATACCTTCCACCATAGTTTGTAACGAATTGGGCAACATCTCCAAGTGCCGGGTTGAAAACCAGGCTATCACCGTAATGACTCCCATAATTCCCCACGTAGTAATGATTGATGCACCAATGACTACGGGTCCTAAAACAAATGAAAATTCATGATCCATGATTTTGTCTCATTTTATTTTGAAAGCCCTCTCCAGAAGGAAAGAGCATTTGTCTATTTGTCTTTAATCAGAAAATACATGTTAAAAATCCCGATAACCAGGCCGGTAAACAATAAACTCAACGTCCAACGTGTTGAGTAACCTTCCAGCTGACCATCCAGCCAATGCCCCAGATAAACTCCACCAACTATGGGTAACACCATTACCAGACCCAAAGTGCCGATATAAACCGTTTGTGATAATAAATTCGGCCTGTCATGTTCGGCTTTTTTAATGCGTTTAAGCTGACTTTCAATCTTTTTTTTGAGACGCTGTTGATTATTCATAATCACTATAAAAGGCGGTAGAAAAACCTGTTTACCGTTCCCGGTATCTAACAGCAATGCTACTCTGATTACAATAAAGTGCTATCTCAAATAAAAAAATATAGTGCCATATAAATATTTAAGCTTGCCATACTATTTTACGTTTAAGCGCCAACATACGCTTAAAGATCGCCTGTTCCATACGATGCAAACTTTCCCGCGTCGCATGCAAATTTTCTTCCTCGGTTATTAATTGCTGTTCCAATAAAACACTGATCCGTTCAATATCGGTATCTATCAAGAAATGTCGTGTGCTGATCGTTAACTCGTTATTGTTAAAATAAATAACAGCGTCGGGCAGAGCCAAATACTGCCAATCGTCTGCTCCCAAACTAAAACGCGCCAAGCCAAAAACCAGTGTGGTCATAAACCGTGCATGATTGGGCTTAACTCCAAAATACCCCGAGGCATCTTCACCGACAAAAGAAGTAACGCCGGCAATACGCAGCTCATGTGTTGCATCAAACAGATTCAATACAAATGAGTGCATTAACTTTCCTGCATGGAGCCACGCATATAGCATTGCTCTTCGGATAAATCATCATGGTTCCCGGCCAAGAAAGCTTCACAATCTGTTAACGTTTGTTCCAGCGTCACTGACACGCCGGTTTGTTTGGTATGCCGGGCTAACACTGAAAAGGGCTGGGTCAAATAACGTTGTAATTTACGGGCACGCATCACGATTTTACGATCAACCTCGGATAATTCTTCAATACCCAACATGGCAATAATATCTTCGAGTTCATGATAACGTGCAAGATGCTCACGGACGCTTTGAGCTACCGTATAATGGCGATTACCCAGCGTATGCTTATCCATCAATTTACTACTTGAGCGCAAAGGATCGACAGCCGGATAAATACCTTTACTGGCCTGATCTCTGGACAAAATAACGATCGTATCCAAATGACTCAATATCGCACTAACCGCAGGGTCAGTCATATCGTCGGCAGGTACATAAACGGCCTGTACCGAAGTAATGGCGCCCTGCCTCGTGGACAGTATTCTATCCTCCAGTTCAGCAACTTCAGTCGTCAGTGTTGGCTGATAACCCACCGTAGCAGGCATACGCCCCAGCAGACTGGATATTTCGCTGCCGGCCTGAACAAAACGAAAGACATTATCGACGACAAACAAGACTTCTTTATGCAAGGTATCGCGCAGATATTCGGCATAAGTTAAGGCCGACAAACCCACCCGAAAACGCACCCCGGGCGACTCATCCATTTGCCCGAAGACCATCAGGGTATCCTGCATGACACCCGCTTGCTGCATTTCACGCCACAACTCGTGGGCTTCGCGGATACGTTCGCCAATCCCGGCAAAAACGGAAACCCCTTTATGAATGGCAGAAACCGCATGAATAAATTCCATAACCAGAACGGTTTTCCCTACCCCTGCCCCACCGAATAAACCGGTTTTGCCGCCTTTAACAAAAGGACATAATAAATCGATGACTTTAATACCCGTCTCCAAAATCCCGCTGATTCCTATGGCTTGCGATAATGGCAACGGTTTTGTATGAATGTTACGAAATTCATTTGTTACCAAGGCTGGCAACCCGTCCAGCGGCTCGCCAAAGATATTTAACAAGCGGCCCAGACATTGTTCCGATACCGGAATCTGCAAGGGTGCACCGGTATCATAAATAATGATGCCCCGACTTAAACCTGCCGTGCCATGCAAGGTAATTGCCCTGACATGACGTTCATCAAGATGTTGATGAACCTCAAACAGATAGCAGCCGTGATCAAAGCAAGTACATAAAGCCTGACGTAATGGTGGCAACTGCGTGCAATCAATAATTACCACCGGACCATGAACTTCAACAATGGTACCGATAGCTTGCCGGTTTTCTGGTGGCGTCGATAAATTATTCAAGGTTACACGCTCTGTGTTGTTACAAAAATAATGCTTTAACGATTATTAAAGAATGGGCTTTGCTAAAATCAAATGCCGCCTATCTACTGTATACTGGATTTGATGCAATGCCACAAAATATTCTCCACATTGAATCCTGAAACAAAACAAGCAAATAATCAAGCAACATAAATAATGGATATAATATTTAAAGAATACTGCAAGGTTGTCTGGCAGAAAAAAGGCTATTTCTTTATGGCTTTATTCGCTCTGGGTTGCTCTATTACACTGGATTTATCAGCCCCTGTTTACTATAAAAACATTGCCAATGAACTGGCGGCGCCCTATTCCGAAGCGACGCTGGCGCTATTACTGGAAAATTTAAAACAGATTGGCTTTATTTATGCCGGTGTCTGGGTATCATGGCGATTACTTGAAATCGCTATTATTCCGCTTGATGGCGGCGGTATTAATTTATTGGAAAAACGCTGTTTTGATGTCCTTAAAAAACAAAAATATGTCTTTTTCGAGAATAGTTTTTCAGGCAGTTTAATCAAACAAGCCAATCGTTTTTCACGCTCCTTTGAAACCATTATGGACTGGTTTTTATTCCAGTTTTACATGAATATTCTGGCGATAGTCATTTCATTCACCATCTTTTACCAGCAACAGCCTGAATTCGCATTCTATTTTCTGATCTGGGTTGGGCTTTTTATCAGCTGGAATATCGTCTATTCAATCTGGAAAATGCGTTTTGATCAAGCGGTTTCAGAAGCCGATTCTATTGTTGGCGGCGTGTATTCAGATGCCATCAGCAATATTTTTATTGTCAAAAGCTTTGCCATGGAAGCCAACGAACAAGCACGTATCAACAAAGCGTCGGATTTTGTTTATAAAAAAAAGAAAATAGCCTGGCTGTTTACCTTTATCTCTTTTGCCGTACAAGGCATCATGACTTTTGGTATTGAATTACTGTTGGTTTATTTAATGATCCAAAAATGGACAACCGGTATTTTTCAGGTCGGTGAGTTTGTTTTATTTCAGTCGATTATGCTCATACTGATCCAACGTTTATGGGAGTTTGGTCGTAATTTCAGAACTTTTTTTACCGCTTTGGCTGATGCGTCCGAAATGGCCGAAATTTTCAGACAAGACGATATTGAAGCAGATACCGATTATGCGCTTCCGCTTATCATCAGCAAAGGTGCAATCAGCTTTAACAAACTTTGTTTTACCTATAATGAGACAAATACTCGCCAGACACCGCTATTTAAAGATTTCTCCTTAACGATAAAAGCCGGTGAAAAAATCGCCATAGTCGGTCAATCCGGTTCAGGTAAATCAACCTTGACCAAGCTGCTGTTTCGCTTTCTTGACCCCCAGAAAGGCACGGTAACTTTTGACGGTATTGATGCCAAAGCCTTTAATTTGGAAACTTTACGTCAACAAATATCCATGGTGCCCCAGCAACCAGATTTATTTCATCGTTCGATACGCGATAATATTACCCTGGGTGCCAACATTTCAGAAGCGCAGCTTATTGCTGTTGCCCAAAAATCCCGTTGCCTGGAGTTTATCAATGGTTTACCTGATACTTTTGATACACTGGTAGGAGAACGTGGCGTAAAGCTTTCAGGAGGTGAAAGACAACGTATTGCTATTGCCCGAGCCTTTCTTGAAGATGCACCTATCGTAGTGTTGGATGAAGCAACCAGTGCACTGGATTCACTCACAGAAAAAAAAATACAGGTCGCTATTTTTGAACTGATAAAACATAAAACGGCGATTGTGATCGCCCACCGACTATCAACTATCTTAAAGATGGATCGTATTATCGTTCTGGAAAAAGGCCGCATCATCGAACAAGGCACACATCAACAATTACTTGCCAAAAAAGGTAAATACTACGCCATGTGGCAGCATCAAAGCGGCGATTTTCTGGTTGATTAAGGGTATTTTTCCAGCACAGAAAAAATTATCATTAACTTTTTAAAATCTACGGAGTTTAATCATTACCTGCTTAAGCCGATAGATTTTGACAAATTATCCAGCCTCCTGGCATCTACACTAAATGTGTGTTCCGATAAAACATTATGCTAATATTTGCCTAACTTATGCAGCTAGAGATTTTAAGCAATTCATAAAATAAGGGGTGTATGAATATGAGCTACAGCAAAAAATTTATGGTTAAACCCGGTGAAAAAATTCACCTGGACAAAATTGATCCTGCCTACACTGACCAGCACGAATCTCACGAAAAGGCACTAACCAAGATACAGGAACACGTTGGCCGTATGGACAAGCTACAGTACCTGCTTTATGCCGATGGTGATCAGTCACTGCTGGTGGTATTGCAGGCACTTGATGCCGCCGGTAAAGATGGCGTAATACGGCATTTATTTAGTGGCATGAACCCGCAAGGAACCTCCGTATTCGGCTTTAAGCAACCGAGTAAAGAAGAAGCGGCTCATGATTTCCTCTGGAGGGCACACCAGCGCACTCCGAGCAAAGGCGAAATAGTCATTTTTAATCGTTCCCACTATGAAGATGTACTGGTTGTACGTGTGCATAAGCTGGCGAAAAAATCAATCTGGTCAAAACGCTACGACTTAATCAACGATTTTGAGAAAATGCTCTCAAGTAACGGTACCCGGATTCTGAAGTTTTTTCTGCACATCAGTCCGGAAGAACAATTGGAACGTTTCAAACAGCGCCTGGATGATCCTGCCAGAAACTGGAAAATCACCGATGCCGATTACTCTGAACGCGAATTATGGCCAAAATATATCGCAGCTTACGAAGATGCCCTGGAAAAAACCAGTACCCAACACGCACCGTGGTACATTATTCCCGCAAACCACAAATGGTTTCGTAATCTTGCCATTTCGGAAATTATTGCCGATACGCTTGACGAAATGGGATTAAAGCTGCCACCGACGCATGTGGATATGGAAGCAATTCGTAACAAGTACCATATTGCCGAGCAAAAACAGGCAGGTAAAGGGAATGACCCGCTTAACAAGAATAGTAAATCTTGATAATGTAACCTAACTCACTAGTACTGACGGGTAGGCAACCGAATACCCAACCTCGGAGCTGACGATGCGGCTGATTTTTTTCTCAGGTCTTCGACCGTTAAATCGGAGTGGCATCATGCGCGATGCCATTGCCGGTGTGACTCTGGCTGCGATGAACATTCCGCAGGTGCTGGGTTATACCCGAATCGCCGGGACGCCAGCAATAACCGGCCTCTACACGGCATTACTGCCGTTGCTTATGTTTGCCATCTTTGGCTCCTCGCGCCATCTTGTGGTTGCTGCCGATTCAGCCACTGCAGCTATTTTCTCCAGTGGACTGTCCGGCATGGCACCCCAAGCCAGCGTGAAATATATGACGTTAGTCTGTATGGTTGCGCTTATAACTGCAGCGCTGCTGTTGCTGGCCCGAATTTTCAAGCTGGGTTTTCTCGCTGATTTTCTCTCACGTACCGTATTGGTTGGTTTTCTTACCGGTGTAGGCTTCCAGATCATCATCGCCATGCTGGGAGAAATATCCGGCATACCCGTCAATACGCACAAAACGATTGAACAACTCCAACAGGTTGTCGATGGACTACGACAGGTAAATTTTCCTACACTCGTCATATCGGCGTTGGTGATAAGCAGTATCCTTGGCTGTCGCCACTTTCTGCCCAAGCTGCCTATACCCTTGATTGTAGTGATGGCAGGTATCGGTGCGAGTTATACTTACCATTTTTCCGACTACGGCATCGCCGTTATCGGACCGGTGCCTGGTGGATTACCATCGCTAAATTTTCCTGCCGTAAGCTGGGACGAATTACTTAAACTTGTCCCTATCGCCTTATCCTGTTTTGTCATCATTATTGCCCAAAGTGCAGCAACTTCGCGTGTCTTTGCAGTCCGTCATCACGAACGAGTCGATGAGGATGCTGATATTCTGGGCTTAGCGGCGGCAAATACGGCGGCGGCCTTATCCGGTGCTTTTGTGGTCAATGGCAGTCCTACCCAGACCGCAATGGCTGACCTCGCGGGTGCTCGCAGCCAAATGGCACAGCTCGTATTTGCCGGTATCGTATTGCTGGTACTGTTGTTTTTTACCGGACCGCTACAATACCTGCCCCGCAGTGTACTCGCCGGCATTGTTTTTACTATTGCTATCGGGCTTATCGATTTTAAAAGTCTGCGTGATATTCGCAGCGAGAGTCCCGGTGAATTCAATTTAGCCATTATTACGGCTGTCGTAGTGGCACTGGTCGGGCTTGAACAAGGCATCCTGCTGGCGGTAACATTGTCGCTACTCCGGCATGTTCAACACAGCTATCGTCCACATACCATGGTACTAACACCCGATAATAGCGGTCGGTGGTTACCCATTTCGGCACTACCCGGTATTGAGACAGAGCCCGGCCTGGTTGTTTATCGATTCGGTGCAGATTTGTTCTACGCCAACGACAACCGCTTCGCTGATGAAGTACGTGCATTGATAGAACATGCCCCAACCCCGGTACGCTGGTTTATCGTTGATGCCGGCGCGATGACCGATATTGATTACTCCGCCGCGCGCTCTTTGCTGGATTTGTGTGTTGATCTAAAACGCTACGGTGTCACCCTGGTTTTTGGCCGCGTCAACACTTACCTGCGAGCCGATATGAATCGCCATGGTATTACTTCCGCAATTGGCGACGAGTTTATTTTTTCGACCTTACACGAAGCTATTGCGGTAAGACAACAAGCGAATACCTAAGGCGATATTCAACCCCACACTATAAAAACCGGTAAACCACTAAAAAAATAGACGTAGACCGCGAAGCGTGACAGGGCTTGGGCTTGTAACCTCGTCACTCAGGTTTTGAAAGCGACTAAAATCTTCAAACGTTTCAGTAGAAGTTACAAACTCTGACCGGCATCGTAGCTATACACACTACCTGCTTAAATAAAAAAGTAAAACTCCTGATTATTATGACCTCACTTGTCACTGTTTTTCACCCTCCGCAAACACGGCAACCAAAACAGTCAATAATGCGCTTTTTTTTATGCCAACCCAGTAATAAAAAAAACCAGGCCTTAAAAAACAAGCACCTGGACAGGCTTTTTTTTAGTGTTTTTTTCTGCCCTAAAAAACGATTGTCTTTTCTTAAAAACACTATATATTGTGCCAATAATTTAAAAAACATCTACATATAGATTCTAAAGCCTGAATCCTACAAGCACCTAAGGTGCTGATTTATGGTTTCTTTTCACTTGTTTAAGCCGCTACGGCAAGGAATATCACTCATGTCAGCACATCTTCATGCCATCCCCAATACCGTCACGGAAATCCCTTTTCAAGACGCTTCAATGGATATTTGGGATACAAAATATCGCTTAAAAAGCAAAGATGGTGTCGCCCTTGATGGCTCTATTGATGAAACTTATCAACGTATTGCCAAAGCACTTTCCGGCGTAGAAAAAGGCAAAAATAAACAGGAACAATATTACAAAGAATTTCTCTGGGCATTACGTCAGGGCGTTATCCCTGCTGGCCGTATTATTTCCAATGCCGGTGCATTGGCGCATAAACCCGCGACCTCAACCATTAACTGCACGGTTTCTGGTACTATCGCCGATTCCATGGATGATATTCTGGGTAAAGTGCACGAAGCGGGATTAACGCTTAAAGCCGGTTGCGGGATAGGCTATGAATTTTCAACCCTAAGACCCAAAGATGCTTATGTCTCGGGAGCCGGCGCTTATACTTCAGGACCGCTATCGTTTATGGATATTTATGACAAGATGTGTTTTACCGTCTCGTCAGCAGGTGGAAGGCGCGGCGCACAAATGGCCACTTTTGATGTCGGTCATCCCGATGTCGTGGAATTTATTCGCGCCAAACGTGAAAATGGCCGTTTACGCCAATTTAACCTATCACTGCTGATTACCACAGAATTTATGCAGGCGGTAAAAAATGATCTGCCTTGGCCACTATCATTTCCGGTGACCGAAAAAGAAGTCCAACTGGATAAGCTGGACTTAACTGATAAGACTAAAATCCTCTGGCGTGAGCTACCTGCCACGGACGGCTATGTCATCAATAATGACGGCCTGATCGCCTGCAAAATAACCAAAACCATTCCCGCGCGTCGGTTGTGGGACATTATTATGAGTTCCACTTACGATTATGCCGAACCGGGATTTATCCTAATCGACAAAGTTAACGAAATGAATAATAACTGGTTTTGTGAAAAGATTCGCGCTACCAACCCTTGCGGAGAGCAGCCATTGCCGCCTTATGGCAGTTGTTTGTTAGGCTCCATCAACCTGACCCGTTTTGTTAAGAAACCTTTTACCAAAGACGCGCATTTTGATTGGGAAACTTATCGCAAAGCCATCAATATTTTTACCCGTATGCTGGATAATGTTGTCGAAATTAATGGCCTGCCCTTGCCTCAACAACGTGAAGAAATTATTAGCAAGCGTCGGCATGGCATGGGTTATTTAGGGTTGGGTTCAACCGTTACCATGCTGGGCATGAAATACGGTGACGCCCCTTCCGTTGACTTTACCGAAGAAGTCACCAAAGTTTTAGCCGTAGAAGGCTGGAAAGCCGGATTATCCTTGGCAAAAGAGAAAGGCCCTGCCCCCATTATGGAGCAATTATTTACCGTTAGCGGTGAAATGTTGCATAAACGCCCTGAAATGATTACCGATGGTTATAAAGTGGGCGATGAAGTTCCCGGCAAATTATTACTCGCAAAATACAGCCGCTATATGCAGCAACTGGCTAAAGAAGAACCCGAATTGATTAGCGATCTGATTGAAACCGGTGCACGTTTTAGCCATCACAGCTCTATTGCACCAACCGGCACTATTTCCCTGTCTCTTGCCAATAATGCCAGCAACGGTATAGAACCCAGCTTTGCCCATCATTACTCTCGTAATGTGATTCGTGCCGGTAAAAAATCCAAAGAGAAAATTGATGTATTTTCTTTTGAATTGTTGGCCTATCGGGAAATGATCAATGCCAATGCCATGCCTTACAGTGAAAACGTGGAACAACAATTACCGGACTACTTTATCGCCGCTGATGACGTTAGCCCAAAACAACACGTGGATATCCAGGCTGCCGCGCAGAAATGGATAGATTCTTCCATCTCCAAAACTGCCAATGTGCCCACTGATTTTCCTTACGAAGAGTTTAAGTCTATTTACGAATATGCTTATGACAAAGGCCTGAAAGGCTGCACCACGTTCCGCTTTAACCCTGAAGTTTTTCAAGGCGTACTCGTTAAAGAATCTGATCTGGAAAATACCACCTATCAATTTACCCTTGAAGACGGTGAAGTGATAGAGCTTAAAGGTAATGATGAAGTTGAATATGATGGCGAAATGCACAGTGCAGCAAATTTATTTGATGCCTTAAAAGAAGGCTATTACGGTAAATTTTAATCCCTTGTCAGGACAATCCCTTGTGATTGCCCTGACTGCACAGAACCTATCAGGAAAAAGATCATGGCATACGCAATCAACAAAAAAATTATTAGCTACAAAGTTATCAGTAACGAAGACAAAATTAACGCCGAACAAGCCAAAGCGGAAGCTCAACTACAAGACCGCGAAAGTATGCATGAAAATGTAGCGCGTCCTGAAATCCTGTTTGGCTCAACTTACAAGATCAAAACCCCGCAATCAGAGCATGCGATGTATATCACCATCAATGACATGATTTTGAATATGGATACCGAGTACGAAGAGCGCCGCCCGTATGAGGTATTTATTAACTCCAAAAACATGGAACATTTTCAGTGGGTACTGGCGCTGACCCGGGTTATCTCTGCCGTATTTCGTAAAGGCGGTGATTCCTGCTTTCTGGTTGAAGAACTTAAATCCGTTTTTGATCCCAAAGGCGGATACTTTAAAAAGGGCGGCGTCTTTATGCCGTCATTAGTCGCCGAGATTGGCTGTACCATTGAACAACATCTCAAAAAAATCGGTATGCTCCAAACCCATGATATGGATAATCATCAAAAAAAATTCCTGGCCGCCAAACGCAAGGAATTTGAAGCCATCCATAACGACACGTCAACGCTGGATGAATCCGGCAGCTTTCCTGCCAAAGCCCTGCTCTGCGGAAAATGCCAAACCAAAGCCCTGGTGTTAATGGATGGCTGTATGACCTGTTTGAATTGCGGCGATAGTAAGTGTGGTTGAGATGATGAGGGTACGCAACCCAAAACTTGTGTGGGTTACCCCATAAGCTGCACCTTGGCACTCATAAGCTGCAATTTTTACACCATAAGCTGCAACTAAAGTTATAACCTTGGATTAAATTCGGAGGTGTGCATTCACGTATAAAGCGGCGACTAAAAAATTTGATTTTCGAGTGACTACTTGAATCCCTTCCATTTCGTAGTTACCGTTGCCAAGAGCCAGATTGCCCAACTAAAACCTTTATGCTGAAATATCGTTACCGAGCCTGCGAGCCAGGCATAAAGGAGCGGGTGATTGATATGGCAATCAATGGCAGTGAAATTCGTGATACGGGTCGTGTGCTAAAAATCGATAAGAATACGGTTATTAACACGTTAAGAAATAAAGCCATCAGTCTTGTTCAGGTTAATCCCAAAATAGTTGAGTTAAGTGCCAACGGCGAACTGAACGTTAGACTAGAGGACGCGGGGTGTGAGGCAGAACTCGACGAACAGTGGTCTTATGTCGGTAATAAATCCAACCAACGTTGGCTCTGGCACACTGTTGATCACGCTACCAACACCGTGCTTGCCTGTATGTTCGGCAAGCGTAAGGATATGGTTTTTCAAAAACTTAAAGTGTTACTTGAACCATTTGGCATCAAACGGTACTACACAGATGATTGGGGTGCCTATGAACCCCATCTCGATGCCGACAAGCATGAAGTTGGTAAGCGCAATACCCAAAAATAGAACGTAAAAACCTAAACTTTAGGACGTGGATTAAACGTCTGGTACGCAAAACAATTTGCTTTTCGAAGCTGGAATTGATGCATGATAAGGTCATCGGATTACTAACTAATAAAGTTGAGTTTGGACTTGATATTTACAGATGATTACAGATTTCATCCACTACCGTTTTTTATATGTGTTCAGTGTGGCCGTTTTCCTTGTGAACACCGATGGTAGATACATCCCAAAAAAGTGCCTGTTTGACAGGTCTAAAATTGGGAAGTTATAAAGTAGCCTAAAGCCACTGTCCGTCATTGTATAAGAAATTGCAGATTGACTCACACATGCGTCCATGCTGGAAACAACGCAATCAAACCGTTGGCAATAAACTGAACCGCCATGGCTGCCAGCAGGAGTCCCATAATCCGGGTTGCTATGTTAATGCCGGCCGTACCTAATCGCTTTCCTAAAGGCACTGCCAAGCTTAAAATTATCCACACAACGCCGGCTAAAAATACAGACACTAAGCTAATCATTGCTTTATCAGTCCAATGGGACATCTGCTCTGCATTGACGATGACCAGACTGATTGCACCGGGCCCTGCCAGCAAAGGAATCGCCAGAGGCACCACGGCTATACCTTCTTTATCTTCCGCTTCTAGCGCTTCTGCATGGGTATGTATTGCCTGGCTTATTTTGGCTTGAAACATTGAAATCGCGATGAGCATCACTAAAAGACCGCTGGCAATGCGGAAGGCGGGCATACCGATACCGAAAAACTGTAATAGTAAATTACCGGCCCAGATCGAAATAATTAATATAACGCCAACAGCAATTGACGCCTTAGCGGCTATATGGCGCATTTCGACTATTGATTTATGGGCGGTCATAGTCAGGTAAATCGGGATTGCACCTAAGGGATTAAGAATCGCAAACATACCGACAATATCTTTAAGTAGTTCAGTCCAATTAAGTAAATGCGACATAGAGATTAATTATTTAAATTGATTGTGCTGGTTGTAAAAATTAGTTTGCCGGAAATATCGGTTGCGTATAGGCCAGCCGCTCGAATGACATTAATATCAGCTCCGTAAATACCTATGGCATTAGTTGAAAAAATAAAGGGTCGCACTTAGCGAACTGATGATAAGTGCAATACGAATTCCAATTATGATTTTAGATGATTCCTCCAGCTCGATCCGTCGTTCTCGAGCTGTGGTGACTGCGCGTAGCGCGGCAATATGCGCCTTGCGCGAAAGATACCACGATAAGCCAATGGCCACCGCCATGCTACTCCAGAAAAAAATAATTTCCGCTGTTCTCTTATGCAGATGAAAAGCCTCCTCGAGGATATGTCCAGTTATAGATTCAAAAAGCTCAAATAGCAAATGCAAACTATGTCCCAGCACCGCGAGAGCATGTCCGAGCAGCGACAACAGTGTATCGCCAAACAACACCAAAGTAGGTATGCCCAATATAATAGAAACTGTTACACTGCCAATAAAGCGGTACAGGGCGCCGGCGTGAGTAGCAAGCCATGCTATCAGTAATTCAAATTTATTCATGATGTTTTTCATCTAGAACAACCTCATTAGTATTTTGTTTAATATTTTTCAATGATTAACTGCGACAATCATGTACAACGAAGCGTTCTTGGTCTCGTTGGACGAAATCAACATCTTTAATTGTAAAATTTTCTAGGGATAGACTATAAAATCGGTCGAAATGGTTTTTAATCGTGCGTTTGATGCCTGGATCATAGCTTGGATAAATCATCTGAGCAGTCCCACGAATACGCTCTACCACTTCACCGTCACGCACCACGAGGCGGCCATTCTTAAATACTAGCGCCGCCCGATCGAACATGGCTTCCTTGTTATCTTGACGGGTATAGACAGCGATATCCGCAATTGCACCGGGTGCTAGATGACCTCGATCGTATAACCCTAGCAAGTTGGCTGCGGCCGTGCGTGTCATCACGGCAATTTCGTAGAGGGAGAACTCTTTTTTAAGGTCTTTCAGTAATGTCATGGCAACCACATCCGGATGTATTCTTTCCAGGCAAGCCAAGCGATACTGGTAATCCATCAACAATCTGAACAGTTGCGGGTAGCAAGTGAACGGCGCTCCGTTGGGGTGGTCGGTGGTAAAAAACACTCGTCCAGGATCTTCTGCCAGCAGAAACATCTCTAAACCTATGGCCCATTGTAGGCTATTGACGAAACTGGTTTGCCGATAACCGTAAGGCACCACGCCGCCTGAGCCTTCGCACTCAGCATCCCACATGACCCATTTGTTGGGGCTGGCGTCCCCATGCCGGCTGTATTGGGCTATCACGTCGCCGGAGATGGTCACGGTCTGGCCGAACAATACCTGTCCGACATCCATGGTGATATTGGGATGGCGGCGAAAACCATCCAACAGCTGAGCTGCCGCTGACGAAAAACCGCGCGCGCCTTCATTGCCATAAGCATAAAACTGGACATGGGCCAAATGCATCGGTAAGCCTTGCGCTGCTTCCATAGTCGCCAGAGCAGTATCGACATTGCCTGGTATGCCCAAATTATTGCAATGCACATGCACAGGATGCGGGACTCCCAATTCACAGGTAGCGCGTTGCAGGGTTTGCAGTATTTGTCTTGAGCTAACGCCGTAATCCGGGACGATATCATCCAGGCCAAACTGGCGGGCATTGCTTTTAAAAGCATTAGCACCACCGGCATTGATGACTTTTAGACCCAGAGCGCAGGTGGTATGCAGTGTCCAAGCTACGTAATCATTAATTTGCGACTGACTGGCCCGGCCGCGCATTAGTCTCAGCAACAAGTCATCGTTACCGAGTATCGCTAGCGCGGCAGTATCCAGAATCGGAATGTCCGCCATTTGCAGATGCACATCCAACGCATTGACCGGCAGCATGGCCGGTTCGACTACAGTGGTATAGCCCATCCGTGCGTAACGGTAGCCTGTATGGGTCGTCGACCACTTGGCTGTACTAAATGGATGATTTAAGCGCCGCGCCATATGATTGCGATGCTGTTCCGGCAACAACAGGCGGGCGGTGTTGACGTTACCGCCGGCGATATGACTATGGATATCAATGGCGCCAGCCATCACGACTTTGCCAGCAATATCATAAACTTCATCAAACTTGGCATCTGGCCCAGGATCGCAGACGATAAAGCCATCCCGGATAAAAATATCGTGATGCTCTCCATTAACCTTTTGCGCTGGATCATAAAGTATTCCCCCAATCAGTTTGCTCAGCATTTACTCCACCTTTTATTAAAATTTTTAATTTCCCCGGCATTGTCAGCATGACGGTGTTTCTTTTGATTTGACATCATTACCATCGATTTCGATACGGCTACTGAATTAACTGAGGCCGTGACAGATACACGAGAAACGCACATCAGTCGCGCACCGCGTATTGAATACCCTGCCAGGCGACTTCGATCATCAGTGCGATCTCCTGTTCCGTGATCACATAGGGCGGCATGAAATAAATGACATTGCCCAGTGGCCGCAACAACACGCCACACCTAAGCGCATACTGATAGACTCTCAAGCCACGACGTTGCTGCCACGGGTAAGCTTCACGGGTTTGTTTGTTTTTGACCAGCTCAATGGCGACTATCATGCCGGTTTGCCGGACTTCGGCGACGTTGGGATGATCCTGGAAACGTTCGACTGCTTTGGCCATGACAGCCGCCAACCGGCGATTGTTGCCGAGTACATCATGCTGCTGAAACAGTCCTATAGTTGCCAATGCCGCCCGGCAACCCAGTGCATTTCCGGTGTAGCTGTGCGAGTGCAAAAACGCGGTGAGGTTTTGGTAATCGTCGTAAAACGCCCGATAAACCGTATCGCTGGTCAACACCGCCGACAAGGGCAGATAGCCGCCGGTCAGCCCTTTGGACAGACAGATGAAATCCGGGCTGATGGCCGCCTGTTCGCAGGCGAACAAGGTGCCGGTGCGGCCAAAACCAACCGCTATCTCGTCGGCGATCAGATGCACGCCGTATCGGTCGCAAGCCTCGCGCAGCATTGTCAGATACACAGGGTGATACATGCGCATGCTGCCGGCGCATTGTACCAGTGGCTCGACGATCACCGCACACACCGAATCGGCGTGTTTCGCTAAAGCCCGCTCCATATCGGCGAAACGGCGGATTGAATAATCTTGCCAAGTTTCTCCAGTTTCACGATGATAGCAATCAGGCCCGGGTACCGTGATGACATCCATCAGCAGCGGCGCATAGGTTTCCTTGTACAACGCAACATTGCCGACCGCCAGTGCGCCTAGTGTTTCGCCGTGGTAACTATTTTCCAGCGTAATGAATTGGGTTTTTTGCGTTTTACCGAGATTGCGCCAGTAATGAAAGCTCATCTTCAGCGCAACTTCGACGGCTGACGAACCGTTATCGGCATAGAAACATTTATCCAGTCCAGGCGGCGTGATTTCAACCAGTTTTTCGGCTAATGTAACCGCTGCTTCATGCGTGAACCCGCCGAGAATAACGTGTTCCAGAGTATCGAGCTGTTGCTTGACGGCCTGGTTGATGACCGGATTGGCATGCCCGAAAATATTCACCCACCAAGAACTGATCGCATCCAGATAACGCTTTCCCTCGAAATCTTCCAACCAGACGCCCTGGCCGGATTTGATCGGGATCAACGGTATTGATTCGTGATCCTTCATCTGGCTGCAAGGATGCCAGAGCACCTTCAAATCGCGTTGCACCATCGTTTGATTATTCATGAGTTACCACCGAAGCCTGTTTGAGAATTCAAAAACCGAACCATTAATTTATCCGAAGTGTTCAACTTATTTACGCTCAACTTGGGAAACATCTCTCACGGCGCCTTTAGCGGCCGACGTGGTCATGGCCGCATAAGCTCTTAGTGCCGGGGATACATGTCGTTCGCGCTTGATCGGCCGCCAGGCCTGTACGCCTCTGTTTTCCATTACCGCTCGGCGCCGCTTCAGCTCGTCTTCCGACACCACCCAATGAATAACGCGCCCGAGGATATCGATCTCGATGGTGTCGCCTTCTTCCACCAAGCCAATCGCGCCGCCTTCGGCTGCTTCGGGCGACACATGACCAATGGAAAGCCCGGAGGTGCCACCGGAGAATCGTCCATCCGTCAGCAGTGCGCAGGCTTTGCCCAGACCCTTGGATTTGAGATAGCTGGTAGGGTATAGCATTTCCTGCATGCCGGGGCCGCCCTTTGGCCCTTCGTAACGGATAACCACTATGTCGCCGGCGACGATCCGGTCGGCCAGAATGCAGGCCACGGCAGCATCCTGGCTTTCGAAAATTCGAGCGCGGCCGGTGAACTTGAGAATACTGTCGTCCACGCCGGCGGTCTTGACGATACAGCCATCTAGCGCGATGTTGCCGTAAAGCACAGCGAGGCCGCCATCCTGTGAATAGGCGTTCGCTTTATCACGAATGCAGCCCTTGGTACGATCGTCGTCTAAGGTCGGGTAGCGCATGGATTGCGAGAAGGCGACAGTGGTCCGGATGCCGCCCGGCGCGGCACGGTAGAAATCTTTCACCGCCTCATCGCTGGTACGCCGAATATCCCACTGCTCGAGTGCGGCAGCCATGCTCGGTGCATGCACAGTTGGCACATCGCGGTTGATCAGGCCGGCGCGATCCAATTCGCCCAGAAGGCCCATCACGCCACCGGCGCGATGGACATCTTCCATATGGTAAAGCTGCGTGGCCGGAGCGACCTTGCTCAAACACGGCACGCGGCGGGAAATGGCATCAATGTCGGCCATGGTGAAATCCACCCCGGCCTCATGGGCTGCGGCCAGCAGGTGCAACACGGTGTTGGTGGATCCACCCATCGCCACATCCAGGATCACTGCGTTTTGGAATGCGTCGAAGCTGGCGATGGCGCGTGGCAGGACAGAGCTGTCGTCCTTTTCATAATAGCGTTTACTCAGCTCTACAATGATACGACCCGCACGCAGAAACAGCTGTTTTCTTTCCGCATGCGTGGCGACGAGGCTGCCGTTACCCGGTAATGACAGTCCCAGCGCTTCGGTCAGGCAATTCATAGAGTTGGCTGTGAACATGCCGGAGCAGGAACCGCAGGTCGGACAGGCTGAGCGCTCCACTGCGGCGACCTGTTCGTCGCTGATGCTGTCATCGGCGGCTGCCACCATGGCGTCCACCAAATCCAGCGCACGGGTTTCGCCTTTCCAGTTCACCTTACCCGCCTCCATCGGCCCACCAGAGACAAAAATGGCGGGGATGTTGAGACGCAGGGCAGCCATCAGCATGCCTGGGGTGATCTTGTCGCAGTTGGATATGCACACCAGCGCATCGGCACAGTGGGCATTGACCATGTATTCCACGCTGTCAGCAATCAGCTCGCGGCTGGGCAGTGAATACAGCATGCCGGCGTGGCCCATGGCGATGCCGTCATCCACTGCGATGGTGTTGAATTCCTTGGCCACGCCGCCAGCTTGTTCGATTTCCCTGGCGACGAGTTGGCCCATGTCCTTGAGATGGACGTGGCCCGGCACGAACTGAGTGAAGGAGTTGGCAATGGCAATGATCGGCTTGGAAAAATCCTCATCCTTCATGCCCGTGGCGCGCCAAAGTGCGCGTGCACCAGCCATGTTGCGGCCCTGGGTGGAAGTGCGGGAACGGTATTGTGGCATGGTTAACCTCGGGGGTTTGAGAAAGTATTGCAGGGAAAACCCTGCGTGTTATACGCACAAGGCGAGCCTTGTACTCCGGTATGGCGTTCAACGTCGGCTTTGCGATACATGGTTGTTTCGGAGTTCAAAGCTAGCCTTGAACGATAATTGTTGTCAACGATCATGGATAAAAATAGCGCCGCTTCAATGCGCACCGTAATGCGACTCGATATAACGTTCGACCAAAGCCTGGAATTCTTCGGCGATTTTATCGCCTTTCAGGGTGACGGTTTTGACGCCGTCCTCGAATACCGGCGCCACCGGCGATTCACCGCTGCCGGGCAGACTGATGCCAATGTTGGCGTTTTTGCTTTCGCCGGGGCCGTTGACCACGCAACCCATCACCGCCACTTCCATGGTTTCCACGCCTTTGTATTTGTCTTTCCAGACCGGCATTTGATCGCGCAGATAGCCCTGAATGTCTTGCGCCAACCTCTGGAAATAGTCGCTGGTGGTACGGCCGCAGCCCGGACAGGCGATGACCATCGGCGTGAAAGAACGGAAACCCATGGTTTGCAGGATTTCCTGGGCGACGATTACTTCCTGGGTACGCGACCCGCCGGGCTCAGGGGTCAACGAGACGCGAATCGTGTCGCCAATACCTTGTTGAATCAGTATGGCTAAGGCTGCCGCCGAAGCTACCATGCCTTTGGAGCCCATGCCCGCTTCGGTAAGCCCCAAATGCAGGGCATAATCGCAACGGCTGGACAAATCTTCATAAATATTGATCAATTCCTGCACGTTGCTGATTTTGCAGGAGAGAGTGATTTTATTTTTAGCCAAACCCAATTCCTGAGCCTTGGTGGCGCTTTCCAGAGCCGATTGGATAATAGCTTCGCGTGTCACTGCCCGCAAATTGCTTGGATTGGCCAATTGCCGATTTTCGTCCAGCAATCGTGTCAATACCAATTGGTCGAGACTGCCTCCGTTTACGCCAATGCGCACAGGTTTGTCGTAGCGGCAGGCCAATTCGATCATTTGCTGAAATTGTGGGTCACGAGCCTTGCCTTTGCCGACGTTACCCGGATTGATGCGATATTTAGATAGTGCCTGTGCGCAGTCTGGGTATTTTTCAAGTAGCTTGTGGCCGTTGAAGTGGAAGTCTCCGACGATAGGCACTGAAAAGCCTTTTTGTGCTAGCAGGTTAACGATCTCCGGTACGGCTTTTGCTGCTTCTTCTGTGTTGACTGTGACCCGGACTATTTCCGAGCCGGCATTCGATAATTCGATTATCTGTTGCACACTTGCAGTCACATCAGCGGTGTCAGTGTTGGTCATCGACTGCACGACAATCGGTGCACTACCGCCAACTTTAACGTTACCGACTAAAACTTGTTGTGTATATTTTCTGGATTGAATTGACATAAATAATTTTTGGTTGTGAGAGTAAATTAGGCCATTGAAAATTGAAAAAGCTTGGTATTAAGCCAAGGGTTATGCAGCGGATTGCCCAAACTGCCAGACAATCTTTTCTATCACCATGCCGCGCGAACCCTTGAACAAAAAAGTCACATCGGTATGTAGTCGAGGGGGTAAAGTTTCGATCAGTGTGCGCACGTTGGCTAAATGTTGGGCACTCTTGCCAAAACTCGCCACCAGATCACCGGCCGTTAATAGTTCCTCAACCTCTTTCAATTTTGTAAATGCCCATAGCGTTGATCAAGCAATTGTCTACCACTTGTAAAATTAGTGTTTTGATTATTTTCATAACAATACCGACGGATGCGATTGAATAACCGGACGTAAGGATTCATAGTTAAGTAGTGTTTGAACGGTAATAAATTATTTAATACAAAACAATAAGTTGCGATAAAATAGGCTATTGAAAATCAAATAACAGCCTATTGGCGTATAAAATGCTGAATTTAAGTAACTTGCTGATAATTATGATTATTATTTTCATCGAAAAGGGCTTGGCAAAAGCTACCTCCCGGATAAGCGCCTCAGCTTTCAAATTCTCGTTGGAAAACTCCCGATGAGAAAGGTATTTTCTCCACAAATGAGCATCGGTCAACGCGATATTGCTGATATCAAAATAGATGTTTCCTCCCGTGATGACATTCCGATCATCTTGCTGGGCTTGCAACACATTTATACGACTCAGCCATTAAGGGATGCTGTTTTTAAAATACTGGAGGATGTGGTGCCTACTAAAATTGACGCCGAAGTGACAAAAATCGTTGCCATCGACAAAGGCCGCCCCGGTATGAATCAATGGTCGATTTTGGTGTTAGGATCGCTACGCGTAGGACTGAATACAGACTATGATCGCATTCTGGAGTTGGCCAATCAGCATAACACCCTACGTGAAATGCTCGGTCTTGGTTGCTTTGATGCCGACAAACGCTATCGCCTGCAAACCTTGAAAGACAATCTCAAGCTGTTTACGCCAGCGATCATGGCGCGTATTAGTACTGAAGTTATTCGAGCCGGCTATCAATTACTGGATCTGGATATTCATGCGCTGATCAGAGGCCGTTGCGATTCTTTTGTGTTAAAAACCAACGTGCATTTTCCAACCGATATCAGTTTACTGCATGATGCGATCCGGATTCTGATTCGGACGTGCGTCAAATGGAGCTTGCAACATGCCTTGCCTGAATGGCGATTGCATAAGCACAACCTGTCTAAATTTAAAAGGCGGTATCGCACGCTGCAAAAACTCAAACATTCCACGTCAAAAAATGACGCTATCAAGGCCGCCAAAGCACTTGAGATCAAACAGGCCTACCAGGACTATATTGATTTGGCAGGGTTTTATCTTGAGCGCACTAAAGCCAGTATGTTGACGTTAAAAAATCACTTTCACATACCAGAAGTGTTGCTTACCGATCTGAGCACTTTTAGCCTGCATGCCGAACGTCAAATCGAGCAGATTAGACGTCGCGCTATTCAAGGAGAAACCATTCCCCATGATGAAAAAGTCTTTTCCCTGTTCCAGACCCACACCGAATGGATCAGCAAAGGCAAAGCCGGAGTCCCGGTTGAACTGGGCTTGCGGGTCTGTATCATGGAAGATCATCAGGGCTTTATCTTGCACAGTCAAGTCATGCAAAAAACTACCGACGACAAAGTCGCCGTACCGATGGTTAAAGCGACTCAAGCAAAATTCCTACGCTTTAACGCCTGTAGCTTTGACAAAGGCTTCCACAGTCCCGCCAATCAAACCGACCTGAAAGCCCTCCTTGAGCAAGTCGTTTTACCCAAAAAAGGCAAGCTATCCAAAGCCGACCAGAATCGTGAATACGCAGCGGAATTTAAACAGGCAAAAAAGCAACATTCCGCCGTAGAATCGGCTATTAATGCGCTAGAAGTACATGGACTGGATAAGTGCCTTGATCATGGCATTGAGGCTTTCGAGCGTTATGTTGGCTTAGCCGTGTTATCGCGTAACATTCAAAAGCTCGGCACAATTAAACGCGACATGGACCGGCTAAGGCTTTTTAACGGGCAACAAAAACTAGTTGCCTGACACTTTTTTGAGAACAGCCAACAGGTTCCACAGGAAAGGTGCGCTTATAATTTATGATTGTTAGGAATAATTCTGAAAAACTGATGGTAAAGCAGAAATTGAGTCGTTTGTTCCACTCCGGAAAGATTTTTCCAAAAAATATTTCCGGATGTTGAGCTGGTTTTTTTGAAAAGTGGCTTTTTCGTTCAGGCACTAAGTAGTGTTTTAAAGGGGTGTGATTACTGACAATTTTGGAAATTCTTTTAGCGTTACCCTCGATAGTAAGTTCACCCACATCATTGTTGCCCTTTATTGCTTTGTGCAGAAAGAGGGTAATATTTCCACCATCAGCAGAAACCACATGAGAAATTTCGGTGAAATCGGCTTTCTCGGCCAGTCTTGTTAGCGTGGCGATATTAAAGTTAAAAATATGGGCTTCATGAAAAGTACACTTTGGTGACTGACAGATGGCCTCAATATTGGGAACTTCAACAACAAGAATCCCTTGTGGTTTCAATAAGGCATGCAATTTTGTTAGCACTGCAAATGGATTATCTGTGTGTTCCAAAACATGCCAGATAGTAATTAGATCAAAACTTTGTTGAGGAATTATAACGTCCTGAACAAAACCGACTTGAAAATTGAGTCCATATTCGCATATGGAATATTCGGCATAGCCATTATTGGGTTCGATGCCTTGAATCTGATGTCCGAGAGTCTGAAGCAAATAAGCGAATTCACCCCCACCAGAACCAACATCGAGAATAGCCAGAGGTGTTGAAAGCAATCGTTCGATTTTTCGATGACGAGATAATGCGACGTTTCCAGCGCGTAAAATGTGCTTTGGCTTCGGAGAATAGTGGCCTTTGTAGCTAATACGATAGTCATTTTCATAAAAGTCACGAGGATTGTGTGGTAAAGGATCAGACCACACTAGGCCACATTCTCTACAAATTAATGTTCGAAGCGGTTCACCACTCCGACTGTGATTTGCCAGAACAGTTATCTCTTTGCTGCCACAAAGGTTGCAAGGAGTTGAGCATAATTCTTGTTTTACACGCTTTTGTACTTTCATGACTATTCATTAATTGAATGGTGTTGATAGATCGCCGGGACGGACACTCGGCGTGCATCGATGTCGATGTTGGAAAACACTAAATCCGGGCCGAACTTCTCCGCACCGGAGCATGCTGCAACATCTGATAAAGGAGCCTCGATCATGACAACGGCATTTTGAATGCAAAAACTCTTAAACTGAGACCACAGTGATTTCAGATTGATGGTCTGTTTCTTGACGTCGAATAGGCAATCGCTATACATGAATTGGTGATCTTGATTCGGTAAGGTATTCATAAACCACCCTCCAGGTGATCAACAAAGTTTGTCAGGACAGAGCACGCCAACAACCAAGCTGATTCGGTGTTGTCGGCCTTGAAGTAATTGGTTGCCAGTACCGGCTGACCTAGCCAACGAGATAGTTCTGCCGCATTGTCCATTTGGGGATCAATATCCGCAGTCACTTGATTTAAAATCACCCCCGCCAGCGTGAGGCCACGAAGTTTGATCGCTTCTACGGCCAGTAAGGTTTGGTTGATAGCGCCCAACCGATCCGACGCGACCAGTAACACCGGCAAGCACAACTCGACGGCTAGATCAGCATTGAGGACTCCCGAAGCCAAAGGCGAGTAGAATCCGCCGGCACCTTCCACCAACAAAAAATCGGACTCTGCCACACCTTTTCGGCAAACGGCTGCGACATCGTCCAGCGTCAGGTTTTTGTCGACCAACGCTGCAGCCCTTTCCGGTGATAAAGCCGATTCAAACCGATAAGGGCAAATCTGTGCCAGTAACTCACTGCTACCAGCAGCAGCCTGCAAAGTGGCAGCATCGACAGGAATAAGTCCACTTTCACCACGCAGGCAGCCCGACTCCACCGGTTTACGTGGACGCACCCTCAAGCCGCGAAGGTTGAGCTGATGCGCCAGGATCGCTGATATACGAGTCTTGCCAACACCGGTGTCAGTTCCGGTCACGAACAGCCCACGCTGAGTGAAATCAACCATTAACAAGCGTCCTTTTGTTTATTGATGTTCAATGAATCACCCTGCGATTCTTCAACGTCGTATAAATCTCATCGATACTGTAAAGGTTACAGTCAAAGGCGATGTCAGTCGTTGAAGGTTGGTTATCAACACACAAGCACAGCAGGCCTGCGTTTTTGATAGCGTTAGCCAAAGCATCGTTCGACTGCCTGGACTCAGGCGTTAAGGTAATGCCGGGAGCGGTTGCAAAGGCGTGTTCCAGCACGGTACTGGCATGGCCGGTATCGAACAGCTTGCGCTCTAAGTGATAAGCCAACTGCCTGGAATTGTTTCCGCAGAAGGCAATGATCACTGCCTTCTGCGCGAAGCGGTTGGCTCGCTCTTCTGCGCTGACCGGTTGCCAGTCGCCTTCGCTGGCATCACCGGTAATCATGCCGGCACCGACGGTGACGTTGCTTAAGCGGTCGATGACGATGAAGGAGCCGGTAGTTTTATTGCGTTTGTAAGGGTCGAACACCAACGGTGCATTGACAGCGACGGTGCAGGAACCTATTTCGTTAAGCTTTAACTCGATGGCGTCTTGATGTTCCAGCGTATTGACGTCGATGCGGTGATGAATCAGCGAAATCGATCCTGACACGCTGCGCGTGGCCAGTTTGATCATGTATTGGCGGCCTGGAGTCATGGGTTGCTCGGTCATCCAGACGATGCTGGCATTGAATTTGTCGGCAACGCTGGGAACAGCCTGATGTTGACCCACGATGATATCGCCACGGCTAATGTCAATCTCGTCAGTCAGGGTTAAAGTCACCGCCATGGTGGCAAACGCTTGTTCGAGTTCTCCGTCGTAAGTGACGATGGACTTGATATGACTGGTCTTGCCGGACGGCATTGCGGTAATTGCATCACCCTTGCGAAATACGCCGGAGGCGACTGTACCGCAAAAACCGCGGAAGTCCAGATTGGGCCGGTTTACGAATTGCACCGGGAAACGGGCATCGAAAAAGTTGCGGTCGCTGGCGATTTGAATGGTATTGAGCAATTCCATCATCGGTTTGCCGGTGAACCAAAGCATATTGGCGCTCGGATTGACCACGTTGTCGCCATCGAGAGCGGACATAGGGATAAAGTGCACGTCGTGTAAATCCAGAGATTTGATAAAGGCCAAATAGTCATCTTGTATGTTGCGGTAAGTCTCTTCGCTATATCCTACCAAATCCATTTTGTTGATGGCCACGATGATGTGCTTGATGCCTAACAGCGATGCGATGAAGCTGTGACGCTTGGTCTGGGTTTGGACGCCGTAGCGGGCATCGATCAAAATCACCGCCAAATTGCAGTTTGACGCGCCGGTGGCCATGTTGCGAGTGTACTGCTCGTGCCCCGGCGTGTCGGCAATGATGAATTTGCGGGTCGACGTCGAGAAATAGCGGTAAGCTACGTCGATGGTAATGCCTTGCTCGCGCTCGGCCTGCAAACCGTCGACCAACAAGGCCAGGTCGATCATGCCGGCACCGGTGGTGCCGGACTTAACGCTGTCCGCCAGCACCGCCGCCAGCTGGTCTTCGTAAATCATCTTTGAGTCGTGCAGCAGACGGCCGATCAAGGTGCTTTTGCCGTCGTCGACGTTGCCGCAGGTTAAAAATCGCAGCAGTTCTTTACGTTCATGCTGGGCCAGATAGGCGTTAATATCGGTACTGATTAGATCGGATTGGTGTGACATGTTTTTCTCTGAATTCTTGTAGTAAAAAGTCAAGTTGCGAAGAAATTAAAAATACCCTTCACGCTTTTTCTGTTCCATCGAACCGGACTGATCGTGATCGATCAATCGGCCCTGCCGCTCAGAGGTCGTGGTCAACAGCATTTCCTGAATAATTTCCGGTAGCGTGGTGGCGGTCGATTCAACGCCGCCGGTTAATGGGTAGCAGCCCAAGGTACGGAAGCGCACTTTTTTCATTTCCACCTTATCATCGGGGCCGAGCGGCATCCGGTCGTCGTCGACCATAATCAACATGCCGTCTTTGTGAACAACCGGCCGCTCCTTGGCGAAATACAATGTTGGGATAGGAATTTTTTCCAAATGGATGTATTGCCAAATATCCAGTTCAGTCCAGTTGGATAGGGGAAATACCCGGATCGACTCGTCCTTGTCGATCTTCCCGTTGTAGAGATTCCAGAGTTCCGGTCGTTGGTTCTTGGGGTCCCAACGGTGGTTTTGGTCGCGAAACGAATAGATGCGCTCCTTGGCACGGGATTTTTCCTCGTCGCGCCGGGCACCGCCGAAGGCCGCATCGAAGCGGTGTTTATCCAGCGCCTGCTTGAGCGCTTCAGTCTTCATGATGTCCGTGTGCCGCTTGCTGCCGTAGGTAAAGGGATTGACGCCTTTCCTCACACCTTCCTGGTTGGTATGGACGATCAATTCCAAGCCCAATTCGCGTATATATCGGTCGCGGAACTCAATCATCTCGCGAAATTTCCAGGTGGTGTCGACGTGCAGCAGCGGAAACGGCGGCTTGCCGGGAAAGAACGCCTTCAGCGCCAGTTGCAACATGACGGCAGAATCCTTGCCGACGGAATAGAGCATCACCGGCCGCTCGAACTCTGCGGCTACCTCGCGGATGATGTGAATGCTTTCCGCTTCAAGCTGTTTCAGGTGGGTCAAATGATATGCAGTCATGCAGGTAATCTCCTAAAAAATGTATTGTTGAGCGCACTGCTAAAGTGTCGTACGGGTAGCAAAAACCATAAGTTGCTCCCGTAAGGTCAAGGATTGCAATAATTACAATACCGGGCGGAAGCGTATTCCCGCTCCCGCTCCACCAGCATCTGATGCTCGCAGCGAACGCAGCGGTGTATATCTGCCTTCACCTCGTTGGTTGGTGTACCGCAATCCTCGCAAGGAAGCCCCCGCACCAGTCCGGTCCGAGAAAATCCCGGCACACCACACGCCGGACAGAGCGAAGTGAGGCGCCGCGCCAAATCCTCCGCAGCCAGCCGGATGTTTTCCATGCGGGTCGGATTGGCGAACGCACGCATGTCGGTCTCGATGAAAGCACGCCGGTTCGGCGCGGAGTTCAATGCCCAGGTAACCGCATCCTGTAAGCTGGCCCAGTCTGCCAAACCTTTGCGGAGTTCGGGGTGATTTTCGTCAGCCGGATGCACTACCAGGTGGTGTTCCGGAAAGCCAGCCGATCTGGCAAAATCCTCGGCTTCCTCCCAACTATCTACCAAACGGTGAGAAAAATTGGTCTTGCCGGCCGAGGTTGCGACGATCTCAATACCGAGCCGGTCGTCGATCCAGATCAATAGCTCACTGTTCCAGGGCAGCATTCCTGTGAACGGATCAGTGCCAAACAAACCCTCACTGGCGATGCCGATGGAAAGTCCTGACAGCTCCATGCCAATGCGTGCTTTTTTACGTGCCGCGTCCAGTTGGCTTCCCTCCCTTGCAATGTCGCGGGTGAAGGTGCCGAGAAGGTCAGTGTCGAAACCCTCCACTTTTTCCACTCGGCAACCCGGCAGCTTTGCCAGCACCGGTGCGATCACGTCTTCTTTGCCGTGTTGGGTAAGCAGGGCAACTTGTTGATCGCGATAGTCACAAGTTGTCGGTTGTTGATCGGTCTGGGTTGATTTGTTATGCATGCTTTGCTCTCACAGTTCCCGTTACGTTTGCAAAAACGTGTTTATCAGCCGGTGTTCCTCATCCCCGCCGCAATGGCGTTGATGGAACGCAACAGAGGTTTCATCCAGGGATTTTCGCCCGGATTCTTTAGATCGATTTCCCGCAATCGACGCAACAAAAATACTTGGAGGTAATTGAGCGGCCCGAGGTAGGCATTGCGCCGATGCAGTGAGTCGGCCAGTTCCGGGTTCTCCGCCAACAACCGATCCGTTTCCGCAATCTCCAGAATCCACTCCACGCAGCGTTGGTGTTCGCCGGCAATCAATTCATAGACGGGTTTGCCTGATTCCGGCTCTACGCACAGACCGGCGTATTCCTTGGCGATGTTCATGTCCGATTTACTGAGCGCCATCTGGGCGTTACTCAACAGATTGCGAAAAAACGGCCAGTCCCGGTACATTTCCCGCAGCTTTTCCAGCCGCTCCGGCTTGCCTGCACACCAGGTCGAAAGACTCAAGCCAATACCGTACCAGGCGGGAAAGGTCTGCCGCGACTGGGCCCAGGAAAATACCCAACCAATGGCGCGTACCGAGTCTTTTGAGCGATCCCCTTTTTTACGATGCGATGGGCGTGAACCGATGTTGAGACCGCCAATTTCGCTGACGGGTGTGGCTTCGTAGAAATAATCGAGAAATCCGGGGGTGCCCTCGGTCAGTTCGCGGTAACCAAGTTCGCCAATTCGCGCCAGTTCATCCATCACCGCCAAATCCTCCGGGCGGTCGTGTGGCACGGGTTGCACCAGGCTGACACTGGCCTTTAGCAGACCGGTCACGCCCATCGTCAATTCATAGATCGCGGTTTCCATATTGTTGTATCGGTAGAACAGCACCTCGCCTTGCTCGGTGAATTTGATCTGTCCACGCACAGTATCCGGCGGCTGTGCCAAGATTGCCTCGTGAGTGGGGCCGCCGCCACGTCCTACCGTACCGCCGCGACCATGGAACAGACGGCACTTGATGCCACGCTGTTCGGCAATGGCGATGATTTGCCGCTGCGCTCGTGACAACCCCCATGCTGAGGCCAGAATGCCGCCGTCTTTGCAGGAATCGGAATAGCCCAGCATGATCTCTTGACTATCGCCGGAAACCCGCAGTAACTCCCGGTAGATCGGGGTGTCGAACAGCCGGGTAAGCACCTCTTCAATCCGGTTGAGATCGTCAATCGTTTCAAACAAGGGACTCACGCCGATATGACAATGCCAACGGCCACTAAGGCGACCAATCAAGCCGCTTTGCGCCGCCAGCAGCATTACCTCCATGACATGACTGGCGTTGTGCGTCATGGAAATTACATATTTACCGAAGCAGTCCGGACTGATTTCCCGTCTCATGCATGCCATGACGTTGAATGTTTCCAACGTTTCTCGGCTAGGCGGAGACAAAGTGGCAAGATCGTACATCAGTCCGCCCGGCGCAGTGATGGCTTCGCTCAACAGTTCGAGACGCTGATTTTCATCCAGGGCGAGATAATCCAGACTCAACGCGGCCGCCAAAATATCTGCCACCGCTTGGGTATGTCGGCTTGATTCCTGGCGTACGTCCAGTTGCATGAGGTGGAAGCCAAAGGTTTCAGCGAGACGGATTAAATCATGCAGTTCCAAATCGGCAATAGCCGCATCGCCGTGGCCGCGCAAGGAAGAGTCGATTAGCCGCAAATCGTCCAAAAACGCAGATATACCAGGATAGGCATGACGATCCGGCAACTCCGGTTCACCGCTCAGATGTTGTTGAACCTGCATGAGAGCGCACTCCATGCGGTGCTTCATCAGCGCCAGCTTGTGTCGGTAAGGCTCTTGCAAATAAGGTTTTTCCAGCTCGGCTATGAATACGCCAAGCGAGGTACGGTCGGCCTCAAGACTGTCTAAAAATGCTGGCGACAGTTGACAGAGACCCTCAGAATGGGAAAGCTGACCGCGTAATTCGTCCAAGCGGTGAATATACTCCTGCAAAATGGTTTGCGCTTGCAGGCGCAAGGCCAGAATGGTGGTTTCAGAGGTGACGTTGGGATTGCCGTCGCGGTCGCCGCCGATCCAGGAACCAAAACACAAAAAACTGGGCACACGGATTTGCCTAGCCACGTCTTCGCCGTATACATCACTCAAAGAACGTTCGAAATTACGGTAAACCAGCGCTGTCGCCTGGAACAGGGAGAGTGAAAAATAGAAAAGACCTGCATCGATCTCGTCAGCCACGCCCAGCTTCCGGGTGCGCACCTCGTCGGTTTTCCACAGCATTTGAATCTGACATTGCAGCCGCTCTAGTACTCAGTCAGCGTTGATATGTCGAATGATAGCCCCCATATAATGTCTTTACATTGCCATTAATAAACACCATTGAAAAAGAAATACATAGTACGACTAACGGAAGATGAACGCGCTTATTTGGGAAGTTTGATTCATACCGGAAAAGTGGCCGCTCATAAAAGGTTACACGCTGAAATACTGCTGAAAGCGGATGTTAGCGAGTTAGGAGAAAAATGGCTGGACCGGCCAATAAGTGAAGCTTTTGGTATTTCAAGACGTACCGTTGAACGAGTCCGGGAGCGACTGGTTCAAGAAGGCTTGGAATCGGCTTTAAACCGGGCAAAGTCAATTCGGGTTAGAAGTCGTACTATTGATGGAGAGAATGAAGCCCGTTTGATCGCGTTAAGTTGTGGCGATGCACCTGAAGGGCGTAGTCGCTGGACATTACGTTTACTTGGACAGCAGATGGTTGAGCTGGGTTATATTGAAAGTGTATCGCATGAAACTATCCGGCAAACCTTAAAAAAAACGAATTAAAACCCTGGCAAAATAAAGAGTGGTGTATTCCGGCTAAAAAAAATGCTGAGTTTGTTTGTGCTATGGAAGATACGCTTGAGGTTTACAAGCGACCTTATGATGAAGCGCAACCACTGATTTGCATGGATGAAAGCAGCAAGCAACAGATTAAAGACACGCGAACACCAATACCGGCAAAGCCTGGCACGGTCGCTCGGTACGACACGGAATATGAGCGTAATGGAGTGAGCAATATTTTTATGTTTTTTGAACCCTTGCAGGGCAAACGGTTTGTTGAGGTAACCGATCAAAGAACGGCCATTGATTGGGCGCATCAAATTCGTAACCTGGTTGATGTCCATTACCCGCAGGCTAAACGTATTACCCTGGTTATGGATAATCTGAATACCCATACTGGTGCCTCTTTATATAAGGCATTTGAGCCAAAAGAGGCGAGAAGAATTCTTGAAAAACTAGAAATACACTACACGCCCAAGCATGGCAGTTGGTTAAATATGGCCGAGATAGAATTAAGCATCCTGTCACGGCAATGTATGGATCGCCGCATTCCAGATCAAGAAATGTTAAAAACAGAAATTTTAGCGTGGCAAGAAAAAAGAAATACTATTGCTCGGCCTATGAAATGGCGGTTTACCACGGAGGATGCACGGATAAAACTGAAGAAACTTTATCCGACATTATCAGATTGACTGAGTACTAGTGCTTCTTCGCGAAAATAGCATTTAATGTGGTTATCGCCTAACGCTTCCTGGGTCAGAAACACATTGCGCAAGGCGCTCTTGACGGTACGCCGTTTGACCTCGGACGGATGGGCGGTCATTACCGGAAGGTATAACAGTTCATCCAGAAGAACCTGGAGTTTGTCCGCCGTTACCCCTGATTCTTTGAGCGTGAGCAAGGTATCGTGAAAGGAGCCTGGCCAGTAGTGACCACCTTGTTCGGCTTGCCGTCGCCGTAGTCTCAGGTAATGAGCTTCCTCGGCAATATTGAGCAGGCTGAAATAGCAATTGAATACGCGCACCACCTCGCCAATGGCGTCGGGATCCATGCCTTCGACCGTTTCCAGCAGATGCAGCCGCCCGAGTTGGTTGCTGTCGCTCAATAATCCGGCGAAACGCTGTTGCAGTTGTTTAACCGTGGCGACGGTTTCAGGCCGCGCCTGAGTTTTTAATACCTGCGTCAATAAGGAATCCAGCTGGCGGATCGATTGGCGGAGTTCTTTGTCATCAGATGATATGTTCACGGGTAGTTTCTTTATCTTTTAGAAATTCAAATTAAGATTTGTCATCCATACATTGTTGTTTTGATCAACCGAGGGGGGATTTCTCCATACATATTGGTATAAATAGCCTGTTTCCATTTGAACTTCAGGAGCAAATCGATAACCGACGCCCATGTACAACCGATTTTGTTGCGCCCCAGCTTGTAGATTGGCATTTTTAGCATTGTCGTTCAGATTCACGAATATTTCTTCAGAGGCAATAACAGACCAAGACGACCAGTCAGGAATTAACTGCTCTATCCGAAAACGGGTTCGCCAGCGGATACTGGGATCAGAATTCTGAGCTAAAAAACGCTCCTCCAGCCTGTTACGAACTTCCCATATAAATTGCTTTTCATTAGCGGTATCTTTCCATGTAAATCCTTGCCATGCACGATTTTCGATTAGATAAGTATCGGAATCCGGTGTAACAGAATCAGCCTGCATTAAATAGCCAACCCATAGCGTGGCCTGCTTATTAAGCGCCCAGCCGAGAGAGGGTCTAACAATTGCGGTAGTAAAATTTGATGCGTTATCGCCAATTCGTGATTGAAGTTCTAAAAACCCGCGTAATTGCTCTGAGAATTGTGCATTAATGTTTATTGGTACCCATATTTGAAAATCGGAACTGGCTTGTGCGTTAGTACTTAATGTAAGTGCGATTATCATAATGATCGAACTAATCCAGTTTGTTTGTCTCTTTAATATCATTGTTGAATATCCTCAATCAATCAGTCCTGGGCCGGAATTCGCCGGAAATACTACCATGCGCTCCGCTTGGGTAGTCTTATTCGGGACTATAGGGCTGAAAGGCTTAGTATCATTAATAATTAATGTATCATCATAAAAACTGACTTCACCTGTTGTTATGTCGTGTGTACCGCCCACAATCCCTATGGCGCAGGTTTCAATCATTTCCTTTAAAATGAGGTTGCGTACCATAATGGCTGTACCGATCTTTTCACATTGATGGCGGACACTTTTTCCACAAATTCATCGTTGCCTGAATGTCGATTTTCTGTTTCGGTTTTTTCATCATAAACCGCAGGCTGTATCTTACTTAACAGCGCCGTCAGGTTGCCCATTTCTACATGGTCGCAAGCGCCCTTTACGGCACCGCATCGGGTATGGCCTAAAACCACTATGATTTTTGAACCTGCCACTTTGCAGCCAAACCCCATGCTGCCCAGAATATCTTCGTTAATAATATTGCCCGCAATACGCACACTAAACACATCGCCCAAACCCTGGTCAAAAATCAGTTCAACCGAGGTACGGGAATCTATGCAACTTAAAATAACCGCAAAAGGTGTTGCCCGTCGGAGGTTTCATTGGCCTGTTGCAACAGGTTACGGTTGACTTTAAGGTTGTTGACAAAGCGTTTATTGCTCTCTTTCAATAAGTCCAATGCCATTACGCGCGTAATGGCGGCTTACATTTCTTTAGTTAACGTTTTCATGATTTTTTATGCTTTCAAAGAAGGTTTATGTGTTAATCCGGTTCAACAAATTTAATCGTTTGAACGTCTATGTTTTTCAGTTTTGCACTACTTCTATAATTCTGTATGAATTCAGCCACATCGTAAGCAATAGACATCTTTCCTAAATAATTGACATAGAATTTGGCTTTGATAGGGTTAAAATAGCGATCTACCTCTGAAAACACGGATAGCCATGACTCCTTATGCCCAATTGCCAAGACACAAGCCTGAAGAATTTTTAAGGACTGTCGGCCTGTCACCAGAAGATTTTCTGCATCTTCACGGTAAGCTGGTGACTTACCTGGACGAACAAAAAGTCCTTAATCCACTGACTAGACGGGGACGAAAAGACTCCAAGATGGCTTTGGAAGACCGCTTGTTACTGACACTCTATTATCTTCGTCACTATCCGACGTTGATAAATCTGGCTGCGGTCTTCGACATCAGCGAATCGTATTGCCATAAAATCTATACTCGCACTGTAAGACTATTGATCAAAATCGAAAAACTGCCCAACCGCAAAGCACTGTTGGAAGATCCCGCAGCTACCGTGGTCATTGATGTTTCGGAGCAGCCTATCGAGCGCCCTGTTAAAAACCAGAAAGCGTACTTTTCAGGAAAAAAAACGCCACACGATCAAAGTCCAACTCGTGATCTGCCTATTGACGATGACTATACTCTCCGTAGTGATAGGTAAAGGTCAACAGCATGATTTTTCGATCTTCAAAGATAGCCGTCTATTGTTACATCCTGATGCCCTGTTGTTGGCGGATTCCGGATACCAAGGGATAAAGAAACACCATCAGAACTCGACTCTACCGGTTAAAAAGAAAAAAGGCCAACCGCTTTCGGCAGAAGACAAAGCCGATAATAAGGCACTATCAAAACAGCGTATTTTTATTGAGCATGTTAATCGCCGATGCAAAATTTTCAGGATTGCCAAAGATGTTTATCGGGGCAAACACAAGCATTACTCCTTGACATGGAATTTAGTGGCTGCTCTTGTTAACTTACGCTATGGCTGTATTTAGGAAAGATGTCTAATGGATTTCGAGTTGGAACAATCGATAATCACTTTTGAATTGCTTGGGATAGCGTCCAAAGCTTGAATGATGCTGGCCTTATTGAAGAAAGAAACTTCTTCTGCCAAGACAATATGGTGTACTTCGCGCCCATCTTCTGTCGTGATGGCATCTTTCATGTAATAAGCGTTGAGATAACTATGGCGTAAGGTGAAGAAGATGCCGAAAACCATGCCGATGGTAATCCCTTTCAGTAAATCGGTTGCCAATATACCAATAACTGTCGCTACAAAAGGCGCAAACTGCTCCCAGCCTAATAAGTACATCTGTTTAAAGAGAGCAGGTTTGGCCAACTTGTAGCCCACCATAATCAATATCGCTGCCAAGCTGGCAAGTGGTACCCTATTCAGTAATTCGGGAATGGTCATCGCGCTAATCAATAAGAAAACGCCATAAAGTATTGCCGACAGTTTTGTTTTGGCACCAAAGGTTATGTTTGCAGTACTTCGTACAATAACCTGTGCAACAGGTAATCCACCAATGAGACCGGAGACAATATTGCCCAATCCCTGAGCTTTCAACTCCCTGTTAGTTGGCGTAATTCTTTTATACGGGTCAAGCTTATCGACTGCTTCTACACATAGCAGCGTTTCCAAACTTGCAACAATGGCCAATACAAAAGCTGTTTTCCAAACTTCAAAATTTGTTATTGCAGAAAAGTCAGGGAAGGTAAACTGGCCAAAAAATCCGGTTAGATTTTCAGGAACAGGAATTCTAACCACCTGGTCCGCAGCCAAACTAAAATTCAATAACCCATTTTGGTAAAGAGTATTTAATACCATACCCAAAACAACGACTACTATCGGACCCTGTATGAATTGAAACAGTTTGTGTCCATTTATCAACACGATATCCCATAATATTAATATTGCTATTGATATGACTGCAATCAGTATAGCGCCTGGCGTAAAGGCATCAAAAGCACCAGCTATGGCTAATAAGGTGTCCCCTCCTTCAGTTTGGAAGTGGGATAGGCCTCCTTGAGTATCTTTGGCATAGCCTAATGCATGGGGTATCTGTTTTAAAATAATCAACAGCCCGATACCGGTCAGCATTCCTTTAATAACCGAGGATGGGAAAAAGTAGGCGATAAAACCGGCCTTGGCAAAGCCCATAATAAGCTGAATAATGCCAGCCAGAACCACAGCCAATAAAAAAACAGGCCAGGAACCCAGCGTTTCGATCGCAGTTAATACAATGACGGCTAACCCGGCAGCACAGCCGGTAACACCCAGAGACGAGCCGCTGGCTGTGCCCACGACAATACCGCCAACAATGCCTCCTATGATACCGGCGAACAAGGGCGCACCAGATGCCAATGCAATACCTAAGCATAAAGGAACCGCTACAAAAAAAACCCCAATACTGGCAGGCAGGTCGCTTTTGAGTTCTTCAAACAGTGTTTTTGCTTCCATAGTCGTTTCTTTAAGAGGGCAAGACCTAAATAGTAAATATATTTAAAAAGATAGTAACACTATCTTTTTAAATTGCAATACTTTCTTTTAAAATTGTAATGCTTTCTTTACAAATTGCAATACTTTCGGTTATGCTTTTTCAAGGACATCCGAAAGTCCCTGTGAAAACAATCTATTTACTGGATAAATAGTCAGAGGAAAACTCAAATCAGGCCGCTATGGACATACAATTAAAAATTAAAATGAATGAAAAATTATTCATCAGAAATCCGGAGCAATCCGAATTGGGGAAAAAAATCATTCTGCACAGCATTCAGTTAATTCACAAAAACGGGTTTGAAGCTTTTACGTTTAAAAAACTGGCTGTCGACATTGGTACGACTGAAGCGGGAATTTACCGGTATTTTGAAAACAAGCACCGGTTGCTGATTTATCTTACCGCCTGGTATTGGAGTTGGCTTGAATACCAGGTTACTTTCCAGACCAACAATATTAAAAACGCTGTGCTTAGGCTCAAGAGGGTGATTAAATTATTGGCTACCACAGTGGAGGACGATAGCAGCACCCGTTATGTCAATGAAAGTATCCTTCATCAAATCATTATTACTGAAGGCACCAAAACCTATCTAACCAAACGGGTATCCGAAGATAATAAGGATCACTTATTTAAACCCTATAAAGACCTTTGTGCTGTTATCGGCAATATGATTTTGGAATGTAGTCCCGAATACAAATACCCAAAATCATTAGCGTCCACCATTATTGAAATGGCGCATTTTCAGAATTTTTTTATGAATAATCTGCCGTCGCTGACCGACTTTGGGCAAGATAAAGATGAGGCAGAGATTGTAAAGTTTCTGGAGGATTTGGTGTTTTCCAGTATAAAAAAGGCATAGTTGTTGGCGTGGAGAGGAGATTGGATATTCCTCTGGTTTTCAGCCACTTGTTTGCAAATTTCCTTCGAAAATTTTTTGGCTGGTGAAGTCTAGTTGGGTGCTAATAAACAAAACTTGATACTTGAAGCCATGCTCGGTAACCCAACCCTGTTTCTTAGCCGCGAAGAAATTGAACAGGCATGGACGTGGATTGATTCCATACAGGATGCTTGGCATCATTCTAAACATACCTCCAAGCCCTGCTCTGCCTGTTCTTGGGGGCCTGTCGCCTCAGTCGCCCTGATTGCCAGAGATGGCCGTGCCTGGGAAGAATAACTAAGCCTCCGTCTAACTCTAAAACAGGAAAAAATATGCATCCCGTAATTGAAAAAGTGACTCAAGAAATTATTGAGCGTAGTCATAAAACCCGCTCAGCCTACATCACCTATATTGATGCTATCGCTAAAAAAGGCCCTATTCGTTCAGGAATGGGCTGTGGTAATTTGGCTCACGGCTTTGCAGCCTGCAGTGCCAGTGAGAAAGCCGATTTAACCGGCGATCAAAAAGCCAATATTGCCATCATTACCTCTTATAATGATATGTTGTCGGCTCATCAACCTTACAAGGATGCTCCTGATCTAATCAAAGCCGCTATCAGGGAAGCGGGCGGCGTGGCTCAGGTTGCTGGTGGCGTACCGGCAATGTGTGACGGAATCACTCAAGGCCAACCTGGCATGGAGCTGTCATTATTCAGCCGCGACTTGATTGCCATGGCGACTGCGGTAGGTTTGAGTCACAATATGTTTGATGGCGCAATATATATGGGCGTTTGTGACAAAATTGTACCGGGCCTGTTGATTGGTGCGCTAAGTTTTGGTCACTTACCAGCCATATTTATCCCAGCCGGCCCCATGCCCAGTGGCTTAACCAATAAAGAAAAATCGCGTGCACGCCAAGCTTACGCTATCGGCAAAATCGGTCGTAAAGAACTACTGGAAGCAGAATCTGCGTCATACCACAGCCCGGGTACCTGTACCTTTTACGGCACGGCAAACAGTAACCAGATGATGATGGAAATTATGGGCTTACATCTGCCTGGCAGTTCATTTATTAATCCTTACACACCGTTACGTGATGAATTAACCAAAGCCGCAGCCAAACAAGTTTTAAAATTTACCGCGCTGGGCGATGATTATCGCCCGATTGCCCATATGATTTCTGAAAAAGCCATCGTCAATGCCGTCATTGGTTTATTGGCAACGGGCGGGTCAACCAACCATACCATGCATTTAATCGCTATTGCCCGTGCATCCGGCATCGTTCTTAACTGGGATGATTTTAATCATCTATCCAAAGCGATTCCATTAATCACAAAAATTTATCCCAATGGCCCTGCGGATGTTAACCATTTTCAGGCGGCTGGTGGCATGGGAGTATTAATTGCTGAACTGTTGAGAAACGGCCTGCTGCATGAAGATATTATAACGGTTGCCGATCAGCGCGGCATGAACAACTACTGTCAGGAACCCAAACTTATTGACAACAAATTGATCTGGGAACCTGTACCGGAAACTTCTTTAGATACTGACGTTCTGGGCACCGTAGAAAAACCATTTGCTGTCGGTGGCGGTTTACATGTTATGCACGGCAACTTGGGTCGCGGTATATCCAAACTGTCAGCCGTAGCACCGGAACATCAAATCGTTGAAGCCCCTGCCATCGTATTCGATGACCAGGAAGATATGCTTGCCGCTTTTAAACGCGGTGAACTGGAAAAAGATTTTATTGCGGTTATCCGCTTTCAGGGACCTCGTTCGAATGGCATGCCGGAACTGCATAAACTGACACCACCATTGGGTGTTCTGCAAGATAAAGGCTTCAAGGTCGCTCTGGTTACTGATGGCCGTATGTCTGGGGCTTCCGGAAAAGTTCCTTCAGCTATCCACATGTGCCCGGAATGTGAATCTGGCGGTCCCTTAGCCAAGGTACAAACTGGCGATATTATTTCCATGAACCTGCAAACCGGCGATATCAATGTATTGGTTGATGACGCAGAATTTAATTCACGAATTCCGGCACCCAATTCTGCAAAAAACCATCACTATGGTATGGGACGCGAGATGTTTGGTCGTTTCCGTCTAGGTGCATCTTCTGCTGAAACAGGGGCTTCTAATTTGTTTCTTGTTGATTAATAAACATTATGCTGACGGGGTTGTCGTGACATACCCTAATAATGAAGACGCAAACCAGCGGTTGTGGTGGCTGCTCTGAGTTCCTTTAGTGGTAAGCGTTGTCGGGCTTTACAGTAAGGTCCCGTGTTAACCGTATTGGCTGATTGTTCATCGACGATACGGTCAATCAATACGCCTGCCACTGCCTGTTTACACGAACCGTCATCACTTAATACTTGGAAAATTAAGGCCTTAAGCGTGACTAAGGGCAAGAACACTGAGGAGCGTTTATGTGGGGTATTGGCGATAATATTGGCAATGCTGTCAGCTGAAAAAATCCTCAATACCTAGTCCTTGGGATTGCAAAAATGACTTTTTTAAGTGGTCAATTTGCTGCTGAATACGGTTTTTTTTAATCGCTGGCATGGTTAAGTTATTGATCAGACTCTGTAATACCCAAAATTCTACCAGAATAGTGCTTGATCTTTATCTTATTATTCGCGTATCTAACTGTAACTTATAGATTAATTACATTTGCGGTAGCAGTATTACTTGCAAAGTGATACTGCTAAAGCCGTGATCCGGCAAATCGGGCCGTTCAGTATCACGTAATCTCCTGAATTTTTTTGGAAAATTGAGTAGTGCGTTGGGGTCAATCTCACCTTGTACCGCCGTCAATCGGGTGGCAGTCGGAGCCAACTGATCCAGTCGCGTACCTTTTTTGGGTTTGATTAGCCCCAACACTTGTTGCACCGCATTATCGGGATTCCTTGCGTCATCCCAAGCTACAAACTGTTACGAGCAATCAATGATTGCCACGATTAATATTGAGTTGCTGCTCAATACCTACGGTTAAATTATAACCTGCGTCATTGAATAGATCGCCGGTAAAAAACAAATGCATATCTATAATCCAGGCAACTTTTTTTACCTTGTTGTTTTCTATAATAATGACTGCAAGCTTATGATTATTATCAACAATCTGATTAACAATTGTTTTCGGGTTAGTAGGATCTTCTTTTAGCGCACCAGTTACAATAAATTGTGCAGATTCCATTGTCAGCACTGGTTGTGTAGCAGATTGCTCAGCGTTTTTTGCATTTTCAAGTGACTGCGCATCAAAATAACCAATGTCATAGACAATCTTAAATGTCAGAACAATCAAAATCGCGCCACCAAAAACAGACAGGCCAATTTTTAATCGCCGTCTAACGCGAGGATTTGAGAGTCTTTTTATAATAACGCGGATTTTCATGATTTTATTATCCCATTACCCACAGTATTTCACATCAATACTTCGGGTAGTTTTTTTACTTTGATTAAAATAGCATGTTTTTACGATGGTTCCATAGTCCGTTCGATTTTGTTGTGTTCAATCTGCTAAGCTTACAAAACTTGCCCGATAATGACGAATCGGTAGTAATGGCCGCTGACGACTATTCCATCAACCGAATTTATTCGCAGTGCAAGGCCACCGTAAAACGTTTCAATAATATGGCGTTAATATCTGTCCTTGAGCAATACCGGGATTACGTTGACAAGACACCCTAAAAACCATGAAAATTGATGTCGTTAAAAACACCGCACACGAATTGTCCCAATCGGGATGCCAATTTTTTTTATGCCTTATGCCAAACAAGGCTAACCCTGTGGATAGAGCAATGAGTAGATTAAAACAAATGGCAGCAATAGCTTTGCTGGTTGCCGGAATGCTAGTGAACATAGGTGCCTCTATAGCAGGTAGCGTGCCTGCTATAGGAGAAATCGGGCCTTATGGCGGGATAATCTATTATGTCGATAGTTCCGGCGCACATGGTTTGGAAGCGAAAACCACCGATGAAACCAAGTTACTCAATTGGAATGAAGCCGTTATCGCGGCCAGCGCTTATGGCGACGACTGGCATTTACCGACAAAAACCGAATTAAAAATACTCTACGAACACAAAAATAGTGTCGGCGCTTTTGCCAAAGATGATTATTGGAGCTTAACAGAACTCGATAGCAACAGCGCCTGGATCCAAGGCTTTGGCAATGGCGATCAGGATCGTTACAACAAATATAGCCGGCTAAGTGTGCGTGCCGTTCGGGCTTTTTGATTTGGATTTTTTATAAGATAATCGATGTTGTATAGGTAAGTAAAACGGACACCGGAAATCAGCTACATTGATATTTCTGGTCGTCAGCCAAATAGATAGCGGGGGAGTGGAAAAATTGCGTAGTCGGTACACTCGCTAATTAGACCACTCCGTTTCCAGAAACTTATCCGTTCCCGAAGCCTTTACCTGTTGCCGACTGCAAAGGATTAACAGTCGTCTTCTCATCGACGTGCCTCTTATTCCCAACCTACAGTCATAAAACCGATTAACCCAACACAAACGCCCACCAAGCTACAGGAGAGCGTCTTAAGTTCTGTCGCTCTTGTCTCTTCGGTTCCCGTTTGCATGGTATACCGGAAACTTACTTACGCCCTGTCACCATCGTTGATATATTTATCGAGAATCTCCATCGATTATGGAACCAACGAGAGAGCAATAGCCGCTTCCTGAGCAAATATATCATGAACAACCTTAGTTGGATGAATGCCATCCCAAAACAAGAACGTATCAGAAGTCTTACAGGTAAACGGCGGAATGTTTGGAGTTAAACATGGATCATTGACATTAGTTAAACCGAAGCTTTGCGGTGAATTATACAAATCCTGGGTTTTTTGATAAGTATTGAGTTTAGCAATTTGAAACCCCGGTAATGATGCTATCAGATTATCAAGGCCTGTATTAAACTTCAATGTTAGTGATCTGGCGGCTGTGGTTGGTATCACCAGAGGGCAAAGAGGATTCACCGGCAATGCTTTCACCGACGGCAACAGTGCAAGGTCAGGGACATTTACGACGAGAAACTTTTGTGCTCCCAGGGCAAGTAAGTAATTTAAGCTCTGACTGATGTTGGCAAGAGCTTCGGCGATAATTCCTTCCGCAGCGGGTACATTACATCCGTATACGGCTACTATCAGGGCATCACGAACATCGTTGCTGCCCATCTCCATAACGTAGAGAGCATTCCTCGGAAGTTGTGGGTAATCGGTGTGGAAAGCCATTATTTGATCAGGCAAGTTGACTGCACCTAAACTAGGGGTTGTTGCTCGAGCACCGCCGACAGCATAGTTAGCCGCTTTGGCACTGTTTCCTTTAAAGGCAGCGTTAACATCCGCCGTAAGTCCACGACCCTTCGCAAACTGTTCTATCCAGGTAGCACCGTTACTGAAGTGATGACCGCCTATAGCATAAGGAGCATTGGGAATAAGCAAGTCTTCCAGTGTATCGTACGGGGGATGGCTCTGTGGTGGTTTGATTTTAGCTTGGGATAACAAGGCAAAAGCATTACCCGGGTCGGATATACTGGTGCCAAAAACCACGATCCTATTGAATGTCATTTGTGCTGCTGTCCAGCTTGGCGCAAGCAATCCTACAGACAATAAGCTTATTAATATCAATCTATTTGTTAGACATTTCATTGTAAATATACTTCCTTTATAAGAATATGGATACAAGAAGTGATCACATCATCAGCCAGAATCAATATAAATAAGCCGGACTTCACGGCGTGACCATAACAGGATAAAACTCGGCACTTGGGCTTTTCTGCATCAGGAACCGCAACTTTTTATCCCTACCTTACGATAGGTTTTAGTTTAAATGTATAGTTCCATAGATAATTCATTAATACAATTCGTATAAATACCTACTTGAAAGTTTTATTTTTAATCACCTCGGGTGGTTTTTAGCCTTAGCTAGCCGAAGATGTAGTCACCTTAGACGCGCTATTCAGTAATTTTCTTACAAAAATAATTTACCAGGAGTAACTGTGACGCTCATTTAAGATTTGGATTTCTTCTGGTGACAGTGACCTATTTTGGCTCGTTGAGCAACTTTGATGTGGTCAACAACAGTACCGGACCCTGCAATGGTTTTGAAATCGAGCTGGACGGTTTGACCAGCAAAGAGATCACTTACACCTTTAAATATCAAAGCTACGGCACGCCCCGTTTAGTCGATTCCCTGGATGCAAACGGTAAGCCCGTAGTTAAGGTACGTTACGAAAGTAAGTACAACCCGGTTACCCATACGTTTCTTAATTCGACACCGATTGCCCCCATTCCGACCATGACCACGGCCGGGCATAAATGCCAAATACCCAGAACACCAGTGGTTGTGAACACTATGGATTGGGCATTATCGGCAAACCAAGCAAAATAAGTTACCGTTGGTTAGTCGCTGATCCTGTTACACCCGGGCAATTTAATCTATCAGCTTGATCCTGCCACCGGCCTTCCTGACACAGTCAGTATTCCTGCACCCGTTTTCGTCGTAAATGCCCAGCCCGCACAAATCCCACAAGCGGCCAAGTAATTTCTGAAAGTGATTCCGGCCGTCATTATTGTAACTACGACAGCCAGACCTCCTGCACTGCATCACTACTAATCAATCATTGTTATAATATCGACTATTATATCCTTAGAGTAGATTATTAATAGTTAAGCAGGCTCATCAGATGAATCATGAATACTTTATGCGCAAAGCCATAGAACTGGCTTTAAAAGTGCCACAATATCCGTTTGGAGCAGTTATCGTAAAACGGGAAACCGGTGAGATTATTGCTGAAGGCTTTAATCAGTCGGCACTTAATCCAACTTTTCATGGTGAAATGGTGGCGATTAACCATTGTGCCGAATTACCGCAGCCAATGGATTGGAGCGAACTTGATCTGTATACAACGGCAGAGCCATGCACCATGTGTCAAAGTGCCATTCAGTGGACGGGCATTTCTACTGTTTACTTCGGGACGTCTATCCCGTATTTAAAGGAACATAATTGGCGGCAAATTAATATTCGTGCAGCTGAAGTAATCGCCCAAACCAGTTTTCGTCATACGACTATCGTTGGCGGTATTTTAGAAGCTGAATGTAATGCGCTATTTGACAAGGCACCAAAAGGTACATTTCATAAACACAGTTAGCCAGTCACTTTTTATCGATTATTGCCGTACAGAACATAAATTACCGAGATAATCACTGAGTCAGCCATGGGGGTATCGCCTTGTTTACTGGGCGTAAAGCGCCATTTTTTTAGGGCTTTGGTGGCAGATTCGTCCAGCAGTTTATGACCGCTGCTACGTAAAATTTCAGCACCTTTGCTTAACCCATTGGCAGAGACCTTGATCCGAACAATCGCAGTGCCTTGATAGCCCAGAAATATGGCCATTTCCGGGTATTCAGGACTTGGATTACGACTATCGCTTACCGGAAAGTTGTCCGTGGCTGAGGCGCTACCGGCGGGAGGCATAATCATCGCTGAGGAGACTGTCTGCGCTGTTTGCTGCTCGGGTTGCGTTTTAACACGTCTGCTAACCAATTTGACGGATCGGGATTTAATTAGCTGATCAATTTCCCGTAAGTCCGGCAACTTTTCTTTTACCGTAGCGGTTTTTTTGGGTTTTGGTTTTGAATCAGGTTTTGATTTGGGCTTTGGCTCTGGTTTTATTTTAGGCTCTGGTTCGGCCTTGAGTTGCGGTTGAGAATTGGCAGATGGAGGCGTAACGCCGGATTTGAGTCCGTCTTTACCAAGCAAGGTAACTTCCAGCTTAAAAGGCACGGGGGCAAGGGATTCGTTTGGCAAGTCTGCTGGCTGTCGTAACCATATTAAGCCCATAACATGCAACAGTAGCACCACAATGGCTACCAGCGACAATATCCCGCCAGAGCGTTTTGTTGATTTTTTAATCGTCTTGTAAACGATCTCTTCGACGTTATTATTTATCAATCGGAAGGGAAAAATGATTCAGGTATAGGAGAAACAGCAGCATCATTGTCCCTGTAAAATTATTGGCATTGTTTCAATCAATTTATCTTAACATGCAAGCAATAAAAAATCCGAAACCGGATAATATTTGCCGTTGTTTGGTAAAACAGCAGAAAAAGACGTTCGCTAAACGATTAAGCCTTAGCAAGACAACTGATGCCCTTAACCAACCAGAGTCCGCTCCACAGCAACGCCAATAACATGATGGCAGAACCCGTTGCAAAGGCGACTTTAGCCAGAACATGATCATGGTACAAAAGACCGGACTCGGTTAACAGATATTGCCAGTCATGAAAGCCATAAGGCGCAAAATGGCCAAAATTGCCACCCAACAACGGTAACTGCCCTGCCCGTGCATCGTTAATATACGGGGCTATATCCAGAAAATTTTCACCAAGCCACCATAATGCTACAGAGGCGCCAAAAGGATCGCGGGTTTTAAACAACAACACGACCAGGCAAATCGACGGCATTAATAGTTGCCCAAGCGTTCCACCCAAAGAAGTAATAAAGGCGCCAAAGGGTCTGAAAAGCATATGCCCCGCCTCATGAAAAGGCAGATTAACAAGGTGCAGAAAAGAGTTTCCAACAGCATTGCTTTCGATAGAATCGCTTAAAAGCTGCCAACTCCACAGGCCAAGGCCGGCAAAAATAATCGACCTGCCCAACAAAGATACCCATGTACTGTGCTGTGCATTATAAAACAACAACTGTGCCAGTGAACTGGTTTGCTCTTCTTCAATTATCGTCACTATAGGCGCTTGAACATCGGGTTGGACGGTTTGTTCAGGATGATATTTTAAATATTTTTCAAATACGATGCCGCAATGAGGACATATCGGGCTTTGAACAGGTAACTCATGTTGGCACTTTGGACAGGTCAAAAAACAGATCATGCCGCTGCCAATGATTTAGTTGCCGGGACAGGATTACTTTACTAATCTTGATGTGCCATATTTCATCGTTCATACTTCAGTTGATTCCATACGAACGAAAAAATGGCCGGCACTACACCTATCTGATAATTTTAACTCTTTCTTCCAATTCTTCCTGACTCAAATGGCGTACATCTTCGCCATTAACCAGAAAAATCAGATGTTCGCAGATATAACAGGCATGATCGCCAATTCTTTCCAGTGCGCGAACAGTCCAGAGTACATCCAAAGTTCGGGTAATGTTTCTGGGGTCTTCCATCATTCTGGTTATTAACTGCCGAAGAATATTGTCATATTCGCGATCAACTTTTTCATCCAAAGCGGTAATTTCAGCCACGTTATCTATAGTCAATCGTGCAAAGGCATCCAGTGAATCATGCACCATACCCTTAACCAGCTCAGCCATGTGCTCCAACTCATGATGATGGCTTTTGCTTTCGGCACCTGATAACTGTATCGCCATTTCTGCAATACGTTCTGCTTTGTCGCCGATTCTTTCAATCTCATGAATAATTTTAATGACCGTAATCAACAGCCTTAAATCAAACGCCGTTGGTTGCCTTAACGCTAAAATCTGGGTGCATTCCTGATCAATAGCCACTTCCAGTGCATCAACATCATCATCCTGCTTGATAACCAGTTCAGCCAACTCCATATTACCGGTAGTATAAGCCTCGACAGCCAACTCTATTTGCCGCTCGACCAAGCCACCCATCATTAAAACTTTATTACGTATATCTTCAAGTTCTCTATTAAACTGTTCGGATATATGCTGCCCTACTTTACTGTTATCCATTACTTGACTCCTGATTAACCATAGCGGCCGGTGATATAATCTTCTGTTTGTTTTTTTGAAGGATTGGTAAACAACTCGCTGGTGGTGCCTATTTCAATTAATTCACCCATATACATAAAGGCAGTAAAATCAGAAACACGGGCTGCCTGTTGCATGTTATGCGTAACAATAACAATAGTATATTTTTCTTTAAGCTCGTTGATTAATTCTTCAATTTTTAATGTTGAAATAGGATCCAAAGCCGATGCCGGCTCATCCAGTAATAATACTTCAGGCTCTATTGCAATCGCCCGGGCAATAACCAAGCGTTGTTGTTGTCCACCTGACATGCCCAAGGCATTGTCATTCAGACGATCCTTCATTTCATCCCACAGCGCCGCACCGCGCAAGGCATTTTCAACAGTTTCTTCCAGTATCCGTCTGTCATTAACACCCTGAATCCGCAGGCCGTAAGCGACATTCTCAAAAATAGATTTAGGGAATGGGTTAGGTTTTTGAAAAACCATGCCTACACGTCTACGCAAAGCTGCCACATTAACGGACTTGTCGTAAATGTTTTCACCGTCCAATAAAATCTTACCGTCAATTTTGGCGCTGTCAACCAGATCATTCATCCGGTTAATACAGCGTAGTAACGTAGATTTCCCACAACCACTGGGGCCAATATAGGCGGTTACTTTTTTCTTGGGCATTTCCATGTTAATGCCGTGTAAAGCCTGTTTTTCACCGTAAAACAGGTTTAAGTTTTCTACTTTAATACAAGTTTCATTGGGGTGTTGCGACTCTTCCTTACCGCGCAAAACTGAACTCATATCGATTGAGTGTGTACGTACTTGTTGTTCTGACATTTATTTAACCTTCCAGTGCGCGATATTTTTCTCGCAGATTATTTCTGATGACAATGGCAGCCAGATTAAGCCCTATAATCACCAAAACCAGTAATAATGCTGTCGCATAAACCAATGGCCTCGCCGCCTCAACATTAGGGCTTTGAAAACCAACATCATAAATATGAAACCCTAAATGCATAAACTTTCTGTCTAAATGCAAAAACGGAAAATTTCCATCCAGCGGCAAGGTAGGTGCCAGCTTAACAACACCGACCAACATTAACGGGGCGACTTCTCCTGCCGCTCTCGCGACCGCCAAAATCAAGCCGGTCATCATCGCGGGACTGGCCATCGGCAATACCGTAAGCCATAAAGTCTCAAGCTTGGTCGCGCCTAAAGCCAGACTACCTTCGCGTATGGAACTGGGAATACGCGCCAAACCTTCTTCAGTTGACACGATGACCACCGGCAAGGTTAACAAGGCCAGTGTAATTGAAGCCCATAATAATCCCGGCGTACCGAAAACGGGTGCCGGCGCGGACTCAGGGAAAAATAACTGATCAATGTTACCGCCCAAAATGTACACAAAAAACCCCAAACCAAATACCCCATAAACAACCGATGGCACACCGGCAAGGTTGTTAACAGCAATCCTGATCAATCGTGTCGTAAAACCTTGTTTGGCATATTCACGCAGATAGACGGCCGCAATCACACCAAATGGCGTAACAATAACCGACATCATCATAACCATCATCACGGTACCGAATATAGCCGGAAAAATACCGCCTTCGGTATTGGCTTCACGAGGGTCTTCGGTTAAAAATTCAACCAGTTTGGTGCCATAGTGAACCACCTTATCAAACAAACTCATGGCATTAGGCTGAAAAGCCCTAACCACCTTGGCTAACGAAATTTCCACTTGTTTGCCGCTGTCGGTGGTAGCAACCAGACTATCGCGTCTTGTCTGCTTATATAACTCGGCCAGCTGTACTTGATATTGCTTGTATTGCGCTTCATAACCGGCCGTTTCTGCGGCAATCTCTTGTTTGGCAGCGTCATCCAGTTCGTTTTTTAATTCCAACTTTCTTTGTTTAAGTCTTAAGCGTTCCAAAGCATAGTTGATTGCGCCAATTTCCTTTTTTTCTAAATGCGCTATTTCCTTTAAAATCGTTAAAGTATGGGCTATCTTACTCTGCGCAACCGCCCACGCCTCTTTTCCGGTAGCAATAGTTTTGTGGTCTTCTTTAACTTCCAGTAACCGCCCATAAAAATTACCCCACTCCTGACGCTCGATGACCATCAGATCAAGCGGCTCACTCTGGGCTGTTATATTACGTTCTTCTATCCATTGAAAATCACTACCCGTAACATCACGATTACCGGTTTTAATTAAATACTGTATCAAGGTTTCTTCATCATCAGCCATTTTATGACCCGTTGATAGTGCCATTTTGGCAGGTGTTACGCTACTATCAACTTTTTCACCAATAATTATCTCAGGTTGTTTACCCTCTTCCTGATAACTAAACTGGACCACTTGAGATGGCCAAAAATGACCTACCCCACGGACAACCACCAACCCCAAAACCCCAACGACCATAATCATACAAATACTGACTGCCGCAGCATTAAGCCATATCCAGGGGGCTCCGCTTTTAAACCATAATCTAATCATAATGAGCCATATTTTTCGCGTAAGCGCTGACCAAATATTTTAGTCAGCGTATTAAAATAAAAGTAAACAATGCACCACAGCTTTTCGCAACAAGGGCTGCAGGCCAAATTTGAGAAAGCTCCACTTTTAAACCAGACTACATTATAACGAGCTGTATTTTTCGCGTAAGCGCTGACGAATAATTTCAGCCAGGGTATTAAAAACAAAAGTAAACATAAACAGCACAAGAGCAGCCAGAAACAAGACCCGATAATGTGTACTGTCTACTTCGGTTTCGGGCATTTCCACGGCAATATTGGCAGCCAAGGTACGTAAGCCCTGAAAAACACTTAAATCCATCACCGGCGTATTGCCGGTCGCCATTAACACAATCATGGTTTCACCAACCGCACGCCCCAAACCAATCATTACCGCGGAAAAAATACCGGGGCTGGCGGTTAACAACACCACCTTAATCATGGTTTGCCAAGGTGTTGCACCTAATGCCAAAGAACCCACCGTTAAATGTTTGGGCACACTAAAAATAGCATCTTCAGCAATTGAAAATATAGTCGGAATAACCGCAAAACCCATCGCTATACCAACGACCAGTGCATTACGTTGATCATAGCCAATGCCTAGTTCAGTTTTAAACCAGTCGCGCAAAGTACCATTAAACAAAAACGCCTCCAAGGGTACGCTCACAGTAAAAGCAAACCAACTGCTCAGTAAAATGACCGGTATCAATAAAGCCGCTTCGTAACCTTCGGGTACCTTCTGCTGAATATTTTTTGGTAAATATTGCCAAACGTAGGCAAACAACATAACACCGAGTGGGACTATCATCAGCAAGGAAAACAAACCCGCCAAATATTCTTCAATTAGCGGAGCCAACCATAAACCGGCGAGAAATCCCAAAATAACGGTGGGTAGCGCACCCATTAATTCAATGGTCGGCTTAACATATTGACGCATTGTTGGTGTCATAAAATAGGCAGTATAAATCGCCCCCATCAACGCTAAAGGCATAGCTACCAACATGGCATAAAAAGCCGCCTTTAATGTACCAAAAACCAACGGCGTTAAACTGTATTTAGGCTCAAAATCACTGTTTGCGGAAGAAGACTGCCATATATAGTCAGGCTTAGGATAACTTTCGTACCATACTTCTTGCCAAAGTGCGCGTAAAGATACCTCGGGATGCTGATTATCGAGCGTCCAGAAATTTATCTTGCCGCCTTCAGACTCTACCAATACGGCATTGGCTCTTGGCGATATCGCTGCAGCTACAGGTGGAGAATTACTAATTTGCTCTTTAAGCATTTCCCGTTCAGAAGTCGAATGATAAATACCCATGAAACCATCGGCATCAACAGTCATGAAGCCTTTACGTCGTTGTTCGGCATTGATCGAAACAACCGCTTTATCGGAAACTTTAAAGACCCTGATCTTCTGCATGCTAAAGTGATTTGACTTATCCCTCACTTTACTCCATTGAGATACCAAACCACTGGAATCACCAATCAATAAAGAGAGATCACCATTTAGAAATGCCACACTGGTAATCTTGTGTCCTGCCTCAACAACAGATTGCTCCTGAACAATAACCGGTGCGCTTTTATCGTTAATATCAAATAAGCCCAAATGCCCGTTACTACTCAGTAAATATAAATTACGTTCATCCTTATCAATCAGAATGTCGGTAACATTTGCTGCCGAATAATCCAACACCGAATCAGTGCGGGTTAGAGCTCCCTCATCAGCAAATAACGACTTTTCTTTTTCAAAATGGCTTAAGTGAATTTTACTTGTGCCCGATGCGATATCAGTAATTTTTGCAACGATGGTACTGGCATCATCACCGATTTTAACCGCAATTTTTTCCAGCGCCGCACCTGATTCATCTATCGACAAAGGTGCCTCGCCCATTGGGTAGGCTAATGAGGGTGTAATCAAGCGAACATTTTCGGGATAGGTTATCTTGTATTTATGCTTTACGACAATGGCTTTGCCGTCAGACAAGCCATAAATTACCGCACCGCCCTTAATGGGACTACCTTCGGCAAAGCTGACAATATGCACGCCTTCAGGGATTTTGACGGTTTCATTTAAAATATTTTTGCCAGTCGCCACAGCAAAGAAAATAACTTGTCCGGTATCGGTAAAGCGGGCAGCGACTTCATTTTGTTCTTCCACTTCCAACAATACCGTTTTACCTGACGCCGGCTCTGGAACCCCATATTGACTAACCGATTCAGAGGTTGCCGAGATAAACAAAGGAAAAACCACATACAGTAAATAAAAGAAAATTAATGCGATTGCAAAAATCACACCAAGCCCCCCGATTACCACACCATAACGCGCTATTGTATCTTTAATAAGCCGCCAGCGTTCATGAACTCCACCGGAAGATTCATTGATCGATGATGAGTATTTTGATTGACTATTTATTTCAGACATGACGAAAATATAAAGGTAGAAATGTGACAATGATATAACAAAAATCAAAAAACGGCCGAAATTCAATAATCCCGGCCGTCATTTTTCTGCATTAACTTTTATACACTAAAGTTAAATAATCCGTTAATCCAGACTAACATCTTTGCAAAACAGCTAACTATTTAAAAGTTATTTAAGCGTAGTCAGTATTTTTTCAACTACTTTTGCAGGTAATGGAATATACCCGTCTTTTATGACAACTTGTTGACCTGCCTTAGATAATACCATTTTCATGAATTCATTTTCTAAAGGCGCTAACGCTTGATTTGGCTTTTTATTAACATAAACATACAAGTAGCGCGTTAACGGATAAGTACCGTTAAGCGCATTTTCAGGTTTTGCTTCAACAAAGGGTTGACCCTCTTTTTTAGCCAAAGGTACCATTTTTATGCCTGATGTACTGTAACCCATGCCTGAGTAGCCAATGCCATTAACTGATGACGTAACCGACTGAACCACAGAGGCTGAACCTGGTTGCTCGTTTACGTTATTTTTGAAATCGCCTTTACATAAGCCGTTTTCTTTAAAGTAACCATAAGTACCGGATACCGAGTTACGTCCGTATAGCTGAATGCTTTTAGATCCCCAAACAGCAACACCTGCATCACCCCATGTTTCAATGTCAGTTTCATGACCACATTTACGGGTAGCAGAAAAAATTGCATCAACCTGTGGAATAGTCAAACCTTTAATGGGGTTATCCTTATTAACCAACACCGCCAGTGCATCGATAGCAACAGGCACAGCAGTAGGCTTATAACCGTATTTATCTTCAAAAGCTTCCAGCTCATCATCCTTCATCTCGCGGCTCATAGGCCCCAAATTTGATGTTCCCTCTGTTAAAGCAGGTGGTGCAGTAGAAGATCCTGCAGCCTGAATCTGAATATTAACATTGGGATACTCGCGATTAAACTCTTCAGCCCATAACGTCATCAAATTTGCCAGTGTATCAGAGCCAACACTGGATAAGTTGCCGGCAATACCGCTGGCTTTTTTATAGTCTGGCAAGCCTGCATCAACTGTCTGAACTGCAACTGCAGTACCACTGACCAGTGCCGCAGAAGCAAAGCCCATCGCCGCTAGTAGTGATTTTGTTTTAAAAGATAATTTCATCATCAAGCCTCAAGTTAATTATTTTGGAACTGTTAATTATATATAAAAATGTAAGGATATTAATGTTATATGACAAGATTATGACAGCATCATAATTTTGTTCGTGCCTCGATGAGACAACATCGAAACTAAATATTTATTCGCCAGTATCTTCTGGTAATGATTTGGCATAAGTTATGCGTAAAAGCTTGGCACTGCCGGCAACTAAATGCGACCAATCATCCGGCAATAGCAAACGAGCAAGAGCTGCAGTCGGTAATAACTTATCGATATCCGGCAGATGATTAGTGCCTACCAAATAACCCAGCAAATCTTCCAGCTCCGGATTATGACCAACCAATAAAACCCGTTCGGCGGTTAAGGGACACTCGGCCAACACAGTTTTAAGCCGCTCAAACCCTTCTTGATACAAGCGTCTATCCTTTACAATAAGCAACCCATCAATAGCAAGCGCTTTATGTACTATTTTCGCTGTCGCCAACGCTCTTTTAGCCGGTGAACTCACTATCCAATCGGGAACAAGATGCTGTTGATGCATTCCTTCACCGAGATGTTGGGCAGCAAGTTTGCCACGTTTTTTTAAAGGCCGGTCAAAATCTTCAATGGAAAGATTATCGCGATCAGATTTTCCATGCCTAAGTAACCATAACTCTCTACTCATCGCACTATTACCTGTCTGTTTTTTTTATACAAAAGTATTTCAAATTCAGTTACCATAGCGGTTAATTATTACATCGTCACTAAATGTTAATACAGCAAGATTATAATTAAAGGTTTAACATTACCGTAAACCCCATCACGCCATGGTCAATATGTCCTTACAATTTGATTTCCCCGCAAGTCTATCAGCTGAAAAATTTATTGCCAAACTAAGCAATAAAATAAACATGGAGCTGGTTTGCAGGCAGTATTCTCTAAAGACTTATTACGACAGCTTTGACTGGCGGCTTTATAAAAACGGCATTACTTGCGAGTTTAACCGTTCAAAATCGACATCCACACTAGTATTAAAAAACTTCGAAAATAACTTAGTCATCGCCAGTACAGAAATCAAGGAAGTTCCTGCCTTCTGTGAACAATTTCTATCAGAAGAAATTACCGGCACCCTGGCACCCCTTTTAGAAATGAGGGCATTATTGCCGGTGTGTAATCTCGACTATGAAACTTACCACCTGAACATCATTAATAATGATCAAAAAACCATACTTCGCTTGGTTATAGAAGAACACGACCTGTTTAAAAACAGGGTTACAGTACTACCGATTAAAGGTTACGACAAGGCCGCTGACAGTATCATTGAGACACTCACTGAAAAACTCGGTTTAACAACTACCAACAAACCGTTACTGGTTGTTGCCTTAAGCCTGCAGGGGCGTAAACCTAACGACTATTCATCAAAAATGAATATTAATCTGGACCCTGATATGCGCGCTGATATTGCCGGCAAATACATATTCAGTCACTTGCTAAATGCCATTAAAGATAATGAGCACGGTACCATTGCCGATACCGATAGTGAATTTTTACATGATTTCAGGGTCGCGGTTCGTAGAACCCGCGCAGGATTAAGTCAGCTTAAAGGCGTGTTACCTGATGAGATTACTGCCTACTATGCCGAATTTTTTTCCTGGCTCGGACAAATAACCAGTCCCACCAGGGATTTGGATGTTTATCTGTTAAATTTTGCCCATTTTAAAGACAGCTTGCCGATTTCAATTCGTGAAAATATTAACCCGTTGCAGGAGTTTATTCTCGCCAAACAACAAAAAGCACAGAAAGAACTGGCAAAAAAACTTCGCTCAGCAAAGTACTTGTCTACCATGTATGAATGGGAACAATATCTTAAAGAACAAGCGCCGCTAGAACCGGTTGAGCCCAATGCAAAACTAACCATTAAACAACTCGCTAATCAAAGAATCTCGAAAAGTTATAAGCGCATATTGGCAGAAGGCGATGCAATTGACAATAACTCACCATCCGAAGCCTTACATGATTTAAGAAAATCCTGTAAAAAGTTACGCTACTTAATGGAATTTTTCCAAAGCCTCTATCACGAGAACCAAATAAAACAATTTATTAAAAACCTGAAAGGATTACAGGAGGTTTTAGGTGATTTTCAAGATTACGCCGTGCAGGAAAATACCTTAAAATTATTCAGCGAAGAAATGCTAAGCAACAACATACATGCTAATACCCTGTTGGCCATGGGCGTATTAATCCAGAATTTGGATACCTTAAGATGTAATGCGCGCAAAGACTTTTCCTCAAAATTCTTGACTTTCAGACATGAAGAAAATCACTCTGCATTTAAGTCACTGATTAACAAATAAAATTGGCTTATTGTCAGAACCTGAACAACATGACAATATTTTTTGGCAGGAAATGAGGGTTAACTGTCATTGTGTAAAAATATACATTGAGAGAATATATAACCGTTGCTATCGCCTTTAGAAGAAACCATAAAGCAAATGGTTAATTCACGAAAAATTTAAACATAAAATACAGGGACGTAATTTAAAAAACAGACGGCACTTCTGTTTCATTCAACCCACTATTGGCTATGTGAGGAAGATAAATGAACATCCCTTTTTCGCCTCCATCCGCTTTTGACTCGAAACAGGCTCGTATAGCGAAAATAAGACCGGTCGGTATCGTTACCTACCCCGGCATTGAGATTCTTGATCTCACCGGCCCGATGGAAGTATTTGCTTTCGCCAATGTCGGCTTACAACGAGCCGGTACCTGCAGTGAACCGACCTATCCAATGAACGTATTAGCGGCAAAGCCGGGGCCAATAACAACGTCATGCGGTCTCCAGATTATTGCGAATACTGCTTATAGCGATATCCATGATGGTCTGGATACCCTGCTGATTGCCGGCTCTCCAAATGTCGATTGTATCTTGTGCGACCCGGCATTACAGCAATGGGTTCGGGCCATGGCGCCACGGGTAAATCGACTTGCTTCAGTCTGTACAGGCGCTTTTCTGCTCGCAGAAAGCGGTCTTCTGGATGGCCTAAAAGCTACCAGTCATTGGGATTATTGCGACCGTTTGTCACGCGATTATCCATTAATCACCGTTGAACCGGACCGTATTTTTGTGCGTGAAGGCTCTATTTCAACATCAGGAGGTATCACCTCGGGTATTGATCTGGCATTATCGATGGTCGAAGAAGACTGGGGTAGCGAACTGGCTTTGCTGGTCGCACGCTATCTTGTTGTGTTTCTCAAACGACCTGGTGGTCAGTCTCAGTTCAGCGCCTACCTGACCAGTAATGCAAATCGCCCGGAGCTTAAAGATTTACAAGCATGGATTATGCTGCATCTTGCCGATGATTTACGGGTAGAAACACTGGCTGAACGCCTGAGCATGAGCCCCAGAAACTTTGCACGGTTTTTCTTGACAGAAACCGGTATGACACCGGCCAAGTTTGTGGAAATGGCACGTATTGATGCGGCTCGCCATTATCTGGGGAGCACAAAACTATCGATTGAAATAGTGGCAGGCAAATCAGGCTTTGCTGATCCCGAACGCATGCGCCGGGCCTTTATTCGCCAACTGGGGGTAAACCCGCAAAGTTATCGTGATCGTTTTTGCCGCTCTGATACTCAGTCAATCAAAGCCGCCTGATTTAATCAAGTCCTACACGTTAATTATAATCTATTGTTTTAAAACCAAATCCCAAGATAAAATTCAGGAGAGCTTCATGCGTATTTTACTTGTTTCATCGGCATTTTCCGGATTAACACAACGTTTTTACACCGAACTTAACGATGCAGGTTATTTGGTCTCAGTTGAATTACATTTAGGTGACATAGCCAAACTACTAGAAGGTATTGCGTTATTTAAACCGGATTTAATACTGTGTCCATTCTTAACTCGACGTCTTCCCAAAGAAATTTATGCTCATACCAAATGCCTCATCGTACACCCTGGCATTAAAGGCGACAGAGGACCATCATCTTTGGACTGGGCCATCCAGAATAACGAACCGGAATGGGGCGTTTCTTTACTTGAAGCTGCTGAAGAAATGGATGCCGGAGCCATTTGGGCCAACAAAACCTTTCCCCTGCGGCCAGCGACTAAAAGCAGTATTTTCTATCGGGAAGTGACGCAAGCAGCAGTGGACTGTTTATGGGAAATTTTAACCTATTTTGATGCGCCGGATTTTAAACCCGAAGTACAAGATTATAGTAGAGCCGATTATACAGGTATATTGCTGCCGTCAATAAAGCAGGAAGATCGTAAAATCAATTGGAAAACACATAAAACGGATGAGATTTTAAAGCGCATTAACGCCGCTGACGGGAGCCCCGGAGTGCTGGATGAAATTTACGGAAAACCAGTTTTTATTTTTAATGCCCATAAAGAAAACCATTTAACAGGTAAACCGGGAGACATCATTGCAATGGCAAATCATGCCATTTGTCGGGCAACAGTCGATGGTGCAATCTGGATTGGACATTTAAAACCGAAAGTGGAATCTGGCACCAAAAGTATAAAATTACCGGCCACTTTCGTTTTAAAAGACCTGTTACCCAAAACAAGCCCGGAGACTTCAACGTTAAAAAGCCTGTTATCCAAAACCATCAAAGTTATCGAAATCGATTATACCAAACCGGGACGGCAACTACCCTGTCAAGAAGTGTGGTATGAACAGGAAGATGACATCGCTTATCTCTATTTCCCTTTTCATAATGGCGGCATGAGTACCGAGCAATGTAAACTATTGTTAACGGTCTATCAGTATGTTGCCACGATGCCAATAAAAGCGATTGTGTTAATGGGCGGTGAAGAATGTTGGTCAAATGGTATTCATCTTAATCACATCGAAACAGCAAAATCTCCGGCTGATGAATCGTGGTTAAATATCAACGCCATTGATGATCTTATCTATCAGATTATCACTACCTTGGATAAATTAACTATTTCTGCACTTGCTGGCAGTGCAGGTGCAGGTGGTGCCATTATGGCTTTGGCTGCTGACCGGGTATTTGCCAGAGAAGGTGTTATTTTTAATCCACATTATAAGAATATGGGCGAGCTTTATGGTTCTGAGTATTGGACTTATTTATTACCCAAACGTGTCGGCCAGGAAATGGCCACTGCATTGACTGAACAACGCCTGCCCATTAGCGCCAAGAAAGCATGGCGCATAGGACTGTGTGATAAGGTCCTCGACAAAAATCATAAACTATTTACTGCTCAGGTTAAACATCTGGTCAATGACCTTGTTACTGATAATGAGACATTAAGAGAGCAATTAAATGAAAAAGCCAAAACCCGTTGTTATGATGAATCATTAAAAGCCTTGGCGACTTACAGGAAATTCGAATTAACCCAAATGTACGCGAATTTCTATGGCAATGCGGCTTACCATATTGCCAGACAAAATTTTGTTTATAAAACAGGCAACGACAAAGCAACGCCTGAAAATATAGCCATCCATCGTCAAAAAGAAGGTCAGACCCAAAAACTGTCCTTGGGCAGTATGTACCATTTTATCTGGCAGGACTATTACCATACCAATGATGCTTTAATGGATAACCAACATCAGGAAGTATTTATTTTGGCTAATCAGCTGGTTTCTTCTATAAATAAGGAAGAGTTGGTCAAAAATATTCAGTTAATCTATCAGCATGTCAAAGAGCATTTTAATGCTGAAGAAGAACTGATGGAACAATCAGGTTTTCGATATTACAAAGGACATACAAAAGAACATAAAATAATGCTGGAAAAATTAATTGAAATTGATCATAAGATTATTAATGATGACTGGAAACAAAACGATATTCAGGGATTTATGGATAAGTGGGCCAAACACATTATTAATTCAGATATGGCGTTTAATGTTTACCAGAAAGAACAGGAACTTGGCCCGATCCTTTAAGCAATAAGGAAACATCTCGTTGGGATCTGTCAAACCCATCGTTTTGGATAAAATAATACACAATAATCCCGGGGAGATAACCCATGAACATAACCGATGAATACGGTCAAAAACTGGTTGAACTTATCGAACGAAGTGCGCATATTGATGCATTAGTTATGAAGTCCCGACAAGCCGCAGAAGAAGTCAAGCAAGAGCTGGAAGCGTTACGGGAAAAACAGCAAGAAACGACCAACCTGTTGCATACACTGGAAGTGTCAGGTAACAATACCTGGGAAAATATTGGTAATGGTGGCTAAAAATTGCAACAACCATTAAGTGACCAAAATCGTTAGCGCGTAGCGCCACCAGAGGGTATAAGAAAATCCGTGTAAACTGCCATTAATTAAAATCGGGCATCCTGTCCTGATACATCATAATAAACTGATTAATGGCCGGTTTCCAATCGCGTAATGGCATGGACCATTTTTTTGACGTATTTTTAATAGCCAGATAAATGACTTTCGTTGCCGATTTATGGATAATGGTTGTCCCAAGTCCTCGCAAAGGCTTCGAGCTCCATTTCTGCTTTTGCAACCATGATTGACTGGTAGATTTTCTTGAGATCTGCCGCAATCAGTTTTCGATATTTCCAGGAAACAAAGCGTAATGAATTCCGCACCATGTGGACAATACAGAGCTGAACCTGCGTTTTAGGAAAGACTGTGGCGATGGCATCCGGAAATCCAGTCAAGCCATCCACACAAGCAACAAACACATCCTTAATGCCTCGATTCTTTAGCTCGGTCAGCACAGATAGGCAAAACTTAGCGCCTTCATTTTCGGATAACCAGAGCCCTAACAATTCCTTCTGGCCTGCCATATTAACACCCAGTGCCACATAAACTGCCTTGTTAATAACGCGTTTATCTTGCCTGATTTTTACCACGATACAATCCAGATAAATAATGGGATAGACCTCATCTAACGGCCTGGATTGCCATTCGATGAATTTTCCCATAGCGGCTTCAGTGATAGTTGAGACCTGGGTGGCAGAAATAGTCGAGCCATACATTTCTTCAAAGGTATCAACAATATCCCGTGTCGTCATGCCCTTCGCATATAAGGTCCGAATTTTGTCATCAAAATGCGTTAACCGCGTTTGATTTTTACATACAAACTGGGGTTCAAAAGTGCCGTTGCGGTCTCGTGGCGTTTCGATCTCAAGCACACCGTGATCACCTTTAAGTGATTTAGTACCATAGCCATTACGGCTGTTGCCGGAATTATGCCTCGGCGGCGAATGCTTTGGATAGCCCAAGTGAGCCTCCATTTCCGCATTGAGTGAGGCCTCTACGGTGATTTTGAGTAGCTCTTGAGTTAAGGTAACGCGCAATAAATACCCCCCCCAATTTTTCAGGAATAGCATCTGAAAACTTATGTATTCTGTGGACCTATATTTGACACATCATTGTTAACAACATGCCCATCTTATCGAAACAGTATATTGCTACACTTAAAAATGCAGCAAAAAAGCTAACTGGTACCAAAAGACGGGTGTTTGAAGCCCAAGTCCCCCTGGATTATTTTTATGCAAAGCCTTATTTGGCTGAACAGGCCATAGGTTGGGATCGCAAAACGATAGCGTTGGGATTAAATGAATTACGCACGGGGATCTTCTGTGCCAATGATTTCAAGCCACGTGGTAATAAAAAAACAGAAGTAAAAAATCCGCAAATGGAAATTGACATCATTGCTTTGGCGGAACCTCAAAGCCAGACTGACCCAAAGTTTCAGACGCTGTTTAAATATACACGCATCACGGCCAAGGGTATGCGAGTAGGAGGCTGTCCGAGAATAGAAAACCTATTGCGGAAAAGCTATTTTGGCCATATTTTCCGTTTATTTTCGTTTAATAGAACAACTATTTGCCTCAAATGACCCAAAAATCTGACTCAAAATTGCTTTCCCTCGCTACGGTTCCTATTCTCGGACAGCCTCCTAGTACTCAGTCAATCTGATAATGTCGGATAAAGTTTCTTCAGTTTTATCCGTGCATCCTCCGTGGTAAACCGCCATTTCATAGGCCGAGCAATAGTATTTCTTTTTTCTTGCCACGCTAAAATTTCTGTTTTTAACATTTCTTGATCTGGAATGCGGCGATCCATACATTGCCGTGACAGGATGCTTAATTCTATCTCGGCCATATTTAACCAACTGCCATGCTTGGGCGTGTAGTGTATTTCTAGTTTTTCAAGAATTCTTCTCGCCTCTTTTGGCTCAAATGCCTTATATAAAGAGGCACCAGTATGGGTATTCAGATTATCCATAACCAGGGTAATACGTTTAGCCTGCGGGTAATGGACATCAACCAGGTTACGAATTTGATGCGCCCAATCAATGGCCGTTCTTTGATCGGTTACCTCAACAAACCGTTTGCCCTGCAAGGGTTCAAAAAACATAAAAATATTGCTCACTCCATTACGCTCATATTCCGTGTCGTACCGAGCGACCGTGCCAGGCTTTGCCGGTATTGGTGTTCGCGTGTCTTTAATCTGTTGCTTGCTGCTTTCATCCATGCAAATCAGTGGTTGCGCTTCATCATAAGGTCGCTTGTAAACCTCAAGCGTATCTTCCATAGCACAAACAAACTCAGCATTTTTTTTAGCCGGAATACACCACTCTTTATTTTGCCAGGGTTTTAATTCGTTTTTTTTAAGGTTTGCCGGATAGTTTCATGCGATACACTTTCAATATAACCCAGCTCAACCATCTGCTGTCCAAGTAAACGTAATGTCCAGCGACTACGCCCTTCAGGTGCATCGCCACAACTTAACGCGATCAAACGGGCTTCATTCTCTCCATCAATAGTACGACTTCTAACCCGAATTGACTTTGCCCGGTTTAAAGCCGATTCCAAGCCTTCTTGAACCAGTCGCTCCCGGACTCGTTCAACGGTACGTCTTGAAATACCAAAAGCTTCACTTATTGGCCGGTCCAGCCATTTTTCTCCTAACTCGCTAACATCCGCTTTCAGCAGTATTTCAGCGTGTAACCTTTTATGAGCGGCCACTTTTCCGGTATGAATCAAACTTCCCAAATAAGCGCGTTCATCTTCCGTTAGTCGTACTATGTATTTCTTTTTCAATGGTGTTTATTAATGGCAATGTAAAGACATTATATGGGGGCTATCATTCGACATATCAACGCTGACTGAGTACTAGCCCTTAATTAGAGAAAAAAACTGGGCAGATAAAGACTTGCCGTGTAAAAAAACCATTGGTACTATCCTGAATCGCTTGGGCTGCCCCTACGTAGAGTGCAAAAAGCGAAGCCACTTAAAAAGATTCCGGAAACCTATGCTATCTTCGATAACCTCATCAACATCAATAAGATCTCTGACTTGCGCCAAGATTCATTACGGATATCAATCGATACCAAAACTAAAGTGGACTTATGTGATTCATCGCGTGGCGGTACCTCACGTTGTAGAAAAGCCTTGCAAGCGAACGACCATGATATGGGGTTCAAGGATAAGTTGGCGCCTTTTGGTATTTTAAACGTGATGACCGGACTGCTCACGATTCTCTTTGGTGTCTCATTCGAAACCAGTGATTTTATTGTCGACTGTCTTGAGCACTGGTGGAGTAATAACAAAGAACAAAATAGTCACATCAAGCAGTTAGTCATCAATCTGGACAACGGCCCAAGGTACCCTAGCCATAGAACACAGTTCATGAAACGCATGATCGACTTTGCGGACAAAAATAACCTCGAAATCGTACTGGCTTACTATCCACCCTACTATAGCAAATATAACCCTATCGAACATTGTTGGGGAATCCTTGAAAACCATTGGAGTACGACCCTGTTAAATACGATGGAAACCACCTTGCAATGGGCAAAAACCATGACCTGGAAAGGAATTAGTCCGGTCATTACGCTGGTGAAAATTACTTATCAAAAAGGCGTCCGGATGACGAAGAAGACCTTTAACGCACTTGCCGACAGAATAGATCGGGACGCATCTTGCCAAAATACTATTTGACCATCAGACCTCATGCTTAAAAAGGTGTCAATTGGGGGGTTATTTATTGCGAGTTGCCTAACGAAGATAAATCAGCCTCGGATTTAATACCACGGGCCAAATCCTGAATCGCTGAAACTAAAATGGGGGCCTTTGATAAAATCGCTCATTTTCATTCCTCCTAAAGGAATTTCACTATACTGAAAATAAGCAGTTACAGGAAATTATTTACACCCTCTCACAAAAAAAAAAACAAGCCACTACCTTATTTGTAAGGAAGCATGCGTCTTTCAAAACAGTGTGTTGAGCTTAATATAATAATGCAGACCAAAACAAACCTGTCCCTCGAAATAACGTGAACAGGTTTATTTCAGTAATCATCGCGCAGCGTGATAAAAACTCATTGTTGATTTTTAATTATGAAAGTTTCACAGAATTTTATTTTCAATGCTTTTATTTAGTTTCAGAACCGCTTGCTGCGAAACAGAGCAATGATCCTGCAATTACTATTGATAATAATATTATTATGGCCATCAACATCACCTTTATAAAACACTCTAATCTGCCAATAAAAGATACCTTTAATCAAACAACAAAACTTTCAACATATTTTTCGAAAACCAATGTCGGCGTAGTTTTTAGTAACTCCTCGGTCGACTAATAATTTGGATATTCAAACTCCACCAAGGTTTTTAATTACCCGTAACAAATGGATTTTACTATTACAGAATACGGAATAATTGCTTAATGTATATCCTTTGTAATGTGTGGTAGCAGGCTAACAAAAAGTAATGGAAGCATACAAAAAGCCTCTGACTTAAACCACTATTGAAAAGAGTAACATCTCACTTTATATAAACAATGCGTATAAATACTTATATGCATAAAAAACAAGTTGTTTTACTATTAAAAAACCTTGTTACGTCCAAACAGCCTAATTTTTCATAACCCCGGATCCAATCGCAATATGCGCTAATTCAGCAACAGAGGACACATTGAGTTTGCTTCTGATTTGCGTGCCGTAATTGGCAACCGTTTTATAGCCCAAACACAATTCATCTGCGATTTTATGTGCCGTTAAACCTTTTGCCAGCAGCAGGAATATATCAAATTCTCTCGCCGACAGTAAACCAATAATGGATTTATAATCGGTTTCGTTGGCTTCCAAATTCTCACTTAAAACGACATCATCCGGCTTGATTAAGCGCTGTTCAATATATGTCTCACCGTCTGCGATCTTCTTGATCGCGGCAATCAAAATTTCTGGATGCGCCTGTTTGGTGATATAACCTTTTGCCCCGGCATTCATGGCCCGATCCACATAAACCCTTTCATCATGAACACTAAAAACCAATACTTTGGCATCATTGTTACGATTGCAAATACGCCTTAATGTTTCCAGGCCACCTATACCCGGCATGGATAAATCCAGCACCATGACATCGGGTTGCTCTTCCAGGTACAACTGGCAGGCAGCCTCGCCACGATCGGCTTCAGCGATCACTTTAATAGAGTCATCGGTAGACAATAACATCCGAAAACCGGCCCGCACCACCGCATGATCATCGACCAATATAACTTTTATTTTATTGCTCATTTTAACGGAATACTGGCAATGATATTCATGCCTTGTTGTGGTTGGCTTTGAATAGTCAATTCGCCCCCCAGACTGTTAATTCTTTCTCTCATACCTAATAAACCAAAGCCTGTTTTAATCCGGTCAGCAGCACAACCTTGACCATCATCCATCACGCGTAAACGTAGCGCTTTTGCTGCTATTGATGGTGTCACAATTTCCAGGATAATGGTCGCTTGCCGGGCCTGTGCATGCCGAACAATATTGGTCAAGCATTCTTGAACTACTCTAAATACCTGAATGCTGATTTTCTTTTCCAGATGATCTACTTCATCCGGGCAGTCCAGCAGTAGTTTTAACTCGGGGTTTCTAACTGACCAGTGATGTAACAGGTCTTCCATCGTTGCTTTTAGTCCCAACTCGGTTAGTACCAAAGGATGCAATTGATGCATCATGGAGCGTACCACCGTCATTAAATGATCACAAATACTGATAATGGAGTCCGTCGCGTGCTTTATTTCATCCCTCCCTCCCCCAACTCCAGTTTGGGAGCGGCCGGCCGTCACTGCCATCACCTTAATGGCAGTCAACGACTGCCCCAACTCGTCATGCAATTCCTGCGAGAGCCGTTGCCGTTCGTCTTCCTGTATTTCCAATGTATGCTGGGTTAATGACCGGTTTTCCTGCTGACTGGCATTTAGCTCATGAGTCATGTGGTTGATGGCTTTAGCGATGCTGTCATATTCCTGAATACTAAAATCAGGTAATTTTTGACTGTACTCTCCGGTTTCAATGACTTTTAATGCGTTAACAATCACCGCGATAGATTTAAGAGCTTTGTTAAAAGCCACATTGACAGCCAAAAAGGTAAACAGTATCAACAATAAAAGTGAGCCAAAAAAACCGATACTTTCTTCCCATACTTCGGTTATTTCATCCAACGGATTAGACTGAATAATCAGTGTTAACTGTTTACCGCCAAAGGTAGTGACAGGATGTTCGGCTTGAAGATGCTGACCTTCCACCAGGCCGACAAACCATTGTGGCGGCTTTTCGTCATTATTGGTTTGCTGGTTTTTATGGGCAATACTGATTATTTCGCCTGACGGTGTTTTTAGTTGAATGCGTAAATGCCGGGTTTGATTTAAGGTATTAAACTGTGGCAACCAGTCGGCTTCATTAAACGCCGTTTGTGAGGTTTGTGAAAAACCAAACTTTATCAGTTGTACAGCCAGATTAATAGATGAATCGACTTCCTTATCTATGGCATTACGTGCCTGCCAAATGGTTATTGATCCACCAAGCAGCAGAATAAACAAGGATGAGATTAAAATTCGTAGATTGATTTGATAACGCAGACTCATGGATATTTAAAATAGCTGGTTGATGGCTTGCAATAACCTTCTATTATTGATTCGCTGACGATTATTCGCCATAGGAAAAATTCTTTTTTTTCGACAAGGCCGGTTTTTTTAAAAAACCCGGCCTTTATTGTTGAGAATTAGTCATTTATAAAGAAAATTCCCGTTCCAGAGATTACCTGGAACGGGACGTTTATCTATTACTTTTTTGCACTGGCTTCTTCGCCAATTTCCCACTCTTCTTTTGAAACTTCAATAATTTTACCGTTAGCGGCATTCACTTCAACTTTGGTTTCATGGCCTTTGTCATTGACTATATCCAATTCATAACTGGCATCACCATTGTCTTCTATTTCGTATTCTACTTCCTGGACATTACCGGGATACACTTTTAACGCGATAGCTATGGCTTCTTGTTCAGTTACTTTTGCATTTTTCTTAAAGGCTTCGTCATCAGCACTACTGACTTCACTTTCCGTTTCAGTGATTTTTCCGGTTTTGGCATCGCACATAAATTCCCACTCGGCACCTTTGGAATCCTTGATTTCAAGCTCGTAAAAAGGCTTGCCAGCTACATTCAGCTTTTCCAGTTTAATCAGTTCGCCTGCCTTTTGTTTTTGTACCGCAGCAACACAACTGTCAATAGATTGGCCTGCAGCATAACTGGAAGCAGATGTGGCAAGACCCAAAGCTAATACGCAGGTTAAGGTAGTTTTTTTCATGGTTTTCTCCTAATATAAATAGTGACAATAAAGCGTGAGTTTATCCTGAAATCTCAGCCAGGAGTAAGAGCAGCAACTTTAATCGATTATTCTCTTAAGATAACTCGAAAAAATACCCTTTACATTTATTTATTGAAGGCCACCTTAGGCGGCAAAGACTAAAGAAATGCTCTGAAACCCGGATTTTCTACTATGGATGCCGAGATTTCAAAGATTATACGTCAACTATTTATAGCAAACCATTTTTCAGCTAACACAAAAAACCAACACGAACAGATTGCCGGAACTCTTACGCAAGATAACTAACAATTGTTTGCTTCGGCATCAACCATGCTTTACCAAAAAGTACCCGGCTGCAACTCCGCAGATTGTCCCGTTAATGCCTGTTTACTCTGCTTATGCAACAGCACGTAAACTTTCGCCGCCGCTTTTTTCTGAGCCTCTCCCCATTGCTCAACATTACCGGTACAATAATTTTGGCGCAGGTGTTTTTGGATTTTTTCATCAACCACTTTGGTCAACGGGAGAATTTTTTGCCATGCTGCATCTACACTGCACAACGTTTGCCGGGCTTGCTTGCCAAGCTCTATAAATTGCCTGACTGCTGGTTTATGCTGATCAGCCCAACTTTGTTTAAAAACATAACCCAGATTGGCGACTGACTCCTGAATCCCCAAGCCTTGTAAAATACTACGTCCATCAATTAACGTTCGATAACCTTCAGCTTCAAGTCTGGTCGCAAAATGCCAATAATTAAGCGCAGCGTCAAGCTGACCTTGCTTGATTTGCTCATTGATCAGTGGCGGCGTAGCAAAGACTTTTTCCACTGAAGCATCAAGATCGATATTATGCTGCTGCTTGGCCAAGGTTTGTAGTAACAGCCAGTTCTTATCCAGCTCACCACCGGCGATTCCCAAGCGCTTACCGTTAAGATCGAGTAAGGAACGAATGTTGCTGGTACTGGGCACCACCAACGCACCTGACATATCCGAATAAGGATAAAAAGTAAAATCAGTGCCTTTTTCACGCAAGCCGGATACCCAAATCCAGTCGGAAATAATGATATCCACTGCTCCGGATTGCAAGGCCGCCTTACCGGCTTCAATATTGGCAACGCGGTGTATATCCAACTCAAAATCAGCCGATTTGGCGGCCAAAGCCTCTTGCAAAGCAGGCAATTCCCACTCTACGGTTCCACCAACCTGGACACCAAGTCTAATAATGGTTTTTTCTGCCGCAAAACTGCTGACAGACAATAATAAACTTAACAGTAAAACTTTACCTTTCATCACAACAATCCTGCTTAAAAACAACTAAAAAACAGCACTTTTTTGCCCACTTCAGGCAAAAAATGTGCTGTAAAAAAAACCGGCAAGTCAGTTCACTACCTTTTCCCGAAAATGATAGCTGACAGCTATCACTGGTGCCGCCAGTGCTACCAACTGCCAAACATAGCTATCAAAGTAAGCTACGCAAATAGCGGTAATGCCTAAAAAAATACCGGTAAAAATACAGCGCCAGTCGGTTTGCAAACCATCCAGATAAGTTGTTAATGCCAGTACCAAGAGTACGACCAAATCGCCTTCTTCGTGATAAAGCCTTCCAGAACTCTGATAGCAATAAATAATAATGACGACACACAAGCCACCTGCCCAATGCAGTAACGGTCGTACAAATTTCTTCAGATTATCGCCATCGAGCTTAAATTGATAGTAGCCCGGAACGATGGCAATACCGCTAAATAAAAACATCATGACCAACCAAATATCGTGGGTTCTATGCTGATACCGGTAATCAATACCGGCACCGAGTAACGATAAAAGTAAACGCAATATAAAAAGACTATGCTTCGATAACAAATTTTGTTTGTTCATAAACTGTTCTCAAGATGATAGATAAAAATAACAGCTTTTTTATCTGAAAAATCGATGATATTGGTATATTCCAGGTAAGTAAACGAGGCTGATCATCAGTAATGTCAGCAATGCCCATTGCCAACGAATATCAGTCTGTACCAATTTTTCAGTCGCCAGCTTGGAGTTTTTTAATGCCAGAGCAAGACTTTGCAAATCCGCTAAGCGGGCATAACCCAAACCGGATTCTGCGCTCAATTTTTCCAAATAGGTTTCATGTAAGGCCGTTAAATGTTCGTTGCCGGTAACAACGTCATTGCCAAACGGTGCATTACGAGCGTTATAACCTTTTATTTGCGACGGGGCCAACGTGGACTGTCCAAATGAAGAACGATGCGGTACATCCTCTGGCTTATAAAAACCGGTTTGTTCGCCCTGACTGTTAAATTTTGGGATCGGCACTGTTTGCAAACCACCCACACCAATAATCATGCCTTTTACCTGTCCTCGTAAACCTGAAAAATCAGCCTGATAATTAACATTAACCGGCGGTGCTTCCTGGCCGTCGGTAATAAAAATCACCGAACTATCGCTCTTTTTTAGCATGTCAAGGGTACTCAGCAACCCTTTAGCAATATTGCTGTCTGCGGCCCAAGCCATGCGCCAATCTATTTTACTAATGACCGTATCTATTTCGGTGTAGGCGGAACAAACTTCCAACGGTTCGAATAACAAGGTCGAGCGCCTTTCTGTAAACAGCCCTATTCCAACCTTGGATTGGCAAGGCAAATCCCGCAACAAATCACGTAAGGTTTGTTTAACAAAAGACAATCGACTAACAGCCTGATTATCTTGCTGGTAGTCGGTTGCATTCATACTGCGAGTAATATCAATAATAAAGGTGTAGTTGTAAGTGGGGCTTTTTTGCTTTTTACTGGGGATTATGAACAACACCAGCATGGCTATCAGCGCAAACAGCAAACACCAGAGTCGGTAATCTTTTAATCTGTGAGTCATTATCTTCTCGTTATCATGCAACGCCAATCAAGGCAAGCCGCGCGGAAAGCCTGGCACAGTTGTCCATAACTGTGATTTCTGATTGATCGGGCCATCGTCATCCGGCATGATGATACTATCCATTTCCGGCAATAAACGCATGGCAACTTCAAGGTTATATTTGCTATCCCAGTTACTGCTATCCAAAGCTAATGACTGGCGATAAGCTTGTTTCGCCAAGCCCAGTAAAGGCAAAGCAGCATTCATGTTCATTGTTTTTACTTGCTGTAACGCTTGCTCCAGATAGAGGTTGCCGAGGTTATAACGGGCTTTGGCCTGGAATGCTTTATCGCCTTTATCCATAATCAGACTTAGCGTCGATAAGGCCTCTTCGTAACGGTGTTTTTGTTTAAAATAAAAAGCCCTTGCCAGCCTTAACTCGGGCTTGCCAGTGATGACTTGATTAACAACCACATCTTGTCCTGTGGTCAATTGCTGAATTAATTGATTGTCGTGATGCGTGCTGTACAACGACTCGACACTATATAAAATCGTCAGTAAACCAACCAATAAAACCGCCCACAGGGTAATATGCCTGATTCTTCTGATCATCGTTTAACCTCACAAAGTTTAATTGCCAGTAATACCAGCATTAACAAACCCGCTACGCGATAACAGGTTGCGGACAAATCCTGTTTGGGGATACGTTCGAAATAATGCATCGGTAAATTTTCAAGTTGATTAATGTCGGCAATTGCCTGTTTTAACGCACCAGGGCTTTCCGCTTCATAAGCCTGATAAGGACTACCCAAGCTTAAAAAGAACTTATGCAGATAAAGTTCGGGCATGGCTTGGGCGTTGTCATCACGACTGTCTTCAGGCTTATCGAAAATACCGGGACTATTGGCCGTGCGCAAAAAAATCCAGTACAGGCGAACTTGTTGCTGTTTAAACCATTCCCGTAATTTTTGTTCACTGTCATGATCAATCACAGCCGCACCATCTGAAACCAACAACACAATACGCGAACCGGTTACCGACTGTTGTTGAAAAAATGACAAAGCCATTCCCAAGCCTTTACTGACATGGGTAAAGCCCAGCGCCGGTGTCGCCGTTGCCGCAATCGCTGCTTGCACTGCATTTTTGTTTTCGGTAAGTGGCATTACAAACAAAGGTGACGTACTGTATTCAGCCACCCCGATTAAGCCGGTTTCTCGGTGTTTGACAAAATCAGTCAATAATCGTCTCGCTGCACCGGACTTTGACTCTTCAGCATCTTTGCCATCGTTATTCGCGTTTGGCGCACGCCCGGCAAAACTGTTATCCATGCTGCTGCTGCGATCCAGCAACAACACGACATGGGCACCGTGACCGATACGTTCCAGGCTTTGTTCGGTACGATGCAATCCAGCCATTCCCAAGACTAATGCGGCAATAACCGTCATTGCGCACAAACGCAAACCCGAGTCGATAAAACTCGACAACCTGTCAGCGGGCATCAAGGCTAGCCAAGGCGTAGCGCTTGCTTGCATACCGCTAGTAAACAACGGCAACAAAACGAGTAATAAACCTGCCAAAACCCAGGGCGTACTAACTGCCAGATTCATAAACTGCCTCGTTCAATTTTTCGGCACTGCTCACAAAGGTCTTTAATTTGTTGCAAATCCGGCGTTACCGTAATCATTCCTGCCGAAAAAAAATAACGATTGGAATAATTAAAAAACCACTCTAATTTAGTGCTTATTTGCCGATACTGTGGATTACGCTGATAAAAATCACTCAACTGGTTATAAAACAGCGGTTGTCCATTAAGACTGTTTAAGGCGTAATGAACAATACTTAAGACCTGTTCCATATCGGTTTTGGACAGCCCAGCCAGTTTTCGCAAAGCTTGTTTAAACAAGGTACGTCGTAACAGCTTGGGAAAAAAACCATAAAGAAAACTTAAATAAGCTGCGGTCAACACAGTCACCGTCAGACTGGCAGACAAGCCATACCACGCCTGCGTATTTTCCAATAACTGCGGTGGACTGTCGGGGCGCAGGTATTCACCCTGTTCGGTTTGACGAACCACCAACTCTCTTAGAGGCGACAAGGTAAAAGACCAGGCCGGTATGTTTTGACTGAGTATTTTTTGCTCAGGCCTGTTTTCGCCCTGATTAAATTGCACAGTAAAACCGGGCAAGGTTAATGCTTTAACCGTCGGCGGCGCGTAAAAAACCTGATAGCGAAGGTCGATTTGATAACGCTGCCCATTTTGTTTAACCGCCACCTGATTAAGATTCAGCCAGCGATTAATTTGTCCTTTAGCAGGCAAACTAGTGGCTTGCAAACTGATACCTGAGCGGGTTTCAATAATAATTCGCTGGGGAATTTCATCGCCAATAACGTAACCAAAAGGACGCGGGGTTTCAACGTTAAAGTAACTGACAGGTGTATTAATCGAGCCGGAGCAAGCCGGTAGTAACAGTATCAGGATTAACAGGGTTCTCATGTGACTCTCTGTTGTAAATAACAATTAATCATTTGTGTGCTATAGCGTTCCGTAATAAACAAAGGCTCGTTACCAAAGGCTCTAAAGGTATGTTTCAAGTCATGTTGGCGCTGCTGATAGGCGGCCATTATTTTTTGTCGTAAAGCCGGACGCATAAACAGCGTGCGCGTCGCCGTACTTTCCATGTCTTTAAATAAAATCATGCCCCAGTCAGGCAAACTGGCATATTCATGCTGATTCCATAATATTAACGGAATAACATCGTGACCTTGCAGTGAGCCCAACAAGTCACGTAACTGAGTAAGCGGAAAATGACAATCGGATAACAAAAACACCAGTGAACGCTTACCGGGCATAAAAGCGGCGGCATTTTTAAGCCCGTTTGAACTTCCGCTATAACGATGATTTTTAAGCCGCTTTACCAGGTCATTGACCTGTCCTGATTGTCGGCAAGCGGGAAGTAACCAACGCTTATCAATACCGTCAGCACAACCGATAAAGCCGAATTTATCGCCATAACTTAATACCGAATTAGCTGCCGTCAGTAAAAGCTGAATCAAGGTTTGTTGTTTATCGGCATAACCCATAGATGCCGACATATCGGCAAGCACGTAGACATTAACCGTGCTTTGCTGTTGGTAAACGCGCACCCGATAACCACCAAACGGATCCAGTACACTGGCGCGCAAATCCAGACGCCGGGGATCAGGACTGGCAATAAGCGGTTCATGACGCTTAAACAAGTGCCCTGCCCCAACCATTTGTCCTGGGTGTGTACCCGGATAAACTGTATTTGCTTGCCAGGGTAAGCGATAATAAAGCGTTTCAGTCATGAGTTATTTTTTACAACGTGATATTGCCTGTCAGCCATAGTGAGTGTGCAAGTTGCACTACTCTGCATTTAAGGTGCAGCGACCTGGTTTAAAATGCCTGTTATTAACTCAGGCAACAACTGCTCTTTTCTATAAGCGTACATCGGATTCAAAAACAGCCGATGAGTCATGCAAACTGAAAAGACACCTTGTAAATCCTCCGGTAAGACATGGTTTCTATGCTCCAACCAGGCACGGGTTTTGGCAGCGCGAATTAAATAACTCATCCCACGGGGACTTGCTCCGGCCATTAATAATTGTGGCATTTCAACATCACTTAATTGCACACCATAATGCTGTGGCTGATGTGTCGCTTTCCATAAAGTCAACGCGTAGGCTCGGAGTTTGGGACTTGTCTGTATATGTTGCTGTAACGTTTGCGCCAAGTCATTAAGCTGATAGTAAAACCTGTTATTAGACATATTACCGATAAGTTGGTCGGTATCATGAAAGCGTGGGTTAAACATCAGCTCGTCAAGCACCGCATCCGAGTTCGGCATATCGATATTAATTTCCATCATAAATCGATCTTTAGCGGCGGCCGGCAACTCAAAGGTTTCTTCCCTTTCAACGCGGTTGCGATCGGCAAAAACCTGCATGTGTGGCAGTGCATAGTCCTGATTGAAAGCGTTAATACTGCGCTCTGCCATTGCTCTTAATAACAGGGCATGGACTTGTGGACGGGCGCGATTGATTTCGTTAAAAAAAAAGGTGGCGAGAGTGTCGCCGTGTTTCAGCAATGGCCCGGGATCTACACAAGGACGACCTTCACTATTTAAATAAGTGTAATAGATCAAATCGGCAGGCATTAAATCAATAGTACCTTCTATCCGTTGATAATCACCACCCAAGCCTTGCGCAACGGCTCTTAGAAGCGTGGTTTTACCTACCCCGACATTGCCTTCCAGCAACACATGACCCCTGGCAAAAACAGCCAGAATGATATTTCTGACAGCCGGTTGCAAGCCAATAACGACTTGATTGATTTGTTGTTCAAACTGTAACGCTTTGTCACGCCAGTCGGTAAGTTGTGTCTCTTTGCTCATTGGCTTTATAAAAAACGTGGGTATTCTTCAGGTGTGAAGGAGTAAGGAGGTATCCAGAGAAATTTTGTTCTTTCGCAGTAATTACATCTCTGTGTCATGGCTTGCTTTACGCACTGAGACACGCGCAGCAAGCACCAGAAGACTGTCCAAGCAGAACAAAACTTATCTCGATAACTATTAACGATTTTTCCGACTGCATTCAAACGGAGTCTGTGAAAATGCTAAAAAAAAGGGCATAAGATACCAACCTGCTTACAGGGGGATGTAAGGGGAGATAAGGAATAACGTATTTATGCCCAAAAATAATCGCTATTCGATATCGTCAACGTCAAAAACAAACGTACCGGTCTTGGCTAAATTTTCTTGACGTTTTTTATTGCGTGCTTCCATTTCCACAACCGATTGCGCCTGTTTATTAAGTTCATTAACATCGTGTTTCGGATCATACTTGCTGCCAGCCACTTTTTCAGGATAACCCGGTTTGGGTTCCCAGCAAACACCCGGCTCACTGCAATTTTGGCCATCATAAGCATTGGCCGACAAGGACATCACTGCCAACATTGCACCTGCATTAATTAAAGTCATTTTTTTCATGTGTTATCCTCGCTATTATTTTAACCACTTGGCTTTTTTAGGATCACCTTTATAAATATCCCGAATCCAGGACATAATCAAAAGCATCTCATCAGTTGATAAACTAAGATATTGCGGCCCCATCATGCCGTTGGCACCGCCAAACAGGACTTCAAACAAGCCCTGATCTTTGGCATTAGCCGGATACGTCCAGTAATCATCGGCAAGACCTGGCCCCAATTTACCTTCCGCTTCATGACCATGACAGCCGGAACAAGCCGGCATAAAAAGATCATGGCCTTTTTGTATGGCCACTTTATCGCCATTGTAAGGATTTTTACCGGTTTCCTTAAACTGCTTAAACGCTTCAGGATTACCACCCTGCTTGGCAACACTCATATCCAGAGGATCACCGGTAATGACATTACGAAAAGTGATTTCCGCAACAGCCGCCGAACTTAGTAATGCAAGACTGATAGCCGATATGGCCAATAATTTTTTTCTCTTCATTTTATAACCTATCTCTTTCATGATTTATCAGCAGCATCTGGCTCAGAAACCAATGGAATTCCTTCTTTTTCCAATAATTCTGTTATTTCACTTTGGTTGTCTGCAATCACTTTGTTTAACTGAGCCAGCAGGGTAGGATCGTTTTTACGAACGCCCATTGATGAACTGTAATGAGAACCGACTTTTTGTCCGTCCGCACGCACATTGTCATCAGGAATGATCGTCATCACCAACGGTGTTGTCGACTCTTTAACATAACGTGCTGCAGATGGCCCCCAAAGAGCGGCTACCTCGGCATGACCTAAAGAAATCTCGGAAACCAATTTTGATGGTTCGTATTTAATGTACTCATTGCGCCTGGATTTAAAGCCAACCAGTTCATGAGAATAATTAAACATATCGTTATATCGTCCGATAGCTCGCATCATTACTTCTGCGGGTGTTTCGGGCACAAAGGCAATGCGTTTTGCCTTACGTAACACATCGCTATCCCAATTTTTTAAATCCAGCTTATCGGTTTCACGCGAGATAAAGACATAACCAGAACGGTAATAAGCCTGGGTAGTCAATACCCTGGGATCACCTTTATCGACACCTATGGCCAGATCACACAAGCCCTTATCCAGCGTATCACGTATGTAATAACGCGGGTCGCTCCAGGTAACATAAACGATTTTTCTGCCCAAAGCAGAACCAACCAGCTCCGCCAATTTATTCTCAAAGCCTTCACCTGCCTTATTGGAGTAAGGCATTTCATTTTCTGCCGCGCAAACTTTTAGCGGCTTGCTTGTTTCAGCATGAGCTTGGGTTACAGCCAAACCGACCCCCAAACACAACGCTGTTATTAAGAACTTGTTTCTGTGCATGGTTATTCTCATCATTAACTGGTTAAAATCGTAATACCGCTGCCGGTACGAATAACATCGTACCGGCTACTCAATTTTTAATAGCCCAATGCGAATACCATGACACCACCACCTTGCTGCGTGTAGTGAGCCAGCTCTTTAAACGCACCAACGGCACCTAAACCGGCAGTAGGATCCTGCAAGTCAAAGACTAAACCTACACCAGGCCAGCCACCAACGCCGTAATAAATTGCCACATACTGCTTGCCTTTATGTCCAAAAGTAATGGGGTGGCCAATAACGCCGGAAGGAAGTTTGAACTTCCAGAGTTCTTTACCATTTTTGGAATCCAGTGCCTTGATATTACCATCCAGAGTACCGTAGAAAACCAAATCACCCGCAGTCGCGGTGGTACCACCCCAGACAGCAAATTTTTCCTTAATTTCCCATTCAAATTTACCGCTCACTGAATTCATCGCTTTAACTTGGCCCAAGGTACCTTTAGGTCCCGGATACATATTTAGCGTTGCTCCTACAAAAAATTGTCCGGCACGATACGGCAACATGAACGGTTCCCAGTCCATACAAATATGGTTGGTGCCCATAAAGAACAACTTTTTATCGGGATCATAAGATTCTATGCCCTGATTGTGATACCCCATTGCCGACGGGCATATTCCTTTGGCTTCATGATCCATATGAGTAGAAAACTCGGGATCACGAATCGGCAAACCGGTTTTTAAATCGACTTTTTTTACCCAATTGACGGTATCATCAATTTTAAAAGCGTTAACCAAATCTCCGTTTTCACGATTAAGGGTATAAACCAGGCCATTACGATCTGGATGGGTAAGAAGCTTGGTCATCTTGCCATCAACTAACTGTTCTGATAAACCCATGTAGTTAACACCGGCATAATCCCATTCATCATGCGGCGTTTTTTGGTAGCCAAACTTTGCTTCACCGGTATTAACATCGCGACCCCAAATTGTCATGGTCCATTTATTATCACCAGGACGCATGGTTTCGTTCCACGGGGCAGGATTACCAGATCCGTAATAGAGCATATCCAAATCAGGATCAAAAGCATACCAACCCCAGTTAGTACCGCCGCCAATTTTCCAGGCATCACCTTCCCAGGTTTTAAGGCCCAATCCGAACTGTCCATAATGGGGGTTGTGGCTGTTAAAATCTTTTGCCAACTTGATATCTTCATCAGGACCGGTAGCATAAACCCGCCAGGCTTGCTTGCCGTCTTTAATGTTATAGGCAGTAGCGTAACCTCTTACCCCTAATTCAGCACCTGAGCTGCCGACTATTACCATGTCCTTGGCAACAAACGGCGCAATAGTCAGCGTAGAACCCATGGCAATATCGGAGTTCTCCATTTTCCACAACAACTCACCTGTCTTGGCGTTCAACGCAACAATATGTCCGTCCAGTTGGTTCTGGAAAATAGTCGCCGGATAACCCTCCCCTGCAGGTGCGTAAGCCAGGCCCCTGTTAACAACATCACAACAAGCTACGGCACGGGCTGCCGGACTTTGTTTAGGTTTGTGTTCCCATAAAATTTTGTCTGGCTCATCCAGATCAATCGCAAAAATATTATTAGGGTATGGCGTATGAACATACATAATGCCATCAATGACCAACGGTCCACCCTCATGTCCGTTCAATACACCGGTAGAAAATGACCAGACCGGCTTCAGATGCTGAACGTTGTGGGTGTTAATCTGCGTCATTTTACTAAAGTGACTCGCACTGTAGTCTTTAGTTTGCATGGCCCAGTTAGTATCTTCTTTTGACAGTCTGTCGAGGTCTTTATTGGCCAATGACGGCATGGAAGCTGTCAATAAGACACTGCTACAAATAGCAGATGCGACAGCAGTGCGGGTGAATTTGGAAATCCGCATGTTTTCTCCTGAGTTATTTTAGTTATATGTATAAAAGCCAAGCCCTTGCATACCAATAAGGATAAAGTATGACAACCTGCTTTCTTGATCAAAACGCTTGCAATGGCTCATTGAGATACAGGGCTAAGCATGTGTTTATAGTAATAGGGTCTTTACTATTCGCGTTACAGAATAAAACCGGAAATAAGCGGGAACAAAGCCTTAAATAAACCATGAAAATTTCCCGCATCTTTTAAAAGCGAAAAACAGGAAAAGCTCCTATCGATTTCCCTTTTATAAAAAGGCATGATTACAGTTTTGATAATGACGGGAGTGAAGTCGTGACAGGTAAGATTAGTGTTTTATTGGTCGATGACCATGCGGTAGTGCGGGCGGGTTACAAAACCTATCTCGCATTGTCCGATAAAATCGGACAGATTTTTGAAGCGGACAGAGGTGAAACCGCTTGCCAAATGTACATCCAATATAAACCGGATATTGTCGTATTGGATTTATCAATGCCCGGCATTGGTGGCTTTGAGAGCATCAGAAGACTGATTAATCGTGATCCGCACTGTAAAATCCTGGTATTTAGTATTCACAATGAACTGGTTTATGTATCACGTATACTTAAAGCGGGTGCCAAAGGCTATATTACCAAAAATAGTGATCCTGAAATGCTGGTCACGGCAGTATATAAGATAGCTCAAGGCGGAACTTATATTGATCCCGATATTGCCCAGCAACTGGCCATTTCCATGGCAAGTGATCAGGATGAATCAGAAAAAATAAAACTGCTGTCCCCCAGAGAGTTCGATGTCTTCTGTCTATTGGCAAATGGCTATACCACCCGAAAAGCCGCAGAGAAACTATGCTTGAGTTACAAAACGGTTTGTAATCATGGTACTGTTATCAAAGAAAAGATAGGTGCCCAAACGCTCGCAGAGCTAACCTTGCTGGCAAACCGACAAGGCCTTATTGAAGCGATCGAAATTTAATCGGAACCTGAGAGACTATCGGAAAACAGAAAATCGCCTACGACTCCCTCTCTTCGATCATAGGTATCTATAGATTTTCAGATAAATAATTTCGATGCTAACAGATAACATCCCCTGAAGGGATGGTATCCATAGGAGTTTACAGAGATGCAAATGGAAATTTAATTTCTGAAAATCTATACTTTATCTTGGCTCTAACATCAACAGTGTGAGGCTTGCTATTATTTTTCCAGCTTGTTTTTTAGCCCGACCAAGCCATTCTTAAAAAAGGTATTCATCGTTTCAACGGCTGCTGCATCGTTCATTTTTTCAATCGGCGTATTGCCGGTATCGCCACGGTAAAATCTACTTTTTAGTGTCACCACACTGGTCTTAGCGTCACTTCCCGCAATAACTTGAAGGTTGGTCGTGTAAGAACTAACCGGAAATGCCGTTACGTTTTCGGTTTTAAGGCGGTAATTATATTCATGATCTTTGTCACTGTAATAATCCAGACTTTCTACCAACTGTCCGTCATTTTGCAAGATAATCGTTCTGGTACCATCAGAAACATTTTTTCCATCGCCTGAACTGGCTTTTACGTCAGGATGCCAACTGGCGATCGCATCGAATTGCTTAATCATGTCCCAGACGGCTTCAACAGAGGCATTAATAGTGACACTTTCTTTCGCTTTTTGTGGGGTGGGTCCATGCGCAGTAGAAGTAACGGGAAATAATAAAAAACTCAATAAAAATAACGGTAAACGCTTCATGTAATTAATGCCATTAATAAAATAGTCTATTATTCACAAATAAGGGTAAAAGGTATTGGGTAAATTTCCTGATAATAACAAGGAAATTTTCGTTTTTTTTAAAGGCCCTGAATTTTTAGGAAGTGATTCGCGTGAAACAACAAAGCTTTTTTTTAAATGAGGACAATAGTTTAAGTAATACCCTTCCCGACCACCGCTTCCTACAAGCCACCTCAACGTGTAGGCTTGAATAATATCCATGGTACGCCACGTCATATCGGTGGCCACTAAATAGCGGTAATCGCTTTCGCCTTCATATTTCACGGCAACAACCAAGCGTTTTTTACCCTGCGCAAGTACTTTTAATCGCGCACTACTCACGGTCGCTTTAACCTGTTCACCGCCACGCACCTGCAAAGTCACCTCTATGCCTTTGTTGATGGTATTGAAATAGGCCTTCAAATTGCTTTTCTTGCTTTTATATTCAATGATCTGGTTCTCGCGTAACTGGCTGATAACCTGGTTAATATCAAATATCCGTGAAGCGGTATCCATAAAACCCGCTTCGCCGTACAAGGCATCAGCCAACACGGCTTTGATTTTGATATCGCCATGGGCATCCTTAAAAGCTTGCAGTAGTCGTAAAGCAAGTTGTGTTTTTGTTGGACACCGGCTATCGCGCACAGGCTGAACAGGGCGATCTTTTTTCGCCATGCCCGCTTTTTTCAAGCGTTTATCTTCCTTACTCCATGCCGTTAGCGCCGGATCGGGTCGGTAAAAAGCAAAGCCTACCGGAAGCGTGACCATCTGCGTCACCAGCAATAATAAAACCACCGTCTGTCCGTTGACATAGCCCCCTGAAACCTTGTGTTTTTGCTTATGAACGCCATAAATTCGCTTAGTTCGCTTTGAGCGTGCCCGATCCGATTCATCAAGAACCAGTACGCCTTCTGTAATCCCGTGCCGCTTTAAAACCAATGCACACTCGCCAAAAGCAAATAATCCCAGGCTACTTTTGCTTCGCGAAACATCCACGAAAGCGCGGCGATCTTGCGTTCTCCCAAGCTCGCACGCTCGAATTTCGCCCAGCATATCGAATTGGTCAGCAATATTCCCGTCAAACAAAATCCCAACCAAATCTTTTGTAGTGGCGTCAGTTTAGCCGTGGGCTTTAGCTTTCCCAAAGCCGCATCTAAACCAGTAACAAAAGTTTTTATAAAGTGCGCCGACTCGTTCATCAACATGCTGTTGAAATACTTTCAACTCTAACACTGCTTGGCTTACCCGTTTTCCTGCTGTTTTTCTAAGCTTAAAAACCTGAACATCGAGTTATAGGTTTTCATTTGCTATATAAGATTGAGAAATGTATAAAATAGTGGCGATTTTAAAGGCTTTTTAACGCAATACTTCAGACAGTTTACGCGGCGATAGCCCCATAGTTACAGAGGGCTGCAAAGCCTTGGCTAGATTTTATGGCAGTAAAGTCGATCCCTAAGTGGCAAGAAAACCTTTCCAATAAATGGGCATTGAATTTACGAGTCTTCCAACTGGCGATGGAAATGACGTTGCGGTCTGCACCTTCCACGGCCTGTTGCCGGTCTTCCAGACGCAGCAAATTCAGTGCTGTCAGTGAAGCATTGAAATGAAAGCCCAACTTTGCTTCGGAAGTCGCTTGGCAATCGCATAGTCCAGTGTATTGCTTGGCATCGCGAAACACGAACTCAATCTGAAATCTTGCTTTGTAATAGCGCAGGATGTCCAGCGCCGCACAGTCAGTGTCAGTGCAAAATAATAATGCCGTATAGGTTTTACCTTTTTCTTCTCGCACGATATAGACAATCCGCAGATTACGTTTGAACGTTGGCGAATTGACGATAGCGGTATAGACGTGCTGGCCATCGATTTCTCCGGCCAGTTCAAAGCGTGATAAATCATCAAAACACACTTTGCCTGCAAACTTGCGAGGTCGACCTTTGGCTTTTTGTTCACCGGTATATAACCAGCGCAGATCGGCATCATGCCGTAACTTACTGGTCACGTGCAAGCCATGTTCTACCACGCCATTAATAAACTTGGTCTTGGCGTAAAAGCTGTCGGCGACCAGATAACGGATTTTCCCCAACAGTCCCTTGGTATCGCGTTTGACATGATCAAGGTAGCTATCTACCCGGGTGATCCGGGTTTCTTTGGGCGTTTTCTCGGCTTTGCTATTCGGTGTCTTCTCGACATCTTGAGCCACCTTGGTTTCGCTATTTACGGTCGACTCTTTGACGACTTTAGGTACCTTCGGTGCTTTGGGCAAAGCGGGCGTTTGATAAGCCGACAGTGTATAGGCTGTGTTGTGTGTTACATCCACCAAGGCCAGCAGTGAAATTTCCAGTCCGCGTTCCGCTTGTCCCTGTGAACCGTTCCAAAACCAGTCCAGGCCGTAACTGCTACGACCACTTTTAGGTAAAAAGCTGGCATCAATTGCTGCTACCCATTCACCCTTATCCGTTAAATCCTTCAAGCTCAACAAATTGAAGGTAACAAAATCGAACGAGCGACGAAACCATCTCGAAAAGGTTTTTTCATTCAGAGCACTATAACGGCCAAGGTTTCGCAAATTTACCCGTCCCGGCAGATAAGTCAGGGTTGTTAGCAAGATGAACATAAACTTACGCTGCGGTTTTGCTACACTGGACATTTGCTGAAAAATGGGTTCTATTAAGTTCATGGAGGCTTTTGGCGTGTTGAGTTGTTATCGTCGTTGACGACATCTTTACATGCTGAAGGCTTCCAGACTATTTTTAATCAAAGCAAAACTGTCCGAAGTATTGTTAACGGATAAATTCGGAAATTTAATTTCTGAATGTTATTTGTCACCGGTAATAGTTTTAAAATTTTTCTATCACTATTTTTTGTAGGCAATTAGATAATAACCATACTGGAAGATCAGTGCCCTGTAATTAAATATGACTGCCTGTTTTAACAGCTATTTTACCGGAAAGTTCTTGCTTGGTAACCGTCTCGGGTGATTCGGCACGAGCCTCTTGATTCGCGCTTTTACTTTCTTTGGTTGGCATATGACCTGGCTGCATGGGTTCGAGCGCCTTATTTGTTACTATCACCGGCAGGCCTAGCGCCGCCCAGCCATAAAGCCATCCGGCATCTTCGGAGACATTGCTCCAGCGCTTGTTTTGGTCTTTGGTGGCCATGTTGATGCAACCATGGCTGGCGGGACGGCCAAAATTATTGTGCCAAAACGCACCATGAAAGGCAAAGTCTTTATGGAAGAATTGCGTATACGGAACATCTTCCACTTCATAAAAATCGCGCTGCCCCCGACCGACGTCGCTACGCATCCTCTTGTGGCGATAGCGGTCATAGATATAAAAAGAACCCGTTACCGTGGGTGTTTTGCTTTTGCCCGTACTGACCTTGAAGGTGCGAATCACCTCGCCATTTTCTACAGCTTCCACACGTTGGCTGTCCAGGTAAACAAAAAGCTTTCGGTCTGTGCCTGTGCTGAATTGCTCGATTAGGGCTTGTTGTAGCGTGCCGCCCCTTATGCTTTTTAAGTTTTTATCGAGAGCGCTGACTTCAATAGTGCTTGAGGCCGGCCATGCAGGATTAGGGGTGAATTTAAGAAGGCGCGGTCCAATCCAGCGCCATTTTCCAGCGATGGTTTTGCCATCGCGGGTCTGCACCTGAAGATTGCTCGACGCATTAGCCCGATCAATCAACGGTTCGCTGAAAGTCACTTGCAAGGGCAACACCAAGCCTAAATTAGTCAAGCCCTTGACATTGGTCTCGGCGGCAAGTGCAGGCGGGGTCGTCAACTCCAGATTTAGCGCAGGCAAGGCTACGCCCGTCGTGGTTTTATAGTTCAACTGGATCGTATAGTGATGGTCTTGCGCATAAGCGCTGGCCAGCAACCGGATGTTTTGGCCTGTGGCATCGGGTTCTGCACGTAACGTCAAGTCCCCTGTAGCCTGTACTTCACTTACTGGGCGGTCAAAATGCAGCGTCACCGATGCGTCCGGATCGAGTATTCTAAGTGCGGACCCTTCCAACTTCGGCACGGCGACCGTTGTGAAGTTAACTTCGCGGGTCTGGGATTGTCCTGACCAAGACCGCTCCGCAGTTACCTTGAGTATATAGTGAGTCTCGAAAGCCAGTGGCGCGGGCAAGCTAAGGCTGGTTTGATTTTTCGTCTCAAACAGGCTTTTTCCGGTGCTATCGAACAATTCGACCTTGGACAAGCGGGCACCTAAACCCACAGCTTCCAAAGTGATGGTCTTGTGCGGATCGACGTCGTTATCGCCGTGGAAGGCTGTCATGGAAAATCCATAGGACAGTATGTCCTGGCTGACAAAATTTTCGGCTTGCACGGCTGTCGACAAAGCCATAATCAGGGTCGCCAGCCAGAAGAAATGCGGTTTGACCGCACTGGAATAAGTGGCTATTTTCATCGAGTCACCTCCCGCCAAAATAGGCGTATTAATTAAAAGCTGGGCATACCCGCCATCAAGTCTCAAGGTACCCAGTTCGGGATGTCTTAAGGTTTGACGGCGAATCGTTGGTCGGCAGTCATAATCAGTTTTATGCCCATTCCATCGTCGATATTTTACTACAACTATTACCGCCAGAAGAAAATCTTGCAAAATCAGCCCCAAGGGAACAAATTAAAATAATTACTGGCTGGTATTATCGAACAGGCAGTTTGTGTGTCGATCCCGATTCGAACAAGGCTAGGAGTGAAAAATTTCATTCAAGCATATTTTACGCTACAAATTAGACTAAGGTGATTTCCTGCAAATAATATACCCGGCTTGCTAGTCTTTTTATTCATTGACTGCATTGTCAAAATAGTCACGTAGCCAGCTACGCACCTGTTTTTCCTATAAATGAATAAACAAAATTGAGTAATTAATTCTTGGATATTTAACCTGCAATTCACACCGGACGATTTTGATGTTTATTGGTGAGATGATCATGGCAAAAAGCTGTTGCATCTCCAAGACACTTGATCATAATTTGCAATTCTGTGATGGTTTTACTTAAACTATGTCAATTGCCACTTTATTTTCAACGCACATTATGAAATCAACAGCTAAAATCATTGTCGGTTTAACATTGACAGGATTGCTGGGCGCGTGCTCGGTACATAAGCCCGCCAGTATCACCGTTGCCGTCAAACCCCATGCTCAGGTCGTCCGAAAAACGTATAACATCCCAGCTCTTAGATTGCCCGGTCAATGGACTGTAGCGAATATTTTACAAGATTATGGCACCTATACGTCGCGTAAGCTCAATCCCTATTTTGTTAAAGCCAAGGTATCTTATCCGCCTCGGGAAGTCATCTTCATTGCTTTAAAAGCTGAAAAGAAACTTGAGCTATGGGCAAGGGGCAACGGCGAGTTCCGTTTCATTCGTGACTATCATATTCAGGCTGCCAGCGGCATGGCCGGCCCCAAATTGCGCCAAGGCGACAAACAGGTGCCGGAAGGCATTTATGGCATTGCGGGGCTAAATCCCAATAGTCATTACCACTTGTCGATGAAAATAAATTATCCCAACGAGTTCGACCTTTTCCATGCGAGACAGGAGGGGCGCGTCAACCCGGGCTCTGATATTTTCATCCATGGTAAAGCTGTCTCCATCGGTTGTTTGGCCATAGGTAATGAAGCGATAGAGGAGCTTTTTGTTCTCACAGCGCAAGTGGGTGCCGAGAATGTAAAAGTAGTGATTGCCCCTCATGATCCGAGGACCTATCCTCTGGAAGCTAATTCCGCAGAACTTCCGAAATGGACACCGGAGCTTTATTCGATTATCTCCCGCGAAATCAAAGCCCTGTCACCTGTGGTAAAGTCGGCAAAAATCGGCTTTTACCATTAATGCCAGTCGTTGTTGATGGGATAGGCAAAGGGTTTATGGTTGGTATCGTCGCCCACCAGCGAGAATCAATAACTTTATTCCTACACTAGCCGGCCAATAGTCTATGAGTGATTTTATTTGATACACATTCGTTAGCGTGATTGTTCTGACTAGCCCTTAGCGTATTTCCGTCATTATTTTTTTTATTTTGATTAATATTTGCTGTTGTTGATCTGCGCCAAGTTTGCCAAATTCCTGTTCAAATTCAGTTAAATCGTAGATTGGTTGACTGGCAGCGCTGCTTGATGCGTTGATGCCACAATCGGCAAATACTTGTTGAATGGGTTTTGCGGTATTGTCCAAGGGAATTGAGCTTGATAGTGCGGTTCGTATCATGGTGGTGATGCGAATAAAAACAGCTTGCCCGGTCAATAGATCATCCGCCATACGTTTGGCAAATTCTTCTGTATAGCCTCTGCGTTTGGAGTCCGGAAATGTTTTCATTTGAATGACAACCGGTGTCTTTTTGTCAATTTGATATTCCAGATTAAAACTACTGCCTTGTGAGGCAATCAAGTCATCCGTATCAATAACCACTTGCAACTTGTTTTCCTTGCAAACAATTTCCAGCATCATGTCGTCATAACGACCCGGTTGTGGCAGGGGCGATTGGGCAAAGCTATAAGTCTGATTGGTTAAGCTGTTCCTGCCTTGCTGATAGGTCCAGGGATTATCGGCCAAGGCATTTAACGGGCAGGCAATTAAAAGCCCCAGCATAATTGCTAATGTATTGCGGTTGTATTTCATTATAGAGTCCTGGAAGATTTTATAGCTGTATTTCATGAGCAGAATGGCGGTGGCTCGTCTCATCCTGGAAATAAGTAAATGAATGATAAACAGTCTATCGCAGATTATAAAAAACGCTACTTACGCAAGTAATTTCTCCAACTCTTTGGTTAAGGCAATATAAGGCATCAGATTGACCGGGAAAACCGACTTGATTTCCTGATAAACTCGCCGGTATCGATTGATTTTTTGTTTTTCAGCGGGCAAATCAAAATAGTCGGCACAGGTTAACGTATTGCTTAACAAGATGTTATTAAGCAATAAACCGGTAATGCGTTTTATATCGGCCTGTAAATCAGACGATACTTTTTGTTCCCAATAATCATGAGGAGACATTTTTGTGAACTGTTCGTCAATTTCATACAAACCCAGATAACGGCTAATGTCATTGAACAGTTTAAAAACCGTTATAAAATCGGTGGCAGTTTCAATGGATAAAGAAACGATAAATGGGAAATCGTTAAGAGTGGCTATAAACATCAGTCTTTGTGCCAGCTTTTCTGGAAGCCCGTCCTGCACGTATCGCTCCAGTTGTTCTTTACCTTGAAGGCTATCTTGCCGATTAAAATATTGTTCAAAGTCTTGTAAATAACTACTATAGTCGCTGATGGTCTGAGTATCGGGACGATTTTTTTTGTTGTGTAGTAACGTCCAGCGACAAAAACCAGTCAGCATGTGTTCAAGTTCCAGCAAATAGTTATACTGTTTGTCTGCGGCAATTTTATTATCCAGCGCATAAATCGCCAGACGCAGTGCATCACCGTCCAAAACCCGGTCAAAAGTTAAGTAACAAGCGACATGATCCAACATCGTGGTATTTTCGCTGTTGCCATCCAGGCTTAAAAAACTACATCCGGCCTGATTGATTATTTTATTACTGACGACTGTGGCCTTGATTTCGTTGGCCAGAGGATGGGCGGATAAGTCATTTTTGTATTGGGCATTAACCTGATCAGGAAAGTAGGCCTGTAAATAACATTCACAGCATTCATCATGCAGCAATGCCGTTTGGTCTTGTATCTGCCGGGTTAAATACATTTTGCTGGCAGCCATTAATACGGCCAGTTCGGGACGGGTTATTAGTTGTCCGGGTCTGGCTAAAATGATTTTTGCGGGAGGAAAAGATTCAACAACCCGATCCAAAAATCCTGCACCTTCAAGGCGTTCAGCAAGTTGCAAAAAAACTACCGGATTATCGGCACTACGTAATTGATCCAACGATAAACAAAGACTCTGGGCATAATTATTGGCCAAGACCTGTTTGCAAACAGCGTCAGTCATACTGATAAATAACGGTTGATAGTCAGTAATAATGTGTTTCTTTTGTAAACCTGTCAGCAATATTTTTAGATTAACTTCATGATCAGAGGTATCGACGCCTGCCGAATTATCGACGGCATCGGTATTGATGTGGCCTCCGCGTAAACTGTACTCAATACGAGCTTTTTGGGTGAAACCCAGATTAGCACCTTCGCCAACAACACGAGCGCCCAGATTGGCGGCATTTACTCGTACATTATCATTGCTTCGGTCACCGACCTCTTCGTGTTTTTCAGTACCGGCTTTGACATAAGTACCAATACCACCCAGCCATAACAGATCTACCGGCGCTGCCAACAGGTAGCGTATCAGGGATTCTCCATCCAGTGTTTTATAGCGTATCCCCAACCATTTTTTTAGTTCGGCAGAAATGGGGATATCTTTGTCTGACCGAAAATAAACACCGCCTCCTTGAGATATCAGAGTGCGGTCGTAATCATTCCAACTGGATCCTGATAATTCAAACAAGCGTTTACGTTCATTAAATAGTGCGTTGCTGGCAGATGGGGTGGGGTCAATAAAAATGTGTTGCCCGCTAAAAGCTGCCAACAAGCGGATGCAGGGCGACAATAACATGCCATTACCAAAAACATCGCCATCCATGCTACCAATACCGACGACAGTAAAGGCTTCGCTTTGTATATCAATACCTAATTCCTGAAAGTGCCGTTGGACGCACTTCCAGGCTCCTCGAGCAGTAATACCCAGTGCTTTGTGGTCATAGCCGTTAGAGCCGCCACTGGCAAAGGCATCACCCAACCAAAACTGATAGTCTTTTGACACGGCGTTGGCAATATCTGAAAAACTGGCTGTGCCCTTATCCGCTGCCACCACCAGATAAGGATCAGGATCATCAAAGCTGACAATATTTTGCGGCCGAATGACGGTGTCTTCACTATAGTTGTCGGTTAAATCCAGCAGGCTGCGAATCAGGGTAATGTAAGCTTTTTTACCTGCCTCTTTTATGCTCATGCCGGTACTTTGCAGGGAAAATTTCAGATTGCTTTTCTTTAATACAAACCCGCCTTTCGCTCCGGTCGGAATAATTAAGGCATTTTTGCTGATCTGGGTTTGCATGAGTCCCAGTATTTCAGTTCTAAAGTCATCGGAACGATCAGACCAGCGTATTCCGCCCCGAGAGACTTTGCCACCACGCAGATGAATACCTTCCATGCCTACTGCATGAACATAAATCTCATTTTGGGGTTTAGGGGATGGCATGTCAATAATACCTAAACTGTTAATTTTAAACGCAACAAAATAATCATCCAGCTTACGCCGTAAATGGAAATTACAGCGCATAGTTGCATCTATTAGATTAAACAGGGTACGCAAAATTCGGTCATCATTAATCTCAACAACCGATGCCATGCTGTCCAGTAATTGCAGGCGTAAGGGAAATAAGGCCTGTTCTTCCCGAAGTACCGGATCATCCCAGGCCGGATTAGGTCTGAAGCGGGCCTCAAAATAATTAAACAGACACAAGGCAAGGTGTGGATTATTGATTAAAGCATGATGAACAGTGGCTTTACTTGTTTGATGGCCTAGTTGTAAATAATAATTTCGGTAGGCCCTAAGCACATCAATTTCTTGCCAGTCCATTCCGGTTAAAACCAGCAGTTTATTGAGCGCGTCATTTTCACATTTTCCAGCCGATATAACTTGAATGGTTTTCAGCAGTTGTTCATTGACCAAGCTTAAAGATAAACATTGGCTTGTTGCTGTTTTAATGGTGAAGCTTCTGATAAATTGCGTCTTACTTCCTACGGTAATCGTAAACTGCACCTGATCCATAACTCTTAAGTGCAGGTTTTCCAGAACAGGAATGTACTCATCCAAAAAATGTTCCTGTTGACTGTAAAAATGTAGCCGATAATTTTTTATTTCTTTGTAAGGTTTAAGCAGGCTTATGTCGTGACTTTTTAAGGGAGATAGTTGTTCAAGATGAAGCAGGTCTTTTAATGCGTAACGCGGAGACACCAAGGTTTGATAGTCAACAGGAAAAGCGGACTGATATTTTTGCCACAATCGTTTACCGGTTTCCTTGCCCAAAGCCCGTTCAATGAATTGTTGAAATGAAGCTATCCAGGATTGGGTAAGGCTGTTTATTTTTACGTCCATTTATTCACCGTCTGTAGAATTATCTTAAAAATACGCTTTTTACCTGCCTGATGGTGCTATAGATATTTTGTAATTTCCAACACATTACAATCATCTTGCTTGGTGTAAGTAACTGAATCCATAAAGGTTCTAATGAAGTAGAGCCCCATACCGCTTTCTTCAGGTTGCTCAAAATCAGGTAACGGCACCGTTTCCAGGTCAAAGCCCTGACCATGGTCATAAACCTTGATATTCAGCTCATTATCCTGAATATGGATGGTTATCCTGACGGTATCTTTCGGGGTAGTTAGCGTGGCATGCTTAATGGCATTAGTCGTGGCTTCAGTCAATACCAGGTTTAAATGATAAGCCAACGCCTCCCTGTCACCAGAAAAATCATCAATATCTTTCGCTATATGTTCACCAATACTGCCGATTAAATCCAGATATTTGGTCTGCGTCGGAATGATTACATCTACCTGTAGAACCGAATTACACATACATAACCCCTAGGCTTCGTTTTCAAAAGCTTCATTTAGATCAGTATAAATCTCAAAAACCCGGTTTAACCGGGTTAACTCAAACATTGATAATACTTGTTGCCTGCAACAGGCTAAACCAAGCTTGCCGGATTTAGCTACCGCATTTTTATGTCCTGATAGTAAGGCACCCAAGCCGGAACTGTCTATAAAGCGAACATTTTCGAGTTGAACGATAATATTAACGTCGCCATTTTCTATCAACTGCAGGATGTAGGCTTTTAATTCGCCCGAATTGTGAGCATCTATTCTTTCTTCCTCAATAAATATAACACTACAATCATTTATTTTTTCGAGTTTTAGTTTCATTTGTTTTTTGCTGCCGAAAATTCAAGTTGATTGAGTATAGTCTTTTTTAGCGACAGGATGTTATTTTGGACAGCCTTCCAGCTTGTAAATAGCATATCCTTGCGCGTTTATTTGTTGTCTTAATTCTGTTGGTGCTTCAGCGCTATGACAAAAATAGCAGTTTTCCGAGGTCACTATGGCATCGGTCTCGCCTATTATTTGTAACCATTCTTTAGCACAATTTATTGCTTTTTGTTGATCTTGTTCATCAAGAACAACATCAAAATGTAACGTTTTACCTTTGCTTGTTTTTGCGTAGGTATCAAATACATGTGACATGGGCATAATAGTTTCCTGTAAAGTGGTTTAAGTGAAAAATGAAGTTAAACAAGTGTTAAGTCAGAGCTGTATTCATAAGCGACATACCTAATAACCAACTCCCAAGCCAGCAAATTAAGTAAAATTTTATTGGTCAGTATAACAATATCGATTCGATACATAAAGTTATTGTGTTACTATAAAGCTTATTATCAACTGACTAAATCATTGTTTGTATGCATAATATGGAAAAAGTTGATGTTTTTGACTTGATTGAACGCATGTCCACATTAATTCGTTCAGAAGAGCGTAAAAAATGTACCGAATTAGGCTTGCAGCCGGTACATTTTCAAGCGCTGGATTATTTGTCACGCTGTAATCGTTACAGCGATACACCGGCAGCATTGACCAGTTTTCTGGGTATGACGCGTGGAACGGTTTCTCAAACGTTATTATTGCTGGTAAAAAAGGGCTTTATAGAAAAAACCAGTGATACCACTGATCGGCGTATAGTGCATCTTAGTCTTCTGGCCGAAGGTCACGCTATTTTAAAACAGGCGAGAACATCGGATTTATTTAAGAGTGCGGCATTATTATTTAAAGAATATAATTTTATTGATAATGAAGAAATGTTCATGAAAGCACTCACATCATTACAAAAAGCCAATAAGTCAAAATCATTTGGTCTTTGTAAAACCTGTCAATATTTTACCTCAACATCCGTAGGTTTTAGCTGCGGGTTAACCAAGGAGCCTCTCAGCCAAAACGATAGCGAAAAAATATGCCAGGAGCACACACCTTTATAAACCTTAAATAAATTTTGCAGGAGCGTCTCATGCCCGCGAGCGTTACTGATCTGATTTCGGTAATCATAAGCCCGATGCCGCAGGCATGAGACGATACATTTTATAGTTCCTACACAGCCGGATTGACAAAAATGACTGAACTGGAAAACTTCAAACTTCTGGGAATTGCTTTGGCAATAGGTTTGTTAATTGGCCTCGAACGTGGTTGGCGCACTCGTGATCGGGAGGAAGGTATGCGGGTTGCAGGCTTACGTACCTATGGAATGATTGGCTTGTTGGGTGGTTTGTCAGGTATTCTGGCGCAGCAGGTCGATGCTTATCTGATGGGCTTTTTTTTTCTGGGTCTCACAGCGGTGTTGTTACTGGCTTATAGTAAAAGCCTCGATAAATTTGCAGATTTTAGTATCACCAGTATTATTGCCTCGCTAATCACTTTTACGTTGGGCGCGTTAACGGTTTTCGGCCATATTATGCTGGCTTCTGCAAGTGCGGTAATTATTACTTCACTACTCGGTTTTAAGCCATTACTTCATGGTTGGCTTAAAAAACTGGAACAACACGAATTATATGCAACGCTGAAATTGTTACTGATCTCGGTTGTTATGCTTCCGATACTACCCAATCAGGGTTATGGCCCTTGGGCTGCCTTTAATCCTTATCATATTTGGTTGATGGTGGTGTTGATTGCCGGTATTTCTTATCTGGGTTATTTTGCCATCAGGATTCTTGGTAACCAGCATGGGCCGGTTTTAACCGGTGCCTTGGGTGGATTGGTTTCTTCGACTGCCGTTACGCTTAATTTATCAAAGTTATCAGCGCAAAATCCAACGATGAGCAACGTGCTCGCGGCTGGTATTTTAACGGCCTGTGCCACCATGTTTGCACGTACTCTACTGTTAACATCCGTTATGAATCCTGCTTTGTTCCAAATGCTGTTCCCTGCGCTGCTGGTAATGACTATTTTTACTTATCTTGCGGCTTTTCTGTTGTGGTGGAACCGGCAAGAATTCCATACCATTGACGAGATAACACTGGAAAACCCTTTTCAATTAATAATGGCGATGAAGTTTGGTGCATTTTTGGTTATCATCATGTTGCTATCTAATGTGTTAAAAATTTATTTTGGCGACATGGGGACTTATTTTTTGGCGGCGACTGCAGGTTTGGCTGATGTTGATCCGATTACCCTTTCGATGGCACAAATGAGCAAGCAAGGCTTGGAGGTCAGTGTAGCAGCCAAGGCAATTCTTATTGCAGTATCTGTTAATTCGGGCATAAAAAGTATTTTTTCATGGTTTATTGGTGGCAGGGCTTTGGCGCTTAGAGTTAGCAGTACTTTGGCTGGAGCCGTTATTGCAGGTTTATTGATTACCTAAGTCGATAGCTTAATCGTTTTTAAAATCAGGTCATATCTTGGCAAATTATGACTATCGGTTGTTTGGAGATGGCCTGGGAAAATAAAAGTTTTATAGGTTGTAACAGTTTCTATTCATGCGAGTAACCCGTCGCCCATTTTATCCAACCTAAAGTAATCAATTTTTTTATATAGCGTCGAGCGGGTAATACCTAATCTTTTTGCCGCCAAAGAAATATTACCGTCACATTCTTTTAATGCGGTTTTTATACCATGTAATTCCCAGTTCGATAAGCTCTTAATCGGCACTTCTTGAGTTAACGGCATTGAGGTAAACGTTTGGTGACCATCAGATGATTGCCAGTTGTCGTCATTTAATTTGAGTTCGGCCATAAAATCCAGCGGCAGATCTTTTTTGCTGATAAATGGATTACTGGCGGTATAAAGCGTAGCTCTTATCACGTTAATCAGTTGACGAATATTACCTGGCCAAGGATGGCGTTCAATCAGGCTAATGACTTCCGGGCAAATTTCAAAAGGGTCTGTTACGGAAATAGTATTTAATTCACGTTGCAAGATATGATGAATGATGGTTTTTTTATCAGGCCGTTCTCGTAAAGGTAGAAGATGAATTTGCGCACCATTGAGCCGATAATAAAGATCACGCCGAAAACGCCCGGCTTCTACCGCCTCAATTAATTGTACATTGGTTGCCGCAACGACTTGCACATCCACACGAATAGGCGAACAGCCGCCTACCGGGGTAAACTCCGAAGTTTCCAACACCCGCAATAAAGTTGATTGTAAATCAAAACTCATATCGCCTATTTCATCCAGAAATAAAATACCTTTGTCAGCCAGCTTAAATTTTCCCGGTTTGCCATTACTTCGCGCTCCGGTAAAGCTACCTGCTTCATAACCAAACAATTCACTTTCTATTAAATCATGCGGTATTGATGCGCAATTGATGGCAATAAAGGGCGCATTTTTTCTGGGGCCTGCCTGTTTAAGTAAATTGACGAAGTGATCTTTACCAACGCCTGATTCACCGGTAATCAGGATAGGTATTTTATGCGTTTGTAGTTTTACGGCTTTTTGAATGAGTAAATTCAATGCTTCTGAAATGCCGGATTCATTGTCTTGGTTTGACGGCTTGATGGCCGGTTTAAAATGAAATTTTTCTAACACCCGTTCTTGAGCGATTTTATTTTGAGCCAAAGGTAAGTTGGTATTTACCAAGACACAAATTAAATGCAGGAAAGCAAACAGTGAGTTCATACATTCGTGATTATTACTGACCAGACCTATAACCGCCAGTAAGTTCCCGGCATCATCCAGTAACGGATAACCAACCGTTGTAAACGGGTGTAATACACTTAAAAAATGCTCCATACCCTGAAAGGCAATGGGTTTTTTTAGAGTGATTGCCGTGCCGATACCATTATTACCCAAAACAGGTTCATGCCAGTTTGCTCCCTGCTCATATAGTTGGTTTATAAATGAACTCAGTAAATGATTTTCACCGGAGACATACAACAGCCGTCCTTCTGCCGTAGTGAGAACCATCATGACGCCCGCTTCTTTGAGAAATATCGTGAAGTTATGGCTTAATTGTTTGATCAGTTCTTCTATATTTCTTAACTGATGCGTGCTGTTGACTGTTTTATTAATGGCGGGATACTTTTCCCAATTGACATAATTACCCAACGGTAATTGGTAATCTTCCAGGCAACGTCGCCAGGCCTCGGTAACTTCCGGACGTACCCATTCGCCTTGATCCGGAATCGTACGGGTTTGATTCATCCATTGCCATGCCTGGGCAGGGCGGTCAACTTCAAATTCAATGGTGTGTCGGACTAATAATGCTTCTTGAATGATTCTTACTTTATTAGGAATTGTATAATCAATAGTCATTGTTGTCTCTTGATGGATATCACCTTAAAGTTAGTATAAGCAAAAAACATTAATTTTACATTTTAATGAATTTGTCATAACTACAATAATAAGCAACCAAGATAACAAAATAAAAAAAATAGGCAATGCGTCATAGTGACGCATTGCCTACACGCTATTAAAAAATAACGGGGGCATCTATTTCAGATGCAGGTAGGGAAGACAAAACAAGTAAAACAAAAAAATAAAACCGGATTAATAAAAAAATGATATAAATTAATAAGGTACAGGGACTATGCCGGTTGACGGCAAGCCTTGGTTTTGCTGAGTATCACGTTTTCAATTACTTAATTGCCAGCGATTAAACATGGCGTTTATCGGGGTTCTTTTTAAAAATAACCCCCCGATAAATACTGGTTTATTACTATTTAGGGCGTCAAAACTGGCAGTCAGTGCCTATGGCTTTTTTAGGCTCTAGGATCCTCGCGGGTCGCCGCTGCCCATTCCGGTGAATAACCCTCCATAATTGAATTATCGGGGACATCCATAACAATGGTTTCTGTCGTCATCATAGTACTTACCACGCTGACAGCATTGCGTAATGCCAGACGCATAACTTTAACGGGATCAATAATGCCAATCTCCAAAAAGTTTCCGTACAGCTGACGCTGGGTATCCAGTGTGAAACTGTCATCATCTTGCGCATTTAAGCGGGCAATTACGGCCTCACTATTTAAACCGGCATTTTGGGCTATTTTTTGCAAGGGAGCGCTTAATGCGGCTTGCAAAATCTTGATACCTTGCTGTTGCTCTGCATTTTCGGCAATGACGCTATCAAGCGCTTTAATACAGCAAAACAAGGCAACGCCGCCACCGGGTAAAACACCTTCTTCAAGAGCGGCTATAGCCGACATATAAGCATTTTCAATACGGATCAGACGTTCTTTTATTTCAAAATCAGCCATTCCGCCGACACTAAATACACCGGTTCTACCTTTCAGGAAGGCAATGCGATCTTCCAATTCTTCATAGTCGTGTTTATTACCGGTAGCAGAGCCTTGTCCGGGCTTTTTGGCTAAAATAATTGCCGCTTCCTGGCGTAATGTTTCCGTGCGCACGTCGATAGCAGTTTGGTCACCTGCCGCACCGATAATCGTTGTTGAATTCGCGGTAACGATTACCCGCGTTGCTTGGCCCAACAGATCCAAGGTAACGTCCTCAAGTTTGGGCGAGCTATAGTCATCAAGAATTGCATGGCCACCGGTTAACAGGGCTAAATCTTTAAAACGATTAAGGCGTTTATCACCAAAACCCGGGGGCTTAACCGCCACAACCTTAAAAATTCCACGCACATGATTCAGCAATAAGCCGGTTAAAGCTTTATCAATGACATTTTCAGCAATAATTAACAGCGAACGTCCTTGTGCTTTGACCACTTCCAAAAGTGGCACCAAGTCCATCATGTCATCAATGTCACGGTCGTAAAGCAGAATATAAGGGTTCTCCAACACCGCTTCTTCACGGGTTTTATCGGTCATAAAATAAGGCGATATGAAGCCTTGTGGATATTGTGCGCCGTCAACAATCTCCAATTCATCTTGTCGGCTGTTACCCATTTGAAAGGTTAATGTACCTTGTACACCTAATTTATCGAGAGCTTCAGCCAGCAGTTTACCGACCCCCGGTTCATCTTTAGTCGCCACCGCAGAAATTTTTTCTATCCAGTCGGCGCTAACCTCGGTAAAGGCTTTGTCTGCCAGATTTTTTTCCACTAAAGCCAGGCCAATATCCAGGCCTTTTTTTAACTGTAAAGGGTGAAAGCCTGCGGCAACACTTTTTAAACAGTCTTGCGCCAGTTTTTGTGCCAGTACAATCGAGGTGGTTGTACCGTCACCGACTTGTCGTGAAACAGCACCGGCAACATCACGCAGCATCCGTCCGCCCAAATCGGTAATTCTGTCATCAAAATTGATTGATCTGGCTACCGTAACACCGTCCCGGGTAAAAATGGGCATAATGCCGTCGGTGCGATGCTGAATCATGACGGCAGGGCCATTACTACCCATTGTTACAATGACTGCACGTGCAACTCTATCAATCCCGGCCATCATTTTTAAGCGTGCTTCAGGGTTGTAAATAATCTGTTTACTCATGGCTATGCTGTCTCAATCAGTTAAAGTTTTGAATTTAATTTCATAAATGTCTGTCCTACTTGTGCACGGGATTTATGTGCTCGACTTAAGTGTGCCCAAGTACGAATAAGGATTTTTTCCCAATAATCCAGGGTTCTTTTAAATTCAGCATCTTCTTCGCTGGTTAATTCCTGATTCCAGAATTCTTTTAATTCCTGAACCCTAAAAGAGCCTAATTTGAGAACCAGTTCATGCTCTTCTATCACTAATCTTCTAATGGTTACATCCAGTTGAACAACCATCTCGCCAAGAAAATCAACATCATCAGGTTTCATACCCACCTCAAATAACGTTGCAGTTAACGGTCTTGTCGACATTCAAAAGAACAGTTGGTGCTTAAATTGATCGAGTAGTGCTTCTGCTTCACTGGCACGATGCATAAAAAAATCGGGTGTTGGATTTTTTAAAAAATCTGTAAAGCCATCAATGTCTGCTACGGTTTTATCGTCAATTTTATTAAAGCCCATCTTCCAATCGGGAAAACTTCTTTGCGAAATTGGCTTTTTATAAATCTGTAACACATCGCGATGTCGACGATCATTGGCAATGGTAGTAAACAGCTCTTCGAGGTCTTGTTGTTCACCTTCAAGTGCTTGCATAAAAAAACCATCACGAAAGAGCAACATTCCAGTGATACTTAACGCTTCATTTTTTTCTCTGGCTTTCTTGAGCAGATCCTGTAGATGTTTATCAGACATCTCTTGGTTGGCCAAACTTACGTAGACTAAACAATTAAGTGACATTATGTGCTCCTCTTTTATGATGATTTATTGTTTTTTTAATTCGGTAGCAGGCGTTGTGTTGGGGCCGCCATAAGAGACCATACGGATTGCCTGGTCTCTTCTATTAAGGTATTTCTACGATCCACTGGGCAAGAATTTTTCCAGATAAATGCGATCTTTGGGAATACCTTGATCTTCGCAGACCGCGAAGGTGGCATCCACCATACCGGGAGGACCGCATAAATAAATATCAGGCTTGACGCCTGTTAATTGCAAATCGCGACGTAAAATATCGACAACACTGCCTTTTTCACAATGCCAATCATCTGAACATTTCCATACGCAATTTCTCAGTTCCAACGTTGGCATTTCAGCCGCTAACTGATCAAGTTCGTCCAGATGAAAAATTTCTGCTTCAGTATTAACGCCAAAATAGATCACGCATTTTTGTGGCTCTTGCCATTCGTGCATACGTCTGACCATTGATAATATGGGGGCTAAACCTGTGCCACCAGCAATAAAATAGCGCGGTGTAAAGCCGTTTTCTTTTAGACCAAAAATACCTGACGGGCCTTTAACCAGTATTTTTTGCCCAATTTTGGCATCGTCTTTCATATAGGTTGAAAACTTGCCGCCATCGACTATCCGAATCAAAAATTCCAGGTCACCTTGCTTGTTGGTTATGTTTGCCGGTGAATAAGAGCGGGTAGTCGTTGTACCAGGAATTTCCAGATCAAAAAATTGTCCGGAATCAAATTTAACTTGTTTATCATCACCGATTCGGCGCACGAGTAAACGCATAACGTTACTGGATATTTGCGCCAAGTCAGTTACTTCTGCTTCAAAAGATAAGCCTTCCGGGGAAAATGATATACGGTCGTAAGTGTAAGGTACTTCAACTTCAATGTCGGTAGTCGGATAACAGCGACATAGCAACACTTCCCCTGCATCTTCTTCCTCTGAAGGCAGCGCCTGGGAGCTGAATTTACCCAAGACGTAATCACCTTCCGAGCAAAAGCCTTTGCAAGTGGCACAGCCACCTTCGCGGCATGACGCCATTAAATAAATATCTTGCCGTAATCCGGCGCTGATGACATCTTCATCTGAACGACATTCAAATGTGATGGATTCATCGTCCTGGGTAACAATTGTTACCTGATGGGTACTTGCCATAAACTACAGTGCCTCTTCTGTCTGGGAGTTCGGACTTTTCATGTTGAAAAAAGCCATGACATGTTTTATTGAATGCTTTGATGCATCCAATGTTAACGAACACCCTTCCTGAATCAGTACGTGGTCGCGATAGATAGTCCACCGCCACATAAATTGCAGATCTTCTGCATAAGCAGTGTAGGGATGGCTATCATAAAGTACAGTGAGATCAGTATTAGGATTATCCGTTTGCTGATCTTGTGAAGTAGATAAAATGTCTGGTGCTTCTAACATGGTTTACCGTGTTGTTTATAGATTTTAAAAATGCCGATGCAGTACCATCAGGCGCTACATCGACACCCTAATTGGAACTCAGGGCGAGTTTCAATTATCAGTCAAATTACGATTGTAAAGCGATGACTTTGACGCCACGCGCTTTACGCAAGTCTTCTAAAGACAAGGCATAGTAATCAACGTTTCTAAGTTCCATCAACTTGGTACCTAACAAACGATCAGTGTCCATGAAGACATTAACCGGCATGACAGGCGGCTTGTTAGCCAGTCTGAAGTTGATATGGATTTTTTCGGCTTCGTACATATTGGTACAAGCATCCATTTTGGCGACTACACCGTCAGCCACTTTTTGGGCATTTTCACCACTGATAGTATTGTTAAAAAACTCTACATCATTGAGTTCTGCATGCTTCAATAAAGCGACTTTTTCTTCAATTTTGCTTTCAATCCACAGGCCATCCAGTTCCAGTGAAAAATCAGTTTTAAAAGGATTAATGTGTTTGGCACGAAAATCTTTTAAAAATGCATGGCCTTTTGCCATGGTGTTCAATCCAGCGATTTGTTTGACCCAGGCATCACGCGTTGGGTTATCATGAATGTTAGCCATTATTATCTCCTATACGGTTTCAAGATCTTTCAGTTTGACGTCAAGACCCATCAGTTCTGATGTGATGGTAAAGGTCTCATCCAACGTATAAGCGCGACCAATAGTTGAAGAAACATCCACCAAAAAGTCATAAACGCTAAAGTGTTTACCCAGCAGTTCAGAGACTTCACGACAATCAACTTCAATTTTACCGGTCGCTTTTAGCCACCAGTAACCGGCACGATCTTCTACGACCAGTGTGGGGTTGTCATCTTTATGATCACCCAGCAAAATTTCTTGAACGACGGTGTTCATTTCATCTGATTTTTTCAGAACCAAAACGACATCGTTGGTTTCTTTACAAACTTGATTTTCTTCGGCGAAGTATTCATCAGCAAAGGCTTTGCCTGTTTTTGCCATGATACCTGCGCCGTACGAATTGGCATTGGTAGACATAATAATTCCTTATTTAAGACCGGTTAATATGGTTTTAATGTATGCGGCTGTATCGACTTTATAGCCAATTGGGGCTGCGTAATCCCGTTCCCAATCTTCAAAAACCCGCTCTAATGCTGCTTGAATCGCCTCTTTGCTGGTTACGCCTTTAATTTCAGGGATTTTCGCAAAAATACCCATAAAATCTTTCAGCGCATTGACTGTTCTAGGCAACCATTTATCGCTCCAGGCACGCATCAAACGATCGTTGTATTCACCAAACTCAGAGTCAGCACTGAGACAGGTGTGGAACATGTCAGTAGTAATGCCTTTGGTTTGTGAATGATATAACTGCATTTGATTGATAAAGAATGGTGTTAAGTTATCGCCGTAATAAGCCGACAATCTTAAAAAGAATTCCCTGCGTACAAACTGACCGAACAACGGATCGTAAATCATGTGACCCGAGAATAAAATCTCGTTCCAGTCATAAGTTGTCTGCCAAATATCTTCAACGGTTTCTCTTGCGCCCTTGTAGATTTGGCCTTTAGTCCATTCTGCTTTGGGGATATCAGTAGACTCGTTAAATCCAGGTACAATTTTGGCCAGAAAAGTTCTTTCTGCCTGAATCATTTGTGCATTATCAACTTTATCCAGGCCGATCATGGCGGTACTCATGCGGATGGTATCACCCAGGCAATCACGGGTTACCGATGAATGCGAATTGAATAAACCATACTCACTAAAGCCAAAAGCACCCAAATAATCACCCAGCACTTCATCGCGCCAAACCGGATCAATTGAACGAACATGACCGTCGGCAGAATAAGCTTTAAGAAAACGGTCGGTATAGCGCCATTCTTCAGCTTTATCTTTTACATACAGGTAATGCCAGCGAAAAGCCGGATCACGATGTTTGTGCCAGTCAGTCGTACGCATTTCAGTAGACTCGTTGCTCCATGACGGGCGACCACCGTGGAATTTTTGCGTCCAGTCACCCCAATCCAAACCACCAGCAATCCAGTCGGGTGTCGGTTGCGTGTAACAACATAAAACTTCATACTCGTTTAGCCTACGACCTCGCGGCGTAACAAAGTAATTCATTTTACGTTGTGTTTCTAATGGCTTGTCAGGGATTGCTGCTAAAATTTGCGCGGCAATAACAGGATCTGTCAGGCCGCGTTTGCCGCCGGATACTTCAATTGACATAATTTAATTCCTTTACAATAATGATAGGTAGTGTTGTTGGACCGCCATGGCTTGTTGTTTTTGGATAGCAAGTCCACAACCTTAAAAAAACTCCATGGCAAAGCTAACAACACCCAATAAAATAATGCTTACAATGCTTTCAAAGGATCAGTAAATACGCAGCCGATCTTTTTGATATCATCCAAAGTCCATAGCTTGCCGTCTTTATTGGTGTGTGGCTGACTAATTAAAGTAAAGCCGTCACTACGTACGCCATGGCCTTCGGCAATCACTTCTGATAACTCACGACCTTCATATTGTTCAAAGATATTTTGGCACTCATAACGTTCCGGCTCAGACAGCCACATACGTTCGCCCCATGGATCACTAAACGAATGTTTTTTACCATTCGATTCAAGAACACGCAGCGTGCTGGCACCTTTGCAATAGCTTGGGCAAAAGGGGACTTGTGAGACGCGGTCAATATAGATTGGATGGTTGTTTTCAGCAAACCATTGCAGTGGCAAGAAGCCGCTGTTGGGATCTTCACAGCCACGTGCACGCCATTCTTCATAAACCTTTCCGTACATCTCATACCAGCCGGGGTAGTTGGCTTCGTACCATTCTGCTTCTTCGGCAGTCGGCAGAGAGACACGGAAAAAGCCTGTTGGCCACATAGCGTAAGCAAGCAAGAATAAATCGTGATGTGCCCAGTAAGCATCTTTTTTGGCATCGCGTAAGCTGGCTGGTGATTCAACGCCGTATTTGCCTAAACGACCAATCCAGATACCGCCCCAATCTTCATATACCCAACGGTTCCAGGTTTTTACCCAAGGCTCGACTTTAAAATGTGAGCCGTACTCAAACATCATACCCAGTACCGGTGTGAAATATTTTTGTTGAGTCCAGAAGGCATTGTTCAAATCAGTGTTCAAGTATTTTGAAGCCGCTTCGTCATTAGCAATCGATACGATGGTTTGATAACCGTTTGCCATGTGGCGTAATTCATCGGTTTCAATGGACAGAAAAACCGTAGGGGTCATTTCATCGCCGTTTGCTGATGCCCATTCGGTCACCGCAACGATTAACGGATTGGTAAAGCAAGCTTCACCGACTAACTGCAAGTTAATGGAACACTCAACCGCATCACCGGAAATAAAGCCATCTGCGAATACGCGTTTCATACCTTTCCACAGTGGACCGATAGCGCGTGTACGACGGGCATCATTATGACCGGCGGCATCTTGGCCTTGCTTGGCAAAGTAGTAGTTAATATAGGCACATTGGTTGGTATGACGGATTTCATCCATCACCTGACCCAAATAACCATTTTTTTGTTCAGGTGCAGACGCAGAATCCCACAGCATACCGGTTGCGGCAATCGCGTTGTACTCACCTACTTCCAGAAAGTTGGAAATAACTTTCATGGACTCATTCCATTTAGGATGTACACGGTTAGCAGCATCAACACGTGTCAAAACGTCTTGTAAACTACCAAATTGACGTTCGTCTTTAACCGATTCCATACGTGCATATTCTTTGGCGATTAGCTTGAATTGCTCTTTGGTATCATTGGCCATTTTGTATTTAGTCGAATATTTAGTCCGATTTTTATCAAAATCCCAAGTAAAGCTTTGCATCCATTTATGTACTTCTTGTGCTCCTACGCTGACTGGCGCGCGATTAACGGCCAAGGCATCGGTTGCTGCTTTTGTTGCTGTACTTATAGCCATGTGACTACTCCTGTTTATAATTAAATTAAATAAGGTCATCGTTGCTGTGCGTTTTAAGGAAACATGACACGTCTTAATGCGGGTTGCCAAGGCTGAACTAATGACCTGAAATACTATAAGCAAGTGCTGTGCCAAATATTAATTACATAAATATAACAATATAAATCAGCTGGTTGAAAATAATTTCGGGGATTGCCAATAGCCTGAAAACTGTATAATAGTTGAACACTGTCCAGTTATCGGACGTTCAATTTATGAGCATTCGCTGAAAATCTTGGAGTGTGCCACAGGCACACAGACTGGCATTAGATGAAAAAAAATTGTGGTCAGATGTGTATAAGCTCATTGGAAGATGATGGTAGGCCAAGTTGCATTACTTGCATTCAGCCTCAATCGACAAACTCACCGATTATGAAGTTCACGCCAAACGGGGTAGAGAAGCCATGAATTCTGCCGGGATTATGGAAAAATTTTCATGGCAAATTGGTGCATGACCATTGGAAAGTTTATTTCAGCTACGATGGTTGCAAACACGTTGCCTGCAATGCCCATCACCTAAGGGATGTGGATTATCTGAAAAAGCAATTCCAACAAACCTGGGCGGGCGAGATGGTGACTTTATTGGTCAACATTAAAAACACCCTGGCCGACTTGCCGCCAGAACAAGACTCTTTAAGCCCCGGACAAATCATTTTATTTGCACAGCAATACGATGGACTGGTTAAAAAGGGCTTGGCAGAAAACCCCTACACAGCAGCAAAACGCCGGAGGGTGGGATGAAAAAACGAGGCAAACCTAAACAGACCGCCGCCCATAATCTTCTGGCTCGTTTAAGGGACTATAAAGGCGGGACATTGGCCTTTATGTATTATTTTTCTGTGCCGTTTGACAATAATCTTACCGAGCGGGATATCCGCATGGTGAAAGTGAAGCAGAAAGTTTCCGGGGGATTTCGGACTTTTGTTGGTGCGCAACAGTTTGCTTCCATTCGCGGCTATATCTCCACTGCGCGTAAAAATTCAGTAAGTATTTTCACCGCCATCAATAATACTGTTGCTGGTGATTCCTTCATTCCGTACCTTCAATTTTAAAAAACACTTTTTTGGATTGCTGCTGGGCTGAGTAGTTACTAACACTTAATAATTATTTAAATAATGAAAAAAATAATTTTCCAACAAATATTATTAATAATATAAAAAATATTCTTGTTACTATTGCAATAAAAGGTACTTTATAAAAGTTTATTATTTTTTCTATGGCCATAAAAATGTTAATAAATCCTGACGTTATCTTTAAAGTGAGTGGGTGGATATCGTGTAAGATAAAAATATGTAATTTCACTATATCCTCTAATCTAGAGGTACAAAAATTATACAGGAGTAAAACTCATAAAAATTTTTTTTTGACTAAAGCGAGTGTTAACCTGTTTAATTGCTTACCAAGGTAAGTTAAGCTTACATAATGTGCAATATTCAAGTTTTAAAGATTAAGAATACGGCAAGGATGTTCCATTCTATTGATATAAGTTTTCAGGCACCGTCACAATGCCCTCCCCCCTTTGAAAAGGGGAACTAAAAATTACCGTTAACCTTTCATGGTTACTTAAATAATTTCCTGTGACGATAATACTAATGTTTAAAATTTTCTTATTTACCATATTATTGGCCCCTATTCCTTTTGGCGCCAATCGTCCATGGGCCTGGAGTTTATACGCGATGTTACTGGCGTTAGGCGGTTTGCTGGCCAGCATTGCTATTTTATTCAGACAATCGCCCGTGCAACTTACTATAAGGCCGGTTAAATATTCATTTTTTCTGATCTGTATCCCGATTGGCTGGGCTTTATTGCAACTTTCTAATGTTTCTCCCCTGGATTGGAGTCATCCTTTTTGGCAATTAGCTGCTGAACAATTATCACTACCTGTCCCGGCACATATTAGTTTGACACCCCATGAAACTGCAACAGCATTAATGAAACTGGGCAGTTATTTATTGGTGTTTTTTATTAGCTTACAATTTAACCGTCATAGTCAAAACGCCCTATTCACCTTTAATAATTTAGCTTATGCCGGGTTACTTTATGCTGTTTACGGCCTGATTATCTATTTAGGCCAGTTTAAAACGCTATTATGGTTTGACCAATGGGCACCCATGAATGCGGTAACCAGTACCTTTGTTAATCGTAATTCTTATGCTACTTATGCAGGCTTAACGCTACTAGCTGGATTACCGTTATTATTTGAAAAAATTCAGTCCAGCTTTCAGTATGGCCTTAAAAATAACTATGGCCGGCAGTTTTTTTTTGAAAATGTATTTATTCGCGGTTGGTTTGCTTTATTGCTTATTATTACCATAGCAACCGCATTGTTTTTAACCCAGTCTCGCGGTGGTTTTTTAAGTACAGCATTGGCTATTGTTGCTTTTTTTATTATTTTATTAGTAAATCATAAAATAATAAATAATTTTGCTGTCATGCTGTTATTAGGAGTTGTTAGTCTGGTTTCTTGGGGGGTATTTACGCGTAGTGGTGATAAATTAATCGACCGTCTTAATGCCACGTCACCTGAGAATGAAGGGCGCTGGATGGTATATGATCTTTTGGCAAAAGCCAATGCTGATAATAGTTGGTTAGGTATGGGTTATGGAAGTTTTGAAAAGAGTTTCCGTTTATATCGTGATGAAACTATAGTTGGGTTTTATGATAAAGCCCATAACACTTATCTGGAAAATATTTTTGAATTAGGTTTATTACAAGCTTCGTGTTTGTTTATGGCTATTTTCTTGATGGCTTTAGTTTGTTTACGCGGTGTTTGGATAAGACAAAGAAACTGGATTTATCCGGCCATTGGTTTCTCTGCAAGTTTACTGATTGGTGCGCATGCCTTGGTTGATTTCAGCTTACAAATACCTGCTATCGCTTATACCTATGCTTTAATAATGGGTGCCGCTGTTGCCCAATCTTTACCCACCAGAAAATATTGCCCTTAAGTGTATCTCAAATCGAAGCTTTGAAGTTGGCGAGTACTAAAATGTCAGGTGCAGAACGCAGGGCTTTTCAGGCGCTTATGACATTAAAACATTGCACAGGTAACACCCGATTAGCGGAGAGGATATTTGGTTGGGGTCGTTATACCGTTCAGTTAGGACTTAATGAGCAACGCACCGGAATTATTTGTCAGGGAGCACAAGCGGCTTGCAGTGGAGATAAATTATGGGAAGAAAAGCATCCTGATGTGGCCCAGGCACTATGGGCAATGGCAGATTCTTACCGTCAGCAAGATCCGACCTTTCATACTTCGCTGTTATACACGCGACTGACCGCAGCGAAAGCTTTGGAGCAGTTAACTGCCCAAGGCTTCCAAGCGGATCAACTACCCTCATCCAGCACCATGGCGGAGGTTTTGAACCGCAATAGTTACCAACTAAGTAGGGTGGTTAAGGCCAAGCCGCAAAAGAAACTTCCAGAAACAGATGCCATCTTTGACAATATCCATGAAAAAGATGGAAAAATCTTGGCAGACGAGGATTCTATGGGTAATAGACAAGTCAAACGTCTCAGTATAGACGGCAAAGCCACAGTCAATGTCGGCGATTACTCACAGGGTGGAAAGACGCGTGGTGACCACCGTGCTGCTCACCATGATATGGGGTGTAAGGAAAAATACGTTCCCTTTGGTATCATAGATGAGAACGAAGGGGCGTTATATCTGACATTCGGTAGCTCCTTCAAGACCAGCGATTTCATCGTAGACAGTTTGATGAGTTGGTGGAAAAACACCGGCACACAAGACCGTGCGGCAATCGCGCATGTCCAGATAAAGGTTGATAATGGCCCAAAAAGCAGCGGTGTGCGCACGCAGTTCCTTAAACGCATTGTCGACTTTGCGGACCCCACACCAGAAAAATAGTTCAGCTGCTCTACTATCCGCCTTACCACAGCAAGTACAATCCAATTGAGCGCTGCTGGGGTATTTTGGAGCAACATTGGAATGGTACGAAGTTGGTAACCGTTGATACCATGCTGGAATGGGCAAAAAGCATGACTTGGAAGGGATTAAAGCCAGTAGTCAAATTAAGCAAGACGATTTATCAAAAAGGAATTTCACTGTCTAAGAAAACGATGTTGGCGATTGAAGCCAGACTGGAATGTAACCCAATCTTGCCCAAATCGGACATTATGATTCGGCCTATCTGATAAGTAAATTAATTTCAGGAAATCGTCTTAGTTATAAGTTTTTAAACAAAAAAACAGGTTAGACTATTCAACATAAACGCATTCTTATCATTCAGAATATTGATGTAAAAAATATTTCAGGTTACATGAAGTAATTTAAAGTAGATTGAACTATTATATCAACTTGCAATTACTATAATACTGTAGTCTTTGAAGCTATTCTCATGAACTTTTAAAATCCTTTTAAAAAATATGTAGTTTTTTAAATTAATGTCTAATACCTGATATTTAAATTTTTTGATTTTAAAAAATCCTGATAAATCAGCTTTCAAAACTGCAAGCTCTTATCATGTAGTGCTTAGAGATAATGACAACAACATCTTGATTTATATAAAGTCGTCTTAGTCAAGCTAAAAAAATCAAACATTAAGCAATAATTACAGCATGAAAGACTAGTATTAAAAAATGCTGATTTTTTGATATTGTCATAATGAAATTTTCAGATTAACAAGTAAATACCCTTAATTATATCATGCATTTAATTAATTAATTACCTACATGAACTACTAAAACCAGACCATTTAAAAACATCAATCTAATGATACCTATAAAAATAATAAAACCATTTTTTTGCCTACTTATTTTAGCATTTAGTTTTAGCAGTTTTTCAGATGAGATAGCATTAACTGAGCATAATGGTGTATACATCATGCCTATTACACTCAATGATTCCGTTACCGTAAACGGAATATTAGATACGGGCGCCAGCGAAATGTTTATTCCATTTAATGTGATAGCCATGTTAATACAATCAAAATCAATTGCTATAAAAGATATTTTAAAAGAGGGTTTTTATAAATTAGCTGATGGCAGTACAAAAATCAGGGAACGAGTAAATATTACAAAAATTGTAATTGGAAATAATACATTTCATAATATAAGTGCAATAGTTGGTGCAAACAACTCTGAAATTTTAATTGGGCAGAGTTTATTAAAAAACCTTAGTTACCATATTGATAATCATAAAAAAATATTAACATTAAGCCGTAATTAATACCATTCGGCATAAATATTACTATATTTAAAAAATTTGTAATGCTTGTTGTCAATGGCCAACAGAATTGAGCCATTTTCGGCCATTAATATTGAGCCACTTTTCCAGAGAAAAATCACTTATTCAGCATTGATTTCAGTCAATAACTTTCCCTTCCCAACATAAAAATGTGTGAATGATGGATGGTTCTGTCAACGATAGGTGCAGCGATATTGCCATCAAACTTTTATTTCAGCGCTTAATTTAACTTTTTTAGGCTTATTTTTATGGCGTTCTTGAGCCAATTCGCCAGCCTGTTTATGTCGGCAGCCTCGCTGACCTTTGTTTCGACTAAGTTCGCGTGAAAGGCTACTTTGGTTTCGCCCCAGGGATTTAGCGATTTGATTCTGAGATATTCCCTTTTTTAATTCGATCTCTATATAATGTCTCTCTTCAGGACGTAGGTGTTTATAGCTCATTTGTAGCCTCTGTAGATCGTTTGGTAGCCGTTTACATACACCTATGTCTTGATTCTATTCAATTATGGTGTATTGCTAACCGTTACTTGCAGAGGTTATGCACTTATTATACGAATTCAGGTGACTTGAATTCAGGTCGTTGAAAAATAACGATTTTAACTTTTAAGTGAAAATTTTAAAATCTTTTAAAATCAAATAGTTAAAAAAGCTGTCCGAAGTATTGTTCCATTAAAGGGTCAAAAAATGTAAAACCTGAAAAAATTTATTTTAAAATTGCAAGTCTTTTTTTGTTTAATGTTTGAATCAATTGCCCCTTCTTTTTGTAGCTGTCACTCTATTTTGTAAAATACAAAGAAAAGCTTCACAGCACTCTTTAAGGAGCTGTTGGTCTGAGCATTTCCTTGTTATCCTTGGGGCTTTAAGGGAAACACTCATGCTTTGTTTGGTTAATCCACGCTTCAAGCGAATCTCTGTTTTGTTCTGTTATCTCGAACTGAACAGGGTGATGTGTTTTCTGTTGCATGATAATAGCTCGCGATGATACCCGGTTACTCTGGACTACGCGCCTATTCGAAGTTTGACCAGATCGCAGCCACGTAATTTGCTGTCAATGGCCAAGTTGAACAACGCCAACTCCCGAGTGTTTTTAACCATCTGCAAACGAATCCGAATTGCCCAAATCTCTTTCAATTTGAGCGATGATTTCTGACCAATCAATTTGCCCTTGTTCCATGGGACTTGATAGTTCTTTTGATCGTTGGTATCTTGCTTCATGACAAACTCCTAAAATGTAAGTAAAGGAGTCTTATTGTTATACTGTTTCCAGTAAGTAGTTAGTGACTAATTGGCTATAAACCAACTGACCAAAACCGACCATTGAAAATTGATGATTAATTATGATCAGATGTTATCTGGATAACTTTTTTCGTACATTGACATGTTATCCCATTTAGATATCTGTGTAATCTTTGATTTGGACGGCACGCTCGTAGATAGCGAGGGGCTTTGCAATCAAGCATTTCTTGATCTGCTCCCACAACTGAGCGATACAGTGGAATCATTGATTCAGCAGTATCGTGGCAAAAAGCTGGCCCCAATTCTTGCTGATCTTGAGGGCCGCCTTTGCCAGAATCTACCAGATGACTTTGAACAACATTATCGCCAACGTGTTACGGAACTTTTCTCTCGTGAATTGAAACCTATGCCAGGCGTTGTTGAGATGCTCGAAGCCACAAACTTCTCCAGGTGTATTGCCTCAAGTGGGCCTCCTTTGAAAATTCGTCAGGCGCTGCAAGTTAGCGGCCTTGCACCTTACTTTGGTGAGAGCATCTTTAGTTCATATGAAGTGGGATCATGGAAGCCGGAACCAGGTCTATTCCAATTCGCAGCAAATGCGATGGGCTTTAGACCTGGACAATGCGTGGTTGTAGAAGATAGTGACGTTGGGATTGAGGCTGCCACAGCAGCAGGAATGCAAGCATTTCAGTATGTACGAAAGGGTGAAACCTCGTCATGCCGATCTATAGTGCGATTTGACGATATGTCTCAGCTTCCTAAACTACTCGCTCACTTTGCTGGCATTGCCAAATTCTGACATTATCAGCATTCAAAATAATTATTACACCGTTTCACCGTCAGGTTTGGGTTGCTGTCGATTGACTGTCCATTAATTTACTCACTATGATCGCTTTTGATTACTTTCAAGTGATTCGTTAGGATCAAGATGAATGACCTAATGCATGTAGACCATAAATACTGACAGATATTAGGAAGAGTATACTGGTCAATAGTGATTAAATTATGTCATTGCAACCGATTGGAGTAACTTCTCATTAGCTGCAGGTACATTATAAATCAATGACTTACATGACGATAAAATTTAAAAACCATGCCTTTTCTTATAAGAAGTTATCGCAACTCGATTTGATTTCTGATTATCCAGCACTAAAAAAGCGAGTTTTAGTGAATTTCAAGGGCGCTAACTTATTGAAAAATAAGCTTACCTGTAACTAATAAGAAATTGCCGAAAAAGAATATTATTTTTCTACCCGACAGAATAAGTACGGCCAACTGCGGTCCGATGGTTACTCCAAACCTTGGACATGTTTTTAGATTGCTTTATTCGTTAATTGAGTTGCTTTAGATAGTTTTCTGCAACATCGATATGTTTATTTCTTTTCTCTTCCGGCATTTTATCAAACATTTTTACCAGCATACCCATCCGTGGGTTTGTCAAAAAGAACTGCCTGTGTACATGCATGAACCGCCAGAACAAACCATCCCATATTTCAGTCCAGGCGCCTTTTGGATAGTCACTCATTTTCAGCAGGTAATTACTTCCGCTGATATAGGGCTTGGTCGTCATCAGGCCACCATCGGCAAATTGGCTCATGCCATAGACATTAGGCACCATCACCCAATCATAGGCATCCACGTACATTTCCATAAACCAGCGATAGACCTCATCAGAATGAAACTCACAAAGCAGCATAAAGTTACCCATGACCATCAAGCGTTCGATATGATGGCTGTAGCCTGTTTGCAGCAGTTTTTGTATCACATTGTCGACAGGAAAAATCCCTGTTGTACCTTGCCAAAAACTGTCTGGAATCTTTCTTTTAAAGCCCCAGAAATTTTTGCTCCGTTGATTGCTGCCCTCCCGTTCATACACAATCCGGATAAACTCGCGCCAGCCCAGAATTTGTCTGATGAAGCCTTCTAAAGAATTCAAGGGGATATTTTTGTTGTCGCCTACTTGTAAAGCCCTATCGATAATTTGTTGTGGAGAAAGCAAACCAATATTCAGCATGGGCGTTAACACGGAATGATGCAAATAATGTTCGTTTCCTACCATCGCATCTTCATAACTGCCGAATTTTTCAAAACGCGTTTCTAAAAACTCATCCAGCCAGACGGAAGCACCGGCATGGTCGGTTGGATAAATAAAATTTTCTGTACTGGCATAGTTGTCGGGAAAATATTTCACGACATAAGCCTTGGCTTCTTTTACATGGTTATCGTCTTTTGCAACAGTGACTACTGGCGGCTTGTCATTTTTTGGATACTTGAGGCGATTGTCTGCATCAAAAGTCCACTGGCCTCCGAGCGGGTGTCCTGCTGTATCCAATAAAATCAACCGTTGCTTGCGCTGCTCAATATAAAAGGCGGTTTGAAAATAGGTTTTCTTTTTATCGAAAAAGGGTTTTACGTCAACAAGCGTATTTAAAAAATTCGGTGATGCCGTTTCTGTAATTTTGATGTTATGTGAGTTGCAACCGCTTTTGATTCGGGACTTTAACCAGTTATCAGCAACATCGGCAAACTTTATACCAGTAATGTTTTGTTGAGCCAGGTGATTGATCAACTTTCTGACATCGCTTAACTCATTTTGGCTGTCAATATAGTGCACCTTTACATTTTTTTGATCTAAAAAGTGGGCATATTTTTTCATGCTGGCCCGATGTAATACCAGCTTGTGCTGATGAAAACGGTATTGCTTGAAAAACAGACATTCTTCAATGAGATAAACAGCCTGGCCTTTTACTATGCAAGTATGGTTGGCAAAAAGTTGATGAGGGAAAATCAAGGTAACAGTGGTCATACAGCTTTATTTTCCTAATTTAAAATAGTCAGTTCTATTGCTTGAATTTTTTTTCCGGACAGTGATGCAACAACTTACCTTATTTGACCTGAAAAATAGGCTACCAACTTAAGCCGGGACAGATAACTTTCCGGGAACGCCGAGCTCCAGTTTGGCACGGGATAGTCAAAGCGATTACTGACTATGGGTGACTACGCCGAGCTGGGGCTCAGCGCTCATGGAATCAATAGGCAAGTTTTATTTATCTGTCCTGCTTTTTATGGTGGTCGAAAAATACGAACAACAACATCATTCTTAAGTGTTAATTTAACGATAACAACCAGTAACTGCGCTCTGGGTAATTAATGTCATGAACCGGCAATTCTTTGAATCCTTGTTTAATATACAGATTGCGCATGCCATAGGCTTGCAGGTCTGTTCGACCTATCCGATAATCAAACTTATGTCGACGTAACTCCGAAATCAATGTCGCAGACAACTGCTCTGCAACACCAAATCTTCGATATTTTGATCTTACACCCAGACCACCCACATAAAAAGTTCGCTGGTTACTATTAGCAAGAAAATCCAAAGCATAGCCACCGGAAATCTTAAAAAAAGTCTGATCACGAGGATCATCAGACGCCACAACCAACTCCTGACCAAGCATATAACCTATTAAATGACCTTCTTGTTTATGCCTTGCGATGATCAATATGGAATTCTTTCTCATCATTTCGACACCCAGTCCAAACATGATTCTTGTCGCTGAAAAGTTCTCGTTCCATGGAGACTCACTGAATACTTCACAAATAATTTCTGCCAGATCTGATATCAAAAGACCGTATTGATCTGACCTTAAATCATTCAATGTGATGACATGAACATCAAAAAATTCAGCCATAGTTAATCAGACTTTTTGGCAGATAATCGGTACCAAATAAAAAGTGAAATCAAGATTATTGGAAATAAAGTTACCGAAAACTCTGCCGGTGAACAACCACGACTACAGTTAATTAACATCAATAAAAACAAAAAAATAAAAACGCCTAACGTGGTTAATATTCTCATGATAAATTCCTCCTAACAAAATTTAATGCCCACACCATTTATGGTAATAAAGATATACAAGGATTTTCTATAAAAGCAACTTGCCTTAGTTGAGCAAAAAAGGACAGGTGGATTCGTCTCCGAAGTGAAATTTATGCGAATTCTTGCCATGTATCGCTAAAAAAGCATCAAGTTTAATGGGTTGGAAGGATTGATGAATACAGGGTAATGAGATTTTACGTTGAATATTAGGCGTAAATTTAAGCGCACGGGTCAAATTGAGTTACTATCGAAAACTCTGATATTCAAAAAGTTGATAGTGCAGTAACCCCGGAAAGCTAAACCATTGAGTCAAATTCGAAGTAGTGATCATCAAGTAACGGCCAACTGCTGTCATTGGCGACAGGCCGCTTTATAGCGATGAATATGACAGAATGAAGTTGGGCAGCATGTACTATTATTTTTTGGTACCTTTACACCTTGAAAAGGGATTAAAATCAAGTTATACAATTGCTATTGTTAGACATTTTGGCTTATTTTGTCTAGTCGCCAGACTAAAAAATTATCCAGAAGCTGGGTAACATGTAAAATCGTGTATTATGAAGCTCTCTATAATCATTTGTTAGGTTGCCATAGTACCTTCCATGACCTCTATTCGTCGCTATCAAAAACCCGATTGGCCGGTCGTCTGGCCCCTGCTCCAGACTACATTTTCCTCGGGTGATACCTATGCATTCTCCCCCGATAGCAGCGAGTCCGAAATACATAAAGCTTGGGTTGAGACTGCGGCCGCAACGTATGTCTCCTGTACCAAAGATGGCCGGCTGTTGGGAACGTACATCATCAAAGCGAACCAACCTGGTCTCGGTTCACATGTCTGCAACTGCGGCTACATCGTCGCGCCAGAAGCTCAGCGCCAAGGCGTTGCTTCAGCCATGTGTGAACATTCTCAGCGGGAAGCTGTGTCTATGGGTTTCATCGCGATGCAATTCAATCTGGTTGTTTCTACGAATGAACGGGCGGTCCGACTCTGGAAGAGGCTCGGCTTCCACGTCGTCGGCACACTTCCGCGTGCTTTCCACCATCAAAGCCTTGGATTTGTCGATGCCTTGGTCATGTACAAGAAGCTGGCAAGCTAATTAGACAAAAGGATACGGACTGTCTAATGTTTTGGGTGCCTAGTTATTGTTGTTTGTTAAACTTCGCGAATAGCGGGTATAAACAGATCGTTTGGAACTCTGGCATCAAGGAGGCTCATGGTGCATTTGCTGGCGCATCCATTGCAAGAACGCAGTGCGACGAGGATCACTTTCGAATGGTAGAGGCGAAAGCAGGAAATACTCGGAGCCGTCGCGCATGAAACCAAAAGGTGCCACCAGACGACCGCTGTCGATTTCTTCCTGAACCATGAACACGGAACCGATCGCTACACCCAAACCTGCGCAGGCTGCCTGCAAACTGAGATAGAAATGCTCGTATGTCTGGCTGTCGCCATGACCGGTGTCGGTTTTGCTGACGCTGCGCCAATTTGCCCAGGCTGTCATGCGCGAGGAAGTGTGCAACACTTTTTGCAATGGCAAATGTAACTGACCTCGTTTCAACAGCGCAGGCGCGCACACTGGTGCTATCCACTCATCGCACACTTTTTCCGCGTGGATGCCAACAGCCCAATTGAAGTCATTGCGGCGCAATGCAACGTCGACACCATCGCGCTGGAATGCAACCGACCCACCGGAGGCAAAAAGGTGTAGTTGCACCTCGGGATGTTGTTTATAAAAATGGCTCAACCGAGGTATCAGCCATTTCATCGAAATCGTCGGTTCACATGAAACCACCAAAGGCACATGACGCACCGGCTTGCGCAATGCATCGATCGTGGCATCGAGACGCTCGAATACCTGCTGGGCGGCGACCAACAGTTGTGACCCTTGCGGCGTCAGGAACACGCCACGGTTACGACGTTCGAACAAGGCCATGCCAAGCGACTCTTCCAGCAAACGAATTTGCCGACTGACTGCGCCATGCGTGATTCGCAACTCGTCTGCAGCCTTAACGAAACTGCCAAGCCTTCCTGCTGCCTCGAAAAAACGCAAAGTATTTAGTGGTATTTGTCTAGCCATAATCAGTTAGTTTTAGTCACACATTATCGACAGGTTTAATCGCTTTTCATTACTGACCATTATATAGATAATTTGTATCTAGGCACCCTGTCTGGAAGTCATCTTTCTGTCACATTAAGACGATGATTATTAACCGATGAAGAGAATTCAAATGAGGTCTCTCCAGGAGATACATAGCATGACAACTTTGTTAAATGAAGGTCGGATTTTCGCCGAGCCAGATACGATAATTAATCGATTATGCAGCCTCATTAGTCGTAAGGATCGTTGTTTCATTCCAGCTGAGAGAGTACAGCAGTATTTATCCGAAGGCTCGGCTGAGCCATTGAACGATGCATTGGCGTTTCAAGATAGCTGGAACGATTTGCCCTGCGACGAATATATGGCGGACGGCGGACATTACCGATCGCGCAGGCATGCCACGCTGCGCGGACTGCCATCGAGCCATATTGTGTATATAGAGCCCCATCAACCACATTACCAAAGCCTCACCTACAACAGTCTCAACGGTAACATTGCACGCTACTTCCAGCCTATTGCCAGAAAAATTCTGGGCGGCTCGACCATGACAGCGATTTTGCGGCTGTGCTGCGGAATTTTCGGACGGCTGTCGCCTTACGCCCATTGACATATCGAGATCCACCAGTTCCGTATCGATGCCAAGCTTGCGGCCGAAGGCAAGCCCACACCGGAAGGCATACATCGCGACGGGGTCAACTTCGTATTGATGATGATGGTCAAGCGGACCAACGTCGTCAACGGCTGCACTCAGATCTATGACCTGAACAAGCAAAAGATCGACAGCTTCACGTTGACCAACATGTTCGATACTGCGATCGTCAATGACCAGCATGTACTGCACGGGGTAACGCGCATCATCCAACTTGATATTGATCAACCCGCGAGTCGTGATGTTTTAGTGGTCACCTTCCGCAAAAAATAAGTTTAGGAATGTCGCGCGAGGTCATTTCGAAGACCCCGCGCGATCGTCACAATAATTGAAAGAGAAACCTATGAGCGAACTAATTGCTGTTGCATTGATCACCATACTAGCCACCATCAGTCCAGGCCCGGATTTCGCAATGGTCACGCGTAATAGCTATTTACATGGCCGTAATGCCGGCCTGCTCGCTGCGCTCGGTATTGCGCTTGGAGTCCAGGTACATGTTTTCTATACGATGTTTGGTATTGGACTCATCATCGCTAACTCTCCTTCTCTGTTCATCTTGATCAAGGTCGTCGGCGCCTTGTATTTGATCGTGATCGGATGGAAAACCTTCAACAACCAGTCAAAACTGGCTATAGATTTACATTTTAAAGTTCCTGCGTCACCCTTCAAAGTGTTTCTTAATGGCTTTTTGACCAATGCACTGAACCCGAAGACGACGTTGTTTGTCATTAGCACCTATACCCAGGTAGTGCAGGCTGGAACGCCGCTGACGATCCAGTTCAGCTACGGGCTATTCATGTCCACAATCCACTTCATTTGGTTTTCACTGGTTGCCGTATTTTTCTCACAACAGGCGTTTCGTTCCCGCATGATAAGTCACCAGAATGTGATCGACAAACTGATCGGTTCAGTTTTAATGGGACTAGGTGTGTCTCTGGCCTTCACCAATGTTTAATAAAAAACTAACGAATTATTAGTTTTAATTCAACGAGCTGAATGATGTCTTATTTATTTACGAAGCAATCTTTACGGTCACCTAATATAGCATGTATTGATCTGGAGGGCGTACTGGCGCCAGAAATGTGGCCGCACGTCGGGCTATGCGCCGGCATTCCCGAGCTGTTCGTCACGACTCGGGAAGAACCGGATTATCTGCAGCTGATGCGGCGACGTATTGCATTGTTGCGGCAACATGGGCTAAAACTGATCGACGTTCAGCGCATCGTGGCCACTCTGCCGGTGCTGGATGGTGCAGTCGATTTCGTATTGGCGTTAAGGCGCGATTATCGTGTACTGGTGGTTTCTGACGCATTTACCGAACTGGCGGCCCAATTCTGCACACAGCTTGGTGAACCGGAACTTCAATGTCACCGACTCTCAGTCGCAAGTGATGGATTTATTGATGGTTGCCACTTCTTGCCACGACGAGGAAAAGAGGAAACTGCGCGTGCTTTTCAGGAGGCAGGACACCACATTCTCGCCGTGGGAGATGCCTTTAATGATCTGGCCATGCTGCACTTGGCCGACCTTGGGTTTTTATTTCGTCCATCGCAACAGACTATCAATGCCGCTGGCGACTTGCGGGTAGTTGGATGTTATGACGAAATACTGCGAGCCATCGAGGATAGCCAAGTCCTCTAATAAACAAGGTTTCGAGTATCGGTAATTGTCAATGTAGTTGTCGCCTCGACGGTTAAATCTTACTCTGGTTTGTTTTCTGAATAATCACTTCCTTGATAGCATTTTTTTGTTTAGGCCTTGTCTGGGTTAAGGTGGACTGTCTGGATTTTTCCCCAATTACGGGAGCTTCCAGTCCAGCGTTGCGGATGTTTAGCACGTGCTGCTTTGTAGACGGCTTTACGGTTATCCAGAAGCTTGTCGTCCAAGCCTTCATGACGTTGTGCTGGTGTAACAAAGCGGATAGCGCTGTGACGATGCTCATGGTTGTACCATTCCACTAAGCTTGTGACCCACTGGCGCGCTTCCGTAACATCGGCGAACGGCTTTAGCGGATAGTTAGGACGATATTTCAAGGTCTTAAACAGCGATTCTGAGTACGGATTATCGTTGCTAACCGATGGCCGACTAAACGAAGGCATGACACCAAGCTGTTGCAAGGTCGCCAGCATAGTCGATCCCTTCATTGGGCTGCCGTTGTCAGAATGCAGGATAAGCTGTTCTGCCTGTATACCTTCACGATGACAAAGATCACGTAACAATTCGCCAGCCAAGGCGCTGTTTTCTTCTTCATATACCTGCCAACCGACGATCTTTCGGCTGAAAATATCAACAAATAGATACAGATAGAAAAACTGTCCACGGATCAGTGATGGCAGATAAGTAATGTCCCAACTGTACAGTTGATTAGGTGCTGTAGCACAGACCGCGCGCGGCTTGGTGCGTATTTGAACTGGCCGTTCGCTACGCCGATGGGTAAGCTGTTTTTCCTCGCGCAGGATGCGATAGAAGGTCGACTCAGACGCCAGATAGCTGCCTTGGTCGGCCAGTCGTGGCACGATCTGACTCGGTGGCAGATGACCAAATTCATCTGAATTGGCGAGTGTCAGCACCTCGGTGCGCTCGATTGCTGTTAGTTTGTGTGGCGGTTGATAGTCACGCAAAGGGCGTTGATCGCAGTGAATCGTCTCACCGGTCTGCCAGCGTTGCAAGGTCCGTTCGCTCAGGCCCAGCACCTCACAGGCTTTAGCTTTGCGAGCCCCCGCTGTTACCGATTCATTCAGTAAAACAATCACTTGCTTGCGCTCTTCGTGAGGAGTCATTCGACCTCTCCCCCCAAGAGCGCACGGAACTTTTTTTGCAGCACCAACAGCGCTGCGGCCTCTGCCAAGGCCTTGTCTTTACGTAATAATTCGCGCTCAAGAGTTTGGTTTTCTTCTTTCAATGTACGTAAAATCCGCGCTTCTTCGCGTTTGCCTACTGAGTCACCCTGGCTACAAAAATCTGTTTTCCACTGCTCCAGTTGATGAATAAAAACGCCGCGTTCACGACACCAGACATTTAAGTCTTCACCAATCAAATTATAGGTTTTTTGTAAAGCGGTAAAGCGTTCTTCAGAGCTCCAATCTTCGGGACGCTTTGATTTCCGGGGTGCAGGTTTGACGTCCTGTTCTTTCTTTTTCATCCAAGCCTTCAAGGTAGTTAAATGGATATTCAATTCGTTTGCGACGGACTGAACCGATTGGTCATTGCTACGATTGTATACTTTTACCAAGGCCTGTTTTTTGAAGCCTGCTCGGAGATATTGAAGCCATGGAAATCAACCTGGGTTTAAGACATAAACGGTCTACACCGCCACCAAGCTATCATCCTGACATCCAAGAAGCCGTTCACGGTTTGAGATCGCTATTCAACTTGGAGGACACCGGTTCAGATGATTTTTCTGATTCGCCAGAAATAAGACCAGCAACCAAGGTAGGCCGGAACGATCCTTGTCCCTGCGGCAGTCGCAAGAAATTTAACAAATGCCGCCTACATTAATACCTAATTAGTGTTTGAACGGTAATAAATTATTTAATACAAAACAATAAGTTGCGATAAAATAGGCTATTGAAAATCAAATAACAGCCTATTGGCGTATAAAATGCTGAATTTAAGTAACTTGCTGATAATTATGATTATTATTTTCATCGAAAAGGGCTTGGCAAAAGCTACCTCCCGGATAAGCGCCTCAGCTTTCAAATTCTCGTTGGAAAACTCCCGATGAGAAAGGTATTTTCTCCACAAATGAGCATCGGTCAACGCGATATTGCTGATATCAAAATAGATGTTTCCTCCCGTGATGACATTCCGATCATCTTGCTGGGCTTGCAACACATTTATACGACTCAGCCATTAAGGGATGCTGTTTTTAAAATACTGGAGGATGTGGTGCCTACTAAAATTGACGCCGAAGTGACAAAAATCGTTGCCATCGACAAAGGCCGCCCCGGTATGAATCAATGGTCGATTTTGGTGTTAGGATCGCTACGCGTAGGACTGAATACAGACTATGATCGCATTCTGGAGTTGGCCAATCAGCATAACACCCTACGTGAAATGCTCGGTCTTGGTTGCTTTGATGCCGACAAACGCTATCGCCTGCAAACCTTGAAAGACAATCTCAAGCTGTTTACGCCAGCGATCATGGCGCGTATTAGTACTGAAGTTATTCGAGCCGGCTATCAATTACTGGATCTGGATATTCATGCGCTGATCAGAGGCCGTTGCGATTCTTTTGTGTTAAAAACCAACGTGCATTTTCCAACCGATATCAGTTTACTGCATGATGCGATCCGGATTCTGATTCGGACGTGCGTCAAATGGAGCTTGCAACATGCCTTGCCTGAATGGCGATTGCATAAGCACAACCTGTCTAAATTTAAAAGGCGGTATCGCACGCTGCAAAAACTCAAACATTCCACGTCAAAAAATGACGCTATCAAGGCCGCCAAAGCACTTGAGATCAAACAGGCCTACCAGGACTATATTGATTTGGCAGGGTTTTATCTTGAGCGCACTAAAGCCAGTATGTTGACGTTAAAAAATCACTTTCACATACCAGAAGTGTTGCTTACCGATCTGAGCACTTTTAGCCTGCATGCCGAACGTCAAATCGAGCAGATTAGACGTCGCGCTATTCAAGGAGAAACCATTCCCCATGATGAAAAAGTCTTTTCCCTGTTCCAGACCCACACCGAATGGATCAGCAAAGGCAAAGCCGGAGTCCCGGTTGAACTGGGCTTGCGGGTCTGTATCATGGAAGACCATCAGGGCTTTATATTGCACAGTCAAGTCATGCAAAAGACTACCGACGACAAAGTCGCCGTGCCGATGGTTAAAGCGACTCAAGTAAAATTCCCAAGTTTTAACGCCTGTAGCTTTGACAAAGGTTTCCACAGTCCGGCCAATCAAACCGACCTGAAAGCCCTCCTTGAGCAAGTCGTTTTACCCAAAAAAGGCAAGCTATCCAAAGCCGACCAGAATCGTGAATACACCGCGGAATTTAAACAGGCAAAAAAGCAACATTCCGCCGTAGAATCGGCTATTAATGCGTTAGAAGTACATGGGCTGGATAAGTGCCTTGATCATGGCATTGAAGCCTTCGAGCGTTATGTTGGCTTAGCCGTGTTATCGCGTAACATTCAAAAGCTCGGCACAATTAAACGCGACATGGAACGGCTAAGGCTTGTTAACGAGCAACAAAAACTAGCTGCCTGACGCTTTTTTGAGAACAGCCAACAGGTTATCCACAGGAAAGGTGCGCTTATAATTTGTGATTATTAGAAATAATTCTGAAAAACTGATGGTAAATCAGAAAATAAGTCGTTTGTTCCACTCCGGAAAGATTTTTCCAAAAAATATTTCCGGATGTTGAGCTGGTTTTTTTGAAAAGTGGCTTTTTCGTTCAGGCACTAATTACTCCAATTTTTCTCGCTAAGATAGATAAAGTAGCAGCCACTGATAATTAGTATCTTTTATGTTGCTTGGTCGTCTCAGAACGGCCAGAAGCTCTTATTGTGGGAATAATGGAAGTGAACTTCATTTCATGATTGATTTAGCGAAATTTGAAAATATGGTCAAACGGTTAAAAAAACATTTAACAAGTTTACCGCCGCTGTGTCTGTAGCTCTTTTTAAGTGCTTTTTTCACTTCCCAAGTACCTTTGTAGCCTAATGGAAATACCACTAAGTCACCCGCTTTGAAAGTAATTGAAGGGCCACCATCTGCAGGTGTCATGACACATTCACCTTCTAAAATAAATGATGTTTCTGTAGTAACAAATTCCCATGGGAATGTAGATACTTCTTTTTGCCATGTTGGCCAGTTAGCAACGCCCATTTTTTTTAAAAGTGCTTCGCCGGGGTTGCTATTAACTGTAATTTCTTTCATGTTATTCCTAAAATTTAGATTTATATCCAGAATCAGAATGATTTTGGATGAGCCATAGTATGTTGCCCCCCCTATTTTGCCTAGAGGAATCTATTTTTTCAATAATCTCATCGTTAAAAAATGCCTATCCAAGCGCTCCAGTTAACCGCTGAAAGTGCAATTCGTTTTTTAACAGCCATTTTTTATCAATGGTTCATATTATCTTTTACTTCGCCATCTGTGCCTGTCGTTATGCCTTGTAAAATTAGTTTGCTCAACAGACTATAGATCGGGTGTGGAGACTTTTATCGAATTACAAATATTACAACTCTAAAAGGCCGGTAATGAAATTGGCTTTTTGAAACTTCCGAATAACGGGTAAAGGCCACTATGCATAGTTTTAATACCGAAAGGAAATGCAAAAATTATTACCAACTGGATGATAACTATAAACGGGATATGCATGGCGACATTCAAGCAAGTGTACTATGAAATCATTAACTGAAGAGTGCCAATTGGCACTCAAGCAGGCATCTTCATATGTAATGTTTGGCAGATGTCCATTGACTTGTCTGAAGGAATAAATTTTCACCTCAGAAATCATGTAAAACTATGTAAAGTTTTTTAACTAATGGCTGGTCGAAGCGTCTGTGAAATCAGGTTATGCAGCCGATAGCCTTTTAAAACTATGTATAGTGTGCAACTATAAATAGGGGGCGCTATGCATAGCGGCCAACAGCGGTCCGCTGGTTGCTATCAACCAGCGTCTGCAATATAAGCGATTGCTGACGTTCGGCTACTGCCAGTAATAGATATCTTACTGTGGGCGCTAACAGAGTTATTCGTGCCCAATCCCCCGACTATTATTTACGTCATAAGCCATCTTTATTGTCTGGTTGCATTATGAGTTGTTGCAGCAGTAGCCGTGCATTTTTATAGTCAAGATCGTGGATTAGTTTACGTAGGCGAATAAACAGCTCAAGCTGTTCTGTGGCCAGATGCATTTTTAGCGTGTTCAACAAATCTTCAGGAATGAAATCCTGCTCCTTGAGCAGTTCGTCAAGTTCGGCAGCTGACAGCATTAGTTCGTCACGATTACCGGCATTATGCGGCAATACAATATCAGGAGGAGACTGCGCCTCAATGACCGACATCGTCTGATTAAAGGCTGCCGTAAAGTGGTTGATAGCAGCCGTTGTGGGTAGCCCTTTTTTAAATTCTGCTTCCAGTATTTCGGTTGCTGCATACAATCGCACTGCGCCAAAATTGCCGGCTACACCTTTAAGGCTGTGTATTTTTTCTTTAGCGATAACCAGTGATCCTGAGGCGATAAGCTCGGCAAGTTCAGCGGGCAGGTTTTGCATACTATGCTTGAAGTTAAGCAGTAATTGCATTGCCAGTTCTTTATTATTACCGAGCATGGCCAACAGATTTTTCTGGTCGAAATCCGGTAGCGTATCGATAGCCGGCACTGCCACAACTTCCTCCTTCAAGCTTTCGATTTTGCTGTTATCGGGTTTGATCCACTGTGCAAGCGTTGACAGCAGTTTTACCGGATTGATCGGTTTACTGATGAAATCGTTAATTCCTGAGGCCAGGCACTCCTCCTGTTCCTCTTGGGTTACACCGGCAGACAGTGCAAGCACCGGTAGTGTTGCAAAACGAAGCTGGTTGCGCATTTGTCGGGTGGCTTTAAAACCATCCATCACCGGCATGTGCATGTCCATCAACACCGCATCAAATTCGCCCTGCTCAAGCAGTAATGTCAGCGCCTCCTGACCATTATTGGCAATCTTGACGCTGATACCCGATAATTCCAAAAATTCACTGACTACTTGCTGATTTAAAAGATTGTCTTCTGCGATCAGAATACGGGTGCCGGCCAGTAATTGACTAAAATCACTTAATGTCGACGCCAATCTTCCCGTGGGCGACTCCAGTTTATAGGGGCGGGTTAAGGGTAAAACAGCCATGACCAATTCAAAGCTAAAGCAACTGCCGCGTCCCGGCGTACTGTCCAACGTAAACCGGCTACCCATAAGCTGCAACAGATTATTACTGATCGCCAGGCCAAGGCCTGAGCCCCCAAAACGACGGGTGATAGAATCATCCACTTGACTGAACGGTTTAAACAGCTTTTCCTGATCCTGGCTGGACAAACCGATACCGGTATCCGCTACACTAAATAATAACCGCGCTTGTGACTGGTCAATTTGTTGTAGCATGATGGTCATAGTTACGCTGCCGTCAGCGGTAAACTTGATGGCATTACCGAGCAGGTTAATTAATACTTGTTGCAATCTGGCGGCATCGCCGATTAAACCCAATGGAACATCACCTGCCAGCACAATAGTGAAAGCCAGATTTTTTTCCTTAGCGGCTGCGTCAAACAGATTGTGAAGCGTATCGAGTAGTCCATCAAGGTGAAAGTGTTTGTGCTCAATGGTGACACGCCCGACTTCCAGTCTGGACAAGTCCAGAATATCGTTCAGTATCACCAATAGACTGGTCGAGGCACGGTTGATTTTATCCAGATAATCCACTGCTTCAGGCGAAAATTTTTTGTTTAGCGCCAGTTGCGACAGACCGATGATTGCGTTCATGGGCGTGCGAATCTCGTGGGACATGTTGGCAAGAAATTGTGATTTTGATTTTGCCAAGGCTTCAGCCCGCTCTTTAGCCAGGATGATAATCGCTTCGTTTTGCTTGCGCTCGGTGATGTCTTCTGTAAGTTCCAAATAATGGGTGACGCAGCCATCAGGCTGACGTATCGGCGAAATCCAGGTTAACACTATGTATTCAACACCGGATTTGCTTTTGTTGATAAATTCGCCTCGCCAGATTTCGCCCCGACTTAAAGCACTCCGCATATCCATATAGACTGCCTCTGAAGTCTTGCCGGATGCGATTATGCTTTGATGCTTGCCGATAAGCTCATCAGAACGATAACCGGAAGTTTTTATCAGTACCGCGTTGACATATTCAATTATGCCATTACGGTCAGTGATGGTCACCGAATTGGGGCTTTGCTCTACTGCCAGGGACAGTATTCTGATGGTGTCTTCGGCCTGTTTTTTGACGGTATTATCGATGGTTATCAACAGGTAACCAATAATAACATCATCATCATCATCATCACGCAACGCAGTAATTGAAACCACCGCAGGAAAGCTGCTGCCATTTTTACGGATATAGGTTAACTCGTAAATATCTTCAATACCACGCGAAGCTTTGAATACCAACGCTTCAAAGCCGGGGGTAATAAAAGCTGACTGCTCTTCACTTAAGGCGATTGCACGGTTTAGCAATTCCTTAGGGTCGGAAAAATCCGCTGGTGTAAGTTGGTTTAGTACTTCATCGGCCTGATAGCCGAGCATATTTTCTGCGCCCCGGTTAAAAATCTGAATAATGCCTTTGGCATCGGTGGCGATACTGGAAAAAGTGCTACTGTTAACAATCGCGTTTTTTAGAATATCGGCTTTATACAGTGCCTTTTCAATGGCTTTACGCACCGTGATATCCTCAATCATTTTAATAAAGTAATCCGGTCTGCCTGCTTCATTGCGGATTAATTTTACCGTTAGATTACCCCAAAGGTGATGCCCCAGCTTGTGTTGATATTGACTTTCCAGAGTAAAACCTGAAATTTCACCACTCAGGCATTGCGCAATTTTCTCATTATTAAGCTGGTGATGATCGGGATGCATCAATTGCAGGCAGGGTATGGTGAGCGCCTCGGCATTGCTATAACCAATAAACTCGCAAAAACGTTGATTGATTTCCAAACAATCGCCCTGTGGCGATAGATGGGCAATAGCGAATGGTGCATTATTAAACGTGGAATCAAAGCGCCGCTTGCTGACTTTTAGCGCAGAGGTACGCTTTATTAGCTGTAACTGGAGCAGGCGGCCTTGACCGGAAGCCATCAAACTGAAGGCATTCACAAAACAGGTTAACAGAAAGCCTGACAATAATAGTAACCATGCGCTATCTGAGTGGTGTTGGGCGATATAATTAGGTGTGACGGTGATTTCAAACCGCCAGCTTCGACCGCCCAGGTTAAGCGTTGTCGCACTGAGCAGATCTCTTGGACCGTTGAAAAAATTTTCTTTCTGTACCACCCAGGCTGACGGTTCCGGTTGGCCGTTTACAAACAGTAATTGCTCTGCGGCCGGTGCACTCTGGTCTAGCAAGCGATAGGACAATTTGGCAGTTTGTGAGGTTTTAAGTGCCGCTGTGATAATAGCATCGATTTTAAAGGCGGCAACGAGATAACCGGTCACGTTCTGACGGCGTTCTTTTACGGTTTGGTGCGGGCGGCCGTTGCCATACACGGGCATAATAGCGAGTACGCCATAGTGCCGGTTTTGTCCCTGAAGTAAAACAATCCGCGCGGTCAGAGCGATGTCTCCGCTATCCCTTGCCCGCTCAAGAGCCTCTCGCCGCAGGGCATTGGCATAGTTATCAAATCCCAGGAATTTTTCATTGCCTTGAGAAGGTTCAATAAAAGTGATGGGCGCATATTCCGGGCGATTTTCCGCTGTTAAGCGCTGTTGGTTGGCATCTTGTTCGGTAATCTCAAAGTTGGGGTAGCCTTCGTTTTTGATGGTTGCTTCGTAGGCATCCCGTTGGGAGTCCAAAATAACGGTAGTCCAGCTCAGCGCCTGAATACCCGGTAACTGGTCCAAAGCATCCGTAGTGAAGGATTTAAAATCTGCCCGGGTAACCTCGGTTGAGCTTTTATAGAAACTGCCGAGAGCACGTAGCGCGTTGATATGGGTCAAAAACGAGTTTTCCAGCGCTACGCTGAATGTTTGTACTTCTTGGTCCAACATCAGCCTTAATCGCTGCTGGCTATTTTTATTTTGATAATAAGTGGCGCCAATGGTTAGTATAAACATGACGACCATTGGCAGGGTAATCAGCCCTTTTCGGTTGTGCCACGCTGAATCAGCCTGGCATAGCCAGGCTAGCATCAGTGGCGTAAAGAGTATAATGCCCAAGGCATCTCCCAACCACCAAGTGGCCCAGTTAGCCACAAAATCGGCTGCCGCTGTGGTGCCGATGGCGACGAACAGAGTCACTGCCAACGTGGAATTAATCAGCGCAGCAAGAACGCCACCCGTCAGCCAGAAGCGAATAATATCCTTTGCCTTGATCAATCCGTTGGGATAGCCGGCAAAACGTTTAACGAGATAAGTACCTGCTAGCGCTTGCAGCGTTGCACCGCAACTGATAGCTAAATTGATCAGTACCGACAGCAGGTTTTCTGTAATCGAACCGATCACTTCCGAGATCAAACCATTCACCATTAACGTGCCCAGCATAACGCCCGGCCAGATACGGTAGCCGTAAACCAACATGGCCGCCAGGGCAATACCGGCTGGCGGCCAAATAGTTGCCGCATAGCCGGGTGGAATCCTCGTAAAATAACTGAGTTTGCTGGCTATCAGGTAAGCGAGCGCCAGGCCGATAATGTGCAGCAACCCGCGATAAGATTGACGCGGTGGGTGAGTTATCGGCGATACAAAGCCAGGATTATCTTTAAGCATGGTGCTGGTATTCTTTAATGATTAAAATGTGTTAATTAATAAGCGATAGACTTTCATTCGTAGGGGTTAAACTCTAGCGTAAACCGACACAAATACTACGCGACTTGATTGCCGCCATTGGCTGTTGCCGTGTGCAATGCGTTGTTTGCCGCCTCATAAAGTTCCTGCGAAGAGCTATAAGTTGGCATAGCCATTTGCGTGGCTACGCCGACACTAATCGTAACCACTGCACCGGCTTTTGATTCAGCATGGGCCATGCCCATGTTCTGGATACACTCACGCAAGCCTTCGGTAATTTGCCGGGCAGCGGTCGAATCGGTGTTAGGGAGGATAAGCGCAAAGGCATTACCGTCAAGGCGTGCGCTAAGGTCGCCGGGTTGGTTTTGACTGTTGGTTAATACAGTCGCCAGCTTTTTTAAACAGCTATCTCCGATGCCGTGGCCATACCGGTCGTTATAGTGCTTAAAATCATCTACTTCGATTATCGCCAGTGATAGCGGCGTTTTATCCTGGCTCGCTTGCTGCCATGCTGCTGCGAAAGTTTCATCAAAACAGCGGCGATTGGGAATAAGCGTCAGCGCATCAAGCAACGCCCGCGAGTCGAGTAAATCGGCTTGTTGCTTGATGAGAAGGTGGTTGCGAATACGGGCTTTGGCGACCGGAATTACGAAAGGCTTAATGATATAGTCAACCGCCCCCAGATTAAGACCTCTTTCTGCATCGGTTTCACCGCTCATGGCGGTGACAAAGATGACGGCGATTTTACGGGTTTTGGCGTTTTCTTTCAGGCGTCGGCAGGTTTCAAAGCCATCCATATCGGGCATCATGATATCCAGTAAAATCAAATCCGGTTGCACCCGTTCAGCCAGATCGAGCGCATCATGGCCATTATTGGCCACCTTAATCCGGTAATCAGAACGAAGCGCTTCCGCAAGAATCTTGATGTTATCGGGTATATCATCAACAATGAGTATAATGGGGCCTTGTTGAATATCTCTCATAACATTTCCTGAGGATTGGATGGTGAAATCAGTTGATGAAGCAAGGTGCGTGCCTCTTTATAACGAAGGTCACGTATCATCTGGTGTAGACGGCTAAACAGCTCAAGCTGCGTAGGGGACAAATGTGTCTTCATGGTGTTTAGCAAGGCTTCGGGAATAAATTCTTGTTCTTGTATAAGTTCGTCAAGCTCAATGGCGCACTGCCTAAGCGCATTCATATCACTCTCAGACATGAGCCATTGCGCCAGTGTCAGCAGAAGCTGACTTAAATCAATAGGTTTACTGATAAAATCATTCATACCTGCGGCCAGGCATTGCACCTGTTCCTCTTCGGTTACGCCAGCGGTCAGCGCGATCACCGGTAGTGTTGCCAAACCCGGCAGACTACGTAACCGTTGCGTTGTTTCAAAGCCATCCATAACCGGCATGTGAATGTCCATCAAAATGCCATCAAATTCACTCTGTGCCAATAACTCCAGCACTTCCTGACCATTGTTGGCAATAGTGACGATGATACCTGAGGGAATTAGAGATTCTCGTACAACCTGTTGAATGAGCAGGTTATCTTCAGCCACCAGAATTCTGGAACCGACCAGTTGTTGATAATAATTCAAGGTCGGACTTACTATTGCAGAAGGTTCGGTAACGCGGTATTGAATGGACGTAGTCGATACGCCCAAAGCCAACTCAAAGCTGAAGGAGCTGCCTAGCTCTGGCGTACTGGTTAGTAAAAATTCGCTGTCCATCAACTGCAACAGATTATTGCTGATAGCCAGCCCAAGACCGGTGCCGCCAAAACGACGGGTAATGGAGCCGTCCACCTGACTGAAAGGCTGGAACAGCTTGTCCTGATACTCGGCAGAGATACCTATACCGGTATCCGACACGCAAAATAACAGGCGGACTTGTGAGAGATCAATTTGCAAAAGCGTAATTTTGAGGGTGACGGCACCCTGCGCGGTAAATTTGATCGCGTTACCAAGCAGATTACTTAATATTTGTTGCAACCTAAGCCGGTCACCAATCAAGGTGCAGGGGATATTGGATGCAACCTCTATGTTAAAGCTCAGTAGTTTCTCTTTGGCAGCGTCAATAAATAGACTGTAGAGTACATCCAGCAGATCATTAAGAGGGAAAGGTACTGGCTCAATGACGAGACGCCCGGCATCCAGTTTTGAAAAATCCAGAATATCATTAAGTATATTCATAAGGCTCCTGGAGGCTGCAATAATATTTTTCAGATAATTCTGCGTTTCAGCGGGCAGAGCCTGATTGAGCGCCAATTGGGAAAGTCCCATAATCGCACTCATTGGCGTGCGAATTTCATGCGACATGGTGGCGATAAATTGGGATTTTATGGTTAATAAATACTCGGCTTGCTCTTTATCTAACAAAAGCCTGGCTTCATTTTCTTTATTAAGCAGAATAATCTCTTGGAGCTGTTTACGTTCTGTATTGTTGGTACCGATCAGTAGGTAACCGATAATACTGTCCTCTGCATCACGTAGTGCCGTGACGGACACCATTGCAGGAAAGCGACTGCCATCTTTACGAATATAAGTCAGCTCATAAATATCTTCAATACTCCGTGCGGCTTTAAATACCAGTGCGTCAAAGCCCGGTTTAATAGGCGTACCCAGTTCAAGACTTAAGGCTGTGGCACGCGCAATGATTTCCTGTGGATCGGAAATATCCGCCGGTGTGATTTTATTCATCACTTCGTCTGCGCTATAACCAAGCATGTGCTGGGCACCGACGTTAAAGATTTGGATAACCCCCTTGGCATCGGTGGCAATACTTGAGAAATTGGCGCTATTAAAAATTGCGTTTTGCAAGGCACCGGCTTTATTTAAGGCCTCTTTTTGCTGATGTAAGGCCAATTCCTTAAGCTTGCTAATATCGCTGAAGTTAATACGGATGGCCTGAATATTGCCATCTGCAGACAGACTGAGTACTTTAAGATGCGCGTCAAAAACGGCATTTTCGTTGCATAAAAGTTGTAATTCAATACTTTCGAGGGCTTCGCATTGAAGCATACTTATCAGCAAACGTTTCCAGCGATCTCGGTCATGAGGTGCAACCAAATCCGCAAAATTCCGGTTTTGCAGTTGGTTACGTTCGATGCCAAAAAGCGCCGTTGCGGTCAGATTTATTTCTTCAATTTGACCTTCAGAGGACAGCGTTAAATAACCCTCAGGGCAAAATTCATATAGATTTATATAACGTTCTCTGGATTCTTGCAGAGCGAGTTGGGCTTGCCGCAAATCTTCGTTCTGCATTTCCAGTTCAATCTTATAGGTTTCCAATTCCTGGAGTACAGCCTGTATTTCAGCACGTAACTCAGTCGGGAGTTCCCGGGCCAACCTTATGGCTAGCAAATCCAGTTTATTGCCTGGTTCCAGTGGCTTATTATTGATGGTCATTGTTATCAGTGGTTAAGGTAGGAGTATGGCTGTGAGAAAAGCAGGGTATGTCGTAATTTGGTTCATCCGGCCAGACAAGCAGATATTTTTCCACCCTGTCCCATTCTTCTTCAAAGCCAGGTAGCAAACCTCTGAGTATGGCATTGATATTATTGTCACCGGCATTGCCAGCTTCTTCAATTTGTAGACAAAGATTACCCAATCTAAGCGCTCCAACGCTGAGTGCCGAGGTGCTTAATTTATGGGCGGCGTTGCTTGCTGCAATGGCTTGGCCGGTAGTGATAGCGGTTATTATATCGGCACTGATTTTCTTGGCACTAACATGAAAAAAACCCAGAAATTTGGTAAGGGTAGCAGGATCGTCACCCACCAGCTCTCTAAGTACACACATATCCCGGTCCATAGCGGGGGGTAAGTTATCAGTAATACTGATGGCTTTTACAGGTAACGATGGTTCAATCAAGGTCCTGTCGGGGTTAACGGCCGTCAACTGATCTTTCTCAACGTCTTCTTGTAAAGGGGCCTTGCCAAGCGCTATTGCCGGTATATCAGCAAGCTTTAGTTGGTACGCGAGTGTTGACAGGAGTTGGACCGGATTAATAGGTTTACTGATGAAATCGTCCATGCCGGCAGCCAGATATTGCCCCCGCTCCTCCTCGGTTACGCCAGCCGTCAGGGCAATAATTGGCAGTGTCAAGAATCGTGGGAAACTGCGTATTTGGCGGGTTGCTTCAAAGCCATCCATGACCGGCATGTGGATATCCATCAACACGGCATCAAATTCAGTATTCTCCAGTGCCAATAGAGCCTCTTGACCATTATTGGCAATATTAACGCTGATGCCCGATAAATTAAGAAATTCTTGTATAATTTGCTGATTAAACACATTATCTTCGACTACTAAAATTCGGAAGCTAACCAGTCGTGGATCTATCTGATTAAATACTGAACCGAGTGCTACTGATGGTGGCTGAATTTTTTCCTGGTCGGCTGCGGGCGATACAGCTAAAACCAACTCAAAGCTAAAGTTGCTACCCAATCCCGGCATGCTGACTACCGATAATTCCCCGCCCATCATTTGTATCAAATTATGGCTAAGTGCCAGTCCAAGACCAGTACCGCCAAAGCGGCGAGTGATAGACTCGTCAAGCTGCTGGAAGGGCTGGAACAGTTTATTCTGATCTTTGATGGCGATACCGATACCGGTGTCCTTAACACAAAATAATAGCCGAGCTTGCGACACATCGAGTTGTTGAAGGGTAATACCAAGGCTGACTGAACCGTTTTCGGTAAACTTGAAGGCATTACCGAGCAGATTAATTAATATTTGCTCCAGTCTGAGTTTATCGCCAAGCAAGCCAGGAGGAATATCTGCCCCTAGCATTACACTAAAGCCGAGGCCTTTCTTTTCAGCTGTGTCGCAAAACAGACTGTAGAGATTATCGCGCAGGTTATCAATGGCAAAAGGTGCTAAATGAATAGCAATGCTGCCTGCCTCCAGTTTGGACAAGTCCAAAATATCATTCAGAATGCCCAGTAGACTGGTAGAGGCAGAGTTGATTTTATTCAGGTAAGCGTTTATTTCAGGTGAGCTTGCTTTGGTTAATGCCAGTTGCGAGAAGCCGATAATGGCGGTCATCGGTGTGCGAATCTCATGCGACATGTTGGCGAGGAAGTCGGATTTTGCTTGCGCCAAGTGCTCTGCCTTGTCTTTGGCTGCGCGCAGTTCCAGCTCAACTTGCTTGCTTTTAGTCATATCCCGCATGATGGTGGAAATAAGTGTGGGCGAGTCGTTCGCATCCCGATAATGGCTTAGTATTAATTGCGAAACCGGTATTTCGTGACCATCCCTGTGTAACAGTGCATTTTCACCTTCCCAAAAACCTTGCTGGCAGGCAACCAGAATAGCCTCTTCGAATATCTTTCTTGCCGCCCATTCCGGGTGCATATCATTGATATTAAAACCGGATACGTTGGATTTTTCCGGCAGGCCAATCATTTTAAGACCGGCACGATTAATAAAGGTAATATGCCCCTGCATATCGGCCATTGAAATATAATCCGGCGATTCTTCAATGATTTGCAGTAGAAGGTTACGTTCATTATCAAGTAGTTTCCGCTCGGTAATGTCAGAAATAAAACCATGCCAGAGAATACTACCATCTGTTAATCTTTCCGGTTGGGAGTGACCGGACAGCCAGCGCAGGCCTTTTTCAGGCAAATTGACACGGTATTCCTGTTGCCAGGGTTGCAGGGTGCTTATGGACTCCTCAAGGGATATATTTATGATATCGCGGTCATCCGGGTGTAGGCGATCAAAAATTAATGCGGAGGTACTTTTGAGCGCCTGCTCAGAGGTGGTTTCGTAAATGTCTTTGATGCCTTCACTGACGAACGGATAGTTAAATTGCCTGTCTTGAGTCATTTTACATTGGTAAACCATGCCTGGAACATGGGCAAACAGATTAGCCAACAGTTTTTGGTTGTTCTTGAGTTGGGCTTCAAGATATTTGCGCTTTGAAATATCGCGCTGAAAGCCAATAAACTGAATAAAGTTACCGTGCCGGTCATAAAGCGGGTTAATGACTATTTCAATCCAAAATTCTGAGCCGTTTTTACGGTAGTTAATGATTTCACCTTGGTAGCTTTGTAACCGGGAAAGTCTCTCTTTTATTTGTAAAATTTGTTGTGGGTCAGTTTTTTCGCCATGCAAAATAGCGCATGATTTACCCAGCATATCTTCGCTTGAGTAGCCTGTTATGTGCTTAAAGGCGGGATTAATATAGGTGATTTTTTTGTTGATATCGGCCAGAATAACGCCTATGGTCAGATTTTCAAGCAACGTTAAATTATAATAGTTGGCATCATGTAAGTGTTCCTGGTCGGTTACATCAATACCCAGCACATAAAAGCCCAGCACTTCCTGATTAACAATATGCGGTAAGTAGCTGGTTTGAGTATAGATTTCCTCACCGGTTTGTGGACATAAAATGTGGCGATTAAACTTTTGCGCTTCGCCCTGTATTACGGCATTGATATGTGCCAAATTTTCTGTGTACAACTGCTTGCCAAGCACTTGCTTGATATGTTGGCCTTTAATTTGTTCCGGTGTTTTGTCAAACCAGCGTGCATAAGCCGGATTGCTAAACAGATTTTTTAACTGCTTGTCCCAATAGCCAATCAGAACCGGCATGTTGTTAATGATAAAATACAGTTTGTCCCGTTCTTGTAAGATCATTTCAGTCGTTTTGAACAGACTAATGTCCTCAATGATTGCCATAAAATAACTCGGTGAGCCGTCTTGATGACGGATCAGTTTTACCGACGTATTACCCCAGACCTGTTTGCCATCGCGGCGTAGATATTGACTTTCCAGTGTGAAGTCTGAAATTTTACCCGCCAGACATGCCGCCATTTTCTCGATAACGCTAGTGTGGTCAGCCGGAGACATTATTTCTGTAAAGGCCAGGTCAATGAGTTCTTCTTTTCGGTAATTGATGAAATCACTAAAGCGTTGATTGACTTCCAGAAAAATCCCTTCGGGTGACAGGTTGATAATGCCGATAGGGGCGTTCTCAAAGGTCGCGTAAAACCGTGTATTGAGCTTGGTTAGCTCAGTGCTGCTTTGTTGTATGAGGCCATGGAGCAGCTTGTTTTCCAGTTCTACCGAGGTCCGCTGTTGCAAGGCCAAGGGAATAAGCCTTATCAGGTAAGCTGCCGTAGCAACGGAGAGCCCGGCGGTGATGACTTTGATTATGGCATCAAGCCAGTACAATGGTTGCCATAGCAGGACAATCGAGAATAAATGAGAGGTGCCGCAGGCCAGAATAAAAGCACAGAACATCAGGTAAACCCGGCGAAATTGCAGGTCCTTTCTACGCCAGGCAACGTAAGCCAGCGCCAGGGGTATGGCATAATAGGATAGCGCAGTTAGTGCATCGGCAATAACATAGGACCAGAGAATGCCAGGGGTCCATTGGATACAGAAACCATGAGGCATCCAACCATTCGCCCCGGTAATATTTAAAATAAATTGTTCATACATATCAGTAGATTACCTTTTATTTCAGTGCAAATTTTGGGCTATTAACCTGGATTAGTACAGGTATTATTGGTTAAAAAATTAAGGGCTATTGTTTGTCTAACTCTACGGTATAGATTGGTTCATCCGGCCAGGCCAGCAGATATTTTTCCACCCTGTCCCATTCTTCTTCAAAGCCAGGTAGCAAACCTCTGAGTATGGCATTGATATTATTGTCACCGGCATTGCCAGCTTCTTCAATTTGTAGACAAAGATCACCCAACCTGAGTGCTCCAACGCTGTGTGCCGAGGTGCTTAATGTATGAGCGGCGTTGCTTGCCGCAATGGCTTGGCCGGTAGTGATGGCGGTTATTATATCGGCACTGATTTTCAGTGCACTAACATGAAAAAAACCCAGAAATTTGGTAAGGGTAGCAGGATCGTCACCAACCAGCTCTCTAAGTACACACATATCCCGGTCCATAGCGGGGGGTAAGTTATCAGTAACACTGACGGCTTTTACAGGTAACGACGGCTCAGTCAAGACCATGTCCGGGTTAACGGCCGTCAACTGATCTTTCTCAACGTCTTCTTGTAAAGGGATCGTGCCAAGCGCCATTACCGGAATATCAGTAAGCTTTAGCCAGTGCGCAAGTATTGACAGGAGTTGGACCGGATTAATAGGTTTACTGATGAAATCGTCCATGCCGGCAGCCAGATATTGCCCTCGCTCCTCCTCGGTTACGCCAGCCGTCAGGGCAATAATTGGCAGTGTCAAGAATCGTGGGAAACTGCGTATTTGGCGGGTTGCTTCAAAGCCATCCATGACCGGCATGTGGATATCCATCAACACGGCATCAAATTCAGTATTCTCCAGTGCCAATAGAGCCTCTTGACCATTATTGGCAATATTAACGCTGATGCCCGATAAATTAAGAAATTCTTGTATAATTTGCTGATTAAACACATTATCTTCGACTACTAAAATTCGGAAGCCTGTTAGTTGTTGGCCAAGTTTTTGCAGTACCGAGTCCAAAGATTCCAAAGCATCCGGAACCCCGTCCTGACTCGACAACGATGATATGGCCAGTATCAACTCAAAGCTAAAACAGCTACCCTGGTCAAACTCACTGATTAACGATAACTCACCGCCCATGAGTTGTACCAGATCATGGCTAAGTGCCAAGCCAAGACCGGTACCCCCAAAACGCCGGGTGATGGATTCATCTATCTGACTGAAAGGTTGAAACAGCTTGTCTTGATCAGTAGCAGAGATACCAATACCGGTGTCCGTGACAGAAAATAATAACCGGGCTTGTGATTGCTGGCGTTGTTGCAAGGTAATGTTAAGGGTAACCGAGCCGCTTGCTGTAAATTTAATCGCATTGCCCACCAAGTTAATCAAGACTTGTTCCAGCCTGAGTCTATCGCCAAGCAAGTAACATGGCACATCGGGTGCAATGTTTAGGGTAAGATTCAGGCCTTTTTGCCTGCTAGTCTCTATAAACAGACTATCGAGAACATCTATCAAGCCGTCAATAGCAAAGTGTGCCAAGTTAATATGGATATTTCCGGCTTCCAGTTTGGATAAATCCAAAATATCGTTAAGGATATTTAGCAAGTTAAGCGAGGTACTGTTAATTTTTTGTAGATAATCTCGTATATCAGCAGGCATGTCTTTAAGTAACGCCAGCTCGGAAAAACCGATAATGCCATTCATTGGCGTGCGAATTTCGTGCGACATGTTGGCAAGAAACTGCGCTTTCGACTTGGCCAGCGTTTCAGCGCGCTGTAGAGTAGCAAGCAGAAGCGCCTCGTTTTGTTTGCGCTCGGTGATATCCATAAAACTGACTACGCAGCCAATAATTTTCTCATTGTTTTTGATCGGATGTGACTGGTATTGTACAGATAAGCTGGTGCCATCTTTACGCCAAAACACCTCTGTATCCATCAACGAACTTGCTTCGCCTTGCAGGGCTTTATATATAGGACATTGTTGAAGGATATAGGGTGAACCATCAGGATGAGCAAAATGAAATAACTGGTGGTTATTTTTACCCAAAATCTCCTGTTCCGAGTCATATCCCAGGATGTTTAACGCGACGGTATTAATGAAAACACAGTCGCCGTTGATGCCGATTCCGTAGATACCTTCGCCAGTGGCGTTGAGTATCAAGTCCAGACGGATATTGGCCTGATAATTTTTATCTTTTAAAAAATCACTGGCAGCCTTGATCTTCAGGTGGTTCTTTACTCGTGCCAACAATATAGCCGGGCTGATCGGCTTGGTAATATAATCGACAGCGCCCAGCTCCAAACCAAGCTGCTCATCTTCAATATCGGACAGGGCAGTTAAAAATATGACCGGAATATCGGCTGTCTTAACGTCCGCTTTTAGTTGTTCACAAACCTCGAAGCCGGACGGCCCGGGCATCAAAACGTCAAGCAAGATGAGGTCTATGGAGCTAATACTGCTACCGCAAATATAAAAAACAAAGTCAGAGGCTTAAACATGCCTCGTTTCTTGGCACCATCAGCAAAGGAAAGGGTTTTGGTCGGCGTTTGACTGCTCTTGGCTGGCTCTTACGTTTTTGTTTTCCAATGGCCGTTGATGCCATCGCTTTTAATAATTCACGCAAGGCGCTTATGAGTTGGTTCCCTGTCAAGCCTACCATCTGCTTGGCGGCTTGAATGACCAGTTGCACTGCTGACCTGAAACTCAGTTGGCGGGGTATCTTCTCATGCAGGCTGGCTGCCTGTGCCAAATTGCCACGAATGATGTTGTATGCCAATAAGTGGATAGCTATCTCCTTGCTTACCATGTCAGGTTTTTTGCACCGTAATATTTCCATGCCCATATTGGTTTTGATGGAACGAAAATCCAGCTCAATTTTCCAGCGCTGCTTATAAAGCATAGCCAGCTCTTGCTTATGAAAGCCCTTTGCATTTAGTAAGGTGGTCAAATAGATTCTGCCGTTTACCGCAAACTCTCGGACGGTAATCGATTCCGGCAAGTCGCTATAGTCCTGCTTGGACATCCACACCGGTTTCCGTTTGGGTTTCGTCCAGTCAATCAAATGATCTCTTGCACCCAGGTAGACACCCAAGCTGAAATCTACTTTTTTCCGGGCATGTAGTGGAAATAGCACAGGAATTTCACGAGCCTGCAAGAGCGCAATAATGGCGAAGGTACAGTAATAGCGGTCCGCCATCAGCAAGTCGCCAACTGACAGGCTGCCAAACAGTTGACTGAGTAACGATGTTTCGCCAGTTCCTTTGCCTTGATAGGCTCCCAGGCTATAGTCGAGCACGGTTCCTGCAGCCAAAGAAATCAACACAACCATGCGAGCAATCGGAAAGCCCAAACCAGGCTTTTGACTATCCAGCTGAGGAAAGTCTGCCTGATTCTCTGGTGTATCTGGCATTTGCACCGTTGCTCCATCAGTAAGGACAACGTTATAACCCTTCCATCGCCACGCGGCCAGAGACTGGTTATGAAGACGCAAACCAGCAGCTGTGGTGGCTGCTCTGAGTTCCTTTAGTGGTAAGCGTTGTCGGGCTTTACAGTAAGGTCCCGTGTTAACCGTATTGGCTGATTGTCCATCGACGATACGATCAATCAATACGCCTGCCACTGCCTGTTTACAGGAACCGTCATCACTTAATACTTGGAAAATGAAAGCTTTAAGCGTGACTAAGGGCAAGAACACCGAGGAGCGTTTATGCGGGGTATTGGCGATAATGTTGGTAATGCTGTCGGCTGAAAAAAATCCTCAACACCTAGTCCTTGGGATTGCAAAAATGACTTTTTGAAGCGGTCAATTTGCTGCTGAATACGGTTTTTTTTAATAGCTGGCATGGTTAAGTTATTGATCAGACTTTGTAATACTCAAAATTCTACCAGAATAGTGCTTGATCTTTATCTTATTATTTGCGTATCTAACTGTAACTTATAGATTAATTACATTTGCGGTAGCAGTATTAATCTCTGAGGCCAAATGCGTAGTAGTGATTAAGCCCAGCTTGAGTAAGGTCGCAATTTCACGAACTTTATTACGTGTATCAACGATTGATCTGTCGGTGGCCAGATTAATTTGACCCAGGTAATCCAGGTGACTTATTTGTTCCATTTTAGAACTATGCACGAGGCGTCATCGTAAGTCTTGCCGAGTACATCCACCAGACGATAGGCGATAGTATTTGCATCTTGAAAGCGCAGCTTGATGGCTTCGTTATTTGCCAATGATTCTGATAAACCATCAGTAAACATAATAGCCATGTCGCCTGGATTGAAGGGTGTGGATTGTTCCATAAAGCTGGGCGAGCGTTGTCCAAGTATGCCATCACGAGAAACGCCACGCCATTTTTTATCGTTAAATACCACAAGACTGGTATTGCCTATACCCGCACAATAGACCGTCTGTTTATTGGCATCAAAAAAGGCTAAACCAATTGCAGCACCTATTGTGCCTTTTGCGAGCTCATAAAGTTTGCTCATTATGTCGACCAAGTTGCGTGAGGCAATTTTTTTTACGGCGGCAAGAAGCACCAGCGCCATTTTATGTGCATCCGGGCCATGGCCGGTAGCATCTATGATGGCCAGAAAATAACCATCCTCTAAAGGTAAAGCCAGTACTTGATCACCAGAGACGATTTGTCCCGGATAGGCGCGTATACACTTACCAATTTCAAAGTTGATAGTAGAGGCAGGTTCGACCAAGCTGGCATCTCTAAATGCGGCAAGTCTTTCTGAATTTGAACAATAGCTGGCCGTTGTGAGTGATAAAACTTGCTGAACAGCATTAATTTTTATTTTTTTTCTTGCAAATACACAGGTGCCATAACCGACAGTGGAATATATTTCAAAATCATCGGCAATGCGCTTGACACCCGACAAGCCCAAGCCGAGGGTACCACCTGAACTAAAATGCTCCTGCATGGCTTGCTTTACATTAACGATGCCCGGGCCGTTATCGATTGCAACCACGTCAATTTCAACATTGCCAGGCCTTTCGTAAGAACGTAACTCTATATAACCTGATTTTGCATATTTAATAATATTACTCGCCAATTCGGAAACGATAGTGGCAATAAAGGATTTGTCAACGGCACTGGCTCCAAGCAAAGGTTGCCAGCTTAGCGTTTGGGTAATGGCAATTGTTAGGTCTAGATGATTAGCGATAAAAAAGCGATTGTTTGTAGAAGAAATATTTTCTTTCAGCATAGTCATTAATCGCCTTTTAAAAAGCTCAGGACTCTGTCTATATCATCAAGTCCGGAGGCTGTATTGATACCTGAAATGTCAGCACCCGCCGAGATTAAAAAAGCTACCATACCCGAATTAAAACCAGTAAAAATAGTTTGGGCGCCCATTAGCTTTGTCATGAGCACAATGCGATGTAAGGCGTTAAATTCAGTGAGATCCAAAATGGCGATTGCGGATATATCAAAAATAACTAAAGTAATCCTGTTAATTTGTATGTACTCAAGCATATCAGTACTTAATACCGACAGCATCTCCGGCGCAACATCGCCTTGTAAAATGACGGACAATCGATCATTCATTCGACTCATGGAAACGCCGCTATGTTCGGACATATTGATACTCATGGCTAAGCGACTGATTACCGATCATGTTTTACTTAAGAAACCGTAACGTTGATCAGTTTTAAGGCGATTTCGAAGGCATCGCGTAGCGTAGATGTCGTTTTTATTTCGCCGATGTTTACTCCAAGCTCAACAATGGTTCGGGCAATCGCTGGAGATATTCCGGAAATAATAGCGCTACACCCCATTAATTGAGTGGCTTTGGTAATTTTTATTAATTGATTGGCGACCGCAGTATCTACCGAAGCTACCCCACTAATATCCAAAATAAATACTTTGGTGCGCTCTTCAGATATCTTGGACAGCGACTTATTCATGATCTCTTGGGTACGGCTTGAATCCAGAATGCCAAGCAGAGGTAATAACAATATGCCTTCCCAGATAGGTGTTACCGGTGTTGACATCTCCATCATGGCTTTATGGCTTTCGGACAAACGAAGATTTTGAATACGGGCAATTTCGTCTATGACCAAGTAAGAATCAAGAAAAAGATGTTTTGTTAGCGCATTGGCTATAGCACCGATATTAGCGGGCATTGGTTTGATATTCCAGAGTTCATCAGATAACAATTGAGAAGCTATAGACATACCGGCAAAATAAATATCGTTGGGTAAACCAATGCGGGCATGGACTTCGCCGATATGGCGTCGTTCTTTGATATAATTATTGTTGATATGTCCTACAAAAAAACTTTGCCAGTGGATGGATTGCTGCTCTTGAACCCGCTTTAAGTTACTGCTGTTTGATCCAAAAAACAGTGAAAATTCTTCTTGTTGCTTTAGCCATGCATACCACTTTTCAATAAATTCCGGCATAAAATCTGCCAGCAATGTACCCGCTTGACGCAGGAGTTCAGTGTCGGTGGCAGTGATACAAAATTTATCTTTAAGTTGTTCTATATCTTCATGCATTATAAAATTTTCCTGTTAGGTACTGTGCGGTTGATGCCGGCTATGAGAATGATGTGGTTTAAGTTTATTTAAAAGTCTAGGTTGAATGCCAAGTCATTATTATCCGAGTAGCATTTAGCAATTTCTCTAAAGCTTTCAGCTAATACCATAAAGGTATCCATTATGTCAGGATCAAAATGCGTACCTCGACTCTCAAGTGTCATTTGTATGGCTTTTTCGGTGAGGAATTGTTTAAACTGAGGGTGATTTTGCAGATGCTTGGCTAACGCCTTTACATAAAACGTATTTAGCTGCAAAGGCTTGTCCGTTTCCTGGTTACCTGTTTTTGCAAGCGCAATTAATAGCAGAATGGCTATATCGTGAATGGCGGCTAGTTGGTCGGATCTTTTAGTGATCTGTACTTTGATAAACTCACTTTTATCTTTTAAAAAGTCATTAGCCGCTTTAATTTTTAAATAGTTCCCTACTCGTGCCAGCAAGATAGCCGGGCTGACAGACTTGGTAATATAGTCAACCGCACCGAGTTTTAATCCCTGTAGCTCATCATCAAGATCGCTCATCGCCGTGATAAATATGACAGGGATATCCGCAGTGTTGGCGTCGGCTTTTAATTGCTTACAAACCTCGAAGCCGGAAAGACCAGGCATTATGACGTCTAATAATATGAGGTCGATAGCGTTATCGTTTTGAACAATAGTAAGTCCTTTTTCGCCAGAAGTAGCCGCTTTTACCTTATAACTGGTTTTGAGCAGTCCCGATAGCAGATTAATAACATCAGGACTGTCATCTATGATGAGAACGGTAGGTTTTAAAGTTAAGCTCATTATGTTTAAGTTTGCGCTTCTTTTTTCGAATGAGTGTTGTTTGTCGCTGATTTTGACTGCCAATCAATAAGAATTTAAGTTGATTGAGCTTCTTAATGAATATCAGCGCCAATAGAAACTATTACATTTTTAGAAAAAATCCAATACAACACATAAAATATGTAATTTACAGATTAAATATACTGCACATTTTATCAATTAAATAGTGTTTTTAATTGGGCAATTAAAAGAATTATTTGGCTTCAATTTAACTACAATACTTTCGGACAGTTTTAGGAGGCCTCCAGCATGTAAATATGCAGTCATCGATGACAATAGCTAAATACGTCAAAGACCTTTACGCTTCAAACTGGCAGGGGTAGGTAATCGATAGACAGCGAACCTATACCGCTATCGCGGCATAAAATGTCCGAAGTATTGACAGATCAAATCTATCGGCTTATTTGCTGGTATTTTCCAGATCTGAGACATCAATGGCTAATGCAGTCCTTACCTTTTCTATCAGCAAATAACGCGTAAAAGGCTTGACGATATAATTAACAGCACCTTGTTGTAAACTTTGCATAACCATATCTTTAGCCTGGATATTGGTTATCATGACAATAGGTACACCAGTAAGATGCTTATAACTTTTTATCTTTTTCAGTATCTCCATGCCATTATAATCAGGCATATTAATATCCATTAAAATGAGATCAGGACGTTGCCTAAATAACAAAGTCAGGGCAGATTCGCCATTGAACCTGGAAATTATTTTATAGTTTTCATCCCTAAGAGCATCATTGATTATTTGGTGCTGAAAGACATCATCATCAACGACTAGTACTCAGTCAGCGTTGATATGTCGAATGATAGCCCCCATATAATGTCTTTACATTGCCATTAATAAACACCATTGAAAAAGAAATACATAGTACGACTAACGGAAGATGAACGCGCTTATTTGGGAAGTTTGATTCATACCGGAAAAGTGGCCGCTCATAAAAGGTTACACGCTGAAATACTGCTGAAAGCGGATGTTAGCGAGTTAGGAGAAAAATGGCTGGACCGGCCAATAAGTGAAGCTTTTGGTATTTCAAGACGTACCGTTGAACGAGTCCGGGAGCGACTGGTTCAAGAAGGCTTGGAATCGGCTTTAAACCGGGCAAAGTCAATTCGGGTTAGAAGTCGTACTATTGATGGAGAGAATGAAGCCCGTTTGATCGCGTTAAGTTGTGGCGATGCACCTGAAGGGCGTAGTCGCTGGACATTACGTTTACTTGGACAGCAGATGGTTGAGCTGGGTTATATTGAAAGTGTATCGCATGAAACTATCCGGCAAACCTTAAAAAAAACGAATTAAAACCCTGGCAAAATAAAGAGTGGTGTATTCCGGCTAAAAAAAATGCTGAGTTTGTTTGTGCTATGGAAGATACGCTTGAGGTTTACAAGCGACCTTATGATGAAGCGCAACCACTGATTTGCATGGATGAAAGCAGCAAGCAACAGATTAAAGACACGCGAACACCAATACCGGCAAAGCCTGGCACGGTCGCTCGGTACGACACGGAATATGAGCGTAATGGAGTGAGCAATATTTTTATGTTTTTTGAACCCTTGCAGGGCAAACGGTTTGTTGAGGTAACCGATCAAAGAACGGCCATTGATTGGGCGCATCAAATTCGTAACCTGGTTGATGTCCATTACCCGCAGGCTAAACGTATTACCCTGGTTATGGATAATCTGAATACCCATACTGGTGCCTCTTTATATAAGGCATTTGAGCCAAAAGAGGCGAGAAGAATTCTTGAAAAACTAGAAATACACTACACGCCCAAGCATGGCAGTTGGTTAAATATGGCCGAGATAGAATTAAGCATCCTGTCACGGCAATGTATGGATCGCCGCATTCCAGATCAAGAAATGTTAAAAACAGAAATTTTAGCGTGGCAAGAAAAAAGAAATACTATTGCTCGGCCTATGAAATGGCGGTTTACCACGGAGGATGCACGGATAAAACTGAAGAAACTTTATCCGACATTATCAGATTGACTGAGTACTAGTATTGTTTTCATTATGTTGGCAATCAAAATATTGTTCTAATTTCAGCGTTTATAAATATAGATATACGGCAATAGGATTAATTGTTTTTTGCAAAATATGACTTGGTTTTTTAAGATATAACTTTTACAAATTAAATATTCAATGTACCTCACTGTAAGTTCACACAGAGAATAACCTTTAATCCCTTTAAGGGACGTTATCTGTTTTTTAAATTTCCAACTTTAATGCTGCCAATTCTTGATTAGTCATCGGTGCACGTAATAGTTGTTAGTTACTTAGAGACGCATTAGTGAAAAAAGAAAAACACCAATAATTAACTTTTTAATTTCAATTGGTTAATATTTAATTCGACATCCGACTCTACATTTTTCATAAGTTTAGTTAGCCATTAACGCCACAAACCTTATTATTCGTGAAGTGCCAATTACTATAACTATCCGAAGTATTAATTTAATTGAAAATTATAAATTACATTTTCAGAAAAAATATGCATATAATATGCAGAAAATTTAATTTGAAAAATAAATATTTTACACTAAACGTATTATCAGTCAAATAGTATATTTCGGATAGTTTATGCGACGATAGCTCCACAATTAAATGTAATGGTCAAGTAACATAGGATAATTTCTTAAGGAGCCTTCTTATAGAATCGCGGTATTCAAATTCTAGCGAGGAATGGTACTAACAGCTTTAAATTAGTAAGCTGTCATCTGAAAATTAAAGGCGAATGGCAACTGTGGGTCGGTAGTGATCCTTCAATTTTGACAGAGCAAGTTCGGCCATATAGAGACATTCATCACCGTAAGCTTTATGGCGATTAATATGGTAAATCGTGATGATGAACATGGTTATTCTTCCTATCTTAAGCCGCCTTTTCAACTTTCATCAAGGGTATCGAGGTTAATGTCGTCACTAAAAACGCTGTAAAAAGAAACTAGACACTTAACAACATTTTGGGCGGTAAACAAATCAGTATGATCATGCCACCACAACGAATCTTGAGTTTCTTTCCAATTACCTTCGCAAGGCCATTTATCCCCTAGCTTATCTGTATAGGTGGATGTTGGATATGTCCTATTAAAGCCGGCACGTCGATTAGACCAATGATAATCATAAAATTGCCCAACCTCTGTCTCCCGATTTTCATAAGGCCCGCCATCCGATTCGGGTGCGGCATGACCATTATGAAGATGAATATTCGACTCTTTCATACCAAAACCGTGCGTATCACTACCCGTAGGAGGCAGATTGTTATAAAGACGTAGTAATGTTGATTGGCCGTATTGCGCTTTAACTCCTGACAACCCTATCGCGTCAGAATGTAAAGGTCTCATTCAAGACATGTAACTAAATTGGATTCTATTATCCCCTATGCTTATTAATTTGCTTGCCAGTGATAACTTTACAATATGTTTGAATAGATCAAGATATCATCATACCCATTTTTCGCTATTAGATATAACACATTGTTATTAAAAGAAAATAACTTCAGTGAATCATGATTGTTAAAAACCTAAATCGTTAAAATTCAATGAATTATCTTCGCAAAGAGCGAATAACTGGATCATACTATCTACTTTGGTTAATTAATTAATGAATAAAATAATCGCAGCACTTACTGTCAAAAAACGCTTTTTATTGTTATTAGCGATGTTTACCATAGGCTTTGTAGCTTATGGATTTTGGTCTTTTAAAACGCTTAACGAATTACAAATTAATAGCCCGCTTTATCAACGTATAGCCCAAGGCAAAGACTTGGTAGCTGATGTGTTACCACCTCCTGAATATATTTTAGAGTCTTATTTAGTGATGCTTGAGTTAGCCAACGCTACTGACAAAAAAGATCAAGCCTTATTGATTAGTAAATTTAAGCAGCTAAAAGATGAGTATGATACCCGTCATCAATATTGGTTAAATCAAGGCTTAACAGGTGAATTAGCGCCATTGTTTTTAGAACAATCTTATCTATCGGCCTATCAATTTTATAATTTAGTTTTGGCAGAATTAATACCTGCTATACAAGAATCCGACCGCGCCTCGGTGACAACCATACTACCACGCTTGACTAAGCTATATAAAAGCCATCGGCTAGTGATAGATAAAATTATACCTATTCTTATTCAGCGCACCTTAGCCGACGAAGCCTTAGCTACTGAAAAAACCCATACCGGCAATTTATTAATGCTAGCTATTTTACTGACATCTCTAGCGGCCTCTATGATTCTAGGCTTTGCTATTGCTCACAGCTTTGTTATCCAATTGGGCGGTGAGCCTAGTGATGTAGTTGTTATTGCTAAACAAATAGCTCTAGGGCATTTAGATAATGACATTAACCTCACAAAAGGTGATGATCATAGCTTATTAGCGGCCATCGACTTAATGCAAAATGAGTTGCAGCGCATCATTTCACAATTGCAAAATCACGTTGATTGCATAATAAAAGGTGATTTTACTCAGCAAATTGATTTAAGCGATAAAACGGGTTTTGAATTAGAAATTAGCCGCACCATCAACAGCTTGAATAGTGGCTTATTACATAAAATCGGCGGTAATCCTGATGATGTGGCCTACGTAGCACGACAAATTGCCGCAGGCCATTTAGATAACACATTATCGGTACGCCAAGGTGACAGCGAAAGCATTACTGCAGCAATGGCTAATATGAGCGAAAATTTACAAGCTATCATTACCGATATCAACCATTCGGTAAATGCTGCTGTGCACGGTGACTTTAGTTATCGCATGGACGAAAACCGTCATCAAGGTTTCGCTAAAACATTAGCTGAGCTTTCAAATAACTTAAATAAAACTTCTGAAAATGCCTTAAGTGACATAGGTCGCATAGCCAATGCTCTTGCTATAGGCGACTTAACGCAGCGTATTGATAAAAAATACTCAGGGTTATTTGGCATAACTGCACAAGGTATTAATGATACGCGTAGCTCACTGTTATCGCTGATTAATGAAATTATATCTGCCGTTAGCGTCATTAATAGCTCGGCTTCCGAGATTGCAGCTGGTTTTTTAGATCTATCACAGCGTACAGAACAACAGGCGTCTAGCCTAGAAGAAAACTCCGCCACTATGGAAGAATTAGCCTCTACAGTTAAACAAAATGCTGAAAACGCTAGAGTCGCTAATAATATGGTATTAAGTACTTCAACTTTAACTACCAAAGGCGGATCAGCAGTAGATGAAGTGATCAAAACTATGGATAGTATTTCTAAAAGTGCTAGCACCATGATTGGTATAGTTGAAGTTATTGATGGCTTAGCCTTTCAAACAAATATATTAGCGTTAAATGCTGCGATAGAAGCGGCAAGTGCAGGAGCGCATGGTAAAGGGTTTTCTGTGGTGGCCTCTGAGGTACGTTTATTAGCTCTACGTTCGACTTCGGCAGCAAAAGAAATCAAAGACCTAATTAGTGCCTGAACGAAAAAGCCACTTTTCAAAAAAACCAGCTCAACATCCGGAAATATTTTTTGGAAAAATCTTTCCGGAGTGGAACAAACGACTTATTTTCTGATTTACCATCAGTTTTTCAGAATTATTTCTAATAATCACAAATTATAAGCGCACCTTTCCTGTGGATAACCTGTTGGCTGTTCTCAAAAAAGCGTCAGGCAGCTAGTTTTTGTTGCTCGTTAACAAGCCTTAGCCGTTCCATGTCGCGTTTAATTGTGCCGAGCTTTTGAATGTTACGCGATAACACGGCTAAGCCAACATAACGCTCGAAGGCTTCAATGCCATGATCAAGGCACTTATCCAGCCCATGTACTTCTAACGCATTAATAGCCGATTCTACGGCGGAATGTTGCTTTTTTGCCTGTTTAAATTCCGCGGTGTATTCACGATTCTGGTCGGCTTTGGATAGCTTGCCTTTTTTGGGTAAAACGACTTGCTCAAGGAGGGCTTTCAGGTCGGTTTGATTGGCCGGACTGTGGAAACCTTTGTCAAAGCTACAGGCGTTAAAACTTGGGAATTTTACTTGAGTCGCTTTAACCATCGGCACGGCGACTTTGTCGTCGGTAGTCTTTTGCATGACTTGACTGTGCAATATAAAGCCCTGATGGTCTTCCATGATACAGACCCGCAAGCCCAGTTCAACCGGGACTCCGGCTTTGCCTTTGCTGATCCATTCGGTGTGGGTCTGGAACAGGGAAAAGACTTTTTCATCATGGGGAATGGTTTCTCCTTGAATAGCGCGACGTCTAATCTGCTCGATTTGACGTTCGGCATGCAGGCTAAAAGTGCTCAGATCGGTAAGCAACACTTCTGGTATGTGAAAGTGATTTTTTAACGTCAACATACTGGCTTTAGTGCGCTCAAGATAAAACCCTGCCAAATCAATATAGTCCTGGTAGGCCTGTTTGATCTCAAGTGCTTTGGCGGCCTTGATAGCGTCATTTTTTGACGTGGAATGTTTGAGTTTTTGCAGCGTGCGATACCGCCTTTTAAATTTAGACAGGTTGTGCTTATGCAATCGCCATTCAGGCAAGGCATGTTGCAAGCTCCATTTGACGCACGTCCGAATCAGAATCCGGATCGCATCATGCAGTAAACTGATATCGGTTGGAAAATGCACGTTGGTTTTTAACACAAAAGAATCGCAACGGCCTCTGATCAGCGCATGAATATCCAGATCCAGTAATTGATAGCCGGCTCGAATAACTTCAGTACTAATACGCGCCATGATCGCTGGCGTAAACAGCTTGAGATTGTCTTTCAAGGTTTGCAGGCGATAGCGTTTGTCGGCATCAAAGCAACCAAGACCGAGCATTTCACGTAGGGTGTTATGCTGATTGGCCAACTCCAGAATGCGATCATAGTCTGTATTCAGTCCTACGCGTAGCGATCCTAACACCAAAATCGACCATTGATTCATACCGGGGCGGCCTTTGTCGATGGCAACGATTTTTGTCACTTCGGCGTCAATTTTAGTAGGCACCACATCCTCCAGTATTTTAAAAACAGCATCCCTTAATGGCTGAGTCGTATAAATGTGTTGCAAGCCCAGCAAGATGATCGGAATGTCATCACGGGAGGAAACATCTATTTTGATATCAGCAATATCGCGTTGACCGATGCTCATTTGTGGAGAAAATACCTTTCTCATCGGGAGTTTTCCAACGAGAATTTGAAAGCTGAGGCGCTTATCCGGGAGGTAGCTTTTGCCAAGCCCTTTTCGATGAAAATAATAATCATAATTATCAGCAAGTTACTTAAATTCAGCATTTTATACGCCAATAGGCTGTTATTTGATTTTCAATAGCCTATTTTATCGCAACTTATTGTTTTGTATTAAATAATTTATTACCGTTCAAACACTAATTAACAATTCAGTAATGACAACTAAAAGCGGCAGCAATCAAGTCGATATAGCCGGAAAAACCATGATTGAAATATCTAATGCCGTAACTTTAGTTACAGATTTGGTATCTCAAATATCTTCTGCATCTTCTGAGCAAAGTACTGGCATAGATCAACTTAATATAGCGATGTTGCAAATGGATAACGCTACTCAGCAGAATGCTTCTTTAGCAGAGCAATCTGCAGCGACTGCACAATCATTAGAGGATCAAGCACGACAATTGCAATCTTTAGTAGGTAGATTTCGTATCAGATAATATTTCGGATTTGGTTCCCAAGCATTACTTGGAAACCAGTAACACTAAACTAGCTTTTGCACGGCAATTTTGATTATAACGAACCCACAAATCAGGGCAATGATTTAAACTATACTGAATTTAAATTGAGAGTCAGAAAATAAGCGAAAGCAAACGAAAGGATTTTAGAGGGGTTCAAAAAACTAAACTTCAAAGACTGACTATTTCGTAAGATATAATTACAGCGCCCACATCAACCGTTAGACTATAAAACAACCAGTATGACCAACAAAACAGCCACAGGCAGCGGTTCAGGAGATAAGATTAAATTGAATTGATACGTTATCCTTTTTTCATTAATATTTAAATTTACTACAGAGTGGGATTAAGCGGCATAAAACCAACCAGTGCGAAAAAAGGCGCTTACCGCTAACGTGGCTACGCAGTTATGCCAGCAAAGGCATCACTTCAAGCTGTAGGCATTGATTATTCATGTTTTTATTTTGCCTTACAGCCAGTCAGATTTTTTCAGCCGCCAATACAGAAAAAGACTGCCCAAAACGACGCCGACCACTACCACCGGATAACTGTATTGCCAATCCAACTCAGGCATGTATCTGAAGTTCATACCGTACCAACTGAAAACCATGGTGGGTATTGCCAAGATCGCTCCCCAACCGGCCAATCGTTTGACAACTTCGTTCTGCCGAACCGTTTCAAATGTCAAATGCACCTGCATTGCCGCTACCAACATTTCTCGCATACCATGAATCTTCTGATCTATACGTTTGATGTGATCCACAATATCGCGAAAATAGACCCGCACGTCCTTGGGAATAAACTCATTATGCAAACGCATCAACTCATTGCAGATATCTATCACCGGTGTAATAGCTCCTTCCAGTAACATCAATTCGCGCTTCAGTTCGTAAAGGTCCTCCATGGTTTGCCGGCTGGGTTGATATTTAAAAATTGCCGACTCCAAGCTATCAAAACGCGCCTGCAAACCATCAATAACCGGCATATAGTTATCAACGATAAAATCCATAATTGAATACAAGGCAAATCCTGGCCCTTTGGCCAGTTGCTTAGGCATGGCTTCACAGCGCTCTCTAATTTTGCTGTGACTGCATGAATAGCCGTGCCTGATCGTCACCAAAAAACGTGGACCGAGAAAAATATGAGTTTCCCCGAACTTAACCTGTTCTCCTGCAAGATCTGCGGTATGCAACACGATAAACAACGACTCGCCAAATTCATCAACCTTCGGACGCTGATGCGCCGAGCAAGCATCTTCGATAGCCAAGTCATGCAAACCAAATTCCTCCTGTATTTGGGCCAACAGTTCACTATTGGCCTCAAGCAAACCTAGCCAGATGAAGGTGTTTTCCTGCTTAAGCACTTCACTGATATCCTCGATTGTCACATCGCCGATACTGACGCCATTTTGATAGGCTACGCATTTCATGATCATGCGGTTATCGATTATTTTTGTCAAAATGGCTTCCTATTATTTAGAAATAGTAATTTCTGGTGCGCCTTGCCGAGCCAGATCGGTCATGGTCATTTGAAAAAGTTGGCATAACAACCGAAAGGCTTCGCGATTCCAAGGATAACCTTCGTCCGGCTTTATTGCGTAATACCAATCGCCATACTGGACGCTGATATCGCCATTACCTGGTTTGTCATCACTGATCAGCATAGCCAGTGTGTTTACCGGGTTCTGGCTGACATCAGAAGTTTGCAGATATTTAGCAACATCGTATTCCGGATTGTCGCCGATAGACTGACCAATAAAATTCAGTATATTATGAAAACTGCGCAAGCGGAAAATACCGTGTATTGGCCACTCTCCACCCGGATATTCGGGTCGAATATCCACCATAACATCATTGCCAGCACCTTGATCGGCTTCTTCCTGCAAACGAATACGCTCGTCATTGCTCAGAGTTGCCGGATCGTAATTAGTTATAACAATACGCCCGGTTACTCGCTTGCTCAGCGTGACTTGCTTACTTTGGGCCAGGTAGTCAATTTTAAAGTCTTTTTGCAACGCGGCCATTTGTTCCGCCGTTAATGATGCAGCCGGCAAAGTCCAGTGCTGCTCGAACATAAGTGGCTCGACAAACAGCTTGTTTCTATCCTGGATCGACGACATATGGAGTACGGCTTGCCGGAACATCCGATAGCCTTTGGCATCGTTAGGCTTGTTATAATAAATGCCTTGTTGCTTTCCGCCGTTAATTCGGAACTCGCCTGCAACAAGGCGCAGAATCAAATCCACATCAGCGCCCTGTCGCAGTAGCATGGTCAGTTTGTTTTCCTGAAACGGCGTCAACATTCGACGGGTGAATTCCTCACCTTCGACCGGAACAATACTGATAGTCGGATTCTCGGATATCGTGCCACCAAACACCGGCGTTAATAACGAACCATTCTCGCCAGTAAAAGCAGGCGTTGCGCCCGCGTTCAATTGGAAATTAAAGGTCGCCGCAATATTGGATACGCCAGTGAAATGCATGGGTTGATGCTGGTGGGAACGCGCAATGTTTAACAGTATCAATTTTGACAAAATATCGGCAGTTGTCTTGTCGTATTCGATGACGGCATGATCCAGTGCCATCGGTGAAAGGCATCCTTGCAGACCGCATAAAGCGAGCATTATCAAACATCGTGCAATAGAACTTTGAAACACTGGAGACAGGTAAGGGTAAAAGTTCATATTTTTCTTTAAGCTTTTTAAACATCCAATTTGTGTAACATAGTAAACTAATTTCTTATAGGAATCGTATTGAATTTTCGATCATGTCGAAGTGGATCGGGCGATCGGTGAATGCGGTGACGTCAATGCGCCAGTGTCAGGGTGAGATTGTCATCAGGCCCTGTTAGTTGTTAGTGTCCCACCGCCTGCCTCTTTAACGAATAGCCACGAAACAGGATCCTGTACTGGTGCTCCTAGTGCCGCAATGGTCATCGGGGATGCTAGCGCCAGAGCCATAAGCATGACTGAAATGAGTTGTCGTTTACTGGTTACTTTCAAGTACGTTTGTTCTATTTTTTTTGGTATTGTTTCTATTGGTGGGGGGTTGGAAGTCAACTGATATTGAATGTTGAGTTACCGATCTTATAGCGTCAGATGCTAATACTGCTACCGCAAATGTAATTAATCTATAAGTTACAGTTAGATACGCAAATAATAAGATAAAGATCAAGCACTATTCTGGTAGAATTTTGAGTATTACAAAGTCTGATCAATAACTTAACCATGCCAGCTATTAAAAAAAACCGTATTCAGCAGCAAATTGACCGCTTCAAAAAGTCATTTTTGCAATCCCAAGGACTAGGTGTTGAGGATTTTTTTCAGCCGACAGCATTACCAACATTATCGCCAATACCCCGCATAAACGCTCCTCGGTGTTCTTGCCCTTAGTCACGCTTAAAGCTTTCATTTTCCAAGTATTAAGTGATGACGGTTCCTGTAAACAGGCAGTGGCAGGCGTATTGATTGATCGTATCGTCGATGGACAATCAGCCAATACGGTTAACACGGGACCTTACTGTAAAGCCCGACAACGCTTACCACTAAAGGAACTCAGAGCAGCCACCACAGCTGCTGGTTTGCGTCTTCATAACCAGTCTCTGGCCGCGTGGCGATGGAAGGGTTATAACGTTGTCCTTACTGATGGAGCAACGGTGCAAATGCCAGATACACCAGAGAATCAGGCAGACTTTCCTCAGCTGGATAGTCAAAAGCCTGGTTTGGGCTTTCCGATTGCTCGCATGGTTGTGTTGATTTCTTTGGCTGCAGGAACCGTGCTCGACTATAGCCTGGGAGCCTATCAAGGCAAAGGAACTGGCGAAACATCGTTACTCAGTCAACTGTTTGGCAGCCTGTCAGTTGGCGACTTGCTGATGGCGGACCGCTATTACTGTACCTTCGCCATTATTGCGCTCTTGCAGGCTCGTGAAATTCCTGTGCTATTTCCACTACATGCCCGGAAAAAAGTAGATTTCAGCTTGGGTGTCTACCTGGGTGCAAGAGATCATTTGATTGACTGGACGAAACCCAAACGGAAACCGGTGTGGATGTCCAAGCAGGACTATAGCGACTTGCCGGAATCGATTACCGTCCGAGAGTTTGCGGTAAACGGCAGAATCTATTTGACCACCTTACTAAATGCAAAGGGCTTTCATAAGCAAGAGCTGGCTATGCTTTATAAGCAGCGCTGGAAAATTGAGCTGGATTTTCGTTCCATCAAAACCAATATGGGCATGGAAATATTACGGTGCAAAAAACCTGACATGGTAAGCAAGGAGATAGCTATCCACTTATTGGCATACAACATCATTCGTGGCAATTTGGCACAGGCAGCCAGCCTGCATGAGAAGATACCCCGCCAACTGAGTTTCAGGTCAGCAGTGCAACTGGTCATTCAAGCCGCCAAGCAGATGGTAGGCTTGACAGGGAACCAACTCATAAGCGCCTTGCGTGAATTATTAAAAGCGATGGCATCAACGGCCATTGGAAAACAAAAACGTAAGAGCCAGCCAAGAGCAGTCAAACGCCGACCAAAACCCTTTCCTTTGCTGATGGTGCCAAGAAACGAGGCATGTTTAAGCCTCTGACTTTGTTTTTTATATTTGCGGTAGCAGTATTAAGCTCCGACACTTATTGATAAGGTGTATTATTTCCGAACTGCAATTCGCCACGAATGTCCGGTTTAGGGAAGCCTAAATTCATATCCGTATGACCGCTGTGTGTACTGAACCGCTGCACTGGCCGTGGTGCTATGGGAATTGAATCAGAGCTGTATCATGGAGGTGGACTGCTGGCAGAGGAAAAAAGCATACAGCCAACGTTTGCGCATTAATTTCTGGCAGGGTATCCGGATATTGAACAGCCGTAATTCGTAATTTAATGGGAAAAACAACCTCGATATAAGCGTATTAGCGCAGACTTTGCCTGCGCTGACCAAAGCAAGTCTACCGTTCCGCTTGCTTATTCCGGAAACGTTCAGCAACATTATTAAGAGAGCTATCATGACTACGCTCCTGGAGGTCCGCGTGGCAGGGTTCCCGGCAGGAAGGTTTCGATACAAATCATGTGTCCATGGCCACACTTCGGACAATCACGTAGCGATTTACCGGTGAGTTGTTGGTACCGATCGCGATAGTCTAACGCGGTATCGGAGAGTTTGATAGCGGGAGCCTGGGCGTTGAGCAACTGTCGGCAGCGAGCCAGCTTAACCGCCCGATAGCGATTGGCAAGAAGGCCGTAATGCCGGATCCGCTGAAACCCGCTGGGCAGTACATGCAGCAGGAAGCGACGAATGAACTCATTGGCATCCAGAGACATCACCTTCTGGCGCGAGTCATGTCGATAATCCTTCCAGTGAAAGCGGATCTTCCCATCGATGTAATCGATCAAACGATGATTGGCAATGGCTACTCGATGCGTATAGCGACCAAGATACGCGAGGACGTGCTGAGGGCCACCAAACGGTGGCTTGGCGTAAACTACCCACTTGACCTGTCGTACCGGAGTCAGATGCCGGGCAAAGGTATCGGGATTCTGCAGCGCTTCAAGTGCGTTAAAAAAGTGCAACTGCCCGGCATCAAAAGCAGCCTGCAATTGCTCCAGAAACAATCGGCGAAATAGTCGTGAAAGTACGCGCACTGGTAAGAAGAAGCCAGGACGACAGGCGATCCAGCGCTCACCATCGGCACTTAAGCCACCGCCCGGAACGACACAATGCAAATGCGGGTGATGCTGCAAATTCTGACCCCAAGTATGCAGTAGCGCGATGAAGCCGATTTCCGCGCCCAAGTGCTTGGGAGTAGCCGCGATCGTGCGCAAAGTATCGGCGGTGGCGTGAAACAAGATATCGTAGACCACGGCTTTATTCTGGTACGCAATCGCGGCGATGACCTCGGGCAGCGTAAAGACAACGTGGAAGTAGTCAACGGGCAGGAGGTCGGCCTGGCGATCTTCCAGCCATTGCATGCGGACCAGTGACTGGCATTTAGGACAGTGCCGATTACGGCAACTGTTGTAGGCAATACGCTGATGGCCGCAGCTATCGCACTGCTCAACATGGCCGCCGAGAGCGGCGGTGCGGCAACGCTCGATCGCACTCATCACACAGCGTTGCCCACGACTGAGAGACTCCGTGTATTGCTGGCGATAGGCAGGGCCGGCCTGGCGAAAGATATCCGCTACCTCGAGTCCGGAGGTACCCATTACTCACCTCATCAGAAATAAGCGGGTGACACAGAGGTTACCGCAGGGCCTGTAACCTGCGGTAAGCAGTCAAAGGGACTGGCGGTAGCACACACGGTAGTGGTGGCAACCTTCAGGTAACGCGAGGTGGTGGCCAGACTGCGATGACCCAACAGCAGTTGAATGGTACGTATATCGGTGCCGGATTCCAGTAAGTGCGTGGCAAACGCATGCCTTAGCGAGTGCGGAGTAATAGGCTTGGCTATTCCTGAAGCACGGTGGGCTTTCTGGCAGGCCAATTCGACGGCATTCCGGGTAATAGGCTGACCAATCAGATCACCCGGAAATAACCACAGCGCCGGACGCAGGGCTTTCCAGTAGGCCCGCAACACCTCGAGCAAGCGCGGCGAGAGCATAACGTAGCGATCCTTACGCCCTTTACCTTGATCAACACGTAGCGTCATGCGTTGGCTGTCGATGTCGGTAACCTTGAGATGGATCGCTTCGGAGACCCGCAATCCAGCTGCGTAAGCCGTCATGAGAATTGTTCGATGCTTGAGGCTGTCGATCGAACCGAGGAAGTGCATGACTTCCTCACGACTGAGAATCACCGGGAGCTTGAAGGGCCGCTTGGGTATCGGAATTTCATTGACTGCCCAGTCGCGCTTTAGGGTGATTTTGTACAAAAATCGCAATGCGCCGGTGGCGACACTGATACTGCTCGGCGACAGCCTGCGGGTATTCGTCAAATAGAGCTGGTAGGTGCGAACCGCTTCCGGGCCGAGTTTTTCTGGCGAGCAGTGAAAATGTTCTGCGTAAGAGAGAATCTGTTGCAGGTAGGCCGATTGGGTATTATCGGCAAGGTTGCGGATACCCATGTCTTCGATCATCCGCTGACGTAAATGAGTCATGGCAAATCTCCTGATCGGGAGGGTGAATGAAATGCTGTAAGCAGCACCGTTATCATTCTCCGAGTGGAGTATTTTGTAAATCTCTTAGTGAGAACCAGAAGCCCGCAACTACCGCGTTAGCGGTTTAGTACAGCGACCCCTATGTATAGTATAGTAGTCAACTATGTATAGTGTGTAGATGGTTACATGCTGCGAAGCGCTATTTCATTGGTTTACAGCAAAATTTAAACCTATTAGCTTTACATAGTTTCGCTGGTGTTCTGAAGTGGGAAATCCACCAGACTCAGGAAATTGTATAAATTCTTCTCACTTTCATTCAGTCGTTGGCCAACTTCGCGGTGAAGGAAAAGGAAATGGGGTAATTCCATAAATCCGACACAAAAATGTACTGCTAAATCCCCCAGATGATGGTTGATCAGGCACTGTAACTATGTATAGAGCGCTACCAGCAATGTTAAGTAGCGCAAGGGGTACAAGTCGAAATGAAACATATCTATACATAGGGGCCGACTGCTGACGATCTCGGCAGTCAAATTTTGGCATTTATCAGCAGAGCAGTTCAGGTTACTTTTGTTAAAACGAATTAACAAAAGTAATTCATTTTCTGAACCATTTATTACCCAAGCGGTATTGGTAGTACAGAAAAAAGCGCTAAAAAGATATTCAGTAGGCACAAAATAGCTGGTGTTAACCGGCGATGCCTAAATACAATCCCATTAATATTTTGCTTTTATAACTTCACAGCATTGCTACGCAGCCTACCATGCTTATTTTTTAGACATAAAAAAGTAAATAGTTTGGCATTTAAGAACCATTTTATTGTTTTCTTTCTCGACAGCCATGCACGTTTCCATTTTTGAACGGCCAGGAGCAGCCTGCTTAAGCAATTTACCGTCTTCAATCGAATAATTAAGCGAAGCACGAAGTGTATCAGCTCGAGCATGAGCATCAGAGTCTTGGGAAACACCATCTATGGTTCCATCATTTTTAAAAGTCCAAGTACTGTTTAAGCTTCTTGATTTACTGCCGTCACTCTGAAGAGACTCTTTATCAATTTGCCAAGTACCTAAAATATCGGCTTGAGTTAAAGGAACGTCAGCAACTGAAGAAAAAGAAAAAAGCATTAAAGCAGAAACAAAAAGTATTTTAGATCGCATGGCAAAAACCTTATGGGTCGTTTTTAAGAGTTGGCATTGTAACACTAGAGCCCCGACCGATTATATTAATAAGCGCCCTAATGTATTCTCGTCTGATGTATATGTGAACTGAACGCAGCAAGGTCTAATATGCAAGGCGTCAATAGCGTAGGGTATTTCGCCGAATGTTGAACTTTAATCCTTCGGCGCAATACGCTACGCTAATGCGCCCAACTTTTAATCCGTCTTACGGCCTTGCTTTATTAAAACTCGCTTCCGGCTCAAGCAAAGGCATATCGCTAATAATATTTTTCAAATTGTCATCAGTAAAGGATGGTTGGTAGCAATATTTATTGAACAAGCAGCTAGATATGTTTAAACTAATGTATAAATATATATTATTGAAGGGTTCTGTTATGACTGAAGTTGTGTTAGATATAAAACAGTGGGGAAATAATTTAGGGGTACGCTTACCGGTAGCTATTGCCCGCGAGGCTCATCTAAAAGCCCATCAAAGCGTACGCTTAACCGTTGCCGAAGGTCAGATTATTATTACCCCGATAATCAATAAACCGTTGACGCTGGAACAGCGCTTGGCTGCTTTTGACCCTAAACGGCACGGCGGTGAAGCCATGGCGGTACAAGAAAGGTTAGGCGCAGAACAATGGTAAAAAAAACCGGCGTTTGGTTACCTGATCGTCAAGACATCATCTGGATTGATTGTAACCCTCAAGTCGGGCAAGAAATGCGTGATATTCATCCTTTTTTGGTGTTATCACCGCAAATTTTTAACAACAAAACATCCTTGGTTATTGGGTTACCGATGACCACAGCCGCCTATAATTCGGATAATCCTTTTGCAGTTGCTGTTGGTAAAGCTTCAGGTCGTAAGCTTGAAAAAACCAGTTACGTACTTTGTCATCAACCCAAATCTTTCGATTGGCGAATACGTGCTGCAAAACCGCATCCTTTGGGAAAATTGCAGGATGACTTTTTTATTGAAGTTTGCGAGCAGCTCAATCAAATTATTCAGCTGGCTTAAAAATGGGTAAAAAATAGTTGGCCTATTACCGAATCAATGCAAGGCTTGTAATGAAATTGCTCAAGGCATAGTAGCGGCGGATCGTAACAAAATCATCGATCAAATAACAGCCTTAGCTTGTGGGGAGATACGCCAAGCGCCACCCATGATATTTCGAGATTGCTACAGCTAACATTCTAGCTGGGCTAAATGCTATTAGAGATTAATTTACACGTAAACGACGATTTTTTGAGGTGCGCTGAACGACCGCTATACGACATTGTACTAAACCGCTAACGCGGTAATTACGGGCTCCTCGTCCTCGCTGGGATATTTACAAAGTCCTCCAATCGGGAAATGATGACGATGCTGCTCGCAGCATTTCACTAATCCCCGATCAGGTGTAATGGTCAAGTAAAACCGGACACTTTCTTAAGCAGTCTTCTTGTAAAATTCCCGTTCAAATTCCAGCGGAGATTGGTAGCCTAATGTTGAATGCAATCGTTTGCCATTATAAAACGCCAAATAATCAATAATACTCAGCTTTGCCGCCTCTTTAGCTTTGAATTTTTCGTAGTTTAGTTGTTCATGTTTTAAGCTTCGAAAAAATCGCTCGGTCGGCGGTCGAGTAAACCGAAGGGAACTGCCCCCTTCAGTTTCTCACAGAACCGTACGTGAGCCTCTCGACTCATACGGCTCTTGTTATTTAGCCATCCAATTCCAAACTCGCCAATGTGCAAACAACAATAGATTTTCTAAGTACAATTTTCGCAACCATTCACCAGTGCATATTCTGGCTCAACCTGAACAGTCATTCTGATCCAAGCTGAACACCTATTCTGATTTAATTTGAACACTGATTCTGGTTTCAAGCTGAACACTTTTCTGGGTTTTTCCAGAATCAGTGTTCAAGTTGCCAGAATGGCTGTTCAGATTGCCAGAATCCCGCCTAACGCATTGTTTATTCAATCAGACTATCCTTTCCGCCTTTTATGGAAAGAATATGTCAGCGAAGAGAACAGCAATGCGAAAATTACGAGAAGTACTCAGACTCAGCTACAGCGCGAAATTAAGTATCCGACAAATCAGTGCCAGCACCAAAATCAGTATTGGCAGTATCCAAAACATCTTGAAACTGGCCGCACAGCTAAATATAACCTGGCCGCTACCGGAAGATTGCGATGATCAAGCTTTAGCTCTGAAGTTTTACCCCAAATCGGATGCTCAGCCTTCCGCTAAATTTCAAGAGCCGATCTGGACAGATGTCCATATGGAGTTAAAGAAAAAAGGCCTGACCAAACAGTTGCTCTGGGAGGAATATACCCAGCAGTACCCGAACCGTTGCTATAGTTACTCGCAGTTCTGTGCCCGCTATGCTGACTGGCGAAAGAAACAAAAACGTTCCATGCGGCAGACCCATCGCGCTGGTGATAAATTGTTTATCGATTATGCAGGGCCCACGATGCCCGTGGTCTGCGCGTCAACCGGCGAAATTCGCACCGCGCAGATCTTCGTGGCGGTGTTGGGTGCCTCCAACTATACCTTTGCCGAAGCGACCTGGAGTCAAAGCCTACCGGATTGGCTGGGCAGCCATGTACGGGCCTTTGAGTTTTTTGGCGGTACACCCGTTATGTTGATCCCTGATAATCTAAAAAGCGGGGTGACTAAAGCCTGTCGTTACGACCCTGAACTCAATCCCAGCTATCAACAGTTGGCAGCCCATTATTCTGTCGCGGTGATGCCTGCCAGGCCCTATAAGCCCAAAGATAAAGCTAAAGCGGAGGCCGGTGTTTTATTGGTCGAACGCTGGATTATGGCCAAGTTGCGCCATCAAGCTTTTTTCTCGCTGGCAGAGCTGAATCACTGTATCAGTGCCTTATTGACCGAGCTGAATCTAAAACTCTTCAAGCAAATGCCAGGCTGTCGTCAACAGTGGTTTGAAACGCTGGATCGACCGGCCCTGTCGCCGCTACCCAAGTACGCTTACCAGTACACCGATATCAAAAAGGCTCGTGTCAACATCGATTATCACCTGATCTACGACCAGCACCTGTACTCGGTGCCACATCACTGCGTAGGCGAACAAGTGGAACTCCATGCCGGTGACAAACTGATTGAGGTCTATTTTCACCACAACCGCATTGCTACTCATGTTCGCAAATATTACCCAGGGGGCCCAGGCATGACCACCGAACCAGGGCATATGCCGGAACAGCATGCCCAACATCAACAATGGACGCCAGGACGGTTAATGAACTGGGCGCAATCAATAGGGCCTGAGGTGCTGGTGTGGGTGAAGGGGCAGTTACAATCCAGAGCAGGCTTACCGTGTCTGTCTGGGCTTATTAAGCCTCAACCGAACTTACGCCGCCGAGCGCTTAAACAAAGCCTGTGCGATCGCCAACCAAGAAGCCCTGTTCAAATTGAAAAACGTGAAAGCCATTTTACAAAGTAACAGAGATAAACTGCCTGAGACAGCGCCGGTACAACTGTCGTTATTGCCTCAGAACCATGTCAACATTCGTGGTGCAAAGAGCTTCCACTAAGCCCTAAAGCGTTGAGCAAGCAGGGTTTAAGAAGGCTCTGCTTACTCATATCTCTCCTTAAAACATAGGACATTAACATGATTGAAACCACTCTCAGCCAACTACGCCAATTAAAACTAATCGGTATGGCCGCTGCGCTGCAAACCCAGTTGGACCAACCTGGTACCCATGAAGGCTTAGCCTTTGCCGAACGCCTGCAATTATTAGTCAATCATGAAGAACAGCAGCGTAATCAGCGTAAACAAGAGCGTTTAACACGCGCTGCGCAGTTCAAACTCAAGGCGTATGCCAAAGATATTGATTATCAAAGCAGTAGAGGCTTACAGAAGTCTCAAATGGCCTCATTGCTGATGTGTGACTGGTTAAAAAAAGCCCAGAACCTGTTGTTGACTGGCCCTTGTGGCACGGGCAAAACTTATATCGCTTGCGCACTCGGTCATCAAGCTTGTCTGAAAGGTTACAGCGTAAGATATTACCGGCTTCCGCGGCTGATCCTTGCCTTGACACAGGCCAAAGCCGACGGTAGCTACAGTAAATTGCTAAAAGCGATAGCCGGTCTGGATGTGCTAATTATTGATGATTGGGGCTTGGAGCCTTTGAGTGCGGCCACTCGAAATGATTTAATGGAAATCATGGATGATCGTTATGAGCAGTCAGCAACCATCATTATCAGCCAATTGCCGACAGAACAATGGTATGAAGCAATTGGTGATAATACCTTGGCCGACGCCATTTTAGATCGGCTAATGCACAACGCCCACCGGATGAATTTACAAGGCGAATCGATGCGAAAAAAAATGAATTCCTTGACCCAAGTTGAACACTTGGAGTAAAAATTCACTTCCACTGATGCGTTAGGTTCCCCCTGCGTCAGAATAGTTGTCGCCTCAAATTTTAAGAAAAAATAAAATTTGAGATTCAAAATGAAAAAATATAAAAGGTATTCAGTAGGCTTCAGAGAGCAGGCCCTGGTAAAAGTATACAATCGTGGTAATGACCAATCAGTTCAGTCCGTCGCAAACGAATTGAATATCCATTTAACAACCTTGAAGGCTTGGATGAAACAGAAGGAACAGAACGTCAAACCTGCACCCCGGAAATCAAAGCGTCCCGAGGATTGGAGTTCTGAAGAACGTTTTACCGCTTTACAAAAAACCTATAATTTGATCGGTGAAGACTTAAATGCCTGGTGTCGTGAACGCGGCGTTTTTATTCATCAACTGGAGCAGTGGAAAACAGATTTTTGTAGCCAGGGTGACTCAGTAGGCAAACGTGAAGAAGCGCGGATTTTACGTACATTGAAAGAAGAAAACCAAACTCTTGAGCGCGAATTATTACGTAAAGACAAGGCCTTGGCAGAGGCCGCAGCGCTGTTGGTGCTGCAAAAAAAGTTCCGTGCGCTCTTGGGGGGAGAGGTCGAATGACTCCCCACGAAGAGCGCAAGCAAGTGATTGTTTTACTGAATGAATCGGTAACAGCGGGGGCTCGCAAAGCTAAAGCCTGTGAGGTGCTGGGCCTGAGCGAACGGACCTTGCAACGCTGGCAGACCGGTGAGACGATTCACTGCGATCAACGCCCTTTGCGTGACTATCAACCGCCACACAAACTAACAGCAATCGAGCGCACCGAGGTGCTGACACTCGCCAATTCAGATGAATTTGGTCATCTGCCACCGAGTCAGATCGTGCCACGACTGGCCGACCAAGGCAGCTATCTGGCGTCTGAGTCGACCTTCTATCGCATCCTGCGCGAGGAAAAACAGCTTACCCATCGGCGTAGCGAACGGCCAGTTCAAATACGCACCAAGCCGCGCGCGGTCTGTGCTACAGCACCTAATCAACTGTACAGTTGGGACATTACTTATCTGCCATCACTGATCCGTGGACAGTTTTTCTATCTGTATCTATTTGTTGATATTTTCAGCCGAAAGATCGTCGGTTGGCAGGTATATGAAGAAGAAAACAGCGCCTTGGCTGGCGAATTGTTACGTGATCTTTGTCATCGTGAAGGTATACAGGCAGAACAGCTTATCCTGCATTCTGACAACGGCAGCCCAATGAAGGGATCGACTATGCTGGCGACCTTGCAACAGCTTGGTGTCATGCCTTCGTTTAGTCGGCCATCGGTTAGCAACGATAATCCGTACTCAGAATCGCTGTTTAAGACCTTGAAATATCGTCCTAACTATCCGCTAAAGCCGTTCGCCGATGTTACGGAAGCGCGTCAGTGGGTCACAAGCTTAGTGGAATGGTACAACCATGAGCATCGTCACAGCGCTATCCGCTTTGTTACACCAGCACAACGTCATGAAGGCTTGGACGACAAGCTTCTGGATAACCGTAAAGCCGTCTACAAAGCAGCACGTGCTAAACATCCGCAACGCTGGACTGGAAGCTCCCGTAATTGGGGAAAAATCCAGACAGTCCACCTTAACCCAGACAAGGCCTAAACAAAAAAATGCTATCAAGGAAGTGATTATTCAGAAAACAAACCAGAGTAAGATTTAACCGTCGATGCGACAACTACATTGACAATTACCGGGTTTTAGGTGTTCAAGTTCAACCAGAATTAGTGTTCAAATTAAACAGAATACGCAGCTTTTAACGCTTTACGACTTACAGCAGGTGAAAAACTAACGAAAAACCTGCCATCACGGCTCCGACTACTTCTTGGTCTGAATGTGTAACCCAGAAAATCAAAGCTCTGAATTGGATAATCCCCATTACGGTTAGTATCCTTGCAATAAACAATCTTGGTTTTCTCTGGGCAAAGCTCAAGTTTACATTGAGTAAATCGTACTTTTATTTTACTTTCAATATATTCCAGCTGCTTCTGACTGCGACAATGCACTACAATATCGTCAGCATATCTTTCAAAATGAATGCAGGGAAATTCTTTGTGCATCCATTGATCAAAGCCAAGATGAAGAAATATATTTGCCAGTAACGGACTAATCACGCCCCCTTGTGGAGTGCCTTGCGTACGTTGCAATAGCTCACCATTTGGGAGAATGACATCGGCTTTTAACCAACGTTCGATGTAAAGCAGTGTCCATTTACACTGAGTAAATTTTGATACGCCTCTCAATACTAATGCATGATCTAAAGCATCAAAGAATCCTTTAATATCCATATCTAAAACCCAGTCATCTCTCCAGCACCGCTCACGGGCTTTCGCTATGGCGTCAAGCGCTGATTTTCCCGGACGATACCCATACGAATCAGGGTGAAAGTAAGGTTCCACAAGGGGTTCCAAACGTTTCTTAATGACCATTTGTGCAATTCTGTCCGAAATGGTTGGTATTCCTAGTGGCCGTACCTGACCATTAGACTTCGGAATCTCTACACGCCTTACGGGTGGAGGGAAATAACTTCCTGATGACAGTCGATTCCAGATTTTATACAAATTGTTTTTCAATTCAGACTCAAAATCCTCCATTGTTTGCCCATCAATACCTGCAGAGCCTTTATTGGCTTTGACAGATAAATAGGCGTCCCACACCTCTTTTTTAGATAAATTAAATGACTTTGCCAAAATTAACTGCTCCTCCCATTATTTGGTTGACAGCTAGGTTTGACCAAATAACGCAACCCCTTTGCTCCACGCCCATTACAGTCGCTTCATCACTACTACGAGTTGCTCCGCCCCTCTGGTTTACATTGGTACTTGCAAAGTAACTTAATTTCATCACTTCTCTTCCCTTAACATTAAACCAGTAGGTTCCCACGTTCCACATAAGAGCCTGAATCAAGATCATGCAGCCTCTACACCGAACGCCACCCAGCCCATAAACAGGTGCTGTCTGGATTTGTCCCGAGTCAATAACTCTACTCGGTTTTGACGTTAGTTTAATTGCTTTTCGACATGTCATCGACTGTTCACTTTCGTTCATCTTCTTGATCCTCACCTGACACTTTAAACGTGCCTTTTCCAACGACGCTCACTACCATAGCTTTTGACTACAGCAGCTCGTGGTGGTTTGAAGCCGAGTCCTGTAACCAGACTTCGAGGGGCCAACCCTCATCTCCTACACAGCAAGTATTCAAAAAAAAAGACTTCGTCCTTCTTGAATCCTTCGTGGCACACCATTATCCCAATAATTACCTTTATGGCTCATACTCTGTTGCATCTTCATTATTCCTAAATGACTTCGGTATTCATGGCTAGCATACTGGCTACCCCGATCCGAATGATGCACCAAGCCTGGTTCAGGTTTTCGCCGCCAAAACGCCATTTGTAAGGCATTAACACACAGTGAGGTACGCATGTTATCGGCAATGGACCAGCCCACTACTTGCCTGGAAAATAAATCAACGACAATCGCGACGTACAGCCAGCCTTCAAGAGTCCAGACGTAAGTAATATCGGTCGTCCAAACCTTATTGGGCGCAGCAACATCAAATTGCCTGTTTAACAGATTGGGAGCAATCGTCTCATTATGATCGCTATCTGTAGTCACTTGGAAACGTTTTTGGTAGCGTGGTTTTAAGCCCAATTTTTTCATCAATTGCCTTGCTTTATAGCGCCCGACCTGAATATCTTCTTTTATAAAAGCTTCCGATAAACGGCGAGAACCGTAAACGTTCTTGTTTTCTCCAAATAGCTCAATCGCCTTAGCTTCAAACTGTTTTTGGCGTATTTTTTTGTCAGTATCTTCAGGCATTTTCGCCCACGCATAAAAGGCGCTGGTACTAACCTGCATTACTTTACATAGCACGGTAACTGGAAAAGTCTTCTGTTGCTCTCGAATAAAACCGTATTTTATTGGAGTTCTTTCGCAAAGAAGACTGCGGCCTTTTTTACCCTAAAGGGCACCTTGTAATATCTCGCGCTCCATTCGCAATTGTTCAACTTCTTTGCGTAAGCGCGTTAACTCATCTTGATCGATTAAGTTCAAAACGCTTTTCTTGGCCGCCGATGGTGACGGCGATCTTTGTTCGGCTCTCACCCATCGCCCAATGGCGCTAAGGGAAATACCTAGTACTCAGTCAATCTGATAATGTCGGATAAAGTTTCTTCAGTTTTATCCGTGCATCCTCCGTGGTAAACCGCCATTTCATAGGCCGAGCAATAGTATTTCTTTTTTCTTGCCACGCAGAAATTTCTGTTTTTAAAGTTTCTTGATCTGGAATACGGCGATCCATACATTGCCGTGACAGGATGCTTAATTCTATCTCGGCCATATTTAACCAACTGCCATGCTTGGGCGTGTAGTGTATTTCTAGTTTTTCAAGAATTCTTCTCGCCTCTTTTGGCTCAAAGGCCTTATATAAAGAGGCACCAGTATGGGTATTCAGATTATCGATAACCAGGGTAATACGTTTAGCCTGCGGGTAATGGACATCAACCAGGTTACGTATTTGATGCGCCCAGTCAATGGCTGTTCTTTGATTGGTCACCTCAACAAACCGTTTGCCTTGCAAGGGTTCAAAAAACATAAAAACATTGCTCACGCCATTACGCTCATATTCCGTGTCGTACCGAGCGACCGTGCCAGGCTTTACCGGTATTGGTGTTCGCGTGTCTTTAATCTGTTGCTTGCTGCTTTCATCCATGCAAATCAGTGGTTGCGCTTCATCATAAGGTCGCTTGTAAACCTCAAGCGTATTTTCCATAGCACAAACAAACTCAGCATTTTTTTTAGCCGGAATACACCACTCTTTATTTTGCCAGGGTTTTAATTCGTTTTTTTTAAGGTTTGCCGGATAGTTTCATGCGATACACTTTCAATATAACCCAGCTCAACCATCTTCTGTCCAAGTAAACGTAATGTCCAGCGGCTACGCCCTTCAGGTGCATCGCCACAACTTAATGCGATCAAACGGGCTTCATTCTCTCCATCAATAGTACGACTTCTAACCCGAATTGACTTTGCCCGGTTTAAAGCCGATTCCAAGCCTTCTTGAACCAGTCGCTCCCGGACTCGTTCAACGGTACGTCTTGAAATACCAAAAGCTTCACTTATTGGCCGGTCCAGCCATTTTTCGCCTAACTCGCTAATATCCGCTTTGAGTAGTATTTCAGCGTGTAACCTTTTATGAGCGGCCACTTTTCCAGTATGGATCAAATTCCCCAAATAAGCGCGTTCATCTTCCGTTAGTCGTACTATGTATTTCTTTTTCAATGGTGTTTATTTATGTCAAAGTAAAAGATATTATATGGGGACTATTATTCGACATATCAACGCTGACTGAGTACTAGATTATCGGCTGCTTGCTTTTGTGTATAGCCTTTTTCATTAACTAACTTGGCCGCATCTTGTTTAAATTCAATCGTGTAATTGGGTCGTTTTTGCTTAGTTTTATTACTCATATTCACCTCTGTTGACATTATAAAGCTGTCTTTAGAAGTGTCCTGTTTAATTAAACCATTTCAAATCAGATAATTAGGATGTTAAGTGACGAAATGATTGCCCTATGTGCAAAGTAAACGCCGACTACTTAAATGCTGTCCTTCATGCCGGTAAAATTGTAGTGAAAAATTTATAATACCGGAGTCCCTGAATAAATGAGTGGGGGTGTTTCCTGTATAGCGGGTTTTACAAAACTACCGGAAATTATAAAAATTATTTTGGGTTTACAGTTCTTTACATGACGGGGGGTCTTCTGTGAAGTTGGTCGTCGGGAGTCTGGATTAATCTGTAAAGATAAAGCTGTGCAAAAATCGGTTTGACGGGGTGCGGTGGTGGTGGGTAGCCCTCCAGCAGGGAACAGATTTAATTTTGCCGGATTGGATTTTTGTTTTTTGAAAGTATCTACATAACGGCTATACAGCAAGGCTTGTATTTATTTACAAGACGACACAGAGAACCGTAACTATAAGGTTTTTTATGCCTGAAATACTGACAGGTATTGCGGTGATTTAGACGGCAATTTATTTTCAACTGGCACGTGAGTGGCACGTGGGAAATTTTAGGCAAAAAAAAGGGCTTAGTTTTTACGCTAAACCCTTGATTTATCTGGCTCCCCCGGACGGGCTCGAACCGCCGACCTAGTGATTAACAGTTACCCAGCCCACCACTTCTACAGCTCCCGAATTATCTACAATAAACCCCTGAAAGCCTTGTAATTACTGGACTTGTCACATTGCTTGACATTACTCTAGTATTCTCTAAAATGCTCTAAACACGGTTTAAAACATGACCCGGCCATGACCCGAGATTTTAACCTTTTAAGCAAAAAAACCTCATTTTAGACAGGGTGATGTGCTTTTAGACCGGGTGAACGAAATCACCGTGCCATGTTTATATATTATTTGGAGAACAAAAAATGGCTGAAAAAATTGGCTTTACTCAAGACCGAATTAAAAACCTACCTACCCCAGCAAAGGGACGCACTGACTATTATGATATTGATGTTCCGAAGCTAACATGCCGTGTAAGTAGTACGGGTGTAAAGTCCTTTGTTCTGCTCAAGTGGACAGGTAAAACCATGCAGCGCGTCACATTGGGACGTTTCCCGGATATGACAGTAAGCGACGCTCGAAAAAAGGCACAGGCAGCATTAACAGAGCTGGCACAAGGTATCAATCCCACCAACGAGAAACGCAAGCAGAAGCTACGAGGGATTACCCTGCAAGAATTATTAAATAATTACCTGTCCGATAAAACCGATTTAAGAGAAGCATCCATTCTGGACTACACCAAAAAAGTTAATCAGGGTTTTTCCGATTGGCTGGGGAAGCCTATCAACGAGATCAGCCGTGATATGGTGTTAACTAGAAGAAAACAGCTTGAAGGTGGCAGAGACAATAAACTCAGGGTACTACGCTTATTAATGCGTTATGCAGTCGTTACGCTAAAGGCACTGGATGAAAACCCGGTTGATGTTCTACGGGATGGTAGCTTATGGAGTACACCGACCCGCAAAAAAAGAATGATACCCAGCGACAGCTTGAAGGATTGGTTCGAGGCAGTTATAAAACTGGACAATGAAAAGGCAAAAGTTTATTTATTGCTCCTGCTCCATACTGGCCTACGAGATCAGGATGTTCGTTATCTGGAGTGGAAGGACATAGACTTTAAAAATGATTGTTTCATTACCCGCGATACCAAAAACCATTCTGATTTTACCGCGTACATTGCGCCACAAATAAAACCATACTTAAGAGGACTTCAAGCGCTAACTGGCGACAATCAATATTTGTTTCCGGGTGATTCCAGCGACGGCGTTATGAATATCCCAAAAAAGCCCATTGCTCAAGTTTGCAAAGAAACCGGAATTGATTTTTCAAGCCATGACCTAAAGCGCACCTTTTTAACGATTGGCGAAGCATCCATGATTCCCTTCTCATTATTGAAGGCACTGGCCAATCATAAAACTGATGGTGATGTTACTGGCGGTTATATCAATCCAGAAACAAAAACCTTAAAATCAGCTACGTTTAAAATTGCTGATTACATTCATCAACACGTTACCCCTGATGCTGAAAATGTTGTCAGTATTTTAAAGGCGGTATAATCAAATTTAACCGGATAGCTCGACGGAGCGATAAGCAAGACTCATTACCTTGTTTCCGGTTAATCCTTTCGTAATGCTGCACCTTAATGGAGTGTTTGCCATGAACTTAATAACACAAAAGCTGATTAATTTAAGAGACCTTTTGAAAAAAAGACTTGAAGATGAAAAGCCAACAGATAAAGAAAAAGAATTTAACCATCAACCTTACGGATATTTGGTACAGTCTTATTTAAAGTGCTGCGAAGGGTTACTATGGTATGACGCTACCCAATGCGATGATGTTGAGCTTACAGAACAGCAAAGGATATATAAAAAAAGCATGGGGCAAGAACTTATTGAGAACGAAGAAAAGTCTTTAGATTGTTTATTGTCAGCACATGAGCATCTTGGGTATGCCCAGGGAATGAGCACACGAAATTTATTTGTAAAAATAAGCGCGTCTAATAAGGCCATAAAAAGAAACGCTGAAAATAGATCGATAAAGAATGGCTGTATTGATTACTATAAATTGACACATGAAGCCCGCATCAATAGCTTAGATAAAAAATATCAGGCTGGCGAAAAAGATAAAGCGGCTATGGAGCTAACTAACCAACAGCCAATATCATTCAGAAAAGCGAGGGAATATATAAGCAACTACCTAAAAGAAAAAAAGTAAATACCTCCTGCTGGCACAGCGTACAGTTTACCGGCACAGCGTACAGACTGCTAGTAGCGGGCTTTCTACCCCTGCCACCTTTCGCCAAACTAACCACTATTTCAATAAAGAGAGTGGTTATTATTTATGGCAAAAACCCGTAGCATTTCATTAGACGAAAATATCATCGTCGATACTTCCGAAGCATCAATACTTATTTGTACACCTGAAAAGTCATTAATCAAATGGCGCTCTACTGGTGAACACAACATTCCTTTTATTAAGATTGGTCGTAATGTCCGATACAGGACAAAAGATTTAAGAGAGTGGATAGAAAAGCATGTTCAAGGCGGTGTAGCATGAAGATTGCCGCACCGGAGAAGTGCGACATTTCAAAACTACATACTTATTATACATTCACCATTAACGAACTAAAAGCCGCACTAATGGGCTTTGCACTTGCAGTCGATATACTGGCATTTGTCTTTGCTGTTGATTTGCTGGTAGGTGCTTCACTATGAAAAACGATGCAAAAACACAAAGAGCTATCGTGCTGGCTTGGTTGCTACTGCGCCCACTTAGTACGCTGGAAGCCCGTAAAGATTTGGATATTATGGCCCCAGCCGCGCGTATATTTGAGCTAAAGCAGCAGGGCCACAACATCGTAACTCACTGGACAATTGCCGATAATGGCAAAGCTAGACACCGTATTGCTTCTTATGTATTGCTGGCTCAAGTAGGTGATGTGTAATGACCATTGATGCCAAAATAGACCATATTTCCAATAGGCTCAAACGATCACTTTCAAATGCCGATTTTAAAGAATCTGACTTCATAACCATTCGAGTAAGCATTACTGATAAAGATGGTGTGCTTGTTTGTGCTGGCAAAATATCAGAGATTGACGAGCCTCAAAGGGCGCAACCATGAAGCCATTAATATTCCCGATACATGGCGAAGCGTTGGCAGCACGTCTACGATGGAACAATAAACCGGAATTAGTGATTGTCTGCATTGCCGGAGATTGCTTTACTAATGCTGAAAGCTGGAATAAGCACTCTAATTTTTCCGCGCTGGTATTGGGGCCGGAGCAGATCGAACCAGAAAAGTTAACCTGGGCTGTCAATAATTGTATTTGTTTGATCGAGTGGGACGTAGGCCCAACCGCTGAATTTATCATGCAGGTTGTTAAGTGCCTATTAAGATCGGGTGCATTAAGCGTCTCAGTCATGCCAATGTTTGTTAATCATGACCAACCTATTAAATATTTCTACCGAGACAAACAGCAATGGGTGACAAATCGAGAGAGCCTTAAAACGTATCATCCTAAAAAGGGGCTTGCCCATGTTGCCTGATGAAATTGATTATGAAGTTGATTATTCAACGATGCCGGACTATGAAAATTATAGTCAGCATGAAAATTTACAATTCCCGGTTAAACAGCAACTTTTCAGTGTGCCAACGCTACCCAGCTCAAACGTCAGAGACGGCACTCATAACACCCGCGCATTATCCGAGTTAGGCAATGCCGAGCGCCTAAGCGATGCTCATAGCGGAAACCTTCATTATGTTCACGATGCTAAGGCGTGGCTACATTGGCGGGATGGGGCGTGGAATTGGGATGTAGACGGGGCAGAGGTTAGGCGGTTAGCGGCAAAGTTACCACTGCAAATTTACAACGAGGGGTCTAATCATCTTGCCAACGCTGAATTTTTCGCCAAGTGGTCGAGAACAAGCCAGACAGAAAGAACCGTACTGGCCAGCGTATCAATGCTTTCGGACTTTTCGACAGTGCGCCTACCATTGGCGTTAGTCGATGCCGATTTGTTCAAGGTGGGATTTGACCACGCCAAACAAGTCATTGACCTTAAAACCGGAGTGGCACGACCTGCGCAACAATCAGACTTGATTACTAAATCATTAAATGTTTCAGAACTTGGGGAAGCGTCAAAGGCGATACGCTGGCAAGCATTTTTAAATCAGATATTTGATGATGATGCAGATCTTGTTGATTGGTTAAAACGCTGGTGCGGCTACTCACTGACTGGTGCAACTTCGGAGCAAATTTTTATATTTTGTTTCGGAGCTGGAGCTAATGGAAAATCAGTTTTTGGTGACATTCTACGTTATATCCTTTTGGACTACGCTCGTGCTATCGCTTCGGAAACCTTGACTGATTCCAAACGTGATGCAGGGGCCCCAAGTCCAGACCTTGCCGAATTGGTAGGTGCAAGAATGGCGATATGTGCAGAAACCGAGGACGGGCAAGCCCTTGCTGAAAGCTTGGTTAAGGGCCTGGTTAGTGGTGATGCAATGACGGTTAGAAAACTTCGATGTGATCCGTTCCAATTTTTGCCGCAATTTAAATTAACTCTCTTGGGAAACCACAAGCCCATTATCAAGGGCAACGATTACGGAATATGGCGGCGCGTTCGGCTGATACCGTTTAAGCGCATATTTAAGCCAGAGGAACGAGATGCAGGACTGGCTGATAAATTGAAGGCAGAAGCACCACATATTTTAGCGTGGATGGTCGAGGGCTGTCTTGATTGGCAGAAACGCGGGTTATCCGATACGCCTAAAACTATTCTGGAAGCAACAGGCAGTTATCAGGAGGAGCAGGACCTTGTCGGGGCTTGGCTATCTGAGTGCTGCGAATTGTCGCCACATAATGAAGCAATCGGCACAGATGTTTATGTCAGTTATAAAACTCATTGTATTGATAACGGGTTAAGACCCTATAGCAATATTGCATTAGGGCGCAAACTCAGTGAAAGAGGGTTTAATAGCAGAAGGTCGAACAGCGTAATCAGATGGTCAGGATTGTCTGTAATTTTTAGCGTAAATAATGCTTATGTAGCAAATTTTTAATAATCAGGCGGGATAGGCGGGATAAACACTGTTTTACCTATAACCCCACGGAAATATAATATATAGAGCTTAAGGCTAAAACGCCTTTTATCCCGCCTATCCCGCCTGATTTAATTAAAACCCCATTCAAACAGGATTTAAACAAATGAATATCGAACAAGAAAGAATTACTAAATTAACCAGAGAAATACTGGTAGGTGTCCAAAAACTTACGCTTGGCGACTTTAAAGACGCTAGCCTTGTGTCAGAGCAGATAACTAAACTTTCGCTTTACCGGGCGCACACATCGGAAGACATAAAGGATAAATTACTTATTGTCGCCAACTCTAACTGGCTGGATTGTGAGGACGCACTAATTGATTATATTGAAGCATGGGCTTATCAGGACTTTGATTTTATAGACCGTAATACATTGGTCTTAATGTCTGCGCTACAGGCCGAAGGTGAGACATTTGGTGATACTGATTGGTTGTTACTGCTTAATTCAGTAGATGCCGACATTAAGCGATTCTTATCTAAAATCAGCAGAGTATAGGAACCCCATAAAACCGCGCGTCCTGTTTATCTCAAGTATTGTTGGGTAACATGCAGGAGTGGGAATTTTCCCCCGTTCCTATTTCAACATACACCATTGGTGGGTGAGTTGGGGAAATTATCTCAGGTCAATGTGAGAGCAAGCGAAAAACCGCGTGATCTAATAATAGTGACAGATCGCAATAGGTGCTTCATGAGATAATGGCTATTTCTCGACACTAAAAATAGGAATCTCATGCAGATGCAAACATTAGCACAAGAAATTATTGAGACTATTGGACATGATGCAGCTATGAAAATTTTTGAGGTCTACGGTGGGACGCGAATCTATATACCAAAATATATAGCTGGGACAAATAAAATTCGTAATCAAAAAATTAGATTAGATCGGCTAGGTGGGGCAAGTGCCCGGCAATTATCAGAGAAATATAGAATCAATATAAGGAGAATATTTTTTATCTGCAAAAAACCTTTTTAGCCGGTTCGTGACGCTAAACGTGCCGCCAAGTTGAGCCACCTAATCACAGGCGCGGCAAGGGTTAATGGTTATGTTGAGCCACTTGGTCTCTAAAACACACCCATTTCATCAAATATTTTATTTATTTTTTCAAAAGAGTCCCTTTTGTCTTTCTGCAATGATTCTATTTCTGATTTCGTTAACATTCTTCTTTGAGTTGATGATGTACTTGGTTTCTGATTCGGTAAGGTAGTCGAATCTAAATATTTCAATTTCTTCATAGCTTCTAAAGGGTTATGGTGGTCATATAAATAGGTAGTTAAACTGCCTTTAATATATTAAAAATGGCTTTATTATTGTCCTTGCTTCGCTGTCTCAATGATTTTATTTCTAATGGACTCAAACGATTCTGCACGGATGAGATAATTTGCCTCTGATTCTGTAAGCTCTGCAAATCCATATTCAAATATTTCAATTTCTTCATAGCCCATCTTTATCCATATTTTATATAACCTAACACCACTCAACATACAGATTTACAGCTAAGTGAGCGCACTAATTGACATAGATACCCAATACCATGATGGACGGTAAATCGTAGCATGGACGCTGGCTTAATTACCATTGTAGACGCATTATAGACATTCACCATAACGAGAGCATGATGGGCGCATGAATTGAGTATAAACAAGGTCTAGCGTCCCATGATGAGCGCATGATGGGCGCATGGTGACCGCCCATCGTGACCGCTTCAAAGTATATTAGTCAACAGATACAGGCCCATAATGACCAACTTTATGCATGCAATCCGTGAATGATGGATTAAGAAATACCGGACTTTTTATTTATTGACAGCTTAGTAATCCATAACCTACAATTCGGTAACTTCACACATTGAAGTTTATAGATTGGCGTCTATACTACATAAAGGCACATTGCCGCTTAAGCGGTTTTTTATTGTGCAAAATTCAGCACGTCTTTATGTCGAGTTGGGTTAGGCAGTCGCAAGACTGGACGGACTTTATGCCGTTACGCCAACCTAATCCAGCCCGACACCATACTATTCCGGTATTGGTGCGGATTACCTTATAAAGGAATCTCAGCAAATGAACAATACTAACCAAACAGCTCAAGCAGAGCAACAGCCCACATTCAATCCTGATTTTAGCCACCGGCTACATTGCAGCAACCACGCCAATTTAAAATACGATGCCACTTGCACAGATCAACTCCGCGAAACTATCGACGTGATGGTAATGCGGTCTAAGGGCGTATTGTCGATGGTTTCGATGTTGCACTTGGAGAGCCACATAAGCCAAATAGACCCAGAAGAGGTGTTCTGGGCTTTAAAGTCGGTCGTGATGGGGCTTAATGATATTTACGCGGTGGTAGAAGCCCACGACGCGGCGGTAAGTCATAAAGCCACGGTCGGCGCTGAATGAAATAAAGGATATTCGCAGTACTGTAAATGCCTTTGGCTGTGCTGATTTTTCAGAAAAACTAAACAATCAGCCATAAAACAAAATAACAGCCCTGCTTCGGTGGGGCTTTTTTGTGCCTGATGTTTTGGCAACGATTGCCGATAAATAAACGGATAATATTTGGCGTAATATCTAATGGATTGCCCGGCAAACATGACCCTGCCATGACCCGAAATATTTTAGGCAAAAAAAAGGGCTTAGATTTTACTCTAAGCCCTTGATTTATTTGGCTCCCCCGGACGGGCTCGAACCGCCGACCTAGTGATTAACAGTCACCCGCTCTACCAACTGAGCTACAGGGGAATAAACTTGGTAAGTCCAATGGTGCGCCCGGAGAGATTTGAACTCCCGACCGATCGGTTCGTAGCCGATTACTCTATCCAGCTGAGCTACGGGCGCTTATTGAGCTAGTTATTATCTTTCTTTGAAGCTTTTATGTCAACTTTTAATTAAAAATGTGACATTTTAAAATGGTGGAGAGAGAGGGATTCGAACCCTCGATGGGAGTTAAAGCCCATACTCCCTTAGCAGGGGAGCGCCTTCAGCCGCTCGGCCATCTCTCCTAAAACAGTTTACTCTTCGGAATCGTTGGAACTTACAGACTCAGCTTGTTCTTTTTTAATTCTTTCGTAAATTTCTTCTCTATGAACAGATACATCTTTTGGTGCATTAACACCTATACGAACCTGATTTCCTTTCACTCCAAGGACAGTGACAGTGACCTCATCACCAATCATTAAAGTCTCACCTACTCGACGAGTCAATATAAGCATGGTTTCTCCCTAAATATGTATTAAAACTAAATGTTCTTACACAACGTCTGACTTAGATTCGACAGTATATCAGTTTTTCATTTAAATAAAACCTAAAAATCATGCCATAGCGCAAGAAACAATAGGTTCGCGTACCAGCAGCTTTGTCTATTACGCCTACTATTGACTTAAGCAGTTAATTTTATAGGGAAAATAAAGATGTTAAATAAAAAATGAAAATTAATGGTTTTATTATTTCCAAAAATCTATAGAGCCAAAAATACTTATTCTGCACTCCGTCTTGGATCAAAGGCATCTTGCACCGCATCGGCAAATAAATTGGCCGCCAATACCAAGATAAACATAAACACAAAAGCCGCCGATAAAGACCACCAAACAATAGGTTCACGAGCCATTTCCAAACGAGCACCATTAATCATATTACCCCAACTATAAGTGGTCGGATCAACACCTATATTAATATACGACAATACTGCTTCGGCCAAAACCAGTGAACTAAAATCCAGCACTACGGAAATTAAGACGATGTGCATGACATTGGGTAAAATATGGCGCAGTAAAATCATGCTTTGCTTAACACCTAAAGCTTGAGCGGCTTGCACATATTCGACTTCTCGAAGTTTCAGGGTTTCTGCTCTAAGCAGTCGGCATAAACCAGTCCAATTCGTCACACCAAGAATGAGGCAAAGAAATAATAGCCGCATATCGGCACGCACTATAACACTGGTAAAGTCCTGCTCATGATTCGCCATGTAAACCTGAACCATCAGGATCGACGCTGCAATCAGCAATACACCAGGGATAGAGTTTAACGTGGTATAAACATATTGAATCAAGTCGTCTACCCAACCACGGAAATAACCCGCCAGAATACCAAAAACTATAGCCATCGGTAGCATGATGAGCGTTGTCAAGGTACCCAGTACCAAACCGGTACGTATACTTTTTACCGCCTGATAAAAAACATCCTCCCCTACTTTGTCGGTACCAAGAACATGATAATAAGCGGATAAATAAATCAGGGTATAACTTAACGATACGATAATAAAAAAAACTGCCCAAACTGACTTGGCAATTGCAGATAAAGCAAAAGCCTGATTTTTTTTACCTTGAGCCTTATAATTTACACCCAAATAACATAGTATAAAAAGACCAGCCAAGCTTGCTCCTTGAGCAAAACCGTAACCGGTTTTTTTCAAGACGTCAGAAAACTGTTGGGTTTCAGGATTATTTAAATAGTTGCCGCCAAAAGCCAAACGAGGATAGCCCCATTGGGTTGTGCCATCCGCCAGAGCCATTATTTCTTTACTATAAAGCGTAGTGGCAAACGGGGCTGAATAGGTTTTTTCGCCATGCTCTCTCAATGGCGTTGCCCAATAATCCAAGAGACTGATAATCTCATTATTTTTGGTATTGGCAGGTTTGAAATGTACTGAATCCAGCAAGCCAATAAGGACAAAAAACAACAGTACTATTAATGATGCCATACCAGCTTTACTATGAGCTATTTTTTGTAAAGGACGTTTAATGTGTTCTTTACCACGCAGATAAATCACCAAGCCCAGTATGGCAAAGATCAGTATAAATATCAGGGCATCTGTCCATAAAACCACCATCAGGACAATCTCACGCGTGGGTCAACCAGAGTGTACGAAATATCCGTCAACAACAACCCAATCACATATAAAACGGAGCCTAAAAAAACCATCGCTCGTACTATGGCAAAATCCTGACTGTTAATCGCATCGATGGTATAACTACCTAATCCGGGAATACTAAAAAAAGATTCCATAATTAAACTGCCCATAAATAATAGCGGCAAAATGACGACTACACCGGTTAAAACAGGAATCATGGCGTTACGCAATACATGCCGAAACAAGGCTTGGGTTTCAGTTAAGCCCTTTGCTCTTGCCGTTCGTACGTAGTCTTTCTCAACCTCTTCTAAAAACAGTGTTCGGTACCATCGAACACCTGAACCTATCCCTGAAAATACCCCAATCAGGACGGGTAACAGTAAAAATCTTATCGCACCCACACTATCCTCATAACCAGAAATAGGTACTAGCCTTAATAATTTGGCGATAAAAAACTGTCCGCCGATAATATAAAACAATGATGAAATTGACATTAAAATCACGCATAAAATAATGCCTGCATACTCCAGATAACTGTCCCGAAATAGCACCATCATTAAGGCAAAACTGATATTAACCACCAAGCCGATACATAAGGTTGGTAGTGCCAAAGCAAGACTTGGCCACATACGTTCCTGAATATCCGCACCAATATTTCTGCCGCTATCGGATACGCCAAAACGAAACAAAAACAAACCCACTGACTTTTGGTAAAAAATAGTCCGGGTTATTTTTTCCTGGCGCTGCGCATCGCTATTCCATAAAAGCGGTACATCATAGCCATGTTGTTGCTTCCAATTGGTTACCGCCTGTTCAGTAACATGTTTTTGCCCCAATTGCATACGCGCCATGTCATTAGGGCTATTAACGACAAAAAACAAAACAAACGTTAAAATGTTAACGCCCATTAACAACGGGAAAGCATATAAAAATCGTCGGATAATATAATTTATCATTACAGCGTTTCCTTGGCACGGCGGCGATAAGCATTAATCGCCGGAATCAACATCAATACAAACAAAAAACAACCCAATAACAATGGCCAAATGACAGGTTTGTTCCATGCCTGCCTTTTATCTGCTCTGGCAACAGTATCAATTCGGGTATATTTAAGCCGGTTATTCGCCATTAAATTGGGTTTCAAGTTGCTATACCAACTATGAAATAACGAAAAATTCTTGGGATGAAAACCAAAAACCCAAGGCGCATCATGACGTACGACTTCTTGTAACTGTTGAATAATCTGGTAACGCTGTTCGTTGTTATCCATGTTACGCATTTGCTCAAATAAACGGTCAAATTCAGGATTTTTATAATTAACCGCATTTTCTCCACCGTGTTTAACTTTTGAGTTAGCACCATACAACAGGAAAAATAAATTTTCAGGATCAGGATAATCAACATTCCAGCCCCAAACAAAAATCTGCTCGTTACCTGCCCGCATTTTTTCCTGAAAACGATTGTAATCCGTAGCGCGAATAACCAACTTGATGCCCAACTTTTCAAATTGTTTACGATACCAGTTCATAGTCGGACGATCATCAATACTGACTGAAGTAGTATCAAAATACAAAATTAACGCTTCTTTGGTTTTTGGATCAATACCGCCAGGATAGCCGGCTTCTGTCATCAACTGCTGTGCACCCCCTATTTTTTTTCGCTGCGCCTTGGCATTTACCCAATCGTAACTATAAGAATTGATGCCGTCTTTACCTTCCGCATAGCCATAAATACCCGGAGGAATAACACCTTGTGCAGCCACTCCGCGCCCGTTTCTAAAGATAGAGATATATTCCTCATAATCAACGGCAATAGCTATCGCTTGACGTAGCTTTCGCGCTCTTTCACTATCACCACCTACGGTAGCATCGAGCATATTAAAACCCATGTAAAATATAGATGTTTCTACCGATGTTTGTAACTGGATACCTTTTTTCTTCATCGAATCCGTTAAGGCAACGCCGCCACTACCGGTAAATTGTATGGCCTGATCGAAACTGTCAGAAGCGATCCCCGATGCATCGTAATAACCTTGCAAGAATTTGGTCCAATAAGGAATGGTTTCCTTTTCCAGCATAAACACGACCTTATCGATAAAAGGCAGTTTTTTTCCCGCATCAGTCAGCAAACCATTTTGCTTATCTTCAGGCTGACCTTCAGAGGGATACTTTTCCAAGTGAAAGAACGGATTTTTAAGCAAAACCATGCGTCGATTGGGATTATTTTCAACCAGTAAATAAGGACCCGTACCAATCGGAAACCAATCCAGGGTAATATTTTTATCAGACATTCCTGCCTGATCATAAAACACATCTGCTTCCCAAGGCATAGCTGAGAAAAACGGCATGGCCAGCCAAAAAATAAATTGGGGATATTTACCTTTAATACGGATACGATATTGATAACGATTATTGACTTGTATGCCCGCCATCGACAGGTTTTTTATAGCAGATTTTTGTTTATCATCGGCTTGTTTGGAAAAATCATCAAAACCTACAATATAGTTTTTCATGATTTCAGCAATAGGAGACTGGATTTTAGGATGCGCCAAGCGTTTAATTTGATACACATAATCTTCAGCAGTGAGTTCACGCGAACCTGTATTATCAAAATCATTCAAGGTTTTAAGTGACTGGATTTGCACAGACGTCAGATGATGATATAAATAGTTTCCCTGCACATCCTTAGCCAAGGCAGGATGTGGCTGATAGTTAATACCTGGTTTTATATCAATCACATAATCGGTATAGGCAATATCATTATCCTTTGCGCCCTTCCCCAAATTTTCACCTTGTTTATTCAAATAATTTATTTCAGGCATTTTACTTGCCGTCAAAGTCGTCAATTGATATGGTCTTTTCAGGTAATGATATTGAAACGGCGGCTCATAAATCTGTGCGATAAAAGCATATTCATTTTCACTGTAAGCAACTGCAGGATCCAGATGCTTGGGACGCTCAGAAAACGATTGATATAAAACCGACAGTTCACCCTCTTTTTCACTATAAGGCTTATTAAACTGTGAAACATCACAAGCCGTCAAAAATAAAGCTATAAATATTAGCACTGCATAGGTTGGTATCTTCATAGACAAAAAACTGGACATCGATAATAGGGTCGTAGATACTTGGAGGATCACTCATTAAATATGAATGAGTGCAGGTCGAAATCAGAATAGAACAATAATTTATAAATTCTATTGTAACAACAAAAACAAAAATACGGGGAGATGATAATGGGTTTTATGCAAGGCAAACGGGTATTAATTGTGGGTTTAGCCAGTAATCGCTCTATTGCATGGGGTATTGCAAAAGCCATGCATAGGGAAGGCGCTGAATTGGCTTTTACATTCCAAAATGAAAAACTGAAAAGTCGTGTTGAAGAAATGGCCCAGCAATGTGATTCAAAAATTACTATTGAATGCGATGTAAGTATTGATGAACATATCGATACTGTGTTTAACACACTGGGCGAGCATTGGGATGGCTTGGATTGTATTGTGCATTCAGTCGCTTTTGCACCCCGCGACGCCTTAAATGGTGATTATGTTGAAGTCACCACTCGCGAAAATTTTAGAGTTGCTCATGACGTAAGTTCTTACAGTTTTACTGCTTTAGCCAAAGCAGGACGCGCAATGATGCAAGGCCGTAATGGCTCATTATTGACCTTAACTTATTTGGGCGCGGAACGGGCAATTCCTAACTACAATGTTATGGGTATTGCCAAAGCCAGCCTGGAAGCAAACGTACGCTATATGGCCGTCGCATTAGGTGCAGAAGGAACTCGTGTTAATGCGCTTTCAGCCGGACCTATCAGAACCCTTGCTGCATCAGGTATTAATGATTTTAAATCCATGCTAAATAAAGCTGCCGATACGTCTCCGTTAAAGAGAAATATAACCATTGAAGAAGTGGGTAATGCAGCCGCTTTTATGTGTTCGGATTTGGCCTCAGGTATTACCGGAGAAATTACCTATGTGGATTGCGGCTACAATATTGCTGGATTAGCAGCCTCTTAAATAATTACAGACACATAAAAAAGGGAGCTTACGCTCCCTTTTTTATGCTTGATTGGCCCGATTATTGACCCTGAGTCTGCGCTTGCGCTTGATTCTTTGTATTAATCTCTACATTAGCTTCCGTCTGCAAACTATTCAATACCTGATTGAATTCAGTTTGACCGAATGCATTGGCAATGTTCTTCTTCGCCAATTCCATCTGTTTCTTGTCATCTTCGCTCATAATACCTGCGGTAACTTTTGACAGACTGACGACAACTTGCTCACCGGAAGGTAATGCTGCAATAAATACACTGGGTTTAGTACCATCAGGTTTAGCCGCTGTAAAAATAACATGACTTAATTGCTCAGGCAGCTTGTTTTTACTACGTACAAGTGCTTTCTCGGCTTTAATTTCCAGCTTATTCTCAGCCGCCAAAACCTGGATGGATTCACCTGCCTGCAAGCGTGCTTTAATTTGTGCGGCTTTCTGAAGGGTCATTAGCTGAGCTTTTTCTTTTGACAAAACATCCGCTACTTCTTGTTTAACTTCATTGAGTTCTCGCTTGGAAGCTACCTTATGCTCTGAAAGCCTTACCACAACCAAACGATCAGCGCCCTGCTCTACAGGTGCACTATTGTTACCTTGCAAGACTTCTTCAGAAAATGCTGCGCCGCGTATTTTGTCGTTAGCAGCAATGCCATCACCTTTTTCTCGCGTAAACAATACCGATTTCTGAACAGAAACACCCAAAGCATCAGCAACTGTTTGCAAATTATCAGGATTTTCATAACTCATTTCAGTTAATTTCTGACCTGCCTCATAAAAAGTATTTTCTGCCTGAACTTTTTGATAAGCTTTAGTTACTTCACTTTTTACACTATCAAAAGGCTTAATATTCCCTGGCACAAGCTCGGTTACTTTAATTAAATGATATCCAAAGGCTGATTTTACCGGATTTGATACCTCACCAAGCTTTAAAGTACTGGCAGCGTCTTCGAATGATTTTTCCATAACACCAACGTTAAACAAACCCAAATCTCCGCCTTGTTTAGCAGTTACTTTATCATCAGATACTTCGGTAGCCAGAGTAGAAAAATCTTTATTGGCCAATTCTTGTTTTACTTTCAGGGCTTTTTCCAAGGCGACTTTTTCAGTTACTTTGTCATTAACTAAAAATAATATATGACTGATTTTCCTACGTTCTGGCGTAGTGAATTGATTTTTTTGCTCTTCATAGAAAGCCTTTAACTTATCATCAGTAACGACTATTTTTTTGGCAATATCTTCAAGTGACAATTCAACATACTCAACAGAAACCTGTTCAGGAGTTCGATATAAATCCTGATGTTGTTGGTAGTAAGTGGTTATTTCTTCTATCGTCGGCTGCTCTGTCAATGACTGCACAGGAACCGTTACATAATCGATATCACGCAATTGATTTTGGATCTTAAAAAAACTTTCCACATCATATTGTGTAGCGAAACTGCTATCAACAATACTATGCTGAAACTGCTCCATTATGAGCGCATTCTTAATTCTGCTGACAAATTCAGCGGAAGAAATCCGTTGCGAGCTGAGTAATGTTTTATATTGTTGGTCACTAAATTTACCATCCACCTGAAAATAAGGCAGGGTTTTAATAAAATCCCTTGCTTCGTTATCAGTTACAACAAGACCCTCTGCATGCACATATTGCAATAAAACTTCATCTTTGATCAGCTTTTGTAGTGCTTGTGCTTTTAATGATTTCTCATCAACACCCAATCCTTGAAAATTCTGACTATATTCCTCATAAGCTTTATTAACATCTCGTTGATAAAAGTCTTTATCACCCACGGATGCAACTACTGCTTCTGTACCGGTATCCAAATAATTATTAATACCCCATAACGCAAAAGGTACACAAATTAATATCAAAATACCCCAAGCAAAAGCACCTTGTGCCTTTTCTCTAATTTTTGTCAGCATAGATCAGCCCTAAAGAATGAATTTACGAAGCAAAAAAAAACCCCGAACCAATCGGTTCGGGGTTTTTTAATTTGGCGGAGTGGACGGGACTCGAACCCGCGACCACCGACGTGACAGGCCGGTATTCTAACCAACTGAACTACCACTCCAAAGTCTGGTGGGTGCTGAGGGGATCGAACCCCCGACCCTCGCCTTGTAAGGGCGATGCTCTCCCAGCTGAGCTAAGCACCCGACTAATTCCCATTATAAACTACTTTAAAAGTAATTGCCAACTATATAACGGATTTTTTAATGTTGAATTAAAACTGCTCAACTAAAAAAATCTAGTTTACAGCATCTTTTAAAGATTTACCAGCTTTAAATGAAGGAATTTTTGCAGCTTTGATAGTAATCTCTTCTCCAGACTGTGGATTACGACCTTTACGCTCAGCTCTTTCTTTTACAGAGTAGGTACCAAAGCCAACTAAAGCAACAGAATCACCTTTGCTTAGAGCACTTGTCACTGCGCCAAGAAAGCCGTCCAAAGCACGACCAGCATCGGCTTTAGTCAAGCCAGAAGATTCTGCTATAGCATCGATCAGTTCAGATTTGTTCATTTTTCCCCCTAAGGAAGTTATTTTTATGTAAATTGCGTGAAGTCCTTATGTTTATTCTTATGTACAAAAACTGCAGCAACACAAGAAACACGGGTATTTATATCAATTGCAGTTACATAGTGTCAAGCTTTAAAGCCCTCAGAGGCCATGTTTTTTGCGGTTTCGTACCATAAAGTTACAAAACTGCAAAGCATTTCTAATGGGCAGTAAGACCCGACTGTATTGTTTGAACCTGTTCAGATTCAGCTTTACCTTGTCCATCATCAGCTTTTTTATCAACAGGAACAGGCATATATTGCAAAGCAACTGCCAATACCTCGTCTATCCAGTGAACCGATCTTATGTCAAGGTTTTGCTTGATATTTTCAGGTATCTCAACCAAATCCTTTTCGTTCTCGGCTGGAATTATAACCGTTGTTATACCGCCACGATGAGCCGCCAATAACTTCTCTTTTAACCCACCAATAGGAAGCACCTCGCCTCGTAAAGTAATTTCACCCGTCATGGCTACATTAGCCCGCACAGGAATTTTGGTTAATGCTGAAATTATCGCAGTACACATGCCTATACCGGCACTGGGACCGTCTTTCGGGGTAGCGCCTTCAGGAACATGAACATGAATATCATTTTTTTGAAAGAGCTCATTATCTATCCCTAAAAGCTCGGAGCGACTTCTAACCACCGTCATCGCAGCTTCAATAGATTCTTTCATGACTTCGCCCAGCTTACCTGTTGCCGAATGCTTGCCTTTTCCAGGAATTACCGCTGTTTCAATGGTTAATAATTCTCCACCCACTTCAGTCCAGGCCAGACCAGTAACTTGTCCAATCTGATCCTGCTCTTCAGCCAACCCATAATTAAACCGCTTGACCCCCAAATAGTTATCGAGATTATCAGGTGTGACTAAAACTTTATTTTTTTCAGACTGCAACAAAAGCGCCTTAACGACTTTACGACAAATTTTTGAAATATCCCTTTCAAGATTACGCACCCCCGCTTCACGCGAGTAATAACGAATCATATCCCTGACTGCAGTTTCTGAAATCTCAAGCTCATGCTCTTCAAGACCGTTATTTTTCACTTGTTTTGGGATTAAATAACGAATGGCAATATTTATTTTTTCATCTTCCGTATAACCTGCAAGCCGAATAACTTCCATTCTATCGAGTAGAGCCGGAGGAATGTTCATAGTATTGGCGGTAGCAACAAACATCACATCAGACAAATCAAAATCTACTTCAAGATAGTGATCTGAAAAAGTATGATTTTGCTCAGGGTCCAATACTTCCAGGAGTGCAGATGCCGGATCACCTCGAAAATCGGCCGCCATTTTGTCAATCTCATCAAGTAAAAACATCGGATTTCGAGTTTTAACTTTAGCCAGATTCTGCAAAATCTTACCTGGCATAGAGCCAATATAAGTACGCCTATGCCCGCGAATTTCTGCTTCATCCCTAACGCCGCCCAAAGACATGCGCACATACTTGCGATTGGTTGCTCTGGCAATAGACTCACCTAATGAGGTCTTACCAACACCTGGAGGCCCAACAAGGCATAAAATTGGCCCCTTAAGCTGCTTTACTCGCTGTTGTACGGCAAGATATTCAAGAATACGTTCTTTTACCTTTTCCAAGCCATAATGTTCAGCTTCCAAAACCTGCTCGGCAATTTTTAAATCATGGCTAACTTTACTTTTTTTCTTCCAAGGGACGTTAACCATCCAGTCAATATAATTACGAACTACCGTGGCTTCTGCAGACATAGGCGGCATTAATTTAAGCTTGTTAAGCTCGGTTGTCGCTTTTGTTTTTGCTTCTTTTGACATACCTGCGTTGATAATTTTCTTTTCCAGCTCTTCAATTTCATTGGGCACGTCATCCATGTCGCCCAATTCTTTTTGAATCGCTTTCATCTGTTCATTCAGGTAGTATTCTCTTTGATTTTTCTCCATCTGCTGCTTAACGCGCACACGAATTTTTTTCTCCATTTCCAGAAGATCAACTTCGCCTTCCATTAAAGTCATTAAATTTTCCAGCCGCTTTTCAATATCTGCGGTTTCAAGAATAATCTGCTTATCACTAACTTTTAAGGTCATATGAGCTGCCATTGTATCGGCAAGTCGACTTGGATCATCAATACCCGACAAAGCATTTAAAACTTCTGGCGGGATTTTATTATTCAATTTAACGTATTGATCAAATGAATTGATAACTGTCCGTTGCAATACATCCTGCTCTTGAGCAGAAATAGTAAAAATATCATCAATTTTCTCAACTGCCGCTGAAAAAAAACTCGCTGTTTCTTGATAATGTATAACTTTACTCCGCTCACATCCTTCTACCAAAACCTTGACCGTACCATCGGGCAACTTAAGCAACTGTAGAATGTTAGCCAAGGTACCGACCTCATAAAGATCGGTAAAATCCGGCTCGTCAACCTCAGCTTCTTTTTGCGCAACCAACAAAACCTGCTTATTGTCCTTCATAGCGGCATCTAGGGCATCAATAGATCTATCCCTACCGACAAATAATGGAATAACCATATGCGGATAAACCACTACATCCCTAAGTGGCAAAACAGGAATCAAGCTATCTACTTGTTGTAACTCTTTCATTTTGTGCGTTTCCATAAACGGAACCTTTAACGATTTCTTTGATTAGAAGGTTATGGGGGCGCTAATTAAAATAGCAAGGAATAGAAATACAATATATCGCTTCTCTACAAAAAAGATAATAAATTAATAGCCCATAGTGCAAAGTGATTTTATACGCAGAAGTTGGTTAATCCGACAAAGCTTATCTTGGCTTATGCAAGGGACATGCTTATATCAAGAACAATAGCGAGTAAAACATCCTGAACAGCCATACATTTTAATTCTTAAGACTATGCAGTGAAATTAAAATACTTGTCTTTAAAGTAATTTTTTATCGATTATTTTTAACACACGCTATTCACCATAAAATGAAAAAATGCTTATCAATTTTTTGGTATGGCGGCTTTCCTGCTGATAAAACTCGACATTCTTTTTTGTCTCGACGTAACTTAACGATTGGAGACTCTAAAAATAAAGATAACAGAAAGAATTTATTAGCCCTGTAGAGCAACAAAAGAAGTTGTATTTACAAAAAATTTGACTAAAAAAGTGATAAAAAATTATCTTAAGTACTGTGCTAAACAATAAAACACGATAATTTAGTAGTTGAAATTAATAATTTTTAATGACATGGTTCGAACCTTACCCATTGATTACGCAACCACCAGCCTAAACTGCTGGTTGCTTAATCAATGTAACGTTAAGATTCGGCAGAAACCTTTTTTACATCCGTCTCATAAACTAAAAGAGGCTCGGAATCACCTAAAATAACGCTTTCATCGACGACTACCTTAGAGATATTGTCAACTGAGGGAAGCTCATACATAGTATTCAGCAATACATTTTCAACAATAGTCCTCAATCCTCTGGCGCCAGTTTTTCTTTCCATGGCTTTTTTGGCAATAGCCGTTAAAGAATCCTCACGAAACTCCAACTCAGCGCCTTCCATTTCAAATAAATGCTTATACTGCTTAATAAGTGCATTTTTTGGCTCCGTCAAAATTTGCACAAGCGCCTTCTCGTCCAACTCTTCCAACGTGGCTATTATCGGTAAACGGCCAACAAACTCAGGTATCAACCCGTATTTTATCAAATCTTCAGATTCAACTTCTGCAAATAGTTGACCAATATTTTTAGATTCATCTTTGCTTTTTACATCTGCAGAAAAACCTATGCCACCTTTTTCAGATCGAGCTTTAATAACCCTATCCAAACCGGCAAAAGCACCACCAACTATAAACAAAATATTAGCGGTATTAACCTGTAAAAATTCCCCTTGGGGATGCTTACGGCCACCCTGAGGCGGCACCGAAGCTATAGTACCTTCAATTAATTTTAATAAAGCTTGTTGAACACCCTCACCTGAAACATCGCGAGTAATTGAAGGGTTATCCGATTTTCTGGAAATCTTGTCAATTTCATCAATATAAACAATACCGGTTTCAGCTTTTTCTACATCATAGTCACATTTCTGTAAAATTTTCTGGATGATATTTTCTACGTCTTCACCCACATAACCTGCTTCAGTCAATGTAGTGGCATCAGCAATGGTAAAAGGCACATCAAGCAGACGCGCCAGCGTTTCAGCCAATAAAGTTTTACCTGAACCCGTAGGCCCAATCAATAAAATATTACTTTTAGCCAATTCAACCGAGTCTTTTTTTGACTTGCTGCGCAACCGCTTATAATGATTATAAACAGCCACTGCCAATATTTTTTTAGCGCGATCCTGGCCAATGACATAGGCATCGAGCTCTTCTTTTATTTCTCTTGGCTTAGGTAGTTTGTTACTGCCAAAAGAAGAAGAATCATCCTGCAACTCATCTTTAATAATGTCATTACAAAGCTCAACACACTCATCACAGACATAAACCGAAGGCCCGGCAATAAGCTTTCTTACTTCATGCTGGCTTTTACCGCAAAAAGAACAATATAGTAATTTTTCACTATCTTTGCCATTTTTATCATTACTCATAAATCAGCTCCTGCAAACATCAAAAAGATATTTCAACAATCTATAGAACCAAGCATATCAAAATGCCAAAATAATACCAACCTTTATAGATCGGAACCAGCTGATCTATTTGCCAATACTTTATCAATCAAGCCATAACTTACAGCATCTTCAGAACTCAAGAAATTGTCTCTATCAGTATCTTGCTGAACTTTTTCGATAGGTTGACCTGTATGGTGAGCCAAGATCTTGTTGAGCTTATCTTTTATAGACAGGATTTCTCTTGCATGAATATCAAAATCAGAAGCCTGACCTTGAAATCCACCTAAAGGCTGATGGATCATCATCCTTGAGTGTGGCAAACAATAGCGTTTATTCTTCGCTCCACCTGTCAGCAGCAACGCACCCATACTGGCCGCTTGCCCTATACATAGCGTACTGACATCAGGCTTGATAAACTGCATGGTATCATAAATTGACATACCCGCAGTGACTGATCCACCTGGGGAGTTAATGTATAAATGGATGTCTTTATCAGGGTTTTCTGACTCCAGAAAAAGCAACTGGGCAACCACCAGATTGGCCATATAATCCTCAACCTGACCCACCAAAAAAATCACCCGCTCTTTTAAAAGTCTTGAGTAAATATCGAAAGAGCGTTCGCCTCTGGCAGTTTGCTCGATAACGATAGGAACCAATCCGCCCGCAGCTTCCAAAGCTTTTGCCTGATTCATTATATGATGTCTATACATTTAAGATACCTGCTGTTGCTGTTTATCCATAACATCACTAAACTCGACCGTTTCGTCAGATACTTTTGCTTGGGCAACCAACCATTCAACCGCTTGATCTTCCAAAACCATTTGCTGAACATCGTTTAGTCGGCTTTCATCCGAGTAGTACCAATTTACAACATCTTCAGGACTTTCGTAACTTTTGGCAATATCTTCAATGGTTGAACGTACTTTATCAGCATTTATTTGAATCGCATTTTTTTGGATAATTTCACCCAAAATCAAACCTAATGCTACGCGACGTTTGGCTTGGCCTTCAAATATATCTCTTGGTAACTTAAGATCATCCAGCTTCATTTTCTGTCTTTTAGCTGTTTCGATATAAGGCTTCATCAAGTTTTCCACTTCAACATCAACCAATGTATTGGGCACCGCTAACTGAATCTTCTCATATAAGGCATCCATTACCGAGCCTTTCAACTTGCTACGTAACGCCTGCTCCAACTCTCTTTCCATATTATTTCTAACATCGCTACGGAAAGACTCAATTGAACCATCGTCAATACCGTATGCTTTAACGAATTCTTCATCAATCTCGGGCAACAATGGCTCTTCAACCTTAACAACATCAACTATAAATTCTGCTGCTTTACCTGCCAACTTTTCGTTACCGTAATCTTCCGGAAAACTTAATTGAAAAGTTTTACTGGTGCCGGCTTCAAGACCAACCAGATTATCTTCAAATCCGGGAATCATTTTTTTCAAGCCGCAAACTACCTGAAAATCTTCTACTTTGCCATCGGTAAAGTTTTCGCCTTCAGTAGTACCTGTAAAACAGATAGTAACATTATCCTGGTCTTGAACTGGACGATCAACTAAATGCCAGGTTTGCTTTTGATCTCTTAGCTTGTCGATCATGCTATCAACATCACTATCGCTAACTGTAGCAATAGGGCGCTTAACTTCCAGTTGATCAACACCATCCAATGAGATTTCAGGGTAAACTTCAAACACGGCAGTATATTTAAAGCCGTCAGTTTCATCCAGAGGCTCTATATGAGGGTGACCGGCAGGCTTTAAATCCTGACCTTCCAAAGCATCATAGTAAGTTTCTTTAATTAAATCACTGGCAATTTCGCCGCGCACCCTGTCGCCAAACATTTTCTTAACGACTTGCTGAGGTACTTTGCCAGGGCGAAAACCATCAATTTTAACTTCACGTGCCAACGACTTTAAACGCTCTGCCATTTTCTCCTGAACAACGGCTTCGGGCACGCTAACAGTCATTTTCCTGCTTAATTCGGATGTCTTTTCGACAGAAACTTGCATTTATTTACCTCAATACATTGATAGAAGAGTTTTGATGAATACCGATTAGACGGCTTAAAAGAGCTGGATATAAAACGCTGAATCGTTTTATTTTGTAGAATTGGGTGGTGCGAATGGAGAGACTCGAACTCTCACAGGATAACCTACTGGAACCTAAATCCAGCGCGTCTACCAGTTCCGCCACATTCGCACATTTAGCTCGGAAATTATAATGACATACTGCTTATTTAACAAGAAATATTTTTAAAAAATTTCAATCAAATGCTTACAGACACATCAAAACCCAAAAGCCGAATTTGATCAGCAAATGCATTTAATATTTCCGGGGATAACGGTGCCAACAACAAAGCTTCAGGCTGTGACGAAGGCCTGGCTATGGTGTACAACATAACTGTCTGCAAATTACAGCCACTTTTTTTAATATCCGTTAATAGATTAAGATAGGCCTGCTTTTCTTTATCAGACAAACCTTGTTTATTATAATCCACTAAACAGGTTTGCAGTTTTGTCGTACACAGCGTTGCCGAAAGCAACAGATTTTCCACACTGGCCTTGCAACTTTGTGCAGTATTGTTAATTAAGGCCCTACCTTGTTCCGTAGCGCTATCCAGCTTAAACCAGACTTCTCCACCATAAGAATTTAAACTCTTTAATCCAGCCTGTACTTTAGTTTGATGCACCAAACTACCGTTGGTAATGAGTACATAATTACTGTGCGGAAAAACACCGACTTCTGTTGCTATTTTGCCAATCAAATCGATTGCCTTGGCAAACTCTTTTAAGCTGGTTGGTTCACCATTACCGGCAACAGCAATATCCTTAATCACCTGCTGATTTTTATCAACATGAAAACGTTGATAAAAATCACCATTAATTACGTCGTCAAGAAAAAACCTTAACTCATCTTCCAATAATTTAAAATCCATTGCAGGTGCAGTCCCGATTTTTAACTCAGGTACCTGACAATAAATACAGCGCCAATTACAAGCATTATTAGTATTAAAATTTATACCAATAGATAACCCGCCCATACGCCGGGAAATAACCGGGTAGACATATTTCAACCCGACAACATCGGAACTATGATCAGTTGTTGTTAATTTCGATACCATGGCCCTGCCTGGAAGTGATTTTTAATAACATAATTTGATGATTTTCATTGACGTTTTTAGGTAGCTTCCACCAAGCTAAACTTTTGACTACTTTAACCTCAAAAACCAATCCCGTACAAAAAACACCAACCTGACAATGCTGATATTAAGAGAAATTTAGACACATACCCGACTTTGAAATAAATAAATGCTGATTTACCGGGCTTTTTTCTTATATACCTAAAACGCTTAATATTGATGACAATATCCATTGAACCATTATTCGGTATTTTTAATGGGTAGACTTGAGCACTATTTTCAATCGAGACAAGATTATTTTTCATCCGAAACCATCCATTGCCATGACAATACATTAACTATACAATCGGCTCATCCAAGCATTAGTATACCTCAAGCAACTACTATCAAACCTGCCATTGACCATCGGTATCCTGAATTGATTGCGAATGAATCTGCCATAAATACCGATGCCCAACATTTAACACAGCTGTCATTAGCTATCGTAACCCAACCAACCCAACACACAAAGAAACCAACACCATGAATCATATTGCCTTAAAAATGCTAATGGGTGATACGGGCAAATATATCGGCATAGTAATGGGCCTGACCTTTGCTTCGTTAATTATGACCCAGCAGCCAGCCATTTTTCTGGGCATTATGTCACGTACTTACAGCTTTATTGCCGATGTTGGCTTGCCTGATATCTGGGTAATGGACTCGAAAGTACAATTTGTCGATGATATCAAACCTTTGCAGGATACCGAACTTTATCGGGTACGAGGCATCTCGGGCGTCGAATGGGCAATGCCGATGTATAAAGGCTTACTAAAAGCGCGTCTTACCGATGGCACCTTTCAAACCTGCAATGTCGTAGGACTGGATGATGCCACTTTAATCGGCGGACCACCCATAATGCTGGAAGGTAAACTGGATGATTTACGCCGTAGCGATAGCGTTATTGTCGATATTGACGGTGCCAGGGATAAACTCGGAAAACCCTCACTACTGCCTGGAGGCAAAGCCATTCCACTTAAGATAGGCGACAATCTGGAATTAAACGATCGCCGCGCGATTGTCGTCGGCATTGCCAAAGTCACGCGCACCTTTCAATCGCAACCCGTCATATACACAACGTATTCACGCGCTAAAAGCTACGCGCCCAAAGAACGTAAACTGTTATCTTTTGTCTTGGTTAAAGCAAAAAAAGGCCAGGATCTCGCCAAACTAACACGCAGCATCCGTGAAAAAACCGGATTAGCGGCTTATACCCAGACAGAATTTATTACTCTCACTTATGAATATTTTATGCACAACACAGGCATCCCGATTAATTTTGGTATTTCGGTACTGTTAGGTTTTATTGTCGGCGCCGCCATTGCCGGCCAGACTTTTTACAACTTCACCCTGGAAAATTTGCGGCAATTCGGCGTACTAAAAGCCATGGGTACCAGTAACTGGACATTACTACGCATGATTTTATTACAAGCGATTCTGGTCGGCAGCATCGGTTATGGTTTAGGCGTAGGTCTAACGGCATTATTTGGTTTTGCCATGCGCCATACCATTCTGGCCTTCAAGTTTCCCTGGCAACTACTACTGTTCAGCGGTGCGGGAGTTAGTTTAATCTGCATTTTTGCCGCCATCATCAGCATACTCAAAGTGATTCGCCTGGAACCTGCCATTGTATTTAAAGGCTAACATGACGAGTATAGCCGTACGCTGTCAAAACGTAGTCAAAGTTTATGATACCGGTGGTCAAAAAGTAACCGCCCTTAATCATATTAATCTGGAGATTGCTGAGGGCAAACTAATGATGTTGGTCGGGCCATCCGGCTGTGGTAAAACGACCCTTATTTCAGTAATCGCCGGTATTCTCGATCAGGATGAAGGCGTTTGTGAATTATTTGGTGAAAATTTACTTACCATGCGCAGCAAGGACAAATTAAATTTTAGGGCAAAAAACATTGGCTTTGTATTTCAGGCGTTTAACCTGCTACCGTCACTCAATGCTGCAGAAAATGTCTCGATTCCACTTATTATTAACGGCATGAAACGCATTGAAGCCGAACGTAAAGCCATAACATTACTTGAGCAGGTGGGCTTGGGAGAGCGCTGGCAGTCATTACCTTCACAACTTTCCGGTGGACAACAACAACGTGTCGCCATTGCCCGTGCCTTGGTACATAACCCACGACTTATTGTTTGTGACGAACCCACCAGCGCACTGGACCATGAAACCGGGCGTAATGTGATGGAACTGCTCAAAGCAGTCGCCATGCAAAAAGACCGAACTTTAGTCATTGTTACCCATGATACGCGTATTTTTGACTTTGCCGATCGTATTGCCGAAATGGATGACGGGCATATTGTTAAGGTAAAAGAAAGCAAGATTAAAGCGACAAGCCCTTGACCCCTTTCACCACGCCCTTTATACCCACCGAATTTCACCTGTTGCCTTGAACCTTAAATCCTAACCATGCAAATCAAATACACACTCCCGCTAATGGCTGTTGCCGGATTTTTATTTGCCACTTACACGGCAATCAATAGTAATAATCCTATGCCAATTGCAGAAGCCATCACAGAGCCTGCCTCTGCACCCTTTAAAGCCTTTATTGCCGGTGCCGGAATCATTGAAGCACAAAGCCGTAATATCGCCATTGGCACACCCTTACCTGGCATTGTCAAAGCAATAGCCGTAAAGGTTGGCGATCAAGTTAAAGCGGATGCTCCGCTTTTTTATCTGGATGATATTGATACACTTGCGGCATTAGCCATCAAACGTGCAGATCTTGCCAAAGCCAAAGCCGATGTTACCATTGCAAAGGCCACATTCAATGATGCAAAATCCCTCAGTGATTTGGCTGAAGCCGTAACCGATCGTCGCGCCATCAGCGCCGAAGAATTGCTTAAACGGCGCAACACTATGCTAATCACTAAAGCCAGACTGGAAAGTGCGTTGGCATTGGTACAACAAGCAGAAGCCAGCCTGGCAGATACTGAAACTACCTTAAGTCGTCTTATTGTGCGCGCACCAGTCGAAGGTGAAGTACTGCAAGTCAATATTCGACCGGGTGAGTTTGCCCCAACCGGCTTTTTAAGTACACCATTACTATTGCTCGGTGACCTCAATCAGTTGCATGTGCGGGTTGATATTGACGAGAATGATGCGTGGCGCTTCGACAAAAACAGCAAAGCCATTGCTTTTCTGCGCGGCAATCGAAGCTTCAAAGTCGACCTAAGCCTGGCCTATGTCGAACCCTATGTTATCCCTAAAAAATCCTTGACCGGCGACAGTAATGAACGGGTTGATACACGAGTATTGCAGGCGCTGTATCGGTTTGATCGCAAGCAACTGCCTGTCTATGTCGGCCAACAGATGGATGTATTTATTGAAGCCCGTGATTACTCCACCAATAAGGATTCAGAAAACAACCAAAATGATGCTAAAGGTCCCTCGTCATGAAACGTTGCCTTATCATGCTGCCTTTAACTTTTCTGGTCTGGGGCTGTACTGTCGGGCCCGACTACCAGCGCCCTGTTGTCGCAACCCCCAAACAATGGACCGAAACCGTCAAAAACCGAAATACCGGATTACCGGACAACCACACCAGCTCGATTCTACGGGATCAATGGTGGCAAAGCTTCAATGATCCGATACTTAACCGACTTATCACCGATGCCATTGCCGCCAATCTGGATTTAAAACAGGCTTTGGTACGGGTTAAAGATGCTCGCGCCCAACGCTGGGTAACCATTACTGCAGGCCTGCCCTCCATAACAGGAAAAAGCAATGTCAGTCGACGCCTTAACAACTCTTCCGCAAGCGGCCAAACTGGTGGCACACCCGGCGCAGTTGGCGGCTCGGGTTTTGGCAATCAGATCATCAATATTTTTCAATCCGGTTTTGACGCACAATGGGAGCTGGATTTTTTTGGCGGCGAAAGACGTGCCATAGAAGCCGCTGACGCTAATGTCGACAGCGCCATAGAAAACAGCCGAGATGTCATGATTACCCTACTGGGCGAAGTTGCCAGCAACTACATCCAGTTACGCACCAATCAACAATTAATCGCCATAACGCGCGAGAACTTATATTCTCAACAAGAAACAGCAAGACTGACTCAAATACGCCAACAAGCCGGTTTCGCAAGCATGCTGGAAGTCGCTCAGGCACAATCCCAGACAGCGACTACTGAAGCTTTTATGCCTATGTATGAAACTGTTGTTAACCAATCAATCCACTCACTTAGCGTCTTACTGGCGCGGGAACCGAATGCCCTGGCGCTTCGGCTCGATAATTCAGCTCCCATTCCAGTAATGACCAGCCTTGTAATAGCCGACCTCCCCTCTGAACTATTATTGCGCAGGCCCGATATTCGTTATGCTGAACGAAAAATTGCCGAGGCCAACGCCAATGTCGGTGTTGCGACTGCCGAACTGTATCCGAGAGTGAATCTGTCAGCGTTTATAGGTCTGCAAAATACGCGCATTACAGACTTCACTCCCATTGGTAAATCATGGTCTACTGCCTCATCGTTAACCTTACCCATTTTTAATTGGGGACGAATTAACGCCAACATCAAAAGTAAAAATGCGCAATTTGACCTAGCCTTTCTCTCCTACCAATCAACTGTTTTAACCGCTTTTAAAGAAGTCGAAGATGCACTCGTAGCCTATAAAAATGAGCAACACAGACACCAGGCACTTGCTCAAGCCGTTGCCGCAAGTGAACTCGCGGTGCAAATGGCCGATGAGCGCTATAGCAAAGGTTTATCAATGTTTCTGGATGTACTCCAAACCCAGCAGGCGCTTTTTCAGGCGCAACGCAATCTGGTCGATAGTGAAGCCCAACTGTCAAACGATCTGGTTGCTTTATATAAAGCTTTGGGTGGCGGCTGGCAAACCGAAGTAACCTTAAGTGACGCAATTCAGTTACAAAAATAACAGAGGGCTTGTATTCAAACATAAGCAAAGGCTTTATCATACTCAACAATATTTTTCTTAAACGAACATTAACAATAACTTGGCAAAAAAATCCCGACACATACAGCCCAGTCAAGCCCAGTCATTACCCCCTGCGTCAGAATAGTTGTCGCCTCAACTTTTAAGAAAAAATAAAATTTGAGAGTAGAAATGAAAAAATATAAAAGGTATTCAGTAGGCTTCAGAGAGCAGGCCCTGGTAAAAGTATACAATCGTAGTAATGACCAATCAGTTCAGTCCGTCGCAAACGAATTGAATATCCATTTAACAACCTTGAAGGCTTGGATGAAACAGAAGGAACAGGACGTCAAACTTGCACCGCTAAAATCAAAGCGTCCCGAAGATTGGAGCTCTGAAGAACGCTTTACTGCTTTACAAAAAACCTATAATTTGATCGGTGAAGACTTAAATGCCTGGTGTCGTGAACGCGGCGTTTTTATTCATCAGTTGGAACAATGGAAAGCTGATTTCTGCCGCCAGGATGACTTAGTAGACAAGCGTGAAGAAGCGCGGGTCCTGCGTATATTGAAAGAAGAAGTCCAAAGCCTTGAGCGCAATTTATTGCGTAAAGACAAAGCCTTAGCAGAAGCCGCAGCGCTGTTGGTACTGCAAAAAAAGTTCCGGGCGCTCTTGGGGGGAGAGGTCGAATGACTGGCCACGAAGAGCGCGAACAAGTGATTGCTTTACTTAATGAATCAGTAACTGCGGGAGCACGTCAAGCTAAAGCCTGTGAAGTATTAGGACTTAGTGAGCGTACCTTACAACGCTGGCAGACAGGTGAGACGATTCACTGCGATCAACGCCCCTTGCGTGACTATCAACCGCCACACAAACTAACAGCAATCGAGCGTGCCGAGGTGCTGATCGTCGCTAATTCAGATGAATTTGGTCATCTGCCACCGAGTCAGATCGTGCCACGACTGGCCGACCAAGGTAGCTATCTGGCGTCTGAGTCGACCTTCTATCGCATCCTGCGCGAGGAAAAACAGCTTACCCATCGGCGTAGCGAACGTCCGGCTCAAACACGAACAAAGCCACGCGCGGCATGTGCTACAGCACCTAATCAACTGTACAGTTGGGACATTACTTATCTGCCATCACTGATCCGTGGACAGTTTTTCTATCTGTATCTATTTGTTGATATTTTCAGCCGAAAGATCGTCGGTTGGCAGGTGTATGAAGAAGAAAACAGCGCCTTGGCTGGCGAATTGTTACGTGATCTCTGTCATCGTGAAGGGATACAGGCAGAACAGCTTATCCTGCATTCTGACAACGGCAGTCCGATGAAGGGATCGACTATGCTGGCGACCTTGCAACAACTGGGTGTCATGCCTTCGTTTAGTCGGCCATCGGTTAGCAACGATAATCCGTACTCAGAATCGTTGTTTAAGACCTTGAAATATCGTCCTAACTATCCGCTAAAGCCGTTCGCCGATGTTACGGAAGCGCGTCAGTGGGTCACAAGCTTAGTGGAATGGTACAACCATGAGCATCGTCACAGCGCTATTCGGTTTATTACTCCAGCGCAACGCCATGAAGGCTTGGACGACAAGCTTCTGGATAACCGTAAAGTCGTCTACGAAGCAGCACGTGCTAAACATCCGCAACGCTGGACTGGAAGTTCCCGTAATTGGGAAAAAATCCAGACAGCCCACCTTAACCCAGACAAGGTCTAAACAAAAAAATGCTACCAAGGAAGTGATTATTTAGAAAACAAACCAGAGTAAGATTTAACCGTCGAGGCGACAACTACATTGACAATTACCGATTATCACTACGTGTAATACTGCGAAATAGCCTGCTTTTTTTTGTTGTCTCATCTATTGCTATCGTTATTTTATTAAAGTGGCTGCCGGTGCCAACTTCGACTTTTATGTTGTATCGACATTATGAAGACTTGATTAAAGACCACACCTTCAAGCCTATTAGCTATCAATGGATCAGTGCACAAGATATTTCCTCAAATGCACCCACTGCCGTTATTGCCTCAGAAGATCAACAGTTTTACCAGCACTTTGGTTTTGATCTACAATCCATAAGCTCGTCAATTACTACTTACATCAATGGCGGACGACACTTGAGAGGAGCCAGCACCATTTCCCAACAAGTTGCCAAAAATTTATTTTTAACGCCATCCAAAAGCTTTATCCGTAAAGGCTTGGAAGCCTGGTTTACTTTACTTATAGAAATAGCTTGGAGTAAGCAACGAATAGTCGTGGTGTACCTGAATATTGCTGAATTTGGTGATCATTTATTTGGTATAGAGGCAGCAAGCCAACACTACTTTAATACTTCGGCAAAAAATCTCAGCCGTTCACAAGCAGCGATGCTTGCAGCTACATTACCCAACCCCCTTCAGCTAAAGGCAGCAAACCCTTCCAGTTATGTCATCAGAAGACAAAATTGGATACTCAGACAAATGCGCAATTTGGGTGACTCGCATAATTCATAAAACCGTTAAAGATTCTCAAGTAAAAAAGCCAATGAACCTGTCGGAGGGAAATATTACTTTTAAAGCGACCATGAATGTAGCAAGTAAAACGTACCATTCACTTCTTTTGATCTTTTACACGCACAACACAACCACTTTAATAACTTTAGCTGATATACAAGAATGAATAACCCCAAGTGACGCAGGATTTTTTTTGTTTATTTACAACGACGGCAAGGACAGATATTTGCTCCTGCAAACTCTGCATTAACCACATCCCCGGTGATTATACTGGAGGTACGTAGCCATGTGGGGGCAGAAGGTAGAACGGCATCTGGAAAGCGATTGAGGTTACCAACAGCAGGCTTCTTAAGAGACGCAGGAGCAGTTGCCGAGGCGCAAAAACAAGCTCGTAGCTGGCTACGTAACTATTTTGACAACGCAGCAAATACATAAAAAGATCAACAAGCCGGACTATTATTCACAGGAAATCACCTTAATACGTTGTGTTACTGGTTTTTTTTATTATACTGTTTTTTATTTTGGGTAAAAACTATGTGTTTTAGTGCTGACATGTCACTGGGGCTCGGTGTTATAGGAATTGCAGCTTCAAGCGTGACTTTTCTTGATAAAACTGAATCCTTTTGGGTAAGAGTGGCAAGATCTTATGCTATTTTTCATTTTTCACTCATGGAATTTATTCAATATTTTGCCTACCCGGTTGCCGATCAATGTGGCTACGGGCCTAATCTTTTTTTAAGTGAATTATCAACTTATCATATCAGTATGCAGGCACTAGCGATTATGCCAGCACTCGCCACCTACTCATCTGATAAATCTGCACTTAAACATGCCACATTATTTGGAGCAACTTTAAGCTGTTTATTCCTGGTGTGTTCTTTTCTGCCAAAAAATCTGCAAATTTTTGATACTACACCTAATTTTATTGGCAATATGGTTTCCTGTTTGTTTATGGGAACTTATCATATCGGCTATCACATCGCGAGTGCATTTGGAACCTTTGTTACTCACGGGTCGCTATTTGCGCTGGCATTAAGTGGCTTTATCTGGAAAAATAACTGGAAAATTTCCAGTTATCATTTATTTATGGCCCTGATGACTTTATTTATGCCGCAATGGTTGCTGGGCGTTTCAACAGGCGAAGCCGCCGCTATTTATTGCTTCTATTCAATCCCCACTACCATTAGTTTCATGCCGTATTTTAAAAATTTCTTCACCGTTCAAAGCTATACAAATAACAGCGAATTGCCCCTTAAAAGCTGACTACCAAATATAGCCAATAACTCGCCTATAAAAAAATTGTGTCAACAATAGCTTCCTTGAATTGGCTCAAGAATAAGTAAATGATGACAGATATACCCACCATTTACTTATTTTTGAACAGTCCGCACATTTTTAAACTAATACTTAAACTTCCTGCCCCATCTCGCTAACCTCATAACAAATAATCAGCTTTTCAAAAACATTAAAAGGTTTAAAATACAGCTTAAAACTCAAGGAATACAGGCGCATGATTAGCGAAACTAATACTACCATTCTGATTATTGACGATGCCTCAGAAAGCCTGTCTGTATTAAGTGAGCTACTACGCCCAAAATATCGGGTACTGGCAACAACTACTGGTGAAAGTGGTTGCCACATAGCTGGCAGACTACCTAAGCCGGATCTAATTTTACTGGATGTTATGATGCCGGACATGGATGGTTACGAGGTACTTAAACAATTACGCGATACCCCCATAACCAGTGACATTCCCGTTATTTTTCTTACCGCTTTGGCTAATATAGGTGATGAAGAACGCGGCCTGCAACTTGGCGCTGCCGATTATATAACCAAGCCCATCATACCGGCTGTAGTACTGGCTCGAGTGCATACCCAACTTGAAGCCAAATTGGCACGTGACTGGATGAAAGACCAGAATGCAACCCTTGAAGCCGAAGTTACCAGGCGTATGACCGAGAACGATTTCACCCAACGGGTTAGTATTCAGGCGCTGGCGCGTTTAGCTGAAACCCGTGATCTGGAAACCGGCAATCATATTTTACGCACCCAGGGCTATATCCAGCGACTGGCCAATGGCTTAATCCTACATCCTCGCTTTGCTGCTACGCTTACTGATAACTATATTAATCTGTTATCCAGATCTGCGCCATTGCACGATATTGGTAAAGTTGGCATTCCCGATCATATTCTGCACAAACCAGGCAAACTTAACTCTGAGGAATGGGCTATCATGCAAACCCACGCCAAGTTAGGTAGCGATGCCATCGAGCAGGCCGAACAGGATATTGATATACACTTGGCATTTCTTACTTTGGCCAAAGAAATCGCCCACTGGCACCACGAAAAATGGGATGGTAGCGGCTATCCTGACGGACTGGCAAAAGATGACATTCCTGTTTCTGCTCGCCTGATGGCTATTGCCGACGTTTTTGATGCACTAATTTCAGCCCGTACTTATAAGCCGGCAATGTCCTACAATCAAGCCCGCAACATTATTGCTGCAGGCCGCGGCAAGCACTTCGATCCCGACATGACCGATGCTTTTCTGGCCGGATTTGACGATTTCGTCGCCATCGCCGAGCGTTATCTTAATCTTGATAGCAATCTTAATCTCCACACAGTAACCGCTGACCAAAACATTCAAACCAGGAAATTGTCATGACGACCCGCAAGGAAAACAATAAAAATACCACAATAGCTTCCGGCGATGCCAAAACAAACGACGGACAAGCCATAAAACCAACCAGCCATAATGCGCAAGAAACGGTTGACAAACCGGTTACGGTTTTCCCGATCGTCGGCATCGGTGCCTCAGCTGGCGGACTGGGAGCTTTTGAGGCATTTTTCTCTGGCATGCCTACGGACACAGACCCTGACATGGCTTTTGTTTTGGTACAACACTTGGCTCCGGACCATAGCAGCATCCTCACTGATCTCATCCAGCGCTATACACGCATGAAGGTCTATGAAGTTGAGAACGGTATGCACGTACAACCCAACTGTGCCTATATAATTCCACCCAATCGCGATATGGCACTACTGAATGGTACACTGCAATTGCTGATGCCTTTTGCACCACGCGGCCAGCGCCTGCCTATTGACTTTTTCTTTCGCTCACTCGCCCAAGATCAGCATGAACGTGCCATCGGCATTATACTTTCAGGTACCGGCAGCGATGGCACATCGGGCGCAAGAGCCATCAAGGCCGAAGGGGGCATCGTTATAGCGCAGAATACAGAATCTACTGAATTCAACGGTATGCCGAGCAGTATTATTGCCACTGGCCTGGTAGACTACGTAATGCCGCCAGCCGAGATGCCTGCCCAACTCATCACCTATGTCAAGCACGCCTTTATCAACCGCTCTGAGTTAATCAACACACCTATGGTACCCAGCGAGGCAGTTTTAAACAAGATTTTCGTGCTGTTGCGGGGCCTAACCGGTCATGACTTTTCCCTCTACAAACCCAAAACAATTTATCGTCGGATTGAACGACGAATGGCAGTACATCAAATAGATAACATTGATCTATACCTCAAGTTTTTGCAACAGAATCCGACCGAGGTCAATGCGTTATTTGCCGACCTGTTAATCGGCGTGACCAATTTTTTCCGCGATCCGGATGCCTTTATGGCACTTGAAAAACAGATCATCCCGACACTTTTTATCGACAAGCCCATAGCTACAACGATTCGCATCTGGTCTACCGGATGCTCTACCGGCGAAGAAGCTTATTCTATCGCCATTCTTGTCCAAGAGTATCTGGAGCTGATCAAGCAAAGTTACAAAGTACAAGTTTTCGCTACTGACATTGACCATCAGGCAATTACTACTGCTCGCGCCGGCCTTTATCCGGCCAGTATTGCCTTTGACATTTCGCCGAACCGCCTGGCCCGATTTTTTACTGCTGAGTCTGACGGCAACGGCTACAGGATTCATAAAAATATCCGCGATATGTTGGTTTTTTCTGAACACAGCGTCATTAAAGATCCTCCCTTCTCCAAAATTGACCTTATCAGTTGCCGAAACCTGCTGATTTATCTGACCTCAGAGTTGCAAAAAAAACTTATACCGCTATTTCACTACGCGCTAAATCCTGGCGGCACCCTGTTTCTTGGCAGTTCCGAAAGCGTGGGTGAGTTTGATGATGTATTTATCGTACTCGACCGCAAGGCCAAGCTGTACAAGCGTAAAGAATATACTTATAACAAACCAAACAAACATACCGGTAATTTTATGCAGCAAATGACGACGCATGAAGTTCCGCTACTGCGAGCTCCCGGAAAAACAAACCATACCGCAAAACTATCATTACGAGAACTGACGGAACAAGCACTGTTACAACATGTCGCGCCAGCCAGCGCCCTCGTTAATAATCAGGGCGACATTCTCTATTTACATGGCCGTACCGGCAGGTATCTGGAGCCGACTCCTGGCGAGTCCGGCATCAATAACATTCTGAAAATGGCCCGTGAAGGACTAAAGCTGGACTTGACCACCAGCCTGCACAAAGCGGTAAGATTATCTGAAAGCATATACTCTCCTGGTCTGCGCGTTAAAACTAACGGTCACTTTACTTTAGTCAACTTAACCATACATCCGGTAACCTTAAGCCCAACAACAACAACAACAACGTCTCTATACCTGGTTACGCTGGAAGAAGCGCAGGGAATACTCAGCACACAAACTACTGAAACAAACACAGAGCCAAGCACACCAAGCACCGAATTAGAGACAGACGAGCGCATCAAGGCGCTAAAGCTGCAATTACGACAAAAAGACGAGTACATGCAAGCCTTTCACGAGGAATTGGAAACTTCCAACGAAGAATTAAAGTGCTCAAATGAAGAAATGCAATCAGTCAACGAGGAATTGCAATCAACCAACGAGGAATTGGAAACCTCCAAAGAAGAATTGCAATCAGTTAATGAAGAACTCGCGACTGTCAATGCCGAATTACAAACCAAGCTGGCAGATTTATCCCGAGCCAACAATGATATGAATAATCTGCTGGCCGGGACCGGCATTGCCACCATTTTTTTAGACCTGCAACTGCGTATTTTGCGCTTTACCCCAACTGCCTGCAAAATCATGAACCTGCTCATAAACGACGTAGGCCGACCGGTAAGCCACCTGGCTCTCAATTTGGTTGGTTACGACCGCCTCATGGAGGATACTAATGGCGTTCTAAATACTTTGATTCCTAAAGCAGTAGATGTACAGACAGCAGATTACAAGTGGTTTGCCATGCGTATCCAGCCTTATCGGACCCTCGATAATATTATTGAAGGCGTAGTAATTACCTTTGTCGACATCACTGAGATTGTGCAGGCGCGAGACGCACTGCGTCGCCTGGCGATAGTCGTTCGCGATGCTACTGATGCCATCACCGTACAGGATCTTAATGGCCATATTTTGGCCTGGAACCCAGGAGCCGTAAAATTGTATGGATGGAGTGAAGCTGAGGCGCTAAAAATGAACGTGCGCGATCTAATTCTTAAAGACCAGCAAGAACAGGCATTAACCAAAGATAATCAAATTAGCGCCACTAAAACCCTGGAGCCATACTATACACAACGAGTTACCAAGGCAGGTGCTACCGTAAATGTCTGGATAATCGCCACAGCTTTGGTGAACGAAGTAGAGGAAGTGTATGCCATTGCCACAACCGCTCGATTGATAGAATCAAAAAATGCTCAACTAATAGAGACACCAAATGGCCATTAAGAATAACAAGGTAAGCAACCAGTCTTCACCAGTCCCTGTGCCGACTTTACGCCAACAGGCAGAAGCATTGGTTTTGCAGGAAAAGCCGACTGCGTCCATGGACATTCTTGATGACCTGTCACCCGAAGCTATACGCAATATGCTGCACGAACTGTGTGTACATCAGATTGAGCTGGAAATGCAAAATGAAGAACTGCGCCAAGCACAACTATTAATAGGTGACGCACGGGCTCGCTATTTTGATCTCTATGACTTGGCTCCGGTAGGCTATTGCACACTTGATGAACAAGGCTTGATCCTGGAAGCCAACCTCAAGGCCGCTACCTTGCTGGGCGTAGACAGACACATGCTGACTCGCCAGCCACTCGCCCACTTTATCTTCAAGGCGGATCAGGATATTTTTTATCTACACCGTAAACAGCTATCTCAAACGGGTGAACCACAGTCTTGCGAGTTACGAATGGTTAAACACGATGGCACACAAATTTGGGCACAACTGGCAGAAGCAAGCGCGCAAGAAACCGAGAACAAAGGTTTCTGCCGCATTGTGCTAAGCGATATTACCGAGCGCAAGAAAAATGAAGTTGAACTTGATCAGCACCGCCATCACCTCGAACAACTTGTGTTCTCCCGCACCGCTGAGCTGGCAAAAGCCAAAGAAGCCGCTGAAACTGCCAATCGGGCCAAAAGTACTTTTCTGACCAACATCAGTCACGAAATTCGTACTCCTATGACGGCCATTATCAGCCTCACTTATCTGCTGCGCCGTTCTAAACTGATACCGGAACAAGCCGAAAAACTCAGTAAAATCGATACTGCAGCACATCATTTACTAGCCATTATCAACAATATTCTTGACATATCAAAAATCGAGGCAGGTAAACTGGAACTGGAAAACACTGACTTTCAGCTCACCGATATTCTCGACAATGTCAGGTTAATTATAGACGAATCGGCACGAAATAAAGGGCTTCTCCCTATCCAGATCGATAATGGTACCGTCCCCTTATGGTTGCGAGGTGACCCCATGCGACTACGCCAAGCTCTGCTTAACTATGCCGGCAATGCTGTCAAATTTACCGACAAAGGCTTGATCACACTACGGTCCAAGCTACTGGAAGAGAATGGTGACGAGCTCTTGGTGCGCTTTGAGGTTATCGACACCGGCATCGGCATTTCGCCCGAAAATATACCTCGACTATTTCAGCCTTTTGAACAACTTAGTACCTCCAGCACAGACAAATATGGTGGTACCGGTCTTGGATTAGCCATCACCCGACGCTTGGTAGAACTGATGGGAGGGGAAGTTGGTGTTAATAGCACCCCAAATATCGGTAGTACCTTCTGGTTCACTACTCGCCTGCAGCGCGGCCAAGGCATTATGCCAAATGTATCCAGAATCATGAATCCGGGAGAGGCCGAGGCGCAGTTGCGACTAAATCACGAAGGTGCAAGACTGCTGTTGGCAGAAGACAATAATATTAATCGTGAAATCATTGTGGCCCTGCTTCGTAGTGCAGGTATGGTCGTCGAATCGGCAGCAGATGGTCTGGAAGTCATTAAAAAAACACAAATCAACAGCTATGATTTAATCCTGATGGACATGCAAATGCCCAATATGGATGGCATCGATGCGACCTTGGCTATCCGTGCTTTATCAGGATGGGAGTCAATACCCATTATCGCGTTAACTGCCAATGCCTTTGCCGAAAGTCGCCGTACTTGCACAGAAGTCGGCATGAATGACTTTATCACCAAACCGATAGATCCTGAAATACTCTATACAACCCTATTAAAATGGCTACCTCAAAAAATGAAAAATACATTTAAGGGGATAAATATAAAGCATACCAAAGCACTTGCCAAATTAATCCCCTCAAAAACAGCGACGGATTTAACGGTAGCGAATACACAAGAAAAAAGTAATGAAATAGCTCTGGCATATATGGCAAAAATACCGGGGCTTAACATGCCCTATTGCCAATCAATACTGGGCGGTAACGCTGAAAGATATCTGGAATTACTGGCGCTTTTTATTGATCTACATGCCAATGACATGATACTGGTGGCCACCAGTCTCGATAATGGCAACTACAAGGAATCCAAACACCTGGTTCACTCGCTTAAAGGCTCGGCAGCCACTCTGGGGCTTGATCATCTGGCAAAAATAGTCACTCATCTAGAAGCCAGGCTGGAGGCCAGTGAGTATAAAACGGTTAAAAATGACGATATTCACCTTGAAATGAATGCTATTAATCTTGAACTCATGGCTATTAGCTCTGCCCTGCCATCTACTCCCACTCCCGCGAATAACGCACATTCAGAGCAAGTAACCCTAAGAATAGCACTAAAAAAACTAAATACCTTGCTGGCGGAAAGTGATACTGCTGCTATTCCGTTATTTGATAATTACTCGGAGTCACTCCGCTCTACCTTAGGGTTAGCCTACGAAGAACTTGCCCGGCAAATCAAGGACTTTGAGTTTGAAAAAGCGCATAAAACCCTACAAACCCTGTTACATCAAAATACTGACACTTGACCTGAATGAGTCACAGATACCATACCTTGAAGGGGTGGTATCTGTTAATATCAAAATTATTTAGCTGAGAATCTCTCATTAAATTCGCCGAAATCAAATTAAAAACTTGAATTTTTATTCCATCCAGTCTCGATAATCATCGCTTCGGTATCGTAAACATCTCCTGCTACCAACAAAAAACAGCTTTAATTAACTGTGTTATGTAGCGACTTTATCAAGCGCTCTCGCCACGAACAGATCACTAAAACCAATCTTTTGGTACTAAGGATTTGCATTGCCAACAGATGTAACTGCACTACCGGACAAGTAAAGATATTGCCCGGATTTATTTAGTGATTTTTATAAATGTTAATGGTATTATTAAAAATGAGATGACCGGTCACCTTAATTTTAATAAGGTATCTCTTGGTAAAAAGCCATAATTTCTCCAATCGTAACTGAGCTGTTAAAACTTGATTTATCTCAAAAATACATAAGTTTATCTGACCAATAAACCAGCACAACAAGCACCTAATAATACTAAAAAAAGACGATAACTTACTAAATTATTAGCACTTTTATCAAAATATGAGGAATAACACCATGAAAAAAACAAAATCCATGCTGATCGGGGTGGCTTTTTTAGCGCTCATTCCGGTAACCGGACAGACAGAAATATTAGCGATGGTTAATTACGAAAGTAAACCACAAACCCCAAGACGTGAGGGAATAGCGATTATAGATGTTGATCCGAAGTCCGAAAATTTCGGCAAAATTTTAAATAATATACCGCTACCAGACGACTTGGTTGCACATCATATTTTTTATAACAAAGACCTAAGCAAAGCCTATATTACCTCTTTAGGAAATGGTGCCCTTCATGTTATGGATATGAAGCATGTACCCTATCACATCAAAAAAATTGATATACCTGAATGCAAGGTAAGTGAAGACATGGTGTTTTCTGATGACAAAAAAACCTGGCATCTGACCTGTATGGGCACCAGCAATGTCATTGTCGGTAATGCCCACACCGATCAACCGGTTAAAGTCATCGCTGCTGAATCAAAAACTACGCATATTCGTTATCCGCACGGTATCGGCCTGCAAGATAATATTGACCGTATCATGGTTACCAGTACGATTCGCCCATCCGACTTGGGTGAACCAGGCGAAACAGTTACCGTCATCGAAGCCAGCACCGGTAACGTATTATCTACGCACAAACTATCAGACAAACCCTCACCTTCCGGTGTTGCTACAGTAGAGGCCGTTTTTCTGCCCGAAGCAAATCCACCATTGGCGTATGTCACAACGATGTTTGGTGGGACTATTTGGACGGGGCAGTGGAATGCTGCCAATAAAACCTTTGATTTCGAGCAAGCTTACGAATTTAATTCGTTAACGCAAAGCGTACCGCTGGAGATTTACTTCAACCACAAGCATGATCGGATGTATATCACCACAGCCAAACCTGGTCATCTCAATGTCTTTGATATCAGCCAATCGGTATTAAAACCTACGTTATTAAAGTCTATACCAACTGCCCCCGGTGCTCATCATGTCGTCTTTTCACCTGATGAACACTATGCGATTGTAGAGAATAATTTTCTGGATCTTCCCGACATGAATGACGGTTCTTTGTCGGTAATTGATATGACAACTTTTAAAAAAATCGCCAGTATCGATACCTTTAAAGAGCAAGGACTTAATCCTAACAGCATTATTTTAATGCCAAAATGGCATCACGATACGGCCCATTAAAAAAAACAAGTTATCGATTTTATAAAGAAATTTAAACGATTCTTTGGGTGGATAATGTTTCACCCAAAGATTTACACGATTTTAAATAGCTAATTTACTATACATGTTGATTTAATGCCCATTGCACATGTTCTCTGACCATTTCAGAATGATCTGTCAGCACAGGCTTTAAGGCCTCAATAATTCGCGGTGATCGCGGTGCATTACCCAAAGCGACAGCAATATTTCTCAGCCAGCGGTCATGGCCAATACGGCGTATTGCTGAGCCCTCTGTTTTTGTTAAAAACATTTCCTCACTCCAGGCAAAAACTTCTAATAATTGTTGGGTATTAAGTTGCTGCCGGGGATTAAAGTCAGCTTCAGCGGTTATTTGGGCAAAGCGATTCCACGGACAAATAATCTGGCAGTCATCACAACCATAAATCCGATTACCTATTAACGGTCTGAATTCTTCAGGAATTGAGCCGTGTAGCTCAATGGTTAAATAAGAGACACAGCGTCGCGCATCAACTTGATAAGGTGCAACTATTGCCTTGGTTGGACAAATATCAAGACAGGCATTACAGACACCGCAATGGGCTGTGGCAGGATTATCTATTGGCAAGGGCAAATCAATAAAAATTTCGCCTAAAAAAAACCACGATCCGGCTTTGCGATTAATGACGTTGGAATGCTTGCCGATCCAACCTAACCCCGCTTTTTCAGCCAACGCTTTTTCCAGGACAGGTGCACTATCAACGAAAGCACGCATGCCTGAATTAAATACCGGTTTTTGTGAAAATAAAGACACTTCGGCCTGTATTTTATCAGCCAACTTTTGCAAGCGGTTGCGCATCATTTTGTGATAATCACGACCTAAGGCATAGCGTGAGATATAAGCTGAAGTCGGATCAGCCAGAGACTGGTTCATGGCGGCAGTTGACTCTGACTGATAGTCCATTCGCACAGAAATAACTCTGACGGTGCCTTCATGCAGTAAAGCAGGCCGACTACGTTTTAGGCCATGCCGCTGCATATAATCCATTTCACCATGGAAATTATTTGCCAACCAATTATCCAGATGTCCTTCTGCAGCCGATAAATCAGTATCAGTAATACCAACCTGCTGAAAGCCCAGCTCTTGACCCCATTGCTTAATTTGCAAGGCAAGACTGGCCATTTCTTGATCGCTAATCTGGTTCATCCCAAAAAATTAACTTTTAGGGTGAATAGATATAATAACTTAAACGCTGCTTCTTGAGCGGGGCCTGTTATTTGAATTGCCCGAAGGTTTACGCGCCTGATTTGAGTTTCTGGGTGGCCGAGGCGCGCGTGGAGGCTCAGGAGGCATCGGTGGTGCAACATCGGCCGGTTCAAAACCGACAATCTGCTCACGTTTAATCGGCGCACCAATCAATTTTTCAACCATCCGCAAAGCATCACGCTCATCATGCGATACCAACGATATCGCTTGCCCTTCTATACCTGCCCTGCCGGTACGACCAATTCTATGCACATAATCGGCAGGAGCGCGTGGCAATTCATAATTGACAACATGCGGAAGCAAGGCAATATCAATACCTCGCGCCGCCACATCGGTAGCAACCAATACTCTGATCTCGCCGGCTTTAAAACCTGACAAGGCACTGGTTCTTGCACCCTGGCTTTTATTACCATGAATGGCAGCCGCTTTTATATCAATTTTGTTGAGTTTTTCAGTCAGTCGGTTGGCACCATGCTTGGTACTGGTAAATACCAAAACTTGTTGCCAATTATTGGTTTTTATCAAATGGCAAAGCAGTTCGGTTTTATTAGCTTTATTACAGAGATAAGCAATTTGCTCGACGGTTTCTGCTGCAGTGTTACGAGCGGCCACTTCAATTTTTATCGGATTAACTAACAAGCCCGTTGTAAGCTTACGTATATCTTCAGAAAAAGTTGCTGAAAACAACAGGTTTTGGCGTTTTTTTGGCAGCAAAGCAATTAGTTTACGAATATCCCGAATAAAACCCATATCCAACATTCGATCTGCCTCATCCAGAACCAATGTTTCTACTTTATCCAGCTTAACTGCATTTTGATTAACCAAATCCAGTAAACGACCCGGAGTCGCTACCAGCACATCAACGCCGCCTCTTAAGCGCATCATCTGTGGATTGATTTTTACCCCGCCAAATACCACTTCAGTTTTTAATCGTGGGTGTAAATGCACACCATATTTGTTGACTGATTCACCGACTTGGGCAGCAAGTTCGCGGGTTGGCGTTAATATTAATACTCTGATCGGACGATTGGGACCGTAGGCATGTTGTGATAAACGATGCAAAATCGGTAAAGCAAAGCCAGCTGTTTTACCGGTACCTGTTTGCGCGGCAGCAAGCAAATCATGACCGTTTAATACGGCAGGAATGGCCTGTAATTGAATAGGAGATGGAGTTAAGTAACCGGCATCAGCAATAGCACGTAAAAGTGGATCTGATAAACCGAGTTTTGAAAATGGCATGTATTGTGTCTCAATTGATGGCTGCTATTGATTAGTATCTTGCAGCACTGTATAAAAAATGAATTTCTTGCCAAGAACGCGACTTATCAACAATATGTAAATATATTGCAAGTGTTTCTAAAAGCGATTGGCGTATTTTTATAGTGGCGGGATAGTGAACGTTATTGGTAACACAGATTCGCGATCTCTATCTGTGTAATTTGTGTGGTGCCCCGAGGCGGATTTGAACCACCGGCCTGTCCCTTAGGAGGGGACCGCTCTATCCAGCTGAGCTATCGGGGCAATTAAGCCATTCTACCATAAAGATCATCATGATATGTTGGCGTTTTGTTATTTGTTTGTTTTTCAGTAAGTTTTTAACTAAAAATTTTCTAGCTATTATCTTTCTACGAAATCCTATCTGTTTATGCGAAAAAAAGCGCATAACTGGTTACATAAAATTTTGATAACGCAAGACATCAGCTTACTTATCAACCCATTCATAGAACTCTGTCAAAGCCGGATCACACTTACAACAACTGGTGCCACAGGAAGTTTCCTTTGACAATTTCCGCACATTTCCTTTGCTCATCCATTTACCCAGCATACCGCGCAAGGCATCGGCATCCATACTAAAATGATTGACCAAATCAGCTAAAGCGACTCGGTGCTGTTGTTTTAAATAACTACGCAAATCAGATAAAATCACTTATTGACTCCTGAGTGTGTTTTGTAAAAGTATTTTTTCCGGTTAGCCATAACCCCAATAAAACCAATAAAAAAGCGCTGATTAATCCACCAATCCATACCAATGAATAATCAGGATGTTGGCTATATGTCATGGTCTGATAAAAGATAGTGGCTGACATATAAGCAATGCCGGTAGTCCAAAATACAACAAATAACGTCCATCCCGCATTAGTTTCCCTATAAATGGCTGCGGTTGCTGCAACACACGGGGCGTAAAGTAAAATAAATAACAGGTATGCAAATGCCCCCGCTTTACCGTCAAAACTATGCTGCATGGCTGCAAAAGTATCCATCTTGACTTCTTGCTCAGTAGCGGCAGAATCTATGTCATCGAGCGCACCAATATTTAATCCCAGAGGATCCAAAAGATTATCGGCAATAGCACTTAAATTTTCTGGGACGGTTGCACACGCTGCAAGTAATGCCTCTTTAAGATTAAATGCTGACTTGTCATCAGAAGACTCGTCAGAAGTTGCTGCAAGCTGACTATATAAGGCATCGAGAGTACCCACAACGGCCTCTTTAGCCAACACACCGGTAAAAATACCGACTGTTGCCGGCCAGTTGTCTTTTTCAATACCCATAGGCTTAAACGCCGGGGTTAACGCTCGCCCGATTTCACTTAATACTGATTTATTACTGTTTTCCTGCCCAAAACTGCCATCCGTACCCAGCGCATTAAGAAAGTTTAATACCAACACCATGGGTATAATCACCTTGCCCGCATTAAACAAAAATGATTTTAGCCGATCCCAGGTTCTAATAAAAACCCCACGTAATGTTGGCAAATGATAAGCGGGTAACTCCATAATAAAGGGTGCTGACTCACCTTTAAACAAGGTGTGCCGCATGATTAGCCCAGTTAAAACTGCAACGGCAATGCCCAGCAAATATAAACCAAAAACCAGATTTTGTCCGCCAACCGGAAAAAAAGCCGCTGCAAATAAAGCATAAACAGGTAATCTGGCTCCGCAAGACATAAATGGATTCATCAGATTAGTAAGAATCCTGTCGCGTTGATTTTCAAGCGTTCTGGTCGCCATAATAGCTGGCACATTACAACCAAAACCGACTATCATCGGTACAAACGACTTGCCGGGCAGGCCAATCATGCGCATGAATCTATCCATTACAAAAGCAGCTCTGGCCATGTACCCTGAATCTTCCAGGGCAGATAAAAACATAAACAAAAAACCGATAATCGGTATAAAAGTAGCGACTACCTGAACACCACCTCCGGCTCCCTTGGTAATTAAGACAATCAGCCATTGCGGTAAATTTATTTCTGCCAAGACCAGACTTAAACCATCCACCAATAACGCACCGACAGATTGGTCAAAAAAATCAACAAAAGCACTGCCAATATTAATTGTAAACATGAACATGGCGTACATGACCAATAAAAATACCGGAATGCCTAAAAACCGGTTTAGAACAACAGCATCAATTTTTTCTGTAGCATGCCGACTAACTTCATTTAGCCTGCACACAGCATCCTGAATCAGCATGTTAACAAATCCATAACGTGCATCCGCAGCAAGAATATCAATTTCATCCTCTGTTTCAGCTTCTACTCTTCGCTGCAAACCAGCAACGGTAGGCATCAGTGCCTTACCGGCAAACTGTTTGGCGAGGGTATCATCTTCCAATAACCTGACAGCTAGCCAGCGCAAATCACACTGGCGTTTATTGGCAATTTCAACTAACTCGGGTGAAATGTCAGTAATAGCTTGCTCTAAAGCTGCTGCATAAGTGATACTTGCCGATGGCACCGGCTTGGTCATCGCAGCACTATTAATAACTGCTTTTAGTGTACTGATACCTTCTTTGATAGATGCAGAAACAGGAATAACAGGACAACCCAACTGCGCAGCCAAAAAGTCACAATCTATTTTAATACCATTTTTTTTAACCGCATCCATCATATTGAGCACCAGGATCATTGGCACACGCATTTCGATAAGTTGCGATGTTAAATATAAATTTCGTTCTATATTAGAGGCGTCAACAATATTAATGATTAAATCTGCATCCCGTGACGCTACATAATCCCGCGCCACTTTTTCATCCAAAGAAACTTGGTCATCTGCTGCTTCTAATGAATAGGTGCCAGGTAAATCAACTAACTCAATCAGTTTATTGGCGTGAGAATATTCCCCCGTTTTTTTTTCAACGGTTACGCCCGGCCAGTTACCGACATGCTGTTTGGAACCAGTCAGCACATTAAAAAGAGTCGTTTTACCACAATTAGGATTACCAACAACACCGACTGTAAAATCAGTTTTCATCATAGTTTCTCTATCAGTAATATTGCCGCTTCATCTTTGCGCAATGTTAACGAAAACCCACGCAATTTGATTTCAACGGGATCACCCATGGGTGCAAACCGGGTAATACGAAATTCAGTGCCGGGAGTTAAACCCATAGCCAGCAACCGTTTTCGATAAGCCTTACCGGATTGTTCAAAGCCTACGATCTTTCCCAAATCACCGACGTTAAGATTTTTTAAGCTTATTGACATGAATTCAGCCCCGATAATAAATATATTGGATAATCTAAAAGAGCAATGATCAATCAACAATCATTCTCATTACCAACAAATATAGCATACAATCAAAACAAGTAGCATTAAAAATTACAAACAGTTGATTTTCAAAAATAACTACATACTGAATTTGATTAAAGAACAACGAATGGAACAGAGTAATTAAAGAAGAAGGAGTATTGAGATATTACCAAGATTTATTCGATTGAAATATTTTTTACTTGGCAATGGCCAAGTTAGACTTCATTGCGTTAATTCAAGTAACAGCAATATGTGTAGGATTTTGATGGGAGGGTCAAGTAGAAAATTGACGTTAAAACAAGCGGATGTATTCAAACGAAATATTTTAAAAATCAACGCAATAACAAGAATTATAGGAAGTGATGAACCTTACTTATCTATCAACTTGTTGCTGCGTTAAATTAAACTTTAGTCCGTTATTTCAAACTGATGACTAGCGCCATCAACTCGATCGCGTAACTCTTTGCCAGGTTTAAAATGTGGGACATGCTTTTCAGCCAAGGCTACAGATTCACCAGTTTTTGGATTTCGCCCCATACGTGGAGGACGCTTGTGTAAAGAAAAACTGCCAAAACCTCTAATCTCAATTCTTTTACCGGAAGATAATGCCTGATTCATTTTCTCAATTACGCATTTTACTGCCAACTCTACATCTTTCAACGCCAGATGTGGTTGTTTTTTAGCAAGCGCTTCAATTAATTCTGATTTTGTCACATTCTATCCTGTGAAAAAGAAAAAATCAGAGGACAGGTATTAAAACCTGCCCTCGTCATGGTCTTTATTTTTCCATTTGCTTGAATATATCAGCGAATGTAGGTGTTCCAACTGATTGTTGGGAATGATCTTTAATTGAATGTGTTTCTTCGTCTTGATCTTTCGCTTTAATTGACAAAGAAATTGACTTGCTTTTCTTGTCTACACCAATAAACTTGGCTTCAAGGATTTCGCCTTCTTTCAGTAATGTGCGGGCATCCTCAACGCGATCACGTTGAATTTCAGAAGCACGTAAATAACCCTCAACATTATCCTCTAAAGTAATAATGGCACCTTTAGCGTCAACTTCCTTAATAGTTCCTTTTACCAAACTACCTTTTTCATGAGTAGCTAAAAAGTTTTGGAATGGATCTTGCTCAAGTTGTTTGATACCTAATGAAATACGTTCACGTTCAGAATCAACCGCCAAGATAACAGTTTCCAGTTCATCACCTTTTTTGAATTCGCGAACGGATGCTTCGCCATCATCTGCCCAAGAAATATCAGACATATGAACCAGGCCATCAATACCACCATCAAGACCAATGAATATACCAAAATCAGTAATTGATTTGATTTTTCCAGAAATCTTGTCACCTTTGTTGTGCGTTGCTGCAAACTCATCCCAAGGATTAGTTTTGCACTGTTTCATACCTAAAGAAATACGACGACGTTCTTCATCGATTTCCAAAACCATGACTTCAACTTCATCGCCTAGTTGAACAAGTTTGGAAGGATTGACGTTTTTGTTGGTCCAGTCCATTTCAGAAACGTGAACCAAACCTTCAACGCCTTCTTCAATTTCAACAAAACAACCGTAATCAGTTAGATTGTTAACTTTACCAAATACGCGTGTTCCTGCTGGGTAACGACGGGCAATATTTTGCCATGGATCTTCACCCATTTGTTTCATACCCAAAGAAACCCGATTTTTTTCTTTATCGTATTTCAGGACTTTAACTTTAATTTCTTGACCGATTTCTACACACTCAGATGGGTGACGAACACGACGCCATGCCATATCAGTAATATGTAACAGACCATCAATACCACCTAAATCAATAAATGCGCCATAATCAGTCAGATTTTTAACAACACCGGTAACTACTGCGCCTTCTTCCAGTGTCTTCAGTAATTCTTCTCTTTCTGCACTGTATTCTTTTTCAACTACGGCGCGACGAGACAGAACAACGTTATTACGTTTTTGGTCGATCTTGATAACTTTAAATTCCAGATCACGATTTTCAAGGAAAGTCGTATCTCTGATTGGACGAACATCAACCAATGATCCAGGCAAGAAAGCACGTAAAGCGCCAACCGATACCGTGAATCCACCGCGAACTTTACCGGTAATTCTACCGATAATAGTGGCTTCTTTTTCAAAGGCTGTTTCAAGTTCTGACCAAGCTTTGTTTTTCTTCGCTTTGTCTCGGGAAAGAAGGGTAGCACCCAAGCCATCTTCAAATAAATCCAGGGCAACTTCAACTTCATCGCCAATGGCAACTTCTAATTCACCATCGTTATTTAGAAACTGCCATTTAGGAATGACGCCTTCTGATTTAGAATGAGTACTTACGATAACCATATCATTTTCGATATCGATTACAGTACCCATCAACATGGCACCAGGACTCATTTTGGTCTTGGTTAAACTTTCTTCAAGTAGTGCAGCAAAGCTTTCGCTCATTTTATTATTTCCCAAGCTTGTCGAAACTCGAACAAACCTTTTCTTTATCAAAGTTAAAAAAAACCGCACTTACCATTAAGTGAGGCCAGACAAAAAATCCTTAACGGATTAAATTTAAAACTTCTTCAACCACCGCTGTTATAGCCATGTCAGAAGAATCAATGTATAGCGCATCGCTGGCCATTGTTAATGGAGAGGCTTCACGCTCCATATCACGTCGGTCACGCACTTCTATCTCATTTATTATTCTTGCAAGATTAGCATCAATTTCTTTTTCTATCAACTGTTTATATCGTCTTTCCGCTCTTTTTAGGGCACTGGCCGTTAAAAATACTTTGTTTTCAGCATCCGGAAAAACCACAGTGCCCATATCACGGCCATCAGCGACCAATCCCGGTGGCCGTCTGAAATCTTGCTGCTTTTTTAACAATACCTGCCTTACTTCAGGCAATGCGGCAATTCGCGAAGCGATATTGCCAGTACTTTCAAGACCCAATTGACCGGTAATATCCTCTCCATTGAGTTTGACGATTAATTCATCGCCACAATCAAACTCTAACGTCATGGCTTGCGCTACTTTAACAATCTCACTACTATTTTCCAAGTCAACGGAAGTTTCCTGCAACGCAATAGCCAATGATCGATAAATAGAGCCGCTATCCAGATAATTCCAACCCAGTTTTTTCGCTACCAACCGACTAACTGTTCCTTTACCGGCACCACTAGGACCATCAATTGTTAAAACAGGGACTTGCATCAGGATTCCGTACAAACTAAAGCTAATCCCAGACGCTTTACCAAATCTTTAAACTCGGGAAAAGAAGTATTCACATTAGCGCAATCCAAAATAGTAATCGGTGCATTGGCCCGCAATCCGGCAATCGAAAAAGCCATGGCAATGCGATGATCACCATGTGATGTCACTTCGCCACCGCCTATCAAGCCACCTTGAATAATCATGCCATCCTCGGTAGACTGGGCATCAACACCCAATAACTGCAAACCATCCGCCATTACCTGAATACGGTCAGATTCTTTAACCCTAAGTTCTTCAGCACCACTTAATCGGGTTTGTCCTGTCGCGCAGGCAGCGGCAACAAATAATACCGGAAACTCATCAATAGCCAATGGTACTAATTCTTCAGGAATATCGATACCCTTAAGAGGACTGTAAACCACATGCAAATCTGCAACCGGCTCACCACCCACAACCCGCTCATTAAGTACCTCAATATTGGCACCCATCAATCTGAGAATATCAATAACACCGGTACGGGTAGGGTTAATGCCGACATGCTTTAACAATAGATCAGATCCAGGTGCAATAGATGCACCGACCAAAAAGAATGCGGCCGAAGAAATATCACTAGGCACATCAATATCTGCTGCCGTTAAACGCCCCTGAGCATTAATAGTAACTTTACTGCCTTGTTGTTTGACAGGATAAGAAAACCCCGACAACATCCGTTCAGTATGATCGCGTGTGGGCGCAGGTTCAGTGACACTGGTTTCGCCTTCAGCGTACATACCTGCCAGCAACAAACAGGATTTTACTTGCGCACTTGCCATTGGCATCAGGTAGTCTATACCCTTTAACTGTCCGGCTTTGCCGGTAATATATAGTGGTGCGGTACCTTTTTCAGTCGCTTTTATATCAGCGCCCATCATTGCCAATGGTTCTGTGACCCGTTTCATGGGCCTACCGGACAAGGATTTATCACCAGTCAATACTGAATTAAATGCTTGCCCGGCCAACAACCCACTCAACAAGCGCATGGAGGTGCCGGAATTACCCAAATACAACTCATTTTTAGGCTCTTTTAAGCCCTGCTTGCCAACACCATGGATCGTTAAACAACCATTAACCGGCCCTTCAATTTCCACACCCATATCACGAAATGCCTGCAAGGTTGCCAAAGCATCTTCAGCTTCAAGAAAACCCTTAACATGTGTCACGCCATCAGCCAACGAGCCTAGCATAATAGAACGATGTGACATGGATTTATCACCCGGCACTCGGGCCTCACCTTGTAACACACCACCGGGTTGCACTTTAAATGTGATTGATTTTGACATATTCCCTTCAAACTGATTAAGAAAGCGCTGCCTTGCAGTGTTGGCATACGCAAAGATGGTTAAAAGCTGCTGGTTATCATCGTTTTCCAACAAGTGCTGTATTTTATCCAGTTGTTCCCTTGTCTGTTCAAGCAAGGGGATTATTTCATTTTTATTGGCCGAACAAATATCACGCCACATAACCGGATCACTGGATGCAATCCGGGTAAAATCCCTAAAACCGCCCGCCGCATAATTAAAAATTTCACTTTGCTCATCTTTATGACCCAGCATATCCACTAAAGCAAAGGCCAAAATATGCGGTAAATGGCTGGTAGCGGCCAATACTGCATCATGATGATTGACATCCATAACCGACACCACAGAACCGCAGCCTTCCCAAAAACGTTGAATTTTATGCAGGGCTTCTGTTTTGGTATGCTGTAAAGGAGTAATAATGAGGCGTTTATTCAAAAACAAATCATCTACAGAGGCGCAGACACCACTTTGCTCTGCTCCCGCAATGGGGTGGGCAGGAATCAAATTATCAGGCACCATTCCAAAAGCCCGTTGCGCCGCTGAAACTACACTACCTTTGGTGCTACCTACATCGGTATAAATGGTGTTCTCTGACCAAAACGGCTTAAGCAAAGCAAAAATGCTTTCGATAGCCGCAACTGGTGTGGCAATAACAACACAATCAGCGCCTTGTAAAGCTTGCTCTACCTGTAAATAATAGTCATCAATAACGCCCAACTGTTTTGCAGCTTCAAGGTTTTGCAAATCCTCTGGGCGACCGAAGCCAACAATGCTTTTGCTTAATCCGTGTTTTCTGGCAGCACGAGCAATAGAGCCACCAATTAAACCAACACCGACAATGCAAAGTCGATTAAACATTAGCTAATGTATCAGTTAACGCCTGTAAAAATAATTGATTTTCTGTCCTCGTTCCTACGCTAATACGTAAATGTTCAGGTAATTCATAATTACCTACAGGCCTGACAATAACGCCTTTACGTAACAAAGCCTCATAAACAGGTTGTCCTGCCTGCTTTAAATCTACCAAAACAAAATTTCCTGCCGAAGGAATCCACTCCAGGCCCAAACTTTTAAAACCGTCTGTCAATTGTTGCATGCCTTGCGCATTCACGGAAATAGTCTGCTGTAAATGCTCGTCATCAGTCAATGCCGCTTCTGCTGCAACCAAGGCAAGTGTATTATTATTAAAAGGCTGGCGCACCCGATTAAGAATATCAGCAAGCGATGGACTGGATAAACCATAACCAATACGTAAGCCAGCCAGGCCATAAGCTTTTGAAAAAGTCCGGGTAATCAATAAATTAGGAAACTTTTTTAACCAATCAATCGAATTAACCAGCTCAACACGACTAACAAATTCAAAATAGGCTTCATCCAGCACACAGACGCACGTATCCGGCAATGCCCCAATAAATTGCTCCAAACTCGCCTGACCTAGCAAAGTACCTGTTGGGTTATTGGGATTAGCGATAAATATCAGGCGTGTTTTTTCGGTGACCGCTTGCAACATGGCATCCAAATCGTGACCATAATTCAATGCCGGCACCACTACCGCAGTAGCACCAACCGCTTGCGTTACCAGAGGATACACTGCAAAAGCATGCTGTGAAAAAACCACTTCATGCCCGGGCGTTAAAAATGCCCTGGCTACCAACTCAAGAATTTCATTAGAGCCATTACCCAAGGTTATCTGGCTCATATCAACGGCATATTTCTTGGCTAACGCCTGCTTTAACGTAAAGCCGTTACCATCAGGATATAGCGCCAAAGTCGGTAAAGCTGCCTGAATGGCTAACAAGGCTTTTTTCCCTGGCCCTAAAGGATTTTCATTGGATGCCAGCTTTATAATTTGGGTAAGCCCCAATTCGCGCTCAAGCTCATCAATCGGTTTACCGGCCTTATAAGGGATAAGCTGTTGCACACCCATTGTTGCCAGATGGTAAATTTTATCGGTATTATTCATGATATTTAAATTAAGAATATTTTACTATTGCCGCAGCAACTATTGATTAGAATACAAAGCCACTTACAACACGGCTTTAGGATAAGATCCCAATAATTTGAACATCTTAACGTTGTCTCTTACCATGACCAAAGCTTGGGCAATATCTTTATCCTCGCTATGACCTTCTATATCAATAAAAAAAACATAATCCCATAAACCTTGACGCGATGGCCTGGATTCAATGTTGACCATGCCAATATTAAATTTTGCAAAAGGCTCAAGAATTTTATGCAAGGCTCCCGGCTGATTTCCGGTAGAAACCACCAAAGAGGTTTTATCGTTGCCGGTAGGAGACGGAGATTGTTGCCCTATAATAATAAAACGGGTGGTATTATTGGACTCATCTTCAATATTTTTTTCAATAATATTGAGATTATATATTTCCGCCGCAACCATGCCAGCAATGGCTACGCTTTGTTTATTCACCGACGCCAAGCGTGCTGCTTCGGCATTACTGCTAACGGCAGTAAGCCTCGCATGAGGTAAATGATTATCCAGCCACTGCCGACATTGGGCCAGTGATTGCTGATGCGAAAAAACCTCGGTAATTTCAGCCAGACTGGTGGCTTGCCCCATCAAATTTTGATGCACCCTAATTTCAACTTCACCGCATATTTTTAAAGGTGAAGTCAAAAATCGGTCTAAAGTATGACTAATGACACCCTCTGTTGAATTCTCAACAGGCACCACACCAAACTGACAATTATCACACTCCACCGCATTAAAGATCTCATTTATAGTGGTAACCGGAATCGTTTTGACGGCATGTCCAAAGTGTTTGTAGGCTGCTTGCTGGGTAAATGTACCTTCAGGCCCTAAAAAAGCAATGTCCATTGGCTGTTCCAGCGCCAAGCACGCAGACATCAGTTCTCGAAAAAAGTGTGCAGCAGTATGATTGGATAACGGCCCTTGATTTAAGTCCATAATTCGCCTTAAAACCAATGACTCTCGATCCGGACGATAAAAAGTACCTTGCTCACCTTGAGCAATTTTGGTTTTTGCAACTTCAACTGCACAAGAGGCACGCTGATTAACTAATTGCAGAATCTGCTCATCGATTGCATCAATTTTTTTTCTTAATTCAGAAAGGGGGGTGGTTGATGTCATTTTTACCACTGCTCTATATTGTAAGGTTTCGTTTAGTGAGTACGTTCAAATTCAGCCATAAAATCAATTAAAGCCAGTACACCAGACTCCGGCATGGCATTGTAAATACTTGCCCGCATGCCACCCACCGAACGGTGGCCTTTTAATTCAAATAATCCGTTAGCTTCTGCCGAAACAATAAAAGCCTTGTCCAAGCTTTCATCAGCCAGAATAAATGGCACATTCATGCGTGAACGGCAGGAAACGTCTACCGGATTGGAATACAAAACCGATTGATCAATGGCTTGATACAATTTTACCGCTTTGGCTATGTTTAGCTGCTCGATAGCCTCGACGCCACCTTGGGCTTTTACCCATTTGAGCACCAGACCAACCAGATACCAATTGTAAGTTGCCGGTGTATTTAACATGGATTGATTTTTAGCTTGCTCGGCGTAGTCAAATACCGAAGGAGTGGTTTTATCCGCATGTCCGATTAAATCATCCCTGATAATAACCACGGTAACACCTGCAGGCCCCATATTTTTTTGAGTTCCCGCATAAATCAAACCATACTGACTGACATCAACTTTACGCGATAAAATATTGGATGACATATCCGACACCAGTGGCAGGCCATGGGCATTGGGAGTATTTTGAAATTCTACGCCATGAATGGTTTCATTAGATGTATAGTGCAAATAAGCTGCCTGCTCGTCCAAAAGCCAGGTTGAGGCATCAGGAATACTGGTAAACCGGGTATCTTCGGAACTCGCACTCACGATAACATCACAGTAATTTTTGGCGTCTTTAATGGCTTTTTCAGACCATGCACCGGTATTCAGGTAACAGGCTTTAGCTTTACCATTCAAAATATTTTGTGGTATTAATGAAAACTGTGCTGATGCACCGCCTTGGAGAAACAACACCTTATAATTCTCGGGAACAGCCATCAAGCTTCTTAAATCACTTTCCAATTCTTCGGCAATAAGCGAAAAATGCTTGCCTCGATGACTCATTTCCATCACGGACATGCCGCTATCACGCCATTCCAATAACTCTTGTTGAGCTTGCTGTAATACCGATTCAGGGAATATTGATGGCCCCGCACTAAAATTATAAACTCTGGACATGACTTTTCTCTTGGTTAAATTTATAAAATAAAAATTAGTTTAGCCGCGCAGGCGTAAGGACAATCCTTTTTTACCCACGATTTACAGCCTGAATAATCGATAAAAAAGGCGGGCAAAAAATACTGCCCACCTTTTAATTGTAATCGTGAAGCTGAATATTGCCTATGACCGGAACTTATTCAGATTCATCATCGTCGCTATCGCCTGAATCATCGCCTGTCTGTATATCATCTTCTGAATCGATGTCATCATTCAACACTGCACCAACCACCAATGCACTGTCGACATCGTCATCAATTTCACTGTCATCATCATCCTCTTCGCCAGCCAAGCCTTCAATACGATCAACGCCAATGACTTTTTCTTTTTTATCCAAACGAATAATCGTAACGCCCTGAGTATTTCTGCCGACCACTGAAATACCATCAACACGGGTACGTACCAAAGTGCCGCCATCGGTAATCAACATCAACTCATCATTATCATTAACCAATACGGCACCGACTACCGAACCATTACGTTCCGATGTTTGTATGGCAATCAATCCCTGCCCGCCGCGTTTATGGCAGGTAAATTCTTCCAACTTGGTACGCTTGCCATAACCATTCTCGGTAATATTCAGCACCGTGCCTTCAGTAGCAATAATTAAGGAAATGATTCTCTGTCCTTCGTGTAAGCGCATACCTCGAACTCCAGAAGCTGTTCTGCCCATGGATCGCACATCTGCTTCATTAAAACAGACCGCTTTACCGGTACTGCCAAACAATAAAACATTTTGCTGGCCGTCAGTTACCGCAACACCCACCAGAGTATCGCCTTCCCTTAAATCGATAGCAATCTTGCCGGTAGCGCGTTGGCGCTCAAACTCCTTTAACGGAGTCTTTTTAACGGTACCCGCTGAAGTTGCCATAAAGATAAATTTGTTATCTGTAAATTCGCGGATAGGCAAAATGGCATTAATTTTCTCATCCTGTCCCAGCGGCAATAAATTAACAAATGGCTTGCCTCTCGCCGCACGGCTTGCAACAGGCAATTGATAAACTTTCAGCCAATAAACTTTACCCAACGAAGAGAAACATAAAATAATATCGTGAGTATTGGCAACAATCAGCTTGTCAACATAATCAAGCTCTTTGGTAGCAGTTGCTGATTTGCCTCGTCCGCCACGCCGCTGCGCCTTGTAATCACTCAAAGGCTGAGACTTGACATAACCTTCATGGGACATGGTAACGACCATATCTTCTTCGGTGATTAAATCCTGCTCTGATAAATCCAATTGATTCTGAATAATTTCTGTACGCCGTGGATCGGAATATTGGTCTTTAATAGCGACCAGTTCTTCCCTGATAATCTCCATCAAACGAGTGTCGTTACCCAAAATAAACAAGTACTCATCAATTTGCTCAAGTAAAAGCTTGTATTCCTGGACTATCTTGTCCTGTTCCAATCCGGTTAAACGATGTAAACGCAAATCAAGAATAGCCTGAGCCTGCGTTTCGGACAGACGGTAAACACCCTCAAATATACCAAACTCGTCAGACAGATCTTCCGGTCTGGACCGCGTGGCATCGGCTCTTTCCAACAAGGTAGAAACCAGTCCTGCATCCCAGGTTCTTGATAGCAGTCCAACCTTGGCTTCTTCGCGATTACTGGAGGTCTTGATCAGTTCGATCATTACATCAATATTAGCCAAAGCAACAGCAAGACCTTCCAAGATATGGGCTCTTTCGCGGGCACGACGCAAATTAAAAATCGTTCTGCGAGTAACAATTTCGCGTCGGTGATTAATAAATGCACTAATAATTTCCCTCAGATTCATACAGTGCGGGCGACCATCCAGCAAGGCCACCATATTAATACCAAAAACTGTCTGAAACTGTGTCTGTTTATACAGGTTGTTTAAAACGACTTCGGGCACTTCACCACGACGTAATTCAACAACCATGCGCATACCGTCTTTGTCGGACTCATCACGTAAACCTGAAATACCCTCAAGCTTGCCGTCTTTAACCAACTCGGCAATTTTCTCAAGTAACCTCGCCTTGTTAACCTGATAAGGTAATTCTGTGGTGATAATAGCTTGTCGACTACTATCGCCTATATTCTCAAAATGACAACGTGCGCGTAGATAAATCTTGCCGCGTCCGGTGGTATAAGCATTATAAATACCGGCAGCACCATTAATAAATCCGGCAGTAGGAAAGTCAGGACCCGGGATATAAGTCATTAAATCATCAATAGTGACATCCGGCTTGTCAATCATTGCCAAACAGGCACTAACCACTTCATTCATATTATGTGGCGGTATATTGGTAGCCATACCTACAGCAATACCTGATGAGCCGTTAACCAATAAGTTTGGTACACGAGTGGGTAATACTTCCGGCTGTATTTCTGACTCATCATAGTTAGGGATAAAATTAACCGTCTCTTTATCAAGGTCTGCCAGCAACTCATGAGCGATTTTTGCCATACGCACTTCCGTATAACGCATCGCTGCGGGTGGATCACCATCAACCGAGCCGAAATTGCCCTGCCCGTCAACCAGCATGTAGCGCATTGAAAAAGACTGAGCCATACGAACCATAGTGTCATAAACTGCGGTATCGCCATGGGGATGGTATTTACCAATAACATCACCGACAATACGTGCTGATTTTTTGTAAGGCTTGTTCCAATCGTTACCTAACTCACTCATCGCATATAACACACGACGATGCACTGGTTTAAGGCCATCTCTGACATCGGGGAGTGCGCGACCAACGATAACGCTCATGGCGTAATCGAGATAGGACTGTTTCATCTCGTCTTCGAGATTGACCGGAATAATTTCTTTAGCGAAGTTTGACATTGATCCCTATATAAACAATGTACCGATAACAAGGTATCGGTATGGTTTCTTGACTACAACAACTGCACCATTCTCGATTCCTTTCGTTAGGCGCGGCTATATGACTTTAAATAAAACCAAGATTATACCAAATACTCGATAGTGAGTCGAAGATGTTGACGCTTTATCCTGAAAAGGACCCTATTTCCACGAAAAAAAACGAAATAAATCAGCATATTATGTTGCGTAGCCAGTACCTTTTTTGATAATTACTTACAGCTTGGCAGCTGTTTAAATCTTTTCCTGGCTTGTAACTACCTGGTTATTAAAAAATGAGAATTAATGCACCACAGATTTGCTGATTATAAAATGGCTTTTTTGATTTGATAGGCTGTGTAGTGGCCGATAATGAAAATTCCTGAACAGGATGAAGTCATCTGCGGCATTTTTCTGTCACCGAGCAGTTTTACCCGAACTTTACCATCGCCTCAAAACATTTTTTTTGCTCTCGTTAACCAACTGGTTTTTTAATTCTTATAACTTAAGCAAAAATTTCAGTCAGGAAATTTTCCATCATTAGCCATGATCGTCTGTCTGCATCAGGCTGATAGACCATGCCAAAATCAGGATTATTGGCAACCGGATTGGTAAATGCATGCATGGTATTGCCAAAGGCATGTAACTGCCAGTCTACACCCGACTGTGTCATTTCCTGTTCAAAAGCAAGCACTTGCTCAACAGGTACCATGGGGTCATCATGGCCGTGTAAAGCCAACACCTTTGCCTTGATAACATTACCAGAAGCATTGACAGGCGCACCTAACAAGCCATGAAAACTAACCACCCCTTTTAAATCTGCACCTGTTCTTGCCAAATCAAGCGAGCACAAACCGCCAAAACAAAAACCAATCGCAGCAACCTTACTATCATCAACCCAAGGTAATAATTTCACTGCATACAGCGCTGCCTGCAGTCGCTTTGCCAACATTTGCCGATCATCCATAAAAGGTTGCATGAGCCTGGCATTTTCTTCGGCATCCGCACCCAAGATACCGTTACCATAAACATCAACTGCAAAGCCGACATAACCTAACGCCGCTAATTTCTTGGCTTTTTCGTCGACAAAATTATCTCTGCCGACCCAGCTATGGTTTATTAAAACAGCAGGTCTACGGCCAGTGAACGAATCATCAAAAGCAAAAAAAGCCTCCAACAACACATCACCATCCATATACCCAACAGTATTAGATATAATTGCCATCACGCCACCTTATTGGTTAATTTTTTCATTTAAGCGTCCTGCTTGCCGTAACTTCATTAAAAACCCTGCAGAAGCTGCCTCTGTCAAATCCAGCACATGCTCAAAACCATACTTTCCGCCAAAGTAAGGATCAGGCACTTCCCTTGTCGTCAACTGCGGAGCGAAATCAAGAAAATAACTGATTTTGCCTTTATATTCATCAGGGCAAGCATTCATCAGCGCAGCATGGTTATCATCATCCATGACCAACAAGAAATCAAAATCTTCAAAATCACCCATAATAACTTTTCTTGCACGTAAATGAGCAAGCTCAATACCCCGCCCCAAAGCTGCCTGTTGGGCACGAAAGTCAGGCGATTCTGCAATATGATGCGCATGAGTGCCCGCTGAATCGATAACAAAATAATTTTCTAAATTTTGTTCTTTAAGTTGCTTTGCAAAAACGCCTTCAGCAGTCGGTGATCGGCAAATATTGCCCATACAAACAAAAAGAACTTTTATTTTTTCCATGAATATACCCACTTAAAAAACGACCAGACCAAAATTAAATTTTGGTCATTGTAAGACTTGATTAGTGAAACTGGCAGAGTAAAGCCGACCAATTATTTATAGGAACTACTGAATTAATCAAGTGCGTAGAACCTTCCGTAAACACCTTAATTTCCAAAGCATGCAAGGCATATTCAATCTCAAGTAATGCATCAAGTACTTTTCTGCCTGATCATTATAGCCGGAATTATGGAACACTATCCGGCGTTCAATATCTACGCGAAAAGCCTTCCAACAGATAAACAAATCTGATTTTATTACCTGATTACTATTTTTTCAGATAACTATTTTTGACTAAGATTAAAATATTACTGAATCTAAGGACAGACAATGCTTTGCCTGCCCTTGAAAATTCGATTGGAAAGTCAATATGTTACTAATTATCCAACCGACTAATTAAAACCCGTTCAATCAAGCAAATGGATGTTCCAAAATAATGGTTTCATCTCTATCGGGTCCTGTTGAAATGATTGTCACCTTAACACCAACCAACTCTTCCAGTCTTTTAATATAGGCTTTTGCATTAACCGGCAGCGCATTAAAATCCGTTACGCCAAAAGTACTTTCAGACCAACCCGGCATTTCTTCAATAATGGCATGGCATTGCTCATATTGATCCGCACCTAAAGGCGCTACCTCAGTAATTTCTCCATTCAACCGATAAGCAGTACAAATACCAATATTTTTTAGTCCATCCAACACATCAAGCTTGGTTAAACAAATACCACTCAAACTGTTAAGTTTTGCTGATTTACGCATGGCGACGGCATCAAACCAACCAGTACGACGTTTACGTCCTGTTGTAGCGCCAAACTCATTACCTTTGGTACCCAAATGCTCGCCATTTTCATCATGTAATTCAGATGGAAAGGGGCCATTGCCAACACGCGTTGAGTAAGCCTTGGTAATTCCCAAGACATAATCAAGATCAAGCGGTCCTAAACCGCTACCTGTCGCAGCACCGCCTGCAGTGGTGCTGGATGAGGTAACATAAGGAAAGGTACCATGATCAATATCCAGTAGCGCACCTTGAGCACCTTCAAATAACAGGTTTTTTCCTTGCCCCTGAAAGTTATAAAGCGCTTCACTGACATCCGTTAACATAGGCTTGATTTGCTCGCCCAAGGCAAGCGCCTCATCCAATGTCTGCTGATAATCAACTGCGTCAGTGTGATAATAGTGGGTCAACATAAAATTATGATACTCAACCAGCTCTTTAAGTTTTTCGGCAAAGCTTTCGGCATTCAGTAAGTCACCTGCACGCAAACCTCTACGCCCGGCTTTATCTTCATAAGCAGGTCCAATCCCACGTCCGGTTGTACCAATGGCTTTACCACCACGCGCTCTTTCCCTCGCCTGATCGATAGCCACATGCACCGGCAGAATCAAGGTACAAGCCTCACTGATAAGTAAACGATTTCTAACCTGAATTCCGGCTTTTTCCAAAAATTCAATTTCTTCCATTAAGGCATTCGGTGATAAAACCACACCATTACCAATCATGCACAGCACATTATCTCTAAGTATGCCGGAAGGAATAAGATGCAATACCGTTTTCTCGCCACGAATTACCAGCGTGTGTCCGGCATTATGGCCGCCTTGAAAACGCACGACTGCTGATACTTGTTCGGTTAATAAATCAACCAGCTTACCTTTTCCTTCGTCACCCCATTGAGTGCCGATGATAACGACATTTTTTCCCATAATTATTCCAGGCTTAAACTAAAGGTCTGACGACCCAGTTTTTATTATCTTGTTCTAAAATAGAAGTGCATCCTAATTCTTTTGCACTTCCGGTTTGTCCTGGCAATTGCTGAACAACAGCTTGTTGCCGGGCACGTAAATCCCTGATTATTTCGCTTAACGCGAGATCATCTGAATACGGAGCAAAAATAAGCTCTCTTGGTGCTACTGGGCAGGATTGCTTGCTAAGTGATGACAGTAATTTTAAGTCGGCACTAAAACCAGTCGCAGGACGAGCACGCCCAAACACGGCACCAATATTATCATAACGACCACCACGGGCAATTTCTCTGCCGACTGAGGGTATAAAAGCCGCAAAAACCATACCCGTATGATAATGATAGCCACGTAACTCTGCTAAATCGAAACTGACCGGCAAGAAAGGAAAATGCGCTGCCAGCTTTTCCGCAATCGCTTCCAAATCTGCCAACGCATTTTTAACCTCATCATTGGCTTTTAACAATACCGCCCGCGCTTTATCAAGAATGTCTTTACCACCATTCAACTCGGGTAACTTCAATAGCATGACCTTAAGATCGCTATCAATTGAATAACTGTCCATCAACTCCTGAAGTTCAGGCCTGGCTTTACGCTGCAAGACATCAAATAATTCACTTTCCTGTAAATCAGTTAATCCCGCCTGTCTGGCTAAAGCGCGATAAATGCCCACATGCCCTAAATCAAGATGAATATTTTGCAATCCGGTTCTGGCCAGCATTTCAAGCATCAGCCGAATAACTTCAACATCACTTTCCTTACCTGCATGTCCATAAAGTTCCGCACCTATTTGCATAGGGCTACGCGTCTTTTCCAATGGGTCGCCGCGAGTATGCAATATAGTACCAACATAACACAAACGTGTTGGCCATTCGTATTTAAGGTTATGCGCATCTATTCTGGCAACTTGAGGGGTCATGTCAGCTCTTACACCAAGCATTTCACCACTAATTTGATCAGTGAGTTTAAAGGTTTGTAAATCCAGATCATGCCCTGAGCCCGTCAGTAATGAATCCAGAAAATCAATAAAGGGAGGAATAACCAGGCCATAGCCCCAGCAAGTAAACAATTCCAGTAATTCACGACGTAAGTTTTCCAGATGTTTGGCTTCTTCCGGCAAAACTTCTTCTATGCCATCAGGCAAAAGCCAGGAATCTTTTTGTTGCATGTTTTGTGTGTCCACTCAAACAAAACGCCCCGCAAGCGGAGCGTTTTTATATTTCAAAATACAGATTGGGTTACCTTAGAATAACCCAATATTTATAGCTACTTTTGTTTCTTAAAATACTGAAAGAAATCAGAATCAGGATCAAGGACCATCATACTTGAACTGGAGAAAGTTTTCTTGTAGGCATTTAAGCTTCGATAAAAAGTAAAAAATTCAGTATCCGCACCATAAGCCTTGGCATAAATATCGGCAGATATTGCATCACCTTCACCACGCAGTATTTCTGAATCACGAAAGGCATTAGCCAGCGTAACAACACGCTGCCTGTCGGCATCAGCACGAATTCTTTCTGCAGCTTCTGAGCCTTGTGAACGGAACTCACGAGCGACACGCTCACGCTCGGCTTCCATTCTTCGGAATACTGAACTACTGACATCAGGTGGCAAATCAATACGCATTACCTGAACATCAACAATCTCCATGCCTAAAGACGCAGCAACAGCCTTGGAGTTATTCGTTAATATATCGCGGATGGCACTACGATCAGTTGACAGCAGTTGCTTGATATTACGTTTACTAAATTCACTCCGAAAGGCATCTTTAATAATTTGATCCAAACGTAAATTAGCCTGATCGATATCACCGGCAACGGTAGTATAAAAAGTGGTTACATTACCAATCCGCCATTTAACAAAAGAATCAACAATAACATTCTTCTTTTCAGCCGTTAAAAACCGCTCAGGCTTGGCATCCATCGTTTGAATACGAGCATCAAATTTCTTGACGTTATTGATAAAAGGTACTTTAAAATGTAGTCCAGGCTCGTAGTCATTTTTTACGATCTCACCTAAACGAAATTTAATTGCTTTTTCAGTTTGATTAACGGAAAACACACACATCATGCCAACCAGCACCAATGCAGCCAAGCCTACCAAAAGTTTATTCTGTATCATTAGCGTCCCCTTGCATCACGGCTACGAGTTGAAGCGCGCTCAACAGCTTGCTCTTGTACCACAGTCGGTTGGGACTGAGGTTGATCGACACTCCCTGACTGTGAATTCATGTTTGATAGTTGCGATAAAGATTGATTTTGCATCATTTTATCCAGCGGTAAATAAAGTAAATTATTGCCCCCTTTAACATCAACTAAAACCTTACTTGTTTGAGCCAATACGCTTTCCATTGATTCTATATAAAGACGTTTACGTGTCACATCGGGCGCTTTAACATACTCGGCAAGTAATTTGGTAAACCGGCTTGATTCACCTTCAGCCTGAGCAATGACTTGTTCTTTATAACCTTCAGCTTCCTGCAACTTTCTGGCAGCACCACCACGCGCCTTAGGTACAACGTCATTAGAATAAGCTTCTGCTTCGTTAATCAAACGCTGCTGATCTTCGCGTGCCTTGATGGCATCTTCAAAAGCGTTTTGGACCTGTTCCGGGGGTTGAGCATCCTGTAAATTGACACTGGTCACCTGAATACCTGATTGATAGCTATCCATGACTAACTGAATTTCTTTTCTGATTAGCGTCACAACTTCACTACGACCTTGGGTTAAAACAAAGTCCATCGTACTACTACCAACGACACCACGCAGTGCACTTTCAGTAACTTGCTTTAACGTATTCGAAGGATTGACCACATTAAAGATAAATTCTTTGGCATCTTTAACCTGGTATTGAACAGCCAGACGAACATCGACATAATTTTCGTCTTTGGTCAACATCAAGGCTTCTTTGGACACCGCAGTCACTTGATCTCCGCCACTGTTTCGATACCCCACTTCGATAAAGCGTTGTTGTTTTACATTGACAATATCAACCCGTTCAATAGGTGTAGGTAAGTGCCAATTTAAACCAGACTGTGTAGTAGCAATATATTTACCAAATCGCGTTTCAACGCCATGGTTACCTTCATCAACGATATAAAATCCGCTTAAGCCCCATAAAATAACAGCACCGCCAGCAAGAAAACCCAGGCTTTTCATTGATGCACCTGGAGAGAAATTTCTGGGGGAGCCTTCATTGTCACCGTTGCCACCGTTGCCACCACCAAAAAACTTACCTAATTTCTCTTGCAATGAGCGTATTGCTTCATCTAAATCGGGCGGTCCTTTCTGGTCACCTCGTCCACTCCAAGGATCTTTCTTATCGTTGCCAGGCTCATTCCACGACATATTTACACTCCATATTGGATAACTTAATTAATTCATCCCGCAGGATGTTTATTGATATTCTATCGTAAATTTCTTAAAAAATGAAAAAAGTACACCGTTCAATACTAAAAACTGACGAATTTAGCTTGACTGGTTTACTCATTCGTTTCTTCGATTTTCACTTCTTTTAACAACCCCAGATACCTTACATCAATTTCAACAACTAATTCATTGGCACCGAACTCATCAATATGCTCGTCAATTATTTTTGCGCAAGTAAATAATTTTGCCCTGATATTACCTTGATCGGGTCGTAAAAAGCAGCGACGCTTAACTTTAGTAATCGAAAATAATTCCGCCAAGACTTGATAAAGCAGTTCAACACCTGCTCCCGTTTCAGCAGATAGCCAGACTCTAACCGGATTACCGGCATCATCCCTATCAATGTGAGGGAGAATATTATCCAGTAAATCTATTTTATTAAAAATTTCAATTTGCCTGACTGTATCTGCACCTATATCTTCCAGAACCTGATGAACTTGATGAATAATCTCATCCCTGTCATCGCTGTTAGCATCAATAACGTGCAGTAATAAATCTGCTTCACTGGCTTCCTGTAACGTCGATTTGAATGCTGCTACCAATTCATGAGGTAAATGACGAATAAAACCTACCGTATCAGCAAGCACAATCTCACTGCTATTAGGCAGTTGACAGCTACGTAAAGTGGGATCCAAAGTAGCAAACAGCTTATCTGCAGTATATATATCTGCGCCGGTAAGCGTGTTAAACAAAGTGGATTTACCCGCATTGGTGTAACCCACCAATGAAACAGAAGGAACTTCAGCTTTTTTTCTTTTACTACGGCCTTGATGCCGTTGCTTGTCAACTTTATCCAGACGTTGCTGAATTTGCTTAATACGCAAACCTAATAGGCGCCTATCGGTCTCTAACTGGGTTTCACCAGGACCACGCAGACCAATACCGCCTTTTTGGCGTTCCAAATGCGTCCAACCTCTGACGAGACGTGTTGACAAGTGTTTTAACTGCGCCAATTCAACCTGAAGCTTACCTTCAAAGGATTGCGCTCGCTGAGCAAATATATCAAGAATAAGTCCGTTTCTGTCAACAACCCTAACACCCAAAGCGCCTTCGAGATTCCTTTCCTGACTGGGAGCAAGCGGGTGATTGAATAAAACAACGTCTGCAGAGTGCTCTTCTACCGCCGCCTTAAGTTCTTCAAGCTTACCTTTGCCGACAAAATATTTTGAGTCAGGACGTTTTCGACTGCCGGTGATAACAAAAACAGGATCAGTTCCGGCTGATTTAGCCAATTCTTTTAACTCTAAAAGATCTTCCTGGCCGGAACGAAAGGTTAGATGAACAAGTACAGCTCGTTCACCTGCAGAATCTGGACGATCAAACAATAAAATACTCCATAATGATGTCTATAAAAAAACTATTTTGGGATAGGAACAAAGTAACTTGGACACTTTTATCTCGGGTTTTTATACTTAAAAAACAGCTGCAAGGATGCAGAAGCAAAATACAAAACTAATAAAAAATCAGTCAAGGTGTACAAGTTATAAAATTATCATTCCTTGGCAATCAGGCACTTTCACTCGTCACTGGCAACTTCGTCGTCACGTATAATTTTTACAGATTTACTGGGTACGATAGTTGAAATAGCGTGCTTGTAAACCATCTGACTAATAGTATTTTTCAGCATAATGACATATTGATCAAATGAATCGACTTTTCCTTGTAATTTTATACCGTTAACAAGAAAAATTGACACAGGGGTATGTTCTTTTCTCAGAGTATTTAAAAAACTATCCTGCAAATTTTGACTTTTTGACATCCGATTTCTCCTTATTATTCTATATATGTTAGGTTAGGTTAAAGATAACTGCAATTACAAAGCAATACAAATCAAACTGTCTCATCTTGAAACCTGCTGGCTTTTTATACCCACTTATTTTATCAGAGACACCTTGATTGCCGTCTATTTTATTGCTGTCGTTTTCAATTTAACGATCAGGTATCGATAATCTTCTTCAGCCAGCGCATCACTTAAAATAAGCAGCATTTTTTTATCGGCAAGCATTATAGATGGGGGCTGAGATCGATATTTAAAGTGCAAAAATAATGTTTGTGTTGTAATGACCGTTGATTTCAAAATCTCAATCGCAGCAAAGCCCTCCCCTTTTGACAGCTCCCAAGCCAACGCTTCAGTATACTTAATAGTGTGATTCTCAGAGCGCAAGCGCCTGACAGTTAACCAATAATGTAAGCCTATCAATGCACACAGGCTGATTTTTATAGTAAAACCCAACGCATTAGCGATACTGGCTACCAAGGCCAGCAAATGAATAAAAACCAGTATTTTTTTAAATCGCCTGGAAGGCTTAAGCGCCAATAGCAACGTTGTATTATATTCTTTGGGCATATTTAAAACTCAAGGTTTATACCTCATTAAAGGTACCAGAAAACTATTTTTTACCTTGCACCTTTTAACGACTGAAGGCGACTTACTATATAATCGATATTAATCTTACTGCTGACTATTTTTACTCTATGAATCAGAACTGGAAAAACTTCCTGCTCAATCAACATGCAACATTTGAAAGTGATACTCAAATTACCTTTCCAGCCGTTGCAGGTTATAACGACAAAACCATTTATCCAATTGCCCATTTAGCAATTTTAACTGTTAGCGGCAAAGATGCCGCCAAACTATTACAAGGACAAATGACCTGCGACATTAACGACATTACCGAGACCAAAAGCAGCTTGGGCGCTTTATGTAATCCCAAAGGCCGAACCCTGACCACTTTTTTACTGGTTAAAAGCGGCGCTACTTTTTTGATGATTTTACCCGAAATGCTATTGGAATCCGTCAAAAAAAGATTGCAAATGTACATTTTACGATCTGATGTCACCTTGACAAACAGTTCCGACCAGTTATGTTTGATAGGACTATCAGATCCTGCACTACAAACCGAAGCTTTATTTGCCACAACGCAGCAAACGTTTATTAGCGTTAATTTTTCTACCAAGCACAACCGACAGCTCATTATTGTCGAAGTCGATAAAGCTATTGCCCTTTGGTCAGAGTGGGTTGACCACCAGGACTTTAAACCAAAAAATTCAGATCAGTGGCGTTATCTGGATATACTTTCCGGCATTCCTTGGCTGACGAATGAAACTTCTGAGGAATTTATTCCACAAATGCTAAATTTGGATCTATTGGGTGGCATCAGTTTTAATAAAGGCTGTTATACCGGACAGGAAATTGTTGCGCGCACCCATTATCTGGGCAAGGCCAAAAGAGCGCTATTTCTGGCAGAATCTGATGCACCATTGATGCCAACACCTAACTCAACTATTATTGCTGACACTGCGGGCACCGAACAAAACATCGGCAAGGTATTGCTGGCGCAACACGACCAATTAGCACCAGAAAATGAGTCATCGCCAGTTAAGATGCTGATCGTTTTACTGGTTTCTGATAGCCACACTCAACACTTGACATTAAAAGACCAGAATCACCATAAAATAACTTTATTACCATGGCCACACTCATGAATTCTCAAGCAGCCTTACATTTTCGTCGCATCGGCATTCTAACTATTTTTGCGGTTTATATCGTCATTCTTATGGGCGGCGTGGTCAGGGCTTCAGGTGCAGGCATGGGCTGCCCTGACTGGCCAACCTGCTTTGGCTCATGGATACCACCCACTGAAGAGTCACAGTTACCGGCTAATTATCATGAATTGTATGCTGAGCGCGGCTATCAAAATACCCAATTTAATCCTGTAAAAACCTGGACCGAATATGTCAATCGATTAGTCGGTGTAACCATTGGTTTGTTAATATTGTTAACCGCCTGGTCATCCCGCGTTTATCTTAAAACCGACAAAACTGTTTTCTATTTGTCATTAGGTAGCTTTTTCCTGGTGGGTTTTCAAGGCTGGCTGGGATCAACTGTTGTCGCAAGCAACCTGAAACCGGTCATGATCACCTTACATATGCTCTTGGCTTTAGTTTTGGTGGCCTTATTGATTTATACCATTGCCCGATCGCAACGAGACTTTCTTGGTAAGATTGATACGCAAGCATTACCTGCCAGATTTAAAAGCGTTTTAATTGCGGCAATGATAATGACATTATTGCAGGTAGCAATGGGTACTCAAGTAAGAGAAGCCGTTGATTTTATTGCTCGCGAACATATTGAGCGTCAATACTGGCGTGATGATTTCCCCGTTATTTTTTATATACACCGATCTTTTTCATCACTTATTCTGTTTACCAACTTATGGCTAATGTGGAAAATCTCCCGTGTTTTTAATAAAGACCAGCTCTTGTTTCTTACCGGTGTAGCACTTACCACACTGGTCATTACTGCTATACTGGCGGGTGTCAGTCTGGACAGACTGGGCGTGCCCGCCATTGTGCAGCCCATCCATTTAGTTGTAGCCAGCCTGATTTTTGGGGTACAGTTTTTTCTTTATAGCTGCCTGGATTACTCAGAAAAAAACCGTATACCAGAGCAAACAGCTTCGGTGTAAAAAAAATGGCATTGGGACTACTACTTGCCATTAGTTAGAAATTCCCCTAACGCTTCAGCCGATAAGGGTCTGCTGAAGTAGTAACCTTGCAATTCATCACAGCCGATAGCGTGAAGAAATGCGCACTGATATGCTGTTTCTACCCCTTCTGCCACTACTTTTAGACCCAAACCATGCCCAAGTGCGACAATGGCGTTGAGGATACCGATATTTGTCGGTTCAGTTTCCAGGTTACCGACAAAAATCTTGTCAATCTTAAGCCGATCCACCGGAAAATCTTTAAGATACGCCATGCTGGAATATCCGGTACCGAAATCATCAATGGACAGCATGATGCCAAGAGCTTTAAGGTTATGCAGAGTCTTAATGAAATTTTTAGGGTCGTGAATCAGATAACTTTCAGTGATTTCCAGCTCCAGAAATTGCGGATCAAGTTCTGTACTTTTAAGCACTGACGCTACCATCTCGACCAGATCAAATTGACGAAACTGCCGAGGCGATACATTGATCGCCACAGGGATGGGGTATCCCAAAAGTTTATGCAAATCTCTGGCCTTGCGGCAGGCATTTATCAATACCCAATGACCAATTTCTTCGATCTGACCGGTTTCCTCCGCCACCGGTATAAAGCTCATCGGCGAGATTATCTCCTCACCCGTCGGTTGCCAACGGATTAGCGCCTCAATACCGCAGGCTTTGCCGGTAGCAAAATCCATTTTTGGTTGGTAGTGCAGCAGAAACTCTTCATTTGTTATCGCACTACGCAGGCGGTATTCAATTTCAACCCGCTCGGTCAATACCTCGTTGAGTTTACTACTATAAAACTGGAAGTTATTACGACCTAATTGCTTGGCTTTGTACATGGCCAAATCGGCATTTTTAAACAACGTACCGGGGTTAGACCCGTCATGAGGATATATGCCGACACCAATGCTACAAGAAATAACAAAATCGTAACCATCAATCACGCAAGGATCCATAACTGCCGCAAGAATACGCTGCATACTCTGCGTAATATCATCAAGACTCTGCATGCTGGTCAACAACAATACGAACTCGTCCCCACCTAATCGCACCACCGTATCGGATTTCCGCACATTGTCCAATAATCTTCCTGCCATCGACACCAACAACTCATCGCCAACATGATGTCCCATGCTATCGTTGATGATCTTAAATTGATCAAGATCAATGAAGGCCACTGCCACTATTCTGCCGTAGCGATCAGCAAAGCTCATGCACTGCTCCAACCGGTCGGTCAGCAAAGTACGATTCGGCAGTCCGGTTAGTATATCGTGCGTTGCCTGATATTCAAGCTGGTATTCGTAGCTCTTGCGCTCGGAAATATCTTCGACAGTACCTTCATAGAATAATAATTTGCCGTCAGTATCAAGTACTTCATGTGAGTTCTCGGTAATCCATATAACTTCACCATTTTTACGATAAACCTGCGCTTCGAAATTAAGTACTTGTCCATGTACTTTCATCAATTCAGTAAACTCGGCACGTTTATTAGGATCAACATAAAGCTGCTTCTGAATATCGGAAATACCAAGCACCAAGTCCTGTGTCGAATCGTAACCATAGATTCTGGCTAATGCAGGATTAAAATCAAGATACTGCCCGGAAGGCGTGGTCTGATAAATACCTTCGATGGCATTTTCAAAAATGGAACGGTAACGCTGCTCTGCTTCTTGTGCCTGCTGTTCACTTTGCTTGCGGCAAGTGACGTCTTGAATAAATCCTTCCAGAGCCTCCAACTCACCATTCTCATTAAAAAGTGGTGAGCCACTCTCCTGTACCCAACGAATATTGCCATCAGCATGCCTGATGCGGTATTCCAAATCAAACTTTTCATTGCTACCCAGAGCTTCTTTAATGCTATCGCGCACCCAAGCCCTGTCATCTTGCAGCGTCAGCGCCTCATAACTAATTCGGTGATTAAAAAGTAGATCTTCGGCATTATAGCCGGTAAGACCGATACAACCCTCACTGACAAAAACCATCGTCCAATTCTCATCAAGCAGACAGCAATACATCATCCCTTTAAGATTGCTTATGAGCATACCCAGCATACGCTCCCTATCTTGCAAAAGTTTGCTCAGGCCGGGGCTGAAGCTCTTTGTGATAGAAGATGAATGCATTTTCATTGCCGAGTCAGAAAACAAAAATTTGTCGAGTGATAGTTTCATATATTTTTGATCAAGCAATTTTCAAGCCATATCACCTGCTCCTATGCAAGGATATAAATTCAATTGGTATCCTTAAAACTAATACCAGGGAAATTGCGTTAAAATAGGACATAAAATGAGTACAAATGACTAAAATGGTGCAATGTAATTGAATCAAGCAATCTATCTTTATAAAATCCCCATTACTGCGCTTTATAAATGTGCAATTGCATTCATTTATTGCACCAATAAAGAACGTTTACATTCAGTAATGTTGGATAAGAGGGAGGGTAAAAATTCTGCAAGGATTTAAGGAATTAAACCATTCTGCCTCTCAACGAAAGTATCAATAGATTTTCTGAGTCAGTTGATATTTTTCGTGACTATCAGCTTTTGGTTTTTAGTGTATTAAAAAGCGATGTTTCATGCCAGTGAATTCTGGCCCCTTCAAAATGGTAATCGGCGATGATTGTCAATGCCCCACCAATATCAAAAGCGCTGTAACTCATTAAACTAATATGCTTGATTAAACAGCGCGATACATCAGCTCTTGGAAATTTATCCAAACGATCGCTGACTACTTGGGTTAACCATGATCCACCATAAAGGCCAACCGTTACATGAGGAATGTAGTTGTTGATACCTTGATGGCTCTGTTGCACGATTGGGGTGAGGCAATTACGTAGCGTAGAGAGACCGTTAACTGGATCGTTAACAGACAAATAAGGCGCCGAGGAAAAGCTGGCTAGTGTACCGATTTCGATTTGAAAAGGTCGTTGCTGAACCTTATGTAAAGCCGATAGATGAGCTGCAAAGTGGCTGACTCCAAAATCGTCTGTGTGTTTCGGTTGCCCACTTAAGAAGCCACAAACACTTAAGGTGATATGCGGCTTTCTGTCATAGCCGTCAAGCAGAAGATCAGCGAGATGTAGCTCAGCGGCATTTACTTGCAGGCAAACAGTGGGACAATCCAGATCGATTGCCCAAAATACATAGCGAGATCGCCCCAAATGCCACTCACGAAAGTCCTGACGTAGATTTGGTATGGTGTAATCGCTCTCAAGAAAACTGATACGCGTATTTGTATGGTCAGTCATGCAAACTTGACCCCGTTCAGGAAATTTCAACATTCACATCTTAAAACTTTCTAAATGCACTGGTATCCTTCAGTTTTTTTTCTGAGAATCTGATGTTACGCAGTTCCGTAAGAGGGTGTAAGAAAATCTATGTAAACTGCCATTAATTAAAATCGGGCATCCTGTCCTGATACATCATCATAAACTGATTAATGACCGGTTTCCAATCGCGCAATGGCATGGACCATTTTTTTAACGCATTTTCAATAGCCAGATAAATGACTTTCGTTGCCGATTGATCATTGGGAAATATTTTCCTGGCGTTAGTCGCTTTTCTAATCACACTGTTCCCGGATTCGATGGTATTGGTGGTATAACACTCTTTCTTATTTCATTAGGATAATCAAAGAAAGCAATCAGGTTAGGCCAGTGACTACCTGAATTCCGCACCATGTGGACAATACAGAGCTGAAACTGCGTTTTAGGAAAGACTGTGCTATGGCATCCGGAAATCCAGTCAAGCATCCACGCAGGCGACAAAAACATCCTTGATGCCTCGATTCTTAAGCTCGGTCAGCACAGAAAGCCAAAACTTGGCACCTTCATTTTCGGATAACCAGAGTCCTAATAATTCTTTGTGGCCTGCCATATTGATGCCCAGTGCCACATAAACTGCCTTGTTAATAACGCGTTTATCTTGCCTGATTTTTACCACAATACAATCCAGATAGATAATGGGGTAGATCTCTTCTAACGGCCTGGATTGCCATTCGATGATTTTTCCATAACGGCCTTCCATTTCCGCATTGAGTGAGGCATCTACAGTGATTTTAAGTAGCTCTCTAGTTAACGAATAGAGGTCAGCCTCGGATTTAATACCACGGGCCAAATCCTGAATCGCTGAGACTAAAATGGGGGTCTTTGATAAAATCGCTCATTTTCATTCCTCCTAAAGGAATTTCACTATACTGAAAATAAGCAGTTACACGAAATTATTTACACCCTCGTATAAAGGGTTTGGTAAACATCGGTATTATCTAGTGTTTGAACGGTAATAAATTATTTAATACAAAACAATAAGTTGCGATAAAATAGGCTATTGAAAATCAAATAACAGCCTATTGGCGTATAAAATGCTGAATTTAAGTAACTTGCTGATAATTATGATTATTATTTTCATCGAAAAGGGCTTGGCAAAAGCTACCTCCCGGATAAGCGCCTCAGCTTTCAAATTCTCGTTGGAAAACTCCCGATGAGAAAGGTATTTTCTCCACAAATGAGCATCGGTCAACGCGATATTGCTGATATCAAAATAGATGTTTCCTCCCGTGATGACATTCCGATCATCTTGCTGGGCTTGCAACACATTTATACGACTCAGCCATTAAGGGATGCTGTTTTTAAAATACTGGAGGATGTGGTGCCTACTAAAATTGACGCCGAAGTGACAAAAATCGTTGCCATCGACAAAGGCCGCCCCGGTATGAATCAATGGTCGATTTTGGTGTTAGGATCGCTACGCGTAGGACTGAATACAGACTATGATCGCATTCTGGAGTTGGCCAATCAGCATAACACCCTACGTGAAATGCTCGGTCTTGGTTGCTTTGATGCCGACAAACGCTATCGCCTGCAAACCTTGAAAGACAATCTCAAGCTGTTTACGCCAGCGATCATGGCGCGTATTAGTACTGAAGTTATTCGAGCCGGCTATCAATTACTGGATCTGGATATTCATGCGCTGATCAGAGGCCGTTGCGATTCTTTTGTGTTAAAAACCAACGTGCATTTTCCAACCGATATCAGTTTACTGCATGATGCGATCCGGATTCTGATTCGGACGTGCGTCAAATGGAGCTTGCAACATGCCTTGCCTGAATGGCGATTGCATAAGCACAACCTGTCTAAATTTAAAAGGCGGTATCGCACGCTGCAAAAACTCAAACATTCCACGTCAAAAAATGACGCTATCAAGGCCGCCAAAGCACTTGAGATCAAACAGGCCTACCAGGACTATATTGATTTGGCAGGGTTTTATCTTGAGCGCACTAAAGCCAGTATGTTGACGTTAAAAAATCACTTTCACATACCAGAAGTGTTGCTTACCGATCTGAGCACTTTTAGCCTGCATGCCGAACGTCAAATCGAGCAGATTAGACGTCGCGCTATTCAAGGAGAAACCATTCCCCATGATGAAAAAGTCTTTTCCCTGTTCCAGACCCACACCGAATGGATCAGCAAAGGCAAAGCCGGAGTCCCGGTTGAACTGGGCTTGCGGGTCTGTATCATGGAAGACCATCAGGGCTTTATATTGCACAGTCAAGTCATGCAAAAGACTACCGACGACAAAGTCGCCGTGCCGATGGTTAAAGCGACTCAAGTAAAATTCCCAAGTTTTAACGCCTGTAGCTTTGACAAAGGTTTCCACAGTCCGGCCAATCAAACCGACCTGAAAGCCCTCCTTGAGCAAGTCGTTTTACCCAAAAAAGGCAAGCTATCCAAAGCCGACCAGAATCGTGAATACACCGCGGAATTTAAACAGGCAAAAAAGCAACATTCCGCCGTAGAATCGGCTATTAATGCGTTAGAAGTACATGGGCTGGATAAGTGCCTTGATCATGGCATTGAAGCCTTCGAGCGTTATGTTGGCTTAGCCGTGTTATCGCGTAACATTCAAAAGCTCGGCACAATTAAACGCGACATGGAACGGCTAAGGCTTGTTAACGAGCAACAAAAACTAGCTGCCTGACGCTTTTTTGAGAACAGCCAACAGGTTATCCACAGGAAAGGTGCGCTTATAATTTGTGATTATTAGAAATAATTCTGAAAAACTGATGGTAAATCAGAAAATAAGTCGTTTGTTCCACTCCGGAAAGATTTTTCCAAAAAATATTTCCGGATGTTGAGCTGGTTTTTTTGAAAAGTGGCTTTTTCGTTCAGGCACTATCTATAATAAAATTCCGCTTTCAGCTTTTGATGATATCAAAAAGTATGTCACAAAAAGGTTGCCTGAGTTATTGCCCGAAGTAACACTGCTGGGTTTTATTGGCAACGATCAAAATCTTGATGTTCATTTGAGAAACAATGATAATAAAGAAATAGCGCAGTGGTTTAGTTCTTATGTTGATGAAAAAACCCTGCTCTCTGACTGGCTTGGCTTAAAGCTTGAAAAACAAAATAACATCGCGGCCAATTAGAGTGCCAAGCAAAACCACCAAGCTTTTATGGAAGGCAATCCCTGCACAAGCTCTTGCCGGGATTGCCTTTTACCAGTTACTGTAAATTATCTCGCAAAGTGATGGCCATGATCCTTACGTTCATGGTCATCGTGTTTCTTATGGTCATCGTGGTGAATTTTGCATTGATTATTCGAACTAACGTTACTGGCATTAATTGAGGCATCGCGTGCTTCAACACCTGTATCGGCAAAATCGGTAAACAAGCCATCAACGCCCAGATCAAAATAATAAGTCATTTCCTGTTGAGGGTCGATAAAGCCGTAACCGCTGGCATCATCACGGAAAGTCCAGGTGTGAACCAGCAAACCTTTGTCGTGAGCCATTTCCACCACACCGGTACTGCCATCGACGCGACGATCGTTGATAGTAATTTTTCCGTCACCGTTACGATCTACACCGTCATTTACCGTTTTTACCAAATAAGGTTTCCACGGACCAACGGCATCGGCGTAGGATTTAACGAAAGTCAAACCTTCGTCAGTCAACAAATCTGCAAAAGTACGTACATCCCCAGCCATTACAAAATCATAAGGCTGTTTGTAAGGAACGACTAACGACATTGAACCGTCAGCATTGACATCATCGGCATCAATCAACTGCACCAATTGAATGTCGGTTTTGTGACTTAAGTATTGTAAATTACTCACTTCAAAAGATTGAATAAATACCGGCGCACAGGCGCTATTGTCGTAGGCTTTATGCAGTTTTTTTAACAGCTTGTTTTCAAAAACATGCGGCCCATATAAAAGCTGATTGTTGGCATCTGTAACGTTGGCATGATAAGTGGAATGCTTTATTTCAGGATAGATACCGATAACTCTTCCAGTGGCTTTGCTTTGACTTTTAGCCAACGCAATAATTTCATCCAGAGTCGGGATTTGATACTGACCGTCATACTGCTTATCGCGACCGGCAAAGGCTTGGATAGCATGCAGTGTTTTAATTTCCGCCAAGGTAAAATCAGTAGCGAACCAGTCGTTGTATTCAACGCCGTCGACCATGCGTTTGGTTTTGCGGTCGGCAAACTCAGGGTGATCAGTTGCAACATCAGTGGTGCCGCCTATCATCGGTTCGTGCCGAGCAATCATATGACCATCCTTGGTCAATACCAGATCAGGCTCAATAAAATCGGCCCCCATTTGGATAGCTAAGGTATAACCTTCTATAGTGTGTTCAGGGCGATGACCTGCCGTGCCCCGGTGACCGATAACGATGGGGGTATTTTTCATTTGCAACTGCGACTCTGCTTTGGCAATACCTTGAGAGCCGAGTACAGCAATTATGGCACCTACCAATATAGTTGATTTGTAATAGTCGTTTATCATGGAGTACTTCCTCTTAAAAATATTTGACTTGGAAAATTGGTTTTTATGTTGTTACCGTTTGCAGATAGTTGCCGGAATAGCAACAAGTACCATCCCGACAATCGAGTGATTAATCGTGGTCTTTTTCTCTTTCTCTTTCCGCTGAAAGGGTTTTGCTAAATACGCTGGTACCATTAATGTCTTTAAGGTCTACCGTCAAAGCTTGACTTCTTTTGTCAATGTTAACTTCACCAAAAAACTGTAGGCCTGATAAAGGCGATAGATTAATTTGACCGGCTGGTGGTGCCTTGGAAAATACCACTTGCGGGCCAAAGGTAGCATCAATGCTGTTAGGCCCGAAAGAACCTGCATTTAACGGACCCGCCACAAACTCCCAAAACGGCGTAAAGTCCTTGGTTTTGGCTTTGCCAGGATCGAAGTAATGCGCTGCTGCGTAATGAACATCTGCAGTCAGCCAAACGATGTTTTCGACATGCTCATGCTTAATGAAACTAAGCAAACCGGCGATTTCCAGCTCGCGACCGGCTGCCGGGCCGTTGTTGCCATTCGCAACGGCTTCCCAACGAGCATCTCCCTGAGTAGTGACTCCATCGCCAATGTTCAGGCCGATAGGCATGTCGGCCGCAATGACTTTCCAAGTCGCCTGAGAATGTTTCAGTTCGTTCTTCAGCCAGGCTACCTGTACATCACCAAGAAATGCGGTTTCTTTACTTTGCTGCGTTTGCAGATTAGCGGTATTGGGGCCTCGATAGGCACGCATATCAATCACAAACACATCAAGTAACTTACCGTAGGAAATCTTGCGGTAAACACGATCAGATTCTTCCGTATCATGGGGACGTAAAGGTGCGTATTCATGAAAAGCCCTGGAAGCGCGGGCGACCAACAAAGGTACATCCTTGACCGTGTAACGGATATCTTTACTCAAATCCTTGGAATCGGACCAGTTGTTTGCTACTTCGTGATCATCCCATTGCCAGATTTGCGGCACTTCAGCATTGAAGCGACGGAGGTTTTCATCAAGTAAATTATATTTATAGCGTCCACGAAATTCCGCCTGAGTTTCGGCCACCTTACTGACTTCAGATGTAACCAGGTTAGTCCATATTTGGCCATTTTCCGCAGTTACGCTAGGTAAAATGGGACCATCGGAATAGACACTGTCACCACTCTGGATAAAGAAAAGTGGTTCGACCTGACGCATGGCTTCATAAATTTTCATGCCTCCAAAACTTTCGTTAATCCCCCAACCTTGACCTGCGGTATCACCGCCCCAAACGAAGCGAATGTTGTCGTGCTTGCCGATAGTATGAAAATGGCCGGTGACCTCCTCGCTTTTGACGCGAGCATTGGTGAGATCTTCAAACCAGACTTTAACAAAAACTTCTTCGCCCTCGGGAAGCCCGACCAAGTCCTGCCTGGCCGTAAAGTCTGTGCCGTCCATCGCGTAGGGGCCACGAATAATGATAGAGTCGTTGAACTGTTCGTTGTAGGCATATTCCACAATCATCCGCGACGGACGGTCAGCTCGGCTCCAGATTATGGCGCGTCCTGGTGCCAGATCACCAATTTGTATGCCTTGCTCCATAAGTGGCGCATCGTCGGTGGCGACAACATCGGCTGACAGTGACAGTAATAGCGGTATGGCGACAATTGCCGCAGTCAGGTTGGTAGATTTCAGAAAATAATGGTGATTTTTAATTACACGATACATGGCTGCATTCCTAGAGACTCAGTTAAGGAGACTAAGATTATAAGCAGCGGTATATGACAGCATGATTAAGTTAAAGTTAAAAATCACCTAATGATATTACGTGTTGAACTATCGTAATTTTGGCTTGCCGCGCCGAGTAAAAAAAGCTTCTTGTTCTCAAGCGCCCAAAACCGATTAACAAAATACGTCATGATAGCGGCACTAAAGCGACTAATTCAAATACCTGCGTAACTTAAGTCGTCTATTGGTTAATATCATTTTACAGCCAGCAAAGATTACCTTATTCATCGATAAATACAAAAGCAAAGGCCCGCTTGAAAAGCGGCCTATACTCCCTCATATTAGCTCTAACTTAAACACTTTTTTAAAGGCAACCACCATGCGAATGGATAAATTAACCAGCAAGTTTCAATCAGCCTTGGCTGATGCTCAAAGTATGGCCTTGGGAAAAGACCATCAATTTATCGAACCCGTCCATTTAATGATGGCATTACTGGACCAGGAAGGAGGCAGCATCAAGCCGCTACTGGCTCAGATCAGTGTTAATACGCAGATGTTACGCACAGAACTGGCGATGGAATTGGCTCGTATTGCCACCGTCAGTGGTTCGGGTGGCGATGTCCAAATATCAAACGAATTATCCAGACTGCTGAATTTAACCGACAAATTAGCCCAAAAGCGTAACGATAAATTCATCTCCAGTGAATTATTTTTACTGGCGGCTTGTGAAGAAAAAGGAATTTTAAACGATCTGCTTAAAAAAGCCGGTGTTATTAAGAAAAATGTCGAAATAGCGATCGATAAAATGCGCGGCGGTGAAGCCGTTGATGATGCCAATGCCGAAGATCAACGCCAAGCCTTAAATAAATACACCATCAACCTGACGGAACGTGCAGCACAAGGCAAACTTGATCCGGTTATCGGCAGAGATGATGAAATTCGTCGCACCATTCAGGTCTTACAACGACGCACCAAAAACAATCCTGTTTTGATCGGTGAGCCCGGCGTCGGTAAAACAGCGATTGTTGAAGGCTTGGCGCAACGTATCGTTAATGGCGAAGTACCGGAAGGTATTAAAGGCAAACAGGTACTAGCTTTAGATATGGCCGCATTAATTGCCGGCGCCAAGTTTCGTGGTGAGTTTGAAGAGCGTCTGAAAGCAGTTTTAAATGATCTGGCCAAACAGGAAGGTCAAGTCATTTTATTTATTGATGAGCTGCATACCATGGTAGGTGCAGGTAAGGCTGAAGGTGCCATGGATGCAGGCAATATGTTAAAACCCGCGCTGGCGCGTGGCGAATTGCATTGTGTAGGTGCAACCACACTGGATGAATATCGTAAATATGTTGAAAAAGATGCCGCGCTGGAACGTCGCTTTCAAAAAGTATTGGTTGATGAACCTTCTGTCGAAGATACCATTGCCATTCTGCGTGGCTTAAAAGAAAAATACGAAGTACATCACGGCGTTAATATCACCGACCCTGCCATTGTTGCTGCAGCAACGTTGTCTTACCGGTATATTGCTGACCGAAAACTGCCCGACAAAGCCATTGATCTGATTGATGAAGCAGGTAGCCGAATCCGCATGGAAATTGACTCCAAGCCGGAAGAAATGGATAAATTATACCGGCGCTTGATTCAATTAAAAATTGAACAGGTAGCCTTAAAAAAAGAACAGGATGCAGCATCCAAAAAACGTCTGGAAATTCTGGAAGAAGAAATTGCCGACCTGGAAAAAGAATATTCTGATCTTGAAGAAATCTGGAAATCGGAAAAAGCCTCATTGCAAGGTTCAGCGATGATTAAAGAAAAGCTGGAACATGCAAGAACAGAATTGGAAGTTGCCAGTCGCACTAATGATTTGGCGCGTATGTCAGAACTTCAGTACGGTATTATTCCCGCATTGGAAAAGCAACTGACTATGGCAGAACCCGCTGAAACCCAAAAAATGACCTTATTACGCAATAAAGTCACCGAAGAAGAAATTGCCGAAGTGGTATCAAAATGGACAGGCATACCGGTCTCAAAAATGATGGAAGGCGAGCGTGATAAATTATTGCGCATGGAAGAATACTTAAGTAAAAGAGTAGTCGGCCAGGATGAAGCGCTGAAAGCTGTCAGCAATGCGATACGCCGCTCCAGAGCAGGGTTATCCGACCCCAATCGCCCCAATGGTTCATTTTTATTCTTGGGACCTACCGGCGTCGGTAAAACTGAATTGTGCAAAGCTCTGGCAGAATTTATGTTTGATACGGTTGATGCAATGGTGCGTATTGATATGTCCGAGTTTATGGAAAAACATTCGGTCGCTCGCTTGATCGGTGCGCCTCCCGGTTATGTCGGTTATGAAGAAGGCGGTTACTTAACTGAACTGGTTAGACGTAAACCGTATTCGGTTATTTTGCTGGATGAAATTGAAAAAGCCCACCCGGATGTATTTAATGTCTTGTTGCAAGTGCTGGATGATGGCCGCTTAACCGATGGCCAAGGCAGAACTGTCGATTTTAGAAATACCGTCATCGTAATGACTTCAAACCTGGGCTCGGACATTATTCAGGAACTGGCGGGTGAAGCCCTTTACCCGGTAATGAAAGCGGCTGTGATGGAAAAAGTCAGCCAGCACTTTCGACCCGAGTTTATCAATCGAATCGATGAAGCCGTGGTTTTCCATCCGCTGGGACGTGAGCAAATCAGAGCTATTTCCAGTATTCAGATTGATCATTTACGTCAGCGTTTACGGGATCGGGAAATTGGCTTTGAAATGACTGACCAAGCCATTGATTTATTGGGTGAAGCTGGCTTTGATCCTGTGTACGGAGCCAGACCCATGAAACGCGCGATACAACAACAACTGGAAAATCCGCTGGCGCAAGAAATACTGTCAGGACATTTCATTGCCGGCGACACTATAAAAGTCGATATAAACGATGAGGGATTGCGATTTTTGAAGGTTTAACTTTAGCTGCCAGCGATACAAAACTGTGTCGCTGGCAAGTAGTTTACCAAGATAATATTAAGCATAGCTTTTGTCTGGACTAAAGATCTGACTAAAGCATTTCACTTTAGTAAAACACTCCTTTAGCCACCAACCATTATTCGTTAGTGAGCCGTACTTAAACTCATAGTTATATGAATAATTGATGAACCTAATGTATCAAATAAAGAAACAATCCATATATTCCCAGTGTTATTGTCAACAATAAAGCTCTTCTGTATAGTTAAGTTGTAAATTAAAAAAACCCTTCAACTTTATAAGAGAACTTATCCATGAACGATCTTCAAAAAGATATTTTAACCGCAGCGATGTTTATAATCGGCCTGGTTGGTTTTGTTTCAGGCGAATTTATCATCTCATCCACACTGTTCGCATCTGCGACCATTGCCAGCAACATTAACTTAAATCGTAAACGGACCAAAGCTGAGCAAATTGCATGCTAGTGTTGTCTTTGGTTAAATTGCTTAACCAATTATTCTAAAAACTTCCAGGGCTTAAACGTCTTGGAGGTTTTAAGTTTGCAGTCGTCTTTCTGCTTAACCATTTGTTTAAAACGCCTTGCGCATAAATAGTATTGCCATTTATGGCAAACTTCAGCCCTACCCCAAGATAACTGAACAATTTAACCAAAACTTTAGATAACTGCTCCTCAGTGCATCAATAAATTTTTGATCCTCACTCCAGCGAATATCCTGATACTGACACCATTTTTTACTCTAAAAAGACAGTTATTCTCCTGCTTTCATTAAGATTTATCAAACAACCAACACCGCTTAATATCATTCAACGACATAAACAGATAAAATCGAATTTTACCGAAAAAGGTAAACCTGACAACCAGGAAGCTTTGTGATTTTTCACTGATGAGAATAAGTTATGCAAATATGGATTGATGCGGACGCCTGTCCGAAAATGATTAAAGACATTTTATTTAGGGTGGCCGAGCGCACCAAAATAATAACGACGCTGGTCGCTAACCAATACCTGCAAACTCCACCATCACGCTATATCAAGTTGCTGCAAGTACATTCGGGCTTCGATGTGGCGGATAATGCCATTGTCAAAAATTTAAATGCTGATGATTTAGTTATCACCGGGGATATTCCGTTAGCGTATGAAGTAATCTGCAAAGGTGGCCATGCCATCAATCATCGCGGCGAACGTTATACCGAGGACAATATTAGAGATCGCTTGAATATGCGTGATTTTATGGATACATTGCGCGGTAGCGGAATCGATACCGGCGGACCCTCTGCGTTAAACTCACGCGATATACAAGCATTTGCCAATCAGCTGGATAATTTTCTGACTCAACAACTGTCAGAAAATGAATAAAAGACAGGGTAATGTTTTTCTTACCACCCCCCCCCTACAGACTCTGGAAAAAAATATTTAATAAAGCTTTCCAACCTGATCAAGGTAAGTCAGATAAAGCCGCATATCAAATTCTAACTGATGATAATCCGGTTCCATATACTCGCATAATTTGTAGAAGGCCTTGTTATGTTCTTTTTCTCTTAAATGGGCGAGCTCATGCACAACAATCATTTTAAGGCATTCCAATGGACCATTTTTAAAAACCGAGCCTATTCGAATTTCATTTTTTGCTTTCAGGTTATTACCCTGAACTCTGGATACAAACGAATGTAGCCCCAAGGCTTGATGGATTACATCAATCTTGTCATCATAAATAACTTTACTAAGCGGACCGGATTGTCTGAGAAATTGATTCTTTAACTCCACGACATAACTATAAAGCGCTTTGTCAGTTCTGATATCATGGCTAAAAGGATATTTTTTTAATAATAGCCCGGCCAATTTATCATTATCGATAAGGCTATGGATCTGATCTGTTATTGTTACAGGGTAGCCAGTAAGATATTTTAATGTGCTCATTTTAACTCTTCAGATTTGTTAGCCGGTCGATATTGTGCAAAAATATCTCTTAATCCCAGGGCGGTTCATCGCCGTTATAGGCAACAAAGTTTTTGTCTGTTGCCTGGGTAATAATACCAACGGCGGTATTTTTTGCAGAAGCATCGGTGGTCGATGACTTACGAATAACAGGTTTACTGATTGTTGGAGATGATTCCAAAGTACCCGTTTGAGGTTGCCACCTGGCAAAAACAGTGCAGTCCATATTTGCAGGAACATACCATTTTTTGTTGACAGCATCCCACTTGGCACCTAGTGCTTTTACTGCATCTTTTTGTGCATAAGGCACAGTGAGGTATGTTTTAGGCATTGTCATTATAATGTGTTATCAATCAGGCTTGATTTTGTAAATTTTTTATTGTAAATCATTGTCTTTGCAAGCTGACTGAAATTTACTTTCTGAAAGTTTATGGAACCAGTTTTTTTACAAATTTAAGACTCAATTTTAAACTTTTGTCATAATGAAGTAATAAGGTCTTTGTTACAATAGCCAATTTTTATTCAATATACTAATTATGTCTAATTTTAATGTTCTCGTTGTTGAAGATGAAGATGCCATCAGAGGAATGTTAATGATGATTCTTGAGCAATCTGGTTTTGCACCCATTGCTGCCGGTGATGCAGAAGATGCTCAGAAAGCATTGGATGACAACCTGCCGGATCTAATACTGCTGGACTGGATGTTACCAGGCATTAGCGGTGTTGAATGGGCCAGACGCTTAAAGAAAGAACCTGTTTATCGTGATATCCCCATTATATTATTAACGGCACGCGGCGAAGAAGAGGACAAAGTTAGAGGCCTTGAAATTGGTGCTGATGATTACATGACCAAACCCTTTTCACCTAAGGAATTGGTCGCACGGATTCGCGCTGTTTTGCGTAGAAGTGGAAAAATACAAGGCCAGGCCCAAATTATTCTGGGTGATTTAATACTGGATACTGAACAGCACCGCCTAAGTATAGGCGACAAGCAATTGGAAGTGAGTCCCACCGAATTTCGATTAATGCATTTTTTTATGACCCATCCCGATAAAGTTTACAGCCGAACTCAATTGCTGGATCAGGTTTGGGGTCGTAGTGTCTATATTGAAGAACGCACTATTGATGTTCATATTCGACGACTGAGAAAAATTCTTGAGGAATACGGGCGCGAAGATTTAGTACAAACCGTGCGTGGCTTTGGTTACCGGTTTTCACTGGTGGATTAAAAACTATGGGTATCTGGCAAAAAGAGATAACCAGATTGCTCTTGCTATTATTGGCAACAGCAATTTTTGGCGCATTAACGGGGGTATTTCTACCCATATTATTGTTACTAATGGTTGGCATCATTGTACGTCAGGTAATTCAGATTAATCAGTTTGAAAAATGGATAAGTACTGGTGGGAGAGGCAAGTATCCAAAGGCAACCGGTATTTGGGAAGAAATTTATTACCATATTTATCGCATTAAAAAGGATGAAAAACGTCGCAAAAAGAAACTGGGTAAAATGATTGATCAGTTTCGCCAATCCACCGAAGCTTTACCTGACGCTGCCATTGTTTTAGGCATTGATGATGAAATAGACTGGGCAAATAAAGCGGCGAGAGATGTTTTTGGTTTGCAGCAATCAGATAAAGGTCAACGAATCCCTAATCTCATTCGTTTCCCTGAATTTATCGGTTATCTGAAATCCGGAGATTATAAAGAATCCGTTATATTACCCTCGCCTATCGACAACCGTATTACCCTGGAAGTAAGAATCATACCCTATGGAGCAGGCCTGCGATTACTGCTGGCACAAGATGTTACGCAACTAAAAAAGATGGAACGAATGCGTAAGGATTTTGTGGCCAATGTATCTCATGAACTAAGAACGCCACTAACCGTATTAAAAGGTTATCTGGAAACCTTACAAGATCTGGATGATGAAAACTCTCCCTTATTAACCAACTCGTTCCAGCAAATGCTGGGGCAAACGGAGCGTATGCAGCATCTAGTTGATGACTTATTATTGTTGGCTCGTCTGGAAACTCAACAGAAAAAGACAAAATGTGTCAATGTACCTGAGTTATTAAGCCAAATTTGCAAAGAAGGCGATACGCTGGAAAATGCGTCAAGACGAATTGAATTAACCCTGGAAACCCCTGTACATATTAGAGGTGAAGAACAGGAATTGCGCAGTGCCTTTACTAATTTATTAAGTAATGCACTCAAATATTCGCCGGAAAACTCGCTGGTAAAAGTGCGCTGGTATCAAGACAATGTATCCATAATACTGGCTATTGAAGATCAGGGGGAAGGCATTACAAAAGCAGAATTACCCAGAATCACAGAACGGTTTTACCGGATTGAAACCAAGCGACTCAAAAAAGTAAACGGGACCGGGTTAGGTTTAGCTATTGTCAAACACGTACTAATGCGCCACGATGCTCACTTGAACATCACCAGTGAACTAGGCAAAGGCAGTTGTTTTAGCTGTCGCTTTCCTATTTGTCGAATTTGCATGTAAAGCATTATCCGGCGTCTCGCCATTATTCAATGGCAACCTGTAGGAAAAACTGTTTTCCTACAGGTTAAGCATCAGATAAGTTCTATTGCCATAAAAATCTCACCTCAGGTGATAGCCAAGAACTAAATACCCAAATGGCGCAGGAAATCATCTTACTAGCCTTTACCCGGCAACATACCTACCGAACCGGGTTTAATCAGCTTGCAGGCAACAACGACATCTTCCAGATGACATTGTTTTTTGCCGCTATTAGTATCACTACATGGCGCACAAACGACCTTACCTTTATCCTTGATTGCCTCAACGTGCCAACCGTAACCCTGCGTTTGACAAAATTTTTTACTGTAACTTTTAATATTGTAAGGCTTGGAAGCTGTTGCAATAGCCTCGGATTCTACTGCACAACCCGGTGAAGGCCTCGTGTTTGCCATAAGATCTCTGTAAATATATTCTGTTGCCGATGTTGTACCTGAAAAAAAGGCCAATACTGCAAACAGGCCCAGTAAATTAAGTCTCATAATTTTTCTCCCGGTTATTATTATTGTTTTTACTAAATCATTTTAATGCGCTAAAGCTGATACGACACGGGTCTTTTCATTCATTGCCTGTACTGTCAACATAATTATGTAGCCAGTTACCCATCTATTTTTTCGCCCAGGCAATGAACAAAAATCCTGCGCCATTTTGGGGGTATTCATTCTTGAATATCACCTTATTACTAAGCAAATGAAATAATTTAAATCAGTTCAAAACCCTGATATTCATTTGCGCATTTTCCTCGTCTAGTTGCTGCTTAATCGGTGCAAACTTTTCATTCTCACTTTGCTTAATCATAAAAATCCCGGTTACTATCACAAACACAGCAACTCCGACGTATAACCAGAATAGGTCTTTTTTTTGTGCTTCTTCAATCATACAACCCCCTTTATTTATTTTAAGTCATCAATGGATGCACCAAAGTTGATATGAAAAACCTGGTCATTTAAGACCAATGCCGGAACTGATTTAACCCCGGCGGCTTCAGCTTCAGCTATTCGATCAGCATGGTCACCGAGATGCACAACTTCAACCTGATATTTTGTACAGTCAATGGCATCGGCGACCATTTGCTCTGCACCCAAACAAACCGGGCAACCGGCATGATAAAAAATTGCAATACTCATAAATAATTACCTTTTTAAATGTTAGTAGTGAATCGCTACTATAAAAGCACTTATAGCACATGTCAACAATATTTCGATTCGCTACTAATACTCAATCAACCATGCCACACAGAGTAACGTCAGTATCTAAAGTACCCCGACTATCTCAACACTATTCCATAGAAATATTTACGTAGCTATATAACACACCAACACCGGCATTAATTGCACAAGCAGTATTAATAACAACCTCAATCACTTGGTAGTAAAGGGATTGTAATCAATACAGCATCTTGAGACGATTTCTGCGATAATGATGCCTGAATATTTCGCAAAAAAACTGCGTTTCTCTTACACTCAGCCTATAATTTTTTACTCGATAACCGACACATGAAAGCCAAAAAAACATTTAAACCCTGTGATTTAATCATTTATGGTGCCATGGGTGATCTATCGAAACGCAAGCTGCTCATTTCCTTGTATCGCCTTGAAAACGCTAATTTCATCGAGCCTGATACGCGGATCATCGGGGTAGATCTGCATGACATAAAAAGCTCAGGATTTATTGAACTTGCGCACAAAAGCTTGCAGGAATTTTTAAGCGATGGTATTGACAACAAAGTATGGGAACGATTTTCAACCAGACTTTCCTATCTGAAAATAGATTTAACCCAACCGGATCAATATCTGCAATTAAATGCTGTGATTGATCAGCAATCAAGGGTTATGGTCAATTACTTTGCCGTATCCCCATTTCTGTTTAAAAGCATTTGCCAAGGACTGGATAAATCAGGAATTTTGACTGAAAACTCGCGGATGGTGATGGAAAAACCTATCGGCCATAACCTTAAATCATCAATAGAAATTAATGATGAAGTGGCAAATGTATTCACCGAGAAACAGGTTTATCGTATTGATCATTACCTGGGCAAAGAAACGGTATTAAATTTATTGGCGTTACGCTTTGCCAATTCTATTTTCACCACAAACTGGAATCACAACACCATTGATCATATTCAGATTACCGTTGCCGAAGAAGTTGGCATTGAAGGTCGCTGGGATTATTTCGATAAAACCGGACAGTTGCGGGATATGCTGCAAAACCACCTGTTACAGATTCTGACTTTTATTGCCATGGAACCGCCTGTCGATCTGGAGGCTGACAGCATTCAAAATGAAAAAATAAAAGTCCTTAAAGCACTACGTCCAATTACCAGTAACAATGTTGAAGAAAAAACCGTCCGCGGACAATACAGCGCTGGTTATATTAAAGGAAAGCCGGTACCAGGCTACCTTGAAGAAGACGGTGCCAATATCGAGAGCACGACAGAAAGTTTTGTCGCCTTACGCGTTGATATTGATAACTGGCGCTGGGCAGGTGTGCCGTTCTATTTACGTACAGGTAAACGCTTAACCGGCAAACGTACCGAGATTGTCGTTTACTTTAAACAGTTGCCGCATAATATCTTTAAAGACAGCTTTCGTGAATTGCCGCCCAATAAATTAATCATTCATCTACAACCGAATGAGGGTGTAGAAATTGAGATGCTTAACAAAATACCCGGCATCGACGAACATATCAAACTGCAAAAGACTAAGCTGGATTTAAGCTTTTCTGATACGTTTAAAATGAGCCGTATTTTTGGCGGCTATGAAAAGCTGGTTCTTGAAGCCATGCGCGGCAATCCGACCCTTTTTCTTAGCCGCGAAGAAATTGAACAAGCCTGGACATGGGTTGATTCCATACAAGATGCTTGGCATCATTATAAAGATACTCCCAAGCCCTACTCTGCTGGCTCTTGGGGGCCTGTCGCCTCAGTCGCCCTGATTGCCAGAGATGGCCGTGCCTGGGAAGAATAACTAAGCCTCCGTCTAACTCTAAAACAGGAAAAAATATGCATCCCGTAATTGAAAAAGTGACTCAAGAAATTATTGAGCGTAGTCATAAAACCCGCTCAGCCTACATCACCTATATTGATGCTATCGCTAAAAAAGGCCCTATTCGTTCCGGAATGGGCTGTGGTAATTTGGCTCACGGCTTTGCAGCCTGCAGTGCCAGTGAGAAAGCCGATTTAACCGGCGATCAAAAAGCCAATATTGCCATCATTACCTCTTATAATGATATGTTGTCGGCTCATCAACCTTACAAGGATGCTCCTGATCTAATCAAAGCCGCTATCAGGGAAGCGGGCGGCGTGGCTCAGGTTGCTGGTGGCGTACCGGCAATGTGTGACGGAATCACTCAAGGCCAACCTGGCATGGAGCTGTCATTATTCAGCCGTGACTTGATTGCCATGGCGACTGCGGTAGGTTTGAGTCACAATATGTTTGATGGCGCAATATATATGGGCGTTTGTGACAAAATTGTACCGGGCCTGTTGATTGGTGCGCTAAGTTTTGGTCACTTACCAGCAATATTTATCCCAGCCGGCCCCATGCCCAGTGGCTTAACCAATAAAGAAAAATCGCGTGCACGCCAAGCTTACGCTATCGGCAAAATCGGTCGTAAAGAACTACTGGAAGCAGAATCTGCGTCATACCACAGCCCGGGTACCTGTACCTTTTACGGCACGGCAAACAGTAACCAGATGATGATGGAAATTATGGGCTTACATCTGCCTGGCAGTTCATTTATTAATCCTTACACACCGTTACGTGATGAATTAACCAAAGCCGCAGCCAAACAAGTTTTAAAATTTACCGCGCTGGGCGATGATTATCGCCCGATTGCCCATATGATTTCTGAAAAAGCCATCGTCAATGCCGTCATTGGTTTATTGGCAACGGGCGGGTCAACCAACCATACCATGCATTTAATCGCTATTGCCCGTGCATCCGGCATCGTTCTTAACTGGGATGATTTTAATCATCTATCCAAAGCGATTCCATTAATCACAAAAATTTATCCCAATGGCCCTGCGGATGTTAACCATTTTCAGGCGGCTGGTGGCATGGGAGTATTAATTGCTGAACTGTTGAGAAACGGCCTGCTGCATGAAGATATTATAACGGTTGCCGATCAGCGCGGCATGAACAACTACTGTCAGGAACCCAAACTTATTGACAACAAATTGATCTGGGAACCTGTACCGGAAACTTCTTTAGATACTGACGTTCTGGGCACCGTAGAAAAACCATTTGCTGTCGGTGGCGGTTTACATGTTATGCACGGCAACTTGGGTCGCGGTATATCCAAACTGTCAGCCGTAGCACCGGAACATCAAATCGTTGAAGCCCCTGCCATCGTATTCGATGACCAGGAAGATATGCTTGCCGCTTTTAAACGCGGTGAACTGGAAAAAGATTTTATTGCGGTTATCCGCTTTCAGGGACCTCGTTCGAATGGCATGCCGGAACTGCATAAACTGACACCACCATTGGGTGTTCTGCAAGACAAAGGCTTCAAGGTCGCACTGGTTACTGATGGTCGTATGTCAGGTGCTTCGGGAAAAGTTCCTTCAGCTATCCACATGTGCCCGGAATGTGAGTCCGGTGGTCCCTTGGCCAAGGTACAAACGGGAGATATTATTTCCATGAATCTGCAAACCGGCGATATTAATGTATTGGTTGATGACACGGAATTTAATGCCCGAATTCCGGCACCCAATTCTGCTAAAAACCATCACTATGGTATGGGACGCGAGATGTTTGGTCGCTTCCGTCTAGGTGCATCTTCCGCTGAAACAGGCGCTTCCAACTTGTTTCTTGTTGATTAACTTAAAATAATAATGCTGGTTGGATCAGGCTGGCGTAGGCTGCCTTTCCAACCTATTTGTTGGGTTACGCCATACTAACCCAACCTACAAAACTACCGGGTAATACAATGAATTCAAATAACTGGAAAATCCAACCTACTGACGTTTTAAACGCCGGACCTGTCATGCCCGTCATGGTTATTCAAAATCTGGACGATGCCGTGCCTTTGGCAAAAGCCTTGGTTGCCGGTGGTATTAAAGTACTGGAAATAACCCTGCGCACACCGGTCGCATTGGATGCCATACGCCTTATTAGCCAGGAAGTTAAAGAAGCTATTGTTGGTGCAGGCACTATTACGACTCCTGAACAATTAAAAGCAGCTGAAGATGCCGGTGCTGTTTTTGCCATTAGCCCCGGTTTAACGCCTACGCTACTGGCTGCTGCCAAGGCAGGAAATATTGCCTTGATTCCAGGAATTTCAACTCTGTCAGAATTAATGATGGGCATGGAATACGGCCTGGATCACTTCAAATTTTTCCCGGCTGAAGCGGCTGGTGGTATTCCGATGCTAAAATCCATTGCAGGCCCAATTCCACAAGCCACTTTTTGCCCAACGGGTGGAATTTCCCCTGAAAATTACAGCGCCTATTTAAACTTAAGTAACGTCGCTTGTGTAGGCGGATCATGGCTGGTTCCTGCGGATGCCATAAAATCTAAAAACTGGGCACAAGTCACTGAATTGGCAAAACAAGCCATCGCTAATGTTACTCACGCCTGAACTATCTGACTTTGCGATAGTGCCATACCGTTTTTAAAATAGAGAGAAAAGCCATGACCAATCCACGCAGTATGATCTTAAATGAGAACGATCAGACTTTATGCGAGCTACCTATTTTATCTGGAACTACGGGACCTGATGTAATAGATGTCGAGACCCTGTATAAACAAACCGGCATGTTTACTTACGATCCTGGCTTTACGTCTACCGCCAGTTGCAGCTCAACCATCACCTACATAGATGGTGAAGCAGGTATATTGCTTTACCGTGGTTATCCCATTGAGCAACTGGCAGAAAAATGTACTTTTCTTGAGGTTTGCTATTTACTGCTGAACGGTGAGTTGCCCAGCAACCCCCAAATGCAAGAGTTTGAAGGTACTATCACCATGCACACGATGGTACATGACCAACTGACCAACTTTTTCAAAGGCTTTCGGCGTGACGCGCACCCGATGGCTATTATGGTTGCTGTAGTGGGTGCATTGTCGGCTTTTTATCACGACGCACTGGACATACAATCCAAAGAGCATCGTGACCTAAGTGCCATTCGCCTGATTGCCAAAGTACCAACAATTGTCGCAATGTGCCATAAATACAGCACCGGTCTGCCATTTATGTATCCACAAAACAAGTTGAACTATGTGGAAAACTTTATGCGGATGATGCTGGGAACACCCTGTGATGACTTTGTACCTAATCCGGTATTGGTACGGGCACTGGACAGAATTTTAATTCTTCATGCCGATCATGAACAAAACGCCTCAACGTCAACCGTCCGCCTGGCCGGTTCCAGCGGTGCCAACCCATACGTTTGCATTACTGCCGGGATTGCCTGCCTTTGGGGTGCAGCTCACGGTGGTGCCAATGAAGCCGTACTCAACATGCTGATAGAAATTGATGATGTTGAACATATCCCCACTTATATAAATAAGGCCAAGGATAAACAAGACCCGTTCAGGTTGATGGGTTTTGGCCATCGCGTTTATAAAAATCATGATCCACGTGCGACATTAATGCGAGCAACTTGTCATGAAGTCCTGACAGAACTGGGCTTGCATGATGACAAATTATTCAAATTAGCTCTTGAACTTGAACGTATTGCGCTTGAAGATGATTACTTCATCTCAAAAAAACTTTACCCAAATGTCGATTTTTATTCAGGTATTGTCTTGCATGCTTTAGGTATACCCAGCAACATGTTTACTGCCATGTTCGCTATGGGCAGAACAGTCGGTTGGATTGCACATTGGGATGAAATGATAGCAGATCCCGATCAAAAAATTGGCCGACCAAGACAACTTTATACCGGTGCAACAAGGCGCGATGTTCCTGAACGGAATGGTAAACCAGTTTAAGCCGATAGATACTCCTTCCCTAAAAACATGAGTATCCATAATTCTCATGAGCAAATCCCGGGCATCTCTGCCCGGTGATTCTGCGGCGATTAAACGTATCAATGGCAGTCACTGACTCTCTGTTATTTAACGATTTTTTCACTCCGGTGCTACATTATTTACCCCTCCCCCCTGTAGCCCCCTTAACTATGGCAAGACTTTCCCAAAACTAGCCCATTGAACATAACTGCAAAAAAGGCGTATTATCCCGCTCAATAAACTGCATGTTGCCACGCAATGTGATTTTAATTCGGCCATTATTAATTATGATGGTAAAAGTCAGTTTGTCTCCGAAAAACGTACGCTTCAGGAAGGAAATAATTGTCAATAACTGGCTGTGCAATACTGTTATTCATCGCTAATTTTAGCGATTACCGGCAATAAACCAAAATCAAACTTGAGCTTTTCAATCAGACAAGATAATATTGATTCAATACTACTTGGAGCCCATAAATATGAAAATAACAAAAAAGCATCTGTCCAAATCTGTCATCGCCAGCTTAGCCGCCCTTCTTTTGCCAATTTGCGTACAGGCAGCGACTGATGATGCAAAAAAAATGCATAAATTATATGAAGATAATTGCGCCAGTTGTCACGGCTCAGACCATGGCGGATTTATTGCTCCCGGATTAAATTCAGAATCATTAAAAGGCCGAAGCCCTACGGCGTTACGCAGCATTATTATGACCGGCAGTTTTGACACCTTAATGCCTCCGTTCTACGGTCGCTTAACGGATGATGAAATTCGCGGCTTGGTTAAACATTTACAAGCAACCCCTAAACAGGCCAATCCTGCCTGGACTATTGATGATATTAAAGCGTCAATCAAAGTATATGTTAAAGATGAAAGCACACTACCCGCCAAACCAACCTATGAAATCGACGATATTAATAATATTATCGGCGTCGCCGCTCGTGGTAAATATGGGCGCGGCTTGGGTTCAAAAGCCGTGTTTATCAACAGCGTTACCCATAAAGAAATTGGTGAAATCGCAACCGGTACCGCTGCGCATATCATTGACTATGACCCAGCCAACCCGCGCTGGGCTTATGTGAAAAATGACACCGCAGAAATATTCAAAGTCGACCTCTATTCCATGCAAATTGTGCGTAGCGTTAAAACCGGCTTCAATGGTCCCGGCCTGGGTGTTTCCCGCGACGGTAAATACATCATGGCTGGCTCTTATGTGCCGCACAATGCCGTCATTCTTGATGCCAAAACTCTGGAACCACTCAAAACATTTGAGCTTGAAGGTATTGATCCAGACGGCAAAATGGTCTCCTCCGATTCCGGTATGATTATTGGCACACCGTTTGCCGATATCTTTGCCATTGCCTTGGAAAATGCCGGCCAAGTCTGGGTGGTTGATTTAAAAGAAGGCTTTCCTGTTACCAAAATTGAAAATGTAGGTCGACATCTGCATGATGCCTTTTTAACCCATGGCGGTAGCAAGTTGATGGTAGCTTCTTATGACGACAGCATTGTCACCGCGATTGATTTAAAAGAACGCAAAATCATCAAAAAACTTGAAGCGGGTTGCGTACCCCATGTTGGCGGCGGCGCAGCAGTTGAAGTAGACGGTCGTACCTTGGGATTTGGCACCAACTTTGGCGATTGCGACAAAATGGTCGTCAGTGTCTGGGATCTGGATAAAATGGAAGTGGTTAAACAAGTGCCCGTCGCTGGCGGAACTGAATCGCCTGCTGCCCATGCCAATGCACCTTATGTTGCCGTGGACATTATCTCTAAAGACAGACGTGCCCGCACCGTTCAGTTGATCGACAAGAAATCGCTTGAGGTGGTAAAAACCCTGGATGTAGGCGGTCATGCTTATTTTCCTGAATACAGTGCCGATGGTAAATTTCTGTATATCAGTGCTGGTTACAGCGGTGATGAAGTCGTAGTTTATGACTCAACCTCTTTACAAAAAATAGCCTCCATTGCTATGGAAAGCCCCGCCGGTCTCTTCTCTCATGGCAGAACCAAATACATGACACGCGGTCTTTCACCTGACGAAATGAAAGGGGCAAAATAATGAGACTTATGGTACTTTCAGGCGCATTGATATTGGGGTTGCTATCAACCCACAGCGTCAATGCCGCCAGTATTTATGCGGGGCAGTCCAGAGCAGCGGCGGTATGTTCACAATGTCACGGTATTAAAACACCCTCTGCGGATGCACCGTTTCCACCATTGGCTGGACGCGATTTTGCTTACCTGAAATCAGCGCTCGAACAATACCGCGATAAAACCCGAAAATCTGACATTATGAATGCGCTTGCCGGTTCATTGAGCGATGACGATATCGATAATGTCGCAGCGTATTATGCTGGCCTAAAACCATAGAATGTGCCGACGTAAGTAAGGAGGCGTATCAACCACAATCGATGTACTTCTTACCTCAGCGCATCCTACGGTGCTATTTCGCGTTAAGTGGAAAGTCGAAAAAAGTTTAATTATTTTTATGTGCCTAATCCAACTATGAAAAAGTGGCTGCTATTACTCTGTATCACCACCAGCTGTTTGGCTGGTGATCCTTCGCCGGAGCGGCAAGTCGCGTTGCGCCATCTGCTTAAAAATGATTGCGGCGCCTGTCATGGCTTAACCCTGCAAGGCGGTATGGGACCAGCATTACTACCCGAAAGTCTGGATAAAAAACCGGATGAGTTTTTAGTTACAACGATTCTTAACGGACGCAAAAATACGGCTATGCCACCGTGGCAACCGTTTATGAATCATGATGAGGCTTTGTGGCTGATTGGTGTTTTGCGCAAGTCAGTACATTAAAATATGTTCCGGTACACCATATGGATTGCCGGAACACTTCATGTGGGTTGCCTTATTCATGCCTATGCTGATTAACAGGCATTGATAGCTAAGCCGATCTAATTTATAAAATTGCCGATGGCCGCTAAAATTATTGGCTGCTGTTTTCATTATTAACATCGTTATGAAAAAAATATTATCACTTTTAAGCTTTCTGTTGTCGTTCAACGTACTGGCAGAGCTACGCGCAACCGGTGATTTAGGTATCGTCATTGAACGCGAAGACGGCGCAGCACTAATCATCAATACCACTGAACACAAACAGTTGGCCAAAATAAGCAACCTGGGGGATTTATCCCATGCATCCGTGGTATTTTCGCGTGATCAGCGTTATGCCTATATTTTTGGTCGGGATGGCGGTTTAAGTAAAATCGATCTATTGCAGGATAAACTGGATAAACGCATTATTCAGGCGGGCAACAGCATTGGCGGAGCAATATCTCAAGATGGCAAATTAATTGCCGTTTCTAATTACACACCCGGCGGCGTTAAAGTATTTTCTTCAGCGACGCTGGAGCTGATAGCTGATATTCCTGCTGACTACGGCGACGGTAAACTTTCCAAAGTCGTTGGTTTGGTTGATGCGCCTGGGCAGCGTTTTGTTTTTAGTTTGTTTGATGCCGGCGAAATCTGGACGTTGGATATGAAAAACCCGCAAAAACCGGTTATTGAAAAATTCAAAAATATTGGCAAACTACCTTATGATGCCTTGATCTCGCCAGATGGCCGTTATTATATTGCCGGTTTATTTGGTGAAGGCGGTATGGCTTTACTGGACTTATGGAACACCGGAAACGGCGTAAAACGTATTTTACCCGACTACGTTAAGGCCGATGAAAAACTTCCTGTTTACAAAATGCCGCATCTGGAAGGCTGGGCGGTAGCGGGCGACTTTATTTTTGTTCCGGCTATCGGCAAGCATGAAGTCTTGGTTATCGACAAACAAAACTGGCAACTTGTCAAAGCCATACCGGTTCCCGGACAACCTGTTTTTGTCATGGCCAGACCGGACGGACGACAAGTGTGGGTTAATTTTGCCATGCCTGATAATAATCAACTACAAGTTATTGATGTTAAGGACTTATCGTTAAGAAAAACCTTAATACCTGGCAAGGCCGTTCTGCACATGGAATTTACGCCACGCGGCGAACAAGTCTGGGTTGCGGTAAGAGATGATAATCAACTGGTTATTTATGATACCGATACGTTACAGGAAATAACCCGACTACCGGCGCAAAAGCCTAACGGGATTTTCTTTAGTGCACGGGCACACAAAACAGGTTTATAAACAGATGCTTACCCCTTTACACAAAAGCCTGTTGAACGATTTTCAGCGCGACTTTCCGCTGTCATCACGCCCTTATCAGGACATTGCCAATGCTCTGGGTGTCAGTGAAAATGACGTGTTATCGGCATTAACCGAGTTAAGTGAGAACCACCTTATCAGCCGCATAGGCCCCATTATTCCACCTAATCAACTGGGTGTCAGTACCTTGGTGGCAATGGCTATTCCTGAGCCGCAACTACAGGCTATTGCTGATAAAATTAGCGCATATCCTGAAGTTAATCATAATTATGAGCGCGAGCACACCTTCAATCTATGGTTTGTGGTTATCGCCTCAAATGCCGAACATTTGCAAGCTGTTCTGGACGCCATAGAACTGGAAACCGGTTACAAAACCATGTCGCTACCTTTGCTGGATGATTTCTTTATTGATCTGGGTTTTAAAATGGATTTTCATAATGCTTGATGCACGCGACCGTCAACTATTGGAACAAATACAAACGGGGCTCCCTGTTTGTCCCAGGCCCTACGCTGAAATTGGTACTACTTTGGCGATGCCTGAAGCGGAGGTACTTGAACGTCTGACCCAACTCAAGCAACAAGGCCTGATTAAGCGTATGGGTGTTATCGTCAAACACCATCAACTCGGTTATCGGGCCAATGCCATGATTGTCTGGAATGTACCCGATAATCTTGTTAAACAACTGGGTAGGCAGCTTAGCCAGTTTGCTTTTGTAACGCTGTGTTATCAACGCCCACGACAAGCGGAATGGCCCTATAATTTGTTTTGCATGATTCATGGCAAAGACCGGGAAACCGTCTTAAAGCAACTGGAACAACTCAACGCCAATTGTGACTTGGTCGGACTTGAGCATAACATCCTGTTTAGTCGCCGCTGCTTTAAACAACGCGGTGCTGTTTATCAACCCACAAATACCACATCACTGACGCATGGATGACATCGATCGCCACATTATCAATACCCTGCAAGCCGGGTTTCCTGTTTGTGACGCGCCCTATCAACAAGTTGCAATGCAATTGGGTTTAACCGAACAAGCTCTCATTGAACGATTACAGACTTTATTAAATAATGGCACCTTAACCCGCTTTGGCCCGCTTTACCATGCCGAATTAATGGGTGGTGCCTTAACATTGGCGGCAGTTAAGACACCATTGGATCGCTTGGCTGAAGTCACTGAGATTATCAATGCTTTCCCGGAAGTGGCTCATAATTACGCTCGTAACCATGCACTAAATATGTGGTTCGTTATTGCCACAGAAACGCCTGAAGAAATCAGCCGCACTCTGACTGCAATAGAACAACAAACCGGTCTGACGGTTGTAAACATGCCAAAAATCAACGAATATTTTGTTGGCTTAAAACTGGAAGCCTGATGATGACACTTGACGAAACAGATCTGGCCATTATACGGGCAACCCAGGCCGGCTTGCCGCTAACCCCTGAACCCTATCAATGTGTTGCCGAACAGTTAGGACTGACAACTGAAGTTGTCATGACACGAATGACAGCCATGCAGGAACAGGGTATTATTCGGCGCATCGGCGCAGTACCCAATCACTATAAACTGGGTTATCATTTTAACGGCATGACCGTGTGGAACATCCCTGATGATGTCATTGATAAATTAGGGGAAAAAGTCGGGCAACTGGAATTTGTCAGTCATTGTTACCACCGTCCACGACACCTACCAGAATGGCCATATAACTTGTTTGCTATGGTCCATGGCAAAACCCGGGAAGACGTTGATCAACAAATTCAGCAGATTGCTCGCGTACTTGGAGATGCCAATCTAGGTTGTGATGTTTTGTACAGCACTAAAATTCTGAAAAAAACCGGCTTTAGAAGTCGCAGCTAAAGCTGTCTTTAAAAAACCAATCAGTCCACGAAAGCCACGAAACAAATCACCTATAATAAATTATGAGCTGGCTATAACCAGATAAAATCAAGCCGTTACAGTCGTGTTGGCTTTTTGCGGCATCAACCGCCTGTCATATTCATATAACGCAATATCACCGGTTGCTCGTGAATATTAAATTCATGTTTCTCAGGTTTGATCAGCATAGCCTCAACAATAGTCTGTTTTAGAATAGTCATATTACCGGGATTAGCCCTGAGCACTTTCTTTAAATCGACCGAATGTTCATTACCCAAACATAACAATAGCCGACCTTCAACGGTCAAACGCACCCGGTTACAGGTACTACAAAAGTTATCGCTGTGCGGAGAAATAAAGCCGACGCGAGTTTGTGTACCTACAACCTTAAAATAATTGGAAGGCCCACCGGTTTTTTCAGGTGTAGCCACTAAAGAAAATTTTAACGCCAAATCACGTTTAATCAAATCACTGGAATAATAAGCTTCTGAACGATCATGTTGCTCAACCACACCCAGCGGCATTTCTTCGATAAAACTGATATCGATGCCATTATCAACCGCATACTGCACCAGTTCACACACTTCCTGATGATTTCTGTCTTTAAGAATAACGGCATTGATTTTTATCCGCTCAAAACCGACGGCAATGGCAGCTTGTATACCTCTGAGGACTTGCTGGACATCACCCGTCCGCGTGATGGCTTTAAACTTATCAGCATCCAGGGTATCCAGGCTGATATTAATACGCTTTACACCGGCTTTTTTTAAATCTGCCGCCATTGTTTCCAGTTGAGAACCATTTGTCGTTATCACTAATTCTGTCAAACTTTCAATTTGACCCAAGTTTTCGAGCAGCCCCAGCGCTCCCTTTCTGACCAAAGGCTCACCGCCGGTTATTCTGATTTTTTTTGTGCCTAATTCAGTAAACGCTTTGCCGATGGTAAAGATTTCTTCCAGCGTTAAAATTTGCGCACGCGGCAAAAAGGTCATTTCTTCTGCCATGCAATACACGCAGCGAAAATCACAGCGATCAGTGATAGAAATTCTCAAGTAATCAACCGTTCTGCCAAAACGATCAATTAATTGCATAGGGCCTGATAAGTCAGTCATATATATCAACAATAAAAAACTAAGTCATCAATAGTAACATACTATTACCAAGAGATTTTTAACGATAAGCAACGGAATTTCCTATTGACCAAGAGTACCAATGAAACCATGTATCAATTAGCACATAAATGCATTGAATATGGCATAATAGTTGATTTGGATTCAAAGAAATAATCATGCCCACAATCCTGTTTATGGCCTTGCCCGGTTACTTATCAGATCAACATAATGAACGTTCCGGCAGATCATGAAGCTCAACGACCAAAAACTTCGCGAATTAGGCCTGGCAGTCATTCAGGTAGAAGCGCAAGCAATTAATGCCCTGGCCGAACAAATTAATGATAATTTTGTGGCTGCATGCAAATTACTGTTTATGTGTACGGGGCGCGTGGTTGTTATCGGCATGGGTAAATCAGGGCATATTGCCGGCAAGATTGCTGCGACCTTGGCCAGTACCGGAACCCCGGCTTTTTTTGTGCATCCCGGAGAGGCCAGCCATGGTGATCTGGGCATGATTACCAAGCAGGACGTAGTGCTTGCTTTATCTAATTCAGGGGAAACTGAAGAGATTTTAAAAATCCTGCCGATTATTAAACGCCTGGGCGTACCTTTAATCGCAATGACCGGAAACCCTGCGTCAACACTAAGTCTTGTGGCCACGACACATATCAATGTCACTGTTGCCCAAGAAGCCTGCCCTTTAGGACTGGCACCCACTTCCAGCACTACGGCAGCACTGGTAATGGGCGATGCCTTGGCGGTGTCATTACTTGAAGCGCGAGGATTTACGCGTGACGACTTTGCCCTGTCCCATCCCGGTGGCAGTTTGGGCAAGCGGTTATTATTGCGGGTAAACGACATTATGCATGTTGGTAGTAACATACCCTCAGTACCTGAATCGGCATTTATCAGCCAGGCTTTACTGGAAATGACCGAAAAAAAATTAGGCATGACCGCTATAGTTAATGAAAACAAACAGGTCATCGGTATTTTTACTGACGGCGATTTACGGCGTACCTTGGGGAAAAGCCTTGATATTCAGAATACCGCTATCAGTGAAGTTATGACATCTCAGTGCGCTGTTATTTCTGAGGATATTCTTGCTGCCGAAGCCATGCAAATTATGGAACAAAAAAAGATCAATGCCTTGATCGTTGTTGACAAACAACAATTTGCGATAGGCGCTTTGAATATGCATGATTTAATACGTGCAGGAATAGTGTGATGACAGAAAAGACACCAATCTCTTTGGCAACCCTCATAGAAAAAGCGAAAAAACTCAAGTTATTGATTCTGGATGTGGATGGTGTTTTAACGGATGGTAAACTTTTTTTTGATAATGAGGGTAACGAATACAAGTCTTTTCATGCCCGCGACGGTCATGGCATTAAGCTCTTGCGTCAGACAGGCGTTGAAGTTGCCGTTATTTCCGGACGAAAATCCAACTCGGTCGCACTACGTATGAAAAATCTGGGTATTGAGCATGTTTATCAAGGTCATGAACATAAAAAAGCCGCTTTTTATGAAATTATTGAAAAATTAAGCATTACACCTGAACAAGCAGGGCATGTTGGTGATGACTTGCTGGATTTGCCAATAATGATAAGAGTCGGTCTTGCCATTGCCGTTGCTGATGCAAACTTTGCCGTTAAACAACATGCCGACTGGTGCACAACACTACCTGGTGGACAGGGTGCCGTACGCGAGGTATGTGATTTTATTATGCAGGCGCAGGGACGCTTTGATGACGTATTGAATACTTATCTGACATGAGTCTGAGAGAAAGCAAGCTATATATTTACCTGGTCGTTATCGCACTAATTAGCGGTTGGCTGGTTAAATTAACGGATTTTGATGAGATTTTTCGTACCCAGGTACCTGTACATAGCCCCGATTATTTTAGTAGCAACTATACAAAATGGGAAATGAGCGAACTCGGCACTTTAAAAAGCAAAGTACTGGCCGACAAAATGACCCATTACAGCGATGATGGCACTACCCATATGGTAAATCCAGTGATGTTTTTTTATAACGAAAAAACACCGCCATGGGTTGTTAATTCAGAAACAGGTATTCTCTCTAGTGATGGCAAGGATCTATTATTAAATGGAAAGGTTATTGTTGACCGAAAAAAAGCCGATGGTGTTGCCCCGCTCACGATTAATACCAGCGAATTAAAAGTAAAGCCGGAGACCAGTTATGCAGAAACTGATCAGTGGGCTGAGTTGATCAGCCTACAAAACACGACAACAGGAATAGGCATGAAAATGACTTTTGCCCAGCCAATTCATCTGCAGTTACTCGCTAATGTGAAGGGAAAATATGAAACAAAATAAAAAAGCGTCAATCTTTTATTGTTGTACATTACTATTGGCACTAATAAGTTCCAATGTATGGGCTTTGGAAAGTGATTCTGATCAACCGATAATTATTGATTCAAATACCGCGACTTATGATGATGTAACAGCCACCAGCACGTACATCGGGAATGTGATTTCGGTTCAGGGTAGTATCCGTGTCAATTCAGATAAATTGGTTGTTTATTTTGTCGATGGTGATGCCGAGAAACTGGTATTTACGGGAAATAAAGCCAAATTTAAACAAACACCTAGCGAAGGCGGTGAAGATATAACCGGTGAAGCCTTTACCGGTGAATTTTATCCCAAAACAAATCTGTTGGTTTTAATCAATACCGCGACGGTTTGGCAAGGTAATACAACCTATTCCAGTGATTATATTCAGTATGATATTAAAACGTCTTTGGTTAAAGCAGGAGAAAAATCATCTGATAACAAGCGCGTCCACGTTATATTGAAACCCAGCCCCAAAGAGCAAAAACCAGCTTCAGAAAAACCAACAGCAAAAGATACCAAAAAATGATGCCGCACATGGTACAAAATACCCGATATAAGCCTGATAATATTGCACGAGAGTGCTTTAACCTTTTTCTATTACCTTTTATTGGTTAATAATGGCAATACTTGCAGCAAATCAGTTGATTAAATCCTACAATAAACGTAATGTAGTTGATGGTGTGTCATTATATGTTACCAGTAAAGAAGTGGTTGGTTTATTGGGCCCTAATGGTGCAGGAAAAACAACCAGCTTTTATATGATGGTTGGCCTTATTAAAGCGGATCAAGGCAAAATCACCTTGGACTCAAAAGACATTACTCACTATCCAATGCATTTACGTGCAGCTCAAGGCATTGGTTATTTACCACAGGAACCATCAGTTTTTCGTAAATTAAGTGTTGCGGATAATTTACGGGCTGTCTTGCAAATCCGTTCTGATTTAAGCTCGGGGCAGGCAGAACTGATAATTGAAGAATTACTGGAAGAGTTTCATATTGCACACTTGCGTGACCATATTGGCTTACACTTATCGGGTGGTGAGCGAAGGCGTGTTGAAATTGCCAGAGCATTGGCAACCAATCCCCAGTTTATATTACTGGATGAGCCTTTTGCCGGCGTTGATCCCATATCGGTAGAAGATATTAAAAAAATTATAGAACATTTAAAAGATCGTGGCATTGGTATATTAATTACCGAACATAATGTTAGAGAAACCTTAGGGATTTGTGATCGTGCGTATATACTAAACGCTGGCAAGGTAATTGCCGAAGGTGGGGCAGAAGCCATCGTTGCCAATGAGGAAGTGCGTAAAGTTTATCTGGGTAATAACTTTAGTCTTTAATAGAGTAGTAGCACTTGTGACTGACTAAATTAACACGCTATTTATTACCAATAATAAACCTATCCCAGTGTGCTCATCTTAACCAAAAACAGGGTAACCACACGGGATTACCCCTACTGAAAATTGTGATCGAATGAAACAATCCTTACATCTTCGGCTAGGCCAACAATTAACCATGACACCACAATTGCAACAGGCTATTAAGCTGCTGCAGATGTCGACATTGGATTTACAGCAAGAAATCCAGCAGGCTCTTGAGTCCAATATAATGCTGGAAATAAATGATGATGACAGCAGTCCTCGGGAAGCTCCTGCCACCTCCGAAAACAAAACAGAAAATCTGGATTCATTTACCAGCGAAGGTTCACAAACTAATATACCGGATGAATTACCCATCGACTCTTCATGGGAAGATATTTATGAGAGCGCGTTAGCTCCCGGCACTGATAATACAGAATCTGTTGAATTTGAATCTCAGCGCAGTAATGCATCAACATTGCTGGATCATTTACTATGGCAACTGGAATTGACACCGTTTTCAGAACGGGATCATGCGATTGCTACCGCAATAATTGATTCCGTTAATGAAGACGGTTATCTGAGTAGTACGCCTGAGGATATTTTTGAAGGCCTGCAAAATCAGATTGATGATCTTGATTTTGATGAAGTTAATGCCGTCCTGCATAGAATACAACAGTTTGATCCGCCAGGCGTGGCAGCGATTGATTTAAGTGATTGCTTAAAATTGCAGTTGCAACAATTGCCGGAAACAACGCCATACCGACAAGAAGCGCTCATTATAGTGACGCGACATCTGAAACTGCTAGCTACTCATGAACAAGCAAAGCTTACACGTCAACTGGGCGTTACCGAGCGGCAACTGGACGAGATCGTTGCTTTAATCAGAACATTGGATCCGAAACCGGGTGCACAGATACAGGAATCGGATTCAGAATACGTTATCCCCGATGTTTATGTATCCAAAGTAAACGATCAATGGCAAGTCAACCTGAATCCGGACATTGCACCTAAATTACGTATAAATCCGTTTTATTCAGCGCTCATTAAAAGAGCAGATAACAGTAAAGATAATATTTGCATGAAAGACCATTTACAAGAAGCCAAATGGTTTATCAAAAATCTTCATAGCCGTAATGATACATTATTGCGAGTTGCCCGATGTATTGTTGAGAAGCAAACAGGATTTCTTGATCATGGATCGATTGCCATGAAACCGATGGTATTGCGGGATATTGCTGAAGAACTGGAATTACATGAATCAACCATTTCCAGAGTAACAACACATAAATATATGCATACTCCGAATGGTATAATTGAATTTAAATTTTTCTTTTCCAGCCATGTTTCAACAGAAGGCGGGGGCGAATGCTCATCTACTGCTATCAGAGCATTTATTAAAGAATTAATCGACAATGAAAATCAAGCACGACCATTAAGTGACAGTAAGATTGCCGATTTTTTACAAGCAAAAGGCATTAACGTTGCGAGAAGAACCATTGCCAAGTATCGCGAAGCAATGCTTATTTCCTCATCAAGTCAGCGAAAACGTATTTTGTAACACAAAACAGATAGTACCAACCAATCATTTACCATTAAAGGAGTTTATTCCATGCAAGTTATAGTAACAGGCCCACATCTTGAAGTAACCGATGCTTTAAAAGCACACATAGATGCAAAATTTGAAAAATTAGCCCGTCATTTTGACAATGTTACCGATGTACACGTTATTTTAAGCGTAGAAAAATTGGTTCACAAAGCAGAAGCAACACTGCAATTAAGCGGAGCAAAATTATTTGCCGAAGATCATCAAGACGACATGTACGCAGCAATTGATGCAATGGTAGACAAGTTGGAACGTCAAATTACCAAGCATAAAGAAAAAACCGGAAGCCATAGATAAAGCAGGTACCAGGTTAAAAGTGCAAGGCAAGCTAGTTAACCTTGCACCTTTAACCAGTAATATATGAAACTATTAATTGTCAGCGCCCTGTCTGGTTCAGGTAAAAGTATCGCTTTGGATACCTTGGAAGATTGCGGTTATTATTGCATTGATAATCTTCCGGTAACCTTGTTGGAAGCTTTTATTAATAATGTCATGTTGGCGGACAAAAAAACTTATGCAAAAACAGCCATTGGCATTGATGCCAGAAATCAATTTGAAAGCTTGGCAAACTTCTCCGAAAATTTAAAATTAATTCGCGATAAAGGTATTGATTGTGAAATTATATTTATGCAAGCCGAAGAATCTACTTTATTAAAACGCTATAGTGAAACCCGCAGAAGACATCCACTAACGGACTATAATATACCGCTAAAGGAAGCCCTGAAAATTGAAAAGGAAATGCTCACACCAATTGCCAAGCATGCAAATGTTGTTATAGATACCAGTCGCACTGATTATCATCAGTTGCGTGAACTAATCAGGGATCAAATAGGCGAACGTAAATTCAGACATATTTCTTTGCAGTTTCAATCCTTCGGATTTAAACATGGCGTACCATTAGATGCCGACTTTGTTTTTGATGCACGCAGCCTGCCCAATCCTTACTGGATTCCAGAATTGCGCTCATTAACCGGAAAAGATCAACCCGTGGCAGATTTTCTTAAAGAACAACCCCTTGTCGCTGAGTTTTTTAAGGATATTACGACGTTTCTTGAAAAATGGATACCCCGTTTTGAGGCCGAAGGACGAAGTTATTTAACGATTGCGATTGGTTGTACCGGTGGACAACACCGCTCTGTTTATTTGGTTGACTCACTGATCAAACATTTTAAAAGCCCCTTCGTAAATGTCATTGTCCGTCACCGGGAATTGCATTAACAGTCCGATCGCGATGGAAATTACTAAATCGTAGCGACAATTTTTTGTAATTATCCTTCAAATGGGCAACCACACAGGATTGCCCCACATTTTCTTCACAGAAAAGTAGTTATCCCCATTGAGATTTACGAACCATAAAATTGCGGTTTTTTATTTTGCCTTTTTGTAAGCAGGCAAGTGCTTTATCCACGCTATTTTGCTTGATGGCAACATAAGCATGAGCATCAAAAATATCGATTTTGCCCACTTCACTACCCTCAACTCCACCGTCGCCGGTTAATGCACCCAAGATATCACCCGGACGCACTTTATCTTTACGACCACCATCTATCCACAAGGTCACCATGGGAGGTTCAAACCGGTTTTCATAACTCATCTGAAAAGGGGCGATCTCATCCCACTTGGCAGGAATAGATTGATACTCTTCAATGGATTTAACCCTGTTTAGCTCCAGTTCGGTACATAAACTAAGCGCCAAGCCCTTTTTCCCTGCACGACCGGTACGCCCGATCCGATGAACATAAATTTCAGGATCCCAAGGCAGATCATAATTAATCACGGCTTGCAGTTCTTTAATATCCAGTCCCCGCGCAGCTACATCGGTAGCAACCAGGACTGAACAGCTTTTATTGGAAAACCTTACCAATACTTGATCCCGATGTTTTTGATCCAGATCGCCATGTAGAGCCTGAACAGAAAAACCGCTGTTCTCAAGAGCACTGGCTATATCCTGACACTCTCTTTTGGTATTACAAAATACCACTGTTGATTCAGGGCGATGATACGCTAACAAATAGCCCAACGCGTTTATCCGTTGAGACTTTTCTATTTGATAAAAACGTTGCTCAATAACGCTATCGTGATGACTACTATCAATGCTTACTGAAACCGGCTTATATTGAAATTTCTGACTGATTTCCCGAATAGGATCGGCATAAGTCGCTGAAAACAGCAAGGTTTGCCTGTGCGAAGGCGCATAAGAAATCACCTCGGTAATAACTTCTTCAAAACCCATATCCAGCATCCGGTCAGCTTCATCCAATACCAATACCTTTAAGTTGCTTAAACGTAAACTACGTTTACGCAAATGCTCTTGTAGCCGACCCGGAGTACCCACTACAACATGCACACCATGTTCCAGGGAACCTACCTGTGGTCCAAACGGTACACCACCGCATAAGGACAACACCTTAATGTTTTGGGTAAAACGCGCCAGTCTACGAATTTCCTTACATACTTGATCGGCAAGCTCACGGGTTGGGCAAACAACCAAAGCCTGCACTCTAAAACTGGTCAAATCCAGTCGAGACAACAAACCTATACCAAACGCAGCCGTTTTACCGCTGCCTGTTTTAGCTTGGGCAATAACATCCCTACCCTCCAGAATATGCGGCAGACTTTCCGCCTGGATAGGTGTTAAATGGGTATAACCCAAGGATTCAATATTTTCTAGCAGGGCGGGTTTTAACGGTAAGGAAGAAAATTCAGCAGTATTCACAAGGACTCTTTTATATCAAACGCTAGTGGCGGCGAACTGCCGTCATTTAATCGTCTATAATAACAGAAAAAAGACTGTTAAGTTGACCCTAAACAGCTAATTCACATAGCAAACTTATTCTGCCCACAAAACCTGTAGCTAGTTGGAGTTAGTTAAGCTAATTCTAATTATTCCTTCGCCATTGCTGGATAAAATCCATTATTGACACTATACTCGGCAAAAGTTGACTGATAGCAGGGCGACTTCCCTTCAATATTTAACGCCTTGCCAACTGTTACAAAAATATGTCCTTAAGCTTTTATTGATCATTGAAATGAGACTGACCAGCAAGGAAGATTGATTAATCAATGTCCATGCCCAAATAACCCATCGAATTATTTTAATCAAAGGCACTCCATGCAAAAACTAACTGGTTTATTGTGGCACTTTGCCCAACAACAACGACTGACTTCATTTATTTTTTTTGCACTGGTATTAATTACGCCTGGCATCGCGCTGGCAGGCGAAGCCGATATCGTGGTTCCGGATCTGAGCCAAGGTATGTACCTGGGCATAAATGGCCGGACACTAATTATGGTCGGTCTTGCGATTTGCACATTAGGTATGATATTTGGCCTTTGGGTCTTCAACGAACTTAAGAGCCTGCCTGTCCACCAGTCCATGCTCGATATTTCAGAACTAATCTATGAAACGTGTAAAACCTATCTGCAAACCCAAGGCAAGTTTATCATGCTGCTATGGATTTTTATCGCCGCCGTCATAAGCGTATACTTCGGCTGGTTGAAGCCTATTGGCGAAGGCACTGAAGTCATAATAAATCTAGCGATTATCCTGGTGTTTAGCTTGATCGGCATCGCTGGCAGCTATAGCGTCGCGTGGTTTGGTATCCGAATCAATACATTCGCCAATTCACGCACGGCTTTTGCGAGTCTGCGAGGGTTGCCCTATGCGACTAGTGCAATCCCGCTCAAGGCTGGCATCAGCATAGGAACGGTCTTGATTGCAATCGAACTGATCATTATGCTCGCTATTCTGCTGTTTATCCCGGGGCATTTGGCTGGCGTGTGCTTCATCGGTTTCGCTATTGGTGAATCTCTCGGCGCGGCGGCTCTTCGCGTGGCTGGCGGCATTTTCACCAAAATCGCTGACATCGGTGCAGACCTCATGAAAATTTTCTTTAATATCGACGAAGACGATGTACGCAACCCTGGCGTCATTGCCGACTGCACAGGCGACAATGCAGGCGATTCAGTTGGTCCAACCGCCGATGGTTTTGAAACATACGGCGTCACCGGTGTCGCACTCATCACCTTTATATTGCTTGCTGTTGCTGATCCGAAAATTCAGGTTGACCTGCTCATCTGGATTTTTGCCATGCGTATTATAATGATTGTCACGTCAGTTGTATCATACTGCCTGAACGGACTGATCTCGAAAGCAATGTGGGGTAGAGCCCTGGAGTTTGACTTTGAGCAGCCGCTAACTAATTTGGTGTGGCTTACTTCGTTATTATCAATCATTATGACCTATACGATCTCGTATGCAATGATTCCTGATCTCGGCGGCAACCCAAGTCTGTGGTGGCAGCTTTCGACCATCATCAGCTGCGGGACACTGGCTGGTGCAATTATCCCGGAACTGGTGAAAGTATTTACATCAACCAAATCAGCACATGTTCAGGAAGTCGTCACGGCATCTCGTGAAGGTGGTGCTTCGCTGAACATCTTGGCAGGTCTGGTTGCTGGTAACTTCTCTGCCTACTGGATTGGCTTGACCATCATCGCTCTGATGGGCTGCGCCTGGTTCGTTTCCGGAATGGGCTTAGGTACTGTTATGGCGTCCGAGGCTGTATTCGCATTTGGTTTGGTAGCCTTCGGATTCCTTGGCATGGGCCCTGTGACAATAGCCATTGACTCCTACGGCCCGGTAACAGACAACGCCCAGTCCGTTTATGAGTTATCCATGATAGAGTCGCTCCCTAACATCAAAGCAGAAATCAAGAAGGAATTCGGCTTTGAACCGAACTTCGCAAAGGCCAAACACCTGCTCGAAGAAAATGACGGTACAGGCAACACCTTTAAAGCAGCAGCCAAGCCGGTTTTGATAGGTACGGCCGTCGTCGGTTCGACAACCCTAATCTTCTCAATTATATTACTGATCGCCAAAGGCGAAGGCTCCTCTGGACAATTAAATATAGAACAAATCAATGCTTTATTAATAACCTCCGGATACAATTTCTCGCTGCTCAACCCGCTCTTTTTACTTGGACTTATAGCTGGTGGCGCGATTATTTATTGGTTTACAGGTGCCTCAATGCAAGCTGTTTCGACGGGGGCTTATAGGACTGTGGAATTTATCAAGATACACATCAAGCTCGATGCCAACGCGACTAAAGCATCGGTCGCAGACTCCAAACGTGTCGTTGAAATTTGCACCCATTACGCACAAAAAGGGATGTTCAACATCTTTATGACGGTGTTCTTTACTACGCTCGCCTTTGCATTCCTAAATGAGTTCTTTTTCATCGGCTACTTGGTTTCAATCTCCATTTTCGGCTTGTACCAAGCAATTTTTATGGCTAACGCTGGCGGCGCGTGGGACAACGCCAAGAAAATTGTCGAAACCGAACTGCATGAAAAAGGCACAGACCTGCACGCAGCCACCATTGTCGGTGATACTGTAGGCGACCCTTTCAAGGACACCTCGTCCGTCGCAATGAATCCAATCATCAAATTCACCACCCTGTTCGGCGTGTTGGCAGTGGAACTGGCCCTCAGCATGAAACACCTGATGACGTTGCGCTTATCGCTGGCCACCTTATTCTTCGCGGTGGCCGCCGTGTTTGTGTGGCGCTCTTTCTATCGCATGCGGATCAAAACAAAAATTTGAGCAACCACCTTATAGTTAAATCATCAATTGACATCCCTCACCACATTAAAACCATAGCTATAGATTGTGAGATAAATAATTTCGATAACTACGGATACCATCCTGTTAATGAATGTTATCCGTGTGGGCTTAAAATTTCATGTAATGTAAGTTTAACTTCTGAAAGACTATTTCTACGGCTACCAATTTAAAGCCGAGCAAATTCATAGATACCATCTATTCAAAGGATCGTATCTATCCCGACTTAAATTAATCGCCTACTTTTTTACTCAAACCCATCTTTGTTGAGATACAATTCTTGAACTTGAGCTCTCGCCCACGAAGTTTTTCTTAAAAACTTCAGACTGGATTTAATACTGGGCTCATGATTAAAACATCTGATGTCAATTATTTTGCCTAACTCAACCCAGCCGTAATAATCTACCAGTTTGATTAGTATCCTTTCCAGAGTGATACCGTGTAGAGGGTTATCTGGTTGCTTGTCATTCATTGGATATCCTGATGAAGGGAAATTAGGTTCTCAAGATAAAAAATTCATAATTCAAAGCTAAAAACAATAACCACTTGCCTTTAACTTTCAATCTTGAAGCTTTTGCCTTTAGTCTTCATGCTCGTATTTACGCCTTATTGCATCATCCCGTGCATCATTAATTTCTCTCATAATACTGTGTACATCAGCTTGCTTATTGCTGCTTTTGAAATGCCCGGTCAATTTCACATCAGGCGTCAGGTTACCACTCTCGTAAATTTTCCAGATTTCTTTACCGTAACTGGTTCCAAGCAGTTCTGGCGCAAAACGACTAAAATAGGCAGCCATATTGTTAACATCTCGTTCCAACATCCCGGGCGCATTATTGTTGGCTGCCGCATCCACAGCCTGAGGCAAGTCGATAATCACCGGACCATGTGCATCAACAAGCACATTGAATTCTGATAAATCACCGTGGACAATACCTGCGCAGAGCATTCTTACCACTTCTTTAATCAATATACCGTGGTATTCAATTGCTTCCTCACGGGTCAAAACAAGATCGTTAAGCCGTGGTGCGGCAGATCCGTGCTCATCAGTGACCAGTTCCATTAGCAGCACACCTTCAACAAAATTATAGGGTTGTGGAACCCGAACACCTGCAGCAGCAAGCCGGTACAAAGCATCGACCTCAGCATTTTGCCAAACCTCTTCTTGCTGTTTGCGTCCAAAACTGGTGTTTTTTTCCATGGCACGGGCCTGTCGGGTATTTCTGACTTTACGCCCTTCCTGATATAAAGACTGCTTATGGAAACCACGTTTATTAGCTTCTTTATAGACTTTAGCGCAGCGAATTTCACCTTCAGAGAGTACAACGTAAACAGCTGCTTCCTTACCACTTTTTAGTGGCCGGATAACTTCATCGACAAGACCGTCACGTACCAAGGGTTCGAGACTTTTTGGAGTTTTCATAGCCGTCCTTTACCTACTATGCTGGAAAAAATTGAAAACGTTTGGCTTTGATACTGTCATTATCTCTCGCTCATATTGTTACTTTGTATTTATTATCAGTAAATCACAATGAATAATTTCACTGAACTGACAAATCGGTACTTGATTTAGAATCTATCACACATTTTAGTCTATTCAATACACCTAACCCCGCTGCTCGACCCGTTGCAAAACAGGCCGTTAGTAAATAACCACCCGTTGGTGCTTCCCAATCCAGCATTTCACCTGCACAGAAAACGCCTGGCATGGAACGTATCATCAAGTTCTCGTCAAGTGCTTCAAACCCAACGCCACCAGCACTGCTAATCGCCTCATCAAGTGGCCTTGTAGCAATTAGTTTAATCGGTAGCGCCTTGATGGCATCACATAGTAAATCTGGATTGGCAAAAGCTGACGCAGAGACGCTTTCTCTAAGTAATCCTGCCTTGACGCCGTCAATGCCGGCACGTTTACGAAGATGATTTGCCATAGAATCCTTACCTTGAGCTTGGGATATTTTATCAAGAATTAATGGCAATTTTTTATCAGGAAGCAAATCAATATAGATTATAGCAAACCCTGTTGCGGCAATCTCTTCTCGCAATAAAGCAGAAAGGCTATAAATTAATCCTCCCTCTACACCATTTTCGGTTATTATTAGCTCTCCTTTCTGACGAATATTAATCCCTTTTGTATTGCTAAAAGACAAGCACACTGATTTTAGCGGCTGTCCGGCAAAGCGACTGCGAAAATACTCACTCCAGAATACATCAAAGCCACAGTTTGATGGCTTTAACGGGTTAACTAAAACACCTCGCTGCGTAAGTAACGGCACCCAAGCTCCGGTAGAACCAAGTCGAACCCAACTGCCTCCACCCAACGCAAGCACGACTGCATCAACTTTTATTTTGCACTCACCTTCTGGCGTTGCAAAATCAAGCATTGTGTTGTCGCCTTCAACCCAGCCTAGCCATTGGTGTCGCACATGAATATTAACACCTGCAACACGTAACCGATGTAACCATGCTCGTAGCAAAGGCGCTGCTTTCATGTCAACAGGAAAAACCCGTCCTGACGATCCAATAAAAGTATCAATACCAAGACCCTGCACCCAATCACGCAAAGCTTGTGGTGTAAACTTCTCAAGCAATGGTTTAATATCAACATGGTAATCGTTATAACGCGACAAAAATTTTTCGAAGGGCTCAGAATGCGAAATGTTCATTCCACCCTTACCGGCCATCAAAAATTTTCGTCCCACAGAAGGCATGGCATCATAAATATCAACTTTTACACCTGCTTCAATTAAAACTTCTGCGGCCATTAACCCGGCTGGACCACCACCAATAACAGCAACCGTTTTTGGCAGAACATTATCAAACGATTTCATAAATGCTTTATTGATTTTATTACTCCCTTAAGCCTTTTTAAACCGCTGCGTATAAACAGACGGGATATAGTATATATAAATTATCATTATACAATATGACTCATATTGTAATCAGTGACCCTGAAAATATATACCTTCTCAATTAAATTAATAAATAAAATGAACCTTGTTTCTGCTAATATTTTTGCCAATATTCCTGAGCAATTACCGGAAGAACTCTTTGAATCTATTATTAAACAAGATAATATTCATATTGAACGTATTGTTTCCAATGGCCATGTTACAGATGCCGGACAATGGTATGATCAAACGGGAGATGAATGGGTAATACTGCTTCAAGGACAGGCAAAATTACTTTTCGAAGAAAATCAGCATTTGGTAACAATGATCCCTGGAGATTATTTATTAATCCCTGCACATACACGACACAGGGTGGAATGGACGCTTCCTGATTTTAATACCATCTGGTTAGCTATTCACTTATAAAAATAAAACATATTTAAAGTATTTTAATACTGAAAAAATAACTTTAGCCCTAATGAAGCAACATCAAACTGACCGGCAAAAAAAAACCCAAGAGATTATCTTGGGTTTTTAATTTAAGCGCTTGGCAATTCCCTACTTTCGCATGGCAAACTGCCACACTATCATCGGCGCTAAGCGGTTTCACTTCCGAGTTCGGGATGGGATCGGGTGGTTCACGCTCGCTATGGTCACCAAGCAAACTGGTGTCGCCTCAGGCTATTTTATTTGCCTGTCGACGGTCTTCGCTGTGCGGTTAAACACAACGCTGGAAATCTGTAACACTTTTTTGGTTAGCTTCATATCAACTAACTTTTTGCTGCTTTTTTTGTGTTCTTTTTTACAGTGATTAGCGATAATCGGCTGGCCAGAACAGTTATTGCTAACCGTCCCGGCGTATAACTCGCCCAAACTGATTGGGTGTTATATGGTCAAGCCTCACGGGCAATTAGTACACGTTAGCTTCACACATTACTGCGCTTCCACACCGTGCCTATCAACCTGGTAGTCTTCCAGGGCCCTTCAGGGGACTCATGGTCCCAGTGAGATCTCATCTTGGGAGGGGCTTCCCGCTTAGATGCTTTCAGCGGTTATCCTGTCCGAACGTAGCTACCCGGCAATGCCATTGGCATGACAACCGGAACACCAGAGGTTCGTCCACTCCGGTCCTCTCGTACTAGGAGCAGCTTCCCTCAAATCTCAAACGCCCACGGCAGATAGGGACCGAACTGTCTCACGACGTTCTGAACCCAGCTCGCGTACCACTTTAAATGGCGAACAGCCATACCCTTGGGACCTGCTTCAGCCCCAGGATGTGATGAGCCGACATCGAGGTGCCAAACACCGCCGTCGATATGAACTCTTGGGCGGTATCAGCCTGTTATCCCCGGAGTACCTTTTATCCGTTGAGCGATGGCCCTTCCATACAGAACCACCGGATCACTATGACCTACTTTCGTACCTGCTCGATGTGTCTATCTCGCAGTCAAGCACCCTTATGCCATTGCACTCATTGCCTGATTTCCGACCAGGCTGAGGGTACCTTCGTGCTCCTCCGTTACTCTTTAGGAGGAGACCGCCCCAGTCAAACTACCCACCAGACACTGTCCCCAATCCAGATAATGGATCCAGGTTAGAACTTCAAATAAACCAGGGTGGTATTTCAAGGTTGACTCCACCAAAACTAGCGTTCCGGCTTCTAAGTCTCCCACCTATCCTACACAAATCGATTCAAAGTCCAGTGTCAAGCTATAGTAAAGGTTCACGGGGTCTTTCCGTCTAGCCGCGGGTATACGGCATCTTCACCGCAATTTCAATTTCACTGAGTCTCGGCTGGAGACAGTGTGGCCATCGTTACGCCATTCGTGCAGGTCGGAACTTACCCGACAAGGAATTTCGCTACCTTAGGACCGTTATAGTTACGGCCGCCGTTTACTGGGGCTTCGATCAAGAGCTTCTCCGAAGATAACCCCATCAATTAACCTTCCAGCACCGGGCAGGCGTCACACCCTATACTTCCTCTTCCGAGTTTGCAGAGTGCTATGTTTTTGCTAAACAGTCGCAGCCACCATTTTATTGCAACCCTCTTCAGCTCCATCCGCAAGGGACTTCACTTACCAAGGGCATACCTTCTCCCGAAGTTACGGTATCATTTTGCCTAGTTCCTTCAGCCGAGTTCTCTCAAGCGCCTTAGAATTCTCATCCCACCCACCTGTGTCGGTTTGGGGTACGGCTACTAGTAACCTGAAGCTTAGAGGTTTTTCTTGGAAGCATGGCATCAATCACTTCGTCTCTCCGAGGAGAGTCTCGTCATCACGTCTCAGAATAGAGGTTCCCGGATTTGCCTAAGAACCCTCCCTACTCGCTTAAACTGACACTTCCAACCGTCAGCTGACCTAGCCTTCTCCGTCACCCCATCGCAGTTACTACTAGTGCAGGAATATTAACCTGCTTTCCATCGACTACGCTTTTCAGCCTCGCCTTAGGTACCGACTAACCCTGCGTCGATTAGCGTTGCGCAGGAAACCTTGGGTTTTCGGCGTGGGGGTTTTTCACCCCCATTATCGTTACTCATGTCAGCATTCGCACTTCTGATACCTCCAGCAAACTTCTCAGTTCACCTTCGCAGGCGTACAGAACGCTCCTCTACCGCTCATCTAAAAGATGAACCCGTAGCTTCGGTACTATGCTTAGCCCCGGTAAATCTTCCGCGCAGACCGACTCGACCAGTGAGCTATTACGCTTTCTTTAAAGGATGGCTGCTTCTAAGCCAACCTCCTGGCTGTCTGGGCCTTTCCACATCGTTTCCCACTGAGCATAGATTTTGGGACCTTAGCTGACGGTCTGGGCTGTTTCCCTTTCCACGACGGACCTTATCACCCGCCGTGTGTCTCCCGTGCTCAAACTTGTTGGTATTCGGAGTTTGCATCGGGTTGGTAAGTCGAGATGACCCCCTAGCCGAAACAGTGCTCTACCCCCAACAGTTATACACGAGGCGCTACCTAAATAGCTTTCGAGGAGAACCAGCTATCTCCGAGCTTGATTAGCCTTTCACTCCGATCCACAGCTCATCCCCGCATTTTTCAACATACGTGGGTTCGGCCCTCCAGTAAGTATTACCTCACCTTCAGCCTGGCCATGGATAGATCGCCCGGTTTCGGGTCTAATCCCAGCGACTAAACGCCCTATTAAGACTCGCTTTCGCTACGCCTCCCCTATTCGGTTAAGCTTGCCACTGAGATTAAGTCGCTGACCCATTATACAAAAGGTACGCAGTCACACCACGAGGGTGCTCCCACTGCTTGTACGCATACGGTTTCAGGATCTATTTCACTCCCCTCTCCGGGGTTCTTTTCGCCTTTCCCTCACGGTACTGGTTCACTATCGGTCAGTAAGGAGTATTTAGCCTTGGAGGATGGTCCCCCCATGTTCAGTCAAAGTTTCACGTGCTCCGACCTACTCGTTTTCACTGTATAGCGTTTTCGTGTACGGGGCTATCACCCTGTATCGCCAGACTTTCCAGACTGTTCCACTAACAACTATACAACTTAAGGGCTAATCCCCGTTCGCTCGCCGCTACTAGGGGAATCTCGGTTGATTTCTTTTCCTCCGGGTACTTAGATGTTTCAGTTCTCCGGGTTCGCTCAATACAGCTATGTATTCACTGTAATGTGACCAACTGATGTTGGCCGGGTTTCCCCATTCGGAAATCCGCGGATCAGGGTTAGTTTGCAAACTCCCCGCGGCTTATCGCATGCTACAACGTCCTTCATCGCCTCTCACTGCCTAGGCATCCACCGTATGCGCTTATTCACTTGACCATATAACCCCAATAAGTCTGTTTTCGCCGGTTAGCCCGTCAACAGGGTATTTTCTGTTGGCGGGTTAGCCGGTTAACATCGTTACGTGTTATACCGATCAGCTTTCTTAATCGCTTTTTTCTGTTTTTGAGAACTCATTCGCGTGCTACTCTGTGGTTGCGCTTTAGTAGCCAGCTTGGCTGATTAATTGCTTAATCGGCCAAGTCTTGTTACTATCCGCTGACTTCGTCTGTGTACGCGAACTCGTTGCGTAATCCTGTCACCTTTACAGATCAAGATTACGTTGTTACAGATTTCCAAATTGTTAAAGAGCTATTCGTGTATTCAATAAATACACCAATTCTATAAGGTCTCTGCTGATTCTTAAGTGAATCGAAACGTTATAGAATTGGTGGAGCTAAGCGGGATCGAACCGCTGACCCCCTGCGTGCAAGGCAGGTGCTCTCCCAGCTGAGCTATAGCCCCAATGTGTCTTGCTTATGCTTGCGCTGCTGCTTACTGACATCCCCGGGCCACATCACGCTTACCTTGCGGCGAGGTGGTGGGCCTGGGTGGACTCGAACCACCGACCTCACCCTTATCAGGGGTGCGCTCTAACCAACTGAGCTACAGGCCCTGGGCTCATACTGCGTCTGATCAAAATAATTTGTTGTGGATACGCATGATGACGATAGACCATCTTTGTAAGGAGGTGATCCAGCCCCAGGTTCCCCTAGGGCTACCTTGTTACGACTTCACCCCAGTCATGAATCACAAAGTGGTGAGCGCCCTCCCGAAGGTTAGACTACCCACTTCTTTTGCAACCCACTCCCATGGTGTGACGGGCGGTGTGTACAAGGCCCGGGAACGTATTCACCGCGACATTCTGATTCGCGATTACTAGCGATTCCGACTTCATGGAGTCGAGTTGCAGACTCCAATCCGGACTAAGACCGGCTTTCTGGGATTTGCTTACTGTCGCCAGTTCGCAGCCCTCTGTACCGGCCATTGTAGCACGTGTGTAGCCCTACCCATAAGGGCCATGATGACTTGACGTCGTCCCCACCTTCCTCCGGTTTATCACCGGCAGTCTCCCTAGAGTTCCCGGCATTACCCGCTGGCAACTAAGGACAAGGGTTGCGCTCGTTACGGGACTTAACCCAACATCTCACGACACGAGCTGACGACAGCCATGCAGCACCTGTCTCAGAGCTCCCGAAGGCACTCTACTATCTCTAACAGATTCTCTGGATGTCAAGGGTAGGTAAGGTTCTTCGCGTTGCATCGAATTAAACCACATGCTCCACCGCTTGTGCGGGCCCCCGTCAATTCATTTGAGTTTTAACCTTGCGGCCGTACTCCCCAGGCGGTCGACTTAATGCGTTAGCTGCGCCACTAATCCTGTAAATAGGACCAACGGCTAGTCGACATCGTTTACGGCGTGGACTACCAGGGTATCTAATCCTGTTTGCTACCCACGCTTTCGTACCTCAGCGTCAGTTTTAGTCCAGGGAGTCGCCTTCGCCACTGGTGTTCCTTCAGATATCTACGCATTTCACCGCTACACCTGAAATTCCACTCCCCTCTACTAAACTCTAGTCCGCCAGTTTCAAATGCAGTTCCCAGGTTGAGCCCAGGGCTTTCACATCTGACTTAACGAACCACCTACGCACGCTTTACGCCCAGTAATTCCGATTAACGCTCGCACCCTCCGTATTACCGCGGCTGCTGGCACGGAGTTAGCCGGTGCTTCTTCTAAAGGTAATGTCAAGCTACCGGGTATTGACCGGCAGGTTTTCCTCCCAATTGAAAGTGCTTTACAACCCTAAGGCCTTCTTCACACACGCGGTATTGCTGGATCAGGCTTTCGCCCATTGTCCAATATTCCCCACTGCTGCCTCCCGTAGGAGTCTGGGCCGTGTCTCAGTCCCAGTGTGGCTGATCGTCCTCTCAGACCAGCTATAGATCGTCGCCTTGGTAGGCCTTTACCCTACCAACTAGCTAATCTAACGCAGGCTCATCTCATAGCGAAAGGTCCGAAGATCCCCTCCTTTCCCCCGTAGGGCGTATGCGGTATTAGCGTGGGTTTCCCCACGTTGTCCCCCACTATAAGGCAGATTCCTACGCGTTACTCACCCGTCCGCCACTCGTCAGCGCCCGAAGGCCTGTTACCGTTCGACTTGCATGTGTTAAGCATACCGCCAGCGTTCAATCTGAGCCATGATCAAACTCTTCAGTTTAAATCAGTTTGCCACTCAATAAGACGAGTAGCCAATCTTGGCTCGACTACAAAACTAAACGTTAAAAATTACTTCTTAATGTGTTGTTCCTGTGTCGATTATTTTTTAACAGCCTAACAATCACCACAAGTACCCACACAAATTATTTTGATCAAGTTGTTAAAGAGCGTTGGTGCCGCAGCACCGTTGAGTCCGACAATTATACAGAGCGGATTCGGTTTGTCAACCCCTTGTCGACATTGCGTGTTGCTGTCCTGCTTCAGGGCCAAACTGCTTTACCCCGAAGAAGCCGGCAATTATAACCTACCAGGCCAACTTGTCAACCTCCACGTTAACATTAACGTAAAACTTACTGCCCTTGCGGAGTCACTGCCCCGAAACAACAGGACATTACATAGTCACAATCAGTACCGTCAAGCGGTTATTTTTACTCGTGCAAACTTCCTCTTTCCTACCTGATAAACATTTTCGGCATTGACTGATATCTCAAGCTTTGGATCAGAAACCTTTTCTCCGTCAATCTTTACAGCACCTTGATTTATCAATCTAATTGCTTCAGAGGTACTACTCGTTAATCCGGCATCCTTCAATAAATTGGCAATAAAATAACTACTGCCCTCGGCTTTTAATTCCAACTCATCCATTTCATCCGGCATTGCTCCACGCTGAAATCTGGCTTCAAAATTTTCCAGCGCCTTATTGGCAGCAGCGACATCATGAAATCTTTCTATAATTTCTTGAGCCAATTTCACTTTATAGTTGCGGGGATTTGCACCTTGCTCGCACTCCTGCGCCCATAACTTAATTTCCGTCATTGGACGAAAACTTAACAATTCAAAATATCGCCACATTAATTCATCAGATATGGACATTAATTTGCCGAACATATCATCAGCAGCATCGGCTATACCTATATAGTTATTAAGTGACTTAGACATTTTCTGCACGCCATCCAAGCCTTCAAGAAGGGGCATTGTAATAACAACTTGTGGTTTTTGCCCAAAAACTTCTTGTAACTGACGCCCAACCAACAAATTAAATTTTTGATCGGTACCACCCAACTCCACATCGGCTTTCATGGCTACGGAATCATAGCCTTGTATTAATGGGTACAAGAACTCATGAATGGCAATCGGTTGTCCCCCCTTAAAGCGCTTACTAAAATCATCTCGCTCCAACATTCTTGCAACGGTATGCTTGGCTGCCAGCTGAATTAAATCTGCTGATGACATTGCATTCATCCAACTTGAGTTAAACATGACCAATGTTTTAGCGGGATCCAGGATTTTGAAAATCTGCTCTTCATACGTTTTTGCGTTATCAATAACCTCATCCCGGGTTAATGGCTTACGGGTGATATTTTTCCCGGTGGGATCACCAATCATCCCGGTAAAATCGCCAATCAAAAACAGCACCTCATGACCTAAATCCTGAAACTGTTTTAATTTATTAATAAGCACGGTATGCCCTAAATGTAAATCCGGAGCGGTCGGATCAAAACCCGCCTTGATTCGCAAAGGTCGACCTTCTTCCAGCTTTTTAATTAACTCCTGTTTAATTAAAACCTCATCCGTGCCTCTTAGAAGGCTTGCCAATACGTCCTCTTGCAATTTAGTTCTCCAAATTTAATCGTTAATAAATCAGATCATTATAGAATTAATGATCAGATCGACTGCATAAATATTTTTATAATGCCGGTAAATTAGTAAATCCTTCAAAAATCCCTTAAAATGATTTTCAGTGAAAATTTAGGATTCCTGTTTTGAATAAATTCCAACTACTTAACCATATATCGTGAAAAATAAATTTTATATCTCCTTATTACTGTGGATAGGTTTAGCTTTTACAGCCACGACTAGTTACGCCAAACCTACCCATAACAAACATGCTCGCGCTTCTGCCAAGAGCGTCAAATCCACTTCCAAGCATACACCCAACCGTAAAAAACACCCGACCGAAAAACAGCTAATTAAAGCCTCCAATAACAAAGCCAAACCAAAGCTACGGTCCATATACACTGCGCAACAGGTAACAACCCGAAAACAACTTTCACTTTCAGTTGAAAACACTTACCTGGCTAATCACCAAGATGACTTATTTTTAGAGCCCACTGAGAATAATGAACGCATTCACACCCTTATAACGCCACACAATCAAGATAATCTTGTTGACCACTCAACCGATGCAACCGATGAAGCGCCAAGTCATATTACCAGCGTTCACGGTACAATTAATTCATCCTTATCCTCGGCAGGGCAACAAGCAGGATTATCAGAGGAGTTAATTTTTCAACTCACAAATATTTTTGCTTGGGACATCGATTTTGCCACAAATCTTCATCGAGGTGATCAATTCACCGTTGTTTATGAGCAAAGCGATAACTCATCCGATAGCTACATCGTTGCCGCTGAATTTGTTAATCAAGGCAGAATATTAACCGCTGTCAGATATAAGGATAGCGAAGGGCAAATCAACTACTACAGCCCTGAAGGCAAACCGATGCGTAAATCTTTTTTAAGTACGCCTGTTGACTATGTACGCATCAGCTCCGGCTTTGATACGAATCGTAAGCATCCCATACTTAACCGAATTAGAGCGCATAAAGGTGTTGATTACGCCGCAAGAACAGGAACTCCGGTAAAATCAGCAGGAGATGGTGAAATTATTTTTTGTGGTAACAAAGGTGGGTATGGACAAGTAATGATAGTCAAACATGGCGATCACTATGAAACGCTTTACGCACATCTTGCTAATTTTAAAAAAGGTCTTGGCAGTGGGGATATGGTGAAGCAAGGTGACGTTATTGGTTACGTTGGCCAAACCGGTCTGGCAACCGGTCCGCATTTACATTATGAATTCCGTGTTGACGGTATTCATCGCAACCCGGAAACACTTAATCTGGCACAGTCATTACCGCTACATGCAGGAATACTGGCTCACTTTAAAGCACAATCCCGACTCACTTTAGCTGAACTGAATAAAACCAAAGCACAATCGTTATTTGCTAAAAACCAGTACGATTAATCATAAATTACTCTACAATTTAATAGCATCTGGCCAGATGCCTTCAAGAAAGTATCTGGCCTTCTTCATTAAATAATCAAACATTCATATAAACTGTCAATAACAACTTTTTACGGCTTTAAATTCAAATAATCCCGCATTAAAAAAGGGCAACTTTTCCGTCGCCCCTTTAACTTACATCAAGCAGAAAAAGAAGAGCCGCAACCACAAGTAGTTGTTGCATTCGGGTTGCGAATAACAAATTGCGCACCTGATACATCTTCTTTATAATCAACTTCAGCACCCGCTAAATACTGAATACTCATTGAATCAATCAGCACAGTAACACCACCATTTTCAACACTGGTATCATCTTCATTGACCTCTTCATCAAAGGTGAAACCATATTGAAATCCTGAACACCCACCGCCCGAAACATAAACCCGTAACTTCAGGTTATCATTACCTTCTTCGGCAATTAATTCGCTCACTTTAGAAGCAGCGCTATCAGTAAAAATAATTGGATTAGCCATAAAATAAAACACTCTCTGCGTTAAACATAATTTAATTATGACTATACCCAGCTTTATAGTCAAGATTTATGGATACAAGGCAATTATCTTCAAACCTGCGTCTTCTTGCAACCCAAAAATCAGGTTCATATTTTGAACGGCTTGCCCCGCAGCCCCTTTAACCAAATTATCAATCACTGACAAAATCACAATAACTTGCTTACCTTGCGGCTGATGAATTGAAATCTGACAGTTATTACTACCGCGGACATTACGTGTATCGGGATGGGACCCTTGCGGCAAGACATCTACAAACACTTCATGACGATAGCGTTGCTCATACAAGACTTGAATATCGGCCAAGGTAATTCCGCCTTCTGCCGGAGTAACAAATTGCCCATATAAAGTCGCATGAATTCCGCGTATCATCGGAAGCAAATGCGGCACAAAAGTCAAACCTACCGGTTCTTTAGCGGCAAACGTAAGACCCTGTATAATTTCTGGCAAATGCCGATGGCCATTAACCGCATAGGCTTTAAAACTTTCGCCTGTTTCACTCATTAAAGTAGCCAACTCGGCTTTACGCCCGGCACCACTAACACCGGATTTAACATCCGCAATTAAATGCTTGATATCTATCAAGTCGTTTTCAATCAGCGGTAAAAAACCCAGTTGCACCGCTGTAGGATAACAACCCGGACAAGCAATTAATTGCGCTTGTTTAATCGCCTCACGATTCACTTCAGGCAAACCATAAACAGCTTCGCTTATCAAATCAGGACAGGCGTGCTCCATACCATACCAATGACTCCATTCTTGCGCATCTTTTAGCCTAAAGTCCGCCGAAAGATCAATCACCTTAATACCTCGCCCCAATAACTGCTCAGCCATTAACATAGTGGTACCATTGGGTGTTGCAAAAAATACCACGTCGCATTGAGACAAGGTTTCAATATCCGGCAAACTAAAAGCGACATCAATAGTGCCCCGCAAACTCGGATATAAAGCATCCACCCTTAAGCCCGCATCTGCACGTGAAGTCACGACTGCCACTTCAACCTCTGCATGCAAAGCTAAAATCCGCAATAATTCAACACCCGTATAACCTGTTCCGCCGACAATACCTGCACGAATCATTTTTTATCCTATTACACATTGTTTATGAAAATCACTGAGGCATATAATAACCGCATCCAACTTTTTACAGTACTCACTTATGAAACTTCCGGACACTATGCAGGCCTTTAAAATAGTTAATAGTCATTTAAAACTGACCGAATGCCCTATTCCCACACCGGCGAATCATCAAGTATTAATTAAAATAGCCGCTGCTGGTGTTAATCGGCCCGATATTATGCAACGTAAAGGCTTATATCCTGCGCCTTTGGGTGCATCTGATACACCAGGATTAGAAATTTCAGGAACCATTGTCGCAACGGGCGCGATGGTTACCCATCTTAAGCCAAGCGACACCGTTTGTGCTTTAGTGACAGGCGGTGGTTATGCCGAATATTGTCTGGCCACTGCATCACACTGTTTACCGATCCCCAAAGGCTTGTCTTTTATTCAGGCAGCGGCATTACCTGAAACTTTTTTTACTGTTTGGAGTAATGTATTTGATCGCGCCAAACTACTGCCACACGAAACATTGTTGGTACATGGCGGCAGCAGCGGCATCGGTACAACAGCCATACAACTTGCCAAGGCGTTTGATGCTAAAGTCATTGTCACGGCAGGCTCTGACGCTAAATGTAACAGTTGTCTGGAACTTGGCGCAGATGCCGTCATTAATTACAAAGAACAAGATTTTGTTAAAGAAATCAATCGGCTTACAGATACTAAAGGTGTCGATGTCATTCTCGACATGATAGGCGGTGATTATTTCCCACGTAACCTACAATGTATGGCATTCGATGCCCGACTCGTGCAAATCGCCATTCAAAACGGCGCGAAAACTGAAATCAACTTGCTATCTCTTATGATAAAACGGCTAACCATAACTGGATCAACATTAAGAGCCAGAGACGATGATTTTAAAGCCGACATCGCCCAAAAATTACATCAAAAAGTATGGCCTTTATTGGCAACCGGAAAAATAAAACCCATTATTCACGTCACCTTTGCACTCAAAGACGCAGGCAAAGCCCATGAATTAATGGAAACCAGTCAACATATCGGTAAAATAATATTAGAGAATTAACGAGATGAATTACACCACACTTGTTTCCGCAGCCACATTAAATCAACAACTTAAAAACCCTAAATGGGTCGTTGTGGATTGTCGATTTTCTATGGTCGATAATGATGCAGGTAGCCATGCTTATCGCCACGGCCATATAGCCCATGCCCGCTATGCTCACTTAAACAATGATCTGTCATCAGCTATAACTGACTTTACCGGACGACATCCACTCCCCGACTTTACGCTGTTGGCAAAAAAACTGGGAGCATGGGGGATTACTAATGACACCCAAGTCATCGTTTATGATGATGCAGGCGGTGCTTTTGCAGGACGCTTATGGTGGTTATTACGCTGCTTGGGGCATGATAAAGTCGCAGTATTGGATGGCGGCAGTCAATGCTGGCAACAACAAGGCTTTTCGATAACCACTACATTACCAACCATAAAACCTAATACTTTCCGGCCATATTTAAACACCAATTCTTGGCTAAAAGCTTCACAAATCCAAAACAGTCTCGCAAGAAAAACAATATGCCTGATTGATGCCAGAACACCCGAACGATATCGTGGCGGGCAAGAACCCATAGACCCGGTTGCAGGCCATATTCCAGGCGCATTAAACCGCCCTTTCCAATTAAATATTGACAACAATGGCTTGTTTTTACCAGCCGACTCATTACACCACCAATTTAAAAATCTTATCGGCACAATCGATCCTGAACAAGTGGTTCATTATTGCGGCTCTGGCGTAACCGCCTGTCATAACTTACTGGCAATGGAACACGCCGGATTAAGTGGCTCCAAAATTTATGCAGGCTCATGGAGTGAATGGATCAAGGACAAAAATCGGATGATAATGACAGATAACGCAAAAAATAAATAAACCAAAGATGTGGTCGTAACAACGAAAAAAGATCAACCACCGTATAGGGAATTACCCGTATACGGTCACTGATCTTATTGGTCCAATCTTAAAAATTATCGAGATGAAACATATCGCTATTCGGCAATCTCAATACTGACTTATCCTTTTCCAGTTTTCAGGTAAGATCAAGATCTGTAAATAAAGGTTTTTCCAAAAACGACAGTGACTTATCGCCTACCACCGCCCATTACCTATATAAGATCCTGCAGCGGCACCGAGTCCCGCAGCAACGGGATTACCGTTACCCATTTCGTAACCCAAAACACTACCTACTACACCTCCAGCCAAGCCTTGGTGAGATCGCTGGTCATAGCCTGAATACTGGGGTTGTTGGGGATAGTAAGGCTGAGGTTGCGGATAATAACGAACTTGAGGTTCGGCATAATAATAATTCACTTGAGGCTGCGGATAATAGTGGTCACGGTGGTGGCCATGATGCCCATGATGCCCTCTATCATGATGATCATAACCGTAGCCTCCCCGTCCATGATGATCATCAGCAGAAGAAATAGCTGAATAGGTTACTACAGCGACCGTTAACTGAATTAAAAAAAATAATTTTTTCATTAGATTCCTTTGGATAAGTAATTAATACTACTGATATATCAACAAAATTAAATCATTTAGTTATAAACTTTGGAGGCCATTATTACTGCCTAAATATGAATGAATGCTTAATATAAACAAAGATTCGTTAATTTTTCATAAGCTACTGATAACAATATTGAATCGATGATGCCAGCTTAATATACTTAAGGCATTGGCACATTTATTGGGATAACAAAATATCGATAGTAATTCTTGCCAATATAAAGCCCAAAAATAGCACTCTTATCATCGCGTAAAATTCGAATTGATCTTACACGGCTTCAGCTGATCGAATTATCTTCCTCCAGACATCCCGTTACCAAGAAAAGAATCCGCCGCAGCACCAAGTCCGCTAGCTAACGGATCTCCGTTGCCAAGCTCGCAACCCAACACTACCGACGACAACACCTGCCAAGCCTTGATGAGAGCGTGGATCTTGACGCTCTTGGTAATATCTTCTTTCTTCAGACTGGTATTGATGATATCTATGGTGTCCATGATCATGGTCATGGTCATGGTCATGGTCATCTGCAAAAGCGTAAGATGAAATTGAGTACACGGCAACAATTGCAATTAATTTGACTAATGTAAGTGACTTTTTCATAGAATTTTTTTGAGTTCATAATAAATAGATAATGAATTCAATACCTTCGCCAAAAATTAGGCCGCTCTCGCATGAATCCTGTTAATTTCTGCGGCTTGGAAGATACGGTCGTCGATTAAAAATGTGTCATCATTTTTGTCCAGCGAATTAATAATCCGCTGCGTGTATTTTCGGGTTCTGAAGATGGCTTTCAAATCCAGCATACTGCCCTTGTTGGTTGCCTCTATTTTTGCCGATAAAAACGGTGAAAAAGTGACCATGAACATGGAGAAATTAGCCGCATTGTTAACTTGCATTTCTTTGACACTCATAAAATCTTTATTGTGTACAATGCCCACAGGTGCAAATCGTTTCATAATAGGTGTGTTTGGTATTGGTCAAATGGATACCGGGCGTGTTCGGATCAGCCCACTCAACATCAACTGTTTCAAAGGCGGTATAGGCTTTCGCGGTATCTGGCTTCAATTCACGGTCACAGCGTACGCAATTTTCCGGATAATAATGCGCTTCTGCAGTGACTTCTATCTTTTTCTCGCTTCCGTAGTCGGGCATCCCCAGTTGTTTGGCCGCTTTCCGTTTGTCGTTTGTTGCCTCATCTTGCTGGTTGGTTAGCTGTGTCTCGTCTGCCTCGGTCGGTGCTTTTTCCTCGCTTCCGGTTTTCGATGCGCCTTCGGTGTCCAGGCCGCGAGCATCTTCGCCAGAAAATTCATCCTGCCCTTGTTGTTGCTCCTGACCTTCATCGCTGGTGTAACAAAATCGAACGAGCGACGAAACCATCTCGAAAAGATTTTTTCATTCAAAGGACTATAACGGCCAAGATTTCGGAAATTTACCCGTCCCGGCAGATAAGTCAGGGTTGTTAGCAAGATGGACATAAATTTACGCTGCGGTTTTGCTACACTGGACATTTGCTGCAGAATGGGTTCTATTAAGTACATTGGGGCCTTTGATGTGTTGGGCTGTTATCGTCGATGACTACATCTTCCCACGCTGGATGCTTCCAAACTAATTTTAATCAAATCAAAACTGTCCGAAGTATTTAGCTAACCGCCAGTTTATTATTGGTGAACGATTTTATTGACCGACTTAAAGGCAACTATATGAAAACTCATTTTCACTGGGCAGGACTATTAACTGCGTTCTTTTGTCTGTCGGCACCGGCTGCCGATCTGGATCGGTCAACCGTAGAACAACGTCTCGCCAAAGCAGATAAAACCCATCTCGCCGACCTACGCAGAAAGGATTTAACCGGTCTGGATTTATCAAGTTTAGACTTTAAATTGGCCGATTTGTGGGGCTCGGATTTACGCCGTGCCAATTTCAGCAATAGTGAGTTATCCGGCGTGAATCTGGATTTATCGGTACTATCGAAAGTCGACTTTTCAAATGCCAACCTATCCAATACCAGTATTTTTGCGGTGCATGTCGGTGGGGCAAATTTGAGCAATGCCAATTTAAGTAATAGCCGATTTATTGGCATAATGGATCGAGCCAATTTATCTCATGCTAATCTCGCACACGCCAACTGGGGAGCAGATATGAAAAACCAGTCAATGGGTTTGATGCGAGCAAGTCTGAATAATGTCAATTTCTCGGGAGCCAATCTCTCCGATGCCAATTTTGACCGTGCCTTAATGCGCTTTGCCAACTTCTCGGGAGCAAATCTGCAAAATACCGTGCTTTTTGGCGTTGACCTTTCCGGCGCAGATTTTTCAGGAGCTAATTTGTCAGGTGCTGATTTGACAGGAACTTCACTTGAAGATACCAATTTTTCTGGAGCGGATCTGGCGGGCACCAAATTTGCGGGTGTTAAGGATAAATCGAAGTTAAAAGGTTTGAGTTCTGCCAAAAATGTGGACAAAGCGATTATTGATTGATGACAAAGACACAGGGTGCAAACTCTAAAACACGCACATTGTACCTTTAACCTGAATCAGTTAACTTTCAACAATCTCCTGTGCTTTTCTGGTTTCGCCTTTGCCTATCGTAAGTAAATCCCAAACCAACAAGATAAATCCGGCAAATGTTACGCCACCAAAAAATAAACGCCAGACCATCGCACTTTGAAATGACGGATGATTTTGTGCGGTAAAATATCCCGACCAAGTTGAGCCTTCGACGGCACGCTCTATAAATGATTGTTCGTAACCTGCAATCAATAGCGCAATGGTCATCCCCAGCACACCGCCATTGAGCAAGCCTAAAGCCCATTTCCAGCGCCAGGCATTTTGACTACCACCACCAATCCAGACGTCACCACGCCAATGTTGAATAGCCAGATAAAAGAAGGCAATATTAATCGTGGCATAGGCACCAAAAAATACCAAATGACCATAGGATGCCGACCACTGTGTTCCATACGTGTAGATATTAATTTGTGGCAAGGTATGCATAAACCCCCACACACCGGCACCAAAAAAATTACCAAAAGCTTGAGCGATAATCCAGGCCAATGCCGGGGGATTGCCGTTTTTGAAGGCGTGTCTACCGGAATCATAAACTGCATGAACCATCATGGCGACCAGTGGAATAAGTTCAAGAGCCGAGAAAAAACCACCGATGATTAACCAGTATTCCGGTGTACCAATCCAAAAATAAAGATGTCCCAAACCCAAAATACCCGAACCAAACATCAAGGCGACTTCAATATATAGCCAGGTCTGAATAATTTTACGTCTACCCCCCAGTAGTTTGATCAATGATCACGCCATAATGACGCCGACCAGCACTTCCCAGGTTGCTTCAACCCACAAATGAATGACCCACCACCAGTATTGCTCGTGGGTAATATTGGCCATATAAAACATTCCGGCGACATATAATCCCGCCAAAACCACCAAATCTGGCGTTAAAACGCCGGCAATACCCGACCATTTACCTTTACTAAAAGTTGCAACAACGTTATAGAAAAAAATCGGTATCACAATGACAATGTCGATATCGGCCCAACGTGGCGCTTCAATATATTCACGACCTTAGTTAATAAACCAAAGACTGGAATCCTTGCCGAGGCCAATTTGTACCAACAAATACACCAGCACTATCAGAATAACCGCAGCAATAAATACCCAGAAAGCGATATTACCCAAATTTAAGCCGACAATTTCAGTGCCACTCTCATCTTTAAGAAACCAATAAACGCAGCCCATAAAGCCAAACAACATCCAAACAATCATGGCGTTGATGTGTAACATGCGGTTGGCATTGAAATCCAGAATTTCGTAAAGAAAGCCGGGGTAGATAAATTATGTCGCTGCCAACAAGCCAAATAAAATTTGTGCAAAAACAAAATAACCGCAACGGTAAAATATTTAACGGCCAGTTGTTACCCGTCACTTAAATGACTACTATCTAATTGCACCCAGGCTTTAAAGTTACCGAAACAGGCTTGTGATTTCTCACATAAAGTAACCACATTCTGAATGACCCCATTTGATCGGCTTGTAGTCATGCTCATTCCTCCGCATTAATGGTTTTAAAGTTATAAGGAAAGCCATTGGTATCAATACTCGACATCCATTTCAAAAAGGCCACAATACCTTTCGCTTCCTGTTCGGTAATATCCAGATTGGGAATTTTTCTTGGGATGCATTAAAAAGCTGGCCATCATGTCAGCGCATTTCTTTGGAAATCCAGCCCTTATCCAACCAGGATTTAGTTAAATCAGGTGCGTAATAAGCGCCATTACCTAGTAAAGTATGGCAATTCATACAGTTTTTGGCTTATGTGGCTTTTTTACCCAAATCGACTAATTGCCGCGCTTCTTCTTCCGTATATTCCTTGCCAAATAAAAACTCGTTTTCACCAATAACCGGCATGGATTTATGTAAATCCTTATTCTATTGATAATCGATTTTTTTGTTAATAACACTGTAGGCAGGGACACGTTTACTACCCGCACTGGTTTTACTTAATGAATCGATGGTTAACACTACTAAAACCAAAAATGATCCTGCGGTTACCCATATTGCCGTTTTTTTTCAGAATGATTCCGAAGCCCGTAAGGGTGTTTCATTCATAGACTATCCTTTGTTGTTGTCGATAAATCATCGGTATGTGTTTTAACACACAAATACCAGATACCTATTGGTGCAAAAAAATAGCCTGTCACCATCACAAAAGAAATGGTAAGCCAGTAACCGTGAAATTGAGCTGCGTATGTTAATTCAGCTACTGAGAGTATCAACACAAAATAAGACAGATAAGCAGTAACTTTAATACGCCAATTTGGATTAACTTTAGACCAGGCAAACAATAATGGGTAACTTGCACCGGCCAGAATGATCAAAGCGGCAGAGAAAAAAGTAATAAAAAAATCTTGCAAAGCGACGGGTTCAATCATGAGTAATTCATCAGAATGTCCATTATGTAAAGCGGCGTAAAGTGAATGCCAGGCGCTATACCACAATAAATTAATGGCTCTTAGATAAAAAACCTGGCTGCATTAATCAGGGTTTTGTAAACTCCCCATGATAAGGGAATAACAACCACTATCCAGGCTAACCAGACCATTACCTTAGACGTGGGTTTAATAGCGTCCCTGCCCTGCTCTTTATCCGCTATAAAATGTCCATCCTCCTCCGCTATTATTTCACGAGCATGATGTTTTTCTTCGGCCAGCTCCTTAGCGGTCATAAACCACTTATCGGCCACGGGGCGAATCAACAAATTACACAGCAAGCCTGCCATTAACAATCCGGCCAGAATCATCATGGTTTGGTTGTAAACCTGCTCACGTGGCAAACCCAAACTCAATTGATAATCACGCATATAATTAACTATCACCGGCCCCAAAATCCCCGCCGTTGCCCAGGCAGTCAACAAACGACCATGAATGGCTCCAACCATTTGGGTACCAAATAAATCCGCGAGATAAGCGGGAGCCGTCGAAAAACCACCACCATACATACTTAAAATAACGCAGAATGCAGCGACAAAAAGCAGCTTGTTACCGGCATCGGCACTGCCAGGAATGCTGATATACAACAAACCGCCCAGCACGAAAAAAATAATAAAGGTCATTTTACGGCCGAAAAAGTCTGACAAAGTTGCCCAAAAAAACCGGCCACCGATATTGAACAGACTCAACAGCGCAGTGAAACCTGCAGCAATACCGGCAATCGCGGCCAGTTCGGTTTTATCCAGTTCACTGTAGGTTTTGGCGACGCCAATTAATTGACCGCCAAAAACCTCTTGCAACATGGGCGATGACATCCCGATCACGCCAATACCGGCACTAACATTCATGCATAAGGCGGCCCACAGCAACCAAAACTGTTTAATCTTGTAAATGTTTTTAACATGAACATGATGCGGCGTAATCATGCCATTGTTCTTTTTGGCGATGCGAGGCGTCCAGCCTAATGGTTTCCAACCGGAAGCAGGAATACGATAACTCAAGGCACCAGTTATCATAAAAACGAAGTAGATAACCGCCATAACCATAAAAGTTTGCATAACACCCACATCAGTTGGTGTTGCAAAATGATTCATCAATGCCGTTGCCAGCGGTGAACCGATCATTGCGCCACCGCCAAAACCCATAATGGCCATGCCGGTTGCCATACCACGACGATCCGGAAACCATTTAATTAGTGTAGACACCGGAGAAATATAACCCAGCCCCAAACCGATGCCGCCAATGACGCCCGAACCGAGCAGCATTATCCAAAACTGATGTAAATAAATGCCTAACGCCGACAGCAACATACCGCCACACCAACATAAGGCACTGATTACTGCCGCTTTACGTGGGCCAACATGCTCCAACCATCCACCCCAAAGTGATGCAGATGAACCCAAAAACACAAAAAACAATGTGTACATCCAACCCAGCGTAGAAATATTCCAGTCACAGTGGGTAATAAACAATTCCTGAAAAAAACCGACATCAGCACCACAGGCAATACTGTCTTTGATACCGAGAGCTTTAGAAAGCGGTAACCAAAAAACTGAGAAGCCATAAGCCATACCAATACACAAATGAATTGCCAACGCCGCTGGCGGGACTAACCAGCGATTGAAGCCCGGACCGGCAATAGTGCATTCCTTGTCTAAAAAATTTACTGAGGGTTTAGTCATGGTTTCTGCTTGTTTTTGAGTAATTAAACGATAAATTATACGTGGCACGATCACTGATTGCATTGTTGCCAGGTTTAAACAGGAAGCAAGATACAAAAATAAACCACCACTTTGGTAGTAATCTGCGTGACCGCAATTAAAAAAATGTGAATATTTTTCTTCGTGCCTTCGTGGTGAATAATTTTTTAACCCGTTTTTTGATAAAAGTTTCACTGTCTGTTAAGCGATGCAAACACTTAAATCGTAGTGCTGGTTTTAAGTTTTCTTACAAAGACAATGAAACTCTTGTAGAATCTAAGTGTCTCTTTGCCCGTTGGCTTTTAACTTGAGTGGCAACTTTGGATTAACTCTTAATGGTTTATCCCGACTTACACAAAGCCCGTTTTGTTAATCATTTATTTAAGGAATCTAACTAAAATGCGATTAAATACTGCTATTTCACGTCCGGAAGCAAGCATTCTGGCAAGCAATAAAGTACTAAAAAATACTTACATGCTGCTATCAATGACCTTGATTTTCAGTGCCATGACCGCAGGTGCGGCAATGTACCTTAATCTGCCGCCTTTTGGCATGATTGTTACCTTGGTAGGTTTTTACGGTTTATTTTTCTTAACGGCAAAATTTAGCGACAGTGCAGTAGGTCTGCTTTTTGTCTTCGCTTTAACCGGTTTTATGGGTTTAACACTGGGCCCTATTTTATCCATGTATGTTCAAGCTTTCAGTAATGGCCATGAGCTTATCATGATGGCCCTAGGCGGTACCGGCGTTATTTTTATGGGGCTTTCAGGCTATGCATTAACCACACGCAAAGACTTTAGTTACATGGGCGGGTTTTTGATGGTTGGCGTACTGGTCGCCTTTCTGGCAGGTATTGGCGCAATCGTTTTTGCTATCCCTGCCTTATCACTGGCAGTATCAGCCATGTTTATTTTGCTGATGTCAGGTATGATCCTTTATCAAACCAGCCAAATAGTCAACGGTGGTGAAACCAACTATATTCTGGCAACGGTTTCTTTATATGTGTCTATTTACAACTTGTTCCTGAGTTTATTGCAATTGCTGGGCGCATTTAACGGCAGAAATTAAAACAGCAAATAATTGTGTTTGATTGACTGTTAAAGCGACAAGCATAATTTGGATAAGTCAGCATGTACATTCAGCAGACAAGCGCTTTTGCTTTAGCGCTGAATGTACCTGTCTTAAGTTGGTTATTAGCGCATTTTAAAAGTTGAACTGTAACTGGTTTCCCTGTCAAAATGATCCCAGATATAATTAGGCTTAACTATTGCCTCAGTGGGAATAATAAAAGTCACCAAATCCAAAACGCCACACAAACTGCGTCCCAAAGTGTGTCCAAGACCTACCATAAAGCCTACTGTTGCCCCATAAACAGGCCCTTTTTCATTGCTCATTACCATAATGGTTTTAGGAATTTCGCCTACTCCGGTAATTGTATTGGCAAAACCGGTAGCCACTTTTTCGCCAACAATAGTAGGGTAATCTCTCGCCATTGCCACATGTGGTATAAAAAAGAATAACGCGAATAAAATAGGTAATATTTTCAACATCTGCTTCATCAATAATTCCATACAATAAAATTTAGAAGACCTATCTTATCCAAAACCCTCATCCTACTGCAAATACAATACAAAAAAGCCCTCTTTTTCGGCTAATGCTTTTATGGTTTGCAACCAAGAAATTTCCCTTACAGCTTCCTCTCCGGGAACAACAATCAATTTAATAATGCTTAGTTAAGCAAGCGACTGATGATAATCATGGTTTCCTTAAGCCTTATTATTTGATGCCCCCAAATTTGCCACTGAAATGTCGCTAAAATGAAGCCCAGCCACTATTAAAATGAAAGGCAAGCTTAGGAGATTGGATTAGGCGATAACAGTAACCGAATCTATACGTTAGTTATCAAGCTTCAGCGCAAATTAAAAAGCCTGTTATGCTGAAAAATCACTCAGCCAATACCTCAACCAAATCAATTACTAGATCAGGAAACAACACCGGACTGGCATTATCTTCTTCTAAATACATGGCTATCAACTCATATTTTTCTGTTTGTGCGTTTAAAAAAAATTGATGTACCGATTGTTCATAAGAGTAAACCAGCCAATATTCTTTTACCCCACTTTCCTGGTATAAGGCATATTTTTCCTGGGTTTCGCGTTTGGAATTTCCCTTCGACAAGATTTCAATAATCCAATCCGGCGCACCGTTGCAGCCCTGATTATCCAATTTGTCGGCATCACAAATGACACACAAATCAGGTTGAAAAACCGCGACATTTTCTTGATTGGTAAGAATTTATTTTCTTTGGCTATATAAACGCACATCAAATGGCGCGTAGAACAATTTACAGGATTTTTTATGAAAGTACGAGTAAGATACCCACCTAATTCAGTCACAATACTTTAATGCCGCACATTCGGTGCAGGCAACATCAGTTAGATTTTGCCTTTTATCAATTCGACCGTTTCGTCAAATTGCCACGTTAAATAATCTGCATAACTGTAAGTACCGTTTAAATCCAATTTGAAAGGTTAGTAATTTTTGCCATGTTACTGCCTAAAATTTTTGACTCAATTGATAAAAAAACTCTAATTGGGTCGCTCATTAAACTTGATGGGTATTGCCACAAAAGCACAAAACTTGCCAAACCTGATTACTGATTGATTGGGTAAAGAAAGATTAAACATATAGTTCCTCAAATAAACAATTTCCAGCTCCCCACGGTAGGCATTACCCAGTAGTCGCAAAATCCACGCGCATCTTTTTCATCACACACAACACTTTACTGGCATTTTGCAGATACGTTTTGAAAGTCGTTATAACGGAATCAAAAAGATCTTCAAAGGTTTTAAAATACTTCATGTGGGTCCGAATCACGTTTGGTATTTTTCAATAATTTTTCAATGGGATTATAGTCAGGAGAAAATGCAGGTAGCCTTTCAATCGTCAAGCGGTCGACATTCGCTGACTTAAAGTCCTTGACGACGTTACTGGCATGATAAGGTGCACCATCTTCAACCAGAATAATTTTACCTTTGTAATAAGCCAACAGTTGTTTTAAAAATTCAACATAACTGTCGCCATTAAAACGTCCCGCTACTTCAACTCCGTCACTTACGTTTTTACCCTGCCTGAACTAAACAGCTATACATTCCTAACGAAACTTTTTGAATAACGGTAAACATCAAACGTTTAGGACGGGGTTGCAGACCCCGTCCCGCGTTCGAAACCTCGTCCCGCATTCGTTACTGCTTGCAAACCCCAGCTGCTAAACAAGTACCACTTTGTGTCCACACTACTTGTGTCTGGCCGGCTGGAACTGATGGAGTGTTGATATAGGTATAACCACCCGCTTCCGCAGATGCCGTTGCAGTCACAGCGGCAGTGACTGTTGTTATAGCTAAGGCGGTAGCGGCATATTTTGAATTAGTAATAGATGTCAATCCAACCTCAGCGTCAGAATCACACGAAGCCAAAACACCAGCATTTTCTTGCAGACATAAAGATACGGCCGTTTCAACAGCTGCTGCCGCAGAAACTATGTCTTGATATTTAGCTTTGGTAACATAATCCTGATACGCAGGTATCGCCACAGCCGCCAAAATACCAATAATCGCAACCACGATCATTAATTCGATCAAGGTAAAACCTTGTTGTACCTTTTTTATAGATAATGTGTTCATGAGTAAATCCTCTTTAAGTTAAAAAAATTACACCTTGATAAAGGTAAAAATGTTACCGGACTTTCCGGCAAATTATCATTCCAGGTAAAGTTTGACTTGGGGACATCTACGCTATAATTTCCATGAATGTTCTTTTAAAAAATCTTCCTGAGCATAGACGAAAAGCTCAAGAAAAAAACAATCCTTAATGTTTCAATGGGAAAAGCTCTTGCACTAAACCTTTAGTATCATTACTAAAACAAATCAAATTTTCAAGAAAAATAAAGTTGAATTTATAGCACATTCTATTTAATTGCGTCCATCTGAAAATATTTTATTTTGACAGTCATGCCGCTAAAATAATCAAGCTCAGAAAAAATTACAACCCTCAAAAAATACTACTTAAAAACCCTACCAAATTGATGACTCTCATCTATACTTTAAAAAATGCACAATTGCCAAAAAGCAGTGTTTTAGTGTCTATATTATTTAATGCACCTTTACCTTATCGCTTTTTCTGAGTAGACCCGTTGATGATCAAAAGCTTTAAAATACAACCGAGCCTGCTAATCGTCGATGATTCAATCCGGGATATGGAAACATTGGTTTCCGCTTTAGCTGAATACCGCTTGTTTACTGCCACAAATAGTTTGCAAGCACTAACTATCGCTGTTAACGTGCAACCGGATTTAATCCTGCTAAGTATTCGACTCCCGGAAATGGACGGTTACGAGACCTGCCGGCAACTCAAGCAACAAATCGATACCCAACATATTCCTGTTATCTTCGTTACCGAACTAAATAATGAAGAACATGAAACCAGGGGCTTTTCTGTAGGTGCGGTAGATTACATTACCAAGCCGATAAACCCTAACATTGTTCGTGCGCGTGTGACTGCCCAGTTACAGCTTAAAGCACATTGTGATCGTTTGGCACTTACGGCAGACACCGATATGTTAACCGGTATTCCCAACCGGCGTCATTTTGAAACGGTTGTACAAAATGAATGGAATCGGGCCTTACGTTATGATAAACCACTCAGCCTTATTATGGTTGATGTGGATCACTTCAAGCGTTATAACGACCATTATGGACATGCCGCCGGAGACAAGTGTTTAAAAGCTATCGCCAACAGCTTCGTCAGCACCATACGCAGGGCCAGCGACATGGTCGCCCGCTTGGGCGGAGAAGAATTTGTTTGCCTGTTACCGGAAGTCCCTCAGGAACAAGCCATCAATCTGGCCGAACAGATACTGCTCAGTATCCGTGACTTGGGCATTGCCCACGCCGACTCGCCGGTAGCAGACCATGTCACTGTAAGCTTGGGACTGGCTACGCTAAATCTGAATCAGCATACAACCTGGCAAAACTTGCTGCAACAGGCAGATGTTGCACTTTACCAGGCCAAACATGAAGGACGTAATCGGCTCATTGTTGATCAACAGCTGTCTTAGGCAATTTCCTTGTTAATTCGCAAGGCCAGCGCCGCTACTGTTGCCTCAAGACAAGGCAATAATTGCTCTGCCAGCAACAATGTCGCTGCCATCTTGTTATCATGACTGGATGCCTCCATATCCACGGCTAACGTATGCAAAGGCCACGCACCCAAAAGTGCCACACCGCTTTTTAAAGTATGGGCTTCAAAGCCCAACGCGGTTAAGTCACGCTGATCTACGGCACACTTTATCTTGTCACTACGCTTTAATAACTCAGTCATGGAAAGTTGTAACAACTGAGGGACGCCAACCATGCTGTAATCATCAGTAAATTGCTGTAACACCTTTTCATTCAACAGCTCGATACTACCCACAACCGGCTCGACAGTTATAGTTGATTGGGCGCTAACACCTGGCGTTGCGCTACCGCACCATTGCGCTACCAAAGCCAACAAGTCTTTTTTGCCAACCGGCTTGGTGATAAAACCGTTCATGCCCGCCGCCAGGCACGTTGCATTATAGTCTTCGAAAGCATGAGCCGTTATGGCAATAATCGGCACGGTAGCTTCCGCACCACCCAACTGACGAATACGTCGTGTAGCTTCCATACCCGTCATATCAGGCATGGATACGTCCATAAAAATCAAATCGTAACGGGTAGCTGATACGGCTTTAATGGCAGCCATACCGCAATCTGCTATGTCAACACTATGGCCGCCCTTATGCAACATGGTCTTGATTATTAGTTGGTTAATCGAACTATCTTCTACCAATAACAAATGAGCACTTGGCACTGCCAAATTTTCCGATGATGGATCTGTAAACAAAAGCAAAATTTTCTCCTTTACCGCTGCCGGTTTATATGAGGATCAAGTTGCACAATATGTCCGTGATCATCAAAATAAACGCTAATCATTGACACCTTTCGGCATTGTTGCAACTCATCCGCCTTGACTTGATAAAATGTACACAGTTCGGCATCGCTAACCGTTTTATGTGCTGCGGGTAAGATCCTCCTGCTCCGTAAACGTCGATAAAAAATCCAGATCAGCCAAAGTGCCAGCATAATCAACAAGGTTACGACATAAATTTCCATGAGTTCCAGCAGACTTTTATAACCGCCAAACCAGCGCATTTCGTTGATCATCTGTTTATCCCCCAGCACCCAACTACTTAACGTAACCAAGGGGACCAACAAGTAAATCCACATCACCCAGCAAATAGCCCACGCAAATAAAGCACCAGCGCGTTTTTGCAGGCTTTGTAACTGCGGTGCATTGATAATGTAACCTTTCATTTATGTCGTAAGCCTCTATCGACGGTAACCCATGTTGCCCGCTGCCCACGCTTCTTTTTTATCGCCCTGATCGAGCCAACAATTGTCGTCCCGACATTGATCAACCAGTAAACAAGAGGATACCAGACCATCCAGTAATAATAACGCGCGACTCCACCGGTTTTGGATTCGTAATGTGAATCTATAAACAGACTGACGCCAAACTGTATCAAACAGGTCAGACTCAGCAACATGCTGGTCCAGCTTGGGCTTAAATCTTGTAACGATTGCCTGGTCGATTCAGTCAATAACTCTACCGGCACGTAAAGTAGATGTACCAGTATCAAAAATGCCCAGATGATACTGATTAAACATTCACCATATAACAGCCACATGCCACGCGATGACCAGCGGAACAAGGCATGAAAATAACGCAGCAATACTTCCGTTCCACCTTGGGCCCAGCGCACTCGTTGCTTCCACAAGCCTTCCAGGGTTTCCGGCATCAATACCCAACATAAGGCATTGGCTTCAAAATAAATCGACCAGCCAGCCAGCTGTAACTTCCAGCTAATATCGATATCTTCGGTGATCATATCGTTACTCCAAAAGCCCACATCGTACAAGGCGGATTTACGAAATGCCGCTATAACCCCAGACACGGTAAATACTTTACCGTAAGACCGTTGCGCCCGCTTGATCATGCCTACAATGGCAGAGAACTCGCCGACCTGAATGCGGCCCAATAGCGTCGAGCGATTGCGTATGCGTGGGTTGCCAGTCACCGCGCCGACATGGGGATTCTCAAGAAAATGTCGCACCATCCAGGCAACGGCTTCCGGAGCCAACAACGCATCGCCATCAATACAAATCAGAATTTCACTGTTGGCCAATAATGCCGCCGTGCGCAAGCCCATGGCCTTACCTTGGTTGGTCGCCAAATTTATCACCCGAAGCTGGGCGTGTTGCAAGGCCAACTCTTGCAATATCGCCAGCGTGTTGTCTTTACTACCGTCATTAATGGCAATAATTTCAAACGCAGGGTATTTCTGCCGTAGCAAAATCTCGATAGTTTCACGAACATTTTCCCCTTCGTTATAACAGGGCACCAAAATAGAAACGGGAGGATAGTCAGTTAATGCAGGCAAATGTTCGCTATCAGCCTGCTCATGCCATTCATAGCGGAAATAAAAAATAATCGCGCCAAACATCCAGATATAAGCCATAAACAAAGGATAGTAATAAATAAATCCTTCGGTAAGACCATTTAGCGGTTGCCATGCCAGCACAAAATAATGCCATTGGCTTTGGAGTATGGCAAAAATGTTCTGCAATGAAATATTCATGGTTTATTGTGACTATGGCCGGGCATGCAGCGAGAAATGTTGTTGTAAATCCACCAAGCGCGGCTGATCGGTAAAAATATTGTCAGGATAATAGCCAATGTGCTTTACACCTGTTTTTTTCAATAATTCCAGTTGTTCAATAAATACCGGCATCGGAATTTTCTCTTGGGTTTTCCAATTGACTGCTTGCAGCTCAAATACGGTTTTTTTAAGACCTTCCGGGTATTTAGCCGCCGCTTTTACCAATTGTGCGAGCCACTGCAAGGGCTTTTCGGCCTCTTCCATAAACGGCATGGCTTCAATGGCCACATAATCATAATGCGCCAAAAATGACTGATAAGACTGCGCGTACCATTCTTCACTATAGGGTTTTAATAAAGGCAATGCATAAAAATTACGCGCCGTCTTTATATCCGGTCGATAAATACGTACCCGACTCGCCAACTCATCGGTAAACTGGTTAATTAAATCAGTTTTATGTTGCGCCCAAACCATGCGCATTGCGCTGGTCGCATGTAACTGCTCAAATTGATCAGATAGCCCCCAAACCTCTTTGGTAAAACGTAAGGCTGGCGGTGATACATCTTCGTAATCGGATAAAATCCCGTCATCATGAAACAAGATGCCATCAAAATTACAATATTTGGCCAAATCTTCGTAAATTTCAGCCACATACTGACGGGCTTCCGGGTTAAACGGTGATAGCCGGGTATAAATATGGCTGGATTTTTGTGCCTTGCCGTCTCGCCATTCCTGAACATACCAAGATTCCGGGGCTTCGCCTTTGTAAGCCATAATCGGCATCCAGGCATAAACCTTCACTCTGGCAACTGTTTTTAATTGCCAGGCAACCCGATTAAACAAATCCTGCGTTACCGGTAAATGTCGATTAGGAAAATATAACGCCTCGGCATTACCATCGCCATCAGGATCAGCATACGCCTGTAAATAAACCGTATTAATATGCATGTCTTTAATACGTTGTATCGCTACGTCCAGATTACGCTCAAGTTGCTCCGGGTCTTTATCATAAAGATAATCCATATCAAGATGTGCTACCCGCAAAGACCTGTCAGCGCGCAACCCGGTAATAATTTCTGCAAATTGTTTAACATCAGGGTTATCTACCATGATCAAGCGCCGCACGGCACTGATGTCCGCCAGCGTGTTAAAGCCGTCCATCAGCCGCATGGTAATTGGCATTCCGGCTTCACGCGCGGCTTGCACGGCCATTTGATTATATTCCCCATACGGCCAAACCATAACCCGGGGCCTTACACCGGCGTGTTGGAAAATAAACTCGGCGCTTTTCAACAAAGCAGCATTGATACGTAAATGATATTCTTCGTCAGTTTCGTAAACCAGCATCGGATCGTCATAGATTCGGGTAACAGCCGCGGCCTGATTATTGCCTTGCGGATTGCCCAACACGCCTTTATGCAGGTCATAACTGTGTGAGGCAATTTCTACCAAACCGGACTGCACCAGTTCCCTTACCTGTTCCCAAGTGAGTAATGGTTTACCCGGATCGTTGGCCGTGACATTACCGTCCATCCATGTTCCCACCAAGGCAACTGTCGCTGAATAATGGTATTTTTTTAATAGCGGAAAGATCTGGGTGTAAAAACTTTGATAGCCGTCGTCAAAGGTCAGCAGCGCACCTTTAACAGGTAACTCAACCTTGCCTGCTGCGGCATCAAGGATATTTTGTATACTGATAATCAGGTAGCCGTTTTTTTTCAGCCACAGCAGATGTTCTTCAAAATGATCGATACTGACATCCATAGCGTTAAAAGGCGGCTTGGCACCTTCCGCTCCAACGATATCATGGTAATTAAGAACCAGAAATTGATGCTCTTTGGCTGATACAGTGCCAAAAAAACCAATCAGGAAAATCAAACAACTTAGTTTTTTAACGTAATTAACTGCAGTAACAGGGGTAAAAAAAGTCATGTCATCCAAATTGCAAAACTTACCAGTGATATTGCGCATATTTTAACTGAAAAACGTGTAAGCCACTTTGAATAATGCCAGATGGATAAAAACAAATTGTCCACGAAAAACACGAAAGACACGAAAAAAAACTTTATCCTGAACAGTAATTCATCCATAAAAACCTAAAACAGGTCATTTCAGGCGAAATGAAATAAATCAGATTATTGCGTTGCACAACCAATCATCCTTTGGGCAAAGGCTTACAGCTTGGTATCTCTTTGAATTTTTTCGTGCTTTTCGTGTATTTCGTGTATTTCGTGGACGGTAGCTTTTATCAATCTGGCAATAACAGCTTAATACTGCGAAAAACATCAGAAAACATGGCTTTGGTGAGGCGTTTGGTTTGTACGTTATAACGACTAGTATGATAAGAATCAACCAAGGTGCATCCACCCGGCAAGCTATGTTGGGCATTATGGGCAAAGGCCGCACTACTCAACTTTAGATTACAGGCTTTTAATACCGCTTGATGAGCTACCGTACCCAAGGCCAATATCACCGCCTGTTCCGGCAGGGTTTTTAACTCCGCCGCCAAAAATTGATTACATTGATTAATTTCACCGCCTGTTGGTTTATTTTGCGGAGGCAGACATTTAACTGCGTTGGTAATACGGCAACGCTTAAGTTTAAGGCCGTCTACGAGGGATTCAGATAGTCTTTGATTACTGTAACCAAACTCATAAAGCGCCTCATAAAGCAGCAAGCCCGCATAATCTTTGGTAAATGGTCGTCCGGTAGCGTTGGCACCATGCATTCCGGGAGCCAAACCAACAATCAGTAAAGAGGCCTCTTTATCGCCAAAAGGCGCTACCGGCCGCGCATGATAATCGGGATATTTTTGCTTTACCTGACACAAAAAATCATCCAGCCGCTTACATTGCCGGCAATCCTGATCGAATATTTCTTTTGAATACATGTTGTTAAGGCAAAAGGCGAAAGGTTCAAGGTAAAAGGTACGCTGTGTTAGTTCGGTTAACGTAACCCAACTTATTCTCTCACCGGCTTTTTATCCAGTTTTCTTTGCAAGGTACGCCTGTGCATGTTGAGTGCTCTGGCGGCGGCTGAAATATTACCGTCATGTTGCATCAAGACTTTCTGCAAATGCTCCCATTCCAGGCGCTTTATTGATAAGGGATTCTCACTAATCAATACGGACGAATCGCCTTCATTTTTATTAAGCGCACTAACAATTTCATCCGCATTAGCGGGCTTTGTTAAATAATGTATGGCACCGAGTTTTATGGCCTCAACGGCTGTGGCAATACTGGCAAAACCGGTCAGCATAACAATTTGCGTATTATCATCCAAAGAAATCAGCTTTTTTACCAGCTCCAGACCGGATTCATAACCGATACGCAGATCAATCACGGCATATTCAGGTAGATTGTGCTCCGCCAGCAGCATTCCCTCTGTTACATTGGTAGCAACCAGCACTTCATAATTTCTTTTTTCCAGTGCCGATTTTAATACGCTACAAAAAGTTTCATCGTCATCGACAAGCAACAGTCGGGGTTTATCCATTTCCAGGATGGTCATTATTAGTCTCTGTATTTAAAAGGGCGAGAGTGATTTCCACACAGGCACCACCTGAGTCACTATTATAAAGGTTAATTTTACCGCCTAAGCGATTGATCGTGGAATAAGTTAAAAACAATCCTACACCTAATCCACGTTTTTTGCTGACTACCGGTTGTTTACCGACAAATTCAACTATCTCTGGAGGAAATCCGGGGCCAAAATCCCGAATTTTAAGCGTCATATGATCTAAATCCCATGTTGCATGAAATTCTATCCCCAATTCAATAGGTGACGCCTCGGCAGCATTATTTAAAACATTAATCAGCGAATGCGTTAAGGTGCGTTCAGCAATTATTTTAGCGTCTTTGGCAACATTAGGATCAATAAAAAAATTTAGTTTTGCTCCCGGCTTGTGAGTGCGCCACTGATTAATGACATCATCAATATAATCAGTCAACAGTATCACTCCACCAGATTCGGCACGCATTTCACCTGCCGATGCCGACATCACCGATAACGCTTCCTTACAACGATTAAGCTGTTGTTGCATAATCAACATTTTTTCGTGTAAATCCGGGTAACGATGGCTTGGATAGTCCTGCTCCAACTCGTGAGCGACTATCATAATAGTGCCCAACGGCGTTCCCATATCATGGGCGGCACTGGCGGCCAAAGTACCCAAGGCAACCACACGCTCGTCCCTTAAGGCATTTTCTCTGGCCTCAGCCAGACTACGCTCCTGATCGCGCAAGGTTCTGGCCAACTCAACAACAAAAAATGCGACTAAACCGGCACTAAAAACAAAACCAAACCACATGCCAAACATGTGCAGACTAAAATAGCTTTTATCATGCATGACATGCGTATTTTGTAGCATTCGATAACTCTCCATATCTGAAATCTGCATCTGCGGATCAGGCATATGCGGCTCTATAGATGGTAGAGGGATATTAAAGGCAATTAACATCGTATACAGCGAGGTCGTTAAAATCACCATATACCAGGCATAATCCTGAGGCAACATGATGGCGGTAATAATAAGGGGTAACAAAAACACCCATGTGATTGGATTTGAAGCACCTCCTGTCAGATATAACAATACGGCAATTGCAAAAACATCAATGGATATCTGCGAAAAAATTTCCAGCTCGGTAACCGGCACATCAGTCTGCAAGCGCATTGACGTATAAAGGTTAACGGCACCTGTTGACATGACTACCAGCCAGAGCTGTTGCTCCGGTAAATTAATATGCAGACCATAGACAGATAAAACAATGAGTATTATCTCACTGAGCATCATCAGGTTTCTGAGTATAAACAGCCACTTAAGATTTTTTCGATCAGAAATTTGTGATTTTGGTGATATGTGTGCAAGCATTTTTTGTAGGGTTGTTAAGAAATTTCAAGAAAAAGAGGTGCAAGCTATAAAGGGACAGGATTTATCCTGATACCTTTATGCGCCGCCTGCGGCAACAAACGACATCGTTCAAGGCATTGCCTCACTGCCATTAAATTAAGCGCTGAAATAGCTTTTACATGGAGTACAAACCTAGGTTTGTACTCCAGCAGTCACTATATGATGGGTAGTCAAAAAACATGTTTTTTGATTCCTTATTTCTTAACTTAATGGCAGTGAGGCATTGCCTGATGCTGTAAGTCCCTAATCGAAATCGATGCCCAAGCCACCTAACCCACAGTAACCCATAGGTTCTTTGGCCAGATATTGCTGATGATAATCTTCGGCATAATAAAAAATACCAGCCGACATAATCTCTGTGGTTATTTCATTAAAACCTGCCAAGGTAAGGCAATGCTGGTAGTATTCTTTTGATTCAAGCGCTTTATCCAACTGTTCCTGTCCGTCAGTATAAATTCCGGAGCGGTATTGTGTCCCACTATCATTGCCTTGGCTCATGCCTTGGGTTGGATTATGTGATGTCCAGAACAGGCGAAGTAATTTATCATAAGAGGTTAATGCCGGATCATAAATAACTTTTACCACCTCGTTATGTCCTGTCAGTCCGGTGCATACTTCCTCATAAGTCGGATTGGGCGTATAACCACCACTATAGCCAACTGCCGTGCTAAAAACGCCGGGAAATTGCCAAAATTTTCGCTCAACCCCCCAAAAGCAACCCATGCCAAACACTGCCTGCTGCAGGTTTTCAGGAAAAGGCGGGGCAATAGAATTGCCTGTTACAAAATGTTTATTAATAATGTGTATTGGCGTATCTCTGCCAGGTAATGCTTGAGAGAGTTCAGGCAAAGTAAGCTTTTTTGATGAAAAAATCATGGCTTATGGTATTTTGGTAGGATAGATCAGAAAGAGTTGTATTTTATCTTACTGGAATTTTTGATTATAACAAAGCACAGACTTTCAAGGAGAGAATCATGATAGAGCAAGATTTATTACGCCGTTTTATATTTGAAGATTTAGGCGTCAGAGGCGAATGGGTCAAATTAACAACAAGCTGGCAAGGTGCCAAACAGCATCAACAAGGTCCTGAAAACGCGCAACTACAACTGGGACAAGCGTTGGCCGCTGTTGTTATGTTATCGGCAACCGTTAAATTTAAAGGCTCGATGATACTTCAGGCACAAGGTGATGGTGACTTTAAAACGCTGGTTGCACAGTCGACCGATGATCAAAAAATACGCGGTTTAATTCGCAGCAATGACCATATTCCTGATGGCTCATTGGAAACCATGTTTGGACAGGGGCGCCTGGTGTTAACAATTGAACCCGATAATGCCCAGCCTTATCAGGGTGTCGTGCCGCTGGAAGGCAGTAATTTAGCTGATGCCTTACAGGTTTATTTTGAACAATCCGAACAACTTAAAACCCGCCTGTGGTTATTTGCCAATGCAACCCATGCAGTAGGCTTATTAATACAAGAATTACCTTCGCAAGATAACGAGCAGGATGATTGGGAGCGTATTGAAATACTGGCGAACACGGTCACTGAACAAGAATTACTCGAATTAGACTGCGAAGATATCCTGTACAAATTATTTAATGCCGAAGAAGTCAGACTATTTGATGCTGAACCTGTTAAATTTGAGTGCGTCTGCTCCCGGCCAAGAATTGAGAGAACCCTACGCGCTTTAGGCGAAGAAGAGTTGCAAGACATCTTAACCGAGCAAGATTCCATTAAAGTCTGTTGTGAGTTCTGCGGCGAGCAATACCTTTTTGATCGGGTTGATGTAGAGACCTTGTTGTCTACAGAAAATACACTTAATCCTTCTGAAACACGCCATTAATTACTGATAATATGAGACGATTTTTTCTATTAATGCTGTCCCTTTGGAAGGAACAACTAAAGCTCTATTTTGTTGCCGCCATGATAGGTGCCATTATTGGCGTATTGGTGTTGGCGCCAAGTTATGATTATGTTAACTCCAAAGTATATGCCGATGATGCAACCTCTTCACTCGATTATATGTCGGGTCAGCTTAAAGAGCTGTTAAATGGTAATGTTTTTCAAAATGACCTGATGCTGTTTTATGCAGAAATTGGCGCAATGCTGGGCTTATTAACCATCGGCATATACAGTTTTTTGCATGGGCGCTTACGGCGAATTGAGCTGTTAAAAATAGAACTGCATAAAGATATACCGTTAATTATTAAGCAAGGTGAAGGACCTTTACTGGAATTTAAGTCAACCTTTCGCTGGGATATAGAACAATCACGAACCAATCGGCAGCTGGAAGGGGTAGTGCTCAAGTCCTTGGCCGGCTTTCTGAATAGTCATGAGGGTGGAACATTGCTGATTGGAGTAGCCGACGATGGCCAAATTATTGGCCTGGAAAACGATTTTCAAACCCTTAAAAAGCAGAACCAGGATGGCTTTGAACAAACCATAATGACGGCAATCGCAGCCAACCTTGGCACCGACTTATGTACCCATATCAAAATCTTGTTTCATGTGATCGAGACTAATGCCATATGCCGATTAATTGTTTCACCCTCAGACAGACCGGTATTTTTAAATCAAGGCAACACACTAAAACTTTATGTAAGAACAGGTGGCGGAACCCGCGATTTAAACATTCAGGAGGCGCTGGAATTTTCACAAACCCGATGGAAAAGGACACAATAACTAATAAAATAAGCCTATAAGTTTAATTATTACCGATATTTCGTACCCTATAGATTCTCGGATATATAATTTTGACGCTTACAGAGGCATGAATTAGAGGTTTAATTCCTAAAAGTCTATGGTGATTAAGGAAACAGACATAAAAAAACCAGCATGAAAGCTGGTTTAGTTTGACATAAGTCATTGATTGATGGTGGAGAAGCAGGGATTCGAACCCTGGGAGGGGATAAACCCTCAACGGTTTTCAAGACCGCCGCTTTCGGCCGCTCAGCCACCTCTCCACAAGCCAGCTATAATAACCTATCAGTTTTAAAAATCAAATTTTTTATTCGTTTTTCCGTATCGTTACCTGTTTATAACATTTTTTATTTTAAACTTACAACTCAGGCCATTGATAAGTATACCAATTATTTACTTATCAACGCTGAAAAAACCTACTGTTTTAAATACAACAAAGCAGTATCGACAGAAAAATGTTCGGCTAATTATCGATTTTGGCAGCAAAAGTATGAACCCATACCAAACTATCGACCTCCCACGTCATCCCGGCATGCATCCTTAAAATAATATCCTTGTACATTTCAAGATTCGGATAGCCTTCTGCTATCGCATGAGCATCAGTCATATCCCCCAAGCGCTGGCGCGTTAAATCAGTCACCACAAAAGTCATGCCTTCCAGATCAAAGGTTTCACCAGGCAAGCCATAAATACCATCACGACGCTGCTGGGTTTTTATACCGGCTATTGTAGCTGCGACAAGTTTTGGGTGAGTAACCAAGCGGTCTATTGAACAAGTTTTTTCTGGGTAAGCGTCCATTACGGGCTCCATCTGAATTAAAATTGACTCATTGTACACCAGCTAAATAAAGGCGTACTTTTTGTAAAGTCAGCCTTTGACAAAACCCTCCTGACAGCAGCAGCGCTTTATTATTTACCGGGTAATCCTGCCAGCCAAATCTGAATCTGGTCAGTGGCTTGTCTGGTTAAACCAACAAAACCGTTAACGGCACCCGCTGCATCTGCTGTTACCGTTGGTTGTTCAAAATAAAATTCCTGCGTACCCATTTTTTTCTTATTATCGTTGGCATAAGCTTCTGCAAAGAAATGTAGCACGACTTTAGCCCTATCCGGTGCAGCAAATTGCTGTTCAAAATCATGTAAGCGGATAATTAAAGAGTAGCCTTGTGTCTTCCCACCAGAGACCAATAGCTGCTCAAGCAATTCTGGTGGCGAAGCAATCCAGAGATCCAGCGCATAAAAACCTATTTGAGTGGGTGATGCATAAAGGAGTCGGTAACGAATGCGATTATCCCAAAGCCATGTTGGTGCATTAACAGTAACCATTAGTTCATTAGTCGGCTTGCTGGTAATGCTGGCGTTGGCAACCGAAACAGGCAAACCAAAATCATGCAATACCGGATGTTTCGGTGAAACACTACAGCCAGCCCCAAGTAATAATGTGAAAAACAATACGCAACGATTAAGTAAATGCTTCATTCGGGCTCCTTATAACCCGGTTCGCCCGGCCCCGAATTACGGTGATCCGGACCCAGCAATAATGCTTGTGGATTATTGTCCAACATCGTGGCTGCTCTTTTTACCTGTTGTGCTGTTGATTGCAATTCAGTAAGTAATTTGTTAACTTTCGGCAAGGTGGATTGTATCAATAGATCACTGGCAGTCTCACCGGTATCAACCAGATTGCCTGCTTTTACACTAAGTTTTTGCACGTCGCCGGTTAAACTCTGTAAATCGTGCGTTAGTGAATTAATGTGGCTCAAGGTTTTCTGGCTATCTGTGGTTAATGCAGGAATACCGGCTAGCGCCTTGTCAACGCTTTTTCGTAAATCCGAAAGTTTGTCAGTTAAAACACTTAAATTACCTAAAATATCGCCAATATTTTTTTCATTTTCCGCATTTAATAACGAACTTAGCCGCACCATTAAGTTATCGGCTTTGTGCAAAATTTCTTCCCCTGAGCTCATCAATTTATCCGTCATCGAAGGCATTAAAGGAATACGGGACAAGGGATCGTCGCCAGGCTCCAAAACAGCGGGTAACGTACCGGAATCCTCCAATTGAATCTGGGTCAAACCGGTTACTCCTTTTAAGCGTAAGGTCGCAAAAACTCCCTTGGTAAAAACAATGTCCTTATCGACTTCAATCGGAACCAGAATAATGCCCGTGTCATTGGGATCAAACAGAATTTTGGTCACTTTTCCTACCGCAATACCCCGATAAAAAACCGTTGATTCAGGATTAAGACCTGAAACAGATTCGAGGGTTGAAATAACATAAATATTTCGTTCCCTTTCAAAATGCCCTATCCAATAAATGATCGAGGTTATGCCCACCACAAAAACAATCAAAAAAAGACCGGTGACCAGTGCATGCTTGTCTCTACCCATGAGTCGCCTCTTGATATTGAAATACCCGTTGCGCCCGTTTATTGTAAAAAAACTTTTCAATAAACGGATGCTGACAACTTAACACTGAAGCCAGCGTTCCAAAAGCAACCAATTGATTATCTGCCAGTACCGCGACCTTGGTGCATAAGTCTCGCAGAATATCCAAATCATGAGTGACCATCACTACCGTAAAATAATGAGCTTGATGCAATTCGGATAACAGGCTGACAAAATCTTCACTCGAAATAGGGTCCAATCCCGAGGTTGGCTCATCCAGTAATAATAAACCTGGCTCCAAAATCATGGTGCGAGCCAGTGCTACGCGCTTAATCATACCGCCAGACAGATCGGCAGGTTTTAACCAGGCATCATGATCAGCCAAGCCTACCATTGACAGCTTCATAAATACGATACGTTTAATTAATTCTTCATCCTTAAAGCCCAGTTCCCGCAAGGGGAAGGCAATATTATCAAAAACATTCAACACACTAAATAAGGCGCCTTTTTGAAATAACACACCACAATTACTACGCAAATGCAGCCAATGATCAGCAGTCACGTTTGTTAAAGATTGCCCCATAACAAACACTTCGCCCTGACTGGGTAATTGCAAACCAATGAGTTCACGTAGCAAGGTTGTTTTACCACAACCCGAGGCACCTACCAAACCCAATATCTCGCCCTGTTGCAGACTCAGATTAATGTCTTCATGAACAATTTTATCGCCAAAACGGGTGTAAACATGTTCCAAACGTATCGCATCGAATTGGCTCATGGCATTCCTACTCCCATAAATAAAATGGCAAATATCGCATCAATCATAATCACTACGGTAATTGATGCCACTACCGAATTAGTCGTTTCGCTGCCCAAACTTTCGGTGTTCGGTTTAATTTTGAAACCAAAATGACAGGCTATCAGCGCAATCATAAAACCAAAAACAGCCCCTTTACCCAAACCAATAAACACATTGAGTAACGGCACCACATTAGGCAATTTAAGAAAAAACTGCTGATAGCTGATATCCAGGGTATTTTGCGCCGAAAACATTCCACCTATCAATGCCGCTGCGCTGGTCCATGCACTTAAAAGCGGCATGACTATCGTTAGTGCCAATACTTTTGGCAAAATCAGCCGCAAAGAATGGGCAATACCCATTGCCGATAAGGCATCCAACTCTTCAGTAACGCGCATAATACCAATTTGGGCAGTCATTGAGGAACCTGAGCGACCCGCGACCAAAATAGCCGCCAATAAGGGTCCCAGCTCACGAATAATACTTAAGCCAAGAATATCAATAATATAAATTTCTGCACCAAAAGTTTTTAATTGCAAGGCCGATAGATAGCTCAGCACGACTCCAATCAAAAAGCCCACGAGTGCAGTAATTCCTAAAGCTCTAACACCGGCATCATAAATGGTAATGGAAATTTCAGAAACGGGAATTTCATGTGGATGGCGCAACAGATAACCAAAATCCAGAACCAGTTGACCCAACATGGTTACCAGACTCAATAATTGCGCCCAAAAGCCCCAAATTAATTGCTGAAAATAGTTAAAAAAACGCCTGAAACGAGACTCTACAGGTTCGGCAACAGGCATACTCTGCGCTTGCCAGCGCTCAAATAAGCGCTGATGTTCGGGTTTTATCCGTAACAGTTCCGGTATGCATTGTCCCCAAGCTTGCCAGATAATCAAAGCGACCATACTATCGAGTTTATCAACAGTAAGCAGATCCCATTGTGCCGTTTTATTAATGGCGTTGAGGCTTATTTTTTGTTGCAGACCAGGCGTTATGGCCAGGTTACAAAGATTCCAGCAGCCGGTTAATATGACAATTGACTGCGCATCATCACACGTAACGACTGTTAGATTGGGAGGTAAATCAGGACTTGCTTCAGTCTCAATCATGGGAGGGGATGACTTAAATAAATACTGTCGACCAGCTACTTAAAACAGTGAGATCATACAGATAACATCTCTTAAAGAGATATTATCTGTTGATATAAAAGTTATTTATCTAAAAATCTATAGACTGATTTAAACCGGTTTATGACCAGACTGAAGCTCAGGCAATAATTTGATTAACTTAACAATAACGTAACCGGCAACCCCATAAATTAAGGTAGCGCCCACATAGGACGGGTAATATTGTGCTATCCGTGAGAAATATTGCCCCCACGACAAGTCTGCATAACGACCTGAAAATAAATAGAAACTACCATTGGAAATGGCAAATGCGGCAGATGCGGCAGATGCGGCCAGTGTTAACAAACCGACAGACTTGGTCAACTCCGCAATTTTCATTGCTTTAAAGGTTGCACAGTAACGACCGGCAAGCCACATGACAGTATAAGTAGGAATAAGGAAGACATAAGCAGGCGAAACACACCAGCCGCTGGTACCGTTTTCAATAGCGATGGTGTCAATCAATGCCGCCAACGCCAACAAGAAGCCCAGCAAGGCTTTTTTACGATAAAAACCGGCAAAGAAAAAGACCGCTAATGAAGCATCAGGAAGATGCAGTACATCACCAAAATGATGAAAACGTGTCAGCGCCATCAACGCAATCAGGGCTATTGGTAAATACTCGGCATGCAGCCATTGTTTTATGTTCATAGTTTTATAATGTGGTGAATTAAAAATAAAGCCGTCCTTGGCGAAAGACTGTTAGTTATTATAATGGATTGAAAGAAAAAAGTTTCTACCTGCTGTGTTATAAGTATCAACTAGTTGATATTGTTTATCCAGTAGATTGTTTAATTTGGCGTTTAGTATCCAGTTTTTATTAATGTGATAAGCCGACCGTAAATCAGCCGTAACATAACCACCTACCTCAACAGTATTTTGTAGATTATTAAAGCGATTGCCTTGCGCCATCACATTAGCGCCCAGATCAAAAGACCCAAAAGTTTTGGATAAATCAAAAGCCAGGGTTTGATCAGCTCGACGAGGTAATCGGGCATTAGTCTCCCTATTTTGAGGGTTTAACAGGTTCATACTCAACTTACCGTTCCAGCCCATTAATTGGGTGCCAATTTCAGTCTCTATACCTTGAATTTGAGCTTTACCGATATTTTCTGCCGTAAAATTATAAGTGACGGGATCCATCGTTGGGGTAATTAAATTATCGATATTAGTGTGATAAGCCCGAACCTCCCACTGCCCCCAATCATGATTACCGGCAATTCCGGTTTCAAACGAGGTTGATTCTTCCGGCTTCAGAGTGGGATTACCATAATTTGGATAGTAAAGATCATTAAAAGAGGGAGCTTTAAAGGCATTACCAAAATTTGCCAGCAAACTAACACCGTAATTCCAGTTATAACGCCAACCTACACTCCCCGTCACATAACTGCCAAAAGATTGATTATCATCAAAACGTACTGAGGCATTAACAAAATGATCATCCCACAGCTTGCTCTGTAACTCGGTAAACACCCCAACATCATAACGAGAGTCAACATTATAAATTGTTGAACTGGTCACTTCATCCAGCCGATAATCAGAACCGGCAGTCAGTTGGTGCTTATCCGATAAAGTAAACTGATTGAGCCAACTGGCATTCCAGCGAGCAGTGTTAAATTGACTGGAAAATGAACCGCCTGGCGCAAACTGATCGCCATCATCCTGACTTTGCCCAAAACGCAGGGTTGAGCGCCAGTTTTTCATTAGATCCATACTGGCTGTTGTTCCGGCAACCTGCTCTATGAAGTTGGTTCTATCTTGATAATTACCGTCATAATTTGTTGTCCCTTGCGCCCGCATAAAAAATGCTTCAACTTCAGTATTATTTTTATCAAAACGGTGGCCAACGCGTGCGTTTACTGCCGCATTATTGTAACCATCGTTATCTGGCTGATTAACACCGTAAGGCCCCGGCGTTGCTTGCTGTGAATTAAAACCATGCGAACCTAAGCCTGACGAACCCAAGGTATACCAGTTATTTTTCCATTTACCGCTCACCGTACCGGCAACCCGGTAAGTATCGTAAGAACCACCACCGGCATCCAACGTGACACTGGGCTTATCTTCCTGACTACCTTTACGGGTAAAAATCTGGATAACCCCACCTATTGCTTCCGAGCCATACAAACTTGATTGAGGTCCCCGAATGATTTCCACCCGCTCAACCTGATCAATGGGGATAAATTCAAAAGGAGTGGTTCCCAAAGAGGCAGAACCGACTTTAATACCGTCAATCAGCACAAGAACATGATCGGAATTGGTCCCGCGCATAAATATACTCGTGGTTTTTCCGTAACCACCCTGTTGAGTCATATCAATCCCGGTGGTGCCTTTTAGCAATTCAGGCAAGGTGTTAATCTGTAACCGTTCAATATCCTTTCGGGTATAAACAGTGGCTGCAGTTGCCAATTGATTTTTAGGGGTCTCGGTTCTGGTTGCAGTAACTACCATATTAGGTAGTTCTAATGAATTATCTTTGGAATTTTGTTGTGCTTGTGACTGTGCATTAAAACCCACGAGTAATAATGAACCCGCTATAATTTTTTGCATGATTGTCCCCTGCGCCGCCCGCGCATAAAGATTAAGTAATAACAGCGGAGGACAACAGAAGCTAAATGAAAAACACGAAGGTGCGTAATCACTACGCAAAACAGCCCTCCGCTGTAGCGAATTATACTTTTAGGCCGGTCTCCGGGCTTATAAGTGGTGTTAACCTGAATCATCACCTTCCCATGTTGGTTAACACAGTGGCGTACTGATAATTCTTTACTTATATACCGTTGCGGGGGCAGCTTCGGATTTGGCATAGGCCTTACCGACTTCCCGTTTAACCATTGGATTTGACTATCCTCTGGAACCTTAAAGCAGAGCGCAATTATAGGGGGTAATCTTTATAATGCAAGCTGTAATGTTATTTTTCACGTTTATTAACTCTGACAACTGCTACAAAATACCGTTGAACGATTGGTCAGTCTTATTTCGGTTAAGGGTTGCAGGCAGTCGACACAAAGCAGTCCCTTACGACCATAAACCTTAAGTTGTTGCTTAAAATAACCGGGCTTGCCGGCTTCATTAACAAAATCTCGTAACGTGGTTCCACCTTCCTGGATAGCATGATGTAAAATAATCCTGATACACTCGGCAAGCTTTTGATAACGCGCCAGAGAGATCTTTCCGGCATGACGCGAAGGTAAAATACCCGCCATAAATAACGCTTCATTGGCATAGATATTACCGACACCCACCACAATATGACTATCCATAATAAATGACTTTACCGGCACTTTCCGGTTTCTGGATAAGGCATAAAGAAGCTCACCAGTAAAACCTGCCAACAAGGGTTCCGGGCCCAAATCTTTAAGTAGTTGATGCTCGGCTATCGGCGCTGAGGTCCATAGCACGGCACCAAACCGGCGTGGATCGTTAAATCGCAGCACCGTGTCGTCGTTGAAAATAAAATCAAGATGATCATGTTTACCAGGCCCCTGCCCGGTGGTCATAATCCGTAAACTGCCCGACATACCTAAATGCACCAGCATCGTACCGACATCGGTAGTAAACAGTAGATACTTTGCCCTTCTGGAAACTGACTTAATACGCAAACCCGTTAAAATATGGTTCAGTTCTTCAGGTACAGGCCAGCGTAATTTGGGTTGTCGAATAATAACCTGCTTAATCGTTTGCCCTTCAATATAAGGGGCAATACCACGGCAGGTTGTTTCAACTTCGGGTAATTCGGGCATCGTGATAGTGGCCTTTATTTTATTTTTGGTATGTAGACATTTGCCATGCCAAAGACTGCCAGCTCAATGTGACGAATGTGGCGCGGGTTCTTTTAAATTTTTTTTACGCAAAATATAACGCTCTGCAAGTTTTCCAGAGATGCGATTGCCATTATCATCCAGTTGAATCAGCCTATTTTCATCGACTAAATATTGCCGGGGAGTTGGGCTATTGCGTGGTGTTAAAACCAGGGTATTGCTTTTATTACCGGCAGTAAACTTCCCTTTTTCGGTAATTTCTTTTTCTGATTTACCAACGTATTGGGTAATCAACAAGTAACTGTTATTTTTGTTTAAAGCGAGTGCTGTTTTAATTCCTTGGCAATCATCACAAGGTAAAAAACCATAATAAATGCCAGGCCAATCAAGACTGTCTTGTGCGTGATGCCCGACATCATCCTTTGTTTCTGCCATTTCAGCAAAAACCGGCGTGTAATGAGAAAAAATTACGATAAAAAGAAAAAATTTCAGAAGCTTTTTAAATTGTCTACCTGCTATCATTTTAATCCTTGGCAAAAATCCTAGCATAGAAAAGATTTAAAGTAAAAAATCGAAGGCGCAGTGCAAGTTAAATTTGACCTATTAAATTATAAGTAACAAGTTTAAATAACGATTTATACCCAATCGATTATGATATTGTTTTTAACAATGCCTAGCTGGTTTTTCCATACTGTTTTACAAAAATTGGCAGCTTATATTAAGGTGTCAATCTAGACTGTTGGATTTAACGATAACTTAAATATGCCTTATCTATTACTCAATCTATTACTCAGTATGGTTTTGCTTGTTACTGGCTGCACCCTGCAAAAACAGGCGCAAGCACCTGCAATTTTAGCGGCAACGAATACCCCCTCAGCATTTACTATTCCTGACATTAGAGAACGAATGATCTATCTTGCCCGCCAGGAATGGGAGTTATTTGGCCGCCCGGAAGTTAATTATGATAGTGAACCGCCGACCATCACTTATCCTGATAAAGTTATCCACGGTCATGAAACCCTACCGCCTTTTTTTAGCCGGATATTCATGTATTGGTATAGGGCGACAGACTTACCGATAATCGGCTATGAAGGTGAAATCAGACCCTGGTCAGGCGCGTTTATTGTCTGGCTGGCCAGGAGTGCCGGCGTGCCTGAAAGCGATTTCCCCTCTACCGTTTTGCATTGGGATTATATTCAGTATGTGCTGATCGCTGGTTCCGAAAACAGCTTTGTAAGCCATCCCGTTAACGCTTATGCGCCCAAGCCCGGCGACATTATTTGTGCGCCACGAGGCGAAGAATTTATCCAGTCAATCCACAGTTATCAAGACTTAAGGCGTGGGCCTTACCACTGTGATTTAGTGGTTGCAAAACGGTTTGGTGAACTTGATGTAATAGGAGGCAATGTTATGGATGCAGTCAATTTAGCGCATATCAAACTGGATGGCGCAGGCAAGCTGCTACGCACAAAAGCCAGACCATGGTCATTGGTGATAGAACAGCGCAATTAAAATAGACCATAAAATTCTGTTCCATAACTTTATTTCAAGCATTTGCACATAAGTCCTGCATGCTATACTTGCCAGAAAACAGTGTTCTAAATAAAATCGACTTGCCTTATTAGCCGCCTCGACAGTCCTGACAAGCAAATATCATTGATCAGGCAGCCAATTTCAAAATTCCTATGCCTGACCATACCACAAAACCTCAACCATTAAGCTACCGCCTCAATTATTGGGCCAGACGGTTTGCCACACACAGCCCCTATCCTGCTTTCAGTATCGGTAACGATAATTTAGTATTCAGCGCTTCCAATAACCGCGAACACCCCCTCCCTTTGTTATCCATTAACTTGCCGGTGACGGTTAAAACAGGTTGGTTCTGGGATACCTTGATCATTACCCAGGAAGACGGAAAAATTTTTCGTTTTGGCGGTGTTGCCAAAAATAAGTCACAACAACTTCGGGTCACACTTAATCACCATACTTCGAACGCTTTTAAAGGTTTTTATCAGCAATTAGAACCCGCTTTACAACAAGCCATGCAAGAAGCCGAAGCACTTTTTTTCGGAAAACATTATATTCGGCAAGCGCTTGCCGAGCAATGGTTAAGCCAACATCAATTCTTATCTGACAGCCTTAAACGCAAAGACTGTCTTGATTATTTGACTAAAGAAGCATTGCAAAATTATCAACGAATAAGTCCACTCCTGGAACCCGGCCTTCAGCACATTAGCGTTTTAAACCACGCTTTTGTAAAACAGCAAGTCAGCCAATACCGCACTTTTTTTGATCAGGTAGAAAGTAATCCACTGACCGAACAGCAGCGTAAAGCCTGTGTGATTGATGAGCAGCACAATCTGATTCTGGCCGGTGCCGGCACCGGAAAAACCAGCACCATGATCGGCCGTGCCGGGTATTTAGTCAAAGCCGGTCTGGCACAACCAGCACAGATTTTACTGCTGGCCTATGCCAATAAAGCGGCCGAAGAAATGGACCAGCGCATTAAAGACAAATTGGGCATCGACAAACTGACTGTCAAAACCTTTCATAGCCTTGGCAAACATATCATCACTCAGGTTGAAGGCGAAGTGCCGCTTATTGATAAAATGGCCGAGGATGACCTGCTGCGGGTAAGTTTTGTTGATGGGCAGATTCAACAACTGCTTGACGACGATCGCTACAAGTCACGGATGATTAACTACTTCTTGCATTTTACGCATCCCTACAAAAACCCATTCAGCTTTAACAGCGTCGCTGCCTATAACGCTTACCTGCTGGAAAACGAGCTTCGTACCCTACAAGGCGAATTGGTAAAAAGCTACGAAGAATGTGAGATCGCCAATTTTCTTTATCGACAAGGTGTGACCTACCAATACGAAGCCAACTATGCGATTAACACAGCAGGGCCGGACTACAAAGCATACCAGCCGGACTTTTATCTGCCCGACTATAGCATATATATTGAACACTTTGCCGTTAATGAACACAACCAAACACCGGTGTTTATCGATCAAAAAAGCTATCTGGAAAGCATGGAATGGAAACGGGCCTTACACCACAAACACCATACATCCTTAATCGAAACTTACAGCTACCTGAAACAACAAGGTCGACTGACAATAACGCTAAGTGAAAAGTTGCTGGCAGCAGGCGTGCAATTTAATCCCCTGCCCCAAAACACGTTATTGGCAACACTCAAAGAACTGGGACGGGTTTCTGAGTTTAGTCAATTAATGGCGCAGATACTGGCTTTATTTAAAGCCGCGAATCTCAACATCAAACAATTGGTTGAATTGGCCAGTCAGCATGAAGACCATGAGCGCCTGCGAGCAGCCGCCTATTTATTTGAGCCGGTCTATGAAGCTTATCAGCAACAATTACGCGATGCCGCCAGCATTGATTTTGAAGATATGATTGGCTTGGCGATTGATTACGTTGAATCCGGATGCTATCAATCACCGTATCGTTATCTACTCGTCGATGAGTTTCAAGATATTTCCGCAAGTCGGGCACGGCTATTAAAAGCATTAATGGCGCAACAGCCTGAAAGCAGTCTGTTTTGTGTCGGCGATGACTGGCAATCGATTTACCGCTTTACCGGTAGTGATGTTTCAATGACGAAAAACTTCGAGACCCATTTTGGCGCAACGGCGACCAGCGTTCTCGACAAGACCTTTCGTTTCAACAACAAAATTGGTGATCTGGCTTCGCGCTTTGTTACACAAAATCCCGACCAAATCAAAAAACAGCTACGCAGCCATCACCGCATTAAACATAATGCAGTATCTTTGATTAAAACCAACCAAGACAACATCGGCATTCAAGCTGCTTTAACTGCCATTAGTACCAATGCAAACCAACCTGCCAGCGTCTTGCTACTGGCGCGCTTTAATTTTAAAAAGCCGGATGTTACGGCGTTAAAACGCCAGTATCCAGAGTTGACGATTAATTTTATGACTGCTCATGCCGCCAAAGGCAAAGAGGCCGATTATGTGGTGATATTGGGTCTGGACAAAGGCAAGCACGGTTTTCCGTCTGAAAAGCCTGTCCACCCATTATTGGAATGGTTACTACCCAAGGCCGAAGGTTACGAAAACGCCGAGGAGCGGCGCTTGTTTTATGTGGCGTTGACCCGGGCCAGACATCATGTTTATTTGATAACAAATGGTAATAATGCCTCACCATTTGTCAGGGAACTGATCAATAACCGTTACCCTGTTAATATCGATGAATTTACCGGCAACGGCTTTCAAGACAAGATAGCAGATATTCTCTGCAGTCACTGCCAAACTGGCTACAGGGTTCCAAAAGACAGTCAGTACGGCAGTTTTTTCGGCTGTAGCAATTATCCACTATGCGCTCATACCGAGCGTGCCTGCCAATGGTGTGGCGGTGGCTTGCAAATAAAAGGCAAGTTTAACGTCTGCGAAAATAAGCGCTGTGACTATACGGAACCCCTTTGTCCAAAATGTAACAATGCCTTAAGTTTGCGTAAAGGCCGTTACGGCCAATTCTGGGGCTGTACCAATTATCGTAAAGATATAGCATCTTCATGTACCTATACCGAGCCACTTATCAATAGTCAAGATACTAAACGGCAGTAACTTGATCCGGCAACCAAGGAATGGCAGTTTTGTGTGGTACGATAAAATCACGGCATTAAACAATAAAATTTGATCGGATCGCAGCGACTATTCATGACGCAAGAACATCACCGCAAGATTATTCATATCGATATGGACGCATTTTTTGCTGCTGTCGAACAACGTGATTGCCCGGCCTATCGTAACCGGCCTATTATCGTTGGCGGCAGCCCTGATGCTCGCGGCGTGGTGGCAACCTGTAGTTACGAAGCGCGGCGCTACGGCATTCATTCCGCGATGCCTTCAGCGCGTGCCTACCAACTTTGTCCTGACGCTATTTTTATTAAGCCGCATTATGATGCTTATAAAGAGGCATCCGTACAAATCCGGAAAATCTTTGCCGATTACTCAGAATTGGTTGAACCGCTGTCACTGGATGAAGCTTATCTGGATGTCAGTAACGCCAGTGTACTCCAAGGTTCTGCAACCTTGATTGCCAAAGCTGTTAAAGAAAAAATAAAACAGGACGTTGGACTGATTGCCTCGGCAGGTGTGTCTTATAATAAATTTCTGGCCAAACTGGCTTCGGATATGGATAAACCGGATGGTTTTTATTTAATTACCCCACAGCAAGGACCCGAGTTTGCCGAAAAGCTATCGGTCAGTAAATTTCACGGTATTGGCAAGGTAACGGCCGGTAAAATGCAGGCACTCGGTATAAAAACAGGCAAGGATTTACGGCGGTTATCGTTACTCTCCCTGCAACAGCATTTTGGCAAATCGGCCGCACATTATTACCATATTTGTCGGGGCATCGACCATCGCCCAGTCAATGGCAACAGAACCACAAAATCCGTAGGAGTGGAAACTACTTTTCAGCAGGATATAACATCCAGGCAAGAAATTCTCGGATACTTACAAGAGTTGTTAGAGAAAGCATTACAAAGAGCCGCCGACAAACAACTGGTAGCATACACACTGACTGTAAAAATAAAGTATCACAACTTTGTTCAGATTACCCGCAGTCGAACCTTGTCATATATGATAACTAAAGCCGACGGGCTTCTGGAAGAATTAATAAAAAATACCGATATTGGTAAAAGCAGTGTCAGGTTATTAGGTATTACGCTGTCTTCACTGGAAAATAAGCAGACCGGTATTCGTTTTCAGCAAACCGATTTATTCAGGGATTATTAACTTACCGGGAACGGCTCTATTTACACAAGTCCGGCTATCTTGCACCACTTGGGTATATTCATTCTTGGATATCGCCTAAATAAAAATGAAGTTTCCTGTCAATTCAGATAAATTTTTCATTAGGGACATAAATTATGTTGCCAACTTTTATTGCCAATAAATTTGGAATACTTTTTTTTGTGTTTTTTATAGCCATCATCGGCCTGATTATTTATAGAACGCCAGTACTTATTCCTGTGGGTTTTCCTTATGCCGCCAAAACTATCGATTCCGATCAATTAATTAAAAAAAAGCAGCCACTGAATGTTATTTTTGTTGATAGAACGTTGGAAAAAGGCCTCAATTTTAGTCATCAGCAAGGCGATGAACAGTTGGCAGGCATTGATGATTCACTGGGTTCCGGTGCTTGTGCTGCTGATTTTAATAATGATGGCTGGATTGATCTTTTTCTGGTTAACGGCTCAGGTCATACCCGCTATTATGGTCAACAGTATTGGTGGCAGTCATTTCAGGGAAATGCACTGTTTTTAAACGAAAGTGGCCAGGGATTTCGGGAGGCAACCTCGGCAAGTGGTTTACATAAAAAAATATGGGGCATGGGCTGTTTGACTGGCGATTTTGATAATGACGGTGACGCAGACCTGTTGGTAACCGGCAAGGAAAGCCGATTACTTTATAAAAACAAGGGCGATGGAACGTTTACTGATATCACTATGGAAAGCGGCCTTACCAGTCAGTTTTGGTCAACCTCTGCAGCCGCCGCTGATTTTAATGGCGATGGCTTACTGGATATTTACATCGGTAATTTTGTTGATTTTAAAAAAGGCCAAAAAACCTTTGAGGCAAATAGCCAGTTTACAGGAGATAAAAAAAATACCTTTGATTCGAGCCTGTATGCGGCGCAACCCAATCAACTTTACCTGAATTTGGGGGGACTAAAATTCAAAGAAATTGCCGCACAGGCAGGTGTCATTAATTCGGATGGACGGACACTGGATGTTAGTTGTCAGGATATTAATGGTGATGCGCTACCTGACCTGCTGGTCACCAATGATCGCGGGACAGGTTCCAATATGGCTTATCTTAATAGTGACGGAAAGCACTTTGAGCCAGGCGGTCAGGCATTGGGACTACGGTCTGCATTGGGTAATCGGGGTATTTCTTCAGGCGATTTGGATAACGATGGTTACATTGATTTTGTGCTGGCAAGTACACCCGGAGAAAGCACGGTTGCTTTAATTCAGGAATCAGCGGTAGTCGGTAAAAACACTTCGCTAGCGCATTATAAGGACCACGCACGGGAAATGGGGCTTGGTGGCAATCAATTTCTCAATCTTTCTGCCTGGACATCGATTGTTCAGGACTTTAACAATGATGGTTTCAATGATGTTTTTATTGCAGCAGGTCAATTGGAGCCGGATCCGGATGCTGCCAAAGTCAGTCAAGGACAACCCAAACAACTTTTACTTAATACTGGCAGTGGATATTTTACTGATGTCACCGCATCGGCCGGTATTGCCCTGCAAGATATGCAATCAGCGAGAGGAAGTGTGTCTGCTGATTTTGACAATGATGGCGATGTTGATCTCTATATCGCTCACAATAACGATTTGGGCCAGTATCTGGTTAATGAGTCACCCAAAAAACATTGGTTAGGCCTGAAACTAACAGGTACAAAATCCAACCGCGATGGTGTGGGAGCCGTTGTGCAACTGACTACCGCCAATGGCAAACAAATCCGTTCCGTAGTCAGTGGCGAGGGTTTTTTATCTGACGGCGATAAAAGAATAATTTTCGGCCTGGGAGATGAAGATAAAATTGACCAACTTATTATCAATTGGCCCAGTGGTCGCAAGCAGACTGTTAAATCAATATCGGTAGATCGTTATTGGCTGATCGAAGAAAACAACAACAAAATTGATGAACTGCCTGTTACTTCTGCGGTTAATGCGCCACGTCAGCATTTGCGCTTAAAACTTGGCGTCGAACAAGCCGAAATCCGCGCACGCTATATCAGGATGCTTGGACAAGCGGAGCATCCTGAACAGATTTTTCCCGAACTGATTATCGCTGCCAAAGATAATAATGCGCTGATTCGACGCGAAGTTATTGCAGTAGTGTCTCGCACAAATACGTTTCAGGGCTTAAGTATACTGATTCAAGGCCTGGAGGATAAAGATACTGTCAATGTTGTTGCCGCAATACAAGGTTTGCAGCATTATGAAGACGAAACGGCCATTAGGTGGCTGCTAAGGTTGTTCTCTCATAAAGACCCGGCAGTAAAAATTGCCCTTGCCGATTGCTTTGGCTTCTTCTTTCAAGAGGAAGAAGCCGTGGTTAATCGTAAATATCTTGCCGTTCCGTATCTGGTCCGTTTACTTGACGATACTGAGCCAAAGGTGCGAATTTCTGCTGCGCGTGCTTTAGCTAATGCGGAACGCTTTCGTGGTGTGCATTCATTACTTGATCATCTAAATGATACTGATGTATCTATACGGGCAGAAGCGGTGCGGACTTTGGGATTAATTCGGCAAACTAAAGCATTGCCACAACTGAGGCAGTTGGTGTCAGACGATATCCAGTCAGCACAGGTTATTGCAGATAGTTTTATTGCGCTAAAGCGGCTGGGCGATGAGACTGTTTTAAAAACACTTGAATCTTTCCTTATGGGACACGATATATTTGACACCATACCGGTAGAAAAACGTTTGGATGTATTTGCACATTTACTGGATCAAGCAGATGACGTTGGCTTATTTGATGCTGAACAACTCAATGGGCTTGCCCATAGGGCTTTTGACCAGTTTTCACCTAATACAGAGTCAACAGCTAAATCCACAAATTTAACCGGTCGCTGGATCGCTATCCGGCAACACATGACAGATCAGGCCAGCATTGATTGGTTAAGTCGACAAACTCAATCATCGCAAGAAAGTATACGGGCATCGGCATTTCAAGCCGTGCTTTCGCTAAAACCTGCTGATCGTAACTCTATTTTGCACAAGGCATTACAAGATGAGGATCTATCGATCAATCAGTGGGCAATTGAAGCGTTGTTACATGAAAAAAACAGGCTATCAAAAGAAGACTACAGAAAAATTCTTGTCAACCCCCAATTTCGCTCAATAGCGCTGCGAAGTTGGTCAAAAGTGGGTTTTCCAACAGAACTATCGACACTGATTAGTGCGCTTAACAGCGTTTTTTTATCTCAAACCGATACTGAAAATAAACACTTAGAGCACGATATACACAATAAATCTAATCAAGGTTTAGTCGTTAGAAAAATACCCGGCAAACCTTTAAATCAGCAATTAACCGATCTCGAACAACTATGTTTCAGCGCAAATATTGAGTTACAAGATTTTTGCCCCATGATCTTGTTTTCCAAAAATACACCAGAGCATCATCGTGTAGCCTTAAAACTGCTAAACAACCCGGTGTATTCAATAACCATACGACAAGCGGTTTTAAAGCAATATGGTATTGATTTTGATCAGGATGCTATTAATACATTATTTACCCTGGTCCAGACAAAAAAAGATCCCTTGCGAAATTCAGCGATACTTAAGCTGTTATCATTTAATGAAAATTCGTTACTTGAGTTTGCCAACAAAATAGCCGGCAATGTAGCAGAAGATAATGATGTTCGTTTTCAGGCTGTTGAGTTTATGACACGACAGGGGCATCCTGAAGCTCAAGAAATTCTGTATCGTTAACTAATATTACGTTACACAAGGATAGCCACATGAGCGAGCTAATCAACCCAATAAAAGTCGAACGATATCTGGCTAAACCCTTGGCAGCCCTGATTATTGCATTGGTCATAAGCGGTTATTTCAGTCTGTTTCTACCAGGTCTTTCCGTAGTTGAGCAATGGACCTACCTGCTTCATCTCTTGTTGGGAATATTGGTTACACTATTATTAGTTCCCTATATTTGGGTTCATTTTCTCAGAACTCTTGGCTTGCGAAGGCCGTGGCTGTCATTTTCAGGACTATTTTCCGCATTGGTATTTTTGGCACTTGCCGGTTCAGGCGTTTACATTGCTATGGAAGGTCAATCTGAAGCATTGCGTTGGATTTTTTTAGGACATATTTGGCTGGCGACAATCACACTGATTTTACTGGCCTTACATATTGTCTTTCATACTTTATCGTTATCGGATCGACGAAAAAAAAATGAGCCAAACCGGTTTCCGTCGTTATCAGGCGGTTTGTTCAAAATTACCATACGTTTGGTATTGGCCAGTATCCTATTGGTACTGCTTGCAACCGGCCTGTATCAGATAAGAGAAAATGCATTTAAAGATGTTTCAGCGATTGAACCATACGATTATTCTTACGGCAGTCAACCTTTCCGGCCTGGCCAAACGGAAACCAGTACCGGGGGATTCTTCGATGCAAAACGGCTAGGGAATTCCGAACGCTGTGCAACTTGCCATCTGGAAATTGCACAACAATGGAAAGCCTCAATCCATGCTCAGGCGGGTTCTGATAAAACCTATCAAACCAATATCCAGTTACTCTCAGAAAAAAAAGGAATAGCCGCGACTCGTTACTGCGAAGGTTGTCATGCACCAACCGCCTTACTGAGCGGGCAACTGACCAAAGGCGGAAGGCTTGATACACCGGGGCACCTGCAAGAGGGTGTAAGCTGCATGAGCTGCCATGGTATCGACCGTGTCGAACATGTTCAAGGCGTAGCCAGTTACCGCTTTAAACCGCCAGAACCTTATCTTTTCGAAGGCTCAGAGCAAACCTTGCCTACCTTAATTCATAACCTGCTAATACGACTAAAGCCTGAACAGCATAAAGCCGATCTTGCCCGACAGGTATTGGCAACGCCGGAACTTTGTGCGACTTGTCATGCCCAGTTTATGGATAAGGATTTTAATAACTGGGGCTGGGTAAAAATGCAGGATGACTATACCGCCTGGTTAAACAGTCCCTATTCCGGACAAACCCGTCAAAACTTTGCCAATGGCAGGCAGCGACGCTGTCAGGATTGCCATTTCCCACTTGAATTGGGAAAGGACCCTTCTGCCAACCAGGATGGCTTTATCAAAACACACTTTACTATCGGAGCCAACACCGCTATCCCCTGGGTTACTCAAAACCAGGCTCAATTGGAGCGTATCCGCCGGTTTTTAAGAGCAGACCAGATGCGCATTACTATTGATCGTCCCAATCGACCCGATGCCACCGAGAGTAATCAGCCTATTGACCCTAAACTGATCGAATCAACCGAAGCGCCCGGTTATTTTTATTTGGGAGAAACGATTAATATTAAGGTCGCAGTGACCAATGCCCAGGTCGGACATGCTTTTCCTGGCGGTACCACCGATATTAATGAAGCATGGATACAGTTTTTGGTGAAGGATGGGCAAGGGCACACGATTTATGAATCAGGTTATCTGAAGCAAGACAACAACGTTGAAGACACTGCGTATTTTTATAAATCGATCCCGATAGATAGAACCGGTAATGCCGTATGGCGGCACGACCTGTTTAACATGGTCGGTGATAGCTTTAAACGCATCATCCCTTCCGGTGGAACGGATATAACCAGCTATTCGTTTAAAGTACCCGATGATGTAAAAGGACCGTTAATTATCAGTGCCAGCCTGAACTATAGAAAACTCAACAACCAATATGCCAGGTGGGCGTTAAAAGATAATAAAGTTGAATTGCCTGTTGTTGAAATGGCAGTAGCTTCATTGCTGTTACCTATAAAAATAAAACCTGAGGTTACAGCGATAGAGCCGTAAATATTCCGACAGATATTACAGGAAAAGCGAAGATGGGAGGTTTACAAGACAAGCGATTTCGACATTGAAGTCATAAATCTTGACTGGCCGGTATGAGGGGAATTTTTATTTTAGATGATGGTGCATTGTGTAGCCGGGCAGTTGTCTGCCCGGCTACGATACAGATTATTTCTTTTTAGCGTTATTGCGTTCGTTTACTTCTTTAATAACTTCTTCTGCTACGTTTTTAGGACATGGCATATAGTGCGAGAATTCCATAGAGAATTGACCGCGACCTGAAGTCATGGTGCGTAAATCACCGATGTAACCGAACATTTCGCTCAATGGTACATCTGATTTGATACGCACGCCACTTACGCCAGCATCTTGAGATTTTATCATGCCACGGCGACGATTAAGGTCACCAATAACATCACCCACATGATCTGATGGAGTAAAGGTATCTACAGCCATAATTGGTTCAATCAATTGTGGACTGGCTTTTGGAATTGACTGACGGAAAGCCGCTTTCGCAGCAATTTCAAAGGCAATCGCAGAGGAGTCAACCGCGTGGAATGCACCATCGGTTAAGATAACTTTAAAGTCCAAACAAGGGAAGCCGGCCAAAACACCTTTATCCAACATGCTTTTGAAGCCTTTTTCAACAGCAGGCCAGTATTCGCGTGGTACGTTACCGCCAGTAACTGCTGATTGAAAGACAAAGCCTGAACCGGGTTCACCGGGCTCAATGATATAGTTGATCTTGCCGTATTGGCCTGAACCACCTGATTGCTTCTTATGAGTATATTCGTCTTCAACCGCTTTGGTAATGGTTTCACGGTAAGCTACTTGAGGTTTACCGACAACAACATCAACGCCATGGGTACGTCTTAAGATATCAACTTTAATGTCAAGATGTAACTCGCCCATGCCTTTAAGAATGGTTTCACCACTGTCTTCATCAGTTTCAACGTGGAAAGAAGGATCTTCCTGAATCATTTTACCCAGTGCGATACCCATTTTTTCAGAAGCGGCTTTATCTTTTGGTGATATAGCCAGTGAAATAACGGGATCAGGGAATACCATCGGTTCTAATGTTGCAGGGAATTTTGGATCACACAAAGTGTGACCGGTTTGCACATTCTTCATACCCAGAACAGCAACAATATCACCTGCTTGTGCAGATTCAAGCTCGGCACGAACATCGGCATGCATTTCAACGATACGACCGATACGCTCGGTTTTACCGGTAAACGTATTTAATACTGACGTACCTTTTTCCAGTTTTCCGGAATAGATACGTAAGAAGGTCAATGCGCCAAAACGGTCATCCATAATTTTAAATGCCAAGGCACGTAACGGTTTTTCCGCATCAACGATAGCAAAAAGACCTGTTGGGTTGCCTTCCATATCGACTTCAGGCTGTGGCTTAACTTCTGTTGGAGAAGGCAAATAATCAATAACGCCATCAAGAACCAGTTGTACGCCTTTGTTTTTGAAAGATGAACCACAGAAAGTCGGGAAGAAATCCAGGTTAATGGTACCTTTACGGATACAACGCTTAATGGTATCGATATCAGGTTCTTCACCTTCAAGATATTTTTCCATAACGTCATCAAATTGATCAGCAACTTCATCAATCAATTTTTCGCGCCATTTTTCAGTGTCTGCGACCATGTCAGCAGGAACATCCTGAATGGTATAGTTCATTGGGTCGCCAGAATCATCCCATATCCACGCCTTACGGGTTAATACATCAACCACACCGGTAAACTGGTCTTCAGTACCAATAGGCAGCGTCATAACCAATGGGTGAGCGCCCAGTACTTCTTCAACCTGTTTAACTACACGGTAGAAGTCTGCACCAATACGATCCAGCTTATTGATATAAATAACACGAGCAACTTCAGAGTCATTCGCATAACGCCAGTTGGTTTCTGATTGAGGCTCTACACCACCTGAACCACAAAAAACGCCGATACCACCATCCAATACTTTAAGAGAACGGTAAACTTCGATAGTAAAGTCAACGTGTCCCGGGGTGTCAATAATATTAAAACGATAATCTTTCCAAAAACAAGTCGTTGCCGCTGACTGAATGGTAATACCACGCTCACGCTCTTGGTCCATAAAGTCGGTAGTGGTTTCGCCATCATGCACTTCACCGATTTTATGAATTTTACCTGTCAGCTTTAAAATCCGCTCGGTGGTTGTTGTTTTACCGGCATCGACGTGAGCGAAGATGCCGATATTTCTATAATGCGCTAAATCTGTCATGTTTTTACTCTAAAGTTGGGCATAAAAAACTTTTTTGGTGACCACCCGTGAGTATCAACTCAGGAGGGTTCTTACTGGGGCATGCGATACCTTGCCGTAAACTACAGTCATTATAACCTAAGACCGTAGCGGCAAGGCATGGTGAAACGTGTCGAATACTTGCAGGTAGCTCAAGCCAAGTGAGGTGGCACTTTACAAGTCACCATCGCCGCTCACTCATCCAGCTTTTAAAGCCCGCTATTTTAACCTGAAAACTTGGCAAAAATACAGGAAAAACCCTGTGTTATATTTAGATGCCATAAAAAAGTACCATTTTTGGGTTTTTTATTGTGTTGTTACCGGCAAATAATAAAATTTTCCCAGATATACACAAGTCTTGTGGATAACGCTGTGCATTAACTGTTACCTAAGGCTCTTAACAGCCGTTTTTATTACCGTTTTGTTAAATTGTACAAAAATAAGACAATCTACACTCTAAAATTAATATCAATGACTTACGTTGTAGCAAGCGTTAAGCAAGTATTTACTCAAATTGCTTTATCAAATCAGCTTAAATCTGCACCAATCCATAGAGAAACGGGCGCAAAATATTGAACAGTCCTGTTAGTCGGCATAGGTCAAAACTGGTGCCGAGGCAAACAGCAAACAAATAGTCAGCAAAGTTTCCCATGCATCACCTTGTTCCTGCCCCTTGATTTGTCTGTCGGCCTTGGCGCTCAGAACCAATATACTATTTAAATCGCTATTACCAAGCCTGTTCAACGCGTTACTAACCAGTTGCTTACGTTTATCCCAGATTTGATTTTTTTTAAACACGACGTCTTTATTTTGTCCTTGAGAGAGCGCCAATTTTATTTTTATTAATAACCTGGCATCACGTGTCAAAGCCCACAATACAATCGGCGAGGCAATACCTTCCGATCGCAAGCCTGACAATACCTTGAATATACGGTTGACGCTGGCAGACAAGACGCTATCCATCAGTTTAAATACATCGTATCTTGAGCTATCGGCGACAACCTCTAAAATCTGCTGATTGCTAAGGTTGCCGGTTCCGTAAAGCACATAAAGCTTTTCTATTTCCTGAGCGGCAGCCAGCAAATTCCCTTCAACTCTGGATGCCAATACTCGCAAACCCTCTACTTCAGCGTGTAATCCGCGTTGCTGCATTCTTTGTTGTAGCCAGCGGATTAAATCCTGACCCTCCAATGGCCAAACCTGAATAACAACACCCACTTTATCCAGCGCTTCAAACCAACGGGATTTTAATGCACTACCGGCTATTTTCCCCGCAGTAATGAGTAATAAAGTGTCTTCAGGTACTCGTTGGCAATAAGCAATCAACGCTTTAGAGCCCTCTGTTCCTGGGGTACCCGATGGCAATCGTAAATCAATAATTTTTTTATCCGCAAAAATAGATAAAGAATCAGCCGTAAATGCCAACTGATTCCATTCAAATCCTGTTTCCGCTGAAATAATCTCACGGCTGTCAAAGCCTGCTTTTTTTGCTGACTTTCTTACTCCATCGGCCATTTCACCTAACTGCAATGGCTCATCGCCACTGATAAAGTACACCGGCTTCAAACCCTTTTGTAGATCGGCACTTAATTGTTCAGGCTTAATGCGCATATTATTTGGGCTTGGCTCCCAACAGCATTCTGGCACGGTTAACAATTGTACGTACGGCTTGTTGATACATTTCGTTACGTATCACTAATTCTTCGTTACCTTGTGCAATAACAGCCAACTGATCATTATAATATTCACGCTTGATTTCGACAGGCTCACGCGCCATCAGTAGTTGATTGTTAGCACCAACCAATTCAAAATCAAAACGATAGCCCAATTCAAAATCGTTAGCGGCCCCCCCTGCACCCAGTGATAACACCCTGCGTTCACTATCTTCGCCGGAAATTTTGACAATCATACCTGCCGTCTCAGGAGAACTTGCCATTGGCACAGAAGAAATATCCATGGCACGTACAAATTGTTCGCGTAACTGTCCTGAACCACCCTCCAAATAAACATTTTTCAGGCCTGCAGGCAGCTGCAGAGGACCCCGTAAATGATAACCACAAGCGCTTACTAACAAAGCGAAAGTTAAGATAAGCATTTTTTTTACCAGCACACGCAACTCCATTAAAACAATCAATTAGTGGGCAACAAAATCACCCACTAATCTTTTTAAAGGGCAACCAAAATCGCCCTACATAATTTAAACAACAATATTAATCAATTTTTTAGGCACGACGATCACTTTTTTGATGGGTTTACCTTCAATAAAGCGCAGGGCATTTTCATCACTCAACGCCATAGTTTTAATTTCATCTATTGAAGCCGTTGCCAAAACACAAATTTTACTGCGTAATTTACCGTTAACCTGTATCACCATCTCGATTGAATCCTGCTCTAAGGCAGTACTGTCCAATTCGGGCCATGATACGCTAACCACTGCTTGATGATGACCTAAGTCTTTCCAAAGTTGATCGCATATATGTGGCACTATCGGTGCCAGCATCAAGACAATCGCTTCCAAAGCTTCCTGACGAACGGCTTTGCCATTATCGGAAGCATCGGTAAATTTGGATAAAGTATTGACCAATTCCATGTTGGCGGCAATTGCGGTATTAAAAATAATACGCACACCAATATCATGACTGACTTTTTGGATGGTTTGATGTACCTGGCGGCGAACGGTTTGCTGCTCTTCGGTTAACGACGATTTATCAACTGGTTGCGGAGACCCGCCCGCTTCACTATGTAAATACGCCTGTTTCCAGAGTCTTTTCAAAAATCTGAATGCCCCTTCAACACCACTATCAGACCATTCCAGAGATTGTTCAGGCGGGGCTGCAAACATAATAAACAAACGTACCGTGTCCGCACCATATTGATCAATCAAACCTTGTGGATCAACAGTATTACCCTTGGACTTGGACATTTTAGTGCCGTCTTTTAGCACCATACCTTGTGTCAACAACTTTTTAAACGGCTCGTCACAGACCAACAAACCTTCATCACGTAATAACTTGGTATAAAACCGCGCATATAACAAGTGTAAAATCGCATGTTCTATACCACCGATATAATGATCAACCGGCAACCAGTATTTGGCACTGTTATCAAGCATGGTATCCGGGTTATTACCTGAAAACCGCGCAAAATACCACGACGATTCCATAAAAGTATCAAAGGTATCGGTTTCGCGGCGAGCGGCTTTACCGCAAGACGGGCAGTCAACGTGGGAAAAAGTCGGATGCGCTACCAAAGGCGATTGTGAACCGTCAAGCACCACATCTCGTGGTAATTGCACCGGCAAATCCTGCTCCGGCACAGGCACAGTGCCACAATCATCACAATAAATAATGGGGATTGGTGCACCCCAATAACGTTGACGGGAAACACCCCAATCACGTAAACGGAAATTGGTTTTTCGCTCGCCTTTTTGGTCTTTTTCCAGAACTTTGGAAATAGCCACAAAAGCCTGTTCTGAAGTTAACCCATCAAACTCACCTGAATGACGCAATAGCCCTTTTGCGGTATAAGCTTCTTCTGTACAATCGCCGGCATTTTCAGCATCATCAGCAAAAATCACTTGCTTAATGGCAATGCCGTATTTTTTTGCAAACTCAAAATCACGTTGATCATGAGCAGGTACTGCCATTACTGCACCAGTGCCGTAACCCATTAACACGAAATTGGCTATCCAGACAGGTACTTGCTCACCGGAAACGGGATGCAAAGCTTTAATACCGGAATCAATGCCGCGTTTTTCCATGGTTTCCATGGCTGCTTCAGAAGTTTCCATCATTTTGCATTCGTTAATGAACACACTGATATCATCATTACTTTCGGCAGCTTTTAACGCCAGTGGATGTTCAGCAGCAACGGCCAGATAAGTTACTCCCATTAAGGTGTCAGGGCGCGTGGTATATATCCGCAAGGGCTGATCCATGCCCACTACCGGAAAATCCATCTCCACACCTTCAGAACGCCCTATCCAATTAGCCTGCATGGTCTTAACCTGTTCCGGCCAACCATCTAATGCTTCAAGTGAAGCAAGTAATTCATCAGCATAAGCCGTGATTTTTAAAAACCACTGCGCGATTTCCTTGCGCTCGACTTGTGTATCGCAACGCCAGCAACAACCATCAATAACCTGCTCATTGGCCAGAACTGTCATGTCATTTGGACACCAGTTAACCGGTGCGGTTTTTTTATAAACCAGGCCTTTGGCCAACAATTTAAGAAAAAACCATTGCTCCCACTTATAATATTCCGGATCACAAGTCGCTAATTCGCGACTCCAATCATAACCAAAGCCGAGTCGCTTAAGCTGATCACGCATATAATCGATATTTTCATACGTCCAGTCAGCAGGATGAACGCCATGTTGCATCGCCGCATTTTCTGCGGGAAGCCCAAAAGCATCCCAGCCCATAGGCTGCAAAACATTTTTCCCGAGCATGCGTTGATAACGACTGATGACATCGCCAATAGTGTAATTACGCACATGACCCATGTGCAATTTACCACTAGGATAAGGGAACATGGATAAGCAATAATACTTTTCCTGAGTAGAAGATTCCGAGACGTTAAATACCCCTGAAGCTTCCCATGCAGCCTGCACTTCTTGCTCAATAGCGAGCGGTTGATAATTTTCTTGCATCCTTCTCGTCTTTTACCGGTCAAAAGCGTTAGAATACCGCACAGTTGCTTAAATCTAAAGCGCCATTTTTCAGGAGTTGAACCATGAATAAAAATAAATTGATCGCCGCCTATTCCGATTTCATGAAGCATCTTCATGAAACCATGGAGAATACACTACATTCTTTTGCTGAAGCATTGGAAATTTCAAAAGAAAAAACCAGCAAAACTAGCGACTTGACTGCTGATGAACTGAACAAACTTTCAGGCTATATTAAACGTGATATTGAAGGTGCTGCCCATGGCCTATCAGACAAGGAAGATAAAGATTCACTCTCGGAGTGGTTTAAATTTGATATTGAATTAATTGAAAACTTCACGTTGGATGCTTTTTTAAGCGTTGCTGACAAAACCCGCCTGGAACTGGATAAATTAAAACAGTTAGCTGAAACACATACTTACCATAGCGGTGACATCACCGTACCCGGCACATTTATTTGTGATGACTGTGGTAAAGAAATAGCTTTTAAAACAACCAGTGAAATCCCTGAGTGTCCAGCCTGTCATGCGACCACTTTTATACGCATTTGATATTACGGGTTCAGGGTTTATAATACGGCTTTTATCTATTTAAATTACACGGGAAATAACATGCGTAGAGTTATCTTTAACCAGAAAGGCGGTGTTGGTAAATCAACGATTACCTGTAATTTAGCTGCCATTAGTGCCATGGAGGGTAAGCGCACCTTGGTCATTGATTTGGATATTCAAGGTAATTCTACACACTATCTGTTAGGCCACAAAGTTAGCGAAAGTGACAAGACAATTGCGCTTTTCTTTAAGGATTGCTTAAGTCTTTCGCTGTTCGGAAACAATAATAATGCCGGACTTGATGCTGTCATCCATGAAACGCCTTTTCCCAACCTGTTTGTTGTCCCTTCACATCCTGACCTTGAACCCTTGCAAGGTCGTTTGGAATCTCGGTTTAAGATTTTTAAATTAAAAGAAGCCCTGGAAAAACTGGAAGGCTTTGACGCAATTTACATGGATACGCCACCTGTTCTTAATTTTTATAGCCAATCTGCCTTAATCGCTGCCGAAAAATGCTTAATCCCTTTTGATTGCGACACTTTTGCCAGAGAAGCCCTTTATACCTTGATGCTAGCAGTAACAGAAGTCAAAGCGGATCATAACCAAAGCCTAGAAATTGAGGGCATTATTGTTAATCAGTTCCAAAAACAGGCTAATTTACCCCGCCAGTTGGTTGACGAACTTATCGCAGAAGGACTTCCTGTTCTTACCTCAATGATCTCTCCGTCAATTAAAGTCAGAGAATCTCATACCGTATCACAACCTTTAATACATTATGTTCCCAATCATAAGCTAAGTGACGAATACCGGGCATTATATGCCGAAATTCATAATAATTAAGCCAGCTCTCTTTAATCAGTACAAAAAAAAGCCGCTAAACAGCGGCTTTTGAGTGATATATCAGGGGGAGATTAAACTAATTTGCTCATGATGATCTTGGAACATAAGTAATTTACTCTAGCAACTTGTCGTAACTAATCTTTAATGATTGGCTTATTACTTCCTTACAATCTGCAACATTTCAATAAAACACGTTGTTGGCATTGATAAAATTGTAACGACTTTTTATTAAAATAATTTTACCGTTTGATGAATTTTGTGTGACAACAGGATAAAAATAACATGAATAAAATTCTGTGGCTCTTATCCCATAAAGAAGGTTTTTACTTATTTTTCAAAGTTAAACTTAACCGTTGATATTACGCAGTAGTTCATCGTGATGATGACACTAAAACTTGCTACACCATTATCTACATAACATGCCTTTAAAAATCTTAACGAACAAGACTGTCATCACACCGTCAAATAAAAACGGTAATCTCACAAAAAATTAAGATAGTCCGCTGCAAACACCCCAAGAACACATAACCCCCTTTTATATCCCCTATGAATAACGTATTACCCACCAAGCCAAAACATTGGTTACTTCCTGTCCTGTCAGGTATCCTGATTGGCACCAGTTATATCCCTTTTCCGCCATGGGCTTCATTATTTTGTTTTGTGCCGGTTTGGCTTTTCTGGAATCAACAAACGCGACTTAAAGACGTAATCCTTGGCGGCTTAATCACTGCTTTTGTATTTACCTTGATTGGCTTTAACTGGGTTACCTACCTGCTCCATGAATTTGCTCATCTGGACTGGCCTGTTGCTGTATTTGGGATGTTATTCTACGCGTTAATAGCGCATTTATATGTGCCATTGGCAGGACTACTATGGTTTGCAGGACGGCAAAAATTTAAATGGTCTGATCGACTATCTTTGGGATTGATGGCGCTTATCACCGTATTATGCGAAGCCCATTCATTCACGTTGTTTGATTGGAACTTTGGTTACTCGTGGTATGGAGCCAATATACCTCTTTACCAATGGGCTGAGATTATTGGTTTTAGCGGACTCAGTGCTGCAACCTTACTTTGTAATTTGCCGCTTTATATTGCCTGGCAAAAGCGCCGACAAAACTCGGGAAAAATAATATTCGCGGCAGTTATTGCAGGATTTCTTTTGTTGAACATGGGCGGTCTATGGCTTAAAGCAAGATTGCCACAACCGGATGCTGCTTTTACAACATTACTCATTCAGGCAAGCACAGAGAATTCAGAAAAAATGGCCGCTGAATTAGGTAAAGGCTACAGCAAAGAAATTCTCAATCGTTATATGGCGCTAACGAATAATGCCCTTAACAGCCATAAAGATAAAAAAATAGATTTTGCCATGTGGCCGGAAACCGCTTTTCCCGGGCTATTAGGCGAGCAATTTACAAATAATGCCTTGCCAATAGCCCTGGCTGAGTTTCTTCATGAAAGACAACTGCCGCTTATTACCGGTGCGTACAGTGTTGATGAACAATCCCGATTAATTACCAACTCCCTCTTCGTATTAAACAAGAATGGTGAAATTGTGCCGCCTCATTACAGCAAGACTATTTTGCTGGCCTTTGGTGAATACATACCCGGTGAACAATTTTTCCCGGCAATCAGGGACTGGTTACCGCAAACCGGTCATTTTGCAAGAGGTGCAGGGCCTACCCGTCTGTTGAACTGGAATGGTTATAAGATGGGCGCACAAATATGTTATGAAAGTCTGTTCCCCGGATTTTCACGCTCGCTGGCTCAATTGGGCGCGCAGTTTATCGTCAATGTAACCAATGATTCTTGGTACGGTAGCTGGCAAGAACCCTATCAACACATGTACATGACATTGGCACGCGGCATAGAATTTCGAAGGCCCGTATTGCGCGTCACCAATACCGGTATATCGACTGTATCTCTGGCATCGGGGGAAATCATGGAAAGATCACCGATACATCAGCCATGGGCAGGCTTATACGAAGTCCCTTACCTTAATGCTCCACCAGTTACTTTTTATCAAAATTGGTTTTGGCTAATACCTTGCTTATTGTGGATATTTTTGATTTTATTGCTCGCCACAGGCTTAAAAAAACGTCAGTAATACACCTAATCAGACGTTAAGCCATTGATTTATTTTGTATACAGATACTGATAAAAAAACCTGAAATGTTATTTTCGCCACGTAAATCCGGATAAGAAAAATCCGGATTTATCTGTTAAAACAAGCTCTTTGCAAGTTTCCCACAAAACCTGTGGATAACTCTGTGTATAGATTGTGATATCACACTCTTAACTGCCGTTTTTATTACAGTTTTGTTAAATTGTACAAAAACACGACAACCTGATAGTTACTCTAATTTATCAATAAGTTACAAGTTTATTTATAGCCATTACGGAGCACCTAAGCGCTCAAATAAAAGCTATTGTAAGTCATTGATTTTTTTCTGTGCACAAACACTTATTTTCTTTCTTTGTATCCTTCGTGTCTTCGTGGCGAGAATCCTTTAAAATTTATCCGTGTTCGTCCCAAAGCTTATCCATGCGCTTTACGGAAACCGGATAAGCAGTTTTAAGTTGCTGGGCAAACAACGAAACCCTGAACTCTTCAATGGCCCAACGAAACGGGTCTTGCTCTGGTATAACCCAGTCTTTTTTAGCTTTTTTCTCGATATCCTTCCAAAAACGTACAGAATACCGAGTAACTTCCTGAGTTTTTTGGAGATTATGATCTCGCTTATCAAGGCGATATTGTATTGCTTTTAGATAGCGAGGAATGGCTTTAAGGCATTGATAAGGTGTATTACGAATAAACCCCGCATAAATGAGTAAGTTTAATTGCTCATTGATATCATTTGCCAGAGGATCATTAGCATGTAGGGTTCGTTCCATGCATTTTTTTATTACGCCATAAAGCTCCATAATCTCCAAAGCTGTTTTTCCGGCATCATTACCGATACCAATCAACTCGGGCTTGTATTGTTGCAAACTTTGCTCAAATGCTTGTTGGGTCCGGATGGATTTACCGTCAATAAATACACTGTATAAAATCAAATACAACATATCTTCTTTATACGAGGTGCTTGCTACGCCATTTTCACCCGCTAATAACGATAAAATTGGATGCTTGGGTAAACGATTATAGGTTAATTCTACTGCTGCCGACTGTGGCATATTTTTGATGATATAAGTGCATTCTTTACGTAATTGCAACTTAAGTAAGCGCATCAAACCCTTTTGATGTTGTAATGCCGCTTTCTGCTCTGTGTCAAAAATACGCACACCAACAGCATCACCTTCATCAATAATGGCCGGAAAACCAATAAAATTTTGTCCCTTCTGGATAAATTGCCAGGTCTCGGGAAGGTCATCAAACGCCCATTGAATACAGCCGGTATAATTTAGTTCATCAGCGGCTATTTGGTCAAAACTGTGCTCGGCTTTGGTCGTGTATTTAAGCTGTAATTTTTTTAAATCCCTACCGTAATCAAGCAGTTTGTCCTGATCGTCAACGACTCTAAAATTCATTTTCAAATGGTCGGTTAACCCGTCCAAATTCCAGGCATTTAATGGAATCGCTTCGCCCGTTAATTTTCGTAACCGGTTACCCAACCATTCCTGTAATGTACCTTTAAAATCGGGTTCAATTTCCAGACATTGCTTAACGGTTTGCGGCACAGGAACAAAATGTTTTCTAATTTGCTTGGGCAGGGATTTAATCAAGGCAATACATTTTTCTTCCAACAAACCCGGTACCAGCCACTCAAAAGGCGCTTGCGATAGTTGATTTAACTGATGTACAGGGATAATTACCGTTACGCCATCTTCATCATGTCCTGGTTCAAAACGATATTGTAACGGGAGAGTCAAATTACCTATTTTTTTGCTGTCTGGAAAATCCCATTCATTGACATAGTCTTCCTCTTCTTCACGCGTTAAATCTTCCTTGGTTAAAAACAAGATTTTGAGATTAGCGCGTTCGACTGTTTTTCGCCAGGTATCCAAAGTAACGCCACTAACAATTTCAGGCGGCAGTTTGTTATCGTAAAATTTATAAAGCCACTGTTCATCAACCACCAGATCAACACGACGGCCTTTATGCTGAATAATCCCAACTTCTTCCAGCAACTTTTGATTGGCGATGTAGAAAGGTGCATTACTGTGATAATCGTGATCAACCAACGCCGAACGGATAAAAATCTCTCTGGCAGCTTTTGGATCAACATGATCATAAGGAATCTTTCGCCCTGCCTGCAAAGTTAAGCCATATAACAAAGTTCTTGCCGACACCATACATCGCGCCGACTTTTTTGCCCAATGCGGGTCATAATAGTTATGCTTAACCAAATGCGCCGCACATTGCTCTATCCATTCAGGTTCAATTCTGGCGACATTACGGGCATAAACCTTACTGGTTTCAACCTGCTCTGCTGCCATAATCCACTTGGGTTTAAGTTTATGTAGCCCGGAACCTGGGAAAATAAAAAATTTTAAACCCCGTGCGCCCAAATATTCGTGAGATTCATGCCGAAAACCAATATTGGATAACAAACCCGGCAACAAGGCGCGATGAATTTTTTCATAACCGGCATCATCGGTGTTCGGGTGCATTTTTAAATCACCTTTAATCACCTGCATAATTTGGGCGTGAATATCAAACCACTCACGCATTCTGATGTAGGACAGAAAATTATCGCTACAATATTTACGTAGTTTACTATTAGACAGATGCTTCTTCTGTTCTTCAAAGGTATTCCAGATATTCAGTACCGTTAAAAAATCAGATTCAGGATGACGAAATGCCACATGTTTGGCATCCGCTTGCTGCATTTTATCGGCCGGTTTTTCGCGCGGATCCTGTACGCTTAACGCTGACACAATAATGGCCACTTCGGTTAAGCAATGCTCGTGCGCTGCTGCAATCAACATACGCGCCAATTTGGGATCAGTCGGGAATTTGGCTAACTGTTTGCCTATGTCGGTCAGCTTCCCAGCTTTATCCAAAGCATTAACTTCATGCAATACATTTTTACCATCCCGAATCATTTTATCTTCAGGGGGTTCCAAAAACGGGAAATCTTCAATTTCACCCAGATTTAATGCCGTCATCTGCAAAATAACCGCAGACAAATTGGTACGCATAATTTCCGGCTCGGTAAATTCCGGTCTGGCCAGATAGTCATCATGCGAATATAGCCGAATACAAATTCCTTCAGCAACACGACCACACCGCCCTGCCCTTTGATTGGCACTGGACTGCGAAATACGTTCAATCGGTAAACGCTGGATTTTACTGCGATGGCTATAGCGACTGATACGTGCATGACCCGTATCGATTACACCACGGATACCTGGAACGGTTAACGAGGTTTCGGCGACATTGGTTGCCAACACAATACGTATTTTTCCACCTTTGGGCTTGAACACCCGCTCCTGTTCGCTGACACTGAGTTTTGAATATAGTGGCAAAATTTCATATTGCGTAGGATGGTGTTTTTTTAAAGAATCAGTCGTTTCCCTGATTTCCCGTTCACCACTGAGAAAAATGAGTATATCGCCGCGTAAATCCCGATACAGTTCATCAACTGCATCCAGTATTGCGTTTTGCAGATCGTCGCTAGTTTCATCAAGGGCTGTACGCGCCAATCTGCTCCCGGCAGATTGGTCATCGTCTTCCTCGTTCCCAATCTCCTGTTTGGGAATAATAGGACGATAGCGCATATCAACCGGATAAGTCCGCCCTGACACTTCAATAATAGGCGCATTATTAAAATGGGTAGAGAAACGTTGCGGATCGATGGTTGCCGAGGTAATGATTACCTTTAAATCCGGACGTTTTGGCAACAGCCATTTTAAATAACCCAATAAAAAGTCGATATTTAAACTACGTTCATGGGCCTCATCAATAATGATAGTGTCGTATTGACTTAAGTAAGGATCATTTTGCGATTCCGCCAGCAAAATACCATCAGTCATTAATTTAACCAATGACTCTGCATGCGTTTTATCATTAAAACGAATTTTATAACCCACTGACTTTCCTATCGATTCACCGAGTTCTTCGGCAATACGATCAGCAACCGTCCGTGCAGCAATTCGCCTGGGCTGTGTGTGGCCAATAAAACCCGCTGCACCCAGACCTATAGATAAACAAATTTTGGGTAACTGGGTGGTTTTACCGGAACCGGTTTCGCCGCAAACAATCACTACCTGATTTTCCTTGATCAGTTTGGCGATGTCATCTTTTTTACCTGTGACAGGTAAATCCGGGAAATTCAGGGGTGGAATACTGGCAAGTCGCTTGGCTCTTAATGCGACAGATTTCTCAAAACGGCCGGCTAACGTGTTCAGTTGCTCTAGCGGATCTTTGCCTTTCTGAGTTTCACTCCGTAACCTGTCTAACTGGCGCTTTAAAACATGCCTGTCTTGATTAAGACAGTGCGGTAATTGCTGGGTGAGTTGTTTAACTAGGTCGGAAGAAGGCATCAAAAAAGGTCAGATAAAATAAAACCATTATACGTCAGCTGTGCCAGATAAGTTTAATGCCGTAAATAAAGACGGCTTGGTAAACGCCCTGCCCAGAAGGCTGTCAGCATTAATATACAAATGATAGTAGCCACATATAATGCCCTTACATTGACATTAATAAACACCATCGCAAAAGAAATACATGGTACGACTAACCAAAGCGGAAGTCTTTTCTTTGCTCAATCAAAAAAAACTTTGTTATCCAAAAGAAAATATCATAAAAAACAACACATTAAAGATTTTTTAAAATACTGGTTATTTCAAGAACGACAAAATATTAAGACTAAAAACTAAATAGTTAATTAAAAAGTCGAAACCAAGGCAAATATCATCGATAATGCTCGGCTATTTAACTAAGGCATAGGATTAAACCCTGTTTTGAAGCTGGAAAAAATCAAACTGTCGGGTTTTAAATCCTTTGTTGATCCAACAGTCATTCCTATTAACGGTAATTTGACTGCGATTGTTGGTCCCAATGGCTGTGGAAAATCCAATATTATTGATGCTGTGCGCTGGGTAATGGGAGAAAGTTCTGCCAAACATCTGCGTGGCGGCAGCATGTCTGACGTTATTTTTAATGGCTCATCAGGGCGTAAACCGGTCAGTACCGCTTCGGTCGAGCTGGTTTTTGATAATTCAGATGGCAAGATGGGCGGCGAATATGCGCAATACAATTCCATTGCCATCAAGAGACAGGTTAGCCGTGACGGCCAATCCTTGTTTTTACTCAATGGTTCACGTTGCAGGCGCAAAGATATTACCGATCTGTTTTTGGGAACGGGTTTAGGATCGAGAAGTTATGCCATTATTGAACAGGGCACTATCTCCCGGATGGTTGAAGCAAAACCTGAAGAGCTAAGAGTGCATATCGAAGAAGCTGCGGGTATTTCCAAATATAAAGAACGGCGTAGCGAAACCGAAAACCGAATGAAGCATACCCGCGAAAATCTGGAACGACTTGATGATTTGCGCGAAGAAGTTGACAAGCAACTTAAGCATTTACAAAAACAGGCAGAAAAAGCCGAAAAGTACACCGAACTAAAAAAACAGGAACGCCAGTTTAAGTTAGAGTTATTGGCCATGCGCTGGAATGCTTATCAGCAAGCAGCGAAGCAGTTGGAAATAAAACTCCAAGGCGTGGCTATCGAACACAATCGCCTGTTTGTGATTTTACGGGATATTAACAATGCTATCGAGACAAAACGAGCTGAACATAAAATTCGGCAGCAACAGCTAAATACGACTCAGGGTGACTATTACACCCTTGTTGCTGAGGTCAGCGGTCTTCAACAAGCTATCAAGCATCATAAATCCAGCCATGAAGAAACCTTGCTTGAAATCAATCGTACCAAGCTCCAGGCAGATCAATCATTGAGCCAGCTTGGATCTGATTTACAGACCCTGGATGAGATAAAACAATCTTTACTGGAAGCTGAAGAAAGCTGGATTATTGCCCAGGAAAGGCAAGAAGATATTGTCGAGCAACAACACAATACCAAGGGACAAAGGAGCTTATGGCAAACGCAGTGGGAAGCGTATCGGACGATGAGTTCGGAATATAAGGAACAGGCCGAAGTACAAAAGGTAAAAACCCAGCAATTGGCAAACCAGAATCGTCAATTACAAATCCGCATGGATAAATTGCACAGCGAACGCGACGAACTGTCATCGAGTCAATTGCAGGTTGATATTGAAACACTGGACGCGGATATTGAGATTATCAGTTTTCAACGTGATGATCATCAAGCCCAACTGGAAAAATTGCATCAGCAAATTCGTGAGCAGCGCCATCAGGTAAAAGAGCTACATGATACTCTGCATACACGCCGCTCTGAAAGTCATGGTATTAAAGGTAAAATAACGTCACTGGAGTTATTACAGCAACATGCCATGGGTAAAGACAATAAAAAATTAGGTACTTGGCTGGAAGCCATGAATCTAAACAAAAACCAACGACTGGCTGAATGCCTTGAAGTAGAGTCAGGCTGGGATACCGCCGTTGAAACTGTTCTTGGAAACTATCTGGAAGCCATTTGTGTGGAAAGTGCCGATGCTGTTATTCCTGGCTTAAACCGTCTGACTAATGAATCGCTCACTCTATTTGAAACCAAAACCAACAATGCTGCGCAATACCTCGTCAAGGAGGGGTCGCTTACCTTGCTGGACAAAGTTAACGCACCTTGGGATTTAAGCACTTTATTAACTGGTGTTTATTGCGCAGATAATCATGATGCTGCCAGAGCGTTGTCCGTCAACACAAACTGTTATGAGTCAGTTATTACCCCTGACGGTACCTGGTTTGGACAAAATTGGCTAAAAATAAGCCACGCTAAAGATAGTAATGTGGGAGTTTTACAGCGTGAGAAAGAATTACGCCTGCTAAAACTTCGGCAAGAAGTATTAATCGTTGAAATGACGACCTTTGAAGATCAATTGGCAGATACCGAAATCGCGTTAAAAGAAGCCGAAGTATTGCGCGAAGCTATTCAACAGCAAGACAATAGACTGGGTTCTGAACTGGCCATTAAGAGTGCGGAATTTAGTGCGTACTCTACGCGCTGGGAACATCAACAACGCCGCCTTGAACAGATAGCTAATGACCTTGAAGAAATCCTTCGCGAAACGCGTGACAATGCCGAGATTATTGCTGAATCAGGGTTATTGCAGGAAGAAGCGGAAACTGTTTTAGCGCAGCAGGAACAAAACAAACACGAACTTGAAGTATCAAACCAGCTTTTGCAAGCACAGCATGATAATATCGAGCGCGCCGTTAATGAAGCAAGACAACAGGTTTACAGCATAAAAGCACAGATTGACTCGTTACGTTCTTCTGAAGCGTCAACCAGTAAACAAATTGACCGTTTGCAAAACCAACATCAACATTCAATTGACTGGCTTGCCAATCTGGAGAAAAAACTGCAACAAACGCTGACGCCACTGGATGAGGAAAAAAAACAATTGGCGCAGCAAATTATAGCTAAAGATAAACTGGAAGCTGATTTGAAAAATCAGCGCTTATTGCAGGAGGCCGTCGAAGCGGATATAACGCAACTGGCTGAACAACATACTCACGAACAAAGAGCATTGGACAAACAAAAGGAAGCACTGGATACTATTCGCTTTGAATTACAGGAAATTAAAGTTCGCCAGCAAACTGTCAATGAACAACTTAAAGAAATTGATGCGAATGCTGAGGATATTTTAAAGACCCTGCCTGATCAAGCCCAAGAACCTCACTGGAAAAAACAAGTTGATGAGTTATCAATTCAGATTGAACGCTTGGGGACTATTAACCTGACTGCTATAGAAGAATACAAGTCTCAATCTGCACGGATGAACTTTCTTGATGAGCAACATGCCGACCTGATTGAGGCATTACAAATACTGGATCAGGCAATTAGTAAAATTGATAAAGAAAGTAGGCTGCGTTTTAAAGAAACATTCGATAAAATAAACACCGGATTGCAGGAGAAATTTCCCAAACTATTTGGTGGCGGCCAAGCCTATCTGGAATTGACCGAGCAAGACTTACTGGAAGCGGGGGTAAATATTATTGCTCAACCGCCCGGCAAACGAAATAGCTCCATTCATTTGCTGTCAGGTGGAGAAAAAGCATTAACAGCGGTAGCACTGGTATTTTCAATTTTTGAGCTCAATCCAGCGCCTTTTTGCCTGTTGGATGAAGTTGATGCACCACTCGATGATGCAAATGTGGGACGGTTTTCAAAAATGGTAGAAGAGATGTCGGCATCTGTTCAATTTTTGTATATTTCTCATAATAAGGCAACTATGGAAATTGCAAAACAGTTGGCAGGTGTTACGATGAAAGAACCGGGCGTGTCCCGGATGGTCGCAGTTGATATTGAAGAAGCAGTGAGTCTGGCGGAAATCTAATGGATAAAGAACTACTAAGAATTGTAATTATAGCAACGGGCCTAATGATTATTATGGGCATGTTGACATGGACTTATTTAAAAAATAAAAAATTCCGGGAAGACCTGGATTTTCATGATGACCACGATACCAAAGGGCAACGTTATAAACCGTTACCTGTCGATGATGAAAGAACGGATAACCAACCAGCAGAGACTATTGATCATCATTATTTTGAACAGGACTACTCTGTTTATGAACCTGAAGAGAATACTATTGAACTTGAAGATGATGATATTGAGCCGCCACCTCAAGTTGCCGTTCCTGCCATTATCCAGTTCAGTCTTATCGCCAACGCTGACCAAGGCTTTAATGGTATTGATTTAGTCAATGCTTTTGGAATTGTCGGACTTGAATATGGCAACCTGAAAATATATGAACGACTGGATGCTAATCGGCTGGTAGATTTTGGTGTTGCCTGTATGGTTGAGCCGGGTACTTTTCCAAATAACGATCTGGACACATTTTATTGTCCGGGACTGGTATTTTTTATGCAGCCAGGCGCATTGGATGATGCGCAAGCGGTTTTTGATGACTATCTGGATACGATTCAATTATTAGCCATAGAATTGGACGGCACTATCAGAGACAATAACAGACAGCCGCTAACTGATGCCACTGTCCAAACAATTCGGCAGAGCCTGTAAATTTTATCCTTAAGGTGATATCCAAGAATAAATAGTCCCAAATGACGCAAGAATTTTGTTTATTTTCAAGGCATAAAAATAGGCGCGTAGCTGGTTACGTAACTATTTTAACAACGCAGAAAATGATTAAAAAGACCAGTAAACTGGGACTATTTTTCGTAGAAAATCACCTAAGGGTTCAGGTAAAAAATCTGAACCCTTAAAAAACTCACCTAACCCCTACTTCTGCATAGCCCCTTGAACCCAGCCTACAACCATCTTGTTGCCAACATAAATCAATGGGGTCAAGAGTATTATGTTCTTGATAATCCATCTGTTTCTGATGCGGAATACGACCAGGCATTTAGAAAATTGCTGGAGATGGAATCTGAAAATCCTGAATTAATCACTCCGGAATCCCCGTCTCAGCGTGTTGGTGCAAAACCAATCGATGAATTTCGCAAGATAGAACATACCGTAAAAATGCTTTCTTTAGCGAATACTTTTAGTGTGGAAGAAACCTACGAATTCTTTGAAAAAGCGGCAAAAGAACTGAATATAAGCCCCTCGGAACTTGATATTTTTAGTGAACCCAAGCTCGATGGCTTGGCGATATCCATCCATTATGATGACGGCTTATTAAGTTATGCCGCGACGCGCGGTGATGGTCAGATCGGTGAAGATGTGACACACACGGTAAAAACCATCAAATCGGTACCGCTGAAACTGGCAACTAATAATCCGCCCAAAAAACTGGCGGTACGCGGCGAAGTCTTTATGCCCAAAGCTGCTTTTGAGAAACTTAACCGACTGGCTGCTCAAAATAACACTAAAGTTTTTGTCAATCCAAGAAATGCCGCTGCCGGAACCATCAGGCAAATGAATCCTAAAATTGCCGCCGAACGTGATTTGCAATTTATTCCTTACGGCTTGGGCGACTATGAAGGCGAGCGTCAATTTACTCGTCATTCTGAAATTCTTGAATATTTACTCACTTTTGGATTTAGAAAAAACCCGCATTGTTACGCTTTTTCGGGTAGTTTTGAGATGTTTGAAAAAAACTATCAGGTCATGGACCAAGCCAGAGAAAAGCTGCCAATGCAAATTGACGGCATCGTTTACAAAATCGATTCCCTGGAGTTGCAAACGTCATTAGGCTTTATTGCCCGCTCCCCTAAATGGGCGGTTGCCAGAAAATTTCCCGCAGAAAATGCTGTTACCCAACTATTGTCGGTAGATTTTCAGGTAGGACGTACCGGTGTTTTAACACCCGTAGCGCGCCTGGAACCGGTTTTTGTAGGCGGCGTAACAGTCAGCAATGCAACCTTGCACAACATGGATGAAATTGAACGACTGGGACTGTGTATTGGTGACAGTATCGAAATTCAAAGAGCTGGCGACGTAATTCCCAAAGTGGTTAAAGTGGTTGCAGCAGGCACTGACAGAACGCCCATAGTTATGCCTGATTGTTGTCCGGTTTGCCGAGCTGCCGTCGAAAGAACCGAAGGACAAGCGGCTTTTCGTTGCACCGGCGGCTTAACGTGCGCAGCTCAAGGTGCGGAGCGCATCCGCCATTACGCCTCGCGCAAGTTTATGAATATCGTTAACCTGGGCACCAAGCTGATCGAGCTACTTCATGGTAAAGGCACACTTAAAACCATTGCCGATATTTATAGCCTCAAACTTGGTGACATTGCCGATCTGGAAGGACAAGGCGAAAAAAGTGCTCAAAATGTGCTTGATTCTATTGATGCTTCAAAAAAAACAAAACTGGGTACTTTCCTGGGTGCGTTAGGCATCCATGAAGTCGGTGAAGAAGGCGCAAAAAGCATCGCAAAGTATTTTAAAAATCTGGAGGCTATTACCAATGCCTCTTTTGAAGAACTGATGCAGGTACCTGATATTGGCCCGGTAATGGCGACTAATGTCGTCAATTTTTTTAAAGATGCAACAAATCGGAATATTATCGCAAAAATAATTGCAGCGGGAGTTAACTGGGAAGATGGGGACTATGAACCCACCGGCCAACAACTGCTTGACGGACAAACCTGGGTTTTAACCGGCACCCTGCAACACATGCCACGTAATGAAGCAAAAGCACTGCTGGAAAGTTTCGGTGCAAAGGTAGCAGGTTCCGTTTCTAAAAAAACCAGTTGCGTAGTTGCCGGGGAAGATGCCGGATCAAAACTAGATAAAGCCAGATCATTAGGCGTCAAGGTGATTGATGAAGCCACATTTTTGGCAGAATTTAACCTGGCACAGTAGACTTTAAATTTACAAACAGAATCGCTACCAATTTAAAGCGGGACAATGTTAGAGATACCATCCTTTCAAGGAATGTTATCTGTCCCGGCTTAAGTTGGTAGCCAACGAAATCAGCATATTTATAACCGATTATCCTCGATTTAACTGCATCAAATTGAGCCGACTTGCTATATCACTATTTTGGCAACGCAGGAAATAACCTTATTTTACAAAACAGCTTTTTTCAGCAGAGGCTTCGGCTTCTTTAAGCCGTGTCCGTAAATCTTTGGACTGGGCAGGATCACGAAAAGCAGCTCCGGCATCACCTGTCTGTCCCTTACTTAAATAGCTAAAGGTTTTTGCCGATTCAAAGTCAGAAAAAGTCATTTTTTCAGCAATTTTATCAATCTTACATCCACAAGCGTATTGCCTGACATAGGTGAGGCCACCATGCTGTGCGACACAGTTTAAAACATATTCAACACGATCTCTTGTGGGATAATCGTTGGCCAAAGGCGTTGGTGTAGATACTTGTTCAATAGCTTTTTCAGGCGTTGTTGCACATCCGCTAATGGCTGCACCCAAGCACAGCGCTAAAACAGAGACTATATATTTATTTTTCATTGTTAACATTTATTCCCATAAATCAGAAGGTAAAAAAGTATGCCCGATTAATCGAGCAATAAGTACAGCAAGATCATTGAATATCGCCTAGGTCCTTGTTGACTCATTTTTAATTATAACCGCTTGCAGCTTAACAAATCATTTTGGTCGCTCGCAATCATAAACAAAGCTTAGCATTATGAACAATCAAACAAAAGTAGCCGGTATTATTCTTGCTGGCGGATTAGCCAGACGCATGAATAATCAGGATAAAGGCCTGGTAAATTATAAAGGTCACCCAATGATAAGCTATGCCATAGCCGCTCTCACCGCCGTTGCGGATGAGTCAATTATCAATGCCAATCGAAACAGGGAGCAGTATCAGGCATTTGGGTTACCGATTGTACCGGATCAAACCGACCGCTTTGATGGACCTTTGGCGGGGGTATTAACGGCAATGATTTATACGGATGCAGAGATATTGGTTGTTGTCCCCTGTGATTCGCCATTAATTAAAGCCGAGCATTTGCAAAAACTGTTGGCTACACGTGCAGAAAATGAAGCTGACGTGGCTGTTGCTTTTGATGGAGAACGCTTACATCCGGTTTTTTTAGCTATAAAAACATCACTAAAATCCGGCTTGCAAGACTATCTGGCCAGTGGTGAACGTAAAATCAGTCACTGGCTGGAACAACAAAAAATGGTGAAGGCAGATTTCAGTAACGAGCCTGAAATATTCATTAATATCAATACTTTGGCAGAGTTATCTGAACTTGAAGCCAAAATATAAAGTAAATCACACGTAGCAACAATCTTTTTTTACTGTGTTAACTTAGGCGGTACCGGGTACTTATAATACCGGGTAGCACTATCACTTTTATCTGTTGCAGTAACTGGCGGCTTAGGAGTTTTAGCCAATGCATCTTTAACCGGGGGTTTAATCGCTTCAGGTGTTACTTCTTTAACTGAAGGCTTGGTAACTTTAGCAGCAGCTTTTTCTGTAACAGGTTTGGTCACTTTGGCGGGTGCTTTTTCAAGCAATGGCTTGGCGACTTTAGCAACGGCTTTTTCTACAACAGGCTTGGTAACCTTAGCCGGCGCTTTTTCAACTGACGGTTTTGGCACTTTAGCTACGTCTTTTTCAGCAGCAGGCTTGGTAACTTTGGCAGAGTCCTTCTCAACCAACGGACTGATAACCTTAGCGGCCGGCAATGTAATCACAGGCTTGGAATTTTCGACAATTATCACGTTAGCTACCGGCTTGGTAACTTCTTCAGCAGGCAAGGTGTTATTTATTAACGGTGACAATACCGGCTTAAGAAACTTGATTATCTGTACCGGTAATGAACTGGTAAAGTGATAAAGTCCGGCATTATCTCCCTCTACATAGGCCGTAATCACGCCAAAAAATTGATCGCCCAGAAAGAATGTAAACGTAGCAGCACGACTGACAAACTTTGATTCCAGTAAATGACCGCCAGCGGCCCACACTTGCTTACGATGATCTCCGGTTCCGGTTTTTCCACCTACTGATAACTGCTTACCTTGAGTATCTGTGTAAACGCCGTTAAGACGACCGGCAGTTCCCCCTGCTACCACTCCAACCATAGCACCACGGGCAACCTTCGCAATTTCAGGGGCAAAAATACGCTGACCTTGATCCGGGGTCTTGTTCATTAGCGTTTCATAAGGCGTACCAACAGCGTAATGTAAACTTTCAAATCGGACAGCCGGGAACCTGATGCCGTCATTTAGCAAAATACCGGTAAGCTCGGCCAAGGCAGCAGGTCTATCGCCTGATGCGCCTATGGAGGTCGCGTAAGAAGGGGTTAATGCCTCAAAGGGATAACCAACACGTTTCCAGGCACTGTGAATTTCTTTAAAAGCTTCCTCTTCCAGTAACGTCATAATGCGCCGCTGCTGCGCATTTTTTCGATGGTTCTTAAACAGCCATCGGTAAACTTCCAGGCGTTGTTCGTAACTGGCCGCCATAACCTCATCACGCGTGGCTTCAGGGTGCTGCGCCAAATAACCAACCAACCATAATTCCAGTGGATGAATCTTGGTAATATAACCCTGATCTTGTAAATCAAATTTCTCTGCTGAATATTTGTCGTAAAGACTATACACATCTTCATTGACCAGCGCGTTTTTGCCCAGATTTGCATTAAGAAAGGCACTCAGCGCCATTTCGTCATGGTCCGGATAAACCGCCCGATACAGCATGGTAAAACGTGAAGGTTTGGCAAATACTTTTTTGGCCAGCATGCCCATTGCTTCATCTGTTGTTTTGCCGTGGTATCTGGCATAAAAACGGTTTAAATAAGTACGTCCTTCGTTATCGGCAAAACGCTGCAAATATTCTTTACGCTTTGGATTATCGGGACTTTCAAGCCAGCGTGCAATGCCATCGGGCTTATAAAGGTGATGATAAACCACATCACGCATCAAGCGAATAAAGACCAGGTTAACAGAATCACGCAGGGCAAATCGCACAGACATGATTTTACCGTTTTCATCTTTTGTAAAATTATTAAAATGATGTAGTCCGCCACCAGTAAAAAAATACTCACCGGGGCTTGCTGAATAACGCCTGTCTAGAGCCAGGTTAAGTAAATCTTCAAGATTGATTTTGGGTGATATTTTTAACTGTTCTATTACCCATGCCGATAAATAGTCACGGGGGTGCAGTTCAATCTGGCCGAGTTCCTTGGCGGAAAGATCTTTATACTGTTGATATATGTCCGCAATCAGCTCAAGATAATGCACCATCGTACGAAGTTTAGAGGTAGAACCCAGATCCAGCCGTATACCTTCATTGATATCAAGAGGCTGATCGTAATTATCAGTTTGCACACGCAGAAGATTACCCGTCTTGCTCCGCTCAAATAACATCAAGCTATAGACAATGGGAGTAAGATCCGTGTTTTCATTGAGTAATCTAAAACCCAGAATACCTGCCGCACGCGCTTGATCGGGTTGACTTAATTGCCTCAGCGCATTGGTAACCGCTTGTTGGGTACGATAGTCAAGCGTAGTCTTAACGGTTAAGTCAAGGCGATCCAGCTCATAATTGGATTTTACACCTAGCGTGCGAGCAAGACGTGCACGCAATACATTCTGCGTCTTTTTTTCTGTCATAAATTTGGCAGGTACAGAAACCGACTTGGGCGGGCGAGCCGAAGATTCCTTAAGGGCTGCATCTCTCAGAGCCGGTGAAATAAAACCCTGCTCGGCCAATAACCTCAGATAGCTGTTAGTCAAATTCTGTAACGCATCATAACCCCGTCCCAGTAAATAGGAAGGTCTTCTCTGTGACAATAATATGTTCAATACCTGACGATAAGCTTGCGCTTGTTGATGAGTAATTGGCTGAGATGCATTGAGCGCATCCGGACTTAATAACTTATTAACCTCAACAAAATCAGCACCAAACCAAGCTGACAACCCATCACCTAAACCATGAATTTCACCTAATTTTGGCGCCGCAGCAAGCGGCATGGAGTTCAAATAAGAAAGAGCAATCTCTTGCCTCATTTCCAGCGTATCAGGCCCCATCAAATAGGCTCGCAATGATGCCGTACCCATTTGGCGAAATTTATCGATAATCGAATTGGTGTAGCCATTCTTTGAATGGCGGTACTTTTCGAGCTGGGTTGCCAAAGTACTACCGCCAGGCACAGTGCTCGTAGCGCCTAGTTTATGGGCCATTAATTGTAATCCGGCAAAACCAAGACGATCCCATTCGATAGCAGGATTAAAAGTGGCATTATCTTCATTGAGAAGCTCGCGATTTTCTATAAAAAGCAAAGTATCCAGAATTAACGGTGGAATAGCCTTAAAATTCGGGTAGCCATACGCCGGATAAACCGCATTAAATAAAACCTTATCGGATTTGTCGATAATTCGTAAGCCTGCCTGGGTTTTTTCATGATAAATATTAAATAAACCGTAATCAGCCAACTCCGCCATCATCGGCGAAAAAGCAGCCTGCGAGGTAACGGTAAAACCCGCCTTTTCCATGCGTTTAATCACTTCAGGCAATAGTGTATAGCCTAATCTTTGATCATAAGGTCCATACTCAGGGTAACGTATTGATGAACTGGGACCGGAAGCCAGTTTAAAGCTTAATTGTTCACTTATTGCAGAAAGATAACGGGCTTGATACCGGGAGGTTTGCACCTCTTCTCGCACAAGCCAGGCAATAACAAATCCAATTACCAGCAACATGGTAACAATGTACACCGCCAAAAACCGGTGAATAACTCGACTACGCTTCTGCATGACTAGCCATTTCCATTAAAGCGAGAGAACAACTGACAGGAGTTGCTCAAGAATTCTGTCTGTAACATTTATATCTGAATAATTATTGTGTTTTGGATTGGAGTTTCAGTCAGCAAGCTCAGCCGAGAAAAGCACACTGTTGTAAAAATAGTCAGTAAATAGCAATTGTAGCAAAAAATAACAATAAATTTGAGTAAGTATTAGTTTATCCGTACTATCTCAATTTTAGACCAGCACGGAATACTAAATTTAATGGGCTGGCTTACAGACGAATATTACGCCTGTTTTTGAAAGCCATAAACATAATAATTAACTAATTTAAGCCGACTTAATCATTCAACTAAAACAACTTAAAATATACCCGTTTTACCCGTTTTGAAAGAAAACATCACTATCAACTTTAGGAAATTTCCTGCGCTTCATGAGAATGTGACTCATGGATATCATCTAAAGTTGTCGATATTGAGAGTATTTGGTGGCTTCCGTAACTCTAACCATTTGATATTAGTTCATTCAAACTTGTAGGCTGTAGTTTTTTCAGAAATCAAATTTCCATTACACGTCATTTTAAACATATGCAGATAATAACCCTTAAGCACTTGAAGTGGTGGTATCTGTTGGCATCGAAAAATTATTAGCAGCCTTGCCCAACTTTATAAAGCCCGGATTTATAAAAAGCCTTACAACGAAAATCCCACCTCGTAACCTGCATACTTACGGATATTAATAACTCCCGTATCCAGTAACAGATACTGTCCTTTAACGCCATGCAGAATACCAGATACTTCAGGGTTCTTATCAAAGTTAAATGATTTAATTTTTACCGGATAAGTATCTACCGGAAAATGAATATCCACAGCAAGCTCTTCTGATAAAAATTCAATAGCTTGTTGACCAAAACGCTGGTTAACTTCCACCAACTCCGCTTGACATTTAAATACCAACTCATCACGCTTTACAGCCAAATCAACAGGCTCTACATTATTTTTAAGCATTTGCTGCCAACTGGTTTTATCACTGACATGTTTTGCAATGGCGATCTCAATCAATCCAGCCATGTAACGGGATTGTACTTTAAATATTGGCAATGCCTGCACGGCACCTTGATCGATCCAACGTGTCGGTATTTGAGTTTGGCGAGTAATACCAACTTTAATTCCACTGGAATTGGCAAGATAAACAATATGCGGCTTAAAGCAGAATGCGTCACCCCAGGCAGGTTCTCTGCAGGTACCTGCGTCATAATGACAGGTTTCCGGCTTCATAATGCACATATCACATTGGGCCAATGAGATAAAACAGGGATAACAATAACCCTGATTATAACTTTTTTTAATCGACCGGTTACAATGTACGCAAGAGATATGGCCTGTAAAGGTTAATTTAATCAGCTTACCGATCAACGGATTTAAGGCGATACTCTGATCGCCTAAAGGTAACTCGTATTGAACCGGACTTTCCAGTCGGGTGTGCATTTTTTTTAACGATCCCTGCATTCAACTTTTCCTAACCATCTCAGTGTTTAGTTGCTAATAACAGCAACGCTGAACCTTCAGATACCCAACCAGTTCTGAGGCTTTAAATAACTTTCATAAAGAATTGCTTCCGGACTACCTGCCTCAGGTTGCCAATTATATTTCCAGCGCGCCAAGGGCGGCAAAGACATTAAAATTGATTCAGTACGTCCCCCCGATTGTAAGCCAAATAAAGTACCACGGTCATAAACCAGATTAAATTCAACATACCGACCCCTGCGGTACAACTGAAAATCACGTTCACGATCACCGTATGGCGTATTTTTTCGTTTCTGTACAATCGGTAAATAAGCATCAACGAAATGGTCGCCCACGCTTTGCATAAAAGCAAAACACTTGGAAAACTCCCATTCATTTAAATCATCAAAAAACAAACCACCGACACCACGTGTTTCATCTCTATGCGGAAGGAAAAAATACTCATCGCACCATTGTTTGTAGGTAGGATAAATATCATTACCAAAGGGCTTGCAAGCTGAACGTGCCGTTGTATGCCAGTGTATGACATCTTCCTTAAAGGGATAAAATGGCGTCAAATCAAAACCACCGCCAAACCACCAAATAGCCGGTGAACCCGGTTTTTCGGCGATTAAAAAGCGCACATTGGCATGTGACGTTGGCACATAAGGATTTTTAGGATGGATAACCAGCGATACACCCATGGCATGAAACTGACGATTAGCCAGTTCAGGACGCTTCGCGGTTGCTGAAGCAGGCAAACTAATACCACGCACATAAGAAAAATTAACCCCACCTTGTTCAAACACCTCGCCATTTTCCAGTACGCGACTTCTACCGCCACCGCCTTCTGCCCGATCCCAGATATCTTCTACAAACCTTGCTTCAGGTTCTTCTTTTTCCAACGCCAGGCATATTTGATCTTGCAAGTTAAGCAGGTAGTTTTTTACTTTAGTAATATCGTCAGTGTTCATGAGGTACTCTGTTGTATTTCAAATGTCGGTAATCAAGAAATCCAGAATGGCAATAATACCCTATAACGGCATTATCTAATAGACCGATGCTGATGACTTCCAATTTAAAACAGAACGGTTTTACCGATATCCTCGCCTCAACGGATTAAGGATTATTGTCTGTACCGGCTTAAGTTGATAGCCACGCTGATCAAGTCAATAACTTTGAAATCAATTTCAACGCTTTTGCATGGACAGTTCCTGACATAAGTCACGAGAAAACAACTCTGCCCGCATCTCTTTAATTCGCCGCACACCTGATCCATTATCAGAAGATCGGTAACTGACAATGATTAATAATTTCGCTGCTGAACACCTGAACATCAGGAAATTTAATAAATCCAGGGTAAACTCATCGCTCCAGTGAGAATTATCCAGAACCAATATCAAGGTAGAATCACTACTCAGTGTCTCAAAAAAATGAGCACCTTCACGAAGTATACAACCGCTATTGCAAGATGGTATTTTCGTCTGGAGCATGGCACGCTCCTCCGGGTTCAATACAGTCAGCATTTGATAAAGCCAGGTTGGAGCTAAATTACTCAGTTGCTCAATGAGCAAATTCCCATAAGGCTCTCGACAACGGCGCTCAAGCGCTTCCAGCAACGGCAGAAAAGGTTCGGTGACACCTTTCATCTGTACGCAACGGGCACGGAGAACTGACAACCCGGAAGAATTAACATTGGCAAGAAAGATATCAAGTAAGGCTGTTTTACCTGTACCTTGTTCGCCAGTTAAAAAAACCAGTTGCCTTTGTCCTGTTGACGCTTGCTGAAAGGCTATTTGCAGACCGGTTAATTCGTTAGTGTACTTAAACCCTATCGGTAATAATTCGACTTTGGGTCGATAACACAAAGAATTGGTCAGATTGGTTTTAGCAAAAAAACAATGATCTTTGACACTAACCTCTGCCATAAAGCGATAACCCCGTTTACTAACGGTGGCAATATAATGTGGTGATTTACTTTCATCCTGTAAAGCATTACGTAGCGAATTTATCGCAAGCCGTAATGCTGAATCGTCAACAATACGACCTTCCCACACCGCATCAAATAATTCTTCATGAGAAATCAGGCGTCCCGAGTGCAGCAAAAAATACACTAATAATCTATACACCTTTGGCGTTAGCTTAATACACGATTCTTCATTACATAAAAGCTGTATCTCCGTGTCCAGACGAAACGGTCCAAATGCGTACGTATTTTGCTGCTCCACAGGAAAGCCCTCATTTTATTATTTAGAATAATAATAGGTGAATACACAAAAAAATAACAACTTGCTAACAATTTACAACAGCGGACTTAGTAAACTAGACAGTGATTAATAGACCATGAAAACTTTTAATTCCAAGTTATCAAATTAGATACAAATGAGTCAGTAAATCAAGATACTCAAAAGCACCATTGCTTAATAGGTTACGCATTGTTTCACCAAAAAAATTGAGTCTAAAGAGGGGAAAATCATGTCAGATATTTCAAAAACCAATCTCGAAAAGATCACACACTTACTTCATCCGATAATTTATGTTCGTGGTTATGCCATGACGGAAAGTGAACGGGATGAAACTGCAGCCGATCCCTTTTGCGGATTTAATCTGGGTTCAACAGTTTATCGAGCCCCTTATGATTCGCAAAAAAAAGCGAAAAAATTCATCTTTGAGTCGCCAGTAGTTAGATTAATGTCGGACTTTGGCTATTCTGATGTGTATGAAAATGGAATGGATATTATGGATGAGGGATGGACAGGAAAAATCCCCTACCGATCAATTATCGTGTATCGCTACTACGATGAAGGTTCGACCTTATTTGGTGATGGAAAGCCTTCCCCGATTGAGAAATACGCTAAGGGATTAAGTGAATTAATTATCAGAATTCGTGATCTTGCTGTCGATGAAAACAATCACGGCGTTACGGATTTTAAGTGCTATCTGGTCGCCCATTCCATGGGTGGCCTGGTCTGCCGCGCCTTTCTTCAGAACTCCACACTCGGTGATGCCACCGCTAGAAGCTTGGTAGATAAAGTATACACCTATGCGACACCACACAATGGGATTGAAATGGCAGGTATCAATATCCCTTCGTGGCTTACCAAGGATGATATGGATAACTTTAACCACAAACGAATGGCCAATTATTTGGCGTTAGAAAATGATCCTGAATATCTCGCACAAAAAGATAAGGAAGGTCGGGTAGATTTTCTGCGCAACTTCCCAACTGACCGCTTCTTCTGCATGATCGGAACCAACAGGGCTGAATATAATGTCGCTGCAGGTCTGTCACGAACCTTCGCAGGACATGGCAGTGATGGCTTGGTAAAAATCGATAATGCCGGCTTATGGGGAAAAGATGCCTCTAACATAACCATCCCATGTCCTCGTGCGTATGCGTACCGCTCACATTCTGGTTTTTTCGGCATCGTTAATTCAGAGGAAGCTTTCCAAAACCTGACACGCTTCTTTTTTGGAGATCTACGCGTGGATATTTGGTTTGATATCGACGAGGTTACTTTGCCGGAAAGTCTTCAAAAAGAGGCTGATGTTCAAGCTGCTTATAATTTTGAAGTCATCGTGGCACCTAAAGGCAAACGCTGGCAACTTACCCGTCGTATTGCCGTAGAAGATTCTGTCGCCATACGCACACATGAAGAGATTGTTAATTTCAAAAATAAAAAGGTCTATCTTTCAACAGCATTTCTGTCAAATTGGGCAAAGATGGATGAAAAAAGCGATACGCTATCCTACTCGGTAACATTAAATATAGGTGTACAAGAATATTTAGTGAAAGGCTTTATCTTTGACTCTCACTATGAAGGCATGAAACTGTTTAGTGACACATTAATTGTGTCTATAACCAACAACTCACAAATAGACTGGCACTGGGGACAAGATAAAGCGACTGGAAAGCATCTGTTTTCTGAAGCAGAACAAGCCGACCTGGCTGCGGGAAAATCTGTTTCACTGCCTGTTGCAATCCCGGCAGTTAAAGACAAAGCACCCAGAATTACGGGGAAATTACGTTTTGTCGCCACTCCTTGGAATAATTAATTGGTTACTACTTATGATAACGACGGATATATCCTTATTAACCATGAATACCGGATGTACTATTTTGTCGTAAATTTTGTTAAATGTTCAGCACAAGGAGTACCTAAGACATGAGCTGTTTTTTACAAAAATTTTTTTGTAACAATGGGGGGAATATTTTATCTACACCCTCTGCCTCTGCCAGCGATATGATGAAGAAAGTACGCGACGATGTCGCGAGGCTTTTAAACCATGCGATCAAACAACCAAATATCAGTATTAAAGCTGAATTTCTTCAAAAGACTGTGCCGTTACTGTGCCGCGATATTACTGATTTGAATCCTGTTGATCACGTCGAATTGTGGAATGCCTATAACCACCTGTCCAGCTTACTCGCTCCTGTTACCTCTAACAGCCTTGAAGTTGATGAAGAATTAAATATCGGACGTTATGGCGTAAACGGAAAAAGTAAATGGGGCAATCTTAAGCGCGATCTTTGGGTACTGGTTATCTGGATGTTTATTTTTGTATTGGCTGTCTTTGCTACACAAGGTTACTCGATCATGATGAGTAACAACACCGACCAATTGACAGTCCTGATTTCTGAATATACTAAAACTGTCGATGAAGAAACTCTTGCCAATCCTGATAATAGTGGAGACCCCAACAAACAACCTTTACGTTCAATTCTGGATAAAAAGCAAACCCTAAAAACCCGGATCGTTTTATCGGTACAAAGACAATGTGTGTTGAACAAACCTGCCGACTGTGATGAGAACGAAGCCGCCAAACTTGAGAATAACACGAGGTCTGAAATCTTTCAAAGCCATGCGGATGCAATTCTACAATCAGGAAAAGCAATCGATTTACTGTTGAAAAGTTTAATACTACCATTGCTGCTGGGCTTTTTAGGTGCTATCGCGTTTCTAACAAGAAATACGTTAAACCAACTTAACGACTATACCTTTATTCCATCATGGGGTGGTAGAAACATTATGCGGGTGTTGTTGGGAGGGCTACTCGGCGTAATTGGCCCATGGTTATACGCATCCGGCAGGGTTGATGAAGTAGGCTTGGGGCTTTCGCTATTCGCATTTTTGTTGGGTTATAGCGTGGAGTTGGCTTTTACCTTGTTTGACAAGTTTATTGATTATGCCCGGGATGCCATAAAGCCGGGGGGTGAAAAGGCAAAAACCGACTCTGTTTCTACATCAGTCATTGCGGATCCAGCGGGAGCCAGAATCGAGGCGACAGCCGTCAAAACAGATGGCACGGTCGAGGCTGAAATGGTCAGTATTGAACAAAACCTGCAAAAGTATCGTCAGCATTTACTGGAAATTATTGGCTTGGAACCGGTACTGCAGATAGCTATACCGCCAGATTATTTCAAATATGATTGTGCTCCCAAAATTCAAATGGCGCGTAACCTCTTGCAACAACTAGACTCTGCTCGCGAAAAAGCGAATTCTGACGCGACCTTATTACCCAAAACAGTCGGTGCCATCGCAGAGCTCAGCAAAGCCATTACCGGAAAAAATCATCCTTTGGCGATCGTACTCCGTACCGCCGTACAAAATTTTAGCACTGCCTCAACTATTGACGGCAGCGCTCACTCCGAAGCCATGGTGATTACCCTGTTTGCCGGTGCGGTGGCTGCATTTGCTCAGGGTGCCAGTGTTTATGAGCGTTGGTTGGCCACTATTTGGGCACAACCATTTACCGCCAGATTGATTTGCGGAATTGACCTCACCGAGCAAGATGTGCTGGAATCCTTAAAATTGACCGAAATTTTTAAACTGGCTTTTAAAGGACAAACTGATGCTTTGGCGAAAAGACTGCTGGAACTGGCGGCAAGAAATGAGAACTCGGAGGATCTGGCCGAGCTGATTTGGCGAACGCCCAGCCTGTTGACAGAACAAGCCATCGATTTACCGACGTTGTTTGGCAGTGTCGAAGTATTTACAGAAGCCTGGATTGAATACCGACACTCCCTGGTTCGCTATGTCTTGCAAAAAGTCGATTTCCCCGCCAATAAATTCAGTAATGACTGCTCACTGTTAACCGTTGCGGAAACCTTGGCGACAATTGATAATCTCCGCCAAAACAAAAGCTCTGAAAAAGACCTTGATATTCTTTGCCATCTCTCACTGGAACTTATAAGACAAGCCCAATTAAGTTCATCATTTGATGCTCTAGACTTGATTAGACGCACATTAGCAGGGAGCGCATCATGAATGCGCAAACACAACGAAACACCGTGTTAAATACTGCACCAAGCTGGAGATGTGATTATGAACACAACATTTAGCCGTTACCTCAGATTGGATTCACCGCTTCTACGGGGAATCGATGTGCAATCTTTACAATCTCGCTTAGGCATTCCGGTCGGGCAATGCGATGGTGTTTTTGGTCCTGCGACGCAACGGGCGGTGATAGTATTTCAAAAAAATCATCGCTTAACAGCCGATGGTGTAATCGGCCCGAAAACCTGGTCGATGTTATTCGATCAAAGTACCGACGAGCAAATTAGCCCTGCAAACCCCAAAAATTTTAATGCAGTTCTATCCGGATATATTGCAGGAGGTCTGGATCAATTCCATAACCGTTATAGCAATTCGGTAAAATGGCGACTCACCGCTAACGGTCTTGAAATCAAAACAAGCGGTATTGATATCTCGCAAGGCAAACCGGAAACAGTGCACCGTATTTGTGAAGATTATAAAGACGAGCTTGAAAAGGCCTCCCTGTTAACGGGCGTTCCGGTTGAACTTTTAATCGCGACCATGTGTACCGAGACTTTCGATGGCAAAATGCATACTGTCAATCCCCGTGCCGAACGCAAAGAACCTGGTTATATTTCCGATGCCGCCACTCCCCATCGCGTCTCCTACGGTCTGATGCAGACACTGATATCCACGGCGCGTCATGCCATCAGTGAGCTTCATGTAGAACCGGCAATTAAAGAAGACAAAATAGATCGGGAATGGCTATTCGTCCCCGCGAATTCCATCCTTGCGGGTGCAGCTTATATCGCCTCGCAATCTAAACGAACGCAGTTTGATCCGCCTCTGGTTGCCTGCGCCTACAATGCCGGAAGTGTTATTTACAATAGCGGCAGCCTTAACCGTTGGAAAATGCGCCAGTATCCCTTGGGCAGTGATGCCCATGCCAATCGTTTTGTGCAATGGTTTAACGATTGCTTTCGTTTTTTCAAAGAGCATGGCTATCCGTTCTCGTCTGGCACAAATTTTTGGCAGCCTCTTAATCCAGATTCCAAAACTATAACTACAGTTAGCTCTCAGCAAAAAACTGTTGTGGATTATATTTTTCCACTTCAAAAAAGGCCTTCTCTGGATTATAAAAGCGGCGCTCGAGAATTTGGGGCATCCCGCGCCGGTGGTAAACGCAAACATGCCGGCTGTGATCTAAAAGTGCCGAAAGGTACGGTAATTCTATGTATGGCTAATGGTAAAGTTATCCGTGGACCTTATTATTTCTATGAAGGCACTTACGCTCTTGAAGTGCAACATGAAGACGGCTTGGTTTTGCGCTATGGCGAAATATCTGCAAAGGTTCCTCAAGGCATTAGCAGCGGTGTAAAAGTGCTACAAGGTCAGAATATTGCCGTTGTCGGCCAGCTCAATTCGGGAAACTCAATGCTTCATCTGGAAATGTATGCCGGCACAAAAACGGGTGCATTGACACAACCAGGTACACCCTATAAACGCCGGGCAGATTTGCTTGATCCAACCAACTATTTGGACAACGCAATTTTGATTGAAGCTATGGGTGAGAGTGTGGCGGAATTACCTCAAACAGAACCAGAAGATCGCACCGAAACGGCTGAGCCGAGAGAGTTAACTAATTGGGAACAATCGCTGGTTAAGATATCAACAACTGGTGCATCAAAACAAACGGCACAACAAGATCATTTGACATCCGGGTTAGAAGCTTCCCAAAAGATGGCAGAAGCCGATTTATCTAGAATAAAACAAATTAGCGATCGTTTTCATTCTGCAGCCGCCAAATTCGGACTACCTTGTGCCGTACTTGCAGCTTTAGCCAGTCGCGAATCGCGTTGTGGTGCAGTCTTGAACAAAGAGGGTTGGGGCGACCATAATCAAGCCTTCGGAATCATGCAAATCGACAGACGATATCATGAATTACAAGGCTTACCGGATCCACAAAGCGAGGCTCATATCGAACAGGCTGCGGGCATTTTGTGTATTAACCTGGAACGCATTGCCGAGATACATCAAGATTGGGAACTCCCTTTTATCTTAAAAGGAGCAATTGTGGCCTATAACAGTGGCATTGATAATGTAAGAACTAAAGATAAAATGGATAAAGGTACTACCGGCGATGATTATGGTTCCGATGTCATTGCCCGAGCACAATACTTTTTACAACATAAAGAGCTACCTTTATTTCGCCAATAATAGCAAATAATAACCAGGCTTTTTTACCTATAAGACGACTGTTTAAGAAAGTGTCCTGTTTTAGTTAATCATTCCATAATCCGAGGCAATTAAATTCGGGCTATCCAAACTTAATTACATTGCTTTCCATACTGGCTACTCCAGCTGTTTTGTTTCAAAATGTTGTTCGAGTTATGTCGGTTTTTCGTTTTTATGGGATAATTTAAACTATTCATTACAAACAGAAATAAACCGCCATGACTTTTCCCACCATAGAATCTTTTGTCCGCAATGCGCCTTTAGCCCGACTTCAACGTTTGCCGGGCAATACCAGCAATACCATTCTGGCCAAACTGGAAGGCAATAATCCGGCAGGTTCAGTCAAAGATCTACCTGCGCTGAGTATGATTAAACATGCCGAAGCCAGAGGCGAGATTAAACCCGGTGACTGTCTGATAGAAGCAACCAGCGGTAATACCGGCATTGCCCTGGCGATGGTGGCCGCTATCAAAGGTTATAAAATGACCTTGATCATGCCTGACAACATGAGCGACGAGCGTAAGGCCTCAATGAAAGCTTACGGTGCTGAAATTATTCTTACACCCGCAGCAGGCAGCATGGAAGCGGCTATTGATTTGGCAAGAGCAATGGAAGCAGCAGGCAAAGGCCGGATTTTGGATCAATTTGGCAATCCCGATAATCCGCTCGCTCATTATGAAAGTACCGGCCCTGAAATTTGGCAGGACACTCAGGGAAAAGTCACTCATTTTGTCAGCTCGATGGGCACTACCGGTACCATTATGGGTACCTCAAAATATCTTAAGGAACAAAATCCGGCGATTCAAATTATCGGCGTACAGCCGGAAGGTGATTCTAAAATTCCCGGCATTCGGCGCTGGCCCAAAGCTTATTTACCAAAAATTTATCAGGCAGATCGGGTTGACCGGATTATTGATATTGATCAGCAAACTGCAGAAAACCATACCCGTGCTCTAGCGGCTGAAGAAGGTATTTTTGCGGGCGTATCATCGGGTGGTGCCGTTGCAGCTGCATTAAAATTATCTCAAGAAGTTGAAAATGCAATCATTGTAGTGATTATCTGCGACCGGGGTGACCGATATTTATCGACCGGTATTTTTCCTGCTTAATGTTGTTTGGGGTTCAAGCATAATTATCAATATTCTGAAGCATGACGGAGTTTGCAACTCCGGCACTCACGTTTTGGAAGCTATTCAAATCTTCAAACGTTTCGGTCGGGATTACAAGCCCCGACCGGCATCACTTTAGTCGTGATTATCACAGAGACCCACTCCCGGCTTTTTAAGCGCTACCGGTTCTTACCCTAATGCCGAGGTTCATCCTGGCTGTTGTTCTTTTCTTATTCAGCGCCACAGCAGCGGCACTGGATAATGCCTCCTTTACTATTGGCAGCATGGAAGCCGGTGGCTGGAAATTACAGGGTATTCATGTTGCTTTAACTGACCTGAGCAAAAACCCACAAAAACTAACCGTAACAATCAAACAATTACGTTTGCCAAAACCGTTTGATGATCTGAATTTGGTCAATATCCAGTGCACTTCTTTTAGCTGGCAAGCTAACGAGTTATTGTGTACACAAGGCCGCGCAAAATTAAGTTCAAAGCAATGGCAATCGCCAACGGCCAATTTTTCTTTTCATATCAAAGACAAACACAGCACCTTAAAATTAACCCGTTTACAACTGGCCGGTGGCCTCATATCTGTTAATGCTGAAGAACAAGACAACCAATGGAAGCTACGAATTAATGCCAAAGGGGTCGACGCCGAGTTACTGCAAAAACTATTTAAACCTGTGCCGTTTACCTTAAAAAGTGGCCGCGTTAATTTACAGTTAAGCGCATCCGGTCATCACTCACTTATAGATTATTTCAGTTTAACCAGCGAAATAAACGGCATGACAGTACAAACCAAAGATGGCAAGTTTGCTACTGAAGCATTAACTTTACAGACAAAATTAAAAGCACAAAACCATCAGGACTTGTGGCAATGGCAAAGCCAGACCCGCTTTACTGATGGCGCTTTATATGTTGAACCGCTTTATCTGGAAGCAAACCAACAACCCCTAATTTTTGCTGCACAAGGCAACTGGAGTTCCAACAAAACCCGAGTGAATATAATCTATGCCAATTATCAACAGGCAAATACGTTGGCAATAAACGGTCGTGCAATCGTTGACTATGACAAAGGCATAAAACTTGAACAAGCCGGGTTATCGTTACATAGCGATGATCTGCAAAAGTTATCGGCCATTTACTTAAAGCCCTTTTTCGAACAAACCCCATTAGCGGGCATTACTTTGGCGGGTACCTTAAACGCCGATATGTCCATTGCTCAGGATTCATTAACCACCTTGACAGCCATTGTTAATAAATTGGCAGTTAACGACCCTGCCGAACGCTTCAAAGTTGAGGGTGGCTTTGGCACGATTAACTGGTCGATTAATGAGACCTTTAAGCAACCGTCAACGTTTACCTGGCAGCAACTACAACTACATGCCTTACCTATCGGCCGTGCCGAACTGGTATTTCTAACTCGTGCCAACAGTTTTACCTTACTTAAAAAACCTCGTCTGCCTTTTTTGGGTGGCGTAATCGCTATTAATCAATTGGACTGGCAAGCAAAAAAACAGGATGAACCGGAAATTTCCTTTGCCGGTAGCCTAACCAATGTTTCCCTGGAAAAGTGGTCGAAAGCGTTAAATTGGACACCGTTATCCGGCACCATCAGTGGCAATATTCCAAAGGTTGAGTACCGCAATAAAACGCTTAATTTGGACGGGGAATTGCTCATCAATGTTTTTGACGGTGAGATTAAAGTGACCAAACTGGCCTCATCAGGATTATTTACTGATTTCCCCAGCTTTTATAGTGACCTGGAAATTAATAATCTGGATTTGGATCAGTTGACGGGCAAGTTTGATTTTGGCGGTATTACCGGTAAGTTATCGGGATTTGTCAGGCAATTGTCTTTGGAAAACTGGCATCCGGTCAGTTTTTACGCGTGGTTGGGAACACCCGATGATGATGATTCCCGGCACAGAATCAGCCAAAAAGCGGTAAAAAACATCGCCAGCATTGGCGGTGGTGGCGCCTCAGATATACTATCAAGAAGTTTTTTAAATATCTTTGAAACCTTTGGCTATGACAAAATAGGCTTGGGTTGCTATCTGCATGATGGGGTATGCCAGATGATGGGGGTAAAAGCTGTCCCTGAGGGTTATGCCATTATTACCGGCGGCGGTCTGCCACGACTTGATGTAATCGGCTATAATCCCCGACTTGACTGGACTGTACTAATGGAACGTTTAAAACGCATTTCGACAACAGATGAAGTGATCGTAAAATAATTTGGAGAGCATTATGAGAAAGCTATCAGTATTGGGGGCGTTATTATTGACCGCCTGTGTCACCATTAATATTTACTTTCCTGCCGCTGCGGCTGAAAAAGCGGCCGATGAAATCATCAAGGATATCCAAAGTATTACGCCACCCAAACAAGAACTAAAGCCCAAGGCCGGTTTAACGAATTGGGAAATAGCAGCTTATAAATTGCTGGATTCTGCCATCAATGTGGTGATCTCACCGGCACAGGCAGACGGTGCTGACTTAAGCATTGATAGTCCCCAAATCAGACAATTACGGGCAACCATGGCAACCCGTTTTGCCACCCTGCAAACTTTTTATGCTGCGGGGCTTATTGGCATTCAAGCCGACGGTTTTTTAGCCGTCAGAGATGCGGCGAGCGTGCCGCTTAAAGACAGAAATCAGCTTAATACACTGATCGCTGCGGAAAATGCCGATCGGCAAAACCTGTATCAGGCGATTGCCAATGCAAACGGCCATCCTGATTGGGCTACACAAATTAAATCAACTTTTGCCGCCAGCTGGGTGAGTAATGCTCAAGCTGGCTGGTGGTATCAATCCTCTGGAACTTGGAAGCAGAAATAAGCATGGCTAGGAAACGATTAAGAAAGAAAACCTTCTCGGAAACGCCGATTAAAATTACCATAGAATCCCTGGCTCATGACGGTCGTGGCGTTGGTCATGTTGATGGCAAAGTGATATTTATTGATGAGGCTCTGCCGGGTGAAGAAGTCGAGTTTGTCTATACCGACAGCCGTAAGGATTATGCCGAAGGTAAAGTTGTTAAACTGTTAAGTCGCGCTGCCGACCGGGTCGATGCTTTGTGTCCGCATTATGGCGTCTGCGGCGGTTGCAGCTTTCAGCATGTCGAATCGTCTGCACAGATCAGAATCAAGCAAGAATTACTGGCAGAGCAATTTAAACGCATCGGCAAAGTTGATTTACCTGAACTATGGGAACCCTTAAAAGGCCCGCATTGGGGTTATCGCCGAAAAGCACGTATGGGAGTTAAATACGTTGCCAAAAAAAATCGGGCCCTAGTTGGTTTCAGGGAAAGACGCCATCCCTATTTAGCCGAAATTGATAACTGTATTGTTATGCACCCAATGGTGGGTACCAAGATGGTAGCCTTGGGGGAAATGATCGCTGAATTAACCATCCGGGATAAAATTCCACAGATAGAAGTAGCGATTGGTGATGACCAATGCGTATTGTCTTTTCGGGTTCTGGAACCGCCAACCGATGCCGATAAGGAAAAGATGCGGGCTTTTGGCCATGAACATAATTTAAGTCTCTGCCTGCAACCGAAAGGCCCCGATACCATTGTGCCTCTGGATGGCGAACCGGAAGTGATACCTACTTATGCCCTGCCCGATCTGGACCTGGAGTTTAAATTCAGGCCCGCCATGTTTACCCAGGTTAATTACGAAATTAACCGGCAAATGATTAACCGGGTGTTGGAAACATTAAAGCTGACTAAAGACGATACCGTACTGGATTTGTTTTGCGGCTTGGGTAATTTTACCTTACCGCTGGCAAAATTTGCCGGCAAGGTTGTTGGTGTAGAAGGCGATCAACCGTTGGTTAATCATGCCAAAGAAAATGCCCGTCATAATGGTATTACCAATGCCGAATTTTATGCCGCCGATTTAAGCAAAGATCTTGACGATCAGCCCTGGGCCAAGCAAAAATTTACTAAAATCATGATGGATCCTTCCAGAGCAGGAGCTTCCGATGTGTTGCAACATTTTAAAAAATGGCAACCCGAGCAGATTATTTATGTCTCCTGTAATCCTTCAACCCTAGCCCGCGATGCCGGAATCCTGGTTAATGAACTGGGTTATAAACTGGTTAAAGCCGGCGTGATGGATATGTTTCCGCAAACCGGACATGTTGAATCGATAGCCTTGTTTGAAAAATAAATAACGCCGTTATTATGTAGGGCGCAATAGCGGAGTGTATTGCGCCGCATGAATTGTTACCTCGAGGCTAATTGCTATCCAATAAAGAATCTACCCTACCGGTTACCTTATTATAAACGCCTTTTATCGATATACATCGTCATGGCTGCCGACATCAAGCAAGATGATGTCCTGATCTGAAAGCACTAAGGTTAAGGTAAGGCGATAACTAGAGGTGATACTGACCGCCTGTATATTTTTTAGCTTTCCGCCAAGATGGTGATAACGAAGGTGCGGTTGAAAAGGATCTCGTTCCAAATCACCCAGAATTGCAGCAAATTTTTCTCTTAATTCTGAATGTTGTTTGAGAAATTTTCCGGCTGTTCGTGTGAAACTTGCAGTCCAGACAAGTGTGTACATGCGTCAATCTACTATTTTCAGTTCTTCAAGCAGTTCTGCCGCTGAGCCACGATGCACTCGACCTACACGCAGATCCTCCATCGAAGCCAGCAACCGTGCCATGTAAGCCTCATTCTCTGCTTCAAGTAACGCTTGATAACGAGCTTCGAGCACTACCACGTAATGCGGCTGATTATTTCGAATCACATGGACATCACCTTTAATAATTAGATCATCCACAGCGGTAATTCCACGCCGTTTGATCTCTTGAGCAGGAATAGTATTCATATTTAGACCTCTTTTAGTGCTTATATAAGTACTAAAATATCATACCAAGGAGACAATGGCTATTATTGAGTGGAAACCAATAAAAAAGGAGGGACAAAGGGTCAGATCTTGCAAAATCACATTATCTTGATTGTAATACATAACTTTTGTGCTCCCATTGTATTATTTATATTCGCTGTCGATTAAGATAGCCAAATATTTTTATTATTCATGACTAATATTATCAACAAGTAGCCTCATGCAGCGCTTAGAATGAGTAGAGACGATAGCCGAAACCCATCATCATTGATTCCTTATGCGTTGGGTTTCGCGCTGCCCTATCCAGGGCCGCTATCTTTAGCCAGTTGTGTGATACCACGCGCACGGGTTTCAGTCTTCACGGCAACAATAAACATATCAGAATCTTCAAGCGCCTCTGTCAGATAGGCCGCAATGGTTTCTTCATTATCAAGATAATCAGCTGCGTCAAAGTAGGTAAAATTGGTCATCGTATTAATCCTTTGGTAAGGTAAGAGCCATAACTATGGCATGCTTGATATCACGTTTTTGAGTTGATTTACGCCGCCTGACAGCAGTAGATAAACCACTAAATCACGTCGAGTATCATATAAATGGTGAGCTGGCCCATATTAAACTCCAAATATACGCAGTACGCACCCAACCCCCGCTAACTTTTTAACTCATATTGCTTTATGATGCATGGCTTAAGTCTAAGTGTTCTGATGGGAATAAAGTTTGGATGATCAATGAAAAATAATAAGGCAATGGAGGTACAGGATTATCTGGATATTGATATCGCCAGTCAGCAATTGACAATTTATGTAAATGGCAACAGCGTGCGGTGTTACCCCGTTTCCACCGCCAAAAATGGCAGCGGCGAACTGATGGGCAGTGAATGCACGCCAACAGGCTGGCACAAAATCCGGGCTAAAATTGGTACTGGCCAGCCGTTAAATGCCGTATTTATCGGCAGACGTGCCACCGGTGAAATTTACACTACCGATCTGAGCAAGCAATATCCGCAGCGCGACTGGATGTTAACCCGTATTTTATGGTTAGGCGGCTTGGAGCCGGGCAAAAACCGTTATGGTAAAGTTGATAGTACGTGGCGTTACATTTATATCCACGGTTGTCCTGATGAGTTAATGACCGACAAACCTGAGTCGCATGGCTGTATTCGTATGAATAATGCCGACATGCTGGATTTGTTTAATCGGGTGGATGCAGGGATTAAGGTTTATATTCATGGATAAAACGCGCTTGGTTTTAGGGATTGAATACGATGGCAGCAATTTTTCGGGCTGGCAGAGGCAAAACAATCAACGCAGTGTTCAACAAGTTGTTGAACAGGCGTTATCAAAAGTTGCTAATCATTCGGTTATCGTGCAGTGTGCAGGAAGAACCGACTCCGGTGTCCATGCGCTTGAGCAGGTTATCCATTTTGACGTCACCATAGAACGCGAACTTCATGCCTGGATACTGGGCGGTAACAGCAATCTGCCGGATGATGTCAGAATCACTTGGGTTAAAGAAGCGGTAGGTGATTTCCACGCCAGATACAGTGCCATCGCCCGTTTTTATCGCTACATCATTCTCAATCGGCCTATTAAATCAGCGTTATTACGCGAGCAAGTGACCTGGTGTCATGCACCGCTGGATGTCGAAAAAATGCACGAAGCGGCGCAATACTTAATCGGCAAACATGATTTCTCATCGTTTAGGGCACAAGGCTGTCAATCCAAAAGCCCTTTTCGGGCGATGCACTTTATTGATGTCTATCGGCAAGGTGACAACGTTATTATCGATATTTCCGCCAATGCTTTTTTACATCACATGGTTAGAAATATCGCCGGGGTGCTAATGGCGATAGGCTCGGAAAAACAACCAGTAGCGTGGACGCAAGAACTGCTTGATGTTAAAAGTCGCAAATTGGGCGGCATAACCGCACCACCTGATGGTTTGTATCTGGGTGCAGTTTACTACCCGGAACACTATGGCATCAGTAAACACCCCATCTTTGCTAAATTACCGATTGATGCCAAGCGACATGATGAAAGCACCTAAGGCTTTGATGGAACGCCCTACAGTGGATGATTTTTTAATCAAGTGTTGTATCCCTTAACTACTTACACGTTAATCCTGTTTATTTGCAATTAACCAAATTTCAAGTAGATTGTTCCTTTTACCCATTAAATAAAAAATAACAATGAATAACTTTTTATCTTTTCAGATTCATGGTGGAGCCGACCACGACGGCGGTATTGTAGAAAGTATCTCAAGCCTGCTGGCTTTTTTTGAGAGTCTGACGACTCAAGAGCCCGCAGCTATTTTTTCTTCCATTTTACCGGGAATAGCCGGCATGGATAATATTCACCCCTTGCTGGTGCATTTTCCTCTTGCCTTTTTGTCGGCTTTTTTTGTTTTGGATGTCATTGCCACATTGGCAAACAAATCACATTGGCGCAATGTTGCCAGTTGGTTTCTTTATATTGGTACCCTCGCTGCTACATTTACTGTAATTGCAGGTTTTATTGCCGCAGATTCTGTCGTACACGGCGGCAATGTCCATGAAATTATGGAGCGTCATGAACATTTTGGTATAGCAGTACTTGCTTTGGCAGTGCTGTTGTCAGTTTGGCGAATGGCAAGCGGCACGTTGATTCGGGGCGCGGCTAACAGCTTGTTTTTGTTATGTTCAGCGTTACTGTGCGTGCTTATGGTACTGGGCGCTGACTTGGGCGGTTTAATGGTTTATCAATACGGCGTTGCTGTTAAAGCAGTTCCCGTTACTGAAGTCGGTCATGATCATGATCACGGCGACGAGCATCAACATGCCGATGAGCTGCAACCGGAGCCGAAACCCGAGCCTGAACCTGTTCATGACCATAATCATGAGCACGCGCATTAATAAAGAGTTATATACGACAACAGGTCGTTGGATTTTTCATTTAAGGACATACCATGAAAACAGGTCTATTTTCATTATTGCTCACTATTGCAGCTCTTTTGGCACCCAACAGTTATGCCAAAACAGACTCAACAGTAAAAGCGATAAATGAATCCGTTGCTACTTTTGCCGGTGGCTGCTTTTGGTGTACTGAATCGGATTTTGAAAAGTTGCCGGGCGTAAAAGAAGTTATTTCCGGATATAGTGGCGGGCAGGTTGTTAATCCAAGCTATGAGGATGTTTCAAAAGGCATTACCGGGCATGTAGAAAGCGTTCAGATTTATTATGATCCCAAACTTATTAGTTATAATGCCCTGTTGGAGGCCTTCTGGCGGATGATTAATCCAACCGACAATGCCGGACAGTTTGTTGACCGGGGCGAACAGTATCGGTCATTAATTTTTTATCACACTGAAGAACAAAAACAACAAGCCGAACAATCGCGTCAATTATTAAATGCCTCAGGACGTTATACCGCGCCTGTTATTACTGAAATAAGAAAATTTGAGACTTTTTATCCGGCTGAAGAATATCATCAGGATTATTACAAAAAGAATCCTGTTCGTTATAATTACTACCGTTTTAAGTCTGGTCGGGATCAATATCTGGAAAAAACCTGGGGAGCTGAATTACATGCAAAAATCGACCTGCTAAAAAGCAGCACGCCTTACCATAAACCCGCCGATGAAGTTTTACGCGAAACGCTAACGCCCCTGCAATATCAGGTAACTCAAGAAGAAGTCACCGAGCCACCGTTTAAAAACACTTACTGGGATGAAAAACGGGACGGTATTTATGTGGACGTTGTCACCGGTGAACCGCTATTTTCATCCAAAGACAAGTTTGATTCAGGTACCGGTTGGCCCAGTTTTTCCCGCCCACTGGTCGCTGACAATGTTACTAAAAAGAAGGACTTTTTAATGATTTTGCCACGTACTGAAGTTCGTAGCCGTTATGGTGACTCACATCTGGGCCATGTCTTTGAAGATGGCCCAAAACCCACCGGACTCAGATATTGCCTTAACTCGGCGGCATTACGCTTCATTCCGGTAGAAGCAATGGAAGCTGCCGGCTACGGTAAATATATGGCAGAGTTTCAAACGAAAAAGTAAGTCTATTTTTATTCACCACGAAGGATACGAAGTTTTCACTACATTGAATAAAAGCGATTATTTTACTTCGTGTCTCGGCAACTGCTCCCTGCGTTGCTCTACCTCCTGCATCCATGCAAGTCGTTCGTGGTGATATTTTTAAAATTATCTTACAAATTAATACGATTGCTTAATGACTAACCTGAGCAATCCAGTCTTGCAGATTATAATAATTGGTGATGCGGGCAACTTTATTATCACGGATTTCAAAAAAAGCCCCGGCAGGTAACTGATATTTCTGTCCGTTTGCGGCAGGCAACCCTTCATCTGTTTTAATATACTCACCCAACACCACAAATTCAGCAGCGGCGCGTTTGCCATCGTCTGTCGCCATAATAACCATGTCAACCAGCTGTTCTTTATAGTTAAAATTCATGCAGGCCATAAACTGGGTAAAAGCTTCTTTGCCAATTTCCCGTTTGCCTTGATTAATATCATGAATGACATCGTCCGTCAGCAAATTTAAAAAAGTCTCCATATCGCCGCCATTAAAGGCTGCATAGTAACGTTCTACCAAGTTAATACTGTCTTGTTGATTCATGTTTTTCCAAGTTTATAAATTAGTAATGGGTTGCATTGTCCATGAAAAGCACGAAAACAAAAAGTAAGGGCTTCCCAAGCGACACGATAAATAGTTATCTTAATGAGACAAAGTCGCAAACCTCCGAGCTGCGTGGAGTTTTTATGCATCTTTCATTCGAACGTGATTATTCTTCCGATAGCTTATAGACGGCAAACAACAACAATGCAGCCGTCAACACCGCTATACCAATAATTGCAAGTAAACCCATTAACATAACTATAACTCCTTGATCTCTTTTGTTCTTTGAGAAATCTTGATTACCAATAAAAAAATAACTGCTAATAAAAATACGGTAAAAAATGCGCCAAGCCAGAATATAGAATCTACATGGTTCTCATCAAATCGTTTGATTATTCCACCCACTACAATTATCAACATACCGAATGTCAAACTCATTGCCACTCTTAACGTATTTAAAATTTCTTTAACTTCATCTAATTTACTCATAATTTGACAATACATTTTAATTTAATGACTGTCAATTTTTAATCAACGCATAACGGTGCAACCCCGTTACGCGTGAGCATAACCTGTCCAACTATTGTTTCTGGATCACTTCCCTGTTTATTTTTCCCTGCTTTTCGTGGACTACTCTTTTTTAAATCAAGCTTTTTACCAGCCGCCTTCTCGGAGCGATACTGTCCGGTTAAAAACCAGTTTACCGTCAACGCTGTCCACCGCATCCCGGCAAAAATAACCGATTCGTTCAAATTGATAGCGGCCGTCTGACTGTGTTTCTGCGAGACTCGCTTCTACCCGACAACCCTCAAGAACTTCCAGTGAAGCAGGATTGATAACATCCAAAAAGTTTTCTTCACTATCGGGATTAGGCACTTTAAACAAACGATCATACAATCGAATTTCTGCCGGATGTGAATGTTGCTCGGAAACCCAATGAATAACGCCCTTTACCTTACGACCTTCAGGATTTTTACCCAGCGTGTCAGTATCATAGGTACAACGCAGTTCAGTCACAATTCCTTCGGCATTTTTGATAACTTCGTTACATTTTATAACGTAAGAACCGCGTAAACGAACTTCACCACCGGCAATCAAACGCTTAAATTTTGGTGGTGGGACTTCGGCAAAATCATCCTGCTCAATTAATATCACTCGGGAAAAAGGCACATTGCGCTTGCCCAATTCATGGCGTTGCGGGTGATTGCTTATTTCCAGCTGCTCTGTTTGGTCTTCAGGATAATTGTCTATCACCACCCGTAACGGCTGTAAAACCGCCATAGCCCTGGGTGCATTTTCGTTTAAATCTTCACGAATACAATATTCCAGCACACCCATTTCTATCCATGAATTTTGCTTGGTAACACCGATACGTTCGCAAAAATCCCGTATTGATTTCGGCGTAAAGCCGGCTCTACGCAGACCTGCAATAGTCGGCATGCGTGGATCATCCCAGCCGTGGACATGCTTTTCTGTTACTAATTGATTCAGTTTGCGCTTGCTGACAATGGTGTATTCCAGTTGCAGTCGGGCAAATTCTATTTGTTGGGGATGGACAGGCGTTTGTAGTTGCTCAAGTACCCAATCATAAAGTGGACGATGATCCTCAAATTCCAAGGTACACAACGAATGGGTAATACCTTCGATGGCATCAGAAATACAATGGGTATAATCGTACATCGGATAAATGCACCAGGCATCGCCGGTACGGTGATGATGGACGCGACGAATTCGATAAATTGCCGGATCACGCATATTAATGTTGGGCGATGCCATGTCGATTTTGGCACGTAGCACATACTGGCCATCGGCAAATTCACCGGCACGCATACGGCTAAATAAATCCAGATTATCGGCAATTGACCGACTACGATCAGGACTTTCTTTGCCAGGTTCCGTTAAGGTGCCACGATAAAGCCTGATTTGTTCCGCAGATAAACTGTCAACGTAAGCTTGGCCTTGCTCAATCAATTGCACGGCATAATTATAAAGCTGTTCAAAATAATCGGAAGCGTGATGCAATTGTGCCCAGTCAAAACCCAGCCATTGCACATCCCTTTCGATCGCTTCCATGTATTCGATGTTTTCTTTTTCAGGATTGGTATCATCAAAACGCAGGTTACAAGTACCGTTAAATTCGGTGGCAATACCAAAATTCAGACAAATTGATTTTGCGTGACCAATATGGAGATAACCATTAGGCTCCGGCGGGAATCGGGTGGCTACCTTGCCATTATTTTTGTTGTCTTTAAGATCATTGGTAATAATCTGACGAATAAAATTTGCCAAAGGTTGAGTATCGTTTGTGGTCATGGGCTGTTAATAAGTTGTATGTTATTGAAGTCAATGTAAAGGTACAAAGCACAAGCTTGAGCTTTAAACTGACTATTTCTTTTTGATATAAAAAATCTGCTGATTATCCTGCTTTATCAAGTCAATGATTTTATGACCCGATTGGTTGGCATAAACACCAAAATCAAGATGTGCAGCCGGATCGGTTACGATAATTTTAACGACATCGTCACTGGCCATTCCCATTAACGCTTTTTTTAAACGTAATAAGGGCAACGGACACAGTAAACCACTGGCATCGACTTCCATACTAAATTCAATCATTGTTTTTAGTTACTCACAAAACGGTAGATTGCTTATAATACCATTCCCTAATCAATCTATGAATCATCGTAACGAAATGGATTATTTTCCCGTTTTTGTAAAACTTAAAGACAAGCATTGCCTGGTTATCGGAGCGGGAGAAATCGCGGCCCGCAAAATCGAACTATTAGCCCGTGCCGGCGCAAAAATAACGGTAATCGCCAATGAAATAAGCCACCATGTCTCAAGCCTTGAAGGGCCTTGTCGTTTACAAATACAACAAAAACCCTTTGCTCCCACTGATTTGTGTGGCTTTAGACTGGTGGTATCAGCTACCGATAGCAAAGAAACCAATCAATTGGTTGCCGACGCCGCTGAGGCACAAAATATTCTGGTTAATGTCGTTGATAATCCCGCGTTATGCAGTTTTATTTTTCCGGCTATTATTGACCGCTCACCCATCGTTGCTGCTGTCTCTTCTGGCGGTGCTGCGCCGGTTTTAGCGCGCTTGCTCAGGGCCAAGATTGAAACCATCATCCCGCCCGCTTATGGACGACTGGCACAACTTGCGGAAAGCTATAGAGACGATGTTAAAAAACACTTTAAAGATCCGGCACAACGGCGAATTTTCTGGGAAAACATCTTTCAGGGTTCAGTTGCTGAATTGGTTTTTGCCGGCAATGAAAAAGCAGCAGAACAACAATTAAAACAAGCCATCATCAAACAAGCCGACACCGTTACCCAAGGTGAAGTCTACCTGATAGGCGCAGGCCCGGGTGCGCCCGACTTGTTGACATTTCGCGCCTTACGCTTGATGCAGCAGGCCGATGTCATTGTTTATGACCATCTGGTTTCACCGGAAATTATCGATTTGGCACGCCGCGATTCAGAAAAAATTTACGTTGGCAAGCAAAGGGATAAACACACCCTGCCCCAGGAATCCATCAATATTCTACTTGCAGATTTGGCCAAGGCAGGCAAACGCGTGGTGCGGTTAAAAGGCGGTGATCCTTTTATTTTTGGTCGCGGCGGTGAAGAAATTGAAACCTTAATGGAACAAGGCATCAGCTTTCAAGTGGTGCCCGGCATAACTGCCGCGTCAGGTTGCGCCACTTATGCCGGTATTCCGTTGACGCACAGAGATCACGCACAGTCTTGTACTTTTGTTACCGGCCACCTGAAAGATAATTCGATTAATTTAAACTGGACACAACTGGCAGCACCCAATCAAACCATCGTTATTTACATGGGTCTGGTCGGACTGGAAAAAATATGCGCGTCTTTAATTGCCCACGGCAGCCCTAAAGATTTACCTGTTGCCCTGATTCAACAAGGCACTACCGTTAATCAGCGCGTTATTACCGGTACTTTGGAAACCTTACCGGCGACCATTGCCAGTCTGGATATTAAACCGCCCACCTTGATTATTATTGGTACGGTAGTGACGCTCCATGACAAGCTAAAATGGTTTCATGGCAGCCATGAAGATTAAAAATCTTACAATTAGTTGAGAGTGATTGCTGAACCAAGTGGGTACTCAATACCTGTCATTACCCACTTGGTTCAGTTATTCATAGACTTTAATCTTTAAAAGCTGCTCAATACCAACAATTTTATAACCATTTGCTTTCGCAAAATCAAGCATCTGCTTTAATACCTGAATGGTTTTATCCGACGCGTCATGAAATAAAATGATGGCTCCCGGTTTTATTTGTGATTGTACGCGTCGGGTTATAACTTGTTCGCTATCGGCTGTAGTATCCAACGAGCGAATCGACCAGCCGATAATACTGTAGTTTAACAGCATTGAGGCCTTGGCAAGACTGGGAGTGGTGACACCGTAGGGCGGCCGGAATAATTTCAGGCGTTTGCCGGTGACCTTGAAAACACTTTCTGCGGTCTGATTAAGTTCATCCTTAAAGCCTTGCACACGTTTAAAATCGACAAAAAAAGAATGTGTGTAGCTGTGATTGCCAATACTGTGTCCGGCGGCATCTATTTGTTGCAAAAGGCTTTCGTTACCCGGAATATTTTTTCCGATAACAAAAAAAGTCGCCTTAGCGTTGTACTCCGCCAAGATTGCCAGCACCTGCGGCGTATATTCGGAGTTTGGACCATCGTCAAACGACAGGACAATTTCTTTTTCTAACGACTCGCCATAACAATAAACCGGGGCGTAAAAGTTCGCCTGGATGACAGACGAACCATAAATAATTAAAGCCGAATAAACCAGGCATGGCAATACAAGCCACCATAAACTGACTACGAAAAAATGGTGGAGCAAGCCAATAATGCTGATGGCGATGAGGAAACAGATACGGGTTGAATTAAAGGTCATCTGGTAAGGTAACTAATCGGGTAAGATAATTTGTCATTAAGTAGGCCAACTGGTCTTATCATTACTGCAAAGTCACATGGCCTGATATTTATCATCGCCGCTATGACGGCTTTATCTCCCAAGAGCCCTGGGTTCGATGTCCAACCAAAGGCGACAATACCAGTGCCGTTAAAATACCGGTCGCAACGGTAAAACCAAAGGCATGAACAATCTCGGTAGAACTTACCGCCAGCAAGCCAAAAGCCAGTAATGTCGTTAATGCCGATAAGGTAACCGCCAATGATGTACTGGCACGCCGATCGTGGACCGTCTCATTGGACAATGCGGCTGAACTGTCTGCCATAAAAAAGAAAATAGCATCATCAACCCCAATTCCCAACACCAGCAACAGCGCAAATAAATTAAACAAACTAAACAATTGATCAAACCAGCCCATCATGGCTAATGAAACCAGTGCCGCAACGACAGGAATGGCGGTTATCTTCAACGCATTGTGCCAGCCAAACTTTAACCCCAGGCCGCTAAAAACCAACAGATAAGCTACAATTAACAGCAAACTGACACTGAGCCGATAACGGGCAAACAAGGAAGATAATTGCTCGACCTGATCAACCCAGGCAACACCTTGCAGGCTTTGCAGGGCAGCTAATGACGGCAAATCGGTTATTCCGGTTAAGACAACCCGGCTTAAGCACCGCTCTACATCACAACCCAGCCATAATTGCTGTTTTGTTTCATCGGCAGTCACCAACCATTCAGGTAAGGAAATCGACCTGTTTTTTGCCTCACTAAACTGTTTTAGTTCGGTGTTAATGGCTTGGCCACTAAATCCCAGCTCCATCATATATTGCTTCAGTAAGCCCGATTGATACAGGATTTTGTCCAGTAACCGGTAATTTGTCTGCTGATTAGCCTCATCAGGCCAGTAACCACTTAGGCCTTGGTAAGCCATTAGCTTATGCTGTTGGGTTAACAGGTTAAGACGCTCAAGGAGTTGCTGTTCATGTTGATGCCAGTCATTGATATCGTGGCCCGATACCAGAAAAAACTGATTTTCCTGGCTCACCGGCAATAATTGCTTAATCTTATCGGCAGTTTTTAGTAATTCAGCCGGAGCTGATTGCAACAACCGTACGTCATCGCGCGGTGTTAGTTGCCATAGCCCACCAGCAATAAAAACCAGCAAAAACGGTATTAGCCAGTGCCTGTTTTTTAACAACCAAACCGGCCAATGCTGTTGCCAGTAGTTGGCACAAACCAAAATAAGCGGCTGATGATCAGGTTTAAATCCGGTCAGTAATAAGGGAAACAGCAAAACCACGGTAAGCCAGGCGACTAACAGACCAACGGCCGAAAACAAAGCCACTTCCTGTAAACCCGGAAACGGTGAAACCACCAAACCCGCATAACTTAATAGATTGGTTAATAATCCAATGACCAGCCCCGGAAAAATATAACGTAATCCCTGGCGTGGTAACCAATTTTTGGCTCCGAAACTGTCACAGACAAAATGGATGGCATAATCATCAGCAACGCCGATTAAACTGGCACCAAAAACCAGGGTAATAATATGTATCTTGCCAAAAAACAGTACGCTCACGACAAGGGCTGCAAACAGGCCGCTGCCTATAGCCAGAAACGACAACAACAAAGGCCGTAAGCTTCGAAAAGTCAGCAGCAGCAAAACAACAATTCCCGCACTGGAACCCAAACCTACCGTTGAAATTTCCTGCCTCGCAGAATCCGATCCCTGAGCAGTAAACAACGGCATCCCGGTCACCATTAAGTCACCGCCTGCCGCCTGCGTTTGCGCGGTTGAACTATTCACTAACGCCAGCAAGGTTTCCAACTTGTCCAACTGTAAATATTGGTCTTCAAGGTCGGTCAGCAGTAAGGCCCAAAATTGGTCAGCGTCATGCAGAATAACAATGCCCTGCTCTACTGTCAGTTTGAGCGGATTTTGCGCATTAAAATAACGGCTGAATAATAGCAACGGATCATGCTCAAGATCAGCCGCCGTCATCTGGCCAATCGGGCTATAAAGCGTTTCCAGATTTTGGGCCAGCAAGTCCTTGGGGTTATTATCCAGCGTGAGCCGTGTCTGTGCATCCAGCAACTGATAACGGTAGGAAAATAACTGCTGATACTGTTTAACCATGGTCTGCTGTGGCAACTCCAGCATCAGCTCGCCAAACAGACCGCTCTGTTGCAACTGCTGTTTAAGCTGCTGCGCATGGGCAATGGCATCCTTAGACGTTAAGGCACCAGTCAGCCAGATGACTTTTCGGTTGAGTTGTTCATTATGTTGCCGGACAGCCTTGGCGATTTCGGGCTTTTGTTCGGTAACCGGCAATAATGCCAAAAAACCTGTTTCCAGCCAGTCTTTGGTCAACGATTGACTGCCGAGAAAACCGATAAACAGCATACCCAGCAACCAAAGCCATGCAGTTACTTTAGGGTGATAAACGTTCAAAATCGGTTTCTTGTTCAGGAAGTATGTTTGCAGGATGAGTCACTTGAGTAAAACTAATCCGTGTCAGATTACCAGTGACTTCCTGTATTTCCAATGCCCGCAACTCGGTGTCGCCGGTCAGTAAAATAGTGCTGATTATTTTCTGCAAAAATTCATCTTTAGGTTTGAGTTGTAATTGCCAGGAGGGCTTTCTATTCTCTCCGGCGATTAAAAAACCCTCGGTCAATTGCTTTAAATCCCCGCCCAGCATGGCTTTAAACACCTTGCCAAAAGCCGCCGGTACGGCTTGCTCACCCTGCCCTGTCAACAGATGCGATTCATTAATCAGCAATAAAGACGGAATAGGCGTAAGCGTTTTCCAGATCACCCCTTTGCTTTGATGATAAGTAAATGTGCCTGTAGAAATTAACGGTTTGCGTAAAACTTTTAAGCGTTTTTCCTGTTGAAAACTACCTTGGGTTATGGACGTTTTTACCAAGCGCGCGGTGATTTGAGCTAACACATCGTCGGCATAGCTTTGATTGAACGAGAGTAAAAAAAGTAGTAAGACTTTTAGAAAAATCACAATATATTAGTTTTAACAAGTTGGCGTGAGCTACGAACCCCAACATTTGTATGTATAAAGAGGCTTTCAGTGATTAAGTAATACAGGACTGCTCACCAATCAAGCAGCCTTTAGGACACACGCTTATTATGTCATTTAATCAGGTTGTGGCTCTATATAATGGATTCAAGAAACCAACACACCCAACTTTTCAAATAAAACCTTGGGTGATTCAAAACACATTTCTTTGGTCTGGCTATCAATCGCGACTTGAATGCTGTAGCCCTTGGTGAGTCTTGATCCTGTCAGCTTATCAGTAATCAGGTAATTGATTTTCAAGCGATTTTCCCACTCTACAATATTGGCCTGTACGGTAATGACTTGCCCGAACACCGATGGTTTTATATAACGCACATTTAAATCAATAACCGGCCAGGAGTAACCTGAGTCAAGCATTTGCGGATAGTTGTAATGTATTTTCTCCAGCAAAGCACAGCGTGCAATTTCAAAATATTTTACGTAATGACCATGCCATACCACTTCCATGATATCAATATCATGAAAAGGGACAAGTAAATCAACTGACGTTTGATGCAAACTTTTAATCATATAAATCCCAGCGTTTTTCACGAATTAACACCAGACACTGGCGTAGCTCTTGTTCCAATGCCCTATCAACACTTAAGAATAGACTAAACCGGCGTACAAACTTAACGGTATTTTGGACAGCCGGACTTAACGTCTCAAGGTTGCCGCGCAATTCCACCCCTTGTACCGCCGCGAACAATACCGCCGCAGCCACCTGTTCGGTTAACTCCAGTATGCGTATGCAATCCCTTGCTGCAATCGTACCCATGCTAACCTTGTCTTGATTATGACATTCAGTGGAACGGGAAAATACACTCGCCGGCATGGTTAATTTAAGCGCTTCAGCCGTCCAGGCTGACACGGCAATTTGCACGGCTTTAAAACCGTGATTAATCATCGCCTGTTCGGCATCGGCACCGGATAAATTGGCAGGCAGGCCGTGGTTGAATTTGGTATCCATTAATTGCGCCATTTGCCTGTCCATTAAATCGGCCAGATTGGCGACCGCTGTTTTCAGGCTATCCATCGCAAAGGCAATATGACCACCGTAAAAATGCCCGCCATGCAAAACGTGTTCTGCTTCTGCATCGATAATGGGATTGTCATTGGCGCTATTCAGTTCGTTTTCAATAAACTGCCGCAGCCACGGCAAAGAATCTTCCAGGACGCCAATAACATGCGGAGCGCAGCGTAGCGAGTAACGATCCTGTAAGCGGGTATCGTTACGCGGCGCACTTTCGGTGACCTGCAAATCGGCACGGATACGTTCAGCAACCCGGTTTTGGCCCGGATGGGGTTTAACCGAAAACAGCTTTTCATCAAAATGGTAGGCGTTACCATTTAACGCTATTGAAGCCAGACTGGTGATACGGGTACTGAGCTGCGACAAGTATTCGGCGCGTTGGTAGGCAAGACAGGCAATGCCGGTCATAGCCGCCGTACCGTTCATAATGGCCAGGCCTTCCTTGGGCTTAAGAGTCAGCGGTTGAATGTTTAACCGCGCAAAAACCGTATCCGTCGACTGCTGCTCACCTTGATACAGCACATCGCGTTCGCCAGCCAGCACTGCCGCCAAATAAGACAACGGCGTTAAATCGCCACTCGCTCCTACCGACCCCTCTTGTGGCATCAACGGCAGAATATCCTGCGTTAATAAAGTCGTCAATTGCTGCAATAATTGATAGCGGACACCTGAAAAGCCGCGTGCCAAACTAGTTAAACGTACGGCCAGAATAGCGCGGGTTTGCTGGGCATCAAAATGATTACCCAGACCACAGCCGTGGAAAGTGTATAAATGCCGGGGTAATTCTTCAACCAGATGTAATGGAATCGATACGGTACAAGAGTCACCATAGCCGGTAGTTACGCCATAGACAAAGCCTTGTTCTTTTAACAGGCTATCAATAAATAACGCCCCTTTATCAATGCGTTTAATAAAATCGGCTTGTGTACTAAGTTCAATAGTTGCCTGTTGCCCTGCTATATCGCAAATATCTTCTATAGTTAAGAAATTACTGTTAAAAACAACGGTATTTTTGTTATTCATCATCCGTAACACGCCAAAAATTGAAAAAATTAAACCATTGCAGTGGTTCTTTTAAACAGTAAGTTTGCAAACAGTTCGCATACTGCTGAATGACTTGCTGCATGGCCTGCTCGCGCGTTTTTCTGGGAAACGTCAATATGTCACTAAAATAATCAAAATAAATGACATGTCTGCCCTGCTGTTTTAGACAGAACACGGTATAAACGGGACACTTCAATAACGCAGCCAGAATAATCGGCCCTTGTGGAAACAGCACATCAGCACCCAAAAAGCTAACTTTGGTAACGCGTTGTTGGCCGCTAACAGGTGTTCTGTCAGCGGCGATGATGACTAATTCACCGGCATCAATTTTGTCGCTTAGCAACACTGCGGTTGCTGCAGTAATTTCAGTCACCTGAATCAGATTTAACCGGCTGTTGTCGCTGGTCTGATTTAACAACTGGTTAAATTTTTGGGCGTGTTTAGTATGTACCAACACATTAACACCAATGGCATTATCCAGATCGGCAATCACTCGACAGACCTCAAGATTACCCAAATGCGAGCCCAGTAATAGCGCCCCCCTCCCTTTACCAATTGCCGTAAATAATTCATCACGCCCGTGATAGTCGACTTCACTAATTGCCAGTGCCCCTGACCAGGCAGCTAATTTGTCAACAATGGCATTGGCAAAACTGATAAAGTGCCGGTAACTCCATAATAAACTACCGCTCAGTTTTAATGACGGCGCAAAAATTGCCAGTCTGTTGAGATAATCTTGACTGGCCTGTCTGGCCGGTCGATTAATCAACCAGTAATAAGTTACAACCGGGTATAAAAATAGTTGCAGAACCCTGCGGCCAAATAACAGATAAATACTCAACAGAAACCGCATACCCCAAATAACGCTGGTCTCCTCGATTTGCGCCCAATGCGGTGGTTTTTTCATCGCCAATATCGTAGCAGCAGCTTGGGAATACGTACCAACATGCCAAAAAATAATTTGGTATGGGTTTTTGAAATCATGACATTATCATGCAATAACCTGAAATGTGACACACCATCCGAGGGGTAGCATACCGCAGTCGGAATATTGACAACATCGACACCCTGCCAGTACAGGCGTACGATAATATCGATATCGTAAGCCATGCCTTGTGCAATCTGCGTCGTGCTGATTAATTTATCTACGGCGGCCAGCGGATACAGTCGAAAGCCGCACATCCCGTCGGCTATTGCCAGGGACAACGTATGGATTGCTATCCAAAAGTTGGTAATGCACCGCCCATACAGCCGGTTTTTAGGAACGGATTTATCAAAAACAGGTTGACCTAAAATCATCGCATCAGGGTTTAGCTTGCCGGCTTCAAGAAAACGTGGAATATCATCGGTGTTATGCTGGCCATCGGCATCAATTTGTATGGCATGCGTGTATCCTAAACATTGTGCCGCGTTAAAGCCTTCCATAACCGCTGCACCTTTACCGCCATTTTCCTTCCGGTTTAACAAGGTAAGCCAGCTGGCTTCTTGTCTGGCGCAGTCTTCCAGTACTTCCGCGCAAGCTACCGAGCTGCCGTCATTAACCAAAAAACAAGAAATACCATAGGGTTTTAATTTGGCAATAACCTGAGCAATGGCGTGTTCATGATTATAAACAGGAATAATAATACAGGGTTTCATGGCTGTTCTCTGCATTTGGCTGCATAAACAAGTCGCCCTGAACTATAAATACCATCTTCTGATCGGAACTGAAAATGCAGTTTATCAGGCGACATATTCCAGTTAAGCGTTAATTTAACGGTATTGCCGGGCTGAATGGCTTTGACAAATTTAATGACTTCCATCGCTAAAAACGACTGGTCGATGGCAAAAAACAATTTGCCGAAATATTCTGCCCACGCAATCTGAACTACGCCGGGAAGAATCGGGTAAGTTGAAAAATGATTGGGGAAATAAATCAAATCTTCAGGAACTTTAAGTGTCAGCTTAACGGTATTGAGCTTTATACAAACACCTTGAACCTGGGGCAATCTTTGGTTATCGGTATCCAGCAGCGCATTTAGAAGATACTGGTCAATTTTACCTTGCGTCGTCAATGGCATACTGTCCAGAAACAGCCATTTTCTGGGTAAAACAATGCTATCAAACCATTGATAAAGCGATGCACGCAGTTGCCTGATTAAAGCATTCCTGCCCTCGATTTTTAGAGTGTTACTACCTGCCTCAGTCAATACCACCGCTGCACCGACCACATCCCTGCTTTTTGTTATGGCGACGGTAAATGCCTCAGCCACCCAAGGCGTTTCAGCCAAGCGCCGTTCCATTTCAGATAAAGACAGGCGCTTTTCTTCTATTTTAACAATGCGATCCGCCCGTCCATGCATGATAAACAGGCCATCGTCTTGTAAACTGATCTGGTCATCCAATTGAAAAGGCTCGTTTTCTTCGCCCTTTGCAAAAGGGATAATTTGTAAATAAGGCGAAGACAATTGCCAGCAGTCATCCAAACAGCTTAAACGTAACCCGTCAAACAACTGCCAGGCCATCTCGAACTGTCGCCAACCGATGCCACCAGTTTCCGAACTACCGTAAATTTCAATCACCTGCTGTCCGCTATTGGCATTAATCTGCTGCCTGGCCACTTCGTTCAAGGCGCCGCCCGAACTGAAAATAACGCTTAATCCGGCGATACCGATCCACGGTGAGTTTTGATCCAGACGTTTTAGATGAGCCGGACTGGCAACCCAACAGGCAGCACCCGTCTGAATAGCATTGACCAGCGTTTCAGGATTAATATAAATCGGACTGTGAAAACATCGGCCTGTCGATAACGGCCATAAAATACGAAATAGCAGGCCGTAAATATGCTGATGACTGACTGTTGCCAAAATCTCGGCAGACCCAAGAAGCTTTCCCCACTGCTTTTCCAGCGCAGTGATTTCAAGCTGGAATTGAATCAAATGCTTTTCTATCGGTTTTGGTTGCCCGGTAGAGCCGGACGTAAAAATCACCAGTTGAGTTTCTTCGAGGTTTAATGGTGATAATGACAAAGCCAAAGCATCTGTTGCCGTCAAATAATAATCAAACAGTTTACCTTTATTCCAATCACCTATTAATCGGCAATCGTGTTGCTGAAGTTGCTGCGCAGTACCGGGCCGGTTATTGCCGGCAATCCAGACCTGCTTTCCGGCATGAAACAACGCGAATAACAACACGGAAAAAGGATAGGCATCTTCGGTAAATAAGGCATAACGCTGAAATGGTTGGGCTTGCAGTTGCCTGACCCAATACTTTACCGCCGCATAAAAATCATCAGCATGATAATAACGCCCGGCATGAAAGGCAATTGGAGTAGTAAAATCCCTTCTTATCAGCACGCAGTCTGACAAGGCAATATTTTCATTTGACATGTTTACGGGTTTTCATCCTGACTATATATTCCCCTATGAATAAAATACCCATTAACACGTAGGCAATAAAACCGTTATATAAACTCCAGACTTCAAAACTGCTCCACAGCGCTGTTGCCAAGGCAATACTCCCATTGACAATAAAAAATACACACCAGATCTGGGTAACCCGCCGCGTATAAATAATGCCTTCCGGCGGCAAATCGGGATGCTGAATTCTGGCCAGGCGTTCAACCAAACTCGGCGGCGACAGTAAGCTCCATGAAAATAGCAACAACATCGCCGCATTAGCGATAGCAGGATAAATCCGTAAAGTGAGCAACTCATTGCTCCAAATTGCAAAGCTACAATAAACCATACCCATCATTAACAACGGACAACTCCAATGCTTAATGGCGTAACTGGCAATCAGTCTGATACCGAGTAAAACCAATAAAACGCTCGCTATTTTCCATGGTTCCAAATAATGCATGCCAAAATAAACAGCAAATGGATAGAGCATGGTCAATAGACCTATGACACTGTTTATTATTATGCGCATACTAATGATAAACAACAGCCATAGCGACTGCTTGCCCTGCAAGGTCACTAATCATGGATCATACTGTAAACGGCTTCAACCACATCGGAGATAGTGCGGGCGCTCTTGAAATCTTCGGGTTTAACCGATTTTCCGGTCATTTCCTTAATCCGCACAATCATATCGACGGCATCAATACTATCGAAATCAAGATCTTGGTATAAGCGTGCTTCCAGCGTAATCGCTTTTTCATCGACTTCAAACATCTCGACCAAAATAGTTTTAATAGCACTTAAAATTTCTTCACGATTATTCATGATCGCGTTAACCCTGCACTGATTTAATATAATCGGCCAAAGTTGAAACGGAAGAAAAAATCTTTACGACATCTTCTTTTTCAGCCTCAATTTTTACATTGTATTTTTTGCGGATAGCCAACCCCAGCTCCAGTGCATCTATTGAATCGAGCCCCAGCCCCTCATTAAAAAGCGGTGCATGACTATCTATATCGGCAACACTGATATCTTCAAGATCCAGTGCATCGATAATCAATTGCTTTAATTCATTTTCCATAGTTTTTATAGCGTTCTCTCTGTTGCGTAAAATAATCCTGCAAGTACTGGTTAAAACGGCGTACAGCAATTGATTTAGGTTGTATTAAAAGAAATTCATCCAGGGCAATATCATTCCCTACGTGCATCACCAGATGAAAGCGGCGCTCCGGGATTTGATACCATGGCTCGGCTTTCGTTAAGGTACTCGGGTAACATGAGAGTGTCACCGGTGTTACGATTTTATTGGCCTGCAACGCTATCGCAGCGGCTCCCCGCTGAAAAAGGCACGGCTTGCCTGGCATCGAGCGTGTTCCTTCCGGAAAAATAATCATGGTGCCGCCTGACTTTAACCATTCGACACAGTCGGCTATCATTTTCTCAGGATCGCTGTTACTGATATAGCCGGCATTGACTATAGCCCCACGCATAAAGGGATTACGCCAAAGACTGTCTTTAACTATGCAGTTTGCCTGCTTAATACGACTGATTAAAAAGACAATATCGACCAGCGTCGGATGATTAGCCATGATCAGCTGTCCCGGTCGATTAAGTTTTTCCAGGCCATTTATTTCGTAAGTCATGATCCCAATTCTGTGCATGAGACCAATAAAAACATAAAAACTGTAATGGACAACGCCCTGTCCCCTGCTTGCCTTCTGCAAATTATTACCTGGCAACACTGACAACACCGGAAAAACCAGCAACCACAACAACAACCCGCCCATGGCGAAAATAAAAAAACTAAAACCTGTCGCAAAAAGACGCCAGCCATAGCTTAATTTTCGGATTATTTTTTGTGCCATGTCCAGCTATGCCCCTGATTGCCTAAACTTAATGATGGCTCTTTAGCAAGAAGAAACCTTAAAAATAGTTGTAATTGTACAGGATGCTCGCCATCATCACGAGATTGCGTGCAACGGTCAAGCTGAAAAGGTAAACCATCACCGACCAAGGCAATTCTTAATGCAAGTACACATGGATCAGGGCTATTAAGATTAAAAGGAGCGATGGGATAAAAATCAGCAATGGGCTCATCGTATAAAATAATTAGAACTTCATCAGCACCTTCATACAGCATACCGAGCGCTTCTATAAAAGCGGGGGCAATACCTTCTTGTCCCGGGGCAATAACAGTTATTTCCTGAGTGTTGCGATAAGCAATAGAAAACAGGCCAGCGATAGCATTATGTACGGACAGGCTAAACGCTGTCGGAGAAAGCTCATGACCTGCCTGAATCGTTTGAAGCATGGTTAATGATTTACATATTTCACCATGTGCAGAGCTAAACACGACGGGGAATGTTTTTTCTCCATTGATGCATAGATCAGCGACATTAAAAACAGCTTTGGCCAATGGCGTTAATCGGCGCCGTAGCATTTTAGGTACGCACTCTGGTACGACAGAGTTGCCAAGTTCCATCAACCTGTCATCTCTGGCACTAAAGCCCGGAGCCCATGCGCTCCATTGACACAAGATAAAATCAGACATCATCACTCATTACATCACATTACAGTGTTGGTATTTTCATTTAACAAGCAACATCGCTGGTACTTGCCGGAAGTCTGAAATAATCAGTTAACTCTGCAAGCCAGACAAGCGATTAAATATAATTGGCTTTAAACTATTCACTGGGGTGTTCCTGTTCTTCAGTAACCGAGTTGACGACTCTTTTTGTACCCCTGCCGATAGCTTGAAAAGTATTACGCGAGCCATGACCAATGTCTGTTGTTACATTTTTTGTTGTCTGGCCGATTGACCGACCCGCTTCTTTAAATTCAGCGCAAGCGACCAGCAGGCATAACAGCGTCAGGCCTGTAAAAAATTTTATAACTACGTTGACCATGTCATCCTCAAACTTTCTATAAACGTTGACGTTGTAACTTATTCAGCGTTAACGGCATATGAACAATAACCAACAACTTACAGGGAACAGAAAAAAGCCTGCAACAAGACCCACAAAAATATACCTTGGCACACACCTGTAAGGCGCATAATTAAAAACTCAACTAAATACCATAACATTCATCAACGATAAGCCTGTAAAATCCCACAAAATAGTTTAATGAATCTACCAACGCCAGAATTTTAAAGCAATCACAATGACTATTCATTGCCAACCTACTTGGCCCTGTTTTTAGTATGCTCTTAAGCAGGCCACAACAATAAACGGAACCAGTCAAATGTGTAAAGTTATTATCATCGGCGCAGGGCCTTCGGGCAGTATCGCCGGAGCATTATTACATAACAGCGGCCATCAGGTCACCATTCTCGAGCGTCAGCAATTTCCACGCTTCAGCATAGGCGAAAGCCTGCTGCCGCAATGCATGGAATTCATCCAGCAGGCTGGTATGATGGATGCCGTTGTTAATGCCGGTTTTCAGTTTAAAAATGGTGCATCCTTTGCTTACAAAGACCAGCACACGGAGTTTAATTTTGAAGACAAATTTACCGCTGGTATTGGCACTACATTCCAGGTTCAACGTGGCCGATTTGATGAAATACTTGCCAATGAAGTCGTTCGAATGGGCGTTGATATACGCTGGCAGACAGAGGTAACTGCCGTTGATTTTTCAGGCGACAAACCAAAACTTGACGTACGTAACCCATCAGGTGAAGTAACAACTTATGAGGCTGATTTTGTCCTCGATGCCAGTGGTTTCGGACGTATATTGCCGCGTTTACTGGATCTGGAATCACCTTCCGGTTTTCCGGTCAGAAAAGCCTTGTTTGGGCATATTGAAGATCGTATTGATGATGCGCAGTTTGACAGAAACAAAATACGAATTACCGTTCATCCTGACCATAAAGATGTTTGGTTATGGGTAATTCCATTTAGCAATGGCCGCAGCAGTGTTGGTGTTGTCGCACAAACTGATTTTTTTCAGACGTGGGATTGTAACGATATTGCCCTGAAAGACATCATTAACCAGGATGACAGCTTGCGCACGTTACTAAAAAATGCTGTGTTTGATGACAAAATCAATGCGATTACCGGCTATGCAGCGAATGTAAAAAGTTTGTATGGCAAAGGCTACGCCCTACTTGGTAATGCCGGCGAGTTTCTGGACCCCGTATTTTCATCGGGTGTAACGATTGCGATGAAATCAGCAAGCCTGGCAGCGGCTGTTCTGGACAGGCAATTTAAACAGGAAGCCGTGGACTGGAACACCGACTATGCCATCCCGTTGCAGCGCGGAGTCGATACTTTTCGCGTATTTGTCGATGCTTGGTATGACGGACGTTTTCAGGATGTAATTTTTCACCAAAAACAACAACCAAAAATCAAAACAATGATTTGTTCGATACTCGCAGGCTATGCCTGGGATGAAGCGAATCCTTATGTAAAAAACGCCCGTTCCAGACTGGATACACTGGTCGAATTATGCCGCGCGAATTAAAAAGCCGTTTAAAAACGACTACCACTATCCATAACGGCATTACGCAAGAACTCAAAAAATTCATGGGCTTTATAGTCACTTGGTTTTTTCGCATTTTCACACCGCCTTTATTTCGAATAAAGTTTGATTGGATTCGTGACATTTTTAAACAACTGCCAATAGCTTTAATAATCCTGGCCTGCCTAAGCAGTTGTGCATTATTAACCCATCCAGAAGAGTCTGAATCAGCTAAATCAATACCCATGGCATCACCTATAAGCCCTGCCAGGCGTGTTATGCAACAAATAACGGCATCCTGGCCAGGTCGGCAGGAAACACTAATTTGCGTACTGGAGCTTGATAGTAAACACGTTGCGATAGCGGGATTAAGTAACGAAGGCCTCAGCCTGTTCAATTTAAACTATGACGGCAAATCGTTAACGCTGAATAAAAGCCCGCTATTGCCGGATAGTTTTTCCCCCGAACTTATCATCAAAGATCTGCAACTGGTTTACTGGCCACAGGCCGAATTACAAAAAATATTGCCTCGCTATTGGCGCCTGGAAGCTGATAGCCAACATCGGCGCTTGTATTACCACAATGAACTACGCGTTGACGTTGATTATTTACAGCCTGACAGCCTATGGGCTAAAGAAGTGAAGGTAACCAACCATCACTACAACTACTATTTGCACATTAAAACGGTTAATTATGAGTCTTTACCTGAATGATTTAGGCTTGTTATGCGCGGCCGGAAATTCCAGGCCCGAAGTCTTAAAACGCTTGTTGGCCGGCGATCGTTCCGGCTTAATCGCAACAAATGCCTTCGGACCTGCAACCATCGTCGGACAGTGCACAGATGAACTGCCTGAAATAGATCCCCAATACTCTATTTATCAGTGCAGGAATAACCAGTTGTTACTGGCGGCGTTAAACCAGATCAGAGCGACCGTAGACAAGGTGACAGCTAAATTTGGTTCCGACCGCATCGGTATTGTACTGGGCACAAGCACATCCGGCGTCAGAAGCACTGAACTGGCATTAGCTTATCTGGCTGAACACGCATCATTACCGGACAATTTCCATTATAAACAACAACAAATGGGTGCAGGTGCCGATTTCCTTGGCGCCTATTTGGGCCTGACCGGCCCCGCTTACACCATTTCCACAGCCTGTTCATCCAGCGGCAAGGCTTTTGCTTCGGCTCGTCGCCTGATTAATCTTGATTTATGCGACGCTGTCATTGTCGGTGGCGCCGATAGCTTATGTAATCTGACTATTAACGGCTTTGCCGCGCTTGAGTCTCTCAGCACAGGCTACTGCAAACCGTTCGGCAAACATCGCAACGGCATTAATATCGGCGAAGCGGCAAGTCTTTTTGTCCTGAGCAAAGAACCGGGGCCGGTAGCATTACTGGGTATAGGAGCCAGTAGCGACGCCTATCATTTTTCCGCACCCGACCCGACCGGTACAGCTGTCATTACCGCTATGAAGAAGGCCTTGAACGATGCCGGAAAGCAGCCAAATGAGGTGGATTACCTTAATTTACATGGTACGGCTACCGTGTTAAACGACAGGATGGAAAGCAAAGCCGCCAATGCAATATTCGGTTCCAAAGTTGCAGCCAGTTCCAGTAAAGGCATGACCGGTCATACCTTGGGTGCGGCCGCCGCTTTGGAGTTGGGTTTTTGTTGGATGCTACTGGCTGAAAATGAACAGGGGGCATTAATTCCCAATATTAACGATGATGAGTCGGATACCGGCTTGGCACCGCTCAATCTGGTTAAAAAAGGCGATAAACTGGAGCGTAGTATTAATGTCTGCCAAAGCAACTCCTTCGCGTTTGGCGGCAATAATTTATCTATTATCATCGCAAGAACATAAGAATTCACTCGTTTTTTGAAACCCAAAAGGCAATTGTACGCCAAGTGTTTGTTATACTAACTATATAGAAAGTTACTAATATACCCAAACAATAACTTATTGGAAGATACCTAACCGTAACCGGGTTACGGTTAGGTTACAAAGTGCCCATATAAGTAGAGAAATTAATCAAATTCTGAGGAACTTTAGCTTGATAGATTGTACTGATATTGCGGAACTTATCCCGCATAGCGGCTCCATGGTATTGTTGGATAGAATTATTGACTATGATGAATACACGCTATCTGCCGAGTTGGTTGTTCGTGATGACGGCCTTTTCGGTAACCAAAAAACGATACCAGCATGGGTAGGTATTGAATATATGGCGCAAGCAGTAGCGGCTTATGGAGGTATCAAGTCCAAGCAGTCAGGAGAACCGATAAAGCTGGGGTTTTTACTTGGCACACGTCTTTATACCAGTAATGTCGACAGTATTAACGTTGGCTCTACGTTGACAATACAGATAAAGAGTATTATACAAGACGAAAAACTGGGGGTTTTTGATTGCAAAATTCATGGCATCGGTATTGAAATCAGTTCCAACCTCAATGTTTATCAACCTCTCATAGAAACCAGGCAAAAAACCGGATCATGAAAAAAACAATTTTAGTCACCGGTTCCAGTCGAGGTATAGGTAAAGCTATTGCCTTATATCTGGCCAAACAGGGCTTTGATTTGGTGATCCATTACCGTAGCCAACAAGCACAAGCAGAAAATGTGATCGCCGAAATTGAACAGCTAGGACAATCAGCAAGATTATTACCATTCGATATTGCCAACCGTAGCCAATGCGCCGAACAAATCAATCAGGATATTGACATTTACGGAGCTTATTATGGAGTGGTCTGCAATGCCGGCATTACCGCCGACAATGCGTTTCCGGCACTGACAGGAGAAGAATGGGACAGTGTGATACACACCAATCTTGATAGCTTCTACAACGTATTGCAACCAGTCATTATGCCGATGATTAGAAGGCGGCAGCCCGGGCGCATTGTCACCTTGTCGTCAGCTTCCGGTATTATCGGTAACCGCGGCCAGGTCAATTACAGCGCAGCAAAAGCAGGTATCATTGGGGCCACTAAAGCACTGGCTCTGGAACTGGCGAAACGCGAAATTACCGTCAACTGTGTAGCTCCGGGGTTAATTGCAACCGATATGATTAATGAACTGCCACTGGATGAAATCAAAAAAATGATACCGGCACGTAGAATCGGTAATCCTAAAGAAGTTGCTGCCGCAGTCGCTTTTTTAATGTCAGAAGATGCAGGTTATATCACCCGACAAGTAATATCAGTCAATGGTGGTTTATGTTAAAGCGCGTGGTCGTGACCGGAATGGCCGGCCTTTCACCAATCGGCAACGACTGGCAACAAGTTGCAGCACGACTGAAAATAAACTCTAACGGCATTCAATTTATGCCGGAATGGGATAACTATATCGGCCTTAATACCCGTTTGGGTGCACCTGTCGATTTTATCAAGCCGGCACATTATTCCAGAAAAAAAATCCGGAGCATGGGCCGTATTGCGCTAATGGCGACTTATGCGACAGAACTGGCACTGATTGATGCCGGTTTGTTAAATGATCCCTGCCTTAATAACGGGCAAACGGGCATAGCCTATGGCAGTTGTGCAGGCAGTTTTGAGGCCTTGGCGGAATTTGGCAACATGCTGCTCAACCACACGGTCAACGGCCTTAATGCAACGTCATATATCAGAATGATGGCGCATACAACACCCGTTAATATCGGCCTTTTTTTCGGTATTAACGGCCGGATTTATACCACATCCAGCGCCTGTACTTCAAGCAGTCAAGGTATAGGTTACGCCTATGAAGCCATTAAACATGGCTACCAGAAATTAATGGTGGCTGGTGGTGCCGAAGAACTTTCTGCCGCTGAAGCCGCCGTCTTCGATACCCTGTTTGCCACAAGCATTCGTAACGATACACCGGAAAAAAGTCCAAGACCGTTTGACCGTGATCGCGATGGCTTAGTCATAGGCGAAGGTGCAGGAACGCTGATTCTTGAAGAACGCGAACATGCGCTGGCCCGTGGCGCTCATATTCATGCAGAACTAATCGGTTTCGGAACCAATTCAGACGGCCTGCATGTAACCCAGCCGGACCAACACAGCATGGAAACCGTAATACGCCTGGCTTTGCAGGACGCTCAGCTGGATGCATCAGCTATCGGCTATATCAGTGCTCACGGCACAGCGACCGTGCATGGCGATGTTGCAGAAAGTCATGCTACGGCGGCCGTATTTGGTACCAATACGCCCATCAGTTCGCTAAAAAGCTTTACCGGTCATACGCTGGGAGCATGCGGAGCACTAGAAGCATGGGTTGCAATCAACATGATGAATGAAGGCTGGTTTCATGCTACTGCCAATCTTGAAAACATAGATCCTGCTTGCGCACAATTGGATTATATTAAGGACAAGATTCGGCTATTAAATTGCAAATATGTTATGAGTAATAATTTTGCTTTTGGTGGTATAAATACGTCGTTAATTTTTAAACGGGGCAATGACTAATACCTATGTCGGCTTGATTGAATTGAATAGCAATAACAAAAAACTATTTTAAAAAAAGACAAATTATAGAATCTACTGATTAGTATTTTGAAATACCAAAAATTATTCATAAGATACACATATTATTCTTTAAGAAAGATCAAAAATACCGTTTCAAGGAAATAAAAGATTGAATTATTCGGTTAAATTCCCTATCCTTAGTTAGATTAAATTTTAATCAAATATAATAATTTCCTGGCCAAGAGATCATCTGATCTCTTGGCTTTTACACCAAAAGAGGTCACTATGAAAAAATCATTAGGTACATTAGCAGGTATCGTTTTAATCGCTTTAAGTGGATCAGCATTGGCTGACGAACAACTTGAAATTGGTCAAAAAATTTATGACCGTGCTTTTGGCCGTGGTTGCGGTACTTGCCACGATATCGCTTCAAATCCACAGTTAAGTGCCAATATTAAAGCGGGCACTTTGGACAGAGCGTCATTTGAAAAAGTTCTGAAAGAAGGTAAAGGCGGCATGCCAAAAGCTATCGCAGAAATTATGGCAAACAAAGCTGTTATAAAAGCAGGATATGGCGAAGATCAAGCTGTTGACGCCTTATATGCTTATATCAGCAGTAAATAATATATAAAAAGCAGTACAAAAAAAGCCGCCCTAATCATTGACTGGGGCGGCTTTTTTATGGGCGAATATAATTTTAGGGCGACTAAAAAGGTAGCCCCGGCATTATTTTTTGCCTAAATAATGCATGATGGTTGCTTTATAAGGCAGGCGATAACGATTTTTAAACCAGATACCGGCAACTGCCGCCAGCATCAATCCACAAGAAGCAATTGTCAGATAAACAAGGCGCTTTAACTCAGACATTTCCTGCATTAATTGCTCATTAGGAATAATTACTTTCGCTTTTTTAACAGGCTCTGAATAAGAGCGCAGAACTTGCATGTCATTTTTCAAATCCTCAATGGTACCTAATGAGGCAGAAACTGAGCCGAGTTGAATACTTTGCTCTAATGCTCTTAATTTACTTTCAATTGAACCACTGACCAAGCCAACAAACTGCCCTTTCAAGATATTAACTTCAGCAGATAATACGGGATTCATTTCAGTAACAGTCACTTCAGCCTTTTTAAAGTGGGTTAGGTCATTGGCAGGAAGGAAGAAAAAACCGGTGATAACAATAACAGTCATCAAGAAAAAAACCGTAGCTCTTAACCATCGATTCACTTTCATCAAGCCATGATGAGAAGGTATTCTTTGCAGAACTACAATATCTGATTTCGTCTCGTGTAACTTACTCATTATTTACTTCCTCTCAAACCAGGTAACAACGAATATCCCGGCTGGATTACTATTATTTTTTATAGCCGGAATGATAATAAAACAACCATCACGGCAACCTGAAACAGAATTATACAAGCTAAATAAAATTTGTCCCTTAATTTTTATCGGCTTTATTAACGCAAGCGTTTAGCGGCTGCTATACGCATTCTAAGCGCATTTAACTTAATAAAACCCTCGGCATCTTTTTGGTTATAAGCACCGCCATCATCTTCAAAAGTGGCAATGCTTTCATCAAATAAACTGTCGGTATCAGAAGCCCTCCCAACCACCACGACATTACCTTTATATAGTTTAAGCCTGACTTTACCATTCACGGTTTCTTGCGACGCATTAATCATGGTTTGCAACATAAGGCGCTCAGGACTCCACCAATAACCGTTATAGATTAATGATGCGTAACGTGGCATTAACTCATCTTTTAAATGCGCCACTTCCCGATCCAGGGTTAATGACTCAATCGCACGATGGGCTTTTAGCATAACCGTACCCGCAGGTGTCTCATAACAGCCGCGTGACTTCATACCCACGTAGCGATTTTCAACAATATCCAGGCGACCGATACCATTGCTACCTGCAATTTTGTTTAATTGCTCCAGAACCGTCGCAGGTGAACAAGGCACATCATCAATGGCAACAATATCGCCTTGTTGGTAAGTCAGTTCAATATAAGTCGCTGTATCGGGTGCCGCTTCCGGTGAAACTGTCCAGCGCCACATATCTTCTTCGGGTTCTGTCCAGGGATTTTCCAAGATACGACCTTCATAAGAGATATGCAGTAAATTGGCATCCATTGAATAAGGCGAGGTTTTGCCTTTTTTCTGTTCTACAGAAATACCATGTTTTTCAGCATAAGCCAGCAGACTTTGCCTTGAGTTTAAATCCCATTCACGCCACGGCGCAATAACCTGTATATCAGGACGCAAGGCGTAAGCACCCAACTCAAAACGCACCTGATCGTTGCCTTTACCGGTAGCGCCATGAGAAATGGCGGTAGCACCTGTTTCATTGGCGATTTCAATCAAGCGTTTGGCAATTAAAGGCCGTGCAATTGCAGTACCCAGTAAATACTCGCCTTCATAAATAGTGTTGGCACGAAACATGGGGAAAACATAATCACGTGCAAATTCTTCACGTAAATCTTCAATAAAAATATCTTTTATACCGGCAGCCTTGGCTTTTTCCCGTGCTGGCTCAACTTCTTCGCCTTGTCCTAAATCTGCCGTAAAAGTGACCACCTCACAGGCATAAACATCCTGTAACCACTTAAGAATAACGGAAGTATCCAAACCTCCAGAATAAGCCAGTACAACTTTGTTGATTTTTGACATAACGCCTTCGTGTTTCAAGTTAAAAATGTTTTAAATTATACCTGAAAACAAGCCATCGGCAGTAGCGATCGATAACGTAACCCGGAAAATTTTCTTACTTGACAGTCAATCCGGCCCTTGCAAAAAAAATAAAACGGGCAAATCTTGTTGCCTTTTTAAGCAAACAAACCCTGTGGCGATGCCTCTCAAAGAATGAGCTCATTTACGCCGCACGGCTAAATTGTTTTTTACGCAGTAGACTTTGAAGGCAGTAACAATTGATTCCTGGAATCGTCAAGACGATGACGACCCCAGGATTCTATAAATTACGATTTTTACTTATGATGATTATCGCATGGCGTCTAAAATGGCATTACCCATTTCGATCGTTCCACATTTTGATTGCGGATTAAGGTCTTGGGTAACAAACTTGCCCTCATTAACCACTTTTTCAACCGCATTTTTAATGCGAGCTGCAGCCTGGGTTTCGCCCAGATGATTCAACATCATCACGCCTGCCATAATAACGGCAATAGGATTAGCCAGATTTTTTCCGGTTATATCGGGTGCACTACCATGCACTGCTTCAAATAGTGCTGCGTCAGCACCTATGTTGGCACCGGGAATCAAGCCCAGCCCACCGACCAGACCGGCCGTCAAATCCGATAAAATATCACCAAACATATTGGTACAGACGACAACATCAAACTGCTGCGGATTCATAACCATGTGCATACAAGCGGCATCAACGATTTTTTCGTCAAACTGAATATCGGGATAACGCACCGCCGTTTCTCTGGCAATATCCAGAAACAAGCCTTGGGTATATTTTAAAATATTGGCCTTATGACAAACGGTAACTTTTTGTCGATCATTATCCCGTGCATATTTAAAAGCATAATCGATAATACGCTCTGAAGCTACTCGGGTGACCACGGCCAGACTTTCAGCGATATCTTTTTTAGGTGTAAGATAATGCTCAAGCCCGCAATACAGGCCTTCGGTATTTTCCCTGACAATAACAATATCGACATCTTCGTAACGTGTTTTTATACCCGGCCAACTTTTAGCCGGACGGACATTGGCATACAGTTCGTATTTCTGCCTCAAAGCCACATTAATACTTCTAAATCCGGTTCCAACAACAGTCGTCAAAGGACCTTTAAAAGCCAAGCGGGTTCTATCAAACGATGCCAGGGTTTCATCAGGTAGCGGCGTACCAAATTTTTCAAAAGCAGCCATTCCAGCATACGCTTCTTCCCAATGAATTTTTACGCCTGACGCATCAATAATCTTTACGGCCTCATCTATAATTGAAGGACCGATACCATCACCCTTTATCAACGTGACATTATGCATAATTATCTCCACAGCTTAATTAATACTTTTGCCAAACGGCTAAAGTGATTGTTTATATAAAACTTAAGGTGATCTCCAAAAATAAATATACCCCGACAGCGCAGGAATTTTGTTCACAACAAAGCGGAAAAACAGCTGCGTAGCTGGCTACATAACTATTTTGACAGCGCAAGAAATGAATAAAAAGACCCACACGTTGGAGTCTATTTTTCGCAGGAAACCACCTAAGTAAGGGATGATCTCAAAAGCCTTAATAGCGTATTAAGCCCAATCGAATCACAAAAAATATTTTAACACGTTGACTCCAACATTTACGACTGATAGCGATCCAATAAACAATGAATTTATCAGCTAAATAATTTCAGCATTCCGTATCAGCTCAATCTTTACTTTATCACCCACTTCAACACCCTGGCATTCAATGGGTAACACCATGTAACAATCGGCTTGACTCATCGAACTGAGTATATTTGAACCCTGCTTTCCCGATGATGCCACAAAAAATTCGCCGTATTGATCCTGACTTAAGATTCCCCGCTGATATTCCTGGCGTCCAGGAGCTTTTTTTAATAGTGACGTACATGTTGCTGTTAATTGCCAAGGTTTTATAGCAGATACGCCGGACAACTGCTTAAGCGCCGGCACTACCAAGTGCTGAAAAGTGACAATAACCGCCACAGGATTACCCGGTAACCCAAAGAAATAACAGTCACCTATTTTTCCGAAAGCCAAAGGTTTTCCGGGCTTGATAGCGATTTTCCAAAAATCCACCTCGCCACAACGCTCCAGTATTTCTTTAACATAATCGGCCTCACCTACCGATGCACCACCGGTAGTAATAACCACATCATGATTTTTTGCAGCATCAATAAAACGCTCCTCCAGCAACTGTTTATTGTCAGCGATTACACCCATATCCGTGACACAGTAACTGGCATCAGTTAATAGCCCACCTAACATATAACGGTTGCTGTCGTATATTTGCCCGGATACCAATGGCAGGCCTAATGCCGTTAACTCATCTCCGGTAGAAAAAAAGGCTATCTTGACAGGCCGCTTAACGACAAGTTTATCAATACCTGCTGAAGCCAACAAACCAAGATCGATAGCATTCAACTTTTTGGGAGCGGTACACAATAAACTACCCTCCCGGATATCTTCACCTATCTCTCTGATATTTTGTCGCAAACGTGCTTTCGCTAAAAAATGTATCACTTGTCCTTTAACAAAAACCTGTTCCTGCATCACCACTGAGTCGGCTTCATCAGGCAATACTGCACCGGTAAAAATACGGATACAGTATCCTGGAGGTAAAGGTCCCTTAAAAGGACGTCCGGCCCATGAAGTGCCGGCTAAAGTCAGGGTAAAAGGTTGTTCATGGTGAGCATCCTGACTGGAGAAAGCATAACCATCCATGGCAGAATTTCTGTCATGAGGAATATTGATCGGTGAATAAACGGATTCAGATAGAACCCGTCCTAAAGCATCTTTTAAAAAAACATTTTCTGATTCTGCGACAGGCCGGAAAGCCGCTTCAATTCTTGCCAAGGCCGCCTCAACCGATAGCAAGGGTTTTGGCTCCTGACTACATAAGTCAATCATAAATGCCTCATAAATTGCTGTAAAATAAAATCGGCTATCATTTCAGGCTGATTGATGTCCAACCAAGTCAGAGTATTCGGTATTTCCACTGCCTCATCAGTAGCAATGGCAATAATGTTTGGGTCATTAGGGTAAAGCAACGACTTGTTAAGCGAGGGCCGATGTAATTCAATTTTAGGAAATTGCTCGGCTTTAAAACCTTCGACAAGAATCAAATCCAGTGCAGATTGATCAAATAATTTTAACTGATCATCCAACCGGGGTTCTTGTTCCGGGGTAATTTCAGTAATCATTGCACGACGATGCGTTGAGACCAGCATAACTGGCGAAGCCCCGGCTTCTCGCAAACGAAAGCTGTCTTTTCCGGGCTGATCTATTTGAAAACTATGATGACTGTGTTTAATTAAACCGATACGCAAGCCATACTGTTTTAAAATCGGGATTATTTGTGTAAGTAACGTCGTTTTACCCGTTCCGCTAAAAGCAGCAAAACCTAATATGGGGACATGAGCATTTTGCATGGCATTCAATTCATCAGACTGTTATCGTGGAATGCGTTATTCTAAGGTATTATTGACTAAGGATCATTAATCCTGGAGAAAAAATTGATTCGAATTTATTTAATTCTGTTACTGGTCATCATTGCCTTTTTTAGCTTGCGTGCGTTTCAAAAATCTTCACCCTCTTTATTGGCAAAATATGCCAGAGTGTCATTGCTATGCATTATTGGCCTGACCTTACTTTATTTAACGGCAACCGGACGCTTAAATTGGCTATTTGCGTTGCTGGGTTTGGCTGTTGCTTATCTGTTCAGATTGATGCCAACCTTGCTACACTATGCGCCCCAATTGCAACGGTTGTGGCAAGAATTTTACGGTTCAAAACAACATGCGTCACAACAACAAAGTGATGCCAGCGTGAAAGGAAAAATGTCTGTTGAAGAGGCTTATGAAGTCTTAGGCTTAAAACCCGGCGCATCCGAGCAGGACATCATTCTCGCTCACCGTAAATTAATGCAAAAAATACATCCTGACCGCGGTGGCTCCGATTATTTGGCTGCGAAAATAAATTTGGCTAAAAAGATTTTATTGAAAATAAAATAATCCATGTATTTCTTTTATTCAACGCTTTATTTTATTGTCATCCTGGTAGGATTTTCTGTGTTAACTGCCTGTACAACAGATGGTTATTACGCACCTCTAATGACTAATAACAATGAATCTTTCGAAGATAGACAAGTTTTTTTACCCGGCAATCAGCCTTTAAATAAAAAGCACTTGATTACTACCAATGATATAAAAAAACGCCAGTCAGTAGTCTATCAACGGCCCGCTAATTCTATCGATTCAGCTTCCCTAAATACCTTTCAACAACCATCACTCCGGAACAAAAAATCGTCTCCTGCTACTTTATCGGCAGGATTTAAAAGCCCCAAAGAAAACATTGCCACCAGAAAAAGACCCGCTATAACAACAAAAAAAACCACTCCCATAGCTATTAAATCAACGTCAAAAGTTGGCAGTATTGATAAAAAACAGTCAGCTAAACTCGATACTGTAAAAAAACAGAAGAACTCACAAAAAAACTCAATTACCTCACTAAACGATAAAAAAAAGGTTACGCTAAGCTTTGGCTGGCCTATTAAAGGCAAAATTTTAAAAAGCTTTTCTCCCTCTCATAATAAAGGCATTGATATAGCAGTCAAGCAGCAACAGTCAGTAAAAGCGACTGAAGCAGGAACCGTTGTTTATGGCGGACAAGGCCTGATTGGCTTCGGTAAGTTATTAATTATAAAACACAATTCTGTTTATTTAAGCGCTTATGCCAATAATAGCCGACTCTTGGCCAAGGAAGGACAATATATACAAAAAGGACAAATTATCGCAGAGGTGGGCAAGGCCGGAATAAAGCGCTCATATTTGCATTTTGAAATAAGAAAAAAAGGCAAACCTGTTAACCCGCTGAATCTTCTACCTAGAAAATAATACCCATACTATTAACACCACGTCAATAAGTACAAACACTTACGTAGTAATACCTAAGTAGTTGTACCTATTGTGATGCCGGGTAATCCATGGAAAAATCATCATCAACGCAATTGATGTGTTAAATGAAGCATTAAGACCATACGCTCTAAAATATCGGCTAATTTGTGCTTTGATAATGTCATCCTTAGGCTACCCTCAGGATGAAACACGTCGGTTTTAAAGTGATCATGATACTTAATGCGCATTACCTAAGCTAATCAACCAGGAAGTTAATATGATGAATGAAGCATTAGACCAAGCACACGATCAAACAGCTATTTTGTACCATGGAGACTTGTCTTTTGACGACGAAGATCTTGATGATGATGATTTAGCAGCCGTTATACCTAAAAAGCAAGGGATACTATCGCCTAAAACAAGCAATAACAGTGAATTCGATGCGACCCGAACCTATTTGAATGAGCTTAGTCAATCCAAGCTATTGACAGCCGATCAGGAAAAAATCTATGGCACTCAAGCCCTTCAAGGGGATCAGGTTGCTCGTAAGATTATGATTGAAAGCAACCTGCGCCTGGTCGTAAAAATTTCCTACCGTTACCTGAATAAAGGTTTGCCTTTATTGGATTTGATTGAGGAAGGTAATCTGGGATTAATCCGTGCAGTTGAAAAATTTGACCCTGAAAAAGGTTTTAGATTTTCAACGTATGCAACATGGTGGATAAGACAAACCATTGAAAGGGCTATTATGGATCAGACTCGAACTATTCGTTTACCTATTCATATTGTCAAAGAAATGAATACTTACCTAAAGGCCCAGCGCCATTTGGTACAAACTCTTGAGCATGATCCCAGCGCCCAGGATATTGCTGATTATATGAATAAACCGCTAGACAAAGTTGAAAGGATGCTAAAACTTAATGATCGGGTAATTTCAGTTGATGTACCGGGAGCCCAGAATATTGAGAATCCTTTAATTGACTCTATTTCAGATACCGATGTTTTGGCACATGACGAGCAAATACAGAAAGACTGCATGAAAAATAACATTACCCAATGCGTGCTTGAGCTACCTGAAAAGCAACGTGAAGTAGTTTGCAGGCGCTATGGTATTTGCGGTTATGAAGAAGCAACCCTTGAGCAGGTAGCCCAAGAGCTGGATGTCACCCGGGAGCGCGTTCGGCAAATCCAAATTGAAGGCTTGAAGAAATTAAAAGAAATTTTACAAACCAACGGTTTTTCTTTTGAGTCCGTTTTTAATTAATAAAGGGGGCTTGCAACGGCCAATCCTTATAATTAAAAACCTGACCATGGTTTCGTACCATTTCGCAGTCATTGGGTGAGATCTCGCCAATCACCCATTGGACTGCGTTAAAGGTACCAACCAACAACACGCCATCATCAGGAAAGCCCTTATCTACCGGTGTGTAAATAGCCGCTGCCCCGACATTAATGTCAACAGCTTCGGACCATTCAGCATTGCCTACCAGCGAGGCCTGAACAACATAACACTGATTTTCCAGCGCTCTTGCCTGACAACCTATTTTAACGCGATGATAACCTGCCAATGTGTCAGTACAACTGGGCACTAAAATCAACACACATCCCCCTTCAGCCTGAGCTCTTGCCAGGAGTGGAAACTCACTGTCATAACAAATGTTAATAGCAATTTTTCCGTATGGGCTATCAAAACACTTTAATTTCTTGCCGCCTTTAATTAGCCATTGTTCATTTTCAAAACGAGTCATCATCAATTTATCCTGATAATCAAACTGACCGTCAGGCATAAATAAATAAGCGCGGTTTCGATAAATTACAGAATCGATACGCACCGGAAAGGTACCTGCCTGAATAATGCACTGGTATTGTTCGGCTAACTCCCTAAACAACCCTATAAAATCATCATGCAATGACTGTATGGCCTCTAGCTGCCGGCTTAATGATGAATAGATCTCTTCGCTGAACAATGATGCCAGCTCCATACTGAAATATTCAGGGAATACTAAAATCTTAGCCTCTTGTGTGGTGGCCTCGACAACCCAGCGTTCAATTTTTTGTTGATAAGCCTCCCAATCTTCCAAAAAACTGATATTGTACTGAGCCGCTGCAATTTTAACGTTCATCTTTAAGCCAAAAAATCATCGGTTTAGCAGTTTCTTGCGTGTCATCCAAATCCTTCCAGAGATAAGTGGTATTAAGTTCCGGGTGTTTAACATAGCCACGTTTGTTCCAAAACATATCCAATGGAACATAATTTTCCGGACGGCGCGGATGATCGACAGGCCTTTCTACGCAACAAAAAGTAAGCGTTTTAAAACCACCCAGATCTTTGGCATGTGCTTCTCTCTCCTCAAAAAACCGCACCCCCAAACCCAAGCCACGATAGTTTTTATTTAACACCGACTCACTACAATAAAACACTTCATCAAGCGGGTAACCCTGCTCAAGAAAAGGCTTTTTAATCGGGTCGGTTTCATATTGCATGGGGATGGCGGTCGAAGCACCTACCACTTTATCGCCATCAAATGCCAAGACAACAACGCTTTCAGGTATATCAATATAGAGTTGCAGATATTTTTTTTCATAATCATAATCCCCGTCATACAAGTAAGGAAAATCACGAAACACTTCAATTCTTAAGCGCGCAAGTTCGGAAATATAACGATGCAGCGCTGCGCCGCTGTATCGTTCAATGCGAATATCTTTGGCCATGAATTTCTATCAAGGTAGGGGTAAAACGTATATTCTAGCTATTTTCGTAAGCTTATACAGTAATAATATCGCCAACATTGCGCCACTGGTATCGGCAACCCAGTCAGCGCTATCTGACTCACGTCCAACGACAAATGACTGATGCCATTCATCAGATAAGCCATATAAACTGCAAAAGGCTATACTCAATAAAGCCAGTATAATAGGCGAATCAATCAAATGTTTAAAACTGCGCCATGCCAACAACGCCAGAATAAAATAGGCACCCGCGTGATAAAGTTTATCTTGATAGTCAAAGCCGAAATCAAAAGGACTTTTAAGAGAGGATTGATCAGAAAGCCAGTAAATAAACAGGCAATAAAATAACAATAACGCGAAATCCAGAATTTTAATCATGTATCAGTAATCTATCAGTAATGAAAAATATATTTAAATTTGCCGAAGCGTGTTTGCTTAAGACCACTATAGACGAAAAACTGGCATTGACCCACCAGGCTTGGCAAACTCTGGAAAACGGTCAATTAAGCCTGTTATCTGAACAGCCAGTATTACCGATTGAGCAGGTAACGTTTCCTGACCGACCGATATTATTGCCCCCACGTGATATGCCCAAACGAAAATTCGGCAGTACCGAAGGTATTGCAGCCTTCTTTCACGCCATTACTCATGTTGAATTTATAGCAATTTATCTGGCGTGGGACATGCTTTATCGTTTTCGCGGCCTGCCCGATCAATTTTATCAGGATTGGCTCCGTGTTGCTGATGAAGAAGCACAGCATTTTGAATTACTCAGCAAACATTTGCAGACCATGCGGGTCAATTATGGCGATTTACCCGCCCATAACGGCTTGTGGGATCATGCCACCGATACAGCTGATGACTTACTGGCCAGATTAGCGATGGTGCCGCGCTGTATGGAAGCGCGTGGACTGGATGTCACGCCTGCTGTCATCACCAAATTTACGCACCTGGGTGATGATGCCAGCGTTGCCCTATTAAACCGCATTTTAACCGATGAGGTAGGGCATGTAGAACGTGGATCATACTGGTTTAAATGGGTTTGCGAGCAACAAGGACTTGAACCTGAAGCTAAATATCGTCAGTTAATAAAACAATATTATAAGGGCGGCAAGCCAAAAGGCCCTTTTAACAGAGAAATGCGTATAATTGCAGGCTTCTCAAATGCTGAGCTGGATTGGCTGGAAAATACAACCCTATGAACACACATAAAATTTTTGACACCCCTCTTCTAGGCTTGGGATTTAGAGTTTTCTTTGCCTTGGCCGGGTCATCGGCACTTATTTTAATCGTGCTTTGGAATGCTATTTTTAAAGGCACCTTAAGCGCTGAAAATTATTTCTCCAGCAGTTATTGGCACGCCCATGAAATGCTGCTGGGTTATTCCGTTGCCGTTATTGCCGGATTTTTATTAACCGCCGTTAAAAACTGGACAGGCAAACCCACGTTAACCGGCGATAAATTAGCAGGCTTGGCTTTGTTATGGCTTTATGGACGCATTCTGCCTTTTTATGCCGGTTTATTACCGGATACTTTTATTGCCTTCATTGATTTTGCTTTCCTGCCCGTTTTGGCTTATCAAATCAGCAAACCCGTTATCCAGGCCAGACATTTCAAAAGCCTGGTTTTTATCGGCCTGTTATTGCTATTAACTTTGGGTAATGCTTTGATACATGCCGAAATGCTGGGATTATGCCAAAACACTGCATGGATCGGCATTCAACTGGTCGTTGCCATTATCATCATCATGATTCTGGTCATTGCCGGCAGGGTATTTCCGTTTTTTACCGAACGCGGTTTACATGGCACGCTGATCATCAAAAATCCGTTACTGGATGCCTTATCCATTGGCTCGGCTGTCACTGTTTTTGCTTTGCAACTATCGGCGGTTTCAGGCCTGTTTTTAGCGCTATCCGCTATTTTCGCTGTGGCGGTCAATAGTGCAAGGCTCGCTGGCTGGTATGTGCAACGTATCTGGTATGTACCATTGTTATGGATACTTTATACCGGTTATGCGTGGATTATACTGGGCTTTATATTAACCGCACTATCTGCCTATTCCTGGGTATTACCCTCGTTGGCCCTGCATGCCTTTACCCTTGGCGGCATCGGTGTGTTAACACTGGGAATGATGACCAGAGTATCGTTAGGCCATACCGGCCGGGCTCTCAGAGTCTCAAATGCCATGGCTGTGGGATTTGTATTAATTAATGTCGCCGCCTTGCTCAGGGTGTTATTACCGCTCGCATTACCCAACTGGTACAACCTGATCATTTATGGCTCAACGCTATCCTGGCTGGCAGCTTTTTCTTTGTTTATGTTTGTCTATGCACCCATTTTAACCAGCGCACGAAGTGATGGGCAAGAAGGTTAAGCCCAATACTATTGACTTAAACTGTTCGCTGAGCGGAGCCGAAGCGAACATTACAACATACTGCCGGTTTCCAGAAACTTGATATGCATATCAAAAGCATGATGTAAATCATGCGGTATATGACCCGGCTTACAAGTAGATAAATACCGATACAGCGCATCCTTATACATCGGATGCGCACAATTTTCGATAATAACTTTAGCCCGCTGGCAGGGCGACAAGCCTCTCAAATCAGCAATACCTTGCTCGGTAATAATCACCTTGACACTATGCTCGCTATGATCAACATGGGCACACATAGGCACAATCGATGATATTCTGCCACCCTTGGCTATGGATGGAGCCATAAAAATGGACAGATAAGCATTACGCTCAAAATCTCCACTGCCGCCGATACCGTTCATTAAATCGGAACCTAACGCGTGCGATGAATTGGCATGACCATAAATATCAAATTCCAGACCGACATTTAAAGCGATCACACCAAGACGCCTGATCAGCTCAGGGTTATTTGAAATTTCCTGCGGCCTGAGAACAATTTTATCGCTAAAAAAGTCCATATTATCAAAAATGGTTTGCAGTTTATCGGGCGTAATCGTCAAACTGGACGCACTGGCTCCAGTGACCTTGCCGCTCAAAAGCAAATCAACAACAGAGTCTTGCAGGACTTCGGAAAATAAGGTGAATGTTGGAATATCGGGATTTTTACCCAAGGTATTCATCACTGCGTTATTGATATTACCGACACCACTTTGAATCGGTAAAAAGGCTTTGGGGATACGCCGCAAATTAAGCTCATTGAGTAAAAATTTTTCGACATTGTGTGCTATCTGTACACAGGTCTCATCATTTTTTGTAAATGCCTCAATCTGATCGGCCTGATTGGTTTCGACAATACCCACTATTTTAGCCGGATCAACCTGCACATAGGGCTTGCCTATTTTATCCATCGTGCCATAAAGTGGAATAACCGGACGCTTGGGCGGACCGGGTAAAGTGACGTTATCAGCAAACTCGGTAATTCGTGAGGAAAAGTAGCTATTTCTTTCAATAATTATTTTTTTTGCATGCTCCAAAAAAGTGGGCGAATTGCCAATACCGGACGTCAGAAAAACACGGCCATCACTGGTAATATCAACCGCTTCGATCACTGCCACGTCTATCTCACCAAAAAATCCGGCACGTATCATTTGCGCAACCTCACCAAGGTGCATATCAACAAATTCAACTTCATTATTGTTAATGGCTTTACGCATACCTGATGCCGACTGATAAGGGGCACGCCATTTAATGCATTTTGCCGCCGCCAATTCGTCATCAGCCTGAGCGCTCACAGAAGCCCCGGTAATCAAGCGTATGGCAAAGTCTTCGCCTTTTTCATGTAAAGATCTGGCTCGCTGAGCCAAGGCTAATGGCAACACTTTTGGAGATCCGGCGGCAGTAAACCCGCTGAAAGCAACCATGTCATTATTATTAATAACACTGGCCGCTTCTTCCGGGGTTAATAGTGAATATTGGGTCATCATTTGATCCTGTTACCGGTAAGGAAAGTGCAACAAATAGTCCGCCACCGAATGTCGTTAAGTTAAGTGCCTCTTGAGAAGATAAACCGTTGGCTGAGCGGAGTCGAAGCCGGCAAAATCGCTTCGACTTCGCTCAGCGAACGGCTTAACTTAGTGACATTGCCACGCCCACAGATTCACCGATTAACCCTGTTTATAATCTGCGAATCAATGGCAACTTTTACAAGGGCAGCCTCACAAGGCTTATTTTCCAATGAAATTAGGTTTTCTCTTCTCAAAAAAGGCAGTCAGTCCTTCGCTATAATCAAGACTGTCATAAACGTAGCGTCTAAGCCCTTGAATCCGCTCAAACTCATCTGGATTAATGGCATTTGCCTCACACAGGACACGCATTTCTTCTTTGATTACTTCTATGGCAAGCGGCGCTTTTTCACAAATCAACTTGGCAATGGCAAGAGTTTTATCTTCCAACTCATCATCCGGAACACTATGATTCAATATACCAATTTTTAAGGCCTGTTCAGCAGTAATCGGAGTCGCGGTAAAAATAACTTCTTTCATTACATGTAAACCCGCATCGCGAATCAAATTATGAATTCCCACAACATTATAAGGAACACCCAAGTTTACCGGCGTCATGGCAAAAGTGGATTTATCACTGGAAATAACAATATCGGTACTCATTATCAATTCAAAAGCGCCGCCCCAGACACTGCCTTCAATCATGGAAATAACCGGTTTTGGATAGCGCTGAATGGTGCGCGTGAGAATGCGTAAAGGATCTTGATAGCTTAGCGGAAGCGGATCGCGCTTGGCTTTTGGCAACTCACTGATATCATGACCGGAGGAGAATACTTTACTGCCCTTGGCAGCTCGCAGAATAACACAACGAACCTCCGGAACATTTAAGTCTGCCAATGCTTTTAAAATATCTTGAATAAAACATTCGCTCAACGCATTCAATTTCTTTATATAATTAAACTCAATAATAGCGACCCTGTCGTTGAGTTCAACCTTTACAAATTCATAGTGATTCATTTCAAAACGTCATAAGTTAGTTTTTCTGCAATGTATTGACTGATAGTCTCTACGGCGTTTCGTGGAGAAAGCTGATTACACTCCACACTGGCTTTCGCTTTACTGTATAGCTCGTTAATATCCTGAGTGTTATAAATCATATTGATTACATTTTCCTCAATCTGCTGTTTCATCCAGCGTATATTTTGACGCTTGCGTATTGATGACACGGTTCCATTAGGCTGCATAGTGGCATAAAATCTGTCCACAACATCCCAAATGTTTTTTATTCCCGTATTATTTCTTGCACTACACGTTAACGCCTGTGCCTGCCACTCACTATATTTTGGCTTTACTATCTGCAACGCATTTTTAAACATACTTCGGGCAATTTCAGCCATCACTTTATTATCGCCATCGCACTTATTGACAATAATTAAATCCGCGACTTCCATAACCCCTTTTTTAATACCTTGAAGCTCATCTCCTGCCCCGGCAATTTGTACCAGACAGAAAAAGTCGACTACGTTAGCCACCTCAATTTCAGACTGACCCACACCCACCGTTTCAATAAATACAACATCAAAGCCCGCCGCATCCAAAAGAAAAGTCAGCTCTCTGGTTCTTCGGCTGGTCCCGCCCAAATGACCGCCGGAAGGAACAGGACGGATAAAGGCGTTATACTCTCTAAGCAAAGTCGTCATTCTGGTTTTATCGGCAAGAATGCTACCGCCACTAATACTGCTACTGGGATCAATCGCAATAATGGCTACTTTTAAACCACTATTAATCAAATATATACCCAACACTTCCAACAGCGTGCTTTTGCCGGCACCCGGAACACCGGTAATACCGATTCGCCTGGCTTTGCCCACCAACGGCATTACTTTATCTATAATGTCACCCGCCAGTTTATAGTGCTTGGGGTGCATACTCTCAATGATAGTCATGGCTTGGGCAAGAATGGCTCTATTGCCATTTAAAATTTCTGCGACGATTTCATCGGCACTCATCGCATTAATCATTCTTGGTTCAAAAGCTCCATCGCTTCACGGACACACTTGATCATCTGCGTTCCCGGACCATAAATTTTGGCTACACCACGCTCCAGCAAATAATCGTAATCCTGTGGCGGAATCACCCCACCGACAATCACTTTAATATCGCCACGGCCAAACACCTGCAATTGTTTAATCAACTCAGGTACGAGCGTCTTGTGTCCGGCAGCCAGAGAAGACGCGCCCACAAAATGCACATCATTTTCTACGGCCAGCTTGGCAATTTCTTCCGGTGTCGAAAACATCGGACTCAAATCAACATCAAAGCCAAAATCAGAGTACGCACTGGCTATCACTTTTGCACCACGATCATGTCCATCTTGCCCCATCTTGGCAATCAAAATTCGTGGACGCCGACCCTCGTTGTTAGCGTAATCATCAACCAACTGCTTAACCTCGTCAAACTCACAGGCTCCTTTTTCACTGTTATGATACTCTCTGGAAATGACACCCGTTACACACTCACTAGGCACCAAGTAACGACCAAAAACAGTTTCCATCGCATCAGAAATTTCACCCAGAGTAGCGCGAACACGAGCCGCGTCGATAGCTGCTGCCAGCAAATTACCACCCTCTTTGGCAACAACACGAATTTTCGCCAAAGTCTCTTTAACATCGGCACTGTTACGGGCGAGCTTAATCTGCTGCAAGTTGGCAATTTGCTCTTCGCGAACTGCTTGATTATCAATTTCCATAACATTAACGGCTTCTTCTTTTTGCAACTTGTACTTATTGACACCCACAATGACACGTTTGCCTTGATCAATCAGCGATTGCGTTTCTGCTGCCGCCTCTTCAATCATATGCTTGGGAATCCCCAGCTCAATGGCTCTGGCCATACCGCCTGCAGTATCGATTTGGGCCATAATCTTGCGGGCTTCCTGAACGATGGTATCCGTCAGCGCTTCAACATAGTAAGAGCCGGCCAATGGGTCAACGGTGTTACAAATCTCGGACTCTTCTTGCAGAATAATCTGGGTATTACGGGCAATGCGGGCAGAGAACTCGGTTGGCAAACCCAGCGCTTCATCAAAGGCATTGGTATGCAAGGATTGCGTTCCACCCAGCGTTGCCGATAAGGCTTCAATGGTCGTTCTGATAATATTGTTATAGGGATCTTGCTCGGTTAAACTCCAACCAGAGGTTTGGCTGTGAGTACGCAGGGCCTTGGATTGCTCATTGCCACCAAACTGTTCGACTGCATCACTCCATAGGAAACGGGCTGCACGCAGCATGGCCACGTTCATAAACAAATTCATGCCTATGCCAAAAAAGAACGAGAGACGCGGCGCAAAATCATCAATTTTCAGACCGGCCTTGATGGCAGCCTTTATATATTCAATACCATCGGCAATAGTAAATGCCACTTGCTGAACACAGTTCGCACCCGCTTCACCCATGTGGTAGCCACTGATACTAATCGTGTTATAACGGGGCATATTGTTTGAACAATATTCAATGATGTCGGAAATAATCCGCATCGAGGGCGTCGGCGGATAAATATAAGTATTACGGCACAGATATTCCTTCAAGATATCGTTCTGAATCGTACCGGTTAATAATGCTTGTGCCACACCTTGTTCTTCTGCAGCAACAATATAAAAGGCTAAAACCGGGATAACGGCCCCGTTCATGGTCATGGAAACCGACATCTGATCAAGAGGAATCTGATCAAACAACACTTTCATATCTTCAACGCTATCAACTGCTACGCCAGCCTTACCAACATCGCCTTCTACACGGGGATTATCGGAATCGTAGCCACGATGAGTTGCCAAATCAAACGCTACAGAAAGACCTTTTTGGCCTGCAGCCAAGTTCTTGCGATAAAAAGCATTGGATTCTTTGGCAGTGGAAAAACCGGCATACTGCCTGATTGTCCAAGGTCTGGCGGTATACATGGTAGCTTTTGGGCCACGGACAAAGGGAGAAATACCCGGCAGGGAATCAATGGTTTCTAAATCCTTAATATCTTCGGCAGTATAAAGCGCCTTGATATCAATACCCTCCAAGGTCTTGGAAACCAAATCATCGACAGTCTTACCCATTCTTTTTACTTCAGAGTTAGCTAATTCTTTCCACTGATCCAACTTCCCATCCATTTTATCGCTCCGTAAGTAGCGTCAAATTATCTAATAAATGCACCACGGCTTAAAAAAATTAGAAGCCATGATTTTCGTCGACCAAAAAAATGAAAGACTTTTCCAATAAAATTACTAACCCTCTCTAACTCAGAAAGAAAGATACCATAATTATATAGTGGATAAAGAAAAAGTTTCCCTATTAAAATAGCTGACAATACAGATAGCCAAGCATTAATGGTAAAGCTTAATTTTAGGTGATGCCCAAGAATAAATATACCCAAGTAGCGCAGGATTTTTGTTGATTTTTAATGACTGGGCGAGAAGCTATTTACTACGCATGGCCACCGCGCATTATCAATTTTTCTGGATGCTTGGATATTTTTTTTAAAGTTTTTTCGCTTGATGATGTAGATAGCAGGTAGGTCTGTTTGTGAATTACAATCAAGATTATAATTTGCTGCAAGGTGCCATGTAGCTACCTGTAATTGGGCCCGTATTGATATTTTAGTTATAAAGCACCAAGCTACAAATTATGAATCCAAACTGGACCTTGTTAACGGCAGCAGTCTACAAGGAAGAGATAGTCAGAAACTTCCAGTGAATATCTGGTTGCCATTTAAAGCTATTACTTAGAATCCCGTCACAGTAGCTATCCCTCCATCCGTCTTAACTATTACCTAATTGTGACAAACTTTTAAGCCTCTTTTTCACAAGTCCTTGAAAGAATTTACAGAATATTGGCGTCTGTCACTGATGAAATTCATAATTTTGTAATATGTATGCCGTATTATGAAAGCTTTGCAAAAACAAGGTTGCAAATGTTCAGATCAATTTCAGGAGTATTTGGCAAACTATTTTTATTTGGCCCTCATAATAGTTGGAGGCGTTTAATGCTGGGAGCGGCAAGCCTGTCATTACTGATACTTCTAGCAATCTGGTTATACATATTACAAAGCATTGAAAACCAAGAACGCTTGGTTATTGAAAATACAAAATCTTTCCAGCATAACCTGTCGGCAACTGTCTCTGAAAATCTCAACCAATTGCTTGATCGAGGAAAACTCTTCTGTGCCTTTAGCTCTCAGTTACTGGAAAATCAGCAAAATACCCTTACCCAAACCAGAATAACAGCCATGCTTGGCACTGATCAAGCCTTCAACCGAATTGAGATTTATGATCTACATGGTCAAAAGATCTTCTCTTCAGCTCCGTCACTACCTGATGCAACATTAAATACTGTCATTCAGCAAAGGCTGGCACTTGACATGCAGAATGTTAAGCCTGGAATGGTCTTTGGACCCATACCAAAAACACTTTCTGATGCGTGGCAAATCCCCCTGCTTTATCTCGTCAAGGATAGCCGCGAAGAAAATACTGGTGTACTTCTTTTGGTCCTAGACCTTGGTTATCTTTTACGCCTTAATCAAAACTTGGCAATGGGTATGACTGAGATCATCAATATTGTGACAGATGATAGCCAGGAAATTGCCCGTGCCAGTATAGCCGGGCTTGAATTTGGCGGGAGTGCATTGATAACATCAAACATTACCACCGCCAACTCGACAAACCCTTTCGTTGATTTTAAGCCACTTTTTCAAGACCAAGTTTCTCGCATAATCACTTACCAGCATTCAGACCGGCATCCCTTCTCTATTATTGTAAGTCAGGAAATCAATGAGATGTTGAAGAGTTTCAGAGAGAAAAAAAGAGAAGCGCTACTGCTGGTATTTTTTTTAACGATGGTGGTTATCATCTCCATGATATTAATTGCGTTTGCTATCCAACGAAAACAGCGAGCCTTCATGGCATTGGTTACATCAGAAATTGATAAAAACGAACTTATCTTGAAACTCCATGATGAGAAGCAAAAAGCTTTCGATCTGGCAGAAACTGATTACCTGACCGGCCTTTATACCCGAAACAAATTCACAGAATTAGCCAGCAGATATTTAATTCATGCAAAACGTAACCGATTGCACTATGCCGTGTTATTTATTGATCTGGATCGGTTCAAGGCAATCAACGATAGCTTGGGACACCATGTAGGTGATTTACTCTTACAGACCGTTGCTGACCGGCTTCAATCAACGTTACGCAAAACTGATGTGATTGCGCGCTTTGGCGGGGATGAGTTTGTAATCTTGCTAACCGGACTGCAAAATGAAAAGGATATCACTGGTGTCGCTAAAAAAATAGTTGAAACAGTAAGCCAACCCTGCCTCGACTTGGCGAATCATGATTTACAGATTTATCCCAGTGTTGGTATCGCTATTTTTCCACGTGATGGTAATGAAATTATTGCACTTATGAAAAATGCAGATTTGGCTATGTACCAATCCAAACACTCCAAAAACCGCTCCTATACATTCTTTGATGCCAGCCTTAATACTGAAAATATTCTTGAGTTCACTTTAGATCAACATTTTTCTACAGCAATAAAAAATGGCGAGTTTGTATTACATTTTCAGCCGAAAATTGATCTTTCTTCTTATCGGATTGTTGGGCTTGAAGCCTTGGTACGTTGGCAACATCCTGAGCACGGACTAATATTTCCGAATACTTTTATTCCTTTGGCAGAAAATACCGGGCATATCATCGAACTGGGAAACTGGGTGATAGAAGCCAGTTGCCGTCAAATTTCCGCATGGAAATCTGCAGGGATACCAATAGTACCAGTGGCAATCAATGTTTCCGGACAACAACTTAAAAGCGATACACTCGCTAAATACCTTACTCAATGCTTGGAGCAATATGGTCTTGAATCCAAGTATCTACAGATAGAATTGACGGAAAGTAGTCTGGTAGAAAACATTGAGACGGCTAAAGCCATCCTTAATCATATAGCAGATTCTGGAATACATATCGCCCTTGATGATTTCGGTACCGGTTTCTCCAGTTTGGGCTATATCAAAAATTTGCCCATCCATACCATCAAGATTGATCGAAGCTTTATCTCAAACATTCGTAATAGTCATGACGATGCGGTGATTGTGACGTCTACCATTGCGTTAGCTCATAACTTGGGGATGCGAGTCGTTGCCGAGGGTGTCGAAACCAGCGAACAGTTGGTCTATTTGAGAGCATCCGGCTGTGACGAAGTACAGGGCTATTTTTTCAGTCGTCCTGTCCCTGACAATGCAATAAGGCAATTATTAATCAAAGAGAAACTATGCCCGTGAAGCGCTTTTTAATTCTTACCCTGGTTCTGGTATTTGTTTTTTATATATCCGTAGCGCAGTCAAAAGAATGCAGCAACCCTAATCCTTTACATTTTTCTTTTATGACCAAAACAAACGCAATCGAACAAGCGCAACATTATCGATCTTTACTGAATTTTCTGGAGAAAAAAATTGGTCGAAAAATTGAAATCATACTGCCCACCTCATACAACACAGCAATTGAAGGGCTGCTATCGGAACAGATTGATTTTGCCGAAATGGGCCCGGCAGCCTACGCGCAGGCCAAGCATCGGGATTCGTCCATTGAAGTATTTGCCACTTATGCCCGTCCTCAAGGTACCTTTAATGAAGAAGGCGTCAATTACCATTCTCTGCTAATTGTCAAAGCCAACAGCCCATACAAAGACATCAATTCGTTGGCAAAAAAAAAGATTAGCCTTGTTGATCCTGCCAGCGCTTCAGGCGCTTTAATTCCACGAGTACTTTTTTCCAGGAATACCGGCATGCCACTGGAAAACTTTTTTGGCGGCATTGTCTATTCCGGATCACATGAACGATCCGCTCAAAGTGTTCTAAACGGGCATACCCAAGCTGCTTTTGTATCCAGTGCACTTCTTGATGAGAGCATCGTCCAAGGTATGTTCAACAGCAACGATTTTAGAGTGCTATGGAAATCCGCACCCATCCCCAATGAACCTACGGTATACCGTAACAAGCTATGTAGCCAACTCAAAGAACAAATTCGAGCGGTATATTTTAATAGTGGGGAAGAAATCGCACCTTTACTGAGTAAATTGAAGGCTGAAAGGTTTGTCCCGGTTAATGATAAGGATTACAAAATTATTTTGGATATGTCAACTCTCCACTAATTCTTCACTCCAACAGGTTTGTAGTTTAGGCGGCAACCGTAACCCAACATATCAAACCGACAAATATTAGCTTACGCTATCGCTCCTGCATTGCTAACAATCACTATTCCTGATGCAATTCTACCTTTCGACATTCATGCTACGCACCTCCGGCACCTTTCAGTAGTAATCCAGACTACGAGCTATGAATAGAGACGCTTTCAGTCGTTTCAATATTGATTAATTACGCATAAGCCTGGTTTTGGAATTTTGATGAGCAAATATTCATCAATCTTGAATTTAAATCAGAAAATAAATACCTATACCCAGCCATGTCAGAAACAGTAACATCCAAGGTAGCCAATGCTGCTTATAAGTTACTTTCTCTTGTATTTCATGAGCATCCGATGCAATTGATGACTCCTTTTGTCGTGATATTTTATTGAGTTTTCTACTCAAGTCTCTGGCTTTTTCTTTTTGCTGTTTTTTGTAAAGATCAATACCTTTTTGAACACCTTGAGCAACCAGTTTGGTCTGTTCTTTGGTTTGAACGGGACGTTGAATTCCCTTGGCTATTTTCAACGCTTCCTCTTGAGTTTGCTGAGATGGTTTTTGATAATTATGTTTAGTCATGACGGCTTTTAATAGTGAATGCTTTTTTAATTATACTGCGTCCGGCAGGGTCAAATGCAGATAATCAGATCTGCTGGCATCCTGTTAATAATAAGCTCCACTTTCATAACCTCATTGTCATTTTTTGCTTAATGAAAACGCATATGAATCATGCATTTTCATTAAGCAGATAATCCGGCTAATTATTGATAAATAATTGGCTGGTAAAAAAATGTAGTTATCGGTTACGAGCAGCATCGAGAATCATGTTCTGATCCAATACAATCAGTATCTTACTGGAACCGTTACTGTCCGGGATATTGGCTAATGATTTTATATAGCCACCGTCCTCGCCAAGTAACCCGTTAACTGGCTGGATTGCCGTTTCTTCAAAAGTAGCAATGGCATCCAATTCATCAACCAATAAACCAATTTGGCCGTTCTGGGTACGAATTATAATAACGGCACCCGTTGCTTTTTCTTGCCGATCCTGCTCAACGGGCATATTGGTCAATATTCTGCCATCAATGACTATCAGCGGCATTTTTTCGTTGATTCCCTCGGGACTATTATCGCAATACATCACGCTGCCGATAATATAAGACTTTGTACCGGGCAGGGTTTTGATCAGCGAAACATCGACCGCTTCCAGCACATCGGCGGCAAAAAAGGCATAGATTTCAGAACCAATATAGAATGTTGCCAAATCGATAACGTTACCTGCAACAGGCTCTGGCGGATAAACGATGATTTCACGTTGATTGGATTCTGTCTCTTCGGTCTTTTCACCAATAGGAATAAACACGAAAGCGACAACATCATTATGGTAATCGCCTGTTGTTTTAAATTCACGATAGCCACCCGATGAGTAACAGCCAACGGCATAATATTTTTTGTTATACAGTAGTATTTTGGATTTTCCTTTGCCTTCTTTCAGCTCCAAAAACTCAGGATCTGCGCTAAAAATCTGACCATTTTTAAAGCTGGAATCTCCGGTTGAGGCAATAATACGACCGCTGGGACGTTCTACAAATAACCCGAAAACGCCTGGCTCATCAGGCAGGCAATCATCAAGCATATGTTTAAATTCAGGCGTTGAATCAAAAACAAGACCAATACCACCAACAACTTTATCCAGATCATCAATATGTCGGATAGCTGCATTGTAAATATAAGTAGAATTCCCCTCGTACAGCCAGGAATCTTCAAAACTGGAAACCTTGTATTCTTGCGGTGAGCGCAGGGAAAAACTCTCCTGCGCATAACCGGCATCTACCTGTCGCCCGACTGCAACCACCGGATCATTATGCAAATTGGATTCAGCGATGATAGTCCCTTTGATATCATAGATAACAATGCGCGTATAGACCGTGTACAGTTTATTAATATAAGAGAGAATATCGGTAATTTTTGCCTTATCATCAGAACGTAGATCGCCTGCCGACATAATGCGCCGAATTTCTGAAGTCAAGGCCCACCAGCGACAATCATTGCTGCGCTCATACAAATTGCGATCCATAATATCAATCATAAGCCGTGCAATAGATTCGGCATTACGAAGTTCCGAGGTGATCATCGTGGTATGTAACTTACTACTGGAATCGGCAAGTGCTTGAGCCGTACGTGCGCCCATGGAGCGTATTTGTCTTAAAATGGCTTTGAGCGAGATAATATTACCATGCTCGTTAGTTGCCATAACTTGACCGTTCCAAATTACCCGGTGCAAAAACAGATTGATATCTTTGGCAGCGCCAGCAATAACCCCGGATTGCTTGGGATACAACGAATCTCCATGGCGAATAATTTCGGCATTAACTTCCTTGTCAGCAGCAGAAGGAGTAAATGCCGACTGCAATGGAATCATCGCATGTCCGTACCACTCTTGGCCGGCATAACTTTGATAGGGACGACCTCTATGCGTTACCGATAAATATTCACGCCCGGCAAACTGAGTCACGCCATAGTCATCACCTTCCGTAACCGCTTCAATGACCCGGCCAATCGGCACATGGTCAGGGTCACTCGTCGCAATCACGACAGAATTGGCATTTAAAAGCAGCATCGCCGCTTTATCGCCTCTTTTCTGCAGGCTGCGAAAGATCCCTTCCATCTCGTTATCAAAACGAAATGACAGACATAAAACGCCAATCACCGAGTCATCAACCGGATCGACTATTCTTTTTGAATAAATAAGAGCCCGATCTATATCAGGCCGGAGTTGAGTTTTGCCAAAGGATTCAACATAATCTTCGATTGAGTGTAAGGTCTCAGGAATAATCGGGTCGGAAATACTTTGATTGACTATTGCGGTATTACGGTCGAGCCTGGCGAGTATGCGACTGTCGGTATCCAGAATAATAATGTCATCGTATACGGTATATTTTGAGCCGTATTCGTCGAGTAATTGATTAATCATCGACAAGTCTGCTCTTTGACCTTGTACCGTAGTATTTACAAAATTACATATATCGGCATTAGTCGCCAGAAAACCAATATCCGCAGTCCGTTCATAAAGGTTACGAACCAAAATATCTATCGATACTTGCGCTTTGGACTCAAGTTCAAGACAAGTTTTTTTAATCTCTTCAGAAACCAGTTGTCCGGTTAATTTACTTTCAAGATCACGAAAGCCGTTTTTTGTTGCTTCCATCGCAGGTAGTATGGAAGCTGCCTCTTTAGGACAACTGATTTCAGCAATCGATGAAATCAGTCCCCAAGTACCATTCAAGTCCCGGAGAATTTCCTTGCACTGCGCAATGCTGCGTATATAAGGGGAGAAAGTTTCAAAGCGCTCGGCTTCAGATAGCATCTAATTAATCCTTATTAAAGTGTTAAACAACAAAATAAGGCATTGACGAGATCCTATAGTTGTTCCGTTGACATCCTCCCCCACATAAAGGAAGGGGGATTCCTGGTTTCCCAAGAGTGAGTAGGTATCGCTACTGCTCACTGGTTCCTGCTGCTGATGGCATTACTGCACCGTTCACTTCACAGACTAGCCCCGTCTATCCGACGGTTATTTTACTATTTTAATCGAGTATTCAAGACTTCCATCTATCGCTTGGTTTTTGCTGAAAGTGCTTTTGAAGTCTATACTTTAAAAACCAAATTGCCGCCGTAGAGCCAGCCTAAGCCGCCTCTGGCAGCAAACGGGCGTTATTTTAACAACGTGCGTATTTTGAAGCAAGTAGATCTGAGCCGCTTACATCCCCGCCCTGAACGGCGGGGTTTTACGCTACACATGGATAAATAATTTTCAGACAATGATTCGCAGTAATCCTGAAGGTTTTTATAACGAAGTGAGAAGATGGGCTTTAATAAACAATGTAAGGTAAAACTTGGCCAAGGCTTTTATAGACTGCCAACAATACAAAAAAGCATCTCAACCCTGAATATCAGGAACAATACAGGGAGCGGTGACTTCAACTTTAGCCCTATGATGGGATTAAAGCATAAGTTATGCCAAAATTTTATATGCGTATTTATATTTAAAATAGCTCAATAAATACAAGTTATTACAGGAGAGATTATAGAATGATGTATATAGCTGGTAACCATTAACTTTTAGGCTAACGAATATATCGCTCCAATAAAGTGCAGCTGGATGCATATTTTGCACTGAATAAGACCAGATTAAATGATTTGGCGATGAAATAGAAAATTGACTGCCGGCAGGGCAAAACTTTGTGGCATCTGGCTGGAGGATGTCTTGCGTAAAATTTTGAACAGGATAAAAATCTGCCAACCGAGGCAGAGAAACATTGGTTACACTCGTTTTCAAAGCCCGGGGTCTGGAAATGAGAACAGCGCCGCAGGTTAGATTAAGACTGCATGAATGCAGAAGTTAACGAGACTGTGAAAGTATTATCAAAAACAGGTTAAAAAAATTATTCACCACGAAGGCACGAAGTAAAGATTAAAAACTTCGTGTCCTTCGTGCCTTCATGGTGAATTTTTTTATTTTGTACAAAAAACGAATACATTCATGGCATCTAACTGGTATCAATCAGCTTAAAGCACAAACTGCCAAATTATGCAGCGTAATGCGATTCTATATAACGTTGAACTATTTCCTGAAATTCTTCAGCAATTCTATCGCCTTTAAGCGTCACTGTTTTTTCACCATCTTCATAAACAGGCGCTACCGGTGTTTCGCCGGTACCCGGCAAACTGATACCGATATTGGCGCTTTTGCTTTCGCCCGGACCATTAACGACACAACCCATAACGGCAACTTCCATCGTTTCAACACCAGGATATTGCGTACGCCATATCGGCATTTGATCCCGCAAATAGGTTTGAATGTCCATCGCCAGTTTTTGGAAATAATCACTGGTGGTACGACCGCAACCGGGACAGGAAATAACCATTGGTGTAAAGGATCGAAAGCCCATGGTCTGAAGAATTTCCTGACCGACAATCACTTCCTGGGTTCTGGAGGCGCCGGGTTCAGGTGTTAGCGAAATACGGATGGTATCACCAATGCCCTGCTGCATTAATACTGATAAGGCAGCAGCTGACGATACGATGCCCTTGGAGCCCATACCGGCTTCGGTAAGACCCAGATGCAAGGCATAATCACAACGACTGGATAAATCCTGATAAATATTAATCAATTCCTGTACGTTACTAATCTTGCAGGAAAGAATAATTTTATCTTTTCCCAAACCGATTTCTTCTGCCTTGGCGGCACTTTCAAGCGCCGATAAAACGATCGCCTTACGGATTATGGCGGGTAAGGATTCAGGATGTTTTTGGAGCCGGTTATCATCGAGTAATCGGGTTAATACCGATTGGTCCAAACTACCGCCATTGACACCAATACGAACCGGTTTGTTATATTGGCAAGCAAATTCAATCATTTGCTGAAATTGTGGATCGCGACTTTTACCACGCCCGACATTACCGGGATTGATGCGATATTTATCGAGAGCTTCTGCACAATCAGGATACTTTTCCAGTAATTTATGACCATTAAAGTGGAAATCACCGACTATAGGAACAGAGTAACCTTTTTGCGTTAAGGTGTTGCGAATCTCGGCAACGGCTTTTGCCGCTTCCTCTGAATTGACCGTGATACGAACCATTTCAGAACCTGCGGTAGACAGTTCTATAATTTGATTAACGGTTGCTGACACATTAACCGTGTCGGTATTAGTCATTGATTGAACAACGATAGGCGCACCGCCGCCGACTTTAATGTCGCCGACTAAAACTTGATGGGTAATTTTTCTAAGGCTAATTGACATAGTCCAGATCTTTTAAAAAAGTTATAGTTATAAATAAATTATACGTCATACCGGTTAATGAGCAGAGTTAAATTGTCTGGCGCTTAAACAAATCACCTCTAAAGTAACAGCTTCACTCAATACCGGTAGTTTTTATGCACTGTTTTACCTGAAAAATAGCCGGTTTATTTAACTCGCCAACCCGGTCATGTCCCTGACATAACGCACCTCTAAAACCGAGATAATCCGCGTTATAAAGCATGAGCTCGGGTATATCCGACAGCCGCAGTGAGCCGGCCAGTCCACAAAGTAATTGCAAGATTTTGGCTTTCGTAACAAATTGCCCAAGCTCCATTTTTGTCATCAGCGTAGTTAATGAGCCTTTCTTTTTGTCCATGGTATCGAGCATAACGCCGGTAAAACCTGCCTCTTTCAATAATCCCATAATAGCAAGATCAGGTTGTGTATCGGCAAATAACACGGCAATTAAGGCATGGTTTTGCCCGGTTAATTCAGACAGTTTATTAACGGTTCCCGTCCAGTCATCGCCCGGGAAAAAGCCGATTTTTATATAATCGACACCCGTTTCAGCCATCGCCTTTACGGCATTAAAAACGGAATCCGGCTGCATGGGCAAATCACCAATGGTTGCACTCACCGGGCAACGACCAGCAATTCCGGCAACAATCAGTTGAACATCAGTAACGTCCAAAGCACCTAATGCGCCCAAAGCAGGTTGTTTAAGATCAATAATATCAACCTCCGCACTCAACACCAGCAAGGCTTCTGCCAGACTATTTACACTGGCCAGCATACCGGTCATAGCTTAATCTCCGCTTTAATTTTTTCGATAACATCCATCAACCAACCCCATGCTTCCACTTCTCTGTCTCCTGCTGTTTTTTCAAAACCGATACGCAAATAGTCTATTTCAGCGTCTATTTTTTCTATCGGCAACCACGATAACCGGCTGATTAAAATAGCCGCTTCCAATACTGAATATTGGGCACGGTTAAAACCCATAAAAGGCGCATGATTAACGATATGCACGGCTTTACAAAATAATTTTGGCCGAACGGGATCGTCTTCAAGATGCACCAGTTCAATCTCGGTATGCGCCAAGGCACATTGCAGTACCCGTCCGTTAATTTTTTCTGCCGCTATCAATGGCCAGTCTCGCCGCCCGGTTAAACAACCGGCAAAAACACGCACATCATCGCAGTAATTCAGTACGGCAGTTTTGCTTTCCAGTAGATTATCGAGCGTTGTAGAAGGGCGAAAAGGGAGGACAATAATTTCATCGCCGTTGACATGTATGCCCATCGGTGCAATATGCGCCAAGCCTGAATTATTCAGGGTGGTAACTATAGTTTCTTGAATCATCAGGATTTTTGTAAAGTAGTTCCGGCAGGTTTAAAGCTGTGCAAATCAACAGTTTGTTCTGCTTGATCAGTGGCACAACCCCAGTTAAGCGCTTGATCCTGCGTAAAACGTTTACCCAATTGCCAGGCAATTTCAGCACGAGCCAGTTCAACGCCTAAATAAAAAGCATGGCCGCCGTCACTGTCAACGTGCAGCTTGGGAAATAAATCAAACGGATCGGTCGCACTATGCAAACCATCACGATTAAAAATATGCAAACCTTCAGCGCTGGTTTGAATGCGAAAACTGGGATCGCTAATTTGTCCGGCAAGCTCCCTGATTTCTTCCATCGAATAAGGAAAAGGCGAAATTTCATGCAAAGCCATTAAGCCGGGGTCAATATGTTTGGGCAAGGCATCGTTTTCTTTGGCGGCAAACAATATACGCCGCGCCAGATCCGCTTCTTTAATAGCCCGGCAAGCATGCTTGCTGACTTCTGTCGCCAAAATATTATTAATATCAAGTTCAGAACAAATACCCAGCAACAAAGTATTCATACCCGTCGTATCGGCGTGGGTCAATTCGGTAATATTACCCACCCCCATCATTATTTCTATATCGGGATATTTTTTTCTGACATCGTGATAACGCACAATGGATTGCGTGAAGCCAAAATGCAGCGGATCTAAAATCGGATCAACAATAAAAGCCCGATTCTTTGCCTGCATCACTTTAATGGCTCTATCCAGTGAAGCCAGGTCTTCATGTTTTTCCGGAATGATAATTGGCGTCGCCGCCACTTCATCAGCAATCCACAACGTGCTTTCATGCAAGCTGAGCATATAATCAGCTCCCGCTTTGGCACCTCTGAGCAAATCACTGGCCTCCAAGGAATCGATACTGACGGTAAAGCCTTCCTGTTTCAAGGCCTGAATAATATCTTCCATATGCGGAAAATTAGTGCTGGGTAAGCAACCGATATCAATAACGTCAGCGCCATTTTTTTTATAGTAATGGGCACGTTTAACCACTTCGTCAACACTAACGTTGGGCGCATCAACAATTTCAGCAAATATTTTGACGCTATAACGACTTAAATCGTGCTTTTGCGCGGCTTTGCCAAAATATTGCGGCAAATCTTTAAGCTCTTCCGGTCCACGTTCCATCGGTAAACCCAAGGTTTCTGACAAGGCTTCCAAATTACCCCGACAGCGTCCGGGCACAATAATACGGTTAGCGCCAAAAGTGTCTGTCAACCTGCGACCTATCATATCGGCCGTTATTAATGCGGCGACTTTAACCCCCAATTGATGTACGGTGTAAGTAAATTCCGGCTGCATTTTCTCTAAAATACTGCGCAGTTGTTTTTCTGCCAGCTTGCCGGTCAAAAAAAGGAGATGCTCACTCATTAAGCGTCACTCTCTTTGGCCATAAAAACCAGGCGTGCTTTAACAGTAATGATTAATTCATCAACACTATTAACGATGCTGGTATATTCATGAGTACTTAACTTATCGGTACCTTCCAAATCAATTTTTCGTGGATAAACCATCACTTTTTTACCCCCTGGCGCCGTCGTTTCCATCTCCGGTGAAATATCACACGGATACACAATACTCGGCACACGGCATTTTCCAGCCTGGGAATATAAGTTGGTTACCAAAGAATCGGAAATACCCAGTACACATTTAGCCACCGTATTTGAAGTCGCAGGTGCCATCACAAAGGTGTGGTAATAACCTTTATAAAAATGCCCAACAGGGGGTGATGATGCTGATTTATCGCGGTATACAGGCATTTTTTCACGGATTTCATTAAGATTAAAGCCGTACATTTTTATCACCTCCTCCGCCGCCTGACTAAGATATAAATCAACATCATCAAGGGTAAGCAGGAAATTGAGGCATTCTTCTATATAATGACCGGAGCCGGTAATGGCCCAAGCCAGTCGTGGTTTATTCATGACACCATTAAGAGTCGAAAGATTTGAGCCATTATACCCGATTCTACACTTCACTTCTCACAGGAGCCCGGACATGTTCAGTCAACTCAATAAACCGCTGATTATGGGTATTTTAAATGTTACGCCAGACAGCTTTTCTGATGGCGGCAAATACTCAGGGCTTAATGATGCGCTAAAGCAAGTCGAACACATGCTGGCTGAAGGCGTAGATATTATTGATATAGGCGGTGAATCAACGCGCCCCGGCTCGGAGTCAGTAACACCGGAAGAACAAATACACCGGGTTATTCCGGTTGTAACCGCCATCAGGCAACAACTAAAAAGCGCGATTTCAATCAGTATTGATACCACCTCCAGTATAGTGGCCAAAGCGGCTCTGGGGGCCGGAGTCAATATCATCAATGATGTTTCCGCAGGCCAAAATGATCCGGCCATATTGGCATTGGCCGCACAAACCGGCGTACCCATTATTTTAATGCACAGCCAAGGTACACCCAAAACCATGCAGGACAGCCCTTATTATCAGAATGTCGTTCAGGAAGTGATTGAGGCTCTGGAACAACGAGTTGATGCCGCATTAAAAGCAGGCGTTAAAAAAGCCAAGATAGCCATTGATCCGGGCATCGGTTTTGGTAAACGTAAACAGGATAACCTGGATTTACTGGCGCATCTGGATACACTGGTGGCATTAGGCTTTCCAGTGCTGTTAGGTACCAGTCGCAAGCGCTTTATGGGCACAATCTGCGCAGTAACAGAACCTTCGGAACTGGTTACCGCAACCGCCGTGACTACCGCTTTAGGCGTTATGGCAGGCGTGCAGCTATTTCGGGTACACGACGTTAAAGAAAACCGCCAAGCGGCTGATGTCGCTTGGGCGATCAGGCAAAGTCGATAACTTGAAAGTGATTATTCGCTTCAATTTGCTACGGAAAGCGCTAAATATTAAGAACGGGATTGTAAACCCCCGTCCCGTTTAGGTAGCCAGCTTTGGATTAAAACAAAGGTCCAAATCGGTATTGGCACTTGATTAACAGTACGATTAAGCGCACTATTAATCGCATTTATTGCAGTTATTTTTAAGGAGCATCTTATGTCTCATATTAGCGCTAACGATTTAAAAACCAAAGGTATCTCGGCCATCGAAGCCGCACTGAGGGAGTCCCAGGAAGCAATTGTCTCGGTACGTGGAAAAGACCGGTTTGTCGTGATGGATATTGCACATTACCATTACTTGCGTGAATGTGAGTTGGAGGCGGCATTAACCGAAACGCGTGCTGATCTGGCCGCAGGTCGATTTGTGCAGGAATCAGCCCAAGACCACCTGGCGCGACTGGATACGCTTTAATGGCTTACGCGCTGATTTTCACCGAGCGTTACAGTCGGCAGGCATCAAGGTTTCTTAAAATGCATCCCGAACTACGTCAGCAATATTTAAAAACCCTGCAATTGTTAGAAGCCAACCCTTCTCATCCGTCGTTGCGTTTACACCCTTTGCACGGCAAGTTGGAGGGATTACATTCGATTTCCATAAACTTGTCCTATCGCATCACGCTGGAACTGCTGATTCAGGATGAGCAAATCATCCCTGTGACTGTTGGCAACCATGACGCAGTTTACTAATTTCAAGAAGAACTGCTTATAAACGTTGAATACATCAAAATTAAGCCCATCATTTTTTGTAAAAAAGTGTTAACTGCTTTTGAGCTTCTTTGAAAAATGCTGGGAATCCCTATAATTTTTTTCGTGTTTTTCGTGAACAAATCGCTTTTTGATAATCAGTTTTTACCGACAAACCTCAGCTAAACACTCAATATCATTATGCAGTGGATTATTAACCCGGGCACTGATCGGCGTAATTTGTATGGTGCGGTAAGCATCGGCAGTTAAAAAATCCGCCATTTTAATCGTTGTGGTTTTTTTATCCAGCCAACGATTATAAAAATCAGGCGTGATAATAACCGGCATACGGTCATGAACAGGCGCTATTTTAGCGTTGGCAGGCGTGGTAATAATAGTGCAGGAATAAACCGTTTCCTGCTGATGCTCCCAATGTTCCCAAAGCCCTGCGAAAGCGAACAAAGCATACTCCGGCTGATGAATATGGAAAGGCTGTTTACCCGCCTTTGTAGTTTGCCATTCAAAAAATCCGGTTGCAGGAATCAGGCAACGGCGCTGTTGATAAGCCTTTCTAAATGATGGCTTTTCAGTTAATGTTTCCACTCTGGCATTAATCAAATGACTGGAGATTTTACGGTCTTTGCTCCATGATGGTATCAAACCCCAGTGCAAATTTACGGCTTTGTTGCTACCATCTTCCAGCCTTACCACAGCAATTATTTTTTGTCCTGGTGGAATATTGTAGTCCGGTTGATAATCAGGTAAGCGCTGCAAACTAAAATGTTCCATAATTTGCGGCTTTGTTGCGATCAAGTTAAAACGTCCACACATAAATGCACCCTGAACTGAGTAAGTTGGAAAAAACCTTCAAGCCATCGATTTTAACAAAAATTGATGACCCTCTGCTGGATCGATACCACATTGAATTATGGATAAAACGCGACGACTTATTGCATCCCGTTATTTCCGGAAATAAATGGCGTAAACTTAAATACAGCCTTGATCAGGCATTGTCTTCAGGTGCTGATACACTCATCAGTATGGGCGGTGCTTATTCCAATCATTTACATGCACTGGCTTATACAGGTAAACTTCTGGGGTTGAAAACGCAGGGGTTTATTCGCGGTGAGCAACCGGCAACATTAACGCCAACTTTAATGGATCTACAAAACTGGGGTATGGAACTCACATTTGTCTCCCGTTCTGATTACAGGCTTTTGCGACAATATAAAGGCTGTCATGATTTACCTGGCTTAAAACCCCGGCAATACTGGCTGCCGGAAGGCGGGGCTCAAGCCTTGGCGTTAAAAGGTGTTGCAGAACTGGTTAACGAAATAGATATTCTTTACGACACGCTTTGCGTACCCTGTGGAACAGGCGCTACATTAGCGGGTATTATTAAGGCAGCTCCTGGGTCAGTAGCCGTCTTGGGTTTTGCGGCATTAAAAAATGCCGGATTTTTACAGACTGATGTTAAGAATTTATTGCCATGTGCTTTTACTAACTGGCAGATTAACCTGGATTATCACTTTGGTGGTTTTGCGACAACGAAACCTGAACTTATGACATTTATTACCGATTTTGAATGTAAAACCAATATTCCCCTTGAACCTGTTTATACCGGAAAAATGATGTATGCACTTTACGATTTAATCACCAAGCAGTTTTTTAAACCGGGCCAACGACTTATTGCTGTTCATACCGGTGGCTTGCAAGGAAAAAGAGGATATTCAGTATGAATCGATTATTGGAACCCGAGTTAATGGAAGATGAAAGCCAAGTAAAAGCTTACGCCGAAGCTGACTTTGAAATACCGCATAATGACTTTATACAACAACTAAAACGGTTTATTAATGACCCCGAGTTTCGCGGCACAGCATTAGATTTAGGGTGCGGTCCCGGCGATATCAGTTGCCGCTTTGCCAAGGCTTTTCCTTTCAGTAAGATACATGCAGTTGACGGTTCGCAGCCCATGCTAAATTATGCGAAAGCAGCATTACCAGTTGATCTGTCAGACCGTATAAGCTTTATTAAAGGTTTATTACCTGACGTCACATTACCGCAATCTGATTATGAAATAATTTTTAGCAATAGTCTCTTGCACCATTTGCCGGATCCGCAGGTACTTTGGGAAACCATAAAAAAATATTCGAGACCAGGTACTCGTGTCATTATTATGGATTTATTGCGCCCCGCCTGTATTGAGGATGCGCAAATAATGATGGCTAACTATGCCGCCAATGAACCTGAAATTCTGCAACGAGATTTTTATCATTCTTTGCTGGCGGCTTTTAGCTTGGAAGAAATTACTGCACAATTGGCACTAGCAGGTTTGAATTTACATATCGTACAAACCAGTGACCGACATCTTTTTATTACCGGCATAATACCCGAAAATTCACAGAAGAAAATGCATACAAACGAAATCATTGAAACAATCAATCTTGAAAATCCGGAACTTTATATCAATCGGGACTTAAGCTTGCTGGAATTTAACAAACGGGTTTTGGCGCAAGCAAAAAATGAAGCGGTACCATTGCTTGAGCGACTCAACTACTTATGTATTTCCTGCTCAAATCTGGATGAGTTTTTTGAGGTTCGGGTTGCCAGTGTTATGGAAATGGTCGCTATTGATCCAAAAGCCATTGGGCCGGATGGTTTAACTCCCAATGAGCAGTTGGAACAAATTTCTATTTATGCACATAAGTTGGTAGAAGAGCAATATCAAGTTCTTAATGAAATTTTAATCCCTTCACTTAATGCTGAAAACATTCGTTTTGTTCGCCGTAACGACTGGACCGAAGCGCAACATAAATGGCTGGCCAATTATTTTAATGATGAATTACTGCCTATATTAACACCTGTTGGTCTGGATTCTGCACACCCTTTCCCGCGCATACTCAACAAGAGTTTAAATTTTATTATTTCCTTAACCGGAAAAGATGCCTTTGGCAGAAATAGCGGCAGAGCTATTTTACAAGCCCCAAGAGCATTGCCACGCATTATTCAATTACCAATCGAAGAGACGCAAAGCGGTCCGGCTGATTTTGTATTTTTATCATCCATTATTCATGCTTTTGTTAGTGAATTATTTAACGGCATGATTGTTAAAGGTTGTCATCAATTTAGGGTTACCCGAAACAGTGACTTTTTTGTCGATGATGATGCCATTGATGATTTATTACTGGCCGTTGAAGGCGAGCTGGCCATGCGTAATTATGGCGATGAAGTGCGTCTGGAAATAGATGCTGCGTGTCCGGATGATACCGTTAGTTTTTTATTGGAGCGCTTTGAGTTAAGCAGGGATCGATTATTTTTAGTCGATGGCCCCGTTAATTTGAATAGAATCCAGGAAATCAATAATCTCGTTGATCGGCCAGACCTTAAGTTTACACCCTTTAAACCCAGCGTTCCGCCGCAACTGGCCAGAAATAAAGATATTTTTGCCGCCATTAAACGCCATGATATTTTATTACATCAACCGTTTGAATCTTTCTCACCTGTCGTTGATTTTTTACGCCAGGCAGCAGCATCGCCAGAAGTGCTGGCCATTAAACAAACGCTCTACCGTACCGGTGCTGACTCACCGATCGTTGCTGCATTAATAAGAGCGGCGCGAGCGGGTAAGGAAGTCACTGTTGTTATTGAGTTAAGAGCAAGATTTGATGAAAAAGCCAATATTGATTTAGCCTCCAAATTACAGGAAGCGGCAGTGCATGTGGTCTATGGGGTTGTGGGCTACAAAACGCATGCCAAAATGTGCCTGGTATTACGACGGGAAGGCAAAGTATTGAGAAATTATGTGCATTTGGGCACGGGTAACTACCACCCTAAAACTGCACAAATTTACACCGACTATGGCTTGTTTTCCTGTAATAAGGAATTGGGTGAAGATGTCCGGCGAGTCTTTGCACAACTGACCAGTTTAGGCAAAGTAACCAAATTAAATAAATTACTGCAATCGCCCTTTACCTTACATACCGGGATACTTGAAAAAATCGAGCGGGAAATCACCCATGCCAAAAATGGCAAGCCGGCAAAAATCATCATTCAAATTAATGCCATCGTTGAAGAACAATCCATTCAAGCACTTTACCGGGCATCCCAGGCTGGCGTTGAAGTTAAATTAATTGTTCGGGGTATTTGCTGCCTAAGGCCGGGTATTACTGGCGTCTCTGACAATATAGAAGTTCGTGCCATTATTGGACGCTTTCTGGAGCATGCACGGATTTATGCATTTTCTAATGATGGCAATCAGGAAGTTTACGCCTCCAGCGCAGATTTAATGAATCGCAATATGTTCCGGCGCGTAGAAATATGCTTCCCTATTGAAAGTAAACGTCTTTATAGACGTATATTACATAACCTGGATTTGTATTTACAAGATAATACGCAAGCCTGGCTGTTACAGCCTGATGGCAGTTATCTACAATTATTAAATGTGAGCAATGAAGAACCCGTACAAGCCCAATTAATGATTTTAAACGAGTTGCAGGCATCATAATGACGACGACTATAAGCGAAATTGTTCAATTAGGTGCCCCGGTTCTACGCCTGCAAGCCCAAGCGGTTAACGATAGTCAGGGCGCTGAAATACGGCAACTGATTAAAACCCTGCAAGACACCCTGGCAACAACTCAAGGTGTCGGTATTGCTGCGCCTCAGATTAGCATATCAAAACGGATTATCATTATTGCCTCACGCCCTTCCCTGCGTTACCCTAACGCTCCGCTAATGGAACCGACGGTAATGATTAATCCGGTCTTTAAAACGTTATCGGATATCAGGGAAAAAGACTGGGAAGGTTGTTTAAGTATTCCAGGTATCCGCGCTTTAGTGCCAAGATATAAAGATATAAAGATTACTTATACGAATGAACAAGGCGATTTAGTGGAAACAGAAATGGAAGGCTTTGTTGCACGAGTCTTTCAGCATGAATTTGATCATCTGGAAGGCAAGGTTTATCTGGACAGGGTTGAAGATAACAGGGACATTGTTGCTGAAAGTGAATATTTTAGACTTTTAGCGCTACCGCTGAATAAGGCTTCGGGGATTTCCTGCGAAAACGATTAAAGAGATATCGGATTGATAATCCTACTATATGATTCTCGGATAAATAATTTCGATACTAACAGATAACATCCTTTCAAAAGATGTTAACTGTATAAACTGACAACGACGCGAATGGACATTTAATTTCTGAAAGACTATATCGCATACATAGGTGTGGCACTTTGAGTAATATAGTCTGATTTATTTTTTGTGCTTTTCGTAGACCAATATTTTTTCAAGATAAAACTTTTATGAACTGGTCTGTCTATATCATTCTCTGTAGCGACAACAGCCTGTACACCGGCATCACTATCGATGTTTCCAGACGCTTCAACCAACATGCAAATGGACAGGGAGCAAAATATTTTCGCGGCCGCCAACCCAAACAGCTGGTTTACCTGGAACCCGGGCATAACCGCAGTTCCGCATCAAAACGTGAAATTGACCTAAAAAAATTAAGCCGGGTAGAAAAATCACGAATCATCACCTCCGATGCCAATAAAATTAAAGAGGTTTGTTCTAAAGGCTTTTAGCACGAAATAACGTTACAGACCAAGGCTAAAGCTTCATTAAACCCAAAACCTGCAGCTATATACGTTCATTTACCCTTAGATCATTCCTCTAGTTTAAATTACTCGAAAGATTAATTCCCAGCTTTTATTGCGCTTTTATCTCACTATGATGTTCCACAAACCAGCGATAAGTGCTGACCAAGCCATCGTTAAGTGTTATTTGTGGTTGCCAATCCAATGACTTGATTTTACTGATATCCATTAGTTTTCTGGGAGTACCGTCGGGCTTGCTGCTATCCCAGATAATATCACCTTTAAACCCTACGACCTGCTGAATGGTTTCGGCCAATACACGAATGGTAACATCTTCTCCTGCACCGACATTAAAGTGTGACAGCATCGGCTCAGTATGGGCCTGATAATGTTCTTTACTTAAACCCAGCACATGCAAACACGCGGCGGCCATATCATCGACATGCAAAAATTCACGCCTCGCAGTGCCTGTACCCCAGAGAGTCACAGTAGGAGACTGATTGATTTTGGCATCATGAAACTTTCTGATCATGGCAGGAATAACATGGCTGTTTTCCAAATGAAAGTTGTCGTTCTCACCATAGAGATTGGTCGGCATAACTGAGCGATAATCCGTACCATACTGACGATTATAAGACTCACAAAGTTTGATACCGGCAATTTTGGCGATAGCATAAGGCTCATTGGTCGCTTCCAACCCGCCGGTCAACAAAGCGCTTTCTTGCATGGGCTGAGCAGCAAGCTTGGGGTAAATACAAGAGCTACCTAAAAAGAGTAATTTCTCGCAATCTGCCGCCCAAGCTTGATGGATGACATTGGCTTCCACCATCAGGTTTTCGTAAATAAATTCAGCCGGATAAGTATTATTAGCGTGAATGCCGCCCACTTTGGCGGCAGCCAGAATAATTTGCTTGGGTTGCTCTTGCTGCATAAATTCGCGTACGCCGGCCTGGTCGGTTAAATCCAGCTGGGCATGAGTGCGTACAACAATATTGTTAAACCCGGCATCATTTAACTGTTTGACAATGGCAGAACCGACCATGCCACGGTGCCCAGCCACATAGATTTTTTGTTGTTTATCGGTCATGTGCTTATTCCCGGCTAACGGCAATGTTATAGCCTTGTTCTTTTAGCAGCGCATGTTTTCTGGCTTCATCAAGATCAAAAGCGACCATTTCACTGATCATTTCCTGTAAGGTAATTTGTGGTACCCAACCGAGTTTTTCTTTGGCTTTGGAAGGATCTCCCAATAAGGTTTCCACTTCAGCCGGTCTAAAGTAACGGGAATCAATGGCGACTATATTTTGGCCGATTTTTAAACCGGGTGCTTTATCGCCTTCCAGTGTATCAACAAAGCCTTTTTCATCAACGCCAGTGCCTTCCCAACGAAGGGTGATTCCCAGTTCGCCGGCAGACATTTCAATAAACTGCCTAACTGTATACTGTACGCCGGTAGCGATAACAAAATCTTCGGGCTGTTCTTGTTGCATCATCATCCATTGCATGCGTACAAAATCTTTCGCATGTCCCCAATCCCTGAGTGAATCCATATTCCCCATGAATAAACATTGCTCCAGACCCATGGCAATATTACTAAGGCCACGCGTTATTTTGCGGGTTACAAAAGTTTCACCCCGACGCGGAGATTCGTGGTTAAACAAAATACCGTTACAGGCAAACATGTTATAGGCTTCACGGTAATTGACCGTAATCCAGTAAGCATAAAGCTTGGCAACCGCATAAGGTGAGCGAGGGTAAAATGGCGTAGTTTCCTTTTGCGGGGTTTCCTGTACCAGTCCGTAAAGCTCTGAAGTTGAAGCCTGATAAAAACGAGTTTTCTTTTCCAACTTTAAAAAACGGATAGCCTCAAGCAACCGCAACGTGCCAATACCATCGACATCAGCCGTATATTCAGGTGATTCAAAGGACACCGCAACATGGCTCATCGCACCCAAGTTATAAACTTCATCCGGTTGGGTTTCACTTAAAATACGGGTTAAATTGGAACTATCGGTTAAATCGCCGTAATGCAGATAAAACTTGGGATCAGTGATATGTGGATCTTGATAAATATGATCAACCCGTTGCGTATTAAAGAGCGATGAACGCCGTTTGATACCGTGAACTTCATAACCTTTTTCCAGTAAAAGTTCGGCCAGATATGAACCATCTTGTCCGGTAACACCGGTTATTAATGCAACTTTTTTACTCACTATGGTTCCTTGTTAACTTAAATTTATTGATGGATAAAAACGTATTTTCTTTTAATAACAGGTAAAGCACAAAATTTTAAAACATTCTCACCACGAAGACTAAAAATGGTTCTTCATATCTTCATGGTGCATTAAAAATTGGTTTTATTTCGCTACCAATTTTCCGGGGATGTATGCCGGTAATTGGGGTGCCAGTTCTTTTATAAAAGCTTGCAAGCGTTGATCGGCTTTTTCTAAGTCTTCGGCTTGTCCGACACTGGTAACCAGCCTTATTAAAGCACCGTCAGTACGGTTCATGGTAAGGGCATCATAAAACAAATACCATTTCACCAAGTATTCATTAGTTACCGTCCGACCCCGTTGCTGAAACCAGTAGTAAACCAACTGCTTGCTTTCACCTTTTTGAATAACTGCACGATTTAACTCCAGTTGATTACCGTCAACAGTTATATCCGGAAAATTAAGCTGGCCAAACTGGGTAATTTGCCAACCATCGCCAGGCATACAACCTTTGGGTGAATGTACGGCAACACCTCTTCGTTGTGCCTCGTAATAGGCACTGTAGAAATTAATCGTACTACCTGATTCTGGCCGTGAATAATTAATAATGGCGTAATCGGTCAGTTTTAACTCATTCAGATAATATTGGCTAAGGTAATCATTCCGCCCTTCCCATCTATCTATATGCAATGGAAAGTTAAGAAAGGCTTTACGAGCAGGAATAATATCTTCCCGTTCCTGTATAAAACCGGAACCAATGGCACTACCAACAAGTAAAACCAACAACAGAAATATCGATTTATTAAATTTAACTTCCAAATTAGGCTGCTTGGCGTTGCCTGACCATTCGCTGGGAATTAACACCAGTTCGTTAAAGGCCACTTTTTTCCCACTAAGCCTGGAAAACAGCCACATTTCAACAAATAATAACGCCATACACAACAAAAAGACAACCCAGCCTTCAAAATCATGTAAAAAGCCTTCTGCCATTTCGGTTCCCCAGTTATCGACCATAACGCCTATAACACCAATGCGAAAGCTGTTCATAAATATGGTTAGCGGCGCTGAAGAAAGAAAAATCAGGGCTTTTTGCCAAAAAGGACCTTTAAACAAGTAGGCACACAAAAAAGATAGACTGGCGAGGGGAAATAAATAACGGAGACCACTGCAAGCTTCCACTACTTGTAACTTGTAAATACCCAGATCAATAACATTACCTTCAAGATACACCATGATGTCGCAGGCGCGAATAAACTCAACACCTAACCATGATGAAATTAATTGTAATTTAGCTGACAAGTTATTGAGAATAAATGACGGAAATGGCACCATGAACAGCAAAAACAGTAAAGGTATTGCACCCACACGCAAGCCTGGCAAACCAAATGCAATGGTAAACATGCCGGTTAACGTAACAATAAAGGCATATTGTTCAACGGTTTTTAAGGTTGCCAGTCCACCTAAAAAACCCAGCATCAAGCCCATGATAACAATAATAAATCCGGGCCATGCGTCTTTAAATTGCTCAACAAACTTTAGTTCATGTCGCCGAATCCATAAAAAATAAATACTGATCGCAGGTATAAAAAAACCGTGGCCATATTCCTCTACACTTATCCAGGTATCAACCATCATCTCCAGACTGCTTTGAAACGTAAACCCCAGCAATAACAGCAAGAAAATCCAGATAGCCAAGATGGTTTTTGGTTTTTTCAACGACATGAGTAAATAATCCTGAGAGTGAAATTGCATTTTTTATGTAACAAGAATTAAGTAAAGTAAAATTCACATATTGTGTTTGATAAATAGTTCCTTTCAAACACTACTTTAAACAGACAGGAATTGCCTTACTGCGTATCAACGAACAGTAAGACTTGTAAATTATATTTGCTAACATAAATAATGCGCTTTCAAAGATAATCTTAAAGAAAGTATAGCGCACCCACTGTTTAATAAAAATATTAACATACCTTTTTATGATTATAACTGCAGATTATTAAGCCCTGATGACAAGTAAACTGACTATTTGAACTAAATATCATAAAAAATATTTCATTGAAAAATTAAAATCATTACAGTGACTTAAATTAATTCGTTAAATTATGAGCTATTATTTAATAGTGCAACTTTTGATTTATTACTTTATCTATCAGACTTGTCTTGTTTCTGTTATATTTCATCATTACAATGATTTAAACTTGATTGACAGCTCCAGCATCCTTGGCTGGCACAAAATATTTTATAAAATGGACCTTATTTTGAAACACTTATTAACATTTATTTCATTTTTTCTGGTATTCACTGCTACTGCTGCTTTCGCTGACCAAAAACCGACGACTCCAATCATTGAAAAGCCGGTCGGTGTTGTCAATTATCTACTATCTCCAGGCGATTTTATTGAAATTTCGGTGTGGAAAGAAGAAAGTATGCAAAAAGAGCAAACCTTGGTCGCTCCTGACGGCAACATTACCTTTCCACTCGCAGGCACTGTTATGGCTGCCGGCAAACCCATGTCAGCTCTTGAAGAAGCCATTGCAGCAAAACTGGCTGATTATATTGCCGATCCTGTAGTCACTGTTAAGCTGCTGCAAAATAACGGCCATACTATTTTTGTAATCGGTAAAGTTAACAAACCCGGACAATATCCTGCCAACAGACGCATTGATGTCATGCAAGCCTTAAGTTTGGCCGGTGGCTTAACGGTTTTTGCCGACGACAATTCCATTCATGTACTTCGCCGTGTAGGCAATGACGTAAAAGTATTTCCATTTGATTACAAAGACGTGCTGGATGGCGAACATCTTGAACAAAATATACTCTTGGAAGCTGGCGACACGGTTACTGTACCTTAATTTAGCCTGTTAATCGCTTGAGACCATCAAGATGAAAAAAGGCTTTTTAGTACCAGCCATTCTGTGCACTTCGTTTACTTGCCAAGCTAACGATTATTTTTTTAAACCCGTTTTTAGCACCAGTGAGCGCTATGCAAGCAATCTCTTGTTACGGCCAAATCCTCAACAAGGCAACTGGATCAGTAAGTTATCTCCGGGGTTAAATTTTGGCATAAACCGTGAAAACGATGAATTAAAATCAAATTTCACCTGGAATCAAATTTTTTATACGAATCAGTCAGCACTCAACATCAGTGAGCAACTGTTTAGCGCTGATTACCAACACACTGGTGAGCGTTTACAATGGGGCCTTAACGGTCATTATAATAATCAGTCCTCATTAAACAGTGAGTCTACGGTACAGGGCTTTTCTCCAACGCAAGTCATGGTAAAAAGTCTAAGTATAGCACCTACGGTTTCCTATTCTTTAACCGAACTCAGCTCGTTAGAGCTTGACTATTCTTACAGTAAATCAACTTACGAACAAACCCGGAACATCTTTCTTAACAGTTATGACTATCAACAAGCATCAGGAACTTTTAACTATAACTATTCGGAATTTGACAAACTGAATGCCACCCTTTCCAGTTCGCGCTATAAAATTTCGACGGGAACTTTAACCACTTTTAATAATGTTGCCCAGACAGGCTGGCAACACAGCTTTAGTGAAACGCTGTCTACTTATATTTCAGCGGGTATCAATTATTCACTGTCAGATTCAGAATTCCCTGTTGCTCAGCTCATCCCAACAAACATGTTTGGATTATCTGTTTACCAAGATCCTCTTACTGGTCAATTCTTTGACAATCAGCGTTACGAAACGGGTAACACCAGCAGCACCGGCTTTGGCGGAGTTTACCGTGCGTCCATTCAAAAATCCTTTGAAAGAGGCTCTGTTTCACTGGTAGGCTCGCAAAACCAAATACCGACTTCTCAAGGTATGCAAACCCAAACCCAATTATCGGCCAACACGTCTTACAATATTTACGAGCGTTGGTCTTCAGGGCTTTCAGCCAGCTATTCACTCTATAAAATGCCCGTACAAACCAACAACCAATTTAATCAGGATAGAACTTACGCTTCCATTAGCCCGACTATTAACTGGAAGTGGACAACTGAAGTCAATGTAGGGTTATCGTATACCTACCGCCAACAAGAATACAAAATCAACAACTCTCAAATCAGCCAGGACAATAGTGTTCAACTGCAACTTAATTACCAACCTCAAACCAACAATCAGGTGAAATAGCGTGGAAAATCAAGCGATCGATATCAAAGATTATTTAAATATAGTCAAACGACGCAGCAAGTATTTATTGATTCCGTTTGTGGTGGTTTCTATATTAAGTATTGTTCTGGCAGTTGCCCTGCCCTCGGTATACAGGTCAATAGCTACCATTCTGATTGAAGAGCAGGAAATTCCTTCTGACTTGGTGCGTTCTACTGTCACTACGTTTGCCGACCAGCGCATTCAGGTTATTACCCAGCGCATTATGACCCGCGCCAATTTAATGGACATTATCCAGAAATTTGATCTATATCCTGATGCCCGCAAGTCAAAATCGGAAGAGCGTATTCTGGAAAAAATGCGCAAACGAATTGTCGTGGAACCAATCAGCGCCAATGTCATTGACAAGCGAAGTGGTCAACCCTCAATGGCCACCATCGCATTTACCCTGACCTTTGATGATAATGCACCAGCCATAGCCCAAAAAGTGGCCAATGAACTGACGTCTTTATTTCTAAAAGAAAACATCAAATCGCGCACTGAATCCGCCGAAAATGCAACGCTTTTTTTGAGTGAAGAGTCTCGTCGCTTAAAAGATAAAATTGAGGAAATACAAAGCCAATTTGCCACTTTTAAAGAAAAAAATCTTAACCAGTTACCGCAGATTAGTCAGCTAAATCAACAAGAACTAACAACACTTGGCAGCCAGTTATTAAATCTTGATAGCCAAGAGCGCTCACTGCATGAACGCCAGTTTTATCTTGAAGGAGAATTGGCACAAATTGATCCTCATGCCTTGGCGACCAATGCTACCGGTAACCGTGTTTTTGATACAAGAGACAGGCTTAAAGTTTTGGAAGCAGAGTACCCCTCCTTACTGGCACGTTATTCAGAAAACCACCCTGATGTCATTAAAACCAAACGCGAAATTGATTCATTAAAAATTGAGATTGGCGGCAATACCAATATCAATAAACTCAATGCCGAACTAACCAACAAAAAAGCTGAACTCGCCTTAATTTTAAAACAATATTCCGGTAAACACCCGGATGTCTTAAAACTGCAAAAACAGATTACTACCATACAACAAGCAATGGTTACTGCTCACGAAACCGCAGAGTCCAATACTTCCGTAACTCCTGATAATCCGGCTTACATCACGCTAAATGCACAACTACAATCCATACAGGCTGATATGGGGTCACTGGGCTTTACCCGTAAAGAACTTAACCAGAAAATGGAAAATCTGCGTACCAGTTTACGTCAGGCACCTTTGGTCGAAAAAGAATATAACGATCTTATTCAAGAACTTGACAATACCAATCTTCGCTATCGTGAAGTCAGCGCCAGAGAAATGGAAGCGCAAATTTCCCAACAACTTGAAGTTCAACGCAAGGGTGAGCGTTTTACGCTAATTGATCCACCTCAAGAACCACTTGAACCTGTCAGCCCTAACCGAATGGCAATTATTTTTCTGGGTTTTGTTTTTGCAATTGCCAGCGGATTTGGCTGCGTTTTCCTGGTTGAGATGATGGGTTCGACTATCAACAATGAAAAAACCATTGCTTCTATTTTAGGGGTTCTACCATTAGCAAGTATTCCTTATCTTGAAAGCAGAGAAGAAAGCGAGACCATTGCAAAACGGCGCTTCATCATGGTGATCTGTACTTTAATTACCATTACGTTGGCTATTATAGCTTTCCATTTTATTGTCATGCCGTTAGACGTGTTTTGGTTCAAACTATTACGTGTTATCGGTGCTAATTAAATTACAAACAGAAGATAATTTATGAATTCAATTGAAACGATAATAGAAAAAACCAATCCGTTGGCAAATAAAACCAAGGCATTACCAGAAGATAGCGAGCAGTTTCTATATTCGCAGACCAGGATCCAGGCCTCTACAAAAAAACATTTACAAGAAAATCGTATTGTAAGCGGCTTTAAACCAGGACCATGGCTTGAGTCTTATAAAATGCTGAGAACCCGTTGCTTACAAATAATGGATACCAATAACTGGACTACTTTAGCCATCACCAGTTCTGGCAATAAAGCCGGTAATAGCCTGACAGCAGCTAATCTGGCCATCAGTATCTCCATGGAATTAGATCGCAGTGTATTATTGGTTGATGCCAATTTACATAATCCCAGTATTTGCAAACTATTTGGCCTTGAACCGGAAGCAGGACTTAGTGATTATTTGTTACATGACACGCCACTTAAGGAAATATTGATTAATCCTGATATGGATCGTCTGGTAATTTTGCCGGCTGGCAAAGAAATGATTAATGCTACGGAAATGCTGCGCTCTCCAAAGATGATTCGTTTAGTAAGTGAACTAAAGAACCGTTATCCCTCAAGGATTGTTATTTTTGACATGCCCCCTCTTTTGTCGCAAGCCGATACGCTTGGCTTTTCTCCTTATGTGGATTGTGTGCTGTTGATCGTTGATGAAGGCCATACTAAAACAGATGAGCTTAAACGTGCTGCAACGCTACTTAAAGACATTAATGTTTTAGGTACGGTACTTAACAAAGCCAGCAATAACAAAATCAAATACCAGGATAATTAGTTTTAATTACAAGCCGGAATCACAAAGGAACCAAGACCCGGCGCGGCAAGTTACTTTAATGATTTGAGTGTACAAGTGCCCTTTTCTACAGGAGACTTCACAGGCGAGGGCAATCAGGCCAGCCACTGGAAAGAAACGGGCAGCAACCTATGGGGCATCATGAATCCTGCACTAGCCTATAGCCAAATTACTGGTATCTCCAACTATGATTTGCGGGCAATGGATTTGATAGGTTATGAATTAACTGGAGTGCCGTTACCTCCAGCTATCTGGTTTTTTGCCGGAAGTTTCCTTGCGTGGGGACGATTTACAAGACGTTCGTTGATAAATACTCATAAATAAAGCTCTTTAATACTTTCAATCATTGCGCCAAGCACCGATAATTTTAACGGAATAAACCTGTCAGGGTATGGCATGGGTGCCAACCATTATCAAAGGAAAATTAGCCACTTAAATAACCGCCTGTTAAAATCAAAATCCCAGAAATAAGCCGTAACCGATTGGTTTTAAGCTCCTCACCAAACTTCAACTTGGACTCACCTTTTGCCTTATTCTGCAAGGGGGGTATAAACAAATCTGACTCACAATAGCATCTCTTCACTACGCGTCCTACTCTCGGACATTCGCCAAGTTAAAATTCATTGTTATCCTGGCAAAAAAATGCCGGTCGGTGTTTACAACTCCGACCGGCTTTTTTATGATTTCAATAGCTTATAAATAAGAATCAAGCTAATCCTGCATTGGTAACTGCTACATAGCAATACACCAACTTAACACTTATTTTGTAACGGGACTTGCACTGTCAATCAGCTTAATAGTCTCTTTTGCCACATCCAGACCGGTAAACTCAACTTTACTCTCAATAGCTTTTTGTAAAAACTCACGTGCTTTAGCAGTATCATTTTGCTTATAGTAAGTCATGCCCAAATGATAATTACTGATTGCAGAGTTGGTATCCAGCGCTATCACTTTTAACAATAGCTCCTGTGCCTTGGCATAATTACCTTGCTTATAAGCAATCCAGGCAACAGTATCAAGTGTGTTAGGGTTATCAACTTTAGCAAGCGGTTCCGCAAGCTTGGCAGCACGTTCAAGCTCCACATTATCTTTGGCATAATCAGACAGATAACTGGCAAGATTATTAAGCGCTTCCGTTGATTCTGGATGTAGTTTATAAGCTTCATCAAACACAGCGATCGCCTTCTCGTGTTCTCCGGATTTATTATAAATTGTAGCCAAATCGTTAACTAACTCCATTGAGCTTTTGGTGTTAACGATACCTTCCTGGTAGATTTTTATCGCTTCAGTTTTGTTACCCTGAATGCCATAAGTCATCGCCATCATACGATACGGGATTGGCCATTCAGGTTTAATTGTGGATGCTTTTTTAAAGGCTTCAGTGGCATCACCATACTTTTTATCGCTTAAATAAACACCACCCATTAAATTGTATGCAATAAAGTTTTTGGGTTGTTGCTTGGTAATTGACGACAATTTAAGCAAAGCCTTATCTGTCTGCTTAAGCGCAAGATAACTTTTAATTAATTGCGTCAGTGGCTCAATGGCTTCAGACTGCTTAGCCAGTGCACTTTCAAAAGCAGGTACGCTTTTATCAATTTTTCCTTCTGCCTGAAATGCCAAACCTGACAGAAAATAACCCATGCCTTCTTCAGGAAAAGCTTCCTGAACATGGCTTGCGGCTTCTTGTGCCTTATCCCATTTTTTTTGCGTCAAATAAATTTTAAATGCCGCTTCCAGACCCACTTTACTTTTAGGATTTTCTTTTAATAGTGCATTAATTTGTTGCAATGCTCTATCAGTATCGCCTGTCTGTTGTAATAAATTTGCCAAATCAAGCCTTGCAGTTTCATCTTTAGGGGCAATTTCAATAATTTTCTCCATGTTTTCACGCGCCAACACAGGATCTTTATTCATTAAATGTGCAGTAGTTAATAACTTTAGTATTGCTACGTTTTGTGGTTGATCAACCAGAACAGCACGAAAATCTCCTATCGCTTCGGGTATTTTGCGTTCAGCCAGAGCAAACTTGCCGCGTAACGATAGTGCTTCTAAATCGCGTGGGTTTTCTACAATAATTTGCTTAACCAGCGCCTTGGCTTCATCAACACGTTTGGTAGCCACATAAATAGCGGCTAACTTGTTTCGCGCTTTAATTGATTGTGGCCCCAACTTATCAAGATCGACTATCTCTTTTAACGCTTGTTCGGCATTTTCATTATGTTTTTGCGCCAATTCCAAATCCGCCAACATAAAACGTAAATCATATTTATCCGGATTTTGTGCGATCATCGGCAGCAATTCTGCGATAGCAATCTCAGGGGTTCGTTTGGCAACCAAAAACTCAATCAACATTGACTTGGCAGCGACATCATCAGGCAATTCTGTAACCGCAGTTCGCAATATTGCTTCCGAGTTATCCAATTGATTGTCTGCCAATAAAAATAAAGCCAGACGTTTTCGATGCTCCAACTGCTTTGGCTGTATTTTAATAATCGCCTCAAGCGTTTGTTGTGCCTTGTCCAAAGCTTTTGTTTCTGTATAGACCTTGGCCAGCATTAGCATCGGCGCTGGATTAGTCGGATTTTTATCGCTACTTTTTTTCAGAATTTCAATAGCCTGATCAATTTTTCCCGTTCTAATATTAAGTGAAGCCAACAACAAATTAGCTTGTACATCATCCGGTTCTTTTTTTAGTGCAGCATCAATCTCAACCATTGCAGCGTCTGTATTGTTTTTAAGAATATAAACGCCCGCCATCAATACTTTACCCTCGACATTTTCAGGATCAATAACCTGAACTTCTTTAGCCATTTTTTCCGCATCTTCAGGCTTATTAACCATCAGAAAAATCTGACCCATTCTTAATCGGGACATCAAGTGCTTAGGATCTTCGCCAATTACCGCCATATACTGCCCGACTGCATTTTGTATCTCGCCTAACTTACTCAGCGCTTCAGCCATTTGATAGCGGGCTTCAACGTCTTTAGGGTCTATTTGCAATACGTTTTTAAAAGAAAGCTGGGCTTTTTGATAATCACCTGCCGTGAATAATTGCTTGCCTTCATCCATATACTTGGCTTTTCTTTCCTCAGCACCGCCACAAGCCGCCAACAGGCCAACCATAGCCACAATGAGCAATTTTTTCGAACCGGGTACTATTGGTAACATTGATTAAATCCTGAATAAGTTTATTTTGACGACTGATGTGACTTACAGCCAACGAAAAACATGAAAGACACAAAAAATGCATCGTAGGTTGCATACGACTACATGGGCAGATATTTGCTCCTGCAAACCCTGCATAATCAAAATATAAACAGATTATGCAGGAGATAGAGCCAAGTATAGAGTAGATACAAAAAATTAATACAACCCAACATCTTGGAATAATGGCGGGTTACGCAATCGCAAACCCAACCACCATTGATTTCCTGTATTTTTTCTTGGGGAAGTATAACAGTAAACTTAAGGCTGTTTAGCTTATTTAGCTTCTTTAGCTACTGGCGCTATAACATTTGTCGTTGTTAGCTCTTTATGTTGATATTTTTGTTTTATCAGCTTGTCTTCATATTCCTGAGCAAGGGTTTGCATTTCCACACTTTTAAATTGCAATACAGGTTCAGACTTAAACAAGGTATTCATTATGCCTATGTTTTCATAGCTATTTAAGACTTCTTTTCCTGCTTCAAACAATTTTATGTTTTTACCTTCACAGCTTTGCAGTTCAGATTCAGTTTGATTATGGCTGTTTTGCAAATTAACATGCGTTACACCCAGCTCATTTTTAGCTTGGTTCAATGCATTATATTTTTCAATCACTTCCAGCAATTTAGCATGCGTTTGTTCCAGTGTGCCACGAACAGCATCGTTACTGCTTTTTTGAGCAGAAACCTCACCGCTTAAGCGATCACTTTCTGAAATAGAAGCCGCATTATCTTTCTTCAACTTTTCTATATCGATGGCAAGCTTGTCTTTTTCTGTTTTAAGCAAATCACGCTCAGTGGTTATATCTTTAACCAATCCTTGCAACTTAAGGACAACACCATTGTTGGCATCAACTGCCCGAGGCGCTGCTTGTGTTGTTGCCGACAGCAAGTTGCCAGCCAACAAAATGGACACCACCAGTAGTTTGAAAATTCTGCTCATGACGATACCCAATTAGAAACGTGTATTAATATCAAGTTGCAACACATCGATACCAAATGGAGGGCCGGTAATTATATCGGCGCTTAACCATCTGCCAGTCAGCCACACACCATTCCACAAACCATAGTTACCCCCGACGACCCAACCTTTAGCGTTGGTACCACCAAGATGGAAATCAGAATCGGTAAATGCATCCAATACTGCGTCGCGTTCTACGTATTTATAAAGTGAAAAGACATTCCAATGCGCTTTTTTATCGACTCTTGGCCAACCAATATCAACTCTGGCCTGCCAGGCATTAGTCTGTTCTTTACCCTTATCGCCTCCAACTGAACCCCAGTAATCACCGTATCTACTTTGAATACTATTTGAATTAAAGCCTAGATTTTTTGCATAATCACCACTGATTCTTATGTGATATGGTGCAAGTTCGGCTAAATCGTATGAACCATTAATATTTAGAATATTATAATCTGTTGCCAAGCCCAACTGACCAGCTTCAACACCAGGCGCTAATGAAGTACCTTCGCGACAAATGGTTGCCAAGCTATTACCGCCTTGCATAAACTGAGGTACGGATGCATCATTATCAACACTATTAAGGTCACAGGTACCTATGGCTGATGTATTCGGAATCGCCTGAGTATTAACATAATCGTAGTAAGCAACACCAAACTTGACACTGTCCTGATTAGAAAAGCCCCAATCTACGCCCATCTGACCACCGAATAACCATTTGTCATCAGAACTTAATTGGTATTCTTGTAAAGGAAATGCACCCGCTGTCGCAAATAACGTAGGCCCATTGCCATTACTCAGATCCATTGCATTTGACGTGCCCAATTGATGCCTGATCGTACCAGCAAAACCTTCAAAAGAGAGATCGGTATCCCAGACTAATTCACTACCACCTGTAAATTCACCGCCTCCTGTATACCAAGGATTTTTTATACGCCCTCCAGAAACGGTCAGCCAATTAAACTGCTCACTATCCACCGCATCGTATTTAAGAAAAGCGCGATCCAAAGCAAATTCATAACGGTTGCCGGTATTACCCAAGGTTTGATTAGTTGATACCGGATCAAACATATTCCCGGTCGCCAAACGTATCCCAGCGGTCAGGCCTTCGGCAATGTTTACATCTATACCCAAGCGTACGCGTTCACGAAACATGTGCCTGTCAACCGTTGTATTATCAAACGCATTTACACCCGCTGCTGTGACACCGCCAGCCTCATTAATAGCTTGTGCATTAAAGTAACTGTTCGGTATATTGTCACTAGCCATGAAATCATTTTGAGAGCGTAACCGTATATCACCCGATAACTTGAAGCGTTTGATCCATTCTGGCAAGGCATTAGGCATGCCCCATTGTTCTTTTTTCGCTTTTTGCATGACATCACTGACCACTTCTTCACGTAACTCAGTACGTACCTGCTGGCGAATTTCATCTTTTACAAAGTCAGGCACATAAGATACCCGAACCTCATCAGAGGGTACGAGCTCCTTAGGCGCAACTGCCTTTGGAGCAGCTGATTTGGCTTCGGCAACCTGTTGATCAGAATCGGCTTCTGCTTGCTTGATCATTTCATTAGCCGTTTTATCGGTTAATATACCTTGCTTGACCAATTGCTTAATCAGATTAGTGGTCGTATTGCGTAACTTCAGCAATTCTTCCTTTTCACCCGCTTGTGTCAACCCGGCTGCACATAGTAATGCTAAAGCCAGTAGCGGTTTCTTCTTGTCCATAGGTCTTTCCTGAATTTGTAAGATTAAATTTGTAGTGTTTCGAGTCAGGTTTATAACCTAAAGTCGTGATGAAATTTTTAGTTTAACGGGCTGTTCCATGCCTGCTGGCGGTGCTTCTTTAGCTTTCTTAAATTTTGCCAGCAATTTATTTAACAACTTATCTATGTCAGGGTCATTACTGCCACGTGACAATTCGTAACGGGTAACCGATCCATCAGGATCCAGCCAAATTTTGACAACCGCTGAATAGTTCTTTCTTCGTAAATCGTCATTGTCTGACAAAATATCGATCAAGCTGTCTTTGATGGTTCCGGCATACCAGGCAAAAGGACTGCCACCGCCGCCACCCAACAAACCTTTTCCACCTTTACGACCAACCATGCCAAAGGCGTCAGTACCTGCGGTTCCTTCTGCATCCAAACCGGTATCAGCAGCCGGTTTCTCATCAGGCACATCCGGTAAAGGTTCAGGATCGGGCTCCGGCTCATCAATTTTATCCTGAATTTCAGGCTCTGGTGGCTGCTCGACTTTTGGTGGTGGTGGCGGTGGTGGCGGTGGAGGTGGCGGCTTAAATAAAGTAATGGGCTGAATTTTTTTCTCATGCTTCACCGGTTTTTCACTGAGAAAACCACTGATAATTTTAATCACATAGACAATTGCGACAATCAGTATCAATCCACCGATAACTTTAGGCCCATAAGTCCTGAAACGTTTGTATTTACTCATAAAACAATAAAAATAATTTGATCTACAAAAAGTATTAAAAGCTTTCACCACGAAGACACGAAGAACACGAAGTTTTTTGTTCTCATGGTAAATAAAATAATAATGAGGGGAACTTGTTGTCACCCACTTTTTACTTGTTGAACGTTAAAAATTCGGGCTTTAAGTGCTTCCATCACCTGATTTACGTTTAATGTGTTTCTTCGTGCCTTCGTGGTGAATAAAAGGTTTTCGTCTTTTTTAAATAAAGAGCAAGCCTACTTAACCAGGTTTTGGGTTACTAATCCTACCTGGGTAATTTCCAATTTGCCCAACATGGCGAGAATGTTGATAACATTTTGATACTGAACCGTGGCATCACCCTTAACAACAACCGGCAAGGCAGGATTAACTGCTTTATATTGCTGTAAAGTAGTTTCTAGCTGCTCCATGGTTACCGGCAATGTATCAAGAAATATTGTGCCATCTGCAGTGATGGTAATCGCCTTGGTTTGTGGCTTGGATAAACTGGGCGTATTACTGGCTTTAGGTAAATTGACCTGCACACCCTGAACAGCTGCCGTCGTCATCAGAATAAATACAATCAATAGTACATAAGCCAAATCAAGCATTGGTGTAACGTTAATTTCGTCATACGCCGCATTTTCTTCTTGCAATTTCATAGTTCAAATTTCTCTGGCAGAATGTTTGTATAGTTATCCGAAAAAGCGCTAGTCCACGAAAAACAAGAAAAGCACGAAAAAATCTTTATATTTCAAAATCTGCTTTACTTCTGGGTTATCCGTGTAAAGCATGGGGTGGTTTGCAACCCCATCATTCACGTTTTAATAGCTACTGAAGTCTTCAAACGTTCCGGTCAGGGTTATAAACCCCAACCGGCATTGATTACTATAAAATCTCTATTTTTCGTGTCTTTCGTGCTTTTCGTGGACAATTACTTTTCTTTAGTCATCCGTAATATCAGGTATGTTGTTCGCTTAATTTTGCAACAAACTCATCAACAAACACGTGCATATCAGCCGTGATTTCCTTGACTTGACCACCCAAATAGTTATAACCAAAAAGGCATGGAATCGCTACGATCAAACCGGCTACTGTTGCCGTTAAAGCACCGGCAATACCCGGTGCAATAGCGTTAACATTGACTTCGCCGCTGACTGCAATCGCAGCAAAGGTAATCATTACCCCGATAACCGTACCCAACAATCCCAAAAATGGCCCACCACTGATGGCAATCGTTAACAAAACCATTTGTGAGTTAAGTTTTTGTAACTCTCTGGTTAGCTTGGCATCCATTGTTGCTCTTACCGCATTCATGGCTTGTGGTGAAAGCACCTGTCCGTTGCCTGCTCCTTCGGCTTTTTTAAGACGATGATTCATTTCCTCAACACCAACATGGTAGATGCGATAAATGGTCGATCCGGTAAAAGCGCCGTGGGTCTTGGTAAACGACAATAACAATGGCGATTCTTCAAGTTCAAGATCGTCTTCATCATCTTCGCTGTTCAACTTGGCAATATCTTGTTCACCTAATTTGCTATAGGCTTTTTCGAATTTTTTGTTTTCTCCTTGGACTCGGCTAAAAACGATGGCTTTAACAATCATGACTATCCAACTGACCACAAACATAACGCCCAAAATACCGATAATAATCCAGCCATCCATGGTCACGTTTTTTAACGAACCCATAATAAGGGACTCGCCGCCTTCTTCACTATCCGGCGTACTGTCTTCACCGTAAGTCAACAGGGTAATGGTTGGCCCCTGCATTTCGGCATCAAACTTAATTGCATTGGCATCAAGCGCCACTTTATTAACCACAAACTGGTCAAGTAAACCGGTTAACCCACGCGCACCAAAAGAATCGGCTCCTATGGTCATGTTGCTGGTTAAATCACGAGTCGCAACGCCTAAAGACCCTGCTGATAGACCATCGACATACAGCGTCAAAGTATCTGTCGTTGCAGTTAATGCCAAATGATGCCAGGCGCCGACTGTTAGTGGTGTTGGTGCTTTAAATTCCTGTTTGGAACCTTCCTCAACTTCGACAAAAACTGTTTCCCCCATAATCGATAAAGTGACATTGCCACCAGCACCGGATCGTTGAAAAATAACGCTATTGGTTTGCGCCTGATCAATTTTTACCCAGCTCGAAACGGTCCAACCAGCGGTCGGTGACATTTGCAATGAAGGCGTTGCCGGAACACGGATAATTTGAGTACCATTAAATACCGCAGCGTCAGCAATCAAGCCGTTTTCGCCAATGGTTGAAGTCATTTCGCCGGCATTATTGGCGTAAGCTGTTAAATCTTTTGCGCCCATTGCACCAAATTGATAGCTAAGCACCTGATTAACATCATGAGTACCAGCAGCATCCTGTGCATCTACGGCTTTAGGATTACCATAATAAATCCAGATAATGGGCTCGGCTGCAGTGGCGGCATCAGCGGGCAACTTCACCCAAATCAAGGCCATTTCATTAACGGGATCAATTTTTTCAATATAAAACTTAAGCGGCGTTTCCTCGTCAGCAGCCAATATGCGTATATCCTTACCTTTTTCGGCAAGGTCGGCAAAAAAAGAAAAATTTCCGGTATGTAAACGAACTAAAGCAAATGCAGAAGCCGGTACAGTGACTCCATCTTGTTTCAGCTTTTGTACATCCAACGTTATTTTTTTCTTATATCCCCAATCTGCATTCCACCAAGCTGATGCTATTGACGGGATTAGCATAAGAACTACCAATAAAAAACCACACCGTTTCATTTTCTTTCTCATTTATATATTAATATTGTAATTATCGCAGAGCTTCATGACATTATTATGACGATGGCTTACAAAGCGACGGTACTGATATGGGAGGCAAAAAAAATCCGGCTTTAACCACATTAAAACCGGATTGAGAGGGTTGAATATAATATTGAAAACCACTTTTAAACTGTCGAAGCAAACAGTAAATTTACAGGGCTTTTAATTTACCCATATTAATTTCCCAAGCTAAAACCTCAGTCACCAAAACCCAGCACCTCGACACTAAACATGCCCAACGCTGCATTTTTGTTGGTTTCTGCGCCACCATCATCCATTCCGGTTACCGCTTGTGCTACTTGACTAACACTAGCCGTCATATTACTGGTTCCAGTCAAACCTGCTGCCAAACTACCGGTTGAGGCAGCCGGCACACCAGTACTGACGCCGCCAACCTGAATATTGTTGGCTCCTAAAACGGCAGTTGCGGAAATAGTTACGTTAGTGCCACCGATACCTGCTTCACCGGCATTAACCACACCTATCGGTGCAAATAAACTAACGTTGCCTGGAATTGCACCACTCGAACTGGCTGCTGTACGGATACCACTACCTGAAACAATAGCCGGAAATTCAATAACCAAATTACCATTCGTATCAAAACTGATTTTCGGTGGCGGCGCAGCAATCGCCGACTTGGCCCCTTTACCGGCATCAATATTACCCGTTGATGACCAGATCTGAATATCGCCGCCATCCAGAGCAAATACCCGCGACGTGTTAACCAAAAAGTCATTATTTACCACTGCATTAATATTGCCTTCTCGCTGAACCACTATACCCAGCTCAGAAGAAGGCTTGGCTCCGGTAAAAGAAACCGCCAGACCGGCATTAATCTGCCCACCGGGTACCAATAAGTTAATATCACCACCATCTACGGTTTGTATTTTACTGAAAAACAAACTCAAATCACCCTTCCAGTTACTATCCGGAAACAGGGCATTAATTGCCGCAGTACCCGACTCATAAAAAGCTTTCTTGGCTGAATCTGATGTAGCTGCTGCTGCAGCGCTCCCTGATAAATTGACCTCATTAAACATGACCGGCAAAACCAGTGCGGATAATTGCGGCTGAATGGCAACATACTGATCTTCAGTCAATACAGTAAATGCTTTTAGTGCATCGACATCACTCAATATGGGTTGGTTTAAGCGTTCACGCATAAATCCGGTAATCAGGGTGCTCGCCTTATCGAAAGCGACTTTGTATTTAGCACTATCTTTAAGATAAGTATTAATAAACCCGGCATAATTTACCTGACTATTAGCTCCTGCGATGACCGTAAGATTAGCGCCCTTATTAGCCAGATTGGAGTTATAAACGTTACCTACGGTAGACAATCCACCTGACGCACCCAAATCAATATTACGTCCTGACTTGACCAAAACTTCTCCGGGACCTGAAAATTCGACTTTTGCATCGTTAGCCAGCAGCCCGCCGGTAGTCGGATTTCGTCCACTGGTATAAGTAATATCACGTCCAGCTTCCAACAGTGAAACATCAGATGGACTTATATTCTGTATCGCCAAGGTAAGATTTTTAATATCCCGACCTGCTTTAATTAGTGATTTTTTTGCCAAATTAAAGTTGATGTTTTCAATATCACCTGATCGGGTAATCACCCTGACAGGCTCTTGATCTCCCGTATGTATTGGTATAGTTGCATGATTTAAATTTTCTGGATAAACAGCAAATGGATAAATACGGTTTACCATTAAAGTTGCGGCACTGCCGCTTGCCATTAACGTATAGGCATCGGGTAATAATGATTTATTCCCGTCAGACATACCCAAGGCAATTCCGAGCATTGAAGTAATATTCTGCTCAGCCAGCAGGTTCAATTGTCCAGTTGCTGACGGGAATAACACTATATTTTGCTTTAAATCAATGTTGCCGCTAAATGCACTCACATACAAAGACCCTGGATAAATTTGCGCCAAACTTTGCGTATCACTCGAAAATCCATATAAATTACTTATTACAGTAGCATCTGAATTCAAGTTGACACTACCCGTAAGCGATTTAACCGTCAAAGCGCTGGCATCGGTATAACTGAAAAAGTTAACATCGCTATTACCCAAAATCATGGAGTCAGACACACCGGTCAAATTAACATCTTTACCCGCATAAACAGAAAATTGAGTATCTCCCGTTAATAGTTGTGGGCCTTTAGTAAACTGACTACCCCCTGTCACGGATCCATCCGCTGAAATCAGGCCTGCTCCTTTACCCAGATAATAAGTGCCACCGGCAATATCGCCACCGGCTTTAACCTGCATATTACCCCCGCCATTAATTTCAACTTGATTCGTAATAAAAGACGCTTCACTACTACAATTAACCGTACAAATTGTGCCTGTTTGCTTACCGGTAGTCGGCATCATCACATCAAGGTTACTGATATTACCCTTTGCTTGAATCAAAACATTACCTCCGCCGAAAGACCCTATATTCTGTTGGAAAGGTGATTGACTATAGACCTCTGGGCGATAACCCAAGGCAACGCCCCAAACTGTAGGACCGTTTTCTAACAAAGTATTACCGGTGCGCAACAACCAATCATTAAAATAACTACTGCCTTGGGTACCGCTAGTACCGTTGATATTGCCTCCTGCAACTAATGACAGATCGCCACCAGCCACAGGAAACTCGGCATACAGGAAGCTATCCAAAAAATTGCTTGTCAAAGAACCGTAAGGATCTTTATCTGTCGGCTTACCCCCGTTGTACACGGTAGAAGAACCATCAGTAAAGGTAATATCGCGCCCTGCAATAAGCTTCATATCACCGCTCCCGGTTCGAACCGTGGCACCTGAACCTATGACCAAATCATTCTTGTATGGCGCGACTTGATTGTCAGCGGTCGATAAATCGGCACCGGAAACCAAAGTATAAGACCATGAATTACCTGACTGTAATTTATCAGCTATAGGTATTTCAAATGTCCTCATTGACCCAAACCAATCCTTGTCATAAAAAATAGATTGATCCTTAAAGCCATCGGTTAATGACTGACTCATCGTTAACCCCTCAGATGCCCTGATAACCAGATTGCCTGCATTGCTGTTATAACGCCAATCAACCAGATCCCATTTATCGCTTAGAGCCAGTGCACCGGTATAGTCGATTTCAACTCCCGGAGTCAGACTTATACCATGACCCAGTCTTGTCGCGACATTATCCATATTTGTCATATAGACAGCTGTGTCATTTTGAATATTGGCGATATCATTGGCATTGATTTGCCCATCACTATTCAAGTCAGCGTTACTGTACTTTTTAACGCCTTCCGCATAAAATCTGGCCGCTCCCTTGACCGTACCGGCAATGGGTTGAATATTAATATCGTTACCCACTCTCAAGGCGCGTAAAGTAACATCTCCGCCGACAGTCGCTCCGCTGACATCAATCAGCGAACCGTCTTTCAACTCGATACCATCCCGGGTGCCTGTACCATCACCATCAACCGAGGAAAGTAAGACTTTGCCACCCTTGGCACCGGTTGCCGTCAGTTGACTGCCGTTTTCCAAGGTGATTTTACCGCCCGCATAAACACTAATTTTACCGCCCTGATCGACACCATTAACATGAGTCTGTCCGAATAGATCAACAGCTCCTTTATCAGCGACCAACGTTACATTATTAGCGTTGATTATATTAGTTGCCGTTTGCACGATGTCAGCATCGCGGCTATGGAAATAAATTGAACTGTCTATACCGGCATTATTGAGAACGCCCATCAGACTGTCAAAATTGGATGAACCGCTAAAAGTAGATACATCAAATTCTGCACTACCGCCGCTGGCCTTGATTTGCCCAGCCAAGGTAACGGTCTGCTTGGGAGCCTTAAGAACCAGATTGCCGCCCGTCGCCGAACCGCCACCCGTGCTGACATCCAGTTTCGATCCCGAAGCCAGCGTTACTGCGCCGTTATCGGCAATGGCAGTAAATGTACCGCCGGGAGTGTAATCAATCGTATCGGCAAAAATCACCGCCCGCCCGGCCAGATCAATATTTGCAGCCGAACCGACAGCCATATTTCCAACCAAAGCATGTAGATTTAACTTACCCGAAGGTAATAACGCATTGGCATCGAAAGCGATAGTATCAGCAATAAACTCCATTGCCCCACCATAACCGGGAGATACTGCACTGATTGCACTACCATTACCATTGACATTGAGGTTATGCCCGCTGGCATCCAGTTTAAAACTGGAGCCACTGGTGGCCGTTAAGTATCCGGCGTTTAAATTTAAATCTGAGGCAACTGTCAAACCGCTATTGCCATTAGTGATAAAGCCGTTTTTCGCATTTACATTTACAGTGTTAAAGCCGTTAACTGCAAAGGTTCCCGCTCCCTGAGTAAAATTAGTTGCCAATAAATCCAGGCCACCCAACCCGTTACCTGTGGTCGTTGCAATAACGCTGAACGGATTTGCCAATACCAGGTCATTAGCTTCCAAGCTGACCGCCTGACCACTACTGCCGAAACCCGAAAATCCGGCAGCATTAATAACCAGCCGATCGAATTTTATAGGCGCATCAACCTGACCAACATTACCATGGAAACCGATAGTACCCCGACTGTTTAAAATCAGTTCATCGACAGATAAATTTAATAATTTCTGGTTACTCAAATTTAAAGCATTACCGGTAAATCCTGCCACATCGCCCAAGTTAATAGCGTTGGCACCCAAGTTTAACGAACCGCCGTTCATTAAAATATCACCCTCCAGCCTGGACGATTGACTGGCATCCAACAGCATTGATTTGGATGCCTTCAATGTGGCACCGCTTTCTATCACCAATTCGCCATTATTACCCGTTATTGAAGCACGATTTAAGATAATTTGCTTATCTGCCGACAGCCTTAAAAAGGCACCGTCATTATAGGTATCGGGCGTTGTACCGGTTACATTGATAATATTAACAATGGAATCACCGGCATTAACACTACCCTTGGCTTCCAGTGTTGCTCCGGTTTTAACTTCGACTTTTTGTTTTGCAGCGGCAATCAGATCAGTAACCATTAATTGGGTACCGCTATCGAAACTAACCATGTTTGCAGTAACACTCACATCAGTCGAACCGTCGACATTTCTTTTACGTGCTCCACCCAACAATAAACTATCAACCTTGAGATTGTTCAAGGCACTATCCAAAATCTGAAGCGTACCCTGAGTATTTATTGAATCCAGACTGGTGACAACTTCAATATTATCCGCAGCAATATCCATTCTGGCACCTCGACCACCTGGTGCTGCTGATTTAATAGTACCGTCCAATAGCAACTTGGTTTGCGCGACAATTGAAATTTGTCCACTATCCATAGGTAACAACGGCACACTGGTTTCATTTCTCAGTGCATATTGCTCAGCGAAGTTGTTAGCCGTTTGTATATCGTATTGAGATTGTATTTTAACTTGAGCAGATGTTTCTATTTTATAAGCACTGGTACGTGAATCTTGAACGGATGTCCCAGCCAGCATTTGATAACCAGACACAATCGGCAGACCATCTTTGGTATATGAAGCAAAACTACGATCCTGTGAATTAGCCTGAGGTGTAATCAAGAATGCACCGGGTAACAAGGCATAATGAGCAGGTAAAATAGTATATTGTCCTGCCGCTAATTGACTACTCCCGTTTAGATAAATGGTGCTGCCCGGCGCAAAAGCAGCTGTGCCGACACTTTCGTATTGATCAAAGGGTGCGATTTGTGTCCCAAGCGATGGCATAATTGCAAAGCCGCCTTGGTAAGATGCACTGCCAGGTTGTAGATAATCATAAGAACCGCCCGCACCCGGCTGAAATTCATAAGCTTGCAAATCACCACCACCAGAAATATCGATCACACTGCCTTTTGTTAGATTGATGTCAGGCGCATTTAAGATCACCTGTTTTTCTGGTGGCGTGTTTTTAAGCAAATTTCTGCTGCTATCCAGTGGATATAGCCAATCAAGTCCACCGGCTGCCACCCCAAAAGGAATTAATAAATTGGCTGCCGAAACGGAAGTTAAACTTCCTTCGCCTAACGTTAACTGTTTAGTAGCCGTTAAATTTATGGTACCTAAAGGGGCTTTAATGACTCCTTTCTGATTAATAAATGGCGCTGTAAAGTTTAGCGCTCCACCAGCAGACAATGGCGAAGCATCTGTATTGATGCCAGTTATGGAAATGTCACCTGTCGGATTATTCTTGATGGCAAAAGTAAAACTGCTTAAAGTTGATGGGTAAATCTGACTCGCCTGTAAATTTAAATTAGCGGCTGTAACCAAAGCTCCCAGAAAATCTCGTTGCTCGCCATTACGCACCCCAACAGCCCGTAAATCATGAGTACTCTTCAGCGTAATGTCACTAAACGCATCCCAACGCGTAGCTCCGAATAATTCTGTCCACTGCGTATTTGCCGTTAATTTACCGGCTCCTGTCGTTGGTAAATCAAGGACTTCGCGACTTAACGATGAGCCTATTGTTAAATAAGCCGTATTAAGATTGACCGTACCGGAAGTTTTGTCGTTAGCCCATTCCAATCTTTGCGCATCGATACTGATCCGTTCGTTGGTCGTCAGATTAACGTCACCCAGGAAGCTTACTTTAACAGGCGTAGTATTCTTTATAGAACTAATTAACCGGAAATCAGAAATTCCGCCTTGCGCAATTTTATCGGCACTGATTATTGCCTGTCCGTTAAGTGCAACAGGAATTACATCGCCAAACTTCACACTTTTATCCAGTGTTGATTGACCAGTCTGGACAATAGTAAAATCAAACGAGCCATCCGGAAAATTTGTAGCACCAGCAAGAGGGCTACGAGATGATCTATCCATGGCGACATCAAGACGGGCTCCGTGAGTGGTTGCTGAACCCCCAAAACCTTGAATAGTGCCGTCCAGAACAATGCCTTCTGCCGCTTTAATGCTTACAGTACCGGCATTGGAAGCAATCGGGGTTGCCATATAATTATTACTAAAACCAGAGGCATCGGCTTGTTGTATATCGAGCACTCTCTGCGTGCCTGAAACATCAATCAATGATCCATGCTCCAGAATCACATAACCACGTGTTCCATCAAGCGTTATTTTACCGCCATCCATTACGGTTCCTGTACGACGACCCAATACATCAACAGGATTCAAGCGGGTATCGCCTGTAACGGAAAGCCAGGCATTTTTACCCAGCCATATCGCTTGAGTTGCATCATATTCAAGCTGAGGTGCGGTATCAATATTAAGATTAATATTACCTCCGGCGGTTTTAATCACGCCATCGACAAATATACTACCCGACGTTACTTGAAGACCAATCGTTGAGCCTTTATCAGCAACAATTGAACTTCCGGATTCCACAGATACCCCCGTAGTCCCCGCCAAAGTTAAACTTAGAGGGCTACGTAAGTTTTCTGGTAATAATACAATATCAGTAAAATCACGAATTGAACTGCCGGTTTTCATACCTCTAAAGCCATCTTTCAACTCAAGGTTTTTAGTCTTAAGATCTAATGCCGCATCACCTTTAACCTTAAGGTCGCCGGTATTGGCATCTAAATTGACCGCACTAAACCCCATATCAGGCAAAAGATTAAAATTATTGTTGCTAACCCCCAAAACCAAAGCATGTTTAACGTCATCTGTAGCACTATTTGCCGTGCCAACAATAATCTTGTCGCTACTTAAAGACAGTTCTCCACTCTTGGTCAAGCCATAAGCAGATAAGTCACTATTAATGCGTAGCATAGAGGGTGTGCCACTTGAACCCACTGCCGCTAAATTGATTGCACCACCGTCACCCGGTGCTAATTTCCCTACTGAGTTTAACCAACCTCCGCCATCAGCACGCATAACTGATCCAACATCTGCCAGCAAATCACCGCCAGCTTTTATCGTTATTTTTCCACCATCAATGGTTAGTAGATCGGTAGGCGTAGCATTTAACCCTTGCTGAAAATCATTAACCCAGGCACCAGACACATCCAGAACTGCCTTTTCGGCAATAGTTACCAGCCCTGGTTTAAGCAATACATCATTGGTAGCAGTTACTAGGTTGATTAAATCATTGGTCGCCGCTGTAAGATTGATTGTTCCACCAGCAGCTTTAATAGTTCCGTCTATATTAATACTGCTTGCTTCAAGGGAAATTGTTCCACCGGGAGTCATTTCAATGGATGCGCCAGCACTTAACGTCGAATTACCCCAGCTTTTCACAGAAACGTTTGCGACGCCAGTTCCCTTAAACAAAGCCTCTGTCAAAACAAGATCAATCGGCTTATTGTTGGTTTGTTTAGGAAATTTGTCGTTGAGTGCAATTTGCAGATTATTTTTGTCTGTCTGAAAAAGCACATTCTGCAACGACTGAAAGACTGATAAATCTACGGCAAAGGTTCCGCCAACCGGCATATTAGCAATTGATCGCTGAACCTCGCTGATACTGGTTCCTGCACTTAAGTTACCATTCCATGTCATTAGCGGAGCTTTAATATTGATCGCCCCGGCATCCTTACCCTCTACATAGCCCTTCTGAAACAAGCCAGGTCCAAATTGGTCAAGAATATTATAGACAGTAGTGACACCCCATTTCTGGTGATTTTCTGTCACTACGCCAAAAATTGCTTGGTAATGCTCATTCGGATCAGCATCACTAATATCAACAATACCGCCAAAATCGTTCATCAGCTTGGTGGTATTAATATAACCATCCTGATAGATAACTGAACCACCTGAAATGTCGATATTAGCACCGTCATTAATAATAACATCGCCACTAGCCGTTAAATTAATTTGACCGCCTATTCCCAATCGCTCATCAATACCACGAGTTATACGGGCTAATGCTCCGCTAATATCGACAATACTCGTCGGCTTGCGAAGATCAACATTGATGGTTTCACCTTTTAAGACGCCGGTTCGTTGTAATGGCGCATCACGTAGTTCATAACTTTGCACTGAAACTTGGCCGACATTACGTGCCATCGGTGCGACCACGCCTTTTGTACCGGAAACATCAATAAGAGCCCCGCTTTCAACATAGATACGACCGCTATGTCCCAGCGTAGGATCTGCCAAATTATCAGTGGCTGTTATATCAACTTTTCCACCAGTAACTTTAATGGCTGAACCTGATTGCAAATTCACTGTATTAGCAGAAACCTCCAAATAGGACTCGGGTTGAAGTTGTTCGTCAATAGCTGTACCACCATTTGCATCAGCAATTACCTGAGTTACACTGCCGGGGGCAAAAGTGACTGTTGCCTTGGTACCTAGCCCATCATCCAGAGCCGCTCCACGAGTAGTGCTGGTAGAGATCAATTGGTCGCCCAGCTTGCCATGCCCCTCTTGTGCCAACAGTCGTATGGAACCATTCACATTAACTGAGGTAGTCGCGCTCAATCGGCCTTGCTGGTTGACAGCAAAACCCGCCATGGTAATATTTCCCTGTTTGGCTAAAATATCACCGGCGTTGGTCACGGTACCACCGGTATCAACTTCTACGACCAATCCTGCAAAAGGACTATCCGTACTGGCTGCCTGCAAATAAACCTTATCCTGACTGGCCGCCAGAATAATTTGCCCCTGGTTATCACTGGACAATGAACCTTTATTATCTATTGTGGGAGCAACAATGATGATTCGACCTGATTTATCGGTATGAATTTTAGCCCCGGCTTCAATTAGAATTCTGGCGGTTTTTGGGTCCATCGTGGCACCGGATTTCATTGGTTCAATGGCCAGTGCGGCCTCACCGTTATTGTCATCGAATACACGGGTAATACCCTGATTAAATGCCTCATCAGTAATATTTAAAGTGCTGGCCAGCAGACTATTCGTATTGACCACCGAATCCTTGCCGAACACAAAACCATTTTGGTTATATAAATAAACCTGGCCATTGGCAATTATCTGACCAAAAATTTGACTGGGATCCGCTTGATTAATACGATTCAAGGCAATCGATGAACTACCTGGCTGAACAAATTGAACGGTATTTTCTTTGCCAACATTAAAACTCTGCCAGTTAAGAATGGCTTTATCGCTTTGCTGATCAATACGCAGGGTGTTACCGATAATCGTATTGGTGGCACTACCAGAACTGACAAAGCCGCCAGCCACAACGGGGACCGGTAACTCGGCATGCGTTGGCACAACCACACCGGCAAACAAGCCACCGGCAATCACCACCCGCATATACGCAACCAGCGGCTTTAATCTGAATAGATTTTCTACCGGTTTTAATAAGATCAGCGGCGTTTTATGAGACATGGTTGTAACCTTTAACAATAATAATTAACATGCTTTAGTAAATGATAGTCCGGCCATCTTGCCAGGCAAGATCCGCAACTTTCTGCCCCCGCTTCACAACGGGTTTAGGTTTGACACTAAAAAACTTATTGCCGGATAATCATACCGGCACTTGGTACTATAAAACGCCTGCAGTACGGAGTATCTATGTCGGGTTACGGCTGACGCCTAACCCGACCTACAAAGATGACTCGCATTTTTTGTCGTAAAAAAGTATCAACTACTTCATGAATTCTATAAAAAATACCAAATATCGTCTGTAATTTTAAAATTCCGTAGCGATATTAAAATCCAATCGTGGGTCGCCTTTGTTTACCGGCCCCAGTCGCGTAGGTCGGGTTAGGCGCTAGCCGTAACCCGACACATATACTGTCACTAACCCGACCTACAAGGATTATTAATTTTTTTGTAATAAAAAAATTCGCCTGTTATTTTTAAAATTCGGTAGCAATATTAAAGTCCAGTCGTGGATCGCCTTTGTTCACAGGCCCCAATGAAATAAACGGAAAACCGACATCCAGCATACCGCTCAGGTATTTCCACATCTTAAAGTGCATACCGAAACCGGCACTGGCCAATGTATTACCGCTTAGGTTACCCGGCAGCGGATTCTGTATCCATCCTTGGCCTGCATCAACAAACGCCAGCAATTTCAAAGTATTAAGATAATCCCAGTCCTCCAAGCCTAAATGTGGCGAATAGAGCTCAAGCGAACCAAACACGGCATCATCAGCCAGTGCCATTGTTTCAAAATAACCGCGCACACTCGTCGCGCCGCCCAACGAAAATTGCTCATTACTAATGAGTGGAGAATCGGCTACCTGACCCGATAAATGACTGCTTATTTCCATACCCAATGGCAAGTTATAAAGAAATTTAACATCACCGGTCCCATACATATAACTGGCTTTTGCCAGATAACGCTTGTTTTCAAACTCGGCCTGATCATTACCCAAGCCACGCACTGAAAAATGCATCCCCAAATCGAAACTGGTGAACGATTCTTTACCCCGAAAACTACCCGTGTATTGCGCCAGAAACGGCAGATAACTAATGGGTGTTTTATAACCACCGGGGCTGTTTAAGGTTAAATTTTCCTTAAAATCCTTGTAATCTGCACCCAGCGTTGCGCTATGAAAATAATTGTCCAGTGCCGGTAACGGCTTTATCAACCTTGCACCATAAATACTACCGGTACCAATGATTGTTGTCCCTCCAACACTGGCAACATTTGAAGTTGATGAAGAATTAACGCCATACAACGCCAACCGCATATCGGTATTAAACACCGGCATGGCATAGGTACCAGCCCATACACTGACTTCCTGACTATTCTCAGGCGATACTTGATACATCAATGATGCACTGTGCATTTTCTGCCAGAGATTGTCATAATGCAGTGACGATACAAGCCGTAACCGCGACGTACCGTAAGTATTTCGGCCATTAAGCTCTACTTTGCCGTGTAACGGCAACTCGTCTTTTACTTTTAAATCAACTTCCAGTGTACCGGGGGTTTCACCGGCACGTAAAATCGGCTGAACTTTCCGGTCGGCGCTTTCCCCACCCAACTCTGTTAATTGTTTCTGCATGATAGGAAAGTTAGGCACTTTCCCTTCTGCCAGTTCCGGCACTCCTGCCTTGATTTTTCCCAACGAGAAATAGCGGGACTCTGTCACCCGCAAGCGCGACACCTTGCCTTCCACAACATTTAGATAAACGATACCGTTTGTTACGTCTTGCTCGGGAATATCCACCATAACAGTTTGATAGCCCTTGGTTCGGTATAACTCCTCTAAAGCGGAGCGCGCCAAATCAACATTATCGATACTTTTTTTTGTGCCCAGAAAGGGATAGATCGTGCGTTCGAGCTGTTTCTTATCAAGCAGGGTATTGCCCTTTACTCGCAACTCCAATAAATCGAAACTGGCAGCAGGCGGCTTAATCGCCTGTTGTTGCGCAGCGTCAGTTGCTGCTACCTGCGGCGCTTCTTGTGCGTAGACATCAAGCCCTGCCTGAACCTGAGCTAGGGCAAAACCACTCAAGGCCAACCAGACTAAGGCACGGCTATGTTTATTACGATTTTGTTGCATGCGTATATTTGGTTAATACTAATCTGCGCCTTCCCAATGAAAGCATCTCAATTATCATTATATGAAAGTAAAGTTAAGGTTTTATGACAGGATGACTAAGTGTAAGTTAAAAGCTATACCTACATATGAACGCCAAGCTCCGTAGGCAAATATCAAAATCATTCCTCCCCATTAAGTCCTTACTTCCCATCGTACAGACTTTAACAGTCGAATCTTAAACCAACAATTATGTAGACTGTATTAAGTACCTTTTTTATAAAAAGGTACTATGGCACACCCTGCGAAAATAAAACGCAAAAAAAACCAGCCGTTCTAAAAACGACTGGTTTTCTTCGATTCGGTAATCCGTTACCTTAACTCAGGATTGCCCTGACTTTTATCCCGTTAAAACTTATAAACCTGCAACAGATTTGTTATAAGTTACTGGTGCACGACAATTATCCAATGCAACAGCAGAAGATGGCGTGTGTGAATAAGGGTTAACCGGCAAGCTGGCATTGAATATACCGGTTGTTACTGGGGTATTCGCTTTTGGATTGGCCAAATAAGCACCGTTACCAAAACCATGTGACAAGCCAGAACCCGAATTGATCGAACCCATTACCGCAGGTACCGTTGACGCTTTAATAATCGCATCAATGGTTGTTTTCAGGCCGGCTTCAGAAAATCTTGCATGAGCAGTATTGTATTGGAATGTATTTTCAAACCAGTCCAGATAATCACCTTTAACAACGTTAACCAACGTAGGCGCAACACCGTTGATTCTTACGAATTCAAAATTTGCGTCTTTTTTCTCTAAAGCTTGTGCACCGATAGCCCAACGAAATGTTTTAGGAGCAGTACCCGTTATATATGGATTAGTAAAGCCATCACCAGCGGTATCGACACCCAAATTCAGATCTTTCAAACAAGCAGTAACGCGACCAGAAGTTGAGTTCTCATGAATTAACGTGACTAAAGATGATTCTGTTTTAGTACCTGTATTACCGTTTAGGCCATCATTTCCAACAGCCGGAGGAGTAGTAGATGAAGCCGTAGTACAAGGATAATTTAAGGCAAAATTATTTAATTGCGCTTGTGTACCTGAGCCATTTTCACGACGGCAGACATGTGTCGTAGCGTTGGCAGGTGCATCAGCTGCTTGATTAGCTGATGCCCATGCTGCTAAACCAAGAGGTGCAGTTACACCAGGAATAGTGACCATTAATTTGTTCCAGTTATTCCAATCACCTTTAATCAGGGAAGCAATTTCCTGTTTTGACAAGCTGGGCATACAAGCAGCATTTGTCACATCGCCCACAATGCAAGTTGTACCAGATACTGGATCAGCAACTGGAATAGTATGCATGGCAAGTTGAGCACCTTGTAACGCTCTGTATAAATGCATGCTTACCGGGACACCAAACACAACTGCAGCGCCAGGTGTTACCGTTAACTTGGCAACATCCGCAGCTGTTACATTAGCAAACAGGGTGACATTATTAGTTTTTAAAGGAGCATTTAACCCTTGAAATTGCGCAGGATCGACATCAGAAACACCGACATCAGGAACAACCAATTGGTTATTTCCGGCAGTACCTGTTGTATAAGCACAAGTAATACTGGTTAATGTACCGGCAGCAGCAGGTGCTACACCAGTACAGTTTGTTGAGTTAACTTTTAAGAACTCGATAGTAGCACCGGCAGTATCGCCATTAGCTTCAGCAATGATTGGGCTAACGCCATAACCAGAACCGCCTTCATCACGCTTGTAAATTAATAAGTTAGCTTTGCCAGTGGCCAATGTTAAACCGGTCGCTGTTGTTGATTGCGTGCACAAATAAGCTTTTTGTGTCGCACCGTCAATATTGTCTTTAAATTTCCAGATAGGCTGGCTAACGTCACAAATTTGATCTGCAGCAACACCCGCACCTGTTAATACTTTTTCTATAAAAGTACCGGCCGCTGAAGCGCCAGACATATATACCACACGGGTATCGCCAGCTGCGCTGGTATCATAAACAGGAAAGTTGTTAGCATCAACGGTAATCGCTTGCGCGTTTCCCGCCAATAATGCAGCCGAAATGGCAGCACCCAGGATTAAATTTTTTTTCATTTTAGCCTCTCAATTAAAAAACATCAGAAACGACTGCATTAAAACAATGCAGCCGTCACAGGATTTATACAACCATTTATTTACGACGATTTAAACGCAACATACCCATCAAACCAGCGCCAAAAAACCATACTGCAGCAGGCAATGGCACAGCGGATATTGGAGCAGGAGCAGAAAAAGACAATGTATTACCCGCCAATGTCCATGATCCGGCAAACTGCTCTACGTGTGACTCTAGCTCGTCTCCTGCTGCATTAGGAACATTAGTGGCATGAAAAAAAGCTAACGCAGAGCCGTAAGCACCGGCAGCCTTAGCACCAGTTTGAAGGCCAAATGCATTATCAAAGTCTTTAAATTGTCCGGTATTTGCTATACTGCCATCATTAACAACTTTAGAGATATCAAAACCGGAAGCGTTAACTTCACCCGCTTGGATTTGAAAATTACTAACTAATGCGTCAATAGTATCAGTTAGCACCAAACCACCGACTGCACTTGAGGTAAGCAAAACATCAGGATTAACATTGCTGCCCACTATCAGCGCATAACTAGTAGTCGCAGCATTAAAGCCTGCAGCACCTTTAAAACCAGATGTCCATACGGCATCTAAAGACAGATCGTGAGTATAGGCATAAGTAGAGTTGCTAGCCGCTGCTATAAAAGCATCGATAGTCAAACCCGTATTCAAAGAGTACGTGTTTTTGCTGCTAGAATCATAAACCGACATAAACAGTTCTGAATCGCCATTATGAACAGAGATATTCGCATTAGCAGAACCAGCAGCTATCATTAACGCCGCAACGAGTAAAGTTTTGTTAAATTTTTTCATTTGTTAATACCAATTATGTTTAAAATTAAAATTCGCATAATGTGGCGGCCCAGCCATCTTAAAACATTTGTAATCTTTCAAGACCTGTAGCTTTCCGTCCCCGCTTCGCAACGGGTTTAGCTTTTACACTTTCTTTGTTACCAATATATTATTCACTGCTTTATTGCCAAGCAGTTAAGCTCCCGCTACCATAAATCTATTTCTTTACTGCTGAATACTGAATCAAGAATAAAGCGCTGTTGCTGCTTCTGTCAGTATGGTCAGTGCCTTCCCTTGCTTAACCGGCATCTGCTCCAGATGCTTTCAACGTGGAGCTAGTATCCCATATCGGTTCAATCTTTTGGATTACAAAACAGTGACAGTTGCTGACAATGTAATACACTTGTATGACAACTTCATTACTCTATATATTAATCTTGCAATACACTTACTCGGGCAGTGATAAAACAAGTCCTTTGCTTTGCAGTTGCCTAGTTGGGTTTGGTAAAAAGCTGTCCATGTCAACACAATTAGTATGGTAAAAGGATGACTTATTGATTAAATGTATGCTTTGTTATAAAGCTGTCACAATAATCAACTATATTTAATAATAATCAGACTTTAATGTAATTTCTGAACTTTACTAATACCAGCAGTTGAAATATGTCATCATCACCAGGAATTACTGAAGGCGATAAAAAACAAATCGTTTCAATGCGTTTAAACAATCATGATAGGAATGCTATCCAAACCATGGCGTCTCGTCTATTTGTAAGAGAAGCAGAACTTTATCGCTTTGCCGTTAGTAATCTTTTAAACCGCATGTACCAATTACACGACATGGATTGCACTGGCAGTGACTTACTGCCTTTATTTATTGAGTTTAGGGAAGAATTAAACCAGAATTTGGGCTTAAAAAAACAACAACTTTTTAAGATTATCAACAATGGCAATGCCAATCCCGATAAATTTGTGGCCATGGCTGACATAGAATTAATTCTGCTTCCACAACATTTGGTACGCCAACGTTTATTGCAAATAGATGCCGCACTGGCTTTTAAACAACTGGATATTAATACCTGGCTTAAAAGTTATTTTATAGCGAAATATAGCCTGCCTGAATTTATCAAGGAAGATCTTGATACTGCCGAAGCTGAAGTAGAGTTAGTGTTGGTTACTAAATAAAAAGTTTTTAGTCCACAAAAAGCACGAAACATGTACCCTGCTTGTTTCATTCGCAATGGAGGTCAGGCTTGTAAATATAGCCTCCCCCTTGTTAAAGACCATAGGCATCTACACAACTTCTCCTCATAATAAAAACAATGAGTTGTAGAAGCGCCAAGCTCCCTCTCTTGTTGGAGAGGGCTGGGATGACGACTGCACGGATGCAGCACAATGCAGGAGCAATTGCCGAGGAGAATAAAATCAAGCAGTTACATACCCCTCATCTCAACCTTCTCCCTTTGAAGAAGGAGCAGTAAGACTTGTGTATATACCTATGGTTAAAGACGCATTATTATATTTTTATAATTAAAGCAACCCGTCTATTTACTTGATGTTTCTTTTTTACCGCTTAAAAAATCAGCCTAATTGCTTGAAGTACTTTTATAAATCCTTATTTCATTAGAAAAATCGCTTGAAGTGTTTTGTTAATTTCTCGAAAAATTAGCACAATTGCTTGCGGTGTTTTGCTAATTTCTCAAGTAATCAGCATAAAAAACCAAGGTTTGTTGCCATAGACAAAAGCTATAAAACTCAAAGTTTCAATTTTTTACGAATTTTTATGCTTGTTTACAGTATTTATTTTACCAATCATACAAAAAGGTGGATATGGCACGCCTTACGCACTGTTTAGTTACACAATTAATTTGTAAATTCGTGAAGCTTATTTACTACTGGTTATCTTAATAAGTATGAATGCAAAAATGCACTACTTTATGTTGGCCCACCTTCACTGCCATTAAGTTAAGCCCCGCTAATACCTTGTAGTTCCTGTTCATTAATTTCAAAGCATTGCATGGCGGAAACAAGCTGAACCCAAAGGCTTTTCAGGGTGGGATGGTTTTTAGCCTTCATGAAGTCTTCTCGAAAGCGAGTATTCAACGTCATCAATTGATGAATGAGGTGTGCCATTTGCATGAATTGGAAGTAATTTTTAAGGGCACAATAACTTTTCCTGGCGTATTGATGTTCCATGCCATAGCCACCGTTTTTAAGGGTATTGAAGCCTTCATTCTCGATTTTCCAGCGCAAGCGTCCAGTCCGACTGGTGTCAGCAATATTGCTAGCATTGATGGGTAAATCAGTGATGTGGACAAAACGCGTAGTTTTTAGCGCCTCTTCGAGTACTTCTGTTTTTGTCGATCTGATGGTCTCTTTGCACGCCAGCCAATTTAACGTATGCCCTTTATAATCTACCGCCGTCACCCACTGAAATACCTGCTCTACGGTTTTGCCAGCGGGCAGATAGCACAGGTCCTGGCGGGTATTCTTGCTTTGCAGTGCCTGTAATTCCATAACTTCCTCCCAAACGGAGGTTAGGTTGCCGTCCTTAAAGGTCACGCAGTAATGCCATTGATTGGCTTTGCAAATAGCGAAAAAACCTTCATAGGGATATAAGCCATCCGCGAGTATCAGTATGGGCAGGCGTGGATAAACTTTCTTTAGTGTGGTTGCCAGACGGATGAAGCCCTTACGCTCACAATCTTGTTTGTCATACTCACCATCCTCGGGATTTTCAAGCCACTCAGTGGCGATGGATATGCTGAATCCGTTCGGGGTAATCAGCCTTGCTTCCAAGACTGAATGAAAGTAAGTGGTTTTACCATTTTTTGACGTACGCTGCAGGCATTGCTCATCACGTTGATGGTCATAACTACCCATCCCACTTGCATCAACCGCAATTCGAAACCAATGCCCACGGTAACGACTGTTATGGAAGGTTTTGCGTTGAATCAAAACCTGAATCATCTGGTGCTTCAATTGTTCAATTTGAAAAATATCTAACAAGTCCATGACCTTCTGCACGGAATCACCATGGGGCATGAAAAAACCGAATAGACGCCGGTAATTCTGCTTGAATTGTAGATTCTCACGGCACTGGTTGTATTGATTACGAGAACCCGATTTAAACAGGAACATCGCCAAGCATGCAGTCAGGTGAGCGGCCAACTCATAAGTTGAAGTTTTCTTACGACAATCATCCACCGCTCGCATCCACTCAAACAGCTCGGGAAAGTGTTGGCAAATGGTGGAGTACATTTCATGCACAAGTTGCTTTTTCTTCTGCTGCTGGCTAGTGATGGTCTCTTGCCTGGCTGCCGCAGCACGTTGCTTAGCTTTTTTTATTCGACGTTGGACGTAGATCTGGTTTGGTTTGAACGTTTTTTCATTGAAAGTATGATTTTAATGGTGAAATTAATGGAAAATCACTCATTATTCATTAAAACAGCAAGAAAAATTAAATTTTAACACTCAGCAACTGATTGATTTATAAGTTCTACTAGAACGCTCTGAATTGCTGCCGCCTTAGTGACTCAGCAACAATTTGGCGGTTACTGTGCCTTTGTTGGTTTGTTCCCGATTAATGCTAATTTGATCAACCGTGATGGCATGCTTTGTTTCCAGCACCGCCAGCCAAAGGGTTAGTTTATCGAAGGCAATATTTTCAAGCCACAAGGTCACTTTGTCGGCGCCTTCAGGAATCATGCGTTTGATGGCGGACTTTATGTCCAACTCATTACTGCTAGTATCAATAACGGTCATTATCGATTGCCCCTCTATACTATCAACCCCCGTGTCCTGTTGATTTTTACGTAACGTTGTAACTTCCAGGCTGGTCTTTTTTATAGCGTGATAAATCCGCTGCTGGGCATTAATTTTTTGTTCAAGCAGGATTTTTTCTGCGGCTATCGGCGCAATAACTAATTGATATAAAGCATAAAACACGATAAAAACAACAACGCCGACGGACAACAAGCGCTCTCTTGGCGACAGGGCTTCCAGGCGCTGCAGAAACTCATTTTTGTTTAATTTCAAGGTGTGCCTCCACGCCATTTGGGCCAGCTTCTGCGGACTGAACTTTTACTGATAAGGCATTTTTGCTTTCAAGCTGCTGCTTAAGTTGTTCAATTTGACTAATATCTGTGGCGATAAGCTGCAATTGCATTAGGTTGTTTATAAAATCCAGTTGCTGTAACTTAAAATCCGGGTTTGTGCCAAGCATTTCACCGGTCTGATATAACAGCTGCATAAATTGACTGCCCTGCCCTACGCTGTGTTTTTTTAGTTCAGTGACCTGCTGATCTGCCTGCACGTTGATATTAACAATCCGTTTTATCTCGGGAAAAGTTTGCTTAAACAGTTCTAATGTCTTTGTTTCCAGTGCTGCCAGTTCTGTATTTTGGTGCCAATAACCGGTTATCAAGGTGCCGATTTGTAGCAGTACAGCAAGCAGAATAACTCCTAACGCAGGCAACCACTCTTGCCAGTGCCAGTCCATTGTGTTTTTACGGCCAAAAACACCCGTTAACAAATTAAATTCACCACCCAACTTTACTGCACCGGCCTGTAAAAATGGTAAAACTGCCTCCAGTTTATGATGATCCTTGGTGATGGGTACGTCTAAAAACCACTGTGCAGGCTCATTAACCTCCCAGACTTGTAACCCATACAACTCCGGATTTTCTGTTAGCAACTTATCCAGCATCGTCGGTAATACCTCAACATCAATACCGCCACCCAGCCATTGCCCATTCCGTAAAATGGCATTGTGCCGATCAATAACAAGTGAACAACTCTCAGCCTGATAAGGCAGGCACAAGGTTTCCGGATAAACGCTGTTGATATTTATGCCGGCTTCCTTAAAACTCGACAGACAATTTTGCAGCTTGACCTGATTGATTGCCGCGACATAAACGGTGTCTTTGGACGGCCGATGCCAGACCAGATGATAAGTGTCTACGTCATCGGCAAGCAAATCTTCAAGCGCAAAAGGCAGTGCTTTTTTAATTTGACTGTTACTTTTAACCGGTAAATCGACTGCCAGCAACAAGATCTCTGCTGCCGGCAATAATAAGGTAATCGCTGTATTGCCGGCACTGACCGCCAAATCCTGCAACGTTCCCTGTTGTACTGCAGACGACGTAACATCATTTACAATCAGCCATTGAACATCCGCATCTTGTTGATTAATCAGTCTGGCTATAATTTTCTCAGCCATCCAGTAAACTCCTGCGCATCCGCTTGCTTATTTTAACCTTGCCATCGGCATTGCGTTGTATTTGTGACTGGAACGTTAATGCATTTTTCCCCATGTCGATTTGTCCTGATAATAAAAAATGGTTACTGACCACGCTCAAACTGGTTTTGTTGACACTAATACCAGCCATCGCTTCGTCTTTTAAAAACTCTTCCACTTTTTTAAAAGGTTTACCACTGGCTCTAAAGATGGATTCGGCTTCATCTTTTTTTATGTCCTTGGTCATGCAACGCAAAACCACAGCACTGGCCGTATTAACATTAACGGGTTGATAGCCCTCGGCCACATAAATATAGGGCAATAATTTTTCGTAATCTGTTTGAGTGATACCTTGTACCCGCAACAATTCGCTCACCTCTGCAAACGGGCTATTAGCACTACGGTAGGCCGGCACGAGCTTGGTATAAATTTCGTCTTCAGCACCGTTTGGATAACGCATTTCCATGTCAGGATCCATCCAATCCAGCATGGCGTCAACCAACTCGGGCTTTATATCAAGATTGGTTAACAAGCGCTTTAAGCGTTGAACGTCATCATCACTGGGTTTATCATCGACCAGTAAATTATTGATATTAATCCTGCCTTGCAACTCAATGATATCGGCTTTAATGTTCCCTTCTGGAATCGTTGAAAACAGCGGTTTACTCCAATGATCAGTAAGCGCGTCGTATTGATTGGTGGAAAAATCAATGTTAAGCTGATTTCCTGCCCAAGCTTCAAGCCCATGCACATACTCCCACGCTTGGCTTGAGCGCAACTGATTTTCGGTTCTGCGTATATCCATCTGCCGGTCACTGGACATTGATACCAACGAAACCGTAACAACCGCCAGTACCAGCATGACCGTAATCAGGGCAATGCCCCGCTGCGTGTTTGGCATCCTGAGTTTTTGCAGTGTCATTGATGCAATAAAAACAAACGCTGAATACTACCCAAACCGGCCAGCTTAAAACTGACTTCAAGCGCATCAGGACTTCCGCCACTGCCATTAAACGGCAACCAGGTTTGTGATTCTTCACTGTAAAAATTTATAGTAACTTGCTCGACTGTCATCAGTTTTCTACGTCGGTATTGTGTTTGCTGTGTTCTGTCCGGCAAGCTCCAAACCTGTCGATACAAGGCACCCTTTTCAAAACGGTAACTGACTCTATGCAAGCTATTGACTGCGCCATTACCAGAACCTACCGGCACACTGCGGGTAAACGCTAAAATCTCGTTTCCACGACCGCCACTAAAAGCGGGTTCTGGACTACCAAATTCATCCCTGATAGGCCGGTTGATTGCCTGACTTAAATCTTCATTAAGCAAATACAAAGTGGTTTGCAATTGCGCCATCTGTTGAGACCTGGGTTCTGTAGCGGCACGCGCCATAAGTACGGCTGCCAAACCGGCATAAGCCATCATCGACATCACCGCAAAGATGGCCAGCGCTATCAATATTTCCAGCAAGGTAAAGCCTTGTTGTTGATTTTTTCTATATTGCACTGACTGATTTTTCTCTATCACTACTGAACATTCCTTGTAGGGCGTGCCTCGCTACCTTAAAAGCTAGAATTCTCATCAATTTTTACTGACATCGCTGATTAAACCAAAAAGAGCCGTTTTGTCACCTTCCAAAAAAACCTCAATACGGTAACGCCACACCCCTGAAATAACGGCTTTATTTCGTTTGATTTGCCAATACCAACGTCGCCCGGCCATTTCATCCCAGCCATCTTGTGTTTCCGGTTTTTCTTTATCAAGGCGTAATTGCACAGCATGATTACTTGCAATAATCGCCGCAATCGTTTTGTTTTCCAAATACCACAAGTTATTAATATTATCTGCGGTAATTTTAATGGCACTCACCATTAAAATAGCCAGTAATGCCAATGCTATCAATACTTCCAGCAAGGTAAAACCATTTTCACGATGACTAAAAGCAACCTTGTTCATGGTTTGTTTTCGGTGCTAATCACCAATCCGTCTTCTGGGGTATTACTCACCCAAAAAATACTATCGCCATCCTTGATCGTTATTCTGATTTTAAACAATTCCATATCGCCATCAGGGGTCAAAATAATCTGTGGTTTTGGATCGACAGATTCAACGGACTGACGCGTTAAGACGACATCGTGTTCATCCATAGCCAGTTCCAGCAACATCTGCGGCAGCAAAATACGTGACTTGAATACCCCATCCGTTGTTTCTGGCTGCCATTTATTTTTTTTTACTACGGTAAAGCGATAACCCTGCCTGAATAATTCAAAACCTATATTATCGCCACGGGTAACCGCTTCCTGCGTAGCCAGTTCCAGAAGTTTAACCAGCCTTTCCGCTTCAAGCTTTTGCTGATCACGCGGATCAGCGGTACCCATTGACAACATGGCCATACCCGTTATCAAGCCTATTAAAACCAGAACAATAAGTAATTCAATCAGGGTAAAGCCTTTAGCTTTGTTCATGTAAAAAAATCAGTTTGTCCACGAAAAGCACAGAAAAATTCGGCATCCTTCATAAAAGCCAAAAATTAGTTGACACTTTTTTATCACAAAAAATGCTAATAATCTTTGTAGGGCTGGCTGTCGCTAACCCCATACACATCAACTTAAAGATATTAATTCACCACGAAGACACGAAGTTCACGAAGAAAAACCAAAGCAAGATCTTCGTGTTCTTCGTGTTTTCGTGGTGAAATGTCTTAAGTTAACGTCTCGCTGTCGCTAACCCAACGCGGCTAATGGATGCCGGCCATTTATTTCTGAGTCCAGTTGGTTATATCTGCGCCCGCTTCGGCTCCGCCTTCTATGCCGTCGGCACCGTAAGAATACAGATCAAACTCACCATGAACACCGGGTTTAAGATAAAAATACGGTTTACCCCAGGCATCCATTGGCATTTGGTCAAGATAGCCGCCTTGCTTCCAATGCGTACCTTGCGCCATACCGGCCGGTTTGGTCACCAGTGCTTCCAGGCCTTGTTCTGTGGTTGGGTAGCTGTAATTATCAAGCCGGTATAAATCCAACGCGGCGGTAATAGCCCTAATATCTTGCAGCGCACGCGTTGCCCTGGCTTCATCAGGTCGCCCCATGATTTTTGGGACAATAATAGCCGCCAAAATGCCAAGAATAACGACAACAATCATGACTTCGATCAGGGTAAAGCCTTGGTATTTTTTATCAGACATCGTTAGGTAAACCAGTAAATTAAAAGTAAGCCCGGGCAGTTGCCGAGGATAAATTAAAGCGGGACGAATTTACAGATACCATCCCTTGAAGCATGGGTATCTACACAACTTTTCCTCATAATAAAAACAATGAGTTGCAGAAGCGTCAAGCACCCTCTCTTGTTGGAGAGGGCTGGGGTGAGGAGAGTAAAATCAAGCAGTTACATTCCCCTCATCCCAACCTTCTCCCTTTGGAGAAGGAGCTGTAGGACTTGTGTAGATACAGATGCCCTTGAAGGGATGGTATCTGTCCCGACTTAAGTTGGTAGCGTAAATTAATAAGCGTAGAAAACAAAAGTGACATTATTATGACAGCACTATAATTTTTTAAACTATCGAACGAGTTGGTTCATTTCAAAAATCGGCAATAATATCGCCAACACAATGGCCAGTACCACCAAACCCATAAACAAAATGAGTATGGGTTCAAACAGTCCCAAGGTCATTTCGGTTAGCGCCTGAATGTCCCGCTCTTGATCATCAGCGGCACTCGCCAACATTTTCGGTAGTTGACCGCTGGCCTCACCACTGGCGACTAGATGAATAGTCACCGGTGGAAACAAGCCGCTTGCTTCCATTGCCTTGTTTAAGCTTTGCCCTTCCCTAACCTTGATGGCGGCCGTTTCCACAGCTTTCTGCATGGCATTATTGGTCAATACCTGACTTGATATCTTTAAAGCCTGTAATAATTCAACACCGCTATTAGTCAAAATCGCCAAGGTTCGGGTAAATCGGGCAGTATTCATGCCTTTGGCAAAGCGGGAAACTACCGGCATGTTTAGTAATAAATAATGAAAGCGCATGCGTGGTTCGGGTAATTGCAACAGGGCGTTGGCACCTAGTGCCAAGCCAATGACAAGCGCCAATAACATCAGCCCATAATTTTTAAAAAAATCGCTACAGGCAATAAGCACTTTAGTAATGGTCGGCAATTCACCGCCCATTTTATCAAATACGCTGGTTATTTCCGGCACTACATAAGCCAGTAAGCCGATCACAACCAATAAGGAAACCGACGTTAGCATGACAGGATAAATCATTGCCATCTGCAACTTACTATGTAACTGACCTTTATCGCCAATATAATCAGCTAATCGTTGTAACACCTGATCCAGCTTTCCTGATGATTCACCGGCTTCCACCGTGGCTCGATATAGCGGCGGAAAAGTACCTGGAAAGGCTCCGCAAGCCTGTGCCAAACTTTGACCTTCCATAATCCGGCTTCTGACACCCAGCAAAATTCGTTTGGCTTTTGCTGAGTCCAGTTGTTTAGCCGTAATGCCCAAAGCCTCATCAATCGACAGACCTGAACCCAACAACGCTGCCAACTGACGAGTAATATGCGCTAATTGCCGCATGTTAATACGCTGGACAAGTAACGGGCTTTTACTACTATGTTCTTTTTTATGAACTTCTTCTATTTCCAGCAAAGTTAGTTCGTTATTTTTTAATTGCTGCCTGGCTGTTTTAACAGTGTCACTTTCAATAGTGCCCTTAACGGTCTGGCATTTAACATTGATTGCCTTATATTCAAATGCTGCCATGTCTGCTTAATCCTTTTGAGTAATTCGGATGGCTTCATCCAGACTGGTATCGCCATTAAGAACTTTTTCGAGCGCACTCTGCTGTATGCTGCGAGAAAACAAGCGTGCATGTTGCTCCAGGGCTTGATCACCCGCACATTCATGAATCAAACTACGCATTGCGGCATTAATGGAAATAATTTCAAATATACCGACACGCCCTTTAAAGCCTCGTTGGCCGCATTGCATGCAGCCTTGTGCCTGATAAACGCTGACAGTATCTTGGTCATTGGCAACATAGCCCAACTTTTCCAGCTCATGAATCGGCACCGTCACCGCTTGTTTACACAACGGACATAACTTGCGCACCAATCGCTGTGCAATAACGCCCACCAGACTTGAAGCGAGTAAAAAGGGTTCTACGCCCATATCACGCAACCGGGTAATGGCACCGACTGCAGAATTGGTATGTAACGTTGATAGTACCAAATGGCCGGTTAAACTGGCTTGTACGGCAATTTCTGCGGTTTCTCTGTCACGTATTTCTCCAACCATGACAATATCAGGATCTTGCCTTAATATGGCTCGCAAACCTTTTGCAAAGGTCATTTCAACTTTATTGTTGACTTGGGTTTGGCCAATACCATCCAAATAAAATTCGATAGGATCTTCTACCGTGAGGATATTACGGGTACGTTCGTTAAGCTGGTTAACAATCGCATACAAACTGGTAGTCTTACCGGAACCGGTAGGTCCGGTAACCAGAATAATGCCATGCGGCCTGACAATCATCTCCTGAATACTGTCCAGTTCCTGATCAACCATACCTATCTGCCTTAAACTGAGCTGGTTTGCCTGTTTGTCCAGTAACCGCAACACCACTCGTTCACCATGACCGGAAGGCAATGTGGACACACGCACATCAACCGTTCGCCCGCCAATATTAAGGGAAATACGCCCATCCTGTGGCAGTCTTTTTTCAGCGATATCCAACTTGGCCATTACTTTTAGTCTGGAAATAACCATCGGTGCAAATTCGCGTTGCGGCTCAATTATCTCTCGTAAAGTGCCATCCACCCGAAAACGCACGACCATGCGTTTTTCGTAGGATTCGATATGAATATCCGAGGCATTTTCCTTGATTGCTTCCGTCAGCAAAGCGTTAATCAAACGAATAATCGGTGCTTCGTCAGCACTCTCCAGCAAATCTTCGGGCTTTGGTAAATGCTGCGCCATGTAAGACAAATCAAGATTGTCTTGCATGTCGTCAACCATTTGCTGGGCATGGCCGGACTTATGCTCGTAAACTTCTTGCAGCAAACGCTCAAAGCTTTCTTCGTTAATTTGCTCAAAGTTAACCGACTTGCCAACCAATCTTCGAATCTCAAACAGTGCCTGACTGGGTGTTTTTTGCAGATACAAAATTTCTGTCTTATATTCCGGACTTTCTTTAACCAAAATACCATATCTTTTGGCAAAGCTGTAAGAAGGTAATTTAACGCCTGCTTCCACACTATCCAAAACTAACACCGGATCAGTATTTATCATAATTACCGACTTAATCTGGAATAGATACCATCCCTTAAAGGGATGGTATCTATAAAATAATTTAACTTTAACTTGAAAGCCACCATCATTTGATAGTCTGCGATGTAACCGGATTATTAGGTATGTCAGGTGTCAACTCGGGGAGTATAGGCGCATGCTCGTTGGGCATCAACATTAAACCCCGTTTTCCGGATTGTTCCTGGTTATTACGTAAAGCGTTATATCTGTCGTTAGTAAACAAAGAAGCCTTTTCAGGATCACGCATAATCACCGGACGTAAAAAGACCATTAAATTCGTCTTTACAACCTTTGTACTATTGCTTTGAAACAAAAACCCCAGGAAAGGTAAATCGCCCAAGAAAGGTACTTTGTTCACCGTCACCTGAACATCATCCCCGATTAATCCACCTAAAACCAAAATCTTGCCGTCATCAACCAAAACAGAGGTATCTATTTCACGTTTGTTTAAAGTTGCACCACCACCACCTTTAGTATCGGTTGTCTCAACACTGGATACTTCCTGTTTAACCTTAAGCTTGATGGCATTGCCCTCATTAATTTGGGGCGTAACTTTTAGCATGGTACCCACATCTTGACGTGTATAAGTGTTAACGGCATTGGCAGCGCTGCCAGCCCCAGCCGTAAAACTACCGCTCAAGATAGGTACATTTTGTCCGACAAGCATACTGGCTTCTTCATTATCCAGAGTAACAATAGAGGGCGTTGATAACACATTAACATTATTATCTTTTGCAAATGCGGTCAGTAATGCCCGTAATTCACTACCTACCAAGTAACCTACACTTAAGCCTTTTCCAACACTCGAAGCCATATCACCCAGACTAATTGGAGATGAATTGACAGCAACGCCGTTTTCTACCAACTTGGTATGCCATTCAACGCCAACATTTTGGTCTTTCTCATAGTTAACTTCAGCAATAATCGCTTCAATATGAACTTGGGCACGGCGAATATCGAGTTGTTTAACGACTGATTTAAGTGAGCGCATTTTCTCGTTAGGGGCGGTGATAATCAATGAATTAGTCGCATCATCAGCACGAATATCAAAAGTCTTTTCTGTCGTGGCCTGGGTTTTAGGTTGATTTGAATTGCCGTCTTTTTTTTCGCCAACACCCGTCAACGTTTCAACTAATTCTTTAGCCACGGCATAGTGTAAATAAATGACATCGGTGTCACCGTCTTTTTCTATCGGTGTATCCAGATTGGCTATCAAGGCTCTTAATTGCAAACGAAGATCAGGAGCACCACCAATTATAATAGAGTTGGAGCGATCATCAGCAACCAAAGGCGGCCCGCCCGGATTGGTTTTTCCTGCGTTAGTACTGGCAATCAGGGTATTAAGAGGCTGGATTAAATCGGTCGCATTGGCATTACGCAAACTGATAATTTCAATTTTTTGCGCATCGCTGGTATCAATTTGTTTAATCATCGACGCCAGACGATTCACATTAGCCGCAGTATCAGAAAGAATAATGGTATTACTTTCGGGTACTGCTGCCATAAAAGCATATTGCGGCATTAACGGTAATAAAGTGGTAACCACCATAGTAGCATCAACATGATGTACTTGGACTATACGGGTTAACTGCTCATCACCGTTTAAAGAACGTGCGCGTAATTCACTTTCTTCGCCATCCTGTTTTGCCGTGATATTGGGAATTATCTTGACAATATTACCGTTAGGTATTGCTGAAAACCCATGTACTTTAAGTATCGACAAAAACACGTCATAAACTTGTGAGGCTTTCATTGGTGTTGAGGTAACCACTGAAATATTGCCGGTTATGCGCGGATCGACAATAAAATTTTTACCGGTGGCATCCGCCACTGTTTCAATCAGAGCGTGAATATCAACATTATTTAGATTAAGTGAAAACTCATCTTTTTCTGCCATCGAAACAGCACAAAAAAAAGTCAACACCAGACTGACCAGCAAACGCATGCACATAAAATTTATAGTTATAAGGTAGGTTGTTTATCTGTAAACAGCAAGCCCGTTTTGTTCCTGTCCATGGAAAGGGATTCACGCTGATTATTACGCAGCAGTATCACCTGCTCTTTCGCTATCGATTGCAAAGTAATACCTCCCGGCAAGTCATCACCCGGACGGTATTTTTTTTGTGATTTGTCATCGGCCTCAATAATTGCATAACTGGAATTTTTTTGATCCGGCAGAAAAAAAACACCCAACAATTTGATTTGCAATTGTGTTTCTTGAGGTACACCGTTTTGATCACTTATTTGAATGGCATCAGACGGCAGCTGTCCAAATAAATGCCAATCATGGATAAGTAGAAAATCCCTTGGTTTATTTTCGGGTTTTTCTTGATCCAACATCTCCAAGTCAGTAGTTATCATGACCCGTGTTTTGGGAGTGCCAAAATCCTGAATAATTGGAATAGCTACATAAAGAAAATAGGCTAACGCAAGAATTAGAGCAGCTTTTGGAAAATATTGATTTTGCAGGATTGTGTATTTAAACACGACTGTAATAACTTAAGTACATATCAATTTTTGTCATTTTTTTATTATATGACGCTAATATGACTGCTTTATGACGTAAAAATTTTAATCAACCAAAAGCCAATTGACCTTAATACTTACACTGTTTTGCCGAGGACATAAAGATAAAATCAACAAGTCCTTTAAAGATTGCTGCACTTAGGATTAACTGCTTTTTAAGTACGGTAAAATCCAGCCCTACAGATTGATTTTTATCAGAAAATTTTATCCACCCCCCCTTAAATTCTTAAACAAGCTATTCTTTATGGCTAACTTGCGCTAACAAAAACATTACTCGCAACCCAAGCCCCTATTGGCTTTGAAACCTGACCCAATTGACGAACATTTTTAAATAATTCTATCAAGATTAAGAAATAAATAACTCACTCAAACTATTTAACTGAAGTTTCCCAATTTTCAAACAAAGCCAATCACGCTACCTATGCTGAATAGAGATTTAACGCAGGGTTTAGGTAATTTACAGCAAGTCCCACTTTAATTTCTTTTTCTATAGTACGTTACGACCCAAAAACCGTGCAACTTCTGCTATTTAACATAATTGTAATATTTACAAAGTATTCTTATTGAAAATATTTTTTATTTTCAGGTGTTTTGTAACGTAAAGATTTATCTTGCTCAAAACTTTTCACTATCTGATTGACAAGCATGCCACAAACAGTAACAAACAACTCTTCAATGAAATGTTCTAACACTGTCAAATACTTTTTATATAAGTTGAAGTATTCCTACTATTAACTTCTCTAAAAATTAACTTTTCCATTCCACAAAAATCAAGAGCACTCAACCATGAATATAGTAACCACACCCATCACCAACCTTTTAGTCATCGACAGCCAGGTTAGTGATTGGCAAAGTCTAGCCAGTGCTGCCACTGCAGGCACTGCTGTATTAATTCTGGATTCAGGCTCTGATGGTCTGACACAAATCAGCGATTACCTGACCGCTTTCGCCGCAAGTACAGCAGATTTTGTACCGTTACAAAGCATTCAAATCATGTCCCACGGAAGTGCCGGCAGTTTATTGCTGGGTTCAAGCACTATCTCGCAAGACAATCTAAGCTTATACAGCGAACAACTAGGCAACATGGGTAGCAGTCTGAGCGCCACCGGTGATATTTTACTGTACGGTTGTGATGTTGCCGCTGATCAAAATGGCGTGGATTTTATCAACCAGTTGGCCGTGTTAACCAATGCTGATGTCGCCGCTTCAAATGATTTGACCGGCTCAGCGGCTTTAGGGGGGGATTGGCAATTAGAAACGTCCACGGGAACCATTGAATCAGCGTTGGCTTTAAATACGGCAACTTTGAACAGCTATAAAGACATTCTTAACATATCAACCCTAGATGGTATTTCAGAACTGTTTATGTCAGTTTATGACTCTACCAGTGGAAACACTTATTCATTCGATACTGGTTTGACTATCGATGCTTTCATAACAGCTGCCAGCAATGCTGCTTATACCTATACTTTCGACCTGTCTTCAGATGCCAATTGGACATCTGGTTTTTTAGGTGCTGCAGGCTTTAATGCTGCGACTACTAGTTATGCGCTGATAGTGGGCAGCAATGTTTATACTGATGTTTTGATTACCTCAAGTGCAGCAGGTGGCTTAGTACTAACTGATACTATTGATGCATTAATTAGTAATATTCAGATCCAAGCGGGTCAAATTAACGGTAACGGTATCGATATCTCTAAAGTTGTTAATGATGGCGATATAGTAAATACCGGACAATTTAATAACTTTGATAATGCATTTGGCCTTCAAACTGGTGCTCAGATTGCCGGTGCTTACGGCTCTGCTTTAGCTTTTTTTCATGCCACTAATGTCCCTAATGCAGCAGGAGATGCGCTAGAGTCACACGTAGAGCAGTATGCCGGCTCATGGACATTGTCCGGTAACACTTTGACCTATGCTAAAGCAGTGACAGCGAATAACGCACCTACCGGCACAGTGACTATCATCGGTACAGCTGAGCAAAATCAACTACTGACAGCGGACATCAGTACCTTGGCGGATGCCGATAATTTGGGCACTATCAGCTACCAATGGTTTGCCGGTGAAAATGCCATTACCAACGCAACAAACTCTATATTGGCATTAACTCAAGCGGAAGTGGGTAAAGTCATTACCGTTCAGGCCAGCTATACCGACGGACAAAGCAATCTTGAAAAAGTATTGAGCTCTGCCACCACTGCTGTAGTCGATGTTAATGATGCACCTACCGGCACTGTCACTATCTCTGGCTTGTTTGAGCAAAACCAAATATTAACAGCCGCTAATACCTTGGTGGATTTGGATGGCATGGGTACTGTCCCGATTACTTACCAATGGTTGGCCGATGGCATAGCTATTCAAGGTGCAACAGCTGCTACGTGGACGTTAACTCAAGAGCAAGTGGGCAAAGCCATTACCGTTCAGGCCAGCTATACCGACGGACTGAACAAACTTGAACAGGTATTGAGCTCTGCTACCACTGCCATAACCGATGTTAATGACTTGCCTACCGGCACAGTCACCATCACCGGTACGGCTGAACAAAACCAAATATTGACAGCCGCCAATACCTTGGTGGATTTGGATGGCATGGGCACTGTCCCGATTACTTACCAATGGTTTGCCGATGGCGTACTCATTACCAACGCAACAGGCGAAACGTTTACCTTAACTCAAGAGCAAGTAAACAAAGCCATTACCGTTCAGGCCAGCTATACCGACGGACTGAATAAACTTGAACAGGTATTGAGCTCTGCCACTGCCAGCGTAGGACAGTTCAATAATCCACATACCGGTACCGTCACTATCTCTGGCTTAGTTGAGCAAAACCAACTATTGACAGCCGCCAATACCTTGGGGGATTCAGATGGCATGGGTACTGTCCCGATTACCTACCAATGGTTTGCCGATGGCGTACTAATTACCAACGCAACAGCCGGAACGTTCACCTTAACTCAAGAGCAAGTGAACAAAGTCATTACCGTTCAGGCCAGCTATACCGATGGACTGAATAAACTTGAACAGGTATTGAGTTCTGCCACCACTGCTGTAGTCGATGTTAACGATGCACCTACTGGTATCGTCACTATCTCCGGCTTGCTTGAGCAAAACCAATTATTAACAGCCGCCAATACCTTGGGGGATTTGGATGGTATGGGTACTGTCCCGATTACCTACCAATGGTTTGCCGATGGCGTACTAATTACCAACGCAACAGCCGGAACGTTCACCTTAACTCAAGAGCAAGTGAACAAAGTCATTACCGTTCAGGCCAGCTATACCGATGGACTGAATAAACTTGAACAGGTATTGAGCTCTGCCACCACTGCCATAACCGATGTTAATGACTTGCCTACCGGCACAGTCACCATCACCGGTACGGCTGAACAAAACCAAATATTGACAGCCGCCAATACCTTGGGGGATTTGGATGGCATGGGCACTGTCCCGATAGCTTACCAATGGTTTGCCGATGGCGTACTCATTACCAACGCAACAGGCGAAACATTTACCTTAACTCAAGAACAAGTGAACAAAGCCATTACCGTTCAGGCCAGCTACACCGATGGACTGAGCAATCCTGAAACAAAATTGAGCTCTGCTACCACGGCCGTAGTCAATGTTAATGACTTGCCTACCGGCGCAGTCACTATCTCCGGATTGATTGAGCAAAACCAAATATTGACAGCCGCCAATACCTTGGTGGATTTGGATGGCATGGGTACTACCCCGATTACTTATCAATGGTTGGCCGATGGCATAGCTATTGAAGGTGCAACAGGCGAAACATTTACCTTAACTCAAGAACAAGTGAACAAAGCCATTACCGTTCAGGCCAGCTACACCGATGGACTGAGCAATCCTGAAACAAAATTGAGCTCTGCTACCACGGCCGTAGTCAATGTTAATGACTTGCCTACCGGCGCAGTCACTATCTCCGGTACGGCCAGGAAAGATCAAATATTGACAGCGGCCATCATTACCTTGGCGGATGCCGATGGTTTGGGCAATATCAGCTACCAATGGTCCGCAAATGGTACAGAAATTGGAGGTGCAACAGCTTCAACCTTTACCTTAACACAAGACCAAGTGGATAAAGCCATTACCGTAAGAGCCAGTTATACTGACCTTCAAGGTACCCCTGAATTTGTAATCAGTAGTGCAACCACTCAGGTCGGTGTTAATCATGCACCGACGACTTCAGATGTCACCTTGTTACAAATTTTCGAGAATAGCCAACTCCGCATAATTACGCAAGCCGAGTTGATAATAAATGCAGTAGATTTGGATGGTGATGTGCGTACCGCTACCAGCCTGAGTATTACGTCAGGCAACGGTACTTTGGTCGATAATGTTGATGGCACCTGGAGTTACACGCCGGTATTAAACGATACCACGTCAGTAAGCTTTAGCTACACCATCACCGATAGTGTCAGTCCGACTGCAGGTACGGTAGCAGCGATAGCAACGCTGGATATTACGCCAGTGAACGCTACTCCGGAGGCAGGCTTGTTCAAATCATTTAGCAATGGCGTCAATACCTATATTAAGGCTGAGGCTTATGTACAAAATCCCGGACAAAATTTGGATTTAGACTATCAGATATATGACAAGTCACCTGATGCTATCGTTATCGGCAGTACTAGCAACGATTATATTAATATGGCTGGCACAGGTAATAAGGCAGCCAATGGTGGTGGCGGTAATGATGTTATTGATGGAACAACCGGCTCCAGCTTTTTAAGTGGTGGAGATGGTCTTAATACTTTCTTCATGGATGGAAGGGCTGCGGGGGTGACATGGTCAACGCTGACTGATTTTGACAAAGGTCAGGATAAAGCCACGATTTGGGGTTGGGTTAAAGGCGTCAGCACCATTAATGCCGGTTTTACCGACTTTAACACCGGTGGCGCAACCGGTTATACCGGTTTGACTTTGCATGTCCAGAATCTGCTACCGGAAGGCTCTGCCAGTGGTGCAACTAATTCCGCGTTAAATTCTTTGACACTGACCGGACATACCTTGGCAGAATTTGGCGCTTCTTCTTTAGCAGATTTGAATACTCAAATTATCAACGGCACCAATACGCATTTTATTGTTGGACAAACCATTGATAACCTGGGTGTTCATGATTACTTGTTAATCAGTTAACTGATCAATTTTACAGCCACTATGCCGGTCCGGGTTTGTAACCCTGACCGGAACGTTTAAAGGTTTCAATAGTGTTTAAAACATGAGTAACGGGGTTACAAACCCCGTCACGCTTTTGGCCGTAAATTAACAACGATGCCGGTCTGGGTTTGCAACCCTGACCGGAACGTTTAAAGGATTTAATAGTTTTTCAAAACGTGACAGGGTTATTGTCCTGTTACGCTTTTAACCCCATAATCATCTTCAAGCATATCGTCGAGATTAATTGTAGCTCGACAGGCCAGCCACCGACATCCCCGTTTCCCCTTCGACTATACTCAAAAGCACCCTGCTGACAGATATTTCAGGTATTTGGCAACAGCCTCATTGTATCCATAGATTCCCGGATAAATGATTTAAAGGCTTACAGATTCCATCTCTGATGCCGGTCTGGATATGCAATCCTGACCGGAACGTTTAAAAGCTTTCAATATGTGAGTAACGGGGTTACAAACCCCATCAGGCTTTTGCTTATATTGCAGGCACGAGGCGCCCTACAGAAAATTAAGGCAGTGAGATAACAATCGGGAAGGTATTCAGATGGATTTAACAAAAAGATAATGCGCTACCCGCCATTCATTACCTTCGCTATAGCCAAACAATTCTGCACAAGACATAAAAAATATGCGCCAGCGTTGCTGCCAGATATGCGCCTGTTTTTCGCCATAAGTATTGGTAAATACCGCAAGAATTTCCTGTTGATGTTGATCCATATTATCCAACCAGGCCTCGGCTGTTTTTTGGTAATGACTACCGGATAAGTCCCATTGCTGCTGTAGCTGTAAATCTTGTTTAAAATGCAACAAGGTATCTTGTGCCGGCATCAATCCGCCGGTAAAAAAATAGCGCCCCATCCAGTTATCTTCCCCCTCTGTTTCAAAAGGATAAGCCAACTGCTTATGACAAAAAATATGCACAAACAACTTGCCGTTCATTGTTAACCAACCGGTAACTTTACTTAACAGGCTGTCATAATTACGCATGTGTTCAAACATTTCTACCGAGACAATACGGTCAAATTGCTTATCAAACGTCAGTTGATTAACGTCACAGGTAAGAACTTCTATATTATCCAACCCGCGCTGTTTTGCTTGTTGCTGTATGTATTCGCGTTGACTGTTGGAATTGGAAACGGCGGTAATATGACTAACCGGAAAATGCTCTGCCATCCATAAGGTCAATGACCCCCATCCACAACCCAGCTCCAGTATTTGCTGACCATCTTTTAGTTCGGCACGCTCCGCTGTGAGAGCCAACATACGCGCTTCTGCCTGATCAAGATTTTCAGTTTGCTCATCCCAGTAACAAGACGAGTATTTAAGATGTGAGCCCAGTGCGTATTGGTAAAAAGCAGCAGGCACTTCGTAATGCTGGGCATTGGCAGCGCCGGTTTCTATCGCAATCGGGCTTTGCCTGAGACTTTCCAGTAATTGCTGGTAGCGCAGGTTGCGTTGCTCGGGATCATTGGCGTATTCATCGTGTAAACGTTGTTTTAACAATCTTTTGATGCCGAAACGAATCAGATTATCGGGTAATAATTTATGTTCTGCAAGACTAATAAGACTCATGATCTTCCTGTATTTGTGTAGTATTTTTTAACTGTTATTGGCATTTGATAAGACTGGTTTTCCACGAAAAGCACAAAAATCACAGTCGGTTCAATGTTACTTTGGAGTAGTAACGAAGCATGACAGGGCTTATAAACCCTGATAAAAATCAGGTAACTATTTGAAAATTTTCATGTCTTTCGTGTTTTTCGTGGACTATGGCTTTTATATTCAAGTAGCAGGCCACCACGGGAAAAACAGGCTGGTGGTTTTCTGGTACAAGCGATAATCGTCACCACGAGTACGCAAGGCTTGTTGTTCGGTAAACGGAATGCCGGTAAAAAAATATAAAAAACAAAACATCAATACAGGAGCAAGCCATAACCAGTATTGGTAATCACCGCCCCACCCCATCAGCGGATAAGCAAACCAGTGCAGCCATTCAAAAAAATAATTAGGGTGTCTGGAATACCGCCACCAGCCTTTGCGACAGGTTAAGCCGCGATTTTCTGGATTATTCCTGAATTCAGCCAATTGCTGATCAGCAGTAGTTTCGCCATATAAGGCTAAAGCGGCAAGCAGCAGGGCGGCAAAAACCAGTGGAGTTTGTACTTGCGTATTTTGGGCAACCGCCCAAAAAGGTAACGATAATACCCAGATAAATCCGGCCTGCGCTAAAAAAAAGGCAAAAAACCCCAGGTTGACATGCTCCTTCATGGCGTTACGCATGGCATGATAGCGACCGTCTTCAGCTTCTGAAAACACGCGGCGCTGTAAATGGCTTCCCAGACGTAAAAACCAGCTAAACGTCAGTATGCCCAAACTCAATTTTAACAACAACGGTGCGGAACCTGTTAACGCATACCAGGGTCCGGCAACCATCATGCCAAAAGCCCAGACGACATCAACAATACCGGCATTGCTATGTTTTTTTTGCCAGAGCCAGGCCAAGGCCATCGCCACGACACTAACTACTGCCAGAACAGTCAGACTACACATGCTGTTGCGCCTCTTTTTTTAGTTTTAAATATCTCGCCAACCAAAGCAGTAACGGCACGGTAACTGCCCAGCTAAAACCCAGCACCACAGCCCATAACCAGGATTCGCTGACAATATCTACTGCCCCCAAACGTGCCGCACCCAGATAAGATAAAGGACTGCTTAAACCACTTAATACGCCGGCAAGCACCAACCGTGATTGTAACCAGGCCAAAGAATGATTAAGTGTTAATGCCAGTCCCGCCCATAACAGCAGTATCCATAACGGCGCTCTCTCCGATAAATCCAGGTTATCCGCGTAATCAATCCAGCCGAGCTTTACCCAAGTCGTATCCAGGATAAGGCCTATTAATACGGCTATCAGCATTAACTGAACATCGCCATGTACTCGTCTGGCAGGGCGAAATTCCCAGAAAATAAAACCAGCCAGCACAACCGGAGCCAGCCAAAACAGTTGTTGAGCCGCGCCGATAATGGCACCAAACCATAAGGCCTGCATCCACAGCATGTTGATTCCGTTGTTAAGATTCATAAGCGGGTAACCATTGCTGACGACGATTGCCGGGTTTGGCTAATAATAATTGCACATTGGAAATTGATTTTTCTTTAAAACCGCCTTCGCAATAACACAAATAAAACTCCCACATACGGATAAACTCTTCGTTGTAACCTTGTGCCCTGACTTGATCGAGCGCCGCCATAAAACGTTTTCGCCAACTATTTAAGGTCAAGGCATAGCTTTCGCCCTGATCTTCAAGATTAATTAACCGTAAATCTGTACAACGTGAAGCACTGGCGACAATTACACTTACACAGGGGATAAAACTGCCGGGAAAAATATAACGCTTGATAAAATCCACGCTTTTTAAAGCCTGATAGTAGTATCTGTCTTCAATGGTAATTGCTTGAATCAAGCCTAAACCATTGGGTTTTAACAAAGCCGCACACTGTTTTAAATAGGTATCCAAATAATGATGCCCTACCGCTTCTATCATTTCTATTGAAACCAGTTTGTCATAACTACCGGTTAACTCACGGTAATCTTCCATCAACACCGTCACGCGATCTGCCACACCGGCATCGGCAATACGTTGTTTGGCTGCCTGATATTGTTCTTTGGAAATAGTGGTCGTGGTTATTTGGCAGCCATAGTTTTTGGCAGCATAAGTTGCAAAGCCCCCCCAACCGGTACCAATTTCCAGCACATGATCACTTGGTTGTAAATGCAGTTTCTGACAGATACGTTCCAGTTTGGCGGTAGAAGCCCGTTCCAGGTTTTGTTCCTCGGGATAAAAAGTGGCGGATGAATACATGCCATGTTGATCCAAAAACAAGGCAAACAAATCATTACCCAAATCATAATGCGCCGCTATATTTTTTCGGCTGTTTTGTTGAGAGTTACGATTGGCAAAATGCCATAATTTAAGCAACTGGTTAGCCATCATGGCCAACCCGCCTTCCATGCTATCGAGCAAGTCCCGATTGCGCACCAGTATTTGTATAACCTGGCACAGATCATCTGCCTGCCAGCCGTTATCCATATAAGATTCGGCTGCGCCGACAGAACCACCCAGCGCCACTTGCCGATAAAAACTCATATCCATAACCTCAATTCTGGCTTGTAAGCCATCATCGCCTTTGGAGCCCAAGACCACTTCACCCAAAGGATCTGATACCGTTAATACGGCATTTTCCAAACGGGCAAGTTTATCCAGAAACGCTTTGCGTAACAGTAAATCAATTCGTGTCGGAGCCTTGCTTAACGTTTCAGTAACTGCACTCATAGTATTCTCAATATTTCTATTCGGATTCTTTATCAGGGTGTCCATAAAAAGGCACACCTTTTAGCCACAAACGCAAAGCCTGCCAATAAATCGACAGGACTACGGACAACGTCAAAAAAGGATAACGTAAAGGTACATTACGCATGGCAAGGCGCGTCATTGCCTGTGCTTTTAACTGTAACGTCGCGTCAAAACAGCAGGCGTTATCCTGCTGCAACTGCATATGAATGGTCAGGTTTGATTGCTGTATCCCAAACTGCCAACGATAGTGTTGCTGCATCGGCATAAACGGGGAAACATGAAACTCTTTATCAAATTCAAAAGTCAATTTGTTGTTATGTAACGGCTTTTCACCGGCATCCAGCACATAGCAGTAACGCTCATTCCACGGTGTGTTATTAATATCTGCAAGAATAAAACGGGGATACTCGCTACCTTCGGGAAAACAAAAATAAAAACTCACCGGATTAAAACCGAAACCCATAAACCGCAAATGCGTTAACAAACAGATTCGCCCTTTAAAAGACTCGCCGGTCTGTGCCTGGATACGGTTTTTTACAGCATCGGATAAATTTGGCTCGATATTATCCAAATAATCGCTACGATAAAAACCAACCAGATTAAAGCGTTCTAAAGACCAAAAAGGGCTTGTTGCACTCACTTGGTCCAACTCATCAAGGTCTAGCCAACTCATAAAAACAGGATATTTAAAGCTGTGTTTTTTAGGCAAATAACGACGATGACGAATCCAGCCCTGGAATAATCTACTATTTAAACCCGTCATGTTTGCTGATCAATCAAATCAATAACTTCCTGAGCGCTTTTGGCACCATCTTCATGAAAGCCCCAGCCCCAATAAGCACCGGCATACCAAGTATTATTGCAGCCGTTAATTTCAGTACGCCGTTTTTGTGCCGCCAAACTGGCCGGGTTATAAACCGGATGATGATAGCTTCTCTGCTGTAATATTTTTGCAGGATCAATTCGGTCGGTACAGTTAAGAGTCACCAATAAAGGCTCTGGTGCAGCAATATTTTGCAGCATATTCATATAATAAGTTACCGTGCACCGTGCCTGGGTTTCGCTTAATTTAAGCGCATTCCAGCTAGCCCAGGCTTTAGGGTGCTTCGGCATTAAACCGGCATCGGTATGCAACACCACATCATTTTCCTGAAAAGTCATCGCTCCTAAAATTTCAGTTTCGTTTGCACTGGCATCCTGCAATAAACGCAGAGCTTGATCGCTATGACAGGCCAAAATTAGATGATCATATTGTTGCTCACCGCCTGAAGTCTTTATGGTCACGTTGGTTTTGTTTCGAGTGATTTCCTGTACGGGACAATTAAGCCGCAAATCACCGTTAAATTGCTCCATAAAAGCTTCAATATACTTTGAAGAACCACCGCAAACGGTTCGCCATTCAGGTCTGTTGTCGGTTTTCAGCATTTGGTGATTAGCCATAAAAGCGACAAAATACCGGACAGGGAAATTTTTTACCACGTCCGGTGGGCCAGACCATAAAGCGCAAGCCATTGGCAGAATATGGTCATCGATAAAAATTTGGCTGTAATGTTGTTGCTGTAAATAGTCACCTAGCGTCAACACATCATCAGTACTACTTAACAGTGCCGGTGCTTCACGGTAAAAACGCAAAATATCCCTGACCATACGATAAAATGAGGGGCGTAATAAATTACGGCGCTGACAGAACAGTTTATCCAGGGTAGTCGCGTTGTACTCAAGTCCGGTAAGTGCATTAGTGACGCTAAAGCTCATAGCAGACGACTGCGAAGCAACACCCAAGTCATTTAAAAATCGGCAGAAATAATGATAATTGTGTTCGTTGAAAACAATAAATCCGGTATCAACGGCATAGTTTTTCCCGGCCAAAGTAATCGTATGTGTATCGGTATGGCCACCCGGATAGCTATTGGCTTCATACATGGTAACTTGATGCTGTTTACTTAAATAGTGCGCTGCATAAAGCCCTGAAATACCACTACCGACAATAGCTATCTTCATTATAACGGTACCTTTTTGATAAGGTTTGAGTGTAACCGGTTAGCCGGAACTGGCTGTAAATCCCAGATAATACCCAATAGCGACATTAAACGAAGCAAATAATAACTGATGTCAATTTCCCACCAAAAAAATCCTTGCCTGGCCGATACTGGATAATGATGATGATTGTTATGCCAGCCTTCACCTAATGCAAATATCGCTATAAACAGGTTGTTGCGGCTCTCGTCCCCGGTTTCATAACGCTTGCTTCCTGTTACATGAGCCAAAGAATTAACCAGTAAGGTGCAGTGAATCAATATTATGGACGACACAAAGTAACCCCAAATCAACATTTGCGGGCCATTGGTATGTAATTCCGGAAAAGCCTGTTCCAGATACATGCCTAAAAACAACATGGACAAGGCATAAAGTATGGGAATAATGCTGTCAAAGCGATCCAGTAAAACCAGTTCAGGATATTTAAGCAGATCACGGACACATTTTTCCTGTGTCGTAAAGTTTTTCAGGCATAAAAACCAGCCCATGTGGCTCCATAAAAAACCAAACTTGGGGCTATGAATATCTTTATCGGTATCGGAATAAAGATGATGACGTCGATGATGCGATGCCCACCAGATAGGACCTCGCTGGGTTGCCGTTGCCCCCAACAGCGCAAACAAAAACTGGCAGAATCGACTGGTTTTAAATGCCTTATGAGAAAAATAGCGATGATAAAAAGCAGTAATGGCAAACATGCGCACGAGATAAGAAGCCAAAGCTACCCATAACGCCACCGGACTAACGCCTACTACCAAAACCAGTAAACAGATCAAATGCATGGCAATAAAAGGAATTACCCGCATCCAGTCAATCGCTTCACCCACATTATCAGCGACTTTTACATTGCTGTTATCAAACCAAATAAGCACTTTGGACACTATTGCTTGCAAAGACATCAACTACTCCACAGTTGTGATTATTTAAGAAAATTTAATTTAAAGGGGATTCTGACTGCTTTCAGGATGACTAAAGTCACTCCTGTAATCCGGATAAAAAGTCATTCTTTAAAAAATATGCTTAAAATAAATGATTTATTTTTAAGGTAATATCGAAAAATTAATAACCCTAAGTGACGCGGAATTATTGTTTATTTACAACCACTGCAAGAGCAGTTGCCGAGGCGAAAAGACAGGTACGTGACACACTAAGTAACTATTTTGACAGCAGCGTAAAACAATAAAAAGACCGGTAAACTTAGGTTATTCTCAGGAAATCACCCAAGTTATTCAGTCAAAAAAACGCATTATTTACACAGGTATCGACAGTCAAAATCAGGATCATTGTTAATACTTCTAAAGCATTAGCTGCATCTGCCTGGATTGCAACTTTTAAAACCCCTACAATCCTTAACGTAACATAACGTTTGCATACGTCAATAACGTGACAGAATATTTATCCTGTTCATTTTTTATCATACCAGGTCCTTTTTTCGGTCATATAGTTACCCTGATATGTTTTGTTACTCTTATGTAGAGCGTGTAAGACCTGCCCGACTACAAAAAATAGCCTTGGAAAAATTCAGTCTGCCTTGGCTTCCTGGCTGCCTTTTGCTGGTGTTTCCCAACCTACACGACTATGACCCAACGTTGTGCCGGTAGCAAAAGCAAGGTCGATAATCGCAACCTGATAGTCACCAATCGCACGTACTTCACGTAGTTGAGACTCACCAAGGCGAGTGAGGGTTTCCAGTACTTCAGTCATGGTTCGCAAGCCTTCACGAAATTGCTTTAGCTCTGCATCGTAGTTTAGCCCTGCGAGCAAAACATTCTGACGCGTAGCCAAAATACGTTGCCAGTTCTGTCCTACCTGATCCAGGGCATCATAAATTTCCCGACGCACATTGAGCTCCCGTAGCTGCGCGGTCGTTAAACGTTGCAGGCGTTCCTGTACCGCCCTATCCAGCTTGGCACGACGCACTTCGTTGGTAAGCGGCATTTCCATGCGTACTCCCACCGACCAGTCGGAATAGTCCCCACCAGTTGTCTGGTCAAAAGCACCGCTAAAAGACGATGAACTCCGTCCCAGCGAAGCATAGCTATAGTCAAGCATGAACATTGGCAAAGTTTGGTTTCGCAGATAGTCTATCTTGGTCAGATCGGCAGCGAGCTTTAGCTCCAGTTCCAGCAACTCAAGCCGTCCAGTCAAGGCACGCTGTACCAATTGTTTGCGGTCAAATTTAAATTCGACCAGAGTTGGCGAGGATTCCGTAATCAAAAGAATAGACGAATCCAGATCCAACAGAGGATCGTTAAGAAATAACTTGAGTTGGCGTTCTTTAAGCTTGAGTGTGGTTTCTGTAACAATCAGCCCTTCCATTCGCTCAGCTACACCAATTTCGGCACGATTAATTTCTACTGCAGCTGTTAGCCCTGCCGCTACGCGCTTTTTAACCATCGTTAAATTTTCTGCCGCATTTTCGTATTGCTGAAGACGCACTTCCAACTCGCCCCAAGCGACATAAAGCCCCCAATAAGCACGTTCGACAGTGGCCAGTACCCGAATAGCCTGCAAGCGGGTCTTCACATCCACGGCCTGTTGTTCGTACTCTGCGATACGGATACTGGCGACATTGTTATCAATCCCGCCATCACGCAACAAAGGCTGACTGATGGAAAAGCGCATCGCATTTAGATATTGATCAGAGGCAACTCCCTTAAACTGCTTTTTTTCATCGAAGGGTACGCTAAGAGTGATTTTGGCACCCGTTCGTAAAGGAATGACCACACCGGTATCCATTTCCATAATTTGGGTGAGCTGCGGGACAGCAGTCAACTTGTCCACTTGACCGCTCAGTGACGACTGGTCCGGATCAGCCGGGGTAAACGTCACTACATCGAGGTTTTGAGCGGGAGTATTCTTGCTGCCATATTTGACGCGGGCAAAAATAAGATCGTCAAATTTCGCTTCTTCCTGACTCATTACTGTAGCCGCAATCTTGGGATCAATCCGGGCAATTTTTAAGTCCAAATTATTTTCCAGTGCCAACGTTCTTGCATCGCTAATCGACAACTTTTTGCTGCTTTCGGGCTGAGTTTTTGGGATAAGCCGGGCATTAAGGTTTGACGCACCGCTTATGACAGACTTTGCCAATACAGGAGGCTTTTCTGACGCAAGAGCCTTTTCCATCTCCGGGGTTTGCACCGATTCAAGGAATAACTGTTTAACGGCTTTAGGCGAGGGTTTCAATCCTGCAGGATCATCAAGCACTTCAGATCCACTCAGTATCGGCTTTACAAGCGGCACAGTTCTATTGGTTGGGAGCCTGCCCTCCCTGAACTTAGGCAAGGCCTGCTCGATACTAACCGGCGAAGTTTTGGAAAGCAACTTCAACGGCAGCCCTTCATCGTTGTTGAGGCGTTCCTCAACGCGGCGCTCCAAATGTCTATCAAGCCCGTTGTCAAAGTAATAACTGCAAGCAGTCAGCAAGGGCAACAAAAGCAAAAGACCTAAGGGGAAAACTTTCATGCCGCCGTTCCCTATAGCGGCGAGACAAGAGGTTAACGCCGGCAAGAACATCCAAAAGGGATGCGCAAAATAAAAAACACGCCTGTTTTTCCTCGAAACAGCATCATTGGGGCAGAAAAGTAAAAATCGTTTCATAACTGGTTATTTCAATTTTTTGTGAGCCAAATCAGCCACCGGAGTTTCCGGCGTGAGTTGTGGCGGAAAAGCATTCAACTGACGCCAAAGTTCATAGACCATAGTGACGCGATTAAGCAATACCCAACCCTTAACACGCACACCCTGACGAAGAAATCGCTCTGCCGGCCAAGGCTGGTCAGTTTTATCAGGGATAATCAGCACCCGGAACTTGCCTTTGCCATCGTCGGTAGCATCCACGAAGGCAACGGTACCACCGAAAGTACCAACTGCCACTTCAGGCCAACCAGCAAACTGCAGGGCTGGCCAACCCTCAAATTGCAAGCGTGTATGGCGGCCCGGCATAATTAAAACGGCATCGTTGCCATCCACCCAGAGTTCCACAGCCTTGACGTCCGGATCCGGCACCAGAACCAGCAAAGGATCGCCCTGTTTAACAATATCGCTTTGCGGATTAACTAAAAGGCGCAAGACACTGCCGTCGCGTGGAGCTTTCACCACTTGTGATTGTTGACGCGACAAATCAACCTCACTTTTCAACAAGCTGGTACGGCTATCTTCCAGTTCACTTTGAGTTTTGTTGGCCGCAGCACTGGCCGAGTCGATGCGTGCCTGGGCATCGGCACGAATGCGTCCGATCTCGGTTCCGGTGGCACGCTGCTCAGACAAGCCTCCACTCAACGCAGCCTGACCACTGTTTAAATTACGCAAGGCAACAATTCCATCACGTTGTGCAATCTCAACATCACGTTTCGACACCAACCCATCGACCAGTAACCGTTGCAATCGCTCGCTCTGAACGGATGCAGCCTCCAAGGTTGCACGCGCTGAAGCTATCGCCTCATTAGCAGCAACAACTCGCTGGCGAGCCACGTCCAACCGGTACTGCGCAGTGGCAACCTGTAAATCACGGGTTGCAACCAGATTATCAATCTGTAGACGATAAGAACTTAACTCCTCTTCCTTGGCCACCAGTTTGGCGGCAGCAGCTTCACGCTGCTGACCCATACGTTTAAGAAGGTCGGGGTCAACGTCAACAATTTCCAACAGTACGTCGCCAGCTTTTACTTTGCTTCCTTCTTTTGCCAGCCATTGCACAATGCGGCCGGAAACCGGTGCATCGACATTCTGCTGGCGTTCGATTGGAGCGAAGGCGGTAACCCGTCCTGTGCCGGTAATATTTTGTTGCCAAGGTGTCAGCAGTAAAGCAAATGGCGTTAACAAAAACAGCCAGACAGCGGCTCGCGCCAACAAACTGATCAGGCGTGGGGTGTGTGCAATAGAGAGTGCGGAAAGGCGAGAAGGTGAATCAAGCATGGACATCAACCTCTTGTAAATTCAGCACACGTCCACACAGGCTGGCAACCGTTGCCGAACCAGTCAATATCAGCATTGTCCAAGGTGCATCGTTAGCGAACAGCACAGGAATAATACCGCGCAGCGTAACCTCATCAATATCGTCAAGAATTCCGTCCAAAATCAATAAAGCAGGGGAGCCTGCAATCGCCCGAGCCATCATCAACAGTTGTGCCTGAGTAGCCGATAAAGGAGTACCACCTGGGCCAAGTTCAGTATCCAGATCAGCAATTTCTCCCGGCAGACCAACTGCCTCCAGCGCCAGCTTTACCTCATCCAGGCCAAGTTCTGACCGCCCGAGACAAACGTTTTCAAAGAGACTGTCTTCAATGATTTCTATGCGGCCAACCACGGCAATTCTGCTACGCAAGACTTCCAGGCGCAAACTGCCCAAATCGACACCGTTTATTTCAACAGATCCTTTTGCCGCTTGCTGCAGGCCACACAAAAAATTCGCCAACGTAGTTTTACCACTTCCTGAACGACCAAATACCGCAACTTTTTCACCCGGCTGAACGTAAAAACCAAGATTGGCAAATACCGGTCGTTTAGCGCCAAAACCGAAGCATAAGTCACGTACCTCAAGCGATACCGGACTGGTCATAACAGGCTTAACGCCATACTCACGTTCGATTGGCAAATCCAGTAAATGGCCAATCTTGTCAGCACCGGCCATCAAATCGTAAAAACCTTCCAAATGCTTGCCGAACTTGATCAGCGAAACAAGTGCCGAAGACACGATTAATTCGGCAGCCACCAACTGCCCCAGAGACAGATGACCATCAATAACCAGATACCCACCGATAGCCAGCAAAGCCGTACTGGCTACCGCATATAAAGTCACCGAACCAATAATCTGACGTAGCAATACCTTATAATGGTTACGCTTTGCATCCAGATAGGCGAGTGCCAGTATATCGGTTCGCTTGGCTGCCAGTTCGGGTCCACCGTTAAATTTAAACGTTTGCATATTACCGGCAATAACTTCCAACCAGGCAACCAAGGCATACTTGGACAAAGATTCCTGAATGGCGGTAGCGACACCACCACGTCCCAGCACGAAAATAATGAAGCTGATCGATAATAACAACACAACGTCAAAGGCCAGCAAAAACGGATGATAAAAAGCCAGCATTATCAGGCCGACACAGGCCTGAACCACTGTACTCAAGCCGTCCAGAAGCAATGAGGAACCGGCTTTCTGTACCGTGAGTACATCGAAAAAACGATTAACCAACTCCTCGCCATTATGCTGCTGGTAGGTATCATGCCGCGCCTTGGGCAAGCGGCAACCCAAATCTGTAGCAAGACGTACAAAAACACGTCGCTGCACAATTTCCACCAGATATGATTCCAGCACATAAACGCCGCCGGCGAACGTCAGAAAGAAAAACAGGATAGTCGACAACACCAGCAAGGGTTGTCCCATGCCACCCATTGCCACCGTATTGACCAATGCCTGCACTGCAACCGGCGAAGCCAGAGCCAGCAAACCGGAACCCAAGGCCAAGCCCAGCACCAGCCATAAATCAGCATGATCGGCACGCATTAGCTCAATAAGCCGATGTAACGGTGACAGATGCTTGTGATGATCTTGACTGACTGCATTGGCAAGCGGTGCCTGCGCTTGAACCAATAACCACTCACCAAGCTCTCCGCCAGACAACCCCAACAGCTCGCTTACAGCGGTGGCTCTGATTCGGCGCTCTTCAATCATCTCGCCTTGCACCAAGGCTACGCGCACCTGACCGGCACGAAAGCCATAGACAATAAGCCAGCCGTGGCCATTGGAAAGACGCGCCACCAGTGGTGTCTGTGCAGCGGATGCCTCGGCTGCTTTGCCTGGAGTCAAAACCACACGTTCCATACGCAAGCCAATATTTTCAGCACTATCGGACAGATTACTCAGCTCATCATCGGAATCCAGGCAAATGAAACGATCCAATGACTTGGGTAATCCGGTTTCTAATTCTAATAATCCCAGCAGAAAACCGAGCAATGTTTCCCTGGCTTGTTTACGCAGCTGATTATTCTTGTCGTCGTTGGCAATATTCATCTGAACCAAAATCCTGTTATTAGTAACTTAAGTTATTTCCTACAAAAATAGTCCCAGCTTACTGGTCTTTTTATTCTTGGACATCACCTTAAGCAAAAGCGGATACTGGTGATACTTTTCGGACTACCACTAAAGCAGGATAATCTTATAGATACCATCCTTTCCAGGGATAGTATCTATACCGGCTTAAGTTGATAGCCGCTTTTCGCTTCAAAAACCCTACTTCAGCCGGTATTACGCATTCCTGCTGCAATAGCGTTAATGGTTCGCAATAGTGGCTTCATCCAGGGACTGTCATGCGGATGCTCCGGGTCAATTTCCCTTAATTTGCGCAACAAAAAGACCTGAAGATAATTGAGTGGCCCCAGATAGGCATTCCGGCGATTCAAGGAAGCGGCCAAGGCCGGGTTATCGGCTAACAGCCGATCGGTTTCGGCAATCTCCAAAATCCACTCCACACAACGTTGATGCTCACTGGCAATCAAGCCATAAACCCTCTTGCCGGTTTCCGGATCAACGCACAGCCCCGCATATTCTTTGGCAATGCTCATGTCGGATTTGCTGAGCGCCATTTGGGCGTTACTCAACAGATTGCGAAAAAACGGCCAGTCCCGATACATGGCTCGCAACGTTTCCAGACGCTCCGGTTTGCCTGCACACCAGGTTGAAAGACTTATACCGATGCCGTACCAGGCGGGAAAAGTCTGCCGCGATTGTGCCCACGAAAATACCCAACCAATGGCGCGGACCGAGTTTTTTGAGCGATCACCTTTTTTACGATGTGACGGCCGTGAACCGATATTGAGACCCCCAATTTCGCTGACCGGTGTTGCTTCGTAAAAGTAATCCAGAAATCCGGGGGTACGCTCGGTCAGTTCGCGGTAACTGTGTTCGCCGATTCGTGCCAGCTCATCCATCACCGCCAAATCTTCAGGACGATCATGCAGCACCGGTTGCACCAGGCTAACACTGGCTTTGAGTAACCCGGTGACACCCATTGTTAATTCATAAATAGCGGTTTCCATGTTGTTATAACGGTAGAACAACACCTCACCCTGCTCGGTAAATTTAATCTGCCCACGCACAGTATCCGGCGGCTGCGCCAGGATAGCTTCATGAGTTGGGCCGCCGCCGCGTCCTACCGTACCGCCACGACCATGAAACAGACGACATTTTAACCCGTATTGTTCAGTGATGGTGATTATTTGCCGTTGTGCTCGCGACAGTCCCCAGGCTGAAGCCAGAATGCCGCCATCTTTACAGGAATCGGAATACCCCAGCATAATCTCCTGACTGTCACCTGAAATTCTCAGCAACTCACGATAAGTCTTATTATCAAACAATTGAGTAAGTACTTCTTCAATCCTGTCCAGATCATCGATGGTTTCAAATAACGGACTAACACCAATATGGCAATGCCAATGACCGCCAAGGCGGCCAACCAAACCGCTTTGTGCCGCCAACAGCATCACCTCCATAATGTGACTGGCGTTGTGGGTCATCGAAATTACATACTTGCCGAAACAATCCGGGCCTATTTCCCGTCTCATGCGTGCCATAACCTCAAACGCTTCCAACGTTTCGCAGGTAGCAGCAGACAGCACAGCCTTATTAAACATCAATCCACCCGGCGCAGCGATGGTTTCGCTCAACAACTCAAGGCGTTGGTTCTCAGATAAAGCGTGATAATCCAGCCCCAGCGTAGCTGCCAAAATATCTGCCACAGCATCGGTATGACGGGTTGATTCCTGACGTACATCCAGTTGCATCAAATGAAAATCAAAGGTTTCAGCCAGACGTATTAAGTCGTGCAATTCCAGATCAGCAATATTCGCATCGCCGTGACCGCGTAAGGACGTATCGATCAAGCGTAGATCACTCACAAACTCGGTCATACCTGAATAAGCATGCCTGTTCGGCGGTTCAGGCTCACCGCGCAAGTTTAGTTGTACCTGTATCAGGGCGCATTCCATACGATACTTCATCAGCACCAGCTTATGGCGGTAAGGCTCTTGTAAATAAGCCTTTTCCAGTTTGATTACCGCTTCACCCAGCATGGCTCGATCGGCCTCAAGACTGTCGACAAAACCCGAGGAGAGTTCACATAACCCATCAGAATGAGAAAGCTGATTTCGCAACTCATCCAATCGACGAATGTATTCCTGCAAAATAACTTGTGCTTGCAGCCGCAAGGCCAAAATCGTAGTTTCCGATGTGACATTGGGATTGCCATCGCGGTCACCACCTATCCAGGAACCAAAGCGTAAAAAGCTGGGCACACGAATTTGTCGGGCCACTTCTTCACCGTATACGTCACTCAAAGAGCGCTCAAAATTGCGGTAAACACGCGCCGTCGCCTGGAACAATGACAGTGAAAAATAGAACAAACCGGCATCAATCTCGTCCGCCACCCCAAGCTTGCGGGTGCGCACTTCATCAGTTTTCCACAACAATTGAATTTGACATTGCAACCGATCCAGCACTTCTCGACGTAAATAACCCTTCAAGCGGTTATCACCCAAAGCTTCCTGGGTTAGAAACACATTGCGTAAGGCACTCTTGACAGTTCGCCGTTTGGCCTCGGTCGGATGCGCAGTCATGACCGGCAAGTACAACAATTCGTCCAGCAATACCTGGAGTTTATCCGCTGTTACTCCCGATTCTTTTAATGCCAACAAGGTGTCATGAAAAGAACCCTTCCAATAGTGACCGCTCTGTTGCTGCCTGCGTAGCTTCAGGTAATAAGATTCCTCGGCGATATTAAGCAGGCTGAAATAGCGATTGAATACGCGTATCACCTCACTGATAACGTCGGTATCCAGTCCTTCTACCGCTTCCAGCAGATGCCGACGCTTGGGCAGACTTCCATCACGTAACATGCCGGTAAAGCGACGTTGTAATTGCTCGACTGCAACCGCTATTTCCGGTCGAACCTGAGTATTCAATACCCGTGTCAGTAAAGATCCCAACAAGCGGATCGAGTGGCGGAGTTCTTTATCATCGGATGCTATATTCACAATTTGGATTCCTTACAGTTAGGGGTTTGATCGACTAACAAACGGCTGACTAAAAAGCGTTGCCAGGTAATCTTACTATTTTTCATCGTTAATCCTGACTTGGGTGAGTTGATGAGTTATAGCCTACACAAAGACATTGTTATTGTTAAATAGAATGTTTAGAATAAAAGCATCGGAATTTACGATACATTTAATAACTATGCAGCGTATCAACTATCAGCACTTGTTTTATTTCTGGAACGTAGCGCGCGAGGAAAGCATCACTCGCGCCTGTGAAAAGCTACATCTGGCACAGCCGACCATTAGCGGCCAACTAACCGTATTTGAAGAAGCGGTCGGGGAGAAACTGTTCTATAAGAACGGGCGAAAAATGGCACTGACGGATACCGGCCGCGTTGTGTTTCGTTATGCGGACGAGATTTTCTCCCTGGGCCAGGAGCTGACTAATACATTGAAAGGCCGTCCAACCGGACGACCCCTGCGATTGGTCCTCGGCGTGGCGGATGCTTTGCCCAAACTGGTTGTATATCGCCTTATTGAACCGGTGTTTCAGCTCCCGGAGCCGGTGCAGATTGTCTGTTATGAAGATAAAGCTGAGCGCCTGATGGCAGAGATATCACTACAAGGCATTGATCTGGTTTTATCAGACGCACCTCTCGCGCAATCCAGTAGTGCCAATGCCTTCAACCATCTTTTGGGAGAATGTACTGTTACGGTATTTGGAACGCCACAATTGGCTGCGGTTTACCGTCCGGATTTCCCCCGCTCCCTGACCGGAGCACCGTTTCTACTACCAACCAGTAACACGGCGCTCCGACGCTCTCTGGACCAATGGTTCGACACCGAAAACATCCACCCAAAAATACAAGCAGAAATTGAAGATAGTGCGCTGATTAAAACGTTTGGGAGCGGCGGCGCCGGATTATTCGTCGCACCGACCACCGTAGAGACAGAAATACAACGCCAGTATGACGTAGAAGTTATCGGCCGAATCGATACAGTGAAGGAACGCTTCTATGCCATCACTGCACGCAGGAAAATGAAACATCCAGCCGTTACTGCAGTGCTGGAAAATGCTCGTGAGAAATTATTTTGACGCCTATCGGTTACTGCTCCAAACAGGGAGTGACGGACTTGCTGTCAACATTTTTCATGGAGCAAGCTGCTATAAACCTTGGACTGAAGCTTTGTTTTGTCCCCACTCTACGGCATTATTAAGAAAAAATTGCCGGCATTAAGGTAAAAAGAATGGTGCATGCTATTATGGAACTTAGGCCTGTTTTAAAGACAGTGATTGAAACAGGTACCTGAAATTATTCAGCGGCAAGGTAGTTATTCACCTCCCCCATTGAAAAAGGGGGATAAGGGGGATTTATCTAATAAAATCTCCCCTAACCCCTCTTTTTCAAAGAGGGGGACTGAATAATTACGCGGCAAGCACACGATTACCACCAAACTGGAGTCAACAATGAAACATGTTTTGTCCTTGTTACTAATGGCCTTGATACTTAATGCCTGTAGTCACGTTGAACCCAACTCAGTACAAGACTATCTGGCCCTGGCACCTGCAGAATCTGACGTTAAGCAAAACCAGCGAATCCAGCCGCTAATCAAACTTTTTAATAAAATTGAGACGGTTTCTCTGGCTGATCAGATAGCTAAAACTTACGCTGAAAAATTATATTTTAATGACACGATAGTCACTTTGCATACCCGGCAGGATTTATTGAAGTATATGCAACATACCCAAAAAAGCCTCGATTCCATGAGCTTTGAAGTGCTCGGTACCCAGGAAAAAGGTAATGATATGTTCGTTCGCTGGACCATGAATACCCGATTTACGGTGATGGGACAAAGTCAAAATATACAATCTGTCGGTATGAGTCACTTACGCTTTAATAGCGATGGAAAAATAATTCTGCATCAGGACTACTGGGATAGTATGCAGGGATTTTATCAACACTTACCAATCATTGGAGGTATATTGCAATGGATAAAAAATGGCTTGCAAGATTATTAATTACTTTGCTTACTGGCCTGTCTGTAGCTCAGGCTGACGAACTCTTTCCTGAATATATTGATACCGTTAATAACACCCGACTGCTTCGTTGTAGTCAAGCCGAACTTAAGGCCTTTCGTTTAATTCATGTCGGTAATGCCGCTTTGTATTTGGACGATTGCAAGAAAGTCAGCCGTATTTTTTCTGCAGGCCCCAAGCACTTGCGATTTTTATATGAAAAAGCCATACCGGCAAAAGCTTTTAAAGACGCTTCAGAAGAATATCTGAAAATTAATCTTGGCCAACAATACGCTGACTGGCAAGCTGAGTTCGATGCCTTCAACAGCCATTATCAGGATATCAAGGAAGGTGATTACTATGATCTTGTTTATGATCCAAAAACGGGCTTAAAACTACAGTTAAACAGTAAACTGTTGGCCACTTTGGATGATCCTGCACAAAGCCTGGCTTACCTGAACATCTGGTTTGGCAAGGAACCTTTTTCCAATGACTTAAAAGACACCTTGTTAAACATCGTGGATTAACAATAAAAAAACCTGCTTATTTGACGGATAACTCCCAAATTTATCGCCTACCTCCATTCCCTTAAATCCGGTATTTAAAAAATGATTATTCGTGGTGGAACCACTGTTCTTCGTGCCCTGCGCGATGACTGGACTACTTTACTGTTGTTTACTTCACTGACCGTTGGTACAGAAGTTATTTATGAATACCTGCCGGTGCAACAAACCGCTTTACCCTCATTACCTTTGGGAGTATTGATCACCGCAATGTCGATATTTCTTGCCTTTCAAATCAACCAAAGTTATGACCGTTGGTGGGAAGCCAGACGATTATGGGGACAGCTTGTCAATGTCAGCCGATCATTGGGCCGGCAAATTACCACTTTGTTAACCGATAAACGTATCGCCAATATTACCAACAAGGAAAGTGCGGCAAAGTTTCATCAAGAACTACTTTATCGACACATTGCTTTCGTCAATATATTGAGAATCAGCTTACGCTCAGGCGGTAAATTATCAGAAAAGGACTGGCGATTTCTGGCTCAATTTTTACCCGATAGCGAAATAACTGACTTAAAAAGTGCCGGCAATGTTATGACTCAACTGCTACAAAAACAGGCCACAGTTCTCGGTGCGCTAACCGGTAAGAATTGGGGCGAACAACAAATCCTGCTCCAACTGGATAACTCTCTAAACCTTCTTAACGATATTCAGGGTGGGTGTGAGCGAATAAAACGCAGTTCATTCCCTGATCGTTTTAATTTTCATACCCGTATTTTTGTTTGGTTACTGGCAATACTTATTCCCTTTTGCCTGATTGAAAACGATCTTTTCGATGTGATAGCAATGATCACGGAAACCCTACTGGCTTTCTTGTTCGTAACCATCGAACGCTTGGGTACTGAACTTCGCGATCCATTTGAAAACCGTATAAATGACACCCCCATGTCGGCACTTTGTCGAACTATTGAAATAGACTTAAGGCAACAACTTGGAGAAACCACGACTCTTGTGCCACTCGAACCGATAAACGGGGTTTTGATGTAATCAAAACTGCCAGAAATTTTAATTTAAAAAGCTGCAAAGTTGTTATTTTATGCAATATTAGTTTAATATAAATAAAACCTGTATTTAATTAAATACTTAAATACGGTTTTATTTTTCATTACTATCCGGAGCGCTTTATGCAAAAAACTATTGGTTATGCTGCCCATGATAACAAGTCACCATTAGAACCATTCAGCTTTGAACGACGAGAACCTTTACCGACCGATGTACAAATTGAGATTCTCTTTTGCGGTGTTTGCCATTCCGATGTTCATCAGGTACGCAATGAATGGGGAAACGCTGCATTTCCTATGGTGCCCGGCCATGAAATTGTAGGTAAAGTTACCCGAATAGGCAGTGCAGTAACTGCGTTTAAAATCGGCGATAGCGTTGGTGTCGGTTGTCTGGTTGACTCTTGCAAGGTTTGTCCGGATTGCAACGATCATCAGGAACAATTCTGTAATAGTGCAGTATTTACTTATAACAGTCCCGACAAGCATAGCGGTGGCACTAACTACGGCGGCTATTCCAAACAAATCGTCGTTGACCAAGACTTTGTACTGCATGTTTCAGACAAACTGGATCTGGCAGCAGTAGCTCCCCTGTTATGCGCGGGAATTACCACTTATTCGCCATTAAGACATTGGAATGTCGGTAAAGGCGATAAAGTCGGTATCGTTGGTTTAGGTGGATTGGGTCACATGGCAATAAAATTTGCCCATGCCTTTGGTGCTCACGTTGTACTTTTTACCACGTCACCCGGTAAAGCTGAAGATGCTAAACGACTTGGCGCTGATGAAATAGTAATCTCCAAGAACCCGGAAGAAATGGAAAAGCATCTTGCCAGCTTTGATTTTATCCTTAATACCGTGGCTGCGCCGCATAATCTGGATGCTTTCACCGCATTGCTAAAACGTGATGGTACTTTATGTTTGGTCGGTTTACCTGATCAGCCACATCCCTCACCTTCTATCGGCAACCTGATTTTTAAGCGTCGTACCATTGCCGGCTCGCTAATTGGCGGCTTGAAAGAAACCCAGGAAATGCTGGACTTCTGTGCTGAAAATGGTATTACTTCGGATATCGAAATCGTCCCTATTCAGCAAGTTAATGAAGCCTTTGATCGCATGGTAAAAAGTGACGTAAAGTACCGCTTTGTTATTGATTTGGCCAGCCTGCAACAAACCGAAAGTTAACTTTAAAAGCTTTTCACCACGAACAACTTGCATTGGCAGATATTTGCTCCTGCAAACTCTGCATTCACCATACCCGTGTGGATTATGCGGGTGGTACATAGCCATGGATGGCGAAAGGTAGAATCGCCTATGTAACAGCGATCGAGAGCACCAAAAGTAGACTCCTTAAGAGACTCAGAATTAATTGCTGAGACACGAAAAACACAACTTTTTTTCTTTCTTCTTGTCTTCGTGGTGAATAAGATGCTGTCGTGGATACGAAAAACCGCTCTATTGTCTTGATTTGATTACCTGATGAGCTGCCAAAAAAGCAGCGTAATGGTCAGTTAACTGATCGTGTGAATTGCCATCAGGATGGTTTCTAAATTCCTGCTCAAGTATTCCCTGAACCATTTGAGACCACGGCGCTTTAGGGATAAAGTCATAAAGTACCCTGCCCGCTAAACCAATCATTTTTTGTCCGGCACTCGCATTTGTAGACGTGAGACCTGATAAATACGGATTTGCCTGCGGAAGACTGACAGGCGGCAAAGGTTGTATATCCGCCCAATTATTATCCGGTAAAAAGGTCAGGTCTTTGGTGTCGGCAAATGAAATCAACAGAGCCGGCATACCTAAAACAATCAGCAGCACATAAAGCACAGTTTTACCGTTAAGCGCCAAAAATAAAATCCAACCAATCATTGCAAACAACAAAGCTGCACTAACAAAGAAAGCCGGAAATATCGTTATCGGCCAGTTTCCGAAAAATTGTTGCAGCAATAACTCCGAGTAACAAGCTACCGTTGCTGAAAAAACTACAATCGGGAAATAGGCGATGCGAAATGCCAGTAACTGTAAAATCATAAAACCATAGCGTTTACCTTTTGTCGGCAGCTTTTTTAGTCCCCATAAAGACATCCAAACTATTGCCGACAAACCGGCGAGGTGAAGCCCGGTAAATAGCTGCCAGGTTTGTGCCACAGGACTTATTTCAATACCAATGCCAAATATTGCCAACAAAGTCAGTAATATTAATGGCAAATAATTCATTTTATTAACTCAATATAACCGGCTTTAAAGTCGGGATAATGAAATTTATACCCCAAGGCTTTTAAGCGTTGATTATTACAACGTTTATTCATAACGCCGTCATTACCGACATTTTTAACCGTAGGTGATGGACAATTCATGTGTTCGGTAAGCCAGATCATAACATCCCACATTGGTGCAGGATCATCATCACTGGCTATATAACATTGCTCTAAAGCCTTACCCGCCAGACGACATTCCAGTAAAAATGCCAATACACCAACACAATCCAGCTGATTAATACGGTTGGTAAAATAAGGTGGATTTTTTTGTATAACGGGTGTTTGCGCGGCCATTTTTAACAAATACTCGCGACCTGGTCCATAAATTCCGGAAAAACGAACCACGATATTATTGGCATCTGCATCCATCAGTTTTTGTTCTGCCTGTCTGATGAATTGGCTGGTAATGTTTTCCGGTTCCACCACAGAATTCTCATCGACCCATTCACCTTGCGATTGTCCATAAACGCTGGTTGATGAAACAAAAATCCATTGAGGGTTGGTCCCTGCCCTGGAAAATCTGTTCAACAGATTGTTCAATCCCGACTCATAAACAGCCTGATAACTTTCTTTATTTCGGCCATCAGGTGAAACAATAAAATACACCACCTCAAAATCTGCGGGCAAGTCTTTAATCTCGACAGCTGATGAGATATCCGCAGTAAAGTAGTTCATGTTACCGGTAGCTGTTGCCGGTGGATTTCGTTTTAATCCGGTTACCTGATGACCTTTAACTGAAAGGTCTTGTGCCAGTTGGTTACCTATAGAACCACAACCAATAATTAAAATTTTTGACATAAGATATAAAGGTTTTTAAACAAAAAAGTCATAAATCAGCCTTTTTATTAACTGATTTTTACGTTAATTACAACTGATTAATAAGCTGTAATTCTTGTGGATAAGGCGACATATAATAAGATTCATCAATATAAGTATCAGGGGATTTACGAAAATGATGCTTAAGCACTGTCAACGGTACAATCAGCGGTATTTCTCCATTTCGATAACGCTCGATAATTTCGCACAACTCCGCCTTATCATCGATGCTTAACTCCTTTTTTAAGTAGCCCTGAATATGTTGCAACACATTAACGTGGTTACTGCGGTTAACAACTAATTTAAGTATATTCATCAGCATGAAAATATAACGCTCGGCAATAGGCAACAAGTTGTCTTTTGTTAACCCTGCTAATAATTGCCCCATTTCCCGATAATCGGCATGACTCATAATAATCAATTTATGACGGGCATGAAAATTCGTAAGCCGTTGGGGAGTAAGACCTTCTGCCAATAACTGCTGCCAACGATGGAGCACATAAACACGCTGAATAAAATTCTCACGCAATCCGGGGTCGCCCAGACGCCCCTCTTCTTCTACCGGCAACAGAGGGTTATTGCGCATCATCTCCTGCGCGTAAATACCAAAACCCTCTCTGTGAGGCTGATTACCCGTATAAACTTTAACACGCTCCATGCCACAACTGGGTGAATCCTTTTTTAAAATATAACCACATAAATCGGCATGGAACTCTTTTTGTTCCCCGGCATAATCACTTAAACGGGTGGTTAAATCCAGTTCCGGATTTTTGATCCCCACACAGCGTATGGTGTTATCAATTTTTACCAAATGAATGGTAGGGCGAGGGACACCCAGGCCGATAGCAACTTCCGGACAGTAAGGATGAAATTCAAAATATTTACTGAGTGTACCAACAATATAGGCATCACGTTTATGGCTACCATCAAAGCGCACTTGTTCACCCAGTAGACAACTACTAATACCGATAGGAATTTTTTTTATCATTGTTGTTAGGGGATTTAAGCTTACGAGATTGTGAAAGTATTATCAAAAAACATATTAAAAACATTATTTTGTACAAAAAACGAATATTATTACAGCTTCTGACGTAGGTACTTATAGCCTGTCGATGCGAACTTATTCACATCGACAGTAACTGTAATTACTCATGCAAATCTTGGATCAGCGCTTCATATCACTTTTTAATACTATTACTTGTGGTTCGCGGATTGTTTCGGGTATTACCACTTGTTTTGCCACAATCACCTGCACCTTTTGGCCGGTTGGGATCATCATTTTATTAAATTTACGGTTTTTAAACCAAACGGCAACACGAAAGCTCAGTAATAATATAATGATAATTAAATAGAACAGCGGTTCTGCAAGATTGCCTTTAAGCTGCCAATAATAATGCAGGATAGCGGCACCCGCTGCAATATAAATGAAGCGATGCAGTTTTTTCCAGGTTTTTCCCATACGCTTTTTAGCCCATTTAGGCGATGTCAGCGCAAGTAAAAATACAATACCATAAGCCAGAATTCCCAACCAGATGTAAGAGCTTTCAATAATATCAATGCCAATAATATGCCATACCAAAGCATGATCTACCAGCAAATAGACCAGTACATGTAAAGTTGCATAAAAGAAAACGTACAGCCCTAGTATTTGCCGGTAATCAGTCATACCACGCCAATTGGTAATCGATTGGATAGGCGTAATAGCCAAGGTCAGCCATAAGAAACGTAACGACCAATCTCCCAAACGCATATGTAATGCTTGAATGGGATTTGCCCCTAAATTATTGAAAGCAATATCAATCAACAATAATAGCAAGGGCAGTAAACAAGCGATTATAGTTAAGGACTGCAACTTGTTGTATTGAAACACCATCAGAAAAAGTGCCGTAAGTCCATATCACTATACAATGATGCAACTTGTTCACCATAACCATTAAATAATTCAGTTTGTCGACGTGGGGTAAAAAAACTGCTGCCTAATTGGCGCTCACTGTTTTGACTCCAGCGTGGATGGGCAACTGCCGGATTGACATTCGCGTAAAAACCATAGTCATTAGGTGCAAATTTATTCCAGGTAGTCGTTGGCGCTCTTTTTAACAACTCAATTTTTACAATCGCTTTAATGCTTTTAAAACCGTATTTCCAAGGTACAACCAAACGCAATGGCGCACCATTTTGCTTTGGCAGAGTATCGCCATACATCCCAACAGCCAATATTGTTAAAGGGTGCATGGCTTCATCCATACGTAATCCTTCGACATAAGGCCATTCCAGCATGGCATTATTAACTTGGCTAGGCATTATTTTTGGTTGATAAACCGTAGTAAATTTTACAAAATTGGCTGTTGATAAAGGTTTAACTATTTTTAACAAACTACCCAGCGAAAAACCAACCCAGGGTACAACCATTGACCACGCTTCCACACAACGAAAACGATAGATATACTCTTGAATTGTCTGCTGACGTAAAATATCTTCCAGATAATAACTACCCGGCTTTTCCACTTCGCCACTGATCTCTACTGACCAGGGATCAACAGGCAGATTTTGCGCTAACGTGGTTGCATCGGTTTTATTAAAGGAGAACTCATAATAGTTGGTATGATTTTTAATGATCTCAGCCGGCGTAAGTAGTAAAGAATCGTTAGATAGATTACTTTTTGGCAAATCCCCCCAAACCGGTTTATTGTTATTAGCCAGCGCCGGAACAAAACCCGAACCAGTCAACATAGTCGCCAACATGGCTTTAATTATCTGACGTCGCTTGTTAAAAACCAAAGGATCGGTAATTTCACTGGCGGGAATAGCTTTTTTTGTTTTAATTATCATTGTTAAATTTACCTAACAGTCAATTAATACCGTTGTTCAGGAGAGTTTCTCTCTATGGTTCCCGACTTAAGAATATTCTATTTAGCAGCAGCTCGGAGCACGCCATAAGTTAAGCAGAATGGAACTTATTTTGCATGGCTACACCAACAAACCAGAACAGTTAACCATTATTTTTTCCCTCTGGGAATCCGGTTCCATAATTTTTTAATTTTAATTTCAGTAATAAATGCCAGCGAAAACAGTTGGATAAAGTTATCAGCTTCAATTAAATCGAGACCGATGTGCTCAGGAACCAGTTCTTTTCGAGTTCCAAAAATACGATCCCAGAGTGAAAAAACAATACCGTAATTACTATCGTGCTCACTACGTAAGGTTGAATGATGGGTTCGGTGTAACGATGGCGTAATAAATACTTGCGAAATAAGCTCTTCTTTGGGAACACGAATATTGGCATGATGAAACATGATGAAAAATAATTCGACAATCTCAATAGAAAGTATCAAATATGCATTCACTCCAATAATGACAACAAATACACACTTATAAATAATTTCCAGCAGTAAATCAAAAACGTGAAATCGAAAGCCGGTAGAAACATTAAAGCCTTTGTCGCTATGATGTACCTTATGAAATCGCCACAAAGTCGGATAAGTATGGCTGGCAACGTGCCAAAGATAAATGGCCAAGTCAAAAAATGCGAATGCCAGCAACCATTTTAACGGACCATCAGGTAAACCACCAAATATCCCGTAAGATGCAAATTGCTGTGCGACAATAAACAGTGATGAAGCCCTTAATACAGTCAAAATAACGTTATTAACCAAAAAGGTAGTGGTATTGGTCGCGAACGATTCTTTAAAAATTTTCTGGGGAAATTCACGGTAAGGAATCCGCTTCTCAATAATTACCAATAAAATAAAAGCCAACATGGCAAGACCAAATAAAGCTTCATTAAAAAACATGCCTCCGTTACTGTCAGTTGCATTCATAAACTTACCTTTATATTTTGTTTGGCTTTATTGTAAAAAACGTGGTTATTTATTCGTTATGGCGGCTAATAGATCATTCAGCTCTTTGATTTCATTGCTTGCGTCAATCTGTTTGGTTATGTCGTACTGAACCCCCAGATAATAAATGACCCGATGTTTTTTATCAAACAAAGGTGTTATTTTCAGACGATTAAAAAACAAGGTTCCATCTTTTTTATAATTGCGCAGCGTTACTTCAATGGGCTCATGGATTTTCATTGCCTCAATAATTTGATAACGTCCGGCTTGATCCCTATCCTCACCCTGAAGAAAGCGACAGTTGTGGCCAATGATCTCTTCCTGGCTATATCCTGTTAAACGTTCAAAAGCTTTATTGGCGTATATAATTGGAGCGTCATCTAAATCCGGATCGGCTAAAGTTACACCATTAACGCACTCATCTAAAATAGCGGAAAGCACTTGCGGGATAAGACCGCTATCTTTTTCAACAATAAAAGACATATTTAAACTCCAATTCTTATAATATTATGACGCAGTCAAATTTTGGTTGCGATCAGTGGTGAGTAATTTTTTAATGTTTTCAACGGTGTTTTCTGCGCCGTCTTCAATCGCAGAACGTATCAGTTTTTGAAATGGCCTCATAAAAACGTCGATTTCGGCTAATTCAAAACGAAAAGTCAACCGTGTACATTGTTTTTCTTGGCTACTTTCCAGTAGATAACTGTGGGTGTAAGGTTCAGTCAAGCCTTTAAAAATAAGCTTCATGGCTGGCTGATAATCGGTGATTTCAAAAACCGATTCAACTTTTGAACCATTATCTTCACGAACCTGCTTTGCTTTGGCACCGACAAAAACCTTGTTACCATCCAGTGGTTCCAGTTCAACAACTTCTAGTGCCCATTTAGGATAATTATCATAAAAATGTTCACCGATATAAGCAAAGACATCGTTAATTGGTTTGTCGATCTCAATACTTGCTTCACCAGCAATCGGCTTGGATGAATCAAATGAAAATTTAATTTGCACTGCAATACCCTTCCCGGTTGAGAATATGACTCAACTTAAATTATTATTTTTTGCTGATACTCCCAATGGCACTAACATTATTACTATTGCCATTTTTGGAATGGTAATTTTATAACATGAATATATTAAATACGAGTAAAAATACCGCACAAAAATATTCATTTTATTTCATTTCCATACCTTAAATCTGTTTTGGCTACCGCCTCGAAAAAGGGTAACTTAAGTTATATCTAATTATTACAATAGGATTGGGCATGAAAGTTATGCCCAATCCATAAACTATCAACAAAAAGCATGATTTCTAATTAATTCATCAACTCATTCTTTTTTGACTGGCTATTATCACTACGTTGACACGACAAGATAACTTCTCGCCAGTCGGCACCAGCATTGACACCTTTAGTAAAACAATCGACTCTTTCCTTGGCGTTATTCGTTCCGGCACAAAGATTAATGGCATTTTTCCAATCCCATTCAGTATTGCCTTTAGCCCATTCTGTTTTACCTGACTTGATACTCAGAAAGCATTGGCCGGGCTCGGAGGGTTTAGTTGTACCTTTACAAAGTTGTTTTACGTTTTCCGGCTCCCAATTAAGTTTGTCATCAGACCAGGGTATTTTGCCCTGAACATCGTTAAAACACTGGGTTTCATAATCGCTTGCAGAGGCGACCGGACTGATAAATAGAGTTGCAAAAACCGCAATTGATAATACTGAAAAAGAACGTTTTACTAAGATATAATTTGATTTCATATGACCTTCCCTCATAAAATAATTTAACACGGAGATAATATAAAGTTAAATTCTGAAATAGCAAAATTATTTATTCTTTGGAAAGAGTGTGTTTCTTAAAAGTGTTTATACATTAAAAACAGCCTTTTTTAAAAGGACTTTGATGATACTCAGAAAATCCTGCACATTTAAATTTAATTAAAAAAAATCAATACCTTAGCGACAATTCCTGTTGGGGTTATTTAAAACAGCTATAGTTTATGCAATTAAATTTCCAATTTACGTCACTTTAAGCTTATGGATAGTAACTCTTAAATTTTTTAAATGGTTGGCATCTGCTAACATCGAAATTATTTATCCGGGAACCTATATATATGTATATATATACAAATTTGAAAACCATAAACAACAATTTGACTCTTTTAAAATTTATGTAACATTAGTTGTACTTTTTTATTTAAAAAAATTTTATGCACAACTTTTTTTATGACATTTAAAATATTTTTTTATATTATTCTTATGACACTCAGCACATTAAATTCGGCAAACTCAGCCATAAAAAAATCATTACCACTATGCCGGGACAGCCCTAACTGTGTTTCCAGTCAAGCACAGGATGCCAAGCATTTTATTGAACCTTTTAAAATTAAGGGTGACTGTAACGAAGCTTGGCAGGCATTGAAAGAGGCTATTAACAAACAGAGTCGCATGGTTATTACCCACGAAACTTCCGATACTCTCCATGCTGAGGCAACCAGCCTGATTTTTCATTTTGTCGATGATATTAATGTCATTCTTGATAACGACACCAATGTTATCCATATACGCTCGGCTTCACGTACCGGCCATAGCGACTTTGGAGTTAATCGTAAACGTGTGGAAGCACTACGCTTACAATTACAAAAAGCACATATAATTGATTAAGTATTTAAAAAAACTCCTTAATCCCCACTTTTTCCAAAGTTAGGAACTGAATAATTACGTTATAAATACCTTCGCTGATTAAGCAACATCTTTTTCTGTAGTTCCTAACGTGCCTGTGTTAAAGGCCACTGCGCACACGACAAGCCCTTCGTACTTAATTAATTCATGACTCTAAACCATTACCTGAAAAGCTGTAAATGACCCTCTACGCAAACGCCTTATTTATCTTCCGCCGTGATTTGCGTGTACATGACAATACCGCACTTAATGAAGCACTGCGACTTTCCAAACAGGTGATACCCTGCTTTATTTTTGATCCCAAGCAAATAGAACCGCATCCTTATCAAAGCAAACCCGCGCTGCAATTTATGTTGCAGTCTATTGACGATCTTCAACAGCAATTGAAAATAGTCGGTGCCAAGTTAGCGCTGTATCATAATTCACCCGAGCAGGTTTTACGCCATTTATATGAGCAGCAGCACATACAGGCCGTATTTATTAACCGTGATTACACGCCTTTTAGTCGACGCCGTGATGATGAGCTGGCAGATGCCTGTCAAAAACTAGGGATCAGTTTATACGTATTGGCTGATGCATTGCTTAATGAACCAGAACAGGCGGTTAAAAGCGATCAAACGCCCTATAAAGTTTTTACGGCATTTTATAATAATGCCCGCCAGTTCCCGGTAAAATTACCGCAAGCATTAACCAATAACCACTTTTTGCCATTTACGTCTGAATTTACAGTCAATCAGCTGGGTTTGTCGTTAATGGGATCAAAGCAGGATGTCCTTCAAGGCGGTCGTAACCAGGCACTTGCTATTCTCGACCAGCTTAGAAATCAAGCGGATTATCAAAATACGCGTGATTTTCCTGCGCTCGATGCCACAAGCAAATTGTCTGCACATCTAAAGTTTGGGACCTGCTCGGTCCGGGAAATTTATTATGCCATTACTGAAGAACTTGGCACTGAACATCCTTTGTTAAGGCAATTATATTGGCGCGATTTTTTCACGCATATTGCCTATCATTTTCCACAAATTTTTGGCCGGCCGTTTCTGAAAAAATTTGCCAATCTACACTGGGATAATAACCGCGATTATTTTCAAGCCTGGAGCGAGGGTAAAACCGGCTTCCCTATTGTCGATGCCGGAATGCGTGAATTAAACGCGACAGGCTTTATGCACAACCGACTACGCATGATAGTCGCTTCATTTTTGGTCAAAGATTTACACGTCAGCTGGCGTTGGGGTGAGCGTTATTTTGCCCAACATTTAATCGATTATGACCCCTGCGTCAATAACGGTAATTGGCAATGGGCAGCATCAACCGGCTGTGATGCCCAACCTTATTTCAGAATATTTAACCCTTGGCTGCAACAACAAAAATTTGATACTGAATGCCACTATATTTATCACTGGATACCAGAGCTTAAAGGATTATCACCAAAAACCATCCATCAATGGGATAAAAAGCACTATACCGGCAATTATCCGGCACCGATCATTGATCATGCCCGTGAGAGCCAAATAACCAAAGTTTGGTTTAAGGAATCCATCATTAACCAGGATTAGATTTAATGTTTTTGTCCACGAAAGACACGAAAAGCACGAAAAAAAGCTTTAGATAAAATCTTACTCAAATAATATCTAAAGGATTATTGCTCAATCCGTTCGGCCGTTGCTTTGGGATTGCTACCAATGACTTTGATCTGTCAGACTACAACTAACCGCGACTAACTATAGATTTTCAGATAAATAATTTCCATGTCGACAGATAACATCCCTTGAAGGGATGTTATCTGTATAAGCTTACCGCGACGTGTATTGGAAATTTAATTTCTAAAAGTTTATAGACCTTAATTATTTTTTTGCTTTTTTTTCGTGTCTTTCGTGCTTTTCGTGGACCATAGCTTTAATCAAACAAAGCCTGATAAGCTCGGGCTGCTTGTTCAGGTTGACTTTCAAACAAGCCACCAATAACGGCTAACAAATCGGCTCCTGCGGTCAGTAATTGCGCACCATTTTCCGGTAAAATACCACCGATGGCGACAATGGGGATATCCAATAAAAGCTTGGCCTCTTGCAACGTCTCAATTTGCGCAGGGGCTGCCAGCGGCTTTGAAGATGACGGAAAAAAGCGCCCGAAAGCGACGTAAGTTGCACCCTGTCCTTGTGCATCCAAGGCTTGTTCAACAGAGTTATAACAGGAAACACCAATAATCGCATTGTTACCTAAACGTTTTCTTGCCTGAGCAATTGCACCGTCTTCCTTGCCTATATGGACACCATCAGCGCCAACCCTGAAAGCCAACTCAATATCATCATTAACAAGCAAAGGAACCTTGCGCTGATGGCAGACTTTAACCAATTCTTTCGCCAAAAAATCAGCGTCAAGCGGATTTTTATCACGATACTGCACAATCACTGCACCGCCGTTAATCGCCGCAATAACTTCATTAATGATAATATCGACGAATTTATTGTCAGTTTGGGTAATGGCATAAAGGCCCCGCTCCGGAAATCTCATGTATCGTCTTCCATCCAGAAAAACCGGTTGGGAATAAACTGACCTCTCCCTGGTTTATAAGCACTATTTAACGAATTCCAGGTATACTCCTGAGCCTCCATTACGGCTTGAACAGGCTCCAGGCCATGTGCCATTAAGGCAGCAATACTGGTAGCCAACGTACAACCGGAACCATGATAACTAGCTGGCAATCTGTCCCAGGTGTAAGTTTCCCAGCTACGATTATCATGAAATAATTGATTACTGACTGCCGGCGTTGTTTCATGCGTTCCGGTAATCAGCACATATTCACAACCTTGCTCCAGCAATTCCAAGCCACATTCTTCCAGGTTATCAAATCCTGCCAGTCTGCGGGCTTCTTCACTATTGGGCGTTAAAACGGTGGTGCAAGGTAACAGCAAATCAACAATAGTCGCAATCAGCCGGTCATTAGATAGTTCAGTACCCCCACCTGCTGCCAATACCGGATCAAAAACAACCGGAATATGCGGATACTGTTTTAAAATCGCGTAGATGGCTATCGCTGTTTCATGATGCCCGATCAAGCCGATTTTAAAAACATTAACAGGCAAATCATCCAGTAAAGTCTTGGCCTGACTGATAATATTTTCGGAACTTTGCGGGATTAGCTTTTTTACATTTCGGGTATCTTGCTCGGTCAAAGCAGTGATAACACTGACAGAATGACACTGATGACTCACCAGCGTCTCAATATCAGCCTGAATACCAGCGCCTCCGCTAGGATCATGACCGGAAAATGACATTACAACAGGGCGGTTAGCGGACATTGAGGTTCCTTGAAAATTATGACGTCTATAAATTCAACGCTGAAGTACAAGCATGATGCTCATGCAGTATTACCAGCTTGTACAAATATGCAAATATTAACACAATGACGCTGTAAATATTATCGGTCAATTCTCACTGATAAAAAGCAGTGCTATCCTACCAGGAAATTTAGTGTACCTAACTATTGGTAAATTTTTCGATATTTTTCAAGTATCTCTCTCAGCCAGCTTTGAATCCGACTAATCTATGCCGACAACTTCTTAAATGTCTCAAGGACACTCTCGCCCTTAAATGGCTTAACTATCCAACCCTTAACGCCCGCGGCTTTGCCTCGTTCTTTCAAATTCGGATTACTCTCTGTCGTTAGCATGATCACATTGACGGCAGTATTTCCAAGCTCACTACGAATTTTTTCAACCATGGTTAAGCCATCCATATTGGGCATATTGACGTCACTCAACACAAGTTTGATACCAGGATTGGCTTTTAACTTGCTAAGACCATCTTTGCCATCAACAGCGGTAATAACCTTCAAGCCGTTCTTTGTCAAAAAACCACCAACCTCATCTCTGACAGTGCTGGAATCATCAACGATTAAAATCTTTGCCATAAAATAATTCTCCAAATACAGTTATTAAAATAATTCCAGTTCACCCGAGTCAACAAAATCATCAACCGATACTTCAATTTCCTTAAAATCCTCAGGTGACCAATATAGATTGAACACAAACCATTGATAAATCGAAATACAGTAACCCTTACTTTCATCCGCCAAGGTATATTTAAAACAAAGATGCGGATTTTCAGAACCAAATGAAATATATTTATGTTGATGATTGATGACCATGGGTACTTCCGATGTTGAACCCGGACCTGCATCATCGGCCGCAATAAAATGTGTCTTAAAAGACCCCCAAACTAGATTAGTCACTTCCCCCAACACATTATTGACTGTTCTAAAGGTAGCAGGATCTTCCTCGTTGGTTAACTCATCAAATCCCAGTATATCAAGAATAGCGTTCTCTTCTGCCTGCAACATCATATGTCCTCGGCACCAACTGCTTGCCAATGGAATAAGACTAAATACCTCTCCAAAGATTATCCGGTCCCTGACAACATAAGGGGTTTGGGCACTGACTTTAAGATGCTTAAACTGGCTTGCCAATACGTTTACGGTAATCTCTGAAATTCCTCTAACCAGTGCATTGGGATAAACGAGGCTAAAGATATATTCATCAATAACTTTCTGAAGGGGAGACAGGTCATCCATCGTATAAGTCGCACAAAACAGTTTCCGTTGTTTTTCTGACAACTCATCAAAAGTGGTTGGCGATGTTCTGCGTAGGACAATCGGTAACTCGGGTCTTGCCGTATTTATTTGCCGTGCCAGATCCATCGTGTTGTCCACCGAATCACAATAATCTTCCGCCAATAAAATCGCCCCCAAATCGACATTGGAACTCAAAATAGCCATGATATTGCTGGCATCATTGACCTTCAAACCAATAAGCCTGTTTTGATCGCAGAATTGCTTAATATAGCCAAGGGACTCTGAAGTATTTTCCAAAACAAAGACCTTACTGACTAATTGTGTAGCATCACTCATACTTAAATCCTTTAATAATCAACTTTTAAAAAAGTTCCAGTTCACCCGTGTTGTCTTCAACTTCACAGGTATCAACGGTAAAATCCACATCACTATAATCACAGAGGCACAAAGTGGCATGTAACACTAACGAATGATTAATAGTGATCCGGTAATAATTAACATACCCGGGATCAAGAGCCGAAACGAAATCTGCACACTGCCTTAACAATATGTATGGCGTTGACATTCCCAAAAAAAAATAAGCTTGGTTCAGCTCCCTGTTCATGGCGCCACAACAAATATTACAAAACTCTTGGAAAATATCGAGAAATACGCTGTCATCTTCGACTTCGATTTTGGACTCGACAGCAAGACAGGAATTCTTTTCAAAATATTTTTTTGTGGCAGCATTATTATTAAAATGAAAAAGTGTCAATAACCGAAAAGAGGTCGATGAAATTGTCAGAACAGAAAATTCACCTTCACTAATTTCTTCCGGGTTATTGATGGCTTCTATTTCACAAATATCATCAGGAGATACCGTAATATTAGCCATCACTGCTTTTTTGAAAATATGTTCAAACCCAATTTTCGCCTGCTCACTGATCATATGCGTTTATCTCAGCTGTAGACTGTTGATCAGATTTTTACCGGTTACGTCAAGGCCAATCAAAGCAGAAGTAATCATTTTTCCGCCCGACTGTATGTCCTGAAAAGTCGCTGTGGTTATCAAATCATTCTTGTACAAGTTCTTGCCATAGTTCTTGGAAAGCGCTTCTGAATCAGTGGCAAGTTTACGAATTTCAATGGCCACAACGGCAAATCCGCGACCACTTTCACCGGCTCTGGCGGCTTCAATCGCTGCGTTCAATGACAAGATCACGATAGTTTGAACAATCATGGCAAACTTGTCATTTTGCTGATGCATTTCCATATTCTGAGTCATCAACGCATTCATGTCGGTATGCCAACGCTCAAAGACTTCCGCAAATTTAGTGGCCTGACTTATTTTATCTGTCAGATAACCGGCTTTTTCAAGAAAATCCAACCGCTCATTGTTTCTTTTCTCTTCAAAGATCGTCAACTCATCATTATGTTTTTGTTGAAGCTGGTTAATTTGCTCAACAGACTTTATTTGCTCTTGTTCCAGCAGCACTGATTGTTGTAATTGATGATTTAATTCCAACGCCTGCTCGTTAAGGCTTAATTGTTTTTCAGTTTCTTCTTGCAAAAGATCAAGCGCTAATGCATGCTTTTGCTGGAGCTGTTTAACTTCAGCTGATAATTCGGTTTTTTCTTGCTCCAGACGCGTAGACTGCTCTATGTGATAATTAATATCCGCAACTTTTAATTGCAGCTCTTCTTTATAGTCATCTATTTTTTCTTTGGCATTAACGAGTTTTATCGTCAAGATATCAACTGCAGCCTGGTGTGTCTGTGTTAACTCTCCAAGTGTTTTTTTATGGATACGTATGAGTAAAGCGGTGCTCAAGCCTGATGCCAATAAACAGCCCAAAATAAAAGCCAGAATTGTGATTTCCATAGAGATTTATTTATTAACTTAAGAAGTAAACAATTAGCGTTTTTTTTTCAAAAGCGCATGTAAAAACTTTGTCATTGGTGTTTTGAACATTACGAAAAACTGATTATTAAACCGAATATGGTCGCAAGTAATCTCAAAGATAAACTTCGGTTTTAACTGAATATTATAATCAGCTAAAATACCCCCTCCAGGCAATGAACCCATCGAAAACATCTCGAAAGTTCATGCAGCCACCATTATTGACGCTTTGGCACTCACTGCATAATGACCTGGAAGATACACAACGGTTTCAAATGTTCGCTGATCAAAACCGACTTTATTGTCCAGAAAATTAATATTGACATGTCCGCCCTCTTTTCTGGCAAAACCAATAACCACATCCATGCCCACACCCCGTCCCGAGATATCGGTGAGTTTTTCAGCCGTAGTAAATCCGGGCAGAAAAATCAGCGCAGCGATTTTTTCATCACTCAAGCTGTCATTTTCCTGTAGCAGTCCATTATCCAAAGCCTTTTGACGAATTTTATTCAGGGCAAGTCCACAACCGTCATCTTTAATCGATATTTTGAGTAACTCACCGTCCATTTCAATGGCCACATCAATACATCCTTGTATCGGCTTGTTATTAGCCAAACGCTCTGCAGGCATTTCAAGTCCATGATCAACACAATTTCTAAATAGATGCGTAAAAATATCTTTAATCACGCCAACACTTTGGCTTTTCAGTAACAGCGTTCCGTTATTTATTGACACCTTAGGTACCTGTTTTCCGGTGCTTTCCGCCAGCGCCGGCAATGATTCAACAATTGCAGAGAAGACCGTATCAAGAGATTCAGTTCCAAGTTGCCTTAGCATGCTATGTACCGCATTTTTTGCCTCCATCAAATCGTGGACGTTAGAATAGCTGACCTTTTCCAGTAATTTGATAGTTTCCTGAATTTGCTTGTTATCAACCATAACATATTTATCAATACTGCCTTTACGGCCTGGTCCTTTACGTCCTAAACCTTCTTCATTAACCTTGGCGTAATGCTCAACCAACTGATGTACTTGTGCCAGATCATCCAATAATCGAAGCTGATCCCAGGCAATAATAGAATCCGGTTGACGCAACTCATCATAAACCGACTCTGTATCGTGAACATGGTTACTTAAATTGGTCAGGCCATAAGTCCTGGCATTACCTTTGATCGTATGGATATTTCTGAATATTATGTTAATTGCATCCAGGCTACCATTTGGAGTATCCCGAATGGTATTTTCAATCTCAGCTATATAAGTGATGGTTGTGGTAATAAACTGGTGAAACTTTTCCTGATTAACGCCAAGAATTTCTCCGATAATATCTAATTCACGCTTTTGCACTGCGGTTTCAGCACTCAATTTACGCAACTCGGTTACGTCACGCACGCATAGCAGTATTTGCTCCACTACATCATGGTCATTAATCACCGGTGCCCAATTTAAATCGAGGATTTTCTTCAAACCATCCGGCATCACTTTCTCAATTTCATTAACCAATAAGTGCTGGTTAAACTCAAAATTCATGGCATCTTCTCCAACACAAGCGCCAGAGACCGCAGATATTTGCGCCAGGGAATCAGAGCCGATATTCGAGTTTTCAAAGATCAGTTTTATCAAGTCAGCACCGGCAATCTGATCGGTCGCCAATATTTGTTCCAAATAAGCTGAATATTCTGGTTTAACCTTGTTTTGATCGTCAAAACTCAGTAAACCTTGTGGCATATTTTTAAGTATTGTTTGAATATCGTTAATCTTCTGCCTTACCAAGGTTGATGTCTCTTGTAACTTCTCGACCATAGAATTAAAAGACCGTGCCATACTACCAATTTCATCGGTGTGCAAAGCTTCAGCACGTAAAGACAAATCGCTGGTATGGGCAATTTTAGACATGGTTAATTCCAGATCAGACACCCGGCGCAAAATTCGTGTTCCACCGAAAATACAGATCAATACGGCTGAAATTATCAACAATGAAAACACCACCATAATGATGAACATCAGGTGTTCGTAGAACTGATATTCACGAGTAAGCTCAGCTTCCAGCGTTAACAATTTTTCCTGAAGCGTTTTAATTTGCTGATTAATCTTTACCTGGCCTGTAACTTTATTCTGTACGACTTTCAGAGCGACTTCCATATCCTTACCATAGTGTTGCAGTAAGGACGGGATTTCACGGATTGGTTCAATCGCCATATCTTCAAGCTGTTTTTTTTCTGACTGAATATCGAGACTAAAAACCGTATTGCCTGATGATTCTTGTTTCATAACTCCCAGCAAAGGCAGCTTTTTAAATTCACCGGATAAAGCAATTAGCTCTTGTAACGGCAGGTTAATATTATCTACTGACATTTGCTGGCGAGAAGTAAAAAAACTTTGCCGTGCACTTGCAAGATTGATGAGTTTAGCTTGAGAATCACTGACTAATTGCAAATAAAGCTGTTGCTTTGGCAGTGACGCTTTTTTTGCTTGATTAACATATAACAATAACTTTTGCAGATGCCTCGACAGTTGCTTTTCATTATTGATCAGTAGCGTTTGTGGATCAGTCAGTTTACCGGTAGCGGTAAGTTCTACCAAAGTTGTTTGTTGTAACTCATTAATAAGCGCTAAAAACGGGGCTTGTAATGAGGCAGATAGATTAGCTCGCCCTTCAACTTCAGCTTTGATTTGGCTGAGTGCTTGTTCAACATCACCCAATATGGTGGCTTCACTCGTCAGTAAATAACTAAAAATTGGCTGACTAACTTGAGTAAAAATTTTGTCTTTTTGTTGCCCAAAAAATTCGACCGAAGCAAAAGATTGATTTAGATGATTTAACGACCAACTGACAGCCACTGCAAAGCCAATAAAAATAACTCCGAGTGTCAAACTGACCAACTTCGATATGGATTTAATAGACATATTAGAATGTAAGCTTTTTGAAAAATTTGAAGAATAATTAACGTCAATTCTTATGGCGTTGCTGGATGAGTATTTATTATTTAGGCAGAGATTTTGGCATTATCAATAAATTGAGCAGATTTTTTAACATATTTATCAATATATATAAAAATTATTACAGTATTATTACCAATAAGACATAATTAATTATTAAATTGCCGTTATTAACTTTTATAAAAAATGACCACTAATATACCCAAGTGGCTCAGATTTTTTATTCACAACAACAGCAAAGATCCAGGGGTTACGTAAACCCTGGATAGGGGAAGATAGCATCGCGTTTGGAACAGCGATAAAGAACGCCAACAGTAGACCTCTTTAGAGATTCAGGGGGCGATTGCCGAGACGTAAAAACAGACACGTAACTGGGTACATAACGATTTTAACAACGTAATCAATGAATAAAAAGATAAGCAATCCGGGCATATTATTTGCAAGAAATTGCCTAAAAACCTGTCTTGGTATGATGCTCGCGTAGCAAGCCGTTAACATCGATGATGAATGATACGCTGCCATCCGCCATGATGGTCGCACCTGAAATATTGGGTACCTTTCGGTAATTGGATTCGATATTCTTGACAACAACTTGTTGCTGACCGACCAACTCATCAACCAGTAGAGCGGCTTTCCGACCATCAGCAGTGATCACAACCAACATGCCGGTAGCAGGATGTCGATGAATAGGCTCAATGGTAAAAACTTTAAAAACAGGAATAATGGGGAGATATTCGCCCCGAATATAAACCACCGTGCCCTGACCGCTAATTTCCTTAACATTAGTCGCGATGGGCTGAAAGGATTCAACAATATTGCTCAATGGCAGAATATAGGTTTCCTCCCCTACTTTAACGGACATACCATCAAGAATAGCCAAAGTTAAAGGCAGCGATACCGTTGTGGTAGTTCCGAGACCTGCTACCGAGTGGATACTGATGGTTCCACCAAGGCTGGTGATGTTACGGTTAACTACGTCCATACCTACGCCTCGTCCGGAAACATCGGTAACGGTTTCTGCAGTTGAAAAGCCGGGAGCAAAAATCAGTTTCCAGACATCTTCATCCGATATATCATCATCTACAGGAAGGCCCTGTTCGCCGGCTTTTTGAAGAATTCTTCGGCGATTTAAACCAGCACCATCATCAATCACTTTAATGACAACATGACCACCTTGATGCGCAGCCGATAAAATCAAGCGCCCCATTCGTTGCTTGCCGGATTGCGCGCGAATATCCGGGCTTTCAATGCCGTGATCAATACTGTTTCTAATCAAATGAGTTAGTGGATCGACGATTTTTTCAATTAATCCTTTATCCAGTTCAATGCTGTTGCCTTTTGTTTCCAGGGTAATTTGTTTGCCAAGCTTGCCAGAAAGCTCACGAACCATACGAGGAAACCTCGAAAAAACGACATCCATTGGCATCATTCGCATGGACATTGCCGATTCTTGTAAACTGCGGCTATTCTGGCCGAGCTGGGTAATACCATTCAATAACATTTCATACTGCGCAGGATCCAGACTTTCTGCGCGTTTTGTAATCATGGCATGAGCAATGACCAGCTCCCCAACCAGATTTATAAGTTGATCTACTTTTTCAATACTTACCCGAACCGTAGAGGATTCTGCAACCGCAGTCACATTGTCAGCCTTGACCGGTTTTTTCTTGACTGGCAACTGATCTGGAGTTGGCAGAGATACCCCAGGTGCGATAACTATGTCCTCTTGTACTGGCTCGACAAATAGTGATGGTGAATCAAAAAATCCAAAACCGGAATCTTCTGATTCCTGTGCTTGAGAGACACTGTTCACAGCTTTACTCAAGCCACTATCAGCACTGATTTCACTAACATGAACATCATCCGGATCAAGAATAAAAGAACATAAAGCAAGAATTTCCGGACTGCCGTCGTTAGTCCACAGGTCCAAAATAGTTTTTTCAGCGTTTGATGAACTAACGGCTAGATCTCCAAGCAACGATAACTCCTCCGTTAAAGCTTCGACATCTATCCGGGACATAGCTGGCAGGTCAATTTGGAAGCGCTTGGCATAAGCACAACCTGAGCCTGCAACGACCAAATTTTTGTCGTCATGCACATCCGATATCTGATGAGCTAACGATAAAGCAGCCTTGTCAATCATGGCATCAACAACCATTGCCCTCACTTCGGCTACTCTTATGTTATCGACTGGCGCATTAAGCCTTAGCCCGTCGATCTGCATTTTCAGCACATCCCTTGATTGTAGAAGAATCTCTTGATGCCTTGACGTAAATTTAAGTTCGCCATGACGGATTTTGTCCAGCATCGATTCAAGCTCATGGGTGATATCGATTAGGTCAGAGAAACCAAAAGTAGCAGCTCCTCCTTTAATTGAATGAGCGATCCGAAAAATGCTGTTAATATCTTCTGAATCGGGAGCCTCTATATCCACGGTGAGAACCAGTCTCTCCAAATCGTCCAGTAGCTCTTCGACTTCATCGAAAAATATTTGGGAAAACTGACTAATATCCATGCTCATACGAATGCTTCCTGAGTGCTTAGCTAATAACTTTTTTGACGACTGCGATTAATTTTTCCGGATCAAAGGGCTTCACCAGCCAACCTGTCGCTTTTGCAGCCCGACCTTTCGCCTTCATTTCATCGCTTGATTCGGTAGTCAACATCAATATCGGTATTTTTTGATAAGCCGGTTGGGTGCGTAAGCTTTCGATAAAGGTTAATCCATCCATACGTGGCATATTTTGATCAGTCAATACCAAATCAAATTGTTGGCCTTGGGTAATTTTCAAGGCCTCAACGCCATCAGCCGCCTCATGAACCTGATAGCCGGCACTGGTAAGACAGAAAGTTACCATTTGTCGCAACGAACGCGAATCGTCAACAACAAGTATAGTTTTCATTATATGCACTCCTGATTATTGATGTTAAGAAGGTCAGAACAATTCAACATCGCCACTTCCCATATGTTGCTGCCGCAGAGATTTACTCAGTGCATTTTGTAATGTCACACTGAGTTCTGACAACTTTTCATCAGATTCACGCAGAGATAACGAAAGATCTTCAGCTTCATCATAGCCGCTAACCATTGTTTTTTTGTAATCCATAACGACCAACATCTCGCGTAAACCATCGAACCGGGCATTAACACGTTGAAGCAACTGATCGGTCAAATCATGAAATTGCAACCCAATAATTGCTTGATGGAGATGTACTGCCAACTTATCCGCGCACGCTGAACTTCCGTTTGTCTCGGCCAGTCTGCGTTGCTGCGCCAACTCATCTTGAATACCATAAAAGCTGCGTTCAAGTTTACTGATTGCTTCGTCCAGAATAAGCCGCGTTTGATACACATCATCTGCGGCCTCCGCAAGATGCAAATCGATTATATTAGGCAGATTGGAAGATAGAACAACCGTTGCTGATTCGATGCGGTCGTCCATGCCCTTCATAAAGATTTATTCTGTTTTTCAAGAATCTTGCTGATTTTCTCATCCAGTGTCGCAGCGGTAAAAGGCTTAACTATATAACCACTCGCACCCGCTTTTGCTGCCGCGACGATGTTCTCTTTCTTGGCTTCTGCAGTCACCATTAGCATAGGTATATTAGATAAAGTGGGGTCCTCACGGACAGCCTGCAATAACTCCAAACCATCCATACCCGGCATATTCCAGTCGGAGACAATAAAATCAAATGAATCCCGCTTTAACTGGGCAAGCGCACTATTACCATCTTCCGCTTCAGAGACATTGGTATAACCCAGCTCTTTCAACAGATTGCGAATAATTCTACGCATGGTAGAAAAATCGTCTACTACCAAAAAACGCATCTTATTTAACTCAGACATATTTACTCCGAAAATTTAATCTTTAAAGTTGGTGATCATTGGCTGTGACAGTGTCATCGATCCTTCACGTATACTCACCGCATGCTTGCCAAAATGGTCAATTACCATACCTGCCAATATGGATAACGAAGCCACTTCGTGTACCGCGCCAATCTCAATCGCTTCCTTGGGCATACCAAAAACTACACAAGAATTTTCATCCTGCGCATAGTTGTACGCACCTGCTTTTTTCATTTCCAATAACCCCAAGGCACCATCTTTTCCCATCCCTGTTAGAATTACGCCCACTGCATTCTTCCCTGCATGCAGAGCAGCCGAACGAAACAGAACATCCACTGACGGGCGATGTCGATTCACCGGCGGCCCTTGATCAAGGCGGGTAATATAATTGGCACCACTACGAGCCAGTAACATGTGCGAGTGTCCGGGGGCAATATAAGCGTGCCCGGGTAAAATCCTTTCACCACCCATTGCTTCAATAACGCTAATCTTGCACAAACCATCAAGCCGATGAGCAAAAGACGTAGTAAAACCTTCCGGCATATGTTGGGTAATAAGAATGCCAGGACAATCGACAGGCATTTGCAACAAGAACGTCTTAATGGCTTCTGTACCTCCCGTTGATGCACCGACAATAATCAATTTCTCGGTACTGAGAAACCGGTTACCAACAAGAGGTAATGGCTCATGCGGAAGAGATTTTTTTACCATATTGGTACGAAAATTCATGCTCTTACCTGCTTGATAAGCAATACGTATTTTATCGGCCAACAGCTGTGTATATTCCAGCATTCCGGCTTTGATACTTAACTTGGGTTTTGTCACATAATCAACGGCACCTAATTCAAGTGCACGCAGAGTGATTTCAGATCCTCTGTCAGTTAGCGATGATACCATCACCACTGGCATCGGCCTTAAGCGCATAAGTTTTTCCAGGAAATCTAGCCCATCCATGCGGGGCATCTCAACATCAAGAGTTAGCACATCAGGGTTAGTCTGCTTGATCAAATCCCTTGCAATCAAAGGATCTGAAGCAGTTCCTACAACTTCCATATCAGCTTGGCTTTCGATCATCTCGGTCAATACGCAACGAATTAACGCAGAGTCATCGACAATAAGAACTTTAATGGTCATTGTTTTGGTTAACAGAAGAATCACTAACAGATTCAACCAAGCCCATTTCATCGCTCGACATCAACTTGTCAATGTCTATCAGGATAAGCATACGATCGTCGACAGTACCCAAACCAATGAGGTAATCAGTGTTAAATGCTGCACGCATTTCCGGAGGCGGCTTGATTTGATTATTGTTGAGCATTATGACATCAGACACACCATCCACCACGATACCCATTATTCGACCGGTAATATTAAGTATAATAACAACGGTAAATTCGTTATAAACAGGTGTTCCCAGATTGAATTTGATACGCATATCCAGTATCGGAATAATAATACCGCGAAGATTAATAACTCCTTTAATGAATTCAGGCGCATTGGCTATCCGTGTAACCGCCTCGTAGCCACGAATCTCCTGAACCTTCAATATATCAATAGCATATTCTTCCTGCCCCAAAGTAAAAGACAAAAATTCCTGTCCTATAGCTTCTCTGTCACCCACCGATGAAAGCCCATAACCGGATGTTGATTCAGTACTCTCAAACATAATATTTTCTCAATTTACAAACTTGCCGATAAGTAGATTATTCAAAGTTATTTTTTAATTATAAAGCTCATGTTTATATTAAGATAATCCCTATAAACTTGCTCTTAGGCCGTTTTCTAAAAGAAATTTATCCAACTAGCCAATCTTTTTATTCCTGGATATTGCCTCAAAATAAATTAGGACAGCTAAAATAGTCAGCTATTAGTAATAGTTTTACCCAGCGTAGATAATTTTAACCAATAATTATTGCCCAATTTAGTTACTGAAACTCACTGTAATATATACCCTTCTACAATAATTTGACTTGTAATACAGCCTGATTTTAATAGCAATATTACAGTAGCTAATATTAATATAAAAAAAAGTCACATTATTTACCATATCAAAAAAATCAGATATTTTTATAACCAATTTCACTGCGCAGATTTTCCAGTCAATAATTTTTCTTCTTCATAGCTGGTCTTGGCATTTTTTATTATTTCGTCGTAGACAGAAAACCCTCCAACCTGATTAGGGGACTTAATGAATCGCACCGAACATACATATTCAAAACACGACATTTATCATCCCTATATTTCTGGTTACATTTTTTAGCATTACCTTGAACCTGACTCATCAAATCCAATGCTTTAAAATCAAGGTAAGCGCTACTTTAACTATTAAAAACCCAAATCCGCGAGCATACTATCGACATCATCTTGATCCATTGCCAAATCAGGGACAGCGGGACCCGCAAGTAAATCAACAGATTTGTTGGGTAATGGCGTAACCGCATAATCCTGTAATAACTGGGTAAGTTCTTTTTCCAGCTTTTGTGTCAGCGTCACGACTTTTTTGATAATTTGTCCGGTAATATCCTGAAAGTCCTGCGCCATCATAATTTCCATCAGACGCGCTTTTTCTGCTTCTGCATTTCTAGCCACCTCGCTGGCAAAACTGCAGGAATCAATTGCCAACAACTTCAACTCGACAGTGGCAAACTCGCTGCCGAGCATATCATTCCAACGCCGCTCCAAGTTATTAGCCTTTGTAATTTGCTCATCTTGGACAGGTAAGCCTTCGTCTACGGCATTTAACACCTTATTGGCAGACTGCTCAGTCAGGGATGCAATATATTCGAGACGGCTTTGAGAATCACTGATGTCTCTTAACGTATCATCTAAAATTTGTCCATAACCTAGTTGTTGTAACGCATCATGCAATTGGCGCACAACAGAACCCAGACGATCATATAAAGCATGATTTTCAGCAGGTACACTCAAAATCTCCGGTTCCTCAGGAACAGATTTAGACGGAACTGCGATTTCCCGTTGCGTAACAACCTGTTCGAACAGCGCATCAATATCTTCATCTTCCAAATTCTTGCTCATTTGACATTTCCCTCCTCTCTAGGGCAGTAGTATTGGCTATTTTAGTAGTTGAGGTCAGGTATTAAAGAGGAAAGAACAGGGCAAAAACGACCTGATATTGATGTTACCGACTGGCTTGATCGCGCTATGGATTCACAGATAAATCACTGAGATGATCCGGCAGTTCGTCGCAGTCCTGTTTGATACGCAGGGCAACGAAGCTATTGACAAGATAAGTCGTCAACGCCATAAAGAGTAAACTGCGTATAGGTGAGCAGGCCGCAGGAACTTACCAGCAGCCTCTCGCAGAACGGTACGTGAACCTTTCGACTCATACCGCTCCCATCAGGTAAACTCTCCTGTCATTCCAGCTCGCCAATGGGCGAACAAAAGCTTGGACATTGATCAGCAATTCTCTCAAGAAACTGCGATGCTCTGGTTTTATGCCAACGGAGGGGCTTAAATTTACGCCGCGCCTACCTTACCAGTGCTCTGTTTACGTGCCGACACATACCATAGAGGACTGATCGATAGTAACGGCCATAGTAGGCTATCCAGCCATTTAGCCAACTGCTCGACACTCATCTCTGAAGGCATTCGCACGCGCATGTTCCTAGTTTTCAGTCGCATCGACTTCATCGCCACCTTACTAACCGCAGGTGTAAAACTTACAAATAAACTATTTCATTTGCGATTTTTACATAACCGACGCCTGAACGTATAGCCAAGAAAATCAAAGTCCATATTTTCATAGCGTACTTTGCGACTGCCATATTTACGGTAAACGATTTTTTTTTCAGCAGGTGAAGCTCTAAACCACAGGCATTGAAGCGTTGCTCAAGTACTGCCAACATGTGTTTGGCTTCTGCTTCACTACAACAATGTACCAGACCATCATCCTCATAACGACACCAATGGAAATTTCACTGCTGGCCTTGGTGGATGTGACACACAACACAGCCTATACGCTGCCGGCTTATCAAACGCTCGCTTTGCCCAAAGCACCGAAGGTACCTGAAGTCGTCAAAGAGTCGACCGTAAATAGCGAAACCAAGGTGGTTCAAGATGTCGAGAAGACACCGAAGAGCAAAGCCGAGAAAACGCCCAAAGAAACCCGGATCACCCGGGTAGATAGCTATCTTGATCATGTCAAACGCGATACCAAGGGACTGTTGGGGAAAATCCGTTATCTGGTCGCGGACAGTTTTTACGCCAAGACCAAGTTTATTAATGGCGTGGTAGAACATGGCCTGCACGTGGCCAGTAAGTTACGGCATGATGCCGATCTGCGCTGGTTATATACCGGTGAACAAAAAGCCAAAGGTCGACCTCGCAAGTTTGTAGGCAAGGTTTGTTTCGATGATTTGTCACGCTTTGATCTGGCAGGAAAAACCGATGGGCAGCGCGTCTATACTTCGATCGTCAATGCGCCAACTTTACAAAAGTAATCTGCGGATTATCTATGTCGTGCGGGAAGAAAAAGGCAAAACCTATACGGCATTATTATTCTGCACTGACATTGACTGTGCCACCATGGACATTCTGCGCTATTACAAGGCAAGATTTCAGATTGAATTCGTGTTTCGCGATGCCAAGCAATACACTGGACTATGCGATTGCCAAGCGACTTCCGAAGCAAAGTTGGGCTTCCATTTCAATGCTTCACTGACCGCACTGAATTTGCTGCGTCTGGAAGACCGGCAACAGGCCGTGGAAGGTGCAGGCCGCAACGTCATTTCCATCGCCAGTTGGAAGACTCGTAAATTCAATGCCCATTTATTGGAAAGGTTTTCTTGCCACTTAGAGCTTTGCAGCCCTCTGTAATTATGGCGCTATCGCCGCGTAAACTGTCCGAAGTGTTGCAATGTTGAAGCCTTGATTTATATTAAAGATTCCAGCTATCAGTATCCCAATCAGCCAGTACAACAACTATTTGGCACAGGACTGGATGGCATTATTAGCAAAAAAGATTGGAAAATTTTTTTTTTGATGAGGTAACAAGAGTAACGTTTCATGAAAATGGCCGGCATGTTATTGAACTGGGTGGGCGCATAACAACCAAGAAAATTATTATCGATAAAAACACCCATATTGCGCATACCTATGTTTCGATAAAGCAGCCACTACGTCACGAAAACGGCAGTATTTACGGCTTGTGTAGTATATCTACCGATATCACCGAACGTAAGCGGATAGAGTATGCGCTACGTGAAAGTGAATTTCTCTGGAAATTTGCCATTGAGAGTACCGGTGATGGGGTATGGGACGGGGATATTCCAACCGGCGAAGTCACTTATTCACGGCGCTGGATAGAAATATTGGGCTATACCGAAAATGATATCCAGCCAACTAATAGAGAATAGATAAGCCATATTCATCCCGATGATCAGGCGCATATTGCAAACTTAGTGCAAATATATATGTCTGGAAATACCGACATTTACAGTGTTGAATTTCGCTTGCGCTGTAAAGATGGAAGTTACAAATGGATTTTAGGGCGCGGCATGGTGATTACCCATAGCGAAGACAATAAGCCTTTACGCATGATCGGCACACATACCGATATTTCTGCCCTCAAACAAGTCCAGGAAATATTACAGGAAAAAGAACGGATGTTGTCGCAATCACAGCGTATTGCTCATATTGGTAGTTGGTCTTTAGATCTGGCAAGCGGTTACCTGAGCTGGTCAGATGAAATGTACCCGATTTATAGAGTTACCCGAGAGACCTTTGGACACTCATCAGAAGCTTTTATTAAGTTGATCCATCCCAAGATAATGACGCAATGAGTATGTGGATGTGTGATTGCCTGAATGGTCATGAAGCGCGGGAACTGGATTTTCGTATTATACTGCCCTATGGCACTATTCGTTTTATCTGTGATAGCGGTGAATTACAATACGATGAAATGAATAAACCTCTACGAATGTTGAGTAGTGCACAGGTGTTAATGGCCAATTAAACTGAGCCAGTAATGACCATTAATATTGAGCCACTTTTTCAGATTTTCTTTTAAACAATGAATCTGAGATAGTCCCTAAATTTTTATTCAGGGGCTATTATGAAGGAGTGGATTGTAATCCATAAGATCAAATCGTTATACGATAACGGCAACGGCTTGACCGAGCGTAAGATTGCCAAAGAACTGGGTTTGTCACGCAATACCGTGAGTAAATATCTACACAGATCCGAGACCCAAATAGCCAGTCAACTTGATGAGATGGCCAGAACCAAAAAGCTGGATGCCTACTGTGTCTATATTATTCAGTTGCTGCAAACTTATCCGAACTTGTCAGCTGTAAAAGTCTTGCGCAAGCTGAAGGAAAAGGTTGATGCACTGGCTGTTTCTGATCGCTCGGTACGGCGCTATATTGAAGTGTTAAAGACTGAAATCAGCTTCCAGCAGCCGCGTTATTACGAGCCAGTGGTTGATATGGTGCCCGGTGTGCAATGTCAGGTTGATGGCGGTGAATTGCGTGGAGTAATGATTGGCGGCAAAGAGACGACGGTGTACTTCATGGTATTCGTCTGTTCCGCACCAGTCGTCCACGCGGCACAGGCCTGGGATTGGCTATGGTGCAACGTTTTATCAAAGACATCGGTGGCACGATCAAGCTAAACAATCAACAACCTCATGGCGCTTGTGTCGAGGTATTGGTACCAAAAGAATGCTTTCCTTGAGAAAAATCATGATAGAAACCTTGCTCATCATTGAAGATGAAAAGCTGCTGGGTTCAGAATTATCACGCCACTACCGCGCACAAGGCTGGGATGTGGTATGGGCCAGTACTTTAGCTGAAGCGAAGACCTTGCTACTTAAAGATCGTATAGAACCGCTATTGATTCTATCCGACATGAATTTGCCGGATGGTAACGCTCTGGATTTTATGGAAGGGGTAAAAAAACATGTCAATTACGCCGAATGGCTATTTTTGACCGGCTACGGCAGTGTTCCTGATTCGGTAAGAGCGCTGCGTTTGGGTGCTTATGATTTTCTCGAAAAACCTTGTGATCTGGAGCGTCTTGACCTGGTTGTTACCAGCGCGACTCGCAGTGCCTCAATACAACGTCGTGTTATTGATTAAACCAAGCAAGGACATAGACGCTACTCACCGGAAGCTTATATCGGTCATAGCCGGCAAGCACAAGATATTCGGCAATTATTGGCAAAACTGACACAAGTACCCTTTAGCGCCTTGATTATCGGTGGCGAAAGTGTTACCGGCAAAGGTTTAACAGCACGTATTCTGCATTATGGCGGCCCTCGCGCCCAACAACCCATGATCGAAGTTAATTGTGCCGCATTACCACGCGAATTGCTGGAGTCCGAATTATTCGGGCATGAACCGGGTGCCTTTACCGGTGCGTCAGGACGGCACCGGGGCTTGTTGGAACAGGCAGACGGCGGCACCTTATTCATGGATGAAATTGGTGAAATGCCGCTGGATTTACAAGCCAAGCTGCTTAAGGCTATTGAAGATCATAAAGTACGGCGTTTGGGAGGGGAAAAAGAGATCAGTGTTGATGTCCAGATTGTCGCTGCCAGTAATCGTGATTTGGAAAAAATGGCACAGGACGGTAGTTTCCGTGCTGATTTATATCATCGTTTAAGTGTTTTTAAGGTCATTTTACCGCCGCTACGTGAAGCGGTTGAAGATCTTGATGAGCTGGTGCCGCTCTTTGTTGCCGAATACAATGCCAAAGCTGGTCGACAGGTAAAAGATATTCCTGATGATGTCTGGAACAAGCTTAAGGCGCATTTCTGGCCGGGTAATGTCAGAGAACTACGTAATGTTATTGAGCGTTGTGTATTATTTGCTGATGGCAATACGTTTCCAGGACAATGGCTACAGTTACCCGGACAGCAGTCCCAAACAGGATCAAATAATCGGGATCAAAAAAATAGCCCGTCTCAGGAAAAATCGAGTGGGCAAGGTATTTATTTGCCTTTGGACGGCAGCATGGCGCTGGATGATATGGATCGATTTATCATTAAAACTACGTTGGAACGAGCTGATAATAATCTGACTGCCGCTGCGAGAGCACTGAGTGCAACACGAGAAACACTGCGCTACCGGGTACGAAAATACAATCTAAAAACGGTAGATTGATTAGGGTTTGTGTATGCCGTAAAACTATACCTGATACTAAAAATTACGTGTTAACAAGGATGTAATCTCTTACTGATAAAATCGTTCAGATATTTTTTATATAACAAATCAGATTACGGTATAATAAAAATCGTAACCTGACTATTATTAATTTTCGTTACATGTCTGATATATCCGGATTATTTTTACTTTATTTATCCATTTTCATCATTTTTGAATGATGCATATTCATCATTTGAATATACTCAGCTTTAATCAACTCAAGCTGTTGATCTTTTAATACCTGTTTTTGCTTTGGATCGGTTTCTGCAAGAATTTTATTGGAAAGATCATGCATCTTCAGTATCTCTTCCTGTTTTATTTTTAAATGTTCCATCATTTTTGATTCATCCATGGTGCCCATGGCATGATCCATTTTCATTTCCGATTTCTTTTCAACCGGATCAACTGCTAAACTGACCTGACTTAAAGAAACCAGTGCCAAAATAGCGATTAGCTTAATGAGTATTTTCACGACATTACCTCTTACACTTAATTGTTATAAAAAAATAACCATAACACTTTTATCGTAAACCAGCCATTAATAATGACTGCCAATTTGACTTAAAAATGCAACCCTTAATTGACTTTTTTAGTATTAAAGATCTCATTCCTCACGGTTATTGTTTATCGTGGAGTCCTGTCTTGCTTTGGCTACATGTTGGTTCAGATCTGCTAACTGCTCTTGCCTATTATTGCATTCCTTTAACGCTTATCTATTTTGTCCGGCAACGCAAAGATTTTCCCTATCCGTGGCTGGCAATCCTGTTGTCGCTATCGGTTATTGCCTGCGGTACTTCACATTTAATTTCAGCCATCACCATCTGGATCCCCTTGTATTGGCTGGATGGCTTGATTAAAGCCTTTATAGCGCTTATTTCGATCCCGACTGCAGTACTGATCTTAAAGGTTGCACCACATGCCTTGTCCTTACCCAGCGTTGCCCAACTGCAAGCGGAGATAGAACAGAGAAAAACTGCAGAAGCTGCCTTGCGGGAAAGTGAATATAAACTCAACACTATTCTCGACAATGTTGAAGCCTTGATTTATATCAAAGATTCCAGCTATCAGTATCAGTATGCCAATAAGCCGGCACAACAACTATTTGGCACAGGACTGGATGGCATTATTGGCAAAAGATTGGAAGATTTCTTTTTTGATGAGGTAACAAGAGTAGCATTTCATGAAAATGATCGCCGTGTTATTGAACTGGGTGAGCGCATAGCAACCGAGGAAGTTATTATCGATAAGGACACCCATATTGCGCATACCTATGTTTCGATTAAGCAGCCACTACGTCACGATAATGGCAGTATTTACGGATTGTGTAGTATATCTACCGATATCACCGAACGTAAGCGGATAGAGTCTGCGCTACGTGAAAGTGAATTTCTCTGGAAATTTGCCATTGAAGGTACTGGTGATGGGGTATGGGACTGGGACATTCCAACAGGGAAAGTCACTTATTCACGGCGCTGGATAGAAATGTTGGGCTATACTGAAAAAGATATTCAGCCAACCAATAGAGAATGGATAAGCCATATTCATCCAGATGATCAGACACATGTTGAAAAATTAGTGCAAATGTATGTATCAGGAAATACCGATACATACAGTGTTGAATTCCCCCCTGCGTCAGAATAGTTGTCGCCTCAACTTTTAAGAAAAAATAAAATTTGAGAGTAGAAATGAAAAAATATAAAAGGTATTCAGTAGGCTTCAGAGAGCAGGCCCTGGTAAAAGTATACAATCGTAGTAATGACCAATCAGTTCAGTCCGTCGCAAACGAATTGAATATCCATTTAACAACCTTGAAGGCTTGGATGAAACAGAAGGAACAGGACGTCAAACTTGCACCGCTAAAATCAAAGCGTCCCGAAGATTGGAGCTCTGAAGAACGCTTTACTGCTTTACAAAAAACCTATAATTTGATCGGTGAAGACTTAAATGCCTGGTGTCGTGAACGCGGCGTTTTTATTCATCAGTTGGAACAATGGAAAGCTGATTTCTGCCGCCAGGATGACTTAGTAGACAAGCGTGAAGAAGCGCGGGTCCTGCGTATATTGAAAGAAGAAGTCCAAAGCCTTGAGCGCAATTTATTGCGTAAAGACAAAGCCTTAGCAGAAGCCGCAGCGCTGTTGGTACTGCAAAAAAAGTTCCGGGCGCTCTTGGGGGGAGAGGTCGAATGACTGGCCACGAAGAGCGCGAACAAGTGATTGCTTTACTTAATGAATCAGTAACTGCGGGAGCACGTCAAGCTAAAGCCTGTGAAGTATTAGGACTTAGTGAGCGTACCTTACAACGCTGGCAGACAGGTGAGACGATTCACTGCGATCAACGCCCCTTGCGTGACTATCAACCGCCACACAAACTAACAGCAATCGAGCGTGCCGAGGTGCTGATCGTCGCTAATTCAGATGAATTTGGTCATCTGCCACCGAGTCAGATCGTGCCACGACTGGCCGACCAAGGTAGCTATCTGGCGTCTGAGTCGACCTTCTATCGCATCCTGCGCGAGGAAAAACAGCTTACCCATCGGCGTAGCGAACGTCCGGCTCAAACACGAACAAAGCCACGCGCGGCATGTGCTACAGCACCTAATCAACTGTACAGTTGGGACATTACTTATCTGCCATCACTGATCCGTGGACAGTTTTTCTATCTGTATCTATTTGTTGATATTTTCAGCCGAAAGATCGTCGGTTGGCAGGTGTATGAAGAAGAAAACAGCGCCTTGGCTGGCGAATTGTTACGTGATCTCTGTCATCGTGAAGGGATACAGGCAGAACAGCTTATCCTGCATTCTGACAACGGCAGTCCGATGAAGGGATCGACTATGCTGGCGACCTTGCAACAACTGGGTGTCATGCCTTCGTTTAGTCGGCCATCGGTTAGCAACGATAATCCGTACTCAGAATCGTTGTTTAAGACCTTGAAATATCGTCCTAACTATCCGCTAAAGCCGTTCGCCGATGTTACGGAAGCGCGTCAGTGGGTCACAAGCTTAGTGGAATGGTACAACCATGAGCATCGTCACAGCGCTATTCGGTTTATTACTCCAGCGCAACGCCATGAAGGCTTGGACGACAAGCTTCTGGATAACCGTAAAGTCGTCTACGAAGCAGCACGTGCTAAACATCCGCAACGCTGGACTGGAAGTTCCCGTAATTGGGAAAAAATCCAGACAGCCCACCTTAACCCAGACAAGGTCTAAACAAAAAAATGCTACCAAGGAAGTGATTATTTAGAAAACAAACCAGAGTAAGATTTAACCGTCGAGGCGACAACTACATTGACAATTACCGAATTCCGCTTGCGCTGTAAGGATAGCAGTTACAAATGGATTTTAGGACGCGGGATGGTGGTTACCCGCAGCGATGATGGCAAGCCTTTACGCATGATCGGTACACATACCGATATTTCTGCGCTCAAACAAGTCCAGGAAATATTACAAGAAAAAGAACGGATGTTGTCACAATCACAGCGTATCGCTCATATTGGTAGCTGGTCTTTAGATCTGGCAAGCGGTTATCTTAGCTGGTCAGATGAAATGTACCCGATTTATGGCGTTACCCGGGAAACATTTGGGCACTCGTCAGAAGCTTTTATTGATTTAATCCATCCCGAAGATAATGACGCAATGAGCATGTGGATGAGTGATTGCATGAATGGCCATGAAGCTCGGGAACTGGATTTTCGCGTTATACTGCCGGATGGCACTATTCGTTTTATCTGTGGTAGTGGTGAATTACAATACGATGATGTTAATAATCCCCTACGTATATTGGGTAGTGCACAGGATATTAGTGAGCGAAAATACCGGGAGCAGCAAGACAAGGAGCATCTAAACCAGCTCGCCCATGTTACTCGCCTTGGCCTGATGGGGGAGATGGCTTCCGGGATTGCTCATGAAGTCAATCAACCATTAACTGCCATTTCAAGTTATACACAAGTCAGTGTAAACCTGCTTAAAAATGAAAGCCCTGATCTGGTCAAGCTTGCCGAGATTTTATACAAAACCCAGCAACAGGCATTAAGAGCCGGACAAATCATTCGTCGCATGCGGGAATTTATAAAATCACAGATAACACAGTATGCCATTACCGACGTTAACGCGTTGATTCATGACTCGGCCGGCTTATGTATTGATGAAATTAAACACAACAGCATAAAGCTGACATTTAAACTACAAAACCCTCTTCCGCCTGTCAATGTCGATGCTATCCAAATTGAGCAAGTCATTATAAACCTGATTCGAAACAGTATTGATGCCCTAAAAAACTGTCCGGAAAAACAGCAACGCAACTTGGCGATACATAGCCAATTAACACTCAATAATTATATTGAAATCAGCGTAACGGATAATGGATCAGGGATTAATGAAGACCAACAACAACAAATAGTGATGCCTTTTTACACTACCAAAACTGATGGTATGGGCATGGGACTATCCATTAGCCGATCAATTATTGAAGCCCATTATGGCAATTTAAATTTTCATAGCCGGCCTGGAGATGGCTGTACTTTTTGTTTTACCTTACCAGCCAGCAAAAAAGCAGATGAGAATAATCAACCAGAAAGCCTTATTATACCGACAATAATCTAAAATAATGGTCTCATCTCTCAATTAGACCTTAGATAATTTCTTGCTGATAATATAACATTGCTTGCTGGTTTTTTTTATTCTCAACAAATTACCTTATAGCTCTGAGCGGATCATTTGAAAATACTAATCACTTGAGAAACCCGCTTTGTGTAAAGGTCTTAAATTCTCCGTAAGTTCACAGGATATTTTTACTGACAAACAGTATATTTTACTGACAAAAAAGAGTTACTGCTGGAACGGCTTGTTCATAATTAGTTGAATTAGAAAAAGCATTTGACAAGCCATTCATCCATACTGTGGCCAAATCGACGATTCCTTCGGAACCGGCCTGGTTTACTTTTTTCAAACTTATCCCAAGGCCATTTCCTAAAACTTTAAAACCAAGAGTAAAATCAGAGTCGCCATTGTGCGTATCTTGAATGCGGTAACGCATGCGAATGGCTTCCAACTTCCTGCTACTTTTACCTGCTTCAAAGATCTTTTTTGCTGTATCTGGCGCAAGTTCGATTAATTCATTCTTGCCATTTACAGTACTTATCACATCCACTCTATCAACAGTAACACTGAAACTGGCTTCTAATAACACTGTCTTGACGCCATTAGCCTCGGCTAAATCATTCAGCAAGCCATACTCATTGTTTTTCTTTAGCTCCATAAAAAACTTAACCAAATCTTCAGATTCAACACTAAGACTTTTTGCGATACTATAAAAATATACCTCGACCTCCTTATCCAGGAACTCTTTCTTTACACCATCGTAGCATCTATAAAAACTTATCAAATCTTCCAGTTCAAACGATCCACCAAAAGATATGCCTGTTCCTTTATACCCAAGAGAACTGAACGTCTGTGACATTTTTCTTTTTTGTAGCGATTCATTTAAAAGTTTAGCTGATGATGTCCAAAATACAGTGGTGGTTGTATAGGTCATGCGATTAAGTATTTCGTGTTCCAATAACGGCTTTTCTTTTTCGGCGCCTTTAGAATAAAAAGGCGCATTGAAAGATGCGCCTGCTGTTACTGATAGTGGAGTGAACACTATTTGTTTGTAAACAATTTTGCTATCTTGGGTCATGATAACATGAGCCTTTTCATAGAGTTCATGGGGTGCATAATAGACCGTCTGATAACGTACACTGGCAGACTTGCAAACTCCTGAAATGGCCAGTGCTTCAGCTGAAGCACTGGCTTCAACACCGACAATATAAGCATTAACCTTGACCGAGGCAATAGCGATAAGTCCGGCTTTGGCATCACCTTTATGGGAGGAAATACGCAGACTGGTGGGGATACTTGGTTTTTTATCAGCATCTGCCCAACAAAGTAAACTATCAATTAAACTACGAGCTTTATTTTTTGTTGCCGATCCCATAGTACGATGTTGACAACCTTTAGACAAAATACTGATAATTTCCTTGGTAGTTATATGCCCCCAAAAGCCATCATAGCTGACCGTTTTATTAAAAAATCGATTGCCGTTAATAAGCTCGCAAGCGTCTTTTTTCAATATCGCTTTATAAGAACCTTCGGTGAAAAGTTTTCCCAAGGTTTTTTTAGCTTCTATCTGGTTATCAAAAGGAATCGGGCAGACATCTTCTGCATAAAAATGTTGATATTGGTAACCGGCTTCGGCAGAAAAACCGGCTTTAGCTTCAGCCTCAAAAGCTAAACCCATATTTTCCAGTTTTATTTTAGGTTCGTTAGGATCGTCTTCCTCCTTAACCCAAGATTTTTCAATTTTAGATCCTTCATTAATACCGACAGAATACTTTACACCAACAGTTATCTCTACTCCTGCTTTGGCAGAACCTTCCCAGCTCGCGCCTACTAAAGAGTTGATCATAATAGGTGATGGTATGAGCAAATCATTTAGCTTGGAAGGACCACGCTGTGCAATCAGCAATATCTCTTTAGATCGAGTCAATCCAGCAGAGAGACTTAGTTCTGTACTAAAAACTCCTAAAATTCGTCCAGGATCAATACTGCCATTAACTTGAAGCCCGCCGCCTTTTTTTTCATAACAACACTGAGACTGACCTTTATAGTCAAGCCCGGCTTTTAAAAAATAGTTGATGGCTGCCAGGTTTTTTTGTGATTCACTTAGCGTGACTTTTTGAGTAGAAGGTGCGTATTTTCCTGTTATCGAATTAAAAGTCGATTGTTGTGTTTTAATCGCCTGCTTATGCAGCTGAGAAAAGTAGTCTGCCATGTGATATTCCTTAAACAAATCCGTTAAATTAATTAGATCAGAGTGAGTACCAAGCTACAGCGCAATAGCCATTGCGCCATTAAAACCACGAATACCAAGGTGTATCCTTGTTTATCTCAACTTGGCTATTGGCTTTTAAGTTAATATTATATTTATCTTCAAGTGGTGCAGAAAACAGCTTCTTCCATTGCGAACCAGGCTTGGTAAGCAAAAAATACAAGGCTATCGTACCCTGCGCCGGTTGATTTACGGTGTATTCTTGTTGAGTACCCGGAACTACCGAAAAGACACCTAATACACCCTGATCGGGCGGATCAGAGAAAGCTTTATTGGCAACATCCTGATAAGTTTCCAGCATAAATTGCTTTTCATTGGCACTACGGACAACAAAATAAAACAGCCCGCCATTGTTGGTCTGGATAGTCGTTGTGACATCAAAAACCAACGGTGGCGGCGGCTTTGGTGTACTGGAACAGGCAACCAACACAATGGCCACGGCCAACGGCGAAAAAACCTTCAAAAGTGAAAAGTCTATCATGACTTAGCTCCCGGCAAGATTGGTGAATATTGCCAATGGATTGGCTCGAAATGAAAAATCAAGGTTTAACGGTTGCTGAGGAAAATCAGGGTGAGCGAGTTTCCACCGATAATTTTGAGTATCAGTAACTTGGCCTTGTTGCAGGAGCCGGAAAAAATTCCAGGGCGAATCAGCAACGGTAATATCGGTATAGACCTGAGTCGGATCAGCATCTTTACGAAACTCCATACCCACCTCTGCAGGTTGCGTCAGCCACCACTCCAGAGATAATTTTTGCCAATCGGCCTGTTGATTAAAACCGAGTACGGAGACGCCGCCTTTGCGTAAGTATGATAAGGACACCAATGGCGCGTGAGGTATTTGCTTGCTGTCAAAGGTCGGTAACAATCCCGGCTTAACGGATAATTCAAGTGCTTTTGGATTACCCTGTCCATCCCAGAGATTAGCAGTAAGTTGTTGGGCAGCGTTAAGACGATCCAGATAATTTGGAGGTAGCACAACACTGTCTGATAAGTCATGGCGCTTAACCCATACTCCGTTACCAAGACTCGCCAGAGGCGACAGGTATTGCTGGAAGGTAATCCAGAAAATACCCTGTTTCGGATGGAAAATTTTAATTAAATCATCCATTGCCAACTCCTGATCACGTCCGGCATTAGGTGTAAAAGGAAATTTAACCAATAACGGTGCGACATTAGAATCCCAGATATCCGACCAAATACCGGCGATATTCTGATTAATTTCGGCAGTACCAAATTCTTCGACCTTTTGTACCGGAGCCAGAAACGGTTGCTGCCAATTATTCAGGATGCCGGCATTTTGCAGCCAGTTTTTGACCAGCGTTGAATAGGCACCATCTTCGTGTGCTCTCATTGCCCACGCTACACGGCCTATCGGCGTTAACGCCCCCTTAAGGGAAGCGGCATTATCATCAGATTTTTTCGGCACATAAGGTTCGCGTGAACCCATCTCATATTGCATTTGTGCCATCATCAGCTGATATTTTTGAAACTCCGGATAAACGCCATTTTTTTCCTCCATCAAACGCTGGATAAAACGAAATACGGTCAGCTTTTGTGCCAGCGGCTGAAAGTTCGGTGAGGTAGGTAAATTAAGTGCCGTGTTTTTCTTTATCTGCACCAAGGTTTCCAATAGTTGGGAATTGGGCTGTTGCAAATCATCAAGCACATAATTCAGCCCCCAAGTGGAATCAATACGAACCTGAAATTGCCGAAAATAATTTAAATAAGAACTGACATAACGATCAGAGTAGGTACTTAAGTTCTTAAGTACAAAATCGCCAAAATATTGTTTCTCATTGGCATCAATAGGCAGTTTGGCGACAATATCAGACAAGTCTATTATTGCGGGTTTAACAAACTGCTCGAAAGCATCGACCGTCAAACGTCCGTCAATACGAGCCTTACCGGCGAACAACATGCCGCCATTATTGGAAGAATTCATCTCCACATCGGTATAAGTCGAAGGCGAATTAAAAAACACCCAGCCGTCATAATTTCTGTGATTATAAATCAGGTTGCGCAGCATCATACTCACGCGACTACGCTTGATCAAATCTACCCATTGCTGTAGGGTAAACGAAAAATATTCGCCGTCCAAACTAAAAATCATGTCAGGTGATGTAGTGTCTGTTTTAGCATTGGCCAACTCTTGAATTAGCCCCAGGCACTCCTTCAGGGATAGAGTCACATCACAATTATCGGTATTGCTAAATTTGAGGTTGCTGACAAGGCCTAATAATTGACCAATACTTTTTTGGTCCAATCCTGACTGGCTGTCATATTTAACTGTCGCATTTCTGCGTAAGTTGGTGTGTTGCACCAACCACTGGGTAATTTCTGGTTGCTGATTATAATAATTCAGCTGATCAATAATACCAAGAAACGGTACCAACTCTTGTTGCAAGGCTTTAAACTCGGCTTCCTGAACAAACGGTCTTTTCAGAATATCTGCAAATTTATGAAACAGCACCAACCATAGCATATGGTCATCAACATATGATTGCTGGGTATAAGTGATTTTATTTAACTCATTATCCAACTCATCAGTATTTGAATTGTACATTAAATAGTCTTTAATAAGTGCTCCGTACTTATCCATATCTATCGGATTTAATTCCGGATTTTTCCATATGAGTTTACCTATTTCGTTAGTCGACGTCCCATATAATATTCCGATAAGTCTGTTGGTTTTAAAAGTGGCATTTGGCTCAAACTGGATTTGTTTTAATAGGGGGAATACATAATATTTTCGTATTTCGGAAATCAATAAACGCTTGCTGTGATTATCGATATTTTTGAAATATGTAGGCTGAAGCGGTCTCCAGAGTAACAATGCCTCGTCACTCAACGGTTGACCAGGATTAAAAAATAATGAGCCAATATTTTCTGCGTAATGTTCGACCGGAGTCGTAGAAATAGTTTGAATGCCTTGATATATTTTAGTTTGCAAAATCTGTTGATATCTATAACACACTATTAAATAGGCCGCTCCGGCTAATAACAGAATAAGCGCGGCTTTGGCATGGCCATTGAGTGCAAATCTTGGTTTCTCTACAATACCGGCGTGTAGTGAGAAAGGCTGACAGCCAAAGCTGTTAACCTGTTCCGATAGGAGACAAAGCCGAACGACAGGGGGAGATGCCAGACCTTGTTCCAAGCCGGCCACACGCAAAAACTCAACCAAAACACCAAGCAAGCGTGGAGCTTCATTAAGGAAGGCAACTATTTTAAGGTAGTCTTGGGCTGGGCGAGTCACCAGTGCCCTGTGTAAATGCTGTTGAAAACCATCAAGACAGGATGCCAGCTGATTGATGCCGTCCATTTGCGGAAAATCTATTTGCAAAGGGATGCCGGCCTCTTCCAAAAAAAGGCAAAATTCTACGAAGCCCTCGACTTTTTCCATGTGGCTCAGAGCCAGAATAAGCGGTAAGGGTTTACGTTCAAGCTCGCCGAATGCTTGCAGCTTACCGAATAAGGCTTGGCCTGATTGGCGCAGCAGTTCAGTTTTTGGCGTCAGCAAAGTAGTTGCATCAATCACCATAACCGCTTGAGGACGGGGCGGCAGATGTCGCCATAATTCTTTTATGGCGTGATAAGCTGCAGAACTCGTGTCATACAGTAGTGAGGAACAAAACTCCAGCACCAAAGACTTATCGCCCAGATAGACTTGTAGTAACGGATCATCAATGGCACTGGGGTGAAAACGAAAATCTTGCCCTTGCCAGTGGCCATATCTATCAATAATACCGGTCTTGCCTGAACCTGCATCACCGATAACCAAAGAAAGCGGGACACTCAATGCCCCGGAACGCAGTCTCCAGGGAATGGCACCGACAAAGCGACGCCAAACCGTTGATAAGCAATTAGAGGCTAATAAAAGCTTTACCGGAACAGTAATTGCCGGAATGGCGGGTTTACCGGCACCTTTGGCATATTTTCGCTGCCAAATCAGCCATCCCAAGATGCCTGACAACACCAGCACAACTGTTAAGCCTACCCAATCAAGCCAACCCAGTACGGAAATCACCGTATCAAATTTGTTCAATGAAGCATTTAAAGGCATTTAAGCCTCCTCGTTTATAATAGTATTCTCTGAGTCATCCGGATTTTTTTCCGGATTGGTACCGGTAAATACCAATTCCCCGTCAGTAATGCTGATGACAATCTGCTGCCCATCGCAAAGTTCTCCCTTAAGCAACAGTTCGGCCAGCGGATCTTGAAGCCTGGTTTGAATAACCCGTTTTAGTGGGCGAGCACCATACAGAGGATTAAATCCCCACTGTGCCAAACTGTTGCAGGCTTCGTCATTGATATTGAGGAGAATATTGCGATCTTCCAGGCACTTGGCCAAACGCCGCAGTTGAATATCGGCAATGGGGCGCATGGTTTCGAGGGTCAGTTGACGAAAAATCAGAATATCATCAAGACGGTTAAGAAATTCAGGACGAAAATGACTGCGTACTTTGTCCATGATTAGCGTCTGCATCTGTTGCTGCTCTTCCTCAGTTTCTACCGGTTCAATAAACTCCGAGCCCAGATTGGAGGTCATCAAAATCAGGGCATTGGTGAAACTAACCAACTGCCCGCGACTGTCTGTCAAACGCCCTTCGTCCAGTACTTGCAAAAACAGGTTAAATACATCGGGGTGAGCTTTTTCCACTTCATCGAAAAGAATCACACTGTAGGGTTTACTCCGCACCTGATTGGTTAGTACACCACCTTCCTCATAACCAACATAGCCTGGAGGCGCACCGGTTAGACGGGCGACCGAATGCTTCTCCATATATTCGCTCATATCAATACGCACCATCGCCGACTCATCGTTGAACAGAAATTGCGCCAAAGTCTTTGCCAATTCGGTTTTACCAACACCTGTCGGACCAAGCATCAGAAAAGAACCCAGTGGTCGATTGGCATCCTGGATATTGGTACGGGCACGTCGAATGGCCCTGGATACCGCAGCAACAGCCTCTTCCTGCCCCACCACCCGCTCCCGCAAATGACTTTCCAATTGCAGTAGTCGTTGCTGTTCGGAATCAAGCATCTTTGCTACCGGAATCCCGGTCAACCTTGCAACCGTAGCGGCGATATCCTGTTCATCAATAAAGTTTTTCTGGGGATTAATTTCCGTGGTATCAATATCGGCATATTCTGCCAGCGTCCTTTCTGCTTGCGGAATTACCTTGTGCTGCAATTCGGCAACGCGCACAAAATCTTCTTCGCGAATTTTCTGCTCCATTTCCAGGCGTGATTCTTCCAGCAACTTACGGGTACTTTGAACTTCGGTCATCGCCCGTTTTTCACGCTCCCAACGTTCCGTCATTTGCACACTGGTTTCACGCAGTGCAACCAGTTCATTATGTAACTGTTGTTTACGCGTTTCATCCACTTCATTGGTCAATGAATACCATTCTATTTCGAGTCCGACCAAGCGACGATCCAGAGCTTCCAATTCGGCAGGCTTGGCAGAAAGAGCAATACGTACGGTGGCAGCGGTCTGATCAATAAGATCAATGGCTTTATCCGGCAAAAATCGGTCAGCAATATAACGTCTGGAAAAACGAACTGCTGCAAGCAAAGCGGCTTCGGTAATACGTATGCCATGATGCATTTCGTATTTTTCTTTAATGCCACGCAAAATCATCAACGCCGTTTCGTCATCCGGTTCGTCCATCCGTACCACCTGAAAGCGTCGACTTAAAGCAGAGTCTTTCTCAAAGTGTTTGCGGTATTCCTCGTTGGTGGTGGCACCGATACAACGTATCTCTCCCCTCGCCAAGGCCGGTTTAAGAAGATTGGCGGCGTCCATTGAGCCTTCGGACTTACCCGCACCGATCAAATTATGAATTTCGTCAATAAAGATAATGACATTTCCGGCATCGGCGATTTCCTGCAACAGGCGCTTAAAACGCTCTTCAAATTCGCCCCGGTATTTGGCACCGGCAACCAACAAGCCCATATCCACTGCCAACACCGAACAGCCAATCAGATCTCTGGGTACGTCACCGGCAATAATTCGCTGCGCCAAGCCCTCGACAATAGCCGTTTTACCAACGCCAGGTTCACCAATTATGATGGGATTATTTTTAATCCGCCGACACAATACCTGAATCGCAAGATTAATTTCATCGACACGACCTATCACCGGATCAAGTAAACCTTGCCGGGCCATTTCGGTCAAATCGCGGGCATATTTAGCCAGATATTCAAATTCACCGGAACTCTCTTTACTGCTGTAACCACCCTGAGGCAACTGATCCAGTATTTGGGTAAACACCGCCTTGTTTCCACCCGCCTCGGTCAAGGCAGTAACCAATTCATTCAGTTCCCACAAAGCCAGCAACAAGTGATTAATGCCGATATATTTATCGCCCATACGCGTCGATACTTGTTCGGCATAAATAAACACCCTTTCAAGTTCACGATTAATCGGTGTTTGCTGGGTATTTTTTAATGCCTTCGGCTGTATGATCAGTTGGCCATCAACCAAAAGACCCAGCCTGGTTAAATCTATATTGGCCTGCTCCAGATAACTTCTGCCGATATCGCTAGTCCCTAAAAGAATCGCCAAAAGATGCCAAGGCGTAACCACACCATGATCTTTTTCAACAGCTAACCGACAAGAACGCTCAATACATTCTTGTGCTTTCAGATTAAATTTCTCGATGATCATGATAATGGTTTTCTTCTGTTATTTTATTAATTGCAGGGTTAAATGCGGATAATAAACATCTCTATAAATCAATGTCTTTCACCGATAAAAACTAAATTTTTATTGATAATGTTATTTAATATTCATATGCACAATACAATACCAGACCTCGTGGTTTGTAATATGCAATTGGGGCAGCTTCCATAACGGTGCAATACGCTATTGCGTCCTACGGGCTAAGTCTCTTTTTTATCCCGCTTCATTTTTAAACTAAAATTCAACATCTCACCGTTTTTCATATTCAGTTTATAACCATCAGCTTTAAATCCAACAAGCCACGATTAATTGGAACTATGGGCTCATACGAGAAATAGGGTCAGGTCTTGAATTTTGCACAATCAGTTTGAAACCGAAGCATACCCATACAAAATTCAAGACCTGACCCCGTGGTTTTATGGTTTTGTATATTTGGAAATGTATTCTGCGGGGAATTGATCTTCTTCTATCCATTGTATTTGTGATTTTGCAAGACTTGACCCTCACGTCCAGTTAACACGTCCAGTTAAAATGTTTTTTTGAGTCGCTTCCAGCCATCTACAGCCATTAATATTGCAATAGTTTTTTCTGTGACAACAGTTTTTTTAGTTTTAGAAAAAATACTTGATTCTTTATCACTAACAAGCAAAAAAATTGTAGCGATGGCTTTGAGGCAACCTTTTCGAGCTGAGACAATTAGGCCTTTGCAATTTATTTCTTTTGGTCGCCCGCGTTGAAAGCTTTTACCCACCGAGTAGAAGGATGTACCTATCGAAGAAACCCCAAGTGTACTGACTCCTATTGCTGTTTTTATTGCCTTTCCTTCTTTTTTGTCAATTATATATTGGATATATTTTGCACAATTGCCACAACTACAAGTGTAATCGCCACAATGTCGTTTGTTATTTTCGTCTTTGATATCATATAAAATCATAAGAGTATCATAGCCAGAAGCTATTTCTGCTACAGCGAACCAAGGGGTCAATGCTGAACCAATTCCCGCTACAGCAATTTTGTATGCATGGTATACAGAAATATGAACAGCAGTTTGAGTAGCTGTTTTTAGACCTGTTTGGAATGCTAACCAAACAATTTGTTCTTTACTGTCATTGATTTTATGACCCAAGACTGGTTTCTTATGATTATAACGTTCCAGAATCGCATCATAAGTAAATATATCAAATTTAAGATGTGAATCTTCGTCAGTGGCTTTACGAATTAATCCATTAAATACTAAGAGTTCATCAAGTGATGGTAGTAATGTTGCCATTTATATTGTCCTATAAAGATTATCTTAAGTTCGAGAAATAGGGTCAGGTCTTGCATATTGCAGAGTTGTATTATGTTTTGGTTTTAAACTGATTGTGCAAAATACAAGACCTGATCCCTTGGTTCCCTAAGGGCTTGACCCCGTCGTGTGTTTTTCGCTTATTCCAGCATACCTATAATGCGCTTAAAATCGTTATTGCCATGAATGGTGAGCGCATCGAGGAACAAATAGGCGATCTCGCGATCGTTTTTCGATGCAAGAGCGCTTTTCAGTGACGACAATTTTGAGGAGTTTCTTGGGTAGATCACTCCTTCCTTCATCCATCGTGCCACTGCAGTAGTCCACGCGTTATTCATGCTCTTAGCTACGGATTCAAGTCGATCGTTATTGAAGTGTGCATGATAGGCAAAATTACCGGCATCTTCGGGCAGTGGTGACCACGACTCTGCAGATCCAAGGTGCATCCAACTGGGTGGCATGCCATTAGCAAACATGAATGTTGCACATCCGAAGCAAGAAGCATTCTTACAGGTCTGCTCGTTCATCGAGATCTCATAAGCCGTTCCACCACCAGAGACCATACAGATATGTTCAGCAAAAATCATTCCATGGCAGTACCCCACAACCAAATCGTCAGCACTCATCCCCCCGCCAAGGGCCTGAATATATCTTTCGTCATCTGTATCCACCATGGCGGCATGGGAGCCACTAGCGATTTCGCCAGTGGGGGTGAAAATCCAGCCTTGGCCAGGATTCATCCATCGGCCGCTGTTATTGCGATACACCTGGCGGGTTGTTGCGATAGGTCCATAAACCTGACCATTATTGAGGTCTGCTACCCCGTAGTATGCGCCTCGTTCTTTGTTTACCTCTAATGGACTAGGGTTGCGTGCTTGATAAGTGTTACTATTGAGGCAATCGAGTGCAAGCCTCTTGGCTTTCATCGACATATCTTTGTGAATCTGCTCTCGAGATTGAGCCCCAGTGATAACAAAACTGCTCGTCGGGAAATGACTGCGGTTCCCCTTCGATGTATCAACCCATTTGTTGGAAGCACCAATCACTATTTGGTCGGCATAGAAACTGAATTTTCGTCGGAGGAGGGTCTCAAGATCTCTATGAAAGACCTCATCGACGGCGTCAACTTTCTTGCTCCCCCCTAAGCTTTGGCTTCCCTCGTAGGGGTCAAACCCTCCACCATAACCAATGAATACTTGGTAACCATTGACAAGGCGTTCGCGTACGAGGCCCATGAAAACGCTGGTCACGATCGTGTCTGCCAGTACCACTTGTTCTTCTGTATTCGCGATATTTGTAAATAAGCTAGTCATCTTTGTTTCCTATTCCTAAGTTCTACAGGAGCTGATAAAACCAATAAGGTTGTCAATTGATTTTTCAAACCATTTAACAACACTTCGTCTGAAATGGTGAAAATGGGAAAACCGAAGGGAAAATGGGGTCAGGTCTTGTCTTGTGCGCCCACAGCCCAAAGCCTACGAATTTTTCCGCCGCATAGCTTAGATAATAGTAAAAATCAACACCCATAACAAATCTCCCAAAATAAATAATTTACGCCAAAATTTTCTGCTTTAAACCGGACAGGCAGCGATAAATATCGCCACGTTGACGTCGATACAATTCCCCGGTTAAATAATGAAACTGACACCACTCTTTATCCGCCCCACCATCGGCATTGCGTTGTGGCAATAACGGCAAACATTCTATGCGGTCCGGCAGAAAATCACTGCCCAACTCGGTTTCGATGAGCGAGTGCAATGCCGGTGCATCCGTGCCTTCACCAAAGACCAACAATACCTGACGTGGATCGGCATCGCCGCCGCCCACTGCCGCCTCAACCAAAGCCGGATAAGCTACTTTATCTGCCAGTAAAGCCAATATTTCCTGTTGCGGATAAGTGCGTCCTGCCCTGCCTCGCGGATACTGTCCCAGATAATTCCAGGCTTTCAGGTAGGGAGCCAAAATAAAAGGCGTGGCTGTCCAAACATTTTTACCTTTTTCTTGTTTACCTAACGCCATCCGACCCCAACCCCCCAGACAAGGCAAGTCCGGAGAGTCAATAATACCCAGTTGCCAACATAGTGTGGCTGCGGGCAATACGCCAAGATGAGAATGTCCACGTAGCCTCGCTGAAAAAATGATCGCCCCTCCCCAAACCGCCATCCATAGCAAGTTACCCGAATAAATTTCTTCCAGCTGTAATTTCCGGATAAAATTCTGCCAAATGGTAAAGTCAGCCGATTCAGCCGGATGACGAAACCAATAGCGCCAGGGTTTTTTACCCTCAGGAGGATTAGCCAGCAATAAATCACGTAAAGACCGACTGACACCCAACACATCAATAGGCTGCTCCAATAAGCGCCCAGGCTCTTTTTCCAGATCGGCAAGCTCGATGTGTACCCAAGTCGCACCGCTTAATAAAACGGCCAAAACCAACGATGGCTGACTTTCCATTGCATTCCAACCCGGTGCGGCAAACGCTTGACCGGATTTAATCCCCAATGCCAACACACCATCCCGTAGAGCGCCCAGATAAAGGCTATCGGCATCAACCGGACATGCCAAGTCCGGCGTTGCACTGGTGGAATCAAAGCATTGAGCAACAACAGCCGTACCCGGATATTCATAAGGTCGTCTGGTCGGTGCCAAGGACGATAAGGTATTGGTTAACACTCGGTCTTGCCACTCTGCCGCCAACTGGTGCCTATACAGTTGATCCATCGCCAGCCATTGTGGGTCCAGATTTTTCAGACGACGCTGTACAAAAGCATTGCCTTGCGGTGGTAATAGCGAAATCACTGCCCCTAACCGTAATCCGGTCAGTAAAGCCATCAACCAATGCGGACCCGGAGGATGCAGAATTGTAAGCGTGTCACCTGGTTGCACACCAAGTTCTTCCCAAGAGGCCGCCAAGCTGTTAACGGCCTGACCTAATTCTGCATAAGACCAGGTTCGCCAAATACCTCTGTCGAACCATACCAAAGCCGATGTCGTCTGGTCTTTTTGTCGTACCAGTAAATCGTGGTAAAAATCATAACGAGACCAGGGTATACTTTTGGATTGGCTTGCTTGTCGTCGCTCCCAATAGGCATGTAGCGCCTTAAAAAAACTAACGGGATCTCTCCAACTCAAATCCAGCCACGCTAAATCAGCCGGCGATTCCTGATTTTCCTGCCATAAGGACGCTTCAATCAAGGCAAAATTAGCCGCCGACCAAGGGCCTATATTGTTATTATCCGACATGAATTTTCCGGTAAAATCGACCAGAAAGCTTCATCATTAAACCATCACCGGAACTTGACCGGCAACGCTGATACTGATAGAACCCGCCCAACTGCACAGCAACTTACTATCACTACTAAGTGCGGGCATATTGCCAATCAATACGGTGGGAGCGCCTGCCAACCAAGGTGCTACAGTCATCGGAATACAGGGCATGGGAGTTGGAACCCCCAAAGCCGCTGCCGTAGCGGCTATCACCATGGGATTTGCCATACTGCTACACATGCCGAACGGCAAAATATTGAGTAACGGAATATTGTCTATGATATTGGCAGCGGGCATATCGACCATCACGGGATTAATTGGCAATACGACCAGCGTTGACGGTGCAGCTCCAAAAGTACATGAAAGAACAGCACCAGCAGTAACTAAAAGTGGCATATCAACTCCTAATAATTTATAAAACTATCAACATCAATTTTCAACCAGTCCTGCATGGCCTGCCATTGCTGACTTTCCCTGTGATCGGCGTAAGAAGATAACTCGTCAAAGTTAAGTGCCTGCAAGCGCACAAAAGCCCCCAACATTTTCGGAAAATAAAGCATGGGATCAAATGTGGACAACGTTTGGTTAATATCATCCGCCACCAAAGCCGCCCGGGGAAATTTCTCTTCTTGAACCAATCGTTCAAATGCGGCCAATTTCTTTAGCAAAAGATCCATGTGATAAGAACTCTCAAGTTCTGAGGCACTACTTTTAAATACTGTTACCGGCAAAGGAGTATCGACCACCACGATCTCGGAGACATCATCCTTAAGCTCTTCAAGTTCGGGCTGTAATGGCTCAAGTGGTGGACACTCCAGTTGCTGAAATACCCGTAGCCATTGTTCTATCTTACTCCATAGATCAATGATATGGCCGGCTTTATCCTCGAATTGATGGTTAATGCTTAAACGAAAGGCCTGACCCGATTCCAGTATTTTATTCACCTCATTGTTGAGGGTATCGGCTTGCCACTGTTTCCACAGCGTGCTGTTTTTATGCTCTTCGTATTGTATTTTTTTCAGTATTTGTCTAAATAACCAGTCCAAACTTTTTTCGAGATTTTTTACTCGTCGGGTAGCCGGACCAATAGCCTCCCAATTTTCCATGATGGCATTATTTAAGCAGTCAATAACATCAACCAAGCTTGCCAGACCTTGCTCTAACCAATGTCCATAAAGAAAATAACAAATCAACCGGACATCATAAATCCCCTCAGCAAGAATGGCTTCGCTAAGACTGGCCGCTTCCGCATGATTTCCTGACTGCACCAAGGTTGCGATTTCGTCAAAACGCGGGTCTGTAGAATCAAGCCCCGGAGTTTCGGTTACCGAAAAGATGCCCTGTAATAATTCAATTCTCATCGTGTTTTTCCTTAGTGCCAATCGTATAATCGACCGCAAAATATTCGGATTTGCCGAAACTGAAGCCTGTCACTGTGTATGTTTTCATAACCCAGATAACTGTTTTGCATTAAACTCAGCGAAGTACCTTGGCTACGAATCATCAGCCATATATCCATGTCCATATCCACACTCTGTAAAACAGGAAGCAGTAATTTTTTAAATCGCTGCTCAATTTCATGAGGCCAGGGCTGATCCTTGATAAAATTATCCTCATCACTAATCAGCGTGATACGCTTCCCCTGAACCGGGATCTTTTTTATTTTTCCCAATACGGTTTGGTAACCCAAACAGGATTTCCCCAGAATAGGCGCACCCAGATCAATGCTTCGCTCAAGCGTAATTTTTTCGACTCTCACCTGTAGTTCAGGAAAAACCAGTTGCATCAACCAATGAAGGGTAGAAATGTTATCCAGTCTCAAGGTATAAAGTGCCGCTTTTTTTCTGACTTCCCAGTTCGGGATAATCGTTTCATCAAATTCAGGATAAATAGCCAACAAGAAACGTCGTAATAACCGGTCGTCGAAAAACCCAAAAAACTCCGCAAACCTGTCGGCATCAATGGTACGATTATGAACTTGCTTAAACAGATAATCGGGCAGAACACTTTGTCCACCCAATAATCCGAGGTTGAACGTAATAAGCACTTTCCTTGGTGAGTGACGAAATTCGATAGACTCAATCAGACGCGATTGGGAGCAGTTGCTAAAGTGACTGCAAAACAAAAGCTCATCCATGCCATAACCAACATGCGCCAATAGCATAAGCAGACTGATGGGATCAAATTTCGCAACATTTTCGACAATACGTTTTTCCAACGATGTCATCACTTTCCACCTTTAGCCAAGTCCATTGCCCATAACAACTCTTCAAGTTGCTCCAACATACTGATAATCGCTTCTTTTTGTTTGGCGTCAACGGCCAGAACGGTCGCGTCCAGTGGAAATGTTTGCTTAATTTCCTCAGTTAATTCATCAAATTTAACTGACAGGCGGCCGGCATCCAGGAATCTTTCAGCAACCAGACGCTGCAATTCATGATAAGTCGTTTGAATATCAAGATTAAGTTCAAGTTGTGCTGGCTGAAGTACAGGGATTACTTGCTGCTGCCAGTTTTGCCGCAATCTGTCAGGTGAAAATAACTCGTCAAACCGTGAAGTCATAAGACACCTGAGCTCAGGCCAAAGGTTGCCAGGAACTGGCCAGAACGGTAAGAAAAGCATAAACCAACATAAGCAAAGCTCCAGCGCCGCAATAATAGACATAATTGGGTATGCGAAAATAAAGGCGTCTTGTCGGCACAGAAAGTGGCGGGGCTATCGTGACTACCGGTTGTAAAAGAATATGTTTACGCAGCTTTTGAAGATACCCGGCAAGCCGGTCAGGATTAGCGGTATAACGCCCGGAAAAACCATCATTCAGGCAAAAATAATACACCTCATAAACCAGTGGTAATGTTTCCGGCTTGCTCAGCGCGTTATCAAGCAATTCGTAGAATAAATCGCCGGCATCCGCTACCTGATACAACTCTTGCTGGAGTGATGGCCATTCCAAGTGGTTAATATCCAGAATCATCTTTTTAACCACTTCATCACAATGCGCAGTCAGCGGAAATAAAACGAAGTAACTGTCGCGTTCAGAATATTGCTCGGTAACAGCACTGCGTAAATCTTCCAGTTGAGAACGCAACTTGCTACGTAATTCCACCAAATCGATCATCGCCACGGTAGACGGCGTATCTGCTTCACGCAAAGGATTAAGATAGCCGTTGATGGTTACCATCATCTCCCATAAATTTTGGTTCATTGCCTTTCACCTGAAATAGTATTGTTTGTCTCGTCCAGTATTTCCCAACGCGTCTCAACCAAAGCATCGGCAAGCCATATATCAAACACACGTTCGACATGCTTGACAAAAGTTTCAATTAATTCGCTACTGTCATCAAATTGTGCTTTAAATTGCAGAGTGTAAATTTGTTTGGTCTTATGCCCTTCCCCCAAAGGCTCTTCCTCCAGACGCAAATCAACCAAACTGTTAAATATTTTTTGAAATCTGCCGCTCGTAACGCTCCCCAAGGCACGGAGAAGATCCCTTGTATTCTGTGCATTGAGAGAAGCGTTATGCATAAGAGTCAGTAAATGAATATATCCGCTCATATTACTCAGTTGGCGATTTTCTGCATGAGCAATCGCGGCATCCATAAGCTCCCATTGCACACCTTGCATTTGTCGGCGAAACGCCTGCAGGGTATGGGTACCTTGCAAGATTTGATCGTACCAGGGTTGTTGCCATAACGCTTCAATCACGAGAGTTCGAGGTTTCTCGAAGGCAACCGGAAAATGCGGAATCAACCGATATAAATTACCGCCATTTTCTTGCTCCGGACCTTGCTCAATCTCGTAAGAGCCATTGCCTCCGGCCAATATTCCGGGTCGAAGTGGTAACATGCCCTGATCACCGACTTCATAAACGCCAAGTACTTTTTCCAGACTAAAACCAAATTGAGGATCTGGATGACGGATCGTATAGTGCTCCTGAGTGCCATCGCAAATAAGCGGTTGGGCCATCGCCCGCTGATTATTTGCCAATGGCACAGCAAATAAATGAAACAAGTTTCTGTTTAAGCGGAGTTGGCGGGGCCACGGCTGATCACAATCCAATACCACCGTAAACTGAGTCCAGTTTCGCGGAGCTGGTGGTAAGTCCAGATCCAGATAAAGTTCTTGCTGAGGAAAATGAAAATAGTAGCGTTCCACCTCCAACGGGTGATTCCATTCATCGGTTGCAATATCGGCTGGTTGCCCACCAAGCCTGAATTCACATGGCAGGCAAGGCTGGTCAGGATCATACGCACCAAACTGGACACCGGCACTTTTCAATGAGCGTCCCAAAAAATTCAAAACTTTGAGTGAAAGTGTCAGGTCGTTTAAATAATCAATATGCAGATTAATGGTTTCGGGTTGTTCGTTTAACGGATAATTAGCCTTGAATGTCAATAAAAGCCTGTTACCTGCATCAGATAGAAGCTCTTGCTTGACCGTCTCCAGACTCATAGGCAATATCCGCATTGAACGGGTGGTACGAAACATGACCAGAGCACCTTTTTCTGGTTGCAAGCCAATCTCGGTACCCGCAGGTAAATCCAATACTTCAGTTAGATGGCCGGTAGGCTTTGCCTGAATCATTGCCATTGCGGCAAGAGGCGTTAGCAAAAAAGAAAAAAACTGCTGATACAGACGCCGGTTGTTCGAATCCAGACTGCGCGATACGGCAATCTGAGTACGCGCACCAAAAAAAGCCAGAGCTTCTATGATACGTTTAACGTCAGGGTCATCTCCCTCCAGTCCTGCTGCAGGATAATCAAGTGCATAATTAAGCCGGGAATCGGCCAAATCATGCAACTCCTCAAGAAATGCCCGATATTGCGTATTATCTAAACTCATTTGCCTTATCCCAGCGTTACCAGGGAACCCTGGATATTGGTAGTGACTCCTTTGACAGTCGTTGTCAGACCCTGGACATTCATCGTGGTATCTGCTGCAACTGTAATTGAGGCTGCTTTCAGGTTGGCTTGAGTAGTTCCGGTCAGAGCCAACTCCAAACCACTAACGGTGGCTTTAGTGTCACCGTTGAGGGTCGTTGTCAAAGCAGTTACCTTTGCACTATTTGTTGCTGTAGCGGCAAAGTCAGCAGCTTTCAGGCTTAGCTGTGTCGCGGCCGAAACAGTCATGTCTACCGATGAACTAAATGTCGCTGTTTTAGTACTGTTGATGCCAAAGGTACCCGTCGCTTGATGCAGAGTGTTCTCGGTTGATTTACAGGTAATGCTTTCTGCATTGACGATAAAATCTTTGCAAGCTATGGTTATACTGTCGGTTGCCTGCGTTATCGTACTGGTATCTTCTTCACCTTTACAGGTCAAGGTAATAAGAGTGCCATCAAACGTTGCCGTTTGGGTAATATTGCCATCCTTGTTGATGACTGTCAGAGTAATCCCGTCGGTTTGGCTTAACTCGATTTTGCACACTAAAGCCATCTTTAGCTGTCCTCTTCTAGCTGGGTTTGCAGGATAATATAGCCGGTAGAAAACTGTAGTAATTCGGTATCCTTATCGTCAGTACGCTGAATTTGCAATTCAGGCTTACTATCGACATAAGTATGCTTGATAATATTCTGGCTGGTTGTTGATTTTCCCATGACCAACTGATTTCCCTGAGAATCCATAGGCAGCGCGGTACCGCTACCCCAATCAAGAAAATCGCCAATAAATGCGTTATCAAAACCCAATCCAACCAATACCCGGGCATTTTTATACGGTGGAAAGTAGAACTGGCCGGTATCCATATTTGACTGATACGCCGCACGTACATTTTTTTTTGCCCACAAAGGAATACTGATCTGGTAATAGTTGACTGAGGTATCACTGTCTGTGTAAAACTGATAACTCGCATCGGTATCTTCACCTTGTTCGCTGACGATCTTGCCTTCCACGAAAAAAGGATAAACGGGTAGCACATAAGGTGGCAAAGCCACATTCAGTTCAGCCTTACTATCTAAAACAAGGCTATGTTGCATCTCATAGCGACTGTAAGAATTATTGAGATCCAGGGTTAATTCCTGCTTTACAGCACTCGCAACCAAACGCCATTGCCTGACCTGATAGGTGTTGGCGTGGACAAATAATGATGCGTTCCAGGCAGAGGAAGCCTTAAAATCGACCAGCATCCCCGGCGGGGTAACCTGCATTTGAAAGTTGTTGTAACTCACCAAAACTTCGTGCAAATACTGTTTTAATCTCGCTGTTTCCAGCGTGACCCGCGCGGTCATGTCGGCTGCAATAGGATAACGTTGAATGTAATCACGGCGAATCGGACTGGCCACCGCAGCGTTAGTAATGGCCGTATTTAACGGACTTTCCGAGTAAGCATTCAGAACATTGGGCTGGTGCCGATGGATTTCCGGGAAATTAACGCTATATTCAAAAACTTCCAAAGGATCCAGTGACTGAACGGTACCAATCTGACTTTTTACGGCACTGAGAGAGTATTGATTATTGGCAATATCATAGCTGAACACGCCATTATTAGTATCAACCAGCCATATCAGATAATCGTAAAAACTTGCCGGATTGCCGGGCGCTCCCAATGACAGGGTAAGTACCGGATAGGTTTTATTCAGAACATCCGGCCAATCGTACAGTAAATTTATTTTTTCACTCTTATGGGCAGTAATTAAAGCCGTCAGGGTGGTATCGGTCAGCAGGTCACAAGGATAATGTTGTTTCCATAACACCTGCGCCGGGTCGGCAAACTCCAGATGATAATGCCGATGTAACATAAAAGTCTGGGTTTTTAAAATATTGGTCAGCGTCTGTTCCGAAAAACTCCGGGTAGTTACCAAGCCACTTAGTATTAACGGACTGATCACAGCGTCAGTATCAGTGGTATAAGACTGCACCTGTAATGACACCTCGATTAAATCGTTTAGCGTGGTCATCGGAGTAAACAGGGCGTCGGGGGACTCTTCACAAGACACCACAAAACTTACTTTACCGTTAAAACCGTAAGGGGTAAGAGCAAGATCCACAAACTTGACGTTACCGGCAGGAATGCTGTGATCTGTATCGGCAATAGTCAGTACCAGCGTGATAGTCAAATCCCCGATAAAATCGCTCATAACTCAACCTGATAACGATCAAGCACCGGATTCAAAAATAACTTGATAGTGTGGGTCTTGTTACGCACGATACAATCTATACTAAAAGCCAGATGAAAAAAGCTGTCACCTTTAATAGGCACAATCTTGTTTAATACTATCCTCGGTTCAAAAAGTTTGATATTTTCGGTAATTTCGGTAACTAACGCCTTTTCGATATAATCGCTGTTTCCCAGATATCGGTAATCAGATAGTCCAAAATTTTGCAAAAAAAAGCCATAATCCCGTTTTGTGCCAAGCACATTATTCAGATTATCGATGATACTTTTTATTTCAAGGTCTTCGGCGTTACTCTTGCAGCCTGCCAATTTACGTAGCAAGGCCATCAGACTGACCGCCAATACAGGAAAAATCTTTCTTCGGTAAACTTTGGCTCAGCGTAAAAACCAAGCTCCAATTCATCAAGCGCGCGATCCCATTCTTCGCCTACACTTAATTGGTAAATATCTACTTCGGGGCCAAAAGAATGTTGGAATGGCGGACGGTCTATACTTTTAAAAGAAATCCCTTGAAGATAAAATTTATGTACCAAGGGAATGCGGGTAACAGCAGCAATCTTAACGTTATCAAGACTGACAGCCTTAGTAACTGCGCCTTTTTGCACCAGCAGATAAATTTCTTTTGCCTCACGAATCGACTCGGGAAGGCGTGCCCGCACGATGCCGCCAGACACCGTAAATGGCAAATAAGGTGAGCGCATCTGACTCAACTGTAATTCATCATTCAAGGGTTCAAGGGTTTCACGGAAGACATCAACAAGTTGCTCATGGCGATAAGGTGCCGTTGCAAATTGCGGACTGTTATTATGATAGAAGCACAACTCAACATAAAAATGTTTCAATTGCTCGTATACAGTATAAGGATGCGGGGAAATCTGGATAAACAGGTTACCAAGAAAGCGCTGCATTTTTACAACGCTTTTCAGGCATTGTCTGGCATTAACAAGATCTGCACCAGACAGATAAATGGCCGCAATTTCCTGAGTCAACTGATAATGATAAGACTCAAGTTTATGACTAAGCACCGTTAATTCATCTTTCAGAAAGGGCACTGAAGGACCTATGCACAATAGCGGTGGAATGTACCGCGACGAAAGTCGCCACGGACCATCGGGTTGCTTTTCAAACTCCGCCAAACGAAAACTTTCCAAGGTATCCGGATTTTCTTGTTCAGTGGAAAGCTCAAGCGACCAAAGCCAACAGCTGACATTATCGCGTTTAATAGTCTGTCGGTCTGCGACACGCTCGTTTATATTTTCAGGCAGACAACGTACATGCAAGTAAACCGGCAGTAAGGTAGTACCCGCGATATTAAGATTTAATGACGTTACCTGTGCATTTCCCTTCAACTCCAACAGCAAACCCGAAGAGAGTACCAGTGTCATTGCTTCCAAAGCCAATACGCCTTCGGCCAGCAAGTTTTCGTTCCAACGCAGCTTGTAAAGCCCATAACCTGGAGTCTCCTGCAGACTGAAGCGCGACGCGCTTTCAGCCAGCATGGATTCTTCCAAAGCACGCAAATGCCCAGGCAATAACGCCTGACCCATCGTCCAAAAAACTCGTGATAGGCGATTCTTCATAAATTAATTAAGGACACGGTGGCTAAGGTTAGCCAGGAAACTTAAGTAGATACCGCCACGCCCCAAGTTTTGACGAATTTATCGGTATCGGAAACCGCAAATTTAATAACTTGAGCTGATTCCTGAGGCATTATACCGGTGTACATTTGAAAATTCAGTGGAGAAGCCACGTTGGAGTCAGGTTGTGAACCAATATCAAGAGCCAGATCTCCGCCCTGTTTAAATATCAGGCCATTCATATCCGTGGTATCCGAATAAAATGCCAGATAATATTTTTTGGCAATGGGATCGAAGTCATAAATCGCGAACTGAAACACTACGGTAGTATCTGTTAAGTCTGTGTGCTTCATGATATTAGCCAGTTTTGCATTCTCATTGCTGACATTAAAGCTAATTTGTAGTGGATCTGCGTAGCCGCCTTTCCAGAAAATATCAGAAATAATGCCTACAACGTCAAGATTATTATCTACACCGAAATTCGTCGGATTAGTCACTTTGATGTCGGCACCTAATGCTTGCGTACCAATTTTCATAGTGACAAGATGACCTACCAGAACCTGTGCGTCTTTTTCAAAGTTGAAACCTTGCCTTATACTGCAACTATATTGTGAATCTGCCATGATTTTTCTCTCTTAAGTTGATTGTTATATTTAATATTACAAACGCGCATCCAAGCGTAATTCAACATCCATGCCCTCAAATTGGATATGTGGCAGCACCGAAATCTTACAGTCGTACCAGCCGATCATTCCAGGACGATCCACGACCTCTACTGTTGCAGCCTTAAACGGATAGTAGCGCAAGGTCAGATCATCCGGATTGACCACGGTAGTTACATATTTGAACATCCATGAGTTAAGCGTGTTCGCGATATATACGGCATCAGCGCTGCTACCGATATTGTCGCGCATGATACTCTTGATATAATGTGCGATTCGGGTAATAGATAGGGTATAGGAAAGATTGGTTACCAACTGGGAGTTTTCTGAATCTTTAGCGTCTTTAAACTTCTTGGATTTCTTCAATGACTGGCAACTAAAGAAACACGCATCGGCCGTGCCTTTGCGATATATCAACGGCATAAAACCGACATTGGCGAACTCAAGCTCGCGGTAGTCAGGAATAACCATTTCTACAGGGATTTTCATTTCCTCTTCACCACGCATATTGAACATATGCACGGGCAGTCCGGAAACCAGACCACCGCCTTTGGGTCCGCGAAGATACTGACACCATCCTGAAGTGGTAAAGGAGCGAATCATGTTTTGTGCGAACAAAATTGTAGCGCTACCCCAAAGATAATCGGTATCGTTGTCGCCACGTACTTCTTCTTTGAAGGTAAAATCGCCTTTACCGCAGGGATTGATATCAGGGTCATAAGGCTGACGCAGAATGTATCTGGGTAAAGTCAAGCCGATATAGGCCGCAGCTTCCGATTCTCTCAGAGCATTCCATGAACCATAACGCGGATGGTTCATCATGCCTTCCAGATCCTTGATCGCAGACAATTCTTCAATGGTTTGGCAACCAAAGAATTGAGGAGAAACCGCACCAATAAAAGGCGCATGACTGGCAGCGGCTATTTTACCCATAATTTTCAGCCAGAATTCATCACGCGGGGTATGTTCAATTTCGTATAAACCCACGATGCTGCCATAGGGTTTACCGCCGTATTGGTCATACTCGGCCAAGTAAATCTTCTTAAACAATGCGCTACCGGTAATATCAACCGCATTGCTGTCAAAATCATCGTACAACTCGTCTTTACTAACATCAATGATATCGATCATTACGTCAGCTTTAAAATTAGTGGTGCGAATCAAGTCATTTAAGGCCCGCCAATCGGCTTCCATGCTTTTAAATTTTTCGTTATGGATAATTTGGTTTAATTGTGCGTTAACCAATTCATCAATATGGGCAATCAGTTTTTGTACAGCGCCCTTATCAAATTTACCTGCCGAAGAATCGGTATTCATCAAAACGGCAACCATCCCTGAAATAAACCGGTCTTCGTCGCGAATATCTTCAACAACGGTTTCCAGGTTATTGGAAATCATCGGGACGGGCGCAGAAATATCAGGATTGAGCCTCATACTTGACAAGAAACGCTTTAAATCCAGCGCCTCGCCAGTTTCAGGAGTAACGGTAGTAACAGTAGTTGCAGGAGCGGTGTCATCAGACATAATAGTATTCCTAATATTCTAGTTGATGGTAGTTTCGTTAGTGCTTGGTAGTTTCAAGCTTTCAAAGCCTTTCAAATCAGCCAACACTTTTTCCACATTTTCAGGATTGCTCATCAGCTCATCCATCAATTTACGCAATTCCTTGCGGTTATCCACGTTAGATTGCATCTCGCCAATCAACTGCTTTAAAGCGAGCAAGCCTTTTAGCTTAGGTACATGTTGGGCCACTTCGTCGGGAGAAAATGACTTCATCGAGTTGATGGGCAGTGATATTTGCAGGTCTTCTTCACGGTCGCCGTCAATCTTGTTTTCGACGGTAAAATTAAGGCTCATGCCCATGTCTTTCATCACTGAATCGGTATTGGTTCCATCCATATTGCGCACCCTTCTTTCATCAAGATCAAGCTTGCGATCATTCGAAGATCCCTGGGAAAAGTCACCAGTAACCAATAGCCGCATAGGCAAGGTGATGTCTTCAGGCTGACCATTAACTTCAGTTTTATACCGCAAGGTTAATCTTGATTTTGGAATTTCGTCTTGTATTGCCATTTTTTTCTCCGCCTAAGATAAAGACTTTAAGTTGTTTATGAATTACGTAGCAGGATTATAACGAAAGGTATCATTTATGCAATATATATGAAATAAACCATGATCATCTTTCAGATTGTTTCAGGTGACGTAAATATCATGCATAATTGAACTCTTTAAAAACAATACAAAAATTTCCGCAGAAAATTCGTATAATAATCATGGATCATAAGACGATAACCATTTCCATCAGAATGACCCAAAACATCCGTCAAATTTATTTAACAGGACAGTTAAGCCCCCTTAAATATAATCCCAAACATCTGTTACCAGCTTTCAAAGCATATATAACCAGTCAATGCTCGAAGAGCATTAAAAGATGCTATGCATATTACCGATTTTTTTTGAAGTTAAAGTACAGAAAAAAAAGCATTTTTACTGCCTGTTCGGTGTAACGGTTATCATAAAGTCTGTAAAGGTCGCCAGAACAGGCTAGATCAGCATCGGTTGCACAAAGAACCAAGTACCTGAAAAAAACCTGAAAATGCATTTTTCGCTGGTCAATATGGTCCCGGGTTGATTGATTTTAGACAATAAATGGATAACTAATAGCGGGGAATTGCTATTTTTTGAGTGACTTTAATCGGTAAATACTTGCAGCCAAAGTAGAAGAAATAGTAATAATCAGGCTATTGCTTGACCAGAAAAAACTATTTAGGGTAACTCATCTTTTATGATTGTTAACAAAATCGTTAACTCATCGACATAATCACGGGCTGATTTTTTAAGACACTTTATCTGATTTCTGGCCTTCACTAAATCAGCTTCTTTACAGGAAAGCTCATCATCCTTCTTTTTAACGGTAGCTTCCTTAAAACTAATGCTTGTCTTAAGTGCATCTATTTTCAACTCATAGTCGCGATGCGTCTGGGTAAGTATATTTTCATAATGATCCGTGCAGGCTTGCCTGGCTATCTCAAGCGCATGACTGGTGGATTTTGAATTAGCGCTTGCCAAGGGCGGACAGTTTCGCCCGGCATCATATTTTTTACGTTTATCCGGGTCTATCAATACGGCATAGGCTTCATTAATTTCTTTTGACTTTCTTACGGCTTCGTCTTTATTACCCGCATATCGGTCAGGGTGATAAATCATCATCAGAGCCTTATAGACGGCTTTAATTATCGCCAACTCTGTACAATCAATAATACCTAATATCCGATAGTAATCTTTTTTTATGCCACTCATGTAATATCAGTAATCTATGGTTATTTGATGGTAACAGTTATTTGGTTACTTTACTGTCGTCAATCAAACGTTTACTTTCTAAAAGACTACAAGCTAATTATTAGCGAGCCACTTTGTATAACTTTGCAATAATAACCCTGAAAATCTGGATTTTTTCTTCAATTGCTTGCTTAACCCATCAAAAGTAGATTCTGTTAATCGATAACCCAACAGCCATTGAATGCTGATAATCAAGCTATCATCACTTTGTATTTGACGGCTCAGGTTATCCAAGTATCTTAACGCTGCCAGTGATTCAGGACTTTGCCGTGTAAATATACCGTGCATGCCGGTTGTTTCTGACCTGTAAACCCCGATTGCCTCACGCACATTAGCAGTCAGTCGATCACGGGATTCCTGCCGCGATTTTTTAAGCTTCTGCAGGGTAGCATCTTGCCCGATTTTGCGGGCATAGTCTTTAAATTTTGCAATATTATTAAGTAATTTTTCTCGCGCTTGTTTTGCTTCGATGGCTTGCCTTCCAACATCTCGTGCGTGACTCTGAAGCATATCAAAAGCCTGATTACGTTTTTGTATCGACTGTTGTCCCACCGTATGAGCATAATCCTGAAACTTTTTCATTCTGGCAGCCTCCGCATCTTTTTTTGCCCTGTAAGCATAAGCACTTACACCGCCAGGGCTACCCGGATAGCCGGCATCAATCTGTTTTATTTCCTTTTCTGTCAAACCATACTTAATAACAAAGCGCGACTTACCAATAACATCATGGGCATATAACTTAAGACTACTAACGGGCACTGCCAACGTTTCTATAAATTGCTTACCCTTCTCGCTTGAGATGGCATAAATAGCGTTATCAGCGAAAGCAAAGCGGATAAGATCACTGGTACTGGCAAGTTCTATAACCTGCGCGCCCAAAAATGGACAGGCTGTTAATAGCTCATGACCCGGCATAATGCCTGATGCCAATAACTTATTGCCTTTGGCCATTTCGTTCCAATCCCGCGCAAAGTCATATATTGTTTTGATTAAACTAACGGTAGCGGTGACAGCACGAGATATTAAGGCTCCCGCATCGGAACCTGTGCCAATAGTCGATGCCAACCCGGTTCCAAAATTAGCAGCACTAGAGGCGACTTTCAGACCAAGATCAGCAACGTCCCGCTCAAGCATCACTTTCAAGGCACCAACAGCTTGTTGCGGCGTTCCGGATCGCACGTTCCTTTGATGCTCATTGGTTTTATAGCTGCGCCAGCCACTTTTCGCAAGCTCACGGGACTGCACCAAAAGCTCCTTCCCTTCCTTAATCGTGCCAATATAAGGTATACATTTGGATAGCTCATCACAGAGCTGTTTGCCCAAAATATCGTACAAAATACGAATACCCTGCTTCTTGAGCTCAGCTTCAATTCCATCCATCAAATCGTTAAGTAACGTTTCCAGACTTTCAACACCGATAATCCTGGCTAGCGACGTACCCCGTGGAGTGTCTTCGGATTTGACACCAGCGACTTCCTTCCAGGCATCTATGGTGCCCTCAACACCTGCCTTGACATCGCCGAAATCTTCATCTTTTTTGTTATAAACTATCCTGGCTCCCTCCAAGGCTCGTCTTAACGAATTCTGTTGGCTTAACCTGATTGCCTCAATTGCCTCCAGATCACTCGGATCCAGCGACGGGGAGTGCAAAGTCATATCACTTTCAAGCGCATTAATCCATTCCTCGCCTCGACGCTTACTTACCCGGAAACGACTTCTATTGTCTTTCTCCTGGCGCCATAAATAAATCGCCACAGCCAGATCAAATTGAAATTCACCGGAGTCTTTGCCAGCTAAATAAGCACTTCCCGCCATAAAAACTGCTAACCATTCCCCGGATGGTTTAGTCATCACATCCTGATTAAAATGCACCAGGGCTTCTTCTGTTAAGGGTAATGATGGTATTGGCATGGGCAATAGATGATTATCAATTTTTTATAGTAAGGTGCAGTCTAATACATAAATTAATTGATCGACTATTTTTATTCAAAAACTAACATAACTATCCGGTAGGTCGTAGTTTTGATAATTTAACTCAACTCACCAGTTAAAAAAATAAAATATTTTTGCTTGAAGTAAAGCACTACTTTGACCAGACCAATAAGCACAACACTCATTCTTTAATAACCGAGTTATTACCTATTTTACAAAGCAATTACTTTAAATAGGCCTGATTAGCTGGCATCTAGTTTATAGCCAAATCCGCGCACCGTCTTGAGTAACTTTATATCATAATCATCATCGATTTTTCGCCGCAATTGGCGAATATAAACATCCACCACATTAGTCAGCGGGTCAGCACTGTAACCCCACACTTGCTCCAGGATACGGGTACGACTCAATACTTTACCCGGCATGCGCATAAAACACTCCAGCAACGAAAACTCTTTCGGTGTCAGGTCAATGACCGCATCGCCACGTCTGACTTCGTGGCTTTCCGCATTTAATATCAGATCAGCAATACGAAATTCTTTGGTTTCCGGTTTTATATCGCCGCCTCGACGACGCATCAATACTTCAATTCTGGCCAGCAATTCTTCAAAAGCAAAAGGCTTGGTCATATAATCATCGGCACCAGAACGCAGACCTGTTACCTTATCCTGCACTGCATCTCTGGCTGTCAACATTAAAATTGGCGTACCCACACCCGAACCGCGCAAGCGCTCGCAAACCTCCCGGCCATTGATATCAGGCAGTCCCAAATCCAGAATAATTACCTGAAACTTACCGCCGGTACCCAGCGTTATAGCTTCCAGACCACTACGTGCGACTTCCACAACATAGCCTTCGGCTTTTAAGCCACGTTGAACAAAATCGGCAATACGCTGATCGTCTTCCACCAACAAAACTCGCATGTAACCGTTTTCCATTAGCTTAAAGCCGGTAAGTTATTAATCATTTATCTGCTTCATCCTGCCCTTCCAAAATTAACGGCAACGTTACTGTAAACGTCGAGCCTGCATTTTCAATACTGGTCACGGCAATTCGTCCACCGTGCGCTTTCATGATCGACTTGGCCATTGGCAAACCCAATCCCCTACCCTCTTCCCTCGAAACCTGAGCATTTTGGCTGCGAAACTGACGGTCAAAAATACGCTCCAAATCCTCTGCAGGTATTCCGATACCTTGATCAGCAAGACTAAAATTAACCTCGTTTTTATCTATCCATAAGGCAACCGTAATGTGTCCTCCCGGTTTGGAATATTGGCAGGCATTGTTTCCTAAAATAAAAAGTAACTGTCTTAGACGTTGTTTATCACCACGCACCCAAACCGGTTCGGCTGGCGCATCCAGGGAAACCGAAACTGCGTTTTCCTCTGCCATCACTTGAAAGTTCTCTACGGTACTGGACAGCAGTTCGGTAAGATCGAGATTCTCATTCCATTCAAACTGAAGATTGGAGGTTTCGGCACGGGCCAGAAACAATAAGTCGTTGACGTACTTCCCCAACTGCATTGATAGCTCGACGATACGCTCCAATGTATCTTTATATTCCTCGGCATCACGATTCCGACCGCGTAAAGTCACCTCCGCCTCGCCCCGAATGACTGTAATAGGAGTACGCAACTCATGACTGATATCCGCCAAAAACTCCCGCCGGGTATTATCCATATGACTTAATTCTTCATTTAAGCGATGTAACTCAAAAGTACGCTCAACGACCCTTTTCTCCAGTACGACACGGCCTTCGCGCAACTTGTCTTGTTGCAACTGCAACTCTTGCGCCATTTGATTAAAATGACTGCCCAGATAGGCAAATTCATCACGGGTATCAAGAGCGATACGATAATCCAAATGGCCAGAAGCAATCTCGGTAGTACCCTTCATTAAGGCTTCAATGGGTTTACTGATACCGCGAAGCAGCAATAACCCCGATATGAGGCTAAATACCGCTGCAGTTAATGACGCCAGGATAGCAATCCAACGCGAGCGAGCGATCCAGTCTTCCAATTCTTGCTTGGCCTTTGCGGCTGTTTCTCGTTCAGCGTTAATGGCAGCATCAATTAGCGGTTGAAATTTCTCATCGATTTCTTCTTTCGAAAACTTCGTTAATACTTGTACTGCCACATCATACTGACGCTGTTGACGTAACTGCTCGACTTCATCAAACCGGTACTCAATGGCATCCAAAAAGGCAGATAAATGGGCAACTCTTTCCAGTTCGGCAAGCTGATTATTTTGCAGCGGGGCATTATCCGCTTCAGGAATTGATGCTGTTACCGCAGTTTTCCTAAGCTCCTGTATCGCTTCATAGAGACCATCCCCGGATAATTCGACACCTGCTTTTGCCATTGGCGTGGTGGTGGTCGTCATCAGTCTGTCCATTCTCTGCTTAAAGTGGCGATAAGCTTCTTGGGACAAGCGTTCATAATGATCCAATCTCTCATACGCTATTTGACTGCGCTGAACATAAAGGGCAACCTGATTTGAACTCCAATAGAGCGCTATTCCCAAAAACAACACAAAACCGAACGAAACAAAAATAACAAATGCCAATCGAAAACGAAACATGGGGGCTATTTTACGTCGCCATTTTCATCCAGGTGTTTTTCCATGGATCTGATGGCTTCCAGCTTTTCTCGTAACAGACGGTTTTCATTATTTTTTGCGCCTTTTTCATCTTTCGATCCCGATACCGGTCTACTTGTTTTTTGTTTACATTCCAGCGGCAAGGATTTTCTCGACACAACCTGCAAACGCCTTAAGGCTTCCGTATGAACGGCAATAAGCTTCTGCACGCGAGCATCGGTAAGACTTCCAGACGGAATAGCACTAACGCCATCCAGAATGTCGGGAATATTGCCACAAGCATCAGAAAACAAACGTCCTATCATCAGGCGTAACTGAATCCCGACGGCAGGATAGTCTTGCTGGCGCTTGAGTAATATGTCACACACCTCGCCGCGTGACGAAAGCGGCATTTGCGCCATGTTGGAGTCAAAGACAAACAAGCCGTCAAAGTCCGATTGTGCATAGGGATCAGCATATCGACCTGAATTTCCGGCCCAATTAGAATTAAACTGGGCGCATCCTGTTAGCAGCAAAAGGCTTAGCACCAAGCTGATGCGATTTATTCCAAAAATTATAGTCATGCCTGGATATCGCCTTATGTTTAGAAAAAGAGTGTAATGACAGTGTAGCAATAGTGGTTCCCTGTTTGTCAGGCCTCTCCTGTGAGTGGTATTTGAATGCGGATACGGGCGCCTTGTTGGTCTTGCCTTGAGTCAATAATATCAATTTTACCTTGGTGATTAGTGACATATTCCCTGACAATAGCCAATCCCAATCCCGGCTCGTCAACATCATCATTTCCGGCAGACTTACCGCGAAAAAATGGTTCAAACACATGCAAACGCTCATTGGGATCAATACCTGGTCCTTCATCTTCAATTTCCAATTCCATTTGCATGCCGGAATCGCGAAGCATGATGCGTATTTCTCCACCCAATGGGGAATATTTAATGGCATTGGACAGCAATTTATCGATAACACTTCGTAACTGCTCTTCAACGCCGGCAATCTCGACAGGTCTAACCAATTTTTTCAAACCAATTGATTTAGCCTGTAATTCGGACTGAAAATCCTTGATGACTGAATCAAGCAAATACTCCATATTTATGGTTGCCTTGCTATTCATTTCAAGATTTAAGTGAATTTGACTATACCTAACCAACTCATCGGATACTGTTTTTAGTTTGTCAACATTGTTACATAGCTGCAATGCGATATCCTGCCGGGTATTGCCCGACTCATCCCCTGTAGCGTTAACAAGGTATCCTGCACTTTCGCGGATACTCGCCAACGGCAGATTGATTTCTCGAGCCACATTATGCATAAATTGTTGCTTGGAAATTTCCAGTTCTATCAAATGCGTTCGTAGCCATTCCAAGCGATTACCCAGATAGCTTAGATCCGAAGGGCCTGATATGATAATTGCCTCATTAAGTTCACCCGAACCAAGACGGCGAATACCCGTATCCAGTTGGCGCATTGATCGAGAAATGACAAACAGCAATATCGTAATAAATATAAACGAAATGACGAATAGAACTCCGCCTTTGATGAATAATCCTTGCTCCAGAGACTCTGATTGCTGGCGTAATTCATTAAATTCATGATCAACGTAACTTTCAAATTCTCGCGAAAGGTTATAAGACGACTCACGCAGACCCTGGAATGCTTCATCGACCGGCAGTTTAAGATTATTTTCGCTGGCCGAACCAATAATTTGTTGATAAATCAGATTTTCTTTTTCCGATAACTCGTTAACCAACAAGGCAATTTTATTATCGACATGGAGTTTTAGTAACTCACCCAAGGCTTGTTTAAACGATGCCCTGGTGCTTTCGTAAGATTGTTGCTCATAAGGCTGACGAACCAAAGGGTCAGACAGTAGCACGAATAATCTGGCTTTTCGTTCGATATCAGCCGTCTTTTGCAAAACCAAACGGATCGACTTGGTTTGCTCAAAAACCTGAAAATTGATGGTTCTGCCTAATGCCGACGTTTCCCTCATACCAAAAGCGGCGTACATGACTGCCAGAAAAAGTGGAATAACGGCAATCACAAAACCCATGACAATAAGGGCTTTTAACGAAAAAATAGTGTTGAGTTTCATGCGGCTACAAAGAGAAATAAACCATCTCCCCAAAGTTTCGACAAATCCCGTTTTCTGAAAATGTCCAGAACAAAATTAGTAAGGCGTTCTTTCATTGATTTCCGTGTGTGATCGTCAAAGTTAATCCCTTCTACAACCGCCCTTCCAGGGGATTTGCTTCATGGAAATCTGTTTCCGGCATCGAATAATCCAAACGCACCGCTGCCACATTTGTTGGCTTACACGACTGGAAAACCGTTATTATACACACAAGTATTGCATCATCCATCATCTTGTGATTGCATCAATTTGCCACTTAGCCAAACTTTTATAAGCCATGAAGCCATTAACCCTATTGCGTTTCACCGTACAAATAATACTGGTTGTACTGGCCGGACTAACCATTGCAAACGCCAATAAATTTGTTAAATTACCCGTAAAAGGTACGCTCGAAAGACCGCTTCTACTGCTTGAACTAGGCAGTAAGCCGCCGTCAATCGGCATTAATGATAAAACCACGCAAGTATTTGCCGGCGAAGTCTACGCTCACGAAGGCGATACATCAATTCAAACCGGCATCGATGAAATCAGCTCGTTGCATCCCGATTTTGGTAGCTGGAAAGTTAACTTTCGTTTCAAGGTCAATCCCGGCCTTCCGGCCAAACCCTATAACTTTTTGGCGCGTTGGAAACAGGGTGGCGATCCGAATGTCTGTGTGCAATCTTTCGAAATATGGGCAGGGCCTGATCAAGCCAAACTTGAACTGCGTGCCACATTGGCCATGAAGCCCAAGGGTTGGGATTATGCCTGGATAACCGCTGAAGCTCCGGTAAACCTTAAAGCCGATGATACCATTATCGAGGTACGCAATAGCGGCGCCGGCCATGATGCCAAAATCTTCGAAGCCTTTATACTGGCTCCACCATTGTCCTCTTTACCGACCAGCGGTACTGCAGACAAGCCACTGGTGCTGCTGGAGTTAGGTACTGCTCCCGCATTTGGCACAGCAGAAAAAGAGCCTTCTTTACAGGTTCAACCAGGCACAGCGACTGCCGGCCCAGGTACCGATTCACTATTAACTGAAAAAGACGAAGTTCAGGTTTTTCACCAAGGTTTTGGAAGCTGGGACGCAAGTTTTCGTTTTGAACTTAACCCGGAAATTATTCCCGGACAATACCAATTTTTTGCCCGCTACAAAAGTGGTGGTGAAGTTTCCCAGGTTAACCAAACCTTTACAATTAAAGCCGGAGCAAAACCAGATGGGCTGGCGACACGTGGTAGTTACGCGATAACAAATTCAACACCTTGGGAATATCAATGGCTGCAAGCCACCGCTACCGTCACTATATTGCCGGGGGATCACTGGCTGGAAATCAATAATACCGGTAAGGCCGACGGTACTAAAGTTTTCGATGCTTTCCTGATGAAACTGGAAACACCGCTGGACAACTGGATGAGCGCTACCCAAGCCCGATCAAGAAATCGCTTTCTGGCACTGACCAAGATACTACCAGCGGCCAATCGCCAGCTTCTGGTGCTTGATGGTAAAACCGGCAAAAATGACATCCTGTTTCGCGGACTGGGCTTGGATGCAGCACGGCCCAGCTATGAAAATTTGTCAGTCTCTTATTTAATTGGACCGGAAGCCGATACTCTCGCCCATAACTTAAATCTGCCGACATTGCCGGCCGCCGTAATAATGGACAACCTTCACTGCATTATTGGTGTGTTGGCAGAGCCAAAAAGCGACCAGGAGGTGCTTAATTTTCTTGCCGATCCGGCCAAATCCGGCAAGATGCCTGCACCGACAGCGATGGCTACAGACATACCGATACCACTTAAAGACGGTGTGCCGGAAGCCTGGCTGGTGGGTGGTTTGCAGGACGGCTTATCCGGTATGTCCATTTTTGGGCTGGATACCGAAACCACATTACGCCCCAATCTTGACCAACCCTATCTTGGTTTACAAATGATGGGCGGTGAAATGCAAACCTGGCGTATGGCAACGACCCAAGCCAATGGAATTACAGACATTGAGGCTAATACCCGACATTCCTATGGCTGGTCGCGTGGCAGTGGCTACGCACAACTTTACCTGCATGTCGATCAGGTCACTCAGGCGCTCCTGCATTTACAACAATCCGGCATCAAAACGGCCGTTTGGCTGGATGGCCAGCCGGTCAAACTGGCTGAAGATCCAAAACCATCGCCTGAATTGTCGTCTTCAGTGGAGCAATTTAAAACTCTGCTACACGGCCTGACGACAGAAGGTTTGATAGCAACTGCGCTATCAGATAAAGCCGAAGCACCCCGTCTTGCCGACTTAAATCTCACGCAAGGTTGGCACAGCCTGCTTGTCAAGCTGGTGATGCAGCATGATAAAGACCAACGCTTTTACTTTGCCGGCTCCTTCACCGATCCGGCAGGCCAAGCACTGGATTCAATAAAAACTCAACTGACCGATCCCGAGGCCGACCTTGCCCTTAACAAAATCGCCTCTCGGTTACGTCCGCTTATCTTTGTAGACGCACCGGCCAATCTTCCGTATCCGGATGAAGCACTCAAACTAAAAGTAGATATGCGCTGGCATCCTGTTTTGGAGGAAACCAGCTTGCCGGTACCGTTGCCAAGCTTTCAGGCAAAACTGCGCCTGCGCTTGGTTGACTATAGTGGTAAAGAGGTTGCGACTCAGGAAATAAGTGGACTGTTCCCCGGTGAAGTTGACGTAAACTTCGACAAGATTAGCAAGCCCGGCTACTACGCCGTTTATGCCTCTTTGTATTCGCCCGCCGGTCAGTTGATTATGAACTATCCAGCCGACGGCTTTTCAATCGTACTGGGCACCGCCGAGCAAAAACAGCGCCTGGACAAGAAAAAACTGTGGAATAACGATTATTATGCCTTGGCCGACGGCGATAAAAGCTTTAATCACGACGGTGGTTACTTTGACTGGCTACAACGGATGGGCATTTACAAGAGCTTCGGCAGCTATCCGGGATTTGATCCGCAATACCAGACGCAATGGGAACGTGCTAAACAACTTGATCTGGTCTTGTTCGCAGACTCCTCAGGTGATAGCAACTGGCTGAATGATACCCCTGCCGATGGCCAGGATTTTATCAAGACCGCCTCGGCATTTACCCGTTTTTTTAAATCGACCAACGAAATCGACATTCGCGCTGAAGCGCAATGGCAAAAACTGCGTGAGCCTGAGCACTGGGTACAACGTGCCAAATGGGAATATGAACAAGCGCACAAAGTACGTAGCGATGCCCATTATGTTGGTGGTAGCCTGGTGCGACCGGGGGATAAAGAAGGCGCGGGACAGTGGTTTAAGCAGGTATTGCAACTGGGACTGGATCAATACCAGGATGCTTGGGACGTTCATGCCTACCCCCAAAAAGCGCCACGCTTCGGTGGCCCCATTGGCAATGGCGAAAGCGAAGATGAACGGGGCGTATTAATGACTTACGCAAGCCTCGGCAAAACCAATAAATTACCGTTCTGGCTGGGCGAGACCGGTGCCAAAGCCATGCATGGTTTGACCGGCCGCCGCTGGCAAGCCGAGCAAGTCGCTAAAATAATCGCCTGGGTCAACAGTCGCAGCGATTATCTGGGTTTGGCTTTCTGCATAGGTCATGAATATGACCTGGCTTATGGCCGAATTTGGGATTACTCGATGGGCCACAAGCCTGGTGAGGCTGCCATGTATACAGCCAGCGCCTTGATCGACGGCCTGCCTTACCGAGCCGTTGACGCCAAAGATGCCAATATACAGACCGCTTACTTTGGCGAAACCTTGATGCTTTGGCGGACTGATGAGGCAACTGCCGACTGGCCACTTAAACTCGATCCCGGCAAAACGTGGGTACTGGTAGATGTGGTTGGCCACCTTCAAGAGTTGGCGGTTAATAACTCAGGTATCGCCAGCATCCCAACCACCAACAGCCCGGTTTATGTGCTTTCGCGCTCCAACTATGAGCGCTTGACCCGGTATTAAAGTTCACCGTTTAAATTCACGCGGAGAAATCCTGCTCCGCGTGAATATTCTTGAAATAATCCCTGTCTTCATCCAATCTTAATCAAACCCAGCGGTTTGCTCTCATGTTGCCCCTGTATTCTTTGAACCAATCATAGCGACCAGCACCTGTTGCCGGACGTGATGACTTTGGGATGAACGGCTTGCACTGTTCATCATTGAACACAGACCGCATAGGGGTTTAGCGATTATGGCACTTGGATTAGGCAACATTTTCAACGGGCTCTTCAAGCAATATGGACACACAGTGATCATCTTGCTGAGACTTATCGATATCGCCATGTTATTGGCTGCCGCTTGGGTTGCCAATTATTTTTGGCTACACGAAGTCGCCATCAATAAAGATTATCGCATTGTTATCGCTCTGGGTATTTTAGCGACCATTATCTTTTTCGAAATAGGCCAGGTTTACCGTCCCTGGCGAAATGACACCATGCGCAGCGAAACCGCCCGTATCGTGAGGGCGTGGGTATTTGCCATCGTCTCGGTTATTGCCATCGTTACTTTGATACGTTTACATTTTTGGTTCGGTTCCAGTTATCGCTGGATCATCACCTGGTGTGGTACGGGCTTGTTATTCATGCTCACCGCACGCACCCTGTTTTCGCATTTATTGCGTTGGCTACGAACTCGTGGCTGGTCTCAGGGCCGTATCATTCTGGTCGGCTTAAATCAGATGGCCATTGCTGTTAGTAAACAATTAAATCATTCATCTTGGGCAGGTCTGGAAGTTATCGGTTATGTCGATGACCGCGCCGTTAACAGAAATCTGGCCGGTGACTTTTCGCTGCCACAACTTGGAAAACTGGAAGACCTCGCCGACATTGTCACCACCGAAGGCATTGATGAAGTCTGGATTGCCTTTACCGGTGAATCGCTGATAGATCGCGCCCAATATCAACTGCGACATTTACCGGTCAGTATTCGCTTAGTTATTGATTGCTTTGCTTTCAAGCAAAGTAAATTTCTGAGTCTGAATACTGTGGCGGGGATTCCAACCCTGGATTTTTTGGTTTCTCCACTACAAGGCTTTAATGGTTATATCAAGGCATTCGTCGATAGATTGTTTGCGCTGATCATCCTGATACTGATTAGTCCGTTACTATCCTTTATCGCTATCGGCGTCAAGCTGAGTTCAAACGGTCCGGTGTTTTATCGACAAGAACGGATTGGCTGGAACAATCTTCCCTTTACCATGTTGAAGTTTCGTTCAATGCCTGTTGGCACAGAAGCCAAAACCGGTGCGGTTTGGGCCAAGTCGGGTGAAAACCGAGCCACCAGATTTGGCAGTTTCTTGCGTAAAACCAGCCTTGATGAACTTCCGCAGCTAATCAATGTGCTTAAAGGCGATATGTCTCTGGTTGGACCCAGACCGGAACGCCCGGATTTTGTCGAAGTATTTAAAGACCAGGTGCCCAATTACATGAAAAAGCATATGGTCAAGGCTGGCATCACCGGCTGGGCTCAAGTCAACGGTTGGCGCGGCGATACCGACTTAAACCAACGCATAGAACACGATTTATATTACATCCAGCATTGGTCAGTGTGGTTCGATTTGGAAATTGCCCTACGCACCGTACTAACAGGTTTTATCAATAAAAACGCTTATTAAGGAAACATCGTTATGTTTAAGTTGAGTCTCCTATCACTGATTTTACTGTTACCCGCTTGCTCATTAACACCGGGCATGAATATGAAAGCAGAAAATAACTTGTCGGAGCTGGAAGTGCCGATGATGAAAAATGGCAGAATGACCAAGGGTAAAACCCCAATCGTGCCAATTACGGCGGACCTGATCATTGAGCGGGAAAATGCCCGACTGAAAACGGATAATAACCTTCCGCCAGTGGATATCAGTAAAGTGAGCTATAAAATCGGGCCACAAGATCGCTTGCAGGTTACGGTTTGGGAGCATCCGGAACTGAATGATCCCGGTGGTGAAAGGATAACTCCAGAACTGGCCGGTAAAGTGGTCGATGACAATGGCGACCTGTATTACCCCTATGTGGGCAGTATTCATGTCGGTGGAAAAACCATTACCGAGGCCAGGACTGAACTGACCAGCGAACTGTCCAAATACTTTAAGAAAGTCAAACTTGATATCCGTGTGCTGTCATTTCAAAGCCATAGGGCCGCTATCGTTGGTGAAGTTAAAGTACCCGGTGTTCAGTCCATGAATGAAACACCGTTAACTATTTCCGAAGCGATCAGCCATGCTGGCGGGGTAACCGGAGATGCCGACATGAGCAACGTTGCTCTGGCACGCGATGGCAAATCCTACAAGATTGATGTACTGGCACTCTATGCAAAGGGTAACTCTACTCAAAATTTGCTGCTCAAGGATGGCGATGTACTGTATATCCCTGACCATAGAGACAATAAAGTATTAATGCTGGGTGAAGTCGGTAGACAACAAGCCCTGCAGATAAACAAAGGTAAAATGTCACTGGCACAGGCTCTGGGAGAAGCTTATGGTTTTGACTTAAACACCTCCAGACCGGAAGAAATTTATGTGATTCGACCAGGCGATATGAATCCCGAGATTTTCCATTTAAATGCCGGCTCTCCTGATGCAATGATCTTGGGCGACCAGTTTGCCTTGCAAGCGCATGATACCGTATTCGTAGGCACCGCAGGCGTTACCCAATGGTCACGTGTTCTAAACCAAATACTGCCGGGATCATTCACATCAATGATGTCACTTGCAGCAACCCAAGGCATGTAAAAGCCTTTTAAGGCTATTGGTTTTTCAAACAATTGAGATATGAAAACTATGTATTCACAAAATGAAGCTACTACACAGTTCCAGCCAGTAAATCCGCACAGGATCGAAGAGCATGGCGTCAGTATCCGCGATTATGTAGATTTGCTCATCGAAGGCAAAAAAACCATTTTGTTAACGTTGGTATCGGTTTTACTGATCACATCAATCTATTTGATTCTTGCCCCACGCACTTATAAAGCTGATGCGCTGTTACGGATCGATAAAAACAAGGCGTTGCTCGCTGCACCGCTTCGTAGTGAGCCTAATGGTGCCTCGGACGAAACCGATAATCCGAGAGCGCAACGTGAAGTGGAAATCCTCCGATCCAGGTCAGTACTTGGTAAGGTGGTCGATGATCTGAACCTGATGGTGGAATATTCAGCTTATTACTTCCCCGTTATTGGAAAAACGGTGGCCCGCCATCATGATAGCCATGACGGGGTTGCCACGCCCTGGTTAGGGCTTGATCGCTGGGCCTGGGGCGGCGAAAAGCTAAAGATAACGTCCTTCACCCTACCGGATCGTTATCTGAATAAAGAATTTACCATTATCGCGCTAGAAAAAGGCCATTTTCGCTTACTCGGCCCTAAAGATGAAACCTTGCTTGAAGGACAAACAGGCGAAATCCTTACTGCTGATCTGGGTGAAGAAGTACCGTTGATGATTAATATCGCTGAGCTCGCTGCCCATAGCGGAACCCATTTTGAATTAACCCGGAAAACCTCGTTGGCTGCCATAGAAACTTTGCAAAAAGCTTTTTCGGTCAAGGAAGTTTCCAAAGACACAGATATTCTCAACGTCGAACTTAAAGGCAATAATCCAACGCAACTGGCTAAATCAGTCAATGACATTGCCACTATTTATGTCAGCGCGACTGTTAATTGGGAATCTGCGGAAGCTTCACAAAAGTTAAGCTTTCTTGAAAGTCAATTGCCTGTTATTAAGGATCGCCTGGAAAAGTCGGAGCAAAGCCTCAGCATCTTCAGACAAAAACATGGCGCAGTTGATATATCTGCCGAGGCTGAAATATTACTCAAACAAGCCTCAGAAATGGAAACACTGGGCATTCAACTCAAACAAAAATATGACGAACAGAATCAACGCTTGGAATCTGCCCATCCAGACATGATATCGACCAACGCACAAATTAAACGTATTGACAGCAAACTCAGCGCTTTAGAAAAACGTATCAAGGATTTACCCCGCACTCAACAAAGCGTGGTCAGCCTGTCGCGTGATGTAAAGGTCAATACCGAACTTTATACTTCAATGCTCAATAGTGCCCAGGAACAACGTATTGCCGCTGCCGGTTCACTCGGTAACTCACGAATTATTGATTTGGCGGTAACACCTGAAAAACCATACTGGCCAAACCCCGGCATGCTGCTAACCCTTGCCGGCTTACTGGGCTTGAGTGCAGGATCGGCGCAAGTATTTCTGAAAAACTCCCTGCAACGTCACGATAATTATCCTGCCATGCTGGAATATCAAGTAGGTTTACCACTTTTTGCCGCTATTCCGCATAGCAAGAAACAACGTAAACTGGCGCGTTTGATTGATCAGGGTAAAGATCACGAACCGGGTATTTTGGCCAGTCAAGACCCACTGGATATTTCCGTGGAGTCGCTGCGCGGTTTGCGTACCACTCTGGAAGCGACTATGGACAGTAATGCCAGCAAAGTCATTATGGTTAGTAGTCCTGCACCGAGTATGGGTAAATCTTTTGTTAGTACCAACTTGGCAGCACTACTGGCGAGTATCAAGAAACGCGTGATAATTATTGACGCTGACATGCGTAATGGCCGGTTGCATGAAGCATTTTCCGTTGACAAACAACCGGGACTTTCCGATCTTTTAGCTGGAAGGGCCACGCTCGGTGAAGTCATCATCAGTTTGCCCGATATAGGTGTGGACTTTATACCACGTGGCAGTATGGTACTAAATCCTGCAGAATTACTGGTTATCGGTAATCTGGAAGAGACCCTTGAGCAGCTGAAGAGTTTTTATAATCATATCGTAATCGATTCACCCCCTATTTTGGGTGCAACCGACGCCGCTATTATGGGCCAACACGCTGACGCTACCTTTTTAGTAGTTAAGGAAGGTCGCTACACGGCTCAGGAACTGGAGGTCAGCTTCAGACGCTTTAAACAGGTCGGGGTCAATCCGAATGGTTTTATTATCAACGATATGAAAGAAGAGTCATCTTATTATGGCTATGCCTATAACCAAACCAACATCGAAGCCAAGAGCAATTCAGGGTATAAGACCGTAAAAGGTTGGTTTGGAAAAAATCAGGATAGTCGCTATTTGGCTGCCGAAAAAGTGACAGTAGAGCTTGATGATGAGGTAGAGGTGTAACATGAAAATACAAATCAAAAAGAACTTATCCATGCTGCTGTTCGCCCTGACCAGTACCTCGACACTGGCTTCCTTACCGATAGCCGAAGCTACCTGGACGGGTGTGAAAGCGGTTTATAGTGAACAGGATTTTGGCTTGTCCATACTTCGGGAAGCCATGCTGGTAGCACTCATCAGCCAGGATGGCACAGCCAAGCCAGTCAACCTGAATGGCCGGATATCAAGCGATGGCAGACTGGTCTGGAAAACGCCGAAAGCATCGCTATCTGCCTGCTGTGAAAGTGACGAAAAAACCAGATCATAAAGGCCGGGCATAAGATGACTATACGCTTTGAAAGAGATTTGCCCATCCTGCTGTTTGCCCTCGTCAGTATGTCGATACTGGCTTCTTTGCCTCAGGTAGAGTCAGCCTGGACAGGCGTGAAGGAAGTTTATGGCGAACAGGATTTTGGTTTGCGTATTCTTCGCGAAGTTATGTTGATGGTGCTTGTTGCCTACGCATTTTTTGAAACACGCTTACGGGGCGGTCTGTTAACCAGCCAAATATTTGCATTTTTGGCTGTAGTGGCAACTTATGTGCTGTTTGAAACCGGCTATGCACTATATTTGGACTTGCCCTGGGTAGTGCCATTAGCCGGTCTGCGTGTTTTTGAATACCTGCCTGTAGCATTGGTTGGCTTCGTCGCCAGTCGCTTGGGCGGCGGCGACCATGTTATCTATAAATTTGCCTGTTACCTCCGTTATTACATCGCCTTTGAAGCCCTATTGGCAATAGCCCAGGCCTTGTGGTCACCACATTTGTTCGGAGTATCATTTCTGGGCGGTGGACGACCATTCGGTACTTTTGTCAGCCCCAACCTGTTTGGAGCCAGTATGGCAACTTGTGCGCTACTGTTCTCAATGGTTCCGGCAATGGGAAAGTGGGTCGCTATCAGCGTATTTTTAGCGTTACTAAGTGGCTCGCGAACCGCCTTTATCAGCTCACTACTGGTGGTTTTTTTCCAGATTTTTGCGTTGCTCCGGGCAAGAGATCGCTGGGCATTGATTATACCGGCACCCATATTTGCCATAGGAGCGTTGGTATTGGCATCCAGTCCCTTGATCAGTGGCCGCGATGATGCCAACCCAACCGAAGATGGTCGTATAGGTTTATGGCAACGGATATTTGCCGAGCAAATAAATGATCCTGCCGATGTCCTATTCGGCTGGGGACTGGGTTTAAGCTCAAATACCATCAATGTTCTTTATGGTGCCGAACATTTTAAAGGCCAATTTGACTCTGACAGCCTGTATTTATTCTTGCTGAACGGTTATGGCCTGATTGGTCTGCTGGCGTATATTTTCTTTTTATGGACAACAACAAAAATGTCAGCCCATCCCAAAAAAGGCGTGGTAATGATGTTTATCTTTGTTGCCGGACTGACGTTTAATATGTGGGAGTATTTCCCGCAAAACGCGATATTGATGTTTTTGTGGGGGACCGTCTTGGGTACAGGCTATCAGCCTGCTTTGGCACCATTGATGACAAACCCGACAGTATCAAAATCGTATTACCAGCGTCCCTCCTGATAACAAGCCATCAAAAGGAAAAATCATGTTCGGACTGTTAAAAGAAAAACAACTATTCGGCGACGCCTTCTGGGCGCTGTTTGGACAATTACTGTCCGCCTGCGCTTTATTGGCAGGAACCCGTTTTCTTACCGAACTGGTAACACCTGAAGTTTACGGACAAGTTGCTTTATTGAATGGTTTTGTTGCGCTGGGCGTTACCCTGTTTTCCTATCCTTTTATCTGTGCCGGCATGCGTTTATTGCCGGAGTGTATGGATAAATGGGAGCGAGCAGATTTATACGCTGTGGTGACCCGTCTGACTACCCGCTCAACAGCCGTAGCAATAATGCTGCTAATAGTGGGTGGTGGAGCATACAGCTATTTCACACACAGCGATTTTTGGCTGTTGATGCTGGCAGGTATTCTTCTTGTAGTAACCGTTCGCCGCGAACTCGGTATCCAGTTACTGATCGGCGAGCGTAAACAACGTGGCGCAAGCTTGTGGCAAACCACTGACAGCATCTTGCGTCCCTTGTTTGCGGTATCGCTGGTCTGGTGGGGCGACCAAAAAACAGAGTGGGTTTTACTGGGTTACATCCTGGCAAGCATGCTCTCAAATATGGCCTGGTCGTTTGTACAGGACAAGAAATTACCAAAAAAAAAGCGTCCGGTTATCGCCCGTTCGTTTAAAACCGATGTATGGACATACGCTTTACCGTTAATCCCGATGGAATTGATATTTTGGATCAACGGCTTGGGTGATCGCTACATCATTGGTTATTTGATGACGGCTGCCGAGGTGGGTTTATATGCAGCGACTTACCTGATCATCAACGAAGCGTTTAATCGCAGTGCCATGGTTTTGTTACGTATCTTTCAACCGGTTTATTTTCAATTGTATTCGTTAAACCAGAGCAAGGAAGCCTTTAAAATCTTATGGATATGGATCGCCTGTGTTTTTATTTTAGGGGTTACCGGCGTGTTGTTATTGCTGGCTACCAGCGATTTGATAGCCTCCTGGGTATTGGCAAAATCCTATCATGCGGCAGTAGATCTGATGCCGGCCATAGCCGTTGGCTGTGCGCTACATGCTTTGGGTACTGTGGTATCGCAGCCGCTGCTGGCTAATAAACGGACACGCTTGTTGTTACTGGGGCGCATCTGTGGTGCAGTTACGGCGGCCATCAGCATTCCACTGATGGTAAAAACTTACGGTTTACCCGGTGCCGCCATGGCTAATCCCGTTTATTTTGGCGTTGAGACACTGGTTTTAACCATCCTGGCCAGACCATGGCGCTATATCAGAGCTAAAAATAACGCAGTAAGAAAGCCGACAGAAGAAGACATAGCAGACAACGAGCTGACGGTCTGACCGTTTCCTTACATGAAAGATAAAATATTTTTAAACCAGCTTCCTGGTCAACCGGTTATCAAATAAATACAGGGGAATGTTATGACTTATGCATCAATAGCTTCAGAAATTTATGGCGATGTTTTACACAAATGTGTGAGCTGTGGCGGCGGAAGAATAAAATTTTGGCGTCAAAAAAACTTTCACTATACTGAAAACTCAAGCCATAAAGAGTTTCGTATCTACCGCTGCGAAAGTTGTGGAACCGGATTCTTAAATCGGCCGCCACATATGCAATGGTTACAATCCATTTATCAATACTCAGGCCAGGCCCTTACCCAAGCGATAACGCTGGAAGACGTATTAGCCAGAGAAACTCTCTTTCCCAACTGTAAAGTCGATGCTGATCGTATGAGTTATCAAGCCAATCGGCTAAATAGTTCGGGCAATGGTAAGGCGCTTGATATTGGCTCGGGCTTTGGCTTTTACACCCAGGCTCTTAGAAAATTTGGTTATCAAACTATTAGTATTAATCCTGGCAGCTATGAAAACGATGTCTTTAAAGATTTGAATGGTGATGAGCCGCTTGCCGTCATGTTCGAGAATTACGAACCATCCGGACAGTTTGGCGTTGTGATGATGTCACAAGTATTGGAGCATTTGCTGGAACCGGATCAAACAATCAGCAAGGTATCCGCCCTTTTGGCATCAGGCGGTGTTTTGGCTTGCGCCGTACCTAATTACAATTCATTTTTAGTCAAGTTGCTGGGCACCAAGGATAACGCTTGTTTATGGGTGCCGGAACATGTCAATTACTTTACCGAACAGGGCTTAACAGCCTTGGTTGAGCGCAACGGCTTTCGGGTTGTCAAGATGCAGCAAATAACCCGCGTCCCGTTTAACGCAGCATCCAAAAGATTAAGACTAAAAGGCAAACCGGCCGCTCTTGTTGATGGCCTGGTAAAATTTCTACAGATTCCGTTTGCCGGTTTAATCAATTATTTTGGACTGGGTATTTACATCAATTTATATGCTGTGAAAAATTAAAAATGGTGCTTTGTCCGCGAAAGACGATGCCGGTGGATGTTTACCTTACCGTTACTGCTCATGGATATCAACAACTTGATATCCCTATGAATATTCTTATGCTTTTAGTGGACTTACTGTTTTTTCCAAGTTTATGCCAACAATTTTAAACCAAGACTATGCTAACTATTGTTATTCTGACCAAAAATGAGCAAGCCAATCTACCAGCTTGTCTGGCGGCTATTCCTCAACACTATCCCGTTGTGATAGTGGACTCGGGAAGCACCGACAATACGGTAGCCATAGCCAAGAGCCGGGATTGCCAAATTTATGTTAATCCGTGGCCGGGTTTTGCTGAACAACGAAACTTTGCCATCAAGCAATGCGCTATCACTACACCCTGGATATTATTCGTTGATGCTGACGAAATTTACCCTCAAACATTTTATGACTGGTTTGAAGCCAAGATGGTGGGCACCGATTCGGTTGATGTGATGATGGTGCCGTCGGTACTTTATCTGCGCGGTAAACGCTTAAATCACGCACCAGGCTATCCGATTTATCATCCAAGACTGGTACGCAGGGACACTACCCGCTTTGTCCGCAACCATACCGGACATGGTGAAGCCGTTATTAATAGCTGTCGAATCGGACACGCCGTAATTCCTTACGAGCACTATTTTTATCATGGCGAAATTATCGAATGGATGCATAAACACGTTGATAAAGCCGCACAAGAGGTGCAACTTCAACCACCCACCGATGCAGTAATGACCAATCGGGGACGCTTAAGCGTTTTATTGGGACGGTCATGGCTAAGAATTCTCGCCCGTTTTTTATACCACTTCGTATTCCGGGGTGGCTTTTTGGATGGTTTTGCCGGCCTGGAATTTGCACTCATGTTTACCTGGTATGAGGCAACTATCTATGTGCAGGCAAAAGCCGGTACACAAACAAGGTGAACACTATGAAAATTTCGTTGGTTTTAGCAACACTGGGAAGAGATAAAGATGTCGCTGATTTTTTAACGTCTCTAACATGTCAAACCTATAAAAATTTTGAGTTGATCATCATCGATCAAAACAGGGACGGTAAAATTGACGCTATCGTTAGGCAGTTTAACGATTGCCTTACTATGCGGCATATAAAAGTAGATTTTGTCGGTAACGCCAGAGCCAGAGACTACGGTATAGGCTTGGCTCAAGGCAGAATTATTGCCTTCCCCGATGACGATTGCGCATATGACAAAGAAGTTTTAAAACAAGTAGTCGCCGAGTTTACCAAACGCAAAAATCTTTCCATATTGGTTGCCGGTTCCTATGCTTTTTCCTCCAGCCGTTTTAGCATCGGTGTTAACAGCAGTAAAGCCCAATATTTTTCACGCTTCCAAATGATGGGCGTAGAGTTCACGCAGTTTTTTGATCGAAACAAGATTGACGCCAAGCAGTTCCATCTGGATCACGATTTTGGCATTGGCTCCAAATATTCCGGAGGCGAGGGTTTTGAACTTTTGTATCGTTTACTTCGGGTAGGCAATACGGCCTTTTATACCCCGGGAATAAAAATTTATCACCCCGATAAAGATCACTACAAGCTGGGAACCGGAAGAATGTTGATGTATTCCACCGGAGTTGGCGCCTATATCAGAAAATTTGCCAATCAACAGGATGCCTACATTCTTTACTACATTGCTCGCAAAATGTTTGTCGCTCCCCTGCTGAAAATGCTGTTCGCCCTGATTTCATTAAACCCTAGAAAACTGGCTTATTCTTTTTACAATCTCGTCGGTATTTGGCGTGGATTTTTTGCCTATGGAAGGTAATAAAAAATGAAAACAAACCAGCTATTCCACACGAACCTCATCAAGGTCTTTATTTATTCGCCAACAGTTTCAGGAGAAATACGATGAAAGTAGCTATTGTAACCACACATATACCCCCAGCCAAAGGTTATGGCGGCGTGTCTGTTACTGCCAGTGTTTTAACCAAAGCCTGGGCGGAACGTAATCATAAAATGGTTTTGGTCGCTTCCGATGAATCAATTGCCGGCCGACTGAAGCCTGAAGATGTGCGTCTTGGCAAGCAAGTTGACGTTAAACTTTATCGTTGTTACGGCTTCAGGCGTTGGGGCTTTGGCCTGGGGGCTATCCCGATGCTGTTTAAGCTGTGCTTACAGGCACCGGTAGTTTATATCCACGGCATTGCCACCTGGCCATCGACCCTTGCCGCCATTTTTTGTGTCGTGCTGCAACGCCCGTTTATGGTGGCGGTACATGGCGGACTGATGCCGGAGCATGTTGAACTGATACGACGGGAAAAACCCCACAAATGGCTATTCTATCGATGGTTGACCTTTCCGACTCTGCGCCGGGCTATCGCCGTACATTGCACCAGCGATACCGAAGCCGAAGGCGTACGCAACGTGCTTGGCAAAGATGCCCGCGTATTACTGGTTCCTAATGGTATCGATAGTCGGGATATTAAGGTTGCGCCCTTTCCTGACGAGGAAGGCATGAACATCTGCTTTTTGGGACACATTCAGCAAGAAAAAGGCATCAATGCCTTTATCAGAGCCTGGTTAAAAGTTCGCCGTCCTGCGGATCGCTTATTGATTGCCGGAAGAAGCGTCAATGGCGCTTATTTTGAAGAGTTTCAGGCGCTGGTTGAGCAGGCCCAAGGCGCTATCCGTTATAACGGTTATCTGGAGCGCGACGAAGTACTGGACTTGTTGGCGACCAGCCATTTTCTGGCATTGCCTTCAGGCTTGGAAGAAGCGGGCGGTATGCGCGAGAATTTTGGCAATGTGGTTGCCGAAGCCATGGCTGTCGGACGTCCTGTATTGGTAGCCAAAGGCTTGGCATGGGATCACCTGGAATCGGCTGGAGCGGGCTTTGTTTTTGATAGAACGGAAGCATCCGTCTGCGAAGTGCTACGTAAAGCGCAAGCAGTGGGCGATGGCTTAAAATGGGAACAAATGTCTTGGAGTGGCAGACAGTATGTCGAACAACAACTTAATCCCGTTAGATTAGGTGAACAGGTCTGGCAAGTATTGAATAATCATAATCAAAAAAATCAGCCACAACAACTGGTCAAGGAGTCTTCATAATGATTAAGGTCGGTCTTATCGTACCCACGTTAAATGCAGGGAGTCTCTGGGAATCCTGGCTAAAAGCCTTCGCACTACAGACCCGAAAACCGGATTATCTGTTGGTCATTGACTCTTCTTCCAGCGACACTACCGTCGCCTTGGCTCGTGCCCAAGGCTTTACTGTCGAGGTAATTTCAAAATCAGAGTTTAATCACGGCGGCACTCGCCAGTTTGGTGTGAACAAGCTGTCGGCAATGGATATCATCGTATTTCTGACTCAAGATGCCTTATTAGCCAATGCCGTTGCTATCGAAGACCTGTTAACCGCATTTAATGACGAGCAAGTTGGTGCGGCTTATGGGCGCCAGCTTCCGCATCGGGACGCAGGCCCCATGGCCGCGCATGCCCGTCTTTTTAATTATCCCGCCAAAAGCCAGCTGCGCAGTATGGCAGACCGCACCCGCTTTGGCATCAAAACAATCTTTATATCCAATTCTTTTTCCGCTTTTCGGCGCAGTGCACTCATGCAAGTGGGCGGTTTTCCCGTCCATACGATAATGAATGAAGACACTTATGTAGCCGGAAAGATGTTAGTTGGTGGCTGGAAAATTGCCTATTGCGCCGATGCCCAAGTATTTCACTCTCATGACTACAGTTTTGTGGACGAATTTAAACGTTACTTTGATATCGGTGTGTTCCATACCAATACGTCGTGGCTACAACAAACATTTGGTGGCGCGTCCGGTGAAGGTTTACGTTTTGTGATCTCGGAAATGCGTTACCTGCTTATACATGCACCCTGGTTAATTCCCTCCGCAGCACTGCGGACGGGTTTGAAATGGCTGGGTTTCAAATTGGGTAATCTGCATAGGGGATTGCCACAAGCTATTCGTCGATACTTTAGTATGCATAAAACTTACTGGCTTCGCACCTCACCATAAGGCAATTCCCTGCGAAGAATAGGCTCACATTTTGCAAGGGCTATCATTAGTGGCTGGACACTATTTTAGTGGCGCTTTAATATTCCATTAAGTTCCCTTGTATTAAAATGGCCAATACCATAACGGTTCAACGCTGTGGTATTGATCACTGTGAATACATCACCTTTGGATAACATTCAAATGCACCTGGCAGACTTTAAAAAACCAACATCTCCGGCCATCAAATTAGTCGGCATAATACTGATCAGTATTTTAATGAGCGGTTGTCAACATCTGAAATTTTTCCCCGATCTAAATGAAGATCTGACTTTTCGGGGTGAAGATAGTCGGCAAAAAAGCCGGCCACAAATAGAAAACATGGAAACCCATGAGTTTCAATTAGCCGACGGACAAACGGTGGTCGGCACGATTGCCGCAGTAAACACCCAAGAAAACGACACATTGTCTGATATTGCCCGCCATTTTGGCTTGGGCTATAACGATATCAGCAGAGCCAACCCGTCTGTATCTCCGTGGACGCCGCCATTAAATAGCCGCGTATTATTGCCTTTGCAATTTATTCTGCCGGATACGCCTCATAAAGGCATTGTCCTTAATCTGGCGAATATGCGCTTATTTTACTATCCCAAAAAACCGTCGGACAAAGTCGTTACTTATCCTGTTGGCATTGGTCGTCAAGGCTGGAACACCCCAAAAGGATTAACCAGTATCATAGCCAAAAAAGCCAACCCGAGTTGGGTGGTCCCCGCTTCCATACACAAGGAACATCTGGAAAAAGGCGACCCGTTACCTAATGTAGTCACCGCAGGTCCCAATAATCCACTGGGACTCTTTGCCATGCGCCTTGGTTTTCCCAGTTATCTCATCCACGGCACCAACAAGCCTTATGGCATTGGTATGCAAATTAGCCACGGTTGCATACAACTTTATCCCGAGGATATTGAAGTATTGTTTAAAGAAGCTTCAGTAGGCATGCCGGTACAAATAGTTCACCAGCCCTATCTGGCTGGCTGGCATCAGGACATGCTGTATCTTGAAGCGACCGAACCACTGCAAAAATGGGCAAAGGCCAAGCCACAACTTAAAAAACAGTTATTAAAAGAATTACATAAAATCAGCACCAAGAAAAATGTTGCTATCGATTGGGAGAAAGTCGATCAAATTATAGAGCGCTCGGATGGCATTCCCGTACCCATTCTTAGCCAAAGTACGGACTTGGCAAGCCTTTCTGCAAATGCAGTGCAGCTAAAGCATCCTGAACAACTCTATCAACAACCGATTGTTGCAGAGTTAAAAGATAGCGACTGGTCAATTTTAGTGGCCAGTTTTGATAACGAAGCAGACGCGCAGGAACTGGCAACAATGCTTAATCATCAAGGGCCTATTATTCCTGCACGTAAAATTAAAAAAGATGATGGCTATCAAGTTATCGCAGGGCCTTTTAAAAACAAAAAGGAAGTCAATAACATCGCAAAACGCATTCAAATGGATTTTGAACTTGATGTTAAACCTTTAAAACCTCGTTTAATCTCAAAAGACTAGCGAGAACCGAAAAAGATGATGCCTTATCCAAGCTGTTTTTATAAAGCAAAATATCCCCTGCCCACCGGATTTCTGGTTGGGTTAATGCTGTTAAGCAGCTTACTGAGTGGTTGTGCTTCCGAGCCAACCTTATCAGAGTCTCAGGCAACGACACCGCAAACGTCGCGACATAATAGCTCTGGTCATAAAGCCGCCTACAACAGACCTTATAAGGTAAAAGGTAAAACTTACTATCCAATGCCCTCAGCTGCAGGCTATAGTGAGCAGGGTTTGGCCTCTTGGTATGGCTATGAATCAGGTAACCGTACTGCCATGGGCACCCGCTTTAAACCCAAGAAATATACCGCTGCGCACAAAACATTGCCGTTACCCAGCAAAGTGCGGGTAACCAATTTGCGTAATGGGCGCTCGATCATTGTATTGGTTAATGATCGTGGCCCCTTTAAAAAAAACAGATTAATTGATTTATCACAAGGTGCAGCAAAAAAAATAGGTGTACATGGCGTGGCTAACGTAAAAATTGAATATATCGGTAATTTGGCTGAAAATGATTAACCGGTTTTAGTGTCACTATCGGAACGAGTTTAAAACCAGTGTCCACGAAAGACACGAAAGACACGAAAAGCACGAAAAAAAGCATTAATCCCCTAGGTTCTGTTGACGTTTCACCAATCCGGTAGAATAAGTCGTTTTGAATGAAATGAAGCGGATAACATTAAGTGATGAAGAGTGGACTCGTATTTTGGCAAGCTTAAAAAAATTGCCTGGAGTTCATATCGGTTTACCCGATATTTGCAGGCAGTTTGTTATTGCCATTTTGTGGATATTACGTACGGGAGCACAGTGGCGTGTATTACCGTCAACGTATGGTAAATGGAATAGCATCTTCAAGCGTTTTTCACGTTGGTGTATCAATGGCATATGGGGTGAAATTCTCTGTCATCTTGCTGAAGACGCTGATTTACAAGATGTTTCCATGGATGGTTCAGTTATTAGAGCACATGCCTGCGCAGCTGGAGCGGCATATAGTTCTGCTGAGAATGAAGCACTTGGGCGCTCCAAAGGTGGATTTGGTTGTAAGATTCACGCGCTTTGTGATGGCTTGGGCATGCCCATCAAATTTATCCTGACAGGCGGGCAGGAGGCTGAATGCAAGCAAGCCATATCTTTATTGGAAAATGTTAATGCTTCAGCCGTTTTAGCAGACAAAGCCTACGACACGAACGAGTTGCGGGAGTGGTTAGCCAGTCGTGAAATAAAAGCGGTTATCCCACCTAAATCGAACCGAAAAGAAGATATTGAGTGCGATTATTGGCATTATAAGGAGCGGCATGCCATTGAATGTATGTTCGGTAAGCTCAAGCACTATCGCAGAATTGCTACACGATATGAGAAAAAAGCTATTAATTACATGGGGATGCTATCATTTTCCTCGGTGCTTTTATGGCTGAGGTGAAACGTCAACAGAACCTAGTACCCAAGTTGGAACTTGGGCACCAGTTCATATCGGTAAAAGCGTTTTGATTGGCTGCCAAACTCGAACAAATAGCTTCGATGCAAGATGCAATAAAACGAAATCGAGGAATTGGGTTAAATTAAAACCCGGCATTTATTTCGTGTCTTTCGTGCTTTTCGTGGACAATGATTTAATCGGAGTCTTAATCATATTTAAGATATTTAAACCGTGGATCATCGGGTGTACCTTCTAATGCGCCACCGTATTTACCCGGTTGCCACATAATGACCTCTTCGATTTTCTGAGCCAATTCAAAATCCTTATTGGTAATGCCTTTTGCGGCATGATTCATTAATTTAACAATCACAAAAGCATAAGATACCGTAAGATCAGGATGATGAAACGCCGCCTCCGCCAAATGCCCCACCGTATTAACCACCATTAACGTCCCTTTCCACCCGCTGGTTCTATATTTACGGCGAATCCAGCCGTTCTCCAGATACCAGTGTGGTATGTATTCCTTCAACCGACTTTCAACCTCTTCATCAGAATAGGTTTCATCTTGTGTTTTATCTCTCCAGCCCATATTAACCCACCTTTTATGTTAAAAAACCATGTAGAAGTATAAGCAATTAATTATCGTGTTATTCGTAAAGACAATCACTCAAATCAGCTACTTTGTGTTTTGGCATTCCCTCGGGTTGTTCATAATCCGCTTGCGACATTTTACCATCATGAATCATTTGAAACGCTTTATCAAAATCTGCATTAATAAAACTTCTCGATAAATAAGCACATAAACAATAAACCGCTGAATAATCTTCAGGACTGCCCGAGGTACAACGATTAATCTTGTCAGAAAAAAGACGCATTAAAGAGATGACATGACCATCATGTTGCCACGCTACCGACCTGTCCAAAACATCCGCTCCGGCAATGGCAATAGCTTCCAAGGCACAATAAGACAAATTAATCATCGCGGCTAAAATAGCGACCATATCCCCGACTTTAAAGGCTTTTAATAACTTACTCCCTTCCTCCATAAGCAAGCCCTGACGCAGTATAATATCCATTTCGGATAAGGATTGATTGGCTCCCTGTTCTGCCTGACGGCATGAAAATGCATCGTGAAGTTCTCTAACCAACTGCAAGTTTTTGTTCATGGCTTTTTACCTTCATCAGTTAATGAGCAGCTTGTTTAAAACTAAAAATTTTCATAGAAAATAATTATGCGCCCGACTATTTGGCTTGGCAGCCAGCATATTTACGTACAGTATTTAAGGTTTTAACTTTTTGGGCTGATAGTAGGTTGACAATCAGCATGTCACAGAATATAACTTAGGCTTAAATACTAAAATAATAGTCTATTACTTTTCTTCTTTTTTGTTAATTGACTTTTGACTATCGCCAGATAGAAACAAGCTGAAGTGATACGTTTATATGGCCTCATAAATACCAACAAAATATTTTACTATCAATGAGCTTTATCTAATCTTTAACGCTTTATCAGCCATTGAATATTTTTAATTATAAATTATATCAAGCTATTTTTTTGCTACGGAGCATCAATGGGTCCTCATTACTTAAACCGTTTTTTCACCCCTAAATCAGTTGCCATTGTTGGTGCGTCAGAACGCGAAAACAGTGTCGGTTATCGGCTATTGCTTAATATGCAAGAAGCCGGTTTTAAAGGCGGTCTTTATCCTGTCAACAATAAACGTGACGAATTATTGGGCTTAAAAGCTTATCCTGACTTAAATGCTGTTCCTGAAGATTTGGATTTGGTGGTTATTGCCACACCTGCCCCAAGTGTCCCTGGTATTGTTCAACAATGTGGTGAAAATGGGGTTACCTCTATCATTATTATTACTGCCGGCTTTGGTGAACTGGGATCAGAGGGAAAACGACTGCAACAAGAAGTATTGGATATTGCTCATCGTTACAGTATCCGTATTATCGGGCCGAACTGTCTGGGCGTTATTCGCCCTAGCGGATGCCTTAATGCCACATTCGGTGATGGTACGGTTAAAGATGGCAGTCTGGCACTATTATCGCAATCAGGTGCCGTTTGCACGGCAATCCTGGACTGGGCTAAAGTGCAAGATATCGGTTTTTCAACTGTTGTCTCAATGGGTGGTGCCGCTGATATTGATTTTGGTGAAGTGCTGGATTATCTCGCAACCGATAGTAAAACTACCGGCATCTTGATGTATGTGGAAGGCATACGCGATGCACGGCGTTTTTTAAGTGGCCTTAAAGCTGCCGCGCGTTTAAAGCCGGTTATCCTGATTAAATCAGGTCGTCATGAAGCGGGTTGCAAAGCCGCCATGTCCCATACCGGAGCCATGGTTGGCGGTGACAGTGTCTTTGATGCCGCCATTGCACGAGCTGGCGTCGTCAGAGTTTATAGCATCACCGAATTATTTTCTGCTGCCCGGGTTTTAGCCAACAATTATGTCGTCAAAAAAGATCATTTGGCGATTATTACCAATGCCGGCGGCCCCGGTGTAATGAGTACCGACCGTGCTGAAGATGTCGGTATAGTGATGGCGGAGCTGAGCCCTGCCAGCATTATCGCGTTAAATGAGGCCTTACCCGTACATTGGTCGCATGCCAATCCTGTTGATATTCTCGGTGATGCCACCTCTGACCGCTACCAGAAAGCGTTGGATATTTGCCTTAAAGATAAAAATGTCGACGGTGTACTGGTTATTTTGACGCCTCAGGCAATGACCAACCCCACCCAAGTTGCGCTAAGCATCATTGAAGGCGCCAATACCAGCAAAAAACCGGTGCTGGCTTCCTGGACCGGTGGCGCAAAAGTTCAGGAAGGCAGGAATCTTTTTGCCAATAGTAAGGTAGCCCACTTTAGTACACCTGAAGTGGCTGTCGATGCCTTTTCATTTTTAGCCAAGTATGCCCAAAACCAGATTTTACTTAAACAAATCCCGTCTCCTGGCGATGAACTGGCAAAGCCCGATGTGCAAGGTGCCCGTTTAATTATTGAGCGCGTACTTGCAGAAGGCCGTCAGGTTTTAACTGCTCAGGAATCTAAAGCCATACTTGCCGCTTTCCATATTCCAGTCACCCAGACTATCAAGGTATCCAGTGTCAAAGATGCCATGATTGCCGCTGAAACCTTACGCTTTCCGGTAGTTTTAAAAGTTAATATGGCTGAATTTAGCCATAAATCCGATATAGGCGGGGTTAAGCTTAATATTAATAGTGTTCAGGAGATTTCCCGCGACTATTTGGAAATGGAAGCCGCCATTAAGCGTAATCACCCTGAAATAACTGAAGTCGGCATGACGGTTGAACCCATGTTCAAAAGGCCCAATGGCCGGGAACTGATGATCGGTGTAGTCAGGGATCCCGTGTTTGGCCCTGCCATCAGCTTTGGTCTGGGCGGCACCATGGTCGAAATCTTAAAGGATAATACCGTCGCCCTGCCGCCGCTTAATGCCTATATGGTTGAGCAAATGATTGCTAAAACCAAGGCAGCCATGTATCTGGAGGCATTTCGTCAATTACCGCCCGCGAATAAAAAGGCCTTGATTGATGTACTCCTGAATATATCGACTATGGTTAGTGAGCTACCAGAAATTTTAGAGTTGGATATTAATCCCTTGATCGTCGATGAACAAGGCGTAATGGCTGTTGATGCACGCATTAAAGCCCAATTGTCCAATCAGTTATCGCCTTATTCCCACATGGCGATTCACCCTTATCCTTACCAATTAACCCAGAGCTTTCAATTAGCTAACGGCGCTAATATCACGATCCGTCCTATCCGTCCTGAAGACGCCGTTTTGGAAAAAGATTTTCATAATCGCTTGTCCGAGCGCACTAAATATTTTCGGTTTATGCAGGCGTTACAGGAATTAACACCGGAAATGATGGTTCGTTTCACACAAATCGATTATGACCGTGAAATGGCTTTTGTTGCCGTAACAGAGGATGAAAACCTCCCCAGCGAACTGGGTGTTGGCCGCTACCTGATGAATCCGGACGGCAATTCTGTAGAATTTGCGCTGGTGGTTGCTGATGACTGTCAGTGTTTAGGTATAGGCAGCAGAATCATGCGGGCATTGATACAAACCGCCAAATCCAAAGGCATGTTGTTTTTTGAAGGTGAAGTTTTGGTAATTAATACACCCATGTTATCGCTGGTTAAAAAATTGGGCTTCAGTATAGAAACCATTCCTGATGATAGTGAAGTTGTGCGTGTTGTTAAGGACTTAAGGCAATAACGATACTCCCTTGTTACACTCTTATTTATTACCTGCTACACCCATATATATTAAAGGTGTAGCAGGGATTGGTATCGATATTAATCGGGCGTTACCGATTGTGGTGTTAATTTCCAGATATCGCGGTTGTATTCGCCAATTGTTCTATCGCTTGAGAATTTACCACTGTTTGCACAATTTAAAATACTCATTTTGGTCCAACGATCTTTATCCCGATAGGCCTCTTCAACACATTTTTGAGCATCAATGTAACTGCGAAAATCAGCAATGGTCATCCAGGGGTCATGCTCACTTTTTATTGCGTTAATCAGGTCATCAAAGAGTCCCGGTTCAAACTGGTTAAAGTAACCAGACTCCAGTAGCTGCATAACCTGCTGCAGGTCTTCATCCTGCTCGATAATAGCGACCGGATTATAATGCCCCCGCTTTGCTTCAATTTGTTCTTCAGTCAAACCGAACAGAAAAAAGTTTTCATCACCTACTTCTTCACGAATCTCGATGTTGGCTCCGTCCAGTGTTCCAATAGTGATAGCGCCGTTCATCATCAGTTTCATGTTGCCGGTGCCCGACGCTTCCTTGCCTGCCGTCGATATTTGCTCTGACAAATCAACGCCAGGACATATTCTTTCCATAGCAGAAACCCTATAATCCTTCAAAAACAGTAACGATAATCTCTTGTCTGTTACGGGGTCGTTATTAATAACCTGGGCAACATTATTAATTAATTTAATAATTTTTTTTGCCATGCGATAACCAGGTGCCGCTTTACCGCCGATTAATACGAATCTTGGCACCCGACTATCAATATCACCTTTTTTAATACCGTTATAAAGATGAATGACATGCAATACCGTCAATAATTGACGCTTGTATTCATGAATACGCTTAACCTGTACATCGAGTATGGCATCAACATTAAAATTTAGATCGGTGTCATTTTTACGCTGTTTATAATCAATCAATCGTTGCTTTGCTGCCTGTTTAATTGCCCGCCAGCGCTCCCGAAATTGGGCGTCATCAGCAAAAGGTTCCAGCTTTTTTAACTGCGATAAATCAGTTACCCAATCGCCACCTATCACTTCTGTTATAAGACTTGCCAACTCCGGATTACAGGCCGCCAACCAGCGTCGTGGCGTCACGCCGTTGGTTTTATTATTAAATTTATGCGGCCATAAAGCATAAAAATCACTGAATAAACCTTCCTGCAGTAATCGGGTATGTAACCTTGCCACACCATTGACTGAAAAACTGCCCACGATGGCAAGATGTGCCATTCTTACTTGTTGCTCATCACCTTCCTCTATGAGTGACATTCTCCGTAAGCGCTCTCTGTCGCCGGGCCAATGCATGGAGGCTTCAATCATAAAATGGGTATTAATTTCAAAAATAATCTCCATCACTCTTGGCAATAACCGTTGCATCAATCTAACCGACCATTTTTCAAGCGCCTCAGGCAACAAAGTGTGGTTGGTATAGGCCATGGTATGTTCCGTGATAATCCACGCCTCACTCCATGTTAAACCTTGAATATCCATTAACAGGCGCATCAATTCGGCAATGGCAATACTCGGATGGGTATCATTTAACTGGAAACATCTTTTTTCGGCAAAATCACTGAAATTATTACCATGTATGGCTGTCCAGTGTGCAATGACATCCTGCAAGCTGGCTGAAGCCAGAAAATATTGCTGCCGCAATCTCAGCTCTTTACCATTTTCATTGGCATCATTGGGATACAACACCATCGTGATATTTTCAGCAGCAATTTTTGCGGCGACCGCTTCCGCATAATCGCCCGCATTAAACTCATCCAGGTTAAACTCTTCGGTCGCTACTGCCTTCCACAACCGCAAGGTATTAACGGTGCCATTTTTATAGCCGGGTATCGGTGTGTCAAATGGCACTGCCAGCAAATTGCAAGTCGCTATCCAGCAATGCCGCTGTTCGCCACTTTCATCCGTTTGAATTTCAGTATGACCGCCAAATTTGATGCAGTGCGAATACTCCAGTCGCTCAATTTCCCAGACGTTACCATGACGCAACCAATGATCAGGTTTTTCAACCTGCTCACCATTAACAATGGTCTGGGTAAACATGCCATATTCGTAACGTAAACCATAACTGATAACCGGCAATTGTAAGGTTGCACAACTGTCTATAAAACAAGCAGCAAGACGCCCCAAACCGCCATTACCCAGACCTGCATCTTGCTCACTGCCAATTAACTCTTCAATTTCAATACCCAGATCATACATGGCTTGAGTAACCGTATCGGTTACGCCCAGATTAAGCATGGCATTGCTTAACGTGCGACCCATCAAAAATTCCATGGACAGATAATAACCTCGTCTACAGTCACTGTTTTTATAGATTTGATGGGTAGCCTTCCAGCGCTTCATCAAGCGGTCACGAATCGCCAATGATAAAGCTTCGCCGGCATAATAAGGCAATCGGCAATTTTCATCCCTACCCAGTAAACGCCCATAATATTGTTTAAAATCATCAATAAAATCAGGTTTGCTCATATCCTGCTCGGAAAGTTTTGTGATTAATGACATGGTCTGACTGATAGCAAATTTCTTAGTGGACATAATCTAATCCTGAACGATTGTTAATTTATTACCTGAAGGGGTTACTTTTTAAGTACTATCAATTATTTCAGTCAGTATTTCTGTTAATGCCATATCTTTTAGCTTTTTTATGAATTTTAATTTTTTGGGCTTCATCAAAACGACTATTAGCTAATTTAATCAACATTTCCTGAACGCCCAATTGCTTATCTTTAGACTGACATTGACTATATTGACCATCAGCCTGCATTTCCCAGACACTGCGTTGATTGGTCAGTTGAATGGTTATTATTTGCCGCAGAACGGCCTGTAGTTCCGGTTTTTGCACTGGTGTAACCACTTCTACACGACTTTCCAGATTGCGCTTCATACAGTCAGCCGAGCCAATGAAGTATTCTTCCTCGCCACCATTTTTAAAATAAAAGATACGGGAATGCTCCAAAAAACGTCCAACAATACTAATGACCCGAATCTTATCAGATAACCCGGGAATACCTGGCCTTAATCGGCAGGTATCACGAATAATCAGATCAATTTTTACGCCGGCCTGAGCGGCTTGATATAGCGCCCTGGTAATGTCCATATCTTCCAGGGCATTCATTTTAAACTGAATTAAACCGGGTGATTTTACCGAATGTTTACTGATTTCGCGCTCAATTTTCTCTAGCAGCTTTGACTTTAACTTATTGGGCGCTATCAGTAAATTTTGATAATTACGCTTGGGCACCAGACCGGTAGTCAAGTAATTGAATAACTCCGTTAATTCTTCACCTATTTTTTTATCACAAGTCAACATACCCAAATCGGTATAAAGCCTTGCCGTTCCGGCATGATAATTTCCGGTACCAATATGGGCATAAAGACGCAGGCCGTTATAATCCTGCCTAACGACATAAATAACCTTGCTGTGGGTTTTTAATCCAACCACTCCGTATGTTACATGAATGCCGGCACTCTCCATACGATGCGCCCATTTAATATTAGCTGATTCATCAAAACGTGCTTTCAACTCGACCACAACCGCTACCTGTTTACCATTTAACGCTGCATCAATCAGGTATTGAACTATCTTGGTACCGGCTGAAGTTCTATATAGCGTCATTTTAATTGCTTGCACATTTGGATCGCGACTGGCTTCTTTGACAAACCGCTCGACAGTAGTAACAAACGATTCGTAGGGATGTTGCAATAAAATGGAACCTTGTTCACGAATCGCGTGGAAAATATTCGGCAACCCAGTCAATTTTGGGTGATCGCAGGGATGATGGGGTGGATAAAGTAGATCTGGCCGAATAATACCGGCAATCTGAAACAGATCAGTCATTGCCAACCGTTGATTAACGACAAAAACGTCTTTTTCTTCATCAAGTCCCAACTCAGCCGCCAAGCGCCCACTTTGCAATATCCCCATGGTTGCGGCAATTTCCAGACGCACAACAGGAGCAAATTTACGCTCACGCAATTCAGATTCAATCATTTGCAAAAGGTCATCGGCCTGTTCTTCATCTTTTTCAGTGATCGCATTACGCGTAACCCGAAATAAATCGCAAAAAACTATTTTCATACCGGGAAAGAGCAAATCAAGATTATTTGCAATCAAATCTCCCAGAGCCACATAAAGTTGCTCGGCACCTACCTGGATAAAACGTGGTACCTTGGAGCCAACAGGAATTTTAATACGCACCAGCGTCATTTCATCCGTCTCAGCGCTACCAACCCCAGTCAGTATATTTAAAGACAGGTTAGAGATAAAAGGGAAAGGATGTGCCGGATCAATGGCTTGTGGCGTTACCAATGGAAAAATATTTTGAATATAGTATTCACGCATTATTTTCTGCTGCTCTTTGGATAACTCCAGATAAGGTAAAATCCGAATATCCTGCTGCTCAAGCAAGCCAATAAGTTGCGTTAACAGCATTTCTTTTTTGGCTTCAAGTTGACGAACAACGGCATAACATTCGGTAATTTGTTGTTGCGGACTACGTCCATCAACACTTAACTCAATAATCCCAGCACCAACCTGTTGCTTAAGTCCACCGATCCGTTTCATAAAAAACTCATCCAGATTGGAGCTGACAATTGCAATAAACTTAACCCGTTCCAATAACGGAGTACGCTCATCTTCAGCTTCCCATAGCACCCGTTTATTAAATTCCAGCCAGGTTAATTCACGATTCAGATACCATTCGGATGCACCAAGATCAAAATGTTCGGCTTTAGACTCAGTGGTTAATGTTTGTTTTGTTTGAATGCTCATAGTGGTTAGTTAGTCCCCCGTTATTTGAATAGTATTTTAAGCACGGTTAAATTTGCCCCCAATTAGACTAAGAGGATGTCAGAAACATCAATCACCTTATATTAACTCAAAAGCTCTGGGTAAATGCCAACGAAATGAACAACTATGCTGTTAAAATTATATTTATCGATAGCTAGTCTATAGTATCAGCAAGATTATTAACTTAAGTGACCGAGCTTCTATTTTAGCGATAATAAACCGTTCTGTTATAGTCTATTTTTAGCCGAACTATTAAACACCGGCAGTGCCATAATTTTTGTGGCATTATGCGTAAAACATCCTGTTAACCGGAGCACTACATTTTTAAAACACTTAATACGAAATTTTTATAAGATATAGACTTCCCTATCTATTAACCGGCTTATTTTTTAGTTATTCCATAAATTCTAGTTTAAGAGAAATTACCCATGAAAAAAACTGATACCACCCCACTTTGGGTATTTTTGGCATTTTCCAGTATTGAAACACGCAAAGGCGCACTGATACTGCTATGGAGCAGTCTGGCATTCAGTTTTTACTGTGTACCTTGGGCGATGTACTTTAACGGTGATGGCTGGGTCAGTAAATTGTTTTTAATCGATGACTGGAGTTGGTTTGCCATGATGCTGCCTATGGCTGCCTGGTACTGGTTAAGCTTGAGATGGATAGATAAAAATAGTAACTGGTAAATTAACTGCCTTGGTTAACAAACTGTTTTGCTGGCAACAAACTGCGTCATTCCGGCAAGAATGACGCAGTGGTATGAAAATCTCTGAATATTATTTCAAGACCCAGAATAACCATAAACATCAATAAAACGCTGCAACTCCGGAAAAATGCCTTCCAGATGTTCTTCATACCTATGCCATCTGGCGACTGCACTGGTATATAGCGGTTGACTAACCGCAGAAAAACTTGGGGTCGCAATATAACGTCCCTGGGCACGTTGATGAAATTCCAAGACCTCCGGTCGCCAATCCACTCCCAATAAATCAAAGACCCGTCGATAAGTTGTTTCAAAATCGCTCACCGTATCTTCATAGCGTAGTTCCAGGTAATCAGGCTGAATATTTTCTCGCAAGTATAACCACAAATCCATAACAGCCCCATACTGGCGGGCAATACCCTTCAAGGACAACAAGTTAACCGTCGCTCGGGATGCTGTAAACGGCTGCATAAAACAGCTTAAACATACATCGCGAGGGTCTCGCAAAGCAAACAAAATATTTGCTTCGGGAAAGACAGTACTGATAAATCCGGCATCAATACTATTAAGAGCCACTTTATCGATAAACCGTTTGCATGGTGCAACACTACCATATTCTTCTTCAACACGTTGCCAGTATAATCGGCGCAAATGCCGAATCTCGTTAACACCACAAGCATGCAGGGCTTGCGGTATATCATTGACCACGCCGGTGAGCTTTGCCAACTCTTGGGTTAACTCAAAAATTAATTCATTTTCGTCCGAGGTAAACACCGCCGGATGCGCAGCCAATATTTGCTCGGTGAGAGTGGTACCTGAACGTAAAAAACCAAACAAAAATGACGGTACCGGCAAGGCATCTACCTGTAAGTCTTCCAGTGACCAACGCGTCAATAACGCCTTATCAAACCCCGCCTTGTTTTTGGCAATACTATCAAAAATAGCCTCTTTGTTTACTTTACTAACTTCCGGCAAAGCTTGATGCAAGACGGCAGCTTGATTCAGCGCCGTAAATGCAGCGTCGTATTGCTGTTGTTTATCCAAGACCGTGGCCAGTTCCAAATAGGCACGCGCAATCAGCGGTGGCTGGTGAGGAGCTTCGGTAATCCTCATCAGCCTTGCACTAGCCGCATCCAACTGCCCTTGCCGGGCATCCAAAATAGCCAACAACGTATTACATCCCGGATCATTCGGCAATAATTGACAAGCCTTATGCGAAGCCAGCAATGCTTCATCAACACGATTGATACGACTCAAACACATTGCCAGCGTATTTTGCGCAACAGGAGATTGGGGCATCAGACGTACCGCCAGTTGCGCCAGTTTAAGTGCTGCCTCCAGATCGCCCCAGTGTTGCAGTTGTCCTGACAATTCCAGTAACTGGGCAATATCACGACTTTTCACAGATTCCTTTTCTACTTGTGCCGCCGCTTGCCGAAGATACGTTAAACCTTCCCGATGCTTGCGCTGCCAGCAAAGTTTTTGTCCAACACCGGCCAACGCTTCGGCATGCTTGGGCTTGATCACAAGTACTTGCCGAAACCAGCACTCGGCAGTGTCAAAGTCACCACGCGAGATTGCTAACCGGGCATTTTGTAACCATCCGGCAATATCGGAAGATTTTGTTTGTTTAACGATATCGCCAACCTGAACACAACAAGCCTTAAACTTTTTTCCGCTGCCACAAGGGCAAGGATCATTACGTCCCACCCGGAAATTTTTGGGACTATCAATACCTGTTATCGGTTGAGCAAATTTGGCAATGGAGGTTTTTATCATGGATAAGTGGCAATTAACTTAAAAAAAATCGAGCTGATGTAAAAATGGAGGTACCAAAAACATCAGGTTTACCATTGGATATCGATTAACAACTCTTTCTTTTTCCAGCGAAAATCGACATTCTAATCATTACCTTAACATTAACATCCTTGATCCGCAATCAGAAGCCTAACCACATTTTCCTCATAACCCATTGAGTATATTAATATTTAATCAAGCCCTATCAGAAAATTTTGATTAAACTGTGTTATATAACGCATTACAAATGCGTTATATAACACAGTTATTTTATAGACCATTACAGTAATCCTGCCTATAAACCCGGTGCTTTGGTCTGATAATAGTATTACATTCAATATGTTGGTTAAAAATTGCTTATCCGGGTGAGAATTTCTCCTAAAAATAATAACTCCCCTGAATATACCTTTCCATAAAAAACAAAAAACATATACTTGCTTTTAATCAATCTATTACAGACTCCATAGAAAAATATACTACCAATTTATAGATAATGGCACAGGCATTGCTAAATTAAGTAACAACTAGATAAAAACGCTGTTGATATTTTGGCAATACGTCTAGCAACCAGCCACACCCGTCGCGAGGCGGGGCCGGAAAGTCACGGTTCTTAATACAAATTTAAGAAGGCCGGGCCGCCTCCTAAAGTAATGGGGAGGATCTTGGTGTTTTCCTTAATCTTTAAGGTAACGCTGAGAACATTACTGTTATCAATTAATCAATTTAATATAAACAGTAAAAAGGATATCAAATGAAACAAATAAACTTATTGACGGCCTCTCTAACCATTTTAGGCACTCTGATTGCATCTCCAGCGGTACAGGCTCATGCCTCTCTTAATGCGGGCGGTACCGGTGCCAACCCCGTTTGGACAAATGGGGCAATTACGCCTTGGTTACCTAATGATGCGACTGTCTCTTCAATCGGTTATTTAGGTATCCACAGCATAAGCAATAAGCGTGTAATTCAAACCGGTGTTTATGGTACTGCTTATAACGCCACTACCAATCCTGGTGGCGTTACTACCGCTAATCTCGGCGGCACTTTTGGCGGCGCGACTCCAGTGGTAGGTGATTCGTTGCTAGGTCAGACTTATAAATACAACAATAACGCCGCTAACCCTACAGATCTTGCTCTAACATCAATTTCAACGGGTGCTAATTCTTGGGCCGCCGGCGTATCCGACACCAATACCGGTTTGTCTTTCGGTAATATGCATGTCAGCAGCGGTACAGGCAATCCGGAAGGCAATTTAATGCCGACTGTTAATTATTTAAACATTACGGTTGGTGACGACCCATTGTTTACCGGTATCGGCCAATTGGCATTTTCATTGTACCAAGGTTGGGCACAAGGCCCCGGTCTGCTGGGTATGAACTTGTTAGGCACTGTAACTGCAAGCTCTATTGGTCAAGATATTGGTCTTAGTCTTGCGCTGTCAGGACTGACACGTAATGCTCCAGGTACTGAAGGCGAATACACCATCGTGGTTGGCGATCAAAGCGCTGAAGGCGGTCAATACAGAATGGCTTTGGAAGCGTCCCTTACTGCCCGTTACGGTAACATAGTAACCGCATCAGCAGTTCCGGTTCCTGGTGCTGTATGGTTGTTTGGTAGTGCATTAATTGGTTTGGTTGGTTATGGCCGTCGTAAAACGGCTATTGCTGCTTAAATTAAAATTGAAGTGCCTATTGTTTCCAGAAATGGCAGTCGATGCGGCAGTAACTATTAATAACCATCAGAAGGATACAACCGTGAACAAAAAACAACTTAATAAAGCGATTATTGGCATTCTTGGCCTGGCAACACTCTCGGCTGTCTCATTACAAGCTAATGCCTTTAGCGCGACATCATTAGGAACTTTTACAGGAACTACCATTAGCAGAGACGATGCAACACCTTTCAAATCCTGGTCAGATTATGGTGCAGAAGTCAACTTTGGCTGGGTTCATACTGCTGACTGGTTTAAACTGCAAGTGGGCTCTGCTGCCGACATCACCGCAGGAACTACTTTTAATGTCGAATTTAAACTGGCAGGTCGCGGTACATCTCAACCGTTAAACACTGGCGGCTTCACGCTTTGGACAAGTGGCACTGCTGCGACTGTCGAAGGCGGGGGCTTTCATGAATACAATCAGGTTCGCGGACCTGGCGATAATGGCATCACTACCAATGATCTTATTGGCAATGTAGTTAGTGGACATAATGGTTGGGTAGGTTATGCGCAAAATGGCTTAAGCTTTACTAATGGCGATGGCGATGTGGTTGCCAACGGTGGAGCCTGGAATACCAGTTCGCCCTATCTGACGGGTGGCGCAGCAAGTGCAGGAAGCAACGCAACGCTTGACCTTTATGGATTAAAAGCCGGTTATTATCTTATTGGTTTGGGTGGTGTTTGTCCTGATGACAGTGCAAGCTGTATCACTACAACACCAGGATCACGTCAATACACCTTTACCGCTTCATCGACTGTTGCTCCAGTACCTTTACCTGCCGCCGCCTGGTTATTTGGTAGCGCTTTGATGGGTTATTTGGGTCTGCAAAGACGTAAAATGGCTGTTTAAATTCGTTCTGAATTTAAGCTCTTATCCAAACGGAGCCGAAGTTGCCCCGGTTCCGTTTGGACACTAAACTCAAAAAGTATCAACGGATATAAACTTTTTTTATCAATGCATAACCGGCTTGTTTACGCTATTTGAATCCCGAAACGGGTTTTCGCGTAGCGCTGCTACCTGACCGGTTTCCCGGTATTTTTTATAGTCAGCAAGTACTTGAGCATGATCGAACGCCAAAGACTCAGGCAGCTCATTAAGCAAAAACAGACGACAATTTTTGGCATCATCAGCGGCTACCGGTGTTCCCGCTGCCTCAGCAACATAAACCGCGGTCACCGTATGCCCACGCGAATCGCGGGCTGGATCAGAATAAATTCCCAGCAAGGCAAGCAGAGTGACATCCAACCCGACTTCTTCCTGTGCTTCGCGCACACCAGCCAGTTCGATAATTTCACCCAGATCAACAAACCCACCAGGAATTGCCCAGCCGTAAGGTGGATTGGCACGTTCAATTAATACAATAGGACGGCCGGGGTAATCGGTCAGCTCAATAATGACATCCGCAGCAAGCAAAGGGGTAATCGGTTTAGGCATAAATTTCTCTAAAAAATAACAGCGCGACAATTGATTTACCTGTTCGATTATAAAAAGGCTTCAACCAGTGCCGGAAACATACTGATTCCAGCCAGGAAGCCAGGCATCAGAAACCATGATGAGTTGTATCATGAGTTTTGTAACTCATGTATTGGGCATACATTACTATGACTGAGATTTATCCAAGCATATTAACTTCCGGAATCTCATTATCGATGCGGGGAAATTCCATCTTCTGCCAATGCACCAGTTCCAACGTTCCGTTGAAATGCTCCACAATGGCGGTACAACTTTCCACAAAATCTCCGGTGTTAATATATAAAAAAGCTCCTATCTTCTTCATTTCTGCATGGTGTATATGTCCACAAATCACACCATCCAGATCCCGGTCTTTAATGGTACTGACAATACTTTCTTCGTAATCAGAAATAAACTGTACCACGTTTTTGACTTTAAACTTAACATAGGCAGCCAGGGAAAAGTTTGATTGCAAACCAAACCAACGCCGAATTATTCGCAGAAAGCGATTGATCCAAATTAAAAAGTCATAGCCTTCGCTACCTATTTTGGCAAGCCACTTATAACACTGCGCAATAGTGTCGTATTCATCGCCATGAATAACCAAAAATTTCTTGCCGTCTGCGGTAATATGTATATCAGAATTTTTAACGACGATATCACCAAAAACATGGTTATCATAATCCCGGACATTTTCGTCATGATTACCCGGTATATAAATAACCTGGGTATCATGCCTGGCCTTGCGCAAGAGCTTTTGAATAACGGTGTTATGATCTCGCGGCCAATACATTTTTTTGGAAAGCGACCAAAAATCAATAATATCGCCAACCAAATAAAGCTTTTCACTGTCATTGTACTTTAGAAAATCAAGCAATACGTCGGCTTGGCATTGGGTAGAACCCAAGTGCAAATCAGAGATCCAGATGGTTCGATAGCTGTTATTAATCATAATCAAACTTTTGTGATGGCATTACCGACAAGAGGAAATTTATTGATAATCCTGTAAAACCGGCTACCGGACAAATATCAACACTGTATCAATGCTAGCAAAAGCAAATGAAAGTAATGTTACAAGCCAACAAAACGGTTATTTTTAGACATTTTAAACTGTCTAAGTCTGCTAAATACCTCAACAAAGACTGTGCTTACCGATGACTTGTTGATGTTCTCAGAGTAAAAGTGACAGGACCATTATTGATCAGCGATACCTGCATATCGGCACCAAACTCACCAAACTGGACATTGGAATACGTTGTTGTCGCAAAATCTTGCAGATAACCAAACAGTTCCCGGCCTTTTTCCGGTGCAGCTGCGGAAATAAAACTTGGCCGATTACCTGTCTGGGTATCTGCTGCCAAGGTAAACTGCGGGATCAGTAACAAACCGCCATTGATATCTCTTAAACTGAGATTCATACGGTCATTATCGTCAGCAAAAATCCGATAATTAAGGATACGCTCCAGCAACCGTTCGGCATCTTTTTGGCTATCTTCTTTTTCTACAGCCACCAGCGCCATAATTCCCGTCGCTATCCAGCCTATGTCTTGGTTATTGACAGTGACTTTTGCTGTGGTTACCCGTTGAATAATTGAGATCATAACGGCTCGGCTGATTTTGGCCGCTTATCCACCAACGCGATCCATCATTTCCTGCCACAAATCATTATAAGCCTCGGTAGAGCGACTTTTATTGATAAAACCACCCAACGGCATACGTTCCAGTCCCATACGTTCAATATCACTGGAGTAAGGAATCGCGGTATTTAAAATTTCCGGATGACTTTGAGCCAAATTTTCCATAATGTCCTTGTGCATGTTTTTACGACGATCGGCCATAGAGAAAAACGGGATCAATACCAGATTATCCAATTTATTATCTTTAATAAATTCTTTTAATTGCTCAAGTGTTCTTAAAGATAATGTAGTAGGAATAATGGGCGACATTAAAATATCAGCCGCTTCAAACACGGCTTCTGATAATAAGGAAATATTGGGCGGACAATCCAAAAAAATAAAATCATACTCTGCTGCTAGCGGCTTAAGCAATTTTTTAAGTTGTTGGGTCGGTTTTTTCTTGGTATCCAAAACCAAATCCAGATTTCTGAAAGAAAAATCTGCCGGTAACAAATCCAGATTTTCAAAATCAGTCCCTTTAATCAGCCCTTCCAGATCACGTTTGCCGGCAATTAAATCTTTACTGCCGCCTTTTAACTTGGGCTTGATACGAAAATAATAGCTACTGGCTCCCTGTGGATCCAAATCCCAAACCAATGTACGATAACCTTTACACGCAGAAATAAACGCCAAATTGACTGCGCTTGAGGTTTTACCAACACCACCTTTGATGCTGTACAAAGCCACTATCTTCATCGTATATTCCTGTGTTAATGAATCTGTTTGGAAAAACTTACCGAACAAACTACTGCTATTAGCTTGGTAGTTCTTAATAAATTTGCTCATGGATCGCATTTATCTTTGTATTTTATCTTAAATTAAAGATGTAGGGAGCCGATTTTTCAAGCTGCGACAAAAACCTGTTCATCTCAATTTACAATTAAAAACCATCGCAGGCTGATAATCTATTGAATTAATTATTAAATGTTTTCTATTGCCAAGTTCTGCATGAACCCAACCGGCTTATGGTTTATAATCAACCTCTTTTTAAAGTTTTCATCGATCAGTGTTCTTTATGTAACGCTTGTTATCGATTGTCATTGGTTAAAATACCCCCATGCAAGAAATAAACCCGATTAAAAATAAAATAGCTGACCTAAAAACCCGTGGTGATGCCCTTAGGAGGTATCTTTGACTTTGATGTAAAGCATGAACGCTTGGTCGAAGTATTACTGGAACTTGAAAATCCCAAAATTTGGGATAATCCTGAACTGGCTCAAACATTAGGGAAAGAACGCGGGCAACTGGAAGTTATTGTTAATACCATTAATGACCTGGAACGCGGCTTGGCAGATGCCGAAGAATTGCTGATGATGGCAATTGACGAAGATGATGAAGAAACCGTTGATACCGTTATTAATGATTTGGCCTATTTCGAAAAAAGGGTGACCGCCCTTGAATTTCGACGCATGTTTTCAGGTGAAATGGACCCCAACAATGCCTTTTTGGATATACAGTCGGGTTCCGGCGGGACAGAAGCACAAGACTGGGCCTCGATAATTGAGCGGATGTTTTTACGCTGGGGTGAGCGCAAAGGCTTTAAAACAGAACTCATTGAAGAATCACAAGGCGATGTTGCGGGCATTAAAAGTGCCACTATTCGCTTTGAAGGTGAATACGCCTTTGGCTGGTTGCGCACCGAAACCGGTGTTCATCGTCTCGTTAGAAAATCACCCTTCGACTCAGGCAACCGACGTCACACTTCTTTTGCTTCAGTGTTTGTATCGCCGGAAATTGATGATGATATTGACATCGACATTAATCCAGCCGATGTGCGCGTCGATGTTTATCGTGCCAGCGGCGCTGGTGGCCAGCATATTAACAAAACCGAATCCGCCGTGCGTATGACTCATAACCCAACCGGAATTGTTGTGCAATGCCAAAGCGATCGCTCGCAGCATAAAAATCGTGCCACTGCGATGAAGCAATTAAAAGCCAAATTATATGAACTGGAAATGCGCAAACGCAGTGAATCAGCTCAAGCCTTGGAAGATACCAAATCCGATATCGGCTGGGGCAGTCAAATCCGTTCTTATGTACTGGACCAATCACGTATTAAGGATTTACGCACCGGTGTGGAAACAGGTAATACCCAAGCCGTTTTGGATGGCGATCTGGATCAGTTTATTGAAGCCAGTTTGAAGAGCGGGTTGTAGGCCGATATCACTTTACAAGACAGACTGATCGCTTTGATGCACATTAATCGTGAATCATGCCACGCACTTAAATCCGCCCATTCTGTAAACAACAATTTTCTCGCCGCCGTGCTCTTGCATCGCGAAAGTAATGAAGAACGAACATTTTTTAATTCTATTATTTTGATACCTAAAAACCATGTCAGAAATTCAACAAGACGAACAAGAACAAATTAAACAACGCCGCAGCAAATTAAATGAGTTGCGTGCCAATGGCGGCATCCCTTTCCCTACTGATTTTCGCCGCAATGTCGTTGCCGGTGAGCTGTTAGCCGAATACGGCGAAAAAACAAAAGAACAACTGGAAGCAGATCCCGTCAGGGTAAAACTGGCAGGCAGGATTATGACTCGCAGGGTAATGGGCAAAGCCAGTTTTGCGCATATTCAGGATATGTCCGGCAAAATTCAGCTTTATGTCACCAGAGACACTTTACCTGAAGGCTTTTATAACGAACAGTTTAAAAAATGGGATATTGGCGATATTATCGGTGCAGAAGGAGTATTGTTTGTCACCCAAACTGGTGAACTTAGTATTAAGGTTGACGATATTCGTTTGTTAACCAAAGCTTTGCGTCCATTGCCTGAAAAGTTTCATGGCATTGCCGATCAGGAAATCAAATACCGGCAGCGTTATCTGGATTTGATTATGAGCGAGCAATCGCGCAATACGTTTCTGATACGCTCAAAAGTCGTTGCCTATATACGTCAGTTCCTGATTGAACGTCAATTTCTGGAAGTTGAAACGCCCATGATGCAGGTAATTCCGGGCGGAGCAACGGCAAGACCTTTTACGACCTTTCATAACGCACTGGACATGGATATGTTTTTGCGTATCGCCCCTGAGTTATATTTGAAACGCCTGGTTGTCGGTGGTTTTGAACGGGTATTTGAAATTAATCGTAACTTTAGAAATGAAGGTTTATCAACACGTCATAACCCTGAATTTACCATGTTGGAGTTTTATCAGGCGTACGCTGAATATCAGGACTTAATGGATTTAACCGAAGAGATGTTACGCGGTATTGCCATAGAAGTTCTTGGTCAAACAGAGGTGACTTATCAGGGCGAGCAATACGATTTTGGTAAGCCTTTTGATCGCATGACGGTAGTTGAGTCAATCCTGCACTTCAACCCTGACCTGAGCGCCAGTAATCTTGAAACTCGTGAAGCAGCCGTTAAAGTTGCTGAAAATCTGCATATTCCTGTTAAGGAAGGTTACGGTTTAGGTAAAGTACAAATCGAGATTTTTGAAAAAACGGTAGAAAGTCGTTTGATGAATCCGACCTTTATTACCGCCTATCCCGTTGAAGTATCGCCACTGGCACGACGTAATGACGACAACCCGCATGTGACCGATCGCTTTGAATTTTTTGTCGGCGGCCGTGAAATTGCCAACGGTTTTACCGAGTTAAATGATGCTGAAGACCAGGCTGCGCGCTTCCAAAAACAAGTGGAAGAAAAAGAAGCCGGTGATGATGAAGCCATGCATTTTGACGCCGATTATATCGTCGCGCTGGAACACGGCATGCCGCCAACAGCAGGCGAAGGCATTGGTATTGATCGTCTGGTGATGTTGTTTACGGATGCGCCGTCAATTCGTGATGTATTATTGTTCCCGCATATGCGACCTAAAGGCTAACATTTTCCATACTAACAGTTAGATGGGTAGAGGTGATAGCCGAAACCCATCTAAATCAACCACCGATGTTATGGGTTTCGCGTTGCTCTACCCATTCTACTTAAAACGAATCTTTACGTTTCCGTAGCTCTGTAAAGACACTTACCGATGATTGCCCTTCCAACCCCAGTTTTTTTTGTATACTGAGACTGTCTTCCCTAAAAAACGGATTGGTTGCCCTTTCTTCCCCGATAGTCGAAGGCACTGTGGATTGATTCATCAATCTCAATTGCGCCACTTCAAGCATTTTTTTCTGTGTGTACTTATTATCTGGTTCAACGCTTAAAGCAAACTGTCCATTTGCCTGGGTGTATTCGTGGGTGCAATAAATTTGGGTTGCTGATGGCAAAGCCTTTAATTTTTGTAATGAAGTCCACATTTGCTCAGATGTTCCCTCAAATAACCGACCGCAACCCATAACAAATAAAGTATCCCCGCAAAACAGCGCCCCATCTTTGGCAAAATGATAAACAATATGCGCACTGGTATGACCTGGTGTTGCAATAACCTTGGTCTGATGCTGACCCAGTGAAATGATATCGTTTTCACTAACGCCCCTGTCAATTCCAGGAATTCGCTCCCGGTCTGCTTGTGCAGCAATAATTTGGCAGCCGGTTTTTTGCTTAAGCTTGAGATTACCACCCACATGATCCCAATGATGATGGGTATTTAAAATATAAGTAAGACGCCAGCCTTTTTCATCAAGAACATTCAAAACCGGTTGTGCAAGAGCAGGATCAACGACGGCAGTTTCTCCCGATACCGGGTCGTGAAGCAGATAAATATAGTTATCAGTTAAAACAGGGATTTGTAAGATGTCCAGCATGTCTTTATATCCTCAAAATTTCTGGCGTATAAAAATAAGCTAGCGTGAGCGTAAATATACGCGGGTGAGATTATCCAAAAAGTACCATTAATCTATCATTAATCCCGTTCATGGCGAGCGGGATTAATGACTATCAAACTAAATAGTGCGTAAATTTACTTAACCAAACTGAGTAAAACCCCGGCAGCTACCGCTGAACCAATGACACCGGCAACATTAGGGCCCATGGCGTGCATCAACAAGAAATTATGTGGATTACTCTCCAGCCCTACCTTATTGACAACCCTCGCAGACATAGGGACTGCAGATACGCCGGCAGCACCAATTAATGGATTAATCGGCGTATCACTGAATTTATTCATGATTTTTGCCATGATAACACCGGTAGCGGTACCAATAGAAAAAGCCACCGCACCCAAAGCCAGGATACCCAGTGTTTCAATTTGCAAGAAAGCTTCTGCGCTCAATTTTGAGCCTACTGCCAGCCCCAAAAAAATAGTGACAATATTGATCAATTCGTTTTGTGCCGTTTGACTCAAGCGCTCAACAACACCACAAGAATTCATCAAATTACCCAGCGCAAACATACCAATCAGGGGCGTAGCAGACGGCAGCAACAAGATGGAAAGAACCAACAACATTAAGGGAAAAATAATTTTTTCCGTTTTGCTGACCGCACGCATTTGCTTCATTTCAATTTTGCGCTCGTCTTCTGTCGTTAAAGCCCGCATGATCGGCGGCTGAATTAAAGGCACCAACGCCATATAAGAATAAGCAGCTACGGCAATGGCTCCCAATAAATCCGGGGCCAATTTTGAGGCTACATAAATAGCGGTAGGGCCATCAGCACCACCAATAATACCAATGGCAGCAGCATCTCTTAAACTGAATTCCAATCCGGGTATGATATTAAGCGCCAACGCACCCAACAACGAAGCAAAAATACCGAATTGTGCAGCAGCACCTAACAAGAGAGTTTTGGGATTTGCGAGCATGGGACCAAAATCAGTCATTGCCCCGACACCCATAAAAATAAGCAACGGGAATATCCCGGTTTTGATACCAAAATAAAGGTAGTATAAAAGACCGCCTTCTTCGGCAATACCGGCAACCGGAATGTTACTTAAAATAGCGCCAAAGCCTATTGGCAATAACAGTAAAGGTTCAAAACCTTTCTTAATAGCCAGAAACAATAACAAAAAGCCAACCAGCATCATAAAAGCCTGGCCACCAGTAAAATTATATAAACCGGTACTTTGCCAGAGTGAAAGCAGATTTTCCATAAAATGTCTCTTGATAGTGTCCGTTATTACAATGAAATCAAAGCATTACCGCCAGCGACTGCACCGCCTTCCTTGATATGAACTGCGCTAACAATACCTGAAAATTTAGACCGGACTTCGGTCTCCATTTTCATCGCTTCCATAACAACCACTACCTCACCTTCCACAACCTCACTACCAATATCAACCAGGATTTTCAGTATATTACCAGCCATTGGTGCATAAACTATCGCACCACTGTTAACGATACCTTTATCTACAACGGCAGGCTGAATATTGAGTGGCGCACCAACAGGACCTACGGTAACGTTAAAATTTCTGCCATCCACGTTGACGGCATAAGTTTCAGTAACGCTCTCAGTCGTCGCTATTTTTGGCGCACTATTATTGGCCTCTGCAAAAGCTTTTGCATCGGGTGCCGCCTCAAATGCCGCAGGATTTCCACGATTAACCAGAAACTTCCACCCAACTTGAGCAAACATACCATTGATTAAGGCATCTTCTTCAATGTTTTTAGCGAGCTTTACATTTTCTGCTTTCGCTTTTTCCAGGACATCGGCGATCAATTTGTCCATTTCCGGCTCTATTAAATCAGCAGGACGACAAGTAATAGGCTGAGCACCTTCCAGCACCCTATCTTGCAATTGCTTGTTTACCGGTGCAGGAGTTGCACCGTACTCGCCTTTCAGTACTCCGGCTGTTTCTTTGGTAATGGTTTTATAGCGCTCACCGTTCATCACATTCATAACGGCTTGTGTGCCCACGATTTGAGAGGTCGGTGTAACCAGCGGAATAAATCCCAAATCTTCGCGGACTCGAGGTATTTCATGCATAACTTCATCAAACTTGTCAGAAGCACCCTGCTCTTTCAACTGGCTTTCCATGTTAGTCAACATGCCACCAGGAACTTGAGAAATCAGAATGCGTCCATCGACACCTTTTAGACTGCCTTCATATTGTGCGTATTTTTTCCGGATATCCCTGAAATAATGCGCAATTTCTTCCAGCTTTACCAAATCCAAACCGGTAGCACGCTCAGTACCTTCAAGGCTGGCGACAATCGTCTCGGTAGCGCTATGTCCGTAAGTCATGCTAAGTGATGAAATGGCCGTGTCAACATTATCTATGCCCGCTTCGACCGCTTTGATAATGCTGGCTACACTTAAACCGGTGGTTGCGTGGCAATGTAAATGTATCGGGATTTTGGTGCTTTTTTTCAAGCGGCTGACCAGCTCAAAGGCATCGTAAGGTTTAAGCAATCCAGCCATATCCTTAATACAAATGGAGTGCGCCCCCATATCTTCGATTTGTTTGCCCAGATTGACCCACGTATCCAGCGTATGGACCGGGCTGATCGTGTAAGAAATAGTCCCTTGAGCATGGGCATCGGTAGCGAGTACTGCTTTTACCGCGTGTTCAATGTTACGCATGTCATTCATGGCATCAAAGATACGGAAAACATCAATACCGTTGACAGCACAACGCTCAACAAATTTGTCAACCACATCATCGGCATAATGCCGATAACCTAAAATATTTTGCCCCCTCAACAACATTTGCTGCTGCGTTTTAGGCATGGCCGCTTTTAGCAAGCGCAACCTTTCCCAAGGATCTTCGCCCAAATAACGAATACAAGCATCAAAAGTAGCACCACCCCACGATTCAATAGACCAGTAACCTATCTGATCCAGTTTTTCACAAATCGGCAACATATCTTCTACACGTAAACGAGTAGCCAAGATGGATTGATGAGCATCACGTAAAACAACTTCAGTGATCGCTAGCGGTTTTTTTTTATCTTTGGCCATACTTGATATTTCTCCAAGAACCTTTGCAGGTTCTAATCACTGACCTTTTGGGTCGATTGAATACTTTTAATATAAACAGTATGGGTCAAACACTACAGACATCTACCCAAAAATACTTAATTTTTTTTATGTTTGCTTCGATGCTGATGCACCGCTGCAGTAATTGCGGCAATGATGCTTTTATCAATACCGCTGGAAACCTTAGGGACTGCCACCAAAACGGGGGCATCCGGAAAAAACCGCTGCACCAGTGATGACATAAGATTAATCGCAATAACCAGCATAGTCAAAAACAGGAAGACAATGCTCATTCCAGCCAACATCAACTCAACTCCACTACTCATCATTTCTGTCATATCGTCAAACCTTGTATTGAAACTCTTGAATCTATTGAAAAATATTCAGACTATAACTCCATTATCCATAAAACCAAGCCGCTAAACAAACTAAAGATAATTAACGCCGTTGTTTTTTCATCACTTGGCAGCCGTTTGCGCTAAAGATTTCCGAAAGCCAGCAAAACAAGCCTAAGATTCAACGCAATAGCAAGGAGACAACACTTATATATAAGACGAGAATTATTACTCTCAACGAATGATACTGGAGATATGAACGTTACAAGAGATGTTGCCACGAATAGGCATTACTTTATATTTAAATTAAAGCTGCAACAGTCAAGACAAAAAAACCAGGCTTTGTCGTCATACGGCCTGGTCTTAAAATTATGTGATAACGATATGAAACGACTATCGACAGAGAGCTTGTCTTTGAAATATTTCCGGCCTTTTAAATACGACTCACCGGTTATTTCAACGCCAGCAACGCACTTTCATAATCAGGTTCATTAGCAAGTTCGCTTACTAATTCGGTATAAATAACGTTATCATGCTCATCAATAATAATGACTGCCCGAGCCGTTAATCCGGCAAGAAAAGTATTAACCAGTTTGACACCATAATCGTCGGCAAAACTAGAACGGAAGGTTGATAAAGGAATAACATGAGTTAAATCTTCAATCTCACAAAATCGGCATTGTGCAAACGGTAAATCAGCGGAAATAACCAACACCACGGTATTATGAAAATGTGCAGCCTTCTCGTTAAACTTACGCGTTGAAGCCGCGCAGGTAGGCGTATCCAAGCTGGGCACGATATTAAGCACTTTCGTTTTACCGGCGTAAGTTGCCAGGCTTACATCTTCTAATTTACCGTTTGCCAGAGAAAAGTCAGGGGCCTTACTACCCACTAACGGTAATTCCCCAGAGGTATGCAGTGGTTTGCCTTGAAATGTAATCGTTGCCATGACTTAATCCTTATTGTGATAATGATAAAAAGAACAGGTTAAATATCCAAATTATTTTAACCTTTAACCCTGATCTTTATTTGGCTTTGCCCGCTTCGCCAAACGTAAACGTTTTTGTACTTCCCACTCGGTGAGCTTCTTCTTTTGTCCGTGAAAGGGATTGATCGGTGACTTAAATTCCAATCGTATCGGTGTCCCTGACAATTTCATCTTGTCACGATAATAATTCATTAAGTAGCGCTTATAAGACATCGGCAGCGCATCTGTTTGTACGCCATGAATAACTACAATAGGCGGATTTCGGCCACCCTGATGTGCATATTTTAACTTGATACGACGCGTGTTAACTATCGGCGGTTGATGCGCAGTAGTCGCTTCTTTAAGTATTCTCGTCAACACAGGCGTTGACATATCAATCATCGCTGCTTCATACAATTTGGAAACGACATCAAACAGCTTGCCAACACCACTGCCATGCAAGGCGGAGATAGGATGTTTTTCAGCAAAATCAAGAAAGGACAATTTCACATCCAATTGTCGATTAATAGTATTTTTTTGCTCGGTAGTGATGCCATCCCATTTATTGAGACCAATAATCAACGCTCTACCCGCTTCTATCACCAAACCTAATAAATGCGCATCCTGATCGGCTATACCATCGCGTGCATCAATTAAATAAATAACGACATTTGACTTTTCAATGGCTTGCAAGGTTTTGATGACACTGAACTTTTCAATGGTCTCTGAAACTCTGGAGCGCCTGCGCATTCCCGCCGTATCAATCAGCGTAAACTGCTTGCCACTGCGTTCAAAAGGGATATAGATGCTGTCGCGTGTCGTACCCGGCTCATCATAAACAATAACCCGCTCTTCACCCAACAGCCGGTTAACCAAGGTTGATTTACCAACATTAGGCCGTCCGACGACAGCAATAGCGATACCTTTACTGGTATCATCAATCGTTTCTTCAGTGTCGGGTGGTAATAATTGATCGACTCTTTGCAGTAATTCAGGTATGCCTCTACCGTGTGAAGCAGCAATCTGCACAGGCTCGCCAAGAGCCAGCGAATAAAAGTCGGCAGCCGCAATGGTGGCATCAATACCATCAACTTTGTTGGTGACCAACAGTACGGGTTTATTGAGTTTTCTCAGGCTGTCAGCAATCACTTTATCTGAGGCACTCAGTCCTTCGCGTGCATCAACCAGAAACAACACCAAATCAGCTTCTTCCAAAGCAATTTGTACCTGCTTTCTGGCAAAACTTTCTATACCTTCGGCATCATCGGCTATACCACCGGTATCGACAACCAGACAAGGACGATCGCCATGCTTTACCCGACCATATTGACGGTCCCGGGTTAAGCCCGGGAAATCTGCGACTAAAGCTTCCCGACTACGGGTTAAATAATTAAATAATGTGGATTTACCAACATTGGGACGCCCTACAAGGGCTATTACAGGTAACATAGTATATTAAGGTGACCGGGTTTTTAAAGCGGCAAGGGTGCCGTCTTTTGCATAAATATAAACAGTATTATCTACCACGACAGGCTTGGCTTCTATTGCGCTATCAGCAACTTTTATACGTCCTAACTGCCTGCCATCAGTGGTAGACAACCAATGCACATAGCCTTCAAAATCGCCTACCACAACATAGTTTTCATAGACTGTCGGCGCTGTTAATTTTCTTTGATGTAATTCTTTTTGTTTCCATAATGATGCGCCACTACGTTGATCCAACTGCCAAACGTTATCATTCGAATCTGATAAATACAAATACCGAAAATCATGGCTCAAGCCATTATAAGAAGAAATGGCCTCGTTGCGCCACAACACGTCACCATCCAGTTCTGACACCGCAACAGCACCACCGTGATAACTGGCAATATAAATAACGCCACCTACATCTATTGGGTCAGCGTCAAGATCCACCAGCCTTTCAACTTCAGAACGTCCTTTGGGAATGGTAATACTGGTTTCCCAGACATACTTGCCATCTGCCAGGCGCAATGCCATTAATTTACCATTATCGTAACCGCCAATCACATTATCCTCAACGACAATGGGAGCACCGATGCCGCGCACCGTTAAAGCGGGTGCATTATGCTCATAATTCCATATCCTTACACCATTTTTTTCATTGAGAGCAATAACTTCTCCGTCAGTCGTGCGAACCACCACGACACCCTTGGCAATAATCGGTACAGAAAGTACTTCACTGGAAACCAGAGATTTCCAAAGCAACTCACCATTTTCACTATTTAAGGCAACGACTTCAGCATCACTGGAACCTAAAATCACGGTTCCGGCACCCAATCCAGGGCCGGCAGAAAAATGAACTTCTGTTTCTACTTCCCAAATCAGACGCCCGGTATTCAAATCCCTGGCCTGCACCAAACCATCCCTGTCGGCAGCCAGTATTTTACCAAAGCCAATGGATGGAACCAGTTTTAAAGATTGTTCATCTGTGCCTACGCCGACCGTTTCATTCCAAAGCTTTTCGATTTGTATTTCAGGAACATACTCAACCAGAATAGCCGGGGGATCCGAATTATCCTCACCACCAAGAAAATAATCGGAAATACCGGAAACAGAGTCATTGATAGTATCAAACGCAGCGCAACCTGGTAATAGTAAACAAATGCTTAAAAGTGTAATCAGGCGCATTATTTTTGGCTTTCTATTTTTTCAGGTGCAGTTAAATCATCAATTTTAAATTGTAATAACGGTGACTTATAACCACTTTCCAAGGCTTTTTGATAAGAACTTCGCGCTTGATCCAAACGATCCAAGGCAACATACAAATCGCCCACCAACTCATCATAGTTTCCTGAAAAACCAGATGATGTTGCAGGATCGACATCATTAATTAACTGTAAGCCCTGCTCAAACTGGCCGCTGGCCAACATTAAACGAACCAGTCTTATTTTCGCAACATTAGCCAATACTTTATCGGATCCTTCGGCAATCTGTTTTAAAGTCGCCTGCGCTTTAGCTAAATCACCTTGCCCGACTTTTACTTTTGCCAGTAAAAGAGCGCTATAAGCGGCATATTCCGTCTTGGGATATTGTTCCTGTATGCGCTCAGCCAGTTTCTCTGCGCTATCTTTTTTATCGTCGGCTATCGCCTGGATTAATTGACTGTATACCGCTGAGGCCTCGCCTGACTTTACTTTCTTGTCACTTTGCCAGTAATTCCAACCTATAATAACAATAACGCCAATAACCAAGCCTACAATGGTAGAAAATCCATTTTCTTTCCACCATCTTTTTACTGCATCAAGTTGCTCTTCTTCTGTATCGTAAATTTCCACTGACTTTCTCTTATTGGTATTTTAAAAATCGCTTGCAGGGTTGGGTTAAGTGAGGACGGTAGCCCAACGCATCAAAGCGGCAAATAGTAGGTTAACTCAAGCCACAGAGCTCTTGCAAAAAAGTAATTATTTGCTCCCGGGATAACGTTTGCTGGTCTTGCTCACTACGTAAGGATTTCAAACCAAACTCTCCGCGACTGACTTCGTCTTCACCCAAAATAATGGCATATTCCGCACCTATTTTATCAGCTTTTTTAAATTGGCTTTTAAAGCTGCCACCACCACAATTCATTTGCAGCTTTAACCCCGGGACTTCATTTCTAATTGTTTCAGCAAAACGCAAACCTTCCCGTTCCGCTGTTTCGCCGACACGAATCATGTATACATCGACGGTTCTTGCCAGCGGCACATTACCTGAGACTTCCATCAAAGCCAACAAACGCTCAATACCCATGGCAAAACCTACCGCAAAATTAGGCTTTCCACCCAATTGCTCAATCAGGCTGTCATAACGTCCACCGGCACACACGGTTCCCTGCGACCCAAGCTCATCAGTAACCCATTCAAAAACGGTTTTACTATAATAATCCAGGCCACGTACCAACCGTGTTGTGACTTCGTAGCTTATCCCGAGATCATCCAATGTTGCCGTCAAGGTATTAAAATGTTTCAGGCTTTCATCACCTAAATAAGCCATTAATTCGGGAGCATCGGCAACCAGTTTTTGCATGGCCGGATTTTTGGTATCCAAAATGCGTAAAGGATTGGTCTCAAGCCGACGTAAACTATCTTCATCCAACTCAGCCAAATGTGCCTGAAAATAAGTGACTAAAGTTTCCCGATAAACCAGTCGTTCTGCAATAGTACCTAAGGAGTTAAGTTGTAAACGCACTTTATCGCGAATACCCAACTTCTTCCATAAGCGATCCATGATCAGAATCAATTCAGCATCAATATCAGGGCCGGACATGCCATAAGTTTCCACGCCCAATTGAATAAATTGGCGATAACGCCCTTTTTGTGGACGCTCATGGCGATACATAGGCCCGTAATACCATAACCGGTGGACCTGATTATGTAATAAGCCATGCTCAAGACACGCCCTAAGACAGCCGGCAGTTCCTTCCGGACGCAAAGTTAATGAATCGCCATTACGATCGTCAAAAGTATACATTTCTTTTTCAACTATATCGGTCACCTCACCAATAGAGCGCTTGAAAAGCTCTGTTTTCTCGACAATCGGCAGCCGGATTTCACTATAACCATAAGCACTGAGTACATCTCTAAGCACCTGTTCGGTATACTGCCAGATCGGTGTTTGTTCAGGAAGCACATCATGCATCCCGCGAATTGCTTGTATATTATTTGCCATATCGGTCAGGGTAGCCTGTTAATGTTAAATAGGCTTAATTTGTTTTGCTTCATCTGAAAGCGGAAATTTTTCCAATAATAAGCGTTGGTATTCTTTTGCCAGCGCTTCATTACCTAATGCACGTTCTGTTTGCATACCAATCCATAAGGTTCCTGAAGTATGATCTGCAACACTCAGATAGCGCTGTAAATAAACTTTTGCCGCCAAATATTCGCCACTTTGATAACTTATTCTTTGCATTTCCAGCAATGCCGGAGCGTAAGTATTATTAAGTATCAACGCTTGCTTAAAATAAGTTTTGGCACTTTGTTTTTGTTGCATTGCCAACTGGCAACGTCCTGCATTGGTTAATGCCAGCCACTGCCTGTCATTTAATTGATTGGAAAATGCCTGATTTAATAAAGCCATTCCTTGCTCATATTCACCATGATCGCAAAGAAACCGGCCAAAGTTATTTTCTACACTCCAATTATCTGGCGACCCATCCAACGCCATTTCATAATGGTCTTTTGCATGATCATAATCATTTAATTTTTCATATAAAAATGCAAAGGCATTATGCACTTGGGTATTATTAGGGTCTTTTTGTAATGCCAGCTGTAAATTTTCTTTGGCAACTTCCAACTTGTTTAAATCGATGTAGCGGACTCCCAACTGCAAATAAATGCTGGCAGGATCATCACTTCCAGTGGTCTTTACATTCGAGGAAGTACAGGAAGCCAATACAACGACCAAAAACAAGGTACTACCACAGCGATTAATAATACTGCTTGATGCCTCAGGCAGCACTCTCTAAACCCACGACCTTTATCTTAAGATGTCTGCGACTTTTATCTTCAACTTGCCCAACCAATTGTCCACAGGCAGCATCTATATCCTCACCACGGGTTTTCCTGACTGTCGTGATAATACCCGCGTCGTTTAAAACTGTTTTAAAACGATTAATGACGTCTTTACTTGAGCATCGATAAGCGTTGTTGGGAAACGGATTAAAGGGTATCAAATTAAGTTTTGACGGTACTGTTTTTAATAATTTAATGAGTCCACGAGCATCCTCCATGGAATCATTAATCCCATCAAGCATGACATATTCAAAGGTAACGGTACGTCGTGGTGCAATCTTGGCGTTATCCCTGCACGCTTCCATTAACATCTTTAACGGATATTTTTTATTAATCGGAACCAGTTCATCCCTTAATTCATCAGTCACTGCATGTAATGATACGGCAAGGCTGACATCACAGGCTTGTGTCAATCGATACATGGCCGGCACAACACCCGAAGTACTAATAGTGACCCGTCGTTTGGAAAGCCCAAAGGTAAAGTCATCCATCATCAAATTCATGGCCGCGACGACATTATCAAAATTAAGCAAGGGCTCGCCCATACCCATCATGACAACATTGGTGATTTTTTTGGTCGTCCCCAAACGTTTTTGCGCAACAATGACTTGACCAATAATCTCTGCGGTCGTCAAATTACGATTAAAACCTTGCTGTGCGGTAGAACAAAAAGTACAGGCTAGCGCACAACCGATTTGCGATGATACACATAAAGTGCCACGCCCTTCTTCAGGAATAAAAACCGTCTCGATCCGGTTGCCGCAACTGGTTTGCAATGCCCATTTACGGGTTCCATCGCTGGCGATTTGTTCAATCACAATCTCTGGCGTTGCAAGATAACAATGCTCGTTGAGCCAGGCTCGAAAAGACTTGCTTAAATTAGTCATCAGATCAAAATCTTCGACACCTTCCTGATAAATCCATTTAAGTAACTGGGTTGCACGAAAAGGTTTTTCACCCAAATCGACAAAAAAGGCCGCAAGACCTTTTCTGTCGTAATCGAGTAAGTTAATCCGTTTAGGATTAACCGGCTTGAAATTAACGGGTTCTTGCACAGATTTCATTATTTGAGAAAAAGTAAGCGATTTCTCTTGCAGCGGTTTCGACAGCATCTGATCCATGTACTGCATTTTCATCGATGCTGGCAGCGAAATCAGCGCGAATAGTTCCGGCAGCTGCTTCTTTAGGGTTGGTAGCACCCATTATTTCACGATGCTTAAGAACTGCATTTTCGCCTTCAAGAACTTGCATGATTACAGGACCTGAAATCATAAAGGCAACCAGATCCTTAAAGAAACCGCGTTCACTGTGTTCTGCGTAAAAACCTTCAGCTTGTTCTTGAGTCAGGTGCAGCATTTTTGCTGCAACAATTTTCAGGTCATTTTTTTCAAAACGACTATAAATTTCACCAATAACATTTTTTGCAACTGCGTCAGGTTTAATAATTGAGAAAGTCCGTTCTATTGCCATTATGTTTTAAAACTCCAAAGTAACATTAAATAAAAAATAAAAATTTGAGTAGGTAATTATACCTGATCATCGCGATATTGTAGACAAACGACAAATCATATCATTAAGGCGTACGATCTATTTCCGCACCTTCTTTGACCGGTATCATCAAATCCTCAGCACTAATACCCAATAATAAAGCCATAGGACTGGCGATAAAAATAGAGGAATAAGTCCCGAAAACTACGCCAAATAACAATACGATGGAAAAATTATGTATTACTTCACCGCCCAGAAAAAACAAGGATGCAAGTACCAGAATTACCGTCAAAGAGGTCATGATGGTTCGGCTTAAGGTGACATTAACTGAAATATTCATAATTTCTTCAGTCGTTTTATTACGCATTAGCCGAAAATTTTCACGAATACGATCATAAATAACAATGGTATCGTTCAAAGAATAACCAATCAGCGCAAGAACTGCCGCCAATACCGTCAAATCAAATTCCAGCCCCAAAACAGAAAACAATCCCAAGGTAACAACAACATCATGAACTGTCGCTATAACGGCTCCGGTAGAAAATTTCCACTCAAAACGCCAGGCAATATAACCCAAAATCCCTACTGTTGAATATAGCAAGGCCAAAAAACCATCCTCGGCCAAATCATCACCCACTTGAGGTCCAACAAATTCAACGCGTCGCACACTTGCCGGCTCTGCGGTGGTTTTATTAATAGCCTCAAGTACCTTGGAACTTAAATCGGCGCTACTTAAACCTTCATGGAGCTTTAAACGAATCAGGACATCTTTTGCCGTGCCAAAATTTTGCACAGTGGCATCGCCAAAACCTTCAGCATCCAAGGTATTACGTAGTACCGTTAAATCAGCCGCTTTTTGATAACCCACTTCAATCAGCGTTCCGCCGGTAAAATCAATACCCATTTGCAATCCGCGGACAGCCAGCGATCCTATCGAAAGAATCATTAGTACACCAGAAAATATCAAGGCGATATTTCGGTTACCTATAAAATTTATGTTTGTTGTCTTCATAGTTTAATCTTCTTAAGGTAGGGACAACCCTTTACGGTTGCCCTTAGGTTGACCCTTGGGTTACTTTTGAATTAAGGGCGACCATAAAGGCTTGCCCTTGCACAGCTTAAATGGATAACTTCCCAACTCTACGATTGCCGTATACCCAGTTAATAACCATCCGCGTTCCGGTGATTGCCGTAAACATGGAGGATAAAATCCCGATAATCAACGTTACTGCAAAACCTTTAACAGAACCGGTACCAAAAGCAAACAGGACCACCGCGACCACAAGGTTGGTAAAATGCGAGTCAAGGATCGTTGCAAAAGCTTTTTCATAACCGATAAAAATAGCGGATTGCGGCGTATTACCATTACGGAGCTCTTCTTTAATCCGCTCGAATATCAATACGTTGGCATCAACCGACATACCTACCGTCAAAATGATCCCGGCAATACCCGGCAATGTTAACGTTGCCTGTAACATCGACAATATTGCCACGACAATAACCACGTTAAACGCCAGCGCAAAATTTGCAATCATGCCAAACAGCTTATAATAAACCGCCATAAACAACACAACCAAGGCAAAGCCTACCACAAACGACAGCATGCCTTTATCGATGTTATCTTGTCCAAGGCTTGGCCCTACCGTACGCTCTTCAACAATATCAACCGGCGCAGCCAGTGCTCCAGCCCTTAACAACAATGACAGGTTTCGTGCTTCCTGTGGACTATCCAAACCGGTAGTTTGAAAACGTTTACTGAATACTCCCTGGATAGTTGCCACGTTGATAACTTTTTCAACTTTTTCTTTATGACGAACTTTTTGACCATTGACCATTCTGGTATCAACTTTATATTCAATAAAGACTACCGCCATTGGCTTGCCAACACTAACCTGGGTAGTTTTAGCCATCTTGGCCGCACCCACGCCATTTAAGGAAATATTGACTGAAGGTCTGCCGTCCTCATCCTGACCGGAAGAAGCATCAACAATTTGATCGCCAGTCACAATAACGCGCCGATCCAACAGTATTGGATTACCGTTTCTTTCATAATACAAGCGACTGTTAACAGGCACGCGCCCGGCAACTGCCTCCCGTACATCGTGTTCAGTATCAACCAGACGATACTCCAAGGTAGCAGTTGTACCCAGAATTTCCTTGGCACGAGTAGTATCTTGTACACCAGGCAATTGAACCATAATACGGTTATCACCTTGCTGTTGAATCACCGGCTCGGCAACGCCTAACTCGTTGACCCGGTTACGCAAAGTTGTCATGTTTTGCGACACAGCAAATTTCTTGATTTCGCGGACTTCTTTTTCAGAGACTTTTAACCAAACCTGATCCTGAGCTTCCGGCTCCGTAATATCAAGGGTACGAAAATCCTTGTCCAGAAGCGTTAACAACGCTGATTTATCTGCCGCTGACTTCAACGTAATTTTAATAAAACCGTTGTTTTTTGTCACTGACTGATAGCGCATATTAGCACCTCGCAAGGCCAGTCGCAGATCGTCGTTATAGCGATCTTCGGCTTGTCTGGCGGCAGCATCCATATCCACTTCCAGGAGAAAATGCACCCCGCCACGTAAATCCAGCCCCAAATACATGGCATTAGCGCCTAAAGCGCGTAACCAGGCAGGTGTCGTCGGTGCCAGATTTAAGGCAACCGTGTAATTACTGCCCATCTTGTCTCTAAGCAAATCATCAACTTTAAGCTGATCATCAGTATTAGAAAAACGCGCTAAAATTCGCCCGTCATTAAACTCAAAGGCTTTGGCAGTAACGCCACTAGCTTCAATTTCTGACTTAATCTGGTTTGCCTGCTCCTGCGCTATCTTGGCAGATTGTGTCGATGACACCTGAACAGAGGGATCATCGCCGTACATATTCGGTAACGAATAAATAATTCCGATACCAAAAACAATCAAGACTAATAAATTTTTCCAAAGTGGGAAATGGTTTTGCATGTGTTATTCCAATTATTAAACCGTGCTTTAGCTTAAAATCAAGCTGTTTGACTGGCTACGCGCTATAACATTAAGCTTTAACTGCTTTTTTGGTTATGGCTTTATAAGTTCCTTTTGGCATCATGCTTTCAATACTTTGACGCTGAACTTGAATAAAGGTGTTATCAGAGATTTCAATCTTGACGAAATTATCATCCAGATCAACGATTTTACCTAAAATACCGCCGGACGTTACTACTTCTGCGCCTTTAGTTATCGCGGCAATCATTTGTTTCTTTTCCTTGGTTCGCTTGGATTGAGGACGCAAAAACAAAAAGTAAAAAAATACCAGAATACCCAGTGGAAACAGCATACCTTCAATGCCTGGTTGTTGCGTAGCAGCAGGAGCTGCAGCTAAAGCGTCAGAAATAAAAAAACTCATGATTATCCTCAAATTTTATAGTTATTAAAAAATTCCGTTATTATGCCATAGACGGCATGGATTTTCCTCGTTGTTGGTAAAATTGCCGGACAAAAACATCCAGCTCCTGCTTTTCAATGGCATCACGCAAACCCTGCATAAGGCTCAAATAATAATGCAGATTATGCAGTGTATTAAGCCTGGAACCCAGCATTTCCTTACACTTATCCAGATGACGCAAATAGGCTCTTGAATAATTTTTACAAGTATAGCAGTCGCAGGATTCATCAAGCGGCCCGGTGTCAAATTCATATTGACTGTTTCTGATTTTCACTACTCCAAAGCTGGTGAACAAATGCCCGTTACGGGCATTTCGTGTTGGCATGACACAATCAAACATATCAATTCCGCGCCGAACTCCTTCAACCAGATCTTCTGGCGTACCCACACCCATTAAATATCGCGGTTTATCAGCCGGCATTTTGCCATGAATGGCATCCAGCGTCGCCATCATTTCATCTTTGGGTTCCCCCACTGACAAGCCACCAATCGCATAGCCATCAAAACCAATATCCAGTAAACCGTCTATCGACTCTTGACGTAAATGTTCATACATACCGCCCTGCACGATGCCAAACAAAGCCGATAAATTATCACCATGTGCAACCTTACTACGTGCAGCCCAGCGTAACGACAACCGCATCGACTTGGCAGCTTCTTCAACAGTTGCGGGATAAGGCGTACATTCATCAAAAATCATCACAATATCCGACCCTAAATCACGCTGCACCTGCATGGACTCTTCAGGCCCCATAAAAATAGCACTGCCGTTTATCGGCGATTTAAAAGTTACGCCTTTCTCAGTAATTTTTCTTAACGCTCCCAAACTAAAAACCTGAAAGCCGCCTGAATCTGTCAGTATTGGTTTGTCCCAATGCATAAAATCATGTAAATCACCATGCGCCTTGATGACAGCTGTCGTTGGCCGCAGCATCAAATGAAAAGTGTTGCCAAGAATAATTTGCGCACCGACACTCGTCAACTCTTCCGGCGCCAAGGATTTGACAGTACCATAAGTACCAACCGGCATAAAAATCGGTGTTTCTACAACGCCACGAGCAAAGGTAAGACGTCCACGCCGCGCATGACCGTCAGTATTGATTAAATTAAATTCCATGCCAAAAAATATTTGTTCATAAATGAAGGTTGCAGATTATCCAGTCTTTTTAGGCTTTAGTACAATAAACCATCATGTTGTATATAAAAGTAGCCAAATTATTAAGCCAGTCGTTTTACTCAAAACTTGTTATTCAAACAAATAGTGATAGATTTAAAAGGTTATAACGGCGGTAATCTTATATTCTCATGCATAGGTATCTACACAACTTTTTCTCATAATAAAAACAATGCGCTGCAGGAGCAATTGCCGAGGAGAGTAAAATCAAGTAGTTACATTCCCCTCATCCCAACCTTCTCCCTTTGGAGAAGGAGCCGTAGGACTTGTGTAGATACCTATGATTCTCATGCCAGGAAACGAACCTTAATAACACAGCGTTTCGGTGTTTTTTAAATATCTTTGCAGCTTTATTTAAAGTTCACCTAAAATAGCTGAAATAAACAACTCCCGGTCAGAACAAGTTTTAAGATTAGGCAGGTTTTATAACCCATTGGCAGTCAGTTCTTATGAACTGCTTTATTCATTTCGTCTTCGCCTTAAGTTTACCTTTCAACAATAAAATGAATAGCACACTAGTAAAGTTATCAGGCTTTGTATTATTACTTTTACCGACTGCGAGCTTTGCCGGCGAAGCTTCGGATGCTTTAATTGCGACCAAATCATTAGATTTAACCCACCATATCATTGGCTATCTGTCTATCGCTGTTACCGTTATGGCCTACATAGCTGCAATGTCAGAAGAAGTCATCGCACTACGTAAGTCAAAACCAATGGTTTTGGGTTCGGCGCTCGTATGGTTTGCGATTTGTATTTACTACGCCTGGCACGGCGAAGCCAAAATGGCAGCAGTCGCATTTGAAAGCAATTTACTAGCTTATATCGAATTATTTCTATTTATACTGGTATCAATGACCTATCTAAACGCCATGGAAGAGCGTGGTATTTTCGATGGCCTCAGGATTTGGCTCTTAAGTCGGCAATATAGCTACCGACAACTGTTCTGGATTACCGGTGTACTTGCTTTTGTTCTTTCAACCGTGATTAGCGGTATGGCAGTAGGACTTTTAATGGGTGCTGTTGCTGCGGCAGTAGGTAAAAACAAAAAAGAGTTTATCGCCCTGGCCTGCGTCAATATCATCGTAGCAGCGAATGCTGGCGGCTCGTTAAGTCCGCTGGGCGGCATTTCGACATTGTTCGTCTGGCAACATAAAATCCTGCCTTTTTATGAGTTCTTCTCATTGACTATTCCCTGTATGGTCAACTTTTTGGTTCCCGCTACCGTTATGCATTTTTTCGTCCCCAAAGAAACACCGGCTGCTTCCACCAGCGCTATCTGGCTAAGGCGTGGCAGCAAGCGTGTTATTTTACTGTTCATTATCACACTCGCCATTACCGTTTCGTCTAATGTGCTGCTGGAACTGCCACCAGCCGCCGGTATGATGACTGGTCTCGGATTATTGCAGTTTTTCAGCTTTTATCTCACCAAAACAGCGCACGAAGTTAAAAGTGACTTTGCCCATGTTTATAAACTTTTCCAGGTTGAAGCGCCAAGGGATAATAAAAGACAGGATTTTGATGTTTTCAAGAATATCGGCAATGTCGATTGGGACACGTTACTATTCTTTTATGGCGCGATGATGATAATTGGCGCCTTGGGGTTTATCGGCTATCTTGATGCTATTGCGCATTTTCTGTTCGGGGAGATAAGCGCTACGGTTGCTAATATTAGTATCGGCCTTTCATCAGCGTTTATTGATAATGGCACTTTGATGTTTGCTGTATTAAGCATGCATCCCGATCTTCCACCCGGCCAATGGCTGCTGCTAACTCTAACCCTCGGCGTAGGCGGTAGTTTGCTCGCCATTGGGTCTGCACCAGGAGTTGCATTGCTAGGCCAGATCAAAGAAGGCTATACCTTCGCATTTCACATGCGTTGGATGCCGGTTATTTTGCTGGGCTATCTCGCCAGTATAGCGGTGCATTTCTGGATAAATGCCCGCTATTTTTAATCGAATGAGTCAAAGAGCCTTATCAGCGGTAGCTTCCTAAAACACATGCCTGTTTCTTTTATAACTTATATGGACGATAATCGTGCCGCATAACTTTTCTTAACTATTTATTTAGTGGCAAAATATTTACAATAATGTCCTCAAATTCACAACCTCAATCCAAAGAACAACTCGCAAGCCTGGCGCTAGGTGCCATTGGCGTCGTATTTGGTGACATTGGCACCAGCCCGCTTTATGCGCTAAAGGAAGTTTTTCTCAGCGGTTTAACAATAGATAAACTGCATGTACTCGGCGTGTTATCTCTGGTTTTTTGGACACTAACCCTCGTAGTAACCACAAAATACGCAATATTCATCATGCGTGCCGACAACAAAGGCGAAGGCGGCATTATGGCGCTAATGGCCTTGGCTTTACAAGGTTCCAAAGAAAATCCAAAAAAAATGCGCTTCATCGTGACTGTCGGCTTGCTTGGCACTGTATTGTTTTACGGAGACAGCATCATCACTCCGGCTATTTCGGTACTTAGTGCCGTTGAAGGTTTGCAAATTATTGCTCCATCATTGGCCCACTATGTATTGCCGATTACCATTACAGTACTGGGCGGACTGTTCCTTCTGCAAGCAAAAGGCTCCGGCAAGATGGGCAAGCTATTCTCGCCAATCATGTGTATCTGGTTTTGTTTACTTGCCGTCTTGGGCATCATTAACATCGTCCATGAACCGGGCGTATTGATGGCAATAAATCCTTATTACGCAGCGCATTTACTGCTTGAACTAGGCTGGCATGGATTTTTGATTATGGGCGCGATCGTATTGGCAATAACCGGTGCCGAAGCGCTGTACGCCGATATGGGACATTTCGGCTTAAAGCCAATCCGTTATGCATGGTTCGGCTTTGTGTTTCCAGCCTTGCTGCTCAACTATTTCGGACAGGGAGCGCTGTTAATAGGACATCCCGAGGCCATACAAAACCCTTTCTATTTACTTGCCCCAACCTGGGCGATGTATCCTTTGCTGGTTCTATCGACACTTGCCACCGTTATCGCCTCACAAGCAGTAATATCCGGTGCCTTTTCGATGACCAAACAAGCCATACAACTGGGCTACTGTCCGCGCATGAACATTTTGCACACCTCAGGTGCCGAACGGGGACAAGTCTATATACCGGCTATTAATTGGCTGTTAATGGTATCGGTTTTCGTACTGGTACTGAGTTTTAAATCGTCGTCTGCATTGGCTTCAGCTTATGGCTTGGCAGTAACAGGAACCATGATGGCCACTACCCTGTTGGCATTTATAGTTATTCAAGAACTTTGGCAATGGAGCAAATACACCAGCATGGCATTTTTGTCGGTTTTTTTAACAATAGACTTAACCTTTCTTTCGTCCAACAGCTTAAAAATCCCTACTGGCGGTTGGCTCCCGCTGGTCGTCGCTACCGTTTTATTTTTAGTGTTAACGACATGGATTAAAGGACGCAAGTTACTTTCGGAATATATGGATGCCAGGCGAATGTTATTTGAAGATCTGGAAACGAAAATAAATGCCAAATTAGTGAACGTTGAAGGTACTGCAATTTATTTGACCAGAAGCTTGCACGGCGTACCTCAAGTACTGTTACACAACCTTGAGCACAATCATGTCTTGCATGAACAAATTATTGTACTGACCATTGTTACCACCAACGAACCCTATGTTGACGAGACTCATCTGGTTAAAATCAGAACCTTCGGTGAAAACAGGAATTTTTACCGGGTGAAACTTTATTACGGTTTCAAGCAGAACGCAGACGTTCGCCGCGCACTGGAGTTATGCATGCAACAAGGCCTGGATTTTAATCCCAAAAACACCTCTTTTTTTATCGGTAGCGAACAGATATCTTTTCGCAATAAGAGTCCCATGCCGAAATGGCGCAGGGCATTATTCAGATTTTTATTTCATAATTCCACTAGTGCGATTGAGTTTTTTAAAATACCTGTTGACCGCGTTGTGGAACTTGGAATCCGTGTCGAACTGTAAGCAAAACATCAGATACCAGGCAACTCAAAAAAGCCATCGATTTACAAATTAAATCAATTTTAAAATCTGTGAATCTGTGGCTTTTTTGCAGATATTAGCTTGTTAGCCCACTTTTAAATAATACTTATGCCGAATATACTCAACTACAGCAGGTATTATTGAGACAATTACAATACCTACAATAACTACCGTGAAGTTATGTTTTACGATTTCTATATTGCCAAACAAGTAACCGCCAAACAGACAGATAGAAATCCAGGAAACGCCACCGATAACGTTATAATGCAGAAACTTTTTGTAACCCATATCACCTATACCAGCTACAAAAGGAGCAAAGGTACGAATGATCGGGATAAAGCGGGCAATTATTATCGTTTTAGCACCATATTTTTCATAAAATTTATGGGTGCGCTCCACATGCTCTTTATTTAAAAAGCGGGTTTTTTCCTGCTTGGCTATTTTAGGACCAAAAAATCGTCCAATTTCATAATTAACTGAATCACCCAATACCGCCGCCACACATAATATTACATATAATATCCAAAGACTCATATCGCCTTTTGCCGCAAAAGTACCGGCTGCAAATAGCAAAGAATCTCCTGGTAAAAAGGGCAAAACGACCAACCCTGTTTCACAAAAAATAATAATAAATAATATTATATAAGTAACATAGCCATAATTTTGAATAATCTCGCTGAGATATTTGTCCAGATGTAAAAAAATATTAATAAATTGGGTAATATGTTCCATGTTCATTCCTGATGTTGTTTTTGCCAAGCTGGCTATGGTTATGTTAGTTGATCTTACGCCTGTCAGGCTACCTGATTATTACCGGGCTTTCATTACAAATGACAAGATTCTGCTTCTGTGCACTGAATAAATACCATAGCAAAGCGATAGGCAACTTCACTATTAAAAGTAATCCGGCAATAAAACATGATTTTTAAAATTTTAATACAAAGCTAAAAGTCGAGTCATTGTAGTAAAAAATGGGTATTGATGACATGAAAACAACCGTTGTTTATAAACACTTGGCTTTTTGTCAAGGCAACCAGCTGCCATTATGCCAATATTTGTTTAACAAGCTGGTTACCTGCTTCAACCAAAGGATGGATAATCAAATCTGCTCCCAGCCGAATTAATTCCCGCTCTTCTCCCTTGTAATAACAAATCGTGCCTATTTTACCCGAAAAACCTCGTTTTCTAAGTCGGTTAATTGCAGCACATCTAACTTCAAATTCCGGAACAGTTAAAATAACCCCTTTAATTTTTTCCAGAGGAAGCCTGCCCCACAACTCCGTATCTTCGGCATCGCCGTAAACCACCCGTCGTCTTTCGGCAAGCAGATTTTCCAATACTGTCGGATCAGAATCCAGCCCTACTACAAGCTTATCCTGCTCGTGTAGTGCCAGATAAGCAGAAACACCAGTACGCCCCATACCAACAACCAACCATTCCGAAACACCAAAGGATTCAGGCAAGCGATCAGACTGCCTGGATTTTTTTTCAAAACGAACCAATACCGGTTCGGCCCATGAAAACAGGCGGTGCGAATAACGGTTCAGGGGGGCTGCAATCGCTAAAGAACCGGCAACCGCCAGACTAATAATTGATGTCCATTCTTCAGGTAACAAATTGGCATTAACCACTGCCCCGGTAGTAATGAGTGCAAACTCGCTATACGTCATCAATGCCAAAGATGAAACAAAGGCCGTACGGGCGCGTAAACCTGCCAGTAGGAATAACGAAAAAAACAAGCCTCCCTGTAATGGCAGTAGCATTAGCAATTCCATGGCCGTCACTGCTTGTTCCTGAGTCGGAAAATTGGCCATTCCAATTTGGAGAAAAAATGCGACCAGAAATAATTCCTTGAGACTCCAAAGCTTGTTGGAAAGGTCTTCTATCTTGGGATGTGAAGCCAGCATCACGCCGGTTAGCAGCGCACCAATATCAGGGGAGACACCGACACTTTCTGCCAATAAACCACCGCCCAACGCCAATGATACCCCTAACATCAAGATGAGCTCACCCGAACGACTAACCGTGAGCAATCGATGTGCCAGCGGCCGCAGAAACGGCACAATTAATAATATTAAAGCCCAAAGTGTCAATTGCTTGCCATCCGCGAACGCAAGCAAACCGATTGCGACTATGTCTTGTAAAATCAGAATACTCAGCACGTCACGGCCATGCAGGGATGACAACTCACGACTATCATCCAATACTTTAATGGCAAGTACGGTACTGGAAAAAGCCAGACTGGCACCTAACACTAAACCGCCACTAATACGCTGGCCCATGGCCAGAAATATCAACGCAGAAACGCCGGTAACCAGAAGCAGATGAGAACCGCCTACGCTTAACACTTCACTGCGTAACAACGAGCTGGGTTTAAGTTTTAAGCCGACTGAAAACAACAATAACTCAATACCAATATCGGCAAGATGCGCCAAGTTTGGCAGGGGAGCTATATCCAAACCATGCAAAACATAACCGGCAACCAGATAACCCACAAGAGGAGGAAAAGACAAACGACTGGCAATTAAGCCAATCATGTAAGCGGTGCTAATCCAGACGAATTCCATAATGACTGTTTATATCGATACTAAGCTAAAGGAAAAGTTGATGTCAGCACAACCTTGTTGTTGATGACGTCAATACAGAAAGTGCTTGGGAGGCATGCCCAAGAATAGAAAATCTAATGCGGAAAAACGTGTATTGAACATGTAATTAAATACATAAATCCATCTCATGTCATGCTAGATTTTTATTATGAAGATTATCAGGCAAAAAAAAGGCTGGATCACTCCAGCCTTTTTTGGTTTTGTTAACGGTTATTTTAACAAACCTTGCAACAAACCATTTAGCTTATGGACAAAGGCAGCAGGGTCATCCAACTGCCCACCTTCGCTCAAAATTGCCTGATCAAACAAAATATGAGTCAAGTCGGCAAAACGGGTATCATCCTGCTCTGCTTTCATACGCACAACCAGCGGATGTGTCGGATTAATTTCAAAAACCGGTTTTCTACCCATGCCCATTGATTGACCGGCATCCTTCATAATTCTTTCCATGTTAAGACTCATCCCATAAACATCAGCGACCAAACAAGCAGGGGATTCGGTTAAACGATGACTCAAACGGACTTCGCTGACTTTATCTGCCAACACGTCTTTAATCTGCTTAAGTACAGCCTCAAAATCTTTATTAACTTCATCCAGAGCCGCTTTATCTTCTTCGGCATCCAGACCACCTAAATCCAAATCGCCTTTGGCAACAGACTGTAAATGCTTGCCTTCAAACTCGTCCAGATTAGAGACCAACCATTCATCAATACGGTCAGATAACAGAATAACTTCAATGCCTTTCTTACGGAATATTTCCAGATGCGGGCTGTTTTTTGCCGCAGAAAAACTGTCCGCCGTTACATAATAAATATGCTCCTGACCTTCTTTCATACGACTAACGTAATCTTCAAGAGCAACGTCCTGCTTGTCAGTATCTGCATGGGTAGTGGCAAAGCGCAGTAATTTGGCAACGCGTGCCTTATTGGCATGGTCTTCAATCGGGCCTTCTTTAATCACCGAACCAAACTGAGACCAGAATGTTTCGTATTTTTCCGGTTCATTTTTGGCCAGATTTTCCAACATACCCAATACTTTTTTTACCGCACCGGTTTTAATCGCACTGATTTGTTTACTTTGTTGCAGTAATTCCCTGGATACGTTTAACGGTAATGAATTGGCATCAATAACACCCCGGATAAAACGTAAATAACGCGGCATTAACTGCTCGGCATCATCGGTAATAAAGACTTTACGAATATACAGCTTTACACCATGTTTGGTATCCCTGTCCCACATATCAAACGGTGCGCGTGATGGCACATAAAGCAACAAGGCATATTCGTTAGTACCTTCAACTTTACTGTGCACATGCGTTAATGGGTCCTGAAAATCATGACCAACGTGCTTGTAAAATTGATTATAATCGTCATCTGAAATTTCTTGACGGGATTTGGTCCATAAGGCAGAAGCACTGTTAATAGTTTCTTCTTCAATTGCTGCAACAGGCTTAGCTTCTTTAACTTCTTCGCCTTCTTCAATCTCTTCTTCAGCCATTGCCGGCATAATTTCTTTATCCATAACAATGGGTAAAGAAATATGGTCAGAAAATTTTCTGACTATAGAGCGGATACGATAACCGTCCAAAAATTCGCTTTCTGCTTCTTTCAAATGCAGAACGATTTCTGTACCGCGCTGTGCCTTTTCTACTGCTTCTATGGTGTAATCACCCTCACCTGCAGATTCCCAACGGGTACCTTCACTTTTATCGGCGCCGGCTTTGCGGGTAGTTAAAGTAACTTTATCAGCCACAATAAATGCAGAATAAAAACCTACGCCAAACTGGCCAATTAACTCACTGTCTTTGGCTTGCTCACCGGTCAAGGCTTCAAAAAACTGCTTGGTACCTGATTTTGCAATCGTTCCAATGTGTTCCTGAACTTCTGCACGGGTCATACCGATACCATTATCTATAATAGTAATGGTGCGTTTTTCTTTATCAAATTCCAGGCGAATTTTCAGCTCGGCATCACCTTCATACAAGCCGTCATTAGACAGTGCTTCAAAACGCAGCTTGTCAGCGGCATCCGAAGCATTGGAAATCAACTCCCGCAAAAAGATTTCCTTATTGCTATACAAGGAGTGAATCATCAAATGCAGGAGGTGTTTAACTTCAGTTTCAAAGCCCAGGGTTTCTTTTTTTGCTTCAACAGTCACGATACTATTCCTAAAATTGTTAAAATGATTGCTGAATATGTGGGGGCGTATGATTTTTTTTCAAGGCAGGCAATTCTTATTCACCACAAAGATCACGAAAATGCATAGCTGCAAGGCACATGGCCAAGAGCAAAGAGCGAACCTGTTAAAGGCCGATTTTTTACTCTTTAACCTTATACCAACATTAATTATGATTCAACAACTACAGGGATTTTGCCGATTTTGTTCTGCCAAATTTTTGGTGCTATTTCATGTATCGATATGCCTTGAGTGTCCACCGCCACGGTAACGGGCATATCATCAACAATAAATTCATGAATAGCTTCCATACCAAGATCTTCAAATGCGACGATGCGCGAGTGGCGTATGGCTTTTGATACCAGATAGGCAGCGCCACCGACAGCCATCAGATAAACAGCCTGATGTTTTTTGATAGCAGCAATGCCTTCGGGTCCACGCTCTGCTTTACCAATCATGCCCAGCAAACCGGTTTTAGCCAGCATGGTTTCAGTAAATTTATCCATACGCGTTGCTGTTGTTGGTCCGGCCGGGCCAACCACTTCATCGCGTACCGGATCGACAGGACCCACATAATAAATAAACTTGTTGGTAAAATCGACACTTTCCGGCAGCGACTCACCACGTTCCAGCAAATCAACCATGCGTTTATGTGCGGCATCTCGGCCCGTTAGCATCGTACCGTTTAGCAGTAAGGTTTCGCCCGGTTTCCAGGTGGCCACTTCGGCAGGCGTCACCGTGTCCAAATCAACTCTACGAGCATTAACACCGGCATCCCGGGTAATGTTTGGCCAATCTTCGAGATGGGGAGGTTTAAACTCGGCAGGGCCAGAACCATCCAGAACAAAATGTACATGCCGGGTTGCCGCACAATTAGGAATAATGGCAACAGGTTTGTTAGCGGCATGCGTCGGATAATCTTTAATTTTGACATCCAGCACGGTAGTCAAACCACCCAATCCCTGCGCACCAATACCCAGTGCATTTACTTTGTCATACAACTCAAGGCGTAATTCTTCCAGCGCATTACTCGCGCCACGGGCAATAAGCTCTTGGATATCGATAGACCCCATGCAGGCTTGCTTGGCAAGAATCATGGCTTTCTCTGCAGTGCCACCAATACCTATACCCAATATGCCCGGAGGACACCAGCCCGCCCCCATGGTTGGTACGGTTTTTAATACCCAGTCAACAATACTGTCCGAAGGATTAAGCATAATAAACTTGGCTTTTGCCTCAGAACCGCCACCCTTTGCCGCGATCTCAACATCAACCGTATTACCGGTTACGAGTTCCATATGAACCACAGCTGGCGTGTTATCGCCGGTATTAATGCGTTTTCCGGCCGGATCTTTCAATATCGAAGCACGCAAAATATTATCAGGATGAAGATAAGCGCGTCGAACGCCTTCATTGACCATATCCGTGACACTAATATCAGCCGACCATTGCACATCCATACCGATTTTTAAGAAAACAGTCACTATTCCGGTATCCTGACAGATCGGTCGATGACCTTCGGCACACATTCGGGAATTGATTAATATTTGTGCCATGGCATCTTTGGCGGCCGGATTTTGCTCTTTTTGATAAGCGTCATTTAAAGCCTGGATAAAATCCAGCGGATGATAGTAGGAAATAAATTGCAGTGAATCAGCGATACTTTGGATAAAGTCGTCTTGGCGAATAAGGGTCATTGGGGTTTTCCTGTGTGTACGATCAAGGATCGTTGTAGGGATCTTGAATTATTCAATCAAAAGCTGATTATAACTGCACGCCACGAAGACACGAAGAACATGAAGAACATGAAGTTTTTACCCTGCTTTGTCTTCGTGCCTTCATGGTGCTATTTTTTTAAGGAATTTACACCTTCTTTACTTATTCAACTCTTCAGCAGCACGTTTGGCTTTACGACGATAATTCGGTGCAACGCTGATCAGCAATGTCAGTAAAGCAGCGGCATAAGGAACCATTTGCACCGACAAGACCGCTATCCATAATTTACCACTTAAATTATCAAAATGCTCGGTAACACACATTGCAGTGATACATGAACTTAACAATATCAGCAAAAACAATTCCTGCCTGATAGTCATTAAACCGGCAAACAAAGGCCCCTGTTTTTCAAATTTAGGTGTCCGCATAAACGGTTTACCCGAGGTAAACAAGCCCTGAACCGTACCTCTGGCGACAGTATGGGTTAAAGACAAACCGGTTAACGCGGCACCCAAGGATTGCCAAACTGAACACGGAACACGCGCCTGATATAACCATAAACCACGCAGAATCTTAAAGCTGAATAAACCGACCGTCGGTAATAAAAATACATTTGCAGGTAGTTCGCTATGTATCGGGTCAGTCAATATTACTGCGGTTAAAATCAAACTGGCGGTCGTAAATAACAACGCCAGGGCATCTGAAAACCACGGCAACCAACCGGCAATAAAATAATAACGTTGCGCGGCTGTTAGTGGTGAGTTTTTCGAAGGTAAAAAGCTGCGCCAATGTCCCTTAATGATTTGCATGGCACCATAAACCCAGCGAAAGCGTTGAGTCATATAACCTGACATGGTGTCAGGCATTACACCACGACCAAATGAATCCTTTACATAAACCGAGTCATAGCCGGCTTCATACAAACGCAAACCGAGTTCACTGTCTTCACAAATACACCATTCTGCCCATTTACCGACTTCCAATAAGGCAGATTTTCTAATCATGGTCATGGTGCCATGCTGGATAATGGCGTTGTATTCGTTTCTTTGCACCATGCCTATATTAAAAAAGCCGGCATATTCCCAATAACAAAAAGATTTAAAGAGGCCTTCATCACGATCACGATAGTCCTGTGGCGATTGCACAAAGCCGACATTTTCATTATCGAAGTATGGCACCATGCATTTTAGCCAGTCTGGCGACAAGACATAATCGCTGTCAATAACCGCAATAATTTCTGCGTCGCTGGCAGTTTGTTCAAGTGCATGATTGATTGCACCAGCCTTGAAACCAGGCCAGTTCTCCAGATGGAAAAACCGGAACATAGGCCCCAGTCGTTCACAATCCTCACGTACCGGCTCCCATACCGCAGGATCTTTGGTGTTGTTGTCCATCACCAGCACTTCAAGGTTGGGATAATCCACTTTCGCCAAAGCCTCAAGCGTCTCACGCACCATCATGGGTGGCTCGTTATGAATGGGTAAATGCAGAGAAACTTTGGGATATTTAAACTCAGCCGAGGGCTTTAGCGGTTGAAAGGTTCTCGCGGTCTTTTTATGCCAGATCACTTCTGCAATTTCCAAACTCTCTATTAGCAAAATAACGACTGCCATAATCTGCATCAGTATCATCAAGCCCCAAAATAAAATACTGAGATTTGTTTGATATTGATGGGCTCCTATCGATGCAGACCAAAAAATCACCGAAACAGCAAGATTGACAATTAAGCCGAAAAACAAAATACCGGGCAGCTTTAACGTGCTACGGGTAAATAAGAACAAGCCCATTAATACAATACTAAAACCTGCTGCACCAACTGCCCAGTTTTTCCAGGCAGGCATGGTCAGCACATCGCCATTCATTGGATACTTGGGTTGTCGATCAGCATTAAATATCCCCCAATAAGCACCCGCTGAGCCTTCTATAGACTTTTTCCAAGGCTGATCAAAAGCTTCCACAATATAATAATTAACGCTTTCCTTGTCGGCCCGATTAATAAATTCACGTAAAAATTTTGCCTGATTGGATATTGATGCTGTTGCATGTTTAAAGGGCTGACCATCTGAAGGCCAACCGACTTCAGTAATAATGATGGGCTTACCTGGATAAGTCTGTTGTAATTCATGATAACGGCTAAAAACATAATCAACCCCATCTTCTGCAGGAATACCTTCCCAATAAGGCAAAATATGCACGGCAATAAAGTCAACTTCGGTAACAAGATCCGGATTTTTTAACCAAATATCCCATGTTTCAGAAGTACTGACAGGACGCCAACTGCGCTTTTTAACTTCCCGGATATACTCGATCAAGGCCGCTTTAGGAAGATCATTACGAAGTAACACTTCGTTGCCCACCATCAACCGAATGATTCGTGGATTATTCTGGCGACCGGCTTCGATTAAAGTTTCGATTTCCTGGCGATTTCCTTCCAGATTAGCTCCAATCCATGCACCTAAGGTCGTATTTAAATTATATTTAGCGGCCAGCTCAGGAATTTTGTGATTCCCTTTAAGCATGCTATAGGTTCGAATTGCATGAACTTTATCGGCAAGCAAAGCCAAATCTTTGTCCATATCGGCTTCACTGGGGTAGGTGTTACCATTTTGCGTATCTTCCTTGCGCATTGGATCGTAGGTGACCCCCATCGTGGTCTTGGTCCAAGATTCCAATTGCAAGGGGTTATTGATATAACTCCAAATACTGAAATTAATAATAACAAGTAATGCAACTACAAATAGAACAGCTATCTTTCTTTTCATTTGGGTATTGGAAAGTTATCGCCTGAAGCGAGTATCGTATGTTTGATTTAAGAATTGTTCTTTGGGATTAACAAACAGACTTAAGTAATTAACCGTTAAATCAGCAAAACTATTGCTCAACATCTTGTCGTCAAGTACTGTCTTAACGATAATCGGTTAACTAAAACCGATTATTCAAAAGTCTGTTTGTTATTGAAATTCCCGTTTTTTTCCGCTGACCTTCACCAGAAATTAAAATAATTACACACAATATCTTACACGTGATCTAAAACTAACAAAAAATTATTTACAGAGTGAACAGCGAATAATTACAGCATGCTTCATTTATTCAGGTATGCCAGTAGATTTGGCTAGTTGATATCTACTGTTTTTTCAGCCGATACAATGCCGAAATATCCTCGTCACCATAGCCTTCCGACATCAACTGTTCATAACTTGTAACAGTCATGTCAACCAAGGGTACCAGAGCCTCTGTTTGAGCGGCCATCACTTGGCAGATCTTTAAATCCTTATGATGTAGCGCAACCTTAAAACCGGGTGTAAAAGTACCTTTGGTCATGGTCGAGCCACGATGTTGCAGAAACCAGTTGCCGGACGCGCCACCAGAAATAACATCAATAACTTTATCCATTGCCAAACCTTGGGTTTGCGCAAAAGCCAACGCTTCCGTAACCGCCTGATTAATACCTGCCCCCATAATTTGATTGACGGCTTTGGTAGCCTGCCCCGAACCGGTAGCACCCATATGAATAATACGCGCAGCCATTGCTTCCAATACGGGCATGGCTTTTTCCAGCGCGGTTACATCTCCACCCACCATCATCGCCAAAGTGCCATTCTTGGCGCCTTCCGTGCCACCTGAAACCGGTGCATCCAAAAACAGCACCTGTTTTTCTGCCAAAATCGCGGCAGCTTTTTTGGCCGTTACACTGCTTACGGTGGACATATCGACAACAATTGTACCTGGCTTGATGCTTAAGGCTATCGCCTCAACCACGCTTAACACATCCTGATCGGCAGAAACACAAATCAGCACAATATCAACGTCTGCCGCCAGCGCTTCAGGTGAATCAAAAACCGCTACGGTAAATTCTGCCGTTTTTGCTGGAGTACGGTTATAAACAGCTGTTAAACAGCCTGCTTTGGCAAGATTTCTGGCCATGCCCAAACCCATTGCGCCCAACCCGATCATGCCTGCTTTCATATTATTTTCCCAAATAGGTGTACGACGTCAAACCGGCAATGAGTTCTTGTTCGTAGTCTTGGCGTTGTTGCTCACTAAGATTACTTTTTGCCAGTTTGTCCCGATAGGCAGTTTTTAAATCTTCACTACTGATATGCACATAGTCCAGCAAATCACTGACATGCTCACCTTCCTGCAAGTCGTAAAAATGATAGCCGTTGTCATCCAGTTTAATATTAATGGAATGCGTATCACCAAATAAATTGTGCATGTCCCCTAATATTTCCTGATAAGCGCCGACCATAAAAAAGCCGATGAGATAAGGTTCATTGCTGTCAATGTCATGTAATGGCAGCGTATTTTCAAGATTTTGCCCATCAATATATTGATCAATACGGCCATCCGAATCACAGGTTAAATCCTGAATAACAGCGCGGCGCGTAGGCTGTTCATCAAGGCGATGAATAGGCATAATCGGGAAGATTTGATCAATCCCCCAAATATCAGGCATAGATTGAAACAATGAAAAATTGCAAAAAACCTTGTCGGCCAGCTTCTCGTTTAATTCCTCCAAAATAATAGCTTCGCTTTGGGTGTTGGGATTGAGCTGGCTTTTAATTTGCTGACATAAAAGAGCATAGTTATTCTCGGCTTTGGCAAGCTCGGTAATGCTTAATTTATCCTGCGTAAAACGGGCACGTGCTTCTGACAAGGCAAACTGCGCATCATGAAAATGCTCAACCAGATTATGCGCAACGGGTAATGCCAGTAATTCGGCTTTATTGGTATAAACCGATTCAATATCCGTGACATTGGTAATTAATACCGCATGATGAGCCGTCAATGCACGACCTGATTCGGTGATAATATCAGGTTGCGGCATTTGCTTTTCAGCACACAATTCTGCAAAACTCCGGACGATATTTTGGGCGTATTCATCCAGACTGTAATTAATTGACGACTCACGACGCGAACCACTGCCATCGTAATCAACGCCTAACCCACCACCTGCATCAACAATTTTTATCTGTGCACCCAAACGATGTAATTCAACATAAAACTGTCCGGCTTCTTTCAGGGCAATTTTAATATCATGGATATTGGCGATTTGCGAACCCATATGAAAATGCAGTAATTTCAAGCTGTCCAGTAAATCGGTTTGTTTCAGACGCTCAATGAGTTGAAGCACTTCATGGGCATGTAAGCCAAACTTGGATTTTTCGCCACCGCTGTTTTGCCATTTTCCGGCACTGATACTTGAAAGTCTAACTCTCACACCGAGTTGTGGCTTAATATTTAACTTGGCCGCTTCTTCGATAATCAGCTCAAGTTCCAGTGGTTTTTCAATGACCAGATAAAGATTCAAACCCATTTTTAGGCCAATAAGTGCCAGGCGAATATAGGCTCTATCTTTATAACCATTACAAACCACAACGCCCTTATTGGACAACGCCATAACGGCCAGTAATTCCGGTTTGCTGCCTGCTTCAAGGCCAATATTGTCAGCCGATAAAATACCTTCAACTACCTGACGCTGTTGGTTTACTTTGATGGGATAAACCGGCGTGTATTGCCCCTTATAATTGTTGGTGACACAAGCTTTTTGAAAAGCATCAGACAGCCGTTTGGCACGATCTTTTAAAATATCGGTAAAACGAACCAACACCGGCAATGACAAGTTTTTATCATTGAGCGACTGGGCGATTTCAAATAAATCCAGTGCAATAGCCTTATCCGAACTGGGTTTTACACAGACATGTCCGCTGGCGTTGATAGAAAAATAGCCGTCACCCCAATTATCTATTGCGTAGGTTTGTGCTGATTGCTCAGTTGACCAGGTTTTGCTCTGACTTAAATTCACTCAAATCTCCGTTTTATGCCTAAAGAGTCCCAAATTCTAATATAATGCGCACTTATTTATTTGTTTATTTTTCAGGAATCCCTACATGAACCCATCTGAATGGTTTACCGAGCAAGTCCCAGGGGCTGAATCGGCCTTCTCATTAAAAATTAAACAAAAATTACACGAAGAGCAATCCGAATTTCAACACCTTGAGATTTATGAAACCGAAACCTTCGGTAACTTAATGGTGATTGATGGCTGCACCATGGTATCAACCCGCGATAACTTTTTTTATCACGAAATGATGAGTCATCCCGCTTTATTCACGCATCCTGAACCAAAAAGAGTGTGGATTATCGGTGGCGGCGACTGCGGTACCTTGAGAGAAGTTTTGAAACACCCTTCAGTAGAGCACGCAGTACAGATTGATATTGATGAACGCGTTACCCGTCTGGCGGAAATTTATTTTCCTGAATTATGTGAATCCAATAATGACCCCAGAGCCGAGTTAAAATTTATCGACGGCATTAAATGGGTAAAAGATGCGGCACCTGATTCAGTTGATATTATCATTGTTGATAGCACCGACCCGATTGGGCCGGCTTTAGGCTTATTCAGCGAAGATTTTTACCGTGACTGCTTTAACTGTCTTTCAGAAAATGGCATGATCGTACAACAAAGCGAGTCAGCACTGTTCAACATGAAATTGATCGGCGAAATGCGCAATGCAATGAGTACCAGTGGTTTTGGCCATTTACAAACGTTGTTTTTTCCACAATGCCTGTATCCTTCCGGCTGGTGGAGTGCTACGATTGCCAGTAAAACTGATTTAACAAGCTTCAGGGAACAGGCTTCGGCAAACAAGCCTTTTGAAACGATTTATTATAATATCGATATACATAAAGCATCACTGGCACAACCTGAGTTTTTCAAAAAAGCGTTTGCTTTATAACTAAAATACAAGGTGTAACAATCATTGTTTACACCTTGTACCTTTTAATTTTTTGTATGAGTGTGACCCATGTTTGACCCTAAAGCTATTGATGATATTGCCAATCGTTTGGCTAGCGCCATTCCTCCCGGCCTGAACAACCTCAAAGAAGATCTGGAAAAAACTTTTAATGCCATTTTACAAGGTGCATTAGGTAAACTGGATTTGGTTACCCGAGAAGAATTTGAAGTACAAAAGATGGTTCTGGCAAAAACCCGCTCAAAACTGGAAGACCTCGAAAAACGTGTATCGGCAATGGAAAGCACTGTTCTTAACAAAGAAGAATTGTAAGGTTAAGTCACTCTTTGGCTTAACCATTTTCAGATAAATAATTTTTCTATCGACAGATACCATCCTTCAAGGGATGTTATCTGTATGAGTATACAGCGACGAGAACTGAAAATTTAATCTCTAAAAGTCTATAGTTACTGTTAAAGATTTTAGGTTGCGAGCGATGCGAATCAGCACCGGCAGCGTTACCAAAACATCGTGGGCGCGACCCGCTCCTACAATGCAATATTCATGATTGGAATGCCGGGGATTTTATAATGGCGCTACAAAAACATAACAACCATTCAAAAGTGCCATGGGCTTAGCTGTTATCTTTAGCCGGGGACGTTCAGGAATCGAAGCACCTCTGGTAATGGTTGAAGTTCATATTTCTAACGGCTTACCTGCGTTAAATATTGTCGGCTTGCCGGAAACTGCCGTCAAAGAGAGTAAAGACCGTGTTCGGGGTGCGTTATTAAATTCCCGCTTTGAATTTCCCGCCCAGCGCATTACCGTCAATCTGGCCCCTGCCGATTTACCGAAAGAAGGTGGTCGTTTTGATTTAGCCATTGCTTTAGGAATTTTAGCGGCGTCCGGCCAAATCCCCCAGGCTAATCTTAAGCAATATGAATGTATTGGCGAACTGTCCCTGGGTGGAGAATTACGCCCTGTCAAAGGCGTTCTTCCTATTGCCATACAAGCCAGAAATCACAAAAGAAAACTAATCCTGCCCAAAGAAAATACCGCCGAAGCTGCTCTGGTTAAAGGTATTGAAATTATCCCCGCATTACACTTGTTAGAAGTCTGTGCTCATCTCAGCGGACAGACACAAATACAACCCGAATTTCAACAAACCGAACCACCAGAACCTAAAGATGACCTGGATTTTGCGGATGTCCATGGCCAATATCATGTTAAAAGAGCTTTTGAAATTGCCGCCGCCGGTGCACATAATTTAATTATGCTTGGGCCTCCCGGCACCGGAAAATCCATGATTGCCGCACGATTGCCGACTATTTTACCGTTATTAACCGAACAACAAGCCCAAGAAACTGCCGCTATTGCTTCTATTAGCGATCAAGGTCTGGATGTTGCCAACTGGCTAAAACCGCCTTATCGCGCACCTCATCATACCGCCTCAGCGGCGGCTTTGGTCGGCGGCGGCAGTAATCCCAGGCCGGGCGAAATATCCCTCGCTCACAACGGGACGTTATTTCTTGATGAATTGCCTGAATTTGATCGTAGGGTATTGGAAGTTTTACGCGAACCCCTGGAGACAGGACATATCACTATTTCACGCGCAGCCCGGCAAGTTGATTTTCCGGCACGCTTTCAGTTAATTGCCGCAATGAACCCCTGTCCTTGCGGCTATTTGGGTGATGCCTCCGGGCGCTGTCATTGCTCCTCGGAACAAGTCATGCGGTATCGGGCAAGAGTATCTGGGCCGTTATTGGATCGCATTGATATGCACCTGGAAGTGCCGCGCATATCCCATGAAGTGTTGCGCAAAGGTACACCGGGCGGCGAGGAAAGCAGCGCGACCATCAGAGCACGTGTAGTCGCTGCACGCAACATGGCGGTAGCGCGTAGCGGCAAAGCGAATTCTGAATTAACCGCAAAAGAAGTTAAAAAGCTATGCGTACTATCCGAGCAAAGCCACCAACTTTTAGAGCAAGCTATGGACAAATTTGGTTTGTCACACCGAGCTTATCATCGGATCTTAAAATTGGCGCGGACTATTGCTGATTTGGCCAACTCAGAACACATAGAAATCAAGCATTTGAGTGAAGCGATTAGCTATCGCAAGCTGGATCGTAGCGTGTAGAGGGTATCAGCAAAGCCTCATACACCTGATAGGGCCAAGGGTACGCAATGCGTACCCTACACATCCAATTATTTGATTTTAACCAATTCCTTGCCATCGGTAGAGAAGCGACAGATACCCGGAGCAAAGTTGTCGCAATCCTTGGATTGCTCAACTATCGCGCCAGTCGGAGTAAGATTAACTTTCAGCTCGCAATAAGTCGCTTCGACTACCGAACGTTGCTTCATAAGCAATTGATTTTCACTAACCAGTGTGGCTTGACCTGAAACTTCTCCAGTGCAAGGTTTAGCGTCTACTTCGCTGGCATTCGGCTCAAAATTAACGTCGGCACTGACCGTAATATCATCTTTAAGGGTGGTGATTTTTAAATGTTGAACATGATTTCCATCGCGTAGCACATAGTGATCAGTCGCCGCCAAGGCACTGCCCGAAACCAGTAGCGCGGCAGTCAAAAACAAACTTTTTCTCATGATATTTCTCCTTTATTTAGTAGATTTTATTGATCAATTGGGTAGGCAAACAAGACAAGATTTAATACTTATTTTTAATTTGACTCAACATGATTAAGATCTATTTTACCTTACTGCACGTCTTTACGAAAAGACTATAAAAATAGCACCATCCATAAATCCGTTAAACGGCAACCTGCTTTTGCCATTTAACGCCTTCCGTTTGATTTTTCGTCGTACTTCTTTGAAAAAGAAACATGTTAAAGAATCACCTTCCACAGCGATTTACCGGTAATTAAAATTTAGCCAAACCGTCATGACCCTGTCATAAGTTACTTCAATAATAAAGCCTGATTTTGCAGATTCAAGGATTGTTATTATGTTGAATGAACATCAAAAATCTTGCCGTAATTTTATCAACGTTAAACCCTACGACCCTATCAAACTTGCCACAATTAGCACATGGCATTCATCCCCGTGATTTGCTGTCGAATCAGACTATGGTCGGGAGTCCAACCGATCACTCCAGCCAAAGCTGACGCCCGGCTCACGCAGATAATTTATCCGCAAATTAACCCGTCTCAAAGCAAAAAAAATCACCACAAACCAAGAAATATCTATACTTTAATTAAGTTAAGTTCAAATAGTTCTAAAGTATGCCGACAAAAAATACTGACCGATTGTTAATGTAATAACTGGGAGTGAGTGCATGTCCAAAAAAGCTGCAATGAAAACATCTGAAAGAGAAATGAGTTATCGCAGAAGAGATAATCGAAAAATCACCAAAAATGATGATTTTGAGCTACTTGATATAGTTGATCTTGTCATAGAAAGAAGAGTTTTAGAACCTGTACAGGCACTTACAAAAGCGCAAGGATCTTATATAAAGGCAATTTTGGATAACATAATAACCTTTGGCATAGGGCCCGCCGGCACAGGAAAAAGCTACGTCGCAGCCGGATTGGCTGCCGACATGCTAAGAGAAAAAAAGATTGACCGCATTATACTTACCAGGCCTGGTGTTGAGGCAGGCGAAAAATTTGGTTTTATCCCGGGAGAACTGGAAGAAAAATACGCACCATACATTGAGCCCTTTCGAGACATACTTAACGAAAGACTGGGGCGGTCACAAGTAGACTATCTGATAAAGCACAAACGTATATGTGCCATGCCTTTGGCCTTTATGCGCGGACGTACTTTTAAAAATTGCTGGGCAATTTTGGACGAGGCACAAAATACCACGCCAGGCCAAATGAAGCTGTTCTTAACGCGTATTGGGGATAACTGTAAAGTTATCATTGATGGTGATTTGGAACAGAAAGATATTCCTTCTCAATCAGGGCTTGCCGATGCCGTTAACCGGCTTAAACATACCAAAAAAGTAGGCATAGTAGAATTTACGGTTGAAGATATCGTTCGCTCAGGCATTGTTAAAGAAATTATCAGAGCCTATTCAAATTGATTGATATTACTTTAAAAATTAAAAATGATTAAGGCTAAATTATAAGTCTTTAATCACTTCAAAAATACAAAACAGGCATCCCTAAAAAAGAACCTGATTACCAAAAAACCTCAGCCAGTAAGTGCCTGGATACACCGGCATAACTGGCTGAAATAGCTTGTTAATCAGCAATCAGAATGGCTGTAACCCAGCATAGTCATTTTATCAAGAACGCCATAAAATAAAGACCGGATAGACCCTTGATAAAAGTAGATCCTATAAACTGACGATTAAAAACAGGTATAATAACAAAGATATATCCTAATATTTTCGCCGGAATTTTTTCTGTCTTATCAAGGCAACGGGATTGAAAAATTATAAACAGCCTTATCCAACAACTGTAATACCACTATAGGGTTAAACCACTTAATCCTGACTTTCTATCCCAATGACCAAACTAAATCCCCAACAACAAGCCGCTGTTAAAGCGATAGATCACCCTTTATTAGTCCTTGCCGGTGCGGGGAGTGGTAAAACGCGGGTGATTACCGAAAAAATCGCTTATCTGGTTAAGCAAGGCTTACCTGCACGGCATATTGCAGCGGTAACTTTTACCAACAAAGCGGCACGGGAAATGAAAAGTCGGGTTTCAAAACTACTCGATGACACCCAGATTCGGGGCTTACGGGTTTCTACGTTTCATTCATTAGGGTTGGATATCTTACGAAAAGAACATAAAGTGTTGGCTTATAAAGCGGCGATTACGCTGTTTGATGAACAAGACAAACAAACCCTGCTAAAAAACCTGATCAATCATGGCGCAAAAGATTGTGATATCGATAATCTTGATACTTATGCCCATCTAATCGGTCAATGGAAAAATGCCTTTGTAACCCCGGAACAGGCACTAGCCACAGTAAATCGCGATCAATATTCGGCAGCCGGACTTTACAACGAATATACCCGCAGTTTAAAAGCCTATAATGCCGTCGATTTTGACGACTTGATTTTGTTGCCGGTATTGCTGTTTCAGCAGCACCCCGCCGTGTTGGAAAAATGGCAAAATAAAATCCGTTATTTGCTGGTGGATGAATATCAGGATACCAATATCACCCAATACCAGTTGGTAAAATTAATCGCTGGAACACTGGGACGCTTTACTGTTGTAGGTGATGATGATCAGTCGATTTATGCATGGCGTGGAGCGCAACCGGAAAATCTGGCGCAATTACAAAAAGACTTTACCCGCCTGCAAGTGATCAAGCTGGAACAAAATTACCGCTCAACAGGACGCATACTCAAGGTGGCCAATCATCTGATTGCCAATAATCCTCATGCTTTTGAAAAAAAACTCTGGAGTGAATTGGGTTACGGTGATTCACTGCGTGTTTTAAGTCATAAAAATGACCAGGATGAAGCCAAACAAGTCATCTCGGAAATTGTTCATCATAAATTTAAAACCGGTGGTAGCTATCAAGATTATGCGATTTTATACCGAGGCAATCATCAATCCCGATTATTTGAACAAGGTCTGAGGGAAAACAACGTGCCTTATCTGATTAGTGGTAGCTCGTCATTTTTTGCCAATCCGGAAATCAAAGACATACTGGCTTACCTGCGTTTATTTGTTAACCAGGATGATGATGCCGCTTACTTACGCATCATCAACACACCCCGGCGCGAAATCGGCCCGACGACTATGGAAAAACTCGGCACTTATGCCAATGACCGACATATCGGTTTATTTGCGGCCAGCACCGAACTGGGCTTAACCCAAAAACTCTCAGAGAAAGCCATCCAGCGGTTGCAAAAATTCCACAGCTGGGTTATTGATACGGCAGATCGTATTGACAAGGGCGACACCTTTGCCGTGATCGAACAGGTGATTAATCAAATCGGTTATGAGCAATTTTTAAGAGAAGACAGTAAAAGCAAAGAGTCCGCTGATCGTAAAATTAAAAATGTCCACGAGCTGGTCGAATGGCTTAAGCGCATCGCCGACAAGGATTCCCAAGCAGAGCATGGCAACAAGAACAATAAATCCCTGGCTGAGATTGTCGCCAAGATTATGTTGATGGATATTATGGAACGTAATCAGGAAGCAGAAGTGAGCGATCAGGTGAGCTTAATGACCCTGCATGCCGCCAAAGGCCTGGAATTTCCGCATGTTTTTCTGATTGGCATAGAAGAAAATATCCTGCCTCATCAAAACAGCATTGAAACCGATAATATAGAAGAAGAGCGCCGTCTGGCTTACGTAGGTATCACCCGCGCCCAGCGTACCTGCACTTTTAGTTACTGTACACATCGTAAACGTTATGGCGAAATCACTGAATGTGAACCCAGCCGGTTTCTAAATGAATTGCCGGCCGATGATCTTGAATGGATTAATAAAAAACAGCTAACCCCCGAAGTTATCAAGGAACGCGGCAAAGCCAATCTGGCCAACTTAAAAACAATGTTATCGTAATCACCTTGCTGATCAGTTACAATGCTTGGTCTTAAGCGCCCTTAGCTCAGCTGGATAGAGTACAGCCCTCCGAAGGCTGTGGTCGGTGGTTCGAATCCACTAGGGCGCACCACAAATTAAGTAATAAAAATAAGCGCTTACTTATCACAGACTGCGCTTTTTTTATGCCTGCTGAAAAATCACTTTCTTGATTTTGACGGTTTAATTTTTTCACACTGCCCTCCTGGTCAATATTGATTCAGGATTCGTGGGCTCACACAACAACTCAACACACTTAGTTGATCTCTGACTATTTAAGTCGACATAAATAATTAAAAGGTACGGCTTTCCGTCGGAACATTCTGCCAAGCATGATAACTAATGAGCCCTTAACTACTTACTTCTTATTATGAAATTCAACGATACTGGCACCCTAACAAATTGGCAATTGGATGATATTAATATTGTCGAGCCACTGCATAGTAAAGAAAATGGTAGTTCCCGTGGCGGAGTATTCCTTTGTATACCCAATTTTGAGGCGCTATCTCCGCCATTTAGCATTAAACACGGCGAATATAGAACAACTCCTTGCGATAATAAGTTGCCACACACAAAAAACCTTTCAGCTCCTGCCGAAAATAACTGGGGTAATATTGATGTTATTACCGATTGGGAAGAAATCGAAGCAATAAATAGTAAAACGCTTAAAGTAACCACAACCATCCGCGCATTATCAGACACGGCTTGGGTTCGGCCAGGGTTTCACCCCTACTTTTCGGTCACGCAAAACAGTTTTATTAATATTGGGGCCACTCGGATAGACACAGCATCACTACCACACGACAGTATGCAAAAATATAAAGCAGCGTCGTTATCCGAAGAAGTCAAACTTACAACAGCCAATTACACCGTATCAATTAATTGCAACCTATCGCCGATAACTGAAAATCTCTCTATTGTGTTTGTTATCTGGAGTGATAAAAAACAGCAGTATGTCTGTATAGAGCCAGTTATCGGGAATCAACCGGCCCAAGACGGCTTGCCGAAACCATTAACACTTGTTAAGAACGAAGAACTGGTCATGGTGTTTACGATATGCGCGACAAGAACAGGTTTTGTGGATATATTATGATTAAATCCGTGTTATCTTGCCAAAAAAACAGGCATTAAGTTTTGTTGGAATGAAACAAATCAAGGAATTTAGTAAGATGAAATTAAAAGAAAAAGAGGTTGAAGTAGGGTACTTGTATTTAACCGGTGCCAATCAGTATCGTGCAGTGCTGGCGATGAAAGGTGAATTTATGATTTATGCGCCCGGTTTGGAAGGAAATGCACCATTAAATCTGACTCCCACAAAAATGCCGTTTGAAAACCAGCCATTCAAGAAGTGCCAAATCGTTACCTTTGCCAAAAAGGATTATCAAGCATTTGACTTTAATGGCACTGAAGCTATCAAACATAAATTGAATGAATTACAGTTGGCAGAAGTAACTGCGCAGTGCAATGCCAAGTCAGCTATTGCTACTCTGTTGGCAGAATAAAACCTATTAATCAATCTTAAGACCATGAAAACAACAGCAAAAGACCTAAAAATAGTATTAAAAAATGCTTTGCTCAATGACGGAAAAATGGAACAGGATCTATATGAATATGAGTTTGAAGAGTTATTGGACGAATTATTAGCAACCCTGATTAAAGATAAAGATGACTTCGTCTTTGCAATCACCACGCATAAAAATGATATAACGGACAAAGAGGATACGGCAATGGTTTTAATTGACGCATCAGGTAAAGCACATATCAATGAGTTGGCGAGGGATAAACTAAAGGAAGTGTGGGAAGGTGATTATGAGCGCAGGATGACAAAATTAATCCCGGACTTTGCCAAACAATTATATAAAGGCGATATTCCAATCAGTGGCATTAAAACTGTCTTGTCTGCTTAATTATAACAATGTTAAAAGGTAAATAACCAATGAACACGGAAGCAGAGTTAATAAACTCTTTAGACGAAGCTCAAGGCAAAAATCCTCTTGAATTTCCATTTGGATTTTATATTGAAGACGATCACCAGCAGAGTGCGGGTGGCAGTTTCTTTTGGTATAAGACTGAAAAAGAGATGCAACAAGCGATAAAGAATGATTTCATCAATGCGCTTTTTGATGGTGCCAGCGATGATATAGCAGCTGTCAAAACAGAAATTGCCAGCCTCATTGAACAATCGACACCCAATGTTGAGGGTGATGATTTGCTGAATAGTCTGAATTTGGTTTTAAGAGAAATTGAATTACGACTTCAGTTTATGGGCTCTTTTGACGACCTCTGTAAAAGCAAAAATGAATGGGCTAAGTATTTCCGAGAGTCCTACCGTGAAGAGTGTCTTGACGATATAGAGGATATTTCTTCAAAAAAACTACAAAGCTCAATCAAGAAAACCGAGCAAGATGATTTTGCAGATTTTGTCTCTGATTATTTAATTTAGTGCCATGAACAAAATCTTGTTAATGCTCCTGTTACTCCCGTTAACATCAATGGCTTCCAATAAACCATGTTCAGGCAAAAAAGGCGCAATATCGCCTTGTGAAGATACTCAAGGGGTCGCCGGGCAATCTTCTGAGTATCAAAAGCTATTGGAACTTGCCGAACAGAATGCTACCAGCATAAAAGCACAATCAGATAAGAACGTTACGGTAATAAAAGCGCAGTCGGATAAAAACGTGACTGCAATTCAGGCGCAGTCAGAAAAGAATGCGACATCAATAAAAGCTCAGTACAAACAAGACCCTGCAAAAATCAAAACTCAACTCGACCTAAACAGGTTAAGTACCCAAGAACAATTAGATCGTAATGCAGCGATTACTAAAGAACAACTTGAGCGCAATGCGGTAAGCACCCAATTACAGTTAAAAAAAAATACGGCAAGTGCCCATGTAAATGTACAGAAATAATCAGATCAAACATTGAATTTCTTTATCGCTAATCACCACGTAAAATAAACCCCATCATATGTTGACCATAGAACAAATAATTGCAAAATTAAACACAGATAATGATTCCATTTTTCCACGGGAAGCGTTGGAAGATGCTATTTTGCAACAGAGTGCGATCACTCCTTCGCTTTTAAGTATTATTGATGAAATTGCTGGTAACCCTCAATTTGTTGAAGATACGCCTGCTTTTATGTATGCACTCTATCTTCTTGCGCAATTTAGGGAAAAGAGAGCTTACCCAATCATTGTGCAATATTTTGGCCAGCTTGGACATGAAGATGAGGCATTATATCCAACAGGAGATATGGTTACAGAGGACTTGAATAGTATTTTGGCTTCAGTTTGCAATAGTGATCTTGGCTTAATAAAGCAACTAATCGAAGATCAAGACGTTAATGAATATGTTCGTAGTGCTGCATTAGGTTCTTTGGTGATTCTCTATAATAATGATCAGATTTCACGAGGGGACTTGGTCAGTTATATTGAAACGCTACTTGATCATTGTCTTGAGCAGAAAGAAGATGCTTTTTTTGTCGCTAGTGTGGTGTGTAATTCCTGCGACATACATCCCGAAGAGCTCTATGATCAACTTGTTACTTGCTTTGACCAAGAGCTTGTAGACGAGGATATTATTAACAAAGAGTATCTTGATAGGTACCTTGAAATTGACAAAGACAAAGCCTTGACTAGATTAAAAGAAAATCGTCAATGCCGGTTAATAAACGATGTCATCACTGAAATGGAATGGTGGGCTTGTTTTCACCCGGATGCTAATTTAAAGCAAGATCTTGCGCCAGGATTTGAATATGCCAACCAGTCAAAAGTCGGTAGAAATGATCCGTGTCCGTGCGGCAGTGGTAAAAAGTATAAAAAATGTTGCCTGTATTAATTTATCATCCTTGTAAAAAGTTGTTGGGTTGCACAGCTTTTACAAATATCTGCTCAATACGTCTAAGGTCCGGTTCTTGAAAATTGAAGTAAGCCCACAAAATAAACTCTGCTCAACATGTGGCACTATTTTAATCTGTGGCGTTACTCAAACTGGAAAATCATGTTGGTGCGCAGCCTATCCAGCCATTATGGCCGTTGATTCTCAGCAGGATTGCCTTTGTGAAAATTGCTTAAGCAAAGCTATACAAGGAAAAATTATTGAGTTCATTAATAGATTAAGTCTGCAAGATGCAATTGCTGCAGCGCATAAGTATCGTGGCGATGGTAACTTAATCCAAGGTATTGACTATTTAAATGAGAACAATAAGATGGTCTTTACAAAATGGTATCACTTAAAACGTGGCTCATGCTGTGAGAATGCTTGTAAAAACTGCCCTTATTGAATAATTCTATCTGGTTGTAACAAAAATCAAATATTGTTTATGGCACGATAACCCACTAAGCCTTTTAAGTAGCCCCCCATAATCCAGTGCAATCAGATAACTTTAATTCATTACTTGATAGAGGATACTTAACATGACTACAAATCTTGCTATTAATGATGATTTAATTAATGAAGCGTTAACCCTGGCACACTTTAAAACCAAAGAAGATACGGTTATTAATGCGTTCAAAGAATTTATTAATCGCCGTAAGCAATTGGAGATTGTAAATTTATTTGGTCAATTTGATCCCGATCCGGATTATAAGCTGGGGCGACATTCTTGAAAGTATTGGTTGATACCTGCATCTGGTCACATGCACTCAGGTCAAAGAAACCGGAGTTTAAGGAGCAGGTAAAGAGCCTGGAAATTTTAATAGTAGATCAACGCGTGTTGATTATTGGGCTATTCGCCAAGAAATATTGTCAGGCTATAGTGATCTGAACAAGTTTGAGACCTTAAAAGCTTGGTCATTTGATATCTTTCCGCATGTTAATGCGTCTGCATTTTTCAGCTAAAATGCCATTATTAAACATTAGGGAATTTTTCCTATAGGAGTCCTTACCCCCCTACACCTAAAATAGTTCTTGATGTTTTTAAGCTATTTTTAAGGTTAGTAAAATAATGCCCCCATTCCCTAAAGCCAAAGCTGTTGAAGGCAGGCCTATTTCCATTGCTTCAGATGAGCCCCCTTCCTGGTTTCGCCCCGGTATAATGACCGTCACTATTATGACGGCAATAAATATCCCTATCGCTACAGCCGCCTCAATTGACAACAGCCCTCCTGTTATAGAATTACCCAGCTTTGAAATTATCGGACAGGCACCAGCCCAATTAAAAGATATTCCTGCCGCCGCCTTTGTTATTGATAAAACCACACTTGATCGTCAAGGCCCTTTATCGACCAAAGATGCATTACGTACTGAGCCCGGCATCTATATTGTCGACGAAGATGTATTGGGCCGGCGTTTTAATATGGGTATTCGGGGCCTGGATCCCAGACGCTCTTCACGCACGCAACTATTGGAAGACGGCGTGCCGATACAATTAGCGCCTTATGGCGACCCCAGCAATCACTATATTCCAACCAATAACCGCATTGACCATATCGAAGTATTGAAAGGCTCGGGGCAAATCATGTATGGGCCGCAAACGATAGGCGGCGTCGTCAACTTTGTCAGTGCCGAAATACCCAAGGAGTTTGGTGGTTCGGTTTCCGCTGCAGGCGGCAATAATGGTTATTACGACACGCAACTGAGATTAGGTGGTACGGTTGATAATGTCGGTTTGTCTCTTGATTATATTCGTCAGGAAGCCGATGGAAATCGTAGCGGGCAACACCAAACCGTGGATGATTTGGCGCTAAAAAGTTTGATTAAGTTTAATGACCGACACCGGTTAATGCTGAAAGGAACTTTAACACATGAAGATGCCCGGGTAGGTGAATCCGGATTGACCAGTGAAATGTATCGAAAAAACCCTCGCACCAATTTATTACGCAAAGACCAATTTCAGGTGCAGCGTTATGCAGGGCAAGCGTTGTATGAATTTGATATGTCCGATACCATTCATTTCAGCACCAATATTTATGGCAATCATATGTTCCGTGAATCGGTTCGTCAGGCTAACGATTCTTCCTCATTAAATAACTGCTCGGTTAGCAGTGAAGCGGATTTTAGCCAGGCTAGCAACTGCGGCAATGAGCAGCGACCCAGAACTTATAATGTCTTTGGTATTGAGCCAAAACTGGTTTTTATGCATCATTTATTTGGTGTTAAAAATGAAACTACCACCGGTATTCGTGGGCATTTTGAATGGGCCGATAGAGAGCGCTATGTGGGTAATGCCGGTCCTACCGATACAACCCAAGGCACCGGAGATAACAATAACGGGCGTAACCGCCATCAAAATAACTCATTAAATACCGAGGCTTTATCATTCTACGGTCAAAACCGTTTTTTCCTGGGCGACTTCACATTGACTCCCGGTATTCGTCTTGAACATTATTATCAGGACAATATTAATCATATCGATGGTGCATCAGAAAGTTCAGTGCATACGGAAGCTTTACCCGGCGTTGGTGTAACCTATAACGGCATCAATAATGTCACCTTGTTTACTGGTGTTCATCGGGGGTTTGCTCCTGCGCGGATTGATGATGTAATGAATCCCTCCACTAATGTACTTGGCCAGGTAAAACCCGAATTAAGCATTAACTATGAAGCAGGCATAAGAACCACACCAACGCCTGGATTGAGTACCGAATTGACTTACTTTAGGATTAATTTAGAAAATCAAATTGTTAATGAAACCTTGATTGATGATGATATGTGGGTTAATGCAGGGAAAAGCGTTCATCAAGGCATGGAATCAGGACTACGACTGGATTCAGATCGGCTGTTCGGCACCGCGTATAACTATTATTTAACTACCGCTTATACCTATATCGATGCCTATTTCGACAGTGACGTTCCCAATGCCGACATTGTCGAGGGCAATCGCCTGCCCTATGCACCCGAGCATTTAATTAACGCCAATATTGGTATGGAAACGCCGTGGGGTCTGGATATCCGCTTTGGTCTGCAAAGCGTCAGTCAACAGTTTGGCGATAAGGAAAATACCCTGGTAGAAGATCGTACCGGTCGAGAAGGCGTCATTCCGGGCTATACCACTTTTAATGTTTCTGCCAACTACCAAGTGGTCAAAAACGTAAAGGTCTATATGAACGGTTACAATTTAGGCAACAAAACCTATATAGCCAGTCGTATTAACGGCATCCAACCGGGACAGGGTTTTCAAATGATGGGCGGAGTTAAATGGACTTTTTAATCGCTATCTGCTAATAATTATTTTTTTAAATCAAACAGATGCCACAGATTCACAGATTCACAGAGAATAAAAATCAGTGTAGAAAACGAATTCATTGGATTTAATCTGTGAATCTGTGGCATTTCCCCTTCCAAGTCGTTGCACCAGTTACTTAACCCTTGCCATCTTCATCCTGGCTGGCGGCTTTTATTGATCGTGTTAATTCGGCACGTTGCCTGTCAAGCACCAGCCATTCAATTTCCCGGCGTAGATGCTCGTCTTTACTCTTGGTCGCTTCGGCTCGCAACTCCACTTCTTTAATTTCTGCATCCAAATGCATTTTATGCAGACGACTTTCGTGCTCTATTTTTACCGCCTCCAATCTTTCTTGTATTTTTTGCCGTTCCAGCTGATGAATTTCCTGCTCCTTAAGTTCGGCATCCAGTTCCAGCTGTTTTAAGCGTTGCTCTTGCTCTTTCCCTTGTAGCCATTGAAGGCGCTCTTTTTCATATTCCTTGGTTTCAGCATCCCGTTGTAGTTCTTTCAATACACGCGCATGTTCAAGTTGCTGAGCCTGTTTCTGTAGATCAAGTTCTTGCTGACGTATTTGCAGGTCTTTTTGATATTGAATTTCCGCTGCCAATTCAATTTCTTTTAACTCCATTTGCTGGTTGGTTTTTTCCACCTGCAGGCGCATTTCTATCGCATGTTGTTCACTACGATGCGCCGCTTGTTCTTCCAATTGTCGCTTGATTACCTCAGATTCCAGTGCTTGCTTTTGTCGCTGAATTTCATCTTCCTGATTAATGGCTTCCAATTGCTTTTGCTTTGACTCTACATGCAATAATTCCAGCTCCAGTTGCTGAGCCTGTTTCTGCAAATCAAGTTCTTGCTGACGTATTTGCCTGTCCTTTTGATGTTGAATTTCTGCCGCCAACTCTATTTCTTTTAACTGCATTTGATGGTTGGTTTTTTCCACCTGTAAGCGCATTTCTATCGCATGTTGTTCAATACGTTGCACTTCCTGTTCTTCCAATTGCCGCTTGATTGCTTCAGCTACCAATGCTTGCTTTTGTCGCTCGATTTCATCGTCCTGATTAATCGCTGCCAATTGTTTTTGCTTATGTTCTAAACGCAATAATTCCAGCTCATCTTCCTGCCGAAACAATTCCTGCGCTTGTTTCTCACGAAATTCAAAGTTCTTTTGCATCACATTAAGATAAACAGCTTCTTGGGTAAAACGGCCATCAAGCTTTTCATTATCGGTAAGTTCTTCAAAAACCGAGGTCAATTCACAAATTGTCCGGCACTGGATATGCTTTAAAATTAAGGTTTCATTAATGACACTTTCAATTTGCCGTTCCATTTGCGCCAAACCTGTCTGTACCCACAAGCCATCTTTAAGAAGATTTAGTTCGGCATTGACGATATCCTTGATAACGCTTTCATAGCTGGATTTAATCTCCTGATTAACGACAGGTAACACATCCAGATTTCTTTCTATAAATTTAAGCGTTGGTTGAAAATGAATTTGCAGCTCTGTGGTTAACTTACAAAATCCACCATATAGCTTCGTTTTTATGGTCAAGTCCCAGTTTTCTATCGGTAATGAGTAAACACGATGAAAAAAACGGGGAATAAAGTTTTGCGGGCGCTCAAACAACTGATGATAAGGCCCCAGTTTGGCAATAACAACGCGTCGTTCGGCATCGAATCCCGGGTCCCAAAATAGCTGACCCAACTCAAGCCCGGTATCTTCGCCTGTTAACCAGGCATCCAGTGGTGATAAATTCTTATTCATAGATCACCTGATTCTTATCAGTTTGTGCTGCTACCTGGGACTGCGCTTTAATGACCCGAAGCTGTGCGCCCATCCGTTCAGCAACCAGTGGATAAAGATTAGGCGCAAACTCTACCGATCTTTCATCGATTTTACGCAAAAAGCCACGACTTAATAAAAACCCGACCGCGAACATGCGAGATAAATCGGAGTAACGTCTGGCCCGTTCAATATCCGATTTCTCAATAACCATTTCAAGTTCGTCGTTTTCATTGATTCTAAACTGAGTAAATTGCCTGATACATTCAAAAGCCAGTTCTTGCTCTTCTTCGGAAAGAGGGCCGGGAGCCGTGCTTTCCAGTCGATAAGACAATAAAAAGGTAAAAAAATCAACCATCGCCGCACAGGAAAAAGCGAACAATGAAAAGTCATTCCACATCGCAAAGGACGGTGTTACACCCTGAATAAACTGGGCATAAGTCATTAGTATGGGAGCTTGTGGAACGTTATATCCAGCATTGGTGGCGAGCTGATTAAATTTAAGCTGCACTTCCTGAAAACCGGCAACCGCTTTTTGAAAATTATTTTCCGTATCAACCGTCAAGTGGTTCAAGCTGGTTTGCAAAGTGCGAATATGCTCGTCCAGAAGATGAAATTCTTTGCCAAGCTGGTCAAATTGCGCCTTTTTATCCTGATAACGTTGATTATAATGCTTCCAAAAAGGCCCTTCGCCGACAACGTTTCTATTAGCAGGGGGGATTTGTGCATGCGTTCCAAAATAGGCCTGGGTCACGTCAGTAGTCGCTTTTTCCAACTCACTGTTTTGTTGCTTTAAAATATCGCCTTTGGTAAGCAAAATTGCTGCCAGATAAGCATCCACATCTTTGCGCATCTCGTTAATTCGACTGATGCGTATGGTCTCACTTTGAGAAACTTCATAAAACTTGAAATACGAAAAAGTAATGGATGCAGTGATGGCGACGAATAAAGACAATAAGACACTTAAATAACGTAAGCGATTAGCCTTCCAGTGAATGCCGGCAATTTCCAGTGAGCATATAACAATAATTGACTGAATCGCAATGGTGATAATCAGTGCAATCCAGGGAAGTATAAAATGTGATAAACCATAATAAGTGGTAAATCCCGAAGCGATACTTAGCATCAATACGATAGGAATCGACCATATTCTCAACATGCCGACAAACAGCGTCTGGATACTGTTAAGCAAACTGCCCAATCCACCATGGTTGATTTTAATAAAGCTTTTTTTGTCCATAAGAATTTATGTGGATATCCTGAGTTAGATCAATTGGCAGTCTATTTGATAAAAATGAGAAATGCAAACGGGAAAATTGATAGTGGACTGTCCGAGAATAGAAAATCTACTGCCTAAAAGCTATTTTGGCCCTGTTTTCCGCTCAGCGGATTTACAAAACCCGTCCAGCTCAATCACAGTAGCGTTCTCATTGATTTCACAGCTCATCATCATAGCTTATTTTCACCGTCAATGCGTAACCTCTACTATACTAAAAGTAGGCAGTTGAACTAAATTATTTACACACTCTTAAAAAAATAAAGTTAATGAAAAATCAACCCACGATGAGATCTTAAAAAATGATTCAATTAAAAAAAACAGCAAAAATAGCTTTGTTGACTACTGATTCAGCATCGAATAATACAGCTCAAGTATCACACAGAGCTAAACTTTGGGGCGCACCAGCCATTGCATTTATGCTTTCGGCTTTAGTTGCCCCTATTTCTGCTAACGCTACTGCATTACTCACGTTAGCGGACGGTTCGTTTGGCACTCTGGCTATGGGAAAAAATGATGACGGCTCAAGCTCACAGCTAAATCTGCCATTTGCAATCAATTTCTATGGAAATATATTTAATAACTTTTACATTAATAATAATGGAAATATAACATTTAAAAATACATTAGGGAGTTTCACCCCGAGATCCTTTCCTATTAGCTCACAACCGACAATCGCGCCTTATTGGGCAGATGTTGATACTAGATGTTCAAGCTGTGGAGATGTTTACGTAGGAGCAGTGAACGCAAACACGACCATCGTAACCTGGAGTGATGTGGGTTATTACAGTGCACAAAGTGATAAAACCAATAATTTTCAGTTGGCTTTGCGAAACCAATTGAACGGTAACTTTGACATAGAATTTCGCTACGACCGTCTTGAGTGGACAACGGGTGGGGCTAGCGGTGGCACAGATGGTCTAGGCGGGATTCCAGCTCAAGCAGGTTTTGATGCTGGCGATAACGTTAACTTCTTTGTTTTGCCCGACTCATTTACAAATAACATTCTAAATATTGCCAGTACCACAAATGTCGCTAATGGTACCCCAGGTTTATGGTCTTTTAGCATCGTAAATGGTCAAACTCCTGGCACGACCCCAGAAAATCCCTTACTACCTGTTATAATTGATAGCTCTTACACCTTTGATTTCAACGTCCAAGAAAATCAGCAAGTTTTTATCGATCCCGCAGTAGCAATTGGTTACGACTATCAAGTTCAATCTGGACCGAATATTGCCTCTGTACTTTTTCCAGCTAATATAGGCGATGGAAACTATGATCTGTATTTATGGAATAACCTCGATTACATATTTGCAACAGCCATAACCGGCGGATCCAATTATAGGTTTGCAGATGGTGGTGTGAATCGCTTTAGGGTTCTGGGAATTGAAACCACAGCCGAACTAGATCCAAACAACGTAAGAGCTTTTATCACCGGCTTAACCTTTACTGCACCAGGCACCATAAGCATGTCGCAGACCCCGATTGTCAGCCAAGTACCTATTCCAGCGGCAGCTTGGTTATTTGCATCCGGTTTATTAGGTTTAGGTGCTTTACGTAAAAAGGCTCAAGCGTAATTCATCCAAGCTTGCATGACACTATGACTGTCAACGTGTCATGGTGATATAAAACTAAAGCCATCTCATCTTCTGAGGTGGCTTTTTTATGATGCCTGATTCAGGATATTAACAAAGCTAATGAGGGTTCGTGGTAACCGGTTTGCCCGGCTACCACGAACTAATGCAGGAGGGTCTATCTGACGGTAATAGCGGTGCGGAGATTATCAAGCGTAACGACATTGGGGCCGTGTAAGGCCGCAATCTGTTTTACATCCAGTTTGAGTTGCTGGACATTCTCATACAAATTTACTGTATAAGGATTCGGTTTCGCAGACTGGGGAGCATTCGGCGCGGTCGGCGTATAGGCATCAGCTTCGATCAATATCTTTTCGGTTGGCAAGTAAACCAATGCAAAGGCATCATTGTGGCCATTACCGGCAATCGGATAAATCTCGATCGAACGATTGCCGTCTGACAGAACGTATTTATCGGTGAAGGTTTTAAATGCTGCCGGCTTTTTGGAATGGGCGAGTCGATCAGGATTCAGTGTCCTGGGTTGTGCCCAGACTTTCTGAAAATACGGCTGATTATCCTGATGTGTCACGATAGTTGAGCCTTCATCCACAAAGGTTCGTAAGCCGCCAGCGTGGTCGAAATGCGCATGTGTGTTAACCAGAAACTTGATCGGTTTGTTGGGAATGATTTCCTTAACTTTAGCAATAACGGCAAGCGAACGCTCCTCGTTTTGAGGCGCTTCGACAATAACGACGTGGTCGCTCTGCTCAATCGCGACACTATGATGAGTGCCGCCGGTAAGGTAGTAGACGCCATCGGCAAGCTTGTCGGCTTTAACCTTAACGGACAAGTTGGCGTTGGCGATTTCCTTAGGCACAGAAAATTCAGCAGGAGGATTAACTTTCACCGACGACACATTTATGTCCAACACGGGATATCCACCTTGGGTGCGAACGATGTGCACCGGAAATTGCACGCCGTCAAAGTCTTGGTAATCAGAGTAGTTGGTTTCGACAAGAGTGTCGCCCAGCACTGGATTATCGATCCATGTTTTGACACTCACAACTTGATTATTGACATTAATGTAACCCACGAAACGGTACTTGTCGCCAATTTTAAATGACACTTCGTTACCTCCTTTGATTGGCTTTGTGGCCGCATTATTAGCCAGTGCTGCTCTCAAAAAACCTTGCGGTGTTGACCATATTTCCGCCGTGCGTTCCTCAACGGCAATTGGCTGTGACGTTGCTGTTGGCGTAGCACTTTGAGGCGCATTGGCAGGGCGTATCAGATTCCAGGCAGTAGTACCGCTGATGTACTGATCAACTTTCTGTTCTACCGGTGCCGGACGCAAGCGGCCTGATTCTATGGTTTGACTACGGGTGATTTGTACGCGGGCGGCAGCCGTAACATAATTGATGTCAGCTTTAAAACTGCTGACTTCGAACTGTGGCCAAGGCAATGTAGGATTCGGGGCTTGGCCAAACTGATACCAACGTCCCGCTCCTGAATATTCAATGGTTCTTATGTTGACAACATCTAACGCCTTTGCCGATGACTGAAGTGGTTGCGGATTTAGGGAAGCACACCCGACAACTGTCAGGGTCAGGCCAATAATTGGATATATCAATTTACTCATATAGTCTTCCAGGCAGTGGTCAATAATCAAAAAAAGTAAAAAACTAACATTGATAGCAAAGCAATAGGCATACCAAAATAATTTTCATGACACTGATTACTGATAAGGCCTATGTAGCCTGGACTTGATGATAGCCGGTCGCTTAGAAACCGAGAAAATTTTGACTAGAAAAGTGTTGAGTAGCCAACATATTTTGTTGACGAACTGCACTCACAGAGACAGTTTTATGCGATGAATTGGATGATTTAGCTTACATTCGGTATGTTGGGTATTTTGCAAGTCGGTGTAACGTAAAAAAAGCCCAACGATTCGATGTCTTGAATGCCGGGCTTCGTAGCTAACCGCCAATCTGTAAAATGATTAGACGGTATTGCACCGCCCTACCAGGCAATTAGTAAGGTGCCGATATCTCAAGCTCTGACAAATAACAACCGGGATCTTCTGCCCAGTAGTTTGATGTGGTTTGTGCGGCTCTGACACGGGTATTGCCATTACAGATAGCTTGATAATGACAAGTTCCACAACGGCCTTCCAGTGGCCTTGGAATTTGTTTTAATCCGGCCATTAACGGATCTGAGGTATCCATCCATATTTCTGAAAACGGGCGATCCTTTACATTGCCCAAATCGTAATGCCACCAAAAGGTATCAGGATGCACGTTGCCCAGGTTATCGATATTGGCAACATTAACACCGGAAGCATTACCGCCCCATTGTTCCAATTTGGCTTTGATATGTTCAGCTTTATCCGGGAAATGTTTGGTAACCCAATGCAAAAAATAAACCGCATCGGCATCATTATTGCCGGTAACAAATTCCCTGTCCTTACCTGCTTTAAGCCAGTCATAACAAGTTTGAAACATCAAATCCATGGCATCACGGGTCATTTCAAAATGCGCGTCGTCTTTACGATTTCTGTTGCCACGACCGCCATAATTTAAATGTGACAAATAAAATTTGTCGATATCGTTATCGTCCATTAATTGCAAAAGAGCCGGAAAATCCATCGCATTATCCTGCGTTAAGGTAAAGCGAATACCCACCTTAATCCCTTTATCCAGACACAAATGCACGCCGCGCAGCGCTTCATCAAAAGAACCTTTTACCCGCCGAAATTGGTCATGAGTATCTTTGATGCCATCCAGACTTACGCCAATATATTGATAATCAATAGCCGCTATTTCATCAATATTTTCAGCCGAGATTTTAGTGCCGTTACTGGACAGGGCAACATAAAAGCCCATATCTTTGGCTCGACGGGAAATAGCGAATATATCAGGATGTAATAACGGCTCGCCACCGGACAAAATCAATACCGGCACCTTAAACGCCTTTAGATCATCCATGACCGTATAGATTTGTGGGGTAGTTAATTCACCGGGAAAATCAATATTGGCCGAGGTGGTGTAACAGTGCTTGCAGGTAAGATTACAGCGGCGGATTAAATTCCAGATGACCACCGGAGCTGCCGGCTTGCGCGCTGGTTTCAAGGGTGTCGGGGTTATCAGTTCCCGCATGTATTGGCTTAATCTAAACATTTAGAGCATCCTTTATTAGGTTGCACCATTGTAACGCATCTAACTTTGGCAACTGAACTTTCGGCATCCCATTGGCCTACACAGCTGATAACTTCAGAATCAACGCAACCAATAATCCGTCATTAGCCCAACAAATACCGCCATACCAAACCAGTTATTATTTAAAAAGGCTTTAAAGCACAGGGTTTTCTCGCGATGGAAAATCAATTTTTGTTGATAAATGGATAATCCTGCCGCCACTAATACGCCGCTATAATAAGGCCAGCTCAACTGCTGCATCTGCCCCACGGCAATCAGTAAGCCTATAATAATAATCTGCAAAATCGCCATGATATGACGATCATAAGCGCCAAAAAGAATCGCCGTTGATTTAACGCCTATCTTTATATCATCGTCCTTATCAACCATCGCATACATAGTGTCATAAACCAGCGCCCACAACACCACAGCCAAATACATCACCCACGCTACCGCAGGAATAGCGTTAATTTGTGCAGAAAAAGACATCGGCACCGCCCAGCCAAAAGCAATCCCTAAATAAGCTTGCGGCAACTGGGTGTAGCGCTTCATAAAAGGATAACTGGCCGCCAAAAATGCCGCAACGAAGGACAATAGAATAGTATAAATATTAAGCAACAACACCAGGCCAAAAGCACACAGGCATAATACGACAAAAAGAATAAGGGCTTCTTTAGGCGTCACCTTGCCGGCAGCAATCGGGCGTTGCTGGGTACGTTCTACATGAGGATCAAAATCCCTGTCCGCATAATCGTTAATCACACAACCGGCAGCCCGCATCAGTACTACGCCCAGACAAATAACGCTTAACACCGGCAAATCAGGCTTGCCGTCACTGGCGACCCAAAGCGCCCATAAGGCCGGCCACAATAAAATCAGGATACCAATAGGCCGATTAAATCGTGCTAATACCCAATATTGCTTGATTCGCTCCATTACCCGTTCTTTACTATTTGTTACTGTCACTGTTTTCCTTTATTAATGAATACTTAAATTATTTAACCGACCCACCCATTAAAATCAGAATGGTTTTCAAGCGTATATTTTGTTAAAAATGTTATTATAACGTCTTTCTTTTATTGAAATCTTGTGACCTGTCGGTATGTCATTATGCGTGTAAAAATTTATCACAATCCGCGTTGCGGCAAATCACGTCAAACCTTGCAATTATTACAAGCGCAAGGCGTTGAAGCAGAGGTTATTGAATATCTTAAAACACCTCCCGGTGCAGAAGAACTTGATGATATTTTACAAAAACTGGGTATGGAGCCTCGTGACTTGATGCGTAAAAAAGAAGCCGTCTACAAAACCAGTGGTTTGGATGACAAAGCTCTGGGCCGACAAGCGCTCATTAACGGGATGGTCAATAATCCGGTACTCATTGAACGCCCGATTGTTATTGCCAACGGCAAAGCGGCTATCGGTCGTCCGCCGGAAGCTATACTTACTATTTTATAATCCCTAAAGCTTATCGTTATGACAAAAATCCTGATTCTTTATTTTTCCCGTAATGGTGCAACCGCAGAAATGGCCAATCATATCGCTCGTGGTGTGGAGACTGTAACCGGCGCTGAAGCGGTTCTGAGGACGGTGCCGGATATTTCCAGCGTTTGTGAAAAAACGGCAGAGAGCATTCCTGCTCATGGCGCAATCTACGCAACGCTGGAAGATTTAAAACACTGTGATGGACTGGCATTAGGCAGCCCTACTCATTTTGGCAATATGGCATCACCACTCAAATACTTTATTGATGGCACCACAGAAATATGGTTTTCCGGTGCCTTGGTCGGTAAACCTGCCGGCGTATTTACGTCAACAGGCAGTATGCATGGCGGGCAGGAAAGCACGATATTATCGATGATGCTACCATTGCTTCATCACGGCATGCTGTTATTGGGTTTGCCTTACACGGAAACGGCCTTACGTGAGACCACCTCAGGCGGGACACCTTATGGTCCGAGTCATTTATCTTTAGAGCATACCGGCTTAACGGATCATGAGAAAAAGCTGTGCATGACGCTTGGAACCCGTTTGGCTAAAACGGCACTCCTTTTAAAACAGGCTTGAATTATAATTAATGAATATAAAACCCGTTTATTATCACACGATGGCATTGGCCGGTTTTTTTGGCCTGTTTACCTTATTAATGCTCTGGAATACAGTGTTGGTGCCCTCTACCCGCTTTCCGGTTGCCGTAATGTTATTAATCACCGTGACACCGTTGTTACTGCCATTACGGGGTTTTTTAAACCGTAACCGCAGAAGTTGCAACTGGATGGCTTATGTCAGCATGATATATTTTTTACATGGCTCGATAGAAACCTATGCCAGCACGACTAATCGCCTGTATCCCTGTTTGGAACTTATCCTCAGTGTCATGTTGTTTTTGGGTACAACACTCTATGTACATTTTTCAGGAAAACAGGGATGACCAGAACAAAACAACAGCCATTACACTTCGAGTTTAGGGCCAACCAGACTTTTGATGATTTTTTCCCCGGTAGTAATCTGGAAATCATTGATCACTTACAAAAAAGTATTGCCGGTAACGGTGAGTCGCAGATTTTTCTCTGGGGCCAAGCAGGACTGGGTAAAAGTCATTTGCTACAAGCCTGTTGTCATCAGGCACAAAGCCTGCAACTGAGCTCATTCTATTTTGCACTATCGCCCTCGAAACTGCCTGATCCTGCGTTATTAAAAGGACTGGATAAGTTTGATATCGTTTGTTTCGATAATATCGAACACATCGCCGGTGATTCTGTGTGGGAAACGGCTTTTTTTAATTTCTTTAATCTGCATCGTGATCAGGGCCACACGCTTATTTTATCGGCAGATTGTCCTCCCAATGAAATTGCCATCCGGTTACCTGATCTTAAAACCCGTCTTAACTGGGGACTGACCTTAAAAATACCACCCTTATCTGATGATGACAGAATCGCTGCGTTAATTTTTAAAGCCGACCAAATGGGCTTTGAAATATCGCCTAAAGCAGGTCGTTTTCTACTCACCCATTATGACAGAAACTTGTCTTCATTATGGACGCTGCTAACAAGGCTGGATAAGGCATCCTTGGCTGCCAAACGCAAATTAACCATCCCGTTTTTAAGGCAAATTCTTCGCGAAGAACCTCATGACGACTAAAGTTCTCATTATTGGAGCCGGTGCAATTGGCGCATTTTACGGTGCATTACTTGAAAAAGCAGGCGCAGAAGTTGCTGTCGTTTGTCGTTCTGATTATGACCAGGTCAAACAATTTGGCTTTAACATTAATAGCCATATACTGGGAACCTGGACTTTTACGCCGTCACAAGTTCTACAAAGTACCGCTGATTATCAAGGCACAGCCGATTACGTTTTACTTTGTACCAAAGTTGTCCCCTCAGTGGATCGGGTGGCATTGATACGCCAGGCAGTGAGCGCCAATACCGCGATTGTATTTATCCAGAATGGCGTAGAGATTGAGCAGGAAATTGTCGACGCTTTTCCTGATAACGAAATCATTAGCGGTCTGGCCTTTATTTGTTCCAATCGAATAGGGAAAGGCAAAATATTACATCTGGCTTATGGCCGACTGGCTTTAGGTAATTTACCGGGCTTTGTTAGTGATAAAACAGCACATCTTTGTGAGTTATTCAGACAAGCTGGTATTGACTGCACGGCGACCGAAGCTATTGTTACCGAACGCTGGAAAAAATGTGTCTGGAACGCGCCCTTTAATCCTTTGTCGGTGCTATCAGGAGGATTGCCAACACTGGCTATCCTGCAATCCCAGGAAGCTTTTGTACGCAGCATTATGCAGGAAGTTTGCCGTATAGCCAAAGCGGTAGGCCATCAACTGCGTGATAATATAGTTGACGTTAATATCGCCAGCACCGCCATCATGCCGCCTTATAAAACCAGCATGCTACTGGATTATGAAAACGGTCAGCCGATGGAAACTGAAGCCATCATAGGCAATGCGGTACGGGCAGCGAGACGCGAAGGCATAGAAACGCCTTATTTGGAATCGGTCTATGCGTTGATGAAACTAAGGGAACTAAAACTTAATTCTTAGTATAAAAAATGTAATTGGCGGTATATGCCACGCGTTTTTCAGCACCCAGATGATTTGAATCACATCCCGACACAGGCGCCAAGCCTCCGTTAGTATTAACCCTGTTTATAAAGCTCACGTCCGAAAACAAACCTTTATCTTTATTCGATATTATCTCAACCAGTAACCAGGAAATAGAAGTCTCTGGTGCAACATCGATTTTATTCAGCACGCGTCCCACAACTTGACTGCCATCCTTGTATTCCCAAACAGGACCGGCATAATGCTTACCTGCAATCTGTCCTTGGCTATCAAATAACTTCGCATCAGGTGCCAGTAATTGCCAGGAATAAACGCTGTCGTTTAATGAGCATTGATAGATCTGATCACCTTTCGCATCCACCGTTAAAACAGGACGATTACCAACAGGTGGTTTGAGTTGCTCAGGTATTGAAACTTCAGCACAAACGATCGTAGGCAGAAAAGCCCCTAAAAGCATCAGCTTTTTAATCATGATTTTTACCTGTGATAAATTTTATGGCGGTAGTTATTACAGCAACTATCGATAAAATATTATTTGAATTAAAGGTTTTGAGCAAATGACAACAACCATTAACCCAAACCTTCAGTAGTGCAAAAAGCCTTCTGCATCAAAAGAGACAGAAGGCTTTTTTATTGAATTAAGCTGAATAATTTGCTTGAGCAAAATCCCAGTTAACTAATGCCCAAAATGCTTCCAGATAGGCTGGACGTGCATTACGGTAATCAATGTAATAAGCGTGTTCCCAAACATCACAAGTCAATAAAGGCGTTTGTCCTGCTGTTAATGGGCAAGCAGCGTTGCTGGTGCTTACCAATGCCAAACTGCCATCAGCATTTTTGACCAACCATGCCCAACCTGAACCAAAAGTGGTTACTGCGCATTTTGTAAATTCTTCTTTAAATTTTGCAAAAGAACCAAAGGTAGCGTTAATTGCAGTCGCTAATTCACCTGTTGCTTCGCCGCCGCCATTTGGAGTCAGGCAATTCCAATAAAAGCTGTGATTCCAGACTTGTGCTGCATTATTAAAAATGGGGCCTGAAGATTTAACCATAACTTCTTCCAGAGACAAGCCGTCAAACTCTGTTCCTGGAACAAGATTATTCAGATTGGTCACATAAGTTTGGTGATGTTTACCGTAATGGTACTCTAAAGTTTCTTCTGAAATATGTGGTGCCAATGCATTTTTAGCATAAGGTAAAGCAGGAAGTTCGAAAGCCATTTGAGAGTCCTCAATAAAAAGGTTAAAAAAATCGATTTTACTACCGGCTATTAAAAATAAATACCCAGCAATTTGATAAGTCATTACTTTAGCACTGCTAGCCCATTAAATAAAGCAGGACTTTTATCAACATGAACAACTTTGCCACTTAAAGCCACAGCACCGCTGATGCTGATGAGTTATTCATGAATGAGGTGCAGAATACTATTTCTGATCACTGGTTGTAGATTCTACACGCAAGACCAGACTTGATCTGTGCGTTGAAGAACATAGTAAAAATTAGTTTACGATGCACATTACGATAGTTGATTTTAATCAAAGCAAAGCAAAACTGTCCAAAATCTTGCAATAATCAGTAAATGCCGGAACAAATTTACTTCAAGCGAGAGCCAAACTTCATCGTTTCAAATCCTCATCGTCAATATGAAATTGATGCAGCATCCGATGCGTTATGGGCGCAACCACAATCCCCATTATAGCTATAAATACCAACCCGCTAAAAAGCGCATAACCGGCAGCAAACATTTTTGCTCCCGTTGTAACCAAGGGATTGACAGGCCCCATTCCGCCCAGAATCATGGAGGCCTCCAGAATGGAATCAACCCAATCAAGTCCGGCAAGGTGATGATAACCCATAATACCAATCAATAAAGCAACGGCAATCAGGATGCCCGCCATCGCAGCAGACACCGCCATTCTTTTGACAAAAACGGATAGTGGAGCCAATTTTTCGTGCTTGAATTCAAACATCTTTAACTTTTAACACAGTATCAAGAAAGTTATTACCCGGAACAAAGGGCGGCATCAAAAAGGCGCTTTCGCCAATTTGCGGAATTTTCCTGATACTTCTCCCGAAAGCTTGATATTGTCCGGACTCAGAACCATGACAGGCGCACCTGCAGTCAGCTTGAAGTTGGTCAGTTCTGCCCAAATCACGTTCGGACTGGTCGTTAACTCGAAGAAGTAACGCTTATTGGTGAGATCGATCACTGTCCGGTACTCGGTGTTGTAGATTCCGAAACCTTTATAAGGCGCACCAAAAGGAACTGAAACATTACGGGCAATAGCTAGCACGCCAGCCACAGCTTCACGCTCGGTTTTGGGCTCAGGCAGCATCGCCGAAAAGTAACTGGCACGCTGAAAACGATCGGTAGGCCTGACATTGCCGGGCAGAGGCGTATCGCTGCTGGGCTTGGAAAAATCCAGTTGTTTCAGCAATGCCAGTTGCTCGTCATAGGAAGGATCATTCGTCATTATCTTAAACTCACGACCGTGATGAACGACCTGCTTGCCATCAATGTACTCGATGATGGCGGAATCACCACTAGCATCCTCAATAGCAAGGTGGACGGTAGTTTTGGTTCCTCTTGCCTCCGTCATCACGATTTGCACCTTATCGAGTAACGCCAGAGCTTCGTTGACTGTCGCCGCTTGATCCAAGAGATACTGCGCCCAAAGACCTCCGTTGAGTCCCGGTTTACCTGAATCACGAGAGCCAAAATCGGCGGCGTTAAAGAACAACATATGAGCCGCCAAGCCACGTTCATTGAAGCCATCAGCGGTACCCACACCATATATTGTCGTGACCAGACTTCCATATTGGCTTTTCCAGGTTAGGGGATTATCTTTGACGACCTCCACCGGCCCGAAATGTCCACCGTTACGCTTAATGCCGCGAGGAAAAACCGTAAGAACCGGCTCGGTTGATTCCGGCCAATCCATAGTCCGCGATACCACGACTGCCAACTTGTTGTCGTTCCATAATATCCTTGTGCAAGCATCGGCATACTGCCCCGCAGCAAGTCCCAACGTTACGACAGCCAATGCGCTGCATACAATATGATTAATAGCTTTTGGTTTCATTTAGGTAACTCCTCTGGTTAAAAAACGATGGTTGATTACTTTTAACGGTAAAACTACATTTGTTATTTTACGCTCAAAAACCGATCCCAAGTTAAATATAGCAAGCAGCCACGATGTGGGATACTGGAATCGAGAATAATCGAACCCAATTCTTTGATTCCGTTTTACTACATCGAGGCTATTGCCAGTTCCCAAGTCAAACTTGGGAATCAGGTTGTGAAAGCTCCAGCTTCTTGTTTCGCAAAGCTGGGGCTTCGCCATCTGATTTACCAATCAGGAAATTGGGGATCAGCGCAAACAATAACTTCGTGTCTTTTTTCGTGCTTTTCGTGTCTTTCGTGGACACTGGCTTTTGCTTGTCAGCCTTGAAGGGTACTGCCAACCTCATCAATACCCCCCAACAATCACAACACTACTGCGTCCACCGCCCTGTTTTTCAACCACGACTTTGGCACCAATACGTTCAACCAGAATAGGCACATGCGAGATAATACCGACTTTTCGACCCAAGGCTTGCAAGGTGTCCAGACTGGCGATGGCGATATCCAGCGTTTCAGGATCAAGGCTGCCGAAGCCTTCGTCGATAAACAGTGATTCAACCTGGGTTCTGTTGGAGGATAGCGATGCCAATCCCAAGGCCAATGCCAGAGAGACCAGAAAACTTTCGCCACCGGACAGGCTGTGCACGCTACGCACATCATCAGCCATATCCCGATCTATAATCTGCAATTCCAGATCACTGCCGGGTACGCGCTGTAAGTGGTAGCGTTTGGCAAAGTCTTCAAGATGTTGATTACTGTGCGCCAGCAAGGCTTCCAGGGTTAAGCTCTGGGCAAATACCCGAAATTTTGCGCCATTGCTGGAGCCTATCAATTCATTCAGACTTTCCCATTGTTGCCAGCAATTTTGTTGGGTTTCCAGCTCGACTTTTAGATGGCTACTGGCGGCAATCTTTTTATCATCTTCCCGAAGCAACAAGACTTGTTCTTCTTTCTGTGAACCCAGATTTTGTTGTTGCAACTGTAATTCAGCCGCTGTTTGGTTGGCGATTTCCTCGGTTATCTCAACTGCCTGACTTTCATGTTGACGACAGTCTTCGGCTTTGATTTTTAACAAAGTCGTCGATTCCTGCAAAGCCTGCTCCAAAACCTGCATCTTGGTTTTCTGTTCGGTCAGCCACACTTCGTCGTGTTTAAGCAATTCAGTTAACTGCTCAACAGTAATACTGTGTTTTTCCAGCGCCGCATTAAGTGTGGTTAATGCCGTTTCCCGGTTATTTTGTCTACGCGTAGCCTCAAGTTGCCAGTGCTGTTGCTGTTGTTGCAGGCTGGCCAACTCCTTTTCCAGTTGCATGGAAGTATTACCGGCTTGTTGATGAGCAGCTTTTGCGTTGAGTAGCGCTTGATTAATAGTTTGCTCGAAACTGTCCGCTGAACATTTGGCTCCCGAAGCATCCTTCGGCAACAGGCCATCACGCTGGGTTGACAAGGCCAGTTTTTCTTGTGATTTACCCTTGATTTCAGTTTGTTTGCCTTGATAAGATTGCAGGCACTGTGTCAAAGTCTGCGCAATCAGTTTTTCATCTTGAGTTATGTCAACCAACGCGGTTGTTTCGCTGGCAAGCGCCAGTTCGATTTGTTGAAACTTTTGCGCCTTTGCCTTTAATTCAGCAAAAGAATTTTGTAAATAACCCCGCCAGTTTTCCAGTTGCGCAAACGGCACCTGCAATACATCAACAATGGCTTGCAGTTGTTTTTCCTGTTGCAAAATAGTAGCACTGATATGATCGAAATCCGCTTTGTACTTGGCAAGTTGCTTATCGAGTTCGGTATAGTCGTTAACCAAATTTTCTGTTTTCAGCTTGGTTATATCAAAGCTTTCTTGGGCAGTTTTTATCTGCCTTTGTAATTCAAGTGCAGTTTTTTCTTGGGCTTTGATAAGCGCCAACGCACTCATCAGTTTTTCATTACGCGTATTCAGTAACGGTAAAAGTGCAACATCGGTTAGCAAAACATCCGGTTTATCAGTAAAGTCTAAAGCACGCCACTCATTGCCTAATAATTCCTGCTTTGTCTGTGCTTGTGGTAAAGACGTTGCATAGATTTGTTGGGTCTCCCGAACCTGTACCAGCGTTTTATTTAATTCTGCATTACTTTTAATGAGCGCTTCTTTCAGGCTTTGCAACTCCTTAACCCGGCCTGACTGGGCAGTTGTTTGTTCATTAAAGAAAGCGGCCATGGTTCCCGAATCTAAGTTTGGAGATAAGTTACTGTCAATATGATCCTGGTCTTTCCAGGGATGCTCAAGTGCACCACAAACCGGACAAGGCTGATCTTTAATTAATAACTGGCGAAATTGCCCGGCATTTTTATGGGTACTTGCCTGAATCAAGTCCAGCGCTTTTTTGGCTTCCTCAAGCACCAGCTCGTTACTGAGTTGTTGCCCTGTGACTGTTTGCAATTGTTCAGTCGTATTACTAATAAGCTGCTCGGTAGCGATTAGATTCTCGGTATCCTGTTTTATACTCTGTTGTAATTCCAGTGCTTGAGTAGCCAAACCCAACGCACTGTTCAATACTTGTGCGCTACCTTCAAGTGACTCTTTTTGTTGATATAAAACCTCAAGCGACTGCTCACTACCCTGCCCTTTCAATTGCTCAAGCACGGTTAACTCCTGCTCCTGTTGCTGGCGATTTTCATCAATCGCTATTTTTAAGCTTGCAAGAGCCAGCTCGTTTTTATCAGCCAGTCCTTTTAAGTTTTGAGCTTGTAAAGCCTCGGCGGTTTTCTCGGCATTGAGACGTTGATAACGTTCCAGCTCGCCTTCCCAGCGATTCCACTCGGCGGCGATAGGTTTAAGTGCCTGATTTTGCTCCAGCCAAGCGGTTAATTGTGCCAATGTTGCAGCTTTTTCAGTCTGTTGTTTTAGTAAAGATTGGTGTTGTTGCCGGGCAGTTTGCAGAGCCTTATTGAGATTAAGTTCTTCGGAGGTTAACGTATTAATAGCGCTTTGAACAACATCAAGACGTGTATCCAAATCCCGTGCCGTTTTTAACAACGGTTGTGCTTGCTGTTGTTGTTGTTCAGCGACTTGCAATTGGTCAAACAGAAGGGCCAGTTGGGCTTTGATCGTTTGCAATGAACTTTCAGCGGTTACTTGCAACTGACTGGTATGCTTAAGCGTTTTTTCTGCTGCCAGATAATCATCATTTGCTGATTTATAATGGCTTAACAACGGCCTTAACGGCTGCACAGCGGCAATTTTTTGGATCAACAGGCGTTCAGCTTCAGCGCTATCCCAACGCTGTTGCTGAGTCGTATGATCTTCAATAGCTAACTGTTGGGCTTGTTGATATTTTTTAAGTAAAACATACCAGTCGATGATTTTTTGATTGCCACTAATTTGCAAATCCAGTTCAGTTAATTGCAGGCTAAATTGATCCCGCTGCTGCTCAAGGTTTAAACGCGCCTCGTTGTCCAACGGAAGCTGGTTCTGCATAAGACCGGTAATCCGGTTTAAGGCTTCTTTTTCTGTTCTGGCCCGCTCGAAGGCTTCAATTGATAGCTCGGAATAAATATCCGTGCCGGTTATACGTTCCAACAAACTGGAACGTTCATCTTTTTTGGCTTTTAAAAATGCGGCAAAATCACCTTGAGCCAACAACACAGAACGACGAAATTGATCGAAATTAAGATCAATTAATTCACTGATGGCTTCCAGGGTGTTTCTTTTGCCCTGACCAATCCGCTGACCGCTATCAATCTTGCTCAGTATAACTTCCTGCGCCTGCAATCTGCCGTTAGCTTTACCTCGTGCTTTACTAACTTCCCAGCGCGCCCGATAGTGGTGCTTGTCTTTGCCGATAAAATCAACTTCGGCATAAGCTGTGCTGGTACCGCGACGCAAGATAGAGCGTACATCAGTACTGTTAACGCGCAAGCTTTCATCTTCATCCCGGTGCCCTACCGCAAAACCATGACCATCCGGCAAGCGCGGCATTTTGTCATATAAAGCCAGACACAGAGCATCCAGAATGGTGCTTTTACCGGCACCCGTAGGACCGGTAATTGCAAACAAACCGGCTGTTTGCAACGGGCCTTCATCCAATAAAATCTCAAAAGGCTCCGCAAGACTGGCCAGGTTTTTTCCTCTAATCGCCAGAATACGCATTATTGTTTTGCCCTGAAATTTTCCAGCAACTCATTAAATAACGTATTCATATTTTCCGGGGCTTCCTGATCAAATTTGTTTTGATAACAACGCTGGAATACATCCAGCGGTTGCAACTCTTCCAACCTTTCTTCAATGGTTATATCGGCCAGACTTTTATTACTGCCGCTGTAAGCTGTGGAGATTTTTAATAAACGCACCGGTAATTTGGCAATGACATCTTCAACTTGTTGCCGCAAGCCAGGTTCCGGCTTTTCCAGTTTGATTCTTAATTCAACAAACGGTCTTTGCTCTGGCGGCAAGACATCATCAAAATCCATCGCCTCGAGTTGTTCAAGCACCGTTGACAGCGCGGCAAAATCTTTGCTGTTAGGGATTCTTAACAAATCAATACTACGGGGAATTTTAATAGCAACGGTTTCCACCGGTTGACCTTTTTTAATATCCACTTGAAGCACTTGATGCAGATAATGGCTTTCATCAAAGGACAACGGAATAGGCGAACCACTGTAACGAATATGCTCATTAGCGCCGACCTTTTGTGCCAGATGTAAATGACCCAAAGCCACGTAAGCGACGTCTTTCGGGAATAATTCAACCGGTAAAGCGTGCTGGTTACCACCCAGGATTTTTCGTTCACTCAGTTCTGACACGCAGCAATTCACCATGTAGCAATGTCCGGTTAAAATCAGCGCTTCATCTTGAGTTGCTTTGGCCTGCAAGGCCGTAAACAATTCTTCATAAAGCGCTTTAACACCCGAGATTAAAGGCTCGTCTTCTTGCTCATCGACGCGTAAATCCGCATTACGCAAAAAAGGCATGGCGCCGCACCAGACTTTACTATTACCGGCGGCATTGCTTAGCGGCACCAGCAGTCTATCCCAGTTTATAACGCCATCATCACGCACCAAACCACCGACTACGGTAACGCCCAAGGCATCAAGAATGGATGACGGCGCATCCAGACGACTTGCAGAATCGTGATTACCACCAATCAAGACAATATTAAGAGTCGGTTGCTGCGTTCTGGCTTTAACCAGAAAATCATACAGCTGGGTCTGGGCTGCGGCTGACGGATTTGCCGAATCAAAAATATCACCGGCCACAATCAGTGCGTCTGCCTGTTTATTTTGCAGCTCCTGTAACAGCCAGTCCAAAAACAGCTGATGTTCCAGTTGCCGTGATATGCCATGTAAATTATGGCCAAGATGCCAATCTGCGGTGTGAAATAGTCTTAACATGTGCTTTCTGGTTTGAGTGCAATAAATAGTGCTTGATAAATTAATCTTGCAACCTGAACCGGTTTCTTATAACGGCGGCTGTTTCCCACAGCCACAGGTCTTATCGCCTGCGACCAGTCTCGCCAGCGGCACTCGGTATTTTGCGAACACTTTGTAAATCAAATCAAACAAGGGTTTTAATACCGGCCAACCCGTAGGGGCCATTAACCATACCAAACCAACCGCTTTATACGTTTCACGAAATACACCCATACCTTTGATAATTTGGCCATCAGGATAAACTCCGTGAATCTCTGCCATTAATTCTTTGTGCGTTTTACCATAAACGGCCGGATCAAAACCGGCGTCATTAATATCTTGAAACCCAAGCTTATCCTGTTTATTTTTAACGTATAACCAGGCCACTTCTTTACTGCAAAGCGGGCACAGGCCATCATAAAGCAACGTAAATTCTATTTTATTAAGAGCTTTGTTCATTGTATCTCCGAAGCGACAGATGGATTAACTTGCCAGTAAAAGTCTTGGTTAAGTCGCTCACCACGAAGCAAGCGAAGAATTCTATTTTTTCTTTGTATCTCATAGTAAATGAGATGCTTTTGTTATTTAATTTTTTGTTAAAATATCCAACAGAAATATTTATATCTCTCAGCATTTTCCAGTGTACCGGCAGCATAAACAAAAGCCCACTAATCATCGTATAAAATATCAGTTTTGTTTATTTTGTGCAGCGTTATATCAAGAGGTAGCATGTTAAAAGTTAAAGCATTGTTTTTTACCGGTCTCTTGCTGACAGGAATACTTTCTGAGTGCCTGGCATCATCTTTGGCACAGCAGTGGGCAATGGTGACTCAGCCGACTTATTCGATTAGCCAGAGCATAGGAACTTATAATGCCGGCTGTATAAGCGGCGCGGTTTCTGTACCCGCTAACGGCATCGGTTACCAAATGATGCGTTTATCAAGAAAACGCTCTTTCGGTCACCCGGACTTAAAACAATTTATTGAAAAACTGGGACAAACTGCCGCCACGCAGCAATTAGGGTCGTTGCTTATTGGCGATTTAGGACAACCTCGGGGCGGCCCGACCTTAAGCGGACATCGTAGCCATCAATCCGGTCTTGATGTTGATATTTGGTTTTTACTGTCAAAACAGGCAGCGAATCGTACCCTGGCAATGAATGAACGCGAAACATGGAGCGCGCCTTCAGTGCTTGCAGGTCAATCGGATGCAATAAACTATAACCAGTGGTCCCTGGTTCATGAAAAAGTGCTTGAGGTTGCGGCACGTATGCCTGAAGTTGATAGAATTTTTGTCAACCCCAGCATTAAACGTGAACTTTGTATCCGTCACACGTCGGAGGGCTGGCTGAGAAAAATTCGTCCCTGGTGGAAGCATGATGATCACTTTCACGTTCGGCTTAAGTGCCCAAAAGATAATAAATACTGCCAGGGACAAGAAGCTCTGCCACAAGGCGATGGCTGCGATGCCGGACTAAACTGGTGGTTTACTGAAGAAGCCAAGCATCCTGCGCCTTCAAAAACGCCGCCAAAACCATTAGTGCTACCGGAACGGTGTGATGCTGTATTAAAAGAGTGATCTTAAAGCAGGACGTACATTGCGAGTCTTAACTTTCAAGAGGCGCACGTTAGGCCCTTCAGAAAATAATGTCGCTTAAGCAACAAAGGTATCTATATTATCGAAAAACGGGTTATAAAGATTATTCACCACGAAGACACGAAGAAAAACAATATCTTTTATTCAATCTATTGAAAACTTCGTGTCCTTCGTGGTGGCCTGTCTTAAATTATCCCAAGCTTATTTAGCTTCTGCCTGTTGCTCTTTGCCAGCGATCAGAATACGCGCCAATTTTCGCAAGCCATCAGAGGAAATATCCAGCCCAAAAGGTGCACCTATATTTTCAAGCTCATAAATTACATCGGTAGCGGCTATAAAAGTCATATAACGTAAACCTTGTATCTCTGGCAACTCTTTGGCCAGCATTTTTAATTGAGGTGCCAAACGTTGCCAGGTATGAGTAAAAAACACGCGTACCGGATCATCGCCATTAGCATCATGTTCTTTTAATCCTGCCTGAAAACTACTACGCGATTCCAGTAAAATCTCCATCAAGGTATCGCGTAATTCCGGTGATTGAGTATCATCGGATGCCTGCTGAATCGCTTTACTTAAAAACTTGTCCCACTCCTGCCAACTGGCTTGCCATTGTTGTTGTTCGGCATCGGTTAAAGGCGCTGCCGATTTTTTAACGACTAATTTGGCCGGTGCGTTAAAATCAAGCTTGATGGCAACGCCAGTACTGTTGGCATCAGCACTACTAAATTTTAAGGATTTAAGTAGTTCCTTGATTTCGGCTATATTCTCTTTAGGTAAAAATTCCGTGACTGTTTTTTCAATATCGACACGCGATTCGTTTAAATCAATTTTGACCGACGACAACTTGGGTTTAACAAAGCGGTTAATCAACTCTTGAATTTGATTGTTACTTATTGACCGACCGTTCGTATCAGTAGCTGTCACTTTGGTAATAGGCAAGCTCAGGACAGACTGAGCAGAACTTATGGTTGGCTGCTGCAGGGTTTCCAAAACGCCACTCCATTCAAACATCGTGACACATTGCCCGCCCATACCGGTTCCAAAACGTGCCTGAAGGTTATTGAGTAATTTTATTTGACCTGTTTGACCACTAACTTGCGGATCGGAAAGCTTTAAATAACTACAGCCCTGCTTGTCATTCCAAAGTTCTGCCGTATTGCCTGCACCTTTATAAATCTGGGTAATTAACGCTTTTTTGATCAAGCTATAATCCAGCTGGACAGGAAGAGTATATTGATTAGCAATACTACTTTTTGCAACAATCATAAGCAGACTAAAAAAAGTAATAACGAAACGTTTATTCATGAATTTTATTTTCTCCAGAAAATTAAATGACTAACCTTGCTCTAAAAAACATTTCACAATCAATAAAGCCATTACCAAGCCGTCCGTGTTTTCGATACCTCAACACGAACGAGCAGTAATGGCTTAAAGTTCAAGTATCATGTTAATGGATAAACATTAACGCTTCCTGAATCTTTACCCAATCAATAATAGCGTCAATTTACCGCTGATTAGTTTTTTATGCGTGGCAACATTTTAATCGAGCGGAAACTTACCAGTTTTTGCTTCTGCTCATCCCATAAATTTAGCCATAACGATTTAAGGCTTTTACGTAAGGTCAATGGAGTTGCTATCTGTAAGGCCTCTATTTCATTATAACAACGTTGCAAATTATAGTTGGGGATATTAGCCTTGACGTGATGAATGTGATGCAAGCCGATATTACCGACGATCCATTGCAGCACTTTTGGTAACTTATAATAAGAACTCCCTTCCAATCCTGCACGGGTCAAATCCCAACTTTCATGACGCATCCAGCAAACATCTTCATATTGATGCTGGACATAAAACAACCACATCCCGGCACTTGCCGCCATTATGATGATTGGCAACTGAATCAACAGGTAGTTTTGAAAACCCAACGTCAAGCTCATTACGGTAATGATGACCGCAAGTGCAATATTGGTAAAAATAACACTATCGCGCTCACGTTTTTTGGCTCCATGACTTGGAAATCGTTGCAGAATCAAAAATAGAACCGTGGGTATAATGCCAAATAACAACAATGGGTTACGAAAAAATCGGTAAGAAAAGCGCTTGAGCGAGGATGCGCCAAGATATTCATCTACCGTCAGCGTCCAGATATCGCCAACTCCGCGACGATCCAGATCCCCTGATGCAGAATGATGAATGACATGAGTGCGTTGCCAGTCTTCAAAGGGCGTAAAGGCCATAATACCGGCAATATAACCCAATAGTCGATTAGCCTTGCGCGAAGGAAAAAATGCGCCATGGCAGCAATCATGAAAAAGGATAAATATACGCACCAAAAAACCGGATGCCGGTATGGCTAATAATAAGGTTATCCAATAAGAAAAACCCTGTAGTACAAAAAAAACCATCAATGCCCATAGCGCGAGGTAAGGAACAAAAGTATTGAGGATTTGCCAGAAAGCCTTCCGGTAATCAGCTTGTGCATATTTTGAAACAGCCTGAATTAAATCTTCGCGGGTAGATTGTTTATTATCGGAACTTAGTGATGCTAACATTTCAAAACGGGTAACTTGTTGTGACATAAAAGATAATTTAACTCATTAAAACGGGCAGAATTTTGGATATACCGGCAGCCTTCCAGAGACAACTGCTTCGCCAATCGAGCAATTGATAAAAAACGTGCAGGCAAATCGTAAAAAATAAAATAAAATAAAGAGAAATCCTGTTATTTGGATCAGTACAAAAAACTAAAAAATAGCGGAGAGTTAAAGCGGGAGGCAGGAAATAAATGAGGCATTTCAAGCAGTACACCGGTTCTTTATGCTGACAGATTTAATCAGACTAAAGAACGAGCAACTTTAGACGAACCAATACTTGCTGAATTTTTCAATAACGGACGGTTGGTTATAAAAAAGACCCGTTAAGTTCCCTGACTATTAAAAAATAGTAAATTCTGTTGATCCAGGAAAATAAGTCAGTCAAAAATAGCCTGACCGTTATTAATCCGGCACATTAACAGGCGGCTGGACTGCTGGTGCAGGCACAATCACTACTTGTTGCGCAGGTACACGTTTGGGGCGTGTATATTGACGACCGATGAATAAATCGTTACTGACTACTGATACATCCTGTAGCCAGCGAGATGATTCAAGGCACGAAGGCGAATAAGGAGGCTCTTTACAGAGAGCAATTTTCCCATCTTTAAGTAAATCAATATGTAAGCCCGGTAATGACCGTACCCGCATATGAGGCAACGGTGTGACATAATCCATAATGGTCGGCTCATTATAATTAAGCAAATTGAGTAAAAGCTTCGGCACTTGATAAAGTGGTAAACTTCCGAATTTAACCGGGCCGTTTTTTCCGTCGATTATAATCATCGGCGTACTAACATAAAACTTGAACATCTCGGGTGTAAATTCACTGCGATTGTCGTTAAGAACACCAGAATCTACATACCCTGCAAAATTTTCCCCCAAGAACGGCAGATGATCACCAAAAGCTACGATAATACCGTCGGGGTCACGTTGCCTGAGTTGATCTAAAAATGCCATCAGCTCCCGTGACTTGTAATAAATTGTATTGGCATAAGTGGATACTTCTTCAACCTCGGAAGTTGAACTGACCTTATCGGGACGGCTTTTACTGAGTGGATAATTCCAGTGTCCAAAATAAGTTACGATATAATCCAGAACAGGTTGTTTTGCTTCCAATGACCCGGATATTTTTTCCAACACTTGGCGATAGAGCGAAGTATCGGATAAAAATTCGCGATTCATATCATCCAGGACAAAATCCTGTATCGACCAGTAAGTTTGGAAGCCCAGATTTCGATAGGAATTAACCCGATTCCAGAATACCGGGACATTAGGATGAGAAACAACGGTTCGATAGCCTTTATCGGCAAGAATATTGGGTAAACAGGGAACATCGTTAACCAACTGACGTTCAAATTTGACAGCATCCTTGGTCACTGGAAAGCCGCATAATACTTCAAATTCTGAATTTGCGGTATAGCCACCAAATACAGGATCCAGGGCATGTGAATAGCCCGCACTTTTCCAGAGCTTGCGAAACTCCGGGGACAATGGATTTTGTTTATAATCAGCTTTTTTTAACTCATTAGGATCCCAAAATGATTCCAATAGTACAATGTGTATGTTGCGCGGCGTAAAGGGCTTGATGTCCGCAACAGACGGTTTGGCAGGCACAGCCATTAGCAGGTTTTCAGCGGCTATCTGAGCTTCATCAGGATCGGGAGATTTATCAACTGAAGCAAAATAGCGCGCACTTTCTTGCAATGTATAAAACGTAGCGCCCCGCATTAAATAATTGGAACGTTGATCCCATACCGAGTACCACATATGTTTATCTAGCGGATCAAGTATCAATATAGGTTCATAAACCAGGATAATCCCCAATAGAATTGCCGTCAGACTAGCAAGATAGGCACTCCGGTGATGCATGGTAAAATTGAACAACAATAAACTGACGATGGCAGCCATCGGTATGGCTACAACCATGAACCGCCAACCTTCAAGAATCAGGAGCAAGGAACGAAGCGCGTAAACATCATCAGGCATAATAGGGCCGCCAAAAAAAGATATTTTTACGGCATTACCAACATACAAAACCCCCATCATTAGCGCCTGAATAATCAAAAAAATCCAGGTATGCTTTGATAAAGAAAAAAGAATATAACTGACGCCCAGTTGCAACAAAAAATCGTAAAAAATAGCTGATATATCTATCTGTACATCAAATTTAAAAGTACTAACCAGGTAATACAATAAATAAAATAATGTGGTAGAAAATACCGGTAAAAATTTTTTTTTATTCGCTATAAAGCAATCAGTCATGGCAGGTTAAATGTATCGCTATTTAGCTTAATTGAATGGCAGGCATTTTATCATAATCGTGCTTGCCGACCCTGAACATCCATCATAGAATGCTTGGTTTATTACTACTTTATTGAGGTTTTTTAATGTCTGATGCAATTTGGTTTAGAACCGGTGAAGCAACCGTATTTTCCAGCGAAGGCCAAGGCACCGATGCCATGCCTGAAATACTGATTGGCAGCGTCAAAGGCCCCGCAGGAAATGCCTTTGCCAATTTGATGGGTCAAACTGAAGGTCATACCCGCATGTTTGCCATCCGCGCATGCAACCAACAAGTGCGGCCTTCGACGATAATAGTTCCCAAAGTGACCATGAAATCTTCTGCCTATATCAATTTATTTGGTGGCCCTGTGCAATCGGCTGTTGCCGATGCTGTTATTGACAGCGTTATCGCCGGTGTTATTCCTGCCGATAAAGCCAATGATTTGTGTATTATTGCGATGCTATGGATAGCGCCAGAATGCGCAACGAACCCTGAACTGGATCGTAAAGATTTATATCGCACCAACTACGAAGCCATGAAACTGGCTATTTCGCGTGCCATGAGCAATTCGCCCAGCATTGAAGAGTTAATCGCCAACCGCCATAAAATTGTTCATGAAATGTACGATCCTGAAACGGGTGAGTCGCAGTGGTAGGAAAATAATCAGATTATCTGAAGACAGTTGACCACGAAGACACGAAGCGCACGAAGAAAATCAAAAGCCTTGTCGGTAGAATAAGCGTTTCCGGGATACTGTATAGATGGGCTGACGTAAGAAAGCCCATCCACATCGGGTAATTGATACGCTTCGTACCTCAGCACATCCTACGGCATGTAGTAATCTCTCCCCATTCTTTACTGCTTTGAACAGTCTGCTTACTCTTGGTAAAAGATAACCCTAAGAAAAATCCTAAAAATCCATCAGTAATCCAGGTATACCAATATTCTGGATATGCCGGGCATTTTTGCCTTCTTCATAAGCCGGCAACTTGCCTTCTTTTTGCCAGAGTCTAAATGCCAGAGAATAGGATAAAACACGAATAGGGTAATCTCTCGGCAGTTGCTGCAAATAAGGCTGTATGGTAAAAAAATCAGTCGCACCATACTGTTGCATGATAAATTTTAGACCACCGTTAGCAGGGCCAATATTATAGGCCAGTAAACCCAGAAACAAATCATCATTCATTTGGGCTAGATAGTATTTTAATGTAGCGGCGGCAAGGAAGGTATTATGCCGGGGATTAAGCAATGACAGCTGATGCTCTGCCAAATGTTTACCCGCCTGCTCCACGACAGTTTTTGGTACCTTGGTAATTTGAAATAAGCCACGCCCTCCATCAGCACTATTACGCGGCAAAAAAGAAGACTCTGCCGCTGCGATACCTTGCAAAAGATCAGGGTCAATATCAAATTCCCTGGCAGCGTCTTTAATATCCGGATGATAAGTTTGTGCGCGTTGCATCAAAAGCAGCAATTGCGCTGAATCATAACGACGATAGGCTGCATAGACCTGATGAGCCAATGTCACCCTGCCAGCTTCCTGCTTGCCACCAACCAGTGTGCGAAAATGGCCGCGAGCCTCGGAAAATTGATCCTGCATAAAAAACCAGCCAATAATCAGTGCAAGGCTAACCGCCAAAATAGGAGGCAATAATAATGCCCTGCCATGTAGCCATTTTCGTAATTTCCACCAGCCTATTAACAAGCCGGTCACGACCACAATCAATAGCAAAATACCGATGGCAAAAGGCAACAAACTGGTAAAAAAACGGGTACCTGAAAACCAGTTAGCCGAATAACCCAACATAACTACAATGGCTGAAACAGCCATAATAGCCAAACCTAGCAACTCAAGACTGATCCAAATCAGCCTCTGCCTGAAATTAACAACGGGCAGTTTGCTTATTGCTTTTTTTGATCCCTGCCGTTTTTTCGCGGGAGCTCGAGGTTTACGTTCAGGACTGCCCTCAGCTTTGACCTTCACTGATTTACGTTTAGGACTTGCTTCGGATTTGATATTTGTCGGCTCAGGTTCTGAGCCAAACTCGGACTTGGCATCCGTCAGCTTACATTTAGAGCCAGCCTCAGTTTTGACCTTCCCCGACTTACGTTTAGGACCAACCTCTAATTTGATATTTGTCGGCTCAGGCTCCAAGCCAAGTTCGGATTTAGAATCCGTCAGCTTACCTTCAGGGACAGCCTCAGTTTTAACCTTCACCGACTTACGTTTAGGAGTAGCCTCAGATTTGGTATTTGGCAGCTTGGGTTCAGGATTTATCCCGACCTTAACTTTTGCCTGCTTAACTTCTGTACTAACCTCAAGGCTGACCTTTACCGGCTTGACAGGGACTATGAGTTTATTCATCAGGAAATATATTGGGACGTACAAACATAAACAATTCTACCTCTTGGGGATCGGTGCTGTTCAATAACACGGAAAAGCTCCAGTGAGTCTTTCAGCAAGCATAATAAACCCCTTATGTGATATTTACATTAACCCAAAAACGGCGCTCCATCCACGAAAGATACAAAATAAACACGCTTTAGAAAAATTCCTTGGCTAAACAGGCCACAGCAACCGCTGGTGCACAATCAGCAGTACTTAACCCTGTTTGATTTATTGTTTCCAGGAATAAGTCAGAAAAATCAAGATAAGGATAATCTAATGACTGCGCGATTTGTTTAACCAAAAACCGTCCGACTCCAGCGCCTATCAACGGGTTGGTTTTAGAAAAATCGACGTTTTTAATACGATGTTCACAACCTCGCTGTATTTTTTGTAATTGTTGGACGCGAATATTTTTAGCAAATTGTTGCCAGCGAGGCAACTCTTCAAGAAAAAAATCACTGCCAATCATGCGTGATAGTCGCCTGGCACTGGCAGTGATGGTTTTTTCTGCACCATCCGCCGTTTCGGTTTGGTCATGTAATTCGTTAAGCTCTCCGGTAACTCGGTAGACATCGGCCATCGTCGCAAAATACTCCGCCATGATGCCAATTTCCTGATCTTGATCCCGTGCAGTCTGGGCTACCGCCATTACTGCCGTTCTGACAATACCAGTATAAATAAGCTCTTGGGATATTAGGCGCTGGTAATCGGTGTAGCCTTGCGCCAAGACTTTACCATCATTGAGCAGAAGAATATCAGTAGTCGTGCTGCCGATATCGACAAATAGTCCATTACCCACTTTTTGCGCGGCAAAAGAGGCGCTAGCCAGCCAGTTTGCAGAAGCAATAGCTTGATAATCAGTAACTTGAATATGCCCGGATTCCAAAAATCCTTGTTGACCGGCAAAGACCAAACAATGCGTTTTCGGCAATAGCATCGTCATGGTCTCAATGATTTGTTTAACGCCATCGTCCCGGTCTTCAAATAAATCAACCAACTCTCCCGTCATGGTAATAGCCTGCTGATAAGGCCTGCCGGATGCTTCATCCAATATCCGCGTTACCGCACTGCGCAATTGGTCCAGCCCTTTCCATAACGGACAGGGCTGTTGATAAACAGCAATAACCTTACCTGCCGGATTAATAACGGCCGCTTTAACATGCGCCCCGCCGATATCCCAGCCCATGATATTAGTTTGAGTCATTTTTATTCACTTGAATGGTTATGGGTTGATTGCAAACGGGTAAGATAGTTGGGTCACCTTTCAGCAATTGCAGGATATTTTCAGCCACATTAATTCCCAATGCCGCATTAATGCCCACAAACGAAGTAGTCAGTCGCGGATTTATTTCCAGTACCCATAGTTGTTCTGGCGTTTCAATTAAATCAATACCGACATAACCCCATAATTCAGGTAACGCGTGGGCGATATTATCAACCAAATCCTGATAACGACTTAAATCGGCTTTATAATTTACAATGATTTTTGACAACTGATATTGCTGATTGATGATATTAAACTGCTGTAAGTTGACACACAATAACCAGCCCGCACCTGCTTTAAACAGACAGGATAAACTGATTTTTTCACCTTGAATATGCGGCTGAATAATATACTCACCTTTTCGTAAATACATTTTCTCAAAATCATGCGGGTTAGTCAGAATATAATTATCGGTACAGCCGACACCATCAATTGGCTTTACCAGCCATTGTTCAACTTTACCTGTACTGCTTAAACCGGCAAGCTCTTCTTCCAGCTGTTGGCCAACACCCTGACTCGCCCACGTTTCGGCAGCAAACAACCGCGTTGGCACAATGGCAATATGCTGCTGTTTGAGATGCTGATAGGTGTTAAATTTATTACCGGTTACCGCAACAGCACTCGCAGGCGATGTTAATAACTTTTTGCCCAATACTTCAACCGTTTTACAAAGATTTTGCAGAATATTGTCACACTCAGGAGCAACAGGCCAGACCGCATCGTAAAGTAGTGCTAGTCGAACAAATTCATCATGGCTATTGTGTTCCGGCTTGATGATAACCGTATTAAATCCTTCGGTATTTATTAAGCCGTTAATGCGACTGTCCAGCATAACCACAACGTCTATAGCGTTGCCGTTATTATCATCAGCAACGTAAGAACGTAAATTATCAAGCAATGCGTTTAGCATCAAACGCCCTTCGCTTGCCAAAGAATCAGGTAACTCCTGCTTATTAAAGCCGCCACCGGTGATATACTCAAATACTAAAATTTTCATGGTACCATTTTATCATCGGAACAACGGCAGCGGCTTTACCCATGAAAATAATTCCAGTTATTGATTTAAAAGACGGTGTTGTGGTGCATGCCCGGCAAGGGATGCGCGAACAATACCAACCCATCAGCACCAGTCTGTGCCAGTCTTCGGACATTTATAAGGTTATCGACGCATTTCTTGGAGCCTATGACTTTGAGACCATTTATATTGCTGATTTAAATGCAATTACTCATCAGGGCGATCACGAACGTTTAATCACGGAAGTATTGGCTTTTTTTCCGGACATACAATTCTGGATAGATAGTGGCTATCAACTCCCTAAAAAGTATCCATGCAATCATTTACCGGTATTAGGTAGTGAAAGTTATAGCGATGAAACTGCACTAGAACTCAAAGACTTCAATAAACGCTTTATTCTTTCCCTGGATTATTCGATATCTGAGACACTCGGGGCAAAAAGTCTTTTTTCTGATCCTGACTTATGGCCGGATACGATTATTATCATGACCTTAAATCGGGTGGGCAGTAATCAAGGTCCTGATTTGGTGAAGTTAAACGGGTTTTGCAGGCGATATCCGCATAAACATTTTATTGCTGCAGGTGGAGTCAGAAATGCCGATGATTTACAGGTATTAAAACAAGTGGGCGTGCAACAGGCGCTTATTGCCAGCGCACTTCATTCTGGTGCTATAAGACGCGAAGATATTCAAAATCTGTAGGCAAAAAAATACCCCGGCAAGCCGAGGTATTTTTAACAACTAATACAAGATGCGTTAACGCATCAAGTAAAGGAATTAACCTTCGTTGTTAACTGCGAACGGATGTTTAGCAGTTGATTTTGCAGCAACAACTTCAGCAGCAGTTGGTGAACCGGCAATAGCACGTTTCAGAGCTTCTTTAGTTGCTTGATAGTTGAATTTTTCAATCAACGCATCGTCTTCTGCTTGCCAGTGAATGAATACACCAACAGAGATGAATAAATCATCAGCTTCGTCTGCAGGGATAGTGCCGTCTTCAACACAATCAGCAACAGCCATAGCAACAGCACGTTGAGCAGGACCAAACATTTGAACAGCTTGCTTGGAACCTTTGATTGTTACTTTATTGAATAAAATAGTTGCTGGCTTAACCATCAAGTTAGGAGCAACAACAGCCAACAAAGTAGAAAAACCATCTTTGTTGTTTGTTAATGCGTTTGCAAATGCAGACTCGGCAGCTGAACCACGTGGTCCTACCATCAAATCGATATGTGCAATCTCGTTGCCTTCGCCAACTAAAGACTCACCAATTAATACTTTATTAATTATTGCCATGTTTAATACACCTTATTAAGAAAAAATGAAAAATTCGAGCTAATATCGGGTTTTTACCCGCTCCCAAGAATTATATTGGGAGATTCTTATTACGAAGACTTAACTTAATAACATCTTCTAATAAAACTGTTAAGACTGTTGCTACGGTCATATCTGCCATTGTTCCAGGATTTAAACCACTGGATTTAAGATCATGGTCCAACCTGTAAAGTAATGGCAGTAGTTGCTCTGGATTTTCAGCGTCAGATAACGCATCTCTTAGTTGAGACATCTTAACAGCCAGCATTTCAGAGTATTGATTACCGTATTTTCTTTCAATGTGGCTATCAGGAAATTGGCCTAACAAACCGGCGTAAACCGATACCGCCGCCCACTTCTGATGCCCCCATTTTCTCTTGGCATTGTAATATATCAGGACTGCAAAATCAAAAATATCTTGATAACCGGTAACGTATTGAAGGGCTATACGATCTTTTGTACTGGCCAGTCGCATGGCTTCGCCCAAGTTAACCGTTGGCTTTTCTGCTACATCCTGAGTATCGGAACTGCCTAAGCCACCTGGCGATGCCAAGGTGATTGCCTTAAAAACCCATTCAGCATCTTCGCGGGTTGTCGTCGTCAAAACCCGACTCAATGCTTGCCTTAGTGTCAAATCCGATTTTAACTCACTGATCGCCTGAATTAATGGTGCGCACAGTAAAATAATACCTAAATTAGTATTACAAGCGACTGCCTCACGGGTTGCCTTAACGGCATAAAATATTTTTTCACCTAATGAATAATCAGGATTACAAAGCGGGCCCGCACTTACCTTGGCGCTGACTCTAAAATCAGCAACGGTCATATCATGTCCATCCGCATAAACACTGATATTACCCGGCTTAAATGCCTGTAACTCGACTTCACACGCTTGCTGATAAAGCTCACTAAGTTGTTGCGATGACATCATAAAGCATTAACGTAACGGTTGATTAAATCATCGGCCAAAATTTGTGCAACCGTGATATCACAAACACTCTCCAAGCCTTTCCAGGCAGGGATACTGTTGACTTCAATGATGGTGTAATGCCCGTCTTTATCCTGAATAATATCGACACCGGCGTAATCCATGGCTAATGCTGCGGTTGCTTTAACCGCTAACTCGGCCATTTCGGCATCCAGTTCAATCCGTTCACAACTGGCACCACGCGCCACATTATTTAACCAGGATTTACCGCGCCTGCGCATGGAGGCAACTGCACGACCATTAACCACAAATACGCGATTATCGGAAAACCCCTCTCCGAAACAATGCACAAAACGTTGCAAATAATAAACGCCGTGACTACCTGTCAACCAGATTAGATCGGTTGTTTTTTCAAGACGGCGAATACCTTCACCTTGTGAACCAAACAAGGGCTTGGTAATCAGCAAATTTCCTTTTTTCAATTCACTTTCGGCAATACTTAACGCGTCATCCCTATTGCGTAAAACCCAGGTTAACGGCGTAGGCAATCCGGCATTGTGCAGTAAAAAACTGGTCATACCTTTATCAACACTACGCTCTACGGCATAACCATCGTTGTATACAGGAATACCCATCACTTTTAAAGCATGCAGAATATCCAAATATAAAACTACTTCTTCCAATGAGCCACCGGGAACACCGCGCACAAAAACGGCATCCGGCATAGCCTGTTCAAAGCCCGGAATAACAACCGGAGGTTGGCCGGGTTCAATCGAGAAACAACACTGTGTTAAAGAAACAAAATCACTGCTATAACCCAGATTGGCAAAAGCAAGGCTTAACTGTTTACCGTGCCAACCCGGATCATCCGTAAAAATGACAATACGTCCCATATTTATAACTGTACTCCAAGTCGTCGCAGCAACGGCAACAAGACAAAATAACCGGCAATAGTCGCTGTAACCGAAACGCCAAGGCTTGGCCAAAATCCCAAGCCTTGTTTAATCAATACCGGAAAAAGCAGGAAAAACAATAACGATGGTAGTACCAGCCAAAAAACTTGATTGGAAAGTCCAGCAATTTGTAGTGATTCCATACCGTCAACGTGCATCCAAATCATTGCCAGCAACGAAGTCAACGGCAATGAAGCAACCAGCGCAGCAAAACCACTGTGGCGTTTGGCAATTTCCGAAACCAGCACAATGATCAGTGCTGAAACAAAAAGCTTGAGCGTGTAATAAAGCATTATCTTGTGCTTTAAACCCCAAATGACTGATCTAACAAAGCATTATCCAGCTTTCCGAAACGGAAAGTTTTACCTGAATCAACGGCCGTCACAATTACACTGGCCGGGCTAAACAACATGGCATCGATTTTAAAAAAGTCGTAGTCATATTGTTTAAAAATTTCTGCAAACGGTTTGCCATAATCTTTAGACGTTGAACTGGGCATTTCTCTGGCTAATTTTTCTGCCGCTTCATCGCTGCCTTTAACAAACAAATGCACTTGGCCTGCAAATAAAATAGCATCATTGGTGCGTCCCATGGCTTTTACAAAGTTGGGATGCGGAGGACAAATTGGCGCACTACCACTACCGTCGATAATATTTTCCAACGGAAAATGCAAGGCATGGGCTTTATGAATCGCCACTTCCAATACGCGTGCCACAACTTGTACGCCACCCGCCAAACTGCTGGTAGGTGTAACAATTATGGTCAGTTTTGACGGGGTAATTTTACAGGCTTCCGCCACTTTTTCAATAATGGCAAGCGGAGGGACCGCATCATTCTCAATCACCAATACCGTGGTATCGGCTTCATCAAAGTAGTCCAATTCTTTATATAACTCTTCAACAGGCTCTTGCTTGCCGTCTCTTAGCTTGGTTGCCATGGCACGCGCAGGACCTGAACCAAGTGCATAATATTTCTCATGTGCCAGACTCCAGCCGGCATATTGACTACCCAGACAGCCCAATACCGGATTACCGGTATGAACAGTCACTGACAACGGCCAGTTATCCGTATAGGTACTATGATTAATCGTGACGGTACCCATGCCCCCCAAACAAATTTCAGCAATAATACGTCCGGCTTCCAAACCACCTGGCACTTTAATACCTGCATCAACAATAGTGCAGCCATTTTCCAGGGTTTCTACACTGACACGTAACTTGTCGGCATTATCAATCAGATATTTTACCAGGGGTTGGGTCAATTTATTAACGCTAGCTTTGTATTCCATAATGGGTTGAAAACCTTTTATTTAAGTTAAGTTGTTTAATCAGTAGCTCATTCATAACCGAATGTGCCTGATCTTGGTGGGTAATAATACTGCAAACAGGCTGCCCTGTATGACACACCGTTCCAGATTTAGACAAATCCATGCAACCTTCCGGCCATTCAAAACCATCAGGTATGGTTACATCCTGCACTGCATAGACAATCTGATAACCAGTATAACCGGTATGGCCACAGTAAGTCGTTAACTCACCTTGACTCGCCTTGATATGCCGGGTTAATAAATCGGCATCATACAATTGCATACTGGCCGAAGGACGCGGGTTAATTTCCAAGACCAAACTGACCCCACCCGCTTGTATAAAGTCCAGTGAGTTCAAACCTTTTAAGCCAAACTCGGGTATCAATTTTTTTAGCCAGTCCGTTATCTGCTGTTTTTGTTTATCCAACAGCCCACAACTATTTATAATTCCTGAAAAAATAAACTCCCGGCTTTCAGATAAAGAAATAACCCACTGCCTGTTAAAACCAATAACTTGCAACTCTGTGCCATCCGCCAAAAACAAGACAGAATATTGCTTACCAGTCTGATATTTTTGCCAATAGTCGGCAGGCTCGATAAAGTCTTGAGGATGATAGTACTTTATCCCCAAACCACCCTGTCCTTGCATCGGCTTAACCAGCCAGTTATCAGCATAAGCCGGCGCGGTAAAACAAACTTCAGGATGTGGAATGTTTAAACGCTTGAGACTGGAAAAAAATCCGGGCTTATCGTGCAGCTTTGCAAAAGTATCAGGCGAATTTCCCAACACCAGCAACCGACCCGCTAAATAATGCAGGCTTTCAGGATAATATTCAAAACCACTACCATAAATGATATGCGCAACGGCATATTGCTTAATAAAATAATCTACAGCCGATGTTAACTGTTTTTTGGCTAACGAGGACACTTGTACAAAAGCTTCTGCGTAGTATTGGGTATCAAGATCTGCAAACAGATCAATAACCAAAGGCTTTAAGCCTGCTTTCTTTGCCGCCTGCGCCAACATCCGTCCTGAACTGGCAACAATAAGGATGTACTCAGGAATCTTCATGGTATTTTACTGAGTGGCAGTGCAGCATACCTGGATAAATTTTCTACGCCTCAAGACTCTCTTCGACTTGCCGCAGGATTTTTCTTGATCTTACGATTTTCGAAAAACCGCAAGCCGGCAAAAGTAATCCAGCCTATGGTTATTAAACCAACGGCGAAGCTACTGTAAGAAATCTGCCATGGAATGCCCTCAGTCATCATCGTAAATTCAGACATACCACCAATACCGGCCAAGACATTGAGCGGCATAAAAACCACACTAATTATCGTTAAACGCTTAATGTCCTTATTTTGATTAACATTGATAAAACCGACCGTAGCATCCATCTGAAAATTAATTTTGTTAAAAAGAAATGAGGTATGCCCGTCCAAAGATTCGATATCGCGCAAAATTTCGCGGACATCAGCATGTTGTGCGTCAGAAAGAAATTTGCCTCGCATCAAGAAAGACAAGGCACGCCGGGTATCAAGAACATTACGACGAATGCGTCCGTTAAGATCCTCTTCCTCGGCAATGGCTGCGAGAATTTTTGCCGCCTCATCATCCGTCATATGCGACCTGAACACTTGCCTGCCCACGCCCTCCAGCTCGGTATAAACATCCTCCAAAGCATTGGCTGAATATTCAACTTCAGCGGCATAAAGATCCAACAACACATCGAGGGCTTCGGTGACATAGCCGGATTCGGCTCTTGCCCGCAAACGCTGCAAACGAAATACCGGCAACTCCTTGTCCCGAACCGAAAACAGCGTGTTTTTGCTCAGTATAAACGCCACCGCCACGTTGCGAGTCTCGTCTTTACGGTCGAGCAGAAAATCGGAGTGCAAATGCACTTCGCCATTATCTTCCACATAAAAACGGGCACTGGTCTCCAGATCCGTCAACTCTTTTGGATTAGGCAGCTCCACACCAAAAATATCTTTTGCCCAAGCGAGTTGCTCATCCTCAGGCCTGACTAAATCAATCCAAACAGGATTAACTTTAGCCAAATCTTCTCTGGACTCAATGGGTACCTGGCGCAAAAGTCCCTCATGAAGGTCAAATACCCTGATCATCATGCTTCGACTGCGCGGCTTGGCCTCAATTACCAGTTGTGCGCGAACAAAGTCGGATAACTCCTGACGAATTTCCTCTTTACGCTCATCCCTGATCAATTGCCAAACGATTTGCCGGTCATCAGATGGCAGATCTTCCAGTATGTAAGCGACAGGCTGAGACTCAATTTGGTCGAGCAGCCGTTGCAATTCTACCCTGTTCTGTTTATGCACCAATGTTTCAACCCGATCATGGTGCAACATGTCCTGCCGACGAACCAGATCTTCCACCAACTTATGCCGAGCCAGCAAGTTTCTTACATTGGCAAGATGATCTTGTATAACGTCATGATCGTTCATTTTTTTTGCTTTCTTCGTGGTGTGATACATAAAACGACCCTTTTACATAAACCAAGTTAGCATTAAGGTGATACCAAAAAATAAAAATAACCCGCTTGATAGGGCATTTGTGTTCCTTTTCAGCGCATAAAAACAGACAAAAACCATCTAGCTATTAATGACAAAAATATCCCCACCACTATTGCGAGCACTTGCAGTAACAAAGCTCAGATTATCAAAATGAGCAAATTTCTGTCTGGCCTCCCGAGTAATGGTTTCAGCCAGGACAACACCATCAAGCACACAAAATCCGGTTGGTCCCCATGAAGTTTGGCCAATTGCTACAGCGCCTTGTTCGGACAGCCAGCGCATTGCTTCAGCAACTTCAGGACTGGTAAAAACGCCACCCTGAGCTGCGGAAAAATGCTCACCGACCGAGCGCTGTAACTGGGTTATCACTTCACCGAATTTAGTGAGGTCATTTTCAGCCACTGCAGGCAAGCCCTGCATGAGCAACAAATAACATAAGCGTTCGGCTTCCTGCTTTGGGAACGGCGGCAATAATTTAAATGCCTCTATTTCTTGCTGTCCATGCAGTCCCTGTCCTCGCTGATCAAGAACCAAGATAAAACGCCAGGAATCGGGTATATCCAGATGTACTAAAACCGGTGGCGTAATGGTTTTTTCACCACGACCACCATCAACCACCAACCCGCCCTGCTCAAAAACACCAATACCGATACCCGAACGCAAACCTCTATCCATCAAGGCAGCAATATCACGCACCGTTAATCCCAGGTCGTAAAAGGCATTAAGGCCTGAACCTATTGCCAATGACATTTGTGTACCGGAACCCAAGCCGACATGTTCAGGTATAGCTGATTCAATGGTTATAGCCAAATTATCGGGGACATTTAATGCCTGACACATTAATGTTAAACATTTATCGGCACGTTTTGCAGAAGGCCCGGTAACGATACGTTGCCGGGCACTCGTTACCGATAATCGGGTTGCATGTTCGTTCAATGCGACACCGATGCTGCCAAAATGGCGACCCAAGGATCCGCTTAAATCAATAAACCCCATATGCAATCTGGCCGGGGCAATAACTGAGACTTTAGAATATTGAACTATCACAGATGGTGTCGTGTGTTGCGGAAAAATGCGTGAATTATACAGGATTAACTGACTAAGGGGTGAACTTAGCGAATAGATTTTGCACGGCGTGGACGCTAAAAATTGGATTATCAACAGGGATTCAGTTTTCCGATTTTTCGCTTTTAAAGGTAATGAGCACCTGCATCAAATCAACCATGATCAAATCACATAACTCAACAGCCATTGGCTCGACAGGCTCTGTTGATGGTACCAACACTGAAAATGCACCCGCCCTGGATGCTGCCTCAATACCGACATAGGAATCTTCCAGTACCAGACACTCATTAATCGGCACCTGCAACAATCGGGCGGCCTTTAAAAAAATATCCGGCGCGGGCTTACCCTGCTCAACATCATCACGAGTGATAATCGTTGAAAAAACATCTTTTATCCCGGCAAATTCAAGACACTCATAAGCATTAATAGCTCGACTATTGGTTGCCAAGCAATAAGGTATTTGTTGCTGCACAATAAATTCCAGCAACTCGCTAAAGCCGTATTTAATACTTATACCGTAAACATTGACCTGTTCACGCCAAAAAACACCAGATAACTGATTGAATACCGGTAAATTAAAATCAGCGCCACAACCAGCCATCAGTTTTTGCTCTATCTCGCTATAATGCAACCCTGACAGGGACAGACAAAACTCATCGGAAAGCTTGTAACCCATAGCTTTTGCTGCCTGTTGCCAGGCAATAAAGTAGGTCGGTTCCGTGTCTAAAACCAAACCATCCATATCAAAAATAACGGCGGAAAAAGCTTTTAATTCAGGCACGAATCACCTTGATATATTCACCATGCGCCTCACGACTGGAACCCACCACGATACGCTTAACGCCTTCCTGTGATTTTTCCACTATCCCTGACACTTCCACAGTTTCACCATTAACAGCCTGCCCTGTGTAAGTTGCAGTAAAACTGACAATAGCATCAAAGTCTTCATGATCTATTTTAAATTCAGCCGGATAATCAAAGGCATGAGTATCATCAATAACGATACACTGCAAAGTAACGGCTGCACATTTTTGATAAGCAGCGCCTTCTGAATGAACCGAATCATCAATGAAATTTAAATCAAATTTTCGTCCGTTAATAACCGCTTTATTGGCTTTTCTCCCCTCATGCCAGACGTACTCTGTAAAACTTAATTCACAGGAACGACGCTCATAAGACTGCCGCCAGTCTGCATCATTCAATTCTTGCAACTGTTGTTGCGCTATCAGTTTACGGGTAATTGCCCTGCACTGATGAAAAACCGTTCTGCCGTAACAAACCAGATCAATATCAGAACTGTACTTCTGCACGCCAACCAATATTGAGCCGGTAATACCCACTTGTGTTAAATCCAGGCCGTGCTGCTTTAATAATTCACACAGCTGAAACAGGTCTCGCTCAATAACATCCAATTGGCTTAACCGCATAATCTGCTGTAAGCGCTGCCTGGGCTGATGATGCTTAACTATTCGACCTATGACTACTGCATGTAAATGAACATCCAAAACCGGAGAATAATACAGGTACTGAGGATAATGCTTTTTTAAAAAAACATTGGCCGACTCCGTCGCGACTTTTTTCCAGCCAAAGTTTTCATCTTTAACATAGCGTAAAAAACACAGCACTTTGCCTCGTTCGGTTCCCGGCGCTACAACAGCAAAAATGAGCCCTTCGGCAGTTTCTATAAAATCCTTTGAGAGAAACATCAATTACCCTTAAATGGTATTACCCGGCAAGTAACAAGCTTGACATAAAACATTTTCATTATTTTTTATAATCTTGACGATGAATAACAGCACAGTTTTAACGACCTCTTAAAGCAAAAGTCATTCAAAAAACCCCTGATTACAAGAACTGCTTTTTTTTATTGTAACTCAAAGCCGAATAACCTATGCTCAACGACTGGGGTTTTTGCTCTCGCCAAAACCTTCTTGCTTGTTATTATGCCCTAAATCAAACCCACAGGAGACTGTATGAAGATTGGTATACCTAAAGAAATTCACCAAGGTGAAATGCGTGTGGCCACTACGCCAGAGGCTGCTGCACAAATTATGAAACTGGGGTTTTCGGTTAGCGTTGAAAGCGGCGCCGGTCTCGGCGCCAATATTTCAGACGAAGCTTACCAAGAGGTCGGTGTTGAAATCGTCGCCGATACCAAAGCACTTTGGAAGCAATCCGATATCATCATGAAAGTGCGTGCTCCCGAGCACAACCTTAAACTGGCGATGGAAGAAACGGATCTATTATCCTCAGGTGCTACTTTAATCAGCTTTATCTGGCCCGCACAAAACGAAGCGTTAATGCATAAACTAGCGGCTAAACAGGTCACCGTACTGGCTATGGATAGCGTACCGCGTATGTCCAGAGCCCAAAAGCTGGATGCGCTAAGCTCCATGGCCAATATTGCAGGTTACCGGGCCATTGTTGAAGCGGCGCAACATTTCGGACGTTTTTTCACCGGTCAAATTACTGCAGCAGGTAAAATACCACCGGCCAAGGTACTGGTTATTGGTGCTGGCGTTGCCGGACTTGCCGCCATTGGTACAGCAAAAGGTATGGGCGCAATAGTCAGATCATTTGATACCCGACCGGAAGTAAAAGAACAAATTGAAAGTATGGATGCCGAGTTTTTGATGCTGGATTTCAAGGAAGAAGGCGGCGGTACCGGTGGTTATGCCAAAACCATGTCCAAAGAATTTATTGAAGCCGAGATGGCCTTATTTGCCGAGCAGGCAAAGGAAGTGGACATTATTGTCACCACTGCGCTCATTCCCGGCAGACCTGCACCAAAACTAATTACCGCCGCGATGGTTGAATCGATGAAACCCGGCAGTGTGATTGTTGATTTGGCTGCTGAACAAGGCGGTAACTGCGAACTGACGGAAAAAGATCTGGTTGTAGTCAAGCACGATGTGAGCATTATCGGCTATACCAATTTACCCAGTCGCTTGGCCAATCAATCCAGCCAACTTTACTCAACGAATCTGCGCCATTTATTAACTGAACTTACCCCAGAAAAAAACGGCGTCATTAACGTTAATATGGACGATGAGGTAATACGGGGTACTACGGTCATAAAAGAAGGTAATATCACTTGGCCACCACCCGCACCAAAACTCTCTGCTGCACCCGCCCCACAAACCGAAGCACCGACTTATCCATCGGTACTGGAGCAGCAAAAAAAATCAATCCTCCCTCCCGTTGTTAAACAACTGTTACCGATAGTTATTGCCGGTCTGGCTTTATTTGGTTTGGGTACTGTCGCTCCTGAATCCTTCATGACGCATTTTACCGTCTTTGTGTTGGCCTGTTTTGTAGGTTATCAAGTGATCTGGAATGTTTCGCACTCATTGCATACGCCGTTAATGAGCGTCACCAATGCCATTAGCAGCATCATTGTTATTGGCGCAATAGTGCAAATTTCCACCAACAACCTCACCGTCACCATCCTTGCGGGCGTGGCTACACTTTTCGCATCTATCAATATAGTCGGTGGCTTTTTAGTTACTCGCCGTATGTTAGAAATGTTCAGAAAATAACAGGAGATAACCATGTCCCACAGTTTAGTTACGATGTCTTACATCGTTGCCGCCATTCTGTTTATTCTTAGCCTGAGCGGATTAAGTAATCAGGAATCTGCACGTAAAGGTAATTATTACGGCATGCTAGGTATGGCAATTGCCATTCTCGCCACCACCTTTAGCGGCTCGGTCACCGTTTATAACATCCTGATCGTGGCATTATTAATCGGCGGTGCCATTGGTGCCAGAGCCGCGTTAAAAGTTGAAATGACGCAAATGCCGGAACTGGTTGCCATCATGCACAGCTTGGTCGGTATGGCAGCAGTGCTGGTCGGTTATGCCAATTTTATGGACAACACCATTACCATCACCGGCATTGAAAAGACCATCCACGAAATAGAAATTTATATTGGCATACTTATTGGTGCGGTTACTTTTTCAGGCTCCGTGATTGCTTTTGGCAAACTTAGCGAAAAAATTAGTGGTAAACCTCTATTATTGCCTGGTCGTCACTGGTTCAACCTGATTTTATTGATTGCCACTATCGCTTTAGGAGCCGTGTTTTTACAGCAAACAGAAAGCGGCGGCGATGCCATCATCCCCTTGGCCATTATGACCGGTATTGCCTTGGTTTTCGGCATCCACATGGTCATGGCAATAGGCGGTGCAGATATGCCGGTGGTTATTTCAATGCTCAACAGCTATTCGGGATGGGCAGCGGCGGCAACCGGCTTTATGCTAAGTAATGATTTATTGATTGTTACCGGTGCCTTGGTTGGCAGTAGCGGCGCCATTTTGAGCTACATCATGTGCCGCGCTATGAATAGAAATTTTCTCAGCGTTATTGCCGGAGGCTTTGGCACAGGTTCGGGTGGAGAAGCCGCTGCCATTGAAGGCGAAGTACAGCCTATTGATGCCGAAGAAACGGCGCAATTACTGCAAGCTGCAAAAAACATCATGATTATTCCAGGCTACGGCATGGCGGTTGCACAAGCTCAACATACCGTTTATGAAATCACCAAGCTGTTACGGGATAAAGGTAAAAAAGTCCGCTTTGGCATCCATCCAGTTGCAGGACGTATGCCCGGCCACATGAATGTATTGTTGGCAGAAGCCAAAGTGCCTTACGATATTGTTTTTGAAATGGACGAAATCAATGATGACTTTACCAATGTTGACGTGTCCATTGTTATTGGCGCGAATGATATTGTAAATCCATCGGCGCTTAATGACCCCAACAGCCCGATTGCCGGTATGCCGGTATTGGAATGCTGGAAAAGTGAAACCACTATCGTACTTAAACGCAGCATGGCCTCAGGTTATGCGGGCGTGGGTAATCCTTTGTTTGTACTGGAAAATACCCGTATGTTGTTTGGCGATGCCAATACCACCATGCAAGCCGTGTTAAAAGTATTAAAGGGATAAGCAGTGTAAGGTGGGCAACGTTTTCTGCCCACCATTTACAACTGATAACACAGGTTTATCAAAAATGTTCCAGGTAAAAAAGCCTGCTCACTACCTGGCTGATTATAAATCCGGCAAACCAGAAGACTGTCCTGCCCAATCAGACTGACCTGTCATTACAATGGCAATAAGAAATTGATTGCAACCAATATAACGCTTTAAAATTAACCATTCGTAATACATCCACAGCCTTTAAGAGTAACCAAGCATGCAAAATCATTTCACACTCCGATCGAACTTATTAACTATCTCTTGGCTGACTTTATTACTCGGTGGTTGCGCATCTGATCCTGTACCGGTGCCTGTACCGACAACCATTCTTTCTGGTGAGCAAATGCTGAGCGAAAGTCAAGGCATAGCCAACATGGGCGACAGATGGAAAAAAGGTAAACAATTAGTTGATCGCGGTAATATTTTAGTTCGCGAAGGTAGAAATAAAGTCGATGAAGGTAACCGAATGATCGAAGAAGGGGAAAAAGAGCAGCGCGAAAGCGAGGAAAGCTATAATAATATTAAAAAATAACAGTCATTGTAATCAGCAATTATTAATCCGGATAAGACTCATCTCACACCTCAAACTTAAAAAGGGTTCGTAGCACAAGAGTAACAACTTACTGTGATCATACGAACCTGATTTACCCTTTCTCAGGATTAATTAACAACGTAATCGGCACAGCTATCTATTTTAATTTATTTATTTATTTATTTAACTGACAAGTTTTTGCTTTGATTAAAAAATAGTCTGGAAGTCTCCAGCATATGAAAATGTAATCGTCGACGATAACAGGGCCAATACGCCAAAGGCTTCGAAGAAATATTGTTATTATGTGCGTCCGATTTAGTATAGCCACATCAACTATCGTAATATGCATCATGAACTAATTTCCAATCTGTTCGTTACCGCACAGAATAAGTTCGGTCTCGCGTGTAAAATCCAGGATCAGTGATCGGAAATAGTATTCAGCATCTTAATAAGGCAAAATATTCGATTAATTTTTACTTACCAAAAACTGACTTTTGAAAAAAAATTTTACCTGCTCGGCAGCAAAAAAAACACTACCGGTTAAAGCAAATAAATTTGTTCTCTCCAGGAATTTTCAATATCTGCATCGACGCTACAGAGTTCATTAATACTGACCTGGCTGGTTTACGACAGAAAAGTCTATGGCACATTAATGTTAATTTTTTAATCGCCAAGTAGTCATTTATTTATGGTATAAAAGCAGGTATTAAGTCGATATAAAAAATACGGAATTTGCAATTTTAATATGGTCTATACTACAATAGACTAAGAAGTTGTCTTTTTCTTGTAATATATTCTGCTTGTTAAAAATTAATAATTTATTGCTTTGTTAATAATAAATACTATTATAATTAGCATGCATGTAATTTTTAGGATTTGAAATGTGAAGGAACAATCTTGGTTAAGCACGAAAGAAGCCGCAGTTTTACTGGAAGTCAGTCAGCGAACCGTACAAAACTGGGTAGATAGCGGCAAAATAAAGGCAAGTTTGACTATGGGTGGTCACCGGCGTTTGAGTCGGGAAGATGTGATAAAACACTTATCGGCAACTCGGTCTTTATTAACCGGCAACACTGAGCGGATCGAAGCATCAACAAACGATGACGATACTCTGCTCCGGGTTTTGATTGTAGAAGATGACTACGCTATTTTGCGGTTATGTGAATTACAATTCAACCAATTTAGCGTGCCTCATCAACTCTATCTGGCTACAAGTGCTTGCCAAGGGTTAATGATGGTTGGTAAATATCAACCGCATCTTATTTTTACGGATTTAAATATGCCACATATTGATGGTTTATATATGATCAGTGAAATTATGAAAATGCCTGATATGAAAGATACAAAAATTGTTGTGGTGACAGGTATGGAAGTAAAAGAAATTATGAAAATGGGTATTATGCCGAATGATTTACTAGTGTTACCGAAGCCTATTCCCTTCAAAACAGTAGAAACGATACTTTATCAACAATCGAATGCCCTAACCCAGCACGTGAAAATAATTTAACTCAAGGTAAGACTGTTTCAGGTCAACTACTATAATTAAGTTTACAGATACCAATAATAAAGACACCAACTGAGTTGGTGTTTTACTTGGCAATCTATTCCATTAAAAATATTAACCTTTTGCCCACTTATGAAAAATCAGTTTGATGCCAGTGACACTATTGAAAGTCACATTTATTACAATACACGCGAAGTTGCAAGTATGCTTGGCTTATCCAGGGGAACCGTACAGAAAATGGTCGAAGACGGAACCCTGCAAGCCTGGAAAACTTCAGGAGGACATAGACGAATACTGGGTAGCGCCGTAGAGAATTTTCTGAAAAATGGCCAATCAGCCATCCCCAGTAATCAACCGCTCCAACTATCCATATTGGTCATTGAAGACGATCCTGCTTTGCAAAAACTTTATGAGTCAACGATAACAGGCTGGGAAATGCCCATTGATCTTAATATCGTCGACGATGGCCTGTCAGCATTAGTACAAATCACCAGACAATGCCCGAATATTCTGATTAGCGATCTACAAATGCAAGCCGTAGACGGATTCGAAATGATAAACACGCTTGGCAAGGATAGTTCGTTCAATGTTATGGACATTATTGTCGTGACCGAACTGACCAAAGCAGACATCGACAATAAAGGTTCTTTGCCCCATGGAGTAACCGTATTTCATAAACCCATACCTTTTCAGGATATCCATGGGTATGCGCGTGCAAAACTGGTATCTCTTGCCAAAGACAACCCGTTTTCAAGCTGAATTACGTGCTTATAGCTGCCTTTTACCGATAATCCAAAGGGCAGCTAAACCATTTACGCATGCTATTTAGAATAGGTAATAGCAAAATATAAATAAAACTATACGAAAACTTGTTGTTTTTCAACATCTTCAGACACGGATACCTACAACAAACTGTTCGGGTATCGTCACTTAAATAGTTGTCTTTAGATACGGCCGCACAAAAAATCAACAAGAGATTCTTACCCCGCAAGCCTCAACTGTTTCTTTAGCGCCATAATGACTCTGTCTGCAGGTGTTGGAGTGATTTAGCCAGCCATGTCACCCACAGGGAAAGTATCGACTTTTCATGACACACGCTTATTACAGTTACTAGGTTCTGTTGACGTTTCACCTCAGCCATAAAAGCACCGAGGAAAATGATAGCATCCCCATGTAATTAATAGCTTTTTTCTCATATCGTGTAGCAATTCTGCGATAGTGCTTGAGCTTACCGAACATACATTCAATGGCATGCCGCTCCTTATAATGCCAATAATCGCACTCAATATCTTCTTTTCGGTTCGATTTAGGTGGGATAACCGCTTTTATTTCACGACTGGCTAACCACTCCCGCAACTCGTTCGTGTCGTAGGCTTTGTCTGCTAAAACGGCTGAAGCATTAACATTTTCCAATAAAGATATGGCTTGCTTGCATTCAGCCTCCTGCCCGCCTGTCAGGATAAATTTGATGGGCATGCCCAAGCCATCACAAAGCGCGTGAATCTTACAACCAAATCCACCTTTGGAGCGCCCAAGTGCTTCATTCTCAGCAGAACTATATGCCGCTCCAGCTGCGCAGGCATGTGCTCTAATAACTGAACCATCCATGGAAACATCTTGTAAATCAGCGTCTTCAGCAAGATGACAGAGAATTTCACCCCATATGCCATTGATACACCAACGTGAAAAACGCTTGAAGATGCTATTCCATTTACCATACGTTGACGGTAATACACGCCACTGTGCTCCCGTACGTAATATCCACAAAATGGCATTAACAAACTGCCTGCAAATATCGGGTAAACCGATATGAACTCCAGGCAATTTTTTTAAGCTTGCCAAAATACGAGTCCACTCTTCATCACTTAATGTTATCCGCTTCATTTCATTCAAAACGACTTATTCTACCGGATTGGTGAAACGTCAACAGAACCTAGCAAGTCCTTACAAAAAACCATTAATCCTATCGAACTTCCGCAGTAAACAAGCCCATCACTTTTATCATTTTGGCATCAGTTTTTCAGTAGTAAAGCATCTTTGAAAAGTGCTAATATAGTAGCCGATTAAATATGGCATTCGCGCCCTTCTCCATTGGCCGCGAGTCAATTAAAAAGAATCCATAGCGCACATCATCGGCAGAGACAAGCCCTCAGTAGTTTGAATGTTTTTAAGCGGGATTCGCCCTGGGAGGCTGTCCGAGAATAGAAAACCTACTGCGGAAAAGCTATTTTGGCCAGATTACTCGCTCATTTTCGTTTAATAGAACAACTATTTGCCTCAAATGATCAAAAAATCTGACTCAAAATTGCTTTCCCTCGCTACGGTTCCTATTCTCGGACAGCCTCCTAGGAGGAATAGGGGAAAAGTGACTTTCATCATGCCGATTATTTTTTTGAGCTCTGTTCCGGCATTAGTATTTAGAGGCCTCAGGATATTGAACCAGAATATACGGTGATGGTGGTGGCGATGCCAAAAATAAATGTCGATAAATGGACAGCTTTATCCACCGGACAACCTACCAGACTCTAAACAGGGAATGATATGACTCCCACAAAGAACAAGCATTCAGAAAACAGGATCACGCTAGGACTTCTGGCTGGACATTTATCCGTGGCAGCGATCGGCCTCATGTCACTGCTTGGCTGGGTACTGGACAATCCCGGTCTCACTACCTGGAAATCCGGCACCATCCCAATGGCACCGAACACTGCCGGTCTGTCTATATTATTCAGCATAACTCTCGGTCTCTGCATCCAAAAGTCGCCAGGTCGCATTCCTCTTTTACTCACCACTCTCTTCGGTTGGCTAGGTATCCTGTGGGCCTTGTTGCTACTGACATTACGACTTCTCGATATTTACTGGCCAGGGGAACTCTTTGGTTTGCAAATTCCCCATACACCGGGAAATATATCCATAGGATATATTTCCCCAATCACAGCTTTTGGCTTTCTATTGGCTTACGTGCCGCTGGTTACCTTACCGTCTCATACTATTCACGGATTCTGGCAGGATTTAATCGCCAAGGGCTTGCCCGGCTTACTTTCATTACTGGGCATTTTTCTGCTTCTAGCCTATGCCTTGGAAACACCACTACTATTGCCCTTCGAAAAAACGCTGATTCCTCCTGCACTCAACACCAGCCTGATCCTGCTGATTATCAGTCTGCTACTGTGGGTGTTTGCTGCCCGTCATTCGACCCCATCAATTACACCGGACACCGATGTTATAAATAATCCACTCTATATTTTGGTTTTTGTTATTTTTTCCGCTGGCACTATCGCAGTGACATTTACCTCCTACCGCGAGACTGAACAAAAATTCCGCCATGAAGTAGAAGCGAATCTTCTGGCTATAGCCAAATTAAAAACGGGCGAACTGATTCGATGGCGCATGGAACGGCTTAGAGATGCCTCCCTCACCCAGAGTATCTCAATCACTGCCGTTGTCCAACAACTACTGGAGATGCCAAATAACGGGTCCGCACAAAAAATAATGCAAGATTGGCTCGGCAAGTACCAAAACCAATTCGGATACGACATGGCTTTTCTGCTTGACAGTAAAGGCAGCATTCACATGTCAATGCCTAAAATGACGACACCCTTGAGCACCGCGCTAATTAAAAGCGCAGCTGACTCCCTGCAATCAGGGCAAATCATGCTGCAAGATTTTTATCGGGACGAACATGATCAGCGCGTGTATCTGGCCCTGATATTACCGATCTTTAATGTGCAGGACAACAACAAGCCACTGGGCGTAATAGGGATGCGTATTGATCCGACCCGTTATCTGTATCCGTTTATCCAACATTGGCCAACGCCAAGTACTAGCGCCGAAACATTACTCGTTCGCCGCGACAACAACGATGTGCTCTTTTTGAACGACCTTCGCTTCTACAAGGATGCTGCCCTTAACCTGCACATGCCACTTAGCAACACCTCGCTACCCGCCGTAAAAGCAGTATTAGGACAACGTGGCATCGTCGAAGGCCTCGATTATCGGGGCGTACCGGTAATTGCGGCAGTAAATGCCATTCCTGATTCGCCGTGGTATCTGGTAACCCGTATTGACGAGGCGGAAGTATATGCTCCTCTCCGCGAACGGATGAAACTCACACTCTTAATGGTATCCATACTTGTCTGTAGTGCAGGCGCGCTAATTTTTCTGTTATGGCAGCAACAGCGCCAGATGTTCTACCAAAGGCAACTGGAATTAACCTCGGCACTGCTGAACAATGAAGAACGACATCGAAGTATTCTCCATACGACCATGGATGGTTTCTGGTTATTAGATAAACAAGGGCATTTGTTGGAAGTTAACGAAACCTATTGCCAAATGAGCGGCTATAGAGAGCAGGAACTGCTAACCATGTCTGTTGCTGACCTGGAAGCGTCGGAAACATCTGAAGATACCGTGAGACATCTGCAAAATATCATCACTCAGGGCCAAGACCGTTTCGAGTCAACACACCGTCGCAAGGATGGGAGTATTTTTTTTGTCGAGGTCAGTATCCAGTACCAACCCATCAAAGACGAGCAATTTGTAGTTTTTCTGCAAGACATTAGTGAGCGCAAACAAGCCGAAGAAAAACTCCAACTCGCTGCCAGTGTTTTTACCCATGCCCGCGAAGGTATCATGATCACTACCGGTAACGGTGCCATCATTCAGGTCAATGACGCCTTTTCCGAAATAACCGGCTACAGCTACGATGAAGTCCAGGGGCAAAATCCTCGGCTTCTAAGCTCCGGTCGTCAGGAACCGGAATTCTACATGAACATGTGGCATGATCTGGTCAATAAAGGCTATTGGTATGGCGAATTTTGGAATCGTCGCAAGAACGGCGAAGTATACCCGGTAATGCAAAACATCACTACCATAAGGGATACAGAAGGTAAGGTTCAGTATTATGTCGCACTGCTGTCCGACATTACCTTACTTAAGGAACACGAATCTGAGCTGGAACGGAGCGCTCACTACGATCCACTGACCAATCTACCCAACCGCACACTCCTGATTGATCGTCTACATCAAGGTATCGCTCAAACCAAAAGACATGGGCAACTACTGGCAGTGGTCTTTCTTGATCTGGACGGCTTTAAGGCCATCAACGATAATTACGGGCATTTAGCCGGCGACCACTTACTCATCACTGTCGCCAACAATATGCAGCAAGCTTTGCGCGAAATTGATACCCTCGCCAGAATAGGTGGCGATGAATTTATCGCGTTGCTACTTGATATAAGCGACATCGAAACCAGCATACCATTACTAACCCGAATACTCACTGCCGCATCCCAATCTTCTCAATTTGACAACATGTCCCTCCAGGTTTCAGCAAGTATGGGGGTCACCTTTTACCCACAGACAGAAGAGGCAGATGCAGATTTACTGATACGACAAGCCGACCAAGCCATGTATCAAGCCAAAATGAGAGGAAAAAACCGTTACAATATTTTCGATGCCGCAGAAATCAACCTTACCCGTACCCGCCACGAAAGCCTGGAGCGCATCCGTAGTGGCCTGGCTGCAGGCGAATTTGTGCTGTATTACCAACCCAAAGTCAATCTTCGCATAGGCCGCATCATCGGTACCGAAGCGTTAATTCGCTGGCAGCACCCGGACAAAGGCCTGCTGCTTCCTGATGTTTTTTTGCCCTTAATCGAAAATCATCAACTATCCCTAGAGCTTGGTGAGTGGGTAATTGAAACAGCGCTGACTCAAATAGAACAATGGCATGCGTCTGGATTAAACATTCCTGTCAGTATCAACATTGATGCTCTCCAGTTACAGCAAAGCGACTTCATTGAACGCCTGCAAGAACGACTTAAAGCTCATCCTGATGTCAGGCCGGGGGATTTGGAAATGGAAGTGCTTGAAACCAGTGCCATGAAGGACTTGCCTAAAGTATCCAAAGTGATCCAAGCCAGCAAAGAAATTGGCGTACACTTCTCCTTGGACGATTTCGGCACGGGCTATTCCTCATTGACTTATCTGAAACGCTTGCCGGTCAATCAGATCAAGATTGATCAGAGTTTCGTGCGAGATATGCTACACGACACCGATGATCTGGCTATTATAGAGGGGGTAGTCGCCTTGGCTAAAGCCTTCGGCCTTCAGGTAATTGCCGAAGGAATGGAAACCATAAAACATGGTGAAATGCTGCTACAACTTGGTTGTGACCTTGCTCAAGGTTACGCTATAGGCTACCCCATGCCAGCCGCTAATATCCCGAACTGGGCCGCCACTTGGCGACCTGATTCAAGCTGGATTAATCGACCATCCTTTGCTCGTGACGATTTGCCGCTACTGTTTGCCAGCGCCGAACATAGCATTTGGATTACCAGCATAGAAAACCATATTAAATCCGGGCGTAAAAATCCTGCCCCTAATGACCTGCCATGCCGCTTCGGTAAATGGCTAAATACAGAAAGCAGAACACGCCATATTAGTGATCCAACCCTTCAGGCCATCATGCCCTTACACCAGCAAGTACACCTTCTCGCCACGGAACTATTAAATTTACATACCAATGATCAAACCACGGAAGCACTGACAAAACTGGATAAACTCCATAAGCTGCACTACGCCTTGCTTAAACAGTTAAAGTTGTTGGTTAAGGAAAACTGGAAATCAACGGGAACAGATACTTGAAAACAAGAAGATAATTGACTGGGCAATTTCAATTATGGAGCGAGAGTTTTTCAAACATGACCTTATCGTCCCTCAACTTTCCAATAGTAAAACAGCTTCTTTATCTTCCGTAATTTCCAATATCGCCACATCGCGCAGTTTTCTTTCCATCGCCTTGGTTCGGGTATCTTTTAATTTCTCCAGGGAACCCGATGCGGTAGTCAATTGTTTATGGACCAGCGCCAGCTGATCGGAATAACTGGCAAATTCTGTTTTAACTTCCGCCAATACTTTCCAGACTTCGCTGCTGCGTTTTTGTACGGCAAGCGTTCTAAAGCCCATATGCAGGCTGTTTAACAAAGCCGATAACGTGGTAGGACCGGTAATGGTAATGCGGTATTTACGCTGGAGCAGTTCAAACATATGTGGATGGCGCAATACCTCGGCAAACAGACTTTCAACCGGCAGAAACATAATCGCAAAATCAGTGGTATGCGGTGGGTCAATATATTTATCACTAATATCTTTGGCAAAACTTTCCACGACTTTAAGCAAGATTTTTTGTGCCTGATCAATTTTTGCAGGTTCCGCTTCATCATAAGCCAGCAAGAGTAACTGATAACTCTCCAAAGGGAATTTGGAATCCAATGGTAGCCAGACTGTTTTTTCATCAGACTTTCCGGGTAGTTTTACGGCAAACTCAACATTCGCCTGACTGCCCTGCTTGGTAGCAACATTGGTCGAGTATTGCTCGGGAGTCAAAATTTGCTCCAGAATATTCCCTAATTGGTATTCGCCAAGAATACCGCGTGTTTTTACATTGGCGAGTACTTTTTTCAAATCCCCAACACCAATCGCCAAGGTCTGCATTTCACCCAAGCCTTTATGTACCTGCTCAAGTCGGTCACTAACTTGTTTAAAGGATTCGCCCAGACGCTTTTCCAGAGTGCTTTGCAATTTTTCATCGACGGTTTTACGCATTTCCGTCAATTGCTGGGTATTGTCTTCCCGAATAGACCTTAGTTGTTTTTCAATGGTATCCCTGATTTCAGTGATACTGGTTTTGGATTGTGCCGTGGCATCGACTTGCTGCTTGTTTAACTCAGCAAACTTCAAACTTAACTGCTGGTTAAAATCATTAATACTTTCTGAAAACGAAATCTTAAATGACTTTAAGCCATCATTTAATTCCTGCCGGTTTAATTTGGCATCGTTTTTTATACTCGTTTCAAAGTCGTCCAACTTTTGCACCGTTTTCTCCCGAAACTCATCCTGTTTGCGGTTTAACACGTCACTTGACGTTTGAAACGATGATGACACGCTCTGCTTAAATTCATTGGAATTGGTAATCAGTCGTTCAGATAAGTCATTTAAGGCACTCTTGAAGCTTTCCAACTGCTTGTGTTGAATAGTCCCGTTCTCGCTAATCCGGTTTAGCAGGGTATCCTGAAAAATTTTAAAAGACTCCTGCATTTCCCTTCGATTTTCCAAACTGACTTCTCTCAGTTCTTTCCTCGCTTCAGAAAACCCTTCTTTTAAACTAATCTCATGCATTTTCTGCAAACGCATTAATTCTTGAAAGCCACTGTCTGCGCCGGCTTTAATCAAGCCGTTTACGCGTAGCAAAACAACGACTAACAATAGTAAAATAGCCACTGCCAATGCTCCGGCAATAGTAAGCAACAAAGATTCGGTCATGATTTATCCAGTAATTTAAGCAATGATTAACCGTCTTATTTAAATCCAAACGGCATCATGCCGCCAAACAGCAAATTATCAAAATCATCGTGATCAGAATTCTTGGGTATTTTATAGGTTTTTAGCCAGGCTTTAAGAGCCGGAGGGTTATGAAATATTTCCAGTTCATTTTGAATGGCAACGATATCTCCCTGTAGTTCCTGAATATCTTTGGCCAGTCTTAACAGCAACTGTTTTGGTGTTAACAAGACATAAAATGGCAAGTTTAAATCGACTTTAAACATCCCTTCAATTTGTTCGGTTTCCTGATCCAATTCAGATAACTGCTCTTTCAGGATCTTGTTAAAATACTTTAGGCGACTGTCAGCAATATGACTCAAATGCTCAGGATCGATTTGTTCAATCTCCAACTGCAATGCCAGCAGCAGCAACAAATCTTTTTTTCCATAAGCGGTATTGACGCGTTGCATCAACTCGGTTTTGCGTTTACGCTCTTCTTCATCAGGTTCGCGGTCAGGGTGCAGTGCAGCGACCAATTTGCGATAAACCTCTCGAACCGATTTGCTGGCCAACTCATCTTCCTCTAGCTGGCGGGCTTCCTTTTCTAGTTGCTTTTTGGTTTTTTTACGGGGCTTAACCGCTTCTGCCGCTTGTTCATCGGCTTGTTCACGCAGTTTTTCCTGCAAGTGAGCATGAAATTTCTCTGGCGAACTTATATCAACATCATCGTCCAAATCGACATTAAACATATCTTCCGCAAGACTTTTCATCAAATCACCAACAGCAGATTCACTCTGTTGATTAACAGTATCGTAATCCTCATCACTGTACTTATTAAACAGTGTCTTTAAATCATCCTTATTAAACTCGGTGATTAAATTCTCTGCCAGCTCACAAATAAGATGTTTCATTTTCAACTTATCGGTTTTTTTAAACAGCGGCAGATTGTAAGACTGATCCAATAACTGAACCCACTCTGATTTATGGTTACTTAAAGCCTCTTCCAAGGGTTCATATTCCTCATCAACCTTTTGACGATACAGCGGAATGGTTTCTTGCCATTCCATCAACAATTTTTTTTTGTTATCAATTTTTTTAGTCAGACTATTAAATTGCTTTTGAGCCGCTGACAAGATTTTTTTTCCATCGGCTTTTGGTGTTATAAGAACTAGCTTTTTTTTGGATTGGTTCATCGTGTTTAGCTCATGGTTGAGGGATGAAAAACGGTAACATAAAACTTAAATTTTGACATATTTTAACACCAGGAAAATTATCCGGGCAAAACATAGACAAAATGTAAGTGGTATTGGTATTGGTATTGGTATTGGTATTGGTATGATTTTCTAAAGCGTAACGATGTTTGGAATCCTGTTACCCACGCTTTAAAAATGATTGAAGTCTGCAAACGCTTCGATCAAGATCGTAATCCCCAACGGGCATCGATATTCTTGTTTTAAGAGAAAAGTACATCGTATATTACCGCCCCCCAAAACAATCGTAAGCGATTGCTTATCCTGCAACTCTTTGTAGCAGTCATTGTGTGGAATTTCTCGTCACTTTCAAGTACAATATTTACAATAAATATACAGTTTATATTAACAATACACATAAATATCCTGCCAAACATGAATTTACTTACTGTATTAGGCTGTATCCCAAAAAACTAAATAGCCCCCTTTGAACCCGAAATTTTACATGCAAAAAGAACCAACCACGCTGATATCTATCCCGAGTACACCACAAGATTTAACCGAAACCAGTCGGGAAGAAGCACCGCTAAAATCTGCAGCTTTGCAGCGTGCAATTTTCAACAGCGTTAATTTCTCAAGCATTGCCACTGATGCGCAAGGCATTATTCAGATATTTAACATTGGCGCGGAGTCTATGCTCGGCTATACAGCTGCGGAGGTGATCAATAAAATTACCCCAGCCGATATTTCTGACCCACAAGAACTTGTTATGCGGGCAGCAGCATTAAGCCAGGAATACGCCACACCAATTACAGCAGGTTTTGACGCGTTGATATTTAAAGCCTCACATGGCATTGAGGATATTTACGAGTTAACCTATATCCGTAAAGACGGCAGTCGCTTATCCGCCATAGTGTCAGTTATTTCGCTGCGTGACGACCAGCACGACATTATTGGTTACTTGTTGATGGTTACTGATAATAGCGCACAAAAGCAAACAAAACTGGCACAGAGCCGAAGCGAAGAATTGACCTGTTTTGCGTTAACCATGACTCATACCGGGATATGGGATCTCAACCTGACGGACCACACCGCCTATCGCTCGCTTGAACATGACCGTATTTTCGGTTACCAGGAACTGTTACCAAACTGGACTTATAAGCTGTTGTTGACGCATGTATTGCCGGAAGATCGCGCTGAAGTTAACCGGATTTTCAATGATGCCTTTGCGACAAAGACCCCATGGCATTTCCAGTGTCGTATCCGCCGGGTTGATGGTGAAGTACGGTGGATTATGGCGATTGGCGAACTTAGAAATGATGACACTGGAAATCCACAACGAAAAATCGGCATTGTTCAGGACATCACCGAAATCAAGAAAATGGAAGAGGCAGTGCATAAGGCTGATTTGATCAGTAACTTTTACAACATGCCTTTTATTGGTATGGGCATCGTTTCACCGACTACCCTGCGCTGGCTGAAATTTAACAGTAAATTATGCGATATTCTTGGCTATTCACATGCCGAAATCGCCGAAATGAGCTGTGCAGAAATATGCCATCCGAAAGATAAAGCCAAGGCTACCGCCGAGATCAAGCGTATATTGTCCGGGGCATCCGAAGCTTATACGCTAGACATGCGTTTTATTCGCAAGGATGACACTGTGGCATTCGTTAACCTTAATGTAAAGTGCGTGCGAACCACAGAAGGTAGCGTGAATTATCTGGTGGTCATGGTGGAAGATATCACCGAACGTAAATTGGCCGACAACAACCTTCGCATCGCTGCTACCGCCTTTCAGGTTCAGGAAGGCATGATGGTCACCGATGCCAAAGGTATTCTCTTGCGGGTCAATAATGCCTTTACCACTATTACCGGCTATTCTGCGCAAGAAGTTATTGGTAAAAATCCTCGCTTTCTTAACTCTGGCCGCCATGATGCGAACTTCCATACCCAGATGTGGAGTACCATTAATAATACCGGGGCATGGTCTAGTGAAATCTGGAATCGGCGCAAGGATGGTGAAGTCTATCAGGAATACCTGACCATCACCGCAGTAAAAGACGCCAATGGTAAAGTGACCAATTATGTTGCCACCCTGACTGATATCACCACGGATAAAGCAGCCGCTTTAGAGATTCAACGCCTGGCTTTTTATGACCCACTGACCGGATTGGCCAATCGACGACTGCTTGTCGATCGTATTCAGCATGCATTAGTCAGTCGTACCCGTAACGAAGGCAAAGGTGCCCTGATGTTTCTTGATCTGGATTATTTCAAAAACATCAATGACACGCTGGGTCACAAGTATGGTGACCTGCTACTTCAGCAAGTTGCAAAGCGGCTGATGTCCTGTGTGCGTGAAAGCGATACCGTGGCACGTTTGGGTGGTGATGAGTTTGTCGTGCTACTGGAAGGCTTGAGCAATAAAGTTATAGACGCTGCGGCGCAAACCAAAGCGATTGGCGACAAGATACTGGCCTCACTTAACCAACCTTATCAACTTAACTTGCAACAATACCACTGCTCGGGAAGTATCGGGGTCACCTTGTTTGAAGACCCCATGCCAGGTGTCGAGGATCTTTTTCGGCAAGCCGATATCGCCATGTATCATGCCAAAGAGTCCGGCCGCAACCACCTACGCTTTTTCGATCCTGAGATGCAGGAAAAAATTCATTACCTAGCTGCCTTAAAAAAGGATTTACGCAAGGCACTTGATCAACAACAATTTCAACTTTATTACCAAATTCAGGTAGATGCTTTGAAATGCCCAATTGGTGCAGAGGCTTTAATTCGCTGGCAACACCCTGAACATGGCTTGGTGTTACCCGATAAATTTATTCCTTTGGCAGAACAAACAGGGCTGATTTTATCTATTGGGCAATGGGTATTAGAAACCGCATGCGCCCAACTTAAAGCATGGGAACAAAATGAGAGCACTTGCAATTTGACGCTATCCGTTAACGTCAGCGCCAAGCAATTTCGCCAAACGAACTTTGTAACCCAAGTAACAGATACAGGGCAACGTTATGGAATTAATCCGGCTAAATTAAAGCTGGAACTAACAGAGAGTATGTTGGCTAATAATATCGATAAAAGTATTACTGCCATGAGTACCTTAAATGCCCTTGGCATCCGCTTCTCACTGGATGACTTTGGCACCGGCTATTCATCCCTGCAATATCTAAAACGTTTGCCTTTGTATCAACTAAAAATAGATCAGTCGTTTGTACGGGATATTACCGTTGACAGCAACGATAGAGCACTCGTATTGACCATTATCACTATGGCTGAAAACCTGGGATTTGAGGTTATTGCCGAAGGGGTCGAAACAAAAGAGCAGCAAGCTCTTCTACTAAAAAAAGGCTGCCGCCACTTTCAAGGTTATTTATTCGGCAAGCCTTTACCAATCAAGCAATTTGAAGAAGCACTAAAACAGAAAAGCTTGTCTGGTCTTCATGCCAATAATAGTCACTGGCTTAAGTAACTCACAATAAATCCGCTCCCAAGCGTTGCCTGACTTTGGAGCGTCACGGTCTTAACTTATTTCTATAGTAGTAGACCATACGGTATCGATTGCTTGTTATATCGCAAGCATGGCATGTCCCAACAACGCATAATTTCGAAGCATACAGGAATAGCTTATTTACTGCGGATTGCCTTAAGAGGTGAATTAATTAGGATTAATCCGAATTAATGCTATAGTAGATACGGCCTTATATTTAACTTTGTAAATCGCATATATACGCATAATTAGTACGAATAGATCGTAAGCGATATACAGAAAAATCACTTATTTAATGTCAGATTAAAACAGTCTAAATCGAAATTACTTTCTATTTAATACTGAACAAGCTGATCGGGTCTGCTCCTTATCCCTCCCCGCAAATTGAATAGCAAGTCTTTTTATTGCCCTAATTATCGGCCTTGCTGGTGATTCCGAAATCAACCCTTTTAAAGTGAAAAGCCAGTATAAACATGCCAACGCCAATAGACGTTAACATTCGCATTTCAATGACCAATCCACCGACTGTTTTATCTGTCGGTGATAATATTGATGCCCTGCTTGGCTTCACGGTTGCTGATTTTCTCAACGGCAAAGTATCTTTGCAAAGTCGAATTCACATGGCCGACCAGGATATTGCCGATGTCCTGTTCTCAACTGACGGCAATAAAACCACTGATATGTTTAACATCAGGCTCAGACACGCCAATGGTCATATCCGCTGTGTCAAAGGTATTTACCGTAAAGAACTAGACGCTACCAACAATAAGATTATCCTTGACCTGCTACTGCAAGATGCCAAAAGCCTCACTCAGAATCCAGGCGACCAAGCCATGATGACCCATTTCAAGGCCATGATGGAAAACACCGATGATTACATTTATTTTAAAGATCGCAATCATGTACTTACCGGCGCCAGCCAAACACTCGCATCTCTTACCGACCGTATAGAGCAGTGGTCGGACCTGCTTGGCAAGACTGATTACGACCTGTTCCCCGAAAAAGATGCCGATATTTACTACCAGTTGGACAAACAGGTATTTGCAGGCATCCCTGTAGCCTATGAAATACAAAAAATACCGAATAGTCATGACCATCGTGGCTGGATCGACAATCGTAAGTATCCGATCTATGACGATAACGGTAAAATTTCCGGTTTGTTTGGTATTGCTCGTGACGTCTCCATCCGTATCAATGCCGAGCGGTACGCACAATTTTACGGGAGCATTTTAAAGCAGCTTGCCATCAACAAGCCGCTACTTAGCATTCTTGAAGATATTGTCTTAGGTGTAGAACAACTCTACCCGACACTGCTTTGCAGCATTTTGTTACTCGATAGCGACGGCAAGCATCTGATCAATGGCTCTGCCCCCAACCTGCCTGATTTCTACAATGAAGCTATTAACGGCCTTGAAATTGGCGTTGGTGTTGGTTGTTGCGGAGAAGCTGCATTTACCGGCAAACGTGTTATTGTTGAAGACATTACTACGCATCCAAATTGGGCTTCCTGGAAAGAGCTTGCAGCCAGGGCAAAATTAGGTTCCTGCTGGTCCCAGCCTATTCTGTCATCATCGGCCCAAGTATTGGGTACTTTTGCTATTTATCATCCTCAGGCACATATCCCTACCGAATTTGATATTACCATCATCGAGCAATCAGCGAGTCTAGCCGGCATCGCCATTGAGCGCAGGCAAACTGACGCAGCGTTGACCCGATCCGAAACAAAGTTTCGTACACTATTTAATGCCAGCAGAGATGCGGTACTCATGTTGAATAAGCAAGGTTTTTTCGACTGCAATGATGCCGCCATAAAAATGTTTGGTTTAAAATCACGGGAAGACATCGCTTTATATCATCCTCTCGATTTGTCGCCACTTAAGCAGCCCTGTGGCACGGATTCAAAAATATTGGCCAGACAGTACCTTGATACAGCGCTAAAAAAAGGTAGCCTGCGCTTCGAATGGATGCATAAGCGAGCAGATACCGGTAAAAACTTTATTACCGAAGTCTTGCTCAGTTCCATGATGCTTGATAAGCAAATATTACTACAAACCGCCATACACGACATCACCATCCGCAAGCGCGCCGAAGATGAACTTCGCATCGCCGCTACTGCCTTTCAGGTTCAGGAAGGCTTGATGGTCACCGATGCCAAGGGCATTCTCTTGCGGGTCAATAATGCCTTCACCACTATCACCGGCTATTCCTCGCAAGAAGTGATTGGTAAAACCCCAAGCTTTCTTAAAAGCGGCCGCCATGATGCGACCTTCCATACCAAGATGTGGAACACCATCAATAATACCGGCACATGGTCGGGGGAAATCTGGAATCGGCGCAAAAGTGGTGAAGTCTATCCGGAATACATGACCATCACCGCAGTAAAAGATAGCTATGATGAAGTGACCAATTACGTTGCCACCCTGACTGATATCACCATGAATAAAGCGGCCGCAGAAGAGATTCAAAATCTGGCCTACTATGACCCGCTGACACAACTGGCCAATCGACGACTACTGACTGATCGTGTAAAGCATGTCCTGGCATGTCGCTCACACGGCGGCGGCAGAGGTGCTGTCATGTTTATTGATCTGGATTATTTTAAGACCATCAACGACACGCTTGGTCATAATATCGGCGACTTACTGCTTCAGCAAGTTGCCAGCCGCTTAACCGCGTGTGTGCGAAAAAGCGACACGTTGGCCCGTTTGGGCGGTGATGAGTTTGTCGTGCTACTGGAAAATTTAAGTGAAAAAATCCTTGAAGCTGCGGCCCAGGCTAAAGTCATTGGCGACAAGATGCTGGATGCTCTCAGACAGACGTATCAGCTTGCCGCACACGAATACTACGGTACAGCAAGTATTGGGGTGACTTTGTTTGATGGTTGCGAGGTAGTCGGCATAGATGAACTGTTTCGACAGGCTGATATTGCCATGTATCAGGCTAAAGATTGTGGCCGTAATCACTTGCGCTTTTTCGATCCTGATATGCAAAAAATGATTAATGCCAATGCTTCTTTAACCATGGATTTACGTAATGCGCTTGAGCAACAGCAATTTCAACTGTATTACCAGGTTCAGGTAGATGCTTTGGCACAACCAATAGGCGCAGAAGCTCTGATTCGCTGGCTGCACCCTAAGCATGGTTTGGTGTCGCCCCATGATTTTATTGCGTTGGCAGAACAAACAGGATTAATTTTACCTATTGGGCAATGGGTACTGGAAACGGCTTGCGCGCAACTTAAAGCATGGGAACAAGATGAGAGTACTTGCAAGCTGACGCTATCTATTAACGTCAGCGCCAAGCAATTCCACCAAACAGATTTTGTAACGCAAGTGCAAAGTGCAGTGCAACGTCATGACATTGATCCGTCTAAATTAAAACTGGAACTGACTGAAAGTATGCTGGCTGATAATCTTGAACAAATTATTGCTGTCATGAATACATTGAATGCCATTAGTATCCGCTTCTCGTTGGATGACTTTGGTACCGGCTATTCATCCTTGCAATATCTAAAACGCTTACCCTTATTCCAACTGAAGATTGATCAATCATTTGTTCGGGACATTACGTTTGACAACAATGATCGAGCGCTCGTACTGACCATTATCAATATGGCGAACAGTTTGGGACTTGAGGTGATTGCCGAAGGTGTTGAAACAAAAGAGCAGCAACTACTTCTTCTGCATAAAGGCTGCCTTCACTTTCAAGGTTATTTATTTGGTAAGCCTTCACCAATCAAGCAATTTGAAGAGGCGCTAAAATAGCGGTATTTTTACTAATTTGGCCTTAATATGAATAATAGCCGTCCATTTACGATATCAATTTTGCAGTCACTCTCATTGCAGAGAATTAATACCAACCAATAAGTTACCAGACTAGTCCCCAAGGCATTGAAAAAAATCGATTAATTTCTGGTGTACGACGCGCATTACCGTATGGTGCTGATTACTTAAATTAGGTTAGATTGAATTGTTACATTTCGTTACAATTCATAAATGTTATAAGGTAGTATTTAATGTATTGTATACACCTAAGATAAATTATTGTTATCAAAATCTATATTTAATTTTCTTAATATTGTCATAATAAGGATTACTGAAAATTGCTGATATACTACCAGTTATATTTTCAAGGTTTCTTATCTTTGACGTTGTAATCCACAGATATGCAAGCTCAATTTAGTACCAATGCTCATAGGAAGCGAGCGATATACCCAGAAAAGCATTTATTGCTCTAATGATTTTTTAGCTGATTTTCCCTAAATCAAGAATTAAAACTTGAATATCGGATGTAAGTATGATCGATACAACAGAAGTCAAAATCCGTATTTCACTGACTAATCCGCAGACTGTCTTATCTGTCGGCGATGGTATTGATGCCCTGCTTGGCTATACAGTTGACGATTTTCTTATTGGCAAAGTGTCTTTGCACAGTCGGATTCATGCCGACGATCTGGACATTGCCGACGTACTATTCTCAACTGATGGCCGCAATAAAATTGCCGATACTTTTAATATCAGACTCAGGCAAGCCAATGGCCATATACGCTGCATCAAAGGCCTTTACAGCAAAGAACCAAGCGTCACTGACAGTAATATTATCCTTGACCTGTTGCTGCAAGATGCAAAAAGCATCAGTAAACAGCTAAGCGACCAACCCATGATGACCCAATTCAGGGCCATGATGGAAAATACCAATGATTATATTTATTTCAAAGATCGTAATCATGTATTTACTGGTGCCAGCCAAACACCGGGCGCTATTACAGATACTATAAAACAGTCGTCGTACCTGGTTGGAAAAACTGATTACGACCTGTTTTCGGAAAAAGATGCCGATATTTACTACAGTCTGGAGAAGCAAGTATTCGCGGGCATTAATGTGGCCCATGAAATCCAGAAAGCATCGAATAACGAGGCCCATAGCAGCTGGATAGATAACCGTAAATATCCAATACATAATGATAATGGTGAAATTTCCGGCTTGTTTGGTATAGCCTTGGACATCTCCACGCGCATAAATTCCGAACGGTATGCGCACTTTTACAGCAGCATTTTAGAACTACTTGCCATAAACAGCCCCCTACTTAGTGTTATTGAAGCTATTGTGACAGGCGTAGAGCAACTCTACCCGACACTGCTTTGCAGCATTTTGTTACTCGATAGCGACGGCAAACATCTTGTTAATGGCTCATCCCCAAATCCGCCTGATTTTTTCAACGAAGTCACTAACGGCATAAAAATTAACGCTGACTCTTGCAGAGAGACCTTTGTTACCGGCAATCGTGTTGTCGTTGAGGACATTGCCACACCCACAAACTGGACTGCTTATAAAAAACTTGCAGTCAATGCAGTACTAGGTGCTTGCTGGTCACAGCCTATTTTGTCATCATCTGGCCAAGTACTGGGTACTTTTGCTATCTACCATCATGAGCCACATACACCAACCGGGTTTGATATTGCCCTCATCGAACAATCAGCCCGTCTGGCCAGTATTGCCATTGAACGCAAGCAAATCGACGCGTCTTTAGCTCAAACCGAAATAAAATTCCACACACTATTTAATGCCTGCAGAGATGCGGTACTCATGTTGAACGAGAATGGCTTTTTCGATTGCAATAATCCCGCCATGATGATGTTTGGTTTGCAGTCACGTGAAGCTATTACTTCCTATAAGCCGGCCGATTTATCACCACTTAAGCAACCATGCGGTACGGATTCAATAACATTAGCCCGGCAGTACATTGAGATCGCTACAAAAAAAGGTAGCGTGCGCTTCGAATGGATGTATAAGCGAGTTGACACCGGCAAAAACTTCATCACCGAAGTAACGCTTAATTCCATGATGATTAATGGCGTATTATTGTTGCAAACAACCATACACGACATAACCATTCGTAAGCGGGCCGAGGATGATCTTCGCATCGCCGCGACGGCCTTCCAGATCCAGGAAGGCATGATGGTTACCAATGACTCCGGCATTATTCTACGGGTAAATAATGCCTTTACCACGATTACTGAATATTCCGCGCGAGAAGTTATTGGCAAAAATCCCAACCTGCTTAGCTCGGGCCGCCATGATAAGGATTTCTACACTGAGATGTGGGAAGCCATAGAAAATACCGGGACATGGTCGGGTGAAATATGGAATCGGCGTAAGAATGGCGAAGTCTATCCAGGATATCTCGCCATTACCACAATAAAAGATGCCAATGGTAAAGTGACCAATTACGTTGCTACCTTAACCGATATCACCATCAGTAAAGCTGCCGCAGAGGAAATTGAGCGTCTGGCTTTCTACGATCCGCTTACTGAATTGGCCAATCGTCGTCTGCTGACTGATCGTGTCCAACATGCATTGGTCGGTAGTACCCGTAACAGAGATCAAGGTGCGTTGATGTTTCTTGATCTGGATCATTTCAAAATCGTCAATGACACGTTCGGTCATGATGCCGGTGACTTATTATTAAAACAGGTTACAGCAAGGTTGACCGCCTGTGTGCGCGAAAGTGATACCGTAGCCCGTTTGGGTGGTGACGAGTTTGTCGTGCTACTGGAAGGCTTAAGTGATCAAGCCATTGAAGCTGCGGCACAGACCAAAGCGATAGGCGATAAGATCCTGGAAGCGCTTAATCAACCGTATAATCTAAATTATCATCAATACCATACCACAGCCAGTATCGGTGCTACGTTGTTTAAAGGACAACGAGCCGGCATTGATGAACTTTTTCGGCAGGCCGATATCGCCATGTATCAAGCGAAGGATTCCGGCCGCAATCGCCTGTACTTTTTTGATCAGGAGATGCAAGATGCCATTAATGCCCGCGCTTCTATTGATATAGATTTACGCAAGGCACTTGATCAGCAACAATTTCAACTGTATTACCAAATTCAGGTAGATGCCCTGGAACGCCCAATAGGCGCAGAAGCCCTGATTCGCTGGTTACATCCCGAGCGTGGCTTGGTGTCACCTTATAATTTCATTCCGATGGTAGAAGCAACAGAATTAATTTTACCTATTGGACAATGGGTACTGGAAACTGCCTGCGCGCAACTCAAAGCATGGGAACAAGACAAGACGACCTGTGAGCTCACCCTGTCAATTAACATAAGTTCCAGGCAATTTCACCAAGTGAACTTTGTATCGCAGGTAAAAAATGCGGTAGAACGTCATGCCATCAACCCGGCTAAATTAAAGCTGGAACTGACAGAAAGTATGTTGACTGATAACCTCGAAAAAAATATTGCCGCCATCAGTTCATTAAATGCCCTTGGCGTCCGCTTCTCACTGGATGACTTTGGTACTGGTTATTCATCCCTGCAATATCTAAAACGCTTGCCTTTGTATCAACTGAAGATTGATCAGTCGTTTGTGCAAGATATTACTACTGACAGCGGCGATCAAGCACTCGTATTGACCATTATCAACATGGCACAGAGCATGAAACTTGAGGTTATTGCCGAAGGCGTTGAAACAAAAGAGCAACAACAAATGCTCTTACAAAAAGGCTGCTTCCACTTTCAAGGTTATTTATTTGGCAAGCCTTTACCGATTAAGCAGTTTGAAGAGTCTTTAAGATAGGGCCACTGGTTGCGGATATAGACGTATTCGTTCCCAAGTCCCGTACAACTCTCGTTCCCAAGCTGTAACTCGTTCCCAAGCTGTAACTCGTTCCCAAGCTGGAGCTTGGGAACGAGTTACAGCTTGGGAACCAGCCTATTGAAACAAACGCCCCGACTCCATCCCATAAATGGCATCAACCAGCCCCAAACCCGCCTCACGGTGAGTCACCATAACCACGGTTTTATCCTTGGCAAAAATTGCCAGAGCTTTAAATATGTCAGCCTCGGTATCGCTATCCAAACCTTCGGTGGGTTCATCCAAAATCAATAGGGGCGCATTTTTAAGATACAACCGCGCCAAGGCAATGCGCCGCGCTTCACCTCCTGACACTTGTACGCCACTTTCACCTACCCAGGTATCAAGACCTTCCGGCAAGTAACCAATAAATTTCTCCAGTCCTGCCGCCTTTATGGCCGCAGCCAGTTCTGTTGCAGAAGCGTTGGGTTTGGCTATCAACAGGTTTTCTTTAATACTCGCAGCAAACAATTGACTACGCTGAGACAAGACACCAAAACAAGTCATTAATTGCTCGGCATCCAGTTGCTTGATATTTTGTCCTGCCAATAAAACACTGCCTTGATCAGGATCATAATAATGCATCAACAGATGCAACAACGTGGTCTTGCCTGAACCGCTGGCACCGACTATCGCAATTTTACTGCCCTGTGGAATAGCCAAATTGATATTTTTTAAAGCTGGATGTTGCTGATCAGGATAACTAAAACTAACCTCCTGTAACTCTACATCATAACGTTCCGGCAGTGCCAAAGCCTGAATTGGCACGGCAACTGTTGGTGACATTTCTGACACCTGCCTGATACGCCGGGCCGCTTTTTGGGTTTTTGCCAGCATTTGCATGGCTTGCGGCAAGGGTGTTACCAACTCGAAAGCAGCAAGCACACAAAAAATAACTATCGCTAAATCCGGCCCTGACAACAAATTATTTTTAAATGAAATTACGGCAAACACCAGAACCAATAATACCGTTAACTGTGCCAGCAAAAAGGTAAGTGCTGAGGCAATGGCCGACAAACGGTTATTTTGTCGTTGGGTGTTAATCATTAAAGCAGAAAACTGCCCCAGAAAATCACTAAAACGCTCATAAGCCTGATTGGCGATTAAATCAGTAAAACCCTGCATCATATCAACTTGACGAATACGGAAATTGGCCGCCAAAACAATAATTTGCTCAGCACCACCAGCTCCCAAACGATTAAAAAACCAAGGCACCCACACCGCGCCAACAAGCAACATAAGGCCGGTAGCCACACTGATTACCGGCGCATAAAAAGCCAAAAAGACAGTAACGGCTGTCACTCCTACAGTCGCTACGATGGCCGGAGCAAGCAAGCGTAAATACAGAGCGTCCAACGCGTCAATATCTGCCGTCATGCGTGATAATAAATCACCACTACGCATGACCGACAAACGTCCCGGCACCAAAGGAATCAGTTGTTGAAAAAACCAGCCACGGATACCCGCCAAGACCCGAAAAGTTGCTTCATGCGTCACCAAACGCTCACCATAACGACCCAAAGTACGAATAATGGCCAATGCGCGTATTTGTGCCGCAGGCAGCATAAAATTAAAGGTCAGCGCATTGCCATCCATGGCAACTAATCCGGCCAGCGCAGCAGAACTAATAAACCAGCCCGACAACGTTAATAAAGCAATGGATGCCAGGCCCGTCACTAATGACAACAAGATTCCGGCCACTAACCAGCCACGATGGGGTTTAAATAATTTCAAAAAAAACCACAAATCGTTCATAACACCAACCGTCCTTGCTGCAAGGTTATGCGCCGCCGCATTCTGTTAATCACCACCGGATCATGCGTAGCAACAATCAGCGTTTTATCAGCAAATAATTGCTCGATAACAGCCAGTAACAACGTTTTATTGCCAGCATCAAGATTTGCAGTTGGCTCATCGAGTAAAATGATGTCGGCCTCTTTTAAAAAGGCTCTGGCCAGCGCAATTCTTTGTACCTGCCCGCCAGATAAACCATAACCCCGCTCACCAATCTTCGTGAGTAAACCCCCAGGCAATTGTGCGCTAAATTCGGTTACGCCGGCCGCTTGTGCCGCATTAATGATGCGCTGCTCTGAGGCATCAGGATCAGCCAGCGCAATATTGTCTTTTATGCTGCCGTGAAAGATATAGGCATTTTGCCCCACCCATGCAATGGCTTGAGCCGCATACTCACGATTAACACCAATGCCATTAAGCAATATCCGGCCCTCGGTTGCTGACTCAAAACCCAACAACAGATTTAAAAGCGTTGTTTTTCCGGCACCTGATTCACCCACCAAAGCAACTTTTTCACCAGTAGCAATAGACAAATTGATACCGGTTAAAACTTGCCGCTGACCATAAAATTTATCGACCTGCTTAAATTCAATAAGCTTGTTGTTACCCTGAAAATCACCGTCGGGTGCCGCGTAGTGCTGTGACGAGGTACAAAACTCATCATTTGCGATTGATGCGTCTCCTGAATCATTATCGCCTGTTGCCAACGTATCAACATGTTGTTCCAGTATCGCCAGAATGGCATCAGTTCCACCCAACGCAGCGGCGCGGTCGTGATAATTGATAGCCAATTGTCTGAGCGGCATAAAAAACTCAGGCGCCAGCAACAAAACAAACAGCGCTGAACGTAAACTGATTTGGTCAGCCGGACCAAAATGAATTTGTCCCAATAAACCCAGCCCGACATACACGGCAACCAAAGCAACCGCAACGGCACTAAAAAACTCCAGAATAGCCGACGATAAAAAGGCAATTCGCAACACCGCCATGGTTTTTTCCCTAAACCCGTCAGCCATTTGATTAATGGTGTTTAACTCTTGAGCCGCCTGACCAAACAACTTTAGTGTTGCCAAGCCTTGCAAACGGTCGAGAAAATAACCGCTCATTCTTGCCATGGCCAAAAACTGATTGCGATTTGCAGAAGCGGCACCCATACCAACTAACGCCATAAAAATCGGCACCAGCGGGCCGGTCAATAAAAATATCAGCCCCACTACCCAATTAACGGGCATGACCACCAGTATCATGATGATCGGCAAAACACCGACTATCATTTGTTGCGGCAGATAGCGTGAGAAATAATTTTCCAGCGCATCAACCTGTTCCAAAGTAACAGCAGCCAATTCACCACTTTGCTGTTGCTTGATTTCGGCAGGCCCCAGCATTAAAAATTTGTCCAACAATTGTTGCCTTACCGAGGCCCTGACCTGGGCTCCAGCCTCAAAACCCGTTATTTGATGTCCGTAAACACACAAACTACGCAAGACAAAAACACCGCCCAGCAATAACAAAGGCATCATTAACGATGCCCACGGCAACTTGTCAATAATGATGGCTTGCAGTATAAAAGCCAGCACTGCCGCTTGAACAATAACACCCAGTCCGTTAACAATACCGATAATAGCCGCCAATAAAACCGGTTTACGGACAGCTTTACTTTGTTCTTTTAACCAACCGGCACAAACCTTTTCTCTGGCTTTATTTTTATCAAAATAGGCTTGATTATCCGTTTCTGTTAATTGCACCAAGACCTGCCCTCTTGTTTTATTGGTAAAAAAAAGAATAATACACTGTCTTTACCTAAAAACCATTAGCATAAGAACCATGGCTCCTACAAAAGAATAACTCACTTTTCTCTTGACTTTCGTGCTGTTCGTGGATAGGTTGCTTTTTCGATCTTATAGAGTGTGCCATACGCACCTTAAGCTTGTTGATCAGTCATTACTAACCGGTAATCGATCTTTTCATACCGATGATTAATTATTGCTTACCGATAACCAATTCTTTTATACCAGTGACCAGTAATTGTTTACCGATGAATAATTGTTTTATATCGGTGATCAGTCATTGCTCACCGGTAACCATTCCTTTTATACCAGTGACCAGTAATTGTTTACCGATGAATAATCGTTTTATACCGGTGATCAGTAATTATCGAGCGCTCACCAAGCTATGGCAAGTCATTGATTTAATCAGGCTAGCCTCTTAATATCTTGTATCAGGTCAATTGTTTATCGGCATGAGCTTACTATTAAACATTTTCGTGTCTTTCGTGCTTTTCGTGGACAACAGCTTTTGATTTTCGTGGATTGGTCTAGCGGAAATAAGTTGAAATGACTCTTTTTGAACAAGCTTGCCGTTTTACAGGCAACAAGCGGGGATTAATAATGTAACGGGGAAATAGCGATGGGTAGAACAAAGAAGCTAGACCTTTCCTGTTTTGAAAACCTGAAGGTCTAGCCTTGTTAGCTGTATTTAATCAATAATCAGATTACTTTGTTACGACGACCCAAGCCCAACAGGCCGACCATACCAGTCAGGAATAACCATGCAGCAGCCGGCACCGGCACCGCAGATACTACACTACCTTTAAAGTTAATGGTCATACCGTCAAGAGCACCGTTGTAACCACTGATATTATGTCCAGTAGATGCCAGGAATATACTGCCTACGTAATTACCGACAGTACTGGTATTAAACAAAAAGTCCAGATTGGTCTTTGAAGAACCACCAGCCAGATCCGTAAAGTTGCTCACGTTGTAGCTGGTGAAAGCCGTACCCAAGTTGAAAGTATAATTACCATTAAGACGATCGGTATAAAGAGCATCCAGGCCGCCAATATTGGCAAGACTAAAAGTGGCAGTTTGTGAGCCGATAGCTTGAGTAAAGCTTCCAAAATCCAAAGTCAAGCCGGTACCGTCCCAAGTACCTGCACCACCCGTATTCTGAAAGCCAACTTTGGCATAGTCATAAACACTACCGGTAATAGCCAACGTCTGAGTATTGGTATTGCTAAAGTTGTTAACAACAGTCAATGTCTCATTCAAGGCACCGGCAGTAGCAGTTGAGAATGTTACATTTTGTGAACCAGCACTGTTGCCTGCGGTAGCTATCCAATCGGAACCACCAGTTACTATGCCTGAACCGCTCAAACGGTCATCAAGAACACCTGTGTACGTGACAGCACCACGCAGAGTTGGACCAGAGCCAGTGGTAGGAGCGTTGCCAATATTGTAAGTTTGCGTAGCCGTATCGCCTACATGCTTGGCACCAAAAGCCATTGTGGCATTACCGGCAGCAGCAGTACCGCCATTGATAGACAGTGTTTGCTGGGTAACTGCATTACTTGCTGATGAATTAATAACAGTATTAGTAACTCCCGCAGATTTATCAAAAGCATTTCCGGTACCGAAACCTGCGTTGGTGTAATCCGTAGCAACTATCAATTTATCGCTTGAAGAACTGCTGTTACCCTTAACAGCACCATCGCTATTTAAATTAAGAGTGCCAATGGTTTCTGTCCTTGATTTAAGATCGAAGGTACCACCGCTGTTGACATTAACAGTACCCGTATCAGCCAGACGCTCATTTGAATTCAAAGCCAGAGTGCCGCCATTGATGTTGGTAGCGCCAGTGTAACTATTGCTGCCACTAAGGGTCAGCGTACCGGCACCCAACTTATCTAAACTTCCGCTTCCGGTGATGGCATTGCTTACCGTTAACGCATCGCTACGGTTGAAAGCCAACGTCGCGTTATTGGTGATCGCGCTCGAAGAACTAATTGTGCCGGTCGTGCCGCCAGCGCCGACCTGCAGCGTACCGCCGCTGATTGTGGTGGTACCGGTGTAAGAGTTGGTACCGCTCAGCGTTGTTGTGCCTGTACCGTTTTTAACCAATGCTCCTTTGTTATTGCCGCCAGTTTGGTTACTAATGACTCCTGAAAGCGCAATATTATTGGCACCATCGAGTGTTAGTGTTTTTGTGCTTGTACCTGACGTAGCGTTATTAAGATTAATCGCGCCGGTAAAATTCAAGTCACCGCTTGCAGCATTAAAAGTAGTGCTGTTAGACAGACTAAATTTTGCACCTAAATTCTGGGCAAGGTTATCATTGTTCACCACTCCGCCTGAACCAATAGTGAAAGTGCTGCTGCTGGTTCCAATGGTGTAAGAACTTGTATTAGTGTTGGCAGCACCGAAAAGAATACTGTTCAGAGTCAAAGTAGTTGGTACAGAAGACGGAGTCAATCTGTTAACGGGAGCAACATCAAACACCAAATCTGTAGCTACGTTAGATGTAGCAGCAGTACCAGACCAATTACTGTTACTTGTCCAGTTGCTACTGCTACCGCTCCCCCCATTCCAAGTAAAAATCGACGCATTAACGCCTTGTGCAGCCAAGCCGACGCCTAAGGCCAAACCAATCGCGGCACGAAGCTTCCATTTTGACGGTTGTGGTGCCGCAGATACCGGTGTTACTTTTCTATTTGTTTGCATTTTAATTTCCATTATAAATTGGGTATTTTAATTACGGGCAGTTGACAAGCAGCCAACAAAGCAAGCATTTAATTACAAATAATCTTATAAGTTATTGATGATAGGTCGTTAGTAAGTTATCACCTACAAGCGTAGTTGATACTTATACAAAGTCAAGAAAGTAACACCATAAAAAATAAAATCACTAAAACAGGCATTTTTAATTATCCCGTCTTTTGTGCTATCAATAATGACAGTTAACCCGGCATAAAAACGACACTTGCGCGGCACTCCATGTATTTAATGTTGTTTCTATAATAAAACTTTCTTTTTAAAGTGAGGCAACTATACATGAAGCCATAAACGAAAGCACTTAATGAATTGTAACCAAATGTAACAAAGATAATAATTTAATGATCAAGGCTTGATAAATTGCTATAAAACAGACAATTCTATCGCTAAATCCCTCGGGAATAGTAAAGAAATTGACAGGCAGTCAGGCTTTTGAATACTTCGGCTGGACGATCTTACAGATAAGTCGTTATCTCGGCAGGGTGAGAAAAGCAAGAGACGGGCGTGATCCAGTAACCATGGATACCAGGATTGAATGACGCAAAGCAAATTTTACGATGCCGGCCAGGGTTTACAACCCTGACCAAAATGTTTGAAGGCTTTAATGGTTTTTAAAATGTGAGTGACGGGATTGCAATCCGCTTAACGCTTCAGGCTTATCAAGATAAAAAGCCTGCACTCAATTTACGAAGAGAGAATTTATTGTCATTGTTATGATTTCTTACCCAGAACTCAGGTTAATTAATGACTTATTTTATTTCAAATAATGCCAAAACAAATTCAATTTGCTATTCAATTTATTTACGATATGTTGGATAGCACTAAGAAACTTGATTAAAAAATGAGGGGTTATTATGGATAAAGTTTATATGTTATTGAAGGTTGTCGGTGGTGTTGCGCTTTTTTATTCGATTATGGTATTTTTGCCCATGGCTTTCACTTACCTATCCAATGGCGATGTGAGGCCTTGATATCAATATTTACCGATAACTCAATCTTGGAGTTTTTAATTCTTGATTTCGGGGAATTCAGTGATAACAAGCATTAAGCATAAGCCGGAATAAGGACCGCCCAAGCCTGTCCTTAGCTTGCCGAAGGGCCTAGCCGTGTGGTGGGTGTTTCCGACTGGCTCGTACAACTAGCCGGAAACGCTTGTTCTCGCTTACGCTTGAAAAGCCTTATTCCTGCCTACATCTATTAAGTCGCTGTGTTGTAGGTTATCCAGAATCTATAAATTCAAAATAAGAAAACTTGAAGATCGTGTATAAGGCTAAAATCAATCATGAACCCCCTATAACACTTTGGAAAAGCATCATAAGGGTATTTATTTAGATAACGGCTTTAGCTTGAAGATCGGCATGGTAAGAAGATCTGACCATGGGCGCACTGGCAACTTGCTTAAAGCCCAGTTGCTTTGCAAAAGCGCCATAATCGTCGAATTGTTGCGGGGTGATATAACTTTTAACGGGTAAATGCGCCTTGGTTGGCTGTAGATATTGACCCAGCGTCAGCATTGAGCAGCCATGCGCCAATAAATCCCTCATTACCTGATGGACTTCTTCCTGCTCTTCGCCGACACCCAGCATCAATCCTGATTTAGTCGGCGTTTGGCTTTGCGCACTGCCATACTTGCCCAGCAGTTGCAAAGAACCCAGATAATCTGCACCGGGACGCACTTGTTTATAAAGCCGTGGCACTGTTTCCAGGTTATGGTTGAACACGTCACAGGGCTCTTTAATTAAAATGTCTATGGCTTTATCAATACGACCACGAAAATCCGGAACCAGAATTTCAATTTTTGTGGTGGGCGTTTGCTGGCGGATTTTTTTTATACAATCAGCAAAATGACCGGCACCACCATCTCTTAAATCATCCCTATCCACCGAGGTGATAACGACATATTTTAAAGCCATTGCCTGTATCGCATCGGCCAGATGTTGCGGTTCATCTTTATCCAGCGCCAGTGGTTTGCCATGCGCGACATCACAGAAAGGGCAACGACGGGTACATAAATCGCCCATGATCATAAAAGTTGCCGTACCGTGTTGAAAACATTCAGACAGATTGGGACAGGCCGCTTCTTCACAAACCGTATGCAATTTATGCTCACGCATTAACTGTTTGATTTTGGTGATCTCGTCACTGGCTGAAAGCTTTACGCGTATCCAGTCAGGTTTACGCAAAACGGTATCGGACTGTTCAACTTTTATCGGGATACGCGCCAGTTTCTTGGCACTACGTTCATGTGATTCAGGGGTAGAGCGTGAGGGTGCTTGATTAGTCATGTATGAGTGCCGTAGTAATAGCCTGAGTAACGGAGTTTGCCAGTTGCCTGGAACTAATGATAACACCCAGATCTGCTAATTGAGTGACTTTAAGGTCTGCATAGCCGCAAGTATTAATGTACTCGAAAGGACTTAAATCCATCGCATTATTAAGACTAAGGCCATGGTAGCTACAGTTTTTTTTAATCCGTAAACCGATCGAACCTATTTTTTGGTCATTGACGTAAACGCCCGGCGCATCGGCTTTGGAAACAGCGATAATACCATTCTCTGCCAAAGTGCCAATCATCGCTTGCTCAAGAATGGTCACCAGTTGGCGCACACCCAGATTAAGTCGTTTAATATCCAGTAAGGCATAAATAACCACTTGCCCGGGGCCATGATAGGTGACTTGTCCACCCCGATCAGAATTAATCACCGGAATGTTGCCGGTATTTAATAAATGCTCACGTTTACCGCTTAACCCCAGCGTGTAAACAGGAGAGTGTTCCACTATCCAGATTTCATCCGGGGTATCTGCGTTGCGCTCCTGGGTGAAACGCTGCATGGCCTGCCAGCTGGTTTCATAATTTTGTAATCCCAAGTGACGTATTATTGGCATTAAAAGAGCTGGTATTGGTTCAAAAATTGCGGCCAAAAAGAATGGCTCTACAAAGCCATCAAAACATGAGGATGATCGCTTAAATCCTGATAAATCGCATCCAATTGTTTTTTGCTGGAGGCTTCTATAACGACCGTTATTGCGATGAAATTGCCGTCCTTGCTCGGCCGCAAAGTGACTGCATCTGGTTTAACATCAGGTGCGTGGCGACGAACAATTTCTATCACCAATAAATCAAGCTCCATATCGGCTTTACCCATGGCTTTAACGGGAAATTGACAAGGAAATTCAAAAAAGGTTTGTTCGCTCATAATCAACGATTTTTTATAATCCTGAAAAATCCGCGTCATGTTATGCCATACCGGACCGGGCTTTCCGTCTGACACTTTGATGGAGTCAAGCTCGACAATGGGGACAATTTCACGGGTGGAACTGGTTACCCAAATTTCGCTGGCTGTTTGCAAGTTGGCAAAGGTGATTTTATCTTCGCTGCAGGCAATGTTGTTTTTTCGTGCAAGCTCCAAAATCACATCACGGGTAATGCCGGGTAAAATATCATTGCCTTTAGGTGGCGTACACAAAACACCATCAATAACGGCAAAAACATTACTGGCCGCACCTTCAACAACATAACCGTCTTTTACCAACAGTGCTTCGGCGCAACCCTGATCGATAGCCTCTTGCCTATGCAGGATGTTGCCTAATAAGGTGATGGCTTTTATGTTGCAAAATTGCCAACGACTATCATCCATGCTGACCGCTTTTACGCCCTGATTTAATCCGGCAAAAGGCACGATAGCCGAGCACATGGCAAAAACAGTAGCAGGTATATTGTCAGGAAAAGCGTGATCTCTTTTAGGGCCGACACCACGGGTAATCTGTAGATAAATATACTGATCAATAGTGGTATCCAGCAATGGCGACAATATCGCCAACCATTCCTCACGGGTATGCGGGTTAGCCAGACGAATACCGGCCAGACTGTTTTCCAGACGTTGTAGATGATCCTGAAAATGAAATAAATGGCCGGAATAAGACGGGATGACTTCATAGATACCGTCACCAAATAAAAATCCACGATCCAACACGGAAACTTTGGCTTCATTAAGCGGCAAATACTCACCGTTTAAATAAACCATTTTATTTTCCGTCATCTGACTTTTCCAGCATCATCATGGCGCTGTCCATGAGTCTTTGAATAATATTGCCCTGATCTACCGCTTTGAGAGCGACCAAGTCTTTATCAACAATCACTTCATCGTTAAGAGTGACCTTAACAGAACCCAGCTTTGCGCCTTCTGCAACAGGTGCAGTAATTTTTTTATCAACGTTAATAACGGCCTTAAGATCTTTGTATTGGCGGCGTGGAATCGTTGCATAAATATCTTCAGCCAAACCTAAAGGTAACGTTTTAGTTGCCCCTTTCCAGATTCTGGGTTCATCCAAGGTTTTTTTACCTTCATACAAGCGATGCGATTCAAAAAACCGGAAGCCATAATTAAGCAGTGTTTGATTTTCATTGGCTCTGGCATTAGCATTTTTTGCGCCCATAACGACAGAGACAAGACGCATATCTTCTCTTAGTGCAGAAGCAACCAAACAATAACCTGCATCATCTGTAAATCCGGTTTTAACGCCATCAACCGACTCGTCCCGTGACAGTAACTTGTTACGGTTTTGCTGGGTGATTTTGTTAAAGGTGAATTCTTTTTGAGAAAACCAGCGATAGTAGTCAGGAAATTCTTTGATTAAAGCGGTAGTGAGAATAGCCAGGTCACGTGCACTGGTGTAATGATCTTCCATAGGCAAACCGTCACTGTTTTTAAAATGGCTATTTACCATTCCCAGTCGGGCAGCATGCTGATTCATCATGTCAGCAAAAGTAGCTTCACTACCGGCGACATGTTCAGCCAGAGCGACACTGGCGTCATTACCGGATTGGATGATGATGCCTTTTAGTAAATCTTCAACTTTAACCTGATTGCCAAGCTCGATAAACATCCGTGAACCAGCTGTTTTCCAGGCTTTTTCGCTGATAGTGGCAGAATCTTCAAGATGTAAATGGCCATTGCCAAGCTCTCTAAACGCCACATAAACCGTCATTATCTTGGTAAGACTGGCAGGAGCAAGCTTGGCATCGGCATTATTTTCTGCCATCACTTTACCGGTATGAAAATCCTGTAAGATGAAAGCAGTGGCCGCTATATTGGGTGCGGGAGGTGTCGTAATGTCAGTATTTTCTGCATTGACCTGAAAAACTGTAGCCAATAAGCCAAAAAATAAAAATAGAGTAATTTTTTTAAAAGGGTTCATAGCTCTTTAAAATGGACAATGTAAGCAATATTATTGTTTACATTGTAACACGCGAGCTGTCTGATTGTTTGGATTCAGTAACAAATTGTGTATTGATTATGCCTATTCTTGCCAACTGCTCGCTCAATTGATTGGCAGAGGCCGTTGAGTCTACCGGTCCAATTTGAACTTTATAAAGGGTGGATTTTTTATAAGTCGATGAACGGATATTCGGCTCAGGCAAATTATTGGCGGCGATTTTATTTTTTAACTTCAGCGCCTTTTTTTGACTGCCAAAACTGCCAACCTGCAGATAGACATTTTTTTCCTGTGTCGCTGCGCTTTGTTGCAATTGCGGCAAGGCTTGACTGGGTGAAATCACTTTAATTTCAACGGCTCCGGTACCATCTTCCTGCATATCCAGATTTTTGGCAGCAGCGTAAGATAAATCCAACTCCCGGTTGCCAACAAAAGGACCTCTGTCATTTATTCTAACGATAATGCTGCGATGATTTTCCAAATTGGTTATCTGTGCGTAAGACGGAATCGGCAATGTTTTATGCGCCGCAGTCATCGCATACATATCAAAAATTTCGCCGGTGGCAGTTTTTTTACCATGAAAACCGGGGCCATACCAGGAAGCAACGCCCTGTTTTATGTAACGGGCAATACGTGGGAACAGGTTTTCTTGTTCAGCAACAGTATTAGACGGATTGGTACGAGTACTTGTCTGTACTATTGAGTGATGCCTTAAATCATGTCTTATTTGATTACGGGCCAGGGCATGATTTGTATGACTGGCAATAGCTGGAGGTTGAAAAATGGCATCCGTCTTTTTAATTTGTTCGGTAGAACACCCATATAGGGCAATCATTAAAATTGCTAATAAGAGTTTATTCATGGAAAAGTACCTTTTTTATTTAAAATAGTTTGGCTTAACTGATAAACAGCCATGGCATATAAAGGACTGTGGTTGTATCGGGTGATGACATAAAAGTTGTCTAATCCCGCCCAGAGCTCTTCACTTTGTTGCTGTTCGAACGCAAGCAGTTTTACTTTAGCGCTTAAAGGTATTGGTCTCGATATTTTTAAGTTAAGCGATTCTAACCCGGCAAAGCTTAAGTCCGGCTTAAGATCTTTGTTTAAAGCTTTTTTATAGGTATCCCCTGTTGCAGTTACCGGAACAGCAATCGCCTGGCCAGGCTGCCATTGATGCTTAACAAAATAATTGGCAATACTGGCGATAACATCGCCGTTGTTATGCCAGATATCCCGATGACCGTCATTATTAAAATCAACCGCATAAGCCCTGAAACTACTGGGCATAAACTGCGGTACGCCCATAGCCCCGGCATAAGAGCCAACCGGCACTAAAGGATTAAGCTGTTCATCCCGGCACAATAACAAGTAGCTTTCCAATTCACCGAGAAAAAACTGACTGCGAGGCGGATAGGCAAATCCCAAGGTAGCAAGCGCATCAATTACCCGATGGTTGCCGGTTTTTTGTCCGTAAAAGGTTTCAACCCCGATGACGGCAACAATAATTTCCGCAGGAACACCCGTTTTTTGCTCGACTGCAGCCAATGCCTGTGCGTTTTCCTGCCAAAATTTTACGCCGCCATTGATGCGGGCATCGGTCATAAATATTTTGCGGTATTTATACCAAGGCATGCCTTCTGCAGGTGAAGAAATTCTTTTGAGAATATCTTCTTTTATTTCGACAGCATCGAACAACTCAGCCAGCTTGTTTTCATCAAACTGATGCGTTGTAACCATCTTTTTGATAAACGTATCAACGGACTTGGTATCTTTTATGTTGCCGGCACACGAGACCAGTGACATACACAACACACAAGCCAGGTTTTTTAACCAAAAAACCAGAGGGTCAGTTTGTGACTTTAGCCTTAACTCTGCGTTAATTTTCATCAGCGTGTCCGAAATTTTTTATGGGTGTGAATTGACATGAGAATGCCAAAACCGGCAAGCAACGTGACAATAGAGGTGCCGCCGTAACTGATTAAAGGCAACGGCACACCAACCACCGGAAGAACACCGATAACCATGCCGATATTGACAAAAACATAAACAAAAAAAGTAAAAGCCAGGCTACCTGCCAACAACCGACTATAGGTATCCTGTGCCTGCGTAGCTATGTATAAACACCGAACAATGATTAACAGATATAACCCCAATAACCCCAGGCAACCGACCAAACCAAATTCTTCCGCAAATACCGCAAAAATAAAGTCGGTAGAGCTTTCCGGCAAAAAATCCAGTTCCGATTGAGTGCTACCTAGCCACCCCTTGCCATAAATACCGCCGGAACCAATGGCTATTTTTGATTGAATAATATGATAGCCCCTACCCAAAGGATCCGCTTCCGGGTTTAAGAAAGTGAGTACCCGATCACGTTGATAACCGCGCATAAAATGCCAAATGACTGGCGTTAACGAGGCCAACGCAGCAATGATGCCGACTATAAAGCGCCAAGAAAGACCGGCAAAAAACAATACGCCCGCACCGGAACTTGCGACCAACAATGCAGTACCCAAATCAGGTTGTTTGGCGATTAAAAGCGTCGGGATAACAATAAGGATGGCCGCTATAAACAACTGTTTTGATTTTGGCGGCAACGGATATTCTGCCAAATACCAGGCAATCATCATCGGTGTCGTAATCTTGATCATTTCTGATGGTTGGAAACGAAAAACGCCCAAATCCAACCAACGTTGAGCACCTTTACCTATCTCACCCATAATTAATACGGCTATGAGCAACAAGATACCAAAACCGAACAATACCGTAGAGTAGCGCTTAAACTGATAAGGATCTATATGCGCCAGAACTATCATTAAAATAAAAGCCAGGCCAACGCGGCCCGCCTGACGCATCAACACGTCCATATCCTGACTGCCACTACTGTAAAGAACCAGAAAGCTCAAGAATGAGGTCAGCAATAAGCCGATAAACAAAGGGATATCAATGTGTAGCGTTCTTAGGGCATTACCCAATATTGACGGCGGCTCAAATTGTTCATGCCGGGATTCATTTTTCATTATTTTCCTGTAAAAACTGTTTGATAACCTGCCCGGCAACCGGCGCTGCAACTGAACCGCCATGTCCGCCGTTTTCCATGATAACAGCGACGGCAATTTTAGGATCATCTGCCGGAGCGAAAGCAATAAATAACGCATGATCGCGAAATTTAAAGTCGATGGCATTCTCGTTGTATTTTGCGTTTTGTTTAATGCCCAAAACCTGTGCAGTACCGGTTTTACCGGCAATTTGATAACTAATATCGCTATTAATGACTCTGGCAGTCCCGTGTGCACCGTGAACGACATTGATCATCCCATCAATAACCGTAGTCACATTATCAGATTTTAACTGAAGGGTGGCATTCTGAAGCTCAGGACCTGGACTGGCACCTTGTGTACTGACCATTTTATTGACCAGAAACGGCATAACCACCTTGCCTTTATTTGCCAAGGTTGCCGTAGCTCTGGCTAACTGTAATGGAGTAACCTGATGATAACCCTGACCAATGCCGGTTATTAATGTTTCTCCGGGATACCACGCCTGCTTTCTTTGAGCCCGCTTCCACTCCCGAGACGGCAATAATCCCGCTTTCTCGCCAATAAGGTCAATACCGGATTTTTCACCAAAACCAAATTTCTGTAAAAAACTGTGCATATGATCTATACCCAGAGTTGCTGCCAGACGATAAAAATAGACATCACACGATTCAGTAATGGCCCGACTTATATCCACTGAGCCATGCCCGCCTTTTTTCCAGTCTCTGTATTTATGATCAACACCGGGTAATTGGTAATAGCCGGGGCATAACAGTTTTTGTTGGGGACTGACAGCCTCATACTCAAGACCTGCCAGAGCAATAAACGGCTTGATGGTAGAACCGGGGGGATATAAACCACGCAATGCACGATTGTAGAGCGGTTGGTTTTCTGATGACTGTAGTGCCTGATAGGCATCATTGGCAATACCAACAACAAACGGATTGGGATCAAAGCCCGGGCGACTGACAAAGACCAAAACACCGCCGGTTTTAATATCAATCGCAACGACTGCACCATTGAAAGTACCCAAGGCATCGTAGGCCGTTTTTTGTAAATCAATATCCAAGGTTAAATAAAGGTTTGCACCGGGATCTGGAGAGACTTCTTTTAAGGTATTAAGAAGCCTGGCCTGAACATTGGTTTCTATTTCTGCATAACCGGTTTTGCCATGTAATTCATTTTCATAAGAACTCTCTATGCCCAACTTGCCAACATGCGTGGAGCCCCTGTATTCAGCCAGTGGCAACTCTTTAATTTCGGCCTCGTTAATACGGCCTACGTAGCCAATGACATGAGCGGCCAAATCACTGTAAGGGTAATGCCGAACCAACTGGGTATGAATATCGACCCCCGGGAAATATGGCCTGACAACGGCGAATTTTGCCAACTCTTCATCGTTCATCCCTAATAATAGTGGCGTACTGACGAAGCGTTTTTGGCGTTTGCGTAATTTCTGATATTGCTCGATTTTTTCATCGGGTATGGCCAGCAATTTTTGCAACCGTAACAACGTCTCGTCCATATCGCTTATTTGCTCGGGAATAAGCTCCAAACTATAAGACGGAGTGTTTTCAGCCAGCACTTTCCCGTGCCGATCATAAATCATGCCTCGGTCAGGAACCAAGGGAACGATTTTTATGCTGTTATCTTTGGCCAGTGATGAGTAATGTTCATGGCCAACAATTTGCAGGTAAATGAGACGAACAATCAGACCCGATGTTAAGAGAATAATGACGATAAAAGCCACGACAATACGATTGACAAACAGGCGATTCTCTACCGAATGGTCTTTAATAATATAAGTATCAGACATGATTTGTTGCGTTTTCTATCAAAGGTATCGCGACAAACGAACAAAGCGCAGGAGGCCATAGATAAGTGGCCAACACAATGTACCGGTAACAACAGGGAGCCAGAAAGAGGCATGAAGTTGCGCGGGATGTTGCAGGTTTTTTATGAAAAAAAGCAGTAATTGCGATAATAACAGACAGCAAAAAACAAACATGCCTTGTTGCAACACCGGGAACTGACGTAGCCGTTTATGCAGTTTAAGACAAAGATAGATAATCAGTGAATACGCCAAAGCATATTGCCCAAGTAACCTGCCAGTCATTACGTCGGTAAGCAAGCCAAATGTCCAGGCATGAAAAATACCGACGCGTTCAGGCAAGGTAAGAGACCAGTACACAAGAACCAGTAGCACCCAGTCTGGATTATATACCGCTATTTCTTCTGGCCAGGGAGCAATTCTCAGGCACATCGCCAACACCAGAGTCAGGATAATTCGAAAAAACCCGACATACTCATTTAACTGCATTAGTCTTGGTCTCCGCTTCGTTAACTGTTGGTTTTGAAATAAGCGGTACCGACGCTGAGTTGCTCCAGACTATCATTAACTCTCTGTTACGATCCAGCAAAGCTTTTGGAGTAGCGGTAATAGTTGCGAAAGCCTTATTGGGTTGTGACGTAAATTCATCCACAACCGCCACCGGATAACCTTGTGGAAAAGTACCGCCCAAACCTGAAGTTATTAATAAGTCACCCGGACGAATATCGGCATTGCTGGGCAAAAAAGGCAAAACCAGCCGGTTCAGTTGACCGCTCCCTACGGCAATCGTCAATAAACCATTTCGGTTCACCTGCACCGGAATGGCGTGATTGGGATCGGTAATTAACATGATTTCAGAGGTGAACGGTAAGGCCCGAAAAACCTGCCCAACCACACCGTTAGCATCCAATACCGGTTGCTGCGGATGAACGCCAAAACGGGTACCTTTATTGACGACGACAATATGCTCATAAGGCGCCATATTAATCGATAACAATTCAGCCACCAGAACCTGCTCGCCCAGCTTAAAAGAATTTTCCAACAACGCCCGCAAGCGAATATTTTCTTTTTCAAGAGCCGCAAATTTAAGCAACCGGGTTTGATCAATCAGTTGCTCTTCGCGCAACTTTTCGTTTTCCGTTTTTAATGCGCCGTATGAACTGACAGAATCAGTAGCCTGATCAATAAGAACCGTGGGCAAATCAACCAGGTATTTTAACGGGTCAACAAAAAAAGAAAGCGCAGTACGTAATGAGTCCAATTTTGAGCTTCTGTGTTCCGTTGCCAGTAAAGCAACAGAAGCTATGATTGCTACCAGAAGTCGGGTGTTGATTGATGGACCGGTGGCAAATAAAAGTTTTATAGCAGATGCCTCTTAATCAATTAATGTTACGCAGATAATAGTGTAATCAGTTTTAGTGTCGCTATCACGACAACTTTTGTTGATCAGGTTCTCGCACCCGAAGGCGAAAGTTCTTAACTTAAGCCCCACCAACATAAACAGCGTTCCCAAGCATGAACTTGGGAACGAGTTAAACATTGCGAAATTATAGCCGGAATAAACGATTTACAGGGGGCGATTACTCGACTGAAAAAGTTGAAATGCCTTTTTTATCCAGCATTTCCAGAACCATGCCACCACCTCGGGCAACACAAGTTATCGGGTCATCAGCGATGTGCACGGGCAAGCCGGTTTCTTCGGCGATCAGTCGGTCAATATCTTTTAATAAAGCACCGCCGCCCGTTAAATAAATACCACGATTAGCAACATCAGCACCCAGTTCCGGTGGGGTTTGTTCCAATGCAACTTTTACGGCACCGATAATGCCCGATAGCGGCTCTTGCAGGGCCTCCAGAATTTCATTGCTGTTCAAAGTAAAACTACGCGGCACACCTTCTGCCAGGTTACGGCCTTTAACTTCTATTTCTCTGACTTCACTGCCAGGGTAAGCGGTACCAATTGCCAGCTTTATTCTTTCTGCAGTGGCTTCACCAATCAAAGTACCATAATTTCTACGCACATAATTGATAATGGCTTCGTCAAAACGATCACCACCAATACGAACCGAGTTTGAATAAACAATTCCGTTTATTGATATAACAGCCACTTCCGAGGTGCCACCACCAATATCAAGCACCATTGAACCACAGGCTTCTTCCACCGGTAATCCCGCGCCAATAGCTGCCGACATGGGTTCTTCAATTAAATAAACCTCACGGGCACCGGCCATGGCGGCAGACTCACGAATCGCACGACGCTCGACTTGCGTTGAGCCGCAAGGTACACAAATTAAAATACGTGGACTGGGTCGTAACCACCGGTTTTTCTTGTGAACTTTTTCGATAAAAAACCGTAACATCCGCTCGGTGATGGCAAAATCAGCAATTACCCCGTCTTTTAGTGGCCGAATTGCCGTAATATTGCCTGGCGTACGTCCCAACATTTGTTTGGCGTCAGTACCGACAGCGGCAATGGTTTTGGAGCCACGGATTTTATCTTCTTTAATAGCGACAACAGATGGCTCATTAAGCACGATTCCTTGCCCCGGGATATATATCAACGTATTGGCAGTCCCCAGGTCTATTGAGAGATCGTTGGAAAAAACACCGCGAATTCTTTTGAACATTTTGACCTGCTTCCTTTAAAGAAGAAAATGACACTACTTTATCAATCAAGCGGGTATTTGAGCAAGATATAAGTATGATTTTTGTAGTAATATACGTGGCAAAGGTAAAAGCTAAATGGTGAAATGTCCAAGGTCCAAGGCTAAAAGCAAAGAACGAGGATGTTGAAAATCAGGTTTTTTTCACCTTTAATCGTGTACTTTTTATGATCGATAAACAACATCAAAACTGATTTTAAATAGGGAGACAACAATGTCGTTAACGGCAGATGATGTAAACAAAATTGCGCATTTGGCGCGTTTGGGAATTGAAAAACAAGATATTGAATCTTATGCAAAAGATCTTTCAGGCATACTGGATTTAATGACCCAAATGAGTGAGTTAAATACCGATGATGTTGAGCCTATGGCTCATCCCATGGATCAGGCACAACGGTTAAGAGCTGATGTGGCGACAGAACAGAATAATCGGGAAAAATTTCAGGCTATCGCGCCACAAGTCGAAGCGGGACTTTATCTGGTTCCCAAAGTCATTGAATAAAAGGAACGCACAATAATGCACACTAAAACATTGTTAGAATTAGGCCAAAGTTTGCGTTCAGGTGAATTTTCCAGCGTAGAGTTAACTCGAGGTTTTTTGGATCGAATCAAGCAACACCAACATCTAAACGCTTATATTACTGTCACTGAAGCTGCCGCCCTACAAAATGCCCAGGCGGCTGATATTCGACTGGCCAACGGTACTGCTGAATTATTAACCGGTATACCCATTGCTCAAAAAGACATTTTTTGCACGCTGGATGTTAAAACCACCTGTGGTTCTAAAATGCTCGATAATTTTACTGCACCCTATAACGCCACGGTAGTCGAAAAATTTAATCAAGCGGGCGCCATCATGTTGGGCAAACTCAATATGGACGAGTTTGCGATGGGCTCATCCAACGAAACAAGTTATTACGGTGTCGTTAAAAATCCTTGGGATATCAATAAAGTTCCCGGTGGTTCGTCTGGCGGTTCTGCAGCAGCGGTCGCCGCGCGACTGGCCGTCTGCGCAACCGGTACCGATACCGGAGGCTCGATACGCCAACCTGCGGCCTTGTGCGGCATTACCGGCTTAAAACCCACTTATGGCCGAGTATCCCGCTACGGCATGATTGCTTATGCCTCCAGCCTGGATCAGGGCGGCCCCATGACACGTAGCGCTGAAGATGCTGCGGTTATGTTGCAAACCATGGCAGGATTTGATGAAAAAGATTCAACCAGTGTTGATCTGCCCGTCCCCGATTATTGCGCCGGGTTGAATAACTCCCTTGCCGGTTTAAAAATTGGTTTGCCCAAAGAATTTTTTGGTGACGGCTTAAACAGCGATGTCGCGGCAACACTTGAAACAGCCATTAATGAATACCGTAAATTAGGCGCAGAGATTAAAGAAATCTCCATGCCTAATCTTAAGCTGGCTATTCCGGCTTATTATGTCATTGCTCCCGCTGAATGTTCGGCCAACTTGTCGCGTTTCGATGGCGTGCGTTATGGCTATCGCTGTGAAAACCCGGTCGATTTGGCCGATCTTTATACCCGCTCTCGCGGCGAAGGCTTTGGCAAAGAAGTTAAGCGCCGCATTCTTATGGGGACTTATGCGTTATCCACCGGCTATTACGATGCTTATTATCTTAAAGCACAAAAAATCCGGCGTCTAATCAGTGAAGACTTTAAAAATGCGCTAACCGAAGTGGATGTCATCATGGGTCCTGTCACGCCGACAACGGCTTTTGGCATTGGCGAGAAAATGAGCAACCCGATAGAAATGTATTTATCCGACATTTATACCATTGCCATCAACCTTGCCGGCGTCCCTGCCCTGTCAGTTCCTGCCGGATTTGTAGGCGGGCTTCCCGTAGGCTTGCAGATTATTGGTAATTATTTTGCCGAAGACCGCTTGTTAAACATTGCCCATCAGTACCAACAAGTGACCGATTGGCATAAACACACCCCTAAAGGTTTTGAATAAGGAATTAACGATGGAATGGGAAACTGTTATCGGCCTGGAAGTGCATGCACAATTGGCAACACAATCAAAAATTTTTTCCGGTGCACCGACAGCTTATGGCGCGGAGCCCAATACCCAAGCTTGTGCTGTTGATTTAGGCTTGCCCGGTGTTTTACCGGTATTAAATAAAGAAGCCGTGCGCATGGCAGTCATTTTTGGCATGGCTATTGAGGCGCATATCGCCCCGTATTCGGTATTTGCCAGAAAGAATTATTTTTACCCCGACTTACCCAAAGGCTATCAAATCAGCCAGATGGATCACCCTATTGTCGGTATTGGACATTTGGATATTGATGTTGATGGAATAACCAAACGCATTGGCGTCACGCGTGCCCATCTGGAAGAAGATGCCGGTAAATCACTGCATGAAAACTTTCATGGTTTAACCGGTATTGACTTAAACCGTGCAGGAACGCCGTTGCTCGAAATCGTCTCGGAACCGGATATGCGCTCCGCCAAAGAAGCGGTTGCCTATATGCGGAAGTTACATGAATTGGTACGCTATCTGGGCATTTGTGACGGCAACATGCAGGAAGGTTCTTTTCGTTGTGATGCCAACGTCTCGGTACGTCCCAAAGGCCAAGCTGAATTTGGCACGCGAGCGGAAATTAAAAATATCAACTCGTTTAAATTTGTTGAAAAAGCCATTAACCATGAAGTTGAGCGGCAAATTGAGCTGATAGAAAACGGCGGCAGAGTCGTTCAGGAAACCCGTTTGTATGATTCGATAAAAGATGAAACCCGCTCCATGCGCAGCAAAGAAGAAGCTAATGATTACCGCTACTTCCCTGACCCGGATTTATTGCCCGTTATCATCGACGAAGATTTTAAAGCGCAAATAAAAGCGGCATTACCTGAATTACCTGAAGCCAAAAAACAACGTTTCAAAGCAGATTACAGTCTGGATGAAGAAAACGCGACCATTCTTATCTCCTCACGTCAATTGGCTGATTATTTTGAAACGGTGGTCAAGGCATCAGGTTGCGAAGCCAAGCTCTGCGCCAACTGGATAACCGGCGATCTTTCTGCAGCGCTCAACAAAGCAAGTCTGGAAATTACCGACTCACCGGTCAGCGACGAACGTCTGGCTGGTTTATTGGCCCGTATTAGCGACAATACCATTTCCGGTAAAATCGCCAAACAAGTCTTTGAGGAATTGTGGCAATCCACGGCGTCGGCCGATGAAATTATTGCCGAAAAAGGCTTAAAGCAAATCACTGACACAGGTGCCATTGAAGCCATTATCGACAAAATCATTGCCGACAATCAAGGTCAGGTTGAACAATACCGTAGCGGCAAAGATAAAGTATTTGCTTTCTTTGTTGGCCAAGTGATGAAAGCCATGCAAGGCAAAGCCAATCCCGCCGAAGTAAACAAAATGCTCAAAGAGAAATTACAAGGGTAACTCTACCCATGATCCAAGCAAGGTGGGCAGCGCTTTTCTGCCCACTTTTTATTTTTGCGATTCGTAGTATTTGAGCAGTAAAGGGATGAGGCGTCAGCTTCTTTGTAAGTGAATAACATATAAGGGAATAACAAATTGGAAGCGCATAAAATAGAGGAATGCCTGGTAATTTATCAGGATTTAAAAGCTGAGAATAAGAAGCTGATAGAACAGGGAGTTCACGACTATAGCTTAATCAATGCTTTGTTAAAAGCTAATGATGAAGTCAGGCTTCACTCAAGATTTATCTTCTCAATGATCAACCCTGATGGACTGCATTATTGTGGAAATCAATTTTTAAAAATTTTTCTTGATCTTCTTCCTGAAAAACTCAAAAGTTTTATTGATCCTGAAAATGCCAAAGTATTCAAGGAAAAAGGTAGTATTGATCTACTGATACATGACGATAACAACTTCTTGATAGTAGAGAATAAACTTAACGCAGTTGATCAAAAATATCAAATCACACGCTATATTCAATATATTCAAAAAAAGTTCTTTGAAAATAGAGAAGATATTTCCAGTAATATTGCAGTTATTTATTTATCGAAGTCTAAAAAAGCACCTTCTCAAGAGTCAGAAAGTTTAATCGGCTTTAGGCCTCCTGAGGGTGGAACACTTCATTGGGAAGGATCACCCGTCATGCTTGGACCGTTATTAAGCTTTAATCTAACCCCTGGAGCAAAAATTCCTTTTGTGCATTTACCGTACTTTCCCAAGTTGCAAAAGTGGGTAAGTGACTGTGCTGAAATCGCACCTGCAGGAGGGCGAAAAAATGCCTTTGAAGAATATCAAATAATATTGGAACGATTAAACACTAATAAACCATGGAGAAAAGTTTTGAGCTTGGATCAATATGCACTGAATCTACCAGAAGATGAACAAAAAAAAATATATGAATTAATGGTGGAATCTAGAAAAATGTTAGTTAGCTTTGTTTCTACAAAACTGCATACAGAGCTTATCAAGCTATTTGACGAAGAAACTATTAATGAGCATGGCGAATATAAACATCTCACAGTAGAAAGCATCAAAAAATGGTTACTACAAAAAGGTAAAAAAGATGATTGGAAAGATATTGGCTTTAGCGTGACTGGTCGAGAAGGCAACCAGCGTATCGGTTTTGTTCTTGCAGAACTTTATGCTTACTTCGGTATTTACGATGAAGCCAGCAGTATTGTAAGAAACAAAAGTCAAAATCAAATTCTAGGGGGAAATACCCGGAAATCTCATTTACGGGAATTGCTTTTAAATGATCCGGAAGGCATTTACAAGTTTATAAATGAGATAAAAAAGAAAAAATTTGCGCTTGGGCTTCAAATTACTGACAACCAAGATATTGTAATAACTGCAAATAACGCTTAAGACGGATTAACTCTGTAGACTGGATTCACCGACAGGCAATCCACCACAACTTAAATAGACTGATGTCGGCGTTACTGTGCGTGTGAGGCAGTTTGCCAGCGCGAAACTACCCCAGCTACCTCTATAGAAAAAGAATTTGAAGTGTTATTTTTCAGGCAAAAAAAAACGGGTGCTACATGCACCCGTTTTTTTGATCGAAGCCAATAATCAGCTTTGATCTGGTAAAGCCTATCTAAAATTAATAACAACCTTTTTATGGATCTTTCTATCGATTAAAACTTATCGTTATTTATTACCCGTTTAAATTACTGGTGATAAGCAGTTTCGCCGTGTTCGGAAATATCCAGACCGACGCGTTCTGACTCTTCACTAACACGAAGTCCTATCATAATATCCACAAACTTAAAGGCTATAAAGGACACAACAGCAGACCAAACTATGCATAATGTAACGCCCCACAGTTGGCTTATAAACTGACCCGACATACTGTATTCTGCTACGCCATTAGTGACATAATCCCAAACACCTGTGCCCCCTAATGCCGGACTGGCAACAACAGCCGTACCCAAAGCGCCAATAATACCGCCTATACCGTGTACGCCAAAAGCATCCAGTGAGTCATCGTAACCCAGCTTGCTTTTCAGGCTTGAAACAGCGACGAAACACAATGCTCCGGCGATTAAACCCAAGCAAATAGCGCCCATAGGTCCTGACCAACCACAAGCCGGTGTAATGGCAACCAACCCGGCAATAGCACCGGAAGCACCACCCAACATACTGGGTTTACCACGAATTATCCATTCCGCAGCGGTCCAGGCTAACGTAGCGGCCGCACTGGCCAGTAAAGTATTAACAAAAACCAAAGCCGCAAGACCGTTGGCCTCAAGATTGGAACCAACATTAAAACCAAACCAACCCACCCATAACAACGATGCGCCAATCATAGTCATCGTGACACTATGTGGGGCAAGAGATTCTTTTTTGTAACCGATACGCTTGCCAACCATCAAACAACCAATCAAACCGGCAATACCCGCATTGATATGGACAACCGTACCGCCGGCAAAATCCAAAGCTCCTTTTTGAAACAGAAATCCTGCAGTAGCGGTTGCAACACCGGCAGCATCAGCATCAGTATAAGCATCTGGACCTGACCAATACCAAACCATGTGCGCCATTGGCAAATAGGCAAACGTAAACCAAATAAACATAAACACTAATATGGCTGAAAACTTAACCCGTTCAGCAAATGCACCGATAATCAACGCAGGGGTAAGACCTGCAAAGGTTAACTGAAAGGCAATATACATATACTCAGGAATGTAAACGCCTTTACTAAAAGTAGCGGCCATTGAATCCGGCGTGACGCCAAGAAGAAACAACTTGCTTAAGCCGCCAAAAAAAGCATTACCCTCGGTAAACGCAATACTATAACCATAAATCGCCCACATTATTGCCATCATCGAGAAAATAACGAAGACTTGCATTAATATTGACAACATATTTTTGGCACGTACCATACCGCCATAAAATAATGCCAAACCAGGAATGACCATAAGAATGACCAGAACAGTCGCCATAATAACCCAGGCAGTATCGCCTTTATTAATAGTCGGCGTAACAGCGGCTGCCGCAGCAACAACTGGCTCGGCGAAAGCAAATCCGGCAAAACCCAACAGGGCAACTGCAATAAAGCTTTTTAATAGATGTTTCATATTTCTCCCCTTATAAACTAAAGTGCTTCATCGCCGGTTTCACCGGTACGAATGCGAACAACCTGTTCCAAATTAGTGACAAAAATCTTACCGTCACCAATTTTTCCTGTATTAGCCGCTTTGGTAATAGCTTCTACCGCCTGACTAAGCAATTGATCGGCAACTGCTACTTCAACTTTGGCTTTAGGTAAAAAATCAACGACATACTCGGCTCCACGATAGAGCTCGGTATGACCCTTTTGGCGACCAAAACCTTTGACTTCTGTTACGGTTACACCAGAAACCCCCATTTCTGAAAGCGCCTCACGAACATCATCCAGCTTAAAAGGTTTAACAATGGCTGTTATTAATTTCATTTGTTCCTCTCTTTAATTTTAAAGTAACGACTCAAAATTACTTAAAGCATGGACTGTGCCAAGTGTGTTCTTATACCCCCCACAATTATCTTACCGTATCCGACAAAGCCATATTTAACAGGCTTTAGAGGTCACCAATTAATCGGTTAAATTGATAATCACCTCAAACTTACTCCTCGCTTCCTAACGGCAATGCTTGTTATCTAAAAATGCGTTAGTGAGCAGGCGATAAGACGCACCATGTTGGCGCAATTATGTTTGTTATGAGCTGTCATGGTGCATACAAAATATCGGGGTAAAATTTAATCCCAAAACCATAATAGTCACGCCAGAGAGACAGCGTTCATGGGATAAAAATATTAATCGAGAATTAAAAACAAGTAACTGCTTTGAGCAGTGATGATTTTTTATGGACGTCCCATTATTAATGGAAGCTAATATTGAAATTTGGACTACCGCAATGAGCAGTTAGTCGCTTTAAAAAAACGAGCTCCAGTATCTAAATACTGGAACGCTAGTGACTTAAACTGATGGGTTACAAAAAGTCGAGCTCTCTATTGCTTTTATCAAGCTGATGTGATGTTAAGAGGTAAAACCAACTAACATCTGAAATTATTCTTCTATCCCCAATTCTTTTATTTTACGGGTCAGGGTATTTCGCCCATAACCTAATAAAATAGCTGCTTCATGGCGTTTACCTCGGGTAAAATCCAAAGCTGCTTTTATCAAAATAGCTTCAACGGCTGGAATGGTTTGTTTGGCAACTTCAGCTTCTTTTGTCAGTAACTGTTGATCAATCCACGTTCTCAGCAAAGACTCCCAGTTAGTCCCGACAACCTCTTTATCTGTCACGGTATTTAGTAACTCAGGCGGTAAATCATGTAAATAAATTTCTCGCCCCGATGCCATGACGGTTAACCAGCGACAACTATTTTCCAATTGCCTTACGTTTCCCGGCCATTCCAACGTACTCAAAAACGCTTCCGCCTCCGGTTTTAGAATTTTATTTTCCACGCCCAGTTCGGAAGCGGCCTGATGTAAAAAATGGCGAAGCAACAAAGGGATATCTTGTTTGCGCTCACGTAGTGCCGGTATATGTATCCGAATCACATTTAAGCGATGAAATAAATCCTCCCGAAAACGGCCTTGTGCAACTAATGTTTCAAGATCCTGATGGGTGGCCGCAATAATGCGTACATCAACCTTAACAGCAAGATGCCCCCCAACCGGATAAAACTCGCCATCTGCCAGCACTCTTAATAAGCGGGTTTGCAATTCTGCAGGCATATCACCTATTTCATCAAGAAACAGCGTACCGTTATTAGCCTGCTCAAAGCGACCGGCTCGCCGTACTTGCGCTCCCGTAAAAGCTCCCTTCTCATGCCCAAAAAGCTCCGATTCCATTAAATCTTTAGGAATCGCAGCCATATTTAAAGCAATAAAAGGATTTTTAGCTCTGGGGCTATGCCGGTGCAGAGCCTTGGCGACCAATTCCTTACCCGTTCCCGATTCACCGTTAATGAGTACGGTTATGTGAGATCGAGCCAACCGGCCTATTGCTCGAAAAACCTCCTGCATCGCCGGCGCTTCGCCTATGATTTCCGGAGTAGGTTCGCTAGTCGTTGTCGCATCACGATTGGCATTGTCTTGTTGTTGTCGACCATGAATGCAGGCGCGCTGTGCCAGATTAACCACTTCTTTAATATCAAACGGTTTTGGCAAGTACTCAAAAGCACCACCATGAAACGCGGAAACTGCACTTTCCAGATCGGAATGTGCAGTCATAACGATAACCGGTAAATTAGGATGACTCTGCTGAAGCCTGTCTAAAAGCTCAAGTCCATCCATGCCGGGCATACGAATATCGGTTATCAGAGCATCAGGCAAATCATCTTGCAAAGCTGCCAATAAGTCCTTACCGGCAAAAAAACAACGCGTAATGATGCCGGATTTTTGTAAGGCTTTTTCGACAACCCAACGTATGGATTTGTCATCATCAATGATCCAGACAGTATCAGGCTTAGTCATTATTACCGACCTCCATAGGCAAAAATATTGAAAACACCGTATTTCCCGGCTCGCTATTACACTCAATCAAGCCGCTATGCTGATTAATCAGTGCTTGTGCAATAGATAAACCCAGCCCGGTGCCTTCAGCTCGTCCGGTAATCATCGGATAAAATATTTGATTCATCATACTGGCATCTACACCCGGCCCGTTATCAATAATGTCGCATTTTACTGCCAATTTATAACGTTTACGGCCTATAGTCATCTGGCGGTGTATGCGTGTTTTAAAGATAATATTGCCTTTCCCTTCCACAGCCTGCACAGCATTTCTGGCAATATTTAAAATAGCCTGAATGAGCTGATCTTTATCGGCATAAATATCAGGAATACTGGGATCATAATCATGTTTGATAGACAGGCTGCCGCTGGATTCAGCATTAACCAATTGCCTGACCCGCTCCAAAACCTCATGAATATTAAGCGTCTTTTTATTGGGCAATTTATTAGGCCCCAACATTTTATCCATCAGGCCTTGCAAACGATCTGATTCGTCAATAATAATTTGGGTATATTCTTTAAGTTCCGGGTCATGTAATTCCAGGTCCAATAACTGGGCTGCACCACGCAAGCCACCTAACGGGTTTTTAATTTCATGTGCCAAGCCCCTGACCAATAACCGAACCGTATTCTGTTGCATTAATAACTGCTCTTCTTTCGATATACGAAGATGGTTATCTACCTGTTGAAGTTCGACCAGTATTTCACTGACTCGCTCATTGATTAACAGCGGTGTTGCACTAAAGTTGGTAGTTACATTATGGCTCATCCGGTTCAGCGTCAGCGCCCGATCAACCAGCGGCTCTACCATCTCCAGAGATTGTTTTAAATTAAGCAGCAAAGCAGGATCAGAAGATTTAAATAATTCCTCTGCACTTTGACCGATCAAGTGATGCGCACTGTCAGCCAGTAAAATTTCTCCGGTCGTATTGATAAAGGTCAATGTTAATTGGCTATCAAATAACAAGATGGCAGTATTAAGGTGATCCAGTATGCGTTTATACATAATTTTTTAATCGATGGTTTTTTGATGGTAAAGCGTTATATTTATATTAGCAATTTATAGACCAAACCATGCACAAGCAGTATTGTCTTAATAATAACGGCGATCATAAAAACTATAGTAACAAAAAACGCCCCAAAATAGAGCGTTATTATATATCAGCATTACCAATCACTGTAAGGTGTGAACAAAAAAGAAAGTAAACAACGGGATTACATAATTTCGCGCCAAACGTCCAGGCATAAAAAACCCCGCTAAGCCTTATGACTTGCGGGGTTGTGGGACTGTCTGGGACTGTGTGAAACAGCCCTAAATATTACAGACTGTAGTACATATCATATTCAACAGGATGCGTACTCATACGAATACGTGTTACTTCTTCCATTTTCAGCTTGATATAGCCGTCAATGACATCATCAGTAAAAACACCGCCAGCTTTTAAAAATTCACGGTCGTTGTCCAACGCATCCAAAGCTTGGTCAAATGAATGACAAACTTGTGGAATGTTGTTGGCTTCTTCTGCCGGCAAGTCATACAAATCTTTATCCATGGCATCGCCAGGATGAATTTTGTTTACGATACCATCCAAGCCAGCCATTAACATGGCTGAGAACGCCAGATAAGGGTTTGCTGTTGAGTCAGGAAAACGCACCTCAATACGACGACCTTTTGGATTGTTAACAAAAGGAATACGAATGGAAGCTGAACGGTTACGTGCTGAGTAAGCCAACATAACAGGTGCTTCAAAGCCGGGAACCAAACGCTTGTAACTATTGGTTGAAGCATTGGTAAAAGCATTAAGTGCTTTCGCGTGCTTAATAATGCCACCAATGTAATACAAGGCCATTTCAGACAAGCCACCGTATAAATCACCGGTAAACAGGTTTACGCCGTTTTTGGCCAATGATTGGTGAACGTGCATTCCGCTACCGTTATCGCCCACTAAAGGCTTAGGCATAAAAGTCGCTGTTTTGCCATAAGCGTGAGCAATATTGGCAATAACGTATTTTAGTTCCAATACTTCGTCAGCTTTTTTAACCAGAGTGTTAAATCTTACGCCGATTTCACATTGGCCGGCAGTGGCAACTTCGTGATGATGAACCTCAGTAATCTGGCCCATTTCTTCCAAAGTTAAACACATTGCAGAGCGCATATCCTGTAACGAATCGACTGGTGGTACAGGAAAATAACCGCCTTTAATACCTGGACGATGTCCGGTATTGCCATCCGGATAAACTTTTTCCGAATTCCAGCCAGCTTCTTCAGAGTCAACTTTGTAGAATGAACCACTCATATCAGTGCCCCAACGGACATCATCAAATATGAAGAATTCATTTTCCGGACCGAAGAATGCAGTATCTGCAATACCGGTTGATTGTAAATAGCTTTCAGCACGTTTGGCTAATGAACGTGGATCACGCTCATAACCTTGCATATTTTTTGGCTCAATGATGTCACAACGCAAAATCAAGGTATTATCATCAAAGAATGGATCCATTACAGCAGTCGATGGATCAGGCATCAAAATCATATCTGATTCATTAATATGTTTCCAACCGGCAACTGAAGAACCATCAAACATATTACCTTCTTCAAAGGTATCTTCATCTATAGAATGCGCAGGAAATGTGACATGTTGTTCTTTACCACGGGTATCACAAAAACGAAAATCGACGAATTTTACGTCGTTTTCTTCGATCATTTTAAGTACTTTTTTTGCAGACATCTGAGTGGTCTCCTTGGACTTGGTTATTATGGGATCAGTGTTTTATGCCAAACGGTGTAAAGATACCACTTTTTTTAATAAATTAGCCACTAAAAAAACGGGCAACCAGAATTGACCTGTTTTGGTGCGATAATTAAAAAAAGGTGCAAACACCATTATTGTCGATACCCGGCAGCCATAGCAAACAATTATATCTAAACGAAATTAGGGCAAATTTACACAGCATTTTACTCAAAAATAACAAAGTAGTCTAAATTGCACACTTTTAATTCAAGAGAATGCGCAAAGCGCACCATAGTTGTGCCTTCATATTCTGAAAAATCAACTAAAATCTATAAGTCACTGTTTTAAAAAAAAATAATTTGTTGGCACAGTAACTGCTTAGTATTTTATCGTGCTGTATGCCAAACGGTTCATTACGTTGTTATTTAACAACAAGACACCTTTATCCAAGCCTTAATCAAAAGGAAATAACATGAAAAACATACCTAAACGCAAAAACCCGATGATTATCGTAGCTGCAGGTGGTCTTTTATCAATAACGATGGGCGCCACTAACGCCTACGCCATACAAGAAGCGACTGCAGAGATGTCAGATGCCGACGTTAATGCAAAAGCTGAGCAATATAATATAGTAGAAACAAAAGGCATGATTGCCGCACTGACAAAATATGATATCAATGAGAGCAAATTTTTAAAAAATAATGATATCACTGTAGGCGGTTCGAGCAATGCAGGTATTACCTACAATGCAAATGATCCATCTAATGGCTTTAATGGCCCGGTTACTTTTGGAGATCGCTCTAGCGAATTTCAGATGAATCAGTTAAATCTGTTTGTGCAACGTGCTGTAGCGACCGAAGGCGATAAGTGGTCTTTTGGTGGACGTTTCGATTTTATGTACGGTACAGACGCAGTTTTTACCCAGGCTTATGGTGTTCCGGCATTTGATATCAATTCAGGCGAAGCAAAAAGCCGGAGCAATTGGGATCTTAATCTTAATGGTACAGCGGGCAATCGCTTCTACGGCATGGCACTGCCTCAAGCTTATGGCGAAGCTTATGTGCCTATCGGTAACGGCCTAAATGTTAAGGCGGGTCATTTTTACACGCCCATCGGTTATGAAACCGTACCGGCTGCTGATAACTTTTTCTACTCGCATGCCTATACCATGCAATATGGCGAACCGTTTACACATACCGGTTTTATGGGTAACTATGCCGTTGACAAAAATTGGGGGGTTATGGGCGGTGCAATCACCGGTAGCGCTACCGGTGGCTTTGATGGCGGTTGGAATAAACAACTGGGTAACTGGGGCGGACTATTTGGCACAACCTGGACCAGCGACGACAAGGGAACCTCTGCTAATATCAGTGGTACCTATAGCGCAACTTCAGAGCAAAATAGCAGCGCCTTTGCACTATACAGCATCGTTTTAAAACATAACATTACTGATAAAACCCACTTGATCTTGCAACATGATCACGGTTTTGCCAATAATGTTTACAACTTTGCTACTGCGACACCGAATGACGTAGATGCACAATGGTATGGTATCAACTCGCATTTATACTATGACCTCAAAGACAACTTATCCGTAGGTGTACGGGCTGAATGGTTCCGTGATCAGAACGGACTTCGGGTCTGCTCTCCAGGACGTGTAGGCGCAGCTACCAACAGCTCAGGTTACAGTTATGCCGCCCCAGGTAGCGTTGCTGCCTGTAATGCTGCCAGTTATTACGAAGTCACTGCGGGCTTAAATTGGAAACCCACCAAATGGCTAAATTTACGTCCCAATATCCGCTACGATTGGGTAGATGGAGCCAATGGCACTCCTGGTACTTTCGCCGACGGCAAGACTGCGCAGTTTTTATTCTCCAACGATTTTACCGTTACTTTTTAAATCTGCACTCACCTGAAAATTCTTTCAAAAAAATGCGCCTAGATGGCGCATTTTTTTTAACTTCTATCAGCCCATGTTATTGAGTATCTAACGCTACTATACGAATCCGGCTTGATTATAGCCAATATCTTCGACATCCTAATTGATAGTAATAGGAGATTTTTTGCCAACCAACAAAGTAATATTGCTTTAACTCGATGTTCAAGTTTTTAATTCTTGATTTTAGAGAAGCCCGTTGAATCGAGCCTTACAGTCATGATTAAGATCATGTGGCACTTGAGTCTATTAAGGAAAAGACTTTGATTTATCTGGGTTCGTCTCAGTCAAGCTAAAAAAACTTGAACATCGAGTTTAATAAAAAATCTGAGTCACTGATTCAGAGCTTGTATTTTTATTAAATGACTGTAAAAAATCTCGTCGTAACTTTATCAAAACTACAGTCGATAGTCGTATTAAAAGACATCAACGGTGACAGTTTGTTTACGAAGACAATTTACCCGTCAATAGCCCAAGCATCACATTATTGAAATACTCGGGCTTGAAGAAAGTATGAGTTTACAGCAATGTTTTTATCGATAAATTTTTGATGAGGCTGGTCGACCGGTTTGCACTTTTTCGACTTGCTCAATAACACTTTTAAGATCATCCAAGGTTAATTGGGTCAGTAAATGTAGTCCGGCACGAAGAATCTCGCCCTTCTTGACATTAATTCCTGCTGCCAGGCAGGTTTTCTTAAGCTCTGAAATTTTTAGATAATCCTCTTCCGGAAATGAAAAACTATCCCTGATCACTTTTACTTTAGGATTTTTTTTCTTTTTAATATCTCCTTTTTCATCAACTTCGACTTCAATTACCTCAACAGTCACATTTGATTTTTCAACTGTCGGCTTTTTAGAGGCTTTTTTATTCGTTATGTTCTCTATTGGCAGCTCAATTTCAACGGATTCTGCTATTGTTTTTTTTGCTTTCTGCTTTGTTGCACTCATTATAAATTCCTCTTACTGTTCAATAAAAAAAACAGTATATACCGTTTATACTGTTTTAAACAGTATTTTGTCTATGACTGCCTAACAAGGAGGCTGTCCGACAATAGAAAACCTACAACAGCATCTATTCTCGGCAACCTCAAAGTCCAACACTTTGATTATCGACTGTGTTAATAGAATCTCATCAGGCTATTTGAGCTAATATCTATAGGAAAAACAGGCACTATAAAATATACTCAAGCCTGATATTAAATGCCCCTTTCAACAACAATCTTGGCCAGTAGATAAAGGTGATTCATGATTAACTTACCCGCGTTGCTTTTGTCAGCAATATTACTTTCAGGGTGTACCAACAACCAATCAGTCTCTGAAAATGCCCCGAATAATAATATCGGTTATTTTTCAGATGCATTAACATGCAACCAATCAACCACGCAAAAAACGAAGATTAACGTTCCTACGGGAGGAACACAAATTGTTATCGAGATGCCAATCGGCCACGATGCAAATACCTTTGTCGACTGTATGAAGCATGAGGGATGGCCGATTACGCATGCAGATCCCACTGAATATCTAAAAGTTTCAACAGATTGCCTACAAAAAACCCAAGGAACAGAAAATATGGATGAAAACTATGCGGTCTGTGTAAAACGTAGCCGTATGGATGTCGACGTTATCACCGACAAATAGGCAGGTTTGATGTATCAATCAGTCGATTGATTTTCGGTTAAAAATCCTGATTGTCCTTTTTTATAAAAAGAATGGGCAATCAGGCAGATAATTGATCGCCAAAATATTAAGAGCGAACCGTTTTCGCAAAGCGGGCATTAAAAGCAATCGATATGCGATCTTCTTCACTTTCGTTGGGATAAACCCAATGCCGCAAATAAGACGGAAATATCAACAACATACCGGCTTTCGGCTTCATAATAAATTTACTGGCAAAGCAGGCTGCACCATCCACTGCCAAGGTACGAACATTGGTGCGAGTATCAAAAAATTCGATACTACCGCTCAGGTCTTTATCGCCTTCGGGCACACTGACATAGTAGGAGCCGGACCAAGTCCAGTTAGGATGATCATGCGGCGTATTAAGGCCGCCGAGACCCAGTACATTAACCCAGCCCTCGGCCTGAAGGCTATAGAGCGGAAAGTCAAAACCGGGTGAGACATTTTTGGTAGCCAGTTGAATCGCTTCCACAATATGCTTACGCAAAGCCTGAAAACCCGGTTCGCTACGCATAAAAAAATCATCATCGGAGTGCCAGCCTCGCCAGTTACTGCGCGCCATCCCCGATGAACCTTCATGTAAAGTTCCGATTTCTGATAGTAGTTGAGAGTTAAGCGCTTGGGCGCTTTCTATCTCAAAAACAGTCAGTGGTGAATAAAATAGCGGTTGCATACCTTGCAGCTTGAGAGTGCTCATAGAATATTTCCAAAGTCAGTGATGTAATTCGCGCGGTCACCTTTACGGAATTTATGATCGAGTTGTGACCCCGAAAAGTATGTGCACCTGAATGTGTTTATTTCGCTCATGATTCGACAAGCGGACTGCGAAAGGAATAAACACATTCAATTTATCCCGAGAATCATTAATAATTAAGTAAAGATTTCTTAGCTAAAAATAGAAAAAGCGGCGACAAGATTGCCTTGTCGCCGCTTTTGTTAAGGCACCCAGTTGCCGGGCTTAAACCTGAGACAATTTAGCTTTTTTTATTACGACGTGTAAAACCCAAAAAGCCCATAATTGCAGAACCGAACAACCAAGCTGCTGCTGGAACCGGAACTGCTGCTGGCGCAGTAACCAGTTGTAACTGACCACCTTCAACCAACAACGGATTGGTAGAAGACTTGTGATTTTGAGTAACCATCAAAAATGCGTCGTAACCCAAAATAGCAGATACGTCAATAACACCTGAAGATTCTTCATCAGCAGTAACAGAACCTGCAACCACAGTACCTCCAACCACATCACCAAATAAAGAAGCATCATGCTTTAAGATAGCGGTTAATGAATCTGTAGCCAGATCATAAGACCATACTTTGGCATTATGTGGAGCATTACCGGTATCTTCCTGCAATATCAATGACTTGCCATCAGCAGACACAGTCATGTTGTCCATCATGATTTGGCCTTCAGTACCATCCAGCAACTTTTTAATAGTACCGCCCAATTCTGGATTGGTAATATCCGCAAAATCCAATTCCCATAAACGTGAAGCACCCACTTGGGTTTGACCTGTAATTTCAGTTTTATCGAGTTGGTCAGTAGTCACAAACCAGAACTTGCTACCATCAGCACTCCAGGTACCATCTTCAGGGCGAGAAAATGTAGTCGCCGTATCGCTTAAAGTAAACGCCGCACCATCAACGATATTGGTGGCACGTGTAGTGCCATTAGCGATTTCAAGAGCATTACCGGTAACATTAACAAACTTCAGATTACCGTTATTCAAACCGGCTTTATCAACTTCAGAACCGGTATTAGTTTTCGTACCTACATACACACCAACCGTATTATTCATGACACCAGTACCGCCATCGTTGGTACCGATGGCAATGGTTTTATCCTGTGAGAAAGGATTAATTAAAATATTTTCCCAACCGCCAACAGCCGTTCCACCAGAACCGTTGGTTGCCAAATTAAATTTACCCAATGTGTAACTGCTGCCAGCGTCTAAACCGGTAACTACTGTTGCTTGTGCCCAACCCGTGCTGCCGCCTTCCTCACCAGTCATGAACAATTTTGCTTGAGTACCCATACCTGTTGCTACATTAGACATCTTTCCTAAATAATTGACATAGAATTTGGCTTTGATAGGGTTAAAATAGCGATCTACCTCTGAAAACACGGATAGCCATGACTCCTTATGCCCAATTGCCAAGACACAAGCCTGAAGAATTTTTAAGGACTGTCGGCCTGTCACCAGAAGATTTTCTGCATCTTCACGGTAAGCTGGTGACTTACCTGGACGAACAAAAAGTCCTTAATCCACTGACTAGACGGGGACGAAAAGACTCCAAGATGGCTTTGGAAGACCGCTTGTTACTGACACTCTATTATCTTCGTCACTATCCGACGTTGATAAATCTGGCTGCGGTCTTCGACATCAGCGAATCGTATTGCCATAAAATCTATACTCGCACTGTAAGACTATTGATCAAAATCGAAAAACTGCCCAACCGCAAAGCACTGTTGGAAGATCCCGCAGCTACCGTGGTCATTGATGTTTCGGAGCAGCCTATCGAGCGCCCTGTTAAAAACCAGAAAGCGTACTTTTCAGGAAAAAAAACGCCACACGATCAAAGTCCAACTCGTGATCTGCCTATTGACGATGACTATACTCTCCGTAGTGATAGGTAAAGGTCAACAGCATGATTTTTCGATCTTCAAAGATAGCCGTCTATTGTTACATCCTGATGCCCTGTTGTTGGCGGATTCCGGATACCAAGGGATAAAGAAACACCATCAGAACTCGACTCTACCGGTTAAAAAGAAAAAAGGCCAACCGCTTTCGGCAGAAGACAAAGCCGATAATAAGGCACTATCAAAACAGCGTATTTTTATTGAGCATGTTAATCGCCGATGCAAAATTTTCAGGATTGCCAAAGATGTTTATCGGGGCAAACACAAGCATTACTCCTTGACATGGAATTTAGTGGCTGCTCTTGTTAACTTACGCTATGGCTGTATTTAGGAAAGATGTCTATTAAACAAAGCGCTCGCAGCAGGCAGGTCGGCAGAGCAGAAACGACTAAACGTAGTAGTCAGATTAGAAACTGCCTGTGATTGTTGAAATCCGTTATCCCAACCATAAACTTTAGTGATCAAATCCCCACCGCTTTGTACGGCTAAAGTAGCTTTATCAATGACCCATTTAGACACATAAGCACCGCCTTTAGTCGCATCAGGATTGTGCGTGTGCGCAGAACCGACAGTATTATTCCACTCATGATTCATCAATACGGTAAAAGTACCATCATTGTTATCAAAAGCACCTAAACCGTCAGGAAGACCGCCCATAGTATAACCACCCACTACGTTTCCAGTAGTCAGGATTGAAGTTACTGCCCAACCTGGAGCAGTAGCCAATGGAAGCAGATAAGGCGCTGTAGTCGTGCTGGGGCCTGTAACAGCGGATGCCATCAAAGGCATACCAGCCAATATTGCAGCAACAGCTGCAACAGATTTTCTCATTTTAAACATGGTCTTTTCCTGGCTAATAAAATTATTGAGTATGTCCGGTAACTATTAACCGGAAAATAGTTTATACCGAAGAAAAATGACAGCAGCATTAAAGACATATAAAAACTATATTATTAAATAAAGCCATTTATTCAATAACATAAGTATGAAATACACATGAGATACACATGTATTACATTAAGACCAAATCTAAACAAAATTGTAATTTTTTTGATACAAAATCTTGGGGTTTTTTAGAGCTCAATACTTTACCAAGCCTGGATAATTTATCGTGCTTAGTCGTAAGCAGTGTTAATTTTTGTCTTTTTATCAAGCATCTATGCTCTCTTAATTGATGCCGTAAATTTGTAATTTCATGTCATTAAAATGACATAACTGTCTGTCAAAATAAAGTTTGTGTCAAAGCTAAACCCGTTGTGAAGCGGGGACAGAAAACTGCGGGTCTAAAAGACGAGATAGCCGGGTTACCACCTAATTGAGTATCCCACGCTTACAAACCTTTTAGGATTTACGATGCATAAAAAACTGTTACTTTCGGCTATCATAGCCTCACTTTGTGCCGCTACTTCAGCGCATGCAGCAATAACGTCAGGCCAATTAATCGCTATTGGCAGCTTGAGTGGCAGTTCTGCCGGCGTTAATACCGATTTGTCAGGCTTAACAGGCTTGCTTGAAAACGGTATAGCAGGTAATTTCCTGGGTGGTATCGGTTCCGGACTTGCTTACGCAGGCGGAAATACTTTTATTGCGACGCCAGATCGCGGACCTAATGCAACGGCGTACAACAGCCAAATAGACGACACATCTTCTTATATTGCACGTTTCCATACCATAACTCTGGATTTAACTGCCAATACATCAGGTACTGGTTTGGCTTATAACCTTACGCCAACATTAACAGCAACCACTTTGTTGTCTAGCGCCACAACGCTAAATTATGGCACTGGTGCAGGCTTGGGTAACCAAATAAATGGCGCTCCCTTAGGTTCCGGCGCACCAATACTGAATACAACCAACAACACCAATTATTTCACCGGTCGTTCTGATAATTATGGTTCTGCCAATGCACTGGGCGTAACTGATTCCACTTCAGCAAACCCCAGCAATGCCCGCTTCGATCCTGAAGGCGTACGTGTTTCCAATGACGGCAAGAGCGTATTTATTTCCGATGAATACGGTCCTTATGTCAACCAGTTTGACCGTGCAACCGGTGAGCGCATTAAATCTTTTGCGCTGCCTGCCAATTTGGCCGTTGCAAATCTGAATCCGATTGGCGCTACCGAGATAGCTAATAACACAACCAGCGGCCGAGTTACCAACAAGGGCATGGAAGGTTTAGCCATTACTCCGGACGGCACCATGCTGGTAGGTATCATGCAAGCGGCGTTGGGACAGGAGGGTGGCGGTAAAAGCATTCGTATTGTGACTATTGACATCGCAAGCGAAGCGACTCATGAATACGCCTATAAACTAACAAACGGTTCAGGTGCCAGTGAAATTATCGCCATCAACAACCATGAGTTTTTGATCGATGAGCGTGATGGCAAAGGCTTGGGAGATGGCAGTAACGCTGTCGTCAAACAGCTGTATAAAATTGACCTCACAGGTGCAACTGAAGTTAGCGGTATGACTGGCTCTTCGGCATTAGGCGCTGCAGCAATTCCAAAAACCTTGTTTCTTGACGTAGCCGCTAAACTTAATGCCAATGGCATCAACAGTGCCAATGTTCCATCCAAGATTGAAGCATTGGCTTTTGGTCAGGATATTTATGACAACGGCGCATTGTTCCACACATTATATGTTGCCAACGACAATGATTTTGTCCCTGGCCTCGCCGGTGCCAACCAATTTTATGTATTTGCTGTTGCCGATACGGCCCTTAACTTTCAGGCGCAACAAATATCTGCTGTCCCTGTTCCTGCAGCTGCCTGGTTGTTTGGTACAGGCTTGCTTGGCTTAATGACTTCGTTAAGAAAGCGCGTCCGTGCTTAAATAAATAACTCTTACCACCACAATATAGTGGTGGTTTTTAACCCTGCTTGAGAAATTAAAATGAACAATAAAACCATAGTTAAACTGTTGGCTGCCGGTGCCATGCTGAGCGGCCTAATCAATACGGCCGAAGCATCCGTTACTAATGTTAAAATTACCGAATGGATGTATAACTCCAATGCTGGAGAATTTATCGAATTTACTAATCTGGGATCAACCGCTGTTAATTTTGCCGGTTGGAGCTTTGATGACGCTAGTAGAGCGCCCAACTCAGTCACCTTATCGGATTTTGGCCTTATCGGCGCAGGCGAATCGGTAATATTAACTGAATTAACGGCAACTGCATTTCGCACAGAATGGAATTTATCATCCAACATAAAAGTTATCGGAAACAATACCCAAAATCTGGGACGCTCCGACGAAATTAATCTTTATGATAATACCAATACCTTGATTGATCGTCTTACTTATAACGATGCAGGAACCGGCAATGTGAAAGGTCCACGTACTCAATACGTAAGCGGCATCCCTGGAAGTCTTGCTGCCTTGGGAGCCAACAATGCCTCACTATGGGCTTTGTCTACTGTAGGTAACTTGGACGGTGCCTACCTATCATTAAGTGGTGACATTGCCAGCCCTGGTAAAACATCATTTGCTGTATCAGCAGTTCCGGTGCCTGCTGCTGTATGGTTGTTTAGTTCAGCATTGGCAGCATTAGGTTTTGTTGGAAGACGTAAAAAAGCATAAATTATTGACTCTTAAGAGCTATCGTAAGCCTAAAATATCTGCTTTGATTAAACCGGTATGACAGGTTAGCGATAGTCACTTTTACAATAAAAGTTGTATGTGATTTTTTGCATCTGATAACTAAAATCCAAATTTATTCTGTTTTAGCGTTACTCCCTATCGTTGAATCTCACTTTATCCTCTGCTCATAAGCGTGCTTAATGAGTTAACTATCAACTACCGTTGACCAAAAATTCGTCCTATCGTAAATTCCAAAGCAATATTTTTTAATATTGAATGTCGTTCACCGATCAATAGTACTAAAACCTCAAAGCTATCGACCACTGTCATAATTTGTCGGTATATTGGATTTTTACGCCTCAATAGACTTTCTTAAAATCTAACCGCCAACACCACGATAAAGTATGCGATATTACTGCACAGGGAATATTTTCAATTTCCAAGATAAACAAAGATAAATTATGCAGTTAGCGCTATTGGCACGGATTCATTCAAGTTGTGATAAAACCATGATAATGCTGACTTTGTTACCATGTTTTTAAAATGCAAAGCGACATATCACGGCCTTTAAACGCGGGTCGGATTTTATTGAACCACTTTGGCACCAAGCCATTACCGGCAAACCTTCTTATATCCACTGGTAGTTTTCTGGTACCTTGGAGCAGGAACGTGGTTTGATGGCTAAGAAATAGTACATTTCATTCCTAAGCTCAAAACAACAGACAAAAGGGTTACCTACAATATCAAACCCTTATTTAACCAAGATGCTTTCCAATAAAAAAAATATTCTCATGACAGAAACAAGCTACAAAACCTCGCTGGACAGCGGCATTGCAGTCATTCACTCCAATAAACTGGAAGCGTTGGGAGATGTGGTCGAATACTGGCTGCGCGAACATCCTTTGGCACCGTTGGAAAATGAAGTATTTCTGGTGCAAAGTAATGGCATGGGGCAATGGTTACAGCAAAGCCTGGCGAAAAATAGTGCGTTAGGTATTGCCGGAGCGATTAAAGTGCAATTACCCTCAGCGTTTATCTGGGCTGTTTATCGTTCGGTATTGGGCTCACAGATTCCCAAAGAACAACTGCTGGCAAAAGCGCCCTTGACCTGGCGCTTGTACCGTTTGTTGCCGACGCTGATTACCCGACCTGAGTTTGAAATTTTGGCGACATTTTTGGCGGTCGATAACAACAGCCGCAAACGCTATCAGCTCGCTGAACAGCTGGCTGATCTTTTTGACCAATATCAGGTGTATCGATCGGACTGGATTGCCGATTGGGCAGCCGGGCTTGATAGCTTGCGTGATAGCCATGGACAAAGCCAGATCATGCCGGAACAACAACGCTGGCAGGCCGCATTATGGCGGGCAGTATTGGCGGATTTAGGCGATCAATATACGCCCTACGCCAGTCGTGCAGCCGTTCATACGCAATTTATGACTCAAATTGATACACAGGAACAGCGTCCTGTCGACATGCCACGGCGAATAATAGTGTTTGGCTTGTCATCGTTACCCCAGCAGTCGCTTGAAGTATTAGCCAAACTGGGCAAATTTTGTCAGATAGTCTTGTTTGTTCATAACCCTTGCCAACATTACTGGGCAGACATTATTGAAGACAAAGCGCTGTTAAAAGCTGAACGCCGTCGCCAAGCTTATAAATCCGGTATGACAAGCGCATTGACCGACGAAGAATTACATCTCCACGCACAACCGTTGCTCGCTGCCTGGGGTAAACAAGGACGTGATTATATTCGCTTGCTGGACCAGTTTGACGATACCCAAACTTATGCAAACTGGCATTGGCCGGAGAGCAAAATTGATCTGTTCAAAGATTACTGCGAACCCGGACAAGGCAGTCTGTTGCAACAATTACAACAATCGATACTGGATTTGGAACCGCTACCTACCGAGCCTGTCGACCTGCCTGAAGTCGATAATTCCCTGATGTTTCATATTGCTCATAGTCCGCAGCGTGAAGTCGAAATTCTTCACGATCAGCTATTAGCCCGCTTTAATTCAGCTGAAAACTTAAAGCCACGAGATATCATTGTCATGGTACCGGATATCAATAAATACGCACCACATATCCGTGCGGTATTTGGCAATATCAAGTCCGGTGATTCCCGCTACATTCCTTACAGCCTGGCCGATCAACAACAGCGAGGTCAAAATCCCTTGCTGGTCGCCGCTGAAGCCCTGCTTAATCTGCCTGACTCGCGTTTTGCCGTTAGCGAATTTCTGGGCTTGCTTGAAGTACCAGCCCTAAGACTACGTTTTTCCATTGATGAAGCCGCTATTCCCAAATTGCATCAATGGGTTGAAGAAGCCGGCATCCGCTGGGGATTACATGCAGAACAACGCACGCAAAATGTAGCGATGCCTAAAGATCTGGAAGCCAATACCTGGCAATTTGGTTTACGCAGAATGTTGCTCGGTTATGCCGTGGGGGCCGGTATCGCATTTAATGCCATTGAGCCTTACGATGAAATTGGCGGACTCGATGCACAATGGGTCGGTGGCCTGTCATACCTGTTGGAAACTCTTGAGAAACAGGCCAACTTGCTGCGAAAAAGCCAAAATTATACCGACTGGCAAGAAACATTATCAGCGCTTTTGGAAGATTTTTTTGATGTCACCAGCAGCGAGGAAGAACGAAAAACGCTGGAGATACTTGGCCACTCATTAACAAGATGGGGAGAAATCTGCGAACAAGCCGGCTTAACCGATGACGATACTTTACCCTTAAACGTTGTTCGTGAAGCATGGCTGGCTACAGTAGATGAACCCAATCTCCAGCAGCGTTTCTTAAGTGACCGGATTAATTTCTGTACACTGATGCCGATGCGGGCCATCCCTTTTCGACTGATTTGCTTACTGGGCATGAATGACGGCGATTATCCACGCAGTCAACCCGCACAAAGCTTTGATCTGATGAGTCAACGCGGGCAGTATCGTCCCGGTGACCGGTCACGCAGGCAAGATGATCACTATTTGTTTTTGGAAGCCCTGCTTTCGGCACGACAACAACTTTATATCAGTTGGATAGGCCGCAACATTCGCGATAATAGCGAGCGTCCGCCATCAGTACTCATCAGTCAGTTACGCGATGCACTGGCCCTGGGCTGGCAACTGGAAAATAACGAACCGAAGTTACTTAAAGCCTTAACCGTTGAACACCCGCTACAACCTTTTAGTAAACAGTATGTGGCCAAAAATCGTGATTCGCGCTTGTTCACATACGCCCGGGAATGGTTTGAACCATCAGCGTCAGTCAGTTTAGCCAACGCAACCCCGGCGGTTGTCTATGAAAAAACGTTGACGCTGGGTCTGCAATCTTTGGGACGTTTTTTGAAAGCACCGGTAAAAACTTTCTGTAATAACACCCTCAAGTTTGGCTTCGACCAAGAAACCATTACCAGCGAAGATAACGAACCTTTTGGCTTTAACAAACTGGAAAGCTATGTGCTACGCCAAAATTTACTGGATGCCTTGCAAAGTGAAACACCAGACAATCCTGATACTTTTTTAGAACAGCAACGCACGACCATGGCCAGGCAAGGTAAACTCCCGCTCGGCGGTTTCGCTCACGCAGCGTATGCGGATATTGCCGATCCCGTTAATCAGGTTTGGCAGCGCTACCAGACACTGCTGACTTTATGGCCCAAGGCAATTGAAGCACGTATTATTGATTTACATTTTGTCCTGGCTGACGACATCACTGTCCAGCTAACCGGTGAATTAATTAATTTACGGCAAAATAGCGATGACCTGACTCAGGGATTGATTCACTTGACGCCGCAAACCTTACTGGGCAATACGGGCAAAATAAAATATCCCAACCTGTTAGCGTACTGGGTACAACATCTCGCCGGCTGTGCAGCAGGTATGAATTTACAGACACTGGTGATGGGTTCTGATTGCGTGATTGAAATTGCCCTGCTTGAACAAACAGCAGCCTTTGCACAACTTAACACCCTGGTTACAGCGTGGTATCTGGGTATGCAAGCGCCGTTACCGGTTGCCTGTAAAACGGCATTTGCCTGGTTGGGCGCATCACCGGATAACGCCATGGATATTGCAAAGTCTACCTATCAGGGTGATGACTGGACCAAAGGTGAAGTAGCCTACGATGCCTATCTCGCGCGTTTTTTCCCGACTTTTTCTCATTTAAACCAGACGACGGTACAAGGTGATTTTAAGGCTTGGACTCAAACGCTTTATGGCGCGGCATTTACTCAAATCAATCAACAAACTGCACAGGATGCGCAATCATGACAGTCGCAAACTCATTAAATCCGCTTGATTTTCCGTTATCCGGCACCCGCCTGATTGAAGCCAGCGCCGGTACCGGCAAGACCTACACCATCGCGGCACTGTATGTGCGCCTGATCCTTGGTCATGGTCAAGATCAAGATCAAGATCAAGATAAGACGTTGCCAAGTCGTAACTTATTGCCGCCTGATATTTTAGTGGTGACTTTTACTGATGCGGCAACGAAAGAATTGCGCGAGCGTATTCGTGACCGTCTTACCGAAGCTGCCAGTTATTTTCGTGGCCAGTTTAGTGAGTGTGATGACTTTCTGGAACCGCTACGCGACAGCTACGATTCTGATAAATGGCCGACTTGTGCCCGTCAATTGGAACTGGCGGCCAACTGGATGGACGAATCGGCTGTGTACACTATTCATGGCTGGTGTAATCGAATGTTGCAGCAACATGCTTTTGATAGTGGCAGTCTGTTTCGTCAAGAGGTCAATACCGATGATACGGAACTGCTAAATCAAGTTGTACGCGATTATTGGCGAACTTTTTTCTATCCCTTATCTGAAATATCGTGTCAAGTGCCGCTAAAACTGACAGATTCACCAGAAGCATTAACCAAACTACTGAAACCTTTACTGTCTGAAACGGAGGCCTTGGGGCTTGAATGCCTTGTCACTGACATAGCAACGGTCTTTAAAAGCTGGGAGACTTGGGAGAAAAAACGGCGAGAACTGGAAAAACAGGCACGCCATTTATGGGCCACCGATAAAATTAAAATAGAAAAACTGCTAAAAAATGCCTCCGAGAACCGCTGGTTAAACGGCAATCAATATCGGCAAGCCACTTTTAACAGCAAGTTGTCGGACTTGGGCGCATGGGCGCAACGTGGTGTTAATGAGGATATTGATACCCTGGTTAAATTTGGTCAACAAAGATTGCTGTCAGGGCTGGTCAAAGCCCATCAAGACAAAACTGAACCATTACAACACAAGGCATTTCAAGCCATTGATGATCTGGCCGGTCATGTTGAGCAAGAAACAGAAGTAACAGAAACCCTGACTTTACATGCCATTCACTGGATCAGAAACCGTTACGATACCGAAAAACAACGTGCCGCTCACATGACCTTTGACGACATGCTGACACGATTGGATAAAGCCCTGCAAAGTGAGAGTGGAGAGCGACTGGCAAGCGTGATTCGCCAGCAATACCCGATTGCGTTAATTGATGAATTTCAGGATACCGACCCCGTGCAATACCGGATTTTTGCCAATCTGTATCCGGCAAACGTGGATAACGGCCTGGGTTGTTTTATGATTGGCGATCCCAAACAAGCGATCTATTCGTTTAGGGGGGCCGATATTTATACTTATCTTAAAGCCCATCAGGTCACAGCGGGGCGACACTACACCTTGGGAACCAACTTTCGTTCTACCAAAGCGTTGGTAGATGCTGTTAATCAGGTATTTTTTGCCGCAGATCAACAAACTGAAGGGGCATTTCAATTTAAAAGTAAGCAAGCCAATCCGTTACCGTTCATCGCCGTCGATGCCAAAGGCCGCAAAGAGGAATGGGTGATTAATGGAAAAGTAGCGCCAGCGTTAACGCTCTGGCATTGGGACTCACCGGAGGCCGTTGGCATGCCGGACTATCGCGAGCAAATGGCCGAAGTGGCCGCCAGCGAGATCGTGCGCTTACTGAATTGTGCCAATCAGGGTAAAACCGGATTTACATCCCAGTCGGGTATCATTCAGCCCTTACAACCCTCCGACATTGCCATTTTAGTGCGTAGCGGCACAGAAGCCAAAGCCATCCGTAATGCGCTGGGAAGACGGCGACTACGTAGCGTTTACCTTTCTGAACGTGATTCCATTTATGCAACCAATGAGGCCTCTGACCTGTTGCTTTGGCTAAAAGCACTGGCCGAGCCCCGTAATGAGCGTAAGGTACGTGCGGCGTTAAGCACCGCTGTTTTAGGCTGGTCGTATGAGGCACTTCATCAACTCACCATCGATGAACCAAGCTGGGAACAACAATTGGAACGCTTTCTTGGCTACCAACAACGTTGGCAACAAGATGGCATCTTGCCGACCTTACGGCAACTAATGAATGATTATGGCTTGCATGCGCGACTGCTGACAGAAAATGACGGTGAACGTTGTTTAACCAATCTGCTGCATTTGGCAGAATTGCTTCAACAAGCCAGCGCTCAACTCGAAGGCGAACAAGCATTAATACGGCATCTGGCTGAAGAAATTGCTGCCGCCGATCAGGCCGCTGAAGAAAATATCATTCGCCTGGAAAGCGATGCCAACCTGATCAAGATCATCACCATCCATAAATCCAAAGGCCTTGAATATCCGTTGGTATTCTTGCCTTTTATCTGTAGTTTCAGGGAAGTTAGTAGTCGTTACAGCCACTATTATCGCTACCATGATGACCGGCAAAACTTATGTATTGATTTGAGCAAAGACGATGCTATTAAAAATATCAGTGATAGAGAAAGGCTTCAGGAAGATTTACGCCTGTTTTATGTTGCCATTACCCGGGCAAAACATGCCTGTTGGTTAGGTTTTGCTCCCATTAAAAGCGGTTCTGGCAAAGCCTGTCAGTTGGAAAAAACAGCCATAGGTTACTTGCTGGGCTGGAAACCAAAAATGCCCGCCAATGAGTTGGCTGCTAAACTGACTCAGCTTAAAGGAGCTTGTAAGGCTATCGTGATTGCCGGCTTACCCGAGCCCACTCAGGCTATTTATCAGCCTTCGCAGCAACACGAACTAATGGATTTACCGCTGCAATCAATTACCACTATTGCTGATAACTGGTGGATAGCCAGTTACAGCGCCTTGCAAACCGAGCACAAAAACACGGGCCAACAGCTTGATCGTAAGCTGTCTGACGTCCCTGAAACGGCTCAGGAAGATAAACAAAGTGATGAAGCGGATGTTTATGTTGGCTCATTAACAAAAACCCTGTCCGGCATCCATAGCCTGCCCCGAGGTGCAGGTCCCGGCGTGTTGGTTCATGAATTACTGGAACAGTGCGCGCAGCGTGGCTTTAAGGCGATGCTGGAAAAACCGGATGACTGCCGACTACTGATCGACAAGATTTTTAGCCACAAAACCTGGGATGATAAACGCGATATTATTGCCACGACAGTCATGCAATGGTTAACCATGCCGTTACTGGAAGGGTCTTCTTTTAGATTGGCTGATCTTGAAGTTGATGATTACCAAGCTGAACTTGAGTTTCTTGTTGGTGCAGAGGATGTCAGTATTCAGGCCTTGGATCATTTGGTTACCCTGCATACCTTTTCCGGTAAACCCAGGCCACGTTTATTACCGGCACAGGTAAACGGTTTATTGAAAGGCTTTATTGACTTGATATTCGTCCATAACCGGCAATACTACATTGCCGATTACAAATTTAATGGCCTTGGCAATAACGATGCCGCGTACACACAAGAAACAATGGAAACGGCAATGTTAGCCAAACGCTATGATTTGCAATATGCCCTGTATCTGTTGGCCTTGCACCGGTTATTAAAAGTCAGAATGGGCGACAGCTACGATTACGATACCCATATCGGCGGCGGTCTTTATCTGTTTTTACGCGGCGTAAATGGCCCGTTAAGTGGCAGAATTTTCCATAAACCGCCGAAAGCATTGATTGAAGGTATGGATATGCTGTTTTTGGGTTCAAATAAGCACGGAGAAATAGTATGACCAAAGGATTATCTGTTCTTGACAGTATCGATAACTGGATCAGTCTGGGTTGGTTAACGCATTTGGACAGGGCTTTTGTACGCTTTCTCATTGATCAGGAGCCTGATGCCAGTGATCGGGTACTTTGGGCTGGAGCACTTGCCAGTCATCAGTTGGGCCGGGGTGAAGTTTATCTGGAGATGGAAAAACTCTGTCAACAGCCCGAATTAACGCTGGCTATTTCTGGCGATGATGACAACCAGACCGAGGTTGATGAATCAACAATAGGCGCTTTAAGCGATGCGCAAGCCCTTGCCGAATTATTGACACTTAAAGCTTATACACTCGAACAATGGCAAACGGCTCTGAGCGCATCATCGCTGGTTGGCTTGGGTCATGGCAATACGCCACTGGTTCTGGAGGGCAATCGCTGCTATTTACGGCGTTATTGGCAGTATCAGCAAATACTCGATCAAGCCATCCAACAACGACTGCAACCGATCAGAACCGAACTGCCCACCGCTTTGCAAGCGCAATTACAGTTGTTGTTTGCGGCCAAAAGCCCCGAAAGTCCTGATTGGCAGAAAATTGCCTGCGTATTGGCATTGCGTGCACGCTTTGCCATCATTACCGGCGGCCCCGGCACCGGCAAAACCACGACGCTGACCAAGCTGCTGGCCTTACTGATTAAACTGGCTAACGATGAATCCGGCAATACCCGCAAGCTCAATATTTTACTGGCAGCACCTACCGGTAAAGCCGCAGCGCGGGTCAGTGAATCGATCAGCAAAGCGTTAGAAAAACTACAAGTTCCTGAAGACATTAAACAGGTTATTCCTAAAAAAGCGAGCACCCTGCATCGCTTGCTGGGTACTCGGCACGACTCACGGCACTACGTCCATCATCGCAATAATCCTTTGGTAGCTGACATCGTTATCATTGATGAAGCGTCGATGATTGATTTGGAAATGATGGCATCATTGCTGGATGCCTTGCCGGAAAGCACCAGTTTAATATTGCTGGGGGACAAGGATCAATTGGCTTCTGTCGAGGCGGGTTCGGTGATGGGGGATTTATGTCGCGGCGCTGAAAACAGCGCTTATGACGAACCAACCCATGCTTGGATCAGGCCGTATAGTGATGAAGCACTCAGTGAAAACGCCCTGGTTGGCTCGGCTATTAACCAGCAAACTGTCATGCTTCGCCATAGCCATCGTTTTGGTGAGCACAGCGGTATCGGTCAATTAGCCAAAGCCGTCAACAAAGGTGATTCCAAACTGGCTCAGGCTATTTTAAAAGATACCACAAGCTATCAGGATCTTGGTCACCTACTGTTGAGCCATCCGGCTGATATCCATTTAAAAAACTTGCTAACAGCCAATACCGGACTACAGGACGATAGCCAACCTAAAAATCGCCAAGGCTATGGTTATTATCTTGACGTTATTCGAAAAAAACGCCCGACCGATAAAATGCAATACCCGCACTGGGCAAAACAGGTTTTGGAAGCCTTTGATACTTTTCAGGTTCTCTGCGCTTTGCGGCTAGGTCCTTGGGGCGTTGAAGGTTTAAATCAGCGTATAGAACAGTGGTTATTTCCCGGCCAAAAACCAACGCTGTGGTATGAAGGCCGCCCCGTTATGATCACCCGCAACGACTACAATCTGGGCTTGATGAATGGCGACGTCGGTATCACTCTTAAAGATAGTACCGGAAAACTGCGGGTAGCTTTTCCCGGCGAAGATGCGCACGATGCGGTAAACATTCTTTGGATATCACCCATGCGGCTACCGGATGTGGAAACGGCCTTTGCCATCACGGTACATAAATCCCAAGGCTCGGAGTTCAACCATGTTGCACTGGTTCTGCCGGAAACCAAAAGCCCAGTACTGACCCGTGAACTGGTCTACACCGCGATTACCCGAGCGAAAGAAAACTTCACCTTACTGGAAAGTCATGCGGATATTTTCAATCAGGCTATTTTAGCGACTTGTAAATAAAGGCTACCATTTCAAATGGGTAGCCCAAAAAACTTAGCTTATTGAGTCAGTGCGGTTGTTCAACTCTGTCTCAAGTTGTAAAAACTTGTTTTCCCAGTAACTGGCTACCTTGATTGCCTCGGTTTTTTCTACCAGCAAGTCATTAAAACGACTATTTAAAACCCTGTTCACTTCAGTTAATTTACTCACTTCTTCAAGCGAAGCGCTAACCCGGTCATCGGCCTCAAATACTTTCAGCATAACTGCATTCTCGGCTTGCAACGCCGCAATAATACCTTGCTGTTCGTTGACAAGAGCATTTTGTTCTTCGCTGCTGTCTTCCGGTTCCGCTTCTATCACGGGAGCCGGTTGAGGTTTTTCCACTTCCGGCTTTTCTGGTGCTATTTCTTTAAGCGCGGTAAGCAAACTCTTTTTACCATCAATAACTTCCATTATCAGTTCTTCGGGCGCTTCCTTAATCAGTTTGTCGGCCATTTGTTGGGTGCGCTGGCCTACCCCCGATTGTTTAGCTCTGGATGCCGCTGTGTCCGCTGGCGTAACCGTGCGTAATTGCAAATTACCTTCGGCCTGTGCATTTGCCCAATTTTGAGATGCTGAAACGATAGCAGCCGACTGCCCTTGCGTTAAATGCCGACGGTGTAAGTTTGATGACAGAATAAACTGGGTAGGGTTGGTACCGGTATATTCAATAACGACAGGTTCCATACCCAGCTCACACAAAGCACGATAACGGTTACCGCCATCAAGAATCATACCGTCAAGCGTGTAAATAGGATGTGTTTGCCCGTTACTCTGAATATCCTCTTTTAGCGCATCAAAATCAGTCGCCCCCATACGCGGAAAATAGGTACAAAGTGGATGTAATTCATAGTGATTGTTCATTCAGTATTCCTTGTTATTGAGCGCTGGCGATTGACTAAAAATTGTCTGTTACCGTTAAAAAAACGGTAACCTGTTACTGACTATTGTAACGTCACCACAACGATAATCACCGGATTCATTTTCAACAACAAAGATAATCCGCTCAATAATAAATGCTTAACCTGGAAGTATGCTGTAGTGTTGACCGTCTGACACACTGTCAAAAACCGGTGTGTCCTTATGTAAAAACAAGCAAATTTTCAGTCCAGCCACATCACAAAAAGACAAAAGCTCTTGGTAAACTACACCCATTCCAAACGATACAGATCCAATCGTCGGTTTGCAAGATTGCGGGCTGCGCCACGAGTACGAACCTGCTTTAGCAGATCCAGATTAACATCGGCAATCAAGGTCATTTCGGTATTAGGTGTGGCTTCCGCTAGTATGGCATCATGCGGAAAGGAAAAATCACTGGGGCTAAAAATAGCCGCTTGGGCATATTGTATGTCCATGTTTTCTGCATAGGGTAAATTACCGACACTGCCGGTAATCGCCACAAAACATTCATTTTCAATGGCTCGGGCCTGCGAGCAATAGCGTACCCGTTGATAGGCGTTTTTGGTATCGGTCCAGAAGGGCACAAAAAGTATTTGCGCCCCCTGCATGGTTGCCAAACGGGCCAGTTCCGGAAATTCAGAATCATAACAGATTAATACGGCAATCTTGCCACAATCGGTATCGAATACTTTTAACGCATCACCCCCTTGAACACCCCAACAACTCACTTCGTCAATAGTGACATGAATTTTATATTGGGCTTCAAAAGTACCATCACGTCTGAGCAGCCATGACACATTATAAAGTTCATGAGAACTGTACTCCGGCATGGATCCGGCAATAATATTAATATTATAAGACATGGCCATTTCCAATAGACCATTGCGAATTTCGCTGGTAAAACCCGCCAAGGCGCGAATGGCATCGGGAGGGTTTTTATCGTTAAACAAGCCCATCAATGGAGCGCTCATATATTCAGGAAAGAGCACAAAATCGGCATGGTAACCTGATACCGCATCAATAAAAAACTCGGCATGCTTAAGCAGTTCTTCGACGCTGGTCAAGGTTCGCATTTGCCATTGCACAACACCTAAACGAATAATGTTTTTGGTACCGCCAATCGAGGGCAATTTATCGACATAATCAAGATTGACCCATTCAAGAAGTGTCGCAAAGCCTTTTGAGTCGGCATCTACCGGAAGATATCCGGTTATTACCTTACGCACATGAAAATCGTTAAGCAGCTGAAATGAAAGTACCGGGTCAAAGATTTCCCTATTCCTGACCTCTTCGATGTAACGTACCGGAGTCAACGTATCGGCGTATTGGGCATAACCGGGAATCCGGCCACCGGCAATAAACCGGCGTAGATTCAAATTCCGGCATAATTCTTTACGCGCGTCATACAAACGTCGGCCCAAGCGTAACCCCCTATAATCCGGATGGACAAAAATATCGACACCATAGAGGGTATCACCATGCGGATCATGATGTGTCAGATAGCCGTCGCCGGTAATTTGCGCATAAGTATGGACATCGCCAAAGCGCGCATAATCAACAATCATGCTTAATGCAGCAGCGACTAACCGGCCATTATCTTCAATGGCAATCTGCCCTTGAGGAAATCGCGTAATTTGTGAAGCATACTGGTCTTGCTTCCAGGCTCCGCCTAAATTACCATAAACATGCTCCATTAAAGCCGCAATATTATCGTAATCGTCAAGCGTTAAATGCCGCAAGAGCAGCTTGTGTTTCTCAATTTTGGTTTTTTTCATTGTTTGGCTGACATAATTTAGTTCTAAAGTAGGGTTTTAGCTGTTTACCAGTGCAAGGCTCTTAAGCGGGAGAACTTTTTTCTTTGATGTTCGTGCATGCGCACCATAACGCTCACTAATGCTCCTATAGCATCAAGAATATAAGGGCCTTTATTCAACATAACGCATTCGGCTCTAACCGCCATGGCCGCATCGGTAAATTCAGGCCTCGACCGTGTACCTTTTTTAGTGATGGATTCAAGTACCTGGGTTGCCCAGATAACAGGAACATGAGCGGCTTCGCATAACCACAGAATCTCTTCCTGAATTTCAGCCAGCCTTGCACTGCCCAACTCTACGGCTAAATCACCTCTGGCAATCATGATGCCAAGATTATGCCTGCCGATTGTTCCCAATATAATATCAGGAAGATTTTTTACTGCGCGATTAGTTTCGATCTTGGCGATTATAGGTAGTTTTGAGGCCTTGCGTTTTGTCAGTTCGGACATCAAACATTCCATATCTGCCAACGTTTCAACAAATGAAAAGCCAACCAAATCGGCATGTACACAAATAAAGTCCAGATCAATTAAATCTTTCTGTGTGAGAGCAGGCAAATTAAACTCGGCTTCAGGAAAATTTATGCCTTTGTCACTTTGTATCCGGACACCACCGGCTTTTGCCACGGTTACACGTAACAACGCACCTTGCTCTGTCACCGCCTCAACAACAGCACCCAGCTTTCCATCATCAATCCAGACTGATTGTCCTACTTTAAGTTTTTCTATTAACGATGACAGCGTACAGCCTATTTGAGCAGGATGAATCAAGATATTTTCATCCTGCTCAGCAGGTTTGCCATTGATATTACCGTTGGTTAACAACAGCAACTGATTTTTAAATACCCTTATATCCAGAGGTTCGCCGGTAAACTCTCCCAAGGTAAACTGATTATCCGAGGTCTGGTTATCAGACTGATGCTTTGTTGTTAGTGTTACCGCACAACCTGGAACAAGATAAGCCGTTTTGTCACAACTCACCAGCCAATCCGTTTCAGAAAGCGCTTTTTCTACTTTCAGGTAACGCGACTTATCCTGATTGGACATAAACCCCAAGTGCATTCCTGGTACCAGTTCGTTATGCAGTAGTTTTGGGATAGGCACTCTAAATAAGGTACTATCAATAGACCGGCTTTCCGGATTGCTTGTTAAAATCAAATACCCAGGTGCCACGACTTTACCCGTTAGATCCTTTTGTACACGAATATGATGAATCGAAGGTCCCAACTCAACAGGCCCGGTGCGAATTTTGTGCCCGGCAAGATCCATAAGAATACGGCAGGAACACCTCGTTTCAATTTCCGCACGACGAATATTTTTTATCATTCCCTCCCAGATAACCGGATCATCATGCGCACAATTAATACGGGCACAGGTCATCCCCTTTTCCAGTAATGAACTGACCAGCAAGTAATCAAGGGAGGCTTCGGTTGGCAGAGTCACCATGACATGTGCTCTACCTTGCTCAGGAGAGGGTCCAAATAAATCGATAGTATGTTGCTTAAGAAGTTGCCGGCCGAGGTTAAAGCCATATTTGCTGGTTTTTTTTTCATCAGGCAAATAATGTTTTTCTGTTGCCCGTTTCAATATATCGATTAGTGAATCCATGGTCGATAATACCGAAGCCTCAGCTCTACCTAACGAAGATAAACCGGCTTGAGCCAGGCGATCTTGTAAATGCCGCAGATCAAATTGCCGCATGGCAAGATAATGCGCAAGATTACCGGCGCTGTCAGAAAAGTAACCGGACTTAAATTTGCCCGTATATTTTTGCAGGCGCTGATTAGCTTTAGTCTCAATTTTTTGGCGTAAATCGACCACTTCGGCAAGTATTTGCTTCAGGATATCTTTGTAGGGATCTAAAATGATTTTTTTTGTAGTTACCATGTCACACCTGATTGTATTACAAAGTAATTTTAGCTGTAACTATCCACTTGGCCTGAATCGCTCTTTATAAAAAGAACCGCCAATATAATCAATAGTTCGCTTTATTGTTGATTATTTGTACTAAAAAAAAATGAAAATTTGATGACAAACAGACTTTTATTACTGATAATGCGGTCATTATAAATGTAGACAAATACCCTGTTACAACTGCTTCGATATCCTTACACTCACAAATCTGTGCTCACTATTGTTCCCGGTCAATTAAACTCTTGAAGTCCTTTGGGCAAAACCTGCACTCTTTTTTCAAAAATTCCCGAACGCACTCCGATAATCGATACTGATAACACAAAACGCAGTGATTTAATCGACGCTGGTAACGACAATAAGCCCAAATTACCAATCGATCAAGGCGATCAAATCGGGCTTTATTTTCCAAAGATCCCAAATATTGCTCAAGGAACAATGCCGCATAAAGATGTCGGGCTTCATTTATCAACGCATCATTATCCATAGTCAATTAACACTTAATTGTTTTCACTATTAACGAAAAGCACCGAGCTAATTTAACAGACTAAGCCTCGAATGAATCGTTAGTATAAATATTGTTTGAACGCTTTCTTGATCAAGATTTTATAACACCATTAAATTGCTAAAATATCAATTTTTAACCAATTTTTATTGATGAACCGTTTAAGTAAGTTTCGTCGTATTGGTGTCGCTATTACTTAACGCTTAATCGACTATGGGACGAGGAGTTACCGTTTCGATTTATGTTGTCTCGATTGCTCATAATTTTTACCATAAATAATTAATTTTTATGGCCTTAGTGTTGCAACTCATGAACAATGAAAGCGCAAAAATATCGCTCATGTTGACTAATTTTACCACAGAGCGTGCAATTAATTATCGAGGTCATTTGTCCTTCCATGCATGTCATCATTTTGTCATGGTCTCATTATATGCTGACAATAATCATACTGTTAATCAAAGGAAAGGATATGAATATTTTAAGGTTAATGAAAGTTGCTGATATTTTTACTGTTGGCAATCTGTGCTGCGGCATCCTTTCAATTTTACTGGCAATTGACGGCCACTTTGATTTGAGTGCCTTGTTGCTGTTTTTAGCCGTGGTGTTTGATGTACTGGATGGGAAAATTGCCGGCCTGCTGCATCAAAAAAATCTTTTTGGTAAACAAATCGATTCCATGTCTGATTTGGTATCTTTTGGCGTTGCTCCTGCCTTGTTGTTTTATTCACTAAGCTCCCCAGGTATTTTAGGCATTATAGTGGCCTTATTTTTTGTCTCCTGTGGGATGCTGAGACTTGCACGCTATAATATTTCTGAAGAAGCAGGTTTCGAAGGGGTACCCATTACCGTAAATGGTGTTTTATTTCCCGCACTTTTTCTGCTTTTTATTGGCGTCCCTGAAAGTTTGAAATATTGGCCATTGGTCTTTTTAATCCAAAGTTTTCTGATGATTTCTTCTTTTAAATTGTCGCGGATATTTTAATTTATTTAAACATTATCAGGCTTACATTTAGTGACTTATCATGAATCCTATTTCGTGTCTCACACTCGGTAATATTGTTATAAAAACAGTAAAACGAAGGAAATTCACATGATTACTGCAAAAGATTTACAACAGCTTGCTGAAGGCCACGAAACACCGCTATTCGTGATAGATCACGACGAATTACGAAGCAATTATACGACTTTTAAAAGCTATCTTCCCCGCGTCCAAGCCTATTACGCAGTCAAAGCAAATCCCGATCCGGCCATAATAAAAACCCTGTTCGACGTGGGTGCCAGTTTCGACGTATCGTCAATGCCCGAATTTATGATGGTCTACGAAAATATCAAGGCTATGCCCGAAAAGGAGCGACATGAATGGATTTGGGATAAAATTATCTATGCCAATCCAATCAAGGCAAATGAGACGCTGATGGCGCTTGACCAATACCAGCCGTTGGTCACTTTTGACAACCTGGAGGAAATCATCAAGATCAGTCAGTTCGCGCCCAACTCCGGAGTTGTGCTTCGGCTCAGGGTTTCCAATGCCGGCGCAATGGTAGAGCTATCATCAAAATTCGGTGCAGAACCTGACGAGGCAGTCGATATCATTTTGGCCGCTGAAAAGGCAGGGCTCAGCGTCGAAGGACTGAGCTTTCATGTTGGTAGCCAAACCACAAATTTTGAGAATTACATACAGGCCCTCAATATTGCGGCACGTATATTCAAGCAGGCTAAAGAACGCGGCTACGACAAGATGAACTTACTCGATATTGGTGGTGGCTTTCCTGCACCCTATGATGCTTCGGTAAAGCCTTTCAGCGAATTGGCAAAGCGGATAAATACTGAACTGGAAAGACTCTTTCCAGTCGATATAAAAATTATTGCCGAGCCGGGAAGATTTATAGTTGCCACCGCTGGGACGGCAGTATCAAAGATCATCGGCAAAGCGATTCGACATGGAAAACTATGTTATTACATTGATGACGGAGTCTATAGCACTTTTTCCGGTATTATTTTTGACCACTGTCAATATCATTTTGACTCTTTCAAAAAAGGATCGACGCAGATTTGCACGGTGTTCGGCCCTACCTGTGACGGACTGGACGTTATTTCAAAAACCGAAGAACTCCCTGGCAACCTGGAGCGTGACGACTTTTTGTATAGTACAAATATCGGTGCCTATAGCGGCGCGACAGCAACTTACTTTAATGGCTTTGCACCCGCCAAAGTAGTTCACATTAACCGCTAACCTACTTTACATCTTTTATTCACTACGAAGACACCAGGCTTTATTTTTTATACATTTTCAGTTAGATAGTTTCTATTTCGAAAAATACTATCCCTTGAAAGACATCGATATCTACAAAAGTCTTACTGCTCCTTCTCCAAAGGGAGAAGGTTGGGATGAGAGAAGCGTAACTGATTGATTTTATTATCCTAACCCCAGCCATCTAATGTGGCTACACTAAACCATTCACATTTTCTAAAATAACCTAAAATACAGGAAATGTGTCGAAAATGAATCAAGAAAAACCAAAAGTAAAAGTATGGGCGTATTAAAACTGGGCGACATTAGTATGGATGGCACCAAAATCAAAGCCAATGCAAACAGGCGGCAGAAATCGCAGAGTTAAACCGACAAGGAGAACAGACTTTTTGTTTTACTAGAGCCGATGAGTAGCCAAGATATAAAGGTTTTCTTTGTCCAGTCAATTTATATAATCGATGCTGAATAAGTAAATACCCTTGATTCATAAATAATCAGACCGCTAACCATGCGGTTTTTTTATGCCTGAATTGTTGACAGTTGTTGCTGTGTTTTATGGCTTTTTATTTTCAATTGTCACGTGGAGGAATTTCAGACATAAAAAAAGCACTTCGACTAATCGTAAGTGCTTGATTTATTTTATCTTTGGTGGTGGGTCGTGCGCGATTCGAACGCGCGACCATCGCATTAAAAGTGCGGTGCTCTACCGGCTGAGCTAACGACCCAACAAAGATTGCCTATTATAGAGATAATTTTATATCTTGCAAGACTTTTTTTAACTATTTCTGTATCGTGTTGGATCAACTATACCTGCTTCCATAAAACCAGCTTTTCTTAAGCGACAAGCGTCGCACACACCACAAGCCAAACCTTGTTTATCAGCCGAGTAACAGGAAACGGTACGTTGATAATTTACGCCCAAGGCAACGCCCTGCTTTATAATTTCTGCCTTACTGAGAGCAATCAACGGCGTATGTATGGTGAAATGCCCGCCTTCTACTCCGGCTTTAGTCGCCAAATTGGCTAATTGCTGAAAAGCTTTAATAAATTCCGGCCGACAATCGGGGTAACCGGAATAATCAACGGCATTAACACCGATAAAAATATCTCGCAGATTTAACACTTCTGCCCAACCGAGAGCCAAGGATAGGAAGATAGTATTTCTTGCCGGCACATAAGTCACAGGTATACCTTCCTGTAGCGTATCAGGTACGGCGATATGTTCATCAGTTAATGCCGAGCCGCCGATGGAGTCCAGTCCCAGTTTAATAATTTTATGATCTTCAACCTGATAATCCAAGGCGATCTGTGCAGCGGCTGCCAACTCGGCATTATGCCTTTGCCCATAATCAAAACTTAAGGCGTAACAGGCATATCCCTGCTGCTTTGCGAGTGCGAGGACGGTAATCGAATCTAGTCCCCCTGATAGAAGAATTATGGCTTTTTTTTGCATGAGTATTTATTTACCTTGGGCATCATCCCAAAGTAGCTTATGTAATTGGATTTGAAATCTAACAGGCAACCGATCCCGAAGAATTTTTTCGGCAAGTTCGGTTGGATTTTGCTGCCCCATAACGGGTGAAAATAATATGTCACAACGACCAGGCAGCTTATATTCAGCTAAAGCAGCTTTTGACCAGTCATAGTCTTCATCACTGCCAATCACAAACTTAATTTGATCTTTAGCGTTAAGAAAAGCAATGTTTTGATAAAGATTTTTACTTAATTCACCTGAGCCGGGCGTTTTAAGATCCATAACTTTAACCGCTCGCGAATCTACCCCAGATACATCAATCGCACCACTGGTTTCCAGGGAAACAATAAAGCCTTTATCAAGCAATTGGGTAATTAACTCAAGACAGGCTGGTTGAGCCAGAGGCTCACCGCCTGTTACGGTAATATATTGCGTTTCAAATTGCTCAGCCTGAGCAATTATTTCCGTAATTTTTACTTTTTTACCACCAGTAAAAGCATAAGCGGTATCACAATACACACATCGTAACGGGCAACCGGTGAGCCTGATAAATACAGTGGGTATGCCAACTGTATTTGACTCACCCTGAAGAGAATAAAAAATTTCAGTGATTCGAAGTGAGCTCACGGTCAATTTTTAACGTCATTAAGCTTAAGCAGTTTTTTTGCTGCCAGTAACGCTGCCGGTGACTTGGGATAATCCGTAGTAACACGAGTTAAATACTCACGCGCTTTTGCCGAATTTTTTAGTTCTATTTCCAGGTAACCCAATTTTAATAGTGCATCCGGTACTTTTGCACCATTGGGATACTTTTCAATAACACCATTAAATGCCTTGCGTGCTGCGTCATTATCCTGTTTAACGCGATATGCTTCGCCCAACCAATATTGCGCATTATTGGCATAGAGTCCGGATGGATACTTGCTTAAATAGCTATTAAACTGCGCTATAGACTGATCGGTATGTCCATTTCTAAGCTCGTCATAGGCTTGATAATACTCCTGCTTTTCAGGGCCTGAAACTTGTACACCATCAGACTTTGGCTGGGGAGCCTGATTCTCTGCTGCAGGCGCACTGGCTGATGCCGGCTTATTGGCAGGAACCGGCTCAGTCGCTGGTACAGGTTCTGCTGCGGAAGAATCACTTGGTTTAGCCTCCGTATCACCTGCACCCACCGCTTCCGGAGTGCCTTCAGCAGCCGGCTGATCAACGCCATTACCTTTATTTTCAATACCTTGCAAGCGTTCGTCAAAATCAGAATACATGGTACTCTGATGCTTTTTCAACTCTTCAATACGGTAAGCCTGCTCATCTACCTTGCCGGTAAGTCGCTGCACTTCAGCTTGCATTTGTTCCAGTCGCCCCATCAATTCATACAAAGCATTTGTTGACGGCGCATTGGCAGAAGCGGGCGCCGGAGTTGCCGATGCCGGATACAATGAATGGTCAACAACAGGCGGCAATTCTGCATAAACACTACTGCAAGCAGACAGCAGCATAATAAGGCTTACTTTTTTCATTTAGTAATCTACTTAGGTTGGTAAACTATCTCAACACGACGATTTTGCTCCCAGGCAGACTCATCGCTACCAAAAGCTACCGGCTTTTCTTCACCATAACTGACAATGTTCAGCTGATTATCAGAAACACCTTTAATTTTCATCATGCTGGATACCGACTTTGCACGCTGCTCACCCAGTGCAATATTGTACTCACGAGAGCCACGTTCGTCGCCATTACCTTCCAAGGTTATTTTTTGACCCGGATTGGCAATCAAATATTGCGCGTGAGCTGCAATAACCGGAATAAAATCAGGCATAACTTCACTACTATCCAACATAAAATAGACAGTACGCTTGGACAAAGGGTTATTAGGATCATTAAATTCGGGGCCCAAAGTACTGGCATAATCACCGTTACCTGACATGCCATTCATACCCGAACCATTAAGCTCTGAACCATTCATACCAGAACCTTTGTTTAAACCACTGGTTGAAGCGTCGTTAATGCCACTGGTTTCATTTAGACTACCGTCAGTAAGACTGGTGTCTTTTTCATCAGTGTCACTACAAGCCGATAACATTAGAGTACTAATAGCCAAGGCCAATAGTGTTTTATTTAATCTCATTTTCAATTCCCAAAGTAATTACAAACTATAAAATAACTGTGTTTCAGCCCCAAAAACTAAGGGGCCCAAGCAGGCTCACGAACTTCACCACTATTAAAGACCAACTTTTGTTGCATCTTACCATCTAATGACACTGCAGATAAGAATCCTGTACGGCCTTTTTTTGAAGCATACAGGATCATGCTGCCATTTGGCGCAAAACTGGGGGATTCATCTGATCGGCCACCTGTTAATACATTAATAGATCGGCTTGCCAGATCCATAACAGCAATACGATAGTCATTACCATTGCCGTGCACCATCACCAGACTTTTACCGTCCGGCGAGAAACTGGCTTTGGCATTATAATTACCAGAAAAAGTCAGTCTCTTTTCCTGTCCGCCCTGACTGGAGACGCTATAAATTTGTGGACTACCACCTCTGTCAGAGGTAAAAACAATGCTACTGCCATCAGGTGACCAGCTTGGCTCGGTATCAATAGAAAAACTTTTGGTTAGCTTGGTTAATGATCGTGTTGACAGATTTAAAACAAAAATATCGGGACTACCATCTTTGGATAAAGTTAAAGCTAATCTTGAACCATCAGGTGACCAGGATGGCGCCCCATTAATACCTGGAAATTCAGCTACGCGAACTCTCTCACCAGTGGCCAATGTCTGCACATAAATGGCCGCTGATTTTCTCTCAAAAGAGACATAAGCCACTTTTTTGCCATCGGGCGACCAGGACGGAGACATTAACGGCTCAATTGATGACGCGACGGTTTGAGGATTAAAGCCATCTGCATCAGCAACTTGAAGCTGTTGCGATTGTTGCTTGGTACCTTGATTATTGGTGGTGATATAAGCAATACGACCGCTGAAAACGCCTTTTTTGCCCGTTAATTTTTCAAAAATAAGGTCACTGATATGATGGGCGGTTCTACGTAAATCAGCTGCCGAAGAGGTCATTTTGTAACCTAATAACTGCCCGGATTTATAGACATCAAACAATTGAAATTGAACGTTATATTGACCGCTACCGCCAGCAACAACCTGCCCGATTACCAGATAATTCTGATTTACAGCCTGCCAATCTTTAAAATTAACCTCTGCTGCCGTACTCGGCCTGCCAGGCATGCCTTGCTCGCTCATCATTTTAAAATAACCGCTACGCTCCAGGTCGGCATTGACGACAGCACTAATATTTACCGGCGCACCCTGTGAGGCAAAAGGAACGACTGCAACAGGCACAGCACTTTCAACACCTTCAGTAATTTCAATGGTCAGTGGCGCTGCATAACCAATTGGTAAATTAAAACCAAACAGCACAATTAATAAACTTCTTCTAAAAAAATTCACGCTCACCTCTATATCTGAACTCAAAAAAACCGATGTCATTATCACACTCAACAACTTAATGAGTTGACATCTGGATACGGTAAATTACCTGAAAAACAACCCAATCTTCTATCTTAAAAACCAACAGTTGTAATATCAGCCCTTTAATTATTTTGGATTAAACAAAAACTGAAACGATCTAAATTCTCTGGAAAATAGCTCTTTATCTTTCGGCACAGGTAGCGGCGATGCTTTGTTAACCGCATTTTCTGCTGACCTGTCAAAAATCTCATCGCCACTACTGGAAACAACTTCGGCATCTATCACGGTACCATCAGACATTAATCTAACCCGGATTGTGCACTTTAAACCCTCCGTAGCAGATATGGGCCGAATCCAGCTTCGATTTACTTTTTGCTGGATGGCAAGTTTTGCCTGTGCAGCTTCTGTCGCTGACGCAGATGCTTTGGCTTTTGCAGCTTCAGCCTTGGCTTGCACAGCAGCTTGTGCGGCCGCCTCAGCCTTTGCTTGTGCAGCTGCCTCGGCTTTTGCTTGTGCAGCAGCTTCGGCTTCGGCTTTCGCCTGCTTGGCGGCCTCCGCTTTCGCTTGTGCAGCTGCTTCTGCTTTTGCTTGTGCAGCAGCTTCTGCTTTAGCCTGTTTGGCAGCCTCAGCCTTCGCTTGAGAAGCGGCTTCGGCTTTGGCCTGTGCCGCAGCTTCTGCTTTAGCCTGTTTGGCAGCCTCAGCCTTCGCTTGAGAAGCGGCTTCGGCTTTGGCCTGTGCCGCAGCTTCTGCTTTAGCCTGTTTGGCAGCCTCAGCCTTCGCTTGAGAAGCGGCTTCGGCTTTGGCCTGTGCCGCAGCTTCTGCTTTAGCCTGTTTGGCAGCCTCAGCCTTCGCTTGAGAAGCGGCTTCGGCTTTGGCCTGTGCCGCAGCTTCTGCTTTAGCCTGTTTGGCAGCCTCAGCCTTGGCTTGAGAAGCGGCCTCGGCTTTGGCTTGTGCAGCAGCTTCCGCTTTCGCCTGCTTGGCTTCATCGGCTCTGGCTTGTTCGGCCGCTTCCGCTTTTGCCTGCTTGGCAGCCTCAGCCTTGGCTTGTGCAGCAGCTTCCGCTTTCGCCTGCTTGGCTTCATCGGCTCTGGCTTGTTCGGCCGCTTCCGCTTTTGCCTGCTTGGCTGCATCAGCTCTGGCTTGTTCGGCCGCTTCCGCTTTCGCCTGCTTGGCAGCATCAGCTCTGGCCTGTTCGGCCGCTTCCGCTTTCGCCTGCTTGGCAGCATCAGCTCTGGCCTGTTCGGCCGCTTCCGCTTTCGCCTGTTTGGCAGCATCGGCTTTGGCTTGTTCGGCGGCTTCCGCTTTTGCCTGTTTAGCTGCATCGGCTTTGGCCTGTTCGGCGGCTTCCGCTTTCGCCTGTTTAGCCGCATCGGCTTTGGCTTGTTCGGCGGCTTCTGCTTTGGCTTGTTCGGCGGCTTCTGCTTTCGCTTGTTTGGCTGCATCGGCTTTCGCCTGTTTGGCAGCATCAGCTCTGGCTTGTTCGGCGGCGTCCGCTTTTGCCTGCTTGGCCGCATCGGCTTTGGCTTGTTCGGCGGCGTCCGCTTTCGCCTGCTTGGCCGCATCCGCTTTGGCTTGTTCCGCAGCGTCCGCTTTCGCCTGCTTGGAAGCATCAGCTTTGGCTTGTTCGGCGGCATCCGCTTTCGCCTGCTTGGCAGCATCAGCTCTGGCTTGTTCAGCCGCTTCCGCTTTCGCCTGCTTGGCAGCATCGGCTTTGGCTTGTTCGGCCGCATCCGCTTTGGCTTGTTCGGCGGCATCCGCTTTCGCCTGCTTGGCCGCATCGGTTTTGGCTTGTTCGGCCGCTTCGGCTTTCGCCTGTTCGGCTGCGTCCGCTTTGGCTTGTTCGGCAGCATCCGCTTTGGCTTGTTCAGCAGCTTCCGCTTTCGCCTGTTTGGCCGCATCGGCTTTGGCTTGTTCTGCTACAGCAGTTTTTTCTTTCGATTCTACAGCCTCAAGTTGTTCTTTTGGAGCTGGTTTTTTTGCCTCTTTGGCATTTTTTATGGCCGCCGCTTCTTCCTGCAAACTAGCCGTATCAATCATTGTCGCGTGGATAATTTCCGAGACAGGCTTAGGTTCTTCTTTTACTTCCGGCTTGTATAATGCACTTAATACAAATAGACCCAGAAGCGTAAAATGTAAAACCAGTGCCAGTAAAAATGGCCATGTAAATCTTTTTTGCTTATCCATTTAAATCTATTTTTCTTCCGGCTTGGTCATTAACCCCACAGTAGGTACACCGGCATTTTTTAATGCCGCCATCACTGTAACTACCGTGCCATAACTCACACCTTTATCCGCATTAATCAGTACTTGGGTTTTTGGTTTATTAATCAATATCGCAGCTACCCGGGAATTTATCTCTTCAGGTAATACAGGCTCATCATCCTGACTATCAGACTTGATATAAAACTGGCCCTGTTCTTTAATTGAAATAACAATAGGCGGATTATTGCCTTCGCCTTCCGACTCTACCGTTTTGGATTCAGCTTGCGGAAGATCAACTTCTACACCGGTCTGCAACATGGGAGTCGTAATCATAAAAATAATAAGCAATACCAAGGTTACGTCAATGTAGGGAACCACATTGATTTCTGCCATTGGTTTTCTGCGTCCGTGTTTCCTGCTCATTTGCTATGCGCCTGTCTTTGCAACAGCACGACAAATTCTTCAACAAACAATTCATAACGGCCTGTCAGCCTGTCCAATCGGGTAGAAAACCGGTTATAAGCGACTACTGCAGGTATCGCGGCAAACAAACCAATAGCTGTTGCAATCAACGCTTCGGCGATACCTGGTGCGACCTGCGCCAGTGTCGCTTGCTTAACACTGCCGAGCGACATGAAAGAATTCATAATTCCCCATACCGTACCAAATAAACCGACATAAGGACTGGTAGATCCGACCGTAGCAAGAAAAGCCAAATGTTCGTCCAATCGATCCAGTTCACGTGATAATTCGATACGCATAACTCGTTGCGCACTTTCGACTTGCACTGCCGGTTCAACATTACCGGTTTGGCGCATCCGCGAAAATTCTTTATATCCAGCCAAAAATATCTTCTCTATACCTTCTGGCTCAAAATCCTTTGCGGCCAGTTTTCTATAAAGATCGGCCAAGGCAACTCCTGACCAAAACTGTTCTTCAAACTCGTCAGTAATGCCAATCGCCTGATTAAGCTCCTTGCGTTTGGAAAAGATAAACGTCCATGATGCCAGTGATGCTATTAACAGCAACACCATGACAAATTGAACAACAAAACTGGCTTCTTTGATTAAATGGAAAATGGATAAATCAGTGTTCATTCTTTAACAGCTCTAGTAAGTTTTCAGGAATTGCTTTAGGACGCATGCTTTTAGCGTCCAAACAGGCGATACGAATGATGCCTTTACATAAAACATCATCACCTCGTGTAATCAGTTGTTCAAAAATCAGGCTGGCTTTTTTAACGATAGTTACCTCTGTACTCACCTGGATTTGTTCATTAAATCGGGCAGAATGCAGATAATCAATCTGCACGGAACGAACAACAAAAATAATGCTGTCATTGACCATGAGCTCGTCCTGCTCATAACCCATTGCCCTGAGCATTTCTGTTCTTGCCCGTTCAAAAAAATTGAGATAATTAGCGTGATACACCACGCCACCGGCATCAGTGTCTTCATAATAAACACGGATTGGCCAGATAAATTTTTTAATGTGCATGGTTGACGATTAATGTGCAAAGATTGGGTTGCTCAGAATGCATACTTTACACGGTAAAGACATGCAGGGCGTATCCTGGATTAATCCAGAAAATCACCAAGATCACCTGTTTGTTTCGGTAGCGGCAAGCCAAAATGCAAATAAGCATTCCGGGTAACAACACGTCCACGGGGTGTCCGCATAATAAACCCTTGTTGCAACAAATACGGCTCCAGGACATCTTCAATAGTGCCACGTTCTTCACTGATAGCCGCTGCCAACGTATCAAGACCTACCGGACCACCGTCAAAATTTTCAATCATCGTCATCAGTAACTTACGATCTAATGCGTCAAAGCCGTTACTATCCACTCTCAACATGTCCAGAGCCTGAATGGATACTTGTTCGGTAATGCTGCCATTACCTTTTACTTCAGCATAGTCACGCACCCGGCGCAATAATCGATTGGCAATTCTGGGCGTACCGCGAGAACGGCGAGCAATCTCATAAGCGCCCTTTTCTTCCATGGTAATACCCAAAACTTTGGCTGAACGTATGGCAATACTGGCCAACTCATCAACTGCGTAAAATTCGAGTCGTTGCACAATGCCAAAGCGATCACGTAACGGCGAAGTCAGCAAACCAGCGCGGGTCGTTGCACCAACCAGCGTAAAAGGCGGTAAGTCCAGCTTGATTGAGCGGGCAGCAGGCCCTTCGCCAATCATAAGATCCAGCTGATAATCTTCCATAGCCGGATATAAAATTTCTTCAACTGCCGGGCTTAAGCGATGAATTTCATCAATAAATAACACGTCATGAGGCTCAAGATTAGTCAGCAAAGCGGCAAGATCACCCGCCTTATCCAATACAGGCCCTGAAGTTTGACGAATTTTAACACACATTTCCGCTGCGATGATATTGGCTAGCGTTGTTTTACCTAATCCTGGCGGGCCAAAAATCAATACATGATCCAAAGCTTCCTTTCTGGCCGTTGCGGCCTGAATAAAAATCTCCATTTGCGCGCATAATTCTTTCTGTCCGATGTACTCAGTCAGACGCTTGGGGCGAATGGCGCGATCTTGCCGTTCTTCATCAGTATTGCCGCGAGCCGTTATCAGTCGATCACTTTCAATCATCTCAGCGCACCTTGCAGTGCCAGCCTGATAATATCTTCACAGCTTTTACCTTCAATGCTAATGTTTTGCACCATTTTACTTGCATCAAGAGGCTTATAGCCCAAGGAACACAGAGCACTCACTGCTTCCTGTTTTGGATTGCCGATTACTGATTGAGTCATACCGGCTTTATCAGTATTAACTATCGCTGAGTCGCTTAAATCCGGTAATTTATCACGCATTTCAACAACCAGGCGTTCTGCTGTTTTTTTACCGACACCGGGCAAGCGCACCAAGGCCAACGTATCGTTATCATTAATGCAGCGATGAAATTCTTCCGCACTCTGTCCTGATAAAATCGTTAAGGCCAGCTTGGGGCCGACACCATTTACCTTAATTAGCGTTCTAAATAACGTGCGATCCGCTTCGTTAGAAAAGCCGAATAAAATATGCGCATCTTCGCGGACGACCAGATGGGTATGTAACTTTATTTCTTCGTTAATGGCAGGCAAGTCATAAAAAGTCGTCATCGGTGCCTCTACTTCATAGCCAACACCTTGCACATCCAAAACTAAAAAAGGCGGTGCTTTATGAACCAATATACCGCGTAAAAAACCGATCATCTCGACACACCTTGCTTGGCAAGCATGATTGCCGTTTGCTGATAATTGGCATGACAAATTGCGATGCCCAAGGCATCACTGGCATCCAACGATAATTCGCCTTGGACATTTAACAACATTTTTACCATGTGTTGAACCTGAATTTTGTCGGCAGCGCCTTTCCCTACCACCGCTTGTTTGACTTGACGCGCAGCATATTCAAATACCGGTATCACTTTGGTTTGCACCGCACAGATTGCAGCGCCACGTGCCTGCCCCAGCTTAAGTGCCGAATCTGCATTTTTGTGCATAAAGACTTGTTCTATGGCCATTTGATCAGGCTGATAGTTATCAACAATTTCCAAGATTCCGTCAAAAATTTGTTTGAGCCGATCCGGAAAATAATCCGCTTTAATCCGAATACTACCACTGGCTATATACTTATAGCCACGTGACGATTCTTCTATAATTCCGTATCCGGTTAATCTTGAACCGGGATCTATCCCTAAAATTCTCATTAAATAAAATCACAAGCCTGTTTAACTTCTGTCAAAGTGTGGCGTTTAGACGAAGTTTGTTTAATCGTCTGCATATGTAAATAATCTAAATAATCTGCCAGTTTTTCAGGTTCTGATAACAGTGCTTTAATTGACTGGTATTCTTCAAAATCAATGGCTGCAAATTTAGCTTGCCCATGTTCTTCAATAATTTGTACATGCTCTAACATAGCTACCTCTTTTGATAAGCCTGTTTCCGTTGCAGGATGTCTATAATATCAATAATTTTCAAGTCATCCTCTCAATCAAATAAAACCCGATAATTCCCTACACGCATTCTAAAAGCTGCGGCATCAAAATCAACCAACTTTTTCCCGCAAAAAATCCAATACATCTTCATTGTTGACTTGATAGTAAATATCTTCAACCGACACCGTAATACCTAATGAAGAAAAAGTAATGTCGTCGCCCAGATAATAATAAAAGGATTGCCACTGGTCTTTTTTACTAAAAACCTGAATCTCTCCCTTATCCTGTTCGATTAACACATATTCTTGTAAGGTAGGGATTCTTTGACAACGCAGGCGTTTGTCAGTCTGGTCAAAGCGTCGAGTCGATTTGGATAAAACCTCAACAATAATAACAGGCGCTGTTTTGTAATACTCGCTGTCATTATCCTCTTGGCAAACCACCATCACATCGGGATAAAAAAAGTTGGCTCCAACTTTAACTTTAATATCTGCCATAAATGCTCTACAAGGCGTACCTTTTAATCGATTCTTTAATTCAGTCACTATATTGACTGACAGTAAATTATGATTTTCGCTGGCGCCAGCCATCGCATGGACTTGACCATCAATATATTCATGCTTGGTTTCTGCCAGTAACTCGCCTTGAAGATAGTCTTCTTCGCTTATTGGCTCATGTGCATAATTTAAGCTCATGGTTACTCCCATTTTTAACAAAGGATTTAGTCTGCGTGCCGGGTTACGGCTATCGCCTAACCTAGGGGTTATAAATCCAACCCTGCCATAATTTCGTCACTGATATCGGCATTGGAATAAACATCCTGTACATCGTCAAGATCTTCCAAGCGATCTATTAAGTGCAGCATTTTTTCTGCATCATCGGCATCAAGTTCAGCCTGGATGGTTGCTTGCATGGTGACTTCAGAGCTGTCCGGCTCAAAGCCTGCGGCAATCAGGGCATCTTTTACCGTTAAATACATTTCAGGAGTTGTCATTACATCAACGGCACCGTCATCATAGCCAATCACATCTTCTGCACCAACTTCCAGGGCAGCATCCATCAGCGCATCTTCGTCAACAGAAGGGGCGTAACTTAAGATACCGACTTTATTAAACAGATAGGCAACCGAGCCATCCGTACCCAAATTACCACCCGCTTTGGCAAAGGCATGACGAACTTCAGCAACTGTGCGGTTACGATTATCGGTTAAACAATCAACGATAACCGCTGTACCGCCAGGGCCATAGCCTTCATAACGGATATTTTCGTAATTAACACCTTCCAACGCGCCGGCGGCTTTTTTAATGGCGGTATCAATAGTATCGCGGCGCATATTTGCACCCAAGGCCTTATCAACTGCGGTACGTAAACTTGGATTACTGGCGGCATCCGGGCCGCTGGCTTTAACTGCGACGGTAATCTCACGCATGACTTTGGTAAAAATTTTACCGCGCTTGGCATCCTGCCCGGCCTTGCGATGCTTGATATTCGCCCATTTACTATGTCCAGCCATTGTTTCTCTCTTTAAAAATTAGTGTGTGTTTAGGAATAAAGGCTACCAAGCCAGAACAGATAATATCCCCTTGAAGGCATAGGTAGCTACACAAGTCCTACTGCTCCTTCTCCAAAGGGAGAAGGTTGGGATGAGGGGAATGTAACTGCTTGATTTTACTCTCCTTGGCAATTGCTCCTGCATTGCTCTACCTCCTGCATCCGTGCAGTCGTCGGCAATTGCTCCTGCATTGCTCTACCTCCTGCATCCGTGCAGTCGTCACCCCAGCCCTCTCCAACAAGAGAGGGAGCATGGTGTTTCTGCAACTCATTGTTTTTATTATGAGTAAAAGTTGTGTAGATACCTATGCCTTGAAGGGATAGTAATGGTAAGAACACACCGTTTTTTATCTTAGCCTTTCTTCGTGTACTTCGTGTCTTCGTGGTGTGCTCTTTCAACAGCTTGTGTAATGCTTATCGACGGAAGCTTATAAAATATGCTCTAAAACCGAAAGCAAGCTAGGTTCCGTGGTATAAAAATCAGCTAATTCACGAACAATCGCTCTATCGACTACCCCGCCAAACCCCAGCACATAAGCGCCAGCCTGTTTGGCCTCCAGATCGGTTTTGCCGTCACCGATCATTGCCAGTGAACCTTGCGCTTTAAGACTGCCGACAATGACAGCTTTGCCACCCGTTCTGGCCAATGGCGAGTTCAAATCATAGTGACCGTAACTGCCATCTTCGTTGAAATAAACATCAACCGCATGTACATGACTTTCCGGTAAGCCCAAGTGCTTTGCCAACGGCAAGATAGCTTGACGCAAGCCACCACTGATAATATGCACGGTTTTATCTTGAGCCAACAAAGCCGCAAAGACCTCTTTAACGCCATCGACTATTTCGGCAATATATAAATCAGCCAACCAGTCGATACTGTTTTGGTCCGGCCGAATAAGCGACAGACGTTTTTCATAAACCGCTTCCAAAGGCACAATTCCATTCATTGCCGCATCGGTCAGCTTGGACATTTCTTCACCCAAACCAACCCGACGGGCAAGCTCGTCTATACCTTCTATTTTGCTTAAGGTACTGTCGCAGTCAAAACATATAACATCAAAATTCATAACGTAATCTGGGTCGCCTGATGCACGGCAGCAATGCCGCACAATTGTTTTAATAAAGCATCGGTTAATGGCTCCGACACACTGATGACAGCCATCGCCTGCTGCAAACCATCTGCTGTACTGACTTGCATGCGGGTAATATTGATATTGGCATTACCCAATAGTGTACTGATTGCCGAAATTACACCGGGCTTATCATCATGTCGGGTAATTAATAAGGTTCCTTCCGGCACAACTTCAATATCAAAATGATTGATACAAACCAAACGCGGTTGACGACCACCCAATAACGCACCCGACAAGGTAATGCTCTGGTCTGCACAATGCCCGGTTACTTTAATCAATGACACATAATCCTGCGATTCTTGGGTAACTGATTCAACCAGCGTAATGCCCTGGCGTTTGGCAATATTCTCGGCATTAACGCGGTTAACCGGCGTAGAAACATTACCACTTAAGACACCGATCAACGCCGCAACGGATACCGGACGCACTGCCACTTCAGCAGCCCGGCCAAATAAAGCCACCTCTATTTTTTCCAGGGGCTGGGTTGCCAAACCGACCAGTATCTTGCCTAAGATCGTGGCAAGATTCATAAATTCATGCGCTTTTTTTAACTCTTCCGCCGACAATCTGGGCAAATTCAAGGCATTGACTGCTTCACCCGTTTTCAGAAACATCACCGCCTGCCTGGCAATTTCCACGCTTACTGCCACTTGCGCTTCAGTGGTTGACGCGCCCAAATGTGGCGTGAAAACAATATTATCCAGCTCCAGCAAGGGCGAATTTACCGGAGGTTCATTTTCATAAACATCCAGAGCCGCTCCGGCAATCCGGCCGTTTTTTAAGGCATCATACAACGCTGCTTCATCAATCAAGCCACCTCTGGCACAGTTGATGATCATGGCTTCTTTCTTCATCATCGCTAACTGGGCGCTACCGATAACATGATGGGTTTTTTCAAAAAGCGGACAATGTAAAGTAAGATAATCGGCACGCATTACTAATTCATCCAGACTGACGGATTCGACGCCCAAGCTTGCAAATATTTCTGGCGCGACAAACGGATCATAAGCGATAACATCCATTTTCAAGCCCAAACCACGCTGCGAAACAATTCGCCCGATGGTACCAAAGCCCAGTATCGCCAAGGTCTTGTGAGCGACTTCCGAACCCATTAATTTGGATCGCTCCCATTTACCGGCGCGAATAGAGCGATCTGCGGTAGGCAAATGTCGACTCAGTGACATTAAATGTGCAATAGCCAGTTCAGCCGTGGTCGTCGCATTGGCATCAGGCGTATTCATGACGATAATACCCAGTTCGGTTGCTTCCGGAATGTCGACATTATCAACACCAATACCGGCACGACCGATTAATTTTAAACGTTTGGCGGCATGCAATACAGCCGGGGTAACCTGGGTATCACTGCGAATCAATAAGGCATCATAATCGCCGATAATTTTACAAAGCCCTTCTTCATTAAGTCCCGTCTCGATATGTATTTTTATACCTGACTGTTCATTTAAATAATTAATACCAGCTTCTGCTAATTTGTCGGAAATAAGAATTTTTTTCATGGCATTATTGATTAAAAAGATTACCCGTTAAAAAATACACAGTCTAACAGCTTTGCTATAATCCCGATATTGCCAAGTGAGACATTAACGCAAATGCCCGAACAATCCCCTTCCCCTACCGTAAAGACTCGATTTATTTTATTGGTCACCTTATTAATACTGCTGGTATTTATTTTGGTAAGCGTCATCAATCGCACCGCTACCCAAGCACCCGATGTGACATTTACGAGCATTACCGGTAAAAAAATTGCCTTAAAAGAGTTACGCGGTAAACCGGTTATCATCACTTTCTGGGCAACCGATTGTCCGGGCTGTATAAAAGAGATTCCCCACTTGATTGATCTTTATACACAATATCACCAGCAAGGCCTTGAAATTATAGCGGTTGCCATGTCTTACGACCCACCTAATCATGTCATTAACCTGACTGGAAACCGGCAACTGCCTTATCATGTCGCACTGGACTTAACAGCCGAACACGCTCAGGCCTTTGGCGATGTACAATTAACACCCAGCACATTTTTAATTAGCCCGGACGGATTGATTGCCCTAAAAAAAACCGGCATGTTTGATCCCGCGGAAATAAAAACCCTTATTGAAACATTTATAAAAGGATAAGCCATGCTCTGGTTAAAAGCACTGCACTTGATTTTTATGGTCACCTGGTTTGCCGGTCTTTTTTATCTGCCACGCCTGTATGTTTATCATGCCATGAGTTCTGATGAAATTAGCAATGAACGTTTTAAAGTAATGGAACGTAAACTGTTTTACGGCATTATGACGCCGGGCATGATAGTGACATTTATATTTGGTATCTGGATGCTGACTGATTATGCGTGGGGACTTTATTCTGCCAGTGGCTGGCTACATGCAAAATTAACGCTGCTTGCACTCGCACTGGTTTATCACTACTTTTGCGGCGTGTGGCTTGCCGACTTTAAACATGACCGCAATCAGCACAGCCATGTTTATTACCGCTGGATGAATGAAGTACCGGTATTGTTTTTGGTAGGCATTATCATTTTGGCGGTGGTTAAACCTTTTTAAAATACTGGATATAAACTCCGTAAACATGACCGCGCGGAGTATAGACTTTCAGAAATTAAACTGCCAATTTATCTCGCGGTAAGTCCACACAGATACCATCCCTTGAAGGGATGGTATCTGTCGACATGGAAATTATTTATCTGAAAATGTATAGCTATATCGCGCCAATTATCACGGCATTGCTTTTAAAAACGGTACAGGCCGAAATACCCGGCTTCAAACCTAATGCTTCTGCACTGGCTTGGGTTATGGTGGCAACAAGACTATCGCCACTGGGCAGATTAATCACAACCTCGGCATCAACGCCGTCATATTGCATACGAATCACCGTACCGCGCAGACAGTTTCGCGCTGACAAAACGTAGCTATCCGAATCGGTGATGACAATAATCTCGGGATCATTAATTAATAGCACTACATCGCCACCGATACAAAGCTCAAGGTGTTTAAGCCCAGTCAAAGTCAGGGTAGCCACAAGCTGTTCGCCACCTTTTAATTCAACCAATACTTCGGCATTAACCGCGCCATTTTGAATGGCAGTAATGGTGCCAAACAGCTGATTAGTTGCACTGGTTTTGATCACCAAGCGTTTAAGCAGCATTTGCACATCAGGATCGTTGGCCAAACCCTGATTGAGTTGCTGTAAAAATTGCTCATGCTGCTGCTCCAGTCGGGTAAACAACTGCAGTAGCGATTGACCAGCCGTGGTCAGGCAGGTTCCTCCGCCCTTGCTGCCGCCGGTAGCGGTGCTAATCAATACTTTGGGAGCAAGATTATTGGCACGCTCAATCATCTGCCAAGCACCTTTGTAGCTTAATCCTACTTGCTTGGCGGCCTGATTGATGGAACCACTTTGCTGTATGGCCCTCAACAAGCCGATCATGCGACTATCCAGCCCACCAACCAAACGCAATTCACCCTCAACCCAAGGCATGGCTATACTGTCTTGCTGTTTTTTTTGCATGTCATTATCCAGATTATGAATCCTTGAAAGAGCCAAAATCATTTTTAGCTCAAACCTTGTTTCTTTTTTAGCAAAAATTTATTTCCAATTATCGTTATTTGCTTTTATACGTAACGTAACAGATTAAACCCGCATCTGATCCTGAATACTGCCAACAGATTTGATTTAAAAAAACCAATCAAGTGCCGATGCAAGTTTACTGGTGTAATTATAGGGCGCTCATATTTCTACAAAGTAAACTTTTTACTGTTTCGCTTCTTAACCAAACAATTAGCCCAATTACCACTAACTTTAGCCATAATCGGAATATACCACTTAAGTATTCCCCTATTAATAGTGTTAGTATTGAACCTCAGTCCAACCAATGAGAAATACTATGAAAACAAGTGCACGTAATCAATTTAGTGGAACCGTCAGTGAAGTACTTATCGGCGCAGTCAATGCAGAAGTTCATATTGGCTTGAAGGGCGGAGAAATCATCGTAGCCTCAATTACCAAGGAATCTGCCGAAACTTTGAACATCAAGACCGGAACTGAAGCCATTGCCTTGGTCAAGGCTCCACAAATCATCATCGTCACTGATTTTGGCGGCTATCGTGTTTCTGCACGTAATCAGCTACCAGGCACGGTAACCCTGGTTAAATCTGGCGCAGTCAACACCGAAATCGACATTGAGTCAACGGGCGGCGAGCAAATTACTGCTACCGTTACCAACGACAGCGTCGAAACACTGGGTTTACGCAAAGGCCAAGCTGTCACCGCTATCTTTAAAGCAGGCGCCGTGATTCTGGCTGTCGCCAAATAATTTTACACCACGCAACTGTAATCCGGCTTTTGGTTACAGTTGCGTGGCCTTTACAATAGAGGTCACTATAATGCTGCAAATGAATGTAAAACTGCATACAAACCAATAGGCAATCGACACCATATTGTCCTAAATAACCGCAGGCCAAGCTATCCCATTTATCCCCCACCAGCGCTCGCTACTTCTCATCAAATCTATTTATACAGGCTTCATTTTCAAACTGAAGGGCCTTTCGGTATCAGTCATTTTAACAAAACCAAGTCTCCCTATGATTGACCTACAATTAATAATTTATTATCGTTATTTACTTTTATACATAACGAATTATAATGAAGTTGTTTTTATTACAGAGACTTATCTGAATAAGATCTGTTACATCGACGAAACAACATCGATGCGCCTTACTAATGACACTATCGGTGATTGTGATGCAAGCAAGAAAAAATCAGGCAGGGGCTACTGTCAGCCATGCACTTAAACTAATTATCGTCGGCGGCTTCTCTATAAGCGGCAACGATACCATTGAAGCAGCGGAAAATAAAACTTACACTCGGGTACCCTTTGGTGCCTTCTCCAGTCAAATGGAAGATGCTTTGTTGGGATCAGATAAATATGAAAAACCAGTCTGGAATCTGCACGATACCTTGAAGTTACCGAATTGGCTGTCTGCAACACTCGAACAGCGCACCCGCTACGAAACCATGTCCGGATCTTTCAAAGCCAACAGTAAAGGCGGCGATCAGCAAATTCCACTACAAACCACGCTATGGCTGGAAGCCCGTCTGAGTTCATTCCGGCTTGGCACCGAGTTCATGGATGCCCGCGCATTAAATTCCGACAGTAGTACCGGTATGAATAACACCATGAGCAATACTTTGGATTTTTTACAAGGTTATGCTGCCTGGTCTGACCAAAATATATTATACAGCGGCTTGGGCGTTGAGGTGATTGCCGGCAGGCAAACCCTAAATTTCGGTAGCCGGCGGCTGGTGGCAAGGAATACCTTCCGCAACACCATCAATAGCTTTAACGGGGTCAAGGTACGGGTGATTGATTACGGTAACTGGCAGTTTAACGGCTTTGCCAGCACACCGGTCAATCGACTCCCGACTTCTTCCTCCGGTCTGCTCGACAATGACCAAGTTTTCGACAGGGAAAATACCAACACCTGGTTTTCCGGTGGATTCCTTGAAATGAATGATCTGGATTTAGGCATCAGCAGCGAGTTGTATTTGTATCATCTTGACGAAGGAAGCAGCACCAGCGTACCAACCCGTCACCGCCGCTATTTTACGTCCGGCACGCGCTTTTTCAGCAAACCCGCCAAGGCGGCAATTGACTTTCAACTGGAAACCATCGGTCAATTCGGCACGGTACAGGAGACCACCGCACCAAACAGTAAAAATCTCAACCATAATGCCTGGTATCAACATGCTGATATCGGTTATACCATTGATATGCCATGGTCACCCCGTCTGGGGTTGGAATATGATTACGCCAGCGGCGACAAAAACCCAAAAGATAATCAAGACCAGCGTTTTGATACCCTTTACGGGGCCCGCCGTTTTGACTTTGGCCCCACCGGCATTTACGGCGCATTCTCCCGGGCCAACATCAACTCGCCCGGCTACCGTATCAACCTTGCGCCACGTTCCGATGTGTCATTACAACTTGACCATCGCATATTCTGGTTGGCAGAGTCATCCGATTGTTGGGGCGGTGCCACCTGTACCGGCACTAGTTTTATTCTCCAGGACAAAACCGGTCGTAGCGGTAATAATGTCGGTTCACAGATTGATTTAATTGCGCGCTGGGATTTTAACAGCAGCCTGAATTTTGAAACCGGTTATACCCATTTATTTAAAGGCTCATTCGCCGAAAATGCGCCGCAAGCTCCAGCCCCTGTCGATGTCAATTACGTTTATATAGAAAGCATGCTGAGATTTTAAGCACAGCTTATGGAAACATACGGCCCTCGCCGATTGAGCAAGGCCTGCCAAGCCCATTTTTTTATTTACCCTGGAGATAGATCATGTTACTTAATGCTTGTTCACGCGCAATCATACTGTCAATGTTGCTGCTATTTAGCCAAACCACTTGGGCTGCTACCGTACTGGTCGCCGTTGCTGCCAATTTTAGCAAACCAATGACGGAAATAGCCGCTGAATTTGAAAAAGCGACCGGGCACAGCGCCCACTTATCATTTGGATCGTCGGGTAAATTTGTTTCGCAACTGGAAAATGGCGGTCCTTTTGAGATACTGTTATCAGCAGACGAAAAAGGTCCGCAGAAGCTGGAACAAGACGGCTTTACTGTCCCGAACAGTCGTTTCGTCTACGCACAGGGCAGACTGATTTTATGGTCGGCAAAACCCGGTTACATTGATGATCAAGGTAAAATTTTAACAACCGGCAACTTTAAGCATTTGGCCCTGGCTGATCCGAAACTGGCACCTTATGGCGCTGCGGCCGTGGAGGTCTTGAAAAATCAGGGACTGTTCGAGAAATTGCAACCCTTGTTCGTACAAGGTGAAAATATCGCGCAAACTTACCAGTTTATTAGTACCGCTAACGCCGAACTAGGCTTTATCGCCTTATCACAAGTGATTGAAAACGGTAAAATTACTAACGGCTCAGGTTGGATTATTCCCGACAATGGCCATACACCAATCCGCCAAGGTGCAGTTTTAATGAAGAAGGGTGCTGAAAATCCGGCAGCACCAGCCTTGCTAAATTATTTAAAATCCGCACCGGCATTGGCTATTATCAAAAAATACGGCTACGATTTACCCCAATAATAACTGACATTACTTTAAGCTGGTTACTTTAAGCTGAAAACAATCACCACGAAGACACGAAGTTCACGAAGAAAAACCAAAGCAAAATCTTCGTGCTCTTCGTGTCTTCGTGGTGAAATGTCTTAACTTGATCTCTATGGGCTTACAACCCCGACCGAAACGTTTGAAGGCTTTTATAGCTTTCAAAACGTAGGAGACGAGGTTGCAAACCTTGTCACATCTCAGGTGGTTTGTTCCAGGCAGGTAACATCAAATAATATAAAGAGCCGCTCATGCTAACTTCTGCCGATCTTGATACACTTTTTTTAACCGTTAAAGTAGCCAGCTTAGCGACTTTTTTGATGTTACTGCTCGGCACTCCGCTGGCTTGGTGGCTGGCGCGAACTCGTTCTGCCTGGAAAGGCTTAATCAATGCCGTCGTATCGTTGCCGCTGGTACTCCCACCGACGGTATTGGGCTTTTATTTGCTGGTATTGATGGGTCCTGCAGGAGCCATTGGTGAGTTGACCAGTTGGTTGGGATTGGGTACGTTACCGTTTACCTTTGCCGGATTGGTGGTGGCCTCGGTGTTGTATTCGATGCCGTTTGTTGTGCAACCTTTGCAGGCGGCGTTTACCAGCATTGGTGAGCAGCCGTTGGAAGCAGCGGCGACCTTGCGTGCCAGTCCTTTTGATACGTTTTTTAGTGTGGTTGTACCGCTGGCGAAACCCGGATTTTTGACCGCTACTATTTTAGGCTTTACTCATACGGTCGGTGAATTTGGGGTCGTGCTGATGATTGGCGGCAATATTCCCGATAAAACCCGCGTGGTATCAGTGCAAATTTACAATCATGTCGAAGCGCTGGAATACAGCGAAGCGCACTGGCTGGCAGGTTGCTTGCTGGCGTTCTCGTTTACCGTACTACTGGCGCTCTACAGCCTATTAAAAACCCAACCTGTTACTCATCCTCTGAAATGACGCAACCGATCACTGCCCGCTTTCAACTCAACTACGGCGACTTTATCCTGGACGTCGACTTACAACTTCCGGGCACCGGCATTACTGTATTGTTCGGCCATTCCGGTTCAGGCAAAACTACCCTGCTACGCTGCATTGCCGGTCTGCAACACGCACAGCAAGGTTTTCTGGAAATCAATGGCAAAGTCTGGCAAGACAGTGAGAAAAACCTGTTTTTGCCTACCCATAAGCGGGCATTGGGTTATGTATTCCAAGAAGCCAATCTGTTCCCACATTTGACGGTAGCTGGAAACTTACAATTTGGCTTGAAGCGAATAGCCAAAAAATCGGACGCTATCGATCTTCAACGTATCCTGGAATTGCTGGGTATCGAGCATTTACTCAAGCGCATGCCGGATCGATTGTCGGGTGGCGAAAGACAGCGAGTTGCCATCGCCCGTGCCTTGGCTTTAAATCCGGAAATATTGCTGATGGATGAGCCGCTGGCATCACTGGATTTTAAGCGTAAACAGGAAATCCTGCCGTTTTTAAGTCGATTGCATCAAGAGTTAAATATTCCGGTTTTGTATGTTACCCACTCTCAACAGGAAGTTGCGCAACTGGCAGACACGCTGGTTATTCTGGAAGACGGAAAGGCACTGGCCTGTGGATTTCTTTCGGAAACGCTGAGTCGTCTCGACGTACCACTGGCACAAGACCGGGAAGCCTCCTCAGTTTGGCAAGTCATTATCATAGAACATGAAACCGACTATCACCTCACCCATGTCGCTTTTACGGGTGGCACGCTCAGTTTGCCGATGATCGACGTCAAAATTGGTACTTCGTTACGTGTACAAATTTACGCGCGAGATGTCAGCATTGCCCTTAAGGCAACGACTGGCACCAGTATTTTGAATGTGCTACCGGCAACCATCACCGGTCTTACTGATGATCGCAGCGGTCAGAGTGTCGTACGATTACAGGTTGGAAATCAGACACTGCTCGCGCACATAACCCGGAAATCAACAGTATCGCTTAACTTACAAATTGGCATCGCAGTTTATGTGCAGATCAAAGGTACATCGATATTGAATTAACGGCTGCCGACTTAAACCGGGACAGATACTAATACTGCTACCGCAAATATAAAAAACAAAGTCAGAGGCTTAAACATGCCTCGTTTCTTGGCACCATCAGCAAAGGAAAGGGTTTTGGTCGGCGTTTGACTGCTCTTGGCTGGCTCTTACGTTTTTGTTTTCCAATGGCCGTTGATGCCATCGCTTTTAATAATTCACGCAAGGCGCTTATGAGTTGGTTCCCTGTCAAGCCTACCATCTGCTTGGCGGCTTGAATGACCAGTTGCACTGCTGACCTGAAACTCAGTTGGCGGGGTATCTTCTCATGCAGGCTGGCTGCCTGTGCCAAATTGCCACGAATGATGTTGTATGCCAATAAGTGGATAGCTATCTCCTTGCTTACCATGTCAGGTTTTTTGCACCGTAATATTTCCATGCCCATATTGGTTTTGATGGAACGAAAATCCAGCTCAATTTTCCAGCGCTGCTTATAAAGCATAGCCAGCTCTTGCTTATGAAAGCCCTTTGCATTTAGTAAGGTGGTCAAATAGATTCTGCCGTTTACCGCAAACTCTCGGACGGTAATCGATTCCGGCAAGTCGCTATAGTCCTGCTTGGACATCCACACCGGTTTCCGTTTGGGTTTCGTCCAGTCAATCAAATGATCTCTTGCACCCAGGTAGACACCCAAGCTGAAATCTACTTTTTTCCGGGCATGTAGTGGAAATAGCACAGGAATTTCACGAGCCTGCAAGAGCGCAATAATGGCGAAGGTACAGTAATAGCGGTCCGCCATCAGCAAGTCGCCAACTGACAGGCTGCCAAACAGTTGACTGAGTAACGATGTTTCGCCAGTTCCTTTGCCTTGATAGGCTCCCAGGCTATAGTCGAGCACGGTTCCTGCAGCCAAAGAAATCAACACAACCATGCGAGCAATCGGAAAGCCCAAACCAGGCTTTTGACTATCCAGCTGAGGAAAGTCTGCCTGATTCTCTGGTGTATCTGGCATTTGCACCGTTGCTCCATCAGTAAGGACAACGTTATAACCCTTCCATCGCCACGCGGCCAGAGACTGGTTATGAAGACGCAAACCAGCAGCTGTGGTGGCTGCTCTGAGTTCCTTTAGTGGTAAGCGTTGTCGGGCTTTACAGTAAGGTCCCGTGTTAACCGTATTGGCTGATTGTCCATCGACGATACGATCAATCAATACGCCTGCCACTGCCTGTTTACAGGAACCGTCATCACTTAATACTTGGAAAATGAAAGCTTTAAGCGTGACTAAGGGCAAGAACACCGAGGAGCGTTTATGCGGGGTATTGGCGATAATGTTGGTAATGCTGTCGGCTGAAAAAAATCCTCAACACCTAGTCCTTGGGATTGCAAAAATGACTTTTTGAAGCGGTCAATTTGCTGCTGAATACGGTTTTTTTTAATAGCTGGCATGGTTAAGTTATTGATCAGACTTTGTAATACTCAAAATTCTACCAGAATAGTGCTTGATCTTTATCTTATTATTTGCGTATCTAACTGTAACTTATAGATTAATTACATTTGCGGTAGCAGTATTAGGGACAGATACCATTTCTTCAAGAGTGGAATCTGTAAAAACATCCCGGTTTAAATTGGTAGTCGAATTAACAATTTGGGAGCGTCCATAACGCATTAAAGCGGTATTCACATTTTGATCGATTCAGACGGAATGACTATATTTCTTTTTTCCAATAGATCGTTTTAGAAAACAAGCCTTTTGTTGCGACAATTTTAAGATTATTACCTTCCAAGAAGAGTTCGCAATCAGCGGTTACTTCTTTTATTGGGTTAAATACGGTAGCAGTCCATTTACCGTCAGAAAATTTGACATCGTTTAATATAACCACTTTTTTGTCTATTGCTTCACCGATAAAACCGGCACCCACTTTAGTAATAACAACGTCCTTTCCCTCGGCGGTTTTCCATGTTCCGGCAAAGTTATCATCGGCCCCTTGGGCAAAACAGACTGCACTGGTTAAAAATACCAATAAAAATGCCACGATTGCTTTCATTTTTTATGCCTCATAATTTTTTTGTGTTTGATTGAAAAAGCGTCATTAATATACTACAAAATTATTATGATACCGTATCTATTCGACTGACAATTTCACTGGACGCCAATTCCAAACCACTCTTATAACACTTGAATGCGTTATCTTTATCGCCTTGTGCAAACAACAAATCACCCAATAATTGATAAGCCTGAACGGTAGGTTCTGCAGCGATACTTTTAGCGAGATAACTTTCAGCTTTAAAGGTGTCGTCACATTTAATAGCCAAGTTACCGAGAACCGCTAACAACACGGCATTTTCTTGATGTACATAAGACCATTTTTCAGCGGTTTCAAGCTGCTTGGCAACATCATTCGACTGAATGCTTCCGAACAATACCACTAAGGTTTCATCCCAAGCAACGGATAAAGTACCGGCCAGCTCGTTTTCAATCTCGGCACCTGCCCCGGCATCAATCATTGCGGCAAAATAGATAGCCGAAATACCTGCCATGGCTTTTATATACTTGGGAACTTCTGACCATAATGCTTGAATTTCTTCAATCTTACCTTTTTCAGCAGACTGTTTTAGCAACTCACTAAAGGCCTCGGTTTCCAGTAACTTTACTTCGGCCTCCATCAAAATTTTATTAGTATGCAACGAAGGAATGAGTTTTCTTATCCCTTGCCAGTCGCCTACCTGCTGATAAGTTTGATGCAATAGCTTTAAAACGCTGGCATGTGTCGGGTCAATGGAATGTAATCGGGTCAATGTTTCCAAGGCCTGCTCAAACTGATTCCCGGACAAATTCAGTTCAGCTTGCGTCAGACCTATAACCACACTGGAATCAGGTGCCTGATCAGTAGCTGTTCTTAAATACTCATCTCTTTTATCAAATGCGCCACGCGATTGGGCGGCCCTTGCGGCAGTCAAATAATGAATTAACGGCGCACCACTATGAGATGCGTGTTTAATTAAAACATTTTCCGCTTTTTCCCAATTACCTTCTGCAGAGTCAACCAACCCGGCAATTAATGCTTCTTGAGAGCGGTTAAATTTAATATTTTTACCACGACTATGCATTTGCCCGGGCAGCCTGAACAACCAGCCCAAAATACGGAAGAATAGATACAAGACAAAAAAACCAAATATCTGGCTAACGGCAAAAACTACCAGCGATGTTTCAAGAGACCAATGCCCAATGCCAATCAGCACATAACCCGGATTATCATACTGCTGTAACCAGTAATTGACAAAAAATGCCAAGACAACTGTGGCAATAAGGGGACCTAGAAAATAAAATAATTTTTTCATTATATATTCTCTATTATTGCGCCGCAGGTACTGCTTCAGAGGGAACGATTACTTCAGTCGGCTTCGTTGATTCAATTTTCTCAACAGGTACAACTATTTCAGTTGGCTTGACGGCATCAACATTCTCTACCGGCACAACTGTTTCAGCGGGTTGCATACTTTTATCTGTTTCTATTCTCAGCTTGGTAATATCCCTGAGCATTTTTAACGATAAGCTGATGTCAGGAAACTGGCTGCGAATTTTAATAGTAGTAAATCTATCCAACTCGGCAATAAAATTATTCACCTCTACATCCTTGGTGAAATGCTCTTCTGTCCATTTTTTTGCATCTGCCAGACCGGAATGAAAAAGTCCTTCATTATGCTGAACCAGGGCAATTTTTACCATTTCCAGCTTTACTCTTAATTGCTCTTTAATAAATTGCGCTTCTTCGGGTGTCAGTATTTCTTTAACTTCATGTTCTGAGTGTCTGATGGTGACGATGCCTTCCAGTTGATCCATGGCTGAATCAATCATACCTTGATCTGCTGTTGCTTCACCAGATGGCTCCTTTTCTGCAACAGGCGGTGTAAAAGCTTTACCTGTGTAAGGCAAAAACAAGACTAATTTATCAACCCGATCTTGCATAGCCTGAATTGCCGCATAAATACCCACAACATCAGGCACGTTAACTCTCTTGACCACGTCAATTTCTTTGGCAATCTGTTCCCGTACTTTAAATGCACCAACATCTCCGCTTTCTCTTAAACGTTGATCGGCTGCTTCTAATGCTTCACGTGTGGTATTAACATCACCGATTAAATGCAATCGTTCATTGGCGACACTTAATAAATACTCGGCATCGGCGATTAACCAGTCACCACGGGTCTTGCCCAGTTGACGCTGGATTCTGGCAATAGAATCATTCAACTCTTTGCGGGTACTTTCCAATTTTTCGTTGTGTAAGCTGGAGAAGTCAGCAAGTGTTTTGGTAAAGTGAGTATCTTTACCGGCAACAGTAGATTCTATGGTTGCAAGTTGGGACTGAATGGCAACAAGTTGGGACTGATAGTCAGCAATCTGCTTTGACATCTGCCCTTTAACTTCACCACCCAAGCCTTCCTGTTGGCTTCGTAATTGTGTAAAAAAATAAAAACCGGCACCTGCAAGTCCAATAATAATGAGCAGTACAATAATGCCAAACCATAAGCCACTCCGCGATCGCTGGATTTGTTTGGTCTCGCTCAGATCTTGTTCTTGTTGTTCACTCAATTCGGCCACTCTATTCCTCCTGTTACACACATTGATACTGTCTCAAGAATTGCCATATCTGAAGGACTCTGGGTCACTGCAATTCGTTTAAAGCCTAAGTCGGCAGCTATTTGCCTTATTCTGTTACTAACTACCACGAGAGCCACTTCGAACAATCGCTGATGATATTTTTCTGCCAACATGATTAACAAGTTTTGCAAGGCTTCACCACTGGTTATCGTGATGACATCCAACTTATCTTGGGCAATCAATAAACTGACTTGCGAGCTGTCAATATCCGGAATTATTCTTTTATAGACATCCAAATACTCAACAATTGCACCTCTACTGCGTAACGTAACGGCCAATTCTTCACGTCCACCTTTGCCACGAACGATTAAATAATGCTGCCCGGCAATATCCTTCATTTCCGGCATTGCCAGCAATGCCTCGCTATTATAGCCACTTTCAGGTACTAAATCGACCGGCAAGCCAGCCATAGCCAAGGCTTGCGCAGTTGCCTTTCCTATTGCAACAATTCGTATTGACTTAATCTTTTTAATTTTAACATCATCTGAATAGTAACTGTGCATTGTTACTGCATTAGTACTAATAAAAATAAGCCATTGATACCCGTCCAAATGTGTCAGGGTATTGTCTATCTCGCCAGAATTATCCAACGCCGCAATAGCGAGTGTTGGAAACCGTACAGCCACACCACCGCACGCTTCAATTAAATGACTTAAGTTTTCTGCTTGATGTGCCGGACGAGTCACTAATACCTGCGCGCCCTTTAACGATTTAATCAATGAAATAACGCCTGCAAAATTTCATCCGCACCCTGCGCCAGAAGATCTTCAGCAATCCATCGACCGATAACTTCACCCTGATCCAACCCGCCCGAACGTTGCGATCTATACAGCACACTACCATCAGGATTGCCAACTAATCCGCGCATGACTATTTGCCCATCCTGTAATTGCGCAAAACCTGCAATTGGCACTTGGCAACCACCATTCAATCGTGCATTCATCGCTCGCTCGGCAGAAACACAAAGACCCGTTTCTGTATCATGCAACGCACTTAAAATTTTGTTAATTTCCAAATCATCGGTGCGGCATTCTATACCAATGGCACCCTGCCCAATTGCCGGCAGACTCACGTCGGTATCTAGCGATTGCGTAATACGTTTAGTCATACCCAATCTTTTTAAACCGGCTGATGCCAGAATAATTGCATCATAATCACCCGCATCCAGCTTGGCTAATCGGGTATTAACATTACCTCTTAACGGGACAACTTCAGCATCAGGAAATTTTTCTTTAAGCTGGCATTCCCTGCGCAAACTGGACGTGCCAATTCTGGCATTTTTCGGTAAGTCGTTTAACGCTGAGTAACGATTCGATACAAAGGCATCTGTTGGATCTTCGCGAGTCAAAATAGCCGCCAAATGCAAACCGTCAGGAAAATCTACCGGCACATCCTTCATCGAATGCACGGCAATATCAGCCAATCCCTCCAACATGCCTTGCTCCAACTCTTTGACAAACAAGCCCTTGCCGCCAACCTTGGCTAAAGGTGCATCGAGAATTTTATCGCCGCGCGTCATCATTTTAACTAATTCCGTCCTGACACCTGGAAATGCCAGTACCAATAATTCTGCGACATGCTCTGCCTGCCACAATGCCAACGGACTCTGGCGTGTTGCAATACGAATAATTTTTTCAGCCAAAAGGAAACCTTCATTTTTCAAAAATGGGTTTATTGTAACCTTATTTAACTTAATGGTAAGTTATAGCGCATTAATATTTTGTTTGATTCAACATAAAGCAATCATTCCTTGGTGGTCAATCAGCACTCTATGTCATCATCGAATGCCCAACATTAGCTTCAACATCTAATTTGCTATTCGTTTTACTGCCCCTAAAACTTATTATTGACAGCATTTTTTAAAATTATTGCGCTATTATGCTGTAAAATTAATTTTTTTTTAGATGACATGGCACATGGCTCTTAATACCATACAACGCATTGCATTAACACCCGGCGAACCTGCCGGCATAGGCCCCGATCTTTGCATCCAACTGGCACAGCAGGATTTACCCTGCCAACTCATCGTAATAGCCAGCCCTGAATTATTGACGCAACGCGCACAACAGTTAGGCCTTTCTATCCGGTTAAATGAATTTGACCGCTCGTTACCACCAACAAAGCAGAAAGCCGGAAACTTGACGGTACTCCCTGTTGATCTCTCTGAACCGGTTCAGTATGGACAAACAAACTTGTTGAACAGCCGTTATGTATTAAAAACTATTACTCTAGCAACGAAAGGTTGTATTGATGGGCTTTTTGATGCAATGGTGACGGGCCCAGTACATAAAGGCATTATCAATGATGCCGGCTTTGCCTTTAGCGGTCATACCGAATATATTGCCGAAATCACCGGCGGGCATCCGGTAATGATGCTGGCAACACCGGGCTTGCGGGTTGCCTTGGTGACAACTCACTTACCTCTTACTGAAGTTAGCCCGGCCATCACTCACGCACGCCTTAGAGCCGTCATTCGCATACTGGATCATGATTTACGTACACGCTTTAACCTTGATAATCCAAAAATACTGGTATGTGGGCTTAACCCCCATGCCGGAGAAAATGGTCACTTGGGCCGTGAAGAAATTGACGTTATCGAACCCGTATTAGAAGGCTTCCGCCAACAAGGCCTAAATCTCCAGGGACCACTCGCGGCAGATACCTTATTTACCCCTAAATACCTGGACTCTGCAGATGCCGTGTTAGCCATGTATCATGACCAAGGTTTGCCAGTGCTTAAATACCTGGGCTTTGGAAAAGCGGTCAATATCACGCTGGGATTACCTATTATCCGCACCTCTGTTGACCATGGCACTGCTTTAGACTTGGCAGGTACCGGCAAAGCCGATATCGGCAGCCTGCAATTTGCGTTGCAAACGGCATTAACAATGGCAACTAACCCTTCTTTATAAAATGACACATACTCCACGTAAACGCTTTGGTCAGAATTTTCTGCATGACCATAATATTATTTACAGCATACTTTCCAGCTTGCAGGCAAAACCTGGCCAACATTGGGTTGAGATAGGCCCTGGCATGGGAGCCTTAACAGAACCTTTATTACAGCAGAAATTACGTCTTGATGTGGTTGAACTCGACAGGGATCTGGTGGTATTGCTCAAAGACAAATTCAAACAACATGATAATTTGCAAATTTACAGTGCCGATGCATTAAAATTCGATTTTTCAGAACTGGCTAAAGATAATGAAAAACTGCGTATCATTGGCAATTTGCCTTATAACATTTCAACGCCGCTAATGTTTCACTTGCTAAATAATGCCTCTTGTATTGAAGACATGCATTTTATGCTGCAAAAAGAAGTCGTTGACCGGATTTGTGCAGCTCCAGGTAGTAAAAAATACGGCAGACTCAGCGTCATGATGCAATATTTCTGTGCAACAGAACTGTTATTTGACGTCCCCCCTGAAAGCTTTGACCCGGCACCTAAAGTCATGTCGGCAATTGTCAGACTGGTACCGCATCAACAACCGCCAGTTGAAGTTAACGACATGACAAAACTCAATAGAGTTGTCGTACAGGCATTCTCGCAGCGCCGTAAAACATTGCGTAATTCCTTAAAAAAACTCATCGACGAAGACGTCATTATCGCCCTAAATATTGATCCTACATTGAGGGCTGAAGCATTATCACTGAATGATTTTGCAAAGTTAAGTAACGCCTTACAAGAAATACCTTGACCCTGCGACAATATGTCACGCGGCAATATGCCACATTTCCTATTCTAATTTTTATGGTTATTATAGCTGCAACTCTTGAGATGCAAACTTCCTCCTCGGAAATCAGAGCGTTATATCCTTCTTTTAATGCGGCCTAATCAGCCGCATTTTTTTTGCCTGCTATTCCATCGCCTCTGCGACAATTTGTCACGCGGCAATATGCCACATTCCCTCTTCTACTCTTTAAAGTTACTATAAGCACAACTCTTGAGATGCAAACTTCCTTCCCGGAAATCAGAGCGTTATATCCTTCTCTTAATGCGGCCTAATTAGTCGCATTTTTTTTGCCTGCTGTTTTACTCAAAAAACATTTTAACAGACAAAACCGGCTATACTTTCCAGTATTGGCTTATATCAACAAAACAATCATTCATCTCAGCCAACTATAGCCCATAAATACCAGCTTACTATCAAACCGGAATTATTTATATTTATTCATCTATGAGAACACCATGAACTACTGGCTAATGAAATCGGAACCTGATGTGTTTGGCATTAACGATCTTTACAGCAAGGCAAGCCGGACCGAGCATTGGGATGGAGTGCGTAATTATCAAGCCAGAAACATGATGAGGGATGCCATGAAACTGGGTGACCAAGTGTTTTTTTATCATTCAAACTGCGATCAACCTGGCATTGTTGGAATTATGGAAGTCGTTAAGGAGGGTTATCCTGATTTTACTGCCTTTGATCCTGATGACAGTCATTTTGATCCCAAAAGCGATCCCGCCCAGCCACGATGGATAATGGTTGATGTTAGATATATTAGAACATTATCCCGTAACATTACGCTTAAAGAGTTAAAGTCACTCCCGGAATTGACAGGGATGGTGCTATTAAGGCGAGGTAACCGCTTATCTATAATGCCGGTGAGCGAAGAAGAATGGCAGTATATTATTTCACTGGAGACAACTCAGCCAATTATGGAAATTTCGTAATAAAGACTGCGAAACAGGTCAATTTTTATCGCTTGCAGCTTGATGAGTTCCCTTGATTTGAACTACCGACATTGGCTTCTCAGTCAACCTTCTTTTTTCAACCGAAAACCAGAACAGATAAATCAACAAACCAATAATGGCTCCTGTAACGTCAAAACCTACATCCGTCAAAAGGCCAAAACAATCGGGCAACAATACTTGGAGTTTATAGCTACTTTCTATTACAACGCTTTAGTTTTGATTTTTGCACAGCGAATGCATTGATAAACAGTAATCAATTTCCCCTGCTTAACATCAAACTGTTTTTCCTTGAGGACTTCCCATTTATGGAAGCCACTGCGGCATAAAGTATTACCTTTATGCCGCTGAACGGCGGTTGGTCGTTTAAACTGAACAATATCACCCACGATTTTTCTTTAACTCAAAACCACGATTATTTTTTGGCGATAGCATTCCATGCTGTCAGCCAGGTTTGCGACAGATAAGTATCGGCTTTTTTATCCAACGCACCGGTTAATACTAATCGCAAGGTATTATTGATAATGCCGAAAAAATAGCCATTGACCAACTGCGGATCAATATCACGTATTTCCCCCGCTTTTATACCCTCCTGAATGATTGTAATGATTTTTACAAAAGCGGCTGTTCCCATCACCGGTTTCTCTTCGGGTAAAAACTCATTGAGTTTTAAAACCAGCAGAAACTGCATAACATCCGGCGCATCGTCAGTCAGCTTGAAAAATAAATCAACAATGCTACGTAACTGCTCTGACGGTTTTTCATTTCGGCGCCTGATATCATCAAAAGAAATATTAAAGCTATCAAAAATATTGGTATACAGTTGCGCGGCCATCATATGCTTATTTTTGAAATGATGATAAATCGCTGAGGTATTTTTCATACCTGTAGCCGCAGCAATATCTACTAACGATGTAGCAAAATACCCTTTTGTGGCAAATAATTTTAAAGCCGCCACTAATATCTCGTCTTGCGTTTCAGCTCTTGGCTGAATAATTTCTATTTCCTGATCCATTTTTTTTGCCGCAGCGTATCAATATGCTGTATCTGAGTGTGTTAAAAAAAAATGGCTTTCAATGTTAGTCAGGGCATTTAACAGCAAGCAATTAAGCCTCATCATTTACCCTACTAAAAAAGCGGAAAGCCAAAAAATCAAACAGGTTTATCAGCAACAAACCTGAAAGTGTAATATATTCATTTTTCCTTAATAACTGCCAAAGCAGCGCTTAGGTAATTAATCATAGACCATAATGTTAGTACGGCAGAAATATACAGCAATCCATAGCCGATTAAATTAATAGGCATACCCAATAAATCTTCACGATATAACAACATGCCAATTGACAGCATTTGTGCGGTAGTTTTCCATTTACCTAATTGAGAGACCCTTACTTTTGCTCGTTGGCCGATTTCTGCCATCCATTCCCGCAATGAAGCAATGGTTATTTCTCTGCCGATAATAATCGCGGCAGGAATCGCCAGGTAAGGCGTGGCTTGCTGCTGAACAATTAAAACGAGAACGATGGCGACCATTAATTTATCAGCAACGGGATCTAAAAAAGCACCAAAAGGAGTTTCCAGTTGCATTTTCCTGGCGAGGTAACCATCCAGCCAATCGGTAAATCCGGCTAACAAAAAAATCAGGGTGCAAGCCAGATTGGAATATTGCCAGGGCAGATAAAAAACCACGGTTAATAACGGAATTAACGCAATTCTTAACAGCGTAAGATTTGTAGGTATGTTAAATTGAATCGTCATCTTGATGATGAAATAGCTCGTAAATTCGTTGTGCCAAATGCCGACTTATGCCGTCCACACTACAAAGTGCATCTACACTTGCGCATGAAATGCCTTGCAGCCCCCCAAACTGTTTTAATAAAAGCTGTCGTCGCTTGGAACCCAGTCCTGGAATAGTTTCCAAAACTGATTGTTTTGATGCCTTACCGCGACGTAGTCTGTGTCCTGTTATTGCAAACCGGTGTGCTTCATCGCGAATATGCTGTATTAACAGTAAACCGCTGGCACCTGGTGTTATGTCTACGGGCTGCTCCTGATCTACCAGGATCAGTTTTTCCATACCGGGTTTTCTGTCAGGTCCCTTCGAAACGCCGACTATCATAACATTGTTTATGTCTAATTCAGCTAATGCCTTTTGTGCTTCATGCACCTGACCTTTACCGCCATCAATAAACAAGATATCCGGTGCCTCATGCTCACCCTGCTTCAGACGTTTAAAGCGCCTGAAAACAGCCTGGTGAATAGCTGCATAATCATCACCTCCGGTTATACCCGATATATTAAAGCGACGATAAGCTGATTTTACCGGGCCTTCCCTATCAAAAACCACGCAGGATGCAACCGTCTGATCGCCTTGTGTATGACTAATATCAAAGCATTCCAGACGCTTGGGTAAATCTTTGCAACCTAATTCTTCTTGCAGACTTAGAAACCGGTCATAAACGCCCTGTTTATCTGACAACTTACTTAACAATGAATTTTCAGCATTCGTTCCTGCCATTTGCAGCCATTTTAAGCGCTCGCCTCTGACGCTGGAAGAAATGCTCACAGGATGTTTTATCTGACCGGCTAAAACTTCAATCAGCAATGCGGCCTCTTCCGGTTCATGACTAACTATCAGCTCATAAGGCACAGGTTTATCAAGATAATATTGCGGGATAAAAGCTTGCAAGATAGCTGCAGGTTCATATTCATCAGTCACTTTCGGGAAAAAGACTTTATTACCTAAATGCTGGCCGTTACGAATAAAAAACACTTGAACACAGGCGATGCTGCCTTTGCTGGCACAGGCAATAATGTCAACATCGCCTTTTTCTCCATGTACAAAATGTTTTTCCAATACTGAGCGCAACCTTGCAATCTGATCCCTGAATCCGGCAGCTTGCTCAAAATCAAGAGTAGCCGCAGCGGCTTCCATATTAATTATCAATTGATCAATCAGCAAGCTTCCCTTGCCCTCCAGAAACATTACCGTACTTTCAACATCCAGGGCATAGTCTTTTTTATCAATAAACCCTACGCAAGGTGCTGTGCAACGCTCAATCTGATATTGCAAACAAGGCCGGGTACGGTTGTTATAAAAAGCATCATCACATTGCCGGATTGGAAACAATCTTTGCAATAATTTAAGGCTTTCTCTAACAGCTCCCGAACTGGGATAAGGGCCAAAATAGCGGCCTTTTTTATTCTTGGCACCACGGTGAATGGTAATTTGCGGAAAGTCTTGCTCACTGGACAAAAATACGTAGGGAAAGGACTTATCGTCCCTGAGACAAATATTATAACGCGGCTTGTGCCGTTTTATTTGCTGACATTCCAGCAATAAGGCCTCGCCTTCAGTATGGGTAATAGTCACTTCAATGGCAGCCACTTTAGTCACCATGACCTGTTGCTTAATTGACGCGGCTTGTTTTTTAAAATAACTGGAAACGCGATTTTTAAGGTTTTTAGCTTTACCTATATAAATAATCTCGCCCTTGTCATTTAGCATCGTATAAATGCCTGGACGCGTAGTTAGATTTTTTAAAAAGGCAGCACTGTCAAAACTGCTTTCTGAGATTTCGGAACCCACTTTTTATCCTGAAAATACTGCCCAACAAAATCATCAATACTATCATCATAAATAAAACAGGGTACCAATGAAATAATAACAATGGTTTAAAGTGCACATAAATTAATGTAGTCAAAATGACTTTATGTTGACGATCGACAATATAATCCCAATCTCTATAGTGCTCGCATGACGAGATAAAGCGTATGTTGCTTATAAAATCCCGTTTAAAAACACATGATCTACCTGCATGAAAATGCCTATAACCCTTCAAATCAAGTGCTTTATAAATAAAGAAATATAAACAAATACAGTCAGTTAAAAGCAATCCTCGTGTATAATAATTATTTATGATTTAGAAAATTACAAGCTTTACTATGTACAAATATGAAGGCCTGCTTATCCACGAAAGTCACGATGATGAGGGGATTATAGAAATAATCGAGTGTAAGGGGGTCAGATCCTTACATTTTGGCTCGCATCCGCGACAAAGCAGCATGTTATTAACTGACCCTGATAAGCTTGAGTTAAATTATGTTCGGGCAATGACCAGTTGGTTGCTGTTCAAGCCTACCCTGAATGACGACGCCTTGATTGTCGGCTTGGGTGGTGGCTCTTTAACCAAACATTTACTTGAGCATTTTCCGGATTGCCGCTTAAAAGTAGTTGAGTACAGAAAAAGCGTGGTTAAAATTGCCCGCAGTTATTTTGGGTTACCGTTAGATTCCCGATTAAAAATTATAGTTGATGATGGCGGTGACTATATACGCCAACGCGCCGAATCCTATCGGGAACACTACAGTTTATTGTTTATAGATGCATTTGATCATGAAGGCATGGCTTCTTCAATTTGTAATGAGGCTTTTTTTGATGCTTGCCAAGCCTTGTTAAAGAAAGACGGCATTCTGGTCATCAATCTTTGGGGTGGTACCAGTAACCCCGAATTCCAGCAAGTATCCCAGTGGTTGGCACGCGCTTTTAACTGGCAAGTTTTATTCCTGCCGGTTCGGGATAGAGGTAATATCATTGCTTTTGCCTTTAATAATTATGCACCGCTTTTTTCCCTGAAAGAACTAAGGGTCAATGCCTTGGCTCTTGAGCAACAATATCAAATTGAATTTCCGACTTTTTTGAAAGACCTTAAAAGACATAACGCCAGCACCTTTAATAAAGTGATAAAACCATGACTTCCACTGCCTTACAAACCGAACCTAATCTTTTCAGTTACCGTAAATACTGGGCGCAACGCTTTGGTGTTGCCCCTGTTTTACCAATGAGCAGGGCTGAAATGGATGAACTTGGCTGGGATAGTTGTGATGTTATCTTGGTCACTGGCGATGCCTATATTGATCATCCCAGCTTTGGTATGGCATTGATTGGACGTTTACTGGAAGCACAAGGATTTAGAGTGGGAATTATCTCTCAGCCTGACTGGACCAGTGCCGTTGATTTTAGCAAACTGGGCCGCCCCAATCTATTTTTTGGGGTGACCGGCGGCAACATGGATTCCATGGTTAACCGCTACACCTCCGATAAAAAAATTCGCTCAAATGATGCTTATACAGCCAATGGTGCGGCAGGAAAGCGTCCTGACCGCGCCGTCAATGTTTATTCGCACCGCTGCCGGGAGGCTTACAAAGATGTACCGATTATTATCGGCGGCATAGAAGCCAGTTTACGACGCATAGCCCATTATGATTACTGGTCTGATAAGGTGCGTAAATCAGTACTGCTGGATTCCAAGGCAGATTTGCTGGTCTATGGAAATGCGGAACGGCAAATTGTTGAAATAGCTCATCGCCTGGCTCAAGGAGAGGTTATCTCCGAACTGAAAGGCATACGTGGCACGGTACATTTTGTTAAGCAGATACCCGAAGGTTGGGTAGTTAAAAACTCTACTGATATTGATAAACCAGGCGAACTAAGCCCCATACAGAATCCTTATCAGGAAGAGCCTGCCTGCGATAAAAAACCTGATGATAGCGATCCCAATGAAAAAGTGATTTCGCTCTCCAGCGTTGTAATGCTTAAGCAATTGATCAGAGACCAGCGCTCTCAAACTGTTATTCGCATCCCTGATTATGAGACCGTAAAAGACGATCCTATATTGTATGCTCACGCTTCAAGGGTGATGCATGGTGAAACCAATCCCGGCAATGCGCGTCCGTTAATTCAACAACACGGTACACGCCAAGTGTGGATTAATCCGCCACCGATACCGCTGACCACAAAAGAAATGGATGGGGTTTTTGATCTGCCCTATTCGCGCGTGCCCCACAAAGAATATGGCAATGCCAATGTACCGGCTTTTGAAATGATTCAACATTCGGTCAACATCATGCGAGGTTGTTTTGGTGGATGTACTTTTTGCTCCATCACTGAACATGAAGGGCGCATTATTCAAAGCCGCTCTGAAGATTCAATTATTCGGGAAATCGAAGCGATCCGCGATACGTCACCCGCTTTTACCGGTCATATTTCTGATTTAGGCGGCCCTACAGCCAACATGTATCGCCTGGCCTGCAAAGATGAAAAGATTGAAGCCGCATGTCGCAAACCATCCTGTGTTTATCCGGGCATTTGTCCTAATCTGAATACCGACCATACTCCGTTAATTAAACTCTATCGTAGAGCCCGCGCATTACCAGGTATCAAAAAAATCTTTATCGCTTCCGGTCTGCGTTATGATTTAGCCGTTGAATCACCTGAATACGTTAAAGAACTGGTTACCCATCATGTCGGTGGTTATCTTAAAATTGCCCCGGAACATACCGAACAAGGGCCGTTATCAAAAATGATGAAGCCGGGCATGGGTACTTATGATCGCTTTAAAGAAATGTTTGATAAATACTCCAAAGAAGCAGGTAAAGAGCAATATCTAATCCCTTATTTTATCGCCGCTCACCCCGGCACTACCGATATCGATATGCTTAACCTGGCTTTATGGTTAAAGCGTAACGGCTTTAGGGCCGATCAGGTCCAGGCATTTTTGCCGTCGCCCATGTCTATTGCCACTGCGATGTATCACTCTGGTAAGGATACGCTACGCAAGGTCAGTCGCACGGCTGAAGACATGCCGATACCAAAGACCATCAAACAACGTCGTCTGCATAAAGCCTTCTTGCGCTATCACGACCCTAAAAATTGGCCGTTATTACGTGATGCCTTAAATGCCATGGGTCGTAATGATTTGATAGGAAATGGCAAACACCATTTGATTCCGACCTATCAACCCAAAGGCACGGTTGAATTGTCTAGCAAGATCCAGCAGTTTAAAACCAAATATACGGGACTTGATAATAACCGGAGTCCAAAAGGCTTTGGCAAAAATAAATCTACAGGAAAACAAAGATAAAATTACTTTGCAAAGTAATTTTATTGTGTATAATAGCCTTTCTTTGCTGGTGTAGCTCAGTTGGTAGAGCAGCTGATTTGTAATCAGCCGGTCAGGAGTTCGAATCCCCTCACTAGCTCCAAAGAATTCAAAGACTTACATGAAAATGTAGGTCTTTTTTATTGCCTAAAATTCAGTAAAACCCGTCTTAGTCTGGGCAATGGTCTGGGCAACAGCCAACACTGTACCTAAATATTAAGCTTTTTCTTAGCGGCAATCTTTGCCGGTCATAACTAAAAAAAGCTCACTGACTTAAATCTCAAGCCAGTGTGTAATCATCTTACATAGATTGTTAAAAAGCGTGGGCTAATCCTTATAAAGCCTGAGGCACTGCAAAGTTTATACGTCCAGTAGTTAGTTAGACTATACTCCAGCTTTATATTTGGAGAATTTCGATGATTAAATTATTTCTAGTAACCTTATTGGTATTGTTAAGTGGCTGTGCCACTACTCCGATGACTCAGGAGGAAGCCATTCGGAATAACCAGATGCAGACACTTAACAACAGTATGCAGTTAATGAACCTGCAAATGCAGAACTTTATTAAACCTTAGTTACTTTGTAACCCTTTTAAGTACTACTCAATAACAGAGTTATAAGGCCGTGTATGCTGGGGTCACCCCAGCTAGGGACTCGAACAACTGGGCACCCTGTCTAGGTTGTTCCCTTCTACCCACTTCCACATCAAACAACGCTGTTTCTGCATCTATTTTGCTCCACATATCATTTAGTAATGCTTGGTATAAGGGGACTACTTCCACGACCTCTGTTATTTCAAACACGTTCACTAGAGATAAGACTCCACTAAACACGCCAACTTCTGCCAATGCTTTTACGTCAAGCTTGAACGCTTCACGCTGTGCGGTATTAATATCAGTAGCGAAAATATCCTTAATCACTTCCATTTTTAAAGAGTGATTCCAGTAAGTAGCCTTGAATGATTTTAAATGGTTAGCCATGATCTTAATTCCAGATTGAAGTAAAGGGTTCTGTCTTGTAACTTTATTATTGGGTGTCGATGGTTCTGTCTTGCGACTTAGGCGAACCATTTTAAAACCGCGATAATTTTAGCCATTACAATTCCAGATAATGACGGGCAGGAGTTGCCCGACTGATTACTATTGTACAGACCCACAGGGTACTTAATACGGGGAGTCCCGCGCTGGCTATAATAGGGCTGGACAAAAGATTTTTTGAATATTTCGATATTAGGCTTAAATAGAAGCCCCTCACAGGGTTTTTTCTGTGAAGGGTTACATTGGTATTGCTTTATAGAGCTAATTTTATGCAGATAGCTTGAGTCAGGCACAACTCATTACGGCGGCTCTTTGGAATAGCTAGGTACAGATCACGTATTAAACTCTCAATCAGTCCCACAGCTGAATTCTGCATCGCCTCAGAGGTAAGATAATCTGATTTATTAACCAACGCTTGGAGGTGGGCAAATTGAGCTTTAAACAATTCGTCATGTCCTCTTAGCTGGGGTACGCGTACGGCTAACTCCTTAAGATCTAATTTCAGGAAATTAGATCTAACGCTTCCCAGTGCTCGAATTAGATCATTGGCCAGAGCTGAGGTGTCGTAACTGTCGGTTTTTGGTGCTGATTTTTTATATAACATTTCAATCCTTTGAAATTTGTGAATATGGTTACGGTTTGATTTTGGCTAGCGCTGTTGAGGCTTGGATTACCATATTTATTGCTCTTAACCTCCTCTCAGTATTTTCATTTAAAATAATAAACTGTAACTGTTTTAATGCTAATTCCAGTAATGCAGGCAAACGGGTCGCCAGCTGTTCAGCCAGTATATTAGATATTTTATTACGTTCTGCGTTCTGCATCGCGGCTTTTATGTCCTGAGATGATACGCCCATTTCAAAACTAACCATCTCAATTGGATTTCCTGCTTTTATCAGGTCAAAAATGATAGATTCTGTGATTTTATCCATATTTTAAGGCTTCCATGCTCGATTTAAAAAAGAAACCCCCACAAATGGGGGTTTGTGTTGCTTGTAACTCTTTGATTTATAACTAAATGTGTATTATGGGGGTTTTAAATGGGTTTTTTCAGCCCTCTCTATATACACTACTATATAATAATTATTTCTTTCTATTATATAAATATAATACACAAACCCCCATAAAACCCTTGTAGCCCCCTATATCATTGGTTTGAAGCTGTGGGGGTTTCCTGTATTTAAATACACATTAACCCCCACAAACCCCCAATCAGACAGTTTCTAATCTCCAGACAGTAACTTTATGTAAGGTTCCATCCTGTATGACTCTCATACCATCTAATACCCGCCCAGCGTATTTTGATAAAAAACGTCCCACCTTGCGAACATTCAAGCCTCCCTTGTCATCAAATTCAGATCTAAACCATTCACTTACTCCGGGATGGGTTAATAGCTCTTGTGTTGTCACCCGTTTATCAAATACTTCAAAAGCCCAAATTTGTAAAAGCTCACCCAATCCAGCTATGCCTTCATCAGCTGAAGCTTTAGCCAAACCCAACACAGGGTCAACCACTCCCAACCATACTAAGGGCTTACAAATGTCGTCGCTGAACTGTTCAAAAGTACCCAGCCTTACGTTATCAACCTTTGGTCGTTCCGCTGTGTGGTAAGCCTTTAAGATAGTCAGAATCGCTTTAAGGATAGGCTCCCTTTCATCTTTACATATTTGTATAAAGCTCTTATCGAACTCTCGAAGCTCTGGCCTTTCACATCTAGCATCTAAGTAAACCATCAGGCATCTTCTGGTTATATCGGAGCTTAGCTTTAGATTGTTACCTGTGGCGACAATTAAAATTCTCGTCGGCATCTCAATAATTCTGGATACTCCTAACAACCTATCTCCGAATACAGACGAAGTAAGTAAGGTACATAAGGCATCACCACCTAGAGCAACGCCCAGCTTCACGTTATCAATTATCAGGTAGGATTTACCCTGTATCAATACAGATGTCAGCATCTTTGAGAACTCTTGTTCATTATCCCTATAAGCGTGAACAACAGGAGTGCTACCTGTGCTAATCGAAACTACACCCAACCCTAGCTGGGTTTTCCCTACACCCGGCGCGTTCGCTGTAGGCGCAAATGCTGGGGCAGTTTCCAGCGTAGGCCGTTGTATGGCTGTTAACATCATAGCCAATGCAACAGCTTCATCAACTGGGCTTGCAAACGGAAACCCTGATAAGATCTTACGTAAATAGGTCAAGGCTGTTCCTGCCTGTACCCTTGTAGGCTTTTTAGGGATACAAAAATCAAATTCTCTACTGAGGTACAGCTTAGAATTAAAGTTATAGCCAGCGGTCTGGATAACCTCACCATCAACCAGATAAGGCGCGTCTGTAATGCCTAATAACTCAGGGATAGACCAGTCACCTTTTTCTAAAAAAGCCTTCCACAACCGATCTGGTACTTCTACCCTTTCCCTTATCCACTCACCCTTAACGTTTTTAGGTCTATAGAACCTTACCAACCTACTCACACTCACGGCTATCAAGGCCGTTGTAAGTATCCTTATTACCCCATCTCTTCCAGTCTGACACAAAAGGCCAGCTCTTTTAAACACGTCCGGCCTAGTCCCTGTGTTTAAAGCTGATTCGATGTGTTCAAATACAACCGTGGGGTTATCCATATCTAGCTTAATTTCAACTTTATCTATGGTGTAGTTACCGCCGCCGCCTTTAAATGTATGAATTTTAAGACCTGTTTCATTTTTATAAAGCTTCGATCTATACTGACCGTTTAGCGGGTCGTCTATATCTGCCAATTCCCAGCCGTCAAAAGATGCAGGGTCGCGTAATACATCTGTTACGGTAACCACCGGCAAACCGGCAAAATGCAAATCCAACCCACCGGTTAAGATTCCATTGTTTGCCCTTGTCACTTGCTCAAGGGCTACATGCTTATTAATTCCTGTTTTAATCAGCCTATCTACATCCTTTTTATTGGAAGCGGCTTTTACTATATCGGCTTCTGGCTGCTTTAAGGCTTTAGCTTCAAGCTTTAAGGTTTCAACCCTGCTTAGTTCCGAAGTGGTTAACCCCCTAATGTCAGAAGCCTTTAAGATACCCCCTTGCCAATGGCGAACCATACGGGGTAATTGCTTAAGCCCAACTCCTAACACTGGCGGGGCTTCAAATATCAGGCGTTCCGGGCTATATACGGCTTCATCAAATAAAGTACGGGATAATAATGTACCTGATTTAGAGCTATCAAATCTACCTAACCCCTGAAGCCAGCACTTTTCAGCAATAATCTTCCCAAGCTCTGGGATTTTAGAGCCATCATCAACAGCTATATAATAGTGAATACCGCCATTCAGGGCTTTTGGCTGGGGTTCGCTTTCCTTATAGACCCCGCTCGATGTCGAGCTTAACGCCAGCATCTCACAGTCTTTTAAAGCGGGGACAAGCCCTATTAAATATGCGCGAACTTCATCAATTGATAGGGCTGTCTTTCCCTTCTCAGGGTCATAGTCCAGAAGTGCAAAGGCTGGTTTCAGCTCCTCGTAGTGAACACAATCTCTAGTCCGACTAATAGAAATCTCTGCTTCCAGTCCTTTTTTTACTATTCGTAATGCTTTTTCAGATCTTATACGTGGTACACCTAACCCAATCGCCTGACTTGAAGTAAGGTTTTTTAAGCTTTCGGCAAGCTCTAGCAAGTTAGAAACGGCTACGGTTTGAACTGCTCCGTTAGCCATGCGACACTGAGAGCTATCCTTAATGATTTCACCATTTTCTAACCTAATCTCTTTGGTTAATAGCCCGTAATCCTTTGAATATATTGTATATTCCATTATAATGTTCCTTATTGATTGTGTCCTTGAAGCCTACTCCAGTAGGCTTTATTCTTTTCTAGGCGGCTTTGCCTAAACTTTCTATCCAGTTAACAACCTCGCCAGATTTAAAACCGATTGATCTTTGACCGATCTTGAATGGCTGGGGAAATAGTGGATCATAGTACAAGCTCTTAATGTCCCATTTGTTGTAAGCTGAAGATCGGCTTACGCCTGTTTCAGCTAATAGCTGTTTCAGTCTGATAATTACATTCGCATCATGCATGGTGTGGCTCCGTCTGTTTAATGAGTAACCACTATATCCAAATAACCTCCTGATTTATTTGACCGCGCTCAAATACCACCTATAAAATATATGAAATTAGCTATTTCCAATTACGAAACAATCTTTTCAAGCTTGCTTCATGCGCCGCCCTTTCGCAGTAAAACAACATTATCATCAAGGCTAACCCCATCAATAACCCTCTGTAAGTAATCATTCCATACTATCATTGCGTGACGCTTCTCTTTGAGGTAGTCGTACCGGTCGTAGTGTTTTGAAGATACATCAGTTAAGGCGTGGTTTTGAATTCTATCCCTTACTTCCTTGCTTAGTCCTGCCATACCTGCCAGTGTTTTAAATGTAGTACGTAGATCTTTTGGTGTGAATGATTCAATTGAAAACTGCTTACAAGTGCGTGTTATCGCCTTGGCGTAACCATCCAGCCTTAACGGTTCAGTTCCGCTTTTAGCAGGAAATAAGAATTCATTATTTAGCTTAGGGTTACTTATCAAAACATCATAAGCAATATCATTAATCGGTATTACCCAATAAGCACCGTTTTTACTACGTGCTGGCGGTATAGTTAACAATCTTTCGTTCCAATCAATATCAGTCCAACGTAAACCAGATAAAGCCTCAACACGGCAACCTAGCGCCAACATTAACCGGAATACATTAGCTCGGTGTGGTGACATAGCACTTTTGTTTAACGCCGCCCAGAATGTACGAACCTCGCTTTCAGTTAAGAATCTATCCGTGGGCGCTTCTTTTTTAAGTGGCTTCTTAACATAGGTTACCGGGTTAGATTCAATGTAGAACTGGACATTATTTTTAATTGCATCTAGTTCATCATCAAATTCAATACCCCATTTGAACATTGCGGATAGATAAGCCCTCATTCGGTTAGCGGCAACCAGTGAGCCTCTTGCAATAATTGGGTGAATAATACTGATAATGTCTTGCTTAGTTATATCACTCGCTTTGATAGTAGAGTCAAAGCCTTGAAGATTACAGCTATAAGCCTTTTTAATAGCGCCATAATGGTGACCGCTAAGCTCTGCCTCTACATGCTCAAGGTACAGACTAACAAGCTGTTCAAAACTACCCTGCATTTGTTTTTTGCGGTCAATTATTGCCTGCTCTTGTAGTGCTTGCACCTCTGCTGCTTCCTCAACTAAAGCCTGCTCCTTAATGTCAGTACCAGATTGATACTCTTTTGAAAACTCGGTGTATTTGTCCCTAATTGCTTTTAGGCTCATTGACCCTTTGCCATAACGACCAATCTTCTTTTGCTTCTCTTTCCTATCAACATAGTAAATAAAATACCCGTCTATATCGCCACTGGGTAAAACCTTAAAAGCAAGAGTCCCATCTTTTTTATCGTGCTGTTTTTCACGAATGATATAGGGCTTTGATTTGGGTTTAAGTGCGTCGAGTTCTAATGTAGTGATTGCCATATCTGTTCCCGTTAATGAATAAAATACCTGACCTGTTGATTGCTAGCTGATTGATTATTTTAAAAACAGGTCACCCTATTGTTAAAATCTAGTCTGGGCAATGGTCTGGGCAAAACAAGTGATTGTAGGTGTATTTTATTGTACTTTGTTGGATGCTAAAATAGAATTAAAATCATAACATGCTGTTTTATATACCTGTATTAAACACCACTGAATATAGTGAAACATAAAGGCTGGTGATTTGTAATCAGCCGGTCAGGAGTTCGAATCCCCTCACTAGCTCCAAAGAATTCAAAGCCTTAGGTGTTTTTCATCTAGGGCTTTTTTATTTTGAGTCTCCATGCAAGAAAGTAAGGCATGGGAAAAGCCAACAAAAAATCAGTCACTAACCTTTCGTAAACAACTAAAGTCTAAGTTTGATTTTTTTCTGGTAAACGGAAGAATAGCCCCTTGTACCTCTCCAAATTAGTCCAATTATAAAAACTTAAATTTTTACGTTTTGACACAGTCTGTGTCGCTTGCTGACAGTAAGTTTCAACTAAAGAATTTCTACACAAGCTGGGAAAGCTTCTTGCCTAAATCACCTATGCGCTCAATTCAGATACAAATGCCAACAACTGATCTTTCTGGCTTTCGTCAAAAGCTGCATAGCATATAAGCAAATCGGCCAGACGGTCATCGTCACAGTAGAAATAAGCCACTGGCACTCTTAATGCTGAGGCGAGTTTTTCAGCGGTAGCAAACGGTGGCTCGTGAATACCGGTTTCATATCGGCTGATTCTGGCGCTACTACAACTATCGTCCATACCAATCAGAACTCCAAGCTTGTCCTCAGCAATACCTATTCGGGTACGCACTTCGCGTAAGCGTCGACCGAATAGAGTTTTAGATTGGATTGTCGTGACATTCTTCAATAATCGCAGAACAACCTTGTTTCAACTCTACGAAAATCGTAGTATTGAGAGTTTGTGAACTTTGGTAAGTAACTACGCCAATGACGACAGTCATTCCGAAACTCAAACAAATGGTCATAAATATCCTAATGGATAAGCAGGGACAAGCCCTAAAGCCATCGAAATTTGCAACTATTATTACTGAGAAATACCCCGTCTATTGTGAATAAAAAATATTAGCCAGTACACAAGCAGCTCTCGATCTACCAAAGCAAATTGCCAACCAAATAAGTGCCGCTGGAAAACAATGGCTAAATCAAGAGCCACAACTCAAGAGCTCTGATGAAACTCCCCGTACATATTGGTGGGAGAATCTAGAGTTAAACGATTTTGGCTTGGCATCTATATCACCACAAGAGCAGGCAAGTAATAATGCTGAAGCCCAAACGGAACAAAATCTCTATCCTAAGCTTGCTAATTATTTGTGGAGTATAAAGTCCCGAAAAGTTCATCCGAAACGCATTGATGAAAAAAGATCATCCAATCAATACTTCGGACAATTTTGCTTTGATTAAAAATAGTCTGGAAGCCTCCAGCGTGGTATGTAGTCAACGACGATAACAGCCCAACACGCCAAAGGCTTCCATGTACTTAACAGAACCCATTCTGCAGCAAATGTCCAGTGTAGCAAAACCGCAACGTAAGTTTATGTTCATCTTGCTAACAACCCTGACGTATCTGCCGGGACGGGTGAATTTCCGAAACCTTGGCCGTTATAGTGCTCTGAATGAAAAAACCTTTTCGAGATGGTTTCGTCGCTCGTTCGATTTTGTTACCTTCAATTTGCTGAGCTTGAAAGATTTAACGGATAAGGGTGAATGGGTAGCAGCAATTGATGCCAGCTTTTTACCCAAAAGCGGGCGCAATAGTTACGGCCTGGACTGGTTTTGGAACGGTTCACAGGGACAAGCGGAACGCGGACTGGAAATTTCACTGCTGGCCTTGGTGGATGTGACACACAACACAGCCTATACGCTGTCGACTTATCAAACGCCCGCTTTGCCCAAAGCACCGAAGGTACCTGAAGTCGTCAAAGAGTCGACCTTAAATAGCGAAACCAAGGTGGCTCAAGATGTCGAGAAGACACCGAAGAGCAAAGCCGAGAAAACGCCCAAAGAAACCCGGATCACCCGGGTAGATAGCTATCTTGATCATGTCAAACGCGATACCAAGGGACTGTTGGGGAAAATCCGTTATCTGGTCACGGACAGTTTTTACGCCAAGACCAAGTTTATTAATGGCGTGGTAGAACATGGCTTGCACGTGACCAGTAAGTTACGGCATGATGCCGATCTGCGCTGGTTATATACCGGTGAACAAAAAGCCAAAGGTCGACCTCGCAAGTTTGCAGGCAAAGTGTGTTTTGATGATTTATCACGCTTGGAACTGGCAGGAGAAATCGATGGCCAGCGCGTCTATACCGCTGTCGTCAATTCGCCGACGTTCAAACGTAATCTGCGGATTGTCTATATCGTGCGAGAAGAAAAAGGCAAAACCTATACCGCATTATTATTCTGCACTGATATTGACTGTGCGGCCTTGGACATTCTGCGCTATTACAAGGCAAGATTTCAGATTGAGTTCGTGTTTCGCGATGCCAAGCAATACACGGGACTATGCGATTGCCAAGCGACTTCCGAAGCAAAGTTGGGCTTCCATTTCAATGCTTCACTGACCGCACTGAATTTGCTGCGTCTGGAAGACCGGCAACAGGCCGTGGAAGGTGCCGGCCGCAACGTCATTTCCATCGCCAGTTGGAAGACTCGTAAATTCAATGCCCATTTATTGGAAAGGTTTTCTTGCCACTTAGGGATCGACTTTACTACCATAACATCTAGCCAAGGCTTTGCAGCCCTCTGTAACTATGGGGCTATCGCCGCGTAAACTGTCCGAAGTATTGACATAACGGTTTGCCTTAAAAATCGGCCTTACGAAGGAATAAGTATTTACACAACTTGCCTGCCAGATAAAAACCAGAAGTTGTAATGGCAGTACCCGATACTGACTTTTTTATTGAAGAAAGATGTGGTGAAAACTACATCTATCCAAAAGCACTAATAGCCTCTGGATCAGCGATTGAGAGTTATACAGGGAGCGATTGCCAAATCAGATAAGAGCAAAACAAGGTGGATAAACGCTAAAATCGTCTATCCACCTGCTTTCAGAATTTGCAACCCACACTTACCGATCCATACTGGGACAAGAAGTTGTTGCTAAAGTCCCCGTTCCATTGCACCTTCATCTCCAGACCGCCCTTACGGAAAACTTCCGCGCCGACGGCAGCCTTACCAAAGGCTTGAGGCATAGGTGCAGTAACGTTGAACGAACCCGCAGAAGGAACACCTTCCAAACTGGCACTGGTGTTCCAGCGATCGTTGCTCAGTACACTCATACCCAATTGACCATAGGTGCGAACGGATAGCCCTCCGGCAGTATCGGGAAAGTCAAAGCGCTGCCCTGCCTCGGTCAAAGGTGTGGCCATAAACAGGGTGCGTGTGGTGCTATTAACGTTAAGATTGTAAAGCCCCGCCCCACTTTCCTGATAACCGCCAAGCAAGGTGGTTATCATATCAAGGTCCATAGTCGGACGCAGGTACCAGCCCGTGAACGCAAACTCGTAACTGCCTCTTAACTTGGTGTCAAAAAAGCCGATCTCGTTGTTACTTTTCGCCTGCATCAACAACGGGTTCATAGTGTCGGTTCCCGGCAGGTTAACCAACCTGGAACCGTTGTTCCAGATGTTGCCGCCCGCGACTGACGCAGACAGCATTCTCGGACCAGACTGGTGCTTCATGGCCAGACCCAGTAGTAAAGTACTGCCGTTGGCACTTTCCGATGTGGTCGTGCCGTCCAGCCAGTTTTCTTCATAAGCGACAGAGCCGCCAAGAAACCAATCTTCTTTAAGCTCCATCTGCCCACCAAACTGATAAGACACATTGCTACGCTTGTAGCCTAAAGTCTTGTTGTCATCGTAGTTCATTCTGCCCAGAATCACACGGTTCCACACACAAGTGCTCTCGCCCATGCTAACCCCTGAGCCTTTGAAAGTGGGACAACTCATCATGTTGGCCATAAAGCTTTGCACCAACATCGGCGTAGTCGCTGCCTGCGCAGTCGCCAGAGATGATGTCATACTGGACAGTGCTTGTTCGTAATTGTTGGCATTGGCATTGCTCAGTCGTGCGAAAGTATTGCCCAGTCCCGCTTGCTGCTCAGGCGTACCGGTATCCCAAGTATTCTGAAAGTAGCGGGCCAGCGATTGCTCATTAGCGTGGAGACCGACACCGTTCGGGCTGAAGTTGGCTTTCGTCGCGATACTATAATTGTTAACGCCTGCAATGTTGCTCTGGTTGATATTATAAGAGGAAATCAGTGACTGATTCTCTACCTGAATCGGCTGCACGGCATTAAACGAAGAGTCCGCCGAGTGGGTTAATACGGTAATCGTCTTGTTCGGCACCATCACGTTAGTATTGAGATGAACTGTCAACGGCTTTGGATTGGAATCCATCGAGTTGAAGATAGTATTGTTCAACCGCAAGGTATCCGAAATACCCGTTACAAAATCAGCATCGACAACCATTCGGGTATTTGCATTATAGTTATAATTAACGCCGGTCATCACCAGATCGGTAATTTTACCCGCCTGCGTACCCAGGTAAGTTGTACCGTAGTCATTAAAATCGATATTGGTGACTTCACTGCCCGAAAAATAAGTACCGTAGTTGTTAAAGCTGACAGCATTAGGTGGTGGATCAATCGAGCCGATCACGGTACCCTGATTGATAATATTCGTAAAAGCGAGGTTGCCTGTAGGTTGCAGAAAGGCATAACCGTTATCAGCGTTACAGTTGTCGATTGCCGTGCAACCGCCAGCCAGAATGCCACCCTTATTGATCAATACCGTAGAAATATTGCCCTTATTGCCACTGTTGGCAATGACCACGCCGGCCGCGTTACCGTATACCTCACCATTAATCGTGATATTAATCGAGTCACTGATACTACCGACGGATTGGGCAAAAATCCCGTAAGCTCCAGCTCCTGTTGCACTGACCGTGCCGTTAACAGCGATATTGACCGGCAACCCCCCGCCTGAATAATCTTTACTGGTTTTGGTAGCGTCATACTGACGAGCAGAACCGATGAGGGAACTGTTGCCCAGACTGACCATACCGCCACCGCCACCCACCGACTGGGCAACGATGCCATGGGCATTAGCGCCGGTGGTAGTAACATTGGATCCGGCATCAACAATAACTTCAACATTACCGCCATGACCACTAGCTGCGTAGGTAGTAATATTTGCCTGACTTGTTCCCAAGTGATCCTGATTCGAGAAAGCACCCTGCCAGTTACCTTGACTACTATCGCCAATAAACCCGCCACCGCCACCGATGGACTGAGCCAATATGCCGTAAGCACCCACCCCGGTTGTAGTAATGCTGCTGCTGCCACTTATGTTATGTATGACAACACTATCACCATCATTGCCAAGGCTATTTGAGTCAGTTGTACCGCCAATACTGGCGTTACTGAAATCGTAATGATGCCCGGAAATCAAGCCGCCGCCGCCACCTATCGATTGAGCAACTATACCGATGGCTAACTCACCGCTGGTACTGATAGCACCGGCGTTGTCCACCTGCACTACACCACCATTACCGCTACTGCCGTTGGAGTTACCCAACGCCGTCCCGATATTAAAACCCTGCTTACCGGTTGATGCCCCTGAAGCAGCAGCAACAACCCCGCCGCCGCCGCCAATTGATTGGGCAATTACGGCATGAGCCAGGGTACCGGTGGTACTGACTTTACTCCCCGCACCGAAATTAACAGTTACTGCGCCGCCATTACCCTCAGCCTTATTATCTGCACCCAAGACTGCGCTGACTTCAGGGATGGTACTGCCGCTACTGCCGTCACCAAAGCCTGCCAAGCCGCCGCCAGCGCCAATGGACTGAGCCAACACACCATAGCCGACATTGCCGTAGGTGTTGATAGCCCCCGAACCAACATCAACCAAAACAGTATCGCCATAGCCACTGCTTTCACTTTGTGATGCCGCCTTGATTGTAATTGTCTTGCTCGACAGTGACAGGTCACTGCCATCAATAGCGGCGCCACCACCGCCACCAACGGACTGGGCAATAATTCCCATGGAGCCGTAGCCGGAGGCACTAATACTGTTAATACCTTGAACGGTAACTGCATCGCCGCTGCCGGAGGGACCGCCACCAAAAGTCATAGCCAAAGTGTAATCGCCTGTTTCACCCTTGGACGAACTGACACCACTGGAACCGCCGCCGCCACCGATGGATTGGGCAAAGATACCATGAGACCACACGCCGCTGGTAGAGGCGGTAATCAAATTGGGACCAGCGGCATTATTACCAACCGTTACTACACCACCGTTACCGCCACCTCCGCCACCCAGTGTCATTTTCATATCGAAGCTAGTAGAAGTATCCTCCGAACTGTCGCTGTCGCTGTCGCTGGTACTGTCATTGAGGCTGTCCAGGGCTGCTTCCTTGCTATCCACACTGTTGTCAGCATTACCTGCGGCCCCGCCGCCGCCGCCGATAGACTGGGCGAGAATGGCATCAGAGTAACCACCGGTAGTGATAATCGCCGCGTTGGAACTGTCAGGTATGACTGTTACCGTAGCGCCGTCGCCCCCAGTACCGCCTTTGCCGCCCAAACTAAAACTCAATGTTGTATTGGAACTCTTACCACCATCAGAGGCTGTGGTACCACCGGCCGCCAAACCTCCGCCACCGCCGATAGATTGAGCCACGATGCCGCGAGCCGTAGATCCTGACGTACCAAGGATACCGCCATAATTGACACTGACCGCACCGCCCTTAGCTGCGGTACCCGCGTCACCACCCAAAGCCAACTGTAAACTATAGTTTTGTGTTTCAGTTTTGTTTTTGGTGTTGCTGTTGCCGAGTGCACCGTTGCCGCCACCGCCACCGATAGATTGAACAACAATTGCGCTGGCGCTGGCACCTTGGGTATTAATGGCACCGGTATTATTAACCGTTACAGCCCCGCCCTGTCCACCATCACCACCGGTACCGGCTTGACCATATGCAAAGCTCAAGGTCACTGAGTCAGGATTAGTATCCTCGGAATCACCGACCGAACCCACGGTAGCAGAGGCCGAGGAATCGCCCCCGTTACCACCACCGCCACCAACCGACTGCGCCAGAATACCCAGCGCACCGTCATTAGCTGTGGTGATGACGCCCGTCTGGTTTACCGTTACACTGTTGCCGGTTCCTGCGCCGCCGCCCTGACCGCCCAGCGCAACAGCAATAGAAATGCTTGGAATTTCGGGATCATTCGAAGCGAAAACTTCGGCTTTCGAACTGGCGGTGCCGCCGGTTCCGCCACCACCGGCTATTGATTGCGCCAAAATACCCATTGCATCAAGCCCGGAAGTACTGATGCTGTTGTAATCGTTAACGATAACGGTACCCGCTGCACCACCAATGCCGCCATTACCGCCAATAGCGGTAGATATAGCCCATGTAGGGCCTAGCGTACGCGATGAAGCTGCCCCACCATTACCGCCACCACCAGCGATACTCTGAGCGACAATAGCGTTGCTGTGCGCGCCGGAAGTAATAATACCGCCATAATTATCCACACCAACAGCTCCACCTGCGCCACCATCGCCGCCTCCACCGCCAACTGCCGACGAGATGAACAAGCCCACAGTTTTGGCATAACCGCCATTGCCGCCGCCGCCGCCAATCGACTGCGCCAGCACCGCAGCGGCATAGTCACCCGAAGTCACCAGAGTACTGTTGGTATCGGTAGTACTGGTCCCAATATTCACATTAACTAGGCCACCGTTACCACCGTCACCACCGGAACCACCAACCTTTGCTGACCAGCCCCTGCCTGATGCACCGTTGCCACCACCACCGGCAATCGACTGTGCGAGGATGGAAATTGCACCATCACCCGAGGTAGTGATATTTGAATTACCAGTGGTAGTGACCGTTACTGTGTTACCTTTTCCGCCCGTCACACCACTGGAACCAACAGACCCTATCGCCCCATCACCGCCAATACTGCCGCCCCCGGAAGCAATAGACTGAGCCAATATGCCAAACGAGGTTTCTCCTGTCGTATGGACAGTACTGCCGCCGTTGGTGCTGCTGCCAAGATCAACGCTGACCTTACCGGCGCTATTACCGTTGCTACCCTGTGAACCCAAGGTTAAAGGAGGCGGGTTAGTAAGCGTACTGGCGGTAGTCGTAAACATGCCGCCGCCATCACCCAGCGACTGTGCAACGATACCAGGTGCGTCAGCACCGGTGGTAACAATTGAACCACCCTCAGCCTGGAGGACATTAACCTCGTTGCCGGCTCCGTTGGCATTTGCTACCGAGTAACCGGTACCAGTATTAGTTAAACTCGTCCTGCCACCACCACCACCGATAGATTGAGCAAGAATACCAACACCATAGTCACCAAAACCGTTCAAGGCACCGGCATTGTTTACTGTCACCGTATTGCCGTCACCGGAATTTCCGACAACGTTAACTGTATCGGAACTATTTAAACCACCGCCAATGGATTGTGCGATGACACCAACGCCAGTACCCAAGTTTCCACTACTACCGGGGAGCAAACTGATGTTCGCTCCACTAAGCACAGTCACCGCTACTTTGCCAGCATCGCCACCAACAATAATATTCCCAATAGCGGCCTCTTTCGAAACTTTATCAATGACAAGTAACCCCGCAGTACCACCTATACTTTGCGCCAAGATGCCAGTAACCGAACTGCTCACGTCACCACCAACAGACAAGGCACCGGAATGCATCACGCTGACGACGCCACCGTTGCCGCCCTTGCCGGGATTCGCTTCTAACCATTTGTTTGTATCGGTAACCATCATTTCTCCACCCCCGCCACCTGAGCTGTAGGCCTGTAGTCCGATACTGGCCTGGGAGCTTGATGCTCCTGTCACCGAAATTTGCTGGGAATTATTGATAGTCACCGAGCCGCCGTTACCACCATTACCGCCAGTGGCCATGGTAGTGTTATTATCATCATTTTGCATTACAAATCCCGCGTCCCCGCCACTGGATTGGGCAATAATCCCTCCTAAAGTGTAGGCTGCCATATTACCCGTATTAGAGGTAGTGATGGTTACCGACCCTGCATTGCCACCGTTGCCGCTGGTAATCTCCTGATTATCTGATGATCCAATATACCCCCCACCCCCACCCTGAGCTATGGTAGAAATCAATGCACTTTGGCTGACGCCCTGTAATGATGGAGTACCGACGATACCGGATTGATTAACGGTAATATCACCAGAAACTGAGCCGGACGCGCCATTATCAGTAGCTGACATGTCGCCTCCTGTGGATTGCAAATTAATAACCGACGGCAGCGGCAGGACGGCTGTGCTTAAACTTGTATATGCATAGGAGTTGATTTTGCCATAATTGGTGAAAATAATACTTCCTCCGGCAACCGGCGACGCAGGATCAGCACTTGGCGCAATAATTGAAACACTACTTTGCTGGCTTGCGGTTGGAGAGCCGTTATCCAGCGTGCCATTATTGATGAAAGTAAATCCTGAACTACCCGCCGCCACATTAACGGCACTGGCGCTGTCACCTGACTGAATAGTACAGGAACTGCTTCCTGCACCACACGCGACGACACTTGCCGACGTCGGCAGCGCAAAACCCATGCTTGCGCCGCACAGCAACCTTACAGCAATGGATAAAGCCGACAAACGCAAAGGTACACCCTGATTGAGTGGTATCGTTCTTATTTGGACTTTCGTTATTTTATTCATGTTCTAATCTTATTTTAAGTAGGTTACTGCTCGTTGGATTTGCAAGTTTTTAGCCATCAAAACAGTATGTAAGACCAAGAGAAGTGCTATGAGCCAGTAATGTCATCGTTTTATAAGATGACGAAAAAATGTTTTAAAACATGTCAAATAATCGATAAGTAAAGCCCGCCGGTTTTATACCTATTGCCTAAAAATTTAAAAAAATTCAATTGAGATAGTCCTTTAACCGATTAAACTTAATTTCATTAAATGCAAATATATTTTATATTAACGACAAATACAATAAAATCGAAACTAATAATCCGTTAGTTATAAATATTTTTTTAAAAAAAAATTTATTATATTTGTCTATTAAATTCACAAATATATAAAATATTTAAGATCATAGCATTCAATTATTCTAATTACCTCATAATACTTTTCTGTTTTAGCAATTTTTCTTGGCACTCCTTATCATCCGCCATGACTTACGTATCTTTAAGACAGCATTTACCAGATCAGAGCCCTGCTAAATAAAACAAAATCGCAAGGAATGGATATATTTCAGCAAACTATGCATACACCACTATTTCTATGTTATTTTGCAGAATTTACATAGCCAGAACTAAAAAAGATTGAATAACTACCAAAAAAACTGTTGGAACAAGGAAATAGCTACGTAGCAGGGAGGCCAAGTAACTATTTTTCAATGAAAAAAATGATTAGGCAAAAAGAGCAATACAATTCGCCGTACACTTGGTAGAAAACTATTTTAACGATTGACGCCGAGAGCTTTTATAGCCGGCACCTAAAACACACGATATGATTTAGAAACTAATATTACCTTGTAACCAGATTTTCTGGGTATCTGTGTTGTACTGATCGGCATTGTAATAAGCATATTTTGCAAGCACCGAATAGTGCTTACCAAATTTTTTGGTCGCCATAAAATCCCATTCATCGCCGTAATGAACACTTCCAGTGTCATCATAAAAAGCATGATAAACACCGGTTAAGGCAACGCTGCCCTTATCAAGCGAGGTAATCATGGTGCCAAATACATCACGAATACCATCTTTAGGGGTCACCAGAAACAGATCTGCCCAACCCTGAAAGGCATGATTGGTACCCAACGGGGTAATAAAGGTTTTATTTTGGCCAACGCCATCCAGTTGCTCCATGGCACCTTGAAAGGTAAACATATGCGCGGTTAAGCCACCCATCAAGTTAAAACGATTGACGGTATATTTTTGCAGGCTGTTTTGGTAATCCGACTGAATACTCCATTCGGCCGTATAAAGCAGACCATAATTATCACTTACTTTAAAGGAGTCACCCGGTTTTTGATAATTGGTCACACGAAGACCATAAGTCTGGTTGGATTTATTATAATTTTCCTGCTCGGTATAACCCAGCCAATAACCATAACCAACCAGATTACCGTAATCTCCCAGCTTGTAATTAACATTGAGTATCGGTGCATTAATGTTTTCGGTCGTCGAGGTAAACGTTTTTACATTGCCCATATAGCCAACATTAACGGTCAGGCCAAAAAGTTGTTGATTGTTGTGAGTAATCAGCACCGAGTCATAGGTTTGCTCCAACTGTCTCCAACCGACGTTACCAATAAATCGATCATCATCCAGTTTGATACGTTGCCGCCCGCCTTTTATGATGGTATCGGCAAAACCTGCATAACTAAGCCATAACTGGTCAAGTTCGCTGACGTAAGGATCGGCAACCGTTGAATATTGGCTTTTACCGTTAACCGTACTATTGTAATTCGAATCCATGGCATAGACGCCTTCGTATTCCGCATAACCTTGCAAACCATGAAACACAGGTGACAACAACCCCAAACGTAACCGTGAGGTCACGGCGTTGGCGGTATCGGGTTGTTGTTTGGCAGGTACGCCGCCAATGGGCTTGGTCATGACATCGCCTTGATTAACATTTTCATAACGCGTGTTTAAATCAATTTTTACCGCACCGTTTTTACCATAATGATAAAAATTAAGCGCATCTTCAACCTCTTGGGTAACACCTGCCAAGGCAGAATGGCTCGCTACCGATAATGTCAACAGCGCAACCGATAATGGAATTTTTTTTTGTTGCCTCGGCATAAAGCCCCCTACGTTATTAATTGATAAATGATGGTTTCGTAAAACCTGAAGCAGGGAACGATGATCCATAAGTCTATTTTATGAGCAGATTTCCCTAATGTGCCTGATCGCATTCGGCCAGAAAAGTTAATAAACTTTCCCGGTATTTATAATAATCAGGGTGTGCAAGCAATGCTTTTCGCGTGCGCGGCCTGGGTAAATCGATGACTTCTATTTTGCCTATTTTTGCATGAGGGCCGTTGGTCATCATCACCACGCGGTCTGCCAATAAAATAGCTTCATCAACATCGTGTGTCACGACGATAGCGGTTACGTGCGTCCGCTCCCAAACTTCCATCAAAACTTCCTGCAACTCCCAGCGCGTTAATGAATCCAACATACCGAAAGGTTCATCAAGTAACAGCAACTTGGGTGACAAGGCAAAGGCGCGAGCAATTCCTACCCGTTGGCGCATTCCATTAGATAGTTCAGCGGCTTTTTTATGCAATGAATCTGCCAAGCCAACACGGGTCAGGTAGTATTCAACAATATCGTTACGCTCTGCTTTGGTGGCATGGGGATAAACCTTATCAACCCCCAATGTCACATTTTCAAATGCCGTCAACCACGGAAACAGGCTGGGAGCCTGAAATACCACGCCACGATCAGGACCCGCGCCATCAATCTCGCGGTTATCAAGAACAATACCTCCTTCGGAAATACTGTTTAATCCGGCAGTCATTGATAAAACCGTGGATTTACCGCAACCTGAATGACCGATAATGGAGATAAACTCACCTTTTTTCATTTTCAGGTCAAAACCGTCAACAACTTTAACGCTGCTGTTACCATCGGGTGTCGGGTAACTTTTTGACAACTGCGAAAACTCCAGATAGCGAGGCCGGCCCAGGCCCTCCTTACTCGATTTTAGTGCGGAACTATCCCGGTTCCAATCATTGCTGGTATTAGGCCGAACCGTTGGCAGGATAATTTTATCCGGTGCCGATTCCCCGGTCTTTTCGATGCCAATAGCCATTAGATATTGGGTAATTTCGGCACGACATTTTTTAAATGTTTCGTTATGATTTAACGCCGTTCTATTACGTGGCCGTTCAATATCGATAAGAAAATCGGGGCCAAAGGTTGCATCAGGGCCAGGGTTTAACGGAATAACACGATCTGCCATATAAATAGCTTCATCGACATCATTGGTAATCAGGATAACTGTTTTCTTTTCCTGCTCCCAGATTTGTAAAATTTCATCCTGCAAATTACCGCGTGTCAACGCATCCAGGGCACTTAGCGGTTCATCCAGTAATAAAATATCCGGACTGGCCGCCAGAGCCCGGGCTACATTAACCCGTTGGCGCATGCCGCCCGATAATTCCGCCGGTTTTTTAGCCATGGCAGCACCCAGATTAACCATACGAATATATTTTTCTGTATGCGCTTTACGTTGTTCGGCAGTCCAGTCTTTAAAAATGGTATCAACTGCCAAAGCTACGTTTTCATAAACCGTTAACCACGGCATCAACGAATAATTTTGAAATACCACGCCACGATCAGGCCCCGGCCCGGTAATTGGCTGCCCCTGTTTTAATACTTCACCGCTGTCAGCCTGAATTAAACCTGCAATGGTTGAAATCAACGTGGTTTTTCCACTGCCGGAAAAGCCGACAATGGCGATAAACTCACCCTGTTTAACGGTTAAATTGATATTTTTCAGAATCGATGTTTTATCTTTACCGTCACCATAAGCTTTACAAACATTCTTTAATTCCACTAACGGCAAGTAAGGATCGTTTAATGGCAAGGGCTTTTTAGTCACTACACTACTATGAACTAATTTAATTTTTACGGTTGGCATAACAGACTCCTGATTAAATATCTTTACCAAAAGAGAATACTTTTTGAAATGACTGCATGATACGGTCCAAAATAAAACCGATAATACCAATGGTAAATACAGCCACCATGATTCGTCCCAAGGAATTTGAGCTGCCGTTTTGAAATTCATCCCAGATAAATTTCCCCAGCCCCGGATTTTGTGCCAGCATTTCCGCAGCAATTAACACCATCCAGCCCACTCCCAGCGATAACCGCATGCCGGTAAAAATATAAGGCAAAGCCGATGGTAAAATGATTTTTTTAATCTGCGTAAACCAGTTAAGACGTAATACCTTGCCTACGTTAACCAAATCTTTATCTATGGAAGATACGCCGACAGCGGTATTAATTAAGGTTGGCCAAAGCGAACACAGCGTTACCGTAATGGCTGATGTTAAAAAAGATTTTTCAAACCATGAATCCTCGGTAGTAATATAAACCGCACTGACAACCAGCGTCACAATAGGTAACCAGGCCAATGGTGATACCGGTTTAAAAAGCTGAATCAGTGGGTTGATTGCCGTATTGACAACCGGACTCATGCCACATAAAAGACCCAGTGGCACAGCGATCAGTGTGGCAATGACAAAGCCTGCAAAAACCGTATAAAGACTGGTGAAAATCTTGTCCAGATAAGTCGCCTGACCGTTATAAGGCCGGGATTTAATTTCAGCTGCCGGATTTTCTGCCAATGTTTGTGTATTGCGCTCTTGCTGGCGTTGATAAAACTTGGCTTCTTTGTCCCTTTCTGCGAAATGTTCCGTCAATAAGCCCCCAGCCTCATGCCAAACGGCAACAGGGCCGGGTATTGCGCCAAGACTGGTGTTAACTTTGGCAGCGGAAAAACTCCAAAGCCCCAGAAACAAAGTAAAAGCAATAATGGGTACGCCCATAATCAAAAATAGCTGACGGGCTTGTTGTGCAGGATTTTCACCGGCCGCTATTTTTACAAAAGGTACAAACCAGGTTAAGCCGGTTATGTTAAAAAATTTGATTAATTGGTTGTTCATTTTTTGACCTCGATTTGCTTAACGTCTGCAGGAACCGGTCATGCCGGCCCGCTCCTGCATCAACATACCCTGCATTACTACCCGGAAATTCGGGTATTACTCAACAACCTTGCCACCGGCTACTTTTTGTTTGCCTTTAAGACCGATAGTAAATTTAGTCAGATACTCATTAGGTTTGTTACCGTCATAAACAATGCCATCGATAAAGTCGGCGCTGGGTGCTTTAAAGCCGGTTTCTTTATCAGAGGGAAAGTCGCCGGCTTTAGCTTTACCTTCGGCAATTAAGGCTTTGGCTGCTGCCATGTAAATATCAGGGCGGTACACTTTTTTGGCAATTTCCATATACCAGGCATCCGGTTTTTGCTCGTTGATTTGTCCCCAGCGACGCATTTGGGTCAAGCTCCAAACCGCATCGCTGTAATAGGGGTAAGAGCCGTTATAACGAAAAAACACATTAAAATCGGGTAATGCACGTTTATCACCCTTTTCGTATTCAAAAGTGCCGTTCATGCTGTTGGCAATAACCTCATAGTCAGCACCGACATACTGTTTTTGCGAGAGCATTTCTACGCCTTCGTTACGGTTTTTATTATTTTCTGCATCCAGCCACATTGATGCACGAATTAAGGCCTTGATGACTGCCAAGTGGGTATTAGGATATTTATCCGCCCATTCTTTGGTCACCCCAAAAATTTTTTCAGGACTATTTTTCATCAGTTCATAATCGCTGATAACCGGGACACCTATACCTTTAAATACGGCTTGCTGATTCCAGGGTTCACCGACGCAATAACCAACAATAGTGCCTGAATCCATAGTAGCCGGCATTTGTGGTGGCGGGGTTACTGACAATATGGCTTCGGCATCAATTTGACCGGAAGTGTCTTCCGGCGGTGCATAATATCCCGGTTTAATACCACCGGCTGCCAGCCAGTAACGCAATTTCATATTATGAGTTCCAACCGGAAAAGTCATTGCCATATTGAACGGTTTGCCGGCATTTTTATATTTTTCAAGTACCGGCTTTAAGGTATCCGCTTTAACAGGATGTACCGGTTTACCGTCCTGCATGGGTATCTGCGGTTTCATTTGCTTCCAGACATCATTCGATACCGTAATGGCATCGCCATTTAAGGTCATCGTGAAAGCACTGATAATATCTGCTTTGGTACCATAACCTATGGCAGTTCCAAAGGGCAATGTTGCCAGCATGTGGGCACCATCAAGCTCACCATTGATAACCCGGTCCAATAAAACCTTCCAGTTGGCTTGAGCTTCAATTTGGACGGAAAGCCCTTCATCTTCGAAATAGCCTTTTTCAAAAGCAACCGCTAAAGGTGCCATATCGGTTAATTTGATAAAGCCCAACTTCAGACTTTCTTTCTCCAGTTTTTCAACAGCACCAACACTGGACGCAAAGCTTAACGTTGACATAGCGGCGACGGTTACAAGTGCTGTAACCAGATTTTTAATAGTTAATTTTCCCGATTTTTTCATAACGGCTTTATCCTGTTCAGATATTCAGTGCAAAAAAAAAGCGTCGAAAACCTCTGTGTCAATAACAACACTGAGATTTAGCGACGCCTTTGTCTGGTGCTCAACTTTGAGCAAGGAATGGTGACTCCAACGTTGGAGCCTCTGATAATGTTAAAGCATAAGCTATGCCAAAATCATAGAAAAGTATTTATATTTAAAATAGATAAATAAATACAATCAGTTACACTTATCTTATTACAAATAAAAATTTTGATGGTAAACATCAATATCGGAATTATTAATTGCTGCGCTCCAGTAATGTGCGACAGTAAAAATATTTTGCACCAAATCAGCACTCACTGACTCGGTTAACTTTAAAACAGAAAACTGACAATGGCTTTTAGCCGGCCTTTTTCTATAACCGGTATGGCCAACATACTGCTTAGACTATCCAGCTCCGGACTATAGTCGGACTCCTGATTACCCGTGATAACAGGCATGCCCGTCAGCCAGACTCTGCCCAAGGCACCAACGCCTTTGGTAACCGCCATGGTTTCAAATATTTTCGCAAGCTCATTACTGCTTTTACTATAACCCTGCTGACAAATGAGTTGTTTGCCTTCCTGATCTGGAATCCATATCTGAATACGTTTGGCAATAGGCGTCGCTTTTGCTGACAAAAAGGTCATGATATAAGACTGTCCGGGATTATCGGCAACAGGAATACCAATGCCCATAGTAATACCGGCCTGTTGTGCGTCACCCGCTCTAATAAAAGTATCTGCTTTGCTGATATCATCGATAAGAACGGGCATACCCGATTCCCAAGCCAGTCCAGCCAAACCTTGGCCTTTAGGTACGCTGATTTGTCTGGAGACAGCTTCAAAATATTGCAGTGTGCCGTAATAACCGTCCATAACAGCAAGACTTTTATCCAAAACCGGATTATTGCACCAAACCTCGATAGCTCCGGCATGATCCTCGTCATCGCCACATAAAAAAACCACGACAGCCATCAGAAAGTCGCCGGAAAAAATAGGTATGGCAATACCGCAGGTTAAACCGGCATTTTTTGCAGCAGCGATACGCTTAAAATAAGAGTGTTCAAATTTTGCCAGAACAATGGGATGACCGGCAGCCCAAGCCTTACCCGGCAAGCCTTCGTTATAAGCGAATTTTTGTTGCTCGCTGTCTACTTTAAAATCGGTTAGTCCGCCATATAAACCGGAGCCAAATTCCAATTGAGTGCGTTCTTTGTCTGGAATCCATACTTCAGTAACTTTGATAAAGGTTTTCATTGCTGGTAGATACAGTTAAGGCTTTGTTATTTAAACAGTTCCGACATGGCAACAACATTTTTAGCCATTTCGCCCAAGGTAATATTTCTATCCATCGCCAATTTTCTAAGCGTATGGTAAGCCTCGTGTTCAGTAAAATTTTGCGTTTTTATTAAAATGGCTTTGGCACGATCAATCTGCTTTCTGTCTTCAAGCTTTACACAAGCTTCTTCCAGTGCGTATTTAAGCGCTTGCTGATGTTTAAATCTGGCGATAGCCACGTTGATGATGGTGTTAATACGATTACCCTGAAGACCATCGACTATAAAAGCACTGATGTCGGCTTTAATAACCTGGTTAATAATATCTGTAGTCGTATCATTGACAAACATAATGACCGGCAAAGGCGATTGATCATTAAGCGCTTTCAGATCAGCCAGTAATTTTTTAGAGGGTGTATCAAGATTGAAAATAAGGGCATCCGGCGTGATGTCCTTAATCAGCGCTAACACTGCAGGACCATATTTGATTTTTAAGCATTGGTAACCAATGTCTTTAATGCTGTTTTCCAGCAATGTATTATCAAGATCACTTTCAATCAATAATACATTAAGCATAATTCATAATATTGCGTCAGTGTAAGGTAATCGGTTTAAACACGGTAAGCGACTATTACCTTCGCCTACCGTTTTTCTGTTATAAATCAAGCCGGTAAAAAAACAGTCCCCTTAGCAAACATGACAGCTTCACCACCTACTCGTAATGCCAACTGCTCCTGACCTTTATGATCCATTTCCAGGTTTAATACGCTACGCCTTGCCTTTGCATCGCCTCTATCAACAGTAAAAGTATGAGTGCCTTTTCGGGTATGCTCAAAGGAACACAGATAAGAAGCAAACGCCGGCATTGCACTACCTATCGGCGGATCTTCGTGAATACCTATACGGGGACCGAGTAGTCGGGCATTAAAATCCGAATCCATGAAAGGTGTTTTGGGTGCAAACAATAAAATTTCTTGTGCTGCTGTTTGTGGCGCGATGGATTGACTCCACGCCGCGTAATTAAATTTGGCTTTTCTAACCGATTCATAACTCCAGACCGGCACTATCAAATAAGGTACGCCACAAGATACCAAACGAGGTGAGTATTTTTTATGATCAAGTTCCGACTGCTGAATGGACAAGAAAGCAGCCAACTCTTCATCCGTAGGCGCAAAGCGGTCAACGATTGATGAAACCTTACGGCTAAACTGAACAAAAAACGGCTTGCCCTGGTTTGCCGAAATATTGACATCAATCGGTCCGACGTTCTGTTCAAATACCACCGGCGTAATCGCTTCAGTCAATTTAATATCGCCACAACAACCCAATACATAAGCGGTAGCTATAATAGGATGGCCGGCAAAATCTATTTCAACCAGTGGTGAAAAAATACGCATCTTTCGGGTAGTACCTTCACTGCCGGGATGAAAAACAAATACTGTTTCAGTTAAATTTAATTCTTTGGCAAGCAATTGCATCTGTTCATTACTCAGACCATCCGCATTGGGAAAAACGGCAATCTGGGCACCATTGAAAACCTGGCTGGTAAAAACATCAGCAATATAATAGTTATAATTCATCAGGCGACTCCGTCATGCTGATTTGAACGCTACCGTTTTCCATGCGCACCGCATAGGCCGGTATGGTTACCGTTTCATCTTCAAGACAGATACCCGTTTGCAGATTGAAATGTTGTTTATATAAAGGCGAGGCGACTACTGGTTGGCCGTTAATATCGCCAATCAATCCCCGTGACAAGACATTGGCCTTACCAAAAGGGTCGTAATTGTTAATGGCATAAACGGCAGACTCTTTGGGCATATAAAACAGCGCCACCTGTTGACCGTCAACCAAAGCGCAAACACCGGAATCAGGCTGTAAATCATCAATACTGCAAACGTCTTGCCACCCAACCATTACGCGACCTCCACGAGTTTAAAATGTTTTCGCTCATCTGCATCAGCCGGACGAATTTGTCCTCGTTCCTCAATAAAAACAACATTATCATCCGTCTGATCACTATTAACAAAGTGATGAAAACGTTTTAATTTTAATTCATCAGCAATCGTGGCTTTCCATTCACATTGATAGGTATCAATAACAAACTGCATTTGTTGTTCTAACTGCTCACACAAGCCGAGTTTGTCATTAATCACGACAGACTTTAAATAATCCAGCCCACCCTCCATGTTTTCCATCCAAACCGAAGTACGTTGCAAGCGGTCGGCAGTGCGGACATAAAAACTCAACAAACGGTCGATATATTTAATCAGGGTTTCTTTATCCAGGCTGGTGGCAAACAAATCTGCATGCCGTGGTTTCATGCCACCGTTACCACAGACATACAAATTCCAGCCACTCTCTGTCGCTATAATACCGATATCTTTACTCTGTGCTTCTGCACATTCCCGCGTACAACCCGACACTGCAAATTTAATTTTATGCGGTGATCTTAAGCCTTTATAGCGGTTTTCTAGCTCTATGGCCAAACCGACACTATCATCCACGCCATAACGACACCAACTACTGCCGACACAAGATTTAACCGTGCGCAAGGACTTTCCGTAGGCATGACCGGATTCAAAGCCGGCATCAATCAATTCTTTCCAGATAGCCGGTAATTGGTCAACCGGCGCCCCCAGTAAAGCCACCCGCTGACCACCGGTAAGCTTGGTATAAAGTTTATATTTTTTACCAACCTCACCCAGAACAATCAACATATCGGGGGTAATTTCACCGCCGGTAATTCGCGGTATCACCGAGTAAGTTCCATCTTTCTGTATATTGGCTAAAAAGGCATCGTTGGTATCCTGTAAGGCCATGTGTTCTATTTTTAATATAAAGTCATTCCAGTGAGAGGACAAAATAGAACCGACAAGCGGTTTGCAAATCTCGCAACCCCGACCTTTACCATGCTTTTCCAGTAAGGCATCAAAAGTTTTGATCTCTTCAACGCTGATAAGAGTAAAAATCTCCTGGCGGGTATAAGCAAAATGTTCACAAATATCCGTGTTCACTGCAAAACCCTGCTTTGCCAACTCTGAGTTCATGACTGATTTTAATAACGCCGCACAGCCGCCACAGCCGGTTGCGGCCTTGGTCTCTGTTTTTAACTCACCGATAGTGGTACAGCCCGCTTCAATCACCTGACAAATGGCACCTTTAGTGACATCGTAACAAGAACAAATTTGAGCGGACATGGGTAAAGCATCCGGACCCAAGCCAACCGATTCATCAGAACGAGCCGGTAAAATCAGCGCATCCGGATTTTCCGGAAGTTCAATACCATTCAGGCAATACTGTAACAAGGTGCCGTAACCGGAAGCATCGCCGACCAATACTGCCCCCAATAACTGTTTTTTATCCTGACTAACAACGAGGCGCTTATACACTTCGCGATCACCGTTTTGGTAGGTATAAACCAGGGCGCCCTGTGTTTTCGCATGGGCATCACCGATACTTGCAACATCAACCCCCATCAACTTTAATTTTGTACTCATATCCGCGCCGGTAAAGCTGGCTGCATTACCTGCCAGATCAGCGACAACGGTGCGCGCCATGGCATAACCCGGAGCGACCAAGCCATAAATCATGCCATTCCAGAGTGCACATTCACCAATGGCATAAATATCAGAATCTGAGGTAAGGCATTGATTATTAATGACTATACCACCGCGCGGCCCGACTTCCAGAGCACAATCACGGGCAATATCATCACGTGGACGTATGCCTGCCGAGAACAACACGATATCCGTTTCCAGCTCTTCACCATCGGCAAAGCACATTTTATTCACGCACTGCTCGCCATCGGTAATAAGACTGGTATTTTTGCCGGTATGCACCGTTACGCCCAAATTTTCGATCTTGCGCCGCAACATGGCACCACCGGCCTCATCCAGTTGAACGGCCATCAAGCGCGGCGCAAACTCTACGACATGCACTTGCAAGCCCAGATCTTTTAAGGCATTGGCAGCTTCCAACCCTAATAAGCCACCACCAACAACAACACCTACTTTGCCGTTTTTGGCTGCTGCCGCCATAGCTTCAAGATCTTCAATAGTCCGATAAACCAGACACTGTGGTCTGTCATGCCCAGGTACTGGGGGTACAAAAGGGAAAGAGCCCGTCGCCAACACCAGTTTGTCATAACGAATAGTGATACCTTTTTGAGAAACTACGGTTTTGGATTCACGACAAATTTTAACTACCTTATCGCCCATATGAATGGTAATACCGTGTTTTTCAAAAAAGCCGGGCTCTACCAGAGACAAATCTTCGGCAGTTTTGCCGGAAAAAAATGCCGACAGATGGACCCGATCATAAGCGGGTCTGGGTTCTTCACAAAAAGTAACGATTTCATAGTCGTCTTTAGCGGGACTTTCGACCAGATTGGCCAAGAAGTTCTGGCCAACCATGCCATTACCAATGACGACCAATGTTTGTTTTGTGCTCATGTATAACCTCAATGACTACGTTATTGCTATTTCTATAGTTATCTAGCAAACGACATGCCACAAGTTAAAAACCATTATCTTTAATAGTCCAAGTAGGTGATAACAGAAATACAGGAGTTCATAAGATTCAAAATGGTGCGCAAAAGCTTATTTAGTGCATAAATAGTATCATAACAGTGCATAGAGACAGTTTGGTCCTGATCAGAACGTCTTACTGCTTTATTTTTGGTGCATCTGTAGTGTTTTGGTGCGCTTTAATGGTTAAATCAAGCTTAATCCGGATTTTATAGGTTATTGTTAAACTAACGCTTTTATTGCATTTTTTATTTATGGCACATAACATGCTTTAGATTATGACATCGCCCTCAATCATGAGATTAAAAATGTCATCAGAAAAAATGAACCTGTTTTCCTTCTCGGGAAAAATAAAAATCCTGCATATGAGCTGGATAGCCTTTTTCATCAGCTTTGTTGTATGGTTCAACCATGCGCCTTTAATGCTGGTTATTGCCAAAACCCTGGGCATGAACAGCGCTGAAATAAAAACCATACTGATATTAAATGTTGCACTCACCATTCCGGCACGCATTATCATCGGTATGTTAGTCGATAAATTTGGCCCCAGACGAACTTATTCGACGCTATTGGCTGCCAGTAGCATTCCTTGTTTAATGTTCGCTATTGCCGCAAATTTTGAACAACTGGCGCTTGCCCGTTTTTTATTGGGCTTTGTGGGAGCAGGCTTCGTGATTGGTATTCGCATGGTTGGTGAATGGTTTCCTGCCAAACAAGTAGGTATTGCCGAAGGTATTTATGGCGGCTGGGGGAATTTTGGCTCTGCTGCTGCTGCCGGAGCATTGCCCGTTTTAAGCTTGATGTACGGCGGCGATGAAGGCTGGCGCTATGCGATTGCCTCCACGGGTATAGTGGCTTTAGTCTATTCCGTCATTTATTTTTTCAATGTTTCTGATACCCCTAAAGGTTCGACTTATTTTAAACCGAAAAAAAGTGGTGCGATGGAAGTAACCAGTACCGGCGATTTGTACTTTTATATCTTCATGACCATACCTTTATACCTGGCATTAACCCTGTTAACCTGGAAATTATCATCAACAACCGATGTCAACCTGGTTTCAAGGCCTACTGCTGTTGGCATTTACATCACTATCTGGACCTTGTTTCTATACAATGTTTATAAAATACTCCATGTTAATAAAGAGAATTTAAAACAACCAACGGCTGAAATTCATCGTTATAAATTTAAACAGGTCGCCATTTTGGATTTAGCCTATTTTATGACCTTTGGCTCCGAGTTAGCCGTAGTATCGATGTTGCCGCTATTTTTCTTTGAAACTTTCCATATATCTCAGGGCATCACCATGGTACAAGCGGGCTTGCTTGGTGGCAGCTTTGCCTTTATCAACCTGATCGCACGTCCCGCTGGCGGCTGGATCAGCGATAAATTTGGCCGTAAAGTTTCTTTAAGCATTTGCATATTGGGCTTGTCAATCGGCTATTTAGGCATGTCAATGATCACGTCTGAATGGTCACTTATTTCGGCAGTATTGGTCACCATGTCATGCTCCTGTTTTGTATCGGGCGGCTGCGGAGCTGTCTATGCAATCGTACCGTTGATTAAACGCCGCATGACCGGTCAGATTGCCGGTATGGTCGGTGCTTATGGCAATGTCGGTGGCGTATTATTTTTAACTTTACTGTTGTTTGTTTCATCCTCAGTATTTTTTATGATCATAGCAGGAGTTGCTTTAAGCATATTGATTGCCGTGCAATTTATTGATGAACCCCAAGGCCACATGGCTGAAATTCAAGATGATGGTACCGTTGAAATGATTGAGTTGAGTTAAATCCCCTCATTAACCCTTTATGCTTGTTAGCGACTGATATTGACTTAAACATGACTGCACCTGAACTCAAAGTGAGTATTGGCTATGCCAGTGACAAAGGCATTAAAACGGAGAATGAAGATTTTTTTGGCTCATTGGTACCGCAAGATTCGCAGCTTGTCTATAAAGGTATTACTGCCGCCATTGCCGATGGCATGAGCGGTAGTGATGCCGGCAAAGCAGCCAGCCATTGTTGTGTGGTCAGTTTCTTGAGCGATTACTACAGCACCCCCGATTCATGGTCGGTCAAACAGGCCGGACAAAAAATACTCTCGGCAACCAATTCCTGGTTATATAGCCAGGGACATAGCCGCTATGATTCCAGTAAAGGCATGGTTAGTACACTCAGTATCCTGATTGTAAAATCAACTACTGCGCATATTTTCCATATTGGTGATTCCAGAATTTATCGTTTGCGCAAAGGCATGCTTGAGCAGATAACCCGTGATCACCGCATTTGGGTTTCCAAGGACAAAAACTATCTGAACCGCGCCATGGGTATTGAACCCAGACTGGAAGTTGATTATAAATCGCTACCCCTTGAAAAAAACGATCTATTTTTAATGACAACGGACGGGATACACGATTTTATCGATGAGAAAACTATCAGACAACTGCTTCAGGAAAGTGCTGATTTAACCAAAGCTGCCAATGGCATCGTGCAGCAGGCAATCATCCATAAAAGCGATGATAATCTGACCTGTCAATTGATCAGAATTGATAGCTTGCCGGAAGCCAAAGAAGACGAAATTATTCGCCGCCATGCCAACCTGCCTTTCCCTCCGCCCCTGGAACCGGGCATGATCATTGATGACTACCTTATCAAGGCAGAACTGCACGCCAGCAAGCGCACACAAATCTATCGGGCATTTGATACCAAAAACAAGCGCCACGTCATCCTGAAAACGCCGTCAATACTTTTTGACGATGATACCTTTTACATAGAACATTTTCTGCATGAAGAGTGGGCAGGAAAACGTATTCATCACGAAAATGTCCTTAAAGTGCTGACTACGGACCGGCAAAAAAGCTGTATTTATTATGTTACCGAATTTATCGAAGGCCAAACCCTGAGACAATGGTTAGTCGCCAACCCTAAGCCTTATATCCGGGAGGTCAGAAAAATAGTAGAACAAATCGCCAAAGGGCTCCGGGCTTTTCATCGCATGGAAATGTTACATCAGGATTTAAAGCCTGAAAACATCATGCTTGATCAACAGGGAATCGTTAAAATCATCGATTTTGGCTCGGTTAAAATTGCCGGAATAGCCGAAATAGCGCAGGTCGATTATGACAGTGAGGAGAATATCCTTGGCACCTTAAACTATAGCGCCCCGGAATATCAATTGGGGCAGCGGGGAACTACCAAATCCGACTTGTTTTCACTAGCCGTTATTAGCTATGAAATGATTAACGGTGCACTCCCTTTTGGTCAGGATATGCCCGAAAAACCTAACGCCATTAATCTTGCGAAGCTTCAATATGTACCTAGTTTTCATAAAAATGCTATGGTTCCAATATGGATTGATGGCGCATTAAAAAAAGGCACGTCAATAAATCCGGATACTCGTTACGATAATTTATCGGAATTCTTGTACGATCTCTCTACACCTAATCCAAGATTTCTAGACACCAAAAACTTTAGTCCATTGATAGAGCGAAATCCTTTGTTATTTTGGAAATGCCTGTCAGTAATACTATTATTAACCAATCTGGTTTTACTGTATTTGCTTGTTCAAGCATAAATAAAATTACTTCAAACCAACTAAACAGGATGCCAAATTTCAGGTTAACTTGAAAACGGATAACCTGTTTTTATAGTTTTTTTGCAGGAAAGTAACGGACTGTTGGTTTTATCAAAAAAAATGGCATAGTAAAATCGACTTTTGGAAAACCTCAAAAACTTTATGAATGCGCTATTATCTAACAAACCAGCAAGACGAATCTCGACTTTCAGATAACCACAACATCACGGCCATGAACAATAGTTCACTTAATCCCTTATTTATTAAGCATCGTCAAGCCATATCTAATACAATATTCACATTAAATTAGTATGAAACCATTTTCTTCTTACTAACCTTGTACATTTTTAAGAGTCGCAAATGAACCTTGTCGTGTTTTTATCTCATTTTATCCGGACCTTGATTTTATTAAGTGACACATTGTTAGCGAACAATGCACACTTAACCTTGGCTAAAACTAAAGACCAGACACAACCATTGCTGACGATTTCTTCAGTCATTAAGACAGTACAGCCAGTACTTCACCTAAAATACAGCGCCATTTTTTTAGTTCTGTTTTTACCTTCCCTGTCATGGGCAACGGAGCTTACGGAAATTGTTAGTCCTGCGAAATCCATTGACTTGACTCAGCATTGGGCAGGTTATCTTGCCTTGATTGTCTTTGCTGTGGCCTATATTCTGGCTATGACAGAGGAAGTGACCGAGTTAAAAAAATCAAAACCGATGGTGTTTGCAGCAAGTCTGATCTGGATATTTATTGCTGCTGTTTATGCCAGTGATGGGATGAGCGAACAGGCAGGCGTGGCATTTCGCATTTCGCTGGAAAGTTATGCAGAGCTGTTTTTGTTCATTATGGTGTCAATGACTTACCTGAATGCCATGGAAGATCGAGGGGTATTCGATAGCCTGCGGATCTGGTTGTTAAGCAAGAATTTTACTTATCGGCAATTATTCTGGATTACCGGCTTCCAGTCGTTCTTTATTTCAGCTGGCTGCAATAATCTCACTACCGCATTATTGATGGGTTCGGTTATTTTGGCTATGGGCAAGGATAATCCACGCTTTGTTACCTTATCTTGCATCAATGTCGTGGTCGCCTCCAATGCCGGTGGGTCATTTAGCCCCTTCGGCGATATCACTACGTTATTGGTATGGCAAAAAGGTGTAGTACCCTTTACGGACTTCTTTTCATTGTTGATCCCGGCCATTATCAATTTTGTCATACCTGCCGGTATCATGCATTTCTTTATTCCAAAAGAAAGACCAGCTGCGGTAATGGAAGCTCAGACTATGCAGCGTGGTGGCTGGGTCATTATCTTTTTATTCATATTGACCATTATAACGTCGGCTTGCTTTGAAAATTTCCTGAGCCTGCCACCTGCCGCCGGCATGATGCTGGGATTAACCTATTTAAAGTTTTTCAGTTATTATCTGCAAAAAACCCGCGAATCCCATTCAACATTAATCCCTGTGGATTTAACTGATGTCAAAATTGACTATTTCGCCCCCATGAAATACATGAATAATCCACAAGCAGAAACAGACCAACAGTTGGAAAAAGAACTACCTTTTGATATTTTCCAGAAAGTCGCTAACTTGGAATGGGATACTTTATTATTTTTTTACGGTGTCATGGTGGGCGTCGGTGGTTTAAGCTTCATCGGTTATCTGGGTATGGCTTCTCATCATCTTTACGGTAGCATTGATCCTACCGTAGCAAATATTCTGGTAGGCATTGCCTCGGCATTTGTTGATAATGGCACAATTATGCTATCCGTACTGACCATGGCACCGGATATTTCTCAAGGTCAGTGGTTGTTGGTAACGTTAACCGCCGGTGTAGGAGGTAGCTTGTTAGCCGTAGGATCGGCTGCCGGTGTAGGATTAATGGGGCAAGCCAAAGGTATCTACACTTTTACCAGTCATTTAAAATGGACTCCGGCTATCGCCTTGGGTTACGCCGGTAGCATTGCTGCCCACTTTCTTATTAATGGCCGCTATTTCTAGCTTGGTTTTATCTGGTCGAAACAGGCGATTTTTAACCCCGCAGTGATAATGCCTTTTATAAACACGACCTGCACTTACAGGAACTGTAATAATTGCAGATAATTCTTTTACTACCGCAACTATAGATTATAGTAGCTATTATAAAATGCTTGGCGAATGGCGAATTTACACTTAAGTCATTCTCATAAAGCCTTAAAACGCCTGTTTTCAATCGGGAACAAAGCAATCTTTTATTTTAAAAATAACGTAGATTGCCTGATATTTACAAAAATAAGAGATGATAACATGCAGCAACAGTACAAATTAAGGCATGGGCAAACCTACCCATTGGGTTCCAAATTTACTCTCAAAGGGGTTAATTTCTCCATTTTCAGTCGTTATGCTGAAGAAGTAGAACTCTTGCTATTTGATAGCTCCGATAGCGTTGAAGCTTTTCAAATCATACCGTTAAAAAAAGAAGTCAATCGAACCTTTTTTTCCTGGCATATTTATGTCAGTAAATTACCCGAAGGTACTTGGTATAGCTGGCGTATGGACGGACCAGGCCATGCCCGTGACTCCGGTTTTCGTTTTGAAAAAAACAAGCATCTGGTTGATCCCTGGGCGCGAGCAGTCAGTCAGAAACAATGGAGCCGTAAAGCCGCTTGTCAACCTGGCGACAACAGCCGCACCTCCATGCGTTGTGCTGTTATTGATGATAAATATGACTGGGAAGGTGACACACCACTGGCTATCAGAAGCGAAAAAGCCATTATTTATGAACTGCATGTCGGTGGCTTTACTCGACATCCCTCATCAAAAGTCACCCATCCGGGTACTTTTTCAGGCCTGATTGAAAAAATCCCTTATCTTCAGGATTTGGGTATTACCCATGTTGAGTTATTGCCTGTCATGGCTTTTGATGAGCAAGATGTACCTGACAAAACTGCCAAGCTGGGCTTAAAAAATTACTGGGGATACAGTACACATAGTTTTTTTAGCCCACATCCGGGATACTGCGTAACACCTGAACAGGGCACTCATGCACAGGAATTTAGAGATCTGGTAAAAGCACTGCACAAAGCGGGCATGGGTGTCATTATGGATGTGGTTTTTAACCATACCGCAGAAGCGGGTGCAGACGGCCCGGTTATTAACTTTAGAGGCATAGGAGGTAAGACTTTTTATCATTTGGATCAGTATGATAAAAGTATTCTACGAGACTATACCGGCTGTGGTAATACGGTAAACGCCAACCATCCCTTGGTCGCCCGCTTTATCATCAGTTGCCTTGAGTACTGGGTAAGGGAAATGCATGTCGACGGTTTTCGCTTCGATCTGGCCAGTGCAATGGCTCGCGGAGAAAGTGGCGAAGTCCTGCAAGATCCTCCGGTGCTCTGGGGTATTGAACTTTCAGAACAATTACTAAAAACCAAGTTAATTGCCGAAGCCTGGGATGCGGCAGGGCTTTACCAAGTGGGTAGTTTTCCCGGCTATCGCTGGGCTGAATGGAATGGCCGATATCGGGATATCATCCGCCAATTTGTCTGTGGTGATAAAGGCTTGTTAAATGAACTGGCAACGCGTATCTGTGGCAGTAGCGATTTGTATGAGCCACAGGGTAGATTACCTATAAACAGTATCAACTTTGTGACCTGTCATGATGGCTTTACTCTCCATGATTTGTTTAGTTACAACAAAAAACATAACGAAGCTAACGGCGAAAATAACCGGGATGGCTGTAGCAACAATATCAGTTACAACTGTGGCATTGAGGGCGATACCAATAAACCAGCTATTGTGGCATTGCGTAGAAAGCAGGCAAAAAATGTTTTTTCTATTCTGCTTCTTAGTCAGGGCGTACCGATGTTACTTGCAGGTGATGAAATATTACATTCCCAACAAGGTAATAATAATTGTTACTGCCAGGATAACGAATTAAGCTGGATAGACTGGAATATGGTTAACCAAAATGTGGATATCTTACGTTTTGTTAAATCCATGATCGCGTTGCGTAAAAGACATCCCTCTATCATGCGTAGACGGTTTTTAACGGGTAACGTCATCGAAGGAAAAAACATGCCTGATATTTCATGGCATGGCACCAAAATCAACAAGCCATTATGGGATAATCCTGACGCCAGAATCCTGGCTTTTACCTTGGCCGGCATTGACCACAATGAAGCCGATCTGCATATTGTCATGAATATGTCAGATGAAATAGCTACCATAGAACTGCCCACAATTAAGGGAAAAAAATGGTGCCTGGCTGTAGATACTTCCTTACCATCGCCTCAGGATATCGTTTCTCCGCAGGATCAAAAACCATTGGGTAAAAATTTTTATTCAATCAATAGCAAAACGGTAGTCGCTTTAGAAAATGTTAATTTTTGAAATTTATAACTTGGGGATAGTATTCGTCCTCTGATATTTTAGTTTCTTTGCCCCAGTTTGGGGCAAAGAAACTAAAATCGGCATATCAATAGGTAATTATCCTACCGCTTTAGCTATTACTTAATTATCGGCATCACCATTAAAACTCCTATCTATCTGTTTTTTAAATATAAAACTAACTCACTACTTCTATCCTCTCCTAATATATTAAGCTTGGTATAATATGTGCTTAATTATCCTGCAATAGCTTCAAAATAAATAACATGGATATTGACCAATTAAACATCGATTATGGAATCGCCGACCAACTAAAATTCGTCAAGGGAAACGGTGGCTTACCATTTATTCTGATTAGTAATCACGGTGCGACGGCTTTGATTTCTGTCTATGCAGCTCAAGTGCTTTCATTCCAACCGACAACAGAATGTGAAGATCTGCTATTTCTCAGTCAAAAGTCATATTACGAAGAAGGCAAAGCAATCAGAGGCGGAATCCCGGTTTGTTGGCCGTGGTTTGGACCCGACCCCAACGATAGGGATCGACCCGATCATGGCTTTGTTCGTAATGGACTGTGGGCAATTTTAGCGACGGCAGCAATGGCCGATAACGAAACAAAGGTGACATTACAATTTCAGGAAACCATTCAAAGTAATAACTATTGGCGACAACCATTTACTCTTGATCTTGAAATTTTAGTCGGAAACACACTGACGCTCAAATTGGTAACCCGTAATACCGGTGACAAAGCATTTTCGATTACCCAGGCACTCCACGCGTACTTACAAGTTGGTGACATCAATCAAGTGCAGATTTTAGGGCTGGAAGACGCTGACTATCTCGATAAACTGGATGATAGCGTACAAAAGCGCCAATCAGGTGCAGTGACTTTTTTAGAGGAAGTTGACCGTATCTACACAGGAACACAAAACAAATGGATTATTGATGACTCCAGTTTTAAGCGCCAAATTAAAATCACCGCGACCAGTAATAAAACAACAGTGGTGTGGAATCCTTGGGAAGCAACATCGGCAAAAATTCCTGATCTGGAACCTGATGATTACCAACATTTTATTTGCCTTGAAGCAGGCAATGTAGACACGGATGTGCTAGAAATTCTACCGGGCAGCGAATATAGCTTACTAACAAATTTTAAAATTACACGGGACTGACATGAAGCAACGATTAGTTGTTATAGGTAATGGTATGGCTGGCATAAGAACGGTTGAAGAACTGTTATCGGCAACCCCTGAAAAATACGACATTACCGTATTTGGTACAGAACCTTACGGTAACTACAATCGCATCATGCTGTCTTCAGTGCTGTGCGGCGAAAAAACTATTGAGGACATTATTATTAATGATCGTCAGTGGTATGCCGACAAGGGTATTTGTCTTTATACCGGTTCCGACAAATCGGTAGTCCGGATCAATCGAATCACCAAAAAAGTATATGCTCAGGACGGAACCAGTGCTGCCTATGACCGATTGTTAATTGCTACCGGCTCAAGACCGGTAATCCCTGCCATTCCCGGCAATGATCTGGAAGGTGTTATCAGTTTCCGTGATATTGTCGACGTCAATAGAATGTTGAGTTACAGTAAAAGCCACAACAAAGCCGTTGTACTGGGTGGCGGCTTATTAGGCCTGGAAGCCGCTAACGGTCTGGCTCTCCGAGGCATGGATGTGACTGTTATTCATAATAATGCCGTTTTGCTTAATCGGCAAATGGATCCCCAAGCCGGTAAAATGCTCCAAAAGGCACTGGAACAACGGCACTTAAAGTTTAAGATGGCTGCCAAAACACAGCAATTACTTGGTGATAAAAATGGCCACATCACCGCCGTTCGTTTTGAAGATGGCAGCGAACTCGCCTGTGATCTGTTTATTATGGCCATAGGCGTGCGCCCCAACATGACTCTGGCTCAGGAAGCTGGCATTTATTGCGAACGCGGCATCGTGGTCAATGATACCTTGCAAAGCTACGACCCCAGCATTTACGCGGTAGGTGAATGTATCCAACATCGCGGCGATACCTTTGGCTTGGTCGCACCGCTTTTTGAACAGGCAAAAGTGTGTGCCAATCATTTAAGCGCCCATGGCGTAGCCGAATATATAACCTTGCCTACTGCCACCAAGCTTAAAGTGACGGGGATAAATTTATTTTCTGTCGGTGATTTCATGGGGGATGAAAGCTGCGAAAACATTCATTTCACCGATACCGCTTTAGGCATCTATAAAAAACTGGTTATCAGAGGCGACAAGCTGATCGGCGCCGTGCTTTATGGCGATACAACCGATGGCAGTTGGTATCAAGAGTTACTGGAAAAAGAAGAGCCTCTTGCTGAAATAAGAGACCGGCTGATTTTTGGTAAAGCTTGCTTGGCATCGACTTAAAGCATCTCACAACGAAGATAAACTTCATATCACACAAAAGCGTAACGAATAGTCTTGCTCAAAAACGTTCCGATCCGGGTTGCAAACCTTATAACGCTTCATTTGTGCAAATTGCTCCAATTAATGCTTACCTGCTTTTTGCCCACCCCACGAGAATTTTTAATGAAGAACACCATAAAAACCACCTGTCCTTACTGCGGTGTAGGCTGCGGCATTAGCGCACTAGTCAGCGATAAAAATCACCAGGTTACTATCAGTGGCGATCCATCACATCCGGCTAATTTTGGTCGTCTTTGCTCAAAAGGTTCCGCACTCGGTGAAACGATTGAACTCGAAGGGCGCTTATTAAACCCCCAAGCCTATGGTCGTGACACCAGCTGGACTGAAGCACTGGATCTGGTTGCCAACTCCTTTATCAAAACGATTGAACAATACGGCCCTGATGCGGTAGCTATTTATGGCTCGGGGCAACTGTTGACCGAAGACTATTATGTCGCCAATAAACTGATGAAAGGTTTTATCGGTAGCGGCAATATGGATACCAATAGCCGTTTATGTATGTCTTCTTCTGTCGCCGGGCATAAGCGGGCTTTTGGCTCTGATACCGTGCCAGGTTGCTATGATGATTATGAACAGGCCGAAATGATTATTCTGATCGGCTCCAATGCGGCATGGTGCCATCCGGTTAGTTTTCAGCGTATACGGGCGGCAAAAGAAGCCAACCCCACATTAAAAATCGTGGTAATTGATCCCCGTCGCACATCCACTTGCGACATTGCCGATCTGCATTTGCCGGTCGCCAGCGGCAGTGACGGCGTTTTGTTTAACGGCTTACTACACTACTTACATCAGGAAAATACGCTAAATCAGGCCTACATCGACGCCCATACCGAAGGTTTTTCAAAAGCCCTTAATGCCGCCACCAACAGCAGTCATTCTATCGAACAAATAGCTGCGCAATGCAACTTAAAGGTAGAAGACTTGAACCACTTCTATCAATGGTTTGCTAGCCACGAAAAAGTCATGAGCCTTTACAGTCAAGGCATCAATCAATCGTCATCGGGCACTGACAAAGTCAATGCCATTATCAATTGCCATCTTGCTACCGGCAGAATTGGCAAGCCCGGCATGGGGCCATTTTCACTAACTGGTCAACCCAACGCGATGGGTGGCCGTGAAGTCGGTGGATTGGCTCATCAACTGGCCGCGCACATGGATTTTTCCAGTACTGACGATATAGATCGTGTGGCCCGATTTTGGGATACGCAGACTATTGCCACGAAACCCGGACTTGCCGCTGTCGACTTGTTTGATGCCATTTACGACGGTAAAGTAAAAGCCGTGTGGATCATGGGTACCAATCCCGCCGTCAGTATGCCTAACGCCAACAAAATCACTCAAGCTTTGCAACGCTGTGATTTTGTGGTCGTTTCGGATTGCATTGCCAATACCGATACCACAGCATTGGCCCATGTATTGTTACCGGCACAAGGCTGGAGCGAAAAAGACGGCACCATCACCAATTCCGAACGCTGTATTTCTCGCCAGCGCGCACTATTTAGTCCGGCAGGCAGTGCCAAACCGGACTGGTGGATTATCACTCAAGTTGCAAGGCGTATGGGCTTTGAAAAAGCTTTCCATTACCAAAATGCCAGCGAAATTTTTTGTGAGCATGCCGCACTTTCAGGTTTTGAAAATAATGCCGAACAAGGCTTGCGTGATTTTGATATATCCGCATTTGCAAAAATCAGCCAGCAGGATTATGAGCGCCTGCAACCCATTCAATGGCCGGTAAATCAGGCTTATCCACAAGGCAAAGCACGTTTTTTTGATGATGGACAATTTTTTACCCGATCGGGTAAGGCACAGTTTATTGCCATAAAACCCAAACTTCCCGTTAATCTGCCGGATAAAGATTACCCGCTGATATTAAACACCGGCCGCCTGCGTGATCAATGGCATACCATGACCCGTACTGCCATCGCTGCCAAATTAAATCAACACAAACCCGAGCCTTTTGTCGAAGTCCATCCAGTCGATGCACAGCACTATAATCTACCAGCCAATACCCTGGCCGTTATCGAAAGCCTGTGGGGCTCAATGATTGCGCGTGTGCAGGTTACCGACAGCCAACAACAGGGCAACTTGTTTGTGCCTATGCACTGGACAAACCAATATGCCAGTCAGGGACGTATGGGCGTATTGGTCAATCCGGTTGTTGACCCGGTTTCCAAACAACCGGAAAGCAAACACACACCGGCTCGAATCAAAGCTTATCAACCTGTCTGGCAGGGCTTTATTTTATCCCGGCGAGAACTGACTATTACCGAGTCAGAATATCAGGTCAAAATCAAGGGTGAACAGTTTTACCGTTATGAACTGGCCGGAGTTAGCTTGCCTGAAGACTGGCGTAGCAGTGTCCAAAAAAATCTCTGTAGTGCTAACGCCGAAAATACCCAATGGCAGGAATACCAGGATTCGGCAAAGGGCAATTACCGGGCCGCACAAATTATTAATAGGCAGTTGGAAACCGTTATTTTTATCGCTGCCGATAACACGCTTCCTGATCGCGGTTGGTTAACCAGTCTCTTTGCAAAGATGCAATTAGAAACACAGGAACGAATGGCGTTACTAACCGGCAGACCACCCGTCGGTGTTCCTGATGTCGGGACTATCGTCTGCGCCTGCTTTAATGTCGGCGAAAAAACCATACAAGCGGCAATCAAGGAAAAAAACCTGAAAACTCATCAGGAAGTGGGACTTTGCCTTAAAGCAGGTACTAACTGCGGATCCTGTGTACCCGAAATTAAAGCGTTGCTGTAAGCCCGAAAAACTTTAAAAGATTGCCGGCAAAAAGAGTTTACGAAAGACAAAAGCAAAAGATTTCACCACGAACGACTGCATGGACAGATATTTGCTCCTGCAAACTCTGCATTCACCACATCCCTGTGGATTATGCCGGAGGTACGTAGCCATGGATGGCGGAAGGTAGAATCGCGTCTGGAACAGCGATCGAGAGCAACGCAGGAGCAGTTACCGACGACTGCATGGATGCAGGAGATAGAGCAATGCAGGAGCAATTGCCGAGACACGAAGAAAAGCATTTTTTGATACTAAAAATATTAAAACTGTAGGGTGGATAAGCGTAGCCTCACCAACCAAGAAATACAACAGCAGAAAAATGGTTCAGGTCTTTCATTATTACATACACTGGCTCCCAAGCTGAAGCTTGGGAGCCAGGCTTAATCAATGACTACAGGTGTTAAGAAAAAAGGATCGACTGGTCTTTTTTTAACTGGGAAATACTCTCTTTTGGCAGGTGAAAAACATTTTTTAAAACCCTGTTCATCACCCAAATTAACTGGCGGAATTTGTAAGCATCATGATGCGAATCGCCTTTTTGCTCAGAGGTACGCCAGCTCTCTTCATCGGATATACGTAACTCCACACCCAAAGTATGTTCCTGGGTTTGTTTATTAATCTGATTTCTTCGGGCATATATCGGTGTCCCGGGGATCATGATCTTATGAGTTTCGGCTTCCCTATGGATCGGTAATGAAAAACTGATCTTGCATTGAAATTTCCGGTGGCCTAAAGAGGAATGCTGGTTTTTTTTTGCATTCATACTCAGCGCCTCATAAAATGTTTTTGCATTGGCGAGCAAATCCTGTTCTGTAGAACTTTCTTCATAACCCGCACTTTTTGAAAGACTAATCATTAATCGTCGCACCGCTTCTATCATGCTTTTCGGATCATCGAACAGTGTTTGGGTTATCGATTGAGAATTGGTATTTTCCTGAAGAATGACTCCTTTTTTTTGCAAGGCATGAAACAGTTTCAGCGTATCATCCTTGTCCTTCAGTATAAAAGTAATCGCCAGAATATCCCTGATATCATAAGCTTCTCCCTCCAAATCTTTACCTAATTTGGTCACCATACTTTCCGGACTTTTTAATCTGGCTTTAATTTCAGTGATATTAACCCGAACACCATCACCGCTATCAAAAACAAAGCTGTTTTGTTCATCATCAACCGTTATAGATTCTTTTAGCTTATGAAAAAATGAGGATATTTTCACAAAGGCATTTTGCGCCGATTCGCTGGCAGGAATATGCTTTGGATTTTCCCAGTCATAATTAAAAAGATCATCAAGACTTTGATGTTCTGTTTCCAGAAAAAAGCCTAATTGCGCATAATCATTAATATCCTGACTTTCTTCTTCAATAGACTTGATCAGGTAACCCATCTTTAACAAGGAACAGGCTGTTTGCTGCCATTCCAGAGAAACATCCCGGTTTTCCCCCTGATAACCATGAAACACCGCTGGATATTTTCTTGAAGAAGCCAGCAAAAAGAGGTGTCGCGGATCGTCATGAACTATGTCCTGAAAGCCTTTATTATTAAGGACAGCTTCTACCTGCTCAATCGCTTGTAGGCAGCCCCGGTAGAGTTCGGCGTTGATGGAATCCAGGGCAAAAAGGCCTTCAAGTTGCGGCTTGACAAAAGCAAACATCCAGTTAAAAAAATAGTTATAAGTTCGGTTAATATAAACTTTGGCTCTCTTCTGCTCACTTTCCTGAAGCTCACCATTACCAATAATATCAAACCCGCGATTATTCATCATTTTGGTCGCCTGCCTGAGCGCCGTCTGATAATTATCAGCCGATAATAATAAATAGGGCGTCATCTCGGCTCGATCCAGAATTGAACCAAAAATCTCATGATGAAGCTCCTGACTTGACGATCTCGGTTCCATATTTAATTATCCTCTCTCTCCAAACATCACCAACAGGCAGGTAATAAGATTTACTTTTAACTCATTATATTTAAAATAAATATAATTTGTAGCTATACCTGTATTTTTTAGAGATTAATAATCTTTTATTTAATAGATCGTCTATTCTTTACAGACGCCTGTTTTCTGAACAGTGATAGTTATTTAAATACTCTGTAACTTTGCCATCAGCACTTCTGCCAAACCGCTGACTTCGCCCCGAGTAATAATAACCAGTCTGCCAATCCCGTCATCAGAAGCTCTTATCGGCAGTCTCGCGGGAGGATAAATTTTTCCCGAAGTTGCTTGTACCAGCAAAGGTTCTTTTTGTTCCGGCGTATAAATCAGGCCTTTAACACGCACCAACTGACTGGGATAGTGAGTAATCAAGTCGTCCAATACTTTTTGTACGCGTTCCCACGGTAGCGGATGTTCAAGTTGTAAAGAGAGAGTGCTAAAGCCATGATCAGGTAAATCAGATAATTTATAATTTCGCAGTTGTCTGAATTTTTTTGGAAAATCAAGTAACACGTCAGGGGCAATATCGCCTTGAACAACAACCAGTCGGTTCGCCGCAGGAGCCAACTGATCAAGTCGCGTGCTTATTCGTTCAATTTGTTGAGCGTTTGCCAAGTCTGTTTGGGTCATTACCACGGTATCTGCCCAGGCAAGCTGCGCTCGTGCTTCAGGAAAGTAGTCAAAATGCTCTTCAGCCATGATCGCTGAAACGGTACTAATAACGCCCTGCAAACTATAGCGCTTGGACAGCCAACGCTCTCTTAACAAAATATCCAGAATCGGTTCCGGATTGGCAACACCGCTGGTTTCAATGATCACCCGATCGAAAGGTGTATTCCCGGAATCCCAGGCCATGCGCAGATTTTTAAGCAGCGGCGTTAACGAGCCTTTAACCTGGCAGCATAAACAGCCACCTGCCAACGTCGACAATGGTATTTTATGCTCCCGCAGTAATTGTTGGTCAATCGGGGTAGCGCCAAACTCATTAATAATAACCGCAGACCTCGGTACATGAGTTAGCAACTGATTAAGTAGCGTAGTTTTACCGCTACCCAGAAAGCCGCTGATAATAAACACGGGGATCCGTTCAAGCGCTTTAACGGATGAAGATAAGTTGTAATGATTCATGATATTGAGCGATTAAAGGTATTTAGAGAACATCATTTTGGAGATGCCTGACCTGCAAAATAAGGTTCTCCGGCATTATGCCTGACAAAACGCTCGCTATCAGTTTGTCTGAAACTAATGGCATCCACCTTAAAATTATCCAGACTCAGATTATAAAATCGATCGTAGTAAGCTTGTATATCACGTTTGATTTTAGCATCAAAAGGCACCTGTATGGTTTGTGTGGTACCGTTACGCGGTGTCTGTACTATGCCATTTTTCACCACTAATTCCCCATTGTTAAAGACCAGATCAGCAGCACTAAACATCTCTTCCTTATTATCTTTAAAAGAATATACGGCAATATCAGCAATACCACCCGGCATTAAATGCCCACGATCATGTAATCCCAACATACGTGCCGCTGCGGTGCGGGTCATAATAGCTATTTCATAGAGGGTAAATTCTTTTTTCAAGTCTTTTAGCAAGCTCATGGCAACCGCTTCCTGATTTAACCCGGCCATACATTCAAGACGAAAATCATAATCCATCAATAATCTGATTAAATGTGGATAACGCGTAAACGGCCCGCCGTTGGGATGATCGGTAGTAAAGAACAAACGCCAGGGATCTTCGGCCAACAAAAAAACTTCCAAACCAATCAGCCATTGCAGACTATTAATAAAACTTTTTTCCTTGTAACGATAAGGTACTACGCCGCCACTACCCTCACCTTCAGCATCCCACATAACCCATTTATTGGGTGTAGCGTTATTACGTCGACTATATTGGGCAATGACATCACCCGAAATAGTCACTGTCTGGCCAAACAAAATCTGGCCGACATCCATAGTGATATTAAGATGCTTGTTAAAGCCATCAATTAATTTTGCCGCTGCTGATGAAAAACCTCGTGCCCCTTCCGCCCCATAGCCATAAAATTGAATATGCGCCAAGTGCATGGGCAAACCCTGTGCTGCTTCCATGGTGGCTATCGCAGTATCGACATTACCGGCAATCCCTAAATTATTACAATGCACATGTACCGGATGTGGCAACTGTATATCGCAGGCGGCACGTTGCAGCGTTTGCAAAATGTGCCGCGAACTGACACCGTAATCCGGCACTATATCATCCAGATCAAAACTGCGCATATTCGATTTAAAAGCATTGGCGCCACCGGCGTTAATAACTTTTAGACCCAGACAGCATGTAGCCTGTAATGTCCAGGCAACATAATCGTTAATCTGGTTTTGAGAGGCTTTGGCACGTAACAGTCGCAATAAAAAATCATCGTTGCCGAGTATCGCAAGGCCTGCAGTATCAATTATGGGAATATCAGCCATTTGTAAATGTGCATCCAAGGCATTAGCGGGTAGTACAGCCGGTTCAACGACCGTGGTATAACCCATTTTTGCATAGCGATAACCGGTTTCCGTAGTTGACCAACGCGCGGTACTGAACGCGTGTCCAAGCTTGCGAGCCATACTATTTCGGTGTTGTTCGGGCAGTAACAAGCGTGCCGTATTAACATTGCCGCCAGCAATGTGACTATGAATATCAATTGCTCCGGCCATAACGACTTTACCGGAGACATCATAGTCCACGTCAATCACAGCTCCCAAATCGGGCATTGCAATAAGCACGCCATCACGATAATACAGATCTTGAACGGTGCCATTTAAACCTTGTGCGGGATCGAATAGCTGCCCGCCTTTTAAGCGTGTTAACATTTTAAATAATTCTACAGCTATCTAAAGCGTCATGTATTTCTTGCTTGGGCAAATTACGACCAATAAATACCAGCACCGACTCGCGTGCTTCATTCTTTGGCCAAGCAGTCCCAAGATCTTCTGTCATAAGCATGTGTACACCTTGGCATATCAGCTTTTTTTCACAACCGGCAATATGTATGATGCCCTTATAACGCAATAAATCGTTGCCATATTTACGCATCATAATATCCATAAAGGCCATATACTTAACAGCGTCCAAGGGCTTGTCGGTACGGTACACAAACGATGATATACCCGCATCATGCTCATGGCTGACATCGTCCAGAAAATCGGGTTCAATATCTAAAATGGCATTAAGATTAAAGCCACGTATATCAAGAATTTCACTAATATCGGTTTTACCAAAATGAACCTGCGCGATAGGTGCTCTGGCATTGATTGCACGTAATCTTGTTTCCAACTCAATGACTTCTGTCGGTGTTATCAAGTCGGTCTTGGATATCAATAATCGATCAGCAAAGCCAACCTGTTCTTCTGCCTCATGATTGTCGTCAAGTTGTTTAAGGGCATGCTTGGCATCTACGACAGTAATAATCGCATCCAGCAAATAATATGCATTAATCTCTTCTTCAACAAAAAACGTTTGCGCAACTGGAGCAGGATCTGCCAAGCCTGTCGTTTCTATAATGACCCGCTCAAAATGCAGTAAGCCTTGATCACGTTTCTCGGCCAACTCGCCCAAAATACGTACCAAATCGCCGCGCACAGTGCAGCAAATACAGCCATTGTTCATTTCAACGATTTGCTCCTTACCCTGAATAAGCAAGTCATTATCAATACCGGCTTCGCCAAATTCATTTTCAATAACGGCAATACGGTGACTATGCTCCTCAGACAGAATACGATTTAGAAGAGTCGTTTTTCCTGCACCTAAAAAACCTGTTAAAATCGTGACGGGGACTGGTGTAGAGCGGTTATGATCAAACATTAAAAATCCTGTAAGTGATAAGAAATTATTTGGTGCGCATCGCGCGTGAGTTTTCTAGCCAAAATCAAGCGTTAACAATAACCGGCGTGGCAATTCCTGACTAACCTGCGGCGAACGGTGGACTGCGCCGTGCTGTTCATTACCTTCCCAAGCACTGCCTTTCAATAGACATCTTTCCTAAATACAGCCATAGCGTAAGTTAACAAGAGCAGCCACTAAATTCCATGTCAAGGAGTAATGCTTGTGTTTGCCCCGATAAACATCTTTGGCAATCCTGAAAATTTTGCATCGGCGATTAACATGCTCAATAAAAATACGCTGTTTTGATAGTGCCTTATTATCGGCTTTGTCTTCTGCCGAAAGCGGTTGGCCTTTTTTCTTTTTAACCGGTAGAGTCGAGTTCTGATGGTGTTTCTTTATCCCTTGGTATCCGGAATCCGCCAACAACAGGGCATCAGGATGTAACAATAGACGGCTATCTTTGAAGATCGAAAAATCATGCTGTTGACCTTTACCTATCACTACGGAGAGTATAGTCATCGTCAATAGGCAGATCACGAGTTGGACTTTGATCGTGTGGCGTTTTTTTTCCTGAAAAGTACGCTTTCTGGTTTTTAACAGGGCGCTCGATAGGCTGCTCCGAAACATCAATGACCACGGTAGCTGCGGGATCTTCCAACAGTGCTTTGCGGTTGGGCAGTTTTTCGATTTTGATCAATAGTCTTACAGTGCGAGTATAGATTTTATGGCAATACGATTCGCTGATGTCGAAGACCGCAGCCAGATTTATCAACGTCGGATAGTGACGAAGATAATAGAGTGTCAGTAACAAGCGGTCTTCCAAAGCCATCTTGGAGTCTTTTCGTCCCCGTCTAGTCAGTGGATTAAGGACTTTTTGTTCGTCCAGGTAAGTCACCAGCTTACCGTGAAGATGCAGAAAATCTTCTGGTGACAGGCCGACAGTCCTTAAAAATTCTTCAGGCTTGTGTCTTGGCAATTGGGCATAAGGAGTCATGGCTATCCGTGTTTTCAGAGGTAGATCGCTATTTTAACCCTATCAAAGCCAAATTCTATGTCAATTATTTAGGAAAGATGTCTAATAATCCCACTGCATAGGCAGGCATGATATAAAGGGCATTAGGATCTAAAATAAGTCCTGATTGCTCGTCTGTAAATCCGGCAGATCTTTTACCTAATTTACTGCGATCAACATAAGCGCTTTCCAGCCATTCGGTACCCACACCGCCATAGGTGCAAACCAGCCGACAAGTAACCGAATCCACATGAAAGCGTGGACACATTGGATGATCCATAGTTCGTAAACGTAAACCAACCCGTTTTAAATCAAATAAGTCACTAAATATTATCGCCAGTCGCGCAACGTCTCGACAAAACGTACGATAACCCGGCAAATCCCCGGCATGGGGAATCAGCTTAAAAAAATCAAATGTTGCAGGTTCTAAATTCTCCACAACACTGACTTCTTTTTTAGTCAATAAAAGTCTGTTAACAAAGGCCTCCAGGGTACTATCGACGTTTCGCTCAACCAAACAAATGTTGATGTCCGGTTGGTAAATATTCGACAAATCAACCATCTCAGGGGAAAGAAAGGCATGTACGTTTCGGGGCATAAAAATATATTTTGGATTGGCAACCATGGTGGGCCTCATTGACTCAATAAAGTGTTTTCAAGAATAATGATTGACTGCATAAAGCCAATCCCCAAACCGAAAATAGTGGTTTGCCCGATCAGATTGGGTATCGTAGAATGCTCATGCAACGCCGGTATCATGTCGGTAGCGGCAATATAGATAAAGCCTCCGGCAGCAATCGGCAATAAAAAGACCAGCGATGACTCGGCCAACTGGCTGAATAACAGGGCAAAAACGGCACCAACTACCACACTCAACGAGCAATAAAAATTGTACAGTACTGCTTTAGCAGGAGAATAACCGCCATACACCAAGGCTCCAACATCGCCTATTTCTTGGGGAATCTCATGGGCAATAATCGCCAATGTCGTGGTAAAACCCAGCACGGGATCCACCAAAAAGCTACCGCCTATTAAAATACCATCGACAAAATTATGCACGGCATCACCCATCAAATTCATCTTGGCAATCGGGCGAATAGCAATGTTTTGATCAGATAAATTGACCCTATGGTCATGACGCCAACGTACCAGTTTTTCCAGTACAAAGAATAAAAACATACCCAGCAATGCCGTCAAACAGACTGTAGAAATTGAACCCTGACGCTGAACGGCATCAGGAATCAGATGAATAAAAGCATCACCCAACAAGACACCTACCGCCAAGGCAACCAGATAAGGAATAATGCGCTTAAGACGCTCCGGTTCAATCCATAAGGCAAACAATCCACTCATCGAGGTAAGACTAACCAAACAACTTGCGCCAATAGCGCCCGCAACTACTTCAAAGGAAAGATTCATGTTATTGGCCACTCCGAAAATTTCCTGGAACAGCATGCTTGTGTGTCCTGTAAATAAAGTCAGCAAGCGTATTAGGTAACAGATGCACGAACACATCGACTAATAACATACCCAATACTAAAACAAATAAATTGGATACCATCCGTTGTAAATATTTGCTGTCAATCCGCTGCCATAACAAACCCAAAACCATCAGCAAGACTGCGCCTGTGATATGAATAATGTAATCAGGATTGCTCATCAGCAAGCCATTCCGGAAAACTATCCCGGTAGGTTTTCCATTCTTCTTGACCAACAGATAATTCTGTATCACTCAATAAACATTGATCCAGTTCCCTACGTGTTTGCTCGGCATCGATATTTTGGCCAATAAAAACCAGTTCCTGCCGACAGTCGCCAAAAGGCATTTGCCAACTGGCTTGAATGTCAGCAACCATCTCTTCGGGCCATTCGGCCTCCGGCACCGATGCCCACCAGCGACCGGCACAGCCATGTTGCATGGTGCCGCCAGCTTGTGACCAATTACCTACCCACTCCGGCCGAGAGGCCAGCCAAAAAAAGCCTTTGGAGCGTAGTAAGGTGCCGTTATCCCAATCACTACGATATAAATAATCATAAAAACGCTCTGGATGAAATGGCCGGCGGGCGGCATAAATAAAACTGGCTATGCCGTATTCTTCAGTCTCAGGCTTATGGCTGCCACGCATTTCTTGCAGCCAACCCGATGCCTGCTCTGCTTGTTCAAAATCAAAACGACCCGTATTCAATATTTTATGCAGTGGGGCGTTACCCATAACCATAGGAATGATCTCGGCATCCCGGTTCAGGGATTTAAGAATGGCGACTAAATTATCAAGCTCATCACTACAGACCAAATCGGCTTTTGAAATTAAAATAACGTTACTAAACTCAACCTGCTCAGCCAGTAAATCAGCGATATTGCGTTCATCATCAATGCCCAACTCGGCATTAATGTCTTTTAGTGATTGCGCTTCCAGATAATCACGCATGAAATTAACGGCATCAACCACTGTCACCATGGTATCGAGTCTGGCAATATCTGATAAACTGACACCATCGTCATCCCGAAAAGTAAACGTTTCAGCGATCGGCATGGGCTCTGCAATACCGGTTGATTCAATCAACAAATAATCGAAACGCCCCGCTTTAGCCAATTTACCGACTTCCACCAACAAATCCTCGCGTAATGTGCAACAGATACAGCCATTGCTCATTTCCACCAGTTTTTCTTCAGCACGATTAAGAGTCACTTCATTTTTTACCAGTGCGGCATCAATGTTAATTTCGCTCATATCGTTAACGATAACGGCTATTTTCAAGCCCTCGCGATTAGAGAGAATGTGATTAAGCAGGGTGGTTTTTCCGGCGCCTAAAAAACCGGAAAGAACAGTTACTGGTAATAATTTTGAAGTCATTGAGTAGTGTGAGCAGTTAGAAAAGGTTATTACATTGACTGAGATGTTATAATATAACATAACAAATAACAACTGCTTTCTTACTTTTCAGGACTAAAGATAAAGCGTTAACGACTGTGTTTTAGGAAATTTTTTTAACGGCCAGCAACTTAAAACAGTGACCGTCTGGGGTTAAGACATTCTTGGTGAGCTGGTCGAATCATAAACAGCTGTATACTAGCCTGCTATGAACGTCTATTCGGCAAACAACCAATATATGGCCTGCTTGCCGGATACATTCCTTACCAAGGTAGCGCAGTGCCGTCGTATTTTACAAAGCTACCGCTCTGTTCAGGTAAAAATTCTGCGATGGTTTGGCGCATTCCGGCAACGCTCTCAACGGCTTCAAGCGGTGCCTTTTCGCCGCCCATATCGGTTCTTACCCAACCCGGATGAAATATCAATACACCAACTTCTTGCTCCTTAAGACCAATCGCCAAGGTTTTCATTACCGCATTAAGCCCCGCTTTACTGGAACGGTAAATAACACTACCGCCACTGCTATTATCGCCAATACTGCCCATTAAACTACTGATCGCAACCAGCAATTTTTTATCGCCTCGTTGCAGATGTGGTAAAAACGCTTCTGCCATTTTTACTGGAGCCTGTATGTTGATGACCAGTGTTTTAGTCCAAGCTTCATAATCCAGCTTTCCAAAGCCCCGTTCATTACTATCGCCATAAACCCCGGCATTATTAACCAACACATCAATAGCAGTACCTTCAAGCTGTGCAGCCAATTGTTCAATTTGCTCAAAATTTCCCACGTCCAAAGCAAATATGGAAACATGCGGAGATTGTTCGGCAAGATTCAATAATTCGGATGCCGCTTCCGGCATTCTGCAACAGGCTAATACTCGCCAACCTTCAGAGGCATATTGTTTGCAAAACTCAAATCCCAAGCCGCGATTTGCACCGGTAATTAATACGGTAGCCATTTTTTCTCCAAAAATTATCCAGGGCAAAAGTACCCCTTACGGTTTTACCCTAAATACGCTTACATCGCAAAAATTTTAAGTTAATGCCGAAATACAGAAGATCTCGAACGAGAATAACATCAGCCTAAAGTCGATAAATTAACAACTTGGGCAAATATTTTGGCAGATCATCTAACAGTTATTTTGCTTCCCTTGCAGTAATCAACGACTGATACAGACCCGATAATGGGCGATCGACGTAATGTCCTGACTATACTATTTCGTAGAGACAAACACGATTACGCCCTGATTTTTTGGCTTGGTACATCGCTTGATCTGCGTGCCGCAGCAGTTTATCAGGATCATCGCGGTCATAAGGAAATAGCGTAACACCAATACTGGCTCCTACGGAGACTTCAGTAGCATCATCTATTAAAATAGGTATGTTGATCGCATCAATGACTCTTTGTAATACAAACTGATATTCATCGATATTTTTAATATTAGTCAGTAACAATACAAACTCATCGCCACCAAAACGACCGACAGTATCATTTGCTCGAACTGATTCTTGTATTCGTCCAGCAATTTCAATTAGCAACTTATCTCCGGCAGCATGACCGAATCGATCGTTAACAGCCTTAAAGCCATCAAGATCCAGATAGCAAACCGCGACGGACTGATTTGCCCTTTCTGCTTGAACCAACGCTTGTTGCAGTCGATCAGCAACCAGCAATCGATTCGGCAAGCCGGTCAAAATATCGTGATAAGCCATTCGCTCAACTTCATGTTGATGTTGCTTCATCAGCGTAATATCTAACATCATCCACATTGATTCATCACTATTATCGGCTAATTGCACGCCACTAATGTCAACCCAGATATTTTCTCCGCTCTTCGCTCGCATTTCCAATTGAGTTCGGTAAGTACTCTGTGTATTAAAAATGGCATCCGCAGTCGCTTCAAATGTTTCGAAGGAGCAATCATCCAGGAATAAAATACTGCTCGGTAACCCATCCAATTCATCGGCGTCATATCCAAAAATACGTTCCATTGCCGTATTTATCCAGACTATATGTTTATTTCTTAACTTTATAATGCCAACTAATTCACTATCCAGCATCACTTGTTGCTCAATAGTTAACAGACTTAGTTCACTTTGAATTTTCTTAAGCTGGGTAATATCGTATAGAACAGTAAGACTCATTACAAAACGCCCTTCAGTATCCCTGATAGAGCGTGCCCTTAGACTGATTTGACGGTTATCTCCGTTTTTACAGATCAAATCAAATTCCAAATCTTCAATATGTCCCTCTTCTATAAAACGAGGGTACATATCCGAAAACTGCGCTTTACCGGCATCGTTAATAAAATCGGTAAATTTCATTTTACCGATCACCTCATCACGCTCGTATCCAAGCCATTGCAACTCGGTATCATTGATGCGAATGAAAACGCCATCGCTATCAAGCGAGTGATAGCCACAGGCGGTAATTGTCAATGTAGTTGTCGCCTCGACGGTTAAATCTTACTCTGGTTTGTTTTCTAAATAATCACTTCCTTGGTAGCATTTTTTTGTTTAGACCTTGTCTGGGTTAAGGTGGGCTGTCTGGATTTTTTCCCAATTACGGGAACTTCCAGTCCAGCGTTGCGGATGTTTAGCACGTGCTGCTTCGTAGACGACTTTACGGTTATCCAGAAGCTTGTCGTCCAAGCCTTCATGGCGTTGCGCTGGAGTAATAAACCGAATAGCGCTGTGACGATGCTCATGGTTGTACCATTCCACTAAGCTTGTGACCCACTGACGCGCTTCCGTAACATCGGCGAACGGCTTTAGCGGATAGTTAGGACGATATTTCAAGGTCTTAAACAACGATTCTGAGTACGGATTATCGTTGCTAACCGATGGCCGACTAAACGAAGGCATGACACCCAGTTGTTGCAAGGTCGCCAGCATAGTCGATCCCTTCATCGGACTGCCGTTGTCAGAATGCAGGATAAGCTGTTCTGCCTGTATCCCTTCACGATGACAGAGATCACGTAACAATTCGCCAGCCAAGGCGCTGTTTTCTTCTTCATACACCTGCCAACCGACGATCTTTCGGCTGAAAATATCAACAAATAGATACAGATAGAAAAACTGTCCACGGATCAGTGATGGCAGATAAGTAATGTCCCAACTGTACAGTTGATTAGGTGCTGTAGCACATGCCGCGCGTGGCTTTGTTCGTGTTTGAGCCGGACGTTCGCTACGCCGATGGGTAAGCTGTTTTTCCTCGCGCAGGATGCGATAGAAGGTCGACTCAGACGCCAGATAGCTACCTTGGTCGGCCAGTCGTGGCACGATCTGACTCGGTGGCAGATGACCAAATTCATCTGAATTAGCGACGATCAGCACCTCGGCACGCTCGATTGCTGTTAGTTTGTGTGGCGGTTGATAGTCACGCAAGGGGCGTTGATCGCAGTGAATCGTCTCACCTGTCTGCCAGCGTTGTAAGGTACGCTCACTAAGTCCTAATACTTCACAGGCTTTAGCTTGACGTGCTCCCGCAGTTACTGATTCATTAAGTAAAGCAATCACTTGTTCGCGCTCTTCGTGGCCAGTCATTCGACCTCTCCCCCCAAGAGCGCCCGGAACTTTTTTTGCAGTACCAACAGCGCTGCGGCTTCTGCTAAGGCTTTGTCTTTACGCAATAAATTGCGCTCAAGGCTTTGGACTTCTTCTTTCAATATACGCAGGACCCGCGCTTCTTCACGCTTGTCTACTAAGTCATCCTGGCGGCAGAAATCAGCTTTCCATTGTTCCAACTGATGAATAAAAACGCCGCGTTCACGACACCAGGCATTTAAGTCTTCACCGATCAAATTATAGGTTTTTTGTAAAGCAGTAAAGCGTTCTTCAGAGCTCCAATCTTCGGGACGCTTTGATTTTAGCGGTGCAAGTTTGACGTCCTGTTCCTTCTGTTTCATCCAAGCCTTCAAGGTTGTTAAATGGATATTCAATTCGTTTGCGACGGACTGAACTGATTGGTCATTACTACGATTGTATACTTTTACCAGGGCCTGCTCTCTGAAGCCTACTGAATACCTTTTATATTTTTTCATTTCTACTCTCAAATTTTATTTTTTCTTAAAAGTTGAGGCGACAACTATTCTGACGCAGGGGGCAGGGAGCATAGTTATAGAGATCCTCAATTTCTTTTGTCGATGTTGCGAGCGCTGCTTCCAAAAACTTACGTTGTGTAATGTCGCGTGATGAGTAGAAAACTAAAGGAACATGATTCAGCTCAAGTGTAAAACCACTGATTTCAACATCGAAAATGCTGCCGTCTTTACGCCGATGACGTGTCTCGAATTGCGAACGTGCAGAGCTTATGATTTGTTGTTTTAGTCTTTCCGCGACTTCATTTTTTGTGAATGTTGCATCCCACTGATAAACGTTCATACCGATCAATTCTTCACGTCCATAGCCCAACATGTGACAAAAAGTATTGCTTACTTCAATAATATTGCCATGAATGTCCAGAATATGAAAACCATCACTTGCACTTCGCAGGAATAATGAATTTTTCTCGCTTTCCCTTTGTAGGGCTTGCTGGATAAACTTGCGCTCAGTGATGTCGCGTGTGGAATTAAATAATACCGGTTGCCCATTAAGATCAATCGGATAACCGCTGATTTCCGCATCGTAGATCGTGCCATCCTTACGGCGATGACGCGTTTCAAACTGAGAGCGAACAGGCTTTTCAAATTGAGCTCTTACTATGTTCATGGGCTCACTTTCACAAGTACCGGCATCCCACTGTGAAACGTGCATACCCATCATTTCTTCATGGCTATAGCCCAGCATGTTACAAAAGGCATCGCTGGCTTCAAGCAGCTTACCCTCACTATCCATAATGGTTATACCATCACTGGCATGACGCAATAATGCAGCGTTTTTCTGACTTTCCGCCAGTAAAGCTATTTCTATTCGCTTGCTGTCGGTAACGTCGGTAATAAAACCATGCCAGAGAATCGACCCGTCAGACTCTCTATCGGGAACAGCATTACCATATAACCAACGAACTGTTTCACCAGGAAATAGTACACGGTACTCATACTGCCAAGGCTCAAGCGTTACTGCCGATTGTCTGATTGACTCAACAACGCCGTCATAATCCTCAGGATGAAGACAGGCAAAAGCGCTGGTCGCATCTTCTTTTACTTCTTCCGGTGTAACTCCGTAAATTTCTTGAATGGTAGTACTGGCATAAGGAAAACAAGAACTTCCATCGGGACGTAATTTATATTGGTAAATAACACCAGGAAGGCGGGAGGAAATTTGCGTAAGCCGGGTGTTCAGCTCAAGATTAGCCGCCTGAGCTTGCTTATTTTCGGTAATGTCATGTCCGACGACTTGCATTTCCAACAATACACCATTGTCATCAAAAAAAGCATGATTGATAAACTGACCCCAACGCAAAAAACCACCTGCGGTAATAATACGGTTTTCAATGACTACAACAGGATTGTCAGGGGAAAGAGATTTCAGTTTTTCATTGATTAAAGGAAGGTCTTCGGAAAATACTCTTGGATACCATGTTTGACCAATCAAGGATTTTCTTGATTGGTCAAACACTTTGCAAAAAGCATCGTTTACATAAAGGATAGTGCCATCGGCTTTGAAGCGACAAATGGTTTCCGTTTGATCTTCCAGTAAAGCTTTGTAAAGTTTTTCACTTGCGACTAATGACTGCTCGGCAGCTTTGCGTTGATGGATAACTTTAAATGTGGCGACAAAATGCTCAGATTTTGGACTAAAAACTTGTACTAAAAACCATAGTTGTAAATCATTGAGAAAAATTTCGAAGCTTTCTGCAGCGCCGCCATTGGCAACAGTACCGTAAATGTTGAAGAGTTCCGGATTGGACTCGAAAAGCCCTGGAATGACCTCGCTGACACGTTTACCAACTACTGCACCGAGGCCGGTGTGCTTATGAAACGAAGGATTGGTATAGAGATAAATGAAATCTGTTGGCTTACCGTTTTGGTAAAACATCTTGCAGTAAGCGACACCGTCAGGCATTTTCTCGAAGCAATATTGCAATATATCCGTAGTTTGCAATACCCGCTCTTCTGGTAAAAATGGAGAAAGCAGATCGCTATTCTTAGTGGACTCAGACTTAGGCATTCAATTTTTTTATTATTAAATTGGTATACGCATCATAACATCACACAGTATTTTTACTAAATCTATTAAACGTAACAGAACATGACCTAATTAAATACACTACTCTTCAACATTTTTCAACATACCGTCAACAACGAGCTATTTAATGCGCTCTTAAGTACTGTTTATTACAAATCAAAATAGCCATTTTATTCTGACAGCGACAGCAATGGAGCAATACAACTATTAATAGTTGAGAGATTTAGCCGATTTATTGACAACAGCAGGCTAATCGGTGACCCTGAACACCTGACTATTAATAACACCATTCCCAATGAAAGAAACATGAAAAATCAGTCATTCACCTTTGACCAAATTCATATCGAAGTGGCCCGTAACGCCACTGATGACTTTAATTTGTTTCATGACAAGCATAAATGGTTACAGGTTACTCATAATCCGTTTAAAGGTCCTATTGTTCTGGGCTATCAACTGAACACACTTATTGAATATCAAATGCGTCTATACCGGCAAGCGCATCATGAAAACCGGATCATTGCCGAAAATAATCTGCATTTCAGTAATTACCAAATTACCTTTGTTAACGCGGTCAGGCCACGAATGCCTGTTTATCTGGATATTAAAAAAACCCTGATTAAAACGATTCCCGGCCTGACGCTGGGCAACCGTATTGCCATGAAATCTGATGACAAAACCGTATTACTGGGATTTAAAAAAGAAACACAATTTCCGCTGTTCTTGGCCGATACGAAATTTAACCAGCTACCTGATCTTAACGAAATACCTGATCGTACAATCATTTCGGGTACCGACTATTTTCTTAAACGAAAATTTATGAATAATGGTTCTGCTAAAAACTTTTTGTCCGGGTCATTAGCAGAGCAATCCGATTATTTTGATGAACTAGCCAATGTCGCACACTACCCGGAAATATTCCCTTGCAGCCTTACCTCAGGGGCTCTACTGGAAAAAGCGCAAATGGAAAACCATGATTTCAAACTTAACCCTATGGTTTACACATCCCATGAAATTTCAGTAGACCGGCGTTATGTAAACCAACTTAAAAATAATGACAAGCTGCATATTCTGGTCAGGCAACTCCCTGAATCACGTGAGAACACCTTAAACCAGACCAATATTATGCTAAGAACTTATCATTGTTATGGCCTGTTACAGAATAATGACGTTTTATTCAGAATGACCATGAACCTCGTTCCTTTGGAAGAAATACTAAAAAATCTCAGGCAGAAATGAAATAACCTGATAATTTATTCAATTTTTAAGTCGCTCGTATCTGATTTTATTGGTTAAAATTTTAAGCAAGGAAAATCTAAGCGATAGAAAACAAAGTTGATTAAGTGACATACTTTCTGTAGGGCTTGCGGTGTGAGTCTTGAAAACTGAGGCCCGCACAGCACGACGTACGTACTTAGTTAATTCATGTTTCTATATCGACTCCTTTAGCTTGGTAACTTTACTCCGGTTTTTGTAATTTTTTAATTACGCTTTTGCTAATCTTGTTGATAAATTCTTCACTATTCTCATAGTCTTGGCTTTGTATAAAACTGACAATCGACATCACCAATTTTTTAGTACCGGCAATTTCTTCAAATGAACGACCACAACCTTGGCAATGACTACCTCCGGACGTACATTTATCAATACAGGGATTAAATTTCATGCGTTGTTCTCTTGGTTGATTATGACTATAGTTTGCATTGCCCGGCAGTATTTACTGCCTTGTAAAGCCTTATTGTTTCATTATCTTATAGATGCAATGTTCACCAGTCTCATTGACTGTAGTCGTCATTATTTCATACGTAAAACCGAAGTCCTGGCAAATCATTTTAGGATCATGATCAAGCCCTACAAACTCCGAATAGGGAATGTAAATTCTTGTTTCAGAATCACAAAAAGCACTTACCTGACTGAAAAACCGTTGCAATATTTGCCGTCCTCCATCGTCATTTAAACCAAAATCGCCGTTGGAAGGATAGTAATTAAAATTAAATACGATAATATCAAATTTCGTTACGGGCACGTCATCAAACAAATCGCTATATATAAAAGCAATCGGTGCTAATGACGGATTAAGGCCGGAGTTTTCAGTCGCACATTTTACGGCATCGCTATTAAAATCGACTCCCAATACGATTTCACAGCCAATTTTTTTTAATAAGAAAGCAAAATAGCCACTCCCACAGCCCATATCCAGTGCCGTAGCTGCCGGTTTTTGCTGGAGTATAAAATTACCAAAAAATGAACTGGTGATACCAAAACAGGAGGGAAATACATTTTTTGCAATTGTCAGGGAGATACCATCCAACTCCGCACTGTAAGGCTGCCTATCCAAATAATAAGATAACTCCAGCTCTCTTTTTGCAATACTCATAACTTGATCATTCATAATAATTTGACGTTCTCTATTAAAAACAGGTGGCTGTGTGCAGTTAATGACTAAAACCTAAAGGCACTTACGTAAATAGCCATAGACTTATTAGGCCACGATATTTTTCTGCAAATAAGGGTAAATTTTCTTTCACTACCGAAGGGATAAGTAAGGTTAAACGAGTGGTTTTTTAAAATTACTAAATACTGAAATACAGCGCTACAGCATTGTGTCGTGCAATATACATCACTTCACTTTCTTTAACCATTCTTTGCTTTTTTATAAGCGTCATCTGACGTAGGCAGGCTGTCCGAGATACAAGTAACAGATACAAAAAATATAGCCCTTGCCAGATTGCTTGAGCCAAGTATCCTGGCTCAGGCAAATTTCTTCTTCAACTGCCAAAAAACCACGGAAGAAATCAATACCATCACGCAAGCCAAACCAATCAGTATCAAACCAAAAAATAAAGTTTGCTTAATCGTATAGTCCACCAATTCTTTACCACTGATTTGTGTTTTTTGGGTCAGTGCATCCAATCGGGTTGATAGTTCGTCAAACTTGCCGGGAGCCAGTATCTGGTCAAAAGCTTGTAACAATTTCACCAAATCTTGTGCTGCAACGTTGATCTGTGCAGCTGCTGCGGTGTAATCGTTGATGTGGAAAGGCTCAGTGTTCGGGTTTGATGGACTGGCATCAATTTGCCGCAGTACGTCTTGAAAAGACTTTAAGGTAGCGGTGGACGCAGTGGACATCTGTTGTCCTGCGTCCAGTGCTTTCTCGGTTTGTGCCGCAAGACTGGTAAGGCCTGGCTGCTGCGCATTCAAGGCTTGAACGATTTGTTCGCGCTCTGCGCTAATGAGTTCGGGTAGGCGCTCTGCCGTCTGACTGAAACGATCTGCTGATTCGGACAGTTGTGTTGTATTGGCTAATAGTTGTTCCATCTGCGGCGTTTCGACGGTCTGGATGACCAACAATTCAGTTTCCCAGCGAATCAGGGTCGGCATATGTCGCCCCAAGAATAAGCCACGTTCAGCAAACAAACGGGTATTAGCCAGTTCGAGAGTAGCGGGATCAAGCCCCGCTAATGGGTCGATGTCTAGCAGGTTAAAAACACTACTGGTCATCCCTTGCTGAGCGCTACGGTTCATCTGACCAACTTCGGCCGCAAAACCGAGTGAACCGACATCACTGGGCGAACGCCCATCAGGATATTGCTCGTGCCAAGCTTTTATGGCAGCGCGGAGTTCCTTAATCTGTAGAGGTTTTAGTGTCAATGCAGCAATACGCCAAATCTCCTTCTCGGTTTCCTGCGATGCAAGTAGCAAAGGTTTGGCCGAGTTACCGAAGCGCTTGGGCATCCAATAGTCCTCAATATTCATCCGATTCAAGGTGACGAGGATGACCATATCCAGAAGATTAGCGTAGGCGTTCGCACCAGTGGCGGTGCCCAACACATCATTGGTGGTGGCGATGCGACGCATCAGCATATTGCGCCGTTGGGAGGGCTGTCCATCGGCTTCCTGCAATTTGCTAAAAGCGATACTGAGTGCATCAATATAATCGTCCGCAAAACGAAGCAACAGCGATTGAAGTTCAACGGGATCCGGTGCAGCGTTATCGTTATGGAGCGAAAATAGCGAGCGTATGCCCTTTTCAGGTAATTCCAGAGTGCTTTTGAGTAAACTACAACCATTGGCACTTAAGGTTAGGACGATTAGTAAAGCGACTTTAGCCAGCCATTGACAGGTAGCCGGATAATGAGTTTGAAGCTTGGTGCGCATAAAGATATCGGTTCCTGAGGACATTACTTATAAACAATAATGGATTACCACCTGTTTGGCAAACCAATATTTCTTGGGTATAGCTATAGCTTAATTACACTGGTAGTACAACCGAAGATCGGGTAACCGGATTCTGGTATCTATGAGATACGTTATTATAAATAGTGAAAATTAATCAATGCAATATATTAACATCAGCTTTTACCGTCCACTCTGCTCCCGAATCTATCCAGGCTTTCAGTTTCAAAACATCTTGATCAGAAAGCTTATGCACATTCGCCATCGGCATGTCCTTTCTTGTTCCCGATACAATAGCAATCAACGGGCTTACAGCGCTCTGTCCCGGTAAAATTAAAGGTGCTCGCCCATTACTTGTGAAGAAATCTTCCTGGCGATCAACACGAAAATTGGCCAACTGTTTTTGTGGGCCATGGCAAGACAGGCAATTATTCTCGAATATTGGGTAGACATCTTTCCAGAACCCGATCGCTTGTTGATCAACACTATTTGATATCGGCGAAGCGGCTAAAGATTCGTTAACCGGATCAGTATTCCCATTATGCCCCAAGTGTTTTCCTCGCATTGGACCGGCTATTTCTTTAACGCTATTTTCAGCAGCCCAGGCAAAAAGCGCTATAAGGAAAACAACTATACCGCCTGTTAATATCCCACTGCGAATTAGTGAAGGGTGCGCAGTTTGTAACAAATGACAGCGCTTACCGATTACGGTAACTATCCAGTTCCAATGCAAAACCAAATGACTAATAAGGACTATCAAAAGCCCCAGACTGATCCAAAAATGGCCATCACCCCATTGATGGCGGGTATAGCCCCATAAGCTCAACATTTTGTTGCTACCTGGTGGCAATGGAAAACGCAGTATGTATCCTGTCGCAATCATACCTAAAAGTAGAAATGCCGCAATTATGTCGATGATGATGTTAGCAAATGTACGATTCATAATTAATATGTATTTTAGCTTTTTTACGTAAATTAACCGTTCCCAATTAAGAGCTCGGCAACAAGAAAAAACTTATTCATTTTATTAAAAACTCTACTTCGGACTGTTTTGTATTGATTAAAAATTGCCTGGAAGTTTCCTCAAGCATTTGAAGATGTAGTCAACGACGATAACAGCCCAACAAGCCAACCAAAGGCTTTCATCCACTTAATAAAACCCATTCTGCAGTAAATGTCCAGCGTAGCAAAACTGCAGCATAAGTTTATGTTTATCTTGCTAACCGGTCTAACGTATCTGCAGGGACGGGTAAATTTCCGAAACCATGGCCTTTATAGCTCGTTAAATTAAAAAACTTTTTCGCAATAGCTTCGCCGCTCGTTTCATTTTTTTATATTCACTTTGCTTAACTTAATGAACTTGTCCGCTTCAGCTTACACCACCAGTTCTTAAGCTAATGCCGTAATGTCGGGCAACAAAAAAGCTGTTGCCAGACTAGGCTGCCCACATCGATCTGTTACATTTAATTGTAAGTCAATTCGTACCATACAGTAAGTCTTAGACTACACTTAAATTGAACTACAGAAGGTCAGCTTCGTGACTGACCTTAAGTAGATCGTATACAAATGTTACTTAATTTATTTATCACAACTTATCATAGATATTCACCTTTAGGACTGAACATAATGAAAAAACTCTTTTTAGCTATATTATTCGCGGTTGGTTTTTGCTCGCAAGCCATGGCTAACGTTACTTATTTTAGCGACAACTTTGACAATTTAAGTGCATGGACCCTCAAATCCGGCGGCTCTTACGCTTCCGTCAGCAATAACAAATTGAGCTTTACATCGGGCAATTCACAAGGTGACATTTTTACCACCGCGACCTTTAACAAAGGTTATTTCAATTTTGATTATAGTGGTGTTGCCGGTAATGATGCCGGCGGTTATTTTGGTATCAGTACCGCTTTCGCAGGAGATCATACTTGGATAGCAGGTAGCTCAAGCTTAGCTCTAACACCAGTCAACTTGGTCAATGACGGCCTATTTCACACTTACAGTATCGCCTTTGATTCGGCAAGCTTAGGCGTAACCGCCGTCCACATAATGCTTGAACAATTTGGCAACAACACCCCTGGTCTAGCAACCTTCGCCCGTGTTTCTGTAACCGAATCATCTGTCGCTGCTGTACCAGTTCCCGGCGCAATCTGGCTGTTTGTATCCGGCCTGTTGGGTTTAGCCGCTTTACGTAAAAAGGCTTAAGCAATAAAGCAGCGTAGATTGAATTAATACTGTTTCAAACCAATCTACGCTGCATCTATTTTATTGGGTTGCGAAAAAAGGCAACCCAACCTGCATTGCTAAAAATCGGCTCAGTTTTCCTTATTAATCAAAAAATAAACCACCGGAATTACCAGCAATGAAAACAAAGTCGAAGCAAAAATACCGAAAATAAAGCTCCAGGCCAGTCCTGAAAATATCGGATCAAGGATAATGACAAAGGCACCGAACATGGCCGCTCCCGCAGTCAGAAAGATCGGCCGCAAGCGAATTGCACCCGCTTCAATCAGGGCATCGGCAAGCGTTACATCGGCACGGGCGCGGATGCGTTCGATAAAATCAATCAGGATAATGGAGTTGCGCACAACAATACCCGCCAGGGCAATCATGCCTATCATGGCGGTGGCGGTAAAATAGATCGGATTGGGGTAACCTGCAACAGGCGTCGCCATAAACTGGTTAAGCAACCAAAATCCCGGCATGATGCCAATCACCGTTAAGGGAATAGCGATCATCATAACCAGCGGCACGGTCAATGATCCGGTTTGCCCGACCAATAAAACATAAATCATCACTAACGCGGCTGCAAAAGCAAGTCCAAGGTCACGAAAGACATCAACGGTAATTTTCCATTCGCCCTCCCCCGCTAGTTCGGCGCGATAACCTTGCAGCAAGGGATGTTCGGCAAACGTATCATTAAGATCAAAAACCGCTTCTACCGGACTGCGTCCTGCCATTTCGGCAATGACGTAACTGACCCGTTGCAGATTCTTATGATAAATAGGCTGATCTTCATTTTCCATAGTGGCAGTGCCTAGCTCACTTAAGGGTATTAACTCACCTTGATCTGTTTTTACCCGTAATGCCAATAAATCGGCAATAGACGAACGTAGTGCACGGGGTAATTGCAGGTTAATTTCCAGCGGCTGGCGCTCCCTGTCCGCATGTACGATACCCAAGGTTTGACCTGCCAAAGCGATACGCAATGTTTCGGCAACTTGCGCAACGCTGACACCCGACAAGGCCGCTTTTTCCCGATTTAACTGAAAATGCACTTTATCATGCGGCGCTTCGGAAAAATCATCCACATCAACTACGCCTTCGGTTTTTTCCATATCGGCTCTAACGCGCTTGGATACCGCTATCAAACCGTCAATAGTCGCTTCAGGCGGGCCATAGATTTCAGCAACCAAACCGGAAAGTACCGGTGGCCCGGGTGGAATTTCGACAATTTTAAGGTTGGCGCCGTATTGCTTACCGATTTTTTCTATGTCAGAGCGAATACGTAAAGCGATTTCATGCGACTGCTGTTCCCGTTTATCTTTAGGTAATAAATTGATTCTGACTTCACCCACATAACCACCACTGCGTAGATAATAATGGCGAACCATGCCGTTAAAATCCATCGGTGCAGCCAGGCCGGTATAGGTTTGATAATCAGTCACTTCATTGACTGTCGCCAAATAGCTACCCAAGGCACGCACAACTTCATCGGTTTTTTCCAGGGTTGAGCCACGCGGCATATCAATCATGATTTGCAATTCGTTTTTATTATCAAAAGGCAATAGTTTAAGCGGCACGGCACGAGTAATAGCCAGCATGGTTGAGCCTAAAAAGGCTATCAGCACAATCAGTAAAAATAATTTGGCACGCCCCGGGGTCGCCAACAGCGGACCGAGTGCCGCGCGATAGGCCTGATAGATAAAGGTTTTTTCGAGTACTTCCGGTAATTCGTCGCTATGCTTGTGATATTCGCTTTGCAGCAATTTGAAACTGGCCCAGGGAGTTACGGTAAAAGCCACAATTAACGAGACAATCATGGCGATCGGCACGTTAAAAGCCATGGGTGCCATATAGGGGCCCATCATGCCTGTGATATAAAACATTGGCAGAAATGACACAATCACCGTAAAAGTCGCCAGAATAGTCGGCGGCCTGACTTCATCGACCGCCGTCAATAGCGCTTCCAGCGGTGATTCTTTGCGTAATTTATAGTGCCTGTGGATATTTTCAACATCCACTATCGGATCATCCACCAATAAGCCCAACGATAGAATCAAGGCAAACAGAGTAACGCGATTAATGGTGTAACCGGAAATATAATCCAGTAACAAAGTCAGCGCCAAGGTCATCGGTACGGCAATGGACACAATAAATGACTCTTTCAGCCCCAACGAAAAAGCCAGTAACACCACGATAATGACGATGGCAAAGCTTAAATGTTTAACCAGTTCGTTCACTTTATCGTTAGCGGTTTCGCCATAATCACGGGTAACGGTTAACAAAACATCTTCGGGGATCAGCGTACCGCGCATCTTTTCTGCGTTGGCAATAACGGCTTCGGCGACATGAACGGCATTACTGCCTTTACGTTTGGCAACGGCAATAGTGACCATTGGCCGTTCTTGCCCGACTTGCGGCGGATTACCGGTAGCTTTGCCAATCGTAGGCATTTCATCGACCGCAGGGCCAAAGCCGATACGCGTGTAATGGTCGACATCTGCCGGGCCATCTTCAATACGCGCCACATCCCGCAGATAAACAGGACGTCCGGCAACACTTTTTATAACGGTCGCGCCGACTTCTGGTGATGAACTAAAATGCGGGCCGGCTTCCAGTAGAATTTCACGGTTATTACTTTCAAAGCTACCCGCTTGTAAATTAACATTGGCATTGGCCAGCGCCTGAGTCACTTCAATCAGCGTTACGCCATGCGCCGCCAGACTGGCCGGGTTGGCATAAATGGATACTTGCCGTTGTTCGCCGCCAACCACCCAACTTTTACCCACATCGCCCACACTTCTCAGAGAAATAATCAGCTCATCGGCAATGCGGCGTAACGCCATAGAATCATAATTATTATTCTGTGCAGAAAGTGTCAGTAATACGATAGGCACGTTATCAATTTCTACAGGACTTACTTTCCAGTGCGTAACCCCGGGCGGAATAAGGTTCTGGTTGGACATAAGCCGGTCCCAGGTTTTAACCAGACTGTCTTCAAAATCCTGGCCGACAAAATAACGCACGGTCACCATCGCCGCACCGGGCTTGGAGATGGAATAGACGTATTCCACGCCTTCAATTTGTTTGAGCAAAACCTCCAGCGGTGTCGACACCAGCTTTTCAACTTCTTCGCTGGAAGCCCCCGGATATTCAATCAGCACATCCATAACCGGCACGACAATCTGTGGATCTTCTTCACGTGGTGTAAGAACCAGTGCTGCAGCTCCAGCCAACAGCGAAATAATCAGAAATAAAATGGATAACTGTGAGGTGGTAAAAATTTCGACAATCTTGGTCGTCAAGCCACGTTTCGGTTTTTGATTTTGCAGCTCGTCCATTATGGTACCTGCTGTGGATTAACGATGACGATTTCACCGGCGTGTAAACCGGAAATAACTTCAATCCTGTTGCCAAAAGTTTTAGCTGTTCTGATATGGCGCATAAGCTGCCGGCCTTCTGACCAGACCGTAACCACTTCCAGTTGACCGATATGCTGCACTGCACTGGCAGGAATCAATAAGGCTTCATGTTGGCCGCAAGCTTGTTCCAGCCAACCAAAAGATCCGGCTTGCAAACCTGCCATTGCCGGCAAGGCAATTTTAATCAATTGAGTGCGGGTTTGCGAGTCGACATCAGGACTGATCTCATCGACTTGAGCCGTAACCGTTTGGCCCAGGGTATCAATGCGCACCCTAACCTCCATGCCCGTGCGATAACGTCCGGCACAAGTGCCGGGTACGTCGGCCTCAAGCCTTAAGCCTTGTGGTATCTGCAAAGTGACCACCGGCACACCGGGCAAGCCCATGTCACCGGGCTCTTTAAGGCGCTTGACGACAGTACCGTCAAATGGTGCCAGTAATAGCGTATCCGCCAAATGGGTTCTGATTTCACTCACCGTACTGGTTGCCTGACTGACCGCCGCTTGCGCCTCTTTTGCACGGGCGACGACGGCATCAAAATTTTCGCGGGTTGCCGCCTCCTTAACGTACAAGCTTTTGGTACGTTGTTCGTCTGCTTTGGCACGACCGGCTTGCGCAGTTGCACCGGCAAGCGCGGCAAGGGCGATATTTTCCTGAGCTCTGAGTTCACGCTCATCCAGAATGGCAATTACCTCGCCTTTTTTGACTTTATCGCTGGCATGAACCTTAATATCGATAATGCGAGCTGTCATTTTGGGAGCAATATTAGCCACGATTCTTGATCTTACCGTGCCAGGCCAGTTAAGAATATCGTCAACCTGTTTTTTTTCAACCACAGCAGTTTCGCTTTTGGGCGTATTTGCATCGTTGACCAGTGGGCTTAAGCCGGGCGATACTTTACTGACAAAAGTCCCTTGCATGTAAAGCAGCAACAAAATCAAGACTAAAACGGCGATGGCAATAGCGATAATTTTGTTACGGTTTTTGCGTTCAGGTTGTGACATGAGAACTCCTGTATTTTGGATAAATCATTGGGGCTACGAAAAATCGCTGTTATTTCCAGTCGCCGACCGCTTTTTTTAATGCCGCTTCTGCACTCAGGGCATCGTAATGCGCTGCGATAGTACTCGATTGCGCTTTATTTCTGGCAACTTCCGATTCGATATAACGGGTGACCGTAACCACTTCAGCGCGTCTTTCTTCATTTACCAGCCGTAAGGCCTCGTCGGCGGCGAGCACCGAGACTTCGGTAACACGCAAACGCGCCAAACCTTCCTCCAATTTTAAATAGGCAATTTTTACTTCCTGCTCAATACCCAGCCTGGTTTTTCTTTCTATTTCCCGAACTTCGGCGGCTTTTCGCTCTGCCGCACTAACCCGTTGTTGGGTACTAAACCCTGAAAATAAATCCATTTCGACAGTAACGCCAGCGGTAACATTATCTTTGTTACCGGAAAATCCGGGCGACTGGCTATTTTGCCCGTAACTGACATAAGCATCAGCCTTGGGTAAATAAGCACCCTGCTCACTTTTCAACTTGCGTAAACTAATTTCTACCTGTTTGGCGGCAGCTTTTACTTCAGGACGCTGAGTCATGGCAAGTTCAAGCAAATTATTAAACGATCCAGTCAACTTGGGCTTGGTTAACAGCGAAGCTGACGGTGCCACCGTAAAGGTTTGATAACTGGACAGACCCAGCAAGTTGGCGATACCGGCGTTGGATAATTCAATACCGTTGGTCGCCCTGATTTTGGCATCCTCTACTTCAGCCAATTTTACTTCCAGTGACAATACATCTGATTTAAGTACGGTTCCGGCTTCGTACTGTCGTTTTGTTTGATTTAACTCACTGGTGATTGCGGAAATAGAATCCTGGGCGACTTTTTGCGCTTCTATAGCGGCCAAATAAGCATAATAAGAAGCCGTTACCGCTTCAATCAAGGCATTATGAACGGTTGAGCGCTCAAACTCGGCCGCGTCTATGCCTAGCTCCGCAGCTTTACTGTTTTGATAATCCTGACCACCACGAAACAGTGACAGCTTTCCTATGATTTCAGGACGAAAATTTTGTCGGTAGCCCGGATTATTAATATTATTGATGTTATTGGGCTCAAAATCCCTTTGCGAGACAATCATTGCAAAGACCTGAGCCGGATTGTTGGACGTTTCATAACCCACTCTGGCCGTTACTTGCGGATAAAAAGCAGACAGCGCCACACCTAATTGAGCTTGAGCCTGATTGATGCGTTCAATGGCGATTTGCAAGTCAGGATTGTTGGCGATTGCATAGTCAATAGCCTGATCCAGCGTATAAGATTGGCTGGTTAATTTTTCCGGCACTGCTTTATCGACAGCACTTTTAGTAACAGGATCAGCTACGACTGACGACAAGCCTGATAGCAACAGTACCGGTAACAGACTTAATGCCAAGCTCTTTTTTATTATTTTAAGCATAATCTTCACGTAAGTGTCACGTCTAACAATACCTGTTAAGAAATAGACGGAAGTCTTCCAACATTTTTCACCACGAAGAGTTATATTTTTCTTCGTGCTCTTCGTGCTCTTCGTGCTCTTCGTGCCTTCGTGGTGAAAATTTACAGTACTTTATTTAAGACTGTCTGCCAACACTGTAATCAAAAAGCACAACCCGGTTTAACACCCAACTTTTTAAGTAGCATTGCCATCGGACAAAACCCCGTAAAGGCTGATTGCAACAAATTAGCGCCAACAAAAGCCGTAAACCATAGCCACAAATCAGAATGATAATGCGCCAGCAACAAACTGATCAGGATAAAACTGCCGGCAACGGCAAACACGATTCGATCAATACTCATCTTACTCACCTTTTATGCGTACTACGCCCATTAATTTGAGCATTAACTTTTCATAATAAGGCTCACTAATACCTTTGCGTATTTTACGCATGAAGTACTTCTCGAAACCGATTTTAGCCAGATGCACCCATCTGCCTTCTGCCGACCAGGTTGTGTTACGCGGAGGAATTTGGGGCATAGCCAGAAAAGCCACTCCGGAATCACCAAAATCAGCCAGACACAAAGCATTCCAAGTCGCTATATGTGTTGGTTCTTTACCGGCCAGTTCATCGGCAATATTATGTGCGGTGGTAGTCACCATTGATTCAATCATATAACCGGTTTTTGGCACCCCCACCGGTACGGGTGTTTTTTCTATGGGCGGAATGGCAATACAAACACCAACAGAATAGATATTTTTAAATGTTGCGTTACGCTGGTGCTCATCCACCAACACAAAGCCGCGCGGATTGACCAATCCTTCAACACCGACATGACGCACCGCATCAACGCCGGTAAAGGCGGGCAACATCATTGAATGCTTAAAAGGCAGCTCATGTTTTTTCTTGTCGTTGCCGTCTTCATCAACTTCAGTTACAAACATCATGCCGGATTCAACTTTATCGACCTTGGCATTCGTTATCCATTTAATGGACTTCTCACGCAAGGCACTTTCCATCAAACCTTTAGTATCGCCAACACCCCCTAAACCTAAATGGCCGATATAAGGTTCTGAAGTAACAAAAGTCATCGGTACTTTATCGCGTACTTTTTTATTACGTAACTCCGTTTCAAGAATCATTAAGTATTCATACGCAGGACCATAGCAGGAAGCGCCCTGTACTGCACCGATAACAATGGGGCCGGGATTTTCCATAAATCTGTCCCAATCTTCTGCAGCCACAGCGGCATGATCGACATGACAGACGGATGAAGTAAAGCCGTCCGGCCCCAAGCCCGGAATTTCATCAAAGGCCAGTCGCGGCCCTGTCGCTATAATCAAAAAATCGTAGGCAACGGCTGAACCATCAACCAACTGAACCTGATTATTAACCGGATCAACTTTTGCTGCCGCTTTTTGAATAAATTCAATACCTTTCTTTTTCATCACCGGCGCCAACTCAATCTTTAAGTCTTCAGGTGTTCGCCATCGTGGTGGAACCCAAGGATTTGAAGGTACAAAATGAAAAGTAGGTGAGTCGGAAATTACAATAACATCGTGTTTTTTTCCTACGGTTTCCTTCATTTCATAAGCCATTGGTACGCCACCAATACCGGCACCTAAAATTACAATACGAGCCATGATTATTCTCCTTATTAATAGTTATTATTACGTGCGTTACATTTTTTCAATTGACGTGCTGCCAATTGACATCCCCATTAAAGTGAATCGGCACATACCCTGAACAACGAAAAAATCATTAACCTGCACTTGATCAGATAAAGGCACCGGGAAAGCAAAAATATATATTAGTATTTGTTAATATTGCTAGACAATAACATAAATTAACCCTAGCATACAATACTAATTAGTCAGGGTAAACCCGGACAAAAAGTATGCTTTTAACAAGACATTTAATTTACACACAAAACGTGTTGATTTACTTTGTATTTACTGTTGTTTATCTCAGGTTCTGGCTTACAGAACGGCAACTCACAGGGGAAGTTTATGATTTCAGAAGCCGTCGTTGATTTATCTCGCTGGCAATTTGCAGTAACCTCTTTATACCATTTTTTGTTTGTTCCTTTGACCTTGGGCTTATCGTTTTTACTGGCGATTATGGAATCAACCTATGTCATGACCGGCAAAGAAATTTACAAGGATATGACCCAGTTTTGGGGGAAATTATTCGGGATAAATTTTGCGCTGGGTGTGACGACCGGTTTGACTATGGAATTTCAATTCGGCATGAACTGGTCTTATTTTTCACATTATGTCGGTGATGTTTTTGGTGCGCCGCTGGCCATTGAAGGCTTGATGGCATTTTTTCTGGAATCGACTTTTGTCGGCCTGTTTTTCTTTGGCTGGGATAAACTCGGTAAAGGCCAACATTTGACAGTGACCTGGCTGGTGGCTTTAGGCTCCAATTTATCCGCATTATGGATTCTGGTCGCTAATGGCTGGATGCAAAATCCGGTCGGCGCCGACTTTAATTATGAAACCATGCGCATGGAACTTTCCAGCTTTGGCTCGCTGTTATTTAATCCGTCTGCCCAGGTTAAATTTGTTCATACCGTTGCTGCAGGTTACACAACTGCCTCTGCTTTTGTACTCGGCATCAGTGCTTATTACATGTTAAAAGGTCGTGATGCCGCTTTTGCACAACGCTCTTATACCATTGCGGCAGGTTTTGGTCTGGCCGCCGTATTGTCAGTCATTATTTTAGGTGATGAAAGTGGCTATACCGATGGCGAGGTACAAAAAGCCAAACTCGCTGCGATTGAAGCCGAATGGCACACCGAACTACCGCCGGCAGCATTTACCGTAATCGGTATTCCTGATCAGGAAACCATGGAAACACGTTATGCGGTAAAAATTCCTTGGGTGCTTGGCTTGATCGGTACACGTTCTATTGATGAACCCATCACCGGATTATCGGAAATTCTGGAAAAAAATCGTTTACGGGTACGTGAGGGCATTAAAGCTTATGCCGCGTTGCAAACATTAAGATCCGGTAACCGGAATGCAATTACCCTGGCAGAATTTGACCGTTATAAACAAGACTTAGGCTATGGCTTGTTACTCAAACGTTATACGGACAAAATTGTCGATGCCACTGAGGCACAAATAGAGTCGGCGGCGCAATATTCGCTGCCCAGAGTCGTACCATTATTCTGGACTTTTCGGATCATGGTCGTTTGCGGCTTTATTATGCTGGCGATATTTGTTATGGCCGTTATTGCCAGTTCCATTCGAAAATGCCGGCAAACCTGGTTATTACGCGCCAGTCTTTTAATGATGCCTTTACCGTGGATTGCTTGCGAAATGGGTTGGTTTGTCGCCGAGTTTGGCCGACAACCCTGGTCGATTGCAGAAATTTTACCGACTTTTTTAAGTGCATCCTCCTTAACCGAACTGGATTTATATCTCAGTCTGGCTGGTTATATCGGTTTATATACGGTATTTTTGGTCATCGAAATGTTCTTGATGCTTAAATTTATCAAGTTAGGCCCCAGCAGCCTGCATAAAGGCCGTTACCATTTTGAAATTGCTTCAGGAGTCACACCATGATGTTTGATTATGAAACCATGCGCTTGATCTGGTGGGGATTTTTAGGTGTCTTATTGATCGGCTTTGCCATTACCGGCGGTTTTGACTTGGGCGTCGCCATCTTGTTACCTTTTTTAGGTAAAAATGATACCGAACGCCGCGTGATTATTAACTCCATCGGCGCTACCTGGGAAGGTAATCAGGTTTGGTTTATCACTGCCGGCGCTTCGTTGTTTGCCGCTTGGCCTGTGGCCTATTCAGTGGCATTTTCAGGATTTTATTTTGCCTTGCTGTTAACCTTGTTTGCGTTGTTTATGCGTCCGATAGGCTTTGATTACCGGAGTAAATTACCCAGTCAAAAATGGCGTAACAACTGGGATATCGCCTTGTTTGTCGGCGGCTTTGTCCCTGCGTTAATTTTTGGCGTGGCCTTTGGCAATTTATTAAAAGGTGTACCGTTTTATTTTGACAACGATATGCGTATTTTTTACACTGGTTCATTCTGGGATTTATTAAATCCGTTTGCCTTGGCGGCAGGGCTTGTTAGCTTGTCCATGATAGTTATGCACGGGGCAGTATTTTTGCAAATCAAGACCACCGGCGATATTAATCGCCGTTGTAAAAAAGTTGTCACTATTTTTGCCATAATAACACTGGCCATTTTTGCTTTGGCGGGCATCTGGATTGCCAATATTGATGGTTACCAGATCAGCAGTGAAGTTTTGCCTAATGCACCGTCTAACCCGCTGGCAAAAATAGTCAATAAAGAAACGGGCTTATGGCTAGCCAACTATGCGCATTATCCGGTATTGTGGGCGGTTCCAGGACTGGCATTTTGTGCCGGAGCATTAACGATGGCGCTATCAACAATCAGACGTCCGGGTTTGGCATTTATAACCAGCTCATTAACCTTGGCTGCGGTTATTTTAACCGCCGGCGTGTCCATGTTTCCTTTTCTGATACCGTCAAGTTCTGCCATCAACAGCTCTTTAACCGTATGGGATGCCAGTTCCAGCTTTGGCACCTTGAAAATCATGTTCTGGGTGACAGTTATTCTTTTGCCTATTGTTATTACTTACACCACCTGGGTGTTCCGTGTGTTGCGCGGCAAAATAACGGTAGAACACATTCATCAGAACGACCATACCGCTTATTAGGAGATTATTATGTGGTATTTTACCTGGATACTTGGATTATTACTGGCCTGCTCATTAGGCATTATCAACGTACTTAGACTGGAAGCCCAAGAAACCTGGGATAAAGAACATATTGATTTAGATCCGATAACACAATTAATCACCAAAGAAACCATGTTGGGCCGCCTACAGGAAAAAGTGGATAACTCCAAACGTAACGGCTTTCCTTTTTCCATTCTTTTTATCAGCTTAAAAGATTTTAAATCCGGTAACCCTTTACCGGCTTATGAAATGGAGGCTCTGTTACGTAGCGTCGTCGACTGCTTTAAAGAAAATATCAGACTGGGTGTTGATATTGCAGCGAGAATGGATAATCAGGATTTTCTTATTGCCATGCCGGGTTCGCCCTTGAAAAAAGCCGAGGAAATTGCTGCACAAGTAAAAAATGAAATCATCGAACATATCAAAGCGCATAAAGATCTTGCTGTTGTAGTAACTACCGGCGTTGCTGAATTTTCTGCATTGTCGAATGCATCAGATAATACCGCCCATGAAGTCAACAAATTAATCAACATTGCAACCGCAAAAAGTAGTCTGCAAAAACTGGCATAACCGCTACCGACAATCTTACAAAACCAGTCAGATTAAAGCGTAAGGTAACCCATGCACAATAAGACGGTTATTATTCATAAAATTGGCGACATCCTGGTCGATAGCTTTCACTATCTCGCATTATTTGGCATAGGTGCCACGATAGTCTGATCTGCTGTTTATGACTATATCGCGATGATGAAATCAGGACATGCCAGCCTTGAAGAAATACTGTTATTATTTATTTACCTTGAATTAGGTGCGATGGTCGGTACCTATTTTAAAACCCGTCGACTACCGGTACAGTTTCTGATTTATATCGCCATTACCGCATTATCACGCCATTTGGTTATTGACGTACAAAAAGTGGCTGATAGTTTTCATCTTTATTTACTACTGAGCATCACGGTTGCCATTGCCCTGCTCAGTATTGCCATTTTAATCTTGTCTTACACCGCCAAAAATTATGGCTGCCCTGAAGACAACGACCTTAAAGACAAAAAATAAGCCCGGCGAGTACAGGTAAATGTATTGTCAATAAACAGTCGCTTTTTAAGACAATCATTTGTATTTCATGAGTTACCGAATCTATAGTAATGGCTCTTGAGCAAGCCGCATTTTCCCAACCAATAAACATCTTAAGCACACATGAAAAAATTACCCTTATTTTTACTATTACTTCTGGCCGTAGTTTTATTTTTTCCCGTTTCCAACCTGGTTGGTTTGACGGGTAAAAATAAGCCCATTTTGCCTGTTTCCGGAAAATCCGATAACTTCATCAAAGTTACTCAAATTTTGCAGAATAAATGTGTGGATTGTCACTCACCCGGCATGACCCGACTGCCGTTCTATTCAGAACTGCCAATAGCCAAACAACTCATGGCAAAAGATATAGAAGAAGCAGGGGCTAGACTGATTTTATCTAAAGAGCTTTACAGCGGTGCAGAAGCTTTTACCCCGCTAATGCTAGCCAGATTGGAAAAGGTTATTAACAACGGCAGCATGCCGCCCGCACAATTTCTGCTAATGCACTGGACGGACAATTTAAACGATGATGAGAAAGCAAACATCCTGACCTGGATTTCCGAAGAGCGGGCAGAATCGCCCTGGAGTCTTGACTCTGCAAAAACGCTAAAAGGCGAACCCATACAACCGATTCCATTAAAGGTTGACCTCAATCCGGACAAAGTCGCTCTAGGTGACAAACTATTCCACGATCGCCTGCTGTCGGGAGACGATACTTTAAATTGCGCTTCCTGCCACGATTTAACTCGGGGCGGCACCGATCAGGCCAAAGTGTCCACCGGCATTCGCGGGCAGCAGGGGCCAATCAATTCTCCGACCGTCTATAATGCAATGTACAACATCGCTCAATTCTGGGATGGCCGTGCCAAAGACCTTCAGGAACAAGCCGCAGGTCCTGTCGCCAATCCTATGGAAATGGGAGCGCAATGGGATAACGTTGTCGAAAAACTTAAGCAAGCCAGTGACTATCAAAATACTTTTGGCAAACTGTACCCGGCACTAGGTCTGACTAAAACGACAGTGACCGATGCGATTGCTGTTTTTGAACAATCACTGATAACGCCCAATGCCCGTTTCGATGAGTATCTGCGCGGTAAACAAGACGTTCTAACAAAGGATGAAAAGGCTGGATACAACTTGTTTAAAGCGAATTGCGCCTCCTGCCACTTCGGCCCGGTACTCGGTGGATTATCTTACGAAAAAATGGGTGTCAAACAAGATTATTTCAAACTGCGCGGAGGTAAATTAACAGACGTTGATAATGGTCGTTTCAACGTAACCAAGCAGGAAAAAGACCGCTATTTTTTCAAAGTACCCCTATTGCGTAATATAGAACTGACTCACCCTTATTTTCACGATGGTTCGGTTGATAACCTCGCCGATGCCGTTCGGATTATGGGTAAGGTTCAAGTCGACAAGAATTTTACCAGCGATGAAATTGGAAAAATAGTTGCTTTCCTCAAAACACTGACCGGGGAATATAACAATAAACCACTCGCGCAGTTAACTGCAAAAGATGCCAAATAAATCCCACGACATCAAGCTAATACAGCACGGATAAAGCTCGATCAAACTGAACTGGTTTGGCCTTATCCGTGTAGCTGGATTGTGCCATTTTACAAACCTACAACAAACTATACTTATGAATACTGAATTCTGGCTTGAAATTTGGGAAAAAAATAAAATTGGTTTTCACCAACAGGAAATCAATAGTCATCTTAAATCGTATTGGCAGCATTTAAACGCTACCCCAAATTGTCGTGTGTTGGTTCCATTGTGCGGAAAAACGAGTGATATGTTATGGCTATGCGGACAAGGACACAGGGTTCTTGGCGTCGAAATAAGCCCGCTCGCCGTACGCGATTTTTTTACTGAAAACAGTTTAAATCCTGAAATCGTTCAGCAGGATAACTTTTACTGTTGGGAAGCCGATGGTTTAGTCATTCTTCAAGGTGATTTTTTCAATATTAATAGCGATCAGGTTCAGGACATAGCCTGTGTTTTTGATCGTGCTTCACTGGTCGCCTTGCCTGTCGAACTTCGTCAACAATACGTTCAACATTTGAAAAGCATTTTGCCGGATAACGTGAAAACTTTACTGGTGACATTTGACTACGAACAAAAAGAAATGAATGGTCCGCCTTTTTCTGTCAGTGAAAACGAGATTCGCGACCTTTATCAGGACAACCATGAAATCATACTACTCTGCAAACAAGATGTACTGGATGAATATCCCCAACTTCAAACCCAGGGACTCAAACGTTTGCAGGAGAAAATCTACCTATTAAAGCCACGCCAAAGAAACGCTGAATAAATTCAAACCTTAAGTCCAAAGCTTCTTAAGCCAACAAGTACGGCAAGACAGATCTCCTCAGGTTGTATCACCGAATTACAAAAATCCAGACAGGATTGTTAATGAAACAGGCTATCGTTTGTTTCATTAACGTATCAAATTTTTCATTACTGTTTCACTGAAACAATACATGAAACATCAGGATCAAATTAATATATTTTTAATAACAAAAACAATGAATTATAAAATCCAATGTTTATTGGCATGGTTTTAGCTAAGAGTATTGTGTAGCCGTGAGATAGTTACAACAACCTGACTTTCACATAATAAATACACTTGGAAATGCCGTTATGAACGAAATACTGAACCTTAAGAAACTTAATGCCACTGACCTGGCCTGCCGCTACACTGATAAAACAAAGTGCTTGGCTATTGTTAATAAGTCAGGGGTGCATAATGACTAGAAATGGTTTGTTAAAAAAATTAATCGTACTTACCGGGTTGATACTTTCCGGAACGGCTTTTGCAGGAAAAGGTGAGCTCACCCTCATTCATTCCGGCGATATCCACGGCCATCTTGTGCCCAGACCCAATGTGCGTAGCGACAGCACAGGCAGGATGGAAGGCGGTCTTGCGCGTATGGCAACAGTTATCAACCATATCCGCAAAGCCAATCCCGGCCAGACGCTCTATTTCAATACAGGCGATACCCTGCAAGGCTCTGCCGAAGCGATGTTCACCCGTGGCCAAGCCTTGATTGATGTTATGAATCTGCTAAAACCTGATTTTAATGAGCCGGGCAACTGGGACTATCTTTACGGGCCGGAACGATTTCTGCAAACATTCGTAGGCACGCCCGGTAAACCGCCATTATTTAATACCCAAACAGTCGCTGCCAATCTTTATTATGTCTGTGCAGGCATATCCAAACCACTTTGTCCCGATCAGGTTTCTGATGAACCAGGAAGATCAGATCGCCCGGCACTGGGTGTCGACCACAAAACGCTCGGAGCACCGGGCTATATCGACTTTCCATCGACTGATACTACTACGCCTTATCCACAGTTGGCAGGTCAGCGTCCATTACCGCCTTATATTATCAAAACAATCAATGGCATAAAAGTCGGCGTTCTGGGTATGACAACAGCACGCGCCATTCGCGCAGTCGGACCGGTTGTTACCAAAGGCTTCGTGTACACCGACGGTGAAAACGAAATGCCTTACTACATCAACGAATTACGTAATATCATGCAGGTTGACATCATTGTCATGATATCGGAACTTGAATTATCCAGAACGATTGATCTTGCTACCCGCTATCCTGGCGTTGATTTTATTTTGAATGCCGATATGCACGAACGCACCATAGAGCCTGTGGTACTTAAAACCGGTACCGTATTGGTAGAAGAAGGCCAGGACGGCACTATGCTGGGTGAGATTCGTCTCAAGGTTAAAAAAGGCCATAAACTTCCAGGTGACGGTAAATTGACCTGGAAATGGACGCCGCACATCATCACCGACAAAATTAAGGAAGATGCAGCAGTTGCAAGCAAGGTTGCCGAAGTACGGACTCCTTTTGTAAGTAATACTTTTGTTGCCGGCCAGACTGCAACCATTGGCGGTAATACCAGCACCCTGCTGCGTCCTGTCGATACGGTTGTAGGCTATACCGCTAACGCTTTACACCGTTCAAATTTTACCGATAGCAAAACGGATAATCCGGGCGTCATTGAGGGCAGCTCTCACGATTTGATTGTTGATGCCATGCGCTGGGCTGCCGGTTCCGATTTTGCGACCATTCGCGGTTTTCGCTACGGCACCCATGTTGCACCCGGCCCGATAACCATGTCGGATATTTACCATTACTTGCCTATAGGTGCCCGCATTGCCAAGGTTTATCCTATCTATGGTGGCCAGCTTAAAAGACAGATTGAAAATTCTACCCGCGGCTCATTCTCTACCGTTCCCGGCCTTTGGACCGGCGGTTGGATGTTTGGCTATAGTAACGTGACTTTTGATTTGGATGTCTATGCACCTTATGGCTCAAGTGGCTCGAATATCAAGATCGGCGGGAAATCGATTAATCCAAAAGATGAGGGCAAATATGTTGCCCCGCATGCCCCATCAGTGCCGTATTCCGTCGCAGGTTACTGGTACGCAGATGATCCCGAGACCATTAACAACTGCGGAGCTTGCGCAACACCCGGCAGTGCTATTGATGTTGTAAAAGACGAAAAAGGTAACCCGCTGGATGTTAGCGAAATTGTCGTGCGTTATTTAAAAACCCAACCTGGAATGATGGCGAACCCTCAAGGACACCGTATCAATCTACTCTATCCACTGGCAAGCCCCGGTTTTGGTAATCCAGAGATTCAACCGCTAAAAGGCGTGATACCCAACTAAATCAATCCCTCACAAAAAAGCCGAACAGAAACCATTCTTTAAAGAGATGGTATCTATTCGGCAGAACAATTATTTATCGAGGAGTCACCAGAACAACGTTAACTGAAAAGAACGCAGCCAATTTTTCGCTCCCGAATCGGGTAGAAAACTTTTCGGGTTTCACGAAAAATGGCAACGTTCTTTCAGTTCCTCAACTGCCTTGCCAGGCTTTTATTTTTCAGCTCAGAAAATACAAAACTCACTTCCTGGTCCACTGATAATCAGCTACCTGGTGATGCCCAGCGTGGCTGTCTTTGTCGTGCCGTTAAGTTTGCCTGAAATCGTCACATTTCTCGAACTGTTCACCCTAGTGGTAGTGATGGTAAACGTCGCGCCAGTTGCTCCCATTGGCACAGTAACACTGGCAGGTACAGACGCAGCGGTGTTGTTGTCCGACAAAGCCACAACGGTTCCTGCTGCGGGTGCTGCACCTGTCAGGGTTACGGTTCCAGTCGAGGAAGTTCCACCCTTCACGCTGGCAGGATTAACCGACACCGAAGCAAGCGCCGGCCGATTGACTACCATCGTAGAGGTCTTCGTTATACTGTTCAACGCAGCAGAAAGTGTCACCGTAGTGTTACTTGCCACCGGTGTCGTTGCTATGGTAAAAGTTGCGCTGGAAGCTCCTGCCGGCACGGTGACGGAAGCAGGTTCCGAGACAATGGAATTATTATTCGACAAAGTCACCACAATGCCACCAATCGGGGCCGTACCGGTCAACGTCACAGTCCCTGTCGTGGAAATACCTCCTGTCACCGCCGAAGGATTCACGCTTACAGAGGATAATGCGACCGCTGGAAGTGGATTCACAGTCAGTGTCCCGGTTTGCGTTCCGTTGTAAGTGCCCGTTATTGTAACTGGAGTCACCGCACTTACAGTGGTCGTCGTCACCCCAAAAGTAGCGGTCGTCGCGTTGGCACCAACAGTCACGTTTGATGGTACCGTAACCGAAGGATCCGAACTTAATAACGCAATCATCGCTCCGCCGGAAGGCGCTGCCGCATTCAGCGCTACCGTTCCCGTTGAAGAACTTCCACCTGGAACGCTCGCCGGATTGAGTGTTACCGATGCCAAGGCCGCAGGGCTTGAGATAGTTTTAAACGCGACTACGACAGATGATGTTGCCAGCGAGATAGTTGAAGTACCGGTTGCCGTGTAACTCCCTGGTGCTGCATTGATGTGATCGACTAAATAACTATCATCTGCGTCGATTGTATCGTGTTGTGCCAGACGCCCTATCCAGGCTCCACTCGCACCAAAGCCGGCATTGCCGGAGAATCCCGTGTCGGTCAGTCCAAAAACCAAATCGACCGCTGTGGTAGTGGTGGCCAAAGAAGACCAAGTATTACTCGCAGTCGTCTGGTTGTTTACCATTCCGCAAACATCAAACATCGCCCCGCTAACCGGCATTCCTGAATACTCGGCAACGATTGTTCGTGATGGCCTGTTCGGAGTGATATTGACCTTTGTAATTCCGCCAGGCGCATTTAATAGATGGAACACAGTAAGGCGTCGCAAACCGTTACCCTGGTTGAAAGTTAAGTCGCAATCCTTTGTGTAGATACTTCCAAGATTATCTGTCATGACTGCCGGCGTCGCTGCTCCTTCAATCTGCCAGACAAATACAGCAAGAAAATTCCCTGGAGTTGGTGCGATACCAACGGTGTAGGGAACTGACTCACCGAAGTTGCCGGCAGCTTTAACAAAGGCAACAGGAGCAGGATTAACGGTAAGCGTCGCATTTTGAGTTCCGTTGTAAGTACCCGTTATCGTGACCGGAGTCACCACACTCACTGCACTTGTAGTTACGGAGAAAGTCGCGCTTGTTGCATTGGCGGCAACAGTTACGCTGGAGGGTATCGTGACCGAAGGATCAGAACTTGATAGCGTGACAATTACTCCCCCAATCGGGGCAGGACGTTGCAAAACCACAGTCCCCTGAGATAAGTCTCCCCCTAATACACTATTCGGATTCAGTTGTAATGAACCCAGTGTCAATGGCATTTCCGATACTACAGTGGTTGATGGCTCGACTGCCGCATATTTACGTACCAGAACATTATTAAACTCGGCGACTGTATTTTTTTCCCCATAAAGCGCTATGGTTCCTGCCGTATACAAAGAAGATGACGCCTGAAGCGTCAAACTGTCGTCCTTATAAACATCAATGGCGTTGCCATGCATTTGTACCGAAAGCTTGTACCATGCATTAGCATTTACCGCTCCGACCGCTATATTATTGAGCGTTGATGCGCCCCCGTTTACCCAATCATAGACATAGAGGTTGTTGGTATCATCAAGATTCTCGTACAAATTAATAGAGTAAAGATTATTCTGATCCAAAGCCCGTGTTCCAATACCCCAAACCGGACCGTTAAGTTGCTTGCCATACACCTCAACCACATAATCACTGCCGCTATATTTAGACAGTAAAACCTGCCTCATACTGCTACCAATCGTACCCCGTAATACACCACCGACAGTGCCATCCTGTTGGGTATCGTTGATAACTGCCCACGAACCGCCAGTCACTGCCCATTTACCAGGGTCTATACCATCTTGAAACTGTACTCTACCCAAAGTCAGGTCGGCAAGCCGATGTTCCAAAGTCCAGATGCCGGTTCCTCCGTCTTGTTTACAGTAATACTCATGGAGTTCGGTTCCGAAGATGTGCTGAAACAGACAGGCTGATCCCTGTGCCAGGATTGGATTGTTTGGTAAAAGAGAAAAACCGCTGGTAGGATTAGTGCTGGAGTAAATGTTTGTAATCCAGGCCGAATTGGCATCCAGGCTTTCCGTCGAAAGAAAGTATGTGCCATCACGAAACATCATATTGGGAGCTGCCAAAACATCATTGGATTGCAGCACAATAGTTTCTGAAGCGGGGTTATCGAGTCCTTCAATGGTGCTCGCACTTCTTGTCCTGATAGTGTCAGTCGGTGCCCCCCCGTAGTTAAACCAATAAATGTAATAATTACCGTCATTCGGGTTAAAGTAGAGGTTGGGATTTTGGTTCTTAAAGCCGGGTTGCGGCTGCACGATAATCTTCTGATCCGCGAAGTTAATACCATCTGTGCTGGTCGCAAGCACGATATAAGGGGTGGAAGTACAATAATCTTTAGTATAAAGCATATAAAAGATGCTCCCGACTTTTAAGACCGTAGGCCATCTACCGGTGTTAATCAATGGATTTTGGTCATACTTTGTCCAGCTAACCAAATCATTGCTAAAAGCCAGCCCAATCCCGGAACAACCTTTCTGAAGACCATAATATCCCCAATAGACATAGCCGCCGTTATTGTTCTCGATAACGCTCATTGTATGTGGCGCATCTAATGCACCATTCTCCCAAGGTTGATCCTGCACTAAAACCGTAGTGGGCGCTCCAAGGTTATAATAACCAAGCAGTGTAGATCCGGAATTAAAATCGTCAAAAAACTCAAAGGTATTAGCTCCACTGGAAGCCCCTGTAGCCGCTAGATTTCCATAGTACATATATAAAGTCGTCCCTGTTATCGGAACCGTTGGCACTTTGATCCACAAACTTGCCTTCCGATTGCCGACATCCCAAGTCTCGATCCAGAATGGAATCTGGGTAACACCATCGCCAAGAGTAAAACGTATATCACTGCCATCACTCTTTACCTTGCTAAAGTCAAAAGTGCTATCCAGTTTTACCTGCACCTGAAAATTACTCAACTCAATAGCGCTTGAGCTATTAATTGTAACTACACTGCGGTCAATCCATGCAGGGTCAAGCCAATTTCCGGAAACCAATGCATTTTCGGAAGCCAATGATCGAGAATTAATTGGCGATGCTACCGGGTACGAACCTGTTTTTCCCGTATCGATTACTGTCGTAGAGAAAGCCGAAGCATGCAAGCCAAGCCAAAGCAGCAAAACAGGTAGGAGCAAAAAAAGACATGAATAGCGAATATAACGATAACAGAATATTAAATTCATTTTATTTTTCCTTCAAATGGCTATAGATAAAAAAGCAAAAACAACAGACTAATTAACGCCGTCCAAATCCCTACCAATAAATAGGTGTGATTTAAATCAATGTTAAAGCACTTTGTAAATTGGTATAAGCAAACTGGCCCCCAGGTATTGAAGTACCAGGCTTTATGGGCAAAGCAATGCTTCCCTGCTGTTACACAGCTAATGCTATTGGAGCTTCGAGCTCTGCGTGCTGCTTTTCATAAACCCGTGTTCGAAGTACTTATATTTCTTGCATCGCCTATTTCCTGTTTCTGAAATTAAATATAACCATTTCAGATTTTGCGAAAAATGGGTGACGCTCTTTCCATTCTTACTAATGTATTGCTACAACTTTATTTTTAAGCTCAAAATAACGATTCACTGTCTTTCTCTTGAAAATCAGCTATCGTGTGATGCTCAGTGTCGCTGTCTTTGTCGTACCGTTAAGCTTGCCTGAAATTGTCACATTTCTCGATCTGGTCACATTGATCGTAGTTATGGTGAACATCGCGTTAGTCGCTCCCCTCGGAACGGTGACACTGGCAGGTTCAGAGGTAGCTGTGTTGTTGTCCGACAAAACCACAGCGGTTCCTGCTGCGGGTGCCGCACCAGTCAGGGTTACGGTTCCAGTCGAGGAAGTTCCACCCTTTACGGTGGCAGGATTGACCGATACCGAAGCAAGTGCAGGCCGATTGACCGTCAACGTTGCCGTTTTAGTTATACTGTTCAGCGCTGCAGAAAGTGTCGCCGTGGTGTTGCTTGCCACCGGCGTCGTTGCTATGATGAAAGTTGTACTGCTAGCTCCCGCCGGCACCGTGACAGTGGCAGGCTCAGAGACAACTGCGCTATTGTCCGACAAAGTCACCACGATGCCACCGATGGGGGCCGCACCGGTCAATGCTACAGTCCCGGTCGAAGAAACACCTCCGATCACCGCCGTGGGACTGATGCTCACCGAGGATAATGCGGCTGCTGGAAGTGGATTCACCGTCAGTGTCCCGGTTTGCGTTCCGTTGTAAGTGCCCGTTATCGTGACCGGAGTCACCGCACTGACTCCACTTGTAGCCACGGGAAACGTCGCACTTGTTGCATTAGCGGCAACAGTCACGCTCGATGGTACCGTGACCGAAGAATTTGAACTTGATAACGCGACGATCGCACCGCCGGAAGGTGCTACCGCGTTCAGTGCCACAGTTCCCGTCGATAAACTACCACCTGGTACACTCGCCGGACTCAGGGTCACCGACGCCAAGGCCAAGGCCACAGGGCTTGCGGTAGTTTTAAACGCGACTACAACAGAGGATTTTGGAACTGAAACCGTGGAAGTACCGGTTGCCGTGTAACTCCCTGGTGCCACATTGATCTGATCCCCAAAATAGCTATCGTCAATGTCGACCGGGTCGTGTTGCGTAAATCGGCCCGTCCAGGCCCCGGTCGGAGCAAAGCCGGCATTACCCGAGTATCCGGTTTCAGTCAGCCCAAAGACTAAATCGTTAGCTGTGGTGGGGATGGACAAGGAAGACCAGACTGTACTTGCAACAGTCTGATTGTTTACCGTACCGCATCCATCAAGCATTGCTCCGCTGGTTGGCATTCCCGAGTACTCGGCAACGATTGTACGCGATGGCTTGTTCGGAGTGATGTTGACCCCCGTAATTCCACTGGGTGCATTTGCCAAATGATAAACAGTTAGACGCCTGACGCCGTTGCCCTGTTCGAAAGTAAAGTCGCAATCTTTTGTGTAGACGCTTCCGACATCGTCAGTCATGACTGAGGGAGTCGTTGACGCTTCAATCTGCCAGACAAACACGGCAAGAAAATCTCCCGGAGTTGGTGTTATATTTACCGTGTAGGGCACTGACTCGCCGAAGTTCCCGGCAGCTTGGACAAAGCTAACAGCACCTCCCGCCGAAACAGGATTCACCCTCAGGTTCGCACTTTGTGGCGTGATGCCGTCAGTCGCTGAAATAGTTACCGTAGTGGCACTCATAACGGCAAGCGTAGTTATGGGAAAAGTGGTGCTGGTTGCCCCGGCAGCAATGGCAACGCTGGCTGGAACGCTTGCGATTGGAGAGTTACTGCCAAGCGTCACAATCATACCGCCCGCTGGCGCACCTGTCGAAAGCGTTATCGTTCCCGTTGAGGAAGCGCCGCCCACCACACTGGCCGGATTCACACTTACACTCGCAAACAAGGGCAGTTCGCCAAAAACGCTCAGTTGTGTCTGCGTACCCACATAAACTTTACCGTTGATCACGGTCGGAACCGCCATTTTTACGGCAAGCCCTGGATTGTCGCGCGATAAATTCTGTGCTGAGTTATACAGCTCGATCGCCAGATTTGTCGCATCATAAGCATGAAGAACAGCCGGGCCGTTATTAACGCCCTCAAGGCCGAATTGGTCGGTTTGCAAGGCCCATACGATGGCGTTATTTGTCCCGTTCGATGATACAGAGGGTGTCGGTCCGGGGAACGAGAATAGCGCCGAAGTATGAGACGTAGGAACATCAGAGAGTAACCCTGTGGAAGGATTAAAACGATAAGCCCTCAAATAATCGCTGGCTTCTCCGGCATCACCGCTGCCGGCCAAATAGACATTGTTGTTCCACCATGCCGGTGTCGACCATAAGCCAGGTGTTGCATTGGGAATACTCTGCCAGGCTGCATTATTATTGTTGACATTATAGTGTCCCATATTATCCCTATCGAGCAGGTAAATGGTCCCATCTTTACCGCCTGTAAGCAGTAAATGCTGTTTGGGCGATCCTGCAGGCTGGTCAGGCAACAACAAGATGCCTCCACCGCCCTGATCAAGATTTTGAGTATCTAGTTGGCTTTGATTATAGGGTGTAAACCAGTCAAGTACAGGAAGCGACCCGTTGATTGGCTGCCCTAATTTCATCACCGAGTTGCCAAATGATGTAGGTGATGTCACGTCGAAGTAGGTACCATTTCCCGTGCCAAAGTAAATGCTCGAATTGGCATCCGCAGCAATACCCCCTCCACTCATCCATATCCCGCCCCCTACGCTACTGTTCGGTGTGGAGTTAAAGGCTGCTTTTTGGGTAAATGTTGCAACATCATAAGCGACTAACCAACCATGAAACGGATTGGCATCACAATGCGAGCCGAAGGCCACAAACAAAGTACCATTCACCAGTAGAAGGCCAGCCTTTTGATGTTCCTTGGCTGGATCAAAATTAGTTGAGCCAACAGTCGGCTTTACAAGAATCGGCCCAGGTGCCTTTTCTGCGCCTGTAGTAATGTCGAGGGCGTGCAGGCGATGCACGATTGCCCCATTCTCCTTGGAAGTCGCGTCGAGATACATCGTACCTGTAGTGGTGTCAATCACCGGTGTGCCGGTGACTCCACTGGCAAAAGTATCCAGGCAATCAATATCAGTACCCGCCACAGCCGTGGCTCCCGGAGCTGCACCATGGGCGGTATCGATGAGGCTGACACTCCAAAGCGGGCTCGCATTTGAATCAGCGTTTGAATCGGCATCGAAGGCATACACCGTGTCGTTATCTGTCGCCACAAAGACGACATTGTGGATTCCCTGATCTGGAATTATCAGATTTTCAACGTATAGCGGTTGGGGATACACCGGTCCATCAACAGTATGGGAAAAAAGCTTACCAAACTGTCCCGAATTGACATTAGCTGGAGTGAGAGTAACTTCGTTCGCATTCAAACCGGAGCGACTGATATCATAATGATACGTAACGACGTTCGATAATGCCGATACGGAGTCAACTGCAAGAAAGGCCATCAAGGTAATTACAAATAAATTTATTAGTAGACGGCACGCAATGCGCATCGAACTCATACAGCCACATTGTCGAGATAAACTGTACATAAAAAAATATCCTATCTAATTATAATGACGAGGCATTTATCCTAAAGGACATTTGCGTAAAAAAATTATAATGTAAATTTTCTGCTAACTAACTATGTTCTATGGTAGATTTACAAAAAGCATGAGCCAAAGTTGCATAAATCGCGTCTAACCGGCAATACTATAAACAGCGATCTGATAAAAAGTTAATACCCTGCTTAGCCACTTTAAGCACAAATTATAATATTTTGAACTTAATCACAATACGTATAAATACCTAATATGATCTAACAGAACAAGTTAGTCGTTTTACATATCCAACGCCTATTCACATTTCAACAAGCTAACTATCTCGCTGTGTTTACCAAAAAAGTGTCAGTTTTTTTATGCTTCACTTCGCTACATAAATATTCTTATGGCCTGTTATTTTTTAAAATCAGAAAAATATATTACTGACGTAAATTAACTTTTACAATTCAGGGTGATTTTATTAATGAGTTTTTTGCGGCAAATCAAAATATGAGGATTTAAAAAAAATTGTTGCCTGATTTTTTTAGAACCTGCTAATTATTTTTTTAATCTACTATACTCATTAACAGACACGAATTGCGACTTTTCTCTTGCTATCTCGAAAGCTACATATCTATAGATAGTCTTACTACGTATTCTCCAAAGAGATAGGGCTGAAGTTATAATTTTTCAAAAAATCGCAAATCAGAACGACTAGCCATATATTTTTAATACAAACGAATTACCATATTCGATAGTGTTTACCAAAACCTGCATCACCGATTTGGAAGGTTACATCGTCAGTCTTTTTATAGTTGGCCATCGTAAACGGGCAAAAATTTGATCAATTGTAGACTTTCATACAAACAACCAGCTGTTGGATTATTTAACATAGTTTGTCCTGATTAAAAAAATGCCCATGCACCTAAAAACAAATATCATTTTTCAATATTATTCAAAAAACAAACCCATAAAATAGCGGGGCGTAAATCAAGCACACAAAATCTAAAATGATAAAAAACAGAAGTGAGTAAGTAGACCTGATCATCAAGAAATCTCAGTCATGTTGGTTTAAATGCGGAAGCCTGTCTAAACTTTAAAATTACGCTAAAGTTATCACGCATAATTCTGAATTTCGGCTTCCCTGCAGGTATAACGACGTTTTATTGCAGACTGAAGCACTCGGGTAATCAGGTAATTAGAAAAGCAGGTAAATAATATCGGCCTGTTTATGTTAAAAAAATGCTTTAAACAAACAGGTAACTAAAAAATCATAAACAAGTTCTTGGAACTTGCAGGATTTGGATTATATGAAACCACATAGCATTGAAATGAAAATAAAAAATACCGGCTCTTTCCTGGAAGAATTTGAACCATCGTCCGCTCTGCCGAATAATTCGAGCCAATATCGGATTGCTTCCGATGAGCTATTTTTCGATTCATATTTTATTGACCAGTTACGTCTTGAGAAGCTTAGGGCGCAACGGTCCAAGTCCACGCTATCAATTATCTTACTGACCCTTGAAAAAGAGACCGAAAGCGAAGCCGTTAATATGAAAAACATCTTGGATATCATTCGAAAAAAGATTCGAGATACCGACATTAGCGGCTTTGTCAATAATCGAACTATAGGAGTCCTTCTTCCTCATACTGACGAAAAAGGCGCGAAAGAACTCTGTGAAAAATTAGTTAATGGCAATAAAAAGCCACAATTTTCTGCGACTACCTCAAGTTATCCTGATCATATTTTTGAAAGCCTTGAAAAAATTGGCTCTATTCGGCCAGATGCTTTCCCTTTTAAGTTAAAGAATTCAAAAAGCAGTTCATGGTTTAAATTACTATTAAAAAGAGGCGTCGACATCATAGGTTCGATTATCGGTATCATTATTTTCCTGCCGGTTATGTTAGTAACAGCATTGGCTGTTAAAGCAACATCACCGGGCCCCATGATTTTCAGGCAAATCCGATTGGGCAGACAAGGCACTCCTTTCAACTTTTACAAATTTCGCTCCATGCAGGTGAATTTGGATGACAAAATACACCGTGAATACATCCACAATTTTATTAAAGGTAGCCACACTAAAGTCAATCAGGGGGATACGGAAAAACCATTCTATAAAATTAAATCGGATCCCAGAATAACCAAGGTTGGAAGATTCATTCGAAAAACCAGTATTGATGAATTGCCGCAGTTTTTTAATGTATTAAAGGGGGATATGAGCCTGGTTGGACCGAGGCCACCTCTTCCTTACGAAGTCGAGAAATACCAAGCGTGGCATCTCCAGCGAATACTTGAGATGAAACCAGGTATTACAGGGCTTTGGCAAGTAGAAGGTCGAAGCAAGACCGAATGGGATGATTCGGTGAGGCTCGATATTCGGTATATTCAGAACTGGTCTCTTCTATTGGATATAAATATATTATTCAGAACGATTGAGACTGTTTTAAAGTGCAGAGGTGGGGTGTAATCCATACACCGTATGGTTTAATTCTAACTACAGTCAATGCTGAGTTTAAATCCGACAACCTGGCAATTTTTACAGTCAGTTAGTTGCTAGTCGTTAACTATTTTTTATCTACCGATGATATTTCGATGCTTGAAAGCAAAGACAACTGATTTTTTTTGTTAGATATGTAAGCATCAGCTGTCAGTATTTTTACGTAGGTACTTATACCAATTGTTTAGTTGGTTTAAAAAACTATAATTTAAGACAATACCGAATTTGTTAACAAATAACATTTTCAGATGATTTATGGGGAATCGTTAACCATAAAGCAATAAGTTTGATCTATACTTTAAAATGAAAAATTTAAAAATAATGTTAATTATGGATAATTGGATAACCCCATGTATAACTTAACCCTGCTATTGACCCGTTACCTTCGGAGCAAGTAATCAATGATAAACCAAGATGTTCAGTTAGGTGAAGGTGTCGTTATATTTCACCCCGATCTCGTTAACCTGTATGGTTGCAAAATTGGCGCTGATACCAAGATTGGCACCTTTGTGGAAATACAGAAAGGTGCCTCGATTGGTGCCCGATGCAAAATTTCAAGCCACAGCTTCATCTGTGAGGGTGTAGAAATTGAGGAGTGTGTATTCGTAGGCCATGGTGTCATGTTTATTAATGACACCTACCCAAAAGCAGTCGGTGAAGACGGCGAATTACAAACGGAAGCTGATTGGCAATTAATTCGCACCCGCATTAAATCAGGTGCCTCAATCGGCAGTAATGCAACTATCCTGTGCGGCATAACTATCGGAAAAAATGCTCTGATCGGTGCCGGCGCGGTAGTTACCAAGGATGTCCCCGATTATGCAATTGTTGCCGGCGTTCCTGCACGTGTGATTGGACATACACGAACTCAAGAGTAACTAACGATATCTTTGATAGCCGTTCTATCGGTTCTCGCTGTTGCCTGGATTATCAAAACCAAGCAAACATGCCGACATAAATAATACAATTTTTTTATTCGATTTAAGGAAAGCTATCATGATTAAAATAGGCGTTATTGGGTACGGTTACTGGGGTCCTAATTTGGTAAGGAACTTCAGCGAGACCCCGGGAATTAAAGTTGAAAGTGTTGCTGATCTTGATCCGAAAAGACTAGAATTAATGCAGAATCGCTATCCAGGGATTAAGACTACTACGCGTTTTCAGGATCTGATCGAGAATAAAGAAATCGATGCCATTGCAGTGGCGACACCAGTCAGTACCCATTTTGAACTGGGAATGGCTGCCCTCAAGGCTGGCAAGCATTTGTGGATGGAAAAACCCATGACCGAGACATCGATTCAGGCACGCATGCTGGTTGATGAAGCTGAAAAGCGTAAGCTAGTACTCATGGTCGACCATACTTTCCTTTACACTGGTGCGGTATGCAGGATGGGGGATATGGTAAAGGCAGGTGAACTCGGTGATATTCTTTACTACGATTCTACCCGAATCAATCTCGGTTTGTTTCAGCGGGATGTTAACGTCATCTCTGATTTAGCGGTACATGACTTCTCAATTCTTGACTATCTACTCGGAGAACAGCCAATCGCAGTATCTGCTGTGGGTACCAACCACTTTCCCGGCACACCGGAAAACCTGGCCTACCTTACCTTGTTCTATGATTCGGGAATTATCGCGCATATCAATGCCAGTTGGCTGGCACCGGTAAAAGTACGGCAGATACTCATCGGCGGCAGCAAACAAATGATCATTTATGACGATCTTGAACCGAGTGAAAAAATTAAGATTTACGACAAAGGTGTCAGCTTTACCGATGACCCCCGGCAAATTTACGAAATGCGGGTTGGCTACCGCACCGGAGATATGAGAGCTCCCAAGTTGGATGCCAGCGAGGCACTCAGCGTCGAGGGCAAACATTTTGTCGACTGTATTGAAAATGGCAAGACGCCATTAACCGACGGCGCACTAGGCTTGCGAGTAATAAAATTAATCGAAGCCGCTACCCGCTCAATGAACGAGCGTGGCCGATGTGTCGAACTTAACGGCATACATATGCATCAAGGCAGGAAAGTAGCATGATACCGTTCGTCGATCTGAAAACCCAATACACCGAAATTAAAGATGAAGTCAATGCAGCCATTCAAGGTGTATTGGAAAGCTGTCAGTTTACTTTGGGCACCGAAGTAGCCTTATTTGAACAGGAATTTGCCACCTATAGCCAGGCCCAATACGGGATTGGCGTAAACACCGGAACGAGTGCATTACATCTTGCCCTGCTCGCAGCGGGTGTAGGTCAAAACGACGAGGTAATTACCGTCCCCTTTACCTTTGTGGCGACCGTAGCGGCAATTGACTATACCGGTGCCAAGACCGTATTTGTGGATATTGATCCGGGCACTTTCACTATTGATGTAAAGGCAATCGAAAAGGCAATCACCGAAAAAACCAAAGCCATAATTCCTGTGCATCTGTATGGTCAACCGGCGGACATGGATCCTATTCTGGAAATCGCCAAGCGCCATGGTTTGGTAGTCATTGAAGATGCCGCACAGGCTCATGGCGCAGAGTATAAAGGCAAACGTGTAGGTAGCTTGGGTGACATGGGCTGTTTTAGTTTTTATCCCGGCAAAAACCTGGGTGCTTATGGAGAAGGCGGCATGGTGGTAACCAACAATGCCGAATATACCCGCACCATCCGTATGCTGCGTGACTGGGGTGCAGAGCAGAAATATCAGCATGTGCTCAAAGGCTATAACTATCGCATGGAAGGTATTCAGGGTGCGGTGCTAAGAGTCAAACTACGTCACCTGGAAAAATGGACCGAAGCACGGCGAGCAACAGCAGCGCATTACAACGAACTCTTGGCCGATAGCGACGTACAGACACCAGAGGCAATGTCATATGCCCGGCACGTGTATCATATCTATGCGATCCGCACTCGACAAAGAAGCAAATGGCAGCAAACATTAGAAGCCAAAGGTATTCAGACCGGCATCCATTATCCAATTCCCGTGCATCTTTTGCCTGCCTATGCGGACTTGGGCTATACCAAAGGCGATTTCCCCCATTCCGAACAGGCAGCAAATGAAGTTCTTTCGTTGCCTATGCACGCCAATTTAAGCAGAGCGCAATGTGAAGAAGTGAGTGATGCCATTTCAATACTTTCAAGAAAAACAGAATCTGTTTAAATTTAATTCAGAATTTAAAACTCACGAGGGTTATCCGAGAATGGGAAACGTAGCCGGGAGAAGCTTTTTTTAGTCAGATTTTTTGGTCATTCGAGGCGAATAGTTATGCTATTTAACAAAAATGAGCGGAGTATGGCAGAAATAGCTTTTCCGCAGTAGTTTTTCTATTCTCGGACCCCCCTAGCGAATCTGGAAGTGTACTTTCTGAAAAACTATAGGTGTTTCGTATCATGCTAATTTCGTACTTTTGCAAATTACCATTTGTTTTCAAAGTGGCTCTGACAATGCTGCTAATGTCATCCATGCCAGTACAGTCCAATCAGGGCTGGCTTGATACGCAATGGAGCGATCGCAATATCGTTACAGTTATCAACTCAGGAAATACACAACTCAGTAATTTTCAGGTTCATGTTACGTTGGGCAGTACCTTCGACTTTACCAAGACAAACAGTGATGGCAGCGATATACGTTTCACTACTGACGATGGCGTTACCGAGATTTCATTCTGGATAGAAACTTGGGACGCCGTCAATCATACTGCAAGTTTGTGGTTAAAAGCACCAATGGTTCCAGTCGGTGGTATTAATCTTTACATGTACTATGGTAATGCTAACGCTGCAAGTACCTCAAGCGGTGAAACTACTTTCGAGTTTTTTGATGATTTTGAAGTAGACACACCGGCATTTGGCTATTACAACCTTGGTGCTCCCGACACGGTAATGGTCCAGGATCAACCTTGGGAGACAGCAGCACCACATACTATGAGCGTGGTGCAGAACAATAGTGGCGGTTATGCCTACTCCGGTTACTATGGTCTTCAGGCTGACTGCGGCGGTGTTGGTCTGGCCTTAAGTAATGACCTGAAAACCTGGACTAAACAAACTTCCCCTTTATTCCTGAACGGCAGATGGCCTTCTGTCTTAAAAGTCGGCGATATATTCTACATGCTCTATACCAAGGACTTCTGCGCCACAAGTTATATTGTTCTTGCGGAGAGCAGCGATGGCATCAACTTTATTGATGTGAAGACTATTGTAGAATCTGAGGTTGATACGACTAATCAAAACCCCAATCTTTTCTACAATACAAACGACGGCAATTATTATATTTACTGGTTTAATGGCGTAGCATCAAGTAATTACATCCGTGCACGTAGCGCAACTACAATAGAAAACCTGGACGATCCAACTTCAGAGACCATTGTTCTACAAAATAGCCTTATTATGGCACCGACTAATATTTTGGCGGCTCCCAATATGATGTTCCACGATGGAACATACTTCCTGTCTACGGAAAGCCAGGATAGCAACGGGAATTGGACAACACTGGTTTATGGAAGTACAGCACCCACCAGCGGTTTTTTTATTTTGCCGGGTAGTCCAACTTTAGTGGATGGAAGTGCCTGCATGTTTCAGCACATCTTTGGCACTGAACTCCATGAGTACTTCTGCAAACAAAACACGACAACTGGTATCTGGACGCTGGATCACCGCGTTGCGGACATGACTGCCGGACAGACAATAGTCCCGGGACAAAACAGCTTTGACCCAATTAAATGGTTGCCCACTGGAGGCTCTTGGACTATCTCTACCGGTACGACCCAACAGAATGGTACGGTCGGTGGCGTGATGCAGGGCACAATTGGCTTGTCAGCCCGAGAGACACTACACTCCATTTATAATGGCAATGATTATGTAATGGAAGTTTATGGCAAACAAGTTAGCGGACGGTTGTGGGGGGTTGGAATCAGGGCTAAGGATCAGAACAACCTGTACTCCGTCAATCTGTACGATGATCTCAATGGAACAAACAACTTGTATCTGTATGACTGGGTAAATGGAAGTGCCTCGGTGCTTAATAAAACAGCTGTTGGAGTAATAACCCCAAAAGCTTGGCACAAGCTTACGGTGAAAACACATGGCAATGCCATCAATGTTTACAAGAATGATATTTTAACGCTCCAGACTTCATCATCCGAATACGCTACAGGCGCCATAGCACTTTACGGAGAACAGAACACGGTGGCCCAGTTTAACAATTTACTGGTCCGAAAGTATACCGATGTGGAACCCATTGCCATTGTAAATATAGGCACTCCGTTAACAGTAAGTGCACCCCAATTTAGCCCGGGCAGTCTGGTCGGCGGTGGAGTATCTCAAGGAATAGTAATTTTGAGCAGCCCGGCTCCTGTCGGTGGGACGTTAGTATCTCTAAGCAGCAGCGACCCTTTAATGGCGAGCGTACCTGCAACCGTGTTGGTACTGGGTGGTGAGACGAGCGCAACGTTCACGATAAATACCAATCCGACGTTGAGCACGAATCTTTTAAACATTACAGCAACTTATGGGGCTAGCTCTCAAACATCGGTACTGACGGTTACACCGCCACTTGGCGTAAACTGGCTGGACGTTGCATGGACTAACCGTAGTGAGATCGCGATTGTCAACTCAAGCGAAACTGCTCTGAGTAATTTTCAGGTTCATGTAACACTCGATGGTACTTTTGACTTTGCCAAGGCAAAGGCCGATGGCAGTGATGTGCGTTTCACGACTGGTGATGGTTTTACGTTGATTCCATTCTGGCTGGAAACTTGGGATCCTGCCAATCACAAAGCAAGTATGTGGGTGAAGGCCTCAACGATCCCAACAGCAGGTACCACTTTATATATGTACTACGGTAATTCCGTCGTGGCCAGTGCTTCAAACGGAACAGCCACCTTTGAATTTTTTGACAATTTTGATTCCGGATCTACGAACTTCGATCCCGGCAAATGGACTGCGACTGGTGGCACATGGACTGTTGCCGCTGCAGCTGTCCAACAGGATGGCACGATTGGCGCTGTAATGCAGGGCAGCATTGGCAGCAGTGTCAGGCAAGCACTTCGTTCCACGTACACAGGAACTGATTATGTCCTGGAGGCCTACGGCAAGCAACTGAGCGGACGATTATGGGGTCTTGGAGTACAAAGCGCTGATCAGAATAATCTGTACTCCATTAATCTGTATGAAGATATCGATGGAGCAAACAATTTGTATGCCTATGACTGGGTAAACGGAAGTGCCTCGGTACTTAATAAATCAGCAGTTGGCGTTATTAATCCTAATGCCTGGTACAAGCTTGCAGTAAAAGCTCATGGCAATGCCATAGAGGTATACAAAGATGGTGTTTTAACGCTCCAGACCTCATCACCTGATTTCGCTGCGGGTGCCGTAGCGCTTTACGGTGAACAGAATACAGTGGCTCAGTTTAACAATGTACTGGTGCGCAAATATGCCAGTGTGGAACCTACGGTAACGGTAATGGGCTCACCATTGACAGTAAATTCACTCCAGCTGAACCCTGCTAATCTGGTAGGTGGAGGAGTATCCCAAGGAACAGTGGTTTTGAGCGGAGTTGCTCCAAGCGGCGGAGTAGTGATAGCGCTAAACAGCAGCAACCCATTGGCGGTGAATGTCCCGGCAACCGTGGCAGTGCCAAGCGGTGCATCCAGTGCCAGCTTCACAATGAATACATCCGTGGTATCAAGCCCTGCTTTGGTGACAATTTCCAGCGGTTACGGTGGAAGCTCCCAAACAGCTACCATAACGATCAATGCCCAGCCTGTTGAAGGCTGGCTTGATCCGGCGTGGAATAGCCGCAGTGCAGTTACGGTTGTCAACCCAAGCGGCACTGATCTGAGTAATTTTCAGGTTCATGTGATACTTGATAATACTTTTGACTTCACCAAAGCAAATAATGATGGCAGTGATGTCCGCTTCACAACTAGTGATGGCTTTACTCTGGTTCCATTCTGGGTGGAGACTTGGGATGCTGTCAATCACAAGGCAAGTGTGTGGGTGAAGGCACCAACGGTTCCAACAGCAGGAACTACTTTATATATGTACTATGGCAATTTTGTCACTACCAGTGCTTCAAACGGAACGGCGACCTTCGAGTTCTTTGACGACTTTGATTCCGGATCTACAAACTTCGATACAGGTAAATGGGCTGCGACTGCCGGCACATGGGCTATCGCCAATACAACTACCCAACAGAACGGCACAACCGGTGGTGTGCTACAGGGCACTATTGGCAATAGTCTCAGGCAGGCACTACGTTCCACCTACACAGGTAGCGATTATGTCTTGGAAGCCTATGGTAAACAAGTCAGCGGACGGGTAATGGGTCTTGGTGTACGTAGCACTGATCAAAATAACCTGTATTCCATAAATCTTTATGAGGATCTTGATGGAACCAACAACCTGTATGCCTATGACTGGGTTAGCGGGAATGCCTCGACACTCAACAATGCAGCGGTTGGAGTAGTTAATATCAACGCCTGGTACAAACTCGGCGTGAGAGTACATGGCAGTGCCATTGATGTTTACAAGGATGATGTTTTGATGCTTCAGACCTCGTCTTCCCGTTACATTGCGGGTGCAATAGCGCTATACGGGGAACAAAATACGGTGGCTCAGTTCAACAACGTGCTGGTGCGCAAGTATGCCAGTGTGGAACCTACTACGACTGTCACGCCTTAAACCTAAGATTGATATCTTAAATGAAAAATAGTGTCGAAAAGCCTGTTAACTTAAAGGCAAAGGAAACCTTGTTTTAATGTTTCCAATTCTATTATTCAAGGTAGCGTTACTTGAGAACTGATCGACTAAAGGAGTAAAACGACAATGATAAATTCTGATGAGCAAGTGAAATGACATTAATTATTTCTAATGAGGAAAACAATATTCCTCAAGTAATTCACTGTTGCTGGTTTGGTGGTAAAGAGATGCCAACGCTTGCCAAAAGCTGTATGGATTCTTGGCGAGTCCATTTAAAAAACTGGAAGATAATAGTTTGGAATGAAGATAACTTTGATATTGGTATGAATAATTTTGTAAAACAGGCATACCAAGAAAAGAAGTACGCATTTGTATCAGACTACGTCCGTGCATGGGCTCTTTATAATCATGGAGGTGTTTATCTTGATACCGATGTGGAAGTTAAAGACCCACTGGATAGTTTTCTAAAATACGGTGCATTTACCGGCTTCGAAATTTTAGAAAAACCTTTTACTGCTGTTTGGGGAAGCACTGCCGGACATGGGCTTGCTGGTGCCGTTCTGAATCGTTATGAAAGTCGGCCATTTGGGGGTATTAACGAGCCGCCAAATACTGATTGGGTTTCCGAATTAATTATTGAAAAATACGGAATAGACAAGAATCTGGATTCAATGCAGATTGGCATTGATGATCAAGGCTATGAGCTTGCTGTTTTCCCGTCCACCTGTTTCTGCCTTGACTTGCCAAAAAATTATACCTCTCATCATTTTGCCGGATCTTGGTTGCAAGATGAAAATAGACCTTACAAAAAAAGCATACATGCCAGCTATTACCGTTCAGAGTTTCAAAGCCAAGGAAAAATTTCATACCAAGATATGTATGAAATAACCAAACAGCTTTCATTTATCGATATATGCAAAATGTTGAAATTTAAAATTCGAAACGGAATTTTAAACCGATGAAAAATGAGTTAATGCATAGAAAAGAGTCAACTATGAGTTGTCATATACGCCTTACTAGTCAGATTCAGGATATCGTCAACCAAATGTCAAGTATTTTTGGGATTGATCCAGATATGGATTTAAATCTAAAAAAATCCAAGCAATCTTGGGGCCATGTTTTTCAAAAAATATCGGTCGACCTCGTTGAGGACGGATTACGTGTATTGCAAGTTCAGTCTTCGTGGCCTTTGAAAGACAAACGCTTGGCATCCTCACTCCTCACGATACTTCACTTTGCGCCAACAGAAGCTGACAAACCAGATTATCTATCTGATATTGCACGGCGCTCACAATCCGCATGGTGATGGTATGTCTGCCGACAAAGAAGTTAGAGTACTTCATCATTATTTTAAGTTAGGCTTTGGCCCAAGATGAATATATTGACATTAAAAAAGAAAGCAATGTCTCTGAAGGTAACCTCTCCTATGTATGCGCGGCTTTTCTCTGGGGCCGTTTGGTCTTTAGCGGGAATGATCGCAATACGGATATTCTCCATGATATCGACTATCTTCATCGCGCGCTTTCTGGGTCGCGATCAGTATGGTGTTTATGGAATGGTAGACAGCACTATCAGCATGTTCGGACTTTTTGCCGGTTTCGCTATGGGTAGCACCATGACCAAGTATCTGGCTGAATACAGGAGCAAGGATCCCGCGAAGGCAGGAAGGATTCTTAGTCTTACTACCAGTCTATCTTTCCTTACAGCAGCTTTGGTAGCAGCTGGTGTAGCTATATATGCTCCCTGGCTTGCTCAAGAAACATTAAACCGTCCAGAAATTGCACCTTTGTTGCGCGTTGGTTCATTACTCCTTTTTGTTTCGACGATCACAGGTATTCAAACGGGAACTTTAGCCGGCTTTGAAGCATTCAGAAAAGTCGCTCGTATCAGCCTTGTGCAGGGAATTGCTATCCCAGTAATGGCAATACCATTGGTCTATTTTTATGGAGTGATGGGAGCAATAATAGCCTCAGTTGTTGTATCAACAATAGGGTTTATAGCTGCCTCCCTTGCAGTCCGCACGGAATGCGCCAGATACGGTATTCAACGCGATTATTTTAACCTGTCGTCCTTATCGGAAATCAGTATTATCTGGACTTATGCTCTACCTACGGTGCTATCAGCACTCCTTGTTATTCCTGTTACCTGGTTAACAAACTCTATGCTTATAAACCAGCCCAACGGATACGCAGAACTGGGGATATTTAACGCAGCAAACCAATGGCGACAGTTTATTATCTTTATTCCACAAGTCTTGGGGTCGGTCATGCTCCCTATCTTCGCGGAAGCACATGGACAAAAAGATCCTAATGAGTTTCGTAAAGTCGTTTGGATTAACCTTGAATTAACTTGGGTTTTGGCACTGCCGGTTACCGTTTTTGTCATTGCTTTTCGCGGTCCTTTGGTATCTCTATTTGGGACTCAATATAATGCGGCATTGCCTATTATTGATGTACTGATGATCGCAGCATTTTTGAACATTGTTAATACGGTTATAGGAACGGCAATGGCCGGTTCAGGACGCCAATGGGTTGGTATTCTGTTCAACCTGTTATGGGCCTCGATATTAATTGCAGTGACCCGGCTTCTCGTTCCGGAATATGGCAGCATGGGTCTTGCTTTAGCCTATTTTACGGCTTATTTTGTGCACTCAATCTGTCAGATGATTTATGTAGAAAAAATGCTTACTCCATCAATTGATTCAGGACGCTTAAAACTGATTATTTTATCTTTTGTTACACTGGGCTCAATATGCATCTTAAACAGAATAGATTCTCCGCTGGACTTCCTCAAAGGGACAACTATAACACTAGGATCTATAAGCTATTCTATGAGTTTCTTAAGTACTCTTGGCAATACAACTGGATTCTTATACTTTCTGAACGGCGTTATTATAATGGGTAGCTCAGTACCAATATTTGGCGTTGTAAAAAAGGTCTTTATGATGCAAAAGTACTCAACGGAACATTCTGTGAAAATGGTTTAAAACTCAATTTTCTTTTCACGTACCAGGTAGTCTGCCCGGCGACTTGGGTATATCCTTCGCAGGAAATTGCCTTCATAGCCTTTGGCTGTCTTAGTATGACCGGAAAGCAGGAAAGCATCTATTTTGTCATTGTTTTATTAGATCCTGATAGTATCGAAATAATTGACTATACTTATATACAATAGAATGAGTTGTAAACACGTCACTTATGGAACAAAACACTAAATCATTAGCCGATTGCCTTGACCTTGTATATCGACGCAAATATTATCTTGTAGTTACCTGGCTGGTTGTCAGTTTAACGTCATTAATGATTGCCTATAACTTGCCCAAGGTTTATCGCTCAACGGCAACGATACTAATCGAAGCGCCCATTCCAACAAAACTGTTCGAATCGACGGTATCGCAGTTTGCAGACGAACAGATTCAATCAATTTATCAAAGGGTCATGACCACTGATAATGTGCTGTCGATTATCGACTCGAATGGCCTTTATAAGAATACCGACAAGGACTTTACGAATATCAAAAATGATTCTGCCCAATATGAGCTGGCGGAACTGTTCAGGAAAAATACGGAAGTTAAGTTAACCACTTCGTCCTTGGCACCTCAAACTCATTCGGGAATGGCTGAAATTGCTTTTGATATTTCATTTAGTGATATAGAAGCCATCAAGGCACAAGAAATAGCAAGCAAGCTGACCACTTTATTTATTGAACAAAATGACAAGGCTCGAACTCAGCGTGCTGTTAAAGCGACTGATTTCCTCATGGAGGAATCAGAAAAGCTAAGCCGAGAGCTTCAGGAAATTGACAGAAAAATTGCCCAATACAAGCAACAAAACAACTTCAGTTTACCGGAGCAAGTACAAGGGAATCTGGCAGCGATAGACCGAGCCGAAAACGAACTGAGAGACACTGACAACCAAATCCGCAGTACCAAGGAAAGAATTGCTTTTTTATCAGCGGAGTTGGCAAGAGCGCAACAAAATTTACCCGGCAGTCTCGATAGCAAAGCGCCACAAAGCAGGGATGACGCACTAAGAATTATGCGAGCGCAATACCTTAAATTTTCGAGTATTTATTCACCGTCACACCCGTCTGTACTTCGTCTTAAACGTGAAATAAAAGCATTAGATCCTGCCTTTGAAGGTCAATCAACCACAGAAGATCTGGTGAATCAATTAACAGAGGCGAAACGCGAACTTAAAGTACTGGAAAAAACGTATGCCGACAATCATCCGGATATAAACCTGCGCAGAAAGCAAATCGATAAATTGCAACAACAATTAAAAAATACATCGCAGCCCTCAAAACAGGAGCTGGAGTCGATGCTAATACATACTACAAATCCGGCTTATTATGGTGTGGAGCAACAATATAAAAGCAGTCAATTAGAACTTAACCTACTAAAGGAAAAGCAGGATTATTTAAAAGCGAAAGTTGAAAAAATGCAAGCCATGCTCTTAGAGGCTCCTCAAGTTGAGATGGGCTATACCGATTTAATCAGGGATCGGGATAATGCCATAAAAAAATATACCCAGCTAAAAGAAAAATGGCTGGATGCCAAACTGGTTCAAACACTGGAACAGCAACAACAGGGACAAACGCTTACCATCATCGAGCAACCTACCCTTCCTACGCACCCGGAAAAAGCGATCAGAAGAAAAGTGGCCATCGGCGGTATTTTTATCGGTCTCATCGCAGGTTTTGGCGTTGCTTTTCTTGTCGAGTTTATAACGCCTGGTATAAGAGGCTATAGGGCAATAAGCGAAATCACCGGTCTAATGCCGTTAGTCGTAATTCCTTACATAGAAGCCCCATTCGAGCTGGCAGAGCGACTCGTTAAGCAAGCTAAAATGAAAAAAATCATGGTCTGGACGGGCGTAACCTTAATTCTGCTGACTACAGTTGTCATATGCATCTACTCCATTCCGTTAGCGGAAACCTTTCTGAGGAGCAATTAATGATGAATCTTACTGATGAACACCCGCTCGAATCGATCCGCTATACAACAACCAAAACGACTATTCTTGATCCGGAAATGCTGCGAAATAATCGCGTTATTATGGGCCTCTACAACGATCCAAGAGCAGATATATTTCGTGTGCTTCGAACCAATATCCTCAGACAGCTTCGGGAGAATAACTGGAACAGCTTTGCCATAACAAGCGCAACGTTAGGTGCAGGAAAAACATTTGTCTCAGTAAATCTTGCGATTGCCATAGCAATGGAGGGAAATCAAAGTGTTCTGCTTGTTGATGCTGATCTCAGACGCCCAAGTCTACACAAATATCTGGGTCTCCAAGAGGAATTGGGGCTTGCCGATTATCTGAAAGGAGAGATATCTTTAGAAGACATCTTAATCAATCCAGGCATTGAGCGCCTCGTTATTTTACCTGGGACTAGCTCCAACAATAATGCTTCAGAATTTATTTCATCACGAAAAATGGTCAATCTCATTAAGGAGATTAAATCACGTTATGAATCACGGATAATTATTTTCGATATTCCTCCACTTTTTGCAGCGGATGACGCTTTGTTATTTATGCCACATATTGATGCTGCTTTACTTGTTGTCGAGGATGGTAAAAACACTACCAATGAACTGCAACATTCCATGTACATTCTGGAGCAAACAAACCTGCTTGGTTTGGTTGTCAACAAGTCAAGACAGCCAATTCCAACTTATCAGTATGGATATGCAAACGAGCCTGTTCTTACTTGAGTGCTGATTTTGATAGCTATACTTTTATTTTTTAAAATATGACTAATACCACGATGAAAATTTGGATTGATCTCGATAATACGCCGCATGTCCCTTTTTTCAAACCTATAATACGGGAATTGGAAATCAAGGGGTATAGTGTGGTAACTACTGCTCGTGATGCTTTTCAGGTTTGCGAATTAGCGACTCTTTACGGCTTATCCCATAAAAAGGTAGGCAAGCATTACGGTAAAAACCCAATTTTTAAAGTGCTGGGGCTTTGCTGGCGCAGCTTACAACTATTACCATTTATCATTCGTGAAAAACCCGCGATAGGTCTGTCTCACGGTTCTCGATCGCAAATTCTGTTATGCAACTTGCTACGAATTCCGACCGTGATGATTATGGATTATGAACATGCACAAACTCCATTATTATTACAGCCACGTTGGGAAATTATTCCGGAAGCGCTCGCTGATGAAAGCTTGCAATGTAAAACAAAAGACAGGATTTTAAGCTACGAGGGCATCAAGGAAGATGTTTATGCGCCCGAGTTCAAGCCTGACTCAAGTATCGCCGCCCTGCTAAATCTTAACGCCGATAACATTATCGTGACCGTTCGCCCCCCGGCAAACGAGGCACACTATCATAATCCGGAAAGTGATGAACTTTTCACTGCATTCATGCAACGGGTATGTGCTATATCAGCAATTACAGTAATACTTCTGCCAAGAAACAAGCTTCAGGAAACGCAAATACGAAAAAACTGGCCTCAGTGGTTTAAAGACGACAAAGTGATTATACCCAAGCAGGCCGTTAACGGTCTTAATCTGCTTTGGCATTCCGATCTTGTCGTAAGCGGTGGAGGAACCATGAATCGTGAGGCAGCAGCGCTGGGCGTTCCGGTTTACAGCATCTTTCGCGGTAAAAGTGGCGCGGTCGATCGCCAACTACAAAAGGAAGGGAGATTAGTGCTGATCGAAAACATTAATGAGGTTAACAACAAAATTCTGCTTCAGCATCGAAGTAAAGAATTTAACCCTACGGATTTAAAGCTTGGAAAAACCCTCAACAGCATAATTTCGCATATTGACGGGATAATAATGAAAGAGCGTTGTTCCAGTTATTAATATACAAGTCTTTCAAGAGTTAACCGTCCAACTTAATGGCACAATAAGCTAATAGAGTTAGAAATATCCAGTTACAAATGCCTCACTTTAAATAGATAAAATCTTCTTTTCCCCTATAGAGGAAAATCGATAAAAATATTGTATTTAGTGAACATTAATTTATCACAACAGGTATTTATAAATCGTTTAATGTCTATACTATTAAGCTTGGATGTAGCTAGCCGACTGGCTCTAAGGGACGCGAAAAAGACTAACGTACTGCTTATAGGAATATAGTTAATGGAGAGCATTTGTGATATCGGTAATTGTATGCACATATAATAGAGCGCCTGTTTTACAGAGAATGCTGGAAAGCTTTTTCAAGCAAGAATATTTGGATTATATCGATTATGAGATTCTGATTGTCGATAACAACTCTCAAGATGAAACAAAATCAATCGTCGAAGAATATTTGCAGAAACGTGAATGTCGATATGTTTTTGAGTCTAAACAAGGCTTAAGTTTAGCGCGTAACCGAGGAGTTTTTGATACTACGGGAGAAATTGTAGCCTTTTTGGATGATGATGTAATTGTTGATAAATATTGGCTCAAGAGCCTGAATGAATGCTATCAGGAGACTAATGCCGATGTAGTGGGAGGCAGGGCATATTTAATAATGGAAAATGATCCTCCGGAATGGCTAGGGCCATATTTTAAGATTCTTTTATCAGAAGTTGATTTTGGTGATAATCGTCAACTACTTGATACAGGCATTGGTCTGTGGGGGCTGAACTTATCTTTTCGTCGATCGGCCCTGAGTGATGCTGGCGGATTTGATGCAAAGTTGGGACGCGTCGGTACACAACTAATTTGCGCAGAAGAGTCAGTCGTAATTGAAAGGCTTGCTATTCAAAAGAAACTGATTTTTTATGAACCAAAAGCAATAGTCGGACATATCATCGGAGCAGAGAGACTGGAATGGGATTACTTCTTAAAACTTGCAGTCGGTCAGGGAAAGACTAAGGATTTGATAGAGCCTCAACGCGGTATATGTTGGCAATTACTAAGGGTAGCGCGGTCACTACTTGATTATGGAACATCGATTATGCAGGAAATAAATACAAATAAATCAAATTCAAATAGCTATGAAAAGAAGCTTGCAAAGTGGCAGGCGGAATCAAAAAAGTACTATTTAATAGCCCGATGGAAGCACCTTTTTAAATTACAAATCGCGTTTGTAAAATAGATTTTTTACCAGGTTCTTTTAGCGTTACAAAATGTACAAATCAATGGGTATTGCGATGTAGTTAATAAAGTGTGGTATCCAGATTATGCGATACCATTCATGAGCGCTAATCCATACCGGATGGCAATTAAAAAACAGTGATTTAAGTTATCTAATTAAAAATTGTAGATTAATTTTTTAAACAAAACATCAACATAATTTGTACCGGTAATGATTTATTTTTTAATAAATAACGCTTTACTGCATTTTTTAATTTTACCCTAAACGCTGGTAGATTCTAAAAGAGCCGTATTCGGCGATGACTGAAAAAACCTAACTTTCCAGTACACAAAGCTTTCGAGATTAAGATGGAGAAGATTAGTGCCCGAAAAATCACCTTTAATATCAGTTATCATTCCAACCTACAATCGGGAATGCTTTGTAACAGAAGCTATTGATAGTGTTTTAAATCAAAAATTTACTGATTATGAAATCATTGTCGTGGATGATGGATCTACAGATAATTCAAAAAAAATCCTTGAAAGATATGGGGATAAAATCAGATATATATATCAAGACAATTCCGGCGTTAGCGCAGCCAGAAATACGGGTATAAAAAATTCAACTGGCTCTTGGTTGGCCTTTTTGGATTCTGATGACAAATGGATGCCTGCGTATCTTTCTACCCAAATGGAACAAGTTGGTCAGTTTCCCGAAATATGTATGCAAACAACGGACTGTCATAAATCTGTATGGCATGACAACGAGCGCACTTACTTTGAAATGAATCAGGTAAAAGTCGAGTTTAAAGGAAAGGATTATTTGTTACTTACCGATCCATTTCATTTTGTCGTCACGCATGGACCATGGCAAGTTGGGGCAACGATATTTCGGCGTGATGCCATAACGAAGGCAGGGTTATTTGATACAAGCCTTAATCTTAATGAAGACTTCGATCTTATGGCTCGTGCTGCCCTCCAGGGGGCTTTTGGATTAATCAGGGAAGTATTGGTTGTCATGTACAGGAGAGATGAATCAACCGAGTGCCTGACCAATCAACTAAAGAAATATCCAATCGAAGCTAAAAAGTCAGATGAGAAAATTTACCAAAAACTGCAAAAAATCAAGACCCTAAAAAGTATGGAACGAAAAGCATTGAAGGAGCTTTTAAGTACCAATAGACGCGCAATAGGTAATCTTTTGATAAAAAATGGTGACCTTGCAGGTGCCAGGGAGTCTTACAGATATGCACTCTTCATGGACCCATCAATACGCTCAATAGGAAAGTATTTTCTCTCGTTCCTTCCGATAAACATAAACCTGTTGATAATAAATAAAGGTGGAAAATCGTAGAATCCAGAATCCACCAAGATTATTAGTCCATTTAGAGCCATGACTTATCTATCTAGTAAGTAAGAGAAAAATACCCAAGGAAAATAATATGGTTAGTCCAATAGTCTCCGTTGTGATGAGTGTTTACAACGGCGAGCGCTTCTTACGTGAAGCAGTTGAAAGCATTCTTGATCAAAATTTTCGTGATTTTGAGTTTATCGTCATTAATGACGGCTCAACCGACTTTACTGGTCAGATTCTTGATTCTTACCAAGAGAAAGATTCACGCATGCACGTTTACCACCAAGAGAACAGGGGCTTGGTTGAATCCCTTAATCGCGGTTGTGGTCGCGCACAGGGCAAGTACATTGCACGAATGGATGCCGATGATATTTCTGTTATAAACCGCCTAGGGTGGCAGGTCGAGTTCATGGAGCAACATCCGGAGGTTGGCGTCCTTGGTGGTGCCGCTGAGATAATCGATATAATGGGTATGTCATTAAGAACTTGTGCCAATCCAATTGAAGACCACGACATTAGAATTGCCCTCCTTGACGACTGTCCGATTTGGCACCCCACTGTTCTTATGCGGAAAGACGTTTTTGTCTCAGTTGGAGGTTACAGGAAAGTTGTTTTCGGCTCTGAAGACTACGACCTATGGTTGAGAGTCGCAGACCATTACCAACTCGCCAACCTTGGAGCAGTACTGCTGCATTACCGGCATCATCCTCATCAGATAACAGTGAGCAAAGGTAAACAGCTAATTTTTAGTACCCTTGCAGCCCGCGCAGCTGCAACGCTCAGAAGAGATGGAAAGCCCGACCCATTGGATTCAATTGTGGATATTACCTCAGCGGTGCTAGTCGACCTTGGTGTAAATGAGAGAATACAACAATCAGCTTTGGCCAGGAGATACCTTTGGAGTATTGGTATTCTATACAATAATGGTGAATACTCGGACGCCTTTAATGTGCTTACTGAAATGTTGCAGACTTGTGACTGGAAACAGGCTGAGAAACGTGTAATTACTGATCTCCGCATCTTGGCGGCGCAGCTACACTGGAAGCAAAGGAGATTTGTAAAAAGCATACTAATTGCTGTCCACGCAGCCATTACCCGACCGATCATTTTAGGGCGACCCTTTAGGTCATTACTGCATTGGTTTCGATATAGCAACTAACAAAATAAATCGAGTCGCACCTTGTTAAGTTTGATTAATCCAGACTGTTAATTATGAATTTTTCAGGGGCTATGCTGCTTAAAACAGGTTGTTTCATTATGATGCAGAATATCTCTGTCTTTAAAATAAATAATAAGGACTTACTGCAATGTCACATTTAGTTTCTATTTTAATACCAGCATATAATGCTGAAAAGTGGGTTGCGGAAACAATAACCTCTGCCCTTTCGCAAACCTGGCCGAATAAGGAAATTATAATAGTCAATGACGGATCAACTGACGATACCTTATCAGTAGCAAAAAGCTTTGAATCGAAATACGTCAAAGTCGTAACGCAAGAGAACAGCGGAGCAAGTTCTGCCAGGAATAAAGCATTGTCATTTGCGCAAGGAGATTATATTCAATGGCTTGATGCAGACGATCTATTGGCACCAGACAAGATATCCAAACAAATGAAAGTGGCCGAAACGGGGCATAAGAACTTACAGCTACTTTCATCAGCTTATGGAGTGTTTCATTATCGTATCAACAAAGCAAGATTTACCCCAAATGGAATATGGCGAGATTTATCACCTATTGATTGGATCACAGAAAACTTTACTGATGGTAAGGCTTATATGGTTCCGGCGGCGTGGCTTATAAGTCGAAAGCTCACTGATGAGGCTGGCTTTTGGGATGAAAGACTGTCTTTAAATGATGATGGTGAGTATATTTGCCGAGTTGTATTATCGAGTGAAGCGGTGAAGTTTGTCAGCACGGCAAAATCATATTACCGCAGTACAGGCTTTACACAATTAAGCAGGGATACTTCTGAAAAAGGTATTCAGTCTTTACTCTTGTCATTAAAACTTTCCATTCAACACCTAAGATCTTTTGAAGACAATGAAAGAACGAGAAAACTTAGCGTGGCACTTTTGCAGATGTATTCGCAGTTTTTCCTTACCGAAAATCCCGAACTACTTGAAGAAATTAATGTACTGGCTTTTGAATTGGGTGGCCAATTTACCCCCCCTATTCTTAAGTGGAAATCCAGTCTTCTAGGACGTTTATTGGGACAAAAAGCAGCCGAAGTGACTATAGACTCGCTACGAAAAATAAAATTTTCCACTGTTGTCAAGTGGGATGAAATGCTGTTTATAGCAAAAAATGGTAACCAGTAATGGGCACTTTAACAGGCATTCAAACAACTTAAATTAAAGCAGATAACGCTAAACCGGCTGAAGTAGCGTTATCCATAAAATTATCTCAATTTAATTTAAAAAATCCGATTTTTTCAAATAATCTTTTTTGTATCACTGGAGAATTTACCTTGGAAGACCCAATAGCTGTAACACAAAAGCTGTTTGATTATTGCAGTAAAAATGACTGGGTAGGTTATGATCCTTATGATGCAATTAATAGCAAGATATTCAACTTGTTGCCTGTCCTCAATACCAGGATTCCTCGGCTTGTATTAACTCAAGTATTGAAAAGAAGTCCGATTAATATCAGGTCATTGTTACTAGTCCCCAAAACAAATAATCCTAAGGCGATGGCATTATTTCTGATGGCGTTCATTAAACTTTTAAAGCTTGGACTTCTGGACCAAAAAGATCTTATTCCGACAATGGTTAATAAGCTAATAGCCCATCGATCACAAGAGAGCTCTTACTGGTGTTGGGGTTATAGCTTTCCATGGCAGACGCGGACTATATTGGTACCCAGAGGCTCGCCAAATCTTGTTTGTACGGTTTTCGTAGCCAATGCACTTTTAGATGTATACGAATTAAACCGCGAGGACAACTGCCTAAAAATGGCGGTCAGTGCTGCAGAATATATTCTGAACGAGCTTTTCTGGACAAAGGATGATACTACCGGTAGTTTCGCCTATCCGCTTCCAGCATCACAAACTCCAGTACATAACGCAAATTTTCTGGGCGCAGCACTTCTTTGTAGAGTCTACAAACTCACTGACGAGAAAAAATTCCTTGAGCCGGCATTGACTGTCGCTCGATACTCCGCAAAAAAGCAGCATGATGACGGATCATGGGATTACGGCGAGTCACCCAAACAACGTTGGGTAGACAATTTTCATACAGGTTACAACTTGTGTGCTTTGCGATCTATTTCGCAATACGTAGAAACGTCAGAGTTTGATACTAATATTCGTCGTGGATTTGAGTTTTATCGAGATCACTTTTTCAGGATTGATGGCGCCCCTAAATATTTTCATAATCACACTTTCCCAATTGACATACATAGCATTGCACAAAGTATTATTACACTACTAAATTTTAAGGATCTTGATAGTAATAATCTCAACTTGGTCTACACTATATTTAACTGGAGTTTGAAACACATGTGGGATGAACGAGGTTACTTTTACTATCAGGTGTTACCAATTGGTAAAAACAAGATTTCTTATATTAGATGGTCACAGGCCTGGATGCTCTTGGCACTTACCCATCTCATAGAAGAGTCAAAGCAAAGCAGCATTGGTTAATTAAAAAACAATTTTTAGTGTGAGATATCTACATGACAAATTATATACAAAAACCAACATCTGCAGACAACAAGCCTGAAACAAAGCAACTTCCTGCCTACGTGATAATTACACCAGCCAGAAATGAGGCTGCTTTCATCGAGTTGACATTAAAGTCAATGATATTACAGACGGTTCTACCCATTAAATGGATAATCGTAAGTGACGGATCAACTGACGGTACTGATGAGATTATAGAAAAATATACGACCAAGTATCACTGGATAGAACTTATAAAAATGCCTGACCGCGCAGAGCGTAATTTTGCCGGAAAAGTGCATTGTTTCAATGCTGGTTATAAGATTGCCCAGAACCTAGAACATGAAATTATTGGTAATGTAGATGCTGACATTTCATTTGGCCCGGACCATTTTGAGTTTCTTCTCGATAAGTTTAGAAATAATTCTCAGCTGGGTGTTGCCGGAACAGCATTTATTGAAGATTCAACCATCGCATATAACTACGACATTGTTAATATCGAACATGTTTCTGGTCAATGCCAGCTTTTTAGAAGCGATTGTTTTGATGAAATTGGCGGGTACCTTCCAATCAAAGGAGGTGGAATTGATTGGACAGCTGTAACTACAGCACGCATGAGAGGATGGGATACCAGAACATTTACTGAAAAGTCTTTTGTTCACCATAGAAAGATGGGTACCGGGACAAGCACAGTTCTCAGATCACGATTTAAATTCGGTAAACAGGACTATTATCTGGGCGGGCATCCAGTATGGGAGCTATTTCGAGCGATATATCAGATGAAAAATAAACCCTACATAGTAAGTGGTTTATTTTTGTATTGCGGCTATCTTTGGGGATTTATAAACCAGTTGCAAAGGCCTATATCTCAAGAGCTTGTCGATTTTCGCAGAAGTGAACAAAAACACCGTTTAAAGAAAATATTTAAATCAATGTTGTTGAATAATTTTAATAGAGTATTTTTTTAACTACTTAAATTCTGTTTTTGGTAAGAAGTTATTGCTGCAAATAACCTACAATGATCGGGAGCTTGGTAAAGTGGAAATTAGTGTCAAAGGTCGAGTTGTCAATGTCCCTTCTATTGAAATGGACGGAAGGGAAATATTTGTTTCTGGTAACTGGCTTAAGATTGGCAGGGTTAAAGATGAAGCCTGGCTGGAAGATGGGGCCATTAATGACCCAATGAAATGCATAGCCAAATTAAAACAAGAACATCTAAATGCTGACATTTTCACCTTCGCACAACAACTGCCAAATATTACACCAAAGTTTAATTTCCCAATGGAGTGGGATAATGTTGCTGCGATACCTACTTCAGACTACAAGTTTTGGTGGGATAGTCTCCCGCAAGAAGCGAGAAAAAATGCCAGAAGAGCAGAACGACGTGGACTGGTCATTCGGGAAGTTGAATTCAATGATGAGTTGTTACAAGGAATTGTAGGGATTAATAATGAAACGCCAGTACGGCAAGGTAGGCCTTTTTGGCATTATGGAAAAAGCATTGATGTTGTAAAAGCAGAATATTCGTCATTTTTAGACAGAAGCGAATTTATCGGTGCTTATTACGATGATGTCCTAATAGGTTTTATCAAAATGGTTTATATGGGACAAATTTGCTCGATATTACAAATCTTATGTATGAATGAGCATTATGATAAACGGCCTGCTAATGCTTTATTAGCCAGAGCGGTTAAAGTTTCTTCCGATAAAGGCTTAAAATATTTAACTTACGGGAAGTTTATCTACGGCAAGAACAGTAAAAGTTCGCTTACAGAGTTCAAACGACGTAACGGCTTTGAGCAACATTTTGTACCAAGGTACTTTATTCCAATGACCTACAAAGGCAAAATAGCGCTCACATTAAAGCTTCATCTAGGACTAAAGCCGCTGCTACCAGAAAGCCTACTAAACATTGCTCGTAACTTAAGGAGTACGTGGAGTAAAAAAAAGTTTTTAAAGCAAATTTCTTATTGAATGATCTTTGCCGCTAGTGTTTAGTTAAAATGATTTTGCGTATTGCCGGTGTAGCTCAATGATAGAGCGGCTGAAATGTAATCAGTTGATGGAGTGTTCAAATCCTCCCCCCGGCTCCACCCGCTATTTATGTTAAAGGTTTTTTTATTCAAATGACCTATAAAGGCAAGATAGCGCTGACATTAAGGCGTCATCCAGAACTAAAGCACTTGACAATATATAGTGTTATTAATATTGCATGTAGTTTGAGGAGTAAGTAGAGTAAAAAATTGTTTATTGAATCAATTTTGCCGCTAGTGTGTAGTTAAAATGCTTTTGCGTATGCCGGTGTAGCTCAATGTTAGAGTGGCTGAAATGTAATCAGTTGATGGAGTGTTCAAATCCTCCCGCCGGCTCCACCAAACCTTCTTTATAATAGAAGTTACGCATTGATAATAATATTTATCATCAAATAAAATGCTTAGTTTAAATTAGTGGTTTCTTTATTAAAGAAAATACCTGTAAATCCTCTATATTAGAGATAAATAAACGGTCAACCTATTAATTTTTATTGTCAATGCGTAACGTCTATATCTACCTATTCAAGAAATACGAAAAAGGATTCACATGCCAGGAATTGTAGGAATAATTGGATCCGGTTCTTCCGTTGAAAATGCGACAATGGTTCACCAGATGATAAAGCATATGATGCATGAATCATTTTATACCTCTGATAGCTATGTTAATGAGAGTCTTAATTTGTGCGTTGGATGGGTCAATCGAGCGGGTTCTTTTGCAGACTGTATGCCTTTGTGGAACAAGAACCGCGATCTATGCCTGATATTTTCGGGAGAAGATTTCTCTAATCAACGATATTCTGAAAAACCAGACCCTCGTGGTCAACAATCCGAATATTCTCAAGCTGTCTACTTGATCGATCTTTTTGAAGAACTTGGCACTGATGCCTTACCACTTTTAAATGGATGGTTTAGTGGCCTGGTAATTGATCTTCGAAATAAATTAGTGATGCTATTCAACGACCGCTATGGAATGCAAAGAATATATTATTATGAATGCAATGATCGTCTTTATTTCGCCTCTGAAGCTAAGGCTCTACTGGCAGTCTGCCCGGAATTAAGGCAGTTTGATTTTAAAAGCTTGGGCGAGTCTTTTAGTTTTGGTTGCGTGTTGGAAAACAGAAGCCTTTTCGAACAGGTTTCACTATTACCTCCAGGATCGCTTTGGCAATTTAATCAAAGAGGTTGTATCAATAAGAGTTGTTATTTCAATCCGGAAACTTGGGAAAGCCAACCTCCCCTTGAAACAGAAGAGTTTTATAGCACCTTCAGGCAAACATTTATTAAGATTTTACCGAAATATTTGCAACCTGATAATGATGTTGCCATATCACTAACAGGTGGATTAGACACCAGAATGATATTGGCGAACCTTGATATTTTGCCAGACATGCTGCCAGGTTATAGCTTCGGCGGCATGCATAATGAATGTTATGACGTAAAAATTTCACGTGAAATCTCGAAAATTACCAATCAAAAACATCAAGTCTTTGAAGTAGGTAAGAACTTTCTTTCTGAGTTCTCTGGCTTGGCCGAAAAAACGGTCTATATTTCTGATGGTGGACTTGATGTAACAGGTTCCGCTGATCTTTATGTAAACAAACTGGCAAGAGACATTGCATCAGTTCGCTTGACAGGCAATTACGGTAGTGAAATTCTAAGAGGAGCAAGGCACTTAAAAGCGATACCACCTTGTAAAGGTCTCTTTGAACCTGGCTTTGAAAGAGAAATAAGCCTTGCAGGAGACACCTTAAATAAAGCATGGCAAGGGCATCCGGTATCTTTGGCGGCTTTTAAACAGGCACCTTGGCATCATTATAATCGACTAAGTTTAGAGCAATCTCAATTGGCTATTCGATCTCCATATCTGGATAACGAATTGGTCAGTCTGATGTTTCGGGCTCCAAAAGAGCTTCTACGAAACAGTGACCTCTCGTTTCGACTGATTAATGACGGCAATCCTCAACTCGGTAATATTATGACTGACAGAGGTTTGCGGGGTAGCGAACAGTCTGATATATATTCCAAATATATACATCTTTATCGCGAAGTACTGTTCAAGGCTGACTATGCCTTCAATTATGGTATGCCCCAGTGGCTTGCTGCAATCGATCATTTGATTTTAGCTCCACTACAAGTTGAAAAAATCTTTTTAGGCAGACACAAATTTCATCACTTTCGTATCTGGTTTCGAGACGAATTATCTAGCTATGTTAAAGAAATATTGCTGGATGATAAAAGCCTTAACCGGTCCTATGTAAATAAACAATTTGTCAGGAAAATAGTCGAGGATCATACTTCGGGGCGTAGAAACTACACCAATGAAATAACCAAACTACTCACTATCGAGTTGCTGCAGAGACAGATGTTTGATAAATAATACAGCTCTTTCTATTAAGTTTTCGGTATCGAAGTTAAATACACTTATATTCTATTAAATAGAAAATAAACCGTCATGTGGTTATTGAATAAACCTTTTATACAAAATAAAAGGTTTTCGCTGTTTGACCCCGATGTATTATCAGAAAAATATTTTATATACCAGCAGATACTATTCTTCGACGGGATGGTATCTGTTTAACCTAAAGTCCTGCGTAATGAAAATTTAATTTCTGCAAATCCATACAAAAATGACTCTTTTGTTAAATAAGGTCGGCTGATGACTAAAATTTCAACTACTATTCAAATAACCATATGTATATGTACATTTAAGAGACCTGAATTGCTTAAGCGTTTATTGAAAAAGTTACAGTGCCAGCTTACTGAAAAACTCTTCGAATATTCACTTGTGGTAATTGACAATGATTCTAGCGAAACCGCCCGTGAAGTTGTTCAAACATTCCAGCAAAACTCTCAAATTAACGTACGCTACGATGTAGAACCCGAACAAAATATTGCTCTTGCGAGAAACCGGGCTGTAGCTAATGCCAACAGTTCGCTAATAGCTTTTATTGATGATGACGAATTCCCGCCAGAAAATTGGCTATTAGAACTTTTTAAAGCTTATTTAAAGTTTGATGCTGATGGCGTTCTTGGTCCTGTTTTGCCTTTTTATGAGCAACAACCTCCCAAATGGGTGGTGAAAGGTCGGTTCCATGAAAGACCGCTACATGAAACAGGAACAGTTTTGTCATGGACACAAACAAGAACCGGAAATGTAATGCTTAGAAGGGATATTTTTGATATTAGCGGAAACATGTTCAAAGCCGAGTTTGGTAGCGGCGGAGAAGATAGGGATTTTTTTCGACGCATGATAAACCAAGGCCATAAATTTGTATGGTGTGCCAAGGCACCGGTTTATGAGGTAGTGCCACCAGAACGACATAAAAGATGGTTTATGTTAAGACGTGCATTGTTGAGAGGAAAAACTCCTTACAATCAGAACTATGCTTCATACGCAAAGTCTCTTATTGCCATTCCACTTTATACTCTGCTCCTCCCATTTTTACTATTAATACAACATCATTTATTCATGAAATATTTAGTCAGTTATTTTGATCATATTGGCAGGGTCATTTCTTTTTTTGGACTGGATGTCATTAAAGATAAATATATAACAAAGTGATTGTAACTAAAAATATCGATGGGCTAACGAATGGAACAAACAATGAATGATAATGCTTTTATAATAAATTATTCTGATCCGATTCTTATTACTGGAGCCAGTGGATTTATCGGTTCAAAAGTGGTCGAGATTTTAATAGATTATGGATTTACAAATCTTAGGTGTCTAGTAAGGCCATCAAGCAACCTTGCTGCGCTGGAAAAAATTATTAATCATAAAAAAGACGTTCAAATTGAAATTATTAAAGGTAATTTGCAATCTCGTGCAGATTGCGCAAGATGCGCAGAGGGCATCTCGGTTATATATCATTTAGCTGCCGGAAGGGGCGAAAAATCTTACGCTGACGCCTATATGAATTCGGTTGTTACAACACGTAATATTCTTGACGCCGTCAAAGACTCCAAATTTGAAAGATTTGTTAATATTAGCTCATTCGCAGTTTATTCAACTTTAAAAATACTTCCGGGTGGATTACTAAACGAGTCTTGTGAGATCGAAAATCAACCGCACCTTACCGGCGAAGCTTACTGCTACGCAAAAGTGAGACAAGATGAGTTAGTGGTTGAATATGGAAAGAAATACGACTTACCCTATGTAATTGCCAGACCAGGCGTTGTATATGGCCCGGGAAACAAAGGTCTGACCGGAAGAGTCGGGATAGGAACATTCGGGATATTCCTTCATCTGGGTGGTAGCAACCAAATCCCCTTATCTTATGTTGACAATTGTGCTGAAGCCATTGTCTTGGCAGGCATCACAAATGGAGTGGCAAGTGAAGTATTCAACATTGTTGACGACAATCTTCCGACGAGCAGGAAGTTCTTGAAAGCTTATAAAAAAAGCGTAGGGTGGTTTCCATCGGTATACCTACCACATTTTACAAGTTATTTCCTGTCGTACCTATGGGAAAAATACTCTGACTGGTCAGAGCGACAACTTCCCCCTACTTTTAATTGCAAGAGATGGTCAAGTTACTGGAAGGGCAATACTTATTCAAATGATAAAATAAAGGATATGTTAGATTGGAAACCCAGAGTGGATACCAATGATGCCTTCTCACGTTATTTTGAATACCAAAAGCAAAAAGAGGCAAACAGATGATAAGGGTTGGCATAATTGGCTGCGGTAAAATAGCAGATTCTCATGTAGAACAGATAATCAGAATAAAAGGGGCGGAAATCGTTGCAACCTGTGACACTGAAGAGTTAATGGCGAAGCAACTTTCTGAGCGTTATAATATACCATCGTATTTTAACGATGCTAAGGACTTTTTAGAAAAGTCACGCCCAGATGTTGTTCACATCACAACACCGCCACAAAGCCATTTTGAACTTGGTAAACTGTGCTTGGAAGCAGGTGCCCATGTCTACATGGAAAAACCTTTTACTGTTGATGCAGTTGAAGCTGCCGCACTAATTGATCTAGCCAATAAACTAGACAAAAAGATTACAGTCGGTCACGATTATCAATTTACACACGCAAAACGGCGGATGCGTGAGCTTATTAGCTCTGGTTACCTGGGTGGCCTGCCATTGCATATGGAAAGCTATCATTGCTATGAACTCGGCTCGGAAACTTATGCAAGGGCTATTTTAGGGGATAAAAAGCATTGGGTAAGGATGTTGCCAGGCACCTTGATGCATAACAATATAAGCCATGGAATAGCCAGTATTACTGAATTTCTAACTGAAGATAATCCTGTAGTCATTGCCAAAGGTTATACCAGCCAGTTTCTCAAAGACCTTGGAGAAAATGACATAATCGATGAGGTCAGGGTTATCATTATTGAAAACGACTGCCGATCAGCTTATTTTACTTTTTCAACACAAATCAGACCTACCCTGCATCATTTCAGGGTGTACGGAAATAATAATTCCTTGGATGTTGATCATGATCAACAAACTTGCATTAAAATTACTGGTCGAAAATATAAAAGCTATCTTGAAAAATTTGTTCCTCCTATTTTATTCTCGGCTCAATATGCGGCAAATAATTTAACCAATATTGGTCATTTTTTGCGCCGTGACTTTCATATGAAAGGCGGTATGAAATATCTGATTGAATCGTTTTACAAATCAATCACTGATGATACAAGCTTACCAATTTCTTATAAGGAGATATTATTAACATCAAGAATCATGGACGAAATTTTTGCCCAACTAAAAAAAAATGTTGATTCCGTTTAAGCAGTACATATTGTTAATACATTAAACCTGATCAATTGCGATTTATTGGGACGGTAAAAAATATTTCAATACAATCCTTACAAACAGCAAGAAAGGCATTTTAGTAATTTTACTTTATCAGACTTTATTATGACTATTTTCCAAGATTGTCATTCCACCTTGGACTGTCGGAATCCAGACATCAAGGATGGTGTTAACCTTGTTATCCATGGCACTGGATATTAAGTTGTGAGATAGTTTTACACGAACCCTTGCAAATTTAAAGTGGAGTTTTGGTGTTGGGCTCGTCAGGCTGTTGCTTGTTGGACGCCATAGAAATTAATCGCGATACTAGGTTTTTTTTCGTGCTTACTTTGTAATGTTCCAGACAGGCAGCTTGCCAAATTTGGCATCTCAGCTGAAGTCTGTTCCTTCAATGAGCAGAGCAATACACTAAATCAAGTTATGGAGAATAGATTTCTGTCCAGAAAAACCGTGACCACAACTAAATTGAAGAGGGACTAAATATGAAAAACTTATTTAAACGAGCAGTTAGAAGCTTGTGTACCAAAGTGTTGCCTTATAAACCCATTGAAGTTACCTTGGACAATTGGGAAATACAGTATAAAAACGAAAATTGGAGCCACCTAAGTCATATCGGTGAACTTGCTCGTTACACCTTGATCGTAAGCTATTGTAATTATTTTAAAGGGTTAGGATCTGTTCTTGACATAGGTTGCGGAGAGGGCATTCTTCAAAACAGACTGGGCTCGCAAACCTATAGTAGCTACACTGGCATAGACATCTCGTCTGAGGCAATAACTAGAGCAAGCAAAAATAGAGATCACAAGACTTTTTTTATTTGTTCTGACGCTCAGCTATATGTACCCGACGAGCGATTCGACATAGTAATTATTAACGAGTGTTTGTACTACTTTAAGGATCCATTAAGTTTTGTACGAAGATATGAAGGTTTTTTAAAGGACGATGGCCTCATAATAGTATCAATGTACCTTGCTGATAGAACAAAAAAGATCTGGAAAATTCTCGAAAGAACTTGCCATATCGAAGATTCAACGACTGTAACCAATAGATCAGGTAATTCGTGGCAAATTGCTTGCTGGAAGACAGGGGAAGGCAAAGCGATAAGGAAGCTGGAAACTTTGATTTAGACAGCAATGACACTAAATTGATATTATTCATTTCCGTCTTCATCTGATGACCGCGCTATAGATATTACAACAAATAACCACCAGACTACCTGCCTTCATTTACCAAGACTTTAAAGTCATCGTCCGGTGTTCACAAGAAACTATACTGTGGCTACAATTTTTTAATGTTGGAATTCAGCGTGGCGGGCGGAACAAGCATAATCTCTTTTCTGCCCGCTCTGCTTTTAACTAGCCTAAGGGTTACTGTATTTAATTTAAGATTAGGTTTTTCATGTCGCCCAAATTAGCAATTTTTATTTATATTCTGTTAATTGTATGGCTCTTCGCCAGAGATCGCAAGTTGAAGCCTATGACATCATGGGGCTTATGGGTGCCTTTATGGTGGATCATTATTATCGGATCGAGGCCTGTTTCAGCTTGGTTTGGCATTGGGCGACTACAACCTGAAACACCTCAAGGTTATATTCAGGGGAGTCCAGTAGATGCATTCGTGTATTTCCTTTTGATTATTATTGGATTCAGTGTTTTGATAAGACGCAGGTTAAGGTGGGGCATGCTCTTGGCATCGAACCCTTGGCTCTTTGCTTTCTTTTTGTATTGTTTTATAAGTATCATTTGGTCAGATTATCCAATTGTTGCTTCCAAGAGATGGATTAAAGATTTTGGTAATGTAATTATGGTATTGATCGTTTTATCTGAAAAAGATCATGTACAGGCAATAAAAGCCGTATTTCTTCGTTATTCATACTTAACGGTTCCACTTTCTGTTTTTTTCATTAATTATTTGCCGGAGTTCGGGAGAAATATTAATCAATGGACGTGGGAATATTCATATATTGGCGTCACTGAGGACAAGAATGCTCTGGGATGTCTGGCGTTAATCTCGGGGTTGTTTCTAATGTGGGATTTCATCGAAATACGAACAAAGCACTCTATAGAGAAAAATGAAGTAAATAAGCCTTTTTTTGCAAAGCAATCGTCATCATTACAACAGAAAAAAATAATCTACGTTAAAGGAACTAATCATCGCCGGCCCTTCGTAGCCAAAAGCACTGCTGACACTATAATGATGACCAGTTTGGACTTGGCAAGCCACGTCTTGCTGCTATTGATGGTGTTTTACCTGATAGCCAAAGCAGACAGCTCGACCTCACTGGTAAGTTTATTTATTGGGATGTGCATTTTTTTCTTTATACGCCGCTCATTCGCAAAAAAACAGTTCCTTACACGATATTTAGGAACATGCTGTCTAATATTGATCTTATTACTGCTTCTGCTGTACAGCTTTCCGGATATCCTTCAATCATTATTTGAATTACTGGGTGAAGATATGACCCTGACAGGGCGTACCGATCTCTGGGCGGACTTGCTGCAATCAACTATTAACCCTTTTCTGGGGAGCGGATATCAAAGCTTCTGGCTAGGATCAGAGGCGACAAGTCTTTGGGAGAAATATTATTTTCATCCGAATCAAGCTCACAACGGTTACCTGGAAACATATTTGAATGGTGGGTTAATAGGACTTTGCTTGCTCATTGCTGTCATCATCTCAACTGGCAGCAAGCTAAAGAAGGAGATGTTACTAGGTAATAGCTTTGGAACGCTCTGCTTTTCTTTTCTTGTCATTTTAGTATTCTCTAATTGGACAGAAGCTACGTTTAATAGACTTAGCATTCAATGGGTTATCCTAATTCTCTCCTCCTTGAACTATTCATCCTTGAATGATTACATACCAATTAACATAGCACGAAGTAGAAATAATGATTTTATAAGAACTGGATCTAATTACGAAGCCAAGACACCTGTTAAGTATGGTGTTAACCCTAAATCCAAATTAAATAATAAAATGAAGGTTAATATCCAATGAGCACTCCACCGATTTATTCACGAATCCAAAGCCGTTACCAACGAACTATCAGCGACCTTTTTTTTAAGCGGTCCATCACAATGCATAACAGCGCACCCTATATTTCGTTTACCTTTGACGATTTTCCACGTTCAGCGTTGGATACAGGTGGCGATATTCTGTTGAAGTTTGGTCTTAAAGGAACTTATTATGCCTCTTTAGGGCTGATGGGTACTGAAGGCCCAACCGGCATGATTTTCTCGATTAAAGATCTTAAAGAGTTTTTCACACAGGGACATGAGCTGGGATGCCATACGTTCGATCACTGTCATTCGGCCACAACCAGTCCACAAGTATTTGAAGATTCTATAATCAAGAACAAACAAACCCTGACTGCACTTTTTCCTGGTGCCAATTTTAGATCGTTCTCTTACCCTAACGTAGGTCCACGACCTGGTATAAAGCGTAGAACTAGAAAATACTTTGATTGCTGCAGAAGCGGTGGGCAGACATTTAATACTGATACAGTCGACCTGAACCTTCTAAAGTCGTATTTTATTGAACATAGTCGAAATAATTTGGATGCTATCAAATACGTTATCGATCAAAACTCTCGGGCTAACGGATGGCTGATATTTGCCGCCCATGGCATAAGCGAAGTCCCTTCTCCCTATCAGTGCACCCCAGCCTTCTTTGAACAGATTGTAAAATATTGTTCTGATTCCGGAGCAAGAATATTGCCGGTAGCTGAAGCGCTGGACTCCATTATGGATGATTCGATTTGCCACCAAAAATAAGGTGACAATTCAAATTACTCAAATCGCTATGTTTGGCGACAACTATCTTGACTGAAATTTAACTAAAATATCCGTAAAAGCCGGACAGATCAAAAATCTGAAAATCAAATATTACAATATTGATAGAGAGAGGATTATATGAAAATTGCTTACCTTTTTTTTGCTTACAAAAACCCTAAGCTTATGAAAAAAGCCATACAATATCTTTCCTCTGAGGATACTGCATTTTTTATCCATATAGATAAGAAAAAGGAAATACAGGATTTTACAGAAATCCAGGGTAGCAATATTTTTTTTACTGCAGAACGGGTCTCTGTTTATTGGGGAGAATATTCAGGTGTCCAAGCCATACTTACTTTAATTAAGCAAGCTCGTGCCATGCCACAAGATTATGATTATTATGTATTACTAAGTGGTAGTGATTATCCAATAAGAAGTAAGAAATACATTGATGATTTTTTTTTAAAAAACTGCGGCAAAGAATTTATAAATATAATAAAAGTTCCTAATGAAGATGCCGGTAAACCGCTGTCCCGAATAAATACTTTGAGAATACAATCTAATAAACCAATTTATCGATTTATTAGTAGAGTTATGGCAAAACTTGGGCTGGCTCAGCGTGACTATAAAAAATACCTCGGTAATTTAGAAGCTTATGCAGGGAATACGTGGTGGGCTCTAACAAGAGAAGCTAGTGATTTCATATTGGAATTCGTGCAGGAGAACCCGTCGACTTGTAAATATTTTGAAGATACTTTTGCACCTGAGGAAATGTTCTTTCATACGATTTTAGGTAATTCACACTTTAAATCACAAATCCACAGAAATTTGATTTATGAGGATTGGTCATGTCGCGGAGGCCATCCTGCCATGATCACTGAAAAGCATATTAAATTATTTGAGGATAGTGATCAGGTGATCCAGTCCGACCTATGGGGTTCGGGGGAGATGATTTTTGCAAGAAAATTTTCTGATGAAAATTTGGATGTGGTCGATAAGTTGGATACTATAATCGAACTTAAAGAAGGAAACTATTAACCTCCACGTTTCTTCCAATAATAAATGTGTTTTTCACAATTTACGGATGACTGTAGCGAGATAGCAATTGTCACTTCTCGCTACAGACTCTTTATCTGAATGCAATACTATAAAGTTATCCGAAGATTAGTTGGGCTTAGAAGGCTCGGTGGAGGAGGAGGTAAAACTGAACTCGTCTGCAAAGGATGTGGGTAGGGGTAGGGAGTATATATCCATCCCGCTTTAGTTCCGCAAGCCGTTGAAGGATCATGGTTACACCAATCTCTATTTTGTGCGAAATAGGTGGGTTGAGAATTAGCTGCAGTAACTAATTGGCCGCTAAAAAGATTGTTGTACCAATAAACGGGCGATGGCTCTTCTGTTTTGCCGTCGGCACTTTCCATTCCCCACCCGGTCTGATTTCTGCATGGCCAGCCTGATGAATCACTGCCACCATTTACATTGTCTACCGTTGAAAGAAATGTAGATCCGACAGGACAATCACTTTGACTTGCTGCAGCAACTTGGCAAGTACCAGAACCGCCGCCCGAACTACAAACACTGTCACCTGGATAACCACAAGCCCTGTGATCACCGCCACTACAATGATAAAAATTAGGGGTATCACAGGTTTTAACGGCATTCACTCCACACGATTTACCCAAAAAACCAGTGTAACCGGATATGCCCCGCCATATTTGGGGCCATGCAGCCGCAAAATACCCACCGCTAATAATATTATTATGGACAATATAGCCCCCTCCCCTCAGTCCCATTGCGGGCATATTACCACAGCCAGAACCCGTGCAATTAATGGTATTATTGTATATTTCCGCGAGACGATTGCCTCTAGCGCCTTGGGTAGAGCCTGTATCGTGCATCTGGACAGTACCATTAAGAAAAGTATTATACCGAATCACCATTCTTACGCCATATTCAGTATCAGTAACAGTACCGCCTGATGAACCGAAGGATAAGTTGGAATCTTCAAGATACACTGCATTATCAGTGCCATAATTATCCGGAAGTTTCCATGTTCCCGGGAAACCTTCAATTTGTAGAAACCCCCCTGAAAGATTAATTCCCACAATATGATCTACCAATACTTTTGGCTGTGCCATATTATTATCCCACCATTCACCAACAACAATTGACCAATTTTGAACACTGTTAAATTGAAGATGGTCAAAACGTACCGAACTAAACATTCCCACATTCTGAATCCCAGATGCCTGTAGCATGCCCGTATGCAAACCCGTATTCCCACCTGTTCCAGTAAAACCAAAACCTGAAACGCGGAAAACTCCGCTAGATGCACGGACTTTAAAAGCGACGACATTACTGGCGTTTATAATACTTGAAGTCGGTCCTGCACCAATAATATTAACGGCTTTAGTCATGGTAATACCGCCAGTCCATGTGGCAGTTCCTGCTGATACATTAATAGTATCTCCAGAAGCAGCCCTGGAAACACAGGTATTAAGCGAGCTGTAATCTACAGTAGATATCCATGTTGGGCTTGTGCCCGTGCAATCTGAAAAGGCGGGCCGTGAAGCAAATATAAAGCCAATAACCATCGTTATAAAACAGATTTTTAATATAAAACCACATACCATATCAGAGCGATTAGTTCTATCTATGGCATCATTAATAGTATTCATTTTCATGATGAATCTCCGGTAATAATGAAATTCTTGATTACAAAATTATTCAAAACATTAAGGTTTTGGTTTTTATACAGCCGTTAACTACTAATAGGAACTGACTTCGTACCAAGCGAGGCGAGGTCAGTTCCGCCAATCTACTAGTTTAAGTAGCCGGTAAAATAATCAATACCCAAGCCCAAACACAGACATAGCCGAATTGGTTTGGTATGCCGTTCCCGTCCAGGTAGCAGGTAATGTAGTTAGTCTATTGGAAGAACTTGATTCCATCCTGCCTGTTGCAGAGCCTATTCGGTTAAGGTATCCGATTTGGCCTTTCGATCCCAGTATTGCAATCCAATAGGGTTGTGCAGCAGTAACCGAGGCTACCGGAATCGGTACCGAGTTCCAGGCTCCTGACTTAAGTGTACTCAATGAACCTTGAGCGACAAGAGCTCCTGGATGACCTTTATTGTCCTTATAGACACCAGCAACCAGCGCCGTAGCCGTTGAACTGGGATCCAGATATACCTGTACAGCAGTTACTATTCCTGACTTTTGAGGTACTGTCTGAAATGCTTGTGCCTTACCCTGAACATTATAGCCAACCCAAGGCTCCAGGGTTTGATTGCCCATGATAAACTTCGGTGGATTTGAAACACTGATTGCGGTCGCCTGGTTGTAGTTAACTTCCGCCGGGGTCAAGGCTCGATTGTATATGCGTACCTCGTCAATATAGCCTTGAAAAAACTCGCCACTCCAAATACTATCTCCACCGATGCGTAAAGCTCCCGTTGAAGTCAGAATGGGGCCGGACTGGGGTTTTATTGCGACCTGCTGGCCATTAACATACAAAATCTCGTTCTGTCCGTCATAAGTTCCCACTAAATGCCGCCACTGATTAGCCGGCAATAGGGTTCCACCGGCAAGTAACCGTTCACCACCGTTAATCCAAGGATCCACGGCAGGTTGATTCGAATCAGTGTTCGCATAAAGTGTATATACTTGTTGGCCCGGTTGCTCCTTCATGATTACAGTCATCGTACGGTTCATCGATACGGTTGGATATACCCATGCCTCGAGAGTCATACCTGCTGAAATATCCAGTGAAGGACTGTCATTGATAGTGATCCAGTCATTTACACCGTCAAATTTTAACGCTTTCCCGCTATGCCCGTTAGGGATACTGACAGCTTCTTTAATTGTGCCATGATTACCATTGCCTGAAGCATCAGCAACAGTCGTACCGCTGATTTCCTCAAAGCCATAGGCCGCTACCAAGCCAACCAAGCTGGAGACTGAAACTGGTGGGGGAGGAGGAGGCAGCACAATTGGTGGAGGCGGTGGCAGTGGTGCCGTGACGGTAATTAGATTCGGATAAGTCTTGGAAATACTTCCGCTGAGCGAAACTGCCGTCAGGCTCACTGAATACGTCCCGGCGGTTGGATAGGTTACGCTGACAACTTGAGCTGTTGAGTTGGTGACGGAAGGTGTCGATGATCCTGGAAAAGCCCATACCCAGCTGGTAACTGTCCCCGTTGTCTTGGGCGTAAAATTCACCATCAAGTTCTCGACACCACTGGTTACGCTTGGTGTGAAATCTGCTGTTACTATAGGTGTAACAGGCACCGTCAACGTAGCTTCATTGGAATAAGCACTCTGGATAGTGCGTGTTGTATCATAGGCCTTCAACCTGAAATAGTAGGTAGCCCCCTCTTGTAAGCCTTGAACGGTATAACTGGTCGTCTTACCTACATCAACGTTTGCCGTATAATTGCCGCTATTTTGGCCGTAAAACAATATGTAACCACCCACATTGGATGACGTACTGGCATCCCATGCCAAATTTGTGCTTGCCCCTACCACCGAGGTTGGTGGCTGATAGTTAAACATATAGGCCTTCCATGAGCCAGCGATTAACAGGGCAATGACGACTCCCAACACTGCGCCACTCAAAGTTGCCGAATAAAGTACCTTGGGCTTCGAACCATTAAGTTCTCGCCAGCGAGGGTATGCAACCAAGGCAAGCAATGCTAATCCGGCAAAGATGATGGCCAGTACCAGCGCTAAAATCCATTCCGGTCGACCATAAAACCAAAACAGCCAATTGGGAATGCCTTCTCCATTACTCGCTGAGGCTGTTTGCCACAACAGGAAACCAAATATCATTGAAAAGCCCGCGCTAATAAACGAGCTGCGTAAATCGATTTTAATATTCATAACCGCACCCTCACCTAAGTTTAACTTATTGATTCAACTACGAAATGGCTATTTTACATAGTCCCTTGAAAATATAAACATCTACACAAGTTCTACTGCCTCTCCAACAGAACAGGAAATGTGATATCTTTACAACCTATTGTTCTAATTGTGCAGAAAAGTTGTATGGACACCTATGCTTCAAAAGGATAATACATTCTAAGTGATTAATATTTATTGTAATTTTATTTATGCGTCAAGTATTAACTTTTATATCGCTGAATCCAATCGTTTAGTTAACAGCATAAGTAATTGAACAAAAGGCTTCTGTATTTTCGCTCTTTATTTTTCAGGATATTCGGTAAAGACAACCCTATTGGACTATTTATATTACCTTTAAATATTATGGTTATTATAAATTATAACCAATTCTGCAGGCAACTTTAAAACAATATATTAACCGCAAGACACTGACACCATTCACTTTAAGAGTCGTGCTTAGCGGAACAAGGTATTGCTTCCCCCAAGGATATTATTTAAATAAACAACAACATATCTTAAGGAAAATTACTTATTTTTACGGCGACTCACCGTTTGAAATATATACTTGACCAAGTATTTTAAATGACTAACTACAAATTATTTATATTAAAAACACACAACAAATTGATTTCAGTACATATCATTTTAAATAATACAATCATACCTTCTAAATTTTTAAAAAGACTGACTGTATCTTGATAAAAATGAATTTTTATCTCTAACGTTAAAACATACGCGCAAGTACTGGACAGATCGTAAAAAAACAAACTTGCATTGTTAAACACCTTCACCAACCACTACATGCATGGCCTAAAACGCCTAATCTGCAGGGATGCATGAAGCAAGGTTTACAAGATTAAATATCTGTCCACACAAATAGTCTGTTTCAAAGAAGGGAAGCAAATTATTGCGAGTAATCTTGGGAAAAAAGATGGCATCGGAGTCCCCATGAAATAAGTTTAGCAATTTAAATCACACACTTAATTCATCTGCCTATAAATGAACACCCTTCTGCTGAATTTATGCACGTTCCATAAATTGCAATTAGAAGCTAACAACCGATTATTGTTAACAGTAATGTATAAAACGCTCATAAATCGGGTACTTGAGCAGGATCGTAACACTTCAATCATCAATAAACAATACGTACAAATACCTACAGATACTAACTAAAAAATCAAATTACTTTGCTATTCCAAGCGCTCACTTAAGAAACTGTTGAGCAGTTTAAGAAAAAACCAAGCATTAATACTGCTTGAGCAAGTTAATTTTTTATGGGAAAGCCATGTATTCCATCCCAAGAATAGTTTAGAGAAAGCATCACCAAATTAGAATCGCTCACCCCCGTATTTATATTTGCTACATTGTTGTCTTGCTGATAATCCTGCCAACTATAACTATAACTGCCTCTCAGTCTCCAGTTTTTTTCAAGCTCCCAGACAATGCCTGGAGATGCAGTAAAGTAACTACGGTTAAATTGGCTGGTTATATTATCAGTCGACTGCCCGCCGATTGATTCGCTACGTGAATAACTACTGACAAGATCCAGCACAACATGCCGGGATAATCGGTACGAATAATTGGCAAATATGGATCGGGTTTGCAGTGTTTGCCCAATGGCACTCGGATTAACCGAGTTAGAATATCCGCCAGAAAATTTGGCCAACTGGCCATTAAAATTTAAACTGATATTGGCAATACTCCCTAAAGACAACGAAGAAGCCTGTCCAGACGAACTTTGTTTGGTATCAACCCAGACTGGGCCACCGCTCGCACTGACTGCCCAATAATGGTTAATGGTGTAATTGGTTCCCAGTTGAAAGCCAAACAGATTTTGAGTCGATGAGTCTGACCCTGTGTATTGGATATTGGAAAAAACAAGCTTTCCATTTAAAGAAAGGCGTCGACTCCATAGATGATTAGCACTCAGATTAACAGCGTAAGTATCATTACCACTGAAACCTATGTCAGTATTTGAAGCGATGCCACCTAAAGAGTTGCTGTAGCTTGTTTTGGAATATGAAGAAGCCAGGATCATTTGATCACGATCTGTCCACTGCCAAGTCCACGAGGGTGCCAATCGGTAATTTGTAGACTGACTATTAGGTACCAAAATCCCTGTCTGGGCAAGTTGTTGGGCATATGAACAACTAACGGTATACCCACCATTTAAACTAAAAATACTGCGTCTGACTCGATAATCGTTGTTGAGGCCCAGATTATAATTATCACAGTTCCAACGCGAATCATCGTAACGACGAATATCACCCTGCCCTTGAAAGCCAATATCCAAGGCTCCCGACTTTCGGGTTGCTTGGAAGCCCGGTGCCAAAAGATATCCAACCACTGATTCTTTACTAACAGGACTCATGGCAATATTATCGTTATACTGTAATTGTTGCCCCAAGGATCCTTTCAACGTCCATTCGGCTGCGCTTATATCTCTCCCACAGCCAATACAGCAGATAACAAGCAATGCCATTTTTCGGTTCCAGCGCATACTTTTCTGAAACAAATCAAGGTACAACGATAGTATCGCCGCTTTGCAACAGGATATTCGATTCTATGTTTTTTCCATCCTCAATATCGCCATACTCGAAGGGCAAAGATTTATTACGTCCGTCTGTTTCACTCCTTAAAACGATGATGTCATTTTTTTTTGCAAATGTCGTCAAGCCACCCGCCATACTCAATGCTTGTATAATATTTGTGGGCCTTTTCATGACGAATGCACCCGGATGGGCGACCTCGCCGGCAATATAAATCATGTTACCCTCTGCAGCAAGCAGCCTAACATTTATTTGTGAATCAGGAATAAATTTACTTAACCGTTCCCGCAGCAAGCTGACCAAGTCCTCAGTCGTTTTACCGGCAGCAGCGACGTGACCAACCAAAGGGAAAGAGATCGTACCATCCGGCAGTACAACGACCTCCTGTTTTAAGTCCTCCTCCTGCCAAACAGTAATTTCCAGCTTGTCGCCTGGGTTAAGACGATAAACATCAGCCGCCAAAGCAAAAGACTGGCTGGACAGCCAAAGTATGCAACCGAAAAAAAACAACACGGTATTGCCCCTGTAATATGAAAATATCAAACTCTTTAAGCTGAATCTGGTCATTTGTTGGTAATCCGAATCGTCGCGTTAATTTATAAATGTATGTTTTAAGCGCAGATTTATCCTGTCTGTAAGCATATCTTTTCAAACAAATCTCATGCGGCATCCAGAACATCACTGATTTTAAAAATCTCTTGTAAGTATAGTTGGAAATTTAATTATCGGACGTATGTAGGAACGTTTTTTCATCCCTACAACTAACTTAAGCGATTTTTGAAAAAAACTTGACTCACTCAGGTATGGCTATAGCTGTATATTTTCAGATAAATAATTTATATGCCAACAGATCCCTTGAATGGATGGTATTTGGTATAAGATTTAAACGACGTACCATGGAGATTTAATTTCTGGAAAACAATGAATTATCCAAACACAAAAAAAATTATTTTATAATTGGCGAATCTATAACAGTCTCAGCCTGCTACTTTTAATGGATGCGCAGTTACGATTAAAGCAACTTTTCCAACATCCGGCGCTTAAGATCGGCCCATAAATTTAGTTGATCTGCATTACCGACCAATTGTCCACTGCCCTTGATTTTAGCCAACCACAAACTACGGCCGTTAAAACTATAAACCGGTAATAAATCCTTACGATCTGTCGCATAACGGATATTCGGCTTGAGGCTGTCCAATACCAACGGTACAGCCTGAGGAGATTCAAAATAAGTCAACACCATATGTGAGAGATTAAAATCCAATGCCTTAACATAAGTAATTCGCAGTTTGCTTTCATCAACGCCAATTTCTATCAAAGTAAAATATTTGGCAATTGAAAAATCCTCGCAATCACCAGCGCCCTTGGCTAAAAATTCGACAGGTGTCGCCCAATAGTCGCTCTTTCGCCATAAGACTGAATCGTCGACAAATTTGATGTTGCGATTAAAAAAATCATTAACCTGCTCCAGCTTATCTTGCTCTGTCATTATTTTGCCGGCATCCATCAATTTCTGCCAATCGACAAAGCGTTGTCTTGCAGCCAAACCATATTTTTTCTCAATCTTCTCCAAGATAACAGGCTGAAGTTGCAACCAACCATAAACATTGCTTGCTTCTGAAAAAAACTCACGAATAATTGAGATACAAGCAATACAAATGACAACAAAAATAATTATACGAAAAAGTATCTGGTGTTTAACGGCTGGCACCTGCAATTCCTATTGTCTTTAAAAAAAGATAGTCGTTTTCAGCCTGAACATTTTCAGCCAATACCGTAATATCCAGCAATACTCCCATTTGTTGGATAGCCTGAACAAACTGGTATTTTTTCTCGGACAAACTGATACCGTTACCAATTTCTCTTGCAAGCCGAATAAAATCAGGGCTGAGTTTTTTTGTAAGTTCAGGTGGCATTGATTGACTTTCAAAGCGCTTAATCATCACCCTGCCGCCCCATTGATGTACCACATCAATAAAATCAACATAGGTTTCCAAATCTTGTGCTACTGCATACGCTGAAAAACTGAATATCAGTTGTCGGGTTACCAATGGATTATTTTTAATAAGCTTTTCCAGCCAAAGGCGAAAACCGATATTTTTGATGGTGTCCGTTGCCAAGTTAACAGCAACAGCATGCGAAATCTGAGCGTTAAAGATATAGTCCAGCACCTTATTAATTACGCCTTTATCCAGATCGATAATTTTAGCGAGTTTCTCGGCAATTGAAATAAAAGGTCCAATAGCGACTAATTGGCCGTTCTTGTCATGCACTTGAGTAAAAGCTTCTTCCATGACAAGTTGTTCAGTTTGAAAACTGGTAATTTGACCAACATAAGACAACGAATATTCGGCATTATCAATACAGCTATAAACCAATTCCTTCCAGGCAAAAATGTCTCTGGCAAAGCTCTCATCCGAACGAATGTAATAGCTGTTTGGGCCGATTAATCGTGCCTGTTCATAAGCCTCATGAGCAGACTCCAGTATACTTTCAGGAGTACCTATTGAATTAACAGGTGCTATACCGATATGCGCCAGGCCAGACCTGGTATATTTTTCGCCAAGTTCCGTAAAATCGCTGCTTAATACTCTGGCGATTGATTCAATCTGGTCACTATTGCTGTTCTTGATCAACATTGCAAATTCGCCACCATAAAAACGGTAAACTTTCATTAGGCTATCTGAGTGTTGTTCTGCCGAACTTTTCAATTTTTCGGCAACTGCTTGCAGAAGTTCGTCAATATTATCGTTACCTCTCTCTCTGGCAAGATCAGACAGACTATCCACTCTGATTAATATCAAATAAGCCGGACTATAAGCCATCATTAAATTCATAATATCCGTTTCGAATACCGATTTTTTATAAAGCCCGGTTAAATCGTCACGCAATAGACTTGCACCCATTTTGTCTAATTTGCTGTTAAGAGCAACAATGGTTTTCTCTATTTTTTTCGACATCTTATTGATCGATATGGTGATATTTTTTACTTCAGTAGTCCATGGCAAGTTTTCTATAGTTTCAAAATGGCCTTCAGCAATATGTAACGCACAGTCATTAATTCTTTTTAATGATGATAATGTTATTTGCAATAACAACACTAAAAAGACAATCGATACAGAAAAAATCATTAACGAATAGTAAAACGAAGTTTTAGCCTGTTGATAGAGTTTACTATAAGCAAAAGAGGGGTTTATGGTGACGTACACAACGCCGCGTATCATCCAGTTGTAACTGATTTCGCTTTGCGCAATAATTAAAGGCATCGGTAAATAACTGATAAACCAACTTGGTACCCCGTCAACGCTTTTACCATTAGTCAAAGAGATCAGCTCTTTATTACTGGCATCGACCAGACGAATTTCCTGATAATACCCCATATCGAAAATGGCGCTAACCATTGTTTTTATTACTGGATCACTAGTATCCATCATGTAGGGACTTAGCGACAAACCTAAAGAAGTTGCCGTATCTTGGGCATGACTTTGCGATTCGCCTTCCAGATAAGTCTTGATATTTTTGACACTTAATACAAAATTGACGCTAAAAAGTATTAAAAATAAGGCTGAAATTAATATTAACAGTTGTTTTGATAAGGACATTTATACACCAGGAGTTATGCGCTTGGCACTAAGAATTAATGTCGAATGACGGTCGTTATATAATCCGGTTATTTACAAAAACTTTACCCGTTTTTTAAGACCTTTCCAACTATCGATTTCACACTGAGCATAGCATCGCTCAAAAAAGTTTGTAAATTGCGGTAACAATCCATGTTCATTTCAGTATCGGTAGAAAGGATAATCATATCCGCTTGAGAATTTGAATTAATTATTGTCTATCCTGAACTCTTATATCCGATTTTTCGTTTCTCGCTCATCATGTATAACATGGGTACGTTGCAATCTACGTAGTCGTAAATTCTGACTTCGGTTTTTGCATCATGTAATCGGTGCAACCGACCAACATATTGAGCTAAGATGACTTTCCAGGAAACAGGCATAACAAGAAATAGTAATCTACTCTGTCGTCGTCAAACCTTTCATCCAGATAGCCCCTGTAATGATAACAATTTTCTCTTCATTGTCAGGATACATTTTAGACTATCTTATAATTGCTTGCCTTGCCGAATACCCATACCTCCTTACATAATGAAAAATTTTCTCGTGCCCCTTGACCTGCTTGGCCAATAGCACTGGGGGCTGGCTGGTTTGGCCTTTGAACTCATTCCCTTGAGTTCCAGACAAAGATTTTTACCTTGCACGAAATGACAAGCTTAGCTTGTCGCACACTAACTATTGTTATTATAAGGAAAAATTGTGTAGACAACTAATGCTTGAAAGGATGGTATTTGTAAAAACTTTAAACGACATAGAGTGGATATTTAATTTCTGAAAAATTATACATACTTTAACGACTAAAGTTGCCACAGATTCAATAATTAGAAAACATCTAATCACAGAATGTGTGGCATTTGATTTTTGCGAGTTACCCTAAACATCTATTTGGATTTTTTCTTATGCGACTTTTTCGCTTTGTCTGAATCCACTTTGTCGGAATCTGCTTTATCTTTCGAATGCTTTGCTTTGGCCGACTTACCGGGAGAAAGCGCAATCATCGGATTCGCAGCTGAAACGGTGACTGTGGCTGTCGAATTTGAAAGCTCTTTCTCAAGAGCCCCGACGGTTCCATCGAATGAATACTTGCTGTCAGGCTTGATTTCCTTTATCTCGGTAAGCAGACCGATGCGATCAAGAATTTCGAGAAACGGCTCAGGATCTAGCTCCTCAACATTAACCATCTTCTTCACATCCCAGGCACCAGTTACAACCAGTATGGCGGCGGCAATGGGTGGCACACCTGCTGTGTAACTTATCCCCTGAGACTCGACTTCTTCGTAACATTGTTTATGATCCGATACCTGATAGATCAAAATCTCGCGCTTTTGGCCTTCCTTCCAACCCTTTACAAAGGTGCCGATGCAAGTATTCCCAGTATAACCGGGAGCAAGCGTCATCGGGTCAGGTAGCAGTGCCTTGACAACCTTAAGAGGGACAACTTCCTGACCGGTAGTCAATGTCACCGGCAGATGAGAGAGAAAGCCAAGGGTACGGAGCACGGTAAATACGTTAATATAATGGTCGCCGAAACCCATCCAGAAACGGATACTGTTGGCATCAATATTTTTTGACAGCGAATGCAGTTCGTCATGACCGTTCAGGTAGACCGGCTGCTTTCCGACCACAGGAAAATCATATTCCCGCTTTACAGAATGGGTAGGATACTCCTGCCACTGCTTGTCGATCCATGTCCAGACCTTGACGAATTCCCGAAAATTGATCTCCGGATCAAAGTTGGTGGAAAAATATTTACCGTGACTGCCGGCATTGACATCCAAAATATCTATCGTATCAATCTTATCGAAAAAGCGTTTGGCAGCCAGTGCGCAATAAGCATTAACAACACCCGGATCAAAACCGGCACCCAGTATTGCCGTCACTCCTTTCTCTTTACAGATGTCCTTACGCTTCCACTCATAATTGGCATACCAGGGTGGCTCTTCACAGACCTTGTCAGGGTCTTCATGAATGGCTGTATCTATATAAGCCACTCCAGCCTCAATGCACGCTTCCAGCACTGACATATTAATAAAGGCTGAGCCAAGGTTGATCACGATCTTCGTTTTGCTCTTTTTTATCAGCTTCACTGTGGCAGCAATGTCCAAGGCATCGAGCTGGGCTGAATAGAGCCGACCGGCAGGATCTTTAAGATGCTCCTTTCGGGTTATGCTTTCAATGATTGCATCACATTTAGCTTGAGTTCGCGATGCAATGCAAATGTCGCCAAGAATATCATTATTCATTGCTGCTTTGTGAGCGGCAACGTGGGCGACTCCGCCAGCTCCTATAATCATTACGTTCTTCTTCATGTTATGAATCCCCTTATGATAAATTGCCTAAATAATCTTTATATTCAAAACGACGCACAATATCTACCGTGCCATTTAGGCGTCGAACCACAATAGAAGGCATAGCAACCCCGTTAAACCAGTTTTTCTTTACCATCGTATAGCCAGCGGCATCAGCAATGCGTACTTCATCACCAACTTTAAGCGCAGTTTCGAGTTGGTAACTACCAAACAAGTCGCCAGCCAGACATGACCGACCAGCGATTACAATTTGCTTGCTTCCGGGGCCTGGAGATGAAATTCTCGGACTAGTCCGGTATATCAAGTGATCCAACATATGCGCTTCGACAGCGGCATCAACGATCGCAATATCAACTTCATTATGGACTATATCGAGCACCGTAGTTACCAGTTCAGTACTACTGGTGACGGCTGCCTCGCCCGGTTCAAGATAGACCTGTACACCATATTTTTTACTGAAATCTTTCAAAACCTGACAGAATCTTTCCAGCGGATATCCCTCTTTCGTAAAATGTATACCGCCACCAAGACTGACCCACGTCATCATTTTCAGTATCGAAGCGTACTTTATGCCGATCTGCTCTATAGTAGAGGCAATGTTGTCAATATCGTCGTTTTCGCAATTAAAATGGAACATTATCCCGCTGATCAGGTTGGCTACCCCATGAAGTTCATGTTCATTAATAACTCCCAGCCGTGAATATCTGCACGCCGGATCAGCCAGCTCAAAGTGGGAGTAACTAATCCCCGGATTAACCCGAAGTCCGACTCTCAAGCCTTTTAAGCAGTGGTGATAGGTATTGAGTTGAGAGACGGAATTAAATATCACTTTATCGGCAATCTTGACCACCGCTTCAACTTCTTCAGCAGAGTAAGCAACGCTGTAGGCATGCACCTCCTTACCAAATTTCTCGCGCCCAAGTCGCGCCTCGAAAAGCGAGCTACTCGTTGTTCCATCCATGTACTGACGCATCAAATCAAACACGCACCAAGTTGAAAAGCATTTCAATGCTAGTACTGACTTGACACCGGATTCATCGCGTAGGTATTGTATGATTTCGAGGTTTTTTTGCAGCCTGACTTCGTCAATAAGATAGTACGGGGTTCGCAGTTGCGTCATCTTCAGTCTCGCAGAAAAGCGATAAGCTTGTCTGACAATAAAGTCATTGGCAGCATTTGTCAATCCCGTTAAATCGCTAAAATTTGGTTTGCGTAAGCCAATATTGCCATCCATGGCTTCCTTGTGTTTGATACTGGAATTATCAACATAAGTGGCGGAACGTTTATAATATAAAGCAAATGTGACTTTTTAATGAAAATTATTCTGGCAAAATATCTTTAATGCTTTACCAAATATCAAGTAGTTAAATTAAGCACACACTCCAGACGATTTTTCTGCACTCGTAAAACTATCTACATATTTTTGTAATATTGACGTGCGCTTATAGTAATATATCTAGAATCAAAAAACGAAGCTGTGCCACAATTTAATATGAAGGGACTTAAAGAATGCCGATAAAAAAACCTAACTTTATTACTTTAGCACTGGTTTTATTATTTTTCACCGACATCTTGCATGCTGCAACAATTCCTTTACTATACCGGCCTTTGCCAGCGCTAACGTCTAAACAACTGGCTGTGATTGTAAATGATGAAGACCCCTTAAGTATTCGTATTACCAATTATTATCAAGACATACGGCAGATTCCACCGGAAAATATTATTCATATCCGCTTTGATGCATCAGCTAACGCTTTGTCAAAAAAAGAATTTGCCGTCCTTAAACACCAGGTAGACAAACAAACCCCGAATCAGGTACAAGCATTTGTATTGACGTGGCTAAAGCCTTTTCGTGTTGATTGCATGTCGATTACTACCGCTTTTGCAGCGGGTTTTGACAAAGCCTTTTGTGCGAAGGTTTGTGAGGAAACTCGTAAAAGCCCTTATTTTTCATCTGATAGTCAAAAACCGTTTACCGATTATCGCTGGCGTCCTACCATGACTTTGGCTGGACGCTCTTTTGAAGACGTCAAGCGTCTGATTGATCGTGGAGTTGCCTCTGATTTCACTCGTCCCCAAGGTTCGGCGTATTTATTAAAAACCAGCGATCAGGCACGTAGTACGCGAGCAATTTATTTTCCTGAAGTGGCCAAAGTATTTGCAGGGCAATGGCCCGTTAATTATCTGGAACAAAATTCACTTGAAAACAAAACTGATGTTATGTTTTATTTTACCGGTTTAATGCAAGTACCCAATATTGACAAAAACACTTATCTACCGGGGGCAATCGCCGATCATTTAACCTCAACAGGTGGCGTTTTGACGGGTAGCAATCAAATGAATATTCTTGACTGGATAACTGCGGGAGCGACTGCCAGCTATGGCGCTGTCGTCGAGCCTTGTAACTATCCGGTCAAATTTTCTCATCCCGGTATATTGCTCTATTATTATCTGCGAGGCAATTCTTTGATTGAGGCTTACTGGAAGAGTGTTTCGGAACCCGGACAAGGCATTTTTGTCGGTGAGCCACTGGCCCGGCCTTTTGCTTCACCACCGATAAAGCAAGCTCACTAGTTTTTACCGTTTAACAGCATTCAGAGCCAACAACCCATTTTATGCAAGGCTTAAATGGCTAATCAATGCCTGTAATTCGGACTTTACTGATATCTGCTGCATGTAAATCACATAAAGCTGACGACTGATTGCCGGCTCAACAAGATAACGATAACTGATGTTGGTTGCCTCCTTCGGCAGGGTATATTCGGGCATTAATGCAACACCGATCCCCTCTTCTACCATACGCAGAATCCATTCTTCGCTGTTACTGCGATAAGCCGCATAAAGATCAATGTCCTGATTGTGGCACACCTCTTTCAAACCTTCCCTTAACTCACAGTTTAGCCGGTCTAAATAAGGTTCTGACTGAAGAGCTTTAAGATCGATTTTTTGCAATTGATTAAAGCGATGCGTAGCGCTAAATGCCACTACATAGCGTTCTTCGTAGAGTACTTTTGATTGATACGGTGCTGCCAAAGTATGTATAGGCGCACTGATTACGATATCCAGTAATTCCAAATCCAGTTGCTTTAATAAAGCGACTTCGCTGTCGACAATTAATTCCAGTTCGATATTTGGAAAATCTTGCTGAAACCCTGCCAAACAAGGACTCAGGCGTTGTGAGCCTATCGTTTTCATTAGGCCAATACGTAAAGGAATGGTATTTAAGCGGGTAAAACGAATTGCCTCTGCTTTGGTTGCCTGAAGGTCTTTATAAATTTGCCTGAAATTGGGTTCAACCATACGGCCTAACGGCGTTAACTGACAACCTGAACGAGTTCGTGCGAACAACACTCCGCCTATTTCATCTTCCAGCTTTTTTATTGCCTGAGTCAACGACGGCTGCGAGACATAACTACGTTGCGCCGCATGCGTGATGGTGCCATGATCACAGACTGCCAAAAAATAACGGATTTGCTGTATTTCCATGATAACGCTCTTAGTATAGAAAAAACCTATTGTTCCATAGAAAGCCGGTATTATACAAACGCTTACCTTTCAATATATAGTGGATCTCCATTAAAGAAAACAATATGAGCAGACCATGAAAGCAGCAAAATTGATTGTGATGTACCCAACGCCTACCGATATTGATACTTTTGAACATCGCTATGCCCAAGAGCATGTCCCGATGGCCATAGAAAAACTGGCTGGTAAAACCCGCTTTGTTGCCTCTCTTATTAAAGTTGCGGTAGGTCTCGAACAAACACCTTTTCATCGTATTGCCGAAATTTATTTCCCGTCAATGCAAGATCTGGAGACTTGTTTAAACTCACTTGGCGGTCAGGAAACAGCGCAACATGCCGTTACTATTTCAACTGGCGGTACACCACTTTTTTTAATCGCAGAAGTTGAAAGTTTCGATTTTTAATATCTTACAGAGGCTGTCCGAGTATAGAAAACCGACTGCGGAAAAGCCATTTCTGCCAGATTTTCGTTTAATGGCACAACTATTCGCCTCAAATGACCAAAAAATCCGACTAAAAATGGCTTCCCCTCGCACAATTCCTATTCTCTGGCAACCTCCTGGCAGTTTAACCGGATATAGCAATCAATTATCGGGTGTATACCGCTATCATCAGGAGCTATCATGTTAAATAAAACGTCAAGCCCGGCTCTTAATACCTTGTCAGATATACTGGAAAAATATCCGCGTCGTCGGGTGTTGATGTTCAAGGCCATGGAAGAAATCATGGGTAACCTTTCACCTTTCAGCAAGGGAATACGTGAGTTACTGTTTGCTTACACGTCAGATTTAAATCAATGCAGTATATCTTATGACTTCCATAAAGCCGCTTCGGTGGCTTCAGGTCTTGATGAATCGGTATTTACCGCCTTAAAAACGGATATCAACAGTCCCAAAATAGATGACAAACTAAAACCAATCCTCCGTTTTATAAAAAAACTAACCCTTACACCTGACAAAATAACGCCTGCCGATGCTCAACAAATATTCGATGCAGGCTGGGATGAACACGCTTATTTTGATTCTGTTTGTATCTGCTCAATTATTAATTGTATGAATCGTATTGTTACCGCTTTAGGCGTCGAAGACGATTCTCCCGGTAGTAATCATTCCGACAAAATGCTATTTACCTTGGGTTATGCTGGTTGAAAGAATCAATGTTAATCTATGATTAATACTGACCCGCTTTGCTCTCTATTGGCAGGTTGAAATAAAATGTAGTGCCCTTTCCCACTTTGCTGTTGAATCGCAAAGTACCTTCATGAGCCTCAATAATGGAGCGACTGATTGATAATCCCATGCCCATGCCGTCAGACTTGGTAGTGTAAAAAGGCATTATTATTTTTTGTTGCTGCTCGTCATCAATGCCGGGGCCATTGTCTTTTACCCTGACTTCTATAGTCTCATTGGGCATTAACAGACTATGAATGGATATTTTACGGTGCTGGTTTTCGAGACAACTTTCCAAGGCATCGGCGCTGTTTCGAAGCAGATTTATGATGACCTGTTCAATTTGAATAGTATCAACAATCACAAACGGCAAGTTTTGCTGTAATTCAACTGATAGCGTGATGTTGCCGTGTTTAAGTTCAGATAGACATAAGTTGGCAGCTTCATTTATTAATTCGTTAATATCAATGCACGCGGTTTGTTTTGTATTGCCTTTAACAAAGTCTCTCAAGCGACGAATGATTTGCCCCGCTCTTAATGCCTGTTGCTGGGTTTTGTATGAAATCTCGGCAAGCTTGATCAAATCAGGATTTTCAGCTTTCATCAGGTTTAAGCTAACTTGTGAATAGGTAGCGATTGCAGTCAGAGGCTGGTTGACTTCATGAGCAATCCCGGAAGCCATTTCACCCATTAAACCAAGACGAGTGACATGGGCAAGCTGGCTTAAATGCTCCCGGTCCTGCTGTTCCTGATACTTACGCTCGGTGATATCACGAGTCGTACTAATAAAGTGAGTCAGTTGACCTTGCGCATCAAACACAAAAGAAATCGTCAGTTCGTTCCAGAAGATAGTGCCGTCTTTGCGGTAATTGAGTATTTCGCCGAAGTATGGCTTCAAACTTTTTAACGCCACACGAATCTCGTTCAACGTTTGTAGATCGGTAAGTGGGCCTTGAACAAATCGACAATTCCGGCCCAGAATTTCTGCCTGACTATAACCGGTAATTGATGCAAAAGCATCATTAGCCCACAAGATACTCTGGTCATTACTGGCGATGAGGACACCCTGGGTGATTACTTTCAGAGCTTCATTGTTAAGTCGCAGCTTGTCTTCCGACTGCTTGCGTTCGGTAATGTCTGTAGTGAAACCATGCCAAAGTGTAGAACCATCAGCTTCTCGTTGCGGCTGAGACTTTCGAAACAGCCAGCGCTCCGTGCCATCGTCATACTTCACACGGAATTCATGGCTAATCGGGGTTAAATTTAGAGCCGATTCGTGGGTGACGGCAATAAAGTCGTCGTAGTCGTCTGGATGAACCAAAGCAAACAGTTTTGATGCATTCTCGCTAACGTCCTCAGGGACTAGTCGATATATGTCACGAATGCCTTCGCTGACGAAAGGAAAAGAGGTTTTTCCGTCAACACTCAAATGAAGTTGAAAAATCATGTCCGGTAACTGGTCGGCAATTTTCTGCAGGCGACCCAAGACCTCTGCACGCTCAGCTTCCATCACAAGGTTAAGTTTCCGCAAGCTGTCACGTTCATTTTTTGCCAATTGATCGTTATGTTTCTGCGCTAACCCTTCCGACAAGGTTTTCCCTAAGGCATTAACAATATTGATATCAGCTGCAGTCCAATGGTCACTGTATCCACGCCATAATTCCGACCAACTTTCAAAGGAACTGCGAGGATTAAGACGGAAATTTCCAGCCGCAGTTTGTACGAGACCTTGCTCGTAACTACCTGCCCATTTGACTGTGCGTTGTTTCTCTTTGCGCAACCAAATAAGGCAATTACACATATCGCTTGAAAGTGCCGTTGTTATGATTCCTGATGCAATTTCTGTATAAGCGCTGGCAGGAGGAAACTGTTTTGACAGATGATCGCAGCTGAAAACGTCGGTTATTGACTGCAAGCTTAACCAGTTCAGAAGCGCGTCAACAGCTTCAGGTTCAGGTACCTGACCCTGAAAATAACGCTGACCTTCGACAACAACAATCATACCTGAAGCATCCACTAAATTAAGTAGATCAGCGCTTAAACTGCCCAGAACCTCTATTTCAGAATGGATGAGGATGGATTTAAGTAACGTCGTTTTAATAGACGAGACTTTGTTGAGCAGCAAGCGCTCATTCCTCATCTCAATCGAGGTTAGTTCTGTTGATATCATTCGGGAAATAAATACGGCCGCTTCCCGCATGGCAAACGACACCCGTTTTGAGGTCATGTGATGGCAAGAAATCAAACCCCATAAGCGCCCGTTTTGCAGCAGTGAAATTACCATTGATGCCTGAACCCCCATATTGCCGAGGTATTCTAAATGGATCGGAGAAAGGCTGCGCAGTGCTGAATAAGTCATATCAAGCGGTTGTTGATTGACCGGATTTAATACCGGTACTACAGGAACCGGTTTAACGCCGGCATCCGCAACGATACGTACCAGATTTTTAGTGTACAAGTACCTGGCCTGTGGCGGAATATCACTGGCAGGAAATCGTGAACCCAAATAGGCTTTGGCAGCTTCAATGCGACTTTGCGCAATAACCTCGCCGTCCCAATTAGCTTCAAAACGATAAACCATAACACTATCATAGCCGGTCAGCGCTTGCACCAATCCTGTCACTTGTTCAAAGTAACCGGTAGTTTCAGTACCTGATTCGATAGCCAGTAGTGAATTCTGCATGTGCATAAGCAGTTCACCCAGTTTTTCTCGCTTGGGCAAACCATCGTCATTGCATAATTCCAATACCCAGAAAACACCGGCACTATAAATATGTACATCAAGGTCTACCGATATTTGTTACTGATAAACGCTGATTAAACAGGTAGCCTGGTGGTGGATTGGGGTATCGAAAAGCAACTGCTCAATATGTAATGCTGAAGAAGTTCCTATCAATTCTGCCAGTGATTTACCAAGTACAACATCGCCAGAAAAATCAATAAAACAGTTAATATTGGCACTAGCCTGAAGTATGGTGCGCTGACTGTCCGCACTTAAAACCAGTACTGCACCATGCGGCTGAATATTGCCAATCTGATGAATGGGCTCTGCAGCACAGAGTTGTAAAGCTTGTTCCAGCGCCTGTTGATTTACCTTATTCATCGCTTAAGATACCGTCATGTAGTTTTGATGCACAACGTCATCCAGAACCTGATTAAATAATTGAAAAGTCTGGCCAGCTGCCTCAACTGCGGCTTGGCATTCGTGTTTATCGCCCGAAAGGGTATCAGAAAAAGCAATGAATTGTTGCCAGAAGGTCATTGTCTTTTCGCCATAACCGATAAAAAAACAACTACCGGCATCATGCCTAAAACTATAATTTTTTGCCAACACTTGAGAAATCATCTGCCCACCCAAGGTAGATCCTTCCACCACGTACAGCACTCCCACCAGTTGCCCGATAGTCTCTATTTTTAAAAAATCGGTCGCGGTTTGTGACAAAGTATGCAGAGCCAGAATATCAATTTGAAAAAAATCCAGATCTTTAATCAGCCAGGATAACTTGCTGCGTTCGCTATAATTAAATGCTACCAAATGACCTTTAAGAAATAAATTGATACGCCCTTCCAGTAAGGCATAAAGCTGATAATAAGTGCATAGCAGAGTCTGGTAATGGCTTAACGGATAGTTTGGCTGCGTCAGTCCCGCGAGTAACAGATGTCGATTGAGCTGTAAGTGATGGTGATGAGTCGCATCGCGCAGTAATGTTCGTAATGTTAAGCCTTTATTTTTATCCTGCGAACTCTTGAATGATGATGTCATAAAAATTCTCAAAAATTACGTTTTTGGAGTGGTCAATCAAACAACTTCAGTAGTCATGATGGAAATCAAATAAAAGATAACGGGACTATAAAAATTAGGAAGCGGCTAACGCTAGATAATATGGGTAACAAAAACAGTTTTTGCATATTGTTATGAATCCCTTGATTATCATGGACAGACTAACATAACTATCGTTAAATACTTACAAAACTAAAAACTATAATGCAAATTATAAAAAAAAACGTGTAAGCTAATAACCAAACAATCACGCAGGTTGGTTGGTTGGTTGGTTGGTTGGTTGGTTGGTTGGTTGGTTAGTTAGTTAGTTAGTTATGGCTGAGTTTCAATTTAATTTATTACCTTACCTGTTAAAACTAAAAACGACTCTTTAAAGAGGCTTTAATTTAGGCGATATCCAAGAATGAATATACCCAAGTGGCTCAGAATTTTTTTTATTTTCAAGGCGGAAAAACAGGCGCGTAGCTTGCTACGTAAATATTTTGACAACGCAGACAATGAATAAAAAGGCCAGCGACTTGGGTATATTCTTCTTAGGAAATTGCCTTATTCACTTGATGACTGGAAAAAATCTAATACTGTTTTGAAATCTATCTTAAAAAAAATTCTATGCTCAAAAAAAAATGAGCCCTCCGTCCCTGGCTTACCAAAAAACCACAGGCTTTATTGTATTGGCGATATTCATGGTCGCTTAGATTTATTGTTAGAAGCTCACCAGAAAATCAGCTTTGATGCCGCACATTTTGAGGGTGTTAAAATACTGGTCTATCTGGGTGATTACATCGATAGAGGAAATCAATCCAGACAAGTTGTTGATTGTTTGTTAGGAAATAATTTTCCTGACTTTAAAAAAGTATTTTTATTAGGTAATCATGAACAGGTTTTATTACAATTTTTATTGGGTAAAGACGCCTTAATTGCTCACGACTGGTTCAAATTTGGCGGCCTGTCAACACTGGCAAGTTACGGTGTGCATATTGATGGCATTCCAACTTTAACTGATTTAGCACGATTACAAGTTGAATTTAAAAAAAAATTACCCGCCAGACATTCAGATTTTTTTGAACACTTAGCCCTTAAATATGAAATAGGTAACTATTTTTTTGTACATGCCGGCATTAAACCTAAAATTAAACTTCATCTTCAACGCCCTGAAGATATGCTGTGGATTCGGGAAGAATTTTTAACTAGCGACTTATTTCACGGCAAGATCATCGTACATGGACATACCATCACTGATGAGCCGGAAATTCTTCATAATCGTATCGGTTTAGACACCGGTGCTTATGCATCAGGAAGATTAACCTGTGCTGTTTTTGAATCTATAAATTGTCGTTTTTTATAACTCTCTGGAGTATTACCTTATCCGGAAATCGATTTATAACCGCTGCACAAAAATAGACCATGGTTTTTAATCGCACCAGAATAAAGACCATGCAAAATTTTTAAGCTATGATATAGTTTGAAAAGAGCAAGTTGTGGATCACTAAATAGCTTTCTAATAATAAAAACCTTTAGGATAGAATGTTTTTATTCCTGATACTCCGAATTTTTAATCAAGTAACAATGAGGTAAATCATGTCAGTCAAAATAGAATTTGATAATTTATTGGAAAAGTTGAAATCAGAACGTGATGAAATTACGCTAAAACTTCATCTCGCTTCTATGGAAGCCAAGGAAGAATTTGAAGAAGCAGATAAACATTGGGATACCCTAAAAATCAAGGCGGCTGAGATCGCTGATGAATCAAAAGAAACATCGGAAGAGTTTATAGCCAAAGCTAAAATAGTGGGTGAAGAGTTGAAAGATGCTTACGCTCGTATCAGTAAACGCCTGACTGATTAAACCTTCTATCTAATAACGTACGCGTCTTTAATATTTATAGTACCAAGGTTTGCTCGTTATTTAATCAATCCCCAAGCACTTGGCTTTGGGATTGATTTTTGCAAGGTTAAACTATTACCTATAATTCTCTGGTAGCACTGAATTTAATATCCGGCCAACGTTCCTCTGTCAACTGTAAATTTACCCGGCTATTGGCAAGATAAACCAGATAACCACCACCGTCTTCAGCCAGATTATCAAATGCTTTTTTCTTGAAATCTTCAAGTTTAGCGGGCTTGTCAGAACTGACCCAGCGCACCGTTGAGATGGGCACAGCATCATAAACACATTCAACATTATATTCGCCTTTCAGTCGAAATGCGGTAACGTCAAATTGTAAAATACCGACTGCACCCAGAATAAGGTCATTATTTTTTAATGGTTTAAATAACTGCGTTGCGCCTTCTTCAGTCAGTTGCACAAGTCCCTTTTGTAAGGCTTTGGCTCTCAGCGGATCTTTTAAAATAACCCGACGGAATAATTCAGGAGCAAAATAAGGAATACCGCCATATTTAAGTATTTCACCTTGAGTAAAAGTATCACCAACCTGAATGGTGCCGTGGTTATGTAAACCAATGATATCACCGGGATATGCTTCTTCTACGCTTTTACGGGTGTCTGCCTGAAAGGTGATGGCATTACCAACCTGAATAGTTTTATTAATGCGAACATGATGAACCTTCATGCCTTTATCGAATTTACCGGAACATACACGCAAAAACGCAACCCGGTCTCTATGAGATGGATCCATGTTGGCCTGAACTTTAAATACAAAACCGGTAAATTTTTCCTCTTCAGGGGAAACGACTCGCTGTTCGGCCTGTCTTGGCCTGGGTGATGGCGCATATTCCGAGAAGGCATCCAGTAACTCAAGAATCCCGAAATTATTGACGGCAGAACCAAAAAACACCGGCGTTAAATTTCCTGCCAGATAGTCTTCAAGATCAAACTCGTGACTGGCACCTTTAACCAATTCAATTTCGTCCCGTAATTCTTCTGCCTGATATTTAAGCAATTCATCCAGTTTGGGATTATTTAAACCTTTGATAACTTGGGCTTCAGCAATTTTTCCGCCATGTTGTGCGCTAAACAAATGAATTTCATCTTTATAAAGATGATAAACCCCTTTAAAGCGTTTACCCATGCCAATAGGCCATGTCATAGGTGCACATTTAATTTTTAATACATTTTCGACTTCGTCCATTAATTCAATGGGTTCACGTCCTTCCCTATCCAATTTATTAATAAAGGTAAGAATGGGCGTAGTACGTAACCGACACACTTCCATTAACTTAATCGTGCGCATTTCAACGCCTTTGGCAACGTCTATTACCATCAGCGCTGAATCTACCGCAGTTAACGTTCGATAAGTATCTTCCGAAAAGTCTTCATGTCCGGGAGTGTCGAGCAGGTTAATAATGCAATTATTATGTTCAAACTGCATTACTGACGTGGTAACAGAAATACCTCGTTCTTTTTCCATCTCCATCCAGTCAGAGGTCGCGTGACGCGCCGCTTTACGCCCTTTTACCGAACCGGCAAGCTGAATAGCACCACCGAATAACAAGAGTTTTTCAGTAATGGTGGTTTTACCCGCATCTGGATGTGAAATGATGGCGAATGTACGACGCCGTTGCAATTCTGGATGTGTTTCTGACATGCTTTATTTACTGGAGTTACCACGAAAAGTTTAAATTATACCTTATTATTCATAGTGATGTATTTTCTATATAAAGCAAATTCCACGACTACCATGTCTGAGTTTACGTATAAATTTTTGGCAAAAAAAAACCCAAGAGATTATCTTGGGTTTTTAATTTAAGCGCTTGGCAATTCCCTACTTTCGCATGGCAAACTGCCACACTATCATCGGCGCTAAGCGGTTTCACTTCCGAGTTCGGGATGGGATCGGGTGGTTCACGCTCGCTATGGTCACCAAGCAAACTGGTGTCGTCGCAGGCTATTTTATTTGCCTGTCGACGGTCTTCGCTGTGCGGTTAAACACAACGCTGGAAATCTGTAACACTTTTTTGGTTAGCTTCATATCAACTAACTTTTTGCTGCTTTTTTTGTGTTCTTTTTTACAGTGATTAGCGATAATCGGCTGGCCAGAACAGTTATTGCTAACCGTCCCGGCGTATAACTCGCCCAAACTGATTGGGTGTTATATGGTCAAGCCTCACGGGCAATTAGTACACGTTAGCTTCACACATTACTGCGCTTCCACACCGTGCCTATCAACCTGGTAGTCTTCCAGGGCCCTTCAGGGGACTCATGGTCCCAGTGAGATCTCATCTTGGGAGGGGCTTCCCGCTTAGATGCTTTCAGCGGTTATCCTGTCCGAACGTAGCTACCCGGCAATGCCATTGGCATGACAACCGGAACACCAGAGGTTCGTCCACTCCGGTCCTCTCGTACTAGGAGCAGCTTCCCTCAAATCTCAAACGCCCACGGCAGATAGGGACCGAACTGTCTCACGACGTTCTGAACCCAGCTCGCGTACCACTTTAAATGGCGAACAGCCATACCCTTGGGACCTGCTTCAGCCCCAGGATGTGATGAGCCGACATCGAGGTGCCAAACACCGCCGTCGATATGAACTCTTGGGCGGTATCAGCCTGTTATCCCCGGAGTACCTTTTATCCGTTGAGCGATGGCCCTTCCATACAGAACCACCGGATCACTATGACCTACTTTCGTACCTGCTCGATGTGTCTATCTCGCAGTCAAGCACCCTTATGCCATTGCACTCATTGCCTGATTTCCGACCAGGCTGAGGGTACCTTCGTGCTCCTCCGTTACTCTTTAGGAGGAGACCGCCCCAGTCAAACTACCCACCAGACACTGTCCCCAATCCAGATAATGGATCCAGGTTAGAACTTCAAATAAACCAGGGTGGTATTTCAAGGTTGACTCCACCAAAACTAGCGTTCCGGCTTCTAAGTCTCCCACCTATCCTACACAAATCGATTCAAAGTCCAGTGTCAAGCTATAGTAAAGGTTCACGGGGTCTTTCCGTCTAGCCGCGGGTATACGGCATCTTCACCGCAATTTCAATTTCACTGAGTCTCGGCTGGAGACAGTGTGGCCATCGTTACGCCATTCGTGCAGGTCGGAACTTACCCGACAAGGAATTTCGCTACCTTAGGACCGTTATAGTTACGGCCGCCGTTTACTGGGGCTTCGATCAAGAGCTTCTCCGAAGATAACCCCATCAATTAACCTTCCAGCACCGGGCAGGCGTCACACCCTATACTTCCTCTTCCGAGTTTGCAGAGTGCTATGTTTTTGCTAAACAGTCGCAGCCACCATTTTATTGCAACCCTCTTCAGCTCCATCCGCAAGGGACTTCACTTACCAAGGGCATACCTTCTCCCGAAGTTACGGTATCATTTTGCCTAGTTCCTTCAGCCGAGTTCTCTCAAGCGCCTTAGAATTCTCATCCCACCCACCTGTGTCGGTTTGGGGTACGGCTACTAGTAACCTGAAGCTTAGAGGTTTTTCTTGGAAGCATGGCATCAATCACTTCGTCTCTCCGAGGAGAGTCTCGTCATCACGTCTCAGAATAGAGGTTCCCGGATTTGCCTAAGAACCCTCCCTACTCGCTTAAACTGACACTTCCAACCGTCAGCTGACCTAGCCTTCTCCGTCACCCCATCGCAGTTACTACTAGTGCAGGAATATTAACCTGCTTTCCATCGACTACGCTTTTCAGCCTCGCCTTAGGTACCGACTAACCCTGCGTCGATTAGCGTTGCGCAGGAAACCTTGGGTTTTCGGCGTGGGGGTTTTTCACCCCCATTATCGTTACTCATGTCAGCATTCGCACTTCTGATACCTCCAGCAAACTTCTCAGTTCACCTTCGCAGGCGTACAGAACGCTCCTCTACCGCTCATCTAAAAGATGAACCCGTAGCTTCGGTACTATGCTTAGCCCCGGTAAATCTTCCGCGCAGACCGACTCGACCAGTGAGCTATTACGCTTTCTTTAAAGGATGGCTGCTTCTAAGCCAACCTCCTGGCTGTCTGGGCCTTTCCACATCGTTTCCCACTGAGCATAGATTTTGGGACCTTAGCTGACGGTCTGGGCTGTTTCCCTTTCCACGACGGACCTTATCACCCGCCGTGTGTCTCCCGTGCTCAAACTTGTTGGTATTCGGAGTTTGCATCGGGTTGGTAAGTCGAGATGACCCCCTAGCCGAAACAGTGCTCTACCCCCAACAGTTATACACGAGGCGCTACCTAAATAGCTTTCGAGGAGAACCAGCTATCTCCGAGCTTGATTAGCCTTTCACTCCGATCCACAGCTCATCCCCGCATTTTTCAACATACGTGGGTTCGGCCCTCCAGTAAGTATTACCTCACCTTCAGCCTGGCCATGGATAGATCGCCCGGTTTCGGGTCTAATCCCAGCGACTAAACGCCCTATTAAGACTCGCTTTCGCTACGCCTCCCCTATTCGGTTAAGCTTGCCACTGAGATTAAGTCGCTGACCCATTATACAAAAGGTACGCAGTCACACCACGAGGGTGCTCCCACTGCTTGTACGCATACGGTTTCAGGATCTATTTCACTCCCCTCTCCGGGGTTCTTTTCGCCTTTCCCTCACGGTACTGGTTCACTATCGGTCAGTAAGGAGTATTTAGCCTTGGAGGATGGTCCCCCCATGTTCAGTCAAAGTTTCACGTGCTCCGACCTACTCGTTTTCACTGTATAGCGTTTTCGTGTACGGGGCTATCACCCTGTATCGCCAGACTTTCCAGACTGTTCCACTAACAACTATACAACTTAAGGGCTAATCCCCGTTCGCTCGCCGCTACTAGGGGAATCTCGGTTGATTTCTTTTCCTCCGGGTACTTAGATGTTTCAGTTCTCCGGGTTCGCTCAATACAGCTATGTATTCACTGTAATGTGACGTGCTGATGCACGCCGGGTTTCCCCATTCGGAAATTCTCGGATCAAAGTTAGTTTGCAAACTCCCCGAGACTTATCGCATGCTACAACGTCCTTCATCGCCTCTCACTGCCTAGGCATCCACCGTATGCGCTTATTCACTTGACCATATAACCCCAATAAGTCTGTTTTCGCCGACCCACCAGCCAACAGGGTGTTTTCTGTTGCCTGGCCAGTCGGTTAACAGCATTACGTGTTATACCGATCAGCTTTCTTAATCGCTTTTTTCTGTTTTTGAGAACTCATTCGCGTACTTTTCTGTTGTTTCGCTATCTAGTCGCCGGTTTTGCTTGATTAATTGCTTAATGTTGCTAGCCTTGCTACTATTTGCTGACTTCGTCTGTGTACTCGAACTCGTTGCGTAATCCTGTCACCTTTACAGATCAAGATTACGTTGTTACAGATTTCCAAATTGTTAAAGAGCTATTCGTGTATAAAGTATATACACCAATTCTATAAGGTCTCTGCTGATTCGTTTTGCGAATCGAAACGTTATAGAATTGGTGGAGCTAAGCGGGATCGAACCGCTGACCCCCTGCGTGCAAGGCAGGTGCTCTCCCAGCTGAGCTATAGCCCCAGTGTGTCTTGCTTGTTCTTGCTTACATCCCCCAGGCCTCATCACGCTTACCTTGCGGCAAGGTGGTGGGCCTGGGTGGACTCGAACCACCGACCTCACCCTTATCAGGGGTGCGCTCTAACCAACTGAGCTACAGGCCCTGGGCTCATACTGCTACTGATCAAAATAATTTGTTGTGGATACGCATGATGACGATAGACCATCTTTGTAAGGAGGTGATCCAGCCCCAGGTTCCCCTAGGGCTACCTTGTTACGACTTCACCCCAGTCATGAATCACAAAGTGGTGAGCGCCCTCCCGAAGGTTAGACTACCCACTTCTTTTGCAACCCACTCCCATGGTGTGACGGGCGGTGTGTACAAGGCCCGGGAACGTATTCACCGCGACATTCTGATTCGCGATTACTAGCGATTCCGACTTCATGGAGTCGAGTTGCAGACTCCAATCCGGACTAAGACCGGCTTTCTGGGATTTGCTTACTGTCGCCAGTTCGCAGCCCTCTGTACCGGCCATTGTAGCACGTGTGTAGCCCTACCCATAAGGGCCATGATGACTTGACGTCGTCCCCACCTTCCTCCGGTTTATCACCGGCAGTCTCCCTAGAGTTCCCGGCATTACCCGCTGGCAACTAAGGACAAGGGTTGCGCTCGTTACGGGACTTAACCCAACATCTCACGACACGAGCTGACGACAGCCATGCAGCACCTGTCTCAGAGCTCCCGAAGGCACTCTACTATCTCTAACAGATTCTCTGGATGTCAAGGGTAGGTAAGGTTCTTCGCGTTGCATCGAATTAAACCACATGCTCCACCGCTTGTGCGGGCCCCCGTCAATTCATTTGAGTTTTAACCTTGCGGCCGTACTCCCCAGGCGGTCGACTTAATGCGTTAGCTGCGCCACTAATCCTGTAAATAGGACCAACGGCTAGTCGACATCGTTTACGGCGTGGACTACCAGGGTATCTAATCCTGTTTGCTACCCACGCTTTCGTACCTCAGCGTCAGTTTTAGTCCAGGGAGTCGCCTTCGCCACTGGTGTTCCTTCAGATATCTACGCATTTCACCGCTACACCTGAAATTCCACTCCCCTCTACTAAACTCTAGTCCGCCAGTTTCAAATGCAGTTCCCAGGTTGAGCCCAGGGCTTTCACATCTGACTTAACGAACCACCTACGCACGCTTTACGCCCAGTAATTCCGATTAACGCTCGCACCCTCCGTATTACCGCGGCTGCTGGCACGGAGTTAGCCGGTGCTTCTTCTAAAGGTAATGTCAAGCTACCGGGTATTGACCGGCAGGTTTTCCTCCCAATTGAAAGTGCTTTACAACCCTAAGGCCTTCTTCACACACGCGGTATTGCTGGATCAGGCTTTCGCCCATTGTCCAATATTCCCCACTGCTGCCTCCCGTAGGAGTCTGGGCCGTGTCTCAGTCCCAGTGTGGCTGATCGTCCTCTCAGACCAGCTATAGATCGTCGCCTTGGTAGGCCTTTACCCTACCAACTAGCTAATCTAACGCAGGCTCATCTCATAGCGAAAGGTCCGAAGATCCCCTCCTTTCCCCCGTAGGGCGTATGCGGTATTAGCGTGGGTTTCCCCACGTTGTCCCCCACTATAAGGCAGATTCCTACGCGTTACTCACCCGTCCGCCACTCGTCAGCGCCCGAAGGCCTGTTACCGTTCGACTTGCATGTGTTAAGCATACCGCCAGCGTTCAATCTGAGCCATGATCAAACTCTTCAGTTTAAATCAGTTTGCCACTCAATAAGATGAGTAGCCAATCTTGGCTCGACTACAAAACTAAACGTTAAAAATTACTTCTTAATGTGTTGTTTTTGTGTCGATTATTTTTTAACAGCCTAACAATCACCACAAGTACCCACACAAATTATTTTGATCAAGTTGTTAAAGAGCGTTGGTGCCGCAGCACCGTTGAGTCCGCCTATTATACAGAGCGGATTCGGTTTGTCAACTCCTTGTCGACATTGCCTGTTGCTGTCTTGGTTCAGGGTCAAACTACGTTACCCCGAAGAAGCCGGCCATTATAGCCTACCTGAACAACTTGTCAACCTCCGTGTTAACTTTAACTTAAAGCCTCCTGCCCTTCCGAAGTCGCTGCCCCGAAAGAACTGCGTATTATACAGCCACAATCAAAACCGTCAAGCGGTTATATGTTTAATTACCTCACACCTAGATTCAGCCAATCCAGATATTTTGTAACTCCCTGTTTAACAGATAAAAACTCTTTGGTATAACCTGCCTGCGTTAATCCGGAAATATCTGCCTGCGTATAACTTTGATAGGCTCCCTTTAGATGCTCCGGAAAAGGAATGTATTCAATACAACCGTCCTTATGCCAAGCAATGACTGCGTTGGCAACAGCATTAAACGTTTCCGCCTTACCCGTCCCTACATTGTAAATACCACGCTGCTCTGGATGATCAAGAAACCATAAATTAACATCGACCACATCATCGACATAAACAAAATCGCGTTGTTGTTCGCCATTAGCCATGCCATCACAACCCTCAAACAATTTTGCCTTTTTTTGCGCTATGACCTGTTGATTAAAATGGAACGTTGTACTACTCATAGCCCCTTTGTGCTGTTCTCTTGGGCCGTAAACATTAAAATAGCGAAAGCCTACAATCGGAATTGTTGTTGTCGGCAATACCCGCCGAACATATTGATCGAATTGAAACTTTGAATAAGCATACATATTAATGGGCTGCTCACAACTACGGTCAACACGAAAGCCATGCTCTCCGTTCCCATAAACCGAAGCAGAAGACGCATAAATAAAAGCAATGTTATTTTCAATACAACAATGCAATAAGCGCTTTGAGTAGTCATAGTTATTTTTCATAACAAACTGTCCATCCCATTCCGTGGTTGCAGAACAAGCACCCTGATGAAAAATTGCCCGTACACCACTTAAAAAACCCGGCTTTTCAATCTGTTCGATAAATTCCGTTTTATCCATGTAATCAGCCACATCAAGATCCGCTATATTGTGCATCTTTCGACCATTGACCAAGTGGTCAATCAACAATATATTACTTTCACCGCGCTGATTTAATGCCCGAATCAGATTACTCCCTATAAAACCAGCACCACCCGTGACAATAATCATTCCATCTTCCTCGCCTTGTTAATCATCGCTGTTGTTGATTGACCATCGACAAACTGCAATATTTTTACTTCACCACCCGCCTTAATAACGCAATCGCCACCTACGACTTGCTCAGGGCTATAATCACCACCCTTAACAATAACATCAGGCAACAATGCACAATACAAACGCTCAGGTGTTTCTTCTGTAAACGGCACCACCCAGTCAACACAAGCCAATGCGGCCAGTACTGTCATACGTTCATGTAAACCGTTAATCGGTCGTGATTCACCCTTGAGTTGTTTAACTGAAGCATCGGAATTAACTGCCACACACAAACGATCACCCAGTGCTTTTGCCTGCTCCAAATAAGCGACATGCCCGGCATGCAGCAAATCAAAGCAACCATTAGTCATTATGATTTTTTCATCATGGGCTTTTGCCCGTGCAAAAAGCCTGGCCAATTCTTCTTCGGAAACAACGCCATACAGTGAATCTCTATCGCCGTGCATGGCGCGCGCCAATTCTTGTAATGAAACCGTTGATGTTCCCAATTTACCGACCACAATACCGCCAGCCAAATTAGCCAGATACATAACTTCAACCAACGGCATACCAAGCGAGACACCTAAAGCCATTACAGCAATAACCGTGTCTCCGGCTCCGGTTACATCAAAAACATCTTTGGCTTGCGCCGGCAATGAATGCACCTGATCATGATCTATCAGCGTCATACCCGCTTCGCCACGAGTCAATAACAGTGTTGGAATTTGATACAAAGCTAAAAGCTCACGCCCTTTTTCAATTAAATGTTGATTATTTTCACAGGCCCCCACCACCGCTTGTAACTCAGCCAGGTTCGGCGTTATCAAGTCAGCTTGCGCATAACGCTGATAATCAACACCCTTGGGATCTACCAAAACCTTAACACCGGCTTGTCTGGCGGCAATAATATAAGCTGAAACATCCGCCAAAGTTCCCTTGCCATAGTCGGAAAAAACTACCACATCGTTTTGTGGAAAATGCCTGATTAAGGCCGTCTTTAAAGCCTCTTGATCAAATTTTATCGGCGTATCTTCAAAATCCAGCCGGATCAATTGTTGATGCTGCGCCATGACACGAAGCTTACAGATGCTACGTAACAACGGCTCAACAACAAAATCGCACACCACTCCCTCGGCTTCGAGTAACTCCCTTAAAATTTTACTTTCGGCATCATCACCCACAACACCCAGCAAAGTCACTTTGCCGCCTAATTTGGCGATATTAAGCGCGACATTGCCAGCGCCGCCTATGCGGTCTTCAACCGATTTAACCTTAACAACTGGCACGGGTGCTTCAGGAGATATACGCAACGCCTGCCCGGACCAATAACGATCCAGCATAACATCACCAATAACAATGATTCGGGCCAATCCAAAATCAGGTGTTTTAAACAGCACTTAAAGCCTCCTCAATCGCACCACACCACCAATGACCAATTAAAATATGTGCTTCTTGTATTCTTGCCGTGACCGTCGAAGGCACAATAACCGAAACCGTTGCCAGCCCACTTAGCTCACCGCCATCACCGCCGGTTAAGCCAATAACCGCCATGCCTTTTAACTTTGCAGCTTCGACTGCTCTTAGTATATTTTTACTTTTTCCTGAGGTAGAAATTGCGATCAAACAATCCTTGTCGTTACCAAGCGCTTCCACCTGACGCGAAAAAACCGTTTCAAAATCAAAATCATTGGCATGAGCTGTCAAAATAGAACTATCTGTCGTCAAGGCAATGGCAGCCATAGCTTTGCGCTTTTTTTCATAGCGCACAACAAATTCTGCTGCGATATGCTGACAATCAGCCGCACTACCGCCATTACCACATAACAATATCTTGCCGCCCTGCTGTAAAGTGCAGGTCAGTAATTCTGCGGCCATCTCAATTACTTCGGTGCAATTAGCCAACCTGGCTATCATGGATTGATGCTCTTCAATTTCCGACATAAATGTCTTCAAAATAACATCCCCTCAACAATAAAGACTTGCACTGTGTTAATCATTTTTTTCAGGATGCTCCTTAAACTGCATTTGGTGCAAACGAGCATAAGCTCCATTTTTTTTAATCAACTCTTCATGAGAGCCTCTTTCTACGATACGCCCATGATCTATCACTAAAATCATATCGGCATTTTCAATCGTCGATAACCGATGCGCAATAACCAAAGTTGTCCGGTTACGCATCACTTTTTGTAATGCGGCCTGAATATATCGTTCTGACTCAGTATCCAATGCAGAAGTCGCTTCATCCAAAATCAGTAGAGGCGCGTCTTTCAACAATGCTCTGGCCAAAGCTAATCTTTGCCGCTGTCCACCCGATAATTTAACGCCATTTTCACCTATTTCCGTATCCAGTCCTTTATCCAATTTACCGATAAATTCCATGGCATAAGCATCTGTCGCCGCTGTGGTAATTTCGCTACGAGTTGCTGTCGTCAACGCACCGTAGGCAATATTATTGGCTATCGTATCATTGAATAAAGTGACCTGCTGATTAACCAATGCCAACTGCTTCCTTAAGTTTGCTAACTGATAGGTATTGATTTCCACGCCATCCAATAATATTTCACCACTACCATGAGGATAAAATCGTGATACCAAATTAACCAAGGTACTTTTACCACCACCCGATGCGCCAACCAGGGCAATAGTCTGGCCCGGCTCGGCCTTGAAATTGATGTCGATAAGCGCAGGTTCATTGGCACCGGCATATTGAAATGACAGCTTTTTAAATTCCAGTGCTCCCTTGCATCTTTCAGCCTGATAAGTTCCTTCATCCAACTCGCCCGGCTCATCCAATATTTCAAATAACGATTCAGCTGCTACTATGCCTTTTTGGATATCACTGTTGGCATCACTTAATTGCCTGATCGGTCTGGGCAATAAAAATGCTGCCGTTAAATACCCGACAAATGAGCCAACACTGGCTTGCTCCATAAAAAACAATGCCATGTACATTAAAAATGCCAACGCCAAGGCAATAATTAATTGCATAATTTGATTATGAATAGCGCCTGTCGTTGTTAATTTTAATGATTGCCGGCGATTATACAAACTACTTTCCAAAAACCGCTGTTTTTCATACTCTTCGCCGCCATAACTTCTCACCACGCGATGTCCATTAACCAATTCCGAGGTAATATGTGTCATGTCGCCTATTGATTCCTGGATACGCTTACTTAACATCCTTAGTCGTTTGCTGACATAATTAACCAATAAGGCAATAAGCGGTGCAACTACCAAAAAAACCAGTGACAGCAACCAGTTAACATAAAATAAATACACCAACAAACCTAAAGCAGTTAAACCTTCCTGCACTACTTTACGCACCGCATCAGTCGTTGCTTGTGCAACTTGTCCGACATTATGGGTAATACGTGAAATCATGTAACCGCTATTATTGGCATCAAAATGAGCGGTCGGCAACTGCGTATATTTATTAAAAATCTCACAGCGCAAAGCATGAATAACATTCAATGACACTTTGGCTAAAAAATAATTACCAAAATAATTACCAATACCACGAACAAGAACCAACCCGCTAAAAAACAACGGCAAATAGTACATTTTTTCGCGTGATTTGGCTTGCAGCGTGTCAATAATTTCCTGTACCAATGCGGCAAATAAAGGCTGGGTACTGGAATAAATCAGAAAGCCAACAATGCTGATGGCAAAAAGACCGCGATGTGGTGTTACATAGGTCGATAATCGTTTGTATATTTGAATGCTTGTATCAGGTTTTTTTTTCATATTTTTGAATATTGTATTAACAGCACTGTAGAGATGACTTTAATCACCAAGGTGAATGCATCACCCCTACAAATAATAAAGAAGTATACTAAATCTTGTTCGCTAGAATGACGTTTGCGAGATGATTCGCACTATGCTCATCCTGTAGCGTTTGACCGGCAGTGACCGCTTTTTCACTGTAATAGCTATATTCGGCAATCACTTTTTTAATTGCCGCAAGCAAATGCTCGGGAGAAGTTGTATCAACAATAATCCCGGCATCAAATCTTTCAACTTGCCGTGCAATCCAAGTCCCGGCACTGGTGACGACAGGGCTGCCAGCAGAAAGCGCATCTAATGTTACGCCACTAATACGATCGGCAAAATCAGCAGTCCGATAGGGTTGTATACAAATAGCACCGGCAAATAAACGGCTATAAGCTTCTGTAGACAGGGTGTCTGTAAGCATTTGAAGATGCGCGTAAGTAAGCTTTTTTAGTCGCACAATATCGGCTTTGGTTTCTGTGTCGTATTTACCAAAATGATCTGAAGACGTTTGCAGCGTAAAAGGAATATCAAACCCCAGATTGCCAATATATTCAATTAAATCGACAACCTTGCCAAAACCCTTGTCCTGACGTGCGGCACCTGCAAACCAAACCCTTGAGAATGGCGTCACTTGCGCAGGATTTTTTAAAACAGCTGCTAAAACAGGGTACGGAACCAGATGCACCTGCTTAAAACCCGCTTCTTGAAACACTTTCACCACCGAGGGTGTTGGCCCAAGAATAACCATATTGGGTTGCTTAAGAGCAAGCTTTTTTAATTGGGCAATTTTTTTATGACTTTCATTTATCCAATGAAAATAAAAATAAACTTTATTGGGCGGGATGACTCCTTTTGACACCCAGTCAAAAATTGCCAAATCAACACGTCCCGCAGTAGAAACCAATATTTTTTGCTGCGTAGTCAATAATTTTTTATACAAAAAAAAGCTTTGAATCTTGCGGATTTTTCGGAAAAAATATTTTTTAAGTTCAACGTTTTTTGCAGGTGATGTCAGCGATGACAAACGATTTCCCCATAATATAAATCGTGTTTTCTTGTCGGCCTGACATAAGCTACTCACAAAACTAAAACAATGTCCGGCTTCACTAGTTAATGTAGGTTCAACGATATTAACAATCTGCGACATAATCTCGTATTATCTGTTCATCAGCATCAGCTTAAGATGCCGATAATAAGTACTTTCAGCCGTCGATACTGCCAGGATAAAACCTTCGCGACCATCCAGAAAGCCGACACGCAATAAATAACTTCGAAAAAAGGCCCAAAGACCATGCCCAACAGCTTTTCGCAATGAGGCCGTTTTATTTCTTTCATGCGACATTAACGCACCAGCCGTAGAATATTGATTCATTTTTGTTAATAAATCCTCTAAATTTTCAATACTTTCATGCAGGAAATGCGCCTTCAATGTACCGGTTAAGCCTGTTACGATAACTCGTTCATGAACAATATCGTCAGAGAATTTTGCATAATCCCGATGAAACAAACGGGTAATATAATCAGGCCACCAACCGGAATGATGTATAAATCGACCACAAAAACTTGATAATCGTGGGATTTTCCAAGCCACAGAGTCACCAGGATTAGCAATAGCCTGTTCTATTTCTTGACGCAATTCGGGAGTCACTCGCTCATCAGCATCTATTGATAATATCCAGTCACCTTTTGCCAGTGACAAGGCATGGTTTTTTTGTTTGCCATAGCCAGGCCATTCGTTTTTTGAGATCAGCGCACCAAATTTCTGGCAGATTGCTACCGTATCGTCATCACTTCCAGAGTCTACGACAATAATCTCATTGGCCCATGCTACTGATGCCAAGCATGCACCTATAGAATGTGCTTCATTTTTAGTGATGATAATGACACTAAGCATGACTTATCAGAGATGTATTCTTGGCTTGAAGAGGCGAAAAGCATAAGGCTATCATGGTAGCAAACCAATGACCTTCGGTGTGATCCAAAATAGGACTATTAAATATACTGGTAATAATTAAAGAGAGTAAAAGACCTTGAGCAAGCCATTTTTCTTTATCAGGTAATTTCTTGGCGTAGTAAAACTGACTACCAAGGAATCCTGAATAAATAAATAATCCTACAAGGCCCAATTGAACACCTATCATAAAAAATTCATTATGCGGATTTGTTGATTTAAAACGCTCGTCAGGAACAAGGCGCTTATATTCTTTACTAAAACTACCTGTGCCATGCCCGAATAAAGGTTTTTCAGCGATTAGTTTTATTGAGTATTTCCAAAAAGTAAATCGCAGCCCCATGGAAGACTCAGTTTGCTCCGGAACAGGCTTTAAGTAAGCTTGAGTATTAGCAATACCTTCATTAATACGACTTGCCTTATCAGAAAAATTAAAAAACAATGCTACTAATAGAGCAACGGCAATAACACTCAATAAACGTTCTTTATTACCAAATCGTTGCATCGCAAATAATAAAACCAAAGCAACAATAATTAATTGACCGGTACGACCGGGAACCACAAAAAAAAGATTATAGAGACTCAAGACAAATAAAATCAAATAAAGCTTTGCATAGCGCTGCTGGTTATAAGCCTTATGAGCACAAAAGAAAGCAAAAAAAGAGATAAAAATGCTATGAGTAATACGCCCCTTAAAACAAGGATCACCCTGACCGTTAAGATCAAGAATATCAAAATACATTAAATAGGAAACTAAAAGTGCCAGCACAGAGGTGATAAAAAAAGCTTTCCATACCCAGCTACGGTAACGCTCTGTCGTTAAAAATGAAATTAAAACAGGAATAAACAATAACTCCCTATACTTCATTATCATTGAAAAGGCATCGTTGTTTGTTGCACTGGTATAACATGAGCCAAAAATGAACCACGCCAGCAAAAGCAACGCCCAGGCAGCAACAGGATTTCTTTTTAAGGTGCCTGGCAGCTCTATAAACTGGGTCGAAAGCAACCACACAACGCCCAATAAGGCTGAGACAACTATTGCTATCGTTGTTGAAAAATAGATTGAAACCACCAATAAAACAGTAATAAAAGTTTCATATTCATGTGTACGTAACTGTACTCGTTGAGCCAATGTTGTATTGAAATTCATATCTCGAAAACTGTAAAATTAAGTGTTATAGATATTTTAGCGCTATGCCAAATACTTTGCCTGTACGCCTATTGGTTATTAAATACTCTGAAGAGAGCTTAGCTTAGCTGATCAGGTGCGAATTTTCGATCAATCTATACCGCTAATATTGCCAAGATTTTTAAGTTACTTGATTAATCTATAGTGACTTTTAGTAAAATTTAATCCAAATATTTTTTCTATTCGCATTAATAAACGATGTTTTTTTTCTCTTTTGGTTAACTGATAGGCGGGATTGGTAACAAATAAACCTGCTTCCGACGGTAACCAATCTTTAATAGCCTGGGGATGTACGCCTGTAAATAACTTTAAAATAGTCGAATCTATCTCTCTATAATTTACCTGATCAATACTTGCCGACTGATTGTCTTTATGCCAATAAGTCTGTACTTTTTGTGCTTTTAAATTCATTTGCTGTTCGTTTCTTACCCAGCCGTAATGATAAATTTTTGCCTGTGTATGTGCAGCTTTTGGGTATCTGCCCGTTTTATTTTTATCCAGCACCAACCAAAACAAACCATCAGGTGCATAACTTCTAATTGAATTTTTAATAATACGCGCTTCAGTTTTATACCATGCTGGTGAATCCAAATAAGTATTAGCGTTGCCATAAAAATGGTAGTAATCAAATACGAGAGCTTCCACGTTATCATCATGCAAACAGGCTTGCATGGATGCTTTTATTTTTGGCAAATCATCTTCGTGAACAACTTCATCACCTTCCAGATAAAACGCCCAATCACCCGTACAATTGAATTGCGCAATCATTTTCTGCTGACCATATACATAGCCGCGATCGTGCATATTATCATTCCATGACGTTTCAATAATGCGTATTTTGTCACTGGGAATAGCTTTAATTCGTGCTAGGGTATTGTCTTCGCTTTTTCCTACTGCAATAACAAACTCGTCAACAATTGATAAAATAGAATTAATGGATTCAATAAAGGGGTAACCTAGTATTTCACCATTTTTAATAAACGTAAATGCGCTAATTTTCATTATTATTTAATACAATGGTGTCATTCCCAGGTGATTATTAGGAATGACATTATTCGTTTATACCTTGGCTTCGTTTAACCACAAATCATGTTTATTACACATGCTCAACACGTATAGCATCCCGCTATAGCCTTGCAGTGTAAATGTTGATATTGCAGCGGTATCTTTGGTTGGGTCAAACATATGCTCATCTAAAAACTTATGATTACTATCCAACAATACATGCTTCACAATATAGTGCTCATAACCTTTCATTTCGTGAGGCGTTACTACTTTTACGGTTATTTTTCCATTCGCACTCTCTATATCAATGCTAGGTAAATGCGTTGCAACCTTTCCACTCCAACGACCAGCATCTTCCTTGGTATAATAAATATCGCTGGCTCCCTTTACCTGCTTTTCAGTATTAGCCAAGGCTATTGTTGGAGCGATGATACCCGCGCCAATACTGGCGACGCTTAAACGAATAAAATTACGACGTTCCATAGTTGGTCCTCTTTTTGGATTATTTATTGCATCTCAATTGAGGCAGAGACACGCTGCCTGGTGTTTACAGACTTGGTAACTTATGCACTAAAAACTGACCAAAAAATTTATAAGCATCAATCTGCTGTTCGTGAGCGTAATGTTCTGGCTTTTAAATAACTCAATACCTTGGCTAAACCATTCAATACCAGCGGCGCACCGCCTATGGCTACCGCATCAACCAGACAATACCAGGCTGCGACGCCACTTGGCGGGTTACCCTGAGGCAAACCCAAAACTGGATCAATTGCTGCCCATTTCCAGGTGCCGACCGCAGTACCTATTAATTCCAGCCATGTCGTAATAAAGAAAGCCGCCAGATAAACCATAGGCGAACGGCCTTTAAACAGATAAACCAAAAACACACAAAATAGCAAGGCACCCACTGCATCACCCTGCTGCGGCAAGCCGCTAATACCCCAAAGCGACCAGATACCACAGACGGCTATTACCAGCGCAGTAATTTCTCTGGCATATCTTAAAAACAAGCCGGAACGTGCCAAGGCTACCGCCGTTAAATAAACCATACCGTGACCGGGCGGCACATACGCCGGTACATTTCCAAATCGGTAAGTGTAACCGCCCATAAAAGGAGATGCAAAGTGTTCACCGATAGTGGCAAAAATAACCGCTATGACAACCTGCATTCTAATTTCCCTGTTTTCTCCGAGCAACAAGCCAATTAAAAATACCCAGCCACTAACTCCAAGTGCATTTTGTTTTTCTATGCCGGCATCCGCATCGCTAATCAAGCAGATTGCTACACAAAAAAAAGTAAATGCTGCTATAAAATAATCCCGCTTCTTATGCGGATAAGCTATATGAGAAGCCGGGAAATGACTTAGCAAAGCAACTTCATTTAATCTTAATCTTAAAAGCTTTAAATCAATCATTGAACAAACCTATTTTTCAGCGTCAAACAAACATCCATGCGATCACCGCGTATCTGCTAAATTTTCCTAACAAAATAACTGAACAGGCCGGCAACAAAGGGAGCTTTAACCATCCGCCCGCGAAACATAAAGCATCACCGATTACCGGTAACCATGAAAAAAAAAGCACCCAGACACCTCTTTTTTTTACCATATTTAGCGCTTTCTGTTTTTTATCTGACAACAGATTGGCCACTGGAAATTTTCTCTCTGCCAGTATCCCCAACCCCCATGTTGTCATTGCGCCCAAAGTATTGCCAATAGCCGCTACAATAACCAGATGCCGAACTTGAAAATGCCCTTCCGACACCATGTAAGCCAAAACAGCTTCAGAACCACCCGGTGCAATAGTTGATGATATAAATGCACTGAGAAACAGTCCCCACATACCACTCACTATTTCTTGCATTTATTTATCTCAAAAAAAAACCCTGCGTTCGAAGAGCACAGGGTTTTTGATGTTACCTGTATTTATTTTTCAGGCAATATCTTGTTTTTATAAGCAATGATCAATCTAATCAGGCGAGAAAGTAGCTTTACAGCTAGCTCAATAAAGGCTCTCAACAAATCAAACACGTAAGCGACTACCTCTGACACGCTCATGCCTTTAAACTTGCGAGCCAGAAAGGGCGCAGCAAGCAGACCTAATGCCAAGCCAATCACCGTAACACCTGAAATAACAGAATCATCCTGCGGCACAGACGGTTTGGGAGCAAGACTGGCAGCATCGGCTGCAGGTGCGCTATCAATGACACTCGCAGCTTTTACCATCAATTCAGGCAACGTTGCCTTATAATCATCCGCTATAACATAAGCCGTGACACCCGGAATACTCGGCAAATCACCATCACCTTCACCGACCTTAAACTGGGCTTTCATGCCTTTTTCCATATGCTGGGCAATATCACAATGCACCAGATAGGTTTTATCGCCGGGCGGTAAAATCAATGTTCCTGATATTTTTGAAGGACCAGTCGCTTCCAAATGAAACATCCCTTTAGGATATAAATATTTAGGCAGACCATGCATCATCCATTGATGCCGCACGTTATCCTCATTAATAAAATGAACCGTTAATTTAGTGCACGGTTTAAATTTAAATTCCTGAGTATCAAATGCAAACATTCTACCTGGAAATTTTTCAGCATATTTATGACCGGCATGCACAGTAATTTCTTTGGTTTCAGAGATGCTGTCGCAACCACCGGGTAAAGTATCGGTATTCTGCCCCATCACCATACCGCCAGCCATGTCCATCAAATGGCCATCACCATGATCCATCAGCATGCTGTCATGATCTTCATATTCCTGAGCCATTAAAGGCACAGAGAAAAGAACCATCAGCACTCCAACCGACAATAACTTCACCATTCTTAATTTCCTCTTTTACTTGACATAATCAATACACTTTTTACGATCAATTATCAGTAAGGACGCTAAAGCTCAAATAACCAAACCTACCAGACAATTTATATTGTTTAACAAAATTACGCGTTCGTCTTAAAAATAAATAAATAGTATTTTAAAATATTTAACATTCCTAGCGAACGGCTAATATTTTATTTTTTAATTTTTGCAACCACTTCATCAACTTTACGTTTAAAGCCTGCGTTTGATAAATACAACACATACAAGCCAGCAAATGTTAAAAACACATATAGCAACATGCTGTTTCTGCTTGTAGCTTGACCTGCACCTGCCTTAAAACCCATGTGTACGTCCAATCTCTCACCCTGAGTGCGATTTTCTGTATCAGCAGGATCTGGAACCAAAGTAATATGAATCAGGTATTGACCTGCTTCTGGTACACCATTTTTCAACTCTAAATTAACAGAACCTTTTTTATGTTTTGCACTGGGCAGAAAAAATACACGCGTACCTTCGGGCTCCTTGGTCACTTCAAACTCAACCAACATGTTTCTGTATTTCATATCCTGATAATCAAAAACCAATTGCGTCAAGGTGTTTATAGCAGGCAGATTACCGCAAAATTCTTCTGCAGGATAGGCACTAGGTTGATAAGCCGTGTAATGAACCCAATGAGTAGGTTGCAACTCAAATTTGCATTGATCCGTATCGGTACCAGCAGCGCCACCGTGAGCCCAGATAGATGCCGAAAAAAACAATCCCAAAAGTCCCAACAGACTTTTTCTTATTAGTTGTACTTTATTCATGATACCTTCCTGTTTAAATAATTATTATGTGAGCCATTTTTAATGGCTCTTTTATAAGTTTGATTTGGTCAAAAAAAAGCTGCATTTGCCATATATCTGACTTATATCAAGTCCAACTCTAGCATATCAGCTCATGTAAATAAAGCAATTGATAGAAAACCAGACTAAAATAGGCATTGCATAAACAAATGATAATACGCGCATTACGCTATTGCTATCTAACCGTCCTTTTCGTAGACTTAAGCTATATTATTTTAATCGGAGCCAAAAAAAAATGTCATCTTTGACTACCTCAAAAGCGTGGACTGCATTACAAAACCATTACTATCAAACTAAAAATAATTCTCTACGTGACGCTTTCAAAAAGGACATTAATCGATTCAATAAATTCTCTATTAATTTTAACGAGATTCTGTTTGATTATTCCAAAAACAGAATAACAGATGAAACTTTATTGTTATTGGGAGACCTTGCCAACCATGCAGAACTGGATATAAAAATTAAAGCGATGTTTTCCGGTGAAAAAATTAACACCACCGAACATCGAGCCGTTCTGCATACTGCATTACGCAATAAAGGCAATCATCCCGTTTATGTTGATGAACAAGATGTTATGCCGGACATTAATCGGGTTTTGGCAAAAATGCGGGTTTTCTGCGCATCGGTTCGTTCGGGTGAATGGAAAGGCTACAGCGGAAAAGCTATCACCGATATTGTCAACATTGGCATAGGCGGTTCTGGCTTAGGGCCAAAGATGGTCTCAATGGCGCTTACACCTTATAGCTCAGACAGCTTAAAAGTACATTATGTCTCCAATATTGATCAAACCAATATTGTTGAAGTACTAAAGCCATTATCTCCAGAAACCACTTTATTTATTGTTGCCTCCAAGGTGTTTTCCACACAAGAGACGATGATGAATGCACAATCCGCAAAAAACTGGTTTCTTGATAGCGCAAAAGACCCGCTCGCAATTGCCAAACACTTTGTCGCGATTTCAACTCATACCGAAAATGTTGCCAAGTTTGGTATAGATACCAACAACATGTTCGAATTTTGGGACTGGGTGGGTGGACGTTATTCTCTTTGGTCAGCAGTAGGCTTATCCATTGCCTTATACATAGGCATGGATCATTTTGAAGATCTTTTACTGGGCGCATACGAAGCCGATTGTCATTTTCGCGACACGCCTTTTGAGCAAAACATACCGGTAATTATGGCCTTACTGGGAGTCTGGTATAACAACTTCTTTAATGCTGACTCTCATGCTTTACTACCTTACGATCAATCCATGCGTTATTTCGCCGATTACTTTCAACAAGGCGATATGGAAAGTAATGGCAAAAGTATTACCCTACGAGGTGAAAAAGTCGATTACAGTACCGGTCCAATTATTTGGGGACAACCGGGCACCAACGGACAGCATGCTTTTTTCCAACTGATACATCAGGGCACCAAACTCGTACCCTGCGACTTTTTGGCTGCTGCAAACAGTCATTACAAACTACCAGGTCATCACGATATTTTAATATCAAATTTTCTCGCACAGCCGGAAGCGTTAATGAACGGCTTAAACGCTGAAGAAGTTAAAGTTAAACTGACCCCTGACGAACAAGCGGATCCCGTCCTCGTTGCATCGAAAGTGTTTGACGGTAATAAACCATCAAATTCTTTTCTTTTTAATAAGATGACCCCGAAAACCTTGGGTTCGTTATTGGCATTTTATGAACATAAAATTTTTGTTCAAGGTGCCATCTGGAATATCAATTCATTTGATCAAATGGGCGTGGAATTAGGCAAAATATTGGCCAATGTGATTTTGCCTGAACTTCAAAATGATGAAACAATTACCAGCCATGATTGCTCGACTAATGCCCTGATTAACACCTATAAAAAATTACGGGAATCTTGATCCAGTCAGACCCATTGTCGAATCACCATGTTGCTGACGAACGATGTACAGAAACTTCGTAAACGTCAGCGCCTGGCTCGAAAAAAATCTCTTAACAGTTCCGAGCATTGCGCTTCCAAGACACCGCCAAGCCAGTCAATTCGATGATTTAAGAAACTTGCATCGGAAAGACTCAACGCATTACAAACTGCTCCCCGCTTGGAATCAGGCGCACCAAAAACAAGACGTCTAATGCGGGCGTGACTGATCGCCCCCATGCACATCACACAAGGCTCTAAAGTCACATATAACGTAGCGTCACACAAGCGATAATTTTCCAAAACCCGCCCTGCCCTTCTTAAGGCCACCATTTCAGCATGGGCAGTCGGGTCATGCGTTGTAATAGGAATATTCCAACCTTCAGCGATACATCGGTTATCTTTGACAACTATCGCCCCAACCGGCACTTCGCCTTGCTCGCCGGCTCTTTGTGCCAACCTGAAAGCATAACGCATCCATGCCTCATCCTCAGCAGGGCTTATTCCCATTCAATGGTTGCTGGTGGCTTACCCGATATATCATAAGCAACACGCGAAATACCCGGAACTTCATTAATAATGCGACGGGAAATCAGATCAAGAAATTCATAAGGCAAATGTGCCCAACGCGCAGTCATAAAATCAATAGTTTCGACGGCACGGATGGCGATAACATAATCATAACGTCGCCCGTCACCCATGACACCCACTGATTTAACCGGTAAAAATACCGCGAATGCCTGACTTACCTTGTCGTAAAGATCATGCCGATACAATTCTTCAATAAAAATAGCATCTGCCTGACGTAATAAATCGGCATATTGCTTTTTAACTTCACCCAAGATTCTTACGCCCAAACCCGGCCCTGGAAATGGGTGGCGAAAAACCATGTCAGCGGGTAAACCTAACTCCAAACCCAACCGCCTTACTTCATCCTTAAATAATTCGCGCAACGGCTCAACCAGCTTTAAAGTCATATTTTCCGGTAAACCACCGACATTATGATGTGATTTAATCAAATGTGCCTTACCGCTTTTAGAACCCGCTGATTCAATGACATCAGGATAAATCGTACCTTGCGCCAACCATTTTGCATCAGCTATTTTTGATGCCTCTTCATCAAAAATCTCCACAAACAAATTGCCGATAATTTTACGTTTCTGCTCAGGGTCCGAAATACCGACCAAGGCGTTCAAATAACGCTCTTCAGCATCTACCCTGATGACTTTAACACCCAAATGTTCAGCAAATATTGCCATCACCTGATCACCTTCGTGCAAGCGCAGCAAGCCGGTATCAACAAACACACAAGTAAGCTGATCTTTGATGGCCTCATGCAAAAGGGCAGCAACAACGGAGGAATCTACGCCACCAGACAAGCCTAAAATAACGTGATCACTACCTACTTTTTCACGTACGGCCTTAATGCTGTCTTCAACAATATTACTGGCAGTCCAGAGCGCATCACAACCACAAATATCCAATACAAAGCGCGACAAAATTCGACCGCCCTGTTTGGTATGCGTAACTTCAGGATGAAACTGTAAGGCATAATAAGACTTTTCCTCATTGGCAATACCCGCAATTGGCGCACCCTCCGAACTGGCAATAGAGATAAAACCTTGAGGCAATTCAACAACACGATCGCCATGGCTCATCCATACATCCAGCAAACCAAAGCCTTCTGCGGAAAGATGATCTTCTATGCCTGCCAATAACTTTGAATGCCCACGCGCCCTTATTTGTGCATAACCAAACTCACGATGATCAGAGGATTCCACCTTGCCGCCCATTTGTTCGGTCATGGTCTGCATGCCGTAACAAATACCGAGTACCGGCACACCCAATTCAAATACTATATTGGGCGCTCGCGGTGTATCATCGCTGGTGACAGTATCGGGGCCACCCGACAAGATAATGCCATTAGGAACAAATTGTTTGATTTCCGTTTCGCTGCATTCACAGGAAAAAATTTCACAATAAACGCCAATTTCACGAATACGACGTGCGATTAACTGAGTATATTGTGAGCCGAAATCTAAAATAAGGATCTTTTGACTATGGATATTAGTGACTTCTTGTTTCACGGTATTGTATGTAGATATTGGATGAAAAGGCGCACGTGCGACACGGATTAGAACAGACTTACATGGATTATTTATAATTTCTATCCGTAGCTATCCATTTAAATCCCTGTCATTAGTGTACTAATTGTTACTCAGCGCGGTAATTAGGCGCTTCTTTAGTGATAGTGACGTCGTGTACATGGCTTTCACGCATACCGGCATTGGTTACCCGTACAAATTGCGCCTTGTCATGCAGTATGGCAATCGTTTGACTACCTGTGTAGCCCATACTGGCACGTACGCCACCCAACAGCTGATGAATAACTGCCAACAAACTACCTTTATAAGGTACCCGACCTTCAATACCTTCCGGTACCAATTTTTCAACTGAATCCGTTTCTTCCTGAAAATAGCGATCGCTGGAACCTTGCTGTTGCGCCATAGCCCCCAAAGATCCCATACCGCGATACGATTTATAAGAACGTCCCTGAAACAATTCAACCTCTCCGGGAGCTTCTTCAGTACCTGCAAAAATTCCGCCCAACATAACTGCATGCGCCCCGGCCGCCAAGGCTTTGGCAACGTCACCCGAATAACGGATACCACCATCGGCAATCAACGGCACACCGGTTCCTTTTAAGGCATCAGCAACATTACTCACTGCGGTAATTTGGGGAACACCAACACCGGCAACAATTCGCGTAGTACAAATAGATCCAGGCCCTATACCCACCTTAACGCCATCGGCACCGGCTTCAACCAAAGCCAATGCAGCTGCGGCTGTTGCAATATTGCCGCCAATAACCTGCACCGAAGGATAGTTCTGCTTAACCCAGCGTACTCGATCTAAAACACCTTGTGAGTGCCCATGCGCGGTATCAACAATGATGACATCTACGCCGGCATCAACCAATGCCGCAACACGCTCTTCTGTACCGTGCCCGGTCCCAACTGCGGCACCGACACGCAAACGCTCCTGTTCATCCTTGCAAGCAAAAGGATAATCCTTGGCTTTTTGAATATCTTTAACCGTAATCAAGCCTCGCAAATGAAATGACTCATTAACCACCAGCACTTTCTCAATACGGTGTTTATGTAGCAGAGCAATAACTTCTTTACGGTCCGCATTTTCACTAACCGTAATTAAACGCTCCTTAGGCGTCATCACTTTTGAGACGGGCTCATCAAAACGCGTTTCAAAGCGCAAATCGCGACTGGTAACAATGCCGACTAATTCATCACCATTAACCACAGGAACACCGGAAATATTTTTGGAGCGGGTTAAGTTGATAACATCACGAATACTGACATCGGGAGAGACAGTAATCGGATCTTTAATGACGCCACTCTCATATTTTTTCACATGACGAACTTCCCTGGCCTGCTGCTCTGTCGTCATATTTTTATGAATAATGCCGATACCACCTTCCTGGGCAATGGCAATGGCAAGCCTGGCCTCGGTAACCGTATCCATAGCCGCAGCAACCAGCGGAATATTTAGTGTAATACTTCGCGTCAACTGTGTTTTCATTTCTACATCGCGTGGCAGCACAGTTGAGTGCGCAGGCACTAATAAGACGTCATCAAACGTGAGCGCTTCCTGAATAATTCGCATAAACCACACCTAAACAATTACTAAAATAACCAAGCATTATACGACGAGTTTAGCAACTACTGTAGCACTAAAAAATCGCGTCTCTTAATAATAGAATAATCTCCTGAAAATCTCCGGCATAAAATACGACTTACTTTAGTATATTCATACTCTAAAATCCCCATTTCAACTACATTAAATACAACACTTTAAGCTAATCGCAATAAAGGCTATAAACGCATAACAACTTACCAAAAGAAACAGAAGCGTGGAATATTCAATTGAAAAATATAATTAACGACCCCAACTCTAAAAAAGTATAACCTGAAAACGTCGTTATTTTTATGACAATGAAGCTTTTGCACACAAAAAAGTGAAATAGCAAAGTCTTTTTTCTTGATTCAAGAAGGTATTTTACGGAAGATAATCCAAATTGCAGTAGAAGAACGCCGTAATATACAGACAGATGACAGTGACCGCTGTTACCGATGGCTGCTTAATAGAAATTGATGGAAAAATGTTGGTATCTATTTGGAAAACAATCCACTTAAGGGATATTTATTTTTCATAATAGTTATTAAAAACGCTAATCAATCAGATAGTTGGTGACACTCACAGAATAGAAACTTTGATGGCATGCGGACTTATAACCCATGGGATATCTAAATAATTGTAGGCAACCTAACTGCCAGCTTTACCTGCAAATATCTTGGCTAAAAAAACAATGCTATGTGTAGCCGTGCGTAACATAGCAAAGGATTTATTTATTTTACTATGCGTAACGTAGGTCTTGTTGGCGGTTTAGTTTCGGGTGGTGGCGTTTCATCAGAGCCCTCATCTTCCTGATCAAAGATCATACCTTTACCGTTTTCTTGAGCATAAATTGCCATTACTGCTGCCATAGGCACGACAATATGCAAGGGCTTGCCACTAAACCGGGCATTAAATTCAATTTCAGCGTTACCAAGAGAAAGACCTTGTATAGCTTCAGGCCTTATATTTAGAAGTATCTTGCCGTCCTCAACTAATTGTTGCGGCAAAATTGCATTACTGAATTCTGCATTAACCAGTAGATGCGGCGTTAAATCATTATCAATAATCCATTCATAAATCGAACGAATTAAATAGGGCTTTAAAGGAGTCATGTTGCGATAGTTATTTTAAAGGTTCAGCCATTTCTTTTTCAGCTTCACTAAGACTGCGTTTAAATGCAGGTCTTTTGAATATACGCTGGGCGTAATTATTAATAACCTCATTCGGCGTCGACACATCAATGCCAAAACTAGGTAGTCGCCATAATAAAGGAGCAATCGCACAATCGATCAGCGAAAACTCATCACTCATAAAATAAGGTCTGGCGGCAAAAATTGGTGCTGCTGATAAAATACTTTCTCTGAGCATTTTCTTGGCACGCGCGGACTTTTTCTCACCTGAAAACAATATTTCATCCAACAATTGATACCAATCCTGATCTATTCTTTTAATCAGCATACGGGCATTTGCACGTGAAACCGGATCCATTTGATGTAAAGGAGGATGTGGGAAACGCTCATCCAAATATTCCATAATAATACGCGAATCATAAAGAACCAGATCACGCTCTATCAATGTGGGTGATGTGCCATTAGGATTTAGCTCAAGTAAATCCTCTGGCGGATCAGTCGGGTCATAATATTCTATATCTGCCGCAACTGCTTTCTCTTGTAAAACAAAGCGCGCGCAGTGACTCATTGCGCATGTCGGAGATGAAAAAAGCGTCATTACAGATTTACGAGTAATAATATTTGCCACGAATAGCAACCTCTTTGGACGTATAGGGCGATAAAGTTGCCATTGTAACATAAACCATCGAGCTTTTGACTGTTGGCATTATTTAGCATCCATTCTTTGATGGTAGTGCCACTCTGGATGCGATCAGGTATCCAGAATTTTTAAATCGCACCCGGAGCGACACTTGTGTAAGTCAAATAAAATTGACTACAGACTTAAAATAATAATTATCAGTCAACGTCTTTCCAATATTCTTTTTTCAGCAGATAGGCAATCACCACGAACATCAGCAAGAAAAATATGACGTATTTACCTAGACGCTCTCTTTCAAGTTGAACCGGCTCACCAACATAGACCAAAAAATTAACCAGGTCGTTAACAAAAAGATCAAATTCTCTTTCCGACAAAGTCCCCTGATCCTCAAGAACTAACTTGATATATTCACCATAGATAGTTTTTCTAGGTTCAGCATGCTGCTCACCTTGCAATTGCCATAAGGGGTTAGGCATTGCCGTATCCGGATATACCAAATTATTAACACCAAATGGCCTGGAAGTATCGCTATAATAACTCTTCAAATAACTGTATAGCCAATCAGCACCTCGCGATCGGGCAATTAACGACAAGTCAGGCGGCTGAACACCAAACCACTTTTCGGCATCATGCTTGTTCATGGCACTGTGGAGCTGATCATAGATACTTGCCCCTTCAGGCGCAATATCTTTTAACACTTTCTTTTGGTCTACGCCAACATCGAGCGCAAAACGCAAGTAACGCATGTGCTTGGCAGAATGACAACCCAAACAATAGGTTACAAAATGCTGGGCACCACGCTGCAATGACTCATTATCTGAAAGATCTACATCGGCCTCTTGAAGCTCTATCGCTTCGGAAGCTGCCACACCAAAAGACAACGTCAACAATAAAAGTAATGTGATTAAATTTTTCATATTAGTCGAGACTCCCTTTTAATTTCTTGGCCAATCGACTAAGCACATGAGCCATACCTTGAGGGTTAGGTCTTCTATTAAAAAAGGTACCTTTAAATGCAGGGTGACCAATCTCGGTAACCACTGGTTTTAATTCGGTAATTTCCTCAATTAACGCGGGCAATTGCTCCTCAAGCGTATGTAATTGTTCCTCAAGACTATGCAATCTTGTCAATCTTTTTGGTACCGGCTTGGTCTTTTCCCAGCGGGTGTATATGGGCATTAACAGAAAAAAGCCAAAATAAATGGTCGTAAAAAGTCTGGCCAAGGTAGTCGCTACTGGAGTTACCGGTTGAGTACCCAAATAACCTAACGCGACAAAACTAATAACAAACAAGAACAACGCTTTTTTGAAAATACCGCCGCGATAACGAATCGATTTAACTTTGCAACGATCCAGCCAAGGCATCAAAAACAGCACAAAAATGGAGCCACCCATACCAATAACACCGGCAAATTTATCGGGAATAGCCCTTAAAATCGAATAAAACGGCGTGAAGTACCAAACGGGAGCGATATGTTCCGGTGTTTTCATTGGATCAGCCGGAATAAAATTGGCATGCTCAAGAAAATAGCCGCCCATTTCCGGCATATAAAAGATAACCGTCGCAAAAAACAATAAAAATACGCCAACACCAACCAGATCTTTAACCGTGTAATAAGGATGAAAAGGAATACCATCGACAGGATGTCCCCAAGGGTCTTTGGATTCCTTGATTTCAATGCCGTCTGGGTTATTGGAGCCAACCTCATGAAGCGCGACTAAATGCATAAAAACCAGCATTACCAGCACCAAAGGTACGGCGATAACATGGAAGGCAAAAAACCGGTTCAACGTTGCATCGGCAATAACATAATCGCCCCTGATCCAAAGTGACAAATCATCACCGACAAGAGGAATAGCACTAAATAAAGAGATAATTACCTGGGCCCCCCAAAATGACATTTGCCCCCAAGGTAATAAGTATCCCATAAATGCTTCTGCCATTAAGGCGACAAACAACAGCATCCCAAAAATCCAGATCAACTCGCGCGGGTGCTTGAATGATCCGTAAAGCAACGCCCTGAACATATGCAGATAAATAACAATAAAAAATGCAGAAGCACCGGTTGAATGCATATAACGCACCAGCCAACCCCACGGCACATCACGCATAATATACTCGACAGAATCAAAAGCCAGCTTTGCATCCGGCTTGTAGTTCATGGTTAACAAGATGCCCGTAAGAATCTGATTGACTAAAAGCAATAACGCCAAAGAACCAAAGAAGTACCAAAAGTTGAAATTCTTGGGCGCATAATAATGCGCCATATGATCATTCCAAAATTTAGTCACCGGAAAACGATCTAAAACCCAGTTGCCACACTCAGTTAAACGGGTTGGTTTCATACGGTTTTCTCCTCAGCAGACTCGCCAATGATTACTCTTGTATCACTAACGTAGCGATAAGGCGGAATTTCCAGATTGGTAGGCGCGGGTACACCACGATAAACGCGGCCAGCCAGATCAAACCAGGAACCATGACACGGACAGAAAAAACCACCTTTCCATTTGTCACCCAAATCATTAGGCGCAATTTCCGGACGAAAAGTAGGCGAGCAGCCTAAATGAGTACATAAACCCACGGCAACAAAAATCTCGGGCTTAAGCGATCTTCCCGGATTTTTGCTGGAAGCCGGTTGCTCTGATTCATTAGAAAGCGGATCTCTAAGCTCGGCATCGAGGGTTTTTAATGTGGCAAGAACTTCAGGTGTTCTGTTGAGCACCCATACCGGCTTACCTCTCCAGGCAACTCTGATCAGCTGCCCAACTTCCATTTTACTGATATCAACTTCAACAGGTGCTCCAGCTGCCATAGCTTTGACACTAGGCTGCATTTGAGCAAGAAAAGGAACAGCTAAATAGCCTGTGCCCACAGCGCCAACCACGGTCATAGCCGAGGTTAAAAACTGGCGCTTAGACTTATCGACGCCTTTATTATTCATTATGGAACTCTCCTGGATTTATCCGTGGCTTTACAGCTCATTTTTATTTTGCGTCAATATACCACTAGAAGCCCATGAATCTAAAGCGCTTAGTGTGAATTGTTTGAGATGATGCAGGGTATTTAACAGATTCACCCCAATATCACGTCATTTAAACAAAAGATTTACAAAACGCTATAGGAACAATGGCCTCGTTGCACTAATCTTGTTTGCAAGGAAGCCGTTGTTTGCACCAGCATACTTAATCGTTAGTTTATTTTTACCTAAGCCAAAAGCTTAGTGGCCCTTTTATTATAGACTTACTTATTAAAGGCTTTTTCTTAAGGCGGCAAGAAATGCCAAATTTTCATCAGGCTTTCCAATAGTGACTCGCAAGCAGTCACTTAACAAGCCTCCCTGAGCGCTCATGTTCTTAATTAAAACCCCTTGCTGTTTTATCGACAAAAAAATCTCAGTGGCTTTATCTTTAGGTGTTTTAAACAGAATAAAATTCGCAGCACTTGGGTAAGCAGTTATACCGTCAAGCTTATTAAGCTCCTTAAAAACAAAGGCTCTTTCAGCACAAATTTTTTGAGTTTGCTCATCAAAAAGTACTTTATTGGAAAGCGCAAAATCAGCACTGATTTGTGTCAGACTATTGATATTGTAAGGCAGGCGAATTTTATTAAGTTGCTCAATAATTGCCGGATTACCCATAATATAACCCAGGCGTAAACCGGCCAAACCTAACTTGGAAACGGTACGCATAACCAACAAATTATCGTATTGATCCAATGCATCAATAAAACTGGCATTGGCAAAAGGTGCATAAGCCTCATCGAGCACAACCAAACCTTTAGCTGACTTTATGATTTCCAGAATTGCTGTTTCGCTGAATAAATTACCGGTAGGATTATTAGGGTAGGCGAGAAAAATAACTGAAGGTTGATGTTGCCCGATAACTGCCAGCATGGCAGGCAAGTCCAAATCAAAGGACTCGGCCAGCAAAGGAATACCCAGATAATTCAATCCCAAACAATCACTCAGTTGCTTGTACATGACAAAACCGGGAACTGGAGCCAAAACACTGGCTGTTGCCGGTAATGCCATTAATAGTAATTGAATGATTTCATCAGAACCATTACCCAGCAATAGATCAAATTGCTCAGGCAGTTGATTCAAGTGCCTGATAGTTTCTGTAAGCTGGCGCGCTTCAGGATCAGGATAGCGATTTAACTGACAATCCTTTAACGCCTCCAACCAGTCTTTTTTACTGGCTTCCGGCCAGTTATAAGGATTTTCCATGGCATCCAGCTTGATTAGCCCTGCGGCATCAGCGACTTTATAAGCGGCCATTGCCAATACTTCTTTGCGAAAAACAGCAGAAATCAGGTTATTATTTTGGGTCATGATGACAGTAAAAGATAATGGCCAAAAGGTAGTTTTTTGTTTTTTACACCTTGAACTTTACACTCATTAACCTGATTTTATTCTAAATTCCGCAGATCGGGCATGGGCAGTCAAGCTTTCACCACGCGCCAAAACAGACGCAGTTTCACCTAAAGTATCTGCCCCGACTTGAGAACAATTGATTAAACTGGAGCGCTTTTGAAAATCATAGACCCCTAAAGGCGAGGAAAAACGTGCCGTACCCGAGGTTGGTAAAACATGGTTGGGACCCGCACAGTAATCACCCAAAGCTTCCGCCGTATAACGCCCCATAAAAATAGCGCCCGCATGACGAATATGCTCACTCAACGCTTCGGGATCTTCAACAGACAACTCTAAATGTTCTGGTGCAATAATATTGGCAACATCGGCAGCCTGCTTTAAATTATCCACCTTAATTAACGCCCCGCGTGCTGACAACGATGCTTTAATAATTTCGGCACGCTCCATACCCGGCAATAATTTATTGATGCTTTCTTCAACCGCTTTCAGATAATCACTATTATCACTAATTAAAATAGCTTGGGCATTTTCATCATGTTCTGCTTGGGAGAACAAATCCATCGCAATCCAGTCGGGATTGGTTTTACCGTCGCAGATAATCAAGATCTCCGAAGGTCCGGCGATCATATCAATCCCTACCTTCCCAAAGACCAGTTTTTTGGCCGTAGCCACATAAATATTACCTGGGCCGACAATTTTTGCAACCGCAGGAATCGTTTCAGTCCCATAAGCAAGTGCGGCGATGGCCTGTGCTCCACCTACCGTGAAGACCCTATCGACACCCGCCAAAAAAGCCGCCGCCAATACCAATTCGTTGGTTTCACCCTGAGGCGTAGGTACCACCATAATCAACTGGCCAACACCGGCAACTTTTGCCGGAATCGCGTTCATTAAAACCGATGAAGGATAAGATGCTTTGCCACCCGGCACATAAAGACCAACCCGATCCAGCGGCGTGATTTTCTGCCCCAATACCGTACCGTCAGCCTCAGTATATTGCCAGGACTGCATTTTTTGATGCTCGGCATAAGCACGGACACGGTCAGCCGCGATTTGCAGCGCTTGCGCTTGATCAGTCGGTAAGTTCTCCCAGGCTGCTTTAAGTGTTTCCCTGGATAATTCAAATTCGCCAGCTTGAGTAATATCGCGTTGGTCAAAACGGTTGGTATATTCAATAACCGCTTTGTCACCATTGTTACGAACATCAGCAATAATATCTAAAACCCGCTGATGAATCTCTAAGTCGTCAGACTCATCCCAAGCCAATAGCTGTTGTAATTGCTGATCAAAATCGACTGATGCAGCATCCAGTTTAGTGAGGTTTAAACAGGGCATAGACTTACCTATTTGCCAGGGTTTTTTCAAATTGAATCAGTAATTCTGAAATCGCTGTGTGCTTCATTTTCATGGCCGCTTTATTAACCACCAGTCTGGAACTTATATTCATAATAAGTTCACGAGGCTCAAGATCGTTAGCTTTTAAGGTATTACCCGTGTCAACCAAATCTACAATACAATCAGCAAGACCGACTAATGGTGCGAGCTCCATTGAGCCATACAACTTAATAATGTCAGCTTGTATGCCTTTACTGGCAAAGTAACTCTTGGCTATCTTAACGTATTTGGTAGCTACACGAATCCGGCCTCGATGTTCAGTGGCATCTTTGTGATAGGCAGTCATCAGTCGGCAGCAAGCAATGTTTAAATCCAACGGCTCATACAGACTTTCAGCGCCATGTTCAATCAGCACATCTTTTCCGGCAATCCCCAAATCCGCCGCGCCATACTCAACAAAAGTAGGCACATCAGTGGCACGAATAATCACCAACTGAACATCTTCGCGAGTAGTTGCAAGAATTAATTTACGACAGGTTTTTGGGTCGTCAATTGGCACAATGCCTGCTTCTGCCAGCAAGGGCAAAGCTTCTTCATAAATCCTGCCCTTGGATACAGCAATGGTTAACATAGCAATCCCTTACCTTGGCACACGGCGTATTGTCGCGCCTAGCTGCGACAACTTTTCTTCAATATGATCGTAACCCCGATCAATATGATAGATACGATCAACCAGAGTACTGCCTTCTGCAACCAGTGCCGCAATCACAAGACTCGCGGATGCTCTTAAATCGGTTGCCATTACCGGCGCACCAGTCAGTTTTTTAACACCGGTACAAATGGCCGTATTCGATTCCAGCCTGATATCAGCACCCATGCGTTGCAGCTCCTGAACATGCATAAACCGATTTTCAAAAATCGTTTCGGTAATAACACCGACGCCTTCAGCAATACAATTCATCGCAATAAACTGTGCCTGCATGTCGGTTGGAAACGCCGGGTAAGGCGCAGTTCGAAGGGAAACCGCTTTTGGTCTTTTACCGTGCATATCCAGCTCAATCCAGTCTTCACCGACCCTAATTTCAGCACCAGCTTCAACCAATTTTTCCAAAACAGCATCCAGAATATCAGGGCGGGTTTTTTTCAATCTGACTTTTCCACCAGTAATAGCGGCAGCAACCAGATAGGTACCGGTTTCGATTCGATCGGGAAGAATATCATAATGCAAATCTTCTACGCCCAACTTTTCAACGCCTTCAATGACCAGCACATCGGTACCTATCCCGGTAATTTTAGCTCCCATGGCATTGAGAAAATGCGCTAAATCCGTCACTTCAGGTTCTTTAGCGGCATTTTCAATGATGGTCGTTCCTTCAGCCAAAGTTGCGGCCATCAATAAATTTTCTGTGCCGGTCACCGTAATTTGCTCAAGTATTAAACGACAACCTTTAAGCCGATTAGCCGTTGCGTGAATAAAACCGCCTTCGACAGTAATATTCGCGCCCATCTTGATAAGGCCGTTAATATGAATATCAACCGGCCGTGTACCGATAGCGCAACCACCGGGCAATGACACATGCGCCTCACCAAACCGCGCCAATAAGGGCCCTAATACTAAAATTGAGGCACGCATAGTCCTCACCAACTCATAAGGAGCCACATAACTGTTGATAGTACTGCTATCGACTTCAATGTTCATTTTCTCATCAACAACCAAACGCACACCCATGCGGCCCAATAATTCCATGGTTGTAGTTATGTCATGCAAATGAGGTATGTTACCGACACTAACAGGCGTATGTGAAAGTAACGTTGCCGCCAGAATAGGTAAGGCAGCATTTTTTGCACCAGAGATACGGATATCTCCAGAAAGTTGTGCGCCGCCAGTAATCGTTAATTTATCCATAATGGGTACTTAAATTGTCTCTGTAGATGGCAGGGCGTCAACTTCTTGATCCCCTGCAGTTTCCGTTGAAAAATGGCTGGTTTTATCAAAACCACTAAGCTTGGCAAGATTGAGTAATTGCTCGGGAATATTTTTAAACGCTATCCGTGTTCTATGCTGACGCGTATATTTAATCCATTCAATCACTAACGCAAGACCTGCACTATCTATATTATCAACACCTGCAAGGTCAATAGTGATCAATTTCGTTGCCGTTAAAAATGCAAAAGATTTTACCGTTTTCTTGTTAATAGTAGCAAAAGTCAAATCGCCATCAACCATAAAGCGCCCGGCGCCCTGATCAACAATACTTAATTCTGTCACTTTTTTTCTGCCGCTGACTTAAACAAGAATTGGCCTATCGCTTTTTCAAGAATAATCGCCGACTGAGTAATTTCAATAGCACTATCCTGCTGTAAATATTCTTCCGAACCACCTGGATCAAGATTAACGTACTGCTCACCCAATAAACCTGCAGTATAAATACTGGCACTGGTATCGGTTGGAATCGTGTTGTACTGTGTATAAATACTCATATGAACAACTGACTGGTAAGTTTTAGGATCAAAACTGATTGAACTGACCTTGCCAATTTTTACACCGGCAGCAGAAACCGGAGACTTAACTTTAAGGCCGCCGGAGTTTTCAAACCGGGCAATAATCGTATAGCTTTCCTCATCACCAAAAGAGCTTAAATTACTTACTTGCATCGAAAGAAAAAACAGTCCTACAATACCTGCCGCAACAAAAAGCCCGACAAGCGTGTCCTGAGTACTGGTATGCTGCATGTTATTATTCTCCAAACATGAGTGCGGTCAGGATAAAATCCAGACCTAAAATACTAAAAGCTGAATTAACTACGGTACGGGTAGTCGCTCGACTAACACCTTCCGAAGTGGGAATGGCATCAGAACCTTCAAATAATGCTATCCATGACGTAACAAAGCCAAACACAATACTTTTGATAATGCCATTAAGAATATCATCATGGAAATCAATACTAGCCTGCATTTGCGACCAATAAGCGCCTTCATCAACGCCCAACAAACCGGAACCAATTATCTGCCCGCCAATAATACCCACTGCACTAAATAATGCAGCCAGTAAAGGCATTGCCAGCAATCCTGCCAAGAATCGCGGGGTAATGATACGCTTAATCGGGTCAACTGCCATCATCTCCATACCTGATAATTGCTCGGTTGCCTTCATTAAACCAATTTCTGCCGTTAAAGCAGAGCCTGCCCTGCCCGCAAATAACAACGCCGAAACAACGGGCCCCAACTCTCGAACCAAAGAAGCCGCTACCATAACACCCAGCGTTTCTTCTGCACCAAAATCAGAGAGTGTGTAATACCCCTGCAAACCCAAAACCATACCGACAAATAGCCCGGAAATAGTGATAATCAAAAAAGATAACACACCCACAGAATACAACTGATTAAGCAGTAACCTGGGACGAAGTAACACGCTGGGTATGCCGGAAACCGTTTGCAGTAAAAAATACGTAGCTCGGCCCAGCTTGGTAAAGCTGGTACGCGTACTTTTACCCAAATATTGTAGAATTCGAATCATTTTATAGTCTATTTTACCTGGCTAGCATTAAGTTTGTGGTGTTCCAACCGCTTTAAAATTAACCACTAGAAGGTTAAAAGCAGAGAGTTCAGAGGCGATATGGGTTTTAATTATGTTAATAACGTTTTCCAGTTGACATCAAATCATCAACATAATCTTTGGCCGGATAATGAAAATGTACCGGTCCATCTGCCGCACCGGTCATAAATTGTTGCACCCATTCAGAATCAGATTGCTGAATTTCCTGAGGAGTACCTTGACCTACAATTTTGCCTCCTGATAACACGTAAATATAATCAGCAATCGCTGACGTATCATGAACATCATGAGAAACAATAATACTGGTAAGTCCCAAAATATTATTTAAAGACTTAATCAAATGCACTAAAACCCCCATAGAAATAGGGTCTTGCCCGGTAAATGGCTCATCATAAAGAATCATCATCGGATCCAGGGCAATCGCCCTTGCCAAAGCAATACGCCGGGCCATACCGCCCGAAAGCTCATTAGGCATCAAATTGCGGGCACCCCGCAAACCTACCGCCTGCAACTTCATTAATACCAAGGTACGAATCATGGATTCAGGAAGATGAGTATGCTCTCGTAACGGAAACGCCACATTATCGTAAACGCTCATATCCGTTAACAATGCGCCGCTTTGGAACAACATGCCCAAACGTTTACGCAAATTATACAGCTCAGTTCTGCGTAATTTATGGACATTTTGACCATCAACAGTAATTGAACCCTTATCAGGAAACAACTGCCCGCCAATCAACTTCAATAAGGTAGTTTTACCCGTACCACTAGGCCCCATGATAGCGCTGATTTTACCGCGTTCAAAATCCAGCGAAATATCGTCAAATATTATCTTGTCGCCGCGAGAAAACGACAAATTACGAACAGAAACCAAACTGTCTTGAGAAGAAACTCTATTATCCATGCGGAATTTAAAAGTATATGTAAATCTAAACAAGCTATTTTCTACGACTACTCCCAATGAAGTCAATCTATTGTCGTAGTTATTCAAAAATGCCGGCAAATCATAAACTACAATGACAACAAAAAGAACAAGTTGCCTTTACATATTTGTACTCAATTAAAGACTTTCCTGACAAGATTCGTGGCTGACCAATGATCATTATAAAAACAAGCGCAGCTTTGAACCGGGAAAGCTGCGCAGCTGATTTTTCGTATTGATTTATCGCACACCGGATAAAATATCATGCTTACCGGGCTCGCAGGACTTCTTGCATAAATAAAATTACTCTTCTTGTAAGCATATTTTAAGAATGAAATGATTTTGGGGAGAATGATACAATTAGTAAGTTTTTTAACATTACAAAGAAAGTATGATGTGCCTGCTTAATGGTTAAAAATCACTGTCTGAATGTATTCACAGAGAGTTCATTTTAAATCGACTAATCTTGTATAAAGGTCTAAGTCAATCAAATAGCGTATGCAAAAACAAGTAAGTCTCGACAATCAAGCAACTGGCGGCAGTAGTACCTGTACGGATTCAATAACCGGTTTATTTTATAGTTTTTAATGGAGTGATTAAATGAAAGGTATTATTTTAGCGGGTGGCAGCGGAACCAGGCTTTACCCGATTACCAAAGGCGTCAGTAAACAGCTAACACCGATTTACGACAAACCCATGATTTATTATCCGCTGTCGGCCTTAATGCTTTCGGGCATTACAGAAATATTGATTATTTCTACGCCTAAAGACTTGCCCCGCTTTGAAGAATTATTGGGCGATGGTTCGGACATCGGCATGTCTTTTTCTTATAAGGTGCAACCGTCACCGGATGGCTTGGCTCAAGCATTTATTCTGGGCGCTGACTTTATTGGTGACGATGATGTGTGCATGGTGCTGGGCGATAATATCTTTTACGGGCATGGCTTGGTCGAGATGCTGGCTCATGCGGTTATCAATGTCACCGAGCATAAAAAAGCGACCGTGTTTGGCTATCATGTTAAAGACCCTGATCAATACGGCGTTGCCGAATTTGATGACAACGGTAATGTGCTAAGTATTGAAGAAAAGCCAGCCCAACCTAAAAGTAATTATGCCGTCGTAGGTTTATATTTTTATCCGAACAGTGTGATTGAGATTGCCAAAAATATTAAACCTTCGCACCGTGGTGAACTGGAAATTACTACTGTTAATCAGATTTACCTTGAACAAGGCAATTTAAAAGTTGAACTGATGGGCCGTGGTTATGCCTGGCTGGATACCGGCACCCATGAATCTTTACTGGAAGCCTCTAACTTTATTCAGACCATTGAAAATAGACAGGGCTTAAAAGTGGCGTGTATTGAAGAAATTGCCTATGAGATGGGCTATATTTCTCAACAACAATTAATCAAACTGGCCCAGCCGCTGTTAAAAAACCAATACGGCCAATATTTGTTACGCCGCGCAGGCGAAGGTTTGGTAAGCGTATGAATTTTATAAAAACTGCCATCCCCGATGTCATTATCATTGAACCCCGCGTTTTTGGTGATGAGCGAGGTTACTTTGTGGAAACGTTTCGCCAAGATAAACTAAATGCTTTTTTGGGTTTTAATGTTGATTTTATTCAGGATAACGAATCAAAATCGGGTTACGGCGTATTAAGAGGCTTGCATTATCAACTGGCACCGGCCTCACAAACCAAACTGGTACGGGTGATCAAAGGCAAGGTACTGGATGTCGCTGTGGATATTAGAGTCGGCAGTCCGACTTTTGGACAACATGTGAGTGTCGAGTTGTCCGAACAAAACAAACGCCAACTATTTGTACCGCGCGGTTTTGCTCATGGTTTTGTCGTGCTCGAAGATGACACCATTTTTGCTTATAAAGTGGACAATTATTACTCGCCGGAAAACGACCGGGGCTTGGCTTTTGATGATCCGTCTTTAGGCATTGATTGGCTGGTAACAAAGGAACAACTACAACTGTCCGCAAAAGATACCGTCCAACCCACGCTGGATAAGGCGGAGTTGTTTGTTAATGCGGGTAGTCTTTATGCCTAAAGCCATACTGGTGACCGGTGCAAATGGACAACTGGGCAGTGAGCTGCGCGAACTGAGTAACTTAAACACCGATTTTATCTTTACTTTTATCAGTCGGGACGAGCTGGATTTAAGTGACTCGGCGGCCATACAAAACTGGTTTGTTGATAAAACCTTTGACGTCATTATTAATTGTGCCGCCTACACGGCTGTCGATAAAGCCCAAGCAGAGCCCGATCTGGCGAGAGCCATTAACAGCGTCGCCGTCGAAACGCTGGCGCGGATTGCCAAAGCCAAAAACAGCGCGTTGATTCATATCTCAACCGACTATGTGTTTAATGGTAAAAATTACCAACCTTATAACGAAACAGACCTTACCGATCCGCAAGGCATTTACGGACAAACCAAGTTTGAAGGCGAACAGGCAATGCTGGCGATTAATCCGGCAAAATCCGTTATCATCCGCACGTCCTGGGTGTATTCAAAATTTGGTAATAACTTTGTCAAGACCATGTTGCGCTTAGGCAAAGAACGTGAAGAGCTGGGCGTTATTTATGATCAGGTAGGGACACCGACCTCGGCACGCGATTTGGCAGAAGCCATTCTGGCGATTATTCGACACCCGAAACTGGAGAGCGTGACTGACACCGAAGTTTATCACTTCAGTAATGAAGGCGTTTGCAGTTGGTATGACTTTGCCAAAGCCATCTTTGCGCTTTCAGCGCTTACGTGCCGGGTTAAACCGATAGAAACCAAAGACTATCCAACACCGGCAAGCCGTCCGCATTACAGCTTGCTGAACAAAGCAAAAATCAAAAATACGTTTGACTTGACTATCCCTTATTGGAAAGACAGCTTAGCTGACTGCCTGAATAGCTTAACCGGAACCGAGCACTTATGAAATCTCTCTTAATCACCGGCTGCGCCGGTTTTATCGGCAGTAATTTTGCACCTTATTTTTTAGACAAGTATCCTGATTATCACTTGGTTAATCTTGATTTATTGACTTATGCAGGCAATCTTGAAAATCTTGACGAAATTGCCGGTAGTGACCGTTATACATTTATTCACGGCGACATTTGTGATCGTGACTTACTGGAGCAACTGTTTAGCCAGCATGATATTCGTGGGGTTATCCATTTTGCCGCAGAAAGTCATGTAGATAACTCCATTAAAAACCCCGGTGTTTTTGTGCAAACCAATGTTAACGGCACGTTTACCCTGATTGATGTGGCCTATAAATACTGGATGGAAAAACCGTTTGCCTTCAAATCCGGCTATGAGGCTTGTCGCTTTCATCATATCTCTACCGATGAAGTGTACGGAACGTTAGGGGAAACCGGCCTGTTTACTGAAGCCACACCTTACGCGCCTAATTCTCCTTACTCGGCCAGTAAAGCCGGCAGCGATATGATTGTCCGCAGTTATTATCATACCTACGGCATGAACACCGTCATCACTAACTGCTCCAACAATTATGGCCCCAAACAACATAACGAAAAGCTGATTCCAACCATCATCCGCAAAGCAATTACCGGCGAAAATATCCCCATTTATGGCGACGGCAAAAATATACGTGACTGGCTTTATGTGCTGGATCACTGCAAAGGCATTGATCTGGTTTACCATAGCGGTAACGTCGGCGAAGTCTACAATATTGGCGGCAGAAATGAACGCAACAATAATTACATTGCCGATAAAGTCTGTGAAATTCTGGATGAACTGCGCCCCAAAGCCCAAGGCAGCTATAAAGATCAGCTTAACTATGTTGAAGACCGCGCCGGTCATGATAAACGTTATGCCATTGATGCCACAAAGATAGAAACAGAGCTCGGCTGGCAAGCCGATGAAAGTTTTGAAACAGGGATTGTTAAGACGATTAAGTGGTATTTGGGGAAAGCGTAAAATACCTGTAGGTATTGCGCCGAACGGGCTAAAAAACTCGTTCGGCAGTTACCACTGACTAACTTTAAAGATTTATCAGAACATGGTTCCTATACTGATCAGTCGATATTTATCCATTCTTCCAGTGCCGCAATGATGCTTTTTGCCTGATCTTTACTGGAGATATTAAACTTTGATTTTTGCTGGTATTCACCATTGCGTTTTTGATAGCGACGAATGGTATATTTATCGGGACCGTATTCTTCTTTGGCACGATTCCAGTCCTGATAACGATACATAACCGTAGCCCACGCACCTTTGGTCAGTACTTTTTTATCCAGCTCTTTAACTGTCTCTATCCCACCATCTTCGTACGTTACCGTCAATTCATCTACAGTTTCAGCCATTTTATTCTCAAATAATCAATGTTTAATTAGGGGCTTATCACAACGGCCCAATGCGCAAATCCATTACTGTTACACAAATGACTGAAAGCCGGTTTGTGACTACAGTTTTCTTCTTTGATCGACTAAAGTCAACCCGGCAAACGCTTAAATTTAATGTTAACGACTTTTACCTTGCCTACAAAGCGTAACCGAAACCCAAGCTATTTACCAAAAAACTGCCCAAAGGCTCGACTACCTTCGCCGGTTTTAATGGTATTAACGATTTTAAGGGTCTGGGCATCAATCACCGATACGGTACTATCAAACCAATTGGCAACATAAACATGCCTATCATCAGGATGCGTATTAATACCCTCAGGTTTATCACCGACTTCAATCAAGCCGATTTCTTTTAACGTTTCGGTATCAATAACCGACACAGAGCCGTCATCCTGATTAGTCACAAATAAACGACTATCATTAAGCGCCAATGCGGCCGCATAAGGCAGCATATTAACTTTTATGGTGGCAATAGCTAACATGCGCCTGGTTTCCAAAACGGTTACATCGTCACTTTTTACATTGGCGACATAAATACGTTCGCCTCTGGCATCAATGGTCAGCCCAAAAGGATGCGTACCCACTGCCGTGGTTTTGCTGATAGTAAGATTATTAAGGTCAATTTTAGAAACCGAGTTACTTAGCCGGTTAGCGACATACAACCAACGATTGTCAGGACTAACCACCAAACCTGATGGCGAATCACCCACGGGAATGTTTTTAATGATGTTGAAACTGTCGGCATCAATAACATCAACACTGTTGTTGTACCAATCTGCTACATAAATACGCTTGCCATCAGCAGCGACAGCAATACCTAATGCACCGTCACTTACAACAACCTTGGCAATAACTTCGCGTTTTTTTACATCTATAACGGCGAAACCATGAGCTTCCGGAGTACTAACATAGACTTTATCTCCGGCAGGAGCAACGGCAACGCCGGCAGGCTTCCCGGACACACTGATCGTATCGACTACCTTGCCCTGCTCAGTATCAATAATGGAAACAGTATCGTCCAGTTGATTGGTAATATAAGCAAAAGGAGTCGCTGAAAGTGGCGTGCTAAAAAAGGCGGTAGCGATAACTATCGCTACCGCTTGATAATTCACAACAAACACTCGATAACCCTTACTTTTCAGCCAAGGCTTTCAAGTTGGCCAAGCCTTCTTTTAAAATTGCAGTCACTGCTTCGTTAGCAGTCGTTTCGTTCATTTCTGCAGGTGGATTATTGTTTGTATAAGCACGGTAATAACCGGCAGTCCAGGAAACGACAGAAGTATCGCCTTTAGCTTCTATATCAATACTTGCCGAGTAGTTATCTACCGGCAATACCGGTACATTTTCTTCAGCACCGGCATGAGTGATTGTTTTTGCAGTACTCATTTCGGTAATTTTGTAAGCATAAGACATTTTTGTCTCATCGTATTTTTTCAGCTCTTCCTTAATAGTACCACCCTCTTTTAAAGTCAGAACACGAGTAGCACCTTTTGTGTTACCACCCTCTGCCTTTGTTCCAGCTATACTGGGACTCCAGGACATATCCCCAAAATCTTTAATAAGAGCCCATACTTTTTCAGCCGGCGCATTGATGGTAATTTGTTCCTCAGCTTTTTGACGTACAGGACCATGTGCATTGGCAATCGCCGTAAACAAGAACAGTGCAACTGATGTAATTAGGGTAAATTTCTTCATAGTAACTCCTGGTTGTGAATATAAATGGTAAGGCATGAATATTTATTAGTTTGGGTCATTCATACTCAGCATAGTTTATGCCGAGATACAAAGTATGGGGATAAAACATTTGATACTCAGCCTGTTCTTGACACATTACTCTTATGCTCAAGTTATTAAAAGTTTATGCCCAACTTGGATATTATATGTCAACTGAGTATCCCAAGCATTAATTGGCGTACTTAAAAATTTAATATCCTGCGTGATTGAATCAATTTATCCATTGACCAACGCACACTTGGGCATATTTATTACGGGGTATTTTATGGGAGCATTTAAGTATGACATTCCCACACTACCTGTTCATTTAGCCAACCAACTATTAATTTTGTAGTGTCAATAATGAACTTACTTTTTTACACCTACCAAAAGCCTAATCGTTTAAGGTACCAATAGCGGCAATCCTGAACCCTTCAACCAAGCCAGAGAAGATTCGATAAAGGATGAATTTACTTTCATTACCACATATCGGTTCCTGCCCTTTGTTGACAATGACCTGGTGAACTGATATTTTTCAGGATTATCACTCACGCGTTGGCTTTATAGAGGTATAGGTGAGTAAGATTACTCGGGATTTAAACGAACGGTCGTTGCAATTATTAAAAACACTGGTTAAACGCTATATCAATGATGGACAGCCTGTCGGTTCCAGAGTGTTATCAACAGATTCGGAGTTAAATTTAAGCTCTGCGACCATTCGTAATGTCATGGCCGATCTGGAAGATTTGGGCTTGATACATTCACCACATACGTCAGCGGGACGCGTACCTACCGTTAGTGGCTATCGCTTGTTTGTTGACAGCTTGCTAATCATTAAGCCGTTAGACATTAAAGAATTGACCAGACTGTACGAGGGATTGTCGAAAAAAGAAGACACCAGTAACATGATTGGGGCTGCATCACGGTTAATTGCAGACTTAACCAAAATGGCCGGGGTAGTGACTTTACCAAAAAGAGAATTAGTCTGCTTGCGACATATTGAATTTTTACCTTTATCGCATAAACGCGTACTGGTTATTTTTGTCACTAATGAACAAGAAGTTCATAACAAAGTTATTCATACCGACAAGCTGTTTAGCGCGGCAGAACTACAACAAGCTGGCGCATATCTTGGTTCAATTTATGGTGGTCACAGCCTGACGGCTGTTCGTTCTGCCGTTTTAAAAGAACTGCAAGATGATCAGGAACGCATGAATCAGGCGATGCTCGATGCGATAAAAATGGCACAATTGACGTTTCAATCCGACAACCCTGAAAAAAATGATTATGTACTAACCGGAGAAACCAATTTAATGGGCTTTTCCGAGTTATCAGGCCGAGATCATTTAAAAAAATTGTTTGAAGCATTTAGTCAAAAACAGGATGTTATTCATCTTCTGGACCAATCCATGAAAACGGAAGGTGTGCAGATTTTTATAGGCGAAGAATCCGGTTGCCAGGCATTTGACCATTGTAGCCTGGTTACTTCTTCTTATTCTGTTGATGATGAAGTAGTTGGTGTACTTGGTGTTATTGGACCAACACGCATGGCTTATGAAAAAATCATCCCGTTTGTTGATATTACCGCAAAAATATTGGGTGCAGCCTTGAATCCAAAAACATCGACCCCATCATAGATAGCAATATTTCTTTGTGCGTTTAAGCACGTTATTACAACTATTTTAAGGAACTTAAAAGATGAGTATTGATCAGGAAACACCTGAATCACAGATTGATGTTGAAGCCAAGACTACCGATGAAGAGCAAGTACACACTGAAGTCGGTGAGCATGAATACACCATTGAAGAGCTGAAACAAGAACTGGAAGAAGCCAAACAAAAAGCGCATGAGTCTTGGGATAAAGCCGTTCGCAGCCAGGCAGAAATGGAAAATCTGAGAAGAAGAACTCAAAAGGATCTGGAAGATGCTCATAAATTTGCCTTAACCAGTTTTGGCAAAGCATTACTACCCGTATTTGACAGCCTGGTTTTGGGCCTGCAAGCGGCAACAGGCGATAGCGAGGACGTAAAAAAATTCAGAGAAGGCAGTGACTTAACGATTAAGCAGTTTGAAGCCTTGTTTGAAAAATTTAACATCGTTGCCATTGATCCTTTGGGACAACCCTTCAACGCCGAACAACATCAAGCGATGATGATGCAGGAAATAGAAGGTGCAGAACCTAATACCGTTGTTAACGTGTTTCAAAAAGGTTATGTCCTGAATGGACGTTTACTGCGACCCGCCATGGTTGTTGTGGCAAAAGCACCAGAAAAACCATCCGAAGATAATGCACAGGCTTGAACACCATAAAACAGCCCCCATATCGACAATAACTTTTACATTTTTTATACAAATTCAGTCTGGAGCATTCAATGGCTAAAATAATTGGCATAGATTTAGGAACAACCAACTCATGTGTTGCTGTGTTGGAAAACGGCGTTGCAAAAGTAATTGAAAACAGTGAAGGAGCACGTACTACACCATCCATTATTGCTTTTAGTAGTGATGATGAAGTGTTGGTAGGACAATCAGCAAAACGCCAGGCAGTCACCAATCCAAAAAACACACTATTTGCAATTAAACGCTTGATCGGTCGTCGTTTTAAAGATGATGTCGTACAAAAAGATATCAAAATGGTGCCTTACTCAATCGTCGAAGCAGAAAACGGGGATGCATGGGTAGAAGTACATGGCAAAAAAATGGCCTCGCCAGAAATTTCAGCCCGTATTTTGATGAAGTTGAAAAAAGATGCGGAAGCTTATTTAGGCGAACCAGTAACCGAAGCGGTTATTACTGTTCCGGCTTATTTTAACGATTCACAACGTCAGGCAACCAAAGATGCCGGTCGTATTGCAGGTTTGGAAGTTAGACGTATTATTAACGAACCCACTGCATCGGCATTGGCATTCGGCATGGACAAACCTAAAGGCGACACCAAAATTGCTGTCTATGACTTGGGTGGCGGTACTTTTGATATATCCATCATTGAAATTGCCGAAATTGATGGTGAGCATCAATTTGAAGTATTATCAACTAATGGCGATACTTTCCTGGGTGGTGAAGACTTTGACTCAAGAATTATCGAGTTTCTTGCCGCTGAATTTAAAAAAGAAAGTGGCGTAGATGTACACAACGATCCATTGGCTCTGCAACGTTTAAAAGAAGCGGCAGAAAAAGCCAAGATCGAATTATCGTCAAGCCAACAAACCGATGTTAACTTGCCTTACATTACTGCGGATGCCTCTGGCCCCAAGCATTTAAATGTTAAGTTGACTCGCGCCAAGTTGGAATCTTTGGTTGAAGAACTGATTAATCGTACTAAAGGCCCTTGCGAAATGGCGCTGAAAGATGCCGGTCTTAAAGCATCGGAAATCAATGATGTGATTTTGGTGGGCGGCCAAACCCGTATGCCTAAAGTACAGGAAATGGTTAAAAGTATTTTTGGTCAAGATCCCCGGAAAGACGTTAATCCCGATGAAGCAGTTGCTTTAGGCGCGGCGATTCAGGCTGGTGTTTTGTCAGGTGATGTTAAGGATGTCTTGTTACTGGACGTTATTCCGTTGTCTCTGGGTATCGAAACAATGGGCGGCATTTTAACCAAGTTGATTGAAAAAAACACCACCATTCCAACCAATGCAGCACAAGTATTTTCTACAGCTGATGACAATCAAACTGCCGTCACTATTCATGTATTGCAAGGTGAACGTGAAAAAGCCTCGGCTAATAAATCACTGGGCCGTTTCGATTTAGCGGACATCCCACCAGCATCACGTGGCGTTCCACAAATTGAAGTGTCTTTTGATATTGATGCCAACGGCATTTTAAACGTATCGGCCAAAGACAAGGCAACCGGTAAAAAACAATCGATTATTATTAAAGCCTCCAGTGGTTTGTCAGATGATGAAGTTGATCGTATGATTAAAGATGCTGAAGCCCATGCTGATGAAGATCGCAAGTTGACTGAATTAGTTCATGCCCGTAATCATGCGGATGGAATGATTCATGCCACTGAAAAGTCTTTAAAAGAATTGGCTGACCAAGTTGGCACTGAGGAAAAAACCAGCATTGAACATGCGATTGAAGCACTAAAAGAAGCAGTTAAAGGTGATGATAAAGAGGCCATTGAAGCTAAAACCAATGACTTAACTGAATTATCAGGTAAACTGGCTGAACGCGTTTATGCACAAAAAGCCGGCGCTGAAGGCGGCGAAGCTCATCATGATAGCGCTTCTGCACATCATAACGAAGCGGATGACAGTGTGGTTGATGCTGAATTTGAAGAAGTCAAAAAAGACTAACACAATCCGGCTGTATTAATTCTCCTTCATTTTTGAGAGACGAATTGAAATAAAGTGCAGGTTGAGATGGAGATATCCGTCTCAACCTGCTTTTTACATAAAGCATCAAGGAAAGATGCCTGATAATTTGGCTGGATAGCTAAGTTATTACTTTAATTCTTATGTTATTGCCCGCCTTTTTGGAGGCAATACACATTAAAACTATTCCGCGCTTTTTTGGTATGCGGCTTTTAATAACCTTGCAGCAATGCTTAATCTCCTGAGCAGTTTTTCAGGAGCGGATTGGAAAATGGCAACAAAAGAAGATTTTTACAAACTGCTCAACGTTGATAGAAACGCCAGCGATGCGGAGATAAAAAAAAGCTATCGCACTATGGCAATGAAGTTTCACCCTGACAGAAACGCTGACAATCCACAAGCGGCTGAAGTTAAGTTCAAGCAAATCAAAGAAGCTTACGAAATTTTATCAGACCCTAAAAAACGTTCTGCTTATGACCAGTTTGGTCATGCCGGTGTTGATCCCTCTATGGGTGGTCGTCCTGGTGGCAATGAAGGTTTCAGTGATATATTCGGTGATGTCTTTGGCGATATTTTTGGCGGCGGCAGACAACAACGCAGCAATGTCCAACGCGGCTCTGATTTACGCTATAACTTGGAGTTAACGCTGGAAGAAGCCGTTGCTGGAACCGAAACCAAAATTCGTATTCCTGTACTGGTTGGCTGCACCGAATGTAAAGGCTCGGGAGCAAAAAAAGGCTCAAGCCCTGTTATCTGCACCACCTGTCATGGCCATGGTCAAGTCAGGATGCAGCAAGGTTTCTTTTCTGTGCAGCAAGCTTGCCCTACGTGTCGTGGAACGGGCAAACAAATTAAAGATCCCTGCGGCAAATGTAATGGTCAGGGACGTATTCAGGAAACCAAAACCTTGTCGGCAAAAATTCCTGCCGGTGTCGATACCGGTGATCGGATACGCCTGACTGGAGAAGGCGAAGCCGGAGAGCGTGGCGGTCCCTCGGGTGATCTTTATATTGAAATCCGGGTAAAAGAGCATGATATTTTCACTCGTGATGGTGCCAACTTATATTGCGAAGTACCCATTAATTTCGCTACCGCCTGCTTGGGTGATGTCATACAAGTACCTACTTTGGATGGTGAAGTAAAACTAACCATCCCGCCTGAAACACAAACCGGAAAATCGTTCAGGTTACGCGGCAAAGGTGTTAAACAAGTCAGGGGTGGTGCCGTCGGTGATTTACTGTGTAAGGTAAAAATCGAAACGCCGGTTCAGTTAACAAAAGAACAGAAAGCACTGATTGAAAAACTGGGAGAATCATTATCCAGCGGTGGCAAGCAGCATAGTCCTCAGGAACACTCGTGGATTGCCGGTGTAAAAAGCTTTTTTGATAAATTAACAGGATAAGTCATGATACGTATTGCGGTAGTCGGCGCATCCGGTCGCATGGGTTTATCCTTAATAAAAGCAGCAGCACTGGCTGATAAAACCGCATTAGCCGTTGCGGTTTCACGTCCAGGTAGTGATGCAATCGGTAAAGATGCCGGTGAATTAGCCGGCATTCAGACATTGGCTGTAAAAGTAGTCGATGATTTGGCTTCTGTTATTGATCAGTTTGATATCCTAATTGATTTTACCCGTCCCGATGCGTCAATGGCATTTATAGAAGAATGTCGACAGGCCGGCAAAAAAATAGTCATTGGCACGACCGGTTACAGCGATGCGCAAAAAGCGGTGATTGCCGAGGCTGCCAAAGATGTGGCGATAGTCATTGCACCCAACATGAGCGTTGGCGTTAACTTGGCGCTAAAATTGTTGGAAATGACTGCTAAAGTCATGGGTGACTATACCGATATTGAAATAATTGAAGCTCACCACCGTCACAAAGTCGATGCACCGTCGGGTACGGCATTACGGATGGGCGAAGTCATTGCCGATGCATTGGGACGTGATTTAAAAGATTGTGCCATTTACGGCAGAGAGGGTAATACCGGCGAACGCGACAGAAAAACTATTGGTTTTTCAACCATTCGCGCCGGTGATATCGTCGGTGAACATACAGTTATGTTTGCAGATGACGGTGAACGGGTGGAAATCACCCATAAAGCCACCAGTCGCATGACATTTGCCAATGGCGCAGTCAGGGCTGCGGTCTGGCTAAAAGACAAGCACAACGGACTTTATGATATGCAAGATGTTTTGGAACTTTCGTAAACTGGTTTCATACGAATCTACTATTTTTGTTGTAATCGATATTTGTCTTAATTACTAATTCGCTATACCAGCCAAAACAAAAAACCTCGTTTGGATTTTTCCAAACGAGGTTTTTTTTGCTTCTTTTTTTGTAAAAATCCGGTAGCTGATGATTTTATCCGCTTGGCGATAAAATATTACATCGATAAAAACCGTATATAAAAACTCAACAATAGTTACCTATCGCATATCTTTATCAGTTAATAAGATATACATATCAAAATACATCATTAAATATCTTACATTTTCACTGCTATAGTGCACCCAGCTTTTAAATACACTGAACGTCAATAACACGTTTATCTTCAATAGTAACAGGTTGTAGGGGCGCTATATGACTACCGATACAAAAAGACACAGTCAAGTAAAACTGAAGACTGAAATCGTCGATCAGATTGTCTCTGTTTTACAAGGAATCCAGTTTGGATCGGTTGAAATTATCATCCATGACGGCAAGGTTGTACAAATTGAACGTAAAGAAAAGCTACGCTTTGACACCAAATAAGTGCCTGAGTTAAATAATCAAATCCACTCTACCGTGAAAAAACGGCGAAAAACATTTTTCAAAGTGATAGCAGACTAACCGGATCACCGGAAGTTAAAACTCAAAACAGGACAAGAATATGAGCACCTTCCGACGCACAGCGATAGCCAGTGTCATTAATCTGGCTTTATTGGGCATTACCGATGCCCAAGCCACTGATACCGAAACTTTGGAAAAACGCATTCGCGAACTCGAACACCGTTTAGAAAAAATGGATCAGCTGGAAAGTCGCTTGGAAAAGCTGGATCAAGTGGGAACTTTATCAACGAAGCCGTCCGCATTACCTGCTGCAACAGCAGTTTCACCAGAAGTAGTCAAACTCACGCGTAAAGTGAATACCCTGGAACGAAAACTGGAAGTGCAGGATGAAGTTACTACCGGAGCCCTCCAAAAATTACCCGTATTTGATGTCGGTGAAAATGGTTTCAGAATTACTTCTTCGGACAAAAAACACCAGGTACGGATACGTGGAGCAGTTCAGGCGGATGGTCGTTACTTCGTTGACGATGACCATAATCTTAATACCACCTCATTTGACCTTAAACAAGCACGTGTCTGGTTGGAAGGCTATGTATTCAAGGATATCTACTACAAGATCATGCCCGATTTTGCAGCGAGTGGTAATATTTTACCGGATGCTTATATTGACTATGCCTACGATCCCGCAGTCAGTTTATTAGTGGGTAAATTTAAGCCCGCAATCAGTCTTGAACGTTTGCAGGGTGACTCCGATGGCACTTTTCTGGAACGTGCTTTCCCAACCTATTTGGCAAGTAACCGTGACGTAGGTATACAAGTCCATGGTGCCTTCGCCAAACCGGGTTATAGCGTAGAGAAAATACCAGGGCCTATAGACTCTAAAAACTTTTTCACCTATCAACTTGAAGTCGATAATGGCTCTGGCGACGACGGCAGCCCTAACTACAATGCCGGCGCGACCTTTGACAGTAAAGAATTTGTAGGGCGAGTGTTTGCACATCCATTTCAACACACCACGCCATGGCTGGAAGGACTGGGTATTGGTTTAGCCGGTACGGTAGGAGATCCTAGTAAACAGGCACTGAAGAACCAGGCAACGCCTATTGGTAGAACGACCTATCTGGATTATACCAAAGTTAACACCGGCTATGCTGCACCAACAGCTGATGGTGACAGGCACCGCATTTATCCTCAAACTTACTGGTATTCAGGCCCCTTTGGTGTGATGGGCGAATATGCAGTTTCGACTCAGCACCTCTCCAGCACAAAAGCTGGAAAAGCAATCAATATTGAGCAGGAAAATAAAGCCTGGCAGGTATTTGCTTCTTACGTGCTGACAGGTGAAGACAATACCTTTGGTTCGGTAAAACCTATTCAAAATTTTAGCCCGCTGGATGGTAAATGGGGAGCGTGGCAAATTGCCGCCCGTTGGTCCGAGATGAGTATTGACAAAAGTACCTTTCAGATCATTGATCCCAGTCAGGCAGCCAATCACGCTACTGCATGGGCACTGGGCATCAACTGGTATCTTAATGCCTATGCTTTGATTAGAGCCGATTATGAGCAGGTATCTTTTAATGGTGGAGCAGGAACTATAAAAAATGTAGCCGACCGTCCTACCGAACAAGTCTTTGCAACCCGATTTCAATTATCGTTTTAACAACCTTACCTAAGGAGTTTTATTTATGAGAAATAATTTTTTTAATCTGCTCTTTGCTGCTGTACTGAGTATTCTGGCAGTAGGCAATACCAACGCAGCTGAGGTAAAACTACTCAATGTGTCTTACGATCCAACTCGTGAATTATATAAAGAATACAACCCGGTATTCGCCAAATACTGGAAAGCCAAAACCGGCGATGACATCACCATCAATCAATCTCACGCGGGCTCCGGTAAACAGGCACGATCTGTACTGGAGGGACTGGAAGCCGATGTCGTGACTCTGGCACTTGGTTATGATGTTGATCAACTCTATCAAAAACGCAAACTGATCCCTGAAAACTGGCAAACTTTGCTGCCTAACAATAGCTCACCTTACACATCCACTATTGTATTTCTGGTACGCAAAGGCAATCCGCTGGCTATTAAGGATTGGAATGATATCGTCAAACCTGGCGTCAGTATCGTCACGCCAAATCCGAAAACCTCCGGTGGTGCACGCTGGAACTACTTGGCCGCCTGGGCTTATGCGCTTAAAACCAACAATAATGACGAAGCGGCAGCAAAAGAATTTGTTGGTAAATTGTTTAAAAATGCGGCCGTATTGGATACCGGTGCTCGTGGCTCAACCACCACTTTTATCGAGCGCGAAATTGGTGATGTATTGATTGCCTGGGAAAACGAAGCCTATCTGGCATTACGTGAATTCGGCGCAGACAAGTTTGAAATTATCACACCCTCATTGAGTATTCTGGCAGAGCCACCGGTAGCGGTTGTTGAAGATATAGCACGTAAACATGGCACTGTAGAAGTGGCGACAGAATACCTGACGTATTTATACAGCAAGGAAGGTCAGGAAATTATCGGCAAAAACTTTTATCGCCCCACAGATCCTGAAATAGCAGCCAAATATGCCAAACAATTTCAGCCGTTGCAGTTGGTTAAAATCGATGCATTCGGCGGCTGGGATGCCGCTCAGAAAAAGCATTTTTCTGATGATGGCGTATTTGACCAAATCTATGGGCCCGGCAAATAAGTCACGGTTTACCTATCACTGGTAAAACACAGGGTGAACAAGCGCTGAAATGCTTTGTTCACCCTGTCTTGTTTTGCTAAAGCGCTTTATCAAAAAATAGTGCGCTTATCAAAAACCAACTTACCCTTACCGGAATTTTTTCAAATGCAAAAAATGATACTTATAGATCTTTTTAATAAGCGGCTTATTCACCGCTCACTTTATCTATTGGGTTTACTAACGCTGACTTTTACAGGCACGATTAGCGCTAAGGAATACTCAATACTCAATGTCTCTTATGATGTTTCTCGAGAATTATATAAAGATATTAACGTCGCATTTTCCGATTACTGGCTAAAAAAAACCGGTGATAAAGTGAACATCCAGCAATCGCACGATGGTTCCAGCAAACAGGCAGCCGCTGTCATAGCTGGTCTGGAAGCAGATGTTGTCACGATGAACCAGGAAACCGATATCGACAAGATTGCGACCAAGGGCTTGATCAGCAAAGACTGGCTTACTAGGTTCCCTGATAACAGTGCGCCTTACACATCAACCACCGTATTTTTGGTGCGTAAAGGTAACCCTAAAAACATCAAGGATTGGGATGACCTGATTAAAGCCGACAATGCTGTTATCCTGTCCAATCCTAAAACTTCCGGCAATGCCCGCTACAGTTATTTAGCGGCATGGGGTTATGCCTTGCGCAAATCCGGCAGTGAAGAAAAAGCACGAGAATTTATTACTCAACTTTTCAAGCATGTACCGGTTTTAAATACCGGAGGACGCGCTGCAACCAATACCTTTATTCAGAATAATACCGGGGACGTATTGTTAACTTTTGAAAATGAAGCCTTCTTGATTGCCAAAGACTTGGGTGCCGATAAATTTGATGTTATTGTTCCGTCAACCAGCATAGAAGCAGAACATCCGGTTGCGATTATTAATCCGGTCGCCGCTAAAAAAGGCACACAAAAAGTGGCTGAAGCTTATCTTGAATTTCTCTGGACCGATGCCGGTCAGGAAATAATTGCCAAACATCATTATCGTCCACGCAATCCAGAAATTCTTGCCCGTCATGCCGACCAATTTGCACACCTGGAGTTATTTTCAATTAAGGATATTATTCCTGGTGGTTGGCCTGCCGCGCAACGGATTCACTTTGCTGATGGTGGGCTATTTGATCAAATTTATAGCCGATAATAAAACCAATATCCCGACAATCAGCTTAACCTTATCGGGCTAAAAATTGCCAGGTCATAAATACTGCCAATAACACGATGTATTTATGACGCTATAATCCGGGAAATAAGCTCTTAATCGAATAGAACCGTTGGGGCGACTACCATTACCCCGCCAGGAATTAACTTTTTGAGAACAACAATGAAAACAAGATTATCTATTGTCAATCAGGCGACATCGCCACTGACACAATGTACTCAATCAACAATGGAGATAGGTAATGTCACAAAGTAGTGTTATGCCGGGATTTCGTCCAACCATCGGATTTACCCTTCTCTATCTGGGTCTGGTCGTTTTAATACCGTTGAGCACGTTAGTGTTTAAAAGTTTTGAGCTGGATTGGAATGATTATGTCCATATCATTACCAACAAGCGCGTAATATCCTCTTTTCGCGTCAGCTTTTCCACTGCGCTGGTAGCCGCTCTCATCGCCAGCTTTTTTGGTTTTATTGTCGCCTGGGTGTTGGTACGTTATTCATTTGTAGGTAAACCTTTTTTTCACGCCTTGATTGACTTCCCTTTTGCCCTGCCAACGGCCGTCGCCGGTATTGTCCTCGCCACTATTTTCCAACCCAGTGGTTTTCTTGGCAAGTTACTGATAAATACACTTGGCGTACAGGTCGCTTTTAAACCCATGGGTATTGTGATGGCACTCATTTTTATCAGCATCCCGTTTGTCGTACGTACCGTCGAACCGGTATTGCTTGAATTTGAATCTTCCATGGAAGAAGCAGGCTCCAGTCTCGGAGCTACGCGCTGGCAAGTATTTACCAAAATTATTTTTCCAAATGTTTTCCCGGCCTTACTAACCGGCTTTGCCCTGGCTTTTGCCAGAGGCGTGGGTGAATATGGCTCTGTTATCTTTATTGCCGGCAATATTCCCTATATATCAGAAATAGTGCCATTGTTAATTGTTACCAAGTTGGAACAATTTGACATTCAAGGCGCTACGGCCATTGCCTTGACGATGCTGGTTATCTCTTTCGTAATGCTGTTATTGATTAACGTACTGCAATACTGGGTGCGTAAACGCTCCGGACAACTATAAGGATAATGTCAATATGAATGCCGTTACTCAACCCATAAATCCCGCTAAATTAGTTGCCCGCCAACAGCTGGCTTTACAAGATCCCGACTGGGTCAGATGGACTTTAATCGCTACCGCCATCGGTTTCATTAGTCTGTTTATATGCCTGCCGCTGGGTCTGGTTATTTTTCAGGCCTTCTCGAAAGGCGTCGAGGCTTATTGGTCGGCATTATCCCAGGATGACACAATAGCTGCCATCAATCTGACCCTGTTAACTGCATTGGTCACAGTCCCGTTAAACACGGTATTTGGCGTTACCGCCGCCTGGGCAATTACCCGTTTTGATTTTAAAGGTAAAAGCCTGTTAACCACATTGATCGATCTGCCGTTTTCAGTATCTCCGGTTATTTCGGGATTCATTTTTGTGCTGTTGTTTGGGGCAGAAGGCTGGTTTGGCGAATGGTTGATCGTCCATGATATAAAAATTATTTTTGCTGTACCTGGGATTATCCTGGCTACCTTGTTTATTACCTTTCCTTTCGTAGCGAGGCAATTGATTCCCCTCATGCAGGAGATGGGTAACCAGGAAGAAGAAGCTGCACTGTCATTAGGCGCGAGTGGTTGGCAAACTTTTTGGGCCGTTACCATACCCAATATTAAATGGGCTTTACTCTATGGCGTATTACTATGTAACGCCAGAGCGATGGGTGAATTTGGCGCAGTTTCCGTCGTTTCAGGTCATATTCGAGGCTTAACCAATACATTGCCCTTACATGTGGAAGTCAATTATAACGACTATGATGTCGTCGGTGCCTTTGCCAGTGCTTCAATTCTGGCAGGTTTGGCCATCGTTACCCTGATTTTAAAAACGGCCCTGGAATGGAAGCAGGGCAACCGATAAGTTCTCGGACAGCCTCCCAGGAACAAGACATTAATTTGGTAAGGTGATAGCCAATATTTTTCGCAGAAAATCACCTAACCACCATGATTTTATTTTAGAGATTCGACTATGAGTATTTTACTTTCTGATATCAGTAAAAATTTTGGCACCTTTGCTGCCCTGGACCATATTAATCTGGAAGTTCCAGAAGGCGAACTGGTAGCCTTGTTAGGCCCTTCCGGTTGTGGCAAAACGACACTATTACGCATTATTGCCGGATTGGAGCATGCCGACCAGGGACGTGTGCTAATAAACGAAGAAGACAAAACGGATCAAAATGTTAGCCAGCGCGGCATTGGCTTTGTGTTTCAGCACTACGCGCTGTTTCGGCACATGACCGTATTTGAGAACGTGGCATTTGGCTTACGGGTCAAGCCGCGTCGTGACCGTCCCAGTAACGATATTATTGCCAAAAAAGTTCATGCCTTGTTGGAACTGGTTCAGCTGGACTGGCTCAATGATCGTTATCCCGACCAACTATCCGGTGGCCAACGTCAACGTATTGCTTTGGCAAGAGCCTTGGCTGTAGAACCCTCCGTATTATTACTGGATGAACCGTTTGGTGCACTTGATGCCAGCGTGCGTAAGGATTTACGGCAATGGTTACGAAACCTGCATCATGAATTAAATGTCACCAGTATTTTTGTTACCCACGACCAGGAAGAAGCCATGGAAGTTGCCAGTCAGGTGGTCGTACTTAATCATGGCCGCATCGAACAGCAAGGCTCACCCAGCGATATTTACGATCATCCCGCCAATGCTTTTGTCTCGCGTTTTATAGGACAAACCAATGTTTTTGATTTGGATAAACACGACGCTGACTGGCTACAAACAGCCGGATTATTGCCCCCCCATAGCGATGGTAAAATTGCCCATGTGCGGCCTCATGACATTCTCATTGAAAAATCAACAGCAGACCAAGCAGCACCGGCAACATTGAAAGACTGGCAACATCTGGGTGCACTGATTCGTCTTGAGCTGGTTAAAAACGGCTCCAATGGTTCGGCAGCACCTGTTTTTGCAGAAATGCCCAATGACCAGTTTAAACAATTAAACTTAAACCGAGGCGACAAAGTTGATCTGAAAATACGCCAGGCGCACTGGTTTCATTAGTTTTTTAACGTAAGCATTCACCTCCCCCTTTGAAAAAGGGGGATTGAGGGGGATTTATCTAATAAAATCTCCCCCTAACCCCTCTTTTCAAAGAGGGGGACTGAATAAATACTTTTTAACTACTCAGCCATTAAAAAACAGGCGTAAGTTGGAATAAGGCTTCTCGAACACAAGCGAGAATAAGCGTTTTCGGCACTATGCACGAGTGTGCCGGAAACGCCACCAAGCGCCATGCTTGGGTGGCCTTATGCCGACCTACAGCTAACAACAAAATCAGTTGAAACCCGTATAATCAGTATCATCCGTGTACAATAATCAGGAATAGTCGATAAGGAATCACTAAAACATGAATTTGAGCCAAATTGAATTACTTCGTGTGCTCCAGGAAACAAACTTAAATCTTTCAAAAGCCGCTGAAAAAATGCATATTGTGCAATCAGCAGTCAGTCGGCAATTACATCTTTTTGAAGATGAATTAGGCTCGCCGTTATTTGAAAGACAGGGCAAAAAATTGATCGGCATGACAACGTTGGGACTACGTATCATGGATGAGGTCGCCATAATTAACCGAGCCAAAACCAATATTCAAAATCTGGCTGCCGATTACCTTGACAGTAATCAAGGTATTCTGCACATTGCGACTACTCACACTCAAGCCAAGTATTTTTTACCCGTACCTATCCAACGGTTTAGGGAAAAATATCCGGGCGTCAAAATTTATATGGCGCAATCATCACCGGAACAACTGATTGCCCAGTTGCATACGCGTAAAGCGGATATTGCCATCTGTACCGAAAAAGTCGATCAGGAGACTGATCTGGTGATTGAAAATTGTTATGAGTGGCATCATGCGTTGGTCGTACCCCAACAACATCCGCTAAGTGAGGGCGAGATTACTCTTGAACGCCTGGCCTCGTTCCCTATCCTTACCTATAGTTTTGGTTTTACCGGGCGGTCAAATATTGAAAGTGCTTTTAAAAATAAAGGACTCGAACTGGATATTGCCTTGGCGGCTTCCGATACCGATGTAATAAAAACCTACGTTCGTTTGGGGATGGGCGTTGGCCTTATTACGGCAATGGCGTACGACCCCAAGGCAGATTGGGATTTGGTCGCACGGGACTTATCGCATTTAATTCCCAGCTCAAAAACTAAAATAGCCTATTTAAAACACAACTATTTACCCTTATATAGCCAGCATTTTATTGCCGAATTATTACTGGCAGCCAAAGACATAAAATGCTGAAGTGATTGGCTATCAACTTAAGCCTGGGCGGGAAATAATTATCTACAGGCGTCCCGACCAAAAGTTGCTAGCCTCTTTTCTTTAAGCTTCCACCCCGTTACAAGCCGCTAATGTTTTTTTCGGGGTATTTGGCAGCATCCCATAGAGACCCAACTTATGCCTTAATACATTACGGCTAATATCTAACAAACGCGCGGTCTGAACCTGATTTTCCTCGCAGAAGCCAAAAGCGGTTCGAATAATTGTCTCTTCCATAATTTCAAATAGCTTGGGTGGCGCTTGCTCACAAAGACCCTGCAATGCATTTTCCAAAGACGTCATTGACACAATTGACTCTGGTTCCAGAATTCTAATGCCGGATAACTGAAAGTCTTCAGGCCGTAAACAATTACTGGGGCAAACCAGAATCGCACGGTGAATGGCATTTTCAAGTTCGCGGATATTGCCTGGCCAATCATAATTCAATAAAGTAACTTCGGTGGCTGGCGATAACTTGATTTCGCCATAACCCAAGCGCTCTCCGTAAATCTTCAAGAAGTGCCTCGCCAAAGGCATGATGTCGCCCGGTCTTTCACGCAAAGGACTTAACTGAATGGTTGCAACGTTAAAACGATAATATAAATCGGCGCGAAAGTGAGAAGCAGCAACAGCCTGTTCCAGATTGACGTTGGTCGCGGCAATAATTCTGACATCTACTGGCACAGGTTGTCTGGAACCCACTTTAACCACTTCGCGTTCTTGTAGCACGCGCAGTAATTTTGCCTGCATACCCAAGGGCAAATCACCCACTTCATCAAGAAACAAACTGCCTTTGTTAGCTGTTTCAAACCAGCCCTCTTTACTGGCAAAAGCGCCGGTAAACGAGCCTTTTTCATGGCCAAATAATTCGCTCTCGATGAGGTTTTCACTCAACGCTGCACAGTTCAATGCCCCAAAAACATTTTTACTGCGTTTGCTAAGGGCATGTACATGCCGGGCGACAAGCTCCTTACCGGTTCCGGTTTCACCAATAATCAAAACGGTTGCATCACTAGGCGCAATACGTTCGATCTGTTCCAGCAATCGACGAGAAACAGGATCTTCAAAAACCAGAGCAGTCGCACGGACAGACAATGACAACGAACGCGACTGTAATTCATCAAACGCCAGCAACGTCGAGGCTTGGTCTTCTTGTCCATTGGCAAAATTTCTGCCTATAAATGTATCCATAATAATGTACTCGTTTGCCTTGCAAAAATTGGATGGGGTACTCCACGTCAAGCACATCATCCAGGTTTAAATCAAATCATTACTGTTACCCAAACCTCATAAAAACTACAAAGAACACAAACTTGTTAAGCGTTTCTTGATGCCGGCAAACTTTAAGCCAAGGTGTCTAGCCAGTTTACCTAAAAGACCGTTTTTATCACCCAGCGTCTTATGCCTGCTGATAAAAATCAGGTAGCAGAATTTATGGATGCCAATTTAAAGCAAGACAATTTTACCGATACCATCCTTTCAAGTGGTTAATGGTTATTATCTGTCCCGATTTTAAGTTGGCAGCCAAAATTATCAAATCTTAATACCAATTTCATTGGCTTTGGTGTTTATGATAGAACAATCATTATATGTAATAAAACGATATTATTAGATTTTCATATCTTTAAAAAAGATGACTTAGTAACGTGCATAAAATAACTTAAGCAACTTTTGAAATTAACGTTACAGAAATAGCGACATAATTCCATTATTATTTAAATCTCTCCAAAACTTTTCAGCCAGCTTCTTATTCTGTTGCTATGGCAATAATAACTGCTGAATGACTGTCTTTAAATCAACATATTAGGTTTTGAGCATGAACCACGTTACTGAAAATTATCAGTAACCGCTAAATCCCAATAAAAAATAATAACTTTTAAAACAATTGCTTAAATAATTTCTGATGAAATTATTCGGTACTGACCAACGACTGTCTATAAGTTTTGGCGCAAAATTTGCTAGTTAGTAATATTAAAAATATAAACAAGAAAATAACATGAAGAAGTCTCTCCTGTTTGTTTCACTACTGCTAAGCTCTACGGTAAACCTGGCTGCCGATCAGACAGCGTCTGTGAGTCCGATACCGATACCAATTCCTGTACCAACAACTATCCCTGCGGTTGATGCCAAAGCTAAAGAGCCATTGAGTTTTTTTATTACCAGTGTAGGAATAGGTAAAGGAGCGGAACTCGGTGGTTTGACGGGCGCTGACGATCATTGCCAAAAACTTGCACAAGTGTCGGGGAGTGTTAACAAGATTTGGCACGCTTACTTAAGTACCCAAGCCGTTGATGGCCAACCAGCAGTTCATGCCCGTACCCGGATTGGGCAAGGCCCTTGGTACAACGCGAAAGGTGTGGAGGTGGCCAAGAATGTTGAACATTTACATGGCGATAGTCTGGAAGCTGCAAGACTCGGTAATAATTTAAGCAGAACAACTGCGATTACCGAGAAAAGTGAAGCGATTAAAGGTGCTGGGGACAAGCCCAATGAGCACGATATTCTTACCGGTTCTCAGCCTGACGGCACCGCTTTTACGGATGCTGACGATCATACCTGTAAAAATTATACCAGTAGCGGCATAGACGGTTCAGCTCAGGTTGGTCATTTCGATCGTACGGGCGGCGGTAATATCTCCTGGAATTCAGCGCATGCCAGCAAAGGATGTAGTCAGGAAAATCTGGTTAAAACTGGTGGTGCAGGCTTATTTTATTGTTTTACAATTAATTAAAACTCTTGCAATTTCTTTGGCTTGAATAGTTTCTTACCGATAAAAATCCTATTCAGATACCCTTTAAAAAAAACAAGTAGCCCGTGATATTCAAAGCAGTTTACCTCTAAATAATCACAAGGAAATACTATGGAACGTCGTAATTTTATACGCTTAAGTTTAGCAAGTGCAGGTGGAAGTCTTATTATACCCAAGCTGGCATTGGCCGCTGGTAATGAGTCGGTGACCGCATCAAGAGATATTTATTACACTAAGGAAGCGCCAGGGCGTTGGGCTGGAAAAGTAGCGACTCATCTACCCACTATTGATTTTACCAAGGCAGGGGACATTACCAACGTAAAAATTATTACTCCACACGAGATAAAAGGTTACGAGCATTATATTGTCAAGCATGTTTTACTGGATAAAAATTATAAATTTATCGATGAACATTTATTTGATCCAGCCAAGGATAACGCGGCTATTTCAACATTTACGCTGACAAATTATAGTGGTACGGTGTACGCACTCAGTTTGTGTAACAAACATGATCTTTGGTTAAATAGCTCTGAGGTGTAGCTGCTTTTAAGAATGAAAATGAAATAATATGGACATTTTGATGCAGAAAATGCATAAAACCACCATTTCTTAAAACAAAGTCTGGTCAAGAATATCCGTTAAAGTTAAGTTATTTATAACACGAGAATCTATTTCATGAGTAAATACCATCTCAACATAAACGGTAAGCCAAAAACCGTAGACGTTACCTCTGATACTCCTTTGTTGTGGGTGTTGCGAGATCATTTAAATTTGGTTGGTACTAAATTTGGTTGTGGTATCGGTCAGTGCGGCGTTTGTACTGTGCATATTAACGGCGAGCCTGCCCGGGCTTGCCTGACCCCCATCGCCAAAGTCGGTAAAAGCAAAATAACCACCATAGAAGGATTGAGTCCAAATGGCGAACATCCTTTACAAAAAGTCTGGCAAGAACTTGATGTACCGCAATGCGGTTACTGTCAGGCGGGTCAAATCATGACTGCAGCGGCATTATTGAAGAAAAACCCACAGCCCTCGGATGAGGACATTGATACTGCTCTGGGCGGTAATTTGTGTCGTTGCGGTACCTATCTTCGTATTCGTGCAGGCATCCACCGTGTAGCAGAAATCGCCAGTAAGGAATCAATATGAACTCAGTCAATCTTGAAAATGCCGGTCGGCGTGATTTTTTCCGCAAAACAGCACTTGCTGGTGGGGGACTGGTTCTTGGTTTTTATCTTAATCCGGCTGACAGCGCAGCGAAACGAGTCGCCAAGCCATCCACTATTTCAGAAACGGCAGGATTTAAACCCAATGCCTTTATTCATATTGCACTCAGCGGCAAAGTGACGTTGATCAGCAAGCAGCCTGAAATCGGCCAAGGTATAAAAACCTCACTACCTATGGTGATCGCTGAAGAACTGGAGGTCAACTGGAAGGATGTCGTTATCCTTCAGGGCGATCTTGATCCCGTTTATGGGAGTCAAAGTGCCGGTGGCTCGCGTTCAACACCGACCAATTACGAGGAATTTCATCGGCTCGGTGCTACTGCACGTACCATGCTTATCACAGCGGCCGCAGAGCTTTGGAAGCTTCCGGCAACCGAGCTTATCGCGAAAGACAGTGCCATTCATCATCTTGCCAGCGGGAGGCAACTGAATTATGGCAAGCTGGTCGAAAAGGCTTCCACCTTACCGGTTCCAGCTCCCGAATCAGTTCACTTGAAGGACTCAAAAGATTATAAACTGCTGGGCACTCGTATCGGTGGTGTCGATAATCCGGGTATTGTTACCGGCAAACCTTTATTCGGTATCGACGTTAAGTTGCCAGGGATGCTATATGCTGTTTACGAGAAGTCACCTGTTTTCGGAGGTAAGGTCGTTAGTGCCAATCTGGATAAAATCAAGTCGCTACCAGGTATACGCAATGCCTTTATTATCAGTGGAGGATCTGATCTTAAGGGTTTATTGCCCGGTGTGGCTATCTTGGCCGACTCGACTTGGACTGCATTCAGTGCCCGCAAACAACTGAAAGTTGTCTGGGATGATGGCGAGGCAGCAGCGGAAAGCTGGGCAGGATTTACTGCCAAGGCCAAGGAGTTGTCCACTCAACCCGGTACTGAGATTTTACGTAATGATGGCAATATTAAGGCTGCGCTTGACGGATCTGTGAAAAAGGTAGATGCGGCTTATAGTTACCCCTTTATATCGCATGCCAGCATAGAGCCGCAAAATTGTACGGCTTGGTACAAAGATGGAGCCATGGAAATCTGGGCGCCTACACAAAACCCGGAAGCCGGTCAAAAAATTGTCACGGAAACGTTAGGTATTCCTAAAGACAAAATCATTTTACATATTACCCGTAGCGGCGGTGGTTTTGGGCGGCGCTTGATTCCTGATTATATTATCGAAGCGGCGGCCATTGCTCAACAGGTAAAGGTGCCCGTTAAGTTGACCTGGACGCGCGAAGACGACTTACAGCATGATCAGTATCGCGCCGGTGGTTTTCATTTTTTGCGTGGCGGACTTAATGACCAAGGTAAATTAGTCGCTTGGCATAACCATTTTGTTACCTTTGCCCATAAGGTTATTAAAGACGGTAAGTCGTCACTGGAACTAGGTAGCGGTGCCAATCTGTCCGGCGATGAATTTCCCGGTCGTTGGGTTGAAAACTGTCTGTTGGAGCAAACACCGCTTGAGTGCAATATTCCAATGGGGCCTTGGCGTGCACCACGCAGTAACGTATTGGCTTGGGTGTTTCACAGTTTTATTGATGAACTGGCTCATGCTGCGGGACGTGATCCTTTGGAATTTCGTCTGGAAATTTTGGGTAATAAGGACGTTATCCCCGGAACGGGGAAGCAGGATATACCCTATGACGTCAATCGTATGAAGCATGTCTTACAACATGTGGCAGAAAAATCTGAATGGGGGAAAAAAACCTTTCCACGTGGTCAAGGTCAAGGCATCGCATTCCATTTTAGTCATCGTGGTTACATTGCCCAGGTCGCTGAAGTTACCGTGTCCATGGAAGGTAAACTTAAGGTTGACCGTGTTGTGGTTTCAACTGACATTGGTGCACAAATCGTTAATCTCAGCGGAGCGGAAAATCAAGTCCAGGGTTCGGTGATTGACGGTCTTAGTGCGTTGATGTTTCAGGAGCTGAATATCGAGAAGGGACGGATTGTCCAGAGCAATTTCGGTGATTATCCGCTGCTTCGTATAGCCGATGCTCCGACTCGGGTAGATGTGCATTTTCTCAAGACTGTCTATCCGGTAACCGGTTTGGGTGAACCTGCGCTACCGCCTTTGGCACCGGCAGTGTGCAATGCGATTTTCGCCGCTACGGGGATACGCGTTCGTCAATTGCCATTACTGCGAACTGATCTGAGCTGGAGTTAATCTTGGCTGTTATACAGTAATATTTTGTGTTGCAACTAACTTTAAAGCTCTCTTCAGCCAATAGAGAGCCAATTTTGGCACAAGTCAACACCCACTTTTTAGTTTCATACATCGAATCACCTGCCGAGTAAGCGGACGGCATTATAAATTTTTGTTCAAGATTTTAGTTTTCTAACTTTACCGTATTGCCGGCACTACTCACTCAAGTTATTTCGTGCTCGTTCCTTACCTCGTTCGGCAAGCTTTTTAACTTCGCAACATTGGTTAAATCAATAGATTTAGCTAATTCATGCCATACCTACGGCTGACATAAAATTCAAAACGAACATCCATTATGGCACCCGCTATAAAAAATAGCGGACTGTTGTCTGGCAGTCATGCCGCAAGCAAAGACTGCTGATATTTAAGCAGCGCATCGGCTTAAAACAAGAATAATTAACCAATAACAACAGGCCATTGTTTGGCATGTGTTTTGCTTAACCTAATGTACGTTTGAATTATAAATTTTAATTAGCCATCGGGATTAATCACTTGTTCATTTTTTTAGCCTATGACTAGCCTGAAAACCAAGTCTGAAAAGACCCGTAATCGCCTGTTAACAGCAGCCAGTCGCATTTTTTCCGAGAAAGGTTTTCAGGAATCGACGATAGCCGAAATTTGCGAACAAGCAGAAACCAATATCGCTTCAGTTAATTATCATTTTCGTGATAAAGAAACCCTGTATCTGGAATCCTGGCGCTTTGCCTTTAACAAGGAACTGAGTTTGTATCCTCCAAATGGTGGAGTAAGGACAGATGCTCCGGCTGAACAGCGCTTAGCCGGAAGAATCCGGTCATTAATCAATCGGGTTACTGACGATAACTCTTATTCTTTTGCCATTATCAATAAAGAAATGGCACAGCCAACCCGACTGCTTTCCGACATTATGGAAAAAGAAATCAATCCGCAACGCTTGCAAATGATCGGTTTGTTAAAGGAATGCCTTGGGCAAGCAGCAAGCGATCAGCAGATTCAATATTGCCATACCAGTATTATGGGCCAATGTTTTCATTTGTTGCGCTTAAAACACATGCAAAATGCCCGCCATTTTCGTAGCCCTGCCAGCGACTTGGGCGACAGCAAAGCTTTTGCCGAACACATCGTGCAATTTTCTCTGGCGGGCATCCAAGCCATCCGTTCTCAAACCCTTAATTAAAAACTGTTCGTATGAGTGAAAACAAGCACCACCAATCAACGCCACTCGCCGGTCGACGCAGAGCTTATATACTGCCCGGCTCACTGATCGTGTTGGCGATTACGGCCGTCGGCTTTTATTTTCAGCAGTCCTCAGCGGCACCCGATGGCAAGTTTGGTGCCGCTGATGGTAAACGTGGACGCGAAAATTATGAGGCACCGGCAGCCGTAGCGATAGAAACTGCCGGAAAAGCTGATTTTCCAGTGTATCTGAATGGCTTGGGCACGGTAACCGCGCTGCGAACCGTAACTTTACGACCCAGAGTTGACGGCGAACTGGTGCGGGTAGCTTTCAGCGAAGGCCAAATGGTTAAGGAAGGCGAGCTACTGGCGGAAATTGATCCACGCCCGTTTCAAATACAGTTGCAACAGGTTGAAGGTCAGTTGCTACGTGATCAGGCTTTACTACAAAATGCCGAAATAGACCATGACCGCTATCAAAAACTACTGGCACAGGACTCCATTTCCGCTCAACAGACCGTGACCCAGCAAGCTCAGGTTAAACAATATCAAGGTACCGTAGAAATGGATAAAGCCCAGGTCAATAACGCCAAACTCCAGCTTGGCTATGCACGACTAACCTCGCCGATTCCCGGACGAGTGGGACTGCGCCAAATTGATCAAGGCAATATTGTTCATACCAATGATACTAACGGTTTAGTGGTAATTACCCAGCTACAACCCATTAGCGTCGTATTTACCCTGCCCGAAGACAAAGTACAGCAAGTAATACAACGTTGGCGCTCCAATCAGTCCGTTACCGTGGTTGCGTATGACCGTGCCGGAAAAATCAAACTGGCCGAAGGTAAATTACTGGCCATCGATAACCAGATTGATCCCACTACGGGCACACTAAAACTAAAGGCGCAATTTGATAATAACGAAAGCACTCTGTTCGCCAATCAGTTCGTCAACGTCAAAATGCATCTGGAAACTCTGCCCGACGCCACGCTGGTATCCAGTGCCGCCATTCAGCATGATGGCGAAGGCGCGTTTGTTTATGTAATCAATCAGGAAAAAAAAGCACAACTGCGCCGAATTACCGTGGGGCCAATCGAAGCCGACAAAGTAGTCGTACTGACCAACCTTGCTGCCAATGAAACGGTGGTAGTAGAAGGTACCGACCGGCTTCACGAAGGCAGTCTGGTCGATATTGCCCAAAAAGATGGCCAAACCGTAGCGGCCAGTCCCGATACGTTAACCAAACCCGAAGCCAGGTTTCGTAAACGCGATCGGCGTTCATAATCATGACATCCTCAACGCAAGCGCTGGCGAATTTCAATCCTTCCCGACTGTTCATTTTACGGCCGGTGGCGACCTCACTGTTAATGGTGGCCATGTTATTGGTCGGCATACTGGCTTACCGTTTGTTACCGGTTTCAGCCTTACCGCAAGTCGATTATCCAACCATACAAGTAGTCACCTTGTATCCGGGTGCCAGTCCCGATGTCATGACCTCGGTGATCACTGCGCCACTGGAACGCCAGTTCGGCCAAATGCCCGGTCTTACCCAAATGTCATCGACCAGTTCCGGTGGTGCTTCGGTAATTACCCTGCAATTTAATCTAACCCTGGATCTGGATGTTGCCGAGCAATCAGTACAGGCAGCAATTAATGCAGCCAGTAATTTCCTCCCCGACGACTTACCGCAAGCACCCATATACAGCAAGGTTAATCCGGCAGACACACCCATTATGACGCTGGCAATCAGCTCCAAAGCGTTGCCCTTATTCAAGGTTGAAGATCTGGTCGATACCCGATTGGCGCAAAAAATCGCCCAGTTACCCGGCGTCGGTTTGGTTGGCATTAGTGGTGGCCAGCGGCCGGCGGTACGCGTACAAGTCAACCACAAAGCACTGGCAGCTTATGGCATTAGTCTGGAAGATGTACGCACGGTAATCGCGGCCGCCAACGTCAATCAACCCAAGGGTATGTTTAATGGTCCGATGCGCTCGGCAATCATTGATAGTAACGATCAGCTGCGCTCTGCGGCGGAATATCGCGACTTGATCATTGCCTACCGTAACGGCGCACCGGTAAAAATGTCTGAAGTAGCCGACGTCGTAGACGGCGCCGAAAATGTCCGCCTGGCAGCCTGGGCTAATGACAAGGCCGCGGTAATCGTCAATATCCAACGTCAACCGGGAGCAAACGTCATCGAAGTCGTCGACAGCATAAAAGAACTGCTGCCAAAATTACAGGCCTCCTTACCGCTTAGCATTGAAGTCGTACCGTTAACCGACCGTACCGTGACGATACGCGCCTCAATACATGATGTGCAATTTGAATTACTGCTGGCTATTGTGCTGGTGGTAATGGTCATTTTTGTATTTCTGCGCAATGTGCCTGCCACGATCATTCCTGGCATTGCTGTTCCCCTGTCCCTGGTCGGTACCTTTATCGTCATGTATCTGGCCGGTTTCAGCATTAACAACTTGACCCTGATGGCACTAACCATTGCTACGGGGTTTGTGGTCGACGATGCCATCGTGGTGATTGAGAACATTTCCCGCTACATCGAACGCGGCGAGTCGCCGTTAAAAGCCGCACTGAAAGGTTCTGAACAAATTGGTTTCACCATCATTTCGTTGACCTTTTCACTGATTGCCGTGCTGATTCCGCTACTGTTTATGAGTGACGTAGTCGGGCGATTATTCAGGGAGTTCGCCATTACCCTGGCCGTAGCAATCCTGATTTCTGCCATGGTATCGCTCACCCTGACACCGATGATGTGCGCCAAATTATTGCGTCAGGACTCCAAACATGGCAATAACGAAGTTGATAAAGCCGTCGACTGGTTCGACAAATTAATTGCCGCTTATGGCCGTAGCCTGGAATGGGTGTTGCAACGACAAACGTTAACCATGCTGGTTTTTTTCGCCACCGTAGCATTAACCGTGACACTGTACATCGCCATTCCCAAAGGCTTTTTCCCGATACAAGATACCGGTATTATTCAGGGTATTTCGGAAGCACCACAAAACGTATCTTTTTCAGCAATGGCCGAGTATCAGCAAAAACTGGGTAAACTGATTCTTGAAGACCCGGCAGTCGATAATCTTTCTTCGTTTATCGGTGTCGATGGCATCAATACCACACCCAATAGCGGTCGTTTCCTGATTAATCTGAAACCGCACGCCGAACGCACCGTCAACGCTTCCGAAGTGATCGCCCGATTAAAACTCAAACTGGCCGAATTGAGCGGCGTTACCTTGTATTTACAACCGGTACAGGATCTGACTATGGAAAATCGGGTCAGTCGTACCCAATACCAGTTTACCCTCGAAACCCCGGATCCGGAGGAACTTAACCGCTGGACCCAACGCCTGGTAGAACAACTTACCGGCCAACCGGAATTTAGCGATGTCACCAGCGATGTCCAGGACCAAGGTCGGCAAGTCTATGTCAATATAGACCGCAGTACCGCCAGTCGCCTTGGCATCACGACTGCCGCAGTCGATAACACACTGTACAGCGCTTATGGGCAGCGACTGGTATCGACTATTTTTACCCAGTCCAACCAATATCGGGTCGTGCTTGAAGTTGATCCTGCCGACCAACATTCCCCGGAAACCCTCAAGGATTTACGTATTCCTTCCGGCAATGGCACTCAAGTTCCGTTATCGGCGATAGCTGAAATATCGGAACGGCCAACACCATTATCGATCAATCATCTCGACCAGTTTCCGGTAGCCACGCTGTCATTTAATCTGGCTCACGGTGCCGCACTGGGCGATGCCGTGAAAGCTATCGACCGCGCCAAAGACGAGATCGGTTTACCATTAAGCATCCGTACCAGTTATCAGGGCGCGGCACTGGCTTTTAAAGCCTCTCTGGATAACACGCTATGGTTGATTCTGGCGGCCATTATTACCGTGTACATTGTCCTTGGCGTACTGTACGAAAGCTATATTCACCCGATCACCATTTTATCCACACTACCTTCTGCCGGAGTCGGTGCATTACTGGCACTGATAATTTCTGGCGGTGATCTGGGTATTATCGGCATCATCGGCATTATTTTGTTGATCGGCATTGTCAAAAAGAACGCCATCATGATGATAGATTTTGCCCTGGAAGCCGAGCGCAAAAACCTTATGCCGCCAGCCGATGCTATTTTTCAAGCCTGTTTACTGCGCTTTCGACCGATTCTAATGACCACGTTGGCAGCATTACTGGGCGCGTTACCACTGATGCTGGGTAGTGGTGTTGGCTCGGAGTTACGCCATCCCTTGGGAATTACCATGGTCGGCGGTTTATTGGTCAGCCAGTTATTAACCTTATATACCACGCCGGTCATTTATTTATGGATGGATAATCTGGCCAGACGGGTCTCCGGTTGGGTGCGCCTTAATCCAACCGAAGTTGTCGAAAACGAGGGCAGTTTGTAATGAATCTATCGGCACTGTTTATCTATCGACCGGTGGCCACCACACTATTAACAATTGCCATCGCTCTGGTGGGTACGCTGGCCTTTTTAAATTTACCGGTGTCATCGTTGCCGCAGGTGGATTTCCCGACGGTAAGTGTGCAGGCCCAGCTTCCCGGCGCCAGCGCTGAAACCATGTCGACTTCGGTCGCCACGCCACTGGAACGGGCGTTGGGACGCATCGCGGGCATTACCGAAATGACCTCCAGCAGCTCATTGGGATCTACCCAGATTACCCTACAATTTGATCTGGATCGTGATATCAATGGTGCTTGCCGTGATGTGCAAGCGGCGATTAATGCCGCTGCCAGCCTGTTGCCCGTCAATATGCCCAATCGCCCTACTTACCGGCGCGATAATCCGGCCGACTCGCCGATTTTGATATTGGCGTTAACCTCGGATAGCCTTAGTCGCGGTCAACTATACGACGTGGCATCGACCATCCTGGCACAGAAAATAGCACAGACTCCCGGTATCGGCCAGGTACAGATCGGCGGCGCCGCCCTACCGGCGGTAAGGGTTGAACTAAATCCAAACTCCTTGAGCAAATACGGTATCGGTTTAGAGGATGTCAGAAATACCATCACCCAAACCAACGTTACGCGCCCCAAAGGAGTCATAGAAAACGGCAAGCAACGCTGGCAGGTTCTGGCTAACGATCAGGCTCGTAAAGCCAGTGATTATATGCCGTTAATCGTCAGCTATCGCAACGGCGCACCGGTTACCATCGCTGATCTTGGTGAGGCCGTTGATTCTGTAGAAGATCTGCGCAATACCGGACTAAAAAACGGTAAACCGTCCGTGTTGCTGATTATCAGAAAACAACCACTCGCCAATGTCATTCAAACTGTCGATGAAGTTCTGGCCTTGTTGCCGGAACTACGCGCCAACATTCCCGGCACTATTGATTTGTCGGTAGTGGTTGATAGATCGTTAACTATCAGGGCCTCAATTACCGAAGTCGAACACAGCTTGTTAATTGCCATTAGCTTGGTGATTCTGGTGGTACTGGTGTTTTTACGGGATTTTCGCTCGACAGTCGTACCGATTATAGCGGTACCTGTATCACTGATCGGCGCCTGTGCCGTCATGTATTTATTTAACTACAGTCTGAATAATTTAACGCTGATGGCATTGACCATCTCCACAGGCTTTGTCGTTGACGATGCCATTGTCGTTCTGGAAAACACCAATCGTCATATCGAAAAAGGTGTGCCGCCTTTTAAGGCGGCATTATTGGGGGCCAAGGAAGTCGGCTTTACCGTAATGGCAATGAGTGTATCGCTGATTGCCGTGTTCTTACCCATTTTATTGATGGGTGGTGTAGTCGGCCGCTTGTTCAGGGAGTTTGCGGTAACGCTGTCGGCGGCGGTACTGGTGTCGTTGCTGATTTCGCTGACGGTCACGCCGATGCTCTGTGCGCGTTGGCTGGGCAAGGAAAGTCCAAAGCATGGCTGTATTTATAATGGTATAGGATCTGCCTTCGACTGGTTGCAAGCGGCTTATGAACGTTCACTACGCTGGGCACTGCATCATGGCCGTATCATGATGTTGATTTTGCTCGGCACCATCGGCCTCAATGTTTATCTGTACACAATAATAGACAAAGGCTTTTTCCCGACTCAGGATGGCGGCAGATTAATCGGTGAGATTCAAACCGACCAAGGGACGTCTTTTTTGTCCCTGCAAAAAAAGCTTTATGAATATTCCGAGCTATTAATGAAAGATCCGGCAGTCAGTAATGTCGCCGGATTTGGTGGAGCCGGTTCCAGCAGTAATAGTGCCAGAGTCTTCGTTATACTCAAACCGCACAATGAACGCGCGCCCATTGAAGAAGTCATGGGGCGCTTGCGTGATAAAGTCAAACGCATTCCCGGTGCCGAACTGCACATGTTCCCGGCGCAAGAATTACGTATCGGCGGGCGCCCGTCTTTCGGTTCGTTTGACTATGCGCTGCAATCCGACGACCTTACCCTGCTTCGGGAATGGATGCCAAAAGTTATTGCCGCGCTGTCCAAGCTACCGCAACTCAGCGATGTCAATACCAGCCAGCAAGACAAAGGCCAACAGATTGGTTTGGTAGTTAATCGGGATATGGCATCCCGCTATGGCATCAGCCAGGCCATGATCGACAACAGTCTTAATAGCGCCTTTGGTCAACGTCAGGTATCGGTGATTTACAATCCACTTAACCAATATCGGGTAATCATGGAATTGGCACCCGAATACTGGCAAAGTTCTGAAGCCTTAAAACAGGTTTACATTAGTGTCCCGGCCGAACGTTTACCGTCCGGCGAACAGGTTGGCGCGCGCCAGGTACCGTTGTCGACGCTTGCCAGTTTTGCACCAACCACCACGCCGTTGTCGGTTAATCATCAGGGTCAGTTTGCTGCAGCTACCTTGTCGTTTAATCTTCAACCCGGCACTTCACTTTCTACTGCCACCCAACTAATCGAGAAAACCATGCTTGATATTGGCGTGCCTAATTCGATACAAGGTAGTTTTCAGGGTTCTGCAAAAGCCTTTCAGGAATCGTTACGCAATCAACCTTTTTTAATCCTGGCCGCTTTGCTCAGTATTTATATTGTGCTGGGAATTTTATACGAAAGTACCATTCATCCGCTGACCATCCTGTCTACTTTGCCTTCGGCAGGAGTCGGCGCCCTGTTGGCGTTGATAGCTTGTGGCACCGAATTCAGCATCATTGCCTTAATCGGTGTCATTTTGCTCATTGGTATCGTCAAAAAAAATGCCATTATGATGATAGATTTCGCCTTACAAGCTGAACGTGGGCAGGGACTGAAGGCTTCCGAAGCGATTTTTCAGGCCTGTTTGCTGCGCTTTCGCCCGATCATGATGACGACACTGGCAGCAATGTTCGGTGCCCTGCCACTGGCTCTGGGTAGTGGTTACGGCGCAGAACTTCGTCAACCACTGGGCATTGCCATTGTCGGCGGACTGATTTTCAGTCAGCTACTAACGCTGTACACCACTCCCGTTGTTTATATTTATCTGGATCGTTTCCGGCTGTGGTTTCATCGCCGTTTTTTTAATCGCGCCGCTACACTGGCTGATAAACCTGCTTAGTGCATCTGAGATTGTCATGAATTTTCGTATTATCCCAACCCTGATTTATTCACTATCAACTCTGCCACTGACCGGCTGCACCGTCGGGCCTGACTATGTGCGCCCACAAACAGCCATTCCCGATAATTTTAAGGAAATAAAAGGCTGGAAGCAGGCCCAGCCCCGTGATAATTTACTGGTCGGCAAATGGTGGGAAATATTCAACGATGCCCGGCTTAACGGTCTGGAAGAACAGGTTGTCAGCGGGAATCAATCAATTGCCCAGGCCGAAGCACAATATCGCCAGGCTCAGGATCTGGTGCGCTCGGCACAATCGGCTTACTTTCCCACCGCGACGGTTACCGGCACTACCAACCGGTTTCGTGCTGCCAGTGGTCAAAATGTTGCTGTCAGTGGTGTTAGAAATCTTTTCGGTGCCGCCGTGGCATTAGCTTGGGAGCCGGATTTATGGGGCAGTATCCGACGCCAGGTTGAAGCCAATGAAGGTAGCGCCCAAGCCAGTGCCGCCACCTTGCAGGCCTTGCAACTATCTACCCAGGCTACTCTGGCTGAAGATTATTTTATATTGCGATCACTAGACGCACAAAAAGCGGTGTTTGATGAAACCGTAGCCGCTTATACCAAGACCCTGGAAATTACTAAAAATCGTTATACCGCCGGTGTTGTCGCCAGAACCGATGTCGTACAAGCCCAAACCCAATTGGAATCAGCCCGTGCACAAGGCATTAATCTTGGCGTGCAGCGTGCAAAACTGGAACACGCCATTGCGGTTTTGACAGGTAAATCGCCTACCGAGTTATCCCTGATTGCAGTACCGCTGGATATCGCACCGCCGCCGATTCCAGTCAGTCTGCCGTCGGAATTACTGGAAAGACGTCCTGATATTGCCGGCGCTGAACGTAAAATCGCCGCTGCCAACGCTCAGATCGGCGTTGCAAAAGCCGCCTTTTTCCCCACGATAAATCTGGGTGCCAGTACCGGCTTTCAAAGTAATACCTTGTCGACGCTATTTACTGCCGCTAAACGTTACTGGGCCTTGGGACCTGCGGGGGCAGCTCTGACGCTATTGGATGGTGGCGGAAAAAACGCGCAGTATAAGCAAACCCTGGATGGTTTCGATGCCACTGTGGCTTTCTACAAACAGACCGTACTTACCGGCTTTCAGGAAGTTGAAGATAATGTGGCGGCACTGCGGATTCTCGAAGAAGAAGCGCAAGTTCAGGACAAAGCCGTAACGGCGGCTCGCGAAGCATTGGCGATGATATCCAATCAATATCAGGCCGGTATGGTCAGTTATTTGAATGTAATGACCGCTCAGGCGGTGGCGCTAAATAACCAGCAAACGGCGATACAACTCTTGGGTAATCGACTGGGAACCTCGGTTCAACTGGTTAAAGCCTTGGGCGGAGGCTGGAATGTCGCCATGTTGCCGACACCTGACGAAGCCGGTGGCGAAGTGAAGTGGACAGATTTTTTACCATATCCGGTTAACTGAGCAGTTTGACTGATAGTAGTAGTCAGGTAGCAGACCAATAGCGATCATTAATCGGTAAAACCGTCACAATGCAAAATGAGACTGTTTCATTTACCTTGTTAAATTTATGGCTATCTTTATCTAATCTTAATCAAACCTACAGGCTTCCTCTCATGTTGATTATGTAAGCTGTACGCAGTCGTAAACTTGCCCGTAAAGCCGGCTTTAAACCCAACAATATAAGCAGCAGTAACTTAGCGGTGATTGGAAATGGATAATGAACTTTTAATAAATCAAGCCCAACATCTTTTTGTGCTGTTGAATACCAGACAAAAGGAATCCGACCTGGAAAACAGGATGGGGTTTGATCGTCTGTACCCTATCGTAAGACGTGCTTTCCGTCGTTATCATCGTCGACTAAGACACTTAAACAGATAAGACCTGCTTCCTATATTTGCTATTTTCTGCGACTGCTATTTCAGTCCATCCTGACAGTAGGCCCTATAAATATTAATAAATCAGCAATTATTAGCAGAAAAATCTGGACGTTCATTTTATAAAGACCGGAAAATTTTGCATGCTGTTTGACCTATATCCTTTTTTGGAGAAAACATGAAAAAATATAATTTACCCATAATATTAATGGTTTCCGCATTAGCTACCGGATGTGCGTCTATGAGTGGGTGGCGTCCAATTCTTGATCCCCGCCTGGATGAACATCCGGAAACCGTTCAGCGCGACATGGCAGAGTGTAAGACACTGGCAGATCAAGCATCAGATATCACCAAAGAAGTCGCTATGGGTGCAGGTGTTGGTGCTGTTACTGGTGCCGCAGGTGGTGCAGCTGTTGGCGCTATAGCCGGCAGTGCGGCAACAGGTGCCGCAGGTGGTGCTATTTTGGCTATTCCCGTTGGCTTGTGGAAAGGCTATGAAGCCAACGAGGACTTTAAACGAGCATTCAGAACCTGTATGCGTCAGCGCAACCATACACTGGTCAACTAAAGGCAACCTTGAAAAATCATTATTTTTGGCCAATTGACAGTTCCTGAAAAAACCGAAATTTCTGCTGCAGATTGTCTTAATATTTATTGTCAGCAGCTATTAACCTGACTGATACCACTCAATAGCGTCATCAAAATATCTTATCAATCACGAACGATGCGCGTCGTAACTCAGCACAGCCCATGACTTTAGTGTCTGTAGAGTGCTTGTTACCATTCAAAACCCGACTCACTATTTTTAGAAGTTATTCTTTATTTATTTACGGTTTTGAAATAGCAACAATTTTAAGCATTTATAAGCAGGCGAGCTTGCCTGCTTATAGAAATTGCAAGATTGTGTTACACTTTTATCCAAGTGTGCATGATTGACGAATAAAAAAGCCAAACTTATTACAAGATAAGGACGGACAGCCACGGCGCTTATAAGCCAGCCGGGTTACATTAAATTTAATAAAAATTTTCTATAGGTAACAATATGCAACCTAAAAAAACACGCTTAGCACTAGCCTTAATTATTGGCACCGTAGCAACTGGCACAGCCCATGCGTCTTTAACGTCCAGTGACCCTTTGACGGTTTATGACTCAGTGCAAGACATTAACTGGTCCCAAGACACTAGTGCTGGTTACCTAAACCCTTCCATTAAGTCTAAGAATCTGTATTTATGGGCTGTTCGTCCGGGCAATGTTGCCATCGTTTCGGTACCTGCTACAATGCCATTACCCGGTGCAGTCTGGCTATTATTGAGCGGCATGCTCGGAATAATGGGCTTAAATCGTCGTAAAAATATCGGGTTATTCGGCAATTGACTGATTCTCAATCGAAAATAATTTCTTAATAGTAGCCAAGCTTCTGCTTGAAAATTAGTCAGAGTAAAACGATTTTACCGATAACATCCCTTATAAGGGATGTTATCGGCTCCTATTTATTGATTACAAGCCCAGAAAAGCAATAAATTCGTGCCTTTTTTCGTACTTTCGTGGACATTGGATTTTGCTTGTTAGCCTTACTTCTCCAATATGACACGTTGTATCGCACTCCATTTAGGATAAGACTAGCTTTTTTCCCCACCAATACAGGCAATATTTGCGGCCTTCTTAAATTCCACCTTAAGCCAGTCGATGCTGACCATAAAAAACTTCTCTCGGTAGGGTGGACAACGATTTTTTGCCTACTGCTTTTGACCGATGACTTAGTTAACCAGATGAAATATAAGAAGATTGCAAACCCAAGCCCCGCTTAATAATAAAAACTCTGCATTTATTTCGTGTCTTTCGTGCTTTTCGTGGACAATAAATAAAGAGGGCATGATTTTCTGCAAAACCCCCGTCTTACCCAAGATTTAATTCCAACATTGCTTTCCTGTTCACCCTATCACCTGAAAATTAGCCAGGCCTGACTCCATAAACTGTTGCTCAGGAAACACCTGAGTAACAAAAGGTTATTCAAACTGATGATCAACAAACAGTCGTTAATTGAGTAATCATTGCCATCAAGTCGAATTTCTATCCTAAAAACCTGCTTCACAAAACTCGTCATAACGCTATAAAACCATTAAATACAGATGGTTATAGTCATTTTCTATAACATTCCCTCCTAATATTTATGATTTTAAGAAAATATGGCACGGTACCTGCTTTATCTAAATCAACAGTATTAATTAAAGCCGGCCAGCACTTGGATTATCAAGCTGATTTGTCATTGAACAGCTAAGGTCCGGTGACTTTTTAAACAACGGGAGATATCGCATGAGTAGTCAATTAAAAGTTTTTAATAGAGTTGATCCATCTACATTTATACCGGAAAAGAAAAAGGGTAATGTCATTTCCATTAATGTGGGTGCCAGTCGACTGATAAAAAGATTCTCCGGTTCATCGGTCCCTGTAGTGTTGAGCGATTTTAAACATAATTCAGAAGTTCGCGACAACAAAGCCATCGATTATCTGCTTATCGGCATCTTGTCGATAGTCATACACTCCTTTGTCGTCGATCACTTCAAGCAAATACCTGTCGAAGAAGAGTTGGTCGAACCGGTTAAGCCGCCATCTAAGGTGCAAATTTCATTTGTTCGTCCCCAGCCACCCAAGCCGGTCGTTCAGCCACCGCCACCGCCGCCACCCAAAGTGGTGGCGCTTAAAAAACCGCCCAAACCCAAGATAAAACCCAAAGCGGCACCACCGGTTATCGAGCAGCCACCTGCTCCATCAACCAGTACGGTCACTGATGCAGCTGCTCCGCTAGTTCCTGCTCCTCCCGCACCGGTAGTGGAAAAAGTAACCCAACCACGTGCAGGCGCCGGTTATCTGAATAATCCACCGCCGGTTTATCCTGAAATAGCCATGGATCGTGGCTGGGAAGGCAAAGTGCTGATGAAAGTACATGTTCTGGCCAGTGGCAAGCCTGACACTGTTTCTGTACTTAAATCCAGCGGCAAAGATGTCTTGGATGATGAAGCGGTTAGAACCGTTAAAAAATGGTCATTTGTTCCGGCTATGCGAGGAACCACGCCAATCGATGGCTTGGTAACCGTTCCAATTTCTTTTAATTTACAAGGTTGAGGTTTTAATCATGACAGAAACAACATCTGCTGCAGCGGAAATTCCACAAGCAGCCACTCAAACACCCCTTTCAGGCTCACCAATTTCAGGCACTGATATTGCCGGCGCGGCTAATAGAGCGGCAACAACCGTTGCGGATGCTTCACCTGCAGCTACAAATCTGGCGACTTCGGCAGCGGATATAGCACCTGCGGCTCCTGAAATCACCTCGGCGCTAATTGTAGATGCCACTTTATGGATTTTAATCGCGTTTTCTGCCGTAACATGGGCTTTGATAATGATTAAGGGTATACAGCATCTGCGGATTTCGCATCACAATCGGGCTTTTAGCAAGAAGTTTTGGGGAGCCGAGGATTTTCAGGCCGCTTCTGCAATACAAGGTAATAACGGCCCGGCTGCCAGAGTCGCTGAAGCGGGGTTCGCCACGTTACTGGAAGCCGATGGCGGGACAACGACCCATGATCTGGAGCATACCGGCGATCGTCAGGAACTGCTGGATCGACGTTTACGCCAACAAATGCAAAAAGAACGCAGTGCATTGGAAGGCGGACTGGCCATATTAGCAACCGTAGGCAGTATCTCGCCATTTGTGGGTTTGTTCGGTACCGTCTGGGGAATTATGGGCGCACTGACCAGTATCAGTAAAAGCGGCTCAGCCAGTCTCGACGTAGTTGCCGGCCCTATCGGTGAAGCACTTGTTGCTACCGCTGTGGGTATTGCCGTCGCGGTACCGGCGGTAATCGGATACAACTTTTTTATTCGCAGAAACAAGGTGATTTGGGCATTTCTTGACGATTTCTCTATCGATTTTGTTCATCTTGCCTTAAAAACGGCATTCTTGATTAAGCGTCAAGGTTACGGTGCGCCTGCCCCGTCACGCTCCAACGAGCCGGTAACAAGAAAACCGGTTATCAAAACAAATCATAATGAATTACAACCAGAAGGAGCGCAAATCTAATGGCTTTTAATACCAAAGATAGCGGTGATGATGATGATGTGATGAGTGAAATCAACGTCACGCCACTGGTTGATGTGATGCTGGTACTGTTGGTCGTATTTATCGTAACAGCCCCTTTATTGACTCAAGCCGTACACGTCAATCTGCCCAAGACTGCTGAAACTGCGGCTCCCGAAGAAAAAGATGCAGTTTATATCAGCGTTGATGCCAAAGGGAAAGTATTCATGGACAAAACAGAGATTGCTATCGAAGCCTTTGAAAACGAACTGATAACCCGTAAGGCCGCTGATCCTGAGATTGCACTTAATCTTAACGCAGACGATGCCGTTCAATACGGCATTGTCGCCAAAGTGATGGCATCAATAGAACGCTCCGGCATTACCAAGTTAGCCGTACTAACGATCCCCAAGTAATCAGGGCAAAAAATCAGACGACTGACCGGCTCTTTTGGAGCTGGTTAGCATCTGCAACCAGTTTACTAAAAAGGATCTGAAATCACAGGCTACAAATAAGACTAAAAGCTGATTGTTATCCGCCAAACTTTTACTTTAAAAGACTATTTAAGATTAATTCAAAGGATAAAATAGATGTTACTTAAAACTTCACACACGAAATTATTTTTAGCGTTGGCTGCCTTGGCGTTTACTGCCTCGGCGCAGGCTGACGATCCGGTTACCCCCCCTATTCCTGGCGTGGCGGCAGGCGGTGTGATCATCGAATTAATCAAAGATGGCTTTAAAGGTACAGAAGGGCCTATTGGCTACCCGGATGGTAGTTTGTTGTTTACAGAAACACAGGCTAACCGGATTATACGTATCGCACCTGACAATACCGTTTCAACATTTTTGGAAAACTCCAATGGTGCCAACGGCCTTGCCTTAAATGCCAGTGGTGAAATCATTGCCGTGCAAACCCTTAAACCTCAGGTAGGCATTATTTACCCGCTTGATAAACAAAAAACCTTTACTGAAAATTTTGAAGGAACACTGTTTCAACGACCCAACGACGTCGTGCTGGATAAGAGTGGTGGTATTTTCTTTACTGACAGTGGTACCCGGCCGACGAAAGAAACCCCTACCCCTCCTGTTTCTCATCCGGGTGTATTTTACGTTACCCCTGCGGGTCAGTTAACGCGACTGGCTAACGATATTGAGCGCCCCAACGGTATTCAATTGAGTAAAGATGAAAAAGTGCTGTATGTCGCCAACACGCTAGGCGAAAACATTTTGGCTTATGACGTTGGCACTAATGGTGCGATCTCAAATAAAAGAAACTTTGCCAAGCTGGATGGCTGGAAAAATGAAGATAACATCTGGTCTAGCGGTGCAGACGGTCTTGCCATTGATGATGAAGACAGACTTTATGTCGCCTCCAATTCCGGTATTGAAGTATTTAGTGCCAAGGGCGAAGCGCTGGGTATTATTATCCTGCCCAAAAAGCCGCAAAACATAGCTTTTGCAGGCACCGATAAAAAAACACTTTATGCCGTAGGACGCGGAGCTGCTTACAAAATTCCTCTGCTTGCGCAAGGATTTAAAGGTCGCGCGAAATAATTTTGTTGCACGGCAAGTTCAGGTCGGGTTAGGCGCTAGCCGTAACCCGACACAGATACGTTGATTTGTAATATCCGTAAATAAACAATATCCAAGGAAATCCTATGACACGTAAAACCGCGAAAGACTTCGAACCGGAAGTGCTGAAACTATTTGACAGCTATGTCCACGGCCAATTATCACGCCGGGGATTTTTGGCTTCGGCGGCAAAATTTACCGTATTGGGTTTGACTGCCGAAGGGTTGCTTGAAGCCTTAAGTCCAAACTTTGCGCAAGCGCAACAAATAGGCAGTGATGATCCTCGACTGACGGCAAAATACGTTGAATATCCCTCGCCTGCCGGTTACGGAAAGATTCGTGGTTATTTGGTTCAGCCGGCAAAATTTACCGGTAAATTACCGACCGTGTTGGTAGTGCATGAAAACCGCGGCCTTAACCCACATATCGAAGATATTGCAAGACGTATTGCCCTTGATAATTTTATCGTTTTTGCTCCCGATGCCCTGTTTCCGTTAGGGGGTTATCCCGGTGATGAAGATAAGGCGCGTGAGCTGTTTAAAGGACTGGATCAAACTAAAACGCACGCCGACTTTATCACCGCTGCCGGCATCTTGAAAAATCTGCCCGAAGGCAACGGTAAAGTGGGCGCGGTAGGTTTTTGCTACGGCGGCGGTATTGTTAATTTTCTGGCAACACAAATTCCTGATCTGGCCGCTGGTGTACCTTTCTATGGCAGCCAACCCACTGCAGAAGACACGGCAAAAATCAAAGCGCCCTTATTACTTCATTATGCCGGCGAAGATGAGCGTATCAATGCGGGTTGGCCGGCTTACGAGATCGCCTTAAAAGCCTCCGGCATTCACTATCAAGCCTACATTTATCCGGGCGTACAACACGGTTTTAACAATGACACCACGCCGCGTTTTGACGAAGCTGCTGCAAAATTGGCATGGCAACGCACGATCGAATTTTTTAACCAACAATTGCGTAGTTAAGGCCGAGGTTGGTTTCCAATAAGGAATCAACCCACAAAAATCTTGTAACAATATTATTTTAACTATTTTTTTTTCGTGCTTTTCGTGCTTTTCGTGATTTTCGTGATTTTCGTGGACCCTGTTTTTTCTTGGCAAGCAGAGTCTTGATGCAAGATTCTTTCTCGGGAATCACCTTATTACCGATAATTCCGGATGTTTATGTTTGAATTTCGCCTACTGACTATTGTATTTATTTTGCTTGGCATGTGCAGTCTTAACGCACAGGCCGACTCGTTTGCAGCAGAAACCGACCAGGTCAAGGCGCAACTGATTGCCTCTGTCGGTGCCGTACATCCGGGCGATGAAATTTTGGTAGGTGTGCATCAACGCATTATTCCTCATTGGCATACCTATTGGATAAACCCCGGAGATTCCGGTTTACCCACGACAATTGTCTATACTCTGCCTGCCGGCGCAACAGCCGGTGAAATTCAATGGCCGACTCCTGGTCGCATTGTTATGGGACCGGTAACCAATTACGGCTATGAAAACGAAGTTACCTTACTTTCCAGCATTAAAGTGCCGCTTGATAGTGTCGTCGGCAGCGAATTTCGTATTAATGCCAAAGTAAAATGGCTGGTTTGTGAAGAAATATGTATTCCTCAAAAAGTCGATTTAACGCTGTCTTTACCGATTGTTTTACCCGGTACCAACACTGGAAACGGCAGTCCGCTGATCAAAACCGCTCTTGCCGGTTTGCCGAAGATAAATCCTTGGCCGATAAAATTGACGCACAGCGAAAAGACCTTATCGTTGCAAATAACGGATGCCGAACTACAACCCACCGCGGTTAAAAATATCCGGTTTTATCCAGCCAAATGGGGAAATGTTGCACACGGTGCGGAACAACCCTGGCAATTTTCAGGTAATACCATTGAGTTACAACTAAAACCGGGAGATGCACCATTATCTCCCGGCGAAAACCTGACCGGTATTTTAACAATTACCGAAAATGGTAGCAGCGGCACGGTTACACGCGGATATAGTGTAAACGTTACAGGTAAAACGGTTGCCGGTATTGCACCCATCAATACCGAAAAACCCGACTTGGTACTCGCCTCCGCCTTACTGTTGGCCTTCCTGGGCGGCATTATATTAAACCTGATGCCCTGCGTTTTTCCGGTACTGTCCATTAAAGCCTTGGCCTTAATAAAACATGCACAGCAAGCACCGCGGCAAAACCGCCTGCATGGCTTGGCCTACACGCTGGGCATACTGGTGAGTTTTGGGTTGCTGGGTATCGCACTGATTGCGTTAAAAGCCGGTGGCGCTGAAATTGGCTGGGGCTTTCAATTTCAATCACCGCTGTTTGTGCTGACAGTTGCCTATTTAATGTTTACCGTCGGACTTAGTCTGTCCGGTGTATTTTCAATTGGCGGCTCGGTAATGGGAATCGGTTCCTCATTGGCCGGACGCAGCGGCTACAGTGGCAGCTTTTTTACCGGTGTCTTGGCCACTATTGTTGCGACACCTTGCACCGCGCCGTTTATGGGAGCTGCGCTGGGCTTTGCTTTAACTCAACCACCCGCTGCCTTGTTAGCGGTATTTTTCTGCCTGGGTTTGGGACTTGCATTACCTTATCTACTATTAAGCCAGTGGCCCTCCTTACAAAAACGATTACCCAAGCCTGGCCTGTGGATGGATAGGTTAAAACAGGGCTTGGCATTTCCCATGTATGCAACAGCAGTTTGGCTGGTTTGGGTGTTGGCACAACAAGCCGGCGTTAATGCCGTTGCTATCGCTTTAGGCGGGATGGTTATCATCGCCTTTGCTGCCTGGCTCTACGAAGCCACCAAAACAGCAAAAAGATCCACACAACTCAGTGGCGCCAGCGTTGCCGGATTCTCGCTGTGGCTGGCTTTAATCGGAAGTTACTTTGGCATAGAAACAGCCCCTGCGTCGCCCTCGCTAAAGGTTGCCTCTGCAAATAATTCGGAATCTTACTCCGCAGAGCGTTTAACCAAATTACGTAGCGAAGGCAAACCGGTATTTCTTAACTTGACGGCAGCCTGGTGCATCAGCTGTTTGGTTAATGAAAAAGTTGCCCTCAGTCAGGATTCAGTCATTGATGCTTTTGAAAAAGCGGATGTTACTTATCTAAAAGGCGACTGGACTAACCGCGATGCTGAAATCACCAAAATTCTTGCCGAATTTGGCCGTAGCGGTGTACCGCTTTATGTCTTTTATCCGGGAGGAATCGGCAATTTAAAAAATCCGGTTGTACTCCCCCAGATATTGACCCCGGAAATTGTAACAAAAGCCGTTGCTCCCTCGCTACTGGTAGAAACAGCGCTCTAGTCATTACCCGGGCAAATAATGCAGGAAGAGTAAGAATTAAGAAGATATCCATGGAGCGGTTATCTCCTTATCAGGAAACGAATAAACTGACAAAGGTAACGTCAACAGGCAAGTCGATGTGATCAAGTTCCTTGTTTAGGAAGTCGATAAAACCAATAAACATTACCAATCAGTTAATTATTCGCCAGTGATGGATCAGTTTTGGCAGGAACACAATGGATTGATTTTCTGCCTTTTTAATATTTTTTGGGATCTCGTTATACGCATACTCAGCACGGTCATGTTTACGGAATTTATGATCGAGTTATGACAGTGTGGAGTATATGTATAAAGGGATCATTGAATGTATGGCAATTTAGGTCGGATTTATACTGACAAATCATCACCAACGACTTGTCACGATTTTTACCGTCCCTTTTATAATTATTACGGAGTTTGTATGTTTTTATATCGATTTTACCCAATGGCTTTATTAAGCCTGGCTTTCGCTTTTACATCCGTGGCAGTTCACTCCGAATCCATAATCGATAAGCCGGCACCTTTATTCTCCGGAGCAGCCGCTGATGGCAGTACCATCAACCTTGCCGACTTACGGGGAAAAACCGTGGTCTTGGAATGGACCAACCATGAATGCCCGTTCGTCGTAAAACACTATGAAAGCGGCAATATTCCTGCCTTACAAAAAGATGCCGTCGCTAAAGGCATTGTCTGGCTACAGGTCATCACTTCAGCACCGGGTAAAGAAGGTAATGTTACCGGTGAAACCGCGCAGAAACTGAATACTCATCGCGGCGCAACCCCAACAAATACCGTTCTGGACAGTAATGGTTCAATCGGCAAGCTTTACGGTGCAACCAATACGCCACAGTTTTTTATTATCGATCCGCAAGGCGTGTTGGTTTACAAAGGTGGCATAGACAGTATCCCTTCTGCCGATCAGTCTGACATTGCCAAAGCCGAAAATTACATCAGTGCAGCCTTGGCCGATCTTGCTGCAGGCAGAAAAATCACCAAAACCAATACCAAACCATACGGCTGTTCAGTTAAGTACGCCAGTTAAATAAAGGTGAATCAAGATGAAAGTTACTATTCATATTTGGGACTTGCCACACAGGCTGTTTCATTGGCTACTGGCAGTTTCTGTGGCAGCCTCTTACATCACCGCCAAAATCGGTGGATCGCTCATTGATTGGCATGGTCGTTTAGGTATTTTTATTTTGGGTTTACTGATTTTTCGGATTATCTGGGGCTTCATTGGCTCGACACATTCCCGATTTTCGACCTTCTTTCCGACCTTTTCACGACTTGCCGCTTATCTTAAAGGTCGCTGGCAGGGTATCGGTCATAATCCGTTAGGAGCGCTGTCAGTTATAGCCCTGCTGACTACAGTTGCTGTGCAGGTAGGTACCGGATTGTTTGCCAACGACGATATCGCCTTTGAAGGGCCGTTGTTCGACTTTGTCGACAAGTCTTTTAGCAACAAGTTAACCGGCTTGCACAGTACCACCTTCTATGTCTTGTTAGGGTTTGTTGTTTTGCATATAGTCGCCATCATTTTTTACCGATGGGTAAAAAAAACCAATCTGGTGACTCCCATGCTGACCGGAAAAAAAGAGATCCCCGTCGCCTTGGCAGAAGCAATGGCAATAACCCCCGATAAAAGCTTTGGCCCAATGCGCTTTATTTTGTCGATGATTATTTCCGGCACTGTGGTGTGGGGTGTTTCTGGCGGAATAACGCAACTATATCCCGTTCAAAGCCAACAACAAACAGCACAGGCACCATCAAGTTTTTAAGGCGATGTCCAAGAATGAATAGTCCCAAGTGGCACAGGATTTTTGTTTATTTTCAACGACTGCAAGGATGCAGGAGGTAGAGTAACGCAGGAGCAGTTGCCGAGGCGGAAAAATAGGCGCGTAGCTGACTACGTAACTATTTTGACAACGCAGCCAATGAATAAAAAGACCAGCGACGTGGGTATATTCTTCACAGGAAATCGCCTAAGGCATCAACATTTTTATAACACTCAATAAGGAACCAAAAAATGAAAAAAAAATTAACACTCGCGATTTTGCTTGCTGCAACCGGGACCGCGGCCATAGCCGGTCCCATTGAAGAACAAATAAGATTTCGTCAGTCTGCCTACTCATTTGCGGCCTGGAATGTTCAAAAAATAAAAAGCCAGGTAGTCGATCACCCCGAAACCTATAACAAAGATACCGTTACGGCAGCGGCCAATGCCATTGCAGCCATTGCCAACTCAGGATTGGGCGCACTCTATGGTGAAGGGACAGATCAGGGTATTGGCTGGGTAAAAACCCGTCTTAAACCGGAATTTTTCCAGAAAAAAGCCGAAGTGACCGTCGCGGCCAATACCTTTAATGAAGCGGCAAACGAATTGGCAAAAGTGGCAGCAACCGGTGATGTCAATTTGATCAAGACCCAGTTTGGCAAAGTCGGTGAGTCTTGCAAAGGCTGCCATGACCTGATTCGTATCAAGGAGTAAAACCCTGTTCAAAATAGCGACTGCATGATCTTTTGACAAAAGGCGGGTTGGCGATTGTTACCCTAACCCGCCGAAGGTTTTTTAATAAAGTCCTCCCCTGTTATTCGCTTTAATTACCCTACCTGCATTCAGCGCATTTCTTCTAAAAAACAGCTTCCTCCGTTTTACAAAACTTTCAGTTCGTTGCCTGTCATCAACATTGAAATACCTGAAAATCCAATCCGTATAAATCCCCTCGATATTTAAGCGACCTTATTCCCTACAAGACTTGATTAACCCATGGTTTTGCCTCGGAAGCCTGCAAAAAAAAAACAGGGTTATTGATGTTACGCAGCCGTTTTTCATGATAACGGCACTAACAATTATTGGTGAAACATCAACTGATTAACAAGGTACGACTGTTGATTAACAAACACTATATCAACAGAGGGTGCATATTCATAAGCAGGTAAAAGAACCTTAATTGCCTCTGCCTATCTCGTTAATTACAGAAAAACATCTCCGCAAAAAAATATAATTATCACTATAAATCAATATCTTGCCTTGTCATTTCACTCTATTTCAAAGAAAAATTCCAGCTATTTCAAAATTGGTACAGAGCTTGCTTTAGTACCTGATAACCCTGCCCGTTTCAGGGATGTCACCAGCTAAATTGGCTATAAAATCAACGTGTGCCGGCATTAGCTTAGCAAAAAACCAAAAATACATTTCAAATACTTGAAGCTGTCACATGGGTTTGAATTTTTAATCAAGGAAAATAAATAATGAACTATAACTCAATAAGTGCTTTTACAGACGGCATTAGCCGACAGCAGGGTATACCTCATACAGTAAGCCGTAAAAAAACACTTTCTGTCTGCGTGGCAGCGGCTTTGGTGGCCTGCTCTTCCATAATGGCTATTGAGGATGCTGACGCAGCTGACAGCAAGAGAAAATCAAAAAACAAAATTCATAAAGTCGATGTGGTGAATGAATTGCAGGCGGAAAATGCCCGTTTACGCGAGCAACTGGAGCAATTACAAGCGGCGCAAAAAGTTGGTGCAACATCTGGTACGGGAGCGATACCGGCTACATCCGCTACATCTACTATTGGCGCAGAAACTCCAGATGCAGCGACAACCGAGCCTGCCGAAGTGGTTGCTCAAGCAGAAGTTGAGGAAACCAAGGATCTTGGTGAAGTAGTTGTTAGTGGCCGCCGCGCAAAACCATTGCTTGAAAAGCTACATGATGTAAAACAGTCAGAATCAATTATTTCAGGCAAGGATCTTGATAAACAACTTGTGCAAGATTTGGGTGGTATTACACGACGCGCTTCAAACGTCCAGTTTAACCAAAATAATACCCGAGGCGCCTCCCTTTCTGTTCGTGGTGTAGGCAAACGGTCATTTACAGAAACCCAAGATCCGAGCGTTGGCATAACGGTCGACAATGTCAGCTATGGCTTATCGCAACTGGCCAACTTTAGTTTTTACGATGTTGATAACGCAGTTGTTACACGAGGCCCAAGAGGTACCGAAGGCGGTTTAAGTGCCAGCTCAGGTAAAGTTATTATTACCTCCAAGGCGCCTACATTTACTCCTACAGCCGATCTCTCCGTAGCCTATGGGCAACAAGAAACCCTTGTTATTAAAGGTGCACTTGGTGGCGCTGTGGTTGATGATCTATTGGCCTGGCGGGGCTCCTTCATTGTCGACAAAGCAAAAGGTTACTATGGGCAGGAGTATGATTCAAACTACAGTCTTTATAACAGGGACCGACTCAGTGGACGGATGCAGTTACTGTTTACCCCTACCTCTACTATAACTACAAGATTAATGGCTGATTTTGAGCCCAAACAACCACAACTTCAAAATGGCCTGAATTTCTATCATGCCCAACCCCAAAATTATGCCAATGGCAGCCTTGTAGATCCGAATGGTGCAGGGTCGCTGGCATCAACAAGGCTGTATGGTTTTACCAATACTTCCGGCGCATTTACCGGCCCACGTGCTTATTTCCAGGGCCGGGGTTTTAACTGGAACGATTATATTGGCGGTGAAGCGCGCAAAACCGTGTGGTTTGATCAAAATAAAGGTCAAACCGTATCCAATCAAGGGGCTTCACTACAGACTGACTGGAGTGTTGCTGACCATGTTTTAAGTTCCATTACCGCAGTGCGCCAATATAGATTCGACGCACACAATGACGAATACACACCTTTCGATATCAATGTCGATAACGGTGGCGGCGTAAATTATTCACAATACACCCAGGAAATTAAAATCAAAAATAACCTCGGCGGTTTTTTTGATTATAAAGCCGGTCTATTTGGAATGAAAACCAACGATACCATTGATTCAAAAAATGGTTGGGGATCTGATGCCGGCGCGTGGTTTGCCACCAATGCGCAATACAATATCCTGGATAAAAATGCGGGTACCAATCGGGGTGCCGGACTGGCACTGCTTAAAGATTCTTTACAAGACGCACGTGTCAAGCAGGCAACCAAAGTCAGTACGTTATCCGGCGCTATTTTTGGTGAAGGAGAATTGCATTTTACCGACAAATTTTCTTTAATTCCCGGCTTACGAGTAACCAAGGAGCATCGCGAAACAGCTGATAACAGAATCGTCACTGCCAACGGAGCGGGGTCCGCCTTAAATCCTGTTGCCGTGCGCGGTGTCCAAACGGGAGGATTTAACTCCAACGCTACAGGTGTTTTAGGCGCCAACTCTGCTACTCAATTACAACTGGCAGATAGTGTGGCTAACCGCTACTTTGGCACGGCGATAACCAATACCGCTGGGGCGGCTTACAATAGCCTGACCGCTGCCCAAAAAACCCAGATTGGCACCGCAAAAACAGTCCGCGCCAACCAAATTGGGCAATTATATAATACGGCTAATAGTGAATATGACGCTGTATTGTTTACCGGTCAATTTACACCGACTTACAAGATCAATGACGACTTAACCACCTATGTGTCTTGGCAATATGGTCAAAAATCGGGTTCTGCAATTGTTACCAATGGCTTACCAGATACCGTTAAACCCGAAGAAACCAACGCCGCAGAATTGGGACTGAAATCATTCTGGCTGGATAAGAAGGTGATCGTTAATGTTGATACTTTTATAATGGATATAAAAAACTATCAACAAACCGTTCAAGTGGTCGACCAATTTTCGACTAATCAAAATATTGCCAACGGTGTAGTCAATCCATTGGCCTATACGGCGGCACAAGGCAACGTTAACAAAGTCCGTGTGCATGGTGTCGAGTTGGATAGTGTATTTAATCTAATTCCTGACTTGTCATTGCGCTTGAATGGTGCCTACAACATTGCCAAATATGTAGACTACAAAAATGCCGCCAAGCCGGAAGAGTTGGCGTACCTGCCCGGCAGCTTTGTTGATATGAGCGGTAAAACCTTGCCCGGTGCTTCCAAATGGAGTTTTGTTGTCGGTGCCGATTATAGCAAGCCCTTTTATAATAAATATGTGTTCCATACCAGCGTGACGACCAATTTCCAGAGTGGTTACAATAACACCGACAATTTGTCAGTTTACGGCACGACTAATCCAAGAAGTTTAACCGACCTTGCTGTGGGTGTTGGTACCAAAAACAATATTTTGGATGCCAGCTTTATAGTCAAAAACTTATTTAATAATAATGAGCACGAGCAGGGCTGGAACTCTTATAGTCCTTACCCTTATCCGGTTTGGTATGGTGTTCAGTTAAGCGCAAAAATGTAAGACTTTTCAAACGTAACCAAGAACAAACGTTTTCTGCATGCCGCACGCGAGTATGCCAACAATGGCTATGACCGGATTGACTGCTTTAAGATATGACGTTTTTACAGATACCATCCCTTGAAGGAATTAAGGGTTATTACGATGCCGGTCAGGATTTGCAACCCTGACCGAAACGTTTGAAGGCTTCAAACGTTTTCAAAACATGAGTGACGGGGTTGCAAATCCCCGTCACGCTTCACAGATACAAAACTGCTCCTGCATTAATCAGTAATACCCCCAAGAAGCCTGCACCAGCATTTTTTACCGCCGTCATCTCATCTGATTTTTGGCTACCAACCAAGCCAGAACAGATACCATCCCTTGAAGGGATGATATCTGTAAAACCATCCCACTTTAAATTGGTAGTCTGATTTTTATATTCTCCAGCGCCTTAATTTTCCGCAAAGACTCATCGCAGTCATTATCTGTTTATGCAGCGACAGTGCCTGATGCTGGCCTGCTGTTTTTTCAACAAACTCGTTTAGGCACCACATAGCGCAGCCAATAGGCAGTACCAATCACAACCACCACTAAAATAATTTTACTGTTAAAAATCAATAGACTAACAGTTTTTTAGGCCGTTTTTTTTATCCCTGTGATGGCTACGGCAGCGTTGGCATGATAGCTGCTCACCTATAATTGACTGCATCACTATGACGCGTGCTCTATACGCTTTTAACAATTAATCAACGAGAAATAACCATGACGAAATCTTCAAAATTACTACTGCTATTATTGATTTTTTCTACTCCTATCGCCTTTGGAGCAACCAAAAACGCACCAAAAGTAGAAGCGCCAGTTGCTGAAGCTTATAAACCCAAGTCTCCACAAATTAACCGCGCAGGACTGGACGCTTTACTGGCCAAGCCTGATCAACTACTGATTATCGATTTACGACGCCCGGATGAAGTCAGTTCAATTGGCGGTTTTCCTGTCTACCTGAGCATTCAGGCTGATCAACTGGAAAAAAGTCTGGATTTTATTCCCAAAGACAGAGCAATTGTTACCGTATCCAACCATGCCGGACGCTCAGGCAAGTCAGCTGATTTATTAGCCAGTAAAGGCTATAAAGTGGCCGGTTACGTTGGCGCACAATACTACGAAGCCGAGGGCGGAAAACTTACCAAAATTGCCATTCCTGCACCCAAAACCAAAACTGCAGAAAAACCCAACCATTAATTTTTGATACAGCGATGCTAACAAAGATGTCAAACGCTTTTATTTTTGGAGTAAATCAATGAACAAAAAGAAACTGTATCTCGCAATTTTGTGGGGGCTTACCGGCGCAATAGCAGGGGAAGCTTTGGCAACGGCGGATCTATTCAATAATCCGGTTGGTGTCATAGGTGAGAAACCACAAGCGGATCTATTTAACAGCCCGGTAGCTGTAATCGGTTCACCAGCGGCGACGGCAGCACCAGCCCCGGCATTAGCGCCCACAGCTGAGAGCCAGCCAGCCGCAGTAGTAACTCCAGAAGTAAAAGCATCAACAGCTACGCCAGCACCGCAAACAGCTCCATCGGCAGCGGTAGTAATAGACACCAAAGTAGCGGCTGCAGAGGCTCCGGCGCCTCAAACGACCAAATCAAAACTCTGGTCATATCAACCGGTAAAATCACCGACGCCGCCAACTGTTAATAATAAAGCGTGGGTACGCACACCCATTGATGCTTTCGTTCTGGGGCCTTTGGAGGCAAAAGGCCTGACACCTTCACCTGATGCAGATCGCTCGGCGTTTATACGCCGCGCCACTTTGGATGCCTGGGGAGTTATCCCCTCGCCGGAAGAAGTCGCCGCTTTTGTCAATGACACGTCACCCGATGCTTATGAAAAACTCGCGGATCGCTTGTTGGCATCGACCCAATACGGTGAGCGTCAAGCGCGTCGCTGGCTGGATTTAGCACGTTATGCAGACAGTACCGGTTTTCAGAATGATGAGACACGGCCCAATTTATGGCGTTACCGCGAATATGTGATCAACGCGTTTAACCATGACAAACCTTATTCACAATTCGTTAAGGAGCAAATTGCCGGTGATGAGCTATTACCTGATAAACAGGAAGGCTTGATAGCGACTGGTTTTCTGGCGGGCTTCCCGGACAATAGCAACTCACGCGACCTGGTGCAGCGAAAATATCAAATTGCCACTGATATGACCGATACCGTAGGTAAGGTTATGCTGGGCCAGACTGTTGAATGCGCACGGTGCCACAATCATAAATTCGACAAGATTAGTCAGAAAGATTACTTCTCGTTGCAATCGTTTTTTGCCAATGTCAGCGCTGTTGACAATATCCCGGCTGTAAAAGGCGCTGTGGAACATAACTATGATACTGCGTGGAACAAATGGGAAGCCGCTACCAAAGAAATTCACGATAAACAAAAAGCAATTATCGACACCGTCAGGGAAAAAGCAGAAAAACATCATAAAGAACGTTACCTGACCGATAGCAGAGAAGCCATTTTCAAACCCAAGAATGAATGGAATGCTCAGGATCGCTGGGTTAACCATCGCCTGGCGAACGTAACTAGTGAAGCCAGCTTAACGGCTTACCTTAGGGATGCAGCGGAAAGCAAAGGCAAAGATACCGATTCCAGCCCGGAAATCACGGCAAAGTGGGAACAGTATGAAAAGTTAACTGATGATTTGAAGAAATTTAAGGATCTTAAGCCAACTACCGGCTCGACTCAAATTTCTGCAATGACCGAACTTGGCCATGCTGATGCACCGCCTAGTTATGTATTTTTTGGCGGCGATCATGAACGGCCACTGGAGCAGGTACAACCGGCGTTTCCTGAAGCTATTACTGACGAAAAACCGGATATTAAACCCACCGCATTTTCATCAGGCCGTAGAACAGCTCTGGCAAATTGGATAGCTAGCGATACTAACCCGCTGACAGCAAGAGTTTACGTTAATCGTGTCTGGGAAGAATATTTCGGACACGGTATCGTTGAAACCGTCAGTGATTTTGGTAAGGCGGGTCAAAAACCTACCAATCCTGAGTTGCTCGACTATCTGGCATCCAATTTTATCAAGCAAGGCTGGAGCGTAAAAAAACTGCATCGTGAGATTTTATTATCCAGCGTATACCGTCAATCTTCTGATTACCGTCAAGATATTGCCAAAGCCGATGTAGACAACAAGTTATTGGCAGTATTCCCACGTAAACGTCTTGAGGCAGAACAAATTCGCGACTCGCTACTGGTTGCTTCGGGAAAAATTGAGGATCAAGTGGGTGGCCCGAGTGTATTTCCACCAGTTCCTGCAAACTTGGGTGCCGGCAATCTATGGGAGGTTTCCAAGAATGCCCATGATTATAATCGACGTAGTTTGTATATTTTTACCCGTCGCAGTGTCCCTTACCCATTACTGGAGTCCTTTAACATGGCCTCAGCACAAGAAGCGCACAGTAAACGTGAAGTAACAACTTCGCCATTACAATCACTTGCCTTGATTAATAGTGATGTCGTTTTCGAATGGTCACAAGCGTTGGCCGGAAGGGTTATTAACGAGGCGGGTAATGATGAGCCGGCTCAGTTGGACAGGCTCTATCAAATATTATTTTCACGAAAAGCTTCCGATAGCGAAAAAGAGACTTTGCAAAAGTTTTTGAATAATCACGAAAAGGTCGTCAGAGAAAAAACATCAGAAGGTAAATTCGCGGTCAGCATACCTACCGGCTTAAAGGATAATAAAAAATTGGATCCCATACGTGCAGCTGCTTTTGTTGATCTGGTGCATACGGTCGCGAATTCCAACGAATTCATCTACCGGTTTTAACGATAACCATCATTTTTTTGACTGCCCATTTAAGCCGGGACAATTTTACAGATGACAGCCCTTCAAGGGGTGAAATCAATCCCAGCTTAAGTTGGTAGCTACTTTTTTAAAGGAAACAGACATCATGAACAATCAATCACGTAGAGATTTTTTACTCAAATCAGGATATGGCATCGGCGGACTTGCGCTGAGTGGATTACTGCCGGGCGCAGGTGGCATATTTTCCAGTGCAATAGCAGCCGACCTGCTTGATCCTTTGGCACCCAAACAGCCGCATTTCCCCGGTAAAGTCAAATCGGTAATTTGGCTACATCAGCACGGTGCGCCAAGTACGCTTGATTTATACGACTATAAACCTGAGCTGATAAAAATGGCAGGGCAAGAGGTTCCGGCTTCTTTCCTGAAGGGCATCAAGACCAGTACGCAAGGCGGACTCGGCAAACTGTTTGCTTCGGACCGAACCTGGAAGCAACATGGGCAAAGCGGTGCCTGGTTCTCTGACCTGTTGCCAAATATTGCCCAACATGCCGATGATATTGCTTTCATCAAGTCCAGCGTGACCGTAGGTGCTACCCATGACATTTCAATACTCAAGTTAAACTCTGGCGGCTTAAATCCTGGAAGACCTGCTTTGGGTGCATGGATTCAATATGCCTTGGGCTCGGCTAACCCTGATTTACCGGCTTATGTCGTTCTCTACAATGGCAAGAAGGAACCCAGTGGTGGCGCTGTAAACTGGAGTTCCGGCTTCCTGCCGGCTGTTTATCAAGGTACGGCTTTCCGTTCAGGAAAATCGCCTATCCTGCATTTGGATCGCCCTGAGCTGGTTGCGGCATCACAACAAAGCGATAATCTTAAGCTCTTAAAGCAGTTAAACGAGATCAAAGGCATTGCATACCCTGAAGATACTGAACTTCAGGCACGTATCCGCGCTTACGATCTGGCTGAACGTATGCAAACTTCAGCGCCGGAAGCCGTTGACCTCAATAAAGAATCCGACGCCACCAAGAATCTTTATGGTTTGAATGATGATGTTACCAAAGAATACGGTACCAATTTGTTGCGTGCACGACGCCTGGTAGAGCGCGGTGTGCGCTTCATACAGGTCGTTACCGGCCCGGTAGATGTAGATGGTGATGAAAGAGACTGGGATGCTCATACCAAACTGGAAGAAAATCACGGCAAACATGCCAGAGTTGTCGATAAACCGATTGCCGGTCTTCTGACAGACTTGAAAGCCTTAGGTTTGCTTGATTCGACGTTAGTCGTATGGACATCTGAATTTGGACGCACCTCATGGGGCGAAAGCGGCACCGGACGAGACCACAATGCCTGGGGCTACACGCAATGGCTTGCCGGCGGCGGCGTTAAAGCCGGAACAACGTATGGCGCAACTGATGAAATTGGTTTGCAGGTGGCTGATAAAAGTACGGCAGTCGATACCTATGATTTACACGCAACGGTTCTCAATCAGATGGGGCTGGATCATTTAAAGTTAATCTATACACATCAAGGCCGTTCGGAACGTCCTACCGTTGTTTATGGCAAGGTTATTAAGGAGCTTATCGCTTAAGATGATTTTCTGCGCCATTCGGGTATATTTGTCACCTTGGTAACCTTATCGTATTAACTGGGTTCGATAATAACCCGGCAGGATTATACCTTCCGGGTTATTTTTATTTTATTCACTTTTCAAACCAATAAACTCAATGAGACCATCTACTGTAATCGTTTATGCACACGGCATGGCAAGCTGGAAATCAGCCTTTTAAGGACCAAAATAATATGCGTAAAACAATTAATCTTTGCGGAATTATTTTCGTGCTGGCAAGCAGTATTGTCTATGCTGAAGCCGAATTTGATTTCGAAGAGCTAATGGAGTCAATAGACAACAATTCTCATAATCTGCAGGGCAATATCGCCAGCAAAGATGCTACTGCAACGATCACGCTTGCAAAAAAAATGCAGAGCGATTTCAAACTGGTCGAAGGTTTTTTTGAAAAACGAGGCAATGCCGCTGATGCGGTCACCGACGCCAAAAGATATGAAGATATGGCCGCCGAAATCGTAGCCTTTGTTGAAGCCGGTAATTTTGATTCGGCATCAGTCAAGGCTATTGAAATATCAAATTCTTGTGATGATGCTTGTCACGATACCTATAAACCACTTTAACCCCTCCCCTTTTATTTAAAGAGTAAAACTATGAAACGTCTTCTATTGGGCTGCCTCTTATCAAGTGCCATCACATTTCCCGCCGTCGCCGCGTTGCCTACAGGTCATCCAGCCCCGGATTTTAAAACCCAAGCTTCTCTGGCTGGCAAGGCATTTAGTTATTCATTGAAAGATGCCCTGCAGAAAGGTCCTGTCGTGGTCTATTTTTACCCTTCTGCCTACACCGGCGGTTGTAACATTCAAGCACACACCTTTGCTGTCAACGCTGACAACTTCGCTGCCGCTGGTGCCACCATTATTGGTGTGTCTCTGGACAGTATAGAAAGACTTAACGATTTCTCGGCCGACCCGGACTATTGCGCCGGAAAAGTCGCCGTTGCCTCCGATGCTGACGGCGCTATAGCCAAATCCTATGATTTGACCGTTAAAGACGCTGCCGAGGGCAAAAAGGATTCACGCGGCGTTGAAATCACTCATGGCTTTGCCGAGCGCACCACTTTTATTATTACCACTGATGGCAAAATCGCAGCGACTTTGGAAGGACTTAAGCCCGCTGAAAATGTTGCAAAAGCACTTGAAATCGTGCAAAAACTTGCCACTGACAAGCAAACGGCAAAATAAGTATGAGGTTGTCACGTTTTGTGTCGCGGCTAAACATCGTCCCTGTTGCAATAGTTTCTCAAGTAGATTTTTCTCAGCAAAGGCGACACAAACAACTACTCCATCAATACTGGAAAAGGAGTTCTTTTCTTGCTATCAGTACTCTCGCGCTAATCACTTCGGTCAAGAGTATGGCGGCAGATGAGCCTGTGGTAATTTCCGCACAACAAATTGGGAGTGGTAATCCTGTTATCGGCAAGGAGAAGTCTGATTCCGGTCGGTGCCAGGAATGTCATGGTGTGGATGGCAACAGTAATGATGAAAGAATCCCTAACCATGCAGGACAACATGAAGGATACTTGATCAAACAGTTGAGTAATTTCCAGTCCGGTGAACGGTATCATGTAGTAATGACCATTATGGCTGAAGACTTAAGCGCTACTGACAAGGCCGATATAGCCGCTTATTTCGCCAGTCAGAAAATCATGCACGGCGAAGGTGGCAACGATAATACGCCCGCCAAAAATTTGTTTGTGAACGGCGACCAGGCCAGAGATATTCCAGCCTGCATAAGCTGCCACGGCGACAACGGCAAGGGCAAAATTGCCGATAGGGTTATCTACCCTGTCATTGGCGGACAACAAAGAGTTTACTTACGCTCTCAATTAATTAATTGGAAGCTTGGCGATCGAAAAAATAGTACTGATGGCGTGATGAATAAAATTGCCAAATCACTTACTGATGATGAAATCGATGCCTTGGCCAATTATATTTGCGGGCTGTAAAAAGTAGCCTGCCAAGCTAAAAACCCATGACCGTGTTAATAAAACACTATTTTCAATTAAGGTGATATCCGAGAATTAATAGTCCCAATTGGCACAGGATTTTTGTTTATTTACAAGGCGGAAAAATAGGCACGTAGCTGGCTACGTAACTATTTTGACAACGCAGTAAATGAATAAAAAGACCAGCAAGCTGGGTATATTATTCTCAGGAAATCACCTAAGTATTACCTCACTATGTATTTTTTTAGAGAATGGCAATGAAATCTTTAAATTGGCTGTTATATCAAGCTCATCGCTGGGTAGGCGTCGTATTAGGCTTATTTATGTTTTTTTGGTTTGCTACCGGTTTGGTCATCATGTATTCCACTCCGACCACGCAAAACCGTAGTCAGCAGCTCGCCCATGCCGAAACATTGGCTCCCGAATTCGGCTGGCTGAGCCTGGGTGAAGCTTGGGATCGTAGCGCTGAACCTCGTAAGGCTGCAGCGGAACATAAAGCCAAAACCATGGCTGGTACCGGTAAACAGCCTCCCGGTAACGGTAATATTGTCACCACTGACATTGCTGATGCCCGATTGGTACGCAGTGCCGGTGAACCCTTGTGGCTGGTCGAAGATAGTCGCGGTCAGTATTTCGCCTTATCTGCGCTTGATGGTTCAGTGCACAAAACCTCGGTAGATCAGGCGCTAAAAATTGCCGAAAAATGGTTTGAAAACACTGATAACACCGATATTATCAAGACCAGTTTTCTGGAGACAACTACAAATCCCGTTATCTTGCGCAATCAGGAAGCCTTAAGCCCTTTTCATCGTATTGCCGTCAATAAAGAGGGCGGTGAATTACTGATATCTGAACGTACCGGCGAAGTATTGCACGCCTCCACATTAACCGGTCTTATTATCGGCTGGTTGCGCTGGCGACCTGGTTTACGAGGCAAACCCACATATTCTCAGGGGCGCACCCAACCCTACCGGGAATTCTGGTTTAAATGGCATTTCTGGAGTGGGCTGATCGGCGGTATCGTAATATTGTCTTGGGCTACCAGTGGTTTTGTTGATACCAATCCGGGGAAAATATTTTCTCAGGCTAATCCCGGCAAGGAAGAAATAGCGCGCTATTTGGGTAAGGGCGTACCGGATGCCATGCGTAATTGGCAACCTGTTCTGCCCGCCATGTTGGCTATAGCAACGGATGGTGCGGATATCGTCGAACTGGGCTGGCGGCATCTGGCTGGTGAAGCCGTATTGCTGGCACATACCCGTGATGGTCAGCGACTGCCGCAAACCCTGATTGATACGGCGATCACTCAGCAGTTTAGTGAGACATCGTTACTCGCTGCCGTAGAACGCGTGGCTGGCAAGACCAACGTAGAGTCACAAACCGTTTTAAATAACTACGACAGTTACTACTATCCAAGACACCATCAAAGTTTGATTGAAAAGCCGCTACCGGTCCTGCTGGTAAAAATGGCTGACGATACCGGCACGCTGTTTTATCTGGATCCACAGGATGGTCGACTATTGGCCAAACTGGATCAAAGTCGCCGGATTTTCCGCTGGCTTTACTCAGGATTACATCACTGGGATTTTGGCTGGCTTTATCAACGGCCACTATGGGATGCCTGGATGCTGATATGGGTATCGTTTGGCTTGGTGCTCGGCGCCAGTTCGCTGGTGGTTGGCTGGCGACGCATTAAACAAACCTTCTTTCCTAAAAAGAAAGCTGTTCGTGCCAAGAAAATTGAAACCCGAAAGCCTGTACCAACCTCGCCCAGATATCTATGACCTTTTAGAAAATTGACTTTAGGTGATATCCAAAATCAGCTACCTACTTGAGCAAGGACTGATACTATCCCCGCTTAAATTGGTAGTCTACTTTTTTAGCCCTAACTCACGTTAACCTAAATTCCTCCATAAAAAACACCGGTATTGGTTTAAGCACTTTATTTCAATCAAAGCTGTTCGTATAAGCCCATATACTCTTTGGCACTGTTATTCCACGAGTAGTCTTTTTGCATCCCGTTGGTTTGTATTTGTTTCCAGATTTCAGGTTGGCTATAAACAATCAAGGCACGTTTAATGGCTTCCATTAACGATCCGGAAGTCGCCTGATTAAAAACAAAGCCGGTTGCCGCCTTATTGTTCAGAGTGACCGGTAAAACATCAATAACGGTATCTGCCAAGCCGCCGGTTTTTCTAACAATGGGAACGGTACCGTAGCGTTGACTGTATAGCTGGTTTAGGCCGCAAGGCTCAAATTTTGACGGCATCAGGAAAACGTCGGCACCGGCTTCAAGTTGATGCGCCAAGTCTTCATCGTAGCCCAGAGTAATGGCTATTTTATCGGGATATCGACTGGCAAAATTTGATAATTGTTGTTCAAAATGCTTTTCACCCTTACCGAGCAAAATAAACTGTAACGGCAATGTCAGCATCTCGGGAAGACATTCCAACACCAGATCTATGCCTTTTTGTTCCACTAAACGGCTAATGAGCACAAAGACCGGAACAGCATTGTCAACAGGTAGCGCGTGTTGCTTTTGCAGAGCCGTTTTATTGAGCTTTTTTTTTGGCAACGTTAAGCTATCAAAACGTTCGCTAATAGCGGGATCCGTTTCGGGATTCCACTGATCGGCATCTATACCGTTAATAATACCGGTCAGATCATCTTTTCGATAACTTAACAAGCCCTCAAGGCCGTAGCCAAAAACAGCCGTCTGAATTTCTGCCGCATAAGTCTGGCTAACCGTAGTAATACGATCTGCATAGGCCAAGCCGCCTTTAATAAAAGACAGCATCCCGTTAAATTCAAGCCCCTCTGGACTCCAAATCCGACTGGGTAAATTCAGCGAGGTCCAGGTCGCTTTTGGAAAAAGACCTTGATAAGCCAAATTATGTATGGTAAATACTGTCGCCGGTCGCTTGGTTTCCAAAGACAACAAAGCCGGAACCAGTCCACTTTGCCAGTCATTACAGTGAACAATATCAGGAGTCCAGTCCAAATACCCACGGTTCATTGCTACTTCAACCGCTATACGACAAAACAGGGAAAAACGTTCCGCACTATTACCCCAGTCATTACCTTGCTCATCGACATACGGATTACCCGGAAAACCAAAAAATTCCGGACAATCTACCAACCAAACCAATAATTGAGAGCCAGGCAAGCGGGTTTCCAGAATGTTTGCATCAATATTATTTACCCGAACCGTACTTTTATAGTAAATTTCTTCAGTGGTATTTATTGCCTGATAATTAGGTATTATCAAGCGAACATCAACACCCAAATCCAGCAATGCCTTGGGCAAGCTACCGGAAATATCGGCAAGCCCGCCTGTTTTAATCAAGGGATACGCTTCACTGGTAACAAAAAGTATTTTTTTTTGCATTTATTTAACGTCAGCTATAATTTTAAAATAAGAGTAATATCAAGGGCTTATTGTAAAATAAACTTAAGCCCAATTAGTAACAAAATCGTCGCCAAAACCGGACGTAAAACTTTTTCAGGAATCTTTGCACTCAGATGGCTACCGACCCAAATCCCTGGCAGCGAACCTATCAGCAAGCTACTTAACAAAACCAGATCCACATTGCCTAAACTAAGATGGCCAATCCCTGCAACAGCGGTTAACGGAATGGCATGCGCCAAATCAGTACCAACAATTTTAAGTGTTGTCATTCGGGGATAAAGAAATAACAGTGCTACCGTACCCAGCGCACCCGCCCCTACCGATGAAAGGGTAACCAGAACACCTAAAACAGCGCCAATAATCACCGTCGCCGGTATTTGCAAATGCTTGAAGCGTGATGCATTATCGGGATTACTATGTTCATCATCAATACGCTCAAGCTTTGCCGCCCGATTTAACAACACACTTCGAACAAACAGCGCACAAGCCGTTAATATAAGAGCAACACCCAGAGTAAAAGTAATGGCTCCGGTTGTTTGCTTGCCTACCGCCATATAATATTTAAGTACAAACAAGGTAATAATCGCAAAAGGCAGACTTCCCAGCGCCAACCAGCCTACGATTTTCCAATCGACCGAACCGTGTTTACCATGATGTACCCAAACACCACACGTTTTGGTAATGGCAGCAAATAAAAGATCGGTACCGACCGCTACCGCGGGATTGAAGCCGAATAAAAATACCAATAAAGGCGTCATCAACGATCCGCCCCCTACGCCAGTCACGCCAACCAATAAGCCGACGGCAAAGCCCGAAATCGTATATGCCAAATTCATTAAAACTAACCTTGTGTTTTATTGGGTTTAAAAATCTTCACACTATAACAGTTAATCAGCTCAAGCTGGAGGATTTAAGCCATAAACCAGATCTCTCAGTGCAACTAATGCAATCACATTATTTATCGTTTTATAAGATATAAACATCTAAATATATCGTTTTATTAATCATAAAAACGGCATTAAACTGTTTTCCAAGAGTAAAAAACCGTTACCGAATTTTTTAAGTCCTATGAAATTATACTTGGCGATAACGACGATTTAATGATCTATGACTTTTTATAAAGGACTCTAAAGTTTTGCCTCCTGATACACAGGGATGTTTTTTCGCGGGCTATAAGCCCGCTTTTTTTGTTAGTAAAAACTGGTCAATCATAAATAATTGCCTTATGCCAGTCTGCAACTCGATGATTGAATAATAGTAAATTTGAGGAAAGTTTATGCCGTTACAAAATTTAGTGGAATATTTTAATGACCGATTAGGACAAGAACATCGTTCCAGTTTTCGACCTTTTGTTTTGAAAGAAGGTAAAGTAAGCGGACTTTTCGGCCCCATTCAAATCGACAGTTGCTTTACACCGTTACGACAAACATCGAAGCCTATCGTTATTGTCGGTCATACGGCGCAAATTTTGGTTGCTCCCAATAAAACCCAACACCTGTATGCCAACGAAATCGAAAATCTGTTAGCCAATAACTCCGTACAAGCCGGTGATTTTGAATCCATCATTAATTTCGACCGCTTGTCCCGTACCGTACACATGCTTAACTATCTCACTTTGGCGCATCTGCAAGGCGTACTGTTTTTGGAAGTTGATCCACGGCATATACTGGGCATTAAACACGATCATGGTGCCTACTTTGAAGACGTAATAGCACAGTGTGGCTTGGAAACCAAAAATGTCGTCGTCGTATTGTCTGTCAGCAGCCAATATGCGCCCTATTATCAGGAACTGATTAATGGCCTGCATAATTATCAACGTAGAGGCTATAAAATTGCGCTGAAGTTTGAATACCTTGGCCAGGAAAGCGAAGCGTTTAATTTGATAGCCAGGATAGCCCCGAATTACGTTAGCTCCTCAGCGCGAAATATGGAAAATCAAGCTCATGATGATCTGTTGCTGACAAAATTGCAGCAATTGAAAATACAAATAACGTCAGTTGGCGGACAAAGTATTCTGCAACAAATCGATGAAAAAAAATCCGATTTATTGGCACGTAATATTGGTTTTGACCTCGTCGAAGGTAGTTACTATAGCGCCATCGCATTTGACTATTTAAATGATTCGAAACCGGATCCTTATGATTTGAATACCGGTCATTATGGCTAATAACTTGACCTGTCAGGTTGTAACGATAATATGCCGGTAATGCCAAAGCATGTTTCCAAAGCATATATGGAGTTGTTAATTAATTTGGCTGCCGTTTACAAAAAAATATAATGCGCTTTATTTGTTCGATATTTCTAGCCAATAATGTTACTTTGTAGATAAGACAAGCGGTTATAACAAACAACTATCGACACATAATAAATCTACAATCTGGAGCCGTACCATGCGCATTGGACTACCCAAAGAGATTAAAGATAACGAAAATCGTGTCGGCATGACGCCGGGTGCAGTCAAGGCTTTGACACGACGTGGCCATCAAGTTCTGGTTCAAAGTGGAGCCGGTATCGGCAGCTCGCTTTCCGATGAAGAATACCAGGCTGCCGGTGCCGAAATTGTACATTTCGCAGAAGATGCGTGGGCTGCTCAAATGGTCGTTAAAGTAAAAGAGCCGATTGCTTTGGAATATCAGTATCTACGCCCGGATTTGATTTTATTTACCTATCTGCATCTGGCCTCCGACAAGCCCCTTACCGATGCCCTGCTAGCCGCCGGCACGACAGGAATTGCTTATGAAACCGTGCAAACGGAAACCGGACAACTACCGTTATTGACCCCCATGAGTGAAGTTGCCGGACGCATGGCAACGCAAGTGGGGGCAACCTATTTACAAAAATCCCATGGTGGTCGGGGTGTATTAATGGGCGGTGTTCCCGGCGTAGCTCCCGCTAATGTGGTTATTTTGGGTGCCGGTATTGTCGGCACCAATGCCGCACGGGTTGCTGTTGGCCTGGGCGCACAAGTGACGGTACTGGATATTAGCCATGATCGCTTAAAATATCTGGATGATATTTATCGCGGGCAATTACAAACACGCATCAGTGATGAATATAATATTGAAGAAGTTATCTGCGAAGCCGATCTGGTGATTGGTGCTGTGTTAATACCTGGTGGACGCGCACCCTGGTTAATTACCCGAAACATGCTGCCAACCATGCCCAAAGGCTCGGTGATCGTTGATGTGGCGGTTGATCAAGGCGGCTGTGTAGAAACTACCCATGCGACTACCCATAGCAATCCAACGTATGAAGTTGATGGCGTTGTGCATTATTGCGTCGCCAACATGCCTGGCGCTGTCCCACGCACCAGTACTTTTGCCCTTAACAATCAAACTGCGGTATACATACTGCACTTGGCAAATGACGGCTTGGACGCTGTGCGTAAAAACCGGGCGTTGCAATATGGCCTTAATACCTATCGAGGTAAAGTGACTTATCCTGCTGTGGCTGAAACTTTTAATTTGCAATTTGCAGAACCTTTGCAAGCCTTGGCATAATAAAAAGGCAGGCGATGCATACCTGAATGACAAGCCAGTAAGCAACTATTCTAAACGGTGAAAGTTTTTTAAAGAACATAGCGTCATCATGGTTCCCATACAAACTATGGGAACCATAACATCGAACTAGCGGTTAAATGATTTGACCGCCCTGTATCTTTTTAACAGTACTAACCAATCGATCAATTTCTTCGTAAGTGTTGTAAAACGCCAACGAAGGACGTACCGTACTTTCCAGTCCAAAACGACGCAAGATGGGTTGTGCGCAATGATGGCCGGTACGAACAGCAATACCTACCTTATTTAAAGCGACGCCAATATCCTGATTGCTGTGACCGGCCAGTACAAACGATAACACACTGGCTTTTTCAGGAGCCGTACCAATCAAGCGCAAGCCTTGAATGCTTTTAAGCGCCTCCATTCCATAAACCAGCAACTCATGCTCATAACGCGCGACATTATGGATACCGATTTTGGTCAGATATTCAAGCGCCGCTCCCAAACCTACCGCGTCAGCGATGTTACCGGTACCGGCTTCAAAACGGGCAGGCGCAGGTTGATAGACCGTTTTTTCAAAAGTGACATCTGCTATCATGTTACCGCCGCCTTGCCATGGTGGCATGGACTCAAGTAACTCGGCCTTGCCATAGACAGCACCAATACCGGTTGGACCAAATACCTTATGTCCGGAAAATACACACCAATCACAATCAAGCGCTTGCACATCAACCTGTAAGTGTGAAACAGACTGAGCGGCATCCAATAAAACCCTGGCACCAACACGATGGGCCATGGCAATAATTTCCTGCGCTGGCGTAACGGTGCCAAGAGCATTGGAGACATGGGTAAACGAGACCAGTTTAGTGCGTGAACTCAACAGTTTCTGATATTCACCCAGTAACACCTGACCGCTTTCATCAACCGGTACAACTCGTAGTATTGCACCGGTAACTTCGGTCAGTTGTTGCCACGGTACAATATTGGCATGATGTTCCAGCCACGTGATGATAATCTCATCACCGGCAACCAGATTTTGTCGCCCCCAGCTTTGTGCAACAAGATTGATACCTTCGGTAGTACCTCTTACAAAAATGATATTTTCTGCAGAAGGTGCGTTAAGAAATCGCGCGACCGTATCACGAGATTTTTCATAAGCATCGGTAGATCGCGCTGCCAGTTCATGCGCCGCACGATGAATGTTGGAGTTTTCATGTTCATAAAAATACGAAACCCGATCAATCACTACTTGCGGCTTTTGGGTTGTCGCCGCATTATCCAGCCATGCTATCGGATAACCGTTAACACGCTCTTGTAGAATCGGAAAATCACGGCGTACCGCATGCACATCAAACGGCGGATGCGCAGAACCCAGAGCTGGCGCATTAAAACCACCGCTCTTCAACTCATCAAGAAAATAAAATGCTGAGCCAGATCCTGCGCTTTCCGAAGTACTTGAAGAAGGTGCCGACAACGGGGCGAAAAACTTTAGCAACTCGGCTTCGCCCGGCAAGCCATAAACCTCGGGTGAAAGACCCGCAATCAGTGAAGCATCCAGACTGGCAAAGGAGCTTGTCAAACCTGGCGTTGCCGTAGCAACCGGAATACCGGGAATCGAGCCACTTGCCGTTGTACTGGCAGCAAAAAGCTTTTGCAACTCGGTTTCAAAAACCTGCGGTGAAATAGACGTATCCGCTGGTTTCTCAACAGCTTCCAGCGGTTCGCCAGTCAACTCTTGAGCCGGCACCGACGCCGGAATACCAATATTTCCGGGAGCATTAGTTTCCGAAGGCGTGTGCGAAACCAACAACTTTTGCAATTCAGCTTCACTGGGCAAGCCAAAATCATGCGGAAAAATACCCGACAAGACGGCTTTGTCCAGACCTGCAAAAGATGAGGGCAAACCGGCAGGCGTATTGCCTAAAACCGACCCCGTATCCAGACTGTCAGGAACGCTCTCAAAAGACGGCTTACGCGGCGCAAACAACTGCCGCAATTCCACCTCGCCAGGCAAACCAAGACCTTGCGGTGCAATTGCGGCTACCCCGGAATTACCCAGGCCAGCCAACGATGAAACCGCCCCGCCAGGTGCTGCAGATGCCCCAATACCCAGTCTTGAACCATCACAAGGCAACGCTGAAAATAGCTCGTTGGCAAGTTTGGTTAAATAATCGACATCAGGTAACGATGCAGCTCCTGAATTTTCGGTAAAACCTTGTGGTACTAAATTGGTTTGATCAAATTCACTTGTAGTCATGGTACTTGCCCACTTCGACATTCTCAAGTACTCCGAGCGCATCATCAGTCAACACCGCCAGCGAGCAATACAGAGAGATAAGATAAGAGGCAATCGCTTTGTGATTAATGCCCATAAAACGGACTGAAAGGCCCATACTCAGTTCGCCGGTCAGATTAGGCTGATAAAGACCCACGACACCTTGACGGCTTTCACCGGTACGTAACAGTAAAATATTGGTTTTACCGTTGATAACCTTAAGCTTGTCAGAAGGAATCAAAGGCAGTCCGCGCCAAGTCATGAACTGTGAACCGAACATGGTAACAATTGCCGGTGGAACACCGCGACGGGTACATTCACGACCGAAAGCTGCAATGGCAAGTGGATGAGCCAGAAAAAATGCCGGTTCTTTCCAAACGCGGGAAATAAGTTCATCCAAATCATCAGGCGTGGGTGCACCGGTACGCGGTTGTACTTTAAAACCTGGAGCAACGTTATTAAGCAAGCCATATTCGGCATTGTTAATAAGCTCACTTTCCTGGCGTTCTTTAATAGTTTCGATAGTCAAACGCAACTGTTCATGGATTTGGTTATGTGGGCTGCTGTATAAATCAGAAATACGGGTATGCACATCCAGTACGGTATTAACCGCATTCAAGCGATACTCGCGGCCCCATTCTTCGTAATCAACAAAAGTTTGCGGCAGTTCTTTTTCATCAAGGCTGGAACAATCAACAAAGAGCTCATTTTCATTTTTAACTTTGTTAACGCGATAAATACCTGCCTCAAGCGGTTTCCATTGCATCAAATGCACCAGCCATCGTGGCGTGATGGTTGATAACATAGGCACGGTTTTGGTGGCATTCGCCAAGGTACGCGCAGCGACATCGCCTAGTGCGGTATGGGCTTCATGGATATCGGTCATGACTTTATTCCTGTTATTGTTGCGATTAGTTAAAAGAATTAATTGCTAATCTCCTGATTGAAAATTAGCAGTATAGAGATCCAGAAAAGTTTAATTTCCAGGGACAAACTTATTGACTTCGTATACATAAATCAACAATTCACAGCACCAACATAGCAGCAGCAGGCACAAAAACTTTACCGGTGTATTCCACGGAATCATGGGTCTTCCAGCATTTAAATATAAACGTTTTCTGAATTAAAAAATGTTATATTCCCGCACCGCCATGAAATAATTCACTACGGGCATACGCCTGAGTGATATTACTACCGGGGGCTACGCTATGGGTTAACCAGACATTACCGCCAATAGTTGAGCCGTGACCAATGGTAATACGACCCAAAATGGTAGCACCGGCATAAATGACCACATTATCTTCAACGATAGGATGCCTCGCATTGCCTTTAACCAACAACCCGTTCTCATCTTTTTCAAAGCGTTTGGCGCCCAGAGTCACGGCCTGATACACGCGAACATGTCGCCCAATCACGGCAGTTTCTCCGATAACCACACCCGTACCGTGGTCAATAAAAAAACTCTCACCAATTTGTGCGCCGGGATGAATATCAATCCCCGTCGCTGAATGGGCAACTTCTGCGATAACGCGGGCAACCAACGGTGCACCCAATTGATAAAGAATATGCGCCAGTCGATGATGAATGATGGCAGTAATGCCGGGATAACAAACCAGCACTTCGTCCGGGCTTCTTGCGGCAGGGTCACCTTCAAAGGCCGCCTGAATATCGGTATCAACCAATGCCCTTACCGTGGGCAACCGGGCGGCAAACTGGCGGGCAATACTAATGGCTTGGTCATTAGCGACCTTGTCGACACCTTCATGTCCGGAGATAAACTGTAATTCACGGCGAATTTGCTTATAAAGCTCGCGTAACAGGGTTTCAAGGGTGTGTCCCACAAAGTAATCGATGCCTTCGTCATTAAGATCGGGCAGTCCCAGACGATTTGGAAACAAGACCGCACTCAGCCCCTCCAATATAATTTGTAGCTCTTTTCGTGAAGGCAATTTGGGTGGTTTATCGCGTCGACTTCGAGTTTCCAGCGACTGCACGCGTAAATCACGTAATTGAGCAACCAGGGTATCAATACCCCAATCATACTTACCATTTAAATGGGTAATATCATTCATGCAGCCAAACCACTGGCATCGAAAATACCCTCAAACAGCGGTGAACTTAAATAACGTTCACCTGAATCAGGCAACACCACCACAATAGTTTTACCGGCATTTTCAGGTCGTTTGGCAACACGTATTGCCACAGCAACGGCTGCACCACAAGAAATACCTGCGAGTATGCCTTCTTCTCTGGCGAGACGCCGTGCATATTCGATGGCGTCTTCGTTGGTCACCTGCTCGATTTCATCTATCAAGGAAAGATCCAGCACACCAGGAACAAAGCCCGCGCCGATACCTTGAATCTTATGGGGACCAGGATTAAGCGGCTCACCGGCACGAAACTGGGTCAGTACCGGACTGGCAGTCGGCTCTACCGCAATTGAAATAATTGCCTTGCCTTGGGTTTGTTTGATATAACGGGTAACGCCGGTAATGGTGCCACCAGTACCCACACCGGATACCAGGATATCAATCGCCCCATCCGTATCGTTCCAGATTTCAGGCCCGGTGGTCTGTTCATGAATGGCAGGGTTTGCCGGATTTTTAAACTGCTGCAACAAAACATAACGCTCAGGGTCGGAGGCAGTAATTTCCTCCGCTTTGGAAATGGCACCGCTCATGCCTTTGGCACCTTCCGTCAAAACAAGTTTGGCACCATAAGCAATCAACAACTTACGACGTTCCAGACTCATGGTTTCCGGCATGGTTAAGGTCAATGGCATGCCTCGCGCTGCGGCAACAAAGGCCAGCGCAATACCGGTATTGCCACTGGTGGGCTCAACAAGCTCTTTACCCGGCCCGAGCAAGCCACGCTGCTCTGCATCCCAGATCATCGCAGCACCAATTCGGCATTTAACGGAATAAGCGGGATTACGTCCTTCAATTTTTGCCAGCACGGTAGCAGAGGCTCCATCAGTGATCCGGTTAAGCCGAATCAGCGGTGTATTTCCTATGGATTGAGAATTATCTTCGTACCAATGTGACATAAAAGTCTCCTGTAATTTAATTATCAAGCTTGATTATAGCCAAATTTTGGCCAAAAAAAAGCCAGCGGTCATTATAGACTCACTGGCTTCCGGTTGTCCGGTCAGCTTGCAATTTTAGGTTAAAGTACTTTACACGTTATGTTTTGTCAAGCGTGTAAAGTAGCTTATCAATTCTGCCTAAGGCATTATTGCCAGGCAATAACGCTTTAATATTTCACCTAAAAACCATCGAATTTAAATTACACAAACAGATAATTCATCATCAATAGCGTCTAAGGTGCAAATAATAAATCATGATATCCCTTTAATAAAACGATATTATTCGATAGTTATATCTGTTTTAGTGATCAAAAGAAAAGCCTTGCAGCGCTAACCAAGGTTTGATGAACAAAATGAGTAAGCCATTAGCCTCGATGTAGTGAAACGTAATCCAGGGTTTGCTGACTTCGATATTCCTCCATTTACATCGAAGCTACTAGCTGTTGCTATAACGCTTAATCAGTGTCACGCTGCTACTGTACTCAGCATACCCGCAGTAACAATAAATTGGGTAATGGTGTCCAGCCCTAAACCGGTTTTAAGATTAGTAAATACAAACGGCCGCTCACCGCGCATTTTTTTGGCATCACGATCCATAACATCCAAAGAAGCACCGACATAAGGAGCCAAATCAATTTTATTAATCACCAGTAAGTCAGAACGGGTAATGCCGGGACCGCCTTTTCGCGGTATTTTATCGCCTGCCGACACATCAATCACATAAATAGTCAGATCAGCCAGCTCTGGACTAAAAGTTGCGCTTAAATTATCACCACCACTTTCCACCATAATAAAATCCAGATTATCAAAGCGCTCACAGAGCTCATCAACAGCCGCAAGATTCATTGAGGCATCTTCCCTGATTGCCGTGTGCGGACAGCCGCCGGTTTCCACGCCAATAATCCTGTCTTCCGGCAAAGCCTCGCTGCGAATCAAAAATTGCTGGTCTTCGCGGGTATAAATATCATTGGTTACCACGCCGATTTCAAATTGATCACGCATGCGTTTGCACAAGGCATCGACCAGTGCTGTTTTCCCGGAACCTACCGGCCCGCCTATACCTACCCGAAGTACCTGTTTATCACTCATCATTAACTCTCTTTAAGAACGAAATAATCTGGAATATTGTGTTTCATGCCGACTACTAACCAAGGCCAAACCAAACACGCTGCTGCCGATTTCATCATCAGCCAGCAACAACGCACGATTAACCTGTTCAGGCAGCCTGGATGCCAATGCCATTAATAAGCGCTGTCCGGCAACCTGACCCAAGGGCACCAGTTTAACGGCACACAACACCTGATTTTCCAGCCAACTCCACAAGTAACCGATAGCCGCCTCACGTTTGGGAATGGCCCAGCGCACTGCAGCGAGACTAAATAAAGTGGCGAGTGTTGCCTCCGGTTTGCGTAACCACTCTGCCGCCTCGTCCAGTTCCAGCGCGACCAGCAACCGCGCCAGTGCCTGCCCGGTTTGCCTGTCTTCAGCACGTAATTCAGACGTTTCACGGCAAGCAATCAAGGTTTTGCTCCACTGGACAACGGCAACGTTATCAGCCAATGTCCAGGCATCAAACAAGCGGGCCATGACCGGTAAATCAAGCTGTGTCATGCCATGCACCAGTAAACCTTCAAGCCATTCATGGACGTCATCGGCATTGGTCACCAAGCCATCATCAATGGCACGTTCCAACCCTTGGGAATAGCTGTACATGCCAATCGGCAAGCCCGGACTAATCAATTGCAACAAGCGCAGCAGGGCAAGATCATTAATCATGACTATGATAAGCACCGGCTTCTGGCTCAAACGGCATGATATCGTGCATCACTCCCAAGCCCAAGCCCTCAACCATGTGATCCAGAACATGGTCACTCAAATAGCGCAGCTCACCCGGCAAAATCTGTAAGGCGACATGACGATTACCCAAGTGATAACAAACACGTGCAAATTGCAGGGCATCATCGCTGCACACTACCGAAACCGTTTCCGGAGCCGCTTTTATCAGCACTTTAAAGCGCTCTGTACCGGTCAAAATAACACCTGAGCGCAAACGATGTCCACGCGGCAAAAATACGCCAACAGCTACGCCACCATCTGTGCGTGCAGGTAAACGGCTTTTCTGGCGATACTCAAAAGGCAACGTCAGGACATCGTCAGCCTGGGTTTCTGGTGGAGCAAGTTCGGTCAATTTCAACATAGTGATCATTAGAGAAGTATCCGTTGAAGAGCTACCAACTTAAAGCGGGAAGACTTTACAGATAACATCGCGTCAAGCGATGTTATCTGTCCCGGCTTGGTTGGTAGACACCTTGAAGTAAAAAATTTTCACTGCTTAAAAGTCGGTGAATTTTCTTAAAACAGAAAATAGCGTTGTGCAAACGGTAAAACAGCCACCGGCTCACAGGTAAGTAACTGCCCGTCGGCACGTACTACATAAGTTTGCGGATCCACTTCGATAGTGGGCTGGTAGTGATTATGCACTAAATCTTTTTTACCGATATTGCGGGTATTTTTAACAACACCAACGCGTTTTCGCAAGCCCAAAGCCTCTGAAACACCGCCATCAATAGCGGCTTGTGGTAAAAAAATCATCGATGTGGCCGATGCAGTCTCACCGAACGAACCAAACATCGGGCGATAATGTACCGGTTGCGGCGTTGGAATTGACCCATTGACATCGCCCATGGCCGCTAATGCTATCAAACCACCTTTGATAATCAGGCTGGGTTTTACGGCGAAAAAAGCCGGATTCCATAACACCAGATCGGCCAACTTACCAACTTCTATCGAACCAACTTCGTGCGAGATACCATGACTAATCGCCGGATTAATCGTGTACTTGGCGATATAACGTTTAATGCGAAAATTATCGTTGTTTGCAGAATCTTCCTGCAAACTGCCGCGTTGCAGTTTCATTTTATGCGCTGTCTGCCAGGTACGGATAATCACTTCACCGACTCTGCCCATTGCTTGGGAATCCGATGAAATCATCGAGAAAGCGCCCAAATCATGCAATATATCTTCCGCCGCTATGGTTTCGCGGCGGATGCGTGATTCGGCAAAAGCCACGTCCTCGGGGATACCGGGATCAAGATGATGGCACACCATCAGCATATCCAGATGTTCATCAACCGTATTAATCGTAAAGGGTCGTGTTGGATTGGTTGACGATGGCAGTACATTAGGCAAGCCGCAAGCTTTGATAATATCCGGCGCATGGCCGCCGCCCGCACCTTCCGTATGGTAGGTATGAATCGTGCGATCTTTAAAAGCGGCGATGGTATCTTCAACGAACCCGGATTCATTCAAGGTATCGGTATGAATCGCGACCTGTACATCAAAACGCTCGGCTACCGACAAACAGCAATCAATCGCCGCCGGCGTTGTGCCCCAATCTTCATGTAATTTTAAACCCATGGCACCGGCACGAACCTGTTCTTCCAACGCAGCCGGCAAACTGGCGTTACCCTTCCCCAGCAAACCAAAATTCATCGGAAAACCGTCAAGCGCACGCAACATCTGCTGAATATTCCAGGGCCCGGGCGTACAGGTCGTCGCATTAGTACCGGTCGCAGGCCCGGTGCCACCGCCAATCATCGTGGTAACGCCGGATGAAAGGGCTTCTTCTATTTGCTGTGGACAAATAAAATGGATATGTGCGTCAACGCCACCTGCGGTTAAAATTTGCCCTTCACCGGCAATAATCTCGGTACCGGGGCCAATAACAATATCAACACCGTTTTGGATATCGGGATTACCGGCCTTGCCTATAGCGGCAATACGGCCATTCTTGATACCAACATCCGCTTTGATAATACCCCAGTAATCGACAATTAATGCATTGGTGATAACCAAATCCATCGCCACCGAGGAATCAACCTGGCTTTGCCCCATACCATCGCGGATAACCTTGCCACCACCAAACTTAACTTCTTCTCCATAAATCGTACGATCCGCTTCGACTTGTAAAAACAAACCGCTATCGCCAAGGCGCACTTTATCGCCGGTAGTCGGGCCAAACATATCACTATAAGCCTGCCTGCTGATTCTGCTCATACGGACTCCTTTAGTTCGCCCATGACTGCCTGACGAAAACCGTAAACACGGCGTAATCCGGAAAAAGGTATCAGATGTATTTCTCTAAACTGTCCAGGTTCAAAACGGACAGCGGTACCGGCAGGTATATCCAATCTGAATCCCAGTGTTTTGTCCCGGTCAAAATGCAGCGCCGGATTGGTTTCAAAAAAATGGTAATGTGAACCGACTTGTATTGGTCTGTCACCGCTATTGGCGACAACCAGCGTGATAACTGCGCAACCTGCATTCAGCTCGATATCACCCTCGGCAGGGATAATTTCTCCAGGTATCATGGCTGTGCTCCTATTCTTTCATGGTCATTATCGTCTTTAGTGCGCACGGCACATCCTACTTCGCTATTCAATGGGGTTATGAACCGTAACCAACTTCGTACCATCCTGAAACGTGGCTTCTACCTGCACATCCGGTAACATTTCAGCGATACCGTCCATAACATCATCGCGATTTAGCAAGGTGCGACCAAATTCCATTAGTTCGGCAACCGTGCGCCCATCTCTGGCTCCTTCCATAATTGCTGCGGTAATATAGGCAATGGCTTCGGGGTAGTTAAGCTTTAACCCTCGGGCCTTGCGTCGTTCTGCCAATAATCCGGCAGTAAAAATCAATAGTTTGTCTTTTTCGCGTGGCGTTAAATGCATTAATTATCCTTTTTTGGTTGGTCAGGTTGCCCAGATACGCGGCTCACAAGCCTTACGCTGCAAAACGTCGGGCCTTAGTGCAGCCCAAACCTGCTGAAAAAATCCGCGTAACCGGTCAGCCCTGGTATCAAGAGCGCGGCAGATCAGCAGATCATCTATTAACGTAACACCGCGCCCGGCCGTCTCGCCAATAAGTTGTTGCACCGCTTCCAACTGCACGACTGAAGCAGGACAGGCGAACATTGTCCCACAAGCGGAATGTCCGTTCAGCCCCCAGCGCGCTAAAAATGCCTGGGCATCCAGCTTTAAACGTTCCCGATAAAAAAGCTCATCGGCACGAAAAATCTGCCAGCTCATGCAGGCTTGACCCACTGTAAAACCTTCATTGGCGGCAGGACGACCCAAAACGAGAACTTCCCAGCCAATAAAGCGGGCACCGGATTCCAGATTAACGCGAAGCTCAGATGCGACCCGTGCCCCTTCATAGATAATGGTTTCTTGTGGCAACCATTCTAAAGCCGCACCTGCGGCGACTGTTAAGGTAACGGATTGCCGTGCCAGTTCTCCGGTACTGCGGTAAAATTTGCCGGCGGCTGGCGTTGTTACCAGTGCTGCGCTATTGGCGGCTGCGTTTATCGTGATCGTCAAGCTGTCACCTGCCACTACGCCACCTGGCGGATGCAACAAATACAAATGACAAACGCCGCCTTCAGGATAAAAAGGTCGTTGTACGGTTAACGGACCATGATGGCGACGATGCGCCAAGACGGTTTTATCATTGCTTAACTTAAAGCCCAACTCCAGTGTTGCTTCCCACCCCTGTGGGGTAATCTCTGTATTGGCGAACCCTATATCCACAGGTTCTGCAACCATCTACTCAGGCTCCAACCAATAAGGTCGTACCGACTACCGCACACAGCAGACCAAATCCGGTAGTCATTATCTTTAAACTGGACGTTCCTGATAGCAATAACCCCATAGTAATACTCAAGCCTTGCAATAATGCCGTCGTAAGCAGAAAACCTGTCGTATACCCGGCAACATCAGCTCCCGTTTGCAAATCGCTACCATGAACGTAACCGTGACCAAGCGCAAATACAGCGACCAAAGCGACTGCCAAGCCTGATGACACTTTATAATTTGTCCACAACAGCAACCCTGAAGCCATGACTGAAAAGGCTACCCAGGTTTCTGCTGCACTTAACGTGAAACCGGCAAAATGTAATCCCGCGCCTACGGTCATCATCAGTAAAAAACTGGCAGGCAATAACCATAGTTCTCGTCCACCGCGCATTACTGCCAATAAGCCGACCGCCAGTATAACGAGTAAATGGTCAATACCCGTTAACGGATGCAACAATCCGTCGACAACACCGTGCACGGTACCCAAGCCGGTATGCGCATGTACGGGTAGCGATATGATTGACAATAAGCCGGTAACGACAACCAGTAATTTTATTTTCATAACAATTCCTCATTATTTTTTATTTAAATCGTTAAATTTAACCTTGATAACGAGTATAAATCTAGCGTAATTATGCCACAAAGACCAGCCTTATTCAGAACCAGAAATAGCTGATATTCCTGGTTCTGAAGATAATTGGCTCATGGCACTCATACAGAGTAATCAAGAGTCCTTAAATCTGCCACTGAAAGCCAAGAACAAGCGAATTAACGTTGTCACCTGTTACGTTCGATTGGTAATTGGTAATACCTTTAGTCGCCATATCGCCGTAGATATAATTTAAAGAGACAACGGCGTTATGACCATCAATAACGTAGTTCACACCGGCCTGGTAAGAATTACGATTGGAACTGGTGTCAGGCATTATATTCACATAACGAACATAAGGCTGAATCAAACCAATACCAATTTTTTGTGGAAACAGATACATACCGCTGACATCATAGGAGTTACCTTCAAACATCGCGAAACTATTCGGGTAATTTGCATTACGCGTCGCTTGACTATAGCCACCGGAAATATCATAGTTTTTGTATTCGCCATTTAACGTAACCACACCATTATTGGGCAGCACTTTTTCCATCAATACATCGACTCCGGTACCACGAAAGTTACCCGGGTCAGCGGCAATTGCAACATTGTTTACACTCGTTGCACCTTGACCTGCACCGTCTTGCTGATACTGATTGCTGGCAGCAACGGTTAAGATATCACCACCTTTACCATAATAAGTACCCGAGGTGTAATAACCGGGATTTTTCTCGACTTCCCAAAAGTTATAGGATACCCGTTGGGCGTACAAAATATTGTCATTAACGTTGGCACCGCCTCTTAAGCCACGAAAAAAGCCGATAGCATATTGAAAACGGTCATTAAATACCGAGCCCCAAAAAGTGGCACCGTCATCACGACCAAAAGAACCCGCAGAAGTACCATTATTTTGAATCGTTGTATTAAAATCGGCAGGCTCAAACGGCGAACCGGAACTATAAACCTGATAGATAGGACTGTAAAACGGGCCATTCATCTCCCTGCGTTCAGCCGGAACCAGCATTCTACCAACCCATAAATTAACCATGGAGTTATATTCAATCTTTCCTATCGCATCCAATACCCGAAGCTCGCCACCATTACTACACGTTTGACAGTCAGTGTTAAACTCCACTTTCAAATATTTATGAATTTGTCCGTTAACATACAAACGGGTATTATCCAGATTGAAATCGTTACTCCACTTATTGCCGTTATTACCGGCCGCGCCCTCGACAGTTTGAAAGCTGCTACGCAGGCCTAAACCAAGACTAATCCATTTAGTATCATCAATTTTGAAAGTTGCTCCGGCATACCCGGAAGATGCATGACCAGCAGCCATTGCAGTTACCAAGGCTGTGCAGAGTATTCTTGTGTTTAGGCCACCGACTGCCTGTTTGATATATCTTTTCATCTAAAATCCCCTGGTTCACAAGCTCAAATATAAATGCATCGACCCAATAGCGATGCCACCAAAACTGGCAGGGTCGATTATTCAGTTTGCAGCCGATTCCCACAATCCGTCAGATAACTCATTAGTTATTTGACGTATAACAGGAAAACCGGCTTTATTGGCCTGCAGAATCCTAAAATGGGCGCATCGACAATATTTTTGCTGTTAAAATCGAGTAAATATATCCGGGTAAATGGGCTTTTTTCAGAGGAGTACCCGCATCTTTCGCCGTTTGTTTTGAGCGAACCAAAGACAAGAATAAATGGCAAGAGAAGTAACCACAGAAATTAACTTGTCATGACACTGAATAACCTGATTGAAATAACTGCAGAAGCTTGCCGTTTAGCCTGAAACCATCCGCAAAAAGGGTTCTACTGATGCATACCTTTACGATAAATCGGGGATTAAAGCGGATAACTGGTTAAGGTAAAAAACGACAACGTGTTGGATGCTATAGATTTCCAAAAATAAAATTTCTAAATTCGCGTCGTCGTAGACTTATACAGATAACATCCCTTGAAGGGATGGTATCTATCGACAGAAAAATTATTTATCTGAAAATATATATCGGGATTTGGAAGTTCAAAGCGGTTAAAGACTTGTTGTGGATTAAACGACGATAGGCTGGAGTATGGCTGATGTAATTAAAAAAACACCGTGTCAGCCAGAAGATGGCTGATTATCTGAACATTTAAATGAATCAATGGATTGAAGTGTTTTAATCGTATTAGTTGACCGTGATCCCTTGCGACTGAAAACCAACGGTCAGAGTTAGAGCCATGAATTAATTACGTAAGGCGTGCCGTGCACACCTTAGCTTTCAAAGCGCGCACGGCACGCCCTACAGAAAGTAATGTCGAGTAATTAACTTCGGACTCTATATTTGAGGTAATAAAAAGTTGGTTAAGACATGCTCTCTGTCAAACCGACAAATATTTTTTAATCTGTGCGGCATCCACTTCACCACGTTTATCTTCATGGATAAACTTGCCCTTATCCATCACAATTATACGGTCAGCAATTTCCATGGTAAAACTGAGTACTTGCTCAGAGACTATAATGGTAATCTCACGCATTTTCCTGATTTCATTTAAGACTTTGGCAATGTCTTTAATAATGGAGGGCTGTATGCCTTCGGTGGGTTCGTCCAGCAACAGCACTTTAGGGTTGGTAACCAAAGCCCGTGCAATCGCCAACTGTTGCTGTTGCCCACCGGAAAGATTACCACCTTTACGTTTACGCATATCATACAACACCGGAAATAAGGCATAGATGTCATCAGGAATCTCCCGGGTTTTGGATTTTTCCAAACCCGTTTCAATATTTTCCTGTACGGTCATGGTTGGAAAAATCATTCTTCCCTGGGGTACGTAAGCCAGTCCTTTTGCAACACGTTGATAGGTTTCCACACCGTTTAAATTAACGCCATCGACCATGGTTTTAGAGGCATTACTGGGCAATATGCCCATCAGGGATTTAAACAATGTCGTTTTGCCCATGCCGTTTCGGCCCATAATGGCCAGTGTCTCGTTTTTTTCTGCCTTAAAACTTAAGCCATGAATCACCTGACTTTGGCCATAACTGACTTGTAAATCCGCTACTTCAAACATGATTAAATTCCTCTTGCTGGTTAACCGGTTTTATCTTGCAATCAAAAACCGTCTAGTGACCTAAATAAACTTCAATAACTTTTTCGTCCGACTGAACTTTTTCCATCGATCCTTCTGCCAAAATTTTACCTTGATGCAGTACCGTCACTTTATGGGCAATTTTTTTCACAAACTCCATGTCGTGCTCAATCACCAAAACAGAACGATTTTGACAAATTCGATTGAGTAAATCGGCTGTTTGATCACGCTCTTTAGCACTCATTCCGGCTACTGGCTCATCCAACATTAACAATTCCGGGTCTTGCATCAACAACATGCCAATCTCCAGCCATTGTTTCTGGCCATGACTTAACAAGGCCGCTTCCATTTGTAAATGCTCAGTCAGTAACACTTCTGCCGCGATTTTGTTAACTTGTTCGCTCAATGCCTGCGTGCGCTTAAAAGTTAAGCTGCCCCAGACCGACCGTCCTACCGGATAAGACACTTCAAGATTTTGATAAACAGTCAGATTCTCATAAATAGAAGGTGTCTGGAATTTCCTGCCAATCCCGGCGCGGACAATCTCGTGCTCGGCAAGTTGGGTCAGTTCTATATTATTAAACTTGATGGAGCCTGATGACGATTTTGTTTTACCACAAATCAAGTCCAGTACCGTGGTCTTGCCGGCACCATTGGGGCCAATCACCACTCGCAATTCATTTTTGTCGATATACATCGATAAGGCATCAACTGCCTTAAACCCGTCAAATGAAACCGTTAAGTCTTCAATAGCCAGTACAAAGTCGGTATTACTCATATTTTTCTCCGATCATCTTGGCGGCTTTTTTACTGAATTTGGCAACGTATTTAGACGCGATTCCGGAGACATTAAATTTCCTGGCATACTTGTCATAGATTCCAGCCAGACCGTCAGGAAAAAACATGACCACAGCGATAAACAGCCCACCCATCAAAAACAACCATAACTCCGGAAATGTCTCGGAAAACATCGTCCTGCCAAAATTAACCAGCAAGGTGCCATAAACAGCGCCAATCAAGGACATACGCCCACCCACTGCGGCAAAAATAACCATTTCAATGGACGGTACAATACCGACAAAACTGGGCGACATAAAACCGACCTGAAGCGTAAACATGGCTCCGCCAATTCCCGACATCATGGCCGCAACACAAAAAATGAATATTTTAAAATTTGAAACATCATAGCCGGAGAATCTGACGCGCTCTTCTTTATCACGCATCGCCAACAACAACATCCCAAATTTAGACGTTAATATGTAACGTGCCAGCAACATACAGCCGATTAACAAGCCTGCATTAACAAAATATAAAATGTATTTCGCGCTGTCCGTTCTGATATCCCAGCCCAGCATGGTTTTTAAGTCAGTAATACCGTTAACACCACCGGTATAACCTTGTTGACCGATAATTAAAATACTTAATATCAGGGCAATCGCCTGGGTAATAATGGCAAAATAAACACCACCCACACGCCGTTTAAACATGGCATAACCGATGATAAAAGCCAATAACGTCGGCACAACCAACACCAGTACCAGTGTTAAAGGCAAGCTTTTGAAGGGTAGCCAAAACCAGGGAAGCTCGGTTATTTGATTCCAATCCATAAAATCAGGAATACCGGGCGTAGTTTGAATCTTGGTACTGACAGGGTCTGATGCTTCCAGCTTAAGAAACATGGCCATACAGTAACCGCCCAAGCCAAAAAACATGCCTTGCCCGAGACTTAAAATTCCGCCATTACCCCACAACAACACCAAACTGACTGCCACAAAGGCGTAGGTAACATACTTGCCTAAAAGACCCAAGCGAAACAAATCCAGCCACAAGGGAAAAACCACAAGCAGCAACAGAGCCAATATCGCCAAGCCAACAGCCCCTTGCCTTCCGCCCAACAACTTATTTGATAGCTCTTTCATAACAGGTTCCTTTATCTACGTACTTTAGATGCAAACAAACCCTCGGGTCGCATCATCAAAATAATAACAATCGTCATCAAGGTAGCGACTTTACCCATGGAACTGGTCATAAAAAATTGCAAAATAGATTGTGCCTGGGCAATGCCAAACGCTGAGGCAATAGTTCCCATCAAACTTGCTGCACCACCAAAGACAACCACCATAAAACTATCGACAATATAAAGAGAGCCGGTAGTAGGGCCGGTAGAAGAGATTGTTGTAAATGCTGCGCCGGCAACACCGGCAATACCACAGCCCAAGGCAAAAGTAAGCCTGTCGACTTTTTGGGTATTGATACCAACAGCACTGGCCATAACCCGATTTTGCACGGTTGCCCGTACACGCAAGCCTCCCCTTGAACGAAACATAAAGAAATACACACCCAGCGTAACGACCAGGGCCAAAACCATCACGAACACACCATTAATCGGAATATCAATATCAGCGGTGGGTTGAAATGAACCCAGTAACCATTCCGGTAATTCTGCGCTCACTTCTTTGGCACCAAAGCTGGAGCGAAATGTTTGCTGCATGACCAGACTCAAGCCCCATGTCGCCAGCAAGGTATCCAAAGGCCGTTTGTAAAGATGTCGAATCAACAAATACTCAACTAAATAACCTATGAAAAAGGCCAGGATAAATGCGGCAATGATGGCAAAAACAAAGTAGGAGTTAACCATCTCGTATTTAACAGCCAGTTTTGACATGAATACTGCCGTATATGCACCAACCATCATAAACTCACCATGCGCCATATTGATCACACCCATCTGACCAAAAATAATGGCAAGACCCAGCGCCATCAGTAACAAGACGCTAAACAGGCTTAATCCCGAAAAGCCCTGCATTACCATAATGTTGCCTACTTCATCCATCGTATATCCAAACATAACCAGCCTCCGGCTAACCAATCTTACACATAGAAATCTGTTTTTACTTACCGTAACAGTCTTCAGCTTAAGACTGCTACGGCTTACTTCCTAAAGCTCAATCTTTATTGATAACCTTTGGGGAATGGATCAGGATTAATCAAACCAGACTCATAAACGACATCAGCCTGACCATCTTTACGCCATTTTCCGATTCGTAACTTGCTTAACAAATGGTGGTTTGCATCGACCTTGACATAACCTTCAGGTGCCGTCGTCATCTCATAGCCCGGCAATGCGACGACTACCTTGTCCACGTCAAAACTGCCGGCACGCTCAACAGCCGCTTTCCATAACCAAGGCCCCAGATAAGCCGCTTGGGTTACGTCACCAATCACCGCATTTTCGCCATAAGCTTTCTTGAATTCTGCGACGAATTTATCGTTATTAGGATTCTTCAAAGTTTGGAAATACTTCATTGCCGAATAAAAACCCTCCAGATTTTCACCACCAATACCCAGCACCTCATCTTCGGTTACTGAAATAGTCAGCATGGTTTGTTTCTTGGAATTTAAACCGGCTGCATTCAATTGCTTAAACCAGGCAACATTACTACCGCCAACAACAGCTGCGTAGATTACGTCAGGTTTTTTTAGCTTGATTTTGTTAATCACAGAACCAAACTGCGTATCACCCAAAGCCACATATTCTTCGCCGACAACCTTGCCGCCCAAATGCTGCTCAATATGTTTACGGGCAATTTTCATGGAAGTACGTGGCCAAATATAATCAGAACCAATCAGATAAAAAGTTTTGGCCTTTTTCTCTTTTGTTATCCAATCCAAACCGGCAAGAATTTGCTGGGTTGCCTCTTGGCCGGTATAAAACACATTTTTGGATTGCTCAAGGCCTTCATAAAAAGTGGGATAAAACAGTAAGCCGTTATCTTTTTCAAAAACAGGCAACGCGGCCTTACGAGATGCCGATGTCCAACAGCCAAAAACAGCGGCCACTTTGTCACTTTCCAATAGTTTCTTGGATTTTTCAGCAAAGGTAGGCCAGTCACTGGCACCATCTTCCTGAACAACCTCAATTTTTCTACCCAACACACCGCCCATTTCGTTAATTTGAGCAATCGCCAGTTTTTCAGCCTGAATGGAACCCGTTTCACTAATCGCCATAGTGCCGGTTGCCGAATGCAAAATACCTACCGTTACCGTTTTATCGGTAACCGCAAGACCCGTTGTGCTAACCGCTGCCGTTGGAAAATCAGCCGCACTCGCACTACCCGTAGCCATGGAAAGACCCAAGGCAAGAGAGACACCTACAAGAACAGATGCCTTTTTTATAAATTGACGCCTATCAGAACTACTCATCAGTTTCTCCTAATTAAAAAAATAAAACATTCATACATCTGTTCAAAATTAAATCCCTTCCCAACCCAATCCAATCCAAATTTTCTTATCCCAACTTTTACCCATTGTTTAATGCCCGAGCATCCAGGGCCTTGCCGTTCTCTTTGTTTGCATCTGAAAAACAGCCCCCTGCTGTTCAGACTGACTAGCCTGATCTTTTTTGGTACGAGATTTATCCGTCCCTGGTTGGCAGGTATGCCCGCCTGAACATCCGCAACTGGAGCGACGCCTGGTTGCCGGTTCATGAGCTGATTTTTCATTGCGCTCATGGGCTACACGCTGGTCGTTACCTACCAAGGCATAGTGCGGCACAGAAATTATGCGTTCACTTGCCGCGCCACAGTTTTTGCAAATACCTTGCAGACTGGATTCACTCATTTTCCTGATTGCCGAAAAAGTACCGCAGTCATCACATCGATATTCATATAAAGGCATACCTAAACTCCATTGATTACTGTCTATAACTAGCTTGTCTTTGCCATGTCGGCGCTACCGGTAATAATTTTCTTTGGCCCGTCCGCATTCGGTTTCAAATCAAAATCAAATATTTCTGTAGGTAACCAGAGCGTCGCACAGGCATTCGGTATATCAACAACGCCGCTGATATGCCCTTCAACCGGTGCAGTACCCAAAATCGATAAGGCCTGGGCACCGCTGTAACCAAATTTCTTGAGATATTCAATTGCATTTAAACAGGCCTGACGGTAAGCGACATGCACATCCAGATAATGTTGCGTGCCTTTTTCATCGACTGAAATCCCTTCAAAAATGAGATAATCACGATACGAAGGCGTTAGTGGACTGGGTTGAAAAATTGGATTTTTGATGCCGTATTTTTTGACGCCGTCTTTAATCAAACTAACTTTAATATCCAGATAACCTGCCATTTCAATGGCACCACAGAAAGTAATTTCACCATCGCCTTGAGAAAAATGCAGATCGCCCATGGAGAGGCCACCATCTTTCACATAAACAGGAAAAAATACTTTGGAGCCTTTGGTAAGATTTTTAATATCACAGTTACCACCATGCTCACGAGGAGGTACTGTTCGGGCACCTTCTGCTGCTGCCACTTTGGCCGCATCGCCAGTCAATTTACCCATTACCGCAGACTGGGAATTTGGTGGCAGCGCCAAGGCCGGAATGCGATCAGGATCCGTAGCAATGAGCTCGGCTTCGCGCTTGTTCCATGTTTCGAGTAATTCTCTTGACGGCAAACAACCAATTAAACCAGGATGCATAATGCCTGCAAACTTAACATTAGGGATGTGTCTGGACGTTGTGTAAATACCGTGAAAATCCCAAATTGATTTACGCGCCTCAGGATAATGATCGGTTAAAAATCCGCCCCCGTTTTCCTTGGAAAAAAGTCCGTTAAAACCCCATTGGGAATCGTCAAAAGTACCCACATCCAAAATATCCACGACCATCAGATCACCCGGCTCGGCACCTTCAACACCAATGGGACCGCTCAGGTAATGTACTTGCGTTAAATCGACATCCCTTATATCATTGGCGCTGTCATTATTGCCTATTTGACCGCCGGTCCAATCCATACATTCCACACGAAACTCATCACCGGGTTTGACCATTGCAACCATAGGCAAATCAGGATGCCAGCGATTATGAATCAAGCCCTCTTGCTCCCATGGCTTTTTATTACGATCCAATTTAATTAAACTTTTCATAAGGCAATCTCCTTAACGGTAAATTTCAATAACAACAGGGTTGTTTCATATAAAGCCCTCTTAATAAGATCCTTCATCCAAAGCCCCCTTTTGTTGCCAAATATAAATGCATTCGTTATAGCGTAATGCGGGTAAAGCTGTCGATTAAGATTATTCAGTTTTCAGCCAGTCGGCACAATCCGTCAAATAACGCATAAGTCATTTAACGTATGGCAGCCAAAGGCTGATTTTCGTACAGTATCGGTACACTATAATTAGGAGCTGCCATGAGCTTGCATGATTTACCAAAACACTATGCCGTTATCGGCGCACTGCTTTTTACCGGTCTTACCGGAACATCTGCGCTTGCCGTTGAACCCAAGTCCGCGAGTATCGACCCGGCAGCAATAACCGCGATTAACTTCAGTCTTGCCAATGAAAATATCGAACAGTTTGGTTTTAATTTGTCACGGCAGCAGATAGCTGAACAGGTAAGCAAAAATCTGGCCGAATGGCAGTTTCCCGTCAAACTTGCTGACAGTCATTATTCGCATACTCTTGAAGCCAGACTGGATAAGATAGTCCATCAAGAAACACCGGTTGGGTTCTCGTTTAGCAGTGGTAATGCAGACCCAAGAGCGGCCGATTTCCAAAAAACCGACGTACTGCCGATCAGCTGCAGACTGAGTAAAATTGGCAGTACCGGTAGTCCTGTCGAACATAAAATGACTTTCAGTGCTCACGGACTTTTTAACGACTCCAGCCAGACTAAAATAACCGAAAAGCTGGTTGATCAGATAAGTACTACCTGCTTTGATCTGTTGGATGATTTAAAGATACCTGCGCTTAACAAAAAACCGGAGACCACTTCGTTTAAGCCGACCTGGATGCCTACGGTGCAAGTGGTAGTGAAACAAGTTCCCCGCACGGTGAATACTAAGGTAGTGAAACAAGTACCCGGCACGGTGAATACTGAAAAACCCGATTCCAGTGACAGTGATAATGAAACCAACAAGGTAAGCGATAAAGAGCTTATCATTAACAATCAGGGATCTCCGCTGACCCTCCATTTAGGTCATGAGCGACGTTGATTTCTGCACTGCTTCTACGCTCTCTGCCAGTTGAATGGCTAAAGGCGAGTCTGCATTTTATAAATTGTGCAGACTCGCCTTTAAACAGCCTTCTGGATAGAAATCGAATTAACCGAATACCGTGAAAGCCAACATTCATCAACACATTACCAAAATTCGCCGCGACTATAATGCTCTGGTAGCCAATGAAACCATGGAAGATTACGCCTTGCGCTACGCGCCACGCAGTTTTCGTAAGTGGTCGGAGTTTCAGGTCGCCAATACCGCCTTCGGCTCTACCTCGTTTCTGGTGCTGGAAGCAATCGGTGGCTTTTTGTCGATCAACTACGGTTTTACCAATGCCTTTTGGGCAATTGTGGTGGTCGCCATCGTGATTTTTATCACCAGCTTGCCCATCAGCTATTACGCCGCCCGCTACCATATTGATATTGATTTATTAACCCGCAGTGCCGGTTTTGGCTATATTGGTTCCACGGTCACTTCGTTGATTTATGCATCCTTTACTTTCACCCTGTTTGCGCTTGAAGCCTCGATCATGTCGCTGGCACTTGAGTTGTATTTCCATATTCCGTTGGCGATTGCTTATATTATCAGTGCGGTACTGGTAATCCCTCTGGTGACCTTCGGCATAACCACCATTAGCCGAATGCAGTTGTGGACACAGCCGTTATGGTTACTGTTACTCATTGCACCCTATGTGGCAGTGGCACTGCGCGAACCTGATGCAATACCGATCTTAAAAACCTATTTCTGGTTTGCCGGCAGTGGGCAAGGCTTCGACTGGCTATTGTTCGGTGCCGCAGCGACTATTGCCTTTTCCATGATGGCGCAAATCGGTGAACAAGTGGATTTTTTACGCTTTATGCCTGACAAAACCGAAGCGAACAAACTACGCTGGTGGGTGGCGATGATTGCCGGCGGACCGGGCTGGATCATATTTGGAGCCCTCAGGCAGTTATTGGGCGCTTTGCTAGCACATTTGGCCATACGTCACGGCATTAGCCCGGAACATGCCCATGAACCTACCCAAATGTATCTGGTCGCTTATAACCAGCTTTTCAGTAATCCGCAATGGGCGCTAGCGGCTACCACACTATTTATCATTCTCAGCCAGGTCAAGATTAATGTAACCAATGCCTATGCCGGCTCGCTGGCCTGGTCCAACTTTTTTTCGCGGCTAACTCATAGTCATCCGGGACGAGTCGTCTGGTTACTGTTTAATGTATTGATCGCCTTGTTACTGATGGAATTTGGTGTGTTTGGCGCATTGGAAAAAGTGCTGGGATTATTTTCTCATATGGCGATTGCCTGGATTTGTACGATTGCCGCAGAATTAATGATCAACAAACCACTAGGCTTAAGCCCGAATATCGTTGAGTTCAAGCGCGCCTATCTGTCAGATTTTAATCCGGTCGGCATTTTTTCCACACTCTGCGCCTCAGTAATGTCGATACTGGCCTATATCGGTCTGTTTGGAGAAATTCCCAAAGCATTTTCAGGTTTTATCGCCTTGGGACTGGCATTTATACTAACACCGATCATTGCCTGGTTAACAAAAGGCAAACATTATCTGACGCGCGACCGCGACGAAAACAACCCTAAATCAGCCAATAAATGTTCAATTTGCGAAAATAAATTCGAGCATGAAGATATGGCCTATTGCCCGGCGTATGCAGGGAGTATTTGCTCGCTGTGCTGCACATTGGACGCGCGTTGTCTGGATGCCTGCAAAACCGGCTTTCGTTTTGATGATTATCTGGAGATACTGGCAAAACGCTGCCTGCCTGCGGCGATGGATATGACATCCCGATTGCGCTTACTGCGTTTTACCCTGATGTTTTTATTCCTGTCTATGTTGACCGGGGTTTTTATCAGTATCATTTATTATCAGGATCTGATGAGTGTGCAACATAACTTTGCATCGTTTCATCTGCTACTGAATAATTTTTTTAAAATTTATGCCTCGCTATTGGTGTTTATCGGCCTGTGTACCTGGTGGCTGATACTAAATGTAGAAAGTCGACGGGTAGCGCAGGAAGAAACGGTTAAACAGACTCAACTGTTACTATTGGAAATTGAAGAGCATAAAAAAACGGACAGTAAATTAAAGGAATCCATGAAAATGGCCAATACGGCCAATCAGGCGAAAAGCCGTTTTCTCAGCAATATGAGCCACGAAATACGTTCCCCCTTAAACAGTATTATCGGCTATTCCTATATACTGCACAAAGACCCAAGTATACCTGAAAACAGAAGGCAGGCAGTTGATACACTGAAGCGTAGTGGCGAACATTTATCGGCTCTAATAGAGGATATACTTGATATTGCCCGCATCGAAGCACGTAAATTTGAATTAAACTACGAGCCGTTTAATTTTCATGAATTTATTGAGCATTTGATGCGTATTTACAAAGCTCAAGCGGAAGATAAAGGCTTATCGTTTCGTTGTCAGATAATCAATACCTTACCGCAACGCGTACGAGCCGATGAAAGACGCGTTGGACAAATTTTGATTAATATCCTGAGCAATGCCGTTAAATTCACCCAGACAGGTGAAATCATTTTTAGTATCGGCTATAACGGAGGCGTTGCCAAATTCGAGATTACCGATACCGGTGAAGGTATTCCGGAGGAACAGTTACAAGATATCTTCGAGCCTTTCACCCGCCTGCACAATGCCACTGGAACCGCTATCTCGGGCAGTGGTCTGGGCTTAACGATCAGTAAAATTCTCGCTGAAATCATGGGTGGAGAGCTCACTGTCACCAGTAAGCCCGGTCAGGGCTCCACTTTTACAGTACGGTTATTTTTAGCCAACCTCGGAGCCAGTCCCGACCTTTATGAAGCCGAAAACATTGCCGGTTACCAGGGGCGTCGGCAAAAAATACTGGTCGTTGATGATCAGCACGATCACCGTGATTTAATGGTATCAATTCTGGAACCCTTGGGCTTTATAATGACTGAAGCCGATTCTGGTGAAGATTGCCTGTTAAAGGTAGAGAAAATACAGCCTGATCTTATTCTGCTTGATTTAGCCATGTCTGGAATCGATGGCTCGGAAACCACCCGACAACTGCGTAATAAAGGTCTGTTAATGCCGATTATCATACTTAGCGCGAACGCCTATCAAGCCGACCGTCTTAATGCCATGACTGCCGGAGCCAATGATTTTCTGGCTAAACCTGTCAAGGTTCCGCACTTGTTAAACAAGCTAAAACTGCATCTGGCGCTAAACTGGATTTGCCAGAATGATAATATTGATTTGGCTGCTACATCAACCGAAGAGCCTTTATTGCTACCACCAGCCGACGAAATTAAAAACCTCGTCCATTTTGTTCGAATAGGTGACCTTTTAGGACTTAACAAGCACCTTGATGAACTGATCAGGAAGCAACCAAAATATCAACCGTTTGTGTCAAGAGTTAAAGCACTGGCCAGTGAATTTCGTATTGCTGAAATCAAGAAACTATTGGCATAAATAAACCCTGCGGCCAGGGTAACAAATCATTCAAATAATGGATTATAAAAAAATCCAATGGCTATTTAAACATGAGATTCTCGAATGGAAATTGAAACACCCTACGTCAATGGCACGGTGATGATTGTTGATGACACGCCCGGAAATCTGGCACTGCTGTCCGATACACTGTCCGAAGCGGGTTACCGCGTATTGGTCGCTACTGACGGCCTCGCTGCGCTGGAACAAATTGATTATTTAAAACCCGACATCATTTTGATGGATGTTCTCATGCCGGGTATCGATGGTTTTGAAACCTGTCGACGGCTTAAAGCGGATCCGCTTAAAGCCGATATTCCGGTGTTATTCATGACCGGTTTAAGCGAACTTGACGATCTGCTCCGCGGTTTTAGTGAAGGTGGCCTGGATTATATTATCAAACCGATACGTCCACCGGAAGTGCTGGCCAGAATAGATGTCCATCTTGGCTTGGCTCGCGATAAACGGCGTGCAGAAAATGCACTAAGTCAAGGCACGTTCTCGGCATTGACTATCGACGCCTCCGGCGGTATTACTTGGCTAACCCCTGCAGCTAAAGTACTGCTCATCGAAGTAATGCAGCCCACTGCATCAATAACAATCAATGACTATTTACCCGAACCAATACTCGCTTGGGCAAAAAAACGCCTTGAATCTGTTGCTACAACTGACAAGGAATCCGCCGATGATTACCTTACCAACACCGGTTTCTCAATCAAAATGGCACCCTGCCAAAGCTCTGGTGAGTATCTGCTTCTGTTAAAGAAAAGCAGCCGTGAATGGAATCTGGCATCATTGAAAGACTCTTTAGGGCTTACCTTTCGTGAAGCGGAAATACTGATGTGGATATCGCGAGGAAAAACCAATAAAGAGGTCGGACTAATACTCGAAAGCAGCCATCGTACCGTCAACAAACATCTGGAACATATTTTTGAAAAACTTGGTGTAGCAACCCGTGCAGCCGCAGTTGCGATAGTGCTGCAACGTACGGACTCAAGATAAATAGACCCGTTTGGTTATTAACAACGATTGCAAGGATGCAGGAAATGAATAAAAAGACCGGCAAGTCGGGTCTGTTATTCCCAATAAATCGCCTAAAAAGATTCAATAATAACCTTCAGCGATTGCACAAAGTCATAGTTCTTTAACGCCAACCTGACAATGCTTAAGCCTGCTGAACTTTAAAGTTTCTTATGTACAGGGTAGCTTTACTCGTCCAATTTACTATACAATCAGGTGATGTTAAAAAATTGGAAGGCCTATGTTAAAGAACCGTTTTGTGCAACAACTATTCAGCAGTTTCATAGATCTTACTCCAATTCTTGTCGTTGTTTTGATTTTTCAGGTCCTGATTATTCGCCAGCCTTTGCCTGATGCCGCTAATTTAATTACCGGCGCACTCTTTGTTATTATTGGCCTTACCCTGTTTATTCAGGGACTGGAACAAAGCCTTTTTCCTCTAGGTGAGTCAATGGCTTACGCTTTCGCCAACAAAGGTAGTTTATTCTGGCTGTTAGCTTTTGCTTTTTGCCTGGGTTTTGGAGCCGCCGTTGCTGAACCTGCCCTGCTAGCCATTGCTGAAAAAGCAGCAAATATCGCCAGTATTGGTAACATGATTGAACAAACCGATACTGCCAAGGGTAATTATGCCTTCGGGTTGCGGATGACTGTCGCCCTGTCTGTCGGTTTTTCCATTTTAATCGGCATATTAAGAATTATCCGTGGCTGGCCGGTCTATTACCCGGTTTTTTGCGCTTATGCCTGCGTAGCTATCATAACACCCTTTGCACCCGCAGAAATTATTGGCATCGCTTATGATGCAGGTGGTATCGCCACCTCAACGATTACCGTGCCTTTAGTAACTGCTCTGGGTGTCGGACTGGCCACTGCCATCAAGGGTCGTAACCCGATGACAGACGGCTTTGGACTGATCATCCTTGCCTCAATAACACCGATGATTTTTGTGATGGCTTACGGGATGATTATATGATTGAATGGATGGTTAATTTTGCCCTGCAACTACTGGAAACCTGTAAAGATATTTTGCCTATTGTTGCCGTTATCATCGGTTTTCAATTATTGGTTATTCGTAAACCCCTACCTCGTCTTAAAAAAACATTGATCGGTTTTTTGTATGTTCTACTAGGAATTGCTTTCTTTTTGGAAGGCCTGGATATGGCGTTGTTTCCGCTGGGAAGTATAATGGCATCGCAATTGACTACCCCTGAATTTTTAGGCATTAATCCACTCGATCAAACCATTTTCTGGCAAACTTATTTCTGGATTTATATTTTTGCTGCCAGCATCGGTTTCGCTACGGCATTAGCCGAACCTTCTTTACTCGCTGTTGCCCTTAAAGCCGAACAAATTTCCGGCGGCACCATAAATGCATGGGGATTGCGAATTGCTGTAGCCATCGGCGTTGGTTTTGGCCTGGCTCTTGGTTCTTTTCGAATTGTCACAGGAATAGAACTTTATTATTTCATAATCCCGGGCTATGTTATTGTGCTGATCCAAACCCGGTTTACCCCTAAAATGATTATCGGGCTGGCTTATGACTCGGGCGGGATAACGACTTCAATGGTTACCGTACCTATGGTGACTGCGTTAGGCTTGGGACTGGCCGAAGCCGTACCGGGCAGAAACCCGTTATTGGATGGCTTTGGCTTAATAGCCTTTGCCAGTTTATTCCCCATCATTGCTGTTCTGGGTTATGCGCAAATTGCCCAATGGCTAAACAGAACTTAATCTAAACTCTGAGAAAAACCATGCATTTCAAATTAATTATTGCCCTTGTCGAAGATGATAAAACCGATCTGGTGATTGAAACGGCGCGTAAAAATGGTGCCAAAGGCGCAACTGTTGTCAATAATGCACGCGGCGAAGGCCGCAAGCGCTCCAAAACCTTTTTTGGCCTGACCCTCGAAACTCAACGGGATGTACTGTTATTTCTGGTCGAAGAACACCACAGCAGGCGCATTCTGGAAACCATTGCTGCAACGGCGGAATTTGATAATAAACCCGGCACCGGCATTGCTTTCCAGATTGATGTTGAAGACGCCATTGGCGTCATGCACCAGGTTGAAGAACTAACCCATGAACTTGAGGATTCAATATGATAGAAAAAAGCAACCCCATCCGTGTCAAAGACGTCATGAAAACCGATTTTGCTACCATTGACGGCATTGCCACGGTAGCGGAGGCCTTAATAAAGATGAAAACACTTAAAACAGCGGTGCTTATTGTCAATAAACGCAATGAAAATGATGAATACGGTATGCTGACTTCAGGTGATATCGCTCGTCACGTGCTCGCCAAAGACCGCGCACCTGACCGGGTCAATGTTTATGAGATCATGAGTAAACCGGTAATTACTGTACATCCCGATATGGATATCCGTTATTGCTCGCGGCTTTTTGCCAATTACAACCTGATCAGAGCTCCTGTTGTTGAAAACAAGATAGTTATCGGTATGGTCAGTCCTAATTCAATGGTTCTGGATGGGCTGTACAAAACAGTTCAATAAATGGCATCCTGTTGAAAATAGCAGTACAATCCTCCCCCAGCAGAGTAAAGATGTTGAACGAGTGGATCTCCCGGTTATCAATGTTGTAGTTCTGTGTTAACCGTAAGTTTTATTTTAGGAGTTTTTCAAAATGGCAACAGGCACTGTAAAGTGGTTTAACAACACTAAAGGTTTTGGTTTTATAGCACCTTCTGATGGCGGCGAAGATGTTTTCGTTCATCATTCCGTAATTCAGGGTGATGGCTTTAAAACCCTGATTGAAGGTCAAACCGTGACTTTTGACATTGAATCTGGACCAAAAGGCTTAACCGCTGTTAATGTTTATCCCAAATAAGCGATAACCACTCAGTTTCAAAAAAGGCTCTTGTTATTTGGCAAGAGCCTTTTTTTATGTCCGGAAATTTTATATCGATTATTTTTTAAAATTATTTAAAAGGACGGCCTTTAGCATCTTTATTGATATGACCGCCAAAAAGCAGAATGGCATCGATAAATCCCCATAGCACTCCATATCCATGAGTTGCTACGGTCAACGCTAACTGCATAAGCCCTATTTTATAATAGCCCAAATAAAACCTATGCACGCCTACACCACCCAAAAGCAAAGCCAACACCGCCGCTACATACTTATATTTAACGGCTGTAGGCGGAGTCAAATAAGCACCTACCAATTTAATCTGTCGCGCCAGCGTTCCTTCCGAGTCAAAGCTGACATCATCACCCACGTCTGGAGATACTTGCGCAACCCAGTCATCCAAATGAAACGTATAAGAATTTTTCTCGCTTTTTACCACCCCGGTTTGGCTATCGGCATCATAACTTTCAATATATCCAATCATTTATACCCTCTATTATATTCAGCTTGTAGACTTAACAGCTAACCGTCTGTTTTATCAAACATTTATTATCGTTTATTTGTTACTATTCTTGCTTGTTTTAATTTATGCCGCACCATATCTGCACCGATAGTTTGACGGTACACTTAGGATAAAAATAATGGCAACCGCTCAAAAAAATAAAAAACAAGGATGGCACAACATCATATCGTATTTTTCTTAATTATATCTGATGTTACGCAGTCCGTAATTTTTGCAGCTCTGCATAAGCCATTTGGTTCGCCTTGATGAACAGCTTAGTTAGTAATACAAAATGATTGGCCTTGTGTTTTATCTTCAGACATTCCAGCTTGAATACAGCATAAATCGACATGAAGACATGATTGTTCTGTGTGGTGATGGTACGGGTTGGTGATTTCGCCAACCCCGCATTGGGTTTTAATGATTTATGAAACTCCTCAACTTTCCATCGTTTTTGGTAGATTGCTGCTACTTGTTCGCCATTGCACGTTAAATCACTGCACACCAGATTCAATAAGCCAATGCTGCCGTCTTTGTTTGTAAAGATTCTGCTGACAAAAAGCACCTCATGAGGGAAACCTTTCATCCAGCCACGCACTGCTTTTTTATCTGTCAATTCCAGTTGACTGATTCGTACAAAGCGTTCTTATTTCTTGTCTTCTAGAATTTACGTATTGACGGCAAATGAAAGAACGGGGTTTAAACTTTCATTCCCAATGATGAATTCAGAAATGAAAGTAGCGACGACCTTTTTGAACAATTCATGGCGTATTTGGTAACAGTTCATGATGGTCTTATTTGTCGTAAGTCTTTGTAATTGAAAATAACCATAAATAGCGGCAAACAAATGATTCTTTGTAGCCTGCTTACCACGCACTTGAAACTTTTCGGTATTACAAACCTGTTTGATGGCACGATGATATTGTTCGATTTGCCAATGCTTATCATGTTCAAGGTCAAATGCTTGACGATCAAACTGGCTGAGTTTTTCTTCGTTGGGCAGATAAACCACATAATGACGCAGCTGGTCTTTTAGCCGTATTCGAAAAAGTTTAACGTTTCCATAGTCCTTCAACCAGACCAGTATCGCAAAGGTACTGTTGTTTAGTGATGGCCTGACGCTTGCCAGTGAAAAATTGATCAGCTACTACTCTTTGCGGTTTCAAATCGAGTTTAACTTCCGCGATGTCAAACAATATTGGGGTTGGAAGATTTTATGAATGCCAAAGAAATGCAAGTCAACAATGCGGCCAACTTCTCCTTGTTCGTGGTCCCTTTTTCACCGCTTTTATCGGCAAAAATAGTATTTAAAAGTAGTATGGTTTTAGATGAAGCAACGATACTTAAGTAGTTTAATTTTTAGTGAGGCAATGCACGTAAATTTTTCATATTTATTATGATTAATGACCATAAATCCTCGCTAATCATTATTATTAATCACAAATCATAATGTATCATCCTGCCAATAAGTTCTATTATTTTACTTTACATACTGCGCATAAAATAATATTTACGCCAATATAGGTAAAAAATAAATGGCATAAAATAAATTATTTTTACTGATTTTTCCAAAATACTGAAGATTAAGTTATATGATTAATAATAAAAAAGTAGTCATTGACTATTATCTATCCTTACTTATTTTATGTTTCAGCCCGCTGGTTATCGCTGAAAAACAAACTGAGGCAGTCGACTTGAGTGTAGAAGACCTACTCAATGTCGAAGTCACTTCCGTGGCCAAAAAAGCCCAATCCCTGAATGATGCGCCTGCCGCTGCGTTTGTTATTTCCAATGACGACATAAAACGCTCCGGTGCCACTAACATTCCAGATGCTTTACGTCTTGCGCCTGGTCTGGATGTTGCCAGAATTGACGCCAACCAATGGGCAGTCAGCTCCCGAGGTTTTAACGGCCGTTTTGCCAATAAATTACTGGTTCTTATTGACGGCCGTAACGCCTATAGTCGTTCTTTTTCCGGCGTGTACTGGGAAAACCAAGATGTCATGATGGAAGACATCGACCGCATCGAAATCATCCGCGGCCCGGGAGCAGCATTGTGGGGCAATAATGCGGTAAATGGCGTTATCAACGTAATCACCAAATCTTCATCCCAAACTCAGGGTGGCTTGGTAAATGCAGGCGGCGGCACCCAAGAGCAGGGCTTTGGCTCATTGCGCTATGGCACAAAATTAGGTGAAAACACCACGGCAAGAGCCTATGTGAAAGGTTTTGATCGCAGCCAAAACACATTGCAGTCAGGCGGGAAAGCCGGTGATAACTGGGATAAAGTGCAAGGTGGCTTTCGATTGGACTCGCACCTAAGCACCCAGGATGCACTGACAGTTCAGGGTGATATTTATCAAGCCAATATCAACCAACTTGCCTATTTTTCGCAAATCACGTCTCCTTATCAGGGCACCCAAAATGTTAAAAACAGCGACTCTGGCGGCAACCTCCTTAGTCGCTTGCAGCATACTTTTTCACCAACATCGGATTATTCGCTACAGTTTTATTACGATACCTACGCCCATAATGAGAGTATGTATAGCGATAATCGTGACACCCTGGATCTGGAATTCCAACACCGTTTTGCCATGCTGGACTGGCATGAAATCATCTGGGGATCGGGTTACCGTTATGGTCATGACCGTATTGCAGGTAACCAGCTCCAAAATGGTTCAGCACCAATCGCAAATATAAATCCGGCCAGTGTCAATGACCAATTGTACAGTGCCTTTATTCAGGATGAACTGACACTAATAAACAACAAACTCTGGCTAACGATCGGCTCCAGATTCGAACATAACGACTACAGTGGTTTCGAGGGTCAACCATCAGCCAAAATCATGTGGGCACCGCACAATCAACATAGGCTGTGGACTGGCGTTTCAAGAGCTGTTCGTACGCCATCACGGATAGAAAAAGGTGGTTCGGTTCTAACCGGCGTTATTCCTCCCCAAACCCTGCCTTTTCCCCCTTTTGGTACGCCACCTGTAGCAACATTAGCCCAAGGTAACTCTGACTATATGTCTGAAGAAGTCATGACTTATGAAGCGGGTTATAGAACGACCTTTTCCAAAGCAATTTCTCTGGATGTTACCGGATTTTACAATGATTACCACGACCTGCGTTATGCGCTTCAAGGAACGCCGTACTTCACAGGTAACGCAATGGTTGTGCCACTAGATTTTACCAACGCCTTGGCAGGTAAAACTTATGGTGTCGAAATCGCCACTGTCTGGCAAATGCTGGACTGGTGGCGCTGGGATGCCAATTACAGTTGGTTACAGACACAGATTAACAATATGCCCTTTACGCAGACTAACATCAGCCCTCAACAGCGGATGTCATTGCGTGGCGCATTCTCGCCTTGGCAATCCATAGACCTGGATTTCTGGCTTCGTTATGTGGACAGCAATTTTTCAGTAGGCTCATTTGGCAAGACTACTGTCAAAGGCTACGCCACACTGGATTTGCGCGCGGCGTGGCACCCCATCAAAGATATTGAATTGTCGCTGGTTGGCCAAAATCTGCTGTCACCAAATCATCTTGAATATATAGCAGAAAACCAGACCTTTCCAACCTTAATTAACCGTGGGATGTATGGAAAAGTAAGCTGGAAATTTTGACATATGATAAATCAGGTCAAAAAATTTCTACCGCCATTACTGGGGCTAAGTTTATTACTCAACACTCACTCGCAAATGTATGCCCAATCATTGGAAGAACAAACGGTATTGGCAGCCCTGGCGCTGAATATTGTACGTTTCACCACTTGGCCTGATGAAGCGCAAACGCGCATCAAAGAATCAATTGATTTCTGTGTGATAGGCGATAACGTCGTACAAGAATCCTTTATCAGTATTAACAATAAAGTCGTAGGCAATAAAACGCTACAAATTATCAATTTATCGCGCTTGCGCAATTTTGAAGATTGTCACGTCCTATATATCAGCGAATTAAAGCAAAACGTTTTGTTACAAGTTTTTGCCGACATAAACAAACATCCACTACTAACCATCGGCCAAGGCTACGATTTTGCCGCGCAAGGCGGCATGGTAGGCCTGGAAAATGTGGACGGAAAAATTACCTTACATGTCAATTTGCCTGTAGTGCACGAATCAAAGCTGAATATCAGCGCAAGATTATTAAAACTGGCCAAAATTATCGGTGAATGAAAAAATGACTATAAAATGGTTTAATAACGCTCCGATACGGGTAAAGTTAATCTCGATCATGACTTTAACAACCATGCTGGCTCTGCTTCTGGTAATGGCTTCCGTAGTAATTAATGAATACTTCACCAAAAAGCACGCCACCGAAAATCAGCTGTCGTTAATAGCGGATATTATCGTCTGGAACGCTTCCGCCTCATTAACTTTTAATGACGTCCAAACTGGTCAGGAACTTCTAAACGGTATGCGTAGCCAGTCCAGCGTAATCGCTGCCCGTTTGTATGACAAGAACGGCACTATTTTTGCGGCTTACCAATCATCAAAAGAGCCGGTAACAATCCGAACCAGCGAAACCATCAAAAACATCATCGCTATCCCTCAAAACAGTACGCCAACACATAGCCTGATTGAATACCTACAATCACAATTAATCACTTGGTATAGTCAATTATTACAGCCAAATACAAAAAATGCACCATTACCACGTTATAGACAAGTCATTACTTATGATGAAAACAATATTTTAAATTTATTCAGGCCTATTTTACAAGATGATGAACTACAAGGTATTTTACATTTAGCTGATGACCAAAGTGGACTGCAAGCCTTACTTAACAGATTTTATTTAATCATTAGTCTGATTTTTGTTGTTACCGGCATCGCAATCATCATTGTCTCCACTAAATTACAACAGGTTTTTCTGGCGCCTCTATTGGAACTGATACTGGCTATGCAAACCGTAGCCCGTGAAAAAAACTTCACACATCGGATCACCAAAATCGGCGCTGATGAATTTGGTGAAATGGCAACTGTTTATAACAGCATGCTGATCGAAGTTCAGGAACGTGACGAACAATTACAGCAATATAGAATGCATCTGGAACAACAAGTTATCGCTCGTACCCAGGAGTTATCCGAGAAAAACCAGAGCCTTGAAGCAGCTATTCAAGATGCAATCACGGCAAAAGAGCAGGCTGAAGCTGCCAGCAATGCCAAATCCCAATTTCTTGCCAATATGAGTCATGAAATCCGCACCCCTATGAACGGAGTGCTGGGTATGACCGAATTATTGCTACGTACCGACTTATCGGAAAAACAAAGGCGTTTCGCGCTAATGGCGCATAAATCCGGGGAATTACTGCTATCGATCATAAACGACATCCTCGATTTTTCCAAAATCGAAGCAGGACACTTGGAATTGGAAAATCTGGATTTCAAACTCCATAAAATCATTGAGGACGTTGTTGAAATTTTTGCTGAACAAGCCCATGACAAGGGCCTGCGACTGAACTACCGTATTGCATCAGAAATACCCGAAATATTCAAAGGCGATCCTACCCGAATACAGCAAGTTCTTGGCAATCTGGTAAATAATGCCGTCAAATTTACCGGACATGGCGAAATAATGGTTGATGTCAGCCTAAACGACAATCCGGGAGCATCCGCGCAGGTAGCCGATGCCGCCCCGTTGAATATTCGCATTACAGTGCGCGACACCGGTATTGGCATCAGTGAAGATGAACTGTCACATCTATTCAAAGCATTCTCTCAAGCCGATGGCTCAACCACTCGTAAATATGGTGGCACCGGTCTAGGATTAGCGATTTCCAAGCAATTGGTAGAATTAATGGGGGGGAAGATCAGCGTAAACTCTTATCCCGACCAAGGAAGCACCTTCTCCTTTACCCTCCCTCTATTGACAGCAAACAGTTTAGAACCAAACCTATCGTTGGAGCCTTCAGGGCTGGCGGGCCTTAAGCTACTGATCGTTGCAGATAATGATACCAACAGGGATATTTTAAAAAACTACGCAATGTCTTGGGGCATGTCGGTGGACGCTGTATCAAGCGGCTTATCGGCCTTGGGCTTGCTCAGAAAATCGGCCGATCACCAATCGCAATACAACTTGGTGATAATCGATATGAAGATAGTCGACATGAATGGACTCGAATTAGGTCAACACATCAAAGCCGACCAGAAATTGGCACTCATACCTCTAGTTATGCTGGCCTCTACGCAGTTTAAAGCCGAAGTCACCGAAGCGAAAAAAACCGAATTTGCAGCTTTTATTATCAAACCAATACGTAAGGCCGAACTTTATCAATCTCTGCTGAGCGCCTTGTTGCCTGACTCAAACCTGACAACGACAGAAAATATCGACGTTTCTTGCTCCACATCGACATCGCCAAGCGCACATATCCTGCTGGTCGAGGATAATCCCGTCAATCGGGAGGTTGTCCAAGCCATGTTGCAAGGCTTCGGTTGCTTGGTTGACATCGCCCAAAATGGTTTGGAAGCGCTCCAGGCCATTGAGCACAATTCCTATAACCTGGTGCTGATGGATTGCATGATGCCGGAAATGGACGGCTACGCTGCAACTAAGGAAATAAGACTCCGCCAAAGCTCCGGTAAGTTACCCCATATTCCCATCATTGCCTTGACAGCCAATGCGATCGAAGGTGACCGCGAGAAATGCATAATGGCCGGCATGGACGATTACTTGGCTAAACCGTTCAGGACTGAAGCCTTGCTCCGCTTAATTAAACTATGGGTAAAAGCTTTCGCAATTATGGCCGATAACATCGGAGATCCTGCCATAGCAGCAAAATTGGTCATCAATGATACCGCGCTGGTAGCAATTCGCACCATAGGCGGTAATGAATTACTGCTCCGCGTAATTACACTCTATCTGAGTAATGCCCACACACTCCTACAATCATTAGAACAAGGCTGGGCCACAGGCGATCTCGGTGCCATCCGCTCGGCGTCTCACACGCTAAAGTCCAGCAGCAATCAGGTCGGTGCCAATGGGCTGGCCCAGCTGTGCCATGAGGTAGAAAACGATGCGCGAAATCATTGCTATGATACTTCGGAGCAAACGCTTTTACGTATAAAACAGGAATTCTCCAATACCCATGCTGCGTTGAACACGTATCTTGAGCAATCCTTACCCATTAATTAGGAACAGACATGCAAGTCCCATCCCACATTATCATCATCGACGATGACTCCCTGATCCGATTAGTGGTTGCCATGGCACTACAGGCGGCCGGCTTTATAACCAGCGAAGCGGCTAGCGGCAAAGAAGGCTTGCAATTATTTCATAAAAAAGGAGCGGACGCGATCTTGCTGGACGTCATCATGCCGGGCGGCATGGATGGTTTTGAGACCTGTTCGGAGTTTCGAAAATTGCCGACAGCCAAGTACATCCCAGTGCTGATGATGACAGGCTTGGAGGATATGGAGTCAATTAATCACGCTTTTGAAGTCGGTGCGACCGACTTCATAACCAAACCCATCAATATCCCGTTGTTGGGTTACCGGGTTCGCTATATGCTCAGAGCCAGTCAAACTACACGGCGCTTGGTAGAAAGTGAGCAACGCTTACACAACTTGGCTTATTTTGACTGTCTGACCGAATTACCCAACCGACATTTTTTTCTAGAACACTTACAGATCATGATTAATTTGGCGCAACGGAAAAAAATAAAACTAGCTGTACTGTTTATGGATCTTGACGGCTTTAAGCGAATCAATGATACCTTAGGGCACCATCTGGGCGATTTGGTTCTTCAGACTACTGGCGACCGCTTGCGCAAAAACATACGAAGTAGTGATACCTTGGTAAGAACGGGCGCGACCCAAGACGGACTCTCAATAGCACGACTGGGTGGTGATGAATTCACCGTACTCTTGCCGATGATAGATCGTAATGAAGATGCTGCAACCGTTGCCCAGCGAATATGTACCAGTTTGGCCCAACCATTCCTCTGTGGTGATCAAGAACTCTACACGAGTACCAGTATCGGTATTGCCATATACCCGAACGACGGAGAGACCGCAGAGGAACTGCTAAAAAATGCCGATTTGGCCATGTACTACGCAAAACGCCTTGGGGGTAATACATACCAGTATTTCACGGCCAAGATGTCAGAAACGGCATTACTTCGACTCAATCTGGAAAATCATCTGCGTAAGGCTATAGAACTCAATGAACTGGAGCTACATTACCAGCCGCAACTCGATATTCGAACAGGTGAGTTTAGCGGTCTGGAAGCATTAATACGTTGGAACTGCCGGGAGTTGGGTCGCCTTTCTCCTGATCAATTTATTCCTTTGGCAGAAGAGATCGGTCTGATCGTAACTATTGGTGTGTGGGTGCTACGCGAGGCCTGCCAACAGGCCAAAAAATGGCGAGATCAGGGTATTCCTTTGAGCAACATGGCCGTCAATATCTCGGCAACTCAATTCCTGCAAAAAGGTTTCTCCAAACAAGTAGAGATGATATTGGCTGAAACAGGACTAGAGCCTGACGTGTTGGAATTGGAGCTAACCGAAAGCATTTTGATCAATGATGAAACTATCGTTCTGGACATCCTGCGATCGCTGAAGAAAATAGGCGTCCAATTGGCGATAGATGACTTTGGGACAGGCTACTCCAGCTTGAGTCGACTCAATAATTTTCCCATCGATCGATTGAAGATAGATCAAAGTTTTGTTAGCGACTTGGAACTAAATTCGGACAGTGCGGCGATTGTAGTCGCTATCATCAACATGGCCAAAGGCATTAGATTAAAAGTTATAGCAGAAGGCGTTGAAACCCAAGGCCAGCTGGCATTTCTGACCAATAAGGGCTGTAACGAAGTACAGGGGTATCTTCTGAGTAAGCCTCTACCAATGGCACAAACCGAAGAATTTCTTATGAAGCAGATACATGGAAATTAGGAAAGCCTGTCGTAAATTCATGGAGCCCCAAAAATAGTGTACAGACTTGACTACAATGCTGAAAAAATCCGGTAAGATTTTCGGGAAAGGTTTAAGTAACCGTAAAAAGTTAAAATTAACCAACACAGATATCAATACTTCGGACAGTTTTGATTTGATTAAAAAATAGTCTGGAAGCCTCTAACATGTGAAGATGTCGTCAACGACGATAACAGCCCAACACGCCAAAGGCCTCCATGAACTTAATAGAACCCATTTTTCAGCAAATTTCCAGTGTAGAAAAACCGCAGCGTAAGTTTATATTCATTTTGCTAACAGCCCTGACATATCTGCCGCGAAGGATGAATTTCCGAAACCTTGGCCGTTATAGTCCTCTGAATGAAAAAACCTTTTCAAGATGGTTTCATCGCTCGTTCTATTTTGTTACCTTCAATTTGCTGAGCTTGAAAGATTCAACGGATAAAGGTGAATGGATATCAGCAATTGATGCCAGCTTTTTACCCAAAAGCGGTCGCAGCAGTTACGGCCTGGACTGGTTTTAGAACGGTTCACTTTACAGTTTCAGCCATTGAAACGCCATGCTTGTCGTTCTTACGCGCATTACCTTCACCCCAATCAAACACTGTAATTTTAGTAAAACATCATATACGCACATCATGAAGGTATGCAATAAAATACAAAGTTATCTGTGCTGGTTACTCATTTAGCCATCTTTGACACGCTTTTATCATCCGGTTAGTTTACTAAAATCGACTGGCAGCTATGAAAATTTGAATTTCAGCTACCAATAAGGGCTTTACGAAATCAGCCAATTTAAAAATTGGGTCATTGTATAAGCACTTTTATTTTTTAGTTAGTGAGCCCGATTGATATCGCTACCCGGGGGGATTTTGTCCTTTGTAGCGGCGGATTTATTCGCATTGTACTGCGGATAAATCCAACTCTACAGCTTATATTTGCTACACGGAGAGAAAAGAGCTTATGTGGCTACCTTATAGTATATTAGGTATAGTGTTTTAGTGACGGTGTTATAAATGTTGCGAGACGTATCGTTGACTATTCATCATCCAGCAAACGCACCGCCAACACATCACAATTTGCATGATGTAGCACCCCGTTGGCAGTCGACCCCAGCAACAAAGCCAAGCCATGTCGACCATGGGAACCAACAACAATTAAATCTACCTTGTTTTCTTCGGCAACCCTTACTATTTCTGTCTTGGGACTGCCCATTTCCAACCATTGCCTGTCTTCGGTAACAGCCAGCTTTTCAGCCAATTTAGCCAGTCTTTTTTTCGCCCCGGTCATTAACTCTGTTGTTATATCCATGTTAAAAGGAATATCCCCCCCATAACTGGCATCCGTAATCGGCAAACTATCCACCACATGAATAATACTCAGCTTTGCCTGATATTTAAGAGCCAAATCCTTCGCCCTGTTTGCAACAACTTCACAGTGTTCGTAAAAATCCACTGCCAATAAAATATGTGTATAGCTTTCCATGATTCTCCCCCTATTCAACGCCGGCAACTTCAGGAAATAATAACGCCATTACCTGATAAGATCCCAGTAGATATAAAAATGCCAGACCTAAACTAAAAATTAAGTTTTTGTCCAACGCATGACGAATGATATGCCCGGTAACCGCCCAATGCCAGCCAATTAATCCCAGCATGACCGAAAATGCGAATATTCCGCCGTGCCCCGAAGCCATTGAGGCTATTGCGGGCAGAGCAAAAAAACTGATCAGCGCATCGGTACCCAATAAAGCCGCCAGCATTTGAGAAAATCGCCCCAACTTTCGCACCAGATATAATGATATCCAGACAAATCCGACCAGCAGAAAAATCTCAACCATGAGCTGTAATAGCGTATCAAGCCAATCGAAGTAGATCCTTAACATTAAGGCCCGGATAACGATATAACCAGCCAATAATAACCGTAACAGCCATATAGAGCCGGGTAAATCCTGGGGTCCTTTTTTAAACAGACAAATATCAAATACCAACTTTATAATGTCAAACATTAGCTTCTTCCTGATCCATAAACAACGTTGGCAAAAATACGACTATCAGCAATAACCTCATTCCATGAAATACACGAAAGCCACCAGAAAATTCAACACGCCGACCTTACCGGTCAACTTGGAGGTTAATTTTTGCCAGCTATTAATTCACCAGAAATGATAGATCACTCAGTATTTTCAATCTTTTCTTCTGCTTCCATCCACGCCGTTTCTGCTTCATCCAGCGCCTTATCAATTTGTACTTTTTTTTCCAGCAACTGCTTCAAACGCACCTTTTCGGATTCCGCATAAATCTCGGGATCAGCCAATTGGTGCTCCAGTTGTCGCTGTTCGTTATGATATTTTTCAACAGCAATTTCCGCTTTTTTCAACGCATCAAACAAAGGCTTATGTTTTTGCCTGCGTTCTGCATCCAGCTTTCTTTGGTCTTTGCGTGATACCGTTGGCGAAACCTCAATCTCCGTTCTTTCATCACCCTTTTTCTGCTCGGTCAACCATAACCGATAATCGTCAAGATCACCATCAAAAGGCTGTACTTTACCTCCAGCAACCAATAATAGCTGATCTGTCACTGAGCGCAATAAATGTCGATCATGCGAGACCACCACAATAGCTCCTTCGTAGCCTTGTAAAGCCACACTCAAGGCATGGCGCATATCCAGATCCAAATGATTGGTTGGCTCATCCAGTAATAACAGGTTGGGATTTTGATAAACCAACAACGCCAAAACCAGACGCGCTTTTTCACCACCGGAAAAAGGTTTTACCGCCTCTAAAACCTTATCACCCTGAAAATCAAAACCACCCAAAAAATTACGTAAGTCTTTTTCCGTAGCCTGATTATCCAGCTTTTGTAAATGCCATAACGGACTTTCATCCAGATGTAATTGCTCCAGTTGATGCTGGGCAAAATAACCGATTTTTAAAGATTCAGCTTCCTGTCTTTTGCCCGATAAAGGCAACATATCGCCCGCCAGCACTTTAATTAAGCTGGATTTACCTGCCCCATTCGGCCCCAACAACCCGATACGATCACCCGGTGAAATGGATAATCCGGCCTGCTTGATCACACAGGTATCGCCATAACCTATATCGGCTTTATCAAGGGTTAATAAGGGATTAGGCATTTTCCCCGGCTTGGCAAAACTAAAATTAAACGGCGAATCCACATGCGCCATGGCAATTAACTCCATACGCTCCAAGGCTTTGATACGACTTTGTGCTTGCCGCGCTTTTGTCGCTTGCGCTTTAAAGCGGTCAACAAAACTTTGAATATGGGCAATCTCGCGTTGTTGTTTCTGGAAAGCGGATTGTTGCTGCGACAATTTTTCGGCGCGCATTTTTTCAAAGGCGGAATAGTTGCCGGTATATATTTCGGCTTTACCTTGCTCAATATGCACGATGTGATCGCTGATAGAATCAAGAAAATCACGATCATGAGAAATCAACAACAAAGTACCCGGATATTTGCATAACCAGTCTTGTAACCAGATAACCGCATCCAAATCAAGATGGTTGGTTGGCTCATCCAGCAGTAACACATCGGAACGGCACATCAAGGCTTGCGCCAGATTAAGACGCATCCGCCAACCACCGGAAAACGAGTTGACGGCATTGTGTTCCTGATCAGCCGTAAAACCCAAACCGTTCAATAGTCGGGAAGCTCTGGCTTGAGCCGTATAACCGCCAACGTTATCTAAAACCGCGTGTAATTCGGCCTGCTTTAAACCATCATCAGCCTCTTCCGCAAGCTTTAATCTGGCCTCTAATCGCCTTAATTCCTGATCGCCATCAATAACATAATCAATTGCCGAACTGGAAACAGCAGGAGTTTCCTGGGCAACGTGAGCGATTTCCAGATTGGGCGGCATGGAAAAATCGCCTTCATCCAAATGTAGTTCATTTTTTACCAGCGCAAATAAACTGGACTTACCGGCGCCATTCGCACCGGTAAAGCCGACTTTTTGGCCTTTGTGAATAGTAAAAGTAGAGTTGGCAAACAGCACCCGCACTCCACGGCGCAGGGCTATATTTTTAAAATTTAGCATTAATGTTCAAGAAAAAAGGTTAAAGTTTGTGGACAAATGCTTCATATGTCTGTGATTAATAAAGTTTAAGCGGCCCAGAAAATACCAAGAATAGTATATTCAGTATTGCCAAGGCAATTAATAGATAAATGGTTATCTGCATTCCCAATACTCTTTTCCGGAGATTCTTTGCGGGAAGACCGATCGCATGAATTATTCGCCCTATTATCAGCGTGGCTCCCAATATATGGATAAGTATTTTCGGCGCTCCGTTTAATTCGAGCGCTAATAAAAGCAACAGTGTTATAGGAATATATTCCAATGCATTAGCTTGCGTGCGAATTGCTAATTGCAGCTCTTCATTTCCCCCGTCACCAATAATTATCCGGTTTTTTCTACGAAGTTTTATTACTGAAAGAGAAAGTCTCACTATCAATAAAGCTAAGAGCGATGCATATAGTGACGTAATCATGGATACCCTTATTGTTTTTTTAACCTGTAACTGACCGGAATGTTTGAACACCGCAAGGATTTACAAAACGTGAGTAACGGGGTTACAAACCCCGTCACGCTTCGTTTGTTAATATAACCCCCTGAAAAAGCCCTCAATAAAAGTACCAAGAGCTTGCACAACAGTGCCAGTAGTTCCGCAGTACGACTCGCGAACCATGAATACACCAATAATGCAAAAGCAAATACCTAATACCATACATTCCCATCGCGCCGTCGAGTCAAACACAATAATCAATACTCCTAACAGAATCATCAGCAAACCGAAAATGCCAAATAATATTCTCGCGATCATAAAATGCTTCTTCGCCAACTAGCGATACTGGAAAACGGAATGCCGTTCATCGAGCTTAAACGAAGTACCATTGACAAAAATCTACTAAACTGGTCGGGGTTTGTAACCCCGACCAGAACGTTTGAAGGTCGCAAGGAGTGAGTGACGGGATTACAACCCCCCGTCACGCTTCGGCAAATATCCATGATATTTTCACCTTTTGCCTTGCGTCTTATATTTTTTACGCAAATCGTTCAATCATTTTTTCGGCTTGTTCAGCGAACTGCTCAAGATTACCTTTTTTTATCTTATCGACGGGAATAACCAGAGCGGTGCTTAAATCAATATAGATATAAACATAGCGTTTGCCATATTCCACTCTGACTAAATCCCCCCATGCCATTTTATTTTTACCACTGGGTGATTGCTCCAGTAAATAATTAGGATTGGCAGGGTCTATGGTTAAGGTGTAAGTACCAAATAAATTGATTTTTTCTTTAGGGGTATAATTTTTAAGGATTTGTCTGCGTAAATCCAACATCATTATTTTAGGTGACAGCAGCGCCCAAAGAACGGCAATAACCAGTACATAGCCTGCCGAGTTCTTATCACCATAATAAAAATAATAAAAAGCCCCGATAAGCCCCATCATACCAGGCACTATCCAGCGATTTTTCTTAATGTTGAACTGTATCTCGTCATTCTTCATGAATTGAATTTCATTAAAATGAATTAAATCTTCTTCGCCAAATTCGTATTCTATTTCAAACATAGTCTTAGTTCTTTTGAAGTTTAAAAAATATTAGTGCATTTTTATTTTGGTATAAACACCACGCCTGAAAGCATTGGAAAGCGTTAACATGGCCGTTCTAAAATAACCATGAATGGCTACCTGATGCATTTTATAAAGGGACAAATAAACGACTTTGGCAATAAAACCGCCAATGCTCACCGTTCCCATTAAATTACCCATCAAATTACCGACCGTAGTGTATTTACCCAAGGAAACCAGCGAGCCGTAATCATAATAAACAAAATTAACCAGATGACGGCCTTTTAAGCGATTGATAATTGATTTACATAAAACTGATGCCTGTTGATGAGCCGCTTGCGCTCTGGGAGGTACGTTGCCGGTATGGCCTTGCCAAACACAAGCCGCACAATCACCCATGGCAAAAATATCATCATCATTGGTTTTTAAGGTACTATCAACGACTAACTGATTAATATGATTGGTTTCCAACCCATCCAGATTTTTCATCCAATCCGGTGCTTTAATACCCGCAGCCCAAACCTTAAGATCGGCTTCAATAAATTCACCATCATGGGTCGTGATACCTTCTTTGGTTATTTCGATGACCCGGCGGCCCATTTTAAGATCAACGCCCAAATCAATAAGTTGCTGCTGTGTGGCAGCAGCCAGTTTAATCGGTAAAGCCGGTAATAATTGCGTTGCTGCCTCAATAATTGTCAACTTAACCGTACTTTTTTCATTTAAGCCGTAAATTGCCAGAACATTGGTTACTTCGTGCAGTTGTGCAGCTAACTCAACGCCGGTAGCACCTGCACCTACAATAGCGATGGACAAAGGCTTAACATTGGCACTGTCTTTACCTATATAACTTTTTAGATAAGATTCAAATAATTGCTTTTGAAATTTAAACGCTTGAGCAGTTACATCCAAAAACAGACAATGTTCTGCGACACCTTTAATATTAAAGGTATTGCTGACGCTACCAACCGACATGACCAAGGTATCATAACTAAAAGTACGACCAGGGATAAGCTCTTCGCCGCTGTCACTCAGCGTGGGGCTGACAAAAATTTGCTTTTTCTGCCTGTCCAGACCTTCCATTTTGCCTAATCTAAAACGGAAATGGTTACGATGCCCTTGTGGCAAATATTCAACCTGTTCTGACTCATCCAATGTTCCTGCGGCAACTTCGTGTAATAACGGTTTCCAGATGTGCGTCGATGCTGCATCAATTAACGTCACTTCCGCCAAGCCTTTTTTACCTAACTTACTGCCTAAACTGGTCGCCAGCTCAAGACCAGCAGCTCCGCCACCAACGATTACTATTTTATGTTTTTCATTATTATTTTCAGCCATTGTCCTTCCTTCCCCACTCAAATGTGTTTGCGTACTATAACATTATATTTAATCAGTACCTCAGTGACTAAACAGACTGCTTTTAAATTTGCTCCTTATCCTTAAAAATACGGTTATTACTGCATTTAAAATATTCAATTCCGATAAAATTTGGCATACCCTGTCTATTTAAAACAATGTCAATTAACCAGAATAAACCACTAACTATTCAACTAATTAACGGTAATTAATTCAAAGACCAATCACACAAATGACCTCGATACTGTTACTATGAGAGTAAGCCTTTAGGAAACAAGTTGGTATCAATGACTTTCCTACCGCTAAGGATTATCAAAATTTCAAAATTATTTGTTTGATATCCCAGTCAATAACTAAAAATATCACATCAGAAAATTTATCTGGCTATATTGAATGATTACTGAACGCTCTTCAATAATAAAATATACCCATAAAATCAGGCCTTTATTGAACCCTACTTAGAGACTTATTTTAATTAAGAAACCGATAATTTAGAGAATGACCATCATGATTGAACATACTAAAACCGGTCCACTGTATATTGTATTAATTAGCATCCACGGTCTGATTCGGGGACACGACCTGGAATTGGGACGTGATGCCGATACGGGAGGCCAAACCAAATATGTCGTTGAGCTGGCTAAAGCGCTCGCACAGCAACCGGATGTCGAACGCGTGGATTTGGTAACGCGGCGAATAATCGACAGTCAAGTAAGCACCGATTATGCAGAACCCATCGAACTACTGGCTAAAAATTTACAAATAATCCGTATTGAAGGCGGTCCCGAAGCCTATATCTGCAAAGAAGAACTATGGGATCATCTGGACAGTTTCGCCGATAATTTACTCAGTTGGCTACACCGTCAGCCCCGATTACCGGATATTTTGCACAGCCATTATGCCGATGCCGGCTATGTTGGCGTCCGCCTTTCGCATAGAACAGGCTTACCGTTAATTCATACCGGGCATTCTCTGGGGCGCGACAAATGCCGCCAACTGCTGGCCAACGGCTTGTCGATGGAAGATATCGAACAACGCTATCATTTATCACGCCGCATTGATGCCGAAGAAGATACGCTGACCAATGCCGATATGGTGATAACCAGTACCCGTAATGAAATTGAAGAGCAATACGAGCTCTACGATTGCTATATGCCTGAAAAGATGGCTATCATTCCGCCGGGAACCGATCTCGACATGTTTCATCCGCCCACCTGCGCAGGCAAAGACATTAGTTTTGCAGCAACTCTTGAAATGTCTCTGCATAAGCAGGATAAGCCGATGATTTTGGCGCTTTCCCGACCCGATGAACGAAAAAACATCATAGGGCTTTTGGAAGCCTATGGTGAATCACCACGATTACAACAATTAGCCAATCTGGTGATAGTCGCTGGTAATAGGGAAGATATCAGGGAAATGAGTGACGGCCCGCAAGGCGTTTTAACCGAATTATTACTGGTGACAGATTACTACGATCTCTACGGCCTTGTCGCCCTACCCAAACACCACTCATCTGATGAAGTTGCCGATATTTATCGTCTTGCGGCGGCAACTGGCGGTATTTTTATCAACCCGGCATTAACCGAACCGTTTGGTTTAACCTTGTTGGAAGCTGCGGCTAGTGGATTGCCGCTAGTTGCCACGGAAAATGGCGGTCCGGTCGATATTATCGGTAATTGCCATAACGGCTTATTGGTCGATCCATTGGATAAACCGGCAATTGCCAAGGCACTGTTGACTATCCTCGAAAATCCAAAAATCTGGCAAAAATTCTCCGAAAACGGGCTGAAGAACGTTGCCCGACTTTATTCCTGGGAAACCCACGCACAAGCCTATTTGCAGAAAATACAGACATTTTCGCAATACCGTGAAAACCTTCCGAAAATGCCTCCGGTTACCAAAACAGGGCGCTATCCTGCACGTGCCATTTTCACCTCTATTGATCATACCCTATTGGGCGATCCCAAAGGGCTTGAACAATTCGTACAATTTATTCGCGAGAATCGTAAAAAATTTCTGTTCGGCATAGCCACTGGACGACGAATGGATTCGGCACTGGCCGTTTTAAAAAAACACCACATCCCCATGCCGGATATTTTAATTTCCAGTCTCGGCACTGAAATCTATTACGCCCCGCAATTAGTTGCTGACATCACCTGGGCTCATCATATTGATCACTTGTGGACACCAAAAGTGCTACAACGCATCGTTAGTGGTTTACCCGGTCTGACACCACAAGTTAAAAGCGAGCAAAGCCGGTTTAAACTTTCCTATCATTACGACAGCAATATTGCACCGTCAATTGAAGAAATCCTTACGCTACTGCGACAACATGAACTACCTGCCAACCCGACACTCTCGTTTGGTCAATTTTTCGACATTATCCCGGCCAGAGCCTCCAAAGGACTTGCCTTACGCTATATTGCCCGGCAATGGAATATTCCTCTGGAGCGTATCCTGGTTACAGGCGGCTCCGGTGCCGATGAAGACATGCTGCGTGGCAACACACTCGGTGTAGTGGTTGCCAACCGCCACCGTGAAGAATTATCGTTACTGGGCGATACCGAACATGTCTATTTCGCCGAGGGACCGCATGCCTGGGGCATATTGGAAGCGATCAAGCACTATGATTTTCTTAACCTTTAATGGAGCATAGAGCCCATGCCTAAGCATATCCTGATTTGCACCGATCTCGACCGGACGTTGTTGCCAAATGGCAAGCAACCAGAATCGCCCAAAGCCCGATCAGTTTTTAGCCGTTTGGTTTCGCGCCCCGAAGTGACACTGGCTTATGTCAGTGGTCGGCATCTTGAATTAGTCAAAAATGCCATCAGTGAATACGAACTGCCGTTACCCGATTGGATTATCGGTGATGTCGGCACAACTATTTACCGGTTACAGAACCGGGAATGGCTACATTGGTTTGAATGGGAACAGGAAATCGCCACTGATTGGCAAGGAAGAACAGCCAACGATTTACGCGCTTTATTTACAGATTTACCCGCGTTATGCTTACAGGAAGAAGCCAAGCAAAATCGCTACAAATTAAGCTATTATGTGCCATTACAAACAGATATTACTGCCCTGCAAAAAACAATGGCACAGCGCTTGGAAGCGCAAAACTTGGCTGCCAGTTTGATCTACAGCGTTGATGAGGCAACGTCGATGGGGCTCTTGGATATATTACCTGCGCACGCCACAAAACTGCATGCGGTAGAATTTTTAATGCAGCATCAGGGCTTTGACTACGCCAATACAGTTTTCGCTGGCGATAGCGGTAACGATTTACCGGTACTCACTAGCGCCATTCAATCGGTATTGGTTGCCAATGCCGATGGCGATGTTATTGAGCAGGCTAAAATCGAAGCCCGAAAACTGAAAACGATGGCGGCATTTTATCTTGCGCAAGGTGGTTTTCTGGGCATGAACGGCAATTATAGTGCCGGAATTCTTGAGGGCATCGCCCATTATCACCCTGAAACACGACTTTGGATGGAAGAAAACCATGAGCAATAATCCTCTTATCCATATTTTCGGGGAAGTACTAATCGACCATTTCCCCGATGGCAGCGATGTTCTGGGCGGCGCACCATTTAATGTCGCATGGCATTTGCAGGCCTTTGGACAAGCTCCCCGCTTCATTAGCAGGATTGGCAATGATCTTGCGGGCCATGAAATTGCCACGTTAATGGATACCTGGGGCATGAACCGTGATGCCGTGCAAAAAGATTGTAAGCATCCTACCGGCAGTGTTCGGGTAATCATCAAGGATGGAGAGCCATATTACGATATCGTTGCCGATAGTGCCTACGATTTTATCGACACGGCATTACTGGAAAAAAAAGACACCGCAGGCATTTTATACCATGGCTCGTTAGCCATCAGAAATCCTGTCTCACTTGCAGCATTGCAAGTCATTAAAGCCAGCCATCAAGGCAAGGTTTTTATTGATATCAATTTACGGCAACCCTGGTGGGAGCTAGAAATACTGGTGCCATTGCTACATGATGCCGATTGGGTCAAACTCAATGAACTCGAACTGGCTGCCTTATGCCCTGAAGGCTTTAAAGACCAGGGACTGGAAAAGATCATGCAGGCATTTTGTGCGCAATTCGACCTGGAAACGCTGGTCGTAACTTGTGGCGCAAAAGGTGCCGCCGCTTACGATAAGCAACTACACTTCATAACTGTCGAGCCACCGGCAAGCACACCGGTAATTGATACCGTCGGTGCCGGCGATGCTTTCGCTTCAGTGTTGCTACTGGGACTGAGCAAACAATGGCCTGTTGAAGTAACCCTCGACCGGGCGCAAGCGTTCGCCTGTGCCTTGGTTGGCAGACGTGGAGCTACCGTAACTGATAAAGAATTTTATCAATTATTCAGCGAACAATGGCATTGAACACCACAATTAATAGCCAATAATGTTCGACAATACGGCAAACCGTCACGATTTACACTTTTTTGAAAGCAGTCTCCCGAAGGGTATGAGCGATAAAAGTCAATCGCCCATATCAATACAACAATTGCCTTGCCGTATCCGGCACACTTAACATATCTAGGATAATAAAAAATGTACGAACAAGTTTCCCACTCCCTCTTGAATGCCATTCTGGATGATTTAAAACCGGAAATCAGGAGGCAGAATTTACGGCATTTTTATACTCGTCTGGGCGCCAATTTTTATGCTATTTATTCGCTTTTTTTTACCCTCTACGGACATCGTGAGGACTTTAAAGAGCAAATGTTACGCCTTGTTGAAACGATGGCCGAAGGCTATATTAATCGTTCTTCGGAACTTGAAGGTATCGATATCCAACGTGAGCAGGATCATAACTGGTTCTTGTCACAAAACTGGGTCGGTATGGCACTTTATACCAACGGTTTTGCCGAGAGTTTAGATGATTTGGCTGACAAAACGCCTTATTTCCAGGAGCTAGGCATCAATATGGTACATATTATGCCCATTTTGATGTGCCCTGCCGGTAAAAGTGATGGCGGCTATGCCATCAGTAATTTCCGGCAAATCGACGACCGGATCGGCGATCTCAAGGATTTACACAGGGTAGCGGAAGAATTCAGGAAACGCGATATTCTATTGGTTCTGGATATCGTGCTGAATCATACTTCCGATGAACATGAATGGGCCCAAAAAGCGATGAGCGGCGATCCCCGTTATCAAGATTATTACTTTATGTTCGATAACCGTGAAGTTCCGGATATGTTCGAGCAGAATATGCCGGAAATTTTTCACGAAAGCGATCCGGGTAACTTTACCTGGAATGAAGAGACGCAAAAATGGGTAATGACAGTCTTCCACAATTACCAGTGGGATTTAAATTATAGTAACCCTACCGTACTTATTGAGATGCTCGATATCATCCTGTTCTGGGCCAATCAGGGTGTTGACGTGCTACGTCTTGATGCCGTTGCTTTCCTGTGGAAAAAAATCGGCTCAGCCTCCCAGAATGAGCGCAATGCACACTTGATTTTACAGTTGATGAAAGATTGCTGCCAAGTGACCGCACCTGGCGTATTGTTTATTGCTGAAGCAATTGTTGCACCGGTTGAAATCATTAAATATTTCGGCGAAGATGCCATCATTGCCAAGGAATGTGAAATTGCTTACAACGCCACGTTGATGGCATTGTTGTGGGATGGCATTGCCACCAAAAATACTAAATTGCTCTATCAAGGGATAAAAAACCTGCCTGACAAACTGGAACGGGCAACCTGGCTCAACTATGTGCGCTGCCACGATGACATCGGCTTCGGTTTCGATGACAACGACGTCCGGGCCTCAGGGTACGAGCCTTTTGCACATCGAAAATTTCTGGTCGATTATTTTAGTGGTCAGTTCAATGCTTCTCCTGCCAGAGGCATGGTCTTTATGTTTAACAACGAAACCGGCGATGCACGTATTTGCGGTTCTCTGGCATCTTTGGCAGGCCTGGAGTCAGCATTGGAAAATGATGACCAGACCCTGATTTCGGCCTCCATCAATAAAATTCTGTTACTACACAGTATTATTATGTCTTTTGGCGGTATTCCTCTGCTTTATAGTGGCGATGCACTTGGTGTAACCAACGACTATAGTTATCAGGATAATCCCAGCAAAAGCGACGATAGCCGCTGGATTAACCGCCCCACAATCGACTGGGAAAGGGCTGAATTACGAAAAAAACAAGGCACAGTAGAATATACCTTGTTTAATGGCCTGAAAAAGATGATCGCTATTCGCAAAGAAACATCAGCATTTGCCGATTTCAACAATCGTGAATTACTGGATATCAGCAATGAACATTTAATTTGTTTTGTCCGATTTAATCCCCTACGTCCCGCAGATCGGGTCATGGTCATCGCCAATTTTGATGCCAAACCTCAATATCTTGATTTGGAATCCTTAAACGGCAAAGGTATTAATTTTTATAACCACGTCGTTGATTTATATACTGGCAGCAGTCCTACTCAACATGATCGCCAAATTATCTTACAGCCTTATCAATTTTATTGGTTAACAGAAATATAAGGTCATCAGACAAAGTAGTCACTATTTTTGATACTAAAATGCCTGATCAATATCGATCAGGCATTTTTATTTATGCAGAAAGTAGAAAATTATTGCGTTTGTTCAACGGCTTTTTGACCGGTTAATGCTTCATGTTTTTTTGCCATTTTTCATGACGTTGTTTTTTCAGCTCCGTCATTTTTGTTAGTTGTTCTTTGCTCAAAACAGACTGTAATCGTGCTTGGGTTTCTTCGTGAATGATTTTTGATTTTTCGCCTTGTTCCTTGAATAAGGCTTCCACTTTGGTTTTTTGCTCAGCCGTCAAGTCCAAACTCTTGGTCATATGTTCAATTCTGTTGCCATGATGGCCGCCGACATGGTTTTTATCGCCAGAAGATGCCGCTACAGTTAATGGAAGCGCTAATGCCATTGCCAAAATTATGATTTTCTTGTTCATGTTTGCTCTCTCATTGATTTAAGGTTACCGAACAGTTCTCTGTTCTTGGTTATTACTTTAACGATGAAAAGCGCAAAAAATTTGAAGAAAATGTGTAAATAATGTGAATCTGTTAATCGACAACTCTGTCCTGAGGATCGTATCGATAGCCGGCACCATAAACCGAATGAATCAATTCCTGATCTGGCAATAAATCGGTTAATTTTTTTCTAAGTTTTTTGATATGGCTATCAATAGTCCGGTCTGAAACGATACGTTGATCGGGATAAATAAGATCCATTAATTTTGAACGTGAAAAAATACGCCCGGGCTGCTGATATAAAGCCTGTAACAACTGAAATTCGACTGTGGTTAATTCTATGTCTTGCTCACCGGCCAGTACCCGGAAACTGTTATGATCCAGCTTTACAGCCCTGGCGCCAGCCTCTATCGTTGGCACTTGCTGCCGGCGAAGCACTGCTTTGACGCGGGCAACCATTTCACGAGGACTAAAAGGTTTACAAATATAATCATCTGCTCCCAGCTCCAGTCCTAGCAAGCGGTCTATTTCTTCAATACGCGCAGTAATCATGATAATAGGCACAGTACTGAAACGTCGAAGTTCACGGCAAATATCCAGACCATCACGGCCCGGCAACATTAAATCCAGCAAGATTAAATCAGTGTGATTTACTTTAAGCCACGGGAACACCTCCAAACCATTACTTAAAAAATCGGTGTCAAAGCCTGCGTTTTGCAGATAATCGACTTGCAGGCGAGCCAGTTTTAATTCATCTTCTACAATCAGGATATGATTCATGAGCTAATCGGTAATTCAATGCGGATAGTAAGCCCTTTTAAAGGCGACAGTTGTGCTTGTATCGTACCATTATGAGCCTCAACAATATTACTGCAAATAGCCAAGCCAAGACCAGCACCGCCATGATGACGGTTGCGTGAGCTTTCCAGTCGATAAAACCGGTCGAATAATTTGGGCAGTTCGCTTTCGGGCACGCCAGGTGAACTATCAGAGAAGTTGAGCACCAGCTTATCGCCTTCCTGAAAGATGATAATAGCTAACTGTCCATTATTGTCGGTGTAATTCGCGCTATTGTTAAGCAGGTTTCGATAAAGTTGGGACAAGCGGTCTGGATCAGCGTAAATACGGATAGAGCCGGCCAGTTTATTAGTCAGCTCAATAGTGATTTTTTTATTTTGAAATTCCGGTTTTAATGCCGCCAAGTCTTCTTTTAATAGTTCCACCGGATCAACGTGTACTTTGCGATAACTTAATGCACCTTGGTCAGACAGGGACAATTGATAAAGATCTTCCGTTAAACGATTAAGTCGCATCACATCACCAAATAGCGAATCTATAGCCTCAGCGGTAAGAGGTCGAATGCCATCTTGCAAGGCTTCCAGTTCACCACGTAATATGGCCAGAGGGGTACGCAATTCATGAGAAATATCCGCCACCCAGCGCCGCCTTGCCTGTTCTGATTGCTCCAATGCTGCAGCCATATCATTAAAATCTCGGGCCAATTGGCCTAACTCATCGTTAGATTCGACGGGTAAGCGGCTATCATAACGACCTACAGCAAGCGCCTTTGCCGCTGTGGTGATACGTTTGAGCGGTCGTCCCAAGGTGTAGGCCAGTAACCAGGCAAGACCGGCAGACAAAAAAATCATCAGCAAGGCAATCCAGATAAAGGCTTCAGATTGCCGCTCCATAAATCGGACTTCACTGACTTGGTTAATTGTTTTACCCGGTAAAAGCCCAAGAAAACCAACTATTTTTTCTTGAAAAAAAACAGGTTGCAAGGCTAGTTGTAGTAGAGCTTCTTTACGACCAAAAATAATCGTCTTGTCACTATTTAATAACATAGCTCGAAGCTCAAGAGGGATAAAACGTTTTTTTACAGGCAAATCAGGTATTACCGGCGGCCAAATATTATTGGCTTCTTTCTGTGCCTGCTTGGCCCACAGTGGAGGTCGATGATGACCGTGGGGATTGGACTGCCACAACAAATCAATCCATTTTTGCTTGTCAGTGGCAAGATTGCTCCAGCTCTGATTACCTGCATAATATTCGGTCAGTTCTTCAATCAGGTTTGTCACCTGTTCCTGCTGCCGGGTCTCTACAAATTCAGTAAAGCCTTGATTTAAAGACCAGCGCATAAAAACATACATCCCTGAAACGACCAGAAGCGTAGTCATAAGAAACGTTAAAAAAAATTTGGCCCGGATTGTTTTATGCATGGCTACACTCCCAACAATGAATAACCTATTGTTATCATTAACTGTGCAAGAATTATGAAAACAGAAATCTTCAGAATTTAAATTTCCAAATTTTCTCATTAAAATTAGAGTTACCCTACTCAAAGAATAGAATTTATTTATCTGAAGTATTGTTTGTTTTTCAAAAAGCCAAAACAAATTAAAATCCTATTATTTTATTTACAAATAACAATCATTATCATTTACAAGTAATGGCTATTTTGCTATTATTGCTACACCTGTTTAGTCACCCAATAGTCGAATCAGTACATGCCCATTAACTTCTCGTCAGTAACATCAACATGCCAGAAACCACACCAACAGAGTTAATGTAATTAAACTGATTATATAAACAACTTATGTACTTATAAAAATGAAAATCCCCGTTAACGATCAGGTATCTGATTTAATAAAATCGCAAGACAGGCGCGAAATTGCAATCGCCAAGCCTCGGTTTAACTGTCAACAGCTTTTTGGTACGCAAAATGAAATTATCATTGAGCATCAGAGTGACGACTATCGTCTTCGCATTACCAGTAACGGCAAACTGATTTTGACCAAATAGTTCAAACCCTCTTATTAGCAGCACAGCCAGCCACCTTGCCTATTGGGACAGGAAGCCAGCCAGCCTTCATTTAAACTCAAGGTATGGTTATGTCAGTAAATTTTCTAAAGAAACCAGATTTTCCGGCATCTTCCGAACAAAATCTTAATTCGACTACACACAATCAACTACCTGTTACCAGGCTATTAACTGTTGTTAACAGCAGTAACAAATACCCTGACGCAACCGACAAAAATCGACCTAATAAACATGGTCGTTTGAATTTATACGCCTCTTTAACACGCAATGAATACCTGATTGGTATTTTGTTAACCCTGGCACTACATCTACTATGGTTTGTTACGACTCCGATAGTCGAAACCAAGCAAACCATTGCACCGCCAAAACCCATCATGGTGGAATGGCTTGACAATTCGCCAACTCATGCAGAACCCGTCAAACCTGCAACTCAACCTAAACAGGTTACTGTAAAACCAGCCGTCAAATCCAAACCCAAACTAAAATCTAAAAAAATAGCTGCTTCTAAACCAGTCATCGCCGCACCCAGTCCGGAAGCCGAATCGACTATAACACAGTCACAGAACACTCACGCAGAACTCCCGACTGTTGCGGCAATCAATGCGATAACCGTGACACCAGATACTACTGCCAACGATGTGCCGGTAACACTACCGAATCTTAATGCCGACTATCTAAATAATCCGGCACCGGATTACCCATCTGTTTCACGCGAACTTGGCGAACAAGGCCGGGTACTGCTACGCGCCATGATCAATAGCGATGGCACTGTTGCACAAGTAGTACTACGAAAAAGTAGCGGATTTAACCGGTTGGACCAAGCCGCACTGGATACCGTTAAAAAATGGCGATTTGTTCCTGCTCAGCGTGGCGAACAGAAAATATCGGCTTGGATTGTAGTACCCGTTACATTTTCACTTGAAGGATAAATATATGGATTTCAAACATTTTTTAACACAAAACGACACAGTAGGGCTGTTCCTGTTTGGCATGCTTATCTTTATGTCGATGGCCAGTTGGTATTTTATTATTATCAAGGCTTGGCAAGTCAGGCGGGCACGCCATTGCAGCAAGCAATTTTTAAACACTTTTTGGGATGCCGCTTCGCTGGATGAAGTAGCCAAGTCACTAAAGCAACACCCAAGCAGCGAACCGTTTGGGCATTTGACCAGCCATGCCATCGCTGCTGCCCGGCACCATGCCAAACATGGTGCCCATAGACTGCATGAGGCTGGCTCATCCACCGAATTTTTAACGCGTGCCATGCGTCGTATTATTGATGAGGAAACCACCCATCTGGAATGGGGCTTGACCGCGCTGGCGTCGATTGCCAGCACTGCACCCTTTGTCGGTTTGTTCGGCACGGTATGGGGGGTTTACCACGCTCTGATCGGTATTGGCCAAAGCGGTCTGGGCACACTCGACCAAATTGCCGGGCCGGTCGGCGAAGCTTTGATTATGACAGGCTTAGGGCTAGCCGTGGCTATCCCTGCGGTGCTGGCGTACAACGATTGCTCCCGATCCAATCGACTGGTGCTGGCAAAGCTGGATGCTTTTGCCCATGACTTATTTGCTTTTCTAACCACAGGTGCGTCTGTACCGCTTAATTCAGGAGCAGAGTAATGGCATTCGGCGGTTTCGATCAAAGTAAAAACACCCACCCTGTCGCCGAAATCAATATGGTGCCACTAATTGATGTGATGCTGGTGCTGCTGATCATTTTTATGATCACAGCACCGATGATGACGCATACGGTGAAAATTGACTTGCCCAAAGCGGGCAGTCAGGCGCAGCCCGAACAACCTGAACATATTACCTTATCCATCAATCTTGACGAGCAGTTATTCTGGAACGAAATACCGGTAACACGTACAGAACTACAACAACACTTATTGGAAATCACCGTACAACTGCCGCAACCGGAATTGCATATCAGGGCCGACCAAGCCGCGCCATATCGACTTGTTGCCGAAACCCTGGCTGATGCAACCAAGGCCGGTATTACCCACATCGGTTTTGTTTCTGAACCAGATACTAATAACCAATAACAAAATAATCAGCCACCCCGCGTTTTCCGCCAGGCAGCCATTTACTTTTTAAGCGACAAAAGCGGGAAACGTATGTATCAAAAAAATGCAAAAATAAAAAACAGCTGGCTACTGAGGACTTTGTTACCGCTGGGAGCGCTATTAAGCAGTATGGCAGTGGCCGCCGAACCGATCAAGAAACCCGCAGTGAATGAAGAGCAGGAAATCATTCTAAAGGACGTTAAAGTTAAGGCGGTACGCAATAAAAAGCCAAATATAATTAAAGGCTATCAAGCCAAAAGTAACGCCACAGCCGTTAAAACCGACACTGCCCTGATCGACCTCCCGCAGTCAATCACCGTTATCTCGCAAGAATTAATCAAGGACCAAAACATGCAGAGCATAGCCGATACCGTTCGCTATGTACCTGGTGTTAGTATCGCTCAAGGTGAAGGCAGGCGAGATAATCCGATTTTTCGTGGCAACAGTTCAAGTTCAGATATGTATGTCGATGGCATACGCGATGACGTACAGTATTATCGTGATCTTTACAACATCGAAAGGGTAGATGTACTGAAGGGCCCCAACGCGATGATCTTCGGTCGCGGCGGCTCGGGCGGCTTGATTAATCGGGCTACCAAACAAGCAAACTGGAATACTGGCCGCGAAATGAATATACAGTTTGGTTCCTTCGATAAATACCGGTTAACAGGGGACGTCGATCAAGCTATTAACGATAACTTTGCCGTGCGCCTGACCAGTATGTGGGAAAATTCCCGCAGCTATAGGGACGGCTTCAATGCCCGGCGCTGGGGGATTAATCCTACTGCATCCTGGCGTCCCAACGACCAGACTAATGTAACGCTGGGCTATGAGCATTACGAGGATAACAGAACGGCGGATCGAGGAATTTCCTCATTCAATGGTCGGCCGGTCAACACCGATGCCTCTACGTTTTTTGGGGATCCGGATCGAAGTCCAACCGGAGCAAAGGTTGATTCTTTCAGTGCAATAATTGATCATGACTTTGGTAGTGGTGTCTCGGTTCGTAATAGCAGTCGTTACGCTAGTTATGATCAGTTCGCTCAAAATATATTTGCCGGCGCGGTCAACGCCGTAGGCGACCAGGTAGCGATCGCAGCCTATAATAGCGCTACCCAGCGTGAGAATTTCTTTAACCAAACCGATCTGACCTTTTCGCTGCACACCGGGCCTTTCAAGCATAAGTTTCTGACCGGAGCCGAGTTTGGCCATCAGGAAACCGATAACTTCAGGAATAGTGGTTATTTTACCGATATAGGAGCTAATGCTACGTCAGCTAATGTTTCCGTGGCCAATCCAAGATATAACGGCGCTGTCGCTTTCCGGCATAGCGCCACAGACGCGAATAATCACGGCGTTGCAACTACCGCCGCAGGTTATGTGCAGGATCAGATCGAATTAACGCAGCATTGGCAGGCTATTATGGGGGTACGCTATGATCGCTTTGACGTCGATTTCCAGAATAACAACAATGGTCAAAATATTACGACTGCCAACAACTTGGTGTCACCACGAGGTGGTTTACTCTATAAACCTTTTGACAACTTCTCCTTGTATACTAATTACAGCATTGCCTATGTACCCAGGGCCGGCGAACAACTATCATCGCTTACGCTGAGTAATCAAGCGCTAAAACCGGAAGAATTCAGAAATTACGAAGTGGGTGCCAAGTGGGATATTATCCCCGATATATCGGCGACTCTGGCATTTTACCAACTGGATCGCCTCAATGCCATTGCTACTGACCCCAATAATTCAGCGCTATCGTTTTTGGTCGATGGCCAGCGTTCACGAGGCATAGAATTGGGTCTGAGCGGTAGCATTACCGATGCATGGAAAGTCTTTGGCGGCTATGCCTACCAGAATGGCGAGATAACCAAAAGTATTTCAAGTTCCGCCTTGGCGGGTGCAACCATGGCGCAAGTGCCGGAACACTCTTTTTCGCTGTGGAACCGTTATGACATTACCCAACAATGGGGCGTCGGCCTAGGCTCGATATATCGCGGCAAAATGTATGCGGCCACGGACAATCTGGTGACCCTACCGGGCTTCCTGCGTTTCGATGCAGCCGTTTACTATAAGGTTACTAAAAATATTCAACTGCAAGTGAATATCGAAAACCTGTTTGACAAACAGTATTATGCTTCGGCCCACAGTAACAACAATATCACGCCAGGATCACCAATTGCTGTTAACGGCGGAATCACTATAAAGTTTTAGTAAAATTTATACTTGATTAGCACTGGTAAAAAGCAATAAAAATCGATTCCCAAACAAACTCTGTCGTTTTTGTAAACTATGGTAGCTTACAGGATAAGTCATTGAACCTGCTTGCCCAACAATACTTTTTAAAAAGGCTCTTATTCAGGACATTCTTATTAAATTAATAGTCATCCCTATTAAATCTGGAACCCAGTTAAATCGACAAACGGATTTCCTGCCTTCACGGGAAAGACGTTTTTTCAGATGCCTTTTACTTCAACTAATTCTACGAACCTCATAATAAATATCAACCCATTCAAACTTGAAAAAATAAACAATGAATATTCCAAACACTATCGTGCCACCACCTCATAAACCTTCAGGCGGCTATTTATTCCTCCCCAAACGCTTGTCGCGCGGCACCTTTTTAAAATGGCTGCGCCGAACTCATGCCTGGGTAGGGTTGTGGGGTGCAGCGCTAGGATTATTGTTTGGATTTTCCGGTATTTTACTCAATCACCGTGATGTTATGAAAATCCCGATCGGTAAAATGGAACAACAGGAAATCCAACTGGCGCTACCGGAACCACGACCTGCCGATCCTGAAGCTATGGCGGCTTGGCTCGGTCAATCATTGGGACTAAACACCAATCACGCCAAAATCCAGCAAGAAGCCAGAAAAATGGTGATATGGAATAATGTCCAGTTTCAACAGCCGTCGTTCTGGAAAATCACTGTGCGTAATCCTAAACGAATGATGCAGGCCGAATACTGGGAAGGTAATGCCTTTGTCAGCGTCAAACAAGGTCAAGGCAATATATTATCGGTACTGACTAATCTACATAAAGGTACCGGTATGGGGGTGGGCTGGGTGCTACTAGTTGATACCTTAGCTGGCGGCTTGATATTACTGAGTTTGACTGGCACCCTACTATGGACGGGGCTGCACGGCAAGCGACTGGTAGCCGCAGGTCTTGGTTTCGGTTCGTTAGGATTGGCGATATTTTTCGCATTACAAACCATTGAAGGGTAAACCTTGTTGAGAGGGATTCCGAGCACTCAGATCGATAGCTCTTCAAGAGCCGACCTGGCTGATTGCCACTATAATTTACGCGAATATCAAGAAATCGTTAATAGCGCTCGTTAGTCCTATCAATACAAAAATCCAGCACCAAAGGCCTATGAGAGGACTCCATTATAAAATCATTAAAGTCCAAAGTATTCCAAACAATTGGTAAATGCAAAGGCTATTAAATTTAAGATAAACAGTTTACTTTATTAATGAGAACGATTATCATTGAGACAAATAATAATCATTGTTTCTATCTTATGAAGTCAAAAATAAACAAAAAAATTTTTAGCTTGGCAGTCTCAGTCTCGGCTACTTTGGTATCAGGTAACGCAATGACGCAACCTGCTGAAAATAATATCATTAAACTTGAAACAATAGACGTTACTGCACCTATAGCAAGCGATACAAGACCCGTAGATGGGTATAATGCCATAAGCAGCACAACAGCCACAAAAACTGACACAAAACTGCTTGATATACCGCAATCAATTTCAGTCGTCACGCAAGATATAATCAAAGACCAATCTGTTCAAAGTGTTGCTGAAGCTATTCGTTACGTTCCTGGCGTACAGGCATCTCAGGGTGAAGGTAACCGTGACGCCATTGTGCTTCGCGGAAATGCAACCACAGGTGATTTTTTTGTTGATGGTGTTCGTGATGATGTACAAACCTACCGCGATTTATATAATACAGACCGCATTGAAGTATTAAAAGGTTCTAACGGCATGATATTTGGTCGTGGCGGCGCAGGCGGAGTAGTTAATCGCGTCTCTAAAGAAGCTGGTTGGGATCCTGTCAGGCAACTTACTGCCAGTTATGGTGCATATAACCAAAGACGCATTGCCGGCGATCTTGGTCAATCGTTAACCGAGGATATAGCGTTTCGCCTCAATTCAGTTTATGAAAATTCCAACTCCTATCGTGATGGAGTGAATATTGAGCGTTATGGCGCTACGCCAACTTTCACAATCCGTCCTTCTGACAACACTAAAGTTGTAATAGGAGCAGAATACTTTAAAGATAAACGTATTGCTGATCGAGGTATTCCCTCTGCAAACGGTGCATATAATGACGTTAACAGCAGAAAACCTTTTAATCTTGGTGATAACTCTGCATTCTTTGGTAGCTCAGAGCTTAGCCCCACCGATACAGAGACATTTGCATTTAATGCCATGATTGAACATCAGTTTAATAGCGGCATTAACGTAAAAAATCGTACCCGCTGGGCAAATTACAACAAATTCTATCAAAATGTGTTTGCTAATAGCTCTGTTGCCAATGATGGTACTTTCGCAGTAAGTGCTTATAACAACGCAACTAACCGTGAAAATGTTGTTAACCAAACAGATTTGACTTATACCGCAAAGTGGTGGGGTATTGAGAATAAACTGCTTACCGGTATGGAACTTGTCTCGCAAGATACAAAAGACTTGCGTATGGCAGGTTTTTTTAACAATGACTTTACAAGCACAGGCACCCAAGTAAATTTAAATGCCAATAACACCACACAAATTGGTAACATGCCGGTCAGCTTTAGACCCAACCTTGTCAACAGTAACAGTCCGTTTAGTGATAATAAATCCATGGTCGATACCGTAGGGCTTTATGTTCAAGACCAAATTATATTTTCGCCGAAATGGCAAGCCATTCTGGGCCTTAGATATGATAAATTTCAAACTAATGTTGATAGTATAAAAAAAGGCACTACCAGTGGCACAACTGTTTCCGAGAACTTTGATGTTACCAATAATCTTTTGTCACCACGCGCCGGGTTGATTTTTAAACCTATAGAACCGGTTTCTATTTATGCCAATTATAGTATCTCATATGTGCCACGTGCAGGCGATCAACTGACCTCACTGACGCTAAGCAATAAAACATTTGACCCGGAAAAATTTACCAACTATGAAATTGGTGCTAAATGGGACGTAAATTCCAATTTTGCGCTTACATCAGCACTATATATATTGGAGCGGGCCAATGTCGCCATTACCGACCCACAAAATAGCACACAATCGATTCTGGTAGATGGTCAGGAAACTCGCGGTATAGAATTAGGTTTTTCGGGCAACATCACTGAAAAATGGAGTGTTTTCGGTGGTTACGCTTATCAGGATGGTGAAATTACCAAACAACAAGGTAACGGTGCTAACGCAATCCTGAAAGGTACCCAATTGGCGCAAACACCCAAGCATACCTTCTCACTGTGGAATCGATATAACATCAATAATATGTGGGGTGCTGCGATTGGTGTGGTCAGTCGTTCTGATATGTATGCACAATTACCAACAGCAACGCAAAGTGCCGTACTCCCAGCTTATGCTCGTCTGGATGCAGCACTCTTCGCCAAACTTACCCAGAAGTTACGTTTACAAGTGAATATGGAAAATTTAACCAACGAAAATTATGTACTGACCGCACATAATAACAATAACATCATGCCTGGCTCCCCCATTACCGGTCGGGTTACCTTAAGTTACGATTTCTAAATAATTGCTCATGTCAGATATTAATAGGTACTTTAATTTTGTGTAGACTGAAGAATACCAAGACTCCTCGCGATAATTTTCAAGGCTAAACAAATACCCAATCAACATTAACCCAAAATTCCTGGTTGGCATGATCAGGGATAAAAACCAACATAAAGTTCAGGACAGGGTGAGCACCCTGTCCTTTCCCGAATTTATGCTTTTTGTTTTCAGTACAATCAATCTGCCTGCCGTCTTAAAAAAGCCGGAATATCCAGATAATCCAAATCGACCTCTTTTTTACTTTGCGCACCAAAACGGGTTTCTCTGTTTTCGCTCTTGCCCCCCTGCCGCATAACTGTTGGTTTATCCAATTCATCATAATTAGCATTACTGGCAGTCGATTTCTGCATCATTTTAACCGGTGCTTTAACAGCCATCGGAGGTGCACCCATGCCGGTAGCCACAACAGTTACTTTAAGTTCATCACCCAAGGTAGAATCAATAGCCATACCAATTTTAATAATGGCATCTTCTGAGGCGAACTCATGAACTATATTACCCACTTCATTAAACTCGGCAACCCCCATATCAGCTGCAGAAATGTTAACCAGAATACCTCGCGCACCTTGAAGATTGATATCTTCAAGTAATGGGCAAGCAATGGCTTTTTCAGCAGCTTCACGTGCACGATGCTCGCCAGATGCAGAACCCATGCCCATAATAGCGGCACCCATACCCGACATTACCGTTCTGACATCGGCAAAATCGACATTGATCATGCCGGGATGAATAATAAGCTCGGTAATGCCTTGTACCGCATCCAGTAATACATCATTTGCCGCTTTAAAGGCATTTATCAAGGACACATTATTACCCAGTACCGGCAATAATTTCTGGTTAGGAATAGTAATCAATGAATCTACATATTTTTCAAGCTCTACAATACCTTGCTCTGCAACGATCTGCTTCTTCTTGCCTTCAAACAGAAAAGGCTTGGTGACTACAGCAACCGTCAAGATACCCATCTCTCTTGCGATTTGGGCAATAACAGGAATAGCACCAGTACCTGTGCCACCGCCCATACCGGCAGTCAGAAAAACCATATCTGCGCCTTGTAAAACTTCTTTTATACGCTCTTTATTTTCTTCTGCGGCATGTTTGCCAATTTCAGGATTGGTACCTGCGCCCAAACCTTTGGTCAATTCGACGCCTAACTGGATGATGGTATCAACAGTTAATTTTCTTAATGCCTGTGCATCGGTGTTTGCACAGATAAATTCAACCCCCTCAATATGGCAACCAACCATGTGATTAACTGCATTACCACCACCACCACCAACACCAATAACTTTAATGACGGCTGTTTCACTATATGTATCAACCAATTCATATTTCACGACACTACCCCTTAAAAAAACAATTTATATTATTAAAAATTACCCTGAAACCAGTTTTTCATTTTTGCAAACCACCCTAAACCTTCAGAATCAATGCTTCTACCCAAGCTTTGATGTTCTTTTCCATACATTAATAATCCTACCCCCGTGGAGTGAATAGGATTTCTCACCACTTCAGTTAACCCGGTAACATTTTGTGGTCCACCCATCCGCACCGGCATGTGAAAAATCTCTTCTGCCAGCTCAATTAATCCCATTACTTTTGAACTACCACCCGTCAATACAACTCCAGCAGCTATTAACTCTTCATTGCCACTGCGCCTAAGTTCCGACTGCACCAACAACATTAATTCTTCATAGCGCGGCTCTATAATCTCGGCCAGATTTTGCATTGAAATTTTTCGTGGTGCCCTATCGCCGATGCTCGGCACTTCAATAATGCCATCAACATTCGCTAATTGGGTTAACGCACAGGCATATTTTCGTTTGATATCTTCTGCATTTATCGTTGGCGTGCGTAAAGCAACGGCAATATCATTAGTCACCTGATCGCCAGCTATGGGTATAACCGCAGTATGCTTAATTGCGCCTTCGACAAAAATAGCAATATCCGTTGTGCCGCCGCCAATATCAATTAAACAGACACCCAATTCCTTTTCATCTTCGGTAAGCACAGAGTTACAAGATGCCAATTGCTCAAGGACTATATCCTCAACTTCCAGTCCACAACGGCGAATACATTTAATGATATTCTGAGATGCGCTAACGCTCCCTGTAACCATATGTACTTTAGCTTCCAGACGAATACCCGACATCCCGATTGGTTCTTTAATCCCGTCCTGAAGATCAATAACAAACTCCTGCGGCAAAATATGTAAAATTTTCTGGTCAGCAGGAATGGCAACAGCGCGTGCAGAATCAATCACCCTATCTATATCATATTGGGTAACTTCTTTATCCTTAATGGCCACAATGCCATGAGAATTAAGACTTCTAATATGACTACCTGCAATACCCGCAAAAACTGACTTAATCTGGCATCCTGCCATTAGCTCGGCTTCTTCAATTGCTTTTTGTATAGAATGAACAGTTGACTCCAGATTGACTACAACGCCTTTTTTAAGACCTCGCGATGGCGAAGTGCCTATGCCTATTATTTCTATGTTGCCATCACTGGTGAGCTCACCAACAATAGCCGCGACTTTTGACGTTCCGATGTCCAATCCGACTATTAAATTACGCTCTGTTTTTTTTGCCATGTTATTTACTCTGTCTCGCCTTTTCGTGTTCTTGCTTGTTCATTGGGGGGTCGGTTGCATGGCATGCCAATCAATCTCAGCGACTCCAGGTTTCCATGAAACTGCATAGCCATTGGGATATCTCAAATCAACAATTGCTATTTGCTCAACTTGCTCTTTTTTTAGTACTGTCAACGTTTTTAAAAAACGTTGTAATTTTTTTAATTGCTCATTTCGCCCCAACAGTATTTCCAGGCCGGTTGCCAACTTGATTTTCCAGGCACCCCGATTATTAACACTAAACTCAGCCAATTCCATAGACTGATCGGCCAACGCTGTTTTAATACCCTTCATTATTTCCAGGACTTTTACTTGCTGTAACTCCGGCCCGGTCACAACCGTCAGCTTCTGAAACCCCTCTATATTCTTTGGCGTAAATATCGCACCCTGCCCGGTAATCAAACTATCCTTACCCCATCGTGCATAAGGTTTTTTTTCATGCACTTTTATATCAATCGCATCAGGCCAAATACGCTTTACCGTCACTGAATCTACCCATGGCAGGGTTGAAACCGCCAAGTGTATAGCCTGCATATCCGCATCAAAAAAACCGGTTAAGACTAATGGTTCTAAAACAACCTTTACCTCGTCTTTGGCAAGGTATTGAAAAACACCCTCAGTTCTCACATACTTAATGGGTAGTGAGGCACTTTTAATAGGCAATGACCTAATGTACTCATTCGTTACTACTTCATACCCAACTATTCCAACCAGACCGAATAATAGTAACCCGATCACCAAGATTTTAGTGCCGACGTTACTCATTACTCTAGGCTGGTTTCTAATACCCGCCAGACCAATTCTTCAAAATCGATACCGGCCTGTTTGGCGGCCATCGGCACCAAACTATGATCGGTCATACCGGGCACGGTATTGATTTCAATCAGTTGATACTGCCCAGAATCATCAATAAAAACATCGACTCTTGACCACCCCTTTACGCCGACGACTTTACTGGCAGTTAATGCCAGATTTCTGACGAACAATTCCTGCTCTTGATCCAAACCACAAGGACAATGATATTGAGTCGTCGTCGCGTTATATTTTGCTTCGTAATCATAAAAAGCGTTGGGAGATTCCAGACGAATGACCGGTAAGGACCCATCATTTAATATCGCAACCGTATATTCCTTGCCCGTAACCCAGCTTTCGGCATAAACATCACAACGATAGGCCAATGCGACTTGCAGCGCTTTTTGCAGCTCATCTCTTGAGTTTGCTTTACTCATTCCTATACTCGAACCTTCCTGTGCAGGCTTGACGATAACAGGGAAACCCAATTTTTCGATACAGCTATCAATGTCATTTTCATCTTGCAACAAACACCATTCGGGTGTTGTCAAGCCGTATCCCTGCCAACATAATTTGGTTCTGAGCTTATCCATGGTTAATGCCGAAGCCATAACGCCGCTACCGGTATAAGGAATGCCCATAACCTGCAGAACACCCTGAAGTACTCCGTCTTCACCGCCACGACCATGAATAATATTAAATACCCTATCCACTTTTATGCCGGCCAACGCGTCGATAGGGCTACCCTTGACATCAATAGCAACAGCATCTACACCTTTACGTATTAGCGCGTCATAAACAGCGGCACCACTTCTTAGTGAAACCGGTCTTTCTGCAGCTGATCCCCCCATCAATACGGCAACACGGCCAAATTTTTCGGGGTTTTGTAGCGAAACAAGATTTTTCGTTTCTATGTCACGTTCGCCTACCATACAAACCTCAGTCAGCAATTCCACGCCTTGATACTCCTTTACTTTATGTTGAACAGTGTAAATTAATTCTTCGATATCAGTAGCAGTCGCGTTACCCGTATTGACAATAAAATTGGCATGTTTTGTCGATACGCAGGCCCCACCAATTGCAAATCCTTTTAGCCCTGCTGCTTCTATTAATCTTGCCGCATAATCACCGTCCGGATTTTTAAATACCGATCCGCAACTAGGCTGGTTGGTTGGCTGTGTTTTTGCCCTCGCTTCCAAAAAGCCTTTTATTTTTTGCTGACTGGTCAAGGTGTCACCTTGCGTCAGCTCCAATCGGCAACTCAGAAACCATTGGTTTTCAATACTTTTTACCGAGCGGTAGCTGACCTTAAAATCTGCGGGATATCGACATGCTGTTTTACCCGCCAAATCAACCGTTTCTACCTGCTTAACAATGCCCCACGTCTCTCCGCCAAAGGCTCCGGCATTCATTTTTAGAGCACCGCCCATGGTTCCGGGTATACCTGCCAAAAACTCGGCACCGATCAAACCTTGTTCTGCACAAAAACGGGCCACATGGGCGCAAGGCACACCCACCTCAACATAAACCGAACCATCTTCGGCAAGTTCCATTGCTTTCAAGCGTCCCTTGGTATTAATAACCGTGCCACGTATACCACCATCCCTGACCAATAAATTGCTACCCAATCCCATCCAAAATACCGGTTCTAAAGCTGGCAAAGCTCCTATAAACTCACACAAGTCTTGCTTGTCAAAAGGAATATACAGTCGGTCAGCGGGGCCGCCCACACGCCAACTGGTATATTTGGCCAGTTTCTCATTGCTTAACAAGCGTCCTTTCATACCGGTAACGTATGCGCAGACAAAGTCCGACACTCTAGCGCTTCAGCCAATAACTCGGGCAACTGCGTAGCAAAGTGTCCAACATTGCCGGCGCCCATGGTCAGAATCACATCATCAGGCTTGACGATGCCGGCCAATATTGTTGGCAGCTCTTGCCATTCATCAACAAATATTGGGTCAACTTGTGCACGCATTCGAATGGCCCGACATAATGCCCTGCCATCTGCGCCGGCAATTTCGGCTTCGCCTGCCGAATAAACATCCATAAGAATCAGGATATCGACCGTTGACAGTATTTGTACAAAATCTTCAAACAAGTCACGAGTTCTTGTGTATCTATGTGGTTGAAAAATGACCACAGAACGCCTATCAGGCCAGGCTTGACGTAATGCCTCCAGAGTTGCAGCAATTTCTCGAGGATGATGTCCATAATCATCAACCAGAGTAAGCTTGCCGCCATCAAGTGCCAAATCGCCCTGAACCTGAAAACGCCTGCCTACGCCTTTAAATGCACCCAGACTTTTAACGATGGCATCATCAGCAACTTCCAACTTGGTTGCCACAGCAATAGCCGCCAGTGAATTAAGCATGTTATGCCAACCAGGCATATTTAAGGTTACTTGTAACGGCGGATAGTCACCTCGACGAATGACGCTAAAAGTCGTCAGCATCCCGTCTTGCTTAATAGCTACCGCACGAATATCCGCATCTTCATGAACCCCGTAGGTTATTACCGGCTTGGATAGCTGCGGTAAAACTTCTCTTACGCCTTCGTCATCCAGACACATCACCGCCAAACCGTAAAATGGCAAGTGATGTAAAAATTCTACAAACGTATCTTTTAAGCGTTGATAGCTATTCTGATAAGTTTCCATATGATCTTGATCTATATTCGTGACCACCGCCATCATGGGCTGGAGATATAAAAATGACGCATCACTTTCATCGGCTTCGGCAACCAAATAATTACCCAAACCCAGCTTGGCATTACTACCCGAACTATTTAAACGACCGCCAATAACAAATGTAGGATCCAACCCACCTTCTGCGAGTATGCTGGCTGTCAGGCTGGTAGTCGTCGTTTTACCATGGGTGCCGGCAACCGCAATACCAAATCGAAAGCGCATTAATTCAGCCAGCATTTCCGCACGCGGAATCACCGGAATTCTATTAAGATACGCCTGGTCAATTTCTTCATTACTACGATCTATGGCAGTTGACGCAACCACCACATCAACTTTCGTGACATTTTCACGCTTATGGCCAATAGTTACCGTCACACCCAAATCCACGAGTCTTTGCGTCACCGGACTGGCTTTGATATCTGAACCCGAAACTTTATAACCCAGATTAGATAAAACCTCCGCGATACCACTCATTCCCGTGCCGCCTATGCCAACGAAATGTATGCGTTCAATATTACCAAAGGTAGAAGCCACATGCGTACTGCTTGGGATATTCATAAACCGGCCTCAGCAATACAATAACCGGCAACAACCGCTGTTGCATCGAGACGCGCGCAGTGTTGTGCAGCATCGCTCATGACAGCCAGATTATTGAGAGCCTTGGTGATATGCTCTGCCAGCGTTAGCGGATTTAAATTATTTTGCATTAATAGTAGTCCTGCGCCTGCATCAGTTAAATAGCGTGCATTAGCCGTTTGATGATCATCAATAGCACTTGGTAACGGTATAAAAATGGCGGGAATACCCATTGCCGCAACTTCACTGACGGTCATTGCTCCTGCCCTACAAATCACTAAATCAGCTTCTTGATAAGCCGCTACCATGTCATCAATAAACGCACTGGTTTCTGCTTTAATACCTAAAGCTTGATATCGACTTTCAACCTGAGACAACATAGCTGCGCCAGTTTGATGCCTGATTTGCACGGATTGTGTTGCCAAGCCGAATTTTTGAAATTCGGCGATAGCTTCCGGTACCATTTCATTTAATATTTGCGCACCCTGACTACCACCAAAAACCAATATTCTGACCTCTTTTTCAGGCCGCTGACGGCCATTTTCCAAGGCGGTAAGAAACTGTTTTCTTAGCGGGTTACCGGTGCACTTTGCTTTAATCTTGACATTAAAACTGCCTGGAAATGCCTCCAGCACCTGATTCGCCAAACGTGCAAGCAAGCGATTGGTAGTGCCTGGTATGCGGTTTTGCTCATGAATAACCAAAGGCAAACCTAACAGCTTTGCTACCAAACCACCGGGACCGGCAACAAAGCCACCCATCCCCAATACCACATCAGGTTTACGCCGGCGTAATATTTTCATAGCCTGAACACCTGCTTTGAACAGCATAAATACGGCCGTTATCTTGGCAGCCAAACCCTTGCCACGAACACCGGCAACAGACAACCAGTCGATTTCAATGCCATGCTCTGGAATTACACGACTTTCCAAGCCCTTATGCGTACCTAACCAGCTAACTTGCCAGCCTTTTTCGGTTAGCAATTGTGCAACTGCCAATGCCGGAAATACATGTCCACCGGTTCCTCCGGCCATAATAACTATACGCTTGACCATTTTGACCTTTCTTTTGGCGTGTTCGCATTGATCTCCGCAACTTCGCTTTGTACCCGGAATAACAACGCCACTGCACAACACATAATCATCATACTGCCTCCACCATAACTCATTAATGGCAAGGTCAATCCTTTCGTTGGCAAAATTCCCATATTAACGCCCATGTTGACAAATGATTGAAATCCAAACCAGATACCCAAACCATAAGCAATAAAAGCAGAAAACTGCTCGCCGGCTTTCTCTGCTGCCATACCTATCTGAAAAGTGCGCCAGACCAATAATGAAAATAAACCGATAACAGTCAATACGCCAACCAACCCTAACTCTTCAGCGATAACTGAAAATAAAAAATCGGTATGCGCTTCAGGTAAATAAAATAACTTTTGTATTCCACTACCCAAACCCACGCCCGTCCATTCTCCACGTCCAAATGAAATAAGGGCATGAACCAATTGATAACCGGTATCTTTAGGATCGGCCCATGGATCCATAAAACTGGTTACCCGTTTCATACGATAAGGCTCAAAATAAACCAGTAATCCTGCCAGCAAACCCACAAAAGATAACAACATGATAAATTGCGATAGCCGTGCGCCTGCCAAAAACATAATACCCATGGCAATAACCAGTATCACCACAGATGAACCAAAATCCGGTTCCATTAACAACAATACGCTAGCTACTGAAAACAAAATCAACGGCTTAATCAAGCCGAAAGCAGATTCCCGTATTGATTTATGATGTCGGGTGACGTACCCGGCCATATATATAATAGAAAAATACTTAACGACTTCTGATACCTGTATCCTCAAACCACCTAGTGACAGCCAACGTGTACTCCCGTTAACCTTTACGCCAAGCCCCGGAATCAGAACAATCACCAATAATAACAAGCCGCCGATGAACAACCATTGCCCGGCTTTTTCCCAGACATGGATAGGTGTTAGTGCTACACAGGTTCCTAAAAACAAGCCAAGACCTATATGCAGAGTCTGCCTGATCGGATAATAAAAGCTGTTACCACTTATTTTTACCCCCAAATGCAGAGATGATGATGCCACCATGACATAACCCATCAGTAATAAACTGGTAGTTACAACAATCAGTATGGGATCAAAATGAAACCGTCCTATCCGGGATGGCTTCGCTCGTTTATTCATGCAAGCAACCCTAATACTGCTTTAGAAAATTGATCGCCTCTATCCTGATAATTTTTATATTGATCAAGACTGGCACACGCAGGAGACAACAATACACTGTCGCCAACCTGTGCAAGACCAGCGGAAATTTGTACCGCTTGCGCCATATTTTCAGCCGTATAAACAGGAACACAATCATTCAAGGCCTGTTTTATCAAGCCAGCATCCTTACCCATTAACACAACACTTTTTGCTTTTTCTTTGATGGCAGGTGTCAATTCGTTCATATCAGCCCCTTTCGCGTCACCACCCGCAATCAGAATGACCTTACGATCATAACCTTGTAATGCTGCAATACAGGCACCAATATTGGTTGCTTTTGAATCGTTTACCCAAGTAATACCAGCTATTTCTGCGACTAGTTGCATTCGGTGATCAAGCCCTTTAAATGTTTTCAAGGCCTGACACATTACTTGTTCATCTAATCCTATCGACACACCCAGCGCCAGCGCAGCCAGCGCATTGGCGGCATTATGCCTGCCTTCAAGCGGTAATTGGGCTAATGGCATCAAACACTGTTGATTGTGCATCAGATACTCGACACCCTGCTTATGGGAGATATAAAAATCAGCCTCTTTTTTAATCGAAAATGTCAAAATACGCCTCCCTGTTTTTTGCATCGCGTCGACAATAGGGTCATCGATATTAATGACCATGACACCATTACCTCTAAACACGCGCTGTTTTTCCTGTGCGTAATTTTGTATATCGACATGCCTGTCAAGATGATCGGCAGAAATATTAAGCACAGTTGCCGCAGCGGCATTCAGAACAGTAGTTCGTTCAAGCTGAAAGCTGGAAAGCTCCAGGACAAACAATTCGGTGGACGGCTCCAACAATTCCAATGCTGGCGTACCCAAATTGCCACCAACGCCAACTTTTTTCCCTACATATTTTGCCATTTCGCCGAGCATGGTCGTAACCGTACTTTTACCGTTAGAGCCGGTAATTGCGACAATCGGTACGTTAACGGAACAGGCGAGCAGATCAATATCACTAACTATCTTTGAACCATTGGCAATTGCTTTGACAATCGACTTTTCAGTCAGAGGGACGCCTGGACTGACCACCAAATGTGTTGCCACTTTAAAAGCAGCCTCATCAAAACCGCCGCTAAAAACCGGCATATCAGGCATCACCTGCAAAAATTCATCAATTAATGGCGGCTTATCACGACTATCAGTGATGGCGAAATTAAACCCGAGTTTGTGTAAATAATGCGCAACCGAAATACCGGTATGTCCAAGCCCTACCACCAAAACTTTTGAAGTTTGTGGATCCAGTGCAAAATTCTTTTTTAACGAGTTGATAATCGCCACACTATCCATGATCATCTTGAAATCACTCGCCAAGCTGAAAGCAGACAAAACCATTTACTTATCTTGTGCATTTTTATCATCTCAATTTTAATGTTGCCAAGCCAATCAGCACCAGAATGAACGTGATAATCCAGAATCGAACAATAACCCTGGGTTCCGGCCATCCTTTCAATTCAAAATGATGATGTATCGGAGCCATGCGAAAAACCCGTTTTCCCGTTAGCTTAAAAGAGGCAACCTGAATGATCACTGATAACGTTTCCATGACAAAAACACCACCCATAATCATCAATACAATTTCTTGCCTGACCAACACCGCCAACACACCTAAAGCAGCACCCAGTGCCAATGCTCCGACATCCCCCATAAACACCATGGCGGGATAGGCGTTAAACCATAAAAAACCTAGTCCGGCACCCACTAAAGCAGCGCAAAATACCATCAACTCCCCGGCATTAGGCAGATAAGGAATAGCCAGATAATCTGAAAAAGTCACATGTCCTGACAGATAAGCAAAAATACCCAAACCTGCGGCAACCATAACTGTCGGCATAATTGCCAAACCATCCAGTCCATCAGTCAAATTTACGGCGTTACTGGTTCCAACGATGACAAAATAAGTCAGGACAATATACATCCAGCCCATATCCACCATAACGTCCTTAAAAAAGGGAATGATGAATTGGGTCTCTGCCGGTAAAATTGCCGTTTTATACAAAAAAATCGCAGCCGTTAAACCTATGACTGATTGCGCCAGATATTTGGCTTTAGCCGACAAACCATCGCTATTGCGCTTGACAACTTTGCGGTAATCATCGACAAAACCAATGACGCCATAACCCATTGTTACCAAAAGGATTACCCATATATAACGGTTACCAAGATCAGCCCAAAGCAAAGTACTAACCGCAATGGCAACCAGTATTAAAGTTCCGCCCATGGTAGGCGTTCCTGATTTCTCGTAATGTGATTGCGGTCCCAGTTCACGAATACTTTGGCCTATTTTTTTATGACTTAATTTTCTAATCATTACCGGACCGATAATAAAAGAAATCAGCAATGCGGTTAATGCACCCAAAATGGCGCGAAAAGTCAGGTAATGAAATACCCTGAAACCGCCATCAAAAGTCATTAAATAATCTGCAAAATAAAGTAACATCGTTTAATTCCTGAAATTTTCAACTAAAGCTGCCGCTACATTTTCCATGTGCTGCACTCGTGAGCCTTTAATCAAAATCGTTTCATCGCCTTTTAATTCTTGTTTTAGTGCGTCAATCAAATCTTGTTGTTTTTCAAAAAAAGTGGCTCCATCGCCAAAGGCTTTTACAGTATTTTTACTATCCTCACCAACAGCCAACAGCCTTACAACGCCCTTGGCTTTAATAAAAACACCCATTTCCTCATGTATTTTTGGACTATCAGGACCCAATTCACCAAAAGCACCGAAGACCAACCAAGGCTTACCCGTAAAATTAGCCAGCACATCAAGCCCTGCTGTCAGTGAAGCCGAATTTGCATTATAAGTATCGTCAATAACGATATTGCCCAAACGACTAACCAAAGGCTGCAACCTTCCGGTCACCGGCTTGACACTTTCCAGGCCCTGCTTAATCTGTTTGAGGTTCAACCCCAAAGCCAGACTTGCCGCCGTAGCCGCGAGAGCATTAACCACATTATGCTGACCTGCCAGTTTTAAAATAATATCAACCGTACCCAGCCTGGTAACCAAATCAAATGTGGTAACAAAAGCTTGATTACGTATTTCCGCTTTAATCATTTTAGCCGATACATCGGCACCGTCATTCAGACCGAATGAGGTAATTTGTCTAGTTCCGGCGACTGCTTTCCAATAGTCAAAATAGTCGTCATCATGATTAATAACAGCAATGCCGTCTTTTTTAAGTGTCTCAATAAGTTCGCCTTTCGCTTTTGCAACACCCTCAATAGTTCCAAAGCCTTCCAGATGTGCCGCGCCTGCATTGGTAATAATGACAACATCAGCCTGCGCATAAGTACTGGTGTAGGCAATTTCTCCTGCATGATTGGCGCCCATTTCAATCACCGCATAACGATGCTGTTCATTCAATCGCAGCAACGTCAATGGCACCCCAATATCGTTGTTCAGGTTACCCTGCGTAAACAGTACAGACGCATCAACTGCCAAGATTGCAGCAACCATTTCCTTGACCGTCGTCTTACCGTTACTACCGGTAATACCGACTACCGAAAGTGCCTGGCTTCCATGCCCGGCCAGATACCGTCGCCAAGCTCCTGCCAGTCCAGCCAAGGCCAAGCGTGTATCGTCGACAATAATATGCGGCAAAGTTGATTTAACACCTTGGTGCACAACAGCCGCAGCTGCTCCTGCTTGTTCGGCTTGATCAACAAACTCATTACCATCAAAGTTGTATCCTTTAATAGCAATATAAAGTTGTCCCGGCTTAATTGCCCGCGTGTCTATGCTGATAGATGTAATGGCGGTATCTTCTCCAACCAGCATCCCTTTTACTGCTTCAGCACATTCACTTAGCATCATTTTCATTTTTATCCGGTTCTCATTTTTAATGCGTCAATAACAACCTGACTATCATTGAATGCTATTTGCACTCCACTGATATCCTGATAACTTTCATGGCCCTTACCTGCGATCACAATACAATCTTGTTCACCAGCCCTGGCTATCGCACTATGTATTGCCTGCTCTCTATGCTCTATCACTTCAATTTTACCGCTGGAATTTTGATCAATCAGCTCAGTACAACCCGCTAAAATATCCTTAACTATGTCCAGTCTATTTTCAAATCGCGGATTATCATCGGTAACAATCACATGATCCGCCCACTGCTCGGCAATATGCCCCATTTGTGGACGTTTACCCTTGTCCCTGTTGCCTCCACAGCCGAATACCACCCATAAAGCTTGCTCGCAATGTTTTCTCAAGCTGGATAAAACTTTGTCCAGTGCGTCAGGAGTATGTGCATAATCGACAAAAATCAGTGGCTGTCCATCGCCACCAAAACGCTCCATACGTCCTGTAACCGGCGTTATAAAATGTAATTTTTTTACCGCCTCAGACATTGAAACACCCATTGCCAACATCACAGCAAGCACGGTCAAGATATTTTCAATATTAAAGTCACCATAAAGTGGCACTTTTACCCGCTGACTGTCTTGCCTCCAGCGGACATCAAATTCAATACCATCGGCTTTATGCACAACAGCGTCTGCGCTAACGGATTCGCAGGAGCCGAGCATTCTCCCTTGAACACTAGTACCCCAGACAACTGCTGATTCAGGCACAGCGGCAATAATACGGTCGCTATAGAAATCATCAAGGTTGACTACGGCAAATTCCAGCCCCGGCTTGTTAAGCAGTTTTAATTTAGCCTGTAAATAGGCTTCCATAGTCCCGTGATAATCCAAATGATCACGGCTAATATTGGTAAACACCGCACCTTTAAAAGTAACGCCATTAACCCTGCCCTGCTCCAAACCATGCGACGAAACCTCCATAGCGACTATTTTTTTGTTGTCTTTTTTTAATTCTGCCAATATGCGTTGTGTTTCCAAGGCATCAGGCGTGGTATTAAGCGTTTTATCCAGCTTGCCCCACTCACCCCAGCCCAATGTGCCGATGATGCCGCAATCATTAAGCATCTGACTTAAAAACTGACTACAAGACGTTTTTCCGTTAGTCCCGGTTATACCAATCACCGCCATAAATTTAGACGGTTGATCATAATAACGGGATGCCATATCACCCAGCTTCAAACTCAGATCGTCGACCGCAATAATCGGCACATAACTAATCTGACCAGCCAATTGCCTGCCCTCACCGGCAGGATCAAAAACAACCGTACAAGCACCCTTATCAAGAGCTTGTACAACATGAACCAGTCCATGTTGGCTGGCACCTGCCAAGGCAATAAATACATTACCCTTAGCGACTTTCCGACTGTCTAAAGTCAGACCCGTAATGGGCACAGTATTTATCAAGTCCAAGCTTGAACCAGGAAATGAGACAAAATCCTCCAACAAATCACTGAGTTTCATAATCTGTGTTACTGACTTTTCTGCGTTAACAAAACCGGCATAGTTCCTTCTTGATCGGGAGCAACCCCAAGTATTCTTAATGCTCCAGCCATTACTTTTGAAAATACCGGTGCTGAAACCAGACCGCCATAATACTGACCGGCAGAAGGCTCATCAATCATAACGACAATAATCAAACGCGGGTCACTGGCAGGCGCCATTCCGGCAAAAACAGCAAAATAACTCTTCTCTGTATAGCCTCTGGAGCCGGCTTTTTTTGCTGTCCCGGTTTTACCTGCGGCACTGTAACCGTCTACTCTGGCTTCATAAGCAGTACCATCTTTCATAATCACGGTTTCCATCATTTTCCTGACACTTTTTGCTGTTTTAGCTGAAAATATCCGCACAGCATCATCATCTTCTTCACGTTTTAGCAAGCTTACCGAATGCAAAATACCATCATCTGCCAACGCCGTATAAGCCCTTGCCAGTTGCAATGTCGAACTACTCAAACCATAACCGAATGACAAAATAGCCCGATCGAAATCGTGCCATTTTTTATAACCCAGCAAAGTACCACTGGCCTCGCCTGGAAAACCTGAACCCGCTGAAACGCCAAAACCAAGCTGATGATAAATACCCCAAAAATATTTCGGTGGCATTTTTAAGGACATCATAGTGACACCAATATTGCTGGATTTCTTGATAACATGTGTTAAATCCATGGTGCCGTAATTATGGGTATCTTTAACGGTATTGCGCCCTATTTGATAGGTTCCATGCGTAGCAAAAATGGCATTAGGACTTATATAACCGCCGTCCAAAGCCGCAGCAACAACAAAAGGCTTAACCGTTGATCCGGGCTCAAATACATCAGTAACCGCCCTATTCCGATACAAACTCTCTTTCAAATTACTTCTGGTATTCGGATTAAAAGATGGCTGGCTAACTGCCGCCAAAACTTCCCCATTTTTTGCATCCAATACCACTAATGCCCCGGACTTTGCCTTATTGGCGCTAACTGCCAATTGCAATTCTCGATACGCCAGATATTGAATACGCTGATCAATACTTAACTCAAGAGTTTTTCCTGAAACAGGTTCTTGTATATTTTCTATATCAGCAATAATTCGACGCTGACCATCCCTGATAACCCGCTTGCTACCAGAAATTCCTTTCAACAATTGTTCATAACCAGACTCCATTCCTGCCTGCCCGATATCATCAACATTGGTAAAGCCGACCAAATGTGCAGAAACGCCCCCTGAAGGATAAAAACGTTTGAATTCGCGCTCAAAATAAACGCCTTCAAGTTTTAACTCTTTCACTTGAGTACCCAGTTGTGGATTAACCCGGCGTGCAATATAAAGAAACTGTCTGTGTGAATCCTCCTTAATCCATTCAGTGACTTTTCCAATTGGCAAATGCAACAGTTTTTCCATCAGTCTTAACTGATCTTCTTTCGCAAACTTAAGCTCTCGGGGATTTATCCAGATAGATTCGACTGGCGTACTAATTGCCAGAGGATCACCATTTCTGTCTGTAATCATACCCCTGTATGCTGAGACAGAAACCTCATCAACCTGCCTCATATCACCCTGGTGCTTAAGAAATTGTTTGCTCACGACTTGTAAATCAATCGCACGCCCGGTCAGTAACAGCATGCAAACCATCATAAAAATAACCAGAAATTTTCTTCTACCTGAAAAATTGTCTGTCGATTGTTTTGTCGTACTTCTTGCTCGAAAATCTAACATTTACGGTTTGATATAAATAATTTTTTCTCGTAATGGCATAACCAACTTCAATTGCTCGCGTGCCACCAGTTCTATCCGATTTTGTTCTGCCAGCATAGTCAACTCTAACTGCATCTGTCCCCATTCAACTTCATATTGATCCAAAGCTCTTTCCTGTTTTTGGATCTCAATAAAAATCAAACGTGAGTAGTATTTACTATAAATCACTGCTAACGCCGACAATAAAAGTACGATACCTACCACACTTACCAGCCGATTTATAACCACTTAAACTCTCTCAGCAACTCGCATGACGGCACTTCTGGCTCTTGGATTTTCTCTTATTTCCTGCGCATCAGCTTTCAACGCTTTACTCACTTTCTTTAAGATACCTTTGGCAATATCAACTTCCTTTATAGGTAATTTACCAGGGTTATACTTGGCACCGGATTCGTTTCTAATAAAACGCTTTACAATTCTGTCTTCCAACGAGTGAAAAGAAATCACGACCAATCGCCCTTCCGGTGCAAGCACCCGAGCCGACTGCTCCAAAACATTTTTTAATTCATCCAGTTCGCTATTAATTTCAATACGTATTGCTTGAAAAGTCCGTGTTGCAGGATGCTTGTGCTTCTCTCTTAACGGAACTACATCTTCAATTAGCTGGGCTAATTGCCGGGTTGTTGAAATAGATGATTCCACCCTTTTTTCTACTATTGCCCGAGCTATACGCCGTGCAAATTTTTCTTCACCATACTCAAACAAGACCTTAACCAGATCTTTCTCATCAACACTTGCCAACCACTGCTCGGCAGAAACACCTGCATTACCATCCATGCGCATATCCAAAGGACCATCCCGCAAAAAACTAAAACCTCTCTCAGGATTATCCAATTGAGGTGACGACACCCCTAAATCCAGCAAGATTCCATCAACTTTTCCTACCAAGCTTACACTTTCGACTATACTTTCCAATTGAGAAAAGCAGCTATGCTTTAGCGTGAACCGCTTGTCCGAAAGCATTGCCTCTGCATAATCTGAGTTGATCGCATCAGAATCACGATCAAAAGCAATTAGCTGTCCATTTTCGCCCAGCAGATTCAAGATACCCTGACTATGCCCACCACGTCCAAATGTACAATCAAGATAAATACCATCTTCTTTAATCGCCAATTGCTGCAGGGCTTCTGCATACATAACGGGTAAATGCTTCACTAACAAATCTCCCGTAATTTAAAAAGATAAAGACCCCAACTCTTCCAGACCTTCATTATCATCACCATCCAGCCATTGTTTTTCTTTGGCTGTCCAGGCACTTTCATTCCATATTTCAAACTTGTTAAGCTGACCGACCAAGATAATTTTTTTATCCATACCAGCAAATTTCCTTAGCTTGTCCGGTAATAACAAACGACCTTGTCCATCAACTTCGCATTCAGATGCGTTACCAATAACAAAGCGCCTTAACTTTCCGGCCATCTTATTTAAAGTTGGTAACTTGCTAATAGTTAACTCAAGCTTTTCCCATTCAGGTAGTGGATAAAGCCATAAACAGCCATTTTCTCCAATACATCGTTCGTCTACAGCAACCGTTACAATCATTTGACGCTCACAACAATCCTGTAATTCTTCCCGGTAACGGGTTGGAATTGCAAGACGTCCTTTATCATCCAAATTAATTAAACTGATTCCCCGAAACATGACTTAATCCATATACCCTAAAAAAACCACTTTTAACCACTTTATTACCACTTGGAATCACTATAAATTCCAAACTGTTCATAGTCAAGGATGATTTCACTTAAAGTCTTTTTTTTTTTACAATGACTTGCCTGTCCCTCCAAAAAAGCTTACACCACGCAAAATACGGCAAAAAAAATCCTATGTTTTATCAGGTGGTTAATTACTCTAGTTAAGGTAATACTTTAAGTACAAGCTTACAAAAAGGAGGTAGGCTTTTTAATGAGGAGTGGAATAACGAAGAGGATATTGTGGCGCTATGCTAACCGGCGCTTCTTTAAGTCAAAAATATCAATGAATTTCATTGATATCAAGTAATTCCATGATCAAAAAACACGCGGCAGCAACAAAAAAGAAAGAGTCGGCCTGTAAGCCGGGTTCTGTCGAGAACAGTCATTCATCTAGACTGCAAGTCACCCTGCAGCTCAAGCAATCTACCCAGGAACCGCGCGGGCCACGCGTCTGTCCCTCTATTTGATCTTGCTCCGGGTGGGGTTTACCATGCCACTCCTGTTACCAGTTGCGCGGTGCGCTCTTACCGCACCTTTTCACCCTTACCGATCATAAATGACAGGCGGTATATTTTCTGCGGCACTTTCCGTAGGCTCACGCCTCCCAGGCGTTACCTGGCACCCTGCCCAATGGAGCCCGGACTTTCCTCCATTTTATCATGACGATAAAACAGCGACTGTCCAGCCAACTCTTTCACTCCTTAGTATACTGTATTAATCAAGCCAACGCTAATCTAATAAATCAAGCAATTGCTCCAGAATTATTTAATTTTTGCACTATTTATAGTAAAAACATAGGTGAGCAAGATTATTTATCGCATATCGATAACATTAAAGTTAAGCGTCTTTTCCTTTATCAATTTCTAATGCTGCCTGGTACAACAACTTCTTTCTAACTCCGGTAATTTCTACAGCCATTGCAACAGCAGTCTTAATAGAACACTCTCGCAATAACACATTAAGCAATTTTTCCTGATCAGGGGTAACAAGTTGTTCTTTTTTATCAAAAACAGCCCCATCGACAATAACAACAAATTCGCCTTTTCTCATATTATCGTTTTGCTCTACCAATTGCAGGGCATCCCCCAAAGTGGTTTTCACAATAGTCTCATGAATTTTGGTCAATTCTCTGGCAATGACGATCTGGCGATCCAAAGGTAATATCTCTGCCATATCTTGTAATGAGGCCAAAATTCGATGACAGGACTCATAAAATACCCAGGTTTTTTGGGACAAAAGCCTTTCGCTAAAAAAAGCTTTACGTGCCGATGAGGTTCTCGGTAAAAAGCCCTCAAATGAAAACTGCGTAACCGGCAACCCTGCCGCCGATAATGCTGCAATTAACGCACAAGCTCCCGGAATGGGCACAACATCAAGACCCGCATCCTTCACCATTTTCACCAGCGGCATGCCCGGGTCGCTTAACAACGGCGTTCCCGCATCGGAGACCAGCGCAACTGACTGTCCTTCCCGCAATTTTTCCAGTAATACCAAAGATGCTTTATCCTCGTTATACTGATGCAATGAAACCAGCTTGTTGGTAATGCCATAATGCTGTAACAGCATTTTTACGTGCCGGGTATCTTCAGCAGCAATCAAATCAACTTTTTTTAATACCTCGACCGCCCTAAAACTCATATCGCCTAAATTACCTATTGGCGTAGCAACAACGTATAATTTGCCAAACTCAGTTAACATTCGATACGCTCATTCATATAACCTCTAATTAAAAGATACATTATAAAAATCATGGACTACCATGATTATGTTCAGCACTTGCCCAAATAGTGCCAAATTATATCAGTATCTTGATCTTTTTATTGTTAACAGAATAAATGCCAACAGGAGATTAACCATGCTGTTTACTAAATTAAAAACCAAAGCGGCACACTTGATTCGCGGTGAAAGCGCTGAAGAACAGGCCCATAAATTTCTGGTAAATAAAGGACTAAAGCCGGTTTGCCGTAACTACCGCTGTAAAATGGGGGAACTCGATTTAATTATGAGCGACCAGAAAACCCTGGTTGTTATCGAAGTTCGCTATCGTAAAACAGATCAATACGGTAGTGCCTTAGAGAGTATCACGCGGGCAAAACAATCACGTATAATAGCGGCAACGCATAGTTACTTATCAACCCAAAAAGAAGACCGACCACTACGCTTTGATGTTGTTGCCATTTCCGGCAATGGTAACCTGGAGTGGATACAAAATGCTTTTTAAACTAATCATCACACCATGAACTTACAAGACAGAATCATTAATCATTTCTCTGACAGCATCCAAGCCCAGCAGGATGCCATGACCTACCTGTGTGAACTGATAGAGTATGCCTCGCAACGACTGGTTACTACGTTACTGAATGATAAAAAAATACTCGCCTGTGGCAATGGTCGCTCAGCAACCTGCGTACAACTACTATCATCAGCCATGCTTAACCAATTTGAGCGAGATCGCCCTTCGTTACCGGTCATCGCCTTAACCACAGACACGGCAACCATCACTGCAATAGCTAATGACTATAACTTTGATGACATTTTCGCGAAACAACTTAGAGCACTAGGGCAAAGCGGAGATATATTAATGGTATATACCGATGGCAATAATTCAGCCAATATAGCCAAAGCGATTACCACTGCACATGACAAAGACATATCAGTTATCGCGTTAACCGGCAACAATGGCGGCATGATTGCCCCCTTACTGCGTGAAACAGATATAGAAATTCGGGTACCGTCAAGCTCAAACGCACGCATTCAGGAAATTCATGTACTAATTACCCATTGCCTGTGTGATTTGATTGATCATCAATTATTCGGTTGATAACTATTTATCTACTTACTTTACTTAAGCCATGAAAAAAATATTTTTGTCCTTTATCCTGCTTAATTGCTTTTTGATTGGCGCATGCTCTACCGCCCCAAGAAACTACCAGGAAATAACAGAGCAATCGTTATTACAAGACCGTCGTTCTCGTGAAGCCATTTTAATTGATAAAAATATTGAAATGGAAGCCTACTCGGAGCTAAATTCCGAAGATGATTTGCCCAGCCAATGTCACTTTACTATAACTGCCTATAATGGTGCGGTACTGATTACCGGAGAAGCCCCTAGCGAAGAATTGAAAAAAAAAATCATTGCTATCGTCCAGGTTGCTCCCAATGTAAAACTAATACATGACAATTTAACTATTGCGTATCCCAGTGATTCCAGTTCACGCGCTAATGACCAATTAATTACCGAAACCGTAAAAGTAGCACTTGATCAAATTAGAACAATGCCCGATTTTGACCCGGCCATGATAAAAGTCATTACTGAAAATGGAATTGTTTACTTGATGGGTTTAGTCCATCGTGATGAAGGTACTATTGTTATCAACGTTACCAGACTCCAACCTGGCATAAAACAAATCATCACCGTTTTTGAATACGTTGATTGAAAAACCCGCTATTTTTTGACGCTAACAACTGGCGTTTTCCGAGCAACACCTTGGCTAACTTTGGTGCCTGCCTCGTTTTAAAATAGCGACTCGAACACCAAAGCCCAAAACAAACGAATCCAAGAAAAACCAAATATATCAAGATATTAACTCACCGTCAGGTAACAATCTATAGGCATCTACAGCCTCCTATCTATTTGATTTTTTTGTAATTTTCGTGGATAACAAGAACAAATTATTCATATAACTGACTACTGCCATCCATGTCGCCGGCATCGGCGTAATGACTGACCTCACAATCAAAATATGTCAGGCTTGCTAATAAAATCGGCGCACCGGCTTTACCTTTTTGCCATTGAAAGCCACTTATTTTATCTTGGGCTGAGCGACCAAAATGCTCCTCTACGGTAGATTGTCTTGCCCCAAAATATTGACCGTACAAACGCCCCCAGCTTGCAACAACTGATAAGAATAATGTTCCGGATTAATGCTGATCGCCAGCAAAGACGGGGTAAAAGAAACGGGCATCACCCACGCTGCGATAAATGCATTTTTCCGCTCACCATCGCTGACGCCAATAACATAACCCCCCGCAACTAGTTTATTTAAATAATGCTTCAATATTTTCAGCCATCTAAGTCGCCTTTTTAGGTTACTTGTCTTGGGTAATCACACAGGATTGCCCCTACGTTATTTTTCAATCACACAACATTGCCTCTACATTGACGATTTATCTAACTCACCAACTTTTATACGCATGGATAAATCAACCGCTTTAACATGTTTAGTTAATGCGCCGATAGAAATATAATCAACGCCGGTTTCAGCAATGCTGCGTATATTATCGAGTTCAATATTACCGGATGCCTCAAGCTCTATGGCGCCGGCAGTCAGTTTTACCGCTGCGTACAAATCGTCAAGACTGAAATTGTCAAGCATAATCCGATCCGGTTTTGCCGCAAGCGCCTCAATTAATTCCGTCATGGATTCAACTTCAACTTCCACCAACACTTTAGTTAGTAATCTAGCCGTTACTATTGCCTCGGTAATCGAGCCTGCTGCCATAATATGATTTTCTTTGATTAACACACCATCATACAAACCTATACGATGGTTATAACAGCCACCACAGGCAACGGCATATTTTTGCGCATTTCTTAGTCCCGGAATAGTTTTGCGGGTATCCAGCACTTTGCATCCGGTGCCGGCAACCGCATCTGAATAATGCTTGGCAACGGTTGCGGTCGCCGACAAAAACTGTAAAAAATTTAACGCCGTACGCTCGCCGGTTAGCAACCCTCTCGCCAAACCACTGAGCTTACATAATGTGCTATTTTTTTTAACGGCCTCGCCTTCTGCTACCAACCAACTAATAGTTACGTTAGCATCCAAATGCTTGAATACCGCATCAAACCAAGCCTGGCCACACATTATCATATCTTCACGCGTAACGACTTCTGCAAGCGCATGATCGGCCTCAGGAATAATGGCAGCAGTTATGTCCCCGGATCCTATATCTTCATCAAGGAAGTATTTTATGTCTATAATATCTAGCGGTACGGTCATGGATTTATGTATTGGCAAATTAATAAATTGTTGTTATCCGGCATTCCGGAAACGAAATAAATAGCGTTATCAAGCTATGTCATCGATGCTGACAGCTTTGGGTTGTTGTAAAAACAATCGCCAAAGTTTGGCATTTTTTGTAACAAATTGGATGATAGCACCCAACTTAACAAGTATACTGGTAATCGTGACTGCTTTTCAAAATCAACTTTAAAAACCAAACAAGCACTTCATTCATTAACATGGCTGTATGGAAAAACTTTAGACAAGTAACAGTAACGATTTAGGGCTGATGATGACATTTTTGCATTCAAGATATAACCCCCAAATCAGACTGTCTTCCGAAGAAATACTTGAAATTAGTCAAGAAATTAATCGAGAATTTACGCCTGTTTTTGCTACTAAAATTGTAAGCCCCGCTCATCATCAAGCTTTCTCACCGAAAGAAATGCTTGAGATCAGCGAAGAAATCAGCAGGGACTTCGCGCCCATCGCATCAAACAACACACAGGAACTAATACTCTTGCCAGTCGATCCTGATCATCTTTATGTCTACTGGAATCTGGTAAAGGATAAACTAATTGATGCCCAAAAAATGTCTTCAGGTCAGCAACTGACCTTAAGAATTTATGCCGAGCCTGACAAAAACACAGACACCACTAAACCAAAACCATACTTCGACGTTGCCATTGATAGTGCCCAGGCTCAACAAAATGTTGCCCTACCGATGCATAGCCATGAAACAACGTATTGCGCGACCATTGGAAAACGCAATAAAAACAATAGTCTGACTCCATTCGCTCAGTCGAATACGACCCATGTTCCAGCTGGAAAACTAATGCTCAATCCGGCTAAAAACAATCAGCATCTGTTCAAACCCATACCAACTCTCATCACAGCTAGTCGGGAAACCTCCTGTTACCAAAATAATAGTGCCTCCGGCCAGCAAAATAACCCGTAGCGACATGAAAACAGGATTTCTTGGCATCATACTCCATGCACACCTACCCTATGTGCGACATCCAGAGCACGAAAGCTTTTTTGAAGAAAACTGGTTATTCGAAGCCATAACCGAATGCTACATTCCGTTAATTGGCGTACTTGACCGACTGCAAAAAGATGGTGTGGATTATAGGCTGACTCTATCTCTATCACCGCCACTAATTACCATGCTGCGTGATGATTTATTACAAACACGTTATCTCAAGTACCTGCATAAATTACTGGAACTGGCAGAAAAAGAAATCATCAGAACCCGGCAACAACCTGACTATCAAAAACTGGCTCAGTATTACCTCGGTTTCTTTCAAAACACGCTGGATATCTATCAGAATCACTATAACTGTGACTTGTTAACGGCTTTTAAAAAGCATCACAACGCAGGTACGCTTGAATTAATAACCTGCGCAGCCACTCACGGCTTTCTGCCATTGCTCAACGTTAGCGAAACGGCCGTTCGCAATCAAATCAATATGGGTGTTAAAACCTTTGAAGCGCATCTGGGTTTCTCACCTACCGGCTTTTGGTTACCTGAATGTGCCTACTACCCTGGCGTTGAAACACTGTTGGCAGAAGCCGGCATCAACTATTTTTTTGTCGACAGCCATGGCATTATGGATGCAACCGAGGCTCCCCGTAACGGTGTCTACGCACCGCTGGACTGTGGCAATGGCGTCGCTGCTTTTGCACGCGATCCGGAATCATCAAGACAGGTTTGGAGCTCTCAAGAAGGTTACCCTGGTGATTTCGATTACCGAGAATACTACCGGGATATAGGCTTCGACCTTGATTTTGATTATATCGCCCCCTATATTCTCGATGATAAAACACGCATCAATACCGGCATCAAATATTATCGCGTGACCGGCAAAGATTTGCCCAAGGAACTCTACAATCCTCAAAAAGCACTAGAAAAAGCCCGTCAACACGCCCGGGATTTTATCAACAAACGCCAGCAGCAGATTGATGCGCTTTGTGCCAACATGGATAGACCGCCAATAATCGTAGCCCCTTACGATGCCGAACTCTTTGGCCATTGGTGGTTTGAAGGACCGCATTGGTTAGAGTCGGTGCTGCGTCTGGCAAGCGAAAATACCAATAGCGTGCAGACGGTTAGTTGTAGTGATTATTTAAAACGGCAAACATCTCACCAGATAGCCACGCCTTGTGCATCAACCTGGGGTGACCAAGGTTATTCCAGTTACTGGATCAATGAAACCAATGGCTGGATTTATCCTTTTCTACACAAAGCCGAAACCGATATGGAAAAACTGGCGTCAGATCTTCAAAGCTTGGCAGTCAATCCATTACAGACCCGGGCCTTAAATCAGGCAGCAAGATCAATTTTACTGGCACAAGCATCTGACTGGCCATTCATAATAAAATCAGGAACGACTATCGACTACGCGAATAAACGCATAACAGATCACCTTGCCAGATTTAACTATTTACACGACTGTATTCGTAAAAACAGAATAAACGAACGTTATCTGGCCGCGCTGGAGATTATGGATAACATTTTCCCCGACATTGATTTTCGCGATTACAATCCCAAAAAACGCGATGAGTGAAATAAGCACACGAGAAATTGACGAGTTTACGCAGCGTTATCATGAACTGATCTTGTCCTCGCAAACACTCACACTGTCAACCGTCTCAACACTGGGTGTTCCTGGCATTAGCTACGCACCTTTTGTACGTGACCACGCAGGCACCTTTTATATCTATGTCAGTGAACTGGCCAGCCATACCACCAATTTACTCAATAACCCGCTGGCATCAATCCTGTTTATACGTCCAGAAGCTGAGTCCGGTAACCTTTTTGCACGGGAACGGGTAGCATTAAGCTGTCGTGTTAAAGAAATAATGCCCGATGAACTCGTTTATACGGCTCAACTAGAAGCCTTGCAGGATAAATTTGGCGAAGTTGTTAGTGTATTGCGCTCATTATCAGACTTTCATTTATTTGCTTTGCATCCAGAAAGTGGACGTTACGTTTTCGGCTTTGGTAAAGCCTTCAACATCAATAGTCAAGATGGCAGTTTACATGCTGTTTAGTTGCTTCTTGCCCAAGAAATACACGTGTTAATTTTACAAATTGTCATCAAGCAATGGGATAAAAGCCAACGAACCGAGGCTCATGAAAATTTGCGCGCCAAAAGCCCCGATAAATATCCGCTAAGCTTTCCACCCGCTGTTTATGTGTGTGACCGGCAATGCATTATCGATCAGCATGGTGATGATATTCAAGGTACTCGCGTAAAACCGCCCAAAAACATGAATAAAAACATCCTGTTTGATCGCTTTCAAATTGATTTAGATACGAAAATCATGACGTATCTCGGTGCAAAATCAGCCGAGATGCGCCAAGTAATTGGCTCTGTGGATAATCAATGGATACAATGCAAATATAATTGCCGGTATAGTATTTTTGAAGCTGACCGATATTATTGGTTATATGAACAAGTGACTTTAAATGCTGTTTGTTTAAAGCAATTAAATGAAAACGTGTTTTTAAACACTGATCCTGCCATTATTTATGAAGATTTCAATGCTCTGGATACCATGAAAAAACCGTGATCCAGTAAAAAACGACAAACAACGCCGGCCGGCGCTCCAACCCCGGCCAACACGTTTGAAGACTTCAGTAGCTTTCAAAACGTGGGTAACAAGGTTGCAAACCCCGTCACGCTTCAGTACTATAAAAAACCATAAAGCATACGTAACACAGATAAAAAGTAATAATGGAACAAACAAATCAGATCTTGGATGAAATCGAAACAGTAACGGTAGGACACTACAACCAAAATGCTGAAGCGTTTTGGAATGGTACAAAAGATCACGATGTCGCTCAAAACTATCAGGCGTTTTTGGCACCCTTCCCGGCAGGAAAAAAACTGGATATTTTAGACTTTGGCTGTGGGCCAGGACGAGATGTCAACTACTTTAAATCCTTGGGACACCGGCCAGTGGGCCTCGATGGTAGCGAGGAATTTTGTAACATGGCTCGCCGCCATACAAGCTGTGTTATTCTTCATCAAAAATTTCTTGGCCTGGAATTACCCAACCAAGCTTTCGATGGTATTTTTGCCAATGCTTCACTGTTTCACGTTCCCAGCCAGGAATTGCCTCGCGTTCTTGCTGACCTTTACATCGCCTTGAAGCCTGGCGGAATTTTATTTTTATCCATCCCTCGCGGTAATGATGAGGGTTGGTCAGAACAACGGTACGGCCTTTACATGCAAATTGAAACCTGCAGACTATTTTTGGAAAAAGCCGGATTTGCAGTGCTTGATCATTATTACCGGCCACCAGGCAAACCCCGTCATGAGCAACCTTGGTTAGCGATAGTGGCACAAGCTGCAGCAGTTAATAAAACATTAATTTAAAAAGTGATAATATCAAAAACATTATGACAAAGACCATCCTTGCACTGATTATTGGCAGTACATTGAGTTTTTCCGCCACCGCTGCCAATTCTTATACCGTTGATCCAAAGCATACTTTTCCAAGCTTTGAGATTAATCATCAAGGATTTTCAATTCAAAGAGGCCGTTTTAACGAGACGAGCGGCAAAGTGCTTATTGACCCGGCATCGGCAAGCGGCTATATTTTAATATCTATCGAAACAGCGTCTATCAGCACCGGACTTGCTGAACTGGAAAAGCATTTACGCGGCAAAGAATTTCTTGATGCTGATCGGTATCCACAAATTAAATTTATATCAGACAAGCTACACTTCATCAAAGACCAACTTGTTGCTTCAGATGGCGTATTAACGCTACACGGTATTTCCAAACCCGTACATCTGACGGTAGATCATTTTTATTGCGGAATAAATCTGATCAACATGAAGAACACCTGCGGTGCAAATGCGACGACCACCATCAAACGCTCTGATTTTGGCATAGACAAATATGCGCAAAAACTGGCTGATGACGTCTATATTGCCATTCAGATTGAAGTAACCAAAGATTGATGTAATCTTCACACAACCCAAGAGGAATAAATAATGAAACTCTATTACAGTCCCGGTGCCTGCTCACTATCACCGCATATTGTCGCCTGCGAAGCAGAACTGCCAATCGAACTGATTAAAGTTGATTTAGCAAACAAGCTGACTGAAAACGGCGAAGACTTCCGCCAGCTCAATCCTAACGGCTACGTGCCCCTGCTGATACTAGATGATGGCAACCAGCTTAGTGAAGGCCCGGCCATTATCCAGTATCTTGCCGATCAGGCACCTGATAAAAAATTAATCCCGGCAGCGGGTACTTTCGAGCGTTATAAACTACAACAATGGCTCAACTTTATCTCAACTGAAATTCATAAAAGTTTTACGCCGCTGTTTAATGCGACCGCTTCCGAAACTGCAAAAGAGTTGGCGACCAGTATCCTGATAACCCGTCTTGATACTGTTGCAGAACACCTTTCGTCACAACCTTATTTGCTTGGCGATCATTTTAGTGTGGCTGATGCTTATTTATTCGTCACGCTAAGCTGGGGGCAATATGTCAATATTGATATTTCCCGCTGGCCGGCACTGGCAAGATATGCTGAAAAAATTTCCGAACGTCCTACCGTGCAAAAAGCCATGAAAGCAGAAGGGCTTATCGAATAAATGGCAATTTGTTTAGATTTTTAAGCTATCGGTCGAGGTAATAAACCTCGACCAGAATTAAATACATAGGGCGATCCTATACATTTTCAGATAAATAATTTCTATGTCGACAGATACCATCCCTTGAAGGGATGGTATCTGTATGGACTTACAGCGACGTGAATTGGAAGTTTAATTTCTAAAAGTCTATATGTGTTCGCCCTGCCCAACAGGTTCGTCCAATTTAGGGGCAGACACACAGGCCTGCCCCGACCGGGTGTAGTTTAAATAATCCCCGCTTCTATCACCGGCAAAACCCAATATTGAATACCCGAATCAGAAAACTCCTCGCGTAATTGCGCCAATAATGCCGGCAATTCTTCTACCGGTACATACATCTGAAAACGGATTCGTTTCTGACGACCGGCCACTTGCTCAGCCAACGATAAACCGCTGTTATTATGATGATGCGCCCTGACCGGAAAACTACTAAAGCCATGCTCCGACTCTAGTAACAACAGACTGTCAACCATCAATTCTTCAAGACTGGGCGGAATATTAAGTGTCACCAAATACTCTGTGCAACTCATGGTTTGATCTCCTTGGGCAAGCCGAATAACTTAAACAAAATCGGTAATAAAAATAAAGTTAAAAACGTAGAAGAAACCAGCCCGCCAATCACCACGATAGCCAAAGGTCGCTGAATTTCAGAGCCAGGACCGGTTGCAAATAGTAACGGAATCAATCCAAATGCTGCAATACTGGCAGTCATCAATACCGGCCTTAAGCGCCGTGAAGAGCCTAACGTCACCACTTTAACCAAGTCCATACCGGTTGCTATGAGTTGATTAAAATAACTGACCATCACGACACCGTTAAGCACCGCTATCCCCAGCAAAGCGATAAAACCAACCGAGGCCGGTACGGATAAATATTCACCGGAACCCCACAAGGCGAAAACACCCCCAATCATTGCCAGTGGAATATTTGATAACACCAGCACAGCTTGGCGTACCGAGCCAAAAGTTGAAAATAACAGCAAAAAAATCAAGCCTAACGAGACCGGAACAACCAGTGACAAAGTTGCCGCTGCACGTTGTTGATTTTCAAACTGACCGCCAAATTCAACGGTATAGCCTGCCGGCAATTTAATTTTTTCAGCAACCGCTTTACGGGCTTCATCGACAAAACCAACCAAATCACGATCCTGAACATTGCTGCGAATCACGACAAAACGCTGTCCCCGTTCTCTGCCAATCGAAACAACACCCTCAACTTTTTCGATTTTGGCAATAGCGGTTACCGGCACATGCCCGCCATTTGGCAAGGTAATTTGCAGGTCATCAAAATTAGCGGTATTACTGCTGCCACGCAAAATCAGTGGGGTACGTTTAATACCCTCCTGAACAATCCCTAAATTTAAACCTTCAATCTGGGCACGTAACAGCGTTTCAATCGTGTCACTATCCAAACCCAAACGTCCGGCAGCCAGCTTGTCTATCGTTAACTGTAAAAATTGCATCCCGCTGTTTTGTTTGGCAAAGACATCGGTGGAACCGGTAATATGTTTTAATATTTCCGCTATTTCCGTAGCCTTTTCATTTAATACGGCCAGATCAGAACCAAATAACTTAACCGCCACATCGCCGCGCGTACCCGTTAACATTTCTGAAACCCGCATCTCAATGGGCTGAGTAAAACCAAAGGCAATGCCTGGGGTTTGTGCCATTACTTTACGAATTTCTTCAATCAACGCTTCTTTGGTCTCCATCCGCCATTGGTCTTTGGCTTTTAGTATTAAAAACGTATCCGTTTCATTCAAACCCATAGGATCAAGGCCCAATTCATCAGAACCCACCCGAGAAACAATAGTCACTATTTCAGGAATATTTTTACGCAGATTTTTCTGAACCTGACCATCCAGCGCTACCGATTGCTCAAGCGTTATCGATGGCAGTTTTTCCAGTTGCAAAATAATATCGCCTTCATCCATCGTTGGCATAAAGGTACTGCCTATCTGGGAAAACACCACGATAGTCACGGCTAATAAAGCACCGGCGGCTATAAATACTTTTTTACTGTTTGCCAGACACCATAATAAAGCCGGCTGATAAGCCTTTTGTAACTGTCTGGGCAGCCAGGGCTCTTCATGGGAAACTTCTTTCAGCAAGTAAGAGGCGACAACGGGAATAACGGTAAGCGACAATATCAGCGAACCACTCAGTGCAAAAACGATAGTTAAGGCAACCGGCGTAAATAATTTACCTTCCAGACCTTGCAGAGTCAGCAGCGGCAAGAAAACGATAATAATAATTAAAATGCCGGAAGTAACCGGCCCTGCCACTTCGCAAGTGGCCCTATAAATAACATGCAGACGTGGCAAACGCCGTGCCTTTTCGACATGAGCCAGATGGGTAATAAGATTTTCAACGACCACAACGGCGGCATCCACCAACATGCCGATAGCAATCGCCAAACCACCCAAGCTCATGAGGTTTGCCGACATACCCATGTAGTTCATCAATATAAAAGTGAACAGGGCCGCCAACGGTAAAGACAAGGCAACCACGACCGCAGCGCGCAAATTACCTAAAAATAAAAGCAGTAAAACCACCACTAAAGCTATCGCTTCGAGCAAGGCATGCAAAACCGTCTCGACGGCCTTGTCGACAAGGTTACCGCGATTATAGAAAACTTTAGCGGTAACGCCTGGTGGAAATCCCGGACTGATTTCAGCCAGTTTTTTTTCAATTCCGGCAATGGTTTGTTTGGCATTGGCACCGCGCAAACTTAATACCAAGCCGGTAACCGCCTCGCCTGCGCCATTTTTACTCACGGCACCATAACGTGTCAGCGAACCAATTTTAATTTCGGCGATATCACCGACCGTAATCGGAATACCGTTTTTATTATCGACGACAATAGTACCGACATCAGCCAGAACCTTAATTCGGCCTTCAGCCCTGACAATAAGCGCTTCTTCACCATCGGTCATGCGACCGGCTCCATCATTGCGATTATTGCGTTTTAATGCTTGTATCAGCTTCTCAATACTAATGCCTCTGGCGGATAACCGGGTATTATCAGGAATCACCTCAAAGCTTCTCACCACACCACCCAGAGAGTTAACATCGGCTACCCCTGAAACGGTTCGTAACGCCGGACGAATAACCCAGTCCAGTAAATCACGGTGTTCCATTAAACTTAAACCGCCGCCTTCTACGGTAAACATAAACATTTCACCCAAGGGCGTCGTCATTGGCGCAATACCACCTTGAACTCCCTCCGGCAAGTTACTCCACATGGTATTCAAGCGCTCTGCAATCTGCTGACGCGCCCAATAAATATCGGTGCCTTCGGCAAAATCAACGGTAATATCCGTTAAGGCGTATTTGGCAATAGAACGCAGCATGGTTTGGTGCGGAATCCCCAGCAGTTCAATCTCTATAGGAGCCGTTATTCTCGCCTCAACTTCTACAGGTGTCATCCCGGGCGCTTTAACAATAATTTTTACCTGAGTTGGCGAAACCTCAGGGAAAGCATCAATAGGAATATTTTTTAAGGCATAATAACCGCCGCCGGATAGCAGTAAGACCACAACCATCATCAATAACCGCTGACTCAGTGCAAAACGAATCAAGCCGGCCATTATTCAGCACTCCCCAAACCCAGCCATTTGGCCTTCAGCGCCACCGCGCCTTTGCTGGCAATATCTTCAGCACCGCTAAAATCACCCGTAATAATCGACTCATCACCCTGCTTGCCTTTTACCGTTATCTGGCTGACAGTAAAGCCCTCCGGATTACGGACAAAAATGTAAAACTTGCCTTCATTTTGGGCAATCGCGGTATTGGGTACTTTAAATGCGCCTTTTTCACTAAATTCAATAATTTGGGTATTGATAGTTTGTCCTACCCTTACCTCTGATTGCTCATTTTCTGGCAACTGCTTGGTAAGGATAATAGCCCGCGCCAATAACGTCTGATTTTCCGGATTAACGCTTTGTCCCAATAAAGTAATCTGTGCAATAACCGCACTATTTTCAACCAAAACCTGATCACCTACTTTAACGCTGCCTATGCGCTCATGAGGGATATTAATCTCCAGCCAAAGCTCGTCCAGATTGGCAATACGATATAACGGAGCCAATATATTCACTCGCTCTCCAGCGACCGCTACCCGTTCCATAACCACACCTGAAATAGGTGAATGGACACTTAACTGACTACTTAATTGATGGGTTTTACCCAGATGATCAATTTCGGTCGCGGTCATTCCCGATATTTGCAGAAGCTGCTTATATTCATTCGCCTCGGAAACAATAGCATTGTATTTACTAAGCGTTTCTTGCCAACGTCTGTCAGCGATAACGCCATCTTCCAGCAGTTTTTTATCACGTTGAAAGGACAGAAAACTTAATTGCATCTCGTTAACCGCTTTAAGGTATAGACGCTGCATGGAAAGCAAGTCAGGACTGTTTAGCTGAGCTAATACGTCACCTTTGGTAACCTTATCGCCGATTGCTGCATTCAGTTTAATGATTAATCCGGCCTGAGAGGCGCTAACAATATATTCATGAGCAGGAGGAACCACTACTTTGGCTGGTGCAGTTAATACCGGAATTTGTTGGGTTGATTCCAGTTTGCTTAACGTAACGCCTAAATTATCAAAATACGCCTGAGTTATTTTAAACGTATTTTCAGCGTTCGCCGGTGGGCAAAACCATAGCGCCCAGCCCAGAAAATTTAACAGCAGTAAAAATTTATACGATCTCATGGCATAACTCCTACTGCCTGGTTATAAAAAGCTCTATCTCGCTGTAACATAACTTTACGTTCTTTAGCATTGAGAATGGCTTGTTGTGTTCGTGACTCAATTTTTAACAAATCCAGCAGATTAATTTCGCCCACAGAAAACGCCAGTTGCGTCATAGTTAACAATTCTTCGGATACTTTTTTCTGTTCATTGGCGGTACCTAATTCAACCCGATTAACTTCCAGATTATGTTCGGCTTCATGATGCGCCTGCTCCAAATCACGGAACAACTGTTCACGCTCGGCAAATAATTTGTTTAACTCAACATTGACTGCAGCAATCTGCGGTTGTAAATGTGCGTTACCCCCAAAAGGAACAATGACGCCAACATTAAAAAATTCGGCTTTATTACTACGTGGATCATTACCTTCATCACTTAATAATCCCGCGAGAACATGACTCTGCCCTGAACCTATTGATTTAATGGCAGTAATCTCTGCCTGTTTACGCTCAATCTGACTGTTAACTGCCACTAAAGCGGGGTGGCTTTGCTCAATTTCTTTTAATGCCACTAATTTTTCTTCATAAATAACCGGCATTTTAGTCAGTTGAGTAATGGAAGAATAACGTTTGCGGGCATGCATTAATTCCGCTTCAGCCTGGGTAAACACTGACCGCCGTTGCAATAATTCGGTTTGCGCCAATAACTCATCCGCACGTGGCAGGTCTCCCAATTCAACGCGGCGCTTGATAGTCGCCAATAATTTTTCATAAATATCCAGCTCCGCTTGTGCCTGCTCATAACGAATATTTACCAGAGCCATATTCCACAAAGCGCCTCTAACCAAGCCGGCAACACGTAACTTAATCCCCACTGCCTGTGATTGGGCACTGGTTTCAGCCTGATTGGCCAGATTATGTTCGGCGTCACGCTGCCCCAAATTCCATAACGGTACCTGCACACCGGCTGTTCCATAATTGAGTTTGAAAGACGCTATGGACTGATAGCCAACAGTGGCTTGTGATGCTCCGGCGGTCCAACTTTTACTACGCTCTGAAATAGCTGCAGCTTCTTCTTCCAAAGCGTTAAGCCAACTCACATCAGGGTATTTCTCCATCGTTAAATCAATGAGCTTGGATAGCGTTAAGGTGGCATCAATAGTAATGGAATCATGATGATCAACCATAGATATAGTGTTATCCAGTTCCCAGGCAGCCGCTTGACAATAAGCCGACCAAGGAATCAGCAATAATATTGCCAGTAAAAAAAATGCCTGCCGAAGCAAGATACCAGACAGTGGTTTACTGAAAATGTTTAATAAAAACATAAGGTAAGCTCAATGCGGATTTAACCGCGCGATAGGTAGCAACGCCAAAATAGCGCCGACTTAACAAAATACGATAATTCGTATCTTTACAAAACAGGGGGAATTTTATTGTGCAGGAGGCGCACGTGAAGGCGGGGATGGAATAAATAAACAAAAAGCCAGCTGTTGTGGCTGCGGAGAAAAATTGGCATCAAACCGGGAGGCTACGTCAGCAAATATGAAGCGGTGTTGTTGGTGAAGATAATAATTGCTATCGGCATCAACCGGAGCTTTGGTCTGGCTTTGCCGGATACCCATGTCAACAGCCACAATCAGACCGTCTACAGAGATGTTATAAGGCAATGCCTTTACTTGGCCTGCCAGTCGATTGTGAGCAGCACCAAAGCCCTCAAGCCCTGGAATATGCAGCCCTTGCTTTGCCTCATCCATACTCGCATGAGCATGTACCAACGGTGCAATGAATTGCAACATCGTCAGAAAAATGACTAATAATATGCGAAGTGTTGAAAACATGCAGACAATGTTATATTAGTAAAACAAGTAAGGGGTATCAATTTCGGTTGGGTGATTATAAGCGTAAATATCAATTAGCCCTTAAAAATTTACCTTTAGCCCATATCTCATAACTAATAGTCCATAACAAATTTATTTAACTTTGGTGATTTATGAAAAAAAATACCAGTATTATTGCTTTCTGTTTAATCATTTTATCTTTAGGCATCGGTGTTATATCGGATGCCGATGCCAAACGTTTCGGCGGCGGAGGCTCTTTTGGCGGTCGCTCTTCTTACAGTGCCCCCTATAAACGCTCGGCAATACCGCCCAGCCGTTCTGCCAGCCAACAACAGGCGACGGCTCAAAACCAGACCGCGAGACAAGGCATGGCCAGTCGCGGCGGTTTAATGGGTATGTTGGGAGGTTTGGCACTGGGTGGTTTATTAGGCTCGCTGTTCTTTGGCGGTGCTTTTGAAAACTTTAACTTTATGGACATTCTGGTATTGGGGGGAGTCGCTTTTTTACTCTATAAACTATTTGCCGCCAAAGCAAAAGCGGCAAAGCAACCAGCCTATAACCGTACCGCTGATAATTATCAGGAAGCGCAATCAGATCAAAGTAATCCGGCGGGTTTTAATACCGATATTTTATTCAAAAAAGATAAAACATCCACAACCAATCAAAATTTTCAACCGGATACCAGCGTTAATAACGCCATTGTTGTTCCTGCCGACTTTGATCAACAAGCCTTTTTATCGGGTGCCAAAATCGCGTTCACTACCCTTCAAAAAGCCTGGGATGATGGTGATCTCGGTGAAATCAGAGGCTTATCAACCGACAAAGTCTTTGCCGAAATTCAGCAACAACTTAAAAGCTCTCCGACTGAAAACCACACCGACATATTAAAACTCGATGCCGAGCTACTGGAAGTCAGGGAAATCGGTTCAGAACTGGAAGCCGTGGTATTGTTTGATGCCATCATGCGCGAAGACATCAATGCTCAAACCGAACAAGTCAGAGAAGTTTGGCATTTTGTTAAACCTAAAATCAGTATCCAACCCAAATGGCTGTTGGATGGCATTCAGCAGTTGGAAGATTAGGTTCTTTGCTTTCCAAACACCTCTGATTCCCAAGCTGAAGCTTGGGAATCAGCATAACTCCTTTGCCGGAATAAGGCTTTTCGATTGGCAAGTCGTATTATATGTTGAGCAACATCTTTTTCCTTGCCCAACGGTCAAAATCAAAATATCGAGAGATTTCCTCAATGCCATTCATGCTCTGTAACACGAAAATGCCGGGCACGAAAAGATATACCTACCTGACCATACACGAAAAAATTATCGCCAGTTAGTTTCATTTGACCGAAACATTACAACAATATCACTAAAATATCTTTTCTAAAGCTCTATTCTTGAAAATATTATATATTTAGCAGAAGTTATCCTGATAATAAATTACGGTGTTTAAAGTTTTTTTAGTATTTTATCATCACCGTTCTGTTATACTTACTTAATAATAATTTAGTAGTAATGATCTACCAAAGTGACTATAACTCAATGTTCAAGTTTTTTAGCTTAGAAAAACAGCAGGAAAACGGGTAAGCCAATCAGTGCTAGAATTGGACGTATTTCAACAATATGTTGATGAACGAGCCTGCGCAGTTTATAAAAACTTTTGTCACCGATTTAGATGCGGCTCTGAGAAAGCTAAAGCCCACCGCTAAACTGACGCCACTACAAAAGATTTGGTTGGGATTTTGTTTGACGGGAATATTACTGACCAATTCGGTGTGCTGGGCGAAGTTCGAGCGTGCGAGCTTGGGAGAACGCAAGATTGCCGCACTTTCGTGGATGTTTCGCGAAGCAAAAGTAGCCTGGGATTATTTGCTTTTGGCGAGTGTGACATTGGTTTTGAAACGGCACGGGATTACAGAAGGTGTACTGGTCCTCGATGAATCGGATCGGGCACGCTCAAAGCGAACCAAGCGAATTTATGGCGTTCATAAGCAAAAACACAAGGTTTCAGGGGGCTATGTCAACGGACAGACGGTGGTTTTATTATTGCTGGTGACGCAGACCGTCACGCTTCCGGTAGGCTTTGCTTTTTACAGGCCTGATCCGGCGCTAACGGCATGGAGTAAGGAAGATAAACGCTTGAAAAAAGCGGGCATGGCGAAAAAAGATCGCCCTGTTCAGCCTATGCGCGATAGTCGGTATCCAACAAAAACGCAACTTGCTTTACGACTGCTGCAAGCTTTTAAGGATGCCCATGGTGATATCAAAATCAAAGCCGTGTTGGCTGATGCCTTGTACGGCGAAGCGGGTTTTATGGATACCGCTTCACGGATATTTGATATTAACCAAGTTATCAGCCAGTTACGCGAGAACCAGATCATTGAATATCGAAGCAAGAAAAGGAATTTGAAGGACTATTTCAATACCATCAACAACGGCGTAGAAGTGACTTTGCGGGTGCGTGGCGGTGAAGAGGTTAAAGCGACCGTGAGCAGTGCTCGATTAAAAGTGCTTGCGCATGGCAAGAAACGCTTAGTCGTTGCCCTGAAATATGAAGGCGAAAGCGATTACCGCTATTTAGTGGCCACCAATATGACGTGGCGCACCATGGATATTATTCAAGCCTACACATTGAGATGGCTTGTAGAGGTTTTCTTTGAGGACTGGAAGCTTTATGAAGGATGGGGGCGTGAGGCCAAACAATTGGATGAAGAGGGATCAAGCCGTGGCCTGATTCTGAGTCTGTTGCTTGACCATTGCCTTCTCCTTCACCCAGAGCAGATGGCCCGTATAGAAAACAAACTGCCCGCGTATACCGTAGGTAGCCTGCAAAGAAAGTCTCAAATGGATGTGCTGCTCGAATTTATCAAAACATTGCTGGAGCACCAGAATCCAGCAGAGAAACTTAAAGAATTGGCTGTACTTGTTGACGATATTTTTCAGTTAATGCCTTCCGGCAAGCATATGGTTGGCAGAGATTTAGGCCGACTGGAACCCACGACTTCGCTACAGTACCGTGCCGCTGGATGATTTGCCAAAAATAAGAATGTAAAGAATTTAAAAACTTGAACATCGAGTATAAGGAAATTACATGCAAGAAAAGATGAACGTCCATGCTTTTAGTGTCGTCCCTGTTAATAACACGGCATCACTAGAAACACTTCTAGCAGAAATTTCAAAACTGCCTCTTGAGCTACGTATTCGAACAGTCAGTATGACTGACTACAGAATTGAGCATATTGAGCAAAAGGATGATGGTTATTGGTATGTCGATTTTGGAAAATTTCGCTCAACGCATGGCCCAGGTGCGGCATCTAAGACTACACCAATAAGAGGCTTCGTCTTCCAAACAGATGAAGTTTTCTGTGAAGAAACTGCCTTTCTATACGACCCTCATACAAAGCACGCAATAATCCAATATAACCACTATGGTACTAGGGCTGGTGCTATGCAAGATTTTTTTAATTCCTTTGTGGATGCCGAGGTATATGTCTATGAGTTTCGTCCTAAATATGACGCTGATGTCGAGCGACGCTTCCTAGAGCGCCAAGCAATAACAAAATTAGATTTTGCAATTGACCCTCGATTATTTAATAACGATGACAGGGTAGCAGGTACATCACTAGCACAAGCTATAGACATTGGTAATCAGTCAAATGGTAGTAAATTAGAAGTGACCATTTCAGCTGGCCGCAAGCGCAATCATTATCTATCTGATATTATTGATAATACTGCTGTCCTACTAAAATTAAAATCTGAAGAAAACCCGTTTTCTGTGTCAAGGCTTCAAGTAGGTATCCTTCAAAACCTTGATGCCAAAATAGAAATCGTTGATCTCATAGCACAACGATTATCTCGTTCTTTCAATGATATTTGTGTTGGCGAAGACCTTCGCTTCACCCGAGAAGCTAGATATCAAGCCTTAAATTCAGCTTTTAATAGCTGGGTTAGGCTGTTTTAATATGCAGTTATTCCTAGAAAGATGGCTTCCATATTTTATTGCCGCTTCTGGGTCATTGCTTTGGTGGTGCATGGGCATAACTTTGCCAAATAAGGAGGGTCTATTAGGGTCATCATTAACTATAGGTGCAATTCTTACAGGTTTCTTAGCTACAGCAAAGGCTATCTTGATGGCCTTGGATTCTCCTGTGATGAAGAGAATACGTAATACAAATTATCTAGTAGATTTGGTTTCATATCTCGGCCAAGCAATATGGCTTAGCCTTTTATTCTGTTGTGTTGCATTAATGGGATATTTTATTAATACAAGTAGCAGTATATATGGATTATTATGGGATACATATGGCTTCTTATGGATTGCAACTTGTTTAGCCATGATTGTCTCTTTTATTCGAGTTACAAACATAATGCTCAAAATACTCAAGCATCCGGGAACTAATAGCTAACTTCAATTTGCTGAACGCTAATCGGTCATTACTTCTCTGATTCCCAAGCTGAAGAGACTGTGAAAGCAATCAAAATTCGGGTTGAATTTTGATTTCGGCAACCAAGAATCAATAACTTACAGCATATTTTTTGCTATTTTGTGTTGATTTTGGTTGTTTTTGATAATACTTTCATCGTCTCTGAAACTTGGAAATCAGAGAAGGGAGAATTGAATTACAAACTCTGAGTAGCATCGAAGCGCTGTGGTTTTTATCTTCAAATTACCAATGATTATTTTCTGGTTTGCCGATTGGACAGGCTGGTTTTGCGACCTTGCTAGTGACTTTTCACACCTTGATAGTCGGTATTCAAGCCTTAATTAGTTTATTTTGTGCTTGTTGATTACTCATCAAGTCTTACCGAGCAATACATTGCCTTATTTTCCGGTAAGCCATTATTATTATGGTTATTTTGTGCCGGCTGAGTGGTTTTGCTAGTCGCATAACCGACTATGCTAATAGGCAAACCGGCTATCCGGCTTTGTTTAAATTATTTTATGCCGGTTAGGGAGTTTTCAGAGCTTGCAAACCGGGTATCAGGGTTTGCCAATCACTAATCCGTTATTGCTTATACTATTTTGAAAAGTTTAAGTACTTACCAAGGTGCGCAAACCGCTTATGCAAAAAATGCAAACCGATTATCCGTGTGTGCAAATCGCTGGTTCTATATTGCTTAAATTCTTTTATGCTGGTTAAGTGAATATCAGGGTTGGAAAACCTTCTCTCAGGGTTTGCCGACAGTTAATCCGATATTACTTATACTTTTTTGAAATGCTTAGGTACTAATCAGGATGTGCTAACTGCTTATTTGAGGGATATAAACAGCTCATTGAGGTGTGCTAACTGCTCATCCGTCATTGCTAAAGCTATTTTTGTGCTGGTTAAGTGTTTATCGAGGTGCGCAAACCACTCATCAATAAGTAGCCTTGATGAAACATAGTGGCATCGAGGGTAATCGAACCTGATTGCTCTATTCACTGGCTCCCAAGCGGGAGTAAAGTGTGATTTTCAGAACCAGTGAATACCATAATTTCTACGCTTTTTCTTCGTGTCCTTCGTGTCTTCGTGGTGACATGCCTTTAGATGTGCCGATTAAAGACTCAACACTACCCCAAATCAGCATCCCTTTCACCGGTACTGATACGCGTGCCTTCAAGCATATCCATGATATAGACTTTGCCGTCACCATGCTGTCCGCTATAGGCAGCCTGTATGATAGTTTCAAAAATAATTTCCACCAAATTGTCCGGGGCGAAAATTTCAAGGCGTTTTTTAGGCAAAAAAGGCTTGTAATCCTGAACGTGTTGCGTACGTTCACGACCAAAACCATCACAATCCATAACCGTCATACCGGGAAATCCGGGGACTTCAAGCAGTGCCATGGTGACATGACTAAGCTTGTGAGGCTGAATAAAGGCACGTATTTCTTTCATTAATTTCCTTTAAAGTTCGTCAGGTTCGGCAAAATAGCGATACAACGCCGGCAACAAGGTCAAGGTTAAAAGAGTGGCCGTCAATAAGCCACCAATAATCACTACGGCGAAAGGTTTTGCCGTTTCCGAACCGACACTGGTAGAAAGAGCGGCAGGAAACAGCCCCAGCATGGCCATCATAGCCGTCATTACCACAGGTCTGAGACGACTGACCGAGCCATTGACTATGGCATCGTGTAGCGACTGGCCTTCTCTTCGCAGCTTGTTCAGTTGCGAAACCAAAATTACGCCATTTTGTACGGCAATACCAAATAAGGCAATAAAACCGACCGCTGCGGAGACACTAAGGTTAATCCCGGTCGCCAACAAAATCAGGATACCACCGATCATTGCGAAGGGCACATTCATAAGAATCAGTAGTGCATTTTTAATCGACATAAAAGCCCAAAACAATAACACAAAGATCAGTCCCAAACTGATCGGTACGATAACTGCCAATCGCTTCATGGCCCGTTGCTGATTTTCAAACTGTCCGCTCCAGACAATACGGTAACCCGGCGGCAAATCGACTTGAGCGGCCACTTTTTGCTGGGCTTCGGCGACAAAGCTACCTTGATCGCGGTCGATCAAATTACATTTAATGGCAATTCGGCGCATGTTGTCTTCCCGACTAATCCGGGAAGCACCCTGATTGATGTTAATCGTCGCCAATTCCGACAGGGGGATACGTAAACCGCCCGGAGTTTGCACTGTCAGATTTTCCAGTCCCGCTACCGAATTACGGGCATTTTCTTCATAACGCAGGGTAATGTCAAAACGCCGCTCACCTTCCAGAAACTGCGACGCCGCCTTGCCACCCATGCCGATTTCCATGACATGCTCGACATCGGCAACATTGATGCCATAACGGGATACCTTGGCACGGTCAATATCAACCATGACCTGCGCCAAACCGGCTTGCTGCTCAGCGGCTACATCGGTAGCACCACGAATAGAGGCCAGAATATGGGTAACCTGATCGGCTCTATCTTGCAGGGTTTTTAAATCGCTACCAAATATTTTTACCGCAATTTCGCCCTTGACGCCGGAAATAGCTTCTTCAACGTTATCTTGAATGACCTGCGAAAAGTTGGTAAGGATTCCCGGAAAGATCGATAGTTCCTTATCCATCGCCTGCACCAGTTGATCTTTTTTCTTATAGCGCCAGGTATCTTTAGGATTGAGATCAATCAACACTTCAAGATTATTGAAGCCTTTAGGATCAGTACCATCTTCCGGCCGACCCAGTTGCGTCAAGACCATTTTGGCTTCGGAAAATGTTTCCAGTTTTTCGCGCACTTTGCGTTCAAAGTCTTTGGCTGTCGTCAGCGATACCGGAGTTGGCAAGGTGATGGTCAACCAGATATTGCCTTCATCAAGCTTGGGCATAAATTCGGTGCCGATCATTTTCACCGACATAAAACTCAACACTAACGCGACGATTGCCGAAATAAACACCATGCGGGCATTTTTCAGTACCCATTCCAAAAGCCGACGGTAATGGTGCTCCATGGCGTGAACCAACGGATTATGGCTTTCAGCCATTTTCGGCCCCAATAAATAAGTCAGCATCGCCGGCACAAAAGTCAGGCTGAACAGCATGGAGGCCACCAAGGCAAAACTGAGGGTATAAGCCATCGGCGAGAAAATTTTCTCTTCCACCCGCTGAAAAGTAAAAATCGGTAAAAAAGCGATAATAATAATCGCTTTAGAAAATAAAATCGGTCGCCCCATTTCCGTGGCCGTAACCAGCAGTGTTTGTCGCAGATGGCGAATATCAACATTGCGATGCAAATCCAGGGTCACCTGCACCATGACCGCCTCAACCAATACCACGGCGCTATCGACAATAATCCCGAAATCTATTGCCCCCAGAGAAATCAGGTTGGCAGAAATACCGCCAAGATCAACCAGAATAAAAGCGAACAGCAGTGATAACGGAATAATCAACGTTACCAAAAATGCCGCCATAAAACGTCGCAAGAACACCAACAGGATAATCATAATCAGTGCAGCACCTTCGAGCATATTGTGCTCAACAGTGCGGATGGTATGACCGACCAGTTCAGTCCGATCGTAAATAGGGGTGATTTTAACGCCTGGCGGCAGGCCAAAGTCGTTGAGTTCCTTGATTTTCTGTTTAACACCGCCCAGCACATTGACGGCATCACGGCCTTTAATCAGCAAGACAATACCTTCGACCACATCATCGCGTTGGTTCATGCCAACGATACCGGTTCGCGGCTGCGGACCGACACCAATCTCTGCAACATCCTTGATTCGCACCGGTACGCCATCAACAGTAGTGATGACAATCTCGCCAATTTCTGCGGCGGATTTTAACAAACCAATACTTCTCACCACCAGTGCTTCGTCGCCGTATTCAATGTAGCCGCCGCCGGTATTATTATTGTTGGCGGCAATGGCATCAAACACTTGTTTAAGATCCAGATTGTAATTTTTCAGGCGATCAGGTTTGGCAGTCACCTTGTATTCCTTGACACCCCCACCGTAAGACACTACATCGGCAACCCCTTGAACCGTACGAATCTTCGGTTCAATCACCCAATCTTGCAGGGCGCGTTGCTCAATCAACGGTAAATTTTTGGCATCAACGACATAACGCAAAATTTCGCCAACACCGGTCGATAAAGGCCCCAACTGAGGCTTACTGTCATCAGGAATATCGGCATTTTGCAAACGCTCCAACACCTGTTGCCGGGAGAAATAATCCTCGGCGCTGTCTTCAAAAGTCAGGGTAACTACCGACAGACCAAAGATGGAAACCGAACGCATACTCATCAAATGCGGCAAGCCGTTCATCACCCGCTCAATCGGCAATGAGATAAGTTTTTCCACTTCTTCAGGTGCCTGACCGGGATATTGGGTTACAACCTGAACAAAAACATTTTGCACGTCAGGAAAAGCCTGTACCGGCAAATGTTCAAAAGCAATAATCCCGGAAATGGCAATAGCCAAGGTCGCACCAATAACCATTAACCGCTGTTGCAGGCAAAACGCAATAATATGCTCAATCATGTCAGCAGCCTCTTAAGGTTTATCAGTACCGGTTTCAACTTCTTCTTCGGCACGTAGCGTTAGCGCACCTTCCGTCACCAGCTTTTCGCCAGGTTGAAGCCCTTTCGTTATTACCGCTTTATCCTTTAAGCGCAGACCTATTTCAACCGGGCGCTGTTGATAGTGATTTTCATCGACAGCAATAAACACAAAATCCGCATCGCCTTCGGTAAAAACAGCGGTTAACGGAATCACAATAGCCGTATCCTCGACATTACTTTCTACTGTAATAGCAGCATACATACCGGGTAACAAACGACCATCCGGATTGGGCAGGTCGCACCGTACCTGAACGGTGCGAGTCTTCTCATCCAATACTTGGCCTATGTATTCCACCGTTGCAGGAAAAATCTCGTTTGGATAAGCCGGGACTGTAATAGATAATTTCTGGCCCAGCTTTATTTTAGCCAGATTAACTTCAAAAACGGCCATCAGCAGCGTCAGCTTTTTAGTGTCCGATACCACAAATAAAGGGACTTCACGATCAGGACGGACTTCGATACCAGGATTGACATTACGCTCAACCACGATGCCGGCAACCGGCGAGCGCAGGGCAAAACGACCGTCACTTTGCGGTGCGCTAATATGCAAGTTCTTTAATTTATCTTGAGCGCGGCGTACTTCGCTACGAGCATCATTAAAATCATTTTGCGCTTGTTCCAGATCTTTTTGAGCAACAGCTTTACCCTCATAAAGCTCTTGCTGACGATTAAAGCTTTTACTACGCAGGATCAAGTCAGCTTGCGCCTTAGCATAATCAGCCTCGGCAGCAGCAACATCCGGGCTATCCAGTTCCAGCAATATTGATCCAGCCTTAATCTGAGTCCCCAAGACAACCGGTATGGCAATAACGCGACCGGCAACGGGAGAGCTAATCCGTGAAGTGACACTTTCGTTATAGCTTATTTTTCCGGTCAACGGCTCCAGCAAGGGATGCTGTGTCAAGCTCAAACTGGTGACCTTAACATAGGCTTTTTTCGGTGAATCAGGTGCCAAATGCACCTCGCCCTTAACTTTTGGCGGTTGCGGAACCTGCTGAGTTTTGTCAGCCGAATCGGAACAAGCCGTTAATACTGCTGCTAACAGTAACCCGCATAAAAACTGTTTTTTTCTTTGATGAGGCATCTGTTTATTCGCGTCCATTATCTGCACAGGGCTAATTGTCGGGTTTTGGCGAGCTACGCCGTATAAACCCACGATTATTTTGTAGTGTCTTGGTTCTTGTTACCGCGAGCAACCGGCGCTTTATCACCATCCACTGCTGCACCCAAAGATTTTTCCAAGTCGTAATAAGCATTGGCGCGATTAATCTCTGCGGCATAATAATCCCGCATCACATTTTTATAACTACGCTGCGCTTCAATAAAATCCAACACACTGGTAGCACCTTTACTGTAAGCCAGCTCAGAACTGTTTCTTACCGCCAGGGCGTCATCAAGCAAACCATCTCTAAACCGTTGCACTATTTTTTTGGCACTATTCCAGGTTGCCAAAGCACCGATAACATCACTACGGATAACCAGTTCGGTTTGCTCTGCAACCAGTCGACTCTGACTTAAATTAACTGCGGCTTTATCAGCTTCGCCTTGGTATTGATAAAACAAGGGTAACGGCACACTGACACCGACAAAGCCGGTATTAAGTGCATTATTGCTGGGATCGTGAGCGTAGCCGCCAGTGACAGTGACATCGGGATATTTAAGTCGCCGTGCCAATTCCAATTGCCTGTCCGCTTGTTCGGCACGCAATTTATCACCCTGTAAATCAGGACGTTGTTGCAAGGCTTTGCCAATCAAATCCTCTTTAGAAAGGTTCTGACCGATATTATTGACTTCAGGCCACTGTTCTTTGGCTTCAAATTGCAGACTTTTATCCGGCCAGCGCAAGATTACCGCCAAATCAGCTTGCGCCAACTCCACGGCAGCTTGTGCATTGTCGAGATCAGCTTGTCCACGCATGGCTTCCATTTTGACCCGCAAAAAATCAGACTCTGAAATGTCGCCTTTTTTCATGCGTAGACTGTTGGCTTTACTAATAATCTCGTAATGGTCGACAATTTCCTGAGCAAGCCAGCGGTTTTTCTGCGTCTGCAACAATTGATAGTAACTGTTCCTGACCATGTTGGAAAAAATACGCACGGCATCCCGAAAATCGCTTTCGGCAGCTTGCGTTGCAAAGCCACTGCTTTGTATGCGCAAGCCTCGTTTACCGGCAACTTCAATCAACTGGCTAAAAGAGTAGTACTCCGCCGCGCCACAGGAAACATCTGTATTATGATTACAACCCGTCGCGTTCGAGCCCTTGTTCATATTGCTGGCGCTAAGTTCTCCAATCTGAAAGCCAACCGTTGGGTTGGGAATAGCCGAAGCAATCACCGCGTCAGCTAAAGACCGGTCGATATTGTATTGAGCTGCAATCAAATCAAGATTACGCTGATAAAAAATCGACAGCACTTCATCGACAGAGAGTTCCTGGCTCTGTGCTGCTGAATTAAAGATACCAAGAAAGCTTAACAACAGCACGAGTGCCGCTGATTTTAAAGTTTTTTTGTTCATGAATTTTATCTATATGGAAGGCATTCAAGACCAGTGAACCCGATAAATCTAAATATCATTTAACCAAAGTGGTGTTATGACTTGATTGGCTAGCGCATTTAAAATACTTTAGTCACTGTCTTTTCATTTGTTGCAAGCGATTATCATGCCAATCAAAGCTAATTGCTTAACTCGCTGATTTTCTATGTAAATGAATTTGTTATTTTGATGAAATGAGAAGATAAAAACCACTAACAGGTGTAAAGCAACCTATCAGCGGTTTATTTGCACAGACTTAAAATTCAAAATGCACCCGAACCCCATAAATATTTACCGGGCCACGATCTGCATTGTAAGCCGGATTGGCTAAATGTTGATAATCAAAAGAAAGCCAGCTAGAAGTAATCACATGCCATTGATAGTAAATATTAACTAACTGCTCAGGATGGTAATTAATCTTGCCGTCACCGATAAAACCATCAATGCCACCCATGTTTATATAGTCGACATGCTGCTTTGAAATCCAACTCTGTGAATAGCCAAAACCTACCGAGTCTTTTTCCCTCCCCCAACGCAAACCTTTGACTAATGTACCAAAAGATAACGATCGATCTGAGGATGTATAAGAATAAACTTCGGTTTTTCCGTCTGAAACCATACCTCTAAAAAACAAGCCTACATCTTCTGTGATTCGCTGTTCCATATTGATGCCAATGCCCATTTTTACATTCGATTTTCTGGCCCAACAAAGATCGGGGGCAGAAGAGTTTTGAGAGTCATAATTATAGCCAAGGCAGGTTGTCGCATTTTTTGAGGGATCAGTTTGATATGCCGCGATAGCATCAGTAAAACTGCCCATATTTTCACGATTTCTATAACCCAGAATTTTTATAGCCCCCGGCTGTTCTTTGATAATATGTTTATGTTCCAGCTCTACCTGATCACCATAATTCGTGAACATATAAAAATTTAAAGGTAAATCGTTAGGGTGTTTAGGAGCGGCGATTCGTGCAAATCGAAATGCCCAGTCATCAAAATAATATTCGCCAACCAATCCTGTCGTATAGCCCCTTGCATCAGCAGCAAAGTCATAAGCCGCATTAGTCATAAAAGACATATTCAAAAATTGATGCCGAAGGTCTCCGGCATAGGTATTTTTATCAAAAAAATCGAGAATGCTAAAAGTACCTGCGGTAAAAACAAAACGGCGGCTATCGACAGTTCCGGCTAATTGCATCGGGCCCGATTTAACTTCAGCCGATGTTCCACCGAATGATAACGTTTGCCGGTAATAAACTCTTGATAAATACCAGGTAGAGTGGGTTTCACCATTTTTCTGCAGCTCAAAGTTTTGAATACTTCCGCCTATTCCCTTTAGTTCTGAAAGAGGTTGACCGGAAAACATTTCCGGTGCAGCATAGAATTCAGCACCTTTCCAGCCTTTAAGGCCAATATAAGACGTAAATGTTGCGGTAAAACTGCGCTCTGCGCTACGTGACAATGAATTGGTAGAGCCGTTTAAATTGGTATAGGCAGCAGGAAAGGCCTGTTTAAAGCTGGAAATATAAGTTCCCTGTGAATAAATATTCCAGCGTTCATCTTTTAGGTCGTGCCAATCATGATCAGATAACAGTCCCATGAGTGAAAATTCATCTTTATCATCCAACTCTGGATAGGTAGCATTGTCGGCCTGAACAGTCATTGCTATAAACACAGTGCATAACAGCAAAATTTTTAAAATATTAATCCCTGTTAATATAACTCTGACCATTTTGATTTAATTTACTAGTGCCATAACGGAACCACTTAATAATAGACGGGGACGGCATGATTGAGGGGGGGGAATCGAGTCTATAAAAATAATTTCTTACATTGGTATCATTTGCGCAGCCTGCACGTAATATTGATTTACTTAACGGTGAACAAAAATGCAGCAGAAAACAAGCGGCCAGTAAAACAGGATTTTCATAAAAACCATCGACTGTCCCAAGTTAAATTTTCGCTTTTAAATGACATTAATCTGATCACCACATTGCCTATAATGGACAAAGTAGCATCTTAATGTGATGGTAATATGACGCTTTTTCTATACTATACAGATGCGAGGTTTTGATCAAAACCTTACTGACGTGCCACTAAAACTTTACGTCTAAATATTTTTGGAATACTGAAAGCTGAGAGGGATTATAAGCGGATATATCGACAAAATCTGGCCCGGCAAATGGTTATTCACTCGCCTCAAAAATACTCTTGTATGAGACATACATCATTGTTGAAGTCAGCATATATAAAACCGGTGTTAACAAAGGCGTGACAACCGTACACAATAATGCCTCGACAATAATAAACCCCAACGCTGTATATACTGCCTTCCGGTTTCTGGAAACGGCATGATCACCACGTTCCATTGCCTCACTCCAACTGTAATTTTTAAACAACATCAACGGGTAACTAAACCAACTGGCAAAAGTGGTCAGCATCAATAAGGTAAAAATCAACGTAACATTAGCATAGGCATAAATCCAGTTGGCTATCTCGCGTGCTGACCGATGATCCAGATTCTCGGGGGTTAGCTCCCAATAAAAAAAGAACTGACCGGTTTTATACAATTCCCCCGTTAAAAGGTTGGACACCACCATAAAAGCAAACCAAAAAAGCATAATGGTGCCTGCCGCCAATATAGCTAACGGTAAACTTTTATTAAGCGCCCAGTAAATACCTACCGGATTTTCTGACGAACGCTTAAGATCAATATACTTTGTAATACCTACGCCAACAAACAAAGCCGTTACCGAAAATAAAACCCCCAACAGCAGAGATGCTCGTCCAATCGTCATAAAGACACCCACAAAGAGCGTGTATCCTGCCCAAAGCCAAGGATCATGGCTGACAAACAGCAATGACTGTTTAAGCCAATCGCTGAACTTTATCTTTTTCACACTGAAATCCTGGAAATACCAACGGCTTTACGTAACTCCTTAATAAAAGGCACACTAACAGCCCGGGCTTTTATTGCGCCTTCCTGTAATTGTTCTTCAATATGTTCAGGAGCTTGTAATAAAGCCTCATAGCGCTCTCTTGCCGGGGTAATATGATCATTAATATGCTCAAACAACACCCGCTTCATTTCACCCCAGGCAATACCTTCTGCATAACGTTGGCGTATTTCAAGTACTTCTGCGGTAGTAGCAAACGCCCTATAAATGCTAAATAAAGTACAATCATCAGGATTTTTTGGCTCGCCCGGTTCCAGGGAATTGGTTTTAATTTTGTTGATCAGTTTTTTTAACTTTTTCTCGGGCTCAAATAATGGAATCGTATTGTTATAGCTTTTACTCATTTTACGGCCATCAAGTCCCGACAAAATAGCACCATGCTCATCAATCACTGCCTCAGGCAAAACAAAATGTTCGCCATAAATATGGTTAAAGCGTCCGGCAATATCTCTGGCCATTTCGATATGTTGTATCTGATCCCTACCTACCGGTACTTTATTGGCATTGAATAGTAAAATATCAGCGGCCATGAGTATCGGGTAACTAAACAAGCCCATATTAATGCCTTTATCAGGATCATTTTCGCCGCCTTGTTCATTATCAGCAACCGCCGCTTTATAGGCATGCGCCCTGTTCATTAAACCTTTGGAAGAGACACAGGTTAACATCCACGTCAACTCCATAATTTCCGGAACATCTGACTGCCGATAAAAGACTGCATTTGACGTATCCAATCCTAAAGCCAGCCAAGTTGCAGCAATTTCAAGACTGGATTGCCTGACCCTTTCCGGCTCCTGACATTTAATCAAGGCATGATAGTCAGCCAGAAAATAAAACGGCGTAACATTTTCATCTTTACTGGCATTAATAGCGGGTCTGATCGCGCCAACATAATTACCCAAATGCGGCGTACCCGTGGTGGTAATACCGGTTAAAACAATTGCTTTAGTCATCTGTTCCATCTATTTTTAACGTATTGGGAGTAAAATATTACTCAGATTCAACCTGATATCCTACCTTTGAATCCTGTAATAACTGTTATCTCATAGTACTTCGGTATACCTGATTTTACTGATAAAGCAATTCTCAGGTTAGTTTATCTCTTGTTTAAAGCAAGCGGTTACCGTCAAGCTCACCAACAATATAGCCTTCCTTGACCGCCATTAATTTTGTGGTAATGATTTTATTTTCAACCGATTCATCGTTGTTTATCACACAACTGACTTTAAGGTAATTGGGCGTATAGCCAAACACCCGCTGTTTTCCGCCTTCCAGTGGTTCATGGTAACCTTCCCATAATACCGGAAATTCATTGTCGATATTTTCCTGGCAAAATGCCAATTTCATATCATTCGCCAAAACATGCAACTGCTGGCTACGCTGTTTCTTAATATCATTGGTCAACTGGTTTGGCAAGGTAGCCGCTTTTGTACCTTCACGACTGGAATAGGTAAAAATATGAATATGCCCAAAACCGGTTTGTTTGATAAAGTTAAAACTGTCCTGCCATTCTTCCTCGGTTTCGCCGGGAAAGCCGACAATAATATCTGTAGTAATATTAAAGTGAGGAATTTGCGCCCGCAATTGACTAACAATTAGGCTAAATTCTTCTGTTTTACAACGCCGCGCCATTCTACGTAGAACGGTATCCGAACCACTTTGCAGCGGCAAATGTAAATGCGGCATCAAGCGTGGATTATGAAACAACGTAAAAAAATCTTCCGGTAATTCCCAAGGCTCTAAAGAACCGAGTCTAAGCCTTGGAATGTCTGTTTCAGACAAAATAGCGTTGATTAAATCGGACAAATTATTGCCCAAATCACTACCATAGCCACCTAAATGTACACCGGTAAGGATAACCTCAGTAATGCCTTGTTTATATAGGGCATTGATTTCATCTATCACCGCCTGCACCGGGCGGCTAATTTCATCACCACGCGCCACGGTAACAATACAAAATGTACAGCGATAACGACAGCCATCCTGGACTTTAACAAAAGCGCGTTGCCGTCCACGAGTAAATAATGATATTTCACCCGGCTCTGTCGACATCGCAGGCATAACATCCATATTAAGTTCGGTTAATGTTTTTTCTACCAGCTGATCTTTATCCTTGTTGCTCACAACCAAATCAACACCCAATAAAGACGCCGCTTCATCCTGGTTTAAGGTCGCGTAACAACCACTGACCACCAGCTTGGCTTGTGGATTATCTCGGTGTATACGACGTATAAGTTGACGTGATTTCCTGGCGGCGTCCTGCGTAACCGCACAGGAATTAATCACAATCAGCTGGGCCGCTTCTGCCTGTCTGGTAATTGAATGCCCGGACTTTTGAAACGCTTGCGCCCAAGTTTCCAATTCTGCTTCGTTAAGACGGCAGCCGAGTGTTTTAAGGTGAACTTTCATTAATTATCCAAAGAACCAATAGGTAACAAAAATTGCGGCAATAATGCCTGCAAAATCGGCTATTATCCCACAGGCAGCGGCATGACGAATACGTTTGATACCCACTGAGCCAAAGTAAATGGCCAATACGTAAAAAGTGGTTTCCGTACTGCCTTGCACCACAGACGCCAGACGGCCGGAAAATGAATCGGCACCATGTGTCTTCATGGTATCTATCATCATCGCTCTGGCACCACTGCCACTGAAAGGCTTCATTAAAGCCGTAGGTAGAGCATCAACAAAACGGTCATCAATGCCAAAATAATGCACAAGAGTTCTTGCCAAATCAGCGAGCATCTCCAGGGCACCGCTGGCTCTGAATACCCCAATGGCAACCAGCATGGCCACCAGATAAGGAATGATCAATATAGCCGTTTGAAAACCTTCTTTAGCACCTTCTATAAAGGCATCGTAAGCATTAATACCCTTATAAAGGGCACCAAAAATAAAACTGATGATTAACGAAAACAGAATAATATTACTGATAATCGCAGATTGCTGAAGCATTTGCTGTTGCGGCAAACTGGAAAAATAAACCAGCAAACCGCCAACGACCAGCGTAAAGCTGCCCAGATAAGCCATTACAACTTTATCCAGCAAATTGATTTTTTGCACAAAAGCGACGGCAAGCAAACCGACCAGCGTGGATATATAAGTCGCAATTAAAATTGGAATAAATACGTCTGTAGGATTTTCCGCACCGAGCTGAGCACGGTAAGTAAAAATAGTAATGGGAAATAGCGTAACGCCTGACGTATTAATAACCAAAAACAAAATTTGCGCGTTGGTAGCCGTGTCAGGATTGGGATTTAATGTTTGCAGTTCCTTCATCGCCTTAATTCCTAAAGGCGTTGCTGCATTATCCAGACCCAAGGCATTGGCGGAAATATTCATCACGATAGCGCCCAAGGCCGGATGTCCTTTGGGCACATCGGGCATTAAACGGCTAAATAAAGGCGTAAGACTTTGCGTTAATAACAGAATAAAACCGCTCTTTTCACCAATCCGCATAATCCCTAACCACAACGCCAGTACACCGGTTAAGCCTAGCGAAATTTCAAAAGCCGATTTAGACAAGCTAAACATGGCTTCCATGATTTGTGCAAAAACTTGCTGGTCGCCCAGAAAAATCAGTTTAAATAGCGCAGTAAAAAAAGCGGCAAGGAAGAAGCAAATCCAGATGATATTTAACAAGGCAGGAAATATAATAAGTTAACTAATGATCAACCTATTCTATTGCCTGAGATAGGGATTGTCTTGTTCTGAACAAAAAAGCGCAGGTAATGGCATTATTAATTACAACCCCATACATATAATTTACCAATACTGGGTATTGCTACTTGCTGAATAATCTGATTACGCACCAGAGGTTTTATTGTCTCGGTACTGCCACAACGGGAACGCCAGTATCAGTAAACTGGCTAACCAAAGCAGTAACTCGCAGTTAGTTATTGTATAAATAAAGGCCATCGATACTCTTTCGCCAACATTGGGGTAGCTCTCGATAAAATCGTGCCCCATAAGGAACGTACAAGTTTCGCCTATGATAATGGCTAGAACCATAAAAATCAACGCATAAGCGCAAGCCCGCAAAGGGATTCGAAAAAGAACTGCCGCGATCAACATAGGCCAGCCCATTAACTGGCTATAGTTGCAGGTGACCATGAATGTCGCATAAATCCTGTCAAATAAAACAGGATAAGCCTCTTCATAATTTGAGTTATGCATAATAAAATCCATTTCAATAACAATTAAAAGCAAGCCTGTTAACGCTAATACGAGACTGACTATTTTAGCCGATTTTACTGAGAGGGCTTGTGTACTGAACAGGTCATTAATTCTTAACGAGAAGATATAATTTTCGCCTTTTACAAAATAACGAATAACCATAAAACCTACTATGCCGACCACTGGTATATAAGTCATTGGATAAGGCATACTAAGATAACGTCCATTCAACGCCAAAGCCTGGGATTCATATAGCGCAATAGCAACAAAGGCCAGTATTAAATAACGTATCCATAGACCACATTTTTCGCTCATACTGTCTTTTAACACATCTAATGTACGACCGAGTATCAAGCAGCCCAACAACAAGCTCAACCCGCCAATAAACCAGACTTGTAGTCGCTCGATCAGGCTATAGCTGGTATACCAATAATCACCGATCTGATTAACTAATAAAGTACTGAGTAATTGAGTAAAGCCGAGAAAACCTAATAAGCGAATTGGCGCAAGCCTAAAGAGCGCTTTTGCTTGCCAGCCGCCCACAAGTAACGTAATCAAAGCTGCATAAAGCAAGCGCTTCGGCCACAAAGGATTTTCCGTTACCTTGCCGGTCAATGGAAAGACCAGCTCGCGATCTGCAGAATAAAGCCCCCAATTAGCACCGACCACGCCTTCAAGTTGGCTTTTCCACGGCTGATTAAATGCCTCGACAACGTTATAGTCAAAGCCGTTCTTATTGGCCAATTGCACCAGCGAGCGAATAAACTTGGCTTCATTAACGACACTGGGTACCGCCCAACCACGCTGACGTCCTGCACTTGGCCAACCCGACTCGCCGATTAAAATCGGCTTATCTGGATAAGCTTCGCGGATTTTCCGGTAATTTTTTTCTATATGTGCAGCAGTTTCTTCAATTGTTAAGGGTTCATCTTCCCAGTATGGCAAAATATGCACAGTGAAAAAATCAACTTCCTTGGCAATTTCCGGATAACGCATATAAAAAGACCAGACATCAGCATAAGAAACCGGCTGTTTAACTGCTTTTTTAACTTGCCGGATGTATTGCAGCAGTTGTTCCGGCTCCAACTCCCCCCTGAGCAGGACTTCATTGCCGACGATAACCCGCTTGATAACATCCGGATATTGATTGGCGACTTTAATTAATTGATCAATCTCGGCCTGATTTTCCTCGGCCATGGTCATCCCACCTATCCAGGCACCTTGTATAACATTAAGGCCATATTTTTGAGCCATAGCCGCTACATCGGTCAAGCCGCGCGTGCTGGCATAAGTGCGTATGGTATGGGTTTCGGTAGATAACAACCGTAAATCTTCGTCTATCTCTTCAGCTTTAGGAAATACTTCTGTTAATGGACTTTGTCCTTCACGAAACGGGGCAAAAGAAACGCTGCTGATTTTACCGTCAGGAACATCGGGACCTGCATCCTGTGGTAAATTGCTTAACCACGACAACAAACCGTTAACAGCGATAACCAATAAAAAAAACACAATGAGCCTGGAGATTTTCATATTTAAACTTAAAACATTATTGATAACTTTAAGAAGGATATAGTGCATTTCATGGAAATCACCGAGAGATAAATTAATATGTTAACAACTATAACGGACTTAATTGTACAGTATGGCGAGTCTGTTTTATAAAATAGCTATTTAAATATTATCGATAAGTAATACCTGTTGGCTCGTCACAACACGGCAGCATTCATTCTTATTCAAATTGTCAGCAGCTTGCAATTCAAAATGACCTATCGACAACTATTAAAAGTCAGAGGATCATCATCATTAGCGCCATAATGCGCTTTGGTGATTTAAGAAACACGTGGGGTCGCCATCAACCAAATACCCTTATCGATACGAAAGTTGTTTTTCGACTTTTTATTGTCCAGGTTTCTTGGGGTAAGTTGCGGAATGTCGGGCATAAAAAAAGCCGATGCATCAAACACCGGCTTTTTTAATTGAATCGTCTGCTGCTATTACAAAGTATGTACAGCGTTCAATTCCTTAAAAGCTTGTTCCAGGCGAGTGATCATTCCCACTTCACCGGCACGTTGCCAAACACGTGGATCATAATATTTTTTGTTAGGCTTGTCGTCACCGTCAGGATTGCCGATTTGACCTTGCAAATAACCTTCATTTTCCTTGTAAAAGTTCATGATACCTTCCCAAGTAGCCCACTGAGTATCAGTATCAATGTTCATTTTAACGACACCGTAGCTAATCGATTCTTTGATTTCTGCCGCAGAAGAACCCGAACCACCGTGGAAAACAAAATTCAATGTATTCGCAGGTATGCCATATTTTTCAGTGACATATTTTTGCGAATTGGCCAATATGGCAGGTGTCAATTTAACATTACCTGGCTTGTAAACGCCATGCACATTGCCAAAAGAAGCCGCGATGGTAAAACGATGACTAATTTTGCTTAATTCTTCATAAGCATAAGCAACGTCTTCTGGCTGTGTGTACAACAATGAATGATCCAAATTGCTGTTATCAACGCCGTCTTCTTCACCACCGGTAACACCCAATTCGATTTCTAGTGTCATGCCCATTTTGGACATACGTGCCAGGTATTGACCACAAATTTCAATATTTTCGTGCAGACTTTCTTCCGATAAATCCAACATGTGCGAGCTGAATAAAGGTTTGCCTGTTGCAGCAAAATGTTTTTCGCCAGCATCCAACAAGCCATCAATCCAGGGCAATAATTTTTTTGCTGCGTGATCTGTATGAAGAATAACCGGTACACCATAAGCTTCTGCCATCAGGTGAACATGCTGAGCGCCTGAGATAGCACCAAGAACCGCAGCATCCTGACCGTCTAATTTAAGACCTTTACCTGCAACAAATTGAGCGCCACCGTTAGAAAACTGAATAACAACAGGTGATTTCACCTTGGCGGCGGCTTCCAATACGGCATTAATTGAATCAGTATTGATAACATTAACAGCCGGCATTGCGAACTTGTTTTCTTTACAAATTGCAAAGATTTTTTGGACATCTTCACCGGTTACAACGCCGGGTTTAACTACATCTAAAATTTTTTGTGACATTTTGGTATCCTGTTTAAGTCAATTTGCTTGAGGGGTAATAAAACTCGGCGTCATTCGGACATGACAATCGTCCATACCCAATGACGTAGCGCTTTTTTAACCTTCCAGGCTAGCCAAACGGGCAGCAAGAAGCTCTTCAAGGGCTTCCAGTGCAGCCGCAAAGCCGCTGATACCTTCAGCTAATTTATCGTTAGCCATGCGGTTTTCAACGTGCATACGATCAAAAGTTGCTTTATCAATAGTTAATTTTTCAATTGACAATGTTGCTGCATTTTCTGGATCAAGCTTGCGTGGTAAGTCACCTTCTGTGGCTTGCAACTCGGCCAACAAAGAAGGCGCAATCGTCAACAAATCACAACCGGCTAATTCTGTAATTTCACCAAGACTCCTGAAACTGGCACCCATAACTTCAGTCTTGTAACCAAATTTTTTGTAATAGTTGTAGATTTCAGTGACTGAAACCACACCTGGATCTTCTGCAGGCGCATAAGAATCACGGCCGGTATCTTTCTTGTACCAATCAAGAATACGTCCAACAAAAGGAGAAATCAGAGTGATGCCATTTTCGGCACAAGCAATAGCCTGATGAAGACCAAACAATAGCGTCAAATTACAATGAATACCCTCTTTTTCAAGAACGGCAGCTGCCTGAATACCTTCCCAGGTAGCAGCAATTTTAATTAATACACGGTCACGAGCAACATCATTTGCTTCGTATTGCGCTATTAACTCACGACCTTTTGCAATGGTAGCATCAGTATCGAAAGAAAGACGGGCATCAACTTCAGTTGAAACGCGGCCAGGAATAATCTCAAGAATCTTAAGACCAAAAGAAACAGCAAGGCTGTCAAAGGCAAGTGAAACTACCTCGGCAGCTGAAGCCGCTTTTCCTTTACTGGCTCTGGCGGCTTTCAACGTATCATCAACAATGCCTTGGTATTGCGGCATTTGTGCAGCTGCAGTAATTAACGATGGGTTTGTAGTAGAATCACGAGGCTTAAAAGTTTCAATTGCCTGGATATCTCCGGTATCAGCCACAACAACAGTGAATTCTTTAAGTTGCTCTAGTAAATTTTTTCCCATAATTGGTGCCTTTTATATTTATAATTAAAAAATCGAATGGTCGCGCGTAATGATTAATCAGTATCGCGAATGCTTGAATTTGGCCGTTGGTAGAAACGATAATAATTAAGGCAAAGTGATTTAAAACCAGCCCCAATAGAGGAGAAACAGAGAAAAACTCCGCCAGCGATCGTTAAAATCGCTATGACGGCAGTCTGTTTCTCAAAAGATTTATTAACCTTGGTGCCGCATGTACTTTTCGACACCTGTTTCAACCGCAACGGGTTTTTGCCTGTCAACCAAAGCTTGTCTTACCATGTACTTGGCAACCCTACTTATCTGCGGCAGACTCGCCTGATGTTGCAGATACTGATCAACCTTGGTTTGACCTACAGCTTGCTTAACCTGCTTCGCTGCCAAAGCGGCCAAAACCGCTTGCTTTGCCATATACTTGGCAACCCGGCTTGGCTGTGGCAAACTTGCCTGATGTTGTAAATACTTGGCAACTCCAGATACTTCTACTTGAGCGTGCTGCACTTGCAGGGCAGACAAAGCTGATTGTTTTGCCAGATACTTGGCAACTTTACTAGGTTGCGGCAAACTTGCCTGATGTTTCAGATATTTTTCTACGCCACTAAGTCCTGGTGCTGCTTTTTTATTTTTAAGGTATTTTTCAACGCCTGTAACTTCGTTTTCACCAAGGGACTGTCTTTTCTGTTTTTCAGCTATTGACTGTCTCAGAATATACTTGGCTACACGACTGGCAGAAGACTTGCTCTGGCTTTCCAAATACCGGGCAACTCCAGTCGCCGATTGATTTGACATCCGATTTTCCTGCTCAATTTCTTTTCTGCTTAAAGCATTCTGATGATCCAAATACTTGGCAACACCAGTAAGCCCGTCGGAATCTCTGGAATAGACAGGATAAACAGCCTTAATTTCCTCGGTTTTAGGCCGTTTCATAAAAAAGAATAAGCCGGCAACAGCAGGAAAAAACAATCCACTCAAGTTATTCTGGCTCATTGATTATCCCCGGTCGCGCATGTATTTTTCAACACCAGTTGCTGCTTTTCCTGCTTCTTTTGGTGATGCAGCCTGTTTTGCCATATATTTGGCAACGCCGGTTACTGATGCGGATCTTACATTTTTTTCCAGATATCTGGTAACGCCGGTACCTGATATTTTGTTTAAATACTTACCAACACCTGTAAGCGAATAAGTTCTTTTAGCAGGTTCTGAGGCTTTTTTCTCAACAGCAACAGCACTACGTCTTTTGAAGAAATAAAATCCAGCTAAAGCAAGAACTACCAAGCCAATGAGATAGCTCGACATGGATGCTTCTTCAGTAGCTTCAGGAGCAGTGATACTTTCACTGACAGCTTCACTTTCTACCGCAGTTGAAGCAGCTTCTTTTTTCGCTACAGTCGCTTTCACTGACTCGATAGCTTTGTAGTTAGGATCAACATACAAAACTTCCGGCTGGAAGTCTGCTGCAGGATATTTTGAATCAGCAGTGCTTTCAGGAGTAACTGCAGCGGCTGGAGCAGAGACAGGCGCTTTGGCAGCAGGAGCCTTGGCAGCAGCTTTTGCCGGGCTATTCTTGGCGATATAGTCAGCATCCTGATAAAGCACTTCAGGCTGGAAATCTGCAGCAGGGTATTGTTGATCTGCGCCAGCAACGGTACTTGCTAATAGCAATGCCGCGAATGCACATTTGGTCAAATTATTCTTTTTCACGTTGTTCACCTAAAAGTCGGAAGAAGTGGTTAGAGAGCCCGACACACCAGATTATTAGTGCCTCTAAAGTGAGGAGCTCTCTCCAAATTTAATGTGTATAACTACTCTATATTTTGTTTTAAAACTAAAGTACTGCTTCTACGTTCTTGACTACGTTTTCAACGGTGAAGCCAAACTCTTTGAAAAGCTGACCCGCTGGAGCAGACTCGCCGAAACGGTCGAGACCTACAATTTTACCGTTGGTTCCTACGTACTTCCACCAACCATCAGTCACACCCGCTTCAACCGCGACACGCTGAGTCACCGCAGCAGGCAATACTGACTCACGATAAGCAGCATCTTGAGCATCGTAGATATTGGTAGACGGCATAGAAACTACACGAATTTTTTTACCTGCTGCAGTTAACTGCTCAGCCGCTTTCAGTGCCAATTCAACTTCTGAACCGGTAGCGATGATAATAGCTTCTGGTTGTCCATCGCAGTCACTCAATATATATCCACCACGTGAAATCGCCTCAATTTGCTCTTGAGTACGTGGTACATGAGGCAAATTCTGACGGGAAAAAACCAAAATAGAAGGCCCGTTTTGACGCTCTATAGCGGCTTTCCAAGACACTGTGGTTTCAACTGCATCACAAGGACGCCACACTTGTATATTTGGAATCAGACGCAGTGTTGCGATTTGTTCAACAGGTTGATGAGTAGGACCATCTTCACCCAAACCGATAGAGTCATGAGTATAAACAAAAAGTGCACGAATCTTCATCAAAGAAGCCATACGCAAGGCATTACGGGCATATTCCGAGAACATCAGGAAAGTCGAGCCAAATGGAATAAAGCCGCCATGCAAGGCGATACCATTCATAATCGCAGACATACCAAATTCACGCACACCGTAATTGATGTAATTGGCATCAGGCTTATCGGCACGCATAGGCTTGTAGCCAGTCCATTCAGTCATGTTGGAACAGCCCAAATCGGCAGACCCACCAAAAATTTCAGGTAAAAGCTTTGCAAACCCTTCAATTGCAGCGAGTGAAGACAAACGTGTAGCCGTTGTTTTGGCTTCAGCATCAACTGCACTGACAAAAGCGTCCGCATCAGCTTGCCAGTTTTTGGGCAATTCACCAACAGTACGACGTTGATATTCAGCGGCTAACTCAGGATGAGCTGCTTGATAAGCTGCGAATTTTTCATTCCATTCGTTTTCAGCTTGAGCACCTTTGGCTTTAGCATCCCAACCCGCATAAACATCCGCTGGGACTACAAAGGCTTCATGATCCCAACCCAAAGCGGCTTTAGTCAGATTAATTTCATCCTGACCCAGAGCGGCACCATGACAGGCATGGCTACCGGCTTTATTTGGCGAACCAAAACCAATGGTTGTTTTGCAACAAATCATGGTGGGCTTATCGGTCATGGCCTTGGCCATTTGGATTGCTTTAATGAGCGCAACAGAATCGTGTCCATCGACATCAGCGATAACATGCCAGCCGTAAGCTTCAAAACGCATCGGCGTATTGTCGGTAAACCAGCCCTCAACATGACCGTCAATGGAAATGCCATTGTCGTCCCAGAAAGCGATTAAATTACCTAAGCCCAAGGTTCCAGCCAATGAACAGGCTTCGTGAGAAATACCTTCCATCAAGCAGCCATCACCTAAAAAAGCATAGGTGTGATGGTCAACAATTTTGTGTCCATCCCTGTTGAATTGGGCAGCAAGTGCTTTTTCAGCAATCGCCATACCTACCGCATTGGTAATACCTTGACCTAAAGGACCGGTAGTTGTTTCTACGCCTGGCGCATAGCCATATTCCGGGTGACCAGGCGTTTTAGAATGAAGTTGGCGAAAATTCTTTAGCTCTTCGATTGGCAAAGCGTAGCCAGTCAGATGCAACAAAGAATAAATCAGCATTGAACCGTGGCCATTAGAAAGCACGAAACGGTCCCGATTTGACCATTGTGGATTGGTCGGGTTGTGGCGCATAAAATCATTCCACAAAACCTCGGCAATATCTGCCATTCCCATTGGAGCACCAGGGTGTCCAGAGTTTGCTTTTTGAACGGCATCCATGCTCAAAGCGCGTATGGCGTTCGCTAATTCTCGGCGCGAAGTCATATTGTTCCCCTTACTATTCTTATAAATTATGTGTAGTGACTTCTATCAACTGGGCGATTTTGTCACGAAATTTTTTTGATGCGTCATATGACGTTTGAACGAGTGGCATAACCACTCGTTCTTTTGACATTACTCTAAATTAGCGTGTCTTTCTCTCATAACTTCTTCAGCAATACCTTTGTCATGGATAACATGAGCAATGGTTGCTTCCAAAAATAGTAAGGTAGAAAGCTCAAATACGGTTCCCATTGGCATTCCTAAAACTTTGCCATATAGATCTGAACGACCAATTTGGAACACTGCATCGGCCATATCACCAATTGTTGAATCGTTTTTTGCCGAAATCAACACAATGTTAGCACCTACTTTTTTAGCACTTTTAGTGAATGCTATCAGTTGTTCAGTCTCTCCAGAACCGGAGATGATAATCAACAGATCACCACTTTTAATGCTTGGCGTTACAATTTCGCCAACGACACTTACATCGTAACCGCCATGTACCAATCTCATGGCAAAAAAATTGCCAACCAGTTTGGACCGTCCAGCGCCTGCGATAAACACGCGTTTAGCATTATCAAGCAAGTGGGTCAGCTTAACATCATACGTATCATCGGTTGCTTCAAGAATACCTGAAATCTTTTCTATGATAAGTTGCTGATGCATAATTATACGGCGTCAACCAATTCACGAATTTCACGTGCTGCATCAGCAGGTGATGCTGCACCATAGATGGCTGCGCCAACTACGACAATGCTTGCACCGGCTCTAACAACATCTTGTACTGTTGATGCTTTAATGCCGCCCGCTACTGAAATTCTTACAGGCAAACCTAATGCTGCGATATCATTCAAATCAGCAAAAGGAGTGTGACCTGCTGCCTGAGCATCAAGACCTGTATGAATACCCATGATTTGAGCGCCGGCTTCTGCAGTTGCTTTTGCACAAGCTACTTTATCGTCAACATTGATCAAATCGATTTGAGCTTCTGCGCCATGAGCATTAGCTGCTTTGATCACGCCTTGGCAAGTTGCCAGACCTGATACACCAAGAACAGTAACAATATCAGCGCCTGCTGCATAGAATGGAGTTGCTTCGTATTCGCCAGCATCCATTGTTTTAAGATCAACCAACAACAATTTATCCGGAAATCTTTCTCTTAGTTCTCTAACCAGATTGATGCCATTATGTTTGATACAAGGAGTTCCAATTTCAAAAATGTCAACATAAGGTGCTACCAATGTAGCAAGGCCTACTGTTGCGTCAAAATCCAGTGAATCTAATGCCATTTGAATTAATGCTTTTGCCATGATAAGTGCTCCGAAGGGTTATATTAATAATTATATTTGGTTACATACTTGTTTTGCGGACACAACTGTAAAGTAGAATGGGGACAGATGTCAATCCCAAATGATCAATGATCAATATCCCAACCGGTCCGCATAGGTATAAAATAGTCTAAATAACATCAAAATGTTTTTTTATTTCACGCGTCTAACGGTATTTTACACGATTACTCTCAAGTATGGAGTTGTTAATACAAGGCCCAGCAACTAATTTGCCTTACTAAGAAGAACTTAGCGGTAGTTCGCCATTTTTTACTATTTTTTAACCCTGCCGCAAATCAACATAATTAAAATAAATCATAAAAATTCCTGGTTGACAGATCGGCTATTTTATTTACTGGCATACCTCGCAAATCAGCTATCTGCTCTGCCACATAGCGCACATAAATTGGATAATTTGGTCTGCCACGAAAAGGTACCGGAGCCAAATAGGGCGAATCTGTTTCAATAAGAAAACGGTCAGCAGGTACTTTTTTTGCCACTTCTTTGATTACCGTGGCATTGTTAAACGTAACAATACCGGAAAAAGAAATATAAAAATTCAAATCCAGCGCCTGCTGGGCAAACTCCCAATCTTCGGTAAAGCAGTGAATAACTCCCCCAACCTCGCCGGCACCTTCTTCTTTGAGAATGCGTAAAGTATCTTCCTTGGCCTCGCGGGTATGAATAATTAACGGTTTTTTTAAACTTTTTGCCGCATTAATATGATTTCTGAAACGTTGATGCTGCCAACTCAAATCACCTTCACTACGAAAATAATCCAGGCCCGTTTCACCTATACCAAGCACTTTGTCGGACTGCCCTAAAGCAATTAACTCATCAACACCAGGGTCTTTGCAATCCTGAACATTTGGATGCACACCAACCGTCACGGATATTTTTGAATAACCTGCTACCAAATCCAACATGGCCGGATAAGACTCCAAATCGATAGCAATACACAATAAGTGCTCAAGTTGATTCGCTTCTGCTTCCTGCATAAAACAAGAAAAATCATTTTGATAAGGTTTCAGATCAATACGATCCAAGTGGCAATGTGAGTCAATTAACATGAATGAGAGAGTTACATAGTGTGGGTTGATCGGTCAGACGTTAAAACGCCCGCCAAATAGGTTTCTATTTTATTTCGTGCGACACCACCATCCTGATCACTAAACTGCACACCAATACCACTGGTTCGATAACTGCCTGATCGAGGCGGTGTTTTCCAAATTACTTTTCCGACTATCGGTAACCGCTCGGTTTCTTCCATTAAATTAAGTAATAGAAAGACTTCCTGCCCCATGTCATAGTCCCGGTTAGTGGGAATAAACAAGCCTCCGTTTATAACAAACGGCATGTAGGCTGCATATAAAGCGCTTTTATCCTTAATTGAAACAGTCAATATCCCTTGCCTGGGCGCGGATTCTGCCATGGTTATTTAACCAGATTAAGTTCAAGCCACTTTATTAAAATTTCTTCAAACATTGTCTGCTTGTTTATTTGAGTATTGAGTCGTTGCCGACTCGCCAATATTAAATCATACAACTTATAAAGCTCTTTCAGTTCAATTTGCAAAGACAACTCTTGCAAAGATTCTTTCAAGTCCGGATTATATAACCAGTCGGCATTTATTGGGTAACAACATTTAATCATGTCGATAATCCAGGATGTTATCCAGAATAATAAAGATGAATTAGGTAACTTATGCCATTCCTCGGCAATAACAACCGGATGCCTGCGTTGTTTGGCTATATCAATCCATGCCTTAAAGCAGTCATTACGCAGAGTTAACGTACCGTCATTGGAGTAAGCCAGTGCCAGTAACGGCGAACCCTGCGCTAATCCATAAAGCGAAATAACATCGCTATGCACTATCGCTACATTCTGCTCCTTGAGCCAGGCAAAGACAGCTTCTTTATCAGGTTTGACAACAACAAGTTTCTGGCAACGACTGACAATAGTCGCCGGCAAACAGGCCGGTTTATCAGAAATTAAAATAATAACTGTGCGCTCTGTCGGCTCCTCCAAACACTTTAGAAATGCATTCGCTGCGGCATTATTCATAAGATCAGCCGGACTGACAATAACAACGCGCCAGGAATCAAACTGGGGCTTTAAGGTCAGCCTGGTTACCAGACCGCGAATTTGTCCTATAGTAATAGCTTTTCCCGGCTCATCAGGCGTTATTTGCAGAAAATCCGGGTGGGTTTGCGCATTAAGCAATAAACAACGATCACAATGACCACAATGCAAACCGTTGTTTTGTGGCGCATCACAAAGCAGCGAAAAAGCAAATTGCTTGGCCAATTGTTGTTTACCGAGACCTTTATTACCGCTTATTAATAAAGCCTGAGGGACACGGTTTTGCGCTCTATAATCACAGAGATGTGCCCAACTTTGTTGCTGCCAAGGCAATATTGTCATCTTAAAAAAGTACGAATAGTATCAATCAGTGCCCTTTGCACATCTCCTAACGGCTGATTAGCCTGAATGAGCTTGATACGCTCAGGATGCAACTCTGCCTGTAATAAATAAGCCCGTCTGACACTCTCAAAAAAACTGATTTTTTCTGATTCAAAACGATCGAAAACACCTCTTACCCTGGCTCGCTCTATACCTATTTCAACAGGCGCATCCAGCAACACAGTCAAATCAGGCTTTAGATTACCTTGTACCAAATTTTCCAACCACTCTATAGAGCTAATACGCATATTTCTACCACCACCTTGATAAGCATAAGTTGCATCAGTAAAACGATCACAAAGCACCCAATTTCCTTGAGCTAAAGCAGGCTCAATGACATGTTTGATATGCTGGGCGCGGGCCGCAAAAATCAACAATAATTCAGCATGTTCTGAAATGGCTTCACTGTCTTTATCCAGCAATAAATGGCGTATTTTTTCGGCTAATGCCGTTCCTCCAGGTTCGCGTGTAACAACAACAGAAATATTATGCTGTTGCAGATAATCCTTTATAAAAGCAACATTAGTCGTCTTGCCTACACCTTCTCCACCTTCCAGCGTAATAAACTTGCCTCTGATCATTTTTTCTTCCTTTGATAGCTGTCGACTGCGATATTATGATCTTTTAATGTCGCAGAAAACTGATGGGTGCCATCACCACGAGCGACAAAATACAGGCTATTACCATGATCAGGATGCAGGACCGCATAAATGGCATCCCGACCCGGCATGGCGATGGGCGTAGGTGGCAAACCTCTAATGACATAAGTATTGTAAGGTGTCGCGGTTTTTAAATCGTTATAACCGATATTGCCTTGGTAACTTTCGCCCATGCCATAGATAACCGTAGGATCGGTTTGTAGCAGCATATCGGTTTGAAGCCTGCGTACAAAAACCCCGGCGATTAAAGGTCGCTCCGCAACCACTGCGGTTTCTTTCTCGACAATGGAGGCAAGAATTAATGCTTCATAAGACGTTTTAAAAGGCAGTCCCTCGGCTTTATTACTCCATTCCTGATTTAATACTACCTGCATTTTTTCATAGGCTCTTTTTAGTAAAGCAACATCAGAAGTATGCTTTTCAAAAAAGTAAGTGTCCGGAAAAAACATCCCTTCAAGCGGTGGCATGGGTGCAGACGTTGCGGTACCAAACTGCGAAATTAACACACCAAAATTATTATTGGACAAGGTATGTTCTATATTGGGATTACTTTCAATGGCATGAAGTACTTCTTTAAAATTCCAGCCCTCCGGAAAAGTAATCGCATACTGCCTGGTTTTTCCTTGTACAAACAGTGCCAATATTTCGGGCAAGGTTAAACCGGAAACTAATTCATATTCCCCGGTTTTAAGCTTGCTGATTGCTTTTTCCTGAACAGCGATAACCTTAAACCAAAGCGGCTTAATATTAACGTTGTGACTTAACAACTTCTCGGTAATTTGATTAAAAGACTCGCCTTTATTGATTTCTATAATAACCGAATTACCCACTACCGCCGGTTGATGCAATGCGCGCTGATAATCCCGCCACAGCCAATCAGATCCGATAATGAATACCAGTAATAGACAAACTATGATTTTAAAGACCACTACTAATGGCCTTCTTTTCAAATTGCGCCAGCTTGATTTGTAACTGCCTGGTTATCGCTCCCACCGAAAAACAGGTCCCGGCGATTTGTTTGACAGGCCAAATACCTATAATCGAATTACAGACAAATACCTCATCGGCAGACAGCAATTCATCTTTAGTAAAGGTGTGCTCTATGACAGAAATTCCGTCACAAGATGAGTTTATCATTATAAGGCCACGAATAATACCGGCAACACCGGCTAACGTAAGTAATGATGTGTACAGGGTATTGTTTTTAACATAGAACAAATTGGTCATTGTTCCTTCAATGACATGCTCATTTATGTCCAGCATAATTCCTTCCTGAATGGCAGGATCAGACCATTCAGCACGAGCCAGTACCTGCTCAAGCCGATTTAGATGCTTAATACCCGCCAACGCAGGATTTAATCCTAAACGGATATCACAGAAACGGGTAACGATACCTTGTTGTTTAAAGATATCAGGATAATCAGGAGACGGATGTAAACTTAATACGCGGGTAGCCTGAATAACATCAGGTTGACGATAGCCTCGCCCACCGGAACCACGAGTGATTATCAGCTTAAGAACGGCACTACCGGAATGTTGGGAAAGTTTTTGAGCCTCAAGCCTGAGCAACCCAATATCCGGAAAAGGAATAGCCAAGCGGCGACAACCTGCCTGTAACCGGGCCATATGTTGATCAAAAAAAACAGGCTGTCCATTAGTGATGGCTATTGTTTCAAATAAACCATCACCGTATTGAAAGCCACGATCGGATATTTCAATATGCGCCCGGCATTCACCATTAACGAGAATCATCGGTAAAGGCGCAATACTCGCGCCTTTGTCTTACTCGTAACGCTTAAAAACCAAAGAACCATTTGTACCACCAAAACCAAACGAATTGGACATGGCGATGTCAATTTTCATATTTCTTGCCGTATTCGGTACAAAATCAAGATCGCATTCAGGATCCTGATTTTCAAGATTAATGGTTGGCGGAGCAATTTGGTTTTGAATACTTAGTGCCGTAATGACTGCCTCAATACCGCCTGCAGCGCCCAACATATGACCAAGCATGGATTTTGTCGAACTGATTGCCACGTTATAGGCAGAATCGCCTAATGCAGCTTTCATTGCTTGAGTTTCACCGACATCACCTGCCGGTGTTGAGGTACCGTGGGCATTAATATAATCAACAGCATCGGTGTTTATGCCCGCATCACGAAGCGCATTTCTCATACACCTAGCCGCACCTTCACCACCAGCTGAAGGCGTTGTGATGTGATAAGCATCAGAACTCATACCATAACCGACTAATTCAGCATAAATTTTTGCACCACGAGCCTTGGCATGCTCCAGTTCTTCAAGAACAACGACGCCCGCACCATCACTCAAGACAAAGCCGTCACGATCCCTGTCCCAGGGACGACTTGCCGCTTGCGGGTTATCATTACGACGCGATAGCGCCTTGGAGGAAGCAAACCCACCCATAGCTGTCGGTGATGTTGTACAGCGCTCCGCGCCGCCAGCAATCATCACATCGGCGTCACCATATTTAATTAAACGTGCGGCATCACCAATGTTATGCGTACCTGTGGCACAGGCAGTAACAATGGCAAAATTAGGTCCTTTTAACCCGTATTTAATGGAAAGATTACCTGAAATCATATTGATAATGTTGCCAGGAACAAAGAATGGGGAAATGCGGCGGGGTCCGCCTTTCTCATAAGTGGCATAACATTCTTCAATGCCGGTGATGCCGCCAATACCTGAGCCAATCGCTACGCCAATACGTTCTGCGTTTGCCTCGGTAACTTCAAGGCCTGAATCTTCAATGGCTTGAGAACCCGCCGCTATGCCGTAATGGATAAAACCATCCATACGCTTGGCATCTTTGTCAGGAATATACTGGGCAATGTCAAAGTTTCTTATGACACCACCAAAAGTACTGGCAAAAAGAGAAATATCAAAAGAATCGATTGGTGTTATTCCGCTTTTACCGTTAATAATACCATCCCAGGTTTCTGGAACAGAGTTGGCTAAGCACGTAACCGCACCCAATCCAGTTATTACAACTCGACGTTTGCTCAATGTAGTATACCGTAAGAAAAGTGAAGAAGAAGATGATGGGATAATGATCTGAAGATTGTCTTAAATATAACTGACAACCCAGAATTTTACAGAATAAATAAGTACACGTTGCACAATTATTCACAAACAGCGACTAAGAGGACGAACCAGAAGTTCATCCTCTTATAATCATTATTACGCGTGTTTTCCTACGTAATCAATAGCTTGCTGAACAGTAGTAATTTTTTCAGCTTCATCGTCTGGAATTTCGCATTCAAATTCTTCTTCAAGAGCCATAACGAGTTCAACTGTATCCAGAGAATCGGCACCAAGATCATCCACAAATGAAGCATCGATAGCGATATCTTCTTTAACACCTAATTGCTCTGCAACAATCTTTTTTACTCGTTCTTCAATGTTACTCATAATTATTATCCTCAAACAATGTAAATTTTCAATTATTAGAAATTACACTGGTATTGTTATTAGTTTTTACTAGAAATCACGTCTCCGGCAAATCCAGACGGCGTGGCAATTATACTAAAGATTCCAACATTGTCACCATATTAAGGCATAAACATCCCACCATTTACATGCAAGGTTTCACCGGTAATATAACCAGCACCAGCAGAAGCAAGGAATGCAACAGTGTGGGCAATTTCTTTTGCCTCCCCTAATCGAGACAAAGGAATCGATGCCAACAGGGCATTTTTAATATCATCATTTAATTCCCGGGTCATATCAGTATCAATAAATCCGGGAGCAACCGTATTAACGGTAATATTACGCGACCCAACTTCTTTCGCCATTGATTTGGCAAAACCAATCATTCCGGCTTTTGCAGCCGCGTAATTCGCCTGACCTGCGTTACCGGTAAACCCGACCACAGATGAAATATTAATAATACGGCCTGTCTTGGCTTTCATCATCCCGCGTAACACCGCCTTACTCATCCTGAAAACAGATGTTAAGTTGGTATTGATAATGTCATCCCATTCATCATCTTTCATCCGCATCAACAAATTATCTTTGGTGATACCGGCATTGTTAACTAATACAGTAGGCGCACCAAACTCGGTATTAATTTCTTTGATAACTTGTGCAACAGATTCAGCATCAGAAACATCAAGCTTAATACCCTTGCCATTCCCGTCCAAATAAACGGAAATTAAATCAGCACCAGCATCTGATGTTGCAGTGCCGACAACAAAAAAGCCGTCATCTGCCAATCTTTCGGCGATTGCCCTGCCGATACCTCGGCTTGCACCGGTTACTAAGGCTATTTGCTTAACCATTGAATTGCTCCAATACTTTATTTAACGATTCAGGATCATACATGGAAAAATGTTCAGCCTCTTTGGCGATGCGCTTATTTAACCCGATTAATACCTTGCCAGGACCGCACTCAACAAAACGGGTGACACCTCTATCCTGCATCAGCTTAATGGTATCAACCCAGCGCACCGGCTTATACAACTGCTCTTTTAATGCCTGACGAATTAATTCCTGCATAGTATGTGAAGCCACATCGACATTATGAATCAGAGTTATTTTCGGCTCATCAATAACTGTATTCAGCAGATATTGATCCAGCTTATCAGCAGCTGATTGCATCAGGGCACAATGAGAAGGCACACTAACCGGCAATAACAGGGCGCGCTTAGCCCCTGCTTCTTTAGCCGCAAGCATTGCCCTTTCAACAGCAGCAAGATTACCAGCGATAACTACTTGACCAGGCGCATTAAAGTTAACTGCAGATACCACCTCATTTTCGGCAACCTGAGCACAAATAGTAACAACCTGTTGATCGTCAAGCCCCAAAATTGCCGCCATTGATCCGACACCAACAGGCACAGCGTCCTGCATTAATTGCCCTCTCACTGCAACCAGCTTTATAGCATCTTCAAAAGACATGGCACCTGAACAAACCAGCGCAGTATATTCTCCAAGACTATGTCCTGCCATCCAGCCTGGCCGAATAGCGCTATGCTTACGCCAAACCTCCCAAACGGCGACACCTGCAGCCAGCATGGCAGGTTGTGTATTTTGCGTCTGATTAAGATCCTCTTCTGGCCCCTTGACCACAATAGACCATAAATCCTTGCCTAGCGCATCAGAGGCACGCTCAAAGGTATGCTTTACCTCATCATGGTTGACCGCCAAATCCGACAGCATACCCAAAGACTGGGAACCCTGCCCGGGAAAAATAAAAGCCAAGTTGTTCATTTGCTTGCTCATTTTCAAAAATGCTTGTTTTAGTATTTAATTAACACAGTACCCCAAGTAAATCCGCCGCCAAAGGCTTCAAGCAAGATCATTTGTCCTCGCTTAATGCGGCCATCACGAACCGCTTCATTGAAGGCAAGCAGCACCGAAGCAGAAGAGGTATTACCCTGATCTTCAAGCGTCACCACAACCTGGTCCATGGACATTTTTAATTTTTTAGCGGTCGCGGCAATGATTCGTATATTTGCCTGATGGGGAACCAGCCAGTCAATATCCGACTGCTCCATATTATTTGCTTCCAGCGTTTCATCGACAATCCGGCCCAGGGTATTAACAGCGACTTTAAACACCTCGTTGCCGCACATGCTGATGTAAGCAGCTTCATGCTTATTTGCATCCGTAGCAACGTGAGGATTTGGGCAATACAACAAATCTTTATATTCCCCATCGGAATGAATATGCGTAGATAAAATACCCGCCTCGTCTGAAGCGCCCAACAATATAGCCCCCGCTCCGTCGCCAAATAAAATGCAGGTACCCCGATCCGTCCAGTCGACAATGCGCGAACAAATTTCAGTGCCGACAACAAGCACCGTCTTGGCTGCACCTGACTTGATATATTGATCGGCAATACTCAAGCCAAAAATCGATCCTGAACAAGCGGCCTGCACATCAAAAGCAACGGCGTTTTTAATGCCTAAACGTTGCTGCAGCAAGCAACCTGTACTCGGATAAACGAGATCAGGCGTGCCTGTTGCAACAATTATCAAGTCAATATCTTCCGGATCGCAACCCGCGGCCTCTATGGCCTGTCTGGCAGCAATTTCGGCCATGCTGGCAGCGGATTCATTCGGCCCTGCAATTCGACGGCTTTTAATGCCTGTCCGTTCATATATCCAGCTATCTGAGGTGTCAACAGTCTCTGATATTTGTTCATTAGTGCGAATTTCTTCTGGAAGATAACCACCAGTACCGATTACTTTTGAATAACGAATCATGCAATCTCTCTCAGAGCCAAGATTTTCTCTACTTGCTCGCTTATCTTTCTAATGACATCTTTTTTAACTTCAATTTCAGCAAGCTGAATAGCCGTTTTAAAAGCAAGAACATCCGCCCCACCATGACTTTTAATAACTAATCCCCTAAGACCCAAAAAACTGGCGCCATTATACAAACGAGGATCTATACGCTGTTTAAACGACTTAAGAACCGGATAGGCAAGCAAACCAACCAGCTTGGTTAAAATGTTTTTGCCAAAGGCCTCTTTTAATCCAAAGCCAATCATTTTGGCCGCTCCTTCAATTGATTTAAGCGCAACATTACCAACAAATCCATCAGTAACAATCAAATCAACTTTGATATGCCCGGCATTTAAAGAGTCACCTTCTACATAACCAATATAATTTAACGATGAATTTTCCAATAATTTTGCAGCAGCTTTAACCTGCCCATTACCTTTCGTATCTTCTTCGCCGATGTTGAGCAAACCAACTTTTGGGTTATCAATTGCATCAACCGCTTTAACCAATTCATTGCCCATAATGGCAAATTGAAAAAGATGCTCCGCAGTACAATCTACATTTGCTCCCAAATCAAGCACATGAGTATGCCCATGAATTGATGGTAACGTAGAAATAATGGCAGGACGGTCAATCCCTGGAATCATTTTCAAAACAAAGCGCGCAGTTGCCATTAAAGCGCCAGTATTACCAGCACTCACGCAAGCATCGGCATGGCCATCACGAACCATATTGATAGCAACCCGCATTGATGAATCTTTTTTATTTTTAAGCGCCTTGGATGGTGACTCATCCATATCAACGCACTGGGATGCATGATAGATAGTGAGTCTGTCTTGATAATCGGCTAATTCTGATGGCATTAACTGTTTAATAACAGCTTCATCGCCTACTAAAATCAGTTTTAAGTCTGGATTGTTTTTTAAACAATCCAATGATGCCGGAATGGTGACTTTAGGACCGAGATCCCCGCCCATCGCATCAATTGAAATTGTTAAACTCACGCCGACGAACAACTCCGCAGTTATTAAAGGAAGCCGAACCAGATATGGTTCGGCATAGCATCATTTCAGAGCAAAAAAAACGATTACTCTTCGCTTGCGCCTACTATCTGACGACCTTTAAAGTAACCGTCCGGAGTCATGTGATGACGCAAATGCATTTCACCAGTGATTGGATCTTGAGTTAATGCTTTTGCTGTTAAGGCGTCATGTGAACGACGCTGACCACGTCTTGAACGTGACACTTTGCTTTTCTGTACGGCCATTATAAATCTCCAGTGTTTTTAAGTTTGGCTAAAATGGAAAAAGGGTTTTCAGGGGATGACGACTCGTCATTCACTAATGGATCTACGCTGTTATTGTCAATTTTCTGGACAAAACAAGCATGTTGGTGCTTTGGGAAAGCGGGTAATATGAGCAATATCTCATCTTCAATAATATTTTTAAGAAGAATTTTTTCTTCTTCAACCATCAATGGTTCGTAATCTTCAGGCAATCTGTTCGCTTGATCCATCGAGTTAACAATACCTAATTTGATCGTACAATCAATAGGCCAGTCAACAGCCTCCAGACAATTTTGGCACTCAAGTTCCAAAACAGCCTTAATATGCCCCTCAACTTTGGCCAGTCGCCCTTCCCGACCAAAAAAAAGGTCGACAGTAACTGTACCGGTGTCGTTAATCAGCATTTTCGCCAACCGATCCAGATTTTTTAATGGTATTTGACCCTTCAATTCACCACGCTTGTCAGCGAGATGTAAAGGATCTATATATTCGGGTAATCTATCTAACATAACCGTGAAATAATATAGGGAAAAAATAACAGCGTCAAATTCTAAATACAATTTTCATTATATAAAATGAAAGGCTCTCATTAAAAAGCTTCACTATTTAGAATAAAACCAACAGCGCATAGACATAGCAACCTTTAAAAGGCGTTACTCTTCTGACTTAATAAAGCACCTTCATTCACTGACTTGGAGTCACTTATAATATCGGCCCATTATACTTTAAGACAAAAAATTATCCGGCATTTTTCTTCGTTAAATGCACCCATGACTAAAAAATCGTTTAATTTTTTCTTTTATAATTATCAAACACAAGCAGAGCCAACCAATGTCAGGCAATCAAGACAAACTATTGCTAATTTACTGTTTTTTCCTGCATTATAGTTAGCTGCAAGATCGTTTTGTATGACGTTAAATTCAAAATCAATGACAACCAAATCCATAAAAACAAATATGCTCGATAAAAAACCCACTCTTGGCTTCATAGGTATCGGGTTAATGGGCAATCCCATGACCTTGCGCTTGTTAAATGCCGGCTTTAGTGTCAACGTATGGAATCGCAGTCCTGAAAAACTATCACCCGTTACTGATGCGGGAGCGAAGGCTTGCTCATCTGTTGCTGAATTAGTCAAAACATCCAATATTATTTTACTGTGCCTGGCTGATACTCTGGCTGTTGAATCGGTTGTATGCAATGCTATTATGGAAAACGGTTCAGCAAACCAGTTGCTGATTGATTTATCCAGCATCCACCCGGAAAATACCCGACAACTAGCGGCAATGCTACATAATCGATGTGGGATGTCTTGGGTCGATGCACCCGTTTCAGGCGGTGTTGCCGGAGCCGAACAAGGCAGTCTGGCAATTATGGCGGGGGGCAGCATAGAAAATATCAACATTGCCCGCATGGTCCTGGCTCCGCTTTATAAACAATTGACCCACATGGGCGACACAGGCTGCGGCCAGGTCACCAAGATCTGCAACCAAATGATTGTCAGTTGCAATGTTTTGGTTATCGCTGAAATGATCGCACTAGCCCAACAAGCCGGGGTAGTTGCCGAGAAAATACCGCAAGCGCTATCCGGTGGCTTTGCTGATTCTACACCCTTGCAAATCGTCGGCCCGGAAATGGCAACAACTACTTTTGAACCCGTTAAATGGCGAGTTAAAACCTTGTTAAAAGACTTGAATATGGCAGTTGATTTAGGCATTAAACAAGGCAATGCTATCCCTATGTCCAGTCTGGCGGCGCAGCTTATGCAATTGCATGGCAGTCATGGCTATTTGGAACAAAACCCTTCAACTTTAATTAAACTGTTTACTAAAAACGATGCTTAAATTCACGGCTAATTTAAGCATGTTATTTACTGAAGTAGAACTTATCAATCGCTTCAAAGCAGCAAAGCAAAGCAGGTTTGATGCTGTTGAAATACAATTTCCTTATAGCTTGAGCGCAGAAACCCTTAAAAAAACTCTGGAAGAGCAACAATTAAAATTAATATTATTTAATGTAGACGCGGGCGACCTTCTTCATGGCGGCGAAGGGCTGGCTTGTGTACCGGAAAAAACAGACCAATTTCGTCAGGCGGTCGCCCAATCACTGAAATATGCTGCACTATTAAAGCCGGAAGCCATCAATATATTACCTGGCTGTTGCTTTAATAAAACACGAGAACAGGACTATCTGGAAACTTTTAAAGAAAACCTGAATTTTGCTGCCGATGCTTTTTCATCACTGGGTATTAAAACCGTCTTTGAAGCCATTAACAGCCATGATATGCCAGGGTTTATTATCCATAACAGCGAACAAATGCTGAATGTGTTAAAGCAATTAAATCATCCTGATTTATTGATGCAATACGATATTTACCATATGCATAGGATGGGTGACAAGCCCAATGAATTTATTACTCGACATGCTGATAAAATCGGTCACATTCAATTTGCAGATTGCCCGGGACGAGGCCAACCAGGTACAGGACAGATTAATTTTGAACGACTTTTCTCGGTTATTGAAAGGTCGACTTATACCGGATGGACTGGCGCTGAATACAAACCGGTTGGCACAACAACTGAAAGCCTGGACTGGCTTTAATCCTAAAAAACAGGCACCTCATGCCACCCATAGCATGAAACATCTAAAAAAAACCAGCCATATTACTACCGTTTAAAACCTGTTCGAAAAACCTGCCCGCTTAATCATCCTGAGCTCTTCGTACATGATCAGACGTGACTTATCAAAGAATAGACATCCAAAAATCACCTGGCATATACAGATAACCCATTGATTATTATTAACCTGTATTTTTTAACCCTGCGTTACAATTTAAGGCAGCCTTAAGACTCGCCAAGTTAAAATTGTTTCGCATTAAAAATACACTCAAAGCAAAACAATTGCTTTAGTGCTTTAAAACTAGGATCAGGACAAGTTGGACACAAGCCAATCCTCTGGATTCTTTATAAATGGCCACCTATGAAACAGGCCATAGATTTTAATTACAAAGGTTTTTTATTTATGAACAAACTGATACTAGCAGTTTCTTTAGTTGTTATATGCAGTTATCTTTCCAACCCTATACAATCTGCAGAAGCGGCAGGTCGTCATAAGAGTCATGCGGCAAAAGCACATTCACATGACAATCATCAAAGCAAAGCTTCTTGGTATGGTGCCGAGTTTCATGGCAAAAAAACCGCTAATGGTGAAAGATTTAACATGTATGCAATGACTGCGGCACATAAAACATTGCCTCTGTCATCTTACGCAGAAGTCACCAACCTGAAAAATCATCGTAGCGTTGTTGTTCGCATCAATGATAGAGGACCTTTTCATGGCAGAAGAGCAATGGATTTATCCTATGCTGCCGCCAAAAAACTTGGCATCAAAGGTATTGCTTCAGTGCAAATCACGCCGCTGGGATCCAATGAAACATTGGCATTATTGAGCCAATAACTTCAATAATCTTCGTTAATCTTTTTACATCCAATGAATTATTACAATTTTCATAGTAGGGTGTATGGCTAAAACCAAACACTCTACTACACAAAATTATCCAATCTATAGTAAACTTCAGCTATTATTTGTCATCATTGTAAAATAAATTAAATCCTTACTATTGAACCATTGCCTTCTATAAAATATTACCAAGACTATAGAAATACAACTGCTCACCCAACCCCGCAACACCGCTTAAATTTCTTCCCGCTACCGCAAGAACATGGTGCATTTTTACCCTGATTAGTTTGCTGATCAACTTTACTCATTGATTTAATAACCCCATCAAGATAAAACCAGCGCCCATTTGTTCTTGTAAAGCGACTAATTTCAGTCATGACATGCTCTTGATTATCCTGTATATAAAAGGCCTTAAATGTCACCACGCCTTTGTTGTCCTTAATTCCACCTTTTTTTATGTCAGTAATTTCCAGCCGCAACCAAGCAATATTTTCTCTGGAAAAATCTATCGCCTTAGGTCGTCTGGTTACCTCCCAAGTCTCCTGTAAATAAACCCCATTGCGTAAAACATAAGCACTGTAACGCGAACGCATTAAGGCTTCGGCAGTTACCGGTATTGTTTCACCGGAATGAAATGGCCCGCAGCATTGTTGATATTCAATATCCGAGCCGCAGAGACAAAGTGTTTGATTGTTCAAAAAAATTCCTTATAACGGCATTAGGCATTTGTTGCTGTGCTGTTTGACTTTTGCATGTGACTGCACTATTACCCAACATTGCCGACATCGACATGTTGGGTTACAGCTATCTACTAATCCAACCTATGCTACTTCTCCAGATTTTTGCTTTTCCAGCAAATAATCCAGCCACAAATTAGACAGCTTTTCCTGCACGGTATTTTGTCGTAAACGTGCATTTAAATGTGGAAAATCAACTTTATCCAAATCCTGATCCTGGTTGTCGCAAGAATAAACAAAATATTCCTTGCCCGTTTCGGCATCAACGTGTTTACACAAACACTGGGCACAGATACCTTTCATCATGCACTGCATGGGTGAGTTGATAGAACCAACCGCATGATGAGCTTTATTAAGATAGGGTTTTAAGACATCAAAACGGGCCGATTTAACTGCTGCCATCATACGATCCGAGCCGATAACCACCAGGTGATCAACATCAGCCAGCGAAATCGGCTGCTCACCCAAATCACCTTGAGCATAAGCAACCATACATTCCAAAATATTACCGACAAAAGTTTTATCTTGCGGACGTGTGGGTTCAATAGCAATCACATCAGTACCTTTGTCAACAGCCCAAATAACCAGATCAGCGGCCGCTTCAACGTCTTCAATTTTGAAGCGATCCTGCGTATTTTTATAACCCGCAAAATAAATCACGCGATTACCGGCAGCACGCAATGCCTTGCCAATAGAAAACAGTACGGCATTACCCAAACCACCACCGATTAGCAATACGGTTTGCTTGGTAGGTATTTCAGTCGGTGTTCCGGTTACGCCCATGATAACGAGCGGATCGCCCACTTTCCAGGTCGCACAAAGACGAGATGATGACCCCATTTCCAGTGCGATCAAGGAAATCGTGCCATTTTCTTTATCAACCTCCGCACCGGTTAGCGCCAAACCTTCAGCAACCAACACGGTACCTTCAACGGTTGGCGCAAAAGCTTCATAATTTTGTACGCGGTAAAATTGCCCCGGATGAAATTTTTCAGCAGCCAGTGGCGCCTTTACAATAACTTCAATAATTGTTGGCGTCAGTCGGTTAATCGCGATAATAGTTGCTTTAAACGCTGAATCCAAACGTGCAAACAAGGCTTTTAAGTCGGCATCACGTTCCGGCTGTTGCGCCGAATTTAAGCCTGCCAATTGTTTTTCAAATAATTTAACAACATAAGGGTAACCATTTTTTGCACTGGCCATGGCCTTAACAACATTACCTGCATAGACAGGATGATTATCGCCATAAAAACTGATAAATTTACCGTCTTTTTGATAGGATGTCAGCGGCGCAGGCTTGCCCAGCTTTGGGAACGCTTCATCGCTCATCGGTATTAATTCAACAGTATCGTTTGTCCATTCGGGTTCATAGCGCTGGAAAAACCATTTATCCATAACAAAGGTGTCGGGATATTCATTTTGGTAAATAATATTCGGTGATGTTCCTGCCGCGACATATAAACTGCGTAACGGAACTTTGATAATTTGTCCTGAACTCTTCCAACCGTCATTTTCCAACGTCAGCTTTTCAAATTCTACGACCTCTAAATGCCCGTATTCATCAGCATCTGCACTGAGCGGACTCATGCCTTCTGCCAATGCAATACCTTCTTGCAGTGCCTCGTTAATTTCTTCGTGATTTTGACGATAGGCAGGCGCATCTTTCATGCCTTTGCGATAAAACAGCGTTACGCCGCCCCAGGATTCCACCAACGGTTGAAAATGCGGCAATTCGCCCTCAGCTTCGGCGCGTTGGCGTTCTGCGTGTATGGCTTTACCATGCTCCAGAAATTCATCGAGGATAATGGTTTCTTCTTTATCATAACGACCACGAACAGTCTGTTCACCATAAGTCTCAGACAGCTTTTCATAACGATGCAGGATTTTTTCAACCTGCACAGGATAATACGCCATCAATTCAGTAGAGGTATCAATTGCTGTCAAACCACCACCAATAACACCTGCAGGTAAACGCACCTGTAAATTAGCCATTGAAGAAGCCTTGGCGGCACCGGTCAATTGTAACGCCATCAAAAAGTCCGAGGCTTTACGTATGCCGCGCATCAAATTGTTTTTCAGGCCGATAATGGTTGGATTTCCCGCTCCCGACGCGATGCAAATATGATCAAACCCCATACCCCAGGCATCATCAATAGTTAATGTACCACCAAAACGCACACCCCCATAAGCGCGGAAGGCTTCACGTCTTTGTAGCGTCAGGTAAATCACTTTTAGAAAGTTTTTGTCCCAGCGCACGGTAATACCATATTCAGCCACACCGCCAAAACCTGCCAGAATGCGTTTATCCAAATCTTCATAAAGATCGTTAAAATCAACAATCGGTACCGGCAAATTATTTGCATCGCCGGTTAAAGCCACAGGCAAAGGCTCCAGTTTTAAGCCATCAATACCGGCAACACCAAAACCTTCATTTAATAAATAATGGCTCATGGTATAGCCGGCAGGACCTAATCCTACCACCAAGGCATTTTTACCGTTATAAGGCAACATGGTGGGGCGCTTAACATTTAACGGATTCCAGCGGGTGAGCAAGCCGTATATTTCAAAGCCGTAAGGCATGAACAACACATCAGTCAGGACATTGGTTTCAATCTGCGGAATATTAACCGGATCGGTTTTTTGATAAATACATCCTTTCATGCACTCGTTACAAATACGATGGCCGGTACCCGGACACATCGGATTATCAATAATGATAATGGCCAACGCGCCAATATTATCGCCATTACGCTTAACCAGATGCATTTCCGATATTTTTTCATCCAGCGGACAGCCAATAGTCGTCACACCCAGTGGATCAATTTTAAAGGTATTGGTTTTCTTGTTACGCATGCCTTTTGAGCACGAATCGGTATCGCGTTCATGGCAATAGATACAATGATTAACTTCTGACAATACCTGGCGTTGATTAAATCGTGGATCCGTCAGTTTAAAACCGTCCCTACGGCGACGATGCTCCAAGTCACCCATCCACGCAGTAAATTCACCACGATCAACGGTATCGTGTTCAACCAAATTTTCAAAATCGCGTTTTTCAGGAAATTTAAAACTTAACCAGTCAGCGACTATATCGTTATCTTCCTGGGCAACAAAGCTCCAGCGCTGTACGACATCCATCAAGCCGCTAATAAATTCAGCAGCGTCCGGCGCATTAATGATTTCGTCAAATTCAGTTGCCGCCAGCTCATGAGCCGCCAGCTTTGCACGTAAAGCAGAGACTTGCTCATCGGCATTTTCGTACTCACTGACTTTACCCTTGGCAAGCAATTTATAGTGGCTGGACAATAAACCAATAACCGCTCCGACACGCGCAACCCGGTGCTCAGGATCATTATCTTGATTGGCTTCCGGGAAACCCGCCTCAATCAGTAAATCAAAACGATTCAAGATAGAAGAAATAGCCCAATCACTGGTATCCTGGCCTTTAAACACAACACCTAGCTTTTCTACGACTTCGTTCTTAAAGTTAAAAATCGTGTCGATCTCATCTTTAATTTTAAGATTTTGCGTTTGATGCTGTTCGGATACATTAAATAACTTGGCAACAAACTGGCCAACATAAGGCCCCATACTCACCAGCAAGTCAGAAATTTCCTCCGGCTTTAGGCCTTCGCCCTGACTTTGGCGATAGGCGGAAAATTTATCATAGAGCTCAACATCATGCGTTTTAATTGACGCATCAAATACATCCAGTAAATCTTTTAGACGTGCGGCATCGTATAAATCGGCGTAAGTGAAGTTAGGGATTCCAAGGATTAAAGTATGTTGTTCCATAAGGCTTATGTTTGATTAGCTTACATCTTTATAAACTGCTTACTGGAAGTAGAGCGGTTTATGCAGACTGGTTACTGAAAGTAATTATTTATCGGACATTTTAAGTAAAAATCACTATTTTATCCACTGATAATCTTTATAGATTAATCGCCACAATAATGACTATAAAGCAGCGCTACTAAATCGGACAGATACTGCAAGACAACCTAAAATATAAGGCGTGTAAAAATATAAAATCCACCAGCAATTTACTGGTATCAAATAGTAAACTGGTATGGTGAAACGAATAAAAATAACCACCATCGTGCATATTCAGGTAAAAAAAAACCCGCTATAAAGCGGGTTTTTATTTTTGGCAGCTCTTAAAAAACTTAAAGAGTTACCAACCTTGCAATATCAATAATCCTTACTTAAGGATTTAAAGGTAGCTGAGGTTGTCCTTCAACTTCCAATTGTACGCGACGGTTATTGGCGCGTCCTTCTTCAGTATCGTTGGTATCTATAGGTTGAGTCCAGCCATATCCACGAGTAGTCAGATTAGGTGAATGAGTACCATCAACCAGGTATTTTTTAACTGCTAATGCACGACGCTCAGACAATAACATATTGTGCTTGAATCCGCCGGTTTTACTGGTGTGGCCTTGTATTTCAATGGCTAATTCAGGATGTTCCTGGATTGCTTTAGCCGTATTATCAAGACTTGGGAAGTATTCTGACTTAACAACAGCCTTGTCGTTGTCAAATTTCACATCAACAATCCAGCAACCTTTTACGCTGACTTGAACGCCAGGCAGGGTAGTAGGACATCTGTCATTGCAATTATTAACGCCATCTTGATCGTCATCCATAGTCGAGCAATCTGCAACAGCTACAGGCGTTGGCTCAGGAGCTGGAGCAGCTACAGGCTCAGGTGCTTTAGGTTTCTCGCCCAACGGAATAACAAAGCCGACATTCACAACCATGTCATGAAATTCATTGGTACCAGGTTGTAGGTTGGCATTGAAATTTTGATTGTAACGATAACGGACATCACTACGAAGCAGGAAGTTATCACTCACTTCATAAGTAAAACCGGCACCTGCTTCACCGATCAAGCCTGCACCGCTGTCACCATTATGACTGGTGTTCATTCCACCTAAACCAAGCACGGTATAAGGTGAAAAGGTATCACGCATAATGTAATATTGCGCTTCCGCAATACCACCGGTCATATCAGTACCGCCGTATGTGCCGCCATGCAAGTTTTGATAAAAGCCTTTTAACTCAACGTTAAAATGCTCATCAATCATCTTGCCAAAGCCCATACCGCCGCCCCAGCCGTTATCAGACTGACGATCACCGCCGGGCTGTAAAAATGTACCAAAAGGGGCGATATAAAATCTGTCATCTACGACTTTATCAGCGGCTTGAGCCATAGGCAAAAAACCCAGGCTTGACAGTGCTGCAAGAGCAAACAAGTGTCTTTTTAACATAACATTCTCCTTAAATATTTAAATAAAAACGGCAAATCGTAAAGTAAAAAAACCAGCTCTATCATCTTAATACCCATTGCTTCCGGATATTCAGATGCTAGCGTAGCATAAAAGCCACAATTTTTGCAGATTATGCCACACTATTTTATGTTATGTCATCATTTTTATATTATGTCATCAATTTATCACTGATATTTTCTTAAAAAATCATTAAATGACCTGACTTTAATCAAATTATACCGTCGACTTCTCTTCTAACATAAAATGAACGCCGACTAAGCGGCAATTAAAATATTACTATACAATTAACAGTAAAGTAAAATTGGCAAGCAAGCCATCAATCAATTTTTCAAACTTTTAACCTAAGTAATTTCCTCCAATGATATACCCGGCTTGCCGGTTTTTTTATTCATTGACTGCTCTAACAAAACAACTACGCAAACCACTACGTCAATCCTGCATACTTGCAGTCGCTGTCAATAAACAGAAATCCTCCGCCACTTGAGTAGTTTAATTTCTGGATATCACCTAAGCTATTAACAGAGTTACCCTTTTAGCTATTAGTCATTACATCAAACCTGAAAATTAATGTCCGCCTTGCCAATCTTTTTTGATTAGGACCATAACTAAAATATCAATCCGATTTTTAAAAAACTTCTCAAAATAAACGCTATTTACTTGCGCAGACACTTTAAGATCTCTACTTTTCTTGACAGGCAACGCTATAATGTCAAACTTGGAAATAAACCACTTGGAAACAACATGATTAAAATTTTTCACCTTACCTTTATCTTGCTATCCATTTCCAGCTTTGTCGGAAGAATCATTCTGTCCGAAACGCATCCGGCAATCCTTAAACAAAAAGCCCTCAAGATTGCCCCTCATGTCATTGATACACTGCTACTTGTGAGCGGTATCACACTGGTTTTTCAAGGCGGATGGTTAGCGACTGAATATGGCTGGATTATTGCCAAAATAATCGCCTTACTTGGTTATATTGGCTTGGGTGTCGTTGCCATGCATAATCGCGGAACAGTCCGCTGGGCTGCATTTGTTGGCGCCATGGCCTGTTTTGTTTATATCGGCATTGTCGCTGTGACCAAAAATGCATTCTTCTTTTTTTAAGCAGGTATGAAAACCGTTATAAATAAAAGTCAGTATTATTGATTTTTAAATCCAGCCAGCGCAGCACATCCTTACCACAATTAAACGGAGCATTATCAAACTCAAGAGATTGGTAATCCGTAATACTATCCCAGCGTGATAACTGGTTTTTTAATTGCATACGCTCATTGACGGTAAAATGATAACGCTGTATCAAAGACTCAAACAACTTGGGCTCAGATACCGTTATCGATGCTGCCGTTGCAACGACTTGTGTGAGTAATGATTCAATCAAAGCAAGATGCGCCTTTATTAACCCGGCAACCTGTTTAGGTTGAATATTGCCTACCGGTGATAATTGATTGTCTGAAATAATTTTCAGACAAAGGGTCAACTCACTTGACGTAAAACGCACGGCTGTTTCGTAAAAAGCAGAAGCTTCCATATCACAAAGATTTGACTGATCATAAACGGGTAGTGATTTTGATACAGTCTGAATGCTGCTAGTAGGACAAGGCGGCGTAAAAGTTAAGGACGGATAATAGTTTCTTTGGCTATCAATATCGATAATTTTATTGATTAAAAACAGACCGCCCAAGGGATGATCCTTATGACCGGCGATACCAATATTGACCATAACCGGATGCTGAACCGAAGTAAATAGTGCTTGAGTATAAGCGACTCCGGCGGCCATTGCGCTTTTGCCAAGCCCTGTTACCGTCAGGCAAATGTCCTGGTTGACATAGACGGAAAATGGCTGAATGGTAATATCTTTTTTTAAATTGAAATATTCTGCCAAAGGCTTTGCCTCACAAGGCAAAGCGGTGTATATAAATATCTTGTGTACAGGACGACTTATCATTAATAGTGGCACTCACTTTGTTAAAATTTTAATGGCATTGCCTTCAGACAAATCGACCAACTTTTGAATCGGACACTTTAAATAACTCACTAAATATGTTTATCAATACGTTACCGATAATATTTACCTATACCAGCCTGTTTTCTGTTGTTGAGGCGATTATGTTTTTGGTGGCCATTTTTTTTCTGGTTTATTTTTGTACACCGGAGGTTAATAAAAAATGGAACAACAAGCCCGGCAATACTGTTTATAAATTTCTACATTTTGCGTGGCAAGGAAATTCGGCATTATGGCGTGCCTTTTGGCCATTTTTCCTGCTGGTCAATATTGTACTTTATTATATTGATTACCGGATAATGAACGTCACTTACACCATAGCCAGTTGGAAAACCGTGCATGGAATGCTGTTATTACCCATCGTCTGGTGGACACTATCGGTTTGGCGATGCTCGCCCAATACCCGTTATAAAATCTGGAGCAGTGCTGCACGCACAATCACTGTTTGCCTGTTTTTAGAATATCTTTTACGCTTTATTATTAGCACTCAATATCCCAGTACTTTCTTTGATTGCCGACTATTAATAATGAACCACATTGAGTGCCTGTAAAACAACACTCAAGCAACATAAATCCAACACTGACAGAATCACCTGACAGAACACAATATGTTTATATTTGAGTCACAATCATTAAAAATAATACCTTATTGGTGCAGATAAACCATACAATTGCACTCAATTGAATCATTTCTGTAATTAAAAGCTTACTGTTTTTAGTCATGATCTTAGCCCTCAAACAAGTAACCCATGCATCAACCCCTTAGCTATTAAGGCCTACAACAACTCCCTCTGGATTTAAGAGTAATCTGACAAGCTTATGGCCCATAATTTGCTGACAGTTAAGATAAGGAAAGTAGATAAAGTTTGATGAAATATTTGTCATCAAAACGTCATTTAGATTACTTACCATTTAGGTGCCTATCAGCTTTAAGATGAGGAAATAACTATGTTAAGCCCAACTAATTTACTTGAATTTGATTTTAAATGGCCAACAGTCGTTCCCGGAGAAGTGCTGGCATTAACCCTGCTTATGGCTTTCGCCATACTATCAACCCTTGAGATTCGTGCCCCACGGGATAAACTACCCACAAAACACTTACGCCGATCCTATAAAACCAACATTAGCTTGTTCGTTATTAATAGTGTCGCCATGTCACTGGTATCTGCCTCATCCCTTTTGATACTGGCCGAACGTTATTCAGACAAGGGACTACTTAGCTCAGTATCAAGTTCGGGATGGAAAGCCGTCCTGTCGTTTTTGTCGCTTGATTTACTGATGTATCTCTGGCATATAGCCAGTCATAAGGTTGATTGTCTTTGGATGTTTCACAAAGTGCATCATAATGATCCTTATTTAAATATTTCAACTGCATTTAGAATACATTTTCTGGAACTTTTTATTACCCACATTTTAAAAGCTGTTCTGGTTGTTATTCTAGGCATAGAAGAAGCCATGCTAATGATCAGCGAGCTAATAATGACCCTGTTCATCATGTTTCATCACACCAACATTACCTTCAAAGGTGAAAAACTACTGGGCCATATCATTGTAGTCCCCTACCTGCACCGCACTCATCACTCAACTGAACGACATGAACATGACAGTAACTATGGTGCTGTTTTATCACTTTGGGATCGACTTTTCGGGACACTGGTAGAGCAAAATCCGGCTAAAATAGGTATCAAAGAAAACTCACCACAGGACCTTGTTAACCTGATAAAATTTGGCTTTACCCTGCCTGCGCCAGTATTTGCTCAACCGTCTAATTTTGACACCATGATTGCCGAGGCCGCTTACTACAAAGCAGAAAAACGCAGCTTTTCTCCGGGTAATGAAATGCGTGACTGGCTGGAAGCAAAAAGAGATATTACCAATTCGATTTACCAAAATCAGTCAGTCAAAAGCAATACGGCACGCAAGCTTCAATATAATTATTTGAAATTTATGAATCTGGATATAAACTTTAGGCGCATACAAATTTTTTAAGCGTTGCGACAAGCTTATTCACCACGAAGACACGAAGAACACAAAGAAAAAACTTCACACCTTGGGCATCCTTCATAGAAGCCCAAAGGTAGTTGACACTTTATTTAGGTGATATCCAAGAATTAATCCCCAAGTCTGGAGTTACAAATTCCGGGATGCAAAAGAAAGACACAAAAAAACTTCGTGTTCTTCGTGTCTTCGTAGTGAAATTATTTTAGTAACTCATGCGAATGCCAATTTCAGCGCTACGCCCTGGATCAGGTGCAAAATTACGCAAGTAGGAGGTTGAATTGCGTATACTTTCATTAAGCAAATTTTTACCTTTTGCAAACAACATGACCTCGGAATTGTGGAAGGTCGCCAAATTATATTGTCCGCCCACATTTAGCAGTAAATAACCCGGTGTGTCTGATTGATTTTCTCCCGCATAATTCTGCGCTTCTCCTCGCGTCAACTTTACATCGGTTGACCAGTCATTTTTTTCATAACTCACTTGCAAGCCATAGCGCAGTGGCGGCATACGCGGAACATTGCCGCCCTGATCAAACGAGCCACGCGTATAGTCACCGAATAAAGTTAAATCGACGGCACCATAACTGTTTTGCATCAACGGGAATACCGTCTTGGCTTCAAAACCACGAAAAATGGCGTTGGCTTGGGCACTTTGTAATACCGGCAGACAAGCACCAGGATTTGAACAGTCAAGTTCAAAATCTTCCATATCCTCGTTAAACACATTGCCGCTTTGCTGCTGATAAATGTAATCATTAACCCAATTATGGAACAAATTAAACTCGGCCGTCATCCAGTTGGCATTAAATCGATAACCCAGATCCAGATTATAAGAAATTTCTTTTTGCAGGTTTACATCGCCTTTTTCATAGCTCATGGTGGCCTCATGCACACCATTGGAAAATAATTCCTGTACTTGTGGTGCCCGTTGCGATTGGGTTACCGCCAGACTCAGCTGATGCTGTTTGGTAATGTCCCACAGCGCTGAAACCGATCCGCTAAGCGGTACATAGGAAACACTGCTGTAGGTAGTTTCCGGCGTAATACCTTGCCATTCACCGCGTACACCCAGCTCATAAGTCACGTCTTTAATTTTAAAAGACTCGACCGCAAACAAACCATAAGAATCAATGGCGGATTGGGGTACCAGCGCTTCAGCGCCCAGCGCTGCAAACTGGCTGTTAACCGACTGAAAGCCCAAGACACCTTTCACGATGCCTATGGGCTGATGCTGAAGCTCAAGACGGCTTTCGTAAGATTGATTGGTAAAGGTTGTCGCAGGCATGCCGTCATCCAATTCAACATGCTTGTAATCCGTGTAACCGAATTTCATCCGCAGCTCTTCGGCCAGTGCGAAAGGTTTATTGAGCTGGCCTTTAAAGTCATACTTGGTTTGGTTCATCTGAACCCTGATTGGCGCACCGCCTGTACCATTTGGCGGGATACCATAATTATTTTCCAGGCTGTTAATAGCCGCCCCCACCAAACCAACATCACCGATTATCGATGCACCTGCCGATCCACCACGAGAGCGCCCGTTTGAATTATTAATAACGCCTTTTGGATTATCCAGTACCGGCGTACCTTGAAGGGTAGGATCAGTGGCACGTGCAGCTGCTTCATCTATTGGCTGCCCACCAATATGGGTATTACCCTGATCGTTATAAAAACCATCGACATGGAAGGCAAACGGGCCTTTGCCGCCGTCAAGCTTAAGCGCGCTTGAGGTCAGATCAGTTGCCGTGTCATAGCGCTGCATCCCGGCACCGCCCAATTCTTTATCAGGGACTTGTTCGGGAATACGGTTATCAATAACATTCACTACGCCGCCGATAGCGCCATTCCCATATAATAAGGTGGAAGGGCCACGCAAAACTTCAATTCGTTCCGCGATGATCGGGTTTACACCATTGGCGTGATCGGGGCTTAAAGACGAAACATCATTGTTGCCCAGGCTATTTTGCATAACCCGTACACGCGGCCCTGATTGACCGCGAATAACCGGCGTTCCAACTCCAGGACCAAACGATTGACTGGTAATTCCCAGCTCATCTTTCAAGGTATCACCAATGGTTGTGCCGATTTTTGTTTGTAAATCATTGCCTGATAATACCGTTACCGGGCGGGCTGATTTTGAAGTTGACTGTTTTAAACCCGTGCTGGTGATGTACACATCGTTCATCTTGTAAATGTCATTATCAGCAGCCAAGGCATTAGACCCTATCGTGCCTGTCGATAAGAAAAAAATGGCAAGTTTTTTATTCATAAAATGGTTAAGTTAACGAAAATTAATGGCAAAACAAGCAATTTGCGTGTTCAGTGACTCATTCGATATAAATTATGAGCGTAAGTTTGTACTGCTATGGCGCATAAGGTATGTTATAACATAACATATTGCAAATATTATTTATTGTACTTGCAATTTAATAATCGAAACAACACCGTATTAATAAGGAAAGTCTTTTACAAAAACACGCCATCATGGCTTGCGAGTTTCACGAAGATAATAAACTACGCTAGCTGTATTCAGTTTACTTGATCGCCATTACAACAATATTAATAACTGCTGTTACGCAAGTAACTATTCAGTCCCCCTCTTTGAAAAAGAGGGGTTAGGGGAGATTTTATTAGATAAATCCCCCTCTAATCCCCCTTTTTCAAAGGGGGAGGTGAATACTTACTTACGCAGTATTTGTAACAGCTAATTACCCATAGATAACAACACCCGATCTTTCAGGGCTTAAAAACCTGAAAGATCTAAATCCTGCCCAATAATCAGCATTACTCAGTCGATAAATCCCGACATTTTGCACAAATACCATGAACTTCAATGGCTTTACTGTAGACAATAAAACCGGCTTGCCGGGTTTCCTCTGACAAAGCCAACATCACCTCTTTGGCATTGCGCTCCTCAACTTCCTGGCAGAGCTTACAAATCAGTAATAATTGCTCATGCTGATGACCGGAGCAACGACAACCGACAAAAGCATTAAGACTTTCTACGCGATGAATTAAACCTTGCTCCATCAAAAAATCCAGCGCACGGTAAATAGTCGCGGGTTTTGCTGCCTGTTGCAAAGGTTTAAGCCGATCCAGAAGTTCATAGGCTTTAACGGCTTTATGACTTTCCCAGATTAACTCCAATACTTTATGACGAATGGGCGTTAATTGCACACCGCGATCGACACATAAATGCTCAGCAGTAACAAGGGCTTCACTGACACAGTCGTTATGATTATGCTCTATAGATTGCAAAGTATTCTGGTTGGAGGGGTTATGAATGGTCATGGCAAAAAATCAGTTACTGAAAATTAAACGTTATAATATAACGTTTAACTAAAGCGTGCAATTTACTCACTAGTTGGCATAGAAACCATTATTTTATTGGCAAAGCCATTCAGCTTACGTTAAGCGCCCAAGCATTGTAATGCCTGCTCAACTAGTGACTAATCAGGGAATATTTAGCTTAGAAATACAACACGACAAGCACTAAATACCGATAATCGAGAACTGCTTAATAACGGTTGTTTTATTGCCAATACAAGTAACTCTTGTGTTAGCATGACAGCTACCTGGCATTTTTTGAAAAATATGCTATGTATCAATTTTAAACTTAAAGAGAAAACTATTATGAACAACAAATTATTGATCGCTACTACTCTGATTACCTTAGCATTTTTGGCTGGCTGTAACAAAGCCGAAGAACCTGCGACAACTGCAGCACCCGAATCTTCTACCAGCACTACCGCACCAGCGACTACTGAGGCGCCAACTGCAGCACCTGCTACTGAAAGCAAGTAAGATAAGCTCAACCAGTCGCCAACATCCTTATTGGCGACTGTACCCTGCAAGCTCTGGCATTCTGCAATAGCGTGCCAGAGCTTACTCCCATCGAGCAACTATAAAGTTCTTCAAATATAGATTCGCCTCGCCTGCACCAAAAGACTCGCATCCACTCCATATATATCCATGACAAAACTATAGTCATTGCATAGAATGCATTAATGTCATAATTAACAGGCAATGATTTTATCCGCTAAATTTACCATTCTAAAATAGTAATTAAAACTGATTTTTAATCGACAAAAGCAATCATGTTGGCATTAGAACATCCAAAATAGACAAAACTACACCTTATCATTGACGCCTTTGCGTTATCTATGACGCCAAAATTGTACAAAAAATATGCTTATTTTAAAATTCCCTCAAATTTAATTAACAATAAAACATAAAACATAAACTTTTTGTTGTTAAAAAACGAACGAAACAAGGGGCTTTTTATCGTTAAAAAACAACAAGAAACAAAAACCATTTATTATTTATGTTTTTTTAAAAGTAACTTGACTTATTATTTGTTGCTTTGTAACAAAAATATAATGCCGCTGTCATAAAACTGTCACATTTCCCTATTATCCTTGCCTCATTATTTTTTAATCCTTCGAGTGTAATAGATGAAATTTTCTAAACTAACTTTGGCGATTGCAACAACATTAGGCGCAAGTGTGTCATTCAGCGCTTTTGCTATGGAGCTTTATGTCGATACCAAAACCAAGCAAATTTATGCTGAACCAGGTCGTGGTCGTGAACTCATGGGTTCTTTTCAAAAAGTGGATGATGCGCCAGTTAAAACGGCACCAGCAGCACAAGCTGCCGAACTAACCGCCATTAAACAAGATTTGGAATTAAAAACCAACGAAATTAAAGCGTTGTCTGAGCATGCCGCAGAAGCAACAAAACCGGATGCCGTTACCGTTAAACTTGATGATGGTATCCATTTTGCAACCCGAGATGGTAATTTCACAGCGGGCATTAACGGTCGCTTGCAAGTGGATTCACAGTCCAATGTTAATCAGCAACTGCCTGTGGGTTATTTAAACACTGCCCCAGCCGGCTCACCTCCAAATCAATTAGGCGTGCCAGCCGAATTAGATAATGGCGCAACCCTGCGTCGTGCCCGTTTGGGCATTGAAGGTACTTTTTTTAAAGCAACCGACTATAAATTTGAATACGATTTTACCCGAGGCAATGGTTTAAATGCGGGCGGCATTACCGATGCTTACATTCGTTATAATTTTTCCAAACCGTTTTCAATTAAAGCAGGTGCCTTTAAAGAACCGTTCAGCATGGAAGAAGCAACCAGCAACCGTTACCTGACGTTCATAGAACGTAACATGGTTGTCAATACGTTAGTCGATAACCTCAATACTTATAAAGTCGGTATTGGTGCAAACTACTCGGCTGATCGCTGGCTGATTGCATCATCCTTACAAACCGAAGGTATCGGTGGTTACAATAGCGCTTACGGCAGTAATGGACTTGGAACAAGTACCGGAAGTAGTCTTAACAATAACGGTGGTGTCAACCGTAGTGGCGGTGGTGGTGATACCAGTTGGGAATTTAATACCCGTATAGCAGGTACCCCGTGGATGGCAAGTAAAACCAAATTCTTGCATGTGGGTACTTCCGGATCGTATATCAGCATCAACAATAATTACCTTGGTAATGGTAATTATAGTAACGGCGGCGTTATTTTCGCCAACGGTGTTGGTGCCAACGTGGATCGTACCGCTATATTAAACACCGGTAATTTGACTTCAGGCAATGATTCAACAGGTAAGCAAGCTAATACCCTTACCCGCTTTGGCGCAGAATCTGCGCTGATTTACGGACCGTTTTCAGCGCAAGGTGAATATATACAAACCGATGTTTCAGGTCGCGGTTATGACAACGCCTCCATGAACGGTTTCTACGGTTATACGACTTACTTTTTAACCGGTGAGTCACGCAATTATAAATCTAAAACTGCCTCATGGGATCGTATTAAACCCACTCGCAACTTTGATTTGAAAGGCGGTTGGGGAGCATGGGAAGTTGCCGGTGGTTACGACTATATGAATTTGAATGGTGGCGGGATTAACGGTGGACGCGCATCAACCCTTAAAGCTGGTCTTAACTGGTATCCAAACTCACATGTTCGGGTTATGGCTAACTATCTTCACGCATTGGACATCAGTACAGCTAACGTTGCCAACACAACATCAAAAGCCTTTAATAAAGCCGATTTGGATATGGTTGAAACCCGTATTCAGCTGGATTGGTAATACCCTGATCACTATCACAAGTCCACGCTTATTGGTTATAGCGACTTGGGTTCTTCATTAACCCAAGCCACGATAACAACTTCTTTTGATAGTGCTCTATCAAGCCGCACCGGATATTCCGGCGCGGCTTTTTTTATGGGCAAAAACTACCATTGCCTGCACTCTTGCGTAAACGGCTTGCTACTGTATCGCCGTAAAAGCCATCCAATAAATTTACAAAGTCATCGATTATCATTAATGAACTTGTAAAGCCCATATCAGATCAAGGTGTAAATGCCTTATTAAAACCAATAGCGTTGTAATTTATAGCTTACCTCAAATAGCGCCACCTACGTTTTGGCAATAACTAACCCGGATGTAACTAGCGGGTTTTTTGACGTAAATACCTGATTTTTTTATGTGGATGCCGGCATTCTTCATGTAAATCCCGGATTTCTTCACGTGAATCCCGGATTTCTTCACGTGAATCCCGGATTTCTTCACGTGAATCCCGGATTTCTTCACGTGAATCCCGGATTTCTTCATGTAAATCCCGGAATTCTTCACGTAAATCCCGGGATTCTTCACGTGAATCCCTGATTTCTTCATGTAAATCCCGGGGGTTTTAACGTGCTTGGCACTAACCACATCCTGAGTCTGGCGGCATTTAGTTGGAAATTGGCACTATTTACCTAAAATATCCCGGTTCTTAAAAAAAATATTGCCTTTTACCTTGTAGACAGTGCATTATCTAGCGGCGGATAATTTAACTAGACACTTATTTTCTGTTCAATGAGGATTGCCATCATGACCAAGACACCCACTATTCCTACTACCGATGCCGGTAAACGAGCACTTCTACAACATCTAAATAGCCAGTTAACGATCTATGCCACTATTTTGGAAATCAGTGCCGCTGATTTGGCACAAGTAAAGGTAGGGTTTGATTGGTTCGATTATTGCCTTAAGTTGGAAGACGCGGCGCAAAATTACACCGATGGTATTCATGCCTTTAAACGGGTGCTCCGAGATGGCCCAAAAAGTACAGTGGTTAATATACCTGCGCCTCTGGTGATTACTACTGCGCCGACATCGGTACCTTATGGTGATGTTATCGGCTTTATCGGTGCCTTGATTGTGCGTATTAAAAAACATAAAAATTATACTGAAGCGATTGGTAAAGCCTTGCATATCATTGCCCCACAAAGCCCCGGCCCGGATCATGCCACCTTGCAACCGGAACTAACCGTTACCTTTAAAGGCGGACATCCGATTTTGCATTGGCAACATAATGGCACTGACGCCCTGGAACTGGAAGCGGATTATGGTACCGGTACCTTTAGTTTGCTAACCATTAAAATGTCACCCAGCTTTGAGGACACCACCCCCTTGCCTCCATTCGATACCGTGGCACTTTGGAAATATCGTGGCATTTACCGCCTGCACGATGAACAGGTAGGACAATGGAGTAAGGTGTTGGATGTTAGTGTTAAAGGTAACTAAACGGATAGGGCAGTTTTTTTTCGTCGTAAGACTCTAGTGGATAATAAAGTCGTGTTTTAAGTGGCAGCGCTTATTGCTCCATTATGCCAGGCAAGAACATCGTTTTACGTCGGTACAAATAATAATCCTTAATATCTTGAAGGAATATTACCTGTCAATATCCATTTTATTTTAGCTAAAAATCTATAGCCGCTTTACTTTGCCCTAACTCCTTGCACCACTATCGATAAATTAGTTATACCGATTGGTAATCGGTATGAAAATAGCCAGACTGTTTGCCAGTGCGTAATTTTCCTTATATCGATATATAATACCCGGTGACTTTTTATAAGGGTAAGTCTTTCAGCTTGTATATTCCGTAAACAAGCTGAAAACCACTGATACGCTTTAAAAAATGTCTGAAAACTCGCGACACCGACAAATTACTCAACCTGTTATGAGGAAACGCCATGACCGAAATAGAAACCAGCACTATTGAAATAAAACAGCTAAAAAAGCAAATGGACCATTACTTCCAGAGCCATTGGAAATTATTTTTTGCAGAAGGTGTTTTCCTTATTATCTTGGGCGCTATTGCCATTTTAATCCCGTATTTTTTTACTGTAGCCATAGTCGTCTCGTTAGGCTGGATTCTTGTGCTTGGAGGTATATTTCTTCTGACCCGGGCGTTGTTTTTTATACGTATGCCGGGTTCCGGCTTATGGCTGTTTATGGGCTTGTTACAACTGGTCATCGGTTATCTATTTCTGGCAAAACCGTTAGGCGGGGTGCTCACCTTAACCCTGTTGATGGCACTCTTTTTTACTCTGGAAGGTATTGCCAAGATTTCTTTCGCGCTAATGATGCGACCCTTAAAACACTGGGGCTGGGTATTTTTTAGCGGGGTAACGGCGTTAATTTTGGCACTAATCATTTGGCTAGGCTGGCCCGGAACAGCGGAATGGTTATTAGGCCTGTTTTTTGGTATTAATCTGTTTTTAGGCGGCTGGTCAATAGTCAATATCAGCCTGCGCTACAAAGATAGCCAGTAATAGCCGGGCTTACTGCGCGCGCCTTTATGGGTATTAAAACTTATACTCTCTGGCATGCACGGCACGCCCTTACTATATCCATAGGTGTCTACACAAATCATATCGCCGTCATTCCGGCAGGGATTGCCGGAATTCAGGACACAGGGATGTGAAAAATTCGATAAAAAGTAGCTTGATATAGCTAAAACATGGCTTGCATAATTCAATATTACCATCCATGGCATCTGGATCCCGGCCAACCCTCGCTTCGCTCTCCCTGCCAATGGGATGACGAACTGTGTAGATACCTATGCAATATATGTTAAAGCACTGCTATATTATTTTTTACGTGCGACCTTGGTTGGTAGCCCGTTTTCTCAAGGAAAAACAACATAATGCATCTTAAAGATCTGTCCATCACCAAGAAACTGTCAGTCATTCTGGCGCTTGCCGCCGTTATTGTGGTCATTGGCCATGAACTGGAGCTTTATCTTCCTGATCTGGAATTAAAGATTGAGCAGCTCGGCGCTTTTGCGCCACTTGGTTTTATTGTTTTATTTGTGTTGTTGACACCGGTTTTTGTCTCGGTCGATACTCTCTGCTTTGCCGCAGGTTTATTATTTTCATTGGGAACTGCCGAATTGTATATGGCGATAGCGACCTATCTGGCTTCTGCGCTTATTTTTTTTCTGGGTCGCTATTTAATTAAAGACCGGGTTATTAGTTTTATTTCCAAACACCAACACTTGGCCGCTCTGGATAGCGCAATTAACAGTCAGCCATTTAAGCTAATGTTTCTTCTGCGACTAACACCGTTGCCGTTTGCCATGTTAAGTTATGCGCTGGCAGTCACCCAAGTCAGATTTTGGACTTACCTGTCCGCAACCAGCGGCATCCTGATTTACAATTGCAGTTTGGTGTATATGGGCTATACCACTAAACATCTGGCCGGCTTGGTCAGTGGCTCAACAAAACAGAGTAGTGTCTCTTACCCACTATTGGCACTAGGCGTCATCGTGTTATTAACCGTACTGTTTTATGTCACCAAAATAGCCGGTGAATCCATCAATCGGCTAAGCACAGAACCCTCAAGCCCCTCATGTTAATGGAGTTTTATCGCGGCATTCCACCGCTGTTATTACAATTTATCATGACCGTGGGTTTCTCTTTTGTCGTCGGCCTTGAGTTTCGCAGCTACCATCACGCTAATAACTACAAATTACATTTTGGTAGTACCCGTACTTTTGTACTGATTGGTGTGTTGGGTTTTATCCTCTATACCATGGACCCCAGCCGATTATTATTTGCGGCCGGCTTATTGCTGCTGGGTGCTTTGCTATTGGTTTTTTACTGGCGACTCTCGGCAACGAAACAATTTTCACTATTCAGTACTCTGTTTGCCCTATTAATTTATTTAATAGGGCCTATCACCAGTCTGTTTCCCGGTTGGTTTCTGGTACTTTTTATTGTCGTACTCATTTTGATATTAAGCGAAAAAACGCTGATTCATCATTTTTCCGATCAACTGGCTAATGAAGAAATAGCTACATTGGCCAAATTTCTTATTATTTCCGGCGTTATTTTGCCGTTACTGCCTGACCAAGCCATCGCGCCGATGCTGCCGGTTACTTACTACCGGGTATGGCTTGCCGTGATTATCGTCTCCGGTTTTTCTTACTTAAGTTACCTGATCAACAGTTATTTTTTTAAAAGTCGCAGCCTGTTGATTACCGGACTATTAGGCGGACTTTATTCCAGCACGGCTGCGACTGTTGTTATCGGACGTCAGGCCCATAGTCTTGATAGCACCTCAGGACGAAAAGTATCGTCAGCGCTTATTATTGCGACAATCATGATGTACATGCGCTTATTGGCGATTATTTTTGTGTTTGACAAAAGTGTGGCGATGCAATTACTCGCGCCCTTCATAGTTATTATTTTTATTTCTGCATTGGCAGTTTTTGGCTTGTTAACCGTTAGAAATCATGCGCCGATATTACACGAAACCACTGAAGTAAAGCATCCTCTGGAGCTATCAACCGCTATTTTATTTGCATTATTGTTTATGCTGTTTGCCTTTATCACGCAGTATGTAACCAGTAATTATGGTAGCCACGGCCTTAAATATATGGCTATCATTGTCGGTTTTACTGATATTGATCCATTTATTCTATCATTACTCAGCGGTAAGTTTATTGTCTCGGACTCGGCTCTGGTCTCTGCCGTGATATTGGCAAGCGGTAGTAATAACTTGTTAAAAGCCACTTATGCCATTGCTTTGGCAAGAAACCGTTCTGTCTTGTTTGGCGCGGCATGGCTGGCATTTTTATTTATCATCTCAATTTTATACACTTATAAATATGCCTGATAAGTTGTTTATGGATAAAAGGCCTATGTGAGGGGAGAGTTCAATCACAGTAAAGTTTCAAGGACTTACTGTTTAATTTTTTTAAAAAACCAGCCAATCTTCGTAAGAGAGGTAATTTATGGAACACCAAGGTAAAACCAAACTGATGACAAAAGTATTTATAGTGGGACTGATCATTGCGATATTCAGCTATTTATTTCACCCTGATGTCGGCCAATTTAGCCTGATGGTAAACGGTGCCCCGGTTGCCAGTCCGTTGCTGCATTTTGCGGCTATCCCGTCAGCTTTAGTGATCATGTTAATTACGGGGGTGCTAATCGTGTTATTGTTTTTAGGTGTTGGCATGTTTTTGTTTATGACGGCCGCCTTTATAGGCTTGCTGGGGATTGCCATTGTTGTACCCTTTTTCTGGCCAATACTGCTGATTATTTTTCTGATAATCGCCTTAACATCGTTTAACCCAAAAGCTAAACTATGATTATCCAGGGCTAGCTGGGCGTGCCCTGCTTAAATCTCCAGACGGGCACCATTAATTTTTAACCAGGCACTACAGTCCCGGTAATCATGACAATACCTTTCAACGGTTTTCCAGAATAAGGGCGAATGGTTATGGTGAAGGATGTGGCATAACTCATGAACAACGACATAATTAATAACCGAATCCGGTGCGATAATAATTTTCCAGTTGTATTGAATGCCTCCGCTGGCATTACAACTCCCCCATCTGGATTTAAACGCTTTAATAATAACGGATGATGGCTTAACGCCAATAATTCTGGAGTAGCTCTCCGTCTTTTGTCGCAACCCGGATTCGGCTTGCTGCTTGTACCACTTAATCAGCATCTGCCTGATTGCCTTGCTATTATCGGCAGCTTTATCCCTGACTGAAACCACCAGTTCGTCACTGTGCTGTGTAATAGTCGGATAAAGTCCGGTTTCAATAGTTAACCGATGTTGTTTGCCCAGATAAGAAAAAGCTTCACCGGATACAAACTCTTTCGGTTTTATGGCAAAAATTTCCTGATGTAGCGCCAGCTTTTCTTTTATCCAACGAGTCTTTTCAGTGACTAAATATTCAATGACAGCCATACTTAATCGCTCGGGAACCATAACAAATACCTGACCTTTTTGTATTTTTATGGCTGAGGTTTTTCTTTTGGGAGATCGAATTATTTCGGCAACAAAGCCGTTTCCTTGTATGACAGTCATGAGATGGCTTAAAAATCAGAGTGAGTGACTTAGGTAATTTATCGCTTCATAATATAGTCAAGCGTCCGGGTAGCTGTTTATGCTTAACGCTTGCACTTCGAAGTTAAATCCACCTTTTATATCAGTATCCCATTTTTTCGAGTCCATGTTAAAAAATAAGGCCGTGTATTGTGTCAATCAGAAAATTTAATGATAAAGAGCCCATCATTGGTGAGTCTGTTTATATCGATGACAGTGCCGTTGTTATTGGCGATGTTACGCTGGGCAGTGATGTATCCATATGGCCTGCAACCGTCATCAGAGGCGATGTTGAAAGCATCAAAATTGGTGCCGGCAGTAATGTTCAGGATGGCTGTGTCTTGCATGTCTCTCATGCCGGCAAGTTTTCACCTCAAGGTCATCCGTTAACTATCGGCAAAGGTGTCACTATTGGCCATAGAGCCGTAGTACATGCTTGTACCATCGGCGATTATTGCCTGATTGGCATAGGTGCAATCATTATGGATGATGTGGTTCTCGAAGATTATGTCATGCTGGGTGCAGGCTCTTTGGTTCCACCAGGAAAGAGACTGGAAAGCGGCTATTTATATGTTGGCTCTCCAGCCAAACAGGCAAGACCTTTAAAAGAATCCGAAAAAGAATTTTTGGAGTATTCGGCACAACAGTATGTGCATTTAAAAAATGAATATTTGAAGCAGGAAAAAGCATAACTTTGAAAAACCGCTTTTTTACAGCTTTCGTTCTTTATTAAGCAGCTCAATAACCGGTCGGGTTTTGGGGCGAATGCCTCGCCAGATAAAAAAGGCTTCTGCCGCCTGCTCTACCAGCATGCCCAAACCATCGAGACTTTTTAGCGCCTGATTTTGCTGTCCCCACTGTACAAAAACTGTTGGTTCGTTACTGTAGGCAAGATCATAACAGATGCCATTTTTGGCGAGTAAGGCTTCCGGCAGGGGCGGTAATTGACCACTCAAACTGGTTGAGGTGGCATTTATAATTAAATCAAATTGCCGGCCGTTTAAATCACTAAAACCACAGCCGGTAATTAAACCTTTGGTACTAAATTCGCCGGCCAGATTAATGGCTTTATCAACAGTGCGATTCGCAATAACCATGGAATGTACCGATTGTTCAAGAAGAGGAGCGATGATCCCTCTGCTTGCCCCACCTGCCCCCAAAATCAGGATTCTGCTACCTGCCAAAGTAATGCCATGATTACTGATTAAATCAGTCACCAAGCCAATGCCATCGGTATTATCACCAAGAAGAGAGCCATCCGCCTGTAACGCCAAGGTGTTAACCGCTTTGGCCAGACAAGCGCGTTCTGTTTTAACATCCGCATAAGCCCAGGCGAGTTCTTTCAGCGGAATGGTGCAATTTAAGCCCTTCCCGCCATTAGCAAAAAAAGCTGCCACAGCCGCAGAAAACTGGTCAGCGGGCACGTCTTGTGCCTTATAGTCAAGCGTCTGTCCGGTTTGTTCGGCAAAAATCTTATGAATACGTGGCGATTTACTGTGTTTAATCGGATGACCAAAGACAGCATAGTGATCGACTATCCTCATGCTGCTTTTACTCTTTTTTCCAGCCAGGATTGCACCATGATTGTTCCTGCAACAATTAATATGGCGATAAATAATTCAATCCAGAAAAAATGTTGCCAGTGTGCGGCAATAATGGCGGACACTCCCAGAAAAACACCGACCACACTAAAACGCCAACCGACTCGCAACCCGTCAAGAATGGTTGACTGTGCCAAAACCATCATAATAACCAACGCAGCATTTTCTCGCGTCATGTGATCCGTTTTTTGTAATAAAGAGACACCTTCCACTACCAGCAAAGACGTAAACCAATGAATGGATTGTTCTCGTAATATTTTCTTAAAATCAGTGATACGCTGCCTTGATTGCAACCATCCAATAATTATTGAAAAAAAAGCAAACACAAAAACCATAATCATCCAGTACGCATAGCCGTCTATAGGCGAATAGTCGGTTATGCGCACACCAACTAGGGACAGGATAATCAGTAAAATTAAAATAGGTTCTTCGGTATAAAAACGTCTTTGGGCTACGCTGTCTTCGTCTTCTAGCATGTCATAGGCTCTACTTTATCTATCAGGAAAAATAAACGATTAATAAAAATACAGCTAATCGTCATGAAAAAATATGGTAAAAAGCTACTGCGCTTAAATATTACTCCTGCAACCACTGAGCAACAGACTTGGCATAATAAGTCAGAATACCATCGCTACCGGCTCTTTTAAAAGCCAGCAAAGATTCCATAACAACAGCCTTTTCATCCAGCCAGCCATTGATGGATGCAGCTTTTATCATGGCGTATTCGCCGCTAACCTGATAAGCAAAAGTCGGAACACCATATTGTTCCTTTACCCGGCGAATAATATCCAGATAAGGCATTCCAGGTTTAACCATGACCATATCGGCACCTTCCTGTAAATCCAGTTGGATTTCGCGCATGGCTTCATCAGAATTGGCAGGATCCATCTGGTAACTGTATTTATTACTTTTACCCAGATTTCCGGCAGAGCCTACCGCATCTCTAAACGGCCCATAAAAGCTGGAGGCATATTTGGCAGAATAGGCAAGTATTAAGGTGTTGATATGGTTCTGCGCTTCCAGCGCTTGTCTTATGGCACCAATACGGCCGTCCATCATATCTGAAGGCGCAATAATATCAGCCCCCGCTTCAGCATGAGATAAGGCTTGTTTGACCAAAACCTCGATAGTCGCATCATTGATAACATAACCATCCTGATCGATCAGTCCATCCTGTCCGTGTGAGGTAAAAGGATCAAGAGCAACATCGGTAATAATACCCAGATCAGGAAAAGCTTTTTTTAACGCCCTTACGCTGCGCTGGGCTAATCCGTCAGGGTTATAAGCTTCGGCGGCATCCGCTGATTTTTTATTGGCGGGTGTCACCGGAAACAGTGCGATGGCAGGAATGCCCAAAGTATTAATTTCATCGGCTTGTGCAAGCAGTAAATCCAGGGAAAATCGTTCTACACCTGGCATGGATAAAATAGGTTCTTGCCTGTTTGTGCCTTCAGTCACAAACATTGGGTAAATCAAGTCATCAACAGACAAACGATTTTCGCGCATTAAGCGCCGGGAAAAATCGTTATAACGCATTCTTCTCATGCGTGTATGAGGAAAATTGATGTTATTATATGTCATCTTGTCCATACTCCTGGATTTAGAAAAAGTTAAAATCTCGGGTCTCAATCAACGGCCTGTCTGATCAACAGATCAAAAATTTTATTGTATCAGGGAAACTACCCACTGATATTTGAAAAATATAACAACCCTACACTAGATTAATTTTAGAGGACTTTATGAACATTAAACCCTACCTGTTATTTGGTTTTTTTGCAGCATTGATAGCGTTAATGCCCGTTACTCAAGTGATGGCAGCAGATTTACTACCTCCACAACAAGCCATAGAAAGTGCGTCGTCAAAATTACAGCAAAAAATGCAGGATAAATCTTTCATTAAGGATTTTGCAAAAGTCGCACATTTTGTTAATGAAGCTATCTTACCACATACCGATTTCGACAGAATTTCTTCATTAGTGTTGGGTAAACACTGGAGAACAGCAACACCTGACGAGCGCAATCATTTTAAAAAGGAATTTCAAACATTGTTGGTAAGAACCTATTCTCGTGCCTTTGTCGAGTTTAAAGACTGGTCTATCCGGTATTTGCCCATTGAAATGGAAGGTGACGCGGCAAAAGTTATCGTAAAAACAGAAGTATTACAACCCGGCCTTCAGCCTGTTGCCGTTAATTACCGCATGTTCCTAACTAACGGCGATTGGAAAGCCTACGATATTATGATTGAAGGCGTGAGCCTGGTAACTAACTACCGCACGACTTTTTCCAACGAAATTCAAACCAAGGGATCATTAACCGCTGTTATTGATTCGTTGGCAAAACGTAATACCGAAGCGCTTGCAGCTAAAAATTCGTAAGTTTTAATAGCAATAACCAATCCTGACATCAAGCGTCAGGGTTGGTTTATATTTTTAAAACCGCCACAGTTACATCCTCAATCAAGCAGTACCTGCTTCCAATGTTAGCCCTCTTTACGCTTAACCATGCTACAAATAACTTTTAAATGATTGATTATCAACCGCTATACAATATTTTACTGGATGCAAAAGCCGATGCGTGGGTCAATCTGTTACCCGGACAGATTACCAGTGCGTTTAATACCAATAAACACGGCACGTTATCGCAATGGCAGTCTGCAATCAAGAACCTGCCTGAGTTCCCCACCACGCACCGTTTACTGAATGCTGATGCCATACAAACAGGCCAGGCAAATGATCTGTCTGAAGCTGACAGAATGCAGCTTGAACAACTGCTCAGATCATTACATCCGTGGCGTAAAGGTCCCTACAACTTGTTTGGTATTAACATTGATACTGAATGGCGCTCAGACTGGAAATGGGACCGGCTAAAAAACCACATTACACCGCTTAACCATCGACTTGTACTGGATGTAGGCTGTGGCAATGGCTATCACTGCTGGCGTATGCTAGGTGCCGGAGCAAAAATGGTGGTTGGTATAGACCCCTTGCTACTTAATGTCATGCAGTTTCAATTGATTAGAAAACTGCATGGCGAAGCACCGATCTATGTATTGCCCTTAGGTATAGAAGAGCTGCCCTATGGTTTAAAGCTGTTTGATACGGTCTTTTCCATGGGCGTGCTTTACCATCGCCGTTCGCCTATTGATCATCTGATGGAATTAAAAGACTGCCTTAAACCCGGCGGTGAACTGGTCTTGGAAACACTGGTTATTGATGGCGGATTAGGGGAAGTATTATTACCCGAAGATCGTTATGCCAAAATGCGTAATGTCTGGTTTTTACCTACCTGTGAAACTTTGATAAGCTGGCTAAAACGCTGTGGTTTTAAAAATATTCGCCTGATTGATGTTACGCCAACCAGTATTGAAGAACAGCGCAGCACCGAATGGATGCAGTTTCACTCCCTCAAGGATTTTCTTGACCCAGAAAACCCCGAGTTAACCTGCGAAGGCCTTCCGGCGCCAAAGCGGGCGATTGTTATTGCCAATAATGCGTAACAGCGCCCCTTATCCAGGAACCCCATAAGACGAAATAAGGCTTTTTAAACGCAAGGTAGATGTGGACGGCTTTATGCCAACCGGTGCTTAATGATAAGTTACACTGATATCCCGTAAGAAACTGATTACATACAGATATAACAAAATAAAACCCCCAAAAAAGCACTTGACTTTGCTTCCAAAAAGATTATTTTATGCCTTTTTGCAGTAACAGAATTATTCTTGGCAACTTAATTTTCTTAGGGGAACAATCATGAAAAAACTACTGCTGTTGTTATTAACTTTATTTACCTTCAATGCCTTTGCCACACCCGTTAACGTTAACACCGCAGACGCAAAGACCATCTCGGATGCCCTGTCAGGCATTGGCATGAAAAAAGCGGAAGCTATCGTAAAATATCGAACCGAAAAAGGCTTGTTCAAAACAGCTGAAGAATTAACCAACGTAAAAGGTATCGGTGAAAAAACCCTCGCAAAAAACAAAAAAGACATCTTGCTCAGTGACACACCCACTGCGGAACCTGCCGCCGTTGCCGAACCAAAAACAGCCGCTGAACCCAAAAAAGCCAAGTAGCTTATTACAAGGCATAATGCCCTGGTCAAGACGCAATAGTAAACCAGCACATTTGTAGGATATGCTCAAGCAACAGTGAAGCGCATCAACGGTAATTGAGCGATGCGCTTCACTACGTTCAGCCATCCTACGAGGACATGTTATTTATTGAGTAACCGGTTACTCAGACGGTGTAAGCCCGGCAAGACCCATGGCATGGCGCGTTAGCAGAGTTTTTGCAGCGGGAATATGATCAAGTAATGCCAAGCCGATATTTCTAACCACTGCCAGTGCCAACCACTCATTGGAGAAAATCTTTACTACCGTATCAGTAAAGCCAATTGTCCGGTCATGATCTTTTTTTCTGGATAGTGCATAGTCTTTTAAAAAATCAGCCGCACCAATATCTTGATTTTGTTCATGCTGATTAACCAGCATTTCAGCCAATTGTACAACGTCCCGTAGTCCTAAGTTAAAGCCCTGCCCTGCAACAGGATGTAACTGATGTACGGCATTACCTATAATCACCGCCCGACCGGCAACCATTTTTTCTGCACGAATTAATGATAACGGAAAAGCGCGTCTGGGTGCTGTTAAGCTAAATTGACCCAACTTAAAGCCAAAACAGTGTTGCAACTCGGCCAGAAAATCTGCCTCACTCCCCAACATCAAGGCGTTAGCATCCTCATTCGTGCGCGTCCAGACGACTGCACATTCATTTTTTGCGATTGGCAACAAGGCTAACGGCCCGGAAGCCGTAAAGCGCTCAAAGGCGGTATTTTTATTAGGGAGTGTTGATTTTACCGTAGTAACCAACGCCGTTTGACCATACTCCGTGGTCTGCTGAGCGATATCCAACAACTGCCTAACTGATGACAAACCGCCGTCAGCACCGACCAATAACCGGGCTGATAGGGTTAATGAATCATTACCCTGCTTTAAACTGATGCAGACCTCGTTATCGCCAGACATCAAACCCACCACACGCGCAGGAGAAATCAGCTCTATACTCGACTCAGCGACCAGATTGGCAACGTACGCCTCAAGATCCCGCGCACTAATCACATATCCCAAGGCATCTACGTGTTCTTTTTGTGCCGACAGGCGCGTTTTACCAAAATGACCACGATCAGAGATATGAATATGCTGTATCGGGGTAGCTGCATGACTAATACCCTGCCAAATACCCAAGGTATTGAGCACCATAACAGTACCTGCCGCTAAAGCCAAAGCCCGGTCACCTGCAGAAGAAGCCTGTAATTGTTCGGGCGTATTGGCCTCAACAATAGCAATCCTCAAGCCGGTATCTTTTAATGACAACGCCAGGCAATTACCTGCCAAACCACCGCCAACAATCACCAAATCATAATTCTGTTGCATTAGATTGCCTGCATTAATGCTTCAATTTCTGCTATCTCTTTGGGTACACTACTGGTTAATACTTCATAACCTTGAGCGGTAACCAAAATATCATCCTCAATACGAATACCGATACCCCGCCATTTTTCATCAACGGATTTACAATCAGCAGGAATATACAAGCCAGGTTCTACGGTTAAAACCATACCGGCTTCCAACAATCGCCATTCCTGGTCAATTTTATAATTACCCACATCATGCACATCCATTCCCAGCCAGTGACCGATGCGATGCATATAAAATAACTTATATTTTTCATCTTTAATCAGTTTTTTCAACTTGCCTTTAAGCAGGCCTAAAGAAACCAATCCTTTCGTAATGGTTTCAACTGAAGCCTCATGCGCCATATTCCAGGGCACTCCCGGCTTGATTTGTTCAAGTGCCGCCGCCTGTGCATCTAAAACCAGCTGATACAGTTGTTTTTGCGGCTCGCTAAAACGCCCGGAAATTGGAAAGGTACGGGTAATATCGGCGGCATAATGGTCGCATTCTGCGCCGGCATCAATCAGCAGTAAGTCACCGCTTTTTAATTTGGAAGCATTTTCAGTGTAATGGAGCGTACAGGCATTTTTGCCACCGGCAACAATTGAGGGATAAGCCACGGCACGCAAACCATTTTGGATAAAATGATAAATCATTTCAGCTTCTATCTGATATTCATACATTCCGGCTTTGCAGACCTGCATGGCTTTAACATGAGCATTTGCCGAAACCTCTGCCGCACGACGCATTAGCTTTAATTCGGCAGCACTTTTAAACAGGCGCATCTCATGCAAAATAACGTCCAAACAAACCAACTCTGCAGGTGCCACAACACCGCTTCTGGACTGACTGCGGATATGATTGATCCATTCCAGCAAGCTATTATCCAACTCCAGATCATGTCCCATCGGATAAAAAACTTTCGTTTTGTTTTCCAACAAACCCGGTAAGATATCATCCAAATCATCTATCGGAAAAGAATCATCCGCCTCATAATGCGCTGTTGCTCCTTCCAACCCTGAATGTGCGCCCTCCCATAAGGCCTTCTTTTCATCAAATTCACGGCAAAATAAAATGTATTCGCCTTTTTCGCGTCCAGGGATAAATACAGCCAGAGCGTCCGGCTCATTAAAACCGGTTAAATAATAAAAATCGCTGTCCTGCCGAAATGGAAAATCTACATCCCGATTGCGCGTGTGCATTGAAGCACTACCTATCAAGGCAATATTACCTTTACCAACGCTTTGCATTAATTGCTTGCGTCGTTTTTTAAACTCACTTTGTTTCATATTGTTCGCCACCTAATCAATAAAGTCATCGTCAATATCATCATTGTCGCGGCTATGGTTACCCAACTCATCGCGGAGTAATAATACAGCCGACCTCAAATATTCAGTAATTTCCATAAAAGCCTGCTCATCTTCCTCACCTTCTGCATTGGCATCAAGTTTGGTAAATTCGGCAATATCTTTAAGTATATCACGAGCCTCTTTAGGCCATTTTGCGCCTGATGCCCCTGAGCCAATACCAAACAGAAATCCCCTGCACCAGCTTTTTAATGCTTCAGCCTGCTCGACCAACGAGATATCATCTTCCGGCAGAAACAGGTCAAACTCAAACTCGTCACTTCCCAATAAGCGCCGTGTTTCCTCAAACAATCTTACTAGCATGTATTGATTTTCATCATTCACAGAATCGCTATCCTGCAACAACTCGGCCAACCAATAGGCGCTATCCGCCTGATCATTGATGCATAACAAGCCGGTCGCCAAGCCATGGGCTTCAGCAGCTGAAAGCTCGGCATCACTTTGTACAATTATTGAGTTACACGCGCTATAAGACATAATAATTTCACTATCACTAAAAAAAAAATATACCTTATGCTACCATTGATAATTAACCCGGTTAATATTTGTTCACTTTAACTTGCTGAGCGAGTAACTCTGCGTAGTAAAAGTCACTCGTTGCTACCCAAAAAACTCTTATAAGCACCCGATTACTGGCAATAACTTTAGTTACCAACATGACAGACAACTCTCTACCTTTAGAAATAAAAGATTTCGAAGATAAACTGGATAGGCTCATCGACAACTATCAGCATGTAAAAGATGAAAACAGTTCCCTGAAAATTAAACAAGAAACCTTGGCTCAGGAAAAAGCGCAATTACTGGAAAAGACCACGTTAGCCAAAACCCGAGTAGAAGCAATGATTAACCGACTAAAAGCTATGGAGCTTGGCTCATGAATAACAAACCCCAGCCAATATCACTGATGATTATGGCCAAAGAATACAGAATTGCCTGCGATCCTGAAGAACAGGATGCTCTTGTTCATTCCGCTCAAAAGCTTGATATGCAAATGCGTAAAATGCGCGACTCCGGCAAAATAAATGGCCCGGACAGAATTGCAGTTATGGCAGCGCTTAACTTGGCTCATGAACTAGAGTTAGTGAAAAATCAGAATAACCAACTCAATCAAAAGTTAAATGAATGCCTGAATAAATTAAGCCAAAAGATAGAAAATGTTTTAGAAAACCGCTAGAATATTACCCTGTATCTCCTGCAGCGTTCGAGAGTGTGCTGGGTGTTTCCTGAACCTGTATTTACCCCGGGGACGACTTCCGTTACTGGTGCGCATGTCCGTTTTATACGGAAAGCCTGATTTACCGGTTAAGTCCCCACTTGAACTTCCGGTTCAAGGACGAAAGTACATAACGGCGCAGGTGGGAGATACAGTTTTCTATAAAAAAAACCTCTTTTTTTATAGAAAACTGTATCTCCCCATTATTTTTTTATTTCCATACTCATCGTGACATTTTAGGCTGACCGCTAATTTATATTCCCGTCGCCATCACAGCCAGATTGAATAATCAGCATTTCATTACCACCCTTTTGAAACTCATATAAAACAGTTTTTATTTCAATACGATAACCTTGGTTAGCAAGGCTTTCAGTCACAAAATCCAAGTGCGGCGAATAAGTACCATCAAGGGTAAGCAATGGAAATATTCTTACTTCGCGAGCGACACGTAACATTTCTTGAAGCGCTTGAAGATGAAACTCGGCGGACATGTGCATGCTATAGAGAAACAAGAAATGAGATGACAAAGCAAGATCGAACTTTCCATTTTCAAAAGGTAACACCGGTAACTCTCCATTAATATATCTCTCGCTGTTCTTTCCATTTTCGTAGTCAGCAAGGAATGTAGCCATTGCCGACATGCGAACATGCTCCAGTTCTTCAATAGAAGCGATAGTATTCCAAAGGTAGTCGTTCCGATTCTTACATATTTGAAGCATTACCGTTTCGCGGGTTTCCAAGATGCGCTTGTTAATCTGTAATGCATCAAAAACATAGAGCGGATCAACTGAAACTATACGCCCTCCCCGCTTGGTCAGTTCGGCGTTAAATCCAGCCGGGCCATCGCCACAACCAAGAATAGAAAGCCCTAAATCAACTTCAGTAAGAGCAAACATGGCCAGGTATTCATCGTAAGAACGTCCCCACGGCACAACTTTGTCTAAAGCAAACCCCATAACGTTAAGTTAAATTATTCTGACCAACACTTCACCATGGCCCGTTTCCGACATATCACCTGCGTAACGCTGGACACGATTGAATGCACTTGATGCATCAGCAAACCTTGAGTTCAACGACTTAAATGACGCAAATAAAATAGGTAAAAATGCCAACGTATGAGCGCCGCAATCATTAAAACTGGCTGACAACTGCGGTTGGTTCCATAACAACAAAGTACCCCGGTGCATCGCATAGCCTAAATACCGCCCTGTTTGCCCCATAACCGCAATGGTTCCTGCCGTCATCCGTGAACCGCAATAATCTCCGGCATTACCTTCGATCAGGATATTACCACGACGCATGTGGTCACCAACCCGTTCACCCGCATTACCTTTAACCAGAACAGTACCACCTTTCATGCCCATTTTATTGCCGGGCAGTGCCGCACCTAAAAAATCACCCGTATTACCGGCAATCTCAAGATAACCTTTTTTCATTTCACAAGCGGCATAAAGTCCGGCATTACCCGATACTTTAAGCTCGCCGGCTTTCATACCAAATCCTAAATAAGCACCGGCATCGCCACTGACACTTATGCAGCCACCATCAAGTTCTTTACCAATAAAATCAAGATTATCAACGCTGTTTTTAATAATGATATTTTGTGTATCAGAACCGTCAATGGTGAATAATTCATCAACACGCAACTTGCGCTTGCCGCTTTGCAACGTTAAAGCCGCAATATCAGCGACTGCCAACTCTTTCAAAAGGTGACACACCAGCGGCGACATATCAACACGTTGTGCTGTTCTGTGTTTTAACGTAAAAGTTAAAGCGCTCATGCCATAATCTCCTGTAAATGAAAGTGAAACGGCCCCAGCTTGCCACCATAATTACCGGCACTAATACGCTTAATGCCATTAGCTGCACCCAAATCACAGATGGCTTGAATGCCAACCCGCATGGCTTTGGAGATGTCTTCCTTGGTTAAGCCATCAATAACAATTTCCATGACTGATTCAATCTCGGGTGACAATTCGGTTTTGGTCATGCCTTTTAAAGTCGGGCAGAATGCATCGTTGGTTGATGCACCCAAAGTTTTATATTTTGATCCGACTTTAGATCCTGAACGCACGACGCCGCCAGGAAAAGGCATAATCACATTGGGAATTTTACGCATTTCTTCAATAGCAGCTTCACAGGCGGCCAGCGCTTGCGGTTGTGATTCCGCCAACACTAAAAAGTTACCGCCACCAATCGCATCGACTTGACCGGTGGTCGCTTCCGCTAAAAACTCGCCATCCATCACCGGAATTCGCCAGTAACGTTTACCACTAATTTGTTTGGATACCTGAAAGCCGTCGCCAAAATAACGCAGGTTTTTACCCAAAGGAATTCTGATACCACCATCAATGCCGGCAAATAACGCCGCAGTAGGGGAGGTTAATACGCACTGTCCTGCCCGTGTTTCCAGTTGCTTGGCCAGGCCTTTGCCACCCATGGCAAATATCATAACCGATACACCGGGACGACCATCAGGCGTTTCTGACGGATCTAAAATACGCTCTATGCTGCCTTCGCAACCACAAGCAATTACTGAAGTAGCAAAACCGGTCATCGCCTGCGCTGAAATCAGCGCCCATTTTGCGTTTTGCGCAGTGATAATGGCGCGGGTGGCTTTCATTGGAAACGCTTCGGCAAACGTTGCGTCTATAGTTACGCCGTTAATAATCATGCGACATCTCCATTCAATGGATGCACGGTTATACTACCGCGTCCATCCTCAGTGATTTCATCATCACTCATTTTAAAGTTACCCAGTTTCATGGTCAGAAAACGATCGAAATAATCTTTTAAACCTTTTTCTACCGAGGGGTCAAAATCAGGCTTAACCACATGCGTTGTGCCCCATTTGGTAGAAACGACCTTGCCATCAACCACGACTAATTGACCATCTTTAAACACATAATCGGGTTTTTCAAACATTTTTTGACGGTCATTATTATCGGTGTAAATGGTAATATCAGCCCAGTTACCGGCACTTAAACCACCACGATCTTTTAAACCAATCAATTTAGCCGCTCCGGCACGAGTCATAATGGCAATTTCCTGTAGCGTGTATTCACGTTCAATGGAGGCCAGTGTGGTCATTTTTTGTGCTTCAGGATGAATGGTTGATAACACCTCATTACGGAAACTTCTGTCCATTAACAAACGGATCAAATGCGGATAACTGGTAAACGGCGCGCCATTCGGGTGGTCAGTAGTCAGGAAAATGCGCCATGGATCATCAACCAGTAAAAAGGTTTCCAGACCAATCGCCCATTGCAAGGCATTAACAAAATTTTTATCTTTATATTTAAAAGGGACAACACCGCAACCGGCATCACATTCAATATCCATCGTCACCCATTTATTGGGGCTGCCATGTTTATGATTGGCATGTTGACGCATGCTGTCACCGGATGCCGTAACCGTTTGACCAAACAGGATTTGGCCCACGTCAATGGTGATATTTTTATTTCTGTTGATGGCTTCGGCAATCTCGGCAACGCCGGAAGAAAATTTGAAATCGCCTTCGGTGCCATAACTATGGAACTGAATATGCGTTAAATGCATCGGCAGGCCGCCAATACCCTGAATGGTATCCAGCGTCGTTTGCATATTACCCGGTACACCCAAATTACAGCCATGAACATGTAAAGGATGGGTAACACCAATTTCTTTAACCGCTGTTGCCAATACGCGCAAAATATCTCGCGGCGTTACGCCATAATGTGCGTTTTGCTCATCCAGATCCAGCTTGCGCTGGTTAAATTTAAACGCACTAATACCACCGGGATTAACGACTTTAACGCCGATAGCTTTAGCCGCGTGCATTGTCCAAGCCACATAGTCATTAATGGCTTTCTGGTCTTTTTTGGCAGTCAGCATGCGCAGTAAATAATCATCACTGCCCATCATGACATAACCGCCTTTATCCAGAATAGGGATATCCGCCATTTCCATATGTGCCTGACGTGCGTTAATTGGCAGTACAGCCGGCTCAAATCCGGCGGTATAACCCATTTCCGCATAACGATAGCCGGTAACAAAGCTACTGGGCATGGCATGACCACAGCCGGAACGGGTAATATCACTGCGATGCACCGGATCATTGCGATGATCTTCCGGTAACAAGGTTCGGGCAATGTTACCCTTACCGCCACCAATATGCGTGTGCATATCAATCGCGCCAGACATGACGACCTTACCTTTTAAATCATATTCTTTATCGACCTTAACATCTTCAGTCGGTTTTTTAACAATACGTCCGTCTTGTATGTAAATATCTTGCTGCTGACCATCAACTCCGCTTGCGGGATCATAGACAGTTCCACCTGTTAACTTTATAAACATTATCTTACCTGCAAAGCTTGTTCAATGGCATTCAGTACTTGAGCAGTACTGGGCAAACCGGAATCACGTAATTTCTTTAAACGAATGGCGACTACATTATCCATACGATAGGCATGACCGACATGATCAATACCCGGTGTGCCCACGGGAATAAAAACATCCGGTTCTGTAGCGAACGTCATGCCTGAGCGACCAACCACAATAGTCGGCACAGCCGTTACCGGTGGCAGCGCCTTAACGTTAAAGGCATGTACCCAAACCAAAGCATCTGCTTCGCCGTTTGCCAATAACACGTTGGTGTCGTTTAAAAACGGATCATATTCAGGATAGCCGGAACTAAAACGGGTGCGAACCGGGAAACCTGTTGTCCATCCGCACACCTGATTAGCTGTTTGATCACCCTCTTTGCCACCTAACGGCAAGCCGGAACAGCGCGTATCTTGATTATTAACATCCTTAACCATTTCTGACAGCATCTGCACGGTTAATTCCGCTTGCGCATAAGCCAAAGCACCCGCCGCCCAGATCACTACGCCATATTTGGCGGCGATTAATTTGTCGGCAATCGTTTGCAAATCAGTAACCGCTATACCACAAACCGCTGTAGCACCGATCAATTGACCTTTTACCAATGCTCTCAATACGGCAACCACTTCCGGCAAATCTTCAGTGGCACATTCAAAAACCAGAGCTTTTTTACCCTTTGGCGAGGTTGATGCATCACCCGAAGGCGCTGTACCTAAATAAATTACTTCACGATGACTGGTATCATCCAAAAACATGGATTCTTTATTCCACAAATAATGCTCAAAAAAGCGTGGCGCAAAGGCTTCCAAATCCGTACCAACAACCAGCAAACAATCACAACGATTTTTAACTTCTGCCAGCGTGGTATTCATCCAGCCAGAATCTTGCAGCGCCAAAAAGTTATTACGGGCATCGGTAAAATTGATATGATCAACCACGGCACCACAACGATCCGCCAAGGCCAACAAGCCTCGCATGCCGTTAACATCGGTTGCACAACCACCAATCACAGGTAGACTGGTGTCTTTTAATATCGCTGCGGCTCTAGCAATGGCAATATCCAGACTGACTTCTTTGCCATCAACCCTGGCACTGATATCGGTAATTGGCTGTTCAAATGCAGGCGTATTAACCGCACAACCATTGTCAATTACTTTCAGCAATACACCATCAACCTTGATGGTCAGGTCATCCGTCCCAATACCGCAAAAAGGACTCGGTACTTCAATTATCTCGGTCATTCAGCTGTCCTTTTATTATAGTTAGTTCACTCACCAGGCACTTTTATAGCACTAGTTGCCGGTGATGTTGTGCCGACATTCTAACCTTAATTGCTGGTACTGTCTCATTTTAACCGACTCTTACAAGCCCAATTCAAGCAACAATTTAACAGAGACATAAACAACCAGTGCCATCGCAAACAGATAGGCACAGTAAAGTAACGGCTGTTCCATAAAGGCTTTCAACAGTGTCTTTTGCTGATTCAATTTTTTGAGTTGTAAATAATCCTCGCGGGAAGTCAGAAATCGCTGCTGTTGATAAACGCTAAGTAATTGCCTGGCTTTTTCCAGATCAGCTTCATCTCTCAGCCATAAGGCAGGCATCGACATTCCCCAGTTACCAGCTGAAGTTTCATAAAAATCAATGTTCTCCGCAGTTAATAATTCGCGGACTTCATCAGCTTCATCTTCAGGTACGCCACGTAGATTAAATAATAATAGAGTCATGATTTTTTTGTGATTGGTAGGGTAACTAACTTAAATTGAGATATTATAGCGGCAATGGATTATCACATACTGACAAAACTCACCAACACCATCAGATCATTTTTGATTTAAAATTACCAAATTTAATACCTTCTTCTTCGATAATCACCAACAGATTTTCCCGTAACCTATAAAAATACCATACAAACCATGGCAGATAATGATCAACAATTGATAGATGCAACGCAAAAATGGTTAAAAACCATTGTCATTGAATACAGCATTTGTCCGTTCGCCAAGCGTGAACTGGAGCGGGGGAGTATTCGTTTTGTCGCAAACCATGACACTGAAATTGAAAATTGCCTGTTAAATTTAATGCTGGAATGTGACCGCTTAAATATCGACCCAAGCATTGAAACAACGCTGTTGATTTATGACAAGGCTTTTATCTGCTTCGATGATTATCTGGATTTTCTTGAACTTGCCGAAACACTATTAATTGAACAGGATTATGAAGGTGTTTACCAGTTAGCCAGCTTTCATCCGGATTACTGTTTTGAAGGTACCAAACAAAACGATCCGGCTAATTACACCAACCGTTCGCCCTACCCGCTATTACATCTGTTGCGGGAAAGCAGTCTTGAAAAGGCGATAGCGACCTACCCGCATCCTGAAGACATCCCGGAGCGTAATATTGAGTTAACACGTAAATTGGGACTTGCTAAAATGCAGGCATTATTGGCCGCGTGTTATCCATCTTGAATGGCTAACCAACCTTAGGGTGTATAAGCGTAAAGCCATACACCCCGACTGGGAAAAATTATTTCGCTTCTTCATCCCCAGCATGATCTTCAGAAGTAGCTGCTTCTTCAGGTACGATTTCTTCGGAATTAAAGTTTTTTTCAACCATTTTCCATTTAGAATCTGTGGACTTAACATCGGGATCTTTATCTTCAGGCATTACTTCTGCTTTTTTGTTTAACGTTTCCATAAATTCGACAAACCAATCCTGATCTTTAACACCAGCCAAATCCGGATCGTTCAAAATCTCGCCAGCGTCCGGCAAAGTGCCTGCGTCTCTAGCGCTTTCCAGTGTTTTCAGGCATGCATCTTTATCAGCACGCAAACCATAAATACAAGCCAGATTATAAGATGCCGCACCTTTTTGAATAGCATTGGCATTGTCGAACTGTTTTTTGGCACACTCGTACAAACCATCATCCAGATTTACTTTTTTAAGTCTGGCCAAATCCATATAAGCGACGCCGCCATTAATTGCCGCTGCCAGATAATCGGGATTAATCAGCAGACAAAAATTAAACTTATGAATAGCATCCTGATAAATCAAGGCCGCCTCGTCACCGGTTTTGGTTTTTGCCTGGTGCAATAAAGCAAAGCCCCAATTATATAAAGCTTCAGCACGCAACGGATCATCATGTAAAATATCTGCATAACCTTGATAAGCGGCTTTAAATAAGCCATCAGCGGTATTACCTTCGCTTTTACGCGCCTGCGCAGTCTGCTGAATGGTTGCTTTAAGTTTGGATTTTTTGGTGAACGATGTTAAAAGCGACATGACATTGACTCCTGAATAATTGGTTGTGAATGAAATTATAATAGAATAACAGCTCTACTTCTAACGACACTATTAAATGTTTAAACCATGAATGAATCAAACTGTGTTGATATTGCCAGAGAAAAAGTTAATCTGGAGACCTCAAAAATTGCCTGGCAAGAATTACAGCGTTTTTTTGCCAGTGGTACGGCGGTATTTGTTGCCTCCCCTCTAGATTTGGTCGATGTTGCCTACCAATTTTCTATCGACAATAAAGAGCAGGTCGCACAATGGCTGCAAAACAACCAGATTGCCTTGGTATCGGATCAGCAAGCCCTTGAATGGCTGGAAGCCGATAGCGAAGTTTGGGCGGTTGTGGTTAAACCATGGATTTTGGTTCAAAAGTAAGCCGATTTTTAAAGTTCGTAAATCGGGTTACGGATGAATGGGAGAGATATGTGTAGCCATCAACAACGGAAGCTGTAATCGCGTCTGGAACAGCATTACCAAGTAATAATGTAACTCGGCGGCACGCCACGTCGGGTTACATTACCTTGCTATATTTAAAATAAGCTAACCCGACATGGTTGATTGGCTTAATCCTTTCGCCTTGAACCTGATCTTCCCTTGCCTCTTGATTCAATACGCTTGCTGTCCGACCGTTTACTGTCAGCAGGCTTTGCGGTAGCCGCTCGAGCTGCCGGTTTTTTAGAGTGCCGTAAATCTTTTTTACCGGTATCTTTATTGGCTGCGTTCTTTTTAGGGGCGTCAGCGATCTTCAAAGACACCGGCTCATAACCGGTATCAGCAATCCGTGGAATTTGGCGTTTGAGCAGCCGCTCAATTTCCACCAGATAATAAGCTTCTTCAGGGCAAACCAATGACAAGGCGACACCACTTAAACCGGCACGCCCGGTACGGCCAATACGATGAATATAATCTTCGGGTACTTGCGGTAAATCAAAATTAACCACATGCGGTAAATCATCAATATCCAAACCACGCGCGGCAATATCGGTTGCGACCAACACGGATACCTTGCCATTTTTAAAATATTCCAGAGCCTTGTTGCGTGCGCCCTGGGTTTTATCTCCATGCAATGCCGTGGTACGAATACCGTCTTCAATCAATTGCTTTTCCAGACGGTCGGCGCCATGTTTGGTACGCACAAATACCAGTACCTGTTTCCAGTTATTGCTGCCAATCAAATAAGACAGCAAGGCACGCTTATACTCACGGTCTATGCCATAAACAAGTTCCGTCACATTTTCAGCTGTCGCATTTTGCTTGGCAACTTCCACTTCAACGGGATTGTTCAACATCTGTGATGCCAGAGATTTAATCGCATTAGGCACGGTAGCGGAAAATAACAAACTCTGCCGTTTCTTGGGTATCAACGCCATAATTTGCTTGATATCAGGCAGAAAGCCCATATCCAGCATCCGGTCAGATTCATCCAAAACCAGTATTTCTACATTTGACAGATTAATATTACGTTGTTTTATGTGGTCAATCAAACGCCCTGGTGTTGCCACTACGATGTCACAACCTTTACGTAAATTGCGGGTTTGCACACCAATACTAGCACCGCCAACAATCGTTTCCACATGTAAAGGCAAATGTTTTCCGTAAGTGACAACACTTTCATAAACTTGCGCAGCCAATTCACGGGTTGGTACTAAAATCAGGGCACGAATATTGTGCGGTTTTTGATGCGGGTCATGATTTTCGGCCAACCTTTGCAATAATGGCAGCGTAAAACTGGCGGTCTTTCCTGTACCCGTTTGCGCACCTGCCAATACATCCCTGCCCTCAAGGATTAATGGAATGGCTTTTTGTTGTACCGGTGTAGGTGTGGTGTAGCCTTGATCCGCTACAGCATTAAGGAGATGCTCGGTTAATCCGAGTTGTTCGAAAGTCATTAAAAACCTCTGGTAAGATAGCTCGTTCATTATCAAGTGATAATGAACATTTTAGAAACAAATTACAAATAAGCAGCTTACGGTAAAAACAGCTTTTACCTGAATTATTACTTATAAATTTAATATTTCTTATTATGACATGACTTATAAATCAATGATATATAAAAGAACTTATTAAGCCTTACCGACAAAGTTCTATCTTTGTTTATTGTGCATGACACAGAAAAAGCTTACCAAACAGAGGTGTTTATTTTTATTGTAGCGCAGGCAATTAGCGATGAATGTAAAGACAAAATTTTAATGTGAATTAAGAGCTAACTCGTAAATGATTCCAAAAGAACATGGCGGCGGCCAACTTGCCAAATACATGAACCATTAGACCGTTGTATGATCGCACCTTGCCAGCGCATTCAATGCCTGTTTGTTGCTCAATCCAGCCGAATAAGGTTTCAATGGGTTGTCGGACACGAGAAATGGCCGTCGATAACCATTGATCCTGTGGCTCCAAATACGTTTGGCCTTTTTGTTTTTTCACCGGCGTTAATACCGTCAGGTTTTGAGCCTCTCTGACTTCTTTTGCATCGGATCGGTGATAGGCCTTGTCGCCATAAAGCGCGTTGTTATTCAATTCAGGCTTAATCTGATCAAATACTGTCCCATCATGGCAACTTGCTCCCGTTACACCAATATATTCAGGGTTAGGCAACGTACCCGCTTGGCGACGCCCGACGATATGAACCCGATCCCCATAATAGTATAATTTTTTGGTTGAACAATAACCTGCATCGGCTAACTCGCTTGCTACGCGCGCTTTAAACTTGTGTCCTTGCTTGGCCAGCGCCACCGGAAAAGAATCTATCAACCAGACTTGTCCTTGATTTTTTGCTTCTTGCTCTTGCTGAATGATTTCCAGCAATGGCGCGAAAACATCAGCCACTTTATTTAGTCGTTGCACAAAAGCGGTGTAACCGGGCAATTTCGGAAACCATTCGCGCAAATGACGCTCGGCATAACCATAGATCTTTTTTAGTTCTCTATTTTTATCAATGACCCCAAATAGGTAGAACGCTATAACTTCTTCATCGATAAAACTCAGGTCTCAATAATTCGACATGCGCTGACTATAAACCCAAAGGTTATTCTGATAGTACTTGCATACATAAAGATAAGTTGTTATTAATTGCTCTTGCCAGTTCATTGGTTGCCTATAGGTTGGGGGGAGTCGTGTCTTTCCCAATATTCTAGTCCAACTAGTGTTCTGACTTCTATTCAGCTCTTAATTCACATTTTAATCATTAAATATTAATTGCTCTCAAGCAAAGCTATCATCTCTTGCCGATTAATTACTTGTTTTTCCTGTAACAGATTAGCCGGTTTTTCCAACGAGTTGCGGTTTATGATGATTATCTCCAGAGCGCGGAGCTCCTTCTTTAATCAGTATTATTATTTCTGTATCGATGATACGGGCATTCTCATCGCTGTAATTACGATATTCTGTTAGTTCTGCTTCCAGAAACTGAAGCGGTTGGCGCTTGCCATAAATCATAGACGCCCGTTGAAATACTACCCAAGGTAATCTCTTCTGCCATACGTCCACCCAGTAAAAATGAAACTTTTTTGCTTTAACCGGTGTAATTGAGCATCTACAGGCTTATTGAGTTCAAGCTCCGGATTTGGCCTGAATAGAACGCCAAATAATGAACTTATTTTGTTTTTCAGGTAAGCCTACATTACCAAGTAAAGTAACAATAAACTGAATAATGGTATATTTTGGCTCACTCATTCCAACCTGCCTCTACATGCGTCATGTTTTAACTTAAAAGCCAATCTTTTTACTACTGAAGTACAGAGGCGACTTCTTCACAGCTAATAATAGCTTTGTCACTGTCCAGTATATAGTTCGCCAGTTCGGTAATTGCCTTCCAGTTTAAAGGAGCCTTTACAAAATCACATGCCAAGACAAATAACTCATGAAGTTTTTCATCTTGTTGTTCACGACTTGCAGAAAAATTCTCGATATACTCTCGTACCAGGCTAATATCTGAACCGCCACCATAATTTTCCAGTGATTTCAAATTGACTAGCTGATGATTAAATAACTCATCATCCCGGTTATGAATAAATTTGGCTTCAGCCAACGGCCCAACAAGTAAATTAATGATGTCAGCTTCAAAGGCTTTTATGTAATCCTTTACCAGCGGGGCCATCGCTTCATTGTGATCAATTAACTTATGCGCCAGACCGTCAACTGAAAAAGGTAAGGATTGAATCAGGCGCCCACCCTCCACTCTTGCCACACAGTCATGATGGCTGCCTTTAGACATATATTCGTCGTAATCTGGCATATCGCTTATCTCCTTAAATATAATTTGAAAGAAAATAGGGGGCAGATTTCTGGCTTTATTATTTAAATAAATTCCCGCTGCATGCCCCGCTTCATGAAAAGCAATGCATTGTTTATGCTGCTGTAATCTATGGTGTTTACTATCATCGATTATTTTATTACGTTTCATTTTTAATACCATTTAGTCGGGTAGTCAATTAGCTAATGTGCTTGAGGATTAATGTGTTTTCAAGAAAAATTCCCGTCAGTATGATTACTACCAATTAAAAAACGATAACTTAATATTCATGGATCATCGTTTGATAAAACCAGTATAGTGATTCTATATGACGGAATTAGTAATTTGGTTAAGATTGTTTTTTTATAACGATAAAAATCAATTATTTTTGAATACTTCTTAGGCTTTATTAAAGTAGGTTAACAGCATTTTTTGAAAATCAAAGGGACTGTCAATACATCCGACTTGATCTGAAGTACGTAGTAAATACAGTGGATATTTGAAAATGGACATCGTTCATTCCAACATGTCTGATTTAGACTGTTATCGAAAATCAGGATTTACAGGGCTACTGAGCTAATGTCAATATCGACCTTCATCACGTATTTCTTGCTCGGCTTCAAACCAGTCTTCCAGCTCATAACCATCTTCAAAACCTCTTTTCTCGGCTCTGTAATAAGCATTTTTTGCAACCCTTTCGTGAAATTCGTCAAGATCAATTTCACTAACATCAATATCATACAGTAAATCATTGTCAGTTTTCATTTCTACTCCCAGGATCCAAAAATACAAAGATGCATGCTTAGAGTTCTATTTTATAAATAAAAAGGTAATGATGACAATACGTATAAATACCTACTGACAGCAAAATTCAGCTTTTATTTAACCCAATACTGTACATAATAGAATGTGTTGTCATCATCACCAGATCAGCGAGACATTCCGCCTGCATTTTTTCCATGATGCGAGCTCTGTGGGCTTCTACAGTTCGATTACTAATTTCCAGCATTTTTGCCACTTCTTTATTGGAAAGACCTTTAACTATCAGAGACAGCACCTCCTCTTCACGTAACGTTAAATAAGCCAGACGTTTTTTTATTTTATTATATTCATCCAGTTGATTTCTGTTCGTAAGGTCTTTTTTTAAGGCTTCAGCAATGCGCTCCAACAATATTTCATTATCAAACGGTTTTTCCAGAAAATCCACCGCCCCTGCCCGAAAGGCTTTTGCCGAATCCGGAATTCTGGCGTGACCACTGATAAATATAATGGGAATAAAGATATCCCTAATCAATAATTCTTCCTGAAGCTGAAGCCCGCTCATGGTTGGCATTCTAACGTCCAAAAGCAGGCAACCCAACTGTTTAGGATCATAGTTATTTAAAAAAGCCTCGGGGGAATCAAAACTTCTAACCGCTTGCCCGGTTGATTCAATCATCAGTGCTAGTGAATCACGTACCGAAAATTCATCGTCAACCAAATAAACCAAAGCATCGGATTTATTACTGCTCATTATATTTTTCTCTTTATCGGTAAGGTGAAATAAAAGGTAGTACCTTTTTCGGGTTTACTTTTAAAATTAAAAATGCCCTCATGAGCATCAATAATAGAACGACTAATCGATAAGCCCATACCCATTCCTGTTGATTTTGTGGTAAAAAAAGGATTTAGTATTTTATCTTTTTGAGTATCATCAATTCCGGAGCCATTGTCATTCACTTTAACTTCTATCTCATTGAGATTCTTCAAACTAGTCTGAACCTTTATTTTTCGGTGTGTTGTTGGCGGCATATCCTTTAATGCGTCAATACTGTTTCTAAGCAGATTTAACAAAACCTGTTCAATTTGAATATCATCAATAGTGACTTCAGGTAGATTTTTTTCTAAATCAAGTTCAAGCTTGATTTTGCTTTGTTTAAAAGCATTGGCACTTAAGCTGGCGGCATCTTCAACCAAGGTATTGATATTGACACTGGTACGACAGATCTTTCTTGGACTGACAAAGTTTTTCATGCGGTGAATTATCTGCCCCGCTTTCAGCGCCTGCTGATGAATCTTGAATAATATTTCACCCAATTGAACCAGATCAGGATTTTCAGCGCCAATAAAACGTAAACAGGCTTGTGTATAATTAGTAATCGCTGTCAACGGCTGGTTAACTTCATGTGCAATACCTGAACCCATTTCGCCCACAAGACCAACACGGGTTACATGAGCAAGCTCTTCCAAATGTTCTTTCTCTTGTTGCTCCTGATGCTTACGCAAACTCACATCGCGGAAAATGCCGGTAAAATAATTTGCTCCATCTATTGCATATTCCACCAGGGAAATATCCAGCGGGATGATAGATCCATCTTTGCATATTCCATCTACTTCACGAGTTAAGCCAATAACACCGGGCATACTGTCTATTACATTTTTCCTCTGCTTTTTTTTCTGCAAGGGCGACATGAGTTTGTCAAAATTGCAACCGACCAGCTCTTGTTCACTGTAACCAAAAATATTTTCTACAGCCTTGTTTGTCGATAAAATAACACCAGACGTATCAATAGTAATAATTCCCTCTATTGAGGCATCAAAAATAGCCGTCAGCTTGGCTTCACGTTCCCACAACTGGTGCTTTGAATAATTAAGCTCTTCAATTTTTTGGGTTAACTCCTGATTGCTTTCAATCAACTTGGAGGTCTGCTCAAAAATCTTTTGTTCCAGTTTTTTATTGAGGCAAGAGATAGTCGCCTGAGTATATTTATATCCCGTGACATCCTGAACTGCCAGGTATATTTGGCTATCATTAGCAAAGTTATTGTTAACGGTGCTACGCAATTCTACATAAACAAGATCGCTATTGTGGCTGCATAATGCCCGTGAACATCCATAAAGACCAAAACCCGGACATTCAGATGTTATAGCCTCACTATTTTTAACTACCAGCTTTGCATTTAGAATGTGTTTATTTTTATCTACGACAAGATCACGCATAAAAAAATAATAATCATCCTGATCTGAAGGATGAATAAATTTGCCCAGCCTCTTGCCTACCAATGGCTCTTCTGAATGACTTAATAGCTGTGTTGCTGCAATATTGGCTTTCATGATAAGACCTTGTTCATTTATCGTCAGATAAGCGATGGGGGATAAATTATAAATTCGTGCAAAGTCATCATGAGAGACACTGAGTTCGTGATGCGTTCTTTTCAGCTCCTCATTTTGTAACTCCAGTTCTATTTGATGAACCTGAAATTCAAACAATAATTTTTCAATGTCCCTATCAGACATGCCGGCAAGATCAGCACCTGATTTACCAAGCCTGGAATCCGCTTCTTTTTTGGCATTCTCTTGGTGTATTGTCACTAATTTCTCAGCTTCTTTTCGAAGCATTCCGGAATCCTCCTTCTCTACCGTTTCAGTGACCATTGTGTATACCTTATCTTAAAGACTGGTGAAATAATTATTAATTGTTTTAATACTCAGCGACAGAAAAAATAGCTCCCTGTTTCAGGTAATTACCTACATAACCAAAGCTTGCTCCTGCTGTCATTTAACTTCCTTAGTGATATCTTTTATAGCCAACAAAATCAGGGCCTGACTACCTGGTGATTGTTTCAAAATGCAACCATTGATCGTTAAACGTTTGTTACCAATAACCGGAAAATTAGCATCCAGACAATAGCCCTCAAAAGCAATGTGGCTAGTTAATGTGTCTATTAAATGATTATGTAATTGGACGCAATCCCACGCTGAGTCATTGACTGCCAATAGCGATTGTCCGGTCAAGCCTTTATTTTCACTATTAAAGGCCTGATTAAATGCAGGATTGGCAATGAGTATATCCAACTTATCATCCAGTACCAGCAATGGTTGATTTACCGTATTAACAATCGCCGTTGTTAACCCGACTGCCTGCATCGATTGTTCTGCTTTTTTAATACGGGTTATATCAACAAAACTAATGACCAGTCCATCAATCATGTTTTCCGTAGTCCGATAGGGAAGAATACGTAACAAATACCAGTTATCATTTACTGACTGTACCTCGGTATCTTTGTAAACAAGGGTTTTCAGCACCGTTTTAGCATCATCGATTAGATGATCGTATTTAAGTGTTGAAACCAGATCGGCAAGCGGCCTGCCTATATCGCTATCAATCAGCTTGATAATTGTTTTGGCTTGTCGGGTAAAACGTTTTATTTTTAATTCACCATCAAGAAAGATATTGGCAATATCCGTACTATTTAATAAATTTTGCATATCATCATTAGTATCAGCAAGTAATTCAACTTTTTTTTGTAGCTCACTGTTAACGCTATTTAGCTCTTCGTTGAGTGACTGCATTTCCTCCTTGGAAGACTCTAACTCCTCATTGGCACTTTGTAGTTCTTCGATGGTTGACTGTAATTCTTCGTTAGACGATTTAAGCTCTTCATTAGCCACTTCCAGCTCTTCGATAGTGGTTCTAAGAGATTCTTTGACAAAGAAAAGCTCACTCTCAAGTTTTTGTTGCTCATCCGGATTATCGATAAGCATCGCAGTCTTGTTGATGCTCTCGGTGAATTGACATGCATGTTCTTTGCTCTGTGGATAAAAAGTAATTAAAAATAAATCCCTTAGCGCTTCCGCTTCAATAATTTTTTCTAGTGTTAAATCTATGGTTTCGTAATCGCCATTAGTTTTTACCTTAACTCCACGACTAATAACGACTCTATTGCCTTTCTTAATCGCTTTACGCAATAATAACAAAGGTAATTGCAAGCCATCCCTGGCTATCTCACTAATATTCCAGCTTGGCTGGCCCGTCGCGAATTCAAAGTATTTACCTGTGCGGCCGTGAATATAAACAATTTTACCGTCTTCATTTATAATGACACTAACCGGTGCATATCGATTAAGTAATAATTGTTCAATTTGCCGGGCAATATTACCGATCTTGGATACCGCACTACCCAACTTAACTGGAACTGATAATAAATTGCCCTCATTAAAGGAGGACGAACCGAGTTTTGATAGCAGGAAACTGGTCGAGGCATCTTTACGTTGATATAGCTTCCATTTTCTGTCAATTACCGAGAACAGGTTATCAAAATTGCCAATGGATTCTGATGAACCAAGAAACAGAATGCCACCACTATTCAATGCATAATGAAACTGTGGAAAAACATCCTTTTGCAAATCAGCGTTCAGGTAGATCAACAGATTTCGACAACTAATAAAATCTACGTGTGTAAAAGGCGGGTCCTGAATCAAATTCTGCGTAGCAAATATTACTGTATCGCGAATCTCTTTATTGATGCGATACTGGCCGTCTTGAAGTGCAAAGAAACGTTGCAAACGTTCCGGGGAAACATCGCCCATAATCCCGGCAGGATAAACACCTTCACGTGCACGATTAATAGCCATCGCATCCAGATCAGTAGCAAAAATCTGAAAGCGCAACTGTTTACCTGTCTTATCGAAGATTTCTTTGAGCAGAATAGCGATTGAATAAGCCTCTTCACCACTGGAACAAGCAGCAACCCATATACGCAATTCATAGTTATCGGGTTTGTCTTCCAAGAGCTTGGGCAGAGCCAACGAACCCAATGCGTCGAAGGCGGGAGCATCCCTGAAAAAACTGGTGACATTGATTAAAAGTTCCGTGAAGAGCTTATCCAGCTCACTGGGGTTCTCCTGTAAAAATTGCACGTAGTTGCTTGAATTTTTAATCTGATGAATATTCATGCGTCTGGCTATACGCTGTTTAATCGTGGTGGGCTTATAAGCCGACAGATCGTTGCCTGTTCTGTTACGCAGTAAAATGAATATTTTTTTGATGGATTCAGAATCCACTGACGCATCAGGTTGGTCCCGGTTAATGTTTTTAAAGTGGACGCTTTTACTGTATTCAATCAACTGCCAACCCATTTTTTCCGGAGGCAATACAAAATCTACATCAGTAATCGCTATTGCACTATTGGGCATACCGTCAAACTTGGCTGTTTTGGGATCCTGAACCATTGTCATACCCGACCCGTCCTTAATCGCTTTAAGGCCTAATGTCCCGTCAGTCCCTGTCCCTGAGAGAATAATACCAATGCCCATTTCCTCAACATCATCGGCCAGTGAACGCAAAAAATAGTCTATTGGCAGGCTTTTAAAGCCGTGATCATAACAATCCATAAGGTGTAATTGACGATTAAGTAAGGCCAGATTTTTTCCCGGTGGACACACAAAAATCTGATCTCTTTTCAGAGAAATACCGTCATGGATAGCTAAAACAGGCATGTCGGTAAATTTCGTCAGCAAGTCAGGCAGAAGACTGATATGTCCGGGGAGTTGATGAGTAACAACAATAAAAGCGAAACCGGTGTGAGGAGATAAATTAGAAAAAAATATTTCCAGCGCTTCCAGTCCACCGGCTGAAGCGCCTATACCAACAACAGGTAGTTGGCTATCTGCTGCAATAGCTAACCCATTGTAATTACCTTTTTTGTGACTAACGGATTTCACTAAATCAACCTTTGTATGATTACTTCACTGATATAAAAAAGGCCCACATCAAAATAATTGTTTAAAGAATATACTTACATAGATTGTATGAATAAACGTTAATCACATTATATCAATGCCAAAAAATCGTTCTCTGAGATTCTGTTTGCTATTAAAAAACCAAGAACAGCAATCACCAATGAAAAAACGGTAATAAAAAGCTTTAACAAAATCTAGTTACTAAGTGCTACCAGCAATATCGACCATTGATAGGTACAAATACTTAAGTATTTGCACCTATAGCACTTATTTTACTTTTGGTATAAAGTAATTCCCTATAAATATAGTTGAATTATCTATTAATTGACAATTTTTTAACATAAACAGAATGAATCGGTCTTAACTTAAGCGAACAACTCGCCCACGTGTCTGAAGGATTAATACAAAAGCACCCTAAAAAAACGCACGCGTTGCCTGCTTTAAAGTATTTTTGGATACGAAAAAGCAAGGCTTTTAATATTTATTATTATTCTACCTGCTTGACAAAAAAGCTTAAGTCTCGGCACCATGATCCTGGTATGGATATAGAGGCCTTTTTAAACATCAAAGTCATCTATAATACCCTCCATGACTCTGGCTTCTATCCTACCTACCGGAATAATAATTTTTTGGTACTGCTAAAACATCTTGCTAATCAACTTATTTTAAGGAGATAAAAATGGCCATTACCCGCTATGAACCTTGGAGTTTATTAAACCAATTACAAAGAGAATTATTAAGTTCTCAGGATGAAAAAAACAGTGAAGGATCAATTGCAACTGCCGAATGGGAACCTGCGGTTGATATAAAAGAAGTAATTGATAAATTTATTATTCATGCCGATATCCCTGGCGTTAAACCGGAGGATATTGAAGTCAGCATGGAAGCCGGCGTCCTGACCGTAAAAGGTACCAAAGAATCTACAGTTAAAACTGAAAAAGAAGGTTATAAAAGAGTTGAGCGAACTTCCGGTTCTTTTTATCGACGCTTCAGCCTACCTGATTCTGCTGATAATGAAGCCATTAATGCAAAATGCAAACACGGGGTACTTGAGATTATTATTCCCAAGCGGGAAGCGGTTAAGCCAAAACGCATCACTATATCGTCAGAAGAATAACTCTCGATTTTTGTTATCTCCGCCGGTATAAAGTATCGAATCACAAAAAAATCATTTCATGATCAGCTAATCGATGGTATTTTTTGTAGCAGAATAGTTAGTTCATTTACAGCTTATTAGCTTTCCCATGGACTGAGCCTCCACTGATGGAGACGGTCTTTTATCTTGATCAACAGACCAAGCGACTTGTAATCCGGTAAAAAATCATCACTATGCAGTATAAAGATTACTATAAAATCATGGGGCTATCCCGCGATACCAGTCAGGATGAAATTAAACGCGCTTATCGTAAGCTGGCCCGTAAATATCATCCTGATGTCAGTAAGGAAAAAGATGCTGAGGCCAAGTTTAAGGAACTTGGAGAAGCTTATGAAGCGCTCAAAGATCCAGAAAAACGCGCAGCTTATGATCAATTAGGTGCCAACTGGAAAGCGGGACAGGATTTCAGGCCACCACCAAACTGGAATGAGGGCTTTGAATTTAAAGGTGGCGGCTTCACGACTGATGAAGCGAGAGCTTACAGTGATTTTTTTGAACAATTATTTGGCCACTCAGGATTCCGTCCAGATAACAAAGGGCAATATGGCCTCCATACACGCGGACAAGACAGTCATGCAAAAATCTACATTGATCTGGAAGACAGTTTTAATGGTGCAACGCGTAATATTTCCCTGAGCACTCCTGAAATGAATGCCCAAGGTCAGGTGCAGATTAAACATAGAAATCTGAATATCAAGATTCCCAAAGGCGTTAAGCCGAGCCAACATATCAGACTGACAGGTCAGGGCAATCCCGGATCAGGTACCGGTCAACCAGGTGATTTGTTCCTTGAAATCGCTTTTAATAATCATCCGTTTTATCGTGTTTCCGAAACTGACGTTTATCTTGACCTTCCCGTTGCGCCTTGGGAAGCGGCCTTAGGGGCCAAAATAAAAGTGCCAACACCAAATGGTAGTGTTGATCTGAAAATACCGGCCAATTCAAGGCAAGGTAGCAAACTGCGCTTAACGGGTCGCGGTTTACCTGCCCAAGTACCCGGCGATTTCTACGTAGTACTGCAAATTGCCCTACCGCCGGCAAACACCGAGCAAGCCAAAGCGGTTTACCAAAACATGCAAAAAGAATGTAGTTTTAATCCACGACAAGCTTTGGGGGTATAAAATCATGAGCTCACATGATTTATCATTAGTGCATACCGGAACAGTCATTGAAGACGACAGCTTGACGCTCGCACAACTTTGCCGAGCCTGTGACGTCCATGCCGACTGGGTAATCAGTATCGTTGAGGAAAGTATTATTGAACCGCAAGGCGAAAATAGTCGCTTATGGCGTTTTTCAGGGGCCAGTATGAGTCGCGCTCGTGCTGCCCTAAGATTACAACGTGATTTAGGGATTAATCTGGCCGGAATTGCTCTGGCACTTGATTTGCTCGAAGAGCTTGAAAGTCTGCGTAAGCAAATAACATCACTGGAACATGTCTGAACAACCCGCTTTTTTTGTTTTATAAATTGGCTATATCGGAATTTACCCAGAAAACTATTATTTAAAATAATCCAGCCAAGAGGAAATCATTATGAAATCTACCTTAATACTCGTCGCTGATCACAGCCGTGCCCGCTTTTTTACTGCTGAAACGCCGGCTTCGCCTTTAGAAGAAATCGAAGCCATGGCTCATACGGAAGGCCGTTTACATGATAGGGAAATGACCTCCGATCTGCCAGGAAAAGTTAAAGGCGATGGCAAAATGGGCCATGCTTTTGAACAAGCTACCGATCCGAAAAAACATGAAGCAGATAACTTTGCCCATCGTATTGCCCTTTATTTGGAAGAAGAGCATAACGCCAATAAATTTGAACAATTATTGATGATTGCAGACCCTTCTTTTCTTGGCTTACTACGTAACCAAATATCGGAAAATATTAAAAAACTGGTCTGTTTTGAACTTGATAAAAATATCACTACCCATAGTATCGATGATATTCGTAAACATCTTCCCACTTATTTACCAAGTCATTGATATAGTAAAAAACTAAAGCAGTGCATTTTCTCAATTTGCTTTAAATAAGCTGAATTTACTACAAAAAGGGGAATTATTATGCAAATACCATTACAAATCACATTTCGCGGCATACCTCATTCTGATGCTGTAGAGGCTAAAATTCGCGAAAAAGCCGATAAACTGGACAGGTTTTACAGTCATATTATGAGTTGCCGGGTTGCGGTTGAAGCCGAACACCAACATCATCATCAAGGTAATCAATACCATATTCGCATCGATATCACCACGCCGAATAAAGAGCTGGTTATCAGCAAGGAACACTATGACAAACAGGGACATGAAGATATTTATGTAGCCATACGTGACGCCTTTAACGCAGCAACCAGACAACTGGAAGATTACGCCAGAGTCCAGCGGGGCGATGTTAAAACACATGGCTCACAAAGCATCTGAACCATACGATATTTCGTACCAGAAAAAATCATGAGATTATTTAACCTGAGGATAACCGTAAAGTCTGTTTTCACCGAAATAGTGTCGCAAGAGCTGAATTTGCAACATTTGCAGTTGCCGATAAAACTTCCTATAGTCTTTCTGAAATTAAACTTCCAATTTACGTTGCTGTAAGCTTATACAGATACCATCCCTTTAAGGAATGGTATCTGTTATTGCCAAGGATGTTCGAAATATCGACTTCATGGACAAATACCATGATTTTATTCCAAGTCTTTAAAATCATGCCTGATTGTATTGAAATGTGCTTGATAGGTTTTTGCATCGCCAAAACGAGTAAATTTCTGATAACGGCTATGCAGACCTTTAATGCGTTTGGCGTGTTTAATAGGACACCAAAATTGTTCGGTACGTGCAGCTATTTCCTGAGCATAAGCAAATAATCCATTAATATAACTGCAATAAGCACAGTTTATTTTTTCTATCAGGTTAAGATATTGAAGGTGTTGCCGGTCAAAAATAATATAGTCTTGTCGTTTTACTCTAGGAATGCCATAAACAGGAAAGCAAACGCCTTGATATAAACTGATAGTCACATCCATGAATAGTGAAGGAATAATACAACTCCAGATAAACGGAGTACTAAGTATATGTTTTAATGGTGCGTCAGCTATATAATGAAATAACTGTTTGGCATATTGCTTATGCTGAATAATGACACTTTCTTCAAAAAGAATTTGTCGTTTTTTGATTTGACAAGAAAATATTTCTTCTTGCTTTTGTAATTCCTCAATCAGCTCGGCTTCCAGGATTTTTATTTTATCGAGCAGTATTTCAAGTTGGGTAGTCATCATAAAATCCTCGGCAAGAAATACAGTAGATATAAAAATCGCAGATCACTTCAGCGATTAAAAGCAGTAAGGCAACTGAACTTAATAAGTAGCTTTACGATTAAAATCTTTTTTAAGCTGGGTAAACTGCAATAACTGACACTCGACATGACCACTAAATGATTCCGGCGGATAGATACCCTGATCGTTGGTAATACCGGCATCCATTCCGGTCAATAACTCCAATGCATCATCTGCAGTCTTTACGGCATAGATACTAAATTGACCTGATTGAGCGGCATGTACGACATCCCAACGAAGCATCAAATTCTTGATGTTGGTTGCAGGAATAATAACGCCCTGTGTTCCCGTTAGTTCTTTTTGGTTACAAATATCGAAAAATCCCTCAATTTTTTCATTAACGCTACCTATAGGCTGGACATGACCCAATTGATTTATTGAACCGGTAATGGCAATATCCTGACGCAAAGGAATCTGGGCAATGGAAGATAAAATAACGCAAAGTTCAGCCAGAGAAGCACTATCACCCTCGACACGACCATAGGATTGTTCGAAAACGAGACTTGCGGCTACCGAGAACGGTGTGTTTCGTGCATAACGGGCTGCAATAAAGCTGGATAAGATAAGCACCCCTTTTGAATGAATAGCCCCGCCTAATTCAATCTCACGCTCTATATCGACCACTTTACCGCTACCTAACCGGGTTGTTGCGGTAATGCGCGAGGGCTGTCCAAAACTAAACTCGCCCAATTGCAAAACGGATAGCGCATTGATCTGACCGGTTACTTTTCCTTCAAGATCAATCAGGACAGTACCTCGATCAATATGTTCGTATAATTTTTCCCTGATTTTATCGAGCCGATGGGTTTTATGATCTATAGCTTGTTGTACGTCGCTATTAGTTATATGGACATGACCGTTATCCTCCGCCCAATAGTCAGATTCCGTTAATAAATCCTTAATGGCTCCCAAATGGGTTAAAAATTTTTCTGCATCACCGACCATTCTGGAGCTGTGCTCCATAACTCTGGCGACAGCATTTTGACTCAGTGGTTTTAATTTCTCGCGACGGGCAATGGTTGCCAGTAATCGCGCATAATCAGGACTGCTGTTTTCTCTGGAAACCGAGTCATCAAAATCAGCGGCAACTTTAAAGAGATTATGAAATTCCGGGTCATAGGTACTTAGCAAATAATAAATCAGCGGATCTCCTACCAGAATAACTTTAACATTGAGTGTTATGGGCTCTGGTTCCAATGATGAGGTACTAATTAAACTCAGTGCCCGTTCCAGCGATTCAATACGTATTTCACCCGCCTGTAAAGTTCTTTTAAGAGTTTCCCAACTATAAGGCTGGATTAAAAGTTTTCTGGCATCAAGTATAAGATAGCCGCCATTGGCTTTATGCAAGGCACCGGGGTTAATCATGGTAAAGTCAGTAATAAGCGAACCCATATAAGCCTGATGATCTATACGACCCAAAAGATTACTGTAGTTTGGATGATTTTCAAAAATGACCGGTGCGGATTTCATCTCACTAAAATCAACCATCAAATTGACCTGATAGCGTTTAAACGGATTTGGTTCTTGCGGTAATTCCATAAAAGAAATTACTTTTTCGCTATGCGGTATAAAATCCCTGACATGCTCAATAATATCCTTTTGTACTTCATTTAAATAACCAAGAATAGCTTCCTGTTTAGCATACTTTTCAATCAATTCATCAATAGTATGATTGACAGCTAACTCAGCTGTTTCTCGATTCAAAGCTTGTAATTGCCGCTTGGCTTCCTTACGCCAGGCTGGGAAGTTTTTTAATAATTGGGCTAAATCTTCCTGTAACGAAATAATTGAATTTTTTATTTTATGCTGCTTATCTTTATCAAGCTTGGCAAACTGTTCTGGATTAATAATTTCATTGTTCTCATCGGCGGGAGAAAAGCCGTAACCGGTTGGCGTTTCTATAAAAACCACCTGTGCATTAGCAGCCTTATAACGTAATTGGCTAAGTTCATTAATTTCTCGTTGCCGGGATTGACTTTCAATTTCACCTTCTCTGGAACCGTATTCATCGCCATCAAAAGCCGCCGGTATAGCGACAACTAACTTGTCAATTAATTGCTCCATATCAGCCTTAAAATATTTGCCTTGCCCCGGCATTAATTCAATTGCCGATGGTTTGGAAGGCATACTGAAATTATTTACGTAACACCAATCAGACGGAATATCTTGTCGACTGGCTTCATGCTCAACCAACTGTTTCACTATGGTCAATTTTCCGGTACCGGCAGGTACCATTGCAAAAATATTGTAACCATTTTTATGTAGACGAGTGCCAAATTTTATCGCTTCCATGGCGCGTTCCTGACCAACAGTAATATCTATATCTTCAAGCTCTTCAGTCGAATCGAATTTTAATTGTTCAATACTGCAAGACTTATAAAGTTGTGAAGCATCCAGCGGTTTATTTGTCATGTTATATAATCTGCCTGAAATATTGAGGTTGCTACTGATGGACGTTAAATAGCATTGTGCATAGTAGAATAGATTTAATTTTGATTTTGTAAAGGAGCTTATCAACCAGGCCTAACTTGTGCTGTGCGATTTTAAGACAGTAGCCAAATCCTGAAGGCGAGGCACTTCAGTGGTAAGGTGCATAAAATATGGCAGAGATTGCTTAAGAATAAGACAGAACTGGCTAACATAAAAAATACGCTGATTTTTCAATCGACGGGTATTTAAATAATTATCCACAACTACTTGCGACCCATTGATTTTTTGGCCTGCGACTGCATTACCTTCGGTAGTGGGTCAAAACTTTAACTTGGCATGAATATCGATTACTTTTTTTATGTTCCAGCGTTACTCTATGAGAAAACTCATACTTGATTTTCTAGTTTTATTACTTTGACTTTAAAGATCATGGATAACCTGCAACACAACGACCAATAGATATAGGCAGGAATAAGGCTTTTCAAGTGTAAGCGAGAACAAGCGTTCCGGCATGCTATACGAGTGAGCCGGAAACGCCGCCACGCGCTACGCTTTGGTGATCTTATTCCAGAACCTACGCCTAATGCTTGTTATCACTGAATTCCCCAAAATCCAGAATTAAAAACTTATAGATTAAGTGACAGGCAATATTACTAAACCTGACTTCCGGTTTTTTATGAAAATGTAAAGTGGGCATACTTTTCTACCCACCATTTTCATGCGCTTATTTTTATTTTCCGCCAGATTTTGCGCCAGCTGCGCTATCGTTAGTGTCCAAAATGCGGTTTAGCATATGCGTCTGTTGTGACGCTCTATCGGCTTGCGTTAAATCGATCATACCTTTAAGATCTGAAAAACGTTTCTCACCTTCTTTTAAAAAGCCTGTTGCTTTAGCCAAGTCGCCTTCTTTTACCGCTGCTCGCGCTTTTTTCAAGGAATCATTGGCACGGTTACGATTTCGGTCAACTTTATCGTTAGCATTGATTTCTTTACTTACCGCTAATGCCTCTTTGATATTCGCTATAATGACATCGTCCTCTGCTTTGTCGTTGATGGCTTTCATAGCTTCATTGACTTGGACTAAAGTGGCGTCTATCCCTTCAGCTGCAGTCATTTTATTATACATACAGGCCATACCCAAACAGACATCAGCAGCAGCCGAAAAAGATCCTAAAGATAGAGCCAATGTAGTAGCTACGACAGCGCTTTTTAATAATTTCATATAATGTAAACCTCGTTATTAGTTATTTTTATTAGGTCTGCAACTACTAGGAGACTGTCCGAGAATAGAAAACATATTTAATTAGTTACAAAACCGCTAGAACTTTATCATAACTCTTGTCAATATTAAATAATATCTGACAGTTGTGGATTACGGGTGCAGGTTAAATCTGACAAGCAACTGATTTTATTAATAAACGTATAGGCTTAACAACAATCATAACGGTATCTCATAAAAATTGATCTACGCAAAAAGTGATTACAAGCATTCTTTTTTGGACAAATAAATATGAAGAAACCATAATCTGTAGTCTAAATTTTTTGGCATTATTCATCCGCTTGATTTACACTTTTCGAAAAAACAGGTTTTATAATAATGAGTTAAGCATAGATGAGTACAGTTTAAAGGCTTATTGTATTACCAGGCAATTGACAGAAAGCATTACGGATAGCTTAATACAAATAGAATAAGACTGCCCAAAAGAAAAAAATTTGGCCTGGATGCCACAAATATACATCCAAAAACTGAGGATGAAGATATGATTATTTAGCGAGCGGTTTATCCGAGACTGGATAAAATCGGTTTAAGTCCGGTTTTATTAGAAGGTATAAATATGATTCTTAGAACTTATTTAAACACCTGTAAAAATATGGTCATTTAGAAAATATTAAATCTGATTATGAAAAATTACACTTTCGCTCTTATCGTGATGACCTTAGAAAAGGTAAAATGCTCATGCATAATATAAGAAAATAGTCTTTTAAGAAGGATGTAAATAATGTTAGCTCAGAAAAATCAACCAACCCTATCAGGAAACCAAAAGGCAACCAGATAGGGTCGTATAGCATTTAGATCAAGCTTTTCAGTGCTTCAAAATCTTTTTTTGCATCTTTTAATTCTTGCTCAGCTTCTTGTAAAGAAGATTCTTTAACATGTGTCATAGCTGATTTTAATTTTCTATTAGCTTTTGAGCGTGCATTATCTACTTTATCATTAGCATTGATTTCTTTGCTTAAATCAATCGCTGGCTTGATAAGAGCTGCAGCTTCATCATTACTTGCACCTTTACTGATACCTTCTATGGCGAGCTGTATTTTAGCGACTACCATATCAATTGCTTCAGCAGGCTTGTAAGTAACTCTACCGGCGTCAGTTTCGGCTAAAGCCGAAGTTGAAACTGCGCCCATAGAAGCTGCAATGCATAAAGACAATAAGATTTTTTTCAATGTTTTCATATTCAACTAGCCCTCAAGTTGTTGTTATTTCTAATTATATCGGCAACATAACATTATAGTTTTTGCCACTTGCAATTCTATCACATTCAGTAAGTATTTAATCTTTAAGATAGTTAAAAACTGGTGAAGAAATTTTTTATATTTATAAATACCTTCAAACAAATCCAATCACGCCATAAGCGATAATTGAATCTGCTTTTACAGAATATATTTATTAATGTGTTTCGTCGTATTTAGCTTTCATTTCTGAAAATGACTTTAAAGCTGTAGCTAGTCCTGCTTCTGCAGCAGCTGCATCGCCTGCATCAACTGATTTACGAGCTGATTTCAATTGATCAGTCGCTTTTTGACGTTGACGTTCAGTAATTTCAAAACGAAATTCTTTTGAAGCTTGAGCAGCTTCAAGAATAGTTTTTGAAGCTGCAGGCAAGTCACCCGCTTTTATTTCAGCTTGTGCAGCAGCGATGCCTGAAAGCGTACTTTCAATAGCTTCTTTAACTGCTTCTTCGCCTTTAGGTGCAGCAAAAGCTGATGTTGAAACTGCAACCATAGCTGCTGTCATAACAAGAGAAATTAGAACTTTTTTTAATACTTGCATTACTTATTAACCTCAAGATTGATATTAAAATTATTTTAGAACCAGTAAATTAAAATGAGGCTTATAGCTATACATAAGCAGTCAAATTAATTAACAAAGTACTATATGGGATTTTAGCACAGAAAAATATATTAGAGATAAATGATAAAAATTAAATCATATGAAATTAAGAGCTCTAATAACTTTTCTTAATATTTAACTTAAGAACATGGAAACAAACGACAGACATATCCTATTTAAAGCACATATTTGTATTGGATAATAACTAATTAAATTATTAACAGCCAATACTACTGCCGTTCATTATTAATCATTAAGTTACAATCGTAAAATTGACAATTACCAAGGCATTTATGGCACTGTGATTTATAAAATATCTACGACACTTACATTTTACAATATCAATTATAAACCAATTGCACCTAAAGCTGATTACTTTTGAGAACAGAAAATGATGCCTTATACTAGCCGGATTTACAGGCAAGGTTTTGCCAAACTTTTAAAATCTTGTATTTGCATCAAGTTATGCAAATTTTATTTAAACAAGAGACGTGCATAATATAACGCAGGTAAGTCATCCTAACCCTTACTTCTTCAAATAAACGGCATCTGTTCACATCGAATTTATTTATCCCAGAAACTATAGCCAACATTTCTAGTGCATTTTTTTAAAAAAGATTGAGCCATAACAAGAAACTGATCTTCAAAAACTTTTAAAAAAAAACCCCGTTACCTAAATAAGCAACGGGGTTTTCAATTCCTTAACTAACACCGAAGTGTCAGTTAATTATTTCATTAGATGAAAGATGGAATTAATGGAGCGTCAATTGTTATCATTTGACGGTTGCCAGCTTCATCATAGAAGAATAACAAACCAGCAAAACGGCTGTCTGGATCATAGATCAAGTCAGCTAAACGATAAACTTCCCATGCAGCATCAGAAGCAGTAACTTGAACTGTTCTTGATTGACCTGGAGCGATTGGGCTGTTATCACTAACAGTCAAACCTTCTTCAGCCAACAAGTCATCAGGATAACCTGATTCATCAACAGATACATCAGCATCCATGAAACGTACACCAGCAGTGTTAAATTCACCTAAACGAATAGATGAGTCACCATTGTTAGTGATAGTCATGGTCATTTGCATTGCACGACCTGGTACACGGTAAGTAGCATCTTCAATCTTAACCTTTACAGTTGTAGCAGGCATATCAATTGATTTAATACCACGTAACAAACCAGCTTGCAAAGGAGTTGTGATTGGGAACTTCTCATTGGTGCTAGCCATAGACATAGCAACAATTATGATAGTACCAGCAGCAAAACCCATCGCAACTTTTCTGTCAGCGCCACTAATCAATGAATCAGCTTTACCAGCTTCAACAGCGATTGAACGTGGAACAAACAATGGTTTACGAATCCAGTATGCCATCCAAACTAGACCAATAGCGTACCACAAACCATGCCAGAAGTAAGTATTACCCAAGTTATAAGTTTCCAAATCAACAGTTTCGCCTGTCAAAGTAGTAACTGGGTTTACAAAAGAGGCCATAGAACCAGTAATAGTTACCCATTTACCTGGACCGATAATTGGACCACCGCCTTTAACGTTCAACATAGTGTGAACGTGCCAGTCACCTGGACGACGTGCTTTTAATAATACTTTAAACTCATAAGTCTCACCCAGTTCCAAAGAAACTGAACGTGGAACTAATTGACCACCGATCCAAGATCCTGCACGAATAAATACAGGTCCAGGAATACCAATGTTCAAGAAAGAGATTTCTGGTTTATCAACAGTTTCAGGCCATCCAGTAAATACAAAGAATTTACCTGAAATTGTCATTGTATCATTAACAGCTACTTCTTCTTTTGACCAGTTAAGGTCAAACCAGTGAATAGTCCGCATACGCATAAATGCGGCTTGAGATTTTTCACCATGAGCAGATGCAGTTGGTACGTAAAACATCGCTGCTGTAACAGTAATCAGCAGTGCGACAAAGGATAACTTAGCAACCTTGTCTTTTAATATTTTCATATATCCTCCTCTATAATAGAGAATCTATAGTTTGTGAGTATCTAACGGCAACATAACAATTATTTAGCTGCCGCCAGTCTTTTTTTATTTTCGTTGTAACAGTTCTTATACAGACTCTACGAATGAAGTCGAATTGAACCATTTGCCGAAGAAGTGCCACAAGAAGTAAATTAAGATACTAACGAAACCAGAGAAGAACGCTGATACTGGAGCTACGTCTTTACCGAATGTTCTTAGTGTACCTTTTTCAACCATTCTGATGTACTCAGGTGTACCAGTTCTTACGTAATGGTAACCTTGTAAATCAGCTAGTGTCATCATCATGCCGTTATATTCAACAGGAACATGTAATGGAGCTATGATTGGCCAGTTACCTGGGTAGAACAAAAGACCCCAAGCCAAACCACCAATAACTGCAGTTGCTGTCATACTACCTGTCAACATCAATACAACGTCAAGAACGATAGCACCTGGCATTAAGTTTGATGGGAAACAGAAGTTTACTGGGAAATAAGTCCAACCCCAGAAGTTTAAATATCTGTTGACCCACTCACCTAAGAGCAGACCTAAAATACAAACTACCGCACCGAAAGGTAAACGGTAACGATACCAAAGCATAGATTGAACAGCAGCCGGGAATGTAATTGAAACGATTGGAGCTACGGTTACCCATAGACGTCTATCTTTCCAGTCAGTCCAGAAATCCCAGTCACCACCGGTTAGCATATAGTGAATGTGATAACCACCAAGTACAACGAAGAACAATGTAAACAAAATTAGCCAATCGAACGTGCGAGAAGCTTTTACTGCTTCGGCGCGAGAACGTACAGCTGATTGAGATGCGCTCATAAGCTTACCTCCTAAAGGATTTAAATTATTTTTATTAAGACTATCTTCCATTTTGCTGTTTCGTTGTGAAAAATAACGAAACAGCGAGGAGATAGTTATTTACATTACAACCTAGACTTGATTTAAGCTAAGTCTTTTTTCAGAAGCTTGGAGATAGCTCCAATTTCTATGTTTACAATACCCATTACACCTAAAGCAGCCCATCCGAAGAATACGAAACCGTAGTGTAAAGGTGCAACAAACAATTCTTCCATAAACCAGAAAGTGTGACCCCATTCGTTCAAGCCAACATTTGGCAAGATCATGAAAGGACCAACTACTGTTACTAAATACATAAGTGACAAGCCTTTATGGTAGGTTGGCAATCTAGTTTTAGCATATAAGAAAGAAGCACCACCAGTGATGATGTAGATAGGATAGCTCAAGTAGAATTCAATGATGTGACTTGGTGTAAAGTCAGTATCACGAACAATAGTTTGATGCCATGTACCATCTTGCTCTGTAAAGTAGCTAGCGCCGTAATAAATAGCGATACCGTACATTACTAACCAAGTCCAATGTGTGAAATGTCTTCTTAACTCTTCTCTTGGAGTGATTGACATCACTTTACGATCACGAGATTTCCACAGGTAGCCCCATAACAGGCCTGCAGTGATTACTTCCAACACAAATTCGATATACAGGAAGTTCATCCAGTATGTTTCGAATTCAGGTGCAAATGAGTCAAGACCGGCTGACCAGCCATAGACACCTTCGTACCAACGAACCCAACCATAAAATACGACATAGAGCGCAGCGCCTAGGAACATATTTCTTTTGTTTAACAGCGGTGCTTCCGCAGCATCAGTTTTAACTGATTCAGTTGTAGCTGCCATTTCTACCTCCTAAAAATTAACAAATCCCAAGTCTCTTGACCAGGGCTCTATAGTATAACTCCATTTTCCCATTCCTTACTTAAACGAATTAAGAGGGAATGCCACCAAGTCAATTTAGTGAGCAGTCAGTCTACCAGCTCAAGTAACCTTGTCAAGTCAAAAACATTCTCAATTTAATTTTTCTGTAATTATTCGCATCCGCATTAAATTTACTGCACTTAAATAGCTTGGTTCTGTTAAAATCACCCACAACATATCATTAATTAACCTTAATTAAATACTTGAATTTTATGAAAAAATACCGAATATTATTTCTTGTAGCAGGATTAGCTGTTCTTTTTTTCAGTCAATATAAAATTGTTATGCCATTTATATACGAAATTGTTGCATCAGATTTGTTTCTGGTGGACAGTAAGGATCAAGCCAGTCAAATAGCAATTTCAACCCCACTGTCCGGCATTGCTTTTATGCATTGCAATAATTACATTAAATCCGAACTTGGGCCTGATGCGAACATTATCTTTCCTGAAAAACCTTTAAACGCCTGGACTCTTGGAAATTATCAGTATCTTATTAGCGCTGATGTTACAGTGAGTAACAACAGCAAAAAATATGCTTGTCGCATCACTTATAATAACGGTGACAATGAAGAAGGTGCTCTTGATTTTGACAACTGGTCAATTATTGGTGTGTCAGGCGTGACTGACTGATAAATACCCAGCAGTATTCAACAATTGATTAAATTCCGGCTAAATGAACAATCCTGCATTGTCAGGAATTGTTCATTCCCCGATAACAACAGCCTATTAAGTAAAATTGGTATAGCAGTTAAATCTATATACCGATCTTACTAATTTTACAAACCCTGTCACTTTAACCTGAAACACCTGTTTTTTTTGATTTTTGTAAATGGGGGGATTCTTTTTGAACTACACAATACGAGTAAAAACTATACATTAAGCGGGGGAAGCCTGTCTTTTTATAGGCAAGTTACCTATAAAAAGACAGGCTTCTAAATTGAATTTGACTGTAAAATCATTAGTCCCAGCGGTTATCTCTGACCTGAACTCTGTCGTTTTTAATTTGTACCGGAAAACAGGTGATGTTTTCATAAGCGGGAGGCGATTTAACTTCACCCGTTTTAACGCAAAAGCGCGCACCATGCCGAGGACAGACAATCTCATCGCCGTCCAGTTGTCCACTGGCAATTTCCGCACCGTCATGTGAACAAACATCTTCAATGGCATAAAAAGCACCCTTTATTTTAAAGACCGCCACATCAGTTCCATCAACATCAACAACCATATTTTCGCCATCTGCGAGTGCATTTTGATCTATCACATCTACCCAATCAGACATTCTTTATTCCCGAATCTTTAGCTTTTAAAATAAACATCATAACGTAATAATTTCCCATGAAAACTTTCATTAGGCTTACCACCTAAAGGCTCTGCGTAATCCGGACTTTTTACTACCACCCGCTTTCCGGCAGCCATTAAAGCGGACGCAAAAAGCTGCTCTTTATCTTGATCATCCCCCAACAAATCACGTAAAACCATCATTGCTTTCTTGGGCAGAGCGGACTTTTTACGCTTGGGCGGGAACATCGGATCAAGATAAATACAGTCTGGCTGAGATTCTAAAGTTGCCAACAGATCTATGGCATTACCGATGAGTAATCGTGGCGACTGAAGATTAAGACTCTGCATCCACTCCAAGTCAGCCAGGCGTTTAAAACCATCAAGCAGCAACTCGACCATCACAGGCGAACGCTCCATGCAAAGCACCTCATAGCCCATACGAAAGATATGTAAGCTATCTTGCCCCCATCCTGTCGTTGCATCAACAACCGTTCTCGTTTTTCGCCCGAGCGCATGTGCCAAAGCACCATCTTTGGGCGCTGGCCATGATCGCTGCTCACCATTGCGCGGCTCTATATCGACAACCAGTCCGCCTTTTTTAAGTAGTTCTTTATCCAGTAGCTTTAAACAACCATCGCGCCAGGTTAAAAAGAAACTCTCCGGACTGTCATTATTAATGGATTGATATAAAGGAACACCTAGCCTTTGTGCAAGCTCTTGAAACGGCAGGCTATCGCCCTGCCCCTGATAGAGTACGGCCAGTTTTCCGGTGTATTTTTGCACTGAATTATTAGTGATAATACTTATTCTGTAGAAATGGCTTGTTGTTCATTTTTCAATGCAGCGTCAAGGGTATGCCAAGCCAGTGTCGCACATTTAACCCGTGCCGGATATTCACGCACACCAGCTAGTACTGCCAACTTACCTATGGCTTCAAGATTAAAATTTTCATCTTTACCTGTCGTCATTTCGTGAAACTTTTTAAATAACGCTTCAGCTTCCTGCCCGGTTTTTCCCTTAACAACTTCAGTCATTAACGAAACAGATGCGGTAGAAATAGCACAACCTGAACCCTGAAAACTGGCGTCGGTAATCACGTCGCCATCCATTTGCAAATATAAAGTCAGGCGATCACCGCACAGCGGATTAAATCCTTCGACTTTTCTATCGGCATTTTCAATGATACGAAAATTTCGTGGGTTACGATTATGGTCAAAAATAACCTCTTGATAAAGGTCACGTAAATCATCAAACATTAGCCAAATACCTCTATTAAAGATTCTATACCCTTCATTAACACATCAATTTCTTGCTTAGTATTATACATGGCAAATGAGGCTCTTGCTGTCGCAGGCACCTGAAAAAAATCCATTACCGGCATGGCACAATGATGACCCGCCCTGATGGCTATTCCTAAACTATCAAGCATGGTGCCAATATCGTGTGGGTGTATTTTATCCAGAACAAAAGACAAGATAGCACCTTTATGGCCAGCTTCACCAATAATTCGCAGGCCTTTAATTTGCTGCGCCTTTTCGGTCGCATAAACCAGTAACTCAGCCTCGTAAGCTGCAATCTTATCCATACCGATAGCATTTAGGTAATCAATAGCTGCGCCCAAACCGACAACATCGGCAATATTCGGCGTACCGGCTTCAAATTTATACGGCAATACATTGTATTCGGTTTCTTCAAAAGTGACTTTGCGAATCATGTCACCACCGCCTTGATAAGGTGGCATAGCTTCCAACAGCGCTTGTTTGCCGTAAAGCACACCAACACCTGTCGGGGCATAAAGCTTATGTCCGGAAAAAACATAAAAGTCGCAATCCAGATCCTGCACATCGACTGGCATGTGAGGAATCGCCTGCGCACCATCAAGTAAAACAGGTATACTTTTTTCATGCGCTACAGCGATAATTTGCTTAACAGGATTAATCGTGCCCAACGCATTAGACATGTGGACCACGGAAACCAGCTTGGTTTTATCATTGATCAGTTTTTCAAACGCTTCAAATATCAATTCACCCTGCAAGTTTATGGGCGCAACCTTCAATACTGCACCGGTTTGCTCACAGAGCATTTGCCAGGGCACAATATTGGAATGATGCTCCATCGCGGTGATGATAATTTCATCACCGGGCTTTACGTTGGCTTTACCGTAAGTTTGCGCAACCAGATTAATGGCATCGGTAGCGCCTTTAACAAAAATAATTTCTTTTTCGCTGGCCGCATTAATAAAGTCTTTAACTTTGGTACGTGCGCCTTCAAATTTATCGGTAGAGCGAACACTTAACGTATGTACGCCACGATGCACGTTGGCATAATCATGGCTGTACAAATGCACGATGCTGTCAATAACGGCTTGTGGTTTTTGACAGGTAGCCGCATTATCCAAATAAACAAGATCCTTGCCACGAATTTTCTCCTTAAGAATAGGGAAATCCTGGCGTATTTTCTGTACATCAAACACGGTCATAACCACTCCTTATTAACGCCTTCCTGCGGGAAACGGACCAACACTTGCTCCAACACTTTATCATGTAAATCTTTAATTTTAATCTTATCGACCATTTCGTTGGCAAAAGCAAACGTCAGCATGTTACGCGCCGTTTCTTCATCAACGCAACGTGATTGCAAATAGAATATCGACTTTTCATCCAGTTGCCCGACAGTAACACCATGCCCACATTTAACATCATCGGCATAAATTTCCAACTGTGGCTTGGTATCGGCTTCGGCATCGTTTGATAATAGCAGATTGCGATTATTCATTTGTGAATCAGTTTTTTGCGCATCTTCAGCCACAATCACCCGCCCCTGAAAAACACCTCTGGCTCTATCATCCAGTACACCTTTGTAAAGTTCGCGACTGACGCCGTGCGGCTTTAAATGATTAATGCGGGTATGGTTGTCGATATGTTGACGTTTGACACCTAAATACAAACCGTTTAATTCACACTCGGAAGCATGATCCAAATCGACATGAATATCGCAACGCGCCAACAAACCGCCAAAAGCAAAATTATGATGGGTAAAGCGCGCATCTCTGGCTTGTTTAACGTAAGTCCCGCCAAAGTGATAGGCTTTTTCAGACTCACATTGCAGCTTATATAATGTTACATCAGCATTTGCACCGACAAAAACTTCAGTGACAGCAGCCGATAAATAGGCATTATCCAAACCGACAAAGGTTTCTATAATACTGGCTTCTGCCATTTGCTCAGCCACGATAACCGTGCGCGTGACAGTCAAAACATCAGCGCGAGTAGCCAGATGCAAGATTTGCACCGGCTTTTCCAGCACCTGTTTGGCATCAATATGAATGAATAATCCATCGCTAAACCAGGCGGTGTTAAAAGCGATAAAACCGTGCTTATCGTTATTAACTGCCTGATTAATATATTTTTCCAGTGTTTCCGGCTGTTTTTCCAAAGCGTCGCTCATACTCAGAACAGAAACCGCTTCAGGCAAACCGTCTAAAACCGAATACTCGTCTGAAAAATGTCCATCAATCAACACGACCGACCACGCATCTGTTGATTGATGTGATTTAAGCCAATCTTTATCAATAGCACTTGTCGCTATGCTTGTTGCCGGCGAAAACAACTTTTTCTCGATTGCTGACACATTAGTGTAACGCCACTCTTCTTCTCTTGGAGAAGGAAAGCCTTGTACAGAAAACTGGCTTAAGGCTTGGGCGCGTAATTGCTGCAACCACGACAAGGATTGCCCGCACAATACCGGCGCTATTGCTGGATATTCTGCCGTATAACGGCTTGCCAATGCCGTTATCATTATGCTGCCGCCTGAGTATCTTCAAGCCAACTATAGCCTTTTTCTTCAAGCTCCAGAGCCAGCTCTGCACCGCCTGATTTAACAATTTTACCTTGCGCCAAAACATGCACAAAATCAGGCTTAATATAATCCAGCAAGCGTTGGTAATGCGTTACCATCACAAAAGAACGATCAGCAGACCGTAAAGAATTGACGCCTTCTGCAACCACTTTTAACGCATCAATATCCAGACCTGAATCCGTTTCATCCAGAATGCACAACTTGGGTTCAAGAATGGCCATTTGCAGAATTTCATTACGTTTCTTTTCGCCGCCGGAAAAGCCTTCGTTTACTGCGCGATAAAGAAATTTCTCATCCATTTCCAGTAAACGTATTTTGCCTTTTACCAACGTTAAAAAATCCATTGCATCCACTTCCGGTTGCCCATGATGTTTACGAATAGAATTAAGCGCAGCTTTTAATAAATAAATATTACTGACGCCAGGAATTTCTACCGGATATTGAAACGCCAGAAACACACCTTCGCGCGCCCTTATTTCAGGTGCCATTGCCAATAAGTCTTTACCCTGATAAGTCGCAGTTCCGGCGGTGACAGTATAACCACTCTTACCGGATAATATATGAGACAAAGTACTTTTACCGGAACCGTTGGGTCCCATGATCGCGTGGATTTCACCAGCTTTTATTTCAAGGTTAATACCTTTTAGAATGGGTTTGTCGCCAACGCTAACGTGAAGATTTTTTATGCTAAGCATGTTGTTTTTACCTGAGTTATTTAATGGATTTTACACCGGGACTGTTGCCAGTTTTAATTACCGGGTGTTTTTAATTTTTGCATTTACTGGATGACTGACCGGTTTTATAACCCTATCATTGCGTCCTTTTATCCTACAGAACCTTCCAGACTCAATCCCAACAAAGCCTGTGCTTCTACTGCAAATTCCATTGGTAATTCCTTGAACACTTCTTTACAAAAACCATTAACGATCATTGACACCGCATCTTCTGCTGAAAGTCCACGTTGCTGACAAAAGAACAACTGGTCTTCACTGATTTTTGAAGTGGTCGCCTCATGCTCAACCTGTGCAGAAGGCTGTTTAACCTCAATATACGGAAACGTGTGCGCACCGCATTTATCACCAACCAATAAAGAATCACACTGGGTATAATTGCGGGCATTTTCGGCACTTTTCAATACCTTTACCAAACCACGGTAAGTATTTTGTGCTTTACCTGCAGAAATGCCCTTGGCAACAATCGTGCTACGGGTGTTCTTGCCAATATGAATCATCTTGGTGCCGGTATCGGCTTGCTGATAATTATTGGTCAGTGCGACTGAATAAAATTCACCGACAGAATTATCACCCGTCAAAATACAACTGGGATATTTCCAAGTAATTGCCGAACCGGTTTCTACCTGAGTCCAGGACACTTTGGAATTGTCTCCACGGCAATCAGCGCGTTTGGTAACAAAATTGTAAATGCCACCCAAGCCGTTTTTATCACCTGGATACCAGTTTTGCACAGTCGAGTATTTAATTACGGCATCTTTCATCACGATTAATTCTACGACCGCCGCATGCAGCTGATTTTCATCACGCATAGGCGCAGTACAACCTTCAAGATAACTGACATGACTGCCTTCATCCGCAATAATCAGAGTCCTTTCAAATTGTCCGGTATTGGCCGCGTTGATTCTAAAGTACGTTGATAATTCCATTGGGCAACGCACACCTTTAGGGATATAAACAAAAGAACCATCCGTAAATACTGCCGCATTTAAAGCCGCAAAATAATTATCGGTATGCGGCACCACTGACCCCAAATATTGCTTGATCAAGTCAGGATGATCACGCAAGGCTTCAGAAATGGGGCAAAAAATAACTCCGGCATCGTTTAGTTTGCCTTTAAAAGTCGTTGCCACGGAGACGCTATCAAAAACAGCATCAACCGCAATACCAGCCAAACGCTCTTGCTCGTCCAGCGGAATACCCAGTTTTTTATAAGCCTCCAAAACTTGCGGATCAATTTCATCCAGACTTTGTGGGCCATCCTCTTTACGTTTAGGCGCGGAATAATAACTGATAGCTTGATAATCTATAGGGGGGAACTTAACAAATGCCCATTCCGGAGATTTCATGGTTTGCCAATGTCGGAAAGCTTTTAAGCGATATTCCAACATAAATTCAGGTTCATTTTTAATCTTCGACAAATTATAAATAACCGACTCATCCAGTCCGGGCGGAAAGGTGTTGGTTTCCAATTCAGTAACAAACCCTTGTTTGTATTCCTTATTGATCAGATTGTTGATTTCTTGTGTACTTGCTGACATAAAAAACTCTCTATACTAACGATATAAACTGGCGATGGGGATCAGGATTTCTTGTTTCCAGGCTGGATTTTGCGATTGAACAGGCTTAATCATGTCGGCTAACGTTAATGCCTCTAACGCATTATGGATAGTCTGATTAATTAAACTCCAATTGTCACGAATATCACAACCGGCAGCCTGCTCACAACCCTTATGAGAAATACTGCATTCAGTTAACGCAATAGGCCCTTCCAAAACACTAATAACGGCGGCTATGCTAATTTTTTCCGGCGCCCTGGCCAAGGCATAACCTCCTTTGGCCCCTCGTGTTGAAATCAGCAAATTGGCGTTAACCAAAAGCTTAAGAATTTTACTCACGGTAGGCAAGGCAATACCCGTAGCAGAAGCTATTTCCATTGCTGCATGCAACTGTGTTTTATCTCTGGCCATAAAGCTTAAAATGACTGTTGCATAATCCGTTAATTTACTTAACCGTAACATACCTGCTCCAATTGATTGTGTACTATTCTAGTCCTATTTAAATTCGCAGTAAAGCACTAGGTAATTGACGCGTGAATAAAGCCTAACTTTCCCACTTAAATTTACAAAGGAAAATCGTCCAGAACAGGGATGCTTTTATTTTAGGTCGCAACGAAGCTCGCGGACTGATTGTTTACTTTAGGCTCTAAAACTTGCCAATTAAACGCTTGAACGTATAATTGCAAGCTACTGTAAACGGCTAGACAGCATTTAGCCTTAAGGAAGATACAATTCATGGGGATTCTCAGCCTACTGCTCTGGACTCCGGCAGCTGGAGTCTTACTACTGGCTTTTACTCCAGGGCAGAATACCCACATCATACGCATACTTGCGAATCTGTTTACTACTCTCGCATTTTTGCTGAGCTGTTGGTTACTTACCCTATACGACCAGCACAACGCAGCACTGCAATTTGGTGAATATTTTCCACTCAATCCCAACCTGGGTAGTGCATACGCATTAGGTATTGACGGACTATCCATGCCAATGCTGATTTTGGCAACCCTGCTTACCTCTATTGCCTTACTGGCTTCTTTTACTGTTTCCAGCAGCATCAAGGGTTATCATATTTGTATTTTGTTGCTTGAATTTGGTATGTTAGGCGTCTTTCTGGCACAAGATTGGGCACTATTTTATATATTTTGGGAAGTCACGCTAATCCCGCTATTTTTTCTTATCGGTCGCTGGGGCGGTAAGCGTCGACATACCGCCAGCCTTAACTTTGTACTCTACACGATGGGCGGCTCGGTTTTTATGCTTGTCAGTCTACTGGCCATTAGCCAGTATGATCTTGAGCACAGCGGCTCTTTAATGACGACGATGCATCAGGCTGCACAAGACATGCCCCGCTATGAGCAAATTTTGGTACTGCTTGGCTTTTTAATCGGTTTTGGCGTTAAAATGCCGATTTTCCCACTGCACGGCTGGCTGCCCCTGGCCCATGTTGAAGCACCCAGCCCGGTAAGTATTTTGCTATCAGGAATTTTACTAAAAATGGGCGCTTATGGCTTGATAAGAGCGGTAACCATGCTCCCTGAGGCGGCGCATATCTTGCAGCCATTTCTGGTTTTTCTGGCGCTGTTCGGAATGCTTTATGGCGGCTTGCTGGCTTGGCGGCAAAGTGATCTTAAAGCCATGGTCGCTTATTCTTCAGTGAGTCATATGGGTATTGTTTTATTAGGCATTGCGACCTTAAATGAAGTCGGAATGACCGGTGCAGTCTTGCAAATGACCGCTCACGGCCTGATTGCCGCTGCCATGTTTCTGCTGGTGGGACTACTTTATGAACGTACTCATACCCGTAACATTCAGGATTACAGCTCTCTGGTTCAGGTAATGCCACGCTTTACCTTATTCATGACCTTAACGTTACTTGCTGCGATGGGCTTGCCCGGCTCAGTTGGCTTTATTGCCGAGTTGCATGCACTTATCGCAGGCTTTCAGCAATGGGGTGGCTTAATGATATTTTTCAGCATCAGCATTTTGATTAGTGCAGCTTATGCCATGCGTACTATCGGGCTTTTGTTTACCGGCCCGGTCAAACCGCAAATGCAACAAATTGCCGACCTTAATACCTCCGAAATATTGGCTGCAGGATTATTGGTTGCCGGTATTGTCCTGTTCGGCTTGCTCCCTGCGCCATTGATTGAGCTGTCAGCGGCAACCATTGCGCAGATAAACCAACAAATCAGTCTGCGGCTTTTATGACGTTGACCATGCACGAATCATCTTTAAACTCTGCCAACTCTCGAGAACAGATCATAGCCGCGCTGAATGATTTGGATCATGTCCTGCCCGGACAGGCACCGATTATTGATTTTGTTCATCACAATACCTTACATGGCTTTCAACATTTACCGTTTGAAGACGCACTGGCAACATTTACAACATTAACCGGCATTAGCGCTTACCTTCCTGAAGCACAAAGTCGCCTTTTTTATCAGCAAGGACGTATTAACGACAGTGACTTGACCACCGCATTGGCAAAGAGTCCTGACTTAAAGACCGAGCAAATTGTTTGCACGTTAAAAAATCGTGTCATCACGAGAAAAGATATTTACCGCATCGCGCTATTATTTGATTTAACCGGCATTACCGTTAGTCAGTTAAATTGGCAGATAGAAGAATTAGGGGCTTTGAATACGGTACAAATAGATGTACCGCCGCCAATTCGTAGTCGGTTATTTACCGATGACGGCCATCAAGGCAGCATTATAAAAACGCTTTGGGAAAGTATTTTAAACAAACTTCATTTACAACAAGCCACCTTGCACCCGGAAGCACTCCTTGATTTGTCACTGGAGCACGCTGAAGAATGGCTGATAGCCTACCAGAGCGCAAAAAAACCTTTGGAAACGCTGCATCGTAACGACTTTACCCCACTGGATGAATTATTATCCCAAATAGGCGAGAGCATCACTTTACGCGGTTTTATTCTTGCATTAAGTGGAGTAGATATCCTTGATGACGTGCATCCACAACTGATCCGCATCTGTGCATCAGCGATGGACGAAGGTGTTGCATCCTGGCAAACCCCTGAACGGTGTCATTTAGGGCTTTATGCTGCCTGGCGGGCAACCGTCATTTATGATGCCAACCCTTTTTTACATGAGCTGCCTGACTGGCAACAGATAATGTCAGAATTACCTGAGGATGCAGTCGATACCATTATCCTGCAACTGACTCAGTTAGAAATACCATCAAAACAGTGGCACGGTTATTTGCGCAGACTGGCACTTGAATTACCCGGCTGGTCAGGACTTATTAACTGGCGCCAACACCACCCTAACTACCAGACACCAAATGATACGCTCCCCCAACTTGCCGATTACCTTGCCATTCGGCTAACATTGGATAGACTTTGGCTAAATCAAGTCTGTCGGGACACTTGGAAATGTGCAGCAAAAATCAGCACGCTTCGTGCCCATTTTCGCAAAAATCTGTCAGAATTCACAGTACGCAAATCGGTTTATCAGGGCGACTTGCCGGAATATCTGACTCAACGAGCCGAAGCACTACTTATCCAAACAGATCCCGATCGCCACAATCGCGATGATTGGCAACAACTTGCGGATCTAATCCGGACCTGGCAGTGTAGCCCGTTAGCTGAAAACAGCACCCAGCATACCCTGCACAATAGCGGCTGGCGCTTGTTTCGGTTATGTCAACATTTGGGACTCAATGCTACGGATATTGAGGCGCTACAAAGCACAGACCTGCTGGCAATGTTGGCTTTAGTGGATGAATTCACCATCACTCAACGCAGTAAAATCTGGCTGTACGCTTACGAAAATAATTACCGGGAAAGCTTTTTTCAGGCGTTGCGTGCCAATCATCATCGGGGTCGCTGGGCTAATCGCGAAAGCCGTCCTGACTCACAACTTATATTCTGCATGGATGACCGCGAAGAAGCTTTTCGCCGCCACCTTGAAGAATTTAACCCAGCAATTGAAACCTTGGGTACCGCCGGATTTTTCGGGGTCGCCATGAATTACAAAGGTCTTGATGACCGCAAAGTGACACCTTTATGTCCAGTGGTCGTGACACCTGCCCATGAAGTTCAGGAAGTGCCGCGTACCGCCAACGATAAGGCTTTAGCTTGCCATAACCGGGGACGAAAATTCAATCAGTGGCTTGCCAATTGCCTGCATCATAGTCTGCGTCGCAATCTGTTGTTGTCCCACCCGATTATTGATGCAATTGCACCGCTGACTCTAATGGCGTTGCTGGCAAAATCACTGCTGCCAAAAACTCAATACGGCTTACTGGCAAGTATGGCACAGTGGATATCGCCATCCGTTAAGACTCAATTAAATTTCACCTCAACCGATAACATAACCGTTGCCTCATCCAATCAGCCAAAATCCGGATTTACTGACGGCGAACAGGCAGATCGTGTTGCCGGCTTACTGCGTAATACCGGCTTAACTTACGGATTTTCGGAACTGATTGTTCTGATGGGACACGGCTCTATCAGTCAAAACAATCCGCATCTGGCAGCTTATGATTGTGGTGCTTGTAGTGGACGTCATGGCGGACCTAATGGACGAGTATTCGCAGCAATGGCGAACCGCCCTGAAATACGCAAACTATTGCTTGATCGTGGCATTACCATTCCTTCTGATACCTGGTTTATCGGTGCTGAACACAATACCTGCAATGAATCCATCATTTGGCACGATCTGGCTGACGTCCCTGCCGAACAACTGGCCAGTTTAAACACATTACAACTGGCCTTGAGCCATGCCCAACAGATGTCGGCACACGAACGCTGCCGCCGTCTTGCTTCTGCACCGCGCAAACCGACGCGTAAAGAAGCCTTGGCGCATATACAGGAACGTGCGACTGATTTTTCCCAGACCAGACCTGAATTGGGCCATGCCACTAATGCCTCTGCTGTAGTGGGTCGCCGCTCATTGACACAAGGTGTATTTTTTGACCGTCGTGTATTTCTAATTTCTTATGATCCCACTCAAGATCCTGACGGAAAATTACTTGAAGGCATTTTGCTGGCGGTTGGGCCAGTAGGTGCAGGCATCAATCTTGAGTATTACTTTTCCACCGTTAATAACGAGCGCTTAGGTTGCGGTTCCAAAGTACCCCATAATGTCACCGGTTTTTTTGGTGTCATGGAAGGCACCAGCGGTGACTTACGCACTGGTCTGCCGCAGCAAATGATTGAAATTCACGAAGCAATGCGTTTACAGCTTCTGGTAGAAGCAAAAACATCGGTGCTAGAACGTATTTACGCCGACCAGAAAGATCTACGCGAATTAATTGGGGGTGGCTGGATTCATTTGAGCGCAAAAGATCCTGACAGCGGTGAAATTTTTATTTTTGAGCCCGATACAGGATTTGTGCTTTGGCAAGCAGAAGTAAAAGCTTTGGCACTCTACGACAATTCAGCGGATTGCTATCGCGACCAAACCCTCCCCGTTCCACCTGCGCTGATTAAACAGCCACTTCGACAGGCTCAGGACAGGCCTGAACTCTCGGGATCTTAAAATGGATGCATTAGTAGTTCTGATTCCTTTACTGCCCTTTATTGCCGCCGTTCTGATTGGCGTCGGTCAGATAGCGCAGCTTCTAAGTGGCGAAGCCGGCGAAAGCACCACGGCAATTATCGCTACCTGGGCTATCAGTATGTCCTGTCTACTTGCCTTGGCATTACTGGGCGCTGATTTACTGGGAAAAAATACCGGCGCGTTAAATATAGGTCAATGGCTGGACAGTGATACTTTACATATTTCAGTGAACTTTATCACGACAGGTTTTAGCGTCGTATTGGCAACCCTGTTTTCCTTGCTGTTAGTTATTATCATGCATTTTTCCGTTAATTATATGCATAGGGAAGCCGGCTTCCATCGCTTTTTCTTTATCTTAAGCCTGTTTGCTTCAGGTATGTTGTTACTAGTGTTATCAGGTAATGCCGTGGGTACGTTTTTTGGCTGGGAAATTGCCGGACTCTGTTCTTATTTGTTGATAGCCTATGCCTATAATCGCCCGATTGCCGCCATTAATGCAACACGGGTGTTTGTTACTAACCGTATCGGCGATGCCGGATTTATTCTGGGAACAGGATTAAGTTACGCCTGGGCAGATAGTATTCTCTGGAACGATTTAAATGCCGCCTTGGCACAACTGAGCACCAGTGAAGCCACCGGAATTGCCTTGTGTTTTACTGTAGCGGCGTTCGCAAAATCAGCGCAACTGCCTTTTACCCCTTGGTTGGCGCGCGCACTGGAAGGGCCAACACCATCAAGTGCGGTATTTTATGGCGCGGTTATGGTACATGCCGGTGTTTATCTGGTCTGTTTGTTAAAACCCGTTTTTGAACAGGCACCGTTCGCTATGGTAGTACTGGCAATAGCAGGTTGCGCTACGGCAATCTATAGTTTTATCGTTGGCTTAACCCAGACGGATGTGAAAAGTTCGTTGATTTTTTCCACCTCGGGCCAACTCGGCCTGATGTTTATGGAATGTGGCCTGGGCTTTTGGGAACTGGTCAGTTGGCATCTTTGCTCTCATGCTGTCGTGCGCGGCTATCTGTTTTTAACAGCGCCCTCACTGATGCACAATGTACAGGATAATCCCGTAAGATTAGTAACTCCTGCAATCGCGAAACTTCGCTGGGCTTACGTTGCTTCAGTACAGCGCTTCTGGCTGGATCAAATAACGGACTGGACATTGGTAAGACCGATTCGCCGACTGGCACACGACCTTAACTATTTTGATGATCATATTATTGACCAGGTTATGGGTGCCCCTGCTCCGGCCATCCACACCATATCGTCACTGGCGCAACTGGAAGAAAAAATACTTGGCGCACGACTCGATAATGAGACGGATGAATTTGCTCACGGTAGCGGCCTGGCAGGTAAACTCACTGAATGGTTTGCTGCCCTGATGCACTGGTTTGAAGCCCGCTTCGTTTTACGCAGCATAGGTAAGGACACCAACCGCTATGGCCGAAAACTGGGACACGCTGCCAATAAATTTGAGCAATTAATACTAAGACCACGTTATCTGGTACTGTTTGTCTTTATAACATTGTTGGTTGTATTTTGAGACGCTGATGGATACGCTTATTACTTTTTGGTCAGAATCTGCTGCCTTTCCACTACTCACGACGCTGACACTGACTCCACTTGCGACCATGGTCGCTATCCTGTGTTCACGCTCATCGACTGTTGCCCTGCGTTTGGGTTTTTTGGGAACCCTGTTGACAGCTTTACTCGGCACCTACCTGTTGGCTATTTTCGATTCCGGCAATCCTGGCATTCATCTGGCCGAACAAGTTCATTTTGGGTGGTTTAGTTATAGTGTCGGCGTTGATGGCGCAAATATTTTATTTATTCCATTGACTGCTATTTTAACACTACTAACACTGACCTATGCCTTAATTACCCGGCATGCCATGGATCGGCTGTTCATGGCCTGTTTGCTGGGTTATGAAGGCATATTGATCGGTGCTTTTGCAGCGCTTAACCTGATGCAGTTCTGGCTGTGGTGTATGCTCGAACTTATCCCTGTAGTGGTGTTAACGCTTCATGCCGGAACCGGGCTAAACCGGCGCTGGGTGGTCACATTGCTACTGCAATACTGGGGTAGCGGCTTACTGCTAACCTTGGCCGGTTTTATGTTTCTTGCTTTTGGCTTAATCGATTCAGAGCATGCACTAACATTTGACTGGCTGACGCTAAAACAAAATAACGCTTATTTACATGACGAAGTATTGGTTTTTGTACTCCTGTTTTTTGGTTTTGCCATTCGTATGCCCTTGTTTCCGTTTCATGGCTGGCTGCCATTACTCGCGGAACAAGGCACGGTCGCCAGCGGCACTATCTTTATAGTCGGTTTAAAACTGGGTATTTATGCCATGATTCGTTTTGTTTTACCCCTGGTTCCAGGCGTCGCCGAACAATGGTCAGAATTTGTCTTAACATTAAGTCTATTCAGTATTTTTTATGGTGCGCTACTCGCCCTGATACAAATTAATATTCGCAGATTACTGGCTTTTGCCGTCGTTAGCCATACCGGAATGCTGGTAATAGGTATTTTTTGCTTTAACGAATACGGTCTGGAAGGTAGTCTTTTGCTTTCCATTGCTTACGGCCTTGCGACAGCCGGCATGTTATATAGTGTCGGTTTGATTTATGAGCGCACTCGCACGGCTTTTATCCCGCGTCTGGGTGGGCTGTTTGATACCAATTCGGCCATGGCATTGCTGTTTTTAATCTCGGCACTCAGTACGATGGTCATGCCAGGTACCCCCGGATATGATGCCGCTCATTTACTCATTGAAGGCGTTATTGAAGAAGATGGTTGGTTACTGGCGATTGCAATATTACTGGGTAATGTGCTTGCTGCGGCTTTTTTACTTCGGGCTTTTCAACAGATATTTATAGCAACTCCCAGGCGGGTTCACCAACCCTATAGCAGTACTCATCACCCCGTCAGAACAGAGCGTATTATCACTGTAGTGATTAGCTTATTACTGATTGTTACCGGCTTTTACACAACACCATGGCTAAACTTTATAGATCAGGAAGCCACCGATATAGGCGCGCATTACCCTATGCACGGCTCCCAGAAAACTGAACGGATGATCTGGCCCTCAGAGGACAAGCAACATGAGTGAAGCTGATTTCCCGCTACTAAGCCTTATTATTCTGTTGCCGTTACTGGGAGCTGTTGCAACCGGCATTACCGGCAATATAAAACTGGCTAAAAAAATCGCACTGGTTATTGCAAGTCTCGAACTGATGCTGACTATTGCTGTGATGCTGTTGTTTAATGCGGATAAAGGTGGAGATTTTCAACTCGTTGAACAATATGCCTGGATACCCAGCCTGAAGATTGAATTCCTGATCGGTATTGATGGCATTTCGGTATTATTTTTACCCATGTCAGCCCTGTTAACGCTGATGGCAATTATTGCTTCATGGAATTCGGTACAACACCTGCAACCCTTTCATTTTGCATTATTAATGGCGCTGGAAGGTATCACTATCGGTGTATTTTCAGCACTGGATATGGTGCTGTTCTTTTTATTTTGGGAACTGACTTTACCGCCGATCTTCTTTTTAATCGGCTTATGGGGCATAGGCCCACAGCGGCGTAGTGCAGCGCTAAAATATACACTGTTTATGCTGTTTGGCGGCGTTCCGTTATTGTTTGCCATTATCATCCTGGCCATTAATCACGCGACTGCTGTGAAGGGTCTTATTCCTCAAGATCTCTCCTTCAGCTTGCCGGTACTTCTGGACACGCCATTACCCGATAACTTACAGACTATTGTTTTTTTATTACTCCTGGCAGGTTTTGCCGTTAAAGCGCCGTTAATACCTTTTCATACCTGGCTACCAACTGCCGCCATGGAAGGGCCAACGCAAATAACTGCGTTATTAATCGGCCTGAAACTGGGCGTCTACGGCATACTGCGCTTTACCATGCCTTTAGCGCCTTCTGCCGCTGTTGAATACAGTTGGGTATTAGGTATATTAGGTGCAATCACACTTATTTATGGCGCACTGATTGCACTGCAACAAACCAATTTACGACGCTTACTGGCTTATGCCAGTATCAGTCATGTTGGTCTGGTAATAATTGGTATAGCCTCCTTAACGATACAGGGTGTTCAAGGTGCCATTTTTCAGTTGTTTAATTTTACGCTAATTGCCAGTTCTTTAATGCTCATTGCCGGTTTTATTCAACATCGACTGGCGAGTACTGAAGTTATCCACCTCGGCGGCTTGGCTAAAGTAATGCCACGCTTAACCGGCTTTTATTTTTTGTTTGTATTGGCCAGTATCGGAATACCCGGCACCAGCGGTTTTCCCGCTGAATTATTATTGATTTTTGGTGCCTTAATTGCTCACCCCGGATTGGGCATTACCGCATTGGCGGGTGCAGTACTCAGCGCCGCTTATATGCTGTCTTTCACCCGTAAGGCATTTTTAGGTCCCATCACTCAATCCGCCGTTAGTCAGATACAGGATTTACGTCCGCGTGAATTGGCGCTGTTATGCGTACCCGCGCTGTTAATTTTAGGATTTGGTTTTTTGCCAAATAGTATCCTTAAAACCAATCAGGTCGCTGCAGAAGCGTGGTTATCGCATTTACTGGATCAATCCATGCAGGGAAACAGCAGACTTGCGGGAGTGGTAAAACGTTAAAAGTAACTTCTCATGACCAAAAGCCGACAATCTTTTAAGATTTTTTGTCGACCACCTAATTTTGCATCACTAACCCAAGAGTATTCAATGAACGCAATCCAGGAAGCACGCCCGCCTTTTCCGCCCTTCACCCTTGAAACGGCAATCCAAAAAGTTCGCTTGGCTGAAGATGCCTGGAATAATCAGGATCCACAACGCGTTGCCCTGGCCTATACCATTGACAGTCAATGGCGAAACCGTGCTGAATTTCCCGTAGGTCGTGAACAAATCATAGCGTTTCTTACACACAAATGGGCAAAAGAGCGGGAATACCGTTTAATAAAAGAACTCTGGGCCTTTAACGGCAACCAGATCGCAGTTCGCTTTGCTTACGAGTGGCGTAATGATAGCGATCAATGGTTTCGTTCTTATGGCAATGAAAACTGGGAGTTTGATCAATATGGTTTAATGCAACGTCGCTACGCAAGCATCAATGATTTACCCATTAAAGAAGCCGACCGCAAATTCCACTGGCCACAAGGCCCGCGTCCTGATGATCATCCAAACTTAAGCGACCTGGGGCTTTAAGCGCTAAAATCAGGCGTTTTTATGGCAAGAGCAGCAAAATTATTTTATGATTGGCCATCTTAACTTGCTTTAAGGAATGTCTCATGGCTATTAAAGATTGGCCCGCAGAAGACAGGCCCAGAGAAAAACTGCTACAACGGGGCTCGGCCGCCTTAACCGATATCGAGCTGCTGGCTATTTTTTTACGAACCGGCACACGCGGCAAGTCGGCAGTGGATTTAGCCCGTGACTTGCTCGCAGAATTTGGCTCTTTAAAAGGCTTACTCAATGCAGACCAACAGCGCTTTTGCATGGGTTACGGCTTGGGAGGCGCCAAATATGCCCAACTCCAGGCGGTACTGGAAATGGCCAAGCGCCATTTTAAAGAGATACTCGAACGGGGCAGCGCCTTAACCAGTCCGGAAACTACCCAAGCCTATCTCAGCGCACAATTACGCGGTTATAGTTACGAAGTATTTGCCTGTTTATTTCTTGATAACCAACACCGGGTTATCAAACTGGAGGAATTATTCAGGGGAACCATAGACGGTGCCAGCGTTTATCCTCGAGAGGTTGTCAAACAGGCGCTATATCACAATGCAGCGGCAGTCATTTTTGCCCACAATCATCCTTCCGGCATTACCGAACCCAGCCAGGCTGACAAACAAATCACCGATAAGCTCAAACAAGCGTTAACCTTATTCGATATCCGCGTACTCGATCATTTTATTATTGGTGATGGCAACCCTTACTCCTTTGCGGAGCATGGTTTGCTGTAAAGCAATCATTCAAGAATGCTTACCTGCTATTAAATCGGTAAAACTCTACCAGAATCAGCTCTATGAGACACCTTTAAAAAGTTCTGTCGGGAATGTTGACAAGCATCGCAGTCTTGGGTCGCTAAGATAAAAGAGCGACAACAAGTCCGCAGCGATAAGCGCAGATAATAATTTTACTAAAGACTTCTGGTGGAATGCAGAGGTTGAAAGAAGCAGGAGGCTTCGCTAATAATTCTAACCAGAGTTATTAGTGAAGCCTCCTGCTTCCTGTGCTTTGCATTGCGATGATATTTGTTTTTATCTTCAAAGACATGTGCCTTATTAAACTGGTGTGCGAACTTTGCAACCGGGTTTTGAACAGGAACACAATCTATTTTGTCAGGATTGTTACGTTTTTTCATGGTTTACCTCTTATAATAGTAAAAAGTATGTCTAATTGACACACATTAATATAGCGACTCTGAGTAAAAAAAGCTTGTGAAATTTAAAAAAGATTTTGACGTAATTGTGGTCGGCGGCGGCCATGCAGGTACTGAAGCCGCTCTGGCATCCGCTCGTTGTGGAGCGAAAACATTATTGTTAACGCAAAACATAGAGACCTTGGGGCAAATGAGCTGTAATCCTGCGATTGGCGGAATTGGCAAAGGTCACTTGGTTAAAGAGATTGATGCCTTGGGCGGAATTATGGCCAAAGCTATTGATCTGGGCGGCATTCAGTTTCGTATATTAAATGCCAGCAAGGGTCCTGCGGTCAGGGCAACTCGCGCGCAGGCAGATCGAATGCTGTATAAGCAGGCGGTCAGAAGTACACTGGAAAACCAACCTAATCTGGCGCTATTTCAGCAAACAGTTGCTGATTTAATCGTCGTCGGCAATAAAGTCGTCGGTGTTAAAACCCAAATGGGCTTAAATTTCATGGCGAAAGCCGTGGTATTAACAACCGGTACCTTTTTGGGTGGAAAAATCCATATCGGCCTGGAAAATTATAGCGGTGGCCGAGCCGGTGACTCTGCCTCTATTGCCTTGGCTGACCGATTACGCGAATTGCCGTTTCGCATTGACCGCTTAAAAACCGGAACACCGCCGCGTATTGACGGCAGAACCATCGATTTCAGTAAGTTGGAAGAGCAACACGGCGATAGTCCTGTACCCGTGTTTTCTTTTATGGGTAAACGCGAACAGCATCCCCGCCAAATCCCTTGCCATATCACCCGCACTAATAGTAAAACTCACGATATTATCCGTGCCGGACTGGATAGATCGCCGCTGTATTCAGGGATTATTGAGGGCATAGGGCCACGTTATTGTCCGTCTATTGAAGATAAAATCGTCCGTTTTGCCGATAAAGATACCCACCAGATTTTTGTCGAGCCTGAAGGTCTGGATACCAATGAAATTTATCCCAATGGCATTTCCACGAGCTTACCGTTTGATGTGCAGTATGAGTTTGTACGCTCAATGCTGGGCTTTGAAAATGCCGAAATAATCCGTCCTGGCTATGCCATTGAATATGATTTTTTTGATCCCAGAGATTTAAAAATGTCGTTGGAAACCAAGCATATGGACGCTTTGTTTTTTGCAGGACAAGTTAATGGCACCACTGGTTATGAAGAAGCTGCCGCACAAGGTTTGATTGCAGGGCTAAACGCGGCACGTTTGGTTATGGGCCTTGAAAGCTGGTGCCCTGGCCGTGATGAAGCTTATATGGGCGTGATGATTGACGACCTGATTACCCGCGGCACACAAGAGCCGTATCGTATGTTTACCAGTCGTGCTGAATATCGTTTATTGTTAAGAGAAGATAATGCCGATTTGCGCTTAACAGAAAAAGGTCGTGAATTGGGCTTGGTTGATGATGAACGCTGGCAAGCTTTTGAGATTAAACGTGCCGCGATTTCCGGATTGCAGGATGATTTGAAAAAAAAATGGGTCAGGGCAGATACAGAAGAAGCACTTCAGGTGGCAGAAATCTGGGGCAAGCCCTTGCTAAAAGAAGCTAATTTGATGGAGTTACTGCGACGACCCGAGGTGGATATAGAACGTTTACTGTCATTTATGGAGGGCGGCGAAGCGGTTACTGAACAGGTGGGCGAGCAAGTTGAAATTCAGGCTAAATATGCAGGCTATATTGTCAGGCAGCAAACTGAAATTGACAAAGCACTGCGCTACGATCATTTACGACTTCCAGATGCCCTTGATTATAACGGCGTATCAGGGCTGTCCAACGAAGTAAGCCAAAAACTTAAAGCGCAGCGGCCAGAAACGTTAGGTCAGGCATCACGAATACCCGGTATGACTCCCGCCGCCATTTCCCTGCTGTTAGTTTATTTAAAAAAGAAAAGTGCCTAATGGAAACGTGTAAAAAAATTCTGATTTCCGGTCTTGAATCCCTAAATTTATCGACTGCTGAAGATAAAGTTGAGCAATTGCTAGGCTTTATAAAGCTGCTTGAAAAATGGAATAAAGCTTATAATCTGACCGCCATACGGGACAAGGAAGAGATGGTGCGCCTGCATTTGCTGGATAGCCTGGCCATTTTGCCCTTTATTGAAGGTAAACGGGTTATTGATATCGGTACGGGAGCCGGCCTGCCGGGTATTCCGCTGGCGATTTATTTACCCGATATCGAGTTTACTTTATTGGATAGTAATGCCAAAAAAACACGGTTTGTGCAACAGGCAATCCTTGAGTTAAAACTGAAAAATGTCACTGTCTGTCATAATCGTGTTGAACAATATCATCCCGAAACAAGTTTTGATACAGCCATTACCCGAGCGTTTGCCAGTTTATCTGATATAGTGAAATTAACGGCGCATTTACTCAACAAGAATGGCGTACTGTTGGCAATGAAAGGACAAGCACCTGATGTTTCGGAACTGGAATCAGCAATAACTACCCTGATCCCTGTCAACGTTCCAGGAATAACCGCAGAAAGATGTCTGGTTAGAATACAATTGACTAAAGAATCCGAGGTAAGTTAGTGGGAAAAATAATTGCCATATCCAATCAAAAGGGCGGCGTAGGAAAAACGACAACCAGTGTTAATCTGGCAGCTTCCTTGGCAGCCGCTAAACAGCGAGTATTGCTGGTAGATCTTGATCCACAAGGCAATGCAGCGATGGGCTGTGGCGTAGATAAACAGGAAGTAAAATATTCCAGTTATGATTTATTAATGGAGGATGTGCCTGCCGCAGAAGCCGTTATTTATCGCCCCAACATCGGCTTCTCGGTGATTCCCGGAAATGCTGACCTGACTGCTGCTGAAGTAAAATTAATTCATGCTGACCGCAAAGAACTGCGACTGGCTGATGCATTAAGTCCGATAAAATCCGACTACGATTACATTCTGATAGATTGTCCACCGTCTTTAAACATGCTGACGTTAAATGCAATGGTGGCGGCAAATAGTTTATTAATCCCCATGCAATGCGAGTACTACGCCCTGGAAGGCTTATCAGCATTAATGGGTACACTGCATAATATCCAAAGCTCCGTCAATCCGGATTTACATCTGGAAGGTATTTTAAGGACGATGTATGACGATAGAAATCGCCTGACCAAAGATGTTTCCGAGCAGTTGATCCGGTATTTTGGCGATAAAGTATTTAGAACCTGTATTCCAAGAAATATTCGCTTGGCCGAAGCACCAAGCCATGGTTTGCCGGCACTAAGTTATGATAAATCATCACGGGGAACCTTGGCATATCTGGCTCTGGCAGATGAAATGATCAAAAAAGACCAGGCATGACTATAAAAAAACGTGGCTTGGGTAGGGGTCTTGAAGCTTTATTGGCAAATGTTTCTGCTAAAGAGGCAATAACTCGGCCGCAAACTTCACCGCTTAACAGCCCTCATAAAAACCGTCATCCATCACCAGACGATATCAATTCAGATGAATTAATAGCTGAACCGGTTGTTGTCCAAAAAATTGCCGAAAACAACGCTGAAATAGCCCCAAGATTACCGGAAGTACCGATAATCAACAAGGCAATAGATGAGCGGGAAGCGATGGCATCGGCATTAATCGAAATTATCCAACAAGAAAACCGTCATCTTTTGCAAGAAACCGAAGACTTAAGAAAGTTGATTGATGAGTTTGAAGCGATGGTTCGCCATCTTTAAATTAAACTGATTTGTCTAACAGACCGTATTATTACAATAAAACATTGCGGGATTACAGCACTATTGCACTGGCGGATACAATGATTAATAAAGAGAAAAAATGTCTTTAAATAAACGCGGATTAGGTCGGGGTCTTGATGCCTTATTAGGCGATATTTCTGTTAAAGATGAGCAGCACCACTTGCACACGCTGCCCATAGAATATTTGCAACGAGGCAAGTATCAGCCACGCAAAGATATCAATCCGGAAAAACTTCAGGAACTGGCAGACTCCATCAAGGCGCAAGGCATAATTCAGCCTATCGTTGTGCGCCAACTTGCTTATGAAAAATATGAAATAGTGGCTGGAGAGCGTCGCTGGCGTGCCGCACAAATAGCCGGCTTGACACAAGTACCTGTAGTTATAAAAGAAATAGATGATCGCGCCGCAATGGCTATAGCGCTGATTGAAAATATCCAACGGGAAGACCTTAATGCTTTGGAGGAAGCCGAAGCGTTAAAACGGTTACTGGATGAGTTTGAGATGACTCATCAACACATAGCAGAAGCTATTGGCAAGTCGCGAACTACGGTTACTAATTTATTGAGACTGATAGACTTGCAACCCGAGGTAAAAATATTATTACTTAATAATCAACTGGAAATGGGGCATGCGCGCGCTCTGTTGTCATTAGATGGGTCTAAACAAGTCGCCATAGCCAATAAAGTAGTTAAAGACGGTTTAACGGTAAGGGCAACAGAACGTTTGGTTAAAGAAAGCCACGCCGAACCAAAGATTCAAAAAATTAAGGTTGTCGATAACGACACCTTACGATTACAGGACAATTTAACGGCTAAATTGGGCGCAAAAGTTGTCATTGACCATAAAGAAAATGGCTCAGGAAAACTGGTTATTGCCTATTCCAGTCTGGATGAACTGGATGGTATTATTGGGCAACTTGGCGTGCATGAATGAAAATAAAATTCTCCAGGGATATTTCACTCGCATTCACAGTCAGTCTTCGACACTATTTCCCCAAATCAGTTGACCCGCTTAAAGACATCAATAAAAGCCGCTTATAATACAGCGTTTAAATTCTCATCATCATAAAGCCGGGTTTTCTTCCAGCCAACAAATTTGTCATCATAAAATTCAATATCGTTATCTATTGAAACCTCATAACAAATCCTGAATAACTTGGCTGTCCGAAACGCATGCAACTCATCATCAGCAGTGACTTTGTCTACATTACCAACCTGAAAGGTTTTATTTCTGGATTTGCCATTGCTGACCCAAAAAACCGTATAACACAGATAATTTTTATCTTTTCTATGATCATACTTAATGGTTCTCGATACACCCGTAACACCGGTAGTGGTTTTATTTTTGGGTGGCTTGAGAAAGCGTGTTTTACTACCTTTTAAAACGACCAGCATCTGGTCTCGCCAGGTAATTGCCGCATTCAAAGATTTATTTTTGTTACCCCACAATTTGTGAGAGAAATAACGGCTACTCTCTTTGCCGCGTCTTACGATACGAACTTGAAAGCCAAATACATCCGGCTCGGTTATATGCTTATTTTTTGCCACAGAATAATCTCCCTCGACAAGAACTATATATTATTTGGATTTAACAGAAAGGCTATATCGCCAATATTTTAGAACCGCTTTGAAAATCTAAAACAGGAATGACTGTAGTCTATTAGCTACAAATTATCCCTCAAGCTGGCGTAAAAGCAAGTTATAAATTTCAACACTGGACAATTACCTACTAGTACGGTGTAGAATAGGAACATACCACTGAGATAGTGGCTGATAATAAGTCTATAACCTTTTGCCTTTTCAACATTTTGGAGATAATTAATGAGCGTATTAGTCGGTAAACAAGCCCCTGATTTTACAGTTCCTGCCGTCTTAGGCGATGGTCAAATAGTTGATTCATTCAGCTTTTCTGATACCACTAGCGGTAAATATGCAGTCGTATTTTTCTACCCTTTAGACTTTACGTTTGTATGCCCCAGTGAACTGATCGCTTTGGATCATCGTATGGATGAATTTAAAAGCCGTGGCGTTGAAGTTATTGCAGTATCTATAGACTCTCATTTCACCCACAATGCATGGCGCAACACGCCAATCAACAAAGGTGGTATCGGCCCGGTTCATTATACAATGGCTGCTGATTTAACACATTCTATCGTTAAAGATTATGATGTTGAGGCAGATGGCGGCGTTGCGTATCGTGGAACTTTCCTGATAGACCGTAGCGGTCTTGTCCGTCACCAAGTTGTTAACGACCTGCCTTTAGGTCGTAATATGGATGAATTGTTGCGCATGATTGATGCGTTACAATTTTTCGAAGAGCATGGCGAAGTTTGCCCGGCTGGCTGGAATAAAGGCGATACCGGTATGAATGCAAGTCCTGCGGGCGTTGCAGAATACCTGGATAAAAATGCAGATAAACTGTAATTAAAAGTTAAGGCCCGAGATTTAAGGTTAAGACATTTAACGCTTGAAGCTTGGGCCTTTTGAATTAGCCTTGATTATTGTTTTTGGCCGCATCTGCCAACAATTTCTTTCTGATCAAAAAAGCGGCTCCAATGGCACAAAGAACCGGAATCTGGTTAAGTATAAGTGCAAGTATCGTACTTTTGGCAACAAATCCGGATAAGACAGCTGCTATAGCCAGCTTAACTCCTCCCCAGGCAAGCCAATAGCCTATTATTCCTGTAATAGCCCATTTAAATCGCTCCTCACCTTTCTCTTTTGCCGTTAAATAAAACCACACCAGCACAGCAATTCCTGCAAATACAGCTAAAATCGACATCTTTTCACTTCCTTCTTAATTATTATATGCAATACAACATCATTGATTCCCGCCAGAATTTAACTGGCGTCAGTGCTGCATGATATTCCATAATAGACAATCATTACACTTTATTTAAAACCAGGAAAGTATTGTGGGAAAACCGTTTAAAATCATACTATCAATCATTGCGGCAATGTTCTTTGTGGTAGCGATTACGCTCATTACCTTGCCTTTTGTCATTGATCCAAATAACTTTAAACCCGAGATTACCGCCGCTGTTAAAGAAAAGATCGGCCGCGACCTGACCTTGACAGGCGAATTAACACTGTCAATTTTCCCATGGCTAGGCATTTCAACCGGCCAAATGGTCTTGGGCAATGCCGCAGGCTTTCAGGAACGTCCCTTCGCGACTCTCGAAGAAAGCACTATCAAGGTTAAATTATTACCTTTATTAGCGAAGAAAATTGAAATCAGCCGGATCATCGTCAAAGGCTTGGTACTGAATCTTACAAAAAATTCACAAGGCGTGAACAACTGGAGTGATTTAAGCACATCAGCTACGATAAAAACCACCTCACCCACTATAAACACTATCAATAATGGCGCAAAAACTGACGACAGCAATACTTCGTTAGCTTTAACTATCGGTGGTATTGCCGTAGAAAGTGCCCAAATTAACTGGGATGATCAGCACTCGGAAAAACACCTGCTTATAAAAGATGTTAACCTTAATAGCGATCAGTTTAGCTATGACCAGCCTGTTGCCATTGATCTTTCTTTGGTCGTTTTAAATCCTGAAACAAAACTCACCGAGTCTATCAAATTAACTACGGGGTTCACGATTAATGAAAGACTCGATACATTGATATTAAGTCATAGTGATTTACAAATAATCCTGACAGGAGAAAGCATACCCGGAAAATCCCTAACGGCTACGCTTAACGTCACAGCAACTGCGCTTGACCTGGCGAAGCAGACCATTAATGTATCCGGCTTGGTACTTAAATCCAAGGATGTCACCCTCGCTGCGGAAATTACCGGCAGTTCACTTGATGACAAGCCTTCTTTTCAGGGCCCTGTCAGCATTGCTGCCTTTAATCCATCAGAGGTATTAAAGCAACTGGGCATCGCCATTCCGGTTATGCAAGATCCCAAGGCCTTGACCAATTCAGCAGCAACTTTTACTCTGGTGGCAACGGAAAACTCGGTCGATTTGCAAAATTTAATAATGACTCTGGATGAGACGCAAATTAAAGGCTCAACCCGTTTTAGCGACTTTACCCAACCCGCTATCACTTTTAACCTGATAGCCGATGCTTGCGATGTTGATCGTTATTTACCACCGGTTACCGACAAATCGTCCAGACCGGTCACCAGCCCCGCAGTTGCCTTGGCAACTGGCGCTTCTGCTTTACCTGTAGAAACTTTAAGAAAATTGAATATTGATGGTCAATTATCTCTGGGTAAACTTAAAATTAACGGCTTGGTTATGCAAGACATTCAATTAAACCTACAGGCGAAAAATGGCCTTATTAGCACTGAACAGTCTGCTAAAACGTTTTATCAAGGTTCCTATAACGGCAGCCTTGCTATCGATATGCGCAACAAAATCCCAGCCTTGACTTTAAACGAGAAAATAACCCGCGTACAAATAGAGCCCTTACTTAAGGACTTTAAAGGCGAAGCCAAAATGAGTGGAATCGTTGACGCCTCGGCACAATTACAAGGACAAGGTAACAATACTCATGAGCTTAAATCATCACTCAATGGCAACATCAGTTTTTTGTTTAAAGATAGCGTAATCAAAGGTTTTAATCTGCAAAAAATTATTGATGATGCCAAAGCCTTAATTAAAGAACCTGCGGTAACCGTCAATAATAAAAATGATCAAACGCTGTTTACCAACATTACAGGAACTGCAACCATTAATAAGGGCCTGCTCCAAAATAACGATTTGGTTGCCTCCTCTGCCAAAATGCGTATCAATGGCAAAGGTAACGCCGATCTGAACACAGAAAAACTCGATTACAAGCTTAATACCCGACTCATTAAAACCGGGGCGACGGCAACGGAACCGGAACAGCTTCATGATACGCCTATCAATATCGCTATTGCCGGCACCTTTAGTAAACCGACTTATACACTTGATGTAGCCGCACTGTTAACTGATAAAAACAAAGCCAAAATAGAAAAATTTATCGATAAAAACCAGGAAAAAATAGACAACATCGCAGATAAAATTGACAAGAAAGTAGGCCCCGGCATTGGTAATTTATTAAAAGGTCTGTTCAAAAAACACTAACAACTTAATGTCAATAAACAGGACTTTAATCCTTAACTTGGTGAGGGATAACTTCAGCCGCCCCCCCGCAACATGATAACGCTTTTATGAATCCATCAGATTTCCAACAACATATCCTCGCTTGGTTCGATCAAAAAGGTCGAAAAGATCTGCCCTGGCAAAAAGACATTAGTCCTTATCGGGTATGGCTTTCTGAAACAATGCTGCAACAAACCCAGGTTAGTACGGTTATTCCGTACTTTAATGCCTTCATCGAACAATTCCCTACTCTGGAGTCTTTGGCGCAAGCACCTGCTGATGAAATTTTACATCGTTGGTCCGGTTTGGGATATTACGCTCGCGCCCGCAACTTACATAAAACTGCACAACTTATAGCAGAACAAGGTTATTTTCCTGATACATTGGCGGAGCTTAACGCATTACCCGGTATAGGATTATCCACCGCCGGAGCTATCTTAAGTATTGCCTTTCAAAAAAGCCATCCCATACTCGATGGCAATGTAAAAAGAGTCTTGGCACGATTTAAAGCCGTTTCCGGCTGGCCCGGCACCAGTCTGGTTAATAAAGAATTATGGGCTATCAGCACCCATTTAACTCCCATAGATCGCGTTGCTGATTACACTCAGGCAATGATGGATTTAGGTGCGACCGTTTGTACCCGCAGTAAACCAAAATGCGCTGACTGTCCTCTTGAAAAGCATTGTTTGGCCAGAAGTACCGAAACGGTATCCCTGTTGCCAACCCGTAAACCTTCTAAAATTTTGCCGGTTAAACAACTTGTGTTCTTGTTACTGAGTAATAACAACAAGCAGACATTACTGGAAAAAAGACCGCCGACCGGCATCTGGGGGGGCTTATGGAGTCTGCCGGAATTTGACAGTATTGAATCTGCGCATAACTGGTGCTTAACAAATAACCGGCCTGTTATCGATTCTGAAACACTGGCAACCCGCCGGCATACCTTTTCCCATTACCATTTGGATTACACACCGGTACTTATCCAAACAGATAACCTTATAAATTTTGTGATGGAAGCCAATCAAACTGTCTGGTATAACGCTAAACAAATTAACCTGCTGGGATTACCGGCACCTATTAAACTGCTGTTGCAGCAACATACAAGAGAATGATAATGACTAGAATGGTTAAGTGCGTAAAATTGGGTATAGAAGCTGAAGGCTTTGACGAACCGCCATTTCCGGGACCTAAAGGCCAAGAAATATATGAAAAAATATCTAAAACTGCCTGGAAAGAATGGTTAACAAGGCAAACCATGCTAATTAATGAAAATAAATTGGCCAGTTTTGATCCGAAAGCTCGTGCTTATTTGGCAGAAGAAAGAACCAAATTCCTGTTTGAAGGAAGTAACGAGATGCCTGAAGGTTATGTTCCACCCAAAGCCTGAAACTGTATTTTAATAATACTGTAAATAAGACATTTTGAGCGCTAGCGGCAAAGGTCGCTAAACGCTCAACATATATTGCTACAAACCTTTACCAACGTCAGGATAGCTCTGCTGGGGGGGTATTTCAGGTAATACTTCTGGCGCCTCGACTGGGACTGGCTTTGGTAACACGGCATCCTTCTGCACTTCGGCCTTATTGGGTGCTACCATCAAATGATGCTTATTCGGTGAGGCATGATAAGGAAAATCACGGTCACCTATAGGCCGAACAAAAGTATAGCCGGCAGGTGCGAGAACCAAAATTTCACTCATTTTAGCAAACGCATCATGTGGTTCAGGTATGGATGCCAGTCCAATCAATGGACTTACCCCGACAAATACTACCGAACCAATGACAGTTGCAACCAAACCCACCGGCCGATAAAGCAAAACATCCAATAATATAAAGCCCGGACCGGTTTTATCGATGCTTTGCGGCTGTGCAATTGCCGAACCACAGATTACCGATAATAAAATATAAAGGCTGATTAGTTTTTTCATAATTCCTGGCTGTGTAATGGGGTGATGAGAGGTGAATCTAGTCTACTTTTTGGTTATTGTCCAGAAAGACAAGCAGGATTAGCGCAGTAAATGCATAAAAAGGCCAGCAAGTCGGGACTATTATTTGGAGGAAAGCACCTTAACCCGACCGACCACATAAACTCCAGCCAACACAAACAAAGTCCCCATCAACTGAAGCCAAGTAATCGCCTCATCCAATAGCAAATAAGCCAAAACCAGAGTCACTATCGGACCGGTTGTGCTGATAATGGCTGCTGATCCTGCACCAATTCTACGTATACCGGCATTCATGAAAAATGCCGGCAACACGGTAGAAAAAATTGCCATGAGTAATGCCAGATAATAAACACGCTGCCATTCGCTATAAGGCAGCGAGAGCAATCGACTAAAATTATCGCCATGCTGAACAGCAAAATGTACCAAGGTTGCGATGCTGGCAACGGTCATCGTATAAACGGTAAAACGTGCTGAACCTATGCGTAACGTCATAACGCCACTGCCCATAACAAACCAGGCAAAAATAACGGCACTACTAAGCACAAAACCTGAACCCAACAAAAGCCCGGATGAAGCTACCGATAAATGTTCCATAAAAACCAGCAGAGTGCCGATATAGCTCAAACCCAGCGCGATACCAACACGAGCGGTAATTTTCCGCCGGTAAACAAGCGCAGAAAACAAAACGACAAAGGTAGGATACAAGAAAATAATAACCCGCTCCAGTCCCGCTGATATGTATTGCAGCCCGATAAAATCCAGATAGCTTGCCAGGTAATAACCCATTAAGCCCAAAACAATCACCACTGCCCATTGTTTTTTATCCAGCGGCAATGCCTGTGTTTTTTTATTGTGCCAAACGGCAACCAGCAAAAAAAACGGCAACGCAAACAACATACGCAAAGCCATCAGGGAAATGGCATCAACTTCAGGATTGGCGGCATAAGCCAGCTTTACCAAAATGGCTTTGGCTGAAAAACCCAAGGCACCAAGCATTACCAGAGCATAACCTATAACAAGATTGCGTTGTTCTACAGAATATTGTTTACGCAAGGTATCTCTCTATGCGGCAAGACTGTCAAATCATCACCAACTCGCAGTACACCACCGCTTAACACTTGAGCCGTTAATCCGCCATGTCCGCGCATGGCGTTATAGCCGCCGAAACCTAATAATTTTTCCATTTTTGAACAGGGGTGGCAATATCCGCTTGTTTGAAAAACAACCTCGCCGATACGAAATTGCTGATTTTTTAACGCCAGCAAGTTAATACCTTTAATCACCAGATTACGGCGCAATAATTCAGGAACAATGGCTTTGCCCATAATCGATTCAAGCACCGATAAATGTTCCCACTGCATTAACGTCACCTGCCGTTTACCGCTACTGCCGTTATAACGATCGCCTATCAAACCCGAACGTTGATCGGCCAGCACTTTGTTCACGGTAATCATGGGCTCACCTCGCGCAGGTCTTACGCCTATCCACACCAGTTCTCCGGATTGTGGAAATAGCTGCATTAACTCGGCGAGGCTTAAATTATTCATGGTTTTTTAACTGCTCTATTAATGCCTTAATGGCAAATTCCTGCGCCATGATGTTCTCACACAACCGGAATTGGTCAGCTGCACGCTTCAGGTTTTGTTTATGCTCAGTGACTTTAAAATAACGGTTACCCTGCAGATAATCCGTATAAAAACGCAGCCCCAGTTCAAACGGAATTAAGCGGATAGCCGCGTACAAAAGCCGGTAATCATCATCGGTAAAAAATGCACCCGCTTCGGCTAAGTAGCTTGTTAATATGGCCGTGGAAATAGTCAGATCAAAAGTATTAGTTGCCAAATCATGACAGCAAGATCGCAAACAATCACCAATATCATAATGCACCAGGCCCGGCTTAACGGTATCGAGATCAATAATACTGACGACTTTTTTACTATCCTTATCAAAAAGAAAATTATTTAATTTAGGGTCGCCATGAATAATCCGCAAGACCAGCAAGCCTTGCTGTTTGGCGGCTTCCAGATCATTAGCAAAATGCTGATTGTTGGCAATAAACTCTGTGCAATAAAGACTTTCAGGCTCAAGTTGCCGGGTCGATTGGGTTAAAACCTGATGATAATGGCGTAAGTAATCAGGGGAAATATGAAATCCGGGCAACGTATCGTACAGTAGCAAAGGCTCAAGATCACTCACTAAACGATGAAAATGCCCCAATGCAAAGCCTGTCTGTTGCGCCTGATTTAAATTAGTCAGAGTCTCCAGACTTTCTGTATTCGCTATAAAGGACAGTGCACGCCAGTAATCACCCTGTTCATCCTGATAAAAGTCCTCGTTAGCGATAGTTTTTACCAAACCCGGAATTTTCAGTTTTACGTCAGTAGCGGATTTTTGCTCAAGATGCCGGTTAAGCCGGATCAGGTTAGCCATAATCTGATCCGGTGCAGGAAAAACACTGCGATTAATACGTTGCAGAACAAATGGTGCTGATTGCGTAGTCACCAGAAACGTATCATTAATCAGGCCGTTGCCTAACGGAGATAACGCGGTAACATCATTGGCAAACTGGTGAGCGATGGCAAACAGTGTATTCATACTTTATCGAATTAATAGCAAATGCCAATTGGTCGCATCTAGAGCTCCCTCGCCTTAATTAAAGCCGTTAAACTTTGCAATGCCTGACCTCTGTGGCTTATTGAATTTTTAACGTCAGCCGATAATTCAGCCGAGGCGCAATGATGTTCCGGCACCCAAAACACCGGATCATAGCCAAAACCATTGGCACCGATAGCATGGTCTAAAATTCTGCCTTCCCAAACGCCTTGAGCAATAACCGGAAAAGGATCATTGGCGTGCTCCATAAATACCATCACGCAAATAAAACGTGCGCTACGCTGCTCATCAGGAACACCTTCCAGTTCCTGTAGTAATTTAAGTACATTATCCTGATCACTGGCACCAACACCCGCATAACGCGCCGAAATAACACCCGGCGCACCGTTTAAAGCATCGACAACCAGTCCGGAATCATCGGCTATAGACGGCAAATTGCAATGCAGAGCGGCATTTCTGGCTTTGATAATGGCATTTTCTATAAAAGTCGAACCGGTTTCCTCGGCGTCTGTCACCTTAAACGCTGACTGTGGGACAATGAGGTGATTGGCAAGAATCGTCTGGATTTCTTTAATTTTACCGGGATTGCTGCTGGCCAGAACGATCTGTTGTGATGAGAGAAAAGTCATAGAGATTTCAAAGGTCAAGATGCAAGTAAAAAATCTTAAAAACAGCAAGCACCAGGAAGACACGAATTTTTACTCTTGGCTTTTTCTTCGTGTCCTTCGTGTCTTCGTGGTGATGTTTTAAGCTGAAAGTCTTATTTTAATAAATATTGTTCCAAAGCTTCCTGTTGCTTTTCCAACAATTGCTTAATACCAAGACCTGCCAACTCAAGCATCGCATCCAGCTCTTCTTTTCTAAAGGCATGACCTTCGGCAGTCCCCTGAATCTCAATAAATGCACCGGCATCATTCATCACCACATTCATATCGGTTTCGGCATTGCTATCTTCGGCATAATCCAAATCCAGCACCGGTATACCATTAAAAATACCCACCGATACTGATGCCACTTGTCCATGTAGCGGGTTGGTTTTAATCTGTTTGCGTTTAAGCATTTTTTCTATCGCAATCGACAAGGCAACAAAACCACCGGTAATTGCCGCTGTACGCGTACCACCATCGGCCTGCAAAACATCGCAATCAATAGTAACACTATGCTCACCCAACGCTTTCAAATCAACCGCTGCTCTTAAAGAGCGACCGATTAAGCGCTGAATTTCCAAAGTGCGACCACCCTGTTTACCATAAGCCGCTTCACGACTCATCCGGCTATGTGTTGAACGGGGTAACATACCATATTCAGCGGTAACCCAGCCTTCACCTTTGCCTTTAAGAAAACGCGGGACACTTCTGTCAACGCTGGCAGTACAAAGCACTCGGGTATCGCCAAACTCAACCAGCACAGAGCCTTCTGCATGTTTGGTATAACCGCAGGTAAATTTTATTTCTCTGAGTTGATCTGGATTACGTCCGCTAGGTCTCATGTCTGTTCCGATAAAATTAAAACTGCCAAGTATACCTGATCTGTAAGCCGTTAAGTTTTCAATTTATAAATTCTTGCCAAAGAGTGGCAATAAGCAAGACTCAAATATCAGGGTATTAGAATGCTATACTTACATTTTTGACTCTTTAACTTTCACAGGTGATTAATGATTAGAAGTATGACCGCTTATGCCGGGAATGAGGCGCGTATTGGAGACTCAACCCTACATTGTGAATTACGTTCGGTCAACCACCGTTACTGTGATATCACCTTAAAACTCCCTGATAACTTACGCTTTATTGAAACGGATTTGCGCACACTTATTGCTGCAAAAGTTAATCGGGGCAAGGTTGAATGTTCATTGAGTATTAAAAAACAGGCCAAAGACGGACAAAGCTTTAACGTTAATAGCGATGCGGTGCGCGCCTTACTTGCCGCCACCGATGCCATTGAAGAGCACATGCTCGCACCTTTATCATTTTCAGCGCTGGATATTTTGGCTTTCCCCGGCATTCAGCAAGAACCTGCTACTGACAAAACCCACCTTAATGAAGAAATAACCCATCTGGTCAAGCAAACACTGGCAAAATTTCTGGAAGTACGGGAACGCGAAGGCGCTCAACTTAAAGTCTTGATCGAAGAGCGCTGTATAAAAATGCAGGGGTTTGTGGTCTTGGCCAGCAAACGAATACCTGTAGTCCTATTACTGATCCGCAATAAATTAACCGACAAAATTAACGAACTGGTTGCACAACCCGACTTTGATCGTCTGGAACAGGAACTGGTTTTTATGGCGCAAAAACTGGATATTACCGAAGAACTGGATCGACTGGATACTCATATCACTGAAGTGTTGCGCGTATTAAAAGAAAAAGACCCCGTTGGCAGACGCCTGGATTTTTTAATGCAGGAACTCAATCGTGAAGCCAACACCTTAGGCTCTAAATCAACCGACAAGGAAATGACCCAAATCGCCATTGAGCTTAAAGTGCTGATTGAACAAATGCGCGAGCAGATTCAAAATATTGAATAGATTTTAAAACTGTCACTCCAAATATTGCTCCACGTTTAAAGCCTCATAAATTGAGGCTTTTTTGTGCCTGATGGCTTTTGTTGGCCCACAAAATTGCTAATACTCGACCTTTAAACTTTTTAATCTGAAATGGTTTAATTAAACAGGACACTTCTAAAGACAGCTTTATAATGTCAACAGAGGTGAATATGAGTAATAAAACTAAGCAAAAACGACCCAATTACACGATTGAATTTAAACAAGATGCGGCCAAGTTAGTTAATGAAAAAGGCTATACACAAAAGCAAGCAGCCGATAATCTAGGTATTTCCCTTAGCGCCATTGGGCGATGGGTGAGAGCCGAACAAGGATCGCCGTCACCATCGGCGATCAAGAAAAGCGTTTTGAACTTAATCGATCAAGATGAGTTAACGCGCTTACGCAAAGAAGTTGAACAATTGCGAATGGAGCGCGAGATATTACAAGGTGCCCTTTAGGGTGAAAAAGGCCGCAGTCTTCTTTGCGAAAGAACTCCAATAAAATACGGTTTTATTCGAGAGCAACAGAAGACTTTTCCAGTTACCGTGCTATGTAAAGTAATGCAGGTTAGTACCAGCGCCTTTTATGCGTGGGCGAAAAGGCCTAAAGATACTGACAAAAAAATACGGCAAAAACAGCTTGAAGCTAAGGCGATTGAGCTATTTGGAGAAAACAAGAACGTTTACGGTTCTCGCCGTTTATCGGAAGCTTTTATAAAAGAAGATATTCAGGTCGGGCGCTATAAAGCAAGGCAATTGATGAAAAAATGGGGCTTAAAACCACGCTCCCCAAAACGTTTCCAAGTGACTACAGATAGCGATCATAATGAGACGATTGCTCCCAATCTGTTAAACAGGCAATTTGATGTTGCTGCGCCCAATAAGGTTTGGACGACCGATATTACTTACGTCTGGACTCTTGAAGGCTGGCTGTACGTCGCGATTGTCGTTGATTTATTTTCCAGGCAAGTAGTGGGCTGGTCCATTGCCAATAACATGCGTACCTCACTGTGTGTTAATGCCTTACAAATGGCGTTTTGGCGGCGAAAACCTGAACCAGGCTTGGTGCATCATTCGGATCGGGGTAGCCAGTATGCTAGCCATGAATACCGAAGTCATTTAGGAATAATGAAGATGCAGCAGAGCATGAGCCGTAAAGGTGATTATTGGGATAATGCGCCGACCGAGCGATTTTTTCGAAGCTTAAAACATGAGCAACTAAACTACGAAAAATTCAAAGCTAAAGAGGCGGCAAAGCTGAGTATTATTGATTATTTGGCGTTTTATAATGGCAAACGATTGCATTCAACATTAGGCTACCAATCCCCGCTGGAATTTGAACGGGAATTTTACAAGAAGACTGCTTAAGAAAGTGTCCGGTTTTACTTGACCATTACAAGTTCGCCAAGAGGATATTCACAATACAGGTACACTATTTTTAACGCCTTGGCCAAGATGGTGCTAAAAATAACTTTCCGATATTATCAAGAGCAGGAAAGCAGGCAGGGTTAATTCAATAGGTATCAATTATAAGCGTTATAGTCTTTCAGAAATTAAATTTTCAATTTACGTCGCACATGCTCGAACGGATACCATAGCTTCTAGAGATGGTATCCGTTAGCGTCGAATTTATTTATCCGAGAATCTATAAAGAGAAGATATTTCTATAGCCTATTGATTTACCATATTTTCTAATAATGAGTAGTGCTTGATGGGTACCGTGACTTCCCAGCCACCACCTAGTGCCTTATAAAGTGCTGCCAGTGATGTCGCCGTGGCAGTTTCGCTTTGCGCAAGACGTTCCTCGTCTTGCAACAGGCGTAACTCAGTATCCAGAACGGTCAGAAAATCGCTGACACCCTCATTGAAGCGCAGGTGAGCCAATTCATCGGCTTTTATACTGGCTTGAGCGGCAGAGGCCAGTAATACTTGTCGTGCTCGCTCTTGATTGTAGTTGACCAGAGCGTTTTCAGTTTCTTCCAACGCATTGAGCACCGTTTGCTGGTACTGAGCCAAACTGGCTTCGGTACTCGCATCAGCAGCCTTAATACGGGCGTATACACGGCCCAAATCGAGGAATGCCCAACTGATTTTTGGGCCGAAAGCATAGGCTTGTGAGCCGGTAGCGCCCAGTCCTGTAAGGGTGCTGGCTTCCATGGAGAGCGTGCCGACAAAATTAACCCGAGGAAAAAGGTCGGCAGTAGCAACGCCGATACGGGCCGTAGCAGCAGCCAGCGTGCGCTCGGCCATACGTATATCGGAGCGGCGGCGCAGTAGATCTGCAGGATTACCGATATTGATGGTCTCGACAATGATGGGTAGCGGGGCAGACTGCTCCAGTTTTTTAATCAGGGCGCCCGGTAGTTGTCCGGTCAGAATGCCGAGTCGATGAATGGCCCGGTAAATACTACCCTGTATGAGCGGAATGGTGGCTTTTGTAGAGTCAAGTTGCGCTATGGCTCTTGAGGTATCAAGTTCTGTACCACGTCCATTTTCAAGCCTGACATTAGTTATGTTTAATGTTTGGGTTTGATTCTTGGCGTTCTTTTGGGCTACCGACAACTGATTTTGAAGGCCACGCAATTCAAAGTAATTTCTGGCGACCTCGGCAATTAGACTGACGCTGAGGTCGCGAAGACTGGCTTCTTGCGCCTCAACCTCATCACTACTTGCTTCCACATTACGGCGCACGCGACCAAACAAATCAATTTCCCACGCTGCATCAAAACCGGCATTGTAAAGTTTCAGAGGACGTGGCGCAAAGGTCAGATTATTCATGGCACCAAGGCTGCGTTGCTGGTCGGTGTAATTGGCATGTGAGCTGACAATCGGAGCCATATTCAGCCCGGCCTCCATATACAGAGCTCTGGCTTCTTTGAGATTGGCCCGTGCGGTCTGAAGATCATAATTATGCTGCACAGTCTGATCAACCAAAACAGTCAATTCTTTATCTTTAAAAAGCTTCCACCAAGCCACTTCTATGCCTTTTGTCGAGAACTCAGGGTTAACTTCATGGGTGAACGCTTTAGGCGTCTCGGTTGCAGGCAACTTGTAGTCTGGACCTACCGCACAGGCACCTAGTAGTGTAGCGCTCAGAAACGTTATGACTTTATTGGCTTTTATTTTGTACTGGATCATAGGTCTTTGCCGGTAGCAGATTCTTGAGGTGATAATTTACCGGTCTTGGGCCCTTGCGGCCGCAAGCGTTGCGAAAATCCCTGTACGATTACATAAAAGACCGGCGTTAACAGCAGACCAAAAAAGGTTACGCCCAGCATGCCGCTGAACACGGCTGTACCTAATATTTGCCGTGATTCTGCACCGGCACCTTCTGCGATAACCAGTGGAAAAACACCAAAAATAAAAGCAAGCGAGGTCATTAAAATGGGACGTAACCGGATTCGACATGCCTCTATGGCAGCATCGAAGCGGTTAAGGCCGCTTTCTTCCCGCTGCTTCGCAAATTCCACGATCAGAATGGCATTTTTGCTGGCCAAGCCCACCAGTACGATAAAGCCGATCTGTGTGAAGATATTATTATCCATATTACTTAACCAAACTCCGGTCATTGAGGACAGAATACACATCGGTACGATCAGGATTATCGCAAACGGTAATGACCAGCTCTCATATTGAGCTGCCAGCGCCAAAAACACGAAAATAACACTTAACGGGAAAACCAGCATGGCTACATTTCCGGCCAGAACTTGTTGCAGGCTAAGTTCGGTCCATTCAAAGCCAAAGCCTCGTGGTAACTCCTTATGCAGCAGATCAGTCATGGTATTAATGGCCTGACCGGAACTGATTCCGGGAAGCGTGCTGCCATTGATTTCAGCCGCCGGATACATGTTGTAGCGGGTAATTTTGTCTGGTCCGGTAATTTCCTGTACATCGACAAGCGAGCCGAGAGGCACCATACCGCCTTGAAGATTACGCGTTTTTAACTTGGCAATATCCGCAGGCTTCATGCGAAATTGAGAATCTGCCTGTGCCACAACCTGATAAGTCCGCCCGAAGATATTAAAGTCGTTGATATAGAGCGATCCCAAATAGATCTGCAAGGTATCGAATACTTCTTTTAACGGGACGTCCATAGATTTGACACGGGTACGATCGACATCCAGGAACAGTTGAGGTACGCCAGTCCGCAAAGTCGTGAATAAGCCTGTCAGGCCGGGTTGCTTGTTGCCTAAATCAATCATTTCAGCATTGGTTTTTTCCAGTGCGTTAATACCGGTGTTGGTTCGATCTTGTATGAGTAGTTTAAAGCCGCCGACCGAGCTCATGCCACGGATAGGCGGCGGTGCAAACACGGCAATTTTGGCATCACCGACCTGGCCCAGTTTCTTCTGAAGCTCGGTAATAATAGCGTTGGCGTGCAATTCCGGGTGGCCGGCACGTTTGTCGAAACTCTCAAGTGTTGCAAAAAGAGTCGAAACGTTAGACTGGTTAGCCCCGCTCAAAACCGAATATCCGGCGTAGGCGTTCACATGTGCTACGCCTTTTGTTTCCAAAATCAGCCGTGTTGCTTCCTGGACTACAGCCTGAGAACGTCCCAGTGAGGCAGCATCAGGTAGTTGCGCATACATAATCAGATAGCCCTGATCTTGCTGGGGAATAAAGCCGGTGGGAACTTTTTCAAAAGCCAGGAAGTTAAGGCCGTTAAGTCCGACATAGAATATGACTACCACTACGGTCATGCGGATAAGTCTGCCGATCAGACGTGCGTAGCCTTCACTAAATCGGTCAAAAAACCGGTTAAAGGCATTAAAGAACCAGCCAAACAGACGATCTACAACCCGCGTAAATTTATCTTTGTCATGATGTGCCCGATCCAACAGTAATGCACATAATGCAGGGCTCAGAGTTAACGAATTGAAGGTAGAAATCAGGGTGGAAACAGCGATAGTCAGTGCAAACTGTTTGTAAAAGGCACCCGAGACGCCCGGGATAAAAGCGGTAGGTATAAATACAGCGATCAAAACCAACGTTGTGGCTATGATAGGGCCTATAACTTCGTCCATGGCTTTTCGGGTTGCATCCCTGGCGGATAATCCCAAGGCCATATGACGTTCTACATTTTCCACGACAACGATGGCATCATCCACAACAATACCGATAGCCAGTACCAGACCAAATAAAGATAAGGTATTAAGTGACAAGCCCATGGCTGACATTACCGCGAAAGTGCCAACCAACGAGACGGGCACTGCGAGCACTGGAATGATGGTGGCCCGCCAGTTTTGCAGGAATAACATCACGACTATCACGACCAATAATATGGCTTCGAACAACGTCTTGACTACCGCATCAATAGATTGTTGTACGAATACAACGGTATCATAAATCATGTTGTAATCAAGGCCGTCCGGAAAACTGGGCTTTAGCTTTAGCATAGTCTCGACGACAGCCTTCTTGGTGTCTATCGCGTTGGAGCCGGGTAACTGAAAGACAGCGAGGCCGACAGAGGGTTCTCCGTCCAGAACCAGGTCAGAATTATAATCTTTGGCACCTAGTTCGATGCGGGCTACATCCTTGAGTCGGGTCACCTGACCATCCGCACCTTGTTTGATAACAATCTCGGCAAATTGATCGGCATTCATAAGCCGCCCCAGTGTACTGATAGTGTATTGAAAATCAGTGTTTTCTTTTGTGGGTTGTTGGCCGACTACACCAGCTGCTACCTGGATATTTTGTTCCTGGATGGCCTTGACGATGTCGCTGGCGGTCATATTACGCGAGGCAATTTGTTCAGGATTAAGCCAGAGACGCATACTGTAGTCACGGGCACCAAAAACCACAATTTCACCGACACCGGGCAGTCGAGCCAAGGTATCTTTTATTTGTAGTAGCGCATAGTTACTCATATAAATGCTGTCGTAACGTTTATCGGGTGAGTTTAAACTAACGATCAGACTCAGATCCGGACTGCGTTTTCTGACGCTGATACCCTGTTTCCTGACTTCTTCAGGTAGCTTGGGTTCGGCCAGTGCGACCCGATTTTGTACCAGCACCTGAGCCTTGTCCAGATCAGTCCCGGGCTTAAAGGTAATGGTGAGCGTCATGGTGCCGCTATTGGTTGACTGGGAAGACATGTACAGCATATCTTCGACACCGTTAACCTCCTGCTCGATTGGTGTTGCTACTGTGTCGGCAACAATTTGGGCATTGGCACCCGAATAGGTTGCGCTGATAGTAACTGTGGGCGGTGCAATTTCCGGGTATTGGGCGATAGGCAGGGTAATTAGTGCAATGCCGCCAATTAAAACGATCAGAATAGATAATACTGACGCGAAAATTGGCCGGTCAATGAAAAAATGGGCAAATTTATTCATGGCTTATTTCTCGTTATGAGGTTCGGTGAGCGAAATCCGTTCCGGCTCAACCTTAATGCCTGGTTTGAGTTTTTGCAGACCTTCAATAACGATCCATTCTTCAGGCTTTAAGCCTTCTGTGATGACACGTGACTGGCCAATATGAGCACCCAAAACAACCTTCCGATATTCGACCTGGTTGTCCTGATTAACTACCCACACAAACCGTTGTGACTGATCCGTTGCTATGGCCTGATCAGGTAAAAGAATACCCGGATAAGGTGCAATACCGCCAACGCGCATACGAGCGAAAAATCCGGGGCTTAACAAGCCGTCAGGATTGGCAAATACACCTCTTAATGATACTGTGCCAGTGCCTGCATCTTCACGTGGCGATATGTAATCGAGAGTGCCCGGATGAGGGAAGTCAGTCTCGTCAGTTAGAGCCAGTTGGGCAGGAGTTTTTCTCGCGCCGATATTATCACTGCCATCTTGCTGGGATTGACGCCGGTATTTCAATACTGATCGTTCATCGGCATCGACATAGACATAGACCGGATCGGTAGAGACAATAAAAGTCAGTCGGGTTGCATCAGCGCCACCGCCACCGACCAAATTACCCTCAGTGATCAGCTCGCGGCCAATTCGTCCGGTTATTGGTGCGCGTATGTTGGTAAAATCCAGATTTAGTTTGGCGGTGGCAACATTAGCTTCTCCCGATTGAACCGCAGCAGCAGTCTCGCGCAAGCCTTTACTGCGGGCATCGTATTCTTCTGCTGAAATGGCTTTACCACGGAACAGGCCTTCGGCTCGGGCCATATCATTTTTGGCTAATTCACGTTTGGCTTTGGCTTGTTCAAGTTCCGCTTCTGCGTAATTCAGTTGGGCCTTGAACGGTTTGGGATCAATCAAGAATAAAAGATCGTCTTTTTTTACCATTTCTCCGGCTTTGAAATTTACTTTTTCCAAATAGCCGCCGACCCTGGCTCTTACGTCTACTGAGCTTATCGCTTCAATACGACCGATGTATTCATCCCATTCAGTGACGTCTTGTATTAAGGCTTGGGCAACTTTGACGCCGGGCAATTTAGCTTGAGCCGCTTTAGCATCAGGTTCGGTTTTGTTTGCACAGCCACTCATCGCTATCAGGGTGATAAATGCCAACAGACTTGGCTGCATGTGTTGCAATAATCCCCGGCGTTGACTTGAGCGATGGAGAGGTTGCACTGGCATGCGTGTGTTTTTTATCATTCCTTTTATACCTTTGTTTTTTTTATAAATAAAATCAATACTTTGGTCAGTTTTAATCTATTGAAATGATATTTTTTTTAACAAATAATCTCAAAAATCTGATTGTAATGCTGACAAATAACTCTTTAATTTTTAATTAGTTAGCGTTTTATGTGACTCTGTATCTTGCATAAGTTTGATTTAATCACTCACAAATCGCCATAAGGCTTGTTAGTCGTGAAGTACCAATTATCAAAACTGTCCGAAGTATTGTTCATGAGAATATCCTGATAAGTTAGTCATGAGTAAGCTAAGGAATACTATTTTCGATCATTTTTTGCAGATTTTACAAACGAGACCGAACTTGGTCTGTGCGATAACGAACAGATTAGGAATTAGTTCCTGATTTACATTACGATAATTGATTTTAATTAAAGTAAAACTGTTCGAAGCACCGTTAAATGGTAATTGATCTTACCGTTTAATTTAGTCTATGATATAGGCCTAAGTCAACTAAATTTTATAAGTATATCTATGATTAAATGTGGACGACCACGTAAGGGTCAGGAGTCTTTAAGTCGTGACAGATTACTGGATGCTGCTCTCCAGCTTTTTCTTGAAAATGGTTACGGCAACCTGAGTCTGGAAATTATTGCCAAGGATGCGCGCGTGTCAATGCGTACTATTTATAATGAGTTTGGCGGTAAAGCCGGACTGTTTGGTGCGGTTATAAAGCGTTATACGGATTCGTTTGTTACTGGTTTATCCGAGGACAGTACGTTGGAAGGTCGGCCGGAGGAGGCGTTGATCGCTTTTGCAAAGCAGTTTCTAAGAGGAATTATCCATCCGGATGCGGTACGTATACGTGCCATATTAATTGGCGAATCGATACGATTCCCTGATCTTGCGCTGCAATTTTATGAGCAAGGTCCACAGCGCAATTCGTTCTATCTGGCACAGTTTTTCGCCAGACAGCAGCAAGCCGGTTATTTTATTGCAATAGACCCGGGTGTACTTGCTGATCAATTCTTAAGTGTTATACGCAGTGAACGCTTTCAGAAGTTGCAACTCGGCTTGGAGCAAGCTCCCGACGAGGCTGAAATTGATACTTGGGTACGGCAAGCAGCTTCGTTGTTCTTATATGGGTGTTTGGCAGACAAGGGGCTGTCCGAGAATAGAAAACAGACTGCGGTTGCTAATCTCTGACAGCTTCCTGGTAGTGTTTAATAAGCTGCTGGTAGTAATAGATATCCTCTTTTTTTCCGCGTTTTGTGACACCATTAAAGTGAATTTCGGCTTTTTTTAATAGCATATCGATTGCTGCATACCGGTTATCGTTAGATAATTGACCGGTAGCAAGAATTTTTTCCAGTGCGTTGATTCGAAACCTGTCCATGCCCCAAAACTTTTGTGATAGTTGATCTTCATGTCCACCGTATTTTTTGATTTGTGGCTCTTCTATCAATAAAACGGGATAGTTTGCGGTAATTCTAAGCCACAAATCATAGTCCTCACAGGCTGGCAGCGTGATATCAAATAACCCTACGTTTTCAAATATGGAGCGATGTATCAGAGTGGTAGACGGTGATATCGCACAATGTGGCAAACACTCGGTAAATATCCAGCCGCTCTTTTTGGCGTATTTTTTTGGCGGATTGACACGGATGCCGTTACGTATCCATTGCTCTTCAGTGTGACAAATTTTGCTTGCCGGATCAGCCAATAAAGCGCCTGCTTGCAGGCTTAGTTTGTCAGGCAACCATTCATCATCGGAGTCCAGAAAGGCAAGCCAGTCCCCTGTTGATTGCTGTATTCCCAAATTTCGTGCACTGCTAACGCCCCGATTTTCCTGATAGTAATAATTTACCGCTGGAAATTCTTTGTCAATCATGACGCTGGTCTCGTCGGTAGAGCCATCATCAATCACCATTACCTCAGTGGGAAGTAAGGTTTGGGAAAGGACTGACAGCAATGCTCGTTTTAATAACTCACAGCGATTGTAGGTGGGAATAATAACTGAAATATTTATAAAAGCACCTTAATTAGATGGGAAGACCGGCTTGTTGAGTTGGTGTGTTAACCGGGAAGTTTGATGCCGAGTAATTCGTAAAAATATCCGCTGCAAAAGTGCCATGGATTCCCATTATAAACAGGGTTTATGGTATGACTTTTTGGCAGATTATTTATTGCGAGCTATTCTGTGCACTAAAATAGCCGGCGAAATGAGTCCGCCGGCTTTATTACTTACTTTTCCATCTGTCCCAGAATGTTGTTAAAAGTCGCTGTTTGCTCACTTTCCGAGGCATTTTTAATGAAAATTTGTTTTAAGCGGTTAAAGGCTGACGATAAGGTTGTATCCATAATCGTTTCGTTGCCAATGGAAACAATCACTCGGGTTAGTTGGGGCATTTTATCTTTGAGTGAGGCTATATAGATGGGTTGAACATAAAGCACGGTATTTCCCATTGGCAGAATAATCATGCGGCCCATTTCAATCCGTGAACCGCCCTGATTCCATAGGGTAAATTGTTCCGAAATTTCAGGTTTCTGCTGAGTCAATGCTTCAATTTGAGCCGGGCCATTAACCTGAACATCTTTTTCAAATTTGTAAATGGTAATGCCTGGCTTGTAATTTTGATTACAGTTGGCTTTATCCAGTATCCCGGCAACGCCAATCATACTGAGGTTGGTTCTATTGACTGGTGTCATTGGTTCAATTAAGACAAATTCTTCAATATCTTTACAGTTTCCAAAGTCCATGGTCTGATAATAAGGTTGTACCGGTTCTCCACGGACATTCGCTTGCGCCCAGGTTTCGGCCTGCTCGTAGAATAATTCAGGACTTAGCTGATGATATTTGGCATACACTTTCATCTGCATATAATAAAGATCACGAGGATAGCGTAAATGTTTCTTTAATTCGACAGGCATTTCGTCCAGATGTTTAAATAATCCCGGATACGCATTGCTGTATGCCTTAATAATAGCATCAGAGGGATCTGAAATATAAAAATCCACATCGCCATCATAGGCATCGACAACAATCTTGACGGAATTACGGATGTAGTTAAAATTCTGTTTACCTCCCAGAAAGTCATCAGCTGCCGGTTGTGAAACCGGATATTTATCGGATAAGGTATAGGCATCCTGTATCCAGTAAAACCGATCTTTATTGATAACCAGATAAGGGTCTTTATCCAGGTGCAGGAAAGGAGTTAGTCGACTAATGCGCTCGGTTATATTTCTGCGTATTTTGACTTTACTTTCTGTAGATATATTGGATGAAAAAAATATTTTTTCATCCTTAAGATAAAAAGAAAACAAGGCTTTTCTGAACAGGGAGGCAATCGGAATTCCGCCGTCACCGTGATAAGTTAATGCTACACCTGGATCAGTGCCGGCAATTCCAACAATATCAAGTTTATTGGGAACGATGGCATAGTCATACTGTTCCTCGCCATAGTAAATGTCCGGGTGTTCGACATTAAATCCGACATTGGAGCTCATGTTTAAATCACGTAAATACCAATCCAGAGGTTTATCGGCGTCCTGCGCTGCCGGGGTAACTACAGCACCGTAGCCATGCGTGTAGCGCAAGTGGATGTTTTCCCAGTTTTGCGCCTCAGGTGGCAATTTGGAGGTATTAACTTCTCTGGCGGCCAGATTAACCTGTCGGGTATGACCAAGGGCAAAATAACGATCTTCATCAACAGATAGTATATTGTAATAAGGCCTGATTTCCTGTAGTTGCTTGTAGCTGTCAATAATAAATTCTCTATCCCATACCGGAATATTTTCAAAGCGTTTTTGAGTGCCCCAAGTATCTATATCTTCTGTAGCATTAAGCTTAATAGTTGTATTAACGATTTTGATATTATTTAAATCGTAAGCTGCCAGTGTCGAATCAATATTGTGCTGGATAAGCGATTTATTGGTTTTAACGGGATTCGGATCGACGATATACTTTTGGATTAAATTGGGGATAAATTGAATTTTTGGTAAGCCTGCGACGCAGAGAAAAATAGTCAGAGATATTAAAAATGGTGCTTTAACCCGGTGTTTTTCTGAAAAAATAAACAGGCCTGCCGCTATTGCCATTACCAGGAAAGTAAAAATTTCCAGCCAGATGAGTGGTAATAAATAGCGCATTTCTACAAAACCGGGGCCATAAAATATGGGTTCGTGAATATCTGTAAAAAGCAGGGTAAAACGATCCAGCATGAAACCCCAGATGACAAAACCAACAACAAAGCTGATTAAAATACTTAGGTGAATCTTGGCCCCTACCGGAAATTCGAGGCTTTGATTGGGTATAAAAACATGTTCCAGCCAATATAAAATACCAACCATGCAGAAAATCAGTGCGGCAGTTTCCAGGAGTTCTTGCTGAATCAACATGTAAGTCGGATAGAACAGCATATAAAAGCTGACATCATTGCCGTAAACGGTTTCATTTACGCCCGAATTACTGCCAAAAAAGTATAGCAGTGTCGTTTCCCATTGATTATAAAACGGAATAGCTACAAATATAGCCAGTATCAGCGATATAGGGGTGTATATCTTTGCCGAACCGCTCATAAAAGTGCCGGCAAAGCGCTGGAAACGTTTGCGTTTATCTATATTATTAAAAATTTCATCGGGCGGATTTAAACCCAGATAACGCGAGGCAATCCAGAAATGGAAAAAGAAAATGGTAAAAAATGCCAGCGTTACTCCACCGGAAAGAAAGAATTTGTAGAGCAGTCTTAGCCAGAAGTAAGCTTCAAGTTTTATTGATTGGTACCACCATAAATCCACAAACAGATCAAGAAATATAAAGTGGAAGGTGACAAATAAAACAATAGCGATGGCCAGTGTCGTACCAATTATCGCGGTTAAAAGCTTCAGGTTCCGCATAGTGTCCTCAAATAGATAGTATTATTAACGATGATGGGGTTGTCTTCATTTTAATGAGTCAATAGGTATCTAAGTTCAGTAGAAATATCGTCACATATTCTAACACCCAATAACGGGATAGTTGTGATTTAGACGATTAGGCTCGTGTCAGATAATTTAGGGTTATTAACCAATTTTTTGAATAATTTGGTAGGCTTTGCTGATTTTTTGGGTTTTTTCTTTAGCCAGGCGCATCATTTCTTCAGGTAATCCTTTCGCGACCAATTTATCCGGATGATTTTGGTTCATTAAGCGGCGATAGGCTTTTTTGACTTCGACCTTACTGGCGTGAGGTGTTAAGCCTAAAACCCCATAAGCATCTTGCAGGCTGCTTTTTGATGGCATTTTTGGGCTATAAGAGCTGCTACCCTGGAAGCGCTGTTGAGCTAGTAGTTGTATTTTCAAGCGTTCATAGTCAAACCGGGAAATTCTTAAGTGACTACAAATATGTAAAAGCAGTTTTTCTTCGCTAACCGCCAAGGTACCATCGGCAAAAGCTTCTTGTAACTGGATTTCCAGAAACATGCGTAGTAAATCGGTACGGCGATGACATTCTTTATAAAATTGAGCCAACACTTCATCCAGTGGAAAATCTGCTTGTTTACCCTGTTGAAAAAGGTTGATCGCGGTTACCCGCATATCGCTGGTCAGAGCCATTTCGCTCATGACGTGGTTGGCGAGCGAAATTTCTTCTGGAGAGACATGGCCATCTGCTTTGGCAATGTGGCCCATCACTGAAAAAGTGGCCGTAAAAAAAGCCGTTTGGACTCGGTGTTGATCGCCGGAGTTGAGCGTTTCACCGGTTTCTATACCGGTTAAGCCTTTGCTAAACTGATGGCCAACGGAGGCACCTAAAATGGCACCTAAAGGTCCACCAAGCAAAAATCCGAATGCTCCACCTACAACTGTGCCAAACCAACTCATTGCTATCAATCCTGTTTCATCAAAGAATAATGTTAGAATTATAGCATCAGGGGCTATCAAACCATGAATATACCCCAATACTTCGGACAGTTTACGCGGCGATAGCCCCATAGTTACAGAGGTCTGTAAAGCCTTGACTGGATTTTATGGCAGTAAAGTCGATCCCTAAGTGGCAAGAAAACCTTTCCAATAAATGGGCGTTGAATTTACGGGTCTTCCAACTGGCGATCGAAATAACATGGCGACCTGAGCCTTCCACGGCCTGTTGCCGGTCTTCCAGACGCAGCAAATTCAGTGCGGCCAGTGAAGCATTGAAATGGAAGTCCAACTTTGCTTCGGAAGTCGCTTGGCAATCGCATAGTCCAGTGTATTGCTTGGCATCGCGAAACACGAACTCAATCTGAAATCTTGCTTTGTAATAGCGCAGGATGTCCAGCGCCGCACAGTCAGTGTCAGTGCAAAATAATAATGCCGTATAGGTTTTGCCTTTTTCTTCTCGCACGATATAGACAATCCGCAGAGTACGTTTGAACGTTGGCGAATTGACGATAGCGGTATAGACGTGCTGGCCATCGATTTCTCCGGCCAGTTCAAAGCGTGATAAATCATCAAAACACACTTTGCCTGCAAACTTGCGAGGTCGACCTTTGGCTTTTTGTTCACCGGTATATAACCAGAGCAGATCGGCATCATGCCGTAACTTACTGGCCACGTACAGGCCATGTTCCACCACGCCATTAATAAACTTGGTCTTCGCGTAAAAGCTGTCCGCGACCAGATAACGGATTTTCCCTAACAGTCCCTTGGTATCGCGTTTGACGTGATCAAGGTAGCTATCTACCCGGGTGATCCGGGTTTCTTTGGGCGTTTTCTCGGCTTTGCTCTTCGGTGTCTTCTCGACATCTTGAGCCACCTTGGTTTCGCTATTTAAGGTCGACTCTTTGACGACTTCAGGTACCTTCGGTGCTTTGGGCAAAGCGGGCGTTTGATAAGCCGACAGCGTATAGGCTGTGTTGTGTGTCACATCCACCAAGGCCAGTAGTGAAATTTCCAGTCCGCGTTCAGCCTGTCCCTGTGAACCGTTCCAAAACCAGTCCAGGCCGTAACTGCTGCGACCGCTTTTAGGTAAAAAGCTGGCATCAATTGCTGCTAACCATTCACCCTTATCTGTTAAATCCTTCAAGCTCAATAAATTGAAGGTAACAAAATCGAACGAGCGACGAAACCATCTCGAAAAGGTTTTTTCATTCAGAGGACTATAACGGCCAAGGTTTCGGAAATTTACCCGTCCCGGCAGATACGTCAGGGTTGTTAGCAAGATGAACATAAACTTACGTTGCGGTTTTGCTACACTGGACATTTGCTGCAGAATGGGTTCTATTAAGTACATGGAAGCCTTTGGCGTGTTGGGCTGTTATCGTCGTTGACTACATCTTCCCACGCTGCAGGCTTCCAGACTATTTTTAATCAAAGCAAAACTGTCCGAAGTATTGGTTTAATAGACGTCTACTTATCGTTGAGTATCTTACTTGATCATGAATCCACATCTCGCCTCTCTAAACACAGCACTTGGAATTAAAAGTGAATTGATAGTGGCGCGTGGCCTGCATGTTTACGAAGAAGCCAGCAGCTTCGAAGTTGCAGAAATCGGAGCCGATGGAAGATATCATCTGCTTGTCGCCGCCGCTGCAGAGACTTGGCGCAATCTCAAGATCGCGGCCCACAATGACGGAATCGAACTTTTCATTGTCTCGGCTTTCCGTAGTGTAAACCGCCAAACCGAGATTATTCGTCGAAAGATCGCAGCTGGAATGGCTGTTGAAGAAATTCTCACCGTATCTGCTCCACCTGGTTTCAGCGAGCACCATACCGGACGCGCTGTAGATATAACAACTCCAGGTAGTCGTCCGCTTGAAGTCGAATTCGAACAAACAGCTGCATTTGCTTGGCTTAATGCACATGCCGTTAAATTTGGCTATTATCTTTCTTATCCCATTGGCAACCACTGCGGTTACCAATATGAACCATGGCATTGGTGTTTTAACGATGTTCAGCCTTTCGCTCAAGAGGGGCTCGCTACGCCACCCCCTTAGTTTTAATTTACCTAATTAGTAAGGCACCCATTCATTGCGCCAAAAATTAGAGTGTATTGAAGGTACTGCATTAAATTTTATGCAATTAGCCCTAACCCCGCTTTGAAAAAGCGGGGTTAGGGCTTTAATCTGACAGCAGTTATTTTCAATCAAATTTTTCACTATATCCAGTCGGATTGAAACTCAGCGCCATAGGTATCATTATGACCATAACGAGCGCTAATAATAACCATGAATACTGAAAACTATTAGTTTCACTACGAATAAAGCCCGCAATCAGCGGTGAAAGGCCGGCGATGATGTAACCAACACCTTGAGTAAAGGCTGTCAGATTACCGCTTCGTTTAGGGCTGTGAATGTGGTCCATAGACACAATAAGGCTCATAGGAAATAACCCGCCAATGCCAATACCTAGCAACGCAGGCCAAAGAATTACTAATTTTAGCGGGGAGAATGCAAGGCCAATAAAACCTATAGCTACGAACAACAAAAGTAATAATAAATACCCTCTTCGATCAATCTTTTTTGCGGATAGCATAGGAATAATCAGTCCGGAAACAACTTCGAATAGCGTTAATAAACCCAATATCATCCCTGCCTCTTGATCCGTAAAACCAAGGTCCAGATAAAAAGGAGCTAGCCAAGCCAAAACACAAGTGTAAGTCGCGGTGCCAAAACCAAAGAACAATGCTAATAGCCAAGCTCTTCGGTTCGTAAAAAAATTATCCTGAGTTTTCTCACTCTTCGTCGGTTGGTTAACAAGATTTTTGGTAATAAGACTAATCTTTCTCCATGCAATTAAACCAACAAGTGCAAAAATAGCCCAAATTGCTAAAGATAGCTGCCAACTATTTAGTTTATTTGCCAGCAATGCCGATAAAGAGGCTGAAATAGCCGCACCACCCATAATTGCCGTTGCATAAAAGCCCATTAACAGCGGCGTATTCGTAAAATTACTCTTGATAAAAGCTGGCATAAGGGCTTGGATGATCGCAATTCCGAGTCCTGAAATGATAGCCGTCGTAATCAGGCTAGTGACATCAAAGTAAAAATACCTGGCTGCCGTTGCTACTCCAATCAGAATCAAGGCGATAAATATTGCGGGAACCAAGCCAATCGTCGACTTAATTTTTCCGCCAAAAAACATTCCAATACCCATGGCAATCACAGGTAACATTGTCAGTAATGAAGTTTGTGTGTAAGTGATGCCGATAGAATTAGTAATCTGCGTCAGTAGTGGCCCGAAAGAGGCCATACTGGGCCTAAGGTTCAAAGCAACAAGCACGATACAAATAATAGTTATAAACAAAGGATTATTTTGTCTTAGTTCTGCATGTAAATTTTTTTTCATAGCAATTATTTGGTAGGTATATCTGTGAATGATGAAACGAAGATAAAGAAGCTTTTCACAGCGATTTGTTTTTCATGAATAAATCTACACAACAAACCATAGTTAAGCACTCCTCAAATAAAAAAACGCAACACCAGCAAGTAGCCTCGATGGAGTAAAATGGAATGGAGGAGGTCAGTTTTTATTGTCTTCAATACTATCACATGCATAATAAGTATCATAAAACCGAAACGTGACACAGCAATTCTCATTATGACGTTAATCACTTAAAATGGCAGACCGATTTCTATTGAGACTTCAACCTTATAAATACAGGCTCTAAGCCTAAGGATGGGCAAGACTTCCTCGCCACTCTCCCAGTGATCAATCGGAGATTCTGGTCTTTTGAGGGATCAGAATCAAGATATAAGGGCAAGCAATAGTATTTCTTTTTTCTTGCCACGCGGAAATTTCTGTTTTTAAAGTTTCTTGATCTGGAATGCGGCGATCCATAGATTGCCGCGACAGAATGCTTAATTCTATCTCGGCCATATTTAACCAACTGCCATGCTTGGGCGTGTAGTGTATTTCCAGTTTTTCAAGAATCCTTCTCGCTTTTTTTGGCTCAAATGCCTTATATTAAGAGGCACCAGTATGGGTATTCAGATCATCCATAACCAGGGTAATACGTTTAGCCTGCCGGTAACGGACATCAAACAGGTTACGAATTTGATGCGCCCAACCAATAGCCGTTCTTTGATCGGTTACTTCAACAATTCGTTTGCCCTGCAAGAGGTCAAAAAACATAAAAACATTACTTACGCCATTACGTTCATATTCGGTGTCGTACCGAGCGATAGTACCCGGCTTTGCAGGTATTGGTGTTCGCGTGTCTTTAATCTGTTGCTTACTGCTTTCATCCATGCAAATCAGTGGTTGCGCTTCATTATAAGGTCGCTTGTAAACCTCAAGGGTATCTTCCATAGCGCAAACAAACTCAGCATTTTTTTTAGCCGGAATACACCACTCTTTATTTTGCCAAGATTTTAACTCGTTTTTTTTAAAGTTAGCCTGATAGTTTCATGCGATACACTTTCAATATAACCCAGCTCAACCATCTTCTGTCCAAGTAAACGTAATGTCCAGCGGCTAAGCCCTTCAGGTGCATCGCCACAACTTAACGCGATCAAACGGGCTTCATTCTCTCCATCAATAGTACGGCTTTTCCAGCCATTTTTCTCCTAACTCGCTAATATCCGCTTTGAGCAGTATTTCAGCGTGTAGCCTTTTATGAGCGGCCACTTTTCCGGTATGAATCAAACTTCCCAAATAAGCGCGTTCATCTTCCGTTAGTCGTACTATGTATTTCTTTTTCAATGGTGTTTATTCATGTCAATGTAAAGGCATTATATTTGGGGGTTATCATCCGACATATCAACGCTGACTAAGTACTAGTGTGGTTGCCAAGCGACTTCAGCAGCAAGCTTTGGAAGCTGCGGGCCGCGACGTCATTTCCATCGCCAGTTGGAAAACCCGTAAATTCAATGTGCATTTATTGGAAAGGTTTTCTTGCCACTTAGGGCTGGACTTTGCTGCCATAAAATCCAGCCCGGGCTTTGCAGCCCTCTGTAATTATTGCGCTATCGCCGCATAAACTGTCCGAAATATTGTAACAATTCAATTGCCCCTGTTTAAGTTGATAGTACGTCTTCGCCACGCTGGACATTTGTTATAGGATGAGTCCTGTTAAGGCATGGAGCCTTTAGGATGGCAGACTGTTATCGTCGTTGGCCACATCTTCATACGCGGGATGCTTCCAGACTATTTTTAATCAAATCAAAACTATCCGAAATATTGGAATAACTTCTCATTAGTTACAAGTAAAACCTAAGATTCAGGTTAAAATAGGCGCATGGATTCACTCAAGTCACAATTACCTAAAATAAGCGAAGAAGATCGCACGCCGCTAGTCGATGTGTTGTTGGAATTGCTTGAGTGGCAGCAAAAACAGATCGACGGACTGGAGCAAAAAATACTCAAGCTCAAGGGCGAAACGATCAAGCCAAAAATAAAACCCAGTAAGATGGACGACGATCCAGCCAAGGGTAAAGATGAGAATGGTAACGACAGCGACAAGTCAAAAAAGAACAAAGGGCCGAAACGCAGTAAAACCGAGCACCTTAAAATTGATGCCACTATTGATACCCAACCCGATAACATTCCAGAAGGTTCAATTTTTAAGGGGTATCGGAAAGTAGTCATTCAAGATATTAAATTCGAGACCTTCAACACCTGCTATCGTTTAGCTGAATATCAAACGCTTGATGGTAGCTATGTTTCAGGACAACTACCCGAGGATCTCAACGGTTGCCACTTTGGCAACAATTTGATCAGCTTCATCCTCTATCAATACCATCATCAACATGTCACCCAACCGCTGCTGTTGAAGCAGTTACTGGATTTGGGAATTGATATCTCCAGCGGTCGGTTAAGCCAGTTTATCACCGTTGATTTCGATCTATTCCAGGATGAAAAAGACCAATTACTCCAAGCGGGACTGTCCGTATCGCAGTATATCCATACCGATGATACCGGGCCGCGTCATGATGGTAAAAATGGCTATTGCACCCATATCGGCAATGAGCTGTTTGCCTGGTTTAGTAGCACGGCAAGCAAAAACCGCATTAATTTTCTAAGCTGTTTAGGCCAAGGCAGCGACTCTTTCTATGTGCTGAATGCCGGCGGCTTCGTGTATATGGAGCAACAAGGATTACCGCGTGCTCTGTTAGCACGTCTTGAGCTTGAATTTGCGAGTGAAGTGGTCTGTAGCCTGCCATTAGCCGATCCTGCCGATAAGGTAGTGCGTGTTGAAACCGCTCTCAATTGGCAGAAATGGCTGGATCAGCAGGGCATCAAGAACCAGCAGCATCGGAGAATTATCAGCGAGGGGGCTTTAATGGAGGGCCTGTTAGCCCAGGGCATCTATTCTAGCCTGAGTATTGTCAGCGATGATGCCGGACAGTTTAATGTTTTTGACCATGCGTTGTGTTGGATTCATGCCGAACGCATCATCAATCGTCTGATCCCCTTAAATTCCGAGCATGTTAAAGCCGTTGCCGATACGCGCGAACAACTTTGGCAAATTTACCCAGATTTGAAAGCCTACAAGCTGGGCTCAACGGAAGACATCAAACCTCAATTCCAATCGATGTGCAGCACCAAAACAGCTTACCTGACACTGAATCTTGCCTTAAAACGTATGGGCAACAATCTGAGTGAACGCGATATTCGGGATTACATCAAAAAACGAAAAATAAACGGCAGCACACGCAGTGAAGCAGGACGAAGGTGTCGAGATATTTTTGCTAGGTTAAAAAAGACTTGCCTGAGGCATAAAATTTCGTTTTGGCATTATCTTAAAGTTAGGCTGCTAGGCCTAAACAATATTTCACTGCTACCTGATTTAATTCGGACTGCGGCTACCTGTAACTAATGTGATGTTACGTATTGGACAGCTAAAGAGCCATGAATTAATAATGCCAATATTTATAGAAAAGCCGTGATCCAATTATTGTTATCGTTATCAAAAAATAAAGAATTGATGCTTGTTGGTTTTGGGCAATTTTTTTCTGTATTGAGTAGTTTTATATTTCTCAAGTTGGTCAGTCATTATGCATCAGTCGCTGAATATGGACTTTATGCACTTGCACTTACCATAGCCGGGTTTATAGGCTTGTTTCCTTTTTCTGTATTTGATCAAGCTGTCAGTCGATATATTCCTGTTTACCAATCAGAAAATCAATATGCAAAGAATTACACCAATATCTTGTTGATATATATCAGCTTAATTGTTATTTATTTATTATTTATCATTTCCGTAAAAGATTTTATTCAGACCGCTATTCCCCGCGATATATTAACTATTTTTTGGGCTTTAATTTTATATACGGTATTTAACACAATACGTATTACCTTACTAAATATTGAAAACTCTACTAGAAATCGTCATGTATTTGCGGGCTCAAAGATTTTTGAAGGTAGTGCCCGCATTATTTTATTATTACTGATAATTCATTATTACGCGACGCCTAATGCAGCAGATTTACTCTATTTAACAGCGATTGTCTTTATTCTAAACATCATTTATTTGCTTTACAGAAATAGATTAGCATTGACTTTGACAGGCATAAGCTTATCAACAACTAAAAAGAATCTTGCATGCTATATTAAATTCTCTGCACCACTGCTCATTTGGTCCGGATTTGGCTGGTGCCAGTCTTTTTTGCCTGTTTGGTTTCTTAAATTCTATAGCGCAGATACTTCGACATATCTGGTTGGTCACTTTGCCATGCTTAATACCATAGGAGCATTGATTCCTGCTCAACTAGTCGGTGTTATTAGCATGTATATTGCGCCTATTATTTACCAAAAAGAACCGGAACAACCCGGCTATGCCAAAGCAACAATTAATCAGGTAATCAGATATCTGGGATTGGCTTTTTTATTAGCTTTAGTGATGTTATTTTTATTTCATGATCGTATTATGTTACTGCTTACCAGTGCACAGTATGTTTCCAGTAGCTGGCTTTTGCCTTATGCTTTTCTGGGAGCGGTATTTTTGGGAATTGGTCAGCTTTGGACGCTTGAACTATTTGCTTATCATCAAACAAAAAAATTACTGGTGGCTAATATTGCACCGTCCTTAATAACGTTATTATTAAGTTACCTATTGATACCCCAATGGAATATTATTGGAGCCGTTATTAGTTTAATATTTACGGGATTTGTTTATATGGGACTGGTTTTTATTGCAAAAACCCGTTTTGCCATGCAGCATAATAATAATTTTTTATAAACGACAGAAAATGGTTATCGTTAAGTTAATGGGTGGTTTGGGCAACCAAATGTTTCAATATGCAATGGCACGTGCGCTCTCATTACGAACAAATACAGAGCTAAAACTTGATTTAAGTTGGTTTGCCAGTGAAACGTATGGTGAAATTAGCAGACCTTATGAATTGCCTCATTTTGCTGTTATTGAAAATATCGCAACGCTTAAAGAGCTAAAGCAATTAAAAGGTTATGAACACAGGATTGTCAAAAAACTTCGACCTATTGTAAGTCGGTTGATACCCACGTCATGGCAATCACATATTCAAGAAAAATATTTTCATTTTGATCTAACGATTTTATCTATCAAACATGATGCTTATTTAAGCGGCTATTGGCATAGTGCAAAATATTTTTCTGACTTTACCAATACATTGCGTCATGACTTTACGTTTAACCAGCCATTGACTGGGGAAAATAAACGTATTGCCGAAGAAATGCTTGAACATAATTCCGTGAGTCTTCATATTCGTCGAGGTGACTATGTCAATAATACCAAAAACATTAATTTCTATGAGTCATGTAGTCTTGATTATTACTACAAAGGCTTGGCAAAAATCAGTTCAAGACAGGACAATTTACGGGTTTATGTATTTTCTGATGATATAGAGTGGGCGAAGCGAAATCTTGATATCACTTATCCAACCCTGTTTATTAACCATAATCAGGGTAAAGATGCCTTTGAAGATATGCGACTCATGAGCTTGTGCAAGCATAATATTATTGCGAACAGCTCCTTTAGTTGGTGGGGAGCCTGGTTAAACCAGTATCCTGAAAAAATGGTTATCGCACCCAAGCGTTGGTTTAATCAACCGTTATATGACACCCGTGATTTATTGCCGGATAGTTGGATTAAACTGTGAGTTCACCTAAAATCACCGTACTTTTACCCGTATATAACGGTGCAGAATTTGTTGAGCAAGCAATCTTATCTATTCTGGCGCAGACATTTACAGATTTTGAATTACTTGTTATTAATGATGGTTCTACAGATAACACAGCAGAGATTCTGGCACGATGTCATGACCCTAGAATCCGGTTGGTACATCAAGAGAATATGGGCTTGGCCACAACATTAAATTATGGCATTAGTTTATCTCAAGGACACTATATTGCCCGCCAGGATCACGATGATCTGTCACTCCCTACCCGATTGGAAAAACAATGGGAATATATGGAAAACAATCCGGATTGCGCTTTACTTGGCACTTGCGCAGAGATTCGGACGAGTGACATAAAACAGAACAGAATGCATGATCACCCTACAGAATATGGCCCTATTCTTTTTGCGTTGCTTTTCGACAATCCATTTGTACATAGCTCAATCATGATGCGTCGCCATAATATAAATTGTGTTGGCGGTTATAGTTCTGACACGTTACGCTATCCCCCAGAGGATTATGAACTATGGTCACGGTTGGCACGACACTATAGAGTGGCAAATCTTCCAGAACGATTGGTTATTTATAGGGAAGTAGCACAAAGTATATCGCGTAGCCAGCATAGTCGTATCTTGGAAAATGTAGTCACCATAGCGGCTGAAAACCTGGCGTATGCTATCGGCTTGAGTCAGCCAGACAAGCTATGTTTTGATGTTGCAGCGATTCATCATTCAGCTTTTCATCGCTTGTCGCATCAACCAAGCATCAAACAAATTTGCGAAACCGTTATTTTGGCCGGCAACAGAATTGCCAAAGATAATAATGCGCCATATGTTGTTCATTTGGCAGAAAAGCGTGCCGCTATGCTGCGGTATAAATTTTTAATGTTTCGCACCCATACTTTATGGGCCAAGCCTTTACTCCGTAATATTCGATCCTGGATCGCCAAGTCGCGTGCGCACTAAATAACATGGAAAGGATGAACCCGCTGAAGATACTTATTACTACTGAGCAATACCCGCCAATTTTATCGGGTGTCGCGACAGTGGTATCAGAGCTTGCCAATGCTTTATCACGACAAGGCCATTCGATCACTATCGCAACCAAAAAGATAACAGGTCGTGAATCTGTTGCCAGCTCAAATATAAGGATTGTGGAATTCAATATCCAAGGTAATTTTGGATCGTTTTATCGTGGTGAGACTAAAGCGTATATTGATTTTGTATTAAGTTCTGATGCTGATGTCATTATTAATGAATGTACGCAAACATGGAATACTGACTTGCTATTGCCGTATTTGGATCAGATTCATGCAGTCAAAGTTTTACATTCTCACGGTTTTTCACTTCTGGCATTTGAAAGTCGAAATCCATGGGCGAATCTCAAAGCAAAGATTTACTACGGCTCTCTCACTAAATATTTAAAAAAATATAACCATGTATTAATATTAAGTAACAATGCTTCCGAATTACCTTTTTTTAAAAGACAACAATTTATAAATTACGATATTTTGCCTAATGGAGTACCTGAACATTTAATTGCGAAATCATCTAAAATAATTGGAGACAAGCCTTATTTATTGTCGATATCCAATTATTATCCGATGAAGAATCAGGAGTTCGTATTGAGAGCTTATTACCAGTCCGATGTGTCTGCAAAATTGATTTTCATCGGTGCAGCTCAGCTTCATGATTACTTGGCTCAATTGAAGGCACTTAAGCAGTCACTGGATAAACAATACGGTTGGAAAGATGTTGAGTTTCTTTATGGAATATCTCGTAAAGAGACTGAGGATTACTTAAAAGCATCTGCTTTATTTTTACACGGCAGTAAACTGGAAGCTTTTCCAATTGTTATTCTTGAGGCTATGGCGACTGGCACGCCTTTTGTTTGTACTAATGTCGGCAACGTTAAAAACTTAAAAGGTGGTAAAATCATTCATAATGAAAGTGAAATGGCACAAGCTATTACTAATTTATTGAAAGACAAAAGTCAGTATGTGCGATATTCTCAATTAGGTATAGATGAAGTGAGCATGCAATACAATTGGAAAGCGATTACTCATAAATTGTCATCTATATTAGGCCTAACAAACTAGCTTTTTTGAATGTAGCTTCCTGGATCAATAATTTCCAGGTCACCACCTTCAGCGTAGTTGATTAAAGCGATTGCTAATCGACATAATCATATATTACTTAACCTTAAGGTGCTTGGTAAGCAGTCTTTCAGTTTTTCAGGATTGATTTTGAAAACTTAAGTGTTATCATTCTTGTACACCTTCGAAGGTTTTTTCCGCAGAAATAAATCCATCATCAAAAACGTTTTTTTGCTTAAGAAATCATTTATCTGAAAGTCTATAGTTTAATTTTATGCCACTTTTAATAAAGAGATACCACACTGGTCAAACAAACCAAGATGGCTGAGCGATTGTCGGATAAATCTCAGGAAAATGAGTTACCCTTAATAACAGTCGCCATGCCCATATATAATGCAGGCAAATATTTAAGATTTGCTGTACTTTCTATCGTCAATCAGACCTTTACCAATTGGGAGCTATTGATTATTGACGATGGGTCAACGGACAATGCGTTGCAGGATATTGCAGATATCAAAGATGTGCGAATTAAAATTTTCCGCGATGGTATGAATCGCGGTTTAGCCGCCCGTCTCAACGAATCAGCCGATATGGCCAGAGGCCAATATTTTGCGCGTATGGATGGGGATGATATCTCCTATCCCGAGCGCTTTGCGCGGCAAATCACCACTTTACAAAATGATCCTGAGCTTGATTTGGTTGCTACTCGTGCTCTTACGATTGATGAGAGTAATAAAGCAACAGGATTATTTCCGTTTGCAATTTCTCATAACGAAATATGCGCGCGACCTTGGCGGGGGTTCCATTTTCCACATCCTACCTGGATGGGTAAAACAAAATGGTTTCGCAACTATCGTTACACTGTCCCCAGTCCCTTCTGTTGTGAAGATCAAGAGTTATTGTTAAGAAGTTATCATGATAGTAGATTGGTTACCTTGGATGAAATCCTGTTCGCCTATCGCATCAGGAGTAAAACAGACTGGAAAAAATTGGCGAGAACCCGGAGCACTGTTTTTATTACCCAGTTACAACATTTTTCCAAATTGCACCTATGGCATTGCTTGTTACTGTCAACAGTGGCTTTTATTGGTAAGATGACTAACGATTTTTTGAGCAGAATAAGTGCAGGTACTTTTCAATCAAAACATTACTTCTCTGACGATGCTGTAATATTCAAATGGAATAAAATTTTCGGCGAACTTATAATGACCGTTAAAGTGCCATGAAGAAAATCTGCTTCATTGCGACTATTCCCGCCGTTATCAATTCCTTTTTACGTGACCACATCCAGGCTGCATCGGAAAATTATGAAGTAACTGTTGTCTGTAACTCTGAAGATAAATTTTTTCTTGATGGTCTTAATGCACATCTTGTTCTGGTGCCTATTGAACGCAAGCCATCACCATGGAAAGATATACTCACTCTAATTAAACTAATCAAACTATTTCGCCATGAGCAATTTGATATTGCTCATTCCCACATGCCAAAAACCGGGCTTTTAGGAATGCTGGCAGCTTGGTTGGTTCGTATACCTATACGAATCCACACATTTCATGGAGAGGTATGGGCAACACGAAGTGGTTTGCATCGAAAAGCACTTAAATTAGTTGATCAATTAGTTGGATTACTGGCAACAGATGTTTTAGCAGTTAGCCCTTCCCAGCAAGATTTTTTGGTGAGTGAAGGGGTATTACCCTATGGCAAAGCAAAAGTAATTGGCGCAGGCTCTATTTGTGGTGTCGATCCATTACGCTTTCATCCCAACTTAAGTACCAGATGGAAAATTCGGGACCACTTAAAAATTGCTCAAAATGCTAAGGTGATTTTATTTGTTGGACGATTAACCCATGATAAGGGGATACTGGATTTGGCTTTCGCTTTCAATGAAATTGCCAGATATCAAAAGAATGTAGTCCTATTGCTGGTCGGTGCAGAAGAAGACATTCCATTCAATCGAATTCACGAAATCTGCCATGCCGAACGTAATCGTCTACACTATGTCAGTTTTACAGCTGCACCAGAACATTACATGATGGCAGCAGATATTTTTTGTCTGCCAAGTTACCGTGAAGGGCTTCCGATGACTATACTTGAAGCAGCTGCCTGTGGCTTACCTGCCGTGGCATCCTGTATTTATGGTATTACCGATGCAGTAGAAGATGGCAAGACAGGATTATTGTTCTCAGCTGGAGATATCAAAGCTCTTACGCAATCGTTGCTAACGTTGATAGATAATCAGCATTTACGGTACGAAATGGGTGAGGCTGCGCGAGTACGTGCGCTACTATTATTTGCAAGCCACAAAATTACTGAGAGAATACTTGCTCTTTATAACGAGCTCTTGGCACAGCGCTGTAGTAAATCATGAGCTCAATGCCAAAAATAATACTTGTTAGCGGAGCTAACGGTTTTGTTGGCAAATCGCTGTGTATTGAGTTACTTCGGCAAGGACAAGCTGTTCGTACTGCTGTGCGCAGTGCAAATATTCCTGTTGCAAATAGCGAGACCGTATCAATCGGAGAGATAAACCGTGAAACGGATTGGACGGATGCCTTGTCTCACGTCAAGGTAGTCATTCATCTCGCTGCCCGGGTACATGTGATGAAAGACGATAGTATTGATGCTTTATTCGAATTTCGCAAAGTAAATGTTGAGGGTACTTTAAATCTGGCCAGGCAGGCAATTGCCGCTGGTGTAAAGCGATTTATCTTCATAAGCTCAATTAAAGTGAACGGAGAAAATACCCGCTTTGGCCATCCTTATACAGCTGAAGATCAGTCCGCACCAATTGACTCTTACGGTATTTCCAAGTGTGAAGCAGAACAAGAATTACAACAATTAGCCAAGGAAACCGGACTGGAAATTGTGATCATTCGCCCACCATTAGTTTATGGGCCCGGTGTTAAAGCCAATTTTCACAGTATGATGCGCTGGCTGGAGAAAGGTATTCCGTTACCTCTGGGTGCGATTAATAATAAACGCAGTTTTATTGCCCTGGATAACCTGGTTGATTTAATCGTCACTTGCACAACTCACCCCTCAGCAGCCAACCAAACATTTCTGGCCGCAGATGGTGAAGATCTGTCAACAACCGAATTGTTACAACGCCTCGGCAAGGCCTTGGGCAAGCCGGCGAGATTAATGCCAATACCGGTATGGCTCTTAAATACTGCCGCTATATTATTAGGCAAGCCTAATATGGCGCAGCGTTTGTGTAATTCACTTCAGGTCGACACTGGCAAAACATGTAAACTTTTAGATTGGCAACCGCCGGTGAGCGTAGATGATGCTTTAAAGAAAACAGCCGCCGATTTTTTACAAAAACTATAAGCCGTTTAATCCAAGCTTCGCAGAATCCGGTTTTAAGACTTGCCATACTGACCCTGTTTTTCAGATCAATACTTAACCAACAATTAATTAACGAGGTAGAGATGATTTTTGGGTGGTTTCTTTTGCTAACCAGTGCAATATCTTGGGCGCTTACCGGATTTTTACGCCAGTATGCTTTGGCACAGAACTTAATCGATATTCCTAATGAGCGCAGCTCACACTCGATACCTACACCTAGAGGCGGAGGCGTTGCCATTGTAATATCATTGCTGACTGCCCTACCTATTTTAAACGGGCTTGATTTACTGGCTACTAATGTATTGATAGCCTTATGGGGCGCTGGATTCGCTGTTGCAGTAACCGGCTTTCTGGATGATCACGGACATATTGCCGCACGCTGGCGCTTATTGGTGCATTTTGGCGCAGCGGTTTGGGGGCTTTATTGGCTGGGCGGTTTTCCTGCACTTACCGTTTTTGGATATTTGATCGAATTAGGCTGGCTTGGTTATGTGCTTGCTGTTATTTATATAGTCTGGCTACTTAATTTATATAATTTTATGGATGGTATTGATGGCCTGGCAAGCATTGAAGCGGTTACAGTCTGTGCAGGGGGTGCGTTGATGATATGGCTTGTAAGGCCGGATTTAACGGCCTGGATGTTGCCTGCCCTGCTGGCTACATCGGTGTTTGGCTTTCTTTTATGGAACTTTCCTCCTGCACGTATTTTTATGGGAGACGCGGGTAGCGGATTTTTAGGTATAACCTTGGCGCTGCTTTCAATACAAGCGGCATGGCTTACGCCTCAGTTAATCTGGGTCTGGCTGATTTTGTTAGGTGTATTTATTGTTGATGCAACCATTACTTTATGCCGCCGTGTATACCGTGGTGAAAAGTTTTATAAAGCCCATTGTAGTCATGCCTATCAGTTTGCCTCTCGTATTCTGGGTACTCATCGCTCCGTTACACTGGCTGTCTGTGCTATTAATATTTTCTGGTTACTGCCTGTTGCCTCACTGGTTGCATTAGAAAAACTGGATGGTATGGCAGGTATGGCAGTGTCTTATTTACCGTTATTTTTATTGGCGTATCATTATAAAGCGGGGGATCGGCAAGCCCAAGACAGATAGCGCCGATGTAGTTTTTGAATCGCGTATAATATATTCAGTTATTAATTAAGAGTCAGGATAGAAAAATCAGGGATAATTTATGATGTCACGATTAGCACACTGGCTTATTGATCTTTCACGGCAAAATAAAGCAATTATTCTAATCAGCACTGATGTGTTTTTTGTCGTGATTGCACTGTGGTCAGCTTTTTCTTTACGTTGGGGCGAGTTGTATATTCCTAAAGGCGATGAGTGGTATTTGTTTGCTGCTGCACCAGTTATTGCCATACCTGTTTTTGCCAAACTAGGTTTATACCGTACGATTATTCGCTATATTGAAATTAGCGCCTTATGGACCATCATTCAGGCAACGACACTTTATGCACTTGTTTTTGCATTTATCTTGTATGAATCAGGTATCCAGGTAATCCCCCGAACAGTATCGCCGCTAAATTGGCTACTTATTATGATGTTGGTAGGTAGTAGTCGTTTTTTTGCCCACTGGTGGTTAGGAGAAACTTATTTTCGCTTGGGAGGTAGTCGACGTACAACTGAATCGACTAAAAAAAATGTGGTGATTTATGGTGCCGGCAGTGCAGGCGTACAACTGGCTTCTGCGCTTGCCTACGGACGTGATTTTAAATCGGTCGCTTTTATCGATGATGATAAATCACTACACAAAAGAAAAGTAAATGGCTTACGAATATATCCGCTAAGTTCTTTGGGTTATTTAATAGAGCGCTATCAGGTTTCAGATGTTTTATTGGCCATGCCTTCAGCAAAACGGGCACGTATCAGTGAACTTATCCGTTTACTGGAGCCTTATGCGATTCATGTGATGTCAATGCCGGGATTATCTGATATTGCCCAAGGCAGAGTCACTGTTGATGCCCTTCAGGAAGTTGATATTGCCGATCTTTTAGGCCGCCCTCCAGTAGTCCCTGATCAAGCACTGCTTAAGGCCCCAATTACTGATAAAGTAGTTATGGTGACTGGTGCGGGAGGGTCTATAGGATCAGAGCTATGTCGGCAAATCATTCAGTTACAGCCACTTGTACTGATTCTTTTTGAGGTTAGTGAATTCGCTCTTTATGCCATAGAGAAAGAACTTCATCACCTGCTAACCAAAACCAAAGCTTCCAAATCCATAGAAATTATTACCATTCTTGGCTCAGTAACCAACGCTCAGCGCATTGAAAAAGTTTGTAAGACTTTTAAGATTCAAACAATTTATCATGCCGCAGCTTATAAGCATGTGCCGATGGTAGAGAAAAATCCTGGCGAAGCTATCCGGAATAATATTTTTGGAACATTATATGCGGCCCAGGCAGCAATAAATTCAGAAGTTGAACTATTTGTGTTAATTTCAACAGACAAAGCGGTAAGACCAACCAATACAATGGGGGCAACCAAGCGTTTTGCCGAGCTGATTTTGCAGGCACTGAGCCTGGAAGCGGAGCATCAGATCAGTAGGGATGCAAAAGAAGGAACCATAACGGAAGCGATTGCAAAAACCCGTTTTACAATGGTCAGATTTGGTAATGTTTTAGGTTCGTCCGGGTCTGTGGTTCCGTTGTTTAGAGAACAAATAGCCAGGGGTGGCCCGGTAACCGTTACTGATGCAAGAATTATTCGTTATTTTATGACGATACCCGAAGCGTCACAGTTGGTTATTCAGGCAGGAGCTTTAGCGAAAGGGGGCGATGTATTTGTGCTGGATATGGGCGCACCTATCCGCATTCTTGATTTGGCAAAAAGGATGATTCATTTGAGCGGCCTGGAAATAAAAGATGAAGATTATCCGTTGGGTGACATAGAAATTAGTTTTACCGGATTGAGACATGGGGAAAAGCTCTATGAAGAGCTATTAATTGGCAACAACGTCTCGGAAACCAGTCACCCAAGAATTATGCGTGCCAAAGAGCAGATTATTCCCTGGACTGAACTTGAAAAAATGCTGAACATCCTGGAACAGGCATCCAAGGATGATGATTTTGAGCGTGCCAGAGAAATATTTAAGCTGGCTGTTTGCGGTTTTGTGCCGCAATGCAAAATTGAGGATTTGCTATCAAAACAACCTGGCGACGCCATTAATAAAATCGCTAATTAAAAACTACAGGCAAAAAAAACCTCCCAATGCGTTACCGCAAAGGGAGGTGGAAATTCAAGCAGAGCGTTATGAGGAGGACTGCTTGGAGGTATAACACCAGGAGGTAGTTAAATTGTTAGCGCTTAATTGCTTAGTTTTGTTCTCATTACAATATTGCTATAAATAGCGGCGCTGGCGAAAAGTACGGTCGAAATAATGAATTGACCGGAAATAAAGCTCCAGATACCGGCAATAAAAATTAAGCCAATAATTATGTCTTTGTTAACGTTGCTCATTAGATTGATCCTTTGAAAGTTTAAAAAATTTTTTATTCAGCTTTGTTGCTGTTTTACAAATCTTGTTACTTGGTTACTACTATACAGAGATATTTATTGTATACAATATGCTAAATAATAAATTGATTGTTTCTTGTTTAGAAATAGTGTGTAATGTCAAGACTTTTATTGATGTAAAAAGCGCGGGAGGCCATTTGCAATCTAAAAACTGCAGATAACAGCCCGCGCCTTATTAACGAGGTTTAATTGGATAAATTAACGAGCATGACTGTTTTCGTTCGTGTCGCCAAAGCCGGAAGTTTTGCGGGTGGCGCTCGAGATCTGGGAATTTCCAGGGCGATGGCAACCAAGCATATTATGCAACTTGAAGGGAGTCTGGGAACGCGATTAATTAATCGTACTACCCGAAGTTTAAGCCTGACCGAGGTCGGCATGTCTTATCTTGAACGCTGTCAGCAAGTGCTGCTGGATGTAGAAGAAATGGAATCTGCAGTAACGCATTTACAGACAGAGCCCCGGGGAGTATTAAAAATTAGTGCGCCACCGGCTATTGGTGCGACTCATATTGCCCGAGCAGTAGCTGAGTTTTTAAAAATACATACCGATTTAACAGTTGAGATGATTTTACAGGGCAGTCCTGGGGATTTGATTGATGAAGGTATTGATGTTGCCATTTTTCTTGGTGCACTGGATGATACAAGTATGGTGGCCAGAAAATTAGCTAGTTCATCGTTGGTTGTTTGCGGGTCACCTGATTATTTGGAGCGTTACGGCATTCCACAAACACCGGAAGATTTGGCAGGTCATAGCTGCCTGGTTAATTGGGCTATTTCGCCACGGAATAAATGGCAATTTAGATGTGAAACAGGATTTAAAGTAGTGACTGTTACAGGAAGAATGCAGGCTAATGCAGCTCATCCGATCCGTATTGCGGCAATTAATGGCTTGGGTTTGGTAATGTTGCCTACTTATATTGTCGGCAAGGATATTGAAAATGGCACACTAAAAATAGTCTTGGGAAACTACCCTTTACCCCCTTTAGATATACATGCAGTTTATCCGCATAGAAAATATTTATCTGCTAAAGTTAAAAGTTTTATGGACTTTTTACAGGACTGGCTTGAGCATCGCGTGAGCATGCCGGGAACCGAATAATGGACGCTGTAATTAACAAATCGAATCATCTTTATAGCCAGCCCGGGCAGCCGAGTTATAAGCCAACACAGATACTGACTGAAAATGATTTTTTGCTGCCAATAACCGGGACAGCTCTGGATTTGGCTTGTGGTTTGGGGGCTAACGCCATTTTTTTGGCACAAAATGGCTTGGCGGTGACTGCCTGGGATATTTCTTTTGTCGCCATAGAAAAATTAACGACTTATGCAGCCCAACAAGGGCTAAATATCAATGCATGCCAAGAAAAAATCGTCACCAATAGCCTTACAGAATGCTCTTTTGATGTCATTGTTGTGAGCCGATTTCTTGACCGTACTCTAAGTGATGCGATAATAGGGGCACTTAAACCGGATGGGTTGCTTTTTTATCAGACTTTTACACGAGAAAAAACCAGTCAAAACCCTCCCAACAATCCCGATTATCTTCTTGGCTGTAGTGAGCTATTGAAACTATTTTCACCGTTAAAGGTCGTTTTTTACCGAGAAAATGCTTTAATCGGCCAACAACTTCGGGGATTAAGAAACGAGGCCCAGTTTGTCGGCCAAAAACGCAAATAATTGGAATGCCATGATAGAAAATTTAACTCCGCAACAGTCATGGGATTTGTTGCAACAAGATATGGATGCCGTATTGGTGGATGTGCGAACAAAAGTTGAACATGCTTTTGTCGGTCATCCTTTGGATGCCATTCATATTGCCTGGAAAGAAGCTCCTGACTGGCAGGTTAACTTAACGTTTGTTGCTGAAGTCGAAAAGCTTGTTCCTGATAAAAGCAGACCTGTTTTATTGATGTGTCGAAGCGGGCAGCGCTCACTGGATGCAGCAAAAGCACTTGAAGAAACCGGATATCAGCATCTTATCAATATAATCGATGGTTTTGAAGGTCCACTGGATCAACATAATCATCGAGGTAACTTGGGTGGCTGGCGTTTCAACAATTTGCCGTGGGTACAGAGTTAACCTCTACCCTTTTGCACAGGCTAAAAAACCGGCCAGGTAGGTTTCAACCCATAAACACACCATGCTACACAGGGTACGTAAAATCTACCCAACACTTATTTTATTAAACCCATTAGAGTACACAAAAAGTGATCGAGAAATTAAGAAACATCGCCATTATTGCCCACGTTGACCATGGTAAAACTACCCTTGTTGATAAATTACTACAACAGTCAGGCACGTTTGCGGCACATACCAAAGTGACCGAACGGATGATGGATTCCAACGATATTGAAAAAGAACGTGGCATTACCATTCTGGCAAAAAACACGGCCTTGGATTGGAACGGTTACCATATCAATATCGTTGACACACCAGGCCATGCTGACTTTGGTGGCGAAGTAGAACGTGTTTTATCAATGGTTGACTCCGTTCTTCTGCTGGTTGATGCGGTTGATGGCCCGATGCCACAAACCCGTTTTGTTACTCAAAAAGCCTTTGCTTTAGGTTTGAAGCCGATTGTTGTTATCAATAAAATTGACCGTCCTGGTGCACGCCCTGATTGGGTTGTCGATCAAACATTTGATTTGTTTGATCGTTTGGGTGCAACTGATGAACAACTGGATTTCCCTATTGTTTATGCCTCAGCCATTAACGGCTATGCGGGTCTGGAACACACAATAACGGGTGGCGATATGACTCCGTTATTTGAAACAATCGTGGCAAAAGTAAGTCCGCCGCCAGTTGACATGGATGGTCCTTTCCAAATGCAGGTTTCCAGTCTGGATTACAATACCTATGTCGGTGTTATTGGTATTGGTCGTATCCAACGCGGCAGTATTAAACCCAATCAACCCTTGATTATTGTTAATCGCGAAGGTGTTGAGCGTAAAGGTCGCATGTTGCAAATTTTCGGCTTTCATGGTCTGGAACGTGTTGAAGTGGCTGAAGCTCGTGCTGGCGACATTATTGCCTTTGCCGGTATTGAAAAACTGGAAATATCTGACACTGTCTGCCATCCTGATTTGGTAGAAGCGATGACTCCGTTAACGGTTGATGAACCTACCGTAACCATGACATTTCAGGTTAACAACTCACCTTTTGCCGGTAAAGAAGGTAAATTTGTTACTACCCGTCAAATTCGTGACCGACTGGACAAGGAATTACAACATAACGTTGCCTTAAAAGTTGAAGATACAGCCGACCCTGATAAATTTAAAGTATCAGGCCGTGGTGAATTGCATTTGTCTGTTCTGATTGAGAACATGCGCCGCGAAGGTTTTGAAATGGGCGTGTCGCGTCCGGAAGTTATCATTAAAGAAATTGATGGTAAAAAATGCGAACCATTCGAAATGGTTACCATTGAAGTTGAAGAAGAGCACCAAGGTTCCATCATGGAAAAACTGGGCGAGCGTAAAGGCGATTTAACCAATATGGTGCCCGATGGCAAAGGTCGTATTCGTTTGGAATATATGATGCCCTCACGTGGCCTGATTGGCTTCCAAACCGAATTTATGACAGCAACTTCAGGGTCCGGTCTGCTTTATCATGTATTTGACCATTACGGCCCGATGAAACCTGGTGAAGTTGGTAATCGTCAACGTGGCGTTATGATTTCAATGGTTGCCGGTAAAGCGGTAACTTATTCATTACATCCGTTACAGGAACGTGGTGAATTGTTATTGGTTAATGGCGATGAAATCTATGAAGGCATGTTGGTAGGCTTACATTCACGTAGCAATGATTTATGTGTTAATCCTTGCAAACCGAAGCAATTAACCAACGTTCGTGCTTCAGGTACTGATGAAAGTTTGGTATTGGCCCGGATTCAGAAAATGACACTGGAACAAGCGCTGGAATTTATTGCTGAAGATGAACTGGTTGAAGTTACGCCCAAGTCCATTCGCTTACGCAAAAAATTGTTGACTGAAAACGAACGTAAAAGAGCCGGCAAGAACTAATTTTGTAGCGCTTATCTTTTGTAGGTTGGGTTACATGCTAGTGTAATCCAACCTGCAATACTTTTGATGTGTCCATTTATGCTGATGCTGATATGACCAAGTATCACGTTAGCATCAGCATAAGTCGATGAGTCTTTTATAGAGAGACGAAATAATAAGCAATTATCAAAAAGACTTTTAGAGCAGAACGAACAAAAAAGCCAAGACATCAATGCTTTTCCAGGCAATTTTTCCTGAAATTCCTTTCAACTTATGGATACTTTTTTACCCCGTTAACAGGTAGAATGGATACCCAGTGCAACTCTTTTCTGCCAGCTGTTTTATCAACCATTGATAAGCAAAAAATGGCTATATACTCTCCCCTATAATTGAAAATCCATGACTCAAAGAATCGCTGAAGTCGAGCGCAATACGCTCGAAACTCAAATTAAAATTAGCATCAATCTGGATGGAACGGGTAAAGCCTCATTTGTAACTGGCGTACCATTCCTTGATCACATGCTTGATCAAGTCGCCCGGCATGGTTTGATTGATATGGACATTAATGCCAAAGGCGATTTGGAAATTGATGCCCATCACACGGTTGAAGATATCGGCATTACCTTAGGTCAGGCATTTGCTCTGGCAATTGGCGATAAAAAAGGTATTTATCGTTATGGACATGCATATGTTCCTTTGGATGAAGCCTTGTCCAGAGTGGTTATTGATTTTTCCGGTCGCCCCGGCCTGTTCTATGACGTTAAATACCCAAAAGCCATGATAGGCCGTTTTGACGTGGATTTGTTCAGAGAATTTTTTCAGGGTTTTGTCAATCATGCCGGCGTTACTTTGCACATTGACAACTTGAAAGGTGCCAATGCGCATCATGTTGCAGAAACCATATTTAAAGCTCTGGGCCGAGCCATACGCATGGCGATTACCGCCGATACGCGAATGGCAGGTATAATGCCATCCACCAAAGGCAGTCTTTAGCCTTAAATCCTGAAACTTGAATTTGTCTTATGTCTTCTGTCGCTGTTATTGATTATGGAATGGGTAATTTGCATTCAATTGCAAAAGCCCTTCAACACGCCGCACCGGATGTGGACGTACAAATTGTTGCCGATCCAGAGCTAATTTTACAAGCCGATCGCGTAGTTTTTCCTGGTGTCGGGGCAATACGCGATTGTATGCAAGCGCTTAATCAATCCGGCTTATCTGCAGTTATCCAAAGCGTCGCCAAAACGAAACCGTTTCTGGGCATTTGCTTGGGCATGCAGGCGTTATTGACCGATAACGAAGAAAACGGTAACACGAAATGCCTGGATATTCTTCCCGGGCATGTCGTGCGTTTTTCAGAGGGGTTACAGGATAGCCAAGCAAATAAGCTAAAAATCCCCCACATGGGCTGGAATCAGGTACATTTTCTGCCTCACCCGTTATGGGACAATATCCCGCAAAACAGTCGTTTTTATTTTGTGCATAGTTATTATGCAATACCTGATGACAGCGCAGAGATTGCGGCGACTACCGAATATCCCGATGCTTTTGCCTGTGCTTTGGCTAAAGATAATGTTTTTGCCGTACAATTTCACCCGGAAAAAAGTCAAGCGGTTGGTTTACAACTGCTTAACAACTTTTTGCATTGGAATGGCCAAGTTTAAAATTACCCGTCGTTAAGGATTCAGTATCTATGTTGTTAATTCCCGCTATTGATTTGAAAGAAGGCAAATGTGTCCGTTTACGTCAGGGACGTATGGACGATAATACGGTTTTTTCTGATGATCCCGTGGCTGTTGCCGGTCGATGGGTTGCCGCTGGCGCCAAAAGAATTCATTTGGTCGATTTGGATGGCGCCTTTGCGGGCAAACCCGTTAATGCCGATATCATCCATGCCATAGTCGCCGCTTACCCTCATGTTCCGGTTCAAATTGGTGGCGGTATTCGTGATGAAGAGACTATTCAGGCTTATCTAAATGCCGGCGTGGAATATGTCATTATTGGCACCAAGGCCGTTAATGAACCCCATTTTGTCAGGGATATGGCTATGGAATATCCGCGCCGCATCATCGTTGGACTGGATGCAAAAGATGGTAAAGTGGCGATTGACGGCTGGTCAAAACTGTCAAAACATGATGTCATTGATTTGGCACAACACTTTGAAGCAGATGGTGTAGAGGCTATTATTTATACCGACATTTCCAGAGACGGCATGATGCAAGGCGTCAACGTTGAAGCCACAGCACGCTTGGCCAGAGCCATTAAAATCCCGGTCATTGCTTCGGGTGGCATTACCAACATTGATGATATTAAAGCTTTGGGCGCAGTAGCTTACCAAGGCATTATGGGCGCAATTACCGGACGTGCGATTTATGAAGGCACCCTGGATTTTGCCGAAGCGGAAAAACTGGCCGAATCTTTTAGTGCCTCATGAGCCTGGCCAAACGTATTATTCCCTGCCTGGATGTCGCTGACGGCCGTGTGGTTAAAGGTGTCAAGTTTGTTGATATTCGTGATGCCGGCGATCCTGTAGAAATCGCCAGACGCTATGACCGCGAAGGTGCAGACGAAATTACTTTTTTGGATATTACTGCCACTCATGATAACCGAGACACGATTGTGCATGTCGTTGAGCAGGTTGCCAGTGAAGTATTTATTCCGTTGACAGTCGGCGGTGGTATCAGAACCTTGGACGACATTCGCCGTATGCTCAATGCAGGAGCGGATAAAGTCGGCATTAACAGCGCTGCCGTATTTAATCCTGAATTTGTTCGCGAAGCCGCAGATCGTTTCGGTTCGCAATGTATTGTTGTCGCCATAGATGCCAAGAAAGTCAGTCAACCAGGCGAAGTTGATCGTTGGGAAATTTTTACTCATGGCGGACGTAAATCTACCGGCATAGAAGCCATTGGCTGGGCGCAAAAAATGGTTACCTATGGTGCTGGTGAAATTCTGTTAACCAGTATGGACAGAGACGGTACCCGAGAGGGCTTTGATTTGCCTCTAACCCGATCGATTAGTGAAGCGGTCGCTGTACCTGTTATTGCCTCAGGCGGTGTCGGTAATCTGGATCATCTGGCTGATGGTGTAATTAAAGGTAAAGCCGATGCCGTTTTGGCAGCCAGTATTTTTCACTTTGCCGAATACACTATTCAACAAGCCAAAGAACATATGGCTGCACGCGGCATAGAGATGCGCTTATGAGTATTTCGTGGCTGGATGCCATACGCTGGACTGAAGACGGTCTTTGTCCGGTTATTGCGCAACAAGCTGACACCGGAAAAATACTCATGTTTGCCTGGATGAATCGTGAATCCTTAGCGTTAACCGCCTCGGAAGGTTATGCGGTTTACTGGTCAAGATCACGCAACAAATTATGGCGCAAGGGCGAAGAATCAGGTAACAGACAGAAAATTATGGAATTGTTTCTGGATTGTGATGAGGATGTTATCCTGCTTAAAATTGAACAGGAAGGCGGCATTGCTTGCCACACAGGACGCGAAAGCTGTTTTTATCGTCGCCTGATTGACGGCCAATGGCAAGCTGTTGAACCGGTGTTGAAAGATCCTAAAACCATGTATAAAAAAAATGAATGAAGCATTACAACAATTAGCCGGTATTCTGGAACAGCGTAAGCTGGAGTCAGCAGATAAGTCTTATGTAGCCAGTCTCTATGCAAAAGGCCTAAATACTATCCTGAAAAAAATAGGCGAAGAAGCGACAGAAACCGTTATCGCTGCTAAAGATGGCGATAAACAACAGATTATTTATGAAATGGCCGATTTGTGGTTTCATTGCATGGTATTACTTGCCGACCAAGGCTTGGGCCCGGATGATGTACTGCAAGAACTGCAACGCCGTTTTGGCTTGTCCGGTCTGGATGAGAAAGCACAACGTAATACGGTAAAGACTCAATAATTAGCGACTTACTCTTTGTCACGTATTTCGCTGAAACCCCAACATTGGACCTGATTGGCAAGAAACCTCAACCAGTATCGACATGGATATCAATGACCGTAACGGCGATTCCATGTGGTTGCCCTGAGTGCCAAGCACAGACGCGCCCATACAGCACTGACTGAAACATCTTGCCCATCAATTTTAAAGATGGTGTAATCTAATAATAGCGTTTTATTATACTTAACAAGTATTCTAAAATATCCGGTAGGGCAAACGCAGTGGCGTAATCAGTTTATTAAGATAACTTAATAGTCGTTGCTTAAAAATGTGCATTATAATTTTGGTAAACTCATCGTTATACAAAATACTCCCATATCCCGCCAAGAGCATGGGATGAAAGGCAACATTCGATAATATTTACAGATCACTGGAGTAAGAAATGGGCATCGGTATTAAAGAATTATTAGTTATATTGGTTATTGTTATTATACTTTTTGGTACAAAAAAACTGCGCAATATAGGCGCAGATCTGGGTGGAGCTATTAAAAGTTTTCGTGCCTCCGTTAAAGAAGGTGAAGAAGAAAAAAAACACGCTGAAACTGAAGATGAAAGTGAAACCATAGAAGGTGAAATCACTTCAAAGAAAAACGAAAAAGTCTGATATGTTTGATGTAGGATTTTCCGAGCTTATTATGATCGGTTTGGTCAGTTTATTGGTTATAGGTCCCGAACGATTACCCAAAGTGGCGCGAATTGTCGGTTTCTGGATAGGTAAATCACGCGCGATGGTGGCGTCTGTCAAGGCAGAAATAAAACAGGAACTACACGAAGAAGAAATCCGCCAGATATTTAAAGAACAGTTGGAGCTGGAGGAATTTCATGCCGCAATCAACGAGACTACTGATGCCGCAAAGTCTATTAAAGACTCACTTGCCGCCTTGCCGGAAGAATCTTTAGAAAAAGTTAAGCCACCCCATGAGCCAGAATAGTTTCGAAGAGGCTGCGCAGCCTTTTATCAGTCACCTGATTGAATTGCGTAATCGCCTGTTAAAAGTCGTCGTATTCGTATTAGTGGTGTTTTTGGGTTTATCGGCTTACGCTAACCAAATCTACAGTATCCTCGCCGGACCGTTAATGAAACACATGCCAAAAAATAGCACGATGATTGCTATTGATGTGGCATCGCCTTTTTTTACGCCGTTTAAGTTGGCACTGGTTGTCGCAGTTTTTATTTCAATCCCTGTTATTCTTTACCAATTTTGGGCATTTGTAGCACCCGGCCTGTATAAGCGGGAACGGCGGATGATTTTTCCGCTATTGATTGCCAGTACATTTCTGTTTTATCTGGGTATGGCCTTTGCTTACTTTGTCGTTTTTCCGTTGGTATTTGGCTTCTTAACAGCTGCCGCGCCTGAGGGTGTTGCAATAATGACGGATATTACCAAGTATCTGGATTTTGTTTTAACCTTGTTTTTTGCCTTTGGCATCTGTTTTGAAGTACCCATATTTACCATTGTCATGGTTTGGACAGGTTTGGTAACCCAAGCCAGTCTTGCTGAAAAACGTCCTTATGTCATTGTTGCAGCGTTTGTTATTGCTGCATTTTTAACGCCGCCTGATCCTATTTCGCAGACCTTGCTCGCCTTACCAATGTGGATATTATTTGAAGTAGGTTTGTTATGTTCACGTTTATTTGTGCCTAAAGAAAGCACTGATGTTAACTACCCTGAAGATAGCGAACCGAAATCCAAGTTAAACAAGATAGGAAAGCAAAAAGATTAAATCTCTAATGAATCCGTCCTCAGCAACAATCTTCACTATCTGCATCCGTTACTACACAGAGTATCAAATGACAGGGAAATTTATTTGATACTCTGTGAGTTTGTGGCATCTCAGCCCTCATTTTTTAATAACTGAGTAGTCACAATTGCCAATCTATAGATTAATCTCAAACCACAGCAAAAAAGCCCACCGCCTCTATCCCTTCGATGGCACAGCGCTCATCCTGATCAGACACATCGCCACTGATACCGACAGCACCAATAAGATTATTTTCAGAATCACGAATAAGAACGCCACCAGGAACCGGCATTATTTTTCCATCAGAAATATTGATTAAAGCATTTATAAAATCAGGTCGTTGTGCAGCTACGCCTGCCAAACTGCGAGATGATACACCCATGCTAACCGCACCCCAAGCTTTTGCCGTGGCAATTTGTTGCCTGATCATACTGGCACCATCTTCTCTTTGCAGGGCTTTTACATGACCTGCGGCATCCAGCACGACAACTGTCAAGGGTGCCAGATTTAATTCTCTCGCTATATGGACAGCGGTGTTTATAATAAGATTTGCATGTTTCAATGTTAATACTGACATCAGTAGCTCTCGTTTATTTAAGTAAAGGAAAAAGATAAGGCTCAATTTTTTTTGCAAGGACTGGCTGTGCTTTGGCATTTGGATGCAATCCATCAGCTTGCATCAAGTCTTTTTTCAACGCCACGTCTTCGAGAATAAAAGGGACAATAGGAATATCCAGCTCTTTAGCCAATTGCGGATAAACATTGTAAAACATATCAACATAACGCTTACCGTAATTAGGTGGAATTTTCATCCCCAGCAAAATCACTTTTGATCCGGATTTTTGGGCACGATGAACAATTTCGGCAAGATTACTTTTCATTTGTACGGGTGACAAACCACGCAAGCCATCATTCGCGCCCAGTTGCAGTAATACAAAACCGGGCTTATGTGTGGTTAAAATTTGGTCGATACGCGCCAGCCCACCTGCGCTGGTATCGCCACTGATACTGGCATTGCTGATACGGTAACGACTGTTAATTTCAAGCAGTTTTTTTTGTAGTAAAGCAACCCAACCTTCCTCAACTTCAATTCCATAACCAGCACTAATACTATCACCTAAAACTACTATTATAGGTGGCTTGGCCATAGCAGACAGGGATATTAATGAAACTATTACAGCAAATAAAAAACTAGGCATTATGCAAACTCAAATTAAGCAAATATCAAACAACATTATAGTAACCCAAGACCTGAGTAAATCGGTAATCACTTCCGAAGGAACATTGCATATATTGTCATCGATAGATTTGATAATCAAATCTGGTGAAAGCATTGCCATTGTTGGCGAATCCGGCTCAGGAAAATCTACCTTAATAAGCTTGTTGGCGGGATTGGATACCCCCAGTTCGGGATCAATCAGCCTTAACGGTAAACTATTAACCGCCATGAACGAAGATGGCAGGGCAGCCATACGCAATGAGCTGATTGGCTTTGTCTTTCAATCATTCCAATTAATGCATGGCCTCACCGCACTGGAAAACGTCATGCTACCCCTGGAATTAAGCGGTAATAAACAGGCTAAAACCGCGGCGACGGCTTTATTACATCGGGTGGGTTTGTCGCACCGTTTATCGCATACACCAAGACAACTTTCTGGCGGCGAACAGCAGCGCGTTGCGCTGGCCAGAGCCTTTGTTACCAAACCGGCGATTCTTTTTGCCGATGAACCTACCGGCAACCTGGACAGCAAAACCGGTGCGACAATTACCGATTTACTTTTCGAACTGAATAGTGAAAATCTGACCACCCTGATTCTGGTAACACACGATCATCTTTTAGCTGCTCGCTGTCAACGCAGCATTCAACTGGATGCCGGGTGTATGGTATGAGCCGCTTTAATCTGGCGCTACGGTTGTTATGGCGTGATAGCCGTTCGGGTGAATTAACCATATTAATACTGGCATTAATTATTGCCGTCACCAGTTCAACCGCTATTGCCCTGTTCTCTGATCGTTTGCAACGCACCATGACCAATCAAGCTGCCGAATTTTTGGCGGCCGATTTAGTCATCTCCAGCCCTGCCCCGATAGCCACTGAATGGTTAGCCAAAGCAACCCAACTGGATTTGGCACAAGCACAAACGGCAGAATTTTCCAGCGTATTAATTGAACATGATGAACTGTTACTGTCAGGTATCAAAGCCGTCAGCGCCAGTTATCCCCTGCGTGGTTTTTTAAAAACGACAACTGCAGATTATTCTACCGAAACCGTTAGTCATAAAGGCCCGGAGCAAGGCACAGCCTGGCTTGAAAAACGTATTTTTTCGGCACTTAAACTCAAATTAGGTGATCCGATAACCGTCGGTGAAAAACAACTGACCATCACCCATATCATTACCTACGAACCCGATAAAAAAGGTGATCTTTACAGCTTTTCACCGCGCGTCATGATTAATATGGCAGATTTACACGATACCAACATAGTCCAGCCGGGTAGTCGTGTACATTACTTTTTTCAATTCAGTGGTGAAGCGAAAGCCCTGGCTGAATTCAAACAATGGCTTAAACCGCAATTAAATCCTTCGCAACGCCTGCTGGATATTCATGACGATCGTCCTGAACTGGGCTCAGCGTTAAATCGTGCAGAACGTTATCTGGGATTATCCAGTACCCTGGTTATTTTAATTTCTGGTGTCGCCATTGCCATGGCGACCCGCCGTTATACCGAGCGACATTTTAATGCCATTGCCCTGTTACGCTGTCTAGGTTGTAAGCAAAATGAAATTCTCTGGCTTTATAGCAGCCAATTTATTGTTTTGGGATTATTAGCCAGTGGCATAGGTTGCTTGTTGGGCTGGTTTACACAAGAAGGTTTATTCTATTTATTAAGAGAATTACTCCCGCAACAAGTCGCCAGCCCCGGATTATTGGCCGTCTTATTTGGCTTTATCATCGGTATGGCCACGTTATTAGGCTTTGCCTTGCCACCGCTGTTGCGACTTAAACAAGTGTCTCCACTACGGGTATTACGCCGGGAATTGGAACCTGTACCCAGCAGCGCATGGCTGATATACGGTTTGTCCATTGGTATTATTGGTCTGTTAATATGGAAATATACCGATGACCTAAAAATGACGATAAGCATTTTAGGCGTTGGCCTACTGACTTTGTTGGTGTTGGGCTTGCTGACTGTTGCCTTGTTAAATATCGCCAGTAAATGGCTGCCAGCCATGAGCTTGACCTGGCGTTTTGGACTGCAAGGCTTGTTAAGAAATAGTCGCGCCAGCGTCAGCCAGATTTTGGCTTTTAGTATTACTTTGGTTGCCATGGTACTCAGTTTTACGGTACGTACCGATTTAATCGATAACTGGCAAAAGCAATTACCAGATAACGCACCTAATCATTTTGCGCTGAATATTTTTCCCGACCAAAAAGCGGCTTTTCAACAAGAACTGCAACAGCAAAATATTAATGGTAGCCAATTTTATCCTGTGGTTAAAGGTCGTCTGGTAGAAATCAACAACACGCCTGTCCAGCAAATTGTCAGCAAAGATTCGCAAGGCGAAAATGCCACGCATAGAGAATTAAGCCTCACCTGGACCCAGGATCTACCCGAAGAAAATAAACTGGTGGCCGGAAACTGGTGGAGTAATCAACAACCGGGGCAAGTATCTATTGAACAAAAATTGGCTGGCAGCCTGAAAATAAAACTCGGCGATCTTTTAAAATTTACTGTTGGCAGCCAACAAATTAATGCGACGGTGACCAGTATTCGTGAACTGAGATGGGATACAATGAAACCTAATTTTTATATGGTTTTCTCACCAGGAACTCTGGATGCCTATCCCAGCACTTTTATCACCAGCTTTTATTTACCTGAATCACAAAAAAATTCCTTAAATACACTGGTAAAAAAATATCCCGGCACCACCATTCTGGAAGTTGATTTAATTTTAAAGCAATTTAAAACCATCTTGACTCAATTAACACAAGCCATAAACTACTTGCTTTACTTTGCCTTAATGGCTGGATTTACCGTGTTGTTTGCCGCTGTTTATGCTACCTTGGACGAGCGAATTTATGAGGGCGCTTTAATGCGAACGCTGGGCGCGAACCGTTCCTTATTAAGAACAACGCATATTATTGAATTTGGCACACTTGGACTAATTTCCGGCGTGTTGGCTGTGGTTATTTCAGAAGCCATTATTTATGTTTTATATACGCAAGTGATGGCTATAGAATATCATCCCGATTTATATTTATGGGCAATAATACCTGTTACAGGGGCTCTATCCGTTGGCATCGCAGGATGCTGGGGCGTAAGGCATGTGCTTAATAAATCTCCACTACGAATCTTAAGAGAACTATGAGCGAGAAAATATTCATACTTCGTTCATAGTTAGCTGATAAACTTCGAAAAAATTTTATGAGGTAATCGATATGAAAAAATTAACAATCAGTAGCGTTTTTATCGGCAGCATATTGCTCTCGGGTTGCTATAGCTATGGCGGATACCAACCCACCGTCGATTCATATAATGATCCTAATGCTTATCGTATTAACCAGGATATGGCTGAATGTAAGCAGCTGGCAGATCAGGCATCGGGTGGAACTACCAAAGAAACCGCTATAGGCGCTGGAACAGGTGCTTTACTTGGTGCGGCTGGCGGTGCCATTATTGGTGCATTTACCGGAAGTCCGGGCATGGGTGCAGCGATAGGCGCTGCCGGTGGCGGCTTTGGTGGTGGTGCCTATAAAGGTCTAAGCACTGAAGAAAAATACAAAAGTTCTTATAACAATTGTATGGGTAATCGCGGACACAAAGTCGTCAGATAATTTAATGAATAGTCGCAACACAGGGATGTGTTGCAAAAACTATCCAACTTAAAAAACAACTGCCCTACCCCAAAAACTATGCCGTTAATGCAACTCACAAAAAATAACTACTCATCTTATCCTCCACACACTTCGATCTTAAGCTTCGTTATTCCCTGCTAATCCTTGGCAAATCTTAACAGAAAGGGCGACAAATAAGCCTCGCTTGCTTTCGAATAAACCCGGTGAGATTCGTAAATTGTCATTAACGATCCAACCAATACACTAACTGTACGGCTAAAAGTCAGCGCGGAAACCTTGGCATTATTATGAACATAGCCACGAAAATCAGTTTGATGGCTTAAATAAAAACCCGCCACTAAGGCCGCTTCAACAAATTTTTCTACGGCATGCATCGGCAGTAACAGGTAAAACAAACCCTGACTGGCGAGTAATTGATCGGCACTGTTAATTAACTCGGTAAACGGCAACTTATCATTGTGTCTGGCGACCTTTCTCAGCGCATCGGTGGTCTTGCTATGATTTTCAAAAAATGGCGGATTGCAAATAATCAGGTCGTATTCACGTCCGGCAGAACGGGCAAAACATTGAATATCCTGATGCACGGCTTCGAGCTGATCAGCCCAGGGACTGTTATCGAAATTTAACTTGGCTTCTTCATAACCTGGTTGTGTTAATTCTACCGCCGTTACCTGTGCAGCTCCCAATTGAGCTACCATCAAGGACAATACTCCTGTGCCCGCACCAATATCCAAAACCCTGTCACCACGACTGACCGGAGCCATAGCGCCAAATAAAACGGCATCCGTGCAAACCTTCATCGCTGATTGTCGCTGTATAATAGAAAACTGCTGAAAGCGGAAGATTGACATAGTGCGGTACGGCTGACTTAACTATTTTATTCACCACGAAGACACGAAGTTTTTTCTTTCTTCGTGTCCTTCGTGTCTTCGTGGTGATGCTGTTTAAGATTTAATGCGAGTTTACAAAGCTCCTATAATCGATAAAGCGGTTCCAGGCTTTTATCCACAGACGTAGTAATTCTTTCCAGGGCTTTATTTTCAGTAAAAGTCTGAAACAGTTTTTTGCCTTGCCACTGGCCGACTTCTTTACCGTATAAGGCATGGTTTAAATGCAGAATTTCGTCTCTTAAGCGGGCATCACAAAAGCCGGCAATGGCACCAAGATTGGTCGCATTAAACTTTTGCCGTCCCCATTCAAGCAAGGCATCTTTAGCCGCCAGCGCATCGTTATTGGCACAAGCTTTTTTTAAGTTCTTAATACATGCCTTTAAACTGATGTCGGCATCATCATTTTCAATAACCGGTTTTTTAACCGTGCGTTTGGTTAAGAAAATAACGACCGTTATTAGCCAACCTGCGGCCAAAAATACAGAAATCCATAACCAGATATTCGTTTCTTGCGGACTATTAATAACCGGGCCGGTTGCAACTTTTTGTGGTGTTGCCGGGGTAACCGCCGGTTCAATGGCGACCGTCTGCGTAGCAACCGCAAGCGTAGTCAATGTTGTTTCCGGAATTTTGGCGATTTCCATTTTTTGGCTTTGAGTGTTAAACCAGGGGATTTCTATCGCCGGCAATGTATAGCTGCCTGCCTTTGAAGGAATCAAAGCGATTTTTTCTTCCCTGAAAGCCAGCAGACCATCGACTTTTTTCTGCTCCTGTAATACCGGTTGGTCTGGATAAGCTTTTAACTGATCATTGGTATTGGTGGTATTTAATTCAGGAAGTTGACCAACCGTTGTACCTTTTGCAATTAAAGTTAAAGTTCTGGTCAGTGGCTCGCCAACCTTCATTTGTTGAATATCACCCGACCAGTCCTGCTTTAGCACCAGTTGTTCTGATGATAGCCAATGCTTTCCGGTAAAAGATGCCGGTACCGGTTTTACATCCAGCGTAATCGCTTTGGATTCAACGTTTTTGGTTTTACTGGTCTGCGAATTAAAAAAACCATTAAAACCCGGGCGGCTACCGGTTAACACTTCCGCAGTTAATAACAACGGTTTAATGGTTAATTTACCGCTTTTTTGCGGGAAAAAAGCATATTTTCGTTCGGTCACGGAATAGTTAACACCATTAACCTGAGTATTATAATTACTGTCTTCGCCTAACCGTTCAATGACCGCATCTGAAAGCTCAGGCTCGTTGAGCCTGGCCTGAGAAATGTCAACTCTGGTATATAAACGCAAGGTATAAAAAACCTGAGATTGTACATAGGGGTTTTCCGGTATCGCCTCAACTTCTATAAACAATTCCTCATCGTTACTGACGGCTTTATTGGCTGTCTTGTCAGTCACCCGAATAGTAATCGACTGACTTACATCCTTGCCAAACTTCACCGCAGGAATCACCAGGTCGCCCGCCTGTTTAGCCATGACGCTAAGCTTCCACTGCACCGTCTTGCTGGATTTGCCATTAACCCATGATGAACTGCTACCGCTACTTTGGCTGAGTATGGAAAAATCCTGTTGCAACGGGCCAAAACTGGGATCATCGTCAGGTGACTCGGTTGCGGTAAAGGTAATCTGAAAAGACTCATCCAAACTAACCGGATTACGATCCACAGAAACCTTAATCTCTGCAGCAAAGGCACTTTGAGTAGCCAAGAGTAATAACAGCAAAAAAAGCCCTAACCACATCTCGATTTTAGGTATCAGTAATTGTTTTATAGTGTTCATCATTTAATAATATTAGTTATGCTGCCAGCAGGTGCCGTCATTCTTTTTAGAGCCACCCCAAACGCCACTTTACCATAAAGCCTGTTGTCGGCTAAAGAGAGCCCATCGGAATAAAGCTTCCAACAGATATTTTTCGTGCTTTTCGTGGGCATTGGTTTTTAAAACCAGACACATACTATAAGCTAAACCACTGTACCAAAAACCGAACCAACACCTGCGGTTAAACCCATCGCCAATGCGCCCCAGAAAGTTACCCGAAAAGCGCTCTTAATAATACCAGAGCCACCGGTATAAGCCGCCAACGTGCCCAGCAAGGCCAAAAACAGCAAAGAGGCCGATGACACCAAAATAATTAAGTTCTCATTAGGGCCAAACATAACTATTAATAGCGGCAACACGGCACCAATCGAAAAAGTGGCTGCCGAAGTCAATGCCGCTTGAACGGGCCTAGCGGCTCCGGTTGCCGAGATACCCAACTCATCACGGGCATGTGCACCCAACGCATCATGCGCCATCAACTGCTGTGCGACTTGTCCGGCAAGAACAGCATCAAGCCCTCTCGCTATATAGATAGCTTGTAACTCTTTTTGTTCATGATCAATATTTTCATCCAGCTCTTTACGTTCACGCGCCAAATCCGCATTTTCGGTATCGGCTTGTGAACTAACTGACACATATTCACCGGCGGCCATCGACATGGCTCCGGCAACCAGTCCTGCCACACCCGCCAGGACAATATCGTTATGCGCGGCATGAGAGGCGGCAATACCTACAATTAAACTGGCGGTCGAAACAATACCATCATTTGCGCCTAAAACAGCAGCACGCAGCCAGCCAATGCGATGAGTCCGGTGAGTTTCGTAATGATGAGGCAACATTGATTTTCCTTTGATGTTAATTAAAGTTACAGCGCTTCAGACCAAATTATTCAGTTCATCCATTTAAAACAGGCAAAGATAAAGACTTGCAAACACCAACCACAACAAAGTAAACACCAGCGACACCATCAGCTTTCAGCTTTTATTTTCCCCAATGAGCAATTTTTATCGGCACTTAAAAGGTTATACTGTCTTTTTGCAGCACAATGACAAAGCCAAATTTGGATAATTGCTATCAGTCCACTGCTTATCCATTCAGCACTTTAATTCATCGGGATTATAACTTATGAAAAAGAATAAAATTGTTAAATTGCACTACTTTATTTTTGCGCTCTTATTATGCATGGGGTTTACCAATGTATCCGCCAACCCGCGTATAGCCGTTCTGGATTTTGAATTAAAAGATATGACACTTGCCCCGGGCATACCTGCAGAAGTAACCCGCACTGCTTCAATTAAACCGCTCATGGAAAACGAGCTTAAAAAATCAGGTTACGACATTGTCTCCATACCCCAAGATGCCCAACAACAAGCCAATGCCGGAGTGGGCTATCTTTTTGATCATCCGGATGTTGCAGCTCAACTTGGCAAAAAATTTGCCGCCGATTATGTGATAGTAGGAAGACTGCACAAACCCAGTTTTTTGTTTTTTTATCTGATGGCGCATTTGGTTGATGTTAAAACAGAAGGGCTTTCTGGCGAATATCTTTATGAAGTTAAGGGCGGCGAGAAAAAAATAGTCACACAAGGCGTAGAAGATATTACTGAAAAAATCACTAAAACTTTGGGTGCTGTAAAATAAGCATGCCCTTCGGTAAACAGTTAATTTATCTCGCCAAGTTAAATCGGCGGTTGTTTTACGCCGGTTGCTTTAACGTGTAGCGCATCGCCCACGGTTAAGGTGCCAAGCTGATTATGCAGGGCATTTTGTCCAAAGTAGATCTTATTCTCCCACTTTCTGATGCGGTTGAGCGTTGTCAGCGGTTCTTTTCCAGTTTGTGCAGTTTCCGGATCAATGGCCGGAACCGAGCAACGTGAGCAAGGCTTGGTGAGCCTAAAATCAATAGTGCCAATACTGATTTCTCTCCAGCTATCTTCTGCATATGGAACGCAACCGGAAATAACCAGATTGGGTCTGAAGCGAGCCATGGATAAATTTAAGTTCATTGCCTGATTTAATGACGTCAGTGAGTTTTCTGAAATAATCAAAAATGGAAAGCCGTCAGCAAAAGATACATTGTCAGTCGCATCGGCGTAACGCGGATCAACCGGCCTTACCATCTCGGCAGGCTGATAAACCAACCGACAATCCAGCTTTAAAAAATAGCTTAACCATTGATCCGCTTCTTTTGATACGCTTCGTGCCTCACATTGGTCATGCCATATCGTGCTGCTAATAATATCGCCATCAGTGGGTATCAACGGTAATGACAGGCTTGCCATTCCGGATGCAGACAAGATTAAGTGGCTCTCGGTTAATGCTGTTTTGATTAAAGCCATTTTTGGTAACTTGCGCTGACTTAAAAAATGTCCGGCGGCGTCAACCAACATCCATTTTCTGTCGTACAAAAGTCCCGTCTTAACAACCGGCCAACTGCTTACACTAATGCCCGCCAAGGACTTTACCGGATAGAGAGTTATTGCACTTAAAATACTTGATGTCATTTTAGATCAGCCTGTACATACCAGGCTCAACTTAAAAAGCCGGACTGGAAAAAATAATAATGACCAAAGTTTGCGTGAATTAAGCTGTGCTATCAAGTTTTAGTTAACCGGTCACTCGCTATAAACTTTTGTAAAAACCAAAAAAAAGTTTATGAATCCGTTAAAATGAAAAAAATGAATTTTTTATTGTTGAGGAATAATGCGATCAATTAATCAGCCTGTTCGGATAATGGTGACTGTTTTATTAATTATTCAGTTAGTTGGCATAGGAGTTGTTTCTGCGAAAGCCAAACAAACCATTGCCATTGCTTATTTAAGCCAGGATCAAAACGTGCCGCCGCCATTATCCAATCTGGATGCCTTTATTAAAAACAAAGGTGTGTTCGGCGCAGAACTGGGTATTGATGATGATAATACGACTGGTGAATTTACCGGCCAGCACTATCAATTAAGCAAATTTATTGTGCCGGTAGACGGTAATGTTATCGATACTTTTACTAAAGAAATTAGTAAAAAATTTCAGTATGTCGTCGTTAATTTGCCGGCTGAGCAATTAAACCTGATCGCTGATTTGCCTGCTGCCCGGCAAATGCTGTTATTTGATGTGGCGACGGTCGATGATGCGTTGCGCAATGAGCAGTGCCGGCATAATGTTTTGCATATTTTGCCCAGCAGAGCGATGCGTGCCGATGCCTTGGCGCAATATATGATGAAGAAACGCTGGACCAAGTGGTTTCTAATCATTGGATCTACCCAGGAAGATCGTTTATTTGCCGATGCCGTCAAACGCGCAGCCAAGCGTTTTGGCATGAAAATAGTGGCAGAAAAAACCTGGGAGCATACTTATGACGCACGGCGTACCGCGCAATCGGATGTAGCGGTATTTACCCAGGCAGAGGATGATTATGATGTCTTGGTAGTCGCTGATGAACAAGGCCAATTTGGCGAATATCTTGACTATCGCACCTGGATTCCAAGACCGGTGATAGGGACTCAGGGATTGATTGCTACATCATGGCATAGAACGCATGAGCAATGGGGCGCTGTACAGATACAAAACCGCTTCAAAGAAAAAGCCGGACGCTGGATGGAAGAGCAGGATTATGCCGCTTATTTAGCCCTTAGAGCGATTGGTGAAGCAGCTACCCGCAGTCAGTCCGTTGATCTGATTCCCGTTAAAGCTTACCTGTTAAGCGATGCGTTTGCCTTAAATGGCTACACCGGCAATCCGTTGTCTTTTCGCTCTTGGGACGGTCAGTTGCGGCAACCGGTTTTGCTGGCAGCACCGAGGTCATTGGTGGCGGTGGCACCCATTGAAGGCTTTTTGCATCCAAAAACCGAACTGGATACCTTGGGTTATGATCAACCTGAATCGCAATGCAAATGGGATAAATAAATGATAATGAAAAAGAAGAACTTTGGGTTATTTTTAGCGCTGGCATTAACCGGAACCGTTCAGGCTGAAAGCGTTTTTGTCACGCTGGAAAAAGACAATGCGCTGGCCGTGGTTGATCCGATAACGGGAACATTAATCAAAACAGTACCCATAGGTCAACGTCCCCGAGGGATTACTATCAGCCCGGATAACAAATTTTTATATATCGCGACCAGCGATGACAATACTATAAAAATTATTGATGCCGAGACGCTGAAAGAAGTCGGGCAATTGCCATCGGGCGATGATCCGGAGACTTTTGCGTTAAATCCTGCCGGTGACAAGATTTATGTGTCAAACGAAGATGACAGCTTGGTCACGGTAATTGATATTGCCAGCAAAAAAGCCGTCAAACAAATCAAGGTCGGCGTCGAACCTGAAGGAATTATCGTTAGCCCCGATAACAAGTGGCTGATCAGTGCTTCAGAAACCACCAATATGGTGCACTGGATTGATACCAAAACCAATACTATCGTCGAAAATACTCTGGTTGATCCCCGTCCGCGTGCGGTTGGTTTTACAGCAGATAGCCAACAATTATGGGTAACTTCAGAAATGGCTGGGACCTTAATGATTCTGGATGTAAAGACCAAGCAAATCATCAAGACGATCAAGTTTGAAGTTGCCGGTGTTACTGCCGATAAAATTCAGCCGGTGGGCGTCATCATTGATAAAGACAGCAATAGAGGCTATGTAGCTTTGGGGCCGGCAAACCGTGTGGCGGTCGTTAATGCCAAAACCTTTGCTGTAGAAAAAACGCTATTGGTTGGTCAACGGGTTTGGAATCTGGCTTTTTCTCCCGATCAAAAGCGTCTCTATACCACCAACGGTACCAGTAATGATATTTCGATTATTGATCTGGATAGTCAAACGGTGACTAAATCGATTGGCGTCGGTAATTATCCCTGGGGCGTTGCGGTAAAACCATGAAGACACCCATCGCATTATCCATCGAGGATTTGAGTTTCTCTTATAGTGGCAAGAAGGCACTTGATCAGGTTAACTTTAAAATTCATGCCGGTGAATGTACGCTACTTTTAGGTCCTAACGGCGCTGGAAAGAGTACGTTATTTTCGTTGATTACGCGCTTGTACGATAGCCATGAAGGCCGTATCGAGTTATGTGGTTTTGATATTAAACAGCAAACTCGGCAAGCATTAACAAAACTGGGCGTGGTTTTTCAGCAAACCACCCTGGATATGGATTTAACGGTCATGCAAAATTTACGTTATCACACAGCCTTGCATGGCTTGGGACGTAAACTGGCCATGCAACGGATTCAACAGGAATTGGAACGTCTGAACATGTTTGACCGACGTTTTGAGAAAATACGCCAGCTTAATGGCGGACATCGACGACGCGTAGAAATTGCCCGGGCATTACTGCATAAACCGGCGTTATTGTTGCTGGATGAACCGACTGTCGGTCTGGATGTACCTAGCCGCTTGGCTATTGTTGAGTATGTACATCATTTGGCGGCTGATGAAAAGCTGGCGGTTTTATGGGCCAGTCATTTAATTGATGAAATTTATCCCGATGATCATTTAATCGTTCTCCATAAAGGCCAAATTAAAGCCAATGATACCGTAGACGAAGTTCTTAAAATAACCAATACGGCATCGATAAAAGATGCTTTTTACAACTTGACGCAAGGAGATCAGGCATGACTAATCAGCGGGAAGCGGATTTGCCTTCACCCAAAGGACGCAAGACAGGAACATCCAGCGTAAACATTCTGCATTATTGGCGAGCCATGTGGGGCATTATCGGACGGGAATTATGGCGTTTTGTTACCCAACGTGAACGCTTTATTTCCGCGCTGGTCAGGCCTTTGGTCTGGTTGTTTATCTTCGCGGCCGGCTTTAGGGCAGCCTTGGGCCTTGCCATCACCCCTCCCTATGAAACCTATATTCTTTATGAAGTTTATATAACGCCGGGGCTGATTGGTATGATTCAGTTATTTAACGGTATGCAGAGTTCATTATCCATGGTTTATGATCGGGAAATGGGCAGTATGCGCATACTGATGGTCTGTCCATTACCGCGTTGGTTTTTATTACTCAGTAAATTGTTGGCAGGAACGGGCGTGTCCATCTTACAGGTTTATGTATTTTTGGGTATTGCCTGGTTTTATGACATCCATGCACCGTGGCAAGGCTATTTATGGGTATTACCAACCTTAATACTGTCCGGATTAATGCTGGGAGCACTGGGATTATTGTTGTCATCCTTTATAAAACAACTGGAAAATTTTGCCGGCGTGATGAATTTTGTCATTTTTCCAATGTTTTTTATGTCGACAGCACTCTATCCTTTATGGAAAATGCAAGAATCCAGTGTGTTGCTGAGTAAACTGGCGCAATATAACCCATTTTCACAAGCCGTTGAATTAATCCGTTTTGCCCTGTACGGACAATTTAACGAACAGGCTTTTATCTTTACCTTGGTCGCTTTTCTGGTTTTTATGACAGCAGCCATCATTGGCTATAATCCATCAAAAGGCATGATGGTAAAAAAAGGCGGGGGCTAAGGCAACTCGTAATAAGTAAAGTTTACTCGTAGGATGTGCTGAAGACTCTGAAGCGCATCATGCAAAAATAACAAATGATGATCCTTTAAAAAAATACCCTAGCATTTTTAATGTTAAATCTGATGGACAATAGTCACAAAGCACTTGAAAATTTTTTTGATCGTGGTAAGTTGACCTATTAAGTATAGGTATTAGTAAGTGATCAATCTGCTTTTGAATAGTCGTAGATTGATAACATCAAGAGTGCTTACTTGTTACCCGGGAATACTTAAATAAGGCATTGGCCAATGATTCATCAATATAATAAATAAAATTACACCACTATGAGGATAAGAGATGAGTAATGAAGAAAACACCAAACAAGAAGAAATCGTTCAAGAAGAAATAGCCCAAGATGAAAATGTTACACAGCCTGCAGATTCTGCAAAAAATACGGCAGGCAGCTTGGTTTCTTCATTCTTAAGTTTAAAAGAAACCAATCCAAAAGTATTTTTTGGCAGCATTGGTGGAGTAGTCATTTTGCTTGTTTTATTGATGACAATGGGCGATGACAGCTCAAAGCCCACTATCTCCGGACCCGCTCTTAAAGATCTCGCTATTGGTCAACGCTATACATTGAAAAGCGCCAATGCTTATGATGCTGCAGCAACCGTTCGTTTGGTAGTAACGCCTGGTGCAATTTCGGCTTATGATGATACCGAAGAGAAAGACAGATCCGGCGCTTGTCAGCATATTGCTCAAGGCACTCCTGTTTCTGTACTTGAGTTTGCAGATGCTTATGGCAAACAAAAAACCTATGCTAAAGTCAGAATCGAAGACGGTGAATGTAAAGGTAACGAAGCGTGGGCTTTGGCAATTGACATTCAATAAAAATAAAGTTTGACAGTATTTTAATAATCCCTATAATAGCTGAATAAATTCAAAGCGGGAATAGCTCAGTGGTAGAGCACAACCTTGCCAAGGTTGGGGTCGCGAGTTCGAATCTCGTTTCCCGCTCCAATATACAAATAGAAAAGCCGCGAAATATCGCGGCTTTTCTATTTCACCTTTATGGTTGCGTAGCAAAATGGTTATGCAGTGGCCTGCAAAGCCATCTACGGCGGTTCGATTCCGCCCGCAACCTCCACTGGTGAATTCAGACAGAGTCAAAGAAATACAAAAACCCGCAAGTCGCAAGGCTTAGCGGGTTTTTTATTGTCCGTAAGATTCAACGGGGTTGGTTGACATCCAATTTTTTTTGGCAGGTATATTAACTTCCACAAATAAATATACCCTCAGATGGCAATATCAGACGTAATTATTCAGTCCCCACGTCAAAAACCTAAAAATTTGGTTAAAAAAGTGCTGTGTTATTTCCCATGAGATTAAGTGACCACAATCTACTGCAATTAACTGAAGAAAATTGCTGCAATTGCCAGAGGAAGTTCTGCGTCGATTATCCGTCAAACTACTCTACGACTTAAAAGAAGCGAGGGAGCGGCTGAGACAAACATCGCGGAATAGCTCACGGGCCACCCAGTAGTGATAGACTAACACCTGCGATGAAGGTCAGGAGCAACAACAAGGGCAGGATGGATTTTCTGGCGAAGATGATCGCGTCCTGGACACCGAAGACGCATCGAAAACCGAATCCGAAGAAAAAGCACCGGCCGAGGCAGATGAGGCAACAAACGGAAAGCGGGCAAACAACTTGGACCGCCCTGTAATGGACGCTAGCAAAAGATAGAAGTTACTGCAGAAGCGCATCATTATCCGGAAAATTGCGTACGCTGTGACCGTGAATTGAAGCCAGATACCGGAAAGCCTATACCGCCTTTGAAACAGTTGATGTAGTCGTTTACTGAATCGCCAATCGAAACTCAGAATTACTGACCAATGTATTAAGTAGCCATTTTCAAGGCTGGCTAATGAGTGACGGTTGGCAAGTTTACCGCTATTACCTCAAGCGCCTTCGTTGTTAGGCACACCTGATACGTAAGGCCGAAGGGTTAAAAGACAGTCTGGACATGGCGGCACGCTTGTTTGGCGAACAGACAGGCTTGCTGCTGGGCACTCTGATTAAGGCAGTTTATGCGGCTCGGGAAATGCCGCCAGATCAGGCGCTATCGATCACTTATCAAAGCGCTCTATCAGATTACCGGAGTACCTGTGAAGTAATGGGTGCGTCGGTGACACATACCAAGGCACGTGCATTAGCCAGAGAAATGCTCAACGACTGGGAGGCTATTTTTCAGGTATTGGCACATCCACATTTACCTCTGACCAACAACGAGGCTGAGCAAGCATTACGTCATTGGGTGATTTTAAGAAGTATTTGTCATGGTACACGAACCGAAGATGGCACGAGAATTTTCGCGGTTCTGATCAGCGTTATTGAAACCCGCTGTATTCGTCAACAATCGCCGTGGATTTATTTGGCTGCGGTAATTCGTCAACGGCGTGCGGGATTTTCTGTACCCAGACTTCCTTTAGTCAAGGGAGTCTGATTGATTACGTTAAGAGTACTTAAAAAAAATTTGATTTGGTGGGGCGTATAGGCCAAGCGTTATAAATTTTCTTGATTAGCAATGTATTTCAGCCAAGTCTACTCATTGCGCCAAAAGTTGGAGTATTCTGAATTCAGCCCATTAAAAAGAGGGTCGTGTCATGTCAATGAATCGTATCCAGTTTCAACCGGGCTTATCTATGCCTGAGTTTCTCAAACAATTTGGTACTGAAGTACAATGCGAAGCGGCGTTAAAGCAAGCACGATGGCCTCAAGGTTTCGTTTGCAGTTATTGTAGTCATACCGGTCACAGCGTATTTAAAGTCGGATCGCACAACACTTTCCAGTGTCAGATTTGTCGACACCAAACGTCGCTCATCGCAGGGACTCTCTTCCAAAGCACCAAGCTACCACTCACTATTTGGTTTCTGGCGATCTACCTAATCAGCCAGACCAAGACTGGTTTATCTGCGCTGGCTCTGAAACGATATTTGGCGGTCAGTTATCCCACGGCATGGCTCATTCATCATAAATTGATGGAAGCCATGTCTGAGCGTGAAACACGTTATACCCTCAGTGGCCAAGTTCAAATTGATGACGCATATTTCGGTGGCGAACTCAGTGGTGGAAAAGCCGGGCGGGGTTCCGAAAATAAGGTACCTTTTGTTGCTGCGTTATCACTTGATGACGATGGTCATCCTTTACGCATCAAATTAACACCGGTCTCCGGCTTCACTAAAAAAGCCATTGCTGACTGGGCTAAAACCAACCTTGCACCTGGCTGCTCCGTGCTTTCTGATGGCTTGAGCTGTTTTGCGGCGGTATCCGAGGCTGGGTGCCAGCATCGGGCTATTATAGTCGGCGGTCGAAAACCCAAAGATATGCCGGACTTTCTTTGGATTAATACGATATTAGGTAATCTAAAAACTAGCTTGGGTGGTGCTTATCATGCCTTTGGTTTCGCAAAATACACCTCGCGCTATTTGGCAGCATTTGCCTATCGCTTCAATCGCCGCTTCCAACTCGATAAGCTTCCATCGCGTCTTCTTGTCGCGGCTATTGCCATTGGGCCTCGTTCAGAGGTATGGCTTCGGTCAGCTGAAGCATCTTGCTAATCAGGAGCGACGTTGACACAGCCATACGCCAGTAGCATACCAGAGCAACACTTTGATGCGATTACCGGGGCGGTTGCTGAACACGATGACGACACCTGAGAAAGGTACCTTACCCAAAGCTTCTTGAGCAATCATTGACAAGCCGTCAATGCCACGCCGCATGTCATCGGACTCGACCGCCAACCAAATAGCGATAGGATCTGTTATTAATCCGGGCATTGCAATAGCTCCGCAAGCCAGCGCGGCGAGGTGTTAACAAGCAGCTCCAATGAGAGCCCATTGACTAACCGTAGCCCCAAGGGTTCATTTATCGCCGGCGGAGTTATAATCGGTTGTGTAACGTCAATTGCAATCAACGAAGATGCCATTGCTTGGGAAAGTGCTTAATAATTGCTAAACCATCTTGAAAACTTTTTTTATTCAATCCATGTGCTTGGCAATAAGCTGTTTGCGAAGAGCCACGCGCTTGCCATGTTTTTATATTTTTTAGTTGCTGTTCAGTTAATGCCATAAGATATCCTCAAAAAAAACTAAAGGATACCAGTGCATTTAGAATATTTTAAGATGGTGGCGCTACGCGATTACAGTCTATTGAACTTATAGTGATAACCACACGGCATGAAGCACCCCAACTCCTCTCACCTCTTTTGGTGAATAATATCAATTGGTCCAAGTGGATATTTAATTTTTCGAAAGAGATTTGGCCGGCAGGCCTGTGGATTATTAGCGCTTTTTTACTTATTCTCAGCCCTCGGATTAAGGGGATTCTAAGTGATTTACAGGAGCAGTCATGTGAACATCGCTGGATGTATTGGCTGATATGTCACCTCCTCGCTTTTGCTGCATTCGCGGTTGTCACTGAACTCATTTTCGGCATCCCCACCAACCCTGAGCATCTCTCGGCCTCTTGGTTTGCAGGTTGGTTTACGCTGACCAGAGTAACATTGATGCTATGGTTGCTTGCATTGGTTCCAGGTCATTTTTGGTTAGGACTGATTCGCCAGGAGTATATAGCATTACTCATGGGTTGTGTGCTGGGAATTTGCGCCTGGATGCTGTTAGGAATGCTCGGTCGACAAGAAAACCCCCTCGATCAAGAAGAATTCTGGAACAATCTGGCTAAACCCACAATGCAGCTTGTTTATTTACTGCTCGGCTGGTTTTATTCGGAACTTGTCTCTCAACCGGAAATTTTCTTATTGGGTACAGCCTCTTTTCAGGTTGAAATATTTTCCTCTTATTCGAGTTTGGAAGGTATTTCCCTGATTACCATATTTCTCGAGATCTATCTTTGGCTGTTCAAAAAGGAGCTACGTTTTCCGCAAGCCTTCTGGCTTTTTCCTTTCGGGATAATTATTATTTGGTTAGCAAATACTGTGCGTATCGCCATGCTAATTGCGATAGAGTCATCCTTTTCGCCTAAAGTAGCGCTACAAGTCTGTGATAGATTGTTTTGTAATTGAATTTTAAAAATGACCGATCAAATTTGAAGCTTTGTGAGCAATTTCCTGCAACTTTTAAAGTAACGTAAAGTTGCACCAAATTAGGACACTAATACAGCAACTGCTGCTTAAAAATAGGGCAGAAAATGTTTGAACAGATAAACAAGAATACCTGAATTGGTAAGTCGACCTATATGAAACGAGGGCTTAGGTGCTATTGGCATAGTAACTGCTATATGTATTATAAATGCTTGACCTCTCCTGTGTGTTCCCCTCGAAAAGGCACTTGGCTAACCAAGTGCCTTCTTTTTATCCCGCAAGCTGTAAAAACCAACCAGTACAATATTGGTAAAAGTCGTTTTCTGACCGGATTATAAACTTTTAAACAGCGCTTCTGCGCTATCCAGCGTCTTATTCAGATCTTCATCGGTATGCGCTGCCGAAATAAAACCGGCTTCATAGGCTGAAGGAGCCAAATAAATACCAGCTTCAAGCATGGCATGAAAAAAGCGTTTAAATAAAGCCTGATCACATTGCATAACCTGAGCAAAGGTCGTCACTTGCTGTTCCGGGCTAAAAAATAAACCAAACATACCGCCAACACTGTTGGTAGTCATGGCAATACCGGCCTGATGAGCACGTTCTTTTAAGCCGGCAGTCAGAGTTTCGGTTTTTGCAGATAAGGCTTCATAAAATCCGGGTTGGGCGATTAATTCCAGTGTTTTTAGTCCGGCCGCCATGGCAACAGGATTGCCGGACAAAGTACCCGCTTGATACACCGGTCCCAGAGGAGCAAGATGTTCCATGATTTTACGTTGTCCGCCAAAAGCACCGACCGGCATACCGCCGCCGATAATTTTACCCAGTGTGGTTAAATCCGGCTTGATGTTGTAAACCCCTTGTGCGCCCTGTAGACCGACCCTAAACCCGGTCATCACTTCATCAAAAATCAGTATGCTGCCATATTGGTCACAGACTTGACGCAAGGTTTCCAGAAAACCCGGTACTGGTGGAATGCAGTTCATGTTACCGGCGACCGGTTCAACAATAATACAGGCGATTTGTTCACCTAATTCGGTAAATAAAGCCTTAACCGATTCACTATCGTTATAGGTTAAGGTTAGCGTGTCTGCAGCAACCGATGCGGGTACGCCCGGTGAGCTGGGGACTCCAAAAGTCAGGGCGCCAGAACCTGCTTTAACCAATAAGGAATCCGAATGGCCGTGATAACAGCCTTCAAATTTAACAATTTTATCCCGCCCCGTATAACCTCTGGCCAAGCGAATGGCGCTCATGGTCGCTTCGGTGCCGGAACTGACCATTCTGACCAACTCAATCGATGGCATCAGATCACAAACCCGCCGGGCCATTTGTGTTTCAATTTCTGTTGGTGCGCCAAAACTCAGGCCTTTTTCAGCAGCCTGCTTAACCGCAGCAATAACGTCAGGATGCGCATGGCCTAAAATCATCGGCCCCCAGGAGCAGACATAATCAATATAACGCTTGCCCGAACTATCGTAGACATAAGCGCCATGGGCATGGTCAATAAAAACTGGTGTGCCGCCTACGCCGTTAAACGAGCGTACTGGCGAATTTACGCCGCCGGGAATAACTTGCTTGGCATTGGAAAATAAAACAGTTGCTTCGGTCATAATTTCTTTTTTAAGGTTACAATGAATGGCGTAAAGAATAGGGTAACTTTATCATGATTGAAAGCGTTCAATGCGTTCTCTACTAATAAAGTATTTACCTTATTACTACTTAATCAAATTACGGAATGGTTTATGAAATCGAGAGATAGACGACGAGGACTGGTTGTAGTTAATACCGGTGAAGGTAAGGGCAAATCATCCAGTGCATTAGGCATGGTTTTTCGTGCCGCAGGTTGGGATATGAAAGTCTGTGTTATTCAGTATATAAAAGGGCAATGGCAAACGGGCGAACAAAAAGCCGCAGAACGTTTTGATAACATTGAATGGCATGCTTTGGGTGACGGTTTTACCTGGGATACCAAAAATCCTGAACAGGATATTAAAACCAGTCGGGAAATATGGGAGCTTAGCAAACAGAAAATTCTTTCTGAAGAATTTGATGTGGTTTTACTGGACGAGATTAATTATTGTTGCGGCTATCAGTGGATTTCCGGTCAGGAAATTGCGGATTTTATTCGCAATGAAAAACCATCCTGGGTACATTTAATTATGACCGGTCGCAATGCTGCACCCGAAGTGATTGAAATTGCCGATACGGTGACTGAAATGACTATGATAAAACATGCCTTTCAGCAGGGCATTAAAGCCGAACAGGGTATTGAGTTTTAAGGTGATTTTTACTAAACAGCAGTGTACAAAAAATTTCAAATTTTTGACAAGTTGAGTTTATGGACGGGCTCTTAAAGACAAATATTTAAGTTAATGTGGACTCGCCATTAAGGTATATGGCAGTAAATAAAAAAATAAAATCACCACTAAATCAATATATTACCGTTATTTTTTATTGAGAAACGTATTTATGGAAACTTACTTACCTATTATTAAAGCCACTATTTCTGACTGGATTCTACTGGCCCAGAACAATCCTTTGTACACCCTGGCTATAGCGATACTGGCCTGGTTGCTGACGGCGATTATTTATAGCATCAAGATTGGTTCTTTAAAGAACCAAATTATAGTCAGTGAAAACTCGCATCTTGAAGAGCAAAATAAGCTCAACTCTGCAATTAATGCCGCGCAACAACAAACGCAGCAAATGCAGCAGGAATTGGCTGCCAATACCGAGCAAATGCAAAAAGACCGGCAGTCTGCCCAAAATGAAGCTGAGCGAGCCGAAAAGATTGAAGAGCAGCTTTCACAACGTAATAAGGAGATTGCCGGCGTTATTCAAACCTTGGCAACCAGTTTTGATCTTGGCGAGCGCCCGGTACCGTTAATGGGTGATATTAAAGCAGATGGCTTATGGCAACAACACGATAGAGTTATTAATCTGTTAACAACACGTTTGCGTAGCGAGCAGCAGACGAAAGCCGAGTTGCAGCAATCTTTTCAGGCTGAAACGGCAAGACGTGTTGGAACGGAAGCCCTCATTGATACCTTGCAAACAATTCTTGCTGCCCAAACCAGTCAGATTTCCAAACTGGAACAGGCGTTTGAAGAGCAAAAATTGTTGTTGCAACAGCAACAGGATCAGGCTCAACAGGTTTTATCCAAAACCCTGGAAAAACATCTGTCTGAATTGGCGCGTCTTACCGAACTGGAACAGCAAGCCCTCGATTTGGTTAATACCAAGCAGCAGTTAACGCACCTGGAAGAAAAAATAACGACTAAAGACACTTTGATTGCACAGTTGGAAAAAGCCAAGTCAGTTGATCCGGTTAAAGGGCAAGCACAGCCTGCGCTCGTAAAGCCGGACGAAAAAGAAACATTGGTTGAATTAAAAAAGACCGATGAAGTTATCTCACCTGCACCGACAGTAGTTGTCGTCGAACAACCGCCAGTTAGCCCGGTTAAACAACCAGCGGGTGAAACAGCCGAAAAGAGTAACAGCTTGTTTGGAAAAACCGTCCAGGAACCTGTTAAAGCAGAGCCGGAAGTTATGGCAATAAAGCAGAATAAACCGGAAGTTGAGCCTGCACCAGCGAAGCAACAGCCAGTGAGTCCCGCTAAAAGCAGGATTGGAAAGCTTAAAAATCTGTTTGGAAGCACTAGTCAAAAGCCGATTAAAGTAGACCCGGTTTTCGTTGAAAAAAAACAGGTCGAGGAAAAAATTCAACCTGCTCCAGTAGCTACAGAAAGTTTGCCGTTTAGTGCGACTAAAAATCAATTTGGAAATAAAAATTATTTTTTTGGTGATATAAGCCAGCCAGCCGAAGAGATAAAACAAGAGGAAACGAAAGTTCAACCTGCTTCAGCGACACTGGAACAGCCGCCAGCGACTCCCGCTAAAGCCCAAATTGGAAAACTTAAAAGCCTGTTTGGCTCAAAGCAGCAACCTGAAGAGACAAAACAAGCTAAAGCAGAAACTCAGCCAGCACCTGCTCCACTGGCTGTCGAACAACCGCCAGTGATTCCGGCTAAAGGTCAACTTGGAAAACTTAAAAGCCTGTTTGGTAAAATCAAGTAACCGCTAATGACGTTAAGTAGCCCGGATGAAGTTTTGCCGAGTCCGGGCTGCTTGTTGAAAGAAATTACCAAGTGCCGTAGTTACAACAAACCGGAAACGTCAGACACCTTTTCAGCTTTTTTGATCGACAGAAACTATCTCTTCTAAAAGTTATCGAGCTGGCACTTTTGCTTTGGCTGGTAGCTGTCTTCAGGCACTATTTTTTCATGGCAGCGGTTTATCACTGGTAATGGCTAGTCTTGTTTTTTTTAGCGCTTACTGATTCCGTTAGAATATCCGCCAGTCGCCTTACCCCGGGCCCTGCAAAGTCAGGATTTGCCAAAATCAGGTAGAGAGGTACTTCGTGCGTATAGCCTTCCCTCAAAGGTAACGGCTTTAGTATCCCTGTTCGTAGTTCTTCACTAATATGTTCTTCGGGTAACCAGGCAAAGCCGTACCCCATGGAGACTGCCTGAATTGATGTAGCAACCTGGCTCACTGTCCAACGCTGATCAACCTCGACAGACACCGCACGTTGGTCGCGCTTGCCTCCTGAATCCCGAATCACAATATGGCGATATGCCCGTAAGTCCCGATAACTTAATTCCCGACCTTGATGATGAAGCGGGTGATCGGCATGAGCTACAGCCTGCAAACGTATTCTCATTAAGACGTTACCTAAAAAACCTGGCGGTAGCTGGGGCGAAATTGCCAAATCTACCGTCCCGTTGAGTAGCGCATCTGAGGTTCCGCCTAATACTGATTCAATCAATTCGATTCGTGTAGCAGGGCTTTCCTGAGCAAAGCTCTGAAGGCAGGTCAATAGCAGATCAGAGGGAAACAGGATTTCAGCAGCGATGGTGATAACGGCTTCCCATCCGGCGGAAAGCTTATGTGCTGCCCGTTCCAAATCATTGGCTTCACCCACCAGCGCCAGTGCACGCCGATAGAGCATTTGTCCGGTCGGTGTGAGGATGGCTTTGCGGCCCTGAATTTCAAAGGCTTTGACATTTAGTAAGGATTCTATCTTTTGTACGGCATAGCTGACTGCCGATTGGCTTTTACAAAGTTTTTCCGCCGCTTGCGCGTAACCGCCAGCGTCCACAACTTCGATCAAAGATCGCCATTGCTCCAGGGTAATATGTGGGCTCATTGATACCTATCCAATAATTGGATCATTATTAGTTAATTATTATACTTTTTTATCACTTTAGTACGCGGTTAAATAGCACTACGTTAACTAATCAAGTTCCATTTTCTGATCAGTACCAGGAAATAATGTCATTTTTTATTTTACTCTTATAAGGCGCCCTACCATGAAACGTATTACTTTTTTGATCCTCGCAGCAGTTATTTCAACTCCGGTTCTCGCCGCATCCGAAACTTATGTCATCGACGGTACTCATACCTATCCGCGTTTTTCTTACAGCCACTTTGGGTTTTCTACGCAGTTAAGTCGGTTCGACAAGACCTCCGGCAATATCGTTATTGATCGTGAGGCGAAAACGGGTTCTGTCAGTGTCATTATTGACACGACTTCAGTCGATACCGGTTACGCCTTGTTTAACGAACATATACAGGGTGCCGACTTTTTGGATACTACCAAGTATCCAACCGCCAACTTCACTTCCAGCAAAGTCAATTTTGATGGTGATAAAGTGTCGTCGGTTGATGGTACGCTAACGCTTAAAGGAATCAGCAAGCCGGTGACTTTGACGGTAACATCTTTCCAGTGCATGCTGCATCCAATGCTTAACAAGGATGCTTGTGGAGCGAATGCGACAGCCGTTGTTAAACGTACTGACTTTAATATGGGTAAATATGCACCAAATGTTGGTGACGATGTAACTTTGACTATCTCGGTTGAAGCCGTTAAAAAATAATTTCCTTATCGAAAAATAACCACGACGGTAATTGGCAGTTCAGTTACCGATTGAGGGTTATCCAGAGCAGCAGTAAAGAAATAAAATAATTACCTTTATATTTTTCAGGACAACTTTTATGACTAAAGTCGCCGTGGTATTTCATAGTGGTTACGGCCACACCGTTAAACAAGCCGAAGCCATCGCCCAAGGCGCCAATGCCGAGTTAATAGCAATTGATGCAGAAGGCAATATTACCGAAGCACAATGGGCTACATTAACCGAAGCCGACGCTATTGTCTTTGGTTCCCCGACTTATATGGGAACCGTAAGCTGGCAATTTAAGAAATTTGCCGATGCATCTTCAAAGCCTTGGTTTAGCCAACAGTGGAAAGATAAAGTATTTGCCGGTTTCACCAATTCCGCCACCATGAACGGTGACAAGCATTCGACTCTTCATTACTTCTTTACCTTGGCTATGCAACATTCAGGTATTTGGGCAGGAACAGGTCTCATGCCATCCAATGCAAAAGCTGCCAAGCGTGACGATGTCAACTACGTCGGATCTTTTGCCGGTGCCATGATGCAAACCCCATCTGATGCCAGTGCTGACGAAGTCAATGCCGGCGATTTGGAAACGGCCAGATTGTATGGTGTTCGTATTGCCGAAGTTGCAAGCAAATTTAAAGGTATCTGATCCGGTTATTACTATGGTCAAGCTCAGAAAATCCAAAGAACGTGGTTATGCCGATCATGGTTGGCTAAAAAGCTACCACTCGTTTTCATTTGCAGGTTATTACGACCCCAAATATATGGGGTGGGGTAATTTACGGGTGATTAATGAAGACCGTATTGGAGCAGGTACCGGCTTTGGTAAGCACAGTCATCGTAATATGGAAATTATTAGCTATGTTCTTTCGGGTGAGCTTGCGCATCAGGACAGTATGGGTAATATCAAAGGGATTCCTCCTGGAGATATACAACTGATGAGTGCCGGTAAAGGCGTTACGCACAGTGAGTTTAATCATGCCGAAGGCCAAAAAACGCATTTTCTGCAAATTTGGATTGAACCCAATGTGCAAGAAATTCCCCCAAGTTACGCACAAAAGACAATTCCTGCTGCAGAGAAACGGGGTTTATTACGTTTAGTCGCATCCCCTCATGGCGAGAATGGATCCGTAATCATTCACGCCGATGCCAAGGTTTATGCGGGATTATTTGATGGTAATGAAACAATCATCCTCAAGTTAAATCCATCCCGAAAAACTTATGTTCATCTCATCTATGGAGAACTTGAGGTGAATGGTCTAAAAATTAGCACCGGCGATGCCCTATTGCTGGAGCATGAAAGTCAAATCCGGATTACGCAGGGCAATAAGGCAGAAGTATTGGTATTTGATTTGACAGCCTGAGACCAAAATATCCAAACGCCAATTTATCAACAGGATGTTATGATTTTCAATTATATGAGCTTGCTGCGATTAGGGTGAAAAGTCTTTATACCTTAGAACATCAGGCGTTTACATTCACCAGCGTACGTCCGCGAACTTTTCCTTCCAGTATTTGTTGCGCGACTTCCGGTACTTGCTGGAGGGTGATCTCTTGAGTGGTCAGTCCAAGCTTTTCGAGATCAAGATCCTGGGCAAGCCGCTCCCAGGCAGTTATGCGGGCTTGTTGTGGCGCATTGACAGAATCGATGCCTGCCAGTGTAATGTTGCGCAGGATGAAAGGAAGCATGGATGCGGGAAAGTCCATACTCTGTGCCAGACCACACGCGGTTACGGTGCCTCGATAACTGGTCTGTGCTAGAACGTTTACCAGCGTATTTCCACCGCACGTATCAACGGCTCCAGCCCATTTTTCAGTCCCCAGCGGAGCTCCCGGGGTGGACAGTATCGAGCGATCCAGTACTTCTGCAGCACCGAGACTTTTTAAATATGCTGCTTCTGCCAGACGTCCCGTCGAGGCCAGAACCCGGTAGCCCAATTTGGAAAGTAGCGCAATGGCGATGGAGCCAACGCCACCGCTGGCACCAGTGACCAAAATATCACCCTTGTCAGGAGTGATGCCGCCTTGTTCCAGGGCCAGTACGCTTAGCATGGCTGTGTATCCTGCAGTACCGATGGCCATGGCCTGTTTGGTCGAAAATGTATCGGGTAGTTTGACCAGCCACTCGCTGCAAACACGAGCCCTTTGCGCATAGCCGCCGTGGTGAGTCTGGCTTAGCGCCCACCCGTTTACCACAACGCGGTCGCCAGTCTGAAACGCCGAATTTGAAGAGGCTTCTACGATACCGGCCAGGTCAATACCGGGTATCAGTGGAAAGGCCTGGATTATCGGTGCCCGACCACTGATGGCCAGACCGTCTTTGTAATTTACGGTAGAGTACTCGACGGCGATGGTCACATCCCCTAGCATAAGTTGTTCGTCATTAAGCTCTTTGAGTTCGATTACTATCGAGTTTCCCGGCTTTGTTGCCCATAGTGCTTTGAAAGTCATTTCAGCTCCAATTTTATCTCGGTTAGAGACATTATTATGCGACAAATTGGCCTTGATATCAGTCAATTCGGCATCACTGATATGGATTTTACAGAAAAAAGTATGATCGATATGAATTAAGGCTGCCAACCAAGCCAGTAAAGATACACGCCAAGTCAGGAGCTTTAGCTTACGAGCAACAGTAATCAGGCATTATTCATTAAAAAATTACGCGTACCTACTGTATGCGTGCCTATGCCTTTGGCAAAACGGTTCATACAATTGGCGATGGCGCATAAACATACCGACTCAAGAAAAGCCTGTTCGTCCCAACCGGCATCGAATACGGTTTGTGCGTCTTCAGCGGTTATGTCTCCCGGATTAAGCGTTAATTTTTTTACAAAGCGCAGAATAGGCTTTAGTTGCTCATCAACCCTGGCGTTATCCATATCGGTTTGCAACTGCTTAATCAGCACTGCCTGATTGCCTGAGGTTTTTCCTTGATGGCCGTTGTCACCGAAATAGCAGTTATTCAGTGCCGAGGAATAAGTCATGATCAAGTCACGACTGTCTTTATTGAGCGGTGAAAAACTTCTGCCCATATCTTCCAATAATTTAAACAGCAAAATACCCCGACGAGGGTATTTCGATAATACACCGGCTAACGAGTTTAGGTCCGGGCTTGAGGGAAGATACGACATGTCTTTCTCCTGTTGTTATCGTTTGCGGGTGACACGCCTGTGGGCTTGTCACCCTTTGATTTTAATGATTTGAGGCGTAGAGGTCTTGAATGGTTTTATAGCGTTTTACCGCATCTGCCAATGATTCTTTAGCCGCTTCCATATCGTTATTCAGAAGCGCAGTACGGGCTTTTTTTAATACTGTGCTGGCTTGATTACGCTTCAGATCTAATATGTTGTTGGAAATATCTTTTTGTAATTGGCGGGCATCGGTCACCATATCAATCAGCTTTTCGTTGTCAGTGCCATTGGCCAGCCCCGTATTTGCTTCTTCTACTTTAGCAAGGGTATTGTCGATAGCCGATTTAACGTCTTCATGCGATACTTTCTCTACGGCAGCAGCAGTAAATGACATTGTGACTATTGATATAGTCATAACAGAAGAAAGCAGGATTTTTTTGAATGTGTTCATGGGATAAGCCTCACAGGTTAATAAATAAAGTATTTCTACCTAACGATTAACAGGCGCTTTGGGTTAAGAAAGAGTTAAGTTAATTGCTAAGGTGGGTAAATACTAGCACAACAAGTTCTTATTAGTACTTTATATTTGTCCTAGTGCAGACTATATTTTTTTGTGCGCTTTATTTTCTGGTTACTTTTTTAATTTATTATCATAATATTTGCCTTTGATTATCAATATATTATATAGATTATGGCCTGTTTTTATCGTACGCTTGCCTCGTTTTTTAATTAGTGCGATTGTCGCCGATGTTATCGGCAAGACTTGCCGGAAAACCCATCAAACGGTATTAATGGCCGATTCAATGAACCGATAACCGACTTATCTTGTGCATAAAATAGCTGACATCGGTCCGATAGACAGGGGAAATTGGCGCGTTTTAACTATTTAAATAGACCTACTTTTAGTCAAATTATCGTAAAATATTGAGACTACTCGTGATTAGGGCTATTATATAGTTCTAATTAGAACCATATAGGCTTAAATACTATGACTTCTCCCTCAACTTTTCCAACGGTGCTTCGTGAGTTATTACGGACACATCAGACTTTTTTAGCCTATGCGGCAAGTCATGTGCATACGTTGGATCTGACACTGCCACAATTCGATATTATCATCACCTTAGGCAATACTACCGGTATGACTTTTAAAAAATTAGGCGAGGAAACCTTAATTACTAAAGGTACCTTAACCGGTGTCATCAGTCGCTTGGAGGATAAGGGACTGGTGCAAAGGCTTGCTTCGGAAACCGACGGTCGCAGTCAGATTGTTCGATTGACTATGGCAGGAGAAGCCGTATATGAAAGTACTTTTAACGAACACCTGGACTTCATTGACCAGATATTTAATGATTATTCCCCAGAGGAAGTGGTGACTCTTGAAGCTGCTTTAACCCGCTTGCACAAAGCTGTTACTACCGCCCGTTGCAATGGCAGTGGAGAATTAGCTAATGGCATTACTGGCTGGTGCGCCAAAGTTCAGGATGTTTGTAAACATGGCGTAGTTGAATAAGTCAGTTTTTAGCCCTTCCAAGGCATGACTGGCTTATAGGGTTTTCAGGTTGGTGATAATTAGTGGCCGCTTTTCCAAATGGAAAGCAGTAGCCAAATACCGCCTATCGTGGCGAAAGAGTAGCCTAAAAAACCAAATGCAGGCAAGCCGAATAATTCCGGTCCGCCTTTTACCGTCATGATAATGGACGAGCCAATAATAAGTGCCGCTGTGACTATACCCATAGTCAACCGGCTGATGGCATTATCAATGTTGTTAACGTAGTGATCAAGGCGCTTGACGGTAATGTCGATCTGAATGGCACCTTTTCTGGAAGCCCGCAGCAATTTACGCAGGTCTTTTGGTAAGCTGGTCAAAAGATCGGCGACGCTAAGCAGGTTACGCCATCCCCGTTTGGCAATAGCCTCGGGTTTGTAGCGCTCCAGCATAATTTTTTGGATATAGGGTGCAGCAAAAACCAGGGTATTAAAATCCGGATTAAGATGTCTCCCAAGACCATCCAAGGTAATGTAAGCTTTGATCAACAAGGCAAGATCGGCAGGCAACATTAATTTGTGATCTCTTAATAACGCCATCAGATCACCCATCATTGCAGTCAGGCTTAAATCTTTTAGCGAGAGCGAACTGTATTGATCAACAAAGGCCTCTATGTCAACGGTAAGCACTTGCTCATCGGTATAAATATTGTCTGACCAGTCTTCAAGTATCTCGGCGACTTGTATCGGCAGATGATTAATCATGCCATACAACAAGCTGACAACTTGCTCCCTGCGTTCTTCCGTTAAACGGCCAACCATACCGAAGTCTATAAATGCCAGTTTATTGCCCGCCAGATAAAAGACATTTCCGGGATGCGGATCGGCATGAAAAAAACCGTCTTCCATAATCATCTTAATAACGGCTTTAGTTCCGCGATCAGCCAGCAGTTTTCTATCCAGTCCGGCTTTTTCAACGGCGGTAAGATCACGTCCTTGAATGCCTTCAATATACTCTTGTACGTTGAGTCTTTCCCCCGTCCATTGCCAATAGACATTAGGAATTATGATATCGGGATCATCGGCTAAATTGGCGGCTACCCGTTCTGCATTTCTACACTCACCGGCAAGATCGAGTTCACGGCGTAATGATTGGTTAAACTGACGAAGGATTTCTTTCGGATGAAAGCGACGAAATTCGGGGGATTCAGATTCGGCAATATCAACAATACGCTGTAAAAGTCGTAAATCAGCTTCAATAATTTTACGCAAGCCGGGCCTGCGAATTTTTAAAATAACCGCTGTTCCATCCTTGAGTACGGCTTTATGAACCTGTGCAATGGAAGCGGCTGCCAGCGGTTGTCTTTCGACTGCCGAAAAAAATTCATCAATACTGCCACCAAGATCATCTTCAAGCTGGGAAAGTAGCTCTTCAAAAGGCACAGGAGGTGCCTGATCCTGCAGCTTTTCAAATTCGGCAATATATTGGGGAGGAAATAAATCAACACGCGTCGCCAGGATTTGCCCTAATTTAATAAAGGTAGGCCCCAAATCTTCCAGTACGCGCCGCATTCGTTGTGGCGTATCAAGTTTTGCATAATCTTCCACTTGCTGCCAATGCAGTATCTTGCCTGCACGCTCCAGGACTTTGCCTACACCTAAGCTACGAACAAAGCCGCCAAAGCCGTAGCGAATTAAAACTGAGGCAATAGCATGAACCCGACCCAGATCCCTGGCGGCATTTAACATTTCCCACAACATGTTATGCTGCAACCTTTATTTTTTGGAATGCGCTGCTTGTAAACTTTCAGCGATGCCCAATAAAATACCGCTGCCTATCTGTGCCAAGGTCGATACTGTGGCAACCGTACTGGACACCAGCACGGTTTTACTTAGTTGCGTGACGCCTTTCAGCGCTTCCAGAGCAATTAAGGTTTGTTTGCCAACAGCGGTTCCGCTTTGCGCAGTATGGGTAATAAAGTCATTAACAATATCAGCAATAACCTGATTACTGCCTTTGGCTACTTTTGCCAAGGTATCGAGAAATGAACCTTCCATCGCTTGTAAATCTTTTATGGCATCATTAAGGTCATGTTGAGAATATTCAGTAACTCGCGATGCTGCTTCTTCAATAGCCAGTTTTGACGCCTCCGCAGCAATTGCCAACGCATCATCCAATGCCGTGGCCGCCTGCTTAAAGACCTCTTTGGCCTGCTCACCCTGAGTGCTTATACCTTCATTAATACCTTTGCCGACTGCTTCAGTGACACTATTGATATTATCCATATCCAGTTGCCTTGATGTCAGTGCCGTTAAGGTAATCGCCTTAACTTGTTGATGCACGTTGGTCCCCGAATTAACGGCTGTCCGGACGGCATCTTTAACCTGTTGTTGATTTATTTTAGTCATAATAGTTTTCCCTGTTAATTTTAAAAAAAGAAAGTCCACTAACTCTAACGGCTTAACAATAGCACCGATCAGCATTGCAGGCATCATCTTATTAAACTCAACATAGCCACAGATAAGTGTCGGTTTTTTCCCGGTTTCATTACGCTCTTTAAGGAACAATTATCCAATGATTAAAAAACCTGCCGAAAGCGCCACCGATTTTATTTTATTGACAGGGTAACGGCTGGGTATTTTTGGCTACCCATTTAAAACGGGACAATTTAAGGTTAAATCGTTCGCTGAGCGGAGTCGAAGCGAGTTGTCCGCTTCGACTCTGCTCAGCGAACGATCCTTTTGATGATTTATCATTAAGGACGATTAAGCCTTTTTGCTTGTCTCGTTTAAAGTGGATAGCCGTCTTTTGAACAACAATGAATTTATTTAAAACTTCATTGCAAATAAATGCAACAATATCCGGTTATTTATACCAGCAATATTCAAGGGTAAAGTCCATACTGTGATTGATCAAATAAATGCCATTCTGCCGCAGACCCAATGCAGACAATGCGGTTTTCAAGGCTGTCGTCCTTATGCTGAAGCCATTGCATCGGGGGTTGCAGACATTAATCAATGTCCGCCGGGTGGTAACGAGGGTGTTATCGAATTAGCGCTTTTGTTAGGCGTTAGTCCCAAGCCGCTTAATCCGCAATTTGGCCAACATAAACCTAAAAGTGTGGCATTTATTATTGAGAAAGACTGTATCGGTTGCGTTAAATGTATTGCTGCTTGCCCTGTTGACGCTATTTTAGGCGCGGCAAAATTTATGCATACCGTTATCGCTTCAGAATGCACCGGTTGTGAGCTGTGTGTAGCGCCTTGTCCGGTAGATTGTATTATTATGGTGCCACTGCCTGTCGATAAAGAACAATCCCTAAGTCACGAGCAGAAATACGCACGTACTCAATTGGCAAAGCGCCGTTATGATGCGCACTGTCTGCGTAAAGAAAAAGAACAGGCGGAAAAACTGGAACGTGCGAAGCAAAAAAGAGCGCAATTGGTAAAAATGCAATTACAAAGTTCGCAGCAACAGTAATACACTGTTTCTGCATAAGATACAGTAACCGAAAAACCGCATTACCGCTGATACACAAGAGGTAACAGGCGTAATCCCGTTACCCCGCATTCTGCCTTACTAACCCCGCTTAATAGCGTCACCAAAATACCCGCCAGTCACCAACGACGCGCTTCATTCTTTACAGCATGCCCACCACTTTAAGTATATGTAAAAATGTTTGTTACATTTGGTTACAATTCAAAGCTGGACGCACTATTTTTATCTGTTATTCTATATTTACGGTTTTGAAACAGCAAAAAATTTAAGTACTTATAATCAGGTCAGCTTCCCTGCTTAAAAAAATTGTATGCTCGTGTCCCACTTAGTTAAGTGCGCATGATTTACGGATAAAAAAGCAAAACTTATTGCAAGATAAAGACGGAAAGCCACGGAGCCTTAATGGCCAGTCAGGCTGCATTACATTTAATGATGATTTTCTATAGGTAATAATATGCAACATAAAAAAACACGTTTGGCACTGGCCTTGATTATTGGCGTCGTAGCAACAACGGGTACTGCCCATGCATCGCTTTTTGCTCGTGGTACGGATTTGGTTTATGACGATGTCAACAATATAACTTGGGTAGCCGATGCCAATCTGGCAAAAACCAGTGGCTACGATCGCAATGGTAAAATGGAGTGGTCAACAGCTGTAGCCTGGGCCAACGGTCTGGATTATGCCGGTTACACGGATTGGGTACTGCCTACCATTAACCAATTTACCAATCAGCTAGGCCCTGTTTTGAGTAAGATAGGAAGGGGTAATGGTGATAAGGATCATAGCGGCGATAAGGATGATAGCAAGTATGATTTATTCACTAACGTCAAGAACGACAAGTACTGGTCGAGCGAGGATGCCGGTAAAGATAAAACGAGGGCCTTCGATATCAAGGGTGGCAAGCAGAGCGACGAAAAGTATAATAAGGATCTCTACGCATGGGCTGTTCGCTCGGGCGATGTTGCCACTGTGCCATTACCCGGTGCGGTCTGGCTATTCTTGACTGGCATGATTGGTGTAATGGGCTTAAATCGTCGTAAAAACACTGCTTAATTCGGTGCTTGACTGACTGGCTCCTTGGCTCCCAAGTGCTCTGGCTCCCAAGCTCCAGCTTGGGAGCCAGAGCCGAAGATAGATTAAAAGTAGTGGGTCTTAGCGATAGCCTGATGCGCTAAAAGATCAAAGCCCAACATTCGCGCAAGACGCTTTGCTATTAACGCCCTACATATTACTCCAACCGTGTTGACAAACCGCATTACCGCTGATGTAAGAGGTAATGGGCGCAATTTTTTTATCCCGCATCCTGCCTGATTAACCCCACTCAATAGCGTCACCAAAATACCCTGCCAGTCATGAGCGATGCATTTCATATCTCAGTATAGTTTATGGCTTTAGTGTATTTAAAATAATTATTTAATTCTTTCATAATTTTGTCACAATTTAGCACTGGACATTATATTTTTATCGATTATTATTTGTTTGTGATTTGTAAACATGCCAATGCTTGCTTAATGAAATTGCACGCTCGTGTCTCACTTATCCAAGTGCGCATGATTTATGGATAAAAAAGCCAAACTTATTGCAAGATAAGGACGGAAAGCCACGAAGCCTTTAGAGGCCAGCCGGGTTGCGTTAAATTAAATAGTTGTTTTTTTTAGGTAACAACATGCGACATAAAAAAATAAGGCTGGCATTGGTTTTACTGGCCAGTAGCATAGTAACAAGTACAGCCCAAGCCTCCTTAGAGGCACGTACCGGCGGTATGGTGTATGACAAAATCAATAAAATCACTTGGGCTGCGGATGCCAATCTGTTTAAAACCCAAGCGGCAGCTGATTCGAATCTGGTTAATGAGATTATCGTAAATAACAATGGGGTTATTAATGATGCGTCGGCAGTTAACGGCAGTCACACACTGACCGCCGCTGACTTTAATACCTCCACCGGTAAAATGACCTGGTTTGGCGCACAAGCCTGGGTTAACAATTTAACACTGGGTGGCTTTACTGACTGGAGACTACCCATCATTACCGAGGGAGCTTCTGGTGGAAACCCGCCCGTCAGCGAAATGGTAGCTTTGTTTGCCAATGGACCGAGTGGTGGAGCAGGTGCCGGTAATGGCGCAGGTGCTGGTACAGGTATGACCAATAATGGCAGTTATAATATATTCACTAACGTCCAAAGCTCTGAGTACTGGTTGGGTAGTGAATATGCGAGCAGTCCAGGCGAAGCGTGGCTCTTCCTTACCACAAATGGCACTATGTCCTACATCGGTAAGCTAAACCAGAACTTCGCATGGGCTGTTCGATCTGGCGATGTTGCCGCTGTGCCATTACCCGGCGCAGTCTGGTTATTCGGTAGTGCTTTGGTAGGCTTAATCGGTTTAAAGCGTCGTAAAAACATCGTTTAATTCGATGTATCTTTGTCGGGTTACGGCTAGCGCCTAACCCGATTTACAACGCCCTACAAATTACACCTTCCCACGTTGTTCAGTTTATCCAGCTTAATTCCAGCCAATAGTACTATCAAAACACACTGCAGGTCACGAATCACGCTTTAGCATGGTTCATTGCTTTAGTATATTTAGATTGCTTGTTACATTTTGTTACAATTCAAAGCTTGACTCGCTATTTTTATCTGTTATCTTCAGCCTGTAGTTTAAAAATTACATAAATACTATAGGTATTTATGGTCAAGCAAAGTTACCTGCTTAATAAAATTGTATGCTCGTGTCTCACTTATTTAGGTGTGCATGATTTATGGATGAACAAGCCAAACTTATTGCAAGATAAGGACGGAAAGCCACGGAGCCGTTACAGGTCAGCCGGGTTACGTTAAATGTAATGATAATTTTTCGTAGGTAGTAATATGCAACATAAAAAAAACGGCTTGGTATTGGCTTTGCTGGTCAGTACAGCAGCAACCGGGACTGCCCAAGCAGCGTTAGTGGCACGTACCGGCGGTATGGTCTATGACGATGTCAACAAAATCACCTGGGCAGCTGATGCCAATTTGTTTAAAACCCAGGCGGCAGGTAATACCAATCTGGTTAGTCAAATAATACATAATATCATGAGTATCGGCACCCATACCCTCACCAACAATGACTTTAATGCCAATACAGGCAAAATGACTTGGTGGGGTGCACAAGCTTGGGTTAACAACTTGACGCTGGGTGGCTTTACTGATTGGAGCTTACCTGGAACACCAGTAGTCGCTTATGGGGGTAACCTTACCAGTAGCCAAATGGGTGATTTGTATTACAATCAATTAGGCGGTAAAGATTATAAAGACATTGCAACGACCAATAATGGCAACTATAGTTTGTTCACTAACGTCAATAGAGCTTCATATTGGTCGGGTACTGAGTACACGGGTTATGTAAACTACGCGTGGAAATTCGATATTGGCATTGGCGAGCAGTATCACAATCCTATGTCTGAAATGTTTTACGGATTAGCTGTTCGCGCGGGCGATGTTGCCGCTGTACCATTACCCGGTGCAATTTGGCTATTTTTGACCGGCATAATCGGCGTAATGGGTTTAAAACGTCGTAAAAACATCAGTTAATTTTCATGGGCATTGGCTTTTGCTTGTTAGTCTTACTTCTCCAATAAGGCTACGACCCGTTGTATCGCACTCCATTTACCATAAACCTGGCTTTACCGGTTTCCAAACTCCAACCGGTAATTTTTGGCAATAAAAAAAGCCCTTATCGTAAGATAAGGGCTTTTTATTTTTCGCTCCGCTCTATTTTAGATGAATAATGCGGAGTCAGGCATTGGTAATGCCTGGTTAAATTAAAGCTTTAACAGTTCTTTGGTCTTGGCAATGATACCGGCTGGATCAATACCTTGATGCGGAAATTGTTCCCACAGACCGCCACAACCTTCTTTATAAGTGGCAAGATGTGCGTATTTTGGAGTCAGGCCACGTTCCAGCAACCATGAACCAAAACGACTACCCAAACCAGACTTACGGTTGAAAGATTCAACAACCAAGACCATTGGTGAATTACCAATTTTGGCCATCATGTCTTCATCGATAACATTCAGGGTGGCTTTGTTGATCAAACCAACATCAATACCTTCCAGTTTCAGACGTTCTACAGCATCCAATGCCCGATACAATGACTCACCAAAGCTGACAATGTAACCATGCGTTCCTTCACGAATCACTTCATCTTTGCCGGAGACAAATTTATAGTCACCACCAAAGTAGTCTTCGCCGTCAGTATTTAAAATAGTCGGTACTTTTGAACGGGTTGAGAAAACAAAACGCAGGCCGGGATTAAAGAAAATAGTTTCCAGACAAGCTTTCATTTGCAGCGGATCAGCCGGAAAGTAAAGGTTGGTCGGATAACCGTCACTCAAGCCATTGTCGGCGAACATATTGTTCAGACCAAAATGGCAAGTATTGTCGGCCATGTCGTCGATACCGGCATGAGAGAAATGACTCAGTACGTTGGAGTTGTTCAAACGTGCCATGGTGATTTCAGACAGCAGCATTTCCAGGAACGCACTAAACGTACCAAAAATACCTTGTTTGCCTGCTTCCATGCCAAAACCTGCCGCCGCAGAAAAGTTACCGCGTTCCATGATACCGGAAGAGATAAAGGTTTCCGGGAAAGCTGCATGGATTTTGAACAAACCACAAGAACCTTCAAGATCGCTGTCGACAACGCGAATTTTTTCAATACGATCGGCTTCGCTCAGGCGACCCATAATTTCAACGGCAGCATCACCGAAAACGTTACGGTTGGCATCCCAACGATCGCTGGAACCCAAGAATACGGCATCATTTTTAGGTGCCTTGATTTCTTTAAGGTGATCGGCAGCCGCTTGTTGACCGCGAGATTCTAAATATTCAACGGCTACTTTTACAGAAATAACGTCATGGCCATGGGTTGAACCTTCCAGCCCGACAATACCGGGGCACATTGGGCGATGATTGATAACAGCAACCGGGCCATCCGTGTTGACGGCGATACAGATACGTTTATACAAATCATCCAGATCTTCGCCGTCGCCTTCCAATACGGTGACGCCTTGGCCTGCCAAGGTTTTAGCCGTTGTACAACCCGGTAAATAATGTGATGGATGACCGGCGATGGTGACGTTGTTATCATCGATAATCAACTTGACGTTCAGTTGTTGTGCTACGGCCAGACGTGCCGCTTCGGCGTCGTTACCTTCTTGTTGTGAGCCGTCAGAGCCCAAACAAAATAGGGTTTTGGTTGGATTGGCAATCGCTACACCATTAACGTAAGGCCACATGTGTCCCAAACGTCCGGAGCTAAATTTTACGCCAGGCGTAAAGCCCAGTTCAGGATGGCCCGGTAAATGAGAGTGAGCCGCACGGTATTCCATCAGGCGTTCAGCAGGGAGATCGCCATTTAGTGTGGACATCAGATATTGAGTCGCTACACGGTGTCCGGCTTCATCAAAAAAGATCGGTACGAAGGCTTCTTCTGAACCGCGAAACAAGGCGTCCATAATCATGACTTCAGGCACAGTATCGTATGGGCCGCCGGTATGACCGCCGACGCCTCTTGCAGCACCGGTAGCAGTAAAGAAAACAATGGCATCGCGACAAAGCTGAATGTTGGCTTTAAGACTGTCTCTTTGCTCGGTAGTCAGTGTGTCAATACTTGGATCAAGGCTAATGCGCTGATAGGCGCCAAGATCAATTGGAAATTTAGACATGGTTTTATTTCTCGTGGTTAAGGATTATTTAAAGTTTACAGTTTTATCAATTTAAACAAATATACCATAAAAATGCGACTTGCTTACCTATCCTCCCGGATCATTTCTCAAGTTATATTCATTAATGCTTTTAATGTGCCGGGGGCTTTTTATTTTTATTGATAACGTCCACTATCAATCCATTATATAGGATTACTCTCTCACTTTCTTGGCAAGGGCCTAACTGATAATGTATTTAAGTATAGATAGAAATTTTTTTATTATTTATTTTACGTTATCGCGGTGCAGGGTACACCTTGTTATTCGCAGTCTGCAAGACATTTTAACGAAGATGGGCAGAGTTAAGGTTTATGGCTGGAAAATAAGCCGAAAAATTGGCTGACGCGCTTTCAAAACTGGCCAATTTGAAAAATCAGGCAGGTTAATTTTGTGCATGTTAACAGCGTTAAGTTGTTACTGATAAGCCAATAGCTGCATTAAATTAATATTGATTTCATAAAAGAGAGGTTTTCAATAATTTTAAATAAATGCCAGCCATAAAAAAGGGCCTTTAAAAGGCCCTTTAATGTAAGTAGTAAATCTATGGTATTTGTTTAATCATTAAGCGTTTTTACGTTTACCGAATGATACCAAGCCAATCAATGCTGAACCCATTAACCATACTGCTGCTGGAACAGGTACGGCACTAATGGCACTAACTTCAATAGAACCACCGAAACTACTTTTATTGCCAGTACCGCTGATTATCAGTTTGTGGTCACCGGAAGCCAAACTTGACACTTCGCCAAACAAAAAGTTGAATTTAGTATTAGCAGTTAAAGCAATATTGTACAAACTATTACTAAAAGCGTTACCATCCAATGTCGCGGTAAAATCAGTGATGCCGACTTTAGTTTTACTAAAAGTGTTGGTAGCTGTCAGGCCAAAAAGGTAATCACCACCGACAAGGTTAAAAACAAATTCCTCAGAAAAAGCCCCCGTTAAATTACTGGCGCCAAAGTCCGTTCCTTCATTGATAGTATCCAAAGTACCCAAGTTGGTAGAAGCCATACTGGCCATGGATGCAGTCAGTAATCCGGCAGCAACGATTAATTTTAAAATCGACATAAAAAAGTCCTGTATAAAAAAGATAAAATAGTAGGGTTAAGTATAATTTGCTATATATATGGAGCTGAGTATTCCGTATTTTCTTAACGATAAAATGTCTATGCTTCAAACTAATAGTACCTTGTAAGAAGATATGACTTACTTGTAAGCATAGTACTTATAGTGTAGTTTACTAATCCAAATTAATAGGGGAACTTGCAAAAACCGTTAAAGCGAGCGGAATTAGTAGCCAGAACAGCCAAAAAAGAAAAACAACCGGCTCAAACGATAGAATAGAAGTTTAAAAAAATCAACTTTATCAATGGCATGAGCAAGTTACGAGATACATTATCACAATACTTCGGGCAGTTTTCGCGGCGATAGTTACAGAGGGCTGCAAAGCCTTGGCTAGATTTTATGGCAGTAAAGTCGATCCCTAAGTGGCAAGAAAACCTTTCCAATAAATGGGCATTGAATTTACGAGTCTTCCAACTGGCGATGGAAATGACGTTGCGGCCTGCACCTTCCACCTTCCACCTTCCACCTTCCACCTTCCACCTTCCACCTTCCACGGCCTGTTGCCGGTCTTCCAGACACAGAAAATTCAGTGCGGCCAGTGAAGCATTGAAATGGAAGCCCAACTTTGCTTCCGAAGTCGTTTGGCAATCGCATAGTCCAGTGTATTGCTTGGCATCGCGGAACACGAATTCAATCTGAAATCTTGCCTTGTAATAGCGCAGAATGTCCATGGCGGCACAGTCAATGTCGGTGCAGAGTAATAATGCCGTATAGGTTTTGCCTTTTTCTTCCCGCACGATATAGACAATCCGCAGATTACGTTTGAACGTCAGCGCATTGACGACAGCGGTATAGACGCGCTGGCCATCGATTTCTCCTGCCAGATCAAAGCGTCACAAATCATCGAAACAACCCTTGCCTGCGTAATTGCGCAGTCGACCTTTGGCTTTTTGTTCACCGATATATAGCCAGCGCAGATCGGCATCATGCCGTAACTTACTGGCCACGTACAGGCCATGTTCCACCACGCCATTAATAAACTTGGTCTTCGCGTAAAAGCTGTCCGCGACCAGATAACGGATTTTCCCTAACAGTCCCTTGGTCTCGCGTTTGACATGATCAAGGTAGCTATCTACCCGGGTGATCCGGGTTTCTTTGGGCGTTTTCTCGGCTTTGCTCTTCGGTGTCTTCTCGACATCTTGAGCCACCTTGGTTTCGCTATTTACGGTCGACTCTTTGACGACTTCAGGTACCTTCGGTGCTTTGGGCAAAGCGGGCGTTTGATAAGCCGACAGTGTATAGGCTGTGTTGTGTGTTACATCCACCAAGGCCAGCAGTGAAATTTCCAGTCCGCGTTCAGCCTGTCCCTGTGAACCGTTCCAAAACCAGTCCAGGCCGTAACTATTGCGCCCGCTTTTGGGTAAAAAGCTGGCATCAATTGCTGCTACCCATTCACCCTTATCCGTTAAATCTTTCAAGCTCAGCAAATTGAAGGTAACAAAATCGAACGAGCGACGAAACCATCTCGAAAAGGTTTTTTCATTCAGAGCACTATAACGGCCAAGGTTTCGGAAATTCAACCGTCCCGGCAGATACGTCAGGGTTGTTAGCAAGATGAACATAAACTTACGTTGCGGTTTTACTACACTGGACATTTGCTGCAGAATGGGTTCTATTAAGTACATGGAAGCCTTTGGCGTGTTGGGCTGTTATCGTCGTTGACTACATACCACGATGGAGGCTTCCAGACTATTTTTAATCAATTCAAAACTGTCCGAAGTATCACCATGAATAAAGATCATTTAACAGCCCTGCTTTGATGAAGTAAGGTTTCAACTGATTTTTTCAATTTGGAGTTATTTATGAATACCCTCGTTAAACTCGCAACCATTTTATTCATATTCGCATTCGAATGCGGAATCTGCTAACGAATCAAAGTTCGCCATCCTAGCCAATCTCGATACCGGACAGGGCAATGTCACTGTTACCAACCAAGGTCGAATCATCATGATGAATGCATCAGTTTTATCTGCCGAAATACACGGTGGTCGAGTATAAAAAATAAAGTGCTGGTGCCGTTTCCTAATAAAGAATTGGCAGATGCCGATTCCATGTCAAAGCTGAAACTTGATTCCGTACTGGGCAACCGCAGTGATGCCAATGGCATCGTCTGGATGCTGGATAATGGCATGCGTAGCGGTGTAACCCCTTAAGTTAATAGGCTGGAACACCAAATCCTACAGCTTCATCAGGTCATTTAGTTGCCGATGCCAGTAGCGCCCAAGGACGCTTTTGTTAACGATTTTGCCGTCGATAGTCGGCACAAGCATATTTTCATCAGCGACCCTGCAGGCGGGACAAATGCCGCACTGATAATCGTCATTAAATACGGGGACGACGAGACGCTCGCTTGAGGAGCATAGCAACGTCCTTCCTGAGCAGGTCAATCGACTGCATCAATTGTAGGTGCAATTTTGAAATGTTCCGCATCGGCTGACTCAGTTTTTCTCAATATTGTCACTTTACCAATGACCGGTATCGAAAGGCTTAAATCCATATTCGTATGCCGGGTTTAGGTCGTGAGCTGGCGGTCAATTCCAACTAAAAATCAACACACTTTCTGAGGGGCTTGACCCTACTCCCTATTTTTCAAAAAAAGAATCCGTTATTTGGGCATTTTATTTATTAGCAACTACCGAAGATATCAACCTGTTAACCGAAATGGTTTATATTGGTATATAAAAATATACCGTGTGTTCGTGACCTTAAGCTGGTCAATATTATTCTTGTAAGTGATCGTGTAATGATGATAACTTTATGCAAAACAGATAATAATTTAACTGGAATCTTTGTTCTTGCCATGAAAAAAGTGAGCTAATTAATGTCTATTATTAAAAATTTGATACTTCACACACGCCTGCTGGAAATAGTCGGTGATATCATTCGTGTACGGGCACAAGACGTTGCTTTTGGCGATCTGGCCGTGATTGAAAACATTGATGGTGAAAGGTCTCTGGCCAAAGTTGTGGATCTTGACCGCGACATAGTCAGCCTGCAAGTATTTGCCGGTGGTAAAGGACTTTCTACCGATGCCAAAGTAAATTTCCTCGGTCGTCCACTTGATGTTATCTATTCGGATAATATTCTCGGCAGAATATTCAGGGGCTCCGGCGACCCTATTGACGGTGGCCCGGAGCTACCGACCGATCCACGCATTCCAGTGGGTGGCCCTACGGTTAACCCGGTTATGCGTGTCATGCCATCGCGGATGATCGAAACCAAAGTGCCCATGATCGATTTATTCAACTGCCTCGTGGAAAGCCAAAAAATACCTATCTTTTCAGTTGCCGGCGAACCCTTTAACGAACTACTCGCTCGTATCGGTTTTCAGGCTAATGCTGATGTCGTGGTATTTGGCGGCATGGGTTTGATTTTTGATGACTATCATTTTTTTCGTACTGCTTTTGAAAATCATGGTGTTTTTCATCGTACCGTGATGTTCGTCAATCAGGCATCTGATCCCTTGGTTGAACGCTTACTGGTTCCTGATATGGCTTTAGCCGTAGCAGAAAAAATGGCTGTTGAGGGTAAAAAGAAGGTGCTGGTATTACTGACCGATATGACCGCCTACGCTGATGCCATGAAAGAACTGGGAGTTGCCCAGGAACGCATCCCGGCGGTGCGTGGGTACATGGGAGATCTCTATACCCAACTTGCCTCGCGCTATGAGAAAGCCTGTGATTTTAAGGGCGCAGGTTCGGTGACAATACTCAGCGTAACCACCATGCCCGGTGATGATGTAACACATCCGGTGCCTGATAATACCGGTTACATTACCGAGGGGCAGTTCTATCTGCATAATGGGGTTATAGATCCGTTCGGCTCGCTATCAAGACTAAAACAGCATGTCGTTGGTAAAGCGACGCGCGAGGATCACGGCCAAATTATGAATACCATGATACGACTTTATTCAGGTGCGGTGGAAGCACAAAAAAAACAGACCATGGCTTTTGATCTGTCAGCTTTCGACGACAAGTTGCTCAAGTTTGGTGGCTTGTTTCGCGACCGGTTTATGGATACACGCGTTTCACTTCCCGTTATCGAAGCACTGGATCTTTGCTGGTTAACACTATCTGAATGTTTTGAGCCAAAGGAACTGCTAATGAAACAAAACCTGATTGATAAATACTACCCAAAACCTGCTTCGGTGGTGTCTGAAGAAAAAGACACCGCATATAAAGTTGCGTAAATCACCATGGCCAAGCTTAAACTTAGCAAGCACGAGCTACATGAGCAGCAAGAACAGCTAAAGCTGTACCAAAAGCTATTGCCCTCGTTGGATTTAAAACGTCGACAGTTGATGCTGGAAGTACAAAAAGCGCAGGATGATTATAGCGCTGCCCAAGCTGCGGTAGATGATTTGGAAACCCGAATCGGCGAAGAGCTGCCGATGCTGGCCGATGAAGAATTTCGTCTTGAGGGGCTGGTACAATTAAAAAGCTATAAAGTTATTGAACAGAATATCGTCGGTGTAAAACTGCCTTTTCTGGATAGTATCGACTGTATCGTTGCCGACTATTCACGACTTGCCACGCCACCGTGGGTTGATAATCTTGTGCAACGATTGAAAGATGCAGCAGAACAGCGGATACGTGCCGAAATTGCCGGACAACGGCTAAGCATTTTGTCTCTTGCCGTTCGACGAATCAAGCAAAGAGTCAATCTGTTCGATAAAATACTGATCCCTACCGCCAAGCAAAATATTCAAAAAATACGTATTTTTCTTGGCGATGCAGAACGAGCCAGCGTGATTACTTCCAAGCTTGCCAAGAAAAAACAGCAACAAAGACGGGATGCCGAAGCAGCGTTAGAGGAAGCCTTATGAGTATTGTTAATATGCATAAAGTCACTTTTATTGGTATGAGTACCGACCAAAGCCGTTTATTAACTGATCTTCAAAGTATGGGTTGTGTGCAGATTATTCCCTTGGTATCCGGGCGCGAAGCATTGGCTAATACAGCACCTATCGCAGGGGCACGCGAAGCACTGAAATTTCTGCAAACTCATCCACGACGCAGACGGCAGGTTCTGGATATACAACGCTTCGATGCCGTTGATGTTCAGCAACGAACGCTGGAAGTGAGAAATCGCTTAAATGACTTAACGGATGAGCGTGACTTTTTAATCAAGCGTATCCAGGACATGCGTCCCTGGGGAGACTTTGTCTTGCCTTCGCTGGAAGATATGGGCAACCTTAGACTGTGGTTTTACGTATTACCCAATAAAGAGTTGTCGAAAATCAAGGCATCTGCGCTTATTTGGGAAATTATCCGACGCGATAACCAGTTTTGCTATGTTATCGTCATCAACGAAGAAGAACCTGTCGATATACCGGCTCCCCGCGTTCATCTGGGCTACAAATCACGCCATCAACTGGAAGCCCGACTTGATGACGTAGAACTGGCTATTGAAGACGCTCAGGCAGAACGGGCTTATTTAACCCGCTGGCATGATTTGTTCAGTCAAAATATTAATCATCTTGAAGATCTTGCTGTTTGTCAGAACGCATTGGCGCAGATCTATAGTAACGATTCAACTTTTGCCTTACAGGCCTGGACGCCTACTGAAGGCTTATCAGCACTGGAAGATTATTCAAAACAACAGAATTTTTACTTTGTCTCGGAAGTATCCCAACCGGAAGATAACCCGCCAACACTGATGCGCAATTCGTCATGGCTGAGTGCTGGAGAAGACCTGGTAACCTTTTATATGACTCCGGGTTATCGAACTTGGGATCCCTCAGCCATCACTTTCGTTTCCTTTGTCATTTTTTTTGCAATGATCCTCGCTGATGCCGGTTACGCAGCTATCATGGGGCTATTTTTAATGTTCAGGTGGACAAAAATGGGGCGCTCCTCGTCAGGTCGCCGTTTTCGTCCTTTACTGGTGTCGGTGGTCACAGCTTCCCTGGTTTTTGGCGCACTGGTTGGCAGTTATTTCGGCGTTACCCCTGACGATACATCCTTGCCTGGAAAGCTTCATATTCTTCAAATGACCGACACTAATCGAATGATGATGATTTCTGTGGTAATCGGTGTTTTTCATATTGTGCTTGCCAATGTAATGAATGCTTACCGTTACGAGCATTGGCAAGAGCGGATGTCTTCAGTCGGATGGATCAGCATGATATGCGGAGGGTTTACACTGGCCATTAGCAATTTACTGTCACAGACTACCCTGCAAAATGTTGGTATTGCCTTGATGGCAATGGGTGGCCTGTTAATCGTGTGTTTTACCGCTCCCAGAGAAAAACCTCTTAACCGTTTTGTTCAGGGTATGTTAGGACTGACCAAGCTATCGGGAGCGTTAGGCGATGTCTTGAGTTATCTCCGGCTGTTCGCCCTGGGTCTTGGATCAGCATCACTGGCTATAGAATTTAACCGTATGGCGGTAGGAGTCTATGAAGGATACCCGGGAGTTGGCTTGTTCTTCGCCTTGTTGATACTGATTCTGGGACACGGGGTTAACCTGTTTCTTGGCATTGCCAGTGGTGTCATTCACGGACTGAGGTTAAACGTTATTGAATTTTTCAATTGGGGACTCAAAGAAGAGGGAAACCTGTATAAACCATTTAAACAATCGGAGGATAATTTATGGAACCGTTAATTTTGGCACTGGGTTGGGTAGGGTTATATGCCCCTTTGGCACTAGGTGCAGTAGGTAGTATGATGGGTTGCGCTCGTGCCGGCAGCGCGGCATGTGGAGCTTTACTGGAAGTCGAAGGCGGCTATGGACGCTATATTGGTATAGCAGCAATGCCCTCCTCGCAAACTATTTACGGGATCGTCGTTACCATGGCCTTGCGCCGTGAATTGACGATCGAAAATTCTCCGGGTATTTTTGGTTTGGGTATCCTGGCGGGATTTGCGATGTTATTTGGCGCTATCGCTCAGGGTGATACCTGTGCGGCATCAATCAATGTATCAAAAAGCAAGCTGGAAATTTTCGGTATCTCTCTGGCACCGGCAGCTTTAGTTGAGGGTTTCTCGGTCTTCGCTTTTGTCTTCGCTCTCGTGCTGGCTGCGGGAATCCCCAAATAACCTGAACGAGACTAATGACATGACAGAACAAGAAAAAAACAAATCCGGCGCCGGCGTTCAGAACCTCGTTGACCGTATCCGTGACCAAGGCGTACTGGCCGCAACTGAAAAAGCGAATAAAATTTTACGGGATGCAGAAGTAAAGTCTGCAAAAATGCTGGCAGATGCCAAACTGGAAGTTGATCGAATGCGTGAAAGTTCACGCATTGAAATAGAGTCCAACAATGTCGCGGCTTTGGAAGCACTTAAGCTTTCGGCCCGCGACTCGATGCTGCAACTTAAGGCCAAAGTATCATCCGAATTTGAAGTATTCGTACAACGATTGGTAACATCGGCTACCCACGACGAGCAATTTATTAAAGCGATTGTGCTGGTATTGGCAAGCCATGTCGAAAAAGAATTGATCGGTGACAAGGAAATCCAGATTCTCATCTCCGAGTCGATACTCACGGGACTCCCGAACGAAAAACTCGGTGAACGCGCCAAGCAAACAATTCTTACGCTATCCAGCGAGATGTTGCGTGAAGGAGTTGAGCTTATCCCGTCCAGCGACATCGAAGGTGGCGCATATGTACGCCTGGTTAAGGAAAAACTGGAAATTGATCTGTCCGACAAAGCCATTTCCAGACTACTCTACCAGCGCATGATCCCGCGTTTTCAGGCGATACTTGAAGGTAGCGAATAAATATTATGGCGACATCCTATATTACCCTGGTCGCCAGCTTGCCTTATTTACCGCCGTTTAAAAAAGCCGAGCGATCGCCCATCACGCGTCTGCGACTGGAGCAGCGTCTGCATGTCCTGGATTCTCAGGATGCTCGGCAACTGGCTCTAGCCGAAGCACTGGTAAGCTGGCGAATGTCCCTGGCCAAACCGAAAACCGATAAAGAAATGGTCGTGCGTTGCCGTGCTGCGTTACAAGAAATTACTCAGCCTGCCCTGCGCGAATTTATTGAGTTTAGAATGGATCAACAAACAATCCTGGCGGGCTTACGGCAAAATAATACGATCTTTGAGTCGGCCTTTTTAGAGCAGGTTTCCGGAGCCAGTCGCTGGGCCGGTTTTATCGCGGCGCATTGGGATACTCAGGACTTTGGACTGGCAGCGGTGTATCCCTGGATTCCTGAAGCCCGACGCTATCTTGAAGCTAACGATGCAGCCGGTCTTGATAGCCTGCTAATGGATAGTATCTGGCAAAAACTCAGCCGAATCGCAGAAAGTAACAGTTTTGGATTTGAGGCGATATTCGCTTTCGTTTTTAAATGGGACATTCTTCAAGCTTGGCTGGCACGAGATGCGAGACAAGCGAAGAGCCGATTTCAAGAATTGATTAACGAGGTAAAAAATGACAGCTGAACAACCAATATCCAGAACTGCAAAAATCATTGGCGTTCTGGAAAGCCTTGTACTTATTGAGGTCGATGAGAATACCTCACTCATGAAAAATGAACTGGGCTATGTCTGCGTCGGTAATGAACGCCTTAAAGCCGAGGTTCTCCGCGTGCGAAGGCGAACTGCCGATATGCAGGTATTTGAAGATACACGAGGTGTTAAGGTTGGTGACACGGTAGAACTAACGGGAGAAATGCTGTCTGCGGTATTGGGTCCCGGTTTACTGGGGCAGGTTTTTGACGGCTTGCTTAATCCGTTGCATACACTGGCCGACAAATATGGTTTTTTTCTTCCCCGTGGTATTACCATGCCGCCGCTTGATCCGGAAAAAAAATGGCATTTTGAACCCGGAGTCGCAGTGGGTGCAAGAGTGTCTCCAGGTGGTGCCATCGGAACCGTTCCTGAAGGCCAATTCAAGCACAAAATCATGGTACCCTTTAATGAGCCGGAACCTGTCGAGATTACCTGGATTAGAGGCGGTAATTTACAGGTTGAAGACGTCATCGCCCGTTATAAAACCAGCAAAGGAACCGAGCTGGAAATGACCATGTCCCAGCGCTGGGCCGTGCGTAAACCGATGCCGGAAAGCCTTATCCGCCGTCACTATGCTGAACGCCTTTATCCCACTGAGCCAATTACCACAGCAACCCGTATTATTGATACTTTTTTCCCCATTGCCCAAGGCGGCACGGGCTGTATTCCCGGTCCATTTGGTGCAGGAAAAACCGTCTTACAAAGTCTTATCGCCCGTTTTTCGACGGTTGATATTGTCGTTATCGTTGCCTGTGGGGAAAGAGCCGGTGAAGTGGTTGAAACGCTTACCGAATATCCCGAAACTACTGACCCTCGCACGGGAGGGACTTTGATGGATAGAACCATCATTATTTGCAATACTTCATCCATGCCGGTTGCTGCACGCGAAGCCTCTATTTATACCGGTATTACTTTGGGCGAATATTTTCGACAAATGGGCTATCACGTACTGCTTATTGCCGACTCTACCTCACGCTGGGCACAAGCCATGCGCGAAACCTCGGGCCGCATGGAAGAAATTCCCGGTGAAGAAGCGTTTCCCGCCTATCTTGATTCATCGGTTAAAAATGTCTACGAACGTGCCGGTGTGCTCCGCTGTCCTGACGGCTCCACGGGCAGCCTGACCATGATCGGTACTGTCTCACCTGCCGGCGGTAACTTTGAAGAACCGGTCACCCAAGCCACGCTGGGTACTGTTAAAACTTTTCTCGGGTTATCAGCAGACCGCGCTTATCGACGCTTTTATCCCGCCATTGATCCACTTATATCGTGGTCACGCTATCTTGACCAACTTGCTGCCTGGTTCACTGAAAATATTGATGTCAACTGGGTCCGCGATGTCAAGTCCATGCAGGAATTACTGGTTCAAGGCGACGGTATCTATCAAATGATGCAGGTTACCGGAGAGGAAGGTATCACCGAAGAGGATTTTATCGTTTGGCAAAAATCCTTGTTGCTGGACATGGTTTATCTCCAGCAAGATGCTTTCGATTCAATTGATGCTTGTATGTCCCGAGAACGCCAGCTTGAGAGTTTTCGACTATTAAAGAGCCTCATTGATACCGGGTATCGTTTTAAGGATAAAGATGAAGGCAGAAGCTTCTTTACCGAACTAACCAGTCATTACCGAAACTGGAACTATAGCGCACCTGGCTCGACTGAATTTGATCGATACCGCAAGGAAATTGTCGATCTGGCCGCCCAATATGGCTATATCGCAAGTTTGGCAACGTAGATGATTTCCCGCGAAAAATATTTTTATTTTTAGGCATCAGCTTACGTCTCTGTAAATAATAACGAATAATAACAGACGGCCCTTCATCCTTTAACGGAAGCCATTATGATAAAGAAAAAATACATTGATCTTTTACGTATAGAACCCGGAAAAAAAATCCATCTCAAAGACTATGATACCGGCTGGACTCAAACCGAGGAATTTAAAGAACTTGGCAAGGATAAATTAAAGGCACGTGCCAATGAGGTCCTGCAACAAAATCTGACGGATTTAACTCAGGTTCAACAACTACTGTACGCAGATAACCGTTACTCATTGTTAATTATTTTTCAGGCAATGGATGCCGCCGGTAAAGACGGCACTATCAAACATGTCATGTCTGGCGTCAATCCGCAAGGCTGCCAGGTTTTCAGCTTCAAGAAGCCTTCAAGCGAGGATTTGGATCACAACTTTCTCTGGCGCTACATGAAAAGCCTGCCGGAAAGAGGCCGAATCGGCATCTTCAACCGTTCTTATTACGAAGACGTTCTCGTGGTTAAAGTCCATCCTGAACTGCTCCAGAACTTGCCGGATGGAAAAAAGGGCAAATCGTTTTGGGAAGAGCGCTATGATGACATCAACGCATTCGAGCATCACTTGGAACGCACCGGCACCGTCATTCTCAAATTTTTTCTGAACGTTTCCAAGAAAGAGCAAAAAGAACGCTTTATGGAACGACTGGATCGACCTGAGAAAAATTGGAAATTTTCAGGTTCAGACCTTGCTGAACGGGGACACTGGGATGATTACATGGCAGCTTATAACGATGCGCTTAACGCCACCAGTACAAAATGGGCACCTTGGTACATTATTCCGGCCGACAACAAGTGGGCGACACGCGCCTTGGTTGCAGACATTATTACCTCGACCCTGCAAGATCTTGATTTAAAATTTCCCAAACTAAATGATGAACAACTCAAATATTTGGAAACAGCACGGAAAATTCTGGAAGATGAATAGAATTAAGAGCCTATTTTAAATTAATCGTCATTCTGCTCAACGTGATCAAAATGAAAACCAATCCAGCCAGTACAGAAGCAAAGCAGTCCGGCAACATAGCGCTACGCTTCGACGTGGTCGCCGGTCTCACGGCCGCAGCGGTAGTTCTGCCCAAAGCAATGGCATACGCAACGGTGGCCGGTTTGCCTGTTGCAGTGGGCCTCTATACTGCCTTTATACCGATGCTTGTTTACGCCCTGCTGGGTTCATCGAAAGTACTCAGTGTCAGCTCCACCACGACCTTGGGTATCCTCGCCAGTACACAGCTCGGATTGGTGGTGCCGGATGGCGACCCCACGAAACTGATCACCGCCGTTGCCACACTAACTGCGTTGGTGGGTGTGTTGCTAATTCTGGCCGGGTTGCTCCGTCTGGGATTTGTTGCCAACTTTATTTCCACACCCGTTCTGACCGGCTTCAAAGCAGGAATAGGTCTTGTGATTGTACTCGACCAAGCACCTAAACTCTTGGGTATTCATATTACCAAGCAAGGCTTCTTTCGCGACCTTCTCAGCGTAGCCAATCAGTTGCCCGAAACCTCGCTAATCACGCTGACAGTAGCTGCTGCGACACTGCTCGTACTGATCAGCATGGAACGTCTATGGCCACATTCACCGGCACCTCTGGTTGCCGTTGGCGGCGGCATTGCTGCATCGTGGTTGTTTAGTCTGCATGCCCAGGGAGTCTCGACAGTCGGCCTGATTCCACAAGGATTGCCGTCACTGACGATACCTGATCTGGCCCTGATCGAACAGTTGGTACCGGGTGCACTCGGAATCGCATTAATGAGTTTTACCGAGTCAATCGCTGCCGGGCGCGCCTTTGCCGGATGTGCAGAGCCGCCGATCAATGCAAACCGTGAACTGATTGCCCTGGGAGCTGCCAATCTGGGTGGCGCAATGACCGGCGCGATGCCTGCGGGAGGAGGCACCACGCAGACTGCAGTCGTGCGTGCTGCCGGAGGCCGGTCGCAAAAAGCATCGCTGGTGACTGCTAGTACTGCGGCCGCGATCATGCTGCTACTTTCGCCGTTACTGAGCTTGCTGCCCTATGCCACGCTTGCAGCAGTGGTTATCGTCTACTCGGCAGGGCTGATAAAACCCGCCGAATTCATCACCATCCTCAAAGTAAGGAAGATGGAGTTTCGCTGGGCTATTGTGGCCTGCTTGGGAGTACTCATATTTGGCACACTGCAAGGTATCGTAATAGCAATCATCATGTCACTTGTCAGCCTATCCAGCCAGGCCGCCCACCCACCTGTATATATTATTGGCCGTAAGCGCGGCAAAGACGTGCTGCGTCCCCTGTCATCCGAACATCCCGATGACGAAACCCTTGATGGCCTGCTGATCGTGCGCCCGGAGGGACGCCTGTTCTTTGTCAACGTGCAGTACGTGGCCGAGCAAATCGGCATATTGATCGAACAGCACAAACCTCGGGTACTTGCATTAGACATGAGTCGGGTAACGGATATAGAATACTCGGCTCTGCAGATGCTAATGGAGCGTGAAAAGGGCGCGACTGAAGCCGGTGCTACACTATGGCTGGTCGGACTTAATCCCGGCGTGCTTGAGATAGTACGTCATGCCGGTCTGGCCGACCGTCTTGGCCGCGAGCGCATGCTCTTCAACGCACGAACTGCAATCGAGCGTTACCAAGCGTTGCAAGCCATTGGTGGTAATTCCCAGCCTCCAGCGTCTTAACCAAAAGTCTTACCGCGCAGGCAAACAGATAAACCGCAGCGCTGTTATCGTTAATCAAAAATCGGTAAACATCTATCGTGCACTCTGCGTAGTGTAATAAACAGAACCCGTTTAGATTAATACAAATGTCATAATACTTAGGGAAAATTGGACTGTATTTCCCTTATATTTTGTCTGTTAAATTTTAATTTTATCTAACCCTCAAGAGATATAACTATATGACTACAGCTGATAAATCGATAATCCAATTCCCTGTTGCTGATACGTTAAGTCCGGATGAGCTAGTCAGGATTAACGCCTACTGGCGTGCCTGTACTTATCTGGCTGCCGGTATGATTTATTTGCGGGATAATCCCCTATTGAAAGAACCACTAAAGCCTGAGCATATTAAAAACCGGCTGTTAGGGCATTGGGGCTCAAGTCCTGGTCTAAGCTTTACCTACATACATTTAAACAGGCTCATTAACAAGTATGGTCTTAATGCCATATTCCTGGCCGGACCAGGCCACGGTGCTCCAGGCGTGTTGGCCCCCGTTTATCTGGAAAGTACTTATGCAGAAATTTACCCTAATAAAGGTGAAGATGAAGAAGGTTTATTGCAATTTTTCAAGGAATTTTCTTTTCCAGGCGGTATAGGCAGTCACTGTACACCGGAAACACCGGGTTCGATTCATGAAGGTGGCGAACTGGGCTACAGTGTTTCTCATGCTTACGGCGCTGCCTATGATAATCCCGATTTACTGGTAGCTGTTGTCGTCGGTGATGGTGAATCGGAAACCGGACCATTGGCGACTTCGTGGCATTCCAATAAATTCCTTAATCCCATCCGTGATGGCGCAGTATTACCGATATTGCATCTTAACGGTTACAAAATAAACAATCCGACGCTCTTGTCACGCATCTCCCATGAAGAACTGGAGCGCCTGTTTCAAGGCTACGGCTATACGCCTTACTTCGTGGAGGGCAGTGATCCCGAAACGATGCACCAACTGATGGCGAGCGTTATTGAAGAGTGTGTGTTGGAAATCAAACGTATCCAGGATGAAGCACGCCGCACAGGCATCCCGAACCGACCACGCTGGCCGATGATCATCTTGCGTAGCCCAAAAGGATGGACGGGTCCAAAGGAAGTGGATGGGCACAAGGTCGAAGGTTTTTGGCGCTCACATCAGGTACCTCTTGCCGGAATGAAAGAAAATCCTGCACATTTAAAGCAACTGGAAGACTGGCTGCGTAGTTATAAACCTGAAGAATTATTTGATTCGACGGGCAAATTAATCCCCGAACTTAAAGTACTGGCGCCTAAAGGTACACTCCGCATGAGCGCAAATCCGCATGCTAACGGTGGCCTGTTAAGAAAAGCCTTACGAATGCCGGATTTTCGGGATTATGCCCTTGCGCTCACCAGTCCAGGTAAAATATCGGCAGAAAATACCCGCCCATTGGGCAAATTTCTGCGTGATATTATGAGTGGCAACATGAATAATTTCCGCGTGTTCGGCCCGGATGAAAATAGCTCCAACAAGCTTGATGACATTTATGAGGCCAGCAAAAAAACCTGGATGGCGGATATTATGCCGGAAGATGCTGACGATGGCCAACTATCACCAGACGGTCGGGTTATGGAAATGCTCTCCGAACACACGCTGGAAGGTTGGTTGGAAGGCTATTTACTGACGGGTCGACACGGCTTTTTTTCTACCTACGAAGCGTTTGTGCATGTCATTGACTCGATGTTTAACCAACACGCCAAGTGGTTAGCCATGTCCAAGGCTGTGCCATGGCGTGCAGCGGTATCATCACTCAACCTGCTGATTACTTCTACCGTCTGGCGTCAGGATCATAATGGTTTTACTCATCAGGATCCCGGCTTTCTCGACCTGGTCGTTAACAAAAGTCCATCAGTAACCCGTATCTACCTGCCGCCAGATGTCAACTGTCTGCTTTCTGTAGCCAACCATTGCTTACAAACCACTGACTACATTAACGTCATTGTCTGCGACAAGCAGAAGCATCTGCAATATCTGGATATGGATGCGGCGATTAAACACTGCACCAAAGGTATTAGTATTTGGGAATGGGCGAGTAACGACGATGGTTGTGAACCGGATCTGGTTATGGCCAGCGCAGGTGATATTCCCACCAAAGAAGCTCTGGCCGCAACCGTATTACTGCGCGAAAACTTTCCAACCATTAAAATTCGCTTTATCAATGTAGTGGATCTTTACAAATTAGTGCCCAGTAGTGAGCATCCACATGGCCTTTCAAATCGCGATTTCGACAGCCTGTTTACCGTGGATAAACCCGTCATTTTTAATTTTCATGGCTATCCCTGGTTAATTCATCGACTCGCTTATCGCCGTAACAACCACAAGAACCTGCATGTGCGTGGCTATAAGGAAAAAGGCAGCATCAACACGCCGTTGGAACTGGCTATTCAAAATGAAACTGACCGCTTCAGCCTGGCTATCGATGCTATTGATCGTATTCCTACTTTACGGGTATCCGGCGCGCACGTTAAACAAAAGCTGCGTGACCAGCAAATTGAATGCCGAAGCTACGCTTATGAACATGGTATAGACAGACCGGAAGACGACCAATGGCAGTGGCCTTACTGAGGTAAAACAGGTTCTGTTTACAGCAAACCTTTTGGCTACGCCTAGCAGGGCTTTATCAAAAGTTAAGCAGAACCAATTGTTACAATATAAAAATAGTTAACAGCGTATAAACATTTTTGTAGAAGCAGCTAAAAGCTGCTTCTACAAAACCCGACTTTATCCCAATTAATTAAATACAGTCTCCTAGCCGTTCCTGATTTAAAAAAGCTACTTTAAGTTTATAGAACGACTTAACTTAATAACAATGTTGCCAAGGATACGAACATGACGACAAACAACAAGAAAACTGGTCATACTTTAAATGATAAAGCCATACCGGTAGATGAAGACATTCGTACCAGCTTGAGTACTGCTGCTCTAAAAAAGGCTATTCTGGATCATTTAATCTATAGCTTGGGCAAGTTGCCTGAAATAGCCACTGAACACTCCTACTATAAAGCCTTGGCACTGACCGTGCGTGACAGACTACAACACCTGTGGGGTCACTCCGTACAAACCTATTTCACAGGCGCCAGTACTGAAAAAGTTGCTTGCTATTTTTCAGCCGAATTTCTCATGGGTCCTCAGCTCGGTAGCAGCCTGGTTAATCTCGGCATTGAGTTTGAAATTCGGCAAGCAGTTGCTGAACTTGGCAAGGATCTTGACGACCTGATGGCTCTGGAAGAAGAGCCGGGCTTGGGTAATGGCGGCCTTGGCCGTCTTGCCGCCTGCTATCTTGACTCACTGGCAACTCTGGAGCGCCCGGCAATTGGTTACGGCATCCGTTACGAATTCGGTATCTTCGATCAGGAGATTCATGATGGCTGGCAGGTGGAGATCACCGACAAATGGTTACGCTGGGGTAATCCGTGGGAAATAGCCAAACCCGATGTAGCGTATTACGTCAACTTGGGCGGGCAATCGGAAAGCTACCATGATCATCAGGGTTCTCTTCGAAAACGATGGATACCACACCATGTCGTCAAAGGCGTGGCTTTCGATACCCCGGTTCCAGGTTATCGCGTTAATACCTGCAATACCCTACGTCTTTGGAGTGCCGAAGCCTGTGAATCCTTTGACTTTCAGGCCTTTAATACCGGCGATTATTACCAGGCGGTGGACGATAAAGTTATTTCCGAGACACTCACAAAGGTACTGTATCCTAATGACGAACCTGAAGACGGGAAAAAACTTCGTCTGGCACAACAATATTTTTTCGTTTCCTGCTCACTACAGGACATGCTTAATATGCTTGAACTTGCCGGTCTGCCTCTTGAACATTTCCCCGACCGATTTGCCGCCCAGCTTAACGATACCCATCCCTCGGTCGCTATTGCCGAGCTAATGAGGATATTGGTCGACGAACGTCAACTTGCCTGGGACTCGGCATGGAGCATTACTTTTCGCACTTTTGGCTACACTAATCACACCTTGCTACCGGAAGCACTTGAAACCTGGTCGCTACCCTTGTTTGGTGAACTCCTGCCACGACATCTGGAAATAATTTACGAAATAAACAGCCGTTTTCTTGATGAAGTACGGCGTCGTTATCCGGGCGACGATCAGCGCGTAGCCAGACTGTCGCTAATCGATGAAGGCGGCAAAAAGCGTATACGCATGGCACATCTTGCCTGTGTCGGCAGTCATGCCATTAATGGCGTAGCTGCTTTACATAGCGAACTGCTAACCACCAGTTTGCTAAAAGATTTTTACGAACTGTGGCCGGAACGTTTCAGTAACAAAACCAATGGAGTAACTCCGCGCCGCTTCATGGTACTGGCCAATCCCAAACTGAGTGATTTAATCACACGCTCGATTGGCGATGGGTGGATTACACAGACTAATGAGCTCAAAAAACTTGAAGCCTTTGCCGAAGATGCGGTATTTCGCCAAGAGTGGCGAGCCGTTAAGCAAGCGAACAAGGAAAAACTCGCTACTTATTTGCATAAACAGACCGGCATTGAACTGAATCCGACCTGGTTATTCGACATTCAGGTCAAGCGCATCCACGAATATAAGCGTCAGCATCTCAATGTGCTGCACATTATCACTTTATACTGTCGTCTTAAACGCAATCCATCACTTAGCATTTCGCCACAAGCATTTATCTTCGGTGGCAAAGCAGCACCCGGTTATTTTCTGGCCAAACGCATCATTAAATTGATCAACGCTGTGGCCGAGGTAATCAATAACGACTCGGATGTTAATAAATATCTACGTGTCGCTTTTATCCCTAACTTTAACGTCCAGAACGGCCAGCTAATTTATCCGGCAGCCGATTTATCAGAGCAGATTTCTACGGCGGGCAAAGAAGCATCAGGCACCGGTAATATGAAATTCACGCTAAACGGTGCCTTGACTATCGGCACCCTGGATGGTGCCAACATAGAGATTCGTGAAGAAGTCGGTGCCGAAAATTTCTTTTTGTTTGGGTTAACCGAAAAGGAGGCCGTTAAACTTCAGTGCGCAGGTTATCATCCAGCGACCACTATCGAAAAAAATCCGCAATTGGCCGAAGTCATTCATCTAATCGCTTCAGGTCATTTTTCGCATGGTGACACCGAAATATTCCGGCCTTTGATAGATAATCTATGCCAAAATGACCCTTTTCTGGTGTTGGCTGATTACGCCGACTACATTGCCTGTCAGGATAAAGTCACCGAAGCATGGCAAGACCCGGAACGATGGACGCGCATGTCTATCCTGAATACGGCCAGAGCCGGCAAATTTTCCTCTGATAGGGCAATTCGTGAATATTGCGATGAAATTTGGAATGTCCGGAAAGTCTCTATCAAGTTACCCATCAATGAACCCGGATTTTTAATATGAGCCTGAAAATTTATTTGCTACGCCATGGAGAAACAGAATATAGCCGGCGGGGAGCCTATTGTGGCGCACTCGATCCGGAATTGACACCGGAAGGAAGCCAAATGGCGCAAGCTTTTGCGGATGCTTACCGTTCTGTATCCTGGTCGGCCATTTACGCCAGCCCCATGAAAAGAACGGTTGCAACGGCACAACCTTTATGTGAAGCGGTAGGTCTGCCCATGCAAACCAGGGACGGGCTTAAGGAAATTGGTTACGGTGCCTGGGAAGATAAAGAACAGGACGATGTTCGAGTACGCTACGAACAGGATTATATCCGCTGGCTGACCGAACCCGCCTGGAATCCGCCAACCGACGGTGAAACAGCGGTTCAGGTTGCCAGTCGGGCACTCCCTATCATCTCTGAAATTGAATCCAACTACAAGAATGGCAACGTATTGGTCGTCTCACATAAAGCCACGATACGCATTATTCTTTGTAGTCTGATGGGAATTGATACCGGTCGCTACCGGGATCGCATTGATACTCCGGCAGCCTCATTAAGTATTGTTAAGTTTGATGTTCACGGGCCGATGCTGGAAGTCTTGGGTGACCGCAATTATATGCCTGAACACTTGCGTAACCGTGTGGGAACCTGATGACCAGCTTTGTAACACCCATGTCGCTGAAATATGCATTACCGTTCCGGCTTTTTATTAAATTAATCAAGCATTATGCATAAATACTTACTGGTCATTAACGCCGGCTCATCAAGCATCAAGTTTGCCATTTACCGGAAGGATACCCCATCAGTAAAACTTATTACCGATGCTGCCGGACAAATTGAAGGTATCGGTAGCCAGCCACACTTCATGGTGAAGACCCCCGATGATTTAATTTTGATTGATCGGGCGCTCACTGTCGACGAAGCGGGGGATCACTCGGGAGCCATCACTATCTTGCTCAGCTGGCTACGCGCGTATTTGGCGAATGGAACATTACTGGCAGTGGGGCATCGCGTCGTCCACGGCGGACAATACTATTCAGCGCCTGTCCTCATTAATCCGGGTGTTCTTACCGAACTGGAATCCCTCATTCCTTTGGCCCCGCTTCATCAACCTCATAACCTCGCGGCTATCCGCGCACTACTCAAGACCATGCCATCGATGCCGCAAGTCGCGTGCTTTGATACGGCATTTCACCGCACTCAACCCCCCGTAGCGCAGCATTTTGCGATACCGCGACACTTGACTGATGAAGGCATACGTCATTACGGATTCCACGGTCTCTCCTATGAATATATAGCTTCCATATTACCCACAGTTGAGCCTGCGCTTACCAATGCGCGTGTTATTGTCGCTCATTTGGGGAGTGGTGCCAGCCTGTGCGGGCTTTACAAAGGCAATAGCATTGCCACTACCATGAGTTTTTCCCCCCTTGACGGGTTGGTCATGGGCACTCGTTGCGGCAGTATCGACCCCGGCGTTTTGCTTTATCTGATGGATCACCACAACATGGATGCGCGTGCCCTGGAACAACTGCTCTATCATCAATCCGGCTTGCTGGGCGTTTCCGGAATTTCCAACGATATGCGCCTATTGCTTGCCAGTAACCACCCACACGCAGAGGAGGCCATCGAGTTATTCGTCTATCGTATAGGACGTGAAATAGGCTCTCTGACTGCGGCTCTGGGCGGGCTTGACGCACTGGTATTTACCGGCGGTATCGGTGAACATTGTGCCGTAATTCGTGCAAAAATCTGCTATCAGGCGTTGTGGTTAGGGCTTCAACTTGACGATGCAGCCAATGAAGCCGGGACTGTGCGCATATCAACCTTATCATCAAAAATATCAGCATGGGTAATAGCTACCGAGGAAAACCTAATGATCGCCCACCACACACTGGAGCAAGTAAACTCTAATGGCGATAAACAATGATCATTACGATGCATTTGTTACCTTCATTTTTAAAAATTGACTTAACTTGGCTGGTAGTTATCCTATTACTCTTAAAAAAAGTCACCCATAAAAACCTGAAAATTAACCCTCTTCATGGTAATGAAGTCACTTTTTGAGTAACATCACACTATAAAATCGGCTATAAACGTAAATTAGTGGCACTAATTTTTTCATTAAACATTATAAGCTCACAATACAGACATTATGACTACTCAAGAACTCTGGCAACGCTATCAGGATTGGCTTTATTTTAACGAAGACTTGGGACTGTATTTGGATGTTAGCCGGATACGCATTGATGATTGCCTTATAAAATTACTGGAGCCAAAATTTGCCCAGGCGTTTACCGACATGGCAGCTTTGGAACAAGGTGCAATTGCCAACCCGGATGAAAATCGAATGGTTGGGCATTACTGGTTGCGTAATCCTGAATTGGCTCCAGCGGAGCTTAAAAACGAGATCATAAATAATCTTGATCAGATTGAAGCCTTTGTCGAAAAGGTACATAAAGGCGCCATTCATCCACCGCTGGCCCCCAAATTTACGAACGTTCTTTCTATCGGTATTGGCGGCTCGGCTCTGGGTCCACAATTCGTGGGCGAAGCATTAACACCTGATTCCCCACCTTTGTCCATCCATTTTATTGATAATACCGATCCGGCTGGCATCGATCACATCCTAAACCATCTAAAAGGCCGTCTTAAAAGCACCCTGGTTATTATTACCAGTAAATCAGGCGGCACGCCTGAAACGCGTAACGGAATGCTGGAAGTGAAGCATGCCTACGAACTACAGGGTTTAAACTTCGCTGCCCATGCCGTTGCTGTGACCATGTTGGGCAGTAAAATGGATGAACTTGAGCGCATTGAAGGTTGGCTGGCCGAATTTCCCATGTTTGATTGGGTGGGCGGTCGCACTTCAGAAATGTCATCAGTAGGACTATTGTCGGCTTCATTACTGGGAATTAATGTTAGAGCTTTATTGGCTGGTGCCAAGACCATGGATATCGCTACCCGTGTGCCGGAAATCAGAAAAAATCCAGCCGCTTTATTGGCACTTTCCTGGTATTGTGCGGGCAACGGCAAGGGTGAGAAAGGTATGGTGGTTCTGCCTTACAAAGATAGCCTGCTGCTGTTCTCGCGTTATTTGCAACAATTGGTCATGGAATCCTTGGGCAAAGAAAAGGATTTGGACGGCAATACAGTGCACCAGGGCATTGCTGTTTATGGTAACAAGGGCTCTACGGATCAGCATGCCTTTGTGCAACAATTGCGGGAGGGGGTAGCGAACTTCTTCGCTATTTTTGTAGAAGTGCTGAAAGACCGAAATGGCGCATCAATTGAAGTAGAACCCGAAGCGACATCAGGTGATTTTCTGTCCGGGTTTTTACAAGGTACCCGGCAGGCGTTATATGACAATCATCGGGATTCGATTACACTGACAATTACCCAGGTTAACCCTGAAACAGTTGGCGCACTAATCGCCCTGTTTGAGCGAGCGGTTGGTTTTTATGCTTCGCTGGTAAACATCAATGCTTATAATCAACCGGGCGTAGAAGCAGGGAAAAAAGCCGCAGAAACATTATTGAACCTGCAACGAAAAATACTGGCCGTTTTAAAAAGTGCTGATCAACCACAAGAACTGGCAGCATTGGCAGAAAAAGCAGAAGCTGACGATCAAATTGAACATGTTTACAAAATTGTTCGTCATCTGGCAGCCAATAATCGTGGAGTGATTTTACACGGTGATCTCGCCAAACCTGATCAGCTAATGGTTAGCTACCAAGCGCGTTAATATTCAGATAAAAATCAGGCCACACAATGAAGCGTCCTGTAAAAGACGTTTCATTGTGTCTGATGCCTGCACTTGCCCAAGCAGTATTTTTTGATAAAAGCTTATTCATCGGCACTTTTCTTAACCAGCACATAACCAAGCCCTCGTACCGTTTGCAAATAGGACGGATGAGTTGGATCGTCTTCAAGTAAACGTCGTAATCTCGATATCTGAATATCAATGGAACGGCTTGACGGCTTATGATTGCGTCCGTCGACAAGGTGACCCAGACGCTCACGCGTTAACGGTACACCGCCTTGTTGCGCCAGCACTTTAAGTAAACCAAATTCACTATTGGTCAAATCAATCTTGAAATCATCCCGGAATAAGCAACGTTGAGAAAAATCCAACAGATACGGCCCAAAATAAAACGGGGCATGATTTGCTTCAGGAATGGCTGCAACCAGTCTTGGATTACGCCGCAGAACCGCATGAATACGAGCCAGCAGTTCGCGCGGATTAAACGGCTTGGACAGATAATCATCGGCACCGCAATCCAGGCCCAAAATACGATCGGCTTCACCACCACTGCCGGTCACCATAATGACGGGGGGGCTATTTTCATCTTGACTCAACCGACGACAAATAGACAGACCATCCTCACCAGGCAACATCCAATCCAGGATGATCAAATCGAATGGATTTCTATCCATTTTTTTGAACATCTGCTGACCATCACCCGCAATATCGACACCAAAACCTTGGTCACAGAGATAGTACTTGAGCAAATAGCTTAGGTGCTCGTCATCGTCCACAATCAGTATTTTAAGTTGTAACATTGAGTGCATCCACACATTTGATTTAAGTGATTATAACTTTATTTTTTATTTTCCCTATTTATTAATATCATTTATAGCAAATTGCTGTTTGTCGATACAATTCATTAACTCTTAAATACTGCATCCTGTTACATTTCGTTACAGTTCAAAAAAGCTTATGTGTTAATTTTTACTATAGACTTTCAGAAAAATAATTTCCTAACCAGTAAAAACTCCCTTGAAGATATACTTATTTCTGCCAAGAAAAAGTCATCAAAGGAGTACATGGATGATAAGACTTAGCTTTTCAAAATCAATTCTGGAAAAACTGCAAAACAACCTATTAATCACCCTGAGGTTGAGTAATATTGGTTTTTACCGATTAGCAAGTGCGCTAATCTGGTACACTGAAGATGTAGGAATCAAAGAAATAGCAAAGCGGATGGGGGTGCACATAAAGGCCATTATCAATTGGCTGACAACCTTTATGTACAAAGGTATGAAGTGGTTACCGGTCAGCACTATCAAGAGCGTGGACGCAAAGAAAAGTTGACTAAAGCCCAGCAAATCCAATCGGTTCAATTGATAAAAGACGGATCTGAAGCCAGCGGCTTTCATTGCGGAATATGGAACAGTGCGATGATTGCCGAAGTCATTTGGTTAAAATTTGAGGTTCGTTATAACGTGAACTACCTATCCAGCTTGTTGAAAAAGTTGGGCTTAAACTGCCAGAAGGCTCGCTTTATCAGTGACCACCAAGAGGAAGAAGCGTACCAGATAGCGAGAAAAAAGTGGCTGGAAGCAACGTTACCGGCCATTATTAAAAAAACTAAAGAAGATGGCTGCGTCGTTTTTATTTGGCGATGAAGTATCATTTGCCATGAGGGGATCATTAGCTCGAACATGGGCACCGATAGGTCAGTAACCGACAGTCAAAACAACGGGTATAAGCAAAGGCCTGAAAATGTTTGGTACGATTGAGCTCAAAAGCGGCAACTTTCAATACCAACAATCACTGGCGTCAAGGACTTTAAGTCAGCGAATTTGGGTCGCTTGACGATTGAAAGGCTACCTGCATTTTCTCCTGACTATAATCCCATTGAAAAATTATGGAAAAATACCAAACGTGTTTCGACCCACATGAAGTATTTTAAAACCGTTGAAGATCTATATGATTCCGTTATAACGACCTTCAAAACGTATCTGCAAGATGCCAGTAAAGTGTTGTGCGTGATGAAAAAATGCGCGAGGATTTTGCGATTACTTGGTAATACCTACCGTGGTGGGCTGGAAATTATTTATCTGAGAAACTATAGATGCATCTGGTGGCTATGCTCTTTATCTTTCCTATTATAAATAGGATAATACTTCTATACAAACGGTAACTGGCACAAGCCGCTATGGTGATATTAGTTATGTGAACATCACTCCCCCTACTCCCAGTTCCATACCGGTACCTGCAGCTATACTTATTAGACATCTTTCCTAAATAATTGACATAGAATTTGGCTTTGATAGGGTTAAAATAGCGATCTACCTCTGAAAACACGGATAGCCATGACTCCTTATGCCCAATTGCCAAGACACAAGCCTGAAGAATTTTTAAGGACTGTCGGCCTGTCACCAGAAGATTTTCTGCATCTTCACGGTAAGCTGGTGACTTACCTGGACGAACAAAAAGTCCTTAATCCACTGACTAGACGGGGACGAAAAGACTCCAAGATGGCTTTGGAAGACCGCTTGTTACTGACACTCTATTATCTTCGTCACTATCCGACGTTGATAAATCTGGCTGCGGTCTTCGACATCAGCGAATCGTATTGCCATAAAATCTATACTCGCACTGTAAGACTATTGATCAAAATCGAAAAACTGCCCAACCGCAAAGCACTGTTGGAAGATCCCGCAGCTACCGTGGTCATTGATGTTTCGGAGCAGCCTATCGAGCGCCCTGTTAAAAACCAGAAAGCGTACTTTTCAGGAAAAAAAACGCCACACGATCAAAGTCCAACTCGTGATCTGCCTATTGACGATGACTATACTCTCCGTAGTGATAGGTAAAGGTCAACAGCATGATTTTTCGATCTTCAAAGATAGCCGTCTATTGTTACATCCTGATGCCCTGTTGTTGGCGGATTCCGGATACCAAGGGATAAAGAAACACCATCAGAACTCGACTCTACCGGTTAAAAAGAAAAAAGGCCAACCGCTTTCGGCAGAAGACAAAGCCGATAATAAGGCACTATCAAAACAGCGTATTTTTATTGAGCATGTTAATCGCCGATGCAAAATTTTCAGGATTGCCAAAGATGTTTATCGGGGCAAACACAAGCATTACTCCTTGACATGGAATTTAGTGGCTGCTCTTGTTAACTTACGCTATGGCTGTATTTAGGAAAGATGTCTATTGTTTGGCAGTGGCTTGGCATGATCAGCCGTCGGAAACGTCAACTTGCACTGTAATCTCAATTTCCATCAGCTTTAGTTTCGCTGTCAGTCGAGGCTTGTAACTCTGATCGGCACACTTAAAAATTTCAATGACATTTAAAAAGTAAGCAAATAACTGCAAATCCTGTTAATATTCAAAAAAAAATCACTATAATTGTAATCTAATAATTACTTTTACAGCCGTAACTGCTCACAATAATGAAGTTACGTCTGCGCTTGGGGGTTTGCAACCCTTTTACAGGACAAAAATATGAACAGGTTTTCAAGAGCTGCTGCCTCTAGTTTTTGCTGGGTATTAATGATCATTTCACCAATATCCGAAGCATCAACAATTAATTACACATTTTTTGGCGTCACTAATAGTAGTGAACTGGCAGGTGAAGAATTCTCTCGTCTTTTTTCATATGATAGTTTGATAATATCTAATAAAGGCGAAGCAAGTATTGAATCGTCCGAACTAAGTTCTAATCCTAAAAATCCTGCTTTTGACATATATACTGCTCTTAAACAGAGTAGCGGTATTTCCAAATCGACAACCAATTTTTTTGAAAGCCTGTTCACCGGCCTTAGTTACTCATCAAATATTATTACCGGCCGCCCTACTCTTAGCCAGGCAAACGAAATCCTGCCACCTCTCCCCACCTCTTTAGCCAATAAACCCACATTAAATCAAGCCGTTACCAAAAAAAGTGGGGGCGGCGGTAATAATAGTGGTGTTGGTGGCAGTGGCGGCGGCAATCCTTATACCAACCTGACTTCGAATCCTGTTGATTTTTCTGTAGTTGTTCCTTCCGTACCGGTACCCGGAGCTATCTGGTTGTTTGGTAGCGGACTGGCGGTTTTTGGTATAATTAGCCGTCGGAAACGTCAAACTCCGCTGTAATCTGAATTTCTCAGTAGCTTAAATTCGGATAGCGATCTAAGTTTTCAACTGTACCCAAAAAGGTTTTACACCTCAATAGCTTTCAAGGCTTTCGTAAGGCAATATTTGCCTTTATTCAATTCAAGTAAAAATACTTTATCTCTAAGGCATTAACGGTTAAATTGATTGCATTATTCCAGGTATCTCACTTACATACCTGGTTAATAAAAATTACCTTCCCTTAAAATGCATACTATCAGCCAATGAAAATTAATCTGTTTAATTTTATTAAAGAAGATATATGGCTGTTACATGAGCAAAAGCTGCCACTATTTAAAGCAGCCGTCATCAAGTCGTTAAAAATTATTATCTTATCTGTTCAGGGCTTCTCCCGCGATCTGTGTCCACTCAGGGCATCAGCATTAACGCTTTATAGCATACTGTCGATAGTGCCTGTTATTGCCATGCTCTTTGGCATCGCCAAAGGTTTTGGTTTTGAAAAAATGCTCGAACAACAATTACTTAGGCACTCGCCTGATCAAAATACCATGGTGCTGGATCTAATAAGTTTTGCACAAAATCTGCTGGAGAGCACTAAAGGCGAAGTTGTTGCAGGAATTGGTATTGTTGTGCTGTTTTGGACCATTATCAATGTGATAGGCAACATCGAAGAGTCTTTTAACTTTATCTGGAAAATAGGTAAAGGACGCTCCATCAGTCGTAAATTTAGCGATTATTTATCGCTCATGCTATTCGCTCCCGTTTTATTAATCGCATCCAGTAGCATTACAGTATTCCTGAAAACAAAAATAACCTGGTTGATTACTGTTATTGGTTTACCGGAGTTTGGTACCTGGCTGGTTTTAAGAGGGCTGGCTTTGTCGCCTTTAGTACTTATGATAGCGTTATTTGGCTTTACTTTTATTTTTATGCCTAATCATAAAATACATTATCGGGCAGGGATAATTGCCGGTATTGTTACCGGTATTTTATATCATCTGTCGCAATGGGCTTATCTAAGCCTGCAAATTGGCGCATCCAGTTATAATGCAATTTACGGTAGTTTTGCTGCCTTGCCTTTATTTGTTGTCTGGTTACAAACAGGCTGGATGATTGTTTTATTTGGTTGTGAAGTCGCTTTTTTTCTACAGAATTATGAAATTTATCGAAATAACAACCGATTCTCTGATTTAAGTTTCTCCCTGAAAAAAGTTATTGCCCTACAAATTACGCATTTAATTATCAAAAATTTTACGCAATTAAACAAGCCCTTAACCGCTACTGAAATAGCAACAAAACTGGTTATCCCTATAGCAATTATTCAACCGGTATTATTAAATTTAATCAGCAGTCATATTATTGTCGAGTATAAAAATTTAAACGAAGATGATGAAGTTTACCAGCCCGCAGTCGATATCAATATTCTCACTATTAGTTATATTATCGATGCGTTGGAGCAGTGTGGACAAAATCACCTGCCGGATATGAATCAGGAGAGATTATTTATGAATGCCGTCAATACCTTCAATAAACTGATGCAAACCTCTGAACAAAACCGTTTATTAAAAGATATTTAGATTCTGGTGACAAGCTACTTACTGCTTGGGTAAGACCTGACAGATTTTATAATACCGTCACGTCTCACCTATAATCGATAGCTTGACTGTTGTAGTATGAAACTTACTTTCCAATAGACGATGCAAGAAGACTTTATTTAATCGCCGGCTTTTCAGGGGCAGGCACGGGAACCGGAACAGCGACATGTGGTGGTGTAAGAGTTTCAGAAACGGGTTGTTTAGCTACTTTTTCAAGTCGCTCGCCTTCACCATAAAGCGTAAAAGTGGCCATAACAAATACAGTTGTGATCACAATAATCATGAATCTGTCAGGTTTTTTCAAAAAGAACAGGGGCCACTGAGGCTTATACATTCCGGTGATGAAAAAAAGGATTGTCCATAATGCCAAGTCGAAGGCGTAATTTACCATTTATATTTACCTGTTAATATTCATTTAGTTGGATTTACATTATTATTATTTAAACGAACAGCTTTTTGCAACATACCAATTTATTTTAACGGTTTTATTTTTTTAAGGTTTAAATCTTTATCGCTGATTAACAAGCCATATCAGGAGGCGAAGATAATCCTTGAGCTACCGCCTGCCAGCATATGCAACAATTTCGTGGGCAATCTGGCTTAGTGGTAGTTCTCGATTAACAGCACCCAATTTTAACGCTTCTTTAGGCATGCCATAGACTACGCAACTATCTTCATCCTGACCCAAGGTACTGGCTCCCATATCAAACATTTCTTTTAGACCTTTGGCACCATCATCACCCATACCCGTCATGATGATACCCAGTGCATTTTTGCCTGCGCATTTTGCTACCGAGCGAAACAGCACATCAACAGATGGACAATGACGACTGACGGGCGGCCCTTCGACAATTTCAACATAGTACTGCGCGCCGCTACGCTTGAGCAACATATGTCGCCCACCTTGTGCAATCAACGCGCGCCCTGGGATCACTCGGTCACCATTGGCCGCTTCGCGTACCTCAATCTTACACAAACTATTTAAACGGGTAGCAAAAGCACCGGTAAATTTTTCCGGCATATGTTGCACGATCACAATACCTGGACAGACTCGAGGCAAGGCCGTTAGTATATATTCCAATGCTTGGGTACCACCAGTAGAAGTTCCGATGGCAACAATCCGGTCGGTAGTTTCGGCCATAGCATTAATGGCAGCAGGAAGAATGGCATCTGCCGTTAATTTAGCTGATACCGTTACCACAGGGGATTTGGCCAGTCGGCGCAAATTGGCACGCGCAGCCGCTTTGACTGCAGCCAGCAGATTTTCCGAGTCATCCTGCAAAAACTGTTTAAGCCCTACTTTAGGCTTGGTAACAATACTCACTGCTCCTGCAGCCAAGGCCTGCATAGTAGTTTCTGCACCTTTTTCGGTCAGCGTGGAGCAAATAACTACTGGCGTAGGGCGTTCGGTCATCAGCTTTTTTAAAAATGTAATACCATCCATGCGTGGCATTTCCACATCCAACACTATCACATCGGGCCATTGCGCCTGCATTCGCGCCATGGCGAACAACGGATCAGCAACGGCACCTATCACATTAATACCGGGATCTTGTGATAGAGTTGCAGTCAAAACCTGCCGTACCACGGCAGAATCATCTACTATTAATACCTTTATCTGAGTCATTTTAGGCTCCTGTCTATAAGCTCATATTCGGTGAGATACAATATGGGACTGTGTTTAACCCAAACCTCTCCGCTCCACACTTCAAAAATCACATTACGATGTCCGACATCTCCCAGATGTTCGGCCACGCAAGTAAAACCATATTGATTTACCAGTTGCTGCGCAGCTTGCACATTCTGAAAGCCGATATGGGACATCCTGTTTTCAAAACTTCCAGGAAACATATTCCCTCCCCCAAATAATTTGACCTGATATTCCTTATAGGGTGTGCCAATGGCATCGATTTTCTTTAACAGCAAGGCAATTGCCTCATCGGCATAACGACCACTCGGGACAGGCAAATCGTCTATCCTGTGATCAATGCCATGTCTTGGCCGCGGTAATTGTCAATGTAGTTGTCGCCTCGACGGTTAAATCTTACTCTGGTTTGTTTTCTAAATAATCACTTCCTTGGTAGCATTTTTTTGTTTAGACCTTGTCTGGGTTAAGGTGGGCTGTCTGGATTTTTTCCCAATTACGGGAACTTCCAGTCCAGCGTTGCGGATGTTTAGCACGTGCTGCTTCGTAGACGACTTTACGGTTATCCAGAAGCTTGTCGTCCAAGCCTTCATGGCGTTGCGCTGGAGTAATAAACCGAATAGCGCTGTGACGATGCTCATGGTTGTACCATTCCACTAAGCTTGTGACCCACTGACGCGCTTCCGTAACATCGGCGAACGGCTTTAGCGGATAGTTAGGACGATATTTCAAGGTCTTAAACAACGATTCTGAGTACGGATTATCGTTGCTAACCGATGGCCGACTAAACGAAGGCATGACACCCAGTTGTTGCAAGGTCGCCAGCATAGTCGATCCCTTCATCGGACTGCCGTTGTCAGAATGCAGGATAAGCTGTTCTGCCTGTATCCCTTCACGATGACAGAGATCACGTAACAATTCGCCAGCCAAGGCGCTGTTTTCTTCTTCATACACCTGCCAACCGACGATCTTTCGGCTGAAAATATCAACAAATAGATACAGATAGAAAAACTGTCCACGGATCAGTGATGGCAGATAAGTAATGTCCCAACTGTACAGTTGATTAGGTGCTGTAGCACATGCCGCGCGTGGCTTTGTTCGTGTTTGAGCCGGACGTTCGCTACGCCGATGGGTAAGCTGTTTTTCCTCGCGCAGGATGCGATAGAAGGTCGACTCAGACGCCAGATAGCTACCTTGGTCGGCCAGTCGTGGCACGATCTGACTCGGTGGCAGATGACCAAATTCATCTGAATTAGCGACGATCAGCACCTCGGCACGCTCGATTGCTGTTAGTTTGTGTGGCGGTTGATAGTCACGCAAGGGGCGTTGATCGCAGTGAATCGTCTCACCTGTCTGCCAGCGTTGTAAGGTACGCTCACTAAGTCCTAATACTTCACAGGCTTTAGCTTGACGTGCTCCCGCAGTTACTGATTCATTAAGTAAAGCAATCACTTGTTCGCGCTCTTCGTGGCCAGTCATTCGACCTCTCCCCCCAAGAGCGCCCGGAACTTTTTTTGCAGTACCAACAGCGCTGCGGCTTCTGCTAAGGCTTTGTCTTTACGCAATAAATTGCGCTCAAGGCTTTGGACTTCTTCTTTCAATATACGCAGGACCCGCGCTTCTTCACGCTTGTCTACTAAGTCATCCTGGCGGCAGAAATCAGCTTTCCATTGTTCCAACTGATGAATAAAAACGCCGCGTTCACGACACCAGGCATTTAAGTCTTCACCGATCAAATTATAGGTTTTTTGTAAAGCAGTAAAGCGTTCTTCAGAGCTCCAATCTTCGGGACGCTTTGATTTTAGCGGTGCAAGTTTGACGTCCTGTTCCTTCTGTTTCATCCAAGCCTTCAAGGTTGTTAAATGGATATTCAATTCGTTTGCGACGGACTGAACTGATTGGTCATTACTACGATTGTATACTTTTACCAGGGCCTGCTCTCTGAAGCCTACTGAATACCTTTTATATTTTTTCATTTCTACTCTCAAATTTTATTTTTTCTTAAAAGTTGAGGCGACAACTATTCTGACGCAGGGGGGGGAGCATGTAGTGACACATTCCTCCTACCAGCAGTTTAGGATGCCAAAAGGTTATTGAGACACAAGAACCCAGGACGGTACTGATACGGGTATTCCGATTACCGAAATAATATTCGCCAGGAGCAAGAAATATCTTTAAAGGAGCAAAAGAATACATATTTCAAGGCTTTAGATAAACGGCTGGCTGCACTAATCGCAAGTCTTTGGTTATGCCGTTCAGCGTTTCGGAATGACCCACAAAAAAATGCCCGCCTGGGCGTAATAACGACACCAAGCGGGACACGACCTGCCGTTTAGTATCCTGATTAAAGTAAATCATGACGTTACGCAAGAATATCACATCAAATTCACCGATTTTCGGCGGCTTATCAGTAAGATTATGTTGCTTAAATTGCACGCGCTCACGCAGTTTTCGCTCAATCAACAAAGCCCCCTCCTGACTACCTGTGCCCTTAAGACAATATTTTGACAAATACAGGGGAGGGATTTTCAGCATACAATCTATAGGGTAAAGACCGTTACGTGCCTTTTCCAGTACTTGAGTACTAAGATCGGATGCTACAATTTCCCACGGCACGCTACCCAATACTGCATCCAGTAGCATGGCAATACTGTAAGCTTCCTCGCCACTAGAACAGGCTGCACTCCAAATGCGTAAGGTTTTTCCGGGCTTTCGTATCGGCAGAATATGGTGCTGCAGAAAATCGAAATGTTTGGGTTCACGAAAAAAATGCGTTTCGTTAGTGGTTAGTAAGTCTACTGCCATTTGTAGCTCTAATTCTTTGTTGGCGGCGGTAATCAGTTGAAAATATTCACCGTAACTCGTCAGCCCATAATGCGTAAGTCGCTTCGCCAGCCGACTAACTACCAAAGAGTTTTTAGCTGGCGACATACTGATGCCGGCAATACGGTAGATCAGATCACGAAACTGTGCCAGTTCCTTTTCCTGGACCGCCACAGAAGCTTGATTAGGCTTGAGGAACTTGTATTCAGTCATTTTTAATTTTATATATTGGTATTAGATATCATTGTTCAGGAAGATTTTTCACGCACGATTATTTTCGACTTAAGGTGATATACAGAAATTAATAGTCCCAAGTGGCTCAGAATTCTTGTTTTTTTACACAATGCAAAAATAAGCGCGTAGCCGGATATATTATTCGCAGAAAATCACCTAACAGCCTTATTAATTAATAAAATCGATGTAGTTATTCCACTGGCTTCAATTCAACTGCCGAAGTATATCCCGCCCCAACCAGTGCTGCCATATCATCCATCGACAACACATACTGAATATTCAGGATAATTACAAACTTGCCATTGATCTTGCCCATACCGGCGATAAAGTCAGCTCGAATATTGCTACCAAATGAGGGTGCCGGCTCGATTTCGTGGGCTGGAATTTCCAACACAGCATTTACCGCATCGACCATCACACCAACATTCTGGGACTCCTCACCGGTATTTACTTCGACAATAATAATACAGTTGCGTCGACCTACCTGAATAGCCCGCTTGCCAAAACGGGCACTCAGATCAATCACCGGCACCACAGCCCCCCGAAGATTAATAACGCCCAAAATAAAATCGGGCATTCGCGGCACCTCAGTCAGTTGACTATGTTGAATAATCTCCTTGATACTCAATATGCTGATGGCATAAGTCTCACTGCGCAGCATAAAAGTCAAATATTGCTGCTGCTCCTCTTGATTTTGACTGCCAGCAACAGTCAATAGTGACTTTGCTATGGGTGTCATTGCTTTCATGCGCGACTCCTAAAACCTGACAAATTCAGCTTCGTTTGGTGCTTGATTTTCCTCGCCCATTTTTTTTACGGCCGGTTTAAATGGCATTGTATTGGAAGTCACTGACATTGTGCCTCCACTATCAGCCACGGTAAAAAATGCCATCAACTCTTGCAATTGCATGGCCTGTCCGCTCATTTCTTCCGAAGTAGCAGCCAATTCTTCCGATGCACTGGCATTCTGCTGGGTGATTTTATTAAGCTGATCCATTGCTGTATTGATTTGGGCGGCACCGGATGATTGCTCTTCAGAAGCGGCAGCGATTTCCTGTACTAAATCGGAAGTTTTCTTAATTGAAGGCACAATGGTATCCAGAAGCTTGCCGGCGCTTTCCGCCATCTCGACACTGCTGGAGGCAAGTTCGCCAATTTCCTGTGCGGCAACTTGGCTACGTTCGGCCAGTTTACGCACTTCGGCAGCGACGACCGCAAACCCGCGACCATGCTCCCCGGCGCGTGCAGCTTCAATCGCCGCGTTCAAAGCCAATAAATTGGTCTGATAAGCGATATCGTCGATAATGCCAATTTTTCCGGCAATACTCTTCATCGCGCTCACAGTCTCTTTAACGGCACTCCCCCCTTGTACGGCATCGCTACTGGCTTGGGTAGCCATACCTTCGGTAACTTTGGCATTTTCAGTATTTTGATCGATAGAAGCCGACATTTCTTCAATGGAAGCACTGGTTTCTTCAACGGACGATGCTTGTTCACTGGTCGCTTGTGACATGCTTTGTGCGGTAGCAGATACCTCTTCACTGGCAGAGGCTATATTGTATGCAGCACCATTAACCTGACTAATAACTTCTGAAAGTTTGGTGATAGTATTGTTGATAGTTTCTTTAAAATCTTTAAGCTGGCCGTTGTAATCTCCATTCACAGTTTTAGTAAGATCACCAGCCTCCATAGCAACAAAAACCTTTACTGCTTCGTTTAATGGTCCAATCACAGCATCCAGCGTGCTATTCACGCCTTCAACAATCTTGCGGTAATCGCCCTGATGTTTGCTTGCATCGGCACGGGTAGCCAATCGGCCTTCGACAGCCGCTAAGGATAATAAATCAGCATCACTCACCAAAGCGCTAATAGCGTCGATACAGGTATTCAGGTTATTTTTAATAATATTAAAATCACCGTTATAAGTATCGGTGATCTTGACCGGGATATTACCGTTGGCAATATTCTCGACGTAATCGGCGGCAACGTTCAACGGCCCAATCACGGCATCCAGCGTGCTATTCACGCCTTCGACAATCTTGCGGTAATCGCCCTGATGTTTGCTTGCATCGGCACGGGTAGCCAATCGGCCTTCGACAGCCGCTAAGAATAATAAATTAGCATCACTCACCAAAGCGCTAATAGCGTCGATACAGGTATTCAGGTTATTTTTAATAATATTAAAATCACCGTTATAAGCATCGGTGATCTTGACCGGGATATTACCGTTGGCAATATTCTCGACGTAATCGGCGGCAACGTTCAACGGCCCAATCACGGCATCCAGCGTGCTATTCACGCCTTCGACAATCTTGCGGTAATCGCCCTGATGTTTGCTTGCATCGGCACGGGTTGCCAATCGGCCTTCGACAGCCGCTAAGGATAATAAATTAGCATCACTCACCAAAGCGCTAATAGCGTCGATACAGGTATTCAGGTTATTTTTAATAATATTAAAATCACCGTTATAAGTATCGGTGATCTTGACGGGGATATTACCGTTGGCAATATTCTCGACGTAATCGGCGGCAACGTTCAACGGCCCAATCACGGCATCCAGCGTGCTATTCACACCTTCGACAATCATGCGGTAATCACCCTGATGTTTACCGGCATCGGCACGTGTTTGTAATCGGCCTTCGGAAGCAGCAACAGCCAGCATGTTGGCATCGGCTACCATCGCTTTGATACTGTCACACATATGCTTCATGGCACCAAGCAACTGCCCGGTTTCATCGGTGCTGGTGACTTGAATATCAGTGGTCAGGTCACCTTTGGCAATGTTATTGGCGACATCCAAAGCTACGTTCAATGGCCGACTAATACCACGAGTAATAAACCAACCCATCAACACAGTCGCCAGCAAAATAAAAGCCGCAATAATCGTAGACATTCGTGTCGCATCAACTTTGGTTGCGGCGGCGATATTGGATGCCTTCATTGCCAGATCAACGTTGTATGTCATGTGAGCATTAAGCGTAGCATTGGTCCTTTCGGCCTGGTCAGCATTTTGTGTCAGCGCATCACGAGCCAGATCGTTCTTGTTATCGCGGGACAAGTTGAGTGTATTGTCTACGCCACTGATGTATTTTTTTAAATCAGCCAGATCATCAGCCAGTAACTGTTTGTCCTTATCGTCTGAGACTACGCCTTCATAGTCTTTAAGAGCGCTTAAGACACCATTCTGTGCCTCTTTAACCTGTGTTTCTATATCCATCATTTTGCTTGGATCAGTATTCAAAACATGACGGTATACACGGACACGCAAACGGCCAAATGACTCTACACCCTTGGCCAGCATCACGATACTGGGAATGCTGTTGACGTTGGCATAATTGGTTTTTTCATAAACGACATCCATCTTGTTCTGTCCAAACAAAGACAGTATCACCAGGCCCAAAATGCCAGTAAATACCAGCAAAATCATCTTTCTAGCAACGGTAACCTTCATTTCACTTACTCTCGGATAAATTAAAAAATAACAACTGTTTGCTTTTTATGCCGTGACAGATTCCGTATCAGCCGACACTATCTTTCCAAGATAATCTCATACCAAAAATGACAGGTCATATCACTGTCACCAATTCGCTAGTTGACGCCACCCCAGCCAGTACCTCTATATCATCCATCGACAGTACATGCTGAATATTCAAGATAATGACTAACTTGTCATTAATCTTGCCCATACCGGCGATAAAGTCAGCTCGAATATTGCTACCAAACGAGGGCGCCGGTTCGATCTCATGAGCGGGAATTTCCAGCACAGCGTTTACAACATCAACCATAACGCCAACATTCTGAATTTCCTCGCCTACAGCTACTTCAACGATAATAATACAGTTGCGTCGGCCTACATGAGTGAGCTGTTTACCAAATCGGGCACTCAGATCAATCACAGGAACCACAACCCCTCTCAGATTAATGACACCCCGAATAAAATCCGGCATTCGCGGCACCTCCGTCAGTTGGCTATATTGCAAAATCTCCTTGATACTCAATATGCTGATGGCATAAGGTTCTCCACTTAGCATAAAGGTCAGATATTGCTGCCGTTCTTCTTTATTTTGGCTGCCAGCTATAGTTAACAGTGACTTTGTTGCGGGTATCATCGTATTCATGCATCGCTCCTAAAACCTGACGAATTGAGCTTCATTAGGTGTCTCTTTTATAATCTTCATTTTTTTTACCGCAGGTTTAGAGGCCTTAGACAATACCTCGCCTTCGCTACCGGCCACGGTAAAAAATGCCATAATTTCTTGCAATTGCATGGCCTGTCCGCTCATCTCTTCCGAAGTAGCGGCCAACTCTTCCGAGGAACTGGCATTCTGCTGGGTAATCTGGTTGAGCTGATTCATAGCTGTGTTAATTTGGGCGGCGCCTGACGATTGCTCTTCAGAAGCAGCCGCGATTTCCTGTACCAGATCGGACGTTTTCTTGATAGCGGGTACGATGGTATCCAAAAGCTTACCGGCGCTTTCCGCCATCTCGACACTGCTGGAAGCAAGTTCGCCAATTTCCTGTGCGGCAACCTGGCTACGTTCGGCAAGTTTACGCACTTCGGCAGCGACAACCGCAAACCCGCGGCCGTGCTCACCGGCACGTGCGGCTTCAATCGCCGCGTTCAAAGCCAATAAATTGGTCTGATAAGCGATATCATCGATGATGCCAATTTTTCCGGCGATACTTTTCATTGCACTTACGGTATCTTTAACGGCTGTACCGCCTTGTACTGCATCGCTACTAGCTTGGGTAGCCATACCTTCGGTAACTTTGGCATTTTCAGTATTCTGGTTGATGGAAGCAGACATTTCTTCAATGGAAGAGCTGGTTTCCTCCACCGAGGCGGCTTGTTCACTGGTCGCTTGTGACATATTTTGTGCGGTAGCAGAGACCTCTTCACTAGCCGAGGCTATACTGTACGCAGCACTATTGACTTGGGCAATCACTTGCGCAAGTTTGGCAATCGTGTTGTTGACGGTATCTTTAAAATCTTTAAGCTGCCCCTTGTAATCACCAATAACAGATTTAGTAAGATCGCCGGTCTCCAGCGCAGAAAGTACTGCTACGGTTTCATTAACCGGAAGAATGATTCCATCAAGGGTTTTATTAATACCTGCGACCAATTTACTGAAATCGCCCTGATGTTTGGAGGCATCGGCACGAATATCCAGCAGGCCTTCGGCAGCCGCTTTGATCAGACTATCCGTGTCGTCTATAACGGCTTTTAGATTATCACGTACCAGTTCCAAACTCTTGGCCACAACATCATTTTCCGAACGGACATTGACCTTGACTGACAAGTCACCTCCTGCAATGCCTTGGGCTGCAGTTGCCTGCTCATTGATGGCATCGATAGCCTGATTGAGGTTGTTCTTTATGTTGTTGAAATCACCGTTATAAGAATCGGTAATTTTAGGCGGTGTATCCCCTTTGGATATACGCTCCACATAGTTGGCAGCAATATTCAACGGTCCAATCACGGCATCCAGCGTGCCATTAACACCTTCGACAATCTTGCGGTAATCACCTTGATGTTTACTGGCATCGGCACGGGTAGCCAACCGGCCTTCAACAGCGGCTATGGATAATAAATTAGCATCAGCAACCAGAGCATTAACTGCATCGATACAGGTATTGAGGTTATTTTTAATAATATTAAAATCACCATTATAAGTATCGGTGATCTTGGCCGGGATATTACCGTTGGCAATATTATCAACATAATTTGCAGCAACATTCAGCGGATCAATCACGGCATCCAGCGTGTTATTGACACCTTCGACAATCTTGCGGAAATCACCCTGATGTTTGCCCGCATCGGCACGGGTGGCCAAACGGCCTTCAACAGCGGCTATCGATAATAAATTAGCATCAGCAACCAGAGCATTAACTGCATCGATACAGGTATTGAGGTTGTTTTTAATAATATTAAAATCACCATTATAAGTATCGGTGATCTTGGCCGGGATATTGCCGTTGGCAATATTATCAACATAATTTGCAGCAACATTCAGCGGATCAATCACGGCATCCAGCGTGTTATTGACACCTTCGACAATCTTGCGGAAATCACCCTGATGTTTGCCCGCATCGGCACGGGTGGCCAAACGGCCTTCAACAGCGGCTATCGATAATAAATTAGCATCAGCAACCAGAGCATTAACTGCATCGATACAGGTATTGAGGTTGTTTTTAATAATATTAAAATCACCATTATAAGTATCGGTGATCTTGGCCGGGATATTGCCGTTGGCAATATTATCAACATAATTCGCAGCAACATTCAACGGACCAATCACGGCATCCAGCGTGTTATTGACACCTTCGACAATCTTGCGGAAATCACCCTGATGTTTGCCCGCATCGGCACGGGTTTCCAGCCGCCCCTCAACGGCAGCCATGGAAAGTATGGCAGCATCTGCCACCAAAGCCTGAATATTGAGCTTAAGCAATATCAGCCATTCGTGTATTTGGTCGTCGTTAGACGCTTTCCCCATTTCTGCAGTCATATCGCCATTGGCAAGCTGGGTGACATAAGCAATCAAATCGGATAGCCAACTATGCACACCATTAACAGCCTGTTTCATCTTGTCATGGTCGCCTTTGCACTCTATTTCTACTCGCTGACTTAAATCACCACCCCTAATCATACGCAAAATACGATTACCTTCACCAATTGGTAGGAGAATGGCATCCAACATCTGATTAACCGAATCCCCAAAATCTTTGACCGCTCCACTCAGTTCAGTAGTATTGATACGTTCACTGAGTTCTCCGACGATAGCAGCACTGGTTACACGTTTAATTTCAACATTGGCTTTTGCTTCTGTAGTGCAGTCAACCCATTCCACCGCATAGCCATTAATATTGTTTTGTTTATCCAGCACGGGAAAAACAGTTAAATTAAACGACATATCCAAAACCTGGATGGTTGCTTTATGCGGCATTTTACCTGGATCGGCAAAAATACGTTTTTGCATCTCCGGGTTACGATGAAAACTATCTATACAAACGCCTATTAGCCGCTCAGGATCAAAACCGGGAAAAACTTTTTGCAGCTCTGTTTTATATTGGTTTAATAGTTTTATTAGCGACGGATTGGTTGAGGTAATTCGTCGTTCTAAATCGCAAGTCATAACCGGCGTCACCATATTGTGGAGTACCGATTTTGATCTGTCGGCCTCAACTTCCAACTTCAAATATTCCGTTGCATACCAAAATTCGAGTACTCCGCCTTTAAAAATACCGTACTCATTAACGAACGGTAACAGCGAAACATGAAAAGTCTCCTCTCCCAACGACATCATCTTGGCCCAGCTTTTATGTTCCTTATATAGTTCCAAAAAGACTTGGGCAGGAATAGTTGTAAAACTGTCAATACGCGTATCGACAAGATGCTGAATATTAAAATCCGGCATCAATTTTTCAAAAACCTGTTGATGTTGTTGGAATAGTTTGGCTGCCGACAAACTGACTTTAGAAATCACCAAATTGGCATTAAAGAATATGAGTCCATTACTGGTTTTTTCAAAAAACAATTGAAATTGGGTGTTCTCGTGTTGCTGATTGCGGTTGAATAAATAATCAATGACTTTCATGGCGTGTTTCCTGATACAAGTTATTTTATTAGGGTGTGTTAAAAACTGGCATTTACTATTTCGGGATGCTCCCTTATCTTGCCTGCTTCACTATTTTTATACTGCCGAAACCAACGTCTGACTCACCTCGGCTTCATGTTTTATCTGTCCCATCAGTCCGGGCACATCAATGATTAAGGCAACCTCGCCGCTACCTAAAATGGTAAAGCCACCAATACTTTTTTCGCCTTTAAACAGCTTGCCCAACGGTTTGATTACGGTCTGGAACTCACCCATCAATTTATCCACAACTAATCCAGCCTTATGCTCTCCGTAGCGCACCACAACGACATAATCGCGTTGTACCATGGCACCTTTCATGGCAAAGTGATCACTCAACCGTCGATACGGCAGCACTTCACCGCGTAGGTTGAGATATTTGCCATCACCCTCGTCGCTTGCCCAAGCCTTTAATTCTATACACTCAACCACCATATCCAGTGGAATAACGTAAGCGGCATTGCCGACGCCAACCATGAAACCATCAATAATAGCCAAGGTGAGCGGCAGTCGGATACGCACAGTGCTACCTTGACCTTCTATACTATCCAGATCAACGGTGCCCCGTAAGGCCTGAATATTACGTCTTACAACATCCATACCCACACCACGACCAGAGAGATTACTGACCACATCGGCAGTAGAGAAACCGGCTTCAAAGATAAGGTTGTAGATTTCCTTATCAGTCAGATTTATACCCTCGGTAACCAGGCCACGTTCAATGGCTTTTTTAAGAATTTTTTCTTTATTCAAGCCACCACCATCATCGATAACTTCGATAACAATACTGCCGGCATCATGATAGGCATTAAGCTTGAGTGTGCCTTTGGCCGGCTTCCCCCGAGCAATGCGCAGTTCTGCAGACTCTATACCGTGATCCATAGAGTTACGTACCAAATGAGTGAGCGGGTCTCCGATTTTATCCACGACAGTTTTGTCGAGTTCCGTCTCTGCGCCACTGATAACCAGATCAATGTCTTTGCCCAGTTCTTTACTGACATCACGTACCACACGCTGGAAGCGATTGAATGTACCACCGATTTGTACCATACGTAATGCCAACGCTGAATCACGAACTTCTTCGACCAACCGTGACAAAGTCTCAGTAGACTCGATAAGTTCTGTCATTTTGGCACTCCTGGCGATTAAATTGGTACCCGCGCCAGCAATAATAAGCTCGCCTACCAAATTGATTAGTTCATCGAGTTTTTCGGCATCGACACGAATCAGGTTGGCTTCATTTTTTTTGTTGTCTTTAACCTGTCTTTGCTTTTCCAATGCAGCAACGACTACCGGGGGACTAACCAACTGTTGTTCAACCAGCACTTCGCCTATGGGCTGTTGCGGCTCATTGCCCTGCCCTGATTGAAGAAGCAGGATGTTGCTCAGTTCTTGCGGGGTTAAAGTGCCGCATTTGACCAGAATTTCGCCCAGACGCATTTCCTGTTCCGGCAATTCCATAATCAGGCGTTTGTATTCCGAGACTTTACTGCGTGGCGGCAATATATGAATTGAACAGTCACTAAGAACAAAATTGAAAATGCTCTCAATGGCAAGCTTATCCGCATCACTATCAAAACTAATTTCAAAGCCCAAATAACACGATTCAGGATCCATATTCTCAGCAGCAGGAATGGCATCAATGATGGTGACCAGTTGCACAATGTTGCCTACAGAAGACAGACAGCGCACAAAAGAAAAAGGATCCATGCCGTTTCTGAACACTTCAGTTCCAAAGCGTAAGGACAAATGCCAATGATCAGTACCGACTGCATCACTTTCTTCTCGCTCCACCTCAGACTCGCTAACCATCGGTACTTCTGTTAAAGCTACGGCTTGATCCAACACCGTATCGCCAAGATAAGTCTCAAGTTGTATTATTAAACGTTTACCACGACTGTCGGTATCATCCGTTGGATAACTGCCTTCAGCAACATGATTGATTAATACACTCAAATGATCATGAGCTTCAAGAAATAATGAGGCCAATATAGAATTCATGGCGATATCACCGCTACGTACCCGATCCAAGACACTTTCCGAGGCATGGGTAAATAACACAATAGGATCCAGGCCAAACATGCCAGCCGAGCCTTTAATGGTATGCGCTGCCCGAAAAATCGCATTAATGATTTCAGCATCATCTGCTGATTGCTCGACAATCAGCAGGGCTTCTTCCATTTCTTCGAGCAATTCTCTGCATTCGATAACAAAGGTTTGTAGATATTCGTCTGGAATCATATCGATTTACCTTCAACTGTCGATGGATAAACTATCAGCAAAGGATCACCAAAAAAACCGGCTAAACCGGACAATTCAAGCAGCGTCAATACGACCGGACTATGGCCTGTAAAGCTCACTACTTTGCCTAACGCGGTTGCTTCCTGCTTTATCATCACCAGCAACTGTAATCCGGCAGCGTCAATTTCACCGACTTCGGATAAATCAAGCTCCAGTTCTTCAGTCACTGATAAATCCACCAGTAATTTATTTTTCAATTCCATCGCAGTATAAATAGTTAATTCACCGTCTATAACAATGCCTTGACTCTGCCGGTTTTTATTTTTCACGTTCGCCATCAATTACTCCAATGATTTATGCCTGAATAAGCTGCGCAACTGCTGCCAATAATTGTGCAGGTTGAAAAGGTTTAACTATCCAGGCTTTTACCCCTGCAGCCTTGCCTTCATTCATTTTCGCGGCTTGAGTTTCAGTGGTTAGCATGATAATGGGCGTAAATTTATAGGCAGGCAGTTGCTTGGCTGCTTTAACAAAGGTGAGCCCATCCATATTGGGCATATTCACGTCACTGATGATAAGATGGATTTTACTACCGTCCAGTTTGGTTAAGGCATCCTGGCCATCACAGGCTAAAATCACATCATATCCTTCGCGGGTAAGGGTGCTATTCATCACCTGCCTGACCGATGCTGAATCTTCTACAAACAGTATTGTTTTTGCCATATTGGTATCTCAAAAAAAAGTAATATTGTTTTCATAAGGCTTGATCTCAATCTTCGCCCCATCATGCACCGCAACCTGCTCTTCCATTGTGTAAGTCTTGACCAGTTCTTGCAGCCATTGCTCGGCATTCACCGAACGAGGCAACCCCGCACTGGTTTCTGTATTATTCAGCACATTCAAATGCTGTTCGAGTTTGTTCAAATCATTACCAACATGCGTTAGAATCTGGCTAACTCGGTCCTGAAACTGCAAAGCCACGCAAACATCAGATATTTCATGATTAATCGCATTATTTTCAACACGTAGCAGTTTCTCAGAATCGGTTAACTCAACAGCTGCCAGTCTGAAGCGCTTCAAAACCACAGCAATAATTTGCTCGGCATTATCTAGCGTCTCTTCGTCTTGTTTGGCAAATTTCCGGGAAATTTTTAACGTACCATTAATCGCCTTATTGACAGCGGCAATAGTATCGATAATTTGCTTGCCATAATCACCTGATGACTGTGACAATTTTCGTACTTCAGAGGCAACCACTGAAAAGCCGCGACCGGCATTACCAGCCTGTGCTGCCTGAATGGCAGCATTAATTGCCAGTATGTTGGTATGTCTGGCAATACTGCTGATTTCCGATGCCATATTGCTTAATTTTTCAGTAAAACCTGACAATTCCTCGATTGAACGCAGCAGTTTCCCCTTATCTTCCAACGAAGCACCCAAAGCCGTGGTTATAGTTCCCAATTCCAATTGACTATCCTGTAAGAGATCAACGATCCCACCTTGTAAATCGTGATCACCACTGACGGCATTTTGAGATGCCAGGGAAGAGGCATCCAAACGATTTGTCAGGACACCAAAGCGTTCTGCCAAATCGGCTATGGATTCTTCACTATGCACCTTGGCCATATCAACCTGACTTGCCCAGATAGGTAATACTTTTTGACATAATGAATCCAGTCCACCTATACCTGAGTCTTGATTTTCAGTGTCTGTCGACAACTCATCAAGATGCATGGTTAAAGCTTTACAACGCTCTGCCAAACCAGCAATCTGTGTTTCAACAGAAATCGGTAAGATCTCTGTTTTTTCTTCATACTTGCCGCCAATAAGCTTTGATAATGTGTCAAAACCTTCAGCTAAGCCAGCCAGCAGGTTTTCTATATGCTGTCGCTCTACCTTGACTCGATTGGTGCCAGCTTGCAAAATTGCTTGCTTATGTGAATTCCGCAAACTGTCGATTATTTCATCATTTTCTTTCTGCAATTTTACAGACAGATTCTGCTCGATAGTTTGCAGCGACAGTCGATAGCATTTTTTACTCCAGAAATACAAGGCGGCAGTCAGGCCGATTAATACTGCAGACATTGCCCACTCACTAATCACAAAACGGTTGGATACAATAAGTCCTAATAAACCAAAGCCGCTTACTGACAACAAGGGAAGTGTTTGCCAACAATCATTTTGATACATTTTTATCGCTTCTTTCATATTACAGCTTCCTAAGTAATCCTTGATTATTAATATTCATGGCCCTATATAAAATACAACGGGCTACCCAGGGTTTTTATATATTTCAATTTCCATCAATATAGCTGCTAGCTAAAATGCAATTATTTTATTTTTAATAAAAGAATAATAATATTATTTTATTTTTAATAAAAAATAATAATACATTTTTATAAGATACCTTATCAGATGCAGACTATTTCATTACATCAAATAAAGATGATATTTTTACTTATTTCAATTATTTTTAACGACTTGCCGATCATTAATCTGATTAGCGCTTCAATGGTAATAAATTATTTGATGTAAAACAATAAGTTGCGATAAATCAAGCTATTGAAAATTTAATAACAGCCTATTGGCCAATACTGCTACCGAAAATATAAAAAAATAAATATCAGAGCTTTAAACATGCCTTGTTTCTTGGCACGGTCGGCAAAGGAAAGGGTTTTGGTCGATGTTTGACAGCTCTTGGTTCGCTCTTTCGTTTTTGTTTTCCAATGGCCGTTGATACTATCGCCCTTAATAATTTCTGCAAGGCGCTTATCAGTCGATTCCCATTCAAGCCTATAATCTGCTTGGAGGCTTAAATGATGAACTGCACTGCTGATATGAAACTCAGTTGGGGAGGTATCTTCTCATGCAGACTGGCCGTCTGTGCCAAATTCCCGCGAATGATGTTGTGCATATTCTGGCTCAATCTGAACACTTTTCTGGGTTTTTCCAGAATCGGTGTTCAAGTTGCCAGAACCACACTTAACACATTGTTTATAAAACCAATACTTCGGACAGTTTTTGTAATTATCTGATTTTAAAAGATTTCAAAAACGCCATTCAAAAAATTAAAGCTGCTACTTTTCAAATAGTTATCTTTCTACGGACTGTCGTTTGATAAAAATTGTCCGAAGTATTGAATAAATGCAAATCAAAATTGGCTAATTTATACCAAGCTGGTGTACCCAAATAAACCGTGATAATGAGACACTTTTTTGTCCCAATAGGATTTAATTAGATTTTTGAGCGATGCTAAAATTAAAGTCTGAACCCTAATGAGACAAAATAATGGATATTTTATATTTGCAAATATTGTGAGCACAAAAAATGTATATTTAAAATAGAATACATATGTAGTGCATTTAATGTATAATTGAAAATAAATAAATTGCACAAATACCTGCACAATTAATCAGTGGCATCCATTTGATAGAACACAAAAAAGATCTTGTCGTCCTGCGCACTTGTTTTTACAAGCCTTTAAAATAAAGTACTTTTCAAAACTTCAGAGTAATCAATAACAGTTACCATAATTGTTAAATTCTTAGATGACTCGCCAAATAACATATCAATTTAATAATTTAAAACTGTCCGAAGTATTGATATAACTTGCCCATAACTACTTAGTAGAAGAGTTCAATGAATTTTTTTCAAAAAGAAATTAACCTTGCCGTGGTCTTATTGATGCTTAGTGGACAAGCTATACAAGCAGCTACTACAACCAGCACTTTTCAAGTTACCGCAACAGTCAACGCAGCCTGCAGTGTTTCAGCAACGAATCTAGCCTTTGGTATCTATAATGCTTCTGCGGCAGCTAATGATAATACCAGTACGATTACGATGACCTGTACCAAGGCTACCGCTTATGACATAGGTTTAAACGCAGGAATAGCCAGTGGTGCAACGGTAACGTCCCGACAGATGAAGCATGCGACATTAACTGACCTGATCAATTACAGCCTTTACAGCAATGCCGGTTACACTACCAATTGGGGAAATACAGTCAGTACAGACACAGTTCATGTCGCCAGTGCTAGCGGCGCAGCTGAACTCTATACCGTTTACGGCAGGATAGCTTCCAATCAGTATGTAACCGCAGGATCTTATGCCGATACCATTACTGTCACCGTTACCTATTAATGACAATGCCTAGTATTCACACCAGCCGTTCGCCAAAAAATTGGGCGTACTTTTTGCTGATATTCCTGAGTAACATAGAATTTGTTTATGCTGGTTCCTATGGTGTTAATCCGGTCAAATTGATGCTTTCCGCACAAACTCCCACGCAGATCATTACGGTACGTAACGATGGAGCAGAAGCTACTGTGATACAAGTAGAATTAGCTGCTTGGTCGCAAGTAAATGGCCAGGATAGTCACTTGCCAACACGAGAGTTATTGGCGACTCCACCTATCTTTACTTTACCGGTCGGGGCCTCGCAAATTATTCGGGTCGGCCTGCGTCGCCTTCCAGACGTACAACGAGAGCTCGCCTACCGGATGTTTTTACAAGAAGTACCTCCGCCTGTAAAATCTGACGCTGCAGGTTTACAAGTTGCCCTACGTATTAGCATTCCGGTATATGTAACCCCCCCTAATCCCGTCAAACCTGTTTTAAGCTGGCAAGCTGTACGTTTTGATGAGCACACACTTAAAGTCACTGTAACCAATACCGGTGATAGCCATGATCATCTTTCAGCTTATAGGATTTATCGGACAGGCAACGCCAACCCTATAATTACAAAGCAACTTTTCACTTACCTGCTATCCGACAAACCTCATTATTGGTCGTTTACAACCAATAGCATGCCTAATCCCGGCGAACACCTACGTATTTTGGCGACTACCGAGATGGGCGAAGTCAACGCTGATATCGTTATGGACAAACCCTAGATATCAACTAATGAGGCGGTTTTTTTTTGCCTATTGTTTTTGATAAAACCGGTCGTTGCTGAAACGGTTAATCCGCTGCCATTTTCAGTCATCCCCAATCAGCCAAGCGAACAGGAGTTGTTAATGGCGATTTATGTCAATCAAGAGGATTTGCACGAAACAGCACTGTTACTAAAAAAAAATGGTGACTTATTAGCTGACGCCAATGATTTAAAGCGATGGCGTTTGTCACTGCCATCGGAACCGGCGTTTCCTTATCAGGAACATCATTACTACTCGTTAACAGCACTTACAGGTATTACCTACCATATAGATGAGGCCAGGCAAGCGCTGTTGATCGACGTCAAAACGGCAGCTTTATCATCTACTTCGCTCAACGGCTCTGCATTACAATTATCAGAGCCGAATCCCTCTCCTATGGGCGGATTTATCAATTACGATATTTTTACGCAATACATGCAGCAACGATTTCAACTTAATAGCTTGGTGGAATTGGGGGCTTTCAACGGCTGGGGCGTAGGTGTGAGTAATTTTTTAGGCCAGGATATTAGCGATAAAACCCGACTTATCCGTCTCGATAGCACATGGACTATTGATAAGCCTGATCAATTAACCAGTGTCCGTATAGGTGACGCAATCAGTAGCGCCGGTGCTTGGGGGAGGCCTGTTCGCTTCGGCGGCTTGCAGTGGGCTACCGACTTTAAGACTCGCCCCGGGTTTATTACATTTCCACTACCGAGCATGGCAGGCGAAGCGGCGCTGCCTTCCACGGTAGATGTCTATGTCGATAATAACCTGTTATTAAATCGCCAAGTGCAGCCAGGACCGTTTACCGTTAACAATGTGCCAATGATTACCGGTTTGCGCGATATACGAATGGTTGTACGCGACATACTGGGCCGCGAACAAACAATTACTCAACCCTATTATGCAAGTCCCAACTTGCTACAGCGAAATTTACAGGAATTTTCGTACGAGATCGGCCCGATCCGTGAAAACTTTGGACTAAGCAGTAACGATTACGGTCGCTGGTTTGCTGTAGGTACACATCGTCGCGGCCTTAGCGATCAACTTACCGGTGAATTGCATAGCGAACTGTTGCAGAACCAACAAACTCTTGGCCTAGGCAGCGTTTTTTTATCACCAATAATAGGTGTTTTTGACGTCGCCATAGCCGGCAGTCATAGTCAGAAAGGGTTTGGGGCTTTGCTATCAATGGGCTTTCAAAGACAAGCCTCATGGCTAAATTTTGGCGGCCATGCGCAATTTTCCGACAGCCCATTTGCACAACTCGGTTTCGCTCAGAATCGGCCGGCACCAAAACTTTTAGGCTCACTATATATGGGTGTTTCAACCCACGGTTACGGAAGCTTTAACCTAAACCATATCTATCAGCAATATCGTGATCAGGGCAACATCAACCTGATCAATGCAAGCTACAATACCACTATCGGTGAAGGATGGTTTTTAAATCTTTCCATATTCAATAGCCTGTATGATGATAATAATAAAGGTATGACACTGGTACTTAGCCATACCCTCGGAGAGCGCACCACCGCAAACCTCACGACAGGACTACAAAATAACACGCCTAATACGCTAATGCAGGTACAACAAAATTTACCGCCTGGCAGTGGACTTGGCTATCGAGTGTTAGCCGGATATAACGAATCAGAACGTATCGAATCCGGGGTTAGCCTGCAAAATGATATTGGGACTTACCATTTGGACGCCTCCCGGTTTCAGGGGCAAAACAATGTTCGTGGTGGTGCCAGCGGAGGTTTGGCTATCATGGCAGGCGATGCATTTTTTTCTCGCCGTATCAACAGCAGTTTCGCTGTCGTACAGGTTCCTGATTATCCCAATGTAGATGTTTATGCAGAAAATCAACTCGTCGGAACTACCAACGCTTGGGGGAATGCAATGGTGCCTGCACTTAGGCCCTATCAGGAAAACCACATTAGCATTGAACAATCTGACCTGCCTTTGGATGCAAAAATCGATACCTTGTCACTCAATGCCTCGCCTTATTTTCGCAGCGGCTTTCTACTAAAATTTCCGGTTCGGCGTTCGCGCGGGGCGACCATAACAATAGTGATGGACAATGGTCAACCTCTACCGGCCGGAGCTACAGTGGAAATCATCGGACAGCAAGAAAGATTTCCGACGGCTTTACAAGGAAAAGTTTATATCACAGGACTTGCACCTAATAATTATTTACACGTACTCTGGCATGAGAAAAGCTGCGAAATTGAGGTTCATTTTGCTGACACGGAAGAACCGCTGCCTGATCTTGGTAGCTTTATCTGTCATGGAGTCACACAATGATAAAATGTCGCTATTATCAGTTTAAATGGATTCGTTTGAATTATTCACAACCAAGAAGATTCAACATGTTATTCAATTTAACAGCCATTCTGCTTGGCATTGCTTTGTCATTGATGCCAATGGCAGCGATCGCACTCGGACTTAATTGCACTGTATCTGCAACAGGTGTGAACTTTGGTAATTATAATCCTACCAGCAGCTTACCAACTGACGTCACAGGGAATGTCCATGTTGCCTGCACAGCGCTTCTGATCAGTATTTTATCTACAACCAATATCAGCCTCAACACTGGAGGTAACGGTTCTTTCGCTCTTCGAAAAATGTCCAACGGTGCCAATCGACTCAATTACAATTTATATAAAGAGGTCAGTCACACCACAGTTTGGGGAGACGGAACAGGTGGTACGAGTATCTGGACGGATTCTTTACTAATCCAAATATTGGGGACCAACATTAATCACACTATCTATGGCAGCATTCCTGCAGGTCAGTATGTAGCAGCGGGCAATTACTCGGATACCATCACAGTAACAGTAGAATTTCACGAAGGACTATAGCCATATCATAAAACGGCCTGAAGCGTGACTGAGGCTGTACCTCCGTCACTCATGTTATAAAAACTATAACCGGAGGGAACAAAATGCCTAAGCAAATATCCGAAAATTAATATGCCCAAGTGGCACAGGATTTTTGTTTATTTACAACGACCGCAAAGATGCAGAAGCAGTTGCCGAGGCGAAAAAATAGGCGCGTAGCTGGCTACGTAACTATTTTGACAACGCAATAAATGAATAAAAAAACCAGCAAGCTGGGTATATTATTCTCGGGAAATCACCTAAGTTATTCTTGATACAACAAAAACGGCAGGCGTGCTTGTTCCCAAGCCAGCTCATCCATTCTGGTAATCATCTCCAAATCTTCCGGCATGGCAGCAGCATCATCGACCCATTCGCGCAACAGCGGTGAACCGTTAATAACGTCGATGGCCAATCGATCAAGCTCATACTCGTAGGGAAAATCCCGCCACAACCGGTAATCCGGTTGCTGGCGACGTAGCGCTTTAAACGCCAAGGCTTGCAAGCGCCAAGGACGAAAAGCTGCATGATCGTAAGCGCCATCTTCCACATGGATTTGCACACCGGCACACAATTTACCTGCGTACTTATGAAAAGTCGGTTCAAACCAGCATTCACGCAGACGACAACCCGCCAACCATTGTGGAGCAATATCGTGCATAATTTTAATAAGCGCTTTGGCATCGATGTCCGGTGCGCCAAATAATTCCAGTGGTCTAGTCGTGCCACGACCTTCGGAGAGCGTTGTACCTTCAAGCATTACAGTTCCCGCGTAACAGCGAGTCATCGACAGATTCGGTGCATTGGGGCTAGGGTTGATCCAACTACGCTCACCCAGCGGCCAGCCATAACCAGGCCCTGATTCCGGTTGCCAGTCTTGCATTCTGATAACCTGACAATCGACATCCAGCGCCAAGATAGCAATAAACCAGTGTGCCAACTCACCCATCGTCAACCCATGGCGCATCGGCATCGGGCCTGCACCGACAAAGCTTTCCCAACCTTTCCGTAATAGTAATCCTTCTACAGGCCGTCCGGCCGGATTAGGCCGATCCAGTATCCACACCGTTTTTTGGTGCGCTGCAGCCGCTTCCAGGACATAACGCAAGGTCGTGATAAAAGTATAAATGCGGCAACCGAGATCTTGTAAATCAACCAACAACACATCAAAGGTATCCATCATTACATCGGTCGGACGACGAACTTCGCCATAGAGACTAAATACCGGAATACCCAGCACCGGGTCAATAAAATCAGGGGATTCCATCATATTATCTTGCTTGTCACCGCGCAGTCCATGCTGAGGGCCGAACGCCGCACTCAGTTTAATGTCGGGTAGAGCGGCCAGCGCATCCAGTGTATGCGTCAAATCCTGCGTAACCGAGGCCGGATGCGCCAATAACGCCACGCGTTTTCCCGCCAGAGGTTTGCGCAATGCTGAATCTTCAAGTAAACGGTCAATACCAAATTTCATATTTTTGTGGGTAAACTCTGGTTAAATAACGCAATAAATCCCGCGCGATGATGAAAATCAGGGTGAGTTTCCGGGTGGCGTAATGCCCAATAAGAACGACTACCGTCGCTCACCTTGATCACTGCGGTCAAACCTAGCTGAAACGGCTTGCCGGTAATATTTTCGGGCAAGTCGACCGCAGCGATAACGGCTTCCAGTAACAACTGCTCACTCGTCTTAATAAAATGAATAATCGGTGCCTGACTAATCAGCCATGCACTACGTATCCGATAGCCGCTAAAGGCATACGCTGCCCACTGCCCGGATGGTGAAAAATTAAACTCATGATAGTTTGCGTCACCCTCTACGGCAACAAACACCTCAAAACAGGTATGTTCCCATAAGCCATCAACCGCCAAAGAGAGTCGCGGTGCCGGAATGTCTATTTGCGGCAAATCACCGGTCAATTGAAAGCGTAAATGTAAAGCGCCCTGGGGCTCTGGCTCAACGTTAACATGCAGACTCTGCACGACATTGGATACTGCGCCACCATGGCAAATAAGCTTATTGTTACCCGTTACTTTTTTCGATTGCATCGCAAACCAGTCAATTTCTCTGTTAATGATTCAATGTATCAGCATCAATTATATCCTGATCTGCAAAAAAGGTAAGCATGGCAGGTCCTTACCAGGCTGAAACTTGTCTACGACTGTTTGGCCAGAAAGCTCCGCTTGACAATAAAGATAGCCAGCATTGGCAAAGCCAGACTTAGCAACATAACCGTGATAAATAGTTCGCCTAATTGGCTGTAATCTGCTGATACCGTTACCTCGCCGGATGCTGCCTTCACTTCTCTGGTAATTAAAAAATATTGATTAAGCGCTTTCGTTAATAGCTGTGAAAGCGATAAAGCCAAATTGACAAACGCGGCCATCACCGCAAAATAAGTTGCTTTAAGTCGTTCTGGCGCTGAATTGGCAATCCAGGCCAGCATGGGAATCATGGCAATTTGCCCCAAAGGCGATTCCAGTGCGGTATCGATCAGAGCAATAAATCGGGCATCGACAACCCCGCCGGTATGTGCCTGCGTCCATTCATGGACACCATAAAACAGGGCAATATTTGGCACATAAAGTACTGCCAAGGCAACGGTAAGAACGGCAATAATAGTGGTTATCGAACGCTCGGCCATAAAGCGCCGAAACAGGAACATCCCAAACAGAGTCAGCGCACTGCTGATCAAGGATAATTGCGACAAAAACTGCTGATCAAAATCAAGCACGTCAATCATCCACCAAGTCTCGCCTGCCCCTGAAGTTGGTACTGCACGAAAGGCAAAAATGACAAATGCCGTACCAAACAACTGCTTTCTTTCACGGACGCCAAGCTCTTTCGTCAACTGCCACATCAAGAATAAGACGATGGACAAAGATCCGGCAAACACTATCTCCTCATTATTTTGCACATCGGCCAGACCCATAACAGCCGCAAACAAGGTAAAACCGAGCCCTCCGCCTAATAGCCACCAATTAATCTCCGGTAGTTCCGTTGACGACCGCCCCAACATGCGTTCAATGTCTGTAAACTCATAGCCTTTAGCGGCAAGCTTCCATTCCTGTTGAGAGCGTTGCCAGGAAGACAAAAAAACCCCAAAAACTGAAATAAATGGAATCAGTAATGCCCAATCATAAATACTGATATAAACCGCCGTTTTTTCCACAGCAGTCATCGTCGCTACGCCACTAAACATGTAGACATTGGCGGCAGCGACCATCAACGTGCCACCGATAATGGACACTCGCCCCAAAGTCTGCATAGTCGTATGCGCCAGCAGAATTTGCTCTTGTGTAATCGGCTTTCCATCTTTATCAAAACGCGCTACCGCTTCTACAGTCATGGCATCGGCGACAATATCCTGCATGACATAACCGATGGGAGCCAATAATGATGCCAGGATATACCAGGCTTCTGCGGGCATCAGATTAGTCATATAATCAAGATCTGCCAGCAAATTGGTCATGATCAGTAAACTTACGGTAATCAATCCGGCACCCAGATAAATCAATCCGGCCTTATAGCGCCAGAGTAAATCCACCAAATGACCCAGTGGCATTTTCAATGCCCATGGCAACATCACCCAAAAGCTTAAAGTCGCCAAAAATTCTGCGGATAACCCGAGATATTCCTTAACAAAAAAAGTACCGACAATCCCTGTTAAGCCTGACAAACCGGCCGCCATATAAACCATCAGCGGCGGCACATAACTCAAGCGCATCTGTCGGGCAAGATCGTAAATATTGCGATCCATCCAGTGATGCCATAGTTGCAACAGCTTGGTAGCCGTTGATATGCCACTATTGTTTGGGGATTGTCTGGACATAAATTATCCTGATAGGTCAGTTTGATTAATTATCATAGCCTATTTTAGTTTAAGGGAGGCTGATAAGTTATATAAATGAATTAGAATATACCTGAGACTTACATTCAAATATCTGTTGTAAGACGTTGGTATCCTTTCCCGTAACAAATTGAAGTTAAAAATAATGATGGAAGTGGGAAAAGAAATGGAAAGTGACAATAGTGTATACAAAACCCTGTTGGAATCCACAAAAGCAATTCCATGGAAACTGGACTGGAATACCATGCAGTTCGCTTACATCGGACCCCAGATAGAAAGCTTGCTGGGCTGGTTACCTGCGAGTTGGGTGAGCGTAGAAAACTGGGCAGAAAGAATGCACCCCGAAGACAGAGACGAAGTTGTTAATTTTTGCGTTGCTCAATCACAAGCCGGAATCGACCACGAGGCAGATTATCGTGCACTTACCAAGAATGGCGATTACGTTTGGATCCGTGATGTGGTGCATGTAGTTCGTAACGAAGAAGGTAGTGTTGATTCTCTGGTCGGATTTATGTTTGACATCAGTGAGCGGAAAAAAAATGAGGAAAAACTACTTGGCCTCCAGAAAGAACTACATGAATTTTCTTTTAAAGACGGATTAACCGGCGTCGCCAATCGACGCATGTTCGATTCTATTATGGAAGTGGAATGGGTCAATGCAAAACGTAATAATCAACCGCTTTCATTAATCATGTTCGATATTGATTATTTTAAGCAGTATAACGATCAATATGGGCATATTCAGGGAGATGATTGTTTAAAGCGTGTAGCAAAAACCCTAAATTCGGCTGGAACTCGGCCTCGAGATTTTTTTGCCCGTTTTGGCGGAGAAGAATTTGTGTTGGTTCTACCCGAAACGGATGCAAAATCAGCTAAAATGGTGGCTGAAAGATGCCGCAGCTTGATTTTTAAAAAACAGATACCTCATGAAAAGTCCCTGGTTAGTCAAATACTGACCGTCAGCCTTGGAGTTGCTACCATTATTCCAACTCATGCAGATGAACTAATAGGCTTTATTGACGAAGTAGACAAGCGGCTTTATCAGGCGAAGCAAAAAGGCAGAAACCGTATGGTTTGTTCGCATAGTTTTTTTACATCAGGAGCAATAAGCGATTTTAGCCATTAAAATTTGATGATGAGTTTTACAGGTATGCATTTCCTAAAGAATGTCATTATGTACGCTATAATTTTTGAATGTCCGTTATAGTCATACAGGTTCTATTAATATTTCATCAAGATAAATCAGCGGGGATATATCGTTTTATCTAGTGTTCAATTACTTTTAAATCAGCAGGATATAAAAAAGCCACCTTTTATGAGATGGCTTTAATCCTTGGCGTAATATCAGTTTTAAGCTTGAACCTTTTTACGCATTGCACCAAAGCCCAGCAAGCCAGTAGCAAACATCCAGATTGCTGCTGGAACGGGTACTGCTGAAGGTTGTTGTGTCAAACTGATATTTTGCAGAAGGTTAAAATAGGGATCGTTCCCACTTACGAAACTTAGCACTGTAGAATTACTCGTGGCAAGTAGATCAGTGAAAGTATATGTTGTGGGAGTCGTGTTAGGAGTTGTAATTGTCTGAATCGCGGTACCATTCCATATAGATTTGAAAATCAAACCTGCTTGATTTGTCACTGTGGAGAACGTATAGGATAATGTATATTTATCTCCTGCTATTGTGTTTATAGCTTGAGAAAAAGTATCGGGATTGTTTTTATACGCGCCGTCATACCAGCCTTGAGCACTCAATCCATAATTATGGATTGGACTGATTATTGTCCAACCTGTGGCACCTTGACTGAAATCCCCGTTATTTACCAAATTGGATGCTTGGGCTTCTACAAATCCGACAAACATTAGACATCTTTCCTAAATACAGCCATAGCGTAAGTTAACAAGAGCAGCCACTAAATTCCATGTCAAGGAGTAATGCTTGTGTTTGCCCCGATAAACATCTTTGGCAATCCTGAAAATTTTGCATCGGCGATTAACATGCTCAATAAAAATACGCTGTTTTGATAGTGCCTTATTATCGGCTTTGTCTTCTGCCGAAAGCGGTTGGCCTTTTTTCTTTTTAACCGGTAGAGTCGAGTTCTGATGGTGTTTCTTTATCCCTTGGTATCCGGAATCCGCCAACAACAGGGCATCAGGATGTAACAATAGACGGCTATCTTTGAAGATCGAAAAATCATGCTGTTGACCTTTACCTATCACTACGGAGAGTATAGTCATCGTCAATAGGCAGATCACGAGTTGGACTTTGATCGTGTGGCGTTTTTTTTCCTGAAAAGTACGCTTTCTGGTTTTTAACAGGGCGCTCGATAGGCTGCTCCGAAACATCAATGACCACGGTAGCTGCGGGATCTTCCAACAGTGCTTTGCGGTTGGGCAGTTTTTCGATTTTGATCAATAGTCTTACAGTGCGAGTATAGATTTTATGGCAATACGATTCGCTGATGTCGAAGACCGCAGCCAGATTTATCAACGTCGGATAGTGACGAAGATAATAGAGTGTCAGTAACAAGCGGTCTTCCAAAGCCATCTTGGAGTCTTTTCGTCCCCGTCTAGTCAGTGGATTAAGGACTTTTTGTTCGTCCAGGTAAGTCACCAGCTTACCGTGAAGATGCAGAAAATCTTCTGGTGACAGGCCGACAGTCCTTAAAAATTCTTCAGGCTTGTGTCTTGGCAATTGGGCATAAGGAGTCATGGCTATCCGTGTTTTCAGAGGTAGATCGCTATTTTAACCCTATCAAAGCCAAATTCTATGTCAATTATTTAGGAAAGATGTCTATTATCAAAGCTACTATTAATTTCTTGGTCATTTTATCTAATTCCTTTATTTAAGTTACTCTAAAAAAATAGCCACTCTCATTATGAAAATATTAAAAAATAAAATATTTTTAATAAAGCTTGGTGATAATTACTATTTACAGAGGCATAAATATATAATGTATCTTTTTTATCTACAATTTATTAATTGTAACAAAATGTAACAACTCAATATAATTGACTTAAGTAATATCTACCTTATCTGCAATATAGTCAGTGATGCTGGAATGGACTTGCCGAAGTCACGGAATACACGCCAGAAGTACTCTCTGATTAAGTATAACAACAAATGATTCGTCTGATGCGCCGCGATTTTTTGAACCCGAAAACAGATCGTTTATGATAAGCCAAAATATCTTTTAGAGTTTTTTGCTCGCGCTTCGGGTTACTAAAACATACAAAAAAATAATTATTTTATAAACATGCTCTTGACACGCTAAAGTCAAACGCCTGCTCAATTATTAAAAAACCCATGGAAGCTTGGGCTTAAGGCATTAATATCCTTTCCCGTAACAAAAACGATTTTAGCCGTTAATTGCCACTGATTTAGATCGACGATTCAGCCGATCTCCTCGCCAACCCGAGGAAGATAAAGCTCCACATATAAAACTTTAATAATGGCAAAGAACGGAGGAGCAAGGAAAACGCCGACAATACCAAGCCATGAGCCCAAAAGTAAAATAAAAATCAGCAGTGGTACTTCAGGTAGCTCAACCTGACCTTTCATGAGCATTGGAAGAATAATATTACCCTCGATCTGTTGGACGATAACAAAAACAGCAATAACCCAAATAACCAGCGAGGGTTCGGATGTCAAGGTAATCAGTGATGCGCAAGCGAGGACAATCAGGGTTCCGAGATACGGAATAATGCCAAATATTGCCGTAAGAAGTCCATATAAAGCCCAATAATCGACACCGACAAGCCATAAACCAAACGCTGTCATAAAGCCCAGAATAATCATGTCTATCATTTGTGCACGAAACCAGAGTCTGAGTGTTATGGCACATTGACTGAGAATAGCGCTTGCTTTATCCCGGGAATTTTCAGGAAAGGCACGAACAACTGCCGCAAAATAAGTATCCAGAGAGACCGATGTGTACAGACCGATAATCAAAGCAAACAGAAATCCGCTGGTTGCGGAAAAGCTGTTTTGCAGACCCTTTAAAAAAAATGCTGCAATACTTTGTGCGGTAGCGGCAACATTCAGACCTTCAAGCTGAGCCTGGACTGCCGAATGTTTTATGAAAAGTGACGAAAGCCGACTCTTTAGATTCGCTGAAATTTCTGGTATGCGCTCGGAAAGGTTTTCTGCTTGATCCGAGACCAAGTACCAAATGCCAAAACTTGCTCCACCAATAACAATAATAAACACAATAAGACAAAGTAGGGCGCTCATGGCCCGAGGGATATTAAATCGGTATCTTGCAAAGGAAAGAATTGGCGCAACCAATACGCCAAGCCCAATTCCTATCAATGACACAAGAACAATGAATAAAGAATAGTAAAGAAGAATAAGTGTGGTTATTGAGAATATCCCAAAAAGTATAAGTTTTACTTTCATCCAAAAGTCTGAATTTGTTTTTTCCATTATATTAAACATCCTTTAAAAAACAGGGTACTACGCTTATGTGAGCCGCAAAAATTATCAATAATACTAACATGTTCAAATCTGAATGACAGCATCCAGATATCTCCCATCTTTAATGGCCGGCAGAATTTGGACAACTGCCGGTTGCGTTAATGGCTGAACATTTTAAACAAAATTAATATTCATCAGCTATAGCCAACATAGTCATTGACTCTTTGAAAAAAAAGCTTAAATTAAATCACCATAGCTTTAAGCCTAGTGACTTGTGAATCGACAACCTAAGATAAACACCTTATGCCAATACGTGATCTTGAAACCTGGATGTGGGCGGAAGCTTGCGAAATAGTGGATCGGGCTGACAGGCTGCACCGACAATTCTTTAGACCTGCAGTTATTAACGTCAGGCACCCCACGTGGGAGCCGCCGGTTGATATCTACGAAACCAATTATGAATTCACAATTATGATCGCACTACCTGGCGTTGCCCCGGAACATCTAAGCGTAACTCTGGAAGGTAATCATTTAATGGTAAACGGGCAGCGGCGTCTACCTGTCAACTCAGAAGCGCATATTCGGCGTCTGGAAATTCCCTATGGACGCTTTGAACGGCGCATTGAAATGCCCGCAGGCCATTTTGAAATTGGTACTCGTGAATTTGTAAACGGTTGTTTATTAATTTCATTGCGGAAAATATAAGGATTTCTTATGCATATCAAGGATATAAAAAACAGGCTGCTTGGGTTATCAATGGATACGGAAGAGTCAAATCAGGAGATAAAGCAGGAAACTCCGTTGTCATCCCCACCTATTCCTGATGATGCACTGATTATTGTACCCATGCGAGGTACCGTACTTTTTCCGCAAAACGTCTCTCCCCTGGTGATAGGTCGCATACGCTCTGTTGCAGCAGTGCAGCAAGCAGTACGTTCCGAGAAACCGATCGGCCTGATCATGCAACTACGTGACCAGGATGAAGAACCTGAGGGCGATGATCTCCATACAGTTGGTACTGTAGCGGAAATTTTGCGCTACCTGACGGCTCCTGATAACTCCCATCATGTCGTTTGTCAGGGTGTACAGCGCTTTCGGGTAAAGGAATTTTTGCCGGGCTACCCATTTCTTGTCGCCCGTATCGAGCTTTATGAAGAGCAGGAAATAAGCTCCAAGGATGTGGAAGCGCGAGTCATAACACTCAAACAAAAAGCACTGGAAGTACTGGCGCAAACGCAACAAGCACCTAATGAACTGATAGGGGCTATTCAATCCATTACCTCACCAACAGTGTTGGCCGATCTGATTGCCAGTTACCTGATTTTAAAACCTGAAGAGAAACAAGAAATACTGGTTCTGTTTACCATACAGGAACGTATTGACAAGCTTCTGGAGCTGCTTAATTATCGGCTTGAAGTATTAAAACTTTCCAACAAAATTAGCGAGAAAACCCAGGAAACCATGGGTCAGCAGCAACGTGAATTCGTGTTGCGGGAGCAAATGAAGGCTATCCAAAAGGAATTGGGTGAAGGAGAAGGACATACTGCCGAAATTGAAGAAATCAGTAACGCCATTAGTGCAGCCAAGATGCCTGAAGAGGTAGAAAAACAAGCACGCAAGGAACTCGGGCGCTTACAGCACATGCCGGATGCCAGTGGTGAATACTCAATGATTCGCACCTATCTTGATTGGCTGACAGAATTGCCTTGGTCGGTCGCGAGTACAGGCGCTATTGATATAGCAAAAGCGAGGGAAATTCTTAATGAAGATCATTACGGCCTGGATAAAATAAAGCAGCGAATACTCGAATTTTTGGCTGTGCGCAAACTGAATCCGAATGGCAAAAGTCCTATTTTATGTTTTGTCGGACCACCAGGAGTCGGCAAGACTTCTTTGGGACGCAGTATAGCCCGTGCTACCGGCCGTGAATTTATCCGTACCAGTCTGGGCGGCACGCATGACGAAGCTGAAGTCCGTGGGCACCGACGCACTTATATTGGCGCGCTGCCGGGTAATATTATTCAATCCATTCTGAAAGCAGGCACCAATAATCCGGTATTTATGCTTGATGAAATGGATAAACTCGGGTCAGGATTTCAGGGTGATCCCTCTTCAGCCTTGCTGGAAGTATTGGACCCGGAGCAGAACTCAAGCTTTCGCGATAATTATCTTTCCGTGCCATTTGATCTAAGTCATGTCATGTTCATTGGCACGGCCAATGTACTGGACAGCGTACCAATACCGCTGCGCGATCGGATGGAAGTCATCGAATTATCCGGTTATACCCTGGATGAAAAAGCACAGATAGCAAGGCGTTATCTGGTAAACCGGCAATTGGAAACAAACGGTCTCACCGCAGAACAATGTTCCATCACCGACCAGGCCATAGAAACCATTATTCAGGATTATACCCGCGAAGCCGGTTGCAGAAATTTGGAACGTGAAATCGGCTCGGTATTTCGCCGTGTAGCCATGCGTATTGCTGAAGGTATTATCGTTAATGAGCAAATCGATAGCGAACAACTTCCCGGGATTCTGGGACCAAAAAAATTTGAAAGGGACGTCGCCATGCGCACCAGTGTTCCGGGCGTTGCGACAGGACTGGCGTGGACTCCGGTTGGCGGCGACATTCTTTTTATTGAAGCCGCCCGTGTTCCCGGAAACGGCAAGCTGATTCTTACCGGACAATTGGGCGATGTCATGAAAGAAAGTGCCCAGGCTGCATTAAGTCTGGTTAAGTCACGTGCCCATGAGCTGGGCTTATCCCAGGAAATGTTTGAAAAAAATGACATTCATGTTCATGTACCGGCAGGTGCGATTCCTAAAGATGGCCCCAGCGCCGGTGTCGCAATGTTCACTGCCCTTTATTCCGCGTTTTCTGAACGGATTGTACAAAACGATATTGCCATGACCGGGGAAATTAGTTTGCGTGGACTGGTATTGCCGGTCGGCGGCATTAAAGAGAAAGTCATTGCCGCTGCCAGGGCAGGCATAAAAACAGTCATGCTTCCGGCACGCAACCAAAGAGACTTTGAAGAAATACCTGAAGCGGTAAGAAATCAACTACAGTTTATCTGGCTCGAAAAGGTTGATGATGCATTAAAAATTGCCATGGAAAAGTGATTAAATTTTAAAGCTTTTAACCCGTTTTTTGAATAACTTAAAATCATCAGGGGTTGGATTTTTACCGTAATGTAGCTTGATAAAAAGATCAGTAATCTGATCAATCAACGTTGCTTTTTCAGGCAACTTTATTTTAACTCTCCCGGCAAAATCTTTAGCCCCTTCACATGGGCCTCTGAGTAAGCCACGTTTGGCAATTTTCTGACAAAATCGATTATAAAGCCGCACTACCGGATCAATGGCTTGTTGTTTTTGATATAACAACAACCAACTTAGCAGGGCAGTTATTAAACCTATGCTTCCAACCATCCAGTAAAGCATGGCTTTGATGTCAGTAATGCCTAAGGATGACAAGAATCCGGATTGGTTTTTATTATCGTAATTAATAACCCAACGTTGCCAGTGATAGTCAATATTGCTCCACAATTGGCGACTCTGTTTTAGCCAGTTAAAAGCCGCTTGCGCAGCATCGGTCGGCATATAGTTAATGACGCCCCCAGGCATAAGCTGGTCTATATTGATATTTCGCTCAATTCTTTCCGGTGCAATGGCTGCGGTGGGATCAAATCGAACCCAGCCTTTATTTTCCAGCCAGACTTCTGCCCAGGCATGCGCATCAGCTTGACGTATTTCCAAAAAATTACCGACGTTGTTAAGCTCCCCTCCCTGGTAACCGGTAACCACGCGGGCAGGAATATTGGCAACCCGTAGCAAATAAACAAAAGCGGCGGCATAATGGCTGCAAAACCCGTAACGGGTTTCAAACAAGAAGGTTTCAAGCGGATTTTCTTCCATCAAGGGCGGCGTTAAGGTGTAATGAAAATCCTCCTTTCTGAAATGGTTTAACAACTCGTTAATAAAATAATCGGACGTGCTATCAAATCCGTGTAATTGTTTAACCAGCTGTTTAATTTTGTCAGATGGATCACCTGGTAATTGCGTAGCGTCTTTATATTCGGCACGCGTAATAGTACCGGTGTTATAACCAGGATAAGAAGTGATTTTATATTCAGTACGTTTATCGGGATTATCCAAGGTAACCAGCTGATAATTTGCATTTTGGCTTAACGGCAAAGCATAGTCTGCCGGCATTTCCAGTGCAAAAACCCAATTTTTATCTTGCGGCTCCATTAACAGAGTGTATTGATACGATGACCCGGTAAAAACCGGTTTATTTAAAAACGGCCTGAAACGCAGGTCTTTTACCTGAGTCCACTTTTTACCATCGGTATATGACAAAACCGGCCCTCGCCAATAACGTTGCGCTGGCGGTGGCAGTGCTCCCGTAAATTTAACCCTGAAAACCAGTTCATCCGACATGCCCAAGTCGCTGATAGAGCCAGGTTCCATGCTATCGCTCAAACCGGCTTTAGCTTGATGCTTTTCGTTAAACAGCATCCATTTTGGCGCCTCCACCCGAGGAAACAATATAAACAAAATCACTGCCATGGGGATGGCCTGAACGAGAATAATACCGGCTGTTTTTAACGCTAAAAATGGCTGCGGCTTGGTGCTGTTGAGACAAACCAAGGTCGCCAACAATATACTGCAAACAAATAAAATATAAGCGGCCATCAACAGACTTTGCTCATAAAGAAACTGTGAAGCGGCAACGATAAAAGCCAGATAGGTGATTAAATAAAGATCACGTTCTGACTTAATCTCCAATAACTTCAATGCCAGGGCAGTAACAAACAAGCGGGTTCCGGCATCTCGTCCAAAAACGCCATGATATTGACTATACAGCAGAGCCAGCCCGCAGACTGTCAGAAAAAAAATGACCGATTTATTGGGTAGCCAGTTTTGTTTCCAGATACCGATAAAACGCCAACTTAACAATAGATAAAAAAAAGCGAAAACGGCTTTTGGAATATGGTTAATATGCGGAAAAGCTATCAGCCCGATAGATGCTAATAAAAAAATTAAAATGCGTTTATTTTGGACACTATTCATGCTTTTAAAACAGGGCGAGTGCTTCCAGACACTTTCTGGTGTGTGCCATACCATTATCCGGCGACAACTTTAATCCGGGCAGAGAAAACCCATAGGGTATTCCCATACGCTCGGCATCAATAACCCACCGGCATAACTGGCTTAAGCGTTCTTCGGTATTATGTCCGGGGGCATTATCGTAATTCAACCAGATTTCCTCTGAACTATCGCTACTATATTAGACATCTTTCCTAAATACAGCCATAGCGTAAGTTAACAAGAGCAGCCACTAAATTCCATGTCAAGGAGTAATGCTTGTGTTTGCCCCGATAAACATCTTTGGCAATCCTGAAAATTTTGCATCGGCGATTAACATGCTCAATAAAAATACGCTGTTTTGATAGTGCCTTATTATCGGCTTTGTCTTCTGCCGAAAGCGGTTGGCCTTTTTTCTTTTTAACCGGTAGAGTCGAGTTCTGATGGTGTTTCTTTATCCCTTGGTATCCGGAATCCGCCAACAACAGGGCATCAGGATGTAACAATAGACGGCTATCTTTGAAGATCGAAAAATCATGCTGTTGACCTTTACCTATCACTACGGAGAGTATAGTCATCGTCAATAGGCAGATCACGAGTTGGACTTTGATCGTGTGGCGTTTTTTTTCCTGAAAAGTACGCTTTCTGGTTTTTAACAGGGCGCTCGATAGGCTGCTCCGAAACATCAATGACCACGGTAGCTGCGGGATCTTCCAACAGTGCTTTGCGGTTGGGCAGTTTTTCGATTTTGATCAATAGTCTTACAGTGCGAGTATAGATTTTATGGCAATACGATTCGCTGATGTCGAAGACCGCAGCCAGATTTATCAACGTCGGATAGTGACGAAGATAATAGAGTGTCAGTAACAAGCGGTCTTCCAAAGCCATCTTGGAGTCTTTTCGTCCCCGTCTAGTCAGTGGATTAAGGACTTTTTGTTCGTCCAGGTAAGTCACCAGCTTACCGTGAAGATGCAGAAAATCTTCTGGTGACAGGCCGACAGTCCTTAAAAATTCTTCAGGCTTGTGTCTTGGCAATTGGGCATAAGGAGTCATGGCTATCCGTGTTTTCAGAGGTAGATCGCTATTTTAACCCTATCAAAGCCAAATTCTATGTCAATTATTTAGGAAAGATGTCTATTGTTTACTGAATAAACCCTGCCCTTTGGCAAAGGCTTTCCAGTGTATGTGTTTAATGGAATCTCCTGGCTGATAGCTCTTTAAGCCATAAAAATCATCCGCCCCCTTCTGGCTAAAACCTTTATTGACAGTAGTTGAAGGCATTTCTGGAAAGGGCCGTTCTTGTAGCGATGGTTTTGGATAAACCAGAGCTTTAAGATTAAAGCGTACCGGCGACCAGACCCGAAATAAACCGAATGGATAGGTACTGGAAAGGGTTACTGTTCCGGCTGTGTGCCAGCCTCTTTTTTGCGTTAAAGAATACAGGGTTAGGCAGGTCTTGCTTTGCGGCTTAATGGTAAGGCTTTCGGGTTGTTGCAGTTTAATCTGTAAATTAAAACGCTCCACATCAACCGGATTATTTATATAAATAGTAAACCCGGCAGCTTCTCCGGCAAAAACCGGCTTGCTCTGTCCTTTTTGTAAAACCAGACCCGCCAGCGCTTTATAACTATGCAAAATGGTAATAAAAAAAATACTGGCCAATAAAAAAGTCAGTAGATAGACCAGGTTATTGTTATAAACAAAGGCCATCAACAATAGCAAAGCCGTCAGTATGGCAAAGTTAATTCCCCGATAAGTGGGTAAAATAAAGATACGTCGATGCGTTAATTTTACCGGCTCATCAACGGCTTTCTCGCCACTAAAAAAGCGGCTCAGCTGAAAGCGTTCTTTTAAAGATAACCTATTCAATGGACAGCTACTTTGGCTAAAATGGGTGCCACTATAGCCGCTGAATCATTGTTGCCTGATCGTAAGCGATGGCCGGCTACGGCCGCCAATACGGCTTGTATATCTTCAGGAATGACAGCATCGCGCTGCTCCATAAATGCCCAGGCTTTAGCGGCGTTAAGCAATGCCAAGCCCGCCCTGGGTGAAAGCCCGCAATGATATTCTGATGATTCTCGCGTAAAGCTAATGATGGCCTGGCAATAATCCAGTACGGCGTTGGAGACATAAATATCGGTAACGGCATCCTGCATGTTAATTAGCCGCTCTGGTGTCAGCATGACTGGCAGCGATTCAATCAAACTATGCCGGCTTTGACCTTTAAGTAACAGTCTTTCTGCATCATGATCAGGATAACCCAATTCAATACGCATTAAAAACCGATCTAATTGCGACTCCGGCAAAGGAAATGTACCTATTTGATAAGAGGGGTTTTGGGTGGCAATGACAAAAAAAGGACTGGGTAACGGATAGGTCTTTCCATCAACGGTAATATTTTGCTCTTCCATTGCTTCCAGCAAGGCACTTTGTGCTTTAGGCGTAGCACGATTAATTTCATCAGCCAAAACCATTTGATTAAAGAGAGGCCCGGGGTGAAATTTAAAGGTAAAATTTTTGGCATCAAATACTGAAGCCCCTATAATGTCGGCAGGCAAAATATCACTGGTAAATTGAATCCGCTGACAATTTAAACCCAGCAATTTTGCCAAGGTATTTGCCAGCGTTGTTTTTCCTACGCCGGGAATATCTTCTATCAGTAAATGACCGCGTGCAATCAGGCAACATAATGCCAGACGAATTTTATGCGCTTTACCAAGGATGACCTGATTAGCGGCATCCAATAGATGTTGGGTGTCATTTTGCATAAGGGATGATAGGATACCGAAAGTTATTGTAATTCAACTTTGAGTTAAGGCAATTTACTACGCGGTAATATCGCCTAAAAGCAGAATACAAAACTTAAGAGTGCCTCCATTTTAAAAAAAGAGCAATAGTCTAATGAAAGAATATGATGAAATTCGTAGCCATTTAATTGCCATGCTGGAAGAACTAAATCTTCGACTCACCAGCATCACTAATGATATCAAGCATTCCGACACACCTTTAGAAAAGGACTTTGCGGAACAAGCAACACAAAATGAAAACAATGAAGTAGTGGATTATCTGGGTAATTCAGCCAGAACTGAAATAGAAATGATTAAACAGGCTATTGCGAAAATAGACAATGGCCACTACGGTATTTGCCAGGTTTGCGATAAGCCCATCAATAAAGAGCGTTTAAAAATAATGCCCTATTCTACTTTATGTATTAAATGCGCCAGTAAAAAGGAGCATTAAAACCCGACGGCTTATCGTTTCAAAAGCCGTGAGTTTATCAACTCAGTCTGTATGTTGTGTTATGCGCCCTTTCATAGCCTATATTTAAACCACTTTAAGGAATCTCTTAAAATCCCCATTAAGAGAATGTGAACAGAAATCTATGCTAAAAATATTTTTACGCGGACTACTTACTTTACTCTACAAAGTCGAAGTGACAGGCCTTGATAACTACACCAAAGCGGGAAAACGGGTTTTGATTATCGCTAATCACAGCTCTTTTCTCGATCCCTTATTACTGGGTGTTTTTCTACCCGATGAGATAACTTTTGCAATCAATACCCAGGTTTCACAGCGCTGGTGGTTAAAACCTTTCTTGAGGTTGTCGCGGGTATTTCCAATGGATCCTACCCATCCTTTATCCTTAAAAAATTTGATTCATCATCTTGAAAATGACACCAAAACTGTTATTTTTCCTGAGGGCCGAATCACTGTTACCGGATCATTAATGAAAATTTATGATGGAACCGGTATGGTCGCCGATAAATCCGGAGCCACCATTTTGCCAATACGGATATCGGGTGCCCAGTATACGCATTTTTCAAAACTCCACAGAATTGTCCCTTTACGTTTATTTCCTAAAATCACTATTCATATTTTACCGTCCACGCATATTTCTGCTCCCACGAAACTCAGGGGCAGAACCCGCCGCGCTTACTGTGGTCATCTTTTATCCGATATTATGACTAATATGATGTTTGTCACCAGTCCTTATCGGCAAACCATTTTTACCAGTCTGCTTGATGCCCGAACAATATATGGCGGTAAACACAAAATAGCCGAAGATCTCGATCGTACCCTGTTGTCCTATGACGATTTAGTCATGCGCAGCATTGCCCTTGGCAAAGCCTTAAAAAACATCACGACAACCGGTGAAAATGTAGGGGTTTTTCTACCGAATTCGTCTAAAACCCTTATTACTGTGTTGGGCTTACAACTACATAATCGTATTCCCGCGATGTTGAATTACTCAATGGGTTCAGCCGGTATGCCATCTGCCTGTCAAACCGCGCAAGTTAAAACGGTATTAACCTCGCGTCGTTTTATTGAACTGGGAAATTTAAAGAAAGAAGCCGACCAGTTAAGTAAACAATGTGTGTTGGTGTATCTGGAAGATTTGGCCGAAAAAATTTCCGCATTGGACAAGTTTACTGCTCTGATAAAAAGCAGAACGACTGATATTTGGTATAAAAATAAAAAGTACAACCCTGATAGTCCGGCCGTGATTTTATTTACCTCAGGATCAGAAGGCACCCCAAAAGGTGTCGTGCTTTCCCATGCCAACATTTTAGGTAACCTAAAGCAATTGGAAGCCTGCATCAGTTTTAATGCCAAAGATATAGTACTTAATTTTTTACCCATGTTTCATTCCTTTGGCTTTACCGTCGGCACCCTGCTACCGATTATCAGTGGCATGAAAACTTTTTTTTATCCCACTCCCCTGCATTTTAGCGTTATTCCTGAAATTGCTTATGAAATCCATGCCACCATTATGTTTGGCACCAATACTTTTTTTGCCGCTTACGCCAAACAAGCTCACGCCTACGATTTTTATAATATGCGCTATGTGGTTGCCGGGGCAGAAAAGCTCCAGGAAAATACCCGTCAAATCTGGGCAGAAAAATTCGGCATTCGTATTTTGGAGGGTTATGGTGCCAGCGAAACCTCACCGATAATCTCGGTTAACACGCCTATCTATTACAAGACAGGAACTGTTGGTCGCTTTATGCCTTATATGGAACACAAACTGGAACCGATACCAGGAATTAATGATGCCGGGCAATTGCATGTCAAAGGCCCTAATATCATGTTGGGTTATCTGTTGGCCGACCATCCGGGCACACTGATTCCACCTGAATCGATCTATGGCAAAGGCTGGTATGACACTGGAGATATCGTTCATGTTGATAATGACGGTTTCATCAGCATTCGCGGACGCAGTAAACGTTTCGCCAAAATTAGTGGTGAAATGGTCTCCTTAACTGCTGTCGAGCAATTGGCTATTAATGCCTGGCCGGATGCACATCACGCAGCAATCAGTCTGCCGGATGCAAAAAAAGGTGAACAGATTATTTTAGTTACCACTAAAAAGCAGGTAACTGTCAATGATTTGGCAGCCGCATCGCCTGGGGTTGCCAATATCAGTCTGCCCAGAAAAATTATGCTCGTTGAGAGCATACCCATTATGGCTACAGGTAAAGTCGATTATCCAGCCGTTATGGCTCTGGCAACAGCCAAGCTGTTAAATTAAATGCGACCAATTTGGCAACCGGTAAAACCACACCTTATAGTGTATCTGTCGGACGCAGCGGACAATAATAATTTGGGGCATTTCGATATTTAAACCTTGCACTCGCCCTTGCATACATCAGAGTGAATGGTATATTAACCCGTTAACCAAACTTTTTAGGTAATATCCAAGAATAAAAAAACCAGCAAGCAGGGGTATATTATTCGCAGGAAACCACCTTGGGTTAACCAATAAAAAAATTTGGGGTAGACAGTAAATCTGGCTGCTTTTTCACAATAAAAGGAGAATATAAATGTCTGAAACAATGAAAGTTGTACTAGCTGTTATTGGCGTTTTTGTCGCCGGATTTATTATGGTCGGCGTTAGTAAAGATGAACCCTCTAATGCACAAAAAGAAGCCGCCTCATCAATTAGAAACCTGGTTGCAATACAAACAATGGCAAGTGAGAAATGCCCTGTGATCATTAAAGAAAAAACCGGAGAACAAGTCTATTTTCCCAAGGAAACAAAAAGTGATAAAGATACCTATGTCACGTTAATCTGGGAAGGTGAAAATGTTAAAACAGGCGGTTTTAAAAAAGCCAGTTGCACCGTACTGGGCTCTTTGGGTGGGATTTCTGAATTAATTATTGATGATAAAGTCATTATTAAAAAATAAATCCGGTGCAAAATTCGCCAATTGATTAAGTCTTGTCATTTTTACATGGCTTTAATCAGGGATTTTTTTAACGTATTTTGCCAGACTACTAATAATTCATGTTGTGTCACATTTGAGACGGCTATTACGCATTTTCTACTGGCAACATGAAAGGACCAATCCAAAAAAAGTAAGATCAGAAACCAATATGATTAAACAACAAAGAAGTAACTTTTATGACAAAAAAAATGGTTAAGGGAGTTTTAAAAACGTGGAAAGAAGATAGAGGGTTTGGCTTTATCAAACCGGATGACGGCGGCAAAGACATTTTTATACATATCTCGGCACTAAACGGCGTAAGTCGCAGACCTACAACCGGTGATATTATTTATTACCAGATTGCCAAAGATAATCGGGGCAAATACAAAGCGATTAATGCTCAAATTGAAGGCGTAAGCCTGACAGAAGATATAACAAAAGACTCGTTACAAAGCAGCCGTAGCAAAAAATGGCTAATCGTTATAACTGCGGTGGTACTTATTATTATCGCTGTTGCTGTATTTTTAACAACACAGAAATAAAACAACTATTCGCTACCAGCACCATTAAGGTTTTTCAGTCAAAAAATAATACTTATAAATTTGGCCAGGAGGCTGACCGAGAAGAGGTGTGGTAGCGAGAGGAAGCTTATTTTTTATCAAATTTTTTGGTCATTTGAGGTAAATAGTTGTTCTATTAAAGGAAAATGAGCAGAAAATAGGGTCACAATGGCTTTTTCGCAGTAAATTTTCTTTCTCGGACAATCTCCCTTTTAAATAGTATGGCTATTCATTCACTTGAATTCCATATTTATCGACAAGCATATACAGCGTAGGTCTTGTAATACCAAGAAGTCTTGCGGTACTTGAAATATTGTTATTAGAGTGTGTTAATGCCCTTCTGATTGCCAAAGTTTCTGCACTCTTTCGTACCTCTTTTAAATTAAACGGCATCGAAGCATCAAGGTTATCGTTCAGTTCCATATCCTCAAAGCTGATATTGGTATCGTCAGACATAATCACGGCGTGTTTTATTTTATTTTCCAGCTCCCGAATGTTACCCGGCCAGGAGTAACTTTCAATAGCTTTTACCGCCTCTTTGCTAAAACCTTTGATTTTCTTGTTATTTAATTTACAAAATTGTCTTAGAAATGCCGAGGCGATGGCAATGGCATCGCCTTCTCTTTCTCTTAAGGGAGGAATAGAAATAGTTACTTCACTAATACGATAATATAAATCAAGCCTGAATTTACCTTCATTAATTAGCGCCTGCAAGTTTTGATGGGTAGCACAAATGATACGTACATTAATAGGTATCTCACGCCTTCCACCGATTCGTTCTATCGTTCTTTCTTGAAGAAAACGTAATAACTTCGATTGCAGGGAAAAAGGCAGGTCACCAATTTCATCTAAAAAAAAGGTACCGTTATGGGCATATTCAATTTTTCCTTTGGTTTGTTGGGAAGCGCCGGTAAAAGCGCCTTTTTCATAACCAAACAATTCGCTTTCAAGGAGATTCTCAGGAATGGCAGCGCAATTGACGGCAATAAAAGGCTTGTTTCTACGATTACTCAAACCATGAATGGCTTTAGCGAGCACCTCTTTACCTGTGCCGCTTTCTCCCAGTAATAAGGTAGTAATATTGGTTGGGGCAATTTTTTCTACCTTGCGGGAAAGTTCCTGCATCTTTTTACAGGAAGCGATAATTCCCACTAAAGATTCTGATTTTTGTTGTTGTAGCGTCAAATGCTCCTTCTCCAGTTCACTGAGTTGAAAGGCGCGCTCGATAATCAAGTTTAGAATATCGATATCAACTGGTTTTTGATAAAAATCATAAGCACCCATTGCTACTGCCTCAATAGCATTTTCCCTATCATCATTTCCGGCAACAACAATAACCTTGGTTGCAGGTGCAAGCTCCAGAATTTCCTGGAGCGTCTTCATGCCCTCGCGGGCATTGGCGGTGTCGGGAGGCAAGCCTAAATCCAGCGTGACAACTCTGGGCATATAACGCCTCAAAGCGGTAATGGCTTCATTTTTATTGCTGGCGATTACCGTTTGATAACCTTCAAAAGCCCATTTTAATTGTTTTTGCAGTCCCGGATCATCCTCAACAATAAGTAAAACTTTCCTATGATTCAATTCATTACCTTCTTGTTATTCCTGGTTAATTTTTTCTATTTATCCTGAATAATAATTTTTCCAAAAAAACAAGCTACTTAGGCTTAAATTTATAAGCCTTGAATAGCACAAACATGCCTTAATCATAGTAAATTTTCAGCGTTTTAATATACGCAAGATTTAAAAATCCGTTTTTTGGACACACAAGTTGATGTTAGTCGCCAGAAAAAGCTTTTCCCTAAAATTGTTTAACCGATATTCTCATAATAAAATTGTGTTTTTTGTCTCATGCCATCCTGTTAATTGATATTAATGATCGCTATAGCTTGAATCACCTTGTATACGGTTCATGCGTCCCCATACTTTCATCACTATTAAGCAATATTACGATGAACTGGGTACAATTGTGCCCAGTTGCTCTCATTAAGAAACAGGATAAAAAAATGACTGAAAACCAACCAATCAACAAAGTAACCTACTGGCAACCTTCGGCAGGCAACGCAATCACAGGGATCATTCAAGGCAGTGGCACTTCTAATGACTTACTTTATGACGAACAGAAAACACTGTTTTTACAGGAGGATAACGGTGCGGTTGTCGGTGTTGACCTAAATCGTTATTTAATTCACAGCTTGAAACAGCATAACGCTGCCCTGGGAGATTTAGTCACCATAACTTTTCAAGGCAAAGAGCAGAAAAATAACGGCCGTTCTTTTAATCGTTACACCTTGTTAGTGGATAAGTTTACCAGTCCCGTATAAAAAGCCGCACAGTTAAACCGTTCATGCCAAAATAGCTCCAGCTTGTCTCTTTTGTTTCCCAAGCTCCGGCTTGGGAACCCGCTAAGTCCCTGTAGTTTTGGCATTGTTATGCATCTTTACCAACACTTTTACAACCGCTCAAGTTTGCGAACTGACAAAAGCAGGTTAATTTGGTGCAAAACAAAAAAAAGCGTATTATTAATGTATTAATAACGCCTTTTTAGTGTAACCGGAGATTAATATGTCAACCACCAAAGAAACAGTCCGCCTCAGCTTGTCCCTGTCACCGGAACTAAATGACCGATTGGAACAACTGGCCGCTTCCGGCCATACAACAAAGACTGAAATTTTACGCAAAGCTATCGCCCTATATGATGTGGTCGCAGAGGCTAAAACGGAAAAGAAACGGCTTGGCATTCTTGATCAGGACAAACGTTTACTGACTGAAATTGTCGGCATCTAAGCCCTGTGAGCGAAGAGTCGAAGCCAATCAACCTTGGCCAACTAATCGACCCCGGCAACCATAAATACGAACTATCAGTTAGTAACGAAGCACCGGAAGATGCTGTCGCCCGTCGTACTGCTGAAGCAGCAGACGCAGAGCTGAAAAGAAAAATAACTTTCTCGTTATTTTGCTTTGCTTTGTTAATAGTAGGTGTTGTCTTTGCGGGCTGTATTTACACCTTCGCTACCGGAGAGGCGGAAGACAAGAAATGGGCATCCGGGATTGTTAGCGCGATTACATCAGGTTTGGTTGGTTTTCTTGTTGGGCAAGGAAAAAAATAAAAGCCGATTGTGACAGGTTATAGAGCAAGTAGCTCTCAAGCGTGACGAGGGCTACAAACCTCGTCACACGCAGGTTAAAAAGTAAGATGGAGCTCTTCCTGAACTAGGTTACCAAGCTAGAGCTTGGTAACCAGCGCTACTCTCATCACGATAAAATCGTAGACAAAGACCCTGCAAGACCTGAAACTGCTTTCAGGCATCGGTGACTAGACTGTGATAAAGATAAACAGGAAGCTGGAGCTTGGGAACCAGCGAATTAAATCGGTAAACGACTGTTTCTTGTTTGCTCCAAAATTTAGTAAATCTGAATTAACCTAATATAACCAAGCAATGCTGTAAATCCTGCTTACTTTGCTATTGATCGCCTTTAAATGGCTACAGATCAAGCCAAGGTTGCAGGGGATGAGGTGCATTCTATTTCCGGAGGAGAGTTGATTGCTGTAAGTCAGATTATATCTGCGGGGGATGATGCCTTCAATACAAGAGATAAAGCCTACCCTGTGTTGGATCATGCTTTCAGTGCTGGTGGTAAAGCCTGTAGGAATTACGGCAACTCTACATCACCGTGCCATATCCCTTCTCCAACACCGATCTAAATACTATCTATTGCATAGCAGCCTTACCCTGCTCTAATGAAGATAAGCCCGACTGTATCGCTGGCTTGATCTGCTATCAGATAGTACTTATCCACTGCCGATTTTTCTTGATAGATGCTGAAATGATAACCCTCTATGCATTGATTTTCAGGCTTTGTCTTCATAATAAGGCGCTTTAGCTTAATTGAAAATTGACTCAAGCGTGACGGGGTTTGTAACTCCGTTACTCATGTTTTTACCCCGCATGAACTAAACAGCTATAGATTCCTAACGCAAACTTTTTGAATAATGGCGATATTAAACATTTGGAACAAGGTTACAAAATCTGTCCTAGGTTCTGTTGACGTTTCACCTCAGCCATAAAAGCACCGAGGAAAATGATAGCATCCCCATGTAATTAATAGCTTTTTTCTCATATCGTGTAGCAATTCTGCGATAGTGCTTGAGCTTACCGAACATACATTCAATGGCATGCCGCTCCTTATAATGCCAATAATCGCACTCAATATCTTCTTTTCGGTTCGATTTAGGTGGGATAACCGCTTTTATTTCACGACTGGCTAACCACTCCCGCAACTCGTTCGTGTCGTAGGCTTTGTCTGCTAAAACGGCTGAAGCATTAACATTTTCCAATAAAGATATGGCTTGCTTGCATTCAGCCTCCTGCCCGCCTGTCAGGATAAATTTGATGGGCATGCCCAAGCCATCACAAAGCGCGTGAATCTTACAACCAAATCCACCTTTGGAGCGCCCAAGTGCTTCATTCTCAGCAGAACTATATGCCGCTCCAGCTGCGCAGGCATGTGCTCTAATAACTGAACCATCCATGGAAACATCTTGTAAATCAGCGTCTTCAGCAAGATGACAGAGAATTTCACCCCATATGCTAATACTGCTACCGCAAATGTAATTAATCTATAAGTTACAGTTAGATACGCAAATAATAAGATAAAGATCAAGCACTATTCTGGTAGAATTTTGAGTATTACAAAGTCTGATCAATAACTTAACCATGCCAGCTATTAAAAAAAACCGTATTCAGCAGCAAATTGACCGCTTCAAAAAGTCATTTTTGCAATCCCAAGGACTAGGTGTTGAGGATTTTTTTCAGCCGACAGCATTACCAACATTATCGCCAATACCCCGCATAAACGCTCCTCGGTGTTCTTGCCCTTAGTCACGCTTAAAGCTTTCATTTTCCAAGTATTAAGTGATGACGGTTCCTGTAAACAGGCAGTGGCAGGCGTATTGATTGATCGTATCGTCGATGGACAATCAGCCAATACGGTTAACACGGGACCTTACTGTAAAGCCCGACAACGCTTACCACTAAAGGAACTCAGAGCAGCCACCACAGCTGCTGGTTTGCGTCTTCATAACCAGTCTCTGGCCGCGTGGCGATGGAAGGGTTATAACGTTGTCCTTACTGATGGAGCAACGGTGCAAATGCCAGATACACCAGAGAATCAGGCAGACTTTCCTCAGCTGGATAGTCAAAAGCCTGGTTTGGGCTTTCCGATTGCTCGCATGGTTGTGTTGATTTCTTTGGCTGCAGGAACCGTGCTCGACTATAGCCTGGGAGCCTATCAAGGCAAAGGAACTGGCGAAACATCGTTACTCAGTCAACTGTTTGGCAGCCTGTCAGTTGGCGACTTGCTGATGGCGGACCGCTATTACTGTACCTTCGCCATTATTGCGCTCTTGCAGGCTCGTGAAATTCCTGTGCTATTTCCACTACATGCCCGGAAAAAAGTAGATTTCAGCTTGGGTGTCTACCTGGGTGCAAGAGATCATTTGATTGACTGGACGAAACCCAAACGGAAACCGGTGTGGATGTCCAAGCAGGACTATAGCGACTTGCCGGAATCGATTACCGTCCGAGAGTTTGCGGTAAACGGCAGAATCTATTTGACCACCTTACTAAATGCAAAGGGCTTTCATAAGCAAGAGCTGGCTATGCTTTATAAGCAGCGCTGGAAAATTGAGCTGGATTTTCGTTCCATCAAAACCAATATGGGCATGGAAATATTACGGTGCAAAAAACCTGACATGGTAAGCAAGGAGATAGCTATCCACTTATTGGCATACAACATCATTCGTGGCAATTTGGCACAGGCAGCCAGCCTGCATGAGAAGATACCCCGCCAACTGAGTTTCAGGTCAGCAGTGCAACTGGTCATTCAAGCCGCCAAGCAGATGGTAGGCTTGACAGGGAACCAACTCATAAGCGCCTTGCGTGAATTATTAAAAGCGATGGCATCAACGGCCATTGGAAAACAAAAACGTAAGAGCCAGCCAAGAGCAGTCAAACGCCGACCAAAACCCTTTCCTTTGCTGATGGTGCCAAGAAACGAGGCATGTTTAAGCCTCTGACTTTGTTTTTTATATTTGCGGTAGCAGTATTAACCCCATATGCCATTGATACACCAACGTGAAAAACGCTTGAAGATGCTATTCCATTTACCATACGTTGACGGTAATACACGCCACTGTGCTCCCGTACGTAATATCCACAAAATGGCATTAACAAACTGCCTGCAAATATCGGGTAAACCGATATGAACTCCAGGCAATTTTTTTAAGCTTGCCAAAATACGAGTCCACTCTTCATCACTTAATGTTATCCGCTTCATTTCATTCAAAACGACTTATTCTACCGGATTGGTGAAACGTCAACAGAACCTAGCGTAGCCAAATATATTTTTAAAGTAACGACTATTAGTTGGGAGGCCAATAAAATCGGTACATATAATTTTTATGATCCTGTTGAAAAATTGGTTCCTTAAGATCAGGAAGCTAGAGCTTCCTAAGCTCAGCTTGGGAACCAGGGAATATCAACCTGAATTGTTACTGATGAATGCCTTACAATGCGGCTTTTGATTGCCAAGTTTCTGTAATCGTCTACAATCATTTGATGCAAAAAAACATTGATCCAAATAAACACCTTTTTAGTAATTTATCTGCTGCCGATGACGAGCAGATAGATCGTGCCTTGACGATTATCGCGAGCATCCCTGACGACCCGCATTATTACCGGCCTAAAGGCGTTGAGATTGCGGCAATTTTACGCGATTACAATGTGGATTTTAAAACCATACTCGCGGCAATATTAAGTGATCCGCGTTTGTCAGAACTCAAACCCTTACCTGATATTAAAGGGCAGTTTGGTGACACTATTGATGCCTTGGTAAAAGATGTCAACTGGTTGAATACATTAACGGTTTATTCACCGGAAATGAACAAAAAGCCCAATGAGGCAGAAACATTACGACGAATGTTATTGTCCATGACCCAGGATGTCAGGGCAGTATTAATCAAACTGGCTTACCGGATTCATCGACTGCGTAATTTACCCAAAGAATCGTATGAGATGCGTCACTTTATATCCAGGGAAACACTGGATATCTATGCACCAATCGCCAATCGGTTGGGCGTTCATCAGTTTAAATGGGAACTTGAAGATATGGCTTTTCGGTATTTGGAGCCGCAAGCGTATCTCCAGATTGCCAAATCTCTTGCCAATAATCGTGAGCAACGAGAAAACTGTATCAACAGTTTTACTGAACTGTTACAAAAACACCTTACAGAAGAAAATATAAGCTGTTCTTGTTATGGTCGGCCCAAACATATTTACAGCATTTGGAAAAAAATGCAGAAGAAACAATTGAATATAGATCAATTGTATGATTTGTTGGCGGTGCGGGTGATCGTTGATAACTTAACCAACTGCTACACCGTATTGGGTATTGTTCATGGTTTATGGCAATACATTCCCAAAGAATTTGATGATTACATTGCCAATCCTAAAGAAAATGGCTATCAATCATTGCATACCGTCATTTTAGACACGCAAGGCAATCGTATTGAGGTGCAGATTCGCACGCAGGAAATGCACGATTATGCGGAACTTGGCGTCGCAGCGCATTGGTCATATAAAGAAGGTGGCAAGCCGACGACCGAGATGGAAAAACGCGTTGCCTCTTTACGCAAACTGCTGAAAGAAAATCACAGCGATGAGGCATTAAGTGATGATTTCCGTAGTGAATTATTTAATGACCGAGTTTATATTTTAACACCCGCCGGTAAATTGATAGATCTGGTAAAAGGCTCAACCCCACTGGATTTTGCTTATGCCATTCATACTGAAATAGGCCATCGTTGCCGTGGAGCAAAAATAAACGGCAGGATCGTGCCACTAACCTGTAAGCTAAAATCCGGCGAACAGGTAGAGATTTTAACGGCTAAAGAGGGTGCACCCAACCATAATTGGATAGATCCCAATCTGGGCTATTTAAAATCATCGCGCGCTATCAGCAGAGTAAAAAGCTGGTTTAGAAATCAACAGCAAACAGAAAATATAGCGCGTGGCAAAACTATTCTGGATAAGGAAAGTAAGCGACTGGGCTTAAAAATGCTGAACATGGTCGACATGCTGAGTTATTTTAAACAACCCAATACTGATGCTTTACTTGAGGCGATAGGCCGTAGCGATATTAATAGCAGACAACTTGCCGGCTATTTAAAAATACCCGAACTGGAAGATGTACCCGTCACAATCCGGCCGAAGAAGCTTTCAGAAAAATCGGTGATTTCGGTGGCAGGTATCGATAATGTAGAAACGTCGTTTGCACACTGTTGCTCGCCGGTACTGGGTGATGACATTATCGGTTATATTTCCCACCATAAAGGCATCACAATTCATCGCACAGATTGTAAAAACGTTACGCAGCTGAGCATTGAAAAACAGCCTCAGCTTATTTCGGCTGAATGGGGTGCAAAAAAAGCCAGCCATGCCGTGCCTATTGTCATTCATACTTTTAATGCACAAAATTTGCTAAACAATGTATCGCAGATTTTAGCGCAAGCCAAAATTCATATTTTAAACGCGGCACTGGATACCCATCCCGATTTTTCCGCCGTTTTAAATATGACTATTCAAATAGAAAACACCAGTCAATTAAGTCAGGTTCTTGGTAAGATAAATTGTTTGCCTAATATAATGGAGGTTAAGCGTAAAACTTGACAGGATACATAAGCGCAGACCGCCACGAATTGCGCTTTTGTTGAAAACCCTTAACCGAAGGGGACAAAATGTAAAAATCGATGAGATTGCCGATAAGGTTTTTAACTTTTAGCCGATCTTTTTGATCCCTACGAGAAAACCAAGTAAAGAGGTAAAATACCGCATCCGGTTTTAGGCCTTTAACCTTGCATCTTAAATTCCATGTCACAACAAACACAAAAACGCCTGATTCTGATTGACGGCTCCTCTTTTTTATTTCGTGCTTATCATGCAATTCCACCCTTAACCAATCCTCTGGGCGAACCTACCAACGCCGTTTACGGCGTGTCCAACATGCTGCGGAAACTGATAGCCGACTATCAAAGTGACTACATCACCGTGGTTTTTGATGCGCCAGGTAAAACCTTTCGCAATGATCTTTATGACCAATATAAAGCTCACCGGCCGCCGATGCCTGACGATTTGCGCGTACAAATTGAACCCTTGCACCACTTGATTCGGGCTATGGGTTTACCCTTGATTATGGAACCTGATGTTGAAGCCGACGATGTTCTCGGTGCCTTGGCGCAATATGCGGAAGGGCAAGGTTTTGATGTCATTATTTCTACTGGCGATAAAGACATGGCACAACTAGTCACCGACCATATTATCCTGGAAAATACCATGTCCAACACGCGCATGGATATTCAGGGTGTTATCGACAAGTTTGGTGTCAAACCGGAACAGATTATTGATTATCTGGCATTAATGGGCGATAGCAGCGACAATATTCCCGGCATACCCAAAGTGGGTCCAAAAACGGCGGCAAAGTGGCTGGAACAGTACGAAACCCTGGAAAATCTGGTCGCTAATGCCGATAAAATTACCGGTAAAATTGGTGAAAGCTTGCGTGCCAGCCTGCATCAGCTGCCGTTGGCCAAACAACTGACAACCATCAAATGTGATCTTAATTTACCTTATGACATGGAGGATTTAAAACGTAACCCTATAAATACGGCCGAACTAAAACAAATGTTAGCCGAACTGGGATTTTTATCGTGGTTTAAAATGCTCGATAACCAGGTAGAAACCATCGTTGTTAAAGAAGAAGCTAAACCGGCTCTTATCGAATCCAGTTATGAAATCATACTGACCCATCAGCAGTTTGATCAATGGTTTGAACAACTCGAAAATGCACAACTGTTTGCTTTTGACACCGAAACCACCAGCCTTGATTACAGTAAAGCAGAGATAGTCGGCGTTTCCTTTTCGGTAACTGCTGGTAAAGCCGCTTATATCCCGTTAGCCCATAATTATGCGGGTGCACCTGACCAGCTAAATCGTACTGAAATACTGGAAAAACTCCGTCCACTACTTGAAAACCCTAATAAAGCCAAGTTGGGGCAAAATCTTAAATATGACGCGCATGTACTTGCCAATCACGGCATAACCCTGCGAGGCATCGCTCATGACACCATGCTGGAATCTTATGTCTTAAACAGCACGGCAACCAAACATAATATGGATGATCTTGCCAAAGAATATTTAGGATTGACGACTATTCATTATGAAGAGGTTGCCGGCAAGGGCGCGAAACAAATCCCGTTTCAGGAAGTAACCATCGAACAAGCCGCTCCATATGCCGCTGAAGATGCGGATATTACTTTGCAACTGCATCAAGTTCTGATGGCCAAGCTGCAACAACACCCAGCCCTGCTGACCTTATATTCGGAAATAGAAGTCCCGCTGATCAGTGTGCTTGCGCGTATTGAAAGCAATGGCGTACTGATTGATACGGCCATGCTGTCTCAGCAAAGTCTGGAACTGGCCAGTCATATTGTCGCTATTGAACAAATGGCTCATGACCTCGCAGGACATACTTTCAATTTAGGTTCACCAAAACAAATTCAGGAAATTCTTTACGACCAGCTAAAAATACCTGTTTTAAAGAAAACACCTAAAGGCCAACCCTCAACTGCAGAGTCGGTACTACAGGAACTGGCGATTGATTATCCATTGCCCAAGCTGATTCTGGATCACCGTAGCTTAAGCAAATTAAAATCGACTTATACCGACAAACTGCCACAACAAGTTGATGATAAAACCGGTCGTGTACACACGTCGTATCATCAAGCGGTAGCCGCTACCGGCAGACTATCGTCTTCCAATCCCAACTTGCAGAACATCCCCATCCGCAGCGAAGAAGGCCGCAAAATACGACAAGCGTTTATTGCACCGCAAGGCTATAAAATCGTGGCCGCTGATTATTCGCAAATTGAATTACGGATTATGGCACATTTATCTGCTGATGCCGGCTTGCTAAAAGCCTTTAGCGCTGGCGAGGATGTTCACAAGGCAACAGCATCAGAAGTATTTGGTGTAGCTGTTGATCAAGTGACCACTGATTTGCGCCGTTCCGCAAAAGCGATTAACTTCGGACTGATTTACGGCATGTCTTCTTTTGGTCTGGCGCAACAACTGGGTTTGTCACGTAGTCAGGCGCAATCGTATATAGACTTGTATTTTACCCGTTATCCGGGCGTTAAAAATTATATGGACCGTATCAGGGATCAAGCCCGTGAACAGGGCTATGTGGAAACCTTATTTGGTCGCCGCTTATATTTACCCGAAATAAAATCACGTAATGCAGCGCGCCGCCAATATGCTGAACGCACTGCTATTAATGCACCCATGCAAGGCACTGCTGCCGATATTATTAAACGCGCCATGATTGGTACTGATCAGTGGTTACTTAAAGAGAAACCGGATGCAAAAATGATTATGCAAGTTCACGATGAACTGGTATTTGAAGTGGCAGAAGATCAAATAGAATGCTATAGCGCCATGATTAGAAATATTATGAGTTCAGCCGCTGATTTAAGTGTACCGCTGATTGTTGATATAGGAGTGGGTAATAACTGGGACGAAGCGCATTAAAAAATTTTAATCTTTCTGAAACTTTTATGCCTGCTTAAAGTCGTAGACACGCAATGCCTTCTTGGCATTGAATCAGCCGTTCCCCCTCAGTGTAGCGGCTGATTACTCTTAAAACCCTAAAGTATTTTTTAAATTTTAGGGTTTTTTTTAAAGCTTTATTCCCCTTCGCCTTCCAATTGTGGCTCTAATTCAAACTCATCAACCGGCATAAAAAAAAGATCAATGGCTTTATGCACTTCATCAATACCCGTTTTTTTCAACGATGAAAACAACTGTATCGTCAATGGAAAGTTAATATCACCCAGTTCTTTTTGGACCTGCATTAAAGTATTTTTTGCAGCTCCATAATTTAATTTATCAGCTTTGGTCAACAATATATGTAAAGGTAAACCGGTGTGCTGACACCATTCAATCATCTGCCAATCAAATTCAGTTAAAGGATGACGTACATCCATGACTAATACGATTCCACACAAGGACTTGCGCTGGGTTAAATATTTTTCCATTAACTCATGCCACTTTTTCTTGACCGCTATAGGGACTTTGGCATAACCATAGCCTGGTAAATCAACAAATCGCTCCGTTGCATTAATTTCAAAAAAATTGAGCATTTGGGTTCTGCCCGGAGTTTTACTAATTCTGGCTAAACCATGTTGCCTGGTCAGCGTATTAATTGCACTCGATTTGCCTGCATTTGAGCGCCCTGCGAAGGCCACTTCCCTGCCCTGATCTTCAGGTGTGTCTTTAAGATCAGGTGAACTGTTAATAAATTTTGCTTGGTGATAAACCGGGTTCATCGTTGCCTCGCTTAAGCTTGCTAATTAGAGTAGAATCCGGCTACACTCAGCAGCCTGAATACATATATTAAAGGCTTCCGTAAAATGACTACTTTATTCCAAAGGGGAAACCGATGAAAAAAAAACTGCTGGCACTTTCACTAGCCCTGGCGTTTACCAGTACTTCAGGTATTTTACATGCAGAGAGCAGTATTAGTGCAGGAAAAGAAAAAGCGGCCGCCTGCGTCAGTTGTCACGGAGACAATGGTAACAGCATGGTATCAACATTCCCCAAGCTTGCACAGCAGCATTCTTCATACCTTATAAAACAGTTACAAGCCTTTAAAACCGGCACACGCAAAAATCCCATGATGTCAGCAATAGCGATGGGATTGACTGATGAAGACATGATTAATATCGCGGCATACTACGCGATACAAAAAGTGTCAGCAAACGAGCTACCGATTTTGGATGACGAAGACGACGATGAAAAACCTGCCACTGCAGAAGGCGAGAAAAAAGCAGATGCTAATGCGACGATTGATACCATTATTGCCCAAGGCAGTGACTTGTATCGTAATGGCGATTTAACCAGAGAAGTCTCCGCCTGTATTGCCTGTCATGGCCCGTTTGGTGAAGGTAACAAACCCGCAGCATTTCCGTTATTAAAATCACAACATGCTGATTATCTAATAAAAACACTCACTGACTTTAAATCTGGCGCTCGTAGTAATAACCCTGACAATATGATGCATATGATTGCCAAAAAAATGACTGATGAGGAAATCAAAGCGGTTTCTTATCGTATTTCAATGATGAAATAAACTAAAAATGTCGGGGTCATTAGCGCTATATTATGCTATTCAAACCATACTCTCTATTGAGAACTAAATTATGCTTAAAAAAATTACTCAATCTGTTCTGTTAGTCTTGTTACTTTCCAGCTCTTTTCTGTTAAAAGCTGAACCTGCAGTAGGCTATGAAACACTTTCACCGGCTCAACCCACACAAAACCCGGACAAAATTGAAGTCATTGAATTCTTCTGGTACGGCTGCCCGCATTGCTACAGCTTTGAACCTTTACTTGAAAAATGGGCAAAAAATCTGCCTAAAAATGTTGAATTTATCCGTCAGCCTGCTGCATTTAATGAACTTTGGAGTAAACATGCCAAAGCTTATTACACCGCTGAAGCCTTAGGAATTGTTGATAAAGTTCATGGTGATTTTTTTGATGCTGTGCAAAACAAAAAAGAAACTCTCGATACTGAAGAAGCATTGGCCAAATTTTTTGCAGCACATGGTGTTAGCGAAAGCCAATTTAAAGAAGCTTATAATTCCTTTGTCGTCGATGCCAAAATGCGTCAGGCACCTCTCATGGCGGCTCGTTACGGTATAACCGGAGTTCCTGCCGTTATTATTAATGGCAAATACAAAACCAATGGCACTTTGGCCGGATCTCATGAAAAGATGATTGAAATTATCAATCATCTGATTAAGCAGGAAAGCGCTAAAAAATAATAGTGCCGGGGGCCAATATAGATTTGCCCCCCCTTTTTTTATTTACAACATAGCATTACCACATCAAATCATCCGGGATTTGATAGCCCGCATAAGGATCGTCATTATTATCAATGGTACTGGCGATTGGCTCATTATGAACAATAACACTACCTGCATCACGTAAGCTTATTTTTTTTGCTACCTCAGACGAAACCACTTCATAACTTGCTCCCCACTTTACTACAGCCAGTTTGCCACGAATAATTTGATCCCGCATGGTTTCAGAGACATATAATGTCTTTACCTTATTCTTATCATTAAAATGATAAGCTATGCCATCAGCGTCTTTAGGCAATCGGTTTAATTCAATCAATTGTTTAACTTGTGCAATCAGGTGTTTTTGCTCTTCTTGCTGCTTGATTAACTGATTAAGTTCGCGGTCTCTTTCGACTTTTTCTGCCTGTGCTTTTTTAACCAGCTCTTTGGCTTCATCAACCACAGTTACATTATTCTGACGCTGATGCTGAGTTTGTTTTCGTTTATCGGATTTAGCACTTTTAGCGTGAGCGGAACTCACCAAACCGGATTTTAGTAATTGTTCCTGTAACGATAGCTTTTGTTTACTCATCGACCAAATCTCTCACGTTATAAATTTATAGGGTGTAATTTATGTTTAAATATATGTCAGGAATACACTAATGATCTATCATTCCGTAAGAAAAAGGCAATTTATTCGACTTTTTAGTAGGGATTGCGGACATGCTCCCGCTGCTCCTACAGAAATTAATTAAGACAACGATTCGGGGAGGTATTTTTTTAGAGTTACCTTAAGTTTATTATTTGCCGAAAAGGATAGCCTATTAACTACCCGATATTTTTAAGCAGGATTTGTATCAAATTCATGCAACTGCATATTAATAATTTTTAACGCAGCCAAGATACCGGAAAAAACCTGATTAGCATGTACAGCACGGGTTTTACGTAAGCTCCCGCCGCAATCCCAGGTAATCACACACTCAGTTAAAGCATTGGTATGGCCGCCCCTTGGAATTCTGACTTCATAATCAGCCAATGCCGGCAAGGTATAGTGATGTAATTTCATCACCTTGTTAATGGCGTCTATAAAAGCATCAAAACCTCCATTACCGGAACCTGAAGCAATATGCTTGGAGCCGTTGACATTGACACGAATACTGGCTGTTGACTCTAAATCAAGACCACTGGTAATGGAGCAATTCAGCAATTTTATATGTTGATAATCTTTACTTTCCAGGACATCGGCAATAATAAAAGGCAAATCATCTGTGGTGATGGTCTGTTTTGAGTCGCCCAAACTAACAATTCGTTCCAGCACTTTTTTCTGATTTTCTTCAGAGAGATCAAGTTCTAGCTGTTCCAGATTTTTTTTCAATGAGGCTTTGCCACTCATTTTACCCAGAGCGTAACTTCGGGTACGAGAAAAGCGTTCTGGGCCTAATTTGGTTTTATATAAACCGCCCTTTTGATCACCATCAGCGTGAATCCCTGCGGTTTGTGTAAAGACATCGGCACCAATAATGGGTGCATTAGCGGCAACCCGTTTTCCGGAAAAATTTTCAACCATATTACTGATACGAACAATATGCCTCTCATCAATAGATAACTGCATATTCATCTTATCTCGCAATACCACCGCAACTTCAGCAAGTGAAGCATTACCGGCCCGTTCACCCAGGCAATTAATGGTACAGTGTATAGAGTTTACACCAGCCCGAACAGCCGCCATGACATTTGCCGTTGCCAGTCCGTAATCATTATGGGGATGAAAATCAAATTGTAATTCCGGATAGCGGTTACACATATCGCTGAGGTTATTAAATACCTCTTCGGGTGATAAAACACCCAGTGTGTCGGGCAACATGAAGTGCTTGATACCCGAATGCCGCAAATTATCCATTAAACCATAAACATAATCGGGACTGTCTTGATAACCGTTTGACCAATCCTCAAGGTAAACATTAACCTTCAGACCTTTTTCCAAGGCATAATCAACAGTTTTCAGAACATCGTCAGTATGCTGAGCCAGTGTTTTTCCCAACTGTTCACGACAATGTTTTTCGCTGCCTTTGGTCAGTAAATTGATTACCCCGCCACCCGTTTCCAAAATCCAGTCAACACTTTTGGTATGATCAACAAAGCCAAGTACTTCAACGCAACCAACGAAACCTTCCTGTTGTGCCCATTGGTTAATGTTGGTGACCGCCTCTTTTTCGCCCTGAGAGACCCGGGCAGAAGCAACCTCAATCCGGTCAACCTTTAATGACTGTAACAGGGCTTTGGCAATATGTACTTTTTCTGTAGGCGTAAAAGAGACACCTTGAGTTTGTTCACCATCACGCAAGGTGGTGTCCATTAGTTGAATGGTTCTGGAATCGGTGGGCATAGTTAGTGACTGTTATTTTTCATGATTGATTTTTAGTTACCTATAATAAAGTTCAGCTATCAGCTTTACCTATCATACATACTAACCCGACACGGCTATTAAATACTTCTCCAGTCATCAAAATTATCCAACTGATAAACCCACTTTTCAGCGTCTTCATTAATTGGCTTAAGATGTTCCCTGATTTTTTTACTCGCCATTTCCAAGCCATCATATGCTATTTGCGCTGATGGGTGTGGCATGGCTATCCACTTTAAAGACTTATCATTTATCAGCTGTTTTCTGATACAACCAATAAATACTGATTGTGCTGTATTACCAAGTAATACGATGATATTAGGAGCCAAGCCAAATTTCTTATCAGTAGAATTAAAGTACTTGATTACCTCATTCATATTGTTTGTGACATAATCCGAAACAGTATTTGAACCTGGCGTCGGGTCACCCTGAATTGGGTTCAAAGCCATAAATCTGAAATTATCAAATATATTGCCTATATTTTTATCATTTATACCGTTTAGCATGATTTCACATCGTCTAAAAAACGGTTTATTCTTGTGATACTTATTTTTTGGTGCCGCAGTTCTAAACCAATCTCCCATATCTAAAATTCCGCTATTGGGTTTATCTCCATTGGGTTCAGATGCAACAAAAAGTATTCTTTCCTCTGCCTTATTCCATTGATTAATATCATAAGGTGTAAATTTCCAGCTATCCATTTTTACCCCGGTATAACTTAAAAGTTAAGCGCGTAAGCCGGGATAAACGCTTTAAGTAAATCCCGGCCCGGCAATCTAAAATCCTTAAGCCCACAACCAGGGATAAGTTTCCTTATGATGTTTTTCATACTCGGTGATCTTGTCGACATGCTTCAAGGTCAAGCCTATATCATCCAAACCGCTTAATAAATTGCTTTTACGAAACGGGTCTATGTCAAAGGTAAAACCATTACCCGCCGGCGTGATAACTTGCTGGCTTTCCAAATCAACCACAAAGCGCACACCTTCATTGGCACTAATCTCTGCCATTAATTTGTCTAGTTGCTCTTTGTTAACCTTTATCGCCAGGATGCCGTTTTTAAAACAATTATTATAAAAAATATCGGCATAGCTGGTAGAAATAATGGTGTTAAAACCATAATCTGCAATTGCCCATGGCGCATGTTCACGAGAAGAACCACAACCAAAATTATCGCCAGCAACCAGAATTTTGGCTCCTTTAAATGCAGGCTTGTTTAGTTCAAACTCAGCGTTATCCGAGCCGTCATCATTAAAACGCCAGTCGTGAAATAAATGCACGCCAAAGCCACTTCGTTCAACTCTTTTTAGAAACTGCTTGGGAATAATCTGATCAGTATCAACATTGCTACGATCCATCAAAGCAGCAATACTTTCATGTTTTTTATACGGTTCCATAATTTCTCCGGTTTGCCTGTGTGTTAAAGGTTGCGAATATCGACAAAATGACCAGCAGCTGCAGCTGCAGCTGCCATTGCAGGTGAAACAAGGTGCGTACGCCCACCTTTACCTTGGCGTCCTTCAAAATTACGGTTTGAAGTCGATGCACTACGCTGGCCCTTGGTCAGTTCATCACCATTCATCGCCAGACACATGGAACAACCCGGATCACGCCATTCCCAACCGGCATCAATAAAAATCTTGTCCAAACCTTCTTCTTCAGCCTGCTGTTTCACATGATAGGAACCTGGCACAGCAATCGCCGTGACGCCCTTGGCTACTTTTGTACCTTTTGCTATTTGTGCAGCAATTCTAAAGTCTTCGATACGTCCATTGGTACAAGAACCAATAAAAACAAGATCAACAGGAATATCAGTAATTTTGGTATTTGGTGTCAAGCCCATATAAGCCAATGCACCTTCACACGCTTTGCGTTTTATTTCATCATCAAAGCTTTCTGGAGCAGGAACAACACCATCAACTCCAACAACCTGTTCGGGAGAGGTTCCCCAGGAAACTTGAGGAGCAATGTCGGCAGCATCAAGCGTGACAGTTGCATCAAATACCGCACCCTCATCGCTCGGAAGAGTCTTCCAATAAGCCAATGCCTGATCCCAATGCTGACCGTAGGGTGCAAATTCACGGCCTTTGAGATACTCGTAGGTTTTTTCATCAGGCGCGACTAGTCCGGCTCTGGCTCCTGCTTCAATAGCCATATTACACAAAGTCATCCGGCCTTCCATTGAAAGTGCCTTAATTGCCGAACCGGTATATTCAATTACATAACCGGTACCGCCTGCCGTGCCAATTTTTCCGGTAATTGCCAAGGCAATATCTTTTGCGGAAGCATATTTGGATAATTCACCATTAACTACCACCTGCATGGTTTTGGATTTTTTCTGTGGCAACGTCTGGGTAGCCATCACATGCTCTACTTCGGATGTACCTATGCCAAACGCAAGTGCACCAAAGGCACCATGAGTTGCCGTGTGGCTATCACCACAAACAACGACCATACCCGGATGAACAAAACCATGCTCAGGCACCACGACATGAATTACGCCGTTATTTGGATTTTTCATATCATATAGATTCAAACCGTTTTCACGACAATTTTCAGCCATGGTTTCGATTTGTTTCCGCGCTATCGGATCAGCAATAGGCAGATCACGATTTTTGGTAGGCACACAATGATCCATTGTAGCCAATATGCTATGTGGATTGCGTACTTTCCGTCCAGACAATCTCAATCCTTCAAAAGCCTGAGGACTGGTTACCTCATGCATAAGATGGCGATCAACATAAATCAAAGGAGCCTGTCCAGCCTCGTCAACGACAAGATGGCTGTCCAAAATCTTTTCGTACATGGTCTTTTTCATAGCGTTTTCCAAAGCTTACATACAGGCTCTTTATTGAGCGTATGGCGTGTTACAGGATTTATCCGACAAGCATAGCAGACTATGCATAGCCGAACATTATCTCTCATAATAGCCCTGCTTTGCAATTCAGGGTTATTCAGTTTGGCAATATTACTTGAGTGAAATATCATATTATTTACTAATGCTATTTACGTGCTATTTTTCAGACTAACAGGCAAAAAAAAACCCAAGAGGTTATCTTGGGTTTTTAATTTAAGCGCTTGGCAATTCCCTACTTTCGCATGGCAAACTGCCACACTATCATCGGCGCTAAGCGGTTTCACTTCCGAGTTCGGGATGGGATCGGGTGGTTCACGCTCGCTATGGTCACCAAGCAAACTGGTGTCGCCTCAGGCTATTTTATTTGCCTGTCGACGGTCTTCGGTATGGGATTAGCCATTCCGCTGGAAATCTGTAACAATCGGGTCGTGCTTTTTCTGGTCTTGTTTTTGTTTTCTTTTTGTTCGTTTTCTATACAGTGATTAGCGATAATCGGCTGGCCAAGACAACTATGACTAGTTATCTTGGGCTATAACACGCCCAAACTGATTGGGTGTTATATGGTCAAGCCTCACGGGCAATTAGTACACGTTAGCTTCACACATTACTGCGCTTCCACACCGTGCCTATCAACCTGGTAGTCTTCCAGGGCCCTTCAGGGGACTCATGGTCCCAGTGAGATCTCATCTTGGGAGGGGCTTCCCGCTTAGATGCTTTCAGCGGTTATCCTGTCCGAACGTAGCTACCCGGCAATGCCATTGGCATGACAACCGGAACACCAGAGGTTCGTCCACTCCGGTCCTCTCGTACTAGGAGCAGCTTCCCTCAAATCTCAAACGCCCACGGCAGATAGGGACCGAACTGTCTCACGACGTTCTGAACCCAGCTCGCGTACCACTTTAAATGGCGAACAGCCATACCCTTGGGACCTGCTTCAGCCCCAGGATGTGATGAGCCGACATCGAGGTGCCAAACACCGCCGTCGATATGAACTCTTGGGCGGTATCAGCCTGTTATCCCCGGAGTACCTTTTATCCGTTGAGCGATGGCCCTTCCATACAGAACCACCGGATCACTATGACCTACTTTCGTACCTGCTCGATGTGTCTATCTCGCAGTCAAGCACCCTTATGCCATTGCACTCATTGCCTGATTTCCGACCAGGCTGAGGGTACCTTCGTGCTCCTCCGTTACTCTTTAGGAGGAGACCGCCCCAGTCAAACTACCCACCAGACACTGTCCCCAATCCAGATAATGGATCCAGGTTAGAACTTCAAATAAACCAGGGTGGTATTTCAAGGTTGACTCCACCAAAACTAGCGTTCCGGCTTCTAAGTCTCCCACCTATCCTACACAAATCGATTCAAAGTCCAGTGTCAAGCTATAGTAAAGGTTCACGGGGTCTTTCCGTCTAGCCGCGGGTATACGGCATCTTCACCGCAATTTCAATTTCACTGAGTCTCGGCTGGAGACAGTGTGGCCATCGTTACGCCATTCGTGCAGGTCGGAACTTACCCGACAAGGAATTTCGCTACCTTAGGACCGTTATAGTTACGGCCGCCGTTTACTGGGGCTTCGATCAAGAGCTTCTCCGAAGATAACCCCATCAATTAACCTTCCAGCACCGGGCAGGCGTCACACCCTATACTTCCTCTTCCGAGTTTGCAGAGTGCTATGTTTTTGCTAAACAGTCGCAGCCACCATTTTATTGCAACCCTCTTCAGCTCCATCCGCAAGGGACTTCACTTACCAAGGGCATACCTTCTCCCGAAGTTACGGTATCATTTTGCCTAGTTCCTTCAGCCGAGTTCTCTCAAGCGCCTTAGAATTCTCATCCCACCCACCTGTGTCGGTTTGGGGTACGGCTACTAGTAACCTGAAGCTTAGAGGTTTTTCTTGGAAGCATGGCATCAATCACTTCGTCTCTCCGAGGAGAGTCTCGTCATCACGTCTCAGAATAGAGGTTCCCGGATTTGCCTAAGAACCCTCCCTACTCGCTTAAACTGACACTTCCAACCGTCAGCTGACCTAGCCTTCTCCGTCACCCCATCGCAGTTACTACTAGTGCAGGAATATTAACCTGCTTTCCATCGACTACGCTTTTCAGCCTCGCCTTAGGTACCGACTAACCCTGCGTCGATTAGCGTTGCGCAGGAAACCTTGGGTTTTCGGCGTGGGGGTTTTTCACCCCCATTATCGTTACTCATGTCAGCATTCGCACTTCTGATACCTCCAGCAAACTTCTCAGTTCACCTTCGCAGGCGTACAGAACGCTCCTCTACCGCTCATCTAAAAGATGAACCCGTAGCTTCGGTACTATGCTTAGCCCCGGTAAATCTTCCGCGCAGACCGACTCGACCAGTGAGCTATTACGCTTTCTTTAAAGGATGGCTGCTTCTAAGCCAACCTCCTGGCTGTCTGGGCCTTTCCACATCGTTTCCCACTGAGCATAGATTTTGGGACCTTAGCTGACGGTCTGGGCTGTTTCCCTTTCCACGACGGACCTTATCACCCGCCGTGTGTCTCCCGTGCTCAAACTTGTTGGTATTCGGAGTTTGCATCGGGTTGGTAAGTCGAGATGACCCCCTAGCCGAAACAGTGCTCTACCCCCAACAGTTATACACGAGGCGCTACCTAAATAGCTTTCGAGGAGAACCAGCTATCTCCGAGCTTGATTAGCCTTTCACTCCGATCCACAGCTCATCCCCGCATTTTTCAACATACGTGGGTTCGGCCCTCCAGTAAGTATTACCTCACCTTCAGCCTGGCCATGGATAGATCGCCCGGTTTCGGGTCTAATCCCAGCGACTAAACGCCCTATTAAGACTCGCTTTCGCTACGCCTCCCCTATTCGGTTAAGCTTGCCACTGAGATTAAGTCGCTGACCCATTATACAAAAGGTACGCAGTCACACCACGAGGGTGCTCCCACTGCTTGTACGCATACGGTTTCAGGATCTATTTCACTCCCCTCTCCGGGGTTCTTTTCGCCTTTCCCTCACGGTACTGGTTCACTATCGGTCAGTAAGGAGTATTTAGCCTTGGAGGATGGTCCCCCCATGTTCAGTCAAAGTTTCACGTGCTCCGACCTACTCGTTTTCACTGTATAGCGTTTTCGTGTACGGGGCTATCACCCTGTATCGCCAGACTTTCCAGACTGTTCCACTAACAACTATACAACTTAAGGGCTAATCCCCGTTCGCTCGCCGCTACTAGGGGAATCTCGGTTGATTTCTTTTCCTCCGGGTACTTAGATGTTTCAGTTCTCCGGGTTCGCTCAATACAGCTATGTATTCACTGTAATGTGACCAACTGATGTTGGCCGGGTTTCCCCATTCGGAAATCCGCGGATCAGGGTTAGTTTGCAAACTCCCCGCGGCTTATCGCATGCTACAACGTCCTTCATCGCCTCTCACTGCCTAGGCATCCACCGTATGCGCTTATTCACTTGACCATATAACCCCAATAAGTCTGTTTTCGCCGGTTAGCCCGTCAACAGGGTATTTTCTGTTGGCGGGTTAGCCGGTTAACATCGTTACGTGTTATACCGATCAGCTTTCTTAATCGCTTTTTTCTGTTTTTGAGAACTCATTCGCGTGCTACTCTGTGGTTGCGCTTTAGTAGCCAGCTTGGCTGATTAATTGCTTAATCGGCCAAGTCTTGTTACTATCCGCTGACTTCGTCTGTGTACGCGAACTCGTTGCGTAATCCTGTCACCTTTACAGATCAAGATTACGTTGTTACAGATTTCCAAATTGTTAAAGAGCTATTCGTGTATTCAATAAATACACCAATTCTATAAGGTCTCTGCTGATTCTTAAGTGAATCGAAACGTTATAGAATTGGTGGAGCTAAGCGGGATCGAACCGCTGACCCCCTGCGTGCAAGGCAGGTGCTCTCCCAGCTGAGCTATAGCCCCAATGTGTCTTGCTTATGCTTGCGCTGCTGCTTACTGACATCCCCGGGCCACATCACGCTTACCTTGCGGCGAGGTGGTGGGCCTGGGTGGACTCGAACCACCGACCTCACCCTTATCAGGGGTGCGCTCTAACCAACTGAGCTACAGGCCCTGGGCTCATACTGCGTCTGATCAAAATAATTTGTTGTGGATACGCATGATGACGATAGACCATCTTTGTAAGGAGGTGATCCAGCCCCAGGTTCCCCTAGGGCTACCTTGTTACGACTTCACCCCAGTCATGAATCACAAAGTGGTGAGCGCCCTCCCGAAGGTTAGACTACCCACTTCTTTTGCAACCCACTCCCATGGTGTGACGGGCGGTGTGTACAAGGCCCGGGAACGTATTCACCGCGACATTCTGATTCGCGATTACTAGCGATTCCGACTTCATGGAGTCGAGTTGCAGACTCCAATCCGGACTAAGACCGGCTTTCTGGGATTTGCTTACTGTCGCCAGTTCGCAGCCCTCTGTACCGGCCATTGTAGCACGTGTGTAGCCCTACCCATAAGGGCCATGATGACTTGACGTCGTCCCCACCTTCCTCCGGTTTATCACCGGCAGTCTCCCTAGAGTTCCCGGCATTACCCGCTGGCAACTAAGGACAAGGGTTGCGCTCGTTACGGGACTTAACCCAACATCTCACGACACGAGCTGACGACAGCCATGCAGCACCTGTCTCAGAGCTCCCGAAGGCACTCTACTATCTCTAACAGATTCTCTGGATGTCAAGGGTAGGTAAGGTTCTTCGCGTTGCATCGAATTAAACCACATGCTCCACCGCTTGTGCGGGCCCCCGTCAATTCATTTGAGTTTTAACCTTGCGGCCGTACTCCCCAGGCGGTCGACTTAATGCGTTAGCTGCGCCACTAATCCTGTAAATAGGACCAACGGCTAGTCGACATCGTTTACGGCGTGGACTACCAGGGTATCTAATCCTGTTTGCTACCCACGCTTTCGTACCTCAGCGTCAGTTTTAGTCCAGGGAGTCGCCTTCGCCACTGGTGTTCCTTCAGATATCTACGCATTTCACCGCTACACCTGAAATTCCACTCCCCTCTACTAAACTCTAGTCCGCCAGTTTCAAATGCAGTTCCCAGGTTGAGCCCAGGGCTTTCACATCTGACTTAACGAACCACCTACGCACGCTTTACGCCCAGTAATTCCGATTAACGCTCGCACCCTCCGTATTACCGCGGCTGCTGGCACGGAGTTAGCCGGTGCTTCTTCTAAAGGTAATGTCAAGCTACCGGGTATTGACCGGCAGGTTTTCCTCCCAATTGAAAGTGCTTTACAACCCTAAGGCCTTCTTCACACACGCGGTATTGCTGGATCAGGCTTTCGCCCATTGTCCAATATTCCCCACTGCTGCCTCCCGTAGGAGTCTGGGCCGTGTCTCAGTCCCAGTGTGGCTGATCGTCCTCTCAGACCAGCTATAGATCGTCGCCTTGGTAGGCCTTTACCCTACCAACTAGCTAATCTAACGCAGGCTCATCTCATAGCGAAAGGTCCGAAGATCCCCTCCTTTCCCCCGTAGGGCGTATGCGGTATTAGCGTGGGTTTCCCCACGTTGTCCCCCACTATAAGGCAGATTCCTACGCGTTACTCACCCGTCCGCCACTCGTCAGCGCCCGAAGGCCTGTTACCGTTCGACTTGCATGTGTTAAGCATACCGCCAGCGTTCAATCTGAGCCATGATCAAACTCTTCAGTTTAAATCAGTTTGCCACTCAATAAGATGAGTAGCCAATCTTGGCTCGACTACAAAACTAAACGTTAAAAATTACTTCTTAATGTGTTGTCTTTGTGTCGATTATTTTTTAACAGCCTAACAATCACCACAAGTACCCACACAAATTATTTTGATCAAGTTGTTAAAGAGCGTTGGTGCCGCAGCACCGTTGAGTCCGCCTATTATACAGAGCGGATTCGGTTTGTCAACTCCTTGTCGACATTGCCTGTTGCTGTCTTGGTTCAGGGTCAAACTACGTTACCCCGAATAAGCCGGTTATTATAACCTACCAGGCCAACTTGTCAACCTCCAGGTTAACATTAACGTAAAACTTACTGCCCTTGCGGAGTCACTACCCCGAAACAACAGGACATTACATAGTCACAATCAGTACTGCCAACCCGTTACACTAAATAAGCTCTAACCATTCGCTCATTTTTTAAGTCAGCTCAACAGCTTTCGTACCCTCTTCTTAATAATAAAACTCAGCATTTATTTCGTACTTGTCGTGGATAATGATTGGCGTTTTTGACTGTCGCTGGACGGGTTATTTTCTGTTGTTGTTTCCGCTTTGCGAGGCGTGTAAGCCCACCAAACGGCTGATCATAATCGCCAAATAAAGTTGGCCGGTGATGGCTTCGAAAATAGAAAGTGCCCGAGCAGCTCGGGTTATGGCAAGAATATCTCCGTAACCCACCGTGGTTAGGGTTACAAAACTGTAATAATTAAAATCCACCAGATCATCAGTCGAATTTTCAACAATATTGAAAGAACCGGGATGGAAGTTTTCCAAAAAGTAATAGGCATAAGCCCAGACCATTCCCAGCAAGATATAAGCGCAGGCAGCGGCCATGATCAAGTCTAATGTGACTTCATTTTCCTTTACGATATGTACCCAAATCATGATTAACATTTGCACGAGAAAAATTGCTCCGACAACCATTTGAGCTTTATCAAAAACAGGCATTTGAATGTGCAATGTATAATGAAACGAGCGCAGAATGATGATGGTACTAATTAGCAACAGACAAAACCGAAGCTGCCTGGGCTGACCGCTGATAGCATGGAGGCCGGATATCAAAGCAAAGGCAAAGAAAATATCGGTACTCACATCCGCCCAGATGCGTTCGCCAAGCCATTCGTCCAGTAACGGCCGCAAACCAATCATCATCATCAATGACCCCAGCAAAAAGCGAAATCGACTAATCTCATGCTTGCCAATACGTACAGTCGAATCTTTAGTCATGACGATAACCTGTAGTTAATATCACTATCTTTACCAATCCGGAAAGCGCCATTGTTTACGCTTGTCCTGTTCAGATAAATCCAGTTGTTTGGGCTGCATTAAGCTGCCCCAGTTGCTACGCTCGGCCATTGTCTTCTTAATCGCTTCTGGAACAAAATCTTGTTCTGTCCGGGTTTCCCAACCACCACCTACCGCCTTATAGAGCGCGATCAAGTTAATGGCGATATTGCCGGTAGTACTGGCCAATGCTGATTGCGAGGTGGCCAACGTACGTTGCGAGTCAAGTACTCGCTGATAATCCACCAGTCCCTCGCTGTATTGATACAGAGACAGGTCGGTAGAGCGTTTGGCGGCCGCATAGCTAAGCTGCAATTGGTCGCGTTGTTGTTGGGCATTTAAAAAACCGGCGGTTGAGTCTTCCGCTTCTTTAGCGGCGTTAAGCACGGTATTACGATAAACACCCACCAAGGATTGAAAACGGGCATCTTCAACCCGTACCTGATTGGTGATTCGGCCATAATTGAAAATATCCCAGGAAATACTGGGGCCGATAAAATACTGAAAACTCTTGGCGTTAAAAAGTTGCCCCAAGGTACTGCCGCCCATCGAGGCATAAGTCAGTGCGGCATCGCTAGCTCTCAAACTGATGGAGCCCAGCAGGGAAAAATGCGGATACAAATCGGCTTTGGCTACACCAATCAAGGCACTCTGGGTAGCAAGCTGACGTTCGGCAAGGCGAATGTCCGGCCGTCGTCGCAATAATTCAGCAGGGACGCCAATAGCAACTTGTACAGGCGCAACCGGAATGGGTTTATTGTCGGTTAAATAACTGTCAATCGTTCCTGGAGTTCGGCCTAAAAGCACACTTAAAGCATTCTTCGCTTGTCGTAATTCGGCTTCCAACGGTGGAATCGAGGCACGCGTATTACTCAATAAGCTTTCTGCCTGCAAATAATCCAGTTCATTAATAAGGCCGCCAGAAAAAAGTGCCTTGGCTATCTCTAAAGTGCGTTCCTGAATTTTGACGTTATCACAAGCAACCTGTATCCGTGTTTGACTGGTGCGAACCAGTACATAAGTACGCGCGACTTCGGCAGTCAGTGATACCAGGACATCATCGTAACCGGCAACGGAAGCTTCCAAATTTGCCACACTCGACTCCACGCCGCGTCTGAATTTCCCCCAGAGATCAAGTTCCCAGCCCATGTCAAAGCCGATACCGGTACTGGAGTAAGAGCGATCTATCAGGGAGCTGGTATTGGGGGCAAAAGCACTGATCTGTTGTTTGCTTAAATCGCCGTTCATTTGCTGAAGCTGCGGATATTCCTTACTGGTGACAATACCAAGTTGGGCGCGTGCTTCAAGTATGCGGGTACCGGCAACCTGAAGATTTAGATTCTGTAATCGGGCCTCGGCGATTAACCGGTCCAGCACCGGATCATTAAATACTTTCCACCACGTTGCTAATTCAGCGGTACGCCGGCTAATTTCCGGAGATGACTGATTAATCCATTTGGCTTCGACAGCGCTTTCCGGTTTGACATAATCAGGGCCAACCAGGCTACAACTACTACCGAGCATGGCTGCCGTCATCATGGTTACCAGAGAGTAGCATTTGTTGTTATTAATAGCCATGACCTACTCCACCGAGCCGGTTTGTGGTTGCGCTACATCGAGGTTTTTATCATCCTCATGAATGTTAAAAAACAGACTATAAAGTACCGGCACCACGATAAGAATCAATAACGTGGCAAAGCCCAGCCCAAACACGATGGTCACTGCCATGGAAATGAAAAAGGCATCCGTAAACAACGGTATCATCCCCAGCATCGTTGTCCCTGACGACATCGTAACCGGAATCAAACGACTTACTCCGGCACTAAGCACCGCCTGATAGGGCGTTTTGCCTTGGCCAATCTGTACACCAATTTCATCAACCAGCACAATTGAGGCTTTAATGGCCATACCGGAAAGACTCATCAAGCCGAGCAATGCCATGAAACCAAACGGTTGCTTAAAAACCAGCAAGCCGACGGTGACGCCAATCAAGGCCAACGGTACGGTCAACCAGATCACCAGCATTTTCTTGATGGAATTAAACAGCACCAGAACGATTAAGACCATGATGCCAAAGAACATAGGGATGGAGCTTGCCAGACTGGCATTGGCGCGTGCCGAATCTTCTGCCTCGCCGCCCCAGGCCATATAGTATCCAGGTTTGTCTTTAAGCGGCCACAGATCGTTATCCTGTACTTTTAAGGTTTTGGCATCGAAAGGTGTATCACCCAACTCATGACCCAGCACCCCGGCGACATCAACATTAAGAGCTTGTTCAATCTTCGCCTTGACTTGGGCAAATAATTCGCTGGCCAAACCTTGCCTGGGATCGGCATGAAGGCGAATCATTTTACGTCGATCATTACGCCAAACATAGGCGTCTTCAAATTCGGTAGTAAAACCGGAGACAATTTGCCCCATCGGGATCATCGACTGAGCGGCAGGACTCCATATCTGTATACCGTCAAGACTATCGAGATCCGTCCGCTCTGTGGTCGGCGCGCGCGCCAGAACAGGAATCAGCTCATCCCGCTCCCGGTAAATACCCACTTTGGTACCCTGAAAAGCAGATTCCAGTGCTTGTGCCAGTTCGGGCCTGTCAATACCTGCCCTGCGAGCTTGGGTTTCTGCCATCTGTGGTCGAACGACCTTGATTTTTTCGCGCCACTCATTGCGCACCGCCCGAGCATTGGGATCGTTTAATAAAATTGTTTCGGCCTTATTATTTAAAATCCTCAGTTGTTCAGCATCCGGCCCATAAATACGTAATTGAATCTTGCCTCCGGTAGAAGGCCCCAGCACAAACAGGCGCATATTGCTGATAGCGCCTGGAAACAGTCCTTCAAGTTCTTTTTGTACCTCGGGTGCCAGAGTCTTGATGCGCGTGTAATCATCCACATCCACCAGAATCTGACCGTAACTGGGATAATTGCTTTCCGGGGTATACGTCAACAAAAAGCGCACCTGATTGCCGCCGATGGTACTGGTTAAATGCGTGACGCCTTCGTGCTTTTTGAGTGTAGCTTCGGCAATCTTGAATTGGCGCTGGGTTTCCCTGATATCAGTCCCCTCGGGAAACCAGATGTCCACATAAAACTGTGGCCGGGTCGAGTCGGGAAAAAAACTGTTTTTGATATAACCAAAACCCAGTAGTGCCGAGATAAACAACGCGATGGCAACAGCCACCACCACCCAGCGAAAACGTATGCAGCCGGCCAGAAAGTGACTGTACAAGCGGTAAAAGCCCTTGCCGTAAGGATCGTTATTGGTGTTATCGGCCTTACCGGGGGTTACCTTGAGAAAAGTCGCGCACAGCAAGGGCGTACACGTTACTGCCGTCAACCAACTCAACGTCAGTGAATATAAAATAACACTGAACAGGGTGCGGCAATATTCACCGGTCGAATCTTGAGAGGTGCCGATAGCCGCGAAGGCAGTAATCGCGACTATGGTGCCACCCAGCATCGGCAGTGCCGTTTGTCCAACGATATCTTTGGCGGCATCAAAGCCGGATTTACCTTGCGCCATTTGCATACGCATACCGTCAGTGACCACAATGGCACAATCCACCAGCATGCCTAAAGCAATGATCAAGGCACCCAGAGAAATACGCTCCAAGGTGATGTGATTAATCTGCATAAAAATAAAAGTACCCATGATGGTCACCATAAGTACCACGCCTAAAATCAATCCGGAACGCAAGCCCATGAACAACAGCAACACACCGACGACAATGGCTACCGCTTCGGCAAGGTTTATCAAAAACCCCGTTAGCGAAGTTTTCACCGACTGAGCCTGATGGGAGATGATATTTAATTCCATGCCTATAGGCCGCAGCGTTTCCAGCTCCTTAAAGCGCTGATCCAAGGAATCGGACATGACCATGACATTGCCACCCTGTATGGTTGAAATCGCCAGACCGATAGCAGTTTTGCCATCATAACGTAGCAAAGTTACTGGTGGATCTTGATAACCGCGTTTAATTTCCGCTACATCACGCAGATAAATCAAGCTATCTGATTTTGCGTTGGAACTTCTGATAAGCAAATCACCAAAGTCCTGCTCTGATTTAAATTCGCCGGTCGGGCTAATTGGAATGTATTCCTCGCCTAACAATAAATTGCCGGCACTGGTGGCAATGTTTTTGGATTTTAAGGCGCTATAAATATCTTGTGGCGAAATGCCCAGTTGAGCCATTTTTTCGCGGCGCATCTCGACATAAACGGCTTCTTTTTGGTCACCGTACAGGACTATGCGTTTAACATCGCTGGCTTTTAACAATTCACGCTGCAATAACTTGGCATACTCGTAAATTTCCTTGTAACTATAACCCTCACCGGTGATTGCCAGAAAAATACCATAAACATCACCGAAGTCATCATTGACCAACGACGGCCCTGCGCCGGGAGGAAGAAAGCGTTGAGCATCGTTAATTTTTCGGCGTAACTCGTCCCAAACCTGAGGCAGACTATTTTTATCATACTTGTCCTGCATGGACACTTTTACCCATGACAAGCCTCGTGATGACCGCGACTCCACACGTTTAAGCTGGCCCATTTGTTGGGCGGCTTTCTCGATGAGATTGGTAACCTCCTCTTCCACCTCCGCTGCAGAAGCACCAGGATAAGGGGTGGTAATAACCGCATCCTTGATCGTAAACTCGGGATCTTCAAGGCGGCTCAACTGCTGATATGAACTCCAGCCAACCACCAAAAAAAGTATCGTCATCACCCAGGTGATAAGACTCTTGCGTATACTCCATTCCGCTAAATTCATAGATAGACCCTTGTCTTGATAGCGATTAGCAATTTGTTGATTATTGTTTTTGCTGTGCTTTTATCCAAAATACCAACATCCATGACGGCCGATCTACATTAGCCAATCCGGATACTCAGGCAAAAGGCAATAAACCATAAGCTTTATTGACAGACTATGTGAGCAATTATTTTTTGCTGGTACTTTTTCAGGTAACTGTTTTCTATCCTGACCTGTTTAAACATCTCTTAGCAATCGAGCCACGTAGCCGTTTTAAACACGTTCCTCAAGTTATTCCAGTTTTCGGACGACTTGATCTTCCTGTAACTTACTGACGCCACTAATGGCAATAACTTCTTCGGGGCTTAATCCTGTCGTGACTTTAATACCGTCAACTCCGGTTAAATCACCCGTAGTAACAGCGCGGCGATGGACCGCCATGGTTTTTGTATCCACTATCCAAAGCATCGGATGACCGGCATCATCAGCCCAGACAGCAATAGCCGGAACAATAATGCCGCCGGTATCGACAGAATCACTGGCAAATTCAATAGCCACTGTGGCGGTCATTCCCGGAAGAATACGAATGCCGGTCGGCGCAGGCATTACCAAAACAATCTGGTAAGTTTGCGTCAAATTATCAGCGAGTAGCGCAGCTTCCTTAATTTTAAGCTCGAACCGCCGTGACGGGTCGGCGATAAAGTCTGCATACAGGCGAGGCGGCGTTTTGCGTATTGGCACCATCATTGCTTCAGGTACATCAACCAGCACCTCAACATCAGTCATATTTTGCAGCCTTAAAATCGGCTCTTTTACAGTAACTTCCTGATAATTATCAACATATTTTCGAGCAATAACACCAGTAAACGGAGCTCGTAACCAGGTGTAGCTTAATTGATCTTGCGCGGCGGCCAAACCCGCTGCTGCAGACTGTAAATTTGCTTGGGCGACTGTTTGCGCGGTATATTTCAGATTTACCATAGAATCACTGACAGCGCCGGCATCGGTTGCCTTAACATTAAGATAACGCTGATATTCGGCGGCCGCGTAATCGACAGCCGCTTTCGCTTTAGCAACAGCTCCTTTAGCGTTACGCAGACTGGTTTCATAATCTTGAGGATCGATTCTGGCGATCAGATCACCTTTTTTGACACTCTGACCTTCTTTAACCGGCAGATCAATTAATGGCCCGGCTACCTGAAAAGCGAGATCGACCCGGTCAGTCGCCCGCACTGTACCCGGTAATTTTTGCGTCTGGCCAGTAAGAGCCGATCCCACGATCATTAATTTAATAGGCCGAATGACCATAGCGTCAGTCTTCGCTGCCTCTTTCTTGCCACAAGAAGACAATAACAAAACCATTAAGCCGGTTAAGAAAATAACTTTTAAGGAAGGTAAACTATTTCTGGTTTGCATCAGGATTCCTGGGGAAAACTTGAAGAAAAAATTTAGGTGGAATAATGAATAGAATAGCTACTTTAAATGTGTTTTGTTTTTTTTCAAAACTTAATTTGTATAAACAAAAGTATTAAATAATTCAACTCCCAGTCGCTTGGATGTCTTTAATACACTTGGTACAAACCATATCGCTATGATTTAAGCTTCCCTACGGAAATGATGACGTTTTTGATGCCGGCTAAAGCATCTTGCTAATCAAAACAAGCTGTGCGATTTGCAAACTAGAGTTTTAGTTAAGCAGTTTAAACAGAAGATAGGTGGTTGCTAACAATCAGTCCCGGAAAATATAATATTCATTTTCCGGGACTGATAACAACTGGTTGGTGACGGCAACTTTTAATGATTACCCCAATCTACCCAGCCCATTTGTGCAGAGATCAGCACAATGATGCCAAAGGCGATACGATACCAAGCGAATACGGTAAAATCATGTTTACTAATAAAGCGTATCAAGCCACGCACAGCAATGAATGCGCTGATAAATGATACTGTGCCACCAACGGCAAACAAAGACACATCGTCTACACTGAACAAATCGCGATTTTTGTACACGTCATAGAGGGTTGCAGCAAACATGGTGGGGATAGCGAGGAAAAAAGAAAATTCGGTTGCAGCGCGGCGCGACAGACCGAAAAACAGTCCACCGATAATAGTTGCGCCTGAACGTGAGGTTCCAGGAATCATGGCTAATGCCTGTGCAAAACCGACTTTTAAGGCATCCTTCCAGGTCATGTCATCGATTGATTCAGCATGAACAACATGTTCACGGCGTTCCGCCCACAAGATCAAAAAACCGCCAATAATAAAGGCTGAAGCGACCACGATGGGGTTGAACAAATAATACTTGATCTGTTTTAAAAACAGAAATCCCAATACCGCAGCCGGCATGAAGGCAACCATCAAGTTGATTGCCAAGTGTTGAGATACTGACTCAGAAGTTATACTGGTTACTGTATGCGCGAGTCGTGCACGATATTCCCAAACTACTGCCAGTATCGCAGCAAACTGGATGGCGATTTCAAACACCTTGCCTTTATCGTCGTTAAAACCAAGTAATTGTCCGGCTAAAATCAAATGGCCGGTAGACGAAACAGGAAGAAATTCGGTTAAACCCTCGATAATGCCGAGAATTATTGCGTTGATTAACAATGTTGGATCGGTCATATACTGATTTTTCTAGTGTTTGTTACATATGCCTTCATTGATTAAGCGACATTATTCTCGGTAGGACGTGCTTAATTAAGGGCTCTATAACGATAAAAATAACGTCACCGCTGTATTTAAACAGTTATGTGACAGTGAATGTAGTCGATATTTTTCATCATACAAGAACAGCCACAAAAACCTGAAGGCTAACTACTTTTCAGTGATTACTTCGTGTCTTTGTGGTAAATATTATTTTTTAAGCGAATGCCCGGGCTACTTTCACATCTTTTAACGCTTCATTGAATCAAAAAATTCAGCGTTGGTATTAAAGTCTTTAAGCTTACCTATCAAAAATTCTGAGGCAGCAGTCTCATCCATCGGTTGCAGAATTTTGCGTAAAATCCAGGTTTTTTGCAGCGTATCCGGGTCAACCAAATATTCTTCCCTACGCGTACCAGAACGATTAATATTTATGGCCGGATAAATTCTTTTTTCAGCGATTTTTCGATCCAGATGCAATTCCATATTACCCGTACCTTTGAATTCCTCATAAATGACTTCATCCATTCTTGATCCGGTATCAACCAATGCAGTCGCTATAATGGTTAAACTCCCACCTTCTTCAATATTTCGCGCAGCACCAAAGAAGCGTTTAGGTTTTTCCAAGGCGTTGGCATCAACACCACCGGTTAATATCTTTCCCGAAGATGGCACAACCGTATTGTAAGCTCTGGCAAGTCGGGTAATCGAGTCTAACAAAATAACTACGTCGTGTTTATGCTCCACCAAACGTCTTGCCTTTTCGATTACCATTTCTGCAACCTGAACATGTCGGGTTGCGGGTTCATCAAAGGTGCTGGAAATAACTTCGCCGCGAACACAGCGTTCCATTTCTGTCACTTCTTCAGGACGCTCGTCAATTAACAATACAATCAGATAGCACTCAGGATTTTGTTCAGCAATTGCCTGTGCCAGACTTTGTAAAATCATGGTTTTACCTGCCTTCGGCGGCGAAACAATCAGGCCACGTTGACCTTTACCGATAGGGGCAATTAAATCTATTATTCTTCCGGTTAAATCTTCGCTGGTGCCGTTGCCCTGTTCAAGAACAAACCGTTGTTTGGCAAATAAGGGCGTCAGGTTTGAAAAGGTGATTTTATTTTTGGTATTTTCAGGGGGTTCAAAATTGATCTGATCAACTTTAAGCATGGCAAAATAACGTTCGTTATCTTTAGGCGGCCTGATCTTTCCACTTATCGTATCACCTGTTTTTAAAGAAAATCGTCTGATTTGACTGGGTGACACATAAATATCATCCGGACCCGCCAAATACGAGCAACCCGGCGTACGTAAAAAACCAAATCCATCCTGTAAAATTTCCAACACACCATCACCGGAAATGTCATCACCGGCTTTTGCCTGCTTTTTCAGAATTGCAAAAATCAAATCCTGCTTACGCGATCTGGCAACGTTTTCAAGTCCAAGAGACTCGGCGATTTCAATAACTTCACTAATTTGTTTTAGTTTTAACTCGGTAAGATTCATAAAAAATGCAACTCGAAGAAATGTAGTTAGGGTGTAACACCTTAACAACCGGGATGGGATGTAGAATTCAGGGGTGTAATTTATCGGACGATATAATTGAGTACGCAGGATGGCCGCACTGTTTAAGTATAGCTTAAGTATTCAGATCCGTCCAGTTAATGTGACGGATCTGAAAAAGAGGCAGGACGTATTAAATGTTGCTATCAATAAACTTGGCAAGTTCTGACTTTGTCAAAGCACCTACTTTAGTGGCTTCCACTTCGCCATCCTTAAACAACATTAATGTTGGAATGCCGCGAACGCCGTAGTGTTGTGGTGTTTGTGGATTTTCATCTATGTTTATTTTAACAACTGTCAACTTGCCTTTATACTCTGCGGCAATAGCATCAAGAACCGGTGCAATCATTTTGCAAGGTCCGCACCATTCAGCCCAGTAATCAACCAGTACAGGACCGTTAGCTTTAATAACAGTTTCGTTAAATTCACTATCGCTTACATGAAGGACTGAATCGCTCACACTATTTCTCCAAATATTAAAACTAAAACTATATGAGGGATAGCGCTTATAGTCAATCAATTTCAACCAATTAGATTTTTACGTTATGCTATAGCTCTATGAAAAATACCCATTTAACAGAAACCCGCTTCAGTAATCTTGAATTGTCTGACTCTATCCTGCATGGATTAAAGGATGCAGGCTTTAATCATTGCACGCCCATCCAGGATAAGGCATTACCGTTATTATTGCGGTGCAAAGATATTGCCGGACAAGCGCAAACGGGAACCGGAAAAACAGCCACCTTTTTGCTGGCTACTTTTCAGCACTTAATCAACGATAATGCAGGTAAAGATACCGAAAAAATTACCACAGATCAGAACAATGAGGATATTGACCCATTATCGACAATAACCAGAATGCCCGAGGTAAAACCGGATAACAATATAGCACGAACAAAACCAAGCACAATTGCCAACAATAAGTTTTTTAAAAATCCCAGGGCCATTATTCTGGCACCAACACGCGAACTCGCAATTCAAATTCATAAAGATGCCTTATTGCTGAGCAAACATCTTGGTTTAAACTTGGCGTTAATTTACGGCGGTACTGACTATCAAAAACAACTGGATTCTTTAAAAACTAATATTGATATTATCATCGGCACACCAGGTCGCATTATTGATTTTTACCGTCAAAATGCTTTCACGTTGGACGACGTGCAAGTTACTGTGATGGATGAAGCGGATCGTATGTTTGATTTGGGCTTTATAAAAGATATACGTTTTTTACTTCGACGTATGCCTGCACCTGAGCTGCGTTTAAATATGCTTTTTTCAGCGACATTATCCTATAAAGTCACCGAGTTGGCTTATGAGCACATGAATAATCCGGTGTTAATTCGTATTGAAACGGAAGAGGTCACCTCTAAATCCATTCGGCAAAGTGCCTATCGTCCCGCTAACGAACAAAAAATACCATTATTAATCGGACTGTTAAATCACTATCAACCACAACGCAGCATTATTTTTGTTAACACCAAACGCTGCGCTGAAAAACTGGATGATACGCTTAATGCCAATGGTTATAAAACCGCTGCCCTGAGTGGTGATGTACCACAAGATAAACGCCAAAAACTGTTAAATGATTTTCAGGAAAACAAAATAACTTTGTTAATCGCCACCGACGTTGCCGCCAGGGGCCTTCATATTCCTGACGTGTCGCATGTTATTAATTATGATTTACCACAGGATGTAGAAGATTATGTCCATAGAATTGGCAGAACGGCGCGTTTTGGTGCCAATGGCGATGCTATCAGCTTTATCTGTGAACATTATGCCTATTCAATGCCAGATATTGAAGATTATATTGGTCAAAAAATTCCTGTTAAAATAATCACGGCAGGTCTTTTAGCCGATGTTATAACACCGGAAAAAAGACCACCAAAACCTAAAGCCGACTATCAAGGCAAACGTCCCAACCCGGCCCGAAGTCCGAGGCCATAAACCTACAATCCGCTCATAAGCTCCCGAAAATCTTCAATAGTCGCATAATCAATAATATCTCTTTTAGGCTGCTTGCTATCCGGCTTACTGACCGAAATTAAATGTTCTATACCAAACAGTCTGGCTGAATTTAATACTGCCAGGCTGTCATCAATCAATATTGTGGTCTTTTTATCGAAGACTTGCTGTTGCTGAAAAAGCTGCCAAAAATTAGCATGTTCTTTAGGAAATCCTAAATCATGAGAGCTAATAATCTCATCGAAAAATGGCTGCAAACAGGTTTTTTCCATTTTCAACCCTAAACTGTCACGATGTGCATTGGTAACCAATACAACCTTCTGTGAAGATTGCTGAAGTTTTTCCAGAAACTCGGTGACATGTGGTAATACCGCGATTAACCCTGAAATTTCAGCCTTTAGTCCGGCAATATCCAGCTCTAAAGCATTGCTCCAGTAATCCAGACAATACCACTCCAGACTGCCCTCCATAGATTTAAACCGAGGTTCTAATTCCTGTTTTGCCAAGTCTATGCTTATGCCTTTTTGCCGGGCAAATTTTAACGGTACAAATTCTTTCCAGAAATGATTGTCAAAATTTAAATCCAGCAGGGTGCCATCCATATCTAATAAAACAGTATCAATTTTTTTCCAATCAATCATCATAGTGCGTTATATTTATAAAAAATAATTACTTTAATTTAGCACAATGCCTGAAAAACCAACCATTCTTAACAAAACAACTATCGCCAAAAGCCGTTTATTCCGTATTGAATCACTGGATATAAAATTTAGCAATGGTGAACTGCGCAACTACGAGCGTCTGGCTCGGGGCAGGCCGGGTGGTGCAGTACTCATAGTGCCGATGCTGGATAGTGAAACCGTATTATTGATTAGAGAATATTCTGCCGGTGTACACCGTTATGAGGTTGGCTTGCCCAAAGGTAAAACTGATGAGGGAGAATCTTTTCTAGAGGCTGCAAACAGAGAACTTAAAGAGGAAGTAGGCTTTGGTGCCAGAAAACTCCATCATTTAAGTTCTTTATCCCTGGCACCTTCTTATCTTGAGCATACGACTGAGATTGTCATTGCCCAAGACTTATATGCCGAAAAATTACTTGGTGATGAACCGGAAGAACTGGAAGTTATTCCCTGGAAAATAAACAATATCAATGCCTTATTAGCTACCGGGAAATGCACTGAAGCACGCTCTATTGCAGCACTGTTTATGACCATAGAATACTTTAAAAAACAATAAGTTAAATAATAATTCTTTAGGATTATTTAAGACGCTTCAAAAAATCAATCTTAAGTCTACGCCTATCGCGTAATTAGAAAGCTTAGCTGTGATGATTTTAACAGTGCAGCTTAAATACTAAAATGTGAATTAAGAGCTGAATAGAAGCCAGAACACTAGTTGGACTAGAATATTGGGAAAGACACCACCCCCCCCCAACCTATAGGCAACCAATGAACTGGCAAGAGCAATTAATAACAACTTATCTTTATGTATGCAAGCACTATCAGAATAACCTTTGGGTTTATAGTCAGCGCATGTCGAATTATTCAGACCTGAGTTTTACCGATGAAGAAGTTATAGCGATCTACCTATTTGAGGTCAATAGACATCTTTCCTAAATAATCGACATAGAATTTGGCCTTTATAAGGTTAAAATAGCGATCTACCTCTGAAAACACGGATAGCCATGACTCCTTATGCCCAATTGCCCAGACACAAGCCTGAAGAATTTTTAAGGACTGTCGGCTGTCACCAGAAGATTTTCTGCATCTTCACGGTAAACTGGCAACTTACCTGGACGAACAAAAAGTCCTTAATCCACTGACTAGACGGGGACGAAAAGACTCCAAGATGGCTTTGGAAGACCGCTTGTTACTGACACTCTATTATCTTCGTCACTATCCGACGTTGATAAATCTGGCAGCAGTCTTCGACATCAGCGAATCGTATTGCCAAAAAATCTATACTCGTACTGTAAGAATATTGATAAAAATCGAAAAACTGCCCAACCGCAAAGCACTGTTGGAAGATCCCGCAACTACCGTGGTCATTGATGTTTCGGAGCAGCCTATCGAGCGTCCTGTTAAAAACCAGAAAGCGTATTTTTCAGGAAAAAAAACGCCACACGATCAAGGCCCAGTTCGTGATCTGCCGATTGACGATGGCTATCCTCTCCGTAGTGACGGGTAAAGGCCAACAGCATGATTTTTCGATCTTCAAAGACAGCCGTCTATTGTTGCATCCTGATGCCCTGTTATTGGCGGATTCCGGATACCAAGGGATAAAGAAACACCATCAAAACTCGACTCTACCGGTTAAAAAGAAAAAAGGCCAACCGCTTTCGGCAGAAGATAAAGCCGATAATAAGGCACTATCAAAACGGCGTATTCTTATTGAGCATGTTAATCGCCGATGCAAAATCTTCAGGATTGCCAAAGATGTTTATCGGGGTAAGCACAAGCATTACTCGCTAACATGGAATTTAGTGGCTGCTCTTGTTAACTTACGCTATGGCTGTATTTAGGAAAGATGTCTATTGATAAAAATAGAGAACTAAAAAAGATCTATGGTTATGCCGATTGTCATTTGCGCGAATGGTTTCCAAAATTGCCCGGTTATACCGCTTTTGTGCAACGACTAAATAAAATGGCTGATGTTTTCGCGCCATTGCTGGAAATCATTCAGCAAGAGCAAGAAGCAAAAAATCAAGGACAAGTCTGGTTGATAGATTCTTTTCCGGTGGCGCTGGCCAAGCAAGGACACAGATTTAAAGCGCGCGTAGCAAGCGAGTTAGCCGATGCAGGTTATTGTTCAACCAAGAAATTGTACTATTATGGGGTTCGGGTTCATATTGTCGGGCGTCGCCAAGCGGGCACGTTACCTAACCCTGAATATATTGGTGTAACGGGAGCAAGTTGCCATGATGGAACAGTATTTGATCAGATTAGGCCTGAATTGAATAACAACGCGCTTTATGGCGACAAGGCCTATCACCGATCCGATGCAAAAGAAGTCAGAGAGGCTCAAAACCTGACGGTATTAACGCCGGTAAAAAAACAAAAAGGCCAAACGTATTTGGAACCATAGGATCAATGGTTGTCGACGGCCATTTCTCGTGTCCGACAACCCATTGAAACCTTATTCGGCTGGATTGAGCAACAAACCGGCATTGAATGCGCTGGCAAGGTGCGATCATACAACGGTCTAATGGTTCATGTATTTGGCAAGTTGGCCGCCGCCATGTTCTTTTGGAATCATTTACGAGTTAGCTCTTAATTCACATTAAAAATTATTACTACGAAAACATTAACAAAACTTCGGACAGTCTACACGGCGATAGCCCCATAGTTACAGAGGGCTGCAAAGCCTTGGCTGGATTTTATGACAGTAAAGTCGACCCCTAAGTGGCAAGAAAATCTTTCCAATAAATGGGCATTGAATTTACGGGTCTTTCAAATGGCGATGGAAATAACATGGCGATCTGAGCCTTCCACGGCCTATTGCCGGTCTTCCAGACGCAGCAAATTCAGCGCTACCAGTGAAGCATTGAAATGGAAGCCCAATTTTGCTTCAGAAGTCGTTTGGCAATCACATAGTCCAGTGTATTGCTAGGCATCGCGGAACACGAATTCAATTATAAGTGGCTGGATAGCCTACTATGGTCGTTACTATCGATCAGTACTCTATGGTATGTGTCAGCACGTAAACAGAGCACTGGTAAGGTGGGCGCGGCGTAAATTTAAGCCCCTCCGTTGGTAATACTGCTACCGCAAATATAATTAATCTATAAGTTACAGTTAGATACGCAAATAATAAGATAAAGATCAAGCACTATTCTGGTAGAATTTTGAGTATTACAAAGTCTGATCAATAACTTAACCATGCCAGCTATTAAAAAAACCGTATTCAGCAGCAAATTGACCGCTTCAAAAAGTCATTTTTGCAATCCCAAGGACTAGGTGTTGAGGATTTTTTTCAGCCGACAGCATTACCAACATTATCGCCAATACCCCGCATAAACGCTCCTCGGTGTTCTTGCCCTTAGTCACGCTTAAAGCTTTCATTTTCCAAGTATTAAGTGATGACGGTTCCTGTAAACAGGCAGTGGCAGGCGTATTGATTGATCGTATCGTCGATGGACAACCAGCCAATACGGTTAACACGGGACCTTACTGTAAAGCCCGACAACGCTTACCACTAAAGGAACTCAGAGCAGCCACCACAGCTGCTGGTTTGCGTCTTCATAACCAGTCTCTGGCCGCGTGGCGATGGAAGGGTTATAACGTTGTCCTTACTGATGGAGCAACGGTGCAAATGCCAGATACACCAGAGAATCAGGCAGACTTTCCTCAGCTGGATAGTCAAAAGCCTGGCTTGGGCTTTCCGATTGCTCGCATGGTTGTGTTGATTTCTTTGGCTGCAGGAACCGTGCTCGACTATAGCTTGGGAGCCTATCAAGGCAAAGGAACTGGCGAAACATCGTTACTCAGTCAACTGTTTGGCAGCCTGTCAGTTGGCGACTTGCTGATGGCGGACCGCTATTACTGTACCTTCGCAATTATTGCGCTCTTGTAGGCTCGTGAAATTCCTGTGCTATTTCCACTACATGCCCGGAAAAAAGTAGATTTCAGTTTGGGTGTCTACCTGGGTGCAAGAGATCATTTGATTGACTGGACGAAACCCAAACGGAAACCGGTATGGATGTCCAAGCAGGACTATAGCGACTTGCCGGAATCGATTACCGTCCGGGAGTTTGCGGTAAACGGCAGAATCTATTTGACCACCTTACTAAATGCAAAGGGCTTTCATAAGCAAGAGCTGGCTATGCTTTATAAGCAGCGCTGGAAAATTGAGCTGGATTTTCGTTCCATCAAAACCAATATGGGCATGGAAATATTACGGTGCAAAAAACCTGACATGGTAAGCAAGGAGATAGCTATCCACTTATTGGCATACAACATCATTCGTGGCAATTTGGCACAGGCAGCCAGCCTGCATGAGAAGATACCCCGCCAACTGAGTTTCAGGTCAGCAGTGCAACTGGTCATTCAAGCCGCCAAGCAGATGGTAGGCTTGACAGGGAACCAACTCATAAGCGCCTTGCGTGAATTATTAAAAGCAATGGCATCAACGGCCATTGGAAAACAAAAACGTAAGAGCCAGCCAAAGGCAGTCAAACGCCGACCAAAACCCTTTCCTTTGCTGATGGTGCCAAGAAACGAGGCATGTTTAAGCCTCTGACTTTGTTTTTTATATTTGCGGTAGTAGTATTACCCTCCGTTGGCATAAAACCAGAGCATCGCAGTTACTTGAGAGAAATGCTGATCAATGTCCAAGCTTGTTCGCCCATTGGCGAGCTGGAATGACAAGAGCGTTTGCTTGATGGGAGCGGTATGAGTCGAGAGGTTCACGTACCGTTCTGTGAGAGGCTGCTGGGGAAGTTCCTGCGGCCTACTCACCATGTAGCCCTTATTTTTATTACCGGAAAAACCGGCTACACAATTATCTGCTAGCATCAGTTAAACAATTCAAAAAAAATAGGTCATATGCCGCATTGAATAGGTGATATGCCACAGTAAATTAACCAATGACCATTTACATGTGGCATTTTACCTGATGTTAAGGCAATTAACACCAAGCCAACCAATTGTACAAAGCAAGTATAATGCCAAATATAGCGGCATATTGCCACGCGACAATATGCCACATTTTCAATACTCTATCAGGTAGTTACACTTTAACTCAAATTGCTGTTGTGATTTAAACAACACCAGTTAACCATCCTTCCTCTCGATAATGCGGACTGCATACTGGGTCCGCATTTTTTTTAATGGGGCTATTATGAAACGAAGATATACGTCAAACGATTTTTACGCCATAAACACCGCCGAACTTAGTAAAAAAACGGCTATCCATGAAGCCGGCCATGCCGCAGCAATTTATCTGGGCAACAAACAAAAACAACTGCCACCGATTTTTTTCCAGATTTTTATTAAAAAGCTGAATAGTGATATCCCGTCAATAGAATGCTTATGTAAGGCTTATGATAGTTGCAATCATTGCGTCACTAAAATAGATGGCGGCCGCTTAATCCATACATTGCCATCCTCATTCAAAGAAGCAGTCAGTAATTTTTCTGCTACACAAAAACAGGCTTATCAACGCGCTTTTGAAGCTGATATTATTAATTTACTGGTAGGCCCTCTGGCAGAAGCTAACTATATATCACTCCGTGATGATGAACCAATTAATCAGCACTTGGTAAATCTACATGCTCTGCATAATTATGGCGGATCTTCTGATTTAGAAACTATCAATGAATATTTGGATTGTTTTATTGCCGATAAAGTACACAGGGAAAAGAAATTATCCGAGCTTTTTATGGCTGCATTCCATTTTATAAACAACCAATCAAATTGGTCTGCCATTATAGCCTTGGCAGATCATATTCTGGTTGACTCTAAAAACATAATAGCCTGCGAAGAAATTATTGCCATACTGGATACCAACTGCGTTGAAAACCAAAAAAGCATCTGGTTCCAATAACCCGATTTGGCTTTATTCTCGAGCACCAAATAATGCCGTACCAATCCTGACAATAGTTGCGCCTTCTGCTATCGCGGCATTTAAATCTCCACTCATGCCAAATGAATAAGTATCCAAGTTAGGATTGCCTAGCTTGGCAACCGCATCATATAGTATTTTGTAAGGTTGTCGTTGCAAATCAAAATCATCTTCAGGCATGGGAACGGCCATCACGCCACACAGTTTTATATTGGGCAGCTTTGATACAAGCAGGCATAGTTGCGGCAATTCATTCAAGGTGATGCCGGATTTACTGGGTTCGCTGCTGATATTAACTTGCAAACAAATGTTTAACGGCGGCAGTGTAGAAGGGCGTTGATCACTCAGGCGTTTGGCAATCTTAAAACTATCAACGCTGTGTATCCAGGAAAAATGCATCGCCAGCGCTTTAGTTTTGTTGGATTGGATCGGTCCAATAAAATGCCAGGTAATATCATACGCTCCCAATTCCTGTTGTTTTTTTATGGCTTCCTGGCAATAGTTTTCGCCAAAATGACGTTGTCCCGCTTGATAAGCAAAGGCAATTGCTTGAGCCGTTTTGGTTTTACTCACCGCCAACAATTGCACCGAGCCTGGCTTACGATGGTAAGTTATTTCAGCTTGTCTGATTTGTGTAAGCAAGGTATTACGTCTGGTATTTATCATCGTTATCAGGGGATAATTAAAGCAAAATAAGTTGTTATTAAACAGTACCGCTTCAAAAAAGCCAAGAGTTGCGCTAAAGTTATGATATTTAGTTGTTTTTTACCAACTACTTTACTCGGGATTTTAATGGATATTGCAGAGTTACTGGTCTTTTCGGTTAAAAATAAAGCGTCAGATTTACATTTATCAGCAGGTCTGCCACCCATGATCCGGGTTGATGGTGATATAAAGAAAATTAATCTGCCGGCTCTCGACCATAAGGCAGTGCATGCTTTAATTTATGACATCATGAATGACAAGCAACGTCGTGATTATGAAGAGTTTTTGGAGACTGACTTTTCGTTTGAATTGCCTGGAATAGCGAGGTTTCGTGTTAATGCCTTTAATCAGCAACGTGGGGCAGCGGCAGTTTTTAGAACCATTCCCTCAAAAGTATTGTCTTTGGAAGACCTGAATGCTCCCAAGTTTTTTGAGGAATTGACCAGAAAACCACGCGGACTTATCCTGGTGACAGGTCCCACCGGCTCAGGCAAATCAACTACACTGGCGGCGATGATTAATCATATTAATTGTAATGATTACGCACATATACTGACTGTAGAAGACCCCATCGAGTTTGTTCATGACAGCCAGAAATGTTTAATTAATCAGCGCGAAGTCCATCGCGATACCCATGGCTTTAATGAAGCGTTACGCTCGGCACTACGTGAAGATCCTGATATTATTATGGTAGGTGAAATGCGCGATCTGGAAACTATCCGTTTGGCATTAACCGCTGCTGAAACAGGTCACCTTGTTTTTGGTACTTTACATACCACTTCAGCAGCCAAAACCATCGACCGTATTATTGACGTCTTCCCGGCTGCAGAAAAAGACATGATTCGTTCCATGCTGTCGGAATCTTTACAGGCCGTTATTTCACAAACACTGATGAAAAAAACCGGCGGTGGCCGTGTTGCTGCACATGAAATCATGGTGGGTACCTCGGCTATCAGAAACCTGATACGCGAAGCCAAAGTCGCACAGATGTATTCTGCCATTCAAACCGGGCGCAAGGAAGGTATGCAGACGCTGGATCAAAACCTGAGAGAACTGGTTGATAAAGGTTTGGTTACCTCAAAAGAAGCAATGGTTAAAGCCGTTAATAAAGATAGCTTCCGTTAAGGAATAAATGATGAATTTGAATACACTATTTGCAATAATGGCCGAGAAAAAAGCCTCTGATTTATTTATAACCGCAGGAAGGGCTCCGACCATAAAGGTTGATAACACTCTGATTGAGGTTTCCAAGACGCCATTGACAGCAGAGCAGGCTTTAGAGGTTGTCCTGAGTACGATGAACCCGCGACAAAAAACCGAGTTTGAAAATACCAAGGAGTGTCAATATGCCCTGGGTGTAAAAGATATAGGAAGGTTTAGAATCAGCGCCTTTACCCAGCGAGATTCTGCCGGTATGGTAATGCGACGGATTGAAAATGAAATACCCGATGCTGATTCCTTGTTTTTGCCACCTGTTTTAAAAGAAATAATTATGGAAAAACGTGGCCTTATTCTGTTTGTAGGGGCTACAGGCACAGGCAAATCAACCTCATTGGCTGCCTTAATCAAGCATCGTAATCAAAACAGTAGCGGCCATATTATTACCATTGAGGATCCTATAGAGTTTCAGCATCCGCATATGGGTTGTATTGTCACCCAGCGTGAAGTAGGAATTGATACGGAATCTTATGAGGTTGCGTTAAAAAACACACTACGACAGGCACCTGATGTTATTTTGATTGGTGAAATCAGGACACGGGAAACCATGCAGAATGCCATTACTTTTGCCGAGACAGGACATTTATGCCTGTCTACATTACATGCAAACAATGCCAACCAAGCCTTGGATCGAATTTTGCATTTCTTTCCTGATGAAATGCATGGCCAGTTATTAATGGATTTGTCATTGAATCTGAAAGGAATCGTTGCCCAACAATTAATCAAGCGAGCCGATGGCAAGGGTCGCTATCCCGCCGTCGAAATATTGATTAATACGCCATTGATCAAAGATTATATCCGTAAAGGCGAGATTGACAAGATTAAAGAGTTAATGAAAAACTCACGCGAACAAGGTATGCAAACTTTTGACCAAGCCCTGTATGACTTGTATATCGCTGGAAAAATCAGTTATGAAGATGCGTTAAATTCAGCAGATTCAAGAAACGAAGTACGCTTAATGATAAAACTAAGCGGTGAAAATATTACGACTTTTGACGATAATGATGGAATGCGCTTATCAGCAACAGAGGAGAATACATTTTTTGCCAATAATGCTTTTAAAAGACCGGACTAAAGATGCAGTTTTTTTCATTGACAGATTTTCAGTAAATTAAATTCCAACTCTACATTGTTTAATGCGCATACAGATACCATCCTTTCAAAGAATGGTATCTGTATGCATCGAAATTATTTATCCGGGAAGCTATAAAACGTGTTTTTTATAAAGCAAACAGCTCACGCATTTTTTTACCGGGGCTTTCTGCCCTCATAAATACTTCCCCGACTAAAAAGCCGTAAACAGCATTATCCAGCATCATTTGCACATCGTCACGGGTGTGAATACCGCTTTCGGTAATAATAATCCGGTCATCAGGGATTTGCTCTTTTAATGCCAAAGTCGTCTGCAGTGTGGTTTCAAAAGTGCGTAAATTACGGTTATTAATGCCAATCAGTTTGGTATCCAGCTTAAGCGCTCTTTCCAGCTCTCCGGCATCATGAACTTCGACCAACACATCCATGCCCAATTTTGTGGCGGTATCTGACAGCTCACGCATAAGATTGTCATCAAGAGCTGCAACAATCAGCAAAATACAATCTGCGCCCAACGCACGAGCTTCATAGACTTGATAAGCATCAATCATAAAGTCTTTTCTTAATACCGGTAGTGGACAGCGCTCTCTGACCATTTGTAAATACGCTTCCGAACCCTGAAAAAATTCTTTATCCGTTAATACTGACAAGCAGGTTGCACCATTCATGGCATAATCCTGACCAATAAGTACCGGTTGAAAATTTTCCCTAATTACGCCCTGACTGGGTGATGCTTTCTTGATTTCGGCAATAATTGCAGGTTTCCGTGCCAATATCTTGTATTCGATAGCCTTATAAAAGCCACGCGGACGTTCTACACCTGAGGCAATATCTTCAAGATTGGCTATCGTCATACCAGATTTTCGTCTGGCGACTTCTTCGGCTTTTTTTGCCAGGATGGTTTTTAAAATGTCAGGCGTATTAGTCATGTTTGTCAGTCCGTTATAATTTTTTTGAAAAGGCGATTAACGCCTCGAATTTAGCTCTTGCTCCACCACTGACGATAACTTGTCGGGCTTTTTCTATACCCAAAGCCAGCGAATCAGTGATATTGGCGGCATAAATAGCCGCTCCGGCATTTAACAGCACAATATCCCGTGCCGGTCCGGCCTGATTATCCAAAACCGAATTTACCATTGCCAAACTGGATTTTGCACCCTCAACGGCTATCGTACTCAGGCTGGCGCGTTTAAAACCGAACTGTTCGGGTGTAATGGTATATATATTGACGTTGCCGCCTTTAAGTTCGGCAATGGTGGTAACAGAGGCAATACTAATTTCGTCCAGACCATCCTCTGCATTAACAACCAATACGTGCTGACTACCCAGTTTTTTTAATACCAGCGCCAACGGTTTAATCCAGTCTTTTGCAAAGACACCGATTAACTGGTTAGGCGCGCCAGCCGGATTGGATAGAGGGCCCAATAAATTGAACAAGGTTCTCACGCCCATTTCTTTACGTACATTAATAGTGTGCTTCATTGCACCATGATGCTTGGGTGCAAATAAAAATCCGACGCCAATTTCACTAACGCACTGTGCGACTTGTTCAGCACTTAAATCCAGATTAACACCTGCCGCTTCCAGCACATCGGCACTACCGCAGCTACTGGAAACAGAGCGATTGCCGTGTTTGGCTACCTGCCCTCCTGCTGCAGCGACCACAAAGGCACTGGTGGTGGAGATATTAAATGTATTCGCACCATCGCCGCCGGTACCGCAAGTGTCGATGACATGCTCGCCGGTGATGGTTACCTTACCGGCTAATTCACGCATCACTTCAACGGCAGCGGCAATCTCGTCGATGGTTTCGCCTTTGCAACGCAACGCGATTAAAAAACCACCGATTTGTGCATCAGTCGCTTTGCCGGACATTATAAGACGCATAACCTCATGCATTTCATTTGCAGTCAGATTTTGCTTATCCAGCAGTTTTTGCAAAGCTTTTTGTATGTGCATTTTAAATAAATCCAGGGAAATATCTTCGACCACTCACTAATCTACCTGTCTCGCTACCAAAGGAAATTTTTCAGGGTGTTTAATCATTTCCACAGTCAAATCAACATCAATCTTTGACCAGTAAAAATGCCCGTGGGAAATTTCTTCAACCTCGATAATGGCATTCACAGGCTGATTTTTAAACCCGGGAAAATCCTGATACGGCATGAACAGCTCCTCCTGATCAGTCAACAACCCTATGCCATGACTGGAAATATAAGTAATCACTCTCTTTAAATATCGTTGGACTCACCGCCCTAAAAAATTTCTTAACAAATCATGGCCATGTTCAGTCAAAATCGACTCCGGATGAAATTGTACGCCTTCAATATCCAGGGTTTTGTGCCTGACGCCCATAATTTCATCCAGGTTGCCGGCATCATCCTGAGTCCACGCCGTAATTTCCAGACAATCAGGTAACGTTGCCTGTTCAATAACCAGAGAATGATAACGGGTCGCGGTAAACGGATTGGACAAGCCTTTAAATACACCGAGATTGTGATGATGAATCAATGACGTTTTGCCGTGCATAATGTGTTTGGCATGGATAACATGGCCGCCAAAGGCATAACCGATACTTTGATGACCCAGACAAACGCCTAGCACAGGATATTTTCCGGCAAATTTTAAAATGGCTTCAACAGAGATACCGGCTTCTTTAGGCGTACAAGGACCGGGGGATATAACGATTTTATCCGGTGCCAGCTTTTCTATATCTGCAATAGTCACTTGATCATTACGAACCACCGTAACATCCGCGCCCAGTTCGCCAAAATACTGTACCAAATTATAAGTAAACGAATCGTAATTATCGACCATGACCACTTTTACTGCGCTCATGCCTGCTCTCCTTCCAGACCGGCTTCGGCCATACTGACGGCACGAAATATGGCGCGGCCTTTGTTCATCGTTTCATCCCATTCATTTCTGGGCACAGAATCATAAACGATACCGGCACCCGCTTGTATATGTAACCGGTTGTCTTTAATCACTGCAGTTCTAATAGCGATAGCCGTATCCAAATTACCGGACCAGGCAATATAGCCGACTGCACCAGAGTATACGCCGCGCTTTACCGGTTCAAGTTCATCAATAATTTCCATGGCGCGTATTTTTGGCGCACCGCTTACCGTTCCCGCCGGAAACGTCGCTGCCAGCACATCAAAAGCATTTTTACCTTGCTGAAGTGTACCGGTAACATTAGAAACAATATGCATGACATGAGAATAGCGTTCGACAATCATTTTATCGGTCAATTGTACGGTACCTATTTCAGCAACACGCCCCGCATCATTGCGGCCTAAATCGATCAGCATTAAGTGTTCGGCCAGTTCTTTGGGGTCTGCCAATAATTCGTGTTCCAGGGCAATATCCTGTTCAGGCGTTTCGCCGCGCTTGCGTGTTCCGGCAATCGGGCGCACCGTCACGGTATTATCTTCCAACCTGACCAGTATCTCAGGCGACGAACCGACAATATGAAAATCTTCCAGATTAAGATAAAACATATAAGGCGATGGATTTAAGCAGCGTAAGGCACGGTATAAATTTAACGGTGAAGCACTATAAGGAATAGACAAACGTTGCGATAATACGACCTGCATAATATCACCATCGGCAATGTATTCTTTGGCCTTCAATACCGCCTCTTCAAAGCCCTGTTGGGTAAAACCTGAAACAAAATCAGTTTCTTCAACCGTGCGAGGTTTGGCATGTTTCTCGGTTTTGGCTTGCATTTCACGCAGCTTGACAGCCAGATCAGCTACTCGTGCCACCGCACGCTGATAGGCATCGACTTCTTCCGGGTTGGCATGTGTCAATAACAATACCTTACCTGACAGGTTATCAAATACCAGAATTTCTTCTGAGACCATCAATAAGATATCAGGACATCCCAGCGGGTCGGGTTTTTCTATTCCACGCAGACGCGGCTCAATATAGCGTATGGTTTCATAACCAAAATAACCCACCAAGCCACCATTAAAGCGCGGTAAATCAGCAATATCAGGGACCTTATAACGTGCCTTAAACTGCTCAATCCAGACCAGCGGATTCTCGTGGGTAACGGTTTCCAGCAAGTCGCCGTCTTTTTCTACCCGAATTTGATTGCCGTTAATTTTAACGACTGTTTTACAGGGCAATCCTATAATGGAATAACGTCCCCATTGCTCACCGCCGTGAACCGATTCAAATAAATAAGAATACGCACCATCAGCCAATTTTAGATAAGCACTTAAAGGCGTATCCAAATCAGCCAGGACTTCGCGGCTTACCGGAATCCGGTTATAGCCTTGTTCAGCATAGTGATCAAATTGTTCTGGGGTCATGATGGTTTTGTTATTCAACGTGTGAATAGCCAAAAAGGTACGCGATGCGCACTTTACAGCTTAAATATTATGGTAGAAGACTATTTTTGCCCACTGTTTTGACTACTGGTAGGAGTCTGTGGAGGTGCTGTATTTGTTGGTTGCGTTGTTTGATTTGCTATAGGCTGAGGTTGTAACGCCCCAATTCCATTAAAGCTTTTTTTTAAAAGATTGCTTGGAGCTAAATTTGATATGCCATTTACACTATCAAAAGTAGAATAAGAAACGCTTTTAGATTCTTCCTTATTATTTTCGTTTGCCATATATGTAACCTTTGTTGTGTAGGAACTGATTGCTGATGAGATGCCTATAACTGCTGAAAAAAGAACAGCAATACCAAAAGACAAAATTGATACATTATCTAAAACCGTCAAGCTATGATCAGCTTCTTGCTTTCCTTGAAAGACTTGCTCAATATGAGACCTATTTTTCTTGAATATTACTAGTACAGATACTAGGCAAATAAGAAAACTAATCATCGCAGCGATGTAAAGAATAAGGGTTTCGGCAGACTGAACACCCACTGTTCTGATCAATGTCATTAGTAAGCCAATTCCGCCAGCCGATAGGGTGAAAAGACTTTTATCATGTTCAAGAGACGTGTTGTACCAAGCAGCAACGCCAGCGCCATAAAATGCGATCTCTTTCTTCTCATTAATATCTTCGGCAGCCATAGCTTGATTTCTCTACTAAATATTATATCGCCCCAACGCCGGAACATTTATCGTTATACACAGATTTGTTCAAGCTCGTAGGATGGGTAGAGGCGTGAGCCGAAACCCATTATAATCAATAAATCGATGAGTTGGGTTACGCTATCGCTAACCCAACCTACAAAACTTACTACAAACTAAACCGTCAGCGCCAATTCCGCACGCATTTCATCAATGACTTTTTTGTAATCAGGCTGGCTGAAAATAGCTGAACCGGCAACAAATGTATCAGCACCGGCGGCTTTAATGGCGCGAATGTTGTCGACTTTTACACCGCCATCAATTTCCAAACGAATAGCCAAACCGCTGTCGTCAATTCTTTTTCTAACCAGCTTTAATTTATCCAAAGCTGAAGGAATAAATGATTGACCGCCAAAGCCCGGATTAACCGACATCAATAAAATCATGTCGAGCTTATCCATGACATAATCCAGATAATGTAAGGATGTACCCGGGTTAAATACCAATCCGGCCTTGCAACCACAATCTTTAATTAATTGCAGGGTGCGGTCGATATGCACAGAGGCTTCAGGATGAAAAGTAATGATACTGGCACCGGCCTTGGCAAAATCAGGAATCAAACGGTCAACAGGTTCAACCATCAAATGCACATCAATCGGTGCTGTTACGCCATGTTTTCTTAAGGCTTCACAGACCAAAGGCCCGATGGTCAGATTGGGCACAAAATGATTATCCATCACATCAAAATGCACAACATCAGCGCCATCAGCTAAAACTCTATCCACGTCCTCGCCTAATTTGGCGAAATTGGCTGAAAGGATGGAAGGAGCAATCCAGTTTTCGTTCATATTGTGTTCCTCTGTGTAAAATTGATTATTATAGCTTTTTTTTACCCGTTGATCTTCGTTATAAAACAACAGCGATTGCCATCATACAGGAAATACAATTATTGAAGTATTTTGCTGATCCTGTCTTTTTTGTACCTTTTGTGAGCTAAAGCTTTTAAGACTAACCGGCATCTATCCCTGATGTCTCAGCTACTTTTGTTGATATGAAAAAAACTTAACTTCTTTTGCCATGACTTATCAACCGGCCTGACCGGTAACGGAAATAATACCGTCACTTTTAGTCCGCCAAATTGAGACACGCCTAAAATAAGATCGGCATTATGAATAGCGGCAATTCGTTGCACCATGGAAAAACCCAGACCTGTGCCCTTTGCCGTATTGGCCGTATCAACACAGCGATGAAAACGCTTTAAAGACTTTTCGTATTGATCAGGCGCTATTCCCGGCCCGGAGTCTTCAACACATATTTGTAAATATTTTTCCTGGCCAGTGACGGTTATTAATACATTACCTTTGGCGGGCGTATATTTGATGGCGTTATCAATAATATTTCGAATCAAAATAGAGACTAATGGCCCGTTAACAACAACCGGAACCACGTTTTCCTCCATAAGCTCCATAACAATCTGTTTTTTATGTGCCTCCGGTTCCAGTTCGGCGATCACATGAATAACTTCACGACTTACCATCGTGTTTTGTTTAATTAAAAACTCCTCGCCAGACTCAATACGCGAGAACGTCAACAATTGCTGAACCATATAGGTCATTCTATTAACGGCCTGCTTAATACGTAAAAGCGCCTGTTTACGCACATCCTCATCGGTCGTTCTTAGGGCGACATGCGCTTGTGTCAGCAATCCGGCTAACGGTGTTCTTAATTCATGAGAGGCATCAGCAGTAAATCGGCGCTCATGTTCAAAAGCCTGTTCCAGCTGCACAAAAAGATTATTGATTTCATTAACTACCGGTACAATTTCATTGGGTAGCCTTTTGATGGATAGCGGCTTAAGGTAACTGGCTTCACGCTTGGCAAGCGCTTTTTCCAACCGGTTGATGGGCTTTAAAGCATGGCCAACGATAATCCAGATAACCAAACCTAAAAAAGGCAAACCAATAAGAAACTGGGTCACCAATTGGGATGATATTTCATCCGTTAATTCGGCACGAATCTCCTCTTTCTGACCAACATGGATAATATATTCGCCGGTTGATGTGGTAATACTGAAAACATGCCACACATTATCATCAATAGTTGCTTCACTAAAACCATGATCTGATGAAGAAAAAGCAAACAGTGGTGCACTATCGGAACGCAACACCAAGCCCTCTTTTTTGGACCAGAGCTGAAAAGCAATTTTTCTTTCGTATTTATGCCCTAACGCATTCGCTTGTAACAGCTCATCAAATATGGGCCATAACTGATCATTAATATTGGTTTGATTAAAACCATGAACCGAAAATGCCGGCTCATTTTCCGAGCGCAGCAATAAACCATCATCCTCAGACCACAATTGAAAAGCGCTCTTGCTTTTAAACTTACGCTTTAACGCATAGGTGTGTAAAATCTCGCCGGTCTGCTCCTTGCTCCAGTGCCCGGAGAATGAGCCTTCACGAAGCAGGCTTTCAACAAAGGCATTAAGTACTTTAGCCGATTGTGCCAATTCCGCATCAAACAGGTTGGCAACTTCATTACGCGTTACCTTATAACTGACATAGGCAGCAATCCCCCAAATCAGCATGGATGCTGACAGCAGGCTTACCAACAATAATTGCCGAAGGGAATAATTCATGGCTCGTCATCATTATCAATAATATAACCGACACCGCGGACGGTACGAATCAGAGCAGGATCGAGTTTTTTTCTAAGATAATGTATGTGCACTTCAACGGTATTGCTTTCTACGTCAGAGTCCCATGAATAAAGACTTTCTTCAAGCCGGGATCGGGAAACGACCTTACCGATGTTACTCATCAGAAAACTCAATATCTCAAATTCTTTTTGTGACAGCTCTATCTTTTCGTTATTAAAGGTAACTTGATGGGAAGCAGGGTCGAGTACGATCCCCTTATATTCAATAGTTGGAGCACTTCTGCCCTCACTACGTCTTGCCAAGGCTCTCAATCTTGCACAAACCTCATCCAGCTCAAACGGCTTAATGACAAAATCATCTGCGCCACTATCCAAACCCAATACCCGATCAGTAACGGTATCCTTGGCTGTCAGCACCATTACCGGCGTTTCATCTTTACGATTTCTTAACGCCGTTAAAATAGCCATACCATCCATGTCCGGCAAATTTAGATCCAAGACGATTAACTCATAAGTGTTAAGCTTTAAAGCCTCATCCGCAAGCTTGCCATTGGTTAGCCAATCAACGGCATAACCTTCCATTTTTAAGCCGGCAACCAAACCATCGCCCAGTATTTCATCGTCTTCAACCAGTAAAAGTCGCACTCACCCTCCAAAATAATTCATCATTGACAAAACAGGTTTAACTAATTAATAAACAGCCAAGCGAAGATTGCCATTATGTCATAACTGATAAATCAAAAACCTATAAAATCAGGTCGGCTTTTAACACACGTTAAAAATGTAAGATTTATTTTATAGCGTATTTTTAAACGTGGACATTCAAGGCTTTCAAAAGAGCCTTGATACTTGAAAATGACAGGTTTTTTTCAGGAAACAATAAACAGGAAGAACAAGTTGTCGGCTCGAATTTTTTCCAGAAAGTTGCATGGCCGTTAAGATGAAAAAAATTCTTGGCAAGCCGGTAAATCCAGCGTGTCATAGTTTCTGAAAACCAGCCAAGTCCGTTTATTTTTCCCAGTTGCTCCCCAGGAACCGGACCTATGGTGACTGACTGGCAATTTTCTTTTGCCAAAGCTTGTAGCGTAGCAATGACTAATAATTCTGAAATACCATGAGGAGCGTCTTTGGTTATCATAACGTTATTTAAAAGCCAACTATTATGCGATTGCAGTTCGTTCAGTATCAAGATTCCCACTATTTTTTCACCTTGTTTGGCATAAAACCAACGCTTGCCTACACGATCTTTAAACAGGGAAAACTGCACTAAATAGACTTGCGGACCAAGCCGGGCTTTTTGCCAAGTTGTTGCAACGTCTTTTATCGCTTTTTCAATGTCAGCATTATCTTCAGAATATTCTTGAACTACAGCTCCTTCTTTAAGTGCATGTTTCACCTTTTTACGCACTAAACCGGCTTTTGCTCCGCTATGGTCAACAGGATTACTAAGGGGATTTAATATTAATTTCTCACCAAATTCAATCACGGCAGAGCGCATATTTTGCCCAGCCCAGTTAGCAAATTCTGGTGACGCAATGATATAAACAACCCCGATTTCATGAACCAGACAAAACTGCTGAAAGGCTTTGGCCAACTCCGGTTTGTCTTCTGCGGCACATACGGGATCGCCAAAGACCACGGCGTTACCGCATTCAACCCGGTAAGCAATAAGACCATCAATATCCGGATCAGTGAAAATTTGGCAATTAGAATCCAGTATGCCATCGGTATTGACGTCTGCCCATTTGCGAACAAGATTTACCAAGGCTTTGCGCTCAAGAAGTTCTGTTTCATCTATTAACGGACTTTCTAAAAGATTTTTTCCACTCACTTTGTTCTCTCCGTCTTATTTTCTATCAATTCTCAGACATTAAATTTCCAATACAAGTCGCTATATGCATAAAAAAATGTTTATCCAAGAATCTTTAGCAGACTTTACTTATCGTTTAGGCGAGACTTTTACTGGCGACTTCATAAACGTCTTTAGAAACATCTTCGGTGGTCATTATTCTTTCCAGTTGCGCTTTTATTAGCGCTTGTCTACCCTGGTCATATCTGCGCCATGTTGTTAATGCGCTTAACATACGTGAGGCAACCTGAGGGTTTAAGGTGTTGAGGGCAATAATCTGATCAGCCAGAAATTGATAACCTTGTCCATTGGCGGCATGAAAATGTAATGGGTTGGCCTGACTAAATGCGCCAATCAAGGATCTCACCCGATTTGGATTTTTTAAATCAAACGCAGGATGCTGCATTAAGGCCTGAACGGTAGTAAAGGTATCCGGATTATGGCTGGATGCCTGTAGTGCGAACCATTTATCAATAACCAAGGCTTCTGTTTGCCATTGTTGATAAAAATTACTCAGGCACTTTTCTCTGGCTGGATGCGAGCTATTGACAATCACTGCCAAGGCAGCCATTTGATCGGTCATATTTTTGGCGCTATCAAATTGCTGCTGTGACCATTGCTGTATTTCTGCTTGTTCAAGTCTGCCTAAATAAGCCAAGCAAATGTTTTTGATGCGTCTGCGACCAATCGTACCGGAGTCAAATAAACCTGATTCTTCCCGATGATTATCCTGATACAGAGCTTTAAATTGCTCTTGTAGTTGCTCAGCCAGCGCCAGCAGGACAAATTCGCGGGCAGTATGAATGGCTTCAACGTCGACTACCTGCATTTGTTCTGCCAGGTAAGTTTCTGATGGTAAGCTTAATAATAATGAAAAATACGACAAGTCATCCCACGATTGTTCAAGGACTTGTTTAAAGGCCGTGATAATAATCGGATTTACTTGCAGAGGTCTGTTGTTTTGTATATCAGCGATCAGTCCGGCAATAATTTGTCCCGCAAGTTGTTGTCCTGCTTCCCAGCGATTAAAGGTATCGCTGTCGTGGCTTAATAAAAATGCCAGTTCTTCAGGGCTACGTTCCATGACCAGTTTAACGGGTGCCGAAAAACCTCTTAAAATAGACAGCACCGGTTGCTCTTTCAGGTCTTCAAAGATGAAGGTTTGCTCGGCTTGGGTCAGCTGCAAAATTACTTCATCAAGCTCGTTGCTACGCTCAACCTCGTTCCCAAGCTCCAGCTTGGGAACGAGGTTTTGTAAATTGCACGGTGCAATGGAACCGGCTTTGTTGATTAAGCCGACTTTTACCGGTATATGCATCGGTTCTTTAACGGCTTGTCCTGGTGTTGGCGGACACTGTTGAGTGATGGTTAAAGTCAGCGTTTGTGCGCCTGCATCGTAAGCTTGCTGAACATTTAATACCGGTGTGCCTGCCTGCGCATACCAGAGTCGAAATTGGGTTAAATCAATGGCGTTGGCCGCTTCCATCGCGTTAACAAAATCATCACAGGTAACTGCCTGACCATCATGGCGTTCAAAATATAAATCACTACCTTTGCGAAAACCTTCGGCACCGACTAAGGTGTGTATCATACGCACTACTTCAGCGCCTTTTTCATAGACCGTTAAGGTATAAAAATTGTTGATTTCTATGTAGGCATGGGGGCGGATCGGATGGGCCAAAGGACCTGCATCTTCGGCAAATTGGCGGGTACGTAGATTGTTGACATCTTCAATGCGCTTTACCGCTTTGGAGGTACGGTCGCCGGTAAATTCCTGATCGCGAAATACGGTAAAGCCTTCTTTCAGGCTAAGCTGAAACCAGTCACGACAGGTAATGCGATTGCCCGTCCAGTTATGGAAATATTCATGACCGATAACACCTTCAATATGCTCATAATCAGAGTCAGTCGCGGTATCAGGTCGGGCCAGCACAAATTTGGTGTTAAATACGTTAAGGCCTTTATTTTCCATCGCCCCCATATTGAAATGACCGACAGCAACAATCATATATAAATCCAGATCATATTCACGGCCATAAACCTGTTCATCCCAGTGCATGGCATTTTTAAGCGATTGCATGGCATGTGCGCATTTATCCAGATCCTGTTTTTCAACAAAAATCTGTAAACTGATCGTGCGACCGGATTGAGTAGTAAAGCTGTCTTCGATACACTCCAGCTGCCCTGCAACCAGCGCAAACAAATAACAAGGCTTGTTGAACGGATCTTCCCAAGTTACCCAATGACGATTATCCGGTAATTCACCTTGGGCAATTTTGTTACCGTTAGACAGTAAAACCGGATAGCGATCTTTGTCGCCAACCAGCGTCGTGGTAAATTGCGGCATCACGTCAGGTCTGTCGAGAAAATAAGTAATTTTTCTAAAACCTTCCGCTTCGCATTGGGTGCATAACATACTATTGGAAAGGTATAAGCCTTCCAGGGCTGTATTGGCTTTCGGATTAATGGTATTTTCGATAGTCAGCACAAAACTCCGGTGCTGCGGTACTTCATGAATAATTAATGAATCCGGTGTTTGCAGGTAATGTTGGTCCGTTAATTCATTGTCGTCATTTAGAATGACACTGATTAAGGTCAGATTTTCACCTGCTAAAACCAGTGCCGTATCACCTGATTTACTGGCAGGATTACGGCTTAAGGTAAGCCGTGAGATAACCTTGGTGTTTTCTTCTGCCAAGGTAAAGTTTAAATCGACACTATGAATTAAATAGTCGGGTACTGTGTAGTCATTTAAATAAATGGTTTGGGGATTAGCGTCGCGCATGTGTATACCTGCTGTGATGTGGTTTTTTTGCTGCAAAAATAGCGATTAATAGCCAGGCAATTATAAAATTGACGCCGCCTATCGGCGTAATCATGCCTAACCATTTTAAATCAAGTAATGCCAGTAAATATAAGCTACCGGAAAAAATGAGTATGCCGATGAACATTAGCCAGCCAGCCCAAAGCAGTAATCTGGATTCAGGGATTTGCTGGCGTATGAGTGCAATAGCTATCAGACCCAGTGCGTGCCACATTTGATAGGTAACACCGGTTTGATAAACGGTTAACAACTCAGGGCTTAAAACGGTTTTTAAACCATGAGCGCCAAAAGCCCCCATGCCGACGCCGATCAGTGCGCTTAGCGCACCAAGAAATAAAAAACAGGATTGCATGTTATTTTTCCAGTAGTCTGGGCATTAGTTGAACCAGATTGCAAGGTCGGGTGCGATAATCCAGTTGTTCTTTAATCAACGCATCCCAAGCGGTGCGACAGGCACCCGATGAGCCAGGCAGACAAAACAGATAGGTTGCATTAGCAACTCCGGCAAGCGCTCTGGATTGGATGGTTGACGTTTTAATATCCTGGTAAGACAACATTCTGAAAGTTTCGCCGAAACCATCAAGGATTTTATCCAGTAAAGGTGCCACGGCCTCTGGCGTTCCGTCCCGGCCGGTTACGCCGGTTCCACCGGTGCTGATCACTACATTAATGTTATCGGCGGCAATCCAGTTTGAAACAGCGGCCCTGATCTGATAAATATTATCAGCCACTATTTTCTTTTCCATAACGTGATGCCCGGCTTCCGTTGCACGTTCCACCAAGGTTTTACCCGAGATATCGTCGGCATCGGTACGTGTGTCCGAAACGACTAATATGGCAATATTTAAAGGAATGAAGTTTTTATCTGTATGCATTGTTGGTTGGTCAGTATCTTCGATATGTTGGGACAATCCATTGTAGTTGTTTTGGGCAGACACACAGGTCTGCCCCTACCATCATCTTAACACAACAAAGAAGCCTTCCTGTCCGCGCTGGATATTAATTAACAGCGGAACACCTGGATCGACCACTTTCTTTAATTCCTCAAGATTATGAACGCGATAGCGATTTGCAGAGACGATAACGTCACCGGGACGTAAACCCAAACGCCAGGCATACGTGGAGGTGTGGATCTTTTCAAATAAAATCCCTTCAATCTGATCTTTTTGCGTTGCACCCAAAATAGTACCTTTTAATAAGGGATGCAACTTTTCACCAGCCAATCGGGGTTGTTCCTGTTTACCAATCGTTGCAACCACTGATTTTTTATCGTTGCCGCGAAAATATTCTATATCAACCTTATCACCAATTTGTAACAAGCCAACGATATTGCGAATGTCCTGGCTATTTTTAACCGCTTTACCATTGGCGAAAACAATAATATCACCAGGCTCCAATCCTGCTTTTGCGGCTGGCGAATCACTTTCAATCCGACTGACAGCGGCACCATGCTTGTTTTCCAGATTAAAAGCATTGACAAGATCAGGGGTTAAATCCTGAGTAGTAACACCTAACAAGCCACGCTTTACTTCACCATGTTTAACCAATAAATCTTTAATAGGTATGATCATGTTGGTGGGAATGGCAAAACCTATACCGACATTACCGCCAGTAGGTGCCAGAATTGCGGTATTCATACCGATTAATTCACCGCGAAGATTAACCAGTGCACCACCGGAATTACCCGGATTAATTGACGCATCGGTCTGGATAAAATCTTCATAGCCTTCTATGCCAAGACCGGAACGACCCAAAGCACTGACTATGCCGGAGGTGACGGTCTGCCCCAAACCAAACGGATTGCCAATGGCAACCACAAAATCCCCGACTTTAAGTTCACTGGAATTTGCAATGGGTAGCTGGGTTAAATTGTTGGCAGGAATCTGAATAATGGCTATATCCGCTTCAGGATCAGTGCCAATTAACTTGGCAGTGAGTTGGCGACCATCATGTAAAGTCACCCGGATTTTATCCGCTTTATCAATGACATGATTATTCGTCAGAACCAAGCCTTGATTACTATCAATAATGACTCCCGAACCCAGACTATTGTTTTGTTGCTGCCGTGATTGATTAGGTACATTAAAAAATTGACGAAAAAAAGGATCCTGCATCAACGGATTTTCACTAACCTGAATATTGGTCGAGGTAGAAATATTTACCACAGCCGGTGTCGCATGCTCCAGCATGGGTGCCAGCGATGGCAATGGCTGCCCGTCAATATAAGGGGGCATGCCCGCCGATTGAACTATCGAGGGGATAGACAGGCAAACGGATAAAGTTGATATCAATAATAGCTGTTTTATTAATGGTGCATTCATCAGAATTCCCCGGAGATTTTTAACATGAATAGCAGATAATATAGGTCTGGAAATGTTTAATACAAGAGCCGTTCGTTAATTAAAAAGCTGTCATTGAGTGTTATAAAACTTAAAAGCACGTGAACAAAAAAGGGCGAAGGTTGACCCTTTGCCCTTAATTATTAAATGTCTTTCACCATAAAGCCTGCTCTGAGCAATGTCGAAGGAACACGATATTTTCTTTCTTAGTGTCCTTCGTGTCTTTGTGGTGAATAAAAAACCGTTAATAGCCTGATTAACTGGACACTTTAGGCATGGCTCTTAGTTTTTCAACAACCTTATCACCAAACTCAACGGTGTTAATCATGATGACACCACTGCCGGGCTTGGATAAATCGGCAGTGGAGTAACCATCACTAAACACTCCCTGCATTGCCGCCCAAACATTTTTTGCTTCTTCAGCCATATCAAAACTGTTTTCCAGCATCATGGCAACCGAGCCTATCATGGAGTAAGGATTGGCTATATTTTTACCGGCAATATCGGGCGCAGAGCCATGAGACGGTTCATAGTAAGCTTTATTGTCACCCAGGCAAGCAGATGGCATCAATCCCAATGAACCCAGAATGCCGCCAGCCTGATCACTGAGAATGTCACCAAACATATTTTCCATAACCATAACATCAAATTGGGTCGGCTTTAGGCAAAGGTTGGTAGCGGCTGAATCAACCAACTGATGGATCACTTGAACATCCGGGTATTCAACAGCGACTTCATCCAGTATCTCATTCCAGAGTACGCTGGATTTAAGCACATTACTTTTGTGAATATTATGCAGTAATTTTTTACGTTTATTGGCTAATTTGAAGGCTTGGTGCAAAATCTGCCTGATCTGTAATTCATCATATTCCAGCGTTTCTTTAACATAGCGCAAGCCGTGCTCGTTAATACCCGTTTCTTTATTGCCAAAATAGAGGCCACCGACTAATTCACGCACTATAATAATGTCGATGCCTTCACCGATGATTTCAGGTTTTAGTGGTGAAAAATGCGCCAAGGCTTTTGGCAAACAAACCGGTCTGAAGTTTGCGTAGGTATTATAACGGCGACGAAGAGGCAGTAACGCGCCGCGCTCCGGCTGTTTATCAATGGGGATTTTTTTGGATTCTTCATGACTCAAGCCTATCGTACCTTTAAGAATGGCATCAGCCTGATCGCAAATATCGATAGTTGACTGTGGAAAGGCATCGCCAAATTCAAAGTAGGCACAGGCACCAAAAGCGGCCGGCATCAGTTCAAAAGTGACAGCATTGCGTTCCTCAATAACTTTGAGCACTTTGATCGCTTCCTTGGTAATTTCCGGGCCGATACCGTCACCGGCTAACACTGCAATTTTATAATTTTTCATGTGTACTTAATTAAGGCCTGTTTGAGATTGATGAACTGGGATTTTGTAAAATGAGCCATTTTACTTTATTTTTTTGGTTTGAGTTGCAGGAAAACAGAAGTTACAAGCAATTGTTGACGTATGAAGAATAGTTCCAATAATCGAAGCCAAAACCAATAAAAGAGGTTTATGTGATGAAATGCTATGTCAAAATTTTTGTTATCAGCAGTGTTTTTCTATTCAGTACTTCTATTTTTGCGAATACTTATGGAATGAAACCATATCCTCCAGCGGAGAAAAGCTATAAAAGAATGGTGATTCATCTACCTGTTTTGGCTAATGAAGATAACCATAAACTAGAAATAATAATTGGCAAAACGCTGCAAGTGGACTGTAATCATCACTGGTTTGGTGGGCAACTGATTGAAGAAGTTGCAAAAGGCTGGGGATTCCCTTACTTTATTCTTAAAAAAGTAGGAGGGACGGCGTCAACATTGATGGCCTGTCCTCCTGACAAGAAAGTACAAAAAGCTTTTGTATCGGTGCGTGGAGATGGCAATTTACTACGTTACAATAGCAAGTTGCCAGTTGTCGTGTATGTGCCGGTTGATTTTGAGGTTCATTACCGAACCTGGATTACCGGCAAACAATCTGGTGTGGCAAAGGTAGAATAGGGCTTGGGCAGCTTATTTACTTTTGAGCATTACCGTTTAGCCCTTTAAAGTTTACAGGAAAAATTATGCGTTTATATCCAGGTTATTTAAAACAAGCACTGCTTTATTCGGCGCTCTTTGGGCTTGCTATGACTATCAATGGCTGCTCTTTTTCAGAAAGCTCATCAAGCGGTTCGGGCAGTTCAGAAAGTAGTTCGGAAAGCTTAGGAAGTATTTCAGACTCAACCAGTTCAATTGTCAGTAGCCCTTCTTCAGTTTCAGGGAAAAGCAAAAAATATCAAAATGAAGTGGCTGATTATACAATGGCTTATGTTAAATCGTCTCAACCCAATGCCGATTATAATTCGTTCCTCAAGGGCTTGAGTGATATTGCCGCAAAACGCGGTATTACTAATTGGGATCAAGATTCGTTGACCTATAAGGGTATCGGAAAAGGCTTAAAGAAAGCAGATGTGCAAGGTATCGCTTATGAAACGTATAAACAAAATTTTGCCGGTAATAATGCACAAAAAATGCAACAAATTGATGATGGTTATAATGCTGAAAAATAGTCTCTTTTGCTATTGATTCATCTGCTATTTTTAAAAAGCTTCCGGTTATCCATGCACGTTAACTGGAAGCCTGTTTTCATCAGTATATTCCTTATCGCGTTATTGCCGGTAAATGCTTTGGCAGCATCATTTGAATATCTTTATCTGGAAGCAAGTGAGGGTAATTCAAGTGGAGGGCACAGTGCCATACAATTTGGCGATGAAATATATCATTTTCAGCATCATGACTCAGGCTTGATTCGTCTGTTAAAACAAGATAAACAGGAGTTTCATTTTCTGTATCGTTTTTTGCAGAACCGGCGTATTCATATAAGCCAAATTGAGGTATCTGAAGCGTCTTTTAAGCAACTTGGAGACTATTTTAAATTACAGTTTCTGGCTCAGAATCGGCAGTTTGAACAACTCGATGATTTACATAAAGACCGTATTCTTTTACGTCGATTGCTTTATAAATTAAGTAGTAATGAAGCCTTTTTAGATGCCGATTTTTCGTCTGTTTTACGACTCGATGCCGTAGGGCTTTTTTATAATGATCAGCAATTGGCTGGCAAAAAAAAAGACGGGCACATAACGAACATTAATGGTGTGCGATTGCAGTCTTCGCAGCTTATTAAAATGTTGCATAAGAAAATCGAACAACATTATGGCCAAGATTACCTTAAAAATCGTCGCGACCAAATCACTACCAGAATTAAAGTATTGGCCCCTGAGCCTTGGCCCACAGCCCCAGCAATTTTGTCTAAAGATAACTTTCCTCCGGTAATGCCTTCATTTGCAGAGAGTTATACCGATTATTTAACAGGATTAGTCGCTATAAAAGTTCTTGAGGAAGAGCAATCATTACAACCTGACGCATTTTTTATAACACCTGAGTCAGTAACGCCGGAAGAAAAAAAAGTATTGGAGAATTTACGCGATCAACTAGCTTTAAGTTTGTTAAAGTCAGTTGACTCGGGGCGGTCTGATTGGGGCTATGCAGTCTTGGTTAATTTGGCGCGGTTTATTGCGGTAGACCAGTCATTACAGTCAGGGGTATGGGTTTTTATTGATGATTTTGCTACGGAATCTGCATGGCTTGGCGCTGACCAATTTTCACAGCATGTGGAACAAATATACATTCAAATTAATGATGCGCAGAACAATTTGATACAGACACGAAAAACCATGTTAACCAGTGGCGATATGACTGAAACCGGTTACAGCATGCTTGAAATGTCAGCTAACCGCTATTTTGAATTACTTAAAGGTAAACAGCAAAAGCCGGTTCGTTATCTGGGAGAAAAAGCGTTGCCAACCAAAAGCGTTGGCTTACCGGATTGGTTGGTGCCCGGATTAACGCAGCAACAATTAATAACAGCATTAACCGAACAGGATAAGTATGAAAATAAATTACTCCAGGAGCTGGCTGCCCATTATCGGTATGATTTGATTACCCGTAATTGTGTAACACAATTGTTTGGAACGATTGACTTGGCTTTATTGGCACAAAATAAAATGGACGTTGATCAAGCAAAAAAAGTTGAATGGTTAAGTAATGAATCAACCAAACAACTGGGCGGCGATGTTTCTGCATTTTATAATTTTATTCCTTTTATGTCGTTTAAATCGGTACAAGAGCACTATAGGGTAACCAACAGTACCGTATTTAGCTCTTATCGTGATCAACAATTAGCAACACTTTATACCCAAAATGCTGGGTTAATGGTTGCCCTACGTGAATCCAATATTTTTAGCAGTACGTTGTATGTTTATAATCCTGACGATGCTTTTTTTGTTTTTTTTACCGATGATAACGTGGCATTTAGGCCTGTTTTTGGACTCTTTAATACGGTTGCCGGTATTGGTCAAAGCCTGTTTGGTTTCTTAAGTTGGCCATTTGATTCAGGACAAAATCTTAAATCAGGAGCGACGGGGGTTTTAATGAGCTTGCCTGAATTATTATTTTTCAATATGCGTAAAGGCAGTTATCAGTATTTATCTTACAACCAGTTTGTGCATGATGAAAATTGGGGAGATTAATTTTAATAACCCAAATAACAAGTTAAAAAACTGAAAAAATATCACCACAAAGACACGAAATTTTATAAAAAACTATGATTAAAAAAATGATCTTATCGACCATAAAAAAAAGTTTGTTGCTGGTATCCCTGGCTGTTTTCTTATCGGGCTGTGCCAGTTTTGGAAAAGGTGTAGCTGAAGCTTTTCTGGAAAAGTCTGAGGCCGTGGATACCCGAGTCTGCCAAGTACGCGGGAAGTCCTTCGAAGGTATCGCGCCAGGACTTGAAAAATCACAGGGTAAAACGAAAGTCTTGATGGTTCATGGTGTGGGTGATCGTTTGCCCGGTTACTCCACAGAATTTTTGGAGAAATTAGCCAATGAGCTGCACTTAACCGCCAAATCGAGTAGTTATAAAGATATAAAGTTAATGTCCTTTAGTGATCCTGAAGAGAAATTAGGTGATTTGCGTATTTCCCGGTTACAAAATGAAAATGGTAGTAAGGAGCTATGGTTTTATGAATTAACCTGGTCGGAAATTACCCGAAACCAAAAAGCGTTATTGGCATTTGATAACTCGGGAGAATATTCGTATCGGCGGGCAGAAGTTAATGATATGTTAAAAAAATTCAGCAATGATACCGGCCCCGATCCTATTATTTATCTCGGTAAAAGCAGGGATCTTATATTAAGGTCATTTGCACAAGCTTTTTGCTGGATGGGCAAAGATAGTTGGGAGCAAATCCCCAAGGATGGTCGGCAGGGTTGTGATTTTACCAATGTCCTCGGCACCAGTTTTAATCAGGATGAATTCGTTTTTATATCCCATAGCTTGGGAAGTCGTATAGCCATTGACGGTATTACGCGCATGGTCTCTTTGCTGGAGAGTCCGGAAAAAAAATCGACTATACGAACTATAAACAAAGTAAAGCGGGAGGCTTTACAAAAAAAGCATGTGCAGATTTTTATGATGTCCAATCAGCTCCCGATGTTGCAATTGGGCAGAGAACTCCCTGAGGTAAGTGCACAAAAAGCTGATTATTGTCAGGTGACTGGCTCAAAATACACGTCGCGCATGTTCAATGAAACATCAATTATTGCTTTTAGCGATCCCAACGATTTATTAAGTTACGCCATACCGCAAGATTTTGGCGAAAAGTATCTCGATTCCAGGCTATGTATTAATGTGACTAATGTAAATATTAATGTCGCAAAAGTATTTGATGCCTTTGGCATGGGTAAAATGGCCAATCCTATTGAAGCCCATGTGGGTTACTCTAAAGATGACAGGGTTGTGGCTTTGATTGCAAGAGGCATTGGCGGTGGCCATACGGCACCACTGGTAAAGGAAAAATGCCAATGGACAGAAATAAACGACCAATAGTATTGAATTTGATATTTTGTAGGTTTTGCTATACGCACCTTGGACATCAAGGCAGGTACGACAGGTCCTGCGTGCTTAATTATTCAGTGGCCGGTATTAAACTTTAACCGCGATAAGGCAGGCAAAGTTAAACCATTGGAAGTAGGTGCCAATACGACCAAATCCGGCTCTCTCCAGTAACGCATAGTTTTCATCCAGACGATAAGGAACCAAAACGTTTTCCAGCGCTTCACGTTTACGCTGATTTTCAATATCGGTATAACTGCTTTGGGAGACTTTAAATTGCAGGTAATGATCTATGTACAAGCGATTTAACACCGGATCATTGACCAGTATTTTCTCTGACAACAAGAGTATTCCACCGGGCTTGAGCGCTTCATAAACAGATTTTAACAACTGTTCCCTGCCAATGGGACGGACAAATTGCAAAGTCCAGTTCAGGATGGCAACGTCGCAGGCAGGTAATTGGGGTAGATGGCTTAAATCAGCAGCAATTAATGACACTTTTCCTGCCGCTATTTGCCCTGACAATTTGTCACGGGCTTTATCCAGCATTGATTCAGAATTGTCATAGCCTGTAAAACGGGCGCTTTCCGGGCATTTTTGATGTTTGGTAAGATGCTCTATGGTAGTTCCTGTCGAGCATCCCAAGTCACAAACGACACCGGCAACTTCCGGCAAAAAATCCATAACAAGATCGGACTGAATGCGCTGAACCTCGTTGTAAAAAGGTACGCTCCTTGAAACCATATCATCAAAGACTTTAGCAACACGTTCGTCAAAAGCAAAATCTTCCGCCCGACCGGTTTGTTGAAATACTCTATCTTGTTCTGTCATAGTGAGTGTTTTTTAGTGACTGTGTTCTGCCGGTATCAGGTTAGAGGTAAATGAAATAAAGTTTACATAAAGCAAAAAATAAAGAGACGATGAATGAATAAAATTATTCATCATCTCTTTTCACGTCAATAACCAATTCTCCCGTATGATCTTCAGATACGGTAAATAAGATCGGCGCACAGCAAACTGCACAATCTTCATAATATTGCTGTGCCCCTGCCGAGGTATCGATTAACGCATCAAGAGCTTCGCCGCAATAGGGACAGTAAATAATAATTTCGTCAAGATCTTGCATAATTAAACCTTTCTCAGTAGGGCATCCAGCCAAGACATAGGCAGAATGCGTTTAAGAACTGCAAACAGATAGGTGGGGAAAGTTACATAATAACGCATTTTAGGGCGCTTGGCTTCCAGCGCATGAATCACTTTTTTGGCAACTGCTTGGGCAGGTAAGGTAAACGTTACGGCCGCGCCTTCTTTCTGTAGTCGGGCTTCCATTGCTTCATAGGCTTCTTTGTGAAAGCTGTGAACCGGATCAATATTTTTTTTGTAGAGTGCGTAGGAGTTTTTTCTAAAATCACTTAAAACCGGCCCCGGTTCAATCAGTGAAATATGGATATTGGTACCATAAAGTTCCAGGCGTAAGGTATCGGCCAAACCTTCGAGAGCAAACTTGCTGGCGTTATAGGCGCCGCGATAGCGCATGGCAACCAATCCCAGTATTGAGCTGTTATAGATAATCCTGCCATAACCTTGTTTACGCATCAGTGGAATCAGTAAATTGGTCAATTCGTGAGTGCCAAACAAATTGGTTTCAAACTGATATCTGAGAACATCCCGCGTTAAATCTTCAACAGCGCCCGGTTGACCAAAAGCTCCATTATTAAACAGCGCGTCACAATGCCCATCAGTCAGGTCAATCAGTTGTTTAACCGCTTGTTGTATGCTTTTACTGTCAGCCAAATCCAGTTGAATGGCGGTAAAGCCCTCCTGTCTTAAACGCGTTACATCTTCGGATTTTCTTGCCGTAGCAATGACTTTATGTCCCCTTTTTTTTAATTCAACGGCAGTACAGTAACCGATACCTGAGGAGCATCCGGTTATTAAAATAGTTTTTGATAAATTCATGCGGGTCATTACTTTGGTAATTCTTGTTCGTTAAAATAAAAAGACTTTCCGCTGCTGCAGTTGATTGAAAACATCAGTGCCTCTTTGGTGCTTTTAGTATGTAATTCTACGGATTCAACGCGGATACATTGGCCGGATGCCAGTGCTTGTTCTGCAGCGTGTCTTCTTAGTCGCTCAATGTCCGCTAATCTGGTTTGGTAGGTTTTGACCAGGTTCGGTAGCTTTTCAGGTGCATAAGGAGGAATTGCATAAACTGAAAATTTGTCAGGATTATTTTTAATAAGAAACTGATTTATTGCACTTTCATTAAGGGCATCCTTATTGATATTGGCTTGTTTTTTTAGTAATTGCTCCTGTTCAAGCTTTTGTTTTTGCAGCGCCATTTGTTGCTCTTTTTGTGCCAAATCCTGTGGGTTATTTTTGTTGTCAGTCGTGGAAGCACCTGTTTTTATGTTAATCCTGCCATTGTCACGTCCTGTTTCGCAAGGGCTGGAGCGATACTTTGTATTGCCGTTAGTATCAGTACATTTATAAATGACAGCAGAGGCAGAGGCTGAAAAAAGGCTTGCCAGAATAAGCAGCGTAAGTTTCATTGGTTTCTCTCACATACTTTGTAAAAACTAAATTCCAATTTTTTATTATAGATGATTTGATCCATAGAAAGCATTTATCAGTCGTCTTCCCGGTAGCGTTTACTCACCAACGAAAACAATACTGCGGTAAGCAACATTAGTCCGCTAAAAAACCAGAAATAACTGGCACCGGCAAGCTTACTGGTGCCATCGTCATTATGAATAAAGAAATTAACGGCGCTGGTAAAAAGATTGCCTAGTGCCACTGACAGAAAATAAAATGCCATAACAAATGATTTCATGGTTTTAGGTGCCTGGGTATAAGAAAACTCAAGGCAAGTAATGGAAACCATAACCTCGGCTGAGGTTAAAAATAAATAAGCCAATAACTGCCAGCTGATAGATGGAATTAAGCCGGCATCCAGTTGCATTTGTATGATACTGGAGATGGTAAAAGCAATAACCGTCAGAAACAAACCAATGGTCATTTTTCTTAATGCAGTCAACACCAAGAAGCGGCTTAAAAAAGGATAAACAACATAAGAAAATAAAGGTACCAGCAACATAATCAGCAGTGGATTTGCAGCCTGAATTTGTGACGGCAGTAATTGAAAACCAAAAACGTTACGATCCATTTTTTGGGCTTGTAGAATCCAGGATGAGGCGGTTTGATCAAATAATGCCCAGAAGACGGCAATAAAGGCATAAATGGAGGCCAGCTTGCCCAAGCTGGTTAAGCCGACATGACTGAACATTTCTTTTATAAAGTTGATTCCGGCAGGCTGCACATGCACAAAGCGGTAACGCCCGGACCAGAAAGTAACAGTTGCCATCAGCATTAACAAACCGGGAACAGCAAAAGCGACAGAAGAGCCATATTGAGCAAGCAACCAAGGAACAATCAACATGGCGCTAAATGCGCCAAAATTGATAGCGAAATAAAACCAGCTAAATACTTTGGTCATTAAATGCTGATTGGTAATCCCGAACTGATCACCAATATGAGCCGAAACACAGGGCTTAATTCCGCCTGCACCCATGGCAATAAGACCTTGTCCAATTAACAAACCCATACGGGTATCATCAATGGCCAGGGCAAAATGGCCCAAGCAATAAATCAGTGATAAAAAAATAATGGTTTGATATTTGCCGATAAGACCGTCAGCCAATAAAGCGCCGAACAGCGGCATAAAGTAAACAATCGAGACAAATAAATGAAAATAACCCTGCGCTTCATTTTCTGACATAACCGCCAGTTGACCTGATGAATTCATCAGATTCTGGGTCATAAAAACCACTAATATTGCCCGCATTCCGTAATAGCTGAAGCGTTCAGCGGCTTCGTTGCCTACGATATAAGGTATGCCTGGTGGCAGTTTGTTTGACGGGTCAGGCTGGGTTTTGTAATTGGGCATTATGCCGACCTTGTAAATATTTAAGATGCCTTGTTATTATGACACGGGCAAAAAGTTACGGGTCGCTCAATTTGATTGTTGCCATCAATAGTGTAATGAATATTATAAAGTGCTGATAACCCTGTTTGCATTATACTAATTCGTTAGCCATGGTTTATAACCGAAACCCCGATCAGAACCTCGGCCGCTCTTGATTGATATATTATGGCTAACCTAAAACCGTTTTGCTTAATTTTCAAGTTTTTAATTCTTGATTTCGGGGAATTCAGTGATAACAAGCATTAGGCGTAGGCTGGAATGAGGCCACCCAAGCCTGTCCTGAGCTTGTCGAAGAGCGTAGCGCCTGGTGGCGTTTCCGGCGCACTCGTATAGTTAGCCCGAAACGCTTGTTCTCGCTTACGATTGAAAAGCCTTATTCCGGCCTACATCTACATCTACATCTACATCTATTATTTGTTGTATTACTAGTTATCCAGGATCTATAAAGTCAAAATAAGAAAACTTGAAGATCGAGTTTTAGTACACAAATTTATACCCGGTACAATATTTTATTACTTCCAACAGCCTAATTATTAACCGGTAACACTTACTCTACGGTAACTGATTTTGCAAGGTTTCGGGGTTGATCGACATCAGTCCCTTTTAAAACAGCGACATGATAGGATAATAACTGCAACGGAATAGTATAAATAATTGGTGAAATCTCATTTTCAACTTGTGGTATTTTTACAATCTGTACATTAGCATCAGACGAAGAAGCTAATGTTTCATCCATAAAAACAATCAATTGCCCACCTCTGGCGCTCACTTCCTGCATGTTTGATTTTAGCTTTTCCAGTAACCGGTTGTTAGGCGCTACGGTAATAACCGGCATGTCTGCATCGATTAATGCCAAAGGACCATGTTTTAACTCGCCAGCAGGATAAGCCTCGGCATGAATATAAGATATTTCTTTTAACTTTAACGCGCCTTCCATGGCAATCGGGTAATGTGTTCCTCTGCCCAAAAACAAGGCATGTTGTTTTTCCGAAAATTGCTCGGCCAATAGCTTAATTTCATCATCCAACTGCAATACTGCTTCAATTTTTCCGGGTAAACCAAATAATTCCGAGGTGATTTTCTGCTCCATTGCTTCAGTCATATGAAATCGCCTGCCAATGGCAATGACCAATAGCATCAACGCTACCAACTGTGTCGTAAACGCTTTTGTCGAGGCAACACCAATTTCAGGCCCTGCACGCGTAATCAATACCAGATCGGACTCCCTGATCAATGAACTCTCGGGAACATTGCATATCGCCAAAGAATATTTGGCACCCAGTTTTTTTGCTTCTTGCAACGCCGCCAAGGTATCAGCGGTTTCGCCTGATTGGGAAATGGTAACAACCAGGGTATCCGCTGCCAAAACCGGACTTCTATAGCGAAACTCACTGGCAACCTCAATATTACATGGTACTCCGGCCAATTTTTCAAACCAGTAACGCGCGACCATTCCGGCGTGATAACTAGTGCCACAAGCTAAAATTTGTACGGTTTTTATATTATCGAATACGTCACTGGCATTATGCCCAAATGAACTTTCTTGCAAGCGATTATTAACGAATCTGCCTTCCAGTGTTTGCGAAACCGCAAACGGCTGTTCATAAATCTCTTTCAGCATGTAATGGCGATAATCGCCCTTATCAACCGAGTCTGCCGTTAATCGGCTTTCTTTAACGGGACGGCTAACGATATTGTCATCTGCGTCATAAATAACCAATTTATCTATGCTGATAGAGGCTATGTCGCCCTCCTCCAAAAACATAAAACGTCGGGTAACAGGAAGTAAAGCTGCGACATCGGAAGCAATAAAATACTCACCAATACCCACACCAATAACCAACGGGCTACCCTTTCTGCATGCTACCAAGATATCAGGCTCTTCTGCACTGATTATCCCTAAGGCATACGCACCTTCCAACTTCTTTACCGCCAACTTGACTGCATTTAACAAGCCATCAGTAAATTCCATGGCCTGATAAATTTCATGCACAATAACTTCAGTATCTGTTTCCGAGGTAAACTCATAACCGTTTTTTATCAATGCACTGCGCAACACTTCATGATTTTCAATAATACCGTTATGAACTACCGCAATTTTATCCCGGCAGATATGTGGATGTGCATTGGCTGTGCTGGGCTTGCCATGAGTCGCCCACCGGGTATGTGCAATACCGATAGTGCCCGAAACAGGATCAGCCTGTAATAATGCCTCAAGACCTTTAACTTTACCCAGCTCTCTTTTACGATATATTACCTGGTCGTTGATAACTGCCAGTCCAGCTGAATCATAGCCACGATATTCAAGTCTTCTCAAGCCTTCCAGTAATATTGGCACGACATTTCTTTGCGCTACTCCACCTACAATTCCACACATATTATTTTTCCTCGGTAATTGTTCCAGATATTACAAGATATCCTGCATCCATTCAGTCGTGTTTGACGGGGCGCTGCCAGTTTGCTATAGAAACCTGTTTTGCCCTGCTTAAAGTTAGTTGATTTTCAGGACTGTCTTTAGTAATTGTTGAGCCGGCACCTATCGTAGCATTTTTACCTATGGTCACCGGGGCGATTAACTGAGTATCCGAACCAATAAAAGCACCATCTTCAATGATCGTTCTAAATTTGTTAACCCCATCATAGTTACAGGTAATGGTTCCCGCACCAATATTAACTTGCGCGCCAACGGTAGCATCACCAATATAGCTTAAATGATTTATTTTACTAGATGCGGCTATGGATGATTTTTTGATTTCTACAAAATTACCGATATGTACGTGTTCAGCCAGCACAGTTTCAGGACGCAAGCGTGCATAAGGTCCAATTTTACTGCCTTCACCGATAACGGCATTGTCTATGACGCAGTTAGCCAGGATTTCTACGTTATCGCTAATAATGGAATTTTTTATATGGGTATTGGCACCTATTTTGACATTATTGCCAATACTGTTTTTGCCTTCAATGATGACATTAACATCGCAAATTATATCAATCCCCAGCATTTCAATCGATCCTCTGAGGTCAAAACGTGCAGGATCCATTAAGGTAACACCCTGCTCCATTAAATAATTGGCTTGTTCCAACTGATAAACACGTTCCAGGTGACTAAGCTGGATACGATTATTAACCCCCAACACTTCATCAACGGTTTCCGGCTGGCTCGTTACAATGGCAATGCCATCGGCAACGGCCATTTCAATAATATCCGTTAAATAATATTCGCCTTGGACATTGTTATTGGTTAACCGGTTTAACCATTTTTTTAACTGACCGCCTTGAACAGCCATGATGCCGGTATTGCCTTCCTTAATCAGCTTTTCAGTGCTGGAAGCATCTTTTTCTTCAACAATTTTGGCTACCCGTCCAGACTCATCCCTGACTATTCTGCCGTAACCTGTCGGATTTTCAAGATTGACTGTCAGTAAAGCCAGCGACAAATCATTAACATTGGCTGTTAATTGCTTTACTGTCGTTAATTTCAATAAAGGGACATCACCATAAAGAATTAAAACGGTCTCGGCATCAGCAATTTGGTCGCTAACCTGTTGTACGGCATGACCCGTACCTAACTGCTGTTTTTGTTCAATCCAGCCGGCTTCCAAATCCTGTAAAGACTCTCTGACCAGATCGGCGCCATGACCGTAAACAATTTTAATAGTATTGTTTTCCAGTTGCTGACACATATCATAAACATGCTGTAATAACGGTCTATTGGCAATTTTATGCAAAATTTTGGGCAGCTCGGAACGCATGCGCGTACCTTTACCAGCGGCAAGAATAATAGTCGTTATTTTCATTTAAAATCCTGTTAAAAAAAAAGCCCGATATCGTGGCATACGTTATCGAGCTTTTTAAAATTATAGAATTGCGCTTTTTATCTTACCGGCAGCAATCGTGCATCTGTATTTTTTTATTATCCGCCACGCTTTCTAAGCCTGTCCAACGTTCTTAACTGCATAACCGCTTGTGCCAATTCAGCCTGTGCAGTTGCGTAATCAATTTTACCAGATTTATCTGCCAAGGCATCTTCAGCTTTCGCTTTAGAATCCAATGCGAGTGCTTCGTCAATATCTTTTGCTCTAATGGCTGTATCAGCCAAAACAGTGACCAGATGAGGTTGCACCTCTAATATTCCACCGGATATATAAAAGGCATAACTTTCATTTTCACTTACTTTTACCCGAACTTCACCGGGATTAAGCTTGGTTATTAATGGAGCATGCCGTGGCGAAATACCCAGTTCCCCAAGTTCACCCGGAGCAAAAATCATTTCCGCAATGCCGGAAAAGATCTCCTTTTCCGCGCTTACGATGTCTACATGTACGGTCATGGTCATTTTTTCACCTGTTTCAAACCCCTCTCTGCCGTTAAGCAGAGAGAAATATTCATTAACCTTTTAATGTCTTTGCTTTCTCAAGCACTTCATCTATGGTGCCTACCATATAAAAAGCTTGCTCAGGAATTGCATCATACTCACCGGCAATGATACCTTTAAAACCGGCAATTGTATCTTTCAGTGACACGTATTTACCTGGTGAACCGGTAAATACTTCCGCAACGAAGAACGGTTGAGACAAGAAGCGTTGCATTTTACGAGCTCTTGATACAGTCAGCTTATCTTCTTCAGATAACTCGTCCATACCCAAGATCGCAATAATATCACGCAACTCTTTGTAGCGTTGCAAGATACCCTGAACTGTACGTGCGACATCATAATGCTCTTGTCCAATAACCAAAGGATCAAGCTGACGACTGGTTGAATCCAGTGGGTCAATAGCAGGATAAATACCTAACTCGGCAATTTGACGTGACAATACGACGGTCGCGTCCAAATGAGCGAAAGTTGTTGCAGGTGATGGATCGGTTAAATCATCTGCGGGTACATAAACTGCCTGGATAGACGTAATGGAACCCGTTTTGGTTGAAGTAATCCGTTCCTGTAAAACACCCATTTCTTCGGCCAGTGTTGGCTGATAACCTACCGCTGAAGGCATACGACCCAACAGTGCAGATACCTCAGTTCCCGCCAGTGTATAACGGTAGATATTATCCACGAAGAATAAAACGTCACGACCTTCATCACGGAAATATTCTGCCATGGTTAATCCGGTCAAGGCAACGCGCAACCTGTTTCCGGGCGGCTCGTTCATTTGTCCATAAACCAGCGATACTTTGTCGATTACGTTTGAATCGGTCATTTCGTGATAGAAGTCGTTTCCTTCACGAGTACGTTCGCCGACACCTGCAAACACAGAATAACCACTATGCTCGATAGCGATGTTACGAATCAGCTCCATCATATTAACGGTTTTACCAACACCCGCACCACCGAATAAGCCGACCTTACCACCTTTGGTAAAAGGACAAACCAAATCGATAACTTTAATACCGGTTTCCAACAATTCGTTGGCAGCTGCTTGTTCTGCATAGCTTGGCGCTTCACGATGGATGCCCCATTTTACCTTTTCACCGATAGGTCCTTTTTCGTCGATGGGCTCACCCAGGACGTTCATGATACGACCCAGGGTTTCTTTACCTACCGGCACAGAAATAGGTGCTTTAGTATTACTAACAACCAAGCCTCTGCTTAAGCCATCGGTACTACCCATCGCAATAGTTCTGACGATGCCATCACCTAATTGCTGTTGTACTTCCAATACGAGACCTTTGCCTTCTACGTTTAAGGCATCATATACTTTTGGCAGGTCTGCACGTGTAAATTCCACGTCAACGACCGCGCCGATAATTTGAACGATTTTACCCGAACTCATTGAGTTGTCCTCTAAATGTTGTGTCATTTTGCTTGGGGCCTTCGACTAAGCTCAGCAGAGTCTTAAACAGCTGCGGCACCGGCAACGATTTCTGAAATTTCCTGAGTGATGGCGGCTTGTCTGGCTTTATTGTAAATCAGTTGCAACTCACCGATAAGGTTTCCGGCATTATCCGAAGCACTTTTCATCGCAACCATTCTGGCAGACTGCTCACAGGCATTATTTTCAACCAGACCTTGGTACACTTTGGATTCGATAAAACGATTTAATAAATGATCCAAAACGTCTTTCGCATCAGGCTCATAAATATAATCCCAATGACCATTCAGATTTTCGTCAAGTACACAGGCCACTACAGGAAGTAACTGTTCAACAGTTGGCCGTTGAGTCATGGTATTGACGAATTCGTTGCTAACTACATACAACTCATCAATTCTACCTGCCTCATAGGCATCCAGCATTATTTTAATAACACCAGCTATATCCTGTAGATGCGGAGCGTCACCTAACTTGGAAACCTGACCGACCAGATTGACTTTCAGGTTGCTAAAGAAGCCGGAAGCTTTTGAACCAATGGTACAAACATCAACTTCTATGTTTGCCTTATCCCATTCTATTAATTGGCTTAGCGTCTTTCTGAATAAATTTGAATTCAGTCCGCCACACAAGCCTCTATCAGAACTTACCAAAATAATGCCTACTCTCTTGACATCTCGTACTATCAAATAAGGGTGTTTATATTCCGGATTGGCCTGAGCCAAGTGTTTAATAATCTTGCCAATTTTTATAGAATAGGGCCTTGTTGCCTGCATTCTGTCTTTTGTTTTACGCATTTTACTCGCAGCAACCATCTCCATTGCGCGTGTAATTTTTTGAGTATTTTTGATACTCGCAATTTTTGTGCGTATTTCTTTACCAACAGCCATGTGAAAACCCTTTTACCAACTATGAGTTTTAATGAAAGTTTCAATAGCAGTTCTTATGCCACTACTAATTTCATTACTAAAATCGCCAGTTGCATTTATGTTATTCATTAAATCAGACTGCTCTGATTTCATATACAACTGTAAAGCAGCTTCAAAATCCAGTACCTTGTTTACTTCAATGTTATCAAGGAAACCTTCATTAGCAGCAAACAACGAAACCGCCATTTGCGCCACTGACATTGGCGAATATTGATTTTGCTTCATTAATTCCGTGACCCGCTGACCACGTTCAATTTGCTTGCGAGTATTTTCATCCAGATCCGAAGCGAACTGGGCAAAAGCAGCCAACTCACGGTACTGCGCCAAATCAAGACGGGTACCACCACCTAACTTTTTGATGATCTTTGTCTGTGCTGCGCCACCTACGCGTGATACCGACAATCCGGCATTTACAGCCGGGCGGATACCTGCGTTAAACAAGTTGCTTTCAAGGAAAATCTGACCATCAGTAATGGAAATAACGTTAGTCGGTACAAAAGCCGATACGTCACCACCTTGAGTTTCAATGATTGGCAATGCTGTCAATGAACCAGTTTTACCTTTTACTCTGCCACCAGTCAATTTTTCAACTTCAGCTGCATTGATACGTGATGCTCTTTCCAGCAAACGCGAATGCAAATAAAATACGTCACCTGGATACGCTTCACGACCTGGAGGACGACGCAGTAATAAAGATACCTGACGATAAGCCCAAGCTTGCTTGGTTAAATCGTCATAAATAATCAGGGCATCTTCACCACGATCTCTAAAAAACTCACCCATTGAACAACCGGTATACGGTGCTATAAATTGCAGTGCAGCAGACTCAGAAGCTGATGCGGCAACAATAATCGTATGCGCCATTGCGCCATGTTCTTCGAGCTTGCGAACTACGTTGGCAATTGATGAACGTTTCTGACCGATAGCCACATAGATACATTTAATGCCTGTACCTTTTTGATTAATGATTGCATCAATCGCAATGGCTGTTTTACCGGTTTGTCTGTCACCAATAATCAATTCGCGCTGTCCACGACCTACCGGAACCATCGCATCAATTGATTTCAAACCCAATTGTACGGGTTGATCAACCGACTGACGGGCAATTACACCCGGTGCGATTTTTTCAATAGGTGACGTTTCAGTCGTATCAATAGCACCTTTACCGTCGATAGGATTACCCAGCGCGTCAACAACACGGCCCAGTAATGCCTCACCAACAGGTACTTCCAGAATTTTACCGGTACATTTTACAATGTCGCCTTCAGTAATGTGTTGATATGCGCCTAATATCACCACACCCACTGAGTCTCTTTCAAGATTAAGTGCCATTCCAAAGGTATTACCCGGGAATTCAAGCATCTCACCTTGCATAGCTTCAGAAAGACCATGTACTCTTACAATACCGTCAGTCACACTGACTACGGTACCTTCTGTATGCGCTTCGGCACTTAAGTCGAAGTTTTCGATCTTCTTTTTAATCAGATCGCTTATTTCAGATGGGTTTAATTGCATGTGCTTTTTCTCACTCTCACTGTAGTGCTTTTTGCATGTGTTGAAGCCGGCCTCTAATAGATCCGTCAATTACTCTGTCGCCTGCTCTTACGAGAAAACCACCAATTAATGACTTATCCAGAGCTACATTCATATGGATTTTTTTGCCCAGAGTCTTTTCCAATGTTACCGCAAAGTTTTGCTTGGCTTCTTTGGATAATGCATAAGCAGTCAATACGTCAACCTCGACATAACCCTCATCTTCTGCTTTATAGGCTTCGAAGATCTTGACAATAGAGGGTAACAAGCCGAGTCGATTGTTATGAGCCAGTAATTTAAGAAAATTTTCATTTTCTTCATTAAGGTACTCGTGGCAAATGTCCAGTATCAGTGCCAACAACCTGTCTTTACTTACTTTGGGGTTATCGGCTACAACAGTAATATCTTCATTTTTTAGGACAGCCGACATAAACGCCAAGCTTTGCGACCAATTTGCGGTCGCGTCAGTTTCCTTGGCCCTTTTAAACACTGCCGCTGCGTAAGGCCTTGCTAATGTTGCCAGTTCGCTCATTATGCTTAACCTAATTGATTAGAGACTTTGCTAATAATGTCCTGGTGTTTGGCTTTATCAATTTCTGCACCCAGAATTTGTTCTGCGGCACTTAACGCCAAATCAGCAACTTCTTGACGCAAACCTTCTTTAGCTTGCTGTATTTCCTGATCAATTTGTGCTTTTGCTGCAATAATCAAACGCTCGCCTTCTTTCTTGGCGATATCTTTTGATTCTTCAACAATTTCATTTGCACGTTTCTGAGCCAAGGTAACAATCTCTGAAGACTGTACTTTAGCTTCTTTTAAAACGCCTTTAGCTTTTTTCTCGGCCAGAATAATTTCTTCCTGACCTCTTTCAGCAGCAGCCAAACCATCGGCAATTTTCTTTTTACGTTCTTCTAAAGAGTCAAATAAAGGAGGCCAGATGTACTTCATGGTAAACCATACCAGAAGTGCAAATGTAATCATTTGCCCAATCAGAGTAGCATTGATACTCACGATGCGTTCCTCTTGTTGCTATTGAAATTAGACAGCTTGTATCAACCCGCAGCCGCAGCTTGTACAGCAGACAGGAATGGGTTTGCGAAAGTAAAGAACAACGCCAAACCAACACCAATCATGGTTACCGCATCCAACAGACCGGCAACAACAAACATTTTTACTTGTAGCATAGGAACCATTTCCGGTTGACGGGCTGCGCCTTCCAGGAATTTTCCACCCAACAAACCGAAACCTATAGCAGTTCCTAAAGCGCCCATACCAAGAACCAGACCTACTGCAATAGCAGTCATGCCTTGTACATCAGCAATTAATCTTGCAATTTCCATGAAACCTCCAAACGGTTAAAAAAAGTAATAAAAAAACGGTTAAACAATAATTAATGATCTTCGTGCGCCATACTCAGGTAAACAATAGTCAATACCATAAATATAAAAGCTTGAAGAGTAATAATTAAAATGTGAAATATTGCCCAAGGGAAACTTAATACCGGTTGAATGTACCAGGGTAACAAGGCAATCAAAATAAAAATCAACTCACCGGCATACAGGTTTCCGAATAAACGAAGCGCCAGTGAGATTGGTTTTGCAATTTCTTCTACTAATTTCAGCAGCAGGTTAAAAGGTAATAACCAGGGGCCAAAAGGCTGAAACATTAATTCTTTGGCAAAGCCCCAAGGGCCTTTTATTTTAATGCTATAAAAAATAATCAAGCAGAAAACCGAAATCGACATGGCAAATGTCGCATTTAAATCGGTACTAGGCACGGATCGCAAATATTCGATACCCATCATTGAGCCAATTAACGGCAGAATATCAACCGGGAACAAATCCATAAAGTTCCACAGAAATACCCAGCAAAATATGGTTAAGGCCAACGGGGCAATTAATTTACTGTTGCCATGAAAGCTGTCTTTAACCTGATTATCAACAAATTCTATCAGCATTTCAGCAAAATTTTGCACTAAGCCGGGAACGCCAGTGGTTGCTTTTTCTGCGGCTCTCTTAAAAAACCAGAGGAACAAACCGCCTAACGCCGCCGAGAAGAACAAGGTATCAAGATGCAGTGTCCAAAAACCCTCACCAGCTTGTAGTGGCGTTAAATGGTGAATAATATAACCGGTTGCACCTTCGGCGGCATGAACTTCAGTAGCCATCGTTCCTCTCTTAATTGTAATGTTAGCGCATCAATAACGCGAACCAAAAAACTGATAATGCTGTTATGTAGCCAACTAACAGCGGTAATATTTCTATGTTTGGCACTCTAAAAATCATTATAAACAGCGCGGCGGTTAACAACAATTTGCCTGATTCTCCGGCATAAAAGGAGTTGACCATCTTTCGCGCTGGCTGCCCGGAAGATTTAACTATCCGTAAAGCAAAATACAAGTTGGGAACAAAAGCTGCCATCCCCCCTAAAGCACTGGATAAGGCTTGCTGCCATCCTCCTGCAAAGCCAAAGCCGGCAGTAATTACCAGTATTATCAGTAATTGATAACTTAGAATTTTACTGAAAGCAGAGTAGTTTCTACTTGCCACACAGTTCTCCAAACATAATAGCTTGAGGATTATAGCCAGCGGTCTGCATTAAATCAAGGCGGAATAAAATCAACCAAGAAGTTTATAACTATCCATGACCGGTTTATTGCCTGAAAAACCATTCAACACGACAGATTGGGCCTCATTATTAATAGTCACCATACAGCTGTTCGGCGACAATTACTCTGTCCGGTCGGACTGGATAGTTGACGCCGGACAGACCTGCCAGTTCTAATTTAGTCTGAAAAGCGCAATCACGCCTTTGATTTTGACGGTGGCTTTTTCCGCGTCAATGGTTTTTTTGGCAAAATAAAAACGAAAATCTAAAAATTAACAAGCCCAACAACCTTCCTGATTAGCAAGGTACTTCAGCCAAGTTTATTCATTAGACATCTTTCCTAAATAATCGACATAGAATTTGGCCTTGATAAGGTTAAAATAGCGATCTACCTCTGAAAACACGGATAGCCATGACTCCTTATGCCCAATTACCAAGACACAAGCCTGAAGAATTTTTAAGGACTGTCGGCCTGTCACTAGAAGATTTCCTGCATCTTCACGGTAAGCTAGCGGCATACCTGGACGAACAAAAAGTCCTTAATCCACTGACTAGACGGGGACGAAAAGACTCCAAGCTGGCTTTGGAAGACCGCTTGTTACTGACACTCTATTATCTTCGCCACTATCCGACGTTGATAAATCTGGCTGCGGTCTTCAACATCAGCGAATCGTATTGCCATAAAATTTATAGCCGCACCGCAAGGCTATTGGTCAAAATAGAAAAACTCCCCAACCGCAAAGCACTATTGGAAAATCCAGCAGTTACCGTGGTCATCGATGTTTCTGAGCAGCCTATCGAGCGTCCTGTTAAAAACCAGAAAGCGTATTTTTCAGGAAAAAAAACGCCACACGATCAAGGCCCAGTTCGTGATCTGCCGATTGACGATGGCTATCCTCTCCGTAGTGACGGGTAAAGGCCGACAGCATGATTTTTCGATCTTCAAAGACAGCCGTCTATTGTTGCATCCTGATGCCCTGTTATTGGCGGATTCCGGATACCAAGGGATAAAGAAACACCATCAAAACTCGACTCTACCGGTTAAAAAGAAAAAAGGCCAACCGCTTTCGGCAGAAGATAAAGCCGATAATAAGGCACTATCAAAACGGCGTATTCTTATTGAGCATGTTAATCGCCGATGCAAAATCTTCAGGATTGCCAAAGATGTTTATCGGGGTAAGCACAAGCATTACTCCCTAACATGGAAGTTAGTGGCGGCTCTTGTTAACTTACGCTATGGCTGTATTTAGGAAAGATGTCTACTGAATCGTATCCAGCTTCAACAGGGTTTATCTATGCCTGAGTTTCTCAAAAAATTTAGTACTGAAGTAGAGTGCGAAGCTGCGTTAAAGCAAACCCGATGGCCTCAAGATTTCGTTTGCAGTTATTGTAGTCATACCGGTCATAGCGTATTTAAAGTCGAATCGTAATTATTCAGTCCCAACGTCAAAAACCTAAAAATTTGGTTAAAAAAGTGCTATGTTATTTCCCATGAGATTAAGTGACCACAATCTACTACAATTAACTGAAGAAAATTGCTGCAATTGCCAGAGGAAGTTCTGCGTCGATTATCCGTCAAACTACTCTACGACTTAAAAGAAGCGAGGGCGAGATTGAGATAAACATCGCGGAATAGCTCACGGCCATCCAGTAGTGATCTACCGTGGAATAAAGCTAACACCAGCGATGAAGGTCAGGAGGAGCAACAACAAGGGCAGGATGAATTTTCTGGCGCAGATGATCGCGCCCTGGACACCGAAGACGCATCGAAAACCGGATCCGAGGAATAAACACCGACCGAGGCAGACGAGACACAACCGATCAAGCAACAAGATGAAGCAACAAACGATTAACGAAAGCGGGCAAACAACTTGGGTCACCCGGCTACGGACGCGAGCAAAAGATAGAAGTCACTGCAGAAGCACATCATTATCCGGAAAATTGCGTACGCTGCGAACGTGAATCGAAGCCAGATACCGCGATAGCCTATACCGCCTTTGAAACAGTTGATGTTAAGTGGTATGATCCGAACAGTTAGAAATACAAGCTGCGGCAAAAAAAACGTACCGCCAGCCAGCACGAAAAGGGCAAAAAACCGAATGGCTGACAACCCGGACATAAGGGCACGACGTTGAACCCAGTCGAAGTCCATGACAAAGATTGTTGCGGAAACTGCGCCGTTTCTTTGGCAGATGCTCCTGTGCTGAAGGTGGAGGAGCGGCAGGTTTTTGATATCCCTGCAATGAAAATCATCGTCACCGCACATCAAGCCACCCTTAAAGTCTGCCCTGAATGCCAAACCGAAAATAAAGGCGATTTTCCAGAAAATGTCAGCGAGCCCGTGCAATATGGCGATGGAGTTAAAACGGCCGCCACTTATTTCACTACTGGGCATTTCATTCCTATTGAACGTACCGCGCAAATATTTAAGGATTTGTTCGGGCAATCCCCTTCCGAAGCCTTCATCCTTGATGCGGGCAATTAATTGGAACAAAACATATAACCCGCCAGAGTTGCAATCAAAGAGCAACTGCAACAAGCGGAAATCTCGCATGTTGATGAAACAGATTTGCGTGTCGCGAGTAAGCTGCATTGGTTGTATTTAGTCTCAACCGAAAAACTCACCGATTATGAAGTCCACGCCAAACGGGGTAGTGAAGCCATGAATGCTGCCGGGATTCTGGAAAATTTTCATGGCAAATTAGTGCTTGACCATTGGAAAGTTTATTTCAGCTACTATGGCTACGAACTCGTTGCCTGCAATGCCCATCACCTAAGGGAGCTGGATTATCTGAAAAAGCCATTCATACAAACCTAGGCGGGCGAGATGGTGACTTTATTGGTCAACATTAAAAACACCCTGGCCGACTTGCCGCCAGAACAAGTCTCTTTAAGCCTCGGACAAATTATTTTATTTAAACAGCAATACGATGGACTGGTTAAAAAGGGCTTGGCAGAAAACCCCACACAGCAGCAAAAACTAAACAGACCGCCGCCCATAATCTTCTGGCTCGTTTAAGGAACTATAAAGGCGGGACCTTGGCCTTCATAGCTACGATTTTTCTGTGCCGTTTATCAATAATCTTACCGTGCGGAGTATCCGCATGGTGAAAGTGAAGCAGAAAGTTTCCGGTGGATTTCAAACTTTTGTTGGTGCGTAACAGTTTGCTTCCATTCGCCGCTATATATCCACTGCGCGTAAAAATTCAGTATGTATTTTCATCGCTATCAGTAATGCTTTTGCTTGTTACCCCTTCATTCCGTCCCTTCAATTTTAAAAAACACTTTTTTGGATTGCTGCTGGGCTGAGTAGTTACTATTATTTACGGATAAACTCTTAGTCTTGCCATTTTCATCAGTATTGCTCCCGTACCAATATACTAGACGCATATTTTGCTTATTGCCCTCCTTATTTGTGCGTTTCTCTATAGTGATCCTTAATTTACAGCTCCTTACATCTGAAAAAGTCATAGGTGTAATATAGGGGGTGAGAAAAGGTAAAGTAAAGGCAAATATACGCAAAAAAAAAGGAGTTGTATCGCTACATCCCCTTATTTAGTTGACTTTGTTTAGTTGTTGTTTGCGGTTGTTTTACCGCTTCACTTTCCTATACAGAAAGTACAGTAGACTTTTTAATCAATAAGTTAGACTATGCGAGGGGTAAAAAGTGAAGGATTGATGTTTAAAAGTGACTTTTCAGATATATAACAGGTTTCTTGGTGGCAATGATTGCCGTCATTTTTTATAGTCATGCCCGCTATAGTATTAAAGTATATCTTTTAAGATCTTATTATTATTAGTCGGCGTTAAATCTGTGGATAACTGTCTTTAGCCCATATAAGCCAATGATTAAAGGCTGCTATAAAAATTAATCCGCCATTGTGGACAAACTGTGGATAAAAATAACCCTAAAAAACCGTCCTCCTGTTAGTAACAAGTTATACACAGGCTTACACACCAATATTTCAGGTAAAAAGGCCAATAGATTACGATTCTTTGTAGTACTTTTCTGGAAGTGCTTTAAATGTTTCCTATCAGAAGACCACCCTTTACATTCATTTACGCAGCGAAAATATTATTAGCAATATACTAAGATAAGATCATAAATGGACCACATTAAACCGGAGGAATAATAATGGCAACCGAAGCATTTAGTATTAGAGTCGAAACAGAAATCATCCATAAACTGGATAACCTTGCCGGATCACTGGACAGATCGCGCAATTATTTGGTTAATCAGGCTATAAAAGCCTATCTGCAAGCCAACGCTTCGGCTTGTGCCAAGATCACCCAAAGGTATAGCGGCAGCAAATCGTGGCGAATTCGTTGTCCATGATGACGTCATGCGTGAAATAGAAGGCTTGATCGAAAACAAAGCCCAAGGTAAGGCATGAAAATAGTCTGGACTGAGCCTGCCCGTCAAGATTTACGTGATATTTTTACTTACATTGCCGAAAATAATCCCAAAACAGCACGAAAGCTACTCAACGACATAAAAGAGCGTACCGTTTTACTTCAGGATAATCCCTTAATAGGGCGCTTGGGGCGCATTGAAGACACCCGCGAATTAGTGCTGATCGGTACATAATTCATCTTGCCGCATCGTGTAAAAGACCAACAAATACTGGCGGTATTTCATGGCGCAAAATAATAGCCGGAAAATTTTACATCTATCCCCGTTAACCACTAAATGACAGTCAAAGAAGCCACCGCCCGCGTCAAGATCAACAAGCTGCTCGAAACAGCGGGTTGGCGTTTCTTCGCTGAAAGCAAGCAATCTGCCAAGAGACACAATCTACAGCAAACTTGATAACGCCTATCGAAAGCCTTATTATGGCTATAATATTAGCTAAATTAGAGTGATTGCCAATGAAAACCAGCAGTATAGCCGAGGCAAAAAATAACCTGTCACAATTGATTTATCAGCTTGAATCAGATGAACCTATTCATCTTACCCGGCATGGTAAGCCCGTTGCCGTGATGTTATCCGAAGTCAATTATCAAAAACTGACCCATAAAGACAATAGCTTGTACCAAGCCATCCAACAATGGCGCAGTCAATTGACGGGTGACAGTGCCTTGACGGAAATTGAACTTAAAAATTTACGTGGAGCCAGTCAAGGCCGTGAATTTTCATGGGACGAATAAGCTATTTGCTGGATAGCAATATCCTGTCAGAACCCGCCCGCTTAAAACCGGATGACAACGTCTTACAACAGCTTGCCAAACATGACGGCGAGTATGCAACAGCAGCAATTGTCTGGCATGAGCTGGTTTATGGTTGTGAATTACTGGCAACCTCCAAAAGAAAAAAACAACTTCAATCCTATTTGGATATGCTGTTACTTAATGGCTTGATTGTTTTGCCTTATGACCAGGCCGCAGCAGATTGGTATGCAATAGAACGAGCCGGATTACAACGGCAAGGACTTACCTGTGCTTATGCGGATGGCGAGATTGCTGCCATTGCGGTTACCCAAAAATTAACCTTGGTCACTCGAAATACCCAGGATTTTCAGAACTTTCACAACTTAGCCTTACAAAACTGGTTTGAATGATTTTTGAAGTTGGAATGAGTTTTAAAATTAACCTTTTTTACCAAAAAAATAAGTTAATTGGTTATCAAGCTATCTCACTACCCTAAAAACCTAACGACAACAGCAGAAATCATGAGCAAAAAGACCTTAAGTGAGTCCGATATTTGTGCCAAGTACATCACGCCTGCTGTTATTCAGGCCGGATGGGACGAGGCTTTACAAATACGTCGAGAGGTTTTTTTCACCAAAGGCCGTGTGATTGTTCGTGGCAAGTTGCACACTCGTGGTGAGCAAAAGCGCGCCGATTACATCCTGTATTACAAAGCCAATATTCCGCTTGCGGTGATTGAAGCCAAGGACAATAAACACAGTGTAGGTTCCGGTATGCAACAAGCACTTAACTATGCCGAAACACTGGGCATCCCGTTTGTGTTTAGCTCCAATGGTGATGGTTTTTTATTGCATGACCGCACCGGACTGGCTGAAAAAACCGAGCAGGAATTAACCCTGGATGCCTTTCCTGCACCGGCGGAATTATGGCAACGCTATTGTCAGTGGAAGGGACTGGCAACAGCCGATGCCCGCCACACCGTAGAAATGCCTTATTACGATGATGGCAGCAGTCGCGCCCCGCGTTATTATCAGGCTACTGCGATCAACAACACCATCGAAGCCGTGGCCAAAGGCCAGCAACGCATTTTGCTGGTCATGGCGACCGGTACCGGCAAGACTTATACCGCGTTCCAGATTATCTGGCGCTTGTGGAAATCGGGCACTAAAAAACGCATCCTGTTTCTGGCTGACCGCAATATTCTGGTCGATCAAACCAAGAATAACGATTTTAAGCCCTTTGCCGCCGCCATGACCAAGATCAGCAAGCGTCAGATCGACAAGAGCTATGAAATTTATCTGTCGTTATATCAAGCCGTCACCGGCAACGAAGAAGAACAAAACATTTACAAGCAATTCTCGCCGGATTTTTTTGATCTCATTGTCATTGATGAATGTCATCGCGGCAGCGCCGCAGAAGATTCGGCCTGGCGCGTCATTCTGGCCTACTTTGCATCGGCCACGCATGTCGGCTTAACGGCGACGCCCAAAGAAACCAAAGACGTGTCCAGCATTTTTTACTTTGGTGAGGCTGTCTACACCTATTCACTCAAACAAGGTATCGAAGACGGCTTTCTTGCGCCTTACAAAGTCGTCCGTATCGACATCGACAAAGACCTGCAAGGTTGGCGACCCAGTAAAGGTCAGCTGGATAAAAATGGTGAGTTAATAGAAGATCGTGTTTATAACCAGATTGATATGGATCGCACCTTGGTACTTGAAAAGCGCACCGAACTGGTCGCCAGAAAAATCACTGAATTTCTGGTCGCGACCGATCCTTACGCCAAGACCATTGTCTTCTGTGATGACATCGACCATGCCGAACGTATGCGTCAGGCTTTGGTCAACTTGAATCCAGAACGGGTCCAGGAAAATCGCAAATACATCATGCGTATTACCGGTGATGAACTTGAAGGCAAGGCGGAACTGGACAATTTTATCAATCCCGAAGAACGTTACCCGGTCATCGCCACCACTTCCAAACTCATGTCAACCGGTGTCGATGCTCAAACCTGCAAACTAATTGTCTTGGATCAACATATCAAATCAATGGCCGAGTTTAAACAGGTCATCGGGCGCGGCACCCGTATCAATGAAGATTACGATAAATACTGGTTTACCATCATGGATTTTAAAAAAGTCACCGAGCTGTTTGCGGATAAAGACTTTGATGGCGAACCAGTGATGATTTATGAGCCAAAAGGCGATGAATCCCCTGTACCACCAGAAGATGAACCTGAAATTATCTTCGATGAAAACGGTAATCCGGTACCGCCATATTCAGAAGGCGAACAACTTCCCCCCTTTGACAAAGGGGGGATTGAGGGGGGATTTGATGACCCCGGCACCAAGCGGGTAAAATATGTGCTTGCCGATGTAACCGTCTATGTCATTTCAGAACGTGTGCAATATTACGGTCCTGAAGGCAAGTTGATTACCGAATCCCTTAAAGATTACACCCGTTCAACAGTGCGTAAGGATTATGCCTCACTTGATGACTTCCTGCGCCGCTGGAGCAAAACCGACCGCAAGGTTGCCATTCTGCAAGAACTGGAAGCACACGGCCTGTTGCTGGAAGCCTTGGCCGATGACGTAGGCAAAGACTTTGATGCCTTCGATTTGATTTGCCATGTAGCTTTTGATCAACCACCGCTGACCCGCCGCGAACGTGTCGACCAGGTAAAAAAACGCAATTACTTTACCAAATACGGCGACCAAGCCCGCCAGGTATTGGAAACCTTACTGGAAAAATACGCCGATACCGGTATTGAGAATATCGAAGACATTAAAATTCTTACCCTCGATCCCTTCACAAATATGGGCACCGCCAGCGAATTGGTGTCAGCCTTTGGCGGTAAGCCCGCTTATTTGGCAGCCCTCTATGAACTGGAAAAACAACTCTATGCTTAATTTCGTAACAAGTAAGATAAGCATAAAAGGCCAAGTATAAGTACACCTCCCCCTTTGACAAAGGGGGATTGAGGGGGATTTATCTAATAAAATCTCCCCTAACCCCTCTTTTTTAAAGAGGGGGACTTGAATGATTACAAATTATTTTAATTATTACCCATAAGCAAACAAATTCATGAGCATTTCCTCCACCATTAAATCCATCCAAGACATCATGCGTAAAGACGTGGGTGTGGATGGCGACGCCCAACGCTTAAGCCAACTGGTCTGGATGTTGTTTTTAAAAATATTTGATGACCGTGAAAGTGAATGGGAGTTACTGCAAGACCATTACCAATCACCGTTACCGGAAGCCTATCGTTGGCGTAACTGGGCCGCTAATCCCGAAGGCATGACCGGCGATGCACTCAAGAATTTTCTGGATAACGAGATGTTCCCGGCCTTGCAACAACTGGAAGCTAAAGGCGGCGATCAACGCGCTTATGTGGTTCGTTCGGTATTTGAAGATGCCTATAACTACATGAAGTCTGGCCAATTAATTCGGCAAGTGATCAACAAAATTCAGGAAGGCGTCGATTTTAACAAAGCCCAAGAACGTCATTTGTTCGGCGACATGTACGAACAATTGCTCCGCGATTTACAAGCCGCCGGTAATGCCGGTGAATTTTACACGCCGCGTGCCGTCACCGAATTTATGGTCAGAATGGTAAACCCGCGCCTGTCTGAAAAAGTGCTGGATCCGGCTTGTGGTACCGGTGGTTTTTTATCTTGCTCAATTGAACATATCCGCAAACAAGATGTAAAAACCGTCGATGATGAAATGCACTTGCAGTCCAGTATTTTCGGCATAGAAAAAAAGCCGATGCCGCATTTACTCTGCACCACCAATATGATTCTGCACGGCATTGATGTACCCAGTAATATCCGCCATGACAACACTCTGGCGCGTCCGCTGATCAGTTGGGGACCAAAAGAACGGGTCGATGTGGTCGTCACCAATCCGCCTTTTGGCGGCATGGAAGAAGACGGTATAGAAACCAACTTCCCCGCCACTTTTCGAACCCGTGAAACCGCCGATTTGTTTCTGGTGCTGATCATGCAACTGCTTAAATCCGGTGGCCGTGCCGCACTGGTATTGCCGGATGGTTTTCTGTTTGGCGAAGGCATCAAAACCCGCATCAAAGAAAAATTACTGCACGACTGTAACCTGCATACCATCGTGCGCCTGCCCAACGGCGTGTTTGCACCTTACACCGGTATTAAAACCAATCTACTGTTTTTTAGTAAAGGCACACCGACACAGCACATTTGGTTTTATGAGCATCCTTATCCACCGGGTGTAAAAAACTACAACAAAACCAAACCGATGAAAATCGAAGAGTTTCAAGCCGAAGCCGCCTGGTGGGGCAAAGAGTCCGATAACTTCAGCACCCGCGAAGAAAATCAATACGCCTGGAAGATGAGTATTGACGACATCAAAGCCCGCAACTACAACCTGGATTGCAAAAATCCGCATATCAACGAGCAGGAAATCCACGACCCCGAAGTATTATTGGCACAATACCAAACCATGCAGAATGACATCGCCGCACTGCGCGGCAAACTCAAAACCATATTGGCAGAGGCACTGGAGTCAAGACAATGAGCACCCTAGTCTTATTCGATGGGCTCTATGCGCAAATACGGGATATTCTCCAGGCTGCACGACAGCGTAGTTACCGCGCCGTTAATGTCGCCATGATTGAAGCCTATTGGCAAATCGGTCGGCAAATTGTTGAACATGAACAGGCTGGCGAACATCGTGCTGCCTACGGTCAACAAGTACTCGTCGAATTGGCTAAGGAATTAAGCAAGGAGTTTGGCAAAGGATTTACTGCCGGCAACTTGCGAAATTTTCGCCAGTTCTACCAGATATTTAGCCAGGAAGAGATTTGCGACGCACTGCGTAGCAATTTGACATGGACGCACTATCGCCAGTTGATGCGCATTGAAAATTCCGTTGCACGTTCGTGGTATCTAAATGAAGCGGCCAGCCAAGGTTGGAGTGCGCGAGCCTTGGATCGCCAAGTCAGTACCTTGTTCTATGAGCGATTGCTTTCCAGTCAAGATCAGGCCGCAGTAAAAACAGAAGCCGCAACGCTCATTCAACAATACGCCCCCAGTGACCCACGCGACTTTATTCGCGATCCTTATATTCTTGAATTTATCGGTGCCCAACCCAGTGCCACGCTGTATGAAAAAGAACTGGAAACCAATTTAATTCAGCAATTGCAAACCTTCCTGCTGGAACTGGGCAAGGGCTTTGCTTTTGTGGCACGGCAAAAACAATTACGTGTTGAAGGCGATAATTTTTTTGTTGATCTGGTGTTTTACAACTACCTGCTCAAATGCTTTTTACTGGTCGATTTAAAAGTCGGCAAGCTTGCCCACCAGGATGTCGGCCAAATGGATATGTATGTACGCGTGTTTGAAGAGCAATACAGGGGCGAAGGCGACAACCCGACACTGGGTTTGATCTTGTGCTCTGAACGCAATGAAGCCGTCGCCAAATATTCCCTGTTAGCCGATAGCCAACAGCTGTTCGCCAGTCGCTACCGCGCCTTTTTACCTACCGAAGCGGAATTACAAGCCGAATTGCAACGCGACCGTGCTGTGCTGGAAAATGCCATTTCAGAAGGTGAAGCATGAAAATGACCGCCTCTTATAAGCGCCGTACCGAGATAGCACGATGAATGCGATTCAAACCTTAATCACCGAGCACATCGACATCTGGACAGCCGCCGATACCGCCAAGAAATCAGGCCGTGGCCGCAGTTCGGGTAATGCCGCCAGTGTTTATGGCATCAAAAAATTGCGAGAGCTGATACTGGAATTGGCTGTGCGCGGCAAGTTGGTGCCACAAGATGCGAATGATGAACCTGCCAGTGAGTTGCTTAAGAGGATAGAAGCTGAAAAAGCCAAATTGATTGCTGAGGGTAAGGTTAAGAAAACTAAGCTACTGCCACTGATTACTGAAGAAGAAAAACCGTTTGAGTTACCACAAAGCTGGGGGTGGGCTAGACTCGGTACAATAGGCATTTCTAGTACAGGAAGAACACCGAGTACTCAAAAATCTGCTTTGTATGATGGATCAATACCATTTATTGGTCCGGGGCAAATCACGTTGGCTTGCGAACTTTTGCCTGCAGAAAAGTGGCTATCTGAGGCTGGACGAAATGAAACAACTATCGCAAAGACTGGCGATATTTTAATGGTTTGTATTGGAGGATCTATTGGAAAATCTGCCATTGCAGATAAAGAAATGGGTTTCAATCAACAGATCAATTGCATTAGCCCTTTTTGTGTAGAAAATAAATTTGCTCATATATCCGTGATGGCCAATAGTTTTCAATCCAAGATTCTTGAATTTGCAACGGGGTCAGCAACTCCGATTATCAATAAATCAAAATGGGAAGAGCTATTAGTTCCCGTGTCCCCGCTCGCCGAACAACAACGCATTGTCGCCAAAGTCGATGAACTGATGGCGCTGTGCGACCAATTGGAAAACCAACACAGCAATGCCACCGAAGCCCATGAAAAACTCGTCAGCTACCTGCTCGACACACTCACACAATCGCAAAGCGCTGAAGACTTCAACACCAACTGGCAACGCATCGCCGCCCATTTCGACACCCTGTTCACCAGCGAAACCAGCATCGACGCCCTCAAGCAAACCCTCCTGCAACTAGCCGTTATGGGTAAACTCGTCCCGCAAGACCCGAACGACGAACCCGCCAGCGAATTACTAAAACGCATACAGATTGAAAAAACTAAGCTGATAGCGGAAGGTAAAATCAAAAAAGCCAAACCGCTTGCACCGATAACGGAAGAAGAAAAACCGTTTGATATTCCCCAAAACTGGGAGTGGGTTAAGCCAGAAGAATTCTCTATAAAAATTACAGACGGAGAGCATTTTAGGCCTCCGACAGAAGAAAATGGGGTATATTTTTTATCTGCTAAGGATGTACGTGAAGAAGGAGTTTCTCTTGATGATCCACTATTCATTTCTGAGGAAACAGCAAAAAAAGCTTTGCAACGGTGCAATCCAGAATATGGTGACTTACTTATTGTCAGTCGTGGCGCGACAGTTGGTCGAATGTGTAAGGTTAATATCGATGAAAAATTTTGTTTGTTAGGAAGCGTTATTCTAGGTTCTGTTGACGTTTCACCAATCCGGTAGAATAAGTCGTTTTGAATGAAATGAAGCGGATAACATTAAGTGATGAAGAGTGGACTCGTATTTTGGCAAGCTTAAAAAAATTGCCTGGAGTTCATATCGGTTTACCCGATATTTGCAGGCAGTTTGTTAATGCCATTTTGTGGATATTACGTACGGGAGCACAGTGGCGTGTATTACCGTCAACGTATGGTAAATGGAATAGCATCTTCAAGCGTTTTTCACGTTGGTGTATCAATGGCATATGGGGTGAAATTCTCTGTCATCTTGCTGAAGACGCTGATTTACAAGATGTTTCCATGGATGGTTCAGTTATTAGAGCACATGCCTGCGCAGCTGGAGCGGCATATAGTTCTGCTGAGAATGAAGCACTTGGGCGCTCCAAAGGTGGATTTGGTTGTAAGATTCACGCGCTTTGTGATGGCTTGGGCATGCCCATCAAATTTATCCTGACAGGCGGGCAGGAGGCTGAATGCAAGCAAGCCATATCTTTATTGGAAAATGTTAATGCTTCAGCCGTTTTAGCAGACAAAGCCTACGACACGAACGAGTTGCGGGAGTGGTTAGCCAGTCGTGAAATAAAAGCGGTTATCCCACCTAAATCGAACCGAAAAGAAGATATTGAGTGCGATTATTGGCATTATAAGGAGCGGCATGCCATTGAATGTATGTTCGGTAAGCTCAAGCACTATCGCAGAATTGCTACACGATATGAGAAAAAAGCTATTAATTACATGGGGATGCTATCATTTTCCTCGGTGCTTTTATGGCTGAGGTGAAACGTCAACAGAACCTAGAAAAAGGAACATAGAAACAATTATTGTGACCATAACGATGGTCATAATCGGCAATCCGGCTTTCCGTTTGTATCGGATCCGTGACTTTCTGTCCCTACTTTACAATAGGTTTGGCTTTAATAAATTCGGAAAAAATTACACTCTTTTTTTAAAAAAATGTCAACTAGTTATTTGCATGGGTTTATATATTTAAATGAAAATATACTTATTCTTATATTTATGATGGCAAGGTTTTAGTAGATGGTAGGTGGCTGTAACTGTGAGTCATTCCCTATCAGGATTAATAGGTACATGTGTTGATACCGGTTATGGCACACGCCCACCTGTTTCTATTTCAGACGTTAAATAACGTCCACTACTGTCGACTCATGCCCGTTACCAGCCAGTGACAATTAACACATTTAACATAACGGCATTTTATGCGCAGTGTACCTGGCTGGCCGGGAATATTTTCCCATCCCTTCTACCTAACGGCTCTGCGTGCGCGGATATATCATGTCGAAGTTGCCAATTGGCCTGCATAGCTCTGGAACACTGGCAATGTAATAAATTTTATAAAATATTACATTTTAGTTTTTATGCTTGCTTTGATTCGAGCGCAGGAACTTACATCATCCCAGCGAGTGTTGAAATATTTCATAGTAAATACGTTTTTTTTAAAACATGCGCTACTGGTAAAAATTAAAGCTTAAATTATCTACAAAATATCACCCATGCTATAAACTATATTGCAGTTACATTGACGGAGTATCATCATGCCTATCACTCATCCTCTTAAGATTGCCGAGATCCGTTCTCGGATAGATCCTGATTTAAAAGAAAATGCCACTAGGGTATTAGCCTCTTGCGGTTTAAATATATCGGATGCTGCTTGCGCCAGGTAGTTACTCAGAATGGCTTACCGTTCGAGATCAAAACGCCAAATTCAGTAACCTGTTCAGCAATGGAAGAAGCCGACTCCGGTAATCTACCGATTTTTGAAACTACTCAAGACTTGTTTGATGACCTCGAAAAAAACACCAAAGAGTTTGGGGTGGCATAGAAATACTGGTCAAGCTGTTCAAATTTTCGATCATGCTTAGTCTTGCCATTTTCATCAGTATTGCTCCCGTACCAGTACACAAGTCTAATATTTTGTTTGTTACCTGCTTTGTTGACGCGTTTCTCTATAGTGTTCCTCAATTAACACCTCATTACACCTGAAAAAGTCATAGGTGTAATATAGGGGTAAGTAAAGGCAAAAATACGCAAACAAAAAAGGGGTTGTATCGCTACATCCCCTTATTTTATTGACTTTGTTTAGTTGTTGTTTTCGGTTGTTTTACTGCTTCACTTTCCTATACAGAAACTGGAAAATATTTTTCCCAGCAAGTCATCTGAGGTAACCGTACCGGTAATTTCGGCAAGACTCATTTGTGCTTGCCTTAAATCTTCAGCGACCAATTCGCCTGCCTGACTAACCTGTAACTGATTTAAAGCACTTTCGACAAATTCGTATCCTGTTCTTATGGCTTCTATATGTCGTCTTCTAGCAATAAAAACGTTGTCTGTGGCTTCATTAAAACCGACACTTTGTTTGAGATGTTGTTTTAACAAGTCCATGCCTTCCCCGGTTTTTATAGAAAGGTAACAACTATAGCCATCTTCTGTTTGTTGTATTTCAGGTGTCAGACCTAGCAGATCTATTTTGTTGTAAACTTTGGTAATGTCGATATTAGCTGGCAGGGTTTTTAATAAATCTTCTGTTTCAGGTTCCCTTGCATCTATAAGCAGTAAAATCTTATCGGCTTTCAGAATTTCTTCGTGTGCCCTGCGTATACCTTCTTTTTCTATAGAGTTATCACTTTCCCGTAAACCTGCGGTATCAATAATATGCAATGGCATGCCATCAAGCTGGATACGTTCTCTGAGTACGTCCCGGGTTGTTCCGGCAATATCAGTGACTATCGCAGCTTCATGCCCTGCAAGTGCATTAAGCAAGCTGGATTTTCCGGCGTTAGGTTTACCTGCCAAAACAACAGTCATACCATCGCGTAATAAACGACCTTGTTGCGCTGTTTTTTGTATTTTCTGAATGCTTTGCAATAACCTGATTATGCGGTTTTCAACCACACCATCCGTTAAAAAATCAATTTCTTCATCGACAAAATCAATAGCTGCTTCAACGTAGATGCGAAGTTCCGTTAACTCTGTAACCAGTTCATTGATTTGTGCTGAAAAAACACCTTGCATGGATTTTTGTGCAGAACGAACTGATTGTTCGGTACTGCTTTCAATTAAATCAGCAACCGCTTCAGCCTGTGCCAAGTCGAGTTTATTATTGAGAAATGCGCGTTCGGTAAATTCGCCAGGATTGGCTAATCGGGCACCTAAAGAAATTACTCGTCGTAACAGCATATCCAATACGACAGAACCGCCGTGTCCTTGCAATTCAAGTATATCTTCCCCTGTATAAGAGGCAGGAGCAGGAAAGTAAAGACTGATACCGGAATCAATAATGCCGCCGTCATTATCTATAAAAGATGTAAACAGGGCATGTCTGGGAATTAATGATTTATTAAGCAATTGTTTGGCAATTTCAGTAACCAAGGCTCCTGAAATTCGAATAATACCAACACCGCCATTCCCTGGCGGTGTTGCAATAGCTGCAATGGTATCTTGATTTAAAAGCAAGTTACCCTGCTTTTTCTATTTGTTTGGTGATGTAAGTTTGTTGAATGATAGACAGGGTGTTATTAACAACCCAGTATAAAACCAAACCTGCCGGAAAAAACAGAAAGAAGACAGTAAAAACAATTGGGAACATCTTCATCACTTTAGCTTGAATGGGATCAATCGGTGCAGGATTTAAACTTTGCTGAATTTTCATGGTAATTCCCATAATCAACGGCAAGATATAGAAAGGATCCTGTATTGATAAGTCCTGTATCCATAGCATAAAAGGTGCCTGACGAAACTCAACCGTTTCACTTAATACCCAATACAAAGCCATAAATACGGGTATCTGTATCAGGATAGGCAAACAACCACCTAATGGATTAACTTTTTCTTTTTTATACAGCCCCATCATTTCAGTATTAAAACGCGGTCTGTCATCAGCAAAACGTTCTTGTAATTCTTTAAGACGTGGCTGAATCTTACGCATTTTAGCCATTGACTTGAAACTGGCTTGTGATAATGGAAAGAATAATAGTTTAATACAGAATGTTACTCCCATAATAGCCAAGCCCCAGTTACCAATAACACTATGTATTTTGTTAAGTAACCAGTAAATTGGTTTGCCAATAAAGGTTAAAACGCTGTAGTCAACGGTGAGTTCAAGGCCTGTTGCAATTTTTTCCATCATAGGCTGGATTTTCGGGCCGGCAAATAATTGGGAAACAAATTCAGCATTGGTATTTGCTTCAACAGTAACAGCTGGAGAATACGTACCAATAACGTAACGTCCGTCTTTTAATTCTTTGGTATAAAAATGATTCTCTTGCTCGGCAGGTGGAATCCAGGCAGACGCAAAATAATGTTGAATCATTGCAGTCCAACCACCGTTACTGGTGATATCAAGCGTCTCATCTGCCATATCATCAAAACTTATTTTTTGATATTTGTTTTTTTCGGTATAAATAACACCACCATCATAAGCTCTCATACCGCCCGTTAGCATATTACCTTTATTTTCAGTATCCGGTGCTCTTAATAACTGAGTATATTGTCTGCCTGACCAGGTTTTTCCGGAATTATTCTGGACTTTTTGATCCAGTGTTATCTCGTAGCTTCCACGTTTAACAGTAAATAATTTGGTAATAATCAGACCATTGTTGTCAGTCCAAGTTAATGGAACGGTCAAGCTATCTTGGCCAGGTTGCAAGGTGTAGCTATCTTGCTCATTGGTGAAAACCGTATAATGATTTGGTGCAGCCGCTAAACCACTGCCAGCTATTAAACCACTTTGCGCAACAAATATTTTTTCTTCATTGTTATTAAATAAACGTACCGGCGCAGTGTTTGTTACAGGGACTTCCATTCCAACCATTTCACGTAGGTTATTGATGATCGGATTGGCTTTTTCTACCGGATAACTTAATAAATCCAGATTGGTGACTGTGCCACCTTGTACGTCAATTTCAAATGCAATAACATCGGTTTTTATTTTTACCGTCTTGGCAACTGATGTTGTTGCTGAAACGGGAACAGAAACCGGATTTTGCAGGCTAGATCCTGTTTGTGCTGATGCATCTGCTGTCATTGGCAGATCTTCTTTAGCCTTGGTGCCTTCCGGACTTACAATTGCAGCAACTTCAGGTTTTGGGCCATAGTCTTGCTCCCACGCCTGCCACAACATAAACACAAGCATTGCAAAAGTGACGACGAGTATAAATCTTATATTATCCATTCTTATTACCAAATTTTTCTGGAACGGGATCAATGCCACCTTGATGAAAAGGGTGGCATTTTAATAATCTTTTGAGAGTGAGATAGGAGCCAATAATAGCACCGTGGCGCTGAATTGCTTCTAAGGAATAACTTGAACAACTTGGATAAAAACGACAGTTAGAGCCAAGCAAAGGGCTAATAAAGTATTTATAAAACTTTATTATTGCCATCAGCATTAAGCGCATCGGGATACCAGTTTAAGCCAATGCTTTTGCAATGACTTTCTTAATAATTCCGGTGGAGCATCTACTGCTTCCCTGCGAGCCAGAACAACAATGTCTATATTTCCCAAGCTTTGCTGTTGTATTCTAAAGTTTTCCCTCACAGCGCGTTTAATCACGTTTCTGTGTACTGCCTTTCTTATATTTTTTTTAGCAATTGCCAAACCTAGCCGAGGATGATCAAGATCATTCTTTATGGCTAAAAGGGTAAAATAGGTATCGCTTGATTTTACAGGCTTGGCAAAAACTTTTTTATATTCAGCCGGGGTTTTTAACCGTAGCTGTGGGGGGAAACTAAAATTGTGCTCTGTCACCCAGTGTCAACTAAACCGTTAGTTGAGCACGGCCTTTTGCTCTACGAGCATTGATAACCCTACGGCCACCGACAGTTGCCATTCTTGCACGAAAGCCATGAGTTCTGGCACGTTTAATTTTACTGGGTTGGTATGTTCTTTTCATATTACTTAAAGCCTAATCAGATGAGTGTTAACAAAAACAGATAAAAAAGACTACGGATGATAAAATAATATGTATAGCCTGTCAATTCTGTAGTGCAATGTTTTATTACTGTATAGTGATTAAAAACAAATTCCTCCTCACTAACCCATACCAATACCTTACCTAATTCAATGAGCTCAATTTGGGATAACTGCCTTACTAAACTTGAAAATGAAATTGCCGGTTCTGATTTCAGTACATGGATACGGCCTTTGCAGGCCATAGAAAGTGATGGGCAAATAAAATTACTCGCTCCAAACCGGTTTGTTCTGGACTGGGTCAAGCAACATTATTTTGCCAAGATTGAAGAATCCATTCACGAGTTTTCAAATGGGAAATTGGACCTGAATCTTGAAATTGGTTCAAAAAAATCGACAACACCCGCGGTAATAACCAGCGTAAAACCTGTTGAAATAAAAAAAACCAGTCCTAATTTCCTTAATAAAGCATTTACTTTTGATAATTTTGTTGAAGGTAAGTCCAATCAATTGGCAAGGGCTGCTTCGCTTCAGGTTTCTGAAAATATAGGTAAAGCTTATAATCCTCTACTTATTTATGGTAGTTCCGGTTTAGGTAAAACACATCTTATGCATGCCATAGGCAATGCTGTTTTTAAAAAAAACCCATCAGCCACAATTGTTTATCTTCACTCTGAAAAATTTGTTCAAGACATGGTCAGGGCGTTACAACAAAATTCCATTAACTCTTTTAAAGAATATTACCGTGGTATCGATGTACTTTTAATTGATGATATTCAATTTTTTGCAGGAAAAGAGCGCTCTCAGGAAGAATTTTTTCATACTTTCAACACACTATTGGATAAAAAACACCAAATTGTTTTAACTTGTGATAAATATCCCAAAGAAATTATAGGTCTTGAAGATCGATTAAAATCAAGATTTGGTTGTGGGCTTCCTGTTTCAATTGAACCTCCCGACATGGAGACCAGGGCAGCCATTTTAATGAAAAAAGCCGCACAAGTTAATGTTGCACTGCCTCAGGAAGTTGCTTTTTTTATTGCCAAAAAAATTCCTTTTAACGTCCGTGACCTTGAAGGTGCTTTAAGACGTGTGATAGCCAATGCACAATTTACCGGGCGTGAAATCACTACCGAATTTACCAAAGAAGCCTTACATGATTTGATTTCTTTAAAAGACAAACTTGTCAACATGGACAATATTCAAAAAACAGTTGCTGAATATTTTAAAATTCGTGTTGCCGATTTATCATCAAAAAATAGAAAACAAACGGTTACCCGCCCACGACAAATGGCTATGTGTTTGGCGAGAGAATTAACCTCACACAGCTTTCCCGAAATTGGTGATGCATTTGGTGGCCGAGATCACACAACAGTCATGAATGCCTGTAAAAAAATTAATGAGCTCAAGGAATCCGACCACAAAATTGCAGAAGATTACTCGAATCTTCTAAGAACCCTTTCACATTGAAAATTTATTTAGATCAAATAACTTTAAATTTTACATCATGCATTGTGGATAACTTTGGGGATAAATCTATTATTACTGAGGATAATATTGTGTACAAAAATTAATGTTTTTAATTCTTATTTTTTAAACAGTAGTTATCCACAACCTGACAACAATTTATAAAAATACATAATGCACTGATTATTATCTAAAAAATTGACTTTTCAACAGTTTATTTATTCACTAATAGTAATAAATAAGATTAAGTAATACTATATTATTAATTGAAAAATTAACCGTTTTTGAAAGAATCAGACATTGTGTACAAAATGGATTTCAATTTTAAAAGTTTTACTGTTTAAAAATCTAAATTAAACCTTAATGAAAATTTCTTTTTTCAAAGGTCGAATATATTATTCAGCAAGTTAAGAACTTAGGCGAATAACCCTTATTATTGTTTACTATTTTGGTTTACATATACAAAAGCCTGTGTGGATAACTTTGGGGATAAGGCTATTGTTACTGAGGATAATATTGTGCATAAAAATAGAAGTTAAAAATGGCTATTTTTTTAAACAGTCGTTATACACAAGCCGACAACAACATATTAAAATAAATATACTATTGATTAATATAGTAAATAATATGTTATCCACAGATTATTACGTTACTAATAGTAATAAATAATACTAAGTAATATTATATTATTAATTGTAAAAATAAGGTTATTTAAAATAAATGTCTGTATTCAAAAAAATATCCATTTTAAGCTGGATTGTTTTAAGACACTTAATTTACCAACAACAATTAAACATTTTGTTATACATGTGGATAATACTGTGGATAAATCCATTGATCTTGTGAGTAATCTTGTGCATAAGGTATTTACATTGATAAATTTTTATAATTAAACCCTAGTTATCCACAATGTTATTCAAAAACAAGTTATTGAATTATAGATAAAAAATAGCGTTATCCACAGATTTATTAAGCCAATCCAATAGTAAAAAATATATGAAATTTATCATTAATCGAGAAGAAATCTTAACGCCTTTGCAACAAATAGTTAGTGTCATAGAAAAAAGACAAACGATGCCTATTCTTTCGAATGTATTAATTGTCATTGAGGATGATCAATTAATTTTGACGGGCACGGATCTGGAAATTCAAATTATCGCTAAAATTGATATCAAATTGGCAACGCCTGGTTCTATTACGGTACCAGCCAGAAAATTTTTGGATATCTGCAGACTTTTACCAAATGGTGCAGAAATTAAATTTGAACAGCATGACGATAAAGTAAAGATATTATCTAATAGGAGCCGATTTTCTTTAAGTTGTTTGCCTGCTGATAATTATCCTGAATTCTCTGAATCCGAGCTAGAGAATCACTTTTTTATTAATGCCGGTAAATTAAAAAAAGCACTCGATAAAACTGTATTTTGTATGGCAAATCAGGATGTTCGTTATTACTTGAATGGTTTATTACTGAATATATCCAATAGTAAAATTAAACTGGTAGCATCTGATGGCCATCGTTTATCTATTTATGAAGATTCTTTAGACCAAGGTACTGGTTATGAAGCCCGTATTATTTTTCCCAGAAAAGCTGTTTTAGAACTCAGTCGATTACTTGATGATGCTGATGCGGAATTAAAAATTGAATTTTCCAGCAATAATATTAGAATTTTTATTAAAAATTTAATTTTTTCAGCAAAATTAGTGGATTCAAAATATCCCGATTTTGGCAAAGTTTTTCAGCAGGAATTTTTTAATCCCATTCATATTCAAAAATTAGTACTAAAAGATGCGTTAACCCGTGTTGCCATTTTGTCTAATGAGAAATTTAAAGGGGTTACTCTGGACATCACTCCTGATAGCTTAAGAATCAGTACACACAATCCAGAACATGATGAAGCAGAAGAAGAGTTAATTATCGAATATGCCGGTGAGCCATTATCAATAGCTTTTAATGCTCAATACTTACTGGATGCCGTTGCAAATCTGGATTCTGAACTTGCCGTATTAACGATCGCCAGTAATTCCAGTAGTTGTTTTATAGATGAACCTACCGAATGTGTTTATAAATTTATCGTCATGCCCATGAGACTTTAAGATTTACTGTAATGACATTACTTAAATTGGATATTTATGCAGTAAGAAATATCCAAAAAGAGACTATCAATCCCGCATCGACAATTAATTTTATTGTTGGAGAAAATGCCAGTGGAAAAAGTGCATTTATTGAAGCGATATTTATTTTAGGACGCGCTAAATCTTTCCGCTCTGCGTCTATCAAGTCTGTTATTAATTTTGCACAAGATCATTTGATTGTGTCAGCCCAAATATTGCAAGACAATGGCAGTACTCTACATTTAGGTATTCAGCTGGATACTAAAAATTTTTGTTATCGTATTAATCAAGAAACAACACTAAAAAGGTCAGATCTCGCTTATGCTTTGCCGTTGCAAATTATCCATCCTAAAAGTTATGAGCTACTTGATGCAGGACCACAGCTAAGAAGAGAGTTTTTAGATTGGGGAGTTTTCAATGATGATGCCGATTTTTTATCTGCTTGGCGAAATTTTAAAAAAGTGTTGGCTCAACGAAATTCTTTGTTAAAAACCCGGCGACCTGAACATATTAATGTTTGGGATAAAGAACTGGTTTATTACGGTACAATAGTCAATACCTACCGGCAATGCTATGTGCAAAAACTGTTGCCTGTGTTCACTGATATCATCAACAAGTTTCTTGATATTGATGATTTAGATATAAAGCTTATATCAGGTTGGGATACCTCTACCGAATTTCAGCAAATTTTGGTTGATGACCTGGATAAAGATCTTCGCTATGGATTTACGCATAGTGGTCCACATCGTGGTGATTTTCAATTACTGGTTGGTAGCCGGTTAGCGAAGGATTTTGTTTCACGAGGTCAACTAAAGTTATTGGTAATGAGTTTAAAACTGGCCCAGGTACAATTACTGACTAATGAACACAGTAATATGGGGTGTTTTCTGATTGATGATTTTGCAGCAGAACTTGATGTTACCAACCGTGCGAAATTATTACACTATTTATCAAAAATGGGTTGTCAGGTATTTATAACAGCAACTGAAATAGCTGACTTTGGCGATTTAAGTCAAATACAAAATTACAAAATGTTCCACGTGGAACATGGAAATATAAAGCAAGTGTAATGTTCCACGTGGAACATTCACAACAACAGGAAAAGCAGGAGAGTCATGAGTAACAATAACGATCACTACGATAGTTCTAATATTCAAGTTTTAAAAGGTCTGGATGCCGTAAGAAAACGGCCGGGTATGTATATTGGCGATACTGATGATGGCTCCGGTTTGCACCATATGGTTTTTGAAGTTGTTGATAACTCCATTGATGAGGCACTGGCCGGTTACTGTAAAGAAGTTAAGGTAATTATCCATAGTAATGGATCGGTTTCTGTTTCTGATGATGGTCGAGGCATTCCTGTTGATATTCATAAGGAAGAAGGACGGTCAGCCGCAGAAGTTATTATGACCATTCTGCACGCAGGCGGTAAATTTGATGATAATGCTTATAAGGTATCTGGCGGTTTACACGGTGTAGGTGTTTCTGTAGTTAATGCCTTGTCTGAAGAGTTAAATCTGGAAGTACGAAAAAATGGTCAGCTTTATAAGCAACAGTATCGTATGGGAAATCCGGTAGCGCCATTGGCAGCATTCGGTCCTACTGAAGGCTCTGGCACCTTGATTAATTTTAAACCCAGTACTGAAACATTTACAGACGTTGAATTTCATTACGATATTTTAGCGAAAAGGTTAAGAGAATTATCATTTTTAAATTCAGGTGTACGCATCAGTTTGCACGATGAACGCACTGATAGAAGTGATGTTTTTGAATTTGAAGGTGGTATAGCGGCTTTTGTTGTGCATCTTAATAAAAACAAAACACCATTATTTCCTGAAGTCTTTTATTTTATTGCTGAAAAAGAAGGCGTGACGGTAGAAGTTGCCATGCAATGGAACGATTCTTATCAGGAAAATGTATTCTGCTATACCAATAATATTCCACAACGTGATGGTGGAAGTCATTTGGCCGGATTCAGAGGCGCATTAACACGGACTATCAATCAATATATTGAATCCAGTGGTTTGGCTAAAAAAGAAAAAGTACAAACAACCGGTGATGATGCCAGAGAAGGTTTAACGGCAGTGCTTTCAGTTAAAGTACCCGATCCCAAATTTTCATCACAAACAAAAGATAAACTGGTTTCATCAGAGGTTAAGCCACTGGTTGAATCAACAATGAATGAAAAGCTGCAGGAATTTCTACTGGAAAAACCACAAATAGCTAAAACGATTGTTGGTAAAATTGTCGATGCAGCCCGTGCCAGAGAAGCTGCACGTAAGGCACGTGAAATGACACGTCGTAAAACCACGTTGGATATTGCCGGTTTGCCGGGAAAATTAGCTGATTGTCAGGAGAAAGATCCTGCGTTATCTGAATTATTTTTGGTCGAAGGAGATTCTGCGGGTGGTTCAGCGAAACAGGGTAGAGATCGTCGTACTCAAGCTATCCTGCCTTTAAAAGGCAAGATTTTAAATGTTGAGAAAGCGCGTTTCGATAAAATGATTTCTTCAGAAGAAGTCGGTACCTTAATAACAGCATTGGGATGTGGAATAGGTAAAGACGAATACAATCTGGCCAAGTTACGTTATCACCGCATCATTATCATGACTGATGCGGATGTTGATGGATCACATATCAGGACATTATTGTTGACGTTTTTTTATCGACAATTGCCGGAAATAGTCGAAAAGGGCTATATCTACATTGCTCAGCCGCCGTTATATAAAGTTAAAAAAGGTAAACAAGAACATTACGTTAAGGATGATGTTCAATTAAATGAATACCTGATTCAGTTAGCACTCGATAAAGCCCAGCTTTTTACTGATGAAACAACGCCGCCTATTCAGGGGCAGGGTCTGGAAAAACTTGCCAAAGAATTTACCGGAGTAGAAAGTGTCGTCAATCGTTTATCCAGACGTTACGATGCTGTTTTTCTGGAACAATTTTCTTATATGGAAGTGATTAACGACGAGATTAAACAAGATCAGCAAAAACTCATTACCTGGTTTGCCAAAATGGAACAACAACTGAGGGATTGTGAAAGTAAAGCTGTGTTTACGATAGAACTCAATTACAGAGCGAGCAATGATTTTTCCGCTGTGGTCAACAAGAAACTGCACGGCATCACTAAAACCTTTGTTTTGCCATCAACTTTTTTTAACGGCAAAGATTACCAAAAAATTGCCCAGTACGCGACTGATACGGCGGGCATGTTTAATGAAGCCTCATACATGCAAATGGGGGAAAGACAACAGCCAGTCAGCACCTTTAAACAAGCTTTTGAATGGATGATGAAGGAAATTAAAAAAGGCCAGCATATACAGCGTTATAAAGGCTTGGGTGAAATGAATCCTGAACAATTATGGGAAACTACACTGGATTCCAATAATCGTAGATTGCTACAAGTCAGAATTGAAGACGTGATTGCCGCTGATGAGATTTTTACTACCCTGATGGGTGATGTTGTAGAACCTCGACGTGATTTTATTGTTAAAAATGCTCTTGACGTCACTAATTTAGACGTTTAAATCAAGGCGAACTATAAAAAATAAGTCTCTCGTTGAAACCGGGACAACTTGGCGGGATTAACCGTAGATTGCTCCTGCTTAAGTTGGTTACACTGCCTTAATTGATTTCTGTAGGAGCGGGCCATGCCCGCGATACAATGATACAGCAGTTTCAATATCAGTTAATTATGCGGTGGAGTGCAAACCTAGGTTTGCACTCCACCGCATAAATTTAATGTCATTAACCTAATTTGAAAGCACTGTAACAATTATAAGTGGTGGCACACATCCTTTGTGGGCATGCTCAGCTATTACAAAGCTTAACTTAATGCTCGTGAACTAATGCGAACGATACCATGGTGTCGGAATAATTAGAATTTTTTACTATTTTCAGGAATGATATATGCTGAGCTATCCTCAAATTGACCCCGTTGCACTAAGCTTGGGACCTGTAAAAGTTCATTGGTATGGGCTTATGTATGTAATAGGTTTTGCTGCTGTCTGGTTTTTAGGTCAAAAACGTGCAGAATCTCCTTGGTCACCCATTAAACCGGAAGCTATAGAAGATCTGGTCACATATGGTGCTGTAGGTGTAATTTTGGGCGGCAGAATAGGCTATATTCTGTTTTATAATTTTAGTGAATTTTTAAATAACCCCATCATTCTGTTCAAAATATGGCAAGGTGGCATGTCCTTTCATGGAGGCATGTTAGGGGTTTTTATTGCGATGTGGTTTTTTGCAAAAAAACAGCACTGTACCCTGTTTCAGTTAACCGACATTATCGCACCGTTGGCACCGATAGGCTTAGGCGCAGGGCGTATTGGTAACTTTATCAATTCCGAGTTGTGGGGTAGAACGACTGATGTGCCTTGGGCCATGGTATTTCCTAATGGCGGACCGCTCGCCCGTCATCCCTCGCAACTTTATGAAGCCTTTTTAGAAGGGTTTGTGTTGTTTGTTGTACTCTGGTTGTATTCAAGTAAACCCAGACCGGTTATGGCAACTACCGGTATGGCAGTGCTTTTTTATGGCTGCTTCCGGTTTTTTGTTGAATTTTTCAGAATGCCGGATGCACATTTGGGGTTTCTCGTTTTAAACTGGGTGACCATGGGCCAAATATTATCAGCCCCCATGATTATTATTGGTGCTGCGTTGGTTTATTTTGCTTATAAAAAAAAATAAATTAATAAGTACGGTTCTGAGTTATCAAAACCATTTCATATTTAAAGCCGGCTAACTGATCACTTTAGTATTTTATTGATTATGAATAACTTTGGAATCCCTTTTAAAATCCGATGAACGAAAATACACATGCAGCAATATTTGGAATTACTCGATAAAATACGTACCGAAGGAGTTTTGAAAGGCGATAGAACCGGTAGTGGTACCTTGTCTATTTTTGGACATCAGATGCGTTTTGACTTGGCTAAAGGTTTTCCTTTGGTTACGACAAAGAAAATCCATTTAAAATCAATAGCTTATGAATTACTGTGGTTTTTAAAAGGTGAAACTAACCTTGGTTTTTTGCATGAGCATCAGGTCAATATCTGGAATGAATGGGCTGATGAAAAAGGCGATTTAGGTCCGGTGTACGGACATCAATGGCGTTCATGGCCTACCCCTGATGGTCGGCATATTGATCAGATTCAGCAAATAGTCGAACAACTGAAAAAAAATCCAAATAGTCGGCGAATGATTGTTTCAGCGTGGAATGTGGCCGATTTACCGGATGAAAGTATCAGTCCACAACAGAATGTAGCACTGGGTAAAATGGCCTTGGCACCCTGTCATGCGTTTTTTCAGTTCTATGTGGCTGACGGCAAGCTGTCTTGTCAGCTCTATCAGCGCAGTTGCGACACATTTTTGGGTTTACCCTTCAATATAGCAAGTTATGCCTTATTGACGCATATGATGGCCCAGCAAAGCGAATTGGCACTGGGAGATTTTGTCTGGACCGGTGGTGATGTGCATTTGTACTTGAATCATCTGGAACAGACCAAGTTGCAATTGACCCGCAAAGCTTATCCACTGCCAACATTAACCATAAATCGCAGACCGGAATCACTATTTGATTACCGGTATGAAGATTTTGAAATCGAAAATTATCAGGCGCATAAACATATCAAGGCACCTATTTCTGTTTAATTAAATTAAAAAGAGCCATCAAAAATGAATGCACAACACAAAGCACATCCCTGGCATGGAATTAATCCTGGGGAGCATGCACCGATTGTCGTTACCGCCTTTATCGAAATTGTTCCATCCGATACAGTTAAGTATGAAATCGATAAAGAAAGTGGCTATCTTAAAATAGACCGGCCACAAAAATTTTCCAATATGATTCCCACACTTTATGGATTTATTCCGCAAACTTATTGTGCCGAAAAAATTGCCGAATATGCTTCATTGAGATCAGGAAAAGAAGTCGCCAAGGGAGATGGTGACCCTTTGGATATTTGTGTTTTGAGTGAGCGTAGCGTAACGCATGGTGATATTTTATTACAGGCTATTCCGATCGGGGGCTTTCGTTTACTGGATGGCGGTGAAGCTGATGATAAAATTATCGCTGTAATGAAGGGTGATGAATTTTATCGGCAATGGAATGATGTGTCGGATTGTCCGGAATCCTATATAAATCGTCTTAAACATTATTTTTTGACATACAAGCATCTTCCGAGCGAGAAGAATATTTGTGAAATAACCAATGTTTATGGGCGTGAAGAAGCCCATGAAGTAATTAGACGCTCTATGGCTGATTATCAAAAGCACTTTGGCAGCTAGAAAATTATTCGTATTGGCAATAGGGTAACTTTTCGTTAATTAACCTGAGTTCAGTATAAGAATTCATAATAATGGCAACAAATCCTCTCTTCGTAAATTGAGCGCAGGTTTTTTGTCTTGGTAAGAATAAGCCACTAAACAGGCGATAATATTGATCATATAATTTGTCAGGGAACGATGCCTGAAGTGCTCTAGCTGAAAAATATTTTTGAGTTGATCGTTTCAATAATACTGCGTTTTCTCAGTAAAAGGGCATCAAAAGCGGCGATAATTTTAGGTTTCATATTCTTTTTGAGTATTGTAATTAGCTCAACGTCATCAGTTGCCAATAGTTCAGTGAGCTTTTTAGAGATATAACCTCTATCGCCAAAAAGCTTACCAATCAAATTTTTAGCTAGTTTTGGTACCGGTTTCCGATCATTAATGTTGCCTTTAGTAATCGAAAACGACAAATTTCACCGCAATCATCAACAATGATATGCAATTTAAAGCCGTAAAACCAACCGGTAGAAGATTTGCCGCGTTGGGCTTCCTGTTTGCAGGTTTTATGGCGTGAAATCCGAATGTTTTTACAAACACATAGTGGTGTTGAATCGACAAAGACAATTCCCTTACTTTGACCGCATCGCGATTGCATAAAGGCAGTTAAGGGAACCAGAATATCCAATATATATTCTATAAAACGTTTATAAATCGGTGTCTTAGGAAAATATTTTATTAAATGTTTAAGTAAATAGCGTTGATAAAACCCTTTATAAGGGTTGATAACCTGACTGATGATAGTAAACAATAAGAGTGATGATTTCGCTATAGCCAATACAACGTAGTTGTTTTTTTCTTTTTCTTTCCTCCGTTTCTATTAACGTTTTTCCCATTCTGGAATAAATATCTGACAAAAATCGTCCACATCACAAAATAATCGCGTTAAAATCATCATTCGGCAGCCTTTTGAAAAATATAATCTTGGTTGTTTATTTTTTCAGCTTTTTATAAAGGCTGCCAACTTTTCTTATTCCGAACTCAGGTTACCTAGTACTCAGTCAATCTGATAATGTCGGATAAAGTTTCTTCAGTTTTATCCGCGCATCCTCCGTGGTAAACCGTCATTTCATAGGCCGAGCAATAGTATTTCTTTTTTCTTGCCACGCAGAAATTTCTGTTTTTAAAATTTCTTGATCTGGAATGCGGCGATCCATACATTGCCGTGACAAGATGCTTAATTCTATCTCGGCCATATTTAACCAACTGCCATGCTTGGGCGTGTAGTGTATTTCTAGTTTTTCAAGAATTCTTCTCGCCTCTTTTGGCTCAAAGGCCTTATATAAAGAGGCACCAGTATGGGTATTCAGATTATCCATAACCAGGGTAATACGTTTAGCCTGCGGGTAATGGACATCAACCAGGTTACGTATTTGATGCGCTCAGTCAATGGCTGTTCTTTGATTGGTCACCTCAACAAACCGTTTGCCTTGCAAGGGTTCAAAAAACATAAAAACATTGCTCACGCCATTACGCTCATATTCCGTGTCGTACCGAGCGACCGTGCCAGGCTTTGCCGGTATTGGTGTTCGCGTGTCTTTAATCTGTTGCTTGCTGCTTTCATCCATGCAAATCAGTGGTTGCGCTTCATCATAAGGTCGCTTGTAAACCTCAAGCGTATCTTCCATAGCCCAAACAAACTCAGCATTTTTTTTAGCCGGAATACACCACTCTTTATTTTGCCAGGGTTTTAATTCGTTTTTTTTAAGGTTTGCCGGATAGTTTCATACGATACACTTTCAATATAACCCAGCTCAACCATCTTCTGTCCAAGTAAACGTAATGTCCAGCGGCTACGCCCTTCAGGTGCATCGCCACAACTTAACGCGATCAAACGGGCTTCATTCTCTCCATCAATAGTACGACTTCTAACCCGAATTGACTTTGCCCGGTTTAAAGCCGATTCCAAGCCTTCTTGAACCAGTCGCTCCCGGACTCGTTCAACGGTACGTCTTGAAATACCAAAAGCTTCACTTATTGGCCGGTCCAGCCATTTTTCGCCTAACTCGCTAATATCCGCTTTGAGTAGTATTTCAGCGTGTTACCTTTTATGAGCGGCCACTTTTCCAGTATGGATCAAATTCCCCAAATAAGCGCGTTCATCTTCCGTTAGTCGTACTATGTATTTCTTTTTCAAAGGTGTTTATTAATGACAGTGTCAAGCCATTATATGGGGCTGTCATTCGACATATCAACGCTGACTGAGTACTAGACTCTTAATGCAAACAGCTTGAGGTGGTTTGAAATCAGCTTCCGACAGCATACTCTGGTGGGCCTTCCACCATCTTCCAGTGAGCTTATCCACAAATACAGCAGCAACTACAAGTTGCTGCAAGCTTGTGTTCCTGCGGCACACACTCGATGTTCAAGTTTTTAATTCTTGATTTTAGAGAAGCTCGTTGAATCGAGCCTTACAGTCATGATTAAGATCATGTGGCACTTGAGTCTATTGAGGAAAAGACTTTGATTTATCTGAGTTCGTCTCAGTCAAGCTAAAAAAACTTGAACATCGAGTGTAAAAGATTTAGTGGTCACTGTTTTTTTTGTCCTCGTTTCACTTTATTCTCTCGTTACTTCTTTGTAAATCCTGGTAGCTTTTTATCCCCTTCCGGTTTTTCCTGCTTTTTTTTTACCTTAATCTGTTATCTTGATGCCGGGCTTGGCGTCTTGTCGCTTCTTACGTACTTTTTTTAATCTTATCCCTGATTGAAAAAACGAAAACCTGTCAGCCAGCTTTCTTCAAATACGACTGTTATCAATTGCACTTATAAGCCGAAGGTAAGTGCTAACAGTCATTCCCGTTACATCAAATTTCCCTGACTATTTATATGAATAAAATTATAGCGTTAGCTTTATTACTGCTACCTTTTGCCTGTTGGTCTGCGTTGCCCTGTTCCGGTAAAAAAGCCGGTATTTCACATTGCAACGGCCCTCAATTTGTCTGTAATGACGGGAGTTATAGTCAATCAAGCAAAGACTGCTCCGCTTATATCGCGGGCAAGTCACAAGCACATACGGCTCCTGTTGCCACTCAGGCAGTGTTAAATACTTTCGCTATCATTGACAATAATACTAAAATTTTGCGCTCAGGTAATATCCTGAAACTTGATTATTCAGGTTTTACCGTTTGGCTGGACTGCTCTCAACGAGGCGCCATAAAATTTCAGTATGTTGCCCAGCGTGATAATGGCAATGCTAAACGGTATAATAGGTTTTTTCTTGATGCAAATGTTCCTGCTGAATGTCAGCAAAGAACAGCCAAGGCTTACGGGATGGAATACGATAGAGGTCATCAGGTACCGGCCAATCATCTTGACGTCTCGGATGCGGCTATTAAGGCGACCAACACGATGACCAATATTTTGCCCCAGGCGGCAATTATGAATCGCGGGGCATGGTTGCAAACAGAAGAAATTACCGAATGTTACCGTGATATTGATGAATTATTGATCATCGGTGGTGTTATTTGGGGTAATAATCCGGCAGATGATTATTTTCTGCAATCACATGGTGTAAAAACTCCCGATGCTTTTTGGAAGGTCATTGTCAGGGGAACCGGTCAGGATGAGCGCGTGATTGCCTGGATTGTTCCCAATAATCAAGATGCTACCAGAAAACATTTGGATCAATATTTGGTGAGCGTTGATGAGCTGGAGCATTTGACAGGTGAAAAAATACCGGTCGCAGATTACGCCAAACATGATAAACCGGCACAATCCTGGATGATTCCGACAGGCTGTAATAAAGGTTAGAGTCGGGATAGTAAAATTAAGCCGTTATATTTTGTCTCTAGTTTCGTGCCCGTAACAAGACATTTCAGGTGAAAGTGGGAATAAGTGTTTCTGGTATACGCTATAAAAGTGCCGGAAATGCCATCACGCATTACGCTTGGGTAGTCTTATTCCTGCCCGGGATTAAGGCTTGCTATCGCTGAATTCACCGATTATATAAACCGCTTAAATATTTTTTGACAAAACAAGACAACCGGTCGTATTATTTATCTATGCCTAAAACATCAAAAAAATTAACCAATAGAGAAAACCTGTTAAACCAAGGGGTGATTTTGCTTACACAGCAAGGTTATCATGGTACGGGGCTGAAAGAAATTCTCGACGCCGTGCAAATTCCCAAAGGCTCGTTTTATAATTATTTTGGCAGCAAAGAGAATTTTGCCGCAGAAACGATCCAGTATTATATTAATCCTTTCATAGAACAGTTAACCGGGCATTTACAAAATCCCGACAATGATGCGTATACTGCTTTACAACTTTATTTTAATGAACTGATTACCGAATTAGAAAAAACAGATTACAAAGGCGGTTGTTTATTAGGTAATTTAATGGGCGAAATTAGCGATACCAGTGAACTGTGTAAAAAATCTTTGCAATTGGCCGTACATCGCTATAGAAACTTACTGCAGGAAGCGTTGCTCAAGGCACAACAGGAAGGCACGGTAAGAATCGATAAGTCAGCAGAAGACATGGCTGATCTATTGGTTAACATGTGGCAAGGTGCTTTATTAAGAATGAAAATAGAACAATCAGTAATACCTCTGAAACAATGTTACGATAATTTATTAGGTGATTTGTTTAAAGCCTGATGTTATTATAATTTTTGAGACGACCAGTCGTTTTAAATGTAACTTAACTTAATCCAAAAGAGACTACCATGCCAAAATATATTATCGAACGTGACATTCCTGGAGCAGGTGCATTAACCGCAGAAGAGTTGCAAGGCATCTCGCAAACTTCCTGCGGGGTTCTTAAAGAGATGGGACCTAAAATTCAGTGGGTAGAAAGCTATGTAACCGACGATAAAGTTTACTGCGTTTATATTGCACCTGATCAAGCGACCATAAAAGCACATGCTGAACAAGGCGGATTTCCTGCCAACCGCATTTCTGAAATAAAAACAATGATTGACCCGACTACTGCTGACGCTTAGTTAACCTGCGCTACCAGCCTTGAAATGATCTGTCATGCAGGCATTCCCGTACCAAGGTATCGGGAATGCCTTAACAAAGTCACATTGACCCTAAGTGGATTCCATGAAATTAGAAACAATAGCCGTACATGGTGGCTACAGCCCCGACCCAACCACCAAAGCAGTGGCGGTACCCATATATCAAACGACGTCTTACGCATTTGATGATACCCAGCATGGGGCCGACCTGTTCGACCTGAAAGTGGCCGGCAATATTTACACCCGCATCATGAACCCGACTACCGATGTACTGGAAAAGCGGGTGGCCGAACTGGAGGGTGGTCTGGCCGGGTTGGCTGTGGCGTCCGGTATGGCCGCAACGACTTATGCCATTATGACCATTGCCGAAGCTGGCGATAATATCGTTTCTGCTGCTACTTTATATGGCGGCACTTACAATCTGTTTGCCCATACCTTGCCCCAATACGGTATTAATGTACGTTTTGCCGATTATCGGGAGCCGTCTGCTTTCGAGCAATTGATTGATGATAAAACCAAGGCTATTTTTTGCGAATCGGTTGGTAACCCGCTGGGTAATATTACCGATTTTGAAGTCTTGGCAGAGATTGCCCATCGTCACGGCATACCCCTGATTGTCGATAACACCGTACCGTCCCCGTATCTGTGTCGGCCGATTGAGCACGGCGCCGATATTATCGTGCATTCACTAACAAAATATCTGGGCGGCCATGGCAACAGCATTGGCGGGATTATTATCGATAGCGGTAAATTTCCTTGGGCTGAACATAAAGCCCGTTTTCGCCGCCTTAACGAGCCTGATGTGTCCTATCATGGCGTGGTTTACACTGAAGCCTTGGGAGCTGCCGCTTTTATTGGACGGGCACGCGTAGTACCGTTGCGTAATACCGGTGCGGCTATTTCGCCATTTAACTCTTTTTTGATTCTGCAAGGCATTGAAACGCTAGCGTTACGCATGGACCGGATTTGTGAAAATACCATCAAAGTAGCGCAATTTCTGCAAAGTCACAGTAAGGTCGGGTGGGTTAATTATGCCGGGCTTGATGATCATCAAGACAAACTTCTGGTCGATAAGTACATGAACGGACGCGCTTCCGGTATTCTTACTTTTGGCCTTAAAGAAGGACGTAAGGCAGGCGAGAATTTTCAGGATGCTTTAAAACTGTTTACCCGACTGGTTAATATCGGTGATGCCAAATCGCTGGCTTGTCATCCGGCATCCACCACGCATCGACAGTTATCACCTGAAGAGCTTGTCAGAGCTGGCGTTACCCAAGAGATGGTGCGCTTGTCTGTCGGCATTGAACATATTGACGATCTTCTGGAAGACCTGGAACAGGCCTTGGCAGCATCTTGATATGGTCTGAATAGCCAACTTAATAATAGGGGGTTAAAGTAAAATCTTTCCTGATTAGCAAGATGCTTCAGCCGACCGAAGCCATACCTCTGAACGAGGCCGAATGGCAATAGCCGCGACAAGAAGACGCGATGGAAGCTTATCGAGTTGGAAGCGGCGATTGAAGCGATAGGCAAATGCTGCCAAATAGCGCGAGGTGTATTTTGTGAAACCAAAAGCATGATAAGCACCACCCAAGCTAGTTTTTAGATTACCTAATATCGTATTAATCCAAAGAAATTCCGGTATATCTTTGGGTTTTCGACCGCCGACTATAATAGCCCGATGTTGGCACCCAGCCTCGGATACCGCAGCAAAACAACTCAAGCCATCAGAAAGCACGGAGCAACTAGGTGCAAGATTGGTTTTAGCCCAGTCAGTAATGGCTTTTTTAGTGAAGCCGGAGACCGGTGCTTTTTCCTCGGATTCGGTTTCGATGCGTCTTCGGTGTCCAGGGCGCGATCATCTGCGCCAGAAAATTCATCCTGCCCTTCTTCTTCCTCCGATATCTATAAATTACTCATGCCAATTGGCGAAGGTATTGTTAATACATTTCAGGTTATATTAATCTATAAGCATTGCAAATTGCGCCGAATGGACTTACAGTCAGAAAACAATTAAAAGTCACTATTACTTACTTACACCGATCCGTTATGTTCACCGACCTACCCACTACAAACATTGCACATGCGATTCAACTCGCTGTTGCTCCTGTTTTTTTACTAACTGGTGTTGCCAGTATTTTGTCAGTTTTAACAAACCGCTTGGCTCGTATCATCGACCGGTCGCGCTTGCTGCACGGTAAACTCTTGTCTTTTAATGAGGAAAAACAAGGCCAGAAAATCCGTGATGAATTGGCCGTGCTAACCCGGCGTACCCGTTTAATCAACTGGGCTATTGCTTTGTGTACTACTTGTGTGCTGTTGGTTTGTTCGGTAATTGCCGTTCTTTTTCTAGATTCGTTTATTGTCGTTAATATGGCAATTCCTATCGCTTCGTTGTTTGTTATCGCCATGTTGAGCTTGATTTTGGCGTTAATTTTTTTCATTAGACATCTTTCCTAAATAATTGACATAGAATTTGGCTTTGATAGGGTTAAAATAGCGATCTACCTCTGAAAACACGGATAGCCATGACTCCTTATGCCCAATTGCCAAGACACAAGCCTGAAGAATTTTTAAGGACTGTCGGCCTGTCACCAGAAGATTTTCTGCATCTTCACGGTAAGCTGGTGACTTACCTGGACGAACAAAAAGTCCTTAATCCACTGACTAGACGGGGACGAAAAGACTCCAAGATGGCTTTGGAAGACCGCTTGTTACTGACACTCTATTATCTTCGTCACTATCCGACGTTGATAAATCTGGCTGCGGTCTTCGACATCAGCGAATCGTATTGCCATAAAATCTATACTCGCACTGTAAGACTATTGATCAAAATCGAAAAACTGCCCAACCGCAAAGCACTGTTGGAAGATCCCGCAGCTACCGTGGTCATTGATGTTTCGGAGCAGCCTATCGAGCGCCCTGTTAAAAACCAGAAAGCGTACTTTTCAGGAAAAAAAACGCCACACGATCAAAGTCCAACTCGTGATCTGCCTATTGACGATGACTATACTCTCCGTAGTGATAGGTAAAGGTCAACAGCATGATTTTTCGATCTTCAAAGATAGCCGTCTATTGTTACATCCTGATGCCCTGTTGTTGGCGGATTCCGGATACCAAGGGATAAAGAAACACCATCAGAACTCGACTCTACCGGTTAAAAAGAAAAAAGGCCAACCGCTTTCGGCAGAAGACAAAGCCGATAATAAGGCACTATCAAAACAGCGTATTTTTATTGAGCATGTTAATCGCCGATGCAAAATTTTCAGGATTGCCAAAGATGTTTATCGGGGCAAACACAAGCATTACTCCTTGACATGGAATTTAGTGGCTGCTCTTGTTAACTTACGCTATGGCTGTATTTAGGAAAGATGTCTATTAGTGAAATTTATCTGGCCACAGCTTATGTCCGCAGTGGGCCATAACCGTTAATAATTTTTGGTTTAAGCGTTGTTAGCGCTTATGATCATCACGTGAGTATCAATTAAATCAGTGTCTCAGTACTCACTTTAAGTACTGAATCAGAAATTAGCGAATATTTGTTGGTGTAAAAAATAACAGTGTCATGCTTTGTAAGTTTATACTGATAGTGAAAACAGCATAAGCGCTCTTCTATCTGAAATGCCGTAAATAGCGGATTTTGGATCATAAAAACTAGCAGGAAAAAAGTTGCATATAAAAAATAGCATTTTGGTTTTTACACTATTTGTCATGGCGGGGTGTTCAGTGAGTGATCAAGAAGCGAACGGAGACATAGAAAATAAAGTCAAAAAGCTGCTGGCAACGATGACGCTTGAAGAAAAAGTGGGGCAGATGACACAGGTTGACTTTTCTGTTGTTGCTGTTCCGGAAGGCCAAACTGACGGTAATTTTATTGATCAGGCGAAGTTGGAAGATGCGGTATTAAAGCATCATGTAGGTTCCATTCTTAATACGCCCGTTACCCCGAATAACAAGGCACAATCCGTTCAGACATGGCGACTACTGATGCAGACAGTGCAAGGAGTTGCCGACAAAACACGCTTAAAAATTCCGGTAATATACGGAATTGATGGCATACATGGCGCTACTTATACGCAAAATGCGGTGTTATTTCCTCAAGCCATCAGTATGGCGGCTACTTTTAACCCTGAATTGAGCGTCAAGGAAGGAGAAATTACTGCCAGAGAATTGCGCGTTTCCGGTCTGCAATGGAATTTTTCGCCGGTAATGGATATTGGCCGTCAGCCGCTTTGGCCACGCTTATGGGAAACTTATGGGGAAGATGTTCATCTGGCCACTGTTTTGGGCACATCGTTTATAAAAGGTCATCAAGGTGATGATTTTTCCGCTCCCAATAAGGGACTGACTTGTTTGAAGCACTATGTGGGTTACGGCTTTCCGATTAACGGCAGAGACAGAACGCCTGCCTGGATTGGCGATAGAATGCTTCGTGAATATTTTCTGCCCACGTTTGAGGCGGGTATTGAAGCCGGATCACCAACCATTATGGTCAATTCCGCTGAAGTTGACGGTATTCCGGGACATGCAAACTATCATTACCTAACCACGATTTTACGCGATGAACTAGGTTTTAAAGGCTTTACTGTTTCTGACTGGGGAGATATTAAGCGTCTTTATACGCGAGATAAATTAGCGGCTACGGAAAAAGAAGCGGTTAAAATTGCAGTGATGGCAGGCGTTGATATGAGTATGGTGCCGTTTGATTTCTCATTTTATGATCTGTTGATTGAACTGGTTAACGAAGGCGAGGTGCCACTATCAAGGGTAGATGAAGCGGTATCCAGGATACTTGCCGTAAAATACCAGGCAGGACTATTTGAACCCAATGCGCCGGCTTTACCGGTAGAGACAACCGTTCAACTTGTTGAAGATAGAGAGGTTAATCTTCAGGCAGCCAGAGAATCTATTGTACTGGCCAAAAATGACAACAATAGTCTGCCACTAAAAAAAGAGTCCAGTATTTTGGTAACAGGGCCTACCGCAAATTTATTGAATGTAATGAATGGCGGCTGGACGATTACCTGGCAAGGTGACAATGAAAGTTTATATCCTCAGGACAAGTTAACGATTTTTGAAGCCATACAAAAGAAATCTGCCGGTAAAGTCACTTATGTTGGCGGAACGTCATATGATGCCGAAATTGATATTAAAAAAGCCGTTAAGGAGGCTAAAAACCATGACACGATAGTGTTGTGTCTGGGCGAGAAACCTTATACAGAAACGGCGGGTAATATTGACTCGTTAAATCTTGATCAAGCTCAAATTGATCTTGCCAACGCCATGATAGCAACCGGAAAACCGGTTATTTTGGTTACTTTGGGTGGTCGTCCACGCATTATTACGGCGATTGCTGAACAGGTTCCAGGAGTTATTTTAGGCTTTTTGCCGGGTATGGAGGGTGGTGTAGCCATTGCCGATATTTTGTACGGTGATTATAATCCCGATGGTAAATTGCCAATTACCTATCCCAGAGATACCAACGGTTTTACGCCGTATGATTACAAGCCCATGGAATCGTTTGAACAGAATATTTTTAATCCGTTATATCCATTTGGTCATGGCTTAAGTTATACGACCTTTGAAACCAGCGACTTGAAGACAGAGAAAGACAAGATCAATAGCGGCGAAAATATAACGGTTACTGTGACGGTTAAAAATACAGGATTGTTAAAAGGCAAGGAAACCGTTTTGCTTTATGTCAATGATGTTGCCGCATCCGTCACCAGACCCAACAAGCAATTAAAAGCCTTTAAGAAAATAGAACTTAATCCGGGCCAGGCTGAAAACTTAATCTTTACTTTAACGCCACACGATTTGTCATTTATTGGTGTTGATCTTAAACGAATTGTTGAACCGGGTGATTTTAAAGTAATGGTCGGTAATGAAACGGCTAATTTCGCGGTAATAAAATGAGACACGATTTACATGGTCAAGACAACTGACGCAAAAATGTTACCGGATAATTTATCGGATGGTGTCGATAAGAATTCTTATCTGGGTTCATTAACTCTGTTAACATCGCTGTTTTTTATCTGGGGGTTTATAACCTGTTTAAATGATATTTTAATTCCGCATTTGAAATCGGTATTTACCCTTAGCTACACGCAAGCCATGTTGGTTCAATTTTGTTTTTTTATCGCTTATTTTGTGGTTTCTGTTCCCAGCGGTTATCTGGTTGAAAAAATTAATTACAAAGGCGGAATTATTGCCGGATTATTAATAGCCGGCATAGGCTGTTTATTATTTTATCCTGCCGCAAGCCAGCATTCCTATCCGTTGTTTTTAGGGGCATTTTTTGTGTTGGCATCGGGAATCACGTTATTGCAGGTTGCTGCAAATCCCTACGTGACTATTTTAGGCAAACCGGAAACTGCCTCCAGTCGCTTAACCCTGACACAGGCATTTAATTCTTTGGGTACGACTATTGCCCCTTATTTTGGCACTTTATTGATTCTTTCTACGGCAGTTAAAAGCGCAGAAGAAATTAATCTGCTTAATGCGGAGGAGTTATCGGTGTATCAAGCAGCACAAGCTGCAGCCGTACAAAATCCTTATTTGCTTTTGGCAGCGGTTTTATTTTGTGTGGCGATCATTTTTGTCATGATCAAATTACCTGAAATTAAATCGACTGAACAAACGCCTGTAAATGCCGAAGAGTATTCTTTTGACGGTGGCCATGACAGTGCCTGGGGATATAAGCATCTGGTATTAGGTGCTATTGGTATTTTTGTTTATGTCGGTGGTGAAGTTTGTATTGGCAGTTTTCTGATTAATTTTTTGGGCGAAGCTAGTATTGCCGGATTAACGGAACAGGAAGCCGGCAAGTATGTTTCATTTTACTGGGGTGGCGCTATGGTTGGACGCTTTGTCGGAGCGGCAGTCATGCAAAAAATTAAACCCGGTAAAGCTCTGGCATTTAATGCGCTAACAGCAGCTGCCCTGGTTTTAATTGCTATTATGGGTAGCGGGTCTGTTGCCATGTGGGCAATTCTTTCGGTAGGCTTGTTTAATTCCATATTATTTCCCACCATTTTTTCACTGGCTATTAACGGCTTGGGAAAACATACCGGGCAGGGTTCAGGAATCTTATGTGCAGCTATAGTGGGAGGCGCTATTTTACCTGTTGTGCAGGGTATTTTCGCTGATCGTATCGGTATTCAAGCGGCTTTTTTTATCCCTGTACTTGGTTACTGTTATATTGCTTTTTACGGCTTGAACGGCCATAAATTTTCAGCGGTAAAGTGATTGTAAAAGCAATCATACAATTTAACCCTGCCCACACCTCAGGATATGGGCAGGATTAAAAGTCGTTTTTAGCTTGCTTTACCCGCTTCTGTTGCAGCAGGCACTTCAATTAACCGGCCTGATTTACAGTCGTAGATATAGCCGTAAACCGGAATGTCAGAAGGAACCAGAGGATGGTTCTTAATGCGAATAACATCTTCCAGTACACTTACCTCTTGATCTCTAATGGTCAGCCAACTGATATATTTGCCTTCTGCAGAACCTGGACCTTCGCAGCCGTCGTGCCAGCCGTTTGCATCGACGGAAGCCGTTTTTAAGCTGCTGCCCAACAAGTCACGCATGATCTCATCGGTAAATGTTTCCATACCACAGTCGGTATGATGAATAACAAACCATTCTCGTGTACCCAGTAATTTGTAGGAAATAACCAGTGAGCGGATGGCATCATCACTGGCACGTCCGCCAGCATTCCGAATAACGTGAGCATCGCCTTCGGACAGGCCTGCATATTTTGCCGGATCCAGACGGGCATCCATACAGGTTAAAATAGCAAAATGTCTTCCTGGTGGCATAGGTAAATCACCTTTGTCGCCAAAGTTATTCATATACTCTCTGTTTGCAGTTAAAACGTCATTAACAATTTTACTCATAAATACCTCTTATTATTGTGGGATTATCGGGTAATAACAGGCGGTTTGGCCTTATCAGCAAGGCATAAAAAGCCAAGCGCCAAAAAAACTACCCCACAAAAGTCTACTATAATAATCCAAGTAATTAAACAGCAAGCTGGGTATATTATTCGCAGGAAATCAGCTTACCTTCGGTATTAAAGATGCTTGCCATTTTATCGTTAAAAACATTACGGAGTTGAGAAGGATCAAAAAATAATAGCTGCTAATGCAATATTCCATCTTCGCTTAAAAATAAAATTGGTTAACTATGGCAAAACGAAGTGAGCATACTCAGGAAGAATTAAAGGCGTTGATTTTGTCTGCGGCAGAAACAATTGTTATTGAGGAAGGATTTCCAGCGTTAAAAGTACGCAGGATTGCGGCCGAGATTGGTTATACCGTTGGCAGTATTTATATGGTATTTATCAATATGGCTGATTTGATTGTACATGTTAATGCGAAAACACTGGATGCACTTTCGGCACAGTTAGGGCAAGTGCAAGCGTGCGGTGCAGAGCATTCAATTGAAGCTCTAGCCATGACTTACTTAAATTATGCCAGTGATAACTTTAATCGCTGGCGCACTGTGTTTGATTATGCCCCCACAGAAAAGACAGTAACGCCGGATTGGTATCAGGAGAAAGTAACCGATATTTTTAGCCCTTTTAAAGCGCAGTTTGCAGAACTTGTACCAGAACTTTCCGGGGATAACAGCAACCGAGCCGCACGAGCTTTATGGTTTGCTATTCATGGTATTTGTCTTCTTTCATTAACTGGACAGGATGATAAGACCCGTATTTATGATATAGAAGAAACACTGGTTTTATTGATCAGGAATTTTATCAGTGGGTGGCGCACAAATTTTATTAAATAGCAGCTTTTCTTCATATTAAAGGATAATGACTGTTAACACTTGTTATTGGTTTTCCTAATATGAATAGTACCCAGAATAAACCGTCTACTGATAAAAAAAATCAATTAACGGACAGGGCAGGGCGAAGAGAATTATTGGCATGGGCTTTTTATGATTTTGCCAATTCCGGTTATACCACCGTAGTGCAAACGACTATATTTAGCACTTATTTTGTTGGTGTCGTTGCGGGTATGGCACAAGGCGTTACACCGGGTTTATCGACCTTGCTTTGGTCGTTGGCTATTGGCATCGCCAATTTTATAGTGATGATTAGCGGGCCGTTAGTTGGTGCAATTGCAGATCATCGGGCCTGTAAGAAAATATTTCTGCTGATATCTTCTGTGGGTTGTATTGTATCAACAGCTTTACTAGCATTGGTAGGCCCCGGCGATATATGGCTGGGAATGGTGCTGGTGACTCTTTCCGCCATTATGTTTGCCAGTGGCGAAAATTTGATTGCGGCCTTTTTACCGGAAATAGTGCCTGAAGAAAATATGGGCCGAATGTCCGGTTATGGCTGGAGTCTGGGTTATTTTGGGGGCTTGCTGACTTTAGGCATTTGTCTGGCTTATATTACCTGGGCCAAACAACAGGGGTTACCGGAAACACATTTTGTTCCTGTTACCTTACTAATCACGGCTGCAATCTTTGCCTTAACAGCCGCGCCAACTTTTATCTGGTTGCGTGAACGAGCGATACCGGTTTTTTGGGACAAGAGCCTGTCTAATTTGCAAGTAAGTTATACGCGATTGCTGCATACCTTTAAAGAAGCGGCCCGCTTTCGCGATCTACTCTGGTTTTTGATAACTCTGGGCGTTTACCAATCAGGTGTTAGCACGGTAGTGGTTCTGGCGGCTATTTATGCACACGAAGTTATGGGCTTTGATACCCCATCATTAATTGTACTGATTATGGTTGTTAATGTGACGGCTGCAATTGGTGCTTTTATTTGCGGGTATTTACAAGACCGGATTGGATCGGTGCCTACGCTGGCAATGACTTTGCTGATTTGGATTGTTGCGGTGATCGTGGCGTTGTTGGCCAGTGAGCCTTTACATATGTGGATAGCCGGAAATATTATTGGTGTGGCCATGGGTGCCAGTCAGTCTGTCGGACGAGCTTTGGTCAGCAAGTTCTCGCCGGTTGAGCGGGCAGGTGAATTTTTAGGTTTATGGGGTTTGGTTAATCGGTTATCGGCTATAGTAGGGCCATTGAGCTATGGATTGATTAATTACTGGAGCGATGGAAATCATCGACTATCGTTGCTATCGACGTTGGCATTTTTTATTATCGGCCTGGCGTTGTTATCCAAAGTCAATGAAAGTCGGGGTAAAGCTGCCGCAACTAACCCCGATATAATAAGAGCCGACGCAGGTTAGCACGTTTCTTTAGATGACACAGATAACATCCGTTAGCGGGATGTTATCTGTGTCATCACGAATGATGCGCTTCACTGTCTTTCAGCACATCCTATAAAAGTGGTGCTTTCTTTTTGCATTTTGCCTTATTGTTCTTCAGTTACGAACGATAATTTTGTTATCCCCGCGTGTTGAACCGCTGCCATGACTTCTGCAAGCTTGGAATAAATCACGCTTTGATCTGCGTATAAATGTACGCCAATCTCGGGATTTTTTTCCAGTTCGGCTTTTAAGGCAATTTCAAGTGCGGCTAAATCAGTGACGGGGTTTTTATTGATGGTCATGATGCCTTGCGCATCAATACCAAGTTGTAAGGGCTGATCATCGATATTGGCCGTCGTTTCAACGGTTTTTGGTAACGTCACATGTACTGATTGTGTCAGTAGTGGCGCAGTAACCAATAAAATAATTACCAGCACCAACATCACATCCACTAACGGCGTGACATTAATTTCGCTTAACGCACTTTCATCGTCAGATTGAGGTTTAAATGCCATCAGTTATGCCTGCTCGTTTTTAGTGTTTAATGCCACGCTGAGAAAGCTGGCCACAAAGTTTTCCAGGCGCGTGCGTTGTATTTTTACGCGGCGCAGTAAAAAGTTATAAGCTAAAACCGCAGGTACAGCGACTGCAATACCAATAGCGGTAGCAACCAAGGCATCGCCAATCGGGCCGGCAACAACATCCAAACTGGTAGAGCCGCTGGCGGTAATTTCATGCATGGCATGCATTATGCCCAATACGGTACCAAACAAACCGACAAAGGGCGCTGTGCTGCCGATACTGGCCAACAATGTTAAGCCACCTTCCATGGAATGTTGCTCTTGTTGTAACTGAACGCGCAGGGCTTGTTCCAGCAATTCTGCCGAATCGCCACAATGTTGAAGTTTTGTTCCTGCCAAACGTTGATGTTCATCCAGCCAGGTTACGCCTTCATAAGCCAGTCGGGCTTGTGAGCCTTTGGCCAGGTCAGGTGACAGTTTTTTAACTTGCTGTAACTCGGGCAAATTCCAAAACGCTTTTTCAAAACGTTCATTACAACGGCTGTTATTAATAAATTGCCAGAGTTTAAAAAAAATTAGCGTCCATGTTATTACTGAAAAAACCAGCAAGGTATAAAGCGTTCCATTAATAATAATTTGGGGGGAAATATGGGTAAGCATGCAGTTATTATCCTTTATAAAATTTTCTAAAAGTGAGAGTTAGTGTTCAAGTTTGAATTGTAATTTTTGCACCGCGCGTTGCGTTACTGCGACACCGTTGACAATTTTTTCTTTAAATTTCCATTTGCTAATGGCGGTGAGTGCCGCCTCATCAAAAGTGTCTTCGGGCTCTGCTCCGACAACAACAGCATCATCCACTGAGCCGTCTGTTTGCACAGTAAATTCGACAGTTACCCAGCCTTCAATATGTCGACTGGCTGCACGAGGCGGATATTTTGGCGGTACGCGCACCAACGCCACGACACCGGAAACAACCGGGCCGCTGTCACCGCTTCCCCGTCCTGTGGTTGACGTTTTTGTTTTTGCGCTTGATGTTGATGGTGCCGAAGTTGCCGGTGCCGCCGCCGGCATTGGCACTGGCTCAAATTTAGGTAAAGCGACCACTTCTTTTATTTCTGTCGGTTTCGGCTTAGGTAGCGGCGCAGGTTTTTTTATCACGACCGGCTTTTTAACCGGCTTGGGTGGTGTTATGACGGCCTTGGGTTTTATAGGTTCTTTCTTGATAGCTGGCGGTGCGGGCGCAGGTTCTTTGGGCGCTTGTTTTAAAACCGGCTCAGGTTTCAACATCACCACTTCCATGACCACCAGTGGCTTTTTGGGTTCTGGTGCCGGCGCGCTTAATAAATACCACGCCAAGGCGAGATGTAACCCAACCACCACCGGCAATAGAACTCCTGCAACCAGACGCGATTTTTTCTGTTGTGCTGCGGGGTTAAATGTTGAGTGATTGAAATTAAAAGTATTTAATGAAGACATAAGCAATAACTGTTTATAAGTGTGTAGTTGTGTATCAATGCAAGTAATTATAACCAATTGCTAATTAAATAGCCTGTCAGGAACATGCATCAAATAAATTTGTTATAACTGTTTCTTGGAAAAAACCGGTATAACCAACATTGCCCCTATATTTTAAGGGCTGCCAAATTTTTTACGTAAAACCAGCAATAGCAGTAATAATACCGCTCCACTGAGTAACTGTTTTAAGATTACCGACCATTCTTTCTGATCTGTTGATGCCGAAATAGTTTGGAATGCGGGTAATTTTTCATAATCAGCCGCTGACAAATTTTCATTATGCATGATGCGAGGGACAAAAAAGGTCCGCCACTGATCTTCAAATTGATTAACGGCCTGGATATGTTCAGCATAACGCGCGGCATCAATACCCGCCAAACGATCTGCCATTAATACCGTTGCCAGTCCGGGTGATAACGCCGACCAACGCTCCATAAATTCAAAATGCGCTTTACGAACGCTATCAAAGCGGAACATTAATGGTCTTATTTTGCTATCAAGCTCCAGACTGGCAGGCATCGCAGCAATTTCACGGGGTAGTTCCTGCAAGGGCACAGACGGTGGATGATCAGGATGTGTCTGATACCAGATTGATAATAACTCCATTCGTTGTTTTGACGATTGTTCCTGAAGTTGTCGAATATCAACAATGGTTGTTAAACGGGACGGCATCGGGTCATGGTTGTTGGCCGCCCAGCTTAAACCCGCCGGCACGGCAAAAGTCGCAATCAACCATACTCCCAACATACCCACCGCTGCTGCTCCGGATGAAACCGGCAACAACAGAAAAAGTCCGGAAACCAGAATCCACACGCCGGTGAATACAGTGATAAAGGCGACCCAATGAATTGTTGCCTGCATGGTAGCGCCTGAATCCAGAGAAAATGCCAGCAGTGACGCTGCAATTGACGGTAGTAATACCAGCATCAGGCGCACGAAGAGTGCCGCAAATACCAATAGCCAGGGTCGTGTCATTTGTGCACAAACCAGGCTCCATATGCCTTTCTCCCTATCTTCCTGCACTAATCCATAGGTAAGTCCAATGACGGTTAATGGCAATAATAATGCCAGTATTGTAGCAAAATCAAGTAATCCCAGTTCACGTAATAACGGGTTAAACAATTGATCACTATTGCGTCCATCGGTATGCCGACTGCGGGTTGATATATTTATCTCGGTACCAGACAAGTCTGCTTGTCGTACACTCAGGGCCAGTCCCCCCAAGGTAGCAAGACGCAACGGTTCGGCGGTATTGCTGACAGATAATGCCGATGATTCTTTATGCTGATGTTGATTGTTACCGGGAGCATCGTGCATTTCTGCCTGTACTTGCCGGCTGGCAGATTTAACCGGATGCTGCAGAGCCTGCTCCCGAAATTGGCTGGCGGCAAGCCCTGACCAGATTGCGCTACTGGCCAATAAAATAAAAAATACGCCAATGACCCATAAATTGATGGGGTTACGTATAAAGCGTATCCACTCGGCATGTAGTAATAACATCATGGTTTAAGCCTTTTTGCCGACAGTAACAACAGTATTAGCGCAGCCATCAGCCAGCACAGCAAGACCAATAGATCCAGCCAGGCAGTATGCAGGGCAAAGCCCAGCAAAGGCGAGGCATAATTAAATGCCTTTACGCTTTGCCAGTCAGCATCATGGCCTTGAGCATTGTGCCCTGATCCGTGGCTACGTTCGCCATCCCAGGTATCGGTTAAATCAATAAAGTAATGTCGATAATTTTCGGCAGCATCTTCAAAATGACGTTGGTGTGCCAAATCCATACCGGAAAGGGTCATGGATATTGAGCGCATTGCTATGGTCGGGCCCAGTAGTGAGGCGATATGAATAAGGCGACTTTGCTGCTGGCATAGCTCACTGAGGTTATCAAAATGCAGTGCGTGAACGCGGCTGGAATAGCGATCATTAAAGTTGCGATTGAGCGCAGTAAAGCCTACAGGTAATTCTTCAACACTCGTTACGCCGTAATCTTTTAGTGTTTGGGCCTTAAATAGCGCAGCTCGTGCATCATGATCGCCATCGCTTGCCAAACCTTGCTGAATGTCTTGTTTGATGGCATTCCAGAATGTCGTCGCTGTGGGTATGGGTAGTATTATCTCTGCCGTTGTCGCACCCAGTCGTGGTGCAACCAAAACACTGGCCAACCAAAATGCCAGCAAGATAAACAGTGCCTGTCGGCTGCTTTTAAGCCACGCTGAAGCCGCCATGGCCAAAGCGGCAAATATCGCGTAATAAACCAAAAAAGTACTATTTAAGGCAAGCAATCTGAGCAGATCGTCACCAGTGAGAGCAAAATTTTGATACAAAATGAGTATGGCGACCAGCATGGCAGGCATCAACACCACCACAAACACAAATAACAAGCCGGTAAATTTGCCTAATAAAAGTTTGGTGCCTGATACACCCAAACTATACAGCATTCGCAACGTACCTTGCTCACGCTCTTGGGTTACGGCATTAAAAGCTAGGCCAATGATCAATAATGGCAGCAAGGCATATAATACAAAGCCTGCCGTTAACTGGCCAAAACGACTTGCCAGACCTTGATCGGCGGCAGGACTAAAGCGCACCCGATTGCGTTTGTGCGGCTCCAGCCAGAGTGCCTGACCGGTATATTGCCTTAAGCCGGGATCAATCGATGCCAGCGCGGAGTCGGGTTTGAATACATAAATACCAAAATGCGCAGCGGCATGAGGGTTCTTGACACCCTGACTATCCCATTGTTCCTTGGCGGTCTGGCCTACCCTCTGTTTTTCTTGTTGTAGCTGTTGTTGTTCATTGGCAGACGCCAGAAAAAAGCCGGTTAATACCGCAAACACTGAACATGCCAATAGCAAAAGTCTGCCATCTCTAAGTACCGAGAGCATCTCTTTGCGTACAATCGACAGGATCATTGCAAGCCCCGTGCATGTGCCAGATATTTTTGTTCCAGTTCATCATGTGCCACTGTATGGGCATCAAATTCTTCGACCAGACGTCCGGCTTTCATAATACCGATGCGATCGGCAACTTGCTTTGCATTGAACAGATCATGGGTGGCCATTAATATCGCCAGTCCTGAATCTGCGGCTGTACGTATCTGTTTGGCAAAATCGTTTGCTGCGCTGGGGTCAAGGCCTGAGGTAGGTTCATCCAACAGCATAACTTTCGCATGTTTTGCCGAGGCGATAGCCAGGCCCACTTTTTGGCGCATGCCTTTTGAGTAGGTCGATACGCGTCGGTCATGGGCATCAGCTTGCAGACCGGCATTTAAGAGCTGTTCATGCGCTTGTTGACGCGACACTTGAATACCCGCCAAGGCGCAGAAAAAAGTCAGATTTTCCAGTCCGCTCATATAATCATAGAGAGCGACATTTTCCGGTAAATAAGCCAATTTGGCACGAACTCCTGCCGGATTTTCGTCAGGCGACTCACCGTCTATATAGACATTGCCGCTGCTTGGTTTATTAAAGCCCAAAAAAGTACTGATAGTGGAGGTTTTTCCTGCGCCATTACCGCCTAGAAGAGCATAAACAGTACCTGCCGGCACCGATAAATTAAGGCCGTCAATGGCGCGGTGGTTTTTATAGTTAACGACAAGATTTCTGGCTTCAAGCACGGGTTTAATAGATGGCATGATGACGACTTAAATTTAGGTAACGAGTCATTGTTCATTAATGACCAGGTGTATTTGCCAAAGCTACGCAGACTTTAAAACCGGGTTTGCGACTATCTGGCAAATATTGAGAAGTTAACAATGGCTGCGAATTCTATTTATACTAACTAATGACAATCTGGTTCGGTGATATCCAAGAATTTTATTCGCAGGACATTACCTTATAGGTGTTTTAATTTATAGCCATGTTGCAGTGAGTGCCATGATAAATAAATAGCTTGTCCATCGCTGACCAGAAACGGTTCATCAATCATTTCAGTTGATTGGGCTATCACTTCTGGGTTGCTCCAGGTTTTACCTTCGTCTCCTGATTTTATTATTTGAATAGTGTTGTTGGTGCCGTCAAATTCTTGCCAAACCACGGCCACTTGAAGACCTAATCCCAAAACATGCGGATGACTGGCACCGTCATTACCAAAGTTCACCGGTTCGGAAAAACGTTGTCCGGCATCTTTAGAGTAAGCATAAAACAAACCTTGTCTGGACTCGGCGTTACTAAACCATACGGCATGATAGGTGCCGGCCTCAGTAATGGACAGTGCCGGACCATGATGAGGACAGGCATCAATTTCCCAGTTTTCATGGCTTAAACGAGTTACTTGACCCGGGGTATTCCAGTTTTTAAATTTAACGAGGGCATGATCACGTATTTTGCCATCAAAAATATGCCGCCAAATAATAACGGGCGTGTTGTCTGGAGCCATTGCCGTATCTATACGGCAGCATTCACAGGCATGGTCGGCGATACTTTTACTTGGCTGGAAATGTTTACCACCATCATCAGACCATGTGTAATAAAGGGTCAGGCCTTTAAATTCTTTACCGGCTTTCTTGTCGGCCTCGGTATGACGTGCGTCCAGCCAGGCAATAAAAACTTCGCCATTTTTGCCAATTGCCATGCTGTTAAAGCGATGTCGTATTATCTCGATATTATCATTAACGGTAACAGGACTGGAAAAGTGTTGGCCGCCATCGGTTGAACGACTAAAGCGTATATGGGTACTGCGCTTTTTATCCAGGGTGAGATCCCAGGTTAAATAAATCACGCCGTTATTATCCAGCTTTATTTTTGGGCGACTTTCGCCTTTGGCCGCAATCGCTTCAGCGACGGCATTGACCTTAACCGGTGTAGTAAAGCTTAAGCCTTTATCAGGCGATGATTGCACATAAAGAAAGTCATTGTTTACCCAGGTAACCCAGAGTACGCCTTTGCTGTCAAAGGTAGACGTAGCAGATTCAGAGCACTGGCTTGATGGTGCCGCAGCAGGATTGGCACAAATGGCTTTTTTGGTTGGCGGCAGGCCATGTTGATGCATGGGTTTCGCGTTGTCGGCGGATTTTATATCCGTCCCTGTTGCACAACCGGTTAAGGTCAATAGTGCAAGTAATAGCAAAGCAGTAGTCGTTTTTATCATGATATTTTTAATAAATGTGTGTGGTGGGCAAACAAATGTCTACCCACCCTACTATGTTATGCTCAATAATTATACTTTATCTGGGCAAAGTAAGTACGTGACGGGAAGGGATGAAATAACCAGACCTCTTGGTTGTTAACGTTATCAATACCTGCGGCAGCACTCACTTGTTTGGTGATTTGATATTTGGCGTGTAAATCAACAATAAAGTAAGCCGTACCACCAGATGCATAAGTAGCAGCATTGATATCACTATTATTTAACTGACTAAACTGTGCGCTACTATAGCGCCCACTGACTGAGGTGGTAATCTTGTTGGTCGGACGATAAGCAACCGTTGCGCTGGCACGCCACTCGGGAACCCGGGGTTGACGTTTGCCGGTTGACGGCTGATTGGCATTGGGGTTGGCGGCAGTAGGGCCGGCGATAACAGCAGCCGCATCGGCCTCGGCATTGTCGGTAATTCTGGAATCAGCCCAGGTGGCATTACCGTAAAGATCAATACCTTGTATGCCGACATCAGTGGCTTCACCAGCAACTTCAATACCGTAGGTTTGCGTTTCTCCGACATTTGAAGGGACACTGGAAACGCTATTATTGGACAATAAAGTTTGTTGCGTGAAAATAGCATCTTTTACGCGTTCCTGAAACAAGCTAAGACGCAATTTTCCGTTATCCAGAAAATATTCGTTAGACCATTCGGAAGACAGCGCTTCTTCTGGCTTGAGGTTGGGATTGCCATTGATAATGTTGGTTACGCCACCAGAAGTAACGGTAGTTGTTTGAAACAACTCGGTTACCGTCGCAAAGCGATAGGCTTGACCGATGGCGAGGCCGGTCTGTACTCGTTCCAAAGGCTTCCAGGTCAATTTTGCCTTGGGCGAAAATTGCAAATCATTACGGTTCGACTGATTCACTGTTTGCAGTGTAGTGCCGACTAAAGCGGAATTATAGCCATCGAAAGCATGCCAGTTTTCCAGACGTCCACCCAAGGTAAAATTCCAGTCTTTATTGAAATCCAGGGCATCCTGTAGCCAATAACCTTCGGTTTGGGTCTTGCCTTGCGAATTGGATCTCATGACACCAGTATCGTTGGCCTGCCAGTTACTAACATTATATTGCGGATTATCCAAATTGTATAAATCATGGTGAAAACCAAAGCTGACTTCATGCGTGCCCAACAGGCTAACGCCGGGTCGCCATATGCCCTTGGCATCGGCAGTATTCCAGCCGGTTCCGGTTAGACTGGTAACTGTGCCGGCACCGCTGTTGGCCGCTTGCGCAGGCGTTTGTGTCGATGTTCGACTTAAATCGTTACCATATTCAACCACGCTGCCTGCCAAATCCCAATCAAATTTTCCGCCGGTGTCGGATTTAAGGTTCATGCCGTGTGACCAATGCATTTGTTCTGCTCTGGTTTCTGCAAAACTGGTCGCGTAGACATTTCCGCCAACTTTAACATTACCACTATTGATCACATTACCGGCGCTATCACGTAGATAGCTTTCAAAGCCTGCATTGTTGTCATTCTGCCATAAACCCAGCGTATAAGCCGCATGGATGGTGTCAGTAATATCGTAGCCAAATTTCCATTTGAAATTGTCCTGCACGGTATGATTAAGATTTCCTGCCCCCAATACTTGCGCATCAACGCCATACGGGTTTTTATTGGCAATGGCTCCAGTGACTGCGGTTGCTCCAGCTAAAGCAGTTGCTTTGTTCTGGGCTGCTGTTCTGGTAACCCTGCCATTTACTACCGTATTCGTATAAGCGGTTGCCAATGGATTAATAAAAGTTATCGGCTGGCTATGGCTATCCAGATGACTTACATCAAAACGGAAGGCAAAGTCTTTGTAACGATCCCCGACATTGAAAGAATATTCCTGACTGTCGTAAGTATTTTTCTTGCCATAAAAACCATAATCCTGCCAGGTTGATTTTATATCACCACCAGCCTCAAATTTTTCCGGCATTTTGGTTTTAATATCAATCACGCCGCCCATTGAGTTACCGGAATAGGCTGCGGCAAAAGGCCCATACATGACATCAACCCGCTCAATTTCCGAGGGCGATACCATATTCCAGCGTGGTGACCCGGTATTGCCGTTGTTGTTGCCCAGCAAGGATGACAGCAGAATGCCGTCAGCATAGATCAAGCCGCGAGCACTAGCAGCCGTGCCCGACGTGCGCCAACCCACCGGTGCATTGGTATCACCGATATAACGTTTGCGAACCTGAATGCTGGGCATGTATTTAATAACATCTTCCGCAGTCATCGCATTGATGGTGTTATCAATTTTTTCGCTGGTCACGCTCTCTGTCGTAGTTGGCAGTCGGTAGACTTCTTTGGCAGTGGCGGTAGGTGCTATTTTTTCCGTGACCGTGATGGTTGGCATTTCTGCTTTCGCATTATCTGCGGTAGCTTTTTTGCCGGTAACGGTTTTTTGGGTTTCTGCAACAGCCAATGGTGTTGTCAGTATCAGTAAACAGATTAGTGCGTGTCGTGAATTAAGCGGGAAAGGTGGCTTGATAGAAGTCATCTTAAATTTCCGGGCTAAGAGTTAATATTGAATCTTGATATAAGCAAATATCAGGCCAAAGCTTTACAGCCCTTATTAACAGCTTATTTAGTCATTTATGGCAAAGATGTTTTTATAAAAACTGTGTTATATGACCTATTTTTTTTAAAAACTGTGTCATATGACACGGTTTTGTAAAGGTAAGTGGTAGCTTACAGCGCTGTGGCTAATATAAATCAAAGCTACCCCTCTAAAATAAGGCGATAGATAATATTGGCATAAATAGTGCTTAAAATATTTGTCGCTACTGATAAAATAGAAAAAAAGTAGCTTTTATTTTAACTTTAAAATGGAACATTTGACGATGGCCTATAGTAATCCACCTTTTCCGCGTAATATGCGAAATACCCTGCTTTGTGTGCTTATAATGAGCTCTCCTCTGGCCTTGGGCGAAATCATACAAAATAGCGAGCCTACCGACAAGGAAGCCTCTACAGATAAAAAGAAAAAAGCCGCTGCAATGGCATTGTCAGATATGGTTGTCACCGGTGTCTCGGACTCTGAAGATGGTCGACCTGAAACGCCCTCAAAAACCGATTTTGCAAGTCCTAAAACGACGGTGACCAAAAAAGACATTGAGAAAACCAATGCCGTCACTACCTCGGATGCCATTAAATACGAATCTGGTGTTGTTGTTCGTCAACGCTATATTGGGGACCCTAATGCCCCTGTCGGCATGCGTGGCTCCAATCCTTATCAGGGTGGTAGGGTGATGGTGATGATGGATGGCATGCCGATCTGGAATTCATTGCAGTATAGCTTTAACGGCTCTCCGCGCTGGGGTTTGGTTGGACCTGGAGAGGTTAAGTCGGTTGATATTCTTTCCGGACCTTTTTCAGCTGAATATAGCGGTAATGCGATGGGCGGCGTTATCAATATCAATACTCTGCTACCACAAAAGCGCGAGGTTTACACAGAAGCAACCTATATATTGCAACCGTATAAATATCAGGGAACGGATAAAAATCTGCAAGGGTTTAAAACCTTTGGTTCTTACGGCGACAAGTTTGGTGATTTCAGTAGTTATTTTTCCTATAACCATCTGGAGAATGAAGGCCAGCCAATGACAACTTATGGCTATTCCAATTCAGCCGGACCTAACGGCGGGCCATTATTACCCGCCGCTAGAGGTGCTGGCGTAGTCAATGGTGCTTATATGGAACAAAATCCCAAAGCCATTGGCACGCAGGCAAATCAAGGTGGTTATGCCGGCCAGCCACGTATTTCTTATGGCGATGCGGGTATCAGCCACTCAGTAGACAATCTTTATAAATGGAAAGGTGGTTATGCGATCACCCCAAAACTGGATGCCTTGTTTACCACGGCTTTTGAAGAGCTTGATGTAAACAGTACCGGCCAGACTTATCTGACCAATGCCGCAGGCAAACCGGTTTATGGTAATGGGTCTACGGCTTATAACTACAATGGTTTGAAATTAGTTCCTGCAAATAACAGCTTTGGAACCAGTCAACAGAATAGACAGACGTTTACGCTGGGTGGCGGTTTAAAAGGCAACATATTTGGCAACTGGAATACCAACACCAATATCAGTTGGTTCGATGTAATTAACGATCAGTCGGTTTCATCGACGTTAAATCCCAATGATCCCTTAAATAGCAATAAAGGTCAGGTTACCAATGTTGATAGTATGGGTTGGGTTAATGTGTCGACAAAATTCGATAACCAGGAATTTTTGGGCTTTAAATCGTTGTCATTTGCTACCGGCTACGAGTATCAACACTCAAAAATGTATACCAGTCAATATGGTTCGAATAATTATCTCGATAGTCAACAAACCAATCTCTCACTACGTAGTGGTGGCGCAACCGATACGCATGCCATATTCGGTCAACTAACCTGGCGTTTTATGTCGGATTGGGATGCGACTTTTGGTACCCGTCTGGAGCGTTGGAATATGTCCGACGGCGTATACACGTCCAACACGCTTAATGCCGCAAATGCGATTACCAAGACAGTAAATAATGCGCCGGCAAATCAACAGTCATCGGGTTTCTCTCCTAAATTCTCCTTGGGTTACGAGCCGGGACGCATGAAATTTCGTTACTCTTTGGGTCAGGCTTACCGGTTTCCAATGGTGGGCGAATTATTTGACAATTCCAATAGTTTAACCGGTAGTTCAACGGTTGGTAATGCCGCACTTAAGCCGGAAGATGGCATGCATCACAACTTGTTGGGAGAATATGATTTTGATAACGGCTATGTTCGATTGAATCTGTTTCATGAGAACGTGAGTAATGCCATTTATAGCTCGTACATATCAAACTCGGCGCTTGGCAAAGTACCCGCAGGCAATTATACCAGCTCGCTGTCCAACATTGGTGAAGTCGAGATTAATGGTATCGATTTTACCGTTAATCAAAACCAGGTTTTTAATTCCAATTTTGATATTAAACTCGATACAACTATTCTAAACTCGGAAATTCTGAAAAACGATAATGACCTTAATTATGTTGGCAAAAGTTTTCCGTTGCTGCCTAATTTTCGGGCCAACCTGTTGGCGACTTATCACTATGGCAGGGATCTGGATTTTTCGGTGGGCACCCGTTATCAGGGCAGAATGTATTCGCAGTTGGATAATATGGACTTACAACTTCCTTATTATGCAGCCTTTAATGAATCGGTGTATGTGGATTTAAAAGCCACTTACCATTTCAATGATAAAAAAGGTCATGTGTCTGCAGGTATAGACAATATCAACGACTATCAGGCATTTTTCAACCATCCCTTACCACAACGCACGTTCATTATGCAGGCCGGTTACAAGTTTTAAACAATACGTTACCGCTGTTTTCGGTGCCTGAAAGATAAGTCCCGGAAGCTGCGGTTTTATGGTTTAAAAAGTAGTAATAATGACCCGGTTTCTCTCAACAAACGGGTCATTTAAGTCATTTCTTCAAGCGTAGGTGTGACAATATAATCATTTTTGTTGGGTTTCTTATAGCCTTTACAATCAATACTGATTCGCTGTACCTGTTCACCCAGCTTTATTGCGGTCAGTTGTCCGCCCCACAAACAGCCGGTATCAATGGAATAACAATTGGGACCTTCGTAGTAGCTCAACGTAGACCAATGTCCAAAGATGATGCGCATATCAGCATTTTTACGTTTTGGCACTTCAAACCACGGTAACAAATTTTTAGGCTGGGAACCTAAAGGACCGCTGTTGGCAAAGTCAAGGCGGCCATTAACATCGCAATAACGCATACGCGTAAAACAGTTAATAATAAAACGTAATTTTGAGACGCCTTTTAAGCTGGTTGACCAGATATTAGGTTTATTTCCGTACATTTGTTTTAAAAAGTCCTGATAATCAGGGCTTTTTAAAGTCTTTTCTGCCAGCAAGGCCATTTTTTGAGTTTTTTTAAAATCCCATTGAGGCGGTAAGCCGGCATGAAGTAAACAGAAATCATCGTTATAATGAAACAGTGGCCGATGTCTTAACCAATCAATTAACTCATCCCGATCAGGTGCTTCAAGTATTTGACAGAGAGTATTCTTTTTATCGGCCACTTTGGGTAAACACGATGCGGCGAGTAAGTGCATATCATGGTTGCCAAGCACCGTAACGGCCGAATTTCCTAGTGATTTAACAAAGCGCAAGGTTTCCAGGGACTTGGGCCCACGATTAACCAGATCACCTGCAAACCACAGTTGATCGGTGTTTTCATTGAAAGAAATGGTATCAAGTAGTCTTAATAAATCATCAAAGCAGCCTTGTATATCACCAATAGCATAAATAGACATTTAATTAGTGCAGTGTTCTTGGAATGGATAAAGTAAATTGGGGGATTTGGGCATTAAAATTATCACCTTCATCCGAATGCATTGTATATTGGCCCTGCATGGTGCCAACCGGAGTTTCAAGTATTGCACCACTGGTGTAACGAAACATTTCTCCCGGTTTAAGATAAGGCTGTTCGCCAATAACGCCATCGCCTCTTACCTCCTGAACTTTACCATTGGAGTCGGTAATTAACCAGTGACGATTAAGCAGTTGTGCAGGCACAGTGCCTTTGTTAGTGATAGTGATGGTATAGGCGAATACATAACGATCCTTTTCAGGAGCCGATTGTTCGGCTATGAAATAGGGTGTCGCTTCAACTATTATTTTGTTTTTTTCGGTCATTATCAGATCATATAGGGATTATTTTATGAATATTTCACAGCAACTTATCATTAAACGCAAGTAACTATTTCATATCAATAAATAAGCCATGAAAAACCTCTTCTTTTTTACAATTATCAGGACACGACATTGCATATTCACATCTTAGGTATTTGCGGAACATTTATGGGCGGACTTGCCGTGATTGCAAGGCAGTTGGGCTATCAGGTCAGTGGTTCTGACCAAAATGTCTATCCGCCAATGAGTACACAATTACAACAACAGGGTATTGAATTGATGGACGGCTATCGCGCTGAAAATCTCGATGGCAATCCCGATCTGGTCATTATTGGCAATGCTTTGTCACGCGGTAACGTGGAAGTTGAAGCGGTATTAAATAGAGGCCTGCATTATGTATCGGGACCGCAGTGGTTGGCAGAGCATGTGTTGCAAGATAAGTGGGTGCTGGGTGTGGCAGGAACTCACGGTAAAACCACTACAGCCAGTATGCTGGGTTGGATACTTGAGCATCAAGGCTTTCATCCGGGATTTTTAATCGGTGGTATTCCGCTAAATTTTGGTATTTCAGCACGTTTGGGGGGCTCTGAACTGAAAAATAAGCCCGATTTTTTTGTCATTGAAGCTGATGAATATGATTCCGCTTTTTTTGACAAGCGCTCAAAATTTGTTCATTACCGACCACGCACAGCAATACTGAATAATCTGGAATTTGATCATGCTGATATTTTCCCTGATCTGGACGCGATAAAACGCCAGTTCCATCATTTGGTTAGAACCATTCCCGGTGAAGGTTTAATTATCAGTCCTGAGAGTGATGCCAATATCAACGATGTTTTGGCTATGGGTTGCTGGACGCCTGTTGAAAAAACTTCGATTAATGCCGATGCCTTATGGAATGCAAAACTGCTTAAAGCCGATGGTAGCCAATTCTCGGTAGAGTTTGAAAATACGGAGCAAGGTATAGTCGATTGGCCTTTGACCGGTGAGCATAATGTTTACAATGCGCTGTCTGCCATCGTTGCGGCAAATCATGTCGGTATTTTGCCAAAAGATGCCATAGCCGCTTTAGGTCAATTTATCAATGTTAAACGGCGCATGGAAGTGATTGCCAAAATTAATGGCGTAACGCTGTACGATGATTTTGCCCATCATCCGACCGCAATTGCCACAACGTTGGATGGTTTGCGTAAACAGGTAGGGCAGGAGCGTATTGTTGCTATTGTAGAGCCCAGATCAAATACCATGCGTTTGGGTGTGCATACAGAAACGCTGGCAAAATCGCTGGCTGATGCTGATCTGGCTATTATTTATCAGCCGGAAAATCTGGATTGGGATTTAAGCAAGCTGAAAAATTACGCCAACAATATTGAAATCTGTCAGTCGCTGGATGATATTATTGCCAAACTTAAAGTTGAAGCGCGTTCAGGCGGACATTTTGTATTAATGAGTAACGGCAGTTTTGGGGGTATTTATCAACGCCTGCAGGACGAATTGTAGCCCGGTGACTGTTAAATAACATCGCTTTGAAAATAAGAGTGGCGGGATTGCAAATCCTGCCACGCTTTGGAAAATTAAAAACGTGAAGATTGGATTACATATATATTCTCTACTTTTAATCATTACCATCAAGCAGACAGAGGCGCTCTGTGCGAGATTAAATGTCACCATAAAGTGGCGCCCATGCATCCTTAATCTCAAGGATTTCCGCTTGAATATCAAAAAAACAACTGACGACTCTTGGATCAAAGTGCTTCCCGGAACCCTCTCGTATAGTTGCAAAAATAGCTTCCAACACCCAAGGTTCTTTGTAAGGGCGGAGCATGGCCAATGTGTCAAATACATCAGCGAGTGCTACAATTCGGGCTGATTCAGGAATGCCAAAGCAGCTACCATCTCGTTTTTCATAATGGTTCAATGCTTGATTTACGACAGCGGATATTGATTAGGCTGAAAATCAAGATCCAGTCTTACCGGTAGTCTATTCAGTTACGTTAGATAATATTTGGGGATATTTCGTCCAATGTTGAATCAGTGTCATTAACTCCGGCACGTTGAAAGGCTTGGCTATAAAATCGTTCATGCCCGCAGCCAATGCATCATTTTTCAGGCTCTCAAAAGCGCCTGCCGTCAATGCTATAACTGGTAGCTCTGCAAAATCAGGATTCTGGCGTATCTTTTGGGTTGCAACATAACCATCCATACGCGGCATTTGAATATCCATAAGGACGATATCCACACTATGGGGATACTTTGATAGCCAATGCAGTGCTTCCTCGCCATCATTAGCCGTACTGACCAAAGCACCTTCCCCCTCAAGAATACTTTTCACTACTTCACGATTAATTTCACTATCATCGACCACCAATACCCTGACACCGGGAATTTTTTGGCCAGATATTTTTATAGGTACTTCCAGCGCTTTTATATCGGAGTCTTTCAGTAAGTCCAAGGCGATTTTATAAAGTGTGGATGGCGAAATCGGTTTACTTAATAGTGCATTAATATGGCTAATAGCAGGTAGTGATTTGAGGGATTCTTGGGAATAGGCAGAAACCAACAATATAATGGGGATATAATTTGGCTGATTACTTTTATTGCTTATCATCTGACGAACGGCGTGAGCTGTTTCCAAACTATCCAGTCCCGACATTTTCCAGTCCAGTAGTACTAAATCGTAAGGTCTTTGACTATTAATATACTCCTGTATGTGAAATAGCGTAGGTGGACCTGATTCAACTGCATCCGCATGCCATCCCAAGCTGCGGACTGTCGTTAGCAGCGCTTCACGAGCGATGCTGTTATCATCAATAATCAGAACATTAAGATTAGTAAGTTTGGACGGTGCATGCTCTATTTCAGTATTTCTCTGTAGTTGCAGCACGAACGAAAATTCGCTACCTTCACCAATAATACTATTGAGCTGCAGTTCACTACCCATTAGATTTACCAATTTTTGACTAATGGTTAAACCAAGGCCGGTGCCGCCAAAACGGCGGTTAATGCTGCTGTCAGCCTGAGTGAATGCAGAAAACAGATGTTTTTGCTGATCAAGGGAGATACCGATACCGGTATCCTTTACCACAAAACGCAGTTTGATTTGCTCATCCAACTCTGCTTCAATAGTCACGCGTAATACCACCCCGCCTAGATCAGTGAATTTGATTGCATTACTGAGTAAATTAACCAAAACTTGCTGTATACGTAACCCATCACCGATTAATGAATTTACATCAATAGGTGGCAAAATTTTTAGTTCCAGATCTTTGTTGTTAGCCAAGGTCGACATCAGTACGGTTAAATTATCAAGAAGATCCAATAATAGAAAGGGTACCTTTTTAACCTCCAATCTCCCTGCTTCAATTTTGGAAAAATCGAGAATATCATTGATGATTATTAATAATGACTGGCCTGCACCATTAATTTTGCGCACCAAATTGCGGGCATCCTGACTTATCGATTGCTGCTCCAACAGATAACTGAAGCCCAATACGGCGTTCATGGGTGTGCGAATTTCGTGACTCATGTTTGCGAGAAAGTTACTTTTTACCTGAGACAAATGTTCGGCTTGCTTGCGTGCCTCGTTAAGTTCTTCGGTACGGTTGTTAACCAGCTTTTCAAGATGATCACGGTATTGAAGTAACTCTTCTTCCTGCTTTTTTCGATCAGTAATGTCTTGCTGAATTGAAATAATATGTTGAACCTCACCCTGATCATTGATGACGGGTGTGTTAGTCAGCTCTTCCACATACAGTGAATTATCTTTGCGACGGTTGATGAGTTCACCATGCCATATTTGACCGCTGTTGGCCGTTTGCCAAAGATCAATGTAGACAGAAGGATCTTGTTTACCCGAATTAATCAAGTCTGCAGGTTTTTTACCAATCGCTTCGAGCGATGTGTATCCTGTCATCGCTATAAATGCCGGATTGACCCATTCGATAACACTTTCGGGGTCGGTAATCATGATGGCATTGGCAGCAGCTTCCAAAGCTGCCGCTTGTAAATTACGAAGGTCATCTGCTTGTTTACGTGCGGTAATGTCCTGAACCATACCGCTTATAGTGCACGGATGTCCTGATTTATCGAACTTGTGGCGACCCAAAACCGAAATCCAGTGGATTGATCCGTCAGCGTGGCAAATACGACATTCTATATCCCAATTGCTATGATTAGTTTGAGCTTCAGTGAAGCATTTTTTTACTATCGGACGATCCTCAGGCAGTACATGACTGAGTAAAGTCCCATAATCCCATTTTGGCTGCAAGGTGTTATAGCCAAAAATCTGGTCGTGTTGAAGTGTCCGGAAGGTTGTTTTATTAATCAGGTTTAGTTCCCAAGCTCCGGCTTTGAGCGTTTCTAAAGCAAAGTTAAGTCGCTGTTGGTTATCAAGTAGCTGTTTTTCGATTAACTTACGATCGCTAATGTCGATGATCAGGCCACGGAATAGTTGTAGTTCGCCTTTGCTGTTATAGTCTGGCTGACCACGAGTCATTAACCAGCGCTCATTGCCTGGTACAGGTAATGCCAATCGCCACTCAAAACTAAAGTCATCAGGGTTTTTAATGGCTTTATTTAGTATCAACTCAGCAGCAGTTATATCTGCCGGATGAACGATGCTACGCCAGAGTTCGTAGCTGGCAGCTTGATTGTTCGGATCCAGGCCAAATAATTCCCAAATGCTGTTGGTCCATTCATGTTTATGGGTTTGTGTATTCCATTCCCAAAGGCCCGCATTGGCAGCCGACAGAGCTAATGTCAAGCGATGTTGAGTGTCATCTAATTGAAGTGAACTTAAATGTTTTAGTCTTATCCTCGAACGGTATAATTTCTCAAATACTACACTGACGATCAGGCTCAAAATCATAAAAGAGACTGTCGAGAAAACCATGCGTTCATCGGTGATTTGCAGCGAAAATATCGGTGCAATAAAGAAGTAGGCATTGATTGTAATCGATACTACGATTGCAATTAAACCACCAATAAAGCCACTCAATGAAGAGCAAAAAAACACGGCTGCGTAGAAAAATACCCAGCTGCCTTCGGGTAAATATGACGGTACTTGCCATTTTATGATCCCGGCCAACATCGGAATCAATATAAAAACAAGCAATTTAAATGGTTTAGGAAAAGTCTTTAGCGCATTCATATTGAAACGAGAGGAAATCTCAGTGATTAGTCGAATAATGGACAAGAAAAGACTTGGGTAATTTCTTGCGAATAATATACCCGGCTTGCCGGTCTTTTTATTCATTGACTGCGGTATCAAAAAATTACGTAGTCAGCTACGCACCTATTTTCCCGCCTCGTCAACTACTTCTAAGTATTTGCAGTCGTTGTAAATAAACAAAAATTCAGCACCACTTGGGTATAGTCATTCTCGTTTAAAAAACTGTTGATAATATCCGATTCACTCTCTTCACTATAGCTCTTCAGAGCCTACTGAAGTAACGTAGCTAAAATAGGAATAAATACTGCAATTGGCAAACGCTTTAATTGCGAACGTTGAGAACACAAAAGTAAGAACAGACCTACGTAAAACTAGTGATGCAGCTTACATCTTATGCATTAACTGAAGTAAAGCAAGGACTCTTTATAGTCAGGCGTAGTACATATAAATAAAAGCCATTTATAAACAATTAGTTAAAACAGTAAAAAAATATAAAAAAATTATATAAAAACTTAATCTATTAATTTTACGTTAATTGTAAATGCAGATATTATGTTGGATGATTTTCTTAAATAAGGTGATCTCCAGGAATTAATACACCTGCCTTGCCGGTCTTGTTATGCATTTACTGTGCTTTCAAAATACCAGTTACGTGCCTATCTTTCCGCCTTGGTAACTGCCTCTTGCATGCTTGTAGTCGTTGTAAATAAATAATAATTCTGCGCTAGTTGGATTTATTAATTCATGGATATTACTTTATGCCGCCGAAAAATAATTGATAAGCCGGGTTTTCTGTTTCATCGCTGTAGGTGAAATCCAGTTCATCAAGGCAATGTTGAAAGGCTTGTTGTTCTGCATGGCTTGTTTGTATACCCATTAACACTTTGCCAAAAGCCGCGCCATGATTGCGATAATGGAACAAACTGATATTCCAGCGTCCACCAAGCTGGGTTAAAAATTTTAATAAAGCATCAGGTCGTTCAGAAAACTGGATGCTATAGACCAGTTCGTTAAGTTCAGGGGGGGCGTGTCCACCTACCATATAACGGCTATGTTCCTTGGCCAGTTCATTGGCCGTCATGTCGGTGACTTGAAAGCCTTGTTGCTGTAATTGCCCGATGACGGTCGCACGATCTGATTCAAGGCCACTGCTGGAAATGCCGACAAAAATCCGCGCCATGCTAGCGTCAAAATAGCGGTAATTGAATTCGGTAATACTGCGACCACCTAATAATTTACAAAATGCCAAGAAACTGCCCGGAACTTCAGGAATACTGACTGCCAGCAAAATTTCCCGGTGTTCGCCGACTTGCGCTCGTTCGGCTACATAGCGTAAACGGTCAAAGTTGATATTGGCGCCACTGTCGATAGCAATCAAGTTTTGTCCGGTTAGTTGTTCGCGCTCAATATATTTCTTTAAGCCTGCGATAGCCAGCGCACCGGCAGGTTCTGCTATCGAACGGGTGTCATCAAAAATATCTTTAATGGCGGCACATATTTCATCGGTATTAACGGTAATGACTTCATCAACAAAGCTTTGCGCCAGTCGAAAAGGTTCTGCACCCACTTGTTTAACGGCGACGCCATCGGCAAATAAGCCAACCTGATCAATAATGACGCGGCTGTTGGCTTTTAAGGCACGATTGAGACAATCGGCATCATACGGCTCAACACCAATGATTTTTATATCGGGACGTACAAACTTTACATAGACGGCAATACCGGCGATTAATCCACCCCCACCAACCGGTACAAAAATAGCGTGTAAATCACCGGGATGTTGCCTTAGTATTTCCATTGCAACGGTACCTTGCCCGGCAATAATATCCGGATCATCAAAGGGATGAATAAACACCATCCCGTTTTGTGTCGACAATTCCAGTGCATAGGTATAGGTTTCGCTGTACGAATCACCGAATAAAATGATGTCGGCACCCATTGCCATAACAGATTTTATCTTGATTTCCGGCGTTGTGGTCGGCATTACGATCAGGGCTTTAATCGCCAGTTTTTTTGCAGCCAATGCCACGCCTTGAGCATGATTTCCGGCAGAAGCGGCAATTACACCTTTAGCTCTGGAAGCCTCATCCAGCATGGATATTTTGTTATAAGCACCACGTAATTTAAACGAAAATACCGATTGTAAATCTTCCCGTTTTAAAAAAATGCGGTTTACTAGGCGCTCTGACAGTGAAGGGGCAAAATCCAGAGGTGTTTCTATGGCAACATCGTAAACTTTGGCGCGTAAGATTTTTTCTATGTAGTTTGGGGGCATTTATTAAAAAATCGGCTGAAGAATATCTGGTTCTGCGGTATTATCGCACACCATTTACTTTATTACGGAAGCGCACCATGACCCAAGACGAATTAAAACAAAAAGTGGCTCAAGCTGCTTTGCATTACATTAAAGATGTTGCCATTATCGGTGTAGGTACAGGCTCTACAGTAAAACATTTCATCGATTTTTTGGCCGATTTTAGAGCCGATATTGAGGGTGCCGTCTCCAGTTCTGAAGTCAGTACTGCACAATTAAAAAAAGTCGGTATTCCGGTATTTGACTTGAATGCAGTCGGTACGCTGGATGTTTATATTGATGGCGCTGATGAAGTGAGTCCTCACAAGCATTTGATTAAAGGTGGCGGTGGCGCTTTAACCCGTGAAAAAATTATTGCCGCAGCCAGCAAGCAGTTTATTTGTATTGTCGACGAAACTAAATGCGTTGATGTGTTGGGTGCATTTTCCTTACCGGTTGAAGTGATTCCCATGGCAAGAAGTTATGTTGCCAGAGAGTTGGTTAAATTGGGTGGCCAACCCGTATGGCGGGAAAATTTTATTACCGACAACCACAACGTTATTCTTGATGTTCATAATCTGACTATTTTAGATCCAATCAAGCTGGAACAGATCATCAACAATATTACCGGCGTTGTTACCAACGGTCTTTTTGCGCTGCGCCCTGCTGATGTCGTGTTAATCGGCAAAGGCAATGAAGTTATTACGCAGTAATTAGTTTTGACGTGTGACGGGCAATGCTTATTTGCCCATCACACGGCTACCTGAGTAATTAATGAAAGATTTTTTGTGGTTCACCTAAGGTTGTCGGATCTTGCGATACTTCTTCCTGATAAATCCCGGTTAATTTACGTTTAAATTCATTAGAGATCATCCGGGAGTCTTGCTTGCTTTTTACTACTCTTGGCGTAATCAAGATAACCAACTCTGTTTTGACATCGGATTTTTTTGTACCGCCAAATAATGAGCCTATTACCGGCAAGTTATATAAAAAAGGCACCCCGTTTTTATTGTCGCTAACATCATCAGAAATTAAGCCACCTAATACTATCGTTTCGCCATCATGAACCGCCACGGAACTGTCGATTTCTTTTTTATTGATGGTGGGTGAACTGGCTTGAGTGGACGTTGGATCGGTAACTGGCACGACACTACTAACAACTTGTTTAAGTTTCATAATAACCAGGCCGTTTGCATTGACTCTGGGGGTTACATCCAGCGTAACACCGGTATCTTTATACTGAATTGAATTGGATTGCGCAATACTCGCACCGGTAGAACCTCCAGCAATAGGAACCTGTGTGCTGCCGGTTGATATGGGTACTTGATCGCCCACATTTATTTTTGCTTTCTGATTATTTAACACCATTAATGAGGGAGAAGAAATTACATTGATATTATCTAAACTGGCTTCTGCCCTTAAAAGCGCCTTCACCGAGCCCGCATTATAAAAAGTGCTAAGCCCACTGGTTGCAACTGCCGCAGCAGACGCCCCTGCCAGTCCTACTGCACTGTTGATGAGGGTCTGGCTATTTCCCTGAGATAAATACCAGGAAATGCCATATTCCAATTTATTGGTCAATTTAACCTGTACTACTGTCGCATCAATCAAGACTTGCAATGGCATCACATCTAACTGGTTAATAACGGGCAATATGATTTCGTAGTCCTGTGCAGTAGCAACAATAATGATTGAATTATTGGGTTCATCAGCAATTATTTTTACCTTGCCGACGTTGGATACTTTAATATCTCCAGCCCCGCCACCGCTTGCCGATGATTTATCATTAGACCCGCCTAAGGCGAAGGCTCCTAAATTATCGGATGGTGCATTATCTGCCGTTAATTTTTCATCAAGCTCATTCAAGGCGAAGGTTCCCAGATTGCTGGACATCGAACTACCGGAACTGGAGGAGCTACTGCCTGTATTGGTCGGATCCCGATTAGACATGGTCGAGGCTGTTTCCCCAGGCGCAACCTTGGCAGATTTGGTTTTTTTTGCCTCACCAGTGAAAATTGCATTTAAGGTATCTGATAATTCTTCCGCATCGACATGCTGGACTTTATAGACATTAACACCACCGCCACTCGCTGTATTGGCTTTATCCAGCCTGAATATCCAGCTTTCAATATCATTGAGATAGTGTGCCTGATGAGTAACTGCTAAAACGGCATTTAAGCGCTCTATCGGTATAAACTGAAAGAAGGTCGACTCTCCTGATTTACCCTCTTTACTTTTTTGATAAAAAACACTTTCCAGTTCTTCAATGATGGTGTCAGGATCAACATGGGCCAAGGTGAATAACCCAAATGAACGCCCCTTTAACACATCAATATCAAAAGTGCTGACCAGATCCATTACCCTGGCCATTTCATCGGCCGTCCCGGAAGCCACCAGAATATTGCGGGGGCCATCAACATTCAATATGGTTTTTTCATGTACCAGAGGTTTCATGATATCGGCAATATCCTGAACCGCTACATTTCTTACCGGTATAACCCGGGTTTGATAGCCCGAACGGCTATTTAGATCAGAAATAAATAAAGCTTCTGTGGCCGGTTCAATATGATAAATTTTGCTATCTTTAACCAAGGCAGCATTATTCATCCGCAGAACCATTTCCAGGGTAGGTAGCAATTCTTCTTTAGTTAAGGGCTCAGTGGTTTGCAAGGTGACTTTGCCCGCAACCTTCGGGCTTAATACATAATTTTGTCCAAGTATATCGCCCAGAATAACTTTTGCTACTTCACCAAGGTCCGCTTCGTCAAAATTTAGACTGTAAGAGCCTGTGCCTGTTGTACTGGTTTTTCTGTTTTGTTGCGGAGTGGTGGATACAAAATTATCTGTCCCCGGATACAGTTCGCTGGTTAATTTGGCTGATGCACTAGCGGGTGGTTTGTTTTGCAATTGGTGAAAAACGACACCCGGCTGCTCTTTTTTTACCGGATTTAACGGTAGTTTGGCGACTTGTTTAGGGCCTAATAACTCACAGCTGGCCAGCGATAAACCCATAACCAGAAAGCAGGATGCTGTTGTTATTTTGTTAAAATTATTCATTTGTATTCTCAAGTTCGCCTTCTGCGGGCTGTGGTTGACTATCTTCTGGTTGAGTAGCATTGGGTTGATTGGGTTTTTTGGATAAATCTTTTAACTTTGGTTTTCTGAGCAATAATTCTTTCTGCTCATTACCTTGATTAAGTATGACTTTGTCCGAGTGGATTTCTGTCAGCCTCCAACCATCAAGATCACCGCCGATGAGAACCCTTCGATGATTATCTTTGGCAACTTTGGATTTAGAGCGACTGAACAGAGCAGACAGGCCTTTTTTTGTTGTATAAATTCCGTTAACTTGCCAATCAAAGATATTGGCTACAGCCATATTTTGGATTTCTTCAGGACTGGGCTCGTCTATGGGTTTTCTGCCTTTAATAAATAAGGGTCTGGCAATCAGATCAGCATAACTTTCCTCGGACTGCCTGGTAAGCTCTATGTTAGGCATTTCATCGCTGGCTATTTTTATTTCTGTTGGATTTGATGACGTCAGGATCTGTTTTTGTGACTGCTCGGCATAGAGCCACTCAACGATAATAAGGAAGATACACAAGAGACAAAAAGAGGTCAAAATAAACATCAATTTATTATTCATTGGATTGTTTTCTCATAAAACTAACCGCTTGAAAATTAACATTTAATTCGTTACTGGACTCGATTTGGCGGGTTATTCGGTTTCTGATGCCACGCATGGGTCTTATATCTATTTGGTCAATAATAATCAATGGTGTGGAGGTTTCTATCTTGTAAAGTACGGCCCGCAATACTTCACTATTACCGGTCATTCTTACTCTGACGGTTATTCGATTAAACTTGTCTTTATTGTTTGCGGGAAGTGCCTGAGTACTGCTTAATTGCCCGCCTGCATCGACAATTGCTTTTTTTATAAATTCCTGCATCTCGGCGGACGCTAAAGCATCCGTTGTTTGGCTGTTAAAATAACCTTGATTTTCTTGTTGCTGTTTTATGTTAATTACACTGGCAATAACCGCCTCTTTTTTTGCTAAAATACGCTCATATTGCTGCAGTCTGAAAATAAGGTTGTTTTTAGCTTCATGTAGCTCCATTTCCTTGCTAAATACAGGTACAACAATAACTAATATAGTAATCACTACTATGGTGATTAATAAACCTACGGCAATCCAGCGTTGTTGACGTTCAGGTGTAAATAGAGTGGCTTTTTCGTTTTTACTCACGGCTAATGTCTCCTGGATTGGCAACATCAACAGTAATCTGAAACCGCTCAAGTTTACTGATTTTATCTTGAGTCACTGGCGAAGCAAATCGGGCATTAACAAATAATTCAGATGCTTCAAGAACGGCAATGAGTGCTGAAGCCTCGGGTGATTCTCCTTGTATTTGCAAATGTCCGTCTGAGTATTGTGCATAGCTTAACCAGGTATCATCTTTAATCAGTGAGCTTAATGTATTTAATATAACAATTACTTCAGGCGTCGCATTTTTTTCTTTAATTAACTGACGGGTTTCGTCTATTACCGCATCAATTTCTGATTGTAATGTTTTAACTTTTTTGGCTTCTTTTTCCAGGGAATCTGCTGTTACCTGTAATTCATTAACGGTTTGATATTCAAACCATACCGGCACCACTATAACAGCCATCAGTAACAAGCAGGTCAAGGTTATCAGAGCCCAGTGAATCAATTGCGGTAACTGTGCCGTTTTTTGCCCCAGCTTCTCCGGTAAAAGATTGTAAGCGAGATCCAGTTCATCAAGATTATTTGCACAACCCTGATAATCGGCAAGTAGCGGCGATAAACCCAGGGCTTTCACATCCTTATAGAGGCCATCAAGAACTTCTCTGGTTGTTAATATTAGCAGAATCTTGAGTTGTCCTGGCTCGTTCATACCAGGCAGCAGTTTAACAGCAAAATAAACCTGTTCTGCCTTAAACGGCGTATAGCGATCAAGCTCGTAAGCAACAACTTGATTAATATTTTCTTTTGCTGCAGCCGGAAAACTAAGTTCTTTTTGGATTGCATTGTGATCCGTTAACCTGATTATTACCTTGGCCTTGGCCAAGCGTTCATCTTTTTCACAAAGATTTTGAAATGTCAGATCTCTGGCACCTCTTTCCGGTAACTCCAGTGCTGTAGTTTGCCCGTTATTTATATAGGTCAGCTTTAAATCACGGCCATCAAGAGAGGCGATGATGAAGCCTTGTTGGCCGTTAAAAAACTGCCTTATTTTTTCAGGGACTAAAAAGCCAAGTTCTCGCTTCCACCAGCGAAATAACTGCTTAAAATTCAGATTAATTGTTGAGTTCAGGTTCAGCATACTGTTTCACTAATAATTCACTCATCGCATCGGTAAATAATGATGTGCTATTTACCGTTGCATGCTGCGATTTAAATACCTCAAACGGAGTTGGGGTCGTTTGGGTGTCTCCGGATTTTTTTTTAATTACCACTGTTACCGAGGCTCTTGATTCATCATCCATAATTGATTCTGAAACAATGGTAAGCATATTGTTTTGCCCGGTAGGATTTATTCCTGAACTTGATGGAGATGGAGGAGCAGGCAGGTTATTTATCGCGCTTTGAAGTCTGGCAGTAACATAGGAATCTACCAAGCCTTGATCTAAATCTGGCATTACCAACAAAACTTCTTTAGTAGCAACTTGCAGGTTGACTTGTGGCTGACCGGAATAAATAGTGATTAACGGCTCAAGCCATAAAAATAAAGATTTATTCATGCCCAAGACCAGCTGTAATTCTTCAATGGACTGAAAAGGCTTGTTTCCCGGTTGATAGTTTAAGCCGGCATCTTTATATTCCTGTTTTTCGGCACCATCTATATGCACCAGATCATCTTCATCACGCCAGTCAAGAATGGCACTGACCATCTTGGTTTGCTGTTCTTCATCTATTGGAGCGTTGATCATCAGGTTATTTAATAATTTTTCATCCACTTTATTAATGTCTATTTTACCTGCTTCAGATGACAGTCGTACCCGGATTGTGGCATCCGCAGTACTTATTTCATAAATACTGCCGTCCGCCCGCCAGCCTTTAACAGGGTCAGTATTTAGTAACATCATTTCGGCCATTGCAATCCCTGACTCTGCAACAGCGCTGGCTTGAGCATTATTTTTAATGCCCGCAACAATCGCTGATTCCCTGCGCATACTGAGAGCAAAACTTCCTGCCATTATGGTTAATAAACTTAATATCCACAGTACCAAAACCAGTGCCATACCTTTTTGCGGCGTCATTGAAAAGACTCGGGTTGATTTATATCTGCTGTACTTTCTGTGCCAAGGTTTGCGTTGTCAGTTGTTCCGGTGACCTTAAGATCAATAATCATCGCCGGCCAGTATATGCCATTGTCCAGTTTGATGTTGATTTTAACCAGACGAGGCAGTGCTTCTTTGTTCAGCCATTCATCCGCCCAGGTACCTTCACTGATCTCATTCGCTGAACTAAAATAAGACAGCGTAAAATCACTGACGTGCTTTAATAGCGTAACCTCTTCCTTTTGTAATTTTGCGCCCTCAGCGATCCTGATAAACGGAACGATTGTCACGTTGATCACCTGCTCATTATTTTCTTCCGACAGGTTTAAGGAAAACATCTGCAAACCGGATCTACCTGCACTGGCAGGGAAAGCCGATACAAATTGCAAGGATTGACTACTGCCTTGAAAAGAAAAAGATTTCTCTTCTTCAGCGGGCAGATCCTTCCATAACGGCTTTGCTATCGACAAATCGCGTTGAAAAAAATTATAAACAACGGCCATTTCATTAACATCGGTTATTTTGCTTTCACCTCTCTCCCAGCTGTCAGCACAAATTTTTAAACTGGTGAACAATAACACCATCATAATGCTTAACAGCGTCATGGCGATGAGTACTTCAATCAAGGTAAATCCGCGCAGGTGTGAATGGTCAAAAGAACCGGCAGTTGTTACCTTATTTATTCTCATAAGGTTTTATTGATTAATTTTAAAGTGGTTAACTTAATCTGCCGGTCGTTGGCATTACCATTACCCCAGTTTACGATGACTTTAACTTTAAAAAGGACTGCTGTTTGCGTTGCATTATCAACATTCTCAGGATTAAATTCAAACGGACTGATTTCAATCAGCCAATGATATTTTTCATTTTCCAGTCCTGAATTCTGGCCTGCCACCAAGGGGGTTTCGACACCTGTTGTAACCATTAAGCTTTCAGCAATTTGAACCGCTGCCGTATAGTCTTCTGCAACGACAGCAGTATTAACGCCGTCAGAAAATATCTTTAACAATATGGTTAATGAAACCGCGAGAATGGAAAAAGCAATCAGCATTTCCAGTAAAGAAAAACCTTGCTGTTTATTTAATGGTATCGGTATCATTAAGTTCAATTTGTCCGGTTAACCAGTTTATATCGATTTGCCAGGCAGCGTGACCGCGAGAGAGAGTAACTCTGCCGCCTGTTGATGAGCCATCGGCAAAAAAACGAATGTTGCCAAGGCCTTCATCGTTATTTAACTCGCTTTGCGCAGTGACCAAGGTGATCTTAATGGTTTTAGGGATAGCATAATCCTTGTCTCGACTACTTACGGTATAGCTGTTTTCGACAAGATTAAGTGTAAGCGTTGTTTCCTGATGAGAAATTAAAGCCTGTCCCCTCGCATAACGCAGGGCAGAAACTATATCTCTGGCAGCAACTTTAAGTTCTGCTGAGTCATTTCCCGACGAAAGATTAATGCCGATAGCGGAAAATCCTAATACGACAATAAACAGAACAACGATCAACTCAAGTAAAGTAAAACCTTTATTCCAGTGTGGAGGCGACGGCGCAAGGTGTAAGTGATGCGGTTTTTTTACCTTGAGTCTTACACCTTGAGCCTTATGCATTACTGCCAACCAAGAATATCCTGATCTTCGCCTTCGCCGCCTTCTTTAGCATCTCCACCCAGAGTGAACAAGTCAAACTTACCGTGCTCGCCGGGTGAGACATAGTGGTATTCTTGTTGCCATGGATCCAGTGGTATTTTTGACTTGCGCAAGTAAGGTCCATTCCAACGCTTTGCACTATCAGGTGATTCAATTAATGCTTTTAAACCTTCTTCGGTCGTTGGATAAGTACCTAAATCCAGCTTATACATATCAAGGGTAGCAGCCAGGTCTTCAATCTGTACTCTGGCCGCTTTGGTTTTGGATTCGCCCATATGCTTCATTACTTGTGGGCCGACAATTCCCGCCAGCATGGCAATAATACCAAGTACGACCAGTAACTCGAGTAAGGTAAAACCTGTTTGTGGATGATTTTTAATATGTTTCATAGTTATTATTTCCGTTAAGTGGCCAAATCATTAACACTTAAGATAGCCAATAAAATCGAGACGATGATACCTGCTATCATTAATCCCAAGCTAATTATTAACGCTGGCTCAAGAAAAGCCAGCATTCGTTGTATAGCTACTCTTAGTTGTTTATCATAAATATTTGCTACCCGAAGTAGCATTTCTTCCAGACGCCCTGTTTCTTCGCCCATTTTAATCATTTGCATCGCCATTTTAGGAAATATGCGCTTTTCCAGTAAAGCAGCCGATAAATGTTTGCCTTGTTTTAATTGCTCTTCCGCATCAGCAATGGCAGCAGCCATTACCATATTATCGACGGTTTCCCGAACAATAATCATCGCTGATAATATTGAAACGCCATTACCGAGTAAAGTACCGAGGGTACGACTGATATTGGCAGTTTCTTTATTGGTAATAATAGTGCCTGCCAAAGGTAATTTCAGAAAACGGGCATCCCACGCCTTTTTTGTTACCGGGTCGGCCAGCTGAAATTTCATATAGCTTGAAATAAAAATAATACCCGCCAGTAATGCCCACCAATAGCTTTGTAACCAGTTTGCCAAGCCCACCACAATCTGGGTTGAGACGGGGAGTGCCTTGCCTGCACTTTCAAACATTTCGGTAAATTGGGGTACTACAAAAGTCAGCATTACAAATAAAGAAGCCAAGGACATCACCAGTAATATGGCAGGATAAATTAATGCCGTACTGACTGTATCTTTAAGTTCCTGAGAGCGTTCCAGATACTCGGATAAACGCTTCAATACTTCGTCAAGGCTGCCACCGGCTTCACCGGCGCGAATCATATTCAAATAAAATTTGCTGAAAACACCTGACTGCTGTTCCAGCGAATCAGCGAGTGAGGCACCGGCCTTAACCTTTTCCAAAACCCGGGCGATTATTTTACTCAAGCGAATGTTGTCTTCAGTTAGATCCATTAACACTAGTAAGGATTTATCCAAAGGTAAACCTGACTCCAGTAAGGTTGCCAGCTCTCCGGTCAATAAGGCAATATCTTTTTGTGATAATTTGGAGCGTTTACTGCCTAAGCCCAAACTAAAAAACGATCGACTGTTGGCAGGTGCAATCCGAATCGGAATATAACCTTCAGACTGCAATACTGCAATCACCTGTTGTTCGTCAATGGCATCTTTAATGCCTTCTTCCGTTTCGCCCAGGTTATTAATTGCTTTATAGGTAAATAAAGGCATCTTAAGTTTCCGACGTGACCCGCATAACTTCTTCCAAGGAAGTAATACCTTGTATTACCTTGACCAGACCGTTTTCATAAAGTGTTTGCATACCTTCGGTAATAGCGAGCTTTTGAATAGCGCCAGATTCTTCGTGCATCATAATTAATTTACGTATGGGATCAGTCATTGGCAAAAATTCAATAATGGCTAGTCGTCCCCGGTAGCCTGTAGCTGCACAGGCAGAACAACCGACCGGTTTATATATTACAATATCGCCCTCGGGAGCAAAGCGTTGCAAACGCAGTTCTTTCACCATTTCCGGTGCGGCGATAGCACCTATTTTACAGGCTGGACACAACTTTCTAACCAGACGCTGCGCTAAAATGCCATTGACGGTAGAAGTCAGCAGATACTCTTCCAGACCCATATCAAGCAAGCGGGTTATACCGCCGGCGGCATCATTGGTATGTAAAGTCGATAACACCAAATGTCCGGTAAGAGCTGATTGCACGGCAATTTTTGCAGTTTCCAGGTCACGCATTTCACCAATCATAATAACATCAGGATCTTGCCTAACAATCGAGCGCAGGGCTGAGGCAAAGGTTAAGCCTATTTGTGGCTTTGCCTGAATCTGGTTAACGCCTTCCATTTGATATTCTACTGGATCTTCAACGGTAATGATTTTTCGTTCAGGGGTATTGAGTTGCTTTAATGCCGCATACATTGTGGTTGATTTACCGCTACCGGTAGGGCCGGTAATCAGAATAATGCCATGCGGTTGCGATAATACATCAATGAATTGCTGTAGATGCCGTCCGGCAAAACCCAATGCGGCAAAATCCAGTACGGTGTTTTCTTTATCCAGCAAGCGGATAACCACACTTTCACCGTACATGGTAGGTATGGTCGATACCCGTAAATCGAGCTCTTTACCCAACATTTGCACTTTAATTCGACCATCCTGAGGCAGTCGCCGTTCGGCAATATTCAATTTGGCCATAATCTTGATGCGTGAAATTACTGCTGCGGTTGATTTTACATTGGGTGCATCAATTTCTTGCAAAACCCCATCTACGCGCAGCCTCACTTTTAGGGTTTGTTCAAAAGGCTCTATATGAATATCTGATGCCCTGGTTTCAATGGCTCGCTGCATAATTAAATTAACCATTTTGATAACCGGCGCTTCACTGGCCAAGTCTTTCAAATGTTCTAAATCTTCTTCGCCCAAATCATCAATAGCCAGGTCATCAATCAGTTTATCCATTTTCGACCGGTCTTCACCATATTGAATATCTAGTGCCGCATCAATTTCTGAAAGTAAACCTACTTTGGCAATGACCGATTTTCCAGTCGCCAATCCAAGTGCGTCGATAGTAAACTGGTCTTCGGGGTCCATCATCGCCACAGTAATCTCATCTTCAGTACTGTTTAAACCAATGACATGATAATTCTTTAAAAAACGTAAGGATACCGATTCGATTAACTGCATTTCCTGCGGGTATTGATCCGATGTAATTTTTTCAAAATGACCGGACTCGACAAATGCATCAGCCACATCAAGCTCGGAACATAAACCCAGTTTAACCAGTAACTGCGGTAAGCTTTCTGCTACTGACGTTTTTTTTACCCGCTCAACTTTCTTCAGTTCCGAAGCGGAAAGTTTATTTTTTTCCTGTAACGTTGCTAGTAAAGATTGATAGCTCATTATTATATTTTTTGATTAAAAGTTTCATCAATCAGAAGGACTGTATTGACAGGTGGATAAGGTGATATCCAAAAATTTAATAACCCGGATGGTGCAGGATTTTTGTTTATTTACAAGGCCGAATATAGCCGGGTAGCTGGCTACGTAACTATATTGACAGAGCAGTAAATAAATAAAAAGACCAGCAGGCTGGATATATTATTCGCAGGAAATCACCTGAGTTGTTATTGATAGCTTTTTAATCACCTGCATTCAAGGACAAGGTGACTGAGACCTCTTTATTAATTCTTTCAGGATCAATTGCGGTATCAAGAATATAAACTCTTTCGCGTGCTATCCCACCGTTGATAACGATATAGTTTGCAATAGCTTGTGCCCGGGCTGTGGCAAGATCTTTTAGACGCGCTGGTTCAGGTTTAATAATGGTAAAAAGCTTTTGTTTGGCGATTTTATAAAAATCCCCAGCTTGGGGATTCATCAATTGTGGTGTACCCAAAAATGATTTTTCTGCCAACAAAGGGAATTTTTCAATAAACATCTCTGCCAGCAAACGATTATAGTCATCATCAGAGAGTTTGACATATTGATCGCGTATTTTTCTATCATTATTTTTATTGAGTTCAATTGCCCGTCGTTTTTTAAGTTGTTCATATAATGCGTCTTCTCTAATAATTGGCCAATCCTGATCCTGAAAAGCTGCACCTTTAATATCTAAATTTAAAACCAGACGCTCTTTTAGTACCTTGGATAAGGTGTCCAGTTTTTCTTGTTGTTCATCATTCAATGCTGAATAACCGGGGGTAAAATTAATGGTACTGATATCTTTTTCACTACCCATTAACGAGCCAATGACTCGAAAAGGTGAGGTAACCACTTTACTCAGCGCATTCATTAATGCATCAGTAACAATAGTTCCTATACTAAATTGGGGGTCATCAAGGCTGCCGGTAATGGGTACATCAATTTTTATTCTACCACTCGAATCTTTCAGTAATGCGACAGCCAGTTTAAGTGGTAATGAAACTGCCTTTGGATTTTCAACTTTCTCTCCCAGTTCAAACTGGTCAATCAATATATTGTTGGACGCAGTCAATTTTTTATTGGCAACATGGTATTTTAGTCCGAGCGTCATCTTGCCTTTTTCAACCTTATAGCCTGCAAATTGCACCATATAAGGCGATATCAATGGCATGGGCAAGCCATTAAAATTCATTTCCACTTTATAATCGCCCAGATGAGGACTAATCTTACCGATGATATCTACGGGAGCCAAGTCGTAAGCGCTACCTTTTAAAGCAATTTTAATGATTGATTGTTGTTCTGAGGACAGGTCGGTTGCACCGCCATCCAGATTTTTAATTTGCGCTGCAAAGGGCATAATTAACGAAAGGTCTGCAAAATCCGAAGAGCCGTTCGTTACTTCAATTTTACCTAATTTAAAATAAGGCTTTTTCAAGTCAGATTGTTTGTTCTGCGCTGTTTTGGCGGGGAATTCAGGCTTACTTTTGTTGCTGACAATAATGTCTTTAAAGTTAACGGTTTTGTTTTTTTCGATAGTTACCCTGGCATAAGGCTTATCGATAACAAGTACTGCTGCAGTGTAGCGGTTTGCCAATAAATCAAGATCCATGTCTTTTAAAGTCAAACTTTTCCATTTTACAAAGTCTTTGTGAAGCGTTTGATCACGGGTTAATAAACGGGTAATACCGGTATTGCCGTTAAACTTGGCATCCAGTTTATCCTGCCCTTTTTTTGCGATGGCTATTTTACCGTCAATATTAATATCCCCGTCTATGATATCCAGACGCACCAGTTTGTTGAAATATGGCTGAAAGTTTTCCATGTCGATATTTTTGACATCAAGGTCTAAATTGGCAAACAGTGGTTCAATCACGGTATCGCCTTTAAGTGCTATCTGGCCGGTTTTATTCATGCCTATGCTGAGTTCAACCGGTAATTTTGTACCACTTTGATTACTGTAGTTGCTCAGCTTAAGATTGATAGGTTTAAAGTTTATAAAGGCAGGTTTTTCAAGTGTCTGGTCTTCAAAACGTAGACTAAAATTAGTTAAGGCAATATCGTTAACCTTGATTTTCCAGGTTGCTGTTTTAGGTTTGATGGTATCTGCTATGGTTTCATTAATACTGATTTTGTCGGCGTTAGAGATTCGAAGCAAGGTTTCATAGTTAATAACGCCTTTGGGATTCAACCATGCCTGCAAGTCGGCACCATTGGCTAAAATAGAGTCCAGTGCCAGCGTCTTGTTATCCAAGTTAAAATTGATGCCGTTCAAGGCAAACGCAGGTGCCTTAATTAATGTTTTGTTTTGGTCATTTTCTTTAAGCAGTTGATCGCGAATTAATAAATTGGCTATCTTGGTATTACCGTAAAATTGAACATCCAGTGGCTTTTTTTCTGGTATGGCGACGATGATATTGCCATCTATGGCCAGTTTTCCATCAGCAACCTCCATTTGTACAAATTTATCGGCATAAGCTTCGAAGTTTTTCAGAGCTATATCTTTGGCAGTAATAGCTATTTTTGCATAAAAAGGTTGTATAACGGTATCGCCAGCGAGGTTGATTAAGCCGGTCTTATTTAACCCGGTACTGAGCTGGAAAGGTACTTTTGTACCAGACTCACTACTGTAATTGGTCAGTTTGAAATTAATGGGTTTAAGGTTGATAACGACAGGCTTTTTAGTGCTCCGGTCTTCAAACGCTAGTCCAAAATTAGTCAATTCAACAGCGTTAACCATGACTTTCCAGGGTGTTTCGTTAGGTTGAACGGAGTTGGCCGTGGTTTTATTAGTACTGTTGATAGCGGGGTTGGCAGTCGGGAACAAGCTTTGATAGTTAATGGTACCTTGAGCATTCAACCAGGCCTGAAAGTCACCATCATTGGCTGAAATAGTTTCAATTACACACAGCCGTTTTTCAGAATCTATAGTAATTCCTTGCAAGGAAAAAACCGGTATTTTAATCAGTGACCTGTTCTCGCCTTGCTCCAAAAATTGAAAGTCGCGAAGCTCAACTTTGCCTTTATTAGTGCTAAACTTCAAGCCGTTTTCGGTATAGTTGGCACTATAATCGGTATCAAGCAGCTCGTAGCCTTCCAGATTAAAAGGCATTGTGTCTGGCAAAGCTAACGCCAGGATGGTTTTCAGATTTACCTTATCGAACTTGATATGGCCTTCCGAAGACCATGGTTTTATGTTGGCTGTACCTTTCCAGTCCAACTGACCACCTGATTTGAGCGCCAGCGACAACACCAAAAGGGCTTGCTTATCACCATAAGTCGTCAAATTTTCAATATTTAGATCTATTAAATCAATGTCTTCCATGACCGGTTTGTTAACGCTGGCATCTTCCCATATCAGTTTTCCTTCTGATAGGGATAGTTTTGTAACATTGACAGGGAATGGTTGGCTGTCTTGTGTTTTTTGTTCATCCACTTTGTTGTTAAGCAGATCCTGAAAATTAAAAGCGCCATTTTTTTGCCTGGCAATGTGAACAAAAGGTTTTTTTAGTGCTATTTCATCAAAAACAAGCGCCAACCGGCCTATTGATTGCAGTAGGGAAAGTTTAAAATAAAAACTATCAAATCTGGCAAAAGTCTGGCCATCCTGTTCCTGAAGCTCAAAGCCCTGTAGCTCTATAGCTAATGGGAATGGTTGCACCTGAATTTTTGAAATCAAGGCATTTCGTCCGGTTTCCTGCCAGATAATTTCAGGTATTTTTGATAATAACAGTGGAGGTAAGACATAAATACTGGCCCCGGCATAAAGTATTAAAATACTGCCTACGATGATAAAAGGCTTTTTAATTTTGGCTAATATGCGTCGAGTTTCCATAAGGCCCCAGTATTTTATTGGTGTTACCTGTTATCATTTTTTAAATAAAAAAGCGGCCTCCAAGGCCGCTTTTTCTCCTGAATAATCCAGCCCTTAAGACTTATAAATCAAGATAGCCTGTTTCTTCATGCAGAACGGTGTCAAGCCCTTGTACTTCTTCATCTGCTGTTACTCGCAGACCTATCCATTTATCCAGTAGTTTCAAAATTAGAAAGCTGAACAAGGCACTCCAGGCAGCGGTTACAAAAACAGCTAAAGCTTGAATGCCAACCTGATCCATGATGGAAACACCATCAGCCAAACCGAGTCCACCCAAGCTGCCGGCAGCAAAAACACCGGTCAATAATGATCCGGTAATGCCGCCTACGCCATGAACAGGAAATACGTCCAAGGAGTCATCTATTTTTAAGGTACGCTTTATATATTGGGTCGCATAAAAACATACTAGCCCTGCAGTAATACCCATGACCAAGGCACCCGCCGGGCCAACAAAACCCGATGCCGGGGTAATAGTACCCAATCCTGCCACCATACCGGTAACGATGCCTAAAACACTGGGTTTACCAAAACGCTGCCATTCAATAAACATCCAGGTTAAAGCCCCGGAAGCTGCACCAATATGAGTCACCAGCATGGCCATTCCGGCACGGCCGTCTGCTGTCAAAGCACTGCCGGCATTAAAACCAAACCAACCGACCCACAACATACCTGCGCCCGTAACCACCATGGTCATATTATGTGGTGGCATTGCCGTTGTTGGAAAACCTTTTCTTTTGCCAAGAACCAGAGCCGCGACTAATGCAGCAACACCTGCATTGACATGAATTACAATACCACCGGCAAAATCCATTACGCCCAGATCAGCCAACCAACCTCCGCCCCATATCCAGTGACAGACGGGTAAATAAACAATGATCAGCCATAAGGCACTAAACCAAAGCATAGCCGAAAATTTCATGCGCTCGGCAAAAGCGCCAACAATTAAAGCCGGCGTAATAATGGCAAAAGTCATTTGAAACATAAAATAAACGGATTCAGGTATATCGCCTGTTAATGCAGTCGTGTTTATGTCCGGAAGAAAGACTTTAGAGGTTCCGCCGATAAATTTTTGTAGTTCGCCACCATCAGCAAAAATAAAACTGTAAACACCGGCGAGCCAAAGAATGGAAACCATGCAGGTAATGGTAAAACACTGCATTAATACCGATAAGACGTTTTTACTTCTTACTAATCCGGCATAAAATAATGACAAGCCGGGTATAGTCATAAACAAAACCAGCGCAGTAGAAGTTAAAATCCATGCCGTATTCGCTTGATTTAATTGATTTGCTGATGCTATTTCGGGAAGTAGTAACAAGCCTGAAATTAACTTTTTAGTTGTAGTAATTGCCATCTTTCTAAATCGCATCCTCTCCAGTTTCACCCGTTCTGATACGAATAACTTCTTCCAAATTAGACACAAATATTTTTCCATCACCAATCTTGCCGGTATTGGCTGCCTTAACGATAGTGCTAACCGCTTTTTCTACCATATCATCAGCAACAGCAATTTCCAGTTTAACTTTAGGCAGAAAATCAACAACATATTCGGCGCCCCTATAAAGTTCGGTATGACCTTTTTGGCGGCCAAAGCCTTTAACTTCAGTTGCCGTAACCCCTGCAACCCCTATTTCAGATAAAGCTTCCCTAACATCATCCATTTTGAACGGTTTAATGATAGCTGTAATTAATTTCATCTTATCTCCTGATATTTTTGAGCAAAAAGTTGGCTATTCAGGTTGCAATCATAATGAATTATCAATCAACATACAATTGATAGACTGGCTTAAAGGTCAAAAAGAGCATCAGCATTTGGTAGTTTTCAGTGACCGAGTATCAAAATAGATCGAAGTTGTTGAAAAGTACGGCGCCAGAGAGCGGAGAAACGGTTCTGATTTTTAATGACAGTCTTTCTTTATAAGCATTTGCCTGATTTACGGTGTGAAAAATTTTAAATACACAATCTTTTCTATTGATAGATTGGGGAATTATACTTGTCAGCGTTGTAATGGATGTCTGGTTATGCAACCGCTCAACACTTAATACCCTATAACCCCGTGCAATGGCTGGATATATCTTATGCTGGTGGACAACAAGAGTCCAGAGAGCGCAACTTAAGCAGGGATGAGTTAATAGCACTGTTTGCCGATATGGCGACCGCGAAAGGCTTTGGTCGTGATAACTACCTTACCGTTAAATTATTACTGATTCTATGTGTACGCAAGTCGGAGCTTATTAAAGCATTAAAATCTGACTTTGATCTTGTTGGTGGAACTTGGGAGTTAATAAAAACCAGTTCCAATAATAAGGGAAGGACTATTGTTATACCATTGCCTACACAAGCCGTTGACGCACTTAATGAGCTATTTATCAGGTCAGCAGATAGTGACAGTCTATTGCCAGCCCGGAGCGCGTAGCACAGAAAGTTAACCCATATTAGTGAGGCAACGCTTAACAAGGCCCTTGGTAAAATAAATAATATTGCGCATTTTACTGTCCACGATTTACGGCGAACCGCAAAGACTAAACTACAGGAGCTAGGTATTAATGACGATGCAAGTGAACGTTGTCTTAACCATAAAGCTTCTGGTATTAGTGGAACTTATGGCCGGTATCATTTTTTTGAAGATCGTAAAGAGGCTTTACAGCTTTGGTCAAATTACCTTGATGCCTGCGAAAATAATAATGATTTAAGCCGTAAATTATAATTCTGATTTAAGAAAAATTTTTCTGTGATAAAGGTTGTGTTTGATTGTTCAGAAGTTTATGCGTCGACTGAAAGTCTCGCCGTAGCAAAGTTTAATGGCTGAACTTATCCTGAAATTGTCTGAACTTATGGCTCCTGAATTCAGGTGCTGATCTTTTTCGCCAATATGAGAAAACCAAGTCAAAATTTTTTGTTGGTGTGTTAACGAAAGATTTGCATCCTCAAGTTTACCTATACTGGTTTCAGAATTAAAATGGGCTGCAATTTTTGCTATTTTGCGATTGTTTCTCTTATAAATCGCAGGGGAGACAAGTTTTTTTTTGAGAATTGACTGGGTTCAATCCACATAATTAAGGTTCCAGAATTTTCTGCCATGTATACCATCAATAATTGTTCCTATTTCATTTTCAATAAGATAGCCGTTAGTGACAAGCTCAATCAATTAACGAGCTGTTTACTTAGAAAGTGGCGTTGAGCAGAGTATTGTCAAAAACTACTGTTTATCATTGAACGGTTAGCGCGAGAAAATGACAGCCTGAAAATTAGCCCTCAGAAGCTGAGTGATCAGATTAATCAACTGAAGGGTGACTAGTGAAAACTTTCCTATGTTGTCTGCTTGTCGCAGCTAGATCAAGTGTATCGAAAACAGCTATGGGGAAAAGATTACTATCAATCGTCTACTAAATATTGGTGCTATTTAGTTCCAGAAGAGTATTAAATTTTCCACATATATTTGGACGGTTTATGAATAAACTACAGCTGATCGAAGCCGCGAAAGTAGGTGGCGTTAATTGGGTACAAGCCTTGATTGAATGTGGAGGGAATTTAGAGCAAAAAGACTATTACGGTTGGACGGCATATAACTGGACATCCATTTATGGCGATGCGGAAATTTTCAGAATTTTTCTGGAATCAGGAGCTGATACAGTCAATAGTGGCGGTGGTTTCAGGGTGCCTTATCAAATTGTCGGGGTAGTTAAGTGGGTGACAGCAGTAACTCAAAAAAACATAAAGGGGGTTGCGGATGTCTTCTGAGATGACTACACAGCTACCAGTATCAACCAACGTCGTCTGGCACCGTGCTACCGTTACTCGCGCTAGGCGTGAAGCACAAAATGGTCATCGCGGCGTGATTATATGGTTCACCGGATTATCCGGGTCGGGAAAATCTACGCTGGCTCATGCCGTTGAAGACGAGTTACATCAGCGGGGTTGTCGTACCTTTGTGCTGGATGGCGACAATGTCCGCCATGGCTTGTGTGGCGATCTGGGTTTTTCAGCGAAAGACCGCCAGGAAAATATTCGCCGCATCGGTGAAATGGCAACGATTTTTATGGAGGCAGGCGTCATTGTACTTACCGCCTTTATCTCTCCTTATCGTGCAGACCGTGAGCGCGTACGCAGTATAGTTGAGTGTGGAGACTTCATCGAAATCTATTGCGACACACCTATCGAGATTTGCGAGTTGCGCGATGTGAAAGGCCTTTACAAAAAAGCCAGGGCTGGGCAGTTGGCTGAATTCACTGGCATCACCTCTCCTTACGAAGTACCTAAAAATTGTGAGCTCACCGTGCAAACCGGCCTAGCTGAGTTGGATGTCTGTGTGCACCAAGTTGTCGGTAAAATGATGCAGTACGGCATTATCAACGTTGAAAATTTTAGTCATGAAAGCAGCAAAAAAGTATAAGCGGTATTTATGATCAGCAGATTGAATAGTTAAAGCTCAACTATGAGGAAAATATTACGGTCAATCGTCCTCTAGGTATTGGAGTGAATTAGCTCCGGAATGAGCATAATTTCCCGCCTAATATTTGGAAAGGTTTATGAATGGATTACAACTAATCAAGGCCGCGAAAGCAGGTGATATTAATCGAGTACAAGTCTTAATTGAAGAAGACGTGGATTTGGAACAAAAGTACGATTACGGTTGGACGGCATTGAACTGGGTCGCTGGTAGTGGTGACTCTGCCATTGTCCGGCTTTTGCTAAAAGCCGGAGTCAATGCAGTCAATAGTGGTCGCGATCTCAGAACACCTTATCAAATCGCGCTGGAGTTCGCGCAGGTCGAAGTCGCAACTCTGTTACAGCAGACGAAGCAAAACAGCGGCATTGCATCAGAGAGCTCGGCCCGCCAGTATTGTAAGGCTTATCTTGCCAAAGCGTTCGATCAATTTTCAGGATGGCAAGTGCAGCAAGCATTGTCGGACGATGCCGTGGTCTATTTACATCAGGATTTTAGCGTCACCACGTCGATGTGGTACGGGGAATCAGCAATGTAGGAATAAGTCCATCCATGACCGTCCTGAGCTTGTTGAAGGGCGGTAAGCGAGCAGAAGCTTTTCCGGCCAGTACAAAACTGGAATTCAACAGACGACTCATTCAACGAGAGTAGGGCGATATATGTTAAACAAACAACACAGTTTTGAGGGCGTCGATGATGATGCATTGCTAGGTAGTGCATCATCCTTGGTTGATATATTGAGGCTGCGTGCGGAACGGCAAACACAATGTACGGCTTACACGTTCCTGGGACATGGCGAATACCCCACTAAATCGTTAACTTATGGCGAACTTGATTTGCAGGCCAGACAGTTGGCCGTCCAGTTGCAGGCTTTGGGTATGCCGGGCGAACGCGCCATCTTACTCTATCCTCCAGGATTAGACTATATTGTGGCTTTTTTCGCCTGTCTTTACGCCGGCACGATAGCGGTATCGGCGTATCCGCCAACCAATGGTCGGCACATGCCGCGCTTGCAAGTGATAATTGATGACAGTCAGGCGGCTGTGATACTCAGCACGCAAAGCGTTGCCAATGCGGTGCGCCAATTTGCAGGCGGCAGTGCTGAGTTGTTAGATAGGCGTTGGCTGATTACTGATGATTTTGACACCGTCGATTCAAGTGCTTGGCGATTACCGACATTGCATAAACATGATCCTGCTTTTTTGCAATATACCTCAGGTTCCACCGGTAACGCCAAGGGCGTGATAATAAGTCACGGCAATCTGATGGCTAATCAGCAATTGATTAAACGGCGCTTCGGCCACAATGAGCAGTCGACGGTTGTTGGCTGGTTGCCACTGTATCATGACATGGGTTTGATCGGTAATGTCATGCAGCCTTTGTATTGCGGAGCTAGCGCGGTTTTAATGTCGCCGATGGCGTTTCTGGAAAAGCCGCTCCGCTGGCTGCAAGCGATCAGTGATTATTGCGCCCACACTAGTGGTGGTCCGAATTTTGCATTTGAGCTATGCACAACGAAAATCACCAATGAAGAAAAAGTGGGGCTGGATCTTAGCAATTGGCGTTTGGCTTTCAACGGTGCAGAACCGGTTAACTCCAAGACCTTGGATCGCTTTGCCGCCGCTTTCGCAGAATGCGGATTCAGTCGTAAAGCTTTTTATCCCTGTTATGGTTTGGCGGAAGCAACTTTGCTGGCTACTGGCGGCGACAAAAATATCGAACCTACCGTGGCGGCATTTTATAAGGCCGGTCTGGAGCAAGGCAGTGTGCGTCCTGCCATTGATGGCGATAAGTTGAGTCGGAGTTTGGTTGGTTGCGGGGCTATCGATGCTAATTTCGGACAGCAGATCCGCATCGTCGATCCAGAGACAAACAAACTGTGCGGGGATGATCAAATTGGCGAAATTCAACTCGGCGGCCCTAGCATCAGTATAGGCTATTGGCAAAATTCAGCGGCCACCAAACAGGTGTTTATCAGTGATGCCGACGGTCAAAACCGTTGGCTGCGAACCGGCGATTTAGGCTTTATTGAGCGCGGCGAATTGTTCGTTTCAGGACGGCTGAAGGATATGATCATAATCCGAGGCCGCAATTATTATCCTCACGATCTGGAATACGCAATCGAAGAGGCGACAGATGCGTTAAACCCAGGCTGTGCAGTTGCTTTTGCGGTGAATGGAGGTGACGGAGAGAAACTGGTTGTGTTGGCCGAATTGAAACGCAACCGGTTAAGGCAACTTGATTACCGGGCCGAGTTTACCTTGATGCGCACTCGGTTGGTCGAGGAATGCGGTATACAGGCCGATACCATCATGCTGTTGAAACCGGGTTCTATTTTAAAAACCAGTAGCGGCAAAATAAGGCGCTCGGCTTGTCGGCAAGCCTTCGAACAACAACAGCTTAAGATTGTTGCAGTTGATGGACTGAATGGCAAAAATCGTGTTCTAGGTTCCGAATCTGGAGATCGGAAACCAGTACAAGCGAGACAAGCCTTATTGTCGGTTGCAGATGCCGAAGGTTCTAGTTTGTTAGCGCAGGCTCTGGCTGGAAAAGCGGCTGCTTTGTCCGGCTTGGCGATCGAAGCTATCGATAGTTCGCAATCGTTGTCGAGTCTGGGCCTGGACTCGCTAAAAGCGGTGGAGCTGAAATATTTTATCGATGAGTTGTTGGCTATCGATTTGCCTGTTGTTCAGTTACTAGGCAATCATTCTTTGGCGACTTGCGCGGAACAGGCGCTGAAGTTGGCGAAATCTGGCGGTGGGCAAATCATCCCTGTGATGGCGGCCGAAGAGATCAACGGCGAGCAGCCATTATCATTCGGGCAGCAGGCGCTGTGGACCGTCAATTGTATAGAAGCAGGCAGTTCGTTGTATAACATGCCGGTTGCAATACATATCCATGCCAAGCTCGATAAAATAGTATTGCATGATGTATTAGCGGCGCTGTTCGAGCGTCATGCGCAATTACGTAGTGGCTTTCGGCTTAGCGAACATACGCGGCCGGTGCGTATTCCTATGGTGAAGACAAAACCTCGGTTGATTAGCGTGAATTGCTTTGACGAGGAGCAACGAAGTAAAAATATCACCGTTTTCGTGTGTAAACCGTTCGATTTAGAACACGACTCGTTACTGAAAGCCGCTTTGTTCAGCTGTGCCGATGATGATCATGTATTGGTATTTTGCGCACATCACATTGTCGTCGATTTTCGCTCTTTGTTGATCCTGTTGGAAGAAATTAAGGCACTTTACCAAGGACTGGTAGCCGGACATGATCCTGAGTTGCCAAAGGTTGTGGCAAATTATGGCGATTATGTCGCTTGGCAATCGGCTTATTTGATGGGCGATCAAGCCGGGCAGGATTGGCAATATTGGCGCGATCAGTTGTCCGGTGATCTGCCGAAACTGGCTCTGCTTACCGGGCGGGAAACGTTGGCTTCACCATCATGCCGAGGCCGTGCGGAAACACTTAATATAGCACCGGATATTCTACAAAAGCTTAAACGATTAGCTGCCGAGCAACACACGACCCTCTATACGCTGCTGCTGACTGTATTCAAAATCCTGCTTTATCGCTACAGCGGCCAGCAGGATATCATCGTTGGTTCACCGACTTTGGGCAGGCCGAAACGGGAATTTGCCGATACCGTCGGTTATTTTGTTAATCCGGTGGCGTTACGCTCGCACCCTGTAGCAGAACAGTATTTTAGCGATTATCTGGCCGAGGTCAATGCCATCGTGCTGGATGCGCAGGCACATCAAAACTATCCGTTTTCTCTACTGGTAGAGAAATTACAACCCGAGCGCGAACATGGGGCGTCGGCGTTTTACAGCGTTTGGTTTGGACTGCAAAGCGGGGCCAGAACTATCTACGATGCTGCTGAATTGGCCTTGGGCATACCGGGTATCGCGCTGGATTGGGCTGGCCTGTCTGCCGAAAGTTATGAGCTAGACGATGTCGCGGTACAATTCGATATGACCTTGCTGATGGCGGAGACCAAGCAGGGCTTGGCTGCCTCGTTCCAGTACCGTAGCGACCTGTTGTCTCATGCTATGGTTTTAAAGTTTATCGGTCATTATCAGCAATTGCTGCACGGCATACTCTCTAAACCCGATAGCCGCTTGTCGGAACTGCCACTACTGAGTATGTTCGAGTATAAACAGTTGGCTGAATGGAATTCAACCGGTATCGATCATCCGCACGGCACCCTGCACAGTATTTTCGAGGATGTTGTTCGGCAACAATCGCAAGCTATTGCGTTGGTTTATCAGCAAAGGCGTCTTAGCTATGCCGAGCTCAATGCGCAGGCCAACCGTTTGGCTCATTGTCTGTTGGCGCAAGGTGCTGGGCCGGAAAAGCGCGTCGCTCTTTGTATCCAGCGCTGTCCGGAAATGGTGATTGGGATATTGGCCATACTTAAAGCCGGTGCGGTGTATATACCTATTGACCCAGCTTACCCAAAAGATCGCCAGACTTATTTACTACAGGATGCCGGTTGCGAATGGCTGTTGACCAGCACTGCGCTGCTGCCTAGCCTAGACTGTGGTGATATGGCGACGATGTGTGTGGATGGTGTTGACGATTATGCCAATTATAGCAGCGATAACCCGGAAATCCCGTTGGATGAAAACCACGCGGCCTATGTTATTTACACCTCAGGTTCGACCGGAAATCCCAAAGGCGTAGTGGTCAGTCACGGCAACCTGATGCATTCGACTTGGGCCAGAGATACCTATTATAAGGAGCCGGTTAGCTGTTATCTATTGCTGTCTTCATTTGCGTTCGACAGTTCGGTGGCCGGGCTGTTCTGGACGCTGGAGCAGGGCGGCTGCCTGTGCTTGCCGGAGGACGACCAGATTAAGGATCCAGCGGCATTGGCGGATTTAATTGCAAGGCATCAGGTAACGCATTTGCTAGCGCTGCCATCCTTTTATGGCTTGCTGTTGAATCAAGCGGGAGTCCAATTGCAAACCCTGAAAGTGGCCATTGTTGCGGGAGAAACGTGCTCAACCGAATTGGTCAAGCAGCACTGTGCGATGTTGCCGCAGGTGCGGTTGTACAACGAATATGGCCCGACCGAAGCCACGGTATGGAGCAGCGTTTATCAGGCAACTCAGGACGACCTGGATAGATCGTTAGCCATAGGTCGTCCAATCAGTAATTGCCGGCTTTATATCTTGGATAGCACCGGAAATTTGGTACCGATCGGCGTGCAGGGCGAACTTCATATCGGTGGTGAGGGTGTGGCACGAGGCTATTGGCAGCGCCCAGAACTAACTGCGGAAAACTTCATCCCTGATCCGTTTAAGCAAAACGGAGGCAGGCTCTATAAAACCGGAGATCTGGCACGTTACCGCCCGGATGGTGCTATCGAGTTTTTAGGTCGTATCGACCATCAGGTGAAAGTTCGCGGTTTCAGAATTGAGTTGGGCGAAATCGAGGTCAGGCTGCTTGAAATATCAGGTATCAAGGAGGCAGTCGTCATTGCACGGGAAGACCAGCCTGGTGACAAACGGTTGGTGGCCTATCTGGTGGCTGCTACGGAGCCTGCTGTCAATACTGCTGAATTGATTAGTACAAAGTCCTCTTCAGAGGGAGAAGGAGAGCGCAATCTTAAGTCAACAGTATCAATCATCAACCTTGATCAGTTAAAAGCCAGGCTCAAGGAAGCGCTGCCGGATTACATGATTCCCACCGCTTTTGTGATGCTGGACAGTATGCCGCTTAGCGCCAACAGTAAGCTGGATCGCAAGCGTTTGCCGCAACCGGATATGAGTGGGATGTCGGCGCAACACTATCAGGAACCGCAAACTCCAGTTGAAAGGATATTGGTCGATATTTGGCGCGAATTGCTGGCTGTCAAGCGCGTCGGGCGGCAGGATAACTTTTTCGAACTGGGCGGCGATTCGATACTGAGTATTCAGGTCGTCAGCCGGGCGAGACAGGCCGGTGTCGTGATCACACCGAAACAGCTGTTTCAGAATCAAACGATAAGTACTTTGGCGGTGGCCGCTGAACAGATACAGCATTTATCTGCCGAGCAAGGGTTGGTGTCAGGTATTGTAATATTGACGCCGATCCAACAATGGTTTTTTGAGCAAAACTTGAGCAACCCCCATCACTGGAATCAGTCATTATTACTGGAAGTCAAACCCGGTCTGACTTCGAATATTGTAGAGGCAGCCCTTAAACAATTACTGAACCATCATGATGCGTTGCGGATGCGGTTTAGTCAACAAGGTGGCGGCTGGCAACAATACCTGTCCGAGGACGAATCCCAAGCTGTTTTCGCACGTATCGATTTATCCGACGTCGCACTAGAACGGCAATCAGAGATACTTGAATCGGCGGCATCGGTTCAGCAAGCGCTACTGCATTTAAGCGTAGGCCCTTTAATGCGTGTGGTCTGGTTTAACTTAGGCGAAGGACGGGGTGATCGTGTCTTGATTGCGATCCATCATTTAATCGTGGATGGTGTGTCATGGCGGATTTTGTTGGAAGACTTGGCTAGCGTTTGTCGGCAATTGATGTCCGGGCGGACACCGGCATTATCAGCAAAAACCAGCTCATTCAAATACTGGTCGGAACAACTCGTTAATCAAACAGGCGCAAGCGACTTGGCATTTGATACTTCCTACTGGCTGAGCCTGAGTCGTAAGACAGTGCCTGTATTCCTGGTAGATGAGCCGACTGGCAGCAACCAGTTTGCAACGGAAGACGAGGTCACGGTTATCTTGAGTAAAGTCGAAACGCGTGCCTTATTACTAGATGCGCCAGCCGCTTATCGCACAACAATAGATGAACTGTTGTTGACCGCGTTGACGCTCACACTGCGTGACTGGATGCACTGTGAATCGGTATTGATCGATTTGGAAGGCCATGGCCGTGAGGACATCGCCAGCGACGTGGATGTTTCCCACACCGTTGGCTGGTTTACCAGCGTTTATCCCATGCTGTTGAACATTTCCAGCGACTCGTTCTTGGGCGACGCGTTGAAATCGGTCAAAGAGCAACTACGGGCCGTTCCGATGAAAGGGCTGAACTACGGCTTATTGCGCTATCTATCGCCAGACAGTGAGATCAAAGCGCAACTGTCCGCTCAGCCCAAAGCGCAAATCATCTTTAACTACCTCGGCCAAATCGACAATGCCATGGCTGCCGATGCGCCGTTCATACTGACCCGTGAAGCGGTCGGTGCAAACTGCGATCCGGCCGACATCCGGGCTCATGAATTCGCCATTATCGGCAGTATTGCCGACGGACGGATGCAGTTAAGCTGGCGGTACAGCCGCGAACGCTACCGTAAAGTTACTATTACAACTTTATCCGAGCATTACATGCAGCATCTTAAAGCGCTGATAGCGCATTGCCTATTGCCTGACTCTGGCAGCTACACCCCGGTCGATTTTCCGTTAATCGCCCTAGCACAATTCGATCTGGATGCCTTGGCCTTGAAACCTCGACAGATTGAAGATGTTTATCCGTTAGCTCCGCTGCAATACGGCCTGATGTTTCATAGCCTATATGCTGCCGAATCAAGCGTTTACTGCATCCAAATCGGTTGCCGCTTACAGGGCGAACTCAATGTCCCGGCATTTAAACAAGTTTGGCAACAGCTAGTAGAGTACCACCCGATTCTGCGCACACGTTTTCATTTCGAGAATCAGGATCAGCCATTACAAATTGTACAAAGAAACGTGCAACTGCCGATCACGGAATACGATTGGTGTGCCTATCCGGTACAAGAGCAAGGACAACGCTGGCAACAGCTACAGGCCGACGATCAAATGCACGGATTCGATTTTACCCGTGCGCCATTGATGCGTTTAAGCTTGGTGCAATGTTCGGATCAGACGTATTACTTTCTATGGAGCTATCACCACATATTATTGGACGGCTGGAGCGGCCCATTGCTGATAAAAGAGCTGTTTTCCGCTTATGAGACGATACAGCGAGGGAATGCAACATTGTCACCGACTGTTCGGCCTTACCGTGACTATATCGCTTGGCTCCAAAATCAAGATATGGCCGCAGCCGAAGCTTACTGGCGATCCGCGCTGAGCGGCTTTACCGCACCGACGCCGTTGCTTGCGGATAACCCGGCGGACAACACGGGGCAACATCCAGTAAGCGATTATGCCAAACACGGCTTGACTTTATCGGCGGAACAGACAGATACATTACTGGTTTTCGCAAAACAGCAGCACCTGACCTTGAATACGCTGGTACAAGGTGCTTGGGGCTTATTACTCAGCCGTTACAGCGGCGAGACCGACATTGTCTTCGGTACTACCGTGTCCGGACGTCCCGCCGAGTTAATCGGCGTCGAGAGCATGGTCGGCTTATTTATTAATAGTTTGCCTTTGCGTCTCAAGATAACGCCAGACAGCATCGTACTGGGTTGGTTGCAAGCGCTGTTTACGCAAAACCAGGACATGCGCAGCTACGAATACACGCCGTTAACGCAAGTCCAGGGCTGGTCTGAAGTGCCACGCGGTACGCCCTTGTTTGAAAGTTTACTGGTTTTCGAGAACTATCCAATCAATCAGGCATTGGCCGAACATGCCGATGGCTTGACTGTCGACGAAATTAGCGTGATCGATCAAACCAATTACCGGTTAACCATCTCCGCATTTCCCGGAACCGAACTGCATCTGGAAATCACCTACGCCACAGACGAGTTCGAAGTCAAAACGGTTAAGCGGATGTTGGAGCATTTGCAATTCCTGCTTGCAGCGTTTATCTTGCAACCGCAAGCACGGTTGTCCGAATTGTCGCTGCTGAGTGCGGCGGATAAACAGCAGATTCTGATTGACTGGAATGCGACAGAAGCCGCCTATCCGAAAGACCGATACATCCACCAATTGTTCGAGGCGCAGGTGGAAAAAACGCCGGACGCTGTTGTGGTGATGTTCGAACAGCAAAGGTTAAGCTATGCCGAATTGAACGCCAAAGCCAATCAACTGGCGCATTACCTGAGTTCTAAGGGAGTCGGACCAGATGTGTTGGTCGGTATTTTCCTTGAGAGGTCGCTGGAGATGGTGATCGGTCTATTGGGTATCATGAAGGCAGGAGGCGCATATGTGCCACTTGATCCCGGTTATCCGCAAGACCGGTTGGACTTCATACTACACGATGTCGATGTGCCGATAGTGCTTAGCCAAGAAACATGCAGGGAAAAAATCGCGGCTTTCACGGTGACTGTTCTGTGCCTGGATAGCGAATGGCATAAGGTGGCAAGTGCCGGTGACGCCAATCTCAACATTCCATTGAGGCCAGAAAATCTGGCCTATTGCATTTACACCTCCGGCTCAACCGGACAACCGAAAGGAACGGGCGTACCGCATCAAGGCATTCTCAACCGGTTGCAATGGATGCAGCAGCAATACGGATTGGATCAAACCGACAGGATATTGCAAAAGACCCCGTACAGTTTCGATGTGTCGGTTTGGGAATTTTTCTGGCCGTTGATGACCGGTGCACAATTGATCATTGCCAGATCCGAGGAACATAAGGATAGTCTGGCGCTGATCAGTACCATCAACCACCGGCAAGTCACGACAATTCATTTTGTGCCGTCGATGCTGCAAGTTTTTATCGATACGCCGGGTGTGGAAAATTGCACGTCGTTAAAGCGCGTTATTTGCAGCGGTGAAGCCTTGCCGGCCGATTTGGTTCAACGCTTTTTGCAAAAACTTCCTGCCGAACTGCATAACCTTTACGGCCCTACCGAAGCGTCGGTTGATGTCAGTTACTGGCCCTGTTTGCCGGGCAGCACTGAAACGGCGATTCCTATAGGTTGGCCTATCGCCAACATTGCTCTCTATATCCTTGACCGGCAACTTAACCCGGTATTAGCGGGTACGCCCGGCGAACTGCATATTGGCGGCATCGGTTTGGGTCGAGGCTACCTCAACCATCCGGGACTGACGGCGGAGAAATTTATCCCCAATCCTTACTGCTCGATTGGTAGCCGACTTTACAAAACCGGCGATTTGGCCCGTTACCGGCCGGATGGCACTATCGACTATTTGGGTCGCAACGACTTCCAGATCAAAATTCGCGGTTTTCGGATTGAATTGGGCGAGATTGAAAACAGGCTTTGTGCTTGTATAGGTGTGCGGGAGGCGATTGTTATCGCACGTGGAGACGGTCATGGCGATAAGCGTCTGGTAGCGTATTTAACTCAAGACAGTGGCAGCGAACTGTCGATTGCCGATCTTCGCGCCGATTTGGCTGTGGCTTTACCTGATTACATGTTGCCGAGCGCCTTTGTTGTTTTGCCTGTGTTGCCACTGACCGACAACGGCAAGCTGGATCGTAGCGCGTTGCCTGCGCCTGACGCAGATTCGGTGATTAGTCATCGTTACGAAGCGCCGCAAGGAGCGATAGAAGTCGCGTTGTCCTGCATCTGGCAGGAGCTGTTGGAACTGGAATGCGTTGGCCGCAACGATCATTTCTTCGAATTGGGCGGACATTCTTTGATGGCGCTTACGTTGGTCGAACGTCTGCGCAGGGAGGGCTGGGCATTGGAGCCTCGAGCCGTATTTGCCAATCCGATACTATCAGCGCTGGCGGCGGCGATAGCTGATAACCAGAGCGATAGCCCAACTTTTGAAATGCCGCCCAATTTGATACCCGAGCATTTCGGGTATTCGTTAAGTAACCCCGTTCTCGAGGAGTTTCGTTTATGAGTTTGCAGGAAGTTTTTGCAACGATGCAGGAAAAAAATATTGTCGTCAGCGAGCTGGACGGCGAGCTCGTCATCCGTGCACCGCAAGGAGCTATGAACCAGGCATTAATGGCTAGACTGAAAGTCCATAAACAGGATTTGCTGGCCGCGCTCAGGAATGGCGTGGTTATGGAAGGGCATACGGCGATACTGCTGAAAATAACCCCGGATATGCTGCCGCTGGTCAGTCTGACCCAGGATGAAATCGATCTGATCGTCGATAGTGTAGCGGAGGGCGCAGCCGGTATTCAGGATATTTATCCATTGGCACCTTTGCAGGAAGGCATATTATTCCATCATTTATTGGAAACCCACGGTGACCCGTATATCACCCGCTCCATCATCGTATTCGATAATCGCACGCGTCTCGACGCCTTCTTGGGCGCATTGCAGACGGTGATCAACCGGCACGACATATTGCGTAGTTCGGTGCGTTGGGATGGGCTGTCGCAGCCGGTGCAGGTAGTGCATCGTCATGCATTGCTGCCGGTTGAGGAACTGGCGTCGGTTGAGAAAGACCTGATACAACAGTGTTTGCTGGAACGCACAGATCCACGGCAGCTCAGGATGAATTTGCAGTACGCGCCGTTGCTGGCTGGGTATGCGGTTCAGGATAGCCAATCGGATGAATGCTGGTTTGCGATGCTCAACCATCATATGGTGGACGACAATTATACGCTACAGCTGATTTTGTCGGAAATCCGGCTGTTGCTTAGCGGCTTGGACGAGCAATTGCCGCCGATACAGCCGTACCGGAATTTCATCGCCCAAATGCGGGCGGATTCCCCGGCGGATCATGAGAGTTATTTCCGTCGGCAACTCGGCGACATTGATGAATCGACTGCACCATTCGGACTGCTTAATGTGCAAGGTAGCGGCGGACAGGTTTTTGAAGCCGTTTTGTCGCTGGAGTCTGATTTGGCGCAACGCATACGTAACAGTGCGCGGCAACACAGTGCGACTCCGGCCAGCTTGTTTCATCTGGCTTGGGCTTTGGTAGTGGGGCAATGCAGCGGCCGTGTTGATGTTGTTTTCGGTACCGTGCTATCCGGCCGGTTGCAAGGCGGTGGTGCCGGAGCGGATAAGGCGGTGGGCCTGTTCATTAATACTTTGCCGATACGGATTTCGTTGAACCGGACGGTGCGCGAATTGGTCGGAATCACTCATCTCAACTTGAACGAGTTGTTGATGCATGAGCAAGCCTCGCTGGCATTAGCCCAGCGTTGCAGCGCAGTGCCTGCTTCGGTGCCCCTGTTTACCGCGCTACTGAATTACCGGCACTCGAACATGATTGTCGCATCGGATCAATCCGCATTGCTCGAATGGGAGGGCATGCGCGTGATAAGCAGCGAAGAACGCACCAATTATCCGCTGACGCTGTCAGTCGATGATTTGGGGCAAGGCTTTGGCTTGACCGTACAAAGCATCGGCGGGATTAATCCCACGCGGATTGCCGTATATTTGCGTACCGCCATCGAAGGTTTGGTAACGGCGCTTGAGCAAAAGCCGCAGCAGTCGGTGGATTCGATCGGAATCCTGTCCGAGATTGAGCGCAAGCAAGTTCTGTTCGATTTTAATGACACTGCCGTTGACTACCCTGTCGAAAAAAGTTTGCATGCGCTGTTCGAAGTACAGGTAGAAAAAACACCGGATGCAGATGCAGTGGCATTTGCAGGGCAGTCCTTAAGCTATGGCGAACTGAATGCCAAAGCCAACCAATTGGCGCATTACCTACGCGGTAAAGGCGTAGGGTCTGAGGTTTTAGTCGGCCTTTGCGTCAGGCGTTCGATGGAAATGACGGTCGGCATTTTGGGCATAATGAAGGCGGGCGGCGCTTATGTGCCAATTGACCCCAATTATCCCGAGCAGCGCATCGCCTATATGCTGGATGATGCGCGGATTACCGTGCTGCTTACCCAACAAACGTTGGCGGAAACATTGCCGCACAGCGCAAAGCACACGATTTGCCTGGACAGCGATTGGGCGGACGTTGCCGAATATTCAGCGGATAATCCGGTCTTAAGCAATCATCCGCTTGATCCGGCTTATATCATTTATACCTCCGGCTCCACTGGGCAGCCAAAAGGCGTGACTGTCTCGCACGGCAACGCCGTGCATTCGACAATCGCGCGCTTTGTAGCTTACCGGGAACCGGTAAGGGCCTATTTGCTACTGTCTTCGTTTGCTTTCGACAGTTCGGTGGCCGGGCTGTTTTGGACATTGGGGCAGGGTGGTTGCCTGTACCTGCCGTCGGATGAGGCCGCCAAAGACCCGGCAGTCTTGACGGACATCATTGCAAACCAGCAGGTGTCGCATCTGCTAGCCTTGCCGTCCTTTTACGCCTCGCTTCTCAAGCAACCGGCAAGCAAATTACTAACCCTGAAAACCGCCATCGTTGCCGGGGAAGCGTGTCCGGCCGAAGTCGTTAAACAACACTACGCGGCCTTGCCGAATGTGCCGTTATACAACGAATATGGCCCTACTGAAGCGTCGGTATGGAGCAGCGTGTACCAGACGGGGTCGGACGATACGGACAGGCCGATAGCTATAGGCAGACCTATTGCCAATGCCCTGCTCTACATCCTGGATCGCAGTGGCAACCCGGCACCGATCGGCGTACAGGGCGAACTTTATATCGGCGGCGCAGGTGTGGCGCGGGGTTATTGGCAACGCCCCGCGTTGACGGCAGAAAAGTTTATCCCGGATCCGTTTCAAGCCAATGGCGGCAGACTGTACAAGACCGGAGACTTGGCGCGTTACCGCCCGGACGGCAATATCGAATTTTTAGGTCGTATCGACCAGCAGGTGAAGATTCGCGGATTCAGAATAGAGTTGGGGGAAATCGAGGCCAAGTTGATTGGCCATCCCAGCGTGGCTGAGATTGTCGTATTGGCGCGGGAAGACCAGCCTGGAAACAAGCGACTGGTGGCTTATGTCATTGCCCGAGATAACGCGGCGTTAACGGAAGATGTCTTGCGTGATGCAATCAAGCAAAGCGTGCCGGATTATATGCAGCCGTCGGCTTATGTGTTTTTGGATGAATTTCCTTTGACCGCCAACGGCAAGGTCAACCGAAAAGCGCTACTCCCGCCCGATAGTTATGTCGCGGCTATTGATGGTCGCCCGGTCGATAAACCTGCCGATCCTATTGAACAGGCTTTGGCGGCTATTTGGATGGAACTGCTAGGTATAATGGCTGTCGGTGTAAACCAGAATTTCTTTGATTTGGGCGGTCATTCGTTATTGGCGATCCAGGTTGTATCACGCATTCAAGAGCATTTCGGCATTGAACTGGCGATGGAGGATATTTTTCAGAACACCACGATTAAGGAATTGGCTGGCTTGGTTATGCAAGCGCAACTCGGGCAATTGGCCGATGAGGATATGTCTGCGCTGTTGGAGGAAATGGAGCGGCTCAGCGACGAAGAGGCGGACATGATGCTTAAGGGGTAGTGGCGCGTCCGGGTTGCGCTAACGCGACCAGCCATCGTTCTCACGCTGGAGAAACGGTCAAAGTATTAGCTTTTATAAAAAATAAAAAATAACCACGAAGAACACGGAGTTTTTAATGCATTGAATTAATATTGTTATTTTCTCAGTGCTCTTCGTATTCTCCGTGGTAAATATTTTTTAGCCAAATTTGGATATTACTTTCACAGTTTCTGGAGCATGGGAACGATAAACGATAAATAAAATCGAAATAAAGGATAGCCATAGGAAACCCAGTTATGAACAGCACTGCTGAACGAATCGAAAATCTATCCGAACAGAAACGGGCGCTACTTTCCAGTCTGTTAAAAAATAGGATCAAAGTTAATGGGCTAGCCATTCCGAAACGGCCTAAGGAAGACGGCTCACCTTTGTCCTTTGCTCAGGAACGCATGTGGTTTCTGGCGCAACTCGATCCTGAAAACCCGAATTACAATGTGGCGGGAGCGATTCAGGTTTCCGGCAAGCTGAATGTCCCGATACTGGAACAGTGTGTCAACGAGGTCGTACGCAGGCACGAAGTATTGCGCACGACATTTAGAGCTGTGAACGGACAGACTGAACAAGTCTTGTTAAGTCATAGTCGGGTTCCTCTGTCGTTGTCGGATTTGAGTGCTTTGCCGTTGCCAGACAAGGATAAAGAACAAGACAGGCTGATAATGGCTGAGTTGCAAAAGCCGTTTGTGTTGGGCGGGACGGAGCCATTGTTGCGCATGACGCTGTTACTGAAAGACACGCAGGAGTTTGTGCTGTTGCTGAGTATGCACCATATAGTTTCCGATGAATGGTCGCTACGTTTGCTGGTCGGCGAAATCGGGCAGCTCTATCAATCCTTTATGAAGGGTGGACAGTCCTCGTTGCCGGAACTGGCCATTCAGTATGCCGATTACGCCAGCTGGCAACGCTCCAATGCGCAGGGTGAAACACGCGACAAGCAACTGTGCTACTGGCTGGATTTGCTGTTCGGCGCGCCGCAAGTTTTGGCATTGCCGACGGATTTTCAAAGGCCGACTGTCCAGACTAGCCGAGGAGCAAATTATTCGCTTGTATTGCCGCAGGAATTGAGTGACGGAATTATGCGGTTCGGCAGGAGCTTGGACATGACCCCATTCATGACCTTGATGGCGGCTTTTGCATTATTACTGCACCGTTACACGTCAATGGACGACCTGTGTATAGGTTATCCGGCCACTAACCGCAATAAGCCCGAACTGGAAAAACTGATCGGTTTTTTTGTCAATACTTTGGTGATGCGTTCGCAGTTGAACGGCAACTCTCGGGTCGAAGATTTCTTGACTCAAGTGCGACGTAACTTGCTGGATGCGCAAAAATACCAGGATTTTCCTTTTGAGCAGTTGGTCGAAGAGCTTAACCCTGAACGAAACCTGAGTCTGCACCCGGTTTTCCAAGTTATGTTCAGTTATCAAAATAGCCCGTTAGACTTGCCTGAGATTCCCGGTTTGAACGTTCAGTTGATGGGGGAGGAAAGTGTCACAGCAAAGTTCGACCTGACTTTACTGATAGTAAAAACAGCCGACAGCATGGCGCTTACGTTTGAATACAGTACGGAACTGTTCGAAGAGCAGACCATTGCCCGCATGGCTGGGCATTTTGAAAACTTGCTGGCAGGTATGGTGAGTCAACTGGGATGCCGGGTTTCAGAATTACCATTACTGACCCAAGTTGAGCGCAAACAGGAGCTGTTAGACTGGAACGACACTGCGGCGGATTATCCTGCCGAACAAAGTCTGCATAATTTGTTCGAAGCGCAGGTTAAAAAAACACCGGGCGCAACGGCGGTGGCATTTTCAGGACGGATGCTAAGCTATTCCGAACTCAATGCCAAGGCTAACCGACTGGCGCATTGCCTGCGTTCCAAAGGCGTTGGGGCGGGGGTGTTGGTCGGCCTTTGCGTCAGGCGTTCGATCGAAATGACGGTCGGCATTTTGGGCATAATGAAGGCGGGCGGCGCTTATGTGCCAATTGACCCCAATTATCCCGAGCAGCGCATCGCCTATATGCTGGATGATGCGCGGATTACCATGTTGCTTACCCAACAAACGTTGGCGGAAACATTGCCGCACAGGGCAAAGCACACGATTTGTCTGGATAGCGATTGGACGGACGTTGCCGAATATCCGTCTGATAATCCGGTCTTAAGCAATCATCCGCTCGATCCGGCTTATATCATCTATACCTCCGGTTCCACCGGACAGCCCAAAGGCGTGATGGTCTCGCACCGAAACGCAGTGCATTCGACAACCGCGCGCTTTAAAAGCTACCGGGAGCCGGTACGCGCTTACCTGTTGCTGTCCTCGTTTGCGTTCGATAGTTCCGTGGCTGGATTGTTTTGGACATTGGGGCAAGGCGGTTGCCTGTGTTTACCGAACGATGACGATGCCAAAGACCCGGCGGCTTTGGCTGACATTATTTCAGACAGGCGGGTGTCGCATCTGCTGGCCTTGCCCTCTTTTTACGCCTTGCTGCTTAAACAACCGTTAACCAAGCTGCAAACCTTGAAAACTGCCATCGTTGCGGGAGAAACTTGTGCAACTGAAGTGGTCAGGCAGCACTACGAGGCCTTGTCAGAGGTGCCGCTTTATAACGAATACGGCCCCACCGAAGGCTCGGTTTGGAGCAGCGTTTATCTGGCGGGCTTAAACGATCTGGACAGGCCGTTAGCCATAGGCCGGCCAATCAACAACGTCCGGCTTTATATCCTGGATCGTAACGACAACCCAGTTCCGGTCGGCGTACAGGGCGAGCTCCATATTGGTGGCGAAGGTGTAGCGTGCGGCTATTGGCGGCGTCCCGAACTGACGGCGGATAAGTTTATCCCAGACCCGTTCCAGGTGGATGGCGGCAGGCTGTATAGAACAGGCGACCTGGCGCGTTACCGCTCGGATGGTAATATCGACTTCTTAGGCCGTATCGATCAGCAGGTGAAAATACGCGGTTTCAGGGTTGAGTTGGGGGAAATCGAAGCGAGCTTACTTGAGCAGCCTGGTGTTGCTGAGGCTGTCGTTATGGTTAAAAAAAATCGGGCCGGAAATAAGCAATTGGTCGCTTATGTTGTCGGCAGTGCCATACTGACGGCGGATGCGTTAACGGAAAATCTTAAAGCCTCATTGCCGGACTATATGTTGCCGGGCACGCTGGTGTTTTTGGAGCGGATGCCGTTGAGCGCAAACGGCAAAATCGGCCGTAATGCCTTGCCTGAGCCGGATCGGGATAATGTTGCAAACAAGCGCTACACAGCACCTGTGACAGCAACGGAAATAGCCCTTGCGGCGATTTGGCGCGAGATACTCGGCGTTGAAAGAGTCGGCAGGCACGACGAATTTTTTGCCTTGGGGGGACACTCGTTGCTGGCGACGCAACTTCCACTTTCAGTGCAACAACAGTTCGGTATTCAATTGCCGTTGAAACGCTTTTTCGAGCTGCCGACATTGGCGGGGCAAGCGAGGCTAATAGACACCGGCGATAGCGGGGAAGTTGCTATTAATCTTGACGCCGAAGCCGCGCTGGATGTGGGGATTGTTCCATTGCCGTCCGCACCAATTATCATGGCGGCGGCGAAAGCGCTGTTTTTGACTGGAGCGACCGGTTTTCTCGGGGTGTTTTTGCTGGCGGAATTGCTGGGGCAAACTCAAGCCAAAGTCTATTGCCTAGTCAGGGCTGGCGACGAGCAACAAGCCTTGGCCCGATTGCAAGGCCAAACCGGCTATTACGGTTTGCAAGAAGGCATCGATTGGAGCCGGGTCATCGCGGTATGCGGCGACTTGTCCGAGCCTCGGCTGGGGCTGTCCGCAATACGCTATGAAGAAATAGCCGGGCAGGTTGAAGCAATCTACCACAACGGCGCGTTGGTCAACTTTATCCAGCCATATCAGGCCTTAAAAGCCGCCAATGTGTCGGGGACCGAAGCGGTTCTATGGCTAGCCGGTCATCGCAAAGCCAAAGCCATTCATTATGTTTCGACCTTGTCGGTATTTGGCGATGCGTCCCATCATCCGCAAGGCCATCTGGAAAGCGATAAGCTGGAATCCACCGCCAACTTGGGCAACGGTTATGCAGAAAGTAAATGGGTTGCGGAAAAATTGATTGGTTTGGCCGGGGAAAGAGGCTTTCAAACCACAGTTTATAGGCCTGCCACCGTTTCCGGTGACAGCCATAGCGGTAGCTGGAATACTGAGGATTTTATGTGCCGCTTAATTAAAGGATGCCTGCAAATGGGCTGTGCGCCTGTTGAACGCGTGCGTATGGATATTGCGCCGGTCGATTACATAAGTCGGGCCATTGTCGCGTTATCGTTGCAGCCGGATTCTGTTGGCGCTTGTTTCCACTTGAATCATCCCTTCCCGCCTTATTCCGATGAGCTGGTCGACGGCTTTAGCCGGGTGGGTTACCGCTTGGCACGCATCCCTTATCGCGACTGGGCGGATAAGGTGCTGGAGACCGGCAAGAGCGATGAACAGGATTTTGCCTTGTTGCCGTTTCTGTCGATGTTTTCGGAGCAGGGTCGGGATGAAGATCAGCCGGAGTTATCGGAAGAGCCGATCGTCCGCTACGATTGCGGCGTGACACGAGCCGTCTTATCTAAGCTAGGTATTGACTGCGCGTTGCTGGATAGTGGGTTATTGGCGCGTTATCAGGAATATTTTCTGCGTAGCGGCTTTATTCTGGAGCCGGAGCATTACAACGCGGAATTAATGTCAATAAAATGAATTTTAAGATGAGGTAAATTTCAAGTTCGCTCGTCTCCTTTGGGTAAACGCATAGCTTGTACTAACAACTCTATCGGCAAGTAATAAGTTCGGTTTTTTAGGAATTAACCCAAGCACGAAACGACTAAGGAAAATTTTAGAATGATTAATAAAAAGAAAAATGTTTTGTCCGGTGAAATTGCGCTTAATCCCGGAAAAAAGCTCAAAGGATGTTTCGTAAAAGGGGTTTTTATTTTGACGTGTTGTTACGCTGTTCCGGTACTATCGGATGCAGACAAAGCCCAAAAAATTCAATTTAACCTGCCTTCTGCTGATTTGGCTTCGGCATTGAACCGTTTCGCAGAGCAAACGGGCATGGAATTAAGTTATCCCACTGCTATGGTAGCCGGCTTAAAAGCCAAGCCGCTTAAAGGCGGTTACAGTATACAAGAAGGCATGAGCGAACTGTTACAGGGAACCGGCCTGACCTATCGTATGACCGGAGGCAATAGCGTGACTTTGCAGAAAGTGACTAATACGGATACTAAATCAGATAGCGTCACCTTGAAAGAAATGACGGTAACCGGGGAGAGTAAATACGACGCTACCGATCCTTATGACAATCATTATGCAGTTCCCAATTCCAGTTTTGCAACCAAAACCGACACGCTGATTATGGAAACGCCGCTGAATATTCAAGTACTTCCGAAAGCGGTGCTTGATGATCAACAAGCTACCAGAATTGATCAGGCGGTAAAATTAGTCAGCGGTGTGACTACCGGTCAAGGTGCTGGTGGGCTTTCTGATCAAATTACCATTCGCGGTTTTTTTAACAATAATTACTTTCGTAATGGCATGCGAATTGATACTAACGGGGGCTCAGACGGAACGCGCGCCATGGCGAACGTACAAAGCCTGGAAGTCCTCAAAGGGCCGGCGGCAATGCTGTACGGACGGGTCGAACCGGGCGGAATGGTTAATGTCGTCACTAAAAAGCCATTGGAGACTGCGTATTATTCGGTACAACAACAAGCCGGATCCTATGATTTCTATCGCACCAGTATCGATGCGACTGGGCCTTTGACCAACAATAAGGACTTACTGTATCGGATGAATGTTTCCTATGAAAACAGCGGTTCGTTTCGCGAGTTTGTCGATTCCGAAAAAGTATTTGTCGCGCCGGTCTTGCAATGGAATATCAGTCCGCAGACACAAGCAATCCTGGAGATGGAATACCGTCACGAAAATAATAGTTACGATCCGGGGGCAGGCGCTTTAATCATTGATGGGAAAAGAGCTAACGGTACCTGGATTAACCCGCGTCTGGCGAAAATCCCCCGCGAACGGAATTTGATAGAGCCAGACAATAAAAATCCTCTCGATAATGAATTTATAGGCTTTAGTGTGAACCATCAATTCAATGACGATTGGACGTTGTCCGAGCAACTCGGCATCAATCTATTAGATAGAACGCGGACAGCCATGAATTCCGGAGCTTTAAACGCCGACAAACGCACACTGAACAGGCAATTGCTTACCAGCGACTTTTATACCAACGACAGTTATTTCACCACAACCAATTTGACCGGCCATTTCGACACGTGGGGCCTTAAACACACCTTGTTGGTCGGCGGCGATTATTACCTTCAAGATGAAAATTCCGTCGGCTACAGCAGCACCGTTCCAAGCACTATTGACATTTACAATCCCGTCTACACAGGCCTTCCGGCTGTAAACCCAACGACGCGCGCCAGCCAATCGTTTCACTCGACCACGGATTTGTACGGCATCTATTTGCAGGATCAAATTAAGTTGCCTTATAACGTTCATGTCATGGGTGGTTTCCGTTACCAGTATGTCGAGCAATACAATGTTCTTACCAAGCATATCGGCCAAAAAGCCGATGCGGTAACGCCGCAGGTGGGGTTGCTTTGGCAACCCATAAAATGGCTGAGCCTATACGGAAACTATGTGGAGAATTTCGGTGCCACCAATGGCCAGGGACAAAACGGTACTTTTTTACCGCCGCAAACGGCTCAGCAATGGGAAGGTGGATTTAAAACCTCATTTTTCGATGATAGGTTAAGTACCACCATTGCTTACTTTAATTTGACCAAGCAAAACATTCCTACTATCGATCCTGCTAATCAGACCTTCAGCATTGCAACCGGCGAGGCGCAAAGCCGCGGCGTAGAAGTTGATGTTAGAGGAGAAATTTTACCGGGATGGAACGCTATAGCCACTTATGCCTATACCGAAACCGAGGTGCTTAAAGAAAACAACCCTAACAGCATCCCGGTTGGTAGTCCACTTAGAGGTATTCCTAAAAATACATCTGCCTTATGGACGACTTACGATTTTCAGCAAGATTATCTACGTGGTTTTAAGGTAGGTGCAGGGGTGGACTTATACAGCTCAAGAAAAGCAACTTTCAATTATCAAGATTTTGATTTTGCCGGGTATGGCGTTGTTAATCTGTTGGGTAGCTACACACGGAACGTGGCTAAAACGAAAGTAACTCTTCAATTAAACGTCAACAACCTGCTGGATAAGGAGTATATCCACGATGGTTTTATTCAATCCAATTCTCCGACCCTGCAAACCCGGACTACCTGGGGTACCCCAAGGACACTGATGGGATCGGTGAAGGTCGAGTTTTAACCGGTATAGCTGGTATGTTTTAGGTAATGTCGAGAAGTTTATTTCTCGGCATTACTGAGCATATCTACTGTGTCAGTAGTTACCTTAAAAAATCATGTAACAAGCTCTTGAGGATTTTCTATGCTTAGCGCGATGACGATACCGAAAATCGATGCCCATCTGGCCAAACTCAAAGCGCGGCGTAAATTGTGGTTGTCTGTACATTTGTATCTCGGCTTAATTGCCGGTGCGATTTTGGCCGTGGTCGGCTTGACTGGCGGTATGCTGGTATTTTACCAGGAAATGCAGGAAGCTATAAATCCTGAGCTGGCTATGGTTTCGACTCTACCGAAAAACCGGACAAAATTACAGAGTTTGGATGACATCGTAGCTGCGGCAGAAAAAGCCAAACCGCAAGGTAGTCGTTTTTTTAAGTTGTATTATCCCCGTCAGTCCGATATCGCCTATAAGCTGCTGTATTTTGTCAGGGACGCAAACCAGGTGAACAACGGCGACGGCTATTACATCTTTGTCGATCCTTACGCCGCTCAGGTTCAGGGAGTACAACTCTGGCATCCCCACGACAAATACTGGGGCCGGCCTTTCGTCAGTTTTATAATGCAACTGCACTGGTGCTTATTGCTAGGCAAAAGCGGCGGCATTATCAACGGCATTTTGGCGGTGTTATCGATCTTTTCTTTGTTGACAGGTCTGATCGTCTGGTGGCCGTTGACCAGAAAATTCAAGCAGGCTTTAGCCTTCAAGCGCAATGCTAGCGCAGTGCGATTTAACTTCGATCTGCATAAAACTATCGGTTTTTATTCGGCCGTCGTATTGTTGTCGGTATTTTTTTCCGGGATTTACTTTAATTTGCCGGATCAGGTCAATGTGCTGATTAAGTTGTTCTCGCCGATCAAACGCCCTAATGCCTTTAGCTCTATCCCGTTAGAGATTCGTAGCGATCCGCAAGCGGGTCGACAGGCAATTAGCGCTTCGGAAGCGGAAGCCATTGTGCAGAAACGCTCTCCTGCTGGTAAGTTATGGATGCTTATTGCCCCGAACAATAGTACGGATGCCTATAAGATCATGAAAAACGAGGTAACCGAGGTAAGTCGGTTTACTGGTTACCGTGATTTTGCTATCGACCAATACAGCGGCGAGATACTCAAGGTCTACGATAGGGGAACCGGCAGTGTCGGTGATGCTTTCCTGGACTGGCAATGGCCGTTGCACAGCGGTCATGCTTTTGGTTGGGCGGGACGAATTCTGGTGTTGATTGCCGGACTGGCTTGTCCGGTTTTGTATGTGACCGGAGTGATACGTTGGCTGCAAAAGCGAAAAGCCCGGAAAAAAATGGCGGTTATGGCTGGTGATTGAGACAACTATGCTGCATTGCATAAAAAGGTTAACAACAATACGGTGAAATGATGGATAAAAATCCTTCCCCAATATTTATTCTTTCATGTGAAAGATCAGGGTCAACAATGCTTCGTTATATTGTTGATACCCATTCAAAGATTGCCAGTCCCAGTCACTTATACCTAGGAAGTTTGCTGGAAAATCTAAACCGTATGGTATTCGGAACTATTGCTCAGATACATTTTGGCTTGGACGAAGAAGCACAAAAACAGTTTGCAGTAACTGAAACGCGGAACATGGTTGACAATATAATGTCCCGCTATACAGAGGCTAAAGGTAAGCAATTCTGGTGCGAGAAAACGCCGATGAATTTGGATTATTTATCCATATTGGACAGCCATTTTCCAGACGCTAAATATATCTGTCTTTATCGGCATTGCATGGATGTGGTCCATTCCAGTATTAATTTGAGCAAGTATCGCTTCCTTCCCGAGCATGTGCCTTTCGTGCATAAAAATCCTGGGAATATTATTGCTGCCATGACCGAGAATTGGTTGGAGAAAACCGCAAGGCTTTTGGCGTTCGAAGCGGCACATTCGAAGTGTTGCTTCCGCGTCACCTATGAGTCCATTGTCATGCAGTCCGAAGAAACGCTAAGGCCTTTGTTCGAATTTTTAGAGGTTGATTGGGAAGACGGATTGGTGGAGAGAGTTTTTCAATCCAAGCATGATGTAGGTGAGGGCGACGGTAAAGCGGCTTTATCAAGCACTATTCGGCAAAACGCGGTAGGTAAAGGTTTGGAAGTGCCGCGTTCGGGAATTCCAAATCAATTTTTAAAAGAAATCGACAATTTGCTTAATGAATTGGGCTATGACTCGTTGGATGCTTATTATTCAAATAGTACCCAAATTGTGCCACATAAATTTGAAGCTGATAGAACTGATGTCGATGCTATCACCGATCTATTTGAAAACCGTTTTCAGAATGTAATCGATATGAACAGAGCGCTATATCCGATGCTTGATGGTATGTGGAAAATAATGATTGATGGGCGGACGGACAAGACATGGTGTATAGATTTTTCGAATCAAAAAGGAGTGATTAAGCGGGATGATTTATTAGCGGATTTTAAGCTTTCCCTTTCAGGAGCTTTGCTGATGGACATGGTCAATGGCCGTAGAGACGCGATAGAGGCTTTTATAAGGGGTGAAATTCAAACAGATGGAATTAACGATGAAACACAGCTAATTAGTTTTGGGCGCTTACTTTTTTCCTGAGTTTTAGATGGGGTGCCTGATATTGGGAATTTTCCAAAACAACGAAAATATTCGGCTTTGAGGAAATGATTTTTGCTCTGGCTGGAAACTTGAATAAGAGAACATGAATAATGGCAAACATAAATGATCATCTGGTATCGGGTAAGCAACCGATTTTTATTCTGTCTTGTGCTCGTTCCGGGTCAACTATGCTGCGTTGCATTATCGATACACATCCTAATTTGTGCAGTCCCAGCCATTTACACTTGGGTCCTCTATGCACCGATTTATACAAAACGGCGTATTTTTCCTTGGGGCAATTGCCGGATATAACGACTGAAGAGCAGAGGGAGCAATTAGCGATTAAAGAAACCCGGCGCGTGGTCAAGGATTTATTAGATCGTTACGCACTAGGGAAAGGCAAAAAAAACTGGTGCGAAAAATCGACTATTAATATTGAGTATTTGGATATATTGGTAAAAGTTTTTCCAGATGCCAACTATATCTGTTTATTTCGAAATTGCCTGGATGTTGTACATTCCTGTATTAAAATTAGCCCCTTTGGTTATATGCCCGAATTAGCTCCTTATATACGTAAACGGCCGGGTAATTTTGTTGCGGCGATGATTGATAACTGGTTGGAGCGGAGCAATTTGCTGATAGCATTCGAACTGGCTCATGCCGGTCAGTGCATCAGGGTTAACTATGAGTCCTTGGTTCAGCAACCTAAACATGTCCTGTCGAAACTGTTTGATTTTTTGGGGGAATCTTGGGATGAAAAGTTGATTGATTCGGTTTTTCAAGTTCCTCATGACTTGGGTGATGGTGATCCAAAAGTTTGGTTTTCCGGCAGAATTAATAAAGATTCTGTCGGCAACGGGACAACCATTCCATTGGCGGCCATTCCTGAGGAACTGATCCCGGATATTGATACTTTGCATCAAAAGTTAGGGTATCTAACGCTGAATTCTTTATATGCTGAACGGCCCGGAAAAAAAGAAAGTACGGATCAATTGTTGGACTTTGATGATTTTTTTCGGAATTGGCTTATGCAGCAAGCCTTGGCAAAAGTTGATAAGTTCACTCGGCTGCGTGGTGTTTGTAAATTAGTCGTAACCGGATTAAAAGGAGGGGTATGGATTATCGGGAGCGACACTTCCGGGTTGTCGATAAAAGAAGATAATGAACTCAGCGATTGCACAATTTCCACAACATACAGTGTTTTTTGCGAGCTTATTGAAGGCAAAAGGACGGTGGTCAATGCCTATGAAAATGGAGAGATATGGGGTGATGGCAATACGCAGTTGGCACTGGAGTTTGGCAGGCTGCTATTTGGAGAACCGCTTTAACGGTTCGACAGGTTTATGCTGCGAAGGTGCTATCTTTCTTTCCTGCCAGCCTGATATTTTTTTCGAGGTGAGGATATTGCCTCGTTCGCGCATCTATTTCCAAGTGGTGCCGGATAAGCGCATTAATACTCATAGGCTACGGGCGGGTTGCTTATCGCTGGATGAGGTTAATTATTGGCTAATAGATGAATCGATGAAAGAGAAGATTATTTTTGAAAACACTCAATCCGCTCCTGATGACAGAAAACCGATATACCGGCGGTCATGGCTTAAAACTGTACGCAAATTCTGGTTGGGTGTACATATTTATATCGCTCTGTCGCTGGGATTTATGTTTGTTATTCTCGGCCTGACCGGCGCTTTAAATGTGTTTTATTATGAACTGGAAGAGCTGGGATTACCGGGCGTGCATAAAGAAGTGAACGCTCAGCCGCTCTCGTTCGATGACATTATGCAGATCGTCAGGGCTACTCATCCGCAAAGGCAGGGGGCATGGAATCTGTACCTGCCAGGCGATAATCATGAGTATTTATGGGCATCGTATGCAAAACCCGAAGAAACTGCTAGTGAGCTATTTGCGCCGCTGCAAGTATTAATTGATCCGTATACGGGAAAGATAGTTCATGAAAACTTTTGGGGGCGCACTATATGGAGCCTGGTTTACGAAGTACATGCCACTTTGGCGATGGGTAAAGTGGATGCCCGAATTGCGAAGGTGGTCTTCAAGGTTATCTGTTTTCTCGGTGTGTTTTTGTTTGTTTCGGCCCTGTCCGGGCTTTACCTGTGGTGGCCTCGCTCTGGCAAATACAGGCAGGCAGTCACTATTAAAAGTGGAGCGAGTCCTGAGCGGTTTTTCTTTGATTTGCACAAAACGGTTGGTTTTTACAGTTCTATCATATTGCTCATTCTGGCATTCAGCGGTTTTGCGTTCGGTTACCATGATCAAGTCAAATCGCTGGTCAGTTGTTTTTCAGAGGTTAAGGCCGAACGCTTCAAAGTGCCTACAACGGTTAAATCCGATTATCTGAATCAAGCCAAAGCAATTTCCATCGATAACGCTGTTGCGATAGCTGACCAGATTTTTCCGGGCGCAGTATTACGCTGGCTAGAAACTCCGGGCAGTAAGGATGGTGTTTACGTCATCGAGAAACGACAGGATGGCGAAGCCAGCCATACCCGGCCACGCAGCAAGGTCTGGATAGATCAGTACAGCGGTAAAGTGCTGGCCGTCGAGGATCCTAATCAGTTCACTGCCGGCGAAACGTTTTTAAATGTGCTGTGGCCCCTGCACAGTGGCGAAGCATTCGGGGTTTTTGGCCGTGTTTTGTGGTGTGTCACAGGCCTGACGCCACTCGTTTTGTACATCACCGGCCTGATTCGTTGGCAGCAGAAACGCAAGGTAAAGCAATTAAAAGAGATCAGAGCAAAACAGCCGGTGGTCACGAGCCGCCGCGTGCTCTGAAATAACCGAGCAGACCTTTCAAGTTTAGAAAACCTGGAAGGTCTCGCATATTGGCATGTTTTCTGCGTCTCTCCATTCATGGGCTATTGCTGTGCCGTCTGTTGCATGTGTATTTGCAAGCTTAACGAGCGCATATCTGTCCAAACTTCTTTGATGTAATCCAGGTATTCCTGCTTGTTGCCGATTTTATCGAGCGTTCGCCAACCGCCCGGTATTTCCTATATTCAGGCCAAATTAAATATTGCTCTTCGTGATTAACCACAACTCGATAAGGAGTGGTGTCTTCTCCGTTGATATAAAGAACTTAGTCAATTTTGTTTTGATGGGTGGGGTATGAAAAATTACTGCTTTGTAACGCTAATTTTCCCTGATATATCAATACTGACTGAGTACTAGAGTGTGAAAAAAACTGCTCTTATTTCGATAAGTTCAGCAGGTACGGTTTTACACGCTCCAACTGATTTTTTTGGTTTATGGGGAGTATTAAAACATGGATCAAAACAATATGAATTTTATTTTATGGAGAAAAATGATGAAAGAAACCTTTGCCCTACCCATTTTTATTCTCTCTTGCGAGCGCTCCGGTTCCACCATGCTCAGGTACATCATGGATACGCATTCAAAAATAGCCTGTCCCGGTCATTTGTATCTTGGCAGCTTGTGTGAAGGTCTAAATCGTACCTTGTTCGGCACACTTGCACAGACTCATGGGGAGCGAGACGAAGAATCTAAAAGACAGTACGCGCTAAGCGAAACTCGCAGCATGGTTGTTAATATCATGCAGCGTTATACCACAGCCAAAGGCAAGCAAATTTGGTGCGAGAAGACGCCGATGAATTTGGAATATCTGTCTGTATTAGAAGCGCATTTCCCTGATGCAAAATATATATGTCTGTACCGTAATTGTATGGATGTGGTTAATTCCAGTCTTAATATGAGTAAATTCCGTTTTCTTCCTGAACATATGCCGTATGTGCATAGAAACCCGGAAAATATTATTGCGGCAATGACGGAAAATTGGCTGGAAAAAACCGGTAGGTTGTTGGAGTTCGAAGCTGCGCATCCAGAACGTTGCTATCGGGTAAAGTATGAGTCTGTAGTTACGCAGTTTGAAGAAACACTGGAACCTTTATTTGAGTTCTTAGGTGTTGGCTGGGAAGCTGGGCTGTCGGAGCGTGTCTTTTCTGTGGCGCATGATGCGGGGGAGGGTGACGGTAAAGCTACATTATCCAGCAAAATCCGACAGGATTCTGTAGGGAGAGGCAAGGAAGTGCCGCGATCGGGCATCCCAAACAAATTTCTACCGGCGCTTGACGATTTGCTCAGTAAGCTGGGTTACCTGACAATAGACGCTTATTACTCCCAGAATAATCTGCCTGTCGCTAGCTCCAAGAAAAAGTGCGAAACCTCTAAGTTTTCTGAAATATCGGAAATATTTGATGTCCGTTTTATGAATGCAGTTAAAAGAAACCGGCATCTCTACCCTACACTTCAAGGCATATGGAAGGTAATTGTCACTGGTGTGCCAAATGGAGTTTGGACCATTGATTTATCAGGTCAAGAAGGCGTGATTAAATCGGGTGATTCCAAGGCGGACTTTTCATTGTCCCTTTCTGCTGCGTTGTTAATCGATATTATGAATGGCAAAAGAAGTTCGGTCGAAGCGATTAATCAAGGTGTGATCGAAATAACAGGTGTTAACGATAACGGGGCGTTAACCAATTTAGGCCGTTTGCTTTTTTCTTGAAATTGAATGTAGCGAAACATTATTTAAAAAGGCTTCGAAAAGAATCAAGTTGGATTAATATTTATTTCGAGCACTATTTTTGTAAATTAAGTGAAATTCCATCATATGAGTATTAATGATGAGTGCATGGCTATCGATGTATGGTTTGAACAATTAACAGTTACCGATGAAGAGTATAGATATTATTGGTCGTTGTTGGACAAGGTTGAACAAGATAAATCCGTGCGTTTTGTACAGACAATGCATGGCAGGCGTTATGTTGCCAGTCATGGTAAGCTCAGACTGATCTTGGCAGAATATCTGGATATGCCTCCTGAAAAGATCGGTTATGCGGAGCAGGCCTTTGGCAAGCCGGTTATCATTGTTAATGGCCTGGAGCAGGGCATTGAATTCAATTTTTCGCATTCCGGAGATAATATGCTGGTGGCAGTGGGCTTGGATACCAACATAGGTGTCGATATTGAAGTCTGGAACGATAGGGTTGATACGATTTCGGTTACTAATCTCTGTTTTGCCGAAGCTGAACGCCATTTTTTTTGGGGGGTGCCAAAAAGCGGTAAAGACGAGTTTTTCTATCGACTCTGGACAAGGAAGGAAAGCTTTGTAAAAGCCGTCGGTGTAGGCCTTGGATTAGATGTTTCCAAGGTTATTTCTTCGGTGATTGGGGCTGCGAGATTTTTGTCGGTGCCTGAGGAGTATGGTTCGGCTGGAGATTGGGCGTTGGTCGATTTAGATTTTGGCCGCGGTATTGGCGCTGCGCTGACGGTTCCTGCGAAATGTTATGCAGGATTCGAGCTTAGACGGCTCAACCCAAGGTAAAAAGGACGGGGTGTAATCCCCGCCTCTTACCATTCATTGACTATTGCGATGCCGTTTCTTGCATATGTATTTGCAAGCTTAACGGACGCATATCCGTCCACACTTCTTTGATGTGATCCAAACACTCCTGTTTGTTGCCGATTTTGCTGGCTGTTCTCCAGCCGCCCGGTATTTCTTTGTATTCAGGCCAAATTGAGTATTGCTTTTCGTGATTGACTACAACCTGATAAATGGTTGTGTCTTCGTCGTCGTTCCAAGCCATTGTTTTTCTCCGTTGCTATGTAGTTGCTGTAACACACCCTGTCATTTGTGCGATGGGATGGTTTCCATAAAGCAGACGATGGAAGAGCTAAAATACCTCAGTTGTCGTGTTAATCAAGGCAGAGGGTCTTGAAATGTTTTCGACAGTGTAACAGGGCCTTAGCCATGTGTTTTTCAACGGCGCTATCGGATATATTGAGTTCTTTAGCGGTTTCGGCATAGGTCATGCCGTAAGCTCTATTCAGGACAAATATCTCACGGGTGCGCAAAGGTAGTTCATCCAGTATCCGGATGATAGCGGCTAACCTTTCATCAATGGATGCGAGTTTTTCGGCAGATGGGAATTCGTTTGGAGACGGTAGAGATTGTTCTTTCGTTTGAATGTAATTTTCGGTTACTTTTCGATGCTTGATGTGATCGTAAGCAAGATTTTTTGCAACTTTAAACAGAAAACCGCGTGGATGAACAATGGTTTGTTTTTGTCTTTCGCGGAAAAAAATAATGAAGCTTTCTTGAGCGATATCGGCAGCTATTTCCGGGCAGTTAACAATCCGGGTCAAATGAAACTGCAATTCGGACTGGTGATTTAAGTAAATGGCTTCTAGGTTCAAGTTCAAATCCCTCTTTTATGGTTTTAGGAATGTTTATTTTGCTACTCTGGTGGTATTGGGATAAGGGCGCGATTTAGTATATTTGGTTCTAGCCGCATTGTGATTTGCCTCGGCTGTTTGACATTGGATTGATTAAACATAGGTGGATCCAGTTTTTGTTTTATTAGTTTGTGGCTAGCGCCACATAGGCAAGCAGTTTGTAATATGTCGAGTCTGCATGGCAAGCCGAGTTGTCGGAGTTTACTGATGTGTTTATTGCATAGTCACGATTTAATAAAGCAATTAGTATGCCAGTTTTTAAGTTAAGTAATTACAATAGGTTAGCTATAAGTGCAGGCCGTGAATTTGAAAAACAAGGCATATGACGTATTTTTAATACGTTAAATAACAGAGTTTTTTAAAGCGGGGTATGGGCGTTACTCTTGCGGACGATACGATACAGCAAATAATAGCGGACTTTTTTCATGAATTTGACCGTGTAGGGTTCAGTATTCGGCAGAATTTTTTAGTCGAACGAATGAGGTTAAATAAGCCATAAGGCGTCTTATTACTATGAGGCCGTCCGAGAATAGAAAATCTACTGCGGAAAAGCCATTTCTACCAGATTTCCCGCCCATTTTTGTTACACGCACAAAATATTTATATCAAATGACCAAAAAATCTGACTAAAAATAGCTTTTACTCGCTACGATTCTTATTCTCTGACAGCCTACTTATACTCACTTTGGCTTTGAGTCCTGATGCGTGACATAGAATTTGTATTAACGTATTTAATTATGCACATGCAAGTTTAAAGGAAAATATTTTATGATAGTTTTTTTGTGCCGTTCTTCCTGGCTAACGATTGTTATCGTAATGCTTGCGGGTATTATCAGTGGCTTAAGCAGTGCGGCTTTGGTTGCGCTGATTAATGCGACGTTGGCGAATAGCTTGGATGCCAAGCTCTTACCATGGCTATTTTGCGGATTGTCTATTGTGGTATTGTCCAGCGGTTTTCTATCGCATTATCTACTTAATCTGCTCAGCACCAAGATTGTTTGCGATCTTCGTATTCACATCAGCCGCTTAATCTTGACCGTGCCTTATCCCTGTCTGCAAAAGCTCGGTAAGTCGGCGTTATTGGCTAATTTGACCGAGGATATTACGGCGATAGCTATGGCTAGTCAGGTATTGCCAGTCGTTTGTATTAATTTAGCGGTCGTGGTTGGTTGTATGGTCTATCTAAGTTTGCTGTCCTGGCATCTAGCACTGATTTTGGGCGGTGTGATTGTTTTTGGGGTACTGAGTTCAAGCTTATTCAGGGAGTGGCCGAAAAAAGCCGTGGTCAAGACAAGGAATGAATACGATGTGCTTAGCAGCAATTTCCGGGCTTTGACGGAAGGCATTCGCGAGCTGAAATTACACAGGCAGCGTAGCGATGCGTTTATGGCGCAATCACTGGCCGCCAGTACACTGGCTTATCGCCAGTATTCTTTCCGAAGTGCAATGGCTTTTTTGGTGGTTAATCAGTGGGCGCAGTTACTGTATTACGTGGCCATAGGTGTGATTCTCTATGTTTTTCCTGTGTGGCAGGATATCGATCAAAAGGTGATCGGAGGTTATGCACTGGTGTTTTTGTTCATGATGTCGCCGTTGACCATACTCACTACCAGTTTGCCTATTTTCAGTAGAGCCAATGTTTCGTTACAAAAAGTCGGGCAGCTAGGCGATCAGCTCAAAAGACAGGTGGCCCAGGTCGATACACCATGTAAAATGGAGACTTGTCAAAGTTTTTCCGGGCTGTCTCTGCAAGATGTGACGCACAGTTTCCATCGGGAAAAGGAAAATCGCAATTTCATATTGGGGCCTATAAATCTGGCCTTTAAGCCCGGAGAGTTGGTATTTTTAGTCGGTGGCAACGGTAGCGGAAAAACGACATTGGCAATGCTGCTGATCGGGCTATACACGCCGGAAAATGGGCTTGTTCGCTGGGACGGCAAGATCGTCGACGACGTTAATCGGGATGATTACCTGCAAAATTTCTCGGTGATTTTTTCGGATTTTTATCTGTTTGATGAGTTGTATGGGGTTGATAATGGGAACAACGATAGGATGATTGACGATTATTTGCAGCGCTTGCATTTGCACCATAAAGTTCGGATTGAAAGCGGGCGATTTTCCTCGGTAGATTTATCACAAGGCCAGCGCAAGCGCTTGGCGTTATTGGTCGCTTATCTGGAAGACAGGCCTTTTTATGTTTTCGACGAATGGGCGGCAGACCAAGATCCGGAATTTAAACATTTATTTTATACGGAGCTTTTGCCTGCCTTGAAAGCCCGAGGAAAAACAGTATTGGCCATCAGCCATGACGATCGCTATTTCTACTTGGCGGATCGTTGTATCAAGCTGGAAGAAGGTCAGATTGTCGCCATGGAAAAGCCGGTAGTGACGGATATAAGCAGTCAATCCAGATAAGTTAATTATGGTGAGGCTAAATGGTTATTTAGCAGCACGCTTGTCTTTATGTACAAGTGCCTACGGGACACCTCATTCTGGCAGGAATGCCGGTATGACGATGCACCGAGAAAATTATGTATAACTATAAACGTAGTTCGTGGGAACCAGGTAAATTACAATTTCACATTATTAGAAGGCAACAGTGAACATTCTAAAATTTGTTTTATATACCGGATTGGGACTGGTAAGCATTGCGGCGATAGCCATCGGCGGCGGTTTTTGGGTTTTGCATAAGTCCATGCCGCAACTTGACGGCGTAGTGAAGTTGAATCGGCTTACGGCGGAGGTTCGCGTACAGACCGATGCGCACGGCATGCCGGTTATCAATGCCGCTAATCGTGTCGATGCAGTTCGGGCATTAGGCTATGTCACCGCCCGCGACCGCTTGTTTCAGATGGAGCTGATGCGCCGTAAAAGCGCGGGGCGGCTGGCAGAAATTTTTGGCGACATGGCGCTGGACAGCGACATCAAGGCTCGGACTTATGGTTTTCATCGGGAGACAAAAGCTATATTAGCAAAACTGCCGCCAGCCCATCAGCAGTATCTGCAAAGCTATGCAGACGGCGTCAACAGCTATATGACGGAATCCGGTAAGCTACCTTTCGAGTTTACAGTCTTGGGTTATCAACCGGAGCCTTGGACGCCTGATGATAGTTTACTAGTGGTATTAGGTATGTGCGATAACTTAACTGTCTGGGAGGAGCGCAGTGAGCGTATGTTGAGTGTGATGGAAAAAACCTTGCCGGATGCTTTAGTGCGATTTCTGACGCCGGATACCGATTTTTATACCGAACAGCTGTTGAAACAGGCCGAATCGTTGCGTCCGGCACAAGTGATTCCCATAGAGGCTTTGGCGACCGCATTGGCTGATCAGCCGATGGATAAAACGGTGTTGGCGCAGTTGGTGCAGCAGTCCGACTTCATGGCCGGTTCCAATGCCTGGGCGGTCAGTGGCAAGAAAACTAAGGATGGGCGTGGTATTCTGGCTAACGACATGCATTTGGGTATATCGGTACCCAATACATGGTATCGCATCGAGCTGAATTATGGAGATACACATGCTGCAGGATTAACGTTGCCCGGTACGCCGTTGTTAATTGCCGGCAGTAATCAACATGTTGCCTGGGGAGTAACCAATCTGACCGGTGATTTTTTGGATTTGGTTCAGCTCGACATCAATCCCGACTATCCCGATCAATACCGGATAGGTGACCGATGGCAACATTTTGACGAGTATCCGGAAACCATAGTCGTCAAAGGAAGTGCAGCTAAACAGATCTTGGTCAAACAGACGATCTGGGGGCCGGTTGCCAATCAGCCGTTGCTAGATCGGCCGGTGGCAATTCATTGGGTGGCGCTGGATGCTGATGCCATCAACCTTAATTTGTTTGATTTGGAGCAGGGCGAAACTCTGGAGCAGGCGGTAAAAATCGTTAACAGCACCGGTGGTCCGCAGTTGAATGTTTTGTTGACTGACGATAAAGGTCACATCGCTTGGACGTTAATGGGTAAAGTCCCCAAACGCTTTGGCAATGACGGTCTGGTTAGCCGCTCTTGGGCAGATGGTAGCGTGGGCTGGAACGGGTATGTTGAGCCTGAAAATTTACCGCGGGTCATCGATCCGCCTGAGGGTATTTTGGCATCGGCCAATGATCGCCGCCTGGGCAAAAAATATCCGTATGTAATCGGTCACCAGTTCGGTAACGGCTACCGCGCTTACAGGATTACCCAGCAGCTTAGGCAAACGCCTAAGATAGATGAATGGGCTATGTTCAATTTGCAATTGGATACCGAAAGCGAGCTTTATGTCTTTTATCAGCAGTTGGCCTTAAGTATCCTGACCAAGGAAGCCATTGCGGGGCAACCGGAGCTGGCTCAAGTGCGCGATTACCTGCTGGCTTGGGACGGACGCGGTGATGTCGACAGTCTAGGTTTTGCCTTGTTGGTCGAGTTCCGCAAAGAATTGATCAAGTCGGTGTTCACGCCGTTTTTATCGGCCAGCCGACAGGCTGATAAAAATTTCAGTTATGGATGGAGTTATATCGATACGCCGTTGCAGGCCCTGCTGAATGAGAAACCGTTACACGCGTTGCCCGATGCGGCACATTATCCAAACTGGGACAGCTTTATTCTTAGTCAATTGCAGCGCAGTATAAAGCATCTGCAAGCTCAGCATCCAGGGGTGGCACTAATGGAGTTGAACTGGGGTAGTATAAATAAGGTCAAGAACATGCATCCGTTTTCCAAGGCCTTGCCGATACTGGGTAGTTTGCTTGATATGCCGAGCGAAGCTTTACCGGGCTGCGTTTTTTGCGTGCGCTCGGGAGGACCCGGTTTCGGAGCTAGTGAGAGACTGGTGGTTGCACCAGGCCATTTCGACGATGCCATTTTGCATATGCCTGGCGGCCAATCGGGCCAGCCCTTGTCGCCTTATTATCGGGATCAGCAGGACTTTTGGCTAAAGGGGTTATCAATGCCATTGACGGCCGGAAAGCCCGAACATAGGCTGCTGTTGCAGCCTTAAGTGTTGATAAAATTCCGGTTGAATATGATAAGTAATGGGTTTTAGATAGCGTGAGCAATATAACAGCCCCTTCATTTTTCAGTTAACAGATTAATAAAATCTTCCCAAGTGTTGTGATATGGATTTTTTGAAATGGTTTAATTGAATGGGGCACTTCTAAAGACAGTTTTATCATGTCAACAGAGGTGAACATGAGTAATCAAACTAAACAAAAACGACCCAATTACACGATTGAGTTTAAAGAAGATGCTGCCAAGTTAGTTAATGGAAAAGGCTATACGCAAAAGCAAGCAGCCAATAATTCAGGCGTTTCTCTTAGCGCTATTGGACGATGGGTGAGAGCCGAGCAAGAACCGATATAACCATCGGCCACCAAGAAAAGTGTTTTGAACTTGATTGATCAAAGGTGAGTTAGCGCGGTTACGTAAAGAAGTTGAACCTTTACGGTTGCCCCGCGAAATATTACAAGGTTCCCTTTAGAGTAAAAAAGGAAGCAGTCTTCTTTCCGAAAGAACGCCAATAAAATACGGTTTTATTCGAGAGTAATAGAAGACTTTTCTAGTTACCGTAGTATGTAAAGTGATGCAAAGACAACAGTGTGGTTTTATTTGGTGATGAAGTTTCATTTGCTATGTGGGGGACATTGCCGCGAACATCGGGCACCGATAGGCCAGCAACCCATGGTTAAAACAACAGGTATCCGTAAAGGCCTGAACATGTTCGGTACTATTGAGCTTTAAAAGCGGTAACTTTCAATACCAATAATCGCTGGCTTATCGGTTAAAACCAAAATCACTGAAGTTGTTGAAAGAGGCTGAGTTACCTACCGAATTGTTGGCGCTTCTTAAGACCTTAAAAGTGATGAATATCCCATCCAACGGTTATTCCTAAAAGCGTTAAGGGAGATGGCTGATAGCCAGTTAATCAGCCAATATCAAGCTGTTATCTTACAGCATACCAAAGTAGCGGGACGCTTTAATGGCGATAGTTATAACGACCTTCAAAACGTACTTGCATAATGCCAGTAAAGTGTTGTGTGTGATGAGAAAATGCGCGAGAATCTTGCGATTACTGACGTCATACTTACCGTGTTGACCTGAAAATTATTTATCTGACAAGACTATATGTCTAAACTGTTCACTACTTTTGCTTCAAAATGAAGGGTGTCATATAAAATGCAATATTTTGTACAATATTGCATATGTTTTCGAGCTATAGCGAGCTTTCTATACAGAGACTGGAGTAGTTATCTATGAATCAGAACAACGAGACGAACAGCTTGGAATCAGAACTTAATAATGACATTGACGAGCAAGCTGTGGCTTGGTTTATACGTTTACGGGCGGATAATGTTACCAGCGATGAAAAGGCGTCATTTCTGCGATGGCTGAATCAGGCCAATATGCATCGCGATGCTTTTAATGAAATCAGTAAGCTGTGGGGCGACACAGACCTATTGAAAGCGCTTGATGATGCTGCTCAAAAACATCATATTGCACCGCAAAAGAAAACAACCTACACTTATGTGAAACTACCATTAGCGATAGCGGCTTGTCTATTTTTGGCCTTTTTATTCCGCAACGATTTTGCGGTCTTGATGGAAAGCGATTACTCGACCAGAGTAGGTGAGCGAAAAACTGTCTATTTCGGTGATGGTTCTACTGCGATGCTCAATACCGACAGTTCCATCGCAGTTAGCATGGATGGCCCTCAACGCAGGGTAGACTTGCTTAAGGGCGAGGTTTACTTCGAGGTTAAACCCGATCCCAACAGGCCGTTTATTGTCCAAGCCGATCATTCGACGACCCGTGTACTGGGAACCCGATTTTTCGTCCATGAAAAGAGCGATAGCGATGAAGTTAAAGTAGTATCAGGTCGCGTTGAAGTAACAGATCTGCGTACTTTGAGTCAGTCGGTAATTTTGCATGATCGCGAGTCTGTATCAGTAGATGTCTCAGGGCTTGGTGAAACGCTGTTATTGGATTCGGCGCTGAAAACCTCCTGGGTGAACGGCTTTCTGGTGTTTGAAAATGCCACACTGGAAAGCGTCATTGGCCAGATTCGTCGCTATAGAACAGGTGTGGTAGTTTACAAGGACAATGCTTTGCGTGAATTCAAAATCAATGGCCGCATCAATTTGCGTGAGTCGGACGACATGCTGAAAGTTTTGGGGAAAAATCTGTCGGTAAAGATGACCTATCTGACCAAGTGGCTGGTAATTGTCGGCTAAGGAGCATCTTGGATATTGGTTGCTACGCTAATTATTAATGGTGTTATATTACTTTTCTGATTGATGTAATATTGTTGCCTTGAGCTTTTTTAGTGTAACAAAACCGCGCCCAGTCATTCATTAAATGCATACGTTTTTCTAGTAAGTCACCACGCCTGTAAGCCGCTTCTGCTTGATTTTTTATGGTGTGCGCTAAACACATTTCAACGACTTCGCCGGTATATACCGTAGTTTCTGCCGCCCAATCGTTGAAGGATGATCTTCAACGGAAAAAGTACAAGCAGAAAAACGATTAGAAACTTTTAGAACCATACCTGAAGACCTCAAAGATAGACTTGTCAAACAAGCTTACAGAGAGGCGGCAAAATAATTATTATTATAGCAAGACAATTAAAACGGCGCTTTAGTTGGGCGGCCGTCTTTTTACAGAATACTAACAAGATGGAGCCCATGTAATATGGGCTTTTTTATGCCTGGTGTTTTGGCAGCGATTGCGGAATCTTCTTAGTGATTAATTGCTTTTTTATGCTGTGTTTTCTCAGGCGTTCGCATCGTGTATGATGTAAGCACGGTAAAATTGAGTACCAATGCGGGTACCAACTTTTACATAGTGCCGATCTATCGCTATATAAAACAAAGGTTTATGAAAATACTCAACATTCATTTCAAGAATATCAACTCACTGGAAGGCGAGAGTCAGGTCAATTTTGAGCAAGCGCCCTTTTCCGATACCGGGGTTTTTGCGATTACCGGGCCTAACGGGTCAGGCAAATCCAGTATTTTGGATGTGATTACTTTGGGTTTGTATGGTGAAACTTTTCGATTTAATCGGCCGGCAAGCCATGTAATGACCAAGCGCACGACAGAGTGTTTTGCAGCTATTGAGTTTTCTCTGGGTGGTGAAAGATATAAATCCAGTTGGCATGTGCAACGTACCGAGAGTAATCCGGACAGTGAATTGATGCCGCCGGAAATGCAATTAATCCGCTTGAAAGATGACGAGATTTTAGCCCGCACGCATCATGAGGTGTGTGCAAAGATGACTGAAATTACCGGTATGAATTTCCGTAACTTCACGCGTTCAATCATGTTGGCACAGGGTGATTTTTCGGCTTTTCTGAATGCGCTGGACAGTGAGCGTATGGATATACTGGAAAAAATAATCAGCACCGATATTTATGCCGATTATAAAAAAGACATACTTGATAAGGCTGAAAATGCACAACAGGAACTGGATCTTTTAAAACAAAAGTTAGCGGCTATTCAGTTTATGGATCCTGAAAAAAGGGAAGCCAGTGAGCATGATTTAAGCGATTTTAAAGAGCAATTTTCCGGGTTACAGGCTGAACAAAATACGTTAAAGCAACAGCAAGCCTTGCTAACAGAAATAACTGCGATAAAAAAGCAAATTGTTGAGCAGGAAAAGAACCTGGAAAAAGCCAAACAACAGGTTGAAAACACACAAGATTTATTGGACCAGATTGCTGCCGCTCAAGGCGCGTTAATCTTCAAGGATGACATTGAAGCCCACAAGTTAATAAGCCACGTTATTCATCAAGGCAAAGCAACTCTGGATGATTTTCAGAGTGAACTTAAGCAATTAAAAGATCAGCTTGGCGATAATAAAACAGCGCCTGACAACTTGGCAGAGCTATCGTTTACTGAACAGCAGAAAAAACTGGATAATGCCCGGGAACAGGTTGGTCGCTTTGGCTTAAACAAGCAGTCAGAAACAGCCCAAAGGCAGTCTTTGATGGCGCAGGCAGAGGAAAAGAAGGCTGTGCTGGTAACGGTATCAACATGGTTGGAAGAACATGCACCGGAAGCGTTACTGCTAACAGATTTTCCTGAACTGGGTAAATTAAAAAAACTTCGCACCGAGATGGTTGAACTCAGCACAAAGAAAACATTATTTACCAAGCAATCAAAAAAAACCACCTCTTCACTCAATAATAATAACGCCGCTCTTGCCAAAGAAATTAACAAACAGGCCGAATTAAAACTCAAGTTACAGGCTGATGAAAAAGAGCTTGAGACAATAGCACAAGGCAAGAACATTGATGAGATTAATGCTTTAAGGTTAGAGCAACAAGAGCGTGTCAAGGACTTTGAAACACTTTACAATCTGGCCAAAAAACATCAAACATTAACTGGCGGGGGTGGTTTTTTCTCTTTATTTACCCGTAAAGAACAACCGGAGCATGATGTTGATGTACTAAGTCTTGAGCTTGAAAAACTAAAGTTGGAAATAAAGCGCGAAGAAAATATTAAACGCGTACTTGATGAGTCGATTATCCATCAATCGTTATTAAAAAAAATGGCACCCGACAGAATCCATCTTATTGATGGTAAACCCTGTCCATTTTGCGGAGCCTTGCAACACCCTTACGCCAAACACCCGCCGGTAGTGAGCAATTCCAGGCAGGCCTTGATTGATCAAAAAACAAAAATAAGAGCGTTAATTGAGAAGTCCGCCAACATAGGATTTAAAATTAGTAATGCACAAAATCAGTCTGAAAAAAATCAGGCAAGGCAAATGCAACTACAACAGATTAGAGCGCAGTGGTTAACTCTGTGCAACCGACTAAATATCGTCAGTGATGATCTTGATATCAAAAAGTCGGGATTGATGAAGGAGTTGGTAAAAAAAGAGAAAGCTGAATTAGCCGATATTGCCAGTTTGGCTACGAAATATTGGGGTAAACTGGCGAGTATTGAAAAAGCAAAGACTTCAATTGCCAAGAGCGTTACTACTATTGAGCAATTGCAAATAAGTGCTCAGCAAATGGGCTCAAATAGTCAAGGAGTTACTCAGGAGGAGACAGACCTTAAAGCAGCATTGGCGAGGCGCGAGCAGGAAGCAAAACAGCTGGCCGATAAAGTGCTCGAGCAGTTGACGTTGTTGGGCGAGAAAATGCCTGGCAAGGGCCAGGAAGATGCGTTGTTTGACAAGCTTAATATGCGTCGGCAAGATTACCATGGTTATGCTTTCCGTCACAAAAATTTGACAGAAGAACTCGCAGCTTTGGAATTGAAACAGGTGACTTGTCAAGCCGAAATAACACGCTGTAATGAGTTTTTGGAAATTTATACCAGTCAACTACAAAGTGAAGAAACTATCGCACTGCATTTGGCACTCATTGAAAAGCAAAAGCTGATTGCTGATAAAGAACAATTTCTTGTTCAGCAGGAGCTTATAGCCGCCAACTTGCATCAGGCATTGCAGGAAAAAATGCAAGGTACTCAATTTACCGGTTTGCATGAGATTAACCAAGCACTAAAGCTGATAGAAAGTCAGCCAAAACTGGAGCGCAGAAAAGCAGAATTGCAGCAAGAAATTGATGCCGAAAATATAGCATTGGAAGCCAGTCATCAGCAGTTACAAGCTGATTTCTCACTACCAGATGCGACCTTAAATAAAACCGATGTTGATGAACAGTTGACGCTTATTGCCGAGAAGGTTGAGATAGCGAGTATGGAAGTTCAACATCTGGAGCGCTTACTCAGCGAACAACAGCAACTACTACAGACTTATGATGCCGTGCAGTTGCAAGTGCAACAGCAAGAAGCTTTGTCACAGCCCTACCTGGTTGACGCAGCGCTTATAACAGCAGAAAACGGTATGGCTTTTCGTCGTCGGGTTCAGGGACAGGTTGCCGATAAATTATTATCTCAAACCAATAGCATTTTGGAAAAAATTAGCGGTCGTTACTATATACGAAAAGCACTTGGTGAGCAAGGCTTCGGGCTTGAAGTTGAGGATACTTATCAAGCTAATGTGCGGCGATTACCCAAGACGTTATCGGGTGGCGAAAGCTTTATAGTCAGTTTGGCGTTGGCCTTGGGACTTTCAGAATTAGCCAATAACGGGCGCTCTGTCGATTCACTGTTTCTCGATGAAGGTTTTGGTAATCTCGATGCCGATTCACTGTATACCGTAATCAGTACCCTGGAAAATTTACATACTCACGGAAAAACCGTCGGTGTAATTTCTCATGTTGAAGCCATACAAAAACGCTTTAAAACCCAGCTTCAAATGGTTAAAAAACCGAATGGTATGAGTGAGTTGAAAAAAGCTTCTTGATAGATATTTATTATGTGATGAAGAAGGCTTTATGAGTTTCCTAAAGCCTTCTTGTCCCTGTTTTTTAGTAAGCACCCAACCGTTCTTTCGCAGTAAAAACCAGTAAATAAGGCACATTGGGCGGTATCAATTACCGGTTGCCTTTAGATGATTTTCAATTAATCAGGTCATTTAGCGTTAAACTATTGAGAATGGCACCTGTTGGAAAAGTCTTTTAGACATTAATCCCCTTACCAACTATTGAAGGACTGACATGACACATTTTAATAAGCCATTGAGTCTACTTTTGGTCGGTGCTACCGGTGCCGTGGGCAGACAGGTACTGACTTTGGCCCTTGCCGACCCGCGTATCAAGCAGGTGATTGCACCTACTCGTCGTCCGTTGCCCAACCATGAAAATTTATACAATCCAATTATTGATTTTGCCCATTTACCCGTTGATGCATCCTGGTGGAATGTTGATGCAGTAATTTGCACGTTAGGTACGACAATTAAGGCGGCTGGCTCGCAGTTGGCCTTTGCTGCGGTTGACCGCGATTTTCCAATTCAAGTGGCAACGCTGGCAAGAGCTGCGGGTGCTACGCATTTTGCGCTAAACTCTTCTCTGGGTGCTAATCCTGCCGGAAATTTTTACCTACGTACCAAGGCTGAAGCAGAAGCAGGCATTCGCAATATCAACTATCCAAGTTTTACGATAGTAAGGCCATCGTTGATTGACGCTGTACGTGAAGAAGTGCGTCTTGGGGAAAAAACAGGCCTGATCGTTGCACGAATTTTACGGTCACTGGTCCCGCTTCACTATCGGCCAGTTAAAGCAGAGCGTATTGCTTTTGCCCTACTGGAAGGAGTTTTGATAGAACAATCGGGTGAATGTATTATCGAATCCGAACAGCTTCAGAATTAAAACTTGCGGTTTGCGCTGTCGAATTTGTAGCCCATGTAACGAAACTACTGAATGTACTCATCACTTGATGCTTTAAATCTCAATGCCACGCCAATGCAAAAATAAGCAACATAAAATTAAACCAGAGGTTTTCAGTTATTTTGTTTTTTAATTATCAGCATGATTCGGGTTGCACTGAGGTTATTTCTGCATTTTATTATTAAATAGCATATCCAGATTTTTATTGGTTTGATGATTGTACTGATTTGAACGATCAACTACCGCTGTCTTTGCTGGTGTTGCTACAGGTATTGAGATTGGAGCTGCCTGTGTTATGGGGGTTTCGATAATCGGTTGATCTGTTTTTTTGGTGTTATCAAGACGCAATACTTCACCGTAAGTTGTATCCATATCAAAATCATCCCAAATATACACAGGGTGAGCGATCGGCCGGGTCGGTATTGGCAGGGTTATTAAATCAGCAATGCCGCAACCGGCTCGCCCCAAAGTATTAACCAGACCTTTTATAAACCCGCCAAATACACCATAAAAAAAGTTGCTTTGGTTCATGGTGTTAATAATATTTTTGGGTATTTCCAACGGGCTGGTAGCTAAATTGGCAAAGGCATTTAGTGCTTTATTACCAATTTTTTCACCATAGCTTGACTGCTGTAAGTTTACACCGGCTTGATTGCCATAGCTTTGTTGCGGCATATCTGCATGAGCTGTTGGCATATAGGCCATAAACAGGGAGATGAAAAGAAGAAAAACATAAAAGCGATTATATTTAATCATATCAAATCCTGCGGGTATGTTAATTAGATTCAAGCATAGCAGAGCTATTGTTATTTATTTTTTCAATGCTTTTGCAAAAGCATTGGCCATTAAATTTTGCGCCGGCACTTGTTGTTGCCGGGGTTTAGTAACCGGTTTTTGGTTATTTCGTTCAGGTCTGGCTTCAACGCTATCGGCATTGGTTTTCATGGATAAGGATATACGCTTGCGTTCAATATCTACCTCCAGTACTTTAACTTTCACCATATCGCCGGTTTTTACGGCCTCTCTGGGATCTTTGATAAAAGTATCTGACAAGTGAGAGATATGTACCAAGCCATCCTGATGCACGCCAATATCAACAAAGGCTCCAAAGTTGGCGACATTGGTCACTACCCCATCCAGTCTCATACCCGGTTTAAGATCGGACATTTTCTCGATACCGGCTTTAAATTCCACGCTTTTAAATTCCGGCCGTGGATCGCGTCCCGGCTTTTCCAGTTCTTGTAGAATATCAGTAACAGTCGGTAGACCGAAATTCTCATTGGTATAGTTTGCAGGATTTAGTGTACGTAAAAAACCGCTTTGGCCGATAAGATCACGGATAGATTTACCCGTGTCGGCTATGATGGCTTCAACAACCGGATAAGCTTCGGGATGGACTGAAGAGGCATCCAGCGGGTTATCCCCATTCATGACACGCAGAAATCCTGCGGCTTGTTCATAAGCTTTATCGCCCAATCGAGGTACTTTTTTCAATTGCTTGCGGTTAATAAAGGGGCCGTTTTCATCGCGGAAAGCCACGATATTTTCACTCACACTGGCTGACAAACCGGAGACCTGTTTTAACAAAGCGATGGAGGCCGTGTTGACATCGACACCGACTGCATTAACACAATCCTCGACGACGACATCAAGCCCTCTGGCCAATTGAAACTGATTGACATCATGCTGATACTGACCAACACCGATGGATTTTGGATCAATTTTAACCAGCTCTGCCAGCGGATCCTGCAAGCGTCTGGCAATAGAAACTGCACCACGCAGTGACACATCCATATTGGGAAATTCTTTGGCAGCAAGTTCGGAGGCCGAATAAACCGAGGCACCGGCTTCTGAAACAGTTATTTTGGTAAACTTAAGTTCACTATGCTGTTTCATAACATCGGCAACCAGTTGATCTGTCTCTCTGGAGCCAGTACCATTACCGATACTAACCAGATCAACACGGTGTTTTTGAATCAGTTTTGCCAGGGTAGCCATTGCCCCATCCCAATCTTTACGTGGCGGGTGTGGATAAATAGTCTCGGTGGCCAGCACTTTTCCGGTAGGATCAACAATGGCAACCTTAACTCCGGTCCGTATGCCTGGGTCCAGACCCATCGTGGCTTTGGGGCCGGCAGGGGCAGCCAATAGCAAGTCTCTTAAATTACTGGCAAAAACGCGAATAGCTTCCAGTTCAGCGGCTTCACGGAGTCTGAGCTTTAAGTCCAGGTCTATACGTGTGAATAGTTTAACTTTCCAGGCAAAGCGGGCGGTTTCTGCCAGCCAGGCATCAGCCGGTTTTGATATGTCCTTAATCGCAAGATGCCGGGCAACAAACTGGGCACAAAGTGTATGCTCTTCTTTGTCTTCTGCGCCGGGTTTAAGTGTTAGGGATAATAAATCTTCATTACGTCCCCGAAATAAAGCCAATGCCCGGTGCGAAGGAATTTTGTTGATAGCTTCCTGATAATCGAAATAATCCTTAAATTTTTCGGCAACTTGCTCTTTACCCGTGACGACGGTGGCGTGAACAAGTCCTTTTTGCCAGACCCTTTCGCGTAGTTCAGCCAATAATTCGGCATTTTCAGAAATGCGTTCCATAATGATCTGTCTTGCGCCATCCAGAGCGGCAGCAGTATCTGTTACGCCTTTGTCGGCATCAATATAAGCGAGGGCGATGTCTTCGGGAATCAGGTTGCGGTCATTAAGAATGGAATCAGCCAGTGGCTCAAGCCCTGCTTCACGAGCGATTTGTGCTTTGGTTCGGCGTTTGGGTTTGTAGGGCAAATATAAATCTTCCAATAGCGTTTTGGTATCAGCCTCGGTAATAGCCTTTTCCAGTTCAGGCGTCAGTTTATCTTGCGAGCTAATACTGGCCAGAATAGATTTGCGCCGCTCGTTGAGTTCGCGTAAATAACGTAAACGTTCTTCCAGTTGCCTTAATTGCGTATCATCCAGTCCTCCGGTAATTTCCTTTCGATAGCGGGAAATAAAAGGCACGGTAGCTCCTTCATCAAGCAACGCAACGGCTGCTTTGACTTGTTTGCTATTAACAGATAATTCTTCGGCAATACGTTGGATGACGTCCATTTTTAACTTCTGGTCTGGGTTTAAATGGGGCTATTGTAGCTGGATACACCTTTTTTTAGAATTCTTGATTTTATGGTTAACGGATAGAACGGACATTTTCTTTTAAGCTGTCGACTTTTAACTTGAGGTATAACTGTAACCAAGCAGGTCTGAGTTTATAGCGTAGGGCTTAAAACCAAGGCAGGGCATGAGTAATGAGATAAATTTCAATAAGTATAGTAGTGTATGCTAATATTGTTTTTATTGCCAGGTATAAGCTTAACGACCTGGCAGACTTGATATTAACCTTTATTTTGAGATAGATATGGAAAATTTTACGCCTTTTTCGGCATTAGGCGGCGGTGCTTTGATTGGCATCAGCGTTACTTTACTTTTACTCTTTAACGGCCGTATTGGAGGAATTAGCGGTATCATGAACGGCGTTTTTTTTGCGCCAAAAAACGATCGGATGTGGCGATTGATTTTTTTGTTCGGGCTGGTTCTTGGCGCTGTTATTTTTCAATTAGTGATGCCGAATTTTAATCTACCCCGCCAAAATTATCCGCTGTTTTTATTGGGGGCAGGTGGCATTCTGATTGGTATTGGTACGCGTATGAGCGGCGGTTGTACCAGTGGACATGGTATTTGTGGCATTGCCAATTTATCGATTCGTTCATTAATTGCCACACTGACCTTTATGGTGACAGGCATGATAACGGTTTACATTATTCGTCATAGCCTGGAGCTTACCGTATGAAGCAAAATCTAATCGCTTTACTCTGCGGCATACTATTCGGTATAGGCCTGTCGCTTGCACAGATGATTAATCCAAATAAAATAATCAATTTTCTGGATATTACCGGTAACTGGGATCCCAGTCTTATATTTGTCATGATCGGTGCATTGGCGGTTGCTTTTATTTCTTTCCGGTGGATTCTTAAACGCCCGACTCCATTATTGGCAGAGAGTTTTCACCTTTCAAAAAAATTGTTGGTTGATAAATCACTGGTATTGGGCGCCGCCATTTTTGGCATTGGCTGGGGTATGAGTGGTTATTGTCCCGGCCCTGCTGTTACCGGACTTGGATTATTGTCATTGGAGCCGGTTATACTGGTGGTGACAATTTATGTGGGTTTTTTTGCCTATAACCTGTTTGAACGAAAATAATTTATTATTCTTGATCTGAACAGAACTATTTTGTAATGGATTAGGCTATCACCTTCAGTCCGGACAGATAACATCCCTCGAAGAGATGTTATCTGTAAAGTAACCTCATTTCTCTATTCTTGGTATTTATGAAATGAAGTACTGACAAGACATTGGCTGTGGTCACTACAACGCTTTTTTAAGAATATTTTCAACGTGGTTAACCGGTATTGCATAAGAAATTCCACTAGGCTTTGATAAGACGTTTTCTTTGCTTTCCTGTACGAAAACCTTATTAATGACTCCTATAACGAGTCCCGTATCAGGATCATAAAGAGGACTGCCACTATTTCCAGGATAAGCCGTTGCATCTAGCTGAAAGACATTGTACGGATCTTGCAGTCGTTTGAGTATTTTTGCATTGATCTGTTCTGCTCTGATCATCGGTATAACATTAGGCGTGATTGCCGAAACTATGCCTCGATGAGTAACCGGATAAAGCCCTAAAACCATACCGATAGGAAAACCGGTAAAAGCATACAATTGTCCTTCGCGTACTGATGACACAGAGCCTAATTTGAGTGGTGACAAGCGCTCTTCAGTAATTTTTAAAATTGCCAGATCATGTTCTTTATCTATAGCTACCGCTACTGCCAGGATAGCTTTATCGTCATTATCTTTATGATAGAAAATCGCAAGTTGTTCCATATGCTCATTATCAATCTTGTCTGGAATGACATGTGCGTTGGTAACAATCAGGCTACCGTCACCTACTGCAAACCCCGTAGCCAGAAAAACTGCCTTGGGATTGCGTTTTGGCATATAGGTTCCCACTGCGACGATACCCGGTTTTAGGGCTGCCAAGGTATTTGCAAGAGAGGGTTCTCCATAACTGTTTTTAGAAAGACAAAAGGCAATAAAAGTTAATAAAGCTAAGTTGATTGGCAATTTATTAAGAAATGGAATAAATTTTTTGTTAATGCTCATTGGCAAAGCTACCTTGATTGTTGAGACAAATTTTAAACGATAAGGCTGATATTACTGGGTGGATGTCAGTTTCTATGTACATGCTTATTTTTTTATAAAAAATATAAGGCTTAAGCTTTATGTAAATAAAACCGGATGATTTTCTTTTGGTATTGTTGTTTTTTACATGAAAATAAATGCTCTTTAGATGGATAGTGATTTACCTTGTAAACCTTCCTGCTACATAGAAAACGGTGCCCGTTAAAATGTTTTTTTCATTGATAATAATTTAGTCACTTGCAGGAAAATCCTCTATTTACCTTTCCCTGCTGATCAAAAAGAAGGGTATAGTTGGCGTTGGTAATATAAAAAACAACATGTCATACACTATTAATGTGGAAAATTTCGAGATCAATGAGGATAGCATTTTTATTAATGGTGTTGAGTTTTATCGCACCTGCTATTTTTGCAGAAGTAAATATTTCAGGGCTTAAAGGTAACGTTAACGATAATGTTCGCCTTATGTTGTCCATGGAAAAGGAAAAGTGTGAGGCACCGGAATGGAAAATACGTCGCTTATATGTCAAAGCCGATCAAGAAATTGATAAAGGGTTACGAGCATTAGGTTATTACCATGCGGTAGTTAAAAAATCATTGGCTTTTGGTGAGGCGTGCTGGACCGCTGATTTTACTATAGATCCAGGTCCACAGGTTTATATCGCTGATGTTGATATCGCTATTAATGGCACTGCCCATGACGCCCCTGAGTTTCAAAAGTTGCGAGATAAACTTGTTAAAGTAACAGGTAGTCCTCTTGATCATAGCCAATACGAAAAGATGAAAAGTCGAATTGAAGCATTGGCCCTGGAAAAAGGCTATTTGAAAGGGACGTTTACAGAAAAAAAATTGATCATTGATAAACAGCTTAATAAAGCGCAAATCAAGTTAGTATTTGACGCCGGAAAACGCATGGTTTTTGGCAAGATTGTCATTAAGCAGGATATTTTGAATCCTGAGTTTGTAGAAAAATACATTTCGATAAAAAGTGGAGAATTTTACACCAGCGAACAATTGGCTAAAACGCATAACAATCTGTCGAAAACCGGTTATTTTGAGATGGTAGACATAGATCCAGATACTGACACTGTTGATGGGCAAGTGCCGGTTACGATTAATCTACAGCCCAAGAAGAAGCATCATTATTCATTTGGAGTCGGTTTTGATACCGATATCGGTCCGTTGTTGAGTGCATCGTATATTAATCGACGCTTGAATCGTAAAGGCCATTTTCTTACCTCAGAGTTTGATCTTTCACCGGTATTATCGACTGCCAGCGTAGAATACAATGTCCCTTTAAATAATCCGGTTAGCGATTTCTTTAGCTTTGGCGGCGGACTCAAACGTGAAGATACTTCCAGTTTCAAGATGGCTTCAGTGATAATCTCGGGGCGTTTAAAACATGCTCTGGACAGTGGCTGGAAGCAGACGCTTTTTCTCGATCTTGATTATGAAGATTTTACAATAGGGACAACAGCAACCCAGACACTATTATTGGTCCCAGGCGGCAGTTGGCTTAAGTCGGTCTCGAATAACTTGCTACGTCCAAATAAAGGCTATCGGGCAAAGTTTGATGTTAGTGGCAGTTATAAAAATCCGTTGTCCGAGGTCAGCTTTTTTCAAGGCGATTTGTCTGCAGTATGGATGTACCCGTTACCTTGGCGAAGTACGTTTATTGGACGAACAGAACTGGGTGCAACATTGGTTGATCAGTTTGATAAATTACCACCAACCTATCGGTTTTATGCCGGTGGTATTAACAGTATTCGCGGATATGGTTATAAAGAACTGGGGCCAAAGGATAGTCAGGGTTATGTCATGGGTGGTAAGTTTTTAACGGTACTCAGCCTTGAATATGAAAAGGCTGTTTTTGATGACTGGGGAGTTTCTGCTTTTGTTGATAGTGGTGATGCCTTTAATCTGGGCAATATCGTGTTAAAAACCGGTGTAGGCTTGGGTGTACGCTGGTATTCGCCCTTTGGCCCGGTTCGGGTTGATTTTGCCATGCCCATGAATGAATCGAATTCTTCCTTTCAGATCCATTTTGCGGCAGGTGCAAGAATATGAAAAAGCGCCTGGCTCTTTTGATGATTATTTGGATAGTACTGGTTGTTCCTGTTGGCTTATTGGGTTTGATGAGTAGTGAAACCGGCACTGACTGGCTGTTACGCAGGGTTTTTCTGGTTTTTCCTGCACAAGTTTCGGTTATAACAATAGAAGGCCGGTTTCTGGATCGCGTGTCGTTGAAAGGTTTTCATTATCAGAGTGCTACGGAAACAATAGCCATTGATAACTTTGTTTTTGCCTGGCAACCTGAGCAACTTTTTTCGGGTATTTTAAAAATTATTGACGTAGTAGTCACAGATGTAAATGTCAGTGTTACCGAAACAAAAGAGCCGCAAGAAAAAAGTACTTTTGATTTGAATGCCAAATGGTTGATACCGCTACAGATTGTTATCGATAATTTTCTGCTCACGGATATGCAGTTTCATCAAAATGATGCTGTGCAAAAACTTGAAAAACTACAGCTAGCGCTGGCGACTGAAGGTGATCAGCTTAAAATCACTGCACTGACTGTTAATGCACAAGCTATTGCGGCAACAGTAAAAGGGCAGATGACGTTAGGTAAAGGCTTTCCTTTTAGCGTAACGTCTGATTGGCAGGTTAAAGCCGAACAAAACGGCTTATGGCAAGGTTCAACAACAATTACTGGTGACATTAACAAGCTTTTGTTCGATAACCGCTTATCCTCGCCCTTTAAAGTGGCTTTAAAAGGTCATTTGGATGATTTACAAACCAGGCCACGAATAACTGCGCGTGCGGATTGGAGTAAAGTCGTCTGGCCAATTACCAGTCCAGTACCCCAGATAAAAAGTGAACAGGGTAGTGTGGAGCTGGCGGGTTTGCTTGGCGATTACCAGGTGATCTTAAATGGGCAATTAACCCAGCAGTATTTACCTGAGGCCAGTGTGTCATTTAAGGGTAAAGGTAGCCAGACTGCTCTTGCCATTGAAAAATTGGCACTACAATCAAAGACCGGATTATTTCAAATCAGTGGGGATGTTTCCTGGCAGGATTCGCCCTTTTTTGATTTACTTGCAACGGGACAGGATTTTAATCCGGCAATATTACTTCCCGAATTGCCCGGAAACCTGACTTTCAATAGTCATGTTAAAGGTCAATTGGATGCCAAGGCGTTACAAATTGACGCCACTATAAACAAGCTGTCGGGGCAATTACGTGGCAAACCCGTTAGTGCAAACGGTAACTTGGTTATAAACGGTGATGTGCTGAAAGTTGATGGATTGCACATTAATTCCGGTACCAATAAAATTGCTGTCAATGGCACCATGGGACAAGAGCAGGCTAAGCTTGAACTGTCTATTGATACTCCGGATTTACAGGCGTTGTGGCCAACTTTGAGCGGTAGTCTGAAAGGTGAAGGGCAATTGCAGGGGGTATGGAGTAATCCGACTGTAAAATTTCAGGCTCAGGGCAAGCGCTTGCGTTTCGCTGAACACAGCGCCCGGCAGTTAGCCATCAATATTGATTATTCTCAAGAGCCGCAAAAAACCTCGAAAATACAGTTGTCAGCAAGCGCGGTAAAAAGTGGTGCCGTGCAAGTTGACTCAATCCGGCTTGATGGTTTGGGTACACAACTACAGCACAGTTTTAAAGCGGATATCAATTCCGTCGAGGGGAAATTATCGACAGTATTAACCGGGAGTCTCAACGCGGGTAACTGGCATGGTGACGTTTCCAATCTGGATTTAGATTCCCGGGATTTAGGTTTTTGGCGACTGAAAAAAAATCTGGTTGTTAATCTGACTCAAAGTTCTTCAGGGCTTGATGTGGTTGTTGATGAAGCCTGTCTGATTCAAAAAACTGCCTCACTTTGTACGCATGGAAGTTATCTTGGTAACGGTGATCTTAATTTTGCGCTTAAAGCGATGGCATTACCTTCTACGTTAATTAAGGCTTATTTACCTGAGCAAATACAGCTAAATGGGACACTTAATGCCAATACGGAAATACAAAAACAAAAGGGTTTGTTGACGGGTGATTATCAACTTGAACTGTCACCGAGCCGGTTTTTATTACAAGGTAAAGAAGTCGCATTGAATGTATCGAGGCTGTCAGGGAAACTTAACAATGATATTGTTTCCGCAGATATTGATCTGGCGTTGGCAGGCCAGGATTATGTGCGTAGTCAGTTACAGGTGGATACCGGTAAAAGTCAGTTTGTTAGTGGTCAGATATCAGCATCACTACGTGAGTTTGCCCTGTTGGAAGCATTTGTTCCACAATTGTCCGGGACTAAAGGCTTATTAACCGCAGACTTAAGCGTGAAAGGCTCTGTAAAAAAACCGCTTATATCGGGTCAGATAGACCTTACTAATGGATCTGTTGATATTACCGGGCAGGAGTTTGGCCTTCGTGATTTTAATCTTCATGCTATTGCCTCAGGCGGACAAGTCAATCGTATTCAAATTAACGGTTCTGTGTTACCTGCGCTACTAAAGTCGGCTGATTCATCTGAACAAGTGCAGCTAAACGGTCTGGTTAATATCAATGCAGATCTGCAGCAGCAAGCAGGACTGCTTTCCGGAAATTATCGAATTGATAGTCCGCCGATGACGATTTTATCAGGCCCGCGTGGCGCGGTAACAAAAATTCCCTTGGGAGCATCTTCTCTTTCAGGCACCATTAATGGTGATAAGGTATCGGCAGATATGGATATGAAGCTGGTCGGTCAGGATTATTTACGAGCCCAAGTGCAAATCGATACCGGTAAAACGCAGGCCCTGTCCGGTCACATAGCCGCATCAATGCATGAGTTTGCATTACTAAATCCTTTTGTACTCCAGTTATCGAATATTAAAGGACAACTGAATGCAGATGTGGCTTTACAAGGTACTTTGAACAAACCGGGAGCTAGTGGTGCAATAAGCTTTACAGAGGGTGGTGCCGATGTTGGTGATTTAGGTATCAGCCTTCGTGACGTTAAATTTCAGGTATTGGCATCGGGCGACAGTAGTGACCGCATTCAGATAACCGGTGCGGCAAAGTCGGGTGAAGGGTTAATCAATCTTGATGGTTTTGCAAGTTTGCAGGCGCAAGCAGGCGGGCTTGTTGAATTAATGCTAAAAGGTGAGAAATTTGAGATTGCCAAGTTGCCTGAAGCGCAAATAGCTGTTTCGCCGGATTTAAAGCTGGTATTTGCTGATGCACAAGGGATGGTTAGCGGTAAATTAAAAGTACAAAAAGCGGTCATGTTGCTGGAGGATATTCCTGAAAATGCCGTAAAAGTCAGTCCGGATGAAATTATACTCGGGCAAAAAATAGTTGAGGAAAATGTACCTGTCGCTATCCGTATTGATACGAATATAGCTGTTGATCTTGGCAAGCAAGTCAGTTTTTCCGGGCAAGGACTGGAAACTAACCTGACCGGTAATTTAAATATTGTAACGGCTGGCGAGAAAATGGCCATGCGCGGTAATGTTGATATGGTTAAAGCCCGTTACAAAAGTTATGGGCAGGATCTTACCGTACGCAAGGGCCGCTTTATATTTAACGGCCCTGTTGATAATCCCTGGCTGGATGTAGAGGCTATTCGCATTTCAAAAAGTAAAAGGTTTACTGCCATTCTTGAATTGACGGGTTCTCTAAAAGCGCCGCAAACCCGAATATCTTCAGAGCCAGCATTACCGGAATCGGAAGCACTGGCTTATTTGGTTACCGGTGGGCCATTAAATCAGGTAAGCCAGTCAGAAGGAAATATGCTGGCTGCTGCGGCAATATCCTACGGTGGCGGGAAGGCTGCCTGGATTACCGATAAGCTGGGGATAGATGAGTTTGAAGTTCAAGAAGGTAAGACGCTACAGGATACCCTGGTTGCTGTTGGTCAATATCTGACCCCGGATTTTTACGTGGGTGCCAAGGTAGGTTTATTTAACAAACAGGGTGGCATGGTATCAAAATATAAAATTACCAAGGCCATAAATATTGAAACCCAGGCAGGCACCTCGCAACGGGTAAAAATAAATTATGACATTGATAAGGATTAATTACCGTCAGTATTACAGTCAGACTCAGCGGAATTATGGGTAAAGGCGATAGCGATTCCAGTTACAGCACAAAGAGGAATACTTAGCGTGTGCCGTACGCGCCAACTATCCGCAGATGCTTTTAAGTTCTTTAATCACTTATTTGGATGTTTCAGCATTCAAAACTACGCGATCAAAACTGCTTATCTGCCGGTGTTCGGCTTGTGGATCGGGAGTGCTATCCCTGGTTAACCACAAAGTTTTAAAGCCGGCGGTTTTGGCGGCATCAAGTTCTTCTTTAATATCCGATAAAAACAATAGCTGATTTGCAGGAAAACCTATCTGTCGGGCTATGTTTTCATAGGATTTTGCTTCTTTTTTGCCACCGATATGAGTATCAAAGTAACCCGAAAATAAGGGGGTTAAATCGCCATATTCAGTATGGGCAAATAATAGTTTTTGCGCCTGCACGGAGCCTGATGAATAGATGTATAAGTCCAGTTTCTTGGCTTTCCATATCTTGAGGCAAGCTGCGGCATCCTGATAAATATGGCCTTTGAAATCACCTTTTTGATAACCTGCTTCCCAGATCAAACCTTGTAATGACTTTAATGGCGTCACTTTTTTATCTTCATCGAGCCATTGTATAAGCAGTGTAATTATCTGCCCGGTATCAAGTTCTGTACCTGCTTCCCGGCAAGAGTCTGCGAGTAATGCTTTAACTTTTGGCTCTTGTGCATGACGGTGGACATAATCCGCCAGATTTGTCCGTGCATAAGGAAACAATACTTCTTTGACAAAAGCCAATGATGAGGTTGTGCCTTCAATATCGGTGACGATGGCTTTAATCATAAGAGTTCGGCAACGTATTCATCAAATGTCGGAAATGTTTTGGCGATTTCGCTACCGGTAAAATTGGCTACCCAACCATCGGCTGTGGTGAACAGGCGTATACAGGTAAATTTAGGGTTTTCACCCATATCAAACCAGTGTGTAGTATTGGCAGGTACGCTAATTAAATCACCTTGTTCGCACAATACGGCATAGACTTTATCTTCGCTGTGTAAATAAAATAGTCCACGGCCTTCGACAAAAAAACGCACTTCAAAGTCATCATGGATGTGTTCAGCCAGAAATTTTTCTCGAAAGGCAGTTTTTTCCGGGTGATCTGGCGTTAGTTTCATTACATCTACCGATTGGAAGCTGCACTGATGCTTTAATTTGTCTATTGAGTCAGCGTAAGCTTCAAGTACGGACTTCTGATCGGCAGTGTCAGTCAGTGTATACTTGGCTTCCCAGCGTTCAAATTGCACACCTATATTGCCAAGTTGTTTTTGGATAGAGCTAAAGTCGGTGTATTGTTCACCGTATTGGGGCTGGTTATCAGGATAAATAGTTAATGCGCTCATCAGTTTTTGACTCCATGCAGTCGTAGTTCACAATCAAATAAAAAGTCCAGTGCCTCAAGATGGCGTAGCGTTTCTTGTACCGAGTTGCCCCAAGTATAAAGCCCATGTCCGGCAATGATATAGGCCTGACAGTCTCCGTGGCTATCCAGGTAATACTCTACAAGCTCTGCCAGGCGAGGGATGTTTTGGTCGTTGGGGAAAATCGGCACTACAAATCGGGATTCATGTGTGGTGATACCACGAAGCGCTTTTAACAGCTCATAATCTTCCAGGACGATTTCAGATGTAAAAATTCTTGAAATCAAGGTAGCATTAAGAGAATGCGGATGCAATATAGACTGAATATCTGGAAAACGTTTATATAAGGTGGTGTGTAGTACCGTTTCTGCCGACGGTTTTTTTCCGTCCAAAGAATTGGCCTCGGCATCAATTTGCATAATATCTTCAGGTTTTAACTGGCCTTTATGTTTGCCTGAAACGGTAATGGCAATAGTCCCGTCAGGCAATCGCGCGGAAAAATTACCGCTGGTTGCCGGAACCCAGCCTTTACTGTCAATAAAGCGTCCGGCATCAATCAATTGCAGGGTGGCGTAAATAAAAGCGTCGTTATCATTCATTAGGTTGATTTTCAGTTAAATAGTCTTATAGTTGCAGAACAAAAACACTAACCAAAAGGTATTTTATGCAGTATTTTCGTCTTTCTTTTATCGTTACGGCCATTTGCTTGGCTGTAGCTGTTTATTGGGGTGGAATAATGGGCGCGTTAATCGCTCTTATTCTGGGAGTTCTTGAGGTGAGTTTATCATTTGATAACGCTGTTGTGAACGCTTCGATATTAAAGCGCATGGATGAGCGTTGGCAACAGTACTTTTTAACCTGGGGAATTTTAATTGCCGTGTTTGGCATGCGCTTATTGTTTCCCATTTTAATTGTTGCCGTTGCGACAGGGCTTGGTTTTTTAGGTGTTGCCGATATGGCGCTGCACGATCCTGTCACTTATGCGCAGCATTTGAATGACTCGCATGTACAAATTGCCGCATTTGGCGGGATGTTTTTGTTAATGGTTTTTTTCTCGTTTATTTTTGATGAAAACAGGGAATTGCATTGGCTGGGGTATATAGAAAAAAAAATGGCATCATTTGGCAAGCTTGAATCGATTGAAATCATTCTGGCATTAGGCGTGCTGTTAATTACCCCAAACTGGTTGCCCGATGCGATTCGCCTGGATGCCTTGGTTGCCGGTATTTCCGGCGTCATTTTATATGTTATCGTCGATAGTTTGGCGACTTTATTTGAAGATGAAGAAGAAGGCGAAGAAGTTTCGGAAGTCATTAAAAAAGGCAGTGTAATGAGTTTTCTGTATCTTGAAGTATTGGATGCCTCATTTTCATTTGATGGCGTTATCGGTGCATTTGCGATTACCCAAGATGTCGTTATTATTATGTTGGGTTTGGCGATAGGCGCAATGTTTGTCAGAAGTTTGACAGTGTATTTGGTGCGTAAAGGTACTCTGGATGAATATGTATTTTTGGAGCATGGTGCTCATTATGCAATTGGTTCACTGGCTGCCATCATGTTAATCAGCATGACTTATCATATTCCTGAAGTAATTACGGGGCTGATTGGTGCCATTATGATTGGGTTGTCGGTTCTGTCATCTATTATTTATAAAAAAAATCTCGCGAATTAGTCAACTTTGGTGATACCCAAGAATTAAGAAAACGGGCAAGCCGGGTATATTATTCGCAGGAAATCGCTTTAACGGTTATGGATTTTTTATCGATGCATTGGCAAGCTGTATCACAACAGATTGAATCAGTGAGCAGGCAGCCATTTAACGTTGTCTCTGCTCACAGGCTTTCTGGCGGCGACATAAATTCTGCTTTTCGACTGCAAGGTGCAGATAGCTCGTATTTTATTAAGTTGAATGATGCTGATTTATTGGCCATGTTTGAAGCCGAATTTACAGGATTACAGGAGCTGGCAAAAACTCAATCAGTTCGTGTCCCTACGCCGGTTGTTTGCGGTAAAACCGGCGAGCATTCATTTTTGGTGCTGGAATATCTTGAATTTGGCTGTCCCGGTAAAGGCGCTGAGCGTTTATTGGGACAGCAACTCGCGCTTATGCATCAGCAACAGCAGCCGTATTTTGGCTGGCATCGGAATAATACCATTGGCAGTACCTTACAAATTAACAGTCAAAGCCGTGATTGGCCGGCTTTTTGGTGTGAACAGCGTTTGGGATTGCAATTAAAACTCGCGAAAAATAACGGTTATGGCGGCAGACTGCAAGCCAATGGTGAGCGTCTTTGTTGCAATAGCGCGGCATTTTTTGAACATTACCAGCCACAACCTTCGTTATTGCATGGCGATTTATGGGCAGGTAATACGGCTGTTGATAAGTTGGGAATTCCGGTTATTTTTGATCCTGCCTGTTATTATGGGGATCGGGAAGCTGATCTGGCAATGACGGAATTGTTTGGTGGTTTTAGTAGGGATTTTTATGCGGCTTATCAGGCTGTTTGGCCGTTAGACGATGGTTATGCCGTTAGAAAAAAATTCTACAATTTGTATCATATTTTAAACCACCTGAATTTATTTGGTGGCAGTTATTTGCGACAAGCCGAGAGTATGACGGCAATGTTGTTGTCTGAAATACACTGATTATTTTGAGTGGACGCAGGTTATCAACAGATTTGTTGTCTATGCTGCTGTAGTAGTTGTCGAAAAAACAGCGGGTCTTTTTGCTGGATTAGGTCACCGGAGCGAGGATAAATTTGGTGCTCCAATCGGGATAGCCAGAAACGTAAGGCGGCGGCTCTGAGCATGGTTTGCCAATGTTGTTTTTCCAGTGGTTCCAGCGGTTTCAGGCTTTCATAGGCAGAGAGTAATGTGGTTAGTTTATCGGGATTAATCTTTCCGTTTTCACAGCACCAGTCATTAGCCGTTATTGCAATATCAAATAATCGTGTTCCCGTGTAGCCACTATAAAAATCCAGTATGCCGCTGAGTTGGTTATTAACGAACAGGACGTTATCCCTGAATAAATCAGCATGTATAAAGCCCTGAGGGAGATCTGCCGAACTGTTTGCGGCTTGAAAAAGCAGTTCGTCTTTAATCAAGGCAAGGTCTGTAGTCGATAACCGGGCGTTGATTCTGTGCAATAGTGTTTTACACCAGCCCGGATCGTTGTTATTTTTTACCGGGAAAATATAGTCTTGTGTGCACTGATGTACATTGGCCAAATGCCTGCCAATTTGCTGACATTGTTCGATTGATGGTGACAGGGTTGCTATGCCGGATAATCGCTTGAATACTGCTGACGGCTTATTATTAAGTTCATGCAATACCTTGCCTTGTCGGTCTGACTGATGTTCCGGACAGGGGATATTGTGTTTGACAAGATGGGATAGTAGTCGCATAAAATGCGTTAACTCATTGGCTGTTAGTGTTTCAAACAAGGTTAAAACAAAATAGCCCTTGGTGGTTTCTACGAAATAATTGGTATTGTTAATGCCATCTTGTATGCCCTCAAAACTGATGACTTCACCGAGAGCGAAGTTACTAAAGAATTGTTCAAGTTGTGAATGGGTTATTGGTGTATAAACGGACACTGAATCAGATTAATTCCATTCAAAGATTTTCCACATATTAATGTTACTGTCGTTATCCAGATCATTAGTTCGAACATCCATTTTGCCATCACCATCATTATCGATAAAATAATATGGAGGGCCAATATCCGGTACTACTTTAATCATGTAAAGTCTCCCGCCTCTGCGGTATTCTTGTATGGTTTTTTTACCTTTACGAATAATGGTAATGTCAGGTTCCAGTGTCTCTCCACTTTGTACCGGTAGAGGTAGTTCTGGAGTTTCTGGGACGGCTTCAAGAGTCGGAGGTTTTTCATCAATGGCAAATGCCGGAAAAGCAAGGAAACTCAATAGAATAAAACGACGCATGGTAGTGGCTCTTTTATGGTAAATACTGGCGCTATCTTATTATAGTTTTTGGCAGATTGCTTGACTAAAATAACCGGACAGGATTTACTATTTTTTGTAATGGTTTTTAAGCAGTTTTTTTCTATAAATAGCTAGGTTCTGTTGACGTTTCACCAATCCGGTAGAATAAGTCGTTTTGAATGAAATGAAGCGGATAACATTAAGTGATGAAGAGTGGACTCGTATTTTGGCAAGCTTAAAAAAATTGCCTGGAGTTCATATCGGTTTACCCGATATTTGCAGGCAGTTTGTTAATGCCATTTTGTGGATATTACGTACGGGAGCACAGTGGCGTGTATTACCGTCAACGTATGGTAAATGGAATAGCATCTTCAAGCGTTTTTCACGTTGGTGTATCAATGGCATATGGGGTGAAATTCTCTGTCATCTTGCTGAAGACGCTGATTTACAAGATGTTTCCATGGATGGTTCAGTTATTAGAGCACATGCCTGCGCAGCTGGAGCGGCATATAGTTCTGCTGAGAATGAAGCACTTGGGCGCTCCAAAGGTGGATTTGGTTGTAAGATTCACGCGCTTTGTGATGGCTTGGGCATGCCCATCAAATTTATCCTGACAGGCGGGCAGGAGGCTGAATGCAAGCAAGCCATATCTTTATTGGAAAATGTTAATGCTTCAGCCGTTTTAGCAGACAAAGCCTACGACACGAACGAGTTGCGGGAGTGGTTAGCCAGTCGTGAAATAAAAGCGGTTATCCCACCTAAATCGAACCGAAAAGAAGATATTGAGTGCGATTATTGGCATTATAAGGAGCGGCATGCCATTGAATGTATGTTCGGTAAGCTCAAGCACTATCGCAGAATTGCTACACGATATGAGAAAAAAGCTATTAATTACATGGGGATGCTATCATTTTCCTCGGTGCTTTTATGGCTGAGGTGAAACGTCAACAGAACCTAGGTTGAAATTACCAAATTATGGAGTTTTAAATAACTGTAACCTTAATAGTGTTCCGTAAAGAGTGGGTTATAATAACCCTTTTTTTAATGACTTGTAGTAGATGAAAAGACTAATCGAAACTAAAATAGTAAACCCTTTACTTGAAAAATACGGTATACCTGCGTATAAAACTAAAGGCTCTGCAGGAGTTGATCTGGTTGCCTGCATTGAAGAAGCTATAGTGATTGCCGGGGGCATGAGTAAATTGATTGGAACAGGTTTATCTGTCAACATTCAGGATCCCGGATTAGTTGCAGTGGTTGCAAGTAGAAGCGGACTTTGTCTGAATAATCAGGTTCGTGTAGGACAAGGCTTGGGTATTATCGATTCAGATTATCTTGGTGAAATAGGCGTAATTCTACACAATGACGGCATTAATGATTATATTGTTCAGCCAGGCGAAAGGATTGCACAATTACTGTTTATGCCGGTGGTTCAAGTCGCTTTTAAACTGGTTACAGATTTTACCACGATGACCGATAGAGGCGAGGGTGGTTTTGGTCATACTGGTCGACATTGAATAACGTGTATAACATCACTTGAGCAAATTGATCTTTTGCAAGGTTCTCCTGATTACAAATTAAGGGATTGGGACTAACCAAGCCGGTATTTCAAGTTGTTCAACTTAATTTTATATGCGTTCCTAAGCTGATTTTTTGATGGGGTAGGTTGATGAGGCGAGTATTTTTTTTGCTAACGACATTCGCGATATTCATGATTTTGATTGTTGGTGGCGGTATTTATTGGTGGTCTGGCTCAAGGGTCACTGAAGTTGAGCGAGACGCTGCGACTACGGTTGTCAATGCTGTGGCATTAACGCTATCCGAGCAGATAGATCTGCTGAACAGAACTCTGAACAAAATGGCGCAGGATCCAGATGTTTTGATTGCCGTTACCAGTGCAGACCCTGCTTTAATCATCACGGTAGCCGAAAAGCTTGAAAAGTATTTTCCGGATGCCTTAAAAATCAGATTGTTATTGCCCGGAGTTAGTCAGCTTGATGAAAAGACTGCGCCCCGTATGGGATTTGCTGATCTTGATATGGTACGTGAAACGTTGACTAACAATCAGCCGCCTGGAATACAGGGTTATGCCGGTGCAGACCGGCATCTGGCGATGACCCGTAGAATTATGGTCAATAATCAGGTTGTTGGTGTTATTTTGGCTAGTTTGAACTATGACTTTTTTAATAAAAGCATAGAGGCAGCGGCAGTCAAAGACGGATATATAGAATTAAGGCAAGCGCAACTGGTGTTAGGTTCATCAGGAAAGCGAGTCGATACCTGGCAGAGTGAAAGTTTACAAAAGAAGGTTGCCGGCACTAATTGGGATATTTTTTACTATTATCCCGGCGGAGTAGCTTTATCTGAAATTATACTCATGGTTAGTGCTATCTTTATTGCCCTATTATTGGTTATTCTGGCTTCTTTTATTGGCTATCTGCGGATTTCAGGGTTAATAGTCCAAGATTTAAGCATGGTTCTAACTGCCTTTGAAGATATGATGACACGTAAGCCACTGGGTAGTTATCCCGTGAACTTGACTGAAACCCGGGTCATTATTACTGCGTTGGTTAAATTTAAACGGGTTCAGGTACATAATAACGATAAAGCTATAGTCAATGGTGGCCTTGTTATGGAGTTTGATGAGCAGGCCAGTGAAAAAAATGAATTTAAAGGTTTGGTAACGGATACAGATGACGATATCAAAGAACCCAAAAAATACTGATAATAAATGATGTTAAGAACCCATCATAAGTAGTGGTATTTTTTATTAAACTCTGGGTAGAAAGAGCAGTTTTTCAATAACCGGCAATAGTCAGATTATTGTGTATTACTTCAAAACAGTCCTGCAATACGTTAGTAGCCCCTTTTTAATAATGGAAAGCCAGAAAATGATGCAAAAAAGAACCGCTCACCAAATAGCTGATGTGCTAATCGAGGCGCTACCTTATATTCAGCGCTTTAAAGGCAAAACCGTCGTGGTTAAATTTGGTGGTAATGCGATGGTTGACGAAGCGCTTAAGCAAAGTTTTGCCAGGGATATTGTCTTGATGAAGCTGGTTGGTATGAATCCGATTGTCGTTCATGGTGGCGGACCTCAAATTGGCCAATTATTGGCGAGATTGGGAAAAACAACCGGTTTTGTTGATGGAATGCGCATCACCGATAGCGAGACTATGGATGTGGTTGAAATGGTATTGGGTGGCCTGGTCAATAAGGAAATTGTTAATTTGATCAACAGGAATGGTGGTAAAGCCGTGGGTTTAACCGGTAAAGATGGTGATTTTATCAGGGCCAAAAAAATTCATCTGAAAAAGTCGGCACCGGAAGCAAATGTTTCCGAAATAATTGATTTGGGTTATGTCGGCGAGGTGACCAGCATAGATCCTGCGGTTGTTGATATGCTCGGACGTAGTGATTTTATTCCTGTTATTGCACCCATCGGTGTTGGCGATGATGGCCGATCTTACAATATTAATGCCGATCTGGTTGCCGGCAAGATTGCTGAAGTATTAAAAGCTGAAAAATTGATGTTATTAACCAATACCGCCGGTATCCTGGATAAGGAGGGAAATCTACTTACAGGTTTATCAATCAAGGACATTGACGATTTGGTTGATGATGGCACCATATCGGGCGGCATGATTCCTAAAACCCGTTGCGCTACTGATGCGCTAAATGGGGGCGTAACCAGTGTCCATATTATTGATGGACGAGTGGAACATGCTGTATTGCTTGAGCTTTTTACCAATCAGGGTGTCGGCACTTTACTGCTAAGGGCATCACGCGATAAAGCATCATTGACATAAGCCCTAAATGAAGAGCGGATGTCTTTGACTTTCTGGCTGGCACATAATTGTTTGCCAGCCAATGAGTCTCTGCAGCGGATGTCGAGAAAAAGTTGATAGTCATCTTCATTGATGGCTAGTTTGGATAACGACAAACTAATATCTGCATCAGTGGGTGGCGGGCGATTCATGATCAGTTCTTCGTTATAAACATCCGCTTCTGTAGTTGAGTGGAAGTTGACAAAAATACGTCCAATCTCCCAAGCTTTTCTACATTGATGATCATTTTCGCAATAAAACAAGCCCAGTTCGTTGGCTTCTTTAATACTGGGTATTTTTGCTCTGGGGGGCTTGTCTTTTGTCGATTGGGTCAGAAATAAAAACCGTGCAATATCCGCTTCATCAATTTTCTTGATTTGATTATGTTTTTCAACATGGCTTTGTAGTGCACTTTGTGTATAGTTAATTTGGTGCTGGGTTAATACAATTTCATCAAGTAGTTTCTTTGGGACAGGTTGTGCATTACGCTCGAATTCACCCGCTTCTTTTTGTTGTTTTTTAAGTTGTTCGGTAAAGCGCTTTAAATTGCCTTCAATAATATTTTTTTGCTTGTTAAGCGATTCTGTTTTTACTTGCATTGCAAGGAGCATATCTTCTTTGGAGCGGAACGTGCTTAATAATGCCTTATCATAGGTTTTTTGATTGGCAATAAGCTTTCCCTGTTCTTTTCTAAGTTCGTCCAGGCGCTTATCCTGTTCCAGTTGTTCTGTTGTTTTTGCTTCTTCGGTGATTTCAAGAACCCTACCGGTTTTACTCAGAGAGGCTCTGCTGTGTTTGGCTTGTCCTGGTGGCACCTGGTCGGAGAAATAAGTATTGCCATTTTCATCTACCCATCGGTACATTTTTTTTGCGAGTATTGATTGGCTTCCCAGCAGGCAAATCAAACAGGCCGAAAAAATAATAGTTCGAAAAATACGTATTCGCATAGTTTTCAATAATTGCTTATCAAGTTCAAAATTATAGAATAAAGGTAGTCGATATAAATTTTTTTTGCTTTACTGACACGGTTTTTGGATTTTACAGGTTTGTAACACGGCCAGTTAGGCAGATAATTTAAGCGTTACCATAAACCTAAAAACCAACGGCTTCAAGTGCGGAATTTAGGTTGGTGTTTTATTGATTAAGTAGTTGAAAGTTTACCTTGCAACTTAAAAATTGAGGCTTAACCAATTAAATTTGCTAATTCGTGTAGTGGCGGCAAAATGACCATTTTTGCCAGCTGTAACAGTAACAACGCTGCTAACGGTGATAAGTCTATGCCACCCATGCTGGGAATAACTTTGCGGCACATATCAAGTAAAGGTTCTGTCAATGTAGCCAAAATTGACGCGGCGGCATTAAAAGACCCCTGATTTATCCAACTAAGTAGTGCTCTGGCAAAGACGGCGAATACCAATACATTAATCAGTAAAGATATTAGTTGAGTAATGGATAAAATAGTCAATGCACCGATGTTGATAGTGACGCCTTTCAGCAACAATATGGAAAAATCAGCAAGCATTTGTAAGACAAGTACAAGAATTAGCGCTGATGTATCTATTTTTCCGATAGATGGTACAAATCGACGCAGGATTTTTAAGGGTGGATGGGTTATCTTGACCAGGAATTGGGAGATAGGATTATAAAAATCACCTCCGCACCATTGCAATAAAAAACGCAGCAACACCGCCAGAATATAAAGAGAAAACAGTGTGTCGATTAAAAAAATAATCGGATCGCTCATATAATTAGAACCCATCAGTTATTCTCCGAATGTTTGGACATTTCGATAGAGCGGTCTCGTGCGGCGTGTAATGCTTTTGAAACCAGTTCAGTAAATCCGCCTTTCTCAAACGTTTCTATGGCTTGTTGCGTGGTACCGCCTGGTGAAGTGACGCGTTTGCGCAATTGTTCAGGCGATTCTGATGATTCCAGTGCTATTTTGGCTGCACCCAAGGCGGTTTGTTGAACCAGCAAACGTGCAGTCACTTCGTTTAAACCCAATTCTAAAGCGGCTTTTTCCATCGCTTCCATGAGCAGAAAATAATATGCAGGACCACTACCGGAAACGGCGGTAACGGCATCTAATTCATTTTCATCATTAACCCACAGTGCAATACCAACAGAACGCATGATATTTTCTGCCAAATCATGTTGTTCAACATTTACTTGGGCATTGGCATGGAGTGCCGTAGCACCTGTTAGAACCAATGCAGGTGTGTTGGGCATACAGCGAACAATTGCGGTATCAGCACCTAACCATTGACTAAGGCTGTGTTGGCTAATACCTGCGGCAATAGAAACGACCAGCGATTTTTTTTTCTGAATTAAAGTGGCTAAACTTTTGGCTACCGAACTGAGTGCCTGCGGCTTAACCGCCAGTACTACGACGTCAACGGCATTAATCAGCTCATCATTGCTTGCCGACGAATTAACATTAAGATTTTTTGCCAGCGTTTTCAGTGTGTCCGGATTAATATCAGATACCCAAAGGTGCTGTGGAGAATGGCCGCTGGCAATCAAGCCGCTAAGCAGACTAGACGCCATATTGCCGCCGCCGATAAAACCAATTTTTTGTATATTCATGTTCGTTATCTGTGGGTGAGGTTAAAAGTATTTTAACCTATATGAGGGCAGCGTAAACAATCACAATACTTTTCCTATAAAATGCACTCCTACGGTACTTTTTTATCGGCGATAAACAGAGCTTATGATTGAAACGATTTATATAGAAGAAGCGATTTTGCAACATCCGCGTGTTGTCGAGATTATTACCCGTTTTCCGCAAGCAAAAAGAATTACCTGTGGTCGGTATGGCGAAGTTTTTAATCCTAAAGCACAAGATTTTAGACTACAAAAACAAAAGCCGGCATTAATATTGGCAGAAAAATACAAACATTTTGCGATGGTCGTACCATCAGGTTATGGCATTGGGGCAAGTAAAAATTATTATTTTTCCCACATGCTTAATTGTTTATACGATTGCCGGTACTGTTTTTTACAAGGTATGTACCAATCAGCCAATTACGTGCTGTTTGTTAATTATGAAGATTTTCAGGATGAAATAAAACAACTGTGTGCCGAAACGCCGACTGAGGCAATGCATTTTTTCTCAGGCTATGATTGTGATAGCCTGGCTTTGGAACCGGTAACTCGATTTGCCGAACAGTTTTTGCCGTTTTTTGAGAAAATCCCGAATGCCTGGCTGGAACTGAGAACGAAAAGCACTCAAGTTAGAAGTCTGTTAAATCGTGAGCCATTTCCTCGCTGCATTGTCGCTTTTAGTTTGACGCCCGATGAAATAGCGACAAAAGTTGAGGCTAAAGCACCCTCATTGCAGCGTCGTCTTGATGCGTTGAGTAAATTACAGCAACATGGTTGGCAAATAGGCTTGCGTTTTGATCCGATGATTTATCAGACCGGTTACCAGCAGCAGTACCAGCAATTATTTGAGCAGGTATTTTCGCTCATTAATTTGGATCAGTTGCATTCAGTCAGTCTTGGAGCTTTCAGGTTGCCGGAGAAATACTTTAAAAAAGTGCATAAACTTTATCCCGATGAAAAATTATTTGCCAGTCCGTTAGAAAATCAGCAGGGGATGATTTCCTACAAACAAGAGCTGGAACAGGAAATGATGCATTTTTGCACCAAACAATTACTAACGTTTATTCCCGAGATCAAGTTTTTCCCATGCACATTATAAAGCGAACCGTTCTGGTGACTGGTGCCAGTTCCGGGATAGGTCGGGCCGTTGCTCAAAACTTATTGCAACAGGGGCACACGGTTATTGGTGTATCACGCGATTGCCGGAAATTTACCCGGCAAATGGAACACTTTAGTTCCGTGGAAATAGATTTAAGTCAGTTAAGTGAGTTACCGCAAAAAATTCGTCAATTACAGCAAAGATTTCCGGAAATTGATGCCGTGGTTTTTTCGGCAGGGATCGGACAGTTTGGTTCAGTGGAAGAGTTTTCTTATCCACAAATTGAAGCTTTAATGACTATAAATTTTACCAGTCAGGTCTTTTTAACAAAGGCTTTATTGCCAGCTTTAAAGCGTAAAGCTAACAGTGATTTAATTTTTATTGGTTCTGAAGCAGCGTTAAAAGGTAGTCGAAAAGGCGCTGTTTATTGTGCCAGCAAGTTTGCTGTACGTGGCTTTACCCAAGCGTTACGCGAAGATTGTGGTAAATGTAATGTGCGGGTTTGTTTGATTAATCCTGGTATGGTGAAAACAGCATTTTTTGAAGAGCTGGCTTTTGAACCGGGCGATCATGAAAGTAACGCTATTTTACCGGAGGATGTGGCTGCAGCAGTATCTTATGTGCTTGGCTCACGGACGCAGATGGTGATTGATGAAATTAATTTAAGTCCTTTAAACAAAGTTGTGAAATTTAAAAAAATTTAAATTAAAGAGTAGGGTGATAGGTTATTTACAACCATTTTTGATAAAAATATCTTGAAATAAGAAATGCTTGGGAAGATATTTGTTTCGGCACCCATAGTATGCTTCATCTTCTGTTTCTGCGCATTTAAGGCAGTATCTTATATTGAACCACTGTTAAGTTATTACCCTATCAGTAGGGCGTTAATTACCTATATAGGTAATTAACGCCCTACTGATAGGGTAATATTAATCAACGATTGGTCGCGTGACCCCAGGATTTTTTCAGGAATAATAGTTTATTTACTATTATTCTTTGAGTGGTTATAAATAACAAATCTATTTATTTTCATAGGGTTATTAAATTTTAAATGAGGAAAATAAAAACTATCCTGTCTAAAAAATCGATACTGAGATCGCTTGGCGCACTGCTTGCTTTGTTATTTAATATGCAATTTTTTATTGCATAAAAACTAGCTTTATTTGTAATGTGGTAACACTTTTAGGAGATTCACACCATGGCTAAAGTACAAAAATCAACCGACTCTTCCAGCTTGGCTGAAGTCGTAGACCGTATTCTTGACAAAGGTATTGTTATTGATGCTTGGGTTAAAGTTTCACTGGTCGGTATCGAATTGTTATCTATAGAAGCCCGCGTTGTTATTGCTTCTGTAGAAACCTATTTGAAATACGCAGAAGCAATTGGCCTTACCGCCAGCGCAGCTACTCCCGCGTAAATAATAAATTAACATTTTACAGGAGACGCCATCATGGCCAAAGTACAAAAATCAACCGACTCTTCCAGTTTGGCTGAAGTCGTAGACCGTATTCTTGACAAAGGTATTGTTATTGATGCTTGGGTTAAAGTTTCACTGGTCGGTATCGAATTGTTATCTATAGAAGCTCGCGTTGTTATTGCTTCTGTTGAAACTTATTTGAAATACGCAGAAGCAATTGGCCTTACTGCCAGTGCAGCTACTCCAGCGTAAATAGTAAATTAATATTTTACAGGAGACGCCATCATGGCCAAAGTACAAAAATCAACCGACTCTTCCAGCTTGGCTGAAGTCGTAGACCGTATTCTTGACAAAGGTATTGTTATTGATGCTTGGGTTAAAGTTTCACTGGTCGGTATCGAATTGTTATCCATAGAAGCTCGCGTTGTTATTGCTTCTGTTGAAACTTATTTGAAATACGCAGAAGCAATTGGCCTTACCGCCAGCGCAGCTACACCAGCCTGATTAAGGTAAAGAGCAAGAGTGCCCAAGTGTTGTCTATTCAACAGTGGGCACTTTCCACCGCCTCAAGATAGTTAATTGAGGTTTTGTTTAAAGTGATAACCTAAGGAGAAAACCTATGGGACGCTTAACAGATGATATGGGGCAATTGCGAAGAAACATTGATAATACACGTGAAAATCGCTTGGCTCAACAAAATGCACGGATTTCAAGTGTCAGTGCTCAGATAGCTGACTTTGCTTTAACTCGTGTAAGAAATGGATTGCAAGATGCCAATGCTCGCGCGACATTTGTCGCTGATAACGCAAATGATGTTAGTCGCTTGCTAAATTCTTTTCATCATCACCATCAAATGATGGGTCGGCAAGGCCGTGAAGAGCGTGCTGCCTTCGTGAATGATGTATCAAAGAAAACACTAGGCTTATTAAACGATTTCCATGCTGCCCATAAAAGCATGGCTAAACATAGCGCTAAAGAAAGAGCCCATTTTGTTGCGACTAACAAGAAAAGTGTTGGGGCTTTTATTGGCGAAGCTTCACAAGATAGAGCAGGTGCTCACACTGTTTTTTTTGGAGCTAGTAAAAAAAAAGTGGCATTCCTAGTATAGCTATTCGTATTATTGATGAGACGCACACAAATGTATCCTCACCACATACGAAGGTCACCGATCAAAAAGTAGAAGCTGCTATTTTTGAGCATAAAGAAGGCAGTAAAATCAAAAAACCTAATAAACCACCTAAAAATTTTTTAGGCATGAAGAAAGGCAAATAGTGACTTGATGCAAATTGAGGACAATTGCCGATTAGTGTTTATTTTATAGACCTTTAGTGTCATTCATGTCGCTAAAGGTCTAGTCAGTAATATTGCGGCGCTTTTAAGATGTTAGTGTTTTAATTAACCATTTATGGTTTTATAGGCATGTGTATTGAGCAATTGCATTATTACTTTACCAAGATAATTCTGATGATTTTTTTATCCCTTGTTATTGGGATGGACAGAGGCCGTTTGGCACAGGAGCATTCATGATTAAGAATAAAACCGTTTCAAGTTCACATTATGAAGTAGAAGACGATCTTATCGTGCCAGAAGCGAGTGATCATTTTGTAGTAACTTCGTATGTGAAAGAGATTATAGAGCGCTCATTGGTTTATTTGAACGCGGGCTATCCCGTCCATTTTGCCGGGCCATCCGGAACTGGAAAAACAACGTTAGCCTTTCATCTCGCAGCACAATGGGGACGGCCTGTTACCTTATTGCAAGGTAATGAGGAATTCGTCAGTTCCGATTTAACAGGAAAAGATATTGGCTATCGCAAAAGCAGTTTAGTTGATAATTACATTCATTCAGTGCTTAAAACTGAAGAACAAATGAACCGCATGTGGGTGGATAATCGCCTGACTACCGCCTGTCGAAATGGCGATACGTTAATTTATGATGAGTTTAATCGTTCCAGGGCAGACACTAACAATGTTTTGTTATCAGTTTTGTCAGAAGGTATTTTAAACTTACCCGGTTTACGTGGTGCTGGAGAGGGTTATATGGATGTACATCCTGATTTTCGTGCTATTTTTACCTCTAATCCGGAAGAATATGCGGGTACGCATAAAACTCAGGATGCCCTGATGAATCGCATGATTACTATTAATGTTGGTCTTGCAGATAGGGATACCGAATTACAGATACTTCATGCGCGTTCCGAATTAGATTTGAAAGAGTCCGCGTATATTGTGGATATAGTTAGAGAGCTGCGTGGTAATGATCACGAAACCAAGCATGGATTACGTGCAGGCATTGCTATCGCTCGTATTCTACAAATACAAGGTATGAAAGCGCGTTATGGCGACAAGTTATTTCATGCTATTTGCCAAGATGTTTTGAGTATGGAAACTGCCAAAATACAACATGCCGGACAGTCGATATTTCATAAAATGGTTGATGATGTTATTCGTAAAATTTGTCCTCCAGTGGGTTCAGAGGCTATTAAAGTTTCGACAAAAATAAAAGTAGTGGAGTAAGTTATGACAATAATTACACGTCCTCCGCGATCAGTCTCAGATATAAAGACACATTCAGGACGAGCGAGTCGTGATCATCAAATATACCGTGACTATTTTCAGGTTGGCGCACTTGAGTTGGAGCGTTGGCGGAGAACACTCGAGCGTAATGTTGCTGCATCGCGTATTGCCAGCATTGATAGTCGTATCACGGATATTGATAAAGAAAAAGAGGAGCTGCTGGCAGATGCAGCAACAGCCTGTGCAACGATTTACAACAAAGGTAAATCGGAAGAATCAACTGAGAGTAAAAAGCCTTCCGGTTTGCGTATCAAGTATTGAGGTTGTCATCATGAACAAAATTTCTACCATCGCTCATATCCGTACACCGCGCATGCTAAAAGGTTTTCGTAGTTGTATCAACATGACGGGTAAGTCACAAATTCTTGCTGATTTCGGACGAATTTGTTCACAAGAATATCAGCGTTTAAATCGCCTTCAACAAGCCCGTGACAAATGTATTTTACTGAGGAGAGCATTGTGACCATTGATAAATCCAGAAGCGGTCGAGCTAAAGTACTTTATGCTCTGTGTGCTTCCGATGATGCAAAGCCTAGATACGACATACGGGGACTGGAATCTGCACCGGTTTATGCGATTGATCAAAATGGTTTAAGAGCGGTGGTTAGTGATACGCTTAGCACCCGCTTACGTCCGGATCGACGTAATATCAGTGCGCATCAGGCTGTATTGCACTCGCTGACAGAAGATAAGACCGTACTACCCATGCGTTTTGGTGTCATTGCTCGCAGTGCTGAAGCTGTACAGAATTTACTGGCCGCTAATCAAGAAACTATTAGAGAACATTTTGAACGCCTGAATGGGTGTGTAGAAATGGGTTTACGTGTTTCTTGGGATGTCGTTAATATTTATGAATATTATGTTGCCTCACATCCAGTTCTAAGGGATGCACGGGATGAAATCTGGGATAGAAACTCCAATAACGCTGATTACCGCGATGAAAAGATACGGTTAGGTAATTTATATCAGTCATTACGTAATGCAGATAGAAAAGAATTTACCGAAAAAGTAAAAGACGTGTTGTTGGATTATTGCGAAGACATTGTTGAAACACCGGTTAAACGAGAAAAAGATGTAATGAATCTGGCATGTTTAGTAGAGCGGCAGCGTTTGGATGATTTTGCCAAAGGCGTTTTTGAAGCCTCCAAGCTATTTGATAACATCTATTTGTTTGATTATACAGGGCCATGGGCACCACATAATTTCATTACTCTGGATTTACATGTACCAACAAAAAAGAAAGTGTTAGCTGGCAGTACTGGTCATTCTGATTGAGATTAACAATGTTGCTGGTCGATGACATACTATTTTCTCCCATCAAGGGCATTAATTGGATTTTTAAAAAAATTCATGAATTGGCGGAAGAAGAATTATCCGGGGAGGCAGATTGTATTCGTGAAAATCTGACTGAGCTTTACATGCAACTAGAAACAGGTGATATTACCGAAGAAGAATTTGAGCAGCAGGAAGCTGTGTTACTAGACAGGCTGGATGCGTTAGATGAAGAGGATGATGTTATCGGTGATAATAGTCGAGATGAAGATGACATAGAAGAGGATGAGGATGAGGATGAGGATGAGGATGAGGATGAGGATGAGGATGAGGATGAGGCAAAATGAAACCGATGGTTTATCCAAAATTTTTACAGAAAGGATCACTGAAGTTAGTTTTCTTTGGCGGTAAGGGTGGTGTAGGAAAAAGCACCTGTGCAAGTGCAACCGCTTTAACGTTGGCGCAAGAACAGCCACAGCATCTATTTTTATTAGTTTCTACAGATCCAGCGCATTCCCTGAAAAATTTATTCTCTAATTTAGTGGTGCCCAAGAATTTGGAGGTACGGGAGTTAAATGCCGCCATTGCTTTGCATGATTTTAAATTACAGCATGATAAGCTCCTGAAAGAAATAGCTGATCGTGGCACCTTCCTTGATAAGGAAGACATTCAAAGTTTAATGGATTCTGCAATACCTGGTATGGACGAATTGGCGGCTTATCTTGAAATTGCCAAATGGATTAAAGAAGATACCTACTATCGTATTATTATAGATACGGCTCCTACAGGTCATACATTACGGCTTCTGGAAATGCCTGATTTAATTCATCGTTGGTTAATTGCACTGGATACGTTACTGGCTAAACACCGCTATATGCGCAGCCATTTTGGCGGTGATAAACGCCTGGATCATTTGGATTCTTTTCTGTTGGATATGAATGATTCTTTAAAAACTATGCAATCTGTAATGACCGATACCGAGCGCTGCTGTTTTATTGTAGTGATGTTAGCGGAAGCCATGATTGTGGAAGAAAGCATTGATCTCGTCACGGCTTTAAATCAAAAGCGGGTATTCATGCCCGATTTGATCGTTAATCAATTGTTTCCCGAAAATGACTGTCCCATCTGTTGTACTGAACGTAGCAGGCAAATGCAGGCACTTAAAAGCGTACTCAGACGATTACCTGGACAGGTTTTTTGGACACTGCCTTTACTTGCCGAGGAACCATGCGGCAAGTTACTTAACGCATTATGGTCCAAGTTACATTTACTTGATCAAAGTAAGGTTAACGTTACTAACGGTAGCCATAAATTACCCTTATATGTGGAAACATCTATCCCGCTACCTGCTAATACTCTGAGATTATTGATTTTCGCAGGAAAAGGCGGCGTGGGAAAAACAACGTTGGCCTGTGCAACGGCATTGCGCTTGCACAAGGAATATCCACAATTAAGTATTTTATTATTTTCGACAGATCCTGCGCATTCGCTGAGCGATTGTCTGGGTTTGCGTGTACAAGCCTATCCTACAGCAGTCTCGCTTAAAATCGATGCACAAGAAATAAATGCACAAGCAGATTTTGATAAAATTCGGCGCGACTATCGGGCAGAACTAGAAAATTTTTTACAGGATATTTTACCTAATATAGACATTACTTTTGATCGTGAAGTGATGGAACACTTGCTCGATCTGGCTCCCCCCGGACTGGATGAAATTATGGCATTAACCTCGATTATGGATCATCTCGACAGTAGTCGCTATGACATGATAGTTGTAGATGGCGCGCCTAGCGGACATCTACTGCGTTTACTGGAGCTGCCTGAATTGATTCGAGATTGGCTAAAAATATTCTTTTCATTATTACTTAAATATCGTAAAGTTATGCGCGTACCTCATCTATCTGAACGCTTGGTAAAGCTCTCACGGGAATTGAAAAATCTACGTGCTCTTTTGCAAAATAGTGAACAAACAGAATTATATGCAGTGACTATCCCCACTCATTTGGCAATAGTAAAAACCTACGATATGACATGCGCCTTGCAGCGTCTGGATATAGCGGTTAAAGCGTTATTTATCAATCAGATTACTCCTGACAGCGATTGTCCGTTATGCAAGGCAATTACCATTCGCGAATCAGAGCAGCTTAAACAGGTGCACGACATTTTTCCTAACCAACCACAAGCATTTATTTTTCGACAAAACGCCCCTACTGGTGTGACTGAGCTAATGGCTTTGGGTTCGGTATTGTTTTTATAGACGGCAAGAGTAAATATTATGTCAATAAATACGCAGTATGAGGATGAACAGCAGCAAGTTTCCCTGTGCGAGGCGCTGGATCGCTTATTGAACAAAGGTGCGGTTGTCGTTGCTGATGTAACCATTTCTGTAGCTAATATTGATTTGATTTATTTAAGCCTGCAGGCTTTGGTAGCTTCTGTAGAAACCGGTAAACGTTTACGGGGTAGGGAGTAAAATAATGACAACGAATAAACAGTTACCACATGCTTCCATGAAGGAATTATCACCACCAATAACACAACGATTAGTTGCTCAGGGCACTCAGCACAAATTAGAAATCGATGGTGATCGCGTTCGTAATGGTTTGGCACAACTTGTCCTGACGCTGATCAAACTGTTGCACGAATTACTGGAGCGTCAGGCTATCAGACGTATGGATTCCGGATCACTTAGTGATGAAGAAATTGAACAGTTGGGGACGACGCTAATGCATCAAGCTGAGGAATTGGATAAATTGCGTGAGCTTTTTGGACTCAAAGACGAAGATTTGAATTTTAATTTAGGCCCTTTGGGCCGATTATTATAAAGGTGCATATAATGAACAAAAATATACCACTATTATGGATTGCCCATAGGTGCACCGTTAGTACATTTCCGGTAGGGGAGGTGTTTTATGGCTAATACGACTATTGATACAAGTTTGGCAACTCGCGGCTTTCTTTTGCGTATGGGTAATGCTTGGTTTGAACAAGATGAACTTCGGCAAGCTTTGGATGTTTATTTAAAAATTATTGAGGAATATCCTGGCAGTGAGGAAAGTCAAACCGCTCAAACTACGCTGTTAACCATTGCCCAACGTTACGAGCAGGACGGCTTGTTACGATTATCCATGGATGTGCTTGAGCGACTTGAGCAAGCGCTAACAGCGGCTGTATAAGCTTTAGTTTACTGTAGCGTTCTGTTTAATCAGGACTAAAGCTCGGCATTGTGGCGTAAGGGACAGCATTTGCGTTGTTTTTTAGGACAACTAATTTTAAGGATTTACACCGTGAACGACAATAAGAAATTAACCCACTCAACGAATTCAACTACCGTGGCCGATTTGTTGGAGCGACTACTTGATAAAGGTATCGTTATCAGCGGTGACATTCGCATTCGCTTGGTTGAGGTCGAATTGCTGACACTGGAAATCCGCCTGCTTATTTGCTCGGTAGACAAAGCTCTGGAAATGGGTTTAGATTGGTGGACGGGCAACCCGGCGTTTGATTCCAGAGCCAGAATAACCGCGCCATTACCGACTATAGAGCTAGAGGATCGCTTGCAGCGCCTGGAAGCTCGTTTGGAAGCCGTATTGCCCATCATCGAAGAAACACGTAAGTAAGGATTATTTTTCTCATGCGCGCGTTGATTTATTTTCCCATTATACATAGCCCTGAGGATTTAGGGACGCTAGATAAAGCAGTCAGTGACTTGCGAACGGATAAACAAACGGACAATTATCTTGCTGCCGTTGAACATTTTTGGGCAATGGTCGAAACTACCATTGAAGATTTTGGCCTGGATTATACAAGTTTGAAACTTTATCAGGATGGTCTGCCTGTGTGCGGAAAAGAAAAGCAAATAGTTGTTGATGTCGCTGAGTCTGGTAGTAAAAATTATAAATTACTGCAAATTTTAATGCAAAAAGGTGCCGTGCTTATGGGAACAGAATCGCCTGAGCTGCTGGTACAAGAACATGCTTTGGCGACGAAATTGCTACAGCCCCGGAAGTCAACCGAATCCTCTTTGGAAGTAGCGCAAATATTATTGAACAAGAGAGATGAGTATATTGCTCAACGTATTGATAAAACGTTACAAGATAATGAAATGGCTATACTTTTTCTGGGGTTGATGCACAATATTGAAACGAAATTGCCCAAAGATATTGTTCTTATTCAACCATTAGGGAAACCACTTGGTTCAGTAGGGAATATCTAATCACTTGGAAATAAATCAGCATATTTGTTTCGTAAGCAGCATTTGACATCATAGGTAAATCAGTATCTTTTGCCTAACAGTTAGAGTCCGTTTTTATATGTAATTAACTTATAATCTATGTCAAAATAATAAGCTCTTAACTTCTACCCCGGTATTTGTAACTTATTTGAACAGGGCTGTGATGTTATTGTGAATAAGTATTTAAAAAATAATCTTTATATAACTACTCAAATTATAGTTCATGCATGCCTTATATCTATCGGGGATTATATTGCTGTTGCCCTTAAGAACGCTATAAACACTTTCAATGAAAAAAATTAACAAAGGAATGTAGTCAATGAAAGCTATTGATTCAGGTTATGTTTTAATAATTGATGATGACAAAGATATTTGTGATGTTCTGGCGCATCTGCTGGAGCGGGCTGGCTATCATACCCAACAAGGTTATGACGGTGCTACGGCGATAAAATTATTATCACAACGTGAACCTGATGTATTGCTACTCGATAGCGTTATTCCTGAGCCTAATGGTATGGCTGTTTTGGCTAAGGCTCGCGTCTTGTACCCGCAACTTCGCGTAATCATTATTACGGGTACTGCAGGTATTCTGGGTGCAGTTTGTGCCATCAAGGCAGGTGCGTGGGATTATCTTCCCAAACCATTTGATAATAATCGCGTATTGGAATTAGTGAATCGTGCTGTGCTAACGCGCGAGAAAAAATGCGATGCGAATGACAAAGTTAGTAAAGATACTTCTGATCGTATTCTTGCCATAATGGGAAATAGTTCGGAAACTCAAAGAATTATAAAAGATATCGTACGTGTGGCGCAAACAGATTTTTCCGTTATTATTCAAGGTGAAACAGGAACAGGCAAGGAATTGATCGCAAAAAACATTCATTTGGCCAGTCGTCGTGCCGCCGCTGATTTTATTCCAATTGATTGTGGTGCCATGTCTGAGTCGTTAATCGAAAACGAATTATTTGGCCATGAAAAAGGCTCATATACCGGTGCCGATCATGTGTGCGTAGGTAAATTTGAAGCTGCCAATGGCGGTACTTTGTTTTTAGATGAAATCGCCAACATGTCTTTATCGGCACAAGCCAAATTACTGCGCGTAATACAAGAGCGTGTTATTTATCGTATTGGAGCAATTAAATCCATCCCCGTTAATGTACGTTTACTCGCTGCAAGTAATGAAGATTTGCTGGAGGCAGTCGTTAACGGCACATTTCGTGAGGATTTGTATTATCGTCTGAATGAATACGTCATTCGTCTTCAACCGTTACGCAACCGTCATGAGGATATTCTATTTTTGGCGCATCGTTTTTTGACAGAAACTTGTATCGAATTAGGTAAAGCACCGCTTGATTTTTCGGTTACCGCTAAAGAGGCGTTACTACGTTATCCTTGGCCGGGTAACGTGCGAGAGTTACGTACGGTTATTCGTCGTGCTGCCTTGGTTTCTGATATAGCGGTTGGTATTGATGATTTGGGCTTGGTGATAAGAGAGAGTGTATTACCGTCACCAACAAAAAAAAATTATCCCGATTTGATGCAAAATTTTTACCCGGAAGGGGCAACTCTCAGAGAAATTACTCAGTTAAACATTGATGAAATAGAACGGATTATTATTCAAGATACCCTAAAAAAAACTGGGAACAACAAAGCGGAAGCTGCGCGGCGTTTAAATATTGACTATAAAACATTGCGCGCCAAACTCAAAAAAATTAATAACCTTGAGGTGAAATGATTATGAGCAGCAAAAAAGATAACGTAACAAGTAATGTCGAAGGCATTTTACGTGGCTTGGGCGATTTGGTACAAAAATTAGGTAATTTGGCAGAAAAAGGCGAACAATTGAAGCGCAGTGGGTCATTCGATATTGACACGGGGGGCGGTAAAAATACCAAGGCAGTCTACGGTTTTTCCGTAAAAATGGGCCTGGATGGTAACCAGGAAGTACGCGTAGAACCTTTCGGCAATGTCCATCGTGATGAAGAAACAGGTGAAACAACTGTCCAGGAGGTTTCTGAGCCGCTGATTGATATTATTGAAGAAAGTGACCATCTTTTAATATTGGCAGAAATGCCGGGGGTCGCTGATGAAGATGTCCATTTAGAATTAAATGGAGATATTTTGGTGTTAAATGCAGAAAAAGACAGCAAGAAATATCATAAAGAAATTGTGTTGCCGCGTTTGTTTGACGGCAAGGCTATGAAAAGTTCTTGCCATAACGGAATTTTGGAAATTAAATTACTAATGTGAGGCGGTCATGTCTGAAGAACTTAAACTTAAAGTCGTTGAGGCTTTGCCAAAAGATATAGGACGGGGTTACGCACGTTTAGATCCTGCTGATATGGCTAAACTAAATCTGTCAGTCGGTGATATCGTTCAATTAAGCAGTAATAAAGGTAAAGGCATTGCTAAATTAATGCCAACGTATACTGACCTGCGCGGTAAAAGCGTTGTGCAGTTGGATGGATTGACCAGAAGCAATGCAGGTCTGAGTTTGGATGACAAAGCTGACATTAAATCGATTCCCTGTAAACACGCGACGCGAATTACCTTAATTCCAACGACGATTACACCGAGTCCCCGAGACATGGATTATATTGGCAGTTTACTTGATGGCCTGCCGGTACAAAAAGGCGATTTGTTACGCGCACATTTATTTGGTAGTCGTTCTGCAGAATTTAAAGTCGACAGCACTGTACCCGAAGGAGCTGTCCTGATTAATCCAACCACAACGTTGGTGATTGGAAGTTCGGGTCAAGCTAAGGGAGCGGGGCCTGGTAAACAACGCTTGTCTTATGAAGATGTTGGAGGTCTTAAAGGTCAAGTACGACGTATTCGGGAAATGATTGAACTGCCTTTGCGTTATCCTGAGGTATTTGAACGTCTAGGTATAGATGCACCCAAAGGAGTGCTACTTAGCGGCCCTCCAGGTTGTGGTAAAACGCTGATAGCCCGCATTATTGCACAAGAAACAGACGCCCAATTCTTTACTATCAGCGGTCCGGAGATCGTGCACAAGTTTTACGGTGAAAGTGAAGCGCATTTACGCAAAATTTTTGAGGAAGCAGGGAGTAAAGGCCCCAGTATTATTTTTCTGGATGAAATTGATTCCATTGCTCCGCATCGTGATAAGGTCGTCGGTGATGTAGAAAAACGTATCGTCGCTCAATTACTGGCATTAATGGATGGCTTGAAGAGCCGGGGCAAAGTTATTGTTATTGCGGCGACCAATCTGCCTAATGCTATTGATCCGGCTTTGCGCCGTCCAGGGCGTTTTGATCGAGAAATTACTATTCCTATTCCAGACCGCGAAGGTCGCCGTGAAATTATCGAAATTCATAGTAGAGGCATGCCGCTTAATGACGATGTTGATCTGAACGTCGTTGCCGATGTCACCCACGGTTTTGTCGGTGCTGACTTGGAAGCCTTATGCCGCGAAGCTGCGATGAGTGCGTTGCGCCGCTTACTGCCTGAAATTGATTTTAGTGCGGCAGAAATACCTTATGAGCGACTGGCAGCGTTGACGGTAACGATGGACGATTTTCGTGCCGCTTTGTGTGAAGTCTCACCATCAGCCATTCGTGAGCTATTTGTTGATATTCCTGATGTGCGTTGGGAAGATGTCGGTGGCCTGGATGATTTACGTCGTCGTTTGATAGAATCTGTGCAATGGCCGATTAAATACCCTGAGCTTTATCAACAAGCTGGCGTTAAACCACCTAAAGGCTTGTTGTTGGCAGGCCCTCCAGGTGTTGGTAAAACCCTGATTGCTAAAGCCATTGCCAACGAAAGTGGCGTTAACGTCATCTCGGTTAAAGGTCCTGCCTTGATGTCGCGTTATGTTGGTGATTCTGAACAAGGTGTGCGAGAACTGTTTCACAAAGCCCGTCAAGCTTCACCGTGTATTATTTTTCTGGATGAAGTGGACTCAGTCGTGCCCGCGCGTGGCGAAGGCTCGACTGACTCTCATGTAGCCGAGCGTGTATTGAGTCAATTTTTATCGGAAATGGACGGCTTGGAAGAGCTTAAAGGGGTTTTTGTCATGGGGGCGACCAATCGTGCGGATTTGATAGATCCTGCGATGTTACGTCCAGGGCGTTTTGATGAGATCATTGAGCTGGGTTTACCCAATGAAGAGGCGCGGCAACAAATTCTGGCAGTGCACTTGCGTAATAAACCGTTGGGGGAAAATATTCATGTTGAAGACTTGGCTGCTCGTTGCATTGATGCCAGTGGTGCTGAATTAGCAGCGCTATGTAACCGTGCAGCCCTTGCTGCATTACGTCGCACGGTACAACAAAATTACAATGATGAAGTACCAATAAAACTCGATGTACGTATAGAGCAATATGATTTTTATACTGTGATTGCAGAGATGTTTGGCGATGAGGCTATTCGGTGACCGCTGATGCACAACCTGAACTGGCTATTTATTTGTACGGTTTTACCTCGCCCGATTTAGTAGTTCCATCTATTTTAGGCGTTGATGATGAGCATTTAATCAGCGCCCACCAATACGCTGGCTTGAATGCAGTGTTCAGTTCCGTGGTGTTAGGCGACTATACTGGTGATGTTGGAGAAAAAAATGTACAGAATATCGCGTGGTTAACGCCACGTGCCTGCCGACATGGGCTGGTCATCGATAAACTGATGGAGCAAGGTGCCGTATATCCGTTATCATTCGGTACCTTGTTTTCCAATTTGAGTGCATTAGAACAGGAAATGAAGCGTCGTTCTACCCAGGTATTGGCAGTGTTGCAGCACATAGCGGGTTGTCAGGAATGGTCACTGGAGGCAACGCTGGATCGTAAGCAGGCAGTTGATACTTTGTTGGCTGAAGGCTTGCAATCGGGACGCTTTTGTTTGTCCGACAGTGCCGGTCGCCGCCATTTGGAAGAGCAGAAATTACGCCGCACGCTGACCGGAGAGTTAAATACCTGGTTGGCAAAATGCCTGACTTCTTTGCAAGATAAATTGAGCCCCTTCATGCGCGATTTTCATTCGCGGCGTCTATCAGACGATAAAGTGTTGCATTGGGCCTATTTATTGCCGGTGGAAAAAGTCGCGGTATTTCAACAGCAGGTCAATGCCATTAGCAGACATTATGAAGCTTACGGTTTTAATTTTCGGGTGACAGGTCCGTGGGCGGCTTATAGTTTTTCGCAGCTTACTGAATGATGAGCTTGTTACTGTATGGCATTATTGCTGACGACGATGAACTGTTGGTTGTTGACCCAACCATGCGACTAATTAAGGCGGCAGGTTTGGCAGCAATCTTTACTGTCTGCGAAGCAGAAATTAGTCGAGAGCCGGCTTTAGTGTTGGCTTTTGGTGATCAGGTAATGCGTATTCATCAACAAACTACAGTAATTCCCATGCGCTACGGCAGTGTGTTGGCAGACGAAGACACAGTTATACAGCATTTACACGAATATAAGGTGCGTTACCAAGTACGTTTGGCTGAGCTGGATAATTGCGAAGAAATGGGTATACGGATAACGTTAGACTTGACTGCCGAGGATGAAGTTATTACCAAGCCCTTGCCTGTTAGTGGCCATAACTATTTACTGGCACGAAAACGTGCTTACGCCATACCTGAACAGGCAGAGCAGCAAGCCATATTAATCAATAAGGCCTTGGCAGGTCTTTATAGGCAGCACTGCGCGGATCTTAGTGTTTTTAATGGACAGTATACTTATCTGTTGAGCTATCTAGTGCCACGCATAAAGTTACCAGAGTTTTGTGAGCGCTTCAATACCTTGGCTGAAAGCATAACCGACCTGGGTTTTATTAGTGGACCTTGGCCACCCTATAATTTCGCCAGTTAACTGGCTAACTAACAAGATACCGTTATGTCAGATAATTCCCTTAAAAAGAACTTTGAAGTTCGCTACGATATGCTCTTGAACGCTATTCCGTCTTCCGTGTTGATGGTGGATAGAAAGCTACAGGTGCTGTCAGTAAATGATAATTTTTTATTAAAAAGTCAACGCAGCAAAGAGAATACCGTTGGTCGCCCTTTAGCGGAAGTATTTCCCATGGTTATTTTGCAAAGTACCGGAATTGAAGAAAGCATACGCAACGTGTTTCGTAGTGGCTTGGCAATCAAGGGACAGAAAATGACTTATCGTGCTCCGGGAGTGCCGCTACGAATTTATTATTACTCTATTCTACCCATTCCCAATGATCAGGTGATGCTGATTATGGAAGATGTGACTGAGCAGGTTCGGCTCTCTGAAGAAGTACGTCGAGTTGAGCGGCATCTGGCATCAGTAGTCGAAAGCGCAAGTGATATTGTGCTTTCGACTGATACGGAAGGGCGAATATTGACGTGGAATTCAGCGGCGGAAAAACTATCGGGTTTAAGTGTACAGGAAGTTCATGGTCGCTTTTTTTATGATCTCTGCGACGCTAATCAAAAACAGGTGGTACGGTTGATTTTTCAGCGGATGAAAACCAGTAATGAACCGCATACCACAGAGTTTCATTTATTAACGCCTAGTAAAGGCGGTAGTATTTTGATTTCCTGGGTATTTTCACCGATGCTGGATGATTATGGCAAAGCTGTAGGCACAGTAGTCGTGGGTCGTGATTTGGCGGAACGACGTAAGTTGGAATTACAACTGCGACAATCACAGAAATTAACGGCACTAGGTGTAATGGCCGGTGGGATTGCCCATGAAATTCGTAATCCGTTGGCGGTGTGTTCGTCATCGGCACAATTTTTACTTGAAAATAATATCACCGTTGAATTTCACAAAGAATGCGCACGAAAAATACAGGCCAATATACAAAAAGCCTCCGCGATTATTGAGAATCTGCTCCGTTTTGCGCGTTCGTCTCTGGATACTGAAATGGGCGAAGTCGATCTGGTTACCGTACTGAACGAAACCATCGAGCTTGTCGCTAATCAAGCCAAAGTGCAGAAAATTCAAATTCAGTTAACCTTACAAAGAACAGTTATATTGGTGTCGGGTGTATCGGGTTTATTACAGCAAGTATTCATGAATATTTTTCTTAATGCCATTAATGCGATGCCAAACGGTGGTGTATTAAGTATTACAGTTAATATGGTCGAAGATCGTGTTATTGTGCGTATTTTGGATACGGGTGTCGGTATTCCTGCCGGTGATTTGGATAAAATCTTTGACCCGTTTCATACTTCATCACCGGTAGGGCAAGGAACCGGTTTGGGTTTGTCTATTTGTTATAGTATTATTCGCCAACATCTTGGCTCTATTCAGGCGGAAAGCCGCTATGGCCAAGGCGCTACCATTATTGTTACCCTGCCGCTGCTTTGAAATTATGATCACACCTATTCTCATCGTTGATGATGAGCCTGACATGTGCTGGGTTATCTCCCAAATCATTGAATCACAAGGCTTGAATGTTGTCACCGCTTATAGCGGTGAAGATGCCTGTTTTAAGTTAGCCAATGGCGATTTTTCGGTGGTATTTTTGGATGCCAAACTACCTGATATGGATGGTTTGGAAGTCGCCAGACGCGCAAGTACCATGATACAAAACAGACCTCGGGTAGTGTTGGTTTCGGGTTATCATTATCAAGATGATCCCGTAGTTCGTCATGCCATTGATGATGGTATTATTTGTAGTTTTTTAGCCAAACCATTTACTAATGAAGAGTTATTGAAAACGCTACATTCGTTATTATTGACTGACAGGTAAGCTTATTGCCTTAAGAAATGCTCATACTATGTTAACTCGATTGATTGTTTGTTTTGCCTACTCTTTAAAAACATCTTCGCATTATAAAAATACCAAGCGTTTTTTTTATAATCTACTGGACAATCCGGATAGTAGAATTAAATCAAATTTTGATATTGTGATGATTTGCCTGGTTCTATTTAGTGTTATTTTACTAATTTACGAAGTAGATACCCAGTTGACCCGGTTTGAAAAACTATTTGAACAGGTCATCATCTTTTTGTTTATCATTGAATACTTACTGCGAGTCTGGCTTTATAACGATTCCCATGAAATTGTTTTGGAGCATTACGAAAAGGCCAAGTATTTAAATAGTCCTTTTCGACTGAGTGAGGTTGCCCGGCTAATTTTGGCCAAGAAAATACAGTATGTTTTTACGCCGTTGGCGGTGATCGATTTACTAGCTATTTTGCCGAGTTACCGACCAGTAAGCATGCTGCGCGTATTACTTATTTTTCGATTATTTAAGTTATTACGGTATTTTACCAGCCTGAAATTATTTGCCGAAGTCTTAAACAGCAAGCGCTTTGAGCTTTATAATTTGGCGATTTTGTTGGGTTTTCTGATATTTATCGGTAGTTCCGGGATTTATTTTTTTGAACATCCAACTAATGCCGGACAGGTCAGTAATTTATTTGATGCGGCTTATTGGTCGATAGTGACCGTTTCATCGGTCGGCTATGGAGATATTGCACCGCAAACTACAGGCGGCCGGTTAGTTGCCATGGCATTGATTTTGACCGGATTGGGTGTTTTATCTTTTTTTATCTCCATTATCGTTTCGGCATTTAGTGACAAAATGCAGGACTTACGGGAAAACAGAACCTATGCTGAACTAAAAGGCTATCCGAGTTTTGTTATTATTTGCGGATTCGGCAGGGTCGGACGGCATATCGCCATGCAGCTTGAAAAACACCAACAACATTTCGTTATCATTGATAGCAAAGAAGTTAATGCCTCTAAGGCAAGGCGGCTTGGCTACTTGGTTATTCATGCAGATGCCAGCAAAAATGAAGTTTTAATCAATGCCGGTATTAAAAATAAAGCGAGCGCTGTTTTATGCACGACCGGTGATGATGTGATTAATGTCTATATTACCCTGACCAGTCGGCATCTAAATCCGGATATTCGCATTATTTCCAGGGCAAATAATCAGGAAAATGTTAAAAAACTTTATCAGGCGGGGGCTGATAATGTTATTCAGCCTTTTGAAATAGCGGCAATGGTTGTAGCCGAGTACATTGGTCAACCGGTTGCTTTTGAGGCTATTTTAGGTATTATTCGCGAAGAAAAACAGTTCATCATGGAAGCGTTGTGCGTCTATTCAGGTTCTGTAATTGATGGCATGAAAATTTCTGAGGTTGACTTTGAGAGCAGAAAATTAATGCTGATCGGTGTAATCAGTGCTAATCCGGCACATCGTAAGCATAAAAATAGCTATAAATTAAAAAATGAGCATTTTTATTTTAACCCTGAACCTTACTTTGTCTTGCGGGGCGGTGATTTATTGGTGGTTTTAGGCAGAGAGATTGGTATTGATTATTTTCGGGATCAAATTGAAAAAAGCCAGGTAAAAAACGGGCACAGACGATGAAGAGAATTGCCATATTTGGCTATAGTATTATGTCTTTAGAGGTAATGAGCCGGTTAAATGAGGATGAATACAGCCTTGTTTTTATCGGGAAAGATGAGTTCGAAGCAGATTTGGTCGCAGAAAAAGGTTTTGAAGTTAAAATCATTGATTTTCGTAATGATGACGAACTAAAATCAATTGGTATAGGCGCTGATGTTGATATCATTTTTTGTTTTTATCCGAGAGATTCTGATAATGTGTTTTTAACAATCTCAGCGCGAGCTATAGATAAATCGCTGACTATTGTTGCTATTGTTGATGACCCCGAGTCCGCAGAAAAACTGTTGGCGGCCGGGGCTAACAAGATTATCGATCCTTATGAAATTTGTGGCAGAAAAACACATGACATGTTGGCCAAACCGGATATTACCAATATCCTCGATGCCACGGTGTTTGGGCGACATGATTTACATATTGCGCAAATAGAAATTGGTAAAGGATCTTGTCTGGAAAATACCAGAACCAGTGAATTAAGGTTAAATGAAAAATATAATTTAATTCTCGTCGGCGTAGTCGATAGCGACTCAGGTGAAGCACTACATTTTGCCATTGGTGAAAAAGAGTATACCCTCAATACAGGTGATGTTTTGATTGTGCTGGGGCCATCAAGAGAAATCAGAGCTTTTAAAGAAGAAGTTGAGGCCGTTTAGGAAAGAAAATGTCTGAAAATTGATATTTTTGTGAGATTGCAGTGCCGCCTGTTAGTGGTGAGATACAAGTTATCATAAAGTTACATTGGTCCCATCTTGGGTTGTAGGTATTTTAATAAAAGAAGTTGATCATGTGTAGAGTGCTAAAATTTAATTCGAGAATCTGGTTTTTATTGGGCTTCACAGGTTGCATGGGTTTGTTGGGTATGGGGGCTTATTTTCAATTGGTTGATGGTTTGGAGCCTTGTCCCTTATGTATTTCCCAGCGTCTGGCTATTTTATTGACTGGACTGGTTTTTTTAATTGCGGGGCTACATAATCCCGGACAGACAGGGGTAACACGTTATGCTGTTTTGGGTACCATCACCTCACTATTAGGCGCATCCATATCAACCCGACATGTTTGGTTACAACATTTACCGCCCGATGAAGTGCCGGAGTGCGGCCCTGGATTAGATTATATGTTTCAATATTTCCCCTTATTCGATACTCTCAAATTAATGTTAAGTGGTACCGGCGATTGTGCCAAGATAGACTGGACGTTACTGGGTTTTAGTATGCCCGTCTGGACTTTGCTGGCGTTTTTAATGTTGGCAACATTAAGTTTATTGCAAATCTGGAATTGTGAAAAAAAATAATAAGGTTCAAGGTTCAAGGTTCAAGGTTCAAGGTATAGTGTTTTTAATTTTTTGTTTGTAGTCATTTTTTAATTGAGATAGTTGAATGAAAAAAATTTTATGGGTATTGTTGCTGGCAATAAATTGTTCATCTGTACAGGCCGTCGGGGATTCAAATTCTTTAAAGAGTGCAATCTCGGGAAAACAGAGATCTACGGAACATAAAGCTCGTGATAGCTATCGGCACCCTTTGCAAACGTTGAAATTTTTTGATGTTAAAGAAAATATGACCGTGGTTGAAATCTGGCCGGGTGAAGGTTGGTATACCGAAATTCTGGCACCTTATTTAAAAGATAAGGGTAAACTTTATGCGGCGCATTTTTCAGCCGATGCAGAACTGGCCTATCACAAAAAAGGCCTGGAAAAATTTGTTGATAAAATGCACAAACAGCCTAAGGTTTACGATAAAGTTGAGCTAACTGCACTAGAGCCACCGGAATCATTGCAAGTTGCGCCGGATGGCTCCGCAGATAGAGTTTTGACGTTTCGTAATGTCCATAACTGGATGAAAAATGATCAAGCCTCGGCGGTATTTAAAGCCATGTACAAAGCATTAAAACCGGGAGGCATTTTGGGTGTTGTGGAGCATAGAAATAACCTGTTAAAGCCACAAGATACCAAAGCAGAGTCCGGTTATCTTAGTGAAGATTATGTTATCGCATTGGCTAGAAATGCCGGTTTTGAATTTTTGGGGAAATCTGAAATTAATGCCAATAGTAAGGATACCAAAAATTATCCCGAAGGCGTTTGGACGTTGCCGCCTTCTTTAGCGCTAAAAGATAAGGATCGTGATAAATACCTTGCCATCGGTGAAAGTGACCGGATGACCATTAAATTTATCAAGCCTGAATAAAGACTACCAACTTAAGTTGCGACGGATAGCATCCTTTGAAAGGATGCTATCCGTAAAATCATTCGACACTAAATAATAGTCGAATAAAGATGAAATTGATATAGAGATTTTAAATCTACATTTTTGTATCACTGCCCTTGCTTTAAGAAATGGAAATGAATCTAGGTGCCTTCAGTAAGCCTTATCATCATGTAGTGCTGTCTAACATGAAGTATGGGCATCAGAAAAAAACGCTCTACGGCCTTTTCATGGTCGGTCTTATACACATATCAAGACCTGTAAAAAATAATAACACAAGAAAATCAATACAGGTCGTTTTTCTGTCAACAATTATTTGCTAACTAATTGAAAATAAAGTAAAAATAATTACTGGCTTAAAGTTGTTCAATCTGACAAATATGTAATAAAAACCGCTAGTAAGGCTGGTTAAAAACAAGTTATTCACAGAGTTATCCACAGCTTCTGTGGGTAACTCAAATAGTTTAGGTGGCATAGTTACTTAGCCATAAAACCTCAAAAATAATTTAACTCCTATGGCCAAGTTGCATCCCGTTGATGAGCTGATTTTCAGATTTGATGTGTATAATTATAAAACAGTCACAGGAGATTATTATGTCTATTAATATTATGATCAATGATGATCTTTTGGCGAATGTTTTAAAATTGACAGGGATTAACTTAAAACGTGAAGCAGTAGAGCAGAGTCTTTAAATCCTGCTGGCATTAAAACAACAGGAAAAAATATTTTATGTTTACCGTATTTTTTATTGAACCAGAGCTTGATATTTTAATATGATTAACCCTCGCAGCCTGATTCGAGCACTTGAAAAACATTGGGACGTAATAGAGCGTATCGTGTTATTGGGCCGCGATCAAATCGCCTATGAGCGTAACGAGATTTTGGCGTTAATGGCTAAAGTCTATGTTCATGAATCATCTGAACAGCATGTAGAGCGTTTGCAACAGTTGGTTAACGCCGAATTGTTGGTTGAAATGTCGCATAGCAATACGTTGCAGCTTAACGAAAATGTCCGTCAATTTGTCGGTAGTTTGTTACATGAGCATGAATTGGGGTTGTCGGATATTTTAAAAGCCCGGATTGTTGATATTAAAACCGGTCTGGAGCAATTACAGCAGGCCGTGCAGGATCGGGATATGGTGGCATTGCAACGAGGTGCAGTGCGTATTGACAATCAACTTCGGCAAATTTTACAACAACTTGACCAAGATACCCATGCCATTCAGGACATTGCTGAACGCGCCAAAGCCGCTGACGAGAAAATGCCGTTGGCCAAGCGTTATCGTGAGGTTCTGGAAGCTTATGACCGTTATGTTCAACCCATGACAGAGTTAATGGATACCGGCGCGGGGGGGAGTTTTTATCCGTTGCTGGAAGATGCTGAAAAAGTATTGGAAGCGCTGGCACAGCAATTACTTATTCAAGGAGGTTTATACAGTCATCAGCGTTTGTTGCGACAAATAGGTTTTAGGGTTAAGGAATTACGGCAAAGCGGACTTCTCGCCTTGAAACAATGCACCAATACCTTGATGCCACTGCGAGAAGAATTGCGTCGACATAACCGGCTAAGCGCCGCGATTGGGCAGTTATTGGGTGACGTGCGCAAAAAAGGTTTGCGTAGAACATTTTCGCAACAGGATTTGCCAATTTGGCGTAAAGAGCGCGCGGTATCTGTTGCCATCGGGCCGGAGTTATTGACGTTAATGGAACAAGTGCGGCATTATCAGCCTAAAGCCGTTGATTTTCCGGAGTTGACCACTGAGGACACCCATATTCAGTTGGAACAGGTTGATGAGGACGCCATCCGGGAACACCTTTATCATAGCTTGCCGTTAAAGGACTTGATGCACTGGTTAACCGGCCATTATGGACATTATCAGGACATCACTTTGTTAAGGCTTTACCACACGTTTATTCGCTTGGCGGATATTGTCGCCATTCCCGACCCCAAAGAAACACGCATTGCTCTCAAGCAGGTCGCGATTCGCTTACACAGCCATACAATTACGTCTTTATGACACTTCATTCGACTCAACTGACCCAGCTAAAGCCACTCTTTAAACTATTAAGTTCAGGGACTCATTTAAACCGTTTGCAGGACACCGAACTTTGGGTTGAACTGGAAAATCAGCAAAGCCACTATCAGGACTTGTTTGCCGCGTTAGGTTTTGTATTGGTAGTGGATGGGCGGGGTTTTGCTTATTTTAAAACCGATCAAGCCAGTTCTTATACCGGTAAGCTGACCCGTCGACTCGCTTTGCTGTTGATGTTGCTGTTTGAATATCAAGCCGATCAAGGTTTGCATTTATTCCAGTTTCAGCAGTGGCGGCTTGATACGTCGTTGCTTGAAAAGCTGTGGCAGCAATATCACGCCATCCTGGAAGCCGAAGAAATGAATAGTCCGCAAATGTTAAAAGACATTTTGGACAGTGCGGCACGCGTCGGTTTTTTGGTGTTTGAAGACCAAGCCTATCGCCTGCTGACCGCCGTGCATCGTTACCTGGATTTGTTTGAGGAACTGGCGCAAGCTGACAGACCTGATCAGCTTCAGGCGGAATACGTTGAGGAGGATTTACTTTGAGCCTTTTACAGTACGGCTTTCAAAAGTTGGTATTATTAAACAGCGCAGGTTACAGTCGTGCTGAATTGCCGCTGGACGATTCAGTATCGATTATCGCCCCGAATAATACCGGCAAAACCAGTTTGATTAATGCCTTGCAGTTTCTGCTTATCCTTAATAAACAGCACATGGAATTTGGGGCGCACAGCTTTGAAAATACCCGACGTTTTTATTTTCCGGACAACAGTGCCTATATTCTACTGGAAGTGTTATTGCCGTCAGGCATGGCAGTGATTGGCTGTGTCGGCAAGGGCTTAAGCCATGATTATGAGTACTTTGCCTATCAAGGTAATCTTGATCTTGATGATTACCGGTTGGATGATGGTAAGTTGGTTACCCAGCCCAAGTTAATCGGCCGTCTGTTTGAGCGGGGCAAGCCGGCCAAAATATACCCACAAGCCGAGTTACGCGCCTTGTTGTACGGTAATCGTCAAAAACAACGTTCGGACGACCCCGATTTTACTATTTTCTCACTGGAATTTACGTCACAAGCAGTGACGTATCAACGGATTCTGACCCGAACGTTGCGCCTGGATCGTTTGGACAGCAAGGAAGTGAAAAACTATTTGCTGGAAATTTTTAAAAACGACTTGCAGGATCGCAGTGTCGATTTTAAAAATGAATGGGATAAGTCCTTTGCCGATGTCAACTACGACAAATCCCAGTATGACGCGGTGTTTCGCAACCAGGTGCGTATTGCCGGTATGGAAGATAGCCAGCAAACACGCCGCACTTTACGTGGTAAGGTTATTTTGTGGCGACCTTTAATTGATCAAGGCTTGAATGAATGGGAAGCTTATTACAACAGTACGTTTGAACAACTGATACAGGAGCTTAAGGCTTTAGTTGGAGATATTCAGGCGCTGGAAAATCGCCAGAAAGCCGTTTATAAAGATCAAGCTGAAACGGATAATCTTTTAAAAGGTCAGCAAAAAATAGAACAGCGCTGCCAGGAACTCACGCTGCGTTTTCAGTTTGTTAGCGATATGCCGCAATTGCAAAACCAACGACAAAACTTGCAAGAACAACGCGACGAACGGGTTAGGGTTATTAAAAATGCCGAGCAGCAACAATCATCTGATTCGATCAAGCGCAATATTGTAAAAATTGGTAAAGAAAAAGCCGATTTGCAACGCCAGTTAGCCAGTCTGGATAATAATTTATATCTGCAACTGCAAAAATTGTTGTCGATAAACAGTTTTGGGCTGTTAACCCGCTTGCTGGCAAAGTCTGTTTTAAGTTTACCGGTCACTGAAAATAGTGCAGTTAAACTGGACGACACCATTGCTTTTACGTCGTTTGCTGCACAACTGGAAAACAAATTATCCGCCAAACGCTTGGAACTGCCTGGTTTGTCGCTGGATTTGTCGGCGTTGGAGCCCAATCTGACGCTTAAAACAGCACAAGAACTGGAAACGGAAATCAACGATTGTGAGCGTCAGTTGGTCGAATGGCAAAATCTGTTACTGACAGTTGAAACGTTGGCCCAACAAAAACATCAGCAACAGGAGTTGGAGCGGCAAATCGCTGCATTGGATGTCGATATAAAAGACTACGAAGAATTACTGTTGATGCAGGCCAATCGGTCAGAACGGCTGCAAACCATAGCGGATGTGCTGCAAAAACTGGAATCTCTTAAACGGGAAGAGTTAACGCTAACCGATAAGAAAAGTAGCAACGCCCAATATCAGGATAATAATAAAGTCGCACAAAAAGAGCTACAAAGTCAGCATCAACGTATTAAAAATGCCCGTCATCAGCGTTTGGATCAATACGCACCGTTTGATTTTTTGGAGCAGTTGCCTTTTTTACCGTGCATGGAAATGGCTGAATTAGCTATGCCCGTCTTGGCTGACCGTATTGAAAGTTATAACCGCAATTGCCAAAAATTGAATACGCTTGACGATGAGCTTAACCGGCAATTGATGGATTTGCACCGGGACGGTTTGAGTAAGTTTCAAACGCAGGATTCTTCCGAACAAGAGCTTGATGCGTTGTTTGCCTATACGGTAAATTTAAGTCAGGAGCAATCAGCTATTGAACGCAAGGCGCGTTCTGCGGTGGTACAGATTGCGGCTATTTTGCGGGATTTGCGGGACAGTCTGGAAACGCTTAAACGGCGGATGCGCGAGTTTAATAACAAAATCAATCGCCGCCAGCTTTCTGATCTTAAGGTGTTTAAAATCGAACCCCGTGAAGAAGAAGCCTTGGTCAAGGCGATACAGACCCTAATTTCCACGTCTGAACAGGTTGACTCGGGAAACTCTTTCGATTTGTTCGACCATAATGCGGTGCTGGATGATAAAGAACTCAATAATGCCAAGGATACGCTAATCAAGGAAGGTGAAGCGCGAGGCGGACTGCGGGTTGAACATTTATTCCGGCTGGTTTTTATTATCGCCAAAGAAAATCAAACGCCTGCTGAATTTGAAGACATCGATAGCGCTGCTTCCAACGGTACCGTGCTGATGGCAAAGCTGATTACTGGTTTGGCGATGCTCAATCAAATGCAAGACCCTCGCAAAACCATAAAAACCGCATGTTATCTCGATGAAGCGGCGTCATTGGATCAACACAATCAGCGCAATTTGATAGAAATAGCGGCGGAATTTGGTTTTACATTGATTTTTGCTTCACCTGAACCACAAATTACCGCACGGTATTGTGTACCCATCGGCACAACCAATGGCAAAAATCATATCAGTCGGTTTAATTGGCAAATTTTGGAACCTATTAATAATGCTGATCTCAAGCCATTATCATGAGCATGTTAAGCGATGCATTAAAACGTCTGGTAAGCATTGACCAGCCGTTAATGGTATCGGCTTTTACACCTGGCCAGAGAAAATGTCTTGAGCAGTTTGCGCGTGAAACCCGTCTCATTGAACTTAAAAAGCAAGGTCGGGCAACTATTTATCAGGTCATTAATCGGCAAAGTGTTCTTAACTATCTACGTCAGTTGCATCCTCTGGATGAGGCTTCCTTGCCTGACGGTTTGCCGACACGCAGCCGCAATATTGGCATGGATCGCAATAGCAAGACCGGTCAAATCGGTCACGATTGTTGGTATTTATTGATGAAAGCGTGGGATTCTGACGTCGTTTGGCAGAATGCCAATGACCGGATGCGGCCTTCTGATCTTACTGCGCGTTTTGGCGTTGCTGCCTTACAAATCAATGCGGGATTAAGTTCAGGGCTAGGTTGGCAATGTAACCGACCGTTGTTATTGGTTGAAAATCAGGCATTGTTTGACCAGTGTGATTGGTTGCCTCAAGATTTTAAGGGGTGTTTGGCTTATTATGCCGGTCAGCTTTCTGAGGTATTGTTGCAATGGCTTTCTGAACAAAAACGCACTGATGAAGTGACATTGTTTCCGGATTATGACGGTATTGGTTTGACCAACTACGCCCGCTTGGTTAGTGCACTTCACCCTGAATCTGCGTTACAGTTTTACTGGTTACCGGATTGGGAAAATAAATTGGAAAAATTTGGCAACACCGAAATTTGGTTGAAAACTCGGGTACAATTTAAAAATGCTTTTGCAAAATTGACTGTGCAGAATGCATTGAACTCTGATTTTATTAAATTGGGTAGTCTATCGCAACGTTACGGCAAGGCATTGGAACAAGAAGCGATTTGGTTGTACCCCGTTAATTATTAGCCAATTGCTTTAATAACCCAACATTTAACGTCTTCATGGGTTACGGCTGTTGTTCAGCCCAGCCTAAATGACGGCCCATTGATTTATTGGAATCCCGGATACATGCGACAGTTAGGATTACAAAAGCGAGACTCTACCAATAATGGCTAAGTTGCATTCCGGCGCCTTACTGATTTTTAGAGTGGCTATTCCCATCCCTGTTTATCGTTTATTTGATTATCTGGCTCCTGATAATGTTGATCTCGATAACATTAAGCCCGGACTGCGCGTGGAAGTCCCTTTTGGCTTAGGTAAAAAGATTGCCTATCTGTTTGAAGTTGTTGGTCACAGCGAGATTGAAACCGGTAAATTAAAACAGGTTTTACGAATTTTGGATCATAAGTCGTTATTATCGAGCAAAGATTTGCGGTTGTTGACGTGGGCTAGTCATTATTATCATCATCCCATGGGCGAAGTGATCAGTACGGCTTTTCCGGCGGCACTCCGGCAGGGAAAGTCAGTAGTCTTAAAAACAGAAAAACATTATGCACTGACGGATTTAGGCAAAATAACACCCGGTACCGACTTGCTTCGGACACCCAAACAGAAAAGTGTGTTGGAAAAGTTTCAATCCTCTCCCGTTTGTTTATCAGAAGCCGAGCTCTCGCTATGGAATAATAACTGGCGATCTGCGGTGAAACAGTTAATTTTCAGGCAATTGCTTCAGGTTGAATTGAGCGATGCCAAGGTGAGTAGACCGGAGGTGTTAATAAAAAATACTGCCTTGCTTTGCAATCCTCCGCAGCAAGTGGCGATAGACGCGGTTTGTAAAAGTCTCGGGCAATTTGGAGTTTTTTTATTGGAGGGCGTTACCGGTAGCGGTAAAACAGAAGTTTATTTACAGATTATTCACAAGGTGCTGGAGCGAGGACAACAGATTTTGGTACTGGTACCGGAAATCACCCTGACTCCGCAGCTTGAGGATCGGTTTAGGCAGCGCTTTGCCGTCAATATTGCCTTATCGCATTCCAAACTCACCGATCTTCAACGACAAACAGCCTGGTTGCAGATGCAGAGCGGTGAATGTTCGATCTTGCTGGGTACTCGTTCTGCATTGTTTACGCCATTAAAAACCCCGGGATTGATTATTCTTGACGAAGAGCATGATGGCTCATTCAAACAACAGGAAGGTTTTCGTTTTTCTGCCAGGGATATTGCCATTGTGCGTGGCAAGATGTTACATCTTCCGGTTTTGTTGGGTTCTGCGACACCGTCCCTGGAAAGCTTGCATAACGTTGATAAACAGCGTTATCAATTATTACATTTACCGGAGCGTGCCGGAAATGCAATAGAGCCGGTTCTGCAATTAATGGATATCAGAAATAAAAGAATCCGGGAAGGCTTGTCTGAAGGGCTGATTGAGGAAATGCGCAGAACCTTGGCAAAAAATGAACAGGTCTTGCTGTTTCTAAATCGACGCGGTTTTGCACCCACGCTTATTTGTCATGGCTGCGGTTGGGTTGCACGTTGTCAACGCTGTGATGCCAATTTGGTCATTCATTTCGATGAAGAGTGTCTGCGTTGCCATCATTGCGGTAAGGAACAACGCTTGATTAAGCATTGTCCTGCCTGCAAGGTCGGTGAGTTGACACCGTTGGGACTGGGTACCGAACGGGTCGAGAAAGTATTGGCGGAGCTTTTTAAAGATAAGGTAACGGTTAGGTTGGATCGTGATTCCACGCAGCGTAAAGGTTCGCTAGAAAACTATTTACAGCAAATAAATCAAGGTAAAGTCGATATTATTTTAGGGACGCAAATGTTGGCTAAGGGTCATCATTTTCCTAATGTAACCCTGGTGGCGATTATTGATGTGGATAGCGGCTTATTCAGTATTGATTTTCATGCTTCCGAAAAACTGGCGCAAATGATTGTTCAGGTTTCAGGCCGTGCCGGACGCGCTGAAAAACCGGGTAAGGTCATTATGCAGACCCGTCAGCCTGAACATCCTTTATTAACAACGTTAATTCGACAAGGTTATCGCAGTTTTGCCAAAACAGCGCTGGCAGAGCGTAAAGAAGCATTGTTGCCGCCCTTTAGTTATCAGGCCTTATTGCGCGTACAAGCAGGCAATGAGGAGACGCCGCTGTTGTTTTTTGAAGCCGTCAGCGTATTGGTACAGAAATGTAATCCGGGTCATACCCAGGTTTTGGGTCCCGTACCTGCTCCCATGGCCAGACGTGCCGGGCTTTACCGTTATCAATTATTGCTGCAAAACAGTCGCCGCAAGGAGTTGCATGTTTTACTGGCGCTATTAATACCGGAAATTGCCAAGCTCAAACAGGCAAAAAAAGTACGCTGGTCGCTGGATGTTGATCCGGTGGATTTGTACTGATATTGTTTGAATGGATAATCGGGGGGTTTTAATGGATAATAAGCGACTATTTATCCGATTTAACTACGCAGTGAAGCAATGAAACAAAAAATAGAGGAACTGATTTTACAAGCCGTTGAAACTCTTAAGACTGAGGGTATTCTTGGTATGGAAATTATTCCGAATATATCGATAGAACGCACCCGTGATGCACAACATGGTGATTTTGCTTCAAATCTGGCTTTAATGCTGGCAAAACCAGCGAAAGCAAATCCTCGGGAACTGGCGATAAAAATCATCGCGGCATTACCTCAGCATGATGCAGTCATTAAAGTGGAGTTGGCGGGACCGGGGTTCATTAATTTTTTTATTAATCCCAATTCCCAGTATCAGATTGTCAGTCAGATTCATGATCAGGGACGAGAATTTGGTTTGAGCACTGTGGGTGCTGGCAAAAAAGTTCAGGTTGAGTTTGTTTCAGCCAATCCTACCGGGCCTTTGCATGTAGGTCATGGTCGGGGAGCGGCTTATGGTTCTGCGGTAGCTGATTTATTAAAAGCGGTCGGTTTTGACGTGCATCGTGAGTATTATGTCAATGATGCCGGCCGGCAAATGGATATATTGGCTACCAGCGTTTGGCTAAGATATCTTGAAGAATGCGGCGAACTGGTACATTTTCCCAGCAATGGGTATCGCGGCGACTATGTGCGTGAAATTGCCAGGGATATTCATAAAAACGACAACAATGATTATCGCAGACCGATAGAGTTGGTATTGGAAAACATACCACCTGATGAGCCCCAAGGTGGCGATAAAGATACGCATATTGATGCGCTTATTGACCGGGCGAAAACCTTGTTGGGTATGCCGCTGTATGGTGATTTTTTTCAAATCGGGCTCAACAGTATTCTGGATGACATCAAGGTTGATTTGAAGGAATTTGGGGTTGATTACCAGCAATGGTTTTCAGAACGCGATTTAATGAATGACGGTTCGGTTGAAAAAGCCCTTGAACGCTTACGCATTGGCGGTCATCTTTATCAGCAAGATGGCGCGACCTGGTTTGCGTCCAGCAAGTTAGGCGATGAAAAAGATCGTGTGGTGATTAGAGAGAACGGCCAATATACTTATTTTGCTTCAGATATTGCCTATCATATGAACAAGCTGGATCGCGGCTTTGATCAAGTGATTGATATTTGGGGCGCAGACCATCACGGCTATGTCCCCAGAGTCAGGGCAGCCATTCAGGCTCTGGGTGCTGACGAGTCCAAATTAAAGGTATTGTTGGTACAATTTGCAGTCCTTTATCGAGGTGAGGAAAGAGTACAAATGTCTACCCGCTCAGGTGAATTTGTTACTTTGCGTCAATTGCGTAGTGAAGTTGGCAAGGATGCGGCACGTTTCTTTTATGTGATGCGAAGGTCAGAACAGCACATGGATTTTGATTTGAAATTGGCGACCTCAAAATCCAATGAAAATCCGGTATTTTATGTACAGTACGCTTATGCAAGAGTTTGTAGTGTATTACGTCAGCTTGATGAAAAAGGTCTGGAAAGAAATCAGTTACAGGGCATGGAAAACCTGTCGAAGTTAACTGAAGAACACGAAATTTCGTTGCTGGGTACTTTGGCGCGGTATCCTGAAGTTGTTGAACGTGCGGCTTTGCAGTATGAGCCGCACCAACTGGTTCTTTATCTGCGTGATTTGGCTCATGAATTTCATACTTACTACAATGCCCATCAGTTTCTCGTTGAAGATGTTTGTATTCGCGATGCCAGATTAAATTTGGTGTGTGCGGTAAGACAGGTTCTCGCAAACGGCTTGGGCTTGTTAAATATCAACACACCTGAATCCATGTAATGTCCAGAGATTATAAACCAAGACCGAAAGGTAGATCTGCCAGCCAGAGCAGAAAAAAATTCGACCAGAAATCAGGTATTGGTTTGTGGAAATGGATGCTGATTTCCGCAATAATTATTGCCTTTGTGGTTTTTTTGGTTTATTTACGTAGCTCAGGATCGGAACAAGACAATCTTCAGCAGGCTTCACAAACGATAGCCAATAAGACAGGTGTGGAAAATGGAGTAACACCTAAAGAAGGACAAAAACCTGAAGTTAAGCCAGGCCCTAAACTGCCTCAGTTTGATTTTTACACGATTTTGCCTGACAAAGAAGTGGTTGTGCCGGAGTACGAAATTAAAACCCGAACACGCGAAGAACGTGTGGGTAAGGCCAAAGAAGCTCATTACCTTATGCAGGCCGGTTCTTTTAAGACATTTAAAGAAGCTGACCGGTTAAGGGCAAAGCTTGCTTTAATGGGGATAGAATCCAAAGTCGAGAAAGCAAAAGTCGGTAGCGTAAACTGGTATCGCGTTAAAATGGGGCCTTATGCCCAGACTGATAGCGTCAATGCTATCAGGGCGAGGCTAAGGCAGAATGGTATTGATGTGCTTGTTACTGAAACCGGCCAATAAGTAGCGGTAACTTAAAAAGCCGGGACAAAATAGAGTTATCGAAGAGACGCAGAATGTTGCGTCTCTTCGGGTTGCCTTACTTACGTGCCTTCCTCTTTATCACTGCTATCATCATCAGAGGTCATATCGGAAATCTCTTTTAATCGGGATATCGCCTTAAAATTGATGCTGTTATCAGGATATAAACCTTCGTCATTTACCTCGCCAGCAGGTTCTCCCGTTAATAGTTCTAGGGTTTCATTAACACTCGCTACTGCATAAACCGCAAATAAGCCATTGGCAACGGCATCAATCACTTCCTGTTTTAACATCAGATTGCGTTTATTGGCGGCAGGAATAATAGCGGCATGTTGCCCATTAAGTCCCCTTGCCTTACAAAGCCTGAAGTAACCTTCTATTTTCTCGTTTACCCCGCCTATCGCTTGCACTTCACCGTATTGATTAATTGAACCGGTAACCGCAAACGTTTGCTTGATGGGTATTCGTGTGAGTGCAGAAATAAGACAACATAGCTCAGCCAGCGAAGCACTGTCGCCATCAATATAACCATAAGATTGTTCAATGGCGATACTGGCGGATATGGCTAAAGGAAATTCCTGCGCGTAAGAATGGCCCAGATAACCCGTTAAAATTAATACGCCTTTTGAGTGGATGGCCTGACCCAGTTCTGCTTCTCTTTCAATATCAACGATACCTCTGGAGCCGGGATAAACGGTCGTGGTGATACGTGCCGGTGCGCCGAAGCTGCTACCGCCTATTTCCAGTACGGTTAAGCCGTTTATTTTGCCAACTGCTGCACCTTCAGTATCAATAAGGATGGTACCATCAAGCATCTCATCGAGTATGGCCTGAGATAATCTGCCGTTACGGTGTTCTCTCGCTGCCAGAGCTTGTTCAATATGGAATCTGTCGATTTCATTGTGCTTGGCTTGCTTACAAAACAGATTGGCTTCAGCAATAATGTCCAAGGAATCTTTGATGTGTGCAGAAAAATGGTGTTGATTTTCTGACAGTCGACAACTGTGCTCAATCAAGCCTTCAATCGCTGCTCGTGTTAATGGATGGGCGCCCGAATCGACTGCCTGTTTAAGCATTAATACGGCAAATCCCTGCATGGATTCATTGGTCCGTGGAATATGGCTATCAAAGTCGGCAAGGATTCTAAACATCTCGTTAAATTCACTATCCATTTCTTCCAACAGATAATAAATATCCCGCGAACCGACCAGTATCACTTTTACATTTAACGGAATTACTTCCGGCTTTAAGGTAATGGTGTTGATGCCCAGCTCGGAATATGGCGATTCAATTTCAATGCGACCTGATTGTAAGGCCCGTTTAAGCCCTTCCCATACAAAGGGATAGGTCAATAATTTTTCGGCATCGAGAATTAAATAACCGCCATTGGCTTTATGCAGAGAACCTGCACAAATTTTTCGGTAATTGGTAATTAAAGTACCCTGATCGCTGACATATTCAATACGGCCAAACAGATTCTGGTAAATGGGATGTGGTTCATAAACAACCGGCGCGCCGCTTTCCTGTTTATTATCGACCAGAATATTGGGCACGTATTGTTCAGTTAGCGTCAAGCGTTTTGCGATAGTCTCGCGGGGTTCCAGTGTCCGCCCCGGCATCAGATAATCGGCAATCGTGTTGTCCAGGTTTTTTCTGATTTCTGATAGATAAGTGATGACATCATCAACATTCTGATATTTATCATTCAATTCCGAAAACAGCGGCTCTATTGCCAAATTAATGGTGTCATTATCAAGTTGCTTAATTTTTTCAACCATCGTTCTGCGCCACTGGGGTAATTCCAGCAAGACGTCACTCAGATATTCTTCCAGTTTTTCAACGTGACTGTGAAAAGCTTCGCGTTCAGTTTGCGGTAATTGAGTGAATTGCTCCTCGTTGAGGGATTTATTATCCCGGATTGGAGCAAAGGTAATAGACTCGCTTTCCCTGAACAGGGCGATGCTGTTTTTCTGGGCTTTTTTATCAACCAGATCAATGGCGTTGTTGTAACACTGGCCAAACTGCCGCTCAAGTGCAGATTTTTTTTGCTGATAAGCGGGGCTTTCAAAAGCCGCCGGAAAAGTTGCCAATAAATCATCAACTAATTTTTCAATATCCTTACTGAACACCTGACCGTATTCGGCAGGTAATTCAACGACAACAGGCTCTCTGGAGTTTTCAAAATTATCCACATAAGCATAGCATGGCGGTGCTGGCAGAGATTGGGCGAGTGCGCCAAGATGGTCGGTAATCATAGTCAATCGACCCAAGCCAGGCTCACCCATCACAAAAATATTGTAACCGGGATTGGGCATGGCAACACCAAACTCCAATGCTGACTGCGCTCTTGGTTGCCCTAAAATGCCACTTTGCAACCGGGGTGCTTCCGGGAATTCATAGCCGGTCAAATCGACGTTTAATTTCAGTGACTCAAGTGGAAGCTGTAAGGTAGTAGGCATGGATAAGTTCGATGGTCTTCAGATTGCAAACAATCGACCATTCTAACATTTTTATAATATTGTTCCATAACATGTAACCGGATTTTCGCAATTCCCTGTTTGACTAAAGCCTGATCGGTTACCGGTTTGTTGATAGCGGCTTGTTCGATAACAAGCGCAGATAAACAATCAGGCAAAAAAGCAGTATTATCAGGGCAATAATAACCGGTTGATCGCCCAGTCTTGCATAAGGAGTCATGCCGTGCATGGGCGTTATCCAATCAGTTAATACCGCCTCTTTAAATACCGGAGCCTGGCTGATAATTTTGCCATTCGGTGCAATGATAGCTGTGACACCGGTATTGGTAGATCGCAACATAAAGCGTCCGGTTTCCATAGCTCGCATTCTGGCAATTTGCAGATGCTGATGTGGCTCTATTGAATCGCCAAACCAGCCATCGTTGGTCACGTTAACCAGATAAGCCGCAGCAGCCAAGTTTATCAAACCGGCATCACCAAAAGCATCTTCATAACAAATAGAAGTTATAAACGCATAACCACCGGCTTTTAATAAGGGTTGGTCGATGCTGCCTGGAGTAAAATTACCCAGTTTTATGCCCAAGCTGTTTAAAATAAAACCGGACACCGGTTGCCAGGGCAAATATTCACCGAAAGGCAATAAATGTTTTTTTCGATACATGCCGGTTTCTTTACCCAGTGTCATAACGGCATTATATTTTTCAGCCGTTGAGTCTCCATGCGCCGGAAGACTGACAATTAAATCGGTATGATGTTGGCGGGCAGCTTTACTTAAAGGTAGTAAAAACCACTCATTAACTTCCGATAAATAAGCCGGAATGGAGGTTTCAGGCCAAACAATAACGTCAGAATCCCAATGTACTTCAGTCATCGTTTTATAGTATTGCAGGGTACCAAGCTTATTTTCCGGTCGCCATTTTTTATCCTGGGTAATATTGCCCTGAATCAATGACACACGGATGGGCTCGCCTATCGCATCAGTCCATTTTATTGTTTGTAAAACACTGCCTGTAATCCACAAGGCAGCAAGCACCGCAGTCAATAACAGCCGGTGTTTTTTGCTTTGTAACATAGCTACCAGGGCAGCTGCCGTTAATGCTGTTAAAAACCCGGTACCATAAACACCCACTATAGGGATATAACCTGCCAAAGGCGTTGCCAATTGCGAGTAAGCGATTTGTAGCCAGGGAAAACCATTAAGCACCAGACAGCCACGAAGATATTCAACTAACAGCCAAATAACCGGCATCACTATCACCGAGACAAGCCCTTTGTTAACCGGCAGTATCTTTACGGAAAGATAACCTGCCAGCGCCGGAAACAAAGCCCAAAAACTACAGAACAGGCAAGTTAACAAGCCGGCACTTAGACTATCGGCACCGCCAAAATCATGAATGCTGATATAGACCCAGGATACGCCCAAGCCAAACGAGCCCAAGCCAAATAGATATCCTCTCAACAGCGCACGTTTGGGGGTGACGTTTTGCCATGAAGTAAACAGCAAGCCCAGTGCTAGGGGTGCCAGATAGGCATAATTAAAAGGAGAAAAAGCCAGGGTGAAGAAAATACCCGCAATAGCCGGGAGCAAATCCCAATAATTTTTCGATGAAATTTGCATGTGTTAGGATTATGGCGATAAAAAAAGCAGGCAAAAATAATAAGGCCATTATAACCAGACCTTTATAACAATCGCGTTAAGCGTTATAAAACAGCTGAAAATAGTCGTCATATCGTAACCAAGCGCCATGATATGCTTAACGCTTGGTAAATAATTTCTTAATCGAGGTGTTTTATGTTTGCCGTACTTAACCCAAGCCATTACAGCACAGAAGAATACTTGGTACTGGAACGGAGTGCATCGTCTAAAAGTGAATTTCATAATGGTGAAATTTATGCGATGACCGGTGCAAGCCGGAAGCATAATTTGATAACGGTTAATATTGCACGAGAACTAAGTGTGCAACTCAAAAAACGTCCTTGCGAAGCCTATATGAATGATATGCGGGTCAAGGCAGTCCAGGCACGTAGTTACCATTACCCAGATATAGTTGTTGTGTGCGGCACACCGCAATTTGAGGATGCCTTTGTTGATACTTTACTTAACCCTACCGTGCTGATTGAAGTACTGTCGCCGTCTACTGAAGCTTATGACCGGGGCGGTAAGTTCGCTCATTATCGTAAAATAGCGTCCTTGCAGGAATATTTGTTGGTGACGCAAGACCAGGCGAGTATAGAGCGTTATGTACGACAAGACGAGGTTTGGATATTAACGGAAGCGTTAGGGTTAGATGCTTCCATGCCACTGGAAAGCATTGATTGCATTCTCAGTCTGCGCGAGGTTTACGATAAAGTTCTGGATGATGAGGATAATAATAACGAGGCTGTAACGTAGTTATAGATTCTCAGATAAATAATTTCGATGCCAACAGATACTATCCTTTCAATGGATGTTATCTGTATGAGCTTACAACGACGTGAATGGAAATTTAATTTCTAAAAGACTATATGTATCGCATACCGCATTAATTAAAGAGAAAACCTGTTATGAAAAAATTTGTTTTAAGACTTGTTTGGGCTGGAGTCGCCGTATCAGTCATGGCGTTTTCCGGTATGGTGCAAGCAGCACCGGATAATAACTTGAAGATAGTTATCATCCGGCATGGAGAAAAGCCGGAAAATGGCGATAATCTGTCATGTCAGGGAGAGAGCCGAGCTCTGCAACTTCCTGCTGTTTTATACCAGAAATTTAACGTACCGGACTATACTTACGTGCCGTCACTGGGGCTGGATAAATCGACAAAGCACGCCAGAATGTTTCAGACCGTCACCCCGTTTGCCATTAAGTATAATCTGACGATCAACAGTAAATACGATGAAAAGGATTATTCAACGATAGCCAAAAAAATATTGGAAAAAACCGGTACCGTTTTTATGGTCTGGGAGCATAGCGCCATTGCACCGCTGGCTGAGGAGCTGGGAGTAAATAATCCGCCGACTTGGGATGGTAAGGATTTTGACAGTATTTGGGTTATCACTTATCAGAACGGTAAAGCGCTGTTGTCTACTGACAAAGAAGGCATAACCACATCCCTTGATTGCAAGTTTTAAAACCAAATTTGATAATCAAGCGGTTGCAAGGAATGCTTCAGCCTTACAGGTTTTCTGTGTGGCTGAACAGGTTAAAAAGCTAATCCGTTTCGGTAATGAAATAGGGTAAAACGACCTTTAGGCTTTCCTAAACATTACTTGACGGTAAAGCCTTGTCTGAATCAAGACGGCATATTTATTAATAGGTTAAACGCGTCTTCTTCGAAATATTCAATAATAAAAAAAGAAATGCACTTAACACAGCCACCTTTTCATGTTGATATATATTTTTCTAACTGGTGATAAAAAATATTATTTTGACGTTGGCCAGTAAGTTACGGAATGATGCCGATCTGCGCTGGTTATATACCGGTGAACAAAAAGCCAAGGGTCGATCTCGCATGTTTGCAGGCAAAGTGTGTTTCGATGGTTTGTCACGCTTTGAACTGGCAGGAGAAATCGATGGCCAGCGCGTCTATACCGCTGTCGTCAATGCGCTGACGTTCAAACGTAATCTGCGGATTGTCTATATCGTGCGGGAAGAAAAAGGCAAAACCTATACGGCATTATTACTCTGCACCGACATTGACTGTGCCGCCATGGACATTCTGCGCTATTACAAGGCAAGATTTCAGATTGAATTCGTGTTCCGCGATGCCAAGCAATACACTGGACTATGTGATTGCCAAACGACTTCCGAAGCAAAATTGAGCTTCCATTTCAATGCCTTATTGGCCGCACTGAATTTGCTGCACTTGGAAGACCGGCAGCAAGCTTTGGAAGGTGCGAGCCGCAACGTCATTTCCATCGCCATTTGAAAGACCCGTAAATTCAATGCCCATTTATTGGAAAGATTTTCTTGCCACTTAGGGATCGACTTTACTGTCATAAAATCCAGCCAAGGCTTTGCAGCCCTCTGTAATTATAGGGCTATCGCCGCGTAAACTATCCGAAGTATTGTAATTGTAATAACTTAAAACAATTCGTATTGTTATGACCTTCATTGTTGTAACGCTGATAAAAATCAGCGTTACAATCGCTCAGAAAATGGTCATCACTTTTCATATCGATACGAGAGTAACCATCAGTATCATAATTAAAACAATCCAACTTGCCTGGTCTTTTAAACTAAAGACCAGTGGGTCGTCATGCATTTGGCCACGCGCTGTTTTTAGCCACAAGCGGGACACCCAATAAGCCATTAAGGGACATAACAGCCATAATAAATCTGGGTAGGTATATTCTGCAGCGCTCTCAGGACTGCCAATAAATAAAGCCAATACCAATATTGATATGTACCCTGCGGCAATACCCATTGCACCAAGTACGGGATAGTCGGAAACCCTATAATCGCGGCCCTTGACGGTTTCCAGCGAGCCACTTTGAATGGCTATTAATTCTGAACAACGCTTAACCAGTGCCAAACTAAGAAAAATAAACAGGGAGCATTCGAGTAACCCGGATGATACCGGCACTTCTATGGCATAAGCCCCCGCGATAATCCGAAAAGTGTAAAGTATCGCGAGCATCAACACATCTATCAACGCAAACCGCTTGAAGTAAAATGAATAACTAACCGTTAAGCCAAAATAGGCCAACAGTATAAACAGAAAACTATTGGATATCTGAGCTGCCAAGCCAAGCCCTGCGCCGAACAGCATGACCATCCCCAAGACACCGGCATCCAGTCCAATATCTCCTGCTGCAAACGGGCGCTGATATTTAAGCGGATGATGCCTATCTGATGAGACATCAAACAACTCATTTAATAAATAAGTAGCGGATGCAATCAGGCCAAAAGCCATAAACGCCACCACGACCTGAGTGATTGCAGAAAAATCAAAGACATGTGCGGTAAAAACAGGTACACCAAGCAACACATTTTTGCCCCACTGATGCAATCGAAAGGCACGCAGCCACGTTTTTATACGCGGAGGACGATCATCGAATACTCTTTCGACGCGATAATGACGCCTCCTGACGGTAGCAGTTACGCCAACATCCGGATTAACAATAATAGCTCGGCGCGCTTTAGCCCAAATAGCAAGATCAGCACGCGCATTGCCCGCATAGTCAAATGCGGCATCATTACAGCAAGTCAGGATAGCTTCGAGCTTGTTTGAGCCTTTTAGGTTACGATGCCCGTCACTGGCTAATACCTGCTTAAAAAAACCCAGTTGTTTTGCCACCGGCTCAGCCAAACCACGATCAGAGGCTGTCGCCAGATATAAAGTCCGCCCTTGCCTGGCCTCATTTTTTAAAAAAGCAATAAACTCTTTTTGTAACGGTAAAACACTAAAATCCACTACCGCACGTATCGCTATTTCTTCTTTAAGACGAGCTATACCAAATACCAGCCAGTACAGCATAACCAACAACATCCACGGCTGCTTTTTTAATAAGATAAAAGCACTTTCCATTAACAAATCCGTTTTTATAAGTGTTCCGTCAAGATCGACAAAAAGCGGTACAGAATCATCAGGCACGTTGCTTTTACTGGATAATGGCTGTTGTTGTGATATTTTTTTGCTCATTTTGATGAATTTTGAGTTAACCTGATTTCCGCTTCGCGATATTTTTCCGCACAAAATGCTGCCACTTCGGTAGGGAGTGAAGGGCCGGGAGCTGTTTTATCCCAGTCTAGCGTTTCCAGATAATCACGAATATACTGTTTATCGAAGCTGGGTGGACTAATGCCTACCTGATACTGATCTGCAGGCCAAAATCTTGATGAATCAGGCGTTAAAGCCTCATCAATTAAATATAAAACACCGGCATCATCAACCCCAAATTCAAATTTGGTATCGGCAATAATAATGCCCCGCTCTTTGGCATAGTCTGCGGCGATTTTGTACAACTTCAAACTGGCATCGCGTACTTGTCCTGCCAGTTCTTCCCCCATCAAGGTAACGGTTTTTTCAAAAGCAACATTTTCATCGTGCTGGTCAACAGCGGCTTTTGTCGATGGCGTATAAATAGCTTCCGGTAATTGCTGGGCTTGCTGCAGACCGGCAGGCAATTTGATACCGCACACCTCCCCTGATTTTTGATAATCTTTCCAGCCGGAACCGATAAGATAACCACGCACAATGGCTTCAACCGGCAGTGGTTTTAACAGCTTGACCACAATGGCACGGCCTTCAATCTCAGCACGTTCAACCGCATCAGGAACTACCTGCTCCAACGGAATATCCGCAATATGATTGGGCATAATGGATTGTAATTTATCAAACCAGAAATTTGAAATTCGGGTTAATACTCGACCTTTACCCGGAATCGGATCAGGCAAAATCACATCAAAGGCTGAAAGTCTGTCGGTGGTCACGATCAACATATGCTTATCATCAATATCGTAAATATCACGCACTTTTCCGCGAGCGCGTAGCTTTAGAGACGACAGTGCTGATTGATATAGGGCTTCTGGAGCGGTCATAAATCCTCGCTAAAATTTAAAAGAAGGGTTAAGGTAATTTTCTACAAAGAATATACCTTACTTGGTGGTCATTTTATCTATTCCCTACGTGGTAAAAACAATTACCCAAATCACAATATAGACTTACTTTACGTCTGGTAATCAACAAATATACTGCGCCATTTGGGTATCAATACTTCGGACAGTTTTGATTTGATTAAAAATAGTCTGGAAGCCTCCAGCGTGGGAAGATGTAGTCAAAGACGATAACAGCCCAACACGCTAAAGGCCTCCATGAACTTAATAGAACCCATTCTGCACTAAATGTCTAGTGTAGCAAAAAACCGCAGCGTAAGTTTATATTCATCTTGCTAACAGCCCTGACATATCTGCCGGGACGGATGAATTTCCGAAACCTTGGCCGTTATAGTTCTCTGAATGAAAAAACCTTTTCAAGATGGTTTCATCGCTCGTTCGATTTTGTTACCTTCAGTTTGCTGAGCTTGAAAGATTTAACGGATAAGGATGAATGGATATCAGCAATTGATGCCATTTTTACCCAAAAGCGGTCGCAGCAGTTACGGACTGGACTGGTTTTGCAACGGTTCACAGGGACAAGCGGAACGTGGACTGGAAATTTCACTGCTGGCCTTGGTGGATGTAACACACAAAATGGCCTATACCTTATCTGCTTACCAAGCTCCCGCTTTGCCCAAAGTACCTAAAGTAGTCAAAGAATCGGCCGTCAATACTGAAGACAAGGTGGCTCAAGACGCCGATAAGAAATCCAAGACCAAAGCCAATGAAAACACCTAAAGAACGTCGGATCACCCGGATAGAAATTAACCTTGATCACCTCAAACGTGATACCAAGCAACTGTTGGGGAAAATCCGTTATCTGGTTGCTGACAGTTTTTGCGCCAAGACCAAGTTTATTAATAGCGTGGTGGAACATGGCCTGTACGTGGCCAGTAAGTTACGGCATGATGCCGATCTGCGCTGGTTATATACCGGTGAACAAAAAGCCAAAGGTCGACCTCGCAAGTTTGCAGGCAAAGTGTGTTTTGATGATTTGTCACGCTTTGAACTGGCAGGAGAAATCGATGGCCAGCGCGTCTATACCGCTGCCGTCAATTCGCCGACGTTCAAACGTAATCTGCGGATTGTCTATATCGTGCGACAAGAAAAAGGCAAAACCTACACGGCATTATTATTCTGCACTGACACTGGCTGTGCGGCGCTGGACATCCTGCGCTATTACAAAGCAAGATTTCAGATTGAGTTCGTGTTTCGCGATGCCAAGCAGTACACTGGACTATGCTATTGCCAAGCGACTTCCGATTCAATGCTTCACTGACCGCACTGAATTTGCTGCGTCTGGAAGACCGGCAGCAAGCTTTGGAAGGTGTGGGCCGTAACGTCATTTCCATCGCCATTTGAAATACCCGTAAATTCAATGCCCATTTATTGGAAAGATTTTCTTGCCACTTAGGGGGCGACTTTACTGTCATAAAATCCAGCCCGGGCTTTGCAGCCCTCTGTAACTATGGGGCTATCGCCGCGTAAACTATCCGAAGTATCGAATGAAATGAAGCGGATAAAATTAAGCCATGAAGAGTGGGCTTGTATTTTGGCAAGCTTAAAAAAATTGCCTGGAGTTCATATCGGATTACCCGATATTTGAAGACATTTTGTTAATGCCATTTTGTGGATATTACGTACGGGATCACAGTGGCGTGTATTATCGTCAACGTATGGTAAATGGAATAGCATTTTCAAGCGTTTTTCACGTTGGTGCATCAATGGTATATGGGGTAAAATTCTCTGCCATCTTGCTGAAGACGCTGATTTACAGGATGTTTCCATGGATGGTTCAGTTATTAGAGCACATGCCTGCGCAACTGGAGCGGCATATAGTTCTGCTGAGAATGAAGCGCTTGGGCGTTCCAAAGGTGGGTTTGGTTGTAAGATTCACGCACTTTGTGATGCCTTGGGCATGCCCATCAAATTCTTCCTGACGGGTGGGCAGGAGACTGAATGCAAGCAAGCCATATCTTTATTGGAAAATGTTAATGCTTCAGCTGTTTTAGCAGGCAAAGCCTACGACACGAACGAGTTGCGGGAGTGGTTAGCCAGTCGTGAAATAAAAGCGGTTATCCCACCTAAATCGAACCGAAAAGAAGATATTGAGTGCGATTATTGGCATTATAAGGAGCGGCATGCCATTGATGTATATTTGGTAAATTTAAACACTATCGCAGAATTGTTACACGATATGATAAAAAAGCTATTAACTACATGGGGATGTTGTCATTTTCCTCGGTGCTTTTATAGCTAAGGTGAAACGTCAACAGAACCTAGAAAAAAGGGGCTGTTCCTAAGATATTCTTTGTGCCGTCAGTCATTGCTATAATTAAGGAATGCTGACGGTAATAGTACCGTTTAAACTCCTTCGCTGAAAATCTGAAAATCTGAAAATCTGAAAATCTGAAAATCTGAAAATCTGAAAATCTGGGAAACGGAGCGACAGTGGTGCGACTGGCATGTTAGTCAGCTAGCTGGTGGAAGTCCAGCCATTGCCCTGTGAGAAGGGAAAATGTAGGCGAAGGCAAGGGTGTCCAAAGAAACTCTGCGTAGCTACCCAATAGGGAAGCACGGTTATTGAGAGCCAATGAGGAATCTGAAGGAAGCTGAAACCAAATCGTTCACCTAAACGAAAGTGAATCTTCGTAAGGCGGCAACAAGGGGGTAAGGTGCCCGCAACCACCGAAGCCCGATATTCTCACCGTAACGAGTTGTCGTATTGAAGGTAGGTGGATCGAAACAAAGGTGACTATCTTACCCAGTGAAGGGCCGTCGGTTTGGGTCGGTGTAACTGCGACACCTTAAGCCCTAAGCGCAGCAGTGATGTTGACGTTATGAATCGGGGATCTACAGATGAAGCCGTAGTAATCGTAAAGTTCGGTGCCGATGAATTTATGGTGACATGGACGAGGGTAAAGCATCGAATCAGCGACAGGATGTTGGAGGTGAAGGGCGAAACACGTAAGCGGCTATGGCCGTTGATTAGAGACTGGAGGACTGAGATTAGCCTGATAGGAGCGGTTAACTATTCGCGTTGTAAACAGTGAACGAATTAGCCGTGCGAGATTGATGAAAGCCCTCTGTAAACAAGCGTGAAGTAAGCGACCATGAGCCAATTAATTGAAGAACCCAGACTCTTTGAAACCCTCTGCTCAACTTTATATTTGGGCGTAGGCTTTCGACTGCATGGATGCAGGAGGTAGAGCAATGCAGGAGCAATTGCCGAGAATTGGTCAGAAGAAACCGAGGCGCACCCAGCATTGATGGCGTGGGTATAACGGACATTGAAGCCACTTTGGACGAAGAGCTAAGCCAGTTGCAACAGGAATTGACAACGTGGACTTATCAACCCTCGTCAGTACGCCGAGTAGAAATCCCGAAGCCGGATGGCAAAGGGATACGTTTGCTTGGTATTCCGACGGTGTGGGATCGTGTGGTACAGACAACTTTAAAACTGCTGCTGGAACCGATTTTTTAGCCGAATTTTTCACCGAACAGCTCTGGCTTCCGCCCTGGGCGGAGTCCGCATCAAGCGGTGCAGGCAGCGCAACAGATTATCAACAGTGGTAAGCCTTTTGTGGTGGATATTGATCTATCGAAATTCTTTGATCGTATTCACCATGATCGGCTTATAGCCCGTATGGGGCAGAAGATAGCCGATAAACGCGTACTACGCTTAATTGGCCTATTGTTGCGTAGTGGTGTTATGATCAATGGTGTCGTCAATCCCAGCAAGGAAGGAGCGATGCAAGGCAGCCCCTTAAGCCCTTTGCTGAGCAACATCGTTCTGGATGAACTTGATCAGGAACTGGAAAAACACGGACTGGAATTTTGTCGGTTAGCCGATGACTGTAACCTCTTGGTCAAGTCGAAAAAGGCGGCGGAGCGAGTGATGGAAACGATCAGCCGGTTCATTGAAAAGACGCTTAAACTTCAGGTGAATCAGGATAAAAGCAGAGTCGCTTTATCTGATAAGGTAAAGTTATTGGGTTTTACCGTGGTTAATGGGACGATTGCCATTGAGCATAAAGCCCAGCAAACTGCCATGGCTAAAGTCAAGGTGCTAACGCCGCGAGGCACCTATAAAACGCTAGATACCACTTTGAAAGAAATCAATTAATGGTACGTGGGTTGGTCAAATTATTACTGATTGACCAATTACCCATCCCAATTGATGAAAATTGAAGCCCACATTCGGCGACGATTAAGGTAACGGTTGGTTTATCAGCAAAAGCGTAAAAAGCCTCTTTATCACTCGCTGGTCAAGCAGGCTGTACCACTAAAACAGGCAGCTAATGCCGTCTTTTCAAATAACAGCCGTTGGGTGCTCTCAGCCGAGCGAGCGGTAACGCGGGCTTATCCCAACAGTTGGTTTATTAACCTGAAAGGACAGAAAGTACGATCCGACCAGAAAATGGCACATTGGTTTGAAGTTTCACAATGGATACGCCTTACGTGACGAACCGTGTACGGATCCGTACGCACGGTTCTGTGGGCAGTCGGAGGCTGCGGCCTCCTCTGACCCGATAAAATGCAGGCTTTACGAAACAGCGTCAAGTCTTTGGAACCTATGTTTCGCCCCCTTGTTGGGTAGAAACGAGGTGACGAGGACGAATCGGGGCAGCCGAAGGCATTGGCGGTCGCGTAATTTTTTGCTGATTTTTCGAGCAGGAAGCCCGGAAAAATCTTTCGCAAAAATAGCGACTCCCTTCATTTACTTCATAATATCAAACAGTAGGCGATCAATTGTCCAAAACCACCTCCGTTACACGTATTGCTTTTGCCAGTTTTATTGGTACTGCCATTGAATTCTATGATTTTTATATCTATGGCATGGCAGCGGCATTGGTTATTGGGCCGGTATTTTTCCCCGGCGGTAATCCAACTACTCAAGCATTAAGTGCCTTTCTTACCTTTGCGATCGCTTTTCTTACCCGGCCTTTGGGTGCGATGTTGTTCGGGCATTTTGGCGACCGTATCGGCCGCAAAACAACGCTAGTCGCATCATTGCTGGTAATGGGTATCTCTACAACATTAATAGGCTTTTTACCTGGCTATGATGTGATTGGCGCATGGGCTCCCGTCTTGTTGTGTTTATTACGTTTTGGTCAGGGTATTGGTTTGGGCGGAGAATGGGGTGGTGCGGCGCTATTGGCTACCGAGAACGCACCCGCTGGCAAGCGTGGTTGGTACGGCATGTTTCCCCAATTAGGGCCGCCAGTTGGATTTCTTTTCGCAACCGGCAGTTTTTTGTTGCTTGCTAATTTCTTGAGTGAACAAGAGTTTAAAGACTGGGGCTGGCGATTACCGTTTATTGCCAGTTCGGTTTTGGTAATGATCGGTTTTTATGTCCGGCTGGCTTTGGCGGAAACGCCGGTATTTACCAACGTACTGCAGCAGCACCAACGGGTAGCTTTACCGGTTAAAGAAATAGTCAAGCATCATCTTATCCCCTTGGCGTTGGGAGCATTGGCGATGGTAGTTTGCTATGCCTTGTTTTATATTTCAACGGTGTTTTCTTTAAGTTATGGCACCACTACCTTACATATCCCACGTCAGCAATTTCTGGGTATGTTAAGTGTGGCGGTATTGTTTATGGCAGCCGCCACGCCCTTATCGGCATGGGCTGGTGATCGTTTCGGACGCCGTCCTGTTTTGCTGGTCGCCGGTAGCGCTGCATTTCTGTCCGGTTTTGCTTTACAACCCATGTTGGAAAGCGGCTCTCCATTGATAATTACCGCTTTTTTGTCATTGGAGTTGTTTTTAATGGGAGCCACCTTCGCGCCCATGGGAGCTTTATTGCCGGAACTATTCCCGCCTGCTTTACGCTATACCGGTGCCGGAACTGCCTATAATCTGGGTGGCATACTGGGTGCTTCGTTTGCGCCTTATATTGCGCAACGCCTGGTTACCGTAGGCGGTTTAGCCTGGGTTGGTGGCTATGTTTCGCTGGCGGCTATTATCAGTCTTTTTGCCGTATATCTGATGCGTGAAACCCGTGATAATCATTGGGTGTAACAGGTATTGGCAGTATTGCACCGATATCTCCGTTATTTAAGATAAAGATAGAGCATTTTAAGTTTCGCTCTATAAAACTACCTTCAGTTTCTGTTCAGTTAACAAAGCATATTGTAGACCGTAATTACAGAAATTATCGCTGATCATGGCTGGATAATTTATCTGTATATCGTTTAAATCTGCTCATTAGTTAGTAAAACAGGAAGGTACAAGATGATTAATCAAAACGTAGAAGCGCCAAGTAATTTTGTCGCATTTATAAATCAGGCTTTTGATAATGGTAATTTTTATGGGCTGGAATATGTCCTTGATGAGTTAGTTAGTGAAAATCCGGCGACTACTCATCAAAATACGGTAGATTGGTTTGGCGCTACTGATTACTTCGCTTAACTTATTTTTGTCAATTCAACCGCTATCCAGCGCAACCCGAATGCCTGGGTGGTTATGTGCCGGCCATTAGCCATTCTATCAACGTTATACACAATTATCGTGGCCAGTTTTGCTTGATTAACATAACGCCAGCAAAAATAATCTGATTGATTTGGCTGGCCGTGTATTTTTCTGCTACAAGTTTAACGCCTATAGCCCTATGTAATAACATTTTTACAATATCATGCTATCTTGAATATCCCGAATAGCTCAGGATAAGTCAATCATGTATAAAGTGCATATAGCAAATCTGACCTACGATTTTAAAACGTTGCGCAATTTAATGGCAAAGGCATCACCGTCTCGTTCGGGCGATTATTTAGCTGGGGTAGCGGCTGACAATAATCTTGAGCGGGTCGCTGCGCAATGGGTACTTGCTGATGTCCCGTTAAAACAGTTTCTTAATGAGGCGCTGGTGCCTTATGAACAAGATGAAGTGACTCGCCTGATCATTGACGAGCATGACAGTGTTGCATTTGCCCTTGTCAGTCATCTGACAGTCGGCGATTTTCGTAACTGGCTATTATCTGAGCACGCGACCACACATATTTTATCTGCCATCGCCCCAGGCTTGACACCGGAAATGGTGGCCGCTGTATCCAAGCTTATGCGAATCCAGGATTTGATTCTGGTTGCCAAAAAATGTCGAGTGATTACCCGCTTCCGAGGCACTATCGGCCTTGAAAACCGTTTGTCTACGCGTTTGCAACCCAATCATCCTGCCGATAATCCCGCCGGTGTTGCTGCCAGTCTTCTGGATGGTTTGTTGTATGGTTGCGGCGATGCAGTCATTGGCATTAATCCTGCTTCTGATAATCTTGAAGCAACCTTACGTTTGCTGCACATGCTGAGTGACGTGATTGATCGTTATCAAATTCCGACGCAATCCTGTGTGCTGGCCCATGTGACCACCACCTTAAAAGCCATCGAACACGGTGCGCCGGTTGATTTGGTTTTTCAATCCATAGCCGGAACGCAAAAAGCCAATGACAGCTTTGGCATTAATTTGACGTTATTACAAGAAGCCCATAGTGCTGCACTGGAACTGGCACGAGGAACGTTGGGCGATAATTGCATGTATTTTGAAACCGGACAGGGCAGTGCGCTGTCTGCCAATGCTCATGAAGGACTGGATCAACAAACCTGTGAAGTCAGGGCTTATGCCATCGCTCGCAAATTTAAACCACTATTGGTTAATACTGTGGTCGGTTTTATCGGACCGGAATATCTTTACAACGGCAAGCAGATTATCCGCGCCGGTCTGGAAGATCATTTCTGTGGCAAATTAATGGGTCTGCCGATGGGCTGTGATGTCTGCTATACAAACCATGCCGAAGCCGATCAGGATGATATGGACATGTTACTGACTGCTTTTGCCGCAGCCGGTGGTACTTTTATTATGGGTATTCCGGGGGCTGATGACATTATGCTTAATTATCAATCGACTTCATTTCATGATGCACTGTATGTGCGCCAAGTGTTGGGACTTAGACCTGCGCCCGAGTTTGAGCAATGGTTACAACAACATCAAATTTTCAATGCAGATCATCAGTTACTTCAACATGCGGATGTTCCCGCATTATTTAAATCGGCCGTGCAAAAACTTAAGTGAGTAAGGCGATGAGTAAAAATAATGAAACAGGGATTGCCCTTGATCCTTGGCACAACTTAAGCCAATTTACTTCCGCGCGTATTGCCTTGGGACGCACAGGTATAAGCCTGCCAACCCGCGCCTGTCTGGACTTTCAGTTAGCGCATGCTCTGGCCCGCGATGCCGTCCATATTCCATTAGATTTTACGCGCCTGGAAAAACAGGTAAACTTGCTGGGTTATCAAACGCAGATCTTGCAATCTCAGGCAGAAAACCAGTCCATGTACCTTCAACGCCCTGATCTTGGACGCTTGTTAAATACCTTGGCGATGGGCTGTTTACTGCATACCGGAAAAAGCCATGTGGATGCGGTTGTCGTGGTTGCCGACGGCTTATCGTCAAAAGCCATAGCCCGTCACGCAGAACCTTTCTTAAGTTTATTGCTACCACAACTGCATGCAAACGCCTACAGACTAGCACCCGTGTGTCTCGTTAAACACGGTCGGGTAGCCATCGGCGATGCCATCGCAGAATATTATGCCGCCAGATTGAGCATAATCTTGATTGGTGAACGCCCCGGTTTAAGCTCGTCTGACAGCATGGGTATTTACTACACCTATCAGGCCAAATTGGGTATAAGCACCGATGCCGACCGCAATTGTATTTCCAATATTCATAACAACGGATTAAGTTATGAGCAGGCGTTAAAGAAATTGCTGTTTTTAATCAATAAGTCTGAAAAATGTCAGTTTTCTGGTGTTAATTTAAAAGACGAAACAACGGACACGGGACTGGATGATCAGCAGCAGGTCAATTTTTTATTGGATTGATGGTTGAAGAATATAGTGTAGGTATGGTACTTGTTAACGACTGATGAGATGACCAAACCAGATGCCTGATATTCAAACAAATGCCTTGAATATCAGAACGGTTTTGATGATAAACAACTGATGCAATTTAATATGCTGGCTAAGTCAATAAAACCTTTTATACTGTAGCCGTTAACAGTAATAGAGAAAATATAAGATGAAATTGATGGAAGACGGTACCCAGTTTCCGGATGAACAGCAGTACGTTATTCGCAATGTGAAAGCCATCATCCAAATATTGACCGGGTTATTGAATGACAATACCATGCTTAATGTGTCATTCAACAACGCCAATAACGTCAATGATGTCTGTTCAACTACAGTCATTTCTCTCGATGAGAAAAACCTTTCCGTGCATCTTGATATTGGCTGCGACGAAGCTTTTAACAACAGGTTAATAGCGAGTCAACATGTCAGGTTCATCAAAGAAGATGGCATCGAAATCAGATGGGTCAGTACAAAATTATCCATGACCAATCTGGCTGGCAGTAACGCAATCAAAATAGATTTACCTAAAAGTATGGTCCGTTTGCAGCGCCGCGAGTTTTATCGTATTGACACTCCGATTGAAACACCTGTGCTGTGCCATATACCTATATTAGATGAAACTAATGCGGAGATGAGTAAGATATTAGAACTTCCTCTTGTTGATATTAGCGTGGGTGGTGTTGGCATGATAGCCGCCGATCCATTAGATCTTGCAATATCAATAGGCACTGTATTTACTGGTTGCAAAATGGATTGTCCAGAGATAGGGATGGCTAGTCTCGCCCTGCAAGTACAACGTATCCAGCCAATGCCTGTTAAAGACGGCTCTACCAAATATCGTATTGGTTTTCAATATATTGCACCATCTCACGGCAACGAGCGGCTGATTCAGCTCTATACTTATCAACTGGAGCGAATAGCGAAGGTAATAAAGTAATAAGATGCTATTGAGGTAAGAGGACACATCAATAGCCGATGATTGACCTTTTAACCTTATCAGTCTTTAAATATTTTCAGGTTGTTCTTACAAATTCTCTGACAGAAAACAGCTTGATTTCCAAACGATTTGAACTGCCATATTAAAAATGGCAGGCGGTGGAGAAGTTTCCCACCGCTTGTTTTTATAATCAGGAGAGTTTCAGATATTAGATTTTTTTAACAAACTCTGATTTAAGTTTCATGGCACCAATACCATCAATTTTGCAGTCAATATCATGATCACCGTCTACCAGGCGGATATTTTTGACTTTAGTGCCGACTTTGACAACCAGTGATGTACCTTTGATTTTAAGGTCTTTGATGACGGTGATGGTATCGCCGTCTTGCAGGACGTTGCCATTTGCATCCTTAATAATTTTGGCATCGGTGTTATCTTCAGTTGCCCCGTCTTTTGGCCATTCGTGTGCGCATTCAGGACAGATATATTGGCTACCATCTTCGTAGGTGAATTCTGAATCACAGGCAGGGCATTTGGGGAGGTTACTCATTACTTTTTACCTTAACATAGGTTGTCTCAACCAAGTGGGATACAAGGTGTCTTGATGCGTTATGATGCCAGATTCAGGTGATTATTGTCGATTAAACTTGAAAGTGCAGTTGATAGATGATTGAGAAAATCTACGATATCCGGTATCAAGTCGTAAAAGGCTGCAAAATCACCTTAATGAAAGGTCTGTGCAGCAGTTAATTGCTATATTGACAAGGCGTAATTTAATAATGTTATGCCAACCCAGGCAAAGCCAATGGTTGTAATAATAAAACTAAGCGCTGTATAGACTTTCCAAAGGGTTTTCTCCCAAAAACCGGTATCAAATGCAGCGATAACAAAGACACAAGGATTGGCAATTCCGCCAATGACAACCAGCCAGCACCAATTAAGAATATTTTCATTACGTCTCTTGTTGTTTAAATTGTTTGTTATAATTATGTAGACTGACTGGTCAAATTGTTTGACTGTGGTATACCGATCGGTATAGCCGAAACATTATCAGTCATCCGTCTTTTTGCTTATGCCTATAACTATTCAAGAAAAAATTTTGGTTGCTGCATCAGAACTTTTTTATAACCAAGGTGTTAGAGCCACAGGAGTTGATGCGATTGTCAAAGTTGCAAACACCACAAAAATGAGCATTTACAAGTACTTTCCTTCCAAGGTTGATCTGGTGATAGCTTTCCTGCGGAAACGAGATGAGGATTTTCGAACGTAGTTTACAGGTCAGGTTGACGGCAAAGCGGATAACCCAAAAGCCAAGTTATTGGCGATTTTTGATGTGGCTTGAGGTTGCGCTTTTATCAACGCTGCCGCTGAATTTCCGCTTGAAGGCAATCCTGTGCCTCAAGTGTCCATAGAGTTCTATGATAAATTTCGGAACTATATTGCCGACTTGGCAAGGCAATGCGGTTCCAAGTTTCCTGAGAATTTGGCTCTGTAATTAAGCTTGCTGATTGAAGGCGCTATTGTCTGGGAACAAATAGAGCGTCATTCGGGTACGGCTATACAAGCCAAGCAGGCGGCTATCATACTTATTGAGGACAACTTGCGGTAAGCATTTTTAAATTAACAGATCTCCACAATAGTTAACTCCCGGGAGGAGCGATGAGTAAATTTTTTCATGAAGGTAGTCGTAAATTACAAAATCAGTTTGAAACGCAGCCCATGGCTGATCGTCTGGCCGAGACCATTATTTCTCATCAGATCAGCCCCGAAGATAAGGTTTTCATCGAGGAACAAAACATGTTTTTTCTGGCGACGGTTGATCAGGAGGGACGGCCAAACTGTTCCTATAAAGGCGGTGGTGTCGGCCTCGTTAAAGTTATCGATGAATACACGGTGGCCTTTCCAATTTACGATGGCAACGGCATGTATCTATCCGCTGGCAATGTCTTGGTCAATCCACATGTTGGTTTATTGTTCATCGATTTTCAAAGACAGGCACGCCTGCGCTTAAACGGCAGTGCTTTTATACAGGAAAACGACCCGTTATTGGCTCACTGGCCTGAGGCAGAAATAGTCTTGCGGGTAACCTTGCGGGAAATGTTTCCTAATTGCCCCCGCTATATTCACAAAATGGTATTGGTTGAAGAGTCATCTTTTGTTCCCAAAAAACATTGTCAAACACCCGCACCAGACTGGAAGCGTCTGGAAATGGTTGCAGATGTCCTGCCAGCCCGCGATGCGCATTTAGCCGGAGATCTACAAGATCCGGCAGCGACGATAAATCGTAATTAGCAGAAATAAAGTGCCATAGCGCCAGGGATAATAACTGGCGCTATGAGGAACTGCAAAAGCTAGGGAAAATAGGCGGCCGGTTTTGGTTTGGGTATATTGGCCGACTTCTCCTCGGCAACTATCCATCCGCCACCCATGGCAAGGTATAAAGCAATGGCAGAGTTAAAAGTCGATGCGCGCGCAGTGGTAAGATCAATCTGGGCACTGACTAATTGTCTTATCGCATCCAGTTCATTCAAGTAATCAACATAGCCTTCTTGATAACGAATACGTGATAGATTGAAATAGCGACTATTGGCACCCACTCGATCAACTTGCTTACCTTCTTGTTCTTTCGTTTTAATCAGACTAACCAGTGCATTTTCAAACTCGCTAAAGCTGGTAATAATGGTTAGTTTGTAATTAGCTAACGCGGCTTTTTGAACGGCTTCGGCGGCTTGTACTTGTCCTGCAATTTTACCCGCAGTAAATATAGGCGTGACTATCGCCGAGCCTATTGTCCAGAAATTGGCACCGGGTGCAAAAAGGCTACCAAGTTGTGAGCTGATTTGTCCTACGCTACCCGTCAGGGAAATATTCGGAAAATATTGTGCTCTGGCAACGCCGATTCGCGCATTTGCAGCAATCAATTGTTGCTCTGCCCGGCCAATATCAGGTCGTCTTATTAACAGATCGGAAGGCAAGCCTTCCGGTATCGCCGGAAGTTTAAGTTTATCCAGGGTCAAGCCGCGTGCAATGGGGCCTGGATTTTTTCCCAATAAAACATTTAAGGCATTTTCAGTTAAGGCGATGCGCTGCTCGTATAGGGGGATTTGCGCACTTTGTAGTTGATATTCAGAATCCGTTTGTTCAACTTCCAGTTCAGAGGTGTAGCCTTCTTGAAAACGTATGGTGTTAATGCGCAAGCCTTCTTTAAGAATTGCCACGATTTCTTTGGTTATTTCCAGTTGTTTGTCGAGTTCACGTAAATTAATGTAAGTTTTGGCAACTTGACTGACCAGGGTTAACATTACGCCTTGGCGCGTTGCTTCCTGACTGAGAAGGTTTGCCATTGCCGCTTCGTTGGCACGTCTTAATTCCCCCCAAATATCAATTTGCCAGTTCATGCCTCCGTTCAGATTATAAGAATCACCGTCCGGCCTAAATTGTGGCGAGGTAGCCGGTTGTGGATGTTGGGTTTTAAACGAGCCGGTAATCTGTGGAAATAAATTGGCGCGTGTTGAGCCGTACAAACCCATATATTGTTCAACATTGGCAATGGCTATTTTTAAATCATAATTGCCCTGAATCGCTTGTTTTATCAGGCGATTCAGTTCCGGGTCGCCTAACTGTTGCCACCATTGATTATTGGTTGCATTAAGCAGTGCATCGGTTTCATTGTTACGCCAATGGCTGGGGGTATCAATATCGGGACGTTTATAATCAGGCCCTACTTTAAAACAACCGGTTAGTGAGATGCCAAGTAACAACAACAGTAATTTATTCCTGGTCATTTTTGTGCTCCTGTTGGCTGTCGGCTACAGCTTCCGGTTTGCCTCGATTCGACAGCTTTTCAACCGTATAGAAACTTAAGGGAATCAAAAAGATAGCAATAAACGAGGCTGCTGTCATACCGCCAATGACCACGTAACCAATAACTTGTCGTCCCAAAGCACCGGCACCATCGGCTAAAGCCAAAGGTACACAGCCTAAAATAAACGCCAAACTGGTCATTAAAATAGGTCGTAGTCGTAAACGCGCTCCTGCCAAGGTTGCTTCAACCAACGGCTTGCCCTGGTCTACACCCATCTTGGTAAATTCTACAATCAAAATGGCGTTTTTGGCCGCCAAACCAATCAGCATGACCAAGCCGATTTGTGCATAAACATTATTGGCGTACTGTCCCAGCATCAAGGCTGCAAAGGCACCAAATATGGCAACAGGCGTGCTCAATAAAACGCTGAACGGTAAACTCCAGCTTTCATAAAGCGCCGCTAAAATCAAAAATACACACAGTAATGAAAAACCAAAAATAACCATTGGTGATAGTCCTTGCTGGGCAATTTTTTCCTGATAACTCATGCCCATGTAGTCGTAGCCCATTGTTGATGGCATGGTTTCGGCAAAGACTTCCTCCAGTGCCTGCATCGCTTGTGCCGAGGTATAACCCGGCTTGGCTGAGGCATTAATCAGGGCGCTTCTATACAGGTTATAACGCATGGTAAATTCCGGGCCACTGGTTTCACGAACAGTGGTCAATGCCGATAAAGGCACGGTTGTACCATTTTTATTGCGGACATAAAACTGACCCAAGGGCTCTGGTGTTTTTCTGTATTCGCCTTCAGCTTCGAGATAAACCTGCCATTGCCGACCAAAGCGGTTAAAGTAATTAATAAAACCACTACCCATGTAATACTGCATGGTCTGATAAACATCAGCCAAATTTACACCTTGTTTAATAACCTTATCTTTATCGACATCGACATATAATTGCGGAGTTGCGGCTATCAGTGTCGTAAAAACCCCCGCCAATTCAGGACGTTGTTGCGCGGCTTTAATAAATTTTTCAGTATTGTCGGCTAAAAACTGAACGGTATCACCGCTTCTGTCTTCAAGCACAAAGCTGACTCCGCCCGAGGTTCCTACACCCGGAATGGCAGGCGGTGGAAATACTAAAGCGACACCTCCGGGCAGTTTGCTTAATTCTTTATTAATGGCTAATTTAATGGCCGTGTATTGCTCATTTGGCGCTTTACGCTCTGCCCAATCTTTTAGGGTAATAAAGAAAAATGCGTTGTAGGTCGTGTTGGCCTGACTAAGCATGTTGTAGCCAAGTACGGTTGAATAGTATTGAACACCCGCGGTGTTTTTTAACACTTCTTCAACTTGGCTGGCCATTTCACTAGTCCTTTGCAGCGATGAGGCATTTGGCAGTTGTAAGGCACCATAGATATAGCCTTGGTCTTCATCCGGTAAAAAACTGGCAGGGATTTTATTGCCTAAGAAACCGGCACACAACGTTAGCGCCAGCAAAAGCATTAATCCAAAAAAACTGCGACGAATGAGGGTACCGCAAACGCCAACGTAACCGTCGGTAATGCGACCAAAAATACGGTTAAAGCTATCAAAAAATCGTTGTAACAGATTGGTGCTTTTTTGCTTTGGTTTTGGCTTAAGCAGTAAGGCACACAGAGCCGGTGTTAAGGTTAAGGCGTTAAATGCCGACAGTGCCACTGATATGGCTATTGTTAATGCAAACGGCTGATAAAGACGTCCGGTAATGCCTGGAATAAAAGCCGTTGGCACAAATACCGCAGCCAGAATTATGGCAATGGCAATAACCGGACCTGAAACTTCCTCCATGGCTTTAAACGAAGCATCTTTAGGCGATAGACCTTCCTCGATATGGTGCTCTACTGCTTCCACTACGACTATCGCATCATCAATCACCAAACCGACAGCCAGTACCAGACCGAACAGGGATAACGTATTAATGGAAAAACCAAACATTGGAAAAAATGCAAATGTACCGATTAAAGCCACCGGCACAGCCAGTAAGGGAATCAGCGTAGCCCGCCAACTTTGCAAAAACAGATAGACGACGATAATAACCAGCGCCAAGGCTTCAAATAGCGTTTGCACAATATCATCAATCCCCTCAGTCACTGCCAGCGTAGTATCCAGCGCTACGGCATAATCAAAATCAGCCGGGAAGCTCTTTTTTTGTTCGGCCATTAAGGCCTTGGCACCGTTAGCGGCATCGAGAGCATTGGAGCCGGGCAATTGATAAAGCGCAATTAGTGCGGTGGGCTGTCCGTTTAAACGACTGGAAACTGCGTAATTTTGTGCTCCTAATTCAATTCGACCAACGTCTTTAATACGTACCGTTGAGCCGGTTTTATCTACACGTAAAATAACGTTGCCAAAATCCTCTTCGGTTTGCAAACGTCCTTGTGCGCGCAAGGCATAGGTAAATTCCTGACCGTTAGGTATGGGTTCGCCGCCGACTTGTCCGGCCGGATTAACCGTGTTTTGCGCTTGAATGGCATTAACAATTTCCGGGATAGTAATATCCAGCGATGCCAACTTGTCGGGTTTTACCCAAATACGCATGGCATACTGACCGGCACCAAAAACTGAAACCGTGGAGATCCCTTTAATACGGGTCAGCTTGTCATTAAGATTGATGTAAGCATAATTAGCCAGAAAAACATTGTCATATGTGCCTTTGGGTGAATACAAGGCAAACATCAATAGTGGGGCGACGGTAGACTTTTGCACGGTTACGCCGAAATTATTAACCGCAGAAGGAAGCTGGGAAGCTGCTTGAGTTTCGCGCATTTGCGCAAGAATTTGGTCGGTATTTGGGTCAGTGCTGACATCAAAATCGACCCGTAAATTGGTATTACCACTATTGGTGTTAATGGAATACATGTAGGTCATGTTATCGACCCCTGACATTTGCTGTTCAATAGGGGTTGCCACCGATTGTTCCATGGTCAGGGCGTCAGCACCGTTATAAGTGGTGCTCACTTGAATTTCAGGCGGCGCTAAATTGGGAAACTGGGCAATCGGCAAACCCGCCATTGCCACCAGACCAAGAATAACCATAAGAATGGCTATTACCATCGCTACGATAGGTCGATTTATAAAGAATTTGGCCATTGAATTATTGCTCCGCGCTGTTGCCAGTCGTCGGCATTGGTTCTTTATAAAGCTCCGGATTTACTTTCATACCATCGCGAATTTTTTGCAGGCCTTCAACGACAACCTGCTCACCAGGTTTCAAGCCGTCGTCAATAATAACCATAGAACCAGTAGTTTCACCCGGATTTACCGAACGAATACTGATGCTTTTATCGGCATTGACCACGGCCAGTTGAGTCGCTGTTTGTAACTTGATCAAGGCTTGTTGCGGCACGACTAAAGCATCATGCTTGACCGATGTGGTGGCACGAATGCGCGCATACATCCCGGGGCGCAGAATGTTATCGGGATTTGGAAATAGCACGGCAATTTTAATGGTGCCGGTATTAACATCCACTTGCCGGTCGGCAAAGTAAAACGTGCCGTTATGAGGGTAAATAGAGTTATTGGCTAGTGTTAACTGTAAAGGTACGGGTTCAGGTTGGTTTGTACCACGTTGTTTTTCGCTCTCAGCCAAATGAAAATATTGTTTTTCGTTCAAGCCGATATAAGCGCGAATAGGTTCTACCTGGGATACTTGGGTAAGCGCATTACTGGTACTGCCAGGTCCCACTAAATCACCAAGTTGCGCTTTTGATATGCCGGCTATACCGCTAATAGGTGAGGTGATTTTAGTAAACCCCAGATTTAACTGGGCACTTTCAACGGCCGCTTGTGCCGCCAAGACTTGTGCTTGTGAACTTGCCACTGCACCCACGGCATTATCACGGTCCAGGACACTGACCGCTTTTTCGGGTAACAGGCGTTTGACTCTGTCCATGGCAAGTTGATTGGTTATCAGTACTGCTTGTTGCTGCGCCAGATTAGCCTTTGATTGTGCGAGGGTCGCTTCAAAAGTGCGAGGGTCAATTTGGTAGAGGAGTTGGTTTTTTTTAACCAACTCGCCTTCTTTGTAATTTTGCTTAATTAAATAACCGGTAACTTGTGCATTGATTTGGGCGTTAACCATGCCATCCAGTGTACCTATCCATACTTGCTCTACGGGTACATCCTGCTGAACGACTTGGGTGACTTTGACTGTGGGTAAACTTGCTGCGACCGGTTGTTTGGGTTTTTCGCAGCCGCTGATCAATAATCCAAAAATAGCAGGTAAGAACAAGATCGTATTGGGGAAACGACTGGAGCGATATCTGTTGAATAAAGTCAGATTTTGAGTGATTTTCATAAAACCCTGTAACAGTTCAAAGTGATTAAATGGTTATGAATTCACTTGAATTCATATGGTAAATATAACGACTGTTAAAAAATTTAGAGGGTATAGACTCTATCGATCAAAAAAACCAAATAGGCGTCCACTGAGAACATTCAACCGTCTAATTTGACGAGAAAGATACCATACCCATGCAGTATAAGAAAAAAAATTCCAGTTGTTCCGAGATAAGGTTAAGAGTCCATCGACTATCCGTAGAGAAATTTATCTGAACAAGGGGTACTTTTTATAATGCTTGAAAAAATTTTATTTATAATGCTTTCTGTTCTTTTTGATGGTTTTTTGATCCACTAAAAGCCAAGATAGTGATCGTGTAGAATAGAATCTTTGCCATAATAACTGTTCATGACGCACGGGATTATTTTAAAACTCATTATGAATCAACAAAAACGCCAGGCTATTTTTGACAGGCTGTCGGTAGCAATACCGGAACCTACCACAGAGCTAAATTATAGCAGTTCCTTTGAATTACTTATTGCGGTCGTCTTATCAGCGCAATCGACCGATAAGGGCGTTAATAAAGCAACCACCCTATTATTTGCCGCTGCCAATACGCCTGACAGCATTTTGGCATTGGGTTTGGCAAAATTAAAAGACTATATAAAAACTATCGGCTTATACAATACCAAAGGTGAAAATATAATAAAGCTTTGCCGGCAGTTACTGGAACAACATGGTGGTCATGTTCCTGAAACCCGGGAGCAACTGGAAGCCTTGGCAGGCGTTGGTAGAAAAACGGCCAACGTCATTCTTAATACGGCTTTTGGCCATCCTACCATTGCTGTGGATACCCATATATTCAGGGTTTCTAACCGCACCGGTATTGCGCCGGGTAAAAATGTTCTGGAAGTGGAGCGTAAGCTAAATAAATGGGTGCCTAAACAACATAAAAAAGACGCTCACCATTTACTAATCTTGCATGGCCGATATACTTGCATTGCAAGAAAACCAAAGTGCTACAGTTGTGTCATTCAAGACCTGTGTGATTTTAACGAGAAAACAAGCTAAATTTTCAAGCTAAAGATAGCGATAGGCCTTGTATCTGTATCTATTTAGCATCTTGTCCGAGTGCTGTTTAGTGATGATGGCTGAACTCTTTAAGACTTTTACAGTCAGGATGAAGCTACTATGTTCGGGTAAAAGGATATTTATTTATCGGTCTTTGGTATGATGGTTTTATTCGATAAGTTTTACTTATCGAACCTTTATAATAATATTTGGGAGTCAAAATGAAAAAAATCAATAAAACACCTTTAGTTGCTGCTATGGGTGCTGTTTTAATTTCAACGTTTGCTGTAACTGCTGCTAATGCGGAAGTTAATCCATTTGGCATGACCGAGCTGTCGGCTGGTTATATGCAGGTTGCTGAAGCGGATAAAGCCGCAGAAATGTCTTGTGGCGCTGCTATGGGCGGAATGGCTAAACCTAAAGCTCCGGAAGGCGCCTGTGCAGGTGCTAAAAATCATGCTGCGGCTGCACCAGCAGCAGCAAAAGCTACCGAAGGCTCATGTGGTGACATGATGAAAGACGGTAAAATGAAGCCCGGTATGGAAGCTTCTTGTGGTGCCATGATGAAAGGCAAAGAAGGTGCCTGCGGTGAAATGAACAAAGGCGAGTCAATGAAGGGCAAAGAAGGCGCTTGCGGCGATAAAATGAATATGCCTGCAACTCCAGCTGCTCCAGCAAAATAAAAAAGTGTTAATAGGGTTTAGTTTATGCCCCAACTAACACTTGCAATAGTGAAGGCATGACATCATGCCTTCCAGTTTCCAGTAAATCAATCACAGGTGTTCTTATGGACACAACTCAACATCTCGTTCATGGTACAGGTTTGGGCCTGCGCCGACCTTTGTTAAGTCAGCTTGTTGAAACGACGCCAAAAAATATCGATTTTTATGAAGTTGCTCCTGAAAACTGGATCACTATCGGTGGTAAATTTGGTAAACAATTTCGTGCAATGACTGAACGTTTTGATTTTGTTTGTCATGGTTTGTCATTGTCGATAGGCAGCACAGATCCGCTGGATGAAAAATTTGTCCATGATGTCAAACAGTTCATGGCTGAACATCAAATGAAACTTTATAGTGAACATTTGAGCTACTGCAGTAAAGGCGGGCACATGTATGATCTGATGCCGATTCCGTTTACCTCTGAAGCGGTTTCACATGCCGCCGCACGCATTAAGCGTGTGCAAGATATTCTTGAGCAAAAAATAGCCATTGAAAATGTTTCTTATTATGCCGCTCCAGGACAGGAAATGCCTGAGATAGAATTTTTCAATGCCGTTATTGAAGAAGCAGACTGCGATGTATTGATCGATATCAATAATATTTATGTCAACAGTGTTAATCACCATTACGATGCCGAGGCTTTTTTAAAGGCTATGCCGGCACACCGTATTGCTTATGCCCATATTGCCGGACATTACGTTGAAGCTGAGGATTTTCTGGTTGATACGCACGGTGCCGATATTGTTGACCCGGTATGGAAATTGTTGGGCAAAGCCTACGAGCTGTATGGCATATTTCCAACTTTGTTGGAACGCGACTTTAATATTCCCGCTATGCCTGAGTTATTAACAGAAGTCGATACGATCAGAACGATGCAAAACGCGTGGAGAACACAGCATGAAAAACAATCCGCTTAAAGCCGATGGTCGTGTTGACTTTAAAAGCAAACAGGATGAATTTGCTGCTTATATTAGAGATCCTCAAAAAAACCCTGTTCCGGCAGATGTTAAAGAGTCACGTATGGTTATGTACAGGGAGTTATTTTTTAATAATATTGAGGGATTTTTGTCGGGCAATTTTCCGGTTTTAAGAAAGATACTTAACGATCAGCAATGGTTGGCTTTGGTTCAGGATTTTTTTGTAAAACATCCGTGCCAATCGCCGCATTTTTCACAAATTCCGGAAGAATTTCTGGATTACTTGCAAAATGAACGGAATAGCTCAGATGATTTTCCCTTTATGCTTGAGTTGGCTCATTATGAATGGGTAGAAATGGCCTTATCCATTGCCAAAGAGGAGGTCGTTAGCAGTAACCCGGATTTAAATAATTTCCTTAAACAGTCTGTTTCTTTGTCACCGTTAGCTTGGCCATTGGCTTATCAATATCCTGTTCATAAAATAGCCCCTGTTTTTTTACCTTTGGCAGCACCTGAACAACTAACATTTTTGATTGTTTACCGTAACAGTGAAGATAATGTTAATTTTATTGAAATTACGCCAATGACTTACCGATTACTGGAAATTATTCAGGAACATGAAAAGCTGTTGGTGGAAGATTGTTTGCAGCAGGTCGCAAAAGAATCCAATCACCCTGACCCGGAAATCATTATTGCTGGCGGTTTGCAGATTTTAAAAGAACTGGCAGAAAAAACGATTATTATTTTAGCTTGAGTTCGAGGCAAGTATTAGGACAATCAAGGAATTGCCCCTACCTTGTAAAAGTCTTAAAGATCTAAAAAAACTTGCTAAAAAAACCTTCCTCTTTTTTAGGTTCAGGTTTGGGTGTATTAAAAGTTTTAAAGCCTTTCACTGAGCTCTGTTGGGTGCAATGATAAACAGCCGCAGTATATTTGATTTGTAATGACCGTGGATTTTCATGTTCGGTAAGAAATTTTTCAGCTTCTTGAGCCGTTAAATCTTGCATCATCTCGGACGCAACACATTCGCATGATTTAGAAAAGCGTTCTTTGTCTTCTTCTACATTCACGGAATTTTTCAATTCCCTTGTCACACATTGTGCAGCAAAATCATGCTCAAATTTATGCTTTTGAATATCAGTCACAGGGACATCATGAGAATGATCAAACGGGTTAAACACGGTTTTAACCGGTGGTTTTTTTCCCTTATTGACATCATTGTCATCTGAGCAACCAGTCATTAATAGCGCAATAATAATGCTGGTTAAAGCAGCCAAAAAAAAGTTTTTTGTAAAAGTGTGTGTTTTCATAGATTGCATCACAAGGGTTAATAGGCTCAAGGATTACCAATCGGACCTTGAATCTGTCACAGAATAATCTAACGACTTTATCATTTTATAAGCACTCGTTCTAGTTCTCTTTAGATTGTTGATATTCATTAGTACTGGTTCAATGATTTTTTGATTGGTTATTACCCTTTTAATACTTTTCCACATCCGATTAATAATCACCGGTTTAGCCGATAAAAATCTTCTGTAACTTAGAAAGCATCATGACGCCATTTATGCGATACTACGCGCCTTTTAAATTATCCAAATCGTACTGATACTATCAAGGAGTAATGCATGACAGCACTGGTTGGCATCATCATGGGCTCGACCTCTGATTGGGAAACTATGCGCTTTGCAGCTGAAACACTGGAACGTCTGGGCATCCCTCATGAAGTTGAAGTGGTTTCTGCACATAGAACCCCCGACAAACTGTTTAAATACGCAGAAACTGCAGAGTCCAAAGGCCTGGAAGTTATTATTGCGGGTGCCGGTGGTGCGGCACATTTGCCGGGCATGACCGCTGCAAAAACAGCGATTCCTGTTTTGGGTGTCCCGGTGCAGTCCAAGACTCTGAATGGTATGGATTCATTACTGTCTATTGTGCAAATGCCGGCAGGAATCCCGGTAGGCACACTGGCAATTGGTAAAGCTGGCGCTATTAACGCGGCATTATTGGCGGCAGCAATTATCAGCAATAAACATACGCATTTTCGGGCCGCATTGAATGCGTTTAGAAATGAGCAGACTGAAAACGTGCTGGCGCATTCTGATCCACGTGAGGAAATTTTATGATAGTCGGTGTACTGGGTGCAGGACAGCTTGCCAGAATGATTGCTTTAGCAGGTTATCCTTTAGGTGTGGATTTTATTTTTCTTGATCCCTCGGCAGATTCCTGTGCCAGCAGTCTGGGTGAACATTTACTCGGCGATTATAACGATCCGCATTTGCTCGCGCAACTTGCAGAGCGTGCTGATGTAGTCACTTACGAGTTTGAAAATGTACCCGCTGATGTGGCTGAATTTCTTGCTTCACACACTCAAGTGCATCCTGCCCCCAAAGCTCTCGCAGTCGCGCAGGATCGGTTAATCGAAAAAGCTTTTTTTCATGATATTGACATTCCTGTTTCGCCTTATGTCGCTGTGGACAGTTTTGAGAGCCTGGAACAGGCAATGGCAATTATTGGCTGGCCAGCCATTTTAAAGAGCTGCACAATGGGTTATGACGGTAAAGGTCAATCCTTGCTCAAATCGGTTGCTGACTTAAAACCCGCTTGGGAGCAGTTGGCCGGTATGCAGGGAGTTGTTGAAGCTTTTGTTCCGTTTAACAGGGAAGTATCCATCATCGCCGCACGAAATGTTTCCGGTGCTACCGTTTTTTATCCGCTATCCCAGAATTTACATCGCGGCGGAATTTTGCGTGTTTCGACAAGTTGTGATAATGATCCTATGCAGCAACAAGCCGAGAGTTATATTTCTCGTTTAATGGAAGCGCTGGATTATGTTGGCGTGTTGGCACTGGAATTATTTGAAGTGGACGGAAAATTAATTGCCAATGAGTTTGCTCCGCGCGTACATAACTCTGGCCATTGGACGATTGAAGGCGCAGAAACCAGCCAGTTTGAAAATCATTTGCGTGCCATTCTGGACTTGCCTTTAGGTGCAACTACCGCCGTTAGTAATGCTGCGATGGTTAATTTTATTGGTGGACTGCCAAAAATCGAAGAATTATTGGCAGTACCTCATGCGCATTTGCATCTTTACGATAAAGCACCCCGCCAAGGTCGTAAAGTTGCGCATGCTACGGTACGTACTGAAACTACCGAGCAATTATCGGCCTTAATCAAGCAGTTGACCCTGCTTGCCGATAAGGTCGACGATTCGTAATAAGGCAAGATCACAGAAAATAATTTATTGGAATGACTATGCAATTATATGTTGGCTTACTGTTATTTGTTTTTACCACGAGTGTGCATGCGGACTTTACATTCACGCCTCTCGAACCACAAACTATTTCGCAACTTAATAAGATACTGACTAAAGAGCGTGATGTTTTTTCGAGCGGAACACCGAAGACCTATAAGTTGCCACATTATTCGCCTGCCAAGTATGATGTAGAGCTTTTTAAAGTGGCTTACGATTCGGTTATTCCGGAGCAGGCCAATAAGTCAACCAAGGCTTTTGGCTTATTGGCTATTCCTAAAATTCGTGATGCCTCAGCGCTACCTATCGTTTCTTATCAGCACGGAACCGTATTTGGAAAGCATGATGTGCCGTCGTATTCATTTTCTGACCCTATTAATCCTGCCGCTTATGAAACACGGCTTATGGTTGCCCAGTTTGCCGGCCAAGGTTATATGGTAATAGCTGCTGATTACTTCGGTATGGGGGATTCTATAGAACCTGAAGCCTATTCAGTCAAGGCCAGCGAACAGCAAGCGTGTATTGATTTGTATGAGGCTGCCATTCAATTTCTTAAACAAGAAAAAAAATTAAGCCAGACAGACCTCTTTCTGGCAGGTTGGTCACAAGGAGGCTTTGTTACGACAGCCTTTCTGGAGAAACTTGAAAGCCGAAACATCCCTGTTAAAGCCGCATCGACTGCCTCAGCCCCCAATGATATCTTTGCTGCGCTGAACGGGTGGATTTATCACCCAAGAAAAATCGATGCCGTGTGGTTAAATACCTTGGTTGGCCTTACTGCTTTCTCTTATGAAAACTATTTTTCCAAGCAGGGTCTTGCCAGAGACGTTATAAAGGCCGCCTACTATAACGACATGCGAAAAATATATGAGCGGGATTACAGTGGCATAGATGAACTTAAGGCAATAGTTAAAAGCCTCCCGACTGACTTCAAAAAGTTGCTTAATGATAAATATTCAGACCCCGGCTATTTTGTTGATTCTGACTATGGCAAAATCTTGTCCGACATGCAAACTTATCGCAGGGTATTTAAAACACCGGTAAAAATGTATTACGGTATGTTGGATGAAGTTATAGCTATTCCAATAGGTAAGCTAGCTTCTATTTATCAAAAAAGCATGGGTAGTCAGTCAATTGTTACCGAGCCGGTTAAATCAGGTGATCACCATGCAACATTTCTCACCTCTGTGGCTCGTCAAAAAGAATGGTTCGATAAATTGCAATCACACTAAGTGAATTGCCAATATGTCGTAAAGCTTGATAGCTATTGAACCATTATTATTCGACAGCGCTTTGAAGCCTCGTCGATCTTAATGGTCTTCGGGGCTTTTGTATTTAAAGACCTGACTGCTAATTTTGCTCGCTTCAACCGGATTTTCAAGCCCCTCAGGTGCTAAAATTTTAAAAGTAGACCCTGCTAAAGAATGAAGCATATCGTAATCCAGAATAGTTAATTCATGCTTGTGTATTAGCAACACGCCTTCGTCCCTAAAGGCGTGCAAGGTTCGGTTGACATGTACGGTAGTCAGCCCAAGCGTGTCTCCTATATCTTCCTGTTTGAGTGGAAATTGAATGGAGTATTCCTTATTCAGGCCACGCATCATGAGTCGATGATAAAGCTCCAGCACCATAAAAGCGATCCTTTCACGTGCATTTCGATGAGTGATGAATCCAAGATACATCTCGGTCAGCATCTTGTCACAAGCTTCTGTAACAGCAAGGCTTAAAGCCAGTTCTGGCTGTGTAGAATAGTACTCAACACTGTTTGGAACCTTGCAGAGTAAACTGTCCAATAACGCGATAGCTGAATAGATAGCGGGGCCGTGCAAGTGTTGTTGAAATCCGAGTAGTTCTCCTGGCAGGACTGATCGAAACACCTGACGTTTACCGTCTTCGGAAAGCCTCGTCAGCATTACCCAACCTTCTTGCAAGACAAATAACTCGTTATTCAAATCGCCTTGGTGATATAAATATTGTTTTGCAGTAACTGCCAGATTTTTAACAGCATGCGGATCAAATTCTGTTGAAGAGCTGTTTAACAGGCTTTTGCAAAAGCGGAAATATCGGTTAGGGCATGTACAGCAAAGCCCTTTTGATCCATTTGAACGAAAATACATGTGACCTATATCCCGATAGCAATATGAAAAAGCTATAAAGCGCAAGTCTAACATGATTAATGATCTGTTTTTAATAGGTATAAATACGGATAGCTTTCAGTTAGTTTTTTTGGAATATATCAATGGCTGTTAAATGAAAATAAATTTTTTGTTAAAAAAATTAACCTGCATCAATTTTTTTTAGTGAGGCTTTGGATAGAATAGGCGCAGTTTATGCGTTAGGCACATTTAGTTGCAAAGTTAATTTTTGGGTACATTACTTACGGTGGCATTAAAAAATCAAGCATTTTATTGCTGATGGATTGGGTCAGTAACTTCTCAAGACAGACTATTTTGAGGCTTTATGGGATAAAACAGGTATTGAAATACGGACAGCACATTATTCGACATGATTCTAATTAATCTATATAAAAGAGCTCATAGAAAAGAAAATAACAAAAGCGGGATTAAAAGTCTTTGACTGTATTTTTAACAAGGTTTATGAAACTGGCAAAAAAATTACAGAGGAGATTTAACGAATCAATGCGAATTGTATTTGATGGATTGTATTTCTTGGGGAGTCGTAGAAACGTACTTGGGTGATTTCCCGAGTTGTCAAAACGGTTATGTAGCACGCTACGTAAATGTTTTTCAATCTTGGCAACTGCTTTTGCATCCTTGCAGTTTTTGTAAATAATCAAAGATACTGGGCCACTTGGGTATATTAATTTTTTTGATATAACCTTATTCATCGGGAAATTCTGAATTCCAACATGCGATTAATATTATATATCTATGGATATATCTATGGGCGAATCCATGAAATTAACAGAGAACGATACCGGTAAAATAGTTGAAATACTCGTTGGCGACGAACTTGAAATTATATTACCAGGAAATCCAACTACAGGGTATGTCTGGGAGCCTGTTTCACTGGATATGAACAAACTGGGGCTTGGTCAAGCAGAGTTTTTTGCCAACGATAAAGCACCTGGATCTGTTGGGATGGAAATTATAAAACTGCATGCGCTTGCGGCAGGAACAAGCATAGTGAGGCTGATATTCCATCGACCCTTTGAGCAAAATAGACTGCCTTTAAAAATTTTTGAATTGAATCTTGTTATAAAGAAATGATTATTCGGCTAAATTAATTCAAGACAACAAATAGTCTATAAGGAGGTACTAAAGTGGCTCAACAACTTCTAAAAAAATAATCAAGAATATTACTTAATTTTTGGAGATAAGATGATGAACGAAGCACATGAAAATTATGGTTTGGGATGGGTACGGGATCTGCCTGATTTTAGAGATTATTCACCCGAACATGAAGACATTAAACCACTGCTTAAACAGCTCAATGTATTGACCAAGCCTGCAACTTTAGCCGCTAAAGTAGATCTCCGTGCGTGGTGTGCTCCTATTGAGGATCAGGGGCAGTTGGGGTCATGCACAGCTAATGCCGGTGTTGGAATGATCGAGTTCTATCAAAAAAAAGCCTATGGTGAATGGCTGGACGGCTCCAGATTGTTTCTTTACAAAGCAACCCGCAATCTTTTGGGCTGGACTGGTGATACCGGTGCCTATTTGCGAACCACTATGGGAGCCATGGCATTATTTGGGGTTCCACCGGAAAAGTATTGGCCTTATAAAATTGCCAGTTTTGATGTAGAGCCTTCGGCATTTTTATATGCCTTTGCCCAATCTTTCCAGGCTGTTAATTATTACCGACTCGATCCTGTAGGCACCACTCCTGCAAATCTGTTAAGTCAAATCAAGACTAATCTGGCGGCTAATTTACCCTCCATGTTTGGCTTTACGGTTTATAATTCTGTGAGTCAAGCGAACGGTGCAGGCAAAGGCAAAATTCCTTATCCTTCCTCTAAAGATAAGATAGCAGGTGGACATGCCATTATGGCGGTCGGTTATGACGATGCCTTGACCATCAAGAACGCCAATAGCAGTACGACAACCACAGGGGCTTTATTAATAAGAAATTCCTGGGGAACCAGTTGGGGTGATGGGGGTTATGGTTGGCTACCGTATGAATATGTCCTAAAAGGACTGGCCGTGGATTGGTGGACACTGATCAGTGAAAAATATGTCCAAACAACGAAATTCGGGCTCTAGGTTTTCTATAGATTCTCAGATAAATAATTTTGATGTTAACAGATACCATCCCTTCAAGGGATGTTATCTGTATGATCTTACCGGAAGTTTAATTTTTGAAAGTCACCATGAGAAATAGATGCTGATACAAGGCAAGAATTACACCTCGTAAACTTTTTTCACTATTTCGGAATTGTAACATCACTTGCAGTAATTTCAGATCGTTTTAGCTCCTTTTGCAATGACTTTTTTAAAGAATGAAGGTTAAAAAATCATGAAAAATACAGATAATAAAACCCATAATAAAATTGAATCATCAATTGCCGATATAGATTGGGCGGCTTATAAAAAACCTGAATTTCATCCTTCACCGGCGGCATGGGAAGATCAGGTTCTTTATTTTTTATTGCTGGATCGATTTTCTGATGGCAACGAAAAGGGTTATGTCGACAATAACGGTAAGTCGGTAGCTACCGGAATAACGCCGCTTTTTCAATTTGACCGGGATGCCTATAATACCGATCGGAAGCAATGGTCAGAACAGGGTAACCGTTGGCTGGGGGGGACTTTGAAAGGCCTGGCAAGCAAAATAGGTTATTTGAAACGTCTTGGGGTCACTGCGATCTGGATTAGTCCGGTATTTAAACAAAAACCTAAAGACGAGCACTCCTATCATGGTTACGCAATACAGAATTTTTTGGATGTCGATCCCCATTTTGGCACACGACAAGATTTGCAGGACTTGGTAGATATCGCTCATAAGCAAGGTATCTACGTTATTCTGGATATTATTTTTAATCATTCTGGCGATGTATTCGCTTATGATGCTGACCGCTATTACACTGGCGATGGGCATGGAGGTCATTTCATGGATCCGCGTTGGGATAATAATCCCTATCGGGTTAAAGGCTACCGTAATGCTGATGGAAATCCTGATGTTCCATTTGCACGGATTGATACAGTTGCCCATCCTGAAGCGTGGCCTGATCAAGCTATCTGGCCGACAGAGTTGCAGTATCCAGAGACTTTCACCCGCAAAGGTCGTATTTCAAGCTGGGATTATGATCCTGAATATCGGGAAGGCGATTTTATGACGCTGAAAGATATTAATCACGGAGAACATGATCGTGACGTCTATGGCAACAGGATTATTGATAGTTTTCATCCCACTGCGGCTCTTGCAGCACTCTGTGATATCTATAAATTCTGGATCGCATTCGCCGACATTGACGGCTATCGTATTGATACAGTCAAACATATGGAGCCAGGGGCTACCCGTTACTTCACCGCAGTCATTCAAGAATATGCTCAAAGTCTGGGTAAGGAAAACTTCTACCTGATTGGTGAAATCACCGGAGGTCGTGAATTTGCCTTTGATACGATGGAAACGACGGGGCTCAATGCGGCTTTGGGTATTGATGATATACCGGACAAGATGGAATATCTGGCAAAAGGTTATCGTGATCCGCAATCCTACTTTAATTTGTTTAGAAATTCGATACTGGTCAGAAAAGATTCTCATGTGTGGTTTGGCAAGCATATCGTCACGCTTTTTGATGATCATGATCAAGTTCGTAAAGGTAATAACAAGGCACGCTTTTGCGCTGAAAGTAATGGTTACGCACATTTATCAACTGTTGTTGCTCTTAATCTCACCACGATGGGCATTCCCTGTCTGTTTTACGGCACGGAACAAGCCTTTAACGGTGCTGGAGATAATGACCGTTATTTGCGTGAATGTATGTTTGGTGGAAAATTTGGCTCCATTCAAAGTAGTGGTCTGCATTTTTTTAATGAGGATCATAAAATCTACCGAATAATTGCGGACATTAATAAAATCAGACAAGAGTTTATTGCTCTGCGTAGAGGGCGGCAGTATCTTCGGCAAATTTCTGATAGTGGTGATGCCGGTACTTTTGGTTATCCACAAATGATTGGTGGCCTTATTCTGTCTGTCGTACCTTGGTCGCGCATCTTCAATAATCACGAAATGGTACTGGCAATTAACACCGATGTTGATCAATCCCGAACTGCTTGGGTGACCATTGATAACAATTTGCATGGGGATAATTCGACGTTTTTAAAATGCCTTTATTCAACTGATCCCAAACAGAAAGGTTTAGAAGTCAGGATTGAAGCACGAAATGGCAAAGCAGTTCGCTTAACGGTTCCGCCCGGTGGATTTGTCATCTATGAATAGTTGAGTCAGCCTTGGAAAAATTATTTGGCTTTGAATGGCATGATTTAAATCCTGTTTACCAACAGAAATCATGGCACGATAAAAAAGCGGGCAAAATATTCTGCCCGCCTTCTCGTTACAAGTCTTGATGGTATTACTATTTAGCCGCTTTAAGGTGAGTTACTGCTTCTTCGGCAGATTTTGTAGCGGGTTGTGCATGATTCAAATTGCCATGATCAATGGCTTCTTGTAAAGAATCAGAGGCTGCGTCTATATGGTTTTTTTGTACGCTCTTGGTAACGAGGGAAGCAGCCAGAGAATGATCCAGGGCTGCTTTCGCATGTGTGACCAAGCTTGGTGCTTTACCTGCCTTACCTTCAGCTACAGCTGCGTTAGCATGTTCCAACGCAGCGTCAAGGTGTTCTTCTGCGAAAACGTTTGTGCTTAAACACAACAATAAACCTGCAAATACGGATGCTATTTTTTTCATTATTTTTCTCCTCGGTATTATTTAGAATATTTAGATTGTCGATACCACGTATTATAAAAATTTAAAACCGGTGGTTCGGCGCGTATATTTTTACCATCATAATATTTATTTTGCAATGCACCGACTAATCTAAATATTGTTGCTGAACATTTTTCCGGGTGGGTCTTTGTTTTTTGACAGGATAATGATGAATTTTCATAAATTTATCCGGAAAAATTCTGGTCTTTTATAATCATAAATTTACCAGTATTGCGTAGGTAAACCGGTACGTAGAGAGTCAATCAGTAAAAACCAACCCAATAGCATGCTTTATAATTTTTATAAATCCGTACGACAGCTCTATCGCTTCCTTAAATGGCTAAATTCAGATTATCCAATGCAAGTAAGCAGTCTTCATGGCAATGTTTTTGTTGCTTGACAGAAGATGAAAACGCCAGACAAACGTCAGCACAAGACTACATACTTGCAAGCAAGCCGGACTTCCTTTATAACTGATGAAACTATCTCTAAACAGGATAGTTTTTGGCAATATCTTAAGGTAAAAATAAAAAATAGTAAGAGTATTTCAATTCCTGAAAAATAATATTTTTTTTTGCTTAAAGTGGGTTAATAATATCTGCCAAGAGGCTGCCCGAGAATAGGAATCGTAGCGATGGAAAGCTATTTTGAGTCAGATTGTTTGGTCATTTGAGGTAAATAGTTATTCTATTAATCCAAAATGAGCGGAAAATATGGCCAAAATAGCTTTTCTGCAGTAGGTTTTCTATTTTCGGACAGCCTCCCGGGTAATGTGCATTTTATAATTTTGGCTAGTTCATCTTTGTACAAAGGTTTAGGATAAACGACATAGGTGTTTTTAAATCGCTAAAGTTATTTCATGTGATTAATTTATATCTTATCGAATATTCTGACTAACATTTAAGGTGAGCATAATGACAACAGTAACAGACCCTATCATCGATAGTTGGTACAAAGACGTAGAAAACAAACTGAAATTTAAAGTTGTTGCTATCGATGAAAATGACGATTCAATTGAAGTTCAATACCTTAATGGTGATATTGGCGAATATGATAATGATAGTTGGTATAACTCAACCTTTGATTACATCGAAGCCCCTGAAGACTGGAGCGCTCCTTTTGATGATATTGAAACCGATGATCTGGGCTATTCAGATACGGATTCCCACAAGCCTAATGATGAGGACGTGGACATTGAAAATTATCTGGACGAGTAAGGAAACTTTTGCATGAAAATGAGTCCACAGGAATTCTTAGACTGGCCATCAAAAAGAATTACTTTGCTGGCTATGTCAGGCGCCGGAAAAACGACATTAGCCAATAAATTACCTAAAGCCAAATGGTTTCACTATTCAGGTGATTATCGGATAGGTACTAAATATTTACGAGAACCCATTCTGGATAATATTAAACGTCAGGCAATGAGCGTGCCTTTTTTGCGTGATTTATTATTATCGGATTCTATTTATATTTCCAACAAAATAACCGTTGATAATCTGGCCCCGGTATCTTCTTTTTTGGGAAAGCTTGGTGATCCGGCTCATGCCGGATTATCTTTACGGGAGTTTAAGCGTCGTCAACTATTGCATCATCAGGCTGAAATTGCGGCCATGAATGATGTCCCTGAATTTATTCATAAAGCTGAAGATATCTACGGTTACCATCATTTTATCAACGATGCTGGAGGCAGCGTTTGTGAACTGGACAGTCCTGATGTGTTGGAAACGCTGGCTCAAAATACGCTAATTATTTATATCAAAATACCGCCAGCTTTGGAGCAAACTATTATTGAGCGTGCCAAAACTGATCCCAAGCCATTGTATTACAGGGAAGCGTTTCTTGATGAAAAGCTTGCTGAATTTCTGTGTCTTAAAAACTATGCCTCTACCGATGTTATGCCTCCGGATGATTTTGTTTCTTGGGTTTTTCCTGAGTTATTCAAATCCAGATTGCCTCGTTATCAGGCCATCGCCGACCAGTACGGTTATACCGTTGATGCTAATGATGCCGCTGCTGTCAGGAATGAAGCTGATTTTATCCGGTTGATTACCGACGCACTGGCTAAACAGTCATGATAACCAAAGAGTTGTTATTATGCCTTTAGTCGCTCATATTAATTTGCCCACTTTTCAACGTCTGCGTGAAGAAGGTGAAGAAATATTAGCGCCGGATCGAGCCAGCCAACAGGATATTAGGGAAATGCATATCGGGTTTCTTAATATAATGCCGGATGCTGCACTGGAAGCGACAGAAAGACAATTCTTTCGACTGGTGGGAGCTTGTAACCAAATTGTTCAATTTCATGTTCATCCTTTTACCGTGGCAGGTCTTACAAGAAGCACCCAAGCTCAGGCACATATTGATAAATATTATGAGTCCTTTGAGCAAATCAAGCTGGATGGTCTGGATGCCTTGATTATCAGTGGTGCCAATGTCACTCATCCCAGTCTGCCTGAAGAGGATTTTTGGCAACCGCTGATGGAAGTTTTTTCCTGGGCCAATGAAAATGTCACCTCTGTGCTTTGCTCATGCCTTGCCACTCATGCCGTCATTCAATATCTTTATGGTATTGAGCGCACCCGATTATCGGCTAAACGTTGGGGGGTTTTTGCTCATAAGCTTATCAACCGTACCCATCCCCTGGTTGCAGAAATTAACACCCGCTTTGATGTACCCCATTCCCGGTTTAATGAAATATTTCAAAGTGATATGGAACGGTGTGGGCTTAAAATTTTGGCTGCCAGCAAAGAAGCCGGAGTTCATCTTGCGGTGAGTCCTGATGGTTTTCGTATTGTTTTCTTTCAGGGTCATCCCGAATATGATGATATTAGTTTGTTAAAGGAATATAAACGCGAAGTAATGCGCTTTTATCGTAAGGAAATAGCAGACTATCCACCTTTCCCCGAACATTATTTTAATGAAATTGTGCAGCAAATTTTTTTCGATTATGAGATACATGTCAGATCAGTCAGACATTCCGGTAAACCACTGGATGTATTTCCTGAGGCCGAGGTTCTGGAGCATATTGATAATACCTGGAGCGATACGGCAAAGGCTGTTTTCAATAACTGGTTAGGCAAGATATATCAACTTACACATCAGGATAGGCGCCTGCCTTTTATGGCGGGTGTTGACCCTAATAATCCTTTGGGTCTTTAAGATGCACGACGGATTTTTACAGCAAGCCATTGATCTGGCAGCAGACAATGTGAGCTCAGGCGACGGTGGTCCTTATGGTGCGATTATTGTTAAAGATAAACGCCTGATAGCGGCCAGTGGCAATAAAGTTACCAGTTCCCTTGACCCTACCGCTCATGCGGAGATTTCGGCAATTCGCATGGCGTGTATAGCGCTTAATGATTTTCAGCTTCACGACTGTATTCTTTACACCAGTTGCGAACCCTGTCCTATGTGTTTAGGCGCAATCTACTGGGCTAGGCTCTCAAAAGTTTATTATGCCTGTAGTCGTTTTGATGCCGCTGCCGCAAATTTTGATGATAGTTTTATTTATGATGAGATTTTAATTTCGCCATCTGAACGCAGTATTGCAATGCATCATATAAACTTGCCAAATGCCTTGCAGCCCTTTAAATTATGGACTGAAAAAAAAGTTAAGGTAGTTTATTGACAGCTATTGCTGCCTAATGAATTGGATAAATTACAATGATTTTTATAGGGATTATTTAAACGAAACAGGTAAAACCCGAATTTTAGTTAATAGTATTGCCTCGTAAAAATAATGGATTTTCCAATAAAATGGCGAGTAGTTATAAACTTAATCAAGTTCAGGCTAAAATTACAATCGGTTTTTTCAATATCCTGCAGCGTTTGATATGGCTTTCTTTTTTGACTCTCATGCTTGATCTCCGATCAGGCTGGGTTTATGCCGATAATAATAGCACAGATGTTTTAATTGTCGGTGCCGGCTTATCCGGCTTAAGTTCAGCCTATTATTTGGATAAAGCCGGTAAAGTCGTGAATTTTGGGCACATCATAAGCAGAATCCATGACATCATAAAGATTAGTAACGCGCTCATTACTTATTATTGCTAATTGAATAGCAACCTGGCTATCGTGGGTAGAGGCGGAGGTCAATACCACGCTGATGGGAATGCCGCCATCCGCCACATCGATGTGCAACTTATAGCCGATCCAACTGATTTTATAACCCTTACTGTTTTTCTTGGTGTCTACGTCGTAAGCTGTTGGCAAATCGTTAAGCATGTCCGCCATATCCATAACACTGGCTTGCCGCTCAATACGGGTCAACGGTTTAATGCGTTCTTCGCTTTTTTAGGACGCCCACGTTTTGCCGCCGAACAGGAGATTGCAGCGTGCTATTTTATTTACTACCATCACACTTTTATGGTCGAGACATGAGTATCAGCCTTCCGCTAGCGCGTATTAGTCGTCCGGTAAAACACAATCCTCTGAGAGCCTTGGTGCTTATGGTCTACAGCCATTTCCGCCCAGCCTTCCACTAGCGCGTAGTGAAGACTTACCCCCCTTCTTCCAATGTCAGGCAGTAACGGGAGAACACTGACAGCCCGCCATTAAAGCTCTATCCTTCATTGTCCGCTGTTTTTTATTAGTATCGATAAACAATAACTTATGATTCCATTTCTGCATACTCTGACAACTAAAGTTTTTGTAATTACCCACTATAATATTTCACATATATATTTTTCAGGTAAATAACTTTTAATTGCTGAACATACCAAAATAACTTGGATTGGTTAAATATTAAATAGAATTACGCTGGACGATATGATTAAAGAAATGGTGGCTCCATGAACTTGATCAAGTTAGACAACATAGCTTAGGCCTTTAACGTTTCGGTAGGGCGTGAGTGATGATAGAATAGGCCCTGACACGAAATCAAAAGCCCAACCTTATTACCCGCAAACGATATACAGCAGATCTACTTTGAGAAACCTGCTACTATTTGAACGATTGTAGAAATAGCCGGAATTTACTCCAATAATAATTATTGAGCTATTTTATTTGCCAACACGATTGCCTGCAACTCATTAAGAAGGAATACCTTCTAACCGTACTATTTGGAATCGACCAACGAGCCTTATGTAATTGCCAATGTTCATGATAATAAAGAACTTTTAGCATGATGTTTTGGTAAACTGATGTGGGCATTTTTTTACGTTAACGACATCGGAGTGTCATTGATAACAATTACTGTACTTTCTTTTAACATGGAACAACTCCTGAATGATGCGACTGAAACTATGGAAGTTACATCACGCTGGTTAACGTCGGCAGGTATAGCATGAAAATTATTTTATCAATTGATCCGGTTCGATTTCCTCTTACGGGTATCGGTCGTTATACGTTTGAACTTGCCAGGCATCTTAAAGAAATAGCTCAAATTGAGCAATTGCGTTTTTTCTCTGGTTATCGTTTTACTGATGATCTTCCTAAAGCCGTGCAATCAAGTAAACCCAATATTTTTTCTCCAAGCAATTTGGGTCGGACAATTCTCAAGAATTCGTTAACGGTAGAAATGTATCGATTGATTTCAACGCCCATCAAGCGTTATGCATTACGCGGCTATTCGGATTATGTTTATCACGGGCCAAATTTTTATTTACCTTCGTTTGAAGGGCCTAGTGTATGCACTTTTCATGATCTTTCTATGTTTACTTGGGCGCATTGTAGTCCGCCTGAGCGAGTAAAATATATGCGTAAAGAAATCACACTGACACTTAAGAGAACTGATATGTTGATAACGGATTCAGAATATACTCGCCAGGAGGTCGCGGCTTATTTTGGCTGGCCGCTGGAGAAAATCCGTGCGGTTCCCCTTGCGTGTTCAGCTGATTTTCGACCAAGAACAGCTAATGAATTAATACCTGTACTAAGGAAGCATGGTTTAAATTTACATGGCTACAGCTTATATGTGGGTACCATTGAGCCGCGAAAAAATTTGGACGTATTATTGGATGCCTATACCCTGCTGCCTCCATCTGTGAGACAGCAATGGCCTCTCGTGTTGATTGGTTATCATGGCTGGCGTAGTGAACATTTACATGCCCGCATTAAAGCCGCAGTGTCAGAGGGTTGGGTCCATTATTTAGGTTTTGTAGATACTGATGAGTTGCCATTGATTTATGCAGGCGCTCGTGTTTTTGTGTTTCCTTCTTTATATGAGGGCTTTGGTTTACCAGTACTTGAAGCAATGGCTTCTGGTATTCCGGTCGTTTGTTCCAATGCCTCAACATTACCTGAAGTAGCCGGAGATGCTGCAGCAATGTGTGAACCGCAGGATGTGGAAGCCTTAAGTAATTTAATCGTAATGGGGTTAGAAGATGAAATCTGGCGAGGTAAGGCGATAAAAAAGGGTTTGTTACAGGCAGCCGGTTTTAGCTGGAAACGCTGTGCTGAAGAGACTTTAGCGGTATATCGGGAGGTGATTTAGTGAGCCAAAAACCGCTGCGGGTTCTACATTTTTATAGAACATCCTTTCCGGATACGATGGGCGGTATTGAGCAAGTTATCAACCAGATTGCCAGAGGAACCAATAAATTGGGCATCGAAACAGAAGTGCTATCACTGACACCCGACCGTAACGCATGCACCGTCGAAATTGATGGCTATCTGGCGCATCGCGCCCCATTGGATTTTCAAATTGCTTCTACAGGTTTTTCTGCCTCCGCTTTTTTTCGTTTCTCGCAATTGGCCAAGAAGGCAGATATCATACATTACCACTTTCCTTGGCCATTTATGGATGTGGTGCATTTTGCGACCCGGGTAAAAAAGCCGACAGTGGTGACTTATCACTCAGATATTATTCGCCAAGAACATCTAATCAAGCTTTATCGGCCATTGAAACGAAGATTTCTGGGAAGTGTGGATCGCATTGTAGCGACCTCACCAAACTATTTGGCCAGCAGTAATGTACTTCAACTTTTCAAAGACAAGGTCTGCGTGATTCCGATAGGGTTGGACAAAGCCACCTATCCTCAGCCGTTACCAGATCGAATGCGGTTTTGGCTAGAGATAGTTGGCCAGAAATTTTTCTTGTTTGTTGGACTTATCCGTTATTACAAGGGGCTACATATTTTATTGGAGGCAGCTCAAGGAACTGATTACCCGATAGTAATTGTCGGAGCAGGTCCAATTGAAGTACAACTAAAAAAGCAGGCAACTCAGCTTGGTTTACGCAATATTCACTTCTTGGGATACCAGTCTGATGGGGATAAAGTTGCGCTACTAAAACTATGTTATGGGGTGGTTTTTCCTTCACATTTACGTTCGGAGGCCTTTGGTGTTTCGCTGCTGGAGGGTGCAATGTACGGTAAGCCGATGATCTCCAGTGAGATTGGGACAGGAACGACATTTATCAATATTGAGGATGACACAGGACTGGTTGTGCCACCCAGTGACCCGTTGGCTCTGCGACAAGCAATGCGTTATTTGTGGGAGCATCCTGAGAAAGCCGCTGACATGGGCAAACGTGCTGAGGAGCGATATTGGCAGCACTTTACTGCTGATCAGATGGTAAGGTCGTATGTTGATCTCTATAATGATGTTATAAGTCAGCACCATGATCAGTACCGCTGAAATAGCTGGACGAACTGGTATGATTTATACTCTATTATTACATGAGCACGCAAAACGTTATGAACCTTAGTAATAATACTTCGGACAAATTTTCAACTCTCATAATACTAGAGTTTCTACCATTTCTTACAGCAGGTATGATTTGCTAGAGTTTTATGTCTTCAGTTATGATTGAAGGATGCACCAGCTTTATTGCGGCGGAAGGAATTATTAAACAACTCTCCATCCCGTTATGTTTGCATATCTTACGCATGATTTGGCAGAATCTGTTGATTCTTGCTCATAATATTGTGATAATCCGGCTCTTATTTATCGCTATTGGCAAACCCAGTAGGCTGGCTGGTATTTATTAGCATCCTTGGGCTTATTTGGCCATTTTTAATCTAGCCTTGATTTTAAGGGGTCTTGGTGCGAAATTTTGCAATATTCGGCAAATTGTCCAGTGTTCTGCAATTCGTATTTTACCTAACGCCACATGTGGATAGCGATAACGAGCCTTCTACCGCATCAAACTGGCCTATATTTGCTTGATTTAAATCCATTTAATCATCTACTTGAAATTCTTGATTCACCCTTACTTGGATAATTGCCAACGATAATGAATTGGGAGATATCGCTAGGAGACTGTCCGGGAATAGAAAACCTAAAGTGGAAAAGCTATTTTAGCCCTGTTTTCCGCTCATTTTCGTTTAATAGCACAACTATATGCTTCAAATGGTTAAAAAATCTGACTCAAAATTGTCTTCCCTCGCGACAGTTCCTATTCTCGGACAGGCACCTAGATGATAAAGGCTTCAAGCATAATGATGGGCTTTGTATGACGGAGTTAGTTCAGGCTACAAAAATACTCGTTATTACCAGCCATTTACGTGAAGATATTTTGCATATTGGCAGCCGTACCATCTGGCTTGAGCACGGAAAAATCCGAATGGATGGTGATATCGATTCTGTTATAGCTATCTATTTTCGAGTGATAAGCACTTCAATACCAAACAAGATAGTCGCGCCGCGAAAATTGAATATCGATCATGCCAAAAAAGCATTTTCTTGCACCAATCCCACATTATTTTTATTCAAAGAGAAATATGAATTCCAAACCACACTCTTCAACTAGCGAGCTAGTTTTTGGTGAATTGCAAGCCCTTCAGATTGCACCCAAACGCCTGACTAAAACCAATAGCTGGCACGGACATATTCCATTTGCATTTTGGCTGGTAAAGAAACTAGAACCGTCTATTTTCGTTGAACTCGGGATTCATAAAAGTGATTCTTACAGCGCTTTCTGTCAAGCAGTTCAGTTATTTTCTCTTGACACGGCATGCTACGGAGTAGCTGCATGGAAAGAAGATGACCAAGCAGGCACAGACAACGAGGTCATTTATCAAAAGTATTCCAACTATCACGATGAACAATATGCCAGTTTCTCCCGGCTTGTTCGTTCCACATTTGATAATGCGCTTAACTATTTCGCAGATGGCAGCGTCGACTTGCTCCATATTGACGGACAACACGATTATGAAGAGGTGAAGCACAATTTTGAAGTTTGGCTTCCGAAGTTAAGCTCGCAAGCTGTCGTTCTTTTTCATGATATTAATATTCGGGAAAAAGAATTTGGTGTTTGGAAATTATTTCACGAGCTATCACAGCAGTATCCGGGATGCACCTTCTCGTTCATCCATAGTGATGGTCTTGGGGTGCTAATAATTGGCGATAAAGTGCCAGACAGTCTTCAGCGTTTGTGTCACCTGAAAGATGAAGATACCACATATGTGCGACTTGCTTTTTCCACTTTTGGAAAATTTGTTGAGGCACAAGCAACCGAATCGATGTTGAGATCACAATTAAACGAAATAGACTCCGCTAACAGGCAGATGATTGCTGACCGACGCAAAACTGAGATTGAGTCCTATAAGTATGAAATGGAGCTTGCCGCTGCTTTGAAACAGCAAACCGAAGAGCTCCAAAGACAAATTAATGCTTTGCGTGAAGAAAATCAAGAGATTGAAGAAGTCCATCGCGGGAATGAAATGCTTATGCAATCGCTTTCAATGCGAATTACCAAGCCATTGCGAGACTTAAACGATCTTGTTCGCCGCCTGCGATAAACAATAGAGATAACAATATGCAAATAAATCCTGCAAATATGGCATCTGCTTCTTGTTGGTACAGCGAAAATACCCCACAAGTCTCTATCGTTATTTTAAATTTTAACAAGGCTCATCTGACAATTGACTGCTTGCAAAGTATCTGGGAATACACTTCCGGGTATTATTACGAGATCATAGTGGTTGACAATGGAAGCCAATCAGATGACTTTCAGGTTCTTTCGGCATTCAAAGGAGCTTATAAACTCTTGCGCCTCGACGTGAATCGTTACTTTGGCGAGGGAAATAATATTGGCGCTGAATTGGCAAAGGGAGAATTTCTTCTTTTTATGAACAATGATGTAATCGTGACGCCTGGCTGGCTGGCTCCTCTGATGGCAGCATTTAACGATTACCCGGATTGCGGCGTAGCCGGACCAAAATTCATCTATCCTAATGGACTTCTTCAAGAAGCCGGAGCCCTTTTGGATGAAGAAGGCGGCTCGATTCAAATTGGAAAATTCCAAGACCCGGAGTCCCCCCGGTTTAATCACAGACGCGAAGTCGATTATGTTTCAGCAGCTGCGGTACTGCTGCGGAAAAAGACCTTTGAGAAGGTTCTCGGCTTCGATTTTATATACGAACCAGGCTATTTCGAGGATGTTGATTTATGCCTCAAGATTGCCCAGCTAGAACTTAAAACCTACTATGTTTCAGAGGCCTGTGTCGTTCACCATGAAAATGCTACTACCGCCGATCCTAAAAACGGCTTACGTTTGAATAGCCTTCTCGCAATAAACCGTGAAAAATTTGTGCAGCGCTGGGGCAATTATTTAAAGACCGACCAGCACTCTGACATAATATTAGATTCAACACTTATTATCGAAAAAGGGCAACCGGGTAAAAAACCAACAGCCGCTGTTTTTACGCTCTGCAGCATCATCCCGGGTGGAGAAGTAAAATATTTATTAGCCGCAACAGAAGCCTTGATCCAGGCTGGTTATCAGGTATGGCTGGTAACTCCAGAGAAATATTCTTATCTCCGCATTACCAAAATTGCTGCAATTTTAGGACTCAATCTCCAAGGTTTGTCTATAACCACACTTACAATGGCAGAGGCGATGCCGCGTTTCGATATTTTTGTCGCCATGGGTAACGAAGTTACTGCGCCAGTTAAGGCATTGGGAAAAAGAAATTTCTATTGTTGCCAACTTCCCTTCCCGTGTACACAGGATGAAATCAATCAGCAACCGAATTGGATGGATGACTACGAGGCTTTCATTGTTTATTCGGACTTTGTTAAAAATCATTTAATTAAACAGCTAGTTCGATACAGTATACCCAGCCAGGTAATACATATCATTAATCCGCCAGTTGATATGCAAGCCTTTAACTTAGGCATTCGGCGTAGCGGCATTATTTCTGTCGGCCGATTTTTCACTGGTGGACATTGCAAACAACAAGACTTCTTGATTCGTGCATTTAGAAAACTATACGAGTCCGGTATCAGATCAGAACTTCATCTGGTTGGCTCGATCCACCCAGAACCTCAGCATCGAGAGTACTTTCTTGAATGTCAGCGCCTGGCACAGGGGCTACCCGTACATTTTCATGTAGATGCATCACCAAGTAAATTGGCAACACTTTATGCAAGCTCCTTCGTCTACTGGCACGGAGTCGGTTTTGGTGTCGACGCAACAACAGAGCCTGAAAAATGCGAGCCGTTTGGCCTAAGCGTTGTCGAGGCGATGTCTGCAGGAGTAATCCCTTTAGTCGTTAACAACGGTGGTCCGGCTATTATCATTCAGGATAACTGGAACGGGTACTGCTATGATACAGAAGACAGGCTGATTGAGCTAACCCAAGGGATTTTTCTGCAACCAGAACCGGGGCTATCAGAAATGAGGGTGCGCACCCGAATCCGCTCCGAGGATTTCTCAAAGGAATCTTTTACCGAGTGTTGGCAAAATTTGTTGCAATGATGAAAAATACATAGGTAAGGCTATCGGATAAAATAGCGTTAATACAAGTTAAGCTATACATTAAATTTATCGAACTATAATCAGCTTTTCATTATGTTTTCAGGAATACGGTATAATCTGATTTTCTATAAGTTATTTTACTTCCTAATTGTTCTGCTTTGTAAGCCTTCCATTGAAAAGTTGGTATTTAACAGTTTCCCAAGGCTTGCTAAAAACACCTTCGAAGCTTAGGCTCATCCAGGCATGTACTTGACAGACTCTGCGCGTTTTTTAACCTGACGGCTTGGAAAGTATTTATCTCAGTAAACAATTTTTGTCTGAAAAATTCCAGCAAGCCAAATTATTAATAAGAGTGAAACATTAAGCATGAACGATGCCTCAACAGCAATAAACCCGCACGCCGCGCAGCTTGTATCCCCAGTAGCATTGATCAAAAGCCTCTGGCGTAACCGCCAGCTTATTGCGCAAATGACCAAACGCGAAGTAGTCGGCCGTTATAAAGGCTCTGCCATGGGTTTGGCTTGGTCATTTTTTAATCCCGTGTTTATGCTGATCGTATATACATTTGTATTCTCGGAAATTTTCAAATCCCGCTGGGGTGGCGTCGGTGGTGATGACAGTAAAACACAATTCGCAGTCGTGCTGTTTGTCGGCATGATTGTGCTGAGTCTGTTTAGCGAGGTCGTAAATCGCGCACCGTCACTCATCCTTGCCAACGTTAATTACGTCAAAAAAGTGGTTTTTCCCTTGGAAATTCTGCCCATCATCACCATGGGAGCGGCATTATTCCATAGCCTTGTCAGTCTTTGCGTACTACTGGCTGCCTTTGCACTCTTTAACGGCTACTTACAATGGACAGCAGTTTTTACTCCACTGGTATTACTGCCACTGGTTATCTTAACCACAGGACTTGCCTGGATACTCGCATCTATCGGTGTATTTCTGCGTGATGTTGGACAAACCATCAGCATCATTACCACCGTTTTAATGTTTCTTTCTCCTGTTTTTTACCCGATAACTGCAGTGCCAGAGCGATTTCGTGCAGTTATCATGGCTAATCCACTCACCTTTATTATTGAACAGGCTCGAGAAGTGCTCATCTGGGGTCATTTGCCAAATTGGGCAGGATTGGGCGTATACACTCTGGCAGCCACCATAATTGCTTGGGCAGGCTTTGCTTTATTCCAAAAAACCAGAAAAGGCTTTGCTGATGTTCTTTAAAAATGGCTGCGCCGCAATTAACCTGATATGGCGATTACAAAACCAAAACCAGCTGATGACAACGGATTAACTAAATGAGCACAACCGACATCGCCATCAAAGTTCAAAATCTTAGCAAATGCTACCAAATCTATGACAATCCGCGTGATCGGCTTAAGCAATTTGTCGCCCCACGTTTGCAACGATTAACCTGGCAGACACCTAAACAATATTTTCACGAGTTCTGGGCGCTTAGAGACGTTTCTTTTGAAGTCAAAAAAGGCGAGACTGTCGGTATTATCGGACGCAATGGCAGCGGAAAATCAACCCTGCTACAAATGATCTGTGGCACCCTCAACCCCACCGCTGGCAGCGTTGAAACCTATGGTCGCATAGCCGCCTTGCTGGAACTTGGCTCCGGTTTTAATCCAGAATTTACCGGGCGCGAAAACGTGTATATGAATGCCTCAGTGCTAGGCTTAAGCAACAAAGAAATAGATGCGCGTTTTGATGATATCGTTGCCTTTGCCGACATCGGTGACTTTATTGAACAATCGGTAAAAACTTATTCAAGTGGAATGATGTTACGGCTCGCTTTTGCTGTCGCGATAAATGTACAACCTGACATATTGGTTATTGATGAAGCTCTCGCTGTAGGTGATATTACCTTCCAGGCAAAATGTATGACACGGCTTAAAAAACTAATGGACACGGGTACAACTGTGCTATTTGTCAGTCATGACACGTCGAGCGTAAGAAATTTTTGCCAAAAAGTTCTATGGTTGAGTAATGGGGAGATGAAAGCCTATGGTGATCCCGAGTTAACGATAGGCAAATATGTTGCAGAAGCACATTTATCTATTAATAATGAATTATCAAAAAGCCGTGAGGACTCAATAAAATTGGAATCTTCCATTGCCATTAAAGTTAAAGACCCTTTAGCTGATCTGGAAAACTATAGCTCTTTTTCCGAAGGTTGGCGGCGCTATGGAGACGGTAGAGCCAGTATTCTTAATGTAGCTCTTCTGAACAGTAACTCCCTACCTGTCGAAACAATCTGTTTACGAGAAGATTTTTTGATCCGTTTTCTGGTGTGGGCTGAAGTGGATGTAGAAAATCCGGTTTTTGGATTTTCGTTTAAGGATCTTAAGGGTAATCAGCTGATAGGCTCAATGACTACAAATCACTCGAGTATTACAGTCCCTGATCTGCTAGCCGGCCATAACTATCTTATTGAAATACGTGGCCAGAACATACTCGCTCAAGGAGCATATACACTCACCCTTGGGATTGAAAGTATCGTGGAAAGAAATATCGCACATGAGTATATTGATGTGGTTGAAAATGCTATTGTGTTTCGAAGTAGTTTTGGTAGCGATATTCATGACATTTTCCCCGCATTAGTATGGCAAGACGTTGATATTAGTATTCAGAAGATTGATGTAAATTGACCAAATGCAGATCAAATTACAAATAAACAATCCCAAACAGTACTTGCTATCTATGAGTAATTGAATATGAAAAAACACCATTCCTTGTTTGAAAATCTTAATTTTGAAGATTTTCGTGAAATGGCACTTAATCGTGAAATGTCTCGCTATGAAAAAATTGGGTTTCCGGATGCTTATCGTGCCGATCAAGAGATCGCTATATTTAATGATATAGAGTCAAAGCTTCCTGCTTTAACCAAAATAAATAGTGTGATTTTAGATATTGGTTGTGGCTGTAGTGATTTGCCGACCTTGCTTATGACTCGGGCTGAGCTCAATCATCAGAGTTTGGTTTTACTCGATTCTGCTGAAATGCTGAGTCAACTGCCTGATGTTTCAGTAGCATGCGTCAGGAAAGTGCCCGCTAAATACCCCGATTGTTCAGATTTACTGGCTGAATTACAGGGTCGCGTAGATGCAATTATTATCTATTCGGTCATTCAATATGTCTTCGCGGATGGAAATATTTTTGATTTCATTGACAAGTCACTGGCGCTTCTAGCTCCTTCTGGCCGAATGCTTATCGGTGATATCCCCAATGTATCGATGAGAAAACGTTTTTTTGCCAGTGAAAACGGGATAAAACATCATCAGGATTATACCGGTACGGACGAGATTCCAGATGTAAAATTCAATTGTGTTGAACCCAGACACATTGATGACTCGGTAATCGCGGCAATCATATCCAGAGCACGGACTGCCGGATTCCATGCATTCGTCGTACCACAACCTCCTAATCTCCCGATGGCAAATCGGCGTGAAGATATTTTAATTGTCCGTCCATAGGTGCTTGTAGTGAATAAAATTAAAAAATTGGTCATTGTGGGCGATTCTGCCTTTGCAGAAGTTGCCCACGAATATTTTGATATTGATTCTGACTATGAAGTCGTAGCGTTTGCGGTGGAGCGTGACTTTCTAAAACGAAATGAAATGCGAGGCCTACCCATTGTACCTTTCGAGGAGCTGGAAACACATTTTCCACCTGGCACTCATGAGGTATATGTCGCTACAGTTTATACCCAACTTAATCGTCTTCGTACACGTTTAGCAGCAGCTGCCAAGCTAAAAGGTTATCAGCTTGCCTCTTATGTCAGCTCGCGTGCTTTCGTTTGGCACAATGTGCAATTAGGGGAACATTGCTTCATCTTTGAAGACAACACAATTCAGCCATTTGTAACGATTGGTAATAATGTTGTGATGTGGAGCGGTAACCACATAGGGCATCATTCGGTTATTCATGATAATTGCTTCCTTGCTTCCCATGTTGTGGTCTCAGGATTTTGTAATATTGGTCGAAACACATTCATGGGTGTTAATGCGACGTTGGCCAATAATGTGACTATCGGCGAAGACAACTGGATTGGCCTTGGCGTCACTATTGTCCGTAATACCGCGCCAAATCAGTTATTCAAAGGTGAGCAACCGGAACCGGCCAAGATTTCAGCATTACGCTTTTTTAAGGTGAAAGAATGAAGTGGCGTAAATTAGGGGTAGTTTGGAACACGGATGGCACACATGCATGGGCAAAAACACACGGCATGGGGCCTACCCCATTTCGGTTAAACGATGAGGTGATTCGCGTTTTTATTACCTGTCTTGATGATCAAGGCCGTGGTCGACCTGGTTATGTTGATGTGGCCGCTAATGATCCAACTCATGTGCTTGGTGTATCTCCTTGTGCGATCCTTGATATAGGTGAGCCAGGTACCTTTGACGATAATGGTCTGATGGCCATTAGCATCGTGCAGTCCGAGCCAAATACCTTGTATATGTATTACGCCGGATTCGAAATCTGTACACACATCCGCTACCGTATTTTTTCAGGTCTTGCAGTAAGTAAAGATGGTGGCATGACTTTTATTCGGTACAGCCAGTCACCAATATTGGACCGCACTGATAATGAACTTTTTTTTCGTGGTGGTCCATTTGTAATGTTTGACGATGGCGTCTTCAAGATCTGGTATGTCGCGGGAAGCGAATGGACAAATATTAATGGTAAATCAATGCCAGTTTATGATCTGCGTTATCAGGAATCCATGGATGGTATTAACTGGGCTGATGAGGGAAAACTTTCCATGGCAATCACAGGCGAAGATGAGCATGGTTTTGGCCGTCCTTGGGTGATCAAGCGTGGACCAAATGATTACCAACTTTTCTATTCTATCCGTCGTCGTTCCTTCTCCGCATATAGATTGGGCTATGCCGAATCAACTGATGGTATCAACTGGATTCGCAAGGATGAAGAAATGGGCCTTGACGTATCGCCGGGTAAATTCGACTCGGAGGCAATTATGTATTCGGCAGTAATTTCGGTTGACGATAAAACTTATTGTTTCTATAACGGCAATAATTTTGGTGAGCAGGGCTTTGGCGTAGCGGAATTGATTAAGTGAGTATTGAGATTATTGCTTACACTCAAGCGCATGAAACAGCATGGGAAGGCTTCTGCGCAGGTGCGGTAAATTCTACGTTATTGCATACACGTGGCTTTCTGAGTTATCACGTAGATCGCTTTAAAGATTTGTCTGTACTGATAATGCAATCGGGAAAGCTGGTAGGTGTTTTTCCAGCGGCTGAATCTCCATCGGACACTACGTTAGTTATTAGTCACCCAGGCATCACTTATGGTGGAATTGTGCATCAGGGTTGGCTCAGCGGAACGCGTATGATTGAGGTGTTAACTGCCTTAGCTGAATATTATGGAAAAAACGGCTATCAACGATTGCAATATAAGCCTGTTCCATTCATTTATACGAAAACCCCAGCTCAAGATGATTTATATGCACTGTTTCGTTTAGGCGCGCAGCGAATACGTTGTGATCTTTCTTGCACTATAGATTTGACCAATCGCCAGCCACTAAGTGAGCGGCGAAGGCGCGGACTAAAGAAGGCACTAAAAGCGGTTACATTATCAAGTGATCCTGCGTTACTAGGTGAGTTGTGGGCTGTCATTGCACAAAATTTGGCACATAAACACAATGCAAAACCAGTACACTCTTTGGCTGAACTTACCTTGCTTAAGGATCGTTTTTCACAACTAATTACTATCCGCTGCGCCTTGATGGACGGGCATGTTGAAGCAGGCGTGGTATTTTTTAATTCCCCTTCTATCTGGCATGCACAATATATTGCCGCAAGTGAAATTGCCTACAACGTGTCGGCACTGGATGCTGTGTTTGATTCGGCAATAACCGACGCACAACAAGTGGGTGTGCGTTATTTCGATTTTGGAACAAGTAACGAAGATGGCGGCAAGGTTCTAAATGATGGCTTATATCGTTTTAAATCGGAATTTGGCGGTGGTGGAATAGCACACGAATATTATGAGGTAAATTTATGTTAATCAGTTCTACAATTAAAAAGTTGGGAATTATTTTTTGGGTAAATTTCTTTGTTGGTTTTTGTGATCATACCCGTAGCGATTATGTACCTTTTCACAAAGACAATTTTTTAAGGGGAGCTATCTAATGAAGCAAAAAATAACAATTAGCGACTGTAAAGTTGTTACTTTACCAAAAGCCAAAGATCCAAGAGGTAATTTAACCTTTATCGAGGGAAATAATCACGTCCCCTTCGACATAAAACGTGTTTTTTACCTTTACGATGTTCCGACCGAAGAAAGTCGTGGTGCCCATGCCCACAAAACACTGCACCAGTTTCTGATTTGCCTTGCAGGCAGCTTTGATGTTGAAATTGACGATGGTGAATTTCAAGGAAAAATTCATTTAAACCGTCCCTGGAAAGGCTTGCATATACCACCCATGATTTGGGCTGCTGAGGTTGATTTTGATCCTGGCTCAGTCTGTTTGGTATTGGCATCAGAACTATATGACGCGACTGACTACATTCGTGACTACTCAGAGTTTTTGGCACTGACCAACCCTAAATTATGATTATTCCCTTTTTAGATTTAATGGCTCCGCACGAAGAGCTGAAAACAGAATTACGAGAAGCATTTGATCGCACGCTTAATTCCGGTTGGTATATTCTCGGTAATGAGGTCAAGCAGTTTGAACAAGAGTTTGCCGACTATTGCCAAGCTAAACATTGCGTTGGAGTGGGCAACGGATTGGAAGCGCTACATTTGATATTGCGTGCTTATGGTATCGGTGAAGGTGATGAAGTGATTGTGCCTTCCAACACTTATATCGCTACCTGGCTGGCGGTAAACTATGCGGGTGCCACACCGGTCCCGGTCGAACCCGATGAACGGACTTATAACATTGATCCCCTTCTTATTGAAGCGGCTATAACTAAGCAAACAAAAGCCATTATTGCGGTACATCTTTATGGGCAACCCGCTGACATGGATGCCATTAACACGATTGCCAGAAAACATAATCTCAAAGTAATTGAAGATGCTGCCCAAGCCCATGGCGCACGCTACAAAGGCAGACGTACAGGCTCATTAGGCGATGCCGCAGGCTTTAGTTTTTACCCGGGAAAAAACCTTGGAGCGCTCGGTGATGGCGGAGCAGTTACAACCAATGATACCGATCTGGCGAATAAGATACGTGTGCTGGGTAATTATGGTTCGCGTGTCAAATATCACAATGAAGTGAAAGGTTTTAACTCGCGGCTTGATGAGTTGCAAGCTGCGTTTTTGCGTGAAAAACTGAAACCATTGGACGCTTGGAATGAGCGCAGAGCTAAAATTGCAAAACAATATCTTGATTGTTTATCTGATAAATCGTTAAATCTCCCTTATGTCCCTGATTGGTGTGACCCGGCCTGGCATGTATTTGTCATCCGTCACCCTTACCGTGACCGATTGCAACGTACTTTGGGCGATGCGGGCATTGGTACCTTGGTACATTACCCAATTCCTCCTCATTTGCAAATGGCTTACCAAGACAATGGTTGGACGAAAGGATCCTTTCCGATTGCGGAACAAATGGCCAATGAGCTGTTGAGTTTACCTATGGGGCCGCACATCAATGCCTGGCAAATCGATCAAGTATGTAAAATTCTAACTAAGGCGCTATAAATAATGACAACACATCAGGCCGAAAGGGCTTCAATTACTGACTTGGAGTCGCAAGTATACGCTTTGGTAGAATGCGGCAAGTTTGGAGATGCTTTGGATGCAATCCGCCAGTTTTCAGAAGCGGTAATTAATAATCAAAGATCAGTCGGCAAGGTCTTTGCAAGCGCTGATCTTGATAAGTTATGTCGATATATTGGCAAGATTGCGGCGAGCAAAGCAGGAATTGGTTCCCTTTGTCCTTTAGAGAGAAAAGGTACTGTTATCCTCGCCACTGAACTCGTTAATGCAGGCGGGCATGTAGAGTTAATAAAGGATATCATCAGACTTAAATTATTTGATGCCCCTATTAGTATTCTATTAACAGATATTCTCGACAGAGCACAAGAAGACATAATAACTAATTTCTCGGTAACTTATGGAGTCACTATTGAGGTTGCGAAGGTATGCTCCACTAATGATCGATTGATGTGGCTTTTTGATCGTTTGCGAAGTTCAGTACCGACTACATTGGTTCTGCTAACTTATAATCAGGATGGTGTGGGTATCGCAGCCGCAAGCTCCTATGTTGCAGGCAAAGTGGTTTTCATTCATCATGCAGATCACCATTTATGCTTGGGAGTTACCTGTGAGGATTTTATCCATATAGATCCGCACAATATAGGATTCTTCCATTGCAAGAATGAATTAGGTATAAAGAATAATTACTATTGGCCGCTTACGATCAACCTTGGCTCATTAGAGCCAAGGTCTGATCAATTTTTAAGTGAAGGGCATCTTGTGACTTGTTCCAGTGGCCGCCCGGATAAATTTAACGCAAGTTATTACCTTTACGACTATTTTAAACTGATACCAAAGTTACTGGCTGCGACCAGTGGTCGCCACATTCACATTGGTAGCCTAACAGCGGATATGGAAGCTGGTTTACAACATGCGCTTATGGCTGAGGGTGTCGACCCTGCGCGTTTCACTAATATCCCGTGGGTGCCATCGGTTGCCAGAGCACTCATTGAATACCATGTGGATCTTTATATTTCGTCGTTTCCTTTAGGTGGTGGAAAAGCGACTCTTGAGGCCATGGCGGCCGGCACTCCTTTACTGATGCATCAAAGCTATCGCTCCCGGTTCCATGGGGGCGGTGATCTTGCCTATCCGGATGCCTGGCTATGGCGAACTGAGGCTGATCTGCTTGATATGGCAAGTAATATATCGGTTGATGACTTGATGCGTCATTCACTTTTGGCCAGAGCGCATTACGGCAAATATCACTCTGACAAATCGCTTATCAACGCTACTGACTTCTCAAAAATCCAAGATATAGATGCTGTACCTAAATTACGCCAATATACCGCTGATGACCTGCAGATATTTCTTGATGAAACGGCTGAAATCAACGCCATCGATTCTGTTGCAGCTAACAAGTTACAGTCTCAGTTAATTGAACGCGAACAACAGATAAATGCATACAAGCTCCAGGCAGAAAAATTTGATGCGCTATTACGAACTGCAAATGCACAGATCGTCAATCTCAATCAAACCTTAACAATCCATGCTCATGAAATTGCTGTTTTGCGGCGCTCAACCAGTTGGCAGATAACGAAACCATTACGGTTTATTTCACGCCGAGTCAGTCGACTGAAGTTAGTATTGCTAGTGAAGCGTGCTTATAGGAAATTAACCATTAACCTCGATAAGCTTCCAGAGAGCTTCGATCGGGATGCTTATCTCAAACTTAATCCAGACGTAGCCGAGGCGGGGTTTGATCCAGCAATACACTATTTGCTGGACGGCTGTCGAGAGAGTCGTGCTTACACTCTGCCGGAGATGGATATTGGTAGCGAGTATGGCAAGCTTCCGGATAATTTCAATCGGGATCTTTATCTTAAGTTATATCCAGAAGTGGCTGCCGCTGGAATGGATCCAGCAACTCATTATTTACTTTATGGATATCATGAGGATCGCATTTACATGCTACCCGAGATGGATCTTTGTGGCGTTTATGATTTTAAAGCCGATCGCGAGACGATACTGGTGGTAAGCCACGATGCATCCAGAACTGGGGCACCGGTGCTAAGTCTTAATCTCGTTAAAGCTCTCGCAGAACATCATAACGTTGTTGCATTATTGTTGGGTGGTGGTTCACTTTCCGATGCCTTTAAATTGTCGGGGGCAGCAGTGATTGAATCGTTTTGCCTGAGGAGAAATCCAGTCCTAGCAAATGCTATTGTTGGCCAACTCTGTGCGAGTTTTAATTTCAAATTCGCTTTGGTTAACAGCATAGAATCTCGCGTAGTGCTGCCAGCTCTGGGCAAATTCTTTGTTCCTGCAATCAGTTTGATTCATGAATTCGCTTCTTACACCCGCCCTCGGGATGCGTTCAGAGACGCCATTTTTTGGTCTGGCGAGGTTGTTTTCTCGGCGAATATAACTATGGAAAACGCGTTCGCTGAGTATCCTGATCTGAGCGAGCGGGCCGCTCATATTCTCCCCCAAGGCCGATGTTTGTTGCCGACCGAATTCAGTGAGGGGCAACGCCAGATAGAGAGTGAGCATATACACCGGTTAATACGTCCTAAGGGCCTTGCAGAGAACACAGTGATTGTGCTTGGAGCTGGGTCTGTGCAGTTACGTAAAGGTATTGACCTGTTTATCGAATGTGCCACCCGTGTTATTCGTGCGCCCGATGGAATTAGGTGTCGTTTTATTTGGATCGGAAATGGCTATGATCCGGAAAATGACATCGGGTATTCTGTTTATCTGGCAGACCAGGTTCGCCGTGCAGGTCTTCAGGAACATATTTTGTTCATTAATGAAACCACCGCTATCGAAACTGCTTATGAGGAAGCTGATCTGCTACTGCTTTCGTCGCGGCTAGACCCATTGCCGAATGTTGCGATTGACGCAATGGCTTATGGGATGCCGGTACTTTGTTTTGATAAGACAACCGGAATAGCGGATTTTCTTATTCACAGTGGTCTGCGAGATCATTGTGTTGCACAATATCTTGACTCATCTGATATGGCTCAAAAAATTCTGGCCTTGGCCGCTTCGCAGCTTTTACGTGAGGACGTTGGAGAGCAATGCCGTGTAGCCTCGATTTCATACTTTAATATGAAAAAATACGTTACCCGTCTTGAGGTTTTGGCACAAGGGATTTGCAATCGTACGCGGCAAGAGCAGGTAGATACAAAAACCATTCTCGATGCCGGCCTGTTTCGGCAAGACTTCTCGTGCCCTCAACATCAGCAAGTGCATTCGATTGAAGATGAAGTTCGTCTTTATGTTCGCGCCTGGGCAAGCGGGATTAACCGCCGAAAACCTTTCCCGGGCTTTCATCCCGGCATTTACCAAGAGCAGCATGGACTTGCAACTCATGGTACAGACCCATTTGCGGACTACTTACGAGAGGCTCATCCAGAAGGATCTTGGAATTATCCGGTGATTGTCGCACCGGAAGTCATGGTAGATAATTTACCGGAAAATCATCGTATTGCATTGCATTTACATATTTACTACCCTGAGTTGTTAGATGAAATAATTACTCAACTTGCATATAATCGGATTTGCCCTGACTTGTTTGTTAGCATCACCGATGAAAACACTCGTCAGTTGATTGTTAGCGAGCTAATAAATTATAAAGGCAAAGTTGTTGATATACAGCTTGTCCCTAATCGCGGTCGGGATATAGGGCCGTTGCTTACGGCTTTCGGTCAGGGGATATTAGCTAACTATGACTTTATCGGGCATATCCATACAAAAAAAACTGTCGATGTAAAGGATCCTTCGATGGGTGAAACATGGCGTCAGTTCTTGTTGGAAAATTTGCTCGGTAGTGAATCGCGCCCAATGGCAGATACCATCTTGACACACATGAATAACGATGTGTCAATTGGGATGATTTTTCCTGATGACCCTTATATAGTAGGCTGGGGGACTAATCTTGCCTTTGCTAAACCATTAGCAGCACGAATGGGGCTTGAAACATTACCCGAACATTTTATTTTTCCTGTGGGCACTATGTTTTGGGCCAAGGCTTCAGCTTTGGTTCCATTACTGAATTTAAACCTGGGTTGGGACGACTATCCTGAAGAACCCTTGCCTTACGATGGCACGTCACTTCATGCGCTGGAAAGACTGTTTCCTTTGACGCTTTCATTAAATAATTTGCATTATGCTACAACAAACGTTATTGGGCTAACCCGATGAAAATTACTATTTTTGGCGGTGGTGGCTTTATCGGCTCAACCATCGCAGATCGATTGCTTAAAGATGGTCATCAATTGCGCATTTTTGAACGTCCCCGCGTAGAACCCTATCGGCAGTTTTTGGATGGCGAAAGAGTTGAGTGGCTGACGGGCGATTTGATGAGCGTCCATGATGTAAGTAGCGCAATAGACGACGTTGATGTCATCTTGCATCTGGTCTCGACAACGTTGCCCAAGAACTCTAATGATGACCCGATTTATGATGTGCAGAGCAATCTTGTCGCCACCTTGCAGTTGCTCAATGCGATGGTTGCTAAACAGGTTCGCAAGATTGTCTTTATTTCATCTGGGGGTACTGTTTATGGCAATCCCGTGTATCTACCCATAGACGAAAAACATCCAACGGAGCCACGAGTATCCTATGGCATAACAAAGCTGGCCATTGAGAAATACTTGCTAATGTATCAAGAACTGCATGGCATTAATGCCAATATTCTTCGGGTTGCCAATCCCTTTGGCGAGCGCCAGCGTGTCGAGACTGCTCAAGGCGCAGTGGGCGTGTTCTTGAGCAAAGCAATCCAAAACCAACCAATTGAAATCTGGGGTGATGGCAGTGTTACCCGTGACTATCTCTATGTTAGCGATGTCGCCGAGGCATTTGCTCTCGCCGTAAATTACGAAGGAACAAATTCCGTCTTCAATATCAGCTCAGGCGTCGGCACCAGTCTGAATGACATGATCGTCCTGCTGGAGAAGGTTCTCGGGCGCGAAGTGATTAGGCATTACCAGCCTGGACGACCGTTTGACGTCCCAATAAGCGTTCTGGATAATTCTTTGGCACGACAGGAACTGGGATGGGAACCTAAGGTAAGGATTGAAGATGGGATTGTTAAAACTGCCGCATGGATGCGTAAGGTATTAAATAAATGATCAAAATGGGAAACGAGCGCTTGTTATGGATATTTATTGTAATGACAGCCATTTTCAGGCTAATTCTTACCGGAGACCGTGACATTCTGGCGTTAAATTCGCCACATGACGAATATTGGTATATTCAAACAGCCTTTAATAAAATTTGGGGTGGTGATTCTTACAATCAGATGACTTTTATTCACCTGCCGATTTATTCAGCATGGTTATACTGTTTACAATTGTTCGGCATTTCAGCCAGATTAGGAATTGATTTGGCTTGGCTGCTTGCTATCGGTTATCTTGCCTTTGCCTTTCTTCGCTTCGCTCGGATGGCCTGGTTGGCAGCTCTGCTTTTTGCCTTTTTGGCCTTTCATCCCTACACAATCAGTTTTTTTGACAGGGCGCTTGCCGAAACATTTCTAACTGTAGTTTTTGCTGCCATCATCGGTGCAGGTATCGAGTTATGGAACTGCCGCGAGCAAGGATTCACATACCGACGTAGAATTGCTCTTGTCGTTTATATAGTGGGATTCGCAATTGCTTTCCATACTCGCAAAGAAGGAATCGTATTGGCCATGCCACTATTAGTGATTGCCTGTTGGTCTTGGTTAGACCGTCAGCGTTGGTGGTGTAGTTGGGGTAAGCAACAATTAGCGATACCGCTGTTGATTGCGCCATTACTATCAATAATTTTTTTAGGTGTAATAGTAGCCGGTGGTAATTATCTGAAATGGGGTGTATTTGCCCGTTATGAGCTGGCGGCACCAGGATATCAACAAGCGATTGCCGCACTCAATGGCATTGATGTCGGACGAACACCGAAGCACTTTACGGTCACTAAAGAGGCGCTTACTATGGCCTATAAAGAAAGCCCTACCTTCCGTGAGCTTCAACCTTTCATGGAAACTGGTATTGGTAAAATGTGGATTGCTATATCAAGTCAGAATACGGGCATTGCAGGAGCGATTGGTAACGGATGGTTTCTCTGGGCGCTACGCGATGTTGCAGCACAAGCAGGATGGCACCAGGATGCCAGATTTGCAGATAGCAAGTACGCAGCAGCAGCAAATGAACTCGAAAATGCATTTGCAACCGGCCGGTTGAAGAAGCGAGGATTTACCCTTTCTTCTTTTCTTGATCCCGATGTGGATAAATGGATGCCGGATGTACCGAAATCTGTTTTTAACGTATTACAACTTTTAGTAGAACCAAAATTTCAATATCTTGAATCGCCCAAAGAGAACGCATCGGTCAGCCAGTTTGATAACTATGTAACAATTACAGGGCGACGAACCGCACCGCCCCACACAGTCGTAACTGGCTGGACAATCTTGCCGACAGGTACATTAATCGGCCTGGGTGCGGAAAACGAGATACCGCCATGGTCGAGTTTGTCTGGACAGCAGCGTGCAGATGTTCCCGGTGCGTATGCATTTACTGTTTCATCCATCAGTATCACACCCACAACAACTCTACATTACTTAACGCTAGATGGCAAAAAAGGAAGCATTGCCTTAAGCCAATTAAAAGCAGGAGCTGTGTCGACCTTTAAGGGTGATGTAAAAGCGGAGATCGGTATCGATAAGTTGGATGTACATCCGAAAATACATAGAGCGGATCAATGGTTGTTGAAACTTTGTACAGTTTACGAATGGATAGGATATGTAATCTGTCTCTTGATTATAGGGGGCATTTTTTCGTTAGTCGTTCATAGAGAACACCTCGCTGGGGGGGGGGGTATTTTTGTAGTCCTAGCGACCGCTATTATTACGCGCATTGCATTGTTTGGCATTATTGATGCCAGTTCTTTTAGCGCTATACAAGCACGCTACATAATGCCGATTATTCCTACTTTTGCTTGTATGGGAGCGCTTGCGCCAGCTTTTTTGAACGGTCTTTTTAAAAAGTCAAATTAGAGTTTGTTGATTAAGATTGAAGATGTTTATCTTAAAGATAAATGACCCTGGAGGGATAAATGGCGATAGACCTTTCTCTATTGTCCTGACAATGAATGCCGCGAAGGTATTTGAGTTTAGGCGGGAACTTTCTTTTGGAACAAAGGATGTTCCTGTAATCCAATGCCATCGCATTCGAAGGCTTTAAGTACCATCTTATAAAAAATTCGCAAAGTACATTGTTTATTTTTATTGATGCAAGTATTAAATGTTTTTTGGAGAATTATATTGTCACAAACTGAATTTTTGATCACAAGTAATCGCTTTTTAAGCTCTATGTCAGCAGCATGGAGGCTTGCGACGATTCTTGCTGTTTTTATTTTTTTTGGTTTGTCAGTACGTTGGTCATGTTTGGATATCAGCCCTCCAGCGTGGGATCAGGGGCTCTATCTTTATCAGGCCACTATTTTACACAACACTTTAATGCAAAATGGCTTCTTTGATTTTTTTATATCCATCTTCAATTTGGATCGGGGAAGAGTTCCTCTTTTACCAGTCATAGTTCAACCCGCATTTTATTTCTTTGGTCCAAGTTTGGATGCTGCAGTCATTTCACTCAACTTCACTTGGTTTATTCTCGCTTGGGCATTGTTTGGGATTGCACGGGAATTAGCAAGTCCACAAGTAGGTGATAAGGCAGGTTTCTTTGTATTTGTGTTATTTGGGCTTCACCCATTAACCACAATGCTTTCACATAATTATCTGGTTGAACTTCCCTTTGTTGCTTTTGTTTGCGCTGCAATATATTCACTGTGGTTGTTGTACAGAACACGAGAAAGGAAATGGTCTGTAATAAGCGGGATATTTATTTTTTTAGGGCTATTAACAAAAGTTACTTTTGTTGCATTTGTTTTGCCAGCCTTTATTTTTTTGGTCTACAGCAATATTCGAAAATTATCTGTTTGGAGTACATTTGTACTTTTCATTCCTGTAATCTTTTTTACAATTCTGGCTGGATTATATTATTTTTATAATTTGAGGCAGATTTTTGAGATGACAATTTTATTGTCATCTCACGGTATGGCTCAGCTATATGGGTTTGGAAACGCTTTTGATATCCATGTTGTGCTGGAATATTTGCGTAATGTCTTTACACTCCCAGCAATGCTCATTGCGAGCTTTTTCGCGGTGGTTATGTTGATTTTGAGATTTATACAGCCTCGTAAAAATGTTGAGAAAGTCGATGTCAATATTCATACGCAAACTTTAATAAAAGTATTATTTTTATGGCTCATTATTCCCTTTATACTTGCTACATTTGGCGAGATTAAAGACCCCCGTTATCTCTATCCAAGTCTAGTGCCAGTCTTTGTGTTTGCAGGAATTATGGTATCTCGATTTCCTAGGAGTAAATTGGCCGTTATTTTGGTAGCGCTGGCTTATATGCTTCCCTTATCAGGCTATTTATATAGCAACAGTTTATTAAGCGAGAATTTAGCAAATCAATTCCGATCTGTTTTTAAAATAAATCCTGTTTTGGCTTTGGACGCGGAGGCAAGACCAGATTCTAGGAATTGGAATACTGATAAGATAGTTAGTGAAATTGCCAAAAAGCTTGATGCTGCTCAAGCAAGCAAGACAGTTATTTTTCTGGGGGGAAATCGCTATTACCATCTCAGACTTTTGGACTACGAAGGCTTGAAGGGTGGTTTTTATTTGACTTATATGGTGTTGCCATACTATTCAAACACATCGATGTCAGTTGATGACGCGCTTAAATTTATTAAAAACAAATCCCCGTCAGGAATAATTTACAAAAGTGGCGATAATTGGCCTCCATTTTCTTCGCGCCTTGATTCTGGGATAGTCGCACAGCTTAAAAAAGACCCAAAATATAAGGCTGTGGATTTGGATGTCGCACAACCGGATGGAAGCCGGTTTACACTATTTATCAATCTATCCAAAATGTATGTTCAAATTAAATCGGCTTCTGATCTGGTTGATAATTGGAAGGCTGGAGAAGGCCAGGCAAATATAGCAGGCAGTGATACTGAAAGTCTTGTGTTAACAACCGAAACAGGTAGCCAAGCATTGGCAAAACTTCAAAATGGTATCGTGTATGTGCCGAGTTGGAATATATCAGGTAAACTTACCGATGACCTTCAAAATATTCAATGGAGCAATGGATTTTTATGGCGGAGGTCAACTATTGTAAAAGCCTCGGAAACTGCTATTAAAAACCCATGATTTTAAAACAATAAAATGCCTTATTACTTTTTTACAGATTCAAAAATCTTTTCCTCTAAACATAATGAAAAAATATAAATTTGTAGTGCTTGGTGCTGGCCCAAGCGGCTTGACATTAGCACATGCACTGCTTGATGCGGGCTACACCTTGGATGATATTCTTGTTATAGAACAACAAAGTCTTGCCGGAGGACTTTGTCGTTCCGAAATAGTCAATGGTGCGCCACTGGATATCGGTGGCGGTCATTTTCTGGATGTGAAGCGCAAGGAAGTGCTCGATTTTCTCTTTCGCTTTATGCCGCGAGAAGAATGGAATCTTCATGACCGTGTGTCCAAGATCCGTATTCGGGGCATGGAAGTCGATCATCCACTTGAGGCCAATCTTTGGCAGTTTCCGAGTGAAGTACAGGCAGATTATCTTGAATCAATTGCGCAGGCTGGTTGTGTACGCGGTGAAGCAATGCCTGAATCATTTGCCGCATGGATTAAATGGAAGCTGGGTGATCTTATCGCTCAGGAATACATGTTGCCTTATAATCGCAAAATCTGGTCTATGGATCCAGATGAACTTGGCACTTATTGGTTGTACAAGCTGCCCAATGTCTCGTTTCGGGAAACCTTGTTGAGTTGTTTGGAAGGTCGGCCTATGGGCGCATTACCTGCGCACGGTACTTTTCTTTATCCGAAGGAATTCGGTTATGGCGAAGTATGGCGACGTATGGGCGAAGCGCTAGGTGATTCGCTAATTACAAACTGCACCGTCGAGAATATTGATTTGGTAAAACGCGCAGTCAATGGGAGCTGGCAGGCAGACACGATTATTTCAACTATTCCCTGGACGTTATGGTCTGGCTATTGTGCTTTGCCAAAAGATATTTTGACGGCAATTACAAGCCTTAAAAATGCACCAATCGACGTTGATTATTATTCGGAAACGTTGGACAGTAAATCGCATTGGACCTATGAGCCCGATGAGTCAATCGCACATCACAGATTATTACTGCGCTCAAATTTTTCCCCAGGGGCAAAAGGTTACTGGACTGAAGCCAATGCTACTCGATCATTACCGACTGATGGTGTGCGTTTTCATAATGAATTTGCTTACCCTATTAATACGCTTGGTAAGCCGGAAAAAGTTGAGAGAATATTGGCTTGGGCGCGAGAAAATGGCATTATTGGTCTTGGACGATGGGGTAGATGGGAGCACATGAATTCAGATATTGCAGTAGCTGAATCATTACAAATGGCGAGTGAATTAACTAACTAACAAGGAAGTAATATGAAAATTTCGTTATGTTTGATCGTATGGAATGAACTACAAGGCTGCCTAGAAGATGTGCCAAAGTTACCGATTGATGAGTTTGATGAAGTATTTGCTGTCGATGGTGGTAGCACTGATGGTACGGTTCAGTATCTTAAAAGCCAAGGAATTTCGGTTTATCGTCAGCCTAAACGTGGTTTAAATGCCGCTTATGTTTATGCGAATGACATGGCTACTGGTGATGCGGTGGTTGTTTTTTTTGCCAAAGGAACATTGCCAGCAGATGATTTGCGTAAATTTAGGCCACTTTTTGAGCAAGGTAACGAGCTAGTCGTTGCTAGCAGACAGATTGCAGGATCTGTTAATGAAGAAGATGAACATTTTTGGCGTCCGCGTAAGTGGGCTGTACTTGGGTTAGCTGCAGTTGCTGCGCTAGCTTGGAATCGCCAAGGGCCTTGGGTACGCGATGTACTGCATGGCTTTAAGGGTTGGAAGCGATCTGCGTTTACGCAAATGAAAGTTCTTGATGTTGGCTTGTCGATTGACATTGAGATGGTTGTACGCGCTTACAAATTGAATATTCCACGAATCGAATTTCCAACACAAGAAATATCTCGTGGCTATGGTGAAACGCATTTCAAGATTTGGCCAACGGGTAAGCGTTTACTTGTCTATCTTTGGTTTGAGTTGTTTCGTTGCGATTGAGTAACTATACATGTTGAATTTGCACTATTGGTTGCGTCGCACGGTTACTTCTATTTGGTTTAAATTGGCTGTTGCGGCTACTATTATCGGGTTGTTGGTTTACTTTAATCGTATTGATGTTGCTGTTCTGGCATCATTATCAAAAACCTGGCCTTGGTTATTGGCTGCTTTTTTACTAACACTGCCACCTTTCTGGATTGTTTCTTATCGTTTTAAAGTTATATTGGCGAGCCAAGGTTTTTTTGTGCCTTTTTGGCAGGCGCTGCGCTGGACAATGATTGGCTCTTTTTTTGATCTTGCTATGCCCAGTTCAAATGGTGGTGATTTTATTAAAGCCGGTTACGTCGTTGAACATGTGGGCGCTGGTTTAAGAACTCGCGCGGTAATGGCTGTCGCTATTGATCGTGTTATTGGTTTGTTGGGTTTGTTTCTGCTGGCCAATGTAGTCAGCATAATCGGTTGGGATATGTTAAAAGATCTCCCTGCTCGTAATCTTGTTGTTGGAATGTCATTTGCTGCGGGCATAGGCCCTTTGATTGCTTTTCGTATTGCCGGTTCTCGGTGCCTTTATAATAATAGTTATATCAGGAGTTGGCTTGGAAAATATACATGGGGACAACGCTTGACACAGATGATTGCATCGTTTAATGCATTACGTGAAAATCCAAGAGTCTTGCTTGTGGCCTTGGGATTGTCACTGCTAAATCATATTTTTTGGTGTACTTCATTGCTGTTTATTGCATTTGCGGTTGGTGATGCCGTATCACCAATGAAAGGCTTTATCGTTTTTCCATTGGCTATATTTGGCGGGGTATTTGGAGTGGCTGGTGGCTTTGGCTTTGGCACTGCGGCATTTGACTTTTTGCTCTCCCATTTACTGCTGATTCAGAATGGCGCGATCATAGGATTGTTGTTTCAAATTTTTGGCGCACTATCACGATTGTTGGGATTGCCTTATTATTTGTCGGCACATAAGTGACATGACAACAAAGCGGGCTCTTTTTTCGTCATCAATTGAAAGAGCTAAGAAGAGTCAGACTCCTTTATTTCTTTAGATATAGATACATACTTGCATTTATTAGGGTTTTCTGTTTTATTTTGTACTCATTTGTTATCGGGTGATAAATTTATGCGAACCATTATAAATATTGATGATTAATTTTTACTTTATGCCAAGCATCAGGCAGTGCAACAAGGATGTACAATTGAACAAATTCTGAAAGATGCTTTGCGTCATTTTTTCTCGCATCAACCTCAGCAGTATGACATTGTCAGCTTGAAAATTTTTCAGGTACTGGTTTAAAACCAGGAGTTAATTAAGTCATCATATCAATGGCAGTATTATCAATATCTTTTTCCAAAGCGTTGTTAGAAAAACTACGAGCAAGTTTGTTAACCTCGTTCAAATTAAAAAATATTCAAACATACCGATTAGCAACAGCGTTGATTTATTATGGCAAAGTGTATAGTGGACCAAAATAAGCCTGCCAAGAAGAGTAAATTAATCGGATTTGGTCGTGGTAAATCCCTATTCCATTCATTTTGACCCAAATTGACAAGGTCGTTCTGGCTTGATTTTGTTAAATGGACAGAATCTAACGGAATTTTTGGAAGTTTAATCTCTGAAAGTGTATAGCGATGATATTGCTCGCTGGATTGGAAGCTACTGTTTAAAATGCTTCATTTTAAGATCTGACATCCGAATGATTGGCATTTTACAATACTTTGAACAGTTTTATTTGATTAAAACATAGGCTGGAGGCCGCCACCGCAGGAAGATGTAGTCAACAACGATAACAGCTAACCTGAAGAGTAGATTGTCTTAATATACAATTAACTTTCGCAATCTATGCCATAATTACCTCTACATCTGGTAGCCCCAACTTAATTTTACGAGAACTATGAAATGACGAAAACAGCACTTATTACCGGTATTGGTGGCCAGGATGGTGCATATCTTGCGCAATTACTGATAAGCAAAGGTTATCGGGTTTTCGGCACGTCCAGGGATGCAGGTGCGTCAAGATTTGATTCACTGGCCCGACTCGGTATTTCAGGGCAGGTCAACTTGCTGTCAATGGCACCGCATGATTTTAAAAGTACACTGACAGCAATATCGAAAGCACGCCCGGATGAAATCTATCACCTTGCCGGGCAAACATCAGTTGGACTATCTTTTGAACAACCTTCAGAAACCATTGAAAGTATTACCATCGGAACACTTAATATTCTTGAGTCGCTCAGATTTTTGGAGTTGCCGGCAAGATTTTATCATGCCGGCTCAAGTGAATGTTTTGGCGATACCGGTGGAGTGCCTGCAAATGAACACACACCATTTAATCCGGTAAGTCCATACGCAGTAGCTAAATCTGCGGCGCACTGGCTGGTACGAAATTACCGCGAAGCCCACAATATGTTCGCTGCGAACGGCATCTTGTTTAACCACGAATCCGAGCTTCGTCCGGCACGTTTTGTAACTCAAAAAGTTGTTCAGGCGGCCCATAGAATTTCATGTGGATCATCAGAAAAGCTAACGTTGGGTGACTTAAGTATCTCACGTGATTGGGGTTGGGCACCTGAATACGTAGAGGCAATGTGGCGCATTCTTCAGGCTGACCACGCCGATGACTTCGTAATTGCTACAGGGGAAACTAATTCGCTCAAGGATTTTGTGATTCAATCTTTTGCCTGCTTTGGGCTTGATTGGACCGAACATGTCCTGCAAAGCGACCAATTTATGCGGCCGAATGAAATTACTTGGAGCCAGGGAAACCCTGATAAAGCCGAAAAAATATTGGGGTGGAAGGCCAGTAAGCGAATGAGAGATGTAGTCAAGATTCTCTGCGGCGTCTAACAAAACAGAAAAGTGGCGAAATCACTATGTTGAATACGATATTTATGGCGGCAGAGTCAGTATGTTATTACTCTTCTTCTTTTAAACTTGCCATGGTGACTTTTCCCATAAGAGCAGAAAATCACTGCATAATCAGATTACGTTATTATTAATGACCTCCCGTATTTTTTCTGATTTGAAGGGCTAATTTATGAAGAGTATGCTGAATTCCCTATGGGCATATCGTAGTTTTATTTTTGGTAGTGTAAAGCGCGAATTTCAGTCGAAATACCGTAACTCTTTGCTGGGTGCCGCGTGGACGTTGATTAATCCGCTAGCTATGATCATAGTCTATACGATGATTTTTTCGCAAATAATGCACTCTAAATTACCGGGTATTGATGGCTCTTTTGCTTACAGCATTTACCTATGTGCCGGCATACTAACTTGGGGGTTGTTTGCTGAAATTGTTAGCCGCGCGCAAAATACCTTTCTTGAACACGCCAACCTGCTTAAGAAGTTGAGTTTTCCTCGGCTATGTTTGCCGGTTATTGTTGTTACTAATGCTATGGTTAATTTCTTCATTGTATTTGGCCTGTTCAGTATTTTTTTGCTTATTTCCGGTAACTTTCCCGGTCTGGTTTATTTGGCGCTGTTTCCTTTGCTTGCCATTCTTGTTGTTTTGGCCATTGGTCTAGGCATTAGTCTTGGGGTGCTTAATGTATTCTTTCGCGATGTCGGACAGTTTTTTGGTATCGTCATTCAGTTCTGGTTTTGGCTCACTCCGATTGTCTATCCGATCAGTATCCTACCTGAATCCATGCGCTCATTGATGGGCTATAATCCTATGGCTAATCTTATTAATGCGTTCCAGGATATTCTCGTTACCGGAAAGTGGCCGATATGGCAAAGCCTGTTGCCTGTAACCATCGTTGCTATTGCCTTATGTGTTCTCGGTCTGCGCCTTTTTCGCAAACATGCCGGTGAAATGGTCGATGAGCTATGACTCGACTTGAGCAAAGTGGAGTCTGCATGCCTTTAAAGCTTTCACAGAAAATGTTGCCGGTAAATCAAAACATTTGCTCAAGTCAGCGGGCGAGCCGATACCTGTATTTGACTATGATACTTTTACCAGCATTGAACAAAATGGTGATATAAAACCCGCAAGAGTTACTTCAATGGAATTCGGCGATTGACTTACGCGACCGAATTCTACATGACTATATGAATATTGATATCCAAATTGTTTACGAATTTATAACTATTATAACTAACGATCGCCTGCAATTTATTGCAGCTTTTTTGCATAAACTCATTTTGGCAATGCCCAATTGATACGAAAACACATTAAATATGGGCACCATTACTATTACTAATTTAGGCAAAGCCTACAAACAATATCCCACACGCTGGTCGCGGCTGGTAGAGTGGTTAGTGCCTTTTAGCAAGTCTCAGCATCAGCTTAAATGGGTATTGCAGGATATTAATTTCACCGTTAATTCTGGGGAAGCGGTGGGCATTATCGGTATCAATGGCGCTGGCAAGAGTACTCTGCTTAAAATGATCACCGGTACGACTCAACCCACTACCGGTAGCGTTAATATTACCGGACGTGTAGCCGCCTTACTGGAGCTTGGCATGGGTTTTCATCCCGATTTTACCGGACGGCAAAATACCTACATGGCAGGGCAATTATTGGGGATGAGCGTTGAAGAAATTGCCAGCCTGATTCCTGATATTGAGGCATTTGCCGAAATTGGCGATTACATGGATCAGCCTGTGCGTGTCTATTCCAGCGGAATGCAAATGCGCTTGGCATTTAGTGTAGCAACGGCACGTCGACCGGATGTGTTAATTATTGATGAAGCGTTATCGGTAGGCGATGATTATTTCCAGCATAAAAGTTTTGATCGTATACGCGAATTTCGTAAACAAGGTACTACCTTGCTGATTGTCTCACACGATAAAAGTGCCATCCAATCAATATGTGATCGTGCGATACTGCTCAACGATGGCAAGTTGGCCATGCAGGGCGAGCCTGAAGATGTCATGGATTATTACAATGCCGTGATCGGGCAAAAAGAAAATTCAAAAATAGAACAGATAGTTCTGGATACCGGCAAGGTACAAACCATTTCAGGCACGGGTGAAGCGGAGATAGAATCCGCCGTTATTGTTAATAGCGAGGGAGAACCTGTGGAAGTGGTTAATGTGGGCGAAAATATTACTCTTAAAATTACTGTGCGTGCAAATGTCAATATTCCGGAACTAGTGTTGGGCTACCTGATTAAAGATCGTCTAGGGCAATCGATTTACGGTACCAATACGCATCACCTAGGATTGTCTTTAAAAACGCTTGAACCGGGTGAGCGTGTAAAATATCATTTTTCTTTTCCTGCAAATATGGGGGAGGGATCATACTCTGTCACCCTTGCATTGCATGCTTCAGACTCACATCTTGCCGCCAATTATGTTTGGAAAGACAGGGTGCTACTTTTCAATATTGTCAATATCAATCACCCACGCTTTACTGGCGTAGCCTGGTTGCCGCCTACTTGGGAGTTACAACGTGGCTGATCTCAACTTTTACCGGGCTTTTGAAGAGCGTCACCGTGGATCACAGGAACTGATTAAATCGCGGTTGGAGATCTATCTCCCATTTATTTTGCCGCTTAAGCAATTCGACATTTCTTGCCAAGGTATTGATTTAGGCTGTGGTCGTGGAGAATGGCTGGAACTTATGCAGGAAAACGGGATTGATGTGCGGGGCGTTGATCTTGATCAAGGCATGCTTGATGCTGCTCGTAGGCGTGGACTCAATGTAAGCCAAGGCGATGCCATCGAAACCCTGAAATCAGTTGCGTCGGAAAGTCAAATGCTGGTTTCGGCATTTCATTTGGCTGAACACCTGCCTTTTGATTTGCTTCAAACTCTAATAAATGAGTCGCTACGAATCCTTAAACCTGGCGGATTGCTAATCCTTGAAACGCCCAATCCCGAAAATATTGTAGTTGGTACTGCAAGTTTTTATTTGGACCCGACACATCAGCGGCCTATCCCATTACAGTTACTGTCCTTTATCGCAGAGTATTCAGGATTTGCAAAGGTAAAGGTTTTGAGGTTACAAGAACCAATCGGAATTGCTGATAATAACGAACTGACATTAATGAATGTACTTAATGACGTTAGTCAAGATTACGCTGTTGTGGCCCAGAAAGGCAATGCTCCAAAAGTTATTGCCGCAACAGTTAAGGCATTTAAGGCTAATTATGGGCTCTCGTTGGAAAGTATTGCCAATAGTTACGATCAACAGATAAAAACTAAAATCTATCAGGCCGAAGTTAAAGCTCGGCAAGCCGAAAATAAAGCTCATCAAGCTGAAGTAGCTTTAATTGCCATAAATAATAGTTTGTCATGGCGACTTACCGAGCCGCTTAGAATGCTCGGGCGCACTGCGAAAAGCCTATTTCGTTTCCCCAAGGTGGCAAAGTTAAAAAGTAAAGAAAAAATCAAGCTGTTGCTGACGCATATAAAGCTATATGTTAGTCAACGATCTAAACTCAGGCGAATGGTATTCGTCGTATTGGCTAAATTCCCTGCTTTGGAAGGTTATATTAGGCGAGCAACCAGAAATGCATCATCCCGGCGAAATGCCTTTCCTCCGGTTGCAGCCGAATTAGCAGGCCTGACGCCGCGAGCACGTCTTATCTACGCCGACCTTAAAGCTGCCAGACAAAATCACAACAAGGAGAATTTTTAGTGCGGATCGTTATCGATATGCAGGGCGCTCAAACTGAAAGCCGTTTTAGAGAGATTGGCAGCTATACTTTGTCGCTCGCCCAAGCCATAGCGCGTAACCGGGGTGAGCATGAAATAATCCTTGCACTGAATAGCCTCTTTCCTGACACCATCGAGTCTATTCGTATTGCCTTTGACGGACTGCTTTCGGAGGAAAATATCTGTATCTGGTATGCTCCGGGTCCGGTGCGAGAGTCAGAACCAGGTAATGAATGGCGGCGCGAAGTTGCCGAGCGTATTCGTGAAGCTTTTCTCGCCAGCTTACGAGCGGATGTGGTGTTTATCCCCAGTTTTTTTGAAGGTTATGAGGATAACGGTGTCGTTAGTATTGGTTCTTTTGATCAGCAATTAACTACTGTAGTTGCAATTAATCGATTGGATAACGTAGATAATATTGGTGATAATCCAGATGTAAATGTTTTTACGCTCCTCAAAATTGAATACCTTAAAAGGGCCAACTTGCTGTTAGCGTTGTCGCCACTTAACGAAAATGAAATTTGTTCTTGCCTTAAAATACCTCATGAGCGTGTAAAGGTTGGTTTGATGGTCGGTGAATCTGGAACGAACCAGCATGAAGCAAATAACGAGGCAAAAAACCTGATCAACATATTTGAGGAGCTAACTGCTGTGCCGCTTCAAGTAGTTAAGTTGCCATTGAGTCGGCGGCTGAAGTTGGCCTATATTTCACCACTTCCACCAGAGCGAAGTGGTATATCTGATTATAGTGCTGAATTATTGCCGGAACTGGCACGTTTTTATGATATTGACGTAATTATTGCTCAGGAAAAAACCACAGATCCATGGATTACGTCCAACTGCGGAGTGCAAGCAGCCGACTGGTTTGTTAAAAATGCTCATCAATATGACCGGGTACTTTATCATTTTGGTAACTCTGGTTTTCACCAGCATATGTTCGATCTGCTGGCTAACATTCCGGGAGCGGTAGTGTTACATGACTTCTACCTTGGTGACGTTCAGTGGTGCCGTGATACACGTAACAACTCTCAGTTCACTTTAGCGGGAGCATTGTATCAATCTCACGGCTATGCCGCTGTCGCTGAGTACTTTCACGCGAGCAGTGTCACTGATTCAGTGCGGAAATTTCCCCTCAATCTTGAGGTATTGCAGCAATCCCAGGGTATTATTGTCCACTCGGAATATTCCCGACACCTCGCGTCCAAGTGGTATGGCCATCAATTTTCCGCTGACTGGGCGGTAATCCCCTTGTTGCGTGCACCAGTCACTGATGGCAATCGAGATCTATCTCGGCAACAGTTAGGATTGAAATCCGATGATTATGTGGTTTGTAGCTTTGGTCTATTGGGGGTAACCAAGCTTAACCAACACTTACTGGATGCTTGGCTGCACTCTGGCCTGATACAAGACAGACGTTGTATCCTGGTGTTTGTGGGTGAAAATGATAATACGGAATATGGTACCCGGCTAATGGAGACTATCCGCACGAGCAAATTGGATCAACGAATCCGCATTACAGGTTGGGTAGATATGGCAACATACAGAAACTACTTGGCTGCTGCTGATCTGGCTGTACAGCTTCGTACTAATTCGCGGGGTGAAACTTCTGCAGCGGTATTGGATTGCATGAATTATGCTCTGCCCACCATCGTTAATGCCAATGGATCAATGGCTGACTTGTCATCTGATACAGTGTGGGTGTTGCCCGATATCTTTGAAGACCACCAGCTTGTCGAGGCTTTGGAAACCTTGTGGCACAACGATGAAAAACGAAGCGGATTGGGCCAGCGGGCACAAGAAATAATTAGAACCCGTCATGCCCCGGACAGCTGCGCCGAACAATATGTCGAGGCCATAGAACAGTTTTATGCACGTTCTCAATGTGGTACTCACGCCCTGGATAAAGCTATTGTCAAAATTGAGGGTTACTCACCCACAGATGCGGAGTATCGGATCATCGCTCAAAACATTGCACAGTCGTTGCCTGCCAAGCAACCCCTACGGCAACTATTGCTGGATATATCCACTACCTGTCAAACGGATTTAAAGACGGGGATTGAGCGAGTGGCTCGCGCTATGGTTATGGGAATGCTGAAATCACCACCAGCCGGATTCCGGGTCGAACCCGTTTATTTGAGCAACGAAGGCGGTGCCTGGCATTACCGCTACGCAAGCCGCTATACCTTAGGTCTCCTGGATTGCCCGGCAGATGAATTGTTTGATGAAGTAGTAGAACCCCAGAACGGTGATTTATTGCTGGGACTGGATTTATCCGGTCAGATTTTGATTGAGGCGGAGGCAGCCGGATTATTCACTTGTTACCGTAATGCTGGTGTGAAAGTCCATTTCATTGTTTATGATCTGCTGCCACTCCAACTACCTCAGTTCTTCCCATCAGGTTTAGATGCAAGCCATGCTCAATGGCTGCACGCTATTACCAAGTTTGACGGCGCAGTTTGCATCTCCCGCGCTGTAGCTGATGAACTAAATGGTTGGTTGAAAACCGATAGTTTAAAGCGTCAGCGTCCATTCAGGATTGGCTGGTTTCATCTTGGTGCCGATATGGAAAACTCCGCTCCGACCTGCGGCTTGCCAAAGAACGCAGGGCAAACACTGGCAAAGCTCAAGGCCCGCCCAAGCTTTCTAATGGTTGGCACCCTTGAGCCGAGGAAAGGGTATCTGCAAACCTTGGAAGCGTTTACACAACTCTGGCAGGAAGGTGTCGATATTAACCTCGTTATCGTTGGCAGTGAGGGGTGGAAAGGCTTGCCTAAGGATATGCGGCGGACGATACCTGAAATTGTTAACTGTCTACGCAACCATCCAGAGCTCAATAAGCGACTCTTTTGGCTCGAAGCTATTAGTGATGAGTTTTTGGAAAAAGTTTATGCAACCTCTACTTGCCTGATTGTTGCCTCCGAAGGTGAAGGATTTGGTCTGCCTTTGATCGAAGCCGCACAACATGGGCTGTCGATTATAGCCAGAGATATTCCGGTGTTTCGCGAAGTGTCAGGAGAGCATGCTTTTTATTTCGGTGGTAGGTTGCCTAGTGAGTTTGCGCAGTCGATTACCAAATGGTTGCAGCTTTATGCCGCTGGTCAGCATCAACCATCCAACGATATGCCTTGGCTGACATGGGAGCAAAGTATAAAACAGTTATTATTGAATATACTTCCTTAGTCACTGAAATATTTACTCAGTAATAGCGATTAGTTAACGGGGTAAAGTGAATTTTAAGTTGAAACCTGCAATACGTAGGTCTTGACGACTAAAGAATAGCTCCTGAATCCCCATTATGCTTTGAAGTATCGGGAAGACGGGTTGAAGACATTCGCAATTTATATTATAAATAAAATGAATAAGATTAAATTATCTTTGTTTTTTGTATTAATCACGCTGATGATTATAGCCTTTAATTGGGGACAGATTCATTCAGACAGCATTGACCTTGTTTCGCATAATGCGCTCGTCAACAAGATTATGACTGATGGTGGTATATCGGGAGGGTATCAGGAAAACTTGTTGGAAATGAAGCTATATCCACCTCTTACCCATTATCTTGGCGCGGGCGTCGGTTTGCTTTTTGATTCCAGTTTATTGGGGTTAAACATTGCTACACTTATTTCAAGTGTGATTATTTTTGCCATAATTGGCTATTTTTTATTAGAAACTGGTTTCATATCCTTTCTTCTGGTCAGTATTGTTCTATTTCTATTATATTATTCAAAGATAATTCTTCCCCTTATCGGTTATGAGGTAATCGAAAATTATTTTTTTCCACAGCTTGTCACCACCGCTTATTTTGTAGCCATTTTTTTCTGGTTATACAGAACGTCACAGTCTTTAATATCAAGGCTCTTAACACTCCTTATTGTAATTAACATTGGATTATTCGCCTATCCATTGCCGATAGTAATCCTGTTCGGGGCTTCAATTATTATTATTTTTATGGAATTAGTTCGAGAAAAGAGCATAAAAAATGATTTAGGTTATCTTGTTCTATTCATTATTCTTGTGGGAGCAAGTGCTTTCTTTAATCCATATGTTCGAACCATAGCTGGGGCAGCGAAACATAATGGCGGGTTAAAATTTGAAGTTTTTACGACAACTCAATTAGATATTACAATTTGGGTAATCACTCTGATTATTGTCGCGGGTGTATCTGGGCTTTTTTGTTTGTGGAGGTCACGGAATCAGGATATAAAATCAAAAGGAAGCGATCGGACAATATTGTTTTTAAGTGCGGTTGTTGTATCGGTGGCCGGGTTATCATTTTGCCAATATATTTTATATCGTATGGATCTCAGTAATCCCTATGCCGTAAAAAAATATTTATTTATTTTGTTTACTTTTTTTGTCATCCTCATTTTGTCTCAGATTGGACGCTTATTGAATAAAAGTTTGGGCGATTTCAAGCAATTGAGCATTCCTGAAAAATATACCTCTTCAGAGTTACCTGTTTTTCTTTTCTCCACTATGATTGTTTTTGGATTGTTTAATAGACCCGGTATTGATTTGAAGCCAATTTTAGAATATCAGAAACAAGTGAAGCAGTATTATCAGTATGATAATGCAGGTATGAATTTACATAACACAATCTCCCAATTACCGATCCCTAATATGTTTAACCTGCTTATAACATTAGCTGAGTTGCAGCATCCTTGGGATGCCGTTTCGCAAAGTATGATCGGCATGGGGCAACTTAAAAAAACAGATGTTGGTAAAGTCGTAATCTCCAGTTCTGGTAGTCGTTATGTAAATACGATATATGATTCAGGTACGATTGCCGTTTCTCAAGGCATTGATTATTATACAAATAACTTGAAAAATGGAGAGACTATAAATTTTAACTCCATATTCTCGAACCGGTATATTATCAGTGGGTTTTCTCTAACAGAACCATGGGGCCGATGGTCTGACGGAGATCTTTCCATAATTGCGATAACATTGGACGAAATAAAAGGTAAAGAATTATCTTTGCAATTTTTGGTCACCCCTTTTCTTAATGAAAAGCGCAAACCTCTAATGGTTGATATTAAGGTCAATGGACAAATGTCCGCTACCTGGAACTTTAGTGCGTTGGGATCTACTCCTGAAACTAAAAAAATTATGGTACCCTCAAGCCTGGTTGGAAAGGAGAATAAGCTAAAAATTGAATTTATTTATCATGATGTTACGTCCCCCTTAGAACTGGGTATTTCAAGTGATGCCCGAAGGATTAGCCTTGGATTTGTTAATCTAAAAGTCGGCGGTAATTGAAAAGCATCGTTTAGAGGACGAACTGTTTGAGTATCGGAAGTCAATTGATTTGGGCAAGCATCTTACATTGAGTTTCTTTTGTCACAACTTACTTTCCTGTAGAAAATTAGTATGATTGATAATAGGAGGCTTTGGCATAGGGCTAATCCGTTTACTTTTTGAAAATAAATTTGCAAGGCCACACCAAGATATATGTTGATCTACTATTTCGACATCTTAAGGTTATATTTTACAATGATACATATGGAAAAAAAATGAAAGTAGTCATTCTCGCAGGTGGTCTTGGAACTCGTATAAGCGAAGAAACTTCCACACGACCAAAACCCATGGTGGAGATCGGTGGCAAGCCTATTCTTTGGCATATCATGAAGACTTACTCCCATCATGGAATCAACGAATTTGTGATTTGTTGCGGTTACAAAGGCTATGTTATTAAAGAATATTTTGCCAACTATTTTTTGCACATGTCTGATGTAACGTTTGATATGGAGCATAACCGGATGGAAGTCCATCAGCGCTTTGCGGAGCCATGGAAAGTAACACTGATTGATACCGGTGAAGAAACCATGACGGGCGGCCGTTTGAAGCGCGTAGAGGAGCATATTAAGGATGAAGAGTTATTTTGCTTAACTTATGGTGATGGCGTGAGTGATGTTAATATTACCGAGCTTATTGCTTTTCACAAGGCGCAAAATGTTAAAGCTACGTTGACTGCGACGGTCCCCCCCGGACGTTTTGGCGCTCTTGATCTTGCCGGAAACAAAGTTAACAGCTTCATGGAAAAGCCGAAAGGCGACGGTGCGATGATCAACGGTGGTTTCTTTGTGCTGTCACCACAAGTACTTGATTATATTGCTGACGACAAGACAATCTGGGAACGCGATCCCTTGGAGCGACTTGCCCAAGAGGGCAGCCTGGCTGCATTTCATCATCATGGCTTCTGGCAACCCATGGATACCTTACGCGACAAGATGCATCTTGAAGAATTATGGCAATCCGGTAAAGCCCCCTGGAAGGTATGGTTATGAATCCGAATTTTTGGAAGAACAAAACGGTTCTTTTGACAGGACACACCGGTTTTAAAGGCAGCTGGCTTTCTCTCTGGTTGCAGGCCATGGATGCACAAGTGACAGGCTATTCCTTGGCACCGCCAACCAACCCGAGTTTATTTGATGCTGCTAAAGTTGGCAATGGTATGACCAGCATTATCGGGGACATTCGTGACCTGACTAAATTACAAGCGGTTTTCGCCGAATACAAACCTGAAATTGTTATTCACATGGCAGCCCAACCGTTGGTGCGATACTCCTACGAAAATCCGGTCGAGACATACTCCACCAATGTCATGGGCACGGTCAATGTGCTTGAAGCAGTGCGCAACACGCATGGTGTTAAAGCAGTAGTCAATATCACTACCGACAAATGCTACGAAAACCGCGAATGGGTTTGGGGTTATCGTGAAAACGAGCCTATGGGTGGTTATGATCCTTATAGTAATAGCAAGGGTTGTGCAGAACTGGTAACGGCTGCCTACCGTAACTCATATTTTCATTCCGATAAATATAAAGAGCATGGTGTAGCTTTGGCCTCTGCCAGAGCGGGCAATGTTATCGGCGGTGGCGATTGGGCAGAAGATCGACTCATTCCTGATATAATGCGCGCCATCACGCAAGGCAAGCCTGTTAATATCCGCAACCCTCACGCTACCCGTCCTTGGCAACATGTCTTGGAGCCGCTATCCGGTTACTTAATACTTGCGCAAAAACTATACGAGGAAGGTAGCAGTTACGCGGAAGGTTGGAACTTTGGGCCAAACGATGAAGACGCGAAGCCGGTACAATGGATTGTCGATAATTTAACCAAGACTTGGGGTGATGGAGCAAGCTGGGTATTGCAAGAGGGTGATCATCCCCACGAAGCGCATTACCTGAAGCTGGATTGTTCCAAGGCAAAAGCACGCCTGGACTGGCATCCGAAGTGGCATTTGGATGAAACTCTCGGTAGAATTGTGGACTGGCAAAAACAGTATCAGCAAGGTGCGGACATAAAAGCAGTAACGCTGGAACAAATTGACCTTTATTTAAAAGGTGCGTAGACATAAATAATTTATTTTTGTCTGTTTCCCATGCTCCGGCGTGGGAATTTATCCGGCAACGCTCCGGCGTTCCCACTCCGGAACTTAGGGGCTATAAGGTAGACGCTTTTCCCCCGCCGTTTAAAACTTGGCATGACTGTCAAATGATTACTAAAATAGAATGTAGATAAATCAGGAGTTAGTCATGAGACAAGCAGTATTAAGAGACATTTTACATATTGATCCAAATCATTAGCTATACATTGACGTGCCCGCCGAAATGGGAAATGAATTTAAGGTTATGGTAATACCCATTCAATCTAAAGCAATAGATAAGCTCAATGATAATGAACAATTTATGTTGGCCGCCTATTCAGCCGTAATTGAAAACGACCCTGAAGAAGACGCAATATGGGAAAAATATATCCTACACTAATAATCAGATTAAAAAGCGGAGTTTTAAAATGCATGCAATTACACGTATAGAAATGGTTGACGAGTCGGGATATATTCATCTCCAACTCGAAAAGCTTGCAGGTGCCAAAGTACGGATTATTATTGAAGATATTGATAGTATTTCTGCAACACCTGTTGAGAGCTTTGCTTTGGCCCGAATGCAGGAGCAAACAGGTTTTGCAAAACATGTTTTAGGATCCCCTGCGGAGGATGTTTGGAATGACCTGTAAACTTAAAGCAGGTAGTATCTACAAGATACCATTTCCATTTACCGATCTAACTGAAGCCAAAGTGCGTCCGGCATTGGCATTGACCGATAGCGACGCTAATGGGGATGCACAGTTTCTTTTTATTACAACCACACCACCTGAAGCCTCTGAAAAAGCCATAGGACTTGATGCTACAGATTTTTCTGGCGAACCATTACCGATACAAAGCCATATCCGTTTGGATAAATCCATACTCCTCCATGAATCATTGGTAATCAAACAGTGGGCGCAGCTCACTGATGCAACCATGGCTCGAGTATATCGCGCAGTTATTGCCAATGAAGTAAACGGATTCGATAGATTTGGCAATACGCGACAAAGCTTCATACCTGGATCAAGTGTCATCCCCCCCTCTGGCAAGGTAATCGGCGTAGAAGAACGCCAACTCATGGTCGAAGCTTCACTGGATGGTTGGCTAACTACAGGTCGTTTTAATGCAGAATTTGAAGAAAAACTGGCTGCTTTCATCGGTATTAAACATCTTATTACCGTTAACTCGGGCTCTTCAGCAAACCTCGTTGCTTTTAGCACCTTAACGTCTCCCAAGCTGGGCGACCGTGCCATAAAACCCGGCGATGAAGTGATCGGTGTAGCTGCGGGCTTTCCAACGACAGTTAACCCCATTCTTCAATTTGGTGCAGTACCGGTATTTGTCGATGTCGATGCTAAAACCCACAATATTGATGCCGGCAAGATTGAAGCAGCCATTGGCCCCAAAACCAAAGCGATTATGTTGGCGCATTCACTGGGCAACCCTTTTAATCTTGATGTCGTTACCGACCTTTGTAAAAAGTACAACCTGTGGTTGATCGAAGATTGCTGCGATGCGTTGGGTACCACTTATCGTGGTCAGATGGTCGGCACGTTTGGTGACATTGGTACCTTAAGTTTTTATCCCGCTCACCACATCACCATGGGTGAGGGCGGTGCGGTATTTACCAATAGCAAAAAACTAAAAACGATAGCTGAAAGCTTTCGGGATTGGGGTCGGGATTGTTTCTGTGCACCCGGCAAAGACAATACCTGTGGCAAACGTTTTTGCTTTAAGTTAGGTCAACTGCCCAAGGGCTACGACCACAAGTACACCTACAGTCACTTGGGTTACAACCTAAAAATTACCGACATGCAGGCTGCTTGTGGCGTTGCCCAACTCGACAAGGCACCGCAGTTTATCCAGGCTCGCAAGGACAACTTTGCTTATCTCAAAAATCGCCTGAAAAGCTGCGAAGAGTTTATGCACTTGCCTGAAGCGACCAAACACTCTGACCCTTCCTGGTTTGGCTTCCCGATTACCTTGAAAGACAATAGTCCGGTTACACGGCTGGATCTGCTGACTTATCTGGATCAGCACAAAATTGGCTCACGCTTGTTATTTGCCGGTAACCTGACTCGTCAGCCTTATATGATCGGTGCCAACTTCCGTATCAGCGGTGATCTGACCAATACCGACAATGTGATGAACAATACTTTCTGGATTGGTGTGCAACCCGCATTAACTCAAGAAATGTTGGAATTTGCGGTCAGTAAGATCGAAGCGTGTCTGGGTGTCAATGTCTGATGTCAACAACTCAAATACTCGCTAACAGAATCCGACAAAATGCCCTAAAAATGGTCCATAGGGCAAAGGCCTCTCATATTGGCAGTGCACTCTCTATTACGGATATTCTCGCGGTGCTGTATGGAGAAGTCATGCGTTTTAACCCTGCTGACCATCATGACAAGTTACGTGACCGTTTTATTTTGAGCAAGGGCCATGCCTGTGTCGCTGTTTACTCAACGCTTGCCGAAGTCGGCTTTATTCCGAAAGAACAGTTGGAAACTTATGGCGATGATTTTTCATGGCTAATGAATCATATTAGCCATAAAGTTAATGGCGTAGAGTTTTCAACCGGCTCACTAGGTCACGGGTTACCTTTCGGAGTAGGTAAGGCTTTGGCGGCTAAAGCGCGTGGTGAGACTTGGCGAACATTTGTTTTATTGAGCGATGGCGAGATGGATGAAGGTACAAACTGGGAGGCTTTAATGTTTGCGGCACATCACAAGCTTACAAGCCTCACCGCCATCATTGATTACAATAAGCTTCAGAGCCTTGATTCAATAGCGAATACATTGAACCTGGAGCCACTCGTCGATAAATTAAAAGCCTTTGGTTGTATGGTGCATGAAATTGATGGGCATGATCATCAATTAATTGCCCAAGCACTATCCAGTATTTCCGATGATAAACCGACCGTTATTGTCGCCCACACCACCAAAGGGAAAGGTGTCAGTTTCATGGAAAATCGCGTTGAATGGCACTACAAAAATCCAAATGATGAACAATTAGCCATGGCGCTGGCTGAGCTGGAGATGGCTCATGCGTAGTGCCTTTATTAGTGAGCTAGTCGCTGCAGCAGAAATTAACGATAACATCGTATTAGTTGTCGGGGATTTGGGCTTTGGCGTCGTAGAGCCATTTGCTTCCCGCTTCCCAAAGCGTTTTTTCAATGCCGGAGTAGCAGAACAGAACATGATGGGGATGGCTGCAGGCCTGGCTTCGGAAGGTTTTCATGTTTTTGCCTATTCCATTGCGAACTTTCCGACATTTAGATGCGCCGAACAGATTCGTAATGACGTCGATTACCATAATCTTCCAGTAACGGTAGTTGCTGTCGGCGGCGGAATGGCTTACGGGAATCTTGGTTATTCACACCATGCTGTGCAAGATTATGCCTTGATCCGCGCGATGCCGAATATGCTGATTGCCGCGCCTGGCGATCCAATGGAAGTCAGGGCATGTATGCGCTATCTCATCAATAATCCACAGCCTGGCTACCTTCGCATAGGTAAAGCTGGAGAGCCATGTATTCATGCTGAAATACCAAAGGTATCACCGGGTAAATGGCTGACTATTCGTGAAGGTGAAAAAGGTGGTATTAGTTATTTAACGACCGGAGCTACCCTGGATCTTGTCAATCAATTGTTGACCCGGAGATCCGATATGAAGTCTTACTCCCTTAATTCAATGCCTTTGTGGAGCATGAAGACGAAAGGAGATCAGGCTCAACAGATTGAAGCCTTTGAAAGCATTATCACGGTAGAAGATCATTTAATGGATGGGGGTTTTGGAAGCTGGTTATTGGAATCAGCCTCAATACGCCCCGAGCTTTTGGCTAGAATCAATATAAAGGCGCTGGATGCAAAGGTTTGCGGCATGGTTGCCAAGCAATCGACGATGAATGCGCAAGGCGGATTAACTGAGGAGTATTTGTGCGTATAGCCATTCTCGGAGCCACCAGCCAGATCGCTAAAGACTTGGTATTATCCTTCTCCAAACAAGATAACCATGATTTGGCACTTTTTGCACGGCGCCCGGAGGTTGTGGCGCAGTGGCTAACAAACGTAGGTTTGTCAGACCGATACGTTGTTACTGATTTCACAGCTTTTAGTGCGGATGAGCACTTTGATGCCCTTCTTAATTTCGTTGGTGTAGGAAATCCGGCACAGACCGCAGCAATGGGTGCATCGATTTTTGACGTAACACAGAAATATGATGAAATAGCGTTGGGCTATGTGCGATTGCATCCGCAGTGTCGTTATATCTTTCTGAGTAGTGGTGCTGCTTATGGTTCCAGTTTTGACGCGCCCGTTGATGAAAATACCAAGGCTGTGGTCGCAATCAATAACCTTCAACCACAAGATTGGTATTCAGTTGCTAAGCTGCATGCTGAATGTCGACATCGCTTGTTACCGCATTTATCGATTGTCGATATTCGGGTATTTAACTATTTTAGCCATACCCAGGATATTTCGGCTCGATTTTTAATAACTGATATATTGCGTGCCATTCGTGATAATACTGTTTTAAAGACCTCAACCGACTACATCGTGCGTGACTTTCTTCACCCAGCGGATTTTTATAATTTGGTTGCCGCCTTGCTTAGGTCGCCTGCTACCAACACATCCGTTGATTGTTACAGCAAAGCTCCTATTGATAAGCCGAGTTTATTGGCTGCCCTACAAGAACAATTTGGGTTGCAATATGAAATGATAGCAGCAACTGCCGGTATTAATGCAACGGGAGGTAAACCCCACTATTATTCACTGAATACTCGTGCTGCTGGTTTTGGCTATAAGCCGCAATTAACCTCTTTAGAGGGGGTTCTGCTTGAAATAAGGAAGCAATTGCAGCTTGCCGGTGAAGGCATTTTGCCTTGAAGAAGCGGCGTAAACCAAGTAGTAATCGATCACGAAGGTCAGATCGCCAACCCAAATCAAATCGAAGAGCCATCAACCCGGTAAATCTTCAACCCGAACAAAGCCGTGACCGAATAAAACTAATAGCCAGATTTATAGGTGTTGGACTGCTTAATACGATTGTAGGCTACGGGATTTATGGCATCTTAATCGCCTTAAATATGCCTTATTTAGTTGCACTGCTTATGTCAACCATAATGGGTGTAATTTTTAATTATTTTAGTATTGGCCGATTGGTTTTTAAATTGCGGGGTGGGCTGATTGTTTTTGGTAAGTTTATTGCTGCCTATGGTCTGGTGTATGGCATCAATGCAACCGCGCTGGATGCTTTAATTGAGCATTTCCAATTTAACCCTTACATCGGTCAGGCTTTATGTATTCCGCTAAGCGTAATTATAAGTTGGCTGTTAATGAATTACTGGGTTTATAAAAAGGATAAATAGGATGTTGAAAAAAAAATTAATAAGTATTGTCACTCCTTGTTATAACGAGGCAGAAAATATTGATGAACTCTATCAGCGTATAGTCGCAGTCATGGCGGGATTGCCCTATGATTACGAGCATATTTGTATCGATAATGCCTCAACTGATAATACTGTTAGCAAGATCAAAGAGATCGCTACAAGGGACAAACGAGTCAAACTGATCGTTAATGCACGCAATTTTGGACATATTAAATCGCCTTATTATGCAATTCTTCAGTCACAGGGAGATGCCTGTGTCTTGATTGCATCCGATCTGCAAGATCCGCCTGAAATGATCGTCGATTTTATAAAAAAATGGGAGGAGGGCTTTAAGACAGTGCTTGCAGTCAAGCCGGAAAGTGAAGAGTCATCAATGATGTTTTTTCTAAGAAAGACCTATTATCGCTTCATAACCCGGATATCTGAAGTGCCATTGGTACAGAATGCGACTGGAGCAGGTCTGTTTGATCGGGTTGTTATTGATATTCTCCGTGATATCAATGATCCCTATCCCTATTTTCGCGGACTTTTGTGTGAAATAGGCTTTCCTATAGCAACAGTTCCTTTTAGGCAGCCTAAAAGGCAACGTGGTATTACCAAGAATAATTTTTACACACTATACGATATTGCCATGCTGGGCATTACCAATCATTCCAAGATACCACTCCGTTTAATGGCAATGAGTGGTTTTTTGCTGTCTTTTTTGAGTCTTTTTGTTGCCGTAGTTTTTCTAATTGCGAAACTCATCTTTTGGGATTCCTTTCAATTGGGTACCGCCCCAATGTTAATAGGCATTTTTTTCTTTGGTGCAATTCAAGCATTCTTTATCGGTGTGCTTGGTGAATACATAGGGTCTATTCATACACAAGTACGTAAAATGCCGTTGGTAGTTGAATTGGAGCGAGTAAATTTTTGAGCGATTATTAAAAATCATCTAAAACTCATTTTATTGTGTTTAAAAGTAATATGGTTTTAGATGAAACAATGAACATCAGTTATAAGTTTGGAAATCGGCTAAGGATTAATATGCTGGACTTCAACAGTGCTCCAAATATCCTCAATAAAATCAGGTTCCATTTCGGGCATATCGCTCTGTATCCAGTTAACCAATATCTTGGCTATATTGGGGTAAGTGATGCGAATGGCGTGGCTATCATGCAGCCATTGTTCAATAACTGAAATGTCCATATCATGCATGGTTTGGCCATAGCCCAGCTGTTTTAAAGCTGCAGCATTGGATATTTGCTCCATTTGTGCGTGTAAGGGTTTGGCCAAGATTTTTTTGCCCAGTTGCAGTGCTTCACTGGCCAATTCAAATCCGGCATTACTGATAATGCCCGAGCAATCATACACGTCTTTCTGGAATCCCTCACGTGAGAGCGGGTTGCAAATAATATGGTCAAATTTTGAATGGGCCAGTTCAGGTGAGTAGAGATGAAACTCAAAATTCTCAAAGGGCGATAAAAGCGTGATGACTTTCTGTTGGTCCTCGAAAGGTAGATAGACAACAATTTTATTATTGATAATATTTTTGGGGGTTTCTGGCGTGTCAATGATGGGCGGTAAAATGGGCTGACCAAAATGATGCCAGTGTAAGCCTACACCAGTATCGGCGGGCGCAAAATATTTCATGACTTGATTGGCAATAGGATCGGATCCGGCTCTGGGAATTTTATGGTTAAATGCGTATTGATGACCAATGCCTAAAACCGGCTTTTTTTGATTTTTTGCAGCCCATGCGGTAACGGGTTCAAAGTCGCTGATGACCAAGTCATAACCACTTAAATCCAATGCTTTTACATCTTTTATAAAGGTGACGGGTTTGGCTTCGAAAGCTGTTTTTAGATAATTAACCTGTCCCTTATCGGTATTAAAGGTTAAACCGCTACGCACTTGGTAACCATTAAAAATATCCATATCAAAATATTTATCGGCCGGGCGGCCGGTAAATTGAAAGGTAACGTCAATCCCGGCGGCATAGAGTTCTTTTGCCATAACTCTTGCGCGTGTGATGTGGCCGTTTCCGGTTCCTTGTACGCCATAAAAAATTTTCATATTTGTCCTAAACTAAAAAGTGCTACGCTGATACCCAAAAGAAGTCCAACCAAAATATCGGTCGGAAAATGTACACCCAGTATGACTCGAGAGCAGCCGACTCCAGTCGCCCAACAATAAAGTGGAATTAATAAAGCCGGGAAATAATAGCTAAGTAAGGTTGCCATCATAAAAGCGGCTGAGGTATGTCCGGATGGAAAACTAAATTGATCTGATGGGGTAATAATACTGTGAAAGTTTTGTATCGCTGCTTCGGGACGATTACGTTTCAGGCCGTTTTTTAGTATAAAGTAAACGGGTCTTTCTATTAAAAATGCCAGTAGAACTGCTTGCAGTAGCGGACTTTCTATCCCTTTATAGCAAAATAAAAATCCTGCGATTAATAAATATAACGAACCATCGCCGGTTTTTGACAGGTATCGGCTGGTTTGCGTTAAGGCAGTGTGCGCTCTGGTATTAATTAACCAGGTGAACATGAAAACGTCGTATTTATGGATTGAATAGAGCAGTTTCATTTTTTTATCCTCTGATAAAGAATAGTTCTGCAAAAGTCACTATCGAGCTATTGCAGTAATGAAAATCGTAGATTTCCAGTGGTATTTGTTCTTGGCTATCAGGTCAAAGAGTAAAACTCTTTTGTGACAAAAAAATGAAAGTTTGTTTAAGATTCTGTGACAGTGTGAATATTAATGGCAGTATTGGCATTAGACACTATCTAATTTAGGGATTTTTCGGTACAGAATATCTTCTAAATCGTCGATAGATATGGTTTTTATAGCGGCAGAAACTGCATTTTATTGAGCTTAATAATGCAGAGAGCAGGTAATTATTTCTTTTCAGCAAATATTTACTTTGACGGTAATGGCAATGGCTACAAGCTTATGTGTTAGAATTACGCTGCTTTTTCAATGGGATGTGGCCTTGTTGGTCGCTTGGCCTGTGTTGCCCGGTCATCAGTTGATAGCCAAAATACTGACTCAGGAAGTTATATCGAATCCTATGAAATGGATAGAGTCATTTACCGGAACGGGTTTTTCTTTAGTGCCATCTAATAGCCTCTGGTATCAAGATGCTTTTTAATTATTATTTCAGGTGAGTTGTGGCTGAATCAACCAGTACGTTGTCCAAAAAAATCGCGATGGGTTTGCTGCTTGTTGTGGTGATTGGTTGTAGTTATTTAATCTACTCCATGCCGCTAAAAGAAGTGTTAAACCAAAGTCAGCAAATTAAATTATGGTTGGCTACAACCGGCTATGCCGGACCGGCAATATTTACGCTTGCTGCCGCAATGCTTACCGCTATTGGTATGCCCAGATTGCTTTTATGTACACTGGCAGGAGTGGTCTTTGGTTTTGCCTGGGGATTTCTTTGGAGCCACTTTGGGACATTGCTGGGGGCTTATGGCACTTTTATTTTTACTCGCTGGAGTGGGCGTGAGTTTGTTCAGCAAAAATTTCCAAAAATTATTGCCTTGTCGCAATCTACTCACGCGCGAGGATGGCGATCAGTATTATTTATGCGGCAATTGCCAATTAGCGGTCTTTATAACGATATCTTGTTAGGACTGAGCTCTGTTAGTCATTGTGATTTTTGGATAGGAAGCACGTTGGGATTTCTTCCTTTGGGGGTGACGGCAACACTTATTGGTGCTGGTGCCATACAAGCTGATATATCGCATCTGGCACAATATTTAGGTATCGCTGCCTGTGCTTTCTTTTTATTGACCCTGTCATTGAAGTGGATTCTGGCACAGCGGCAACGTAAAAATGCGAGCCTAAGTTAGGGGACTATTCGGAAATAGAAAACCTGATGCGGAAAAGTTATTTTTGCCCTGTTTTCCGCTCATTTTCGTTTAATGGAACAACTATTTACCTCAAATGACTAAAACAGCTTTCCCTCGCTACGATTCCTGTTCTCCGGCAACCTCATGGAATCATCCGGCTACAAAATATTTGCTGACTCTGCCTTAACTTCAGATACCCACTCCAGCCATTCGCTCAGGACACACAGCGTCCAGATTGCCCGGGCATGATCAGCTTTACGTTGCATGTGTTCTTGCAACAGTTCCACTGCAACGTAACGATTAACACCAACCTGATCCAGCAACGGTGACGATAATTTTGCTTTTGCCCATTCATAAAGCGGTTCGCGCAACCAACTACTTAAAGGCACAGAAAGCCCGCGTTTTTTACGATGCACGATATCGGCAGGCAGATACCGTAGCGCATACTGCTTTAAAAAAACTTTGGTTTGTAGCCGGTTAATACGTTCTTTTTCCGGTAAAGTCGCGGCAAATTCCATGACTTCCTTATCAAGAAACGGTGCCCGCAGTTCCAATGCCGATTTCATGCTGGCACGGTCTGCCTTGGTTAATAGCCCTTCCGCCAGTGAAGTTTCCAGATCGTGCTGCTGAAGCCTATCCAGCATTTCTGTTGATAAATAATCAGGTCTGGTAATCAACGGTGGTGTTACGCCGAGGCGATTTAAAATTGCCGGAGAAATACAGGAGGTCCAGAGTATATGGCGACCCAGAAAGTTGAGCTCGTCACCCTGAATAAAGCGTTTAAGCAGGAAGGGGATGGTGACTTTCTTGTCACTGGTGGGCCAACCTTCTACGACACGTCTGACCAGTGCCCTGACTGAACCGGGCAGTCGCGCATAATAGCCGGCAAGATTTGCACCAAAGTAGGTCGGATAGCCGCCGAAAAGTTCATCCGCACCTTCGCCAACCAGCGCTACGCGAACATCCTGTGCGGCACGACTGGCCAAAAGCGCACTGGGAACCCAGGCAGGGTCGGCCAATGGTTCGCCAACTTGCCGAACGAGTTTTGCGATAGTTGGCGGAAAGTCTTCGGGGCGCACCCAAACGGGTACGAACTCGACACCCAACGTATTCGCGACTTGCTCGGCATAATGTCCTTCGTCATACGATGCTTCAGTGAAGCGTAGACTATAGGCTTTCAAGGTTTTTTCCGGACGAATGGCTCGGGTAACGGCGGTAATTAAAGAAGAATCAAGACCGCCGCTTAAAAACAGGCCAAAATCGACATCAACTTCGCTTTGCCTGCGCACTGATTCCCGGAAAATATCGTCGAACGCGTCCAAAGAACCGGCTTTTTTGGTTGTATTAACGGCGTTCCAGCTCCAGTAATGCCGACGTTGAATGCCGCTGGTATCTATGGTGAGAACTTCTCCCGGCAACACTTTTTGAATATTTTTAAAAGGTGTTTCAGGAGCGACAAAAAAACCTGCTTGCAAGTAACTGTGGACGGCATTAGTACTGACAGTAACGTCATGTTTACCTGGCGATACCAGTGCGGCTATCAGCGAGGCAAAAGCAATGACGCCATCGTTAATCGAGAAGAACAGTGGACGTTCGCCAGCCCGATCGCGGGCAAGCAACAGCTTTTTGGTACGCGGATCCCAGATAGCGATGGCAAAGGCTCCCTTAAGCCGTTCCACAAAGGCATCGCCCAGTTCCAGATACATGGCGGGGATGACGGCAACGTCGGTACTTTGTTCAACAGTTCGGCCACGCTCGAGCAACCATTCCCGTAGTTCAAGGTGATTATCAATCTCGCCATTACAGGCCATCATAACCCCGCTGTCACGGTCAATAATGGGTTGCTTGCCGTCACTTAAACCACGAATGGCCAGCCGGGTCATCCCGAAAAGTGCCGAATGATCACCGTCAATCCCTGTGTCATCAGGGCCTCGATGCATTAATGCATCAATCATTTTGTTAACCTGTTGTGGGATGATGTCGTCGTCAACGATTCCTTCCAGCATAACTAAACCACAGATACCGCACATATTAGTTTCCTGTTGGCGTGGGCAGCAGCGCTGCCGAGTATTTGGAATTAAGATTGATGACTTCAACGCCGCGTTCCAGCGCAATGGCTTTAAGCGCTGCCAACTGGTTTTTATCAGCCAGCAAATAGACCGGATGAGTGCGCGTGGCAAGCCAGGCATGGGCTTGTGCTATCGGTACGATGCCCTCTGGCCAAGGATTGTCGGAATTTAGCGTAAATATGACATAGTTACTGGTCAGTTCATTACCGTCACGGCTTAGGACCGTCACCAGGCGTTTGAGATAAAATGGCAGACCATTGGGCAGGCATTCTATACAAACCAGTTCGGTGGTCGGCGGCAAAGTTGCTGAAATTTTTTCTGCCAGACTACGTGCGGAGCGCGTCTCTGCATAAATAGATAATGCATTAAAATTAATGGTCAACAGCAGCAGGGGAAAACTAATAAAGGCTGCAAATATCAGTCGCGTGTTTCGACTCCAGAGCGCACACATTGAAAGCAAAGCAACGAAAGCAAAGGATAGTGCCAAAGGCAGAATCGCAGGTATAAAAGGATCAAAGAGATCCTGTTTGGACGTGAGTCTGCTTTTAAGCAGCTCGGGATCAAAAGCAATAGCGCCCAATAGTATAGCTGCCAGGACGCTAAAAAGCAGTAATGGCATTGTTCCATGCCAGATAACGCGTGCTGCCTGTCCTTTTGTGTCGTTCATTGCCTTGCCAAAAACACGTGCGGTCAGGACGCCAAGAGCCACTATTGCAGTGAGAATATAGCCGGGTAATTTTGATTGTGAAATAGAGAAAAATACGACGACAACAAGGGCCCAGATAATAAACAGGCGATCAGCGCGAGACCAGCTTTTCCTTTTTTTCCAGGCAACAACGATGGACTCCGGTAGCAGGAAGCTCCAGGCAAAAAAAGTACCTAAAATAATGGGTGCATAGTAATAAAAAGGTGCCGTTCGATGAAATTCAGTCGTAGTAAAGCGGGCAATGGATTCTCTCATAATCCCGTAATAAGGGAAGTCAGGGCGAAGAATCGACAGGCCGATAAACCACGGCAGCACAATGGCCAAAAAAACGGCCCAATTGCGGGGCGTAAAAGCACGCTTCATGGCGCTCAATCTTCCCTCAAAGCCGTTAAAAATGGCAATCACCAGCGTCGGGATAATAAATCCTACCGGGCCTTTAATCAGGGTGGCAATCCCCGCACATAAGGCACCTATCAGATACCAACGTATCCGCTGCTTGTCTTCGCACTCCTCGGCCAGAAAACAGGCAAAAATGGTGCAGCTAACAAAAAATGCCAGAGACATATCGAAAATAACAAATCTCGAAAACGCGATGTAAAGCGGTGTCGTGGTTATGATTAGCATGGCCAGCATGGCGGTGCGCAGATCATACATTTTTCGGCAAAATAGAAAAACTGCCACGACCAGTGAAAAACCAAAGAAAGCAGATGACAGTCTGGCAACTGCTTCCGATTCGCCAAACAGTGAAAAAGATAAGGCAATGGTTTTGAAATAAAAGGCCGGCTTATCCAGATAAGCCAATCCGTCATAAGTAGGGACCAGCCAGGAACCGGATTGGCTCATTTCTCTGGCCACTTCTGCATTACGCCCTTCATCAGGTGATAATAATGGCCATCCTCCCAAGCGACCAAACAGCATATAGATACTGATAATAAAGATAAAAACCAGAATCCAGCGATTGTGCTTGATAGAGGATATGTCGTCATCACCGGCAGAGCGATTTGTTTGGGGAGAGAAAAAAGTCATCGTTTATTTAATGTCTGTAAGGGAGGTTAACCAGGAATGGCAAGTAACAGTGCTAATTTTCGTGTTGAGAAAGTCGCCTCGCAGGCAACTTGATTATCGTGGTAGCACGGTTTATTAAATCCCGAGCTGACGACCTCTTTTGATTAAGTGCATTTTTACCAAGCCAAACTAAAATCGGTCAATATTATCATAGGCTGCATAGGGCGTCGACTAACGACCCTTAAGCAGTATTCAAAATATAGGGTGGGCAACGCTTTTTTGTCCACTATTTTGGTGCTAGCGCTTTAATTCCGCGTAGGCACAAAAAGCGTATCCAGCCTACCAGACTGCATTGAATCAGGCAAAACAGGCAGATTTTTCTCACCAGAAAATTAATATATAAATTTTCAGAAATTAAATTTCCAATACATGCCACTGTAAACTCATACAGATAACATTCTTTCAGGGGCATAGATGTCTAAACAACTTAAAGCCGCAAAAACTTGCCTTATGCGTACATGATTTATCACGCCGGAATTATCGAAAACATCCCAGTTAATTGGATAAATATCAGATAACGCCCGAAGCGGATGAGAGTTATTTTTTTATAAAATAGCCAAAAAAGTGTGATTAGTCGGTTACCATAGTTAACATAACTGGCAATAGGTTGCAAAAGGACGGATACGGATAACGGGACGTGTTTACCTTGCCACGCTTTTTTGCCTACAATATAGGCTATGCCGAGTGGGGCTGACTGGGTTTTATACTTGTGAATTTTGAAATGATTAAAGTTTACAGTTATGGAGACGCAGCTTAATTAATAGTGATTGATTAACCTTGAAGACAAGAAGAAACTTCGTATCTTCACGATGATAATCTTTTACGGTTTTTGTGGATTTACTGCTTAATTAATGACAAGTTACGCCTCATATCCGGTTAGAATAGGGAACATTTTAGTAAAAAAAATGGTAATTATTGGGTCCCTGCTCTTTTTCAAAAGCAGGAAGTGAATGCTTAAATAAATGGTTTATGAGATTGCGTAAGCAACCAAGAGTCTTTTTAAACTGGCTTTTAGGTAAGCGGGATAAAATATTTCAGGCGTAACGCTTTTGTACTATGGATTAACAAATAACTATTATCATGTCAGAACATAACAGCAAAACAAAAATGACTAAAGACACCAATCAAGCTCTGTTAATCAAGTTAAAAAATTACATTAATCAAGAGATTATTGGTCAGGATGTGCTTGTTGAAAGGATGCTCATTGGCTTGTTGGCCGATGGTCATATTCTGGTTGAAGGTGCACCGGGACTGGCTAAAACCAGAGCAATCAATGTGTTGAGTAAAGGTATTCGCGGCGATTTTCATCGGGTCCAGTTTACCCCCGATTTATTACCTGCCGATTTAACCGGAACTGAAATTTATCGGCCCCAGCAAGGTACTTTTGAATTTCAAAAAGGGCCTTTGTTTCATAATCTGATACTGGCTGATGAAATTAACCGCTCACCGGCAAAAGTACAGGCGGCGTTATTGGAGGCTATGGCAGAGCGGCAAATAACAGTTGGTCAGGCAACTTACCCCTTACCACAATTGTTTATGGTAATGGCAACGCAAAACCCTATCGAACAGGAAGGTACATATCCCTTACCTGAAGCGCAACTGGATCGTTTTTTACTGCATGTAAAAGTTGATTACCCGAAGGCCGAACATGAAAAAAGCATTCTGCATCTAGCCAGGTCAGAAGCCCGTTCGGATTCATCAAAAAGTACCGATAAATTTGAGCCAATAAGCCAAAGCACCTTGTTTGAGGCACGTAATGAAGTGCTGGATATTTACATGGCGGAAAGCCTTGAAGATTATTTATTGCAAATCATACTGGCAACCCGTAATCCTGGGGCTTACGGAAAAGACTTGGCATCGTGGCTGCAATATGGTGCCAGTCCAAGAGCCAGTATTGCTTTGGATCGCTGTTCCAGAGCCAAGGCTTGGTTGTCACAACGGGATTTTGTCGGCCCTGAAGATATTCAGGATATTGCCTTTGACGTGTTGCGGCATCGCCTGATTTTGTCTTATGAAGCTGAAGCCGAAGGTATTACTACGGATTATTTTATTAAAGAGCTGATTTCCAGGATTGCTGTACCTTGATGCTTTTTAATAAACAGGAAATTCCTGCAGACGAGCGGGTTTCTGTCTCTTTGAAGACGCTGATTGATTTGGCAAGACCTGCCGGCGGTTTAACGTTGCAGCATAGCCAGAAACGTTCCGGGCAAAGCGGTGGTTATATGTCCCGCTTTAAAGGTCGCGGTATGGAGTTTGATGAGGCTCGCTTATATCAACCAGGTGATGATATTCGTAGTATTGACTGGAGAGTGACAGCGCGTACCGGAAAAACGCATACCAAGGTGTTTAGGGAAGAACGTGAAAGGCCGGTATTTATTTCTGTGGATAACCGTCGCACCATGCACTTTGCTACCCGTGGCGTTTTTAAATCGGTATTGGCGGCAAAATTGGCCGGCTTGTTGGCGTGGACAGCCGAGCATCATGGTGACCGGATAGGCGGTCAGCTATTTTATGAACAGGAATGCCGTGAGTTAAAGCCGCAAAATGGCCGGCATGCGGTCTTGCGCTTTTTAAATGCGATTGTTTCCAGAGGCGATTCCAATGGGCCGGTCAGCCAGTTGTCAACGGAAGTTATTCCGGTTATTACCCTGGAACAGGTCTTGGCCAGATTGACACAACATGCACGCCCGGGCAGTCTGGTTTACATTATCAGTGATTTTCGTGGTATTAATGAACAAGCCGAAACGCATATAGCAAAGCTGTCCCGACATTGTGAAGTGGTGTTGATTTTTGTTTATGATCCGCTGGAAAGCAGTTTGCCCATTAAAGGTCGCTATCGTTTTACTGATGAGACGCGGGATGTGGTTATTGACAGCAGCGATCAGGAGCGCCTGACCAGTTATCAACAGCGTTTTTCCCAACGCTTGCAACGCTTGGAGTTACTGGCTAAAAGAAGAAGTATTGCCGTCATTCAATGCAGTACTACCGAAGACCCCATACAATCTTTAAGATAATTTTAAGTAGGAGATTTGTTCCTGATTCAGGATTGATAATCACCTTATAGTGAATCCTATTATACTAATGCAATAATCGAATAAAGCTTGGCAACCAGAAAGGAAACCTTATGCAAACCATAGCATTTGAAGCTCAAATTAACGAAGGTATTATTCATTTACCGCAGGCTTATCGGCATTGGCATGAAGGGCAAAAAGTAAAAATTATTGTCTTAAGCGAAGATGAAAATCAGGCCGTTACGGCCGAAAATAAAAACAATGTATCTTGTTTGGATATGGTTCAGGGGGAAGTGGGTGTTATTGTTGATGCTCCCAGGGATTTATCGTCAAACCCGGAATATATGAAAGGCTACGGTGAATGAAACAACAGGTAATTGTTGATACTGGCGTGCTGGTTGCCATTATTAATAAGAATGACAGTTACCATGGTTGGGCTATTCAACAATTTTCCAATATACAGCCGCCATTACTAACGTGTGAAGCAATAATTTCTGAAGCCTGTTTCTTACTCAGGCGCTATCAACAATCTAACTTACTGTTGCAATGGTTGGAAAAAGGCGTTTTATCATTGCCATTTAGTTTACAAAATGAAATACAGCCACTTAACATATTATTGAAAAAATATAGCGATGTTCCTATGTCATTAGCGGATGGATGCCTGGTCAGGCTGGCCGAAATTTATCCGCAAAGCCAAATTTTAACGTTGGACAGTGATTTTAAAGTTTATCGTAAAAACGGTAATCAGCTTATTTCGTTAATATTCCCGGACATAATTGAGTAAGATGTAATTTACACCATATTACATGGTTTTAAATTGTGCATAAAATGCATAAATACTTAATAAACTGAAATAAACAAATGCCAACCACTCAGCTACCCCTTAAAGATATACATCTTCCTGAAGCAATCGGCTGGTGGCCTCCGGCAATTGGCTGGTGGCTGCTGGCAGTGTTGATTCCTCTATTTATCGTGTTTTTATATTGGCTTTACAAACGCCTGACACGTAAAACAGCCATTAAGACGGCTAAAAAACAGCTGGCTTTTATCAAGCAATATTCTGTTGTGGATAATGACAAGAAACTGCGTGAACTGTCCATGCTGCTTCGCCGTGTTGCTATCAGTGTTACATCGAGAACCGAGGTGGCGAGTTTAACCGGGCGTCAATGGTTGGTATTTCTTGATAAATCGTTAACAGGGGCGCCTTTTAGTGACGGTTGTGGTCAGTTGTTAACCACCGCACCTTATCGAAATACTCCGCCTACCGAAGCGGAAATTTCTCAGTTAATCAGTCTGTGCGAAGACTGGCTTAATGCTCAAACCTTACCAGCCAAAAGCAAACAAAAATCATGATTCATTTTGAATGGCCCTGGCTCTTAACGGCCTTACCTTTGCCTTTATTAATTCGCTGGCTGTTTCCGGCTAATACTCCTATGGAACAGGCGGCATTAAAAGTCCCGTTTATGGATGATTTTTCTGAAGGTCAAACACGGGCTGTTTCCCAAACCCGACAATGGCCATTATTATTGGCGGCAATCGCCTGGTGTTTATTGGTAATAGCATGTACTCGTCCACAATGGTTGGGAGAGCCCATTGAGCAAGCAGTCAGTGGTCGGGATTTAATGTTGGCAGTGGATTTATCTGCCAGTATGCAAGAACAGGATTTTATCATTAACAAGCAGCCTGTGGATCGACTGACGGCAACCAAAGGGGTAGCTGGCGATTTTATAAACAGACGGATAGGAGACCGATTAGGGTTAATTTTATTTGGTACCCAGGCTTATCTGCAAACGCCGTTAACATTTGACAGAAAAACCGTATTGACCTTGTTAAATGAATCCGTTATTGGTCTTGCCGGCGATAATACAGCTATTGGCGATGCGATTGGTTTGGCGGTTAAACGTCTTAAAAATCAGCCTGCCAATAGCCGGGTTTTGATTTTGATGACTGATGGTGCCAATACCGCCGGCGAAGTTTCACCCTTAAAAGCCGCTGAACTGGCTGCTGCAAGCCAATTAAAAATATATACCATTGGCATCGGTGCGGATGAAATGATCGTTCGCAGTTTTTTTGGCAACCGTAAAGTCAATCCATCACGTGATCTGGATGAAAATACTTTGGTGAAGATTGCCGAGAGTACCGGCGGCCGTTATTTTCGAGCCAGAAATACGGATGAACTGGATAATATCTATATGTTACTGGATAAGCTTGAACCCGTTGAAAAAGATAAACAATATTTTAGACCGCGCAGTGAATTGTATTACTGGCCATTATCACTGGCGCTGGGGTTGTCCGCTTTTATCTGTTTATCTCGCGTGAGGTTGTCATGAGCTTGGCTGAATTTCACTTTATCAGACCTTACTGGTTGTTGGCTATTATCCCTTTTGTGGTAATACTTGTTTTAATGTTAAGAAACAAACTCAGTCAAGGCAACTGGTCAGCGGTGTGCGATGCGGAATTATTGCCGTATTTATTACAGGAAAAGGCTGTTAACCAAAGCTATCGGTCATTAACAACAGGTGCTATTGCCGCCTTATTAGTCATTGCCGCATTAGCCGGGCCAACTTGGCAGCGCTTGCCTTCACCGGTATTTCGAAATGAATCGGCGCTGGTGATTGCGCTGGATTTGTCGCGGTCCATGGATGCAGAAGATATTAAACCCAGTCGATTGATTAGGGCACGTTACAAAATTGCCGATATTTTAAAGCAACGCAAAGATGGACAGACGGCCTTACTGGTTTATGCCGGTGATGCTTTTACTGTTACCCCGCTGACCAATGATACGCAAACCATAGACAGTCAGTTATCGGCACTCACTACTGACATTATGCCCAGTGAAGGTAGTAATACCCGGATGGTACTGGAAAAAGCCGTTGAGTTATTCAAACAGGCAGGTCTGCAAAAAGGTCAGATATTGTTGATTACCGACGGTATTAATAGTGATGAAGCGGCGGATGCAGCAACCGTACTTGATAACTACAGATTGTCAATATTGGGCGTAGGAACCACTGAGGGTGCACCGATAGCGTTGCCTGAGGGCGGTTTTTTGAAAGATGAACAAGGTACTATTGTGATTCCCAAATTAGATGCCGGTGATTTGGCAAAGTTGGCTCAGGCAGGCAAGGGCATTTATCAAACCATAACAGCAAATGATGCCGATATTAAAGCCTTTCTGGCCAATATAGACGAGCCGGTACAGCAGGAAGGCAAAGAGAATAAAAATTTATTGCTGGATCAATGGGAAGATAAAGGACCTTGGTTGTTGTTACTGGTTTTACCGCTGGCGGCATTAAGTTTTAGAAAAGGCCTGTTATGTATTGGCTTATTACTGCTATTACCGTTGCCTAAAAACAGTTATGCCTTTGAATGGCAGGATCTATGGCAGAACAAAGACCAACAGGCGCAACAGGTTTATAAAAACAACCAATTTGAGGAAGCGGCAAACCTATTTGAAGATCCTGACTGGAAAGCAGCAGCACATTATAAAGCCGGTGACTACGATAAGGCGTTGGACAGTCTGAAAGTCAACCAGAGTGCTTTGAGTGCCTACAATCAAGGTAATGCGCTTGCACAATCAGGTCAGTTGGAAGAAGCCGTAAAGGCCTATGAGAAAGCTTTAAAACGTAACCCAGATGACGCCGATGCCAAATACAATAAAGAGTTGGTAGAAAAAGCCCTGGAAAAACAAAAGCAAGAACAGCCGCCTCAGGATAAGAAAGATAAGCCCGACGATAAGGAAAAACAGTCCAAAGAGAATTCCGGGCAAAAAAAGGCGGATGATCAATCAGAAAAATCTGAAGAGCAGAAAAAAGCCGAGCAAAAGCCCGAACAGACTGAAGATAAAAAATCCCAGCAGCAACAAGCTGATGAACAAAAATCTGACGAAAAGCAAGAGCAACAAAATAAACCGGAAGAAAAAAAACCGGGCACCGATCAGGCTCAGCAAGCCGAGCAGAAAAAAGATGAGGGTAAGGAAAAAGAACCACCCAAACAAGTACCCGCCAGCGCAAAGCCTTCGGATGAAGAACAGCAAGCCAATGAACAATGGCTGAAAAGAATCCCCGATGATCCGGCCGGATTGTTAAAGCGTAAATTCAAATATCAATACGGGCAGCGGGAGCGTTAATCTGATCAAAAAGAACAGGCGTATCAAGTCTTGTGGATATGAAATAGTGAGTAAGATTTGTGACTATGAAAAAATCGAAGCGCGGCATTAGTCATTAAAAGCTAATGTGGACTTGACTAAATCAGAGGCCCACACGATTTGCTGGTCAGAATAACTACATCAGCATGTCATTCTGTTCAAGGTTTAAGCGGAAATATTTTAAAATTAAAGCCAGCTAACCGCTTTGTACTTGGTTGCCAAACACAAGGCGGTACAATTTTGTTACTTGGCTATTTTAATAAGCCAGCCATCTTTATCATCACATCCCATTTCAGCCATGGCACTGACATCAATTCTGACAAAATTGCCATTCAGGGAAGCAGGTAATTTTGCCTTTATTTTGTGAAAACTGCTATTGGTTTCTACAGTAAAAGCCAGAGGTTGTTTTTTTGCCATCAGCTTAATGGTGGTGGGGTCTGCCCAAGGTGATACTTTTATAGTAAACTCGGATTCCGGTGCAACCTCAATATTATCAGTTGCGTTATATTTGGTAAGATTAAAATCAGTGAAGCGTGGTTTTTTGCACTCTTTCTCTAATTCTTCAGGACTATATGCATTTGCTGCGCCATTAAATAAAACAACAGCAATAAATAGTGTAGATTTAAACAAGTTTGTTAATTTCATATTGATTCCTCAATCAAGACCTGGTGTTTTTTTAAAGATTAACTCGCTGACATAGCAAGCTACTTTAATTATTTTTTTAGTCGATTTAATTATTTCGGTAATAACTTACAACTAATCGATAATCACTGGCAAGCTTTCTTCCATATCATTCACAAAAAACGACAATTTCTTGTACAATATCGACAGTTTAAATTTTTAAGAGACAATTACATTGAGCGCACAAAACCAAGAAAGCTTGAATTATAAAAGTGCTGGCGTTGATATTGCGGCAGGCAATGAATTAGTTGAGCGCATCAAGCCCATCGCGGCCAGAACACGCACAGCGGGCGTTATGTCAGGATTGGGCGGATTTGGCTCAATGTTTGAATTGCCATTGGATCGTTATAAAAATCCGATTCTGGTTTCCGGAACTGATGGCGTAGGTACCAAGCTAAAGCTGGCTATAGATTTAGGCATCCATAACACGGTAGGTATTGATTTGGTTGCCATGTGCGTCAATGACATTATTGTGCAAGGCGCTGAGCCGTTATTTTTTCTGGATTATTTTGCTACCGGAAAATTGGACGTTGATACGGCAGCATCAGTAATAGAGGGTATCGGTAAGGGTTGTGAATTGGCCGGCGCGGCGCTGGTGGGTGGCGAAACGGCTGAAATGCCTGGTATGTATGCTGATGGAGAGTATGATCTGGCCGGTTTCTGCGTTGGTATTGTGGAAAAAAGCAAAGTTTTGGACGGCAGTAAAGTAAGTGTCGGTGACAAGCTGATCGGTATTGCCTCATCCGGCCCACATTCCAATGGCTACTCATTAATCAGAAAAATAATTGCTCACAGTAATTCGGCACTTACTGATGCATTTAATGATAAAACACTAGGCGAAGCGTTACTGGAGCCGACCCGTATTTATGTCAAAGCGTTATTATCTCTATTGGACAAAGTACCTGTACATGCTTTTGCCCACATCACTGGCGGTGGTTTAACCGAAAATTTACCACGTGTGCTTCCTGAAGGACTTAACGCAAGTATTGATTTGTCTTCCTGGACGTTTCCTGATATTTTTTTGTGGCTACAGGAGCAGGGCAACGTATCTCAGGCAAATATGCTGACGACCTTTAATTGCGGTATTGGCATGATAGTGTGTGTTGCTGCAGAAGATGAAAAAATGACTATTGAAGTTTTACAATCGTTGGGCGAAACGGTTTTTGTTATTGGCGAACTTGTTGAGTCTGAAGGCAAGCCTGAAGTTAGCTATACGCATCTTAAAGCATAATCGTTCGCCTATAATCTTTCAGAAATTAAATTTCCATACACGTCGTTATAAGTTTATACAGATAATATCCCTTGAAGCGATGTTATCTGTTGGCATCGAAATTATTTATCCTGGAATCTACAAAAAATTATACTTATTATCAGTGACCCTTCTTTTCCGCTTGCATTAAACCCGAATAATTATTATGCAAAAATTACCCCTAACGCTCTATCGTACCGCTCAAGTTAGAGAGCTTGACCGAATTGCCATACAAGATCGAGGCATTTCCGGTTTTGACTTAATGAGTAGGGCGGGTTATGAGGTTTTTCAATGTTTCAGAAATAAATGGCCCAATACACGATCCGTAGCCGTTTTTTGTGGTGCGGGGAATAACGCCGGCGATGGTTATATTGTTGCCAGGCTGGCGTTGGAAGCCGGCTTGAAAGTGAGTGTTTATGCTCTTGCAAACCCTGAAAACAGCAAAGGTGATGCCTTGACAGCTTACCAGAATTATAGTGAGGCAAAGGGGGTTATTATTCCCTTTCAGGGTGATGAACTGATTGATGAAGATGTCATTGTTGATGCCTTGTTGGGAACCGGACTGGATCGGCCGGTAACGGGGCTTTATGCAGTGGCTATTCAGGTTATCAATCAGGCACCTGCCCATGTTGTTGCAGTGGATAGTCCGTCTGGTTTGAATGCCGATACCGGTAATGTGCTGGGGTGCGCTGTAAAAGCAGACTGTACCGTTACTTTTATTGCGTTAAAACAAGGTTTATTTACCGGGCAAGCGGCTGACTATTGCGGTGAAATTGCTTATGCTTCATTAGCCGTGCCGATGTCTCTTTTTCAAGAAGTTGCAGCGTCGGCGGTTCGTGTTGTTAAAACGCCGTTACCGCGTCGCGATCGTTGTGCTCATAAAGGTAATTACGGACATGTGCTGATAGTCGGTGGTGATTTGGGTTATTCCGGTGCTGCAAGACTGGCTGGTGAAGCGGCTTTGCGAGTGGGTGCCGGATTGGTTAGTATCGCAACACGGACAGAACATGCCGGGTTAATGAATCTAAACCGGCCTGAATTAATGTGTCATGGTGTAGACAGTGCAAAGCAGCTTGCCTGTTTGTTGGAAAAGGCCAGTATTATTGTGATAGGCCCGGGCTTGGGGCAAAGTGATTGGGCAAAAGAACTTTTTACAGCGACCATAAAAGCGCAAAAATTATTGATCATTGATGCTGATGGTTTAAATTTATTGGCTCGCTCGCCGGTAAAAAATGCTGACTGGGTTTTAACTCCTCATCCAGGTGAAGCCGCCCGTTTATTAAATTGTTCTACGGCGGAAATTCAACAAGACCGGTTTGCCTCTGTTTCAGCTATTCAGGCCAAATATGACGGTATTGCGGTTCTTAAAGGTGCCGGTACACTAATTGCCTCTGAAAATGATTGTGCCGTTTCTACGACAGGAAATCCGGGCATGGCTTCAGGGGGTATGGGCGATGTACTTGCGGGTGTGATTGCCGGCTTGCTTGCACAAGGCTTGTCCTTGAAAAATGCGGCACAACAAGGCGTTTATCATCATGGACTGGCCGCTGATTTAGCTGCAGAAAAGGACGGTGAAAGAGGTCTGTTGGCCAGTGATTTAATGCCTTACCTCAGAAAGATTGTATGATGCAGCGCTATTTGGATAGTACGGAAGCAACCGAGCAATTGGGTGCCGAATTGTTTAAGTCGGTGCCCACAAAATGTCTGATTTTTTTACAGGGCGACTTGGGAGCAGGAAAAACGACATTAGCCAGAGGTTTTCTTCGGGCGGCTGGCTATAATGGCACGGTTAAAAGCCCAACTTACACGTTAGTTGAAGAGTACGTGGTCGATGGTCGTAAAATATTTCATTTTGATTTATACCGCGTCGTTGATCCTGAAGAACTTGAATGGATAGGCATAAGAGATTATTTTGACCAAGACAGTGTCTGTTTTATTGAGTGGCCAGATAACGGCAAAGGTTTTTTGCCACAACCGAATATAATTGTTACTTTAAAACCACAAGGGCTTGCCCGGTCGGTAAATTTAGAGTATGTTTCTTAAAACTTTAAAAAACTTGCAAAGGATTTATAAAAACAACGACATATTGGCATAATTTAAAGCAAATTATTGTCGTTGGGGGATGTTGATATGATAAATTACTGGAAAATCTTGTTCTTCGTTGGATTACAGTTATTGTCTGTGTCGAGTTATGCGCAACAAATCAACGTAAATTCATTACGATATACTACTAGTTCAAAACAAAATAGCATGGCGTTTGATGTGACAGCATCAACAGAGCATCGGTTTTTTGTTATGGATAATCCGTCGCGATTGGTCATTGATATTAAAAATGCCCGGTTAAAGCATTCATTAAATCAACCTTCTATAGCGCATCCATTATTTACCCGAGTCCGCTCAGGAATAAAAGACGGCACTGATTTAAGAATTGTTGTTGATTTGAAAATGCCGATTAGCACGAAAAAATTCTCATTAAGCGCCAATAATAGCAATGAACATGTTCTGGTCATTGATTTGCTTAATAAAGATCCTATTGTCGCCACAATAACCGGAGATGAAGTGACCAAGCTGGCTGCGAGCCAGTCTTTTCAACCCAAGACAGTCGCGACTAAATCAATTGCCGGTAAATTGATTGCAGCGGTAACCGCCAATGATATAGTGATCGCCATTGATCCGGGGCACGGTGGTAATGATCCCGGTGCTCATGGACCTCAGGGCACTGAAGAGAAAAAAGTTACCTTTGAAATTGCCAAGAAATTGGAAGCATTGATTAGTAAACAGTCTGGTATGAAAGCCGTGATGATTCGTAAAGGTGACTATTATGTTGGTCTTAGAGACCGGATGAAAATTGCCCGAGCCGCTAAAGCGGATTTATTTATCTCAATACATGCCGATGCTTTTCAGGATGCCGGCGTTAAGGGGGCTTCCGTCTATACCTTATCCACCACCGGAGCCTCAAGTGAAGCCGCGCGTTGGCTGGCGGATACCGCAAATGCTGCTGATTTAGTGGGCGTTAGTCTTAGCGATAAAGAGGATATTTTAGCATCAGTTCTATTGGATTTGTCGCAAACGGCAACTCAGGAAGCGAGTGCTAATGTTGCCAAGCAGGTATTAAAGCACTTTGATACTATTTCGCAATTACATAAGCTTTCCGTACAAAAAGCAGGTTTTTTGGTATTAAAATCGCCTGATATACCCTCCATATTGGTTGAAACTGCTTTCATTTCTAACGCATCAGAAGAGCGAAACTTATTAAGTAATAGCTATCAATCAAAAGTAGCTAATGCTATTTTTAAAGGTGTGCTGGGTTATTTTAGACAATCTGCTCCCGTTGATGACAGAGTTGCGGCCTTGGATATGTAGGTTTTGATCACAGCGCCAACAAAAATTATGCACATTATTTTGTGGATAAGCCTGTTACTCGATGTTCAAGTTTTTTAGCTTGACTGAGATGGTCCCAGATAAATCAAGGAATTTTGGTCAATGCGTTCAGCTGCTATATCATAGTTACTTGGTTGTCAGGCATGATTTATCAGCATTCTTTAAAATCAAGAATTAAAAACTTGAACATTGAGTGTTATAAAACTCTTCGCCGCAACGGTAAGTATTTGCTTTCAAACAGACATTAATTAAATAGTCTAAAGTTGATTTAGCGATATACTTTCTGTAGTGCGTACTTAATTTATGGCTCTATATACTGCCAGAAAGTTATAGTCTACTTCTGCAACATATATCTTCAGACTCCGATATTAAGTCTGTCTTGTTTCTGCGGTAACGTCAGGTACCGCTTATCAAACAAAACCATAAAGCCGTTCTTTGGTATGGTGGTGGAATAATTGAATGTAAAGGCCGAGCCCCATTAAAACAGTCTTGCCTTTAAAATAATCGGTAGTGGGTGAAATCTGTAATTTTCAATATACTTGAAGTTATGACATTTCGATTAAAACCCATAATATTGACCATGACCTGTTATCAACAAGTTACCTGTCGCCAGTGTAACAGCAACCATATTTCGTCAGCCGGATATAATGCGCACGGTGAACAACGTTACCGTTGCCGAGAGCCAGATTGCCCAACTAAAACCTTTATGCTGAAATATCGTTACCGAGCCTGCGAGCCAGGCATAAAGAAGCGGGTGATTGATATGGCAATCAATGGCAGCGGTATTCGTGATACTGGTCGTGTGCTAAAAATCGATAAGAATACGGTTATTAACACGTTGAGAAATAAAGCCGTCAGTCTTGTTCAGGTTAATCCCAAAATATTTGAGCTGAGTGCCAGCGGCGAACTGAACGTCAGGCTAGAGGACGCAGGTTGTGAGGCAGAACTCGACGAACAGTGGTCTTATGTCGGTAATAAATCCAACCAACGTTGGCTCTGGCACGCTGTTGACCACGCTACCAACACCGTGCTTGCCTATATGTTCGGCAAGTGTAAGGATGTGGTTTTTCAAAAACTCAAAGCGTTACTTGAACCATTTGGCATCAAGCGGTACTACACAGATGATTGGGGTGCCTATGAACGCCATATTGATGCCGATAAGCATGAAATTGGTAAGCGCAATACCCAAAAAATAGAACGTAAAAATCTAAACTTTAGGACGTGGATTAAACGTCTGGTACGCAAAACAATTTGCTTTTTGAAGCTGGAATTGATGCATGATAGGGTCATCGGATTATTAATCAATAAAGTTGAGTTTGGACTTGATATTTACATATGATTACAGATTTCACCCACTACCAAATCAATAATACTATAGATTTTCAGATAAATAATTTATAGTAACTGTCTATGCGTATTCATTCACTCCCCATTCAACTGGTTAATCAAATTGCTGCAGGTGAAGTAGTCGAAAGACCTTCTTCTGTGGTTAAAGAGCTGGTTGAAAATTGTTTTGATGCCGGAGCGAGGCAGATCACCATTGATATTGAGCAGGGCGGTGCCCGGCTGATAAAAATCAGGGATGATGGTTCAGGTATAGTCAAAGAGGACTTGTCGCTTGCCTTATCACGACATGCGACCAGTAAAATTTCCAGCTTACAGGATCTGGAACAGGTAGCCAGCATGGGTTTTCGTGGTGAAGCCCTGCCCAGTATCAGTTCTGTTGCCAGACTTACTTTAATTTCCCGTACTGCCGATGCCCAGTGCGCCTGGAGTGTAATGGCAGACGGCTCCGAACAGAACTTTGATCCGCAACCCGATCCGCATCCTCAAGGCACTACGGTTGATGTGCGCGATTTATTTTATAATACACCAGCCAGACGCAAGTTTTTAAAAACTGAAAAAACCGAATTTGCCCATATTGAAACGTTAATAAAAAGAATGGCGCTGAGCCGCTTTGATATTGGTTTTACGTTATCGCATAATCAAAAAGAAGTGCTTAATTTAAAACCCGCAGTAACGGATAGCGCGCAAGAGCAAAGGATTGCCGGTATTTGCGGATCCGCTTTTATTGAGAGTTCGGTAAAAATTGACTTTGCCGCATCAGGCTTGCAATTAAGCGGTTGGGTTGGGTTGCCGACCTTTTCCCGCAGTCAGCAGGATATGCAGTTTTTTTATGTCAACGGTCGGTTGATAAGGGATAAACTGGTTTCCCACGCTGTTAAGCAAGCCTATCAGGATGTCTTGTTTCATGGGCGACACTCGGTTTTTGTCTTGTATTTGGTACTTGACCCGACTCTGGTTGATGTTAATGCACATCCGGCAAAACTGGAAGTCAGGTTTAGAGAAGGTCGTTTGGTTCACGATTTCTTGTTTACAGCATTACACCGGTCCCTGGCCAATGTCAGGCCGGAACACGGTGTCGAGGTAGTAGAAGTCGATCAGGTTAGCGATAACGTAACCAGGCAATATGAGCCGCATTTTAAACCAACGCCGCAGGCAAGTTCAAATTTTGATCGTAAACCGGATTATAGTCCAAGGCAGCCTCTACAAACGTCACTGCCTACGGTAGCGGAAACAATAAGCGCTTATGCTTCATTGTATCCGGACGATCAGTTTGTACAAAAGCAGCAACCATCGCTAGCCCCAGTACCAGTACTATCTTCAACACAGGATACTCATCCGTTAGGCTATGCTATCGCGCATTTGCATAATATTTATATTCTGGCCGAAACTCCTAAAGGCATCATTCTCGTTGATGCCCATGCAGCCCATGAACGAGTGACCTACGAGCGTCTGAAAAAGCAATATCAATTAGGGTCGATACCTTGCCAACCTTTGTTGCTGCCGATTAAGATAAACGTCAGTTTGGCAGAAGCTGATCTGGCAGAACAAGAACATGAGTTTTTTAGTACGTTAGGGTTTGAGCTTAACCGGTCCGGCCCTGAAACGATTGTTTTGCGATCAACGCCAGCTTTATTGGGCAACATTGATAAAGAAACCTTGATACGTGATGTACTGGCTGATATAAACGAGCATGGCATGAGTCAGCGTATACAGGAACAATCCAACCGGTTATTGGCAACTATCGCCTGTCATGGTGCTATCCGTGCGCGTCGCCGTTTGAGCGTAGACGAGATGAACGCATTGCTTAGGGATATGGAGCAAACCGAAAGAATAGGACAATGCAATCACGGCAGGCCGACTTGGATAGAATTATCAACTAACGATCTTGATAAATTTTTCATGCGCGGTCAATAACCGATATCAGTAATGCGTAACAGAATTCCGGTATGATAAAAAAACAGCCATTGCCGCCAGCTATTTTCTTAATGGGACCAACGGCTTCAGGGAAGACGGCTCTATCTGTTCAATTGGCGCAGGAGTTGGATGGTGAGATTATTAGTGTGGACTCTGCGTTGGTATTTAAAGGCATGGACATCGGTACAGCCAAGCCCACACTGGAAGAAAGAGGTGGTATTTCCCATTATCTGATAGATATTTTGGATCCATCAGAATCGTTTTCTACCGGCCAGTTTAGAACACAAGCACTTGCTTTAATGTCCTCTATAACCGGGCGTGGAAAAATACCGATTTTAGTGGGTGGTACCATGCTTTATTTTAATGCGCTATTAAAGGGACTTGCCGTATTACCTGAAGCCAATCCGGCGATCAGAGCTAAATTGGATGACGATTTAGAACGCTTGGGTAAAGAGGCCTTGCATCAACGGCTGGCTGATATTGATCCACTGGCGGCGGCGAGGATTCATCCAAATGACCCACAACGAATTCAACGCGCTTTGGAAGTCTACGAAATTAGTGGCAAACCCTTGTCCTCTTTTTTTGATACAGTTCAGGGTGAAGACTTTCCTTATCAACAAATAAAACTGATTATTGCCCCGTCAGACCGGAAAATTCTACATGATATCATTGCTCAACGTTTTCGAAATATGCTGGAACAAGGCTTTATTAGTGAAGTAGAAGCGCTCTACCAACGTGGTGATTTAAACGAAAAAATGCCGGCAATTCGTGCCGTAGGCTATCGTCAAATCTGGGCCTATCTGCAAGGTGAGGACAGTCTTGAAAGTATGACAGAAAAAGGCATTATCGCGACCCGACAATTAGCTAAACGCCAATTTACCTGGTTACGTAGAGAAACGGATGCAATCAGTTTTCAGACCGGGCAAGCGGATTTATTGCAAGAAGTCTTGGCGACTGTAATGAGTAGCAGGGAAGAATTTTAGTATCGTTATCGCGATAGCTTTTATTGTTTAGGTGCTCGGGGCGGCAAACAAAAATTACGATTAACTGCTGCGCAACATCAGTGAATAAAAGAAAAAGACCGATGACTTGACTGGAGACAAGAAGGTTGTGGTAATTATAAAAAGTCACAAAGACTGGCTATGGATCAAGAACCGTTAGAACGCGGGTTGAGCTGGAAAGCCATGATCGGATCAAAAACACGAAGATACGAAGTTTATTTCTTCGTGTTGATACTCTTTAAAATTATTGTATGAATTTTAAGAAATTAAATTTCCAATAAACGTCGCTTTAAGCTCATACAGATAACATCCCTTGAAGGGATGGTATCTGATAGTATCGAAATTATTTATTTGAGAATCTATAGATTTAGCGGTTATGGTTTTTTTACAAGCAACCTTTCATGGCTACGCCAAGATCAGTTGGTGATAAACAAACTTCAATCCCGGCCGCTTTTAATGCAGCAATTTTTCCTGTCGCAGTGCCTTTTCCGCCAGTTACAATGGCACCTGCATGGCCCATGCGTTTTCCGGCAGGGGCGGTTTGTCCCGCGATATAGGCAACAACGGGTTTAGTCACGTAAGATCTAATGTATTCAGCGGCATCTTCTTCTTCGCTGCCACCTATTTCACCAACCATGATGATACCTTTGGTTTGGTCATCCGCCTGAAAACGACTGAGTACATCGACAAAGTTCATACCATGAATTGGATCACCGCCGATACCTACACAGGTACTTTGTCCAAGACCTTGCTGAGTCGTTTGATGAACTGATTCATAGGTTAAGGTACCTGAGCGTGACACTATACCGATAGACCCGGGTAAGTGAATTTTACCCGGCATAATGCCAATTTTACATTCGCCAGGGGTGATAATCCCCGGACAGTTGGGGCCGATTAATAAGGCTCCCGTATTGGCCATTGCCGCTTTGACCCGCAACATTTGTAAAATGGGAATGCCTTCGGTAATACAAACGATGAGTTTGATACCAGCATCTACGGCTTCCAGAATGGCATCCGCTGCGTAAAAAGGCGGTACATAAATTACGCTGGCGGAAGCGCCGGTGCTGTTAACGGCATCTTGAACGGTATTAAAAACTGGTAATCCCAAGTGGATATCGCCACCACGTTCAGGAGTAACGCCTCCCACTAATTGGGTGCCGTAGTCCAGGGTTTGTTGGGAATGAAACGTGCCTTGTTTACCGGTAAAGCCTTGGCAAATAACTTTAGTGTCTTTATTTATTAAAATGCTCATGCCATCTCCGCCAAAGCAACTACTTGTTCTGCCGCTTGTGCCAAATCATTTGCAGCGTATATGTTATGGCCTGTATTACTCAATAAAGCCCTGCCTTCTTCGACATTGGTACCTTCCAGACGCACTACCACAGGTACGGTAACGTCAATCTGTTCTATAGCGGCCAAAATACCCGCTGCGATAACGTCACACTGCACGATGCCACCAAAAATATTGACCAGTACCGCTTTTACACTGGTATCAGACAGAATCAACTTGAATGCTTCACAGACTTTTTCAACATTGGTACCGCCGCCAACATCAAGAAAATTTGCAGGCTGGCCACCTTTTAATTTAACCAGATCCATAGTGGCCATTGCCAGTCCTGCACCATTAACCATGCAGCCTATATTACCTTTCAAGGTAATATAATTTAGCCCAAATTGCTGGGCGTGGTTTTCTTTGTCATCTTCCTGGGCAGGATCTTTCATCGCTAAAATATCAGGATGAATGGCTACCGCGTTATCATCAAAGTTAATTTTAGCGTCCAATGCCAATAAATCGCCGCTCTCGGTTTCTATTAGCGGGTTAATTTCAATTTGACTGGCATCTTTGGCTAAAAACAAGTTATACATGCCTTGCATTATTTTTTCCAACGCCTTGATTTGCGATCCTTTAAGACCCAATGTGTAGGCAATTTTCCGGCATTGATAGACTTTTAAGCCTGCGGCAGGATGAACGTGTACCGAAGTAATTTGTTCAGGCGATTCATGGGCAATCGTTTCTATATCCATGCCACCCGCTGCCGAGGCGATAAAACTGATACGTTCACTGGCTCTGTCAATCAGCATACTCAGATATAATTCACGTTTAATCGGGTACATTTTCTCTATTAACAGAGAATTGACAGGTAATCCTGCGCTATCGGTCTGAATGGTAACCAGTCGTTTGCCCAACATATCCCGACTAAATCCGGCGACTTCAGCCAAATTTTTAGCCAGTTTTACGCCGCCGACTTTACCTCTGCCTCCTGCATGTACCTGAGCCTTAACAACCCAAGCATCGCCGCCTAACTCGCGGGCAATCTGTTCGGCATTATCTGGCGTTGTCGCCTGCTTTCCATCGGGTACAGGTATTCCATAAATCTGAAACAACTGTTTGGCCTGATACTCATGAATATTCATTTGTTGCTCCTGATTGACCGGTAAAGTCCGGCAAGTTTTTTTAAGTTTTTACATCGACGCCATGATTTACCTAGGCAGCTTTCGTACAGCCTCCCGGATATCACCTAAGGCTTATAGTTATCGATGGCTTCAAGTTTAATCAGGGCACTTTTTATTAATGCTTCAATTACAGGATCCAGTTCGTTATTTTTATAGACTTTTTCAAGTAAACCTTCGGTAACCAAGGCATCTTTTATCCAGCGCTTGGTGAAACGATAGTTATTATAGGTAGTGGCTACTTCTCCGGTTTTTGGGTCGCGTAAGCCTTTTTTAACTATATTTTGAGTTGCTGCTTTAGGTGTGGTTTTTTTAAGAGCTGCCGATTTAATTTTTGTCGGTTTAATTTTTTCGACAATGGTTTCAGGCACAGGTTGTTCTACAGATACTTTTGGCGCTTCAGGTTTAGGTACTGATTTTTTTTCATTTACCACTTCATAAACAACATAAGCAACAAAAATTGTAGTTAATATAAACAACACTTCAAACATAACCGCTCTCCAACTCTTAAATTTATTTTTTATTGTTACCGGCCGAAGAGACGCATCCGGTCAGTTTAGTTAATTAAATCGCCAGCAACCGAATATACCAGAAGCCAACGATCTAGTTAAGTTCTTAATCGTTTAATAAACAACATCTTTTTGATAAATTAATCGGTGTATGCTTATTTATTGCTATAACCAGGCAGTATTTATACCTTTTATCGATAATTAATAAGCTGAAAAATACTTTCTTTAGCCGTTATAGTTAATAACGGCTAAAGCATTCTGAACGTTATTCCCATCTTTAGCTTACAGCTATCAAGCCGCTGGATTGATTTTTACATCAATAAGGATAATAGTACCCCCCCCAATAACGGGGGTAATAGCCATAGTATCCGTAATAAGGGTAACCATAGCCAAAACCACGATAGCCATAGCCGCCATAACCATCGTAACCATAATAATTAACGGGTACATAAACTGGCCACAGATGGATAGTGGTAGCTGAAATGACGGGCAATCGAAGTATTTTTTTTCCAACAGAACGTTCGATATCGCCTTTAAGTGTTCCGGCAACAGTAACCTCTGTGTCTTTTGTATAAACAGCCGGATCCAGAAACTCGGCGCTTTTAAAAATAAAACGTCCTTTGTTGGGTTGATCCAGTCGTGGTCGACCATAGCTGTTAAGGGGGTAATATAATACTTGAACAAGACTGAAGTTTTGTTCATTTTCCACATCAATAATAATGCCGCCCCATCTTACAGGCGCTTCTTTATACTGGGAAATTTTCTGGGTTGCCTGACTATACAAAAGATCAAATAAAGGCGGGTCCTCAATTGCCGGTGGGAGATTTGAGCAAGCGCTCAATAACAACAGATAGATGGATAATAAATAACGTTTCATAATACCCTCTCATAGAAATAACTATTTGTTTATAGGTACTGATCTCCGGCTTTTATCATCGTATGTTTCCCGATTCAGAATAACTATGAGGTAGCCGAAATCATCGATTTTTGTGAATTTTTTAAAGAGTTTGATTCCAGTATTTAGACTCTCAGAAATTAAACTTCCAATTTATATCGCGGTAAGTCCACACAGATAACATTCCTTCAAGGGATTGTATCTGTCAGCATGGAAATTATTTATCTGAAAATCTATATAACCAATATCAGAAACCGATAGGTTGGAATAAGGCTTTTTAAAGCGTAAGCGAGAACAAGCGTTTCCTGCATACATCGTGTGAATGCAGCAAACGTTACTACGACCTACGATAAGCTCCAGACGGCTTGGCGGTCTTATTCCAGGTTACGTCTGATGCTTGTTATAGCATGTTAGTATTATTGTCACAAAAAATATTTTATTTATCACGAAGGATATGAATAAATATACCTCGCCACCTTCGTGATGATAATGGTTTTAATTCTTTAGCAAGCCAAGAGTCCGTATTGGTAGAACGGAATACACAGCTTCGTTAGTGATTTGTAAAGTCGGCTACACCAGTAAATTAACCAATATTTGCTCGTAGATATTGGTTAAAATCGTCAAGTCTCCTATGGTCACATTTTCATTGATTTTATGAATGCTTTCATTCAATGGCCCCAATTCAACTACTTGTGCGCCGGTTGGTGCAATAAAGCGTCCATCCGAGGTGCCACCGCCGGTATCATCCAGCGTATCAAAGCCGGTTACCGATTTAATGGCGGCATGGGTAGCATCGATTAATTGGCCTTTTTCAGTTAAGAAAGGATTGCCGGACAAGCGCCATATTATCTCGTATTTAAAGCCGTATTTATCAAGAATGGCGCAGGTGCGTTGCTTAATGGTTTCTTCGTTTAATTCGGTGCAAAAACGCAGGTTAAACTGTACTTCTGCAAAGCCCGGGATAATGTTTTCCGCGCCGGTTCCGGCATTGATATTTGAAACTTGCAGGCTGGTCGGTGGAAAAAAAACATTACCGTGATCCCAGATTTCTTCGGTTAGTTCTTTTAATGCCGGGGCAAAGGTATGAATCGGATTGTCTGCCATTTCAGGATAGGCGACATGCCCCTGAACACCAATAACGGTTAATTTGGCGCACAAAGAGCCGCGTCGACCGACACGAATGACATCCCCCATCTTTTTATCGCTGGAAGGTTCACCTACCAGACACCAGTCAATTTTTTCATGACGTTGTTCCAGTATTTCCACCACTTTAACCACGCCATTGGTAGCGATACCTTCTTCATCACTGGTCAACATAACGGCAATAGAGCCTTTATGGTCGGGATGTTTGGTGATAAAACGCTCAACGGCCGTAATAAAGCAGGCAATGCCGCCTTTCATATCAGCGGTGCCACGGCCATAGAGCTTGTCATCACGAACAGTCGGCACAAACGGTGGTGATAACCATGCATCTAAAGGCCCCGGCGGTACAACATCGGTATGGCCAAGAAAGGTAAACAACGGCTTTACATCGCCACGTCTAAGCCAGATATTTTTAGTATCATTAAAATCCAGACGTTCTTCTTTAAAATTTAGTCGGGTTAAGCGTTCCGCAATAACATCCTGGCAACCGGCATCTTCAGGCGTGACTGATTCCCTGCTAACAAGGTCTTTAAGAAGTTCCAGGGTTTCACTCATAGTCATTCGGTTTGGTTATGGTCGGGTTTTACTTTACCGGCTTCCGGCAGGTGTGCAGCATAGCCTCCGTCCTTGGTAGTAAAGCCAATAATCAGTTTATCGCCGGTATCTAAAACCGGACGTTTAATAAGGGTTGGGGTGTTTACCATCAATGCGATTGCTTTTTCTGCTGTTAAATCGCTTTGTTGCTCCGCACTGAGTTGCCAACTGGTACTGCTGCGATTAAGTAAGGTGTTCCAGTCTACGCGCGTGGCAAAGTTATTGAGCTGTACCGAGGTTAGCCCATCAGTCCGAAAATCATGGAACTGATAGGCTATGCCGTTTTGATCCAGCCACTGCCGCGCTTTTTTGACGGTGTCGCAGTTTTTTATGCCGTAAAGCGTGTACATGGCTTTGTGCTTATAATTGGCTGTTTAATAACTCATCAATGCTGGGTAATTCTTTGTCAGTTTTACAACGATTTTTATACAGGTCGACAAATTCCATAAAGGCTTGTTCGAGATCGGCCAGAATTTCTTCTTCGTTTTCGCGGTCATCTTCAAGAATATCATCGGATTCCAGATATTCTCGTTGTAGGTCTACTTCACTGTTAAGGGCCAGTGTGGCGTAAATCATGGCATTACTTGAGATTTTTTCAGTCATGGTATAAGTGTGGTTAAGGTTAAGAAAAAAATTAAAAGTGGTTAATCAGCTTGGTTGGCAAGGCCTTTTTTATCTACTTTACCTAAGAGGCTGTCCGGATAGCATTTTATAGTCTACAGGCTCTTTGCTGTTTAACGGCAGTTTATTCGCTTGGATTTCTAAAATGAATAGTCAGGCCTTGTAAAAAATTTCTCAGTATTTGGTCGCCGCATTCCCGGTAATTTTTATGGCCTTTTTGTCTGGAAAAAGCACTGAGTTCACCTTTGGATATTTCAAAATCAGCCAGTTTCCAGGTGTTAAGCATATCGTCTTCTTTAAAGTTTAAGGCGATTCTTAGTTTTTTGAGAATACTATTATTGGTTACCGGCACCGACGGCTTTTTCACTTGCCCGGGTTGCTCATCCAATTTCCCTCTTTTATAAATAATTAAACCTTTTAAAAAAGCATCCATCAGTTGATTATCAAGTTCGACATAATCTTCCTGATTATCTTTTTTAAGTACGTTGAGTAAATCATCCCGACTTATCTCGGTATCGCCCAAGGCAAAAATATCAATCATGGCTTGGTCGTTTAGATCCAAAGCGTAGCGAACCCGGCGTAATACATCATTATTAATCATAAACTTATTTTTTATTGGGTAGTGTTTTTAGGTATGTTATCCGGCTGCGATGAAGGAATTTACCTGTATTTCATGCGTAGCGTAGATAACTCCCCGGTGATTCAGTAGCAGTGGCCGGATTAAGTTAAGGTTAACCCGGCCGGTATAATTAATCCCTTAATAGCTCATTAATTCCGGTTTTGCTACGTGTTCTTTCATCAACCTGTTTGATGATAACTGCACAATATAAGCTATAGCTACCGTCTGCTGAAGGCAAATTGCCGGATACGACCACAGATCCTGCAGGAATACGTCCGAAGCTGACTTCACCGGTCATACGGTTAAAAATTTTGGTGCTTTGGCCAATGTATACGCCCATTGAAATAACGCAACCATCTTCAACGACAACGCCTTCAACAATTTCTGAACGTGCACCGATAAAGCAGTTGTCGCCAATAATGGTAGGGCCTGCCTGTAACGGTTCCAATACGCCACCAATGCCTACACCACCAGAAAGATGCACGTTTTTACCAATTTGTGCGCAAGAACCGACGGTTACCCAAGTATCAACCATCGTGCCGCTATCGACATAAGCACCGATGTTAATATAAGACGGCATCAATATTGCGCCGGGCGCTATGTAGGAGCCATGACGGGCAACGGCGTTGGGTACAACGCGTACCCCGGCCTTGGCGAAATCTTCCTCGGTATAATTTGAATACTTACATTCAACTTTATCGTAATAACGGGTGTTGCCGCCATCCATCATACGGTTTTCGTTAATTCTGAAGGATAATAATACGGCTTTTTTTAACCATTGATGCGTTATCCATTCGCCGTCGATTTTTTCGGCGACCCTTAGAGTACCTTTATCAAGCAGGTTAATGGTTTCGATAACTGCATTGCGGATTTCAGCTGAAACGTTAGCAGGAGTAATATCGTTACGTTGTTCAAAAGCGGATTCTATAATGTTTTTTAGGTGATTCATGGTGTTATATATAAGGTGTTAAGAAAGTTTTTAATTCGATGGGCAGCTTCTATACAATCCTCCAGTGGTGCAACCAAGGCTATTCTGACATGATTGACCCCCGGATTTATGCCATCAAATTCACGTGACAAGAAACTGCCTGGCAGAACGGTGATGTTTTCCCGGGCAAAAAGCTGTTGGGCAAAAGCGGTGTCTGAAATCTCCCTCAATCCCTCTTTGTCAAAGGTGGACTCCAAAGGCTGGGGGATTTTCAACCAGACATAAAATCCGGCAGGTGGTCTCTCAATTTTGCAAACGTCAGCAAGAATGGCGATAAAAGCCGAGAATTTTTCACGGTATAAACGCCGATTTTCAATAACGTGCCTTTCATCCTGCCAAGCTTTAATACTGGCATGTTGGGTGGGTAGAGGCATGGCACAGCCCTGATAGGTACGGTATTGAAAATATTGTTGCAGAATATCGGCATCACCCGCAACAAAGCCGGACCTTAAGCCTGGGGCGTTGGAGCGCTTGGATAAGCTATGGAAAACAACACAGCGTTTAAATGTCGTGTTACCCATATGATAAGCTGTTTGCAGCAAACCAACAGGGGGCTGGTTTTCGTCGTCATAGAGTTCGGTATAGCATTCATCGGAGGCAATAACAAAATCATACTTTTCCGCCAGATTAAGGAGTTTTTCATGGCTGGCTTGCGAGATCACTGCACCGCTGGGATTGCCGGGAGAACAGATATAAATTAACTGGCAGCGTTGCCATATTGCTTCAGGTACGGCATCAAAATCCGGTAAATAATTCGTGGCTTCCAGGGTGTTTAAAAAATACGGTTCTGCCCCTGCTAGTAGTGCTGCGCCTTCATAAATCTGATAAAACGGGTTGGGCATAATGACTACCGGGCTTGTGTTTGGATCAATCACACATTGGGCGAAAGAAAACAAGGCTTCGCGGGTGCCGCTGACCGGCAAAATTTGCGTTTCAGGGTTAATAAATTCTTCAGGAATCTGGAAGCGCCTCGTAATCCAGTCAGCAATAGCCTGCCTTAGCTCAGGGATGCCTTTTGTCGTTGGATAGTTGGATAATCCATGTAAATGGATTAATAGCGCCTCGGCAATAAAATGCGGAGTGGTATGAGTTGGTTCTCCTATGGATAGAACAATAGGATGCTTGTTTGCCGGTGGCACAATACCATATTTAAGTTGAGCCAGCTTTTCAAACGGGTAAGGATGTAAGTATTTTAAGTTAGGAGTCATTACTACGTTGCCCACAGTTTAAAAAAATTTCTTTTCCTGGTTGAGAAAACAGGAAAATAAAGGCAGTAAATTTCTTGTGAAATTTTTTATCATAGTCTTTTTTTCTGAATGATAAGGGACTATAGATCTCTACTGCCACTGGATTATTGTTTATTTACATCCAGGTTTTTTACCTGCGGCTTGCGCTTGTTGATACAAAATTAAGGCCTGTGGCATGTGTTGCTCCAAATTTTGAATACGCGAGGCGTGTGCCGGATGCGTTGACAAAAATTCTACTGGTTGTTGGCCTTGTGATGCCTGTTCCATTTTTTGCCATAGGGCGATGCTTTGTTTTGGATCAAAGCCTGCTTTTGCCATTAAATCGACACCGATTATATCCGCTTCACTTTCCTGTATTCGGCTATAAGGCATCAGTATGCCATATTCTGCACCGACACCCAGCAGGCCAAAGGCCGTCTGACCTAAAGCGGATTGCGGAGAGCCCATTGCCTGAATCATGGCCATGCCCTGACTGACAGCCATTTCTTGCGATGCCCTTTCATTGCTGTGTTTGGCGAGTACATGTCCGACTTCATGACCAATGACCGCCGCCAGTTGATCCTGAGTATCAACCAGTGTGATCATTCCGGAGTGTATGCCAATTTTATTGCCGGGCAAGGCAAAAGCATTGGGTGATGTATCTTCAAAAACAATGACTTCCCACTGGCCGCCTAATTGGCTGGTGATGGCTTGTGAAATACAGCTGGCAAGCTGATTATATTGACTGTTGGTGCTGGCTGGTTTTTCTTTTTTTAAGGTGTCGAAAGCCTGCAAGCCCATTTGGTTAATTTGCGTGTCAGGCATGACAATAAATTGGCTTCTGCCGGTAGGACTGGTGATGCAGGCACTTAATAGACAGGCAGCTATCAGAACAGAAAATTTTGTTTTGAACATAAAAATAAGCACCATTAGTTTTATAATAGCGGCCATTTTAACGCAAGTTTTTATCTGTGGCTGAAAAATGTAGCTCTTAATTTCAGAGTAGGACTATGAATACGCCCCATAATTAGCATAATCAGGTACTTTGCAGAGTATGTTGCAATAACCATTCTGTAAAGTAATCATTTCCGAAGGCTTTGCATCTGACTGCTATTTTAAAATTTTTATTAAGCGGTTGTTATAGTCTTCTTCTGATAACACGCCACTAATACTTTCGCGCTGATGTGTCTTATCGAAAAAATAAGTTCTGGGCAATTCGCCATACCATTTTGGATCGATTTCAAATTGTAATTTTTGTGTGTTTTCATCGGCATAAACCCAATTATCAATATCGGCTAACTGGTTTTTTTTCAGGATCGACTGAATTTGCTCAACTTCGGAAATATCATCGGCTGCCAGCATGATTATTTTTAGTTCAGGTCTTTTTTTATGGATAAGGCTTAATAAGGGCATATCTTTAAGGCAGGATGAGCAGGTTATGGACCAGACTACCATCATAAAAGGCTGGTTGGCATTGTTCGCCAGTATCTCCTGATAGCTTCCGGTTGAAAAAGGTTTTAAATCGGCTTGCCCGGCTTGTATCGGGTTACTTAATACCGCTAATAAAATAACCAATACACTCAGGAATTTTTTTTTTAGTGACATGTTTTCATCTCTATTAAGGTGATAGTCGCGTTCTATGGGTGTCCGCGACAGAAAATATTTTAATTATAACGAATTAACAGCATGGTTACTTGGCCTTTACCGGTAAAACAGAAATGAATGAGGTAAATCCTGCTGTAACTACTCAGTTATAAAAAAAATGAGGATTGATGTGTCATCAAACTTAACAGATTAAAAAATGATTTTTTCGTAATTTGATACGCTGTGCAGAAGCATCTGCGGATAATGAAATAGCGAAGAAAAGTTTGAATTCGTTAACGAAATCAGCTTGTTTTTAAAAGTAAAATTGACATGATAGGGTGGTCACGAGGATCTGATCTATTGTTAGTCAGAACCTCGTTATAGTGAACAAGTTGGGGGGCAAAGGTGAAGTACGGTAGTGATCAATTTTTTTAGATGGCAGTAATTTTTCAAATAACTTGGTGATTAAACGGCTGTAGCACCATCTCACTGACTACACCACTATCGGGTTGCTGGCATAAAAACCAGATGGCTTTGGCCGCTTCCTCAGCTTGAATCATTTTTTCCCGCTGTACTTTCAGGTCAATATTATCCCAAAAAGCAGAGTCCACACCGCCCAGAAATAAATTGGTGATACGAATATCGGTACGTTTTACTTCTTCCCGGATGCTTTGCATCATGCCTACCAGTCCGTATTTGCTGGCGCAATAAGCGGCTGCACCAGCCATGGGTACTTTACCCAACACGCCTGGAATATTGATAATCAGTCCTGTCTTGGTTGCTTTCATGGCGGGTAAAAATGATTTCATCAGCAAGAAAGGAACGACCAAATTAGCCTGTAATGTATTTAGAAAATCAGTTTCATCCAACGTGTCCATTGATTTAATGATGCCAATGCCGGCGGCATTAATCAAAATATCAATGGTGGCAAATTGCTGGAAATATTTTTCTTTCAGCTCGCTTACCGAGTCAGGTTGGGAGCTATTTAAAACAAAATATCGTTCAGCGGATACTTTGCAAGCGGCAGCAACGGTTTCTAATTGCTCTTTATTTCTGCCTGCTAAAAAGAGATGAGCACCGCTGCCTGCCAGCAAAGCAGCTGTTTTACTACCAATGCTACCAGTAGCTCCGACTATAAGGACGTTCTTATCTTTTAATATTTGCATAAATAAAATTTTTGAGTTGATTAACCAATATATCGGCTTTTTTGAATTTAGAAAATAAAGTTATAGGGTAGTTGTTTCCTTGTATTTTCGCCATTTCAAATCTCGAAAATACTCCGTCGCATAAGCAATGCACAGGGCAAAAAATAATTTAAACGATATAAAAAAATTGAAGCAGAAAAAAGATTTTTGAGAAAATGTATTACATTTCATAAAACGTTAATACTGCCGTCGCATAAATTTCTTGTAACGAAGCTATTGTGTATTGGCTAAATTAGCCTATGTAATTTGTAAAAAATCCAATCCGTTTAAACCGCTTCGATGATTCGTAGCTGGTGAACAGTAATCTGGCAATAAAAGAGTTTTTGTAAATGTTAATAAAAAAATCAAGTTTTTTTGTATTGGTCACCTCTCTATTACTTTTGGGCTGTACTCAACAAGCAACCAAAAATGGTGATCAGATTAGTACAGTTAAATCAACTGCAACCGAGTTGAGTTTTCGTGAATTTTATAAATTACCCATTGGACCGAACGGACTGGAGCCGACATCCAAGTTACTAAGCTTAAAAGATAAGCGAGTTCATATTAAGGGTTTCATGGTCAAGGCCGAAGATCCGGTTGCCGGGATTTTTATGGTGACCTTGGTACCTGTAAACATCCCTGAAAAAGAAGATGGTCCGTCCGATGACCTGCCGGGAGCGACAGTATTTGTCCATATGCCTGCCGAAGATACGGCAAAAATTCTAGCTTATCGTCCCGGCATGTGGGATCTGGTAGGAACCTTGCAGCTTGGAGCGAAGGAAGAGAGTAATGGGCGTATTTCTTACGTTAGGCTACTTTTGGATCAGGTTCCTGCTCAAATTTTTGTTGAATAATACTACTTACATGAATCTGTAGTTAGCACTGTTAGTGCTAATAGTTCAGAAGATATGTTCCATCCAGGGAGTTTTTGCTTTTTCGACTTATGAAACTTTAATCACAAAATCAGGAGTTTTTATGAAAAACCGTAACCATCTGCTGGGCTTCGCTATTGCCGGCATTCTTGCTACTGGTGTGGGTTGCGCCAATGCTCTTACTATCAGTCGTTTGACGCCACCCAGCCAGTTGTTTGCAACTAATGGCGCTACTTCAACCCCGATGATTTCCCGTTTTATTCAAGGGCAACGCTTCGATCTACAGGCAACTGTGCGCCCAGACAGTGGAAAGACCATCACTAAAGTTGAATTTTTTGTTGACAGTGCTTCGGTTGGTGTCGCCAATACAGCGCCTGCTGCCGGCGTTAAAACCTCTCTGGTTCCTGCGACGGCTATTACTGGTACGATAGCTAACGCGGTCGTTGCTTCGGTACGTGGCTATTCAAACCAGGTTTCAGGTATCCGGACGTTAACTGCAGTTGCCACTCAAAGTGATAACACGACCGTTACCGCTACGGGTAGTTTTGAAGTGGTCGGAATTACTCAAGCCGGCCGTAAAGTCAAAAATGTCATTATTATGTTGGGCGACGGAATGGGTGCAAGCCATCGTACTGCTGCACGTATTGTCCAAAATGGTTATGCACAAGGCAAAGCCAACAAAAAATTGGCTATGGACAGTTTCACTAATACTGCCATGATTATGACCGCCTCGTTGGATACTCAAGTTACTGACTCTGCGCCCGGCATGGCTAACTATGTCAATGGCAACAAAGCCAACTCGGGTCAAGAAGGTGTATGGCCGGATGATACGACTGCTGCATTTGATGGTCCTCGTATGGAGTACATGTCTGAATTTCTGGCTCGTACTCAAGGCAAGAAACTGGGTATCGTGACGACTGCTGACGTATTTGATGCAACGCCTGCAGCCAATGCAATTCATACCTCTAACCGTGGTAATGGTACCGGTATTGTTGACCAATTTTTGGATGATTCAGCTAATACAGGTTTAACCGTGCTGATGGGCGGAGGCCGTAAATGGTTTCTCCCAAGCGGTACTGCTTTCGGCAATGGTTTCGGTGGAACGTCATTCACAGGTTCTGCTCGTGCCACCAGTTCTGATTACACATTACCGGCAGATATTCAAGCTGGCTGGAATGCCGCCGTGGGTGCTATCGACACCGGTCGTGATCTGCTTGCCAACTTCCAAACTGCAGGTTGGACTTACGCGGCTGATCACACGGCACTGGCTAATGTAGGTACGCCTGCTAAATTGTTGGGCTTGTTTTCATTGTCCAATATGAATATTGCCAAAGACAAGATGGACGGACGTCGCGGTGTTTTCCCAACGGCTTCTGCAACGACTACCATCGTTGAGGATTATGGCTTTCCTGATCAACCGATGTTGGATGAAATGGCAACCAAAGCTTTGCAAGTATTGGATGCCAACAGCCCCAACGGTTTCGTATTAATGGTAGAAGGCGCGTCAATCGATAAGCAATCTCATGAAATGGATAGTACCCGTTTTATGGTCGATACCATTGAGTTCGATAAAGCAGTACAAAAAGCGAGAGACTATGTTGATGGTACCGGAGATTTTGCTGGTCATGCACATCCTGATACTTTGGTTTATGTTACTGCCGATCACGAATGTTCAGGCGCAGCTATCATTGGTGCTTCGACCAAATCCGATGCTGCTTTGCAAGCCGAGATTTTAGCCAGTGGTAATACGATTGATACTAACGGTCAGCCTAAACTTCGTAACAATGTTGTTGGTACTTACGCCGCAGCCGGTTTCCCTAAATACACTATTGCTGCCGATGGTTACCCAAGTGTTTGGGATCCAGACAACAAGTTGCTAATAGGTTATGGCGCAGGTGCTGATCATTATGAAAACTTCCGCACTCGTTCGTATCCAAGCAACGATTCACAACAACCAGGAAATAATGTTGCGCCGCTTAATGCGTATCCGCGTAACAACGTTTCTGATACTGCTGCCAGTCGTCCTTTCCAGCAAAATGATGGTTACTTTGTAACAGGTCAGGTTCCTGGCGCACAAGCAGTTCACACGGGTGGCGACATTCCGCTGACAGCTTATGGTCGTGGTGCCGGCGAACTGGGCGGTACTATCGACAACACTGACGTTTTCTTTGCTGTTATGAAAGCAGTGGTTGGTGGTACAACTAAATAAGTTACTACTTTAGCAATCGAGGGCAGATTATCTGTCCTCTTTTTGGAGATTATATAAAATGTTTTATCACGTTAAGAATAAAAAAGCTTTGATTGGTCTGGCATTGGGTTTGATGCTGACCCAACCTGTACTGGCTGCTACCATGAACTTTGATAGTCTGGTTGCCGGCACAAATGCCAATTCTGATTCTACAGCGATTGATTTGGGTATTACTTTTAACAATGTGTCTTTCTTACCAAGTAAGGATGTTGATGGTATTGATATTGCTGGCTCAGAGCATTGGCAGATTGATACCACTGCATCAGCGGTCGTTGTTGCTAACGGAGCCAGTTTGGATGGTGCCTATGCACAATCCAATGGTCTGGATGCGCGTGATCAACCCGTTATGATGCATCTCGGTGGCATTTTCAATCTTGCGAGTTTTTCCCTAAATGCCAGTAGTTATGACGGCTCATCATTCGGCGGATACTACAATCCGACACTTGATTTTTTGGATATTAACGGTAATGCCATAGGATCAGTGGCCTATACCCTGTCTGCCGGTATTTTTTCAGCGACTTTGTCTGCCCCGCTTCAGGGAGTGGTGGATGTGCTATTGGTCGGTGGTGCTGTTTATGATAATGTTTCCATTAACGTAGCCGCGGTGCCTGTCCCGGGTGCGGTATGGTTGTTCGGTTCTGCGCTGATGGGATTTTTGGGTTTTTCACGTCGCAATACAAAAGTTTAAATCGTTACGAGCTTAATACCGGCAATCTGAAAAAGCGGTGGTAAGGTAATCTTGCCGCCGCTTTTTTTATTGGTAAACAGGTCATTCATATTCCAACAAAATATCTTGTACTCGATTAGGAAAGTCGGAAATCAAACCGGTCACGCCGGCAGTGATTAGCTGGCGCATATCGTCTTTATTGTTGCACGTCCAACCATTGACATAGCGACCGGTACTTCGAACCGAAGTAATTCCGTACCCGTTCAGTTTTCGGCTTCCTGTTGAATCGGGTTCACTATAGCAATTGGGATGATAGGCATCGGCGTCCAGTAAGCGTAGATAGTCAGTCAGGTTTTCAATTTTGTCACTGGTTAAAATGGCAATGGCGATGGTTTTTGTGAGCTGACGTACTGTTTTTAACTGATCATGGGCAAATGATGAAATCACAACCTGATCATCCATTTTCATCAATTCAACCAATTTGACAACCGCTTCTGCCAGTTCTGTCGTCACATTAGGCGGCGTTTTAAGTTCAACATTAACCATTATTTCGGCATGCCTGGCAAATTCCAGCGTCTGTTTTAATGTTGGAATCTTTATGTTGCCGGAGGCATAAAGCTGAATATCTTGCGAAGTTACAAACCGGGTTATTTCTTCATCTGTTAATGATTGTAAAAATTCCTGTCTTTGTAATGCAGGCAAAGATAATTGTTCGACATACCAGCTACCGGCATCCAGAGTTATCAATTCATCGTAAGTAAAATCTTCGACATAAAAAGTCTTGCGGTCTGGAAATTTTAATTTAACATCAGTACAGCGGGTTAATTGTTCGTCGTGATGAACGATTAATTCTCTATCCTTTGACAAACGAACATCCATTTCGAACATCTGACAAGCAAATAGCTTGGCCTTTTGAAAGGCGGCCAAGGTATTTTCCGGTGCAAATGCCCTCGCTCCCCGGTGGGCTATATTTAAAATGTCGGTGGGTATTCCATTTGGCGTACGTAATGACATCATATTTAAAACCATTTAAATGTTTTAAGGTAATACCCAAGAATTAATATACCGGATAATCAGCGGGCGATGATTCCAGATTAATATATTTAGTGTCATCAACGGCTAATATTAACAACTTTCAGACCAAAATTATAAGACTAGCTTGTTATAATGATACTATCAGTAAAATAATGGCGGCACGCCAAGGTGCTGAAAATTTAATCGATAGTTAGAAGCATGGGGCTTCCAGCTTGAGGTAAAAGAACAGGAAGTTATTTTTATAATGATCTCTTCTAAAAATAATAATAAGTAAAAAGATACACGTCAGCATTAATAAAATGATGCTGTGGTTAATGTATTTATTTCATCTCAATGCGGAGAATAATCTATGCAAGGTCAAAATGGATTTTTTATTCAATTTTTACGGTTAGCTGGCCCCTTTTGGAATTCTGAGAATAAGGCTGTTATCCGCAATCAGACGTTGGCTTTAATCGTTCTTACTGTCTTGCAGATGGCTCTTGCAGTCATTATTACGGAATGGAGTGCAGCACTGTTTAATGCCCTTGAACAGCACTCCATGTCCGGGCTATTGGTACAGGTTAGCTATCTGGTTTTGATTTTTGCAACCAGTATGGCTGTCACTGCCATGCATATGAAAGTAAAGCGGCATTTGCAAATCGGCTGGAGATCCTGGCTGACAGAGCGTGTAATCGGTCAGTGGATGAACAACGGTCGTCATTACCTGATTTCTCATATACAAACAGTCGATCATGACAACCCTGATGGCCGGATAGCTGAAGATATCCGTATTGCAACTGATGAAGCCATTACTCTTTGTCATTCGCTATTTTATAGCTTGCTGTTACTCATTAGTTTTACCAGTATTCTCTGGGAGCTTTCCGGGGTATTTATTCTGGATTTGGGAGCGTTTGAATTTCCTGTTCATGGCTATTTGGTCTGGGTAGCGATAATTTATTCAGCCCTCGCTTCCGTTTTGGGTTGGTGGGCAAGTCGGCCTTTAACATTGACCACCAATGCGATGCAAACTGCTGAAGCCAATTTTCGCTTTGGGTTGGTCAGAGCGCGTGAAAATTCGCAGGCAATTGCCCTGATTCATGGCGAGACTAACGAAAAAAGACGATTTCTTAATCTTTTTCAAAATATTACTGCTTTGTATGAACATCAAACCCAAGCCTGGGTGAATATTTTACTCTTCAACTCAGGCTATGGTGTGTTGTCCATGGCGTTCCCTATCCTGATCGCTGCGCCACGCTATATTCTCGGGAGTCTTACTCTCGGTGCGTTGATGCAGGCTGTGCAGGCGTTTCAACAAATGTCTGCTGCATTGTCCTGGCCAGTCAATAATATGGCTCCCATTGCGCAATGGCGTGCCTCGGTTGAACGTGTTTTAGGATTGGTCAAGGCTTTGGAGGATTTGGAGCTGGAAATAGCGCGTCCTGATCCGCAACGAATTTTGTTGGAAAGGCCCGATAAGTCCACTTTAAGCTTTCATGATTTGTGTATCTCACAACTTGATGGCAAAGTCATGATCTGTGGTCTAAATGCCGAAATCAGACCGGGTGAACGTGTACTAATTTCTGGTGATGTTTTTACAGGAGCCAGACTTTTTAAAGCGATTGCCGGTCTCTGGCCTTGGGGGCGAGGCAGTATTGAATTGCCGGATGGCGAGCCCCTGTTTTTTATGCCGCCACGCCCTTATTTACCGGACGGAACCTTACATGTCGCTATTTGCTATCCGTCTCCTTCTGAAAGATTTAGCTTCGCTTCGATTGATGCGTTGCTCAATCTCGCAGGGCTTGAGGAATTACGAGGTCAGCTTGAACAAACAGATGCCTGGGACAAAGTGTTGACGCGTGAACAGCAACAGCGCCTTGGACTGGTGCGATTGTTATTGTACCGTCCTAAATGGATTCTTTTACAAGAAGCCTTCGACTCGCTTGATCCCGATGGTGAAGTATTAATGTTGCGCATTATCTGTCAGCAATTACCTGATGCAGCTTTACTATCGATTACCAATCAACCCACGGCGATTGCGTTTCATCACCGAAAGATTATTCTGTGAGCTTTCACGTCAATACTTCGGACAGTTTTGATAATTGGTACTTCACGACTAACAAGCCTTATGGCGATTTGTGAGTGATTAAATCAAACTTATGCAAGATACAGAATCACATAAAACGCTAACTAATTAAAAATTAAAGAGTTATTTGTCAGCATTACAATCAGATTTTTGAGATTATTTGTTAAAAAAAATATCATTTCAATAGATTAAAACTGACCAAAGTATTGTCACGTTTAAAGGAAGAGTAACTATTTTGAACCAGGAAATTGATAGTAAATTTGCCAAGAAAATACGGGGCGTTAATCTGGGCGGTTGGCTGGTGCTGGAAAAATGGATGACACCCAGTCTTTTTGAAGGTCTTCAAGCGACAGACGAAACCTCCTACTGCGTTGAATTGGGCGCAAGTGCTGAAACGTCACTTAAAAAGCATTGGGACACTTTTATTACCGCCGAGGATTTTTTCTGGCTTGCCAAAACCGGAATAAATGCTGTTAGAATCCCCGTTGGTCACTGGCTATTCGGGCCGGATTATCCTTATCATCCGTCCTATGGTGCCTCTTTACATCCATTTGTGAACGGTGGGTTAGCCATTCTTGATCGAGCATTCGATTGGGCCGAGCAATATGGTTTGTCTGTTGTACTGGATTTACATGCCGCACCGGGTTGCCAAAACGGTTTTGATAATGGCGGCATCCTGAATGTTTGCGAATGGCATACCCAAGAAGACTATATCAATTATTCATTGGATCTGTTGGAGCGTCTGGCCGAGCGCTATCATAGTCAGCCTACTTTACATGGCATTGAAGTATTAAACGAGCCGCGTTGGGATATTGATACCGATCTGTTAAAAACATACACCACAGATGCCTATCATCGTATTCGTAAATACTGCCGGGCAGAGGACGTTGCAGTAGTTTTTCATGATGGTTTTCGGTCTTTCCAGGAATATACCGGCTTTTTAACCGAACCCGAATTTGGCAATGTCGTGTTCGATATACACCGCTACCAGTGTTTCGTACAGGCCGATATTGACTTGGATATCTATGGTCATATCCGCAGTTCAGTTGTCGATTGGAAGCACGAAGCAGATGACATTAATAGTACTTTGAGTTATCCCGCTTACGTAGGTGAATGGAGTTTAGGGCTGCATCTAAAGTTTGTATCGCTTTGGGCTGAAGGACCTTTAAAGGATACCCTGCAAGCGATGGACAGTTTTCAAAAATCACTTGCTTACCGAGCCTATGCCGCAGCCCAACTGATAACTTTTGAAACATATCAGGGCTGGTTTTTTTGGAGTTACAAAACAGAAACAGCTCCCGAATGGTCCTTTAGAGAATGCGTTAACCAGGGGTGGTTACCTGACAATTTTGCCAACGAAGTTGCCGGGTCAGGATAACAACTGAATTCTTAACAAACCAGGTCGAAAATGTATTTGCTTGGTTCGTTAAGTTTTAACTGGTCCGACCAGAACGAGCTGGATTATAAAGCGTTGTTGCATGCTGTGCAGAAAGGACGCTTGGAAGTTTATCTCGAGCGTTGACGTAAAATAATTAATGACACTTTATAAATAAAAAACACAACCGGCAATCAGAATTTTGGAGTTACTCAATCAATGACAAATCCATTTATCACACGAAGACAATGGTTGTTCGGCGCTTGTTGCGCAGGTCTGGGAATAGCCTCGGGCGTTGTCGCCGAAACGGTTAATGTTGGCGCAATCGATACGGAGTCTTATCCGAGTAATGCCAATGAGGCACTGATGCGCTTGAAAAATGGTAATCAGCGCTTTATGGACGACATCTCCCAGCATAGCCATGAAAAGGCGTCTTGGCGCAGCCTCCTTGTTGAAACGCAAAAACCTTTCGCAACCATTGTAGGTTGTAGCGATTCGCGCGTGCCACCTGAACTTATCTTTGATGAAGGCTTCGGTGAGCTCTTTACCATTCGCCTGGCAGGCAACATTATTGCGGAAGATGTCGTTGGCTCTTTGCAATATGCCGTGGCGCATCTCCATACCCGTCTGATAGTGGTACTGGGTCATGAAGGTTGCGGAGCTGTCACTGCTACTGTAGAAGAAATGCTCAATAAAACCAAAGAACTCGAACACATCGAATCGCTGATCAAATCAATCAAACCCGGACTCAAGAAACTCAATCTGAAACTGGATCGGCAGGCTTTGCTGCATGCAGCTGTGGAAGCCAATGTGCGTTGGTCGATGCGTGAACTGCTCGCGCTTCCGGAAGCAAAACGGGCGTTACGGGAAAAGCAAGTGATATTAGCCGGGGCCATCTATGAACTAAACACGGGACATGTACGCTTTCTCGATTAATCCAGACTTAATTGTTACTACGGCTTCATCATTTATCCACCGATTACACCGGTTCCTGGCGGGCAAATAATGAAGCTATTTGTCCAACCAAGACTGTTTGATCGAGAGGTAGCCGCTGATAATTCACCCTGTTAGCCTAAAGTCCAATATGAAAATTTTTTTATCGCTGTTAGCATCTGGAAAGCTTGCCATATAAATATAATTAATCCATTTTCGGATCAACCCTGACAGGAGAAAGACTTTGATGACAAGAAACCTGCTACAACGTCCGGCGGCGATCGCGTTTTTTGTGATGAGCACCTGCGCGGCGGCGCTTTCTGCGCAAGCGGAAGACAAGAAACCTAATATCGTTATTATCTGGGGCGACGACATCGGTCAATCCAACGTCAGCGCTTACACGAAAGGCATGATGGGTTATAAAACACCCAATATCGACCGCGTTGCCAATGAAGGTGTTATTTTTACTGATTACTACGCCGAGCAGAGCTGTACTGCGGGTCGTTCCGCTTTTATTACAGGACAGAGCGTATTCCGCACAGGACTAAGTAAGGTAGGACTACCTGGTGCCGATGTCGGTCTTAGTAAAGACGATGTGACTATTGCCGAGTTGCTGAAAGCCCAAGGCTATGCAACTGGACAATTCGGTAAGAATCACTTGGGTGATAAGGACGAATTCCTGCCTACCATGCACGGTTTTGATGAGTTTTACGGCAATCTGTATCATTTGAACGCCGAAGAAGAACCTGAATTACCCGATTATCCAAAAGACCCGGAATTCCGCAAGAAATTTGGTCCGCGTGGTGTACTCCATAGCTGGGCTAATCCAGATGGATCGCAAAAAATCGAAGACACTGGCCCTTTAACTAAAAAGCGTATGGAGACTATCGACGACGATACTGCCGCCCGCGCTACTGAGTTCATGGAAAAACAAGTCAAGGCCAACAAGCCGCTGTTTCTGTGGGTAAACTTCACACACATGCACTTTCGTACCCATACCAAACCTGAAAATGTCGGTCAGGCTGGACGTTGGCAAAGTTATTATCACGATGCGATGATCGATCACGATAAAAATGTCGGTACGGTACTCGATAAAATCGATTCATTGGGTATTAGCGACAACACCATCGTCATGTACAGCACCGACAACGGTCCGCACATGAACTCTTGGCCTGATGCGGGAATGACCCCGTTCCGTGGCGAGAAAAACAGCAATTGGGAAGGTGCTTACCGCGTTCCTGCCATGGTACGCTGGCCTGGACATATCAAACCTAACACGGTATCCAATGACATCGTTTCACATTTGGACTGGGCGCCTACCTTGTTAGCCGCCGCAGGTGTGCCTGATGTTAAGGAAAAACTGCTCAAGGGCTACAAAGCGGGTAAAAAGACCTATAAAGTGCATCTGGATGGCTATAACCAACTTCCTTACCTGACCGGTCAAGAACCTAAAAGCCCGCGCGAAGAGTTCTTTTATTTCTCCGATGACGGCGATTTGACTAGCTTGCGTTACGACAATTGGAAAGTGGTGTTTGCTCAACAACGTGCGCCCGGTACTATGTTGGTATGGGGCGAACCATTTGTGAAAACACGCATTCCTTGGCTCTATAACCTGCGCACGGATCCTTATGAGAAAGCCAGCATTACTGCCAACACCTATTGGGACTGGTATCTGGATCATATTTTCCTGCTAACGCCAGCGCAGAAGTATGTAGGTAGCTTCTTATCAACCTTCAAGGAGTTCCCGCCGCGTCAAAAGGCAGCAAGTTTCAGCATCGATCAGGTGCTGGAACAATTGCAGACACCAGCAGACAAGTAAGCACTTTTTGATTAGCTGCCACGCCCGCCGTTAATTACGGGCGTGGTTTTTTGTGAGAGGTATTCTAGTTGCCACGCACAGCGTCATTGTCATTAAGGAAAAATAATGAACAAAAACCTGACATTTTCAAAATATAGAACTGAAATATGGTCTGGTTTTTTGTTGTTAAATCTATGCCTTTCGTTATTGACTGCCTGCACAACGACCCAGAAGGTAAATACCACTAGCGTGAAACAAGAGTCAGTCACCGCTATCGACATTTTACTGGAACCTGATGTCACCATGCTTCAACACGCTGAAGCCGCCAATGCCAGTTTACTCAAAGTTTATCCTAAGGGCTTTGTATTGGATGCCTTGCACAAGCCTCATATAACCCTTCTGCAGCGCTACGTCAGAACGGTTGATCTCGATAAAGTCTACGCTGCTGCCGGCAATGTTTTAATCCACAAAAAGATAGCCGACTGGAAGTTGAAGGCCTTTAAATACTACTACATCCCTAATAATGATACTGGGCTTGGCGGTATTGTCATCGAGCCAACCGAAAAGTTACTCAAGCTACAGCAAGAATTGATTGATGCAGTTGCTCCTTACACGGTCAATACAGGCACTGCTAACGCATTTGCTACCGAGCCTGAAAACACTGACATCCAATCAGCGTTGATTGACTACGTTAAGGCATTCGTGCCGAAATATACCGGCATGCATTTTAATCCACATGTGACTATCGGTGTTGCCTCTCAGGATGACTTGAAGAGAATACTTGCCGAACCCTTTGATGCCTTCACGTTCTCGCCAGCGGGCGCGTCCGTCTACCAACTCGGCAGCTACGGAACCGCCATGAAAAAACTCCATGCGTGGAATTTGACCCACTGATATTTCTATTCTCTTCGGATAGACAGAACATCCTGCCCACCCTTATATCTTGCAAGGAAAAATAGCATGCCATTCACAATGAAAAACTTTGTTTTCTGGTCCGGCGTTTATAACGCCGGTCTCGCTTTATTCCTGTTGTGTCCACCGCTTTATCGGGGAATCGGTATGAACATCTGCGATCCTGTTTGGGGTTGGCTAATCGCCGGATTTCTTGGTTTTTCCAGTGCCGTATTACTTTTAGCTTCCCGCGACCTCTACCGCCGCGCTACGTTTGTCTATTGGGAAGCCCTGCTACGCTACATTGCTGCCCTAGTACTTATTCCAGCGGGACTGTTTGGCGATGTGGGTTTAATTACCGTGCCACTGGGTTTGAGTGATCTCGCTATTGGGTTGGTGTATATGTTCGGCTTGCCTAAAGAATTAGGTCTATCTCATCACGCTTTGCTTTATGACCGTGTTGATTGAAGCTAGTGAGGACAAACTTAAATGAAATTATTTACCACTATAAACAAAACGGTATTTTCACTACTTAACTTAGAACAGCCGAAAACCATAGATCATTTTTTTTAAATCTGGAGTAAAACGTGAAAATCAATAAGCAAAAAATAAAAATAAATTCCATAGAATTGGCGCTGTTGTTATGCGTCGTCGGAACACTTTCCGGATGTGCTACTGTTAAGTCAGGAAGCAGTTATGCGAAAGCATTGACAGTTGAGCCAGCGCCTGACGCCGGTTTTATTGAGCAGCCTGATCAACAGGTTAAACGAGCGGATTTACCATTCCAGAAAGTCTGGATCAAACCAGGCTTTGATATGCGTGACTACAAGGAATTGATCGTCGCACCGGTAAATACTCAGTACATGTTTGAAATGGACTGGTTACATAAAGCAAGTTCAGCTAACTGGCTTGGCGGTGTTAAAAAGGATATTGATGAGCTTGCCAAATACTTCTATGATCAGGCGATTAAGGATTTCGAAGCAGATCCCAATCATCGCTTTCAGGTCATTAACTCACCTGTACAACATAAAAAACCGGCACTGCGCCTGGAACTCGCGCTGATCGAGATAGATCCTTCAACGCCGGTACTGCATGCGGCCGGCTGGGCTGTCATGGGTGGTGGCACGGCGGCAGGCGTGGTCAATCAGCGCCGGGCCGCCTTCGAAGGCCGTCTGCGTGATCTGCAAACCGGCGAGGTGGTGGCAACTTTTGCTGACCGCGATATGCAGGATGTTGGCCCCATCGATATGACCCGGATGACCTGGTACGGGCCAGCCAAGGTAATTATGAAGCAGTGGACCAAGCAGTTTGTGCAAATTGCCAACCGGAATCCTAATGAAGCAGTAACCGATCCGACTGCGTTTACACTGAAACCTTTTTAACTCAAAGATATAGTGCTGTAGATTGGGTTGGCGATAGCGCAACCCAATATTTTTCTGATTTTTCTCGACGGATTTGGGCCGCTAGTGATAAACGATCATCACAGTGATATTTTTTAGCCGAAATCAGGACGATAGATAAATATAGAACTATATTTGATAGTCAATAGCCATTCATTATCATGGCAATCAGAAAAAATACGCATTTAATAAAGTTATTCTCTTTTACGCACTGGAATAAATTGATGAATCAATATTTTAAAATTTGCGCGGTAAACACAGTATTACTCTTGTCATGTCTAGCGACTGTCCTTTTGTTATCTGGTTGCGCAAGTCTTGGTAAGGGGGCTGCCGAAGCCGTTTTGGAAAAGTCTGAAAATGAAGATAGTCGGCAATGCCAAGTGTGGGGTGAAGCTTTTACGGGTATTGCCGCCGATTTAGCTAAAAAACAAGGTAAAACCAAGTTGCTATTTGTACATGGGGTAGGCGATCATACCCCCGGTTATACTACTCAATTTTTGGAGAAGCTGGCCAAGGAGTTAAACCTGAATGTCCGCTCTGAAGGCCAAAAAAATATTGATTTAAATACGCCTTTATTTCCGGACACGGATCTTGGCAATTTGCGGGTAACGCATTTGCTCAACGAGCAAAATGGCCAAGAACTGAGCTTTTACGAGTTGACCTGGTCAGGAATTACCCGGCAAGAAAAAGCATTGCTTAACTTCGATACGTCAGGCGAATACGACTTTCGCAGAGCCAGAATTAACGGTATGTTGAAAAAGTTCAGTAATGATACCGGCCCCGATCCAATTATTTACCTGGGACAAAGCCGAGTGCCCATTCTGGCGGCATACGCACAGTCATTCTGTTGGATGGCGACCCAAGATTGGGCAGAGCTTCCAAGCAGCGGTAAACATGCCTGCCTGGGGTTGAACGATTCCAATGCTGACCGTATTGCCAACGATAACTATGTCATTATTTCTCATAGTTTAGGTAGTCGTATCGTCATGGATGGTATGCAGCGTATTGCTTCTTTGCTGGCCACCCCCGAAAAGCATTTTTCTTCCGATCAAAAAGCAAAAATGATTCTTTCTCCCAAAGCCATAGCCGCATTACAAAGCAAGCATATCCCCTTTTTTATGCTGTCCAACCAGTTGCCCATGTTACAGTTGGGCCGTGAACTTCCTGAGGTGGCAGGACAGGAGGCAGGTTATTGCAATCCTGATGGCGCTAATTACAAAAAACGTATGCTCAAAGAAACCGAGATTGTTGCCTTTAGTGACCCGAATGACCTGTTAAGTTATGGCATACCACCCGGATTTGCAGAAAAATATATTGACTCCCGGCTCTGTGCGAAGATCACCAATGTCAATATCAATATTGCCAAGATTATGGATGCTTTTGGTATGACTGATCTTGCCAATCCCATGCAAGCTCATGTCGGTTATGATCAGGATGATCGCGTGATAGCCATGATTGCCAGAGGTATCGGTAATCCGGGTGCATCACCATTGATTAAGCAACGCTGTGAGTTTGTAAAAGAAGTAAAGTGAAGTATCTAGAAAGTCATTATTTTTGAACAACTTTGATCAAGGTCAAAAATTACAATATTGGCTGTTTTTACCGAACGTCCAGAAATGGTAAACATAGCCTTAGCAAATAAAATATTCGGGATACAGCCTCCCTTAAAGAGTTTTTAATATTTTATTAAGCGACTAATTTTAATTAATTATTGTATGACTTTTAGTCTGTGGACTATAAAGACCAGCGCTAAAAAACGAAGAAAATTTATTTTGAAATGCTTTGTTTTTGGTCAATGTTAAGTCGGAACATGTGCATACCTACTAAAGGTTTTTTCGTAATTAAATTTTTAACATTATGAGTGAGGGTACTGAAGGTCGGAAATATATTAACAGTAGCAACAGTAGATGTAGAGCTCCTTCCGGGGCTCAGAAAAATCAAGGAACCCTTGTATGACTCTAAAAAATAGCTTTTCCCCCTATTTTAAATCCTTGGTCTTACCCTTATTGGCTACTGCTTCCGACACCTATAGTGCTGAAGTAGCAAAAAGCGATACCGCTCAAAATTCCTGGGCATTCAATAAATCGTATGATTTTAGCTTCGGCGATATCGCCGGGAAGATGCGTAATTTTCCGATGGCTTTTAACGGGCATTTTGATGCACATTACGAGCGGTTCCGATGCTAATGGTCATTGAACTTTTCCCACAAGATCAGTTTAAGCAGCTCCAAGCTTGCTGCTCTGTGAAACATCTATCAGTCAAGTAGGATGCAAAAAATCTCAACGCCCAGGCTCCCAATTAAGGACTCAGAATGAACCGCAACAAGACACCAAAACCCGCCACAAAAATCGTGTCTGAAACCAACGTAACCCCCGTTCTATCTGGCAAAAGTAACAGTCGTCTCGTTTTGTTGCTATCAATCTTTATGTTGGTTGGGTTGGTTATTGGCGTTGTCTACTTTGCTAACAGGCCTCCCGTAACGATAATTTCGTCCATTACTCCGCTAGCGAAACCAGAATCAGAACCGATAATGCCTGTCACGACTAAAGAATATGTTGGTGCCAGCGCCTGTAAGCAATGTCATCAGACCGAAGTTAACGCATGGCAAGGCTCGCATCATGATTTGGCGATGCAGGAAGCTACTGCACAAACCGTACTTGGCGACTTTAATAACGCTAAATTTAAACACTTCGATGTCGAATCGACTTTTTTTAAGCGTGACGATAAGTTTATGGTACGCACTGACGGCCCGGATGGTAAATTAACTGATTATTCAATCACCTACACGTTTGGTGTTACGCCACTACAACAATATTTGATTGCCTTTCCCGGAGGCCGTTATCAAACGCTTGGTATTGCCTGGGACAGCCGTCCAAAAAGCGAAGGCGGGCAACGCTGGTTTCATTTGTATCCAAAGGAAAAAATCGATCATACCGATCAATTGCATTGGACGGGGCGTTACCAAAACTGGAACATGGAATGCGCTGAATGCCATTCAACTCATCTGAAAAAAGGCTACGATGCCCAAACAGACACCTATAAAACAACTTTCAAGGAGATCAATGTCGCTTGTGAGTCTTGCCACGGCCCTGCATCACAGCATGTCGAGTGGGCGAAGCAGGCACAGCCGCCCTATTCGGATGTTAACAAAGGCTTGGCAGTGAAGCTGCAAAGCCACTGGCAAGACGCGTGGAAGTTTTCTGATAAAGGCGTTATTGCTCATCGTGAACAGCCTGCCGACGATACCTTGATGAATGTCTGTTGGGCTTGTCATTCACGCCGCTTGACGCTGGTTGAAGGCAGTTTGCCGGGTTTGCCGCTGGAAGATACGCATCAACCTGCATTACTGACGCAGCCGACTTATCATGCCGATGGACAGCAACGCGACGAAGATTACACCTGGGGATCGTTCCGTCAGAGCAAGATGTTCCAGAATGGAGTGACTTGTATGGATTGTCACGAGCCTCATTCCCTTAAATTACGCGCCGAAGGTAATGCGCTATGTACTCGTTGTCATGTTGCCGAAACATTTGATACGGAAAAACATCATTTCCACAAGCCCGATTCAAAAGGTGCTGCGTGTATGGACTGCCACGCACCTGAACAAAATTACATGGTGAACGATGGGCGGCACGATCATAGTTTTCGTTTACCCAGACCGGATTTATCACAATCGTTAGGCAGCCCAAATGCCTGCACCCAATGCCATCAAAAACAAAAGCCCGAATGGGCCGCTGGTATAATGGATAAATGGTATGGCAAGGATTGGCGTAAGCGTCCGCATTACGGCACGACACTGCACGCTGGGACAACGCAGGGCATTAAAGCATTACCTGCATTACAAGAACTTGCTCAGGATTCAGCAAGTCCGGCGGTTGTTCGTGCTACCGCTCTTACGTTGATCAAGCCGATGATGAGTCCGGATCTGTTAACGTTTGCACGATCGCAATTGAAAGATGCCGATTCTTCGGTGCGTATTGCCGGTCTTGGCTTGATTGAATCTGTTGATCCAATCAATCGAACACTATCCGCTTCGCCATTGCTTACCGATCCGGTTCGTGGTGTACGCATTGAAGCTGCGCGAGTGCTTGCTGATATACCAGACAGTCAGATTGCAGAGGGGCGGCGGGATAGTCGCAATAATGCGATGCAAGAATATAAGGATGCCCTAAAGCTTAATGCTGACTGGCCGGCGGAAAATATTAATGTTGGTAACTTTTACCTGCAGCAAGGCAAAATAGACGAGGCTATTGTCGCCTATCAACGCGTTACTACTCTTGATCCACTCTTTGTTGGCGCCTATGCCAATCTTGCCGATGCCTATCGTCAGCAAGGTCGCGATGGTGAAGGCGAAAAACAATTACGTAAAGGTTTGTCATTAATCCCCGATGCGGCGGATTTACACCATGCACTAGGCTTGTTATTGGTACGTAAGGCAAATAAAGCTGCTGCGCTACAAGAATTCGCCAAGGCCGGTAAGCTTGCTCCAGATAATGCCCGCTATGTGTATGTTTACGGCATCGCACTTAATTCTATGGGTAAGCAACGCGAAGCGTTGGCCGTATTGAAAGCGGCTGAAAAGCGTCAACCACACAACCTCCAGATACTCAGCGCATTGATTTCGATGCAGCGCGAGGCGGGCGACAACAAAGGGGCACTTGTTTATGCAAGAAAAGCTGCCGAAGCATTGCCGGGCAATAAAGAAATAGAGCAGTTAATCGTAGAATTAGACCGTGTAAAGTGACCAGTTTATTGATTGCTTTAAAAATTATCCCCATGGTTTTCATGGACCTTATTGAATAAATCGATTTTTCAGTATTTAGTCAATTCCAGGTATTTATACTTTGCTAAAAATCAAATCCCAAACGCCATGCCCCAGTCTTATGCCGCGCTGCTCAAATTTTGTTAACGGCCGGTATTCCGGGCATTGGCAATAGTCATTGCTTGAACTGGTATTGGTTAATACCGGACTTGCCGATAAAATGGCCAGCATAGCTTCTGCGTAATTTTCCCAATCGGTTGCGGCATGAAAGTATCCCCCCGTTTTTAGTTTTTTGACTAACAAGTCAACAAAACTGGGACGCACGATACGCCTTTTATGATGTTTCTTTTTATGCCAGGGATCAGGAAAGAACAAGTGAATGCCCGCCAAGCTATTATCGGCAATTTTATTCTCTAAAATTTCGATGGCATCGTGACTATAAATTCTGACATTATTTATGCCATGCTCATGAAGTAAAATGAGCAAATGTCCAACGCCAGGCGTATGGACTTCTATGCCAATATAATTCTTATCAGGATTAGCCGCTGCCATCTTGGCCAAGCTATCGCCGTTGCCAAAGCCTATTTCAATAAACAGCGGTGCGTCACGCCCGAACACTTGAGTAAAATCATAATCTGTTTCAGGATCCAGGCAATAGGTATTCCAATGGCTATCCAAAGCCAGTTGCTGACCGGGCGTAAGACGGCCTTGCCGGCGAATAAAGCTACGGATTCTTTGCGGTAGGGTGGGTTCAGAAACGGTCAGCATTATTAAAAGAACAACCCGTCTATGGGTGATGAGGCAGAGGCAAAGCGTTTTCTGGCCATACGACCGGCTAAATAAGCTTCCCGGCCTGCTTCAATGCCTTTACGCATCGCAGAAGCCATGAGTATCGGGTTTTTGGCTTCAGCAATGGCCGTGTTCATCAGCACGCCAGCACAGCCCAGTTCCATCGCAATGGCAGCATCGGAGGCCGTGCCTACACCTGCATCCACCAAAATGGGTACCTTGGCATTTTCAATAATGGTTAAGATATTATAAGGATTACGAATACCCAAACCTGAGCCAATGGGTGCAGCCAAAGGCATAACCGCTATGCAACCGATATCTTCCAGTCTTTTTGCGGCAATCGGATCATCATTGGTGTAAACCATGACATCGAAGCCGTCTTTAACCAATAATTCGGCGGCCAGATAGGTTTCAGCAACGTTAGGAAATAATGTTTTTTGGTCAGCTAATACTTCCAGTTTAACCAGATTGTGTCCACCGAGTAATTCCCGGCCCAAACGGCAGGTTCTTACGGCATCTTCGACTGTATAACAACCTGCGGTATTGGGCAGAATGGTGTATTTGTCGGGTGAAATAACATCCAGTAAATTGGGTTCCCCGGGGGTCTGGCCAATATTGGTGCGCCGAATGGCAACAGTCACAATTTGGGCACCACTGGCTTCAATAGCCAGTCGGGTTTCTTCCATATCTTTGTATTTACCCGTACCGACCAGTAGTCGTGAATGATAAGTGACACCGGCAAGTATGAATGAATCTTCCTGACCACCACCAATGGCATGTACAATTTCCAGGCGATCTTCCGCCTGTAATAAATGGGTGTCATATTGCTGAAAGGGCAAGATTTCCTTGTTCAATTCAATAGCGATTTTTTTGCCGGTTAAGCCCATGCTGGCGATGACATCGGCAACATTGGTTTGTTCGGTATATTCACGGGTTTCGCCGTTAACAACAATTATCATCAGCTTAAGTCCTGTTGGCTATTTACCTGTCTGCGTTTTTGCACGGCCATAGCCAGATTACGCAGCATTGGAGCAGTATCTTCCCATGACAAACAGCCGTCAGTAATACTTTGTCCGTAATTTAGTGGCTGGCCTTCAATGACCTCCTGGTTACCGGCATTAAGATGACTTTCTATCATCACCCCCATAACCCGTTGATCACCAAGCGCTATTTGTCCGCAAACATCATTACCGACAATCAGTTGTCGTTGGCATTGTTTTAAGCTGTTGGCATGACTGAAATCAATCATGATATTGGCTTTTAAATCAGCCTTTACCAGACCTTCAGCAACTTGTTCGACACTGACTGCATCATAGTTGGGACGGCCATTGCCACCTCTTAAAATGATATGTACATCTTCATTGCCTGTTGTTGAAAAAATGGCAGAGTGTCCTGCTTTAGTCAGCGATAAAAAATGGTGTGGGCTCATGGCGGCTCTTATTGCATCGATCGCAATTTTAATCGTACCATCCGTAGAGTTTTTAAAGCCGATGGGACACGATACGCCAGACGCCAGTTCACGATGGCCCTGACTTTCTGTTGTTCTGGCACCAATCGCTCCCCAGGCAATCAAGTCGGAAATGTATTGTGGCGTAATTAAATCCAGGTATTCAGTGGCGGCAGGTACGCCGAGTGTATTAATATCCATTAATAACTGTCTGGCTACGCGCAAGCCTTTATTGATATTGAAGCTGGAATCAAGATCCGGGTCATTAATCAAGCCTTTCCAGCCAACGGTCGTGCGAGGTTTCTCAAAGTAAACACGCATAACAATCAGTAAATCGTTTTTTAACTCATCTTTGATGGTCTTCAAACGTCCGGCATATTCTAAAGCGGCTTTTGGATCATGAATAGAGCAAGGACCTACGACAACCAGTAGTCTGTCATCCTGTCCTGTTAATATTTTATGAATTTCTGCCCTTGCCTGAAGAGTTGTTTCTGCGGCCGTTTCACTGATAGGTATTTCATCGTGAACCTGAGCCGGTGGAATGACTTCTTTAATGCCACAAATTCTCAAGTCGTCCGTATTATATTTAGTTTGCATGATAGCTACCAAGCCGTTGCTTTCACAAAATGATTGTTAAATTTTACTATTTTAACTGGTTTCATCATCTTCTTGTGAGTTTTTGCTAGCAGATGTTGGGGATTATTTTTTCAAGCTTTAAAAAACTGTAATTAAAGGCTGCCTCAGGGTCATCGATAATATCTTCCCGTTCCACCTCAGACCAATCATTTAATTCAATTTTAGGGAAAAATGTATCACCCTGAAACTCTTGGTTTATAAGGGTAAGATAGATCGTATCGGCTATTGGTAATATCGATTGATAAAGATCAGAGCCGCCAATAATAAAAATTTCTTCAGTATTTTCACACGCTTTTTCGAGTGCTTTTTTAAGGTCATTAAAAACCACACAGCCATTCTGTTGATAGTCGAGGTTTCTACTGATAATCATATTAGTGCGGCCAGGTAATGGTCTGCCTATGGATTCATACGTTTTTCTGCCCATTAAAATAGGCGAACCCATAGTGATTTTTTTAAATTTCTTAAGATCGGCTGACAAATGCCATGGCATTTTATTATTCAGGCCAATGACCCGATTACTCGCCATCGCGACGATAAGTGATATTTTCATTTTTTAAAAGGGTTATTTTGATATGTTTTAATGACAGAGCCGTATTTTTGGCTATATTAACATAGCTTTTTTTTCACAGAGGCTGGTTGGGATTTTACGAAGAAAATTATGCAGGGAATTAGCTGTTTGTCCGACACATTGTCATGCAAATGATAAAACTATCAGTCAAATCTATATTATCTCTATTCTATAATTCTATTTTTAAAAAAAACCGATTAGCCATTGTAACAAAAGGCGAGTAAGTCAGAAGTGGTTTAAGCGGGTAGGGATAGACTGATTTCAGAAGGGTGTGGATTAATTTAACAATCGCCTGGCGTTGTTCTTATGGTCAGTTTTTATTATTGACCAGGCGTTGAAAAATACAAGCAATTTCAGATAATACTCCCCCGCCCAATCTAAAAGACGGGGGAGATAATGCCTTTACTTGCCTGAGATTGCTTCAGCAGAGCTGTTATTTGATGTATGTCTCTTCTCAATTTTAGAGAATGTTTCTTTTTGTTGTTCTGCAACTGCGCCACTTTGCAAATGCTTTGTTTCGTCTTGTTTTAACATAACAACCAAAAGAATAATGCCTGCTATGCAAGCGCCAACGATTATCCATGTGTTATCTTTTTCTTCTACTTCAGCCATTTTGAAATCCTCTATAGTTATAATATTTATTATGCCCTCTCCTCACGAGGGGGTAATTCAAAAATAAATTTTCGAATTATCTGTCGAATTAACTTTTTACGACGGGGTAATTTTTATCATGAGATAACCTGTCGTGTCAAAACTTTAAATAAAAAAAATATCGAAGTTGTATTAAGTCTTGTGTGATCAGGTTCTTTTTATAAGCATATTCCGGGTTATTTATTTTTTAAGATATTGATAATGAATGATATAAATTTTATTGGCACGTAATGCACACGTAATATAGATACTGTACCACAGCAACCATTTTTGGTTATTTAGATAGATTGTTTAAGGTAGTATTATCTGCAAATAGTTTGCTTAAATAAGCGATAATTACCATGTTATTAATATTGTTATTAATGGCTTACAGCAATCTTTATAACTGCCGTCTTTTTTGGTTTTACGGTGTAACTTTATCTGGTAAGTGATAGGCAGGTTTAATTACCTGAAACAGGATTAACGGTAACCGTCAGCGTTTATATTTTTTCTGGATTAAGAGATAGGTATTATGATGTTTTAGCCTAAAAAGTTGGTTCTCATTGAGGTCAATTAAATGACTCGATCTTGGCGGATTTTATTGAAACAAATGCCCTGTTTTTACATTGTTATAGGGTCAGGCAGGGCTTATTTGTCGGCAGTTGTTGTACAATAACGGTCTTGTTTTGCAACTCTACTTGTTACTTTGATGAATAAACCTAAAAAGCTCCTCCGTTCTGATATTCGTTATGAATGCGGTGAGCATTCCTATGAACAGGGAAGAAGCTATTTTGATCAAGGTTTAGTTATTAAGCTGGTGACCACCCATGAAGGTGCTCTTTCTACGCAGCTTCATTCGGAAGTTAAAGGCAGTCATGTTTATCCGTACCAGCAAGATATTCGTATAGTCTGGCGTCCGGATTTTAGTGCAGCTAAAATCAAGGGCGATTGCTCCTGCCCCGTGGGTCATAACTGTAAGCACGTTGCCGCTGCCTGCCTGTCGTATCAAAATGCCAATCAAACCTTGACGGGTTTAGACAACAGTTGTCTGGTCTGGCTGGACAGTCTTGACCAGTTCACGCCTCAGCTACATAACATCTACCAGGAGTTTGTTGCCTATATTCTTAAACCCGGCAAGACAAACCACGAATTTACTATCGATTTTCTGATAACCAAAGCAAACAAATCGGGTCGTCTGGGCAAAGCGCGAAAAACGACCTTGGCCAATCTTCGCTACAGCTTTTCATATCTTAGTTATATTCAACCACTGGATGAGGAGGTTGCGAGATTAATGACGGCACTTAATACTTATAAAGGCGAGCCATTGCTTGCCGGTGCTGTCGGTTACCTGGCCTTGTCAAAATTATTGCAAACAGGTCGATTGTTTTGGAAAAGCGCCGAGAATCCTGCTTTAAAAACCGGTGCTAACCGTGATTTACATTTTGCTTGGCACCAGCAGGATACGGGAAATTATCAACTTACGGTTGAAATTGAACCAGCGGCAATGTTGCTGTTGACTGATCCGCCTCAATATCTGGATATTGTTCAGGGCACACTAGGCGCGTTTAATGCAACTATGCCAACGGCTGATCAACTGAATAAAATCTTGTCTGTCCCGGTCATTCCTGCTGAATATGCCGATGAATTCAGTTTTAAATTGACGATTGAACATCCAAACATACCGTTACCGGCACCGAAAAAAATTGAATTAACCAATAGTGATGAACTGGTGCCTGTTCCACGATTATTGTTATACGGTGAACAAGTGGATGCCCGGCAGTATGGCCATTTTATGACTGTCAGCTTCAATTACGGAGACTGCCTGCTTCCTGCTGCCAACGCTGAAGACTATAGCGTTGTAAAAACGGGTACGGGCTTTGTACGAATTAAACGGTCGGCGGAAGTTGAATGTCAGGCAATAAAGCAGCTTTTATCCCAAGGTTTTGTTATTGCTCCAGGCGACAAAACAGGTCAACGTGAACTGGTTTTATCGCCGGGAGCAATAACACTGATTGATAATGCATCATGCTGGCGAGATTTTATTCAAAATACGCTTCCCATGCTTGAACTGCAAGGATGGATTATCGAGATTGACGATAGCTTTAAACTGAGTTTTCAAAGCGCCAAAAATTGGGATGCCGAGATTAGCGAAAGTCAAAATGACTGGTTTGAAATGCATTTTAATGTAGAAATTGATAATCAAGCCTATCCCTTATTACCTTTGATTATGCCGGTGCTGGAGAACTACGATCCGGAAAATTTGCCTGACATACTTAATTTGTCGTTAGGAAATTATCAATATCTAACGGTTTCCAGCGATAAAATAAAACCTATACTGGCGGTTTTGCTTGAGTTATTTAACGCAGGTACTCTGCAAAATGACGGTTCACTAAAAATATCACGATTTAATGCGGCCAGCCTTGCTGATATGGAGGAGAACAGTTATGGCCTGTTTTCGTTAACCGGAGGTAAAGAACTGATAGAGCTGGGGAAAAAACTAAAAAGCTTTGCCGGTATTCAAGATGTTGTATTACCTGTCAACTTTCAGGCAGAATTACGCCATTACCAGCAAGCAGGGCTTAATTGGTTACAATTTTTACGCGAATATAAATTTTCCGGAATTCTTGCCGATGATATGGGTTTAGGTAAAACCATTCAAACACTCGCCCATTTGTTGCTCGAAAAACAAAGCGGCCGGATGATTTTGCCCTGTTTAATCATTGCCCCCACCAGTTTGATGAGCAACTGGCGACGCGAAACTGAACGTTTTACGCCTGACCTGAAAATATTAACTTTGCAGGGTGCAGAGCGAAAACATTTGTTCGATAAAATCAACGACTATGATCTGGTGCTGACTACTTATCCACTGTTGACCCGAGATGATGAAACGCTGCTCAAGTATAACTATCATTATTTGATTCTTGATGAAGCTCAAACCATTAAAAATCCTGTTTCTTTGGCGGCTCAATTAGTCCGACAGATTAAAACCAATCACCGTTTGTGTTTAACAGGAACGCCGATGGAAAATCATTTGGGCGAACTTTGGGCGCAATTTGATTTCTTGATGCCCGGTTTTTTGGGTAATAACGCCAGTTTTAGAAAACGCTACCGCATACCCATTGAAGTTTATGGTGATGGCGAGCAACGGTTACGGCTGTCACGGCGTCTTGCACCTTTTATGCTGCGGCGCACCAAGCAAGAGGTCGCCAGCGAATTACCGCCTAAAACCGAGATTATTCGTTCGGTGCCACTTTATCCAAAGCAGGCCGCTTTGTATGAAAGCATTCGGTTGACTATGGAGAAAAAAGTCCGCGATATGATTGCTGAAAAAGGTTTGTCACGCAGCCATATCACTATTTTGGATGCCTTGTTAAAGCTTCGCCAGACTTGCTGTGATCCACGCACCTTATCGTTAAAAGAAGCGCAAAAAGTAAAAGAATCGGCCAAGCTTGATCTATTATTGGAACTCTTGCCGGAACAACTGGAAGAAGGTCGGCGAATTCTGGTTTTTTCCCAATTCACCCGCATGATTGCCTTGATTGAACAAGAATTGAACGTTCGAAAAATAGCTTATAGTAAACTGACCGGACAAACCCGCAAGCGCGATGAGGCGATAGAGTTATTCAAAAGTGGTAAAGTGGATGTTTTTCTGATTAGTCTGAAAGCGGGTGGGGTCGGTTTAAATTTAACCGAAGCGGATACCGTTATTATTTATGATCCCTGGTGGAATCCTGCGGCAGAAAGTCAGGCTGCCGACCGCGCTCATCGGATAGGGCAGGATAAGCCGGTTTTTGTTTATAAATTGATTACTGAAAATACGGTTGAAGAAAAGATTATCGCCATGCAGGAAAGAAAGCGCGCGCTGGCTGAAAGTATTTATAAAGGTGGCGCGAAGGAAGAATCATTAAACCTGACTGCCGACGATCTTGCAGCATTGTTTGAACCGTTATAAGTAATGAAATTTTCTATTATTATTCCAACCCTGAATGAAGAGAAAAGTATTAAGTCCTGTTTATTGGCATTGCAACCGTTAAGAAATGACTGTGAGATTATCATTGCTGATGGCGATAGTGACGATAATACCCAGAGTCTTGCCTTGCCGTTAGCCGATAAAGTGATGATATCCGCAAAAGGCCGGGCCAAACAAATGAATAACGGTGCCAGTTATGCAACGGGGGAGATACTGATATTTCTGCATGCCGATACCTGCTTGCCTGAAAATGCCTTGCAACTGATTCAGCAAAAAATTAGCAGCATCCGCCAATGGGGGCATTTTGATATTCAGTTAAGCGGTAACCCGTTCATGTTAAAAGTTATCGCACAAATGATGAACTGGCGTTCGCGATTAACCGGTATTGCAACTGGGGATCAAGTGATTTTTGTTACACGTCTGGTGTTTCAGGCAGTGGGGCAGTACCCTGAAATTAGCTTAATGGAAGATATTGCTCTTTGTAAGGCACTAAAAAAAATCGGCAGGCCTGTTTGCCTGAAAAATAAAGTTATCAGTTCCGGTAGGCGTTGGGAGCATAACGGTATATACAGAACCATACTGTTGATGTGGAGTTTACGCTTGCGTTATTTTTTTGGAGCAGACCCCAGAATATTGGCTTTTCTTTATGCGAACAGCATATTTACCCGATATAAATTAAGTGCTTTGTGGAAGCGTATTTATTTGCCTAAGGGTGACTAAAACTACCACATCAGACACATCTTAAATTTTCCTCAGAGGATTTCCTATGGAAACCATCATTCGGCTAACCTCCTCGTTAGGCATTTTTTTCATCATGATTGGCTGGGAATATTTCAGTCCGAGAAGAGTGCAAGCTATTAGCCGTAAACAACGCTGGCCGGTTAATTTGGGGCTAGCTGTTTTTAATATCCTGGTTATGCGCTTAACAGTTGGCAGCATTGCTTATTTGAGTGCTGTTGCCGCAGCAGACAATAACTGGGGGATTTTACATTGGCTGGCAGCTCCTGAATGGCTATCAATTATTATTACTTTATTATTTCTTGATTTTGCTGTTTACGGCCAACATGTTGTTTCGCACAAATGGTCGCCGCTGTGGCGGTTACATCAAGTGCATCATACCGATTTGGAATTTGATGCGACCACAGCGCTACGCTTTCACCCGCTGGAAATCATGATTTCGATGATTTACAAAGTACTGTGTATTTATTTGATAGGTGCAAATCCTTGGGCAGTTATCCTTTTTGAAATTATTCTCAATGGCGCGGCAACCTTTAATCATAGCAATATCAATATTCCTTTGGGGATTGATAGCAAATTACGCTGGTTGATTGTTACGCCGGATATGCACCGGATTCATCATTCAACCTTGCCGATAGAAATTGATAGTAATTACGGTTTTTCCCTGTCCTGCTGGGACAAGCTTTGTAAGACCTATGTGGCCAAACCCAAACAGCCTCAAACAACCATGGCTATTGGTTTGGATGCTTTACGCGAGCAACGTGAATTAGGCCTTATGGCGCTATTACTGCTGCCTTTTAAAAAGCGGCGGCGTTGAAGATGACTTATCAATACCCTGACGCCGTTTTGATGGTTTTCTGTAAAGCACCCATTGCCGGTCAGGTTAAGACCCGTTTATTGACTCAAGTAACTCCTGAACAGGCCAGGCAGGTGCATATTGAATTAACTGAAAGGACGCTGCAATGGGTGACACGGAATAATTTATGTCCTGTTCAACTTTGGTGTACGCCATCAACTGACCATGCTTTTTTTACTGCCTTAGCACAAGCCTATCCGGTCATGCTTCAGCAACAACAAGGGCCTGATTTAGGCGAGCGGATGCATAACGCTTTCTGTCTTGCGCTTGACAACTACTCGCGTGCATTGCTCATTGGCTGCGATTGTCCTTCATTGACGGAGCAGGCTCTGGAAGAAGCATTAATCGCCTTAAATCAGCCTCAGTGTTGTGTATTGGGGCCGGCAGAAGATGGTGGTTATGTACTGATCGGCCTTAATCAGCCACATCATGAACTCTTTAACCATATGCCATGGGGAACTGCGTTAGTGCTTGAACACACCTATACCCGAATCGAGAAAAATAATATTGGTTGTCATCTGCTTAAGCTGCAGTGGGATGTGGATACGCCGGAAGATTTGGCAAGGTATCGGGCACTTAAAAGGTCAAGCAACTGTGTAATAAATAGGGGTTAACAGCTGATGCCACGTAGATAATGATTATTCTTGTTATCGCGACGGGCTTCGTTGATCGGATTCTGTCGCCAGAAGGCGAGATACTTTTCTTTGTTCGGCCCGGCAAACGGAATAATCACCATGTAACAGCCGTTAATAATTCAGGATGTTTAGTAACATCGCTGCATCAATCCAAAACAGTACAAACTACCTTTAACCAGCTTGCTGCTGGTGATTTAAGTCTGGAAGTATCAGTAATAAGCATTAAAAAATGATCAGGAATTTACCCATCAAGCAGGATTTATATAAATTAATTGTTCCCTATAGGTATTTATACTGATTGTATGAATGAATTTTTTTCTCTATCCTGCAGTTAGATTAATTAATTATTAAATTAATAATTGTTAGGCAGAAAAAGCATAGTAGGTAAATAAATATTATGTGAGGATGTAAAATGGATAGCTCTTATTTGGAAATATCACTGTTTCCAAAATTAATAATAGCTAAGGCACAGGATGAAAACAGCAACAATTAAGCACTTTTTCCGCATCCTCTGTTTGCTGGTGATGGCGTGTTCTTTATCTGGTTGTATTTACTGGATAAGAGCTTACCAGACCTATTTGCAGATGGATGAATTTGATCGTCATTTTACTATTGTTACTACTGACGAGTTTACCCTGCAATTTAAAGATCCAATTCTTTATAGCAAAGATTTTGTTTCTTTATCCAGGCTGTATGCCAGTGAAGACGATCCTAGTTTGGAAGGCAGGCGTTGGCGATACTGGTTTCGTAAGGTTGATGCCAACAATAAAATAATTACTCCAGAGGTAAAGTTTTATTTTGATTTAAATTTTAATAAAGAAGAAAAGATAATCGGCTGGTCGTTTTCATCGTTATTTTTACAAATTGCCCCTGCAAAATTTTTGGAAGTTTCTTTGCGTTCAATTGGCGGTGCCGAAATTGATACAGAAAAACAACAATTACGAGCCAATAGTCAGCTGATAGACAAAATCACTGAAGATTTGCCCAAGAAGCCAGCGGTGCTTGCCCAATTAGGTGAGCCAATGGAAATCACGGATGAGGGCGAAATAGAAGTATATATATACCATTTTCTATTAGAAACGCATCAGATAGAGAAAGGCTATGAGGATCGTGCATTAAGTGAGGTAAAGCTTACCTTCGACAAAAAGACGCAAGATCTTGTTCGAATGAGTGGCCGTTTTGCAGGCTTGAAGGTTTCCATTAATTATCGAAAATTTCTTAATGAACCTTCGGGATAGGCATTGTAGATAACAAAAAAAGATTATGCCTATCGCAAGCAGGCACAGGAGCTAAAAAATGACATGATTCTATCAACATTAATGACCCAAATTGTATATTGATATTGTTGCCAAAATAGATACCACAACAATGTTTTATGCTTAATACATTATTTTATAACTAACTAATTAATAAACAGATAATTATGATAAGTGTCCTGCTTGTTGATGATAATGAAATTATCCGTGCCGGTATTGAGGCATTGCTAAACTCTACCCCGGATATTAACGTAGTAGGAGTGGCATCTTCTGGTGAAGAAGCGATTGATGCAATGACTACGTTATCAGTAGATGTTCTGTTGATGGCTGCCAATTTGCCCGGTATCGGCAGTATAGAAGCCTGTCGCAGAATTTTGCAAGATAACCCTGAAGTAAAAGTTATTACCTTATCGGTAAGCGATGCCAGTCCTGTTCCTCCTGAATTATTTAAACTGGGTGTTATGGGTTTTATTTCTAAAGAATCGCCGGTTGACGAGATCATTAATGCTATTCATGGGGTAATGACAGGAGGGTACAATTTGAATGTAAATACTGGCAGTAATTTGGTTAATGAAGATTTATCTGACTATCATGATTCACCATTTTCAAAACTTTCCCGTAGGGAGTCTGAAGTGGTAACTTTAATTCTTCAGGGCAAATCTATTAAAGAAATGTCTAAAATGTTGATATTGAGCGATAAAACAGTCAATACTTATCGCTATCGTCTTTACGATAAACTTAACATAAAAAATGACGTTCAATTAACCCGGTTGGCTATTAAATTTGGTCACATTGATGCCGCTTTTATTTAGCAACGATTGTTAATTACGCTATTAAAACTGGTAAGATAGCCGCTTATCTAACCTGTAATTACTCAGACCCTGGCAATATGTTAATCTTGTAAGAAAGGCTTTAGTTGCGATAGTCGCTGCTAAAGCCTTTTCTATAACCAGAATTTTGATAATTACCTTAATATAGCCAATGATTACAATGACTACACAACCTACTAAAAACCTGGAAACTTTCGATAATCCCCAACCTGGCCGCGATTATACAATACGCATTGATATTCCAGAATTCACTTGTCTTTGTCCAAAGACTGGTCAGCCCGATTTCGCAACCATCCAAATTGAATATGTACCTGCGGCACTTTGTGTAGAGTTAAAAGGACTTAAGCTATACATGTGGTCATTTCGTGATCAAGGCGCATTCCATGAAGCAGTTACCAATGAGATTCTGAACGATATCGTTAAGGCGATCGCGCCTAATTTTATGCGTATTCGTGCTGAATTTAACGTACGTGGCGGCATTTATACTTCTGTTGTTGTCGAGCACAGAAACAGTGACTGGGAAGCCCCGGAATTGGTTAATTTACCTTAAGTATTCTTTCTTTCCTTTTTAAGCCAGATTCGGGTTACGACTGTATTGATAGATATTTGCTCCTGCAACCCCCACATTCATGTGGATTATGCAGGAGGTAGCTGTGTAGATCGGGTTAGCGATAGCGCAACCCGACATCTGGCTACAGTTGTCGATTTACGCTGCCAACCCGACTTACAAGCAATTTTCTATTCATGACTATTAAAGAAGCGTTAACCACCTTACCCCAATACATTTTACCGCATCATGCTTTGTCAAGGATGATGAGTAAACTGACTCATTGCGAAAATAAGGTTTGGAAAAATCTGTTTATCAAGCAGATTATCAGGCATTACGGAGTCAATATGAGTGAGGCAATTGAACAAGACATCAATGCTTTCAAAAGCTTTAATCACTTTTTTACCCGTGAACTTAATCCCGATGTTAGGCCTTTAACCCTTGAACAAAATGCCATAGCCAGTCCTGCTGATGGCGTGGTCAGTCAAGCTGGCAATATCACCAGTGGTAAAATATTTCAGGCCAAAGGTAAAAGCTATACGGCGACCGACTTGTTAGGTGGCAGCGTTGAACGTGCCGAACCGTTTAATGATGGCTTGTTTACTACTATTTATCTTTCACCTAAAGATTATCACCGCATGCATATGCCTTTGACGGGTACGCTAAGAGAAATGGTGCATATTCCCGGTCGATTATTCAGTGTCAATACGGCCACCACAAATTCTGTACCTGGATTATTTACTAGAAATGAGCGCGTCGTCGCAATATTTGATACCGATGCCGGTCCGATGGCTTTGGTACTGGTCGGGGCCATATTTGTATCCAGTATTGAAACCGTCTGGCATGGTGTTGTTACGCCACCGAGTATCAGCACCGTACAAAGTTGGCAGTATCAGGAGAATGCTCCTACATTAAAAATTGGCGAAGAAATGGGTCGATTTAATATGGGTTCAACCATTATTGTTTTATTTGGCAAAGATAAAGCGCGATGGGATAATGGATTAGCTACTGAAAAAGCGGTTAAATTAGGCGAGCAGATTGGTAAAATACTGACTTGATTAAGCCGGTGGTAGAAGGGGATTAGGGATAATCCCCCTTAGCGAGGGTATTGATTTTTAGTTGAAACTGATACACAACTCAAGGCCATCAAGAGACAATCAGGAATTTCTGCGCTATCAAGCCAGCGGGTATGAGCCGTTTGAAATTGGCGGGAAGATTCATTTTTAAAGGTTTCTTACGTCAAATTTCCTGTTCATCTACTGGTTCGGTACAACATTTTGTTACTTTTAGTTAGTGTAATATTTGCAATGAATATCTACACTCTTAGGTAAAAATTGAACCAACGAGACCAGCTTTTTATACTCAAAACCAATGAGATAATGTCGAATATCTTTTTCAAATATCCTTGAGGCAAACGATGGGAGTCGTCTGCGCCATCGAGACTTCAATAAGGATAGACAATATCAACCAGCATATGGCATTTATGCCTTTCAATTCGATAATCTTCATGTGAAGAAAAGATTTTTTGTAGACTTAATGACTTCCTCAAAAACATCCTGAAAAATAAAGTTTTGCCGCTGATTTTTCAGTTAATTTATACGGGTTTATCTGGGGTGTATGACTGAATTTATTTTGATTAATCTGAATTAATGATACAGTACACCTCGTTTTATAATTTAACTTTACAAATTGCATAAATATACGTATTTATCGCGGATAAGTAGTGGTTTTTATGCGAAAAGTACATTATAAGTTCTACTTTAAAACAGTATAAATTAAATATTTTCATTTAATACTGAATGTACCGATCGGGTCTTTGCCTTTTCCGAACATTAAACAGGTGGCCTTTTTATTGCCCTAATTATCAGCTTTGCTGGTAATTCCGAAATAAACCTTTAAAAGTGAAGATTCAGTATAAACATGCCAACGCCAATAGACGTTAACATCCGCATTTCAATGACTAATCCACCGACTGTTTTATCTATTGGTGATAATATTGATGCCCTGCTTGGCTTCACGGTTACTGATTTTCTCAACGGCAAAGTATCTTTGCAAAGTCGAATTCATACAGCCGACCAAGATATTGCCGATGTCCTGTTCTCAACTGACTGCAATAAGACCACTGATACGTTTAACATCAGGCTTAGACACGCCAACGGCCATATCCGCTGTGTCAAAGGCATTTACCGTAAACAACCGGATGCCACCAACGACAAGGTTATCCTTGACCTGTTACTACAAGATGCCAAAAGCCTGATCCAGAATCCTGACGACCAAGCCATGATGACCCACTTCAAGGCCATGATGGAAAACACCGATGATTACATTTATTTTAAAGATCGCAATCATGTACTTACCGGTGCCAGCCAAACACTGGCGACTCTTACCGACCGTATAGAGCAGTGGTCGGAGTTGCTTGGCAAGACTGATTACGACCTGTTTCCGGAAAAAGATGCCGATATTTACTACCAACTGGAAAAGCAGGTGTTTGCAGGTATCCCTGTCGCCTATGAAATACAAAAAATACCGAATAGCCACGACCATCGTGGCTGGATCGACAATCGCAAGTATCCGATATATGACGATAACGGTAAAATTTCCGGCTTGTTTGGTATAGCTCGTGATGTCTCCACCCGTATCAATACTGAGCGGTTTGCACAATTTTACGGCAACATTTTAGAGCAACTTGCCATAAACAAGCCGTTGCAGATTATTCTTGACGCTGTTGTGTTGGGTGTAGAACAACTCTACCCGACACTGCTTTGCAGTATTTTGTTACTCGATAGCGACAGCAAGCATCTGATAAATGGCTCTGCCCCCAACCTGCCTGATTTCTATATTGAAGTTATTAACGGCCTTGAAATTGGCGTTGGTGTTGGTTGTTGTGGAGAGGCTGCATTTACCGGCAAACGTGTGATTGTTGAGAACATTGCCACACATGATAACTGGGCTTCCTGGAAAGCGCTTGCAGCCAGAGCCGGATTAGGTTCCTGCTGGTCCCAGCCTATTCTGTCATCATCGGCCCAAATACTGGGTACTTTTGCTATATATCATCCTCATGCACATATCCCTACCGAATTTGATATTACTATCATCGAGCAATCAGCCAGTCTAGCCGGTATCGCCATTGAACGCAGGCAAACTGACGCGGCGTTGGCCCGATCCGAAACAAAGTTCCGTACACTATTTAATACCAGTACAGATGCCGTTTTCATGTTGAATAAGCAAGGCTTTTTCAACGGCAATGATGCCGCCATAAAGATGTTTGGCTTAACGTCACAGGAAGATATTGCTTTATATCATCCTCTCGATTTGTCGCCACTTAAGCAGCCTTGTGGCACGGATTCAAAAATATTGATCAAGCAGTACCTTGAGACGGCGTTAAAAAAAGGTAGTCTGCGCTTTGAATGGATGCATAAGCGAGTTGATAACGGTAAAAACTTCATTACCGAAGTCTTGCTCAGTTCCATGATACTTGATGGAGAATTATTACTGCAAATCGCCATACACGACATAACCATCCGCAAGCGCGCCGAAGATGAACTTCGCATCGCCGCTACTGCCTTCCAGATTCAGGAAGGCATGATGGTCACCGATGCCAAAGGCATTCTCTTGCGGGTAAATAATGCCTTTACCACGATCACCGGCTATTTGGCGCAAGAAGTGCTTGGTAAAAATCCGCGGTTTCTTAACTCGGGCCGCCATGATGTGACCTTCTATAAGCATATGTGGAACACCGTCAATAATTCCGGAACATGGTCAGGGGAAATATGGAATAGGCGCAAGAGTGGCGAAGTCTATCCGGAATACCTGACCATCATCTCAGTAAAAGATAATTACGGCGAGGTGATTAATTACGTTGCCACCCTGACTGATATCACCATGAGTAAAGTAGCCGCAGAGGAAATTCGGCATCTTGCCTACTATGACCCGCTGACACAGTTGGCCAATCGACGGCTGCTGACTGATCGTGTAAAACATACGTTGGCATTTCGCTCCGATAGCAGCGGCAGAGGCGCTGTTATGTTTATTGATCTGGATCATTTTAAGACCATCAACGATACGCTGGGGCATAATATCGGTGACTTACTGCTTCAGCAGGTTGCAAGCCGCTTAGCCGCGTGTGTCCGAAAAAGCGACACGCTGGCCCGTTTAGGCGGTGATGAGTTCGTCGTGCTGCTGGAAAACTTAAGTGAAAAACCCCTTGAGGCTGCGGCCCAGGCTAAGGTCATTGGCGACAAGATACTGGGTGCTCTCAGGCAGCCGTATCAGCTTGCCACACACGAATATTACTGCACAGCAAGCATCGGCGTGACCTTTTTTAACGATTATGAAATTGTCTGCATAGATGAATTGTTTCGACAGGCTGATATTGCCATGTATAAGGCTAAAGATTGTGGCCGCAATCACCTGTGCTTTTTCGATCCTGATATGCAAAGAACGATTACTGCCAACGCTTCTTTAACCATGGATTTACGCAATGCGATTGAGCAACGACAATTTCAACTGTATTACCAGGTTCAGGTAGATGCTTTGGAATGCCCAATAGGCGCAGAGGCGCTGATTCGCTGGCACCATCCCGAGCGAGGTATGGTGCCTCCCCATGATTTTATTGCGCTGGCAGAACAAACAGGGCTAATTTTACCTATTGGACAATGGGTATTGGAAACTGCCTGCGCACAACTTAAAGCGTGGGAACAAGATGAAAGCACTTGCAAGCTGACGCTATCCATTAACGTCAGCGCCAAGCAATTTCTCGAGGCAAACTTTGTATCTCAAGTGAAAAATGTGGTGCAACATCACAGTATTAATCCGGCTAAATTAAAGCTGGAACTGACCGAGAGTATGCTGGCTGATAATCTTGAACAGATTATTGCTGTCATGAATACATTGAATGCCTTTGGCATCCGCTTCTCGCTGGATGACTTTGGCACCGGCTATTCATCCCTGCAGTATCTAAAACGCTTACCCTTGTTCCAACTGAAGATTGATCAGTCCTTTGTGCGGGATATTACCTTTGACGGCAATGATCGAGCGCTCGTATTAACCATTATTAACATGGCGAACAACTTGGGACTTGAGGTAATTGCCGAAGGCGTTGAAACAAAAGAGCAGCAAGATATTCTCTTAAACAAAGGCTGCCACCACTTTCAAGGTTATTTATTTGGCAAGCCTGTGCCGGTTAAGCAGTTTGAAGAGGCACTAAAACAGAAATGCCTGCTTGGTCTTGATACCAGTAATTGTCGCTCTCTTAAGGGGCGAAACGGTTTAATTAAACAGGATACTTCTAAGGACAGCTTTATTATGTCAACAGAAGTAAGCATGATTAATCAAACTAAACAAAAACGACCCAATTACACGATTGAATGTAAACAAGATACGACCGATCTAGTTAATGAAAAAGGCTATAAGCATCAGCAAGCAGCGGATAATATGGATATTTCTCTTAGTGCTATTGGGCGGTGGGTAAAAGCCAAACAAGGATCGAGATCACCGTCGGCGATCAATAAAAGCCTTTTGAACTTGACTGATCAAGGTGAGTTAACGCAGTTACGTGAAGAAGTTGAACAGTTGCGGATGGAGTGCGAAATATTACAACAAAGTGCCCTTAAGGGCATAGGTACCCTTCCATTGTCATAGTATCAGTTGATTCACTAAAATTGACTGACCGTCTTACGTGAGTATATTTCCACTTGGAAATACAGGACGAATGGCAGTTATGGCCCGCAAATAACCAGATAAAAAAATACACTCTTCAATGGGCTTGGGTTAGGGGAGTTTTTTAAATATATGCGCTCCCCCGACACTATCACCCAGACTTTTCCAAACAATGAATAACTTTGCCAGCCTGTAAGGTATGGGTAACCCGGCCTTTAAATGTCTGCCCCCAGAACGGTGTATTAACGCCCCGACTTTTCCAATTGTCTGAATTAACCTGCCACTCTAATTCAGGGTCAAACACACACACATCGGCTGCGAATCCAACCGTTAAGGCTCCGCTATTAATACGTAGAACCCGGGCCGGGTTGCCGCTTAGTGAAGTTATACCTTGTTCCAGGGTTATAACGTGTTCAGCGACTAATTTGAGCATCAATGGCAACAGCGTTTCCAGTGATGAAACACCGGGTTCTGTTTCTGGAAAGGCACCCAGTTTGGCGTCAATATCATGGGGTTGGTGGTCGGAACAAATACTGTTAAGAGTCCCGCTAGCCAAGCCGCCTCTTAAATACTGCTTGTCTACTTCGGTACGTAAAGGTGGCAGAACATGGTAATTGCTATCAAAAGGAATGATGTCATTTTCGGTTAAGTGCAATTGATGTATGGCAACATCAGCACTCACGTTCAGGCCATATTTTTTTGCCTGATAAATTTTAATCACTGATCGTTTACAGCTCAGCTGACCAAAATGTACGCGGCAGCCGGTTAGCTCTACTAATTCCAGACATTGCGCCAAGGCTATTGTTTCCGCTTCTTCCGGAATACCGGGTAAGCCATAGCGTGTTGCCACCGCACCTTCATGAGCACAACCGTTATTACCCAGCCAAAAATCATTAGGTCTGAACATGACCAACAGATCATGACTGGCCGCATATTCCATTGCTCGCCTTAATATCAGTAAATTTTTTACGGATTGACTGGCATTGCCGACTGCGATACAGCCAGCCTGTTTGAGCGATAACATGGAGCTTAATTCTGTGCCTTCCAGTTTTCGGGTCAGCGCCGCAATCGGATAAACCTGTGGATAGTCGGCTTTTTCCGCCAACTCCTTGATCAGCTCGGCAACAGCCGGTGTATCAATAACGGGTCTGGTATCCGGCTGTAAACACATCGTAGTAACGCCAGCGTTTGCAGCGGCAGTTGTTTCACTTTTGAAGGTTGCTTTGCGGCTTTGTCCCGGCTCACGCAAACGGGCACTTAAGTCTATAAAACCCGGACAGACTATTTGATTATGGGCATCGATAATAGTGTCAGGCTTAAAACCTTCGGGCTCGTTGGTTACAGAAACGATTTTACCATCAGCAATATAAACACAGCCAATACGGCTGATGTTGTTGACAGGATCAATAATGTGTCCTTGTTTAATATGTATTTGACTCATCACATGACGCCCTGTTTTTGCATAGTCATAGCCATTATGGCCATACGGATGGCGATGCCATTACTAACTTGTTTGAGTATCACTGACTGCGGGCCATCTGCGACTTTTGATTCAATTTCTACTCCACGGTTAATGGGGCCGGGGTGCATGACGATGGCATCAGGTTTGGCGATTTTTAATTTATCTTCAGTCAGTCCGAAACATTTAAAATATTCGCTTTCACTGGGTAATAATGCCGAAGTCATGCGCTCTTTTTGTAAGCGTAACATGATGATGACATCAATATCTTTAAGTCCGGCAGTTAAGTTATGTGAAACGTTCACGCCCAGGCTTTCAACATGTGCCGGTAGCAGAGTCTTGGGGGCAATGACTCGTACTTCAGCGACTCCCAAAGTATTTAATGCCTGAATCTGTGACCTGGCAACCCTGGAATGCAGTATGTCGCCAATAATAGCTACGCGTAGGTTTGAAAAATCTTTTTTTATCTGCCGAATGGTAAACATATCCAGCATAGCCTGAGTAGGATGCGCATGCTGTCCGTCACCGGCATTAATAACACTGATATGGGGCGCTGTATGCTGGGCGATAAAGTGCGCAGCTCCACTGATTGCGTGACGAACCACAAACATATCGACAAACATGGCTTCCAGATTGCGTATGGTGTCGAGCAGGCTTTCACCCTTGGACGTGGATGAGGTCGAAATACTCATACTTAATACATCGGCAGACAAACGATTGGCCGCCAGCTCAAAGGTCGTTCGTGTGCGCGTACTGTTTTCAAAAAACAGATTAACGATAGTTTTTCCACGTAACAGCGGGACTTTTTTAATTTTATGATCATTGATGCCGACAAAAGACTCTGCTATATCCAGAATTTCTGTTAGCAAGCTTTTTTCCAGGCCATCAATAGTCAAAAAGTGCTTAAGTTTGCCTTCCGAATTTAGCTGGAGGTTGTCAGTCATCGCTTATGCTGCCTCTATGGTTTGTAACTCAATAGCCAGATGCTCAGGGCCGGTTAATTTTATACGTTGATCAGCATTAAGGGTGATATTTGCTCCCACGCAATCAGGGCACAAAGGGATTTGCCTGCCATCACGGCTTATCAATACGGCCAAAACGACTTGATTTGGTCGGCCATAATCAAAAATTTCATTTAAGGCGGCGCGAATTGTTCTGCCAGTGTAAAAGACATCATCTATCAGGATGATATCACGACCTTCAATATGCGGAGGTAACTGGCTGGGTTTTACATTGGGATTAACACCAATTTGTGAAAAATCATCACGATAAAAAGAAATATCCAGTAATCCCAAAGGTTCAGTGATGTTAAGCCGTTGGTGCATCTGTTCTGCGATCCATACGCCGCCGGTACGAATACCTATCATCAGCGGGTTAGATAATTGTCTTTCAATAATGATATGTTTTAGCTCGATTTCCAATTTGTTGAGTAAATCGTGTATTTCTAGCACTTAATAATCCTTTTTAATATAGTCATTTAACCAGGACTGCAAAATAAGCTGGGCTGCCAGTTGATCTTGTACTTCCCATAGTTTGCCGGCATTAACATTGAGCTCATCAAAGAGCATTTGTTTGGCTTCAAATGTTGATAACGTTTCGTCCTGTTGATAAACCGGTAGCTGATAGCGTCCTTCCAGTTGACGGCAAAATTTTAGCATCCGCTGTGTAACCGGGTTATCCGAGCCATCAGCTTGTCTCGAAATACCAACTACCAAACCGGCAGGTTGCCACTCCTTGATAAGCTTGCTGATGATTTCCCAATCCGGACTTTGATTGATAGAGCGAATAGTTTGCAACGGACTTGCTGTGGCGGTAATCGTTTGACCGACAGCCGTGCCAATTTTTTTATAGCCAAAATCAAAACATAGATAAGTGTCGACGTTGATTTTTGATAGTAATGGATCTTGCATAGCTTGGATTTTTTCAACAGAGGTCAAGATGGAAAATTACCGATCATGCCGGTAGTAAGGGCAAGCCCATAAGGCAATATTTATTTGAATATAGCCAAGTCAACCATGTCCTGCTGGTGTAGTTAGCTGGTTAATATCAATGCCTATTTGTTTGGCGGCCGCTTGCCAACGTGCATTGATTGGCGTGTCAAATAAAATATCCTGGCTGTTAGGCGTACTTAACCAAGCGTTTGCCAGCATCTCCTGTTCCAGTTGACCTTCGCCCCAGCCTGCATAGCCTAAAGCCACGAGATAGTGTTTAGGGCCTTTACCTTCGGCAATAGCTTCTATGACATCGCGTGATGTCGTTAAAGAAATTGAATCTGAAACAGCCATCGATGCATCCCAGTTTCCACCTGTCGTGTGTAATACAAAACCACGTTCCTGATGTACCGGCCCTCCGATAAAAACAACAACTTCCGAGGCGACAGGGGAAGTAACAGTTATGTTCATTTGCTTAAAAATCTCGCCCAGCTTCATCTCTGCCGGCCTGTTAATAACGATTCCTAAAGCGCCTTCGGCATTGTGTTGGCACAAATAGGTAACCGTATGAAAAAAAGCAGGATCAGCCAGATTAGGCATGGCGATAATAAACTGGTTATTTAAGTACGTAGCTTGGTTCATGTTTCTTAGTATCAAAGGTTATGGTGACTTAATCAACTGTTTATTGTGTTACCAGGCCTGATTCATCGGAGAATTTCCAGACACGGGTAATTACCATAACATCGAGTTCTTTGCGCAAATCCAAAGGTAATGGTGGAAATGGTGCGCTCATACGGACAATTTTTATAGCGGCTTCATCCAATGCAGGGTTTCCCGAAGATTTGTTTATGCGGATACTATAAATACTACCATCAGCCTTAATGCCAACATCCATGGTTAATGTTCCCGAGAAGTTTTTTTTGCTTGCCGCTTCAGGATAATTGAGATTGCCCATGCGCTCGACTTTACTCTCCCAGTCCTTCAAGTATTGTGCCGCAACAAATTTATGGGCACTAACCGAATTAACAAATTTTATTTTAGGTTCGTCTGCGCTTGGCTTGCTTTGCCTGATTTCAGTACCTAATTGTGCAATTTGTTGCTGCAATGATTCTGCGGTCAATTGTGGCGGTTTTTTAGGCTGACTGGCTACCTCAGCTTTATTGGCGGTGATAACCTTTTTTTCAGCCTTGGGCTGGGTAATTATTTTTTGCGCTACTTTCGGTTTACTTTCTTTGGGCTTAATCTCTTTTGGCTTGGTCTCTTTGGGTACTACTTTTTCGATTTGTTTTACAGGGCTATTTTCCTGGCTGGGGAGTTTTTGTGCCGGAGGTTCAGGCTTTTTGATTTCTTCACCGGCGCCCAACTGATTTTCCTGGGCTAAAAAATCGGCTTGTTTGGGAACATTTTTTACTGGGGCATTAATTAACGTAATATTTATCGATTTATTAATTTTATCAGGTTCGGGTGTGGTGAAATTCATTCCCAGTACAAGGATAAGATGAACAATAATCGCGACAGACAAAGCAATCAATACTGAATTATTGTTATTGGGCAGGGTAATCAAAGGAACGAATATTGCCGTATTTTTCATATTATTGAATATTGCTTTCAATATGATCCATCAATAGACCCGCTATATTCAGCCCAAATTGCTTATCCAGTTCTTGAGCACAAGTAGGGCTGGTAACATTAATTTCGGTCAATTTATCACCTATAACATCCAGGCCAACAAAAATCAGGCCTTTTTCACGTAACGTAGGCCCTACCTGTTTTGTAATCCACCAGTCTTGTTCAGTTAATTCCCTGCCTTCTGCACGGCCTCCGGCAGCCAGATTACCCCGAGATTCACCTTTGGCAGGAATACGTGCCAGCGAATACGGGACGGCTTCACCATTGATCATTAAAATACGTTTATCGCCGTCTTTAATCTCCGGTATATACTTTTGAGCCATCACATAACGACTGTTATATTGGGTCATCGTTTCCAGAATGACGCTAAGATTTGGATCGTCTTGACGTAAATGAAAAATAGAGGTCCCGCCCATTCCATCCAGTGGCTTTAAAATAATTTCACCTTGTTCAATCAAGAAATTTCTTATTCTGGCAGGCTCTCTGGCAACCAATGTTTCTGCGCAGCATTGCGGAAACCATGCGGTAAAAAGTTTTTCATTGGCATCGCGCAATGATTGCGGTTTATTGACAACATAAACGCCCATGCTTTCGGCGCGTTCAAGCAGGTAAGTGGCATAAATATATTCCTGATCAAAGGGCGGATCCTTACGCATCATAATGACATTGAGTTGATCCAGCGGAATATCTTGCTCGGCAATAAACTGATACCATTGCCGGGCATTGCGCTCAACTGTCAACGTTCGGGTTCTGGCATAAGCCCTGCCGTTTCTTAGAAACAGGTCGTTAAGTTCCATATAATGCAGCTCCCAACCTCTGGCCTGGGCCTCAAGTAACATGGCAAAGCTGGTGTCTTTTTTGATGTTGATATGGTCAATTGAGTCCATGACCATACCGAGTTTAATAGACATTATTGTCCCGTTTTAATTAATGGATAAGAAAGGTATTACGTATATTTTATAGATTGTTATTTACCTTGAAAAGATTTTTTGGTATAAAGATCGGCTAACTTTTTAATTTAGGCACCCCAAGAGGTTAATTATGTCTAGAGTATGTCAAGTAACAGGTAAAAAACCCGTTACAGGTAACAACGTATCACACGCAAACAACAGAACCAAAAGACGTTTTCTTCCAAATCTGCAACATCACAGATTTTGGGTAGAAAGTGAAAATCGTTGGGTGCGTCTTAGAATTTCTACAAAAGCAATGCGCATCATTGATAAAAACGGCATCGACGCTGTATTGGCGGATTTGCGTAAAAACGGCACAAAAGTTTAAGGAGACAATAAAATGCGCGATAAAATTAAGCTGATTTCTACCGAAGGCACTGGCCACTTTTATACCACTACAAAAAACAAACGTACAATGCCTGAAAAAATGGAAATCAAAAAATTTGATCCATTTGCTCGCAAGCATGTTATTTATAAAGAAGCTAAAATTAAGTAATTAATTGAGTTTCTTAAAGTGCTTCAGATAACCACAGTTAGTGTTAACTCTGGTTATCTGGCCTTTTTAAATAGTCCAATTATTAAATCAATCCCCTCGTTTTAAAAGTACCGCCTTCGTTACACAGCAAAAGTATGGTAATTACCTACTTCTGAATAATCCTGTTTGGCACTACAAAAGTCACTATTATTTACTTTGCCCCACTGATGCCTGACAGAATTTTTCGGCGTTTAATGACCCAATATCGGGTAAAATTCGCTCACTGTTGTCGAACATAAACCAAATTACCATACCATGAAAAACATTCTGGTTGTATTTACCGGCGGGACTATTGGTTCAACTGCGCTTGCAGGGACCATCGATGCTGCCGATACGGCACCGTTCAAATTGATTGATCTGTTTCAACAGTACGACAAAAATTATCAACAAATCCGTTTCAGCACAATTGAGCCCTTACAGCTTTTAAGCGAGAATCTTGTGCCTTGCGTCTGGCAAACACTGATTACTGCCATTGAAGCGCAGCAACCAGAACACTATGACGGTATTATCATTACTCATGGTACTGATACGTTAGCTTATACCGCAGCGGCTTTAAGCTTTTATTTTAATGCCATCAAAATACCCCTGCTGCTGGTTTCCAGTGATTATCCGCTGGATAATCCAAAAGCAAACGGATTGGATAATTTTATGTGTGCCGTTGAGTTTATACGGCAAAAAATCCAGGTTGGTGTTTTTGTCCCTTATCGCAATCAACAGCAGGCACTTCAAGTCCATAAAGGCTCTCGGCTGACCTGTTCGTTACAATTAAGTGGCGATTTTTTCAGTGTTCAGGGCAAAAGTTTTATGCACTATGAAAACCGGATATTTTCCCAGTTGAATCCGGTAATAAAATTAATATCTGGTAAGGACAGTTCTTTTTCAGAGGGCGAGGCTTCCAAGGAAGCAACGACAGTAACAGAAAATCCTCAGCTAAAAGCCTGTTTTTCTGAGCGGATTTTAATGATAAAACCTTATCCGGGATTGAATTACCATCATTTTAACCTTGAAAACGTCGATGCAGTTTTGCATGACTTATATCATTCTGGTACCGCGTGTGCATCAATGCAATGGGGCAAAAATTATTCGTTACTTGAGTTTATAAAGCGCTGCGGGGAACAAAAAATTAAGGTTTATCTGGCGCCGGCGATTAAATCAGCCGATGCTTATCAAAGCACCAGAGCATTAATAGAGCAGGGCGCTGAAATGATCTGGAATATGTCCATTGAAGCCGCCTATGTAAAATTAATGCTGGCTTATGGAAATTTTACCGATGAACAGCAAATAATGGCGTTCATTAACGAAGATATTGCCGGGGAACATGTTTAAACAGGCAGGTTATCTCTTCAGTGATTATTAAAACATGGGAGAGTGGCGGAAACGCAGTTTTCAGTTGGAACTCTAACAGATTTATTTCGGCCTGCAAGACTTTAGTTAACATTTAGGCATGGAAGAATTTAACAGTCCTTGCCATAATAGTCTTTTATAGACATTTTCAGGCAATACTCATTAACAAGCACATTTTACTAGGCGTTAGCGGCGGCATTGCGGCTTACAAGGCCGCTGAATTAGTCAGGTTGCTCAGAAAACAGGGCGCTGAAGTGCGGGTGGTAATGACAAAGTCGGCCATGCAGTTTATCGGTCCGTTAACTTTTCAGGCGCTTTCCGGTAATCCGGTGCATAGCGAATTGCTGGATGCCGATGCAGAAAATGCGATGGGGCATATCAGTTTGGCGCGTTGGGCTGATTTGTTGATTATCGCACCGGCAACCGCCAATTTGATTGCAAAATTGACTCATGGTTTGGCTGATGATTTACTGTCAACGCTGTATCTGGCGGCAACGTGTCCGGTTTATGTCGCGCCGGCCATGAATCAGGCAATGTGGAACAAGACTGTTACACAGGAGAATATTGAAAAACTCCAGCGTCATGGCGTTAAAATTATCGGGCCTGAACAAGGCGATCAGGCGTGCGGCGAAACGGGCTATGGTCGAATGTCAGAACCCGTTGCTATTTGCGGCCACCTGACTACGGCGCTGGATGATCGGAATTTAGCTACATCGCAGTGTTTGCAAGGCCTGAAAGTTTTAATCAGTGCCGGTCCCACCCGCGAACCTTTAGATCCGGTGCGTTATCTTACCAATCGCAGTTCCGGAAAAATGGGTTACGCGTTGGCAAATGCCGCTTTAAAAGCCGGTGCAGAGGTAACGCTGGTTAGCGGTCCGGTGGCGTTGACCGCGCCTGCAAATTGTGAATTAGTGCCAGTAGAAACGGCCGCGCAAATGTACGAGGCCGTTATGTCCAGAGCTTCAGGCCATACTATTTACATCGGCGCAGCGGCGGTGGCTGATTACAGTCCTGCCATTATGCAGTCTGAAAAAATAAAAAAGCAGGAAGAGCAAACCACTATCATCCTGCAAAAAACCAAAGACATACTAGCCGACGTCGCAAAACTCGATAAGCGTCCATTCACTGTTGGTTTTGCTGCTGAAACGGATAATCTTGAAACTTACGCGCGTAACAAGCTGGCGCGAAAAAAACTGGATATGATCGCGGCAAACTGGGTTGGGCGAGAGCTGGGTGGCTTTGATAGTGAACAAAACGCCTTGCATGTTTTCTGGGAAAGCGGCGAGAAAACCTTGACGATGACTGACAAGTCCCGTCTGGCAGAGCAGTTAATCAGCTTGATTGCCGAACGCTTATTTATAAAATCTTAAAGAATTATCACCACGAAGACACGAAGTTTTATTTCTTTTTTCTTCGTGTTCTTCGTGTCTTCGTAGTGAATAAACTTTACCTATAAAACGCTTATTTTCTGGCCTCAATTAGTTTAATCATGTCACTGCTACGTTCGTCAACACGAACGAGTGCAAAACCACAGGCTTTGACATTTTTAACGGTGTTCCTGTTAATGTTGGCTCCGACCAGTGCAACAATTACCGGATTAATAAAGTTCATTATCTTTGCCAGCACAGGTTTTGAACTTAACACATGCTCCAGTAATAAAACCTGACCGGCCGGCTTGCAAACACGGTACAGTTCTTTTAAGCCTTTAATGGGTAATGGTACCGAACAAAAAACAAAGGAGCCGATAATAGTATCAAAACTGTTATCGGCAAAGTCTAAAGATTGCACATCCATCAGATTAAGTTCAACACAAACTGTTTTCCTGGCTTTTTTGTTAATAGCTTGTTTGAGCATTTCGGAACTAAAATCAATGGCAGTTATTTGTGTGCCTGCAGGATAATAATCAAAATTTTTTCCGGTGCCAACACCGATCTCAAGAATATGATGACCGTCAACTTTCGCCCATAGTTTTTTACGCCAGTTTTTAAAAAACAAGCCTTCCATTACGGCTTCCAGGCCTTCAAAATAAGGCGCTATTCGATCGTAGCGTTTTTTGATTATCGTACTGTCTGATTTCATAATGATGTTAACTTGTAAATTAAGTTATCGAATATTACAGCGCTAGCTTAAGCTTCAACAGCACTATTTTTTTTTGTCATGTAAAATAGGCATTATTCTGACAGCGCTGTCGGAAGTGGAATGTATTCTCAAGCAGGTATTTGAGAACAAGAAATGATGTATTTTTGGATGATTTATAGTAGTGAAAGCACAAATAAAAGATTTGGTACAGACACGACTCCCGACGGAGCATGGCGAGTTTGTTCTGCATTTCTACAGTAATACGATTGATAAAAAAGAGCATATGGCGCTGGTTAAAGGTGACGTTGCAAACCGCGAAAATGTACCTGTGCGTATTCACTCCGAGTGTTTTACCGGTGATGTTCTGGGTTCCCGGCGTTGCGATTGCGGCGAACAACTGGCAATGGCCATGCAGCTTATTGATGAAATGGGTTTTGGAGTATTGATTTATCTTCGTCAGGAAGGACGCGGCATTGGGTTGTTGAAAAAATTGCAGGCTTATAATTTACAGGATAACGGTATGGATACCGTCGATGCCAATATTCATTTGGGGCATCTTGCCGACGAGAGAGAATACAGCATTGCTGCGTTAATGCTGGAAAAGTTACAGATAAAATCAATAAAATTGATGACCAACAACCCGGAGAAAATAGACGCGATGAAAAAGCTGGCTATTAATGTTTCAGGTCGTATTCCGTTGGAGTCGGTGGCGCATGATGACAATGTCGGTTATTTAAAAACCAAAGCGAAAAAAATGGCACACATGTTGTTCGAGCCAAAAAAATAGTAGGGGCAAACTCCCTTCGGTTTTTCTCAGGACAGGCTTGCGGTTACCCTGCTATTGGGTCTGATTGTTTTTATATCAGCTTCAGCTCAACCAGTTTGACCCAATAAGCTACACCGACGGGTAATATCTCATCGTTAAAATCGTAGTGTGGGTTATGTAGTAAACAGCTGTTTTCAGAAGAACCGTTACCTATCCAGATATAACAGCCTGGTTTTTCTTGTAGCATAAAAGCGAAGTCTTCTGAACCCATGCTGGGTATTGGCTGTTGATTAACGCAGTCTTCGCCGACTACAGTAATAGCGGCTTTTAATGCGATAGCTGTTTCAGCTTCGGTATTAAAGGTGACCGGATAACCTGCATTTTCCGGATTAAAACGGATATCTGCACTAACGTCAAAACCCGCGCAAATACCATTAACCAATTGCGTGATTTTATCGGTAATACGTGTTTTGACCGCACTACTAAAACATCTGAAAGTACCTCTTAGCAGCACTGATTCTGGTATCGCATTCCAGGTATTTCCGGCATGAATCTGGGTAATACTGACTACCGTAGGATCTGCGGGATTTATGGTTCTGCTAACGATGGTTTGCAGGGCATTGATTAGCTGGGCAGCAGCAACAATGGCATCATTGCCCAAATGCGGCATCGCTGCATGGGTTGCCTGTCCGGTAAGAGTGATTTCAAAACAATCAAACGAGGCCATCATGGCGCCTGCTTTAACGGCAAAATGACCTAATGGAATATCCGGAAAATTGTGCATGCCAAAAACACAATCGGCCGGAAATTTTTCAAATAAACCGTCATCTATCATTTGTTTGGCACCCGCACGGCCTTCTTCGGCGGGCTGAAAAATAAAATACACCGTCCCGTTGAAGTGTCGGTTTTTAGATAAATAGCTGGCAGCGCCCAGCAACATCGCCGAATGACCATCATGGCCACAGGCATGCATTTTGCCCTCGTGGTGTGACTTATAAAAAAAAGTATTCTGTTCATGGATAAATAAAGCGTCCATATCGGCACGTAAGGCTATTTTTTGGTCGCTGCTTCCGACTGAAAGCGTGGCAATAACTCCGGTTTGGCCTAATCCCTGATGAACGTCAAGCCCAAAACTGAACAGTTTATCGGCGATAAACTTTGCCGTTTGTATTTCTTCATAAGCGGTTTCAGGAAACTGGTGCAGATGTTGCCGCCAGTGGCGCATTTCGGTATGTAGTTGCTGCAACTCATTTGTTAGTGTCATGGCAAAACCGGTTTGAATCTAATCAAGCCATCATGCTACAACCAAAACGACATTAAATAAACCATTGGATGGATGAATGGCTGCAACGTGTATTCCACTATGGACAAATCATTATTAATAAAGTGAGCGTATTCGGAATGTCGTGTTGAAAAATAGATTACTGTTGATTTTATATTTGATATATAGCGCAATTAAGATACACGTTGTGCGTATAATCGCGGTGATTACTTAATTATAGTAAAAATTCAGGTATGAGCAAGACAACGATTAACTCCAATTATGTTCAGAATAAATTTTTCTTAAATGATACTTATAAAAGTATTACGGCATTTGCCGTAGTGTTGCTACTGGTTGCACTGGTAGTGATCGCTGCATTCTGGTCTTTAAGACAAAGTCACGAAAAATTCCAGGCGCAGAGGTCAACCTACGCTTTGATCATGCACATGGATGCTTTGTTCTCTGAATTGAAGGATGCCGAGAATGGTCAACGCGGCTATTTATTGGTCGATGACGAGTTATTTTTGGAGCCTTATTTTGCTGTACTCGACAAAATCAGCACTCATCTTGAAGAATTACATCAATTTACCTTTGTTGGTGCTAACCAAAAACACCTGGAGACCTTAATTCCATTGGTGAATGCCAAAATGACAGAAATGGCGCGTGTCATTGAATTAAAACGCCACCATGATATGGCTGGTGTATTAGCGGCTGTGCATAGTGGGTATGGCAAACAGTTGATGGATTTGATACGTCGGGAGATTAACAGCATTACCCGGTTAGAGAACAATGTGCTGGTACAGCATATTGCAGGTTTCCAATTGAGTATGCGCTATATGTTTTATATTATCTGTGCCGCCAGCCTGTTGCTGCTACTTTTTTTAATCACCTTTGCCGGTATTGCATACCACTACCTGAATAAAGTACAAGAGAACGCGCTAAGTCGCCTCCAAAAAATTGCCAGTCAGTTGCCCGGCATGGTGTTTCAATTTGTTTTACGGGCTGATGGCAGCTCCTGCTTTCCTTTTGTTAGTGAAGCTATTCGTGACATATACCGACTTAGCCCTGAAGATGTTCGTGAGGATGCAGCCAAAGTATTTGCCATTCTTCACCCCGACGATTATGACGATATTAATGCCTCAATCCAGAAATCAGCACAAGATTTGAGGCCTTGGCATTGTGAGTATCGGGTCAAGTTTGACGATGGCATGGTGAGGTGGTTGTTAGGCGATGCCTTGTTGCAAAGAGAAGCCGATGGTTCTACGCTCTGGCATGGCTTTATCACTGACATTACCGAACGTAAGCAGATGGAGGCAGAGCACGATGAAGTACTCAATAGTCTTCAGAAAATAGCCAGTCAGTTGCCGGGCATGATCTTTCAATTTCATTTGCGCACCGATGGCAGCTCCTGCTTTTCTTTTATTAGTGATGGCATTCGTAATATATACCGTCTTAATCCTGAAGAGGTGCGCGATGACGCTTCCAAACTATTTGCCTTGCATCATCCTGATGACTTGGATGGTATCGTCGCCGTCATCCAAAAATCAGCTCAAGAATTGTCCCCGTTTAGTCATGAATATCGAATAAAGCATGACGATGGGGAAGTGCGATGGCTATTGGGCAATTCACTGCCACAGCGAGAACTGGATGGTTCTACGCTCTGGTATGGATTCACCACCGACATCACCGAGCGTAAGTTATTGGAAGAAAAGCTGCATATAAATTCAGAGTTACTAAGCAGTATCATCGATAGTACGCCTTCAAGTATTTTTGCCTTTGATTTACAAGGCAGGTTCATTTCAGTGAACAAGGCGGTGAGTGAGTTTTACGGGAAGCGTAAAGAAGACGTATTAGGCAAGACGCTTCATGAGGTTTTTCCAAAGAAAATTGCCGACAACAAAATGACTACCAATAATCAGGTGTTGGTAACAGGAAAGCGATTGGATTTTGAAGAGCAGATCTTGAATAATGACGAAAGCTTGCCACGTACGCTGATGGTCACGAAATTTCCTGTTCAATCGGCGTCGGGGGAAATCTTCGGGGTTGGTGGTGTTGCCACTGACATTAGTGAACTTAAGCTGGCGCAAGAAACTATTCAGGCTACAGCTCAGTATGCTCGTAGTTTACTGGAAGCGAATTTGGATCCAATGGTAACGATCTCATCAAAAGGCAAGATCTCCGATGTCAACAGGGCTACGGAACGGCTAACCGGTCTGGATCGAAAGCAGTTGGTCGGCAGCGACTTCGCTAATTATTTTACCAATCCTAAGCAAGCCCGCGAGGGTTATCAATTGGCATTCTCGAACGGTTTTGTGACCGATTACCCTTTGGCTATGCTGCATGTTTCAGGCAAGGTCACTGATGTACTTTATAATGCCAGTGTGTACCGTGATGACAAGGGTAACGTACTTGGCGTATTTGCCGCTGCTCGTGACATCACTGAATGTAAACGAATAGAGCATGCGTTACGTGAAAGCGAATTTTTCTGGAAATTTGCCATAGAAGGTACCGGTGACGGTGTTTGGGACAGGAATTTTTTGACCAGTGAAATGCACTATTCCAAGCGCTGGAAAGAGATGTTGGGATATGCCGAAAATGATATCTTGCCGACTCGACAGGAATGGCTGGACCGTATTCACCCTGATGATCAGTTGCACGTTAAAAAGGCAATGCAAGCTTACTTGAATGGTGAAGCCAAAAGTTATTCAACTGAATACCGATTATCTTGTAAAGATAACAGTTACAAATGGATTTTGGATCGTGGCGTGGTGGTTAATTACGCCGAAGATGGTACACCCTTACGTATGATTGGGACGTATACTGACATTTCCAAACGTAAATTTCAGGAACAGAAAGATCAAGAGCATTTAAATCAACTGGCTCATGTCACTCGTCTTGGACTGCTGGGTGAAATGGCGTCAGGTATTGCCCATGAAGTTAACCAACCCTTAACGGCGATTGCTAGCTATACACAGGTCAGTTTAAACCTGATGAAAGCTGAATATCCTGATTTGGTCAAGCTTGCCGAGGTAATCTATAAAACTCAGCAACAGGCATTAAGGGCGGGGCAAATCATTCGCCGTATGAGGGAGTTTGTTAAATCCAATACCAAACAGAGTTCATTAGTCGACCTTAATGAGTTAATTCAAGATGCCGCCAGTTTGTGCTTGCCTGAGCTAAGGCTCAACAATATAGTGTTAACGTATCAATTACAAAATTCTTTACCGTTTATTAATGCTGATAAAATTCAAATTGAACAAGTCATCATAAACCTGATTCGAAACAGTGCCGATGCCTTGGATGGCTGTCCTGAAAACCAGCAAAAAAAGATAACTATTGATAGCTTGTTAAAGCTGAATGATGGCATAGAAGTCAGAATAAAAGACAATGGCCCAGGCATTCCTGAAGATCAGCAACAGAAAATATTAATGCCTTTTTACACGACCAAAGTCGAGGGTATGGGTATGGGCTTATCTATTTGCAACTCCATTATTGAAGCTCACGAAGGTTATTTGAAATTTAACAGCAAAGTAGGGAAAGGAACCACGTTTTATTTTACGTTACCGATAAAGACAGAGCGCGTTTGATGAACATTAATAAGAGGGATGAGTGTTCTTGCCAAAAGATTGAATAAGGGTGCTTGCAATAATGGTTTTATATGGAATACTAAAATCAATACGCTTGAATTTACTATCTGTTCCGTGGTATTTTTTGTGCCTTTTAAACCTTTTGCAACTTTAAAATTAGATAATCTGCAGAGACTGTATCAATCCATAGAACAGGAGAAAATATATATGTTGAAAATAAAAATACCAGGCGTAGTGTTTTTGGCACTAGCCTTTTCCCAAGTTGGCTACTCAGCAGAAACTCCCGCACCTTTAAAAAGTACTGTGGATCTGCAGACGATGTCTAATCAATTTTGGTGGCCAGAAAGACTTGATTTGGCACCTCTTCGTCAACACTCGGCTGAGTCCAGTCCGATGGACAGAAAGTTCAACTACGCTAAAGAGTTTAAGAAAGTCGATATTAAGGCTGTCAAGAAAGATATCGAGATCTTGATGAAAACATCTCAAGACTGGTGGCCTGCAGATTACGGAACCTACGGACCGTTTTTTATCCGGATGGCCTGGCATAATGCGGGTACCTATCGTGTAGCTGACGGGCGCGGCGGAGCCAGCGGCGGTCAACAGCGCTTCGAACCTTTAAATAGTTGGCCTGATAACGCAAATCTGGATAAAGCGCGACGCTTGCTTTGGCCGATCAAGAGCAAGTATGGTAGTGAAATTTCATGGGCCGACCTGATAGTCCTTACCGGTAACGTCGCTTTAGAGTCCATGGGCTTTAAAACTTTCGGTTTTGCCGGTGGACGGGCGGATGACTGGGAAGCCGATTTAGTCTATTGGGGGCCTGAGAAAAAATGGCTCGGTGATGAACGGTATAAGGATGGCCGAAAATTAGACAATCCACTGGCTGCGGTTCAGATGGGGCTGATTTATGTCAACCCGGAAGGACCAAACGGTAATCCTGATTCACTGGCAGCCGCTAAAGATATTCGGGAAACTTTTGCCCGAATGGCTATGAACGACGAAGAGACAGTTGCCCTGATCGCCGGCGGACACACTTTTGGTAAAGCCCATGGTAATGGCGATCCATCGAAATGTGCCGGTCCTGCACCGGCAGCTGCCGGTATTGAAGAGCAGGGTTTAGGTTGGAAAAACAAGTGTGGTAAAGGCAATGGCGTCGACACGATCACAAGTGGGTTGGAAGGTGCTTGGACCATGGACCCTGCTAAATGGACTCACCAATATTTAACTAATCTGTTTACCTACGAATGGGTAAAGACCAAAAGCCCGGCCGGAGCCACGCAGTGGATTCCTAAAGATGACGCGGCTGCAAATTTGGTGCCTGATGCGCATGATAAAGATAAACGCCATGCGCCTATCATGATGACTACCGATATTGCCCTCAAAGCCGATCCGGCTTACGAAAGAATTGCCAAACGTTTTCTGGATAACCCAAAAGAGTTTGAGCTCGCCTTTGCCAAGGCATGGTTCAAACTCACTCACCGCGATATGGGGCCTCGGACACGCTACGTTGGCACTGAAGTTCCTAAAGAGGTGCTAATTTGGCAAGATCCCATTCCCGAAGTAAATCACAAGCTGATTGATGCCAAGGATACTGAAGTTCTTAAGAACAAAATTCTGAAATCGGGCTTGACAGCGCCGGAACTGGTTCGAACTGCCTGGGCCTCAGCGGCATCCTTTCGTGGCACAGATATGCGGGGTGGAGCCAATGGCGCTCGTGTTCGCCTGGCTCCTGAAAAAGACTGGCCGGTCAATAATCCGGATGAACTTGCGAAGACTCTTGTGCAGTTAGAAGATATTCAAAAGGACTTTAACCGGACACAAGCCAATGGGAAAAAAGTATCACTGGCTGATTTGATTGTTTTGGGTGGCGGTGCCGGTATTGAGCAAGCTGCCAAGGCTGCAGGTTACAAGGTGAAGGTCCCCTTTACACCAGGACGAATGGATGCCTCACAAGAGCAAACGGATGTGAGTGCCTTTGCCGTTCTTGAGCCAAAAGCAGATGCATTCCGTAATTACTACGGTGAAGGTAACCCGATGTCACCGACAGAGATGTTGGTTGATCGGGCCAATATGCTCACACTGACCGTTCCTGAAATGACGGTTCTGGTTGGTGGCCTGCGTGTTTTAAATGCCAATGCAGGGCAATCTAATCAGGGTGTTTTTACCAGTAAACCCGGGACATTGAGTAATGACTTCTTCATAAACTTGCTTGATATGTCTACCAAGTGGGAGAAATCGTCCAAGTCTGAAGGGGTTTATGACGGTATTGACAGGAAAACAGGTGTTATTAAATGGACGGCTACTCCGGTAGACCTGATTTTTGGGTCGCATTCGGAACTGCGTGCCATTGCTGAAGTTTATGCTTCTGAAGGTGGAAAACAGAAATTTGCGACTGACTTTGTTACTGCCTGGAACAAGGTAATGATGCTTGATCGGTTCGATTTAAAATAATCTTGAAAATAGTTAAGCATTCCTCGAAAAGGTCTTGTAACTGTCATGGTTACAAGGCTTTTTTTGTTTAAGTATCCAAGTGAACAAGATGTTTGATTGTCAGTGCCCACCGGCACACTTATTCTTTGCAGATATAGATTCAGAAGTTGATAAAGCAATATTACTTTCTGTAGGGCACGCCCGTAATTAATTCATGGCTCTATAAGTCAGTAGAGTCTTTGCCGGCATGGTTCAATTCAATTTGAATATTTGCTTTCGAATACCCTAAAATGAAAGTTACACGACTTTTCCTTCCTTGATATACTCGCGCAGGATAGCGCTCTCCAGCCGTTTGAAGTCAATATAGAGTGATTGATCGGCCAAGGCCTCTATTGCACAATAATGCATGATATTGGTAATACCCGCACCGGTCAGTTCGAAACGGACTGCGATGTGTTGCCAGTCAATATCATCAGCAATGAGCATTTGCGGGGGAAAGGCTTTATTCCAGATTTGATAACGTTCTTCCGGTCGTGGCATTGGAAAATGGATGATGGTCTGAAAGCGCCGGGCAAAAGCATTGTCTATATTGCTGCGTTGATTGGTGGCTAATATCACCAGTCCGTTGTAGCTCTCAATACGTTGCAATAAATAAGCGACTTCCTGATTGGCATACTTATCATGAGCATCGCGGATGTCTGTGCGTTTGCCGAAGAGGGCATCGGCCTCGTCAAAAAACAAAATCCAGTTTTTATGCTCGGCTTTATCGAATAGTTTTGACAGGTTTTTTTCCGTCTCGCCAATATATTTGGACACCACCCGCGACAGGTCTATGCGAAATACGTTTTTGCCTGTGTATTTTCCCAATAAAGTTGCTGTCAGCGTTTTTCCCGTGCCGGAGGGCCCGTAAAACAGGGCACGGTAACCGGACTTTAGCTTTTTGTGCATGCCCCAATCTTGCAACAGGGTATCGTTGTAAGTGATCCAATTTTCAATTTCGCGAATATGACACAAGGTGTTCGGATGTAGCACCAGGTCTTCCCATTCCATTCCGGTTTCCAGGTATTCAGCCGGGAAGTCCATGCTGAAGCGCGGCTTGGCGACCGTACCGAGAGTTAATAGTTCGATAATTTCCGGGTCAAGGATTAAACGACCACTCATCAAAGGCTCCCCCATAGTTACCGGTTCAAGCCAGAGAATTCGTTGCTGTGAAAACCAATACTCACTGCTCAAAATATGCTGCACGTTGAGGCGCTTTTTAATGTCATCGCCACCAAGGATGAATTGTGCCGTTTCGCCAGTAGGAAGAATGCCCCGATGGTGGCTGCCTTTAACACCGCCAAACTCAGGGAAGTCACCACCTTCTGGAAGGTATTCGGCAATGATTTGATTGAAGAAACGGGGATTTAAATGCGGCGTGATGACCAGCATCAATAGTGCAAGTTCTTCAAAACCGGGTTCTCTACCCGCAATAAATTGAGCCAGCCAGGAATTATCATTATGCAAATTTAACGGACTGATTTCAACGTTTTCAGCTTGTCCAAAGTGAGCACGCAGACATTTGGTAACAACGTCTTTCAGCCAGTTTAAAGCCTGTTCCAAATTAATGGCATTTACGCTCATCATCGTTCACCCTCGTTAATCCTGCGCGCTGTAAGGACAAGTTACAATTTTTATGATCGATTTTATACTTAAATAGGGTTCCAATCGGTCGCATTCTTGCCTTTGGCGATAACCTCGATCAAGGCATCTCCATAAGTCTCTATAGCGATCATTGCTGGAAGAATCGCATTTTGAATCATTTTTCCGGTTAATTCAGTGTCACAGAAATTGATACTGGATTTAAAATGTACTTGGCCATCGTTATAGTCCATTTCGAAATTACCGATCTTGAGTCCCCAGTTTATACGTGTTAATAACTTTGCCAGATCATCGCGACGCTCAGGCGGCACGGCTATTCCAAAATTGAAATAGATGATTAACTGCTCTGCTGCGATTGATACGGCAGCAAGTAAACTTGACACGGGGATGTGGGGTGGACCAAAGTCGACGTAGAAACCATTTCCTTCCTCAATAGACTCTGGTTCCCATTCAAGCTTGGTAAGTGTTTCTTTAAGCGTATTGATTGCTCTCGTTATTCTCAAGTGTTTAGAAGTTTTCGGTTCCATTTTTTTCTCTAAGTTATCTTGTCGCTTGGCTTACCAACAATTATGGCATTATAGTGTCGGCTTAAAATCTGAAGTCAGCGCATATTTGTCCACCATCTTCTTGATATGCGCCTTCAGCTTGTTTGCATTCTGGTAGTCAGGATGCCTTGTGTCAAGTCGCTCGCCAAGTGCTCTGTTCACCGAGAGTCCACCCAGGAACAGGTTATCAACGTCGTTGAAGAATCTACGATGGAGTGTTTTGGCAGCTTTCAGGATGGCTTTGTCTGTAAGCGGCGAAGCTACCGGTTCTTTCGGGTCCAGCAATTCTTTCCCTTTTGACCATTTTTTGCCTTTTAGCGTACTTTCGTAATGTTGAGACATGTCGTTCGACGAGATGACATGACATCGGTCAAGTTCGGCCTTGACCAAGTCAAGGTTGTTCGGGTTGACTGCATCGTTGGTTTTTTTACTAAAGCCACTTGGTCTCGGGATTAAGATGTCTGTTATTACCTTGTCAGCAGAACTCTTGATAAAGGCCTTGGGAGTTTTTTTCTTTGGATTGATTTCCCCTTCAAAGTGAATACCTTCTTTGGTGTCTTCAGTACTGTCAACGATCAATTCGAGTGACACCATTTTGTATTTGGTTTTTATTGATGGTAAAGCCGTCTTGATCTCATCTTCCGATATGTCCGGCTTTGCCCTTATCGCTTCCGCTTCGCTGATAGCCTTGTCGAGATCCGCCTGTTTTTGTTCCGGTGTACGGTCATCTTTTTTATCTTTCCCAAACAGTTTCTTCAGCATATTCCCCAGCCACGCCACAATTTTATCCAGGCCCTTATCAATCGGCTGGCGAATCTTCTTTACAATGCCGACAATTTTTTCAGGGATATTGCCCAAGCCTGCAAATTTTGCCAGAAAGGCAATAATCACCGTCAGCGTATTGGCCATGGTTTGTTCTACTTTTTTGGCGGCACTGGAAACTTGTCCGGCAGCAATGGCCGAAATGGAATCGATAAAAGAGGCAACGACGGCGGCAATTTGGTTGATTTTCTGGATAAAGAAAGTAACTGTGTTGTAAATGGCAATAATGGCCTGCACAACTGCACCGGCTGGATTGAGCATCATCACCAGTTTGGCCACAGCGGCTTTGACGACTTCGGTGGTGATCATCTGTGTTACTTGGGCAATTAATTGGCCTTTTAATTCGCTCAGTTCCGTCTTGATCTGTTCCCAGGCTGCGACCGGGCCATCTTTAACCAACGTGACCAGAATACCGGCAGTTTTTTCCAAACCTGCCAGTACCGGTTCAGGGATTATTTTAACCAGTTTACCGCGAATGTTTTGCCAGGTTAAACCCAGAACTGACAGCACTAATTTAATAATTTCCATCAAATCAAATGATTTTGGGATATAAACGCCTGCGTCACCTAATGGCCCGGTAATCCATTTAATGAGCGCAGTCTTTAAGTGCGTCAAAATATTGGCAGCAAACATCTCGAAGCCCTGTTTACCGGCACGAACCAGATTGCCGACAAAACCGACAGGATCTTTAATAATGGTCGCGAAAGCGGCTTGCGCTTTTTTGATATAAGGCATAACACCTGGCGCTACCACCGAGAATAAAATTTCCAGCAAACTAAGGACTTGTTTAAATCCCCAACTGATAAAATCGGTAGCGATGTTGATAAAGGCGCCGACAATTTTAGTAAAAGCACCGGCGACGGTAATGATGTCCTGGAAAGTCAATGAGGTGATGGTGTCGATGATTTTACGGGGAACCGTGCGAACAAAGCCCATCAGGCCTTCCAGTGCACCTTGAAACCAGGCCCAGGCTTTTGCGATGGCATTACCTTTTTTGATGTTTTCCCAGACTTCCTCTTGTCCAATGAGCTTCATAAACCCGCCGATGAGCGTATCGGCAGTGCGCGGAACGGGTTCGCCGGTAATGGGATCTTCACCAAGGATGGCTTTTAGCAAATCGTAGCCGCGGGTACCTTGAGCCAGAGCGGCGAGAGGTTTTAGAATCACATCTTTAACCATTTTTAATATTTCGCTGGCAACACTGATTCCAAAACTGATAAGCCGGCCAATCGGATTGGTAAAGATGCTTTTGGCGCGATCCCAGACGCCGCCGAGATCGAAAATATCCCTCCAGCTTAAGGAATCAATAAAGCGTTTTAATCCGCCAATAATATCGCTGCCAATATCACCGAGTATGGTGATTTTTTGTTCTATCCATGCGGCAGCCTTATTAATGACGCCATGGTTGTCGAGCGCTTGGGTAATCAGCGGGCCGCCTGGAATGAGTTCAATCAGTCCGCGTAAAAGATTGGCTGCATTGCGGTCGGCTGAGCGCATATTAATGGGGTTGAACCCTAAAATAATAGTCAGTAATCTAAAACCTGGAATGTAATAGGCTTTATCGGCAAAGTAATCCAAAGCATCTTGTATCCCCAGTCGTTGCACGGGCGGCGGTGTGGTTGTCGTAATCTCTTGCGGACTGCGTTGTAGGGCATGACCTTGCTGAATGGTATGAGTCAGTTCATGGGCCAGCAGTTGTTTGCCTTCGCTGGTTCCTGGTTGGTATTGATCGCGAGAGAAGAAAACGTGATTTTGATGGGTAAATGCTCTGGCGCTTAATTGGTTGCTAAGGCTGGCGGATTCAGGATCGCTGTGGACGCGCACGTTACTGAAGTCAGCATTAAAACGCGGCTCCATGTAACTGCGCACATCAGTGGAAAGCGGCTGGCCACCGCCTGCAGTTTTGCTTTTAATGGCTGATTGTGTGCTTGTACCAACGGCAGGAATGCCATCACCTTTACGTTGTAGTTTTTCTTCAGTAGCTGGCGCTTTTTGTAGTTTATCATCTTCTTTTTTCTGGACTTTCTCTTCCGGCATTGCCGCTTTTTGGATTTTGTCTTCTTCCTTTTTCGGTGATTTTTCTTTCGGCTGGCGTTGCAGCTTTTCTTCTTTGCCGATGACTGGGGTAGGGGCAGGCATCCGCATCACTTTATCAGCCATTTTATCGGCTTCCTGTTCAAACTTGTCACCGGGCTTGTTCACCGCCATTTTCATTTGCACGCTTGGAGCGCCGGTTGCTGCGGGCGCGAAAAAATTACCCCCACCCGCTTTTGCAAAGAAAGGCTGGCTCGCGGCCTGGTTGGTAGTAGCCGCGGTGGTACTGGATGATTTTTCTGAACTCGCTTTCATGTCGCGTTTCCTAAGTCATCATTTAATTAGTGTTTGAACGGTAATAAATTATTTAATACAAAACAATAAGTTGCGATAAAATAGGCTATTGAAAATCAAATAACAGCCTATTGGCGTATAAAATGCTGAATTTAAGTAACTTGCTGATAATTATGATTATTATTTTCATCGAAAAGGGCTTGGCAAAAGCTACCTCCCGGATAAGCGCCTCAGCTTTCAAATTCTCGTTGGAAAACTCCCGATGAGAAAGGTATTTTCTCCACAAATGAGCATCGGTCAACGCGATATTGCTGATATCAAAATAGATGTTTCCTCCCGTGATGACATTCCGATCATCTTGCTGGGCTTGCAACACATTTATACGACTCAGCCATTAAGGGATGCTGTTTTTAAAATACTGGAGGATGTGGTGCCTACTAAAATTGACGCCGAAGTGACAAAAATCGTTGCCATCGACAAAGGCCGCCCCGGTATGAATCAATGGTCGATTTTGGTGTTAGGATCGCTACGCGTAGGACTGAATACAGACTATGATCGCATTCTGGAGTTGGCCAATCAGCATAACACCCTACGTGAAATGCTCGGTCTTGGTTGCTTTGATGCCGACAAACGCTATCGCCTGCAAACCTTGAAAGACAATCTCAAGCTGTTTACGCCAGCGATCATGGCGCGTATTAGTACTGAAGTTATTCGAGCCGGCTATCAATTACTGGATCTGGATATTCATGCGCTGATCAGAGGCCGTTGCGATTCTTTTGTGTTAAAAACCAACGTGCATTTTCCAACCGATATCAGTTTACTGCATGATGCGATCCGGATTCTGATTCGGACGTGCGTCAAATGGAGCTTGCAACATGCCTTGCCTGAATGGCGATTGCATAAGCACAACCTGTCTAAATTTAAAAGGCGGTATCGCACGCTGCAAAAACTCAAACATTCCACGTCAAAAAATGACGCTATCAAGGCCGCCAAAGCACTTGAGATCAAACAGGCCTACCAGGACTATATTGATTTGGCAGGGTTTTATCTTGAGCGCACTAAAGCCAGTATGTTGACGTTAAAAAATCACTTTCACATACCAGAAGTGTTGCTTACCGATCTGAGCACTTTTAGCCTGCATGCCGAACGTCAAATCGAGCAGATTAGACGTCGCGCTATTCAAGGAGAAACCATTCCCCATGATGAAAAAGTCTTTTCCCTGTTCCAGACCCACACCGAATGGATCAGCAAAGGCAAAGCCGGAGTCCCGGTTGAACTGGGCTTGCGGGTCTGTATCATGGAAGACCATCAGGGCTTTATATTGCACAGTCAAGTCATGCAAAAGACTACCGACGACAAAGTCGCCGTGCCGATGGTTAAAGCGACTCAAGTAAAATTCCCAAGTTTTAACGCCTGTAGCTTTGACAAAGGTTTCCACAGTCCGGCCAATCAAACCGACCTGAAAGCCCTCCTTGAGCAAGTCGTTTTACCCAAAAAAGGCAAGCTATCCAAAGCCGACCAGAATCGTGAATACACCGCGGAATTTAAACAGGCAAAAAAGCAACATTCCGCCGTAGAATCGGCTATTAATGCGTTAGAAGTACATGGGCTGGATAAGTGCCTTGATCATGGCATTGAAGCCTTCGAGCGTTATGTTGGCTTAGCCGTGTTATCGCGTAACATTCAAAAGCTCGGCACAATTAAACGCGACATGGAACGGCTAAGGCTTGTTAACGAGCAACAAAAACTAGCTGCCTGACGCTTTTTTGAGAACAGCCAACAGGTTATCCACAGGAAAGGTGCGCTTATAATTTGTGATTATTAGAAATAATTCTGAAAAACTGATGGTAAATCAGAAAATAAGTCGTTTGTTCCACTCCGGAAAGATTTTTCCAAAAAATATTTCCGGATGTTGAGCTGGTTTTTTTGAAAAGTGGCTTTTTCGTTCAGGCACTAATTAACTGGCCCATTCTACCCAAAGCATCCGTTGCATCCAGGGCAGTTGTATCATTGAAATGCCCCAAGGTAGCTGATTTAAAAGAATATCAACGGTTTTTGATTCAACCTGCAATAACCAATCGCCATCGTTACGCAGGGAAAGTTTTCCGAGTCTGAGGAGAAATGTTCCCCGTAAACCATCAATACTGGTATTTCGCAATGCATCCCAATGTTGGATTACCGCTTCAAGCAGCGCTTCGGCTTCGGCTTTTTCGGCATCGGTTAGAGCCATGTCAGATTTCACCGGCGTTTCTAAAGAAATATTACAGAGAATTTTTGATAAGATCAGTTCATATTCCGGTGCGATAGTCTGTCCGGTGATCATAAAATGGAGCAGACAACTAGCGCGTTCGGGTTGTAAAAGATGGTCTTCGGTAGCGAGACCTAACGCTTTGAAAAACTGGGGCAGGAAAGGGTGTAATAAAATCAGGCCGGCGTTTTCAATATAGATGCCTTCTTTGGCATCGACTGATGCTCTGAGTGTTGATTCCGCTTCATTCGCTGCAATTTCATATTGTTTAACGGACTGAGTAACGTTAAGCCAATGGCGCTCCAATATATTTTTCAGCGCTGTTTGTTGTAATGTTGTGGGTAAACTTTGCCATGCTTGACTGACAAGAGAGTGTTCGGTTAATGCTGTGTTCGTTGGTTTGACAGCAAAAATAATCTGCCAGAGATAGTGTTCAAACTGTTTTTTTATCAAGTCTGGGAGACTGGAGTTGTTTAACACTTGCAAAACGGTCTGCGTCAGCTTTTCGTTTGCCAGGGAAAGCTTGGGTGGTCGTAGACCCGAAGCTGGAGTTGATCCCGGCCAATGGTGCTCCAACAGACTTGCCAATTCTGCTTGTTGTAATGTTGCCGGTAGATTTTGCCATGTTTCTTTGACCAGAGTGTACTCTGTTAAGGTTTGATTTTTTGGGCTAACAGTAGAGATTGTCTGCCGGAGATAGTATTCAAACTGTTTTCTGGTAAAGGTAGTTAGATCAGAGTTATCGAGTGCTTGCAAAACTGCTTGTATCAGTTTTTGGTTTGGTAGGGAAAACCTGACAGGAGCAACGTTGGAACTCGTTGTTGAACCCGGCCAATAACGCTCCAACAGCTTTGCCAGTTTCGCTGGGCTTGCCAATGGAATTGGCAGTGTCTGCCAACTCTTGGTAACCAGTTGACTGACTGTTATGGCTTTACCGGTTGCGATAAAGGCAAAAACGGTTTCCCAAAGTTGTTGGATAAACAGTTTTACATCAGCCGCTGGCGCATCAGCGCTGTGCAAGATTGGTAAAACAGCTTTTATTGCTTTGCTGCTTTCGGAATCAAGTTGGTTAAGCAAGGTTTGTAAAAAATCAGTCGAAAATTGTCGAAGTAGACGTTTTCTTGGAATTGCTGCAGCAAGTACATTGCGTACCATATCTTCAGCATATAAATAATTCCGGCCTGACTGATTCCAGGAGTCCAGCAACACAGATTCTAAAGACTTGTTTTTAGGCAAATGAAAAGCCCAAGGTAAGCGACCTGTTTGTAAAAAATAAACAAAGGCTTCGTCGATACTCTGATGGCTGGTTTTGCGTTGGACATTTCTTGTTTCGGCAACCGGTTTATCAACGCTAATGGTTATTTGTTCTTGAATTGTTTTTTCCACAGCTTTTGCGACGATATCAGCCAGATCCTGTTCCAAACTATCGATATTCAGGGTTCCGGCATCTATTTCCAGACGCGCGATGAACCAGTTTTCATCTGCGGGTACACAATGGTCAAATACCCGTTCAAGGGCTGGCATTAGCCAATCCTGAGACAACTTCGATAAACGGTTTTGCAAAGCCAAAGCATCTGACTCCGTGCCGTTTACTTCGACATGGAGATATTGCTGCCGAATGGTGTGCCTGACTGCATTTGGCGTCATTGTGACTTAAGGTCAATGATGTCTTTAACCATAACCCTGCATCCTTTTTTGGTAAAGGCGGTGAGCCGAATGAGTTTAGTTGGGGGCTCAAATTGGGTAAAGGTGAAACTGGGTTGTTGACTGTTTGAGATCGGCGGGTTGCCGTTCTGTACTTCCCACAGATAAGCGACTGGTTTGTCGCTGCCAGAGGGCTCTACATTCAGGTTTGCCGTTAGTCCATCCACTTGCTGGCTGATTTTCAGCGTTAAATCCAGCTCTTGGTCACACAGCGGCTTAACTGGACTTTGCGGATTGCACTTGTCGATTTTGTAGCCGTCGAAGGCAGGAATTATTACGTTCAACAGAATTTTCTCTCCTTCTGTACTAACGATAGTGCTGGCAGTAGGCGTGACTGTTATAGTTGTTATTGGTACTTGATGTGTAACGATGCCAATAGGCCAACTCATTTGAAACTCGAATTGCAGGCATTCGAAATACTCAATCCACCAGATATCCAGACTATCTGGTTCTGATGAGCCATATTCAAATTTTAGCCAATCGGATTTGCCTGTCTTTTCAGCAATCAGCAAATTTATTTGTTTTGCAAAGCTCTCACCGTCTCCGGCAAATTCTTGCAAAATACTCTGAACTTCTTCTGATAGGTCAATCGTGTTGCCTTGCGGAAATTCAAATGAAAAACTGATTCGTGATTTTAATTCTAAAGAAGTGGCATACAATAAAAAACTGTAGCCACGTCGAACGGCAATGCCTTTACAAGGCAAATCGCAAGGCTTTTTGCCAACATATACCGTCGCTGTTTCATTGGCACTTTTGCCATAACTATCTTTTACAGTGTAGTTGATGACGGCATTTTGATTTTCAACAGTGCTATCAGGTGTATAGGTGATAGTTTTTCCTGTATTGATAACTAATACACCCTGTAATGGGCTGTTAAGTTTAGCTTCAATTAGCACCAATTCTGAACCAGCGTCGTTATCCAGTACATTGATGGTCACCGGCTTTTGGTATTCGGTCTTTACCGTGTCGGGTTCTGGTTGCAGTGGTATGCAAGTGTGCGTAAAAGTAAGTTCCTGCGCCGGGCAGATGGAACTGTCGCCAACCATTATCTTTACAGTTTCCCCGCTGATAAAAGGACCTACGGAAATGGAATGAATGTTGGGAGCATCAGAAATAATTGTTGCGACTTCCTTGCCATCAATCTTGAGCGGCAGTTTACCATTGGTAACCTTGATATTAACCGTATAAGTCTCATTCGAGTCATTACAAACCGGCTTCCCCGGTTCAAGGCTGAAGCGGGGGAAAATCTCAATTTCTTGTGGCAGTGAAACGCCGCCTTCAGCATCTCTAACGATGACTTTATGCTTACCGATACTCAGTTTAATCTGATCGTCGGTTAGCCGTATGTAAGTCAAATCGTCTATTTGCACTTCGCAAGGCGGCGTGCGGTAACTAAATTCAAAACGGACTACGGCTTTACCATCCTGGCCCTGACATTCCGGATGCAAAACAAAAATTGGACGGGGAGGAGGTAATACAAACTGCACGGGAGGACAATTTGAGCTGCGACGATAAGGCAGAAAAAAATCGGCAATCACAACACGTTCGGGTATATCAAAAATTTTGGGCGTTACAAAGGAAGGCCTGGTAATACCCAAGTTTGATAAGGCTTCTTCCGGTAAATTAACGCCCTGATTTTTAAGCGTGTCTATAAGTATTTTCTGCTCGTCGGTGGTCAGTTTCAGGGTTGGCAGGTTAGCTAATGAAGTTAGTCCTGTTTTGGTTAAGGCGCTGATTTTCAATGCACCGTTGAGCTTGTTGGTAATGAAGTTGCCTTTTTCCGCCAAATTAATTTCTGCTGAAGTTTCCTGATAAATCAGCACAAACGTACCGCCTTTGGATACGCCGGCCTTATGCTCTAGGCCGGGATTTTTACGTACGTAGTTGCTGAAAAAAATCAGTTCTTCGATTTGTTTTTTCCGACGTTCCAGTTCGGCACCCAGTTCTTCCAGACGCTCGATCAGACAGTTGTACAGGAGTTCATTTAACGCTTTCGATAGTTGTTCTTTTTGTTCCGGGGTGATAATTGGATTTTGTTGAGGAGGTTGGTAGAGTTCAATGTCTTTCGAATAATCGACGATAGTTTTAATTAATTTTTGGTATTTGTTACTGATGCTTGCGTATTCCAAATCGCTGGCATTAGCCGGTAGTGAATTGGAAAAATCAACGAAGGCGCTAACTACATCGACTGGCTTGTTAATGACCAGATCGAAATCAGCGACAGAGAGCTTGCCGACGTCGGAATTCTCATTGAGAAGTTTCTGGACACTGTTTTTAAGTTTTATAGAGGTTATGGATGTAACTGAACTTTTGTTTATAGCGGTTGCTACGACTTTGCCCAGACTGCCTTCCGAGTTGGACAGAGAAGATAGCACATTTATTTTGGCGCTGAACTGAAGCGAAAGTTTATCGGTTAAAATTTTGCTGGTGTTCGATGAAATTTTTACTGGAATTAGGGTGTTTGTGATTATTTTGATTTTTTCCTTAAGTAGACACTCCAGTTCCTTGGCCCAAATATCGTAAATTACCTGCAAATCATTACTTAAGCAACTGGATATTAATGGATCTGAAGCCACAGGTTCAGGATGCGCATTGAGCGCAATCACATCAAATGGTAGTCGGTAGAAAGCAATTTTTTCAAGTAAATCCGTTAGCACCTTTCGCCAATCCAAATTGATGTGGCCTTCAATGCGAAAGAAATTATAATTTTCCAGGTCATAATTTAACGGCTCGACTTGTGTGTTTATGTAACGGTGGTATTGCGTTTCAACGTTGTAGCCCATGTTTTGGCTTGCACGACCGACTCTGGTTTTATGGAAATTCCATGCTGCCAGTAACGATGGATTTTTACTTAATGAATAGTAATGCGGAATTGCTTTTTTGGAGAGTGGTGCCCCCCCGAGACAGCTGGGAATGATTTTTACAACCGATTTAGGTATTGTCTCGATAGGATTTTTCGGAAATTCAAACTGTTCCAACATCAATTTAAGCCGCAGGAAAAGCTGTTGTATCTCGCTGCCCAACATTTTTTGTTCTGTCAATGCCGGTGAGGACCTAAAATAGTGCCGGTATATCTTGTGACCGGCAAAATTTTCCCCGTAGATTTCTCCTAATTCCAAGTGGCGAGGAAATACCTCGGCCGGCGGATTGCATAAGGCCATAAAATCCAGCGCTTTCCAGCGAAACTCATCATAAGCTTGAATGATATCATCGAAAAAATCATAGAAATATTGGGAGTAAATAACACCTTGCACTTTTTGGATTGATTCATATCGGGTGAAGATAGTCGTCAGTTTTTGTGATAAATAGTGTTCCCCAGGCAGCGTGAATAGTATTGGTTGGAAAGCAAGATATGCCTCATCCAAAGCATTACCCACTGTACCAAAGAAATTTTTGGATAAAATCTTCTGGTAAGCGGCAAAAATCGTTTGAGCATTGAGTTGGGCATTCACCAGGTTTCCAGCCAACAGATCAAGACGGGGCAGACGTAGATCAGGCAGATCAAGTCGTGCGCTCAGATCGGGAAAAAAATCGCCCTGCGCTTTGGCCTTTTCAATATTGGCCTTGATGGTTGTGTTTAGTGTTTCCAGTGCAGTTTTATCAATCAGCAGCTTGCGTATAGTGACAGTTACTTTTTTGCCTTTGTCATCACAGGACGAAGGACTGCAATTTTTTAGATTTTCTTCCAGCAATTCCACGAACAGCAGAACCACTTTATTTTCCAGGATAGCTTTGGCAAGCGGTGTGCCGTTTACATAATCGTCATGGCCCTCATCCAACAACTCCAAAAGCGGAGAGGCTTCATTGCCGGCATTAAGTAAAAGTGCATAACCATCTTCTTTCGGCACTTTATATGGATGATACTTTTTAGCCACAAAATCGTCATTACCTACCATCGCCAGATAACCCTCGGAAGTTACGCCGTAGCCTTTGTCCAGGGTAACAATTTTGTCCGAGTTCGTGACACTGATAGTTAATCCACACACGATGCCGATGCCATGCAGGGTCGCTCTGGTCAGTCGGCTTTGCTCGTCCTGGTAAATCCTCATGCAGTTGAGGTGGTCGCTGGTTAGTACCTGATTGGCTTCAAAAACCGGAAAGTCTATTTTAATGGGTATCATAACAGTACGTATTTAAGTGATTGAAGGGTTTTGGTTTGTTCATCCGCCGAGCATAGTATTTCCCAAGCGAACGGGATTAACATCGTTGCTATCGTCACAATCATGCAAAGTGGCAGGTGGATAGATACTTTGTAGCTTGCTCAGGCTTAGCACGACTTTCCAGAGTTTTATGGTGACATCAATGTAACGGGTATAAATATTCGAGAATTTTTTGGCCAGTTCATTTTCGTCTTTCAGAATTATGCCAAAATCCCTGATTTTATTTTCTGTAAATGCAAGGTTGAAAATACGCAATACCTCTTTTTTCTGTTCCTCCTGAGTATTGAATATTTTGTCTTCGAGGGCATTTTTTCTCATTTCTTCTGAAAATATTGCCCCGAATCTTTCAGCCAATTGGCTGGTACGACGTTTTCTCGTCAGTACATTGCTCCGCGAAATACCCAAGGCTGATAAAGCCAGTTCGACTTTTCTGAGTACTTGCTCGTTATCCCACCTGAATTTAGCATTGGCCTCCAACCAGCCATCCCATGCTTTTTTAAAGCGGTCATAAAGAAGCCAACGATCAGCCTCGGTGATACGGGTAAAGTGATCGGTAAGCATTTCAAAGACAGTACTACCGATTTCATTGTAGTTTTTTACATCGCTGTAAATGCTTACAAATGCTGGCATATTTGTTTCAAGCTGATTTTTAAGTGCCGTTTTTATGCTTGCTTCGCTGAGACCTTTATTAGCTCCGGACTTTATCCAGTCAATGAAAATGGGCTGTGCGGTGATCAAAAGCTGTTGGGCACCAAGCTGTACGCTGAACTCGGAAGGTGCAGAATTTTCGGCGTTTTTACCATTATTACGAAGGAATTGGCTCAACGGGATGAGTAAATTATTTTCCCAGTCTTCACCATAATCCAGATTGCTTACCCAGCAAATTTTGCCTAACAGATGTGATGGTATTTCCAGTTGGATGGTGCGGTCTGCAAATCGTCGCAGTTCAATATTTTTATTGAACGGTTCCTGCCAGCCTGGCATGATTACGGACAATTGGAAGGAGTATGGATCAGCTTTCTCGTCGCAGTTGGTGCAGTTTTTATCCAGACACACTTCCATTAACGCATCGCCGGGGAATTTTGGTCGCAATAGCAGGTGTTCAACGATGATAATGTTATCTTCCATCTCGGATTTCAACCCCAGAAGCAAGGCGATGCGTTGACGCAAGACGGGTTGGTTTTTTGAAGTTGGCAATATATCCAAGTAGTTAAAGCTTTTGTCACGATCCCGGCTAATGACGGGGTAGTTTTTTATAAAGGCAATTTTTTGCTTAATCAGCGTCGCCTGTGTTACTGGCTTTAACTCCCTATTGGAAGAGTAAAGCATCATGGCATAATCAGAGAAACTTTCGGCAAACCGGGCCATTAGGTGATCAAGGAAACGGTTGCGCCGATCAAGCTGTTCCGGTTCCGATTCGACAAGTTGTTGTAAACGGCCCGTATTAAGTTCGGAACTTAATAGTTCAGTGACACCTTTGATGAGCGCTTCATCACGAAGAGTACTAAAAAAATAAGTATGTAACTGGCTTTCATCCAGAGAAAACAGGCTTTTTACATTGGCGATTTGGGCGAGAGTATTTATCAGTAATTGCTCAAAAAATAGTAAGTAACCTTTCAATTGCTTTGTTTGTGCATGTCGTTTCTTGCTGGAAGGTTCACGCAGTCCTTCGATGCCGATGCCGTAAGTCAGTGGAAACGAATACTGCACCGGATAGTAGTCTGTTAACGACCGATAAGTGCCGACGGGCACAGGCAAGTCGAGTTCTTCGGGTGTCAGGTTTCTGATTTTCAGTCGCTCATCCTGCCCGCGTAATTGATTGAGAGTATCCTGAACTTCACTGGGTCTGGGAATAAACGGAAGGTCATTTTTGTAAAAAATAAACTTTGAATTGTCTACGTACAGACGGGGTTGACAGAGGTCGCTAATTTCCAGTGTCCAGGCCGCACTGGTTTTTTCCTTGGTATTGCTGATATCTGCAACACCGGTAACTGCTTGCCCATTTTGGTCGTAGCGGGTGAGTAGCAGGCTTTTTACAGTTAAAATGCCTTTAATTTCCACCAGTCGGTTGATGATGTCGGAAGTGCGCAGTTGAGACTTCAGTTGCGCTGCTTCAAGATCGGCCTGTTTAATAAAACCGTGAGCAAGTCTGGGACCGTCAAAAGCCTCATCCACCGGCATGCCTTCATCCATTAGCTCCTGTAAGGTATAAAATTTGATACCGGGATTGAAATAATTTTCTATTTCAAAAAGTACATTCGCCAATACCCATTCGATATCAGTATCGGGCGTTACTTCAATATCGGCACACACTGCAACGTCTTCTATGCAGACCACGGACAGGCTGTGAAAATCTTCGCATAGATTACGGTAGTTATGGATTTGCATTTTGACAGCTTCCAGCGCACGTTCAACGGTGGCCATTTTTTTTAGGAATGGTTCTGCTATGCCGACAATGAATTCATTTTTAAAATTGGTGATATCAGTAAGATCCCAGGTATCCTTGAAGGACTGGCTGACGTCGGTAACGCCAAAGAGCCTTAAAGGTACGTCCTGCAACAAAATGGCCGTAGTATCTTCAAACAGGATTTCTATAGTGGCAAAAAATACCCTGTTCCACTGTTTCCACCTGCGACTTTCTATATCCGGAGCGAGGATGTCTTCTCCCGCTTTATTGAGTAACACCTTAAGTTTGAAAGTTTTTATTTTTCGTTGTAGCAGGCCATCTTGGTCGACATATTCAGATGCCTGACCCCAAGCGCTCACATCCCAAACAGGAAAGCGAAATTCAGCGGTTATTGCGTAGTTGTTGGCGTGAATGTTCAGTATAAATGTGTGCTGAATTTTTCGATCATTCAAATCGCCCAGTACAGGATCGTGCTCAAGTTCCAGCAATACGTCGTAAGTCCCCTGAACGGTTACTTTGATTGCTGTATTCTGGGTACCCGGATGTTCAAAGGTTAGTTTGTCTTTTTCGCAGTCGGCATAAAGTGGCACCTCGCACAGACATTTGTTGCAGATTAACCAGGCATTGGCGACTTTGTCCAGGTCAATTAGAATTCGTCGAAAGTCATTAATTGTTAACGGGTTAATCGTTAGAATATCCCTGGCGGTGTAAAACGCCTGCCGTTCTGGTGTGTGGTTGCTTTCCGGCGATTCCGCGAGAATATCCTTGATGTTCCAGCCGGTACGAAAGCCCAGTTCGGTAATGGCGTAGCAAAGCGCTTCCAGAATGGTAATGCCGGGATCATGGCTGTTGTAGTCTGTCCACCATTTGCTGCCCATTTGCTCAATGTACTCAATTCCTTTACGGCGCAGAAAGAGATAGTCTGCACTTGACTCCAGTTTTGGATTTTTTTCAAGGCTGATTGGATTGATGGCCATTTTATTCACATTTCATGGTTTGGCATTGACATAACTGATCTTGATCGGTACTTGCCGATTCAGGAATTATCTGGATAGTATGTTTATCGGCTGCTACCGAAACCAAAATTGAAATCGCTGTCGAAGCCTTAACTTTTTCAAGGTCAGTCCCGTCAATGATAGTGCCGTCACTGTTTTGGGTTGGGTGGAATAGTTGAAAATCAGTGACATAATCTACGTAGTCTTGTTCTTCGACAAAGTCTATTAATGAAGACTTGTAAATCTTGCCACCAAAAGTTACGTCTTTTCCCTCTGCAAATGCCCAGGGTGAAAGAAAGCGTACCAATTCCTGTTGCAGTAGTTGCCGATGTAATGCAGCGTCTTTACCGGGAAAAAATTTAACTTTAAAATCTACCCGGACGATTTCGAAAATTGGATTGTGTACATGCAATTCCACGAAACAGGAAACCTGCCGCGCCATAAATTTTTTAATTAAATCCAGATCGCCAAGATTGGTGTTCGGTTGTAGCGGATCAATAGCGTTATGGTTACTGAGGTTGGGAATGGTGACAATGGTTATATGGCCCGGAGCCAGTTCGTTATGAATGCTGCAACCGCCGTTGTCTCTAGGTTTCAGATGCATGTGGTTCAGGCATTTGACTTTGTAAATATATGGGAATGCTTCAAGAATGAGGTGTTCGTAATCCCAGGCAGAAATTGCCCGGTTCTTGTGGCGTAAGCGTTCACTGACACGAGTGTAAAAATTTTCGCTGGCTTCTTTTTGGCGGCCACCAAAAGTCGGGTAGGGTTGCTCGGTTTTTTTTATGGCGGCCTCAGGAATTACCAGCTTGGAAATACTACCTTTAGCTAATTGCACACTCAGAAAATCGGTGGCATTGTCTTGATTTTTGAAGGTCACCAGAGCAGCTTGCGCGGTGACGGTGATAATTTTGCAAACGGCGTCGGGCAACTTTACCACTACCGCTCTCAACCAGTAGGTATTAGGTGATAAAAACAGGGTGTCATTTTTGCTGGATTCTTTGGGTATGGCGTAGCGAATGATGCCGCTACGGGTAAGTTGCCCGGTGGCATCACTGAGTTCTGTTTTTTTAAAATCCACCCATTCGTTGTTTTTTAGGTAGCTCCACTGCACATGATTTTCAGGTTTGGTCACTGTTGGATTGGCGCTTCCTTCGGCCAACTGGAATAGTAGCGACAAGTTTTGCGGTGGATTGAGATCTTTGATACCGATGTAAAATTCTCCCTCGGTATTGAATGCCGGCATCAGCTCAAGCGACGATTTGGTTAAATCGGCGGGCTTGTAGCCGAATGGCATAAGCCAAAACAATCGGGTGTTTTCTTCCGTTAGCTTGACGCTAGCGGTATAACTTAAAGTAAGCGACTCAATGACCGGCGTGTAAGGTTCAATTGGCGGAGCCTTGGAGAAATGTTCGACGAAGTCTTCTTTGAAGGTATACGGATTTATAGGAACATATTTACCACTCTCGTCTTTTTTATAAACCAAATTCCGAAGATCGTCTTTGTCAGAGGGCACAAAAGCAGGATTCTGTGCAACGCGTATTAAATATCTGCTGAGCGTTGGTAGGTAAAGCTTGTGGCCAAAGTCACCTGATAGTGTCATTTTTACAAAGCCGTTGCGATGCTCCAGGGTATAGGACTGTTGGTCAAAATGAATTTCGGTAGTGTATTCGGCAGGTAATAACATTTTATTCGATGGGAAATAAATGTCCGGACGAGCTCCGTAAAAAACTTGTACATTAGTGTTCAGGGTATTCCAAATGCCGTTTTTAAGCAGGGAAAGGCTAATATTTGGCGCAAATTCGTTAACCCAATCTAAATCAATATCACCCCGCCAATCAGGTAGTCCTTTCCAGACCACCCTGAACTGAAACCTGGCATTTTTCTTTTGAAAAACTTCGTCAGAGCCGACGATTAAATAATCACCGGTTTCGGGCATCGGGCCAAAAGGCTGGAACGGTTTATCCGGTTTTACGTCACCGAATTGATTGGTGATGCTCAGGTTTTTCAGACCCGTACCTGTCTCCTCAGGTTTATTAATGCTAAAGTTTTCGTATCCAACAGATACCTCGATTGAACATTGTGCGGTATCCAGCATCGTTTTTTGCAGCCGGTTTAAGTTTACCTGCCCCGTATTATCTTGCTTTAGCACCACCTTTAAAGTGGGTAATCCTTCCGGTAGGCCGTTACCATGGATATCTGATTTCAAAGGGATTATTGGTGGTTGATTGCCATCAAACAGTAGCGGAACTTTCACAGTGAAGGAGGGAGTCAAGCTCAGGTTTATGTCAAGTTTCGCCTGTACCCAGCCCTTTTTACCGGTAAGGAAAAAATCAAAAGCCTGACAAAAGTCTTGTTGTGATATTTTTTCGTTTCCGGAATTAGCATCAAAACTTAGATTCAGCATAATTTTTCGCTGTCCCTCATTCAAAAGCAGGTAGTGGGACGCGATAGCAAACCCTACCTGAGCCAGATTTTCCGGTTCAATTTTTCCGGTAAACGGATGCCATTGTTTAATGGGAGAGGTCAGTTCCGCACCTCTCCCGTCATCGGAATTGCTAACAGGGAAGGCATACAGTTTGTCAGGTGTGTGATTAACTGATTTTAGTGCCACCACCTTGGCGTTGTTGGCTGCGAAATCCTCGTTCAACAGGTAAGTTACTGCATTGCCTTTGCTGTCTTTGCCGGCATTGAATTCGGTTCCTGCTTTGAGTAGATGGCTTTGTTGATGTTTTGCTAATTGCAGAATGAGATGGGCATGATTGGGTTCAGCCAACTTTTCTTTTAACCGTAAGACTTCTTCGTAATAAAAATCCAAATGCCTGGTAGTGAGTGTGTTGGCATGGTCGCGGACAAATTCGAACAACCGTAAAAAGGCAAGAAAAAGAGCATAATGAGGCTCATGGTCGTTTTTGCCGGTGAAAGTTTTTTCCAGGCTTTTGTTGGCTTCGGTAACTACTCGTGAATAGGCTTTTATAAACAAATCAAAGATGCCGGTGAACAGGTTGTGGCCCGCTGCATAGTGCAGTTTTTCTGATGTGTCCGTTAGAAAACTACCGCCGAAAATAGTGTCGTTGGCCTTGATTTGCTGGTGAAAGTCTTCCCAATTGGTTTTGGTCTCGCCGAAATGTTGGTACCAGTCGCTGGAAAAGGTATTCTTGTATAGCTCCGGGAATTGCCCAATCTTGCCACCGAGAATTTCCCAATCATAGTCATTGCTGTTTATGTCGATTACATTATTTGCCGCTTTGAAGTAAGCAATCAGCCGTTCGAATGCCTGCGCAAGTTCCAATTGGATGATATTTTGCAGAATGCCCTTCAAGGCAATATCTTTAGGCAATGCTTCTTTTAACAATTCCAGTTGCCAGGCTAAAGTTCCCAGAATATTGAACGCATGCCCCAAATTTTTTTTTAAATCCGCATTGTTGGCATTTTGGCTGAGCAAAACTTTGAAATACCCGGAAATATTGGTTTTTAAAAAATCTACTTTCTGGACTGCTGCTACTGCCATTATTGCAGACGGGTCTTGGGTAAAAAACGTTCGCCAATCTCCTGACATCGTATTATTTAGGTCATAAAACCGAACATACTCCGCATAGCGTTGGGCAAATACCATCCAGTCGGCAGGTTGATGTTCGTCTACCTGCACATAGACAGGTTTCAGAGCATCAAGTCGACGCTGCTCTTGACTCGTACCTTCACGGATCAGTTGGTGGGCATCGATTATTTGTGTGCAATCAGTTGGCAGTTTCATAGTTCACACGTTATCAAGTAAAAGATTAACAGTTGCCATAAGGTTGATGTCCGTACCCTCTGATTTATAGAAGGGAAAGACAAAGTTAAATCGTGAGTTTGTGGTTTTAACCCGGTAAATAATATCTATTAATACGACACCATCAAGTTCAAGATTTTCGGTCAGACGCACCTTTTCCAAGGTGATACGTGGTTCGTGATACAAAATGGCGGATTCCACTTTATCGGCCATTAGCGTTTTCATGCGCGTATCCAGGTTTTCGAAAACCAATTCATCCAGATTACAACCGTATTGCGGCAGCATCACCCGTTCGCCACGTGCGGTAGTGAGCAATACTTCAAGACTGGAGGCAATATCGGCTTCATCTTCCAGCATCTCAACACCGTTGCTGTTTTGATTAAATGTTGGCGGAAAAGACCAGCCGCGACCAAGAAAAGTAAGGTTCATAAAGTTATATCCCTTTAATCAATCAATTTTAGCCACCAATCAGCACCGTTGGTGCTCCGGGCGGTAATATTGCTCCACCGGCAGCAGTTGGGTCAGCAATTCTGGCAGCAGGCATTCCGCCTATCATTACTGTTGCAGAACCTTTTACAATGGCATCAACGCCACAACTGTCGCCCAAACGCGCTGCCGGGAGTCCGGCTATTAATACCGTTGGGGCGCCAGGCGGAATAATGGGTGTTGGTGCACCTTGTGTGGCCGTGCTGACAATCATATCGGTTATGCGTGCTGCTGGAGGCATTTTCCAATTTCAATTTATATTAGTTAATTTGCACCATGCCACCTTTAATCACGGTGGTGGCACTACCTTTTATCGTGGTGTTGGCCCCGGAAATTTCGGCACTGGAAGTTCCTTCAGCCTTGAAGGCGGTTTGGGCTTTTATATCTGCATTCTTGCCTTCAATTTTAATATCTTTAGCGGCTTTCAGTATCAGGTCTTTACTGCTTTCGATCTTGATACCACTGTCATCAAGGGTAATTTTGTTACCGTTCTGATCCTCAAGCACAATGCCTTTGTCTTCGTCTGAAATTGTTATCTTGTTGCCACCCGGAGTTTCCAATGCGATGATTTTTTTTTCATCATCGAAAGTTAATTTGATTTTCTCGCGGCTGACATAGCCTTTTCGGTGATTGTCGTCTTTGGCAGGTTCGGGCGCGGGTTTGGCACTGCTGTGACACATGCCCAAAACCACGGGGTAGCGGGGATCATCGTTAAGAAATCCGACGACGACTTCATCATCAATTTCGGGGCGAAAAAAAGTACCGCGTTCCTTGCCGGCATCCAATGTGGCAAGACGCGCCCAGATACCTTCATCTTCAGTACTTATCAACGGCAATTTCACTTTTATGCGGTCTTCGCCGTCGGGGTCATTTTCCAGAACAGTCACTATACCCATTTGCAAACCGCTTATTGCCGGAACCAATCCTGCGGCTGGCAAAGGCCGCAGATTAAAGGTTTTAGCAAATAATTCGGTGCTTAAACCAAATTGAACATCGGTTTCCCAGTTGCCGTTGGCGAAGCTATGGCGTATTCCCGAAACATACAGCTTGCCTTCAAAGCGTTCGCCAATACCGGTTACTTCAATAATGTTGCCGGGTAACACACCCGCAAAACCCTGAAATTTGACCCGGCCGCGCACTTTCGCCAGTCGCTCTTTCAGCAAGCGACCGTCAGCCCAAGCCTGTAATTCAGGTTGGCTCAATTTTCCGCCATGTCTGACAACATGGGGATCGCCACCAATAACATCGGCAAGACTATCCGCTGAAAGGTTACCGTTGCCGGTTGTTGCAGGTTCTTTAGCATCTGCTGTTACCAAGTCCTGATCTGTGGCGTTCCAACTGCTGGCTTGGATGCCTTTACTTTGCCAGCGCGCATCACAATCCGCATCCAGTTCCAGTAAGGTAGCGCCGTAGCGAATGCTAACCACCGGGTTTCCTCCCGTAGCGGGTGGTGCTGCTACAATTTTGCCATCCTCAACCATCACTACAAACCCGTTGGCTTCGGCACGGCATAGTAGAAAATCCCAATCACTAGCATCGTATTGCACAACTTCTTTGAGATCAGGTGTTGTTGCGGTTATGTCTTTTTTTAATCCGTACAAGTCGATAAGTTCTTCCATAATGTCGCTGTCCTTCTTGTCCGTATAGTAGCGATTGTTTGTGCCGCTGGTCATTTTTACCGCCTCATCGCGACATTCTATAATTAGCTGACTGCCATTTTTGCGTATTTTGATGCTGTGTTTAATGATGATGCCCTTAAAAACAGCATCATTTTTTGAGCGATAACCAAGTTGAATTTCAATTTTTTTCCCGGGAATAAAATGAGCCGTGTTACTCGCGGCAAAAGTTGCTTTGGCAGCTTCTCCATCCTGTAATTCAATGATTGCAGTTGGAATCCTGTTTAATTCCCGGGTAACACAAATGGCTTGCACCTGAAATTCACCGGAGATTTCCGTTCCTTCTATGAGAATAGCCACCGTACAAACATCTGGTGTTGCCGGGGTTGGAATAGTGGATTCGTTGCTCATAATTATCAGGGTGTTTTTGCCAGTGGTGGAAAAACAAGTTTTGTTCCTGGCGTCAGCAATCGGAAATTACCAAGATTATTGACTGCCGCTACTTGCAAATAATATTGGGGATCTCCGTAAATCCGGTAACACATTAACGGTAAAGTATCGCCCGATTTTACTGTTCGTAAATGGGTTAGATCGGGTGATGTTTTGTCCTCTTTGGCGATACGTTTTTTTTCTTCGATACTGCCTTTAAACTTAACCTTGGCTATCGCACGTATTGGCTGTCCGTTAGGATCGAATAATTTATAGGTGATCCCCAGTTCGATAGCCCTGCCTTTGAATATCAGATTTCCCCATACCAATTTAAGGTGATAAGGTTCATGTGACGATCCCTGATAACCAATCAACATCTGCCGAAAGTGGTTTACATCATCAAAAATACCCTCTTTTTTGGGTTTGCCATCGATAATGCCGGTGTTATCAAACAAAAACTCAAAGCTAAGTTCTTCCGGCATGGCGTATTCAAATTTTAACTGTTTGCTGCTGGTACCTTGACCCTGTTCATTGGCCGTTTTAACTTTGTAATCGAGTGTATAGGTTTCAGGATTGATGAGCGCCTCAAACTTGTCTTTGGCATCTGACTGACCGCCATCCTCAGCGGCAACGGAAGTCTCGTAAGCCAGGATAAGCATTTTTTCCAGTTTACCGGCCATCATCGCTCCTTTTTATTTTGTAATATTTGCAATACTTTTTCGACGCACTCGGCTATGACGGCTTCTTTATCGTCATTTCCACCGCTTTCGCCAGCAAGCACCTGTTGCCCGCCCGCCTGCTGTCCACTTGGTGAGGTATTAACCGATACGTGAACATGCAATTCTTTTATTTCGATAGGCATTGATTATTTAAAGGTTTGTTAAAAAGGACTGAAGAGCATCAACTACTGAATCGTAAAATAGCGATAGGTTAGTTCCAGCGTTTCGATGACCACAGCACTTTCATTGGCGTTCAAATCGCTGATCAACCATTTTTTAGGTATGGCGTGTGCTATTTTCCAGGTTCGTAACGGCTCGCTTTTTTCATTCATCAAAATCACGTTCACATCTGCCGGTTCAAATTTACGGTCACGGAAGGCATCAAGAAACCAGTTCAGTACTTTCGAGTCCGTCAACATCCCACGTTTTAATACCAGATCGGCATATTTGGTACGTACCGGCAACTTGTGCTCGAAGCGGTTTTCTCCGCCTTCCTTAAAGCTCTCGTAATCGTATTCAACCGACAGGCCTGACACAGACTGAAAGCGCACGTCGTTTTTATCCGAACTAATGCCAAATTCCACCTTGTAATAAAAGCCTAGCGGTGGGTAGTAATCAATCATTAGTTGATCCGTTGTCAGACTTTCATTAATTTCAAGCCTTCATGGGCAATCTCAATGCTTTCAACGGCAATTTCGTTGGCATCCGATTTAAGGTCGGGAGCCGTGACCTTAACCGGAAAACATCGGGTTGCGGTCCATGCAGCGACCGGTACATGTTTCTCGTTGAGTAGTCGAATAGTTAAATCGCGCCTGCCGTTGACCCGTTCATTGGCGATTTCTTCCAGCCAGGTGTTGTAGTCAAAATCACCTTCAAACTTACCGCGTTTTAACGTGATATTGCTGTTTTTGGCCATCCCGGGCATGGCGATTTTATTAAAATCTTTACTGTCGCTATGTCGGTATTCGATTTTTTCCCTTTCCATCACCAGACCGGTTACTTCAGTAAAGCTGATTTTTGCACCGCCCCAGTCGACCTGGAAATGAAAGCGAGGAATTGGATATTCTTGTGCCATGATAATTATCCTTTTTAGTTAGTGAACGATAGAGTCTTCTCGTGCTTGCGTTTATGATTCGGCCATTTTGTGCGAGAACTTGAGAATTATAAATTCAGCGGGACGGACAACTGCCATGCCGATTTCAATAATCATGCGACCTTCAAGAATATCCAGAGGCGTCATGGTCTTGCCCAAGCCTACCGCGACATAAAAGGCATGTTCCGGTTTAACGCCTTGCAAAGCACCTTGACGCCACAGTACTGTGAGAAAGTTTTCGATCATGGCTTGTACTCTCACCCAGGTATTGGCATCGTTAGGTTCAAATACAAATTGTTCGGTCGCTTTTTTGACGGACTCTTCAACAAAATTAAAAAAGCGTCGCACACTGACATAACGCCATTCGTTATCATTGCCGGCAAGAGTTCTGGCGCCCCAGACGAGAGTGCCTTTGCCAATGAAAGGACGAATGGCATTGACGGATTTTCCTGCCAAGGTATCGACATTTAAATCACCCTGGAATTGACTGGAAATTTGTAGTGTGGGCTGTTTAACGGCTGCCAGACTGACATTGGCAGGCGCTTTCCAAACGCCGCGACTGCCGTCAATAGCTGCGTATACACCGGCAATAAAGCTGCTGGGAGGCAGTATTACGCCGGAATTAAGCGTTTTATCCAGTATTGAATTATAAAGTGCGTTGCTTTTATTTTTAACTTTGCTCATTTGGGTAAATGAGAAATCGCCTTTAGCCAATAATTTATCAGAAGCCCCCGCCATTGCTGTTTTAGCAGCAATCAGGGCAGCTTGCGTGGTGTCAAGAGCTGTTTGAGCGGTTGCCAAGTCAGTAATTTTTGCTTTCAGCCAATCATCTACTGCTTTATTTAATGCGGTAGCTGTCGTAGTGACATTTTGGATGGAGGAATCAATATTTTCTTTGCCAACCGCTTGGTATATTGCTTCTTTAATCGCATCGACATCGGTAACAATGCCTTTTATTTTATCAGTAACGGCTTTTATCTGATCAGCGATCAATTTAATCTTGTTAGTTTTACTAAAATCTGCCAATTTGCTGCTATTGTCGTCTTCCGCAGCAATCAGGCTGCTATAGGCCGTTTGCGCTGCAGTTGCTTCAGTTGCCGTATTCAGTTTTACCCCGTTTTCGGTATAGACTCTGACAAAACTAATGTTGGTACTAGTGCTATCCACCAGTCGATACGAAAACGCCGATTCTACAAAAGGATAATAAGCAGCACCATATTTGGCTTCCGCTACGATTGATGGCACAGCGTTCCTGAAAAAAGTGGTAATGTCGGCATTGGATTTATATTTATCAGAAACATCCAATACCGTAAATCGATCCTGTAATTCAGCGCTTTGTTTGATGGCTCCGGTAGCCCACTGTCCGTATTGCGAATCGCTCAAAAGCACGGCTTCAGGACTGATCAGCAAAGTGACTTCATCGACTATACGGGCAGCAGACAAGCCTTTTAAAATACTGTTGATGTCAGCTTTACCGTCTAAAAATGAGCCAACGGAAATAATGTAACAAGCTCCCCCTCCGTTTGCATAAAAGGCTTGCATGGAATGATAAAGAATAAAAGCTGGCGATGGTTTTTCCTCAATATCAATCTGGTACACACCCGTATTGGTATTTAAATCGACATCAACCCTGAATCTTTCTGCATTTGAGAAACCGAATAAATTTTCATATTCAAGTAAGGACGTTATGCGGGTTGGTTTTAGGGTTAAATCAGTTTTACCTTCAGCAGCTGTTTCTGTGTACCCTATAAAAGCAGGTATCGCAGTTTCTACAGGTGCTATTGACGGAGGAAATTTGGTGATTTCCTCAATATAAACTCCGGGGGTTTTATAAGCTGTTGCCATGTTATTCACCATTTAGTATTTTGACAGTGATGAGGTTATACAAAAATTTCCGAAACAAGGCAGGAGCTTTTTGTACCGTTTTTATCCGCTTTTACCCAACCTTCCGAGAGCTTGTCATTAGTGTCGGCATTTTTAAAAATGGGTTAACCAAAGCCGATTGAGTTCTGTTTAAGTCACAGCACTCATTTTTTATTAACTTTCTGAGTTTGTGGTGTTAATGCGGTATAGTTAAAAAGAGCGGTGTTTTTATATACACATTAAGTCTTTCATGCTGCCAGTTACAGCCAATGTTCCTTGCCAATCAGGACAGCTTTCGTTATTAGCTGGTTAACGGTTTTTTGTGATAAACATTCCTGACAATATCAGTAATACTACTGCTTTCGTTTTGTATGGCGTTGAATTTTAGATCCAACATTCGTAGCATATACAAAACAAATGGGTATTGCTTTCCCCCTAACGTACCCCATAAGTGGTTGACTTCTTCCATCGTTGGAGAATATAAATCAAAGATGAGTTTGAAAGCCTCCAATTGATCAAGTGGATTGTCAGGTCTATGTTTGCTGAGAGAGAGTGAATCAACACTATCCTGAGTAAATACGTTTTTAAATTGAAAAAAACGAATGGCTCTTGATAGTACCAGTAGCGCATTGGTGTAATTACTGTGAGTTGCAGTAATTAAAATCTGAAAGTTAAGAAAGACTGGAGGGTTTTCATAAATGATGTTGTGGGTAATATCATTACGCAGATAATTAGGAACATTTTTTAGCGTTTTTTCTTCCCTTATGTTTACCATGGACAAGATAAGTTTTTCTCTGGAATCGCCATTGGCAGTAAAACCTTCGGCAAGATTACCCAGCACTACTTTTGTAGGTTCGCCCAGTAAATAAGTATCGGCAAAATGCTTATCCATTTCGTTTATTATAATAGTTAACGCGTGAGATATCATAATGGCTATTGAGGGTCAATTGACTCAGTGGATCAACAAGTGAGTAAATGACATGACACCAGTAAATCAGGGCCTGTGACTAATTGACTACCAGAACTGGTCATATTGGGTTCGCCTTTAAAAAGTGTTGCTGATGGTTAGCGGCTACTGTGAGTATTAGCGGCTATTGTGGGCGTTTTTTAATTTATAACATTTAAAAAATTACCTGTAAACAATAATATTTCCAAAATAGAAAAATAAACGAACGTATTCACTGGATGAAACTGAACGGCTTGAATTAGCTGTCTGTTTCCTTATTTTGGCAAGGAACCACTAAAACTTGGGCAAAGCCACCGCCGGGCGTACGAAAATTAGTGGTTTGTCCCTGATATAAGCGGGCGCTTACCAATTGTGTTTGACCTTTATAAACGTAATGGCGTAGATCCAGTTTGAAATCGACGATTTTATTTTCTATTTCCAGTTGTCGCTCGCTAGGTTGCACCAGTGTCTGTGCAACATAATCACCTTGCAATATTTCACCGAACACCCGCTTGGTCAGTTTGTCGCCACGATAGGCGGCTTTACTGCCGTAACCTTTGGCGGGTTTAAAAAACAGCTGTTTGCGATCAGTCCATAAATTATCGGCATCATCAGGATTGACAGACTTTGTATGGGCGATTCCGTTAAGCAGTATGGTTCTGGTTTTTGCGTCAACACCGATATCTATCAACGCGGCTTCGTCGGTGAGAACGACCAGATTTTTTTTGTTGGCATAAAGCGCATGGGCTCTTGGCGTAGGGGTCATCACCACCGCTTCTGTCAGGTAGGCTTCAAGTAAAGACTTATGTGCCGGTGCTTCCAAGCCAAAATCTGTCAACCGATTGTAGACAAGGTCGATATGTTGACTGTCGTGCCAAAGTGCCTGGTCGTGATAAACAAGTTCAGAAGGATCGCAGATAACAGCAGTGAAGTTATGCTGTTCAAACAGTTTTTTAAATAAAATAAACTCCGGCAGCATATATTGGTTTTGCGGGGTTTCATCGACGATAGCGATTGAACGTAAGGGTTGCTGGCCTCGTTCAGCTTGCCACTCTTCAAGAAACATTTCAATAAATGCTTGTTCTGGATGAGCGATGACCGAGGCATTTGTTATCGGCGGTGGTAATGGGGCATCGGACCGATCACAACAGGCTTTTTGGGTTCGCGCGACAATGGCATTGAGTAAAGCGCCGCCAGCATTGGTATTAATTTCAATTAGTTGTGGTCCTTTGGGGCTTAGATGAAAGTCATAACCAAAAAATACACTGTGGGCTTTGGGAATAAATTTGGCCGCATCAGGAGCATAAGCAAGGACTCGTTGTTGATAAGCCGGCAAAGCGATAACCATTTCTACCGCACCAATAATTTCCTGTTGTTTTTTTATGCAGCTATCGGTAACAAATACGGGGGACTCAGCGAAGAGGTTAGGGCGATCTTCAATGATCATTTGGTATAGATTACTATCGTCCTGCTGTTGCCATAATTCCGCACGAATTGCTTCCCGATTGAGGGACCCACAGCGACATTGGCTGTTAAGTTGCCTTACTTTTTGTTCGCATTGTTGATCAGTGGTTATGGGTAAGTGACCTGTATGGGATAAGAGAGTCATTAAAATTTCATTTATTGCTGATAAATATTCGTGCTTTGTCGGATTTAGGGATTGGATTAAACCGGTAATGGTAGATAAGGTGTTTGGCTTGGCATATCAAGAAGATTAATGACTGAACAAGTGGTAGATTATACCCATTAGTTATTTTTATGGGACAAATAATAAGCAGAGGGTGCGAGATATTTTTTAAAATATAGGTCATATGGCCTATATTTTTATTAAACTGTGTTATATAACACAGTTTAATAAAATGAATTCATTAAATTTCAATTAAAATGCAATGAATTCAAGTGGTTAATATTTTGGCATTAATCATGCTTTTACTTTTGTATATTTTGTTACTTAATTGTATGGCAGAGGTGAAAAATGAATCAGCAATTAGCACAGACAACCGTAAAAAAAACCAATAACGGCGCTTTGTTATTAGGAACCGGTTTAGTTGTTGCATCCATGATTTTAGTGCCTGCCTTGGCGGTTAGGCTGGGCTTGGGCGCTAGTTTGACAGGAGCATTAAGAATTGCCCTGATGAAGGCCTCAAGTAAAGCTGTCAGTTGTGCGACTGATGATTCCAAGGTTGTATAATGAAATGACTCACTATTTATGGGGATGATTACAGTGAGTCAAAATAGTAAGCGGGTATTAAAAACGTTAAGCCATAAACTTGAGTGAGGTTAATTCGATATTAATCAACTGGTGAGTTGTTTGGTTGAATCAGGGATGGTTTAACGACTTGTTTTTGTCGTCTATACTTCAACAGATAAATCCTAACTTCACCAGAAAAGTCGGTATGGTGAGTGTTTAAGTATTATTGCAAACCCCAGAGTTAACAAACTTATAAATTGGTAACGGGTCATCGTCAATAAAGTCTTGTTTCAACGGCTTTCATAAAACTAATTTTCACCGTCAAGGCTTATGTGATCATAAACTAAGTCGTTAAAGATAAACTGCTGACTATTGTGATAAGATGCATACTTTGCTAATATAACAATCAGCCCAAATATAATAGCTAATTATAATGACTGATACTAAAAAAGAGTGTGATCTTTGCGGGTTGCCCGTCGAAATATCCGGCTTTACATTGAAAACCCAAGAAGGCGATAAAGCGTTTTGTTGCGAAGGATGCAAAGGTATTTATCAATTGTTAAATGAAGATTTGCTTCTGCCTGAATCCGATCAAGATTAATTATTCGTCAGCGTTAATATTATTAAAGGAAAATGGCATATGAAGCACGCGCACGTTAAGGCAGCCAGTTCTGTTGCTAAAGAAGTTGTTAAAGGGTCAATTGTTTCATCTACAGTACATACGGGGAGTAGACTAATGGGTAATGTTGCTAAACATCCGGTTCTGGTTTTTGGCTTAGGTTTGGTCGCCGGTTATCTGGTCTATAAATACAGAAAAGAAATCGTTTCCAGTACTACCCGCGCGGTAGATGCCGGTAAAGATTTTGTCTTACAACAAAAAGAAAATCTTGAAGATATTGTTGCTGAAAGCAAAGAATAACCAGTAGATTCTTCATTAAGGTGATTTTCTGCGAATAATATACCCAACTTGCTGGCCTTCTTATTAATTTATTGCGTTGCTCTGCATCTTTGCCGTCGTTGTAAATAAACGAAAATCCTGTGCCACCTGTGGTTTTAATTCCTGGATATCACTTAAAGTTGGCTCATTTGTTATAGCAGGAGTGACTTCATTAACGGGTAACCTGTTTCAATAAAGACAGGGTACCCGTTTTGTTTTTTCAGGGGCTTATTTGATTATGTCTATCCAAAAAGAATTTGTGCTGCGTTATAACCTGGACGGGCATGTACGGTTTGAAATACCCGCTCGGATTTGTCATGTTGATGTTGCCAAGGCGGTAACCGATGGTATTTCTGGAATAGACGGTGTGTACGGCGTTACTCTCTATCGCGGTCAGCAAAAATTATCTATTCGTTTTAATGAAACTATTTGTGATTTTAAAGCACTGGCCAGGCAATTGTTTGATTTACTGAGTGATCTTGAAACAAAAGGTGCCTTAAAACCAAAACCCGTTTCTACATCGGCCCGTTGGAAAGAAAAAGCCAAAGCCAAAATAGATAATTTTAAAGTGACACGTTGGGCTAAAGAAAAATTCGGCGCTGCAAAAGAGACTGTTCAGGCAGCCAAAGTGATTACCCGGATGGGTATGAAAAAACCGAATGCTTTCATGCAAGATCCGGAAAAAGCGGTTATTTCTTTTTTGAACGACATTCTGGTGCTTTTCCTTATAAAATTGCATTGGAACGATATTACTCAAAATTGGCTTTTAAAACCCCTCAAGTATCGTTATGAATGGATGGCTCTGTTTTATCTATTCTTTCTGCTGGTTCGTTCGCGTAAACAAAAGTAGACATAAAAGTGCGAGGCAAATTGACTGAAAATCAGATTTTTTTGTCTTGCAGGGTTAAATTTGTGTTGATAATAAGCTCATGAATAGTTGCATTCGTCACCTTCTCCTCCGGCATATTTCTTAAAATTCTTTCTATGGATACACAAACTGCTACCCCAAAAAATTTTCAACTGGTTCATCAGTTAAAAAGACGTATCAGAATATTATCGCCGGTCTTGAAGAATGATCTGGAGCGTAGTTATGTTTTTGAAATTCTTTTAAAAAAACGGCCTGAAATAAAAAAAATTCGCTCGGTTTGTGCGTTGGGTTCTGTTGTTATTGAGTTTGATCCTGTCAGGTTGCCAAAAAAGAATTTACTCGTTTTACTGGATGCCGTGCTGGGTAATATGACCAGAAAAAAGGCTGATCAGCACAGCCAGAAAAAGTCGGTCTTTGACGGACCGATACAGGAAGTTGATCTTGCTATTGAAGGTATGACTTGTGCTTCCTGTGCCTTACTAATCGAAATGGTGTTAACGCGTGATCCGCGAATCAAGCGGGCCAGTGTTAATTTTGGTACTTCAACGCTGATAGTTTATGGCCAGTTAACTACGACTGATGTCTGCGCCAAAGTAGCAACCCTGGGTTATAAAACCTACGCGATGGATACCTTATCCCAACGTAAAAAACTGATTGAAAAGGAACAGCAACGGATTGTTATGGCCAAACGCCGTTTTATCTGGTCTGGGCTGTTGAGTTTGCCGGTGATCCTGGTTGGAATGAGTATGCCGACAGCGCGTTGGTTACACTGGTTACAGTTTGTGCTGACAACGCCTGTGGTTTTCTGGTCGGGCGGAACATTTTTCGCAAAAGCCTGGCGCTTGGCAAAACAGCGCACAGCCAATATGGATACTTTAATTACGCTGGGGGTGGGTTCGGCTTATGGCTACAGTTTGCCTGCCTTATTCAGACGTAGTGGTTATATCTACTTTGAAGCTGCAGCAGCCATTATTACTTTTGTCTTGCTGGGGCGTTTTTTAGAGGAGCGCGCAAAAGGCAAGGCGGGTGAAGCAATACGTAAGCTGGTTGATTTACAGCCGCAAACAGCAACGCTCATCCGTGACGGGCAAGAAATGGTTGTTGCCGTTGATGATTGTGTTATTGGCGATGTGTTACTGGTTCGTCCCGGTGAAAAAATACCCACGGATGGTGTCGTTATTCAGGGTGTATCGACGGTCGATGAAGCCATGGTAACGGGAGAAAGTTTACCGGTCGTTAAAGACATCGGTCATCAGGTGATTGGTGGTTGTATTAATGGTAGTGGGGCGTTGCGTATTCGCGTGACAGCGGTGGGTATGGACACCGTGCTGGCGGGAATAGTACACATGGTTGAGCAGGCCCAGGCAACCAAGTTACCGATTCAAAAACAGGTGGATAAAATCTCTGCCGTATTTGTACCTGCTGTAATGGTGCTGTCAGGTTTAACCCTGGTTGGTTGGTTAGTGGTAGGAGCACCATTTGGTTTTGCCTTTGGTAATGCCATCACCGTATTATTGATAGCCTGTCCTTGTGCGCTCGGCCTGGCAACGCCTGCGGCTATTATGGTGGGAGCAGGTCAAGCTGCAAGCGTAGGTATTTATATCCGTAATGGCGAAAGCCTGGAAACAGCAGCGAAGCTTGATGTTGTCGTTTTTGATAAAACCGGCACGATTACGGAAGGCAAACCCAAGGTGACTGATTTATTTAAATTGTCCCGGATGAGTGAAGAAAAATTAATCCGTTTGGCGGCTTCTGCAGAAAATAATTCAGAACATTTTTTGGGTAAGGCAATAGTAGCTTATGCAAAAGAGCAGTCGATTGAGCAGCAGGAATGTACGCACTTTTACAGTGAAACCGGGCGGGGAATTGAAGCAGAAATAGATGGTAAAAAGCTGTTGTTGGGTAATAAAGCCTGGTTGTTGGATAACGAGGTTGATGTTGATGGCTTGTTGTCGGCCGCCAGTGATTTTTCAGAACAGGGCAAAACACCGGTATTAATGGCAATCAACGGCAAGGCCGCTGCTGTGTTTGGTATTGCCGACAAGCCCAGGCCACAGGCAATACAGGCCATTCAACATCTGAAAAAATTGGGTATACAAACGCTGATGGTAACCGGTGATACTGAAAAAACAGCACAGTATATTGCTGCCATTGTCGGTATTGAAACAGTTATTGCCAATGCGACTCCTGAACAAAAATTGGCAATTATTCATCAGTTTCAAAAGGAAGGTAAAAAAGTCGGCATGATTGGTGACGGTATTAATGATGCACCCGCATTGGCGGCGGCTAATGTCGGATTTGCCATCGGTACAGGGACTGATGTTGCCATTGAATCGGCCGATATGACGCTGGTGCATGGAGACATTACCAAAGTGACCGATGCTATTCAGTTAAGTACCGATACCATCAAGATTATTAAGCAAAACCTGTTTTGGGCTTTTGGTTATAACGTTATCGCGATACCGGTTGCCGCTATGGGTAAACTTAACCCAATGATAGCGTCTGCCGCCATGGCCTTAAGTTCGGTGTCGGTTATTGTTAATTCATTACGATTAAGTAAAAAGCAGGATTAAAAATGGATCATTCAACAATGGATATGGGTATGCAGCAGGTGGTTGCTGTTGCCGGTGGCTTTGATTACGGCCTGGCCTTTATGGCGGGTGTGTTGGGGAGTGGGCATTGCTTGGGCATGTGCGGCGCTCTGGTATCGGGCTACTTTATGAACACGGGGCCTTCAAAAAGCTATTTGCCGTATTTTGTTTATCAAATTGCCAGAATATTCGTTTATACCATGGTTGGCTTTGCGGCCGCAGCGCTTGGCTTCGTTCTGGTTTCCAGCGGTGTATTTGGTAAAGTGCAAAGCATTTTGCAGATGTTTATTGGTGTTGTGGTTATTATTCTTGCGCTGGGCATTTTAGGCTGGATTCCTTTTCAGGGCTCTGTCAGGCTGCTGCCGATGAATTTGTTGCGCAAAGGTTATGCACAGTCAAGAACCAAAGGGCCACTACTGGGAGCGACCATTGCCGGCTTGTTAAATGGTTTAATGCCGTGCCCGTTAACTTTTGCCATGGCGGTTAAAGCAACCTCAGCCACTTCCATAATGGAGGGTGGTTTGTTAATGCTGACTTTTGGAGCCGGTACGCTCCCTACCATGCTGTTTGTCAGCATGGCGTTTGGCAAAATGAGTGCCCATTTTAGAGGTTTGATGTTGAAATCTGCTGCCTTCATTATGATTATAATGGGCTGTAATACCATTTACATGGGCATGTCATTTTATGTTGCTGACAGTTTTCAGCAGCACAACTTTATTTTCGACATTAAAAATGAAATTGATACGATTATTTTGTTTCTTGGAGAAATGGTTGATTACTATTCAGGGATGATAAAAAATATTCAGGACAACTAAAAAATTGATGCGACAAGTTGATTTTATCGAACTGGTAGATGCGGCACAAAGTCTGGAAACAATGAGTCTCGCTACGCGGATGAGTCAGTTAGTGAGGTTGCCTGTTGAAAAGGCGATGACGGCATTACCCGGACCTTGGTCCAACATTGTTGGCCGCATTACCAAATTGGCCTTAAAAAAAGCCTTGGGTAGCGCTTTATTGTCGCTGACAGCCGCGCCCGGTGAGCCCGCGAATAAAACCCATCAGATGCTTGCCGGTCTTAGCGGTGCTTTGGGTGGTTCATTTGGTATTACTGCCCTGGCAATCGAGTTGCCGATATCTGCAACCATTATGATGCGTTCCATTGCTGATATAGCGCGTAGTCAAGGTGAAGATCTTGATGAGCTGGATACCAGAATGGCCTGTCTTAGCGTATTTGCTTTAAGTGGTGGCGGTTCAGGAGCGGAATCTGCGGACACCGGTTATTATGCCATGCGTTCTTTTTTAACCAAGGCGTTAAACGACACAGCCAATCACGTTGCTGCGCTTGGTCTCTCACAAGAAGGTGCGCCGGCGCTGGTTAAATTACTCAGCGCAGTATCTACCCGTTTTAGTATACCGGTTTCACAAAAACTGGTGGCTCAGGCCATACCTGCAATCGGTTTAATAAGTGGTGCATCAGTTAATTTATTGTTTATGAATCATTACCAGAAAATGGCTAAAGCTCATTTTACTGTGCGCCGATTGGAGCGACGTTACGGCGAGGCATTAATTAAACAGGCTTATACCGAAATTGTCATCAGTATTGCTGAAAACAAAAACAACGTTGCTCTTAAAAGAATTAACTGAGAATCGAATAGTTAAGTTGGAAAAATAACTCACTACAGGATTTATTTTAAAACATCATCTTCTTCAGGATTAGCCTGGTCTTCTGCCAGCAGGTCTTTAAGCGCTTCTTTTTGCCGCAATATAAAATCTTTGCTTTGTTCGGCGGTTTTGCTTGTGATGGAAATAATTTCTTTGCGGTATTTATGGGTCAAATAACCCGCCGTTATACCCAAACCCAACATGACAAGGGGATGTTTTGACAGCGTCGCCATAACTCCTTTGCCGGTTTGTATAATGGTTGATGCAGCTATGGTTGATCCGACACCGGTAACGATACCATTAAACATCACATCCCCTTTGGATGGTTGATTGGCCTTTATGGTTTTCTCATTGTTACGCGACTCTTTGTTGTTGGAACCCGCTTTTTTAGGGATTTGATGCATCGAATATCCTCGGTTTTAAGTATAATTTTATCGCCATGTCAATTAATATACGAATCGTATTTTACACTTGGCGTATTTCGTCGTTGCGACTTTGGTTGTATTTAGTTACTACATAATATACAACCTCGATCTATTCAACTGAAACTAATTATTGCCGCTCTAATCAGGCAATACAACTGGCCACTAATGAGAACTGTGTGAATTATTTAAGAAAGTTCCCCGCTATTTTTTCCCGTAATGCGTTTGTGCTGCTGTGCTGGGGGATTTGGCTTTGTCTGCATGGCTCAAATTTAATCCTTTCCGTACAATTGAGTTTGGTTCCGATGTTCGCTGCTGCCCTGGCAATTTTTTGTGCAATGATAGGCTGTATATTTACGGTTAATCATTATGCGGATCAACTTGCAGAGTTGCTGGACGAGCCATTTGGCACATTGCTATTAACGCTGTCTGTTGCCATCATTGAGGTTAGTTTAATGTTGGTGGTTATATTTGAGGGCGATAAAAATCCAAGTATGCTGCGTGATACAGTTTACGCAACACTGATGATTATGCTTAATGGCATGATAGGATTGTCACTGGTTGCAGGTGGTTGGCGTCATTTTGAACAAACGTTTAATTTGCGCGGTGCAATGTCTTTTTTACATCTCATTGTGCCTTTGGTATTGATTCTGTTAGTCATGCCTAACAGTACTTTTAGCTCTGGTGGGCCAACACTTTCTCCGGTACAGGAGGTTTTTATGGGAGGGTTGTGTATTTTGGTGTATGTGCTGTTTTTAGTCATGCAAACTACTCGCCACAAGGCATTGTTTGTTTATCAACATGTTGATAATGAAAGCCTTTCTATTTCTGCGCTACCTCAACATTCCTCCTCTCATAAGCGGCGTATTGCTATTGCGGGTGCCGCACTGGGTTTGATTGTCGCCATTGTGCCTGTGGTGTTACTGGCTGAATATTTGGGCGATGTGATTAATCATGGTATTGAGGTTCTTCATGCGCCGGTTGATCTTGCGGCTTTAATTATAGCTTCTTTGGTGCTGGCGCCAGAAGGCCTTAGTGCCTTCCGCGCAGCCACGGCTAACCATATGCAAAAAGCGATGAATATTTGCCTGGGTTCTGCATTATCAACGATTGCTTTAACAGTACCCTGTATGTTGTTGGTTGCCGGATTGCAAAATATAGATTTAAACCTGGGCGTCATCGGTGGTAGCAGTACTTTGCTTTATGCTACGCTACTGACCACGCTGATAACTTTAAGCTCTGAACGCACGACGATGTTACAGGGCAATGTCCATTTAATGATATTTTTGAGTTATTTATTTTTTATTTTTTATCCTTAAAAAATTCTGATTGCCCGAAGGACGGATAATATTCTGAGTGAATTACCCCGGCTTTTCTTTAAGCTCTTGGTTGATATTCGGAAGTTGGATCTTAATTATTTTTAAGGACAAGAATTTTTCTTACTTGTTATATCGGTTTCGCCAATATTTTTGGGTATCATTTATTTTTCGGTTTACGCTTTTTGTAAGTACAGTTTCAACTACTTTCAAGCTTCCATGAAGGATGCCCACTTTTTCACAGTAATATTTCACGGCCACCATCCAGGGGTGTATTCATGAAAACAATAGTCAGGCTGTTTTTTGCCGGTTTACTGGTGGTTTTGGTTTTTTCTTTTAACTCTATAGCTTTTGCAGAAGTATCCATTTTTTTGCCGGATAAAAGCACGGCGTCAGTTAAACCATCAGCCGATATTGAAGTATTCGTTCGCAATGGCTGTCCTCACTGCGCTAAAGCCGAGTTGTTTTTGCAGGCGCTAAAACGTGAGCAACCCGCTTTGACGATTATCACCCATGATGTGGTTCAGGAACCTTTAGCCTTGGAACAATTACAGCGACTTGCCAAAAAACAAGGCTTAGGCACTATGAGAGTACCTGCTTTTCAAATAGGCGGGCAATTGATTGTTGGTTTCTCTGATGAGATAACCAGTGGTCAACTGATTCGGAGTACTTTAGCTCACGTACAATCACCAAAAAATCAGGAGACTTCTCAGAGTTGCGAAGCTCAGCAAATATTACCCTGCAAAACCGGAGTAGAAGTTTCGGATCAAGCACTGGAAGCCTTTTTTCTTGAATTCTTTGGACACAGATTGTCGCTGGATGAGATCGGTTTACCGTTATTTACGTTGGCGATGGGCTTGCTCGACGGCTTCAACCCTTGTTCAATGTGGGTATTGATACTGATGATTTCGCTGCTTGAGCCAATGAATAACCGGTTACGCATGTTCGCCATCGCCGGTACCTTTGTTATCGTTGAAGGACTGGTTTATTTTTTATTTATGGCAGCCTGGCTTAATTTTTTCCTGCTTATCGGCTTTTCCCGTATCTCGGAAATGGTAATTGCTGTTGTTGCTCTTTTGGCAGGGTTTGTTAATCTTAAGGATTTTTGGTTTTATGGTCGAGGTGTTTCGCTGTCGATACCTGATGCAGCAAAACCTGATATTTATGCCGGAATAAGGCGAATTTTGCAGGCAGAAAACCTAACCGGTGCCTTAGTCAGCGCGGTGGTATTGGCTATTTTAGTGCAGATCGTTGAATTTATGTGTACCTCAGGCTTTCCGGCACTGTACACAAGAATACTGACATTGAAGCAACTGGACAATATTAGCTATTACAGTTATTTGCTACTTTATAATGTGGCTTATATGTTTGATGACGCTATTATCCTGGCGATAGGCATCATTACCTTAAGTCAAAGGAGGCTTCAGGAAAGAGAAGGGCGTTGGCTAAAATTAATCAGTGGCACGGTAATGGTGGGGCTGGCTATTTATTTGATGGTAACGCCCACTTGAGTTGTGTTTTTTCGTTGTGGAGCTTAAGCCTAAAAATATCGCGTCGTGGTATCTTACTTTCATTGTCGAAGACTCCGGCCAAAGGCATCGCTATCCGTATTAAAATCTCCACGGCTCTGGCCTCCGGAAGCATAAACCAGGGTTGCAGCGGATTGGAGTAAACTGGCGCGACTGTCGATTTCGGTATAACGGGCGCGTGCTAAATCCTTTTGTGCGGATAGTAGTTCTATGACCGTAGAAAAGCCGTGAGTATAGGATTCTTGTGTAGCCTCATAAGACTCTTCGGCAGCTTTTAACAAGGCTAACGCAAACTCGCGTTTTTCCAATGTCGTTTTGGTATCGGCATAAGCTTTCCAGATATCTCGCATAATTTCCAGACGAAAAGCATCAATTTGGGCTTTCGAGGCCTCTTTTCTGGCCTCTGCTTCATGCACGGCATTAGTGCGTTCAAAGCCATCAAATAAAGTCCATTCAACGTTGAGCATTGTGGTATTAACCAGATTACTTGCCGTATAACTCTCATTGCCGGGTGGGTTTGTGTGCACACTTCCCCAATATTGATTACCAATCATGCCTTTCAGAGAAATCTTGGGAAAAAATTCGGCTCTGGCTTTCTTCACCTCGGCTTCGCGTGCACGCAATTCGGCAAGACGCGCCATCAGATCGGGACGTTGCTCCAAGGCTTGATCGACTATTTTTTCGACCGACTGTACCAGTCCTGCCGGTAACGGTAGCTTGCTCAAGTTTATTAGTTGTAAGGAATATGAGGGCGAAATGCCCAGGTTAGTGGTCAGATCGGCCTGTGTCTGAATTACCGAGCCACGAGCATCCTGGAGATCATAGCTGGCTTTTGCCTGTTCTTGAATTGCCAACAGTAAGTCCGGGCGTGTCGCCAGCCCTTTGTCGAGTTTAGCTTTAACCGAATCAGTGCTGGCACCTGCGGCATTCAGTGTCTGCTGCGCTGCTGTTACCTTGGCCAGGACTGCCTGATAGGCAAAAAAGCTACTGGCAACCCGATAGGCAATTTCCTGATGCTTGCGGTTGAAAGCAAAATTGGCAGCAGTCAAGCGCTGTGTGCCAGCATCAACCAGAGCCTCCCTGCGCCCGAAATCGAACAGCGTCCATGCCAAATCCAGACTGCCAAAAGAAGAGTAACCGTTGGTTATCAAAGCGCTCCCGGGGATGGGGAAGCTGTTTTTGAAATATTGCCCAAATGCCATCGCCGTCAGAGTCGGATACCAGGTGCTTCGATTCCTTTCAAGTCGCGCGGCAGCAGCTTTCGCTTCCTCCCAGCTAATTCTGGTTTCCGGATTGGCATGCAAGGCAAGATCGACTAGTGCAGGTAAATCATAGGTTATCTTGGTATCAATCAGGCTATCTTCAGGCAGACGGCTGGATATAGCTGTTTGTTGAGTGCCTTTTTCCGTCTCGACTGCCTGCCAATAAATGGCATGGTCAACCGGAGTCGCCAGAGTGGGTTTATCAGATTTTTCGATGCTTTGCGGCATGCAAGCTGTCAAAGCCATCATTGCTGCCGGTACAGCCACGCTGATAAAACCTCGCGGCAGAGATGATAACAATGGTCGCAAGTTACTGTACTTAAAGCATTGCAACTTTCGCAAATTTAAAACACCCTGTTTAAATGTCAATTTAGTTGTCAAATAACGATATCTTGGAAAATTAATAGTAAGTGTCTGAACGGCAATATTATTACTTTAATAATATAATAAGACCGAGGCACAAACAGATCTATAAGTACTGTACCATTTACTATGGTGTACTATGATAAAACATTTCAGCAATTATGCCTGTTTTCATGTGGTCGTAAATGCCTTTTGCCTTCTGTAACCCTGATAGATGTCTCATGGATTAACTGTTTTATAGGGAATTGGCAATAGCGGATTCAAATACCAAAATTTGATATCCAAATAATTTAATTAATACCTTTGATTTTTTCTACTAATAATCGATTGTTTAATTATTTGATCAATACCAAGATACGCGGTTTAAAATAAATCAAATGTACTTACGAATATTCTTCAAGTTCAGTTTTCCTGCCCAAGTGCAGAGTATGATCTTCATGCCAGGATTACGGAAAGCGGGTTTTCTGGCTATTTCTGCGTTTTTTTTGACCGCTTGCGACCCGATGCTGAGTATTGAGGGTTCGTTTTGGCCTGCCTGGATTATTTGTATTCTTGTCGGACTGGCGGTAAGCATGGCGTTAATGTGGCAATTGGTACGACACAGGTTGGCACCTTATCTGGGGCCGCCGCTGTTGATCGTTCCAAGCTTATGGGCGTTATGCACCTTCGGTATCTGGTTATTATTTTACTCGACGTAAACACGGGCGCCATCCATCATGGAAAACAGTCAAGCTGACCATCAGGTCATCAATCTTAAACGCCGCATACTGTTGGGTCGTATCATCGGAACGTTAATCGTGCTGGGAGCTTTAGCGACCGGCACTTTGGTCTGGCGCATAAATTATCAGCACCCCCGTACCAACGACGCTATGGTACGGGCAAATATCGTCGGTATCGCTCCTGAAGTGAGCGGGCGGATAGTGGAATTGCATGTTGAAGATAATCAGTACGTCAAGCAAGGCGATTTGCTGTATGTGATTGATCCGCGTCCTTATCAGGCGAAACTGGCTCAAGCCAAGGCAGAATTGGTGGTAGCGGAAAAAGACGTCGATTCAAGGCGAGCTTCCAGCGGTTCCGCCGAGCTCGCTATTGAGCGACTGGAACACCAACGCGTTGCGGCCGGTGCCGAAGTTAAAAGGATTGAGGCCGAGGATGAATATTTACATAGCTATCTGGAACGTCTTGAGCCATTGGCGGAGAAACAATATGTCACCACAGACCAGCTCCAGCAAGCCCGATCCCGTTACGCCGCATCACGTGCAGCGCTGGCAGATGCAAGTGCCAAGGAGCTTTCGGCGCGGAGTGCGATAGATGAAGCAAAAAGCGAGAGCCGACGCGCCGTATCGTTGATTGCCCAGGTTGGTAACGTTAATGCCCGTATTGAAGCTGCCAGAGCGCTGGTTACCTCTGCCGAACTGGACGTTGAATACTGTTCGGTGCGCGCGCCTTTCGATGCCTACGTAACCAACCTCAATACTCGCGAAGGCGAATATGCCAAGACCGGAATGCAAATGTTCGCCTTGGTCGATGATCGCCACTGGTATGCTATCGCTAACTTCAAAGAAACTTATCTACAATCCATTCACCCCGGTCAGGAAGCCGATGTGTTTCTGGTTGGCTATCCGGGAAAGCGCTATCGGGGCGTGGTAACCGGTATCGGTTGGGCTAATTATCCTGATAATATGAAGCAGCAAGGCGTATTGCCGGAGGTTCGGCGCACCCTGAACTGGGTTGTCCTTGCTTCCCGATTTCCGGTGCGTATTGAGATACAAGAACGCGATCTTGAACATCCGCTACGCATGGGTATGACGGCCTTTGTGACTATTCTGGATCGCCCTGCCGAAATTAAAAAGCTGTCGCCAGTCCGTGAAAAGGGAGCCACAACCCCTCTGGTTCCTTAATGAATAAGGGCGATACGCAGCACACTTCGGATCTGCACAAAAGACCAAGCAAGTTATGGTTTGGAACCAGTCTGGCACAATTCCTGAAAGTTGAGCTCAAAGATTTTCCGGGGCGGCGAGTTGCTACCTTACGTTTGTTTATGGTTTCACTGATTATTGTCTTGGTCAGCCAAACCTTGCAGGTGCCACCGTTGGGAGCCATTGCCATTCTCATCTGTTTGAGTTATGACGCCTATGCGAATGCCGGTCAATCACTGGCATTCGGTATTCGCCAGATGGGGTATCTGATCGTGACCACCTTGGTGTCGGTATTTACGCTGATGTTGGCCGGCAATGATCCCTGGCTCTTACTACCTTTGTCTTTCATAATACTGGCTGTCGCCCTGTTTCATGCCCGTCTGATCGCCTGGCCTACCGGTATTGCCCTATGGTATTCGATAGCGGTGCTGTACAACCCCAGCACTCCCGATGAAAATATTTACCAAGCCTTGTGGAATATCCCTATCATTGGTGTATTGGCTATCGGTACATGGACAGTGGTGCACCTGACCATCAAACCGCAAGATCCGCTCAAATTGCTGAAAACGAGCATCGCGGGACAATTAGTGGTGGTGGAAACCATTTTAAGTGCACGTCTGGCTGACAGCGGCGTGAAAATCCATGACCGCGTAATCCGGAAATTTTCCAGTGCCGGTAGTTTCGGTAAAATATTGGGCTTGCTGGATAACGCAGAGTTGATACATCCTGCCATGCGTCAACAGCATGATACTTACCTTGCCCTGCTGCTTGAAATTGATGGCTTGCGAGAGACCGCTATTTGGCTGGATCAAGTGTTGATGGCAGAATATCGCGCTCAAGTCATGAATCAGGAAAAATTAAATGTTTATCTGGCGCTGCAAAGTGCCTGCGTACTGCTCAGGCAGGGTGTGGAAGAATATCGTGATACTTCCGGACCAATAGCGATACTGCTAATTGATGAGGTGTTGTACAGTTATACCCTGCAAACCAATCCTTCACTGTTAACCGCGATTTGGCGGTCGCTACAACGCAGTGCCGAATTAATGCATAACTTACATTCGCCAGCATCAGCGTCTGAAATTAAAATCATAGCGACGGAAACCGATAATAACCAAGCTGATGCCAGGTTTCCAGTCTGGTTTGGCTATGAATTTTGGGCAACGCATGCCGATAGCCTGCAATTCGGGATTAAGTTTTCTCTGGGTGCCATACTCTGTGCATTGATCGTTGAAAGCTTGGGCTGGGCGGATATAAATACCGCCATACCAACCTGTTTGGTTGCTGCACAAACCAGTCTCGGTGCCGACTATCGGTTATCGCTGTTGCGTTTGTCGGGCGCGGTGCTGGGCGGGCTCTGCGCCTACTTTTATGTACTGGTATTTCAGTCGCAGCTTGAATCTATCGTAGACTTTGCGTTGGTAACAATCCCTGTCTGGGCTATTGCTGCCTGGATTTCTGCCGGTAGTGAACGCATCGCCTATTTGGGGCGTCAGCTCGGCTTTTCGTTCGCGTTATTTGTTTTACACGATTTTGGTCAGGTCACCGATTTATATCTACCGCGTGACCGGGTTAGCGGTATTTTGTTGGGTATCATTGTAATGGGCATACTCGATTATGCGCTATGGCCGAGGCGTTCTATTGTGCTTGCTCGTCACCATAGTGCTGCGGCATTGCATACACTTGCCCGGTTTACAACACGGCTGCCGGATTTAAGTCTGCTGCTTAAGCATACTTTGCCATTGCGTTTGTCGGCAGAAAAAGATCTGTCTGTTGCACAGGATTTGATCATTCATGCGAGACTGGAGCCTGATGCCGGATTAAGCTACAAGGTTAACGAAAGAACAGCGCTGAGCGCGATTATTGATGAAGCCGGTAATTTGTCCGGCTTGTTACAGATTCGGCGACGCTATCGATTGCTAAGTGGTCAACAATTCAGCAGTTTTCCTGATGAGTTACAAAAACATAGTCGTGCTTTCGATGCGGTGTTGGCAACTGCCTTGGAGAATACGGCGTTAGTGCTGCAAGGCGAGCGACACGAGACTGCAACTGAGGTTGCCAACATTCACGCATTTCTGAAACAAAGCTACACTGAACACCATTGCATCGACCGCTTGCCAAGTGATTTAGCCATGGAATGGGAACTGCGATTCAGGCTGGATCAGCAAATCATGGAGTTGGTAGAGCATATTCAAAAAAGGGCTGTGGATGTCGTTTCATATCGACTGAAAGCCGGCTTGGCTATTGACTAGTAAAGCACCTCGGATTATTGCTAAAAATAGATAAATAACGTTGCGACAATGGCAGTGATTACGCCAATGGTTGCTCTCAAAAAAGCAATCTACTTTCAGAAAGCCTTGGGTATTTGTGGTATTTTTCTTCGCGTTATTGGTGCTTTTGTGCTGATTTATTATGGCTTGCGTAACATGAGTTAGGTATGATGGTTTTTTTGAATATGCCGGCCACTTATGTCTTTTATTAATATTATTCAACCCGAGCTTGCCAAGTTGCCTGATGAATTGCGTCTTTCTGTAACGGTTACACTTAAGCAATGGCATGAACAACTGGCCGGTCTTAAGCTCGATTTTAAGCCGACACCGGAGATTGGCGCATCAATAGTCAAGGTTTGGTGCTCCAGTTTGTTTATTTCAGAAAGCGCACTACGACAACCAGAGATACTGGTTGATGTGGTTAATTCAGGCGATTTATCGACGATTTATACGGATCGCCATTATGCTGACAAACTGGCGTGTCTGCAGGTTGATAATGAAATCGAATTAATGCAGAAGTTACGGCGTTTCCGGCGCAGGGAAATGATCAGGATTGCCTGGCGTGATTTGGCGGGATGGGCTGAAGTACCAGAAACACTGGCTGACTTGTCCTGGTTGGCAGATGCCTGTATTCAATACGCCTTGGCTTTTCTCTATAATGAGGCTTGTGAAAAACGCGGAACCCCTTTATTGGCTGATGGCAGCCCCCAGCAGATTATTGTCTTGGGTATGGGGAAGTTGGGTGCGTATGAGCTGAATTATTCTTCCGATATAGATCTGATTTTTGCTTATGCAGAAAACGGCGTATTACCGGATAGAAAAGAAACCAGTTATGGTGAGTTTTTTACGCGGCTGTGTCAAAGCCTGGTCAAAGTTCTTGATGAAATTACCGTCGATGGTTTTGTCTTCCGTACCGATATACGTTTAAGACCTTTTGGTGATAGCGGCCCTATTATTATGACGTTTGATGGTATGGAAAACTATTATCAAACCCAGGCGCGGGAATGGGAACGTTATGCCATGGTCAAAGCGCGTCAGGTTGCGGGTGACTTTAAAACCGGAGCACAACTCATGGCGATGCTGAAATCCTTTGTTTATCGGCGTTATCTGGATTACGGTGCTTTTGAGGAACTACGCTCTTTAAAGGTGCAGATTACCCAAGAGTTAAAACGTAAAGACCGCATGGACAACGTCAAGCTTGGCCCCGGTGGAATCCGTGAAATTGAATTTATTGGCCAAGCCTTTCAGTTGATACGTGGCGGTAATGAAAAGGCATTGCAAACGCGCGGTATTCTGGATGTACTGAAAACTCTTGGCAAACTGGAGTTGCTGGCTCCAAATGATGCCGAACAGTTAAGACAATCTTATTGTTTTCTGCGCCGAGTGGAAAACCATATTCAGCAATATCAAGACTTACAAACGCATGATTTACCAACATCAGCAGCGGTTCAGCAGATACTGGCCTATTCATTGGATTATCCGGACTGGAACAGCTTTAAAATCCGGTTGGATACGGTAAGAACTCAGGTACATGCTGTGTTTGATCAGGTTTTTTCTATCGCTAAATCGCCAGTGAAAGATCAGCACAGTCAACAGATTTGGACCGGCGTAGCCGATGATGAGGAATTGCTGGATAGCTTAAGTCGGTATGGTTTTCATCAGCCTGCAGAAAGCTTGGCCGCCATTAAACAATTTAAAAATGCGCACTCAATTCGGCGCTTAACGGCTAAAGGTGCGAAGGTGCTTGATCGGTTGATGCCGTTTGTGATTGAGGCAATACAGCAAGTTGATAATACTGATGAAACTTTAAAGCGCATACTGGATTTATTTGAAGCGGTAGCAGGCAGAAATGTTTATTTGGCATTATTAGCCGAAAATCCGGATGCGCTGGCCCAAATGGTTCGTTTATCATCGGCCAGCCCCTGGATTTGTGATTATTTATCAAGATACCCGGTATTGTTTGATGAATTACTGGACACGCGTAGTTTGTTTGAACCGCTTAAAAAAGAGGATCTTGATAAACAGCTGGTTATTTTACTGGCAGCTATTGAGTTACAAGATCTTGAACAGCTAATGATTGCTCTGCGGCAATTTAAGCACACCAATATGTTAAGAGTTGCCGCTGCTGATATTATGGGTGTCATCCCGATTATGGTGGTCAGTGATTATTTGACCTACATAGCTGAAAGCATCGTTGCTCATGTTGTTGAACGCTCGTGGCTTATGCTTACCGACAAACATGGCTTTCCACCGGGGAGTGATAATAGCCCCAAAGGCTTTGCCGTTCTTGGCTTTGGTAAGCTGGGCGGTATTGAGCTGGGTTACGGTTCCGATCTGGATATGGTATTTTTGTACGATTGCTCTGATGGTAATGTCCTCACCGATGGCGAAAAACCGATTTCCTGTGCCCAGTTTTATGGACGGATGGGGCTGAAAGTCCGGCATATTCTGGATACCAAAATGTTGTCAGGTGTCCTCTATGAAGTTGATATGCGCTTGCGCCCCAGTGGCGATTCCGGTTTATTGGTCTCACACATTAATGTCTATGAAGACTATCTGAAAAGTCAGGCTTGGACATGGGAGCATCAAGCCTTGGTCAGAGGACGATTTATTGCCGGTGATGCCAGCTTAAAGACACAATATGAATCTATTCGCCGCAGAATTTTGAGCTTACCCAGGGACTTGGTACCTCTGAAAACAGAGGTACGCGAAATGCGCGAAAAGATGCGCGATGCCTTGGCAATGAAAGAATTAAACAAGTTTGACTTAAAACACAGTAAAGGCGGTATTGCTGATATTGAGTTTATAGTACAATTTGGGGTTTTAGCCAGGGCTGCAAAAAATGAAGCTTTGACGACTTATACGGATAATGTCAGATTGCTTGAAGGTTTGCAGGAAGACGGCTTTATCTCTAAAACCGAGGCAGAAATACTCAAAGTGACTTATTGTACCTATCGTGATTACGGACACAAGCTGGTTTTACAAGGCGAGCGAGCCATTATTAACGAGGCTGAGGTCGGTGAATTGAGCGCACAGGTTGAGCAGATTTGGCATAATTTAATGGAATAAACCGGTAAGAAAAATATTTTTACCACGGAGGACATGAAGAAAAAACTTCGTGTTCTCCGTGGTAAGTGAAAATACTAATACACATTAATGTTGGAGAATAAATGATGACAATGGACGATAGAGACGGCTTAATTTGGCTGGATGGCGCATGGGTTGATTGGCGTGAAGCGAAAGTCCATGTACTGACGCATACTTTGCATTATGGATTGGGCGTATTTGAAGGCATAAGAGCCTATCACACTGAAAAAGGCACCGCTATTTTCAGAATGCAAGAACATACGGACCGCCTGTTCCGTTCTGCGCACATCATGAATATGGCCATGCCGTTTACTAAGGATGAGATGAATCAGGTGCATCGTGATGCGGTTGCCAAGAACAATCTGGATAGCGCCTATATTCGGCCTATGTGTTTTTATGGTTCTGAAGGTATGGGACTTCGGGCTGATAACCTGAAGGTTCATGTCATGGTTGCTGCCTGGTCGTGGGGCGCTTACTTGGGCGCTGACAGCATCGAGCATGGAATTCGTATTCGCACCTCTTCTTATGTGCGCAATCATCACAACAGCACCATGTGTAAAGCCAAAGCCAACGGTAATTACATTAATTCCATTTTGGCTCTGCAAGAAGCGTTGTCGAATGGTTACGATGAAGCCTTAATGCTTGATCATGAAGGTTTTGCGGCAGAAGGCAGTGCTGAAAATTTGTTTATCGTACGTAACGGTAAAATTTACACGCCAGAAACTACCTCCGCACTGGAAGGCATTACCCGTGATACCGTGATGACGATTGCACGCGAGCAAGGTTATGAAGTGATTGAGAAACGGATTACCCGCGATGAGATTTATGTCGCTGATGAAGCCTTCTTTACCGGTTCTGCTGCTGAAGTAACGCCAATCAGAGAGCTCGATAATCGTAAAATAGGTTGTGGTAGTCGTGGTGTCGTGACCGAGCAATTACAATCATTATATTTTGATTATGTACATGGACGCAGAGAAGACCATGCCGAGTGGTTAACTTACGTTAATTAACGTAAAAACGGCTTTTTTCCACGAAAAGCACGAAAGCCACGAAAAATAAAAAACGAGATCATTGTATGGCACAGCCATTCCACGATGCAGGTCGGAGTTTGTAACTCCGACCTGAATGTTTGACGGCTTCAATGAGTTGCAACCCCGTTACGTTTATTCATTGAGTAAAAGTTTACCGTTTTTCATGTTTTTGAATTTTTTCGTGCTTTTCGTGTTTTTCGTGGGCCAATTGATTTTTCCAGGATTAAGATTTTGAAGAACCCCCCCAGGATTCTGGTCGTCGGTCCCTCATGGGTTGGCGATATGGTGATGGCGCAAAGCCTGTTTATCACGTTAAAAAATGCCCAACCTGATTGTCAAATTGATGTTTTGGCACCGTCATGGTCATTTGCTTTGCTGGCAAGAATGCCGCAAGTTGCAAAAGCTATCGCGATGCCTTTAGTGCATGGCCAATTTGGTTTGCTGGATAGAATTAAGCTGGGCAGGAAGTTACGGGCTGAAGGTTACGATCAGGCAATCGTATTGCCAAACTCCTGGAAATCGGCATTAATTCCTTATTTTGCCGATATCCCCGTTCGTACCGGTTATGTTGGTGAATGTCGCTGGGGCTTGCTGAACGATGCCAGAAAGCTGGATAAAAGTTTACTGACCATGACGGTTCAACGCTTTGTTGCCTTAGGTTTGCCGGATACGGCGCAATTGCCGCCTGAGTATTCGGTTCCTGAACTTGTTATTAACCCGGATCAGCAAAATAGCGTTATCGAAAAATTCCATTTAAACGTAAAAGTTGCTGAAAATGGCAACGCTATTGATCGGGTTAGCGAAAGCGTAACCCGACAAAATAATGCGTCTAGTGTTGGGTTACGCTTTCGCTCGGTCATTGCTTCGGTATTACTTCCCTGGAGTGATAAGCCAACTTATCCGTCCCCGGAGAAAATATTGGCTTTATGTCCTGGTGCTGAATATGGTGCAGCAAAACGTTGGCCGGCAAGTTATTATGCCCAAGTTGCACGACAAAAAATTGCTGAAGGCTGGCAAGTTTGGCTGTTTGGTTCTGATAAAGATAAAGCAGTGGCTGAACAAATTAATGCTGAAGTTTCCGGGCAATGTATTGATTTTAGTGGCAGGACATCATTAGCTGAAGCTGTCGATTTGCTATCACTGGTTGATGCCGTGGTGACTAATGATTCCGGTTTGATGCATGTTGCAGCCGCGCTGGACAAAAAAATAATCGCTCTTTATGGCTCGTCCGATCCACACTTTACGCCGCCACTTAATGCCAAGGCTCATGTTATCAGTTTACATCTTGATTGCTCTCCGTGTTTTAAACGTGAGTGCCCGTTAGGTCATACCCGGTGTTTGAATGATATAAGTCCTGAGCAAGTGATTGCTGTTATTTAACGGGTGAGAGGTTAATTCTTGAAAATTGCCATTGTTAAGCTTTCTGCACTGGGTGACATTGTGCATGCGATGGTTGCGTTACAGTTTATTAAAGCGTGTTTGCCAGCCATTCAAATTGACTGGATAGTGGAAGAGCGTTTTGCTGACGTTTTAAAAAACAATCCCGATATAGATCATATTTTAACGGTCAATTTAAAATCTTTAAAAACCAATAAAGCCGGTGTTTTTCAGGAGATAAAAAAAGTTCGCAACTTTGCACGCAATCACTATGATGTGGTTATTGATGCGCAAGGGCTTATTAAATCAGCGGTTATTGCAAAACTGCTTGGTAAACACCTCGCCGGTTTCGATGCCGATTCAATCAGGGAAAAAGCGGCTTCCTGGTTTTATAATGTCAAATTAGCTTGCGCTTACGATACTAACGCGATCGTTAGAAATGCCTTTGCCTTATCCAGTCCTTTAGGTGTCAATATCACCGAGGCGCAAATCCATAACAAAAAACCGTTTTTATTTTTTAGCAATGAAGATCCGCAAATTTATAATTTTTTGCAAAAAGATCGACAAAACATTGTGTTAATTATCGGCTCAAGTTGGGATAGTAAAAATTATCCGGCGGAAAAATTTGTAAAAATAGCGGTAGCCTTGCAGCAAAATTGTCTGGTGGTGTGGGGCAGTGAGGAAGAGAAAGCTAAAGCAGATTGGATGTCTACACAATCTGACGCTATTAAAGTGCTGCCCAGGCTGGATTTGAATAGTTTAAAAGCGTTGATTAGCCAGGCAGATTTATTGATTGGTAACGATACCGGACCTACCCACATGGCATGGGCTTTAAACCGACCATCGATTACTATTTTTGGCCCCACACCGACCAGAATGGCTTATCAAACCGACATCAATAAAGTCGTTAAATCTGCTTCCCTTGTCAATTCATACAAGCTGAACAGACAGGATGATTCGATCAAGGATATTGATGAAAACGAGATTATTGAACTGGCAAAAGTCTTGTTGAACTGACTTTATATAGTGTTACCTGCCATGAATCACATAGTGGCTTTTATTTATAATTATTTGGATGCTGATGAAACTTCATATTGGTGGCGAAACAATTAAAGAAGGTTGGAAAATACTCAATATATTTGAAAAACCTGGTGTCGACTTTATTGGCGATATAAGTAACTTAAGTATGTTTGAGGATGATAGTTTTTCAGAGGTTTATGCAAGTCATGTATTTGAGCATGTTACTCAGGCCAAAGTTTTTGATACGCTTAAAGGGATAAGGCGAATTTTAAAGCCATCTGGTAAATTTTATATTTCTGTTCCTGACTTAGATATCCTTTGTCACACATTTATTGATCCAATAGCATCTCAGGATGTAAAATTTCATGTAATGAGGATGATGTTCGGGGGGCAAGTAGATGCCCATGATTTTCATTTTTTCGGGTGGAACCAGCTCTTTTTGTTTGATTTTTTAAGGCGGACTGGTTTTAGCGATGCTAACCGAGTTGATTCATTTGGGTTATTCAATGACACAAGCGATTACAAGCCGTATGGCTTTCCTATTAGCTTAAATGTCATAGCAATAAAGTAAAGTTAGCTGTAACCCTAAAGAAGAAAAACAGACAAGTCGGGCACATGCTTTTCGTGCCCTATATTTTCGCGTTAAAATGCACGAATAGTATTGAAGAAATCTCTCGATATTCTGATTTTGACCGTTGAATGTTGGGCAACGAAAAGATGTTGCCCAACATGACGTTTCAACAGTAAAATCCGAATACCCTAAAATGATAAGCTGTTTAAATGCCGTAACGATTTTGATAGTCTTGGATAGCGTTAAGCTGATCGCTAGACTGGGCTGTTAAATAAGCAATAATATTTGCCAAAGTAATGATGGCAACAACCGGCATGTTAAAACGCTCCTGAACTTCCTGAATAGCGGAACTGTCGTTGAGGCCCTTTTCCTGGCGATCCAGCGCAATTAAGACGCCTGCAGGAATCGCGCCTGCATGCTTTATTATTTCTACCGACTCTCTGACGGATGTACCGGCAGTAATCACGTCATCCAAAATAACAACCTTGCCTTGCAATGGCGCACCGACCAGACTGCCGCCTTCGCCATGATCTTTTACTTCTTTGCGGTTGAAAGCAAAGGGAATATCTTTGCCGGTTAATTGAGCGTAGGCGATAGATGTCGTGCTGACCAGCGGGATACCTTTGTAGGCCGGTCCATAAAGAATATCCGGTTTTATGTCGGATTGAATCAATGCCTGGGCATAAAAATGTCCCAATTTTCCCAGTTGAGCGCCGGTATTGAAAAGGCCGGTATTGAAAAAATAAGGACTGGTGCGTCCTGACTTTAACAGGAACTCGCCAAATTTTAATACACCGCAATCCAGTGCGTAGGCGATAAAGTCTTTTTGATAATCAAGCATGTTAATAGTAAAGGTAAAAAGTAGAGAGAACCTTGAGCAAAATCAAGGCATGAATTTTTCTAAAATGTTGTCCATAAAATTCCAGCCTTGTTCTGAACAATAATAATGATTATTTTCATGGATAAGCAATTCTTGTTTCAGACAAGCCGATAACGCCGGTTCCAGTGTTGTTATATCAAGGCCGGTTGTTGCTTGATAAGTGTCCAGAGTAAAGCCCTGTTTCAGGCGCAAATGATTCATAATAAATTCCAGTGGCAGTTCAGCGACAGAAATAACTTCAGAGCCACCCAGTTTATGGGTATCACTTAAATATTGTTCCGGACTTTTGGGTTTAAAGCTGCGGATAATTTGTTGAGGTAAAGTTTGCGTTATTTTACCGTGAGCGCCTGCACCTATGCCTAAATAATCACCAAACTGCCAATAATTTACATTATGCCGACACTGTAAGCCCAGTTGGCTATAGGCTGAAACCTCATACTGCTGATAACCCTGATCAGCCAATAGTTTTTGGCAGTGCTTTTGCATGCTAAAAATAAGCTCATCATTGGGCAATTGCGGCGGAAATTTATGGAAATAAGTATTGGGTTCCAACGTTAATTGGTAAAAAGAAATATGCGTAGGTTTCAGGCCGATGGCGGTTGCTATATCGGTTTTGCTGTCATCAGGACTGGAATCGGGCAGGCCAAACATCAAATCCAGATTAAAATTTTCAAAGCCGGCCTGATGCGCGATTTCAGTGGCAATAATGGCTTCGTGCGCCGAGTGCACTCGTCCCAGTTTTTTTAACAGTTTATCGTTAAAACTTTGTATGCCGATAGATAAGCGGTTAATTCCCAAGGCTCTGAATTCGGCAAATTTATGGCTTTCAAAAGTACCAGGATTGGCTTCAAGGGTAATCTCAATATCTGTTTTTAACGCAACCTGTTGTTCTATTCCGCGTAACAAGCGATTGATAGACTCAGGAGAAAACAGACTGGGTGTTCCGCCACCAATAAAAATGCTGCTGATAGGGTGAGTGATATTGTAGAGCCGTAAGTCTTTGGATAAATCATTCAGCAGCGCGTCAATATAGGCCGCTTCGGGAGTATCACCTTTAATCGCATGTGAATTAAAGTCGCAATAAGGGCATTTTTTAATGCACCAGGGGATATGAATATATAGACTCAGTGGCGGCAAGGGAATTTTAACGATGAGTTTAAAAAGCCGTCAGTTTAGCACTATTTTGTTTTGGATCAGAGCTGATTGGCTTCATGATTTTCCGGTTTGTTGAAATTTATTAGTTCAGACTTTGATTTGCTGGTGCTTTATTTTTGAATATTTAGCCATTTTTTTATGGCCTCCAACATTTAGCTCGCTAGAATCAACCGGGGGGTGGGTATTGATTGGCGGATGGATAATAACTCTGCAACCTAAAAAATTCGTTAGTGTTTTATTTAATAAAAGGATAATCAAGAAGGGAATACCTGATCAACTCATTCTGGAGTCGATCAGGTATTTCATTTTTGGAGCGGAGCAACCTTTTTGATTAAAGTCAGATAAACAGCATTATTCAATGGATGCTGTTATGTGGGTGATCGCTTGGTTAATATGTTCTGTTGCAACATCAGCACGATCCATCTCAGCATGTTTTATTGCGTCATTAAGGTGTGTAACTGCTTCTGTCATGTGTATTTTAGGATTACCTTCCAGTATTTTTTCAGCACTTTGTGCGTGCTCAAGTGCTGTCTTTGCATGCTCCGCTAAAACACTTGCGTGGCCAGCGTTGCCATGTATGGCGGCAGATTTTGCATGTTCCAGTGATTGAACTGAATGGGTTTTTGCAGGTTTTTCAGCCGGCTCAACTGCCGTGGATTTTTCAGCGGCTTTTTCGGTTACTTCAGCCGGTTTAGCTGCCGTGGGTTTTTCAGCAGCTTTTTCGGTTACTTCAGCCGGTTCAGCTACCGTGGGTTTTTCAGCAGCTTTTTCGGTTACTTCAGTTGGTTCAGCTATCGTGGATTTTTCAGCCGCTTTTTCGGTTACTTCCGCTGGCTCAGTTATCGTGGGTTTTTCAGCGACTTTTTCGATTGCTTTATCTGGTACGACTGCCGGGCCTTTATATGGGACGTAAGCCGCAGATACTGTTCCTGTGAACAGGGTCGCAGCGGTCAGGAATGTAACGGATAAGATCTTTTTATATATTTTAATGAGTATCAAGGGAATTTCCTTTTTTTCTTAAAATTAAGTAAAGTATTGGATATTTCACAGGCACTTATTTAGCGATTTTATTAACTATTCGTGATTAATAAAACACGATTATTTAATTGCCCGTCTTTAAACCATAACAGTAAAAGAACCGAATATCTACCCCTTTTATCCATCAAGAATATCGATTAACCGGGATATTTGCTCTTAAATAGTGGTATGGTCGGGAGTTCCAATAAAATTGATTTTTACCTTTTTTATAAGAATTTCGAATGGTTTTGAAATCTCCTTATCACCTGACTGCTGTTGGCTACAGTAGTTAACTTCTAACTATCAAATGGCTTTGATACTTGTCCTGATAACAAGGGTAAACTTGATTATAAAAAAGTTAATAATACTGTCTTGCCAAGTATTTACTTTTTTATAAAATGGGTAAAAATACAACTAAAACCGGAGGGATTTGGTTGCGCTTTTACCGCCTTCAGGGCTTAAATCACAAAAAAAACAGATATAAGCGGCAAAGATAATGAGTGGCTAAATAATTAGCTATTGATAAGGTGTGGTGTAGTTGTCGAATTCTATGGGAGCTGTTTCTTGAGAAACAGCCTTTTGTAAAATGGGTACAGGATCTCCATCCAACGTTTGCAAGGCCTGGTTAAGGGCTTGCTGATCGAAAGCAGGTGTTTCCTCTTGAGTCGCTTTTTTGATTAATTTTAATGCGACTGCATGACGTTGATCAAAAGTCATTTTTACACCGTCCAGATCAGGATGCGCTTCGATGTAAAGCTTATTGTTCAGCCATCCTACTTTGATAGGTTGTTTGACGATATAAACCGGCGTGCCGACGCCTACCCTATAATATAACTCTTCAATATCATTCGGGTACATGCGTACACAGCCGTGCGTAATTTGCATCCCGATACCGTAAATCTTGTCGATATCGGTGCCATGTATCAGGTAGCCGCGTAAAGCCAAATGCAGGGCATAAGCACCTAACGGATTGTGAGGGCCTGGAGGTACAACTCGAGGCAATGGATCGTCGTTTCTGGCATGTTCGCGTCGTATCGATTCAGGAGGATACCAACTGGGATTTCTCTCTTTTTTTGAGACCCTGGTATAGCCCAACGGTGTTCTCCAATCCTGTCTGCCTATTCCGGTAGCATATGACATAACCTGAGCAGGCATATCTGGTTGAGCGTTTGGATAATAGTAGAGACGATATTCAGACAGGTTTAAGACGATGTCTTTATGTGGCGTATCAGGAAGAATTCGCCGGTTAGCCAAACGCACAACTTCGCCTTTTTTTACCAGCCAACGATCAACTTTTTGATTCAGATGAACGATTTCCATTTGTCCCAGCGAAAATCGCAAGGCGATGTCCAATAATGTTTCGTCCTGCTTGGCTCTTATAAAAACGGTATTATCCGGATATTGAGATATAACATTATTATCCGGGTTTTCAGGGAGATTGTAGGTTGTCGCGGATGCCGTTTTGGTAGCAATAAGCCATAACATCAGAAAAATAGTTAGATCAAGAAATCTCATTACAGCAATTCCTCAGTGATAATCTACAAAAATAATTATAGAGTCTTTTAAAGATGGTGTTCCAGATGCTGGGGAAAGTAAACAAATGAGCATGACACATCTGCATAAACAGAGCCCTGATATTTATGTTTTGCAGTAGATCAAATGAGTATAGTCAGGTTTTTCCGGGAGGTTTACAAGTTTTGATAACTACAGGAATCATTCGAAGTCTCCCGGTAGAGAGTGAAAATTATTGGCCGTACAGATACAGATTAAGTAGCTGTTTAGTAGATATCCAAAAATGAATAGACCCAAATGGCGCAGGATTTTTTTCATTTTCAACAACTGCAAGGACAGATATTTGCTCCTGCAAACCCTGCCTTCACCACATCCCTGTGGATTATGCAGGAGTTAGAGTACCAACAACAGGCTCCTTAAGAGACGCAGGAGCAGTTGCCGAGGCCGAAAAACAGGCGCGTAGCTGGCTACATAACTATTTGGCAATGCAGACAATGAATAAAAAGATCAGCGACTTGGGTATATTCTTCGTAGGAAATTGCCTAAGGATAATGATAGTACCTGTTGTTCAAATAACGACTGACCGCCTCGACATCATGCTTACTCCATTCAAGTCCGGAAATATATTGCCAGCGATTTACTTCGGTTATCAAGCTTTTCCAGTCGGTAACCATTTTCTTGTCTCGCCAATGTATTTGCTGGGTGTGACATTCCAGACAATGATTCTCATAAAGCATCGCCCCCCGATGATTATCAAGCGTGGTTTGATTTCCGGCAAAAGTAACGGATACACTAAAGACGAAAACAAACAGCCCTTTAAACAAATAGTTAAGCATTTTAATCTCCAGTGCGGTGTTAATAATTAAGGCGTATTTAAATGTTTACACCTTTGTTTTTTAAAGAGCTATCAAGGTATTTTGGTTCGGTTGTTTTAGTTCGATAGTCCATACATCATGTGTCCGGGTAAGTAGTAAAGTGCCGGTTCTGTAGTTAAGTGAGCACGAGCAGCGAGTTTCTGTGTTATTTGATAAAGCACTGGAGCATCATCTGCAAATAGTAATCTACCGCCTATTAGAGAAAAGATAAAAGGTGGTGGCAGGTTTGGGCTAATCACCAGTATAAGAACACCTAAAACTACTGACCATAAAATGCCTTCAACCCCCGCTAAAATAAAACCCATTAATGATAAAATGATGCCCATGCCCAAAAAAGTATTGAGGTATGGATGATATTTTTTAATTGGTGGTTAAATGTCTCGTATTTAGTGATCACAGTTAGTTTTTATCATTTAAAAAATTCAAAATCGATAATTTAAATGTGAATTAAGAGCTAACTCGTAAATGATTCCAAAAGAACATGGCGGCGGCCAACTTGCCAAATACATGAACCATTAGACCGTTGTATGATCGCACTTTGCCAGCGCATTCAATGCCGGTTTGTTGCTCAATCCAGCCGAATAAGGTTTCAATGGGTTGTCGGACACGAGAAATGACCGTCGATAACCATTGATCCTGTGGCTCCAAATACGTTTGGCCTTTTTGTTTTTTCACCGGCGTTAATACCGTCAGGTTTTGAGCCTCTCTGACTTCTTTTGCATCGGATCGGTGATAGGCCTTGTCGCCATAAAGCGCGTTGTTATTCAATTCAGGCTTAATCTGATTAAATACTGTCCCATCATGGCAACTTGCTCCCGTTACACCAATATATTCAGTGTTAGGCAATGTACCCGCTTGGCGACGCCCGACGATATGAACCCGAACCCCATAATAGTATAATTTTTTGGTTGAACAATAACCTGCATCGGCTAACTCGCTTGCTACGCGCGCTTTAAACTTGTGTCCTTGCTTGGCCAGCGCCACCGGAAAAGAATCTATCAACCAGACTTGTCCTTGATTTTTTGCTTCTTGCTCTTGCTGAATGATTTCCAGCAATGGCGCGAAAACATCAGCCACTTTATTTAGTCGTTGCACAAAAGCGGTGTAACCGGGCAATTTCGGAAACCATTCGCGCAAATGACGCTCGGCATAACCATAGATCTTTTTTAGTTCTCTATTTTTATCAATGACCCCAAATAGGTAGAACGCTATAACTTCTTCATCGATAAAACTCAGGTCTCAATAATTCGACATGCGCTGACTATAAACCCAAAGGTTATTCTGATAGTACTTGCATACATAAAGATAAGTTGTTATTAATTGCTCTTGCCAGTTCATTGGTTGCCTATAGGTTGGGGGGAGTCGTGTCTTTCCCAATATTCTAGTCCAACTAGTGTTCTGGCTTCTATTCAGCTCTTAATTCACATTTCTATTTTTAAGAGTCTTTTGCTGCAAGTGCCTCAGTATTACGTTTAACCAGCGCATCAATAACAGCGTTTAGTGAGCCTTTAGTTTGAATTTCGTCGCTAAAGGTAGCTCGGTAGTTAGTTACCAAACTGACACCATCAATCATAATGTCGTAAACTTTCCATTCACCTTTACTCAGTAACATTCGGTAATTTACATCAATAGGTTGTTGCCCGGGTTGCATAACCTTGGTTTTTACGATAGTTTTTGTGGGTTCAGTTGATGTTTCAAGAGGTAATAAAGTCATTGACCAATTGTTGTACTCCACAAAGGCCCTGGAATAGGTTCTTACCAATAATATTTGAAATTCATGTTTAAAACGCGCCTGCTCGTCAGTGGTTGCTGTTTTCCAGTGCTTTCCTAGAACTAATGGTGCGATTTTGTTAAAATCCGTATGTGGATCAATAACGCCATTAACAAATTGGGTAACTTGAGCAAAATTTCTGGTAAAAACTTTGTCTTGTAGTTTTTGTTTTAATTGTTCCGAAACACTTTGTATAACTTGTTGTGGAGGTTGCAAATCTTCCGAAAAACCTTTGGTTAGGGGTATTAAAATAATTAATAGTGTAAAAAAACCCAGTATTACGTAGTGTTTAGTTTGATTTTTCATAATTATTCCGTTAAACAGGTCAGTTATTATTGCTACTGATTATTGTATAAAACTATGTCTTTGGAATCGTAATGGTCAACACGCCATTATCATATTTAGTTGTCATTTTGGCTGCGTTAGCCGGTCCGGGTAAGGTTAATGCTCTTTGAAATTGGCCAACAAAACGCTCGCGGTACTGATATTTTCCCTTTTTAGCATCAGTTTCATCCTTTGCGTGTTCCGTTTTAATTGAAATGTTTAACACTTGATCTTCCTGTTTAACGTCTATTGAAGACTCATCGGCACCCGGTGCATTAACAGTTACGATATATTGATCTGGTTTTTCTTGTAAATCGACGTCAGGTATTTTACTTAAGCTGCCTAAGGGCGCATTTAAATGGAAGCGCGAAAAGGAATCACCAAAAAGTTGTTCCATTTCATTTTGCATATGTTGCATTTCTTCGTAAGGATTCCATAGCTGATCTTTAAATAGTTCGTTATCAGAGCCTGGCTTGGGTAGCTTGGGTATTTTAGCTTTAGGGTTGTCGGTGCTGTTTTCCTGTGCACTAAATTGCTTGAGGCTTTCATTCAAATTAAAGATTACATAAGATTGTATACCCAAGACAATAACCAGTACGGTGGCTATAGCAATTATTATTGGATTTTTTATCATGAAGCCACCCATTAGTTTGTGTCGCTGGGTATAACAAAATGCATCTATATTCACGTGTCTTAAACAAGGTAATAGTTCGTAATTTAACACCTTGTTTAAGCAAGTTTCCAATAAAATTCAGCTTATTTAATCTCAATATTTTTTCGTTTGCTTTTTTCTGTTTTGGGAATAGTAATAGTCAATATACCGTCTTTAAAGGCGGCTTTTGCATTGTTATCATCAACATTATCAGGTAAGGAGACCGTGCGTTGAAATTCACCCCGCGTTATCTCGCGGCGAAAATATTTACCTTTTTCCTCTTCCTTTTTTTCTTCTTTGGTAGAGGTTCTAATAGTAAGTGTTTGATTATTTATGGTTACATCCAGATCTTCTTTTTTAACGCCGGGTAGTGCTGCCTGAACTTCTATTTCATTATCATGATCAAGAATATCAATTTTTGGAAAGCCTCTGTCAAATCCGGCAGGCAAATTAAAATCTAACAGGCGGGGCCATCTGCGCGATAGAAAATCATCAAAAAAATTATCGAATTCATCAAATGAAAGCAAGTTCTCGGAAGGTGTACGGGGCATTACTTCAGTTTTTTGAGTGGTATCTTTTTCTTTGGTGTTCATAACATTCTCCAGGGACTATTTTAATTTTTATTAAATATCCAGATTAAGCATGTTGACGGGCTTTGGTGTTTAACGGCTGTCTTTTCTTTCTACAGTAAAAATTCTTGCTCTGCCTCAAGCCAGTCCTCAAGTTCGTGTCCCGGTTCGAAACCTCTACTTTCGGCCCTGTAATAGGCAAGCTCGGCAATCCTCGCATCACGATCTGGAAGAAATATGGTATCGCCTGATGTTTCGGAAGCTGAATTTACTTTGTTTTTAATTTTTAACGACATCATTCGCCTCTTCTTTGATAAATTGATTGGTAGTCAGCTTTTAACAGCCGATAAAAATATGGGCTGTAAGTCCTGAATAAATCAAAAAAATGAGTATTTACTTTAAAACTTCAAGTATTTGGCAGTATTAATTTTCAAGGTCTACACGTTGTTGCTTGAGTAATTAAATTTGCCCGCGATAGTCGGTTAATGGCTTTGTACATTGCGATGAATAGATTCACTGACAGTTACCGGAAGTTAATCTAAATAGACAAATAGTCCAATTATTCGATTTACGCAGCTTAAATTATAAGATTTCAAATGAAAAAACAATACGTATAAATACCTATATTGGCTAACTTAAAAAATTAGTTGTTTTGGTGTGTTGGTGGCTATTTAAGTCATTGAAAAATAGGTAAACTATGACAGTGCCAATTCGGCTATGGGCAGTGCCGTCTTGTAAAAATGTTAATGGCGCTTATTCCAAAGGAAAAAATCAGTCGAAGCTGTTGACAAGTTGGCCTGGTAGGTTATAATTGCCGGCTTGTTCGGGGTAACGTAGTTTGACCCTGAACCAGGACAGCAACAGGCAATGTCGACAAGGGGTTGACAAACCGAATCCGCTCTGTATAATTGCCGGACTCAACGGTGCTGCGGCACCAACGCTCTTTAACAACTTGATCAAAATAATTTGTGTGGGTACTTGTGGTGATTGTTAGGCTGTTAAAAAATAATCGACACAAAGACAACACATTAAGAAGTAATTTTTAACGTTTAGTTTTGTAGTCGAGCCAAGATTGGCTACTCATCTTATTGAGTGGCAAACTGATTTAAACTGAAGAGTTTGATCATGGCTCAGATTGAACGCTGGCGGTATGCTTAACACATGCAAGTCGAACGGTAACAGGCCTTCGGGCGCTGACGAGTGGCGGACGGGTGAGTAACGCGTAGGAATCTGCCTTATAGTGGGGGACAACGTGGGGAAACCCACGCTAATACCGCATACGCCCTACGGGGGAAAGGAGGGGATCTTCGGACCTTTCGCTATGAGATGAGCCTGCGTTAGATTAGCTAGTTGGTAGGGTAAAGGCCTACCAAGGCGACGATCTATAGCTGGTCTGAGAGGACGATCAGCCACACTGGGACTGAGACACGGCCCAGACTCCTACGGGAGGCAGCAGTGGGGAATATTGGACAATGGGCGAAAGCCTGATCCAGCAATACCGCGTGTGTGAAGAAGGCCTTAGGGTTGTAAAGCACTTTCAATTGGGAGGAAAACCTGCCGGTCAATACCCGGTAGCTTGACATTACCTTTAGAAGAAGCACCGGCTAACTCCGTGCCAGCAGCCGCGGTAATACGGAGGGTGCGAGCGTTAATCGGAATTACTGGGCGTAAAGCGTGCGTAGGTGGTTCGTTAAGTCAGATGTGAAAGCCCTGGGCTCAACCTGGGAACTGCATTTGAAACTGGCGGACTAGAGTTTAGTAGAGGGGAGTGGAATTTCAGGTGTAGCGGTGAAATGCGTAGATATCTGAAGGAACACCAGTGGCGAAGGCGACTCCCTGGACTAAAACTGACGCTGAGGTACGAAAGCGTGGGTAGCAAACAGGATTAGATACCCTGGTAGTCCACGCCGTAAACGATGTCGACTAGCCGTTGGTCCTATTTACAGGATTAGTGGCGCAGCTAACGCATTAAGTCGACCGCCTGGGGAGTACGGCCGCAAGGTTAAAACTCAAATGAATTGACGGGGGCCCGCACAAGCGGTGGAGCATGTGGTTTAATTCGATGCAACGCGAAGAACCTTACCTACCCTTGACATCCAGAGAATCTGTTAGAGATAGTAGAGTGCCTTCGGGAGCTCTGAGACAGGTGCTGCATGGCTGTCGTCAGCTCGTGTCGTGAGATGTTGGGTTAAGTCCCGTAACGAGCGCAACCCTTGTCCTTAGTTGCCAGCGGGTAATGCCGGGAACTCTAGGGAGACTGCCGGTGATAAACCGGAGGAAGGTGGGGACGACGTCAAGTCATCATGGCCCTTATGGGTAGGGCTACACACGTGCTACAATGGCCGGTACAGAGGGCTGCGAACTGGCGACAGTAAGCAAATCCCAGAAAGCCGGTCTTAGTCCGGATTGGAGTCTGCAACTCGACTCCATGAAGTCGGAATCGCTAGTAATCGCGAATCAGAATGTCGCGGTGAATACGTTCCCGGGCCTTGTACACACCGCCCGTCACACCATGGGAGTGGGTTGCAAAAGAAGTGGGTAGTCTAACCTTCGGGAGGGCGCTCACCACTTTGTGATTCATGACTGGGGTGAAGTCGTAACAAGGTAGCCCTAGGGGAACCTGGGGCTGGATCACCTCCTTACAAAGATGGTCTATCGTCATCATGCGTATCCACAACAAATTATTTTGATCAGTAGCAGTATGAGCCCAGGGCCTGTAGCTCAGTTGGTTAGAGCGCACCCCTGATAAGGGTGAGGTCGGTGGTTCGAGTCCACCCAGGCCCACCACCTTGCCGCAAGGTAGGCGTGATGTGGCCCGGGGATGTCAGTAAGCAGACGCGCAAGCATAAGCAAGAAACACTGGGGCTATAGCTCAGCTGGGAGAGCACCTGCCTTGCACGCAGGGGGTCAGCGGTTCGATCCCGCTTAGCTCCACCAATTCTATAACGTTTCGATTCACTTAAGAATCGGCAGAGACCTTATAGAATTGGTGTATTTATTGAATACACGAATAGCTCTTTAACAATTTGGAAATCTGTAACAACGTAATCTTGATCTGTAAAGGTGACAAGATTACGCAACGAGTTCGCGTGCAGCGACGGTGTCAGCGGATAGTAGCAAGCCTTGCCGGATTAAGCAATTAATTGGCAAAACTTGTTGGTATACAAAAGCACAGACGCTCACGCGAATGAGTTCTCAAAAACAGAAAAAAGCGATTAAGAAAGCTGATCGGTATAACACGTAACGACGTTAACCGACTGGCCAGGCAACAGAAAATACCCTGTTGGCTGGTGGGTCGGCGAAAACAGACTTATTGGGGTTATATGGTCAAGTGAATAAGCGCATACGGTGGATGCCTAGGCAGTGAGAGGCGATGAAGGACGTTGTAGCATGCGATAAGTCTCGGGGAGTTTGCAAACTAACTTTGATCCGAGAATTTCCGAATGGGGAAACCCGGCGTGCATCAGCACGTCACATTACAGTGAATACATAGCTGTATTGAGCGAACCCGGAGAACTGAAACATCTAAGTACCCGGAGGAAAAGAAATCAACCGAGATTCCCCTAGTAGCGGCGAGCGAACGGGGATTAGCCCTTAAGTTGTATAGTTGTTAGTGGAACAGTCTGGAAAGTCTGGCGATACAGGGTGATAGCCCCGTACACGAAAACGCTATACAGTGAAAACGAGTAGGTCGGAGCACGTGAAACTTTGACTGAACATGGGGGGACCATCCTCCAAGGCTAAATACTCCTTACTGACCGATAGTGAACCAGTACCGTGAGGGAAAGGCGAAAAGAACCCCGGAGAGGGGAGTGAAATAGATCCTGAAACCGTATGCGTACAAGCAGTGGGAGCACCCTCGTGGTGTGACTGCGTACCTTTTGTATAATGGGTCAGCGACTTAATCTCAGTGGCAAGCTTAACCGAATAGGGGAGGCGTAGCGAAAGCGAGTCTTAATAGGGCGTTTAGTCGCTGGGATTAGACCCGAAACCGGGCGATCTATCCATGGCCAGGCTGAAGGTGAGGTAATACTTACTGGAGGGCCGAACCCACGTATGTTGAAAAATGCGGGGATGAGCTGTGGATCGGAGTGAAAGGCTAATCAAGCTCGGAGATAGCTGGTTCTCCTCGAAAGCTATTTAGGTAGCGCCTCGTGTATAACTGTTGGGGGTAGAGCACTGTTTCGGCTAGGGGGTCATCTCGACTTACCAACCCGATGCAAACTCCGAATACCAACAAGTTTGAGCACGGGAGACACACGGCGGGTGATAAGGTCCGTCGTGGAAAGGGAAACAGCCCAGACCGTCAGCTAAGGTCCCAAAATCTATGCTCAGTGGGAAACGATGTGGAAAGGCCCAGACAGCCAGGAGGTTGGCTTAGAAGCAGCCATCCTTTAAAGAAAGCGTAATAGCTCACTGGTCGAGTCGGTCTGCGCGGAAGATTTACCGGGGCTAAGCATAGTACCGAAGCTACGGGTTCATCTTTTAGATGAGCGGTAGAGGAGCGTTCTGTACGCCTGCGAAGGTGAACTGAGAAGTTTGCTGGAGGTATCAGAAGTGCGAATGCTGACATGAGTAACGATAATGGGGGTGAAAAACCCCCACGCCGAAAACCCAAGGTTTCCTGCGCAACGCTAATCGACGCAGGGTTAGTCGGTACCTAAGGCGAGGCTGAAAAGCGTAGTCGATGGAAAGCAGGTTAATATTCCTGCACTAGTAGTAACTGCGATGGGGTGACGGAGAAGGCTAGGTCAGCTGACGGTTGGAAGTGTCAGTTTAAGCGAGTAGGGAGGGTTCTTAGGCAAATCCGGGAACCTCTATTCTGAGACGTGATGACGAGACTCTCCTCGGAGAGACGAAGTGATTGATGCCATGCTTCCAAGAAAAACCTCTAAGCTTCAGGTTACTAGTAGCCGTACCCCAAACCGACACAGGTGGGTGGGATGAGAATTCTAAGGCGCTTGAGAGAACTCGGCTGAAGGAACTAGGCAAAATGATACCGTAACTTCGGGAGAAGGTATGCCCTTGGTAAGTGAAGTCCCTTGCGGATGGAGCTGAAGAGGGTTGCAATAAAATGGTGGCTGCGACTGTTTAGCAAAAACATAGCACTCTGCAAACTCGGAAGAGGAAGTATAGGGTGTGACGCCTGCCCGGTGCTGGAAGGTTAATTGATGGGGTTATCTTCGGAGAAGCTCTTGATCGAAGCCCCAGTAAACGGCGGCCGTAACTATAACGGTCCTAAGGTAGCGAAATTCCTTGTCGGGTAAGTTCCGACCTGCACGAATGGCGTAACGATGGCCACACTGTCTCCAGCCGAGACTCAGTGAAATTGAAATTGCGGTGAAGATGCCGTATACCCGCGGCTAGACGGAAAGACCCCGTGAACCTTTACTATAGCTTGACACTGGACTTTGAATCGATTTGTGTAGGATAGGTGGGAGACTTAGAAGCCGGAACGCTAGTTTTGGTGGAGTCAACCTTGAAATACCACCCTGGTTTATTTGAAGTTCTAACCTGGATCCATTATCTGGATTGGGGACAGTGTCTGGTGGGTAGTTTGACTGGGGCGGTCTCCTCCTAAAGAGTAACGGAGGAGCACGAAGGTACCCTCAGCCTGGTCGGAAATCAGGCAATGAGTGCAATGGCATAAGGGTGCTTGACTGCGAGATAGACACATCGAGCAGGTACGAAAGTAGGTCATAGTGATCCGGTGGTTCTGTATGGAAGGGCCATCGCTCAACGGATAAAAGGTACTCCGGGGATAACAGGCTGATACCGCCCAAGAGTTCATATCGACGGCGGTGTTTGGCACCTCGATGTCGGCTCATCACATCCTGGGGCTGAAGCAGGTCCCAAGGGTATGGCTGTTCGCCATTTAAAGTGGTACGCGAGCTGGGTTCAGAACGTCGTGAGACAGTTCGGTCCCTATCTGCCGTGGGCGTTTGAGATTTGAGGGAAGCTGCTCCTAGTACGAGAGGACCGGAGTGGACGAACCTCTGGTGTTCCGGTTGTCATGCCAATGGCATTGCCGGGTAGCTACGTTCGGACAGGATAACCGCTGAAAGCATCTAAGCGGGAAGCCCCTCCCAAGATGAGATCTCACTGGGACCATGAGTCCCCTGAAGGGCCCTGGAAGACTACCAGGTTGATAGGCACGGTGTGGAAGCGCAGTAATGTGTGAAGCTAACGTGTACTAATTGCCCGTGAGGCTTGACCATATAACACCCAATCAGTTTGGGCGAGTTATACGCCGGGACGGTTAGCAATAACTGTTCTGGCCAGCCGATTATCGCTAATCACTGTAAAAAGAACACAAAAAAAGCAGCAAAAAGTTAGTTGATATGAAACTAACCAAAAAAGTGTTACAGATTTCCAGCGTTGTGTTTAACCGCACAGCGAAGACCGTCGACAGGCAAATAAAATAGCCTGCGACGACACCAGTTTGCTTGGTGACCATAGCGAGCGTGAACCACCCGATCCCATCTCGAACTCGGAAGTGAAACCGCTTAGCGCCGATGATAGTGTGGCAGTTTGCCATGCGAAAGTAGGGAATTGCCAAGCGCTTAAATTAAAAACCCAAGATAATCTCTTGGGTTTTTTTTTGCCAAAAAATTCTGCAAGTTATGTTTGGGTAAATCATAAATAATATTCTGTCATTTTTTTATTGCCGGTGTGTAACCAACAATTTTTGTTCGTTATGATTCGGCTATTTGATTTACATATTGTCGATTCAAGGAATAATCAATTCATCACGTCGGTTATTAATAAGTGATATTATCGCTTAAGATTAGTAAAAAAACGAACATCAGTCTTCTAATAATATAATTTTTTCAATAGGATAGTGCTTTTTTATTGACCATTATACTTTTTAAGGTAAGTTTTATAAAGGGCAGCTGCCAAGTAAATAATGGATGATTTAGGCTCTGTTGAAGTTTCAAAAAGAATAAATCAATGGGTTATTGCAATGTCGTTAATAAATGCTGGCATCCAGTTGATAGGATGCCATTCATGGCTTGTAACTAATGGTAATTCTTGCCTGAACTACGATTAAAAAATCGTTATTTAATTTATCTAATTGAAAAATATAGATTAATTTTTTAGACAAAACGTCAACAGAACCTAGAGTAATTAATGATTTTGACAGGTTATTTTATCAATCAATATTTAAATTGGTTTAAAGGTTACTGTTAATCTTTGTATCTGTTAATGTTTTTACAAAGGCTTATACCCTTTGTTGCAGCCATTATTATCGGCACACCATTATTTTGGTTTTGCCCTGCATATCTCTACTGAGATAGTAAAGTCAAGGAAATACAAGAAAATAGCATGATAAAGAGAGTATAGTTAACTAACAATAGAAATAAAATTTAATAAAGGCAGGTTATAATGTCATAACTAGTATTACTTTCAGAATTATTGGTTCTGTTTAGTACTGCAGTAAACTTATTGCTTCGTAATGGTCTTATCATACATTTAAACTATATAAAATTATGACTCCAAAATTCACACCTTTAAAAGATCACGATGCCCCTATTAAGGTATTGTTCACAGGATATCTTTGTACTGTAGGTATAGGGTATCTTTTTGCACTAATTCAAATATTGTTTACTCATGGTATGGCTGATGGTAAATTTGGCTTGTCCGTTAATGATATTGTTTATAGTTATTACGGTAACCGTTCTGGTACCGTTCTGGAAACCCAGCTGAATGGTGCCATGAAAGCCAATGCGCCGGATGATGAGCGTTTTAAAATTATGGAATGGGTCAGAGCCGGTGCGGATGCCGATGATTATAAAATTGACGGTATTGAAAAAATAATCGAGACCCGTTGTGTTATGTGTCATAACAAAGAGGCTTCTGGTGTACCAGACTTTACCGAATTTGAGGGATTAAAAGCTTATACGACTCAAGATACCGGTGCTACCTTCGCATCGCTAACACGAGTTTCCCATGTTCATATGTTCGGTATCAGTTTTATTTTCATGTTTGTCGGACTGATTTTCAGTTTTGCGGAAACTACAACAACACAATATAAATGTATTGCCATCGGTATGCCTTATGTGTTTCTTGTTGCTGATATCATGTCATGGTGGTTAACCAAGATTCATCCTATGTTTGCCTGGTTGGTTATTTTTGCAGGTATGGGGATGGGTATTTCATTTATGTTTATGTGGGTCACCTCTATTCTGGAAATGTGGCTTTTTAAACCGGTGTTTATTAATGGCTTTGGGTCACGTTATTTACAATGGCGCGATAGTCCTGAAGCATCAATTGCCGATCGGATATGGACTGCTCTTAAGACAGTTGCCAGTAAGGTTAAGCCGACTATTGGCTTTGTAAAAGAACAATGGTTGACGAATGGCTGGCCTGTGATCAAAAATTTATTTAAAAAATAATTATCGCTCGAGAATTTAAGCTATAAAACCACGAAGACACGAAGAAACATCCAAGGTAATAACGTCGTGTTCTTGGTGGTTTAATAATTAATCTGCACAACTCCTCAACACAACCACACATGACAGAGTTGCTTTCAGCACATTCTATAACATCAGCGCTAAATCAAAGTAACAGCCCTGCACACATTTATATGGGTTATAGCGGTGGTGTAGATTCTCATGTTTTATTGCATTTGTGTACTTCAATAACTGCTATTAGAGACAGAGTCACTGCTGTTTATGTACATCATGGCTTGCAGTCTGAAGCAGAATCCTGGGCGATACATTGTAAAAAAACGGCAGAAAGTCTGGGCGTTGATTTTATGGTATTGCGCGTTAATGCTCTTCCAAGCCAGGGGGAAAGTCCTGAAGAGGCTGCCAGAAATGCTCGTTACACAGCTTTAAAGTCATTAATTGATGTCAATGATGTACTGATGGTTGCACAACACCGGGATGATCAGTTGGAAACGGTCTTGTTGCAATTGTTTCGTGGCAGTGGTTTGCGTGGATTATCGGCAATGCCCGAGAGCACTGTTTTTGGTAAAGGTCTTATGCTTAGACCTTTGCTCAATGTTGCAAAGTCGGCTATTGATGATTATGCGCAAACACATGCATTAAGCTGGGTTAATGATCCCAGTAATCTCAGTAACGATTACGATCGCAATTATTTGCGTAATGCCGTGTTGCCTTTATTAAAACAGCGTTGGCCTTCTTGCGATAAAACAGTTGCGCGTTCGGCCAAGCATTGCGCTGATGCACAGGTTGTGGTTTCTGAATATGCTGAAACGATATTTCGTGGAGTTTTTAATGAGGCCGACAAGACACTTTGCATCGGTCGGTTAAGGTCTTACAAGCCTACCCAACAAGCCCTTATCATCAGGCAATGGTTTCAATTTCTGCAATTAAAAATGCCGGCGCAAGCGTTTATTGAGCGTTTACAATCTGATGTTATTTCGGCAACAGAAGATCGTGAGCCTGAGTTATCTGAACAAGGTTATTGCGTGCGTCGTTATCGGGGCAAGTTGTACTGCCTTAAAGTAGTCACCCCGGAAATAGTCCGTGAAAATATTTGGTCAGCAGGACAAGCCTCACTCAGCGTATCTAAAAATCAAACTTTGTTTTGGCAGTTATCTTCAGTAGGTATAAATCAAGGGCAGTGGCAGAAAGCAACTATTATAGTCAGGGCTCGCAGTGGTGGGGAAAAAATTTCTTTGCCGGGGCGTCAAGGCCGTCATACCTTGAAAAAACTGTTTCAGGAAGCAGGCATTCCACCGTGGGAAAGGGACGCAATACCTCTGGTTTATCTTGATGATAAGCTGGCCGCTGTCGGTGATTTGTGGATATGCAGTGATTTTTATAGTGAACAAGCGCAGGACTGTATTAGATTGTCCTTGCAAAAAACAGTTGAGAGTAGTGTGTAAAATACCGGATTTGGTCTGATGTTTTCAAAAAACAGTTCCAATTCAATTTGCTTTTGATACACCGGTTTAGAGCGCTCTGTTATTGTCAGATACCAGTCACTCAGAGAATCGATTTTAATGCCGGATGATTGTTGGTAATTGGCTGATAGAGGCCATTCGTTGCCATGATTGGATCTGGCATAATTTGACGTTTACTGAATAAAGACAATGACTATCCGTGCATTGTCGATTAAAATAGACAAGATTTATTTAGACTGTTATCAGTTATCTTCTGAATTCCATACCTTCTCAATGACAAAATACATTTTCATTACCGGCGGTGTTGTCTCATCGCTAGGCAAGGGCATTGCTGCATCGTCGCTTGCTGCCATTCTTGAGGCTCGCGGTCTCAAGGTTACTATGACCAAGCTGGATCCTTATATCAATCTTGATCCGGGCACTATGAGTCCCTTTCAACATGGTGAAGTATTTGTTACTGAAGATGGTGCAGAAACTGATCTGGATTTAGGCCATTATGAACGGTTTCTTAAAACCACCATGGCCAAAAAGAACAATTTCACTGCTGGTCAGGTTTATGACAGTGTTTTACGTAGAGAGCGTAAAGGTGAATATTTAGGCGCTACCGTTCAGGTTATTCCGCACATTACCGATGAAATAAAGCGCCGGGTTTATCTAAGTGCCGAAGGCATGGACGTTGCCTTAATCGAAGTCGGTGGCACTGTCGGTGATATTGAATCATTGCCATTTATGGAAGCCATCCGGCAAATGCGTTTTGAACTGGGTGCAGACAGATCACTGTTTATTCACTTAACGCTGGTGCCTTATATTCGTTCTGCAGGCGAAATTAAAACCAAGCCTACGCAACATTCAGTTAAAGAACTTCGAGCTATAGGTATCCAGCCTGATATTCTGATTTGTCGTTCAGAGCTACCTGTTCCTCTAGCCGAGCGTCGCAAAATTGCCTTATTTACCAATGTGGAAGAAAAAGCGGTTATTTCTGCAATTGATGCAGATACGATTTATCGAATTCCGTTGTTATTACACGAGCAAGGTTTGGATGATATTGTTGTTAGCAAGTTGCGAATAGATGCACCACCTGCAGATTTAACACAATGGAAAACAGTCGTTGAGGCGCTGACCCATCCTGCCAATGAAGTAACTATTGCCATTGTAGGTAAGTATGTCGATCATTCTGATGCTTACAAATCACTAAATGAAGCGTTAATTCATGCCGGAATTAGCACGCGCACCAAAGTTAATATTAGGTATGTTGATTCAGAAATAGTTGAGGATGAAGGTGTTGCCCGGCTGAAAGATGTTGATGCTATTCTGGTACCTGGCGGATTTGGTGAGCGTGGCGTGGAAGGTAAAATTGCCACTGTGCGTTATGCCCGTGAAAATAAAATTCCTTATCTGGGTATTTGTTTAGGCATGCAGGTAGCGGTCATTGATATTGCCCGTAATGTGGCAGGTTTGGAAGGTGCGCATAGTACAGAATTTTTGCCTAAATCACCGCATCCGGTGATTGGTCTGATTACCGAATGGGCTGATGCAACCGGCCAAATCGAAACGCGTGACCAAAATTCTGATTTGGGTGGTTCCATGCGTTTGGGTGGTCAGAAATGCCGATTACAAACTGATTCATTGGCTTTTCAGCTTTATCAGAAAGATGTTATTACTGAAAGACATCGCCATCGTTATGAGTTTAATAATTCATATATTGAAAGGCTGGAAAAAGCCGGCGTGCGCTTTTCCGGTAAGTCCATTGATGGGCGACTGGTTGAGGTTATCGAATTACCTGATCATCCCTGGTTTTTAGCCTGCCAGTTCCATCCGGAATTTACGTCAACACCCAGGAAAGGTCATCCCTTGTTTTCCGGTTTTGTCATAGCAGCCGCTCTATATAAAAAGGTAAAAGCTCAATGAAATTATGTGGTTTTGAAGTTGGTTTGGATCAACCATTTTTTCTGATTGCCGGTCCTTGTGTGATTGAAAGTGAGCAATTGGCGCTGGATACCGCAGGTTATCTTAAAGAATTAACAACGGCACTAAATATTCCGTTTATTTACAAATCATCATTTGATAAAGCCAATCGCTCATCACACGAAAGTTTCAGAGGTTTGGGTATCGAGAAGGGTTTGGAAATCTTGCAGAAAGTTAAGCAACAAATCGGAGTTCCTGTTCTAACCGATGTTCATGAGGATACGCCGCTGGCTGAAGTGGCAAGCGTGGTTGATGTCATGCAAACACCGGCTTTCTTGTGTCGACAAACCAATTTTATTCAGCAAGTGGCTTCGCAAGGTATTCCTGTTAATATCAAAAAAGGCCAGTTTCTTGCGCCATGGGATATGGTCAATGTGGCCAATAAAGCTAAAGCGACCGGAAACGAACATATTATGGTTTGTGAGCGTGGTGTGTCTTTTGGTTATAACAATCTGGTTTCCGATATGCGCTCTTTAGCGGTAATGAGAGACACCCGGTGCCCGGTAGTTTTTGATGCCACTCATTCTGTACAATTGCCTGGAGGACAGGGCACCAGTTCAGGTGGGCAGCGTGAATTTGTACCTGTGTTGGCCAGAGCTGCTATTGCTGTAGGCGTTGCCGGATTATTTATGGAAACCCATCCTAATCCTGCTGAAGCTAAAAGCGATGGTCCAAATGCCTGGCCGCTGTACAGAATGCAAGAATTATTAGAAGTTTTATTAACTATCGATCAGGCTGTAAAAGCTAAAAGTCTGATAGAAACAACACTATAGGAAAAATGATGGCCGCAATAGTAGAGATTCGTGCAAGAGAAATTTTAGATTCACGCGGTAATCCAACATTGGAGGCTGATGTAGTTTTGGCTTCCGGAGTAGTTGGTAGTGCAATGGTTCCTTCCGGTGCATCAACAGGCGAACGTGAAGCAATCGAATTGCGTGATGGCGATAAATCCCGTTACCTCGGTAAAGGCGTACTAAACGCTGTTAATAACGTCAGAACCGAGATTCGCGATGCCGTTATCGGGTTGGATGTCAATGATCAGGAAGGTCTTGATAAGGTGATGATCGCTTTGGACGGCACCGATACTAAAGCCCGTCTAGGTGCTAATGCCCTGTTGGCTGTTTCTATGGCAGCGGCTCATGCTGCGTCAAAAGAAGCCGGACAACCTTTATATCGCCACTTGAACAAATCCGGTGAATTTATTTTACCGGTACCGATGATGAACATCATCAATGGCGGTTCACATGCTGACAATAGTGTAGATTTACAAGAATTTATGATCTTGCCTGTTGGTGCTCCATCTTTTCGTGAAGCTATTCGTTATGGCGCAGAAGTATTTCATAACCTCAGTAAAGTATTAAAAGCCAAAGGCTTGGCGACTACTGTCGGTGATGAAGGCGGCTTTGCTCCTAATCTTTCTTCAAACGAAGAAGCTATCAGTGTAATCCTGCAAGCTATAGAGTTGGCTGGTTATAAGCCGGGTGTAGATATTTATTTAGGTCTGGATGCTGCCGCCTCCGAATATTATTCAGATGGAATTTATGATTTGGCATCTGAAAGTAAAACTTACAGTTCAGCACAAATGGCTGATTTCTTTGTTGATTGGGTTGATCGTTACCCTATCATCAGTATTGAAGACGGTTTTGACGAAAATGATTGGGATGGCTGGAAATTAATCACTGAAAAATTAGGTGGACGTATTCAGTTAGTTGGTGATGATTTATTTGTGACCAATCCTAAGATTTTACAAAAAGGTATTGACAGAAATATCGCTAATTCAATTTTGATTAAAGTTAATCAAATTGGTACTTTGACTGAAACTTTCGCGGCTATTGATATGGCTCATAAAGCGTCTTATACAGCAGTTATGTCGCATCGTTCAGGTGAAACTGAAGACGTCACTATTGCAGATTTAGCGGTAGCAACGGGAACCGGTCAAATTAAAACCGGTTCGTTAAGCCGTTCTGACCGTGTTGCCAAATACAATCGTTTGATGAAAATTGAAGAAGAATTAGGTAGTTTGGCCAGATACGCAGGACGTAGTGCATTCAAAATGCTTTAAAAATTCTAAGTCTTAAAATGTCCGGCATAAGGCGAGAAAAACATGTTATACCTTTTAGCCTTATGCCTTTCAATTTTGAAATTATGAAAATTCTCCTGTCAATTATTATTCTGTTTATTGCCTTGCTTCAATACCGCTTATGGTATGGCGATGGAGGTATTGAGGAGATAGCAACACTTCAGCAGCGACTCGATGACCTCAATGAAGAGGTAGAAGAAAAAAGGGAGCGTAATGAAGCGCTTTATGCTGAAGTGGTAGACTTAAGACAAGGACAGGAAGCCTTGGAAGAAAGAGCACGGGATGAGTTAGGAATGATGAGAGAGGGTGAGACTTTTTTTCAGGTTCTTGAGTGAAGTTAAATCCAGCTTAAAGGCGTAAGGCTAAAAGTGAAAAAGCACTTTTAGCCTTACGCCTTTTCTTTTTCAGGGTTCATACTGAGAAAGTGGCTACGACACAAAATGCTGTAGTTTGTTACATTGTTGTGGTGTGTATGCGGAATGTGATGCAATGCAATGCAATGCGAGTCAATTAAACCTTTGGAGGCATATCTAATGAAGTTTTTTATAGGAATAATTGTTTTTTTATTGGTACTGTTTATATTTTTGACTACCAGTGTTGGCGTAGCTTTTGGCTTGGTTTTGATATTTCCAGTTATTTCATTTGAAATAGGCATTTTAATTGGAGCTATTAGTATTACTGTAAGTTGTTATGGTTTTATAGGCATAATAAATACACTAAGCAATATATATTCACTTCCTACAGAAGAGGATATTTTAGATAAAATTGATTTGGGTCATGTTGTACTGCCACGATCAACGCGAAGTAGAAGAAAAAGGCGTTAATTGTCGTACTTTATCCTGTATTACAGCATTATTCTCACACACTCTATAAAGCTGCCTTTTAGCTTGATATCCTAACTTTCTTTACATATGACTGATTCAATAAAATTTTGGGCTGTTGTTCCTGCTGCCGGTGTTGGCAAGCGTATGAATGCCGATCGCCCCAAGCAATATCTAAAACTTGCCGGTAAAACAGTCATTGAACATACCTTGTTGCGCTTATTGAACGCCAAGGTTTTTGTCGCTATTGCAGTCGCCATTTCTGAAGAAGATCCCTTTTGGCCTGAGCTTAAAGTCTCGGCTCATGAACAAATTATTACTGCTGCAGGCGGGAAAGAACGCGCGGATTCCGTGCTTTCTGCATTAAAATCAATACGTCCGTTAGCCTCGGATAACGATTGGGTGTTGGTACATGATGCAGCGCGACCTTGTATAACGGCAATGGATATACACCACCTCATCGCTGCGCTGGCAAATGATGAGGTCGGCGGAATTCTTGCCTTATCGTCACATGACACCTTAAAAAATGTTCAAGGTAGCAGTATATTGGGCACCTTGGACCGTAGCCATATCTGGCGGGCTTTAACTCCGCAGATGTTTCGTTATGATCTGTTAAAAAGCGCACTGGAAGCAGCAGAAGGTAATCCAGCCATTACTGATGAAGCCAGCGCCCTAGAACTACAAGGTTTGCAACCAAAAATCGTCGAAGGTCGTCCTGATAATATAAAAATTACCCGACCCGAAGACTTGGCATTAGCGCAATTTTATATGGAGCATCAAAATGATTAGAGTAGGTATGGGGTATGATGTACACCGTTTTAAAGACGGTGGTGATGTGATATTAGGCGGCGTAAAAATAGACTATGAACAAGGTCTGGAAGCCCATTCGGATGGAGACGTGGTATTGCATGCACTCTGTGATGCTTTGTTAGGTGCGGCAGCTTTGGGTGATATAGGTAAACATTTTCCTGATACGGATCCTGAGTTTAAAGGCGCCGATAGCCGGATGTTATTGCGGCATGTTTATCGCATTGTTCAGGATAAAGGCTATCAACTGGTTAATGCCGATATGACTATCATCGCCCAAGCCCCTAAAATGGCACCACATATTGTTGCCATGTGCCAGAATATTGCCGATGATTTAAACGTGGACGTTGATTGCATTAATGTAAAAGCTACCACCACAGAAAAATTAGGCTTTGAAGGTCGCAAAGAAGGCATTGCCGTACAAGCCATTGTCTTGATTGGAAAATAACTTTTATATTTATGGCACAGATATTTGGATAAGCTTATAACGTATTACAATTGCTTAGGCTTTGTAATGTAACAATGGGTAAAGTATAGGATAGCAGTCGCAGGTTTTTATTTTGAAATTTAAAGTTCATTTTAGATCTTGTTATGGAGTCTATACCTTATTATTGGTTGCATGGCTTGGATTATTCAACCTGAAGAGCGACAAGCATAAAGCCTGTCGTGAATCCATTGTTCGGTGACAACTATTTTGACCGGAACAAAGACACTGTTTTTCTTGGCTATTTTCTGTCTTTTCTCAAGGCCTTTGGTATATTTTTTATCTAATGGATGAATCAGTGTTGGATTTTGTATTTTTGAAATTTCTTCACAAACGCGCATTAAATTATAAGTAATAGTCGTGATGTCGCCATTAAATTGAGCCTTACAACTATGATTGAAATTATGTGGCACTTATGTCTATTGACGAAAACACCCTGATTTATCTGGGTTCGTCCCAGTCAAGTTAAAAAAACTTGAACATTGAGTATGATGCATCGGTGGGCAGCGTTTTTACGTTCTCAGTCGCAAATCCGTCTTAAGCCGCTATCGGTTTCAAATTGATCGAGCAACGTGCGTGTCGTCGGCATGTTATAAATCGTTTTTTCCACAAATACCCTGGCGATGACCATGCGGTTTTGAGGTGGGCGACGTGAAAAGCCATGGTTGGGGCAGATGAATTCTTCGATGTGCACTATTTCTAATGTGGTGGCTAATTTTTGTTGTTTCTCTGTTAGTGAACCCAACTCTTCTTGCAGCCATTGAAATAAAGAGCCTTGTATCTTAAGTCATATTTGTGATGAGCTGTCTCGTAACTTGCTCATGCCCTTAATAAAGTTGGATTTTATAAAATTTTATTTTATCATTTTTTGGCAGGTTGTTTCTTTTTTTGCCGTTCTGGCTACTAATTCCCTTCGGTTTAATGGGTGTTGCAAGTTCCTCAAAATGAATACGGCACAGACTATCCCAAAACAGTACTAAAGCTTATTTATAAGTCTACTCCAGAGGGTAAATTGCGTCATATCACCTACTTTTCATTTTTTTATGTCAAATAACACAGTTTAATTAATTGTGCCTCCAGTTTCGCATCGTTTTTTATTGCAATCCTAATAGTAATATTAAGCAACTCGTTGTAAGAAAAGGATTTTTATTGTTTTTTTAAGATTTGGCATAAAATCTGCTAAATAACAATAAGCCAGTAACAGCTATTGCCGCTGGTTTGCTCTCAGAAAAGAAAGTACTGCATAAATATCATGCAAAACTTTATCACTTTGCCACCCCCGTTGTGAATCGGGCTCGGAAAGCCACGGATCTTGGGTTTTACTTAAGATGGCCGGGCTGCCTTTTCGTCATTTAACGAAAGAGGGCCTCAGCATTTAGTTGATGACAATAAATCCTTAGTAAGACGCTGAGATTGTTTTCTTTTATTAAAGCGTTGGCCTCATTTTTCTTATCTCGAACTCAGGATATATCAAATGCAGTTTTAAATTAAAAAAAGACCTTTATTACACACAAAAAAGCTATTCAGCATGAGTCAAATAATTTCACTATTCCATAATCACAGCTAAAGCAGAGATTACCTGAGCGGGTCGCTGATAGTCGATTTAAGGACGAGATTATCGAGCTTAAGCCAGCACACCATAATAGCCGATCTATGTGTCGTTTTGTTTACGGTACATGAATTAAAAATGTATATAAAAGACCTGGCGAGTTGCCAGTCGCTTCAATAGTACTAAAAAACATAACTCTTTTAATCTACACAGCAAATTAGGTATTCACCATGAATCAAGTCATTACTCCAGTCAAAAAATTGTTAGTCATCGACAGCCAAGTTGGCAACTGGCAAAGCTTGGCCGCCGATGTTGGCACCGATACGGCTGTGTTAATTCTTGATTCGGGTTCTGATGGACTCGCCCAAATCAGTGCTTACCTGACGACGTTAGCCGCAAACACACAAAATTTTGTTCCGTTGCAAAGCCTGCAAATTATTTCCCACGGCAGTGCGGGCAGTATCAGTTTGGGTTCAACTACCCTAACTACTGACAATTTACAGCAATACACCAGCCAACTGGAAACGATAGGTAGTGCCTTAAACGCCACCGGTGATATTTTGCTGTATGGCTGTAATGTCGCAGCAGACCCCGTTGGGTTGGATTTTATCAATCAATTTGCGGCCTTAACCAGTGCCGATGTGGCGGCGTCAACTGACTTAACCGGCGCAACGGCCTTGGGCGGTAATTGGGTATTGGAAGCGGCTACCGGAACTATTGAGGCAATAGCCTTGCAACCGGTTTATAACGGAATATTAGCAGGTGCGGCTGTTATAAACTTTAATAAAGGTGAAGTGGATAATCCACAAGTTGCAAGTACAGCGGGCAACCTGGGCATGACCCAGTCCGCCTATGCAGGTTTTGCTAATGTTGCTCCTCAATCCGGTGGTCTTACTGCTGGCACAAATGCCGCTGGCGCTTATTACGAAGATGGCTTGGTGGTGGGTATTGTCCAGGATACTTCCAACAACATCGCCCATGTTCACCGTGGTGGAACGGTTAATGACAGAAACGTGATGTATCATTCCGACTCTAGTGGACTTTATATCAGGGCTTTGGACAGTAGCGCCTTTAGCCTGACATCACTTAATTTTGATGCGGTGGCTAGTGATGAAAATCCGTATGCTACTGGCACTTACATAAGCCAAAGTTCAGGTGAGTCAGTAACCAGCGTGGCCGGTGCCAATGATTATTGGGAAATTTTGGGTTATGCCTCGGCATTAAATCCAACCCTGGATACTGATGCCAATAGTGGTGCCTGGATTGCCCGTCAAACATTGACTAACGGTTTTAACGGTCTGGTGACACTCAGTAGCGCTTTTGAAAATATTGGCGCTTTCTGGATTCATTATGCCGGCTATCAGCAAACACCTGTAGACGGTATGCAGTTTGCCATGTCGTTGGATAATATAAATATTGCTCCTGTTAATACTGCTCCGGTAGCCGTCGATGACAGCCTCACTGCGACTGAAGACACGTTGATTATCTATACGGCAGCACAATTGCTGGGTAATGATACTGATGTTGAAGGCGCAGCCTTAACCATCGCCAGTGTCACCTCCGGCAACAACGGCACAGCGGTATTAAATGCCGACGGCACAGTCAGTTTTACCCCGTCTGCCAACTTCAGCGGTGTGGCTGACTTTAGCTATGTAGCCAGCGATAGCGCGTTGCTATCCACTAGTGCGACAGTAACTGTGACTGTCGTGGCTGTTAATGACTTGCCTACCGGCACCGTCACTATCTCCGGTACGCCGACTCAAGGCCAAATACTGACAGCAGACATCAGTACCTTGGTCGATGCCGATGGTTTGAATCCAGCAACTATTACTTACCAATGGTTTGCTGATACAGTAGCCATTAGCGGCGCAATAGCCGCTACGTGGACGTTAACTCAAGAGCAAGTGGGCAAAGAAATTACCGTTAAAGCCAGCTATACTGACCAACTACTTACCGCTGAACAAGTAACGAGTGTTGCCACCACTATGGTAGCCAATGTCAATGACCTGCCTACCGGCACCGTCACTATCTCCGGCTTGATTGAGCAAAACCAAATATTGACAGTCGCCAATACCTTGGTGGATTTGGATGGTATGGGTACTGCCCCGATTACTTACCAATGGTTGGCAGGTGGTATAGCTATTGAAGGTGCAACAGGCGAGACGTTTACCTTAACTCAAGCGCAAGTGAACAAAGTCATCACCGTTCAGGCCAGCTATACCGACGGCCTGAATAAACTTGAACAGGTATTGAGCTCTGCCACCACTGCCGTAGCCAATGTTAATGATTTGCCTACCGGCACCGTCACTATCTCCGGTACGCCGACTCAAGGCGAAGTGCTGACAGCCGCTAATACCTTGGCGGATTTGGATGGTATGGGTACAGTCCCGATTACTTACCAATGGTTGGCAGGTGGCCTAGCTATTGAAGGTGCAACAGGCGAGGCGTTTACCTTAACTCAAGCGCAAGTGAACAAAGTTATCACCGTTCAGGCCAGCTATACCGACGGCCTGAATAAACTTGAACAGGTATTGAGCTCTGCCACCACTGCCGTAGCCAATGTTAATGACCTGCCTACCGGCACCGTCACTATCTCCGGCTTGATTGAGCAAAACCAAATATTGACAGTCGCCAATACCTTGGTGGATTTGGATGGTATGGGTACTGCCCCGATTACTTACCAATGGTTGGCAGGTGGTATAGCTATTGAAGGTGCAACAGGCGAAACGTTTACCTTAACTCAAGCGCAAGTGAACAAAGTCATCACCGTTCAGGCCAGCTATACCGACGGCCTGAATAAACTTGAACAGGTATTGAGCTCTGCCACCACTACCGTAGCCGATGTTAATGACTTGCCTACCGGCACCGTCACTATCTCCGGTACGCCGACTCAAGGCCAAATACTGACAGCAGACATCAGTACCTTGGTCGATGCCGATGGTTTGAATCCAGCAACTATTACTTACCAATGGTTTGCTGATACAGTAGCCATTAGCGGCGCAATAGCCGCTACGTGGACGTTAACTCAAGAGCAAGTGGGCAAAGAAATTACCGTTAAAGCCAGCTATACTGACCAACTACTTACCGCTGAACAAGTAACGAGTGTTGCCACCACTATGGTAGCCAATGTCAATGACCCACATACCGGCACAGTCACTATCACCGGTACGGTTGAGGAAAAACAAATATTGACAGCAGTCAGTACCTTATATGACATTGACGGCATGGGTGAAATTTCCTACCAATGGGTAGCAGGTGGTATAGATATTCAAGGTGCAACAGCCGATACGTTTACGTTAACTTTGGCCGAAGTAGGTAAAGTCATTACCGTAAGAGCCAGTTTTAATGACCTACTAGGTAGTCCGGAAAGTGCGACTAGTTTTGCTACTGCCAGCGTAGGACAGTTCAATAATCCACATACCGGCACCGTCACTATCTCCGGTACGCCGACTCAAGGCGAAATGCTGACAGCCGCCAATACCTTGGCGGATTTGGATGGTATGGGTACAGTCCCGATTACTTACCAATGGTTGGCAGGTGGCTTAGCTATTGAAGGTGCAACAGGCGAAACGTTTACCTTAACTCAAGCGCAAGTGAACAAAGTCATCACCGTTCAGGCCAGCTATACCGACGGCCTGAATAAACTTGAACAGGTATTGAGCTCTGCCACCACTGCCGTAGCCGATGTTAATGACCTGCCTACCGGCACCGTCACTATCTCCGGCTTGATTGAGCAAAACCAAATATTGACAGCCGCAAATACCTTGGTGGATTTGGATGGTATGGGTACTGCCCCGATTACTTACCAATGGTTGGCAGGTGGTATAGCTATTGAAGGTGCAACAGGCGAAACGTTTACCTTAACTCAAGCGCAAGTGAACAAAGTCATCACCGTTCAGGCCAGCTATACCGACGGCCTGAATAAACTTGAACAGGTATTGAGCTCTGCCACCACTACCGTAGCCGATGTTAATGACTTGCCTACCGGCACCGTCACTATCTCCGGTACGCCGACTCAAGGCCAAATACTGACAGCAGACATCAGTACCTTGGTCGATGCCGATGGTTTGAATCCAGCAACTATTACTTACCAATGGTTTGCTGATACAGTAGCCATTAGCGGCGCAATAGCCGCTACGTGGACGTTAACTCAAGAGCAAGTGGGCAAAGAAATTACCGTTAAAGCCAGCTATACTGACCAACTACTTACCGCTGAACAAGTAACGAGTGTTGCCACCACTATGGTAGCCAATGTCAATGACCTGCCTACCGGCACCGTCACTATCTCCGGCTTGATTGAGCAAAACCAAATATTGACAGTCGCCAATACCTTGGTGGATTTGGATGGTATGGGTACTGCCCCGATTACTTACCAATGGTTGGCAGGTGGTATAGCTATTGAAGGTGCAACAGGCGAGACGTTTACCTTAACTCAAGCGCAAGTGAACAAAGTCATCACCGTTCAGGCCAGCTATACCGACGGCCTGAATAAACTTGAACAGGTATTGAGCTCTGCCACCACTGCCGTAGCCAATGTTAATGATTTGCCTACCGGCACCGTCACTATCTCCGGTACGCCGACTCAAGGCGAAATGCTGACAGCCGCTAATACCTTGGCGGATTTGGATGGTATGGGTACAGTCCCGATTACTTACCAATGGTTGGCAGGTGGCCTAGCTATTGAAGGTGCAACAGGCGAAACGTTTACCTTAACTCAAGCGCAAGTGAACAAAGCCATTACCGTTCAGGCCAGCTATACCGACGGCCTGAATAAACTTGAACAGGTATTGAGCTCTGCCACCACTACCGTAGCCGATGTTAATGACTTGCCTACCGGCACCGTCACTATCTCCGGCTTGATTGAGCAAAACCAAATATTGACAGTCGCCAATACCTTGGTGGATTTGGATGGTATGGGTACTGCCCCGATTACTTACCAATGGTTGGCAGGTGGTATAGCTATTGAAGGTGCAACAGGCGAAACGTTTACCTTAACTCAAGCGCAAGTGAACAAAGTCATCACCGTTAAGGCCAGCTATACCGACGGCCTGAATAAACTTGAACAGGTATTGAGCTCTGCCACCACTACCGTAGCCGATGTTAATGACCTGCCTACCGGCACCGTCACTATCTCCGGCTTGATTGAGCAAAACCAAATATTGACAGCCGCCAATACCTTGGTGGATTTGGATGGCATGGGTACTGCCCCGATTACTTACCAATGGTTGGCAGGTGGTATAGCTATTGAAGGTGCAACAGGCGAGACGTTTACCTTAACTCAAGCGCAAGTGAACAAAGTTATCACCGTTCAGGCCAGCTATACCGACGGCCTGAATAAACTTGAACAGGTATTGAGCTCTGCCACCACTGCCGTAGCCGGTGTTAATGACTTGCCTACCGGCACCGTCACTATCTCCGGTACGCCGACTCAAGGCGAAATGCTGACAGCCGCCAATACCTTGGTGGATTTGGATGGCATGGGTACTGCCCCGATTACTTACCAATGGTTGGCAGGTGGTATAGCTATTGAAGGTGCGACAGGCGAAACATTCACCTTAACTCAAGCGCAAGTGAACAAAGTCATCACCGTTCAGGCCAGCTATACCGACGGCCTGAATAAACTTGAACAGGTATTGAGCTCTGCCACCACTGCCGTAGCCAATGTTAATGACCTGCCTACCGGCACCGTCACTATCTCCGGCTTGATTGAGCAAAACCAAATATTGACAGCCGCAAATACCTTGGTGGATTTGGATGGCATGGGTACTGCCCCGATTACTTACCAATGGTTGGCAGGTGGTATAGCTATTGAAGGTGCAACAGGCGAAACGTTTACCTTAACTCAAGCGCAAGTGAACAAAGCCATTACCGTTCAGGCCAGCTATACCGACGGCCTGAATAAACTTGAACAGGTATTGAGCTCTGCCACCACTACCGTAGCCGATGTTAATGACTTGCCTACCGGCACCGTCACTATCTCCGGCTTGCTTGAGCAAAACCAAATATTGACAGTCGCCAATACCTTGGTGGATTTGGATGGTATGGGTACTGCCCCGATTACTTACCAATGGTTGGCAGGTGGTATAGCTATTCAAGGTGCAACAGCTTCAACACTAACATTGAGTCAGGCGGAAGTGGATAAAATCATTACCGTAAGAGCCAGCTATATTGACCTTATGGGTACACCTGAAAACGTAACCAGTTCTGCAACCACTGCTGTAATTAATGTTAATGATGCACCGACGACTTCAGATGTCACCTTGTTACAAATTTTTGAGAACAGCCAACCCCGCGTAATTACGCAAGCCGAATTGTTGGGTAATGCAGCGGATATTGACAATAATCTCCTTACTGCTGCCGACCTGAATATTACATCAGGCCAGGGTACTTTGGTTAAGAATGCTGATGCTACCTGGAGCTATACGCCGCTATTAAATGATTCAACGTCGGTTAGTTTTAGCTACACCATCACCGATAGTGTCAGTCCTACTGCAGGTACGGTAGCAGCGATAGCAACGCTGGATATTACACCAGTGAACGTCACTCCGGAGGCAGGTTTGTTCAAATCATTTAGTAATGGCATCAATACCTATATTAAGGCTGAGGCTTATGTACAAAATCCCGGACAAAATTTGGATTTAGACTATCAGATATATGACAAGTCACCTGATGCTATCGTTATCGGCAGTACCAGCAATGATTATATCAATATGGCTGGCACAGGTAATAAGGCAGCCAATGGTGGTGGCGGTAATGATGTCATTGATGGCACAACCGGCTCCAGTTTTTTAAGTGGTGGCGATGGTGTCAATACTTTCTTTATGGATGGAAGAGCAACGGGAGTGACGTGGTCAACGCTGACTGATTTTGATAAAGGCCAGGATAAAGCCACGATTTGGGGTTGGGTTAAAGGCGTTAGCACGATTAATGCCGGCTATACCGACTTTAACACCGGTGGCGCAACCGGTTATACCGGCTTGACTTTGCATATCCAGAACCTGCTACCTGAAGGATCTGCCAGTGGTGCGACTAATTCCGCGTTAAATTCTTTGACACTGACCGGACATACCTTGGCGGAATTTGGCGCGTCTTCTTTGGCGGATTTGAATACTCAAATTATCAACGGTACCAATACGCATTTTATTGTTGGGCAAACCACTGATAACCTGGGTGTTCATGGGTATTTGTCTATTAGTTAACATCATAAGAATTGCTTTCCCTCGCTACGGTTCCTATTCTCGGACAGCCTCCTGGCAAGAGGCTGCCAAGATTTGTGCTGTCCGCAAAAGCTAATTTGGAAATTGTGCGTGGTTGTTATGATTTCAGCTATTTTTGTTTTTTCGTTAACCTTGACGCATAAATTGATCGGTTTGGTGGATGAGTATTGCGTTAATCTAAAGGGTTAAACTTTTGCATGTTAACGAACTTTGCTGTGTTATTGTAGCTAGATTTGGTAGCCCTGAACGCTTAAAACACTATGATTGTCAACACGCAAACGATTGAAATCCCGGTATGGCCTTACGTTTATGGTCAACCTTCCGGTTCCGGTAAAATCCGTAGTATTCCCGAAGACTTTATTGTTAAAGAAAATTTGGCTTTTGAACCATCTGGTACGGGAGAACATGCCTTTTTGCAAATAGAAAAGAGCGGGGAAAATACCGATTATGTCGCCAGGCAACTAGCAAGATTTGCCAATGTCAGGCAACGTGATGTCAGTTACGCGGGGTTAAAAGATCGACATGCGGTTACCACACAATGGTTTAGTGTCTGGTTGCCCGGCAAAGCTGATCCGGACTGGTCGCAGTTTGAAACAGACAGCATGAAAGTATTACAGGCGGTACGCCATGCCCGCAAACTAAAGCGCGGTGTATTGTCAGGTAACAGTTTTACACTGGTCGTTCGGGATTGGCAAGGTGATAAAGATAAAACTATTCAGCAGTTGGAAGCCATAAAGGTCAACGGCATGGCTAATTATTACGGCTCTCAACGCTTTGGTAATGAAGGCCAAAACGTTAATAAAGCGTTGGCAATGTTTGCTGGTGCCAAAGTTGGGCGAGAACAACGCAGTCTGTATTTATCTGCCGCACGTTCGTACTTGTTCAACCAGATTTTAGCTGATCGGGTTATCAGTAAAAACTGGGATCAGCCGGTTGCGGGTGATACTTATCAATTTGATCTTTCGCATAGCTGTTTTAAATCGGAGTTTCCTGATGCTGAAATTATTCGGCGATTGGAGATAAAAGATATGCATCCGACGGGTGCGTTATGGGGAAAAGGCGACGCTGGTGTATCAGGTGATACGCTAAGCCTTGAACAAGCTGTTATCGACGCAACTCCTGAACTGGCAAAGGGTTTGGTCGCTTCTGGCGTTGATAAAGATCGGCGTGCATTACGGGTTAATGTGCAGGAGTTACAGTGGCAGTTTGTTACTGACAGTGTAGTCGAGCTTTGTTTTACTTTGCCTGCAGGCAGTTATGCAACGTCAGTATTACGTGAGATTATCGAGCTGTAACAAGTTTGACCGTTAATCCTCTTTGAAAAAAAGGAGCGGAGGTTTTTGCATAAATTCTTATCAACCGCCTCTGGAAGCAAGTCCGGATTTGCAACGCCGATGGAAATATTTGGTGAGTTCAGTAGGTTTCAAAGTATGTGCAACGGGGGTGCAAGCGTTGTCAGGCTTGAGTGTATTAACTGATTGCTCGTCCTGTTCGTAAACTAAAGTACCTCCGCCTATAGCTTCCTCGATGATAGTTGCGAAGCCAAAGTATGAATGTTGAATGATATGAATTAATGTATTAATGTCATACCTTTTTGTCTGAATAATATTGCATTCATCAAGAATGCAAATTAGCTGTTGTAAATCAATTAATTGGGTTATCACTTTAATTCAATCCGTTAGCTAGAGTAGAAAAATTAAACTGAAGGGGTCAATGATAAGATTTAGGATTACCCTATCTTTGATGGAAACTCTGTGGGGCAACTTAAATAGTGCCATTCCAGGTTGTAAGAATTTTAATGTTTTGGTGGTAAATAAACCATTAGTATAAATACCTATAGGTAACCCATAAAAATAAACCGTTAAGTTCTACTTTGTTACAGCGAATTTATTAAAAGTTAGTGCTGGAAGCTGATCAGGGTTTGTAACTCCGATCGAACCAGTTGAAAATGTTGGTACATTTGCAAAATGTAATCAGCGGGTGTTGTAAATTCCGTTATGTTACGTTATGAAGAAATATTCCTATAATTCAGACTCACTGTAATGGCTATACTTTTCTCCCAACTGCAATAATACAAATACTGCGCCTGTGCCGCCGTCTTTGGGTGGTGCAGAACAAAACGCCTGCACATCTTTATGCTGTCTTAGCCATAAGTTGATGTTGTTTTTTAAAACCGGATGGTTGTCAGCTGAGCGATAGCCTTTGCCGTGAACAATATGTATACAGCGGCAACCCGTGTCGACACAGTCATGCATAAAATGCAGTAATTGCTGTTTAGCAGCATTACTGGTTAATCCATGCAGATCAATTTCAGCGTCCAGGCCAAAAAAACCGCGCCGCAATTTTTTTAAGATGTTGTTTTGCAAGCCTGGAGCGATAAAGCTTAAGGTATCTTCAAGTCCGACTTTTTCTATATCTGTAGTTGCCGAGTCCATTAAATGACCGTTGATATCAATGATCAAGGGTCTGGGGTAAGGCTTGGGTTTATTGTCTATATTTAACAGTACTTTGTCACTATTAACGGCGTGGACTTTACCAATAGTCTGGCGAAATAAGTCACGGTCTTCTGAGGTAAGCGTTTTTTTTGCCACGAAAGCTGATTTTGTTAGGTATTGTTGCTAAGATATCCGATTTTATAGCTTATTGCGCTTCAGGGCGAATGATTATGCATATTTTGGTAAGTAATGATGATGGGTATTTGGCTGAAGGTCTTACAGTATTAGTCAATGCCTTGCAAAAACATGCAAAAGTATCAGTAGTTGCACCTGATAGGAACCGCAGCGCGGCGAGTAACTCCTTGACGCTGGAAATGCCGCTACGCGCTTATACAACCGATAACGGCTTTATTAAAGTCGATGGTACGCCTACGGATTGTGTGCATTTGGCAATAACCGGTTTCTTGGACAAAGAGCCTGATATGGTTTTTGCAGGTATCAATCATGGCTCCAATATGGGTGATGACGTACTTTATTCCGGTACTGTTGCAGCTGCAACCGAGGGGCGTTTTTTAGGGTTGCCGGCTATTGCCATATCACTGGTAGGCAGTAATCCCGTTCATTTTGATACCGCAGCCGAGGTTGCGGTATCGCTATTAAAGCAACTGATCAAGAACCCTTTGCCAAAAGATACCATTCTTAATGTTAATGTGCCGGATGTCGCCATAACTGATTTAAAAGGCTATCAGGCTACGCGACTGGGCCAACGTCATAAATCAGAGCCGGTAATCAAGAGCGAAGATCCCCGTGGACGTACTATTTATTGGGTAGGACCGCCGGGCGCCGAGCAGGATGCAGGACCCGGGACTGATTTTTATGCCATTAATGCCGGTTATGTATCGGTTACTCCCTTACAGATTGATTTAACCTGGTATGAGCGAATTAGTGCGCTAAAGGCATGGTTGCCAAATGAGAGCGAGTTATGACGCTAAGCCTGCAAGGCATTGGTATGACTTCTTTACGTACGCGTGAGCGTATGATTAAGCGGTTGTTGGGGCAGGGCATTTACAAGGAAAAAGTTTTGGAAATTATGCGTGATACCCCTCGGCATATTTTTATGGATGAAGCCTTGGCCAGCAGGGCTTATGAGGATACTGCACTACCCATCGGATACAATCAAACCATTTCCCAGCCTTATATTGTCGCAAAAATGACCGAATTGTTGCTGAGATCATCGGATCATTTAGGCAAGGTTCTTGAGATAGGCACCGGTTGTGGATACCAGACCGCTATTCTGGCGCAGTTAGTTGATAAGGTATATTCCATTGAAAGAATCCTGCCGCTACAGAGAAAAGCCAAAAGTAATTTATGGGATTTAAAGCTCAAAAATATCAGTTACTTATACAGTGACGGCCATCTGGGTTGGCCCGATTACGCGCCCTTCGACGGTATTCTGGCATCTGCAGCTGCGGCTGAAATTCCGCCAATGTTGTTACAGCAGTTAGCTATTGGGGGAGTTATGGTTATTCCTATTGGCATCAGTGGGCAGCAAACCTTACAGCGCGTTACTCGCACAACCATCGGCTATGATATTGAGCAACTGGAAGCAGTTACTTTTGTACCTTTTTTATCAGGAAAAGAATAGCCATGTTTCAAGAATTTTAGGACAAAATCTTATCGAAATTGCGAGAATACATGAATGGTTAGGGCTGGAAAGTCGTCGGGTTAGCTGTTGTTGATGGGGTATTTATAAGTTTTACCAAGGATAATTAGACCATGTTTTGTCGTTATCATTATTGACAGTATTTATTCTATCGGCGAGGAAGTAACGCCCAAGCGTTCGGCAAGTTTTACCAGCTCGGCCAGTGAATGTACTTTTAACTTCATCATCAAGTGCGCGCGATGGACCTTGATTGTTTTCTCCACCGTACCCAGCTCAGCGGCTATTTTCTTGTTTATTTTTCCGGAAATAATATGGCTTAAAACCTCTCGCTCACGCGGTGTCAATTTCGCCAAGCGTTGCTTAAGTTCACTTAGTTCAGAAAATTTTTCCCTGGCTATACGATCCTTATCAAGGGCACTGTGGATGGCTGCAATCAAGATAGTATCATTGGCGGGTTTGGTCAGAAAATCAATAGCACCCTGCTTTATCGCTTGTACACTCATTCGTATATCGCCGTGGCCGGTAAGAAAAATAATCGGTAGCGTATAGTCTTGATCGGCTAGCACCTGCTGCATCTTAAGGCCGTTTATACCGGGCATGGCAATATCCAGCACCAGGCAACCAGGAATACCTTGATCGTATTGGTCGAAAAATTCTTGCGGTGTAAGAAAGGTGGTCGCATTGAGTCCTACTGATCTCAGCAGTCTTGCAAGGGCTTTCAATACAGACGGATCATCGTCAATTATAAATACGGTGGGTGTTGAATCGTTCATGTACTTTCTCTTTGGTAAGTTGGCAGCGTAAAATAAAAGCTCGCGCCGCAATCAGCGTTATTTGTCGCCCAAAGTTGTCCATTGTGGGCATTAATAATAGTACGGCAGACGGCCAGTCCCAATCCCATACCTTGTGATCGGGTTGTAAAGAAAGGCTCAAAAATATAATCCATGTTATTCAGTGCAATACCTTGGCCTTGGTCAGTCACTGACACTTGAACAGAGTCACCGTTTTGTTGTGTATGGATATGGAGTTGGCGATCTTCGAGACAATCATTCTCAACCGAGGCATTGCAGCCATTTAATAATAGATTGAGAAGCACTTGTTGCAACAGTACCCCATCGCCAATAACGGCCGGTAAATTTAGCGTGAGACTGGTATTGACGATTATTTGACCATTAGCCAAATCGCCATTAATTAGTGCTAAGACTTCTTGTACCAGCTCGTTTATATCAACTGGCAGATGTTGTATTTCTTTTTTGCCAAGCAGCAGATGTAAGCGGTTAATCACTTCACTCGCGCGTTTATTCTCGTTGATAATATCTTTAAGGATATCTCGTACTTCATCCAGAGCTGGGTTGTCCTGAGGTAAAAAATGTAGTGCGGCCTGAGCGTTACTGAGAATTGCAGTCAATGGCTGTTTTAACTCATGTGCTAACGTATAAAATAATTCGCTTGTCATGGTTACACCAGGCAGTTCACTCGGTTGGCTACGTTGTTTATTCATTTTCATATTTACCATTACTTGTAACTGACTTATCCAGCAATAGGCTGATCTATTCTTGATTCTCAATGACTAGGAGGCTGTCCGAAAATAGAAAATCTACTGCGGAAAAGCCATTTTTGCCAGATTTCCCGCTCATTTTCGTTAAATGGCACAACTATTTGCCCCATGCGACCAAAAAACCGGACTAAAAATGGCTTTCCCTCGCTACGATTCCTATTCTCGGACAGCCTCCTAGCGTATTTTGAAATCGGATAAAATCGATTCATCGCACTTTCGCGAGCATAACATCGACTATTTATCAGTAATTAATTGTATGTCATGTCGGTATTTGGATTTGGCCGTAAAGGGTTGAGTTGTCCTTCAGAACTTTAATTGTGTAATGCATTTTGGTATCTCCAAAAAGAATAGTCTGTTTCGACTTTTTTTCAACGATCTAGGCCTAAAGGGCAATAGCCTAGATTCTTGATGCACTGCTATTATTAAATAAGCTAACCTCCAGCGTTAGCCATTGGTTTTTCTATCAACGATGCCAGGATAACAATATGAATTTAATACACCGGCGGCAACGCTTGTTTCAACCTGCTGCAATAGCACTTACAGTTGTGACTGCTTGTTTGTTTACTTCAATTGGTCAGGCAGAAGAATTAGCGCAGACTAAAAAACCTAATATCGTTGTTATCATGGGCGATGATATTGGCTGGTTTAATATTGGTGCCTATCACCAAGGCATGATGGCAGGTCGTACACCCAATCTCGATAAGCTGGCTACCGAAGGGATGCGTTTTACCGATTATTACGCCGAAGCGAGTTGCACGGCCGGGCGTGCAAATTTTATTACTGGCGAGTTGCCAATTCGCACCGGTATGACTACGGTTGGGCAGGCAGGATCACCAGTCGGCTTGCCCAAGGAGGCAGTAACCATTGCCACGACTCTCAAGTCCATGGGCTATGCTACCGGTCAATTCGGCAAGAACCATCTGGGTGATTTGAACGAGTTCTTGCCTACTGTACACGGTTTTGATGAATTCTTTGGCTATTTGTATCACCTGGATGCTATGGAAGACCCGGCTCACCCCAACTACCCGCAGGAGTTGTTAAACGAAGTCGGGCCGCGCAATATGGTACATAGTTGGGCGACCGACAAGGATGACGTAACGGTAATGCCACGCTGGGGCAAAATCGGCAAACAGAAAATTGAAGACGCAGGAACCCTTTATCCTAAACGGATGGAGACGGTAGATGACGAAATTCGTGATCTTTCCTTTAAGTTTATGGAAAAAGCCAAGGCCGATGGTAAACCCTTTTTTCTGTGGCTTAACCCCACCCGCATGCATATCGTCACACATCTGTCAGAAAAGTATCAGGCATTGCGTACTGCTCAAAATGGTTGGTCGATTGAAGAGGCCGGCATGGCGCAGCTTGATGACGACATTGGCCTGTTGATGCAGAAGCTTAAGGATATGGGTGAGGACGACAATACCATCGTCGTCTTTACTACCGATAACGGCACCGAGACATTTACCTGGCCGGATGGCGGCAACACACCGTTCAGAGGGCAAAAAGGCACCATCTTTGAAGGTGGTTTTCGCGTCCCTGCTATTATTCGCTGGCCGGGTAAGGTACCGGCAGGCAAAATTGAGAACGGTATCTTTTCCGGTATGGACTGGTTTCCGACTTTTGTGGCCGCAGCTGGTGACCCTGCTATTGTCGATGAGTTGTTAAAGGGCAAAAAAATCGGTGACACGAAGTATAAAGTGCATCTTGATGGCTACAATCAATTGGACTTGATTACCGGAAACGGGCCGTCTAATCGCCATGAGATCTTCTATTTCGGCGAAAGTACGTTAGGAGCCGTGCGTATCGACGACTACAAGTATCGTTTTATTGACCAACCCGGTGGTTGGATTGGCAGCAAGGAGCATGTGGATGCGCCGGTGCTGACGAATCTGCGTCTGGATCCTTTCGAACGCCTGGACTTCCCTGCAAACGGGACACTAAACGGGTCACAGAATTACTTTCAATGGTTTCAGTACGAGTTTTGGCGCTTTGTATTTGTCCAGCAGCAAGTTGGTAAGCTGGCTATGACAGCCCTTGAATATCCGCCGATGCAAAAGGGCGCGAGCTTTAACCTTGATGCTGTAAAAGCGAAGATCGAAGAAGCCATGAAAGCCGAGCAAGGAGGACATTAATTGAAGTATTAACGGGCTGGACAGTTCGCAAGAATTGCCGGTTTGCTTGGGATTTTGCATGGAGAGGGTTTTTGTTAATTTCTGTAAATAATAAGTAATTTTTTCGAATAATCAACTTAAGTTAAACATAAGGAATAAACCATGAACATTAAATCGATTAATTCAGTATCTCAAACAAAAGTCGCGGTGGGTTTGCCATTGATTGCTCTTTGTCTGTTGGCATTAAGCGCCTGTACAACTACCCAAAAGGTTGACATCAAACAATCTGGCGTTAATTGTGCTTTTCTTGCCGACGATTGCTCCCTGCTCACCGTTGGCGGGAAGGATCAGACTGGCCTGCGTTACGTTAATCCGGCCGCGCAGTGGCGGCATTATACCAAAATCATCATTGATCCAGTGACTTTCTGGAGTGGAAGCTCTACCCAAATTTCCTCTTCTGATCAGCAGATGTTGGTGAACTATCTCTCTCAGCAACTTAAAGAACAACTCGGACAGAAATTTGAAATCGTCGATCAGCCTGGCCCTGGTGTTATGAAGTTCGATGCCGCATTAACCGATGCTGAGGCAGCTACGCCAGGACTGCGGAGTATCTCGATGATCGTCCCTCAGGCGCACATGCTGTCCAATCTCAAATATCTGGCGACTGGCACAATGCCATTTGTCGGTGCGGCGCAGGTTGAAGCTAAGGTAACTGACTCGGTGACAGGACAGATACTCGCTATGGTGGTGGATAAGAGGATTGGCGGTGGTTCGTTTACGACCGGTTTTCAGTGGCAGTGGGGTGATGCAGAAAATGCTATTAACCATTGGGCTGAGCTAGCGGCAACTCGATTATCTTCCTGGACTTCGGGTACTGCAGCGCCTTAGTCAGGCAATTATTAATTCCCGTGCAATTCACGAATAAATAAAAATAAGTGGAGCTGAATTTATAACTTTGCTCCAAACGTTTGAAGGCTTCAATAGTTTTTAAAACGAGAGTGATGAGGTTGCAAACCTCTAACTAGGCGGGACGAGGTTTGCAACCCCGACTCAAAAAAATTAAGGTGAGCTTGAATGACCATAAATAGCAGATTTTTCTTGACTTTTAAATCACTAGCTCTTGCTGTTACCTTGGCGACAGCCTCAAATATCCACGGTGCAGGAATTGAGAAAGACGACTCTGCCAAAACCCAAAATCCTTGGGCGATCAATCTCTCGCTCTACTCATGGATGCCAGGCGTGAGCGGTGATTTCGGCGTGGGTCGGTACGGCAAGTCGATCGATGCCAGTTTCATCGATATCGCCGGGAAGCTGCGTAATTTTCCGATGGCTTTTAATGGGCATTTAGAGGCGCATTACGAGAAGCTTGGGGTCTTTCTGGACGGCAATTACATGAGCATGGATTTTAAGCCTCGTTTCGATCGGATCAGTTCGGGCTTGTCAATGGAGATGGGCATCATGGATTACGGGGTAATGTACCGCGTGTTTGGTCCCTCAGCCTCTGAGCGCGTCGGTAACTGGAGCAATAAATCTAATTCCAATCTCCTTGAACTCTATGCTGGTGGACGTTCAATTTGGCTGGGCAATCAACTCGATCTCATCCGTGGCATCAGCGTTTCTGGCAGCAAGTCCTTCACCGCTCCGATAATAGGCGGCAAGGTCATGGTGGAGTTCTCTCCGCATTGGTTTGCTTTGGTGGACGGCAACGTAGGTGGCTTCGGGGCGGATAATGTGAGCTTCACCGGTGGAGTGCTGGGACTGGTTGGCTACCGCACACGCTTCTTTGATTTGCCCACGTCAGTGGAGGCAGGTTACAAGGTGCTACAGGTTAGCGTGGACAAGCGCGTCGTGGCAGCCGATATAACCTTGAACGGTCCTTTTGTCGGTTTGACGGGGTATTGGTAAGATTCTTGGCATAAAAAATACGCGTTTTATTAAACTAAATAGTTTATGCATCTCACGGATAGAAAATAAAACAATATCTGTGGAATTAATATTACGTCATTCTTAATGTTAAAATTAACCTGATAGAAGTATAATTTATTAACATCAGACTTATTACAAGGGCTATTATTGCTTTTGTTTTTGCCGGTTCCTGACTTGTTTTTTGCGGCTGATGCTTCCAAGGCAGATACCGTGAAGAAACTGCTAGGCAAAGTGACCTGCGAGGATTTATTGGCATTGATGATATCATTAAACCTCAGTACATTATCGCGGCTGTCGCTCATACCAAGGGTGGCAAGGCCAAAAATGTAATTGTCGAAGTTATTGATACAAAAACACTGGTTCCTGTTGTGATAGAAGAGTGTTAAAAGGCTCCAAAAGAATCTTTCTGGGCAAAGTTGAAGAGTAAGTTAAAATTTTAATCGGTCGTTTTTAAACGGTAAATAAAGGCTGTCATCGTATAAGAAGACAGCCTCTTTTAAGCTATTATAACCTTCAGCAAGTATTCCACTCTGTTCACAATAGCAGCTGAACAATTAATTAATTTAAGGAAACAGCATGAACACATTAATAGTCGTCGGTTATCAAAATATACATAAAGCAGAAGAAGTCCGTCTTCAGTTGTGGAAACTGCAACGTGATTATCTGCTGGATCTCGAAGATGCAGTTGTTGTTGTTAAAAATGACAATGGTAAAGTCAAATTACATCAGGCTTTTAATCTTACTTCTGCTGGTGCGATAACGGGAGGTTTTTGGGGCTCACTGATTGGTTTGATCTTCCTGAATCCACTGCTGGGTTTAGCCGTCGGTGCATCGGCGGGTGCGGTTTCAGGCGCTCTCACTGACGTTGGAATCAATGATGATTTCATGAAGGAACTTGGTACTACGCTGACACCCGGTAGTTCGGCACTGTTCGTTTTGCTGCGAAGCCCGTCAGCCGCACCCGACAAAGTCCTTGAAGAGTTAAAAGGCACTGGCGGAACCATTCTGAAAACGTCTCTTTCCCATGAAGATGAAGCTAAAATTCAGGCTGCTTTAAACGGGTAATTTTTCTCGTTCTCCTTAGCCAGACAAAGCGTCATTCATAGAGTGCAAAAGGCTTGTACTCTATGCTGCGTTTGTTTTGCTAGTGCTTATGGCTCGTGTGGTTAGTTTTTTATGCTATCCCTCTATCCCGGTTTGTCATATCATGCTCACTTTTATAAATCTCCATAGAAACGCAATTTGTCGTATTCTTTTACCAAAGATATGAATAGCACAAACTACGACGCCTGTCCCGAGTGTGATTTATTGCTCAAACCTGCTCAGTTAAAAATCGGCGAAAAAGCCCATTGTCCACGGTGCGGCTTGTTACTGTCACGCCCCCGTAAACAAAGTATTGAGCGTACTTTTGCTCTGTCTATTACGGGGTTTATATTATTTTTCCCCAGTGTGTTATTACCAATGATGGGTATAACCGTTTTGGGCGATGCCAATACGGGAACATTGTTGTCCGGGGTTATTGCTTTATTTAATGAAAATATGTGGCCAGTGGCCATTGTCGTGTTTTTGGCGAGCATTATGTTTCCATTAGTTCATATCAGCTTATCCTTATTGATTAGCGGGCACCTTTATTTTAAGCGCTCCAATCGGTATTTAGTGACCTGGATGCGCTGGATGTACCATTTGGATGAATGGATTATGCTTGAGGTCTATATGCTGGGCATCATTGTTGCCTGCGTTAAGCTTATGGCGATTGCCCCACTTAAATTCGGCTGGGGTCTTTATGCTTTTATCGCCTTAATCATCATAACAACCTTGCTAACCAGCAATCTGGATAACAGGTTATTCTGGCAACGTATTGAACAATTACGTAAGGAAAACAACAATGCAAGCTAAAACGAATGCGCTCAGTCAAGGGTTTATCCGCTGCGATGATTGTGGTTTTCTGGTAAAAACAGGTAATCATTCTTTATCGTGTCCACGCTGTAATAGTCATTTACATGCACGACATCCGCATAGTTTGCAACGTACCAGCGCCTTGTTGTTCAGTAGTTTTTTACTGTATATTCCTGCCAATATTTTTCCCATTATGACCGTTAATCAATTTGGTGCAGGTGATCCACATACCATTGCCGGCGGTATTGTCGAATTAATCGATAGTGGCATGATACCCATCGGTCTCCTGGTTTTGGTAGCGAGCATTCTCGTACCTTCATCAAAATTGATAGGTATTGGTTTATTGTTGCTTTGTACGCATTTTCGCTGGCAAATCAATGCCCGTCGCTGGACGGTGATGTATCGTATTATTGCTTTTGTAGGACGATGGTCGATGCTGGATATTTTTATGATTTCCATTTTGGTTGATTTAGTTAATTTTGGTGAAGTACAGATTATTGCAGGTCCTGCGGCAACTGCATTTGCTGCCGTGGTAATATTAACGATGTTCGCTGCCGAAAATTTTGATCCACGCTTACTTTGGGATAATCAGAAAAACCTATGAATGATTTTATCGAACCCCCTTACGAAGCGACAGATACTGCTGTCAATAAAAATCGGGAATTACCGCTAATCTGGTTATTACCGATATGTGCATTATTGGTGAGTGCTTGGTTGATTTATAAAACGGTATCGGAAAAAGGGCCGGAAATTACCATTAGTTTTCTTAGTGCGGATGGCTTGGAAATAGATAAAACCAAAATAAAATATCTGGATGTAGAAATTGGTAAGGTCTCCGACATCGTCATTAATAAAGATTTAAAAACTATTTCAGTCACCGCACAAATGGATAAAGAAAGCCGTGTGTATTTAACCAACAACACGCAGTTCTGGGTAGTAAAGCCACAAATTGGTTTAGCTGGGGTATCCGGTTTAGGCACTCTGATGTCTGGGGCTTACATCGCCATTAAGCCCGAAGAAGGAGAAAAAGAGCGTCATTTTAAGGGGCTTAACAAGCCCCCGGTATTGGAAACAAACGCGCAAGGCAAAAAATTTATACTTGAGACGACTAATCTCGGTTCGATGGGCCCTGGAACACAGATTAATTTTCATGGTATCGCTGTAGGGCAGGTACTCGAATATGCCTTAGCCAAAGATGCGGATAATATTAAATTAACGGTTTTTGTTAACGCGCCTTATGATCAATTTATAAGAACAAATACCCGCTTTTGGATAGATAGCGGCATTGATTTATCAGCGGGTGCCGATGGTTTTAAATTACGGACCGGGCCTTTAGCGGCGTTATTGGGTGGCGGCATTGCTTTTCGTGCTTCCTCTGATGATAAAACGGCGGACATTGCGCCCGAAAACACGCCATTTCAACTGTTCGACGATTATGACCAATCCACACAAGTGATTTATCAGAGAACCGTTAAAGTTGTTATGTATTTTAGTGAATCGGTACGCGGGTTAACTGTTGGTGCGCCCGTTTTATTACGTGGTATTCCGGTTGGCAGAGTCACTGATATTAACCTGGAAATAGATGGAAAAACTGCCGAGATACTTATTCCTGTCGTGGTTGAAGTAGAGCCTGACCGTATTATAGTCATGAATAAACAAGCCAACATGACGGTTAAAGATAATATAGTGCATCTTATTGAAAAAGGTTTACGTGCACAACTACAAACAGGTAGTCTGCTGACAGGGCAGCTGTTTGTTGCTTTAGATATATTTCCACAAAGTAAAGTCGAGTTTCATCAGAATGACACGGGCTATCAGGAATTTCCGACGACGCCAAACTCAATGAGTCATATTGTTGATTCTGCACAAGCTATTATGGATAAGATTTCCAAACTGCCATTGGAAGCAATGACTACCGAAATCAACAAAACCCTGGCATCTTTACAGAGCACATCAAAGGCTGCAACCAAAACTTTAGTCACTGCTGACGGCACATTGGGCAGTGCTGATAAAACCCTGCAATCTGCCGATAAAGCCATGAATTCAGCGCAAAAAGTGTTAACAACATTAGAACCAGGCTCTACTACGCAGTACGAACTTAACCAATTACTGCAAGAACTGACTCAAACGGCAAGTTCGGTTAGGCAACTAACCGATTATCTGGAAGAACATCCTGATTCTTTAATTCGTGGTAAAAAAGAGAAGTAGTCAACATGCTAATTAAACATTCAAACGGTTTTATCATGCTATGCATTAGCAGCCTGTTAACGGCTTGTGCAGGGGATCCTGTTACTCGTTTTTATACCCTTGAAGCCCAGAGTCAGCGGCCTGTCATCAGTAGCGCCGTTATCGCAAAAAAACCATTGATTGGTATAGGACCTCTGTCGCTACCCGCTTTACTTGATCGTCGGCAGATTGTTACGCGTGCCGAAAATAACAGTGTACAAATGGCTGAGTTTGACCTATGGGCGGCACCGTTAAAAGACAATATCATTGCCGTATTAACCAAAAACGTGGCAATGCTGCAACCCAATGCGATTGTAAGGGCCTATCCCTGGAGTATTTACGGTGACGTTGATTATCGAGTTATTGTCGATATTAGTCGCTTCGATACGCAACTTGGCAAGTCGGTAAGTCTTGAAGCAAATTGGGCAATCATGGAGGAAAAGAACCACACCATAGTCAGTAATGGTCAAGCCAACATAAAACAGTTTTTGAATGATCCAAGTTATAACAGCGTGGCTCAAGCACTTAGTAAATTACTCAGTGAGTTCAGTAAACAAATAGCCTTGGGATTGATTCAGGTACAACATTAGCCTTGATTGCAGCATCTTTGGGTTTGGTTGATATAGCCATTGGGCTGATAACCCTGTTTGGTATGACCACGGAGTTGGGTGTATCCCGTTACGCAATATTTTGCGACCGTATGAACTAAATTTGATCAGAAATAAAAAACAATAAAAACAAAACATAACAATATGAATCAATTAACCAACAAACGTCTAACATTTTATTACTGCCGCAGTATCCTGTGGCTTTTATTTTTATCATTGTCGGTGGTTGCTCACGCCAGATCTGTTGACTTCCTGCCGTCGTGGAATAATGGTGCAACAAAAACGGCCATTGTGCAGTTTGTTAAAAGCGTGACTAAAAAAGGCGGCCCTGATTTTGTGCCACCCGCCGAACGGATTGCGACTTTTGATAACGATGGAACTTTGTGGTGCGAGCAGCCGATGTATGTCCAACTGGCTTTTGCCCTCGACCGTGTGCAGGCGCTAGCGCCAGAACACCCCGAGTGGAAAACTACTGAGCCTTTTAAATCGGTACTGACTAACGATATGAAGGGCGTCATGGCGAGTGGAGACCATGGCTTGGTGGAAATGATAATGGCCACACACACCGGTATGACGGTTGAAGAATTTAATCAGATTTCAAAATACTGGCTGGCACTGTCAAAGCATCCTAAATTTAAACGGCCTTATACTGAACTGGTTTATCAACCCATGTTGGAGCTACTTAGCTACCTTCGTGCTAATGGGTTCAAGACTTATATTGTTTCTGGCGGTGGTGTTGAATTTATGCGTCCGTGGACAGAAAAAGTTTATGGTATTCCACCTGAACAGGTTATCGGCAGTAATGTTAAAAATAAGTATGAGCTGATTAATGGTAAGCCGGTATTGATGCGCCTGCCGGAAATTAATTTTATTGATGATAATGAAGGTAAGCCAGTGGGCATTCAACAATTCATTGGGCGCAGGCCAATAGCTGCATTCGGTAATTCCGATGGTGATTTGCAAATGCTACAGTGGACAGCAGCGACTAATGCGCCGCATTTCGCACTGCTTGTTCATCACACCGATGCCGAACGTGAATATGCCTATGACAGTAATGCCGACTTTGGTCGTCTTGATACTGCACTTGATGAAGCCACGAAGAAAGGCTGGACAGTAGTTGATATGAAAAAAGACTGGAAGCGGGTTTTTCCTTTCGAGAAATGATATTAGATTGGGCGATGTGTGCGATACTTTTCGATCTATTTTTTTACTTTGTGTTGGTCAGTAAAAAAAGTGTCCAATTAGTCCTGCTTGGCTTGATAACAGCGCAAGAAAAATCCGTGACGATTAAGCCGGCAGTTGAATCGATAATGTTGCTTTGTTGAAGCGCATCCGGTATTTCGCCAAAGTATTATATGGGCAATTTATTTAATTAATTCCTAACGCACATAATGATTCTTTTAAGGTATAATTTAGTCTCACAATAATTTACAAACTTAGGGGTAACTTATGAAATATAAAAATTTGGCGATTATTCTTGCTGTATCAAGCTTTGGTTTCTCTGCTATTAATGGCGTTGCTTACGCTGAAAAAGTCGATAGCACTTCTACCGTTAAGTCATTAGAGACGACAACACCTCCTAATGGTAACGAACTTGACATGTTTCGCTTTGCTCTGGAAATGGATAAAGAGGACTTCGTCAAGAAATCGTTGGCCCTGGATGCGGCGCAAGAGAAGAAGTTTTTGAATGTGTATTATGTTTTTAACGCCAAATTGAAGGCGTTAAACGACAAACGTTTGGCGATCATTGCGGACTATTTAAGTAACATTGATAAATTGACAGATGCTAAAGCTGGTGACCTTGCAAAACGTACGATTGAATTTCGTAAACAGCGTGTCGCACTTGACGCAAAGTATTACTCTGCAGTAGCAAAAGCGACCACGAAAACAATTGCGGCGCGTGCCCTGCAAGTTGAAAACTTTTTACAAGGTGCTGGCGATGTCGTTATCGGTTCTAAACTTCCTTTGATACCGAAATAGTCAGTTTGGCAGGATGGAAAAAGTTTCGTGAGTTCCATTCTACGCACTATACACAAAAGCCCTGTGAGTCTTAATCTTCTCATGGGGCTTTTTTCATACCCTAGGCAACATCTTGGTATCCTGACATTTCAGCCGACCGGTTTCCTTAGAAGCTATTCAGTGAGCCACCTGTCTGCGAATTTTTTCATCATCAAAACTTATGGTGGTATTGGGGAATGAATGAAAATTTTTCCGAGAAAATAAGAGGCTTTCGTTCTGACTACGCGTTTAGTAAACTGATAGTTAAAATAACGGAGCTATTATGTTGAGCTTTATTAAGTGGTCGTTATTGGTATTGTTACTTATAGGTACCAATATCTGGGCTGTGTTGGCACTCTATTTTGGTGATTCTCATACCGGTAAAATACAAGTAGTGATCGCGGCAGTATTTGCTTTGTTTGGCTTGATAACGTTGATTGGTTTAGGCTTTATACGTTGGCGCAAGCGTTTATTGATAGCCTATTCAATTTTATTTATCGGGATTGTGAGTGGCTGGTGGTTTACTGTTAGTCCTTCCAATGAAAGGCAATGGCAACCGGATCTGGCCAAACTTCCCTTTGCTACTATTGATGGTGATAAGGTAACGGTGCATAATGTCCGTAATATGGATTATCGCAGTGAGTTTGATTTTTCACCGGCTTATTACACCAAAACCTATGATTTAAACCAGCTCAACGGCGGTGATTTGTTTGCTGTTTATTGGATGGGCCCGGCTATTGCCCATACCATTGTTAGTTTTAATTTTGGTGATAAAGATTATCTAGCAGTTTCAATAGAAGCTCGTAAAGAGTTGAATGAAGGCTATTCGACGATCAAAGGATTTTTTCGGCAGTATGAATTAACCTATATTGTGGCAGATGAACGCGATGTCATTCGCCTGCGTACTAATTATCGTAAGAATCCTGTCGAAAAGGTCTACCGTTATCGTATTAACTCGCATAAAGAAAATGCACGTCGCTTATTTTTGGAATACATTAAAAAGATCAATGAGCTGCACGATAAACCGGCGTTTTACAACACCTTATTAGACAATTGTACTACCGTTATCTGGCTTAATACGCGGATTAATCCACAGCATCTGCCCTTTTCCTGGAAAATTTTGTTGAGTGGTTATTTACCTGAGTATCTGTATGAATCCAATATGCTGGCGACTGAATTACCTTTTGATCAACTGCAGCGGCAAGCGTTTATTAACCCTGTCGCTCAAACGGCCGATCAGTTGCCTGATTTTTCTCAACGGATTCGGGCTGTTAGTAATAAGCTTCTAGGTTCTGTTGACGTTTCACCTCAGCCATAAAAGCACCGAGGAAAATGATAGCATCCCCATGTAATTAATAGCTTTTTTCTCATATCGTGTAGCAATTCTGCGATAGTGCTTGAGCTTACCGAACATACATTCAATGGCATGCCGCTCCTTATAATGCCAATAATCGCACTCAATATCTTCTTTTCGGTTCGATTTAGGTGGGATAACCGCTTTTATTTCACGACTGGCTAACCACTCCCGCAACTCGTTCGTGTCGTAGGCTTTGTCTGCTAAAACGGCTGAAGCATTAACATTTTCCAATAAAGATATGGCTTGCTTGCATTCAGCCTCCTGCCCGCCTGTCAGGATAAATTTGATGGGCATGCCCAAGCCATCACAAAGCGCGTGAATCTTACAACCAAATCCACCTTTGGAGCGCCCAAGTGCTTCATTCTCAGCAGAACTATATGCCGCTCCAGCTGCGCAGGCATGTGCTCTAATAACTGAACCATCCATGGAAACATCTTGTAAATCAGCGTCTTCAGCAAGATGACAGAGAATTTCACCCCATATGCCATTGATACACCAACGTGAAAAACGCTTGAAGATGCTATTCCATTTACCATACGTTGACGGTAATACACGCCACTGTGCTCCCGTACGTAATATCCACAAAATGGCATTAACAAACTGCCTGCAAATATCGGGTAAACCGATATGAACTCCAGGCAATTTTTTTAAGCTTGCCAAAATACGAGTCCACTCTTCATCACTTAATGTTATCCGCTTCATTTCATTCAAAACGACTTATTCTACCGGATTGGTGAAACGTCAACAGAACCTAGCACAGTGATATTTTTTTAGCTAAAATCAGGACGAAAGACAAATATAGAGCTATATTTGTTAGTAAATAGCCGTTCATCACTATGGCAATCAGAAAAATACGCATTTAATAACGTTCTTCTCCACTACGCACAGGAAGAAATTAATGAATAAATATTCTAATATTTGCGCGGTAAAAACCCTATTGCTATTTTTATGTCTTGCTACCGGGCACTTGTTATCTGGTTGCGCAAGTCTTGGTAAGGGGGCTGCCGAAGCCGTTTTGGAAAAGTCTGAAAATGAAGATAGTCGGCAATGCCAGGTGTGGGGCCAAGCTTTTACGGGTATTACCGCCGATTTGGCCAAAAAACAAGGTAAAACCAAGGTGCTTTTTGTGCATGGGGTAGGGGATCATACGCCTGGTTATACCACTCAGTTTCTGGAGAAGTTGGCCAAGGAGTTAAACCTGAACGTGCGCTCTGAAGGCCAGAAAAATATTGATCTAAATACCCCTTTATTTCCGGACAAGGATCTCGGTAATTTACGGGTAACCCATTTGCTCAACGAGCAAAATGGCCAAGAACTGACCTTTTACGAATTGACCTGGTCGGGAATTACCCGGCAAGAAAAAGCATTGCTTAACTTCGATACGTCAGGCGAATACGACTTTCGCAGAGCCAGAATTAACGGTATGTTGAAAAAGTTCAGTAACGATACCGGCCCCGATCCTATTATTTACCTGGGACAAAGCCGAGTGCCAATTCTGGCAGCATACGCACAGTCATTCTGTTGGATGGCGACCCAAGATTGGGGAGAGCTTCCAAGCAGCGGTAAACATGCCTGCCTGGGGTTGAACGATTCCAATGCCGACCGTATTGCCAACGATAACTATGTCATTATTTCTCATAGTTTAGGTAGTCGTATCGTCATGGATGGTATGCAGCGTATTGCTTCTTTGCTGGCAAATCCAGAAAAACATTTAGGTTCAATCAAGCAATATACCCTTTCTACAAAAGCCATTGCCGCATTGCAAAGCAAGCATATTCCTTTTTTTATGCTGTCCAACCAGCTGCCGATGTTGCAATTGGGCCGTGAACTTCCTGAAGTGGCGGGACAGGAGGCGAGTTATTGCTATCCTGGTGGCGCTAATTATAAAAAGCGCATGCTCAAAGAAACCGAGATTGTTGCCTTTAGCGATCCGAATGACCTGTTAAGTTATGGCATACCACCCGGTTTTTCTGAAAAATATATTGATTCCCGGCTTTGTGCGAAGATCACCAATGTCAATATCAATATTGCCAAGGTCATGGATGCTTTTGGTATGGCTGATCTTGCCAATCCCATGCAAGCTCATGTCGGTTATGATCAGGATGATCGAGTGATTGCCATGATTGCCAGAGGTATCGGTAATCCAGGTGCATCACCATTGATTAAGCAACGTTGCGAGTTTGTAAAAGAAGTAAAGTGAAAATAGGGGGGTATTAAAAACGTTATGAAATCTTCATCCGAGAGTAAACAACCTGATGACTTTTCCTTGGTTCTGGGTGGCCCCCTGTTTCAGTTCTTTATCCGTGCGAGGCTAACTACTGATACGCTTAATTTGGTCAAGCGTAGAGTGATCGTTATTTCTCTATTTACCTGGTTGCCGTTATTGTTACTCTCGGTGTTATCTGGTGACTTGCTTGGTGGTGCTAGTAAAGTCCCTTTCTTTTATGATATTGATGCACACCTTCGCTTTTTGGTGTCCTTACCATTGCTGTTGGTGGCAGAAATCCTGGTTCACAAGCGCATCAGATTAATTGTGCAACAATTTATCGAGCGCGGAATTATTCCGCTAAAGACCCGGCCGAAGTTTGAAGCGGCTATTGATTCGGCGATGCTCTTACGTAATTCGATAGTAATTGAGATTTTTCTGATTGTTCTGGTGTTGACGGTGGGCCACTTTTTATGGTCAAGTCAACTGGCGCTGACAGCGGTTACTTGGTATGCGGTTTGGGCGGATGGCCAGCACCGATTTTCTCCATCTGGATATTGGTATGCTTATGTCAGTATTCCGGTTTTTCAGTTTCTGTTATTGCGCTGGTACTTTCGCATTTTTATTTGGGCGAGATTTCTATGGCAAGTTTCCCGTCTGGATTTGCATATTGTGCCGACTCATCCCGATTGCGCGGGAGGGCTTGGTTTTCTTGGGGGTAGCGCCGCTGCATTTATGCCTTTATTACTGTCACAAGGTACCTTGCTTGCAGGCCAGATTGCCAACCATATTTTCTATCAAAGCGATACGCTGCTAAATTTTAAGCCGGAGATCGTGGCCTTTACCGTTTTTTGTCTGATACTTGTACTGGGGCCCTTATGCGTATTTGCTCCTCTTCTGGCGCAAACCAAACGGCAAGGGTTACTTGAGTATGGGGCACTGGCCAGCCGCTACGTTGAGGAATTTGACCAAAAATGGTTGCGCGGTGGAGCACCGCAGGATGAACAATTAGTCGGCAGCGGGGATATTCAGTCCTTGAATGACCTGGCCGGTAGTTTTGAAGTCGTTAAAAGTATGCGACCGTTTCCGTTCGGTAAGACGGTAGTGCTACAAACCGTTATCGCAGCTTTGGCTCCCGTGTTGCCATTGGCCTTAACAATGATTTCTCTGGAAGATATGATTAAACGCTTGCTGGGAATTTTGTTGTGATGTGGCGAAAAATTATTTCTCCATAGGGACAAATTTATTCGCTTCTACAAGTTATGAAAATAGCTTGCTAATCAGGTGCTATTTTAATTCATATTGTTAAGGGCTTTAATCAAAAATAATTTGAAGTGAGGGGAAATAAGAATGAAAAAAGAGGCTCTCAAAAAACATGCTGATAAAGACAGCGCCCCTATCAAGATTGCGCAGCCGATCACGGTAGATCGGCGCTCGCGAACAGATCGTAAGGACGAAGGCAAGGCGATGCGTCTTGCGGTGCCGCTGGCAAGCCATACGCAGTGGCATGCTCCTGCTCATCGCCGCGATCCTGTTGAGCAACTGATTGAATCAAGCATCGGTCGTGTACCTGAACTGTTACCTATCCGCTATGGCCGGATGATGCAATCGCCGTTCGCTTTTTACCGGGGAACAGCGGCCATTATGGCGGCCGATCTTGCGGGCTTGCCATCCACGGGTATTCGTGTACAAGCGTGCGGCGATTGTCATCTGCTTAATTTCGGTGCTTTTGGAACGCCGGAACGGCGGTTGATCTTCGCTATCAACGATTTCGATGAAACCCTGCCGGCACCTTGGGAGTGGGATATCAAACGCCTTGCCGCCAGCTTTGTGGTTGCCGGGCGGCATAATGGTTTTACCGCCGGCGAAGCGCGTGTGGCGGCACAGGGTTGCGTACGCAGTTACCGTGAGCGGATGCGCGAATTTTCCAGAATGGGGGTGCTTGATGTTTGGTATTTCAGTATTGATGCCGACGAGATGGTTGAGCAGATCAAGGATGATACAACTAAGGAACGAGCTAAAAAACGGGCTGCAAAAGCCCATGATCGTGATGTGTTGGATGAGGATTTTCCCGAATTGGTGACTTTCGAGGGCGGTGTACATCGCATCCGTGACAATCCACCGCTGATCTTCCATCTCCAGGCCGAGGAAGAGGAAGTGGTGAAAGCCCGTGTACGCGAAGCTTTTGAGGGTTACCGAGCTACGCTGGCAGAGGATCGGCGGCTATTGCTGGATCGTTATGAATTAAAGGACATGGCTATGAAAGTAGTCGGGATCGGCAGTGTCGGCACTCGCTGCGCTATTATGCTCCTGATGGGGGGGGCTGACGATCCGTTGTTTCTACAGGTGAAGCAAGCAAACGCTTCAGTCCTTGAGCCTTATGCCGGACGGAGCATTTACCCGAATCATGGTCAACGCGTGGCTATGGGGCAACGATTGATGCAGTCGGCGAGCGATATCTTTCTTGGCTGGGCTGAGACTAATCAAGGCAACCACTTTTATATCCGGCAAATGCGGGATATGAAGATCAAGCCACTAGTCGAATTGATGGGACCCGATGTGATGAATCAGTACGCTGGATATTGCGGTTGGGCACTGGCGCGTGCGCATGCCCGCTCGGGAGATGCTGCGAAAATTGCCGGTTATCTGGGCAAGAAAGAAGATTTTGATGAGGCGCTGGCTGATTTTTCTGAAAGCTATGCCGACCAGAATGAGCAGGATTATCAGGGGTTGGTACAGGCGGTGCGCGAGGGGCGCCTGGAAGTTTATCTTGAACGTTGAGAGGGTAGTGATTAAAACGTTACTCTAAAAATGGCCTGTTCCAGAGCACAATTTACTCTTAAATTAAAAAATAATGAGTTACAAGCCGTTACATTTCCCTCATAGGGACAATGATTGATGTTAGTCCGGAAAAATACCAAAATTAATTCAATAAACAATTAAAGTAACAGGAGATAAATATGTTAAATAATAAATGGTTAGGTCTTTTATTGATAAGCCTGATTGCTCTTGCTGGCTGTCAATCGACGGGCGGACAGTTGGCGAATTCCTCAGTGGATATTACTCGTGACTCCAACGCCGCATTACAGAGTCTTTATGCAAGTAATCCGGAGGCCAGACAGTTGGGGCGGCGAGCTAAAGGTATATTAGTATTTCCTGGTATTGTTAAAGCCGGCTTTCTGGTCGGTGCTCAATATGGCAGTGGTGGTGCCTTGTTTAAGAACGGTAGAACTGCTGGTTATTATAATATCGTCGCCGGGTCGTATGGTTTGCAAGCTGGCGTACAATCGTTCAGTTATGCATTGTTTTTTATGGACAATGCCTCGTTGAGCTACCTTAATCGTAGTGAAGGCTGGGAAGTCGGTGTTGGCCCGAGTATTGTTGTTGTTGATAAGGGCATGGCTAAATCACTAACAACTACGACAGCGAAAGACGGAGTGTATGCGTTTATTTTTGGTCAGAAAGGTTTGATGGCCGGCTTGGGACTGCAAGGCTCGAAAATCAGTCAAATTAATCCTGATTAATTAGTTTTTTAATACAGGTAGTTGGGTTGCTTAAAAAACAGCAACTCAACCAAGAGGCTTGATATTGGTACGTAAAGCAGATAAAACCACGGCGCTACAAGAATTTGCCAAGGCCGGCAAGCTTGCGCCAGATACTCAGTACATTGATTTCCATACAGCGCGAGGCTGGCGACAACAAAGGGGCGCTTGTTTGAAAAGAAAAGCTGCCGAAGCATTGCCGGGCAATAAAGAAATAGAGTCGTTAATCGTAGAGTTGGAAGGTGTGAAGTGACCAGTTTATTTATTGCTTTAAAACTTATCCCCATGATTTTCGCTGCATTGTTCCCGGTGATTAATCCCATCGGGACGGCTCTTATTCTTTACGGGATGACCCGAGAGGTTGACGATCAAACCTGGAAGTCGATGTCGAGAAGAATAGCCCTGTATTCTTTTCTTTTATTAGCCTTTTTCTTTTTTTTCGGCAGCTATATCCTGAAACTTTTTGGAATTTCCATCCCGGTAGTCCAGTTTTCGGGAGGGATCGTTTTGGCATTGATGGGATGGCAGCTATTGAATCAAAAAGAGACCGGTAAACCTCCCTCTGAAGAGAGTCCGGATTATCCTTACACAGCAATTGAGCCGAAGGCTTTTTATCCCTTTACTTTTCCGTTGACGATAGGCCCGGGAGGTCTGGCAGTAGTTTTGACCTTTAGTGCTCATTTGAATCGAGAATCCATGCTCCTGGTTACGTTGGAACAAGGAGCCGCAATTATCGGGATTTTTTTAACGTGTTTAGTCGTATCGATTTGCTACCGAAATCTCAAATTTATGACGAAGCGGTTTTCAGCTGACGTTGCCTTGGCCATATCAAAAATTCTCGCCTTTTTTGTGCTATGCATTGGCGTTGAGATTGCCTGGGCAGGTTTCAAGGCGCTTGGTCATTAGCCAGGCTGGGTAAGCTCAAATTACTCTGCCCATTTTTATTTATTTTTCTTATAGAGGATTAACGCCATGTCTGATCAATATATAACAGTAAAAAATGTTGTGCTTCAAAAGTATAAAATAGGCTATTTGATGATTTTTATGCTGGTTTTAATGGGTGGTTTTCCCGTGTTTGCCGCAAGCTTGCCGGATTCTCAAGAGTTGATTCAACAACTTGGCATTCAGCAACAAGATGTTGCCAAGCTAAATCAGGGTGAAGTCGTTTTTTTTAATGTTGCAGAGGGTGACGAAAAAGAGTTGGCAGCAGGTGCCGCCATGTATTTTCCGGTAGCGCCATCTAAAATGGCAGGGATTATCAGGAGTAAAGGTTTGGTATCAATAGATACCGAGGTTGCTAAAGAGGGTGTGATTCCGTTACAGGCAACACTGGATGCATTCAAAGGATTCGGTTTCAAAGCCGGGAGTGATGAAGCCGCCAATTTTTTGGCGGCAACGCCAGGCAGCCAATTTAACCTATCGACTGAAGAGTTTCAGGTATTAAAGACTACCAGTTCCACACAACCTGATGCATCATCACAAGCTTACCGGAAAATTTTATGGCAACGTTGGCAGGCTTATCGCAAGAATGGCTTGAAGGGAATTGCAACTTATGATCGCGGTAATGGAGCGGAAGCCAATCCCGGGGGGGAGCTTCGAACAGCTACGCTGAACAGCAAAGTGCTAGCTCGTTATTTTCCGGAATTGTATAAGGCTTGGCTCAATTATCCCGCTGCTTTGCCAGCAGGTGCCGAAGAGACCTTTTTCTGGCGTAATCGTCAGGTGGAAAGTCGGCCTACGGCTATTCTGATTCACCGCATTATGTTGGCTACGGATGCTGGCGAGTTGATTATTTCCCGACAATTTTATGCCGGGCATTCATATAACTCCAATCAGCTTACTATTGCTTGTTTGCCTTATCGCGATGGTTCGCTGGTCTTCTATGTGAATAGGACTTTCACTGATCAGGTTGCTGGCTTTGGCAGTAGCTTAAAACACTCTGTCGGCGGCGAACAAGCGCGAAGTGAAATGACCAAGCTATTAAAAAATATGCATAAGTCTCTTAAATAAGAGATAGCTGTTATTTTTTTGTAAAAGCTCGATGTGTGAAAATACGGAGAGTGAGGCGACTTTCTTGGGTTATGAACTAATAGATACTGCGATAAAAGGTTTTCTGCAAAGAGTAGGCGTAATAGGCGGTCTTTTATTAATTTCATACCAGAAAGTTACCTCACCTTTTTTAATTTTTGTTAAAAAGTTACTTTACGCTCGAGGCGAAATACAATAAAAAGATATTTTTGAGCGCTGCTGCTTAATATTTTTATCATTGCGTTTATACTTAAAAAGAGTAGGTTTGTAGGGGGGAAAGCAAAGAGAGGAACGATGGCTTGTAGCTTAATCCCCCCAGAAAATTTTATTTTATTTTGTACTCCAATTGCACCCTTTCTCAGTAGATGCATCCATGTCTTCCTGGAACTGAAATACCTTGCCGTCTTTTTTTCGAAGGTATCGGAAGTCGCTTATCATGGCACCTTGGCTAATAACCCTATAAATTCCACCTGTTCCATCGGTAGTCATTTCCTGCCATTGGGCTTCAAACTCTGATGGTCTGCCACCCGGCAGTCTTTTTAGTTCTTTTTCTTTTATTAATTTTACCGGAATAGCCCCGTTACCATTTTGGTAACTAACGAATCCTAAGTCATCCTTGTCAGTTTGAAAAATAAATTGAAGCTTAAGCGGTGTCTTTAAATTAATTGACTTAAAACACCTAAAATCCTTTTCATCTGCCTTAACGGAGCCAAGCAAGATGACACCTAACAAAATGCAAAACAGTCTATTCACGGTTACTCCGGATGAGTTGAGAGGTATAAACATAAAGCTGAAAAACAATGCTACCCAATTACATTGGGTGACTCGTAACAATATTCTTTCATTATTCAGAAATGCTCAGAAAGCCTAACTGATTTTATTAGCTTCATTTTGCCATTATATGATTGTTTTGAGCCACCCTGATTAACGCATCGCTTTGCTGTGGTTTTGGCAACGCCGGACCATCCATTAGATGTTGGACAAAAAAGCCGACAGTTGCACGTCTTGCCGTAATACGAACTTGGCGAGAGTCTGCAGTGCCGCAACGACATATACCGTAACCAAAACGGTCTGGCTCATCCAGCATTTGTACGTGATCGGCATCTTTTAGGGTTAGTTCAATGGTGCCTGGCGGCGATTGCTCAAAAAAACGTTGGTAGTTGTTTTCTTTCGGCGCACAGACGCTGGACGCTTGCCAGGCAACCTCCGCACCGATAAGCAATAAAGGGGCGCGCATTAAGGAGATAAGTCCGCCATGTGCGACAGACAACTTGCCGTTGTCATCAGGATCAATGGCAACCACACTGGCGAAAACGCCGTATCTGGATGCTGCAAGCATCGCGTCCTTGCCCCCCATAGAATGACCGGCGACACCAATTTTTTTGGGGTCAACACTTTGTGTACTGATCAGCCAGTCGGCGATCAGGTTTGCGTCATGTGCTAGTTCAATATCAGTGGTAAACATTGAATACCACCCACGTACGGCGACAATAAATCCTCGTGATGCAAGTGCGCGAGCATAGCTTTCATATTGGTCATCAGGAGCCATTAAGCCTGGCAAGAAAACGATGGCGGGGGAATTTAGCGGAGCATGAGCAGGTTGATACAGGGCGACTGACAGTTCTTCGCCATCATGATCTATAGTCATTCTGGTAGAAATTACTTGTTGTGGCCCGAGACCGGCCAAATCCCCAACAGGCAAGCCAACGGCATCCATGGCAAGCGTGTTACCGGGAATTAATTTTTCGATACTGCTACAGCCAGCCGTTAAAAAAAACAGGATACCGACAAGGGTAAGTCTAGAGTTCATTTATAAGATCCAATAAAACATGGTGAAGACGCATCGCCGAGATTTTTTGTTAGTTCTCCAGCGGTTATAAAAAAAGATAAAAAAAATAAGTACAAAATGACTATTGAATCGTCACAATTTCAGCAAATATTCAATTATTAGAATAAAGCAGAATTGAGCTTCCAGAATAACGCATACAAAAACATTAAGATGTTTAAGGTTTAATAAAGTTCAACGTTAAAATAAACTTTTTGATAAAAACCAGATTTAATACTTTTGTGTCATCAGTAGCTTAAGGAAAAAAACAAAAATTACTCATAAGAACTGGTAGCTGATGTTACGCGATAATGCAGAGAAATTAAACGTTGTAGCCAATTGCAAATCTTGTTAAGTATTGATTTTTTGTTGTGCAACTTTCCAGATTTTTTGTAAATATCCTGGATTTTAAAGCAGGATTGGAGATGCCGAGTTTTTAAACGTGGGCATTTAGGGCTTTAAGAAGAGATTTTATACTTGAATAGGATAAGTTTTTTTCAGGAAACAACAAATATGAGGGGTAAATTGTCGGCTCGAATTTTTTCCAGAAGGCTTCACGGCCACCGAGATGAAAAACTTTCTTTGCCAATTGATAGACCCAACGTGCAACTGTTTTGGAAAATTCATTCAGTCCGATGATTTCTCCTAGTTGGTTCCCGGGGCACGGACCCATAGAAACGTATTGACAATTCTCTTGTGCTAAAATTTGTAGCATAGAGATGACTAATAATTCTGAAATACCATGGGGGGCGTCTTTGGTTATCAGGACACTGTTTAGAAGCCATCCATTATACGATTGGAGTTCGCTAAGTATTATAATGCCAACTATTTTTTCTTCTTGTTCAGCATAGAACCAGCGTTTACCCATACGATCATTAAACAAAGTAAAATCAGCTAAAAAGACTTGCGGTCCGTGGCGTTCCTTTTGCCATGTTATTGCGACTTCTTGTAACGCTTTTTCAATGTCAGGATTATCTCCAGTGTATTCGTGTACCAAAGCCCCTTCCAGTCGGGCACGCTTCACTCTGTTGCGGACAAACCCCGCTTTTGAGCCTTTGTGGTCAATGGGGTTGCTAAGGGGATTTAATACAAACTTTTCTCCAAATTCAATCAGAACCGAACCGAGATTTTGTGCGGCCCAGTTGGCAAATTCTTCTGATACAATGATGTAAACAACACCTATTTTCTGGTTTCGGCAGTACTGTTGAAATGTTTTGGCTAGTGCTTGTTTATCTGCTGCGGCGCATACTGGATCACCAAAAACTACTGCGTTACCGGCTTCGATACGATAGCCAATAAAACCTTCGATGCGTGGGTCGGAAAAAAATTGGCATGTGGGGGATAATATACCTTCAGTATTGACATCACCCCATTTACGCACCAGGTTTACCAAGGAATTGCGATCAAAAAGTTGCTTTTTGTTTTCTAATAATGTTTGCATAAGATTCTTTTACACCCAATATCTGGCTATATTTTTGCCGATTATATCTCCCTTATTTTGTGAGTCAATTCTTACATTCAACCAATTAAGTTCAATCAATAATGATCGGCTTTGAAGAGGGCTGGCTGATGTAGTTTCAGGCTTTTTTCAATCCGGCCAAAGACGAGAAAGCACATGAGAATCTATAAACAGCTGGTTTGTTTTATCCACAAAATTTAACCTGATTAGCAAGGTGCTTCAGCCGACCGAAGCCATACCTCTGAACGAGGCCCAATGGCAATAGCTGCGACAAGAAGACGCGATGGAAGCTTATCGAGTTGGACGCGGCGATTGAAGCGATAGGCAAATGCTGCCAAATAGCGCGAGGTGTATTTTGCGAAACCAAAGGCATGACAAGCATCACCCAGGCTGGTTTTTAGATTACCTAATATCGTATTAATCCAAAGAAATCCCGGCATATCTTTAGGTTTTCGACCGCCGACTATCCCCTCTCTTTTAGTTGATCTGATTCAGTATACTCCAACTTTTTGCACAATGATTAAACTTGGCTGAAGTACCTTGCTAATCAAGAAATTTAATACAGAAGGGGCTATCTAATTGTGGATATTATGACGCCATTGCTGTATTAATGTGACGAGAAATTTTTGTAGCGATTCCGATATAAACGGTTTCGATTATTATTCCAAACGACATCCATTAGGCTTAAATCGGGTTATTGGAGGAAAGTTTTAAAATAAAGCAGATGTAAATGGTGAGACTTTGGATTATTATTTGTTTTTTATAGGCAGGTATAAGGTATGTCCAAGCAAATTAAGACCATAGAAAATGGTTTTTTAAAGGAAAAAAAATTCTGGTACCTGTTGTTAACCGTTCTGGAATTAAGCATGGTTTCGACAGTATTTTCTGCAAATATGCCGGATTCTATGGCGTTGATTCAGCAACTAGGAATTAAGCAACAAGATCTTGCGAGACTGGATAAAGGGGAAATTGTTTTTTTCAATGTTGCAGGAAGTAGGGGAAATGAGTTAACTACAGGTGCTGCAATGTATTTGCCGGTAGAGCCCTCCAAAATTATTGAGTTGATCAAGAGAGAAGATTTACAATCCATGGATACTGCCGTTATTGCTGGGGATGTCATTCCGTTACAGACTACGCAGGATGCGTTTAAAGGTTTTGCTTTCCGGGCTGGAAGTGATGACGCTGAAGATTTTTTGGCGGCAACGCCAGGCAGTCAATTTAATTTGAGCACCCAAGAATATCGGATTATACGGGCTATCAATACGGCATTACCTGATGCGGCTTCCGAAGTTTATAGAAAGATTTTATGGCAGCGTTTGCAGTCTTATCGCAAGACAGGCTTGAAGGGCGTTGCAACTTATGATCGTGGTGATGGAGTAGAAGCTAATCCGGGAGCAGAGTTACAGACAGCGGCGCTGGAAAGTAAAGTGCTGGCGCATTATTTTCCCGAGTTATTTAAGGCTTGGCTGAACTATCCGGTTGCTTTCCCAATGGGCGTCGGAGAAACATTTTTCTGGAGTAATCGGGAGGTCCAAGGTAGTCCTACGGCTATTCTTGTTCACCGTGTCATGTTGAGTGAGCGTGGTGGCGATTTGATTCTTACCCGGCAATTTTATGCCGGACATTCTTTTAATTCCAATCAGCTCGTTGTTGTTTGCTTACCGTATCGCAGTGGTTCCTTGGTTTTCTATGAAAATCGAAACTTTACCGATCAAGTTACTGGATTTGGTAGCGTTTTAAAACATTTTATAGGTAATAGTATGGCGCAAAGTGAAATCAGCAAGTTACTGAAAAATTTGCGTAAGTCTCTTAAATAGATTGCTTTTATTAGCCAATTATCAGGCTGTATTTTCTAAATACAGCTATGGTGTAAAGGGCATAAATCAAGACTTCGGATAGTTTTTATCAAACGAAAGTCAGTAGAAAGATAAGTGTTTGGAAAATAAAAGATTTAATTTTTTGAGTGGGTTTTTTAAATCCTTTAAAGTCAAATAGTTACAAAAAATGTCCGAAGTATTAATAAATTAACAGGTAAAAAAATGAAATATTATTTTTTGTTTAATGATAGATTCGGTGATGGTAGAGGAGGTTAACTAATGTCTGCTCCGTTAGCTGCTTTCGTTATTTTTGTCTGTATGCTTTTTGGAATGGCATTGGGTTCGTACCTCCGGTTGGTTTTACCTGATCATCACACACAAGCAGACTCCAAGGATATTTTGAAGACGTCGGCTGGTATGATGGCCACGCTGATCGCTTTGATTATTGGTCTGTTGGTGACATCAGCGAAAGGCAACTACGATAATACAACGTCAGGTATTACCCAATCAGGTGCGAAAATCATCACGCTCGGCTATTACTTGTCCAACTATGGACCGGAAGCGAAAGAAGCGCAGGAGCTTGTTCGTCAGGCGACCGCTTCGGCAATCGAACGCATTTGGCCTGACGAAAGTACACAAGGAGTCGATTTGACGAAGATGGAAACGGCCACTGGAATGGCCGAAGTTTACAGCAAGATTCGTAAGCTTTCGCCGCAGAACGACTCGCAAAAATATCTTCAAACTCAGGCACTGCAAATAAGTGCGGACATGATGCAATCAAGATGGATGTTAATCGAACAGTCACAGACTAACTTGCCGGTGATATTTCTTGTAGTGCTGACCTTCTGGCTGACCGTTCTGTTCGCTCAATTTGGTTTGTTGGCTCCTCGAAATCTGACAGCAAAGTCGGCGTTGTTCATCTGTGCTCTATCGATGACGGGCGCAATTTTTCTTATCCTTGAATTAAATCAACCACTGGAAGGAATTATCAAGGCTTCGAGTGCCCCGCTTCAAAAATCCCTTTCGTTAATCGGGAAATAGTTGGCCGGGATGCAGGATTGGTTGCGAGGGACTTGACTTAATGGGACAATAAAAATAAAAAAATAGCATCTAAACTATAGACTCTCAGATAAATAATTTCGATGTCAACAGATACTATTCCTTCAAGAAATTAAGGGTTATTATCTGTAGATGTTTAAAACAACGTGCGATGGAAATGATGGCAGTCCAGTGCATTAATGCACCTAAGCCGCAAGTCCAGTTTATTGGTTGCACACAGACCTATTGCCCAAATGGCTTTACCGCTGGATCAGGTTAACCAAATGTCTGCCGGCCCCTGTTTTAATTAAGCCACCGAAGTAATGAAAGCAAATCCACCGCACATTACAGACTGGTCTCTGGTGGCTCAACTCAAAAAGATCGGTATTGTACCGAGCAATATTTTTTATTATGACAAACTGAGGCCTTTTTGCTGGAAAGGCCCTTGATAAATTGGCCTGCGATAGTTCGGAGTTGATGAAAAGATATTGTAAATTCTTGCCTGCGTGGTGAAAAGCAAGTCCATGAACTGGTGATGAAAAATATGTGCTACATTTTAATAAGGAAGAGCTGCAGCCGTTAGATGATTTTTGGTCAGCGACGACGAATAACGCAGAAGGTTATAAAACTCTGACCTGATTAACCGCTTTGCTGTCAGTTCATTTCATTTGGCAGCAAGCAGGCTGAAAAGCACAATCAAACGGCCTTATGTTATTGGCAATATTATTAACTCACCTATTGCCAGATGATACTAATCCACAATTCAATGGATCAAAGGGGAAAAATAATGAAACAAAAACTACCTATACCATTACCGCCGATACCGCCGACATCACGGTTCCCGAAGGTGGTGCGGAAGGCATGATCCTGACCTCGGGCGGCCGCTTCGCCGGCTATGGTTTTTACCTGCTCAAGGGTAAACAGGTATTTCTCTGGAACCTGATTGACCTGAATCGCCTCAAGTGGCAAGGTCAGGACGCGCTTGCGCCCGGCAAACATATCCTGGAGTTTGATTTCAAATATGACGGTCTTGGCGTAGGTACGCTTGCCTTCAATAACATGAGCGGTCTTGGTCGTTCCGGCACCGGTACGCTCAAGGTTGATGGCAAAGAAGTTCAAACACTTACCATGCCTCATACGCTGCCCATGATCCTGCAATGGGACGAGAGCTTCGACATCGGTTCCGACACGCTGACCGGCGTGAATGATACCGACTACAAGCCGCCGTTCCCGCTCACCGCCAAGCTCAATAAATTGACAATCAAGGTGAATCGGCCACAATTGTCGCCCGCAGATATCAAGAAGTTGGAAGAGGCCCAGCGCAACAATAAAACCAGCGAGTAGATTTAAAAAGCCATGTTAATTGGGCTGGCTGGAGTTAGAAAACTTTAATCGCCGTCGGATGATGATGTCGAAAGTGGCGGCTAATCTATATATTAGGAGAAAAACCATGAAAAATTCAGGAAAACTTAATACCATTAACAGTCAAATACAAATACAGTTTTGCGTAAGTCACTCTTTCCGAACCGGCTGCGCTGCGCTGGTGCTGCCATTGATTATCAGTGCCTGTGCGACCGAGGCTCAGTTTCTCGCGCAAAATTCCCCATCCGCTGTAAAAACTGCACTAACTAGAGGACAGTTTGAACTGAATTGCCCTCAGGCCACAGGAACAGTACTTTCACAAAAAGTTACCTACATAAATGGTTTGGGTGTAGGGATGAGGGGCGGCGATGGCTATGAATGGACCGAATATACCATTGGCGTTAGAGGTTGTGGCAAACAGGCGGTTTATGAAACGATGTGCCGTGATCCCGATAATTGTAATGCCTTTGGACAGACTGCACGCGTTCTGGAAGGTGGTCAATAACGCACGCATTACCTGCTTACAGAGGGTGTTGTGTTCCTTTGTTGAATTCTTGCCATTGCATTTCGTCAGACTGGCTGTACTGATGATTTAGGCAATGGTACTTTGTTGGCGAGTGCTTTAGATAGTGAACCCCAGACCTTTCCAGTATACTCTGGGCTCTCTGTGCAAATCTGTTTATCATGGCTATTTTATATGGCCCAATATACCGCTGGTATGAAAATGTGTAATAGGATAATTGTGAGAGATAGCGTTATTTTGGAGTGGAGGCTGATGTTTTGAAAAAATTGCCTTCGTTATTCAATATAAAATTTTTGTTAAACTATCAACAACGAGCAATATGTTATGAACAACAACTTAACTATAAAGTTACGACTATTAAAAGGCGTTGGCATCGCCATACTAAGTAGCGTTTTAATTTCCTGTGCCGCGATAAACGCGCAGAATGCTGAGGATAAAGAACAGCTGTTAGCCGCTGCCGGATTTAAAATGCAACTGGCGAATAGTCCAGAAAAGCTGGCTCATTTAAAAACATTGACGCAACAGAAAATAGTAACACATGAAAAAGACGGCAAAAACTATTACGTATACGCCGACGCTACAAATTGTCAGTGCCTCTATATAGGTGAAGATGCCAATTATCAAAGTTTTCAACAATTGCAACTCCAAAAAAATATTGCTCAGGATCAACGCACGGCAGCGGAAATGAATGAAGATGCCAACATGAATTGGGGTATGTGGGGCCCTGGATATGGAATGGGCGGGTATTATTATTGATTAATGTTTGCCGCACAGACTGGTTATGTTTTGCCGTTTAGTCGAATGCTTTTTTTCTCATTTCGCCAGATCCACTATTCTGGCGATTATGGGCATAACAAGCTCGCCGGTAAGTGCGACAGATATGGATCCACGAGCGTATTCAAATATACCCATTGGTCTCAACTTTCTGATCGCTGGCTACACCAACATTAAAGGCAATATAGCCTTCGCCCCGACTGTGCCCATCACTAACGCCAAGTTGGAAACTCATAGCTCCGTCTTTGCTTATGTGCGTTCACTGGATTTTTGGGGAAAGTCTGGCAAGGTTGATATTATTATTCCAGAGGCTTGGCTATCCGGTCAAGCCGAGGTGTTAGGGCAACAGAAGAGCCGAGATGTTGTTGGTTTTGCCGATCCCATGGCGCGTTTATATGTGAATCTTTACGGAGCCCCCGCCCTGTCGATGAAAGAGTTTGCCAGCTATGAACAGGACACTATTGTTGGCATTAGCCTTGCCGTAACGGCACCAGGAGGTCAATACGATCAGCGCAAACTGGTGAATATCGGCACTAATCGCTGGTCTATCAAGCCGGAGATCGGTATTTCCAAAGCGTGGGGAGCATTGATTACTGAATTCGCTGCCGGGATGTACATTTTTACCGATAACACCCAGCCATTTGTGAAAAATACCTTGGAGCAAAAGCCTATTTATAATCTGCAAGGGCATCTGATTTATAACTTCGGCATGGGTATTTGGGCTGCTTTCGATGCCAATTACTACACAGGTGGCCGTACCATTCAAGATAATATAATGGACGCCAATATGCAGCAGAATTGGCGTGTTGGTGGTACGTTGTCATTGCCGATCACCAAGCAGAATTCCATCAAACTGAATGGTAGTACGGGCATTTACTCACGGACTGGTAGTAACTTCGATATAATCGGGATTGTCTGGCAATATCGATGGGGTGAAGGGCTTTAGATGCTTTAATAATTGCTGTGAAGATACCAATGAAAGTAAAGATAGCGGTTAGGTTATAAATAGTCTGCCTGTTTTAAAATATAATTAAACTGCTGATTATTTTTACATTACGAACACTACGATTTATATCTTAATAGATTGGTGGCCTCAATAATAATGAGGCCGGTTATTAAATTGTAAGAGATATTCATTCCTCAGAAAACCTCATTAAGAAGCCTGTCCTTGGTATAGTTGAAGGGTGACCATAAATCGTTGGCTAATATTAGTTAAGTTATTTTGCAGAGGTAAGCGTTATGATTATTCGAAATAAAGGTTACTGCCTTCTGACTACAGCTATTTGTATGGCTGTTATATCAATGCCAACACAAGCCTACAGAAGTTATGGCGGAGGCACTGGATCAGTTACGACCGCTCGTGGCGGGTCGGCTAGTTGGAGTGGTGGCACTGGTTCTGCATCCGGCTATCGGGGCGGCTCTGCGAGTTGGAGTGGCGGATCTGGTTCTGCTACTGGCGCTTATGGCGGTTCTGCGAGTTGGAGTCACTCACCTGCCTATGGCTATCATCCTGCTCCTGTGCCCTATGGCTATCGCTCACCGGCGACTGTTTATTATGGCAATAGTGGCTATAGTTCCGGTCAGGTCGCGGCGGCCGGTATTGCCGGTCTGGCAGTTGGCGCAATGGCGGACTCCGCTGCAGCATCCAGGCAGGCTTACCCGCCGACCACGGTCGTGGTGCAGCAACAGCCAGTGTATGCATCGCAGCTACCTCCGGGAACCAACCTGAATAATCTGCCGGGTGGCTGTGTCAGTGTAACTGTCAGTTCAACCCAATTTTATCAGTGTGGCATGAGTTGGTTCAGGCCTTACTTTGGAAGTAATGGTGCCTATTATCAGGTTGTACCTGCACCGTATTAATATCAACAGGTAGGGAGAGAGAAGCCGAAGGAAAATCTTTGTATCAACAGATGGACAACCAATAATCACTATTTTATAGAGGGCTGATCATGCAAAATAAACAAAAAAACTTCGGAAAAATTCCGCCTGCATTTATCCTGCTACCTGTAATTGTTTTTGCGCTTTCGATGCCGGGGTGTGCGTACCTGGAAACAATGCCGGTTAATATGCAGACTCAAACAGCACCAAAGGCAGTAGAGCAACCTGCTGCACAGCCGGAAAGCCCTGCATCGCTGCCAGCGCCGATTATTCAGCAATACGCTCTTGATCGACTTAAGCAGATGAGCGATAAATTGACTTCTGCCAAGGAGTTTACCTATCACTCGAATAGCGCTATAGAGCTACCGGCGATTACCGGTCAGTTTCTAACTTTCTTTACCGACACTGAAGTCAGCCTGCAAAGGCCTGATAAATTACACATCAATGTTTCAGGTGATGTGCCAAACTTTCAGCTTTATTTCGCTGGTTCCAAAGTTTTAGCCTTCGATCCGCAGAATAAGCTCTATGCTGTTTCCGGCCCACTATCAACGATTGATGAGATGCTTGACTTTGTTATGACAAAGGTAAAAATGAATTTTCCTGCTGCAGATTTTTTGTACAGCAATCCTTATAGCGTGATGACCAAAAATTTAACACATGCCATCGTGTTGGGGCAGTCAATGGTAAATGGCGTACCTTGTGAGCATTTTGCCTATATGGAGCCTGCTATTAATTGGGAAATCTGGATAGAAAAAGGCAAAAAAACACTGCCGCTTCGTTTGGCCATGACCTATAAGAAGGCCCCAAACTTTCCTCGTTTCCTGGTCGAATTCGTGGACTGGAATTTGAATCCTAATCTGAAAACGGATACATTTGTGTTTAAAATTCCGACTAATTCTAAACAAATTGAGTTTGGTACTTATGGGATCGAGCAAAAAACAAAGTAAACGGCCCAATCCAACTAAATAAAATAGTTGTTGGTGAACTTTGCTTTGGTGATGTTGATATCACTACCGACAAAGTTGAATATTCGCTTTAAACCGTCACAAGGTAATGATTATGTTAATTTCACTTCAAACGATGTAAGAATGGTTATGCAATTAAAATATGCTTTAATGTTATTGGAAGCCGGTCTGTTTTGTTGATGTCTGGTTGCGCCAGTCCAACAGTTCAGCAGGCTTATGTTTCACCTCCTGTTTATAGAGCTTGGGATTATAACGCCTATCCCAATTACGGCTATAGAGGTTGGAATTACGTTGCAGGTGCCGCATATGGCCGGAACTGCAGGTATGGGTATCGCAATTCAATGGCTTGGCACAGGTGAATATTTTATGGCATTATGGCGTTGAAACTTGGCTATGCTCTATGAGCAAAATGTCATGTAAGGATGGACTTCTACCAAAGTTGACCAATTTTTTTTAAACTGTAACGAGGCAATGGCTGTATTGATTCTGCCTCGTTTCTGATACTTCACTGCAAACCCTATCAGGAATACTTATGCGATTTAAACATTTATTAAAATTATCAGGGGCCGTTTTGCTGTGTTTATTCATTGTTGGTTGTGCCAAAACCAATGTCAAGGAGACCTACGAAGTAGCCAATGCCGGTATGCCTACACCGAATCCTGTGTTGATTTATAACTTTGCCGTGAGCCCTCAAGATGTTCAACAAAATTCCAGTATTTTTGCGAAGATACAGAGAAATTTTGGAAATAAAGATCTGACCAGCGAAGAAATCCAGGTGGGTCGTGAGGTATCGGATGCTCTGGCAACGGAACTGACACTGAAAATAGCCGCTTTAGGGTTATATCCTGTGCGTGCGGACCAGGGCTTACCGGTTGCTCCCGGATCAATTTTGATTACCGGTTATTTTGTTGATATTAATGAAGGTAATCGATTACGTAGAAATGCCATTGGTTTGGGCATGGGGAAATCTTCGTTGGATACTAAGGTGCGTGTTTTGGTGCCGTCAGCTTCGGGTTATAAGGAGTTGATCGCTTTTGATGCCCATACTGACAGTGGCAGCATGCCGGGGGCAGCCATTTTCGGACCGGTGGGTGCTGCAGCGGGTGCCGGTGCGGCAGCCGTAGTCGGAGCTAACGTAGCGGTGAGCGGTGTTAAAAGTTATAAATCAGCTTCTGCCCAGCAAGCAAAGAAAATGGCCGAGGATATCACGGCCCAGCTGGCAAAATATTTTGCCCGGCAAGGTTGGATCAATCCTGCTTTGGTGCAATAAACTTATAATTTTTGCCTAAGTATTTGGTGCTTACCCGGAACACACCTTCTTTAACAATAAGCTGTTGCGAATGATGGCATGCATTGCCTGTTTTTTTTGAAGACAAAGCACCTAAATGAGGTTTTTCTTGTTTGTCGTAATTCAATCGCGATGGTTAGCGAGACTTCTCGCTAACCATAAAATTTCATGTGGTAAACCATTACTTCTGCTCCTGGTAATTGGAGTTTTGTTGCCTGGTTGTTATTCATTTGGCCCCAATGAACTCAGGGGTACGTATCCACTTTATAATGCGGCTATCGTTGACAGTCAGAATGAGCAATTTATACAAAATATTGTACGATTGCACTACCGGGATCCGATTTTCTTTCTGGATGTGACCAGTGTCACAGCGTCTTTAAAAATGGACTTGTCTGCCGGATTGGATCAATCTGCCTTCGATCTGAGTAGTGGCGGTGCTGATGTCTTGCAACTTAGCGGGGGAGGAGCCTATACGACTGCGCCAACTATTGCCTATGCACCACTTCAGGGAGAGAGCTTCGTTAAGAGCATACTCAGACCGCTCGCTATTGAAGACATGTTTGCCCTGATTGAATCGGGATGGAGTGGTCGGCGGGTGCTGGGTCTTTGCGTGGAACGTATCAACGGCCTTGAAAATGCCCCGAATGCCTCCGGCCCAACGCCTAAATTTTCTCCGAAGCGTATTGATCCTTTTAATCGACTGTTACAACTTTTTGATCAGGTAATGAGCGATAACCTCATAATCCCCAGAGTTGATGCCGTTACCAAGGAAACGCAGCTGGAAATTAACTCCTCACCGGAGCATTATGAGGCGATTCGGGAAATTAAACAGGTACTTGGACTCGATCAAAATCTTACGATCTATCATGTCAATAATGGCTTCTTGCAACACAGAAGCGATACTATCTCGATAAATCTACGCTCGCTGATGAGCATCTTTTTTTATCTGTCTCAACATGTAGATACTCCAAAAATTCACAAGGCAGCAGGTTTAGTGACTGTTACACGAAATCAGAATGGCTCGGAATTTGACTGGGGTAAAACGGCGGGTGGAAATCTTTTTCATATTTACCACAGCGATAAGCAACCGGATAATGCTTTTGTTACCATACCGTATCGTGGTCAATGGTTTTATCTCATGGATAACGATTTGGAGTCGAAGTCAACTTTTATGCTTCTAACCCAGTTATTTCGGCTGCAAGCGGGGGCGGCCAAATTAGCTGGACCCACATTAACACTGCCGCTACGTTGATTTATGGTTTTTGGTTCTGATTTATTCACTTTTTTAGGCGGCTAAAATGATTCACATGCTTAAACAGTCCAGCATCGTTCGCCTTTACTTGATAGTTAAACCCATAAATATTCGCGTAATCCGAGGGCTATTAAGTCTGTTGCTGCTGCTATCATTAGCGCCAGTATGGGCAACGCCTACCTCCGCAATTATCAATGGGCTAATGAAACAGTCCCCCGACAATACTGCCATAATCAAACCTACATTTGATCAGGCAGTACTTATGGAGGATATCAAAAAGAAACTTGCCGCAACTAACGCGGAACTTGTTGTTATGCCTTCGGAAGCCGTCAGCGGCTCACCAGTTACTGGGTCCGATGGCGATGAAGATATCTTTATTCGACGCTTATATCTCAGGCAACTGGTGTTTCTCTATGAGGGACAGCTTGCCCGATTGGTAAGTTTGCAGGTACATCAGCAACAGCGACTGCAGATGGAAAATCAAGCCTCCAACTGGTCAGGCTTCAGCTCACCGGCTCGTTATCCATTTCTCAGGACAGATGAGCTCAAAGAGTCTGTTACAAAGCTCACAAGACGGGTAAAAGAGCTTGAGATTTGGGCTTCTACAATTGAGTCGGCGGGGACGCAGCTGATAAATACTGCCGAGAATTCCATCGTAAAGCTAAGGCAGGCTGACGAAGCTGTAGAGCAGGTTAAAAATGCACCTGATCAACAAGTTGTCTTGAGTAGGGCGAGGGACTTAGTGGCTCTGCAAAATCAGATTGATTTGGCACGCGTTATAGGGTTTCAGATTGAAAAACAAACAATTATTGAAGACTTACTGGAAAATCGGGCACAGTTGCAACTGGTCCGTAAACAACTAAGTGTGGCATCTGAACACGTAGAGTTGACACAGCAAGATGTTGATCAGGTGCAAAAGAATCTCGAAATTGAAAATCAACATATTATTTCTGAGCTTAAGCAGGGAATATCAGCATTTGATCTTTATAATAATTCTGTTCAACAGAACGAGCCATCTTTGAATGCCGAAGCACAAGCTGTACAATTTCAGAGTTTCGACCCTGAACAGCGTGATCAAATACGTCAGGCGCAACGCAACAATGTCGACATTAAACTGCAAGCCCTCAACAGGATACTGACTTATCTGCAAATGCAGCGAGATATCTGGAATCTACGCTGGGCCTATGCCAAGGTAACCGATCGTGAAAAAGCCAGCGCGGCTTATGACAAGATTGCCCGTAATCAGGTAGTTCTTAACGTGGTTCACGATTATATCAACCAACAGCGTCATCGTGTGTTGACACTGGTTACCAATCAGTCTGTTGAGGCGCTTGATCCTACAGTCAGCGAATCGGATGCTTTGAGGGACATATTAAGAGATCTTGATCTTGATCAGGTGGTTTCATGGTCGAGATTACTGGGGACAATTGAGGCAACCCAAGACTTACTGGAACGTTGCAAGCAGGAACTCGATAACAGGTTCCAGGTTAAGTCATTTTACGATTACCTGGGAGAAGTGTTTCTGGAAACGCGTGATTTTGCGTCACAGGTTTGGGCGTTTGAGCTCTTTGCCGTACAAGACAATATTGAGGTTGATGGGCAGATAGTCAGTGGCAAACGTAGTGTTACCGTTGATAAGGTGGTGACTGCTTTAGCGATTTTGATAATTGGTTACTGGTTTGCCGTGCGTCTGGCTCGTTTGGTAGAAGGTCTGGCAGTAACACGTTTGGACATGGACGCCAGTCTTGCGCGTATTGTACGTCGCTGGATGCTATTTCTTGAAGTCTTACTCCTGATAGTATTGAGTATGCTGGTAGTCAGGATTCCATTGACAATATTCGCCTTCATGGGCGGGGCGTTGGCTATCGGTGTTGGGTTCGGGATGCAGAATATGCTCAAGAACCTGATCAGTGGGCTTATGCTATTGTTTGAGCGCCCCTTTAGGCCGGGGGACTTGGTTGAAGTTGGTGGTATCCGTGGCCGTGTCATAGATATCGGGGTACGAAGTTCGCATATCCGCGATGGTAACGGCATAGAGACCCTGATTCCTAACAGCACCTTTATAGAGCAAAACGTCACCAACTGGACGTTAAGTAACGAGAAAATACGTATTGTCGTTAAAATTGGTATTGCCTATGGTTCACCGGTAAGAGAGGTCACTGATCTGCTTCTTGAGGTTGCCGATAAGCATGGAGTCGTTGAAGACGACCCAAAACCCAGGGTGCAATTTGAAGATTTTGGTAGCGACGCGCTCCAATTTGGCTTGTATGTATGGGTAGAACTTAAGCCGGATGTATCTTGGACCGTTGTGGCCAGCGACCTGCGTTATATGATCTATAGAGCGATGAACGAGCATGGCATAGAGATTGCCTTTCCGCAACGGGATATTCATCTTGATACCAGTCGACCGCTGGAAGTTAGAGTCTTCAAGGATATTCCTGATGCGGAGATTATAAAAAAGTAATTGGTCATAAGTATACCCCCAGCTCTGCTGGGGGACTCATAAAGTTTGACAATTACGGGAATCACCGAGAGTCTCCCTATCTGTGAGCTGCCTAAAGTTCAAAAGATAAGGAAACAAACGATGAATTCACCAGAGAGTTTAAGTCATACAAAATGGGAATGTAAATACCATATAATCTGGATTCCAAAGTATAGAAAAAAAAGCCTTTATAAGGAGTTGAGGCAATATCTGGGATCAATACTAAAAGATTTAGCCTTACAAAAGGAATGCAAGATTGAGGAAGGACATTTGATGTCAGATCATGTCCATATTCTAATCTCAATTACAGCCAAATATTCAGTATCACAGGTTGTTGGCTTTATTAAGGGTAAAAGCGCTATATCCATTGCACGAACTTTTATGGGGCGAAGAAAGAATTTCACCGGACAAAGTTTTTAGGCAAGAGGATATTATGTTTCAACAGTTGGCAGGGATGAAGTCACTGTACGAAACTATATCAGGCATCAAGAAGAAGAGGATAAACGAATAGAACAACTCGATTTATTTTAAGGCATTGTCACCTTTAGGTGGCACAATTATTAATCCGCTTTGAGCGGTTCACATTTTCAAGCCTCCGGCTTTGCCGGAGGTTTTTGACTGGTCGGTGTAGACCCATACGGCATTAGTTCTTTTAATGCATCGTACGGGTAGCATTTAGGCTGGTAATTATAAAACCGTTAGGTGATAAAATTTGGTACATTAACCAAGCACGGCGTAAAATCACAAGTTTCCTTGCATTTGCCTATAGCATTTAAAGGCCTATGCTTTCCGGGGAATGCTGGCGTTCCTTAATGCACGTCTATCTACATTGAGTTATGAATACAACGAATACTGAAAATACCCCTTCTTCTGGTAAAGAGCCGCCTAAAATGCCGGGTGCCTTGCCGATTTTAGGACATATGCTAAAATTTGGAAAAAACCCTTTTCAGTACATGATGGACCTTAGAAAGTCACTGGGGGAAATCGGTGAATTTCGTATGTTTCATCAAAAAATGGTTTTGATGACGGGGCCTGAAGCTAATGAGGCTTTTTTTCGTGCGCCGGATGGGCAACTGGATCAAAGTCAGGCCTATAAAATCATGACACCCATTTTTGGCAAAGGTGTGGTTTTTGATGCACCGCCGCATAAAAAAGATCAACAGCTTAAAATGTTGATGCCGGTCTTACGCGATAAACCAATGCGTGGTTATGCGCAAGTGATTGTTCAGGAAGTTGAACAAATGATAGCCGGTTGGGACGATACCGGTGAAATTGATTTGCTTGAGTTCATGAAGGAGCTCACGATTTATACTTCCAGCCACTGTCTTTTGGGCAATGAATTTCGTTATGAACTGAATGAAGAATTCGCGAAAATTTATCATGATCTTGAAAAAGGCGTAAATCCGCTGGCTTTTGTTTTTCCTTATTTACCGTTACCGGTATTTCGCCGCCGTGATAAAGCTCGCGCCAGACTGCAAGTATTAGTGACCGGCATTATTGCCAAAAGAGCGCTGAAGACAGAAAAAAGCGAAGATGCGTTTCAATTGCTCATTGAATCCAAATACGACGATGGCACTCACTTATCTCCGCATGAAATAACCGGGATGTTAATCGGTACCATATTCGCAGGCCATCATACGACTGCAGGTACAGCGGCCTGGACCCTACTGGAATTGGCACGCCGACCGGAACAGTTGGCGGTCGTACTGAATGAGCTGGATGCATTGTTTGGTGCTGAGGGTGATGTTACTTTTCAGTCTTTGCGAGAAATTCCGCTATTGGAAAATGTCATTAAAGAAGTGTTGCGCCTGCATCCTCCGTTGATTTTTTTAATTCGTAAGGTGATGCAAGACTTTTACTTTAAAGGTTATACGGTTAAGGCTGGAAAGTATGTCTGTGCCTCGCCGCGTGTATCGCATCGCATTGCTGAAGTTTTTCCAGACCCTGAAAAATTTGATCCTGAACGTTATTCAGAAGCGCGTCAGGAGGACGCCAAGCCTTTCAGTTGGATTGCTTTCGGTGGCGGTAAACACAAATGTACCGGGAACGCTTTTGCGATGCTGCAATTAAAAGCCATCTTTAGTATTTTGTTACGGCGATATACCTTTGAACTGGTTGATGATAAGGACAATTATCAGGATGATTTTACCCAAATGGTGGTGCAGCCTTTATCACCCTGTCGTATTCGCTATATAAAACGCAGCGATGTTAAAGATACTGTTGATGAGTCTTTGAGAAACAATATACAGGAAGCGGCGCAAACTGGAATTGATTTTAACATAACAGTCGATAGGGAGCTTTGTCAGGGTCATGCAACCTGTATGGCTGAAGCACCTGAGCTTTTTCAGGTAGACGATGCCGGTAATGTAACTGTCTTACAAGAAAATTCGTCGCTGGCTTTACTGGAAAAAGCCCGACAAGCTGAAAAATATTGCCCAAGCAAAGCAATTAAAATTAAACTCAATTAGAGCGAATGAGAATGAGAGATAAAGAATGACTGCATATCCCAGAGCAGAACTTGAAGAAATGGTTGAGCGTTGGTTGCAAGCAAATCGTGACGCTGAAAAAGAAGGCAACTGGCCTAAACATTTAGGCCAGATGTATACCGATGACGCTGAGTATCGCTGGAATATTGGCCCCAATGAAGAATTTGTCGCACGTAGCCGTAAAGAGATAGAAGAATGGGCTTTAGGCGTGCAAATGGAAGGCTTTGAAGAATGGCGCTATCCGTATCACCGCATTTTAATTGATGAGAAACAAGGCGAAGTAATTGGTTTATGGCATCAAGTATCACCTGCATTGCGGGAAGATGGTAGTCATTATGAAGTCGCGGGTATAGGAGGTTCCTGGTTTCGTTATGGCGGTAATTATAAGTGGGAATGGCAACGCGATTTTTTTGATTTGGGTAATGTGAAATCCTTGTTTTTTGAGTTGGCCGCTGATGGTAAACTCGATACTGCAGTAAAAAGGAAAATAGGTCGATTGGCTAAAGGACAATTATTGCCAGGTCATGAGCGGTTACGCAATCCACCGAGTCTTTTTAAAAAGCTGAAAGGCTTTATGGCAATGGTACGCATTGCCTTGTTTAACCAATAAATTTTAAATGCACATAGACTATCTGGTTAATAGATAGTCTATGCCGTTCAACCAAGCGATAAGGTATTTCATAAAAAATCTATGCTGAAAGTAAAATCTGGCTGGAAAAACTGGCAACTACTCACTGAAAAGGGACGGCATATTTGGGCATTCAAGCCTGGATCAAGCAATATCAATGAGCATCTACAAAATGCCGATAACGTTACTGACGAAGAAGTAATCCAGTTTACCGAAGATTTTCAGTTTGATAAATTTAGCAATCCTAATTCCGGTGATAAGGTATACCGGCATGCCGCCATTAATGAGAAGTTTCAGGCATTTGCCGGGAAAATTCTGCAGGTGGAAAGCTCCGAAGCACAGCAAGCTATTGATGCGTTGGTCAAAGGAATAAACTACTATTCCTGCCTGCAAAGTGATGACGGTCATTGGCCTGGTGATTACGGTGGCCCGCTATTTCTGTTGCCCGGTTTACTCATAGCTTCTTATATTTCAGAGACACCGTTTCCCAAAGCACACCGGGAAATGATGAAGGTTTACTTATTCAATCATCAAAATAAAGATGCTGGCTGGGGCATGCATATTGAAGGTGAATCGACGATGTTTGGTACCGTAATGCAATATGTGTCATTGCGTATTTTAGGCGTCGATAAAAATCATGAACAACTGATTAAAGCCAGAGAGTGGATTGGAGATAATGGCGGTGCAACCGGTATTCCATCATGGGGGAAGTTTTATCTGTCCATTTTGAATTTGTATGACTGGCAAGGTTTTAACAGCCTGTTTCCTGAAATGTGGCTATTCCCAAAATGGTTGCCGGTTCATCCTTGGCGCTACTGGTGTCATACTCGTATGGTGTATTTGCCAATGGCTTATTGTTACGCTGAGCGCATTAAAGTACCTGAAAATGCACTGATTTTGTCGTTAAGACAAGAACTTTATAATGAAGCTTTTGAAACCATTGACTGGCCCAAACAACGCACTACTGTTTGTGAAAAAGATTGTTATACCACGCCATCGCCAGTACTAAAGTGGATGAACTTTTTTACCAATAACTATGAGAAATGTAAATTACCTTGGCTAAGAAAAAAAGCTACTGATTATATCTTAAAATATCTTAATGCTGAAGATGAGCAAACCAATTACCTCAATATAGGCCCTGTTAATAAAGCCATTAATTCTATTTGTATCTGGCATGCTTACGGCAAAGATTCCGAGCAATTTAAAAAACATGTCGCGCGTTGGTATGATTATTTATGGGTTGCTGAAGATGGCATGAAAATGAGCGGTTATAATGGTTCCCAGCTTTGGGATACCGCTTTTTCAACCCGCGCCATACTGGAAAGCGACTTGGGTAAATTATTCCCGGCAACATTGGAAAAAAGTTATCAATTTATCGACTTATCTCAAATCAAATCTGAACATGCTACGCATACCGAGTTTTTTCGTCATCCCATGATTGGGAGTTGGCCTTTTTCAACGGCTGAACAAGGTTGGCCAGTCGCAGATTGTACGGCGGAAGGTTTAAGCGCCACTTTAGCGCTTCATCATTCAGGTCTTGTTAAACCGATTATTGATGAGCAACGTATTAAACAAGCGATAGATACGCTGCTGTCTTACCAAAATGCTGATGGCGGCTGGGCAACTTATGAATTGACGCGTTCAGCGAAGTGGCTGGAAAAACTCAATCCCTCTGAAGTGTTTGCCGATATAATGATCGACTATTCATGGACAGAATGTACGGCGGCTTGTGTTATTTCTTTACTGGAAATTCAGGAAGACTATCCCGAGTATAAAAGTAGCGAAATACATAAAGCCGTTAGTACCGGACTCAGCTTTATTGTTAAGCAACAAAAGACCGATGGTTCTTGGTATGGTGGTTGGGCAGTCTGTTTTACCTATGCTACCTGGTTTGGCATAGAAGCAATTGGTAAGGCCAAGGGTAAAGGCTATTGTGATGATGCCATTTTAGTGGATAGTATCAACAAAGCTTGTGCTTTTTTAGTGTCCAGGCAGAAAACTGATGGTGGCTGGGGAGAAACTTTTGAATCTTGTTCTAAACTGGTTTATACGGAAGCGGCAACATCTCAAGTCGTTAATACCGCTTGGGCATTACTGGCATTAATGGCTGCAAATTTTGGCGATAAAAAAATTATCGAAAATGGTATTAATATGTTGTTAAAAAGACAAAGCGATATTGGCGATTGGCCACAGGAAAATATTTCCGGCGTTTTTAATTATAATTGTATGATAACCTACTCTAACTATAGGAATATCTTTCCTATATGGGCATTGAGTCGATACTGTCGGTAGTATGTTCAGGGATGATAAAAGAATCAATCCAGTTAAAAGTATTTGTATCAAGTAGCCTAATATGAAATCAGAATTTGACATTTGCATTATCGGCGCAGGTATGGCGGGCGCCACCATTGCCGCTTATCTTGCCCCCAAAGGCATTAGGATAGCGTTAGTTGATCATTGTTTTAAGGAAAAAAAGCGTATCGTTGGGGAGTTATTGCAACCCGGAGCAGTATTATCACTTGAGCAAATGGGGCTTGGGCATTTGCTGGAGGGTTTTGATGCACAGTCGGTTGATGGTTATTCACTGCTGCAAGGTGACGAAAACATCACCATTGCCTACCCTAATCACTATAAAGGTATGGGCTTGCATAACGGCCGGTTTTTGCAGCAAATTAGAGCCTCCGCCATACAAAATGAATCGGTTACGCAAATACATGGCAAGGCTTTGCAACTGCTGGAAAATGAACGGCATGAAATTATTGGTGTTAGTTACCGGGAATCGCTTACGTCCGAGATAAAGTCTATTTATGCGCCCTTAACCATTACCAGTGACGGCTTCTTTTCGAATTTTAGAGTCGATCTGAGCAATAATAAAAAAACCGTGACGTCTTACTTCATTGGTTTAATTTTAAAAGATTGTAAAATGCCTTTTCCAAAGCATGGGCATGTGTTTTTATCAGGACCTACACCATTTATTTGTTATCCGATCTCCAATTATGAAGTCAGGCTGTTAATTGATTTTCCGGGGGATCAGCTGCCCAGAAAGTTATTATTACAGGCACATTTGGATGCCAACGTAACGCCTTATATTCCGCAATGCATGCTTAAAAGCTATGAACAAGCCATGCAAGAAGGTGGCTTTAAAGTGATGCCTAATCATTATATGGCAGCCAAACCCATTATTCGTAAAGGTGCGGTAATGCTGGGCGATGCGCTTAATATGCGGCACCCTTTAACCGGTGGCGGCTTGACTGCGGTATTTTCGGACATACAAATATTGAGTGCACATTTATTGGTGATGCCTGACTTTAATAACACTGATTTGATTCACGAAAAAATCGAAGCTTATTATCGTGACAGACAGCACGCTAATGCCAATCTTAATGTTCTTGCCAATGCGCTATATGGCGTTATGTCAAATGACTTGCTTAAAACGGCAGTATTTAAATACTTACAATGTGGTGGCGCCAATGCGCAAGAGTCGATTGCTATTTTGGCCGGTTTAAACAGAAATCACTACTCTTTAATCAAGCAGTTCTTTTTCCTTGCTGTATTTGGTGCTTATGATTTAGTGCGTGAAAGCATGGCTAATTTACCCAAAGCAGTAAAGATTTTGTTGGATGCCCTCAGAATAATTAAACCGTTGGCCAAGAACGAGCTTTCGTTTGCAGCAATTATTAGGGGTTATTTAAATAAATCAACGCCAATGTAGTTTTACGTTTTTTATCAACATTTAAGTCTCTTAAAAACTGCTGTTTGTCATTAAATATCAACATAATTTACTGTCAGATAGTAGCCCTTTCGCTATCGATTTAAACAAAATCAAAGTTTTTATACCCCCCGTTTTTGACGCTGAGTATGTTGCCGGGACAGGCACTTAAGTCAATGTGAAATTGGGTTAAGCTCATTAAAAACAAAAGAAATTCTTTTGTAATATGGTAAAATTCGGGCATCATCGGGATGGCTTAATAAAGTTCACGCGCTGATATTTTTCTTTGCTACGCTATAGTAGCGTTAGCCGTGAAATGATTTGTGTCGTTTGAGTTTTGGCGCGACACGATAGTTTAAAAAGACGCGAATAGCGCTCCTTAGCAGAGGGATGGTGATTATCTTGTAGTTTTTTATTCATATTCTGTGCTGTATCAGCAGCTATATGGCTTACCACAGCCAAATTAACCCAGCTTGGATGGGAATAAAAATGCGCCGTCAAATAACCGCATTATTTTATTGCCGTTCCATAATTTTTCTTTAACATCACACCTTATAATTCTTATGAACAAACCCAAAAAAGTCGCAATTCTAACCGCAGGTGGATTAGCACCCTGCCTAAACTCGGCTATCGGCAGTCTGATTGAGCGTTATACTGAAATCGATCCTTCTATTGAAATTATTTGTTATCGCAGCGGTTACAAAGGTTTGCTACTGGGTGATTATTATACCGTTACGCCAGCAATACGAGAAAAAGCCGGCCTTTTACATGGTTTTGGCGGTTCAGTAATCGGTAATAGTCGCGTTAAACTGACCAATGTTAAAGACTGCGTAAAACGTGGTCTTGTCAAGGAAGGTGAAGATCCACAAAAAGTGGCCGCAGAGCAATTGGTTAAAGATGGTGTTGATATTCTTCATACCATTGGTGGCGATGACACCAATATCGCTGCTGCAGATCTTGCTGCATTTCTTGCGCATAATAATTATGGCCTCACGGTTATTGGTTTGCCTAAAACAGTTGATAATGATGTCTTTCCCATTAAGCAATCATTGGGCGCCTGGACTGCAGCAGAGCAGGGAGCACGTTATTTTTGGAATGTGGTGGCCGAAAACAATGCCAATCCGCGTATGCTGATTGTTCATGAAGTGATGGGCCGCAGTTGCGGTTGGCTGACTGCTGCCACTACCCAAGAATACCGCAAGTTGCTAGATAACGCGGAATGGTTGCCTGAGCTGGGGCTTGATCGCAATGCGTTTGAAGTTCATGGCATATTTATTCCTGAAATGGCTATTGATATTGCCGCCGAAGCCAAGCGTCTTCGCGCTGTCATGGATAAATTCGACTGCGTAAACATCTTTGTTTCTGAAGGGGCCGGTGTAGAATCAATTGTTGCTGAAATGGAAGCCAAAGGTCAGGAAGTGCCGCGTGATGCTTTTGGTCATGTTAAGCTTGATGCAGTTAATCCCGGTAAATGGTTTGGCGAGCAGTTTGCGGAAATGCTCGGTGCAGAAAAAACACTCATTCAAAAATCCGGCTATTTTGCCAGAGCTTCCGCTGCAAATATTGAAGATATCAAGTTGATTAAGTCTTGCGCTGATCTGGCTGTTGAATGTGCTTTCCGTGGTGAATCCGGTTTGATAGGTCATGATGAAGATCGTGGCGACGAACTGCGTGCGATTGAATTTCCTCGCATTAAAGGCGGTAAGCCTTTTGATCTTGACACACCCTGGTTCAATGAAGCGCTTGTTGAGATTGGTCAATCCAAGGGCACCAAGGTTGAAGTAGGCCACTAAGCTATTGGAGAGAGTAAACAAAGAACTGTTTATTCTCTCTAAATCCTCTTGATTGAGGGTATTGGGTTTAAAATAAAAAGTATTTAACAACTCTGGAATCTTATGGCTACCTGGCTGGAAACTTGTCAACAACAACTTGCGCGGTTAGAAATAACCTCTGTGCTGGCGGACAAATTGGTGACGCTTTGTAATAAAACGGGTGAAGATATTGCGCCCGAGCTTGTGCAAAAACTTAATGCCGAGCATGAGCGCTTAAATCGGCAATTGGAGCGCTTACACGCCAACCGTTTTGAAGTCGCTGTTATTGGTCTGGAAAAAGCCGGTAAGAGCGCGTTGCTGAATGCCTGGTTAGGGCAAGAGATTCTACCGTCTGCCCGCGAAAGATGCACCTTCACCAGTACTGAAATCTGGTCGGCACAGACCGAACAGGATCAACTCCTGTCAATTCAATACTACAGTAAAGAAGAGATAAAGAAACTTCAGCAACAAAGGCAAGAGGCGCTGGATGGCACGTTGGGTGATAAGGAAAGGAAGGAAATACAAGAGGATTTTGATGATACTGAAAAAAACCTGCATGCCATATACGAGTTTACCAAGCAAAAAAACGGCTTTAGCCAAAATTTTATTGATATTAGTGAAATTAATGAACAACTACAGTCAGCGATTTTTAAAAACCGCGCGCAGTCTTTAGCCATTAAACGAATTCAACTTAAAACCGTCCGCTTGAGAAGTGACAGGGATATTATTTTTCATGATGTTCCAGGTTTTAATTCGGGCATTTTGATGCATTCCGAACAAGCCATTGATCGGTTGAAGGGTTGTGATGCCATCATTTATGCCAAAGAAATGAAGCAACCTTCAATTACCGGGCCGGAAAAAGAAATATTAAACATTGCTGATTCTGAAGATCCCAGCATTAAAGTGTCCGACAAAATTTTTGTGGTGCTTACGCAAGCGGATGCTATGGATGATCCGATTGATTTTAAGGAAACTTTAGAAAAGCACAGAAATTACTGGCCGACTGTTCCTGAGCGACGCATGATACCTGTTTGCGCCCGTGCTCACTTGGTTGAATTTGGTATACCTTCAGAAGATACCTTGAGGCGCAATAAAAGCGCAGACGATAAGCTTAAATTAAAAAAACTGGGTATCGATGATGGGATGCTGTTATTAAAAGATACCGTTAATCATTATATCGATCATGAACGTGCAGAGGTTTTGCAAAAGCGTTGTGATGCCCTGGTTAGCAATATACGCATGTATGCCGGTGATATTTTGGTAAAACTTGAGCCTGCCTATGCGGCGATAGCCGATGGTGATGTAGAAGAAGATGATCTGCTTGGTAAAGAATTTAATCAATGGTGGGGACGTGAATGGCAACGCATCAAAAAAGATTTTGATGTTTGGTATGCGGAAAGTATTCAAGGTCGTAAGGAAGCTGATGCCCTGGGTGCCGAGCATCAGGAGTTGGCGACATTACATGCGGCTTATGATGAAAAAATTGATGATTTATTGTCCAATCTTACCACCGGTCAAACGGATGAGTTAAAGCGTATTTATACTGCCGGTCGAACGATTTCGATGCCTGACCCACGTGAAGGTAATTATAAAATTCGCGAAGAATTATTTAGGGAAATTCAGCAGAAATTTGAAACCGAGTTGACCGATCAATTAGCCCAATCGTTGCAAGTATTGATTGATCAAATTGTTCAAAAAACCCAGGTATTGCTATGGCAAACCGAAGATGTGCGTAAAACGTTATTAAATGCTGATGAAAGTATTGAGCAAGCCCGCATCCGACACGGCTTTCAAGTGTTGTTTTTACGTTTTGGCCGGGTTGCCGTTGAAGCTTTTATAGCTAAGCCTTTACAGGCACGCGAACGCTTATTGGATGAACGATCAGCCGAGATTAAGACTTTGGAAGCCTTTTATCAGGGTATCGATATGAACAAGCAGGACGTTACCCATTATTTACGGTATGGCTTATGGGCAGACAAAACACCCGTTCCGCCGGTGGTTGGAAAAGCGGTTAAAACAACTCTTAAAGCAGCGCTTAGTCAGGATATGGCCAACTTATCGTCTACTGACCCGGAAGAGCAAGAAAAATTACCCGAGCCAAATAATTTTGAGCAGGTTGTTGAAGAAATTAATAGTGATTTAGCTGCTTTAAAAGATTATTTAAAAAATAGTGTATTTTATGCGGCAGGTTTTGTGACTTATTGTAATCAGGAATTGGAGCGGATTCGTAATCGCTTTAAAGAGATGGAAGATAATGACCGGCAATGGATCGGCCTTATTCGCACAGCGGTTAAGTACGAAAGAAATCCAGGTATTCCTTATAACATCGCTCATACCCGACGTGACTTCCGTTTGCGTCGTGAAATAGCCATGGAGCTTAAAGAAGTCAGGGAAAGTTATACTCAAGTGTATTAGTGTTGAGTATAGTTTTTTCTCTATCAAACCGATATTATTCAGTTCCCCCTCCTTGAAAACAGGGTTAGGAGATATTTTAAATAAATCCCACTAACCTTGCGCTTACCTCAGATCAGTTCAAAAATAGAAGTGGTTGAAATGAACCGGTTGGTATGGTTTATTTCAACCACAGACTTTACCTTATCTTTTTTAAAAAGCTTCCTTAATCTAATTATCTTGTTGATTTTTATAGATATATTTAATTTAATTGCCTTGGCATGAAAATGGCTTAACCATTAGTAAGTTCTGTTAAAGGACTGCCTTCATTATTGAATAATTCTGATGAAGCAATGCACATGAGTTTATATTAACAATAGGAGCGTCATTATTATGATAATAGAAATTCTTCTTACTGGTATTTTTGGTGTGGCGGTGGCTTACGCTTATATTTTCATTAAAAAGATAAATACCAGTAACTAAAAAATGCTTAAAACAAACTGGTTATAATTTTAAAATTAGCACCAGATAAAAACCTAAAGTTAAGTAGGTCAGAGTAAGCCAAGTTCATTTCCTATCGCTTGAACCGGCTCACTCTGACTTATACGGCAGTTAAAATACAATAAGTTTCCAGTCCAAAGCCTCGAATTATATCAACGAGTTAGTTTCCATCACCGGACAGCAGTTAGAGTAAATTCTTAGTCCGACAAATAATATTCCACCGTGGATACAATGCGTATTTTTTTGATATGTGGATTGTTTTTATCGCGTGGATTTATCTCAAATTGTCCTTGGGACGCTTGTTTTATTTTACCCAGTTTACTGTTTGAATCCTGGGCAAATTTTAAAGCCACTTCACGTGCCTTGGTCGTTGCTTCTTGAATCATTTCGGGTTTTATTTTATTTAAACTTGTAAAAATATATTCGTTCTGGTTTTGGTAATCGCCAGCAGTAAAGGCGATGCCTTGTTTGCCGAGTTCCGCAAGTTCAGTCATTACTTTACGAACCAGATCGACTTTTGATGAATATACTGTGACCGTTTGAATGGCAGTATAGCGAAAGTCAGCTTTGCCGGGATCATTATACTGTTGGGCTGATTTATCAGTAATAGAAGGTGTTGAGACGGTTATTTCAGCGCTATCAATACCTTTGGTAACAAGAAAATCCCTGATTTTCTTAGTGCTGTCTTCAATTGATGAATATAGGTCGCCAAGTTCATTGCTGGCCTTGGTGAACACAATCGGCCAGATGACTATATCGGCTGGCAACTCACGTTCAGACAAACCTTTAACAGTTACACTACGCTCATATTCTTTATAGGTCATAGCGGCACCAGAGAGCAGATATCCAAGTGCGCTTAGCCCCAGAAATATGGATACACCCAATAAAAATGCACTGACAGTATTTTCTTGTTTCATAGCTTTTCTCCCGTCTAAAATGGGTGGTCTGAGGTTTTATATAGGGTTCAAATTTTGCCGTTCATGGCAGTTTTTGTCCATCTAAAAGTAGGGTGTTGACAATAAAAATGTAAAAAAAAGCCCGTCATAAATGACGGGCTTTTTTAAAGTGTTGCGACCAACAGTAATGTTTAGTTTTTGGCTTTATCAACAATCTGATTGGCTTTAATCCACGGCATCATGCTACGTAGTTGTGCGCCGACGACTTCGATGGGGTGTTCAGCATTTAAACGACGTTTTGCCGTCATTTCCGGGTAGTTAGTCAAACCTTCCAGGATGAATTTTTTAGCATATTCGCCGTTACGGATATTTTGTAAGGCTTCACGCATCGCCTGTCGACTTTCTTCATTAATGACTTTAGGGCCGGTGACATATTCGCCATACTCTGCATTGTTGGAAATGGAGTAATTCATATTGGCAATGCCGCCTTCAAACATTAAATCAACAATCAATTTTAATTCGTGTAAGCATTCAAAGTACGCCATTTCTGGTGCGTAACCTGCTTCAACCAAGGTTTCAAAGCCCATTTTTACGAGTTCAACAGCACCACCACATAAAACGGCTTGTTCGCCGAATAAATCTGTTTCACATTCGTCACGGAAAGTCGTTTCGATAATACCTGAGCGACCACCACCGATAGCAGAGGCATACGCTAAACAAATTGATTTCGCTGTGCCTGATGCATCTTGATGAATAGCGATTAAGTCAGGAACACCACCGCCGCGAACAAATTCAGAACGTACGGTATGGCCGGGTGCTTTTGGCGCAATCATGATGACATCTAAATCGGCTCTGGGTACAACCTGGTTGAACAAAATTGCAAAGCCGTGTGCGAAAGCCAAGACTGCGCCTTGTTTGATGTTGGGCTCAATTTCATCTTTGTATAATGACGATTGAAATTCATCAGGCGTCAAAATCATGACCACGTCTGCACTGGCAACTGCCGTTGCTACGTTTTGAACAGTTAAGCCATGCGCTTGCGCTTTAGCGACTGAAGGTGAACCGGCGCGTAAGCCAACGACAACATCAACACCAGATTCTTTTAAGTTAAGGGCATGGGCATGACCTTGTGAACCGTAGCCGATGATAGCTACTTTTTTAGCTTTTATGATGGAGATGTCTGCGTCTTTGTCGTAATAAACTTGCATGATTTTTCCTGTTTTTCTGGGTATAAAGTAAATGAAAATAATAAAAGTTGCGAAGCTGTTTTAACCTTGCAACGTTTACTTAAGTTATAAATGTAGGCCTTTCTCGCCTCTGGAAATGCCTGTTGGTCCTGATCTAACCGCTTCAATAATGCAGTCAGGATCTATCGCGGCAATAAAGGCATCAAGTTTTTCTGAAGTGCCTGTCATTTCAATAATATAAGTGGTGGACGTGACATCAATAATTTTGCCGCGAAATATATCCGCCAAACTTCTGATTTCATGACGCATTTCGCCTGTGGTTTTTACTTTAACCATCATCAATTCGCGTTCAATATGAAATGATTCAGCTAAATCAATTAATTTGACTACGTCAATCAATTTATTAAGCTGTTTGGTGATTTGTTCAATGATTTCTTCGCTGCCACGGGTAACCACTGTCATTCTTGACAGTGTTGGGTCTTCGGTTGGAGCTACGGTGAGTGATTCTATGTTGTAGCCACGCGCCGAAAATAAACCGGCTACGCGAGATAATGCACCGGATTCATTTTCCATTAGAACAGAAATAATGTGTCTCATTTAAGCCAATTCCCTATCTGTCGATGTGCCTGTAGCGACCCTTAATTTCATTTCATGATGACCTTTTCCCGCTTCAATCATTGGATAAACATTTTCAGTTTGATCTGTCATGACGTCCAAAAATACGGTGCGATCTTTCATGGCGAAAGCGGCTTCCAGAGCGGGTCTTACTTCTTCGGGCTTGGTTATACGCATACCGACATGGCCATAGGCTTCTGCCAATTTAACAAACTCCGGAATAGTATCCATATAGGAGTGAGAATAACGGCTTTGGTAAGAAAATTCCTGCCACTGCCTGACCATGCCCATATAGCGATTGTTCAGGTTAATGATTTTAATCGGCGTGTTATATTGCAAGGCGGTTGATAATTCCTGTATGCACATTTGGATACTGGCATCGCCGGTAACACAAGCCACATTTTCGTCAGGAAATGCCAATTTAACACCGATGGCTGCCGGCAAGCCAAAGCCCATAGTACCAAGCCCACCTGAATTTATCCAGCGACGCGGCTTGTCGAAAGGATAGTATTGCGCGACCCACATTTGATGCTGGCCGACATCTGACGTCACATAGGCATCGCCTTTGGTGACTTCATGCAATTGTTCAATAACATATTGCGGTTTAATCAACGGACTTTGACGATCATATTCGAGGCAGTTAACGGATTGCCATTGCCTGATTTGGTTCCACCAAAGTTCCAAGGCTTTTGCATCGGGCTGCTTTTTGCTTTCGTTGATCATCGCAAGCATTTGTTCCAATACCGGTTTAACATCGCCGACAATGGGAATATCTACTTTAACGGTTTTGGAAATAGAGGCCGGATCAACATCAATATGAATAATCTTGGCATACGGACAAAATAAATCCAGTTTGCCGGTAACACGATCATCAAAGCGTGCGCCTATAGCAATAATTACATCGCTTTCGTGCATCGCCATATTGGCTTCATAAGTGCCGTGCATGCCCAGCATGCCGATAAATTGCTTGTCAGATGCCGGATATGCACCTAAACCCATTAAGGTATTGGTAATCGGATAGCCCAGTGTGTGGGCAAATTGAATCAATTCTTTACTTGCTTCCCCTAAAACGACACCGCCACCTGAATAAATGATGGGTTTATGTGCGCTTAACAATAAATCAACCGCCTTTCTAATCTGTCCCTTATGACCAGTACTTACAGGATTATAAGATCGGATAGAAACTTTTTCAGGATACTTATAAGGTACTTTAATTTGTGGAGCAGTTATGTCTTTGGGTATATCAATTACGACAGGTCCAGGTCGTCCTGTGGTCGCAACATAAAATGCTTTTTTAATGGTTTCCGCTAATTTGGTAACATCTTTGACCAAATAATTATGCTTAACACAGGGGCGGGTGATACCAATCATATCAACTTCCTGGAAGGCATCGCTGCCAATCACGGGTAGAGATACCTGGCCGGAAATGATCACCATAGGGATTGAATCCATATAAGCGGTAGCAATACCGGTTACCGCATTGGTGGCACCTGGACCTGAAGTGACCAATACCACTCCCGGTTTTCCGGTTGCCCGGGCATAACCATCAGCGGCATGGGTTGCGCCTTGTTCATGGCGAACCAAGATGTGTTTGAGTTCATCTTGCTGGAATAGGGCATCATATAGATGCAGTACTGCTCCGCCAGGATAGCCAAAAATATATTCTACGCCCTCGTCTACAAGACTTTGAACCAGGATTTGTGCACCACTTAGCTCCACGCTAACACCTCCATAAATAGGATGATTGTTCGATTTAAGTCAATTATATGCATTTTTTAATGATTATTTTTATTTTGACAATATATATAGTCGACATTTTACTAGGTTCTTAATGAGATTGTCATTATCTCTCCTAGCCTTTTTGATTTTTGCTCAATGAGTGGTGATATATTCAAGCTAAATGAGTAAGAAATATAAAAGCAGGATTTTCTACAAAACTGTTTCATCGTAGCGCCAAGTCGGCTATCTCAAGGATTAATCGTCACTCATCGATAACGGTATTTCCATGGCCGTTTTCTGGTGAATTTTAAAGCCCCGCATTTCCAGAATACCTTTGGTGTTAAGTGAAATAATTAGATAAACCGCATCAGGATAAGCGTCCAGTTCTAAATCATGGCTTGACGGAAGGGCTGGTGAGCTTGGGTGGGAGTGATAGATAGCGAAGAGGTTTTCGCCCAATTCACGCATTTTAATCAAGGCAGCTATTTGCTGTCCGGCATCCAGTAGAAAATGTTGTTGTGGAAGTTTGGCGGCGTTATCTATGGGGTAGCAGTGGGTCGGCAAGCCGTTTTTACTGCCGATCAGGCCACAGACTTCAAAGTTGGGCGAGATTTGCGCAAGATGGAGTAATTGGCTGGTTAGCTTGCGAGGGATCTGTATTTCTGCTTGGGTCATAATGATCAGGGTTCAATGTGTTCAAGGTTTAAAAGGAGATAGGTGTGTTTCTATACGGTAATGCCATTGTCCATAAGTTACCCTGGGTTGTCCAGACAGGTCAGTAACTGTTTGAACGTTATCATAATGAAAATCTTTAAAAATTGACTGAACCTGGTGCTCTTGGTCGTAGCCATGTTCAATCAGCAAATATCCGCCGGACTCCAGATAATTGATTGCTGTTTCAACAATGATTTTAATATCGCTGAGGCCCTGATCATCGGCACATAATGCCGATTGAGGTTCAAAGCGAATGTCACCTTGCATTAGGTGGCTATCGTTCTCTGCGATATAGGGTGGATTGCTGACAATAATATTGAATTTTTCCTTGCGCATATTTGCAAGCCAGTTGCTTTGGTAAAACTGAATGTGTGTGGTTTCGTGTTTATTGGCATTTAGCTTTGCAACGCGCAGTGCGGCCTTGGAGAGATCGGTTGCGCTGACCTGGGCCAGTGGACGCTCTGCTGCCAGAGTGATGGCTATAATACCGGAGCCTGTGCCAAGATCAATAATCTTGACGGGCTTGTCTTTAGGTATCAGCTTTAGACTGATTTCAATCAGTAGTTCGGTGTCAGGACGGGGAATTAACACGTCCGGGGTAACGTTAAAAGTCCGTGACCAGAATTCCCGGCTACCGGTGATATAAGCAATAGGCATTCCGTTTAGCCGTTGCTGTATCAGTGTCCAAAATCGGGCCGTATCTTCGAGTTGCAAGTCCTTGTCCGGCCAAGTGCGAAGATAGGATCGCTCTTTGCCAAGTATCAGACACAGCAAAACTTCAGCATCTAATGCCGCTGAATCTGAAATGACGGCAAGTCGTTGGGTTGCTTCATTGAGTAAAGCGTTAATGTGAGGCATTCAATTTAATCTTCGCCGAGTTGAGTTAAAAGCTCGGCTTGGTGCTCTCGAATCAAGGGTTGAATAACTTGTTCAAGCCCACCCTGCATGATGTCATCCAGTTTATACAGCGTTAAATTGATGCGGTGATCTGTTAAACGTCCTTGAGGGTAATTGTAGGTACGGATACGCTCAGAGCGGTCACCGCTGCCGACTTGCAGTTTGCGGGTTAAGGATTGTTCGGCATGTTGTTTTTCTTGTTCTGCTGATAGCAAGCGCGATGCCAGTAAAGACATGGCTCTGGCCCGATTTTTGTGTTGTGAGCGCTCGTCCTGGCATTCAACGACTGTTCCTGTGGGCATATGGGTAATACGTATGGCAGACTCTGTTTTGTTGATATGCTGTCCACCGGCTCCTGATGCCCGGTAGGTATCAACTTTAAGGTCGGATGGATTAATGTCAATGGCATCAACTTCTTCAACTTCAGGCATAATCGCAACAGTGCAGGCTGATGTGTGTATGCGGCCTTGCGATTCTGTTTCAGGTACTCGCTGTACGCGATGGGCGCCGGATTCAAATTTTAATTGGGAATAGACGTCCCGGCCGGTAATACGCAAAATAACTTCCTTGTAGCCGCCGTGGTCACCTTGATTTTCGCTGATAATTTCTGTTTGCCAGCCTTTTCTTTCAGCATAGCGTTGGTACATGCGGGAAAGGTCGCCTGAAAAAATAGCAGCTTCATCGCCGCCTGTGCCGGCGCGTACTTCCAGAAAGATGTTGCGATTATCGTTAGGGTCTTTGGGCAATAGCAAGACTTGTAATTCATGATCCAGTGACTTTATCAGGTCTTCTGCCTCATTGACTTCTTCTTTGGCCATTTCCCTGAGTTCAGGGTCTGTGTCATTAGCCATTTCTTTCGCTGACGCTAGCATATTTAAGGCTTGTTCGTATCTTTTGTAGCAATCAACCAGTGGAGCAATTTGGGCATATTCCTGGCTAAGCGTGCGAAATCTGTTTTGATTGCTTTGTACTTCAGGCTCTGAAAGTAAGGCAGCGATCTCGTCATAACGTTCGCACAGGTTTTCTAGTTTAAGTTGTATGGATTGTTTCATTGAGATTTGGTTAATTTAAAAATTTCGCGGGCAGCGGTAATCAAGTCGTGGCGTTCGTTTTCGGCAGCTGCTCTGATTTGGGTGCTTGGCGTATGAATGAGTTTATTGGTAAGGTTGTGAGCCAGTCGGTTAAGCGCTTCTTCAGCAGAAGCGCCATTTTTTAATAATATCAGAGCTTTTTGCAGTGCATGGTCTCGAGATTGTTCGGCTTGATGGCGATAATCCTGGATCGTTGATTGCGCACCTTGAGCGCGTAACCAGTTTGAAAAATAATCAACCTGAATGTCGATTATTTCTTCAGCTTGGGTCGCTGCAAGTCTGCGCGAGTTCATGTTCTGATCTATAGTGTTTTGCAGGTCGTCAACAGTGTAGAGATAGACATCTCTAAGTTGTTCGACTTCTGCTTCAATATCACGTGGTACGGCCAGATCGACCATAAACATGGGTTTGTGTTTGCGTTTTTTAAGTGCGCTTTCCACGCGACCTTTGCCTAAAATTGGTAGTTGACTGGCTGTTGAAGAAATGACGATGTCTGCTTCAGCCAAGTGGATAGGTAACTCCGATAAAGCAATGGCATAGCCGTTAAATTGTGTGGCAATGGCGTGTGCCTTGTCATAGGTGCGATTAGCGATAATAATACGACCGATGCCTTGCTGAGATAAATGCCGGGCCGCCAGTTCTATAGTTTCACCTGCACCTATGAGTAAAGCCGTTTGTTCACTGAGCTTGTCGAAGATTTGTTGGGCCAATTGAACGGCGGCAAAGGCAATTGATACAGGACTTGAGCCAATTGCCGTATCGGTACGTACTTTTTTGGCTGCGGTAAAGGTATGCTGAAAAAGTTTACCCAGACGTTTACCTAAAGTGCCGGCATCATAAGCGGCCTGATAGGCAGTTTTCATTTGTCCCAAGATCTGCGGTTCACCTAGAATCATTGAGTCCAGGCCACAAGCAACTCGAAAGATATGACGGTACACTGAGCTATCGGTATGAGTATATAAATACGGGGTAAAATCTGCGGGGTCAATTTGTTTGCTTTGTGCAACCCAATCAATTAGGTTTTGTTGGTTTGCTGTAGTTGATGTGTAGTAAAATTCGGTACGATTACAGGTTGAAAGAATGGCGGCTTCGCTAATATCTTTGAGTAGCCATAGCTCTTTTAGGGATGATTCAAGTATGTCTGCAGGGAATGACAGGCGTTCACGGACGGAAACCGGCGCGGTATTGTAATTAATTCCTACTGCGAGAAAAGTCATGGCGTTTATGGTTAAGTAATATTGATGTTACGTAAAAAGCTCAGGGTAAGGGTTCGAAATAAAACTTTTTGCGTGTTTTGTCTGACATTATGAACCTTATCGTTATAGCTTTTTGAAGAAACCTCAGTATATTATGTTGTCTTATTTTAAGAAATATAATAATTTTATCCAAGGGGAATAAATCAGCTGTCTAAATCGACGGGTTTTTTATGATAATCTATTGTGAAACATGTATTAAGTAATAAATAGGATGGTGTGTGTTAATTTTTAGATTGCTTTCAGTTATAACTTTCGTTTTTCTTAATAGTTGTACCGATTCATCTGTAAAGCCGAGTGCTGCAGAAAAATCTGTCGCGCCTGTTAAAACAGCTCAGGCTAAAGAAAAAACCCAACAAAAAGAACTAAAAACATCAATTGATCCTGATGTACTTTTTACGTTATTGACGGCAGAAATTGCCGGGCAACGAGGACAATATGATATTGCCCTTGAGGGTTATATGGAAGCCGCCAAGCGAACGCATGAGCCAAAGTTTGCTGAAAGGGCGGCAATGATTGCCATGTATATGAAAAATAGTAATAAGACTAATGAGGCTGTGGCTTTATGGTTGCATCAGGATCCACAAAGTCAGGCAGCAAGAAAGATTGCAGCCCTGCTGGCACTGAGGGCAGGTAATAAGAAGGTTGCTACCGAGCAATTAAATGCCTTGTTGGTTGCTGATCCTGCCGGTTTTGAAAATGCATTGCTGGAATTGGCCAGCGTATTACAAAAAGAGGGGAGGATAAATGCTGTTTATGATTCGCTGGACGCATTGTCATTACTGCATCCAGATCAGGCCGTTATTTATTTTATGCAATCTTTATTTGCGATGCAGAGGAAAGATATAAATTCGGCTGAAATGAAGATACAGCAGGCATTGAAAATTCAGCCAGGCTGGGATAAGGCGCTAATTTTTCAGGCACAAATAGCGGTATTTTCAGGCGACTTAAGTAAAGCGAAATCGCTGTTAAAAGATGCCTCACTGAAGTATCCAGCCAACAACAAAATTAATAAAACGTTGGCGCAGGTTTTAATAAAATCCGAGAATTACGAAGAAGCAATCGAGGTTTATAAGAAAATTATATCAACTGAGCCTAATGATTTGGAGAGTCAGTTTGCGATGGGATTGATTTATTTGCAGCTTAACCAAGATGATCAGGCTGAAGATATTTTTAAAAAATTGTTAGAGCTGCCTGAATGGCAGTATCAGTCCATGTTTTATTTAGGGAAAATTGAAGAAAAGCACGGTCATATGAAAAAGGCGCTGGTTTGGTTCGATAAGGTAGCGGATGGTCCGTTTGTTTTTGATGCGTCCATTTCAGCGATTGCTCTGCTTGAGAAAGATAAGCAATTAAATGAAGCCAGCTTGCGTTTAACGCTTTTGCAGGCCAAGTTTCCAAAACAAAAATTACGTTTACTGCTAGTGCAGGCGGAGCTATTCAATCAACAAAAACAATATGAAAAAGCCTTTAATTTATTGACTAAGGCGCTGGCCGAGTTTCCTGATCAAAAAGAGTTGTTATATACCCGGGCATTGATGGCCGAGCGGGTTAACAAGCCAGATGTAGTTGAAGCAGACCTGAAAAAAATATTGGCAACGGATCCTGATAATGTCGAAGCTTTAAATGCTCTCGGATATACTTTACTGAGCAAGTCCAGCCGTTATGGTGAAGCAGAAAAATATCTTCAGCATGCGCTTAAGCTTGCGCCCAATGAGGCGGTAGTTATTGACAGTTATGGTTGGTTACAATTTAAGCTTGGGAATAATGAAAAAGCCTTGGGCTATTTGCAGCAAGCTTATGATAAGCAACAAGAGCATGAAATAACCGCGCATCTTGCAGAAGTTTTATGGGCTTTAGACAGAAAAGACGAGGCTAAAAAATTATTTAATAAAGCTATCAAAGACGCGCCAGATGATGAATATTTGCTGGATTTTCAACAGAGAATATTGAATGGTAAGCGATAGGCTGATGTCGGTTTTTGAAATAAAGTGGTTAGGTTTTTTGTTTGTTGTGTTGATGCTATCAGCTTGTACTTCGGTGCCGGTAGCGACAGAAGTTAATTATTCAAAGCTGGTAAGAGAGCACCTTTACAAGTTGGAGCGTTGGTCGTTTGAAGGCCGATTGGCGTTAACCGGAAAGAATGATAATTGGCAGGCGAACATCAATTGGTCGCATCGCCCTGATGATGAGGAAATAAAGCTATCCGGGCCTTTAGGGCAGGGAGCGACAGTTATTAAATTTACTGGCGATTTAGTAACTATAGATCGTGGCGATGGGAAGGCGCAGTCATCAACTCGGCCGGAAGCATTTATTAATCAACAGTTGGGGATGTTTGTTCCGGTAAATTCCCTGCGCTATTGGGTAATAGGTTTGCCAGAGCCAAGTAGTGCATTTGTACAAACGGCTACTGGTTTTAGGCAGGCTGGATGGCTTATTGAATATAAGCAAATGCAGGCAGTTGATAATCAGTCTATGCCTTGTAAAATTACTGTCACTAATGAGCAGGTCAAACTAAAGCTAGTTATAGATCAATGGGTTTTAAATGTCGCAAAAGCAATATAATCATCTTGTAGGGCTAGAAAAATGGCCGGCACCAGCAAAATTAAATTTAATGTTACGGATTGTCGGTCAAAGGCCTGATGGGTATCACTTGCTGCAAACGGTATTTCAATTTATAGATTTATGCGACTGGATTACTTTTCATCCCGTTAATGATGGAAGAGTGAGTTTGCAAAAAACTATTCCAGGTGTGCCGGAATCTGATGATCTGATCATTAAGGCAGCCAATCTTTTAAGAGCTGAAACAGGGTGTGCTTTAGGCGTGTGCATTGAGGTAGAAAAAAATCTGCCTATGGGGGGAGGTTTAGGTGGCGGCAGTTCTGACGCGGCAACGACTTTAGTGATATTAAATAAATTTTGGAGCCTACAGTTATCAACGGAAAGATTGATGGGGCTTGGTTTAGCTTTAGGTGCAGATGTGCCTGTATTTGTCTATGGCTATTCCGCTTGGGCAGAAGGTGTTGGTGAGAAATTAGAGAAAATAAGTCTTAACGAGCAATGGGTTGTCGTTATTAAGCCTGATTGCCATGTTGATACAAGAGAAGTATTTTCATCTAAAGATTTGACAAGGAATAGTAAATCGATCAGAATAGCCGACTTTATAGCAGGCAAGCAACAAAACGATTGTGTTGGAGTGGTTTGTCAGCAGTACCCGTCTGTTAAAAATGCTTTGGTTGCTTTGTCTGAGTTTTCAGAGGCGAGACTAACCGGGACAGGGGCATGTGTTTTTGCGCAGTTTGATTCAGAGGACGCAGCAGTTAACGCCTATGCGTCACTTAAAAAAAATAAGTGGCAGGTTTATCTGGCTAAAAGTTTAAATGAGTCGCCGTTGTTTTCAAAGTTAAAGGCTGGTAAATATATATCATAATTATTGGGTCGTCGCCAAGCGGTAAGGCACGGGGTTTTGATCTCCGCATACCAAGGTTCGAATCCTTGCGACCCAGCCATTTTTATATCCATTAAGTTAAATTCGTGTGGGAGTGCTTGAATGAACGACACCTCTATGATGGTGTTTTCTGGAAATGCTAACCTAGCTTTGTCTGACGGTATAGTTAAGAAGCTTAATATGCGCCTGGGAATGGCGACTGTTGGTAGATTTAGTGACGGTGAAATTGCAGTAGAAATTGAAGAAAATGTCCGGGGTAAGGATGTATTCGTTATTCAGCCTACTTGCTCCCCTACAAATGAAAACCTGATGGAGTTGTTGGTGATGATTGATGCGCTGAAGCGTGCATCTGCATCACGTATTACAGCGGTATTGCCATATTATGGTTATGCCCGGCAAGATAGGCGCTCGCGTTCAGCGCGGGTGCCAATAAGTGCCAAGCTTGTTGCCAGAATGATAGAGCAAGCAGGAGCCAGTCGGGTACTGACGGTTGATTTGCATGCTGATCAGATTCAGGGCTTTTTTGATATACCGGTTGATAACGTTTATTCGTCGCCTATTCTTTTAGGTGATGTATGGCGTCAACAATATAAAGATTTAATTGTTGTTTCGCCGGATGTTGGTGGCGTTGTTCGGGCTCGTGCCCTTGCCAAGCGTCTTGACGATGCTGATCTTGCGATTATAGACAAGCGTCGGCCTAAAGCTAACGTCTCAGAGATAATGCACATTATCGGTGATGTTGATGGTCGTACCTGCGTATTAATTGATGATTTGGTCGATACGGCCGGAACTTTGTGTCACGCCGCTGCCGCATTAAAGAAGCACGGTGCAATAAAAGTGGTTGCCTATTGTACACATGCAGTATTGTCAGGTGCTGCCATGAAAAACTTAAACAGCTCCGAGTTGGATGAGTTGGTTGTTACCGATACTATACCTTTGAATCGAGATGCTGTTGATTCAGGAAAAATAAGGCAGCTTAGTGTTGCAGAAATGCTGGCTGAGACTATCAGGCGTATTGCAGTAGGTGAGTCGGTAAGTTCACTTTACGTAGACTAATAATGCAAATTAACCCTGTAAATTGATAAAAATTTAATGTATGTGCTCTTGGGGCGCGGACTTCAGAAAAATAGTGAGGAAAAATGTCAAACGTATTTGAATTTGTTGCTGAAAGCCGTGGGCAATCAGGTAAGAGCGCAGCAAGACGCTCGCGTCGTCAAGGTAATGTGCCTGCGGTTATATATGGCGGCCCGAACGGCCCTCAAATGCTGGTGCTGAATCATAATGAGGTTATCAAACATCTTGATCACGAAGCGGTTTACTCTCATGTGCTGGACATTACTGTTGATGGAAAAACAGAGAAAGCGATCCTGAAAGGTGTTCAAAGGCATCCTGCAAGAGTACAAATTTTACATTTGGACTTCTTTCGCGTTAATATGTCTGAGTCAGTTAAGGTTCATGTGCCATTGCATTTTATCAATGAAGCGACTTCTATTGGTGGAAAAAAAGGCGGCATTGCAACCCATTCAATGGCTGATGTAGAGGTTTCATGTTTGCCAGCAGCATTGCCTGAATATATTGAGGTTGATCTGGCTGGTATGGATATTGGTGATACCATTCATCTTTCAAATGTTGTATTGCCGGCAGGTATTGAAATTGTAATATTGGCTCAGGGTCCTGAGCATGATTTGCCTGTTGCATCTATGATGGCTTCAAAAGCCAGTAAAGATGATGCTGCTGAGGTTGCTGAATAAAGCAGTTGTTATGATTAAGCTTATCGTTGGTCTGGGTAACCCGGGCCAGCAGTATGAAAAAACCCGGCATAATGCCGGGTTTTTGTTTTTAGATGCCCTGGCTAGAGAGATGGGTTGTGTCTGGTCTAATCAGTCCAGATTTCAAGGTTTATTTGCTCAAGGTAGTATTGCTGCTGGCAGTGTTATGTTGTTAAAGCCAGACACTTTTATGAACAAAAGTGGTCAGTCAGTAGGAAAAATTGCCCGATATTACAAATTGCATCCTGAAGAGATTCTTGTTGTCCATGATGAGTTGGATTTTAATCCTGGCGTGGTAAGGTTAAAAAAAGATGGTGGTCATGCCGGGCATAATGGCTTAAGAGATATTATCGCTCATTTGGGCTCTAAAGAATTTTACCGCTTAAGAATTGGTATTGGTCGTCCTGCTGCCGGAAAAGTCGTTGCTGATTTTGTATTGTCTTCGCCATCGAAGTCGGAATGGGAGATGCTCCTTGACGCTTTCGATTTGAGTAGAGGATTTATCGGTCTAATGGTTAATGGTGATATGGCTGCTGTGATGAATAAATTAAACACCGGGTTATAGTTCGGTTTGTTGGTTTATGTGAGCTATTCCTGTATGGTAATTATCTGGCTAAAAGTCTTTTAGCAAAATCAAATGCATTTGGTTCTATGAGTCAGAATTGTTTCAAAGGCTTTTAAGCAGTTACTGGCATATCAATTTAATTTATATAGTCACATTAAAGGTTTTGTATTTTAGTTAAAATATTAAGTCATAAAGTCTATACAATCTAATTGGATAAGCATTTTAGAGGTAGAAGCAATGAATAAGTCAGGCATGATAAAGTACGAGTTTATTGATGCGCTTAGAGGTCTTGCAGTTCTTGGTGTAATCTTCACACATTCAGCAGTAGTTGTTGTGCCAAGTAGTGCGATGCTACAGTGGTTTGCGACTGAAGGTGCGAGAGGTGTTCAGCTTTTTTATATAGCGAGTGCATTAACGCTTTGTTTGTCTTGGGTTGCCAGACGACCGCATGAAGTATCCCCAATTCGCAATTTTTTTATCAGACGTTTTTTTCGAATTGCCCCAATGTTTTATTTTGCCATAGTACTTTACATCTGTGTTAATGGTTTTTCACCTACCAGCGAAGCGCCGAATGGTATCAAATGGTGGTTTATTCCGGTAACAGTACTTTTTCTACATGGATTTCATCCGGAAACTATTAATGGTATTGTGCATGGAGGTTGGTCGATTGCTGTAGAAATGATGTTTTATCTCCTGCTTCCTTTTTTGATGCTTTATGTCAAAACAATAAAATTATGTGTGATCTTTTTTATTGGTAGTGTAGTTTTATACGGTTTAAATAAATTTATTTTGGCTGATTTATTTTTTTACCCGGAAAGTCAGCACGCTCTTGTGCAGAAATTTGTATTTTTTAATTTTTTTGGGCAATTGCCGGTATTTTTTATAGGTATTTTTTGTTATTTAATTTTTTTAAGAAATTATTCGGCAAAATATATGGCTATTGTCGGTGGGTTGTTCTTTATTGTTCTTCTAGGGTTATTTGTTAATCCTGTTTTTAAGTTTTTGCCGAAGATTTTTAGATTTTTACCGCATCATATCATTGCTGGTATGTTATTCTCCGTTTTTGCATTAATTTTAGGGCGGTGGCCAGTGCGATTTTTTGTAAATCGGATAACTACTATGTTTGGAAAAATAAGCTTTAGTATGTACCTGGTACACTTTGCAATATTGACAGTTTTTTCAAGGCTTGGGTTTATGGCTTTTGTTCCAAAATCAGATTTTGCAAGTATTCTGTATGTGTTTTGTGTTGTTTTATCGAGTGCATTTGTATCGTTATTTTTGCATAAATATATTGAGAAGCCAGGTGTGGCTATGGGTAGTCGATTAATTGGAAAGGCAGAGGGGGTTGTTGTGCTTGCTTCAAATATTACTAATAACGCAGGCGATGTAAGTATCTTGAAGGGTCGTTAATGAGTGGTCTGTTCGGTATTATTCGAAAAATTAAGTAATATTATCAGTATTTTCCTTACTTAATAGAGTTGTGTAGCATAGCGGGGCTTTTTGGTTCTTTTGCGTTATAGTGTTTTGAGCTGGAAAGTGCAGGAATAATAGTTTGAATCTTTTAATAAAAAATAAATAAATGATTGACAGGCGGTGTCTTGTAAAAGATAATAGGCCTCTTACCCGATATAGGAGGGGTTCCCGAGCGGCCAAAGGGATCAGACTGTAAATCTGCCGGCTCTGCCTTCGGAGGTTCGAATCCTCCCCCCTCCACCATCACTTGAATTTAAAAAAATCTGCGGGTGTAGTTCAATGGTAGAACTCCAGCCTTCCAAGCTGATCACGTGGGTTCGATTCCCATCACCCGCTCCAATTTTCTGAGATTAAGCTCATATAGCTCAGTTGGTAGAGCACTTCCTTGGTAAGGAAGAGGTCACCGGTCCGATTCCGGTTATGAGCTCCATATTGTATTGCGATTGTTATTAGGTGTGAGTTATGGCCAAAGAAAAATTTTCACGTAGTAAGCCTCACGTAAACGTAGGCACAATCGGTCACGTTGACCATGGCAAAACAACACTAACTGCTGCTTTAACAACTGTAATGGCTAAATTGCACGGTGGTGCAGTTAAAGCATTTGACCAGATTGATAATGCGCCTGAAGAACGTGCTCGCGGTATCACCATTGCTACGTCACATGTAGAGTATGAATCTGCAGTTCGTCATTATGCTCACGTTGACTGTCCAGGTCATGCTGATTATGTAAAAAACATGATCACTGGTGCTGCGCAAATGGATGGCGCTATTTTAGTTTGTTCAGCTGCTGACGGTCCTATGCCACAAACCAGAGAGCATATCCTGTTATCAAGACAGGTCGGTGTTCCTTATGTTGTCGTGTTCCTTAATAAAGCTGATATGGTTGACGATGAAGAGTTGATCGAATTGGTTGAAATGGAATTGAGAGAGTTGCTGGATATGTACGAATTTCCAGGCGATGATACTCCTATCATCAGAGGTTCGGCGCTACTTGCATTGCAAGGCGATGAAAGTGAAATCGGCATGCCTTCGGTAATTAAGTTGGTAGAGGCTCTGGATACGTACATTCCTTTGCCGGAAAGAGCAATCGATGGTGCGTTCTTGATGCCTATTGAAGATGTTTTCTCAATTTCAGGTCGTGGTACGGTAGTAACCGGTCGTATAGAGCGTGGCATTATCAAGGTTGGTCAAGAAGTTGAAATCGTTGGCATTCGACCAACAGTAACGACAACTGTCACTGGCGTTGAAATGTTCCGTAAATTGCTCGATCAAGGTGAAGCTGGTGATAACGTCGGTTTGTTATTGCGAGGCACGAAAAGAGACGACGTAGAGCGTGGTCAAGTTTTGGCGCACAAAGGCACGATTAAGCCACACGCGTTTTTTAACGCAGAAATATATATATTGTCAAAAGATGAGGGCGGTCGTCACACGCCATTCTTTAATGGTTATCGCCCACAGTTTTACTTCAGAACTACTGACGTAACCGGTGCGGTTGATCTGCCAGAAGGCATTGAAATGGTAATGCCTGGTGACAATATATCTGTAAAAGTTAAATTGATTTCACCGATCGCTATGGAAGACGGCTTGCGTTTCGCAATTCGTGAGGGTGGTCGTACAGTAGGTGCGGGCGTTGTTGCATCTATACTTGAATAGTGCTTTAAATTAGTATAATATAGCAAGTTCTGTAAAGTTTGTCTGAATAGGTCAGTAGTTCAATTGGTAGAATGGCGGTCTCCAAAACCGCTGGTTGGGGGTTCGAGCCCCTCCTGGCCTGCCAGTCAGATTAAACAAATCGATTTTCTTATAATAATAAATAACACATGAATACTCAAGCAGAGCCAGCATCATCAGTTGCTGATATTGTCAAGCAGGTTTTTTCTGTTGTCCTGGTAGTCGCTGGTATAGCAGCATTCTACTATTTCTCGGCAGATCATTCTTCTTTTAAAGAGGTCCGTTTATTATATCGAGTCTTGGGCTTGGTTGGTGTCATGCTGGTTGCATTAAGTATGCTACTGACTACTGTTTTGGGTCGTAATGTTTGGGGTTTCGCTTTAGAGTCGCGGCAGGAAGTCAGGAAGGTTGTGTGGCCGACTCGAGAAGAAACTATTCGGACTACCTTGCTGGTATTCGCTATGGTGTTTATTGTAGGGTTGATTCTCTGGTTGTTGGATATGTTCCTCTTCTGGGGTGTTCGTTATTTGACTGGTCAGGGGTAAAGTAATGGCGCTACGTTGGTATGTTGTTCACGCCTACTCAAACTTTGAAAATAAAGTTAAGCAAGCATTGGAAGACAGGATTAAAAGGGAGGGTCTAGAACACTGTTTCGGAAAAATTCTCGTTCCTACTGAAGAAATTGTTGAGATGCGAATGGGGCAGCAACGTAAAAGTGAAAGAAAATTCTTTCCTGGTTATGTTCTTGTTCAGATGGAATTGACTGATGAGACATGGCATTTGGTTAAAGATGTTCCCAGAGTATTAGGTTTTATTGGTGGAACTTCAGATCGTCCTGCACCTATCTCAGAAAAAGAAGCATTATCCATACTTAATAGAGTAGAAGAAGGTGTTAATAAACCTCGCCCTAAAACGTTATTTGAGGCTGGAGAAGTAATTAGGGTAATTGATGGTCCATTTAAGGATTTTAATGGTGTTGTTGAAGAAGTTAATTACGAAAAAAATAAGTTAAAAATTTCAGTGCTTATTTTTGGCAGGTCAACATCGGTTGAGTTGGGTTTTGGGCAGGTTGAAAAAGGCTGATACCAAAACGTAAGCATTGCGTTTGTTTTACCGAATCTTTGTCTGAGTAAGGCAGAGATTTTTGTGTCTAGGGGGAGCTGAAAAGCGTTCGTACCCATATTGGAGTAAGAAATGGCAAAAAAAATAACAGCATATATAAAACTGCAAGTAAAAGCAGGTGAAGCAAATCCAAGTCCACCAGTAGGGCCTGCCTTAGGGCAGCGTGGTGTGAATATCATGGAGTTTTGTAAAGCATTTAATGCCAAAACACAAGATGTAGAAAAAGGTTTGCCACTTCCTGTCGTCATTACAGTTTATAGTGATCGTAGCTTTACTTTTATTACAAAAACTCCACCAGCTTCAATTTTGCTGAAGAAAGCGGTAGGCATAAAAAGTGGTAGTAGTAATCCCAATACCAAAAAAGTCGGCACAGTGACTGTGGCGCAATTGGAAGAAATAGCTAAAACAAAAATGGAAGATTTGAATGCCGCAAATCTTGAAGCAGCGATAAAAACAATTGCAGGCAGTGCGCGTAGCATGGGCCTCACTGTGGAGGGTTTGTAATGGCCAGGTTATCAAAAAAAGCAAAGCTAATTAAAAGTAAGGTCGATAGAGCTAAACAATATTCAGTCATTGAAGCAGTGCAAATATTGAAAGAGCTAGGTACCGCAAAGTTTAATGAAGCCATTGATGTTAGTGTTAATTTAGGTGTTGATCCACGTAAATCTGATCAGAATGTACGTGGAGCGACTGTACTTCCAAATGGTACGGGAAAAACAGTTCGCGTGGCAGTATTTACTCAAGGTCCAAATGCAGATGCAGCAATAGCAGCAGGTGCCGATATTGTTGGTATGGAAGATCTTGCTGAACTGGTTAAAAAGGGCCAAATGGATTTTGATGTGGTTATTGCGTCCCCGGATGCCATGAGAGTCGTTGGGCAATTAGGACAAATTTTAGGTCCTAGAGGTTTGATGCCAAATCCTAAGGTAGGTACAGTAACTGCTGATGTTGCGACAGCTGTGAAAAATGCTAAATCCGGACAAGTTCGGTACCGAACTGATAAAGCGGGTATTATTCACTGCACATTAGGCAAGGTAACTTTTGATGTGGCAGATATTCAAGGAAATCTGGAGGCCTTGCTGTCAGATTTAAGAAAAGCCAAGCCGACCGCTGCTAAAGGTATTTATATTAAAAAGATAACCTTGTCTTCAACAATGGGCCCAGGTCTGTGGTTGGACGCAAGTAGTATTGCAAGCTAAAAGTTATAAAAGACTTTCGGTTGCCGTGTAACACGGTAACCGTCAAAGACCGCAGGGGTTGTATAACTTAATTTTCCTGCGTAGACGGGAATTGAACCTGAAAAGGGGGAAAAGCCGTAAGGGGCATCTGAAAAGATGTGTATTATTAATTCTGGAAATAACCAGAAAATACCGGAGCTAAGCTGTGGCACTAAATTTAGACGGCAAAAAGGCTGTCGTAGAAGAAGTAGCTCAATTCGCTGCAAAAGCACATTCTGCTGTTGTGGCAGAGTACCGTGGACTAACTGTCACGGAATTAACTGAGCTACGTAAAACTGCTAGGGAGACTGGCGTTTATCTACGTGTAGTCAAAAATACATTGGCAAAACGCGCTGTTGCGGGAACGGAATTTGAATGTATGCAAGATGGGCTAACAGGGCCATTATTAATTGCATTTTCTATGGAAGATCCTGGTTCTGCCGGACGTTTGATCAGTAATTTTGCCAAAACACATGACAAATTAATTACCAAGATTGTTGCTATTGGTGGTCAGGCATTTGATGGGTCTGAACTTGCCCGATTGGCAAGTCTGCCTACACGCGATCAAGGTATCAGTATGTTGATGTCTGTAATGAAAGCACCTATAGAGAAATTTGTGCGTACCTTGGCAGCTGTTAAAGAACAAATGCAAGAAGCAGCATAAATATTATATATCCAGTTTAAAACCAAATTATTTTAGAGGAATACACAATGGCGATTTCACAAGCCGATATCTTAGAAGCAGTATCAAGCATGACTGTTATGGAAATTGTTGATTTAATTTCAGCAATGGAAGAAAAATTCGGCGTATCTGCAGCTGCTGCAGTAGCTGCTGCTCCTAGTGCGGCTGCCGCAGTAGTTGAAGAGCAAACAGAATTTGATGTTATTTTGACATCTTTTGGTGCAAATAAGGTTGCTGTTATTAAAACAGTGCGCAGTATTACTGGTTTAGGCTTAAAAGAAGCCAAAGATGCAGTTGAAGGCGTTCCTACAGTTCTAAAAGAAGGCATCCCTAAAGCTGAAGCCGAAGATATTAAAAAGCAGCTGACTGATGCTGGCGCTACTGTCGAAATTAAATAATAAATTTTGACGAGACTGAAGAGACATATTTATAGTGTCTCTACTTAAGTATGGCTGGTGGCACTATGTCACCGGCCTTTTACTGCTTGTAACAAATACACAGTAGAAATAATTCATGACGAAAAGGTTTGGAAGCGATATGTCCTACTCTTTTACCGAAAAAAAGCGTATTCGAAATAACTTTGGGAAAAGTACTGAGGTACTTGAGGTTCCCTATCTCTTGGCAACTCAGATTAATTCATATGCCGGCTTTTTGCAATCTGGCGTTACGCCTGAAAAGCGTCTGGACACTGGATTGCATGCTGCATTCTCCAGTGTTTTCCCTATTGATAGTCATTCTGGCTATGCCGTGCTGGAATATGTCAGGTATAGGTTGGGTGAGCCCACTTTTGACGTAAGAGAGTGTCAACAAAGAGGGGCGACTTATGCCGCTCCTCTAAGGGTATTAGTGCGCCTGGTTATCTATGATAAAGAAGCCTCTGCTAATGCCAAGGTTGTTAAAGATATACGCGAGCAAGAAGTCTATATGGGTGAATTGCCCTTAATGACTGATAATGGTACCTTTGTTATCAACGGCACTGAGCGTGTTATTGTATCCCAGTTACATCGTTCGCCAGGTGTATTCTTTGATCATGATAAAGGTAAAACTCATTCGTCAGGAAAGTTATTATTCAATGCCAGGGTAATTCCGTATCGAGGCTCTTGGCTTGATTTTGAATTTGACCATAAAGACTGCGTTTATGTGCGGATTGATCGCCGCAGAAAAATACCAGCAACTATTTTACTAAGAGGTTTAGGTTACGATAACGAGGAAATGATTAAGATTTTCTTCGAAACTAACAAATTTACCTTAACTGCGCAAAAGTGTCTTTTTAATATTGTACCTGAAAGAATGCGCGGTGAAATTGCAGCATTTGATATTAAGTATAATGACCAGATATTAGTAGAAGAAGGGCGTAGAATCACTGCCAAGCATATTCGTGAGATGAGCAAAGCAGGTTTGACTGAAGTCGACGTTCCCAGAGAGTATCTGGTAGGCAAAATTCTCGGCCATAATCTTGTTGACCAATCGACGGGTGAGTTAATTGCCAGTGTTAATGATGTGCTGACATCACCCTTGATTGAGCGTTGTTTAGAAAGTGGTATTACTGAAATTAATACCCTGTTTGTTAACGACTTGGACAATGGGCCATACATCAGCAATGCGATGAGAATAGATACAACCTCAAATGCTTTAGAGGCATTAGTTGAAATCTATCGTATGATGCGTCCTGGCGAGCCGCCAACTAAAGAATCTGCTGAAAATTTGTTTCAGAATTTGTTTTTTACAGACGAACGATATGATTTATCTACTGTTGGTAGAATGAAATTTAACCGTCGTTTAGGGCGTGAAGAAACGACAGGTCCAGGTACATTAACTAAAGAAGATATTATTGATGCCCTTAAAGAATTAATCGCTATTCGTAATGGCAACGGTACTGTTGACGACATTGATCATTTAGGTAATAGACGGGTGCGTTCTGTTGGTGAGATGATCGAAAATCAATTTCGTGTTGGTTTGGTTCGGGTTGAGCGCGCAGTTAAGGAACGCTTGACATTGGCCGATTCTGAAGGCTTGATGCCACAAGAGATCATTAATGCAAAGCCGGTTTCTGCTGCCGTTAAAGAATTTTTCGGCTCAAGTCAGTTGTCGCAATTTATGGATCAAAATAATCCATTGTCGCAAGTGACTCATAAGCGTCGTGTATCCGCTTTGGGGCCTGGAGGATTGGCAAGAGAACGCGCTGGTTTTGAAGTCCGTGACGTACATGCCACTCATTATGGTCGAGTCTGTCCAATTGAGACGCCTGAAGGGCCAAACATTGGTTTAATTAATTCATTATCAGTGTATGCTCGTACCAATGGTTACGGCTTCTTGGAAACACCTTATAGAAAAGTAATTAATGGTGTGGTTACTGATGAAGTTGACTACCTTTCTGCTATTGAAGAGGGTGAGTTTGTTATTGCTCAGGCCAGTGTTGCTGTTGATAAAAAAGGTAAATTGGTAGAAGGTTTGGTGTCCTGCCGTCATAAGGATGAATTTGCTTTGGCGATGTCAGATACTGTGCAGTACATGGACGTATCTTCAAAGCAGATTGTTTCGGTTGCGGCGTCTATTATTCCGTTTCTTGAGCATGATGATGCTAACCGTGCATTGATGGGTTCAAACATGCAACGTCAAGCTGTTCCTACATTAAGAGCTGAAAAGCCATTAGTGGGTACGGGCATGGAAAGAATTGTTGCTAAAGATTCAGGGGTAACAGTAGTTGCTGCACGCGGCGGTAGTATTGAAGCGGTGGATGCAGCAAGAATCGTTGTTCGCGTCAATGATACAGAAACCGAAACAGGTGCTCCTGGTGTTGATATTTATAACCTGACTAAATACACGCGCTCAAATCAAAATACTTGTATTAATCAAAAGCCTTTAGTAAAGCCCGGCGACATAGTTAATGCTGGCGATATTATGGCTGATGGGCCTTCTACCGATATGGGCGAGTTAGCCTTGGGGCAGAATATGTTAGTCGCATTTATGCCCTGGAATGGTTATAACTTTGAAGATTCTATTTTAGTATCAGAGCGTGTTGTTAAAGAAGACCGTTTCACTACGATCCATATCGAAGAAAAAACGTGCGTTGCCAGAGATACCAAGCATAGTCCGGAAGAAATTACGGCTGATATTCCTAATGTCAGCGAAGAAGCCTTGTCCAAACTTGACGCTTCAGGAATTGTATATGTAGGAGCCGAAGTTAAAGGTGGTGATATCTTGGTGGGTAAGGTCACGCCAAAAGGTGAAACTCAATTAACCCCCGAAGAAAAACTATTACGTGCAATTTTTGGTGAAAAAGCTGCCGATGTAAAAGATACGTCATTACGTGTACCTGGTAGTATTGAGGGTACGGTTATTGATGTTCAGGTATTTACTCGTGATGGTGTAAAGAAAGACAAGCGCGCTCTTGATATTGAGCAGGAAGAAATTAAGCGCTACAGAAAAGATCTGGATGATCAGCTTAAAATCCTGGAAGAAGATATTTTCGCTCGTGTTGCCAGGATGCTGATAGATAAAGTCGCCCAAGCAGGACCTGGTGGTCATAAGGCTGGTTCCATAGTGACGCAAGCTTATCTGGGCAGCTTAAGGCATTCTGAGTGGTTAAAAATCAAAATGAAAGATGAAGATATTAATCTTCAGTTGGAAACTGTTGTTGCTCAAGTTGAGCAACAAAGAAAAGATTTTGATGAGAAATTCGAAGTCAAGCGTAAAAAGATTACAATGGGCGATGACTTGGCACCAGGTGTGCTTAAGATGGTAAAAGTATATCTGGCTGTTAAGCGACGCATTCAGCCAGGCGATAAGATGGCTGGTCGTCATGGAAATAAAGGTGTTATTTCCATGATTAGACCTATTGAAGATATGCCTTATACGGCTGATGGTAATCCTGTTGATATTGTTTTAAATCCTTTGGGAGTGCCTTCACGGATGAATGTGGGTCAGGTGCTTGAAACACATTTAGGCTGGGCCGCAAAAGGTTTGGGAATCAAGATCGGTAAAATGCTTGAAGCTAAATATGAGGCAGAGAAAGAAAAAGTAACTGCTATCAGGGAGTATCTCAATAAAATCTATAATAGTAGTGGTCGCCAAGAAAATTTGGCCTCATTTTCCGATAAAGAAATTTTGGAAATGGCTGGGAACTTGGTTGGTGGAGTCCCAATGGCGACACCGGTATTTGATGGTGCAAGTGAAGATGAAATTCGCGCCATGTTGAAGTTGGCAGATTTGCCTGAGCATGGACAAGTAACGCTTTATGACGGTTTGACCGGTGAGCCGTTTGAGCGAGAAGTTACCGTTGGTTACATGTACATGCTGAAGTTGAACCATTTAGTTGATGATAAAATGCATGCGAGATCAACAGGTCCTTATAGTCTTGTTACCCAGCAACCACTAGGCGGAAAAGCACAATTCGGTGGTCAGCGTTTTGGAGAAATGGAAGTTTGGGCTTTAGAAGCTTATGGTGCAGCTTATACTTTGCAGGAAATGCTGACTGTTAAATCAGATGATGTAACAGGTAGAACGCGTATGTATAAAAACATCGTGGACGGTGATCATAAAATGGAAGCTGGTATGCCGGAATCTTTTAATGTTTTGATTAAAGAAATTCGTTCATTGGCAGTAAACATAGAGTTACACCGAGAGTAGGATAATATCCTGACTAAGGTGCAAATGCTGCGAAGCAGCATCTCTACCTTAGTTTATAAGGGATTTAGTTTTTTAATAAAATAAATTATTTATTTAAAAATGACCTAAATTCCTTATACCTTAATTAAGTGCACCTTTAATTCGGTCATTTAATCTGGGCAATACCGAAATTTGTACTGTAGGGGCGCACATGTCGCGCCTAAGCCTGTTCTGGACTACGCCAGAAACTATTTAAAGAGGACAAGCTCTTGAAAGATTTAATGAATTTCTTAAAGCGTCAAGGTCGTGCTGATGATTTCGATGGAATCAGTATTGGCTTGGCATCACCAGACATGATCCGTTCCTGGTCTTATGGTGAGGTAAAAAAACCTGAAACAATTAATTATCGTACTTTTAAGCCTGAACGTGATGGCCTATTTTGCGCTAAAATTTTTGGTCCAGTCAGTGATTATGAATGCCTGTGTGGTAAATATAAGCGTCTGAAGCATCGTGGTGTTATTTGTGAAAAATGTGGCGTAGAAGTCACGCTATCAAAAGTTCGCCGCGAAAGAATGGGGCATATTGATTTAGCCAGTCCTGTTGCGCATATTTGGTTTTTAAAATCCTTGCCCTCAAGAATTGCGTTGCTATTAGACATGACGCTACGCGAAATTGAGCGGGTTTTATATTTCGAATCATTCGTTATTCTAGATTCAGGTATGACCCCTTTAGAAAAGGGGCAGTTATTAACTGATGATGAGTATCTTGATGCTGTAGATTTACATGGCGATGATTTTGTTGCCAAAATGGGCGCAGAAGCCATTTATGATTTACTGAAAGCTATTGACTTAAAAGATCAGGTTAATACGCTTCGTGAAGAAATAAATTCAACAAATTCAGAAACCAAAATTAAAAAATACTCAAAGCGTCTTAAAGTTATGGATGCGTTATTGAGTTCAAAAAATCGTCCAGAGTGGATGATTTTAAAAGTACTTCCGGTGTTGCCTCCTGAGTTACGACCGTTGGTGCCATTAGATGGTGGTCGTTTTGCTACTTCTGATTTGAATGATTTATATCGTCGTGTTATTAACAGAAACAATCGTTTGAATCGTTTGTTGGACTTAAATGCTCCAGATATTATCGTTCGTAATGAAAAGCGTATGTTGCAGGAGTCTGTAGATGCGTTGTTGGATAATGGCCGTCGGGGCAGAGCTATTACTGGAACCAACAGGCGTCCACTGAAATCATTGGCTGATATGATTAAGGGTAAGCAAGGACGCTTTAGGCAAAACTTGTTAGGTAAGCGTGTCGATTATTCAGGTCGTTCGGTTATTGTTGTAGGCCCTACGTTAAGGTTGCACCAATGTGGACTGCCTAAAAAAATGGCATTAGAGCTGTTTAAGCCGTTTATTTTTAGTAAATTACAATTCCGTGGTCTTGCTACAACCATTAAAGCTGCAAAGAAAATGGTCGAACGAGAGGGTGCCGAAGTATGGGATATACTGGAAGAGGTTATTCGTGAGCATCCGATTTTATTAAATCGTGCGCCAACGTTACATCGATTGGGTATTCAGGCATTTGAGCCTACCTTAATTGAAGGTAAGGCAATTCAGCTGCATCCATTAGTGTGTAGTGCCTTTAACGCAGATTTTGACGGCGATCAGATGGCTGTTCATATTCCATTGTCTATAGAGGCGCAGATAGAAGCCAGAACATTGATGATGGCAACTAATAATATTTTATCACCGGCTAATGGTGAGCCTGTTATTAACCCGTCTCAAGACGTGGTTTTGGGGCTTTATTACATTAGTCGTGAAAAAATAAACGCTAAAGGTGATGGTAGTATATTTGTCAGTGTTGGTGAAATTCATAAAGCTTTATTAGCTAAATCAGTAGAATTGCAATCAAAAATACAATTGCGCATTACTGAAAAAGTGATCAATGAGCAAGGTGAGACTGAAGATAAGACTCACAGGATACATACTACTGTTGGTCGTGCGTTAATTTGGGAGGTAGTTCCTGATCGTATGCCTTATGATTTAGTTAATTGTGATATGACCAAAAAGAACATATCACGGTTAATAAATTACAGTTACCGTTACTTGGGCAACAAAGACACTGTCGTGTTGGCTGACCAATTGATGTATTTGGGCTTCAGGTATGCAACCATTTCCGGGGTATCGTTTGGTATAGAAGACATGGCGATACCTGCTAAAAAGGTTGATATTATTAAAGCGGCTGATAAGGAGGTTAATGAAATTCAAAGTCAGTATGCCTCTGGTTTGGTTACTGATGGTGAGCGATATAATAAAGTTGTTGATATTTGGTCGCATGCTAATGATCAAGTTGCCAAAGTAATGATGGACGGGTTAGGTGAAGAGTCTGTTGTTGATGCTGAAGGCAATACAGTAAAACAAAAGTCGTTTAATTCAATCTTTATGATGGCTGAATCTGGTGCGCGGGGTTCTGCTGCTCAGATTCGTCAGTTAGCAGGTATGCGGGGTTTGATGGCAAAACCTGATGGTTCTATTATTGAAACGCCAATTACTGCTAACTTTAGAGAAGGTCTTGACGTACTGCAATACTTTATTTCTACTCACGGAGCGCGTAAAGGTCTTGCTGATACTGCTTTGAAAACGGCTAACTCTGGGTATTTGACACGACGATTGGTAGATGTTGCGCAGGATTTGGTTATTACCGGCAATGATTGTGGTACTTCCAATGGCTTAATTATGACACCCATTATTGAGGGTGGCGATGTAGTCGAGCCATTGTCCGAGCGCGTACTGGGTCGGGTTGCTGTTGATGACATAATGGATGCGTCTGGGGAAAACATAATAGTACCCGCCAAGACTTTATTGGATGAGCATTGGGTTGCGATTCTTGAAGAGCAAAGTATTGATCAGGTATTGGTTCGTTCGATTATTACATGTGAAAATAGACATGGAGTTTGTGCTGCTTGTTATGGGCGTGATTTAGGTCGTGGGCATTTGGTGAATATTGGTGAGGCAGTGGGTGTCATAGCTGCGCAATCGATCGGCGAGCCAGGAACTCAGCTAACTATGCGTACCTTCCATATTGGTGGTGCAGCATCAAGGTCGGTTGCCATTAGTAGCGTACAGGTAAAGTCTGCCGGCATAGTGCGTCTTAACAATCTAAAGTCAGTAATTAACCGCGAAGGTAAGCTTGTTGCAGTATCAAGATCAGGTGAAGTAGGTGTGGTAGATGATTATGGTCGCGAAAGAGAGCGCTATAAAATTCCTTATGGAGCTGTGCTTTCGGTTCAAGAAGGTTCAAAGATTAACGCAGGAGATATTATTGTCACTTGGGATCCATTTACCCATCCTGTTATTACCGAAGTTGAGGGTATTGTTGAGCTCAAGGATTTTATTGATGGCGTGACTGTACAGAAACAATCTGACGAAGTTACCGGCTTGAGTTCGTTGGTCGTAACCGATCCAAAGCAACGTGGTTCTGCAGGTAAAGAATTACGTCCAATGGTGAAGTTATCGGATAGTGAAGGCAAAACAATCTATTTGCCAGGTACTGAAATTCCTGCGCAGTATTTCTTACCTGCAGGTGCTATTGCCGGTATAAAAGATGGTGGTGAAGTTAAGGTTGGTGATGTATTGGCAAGGATTCCCCAAGAATCAAGTAAAACCAGAGATATAACTGGTGGTCTGCCGCGTGTTGCCGATTTATTCGAGGCCCGTAAAACTAAGGATCCGGCAATTCTTGCTGAAACCAGTGGTACTATCTCATTTGGTAAAGAAACCAAAGGCAAGCAGCGTGTCATTATTACTGATACAGTTGGCGACCTTATTGAGACATTGATACCAAAATGGCGTCATATCACTGTATTTGAAGGTGAGTATGTAGAAAAAGGCGAGACTATTGCGGAAGGTGAATTAACACCTCATGACATTCTCAGGTTGAGAGGTATTGAAGAATTAGCTAACTATCTGGTTAAGGAAATCCAAGACGTTTATCGCTTACAGGGTGTAAAGATTAATGATAAGCATATTGAAGCAATCATACGTCAAATGCTTAGAAAGGTTGAGATCACAGCATCTGGTGATACCGGCTTTTTGAAGGGTGAGCAAGTTGAGCGCGCGGCGATGAGAGTCGAGAATGACAAAATGGAAAGTGAAGGCAAGATTCCTGCCAGTTATGAATCTATACTGTTAGGTATTACTAAAGCTTCGCTGGCAACTGAATCATTTATATCGGCAGCTTCTTTTCAAGAAACAACAAGAGTGCTGACTGACGCGGCTGTGCGTGGGTTGAGTGATGGTCTTCAGGGGTTAAAAGAAAACGTTATTGTCGGTCGATTAATTCCTGCTGGCACGGGTCTGGCTTATCATGAAAACAGAAAAAACAGGTTTTCTCAGAATCAGGTGGTAGAAAGTGATGCGTCTGTTGCTGTTGATGCTGGAGATGTAGAAGAGGCTCTTAAACAAGCATTGAACGTTTAAATATAATGTAAATAATTTTAAAGAAATGAACTTGACCTGACGAGTAATAACAAGTATTATGTTCTGCTCACATAAGCCAACGTGCTTAGGTCAGGTCGAAAAGCAAATTAACCATTGGAATTTTCTGATTAATGGTTAATTTATCAACTGACAGTTAAATTGTATATCGGAGTAAGCAAAGATATGGCCACGATCAACCAATTAGTTCGAAAGCCACGCGCTAGAAAAATAGAGAAAAGCAATGTGCCAGCGTTAGAGGCTTGTCCTCAGCGTAGGGGTGTATGTACACGTGTTTATACCACGACACCTAAAAAACCAAACTCGGCGTTGCGGAAGGTGGCAAGGGTAAGGTTGACTAACGGCGCTGAAGTGAGTAGTTACATTGGTGGTGAGGGTCATAATCTTCAGGAGCATTCTGTTGTTTTGATTAGGGGTGGGCGGGTAAAGGACTTACCTGGTGTAAGATATCACGTAGTTCGTGGTAGTTTAGATGCTTCAGGTGTGAATAACAGAAAGTGCGGTCGCTCCAAATATGGAACAAAACGGCCTAAAAGCTAAAGTGAGTTGGTGAAAAATGTCAAGAAGAAGAGTTGCTACAAAAAGAGAAATTATTCCTGATCCAAGATTTGGTAGTATTATGCTGACCAAGTTTATGAATATGATAATGGAAAGCGGCAAAAAATCAATTGCTGAAGGCATCGTTTATGGTGCATTGGATGTGATTGAAAGCAAGGGCCATAGCGAGCCATTAGAAATATTGTCAAAAGCTTTGGAAAATGTTCAGCCAAGAGTTGAGGTTAAGTCTCGTCGTGTTGGTGGTGCTACATACCAAGTTCCAGTTGAGGTCCGTCCTTCTCGCCGTATGGCCCTGGCCATGAGATGGTTGATTGACGCTTCGCGTAAGAGAAATGAAAGAAATATGTCATCTAAGTTAGCTGGTGAATTGATGGATGCTTTTGAAAGCAGAGGGTCAGCAGCAAAGAAAAGAGAAGATACTCATAGAATGGCTGAAGCTAATAAAGCTTTCTCGCATTATCGTTGGTAATCAACGAGATAATTTGAAAGCTGCATAGTAAAGGTGCGTAAAACTCCAATAAATCGCTATCGTAACATTGGCATCATGGCTCATATTGATGCGGGCAAGACGACAACTACAGAGCGGATTTTGTACTATACAGGTGTCTCTCATAAAATTGGAGAGGTGCATGATGGTGCTGCAACGATGGATTGGATGGCCCAAGAGCAAGAGCGCGGCATTACGATAACTTCTGCTGCAACAACTTGTTTTTGGAGTGGGATGGAAAAGCAATATCCACAGCATCGAATAAATATTATCGATACGCCTGGGCATGTCGACTTTACTATTGAAGTTGAGCGCTCACTGCGTGTTCTGGATGGTGCTTGTGCGTTGTTTTGCGCTGTTGGCGGTGTTGAGCCACAGTCAGAAACTGTTTGGCATCAGGCAGATAAGTATAGTGTTCCACGCTTGGTTTTTGTTAACAAGATGGATCGTTCAGGAGCTGATTTTTTGCGAGTCATTGCGCAAATAAAAGCTCGATTGGGTAGTAATGCAGTTCCTATGCAATTGCCCATTGGCGCAGAAGATAATTTTTCTGGTGTTGTCGATCTTATCAAAATGAAAGCGTTGTATTGGAATGATGCCAATTTAGGAATGACTTTTGAAGAAAAAGAAATTCCGGTCCATATGCTAGATCTCTGTGAAGAATGGAGAGAGCATATGATGGAATCGGCAGCTGAAGCTAATGAAGAGTTGATGGAAAAATACCTGCTTGATGGGTATCTAACTAATGAAGAAATAAGAAAAGGCATTCGTATTCGGACATTGGCTAATCAAATTGTTCCGGCATTTTGTGGATCTGCTTTTAAAAATAAAGGCGTCCAAGCGATGTTGGATGCAGTAATTGAATATCTGCCTGCTCCTACGGATGTTGAGGCTATAAAAGGTTTGCTTGAAGATGAGGTTACTGAAGTTTGGCGACCTGCTTCCGATAAAGAGCCATTCTCTGCTTTAGCATTTAAAATTGCAACTGATCCCTTTGTTGGGACGTTAACTTTTTTTAGGGTTTACTCTGGAGTTTTGAATTCCGGAGATAGTATTTATAACTCGGTTAAAATGAAAAAAGAACGGATTGGACGAATAGTGCAAATGCATGCTAATAGTCGTGAAGAAGTTAAAGTTGTTTGTGCTGGAGATATTGCGGCGGCAATAGGTCTTAAAGATGTTACTACTGGTGATACCTTGTGTGATCTAAACTCGGTTATTGTTCTCGAACGTATGCAGTTTCCTGATCCTGTGATCTCTGTAGCGGTTGAGCCGAAGACTAAAGCGGATCAAGATAAAATGGGCCTAGCTTTGAGTAAACTAGTCCAGGAGGATCCATCGTTTCGTGTGCATACAGATGAAGAGTCAGGTCAGATTATAATTTCCGGCATGGGTGAGCTTCATTTGGAGATTATTGTTGATAGAATGAAAAGGGAGTTTAATGTTGAGGCAAATGTCGGTGCCCCGCAGGTTGCTTATAGGGAAACAATTCGTAAGTCAGTAGAGCATGAATATAAATTCGTAAGGCAATCCGGAGGTCGGGGTCAGTATGGACACGTCTGGTTACGAATTGAGCCACAAGAAGCTGGTGCCGGTTATGAGTTTGTCAATGAAATTGTTGGTGGGGTTGTGCCGAAAGAATACATACCAGCTGTTGATAAAGGTGTGCAAGAGCAGTTAAAATGTGGCGTTGTTGCAGGGTATCCTATATTAGATGTAAAAGTTTCTATATTTGATGGTTCTTATCATGATGTAGATTCGAATGAAATGGCTTTTAAAATTGCCGGCTCTATGTGTTTCAGAGAGGGTGCAAAAAAAGCAAATCCTGTTTTGTTGGAGCCTATAATGCGAGTTGAAATAGCTACACCTGAAGAATATATGGGTGAAGTTGTTGGTGATATCAATAGGCGGCGTGGCATAATTCAGTGTATGGAAGATACACAATCAGGTAAGGCAGTTAGCTGCGAAGTGCCGTTGTCGGAAATGTTTGGTTATGCAACTGATTTGCGTTCAGCAACACAGGGGCGAGCTACATACAGTATGCAGTTTGAAAAATACAATGAAACTCCCGCTAATATAGCGGAAGCAATCATTAGAAAATCTTCATAAAATTGAACAATATAAAGGTATTAACTCATGGCCAAAGAAAAATTTTCACGTAGTAAGCCTCACGTAAACGTAGGCACAATCGGTCACGTTGACCACGGCAAAACAACACTAACTGCTGCTTTAACAACTGTAATGGCTAAATTGCACGGTGGTGCAGTTAAAGCATTTGACCAGATTGATAATGCACCTGAAGAACGTGCTCGCGGTATCACCATTGCTACGTCACACGTAGAGTATGAGTCTGCAGTTCGCCATTATGCACATGTCGACTGTCCGGGACATGCTGATTATGTAAAGAACATGATCACCGGTGCTGCGCAAATGGATGGAGCTATTTTAGTTTGTTCGGCTGCCGACGGTCCAATGCCACAAACCAGAGAGCACATTCTGTTATCAAGACAGGTTGGCGTTCCTTATGTTGTCGTATTCCTTAATAAAGCTGATATGGTTGACGATGAAGAGTTGATCGAATTGGTTGAAATGGAATTGAGAGAATTACTGGATATGTATGAATTTCCAGGTGACGATACCCCCATCATTAGAGGTTCTGCGTTACTTGCATTGCAAGGCGATGAAAGTGAAATCGGCATGCCTTCAGTGATTAAGCTGGTAGAGGCTCTGGACACTTACATTCCTTTGCCGGAAAGAGCAATCGATGGTGCATTTTTGATGCCTATTGAAGATGTATTCTCTATTTCAGGTCGTGGTACCGTAGTAACAGGTCGTATAGAGCGTGGTATTATCAAGGTTGGTCAGGAGGTTGAAATCGTTGGTATCCGACCAACAGTAACAACAACTGTCACCGGCGTTGAAATGTTCCGTAAATTGCTTGATCAAGGTGAGGCTGGCGATAACGTTGGTTTGTTATTGCGAGGTACCAAAAGAGACGATGTAGAGCGTGGTCAAGTTTTGGCGCACAAGGGAACTATTAAGCCGCACGCGTTTTTCAACGCAGAAATATACATATTGTCAAAAGATGAGGGCGGTCGTCATACGCCATTCTTTAATGGTTATCGCCCACAGTTTTACTTCAGAACTACTGACGTAACCGGTGCGGTTGATCTGCCAGAAGGCGTTGAAATGGTAATGCCTGGTGACAATATATCTGTAAAAGTTAAATTGATTTCACCGATCGCTATGGAAGACGGTTTGCGTTTCGCAATTCGTGAAGGTGGTCGTACAGTAGGTGCGGGCGTTGTTGCATCAATAATCGAGTAATAAACATGTCTAATCAAACTATCAGAATCCGTTTGAAATCATTTGATCATAAACTGATTGATCAATCGGCTGGTGAGATAGTAGAAACAGCAAGGAGAACGGGTGCTCAAGTAAAGGGCCCTATTCCTTTGCCTACTAAGAAAGAACGTTTTACAATTTTGATCTCTCCGCATGTCAATAAAGATGCGCGCGATCAATATGAATTAAGAACATATAAAAGATTGCTGGATATCGTTGAGCCAACTGAAAAAACCGTAGATGCATTGATGAAGTTGGATCTTGCAGCTGGTGTTGATGTCCAGATAAAATTGAATTAAAATAGAGGGATTGGCAGATGTCAATAGGTCTTATAGGTCGTAAATGTGGTATGACCAGAGTTTTTTGTGAAGATGGTTCGTCAGTGCCTGTTACTGTTCTTCAGATTGATTCTAATAGAGTTACACAGGTTAAAAGTGTTGATATTGACGGTTACCGTTCAATACAAGTAGCAGCTGGTGATAAAAAGTCTTCAAGAGTAAATAAGGCAATGGCAGGTCATTATGCGGCTGCTAATTTGACTGCCGGGCGTGGACTTTGGGAATTCAGGCTGGAAGATAGTGAAGGTACTGATCTTGTTGCTGGCTCGAAATTGTCACTAGATATTTTTTCTGCAGGTCAAGTTGTTGACGTGCAAGGAAAAAGTATCGGTAAAGGTTTTGCTGGTGGAATAAAGCGGCATCATTTCAGCATGCAGGATGCTACGCATGGTAACTCGCGCTCACACAGAGTGCTTGGTTCTATTGGTATGTGTCAAACACCAGGGCGTGTATTCAAAGGCAAAAAAATGGAAGGTCATCTTGGTAATGTCAAAACTACCATTCAGAACCTCACTATTCATGCAATTGATACAGAAAGAAATTTAATTCTAGTAAAAGGCGCAGTGCCTGGTGCTAAAGGCGGAGATGTAGTCATTACACCTGCCATGAAAATGCGAAATAAAGGTTAAGCCATGGGTTTGCAAATACCTGCTTTAAATGAACAAGACTCTTCTGGAATAGTAGAGGTAGCCGAAGCTATATTTGGTCAGTCTTTTAATGAAACGTTAGTCCATCAATTGGTGACTCGCTATCTGGCTGGAGCTCGTGCGGGTACCAAGGCTCAAAAAACACGATCAGATGTTAGTGGTGGTGGGTCTAAACCATGGAGACAAAAAGGGACAGGACGCGCAAGATCTGGTACAATACGAAGTCCAATCTGGCGTACTGGTGGTGTTGCGTTTGCTGCAAGACCGAGATCATATGAGCAGAAGCTAAATAAAAAAATGTTTCGGGTCGGTGTGCGTTCAATTTTGTCAGAATTGCTTAGACAAGATCGTCTGGTGGTAAGTAGTGATATTATTCCTACTACGACCAAGACTAAAGAGTTTAATCAAAAATTAAAGCAAATTGATGCCAAGAGAATATTGATTGTCGTTGAAAATGTAGATGCAAATCTGGCATTGGCTTCAAGAAATATTCCTTATGTGCAAGTTATAGAAGCTGTAAATTTAAATCCAGTGCTATTGGTTTCGGCTGATAAAGTAATAGCTACACCAGGCGCGCTGAAGCAATTAGAGGAGCGCTTGGCATGAGTATTAACAAATATCAATTAGCAGGAGTCCTTCAGGCACCAATTATCTCTGAAAAGAGTACTAATGCCGCTGAGAAAAACAATCAATTTGTTTTTAAGGTTCTGAAAGCTGCAACAAAAAAACAAGTTAAAGATGCTGTGGAATTAATGTTCGCTGTAGAAGTTGATTCTGTTCATGTTTTGAATGTTAAAGGAAAACAGAAAAGAGTTGGCAAGTCGCCGGGCAAAAGATCAGATTGGAAAAAAGCTTACGTAAAGCTTAAGCCTGGTAATGACATAGAATTCTCTGCTGCTTAATTTATTAAAGTGATAGATCAATAGGAAACGGTAGAAAGCATGGCGATTGTAAAATCAAAACCGACGTCACCGGGATCACGGTTTGTAGTTCGAGTTAAAAATGATGAATTACATAAAGGCAAACCATACGCACCTTTGCTAAGTAAAAAAAGCAAAAGTGGCGGTCGTAATAATCAAGGGCGTATAACAACGCGCCATATTGGTGGTGGTCATAAGCAACACTACCGTATTATTGATTTCAAAAGGAATAAGTTTGATATTCCTGCAATAGTTGAGCGCCTGGAATACGATCCAAACAGAACTGCTAATATTGCTTTGGTTCTGTTTAAAGATGGTGAGCGTAGATATATTATTGCACCAAAAGGTTTGGTGATTGGTCAGGAAGTTCTTTCATCGGAAACCGTCCCTGTAAAGGCTGGTAATTGTATGCCGCTAAGAAACATTCCTATGGGTACCACGGTACATTGTGTGGAATTACAGCCAGGTAAAGGCGCGCAAATTGCCAGGAGTGCTGGTACTTCTGTGCAATTGGTCGCTAGAGATGGCGCACATGCTACTATTAGAATGCGCTCAGGCGAAATGCGTAAAGTTATGGCTGATTGTCGTGCTGTAATTGGTGAGGTATCAAATTCTGAGCATAATCTGACATCTCTTGGTAAAGCAGGGGCGTCAAGATGGCGAGGTGTTCGTCCTACTGTCCGTGGTGTTGTAATGAATCCGGTTGACCATCCACATGGTGGTGGTGAGGGTCGTACATCAGGTGGTAGACATCCTGTGTCACCTTGGGGTATGCCAACCAAGGGATACAAAACAAGAAAAAACAAACGTACTGATAATATGATTATCAGACGTCGTAAGCAGAAATAGAGAGGAGTTAGCGTGCCGCGTTCAATTAAAAAAGGTCCTTTTATTGATCATCATCTTCTAAAAAAAGTTGAAGATGCTGTAAGTATTAATAATCGGAAACCGATTAAAACATGGTCAAGAAGATCAATGATTATTCCAGATATGCTGGGCTTAACTATTGCAATCCATAATGGACGACTGCATATTCCCGTTCTCATTTCTGAGAATATGGTCGGGCATAAATTAGGTGAATTTGCTCCAACTCGAACATATAGAGGCCACGTGGCTGACAAGAAGTCTAGGTAGGTTATGATGGAAATTTCAGCAAAATTAAATAACGCCCCCTTGTCGGCTCAAAAAGCAAGATTGGTTGGCGATCAAATTCGTGGTATGTCGGTTGAGAAAGCGCTAAACACACTTAAGTTTAGTTCAAAAAAAGCTGCAGGTATATTCAAAAAGGTTCTAGAGTCGGCAATAGCTAATGCAGAACATAATGAAAGTGCAGATATTGATGAATTAAGAGTGTCTACCGTTTTCGTTAATGAAGGGGCGACTATGAAAAGATTCAGGGCAAGAGCTAAAGGGAATGCAAACCATATCCTTAAAAGAACCTGCCATATTACAGTTAAAGTCTCAGAATTCGAGTAGGGGCAGAAAATGGGTCAAAAGGTACATCCAACAGGCATACGCCTTGGAATTGTAAAGGATTGGAATTCAAGATGGTATGCAAATAGTCAGGATTATTCGGTTTTCCTGCTTCAAGATTTAACAGTCAGAGCGTTTATAAAGAAAAAATTAGCTCATGCTTCTGTAAGTCGTATCCAAATTAATCGTCCAGCAAATAATGCACAGATAACAATACATACGGCGCGCCCTGGTATTGTTATTGGAAAAAAAGGCGAAGATATCGATGCTCTGAGACAGGAAATATCCAAAATGATTGGTATTCCTGTTCAGCTTAATGTTGAAGAGATTAGAAAGCCTGAATTAGATGCTCAGTTAGTTGCTGAAGGTGTAGCACAGCAGTTAGAAAAAAGAATCATGTATCGCCGGGCAATGAAGCGTGCAGTAACTAATACTATGCGTCTGGGTGCTGAAGGTATTAAGGTGAATGTTGGTGGTCGCCTAAATGGTGCTGAAATCGCCCGTAGCGAGTGGTACAGGGAAGGTCGAGTGCCTTTGCATACCCTGAGGGCAGACATTGATTATGCAACCGCCGAAGCGCATACTACCTACGGAATTATTGGCATCAAGGTGTGGATATTCAAAGGCGAAGTATTCGACATGGATGCCCATATGGCGTCTATTAATTCTGACTCCAAGAAATAGTTGAAGGAACACAGTCATGCTTCAACCTAAAAGAACTAAATTCCGTAAGCAACACAAAGGCAGAAATAACGGTACTGCCGTACGTGGATCATCAGTGAGCTTTGGCGAATATGGTCTTAAATCAATTGGTCGTGGCAGACTAACGGCCAGGCAAATTGAAGCGGCTCGAAGAACCATTACTCGTCACGTCAAGCGTGGTGGGAAACTTTGGATAAGAGTATTCCCTGATAAGCCAATTACTAAAAAACCTTTAGAAGTTCGTATGGGAAAAGGTAAAGGTAGTGTAGAATACTGGGTTGCTCAAGTAAGACCGGGAACTATGTTGTATGAAATACAAGGTGTTTCCGAAGAGCTGGCACGTGAAGCGTTCGCATTAGCGGCTGCTAAGCTACCTTTAAAGACACTATTTACCGCTCGGACAATAATGTAATGAAAGCAAGTGAATTACGCCAAAAATCAAAAGACGAATTAGGGACTATGTTGCTCGATTTATCACGCGAGCGATTTAATCTCAAAATGCAAAAAGGTACAGGTCAATTGTCAAAACCCGATCAAGTAAAAAAGGTTAGACGAAATGTGGCACGTATCCACACCATATTAAATCAAATGGCGAGTGCATAATTATGACTGAAAATGTAACTAAATTACGTACAATCACTGGTCGGGTTGTTAGTAATAAGATGGATAAAACCATTACGGTTTTGGTTGAGCGTGTTGTGAAACACCCTGTTTACGGTAAGTACATTAAGCGTTCAACAAAAATGATGGCTCATGATGAGCAAAATATTTGCCAAGAAGGTGATGTGGTAGCTATAACATCATGTAGGCCTTTATCTAAGAACAAAACATTTAATTTGGTTCAAGTCTTAGAAAGTGCTAACAAGTAGCATCAACTTTTTATATACAGAGTGTAGGAATAAATCATGATTCAGATGCAAACTAACCTTGACGTCGCCGATAACAGCGGTGCAAAAAGGGTCATGTGTATCAAAGTATTAGGAGGATCGCATCGTCGTTATGCTGGCATTGGTGATATTATCAAAGTCAGTATCAAAGATGCAATTCCTCGTGGCAGAGTAAAAAAAGGGGAGGTTTATAATGCCCTTGTAGTGAGAACACGTAAAGGTGTTCGTAGGCCCGATGGGTCTGTTATTCGTTTTGACGGTAATTCAGCCGTGATTCTGAATAATAATCTGCAGCCACTAGGTACCCGTATTTTTGGCCCTGTAACGCGTGAGTTAAGAGGAGAAAAATTTATGAAAATTATCTCTCTTGCTCCTGAAGTTTTATAAGGTAGGGTTTAAAATGGCAAAAATTAAAAAAGGTGATGATATTATCGTTCGTACCGGTAAGGATAAAGGTAAGAGTGGTAGGGTAACCCAGATTTTAAAAGGCGATAAGGTTTTGGTTGAAGGAATTAACCAGGTTAAAAAGAACCAAAAACCAAATCCCAATGCAGGTATCTCAGGTGGGATAATTGTAAAGGATATGCCGATTAATATTTCCAATATTGGATTATATAATCCTGAAACTAAAAAAGCAGATAGAGTAGGCTATAGGTTTCTAGAAGATGGAAAGAAAGTCAGATATTTTAAGTCAACAAATGAAGTTGTTGATGTGTAAGGTGCAGATGAATCATGGCTAGATTAGAAACCGTATATAAAGAAAAAATTCTTCCCGCATTAGTTGAGCAGTTTGCTTATAAATCTATTATGCAGGCCCCGCGTATCACTAAAATAACACTTAATATGGGTGTTGGTGGTGCAGTAGCTGATAAAAAAGTTCTACAATCTGCTCTTTCTGACATGGAAAAAATTTCCGGTCAAAAGCCTGTTGTGACACTTGCAAGAAAATCAATCGCCGGGTTTAAGATTCGTGACGATATGCCTATTGGTTGCAAGGTTACCTTGCGTAGCGATAGGATGTATGAATTTTTAGATCGGTTAATAAGTATATCTATTCCAAGAATTCGTGATTTCAGAGGGTTAAGCCCTAAAAGTTTTGATGGTCGTGGCAATTATTCCATGGGTGTTAAAGAACAAATCATATTTCCTGAAATTGATTATGATAAAATTGACACTTTGCGTGGTATGGATATTACTATCACTACTACAGCACAAACCAACGAAGAAGGTTTGGCTTTATTAAAGCTGTTTAATTTTCCATTTAAGAGCTAAGGGGCAGTTTTAACATGGCTAAAAAGTCAATGATTGCGCGTGAAGATAAGCGTAAAAAATTAGTAAAAAAATATGATGTTAAACGTAAGACTCTGAAAGAAACAATCAGAGATCCTAATGCATCATACGAAGATAAAGAAACTGCTCATCTACAACTCCAAAAATTACCAAGGGACTCCAGCGTGACAAGGGTACGTAACCGTTGTAATTTAACTGGGCGTCCGCATGGGTATTACCGTAAGTTTGGTCTTAGTAGAAATAAATTAAGAGAAGCTACTATGCGCGGTGATGTTCCTGGCGTAGTCAAAGCAAGTTGGTAAGATCTGTTAGATCAAAGTTGGAGATAAAAAAATGAGTATGACAGACCCAGTTGCAGATATGCTGACTCGTATAAGAAACGGGCAATCTGCTGGTAAAAAAAGTATTAAACAACCTTCTTCAAAATTAAAAGTATCTATTGCTAAGGTACTTAAAGAAGAAGGTTATATTACAGAATTTAGCACTGAAACTAACGGCAGTCATACAGAAATGACTGTTGAGTTGAAATATTATAAGGGTGCTCCTGTAATTGAAGCTATAAAAAGAATTAGTAGGCCTGGTTTACGTATTTATAAGTCTAAAGACGAATTGCCAAAAGTTCTTGGCGGCTTAGGGATTGCTATTGTATCAACATCAAATGGTGTTATGACTGATAGAGCTGCGCGTGCCATTGGCCATGGCGGTGAAGTTATTTGCACTGTTTGTTAATGTAGGTGTGTTATGTCAAGAATTGCTAAAGCCCCAGTCATTATTCCAAGTGATGTAGAAATAAATTTAGATGGAAACATCATGACTGTAAAAGGAATTAAGGGTCAGTTATCACTTACCCTTAATTCTGCAGTTAATGTTGATATTGCAGATAACGTAGTACATGTGCAATGGGATAAAGATAATAAAAAAGCGACTGCTCAAGCTGGAACTGCTAGAGCAATCCTAAGTAATATGGTTACAGGTGTCTCTTCAGGATTTGAGAAAAAATTAACATTAATAGGTGTGGGTTACAGAGCACAGGCAAAAGAAAGTATTCTTAGTCTTTCTCTCGGTTTCTCTCATCCTGTTGATTTTGAGGTTCCAGCTGGAATTACAGTTGAAACACCAACTCAAACTGAAATAGTAGTAAGGGGTACTGATAAGCAATTGGTAGGTGAAGTGTCTGCCAAAATTAGAGCTTATCGTCCACCAGAGCCTTATAAAGGAAAGGGTGTCAGATACGCTGACGAGCATGTTGTAAGAAAAGAAGCCAAGAAGAAGTAAGGTAGCGTAATGGATAAGAAAAAATCTCGAATGAAGCGCGCATTAAAATTGCGTTCAAAAATTAAGAATTTAGGTGCAACTCGTTTATCAATTCACAAAACATCTCAGCATATATATGCTCAAGTGATTAGTGGTGATGGATGTACTACATTAGCCAGTGTATCAACTACTCAGGCAGAGATTAAAGCATCTTTAAAAAATACCGGTAACATTGAAGCGGCAGCAGAAATTGGGAAGTTTATTGCCCAAAAAGCTATTGCTGCTGGTGTAACTGTAGTTGCCTTTGATCGCTCAGGATTTAAATACCATGGTCGCGTTAAAGCATTGGCAGATGCTGCGCGTGAAGCCGGCTTGAAATTTTAGGAGAATAAAATGGCTACAGCACCTGCTCAAGGTAGTGTTGACGGTTTACAAGAAAAATTAGTTAATGTAAGGCGTGTTGCAAAAGTTGTTAAAGGCGGTAGGGTTTTTGGTTTTACTGCTCTAACTGTTGTTGGTGATGGTGAAGGCCGTGTTGGATACGGTGTTAGCAAAGCTCGTGAAGTGCCTATTGCAATTCAAAAGTCTCTGGAACAAGCGCGCAAAAACATGCGAAAAGTTTCATTGAAAGGTGATACGTTGCAATACCCTATCATGAATACCACTGGCGCAGCCAAAGTTTACATGCAGCCTGCGTCTGAGGGTACAGGCATCATTGCTGGTGGAGCAATGAGAGCTGTATTCGAAGTTGTTGGAGTGCATAACGTATTGGCAAAATGCATAGGAACCAGTAATCCCATTAATGTTGTAAGAGCGACAATTAATGGTTTGACTGGAATGCATAATGCTAACCAGATAGCTGCAAAGCGCGGTTTATCAGTTGAACAGATTATTGGATAGTTGCGATGACTGCTACTAAATTAAGTGTAACAATGACAAAAAGCAAGTTTGGTCGACTACCTCGCCATCAAGCTTGTTTAAAAGGCTTGGGCCTGCGAAAAATCAACCAAACAGTTGAGGTGCTTAATACGCCCGAAAACAGAGGTATGATAAACAAAATATCATACATGCTAAAAGTTGAGGAAGTGTAATGTATCTAAATACTATTCAGGCTGCCGTAGGTGCCCGAAAAAAATCAAAGCGTGTTGGTCGTGGTATAGGTTGTACTCTTGGTAAGACTTGTGGAAGAGGTCATAAAGGCCAAAAGTCACGTAGTGGTGGTTTTCATAAAGTTGGTTTTGAGGGTGGGCAAATGCCATTGCAGCGCCGATTACCAAAAGTAGGATTCACCTCACTTAAAAGCAAATACTCAGCTGAAGTACGCTTGGGTGAACTAAATGCTTTAGTTGCTGACGTAATAGATTTAAAAGTTCTTATCGAAGCTAATATTGTCCCTGCATTTACAAAAACTGCTAAAGTTATCCAGTCAGGCTTAGTTACGAAGGCTGTTAATATTAAAGGTATTAAAGTAACGCCTGGTGCTAGAGAATCTATAGAAGCTGCTGGCGGCAAAGTAGAGGCTTAAGTGAGTACTTCAACGGCACAAATGGCTAACAAATCAGGTAATTTCTCAGAGCTTAAGTCAAGATTGATTTTTGTTTTGGGCGCTCTATTTGTTTATAGAATCGGTTCACATATCCCTGTTCCGGGGATAGATCCGAAAGCGCTTGCAGTTATGTTTGAGCAGCAAAGTGGATCCATATTGGATATGTTCAATATGTTTTCTGGTGGTGCTTTGATGAGGTTAAGTCTTTTTGCGCTTGGTATAATGCCCTATATTTCTGCGTCTATTATTATGCAGTTAATGACGGTTGTTATACCTTCCATGGAGCAAATGAAAAAAGAGGGAGAGTCAGGAAGACGTAAAATATCTCAATTTACTCGTTATGGAACAGTTGTTTTAGCGACATTTCAAGCTATCGGAATATCGCTCGCTTTGCAAAATCAAACAGCAGGTGGTCTTTCTGTTGTTTTGACTCCTGGGATTGGATTTGTTGCTATTACAGCAATAACCCTTGTTACTGGTACTGTTTTCTTGATGTGGCTTGGCGAGCAAGTGACAGAGAGGGGAATTGGTAATGGAATTTCATTGATTATTTTCGCTGGTATTGTTTCGGGATTACCCAAAGCGATAGGCGGTACCTTGGAGTTAGCTAGAACTGGTGAGATGAATGGGGCGTTTATAATATTATTATTTTTGTTGTCGCTTTCTGTTACTGCACTTGTTGTTTTTGTCGAAAGAGGGCAGAGAAGAATTCTTATTAACTATCCAAAAAGGCAACAAGGTCGCAAGTTATATGGTGGTCAAAGTAGTTTTTTGCCTTTGAAGTTAAATATGGCTGGTGTAATACCTCCTATTTTTGCTTCAAGTATAATTTTGTTTCCTGCAACGATTGCTGGCTGGTTCGGAAATAGTGAAGGTTTTACCTGGCTTCAAGACGTGGCGACAATGTTGTCCCCTGGGCAGCCGGTATACGTAATGTTTTACGCTGCGGCAATCATCTTCTTTTGTTTCTTTTATACTGCGTTAGTTTTCAACTCTAAGGAAACAGCTGATAATCTTAAGAAATCAGGAGCTTTTTTGCCTGGTATAAGGCCTGGATTGCAAACGGCTTCTTACATTGATAAGGTAATGACTAGGTTGACTCTCATTGGTGCATTCTATATTACTTTGGTTTGCCTGTTGCCTGAGTTTTTAATAGTATACTGGAATGTACCATTTTATTTTGGTGGGACTTCTTTGTTGATTATTGTTGTAGTCGTGATGGATTTTATTTCGCAAATGCAAACCCACGTAATGTCACAACAATATGAAGGCTTAATGAAAAAAGCCAATCTAAAAAAATAATTAATACGCAAGATAATTTAGGAGTTTTCTGTGAAAGTTCGTGCTTCTGTAAAAACAATTTGTAGAAATTGTAAAATTGTAAAAAGAAACGGTGTTGTTAGAGTTATATGTGTTGATGGAAGGCACAAACAACGACAAGGCTAAAAAATTGTTGCGCCTCAATTATTGCAATGCTATAATTCGGCGCTTAACTTTAGAGTACTACTCAGGGGAGTATCTAGATGGCACGTATTGCCGGGATAAACATACCAGATCATAAGCATTCAGTCATAGCATTGACTGCAATATATGGTGTTGGTCGTCAAACTGCAAGTGAAATTTGCGTAAAGGTTGGTATTTTACCTTCCGTAAAAATTAAAGAACTAACTGAAGAGCAATTAGAAGCTATTCGTAATGTGGTTTCGAAGATGACAGTGGAAGGTGATCTGCGTCGTGAAGTTTCTATGAATATCAAGCGTTTGATGGATCTAGGTTGCTATCGCGGAATAAGGCATCGCCGAGGTTTGCCATTAAGAGGACAGAGAACGAGAACAAATGCTCGTACTCGTAAAGGTCCACGCAAACCTATTAGAAAATAAGATATCCCTTAAGAGGTCGTAGTAATGGCTAGTCCAAACCGTTCAAGAAAACGTATTAAAAAAGAAGTTGCCGATGGTATTGTCCACGTTCACGCTTCTTTCAATAACACAATAATAACTATAACTGATAGAAAAGGAAATGCCTTGTCTTGGGCAACATCTGGTGGTTCAGGCTTCCGTGGATCAAGAAAAAGTACTCCTTTTGCTGCCCAAGTTGCAGCTGAAAAAGCTGGTATTGTTGCACAAGAATTCGGTATGAAAAATCTTGATGTTATGATCAAAGGTCCCGGTCCGGGTCGTGAATCCGCAGTGCGTTCATTGAACAATCTCGGTTTTAAAATTAATAATATCGTTGATGTGACGCCTATTCCACATAATGGATGTCGTCCGCCTAAGAAACGCCGCGTATAAAGAATCTGGAGTAGTATCATGGCAAGATATCTTGGACCCACTTGTAAGTTAAGTCGAAGAGAAGGGACTGACCTGTTTTTAAAAAGCAGAGGAAAGTCTTTAGAAAACAAATGTAAGTTAGATCAAAGACCTGGTCAGCACGGAACCAAGCGTACCAGAAGTTCTGATTATGCTCTCCAGTTGAGAGCAAAGCAGAGATTACGCAGAATTTATGGCATTCTAGAGAAGCAATTTAGAAATTATTATAAGTCTGCTGATATGAAGAAAGGTGCTACAGGCGAAAATCTTTTGAATCTACTAGAATCAAGATTAGACAATGTTGTTTATCGCATGGGATTTGCTTGTACACGTGCAGAAGCTCGTCAGCTTGTTGGTCACAAATCTATTCAGGTAAATGGTTCATTGATTAATGTACCATCTTATCAGGTAGCTCCTGGTGATATTTTAACAGTTAGAGAGAAAGCAAAGAAGCAACAACGTATAGTTGATGCCTTAACTGTAACTGAGCAATATGGATTTCCTAATTGGGTCGAGGTTAACTCAAAAGCTATGACTGGAACGTTTAGTTCTTTACCTGATCGTGTTGATTTAGGTAGTGACATTAACGAGCAGCTAGTTGTCGAGCTTTACTCTAAATAATTGCAGTTCTGAGGGATATAAATGCAGAGTTCTATTTCTGGCTTATTAAAGCCTCGATTAGTTGAGGTTGTTAGTAAAACACCTAATCATTCCAGGATTGTTATAGAGCCGCTTGAGCGTGGTTTTGGTCATTCTCTTGGCAATGCCTTGAGGCGTGTATTGTTATCGACGATTCCAGGCTGTGCAGTTACAGATGTGGAAATTGACGGTGTTCTCCATGAGTACACAACAATAGAGGGTGTTCAGGAAGATGTAATTGATATCTTGTTGAACCTCAAAAAATTAGCAGTTATGCTTCATTCTAAGGACGAAGTTGAACTTACGCTGACAAAAAATGGTGCAGGTTGTGTTACTGCAGCAGATATAATTCTCCCACATGATGTTGAGATTATTAACCCAGATTTAGTTATTGCCAATTTAACACAAACTGGCTCGCTGAATATGAAAATTAGAGTACGTCGCGGAAGAGGTTACGAACCAGTCAGTGTTCGTAAATTAAACTCTGAACACAGTTTGGCCGTTGGTGCACTTCAGTTAGATGCATCGTATAGTCCAATTGTAAAAGTAGCTTATCAGGTTGAAAGTACCCGTGTAGAGCAGCGTACTAATTTGGATAAATTAGTCATTGAACTGGAAACAAACGGAACTGTTGATCCAGAAGAAACGATAAAAATGGCTGCTACAATCCTTCATGATCAGCTTTCTGTTTTTGTTGACTTCGAAAAAGTTAACGAAAAAGAAGCTGAAGAAGAAGTAGAAATAGAGGAGGTGTTTGATCCTGTGTTACTTCGTCCTGTTGATGATCTTGAGTTAACCGTTCGTTCTGCTAATTGTTTAAAAGCCGAGAATATTTTTTATATTGGTGATTTAATTCAGCGTACTGAAGTTGAGCTATTAAAAACACCCAATCTTGGAAAAAAATCTTTAACAGAAATTAAAGATATACTTGCACTTAAGGGTTTATCACTAGGTATGCGATTAGAAAATTGGCCGCCGGATAACCTAGCTGATCAATCACATGCAATATCAACACATTAACATTAGGTCTTCTTATAATGAGACATCGTAAATCAGGTAGAAAATTCAATATGAATAGCAGCCATCGTAAGGCGTTATTCAGCAATATGGTTAGTTCGTTATTCAAGCACGAATTAATTAAAACAACTTTACCTAAAGCTAAAGAATTAAGGAGTTTTGCCGAGCCTTTGATTACTTTATCCAAAGAGGATAGTGTAGCAAAAAGACGTCTTGCATTTGCAAGATTACGCGATCGTGAAGTTGTAACCAAACTTTTTAATGAGTTAGGTCCACGTTATAAAAATAGAGCAGGTGGTTATTTACGCATCATGAAATGTGGATTTAGGCCTGGTGATGACGCACCTATGGCTTATGTCGAATTGGTTGATAGACCAGAATAACAGTTAAATATTAAAGACATAAAAAAAGCCGGTTAAACCGGCTTTTTTTATGTCTTTAATTAAGCTGTAACCGATATTCGGATACTTTGCAAAATTAAGCTATTAAAGTTGATTTTCTTTTGTAATAAAAAATAATCATTACTTAATACTACCAACATATCGAAAGGTTGTGTGTGTTTGATATAAATATCTTCATACTATTATTGATAGTGTGTAAGCGCGTAGCGCCACCATCTTAAAACATTCTAAAGGCACTGGTATCCTTTAGTTTTTTTCTGAGGATATCTCATGGCATTAACTGAACAGCAACTAAAACATATAAAAACATGGCAAGCGTGTGATTCTTCGCAAGCAGCTTATTGCCAAACACATGGATTGAATAAAAAAACGTTTTCAAGATGGTTTAGCAATTATCAAGCACTTTCCCAAGCAATGGCACCTTCCTTAATTGCAATTGACGTTACACAATCGATTACAACTCCGCCGGCGATAAATGAACCCTTGCGACTACGGTTAGTCAATGGACTCTCATTGGAACTGCCCGTTACCAGCTCGCCGAGCTGGCTTGCGGAGCTATTACAATGCCTGGGTTAATAACAGATCCTATCGCTATTTGGTTGGCGGTCGAGCCGGTGGACATGCGGCGTGGCATTGATGGCTTGTCGATGATTGCCCAAGAAGCTTTGGGTAAGGTGCCTTGCTCAGGTGTCTCCATTGTCTTTCGTAACCGCCTCGGTAATCGCATCAAGGGGGTGTAAGCCCAAACCGCCGAAAATACCGGAGAGACCTTAGTAAATATCTCCAGCCCTTATTTTAAGGCCAACTTGCCATAAATCGCGTTAACATCGGTGGTAGGCTAACTCTTAATCGACTGTTGTAGACCGCGTTTATTGATATAAGTATTGAGTGCGATGTGACTCGAATAGCCCAACACTTTTGCAATCTTCCGGACGGAAATGCCATATCCGAGCAATTCCTTGATACGATCCAAGCTATTATCGAATTTACTTTTCTGTAAAGTGCCTTTTGGCTTACCGAGTTGCTGACCACTAGCTTTTTTTGCGGCTAAAGCTTCTTTGGTGCGCAAATTGATCAAATCCCTCTCCAATTCGCCGAACAGCGAGAACAGCGTAATAATGAACTTGGCATTCATATCCTGATTCGCAATATCCAGATTTTGCTTGATGGTAATGACGCGGATATTGCGTAGTACTAAGGCATTAACCAACGTAATGACCTCCGCCGTGCTGCGCCCCAGTCTACTGAGTTCAGTAACAACCAGCGTATCAGTCTCAATCAGCATTCCCATCAATTCATCTATCCTTCGTTGTTTGCTGGTTTTACGCGATGAAATAGTGATTTCGACAAATTCATCAATACGAATCTCCTTTTTGCGCGCAAATTCCAAAATTTCCAGATTTTGATTATTCAAATCTTGCTTGTCGGTAGATGCACGTAAATAAGCGACGATTTTTCCCATAAAATAGCGCCTGTTAAGTATTAAACTAAAATATGCCTTAAAACAATCCAAAATGGATAGGTCTTTCATTATATTTTACATGGTAATTATGGTGCTATATTAACGCTCGTTTTTACCTATACAATTTGCATGTGATCTATGCTGACTAAAAGCGAAAGACTTAACATTACTGTCCAGCCAGGAGCAATTCGCCTTGTATGGGCTGCCTGATTTTGACGACAGCCAACGGATGGAATATTTTATATTTACCGAACAGGAGCTGCAATTCTCATTATGGAAAATAGTTTTAAATCATGATGTTATGATTTAAATTTACAAGCTTGTTTTAATTTCTACAGAATCCTATTTTTCACAGATGCCGTAAAGCCTTATAAAACAGGGGCGCTAATATTATTACCAATTCGGCTCTTCGGTTACTTTGCAAGTATTGCGGTAGAATACACACGTACTTTCAAAACCTAAGCGCTATCTTTTTTGATTTTATTTATCTTTCCATAATGAGAATTGCTGGAACAGGAGATGGCACTGGTACTCGACCAACGGAATGTGTATGCTCAAGTTTACTGCTCATTGCAAATTGGTTGTTTCAAGGCCAAACAGGCATTTTTCCAATTTTCCTGGGATGAAGTGGAAGATGACTGTACTTTTATTCTGACACACTACTTCAATGATTTGGCTTTTCTTCCGGTACCGCCAAGCATGAATATTACGCACAACGCGCGTTGATCGTTGACTTGTTTGGCTATCGGCTATCGGCGACGGATTTTTTACCGTCACTTGTCGAACGAGCTACTCAGGTTGTTTCACGCGATGTCACGCCCAGTTTTATCTTGGTTGAGCTTATCGGCTATTTAAATGATCAGAAGATCGTTCGACCAGACTATACGACATTACAGTCTCTCATCAGCGAAACACTGTCCAACGAACGTAAGCGACTGGGAATGTTACTCACCGAGATGCTAGACGATTCAGCAAAAACGGCGCTCCAGCAACTTCTTGTGCGCGATGATACTTTGTCCGGATTGGCCGCTCTCAAACAAGACGCCAAACACTTTGGTTACCGCATGATGGTTTTGGAGCGGCAGAAGCGTACCGCCTTGGAACCCTTATATAAACTGGCTAAAGCACTCTTGCCAAAATTGGCAATTTCTCAGCAGAACCTTAACTATTACGCGAGTCTCGCGCATTTTTACACGATCTACGATCTTCGCCGCCTGAAGCAGGAACAGCCCCATCTATACTTATTATGTTACGTCTGGCTTCGCTATCGGCAACTGACCGATAATCTGGTTGACGCCTTGGGTTACCGAATGAAGCGGCTCGAAGACGGCACCAAGCTCAAGGCGAACAAGCTCATTGCCCAGAATCAGGCTAATAGACAATAGGAAACCTCTCAGATTGGGCGCTTGTTGCTGATCTATGTCGATGAGCAGGTAATCGATGACACTTCTTTCGGCGAAGTCCGTCAGCAGGCCTTTGCCATCATGCCTAAAGATACATTACAAATCACTGGCCAACGCTTATGCGAGCAACCGTTGAGCAAAATGGAACTGCGGTGGCAAGTGGTAGAGCAGTTGACTACTTATTGTCGCAAGCACTTGCGTCCGCTTTACTGTGCACTCGATTTTTCCAGTACGGTGCCGGATAACCCGTGGTTGGGGGCGCTAACTTTAATGAAGGGCGTGTTTGCCAAACAACAACGCTTGTCGCTGCAACCGATGAACGAGTGCTTAGAAAAAACCGTCTCGCCGCGATTGCGATGCTATCTGCTGGTCATTGATACGGAGGGAAAAACCACTGCGTGCAGGCTGACCGGTACGAATTTTGGATTTATAGGCAAATCAGGAAACGCTTCAAGTCAGGTGAGCTCTACCTGGCAGACAGCGTCCAGCATCAATGTTTCACGCATGAACTCGTTTCCTTGGAGAAGACGCCGACTGTGCTTCAGCAATTAGACATTTCCTGAGTACGTCAGTCTATAGAAGCTCAACTTAAAGTTTTGACCGATGAACTTCATAGCCTTTGGCTGGCATTCGACAGCGACCTCCGCCAAGGAAAGCTAAAACACCTTGAATACGATAGTCAGCTAAAAACACTCACATGGCATAAATACAAAGCCAGCAACGATAAAGCACTCCAGGAAAGTTTCTACAGCAAGATGGGCTTCTGCGATGTTGCCGATGTACTTCGTTTTGTTAATAAGCAATGCCACTTTTTATCGGCAATGACACCGTTGCAGCCGCGTTACGCCAAGTAAATCACCGACAAGGACAGTCTGTTTGCGGTTATCATCGCTCAAGCGATGAATTATGGCAATCTTAAAATGGCACAGGCCAGCGATATTCCCTATCACATCCTGGGGACCACGCATCAGCAATACTTACGGCGGGCTACTCTGAAAAAAGCAAATGACGCCATCAGCAATGCTATCGCAGGGCTGTCTATTTTTCCACATTACTCGTTCGATCTGGGGATATTGTACGGTGCCGTTGATGGGCAAAAACTTGGGGTCGAACACCCAACCATCAAAGCTCGGTATTCCAGAAAATATTTTGGAAGGGGGAAAGGTGTGGTGGCTTATACCATGCCATGTAACCATGTATCCGTGAACGGCGGGCTGATCGGCGCCCATGAATTTGAAGCCCATTTTGTTTTCGACATCTGGTATCAGAATACATCAGACATCGTGCCAATGGTGATTACCGGTGACAAGCATAGCGTTAACAAGGCCAATTTCGCAATCACGTACTGGTTCGGATTGCGGTTCGAACCGCGTTTCACTAGCCTTGAGTGTTAATGGCCAATTAAACTGAGCCAGTAATGGCCATTAATTTTGAGCCACTTTTTCAGATTTTCTTTTAAATAATGAATCTGAGATAGTCCCTGAATTTTTTATTCAAGGACTACTATGAAGGAGTGGATTGTGATCCATAAGATCAAATCGTTATACGATAACGGCAACGGCTTGACCGAGCGTAAGATTGCCAAAGAGCTGGGTTTGTCACGCAATACCGTGAGCAAATATCTGCATAGGTCCGAGACCCAGATAGCCGGTCAACTTGATGAGATGGCCAGAACCAAAAAGCTGGATGCCTACCGTGTCTATATTATTCAGTTGCTGCAAACTTATCCGAACTTGTCAGCTGTGGAAGTCATGCGTAAGTTAAAGGACAAGGTTGATTCTTTGGCGGTTTCTGATCGTTCGGTGCGCCGCTATATTGAAGCGTTAAAGGCTGAAATCAGCTTTAAGCAACCGCGTTATTACGAGCCAGTGGTTGATATGGTGCCAGGTGTGCAATGTCAGGTTGATGGCGGTGAATTGCGTGGGGTAATGATTGGCGGCAAAGAGACGACGGTGTACTTCATGGTATTTGTTCTGTCTTATTCCCGACTGATGCATGTATCAATATCAGCTCAGCCCATTGATACACAAGCGTTAATTTACCAGCATGACGCTGCTTTTCGTTATTTTGGCGGCATGCCACAAGAATGCGTTTACGATCAAACCAAACTGGTCGTCATCCATGAAATCTTCCGTGAATTAGAGCTAAACCAACGCTTTCATCAATACGCTACTGGCGCAGGGTTCCATATTCGCGCCTGTGAGGGTTATGACCCTGAAAGCAAAGGTAAGGTCGAGTCCGGCGTCAAATACGTGAAGCAAAACGGGCTTTATGGTGAAACCTTTAAAGACTGGAAAAGCCTGGAAATGTATATGGCGGATTGGCTCGATACGGTGGCAAACAAACGTCTGCATGGTACTACTGGTCAGCAACCATGGACACATTATGACAGCGAAGAAAAAATTAAATGCAGCCGTATTTAACGCCTACTTGCTTACTGGCTAAGTCGATAGTACAGGAAACCCGACAGGTTGATAAAACCAGTCTGATTTCCTGGCAATCAAATAAATACTCGGTACCCATGGCCTATCAATCGGCAAAAGTAGGCGTATCGGCTGATGCCGGACAACTGCTGATTAATGATCTTACCAGCGGCGATCGGATTGCCGAACATGTTATCAGTCTGGAGAAAGGCCAGATCATTAAGTACACCCATCATTATCGGGATATGAAGCAGCGTATAGAGACCTTGGAAGCCGCATTGGAACAGCAATTGGGAGTCCCTGCCAGCCAACGCTTATGTGTGCTATTAAAGGCAACCTCGCCTAAAATCTATAAGGATCAGTTATTGGGTGCCAAGCAAGTCATCGCGACACATACCGCGTAGTTTGGCGATATCAGCACTGAATTGTTAGAACGTATTTTGATCGCGCCCCGTTTAACGGCGACGCAGTTGCGTGACACCCTGGACGCTTATCAACAACATCCTGAGCGCTTGGCGGCGACAACGACTAGTCAACCCGCGTCAGTCTCGGTCAGTGCGTTGGCGCATTATGCGGTGCTTAATGGCCAGTCTGGCGGACAGGGAGAGCACTATGTCGTCCATTGATAGCGTCGCCCAGAAATATCGTGGTTTGCATTTTTCGGCGATTGCCCAGGGACTCGAACAGATGCTTGGAAAAGCCGAAACCAATGCCGTCTCTTATCTGCACTTTGCCGAAACGTTGATTGAACGTGAGCAACAGGAGGGGAAGACTAAACGTATTGAACAAAATAAACGGCGGGCAGGCTTTCCCGTGCATAAAAGTTTGGATAACTTTGATTACGACTTCCAAGCTACCATCAGTAAACGGGAGATCAACAGTCTGCTGGACTTTGGCTTCATTGATAACCGAGAAAACGTGGTGTTCATTGGCTCGCCTGGCGTCGGCAAGACACACCTGACAATTGGCCTGGGCGTTAAAGCCATAGAGGCTGGTTACAAGGTCTGTTTCAGTACGGCGTTGACCTTGATTGAAGTGCTGGAACTGGCGGAATTAAAAGGTGAACTGAAAAAGAAGATTAATCAGCTACTCAAGTTTGACCTGTTAATCATCGACGAACTAGGCTATCTGCCGATGAATAAAAATGGCATGCACAACCTGTTTCAGCTGATTAATGCCCTGTATGAATATCGGTCAATCATCTTGACCACAAATAAGGAATTTACCCATTGGGGAGAGTTCTTTTTTTATGGCAATATCGCCGTGCCTATCGTTGACAGAATTATCCATCATTCACACATTTTTATGTTGGGAGGGGAAAGTTATCGACTGAAATCAAGGCTGAATAAGTGATTTTTCTCTGGAAAAGTGGCTCCATATTAATGGCCGAAAATGGCTCAATTCTGTTGGTCATTGACAGCCTTGAGGTACAATTGAAGAATCTTTATTACTGCGGTGATCCTGTGCAATACGAGAAATATCTGATTCAGCCTGTTGGGAGTATCGACTTGAAGGCGGTTCTAGACGAGAAATCCAATATCGACCAGATCGTGGCCACTCTGGGGGTCAAAGAGATGACTCAAAGCACACTGATTCGGAAATTATGTACCTACACGCAATCAAACCCAACCCGTAGCGGGGTCTTTGAGTTCGATAAGCTGATCCGCAGCATCTACACATTGCGTTACCTGCGCGACCCACAAATCGAGCGCAACTCGCATCGTTCGCAAAACCGGATCGAATCCTATCACCAACTGCGAGCAGCAATCGCGCAGGTTGGCGGCAAAAAGGAACTCACTGGCAGGACGGATCTGGATATTGAAATCAGTAACGAATGTGGACGGCTAATCGCAAACGCGATCATTTATTATAATTCCGCTATCCTGTCACGGATACTCGACAAGTATGAAGCGTCCCCCAAACTGAAAATTTTGGCGCTCATCAAGAAAGTCTCTCCAGCGGCCTGACGGAATATTCATTTTAACGGCCACTATGCCTTCAGAGATAGTGGGCAGAGCATAGACCTTGATGCGATTGTAGCCAAATTGGAGTTGGAATAATGGGGTTGTTACGCTTGCTAAAGACTCGCCGGAATTTTCGGCGGTTTGGGCACACCCCCATCAAAGTGCTACTCTGGGATGGTACTGGCGTGTGGCTGTGTCAACGTCGTTTACATGAAGGTGGTTTCGTTTGGCCAAAGTCTACAGACACCTGTTTTTCGGTGACGTTTGAGCAATGGCAATGGTTAATTGCCGGGGTGAACTGGCAGCGCTTGTCGGCCATCCTGCCAGCAGATTTACAGATGTAGACAATAACTCTTCAGTAAGCTATTTTTTTCGCTGTAGCCCAGCAATAACGAGGCTTTCATGGCTTTATTTGTTATAATACCACCTTGAAATCACTTAGCCAATTTGAACAGTTTGACCTCGAAAACGCCTCTAAAACTCAGGTGGCAGAAATGGTTCGTGCGCTGCTCGAACAGGCTAAGAAAGATGCGCAAGAAATTCAACGTAAAACAGTTGAGCTTCAAAGCAAAGAAGATAAAATCCAAGCATTAACTTATGAGCTGTCCTATCTACGCAGGATCAGATACGGCGCCAAAACCGAAGCCTTTAGTCAGCTACAAAAGGATCTGTTTGAGGAGTCTTGGAACGAAGACGTCGCCGCTGCTGAGGCGGCACTTGAACAGTTAAGCGCCACTGCGCCTGTCGACACGGATTGTAAACCTAAACGGCCCCGTGCTGGACGCCAACCATTACCCGAGCATTTGCCTCGTATTGAGTTTCGGCACGAGCCCGATTCTTGCCAGTGTGGGCAATGTGGCAGTGACTTAATCAAGATTCGTGAAGATGTCACCGAACAATTAGACGTCGTGCCGGCTGTATTTACCGTTCATCGTCACATCCGTCCCCAATATGCTTGTAAGAACTGCGAAACCATCATCGCTGCACCGATTCCGGCAGCGGTTATTAATGGCGGCATGGCAACAGTGGGTCTGCTGACGTGGGTACTCATTAATAAATACGTTGATCATTTACCACTGTACCGCATTGAACAGATCGCCGGTCGGCAAAAAGTAACCTTATCACGCTCAACCTTGGCTGATTGGGTCGGTAAGCTGGGAGTGACATTACAACCCTTGGTTGATCGATTGGCTTGGCATTTGTTGCAGGGCAATACCTTGCATGCCGACGAAAGTGTGCCACGAAGGCGCATTGGGGGTGAAAATCCCCCGTGCAGCTATGCTGCACAAGAGATGAGGGTAGGTCCCTCGAAGTCGCCGTACAGGCGGAGGCTTCAAACCACCTACTGCTGCAACGTTTAAGAGGCGTTGTGGTGAGCGAGATAGGAAAAGGCCAAACTCGATTTGGTCAGGTATGGGTCGTAAAGTCGAACGCAAGTGAACCACTGATGACGTGTCGAAACGTGGAGACGATGTCAAAACTGCGGAGGTTTCGTTACCGCAGGATAAGTCCGGGAGGTGCCTGTTGACGGCCCGGTCGGCATTCGGCATCCGGCATGGAGGTGGCGAGAGTGCGATCCGGGCTCTTGTGTGGAACGTGGGAACCTGTCACTCCGATGCTAAGGGAGAAACACAAGGGGGAGCATCCCAAGTGTGAGAGTACCAATGTGGAGTACAGGGACGGAGCAACCTGTAGTAGTGATGAAGGGGCTGTAATGGCACTGGAGCAAAGAGGTTGCCCTATCTGGCTTGGAACGATAAAACAACTGGCAACAGGAGGATTCTATTGAACCCGGCAAAATCGTTTCCTATTACCAAACATCAGGTGTGGGAAGCTTACAAACGAGTAAAAGCAAACCGTGGCGGAGCGGGAGTTGATGCACAGACACTGGAGAAGTTTGACCAGGATCTTGGTAACAATCTCTATAAGCTATGGAATCGGATGGCATCAGGCAGCTATCAGCCTACGCCGGTCAAGCGCGTCGAAATTCCCAAAGCCAATGGAGGAACCCGTCCTTTGGGCATTCCAACGGTGACGGATCGAATCGCCCAAACGGTGGTCAAGCAGGTACTGGAGCCGGAATTGGAGAAGCACTTCCATCCTGATTCCTATGGATACCGGCCAGGAAGATCAGCACATCAGGCATTGTCTGTGACGCGGAAGCGCTGCTAGACATACAATTGGGTGCTAGAGTTCGATATTAAGGGTTATTTTGATAATATCGACCATGATCTACTCATGCGTGCAGTACGTAAGCATACCCAGGAAAAATGGGTGTTGCTATATATTGAGCGTTGGCTGAAAACACCCGTGCAGATGGCGGATGGCACACTACAGCCTTAGAGACCGGGGAACCCCGCAAGGTGGAGTTGCTAGCCCCTTGTTGGCTAATTTGTTTCTGCATTACACATTTGATATGTGGATGCAGAGGCACTATCCCGAAATTCCGTTTGAGCGCTATGCCGATGATGGTGTTCTACATTGTCGGAGTTGAGAGCAGGCGGAAAGGCTAAAACAGGTGTTGCAAGAACGGTTTGCAGTCTGTGGACTTGAGCTGCATCCTTTGAAGACCCGTGTGGTGTACTGTAAAAACTATCGGTGTAAAGAGGATTACCCGGACGTTTCGTTTGATTTTCTAGGGTTCACCTTCAGGCCTCGTGGAGCGAAAAGCAAAGAAGGTGGCTTATTCACCGGCTTTGTTCCGGCTATCAGTAATAAAGCAGCCAAAGCGATACGCCAGGAAGTTCGAGGGTGGGCGCTCCAGAAGAAAAGTGATAAGAGTCTGCACGATTTGGCAAGGATGTTTAATGCTGTGATACGCGGTTGGATAGCGTATTACGGGGTGTTCTATCGATCGGCATTAAATCCGGTTTGGAGACATTTGAATCGGAAACTTGTTTTGTGGGCAGCGCGGAAGTTTAAACACTTTCGTGGACACCGACAGCGAGCAGAGAATTGGTTGCTGGGCGTAGCCCGGAGTCAGCCTGATTTGTTTGCACACTGGCGATTATTTTATGGTATGAAATTGACTGGATAGGAAGAGCCGTATGAATCGAGAGGTTCACGTACGGTTCCGTGAGCACCTGAGGGGGAAGATCCCTTGGGTGACTCGACACCTCGGTATCGCAACTTGATCCAGGGCGCGGCAAGACCAAAAAAGCTTATCTGTGGGCTTACCGTAGTAATGATTTACAATCGGGGCCGCGCATCATCGTCTTCGACTATCGGGACGGCAGAGGTGGAATACATTGTCGCCGATTCCTGGGTGAATGGAATGGTCACCTGATGGTAGATGATTACAGCGGTTATAAGGCCTCGTTTAATGCCAAGCAAACGGTAATGCCCTGTATCGAATTGGGGTGCTGGGCACATGCGCATCGGAAATTCTTTGACTTGCATAAGGCCAATCAGAGTCCAATGGCAAAAGAAGCATTGGTCAGCTATATGCGATTGAAGCAGAAACCATGGATATTGATTGTGCTGCCCGTAAACAGTACCGAAAGGCTAAAAGCCTGCCGGTATTAACGGAGCTACATCAATGGCTGATCTCAACTCGTTCTAAAACCGCTAACGGAGGCTCGTCTGCCAAAGCGATGGATTACACCTTGCGGCGTTGGGCGAGTTTCATTCGTTATGCTGAAACAGGACATCTGCCCATTGACAATAATCCTGTTGAAAACGTCATCCGCCCCATTGCGCTAGGAAAAAAGAACTGGCTGTTTGCCGGCTCAGAACTTGCTGGGCAAAGAGCCGCTGCTATTCAGAGCTTATTGGGCACCGCGAAACTCAATGGATTAAACCCTGAGGCATGGCTAAAAAATACCTTGGAAAAACTGCCAACCTGGCCCAATAGCCGTATTGATGAATTGTTACCATTTCCTGCTGTGTCGGTAGAGGTTAATTCACAGAATAAAATTTAGGAGTAGACGGTCGCGCTGGATGCTTACAGCGCAACTACATACCGAAGTTGCGGAGTTGATCAATCGCGCCGAGTCTGAAAACGGCCAAGGTTACAACGGCGGGAAGAGCGGTTAGAAAAGATTACGGAAGTCAAAGGCGAATTGGAATTGCGTGCCGCCAAGCGCCACGCACAAGAGCAAGCCAACTTTACCGACGGTGACTCACGCATTATGCCAACGGCGAGTGGCTTTGAGTAGGCTTTCAATGCACAGGCCTCTGTGGACATGGCGACGATGTTGATCGTGGGCCAACACGTAAGCCAGAACACCAACGATAAACAAGAAGTTGCACCTGCCTTGCAAGTGCTTGCCGGTTTGCCGGACGGACTCGGAACCATCACCAAAGTGGCAGCCGATAGTGGCTATTTCAGCAAAGATAACACCCAACATTTCGAGAAAGCAGGCATTGAACCTTATATGCCCAATGGCCGCCAACATCACAATCCAACGTTGGAGGAACACTTTGCCAAGGCACCTGACGCGCAGAAAGACGCTGACTCGGTGGCACACCGGATGAAGACTGATGTTGGCAAAGCACTTTATGCTCAGCGTAAATCTACCGTAGAGCCCGTGTTTGGTATTATTAAAGAAATTATGTGGTTTCGTCGTTTCATGCTACGGGGTCTGGACGCTGTGCAAGGTGAATGGATACTGGTGTGTCTGGCGTTTAATCTAAAGCGTCTTTGCGTCTTGAATTCTTAAACAAGGGAAATAATGTCAAAAAACCTGTAATTTCACTTAATCTGTTTGTCTTTTGTGCCTTTTTAGCGCTAAAAAACTAACATCAACCTTAAGTCCGACAAACTCCTAGCAAAGGGCACCAATTTTTTTTCCAAAGGATCTTCACGAGTACGCCAATGACGTTCTCCATGAATCGATAGTCGCTCACTTTTTTTTATTCTTCGACCGGAGCGCTCAGAAATGGCGGCTTTAGCTGCTGCGGTTTCTTGGCTTTTTCCTGATTTACGTGTGTTCATATATAAACTCTCTTGATGTTGAGTGATACGTTTTCCAGGCAAGGGTGGACTCCAAAAAAGTTGAAATACACCCTTGTCCTACATATCGGTCAACCGATCAAGATAGTTGTCGCCGACCGGACAGGGTAATTGTCGTCGAACAATTGATAGGCTATTTTATTATTTTTCTAATAATTTTAATTTATCTGCTTTTCCATTCCATTCATCGGCATCAGGTAATGGTGATTTTACTTCAGTAATAACAGGCCATTGTTTGGCTAATTCAGCATTCAAGCTAATAAATATTTCTTGTCCTTCAGGTAATTCATCTTCTGCATAAATTGCATTAGCTGGACATTCTGGTTCACACAATGTGCAATCAATGCATTCATCTGGATCTATAACCAAGAAGTTTGGGCCTTCATGAAAACAGTCGACAGGGCAAACATCGACACAATCAGTAAATCTACATTTAATACAGTTTTCAGTGACTACAAAAGCCATAATTTTTTACCAAGTAAAGTTAAGGGGATTTTTGTGTAATTAGGTCGCTATATTAGCAGAAAGGGATAACTGATAGAACACCAAGTTATTATTTAATTAACTAATATGAATACTAGTACTTGATCAGCGTTGATATGTCGGATGATACCCCCCAAATATAATGCCTTTACATTGCCATTAATAAACACCATTGAAAAAGGGTAGTGGGTGAAATCTGTAATCATATGTAAATATCAAGTCCAAACTCAACTTTATTGATTAATAATCCGATGACCGTATCATGCATCAATTCCAGCTTTATAGTGGACCCCAAAATCCGGACAGTCGATTAAGATGGTGTCTTCCATAAAAAAAGTAGACAGGAATGAGTGAAAAAAACGTAAGATTTTGACGGGGGCACAAAAAGCTAAAATAGCGTTAGAAGCTTTGAAGGAGCAAAAAACGGTAAATGAGATTGCTCAAGAGTATGGCGTTCATCCTACCCAAATTGGTTTATGGAAGAAGGCCTTATTAGAAAATGCCAGCCAACTGTTTGAGGTAAAGCGTGGCTCGAAGCCCCTTGATCCTCAGAGCGATCCGGTACGATTGTATGCCAAGATTGGTCAGCTTAATATGGAACTGGACTGGCTTAATACCCGCACGGGGCACTAGAAAAAAGTCAGGAATCAGTTTTTAAGCGAAAGACAGAGCTGGATCGATCCCCATGATGAACTGGCGTTGGTTCGGCAGTGTAAATTAGCGAGTATTGCCCGATCCACCGTCTACGCTAACAAGACAGTAGTTGTGAATGAATACGAGCTGTTATTGCTGCGCTTGCTGGATGAAGAATATACCCGCCATCCTTTTTATGGCAGCAGGAAAATGACAGTCTGGCTACGCGGACAAGGGCATGGCGTGAACCGAAAACGAGTGCAGCGTTTGATGCAAATACTGGGGTTGGTTGCCATGGTGCCTGGTCCTAATACCAGTAAAAAACATCCGCAACATAAGGTTTATCCGTATTTACTCAGAGGATTAGCTATTGTCCGACCGAATCAGGTCTGGAGTACGGATATAACTTATATACGACTCGCGCATGGCGCCCCCTGCGTCAGAATAGTTGTCGCCTCAACTTTTAAGAAAAAATAAAATTTGAGAGTAGAAATGAAAAAATATAAAAGGTATTCAGTAGGCTTCAGAGAGCAGGCCCTGGTAAAAGTATACAATCGTAGTAATGACCAATCAGTTCAGTCCGTCGCAAACGAATTGAATATCCATTTAACAACCTTGAAGGCTTGGATGAAACAGAAGGAACAGGACGTCAAACTTGCACCGCTAAAATCAAAGCGTCCCGAAGATTGGAGCTCTGAAGAACGCTTTACTGCTTTACAAAAAACCTATAATTTGATCGGTGAAGACTTAAATGCCTGGTGTCGTGAACGCGGCGTTTTTATTCATCAGTTGGAACAATGGAAAGCTGATTTCTGCCGCCAGGATGACTTAGTAGACAAGCGTGAAGAAGCGCGGGTCCTGCGTATATTGAAAGAAGAAGTCCAAAGCCTTGAGCGCAATTTATTGCGTAAAGACAAAGCCTTAGCAGAAGCCGCAGCGCTGTTGGTACTGCAAAAAAAGTTCCGGGCGCTCTTGGGGGGAGAGGTCGAATGACTGGCCACGAAGAGCGCGAACAAGTGATTGCTTTACTTAATGAATCAGTAACTGCGGGAGCACGTCAAGCTAAAGCCTGTGAAGTATTAGGACTTAGTGAGCGTACCTTACAACGCTGGCAGACAGGTGAGACGATTCACTGCGATCAACGCCCCTTGCGTGACTATCAACCGCCACACAAACTAACAGCAATCGAGCGTGCCGAGGTGCTGATCGTCGCTAATTCAGATGAATTTGGTCATCTGCCACCGAGTCAGATCGTGCCACGACTGGCCGACCAAGGTAGCTATCTGGCGTCTGAGTCGACCTTCTATCGCATCCTGCGCGAGGAAAAACAGCTTACCCATCGGCGTAGCGAACGTCCGGCTCAAACACGAACAAAGCCACGCGCGGCATGTGCTACAGCACCTAATCAACTGTACAGTTGGGACATTACTTATCTGCCATCACTGATCCGTGGACAGTTTTTCTATCTGTATCTATTTGTTGATATTTTCAGCCGAAAGATCGTCGGTTGGCAGGTGTATGAAGAAGAAAACAGCGCCTTGGCTGGCGAATTGTTACGTGATCTCTGTCATCGTGAAGGGATACAGGCAGAACAGCTTATCCTGCATTCTGACAACGGCAGTCCGATGAAGGGATCGACTATGCTGGCGACCTTGCAACAACTGGGTGTCATGCCTTCGTTTAGTCGGCCATCGGTTAGCAACGATAATCCGTACTCAGAATCGTTGTTTAAGACCTTGAAATATCGTCCTAACTATCCGCTAAAGCCGTTCGCCGATGTTACGGAAGCGCGTCAGTGGGTCACAAGCTTAGTGGAATGGTACAACCATGAGCATCGTCACAGCGCTATTCGGTTTATTACTCCAGCGCAACGCCATGAAGGCTTGGACGACAAGCTTCTGGATAACCGTAAAGTCGTCTACGAAGCAGCACGTGCTAAACATCCGCAACGCTGGACTGGAAGTTCCCGTAATTGGGAAAAAATCCAGACAGCCCACCTTAACCCAGACAAGGTCTAAACAAAAAAATGCTACCAAGGAAGTGATTATTTAGAAAACAAACCAGAGTAAGATTTAACCGTCGAGGCGACAACTACATTGACAATTACCGTGGCGTTATGTATCTGGTCGCAATCATTGATTGGTACAGTCGTAAAGTGTTGGCGTGGAAGGTTTCAAACACCATGGATGTTGGTTTTTGCCTGGACTGTTTGACTGAGGCGCTTAATCAATATGACGCACCAGAAATTTTTAACACCGATCAGGGATCGCAGTTTACCAGCACCTTATGGGTCAATAAATTACTGGAACACAGCTGTAAGATTAGTATGGACGGTTGGGGTCGTGCCTTGGACAATATTTTTGTTGAACGGCTATGGCGTAGTGTCAAATACGAGGACATTTACCCGAAAAACTATGTCATTGTGCCTGAACTGTTGTTGGGTCTGACCGCGTACTTTATATTCTATAACAGTGAGCGGTTTCACCAGGCATTGAGCTATAAAACGCCCAATGAAGTTTATCAGACAGGCATCGGCGGCGGCGTAAAAGTAGTTGATCATTTTAGTGACAAACGGGTTTCTTCAAAAGAAGAAGTGGGACAGCGCCAATCTGCTGTAACGGAATCGATGCCCTCTTAATTAGGCTTAAATATTGTCTGGACAATGGGGTCCACTTTAGGGGTCAAGTGCCATAAATACATAGGCAAAACCGCGTTGGCGGATTTAAAAAATAAAATTTGAGTATAAAAAACAGAGATTGCTACCTGACTTTTAGGGCTTGCAGGATTTAGGTAGTATTGATAATGTAACAAAAGTTATTTTTTCATACAACAAATATAGCGATAAAATGCTTATCTTTTAAATAGGCCAATCAGATATTTAGTTTTCGAGCCATTCCGAGTAAGGGTAAATCGCAAGATTGTTATTGTAATAACGTAAATCGTAGGTAACTTCATCACCTATCCAGTTAGGTTTTGAAAAATTTTTACCTACCTCGGATAACTCGATTTCAGCGACGATTAACCCTTTATTGTCACCAGTAAACTCATCTATCTCCCATGTATTTCCATCATCAATTACATAATGGCGTGTTTTTTCTATGACAGGTTTTTTGCAAAGATCATTGATGATTTCATTTGCATCTTCTAGTGGAATTTCATATTCATATTCGTGCCGGTGAGTCCCAATAGTGGCGCTTTTAATATTTAACCATGCATTATCATTGCTGATCCTGACTCTGATGGAACTGGTTGCTTGAGAGCTTAAATATCCTTGTCGATATTTAACTGAGTGAGTAATCTGTTCACGCCAATTATTATTGACAAGTAAAAATTTGTGTTCAATTTCGATAGCCATTAGATTTCCTTATAGATATTACTGCCATTACAGTATGTGGATTGCTTTTGCGATGAACTTCAGTGATTTACCGCGTTGGCAAAAAAGTTGTTCAGCAAGTTATGCACCTATTTTTTTTACCTCGATAACTGCTCCTGTATCTCATAATGTGCCTACTGTTGATGCCAAAAATTGCTATTCAGGATGCGATTACCTTTCGCCATTCATGTGGAGTCGTAGTTAATAAACATAAATTCTGAGCTACTTGGGTATATTAATTCTTGGATATCACCTTATTTGTTCTGTTTGCAGAATATTGATTAAATCCGTCACCGCCTTAATCACTGATTCAATCATGCCTTGATAGTCAGCTGCCTGACCGCGACGCGCTGTTTTTTCCAGCATACTGACGCAGTCTGTTGCAGTAGCGACATAAAAATGGGCTATTGTACCTTTAATGGCATGTGCAACATTTGCGAGTTCAGTGATATTACCTTCGGCTTGAAAACGTGATAATTCATAAAGCTGTTTAGGACTTTCTATTAAAAATAGCGCAATCAATTCATTCAACAAGTCGTTATCACCCTCTAAATGATCTAGTGTAACAGTTCTGTTCCAAGCCAAATGCCGAGGCTCTGCCAAAGCCCCGTTTTCTTCGCCTAAAGCTGAAGTGTTTTCCGTAGGTTGTGGTCCTAATCGATATGCCAACATTTCTATTAATTGCTTGGAAATAATCGGCTTGGTTAAATAGTCATCCATTCCTGCCTCCAGGCATTTTTTACGTTCGCCTTCCAAGGCATTGGCGGTTAGTGCTATCACTGTTTGACGAGGTAAACCTTTACTTTCTTCCAATAGTCGTAGTTCACGAGTGGCGATATAACCATCCATAACCGGCATATGGCAATCCATTAAAATTAAATCATATGAGCATTGTGTCAACTTGACCAAAGCTAACTGGCCATTTTCAGCAAGATCAGGAACAATATTAAATTTGGCCAGCCTCGCTATAATTACTTTTTGATTGATTTTGTTATCTTCTACCACAAGCACTTTTTTGTCGTGATAGCTGGGTAGTTTAATTTCAGGTAACGCAGTTTTCAAGGTAGTTTCTGAGACTTGCTGTAAGGCATTGGCAATCGCATCAAAGAGTTGTAGTTGGCGAACAGGTTTGAGCAAGCGTTGGACAATCCCGGTATTTTGATAGTCGGCAAAATCAAGTTGGTCACTTGATGATAATAAAATAATTGGTATTCTCGCTAACGCGGGAATTTGCACCAGGCATTTTGCCAAGGTCAAACCGTCCATCACCGGCATATGCATATCCAGCACGATTAAATCATAGGTCAGTCCCTGAAGAGCTGAAGTCTGTAATTGCATGAGTGCCGTGCCGCCATTATCGACCTCGCTTACCTCCAATCCCCAGTTACTTAAATAATTAACCAGTATGTTTCGGTTGGTCGCGTTATCGTCAACGACCAGCGTGCGCTTACCGGAAAGATCGTAAGATGATTCCGGCGTTACTTGGCTATTACACTGCTCCAGTGGCAAAGTAAACCAAAAACAGGAGCCTGAATTTGGAGCGCTGTTCATGCCAATGGTGCCACCCATGAGATCTACTAATTTTTTACTGATGAATAGTCCAAGGCCAGAACCGCCGAAGCGACGTGAAGTTGAACTATCCTCCTGAGAAAAAGATTTAAATAATTCTGGTTGTGCTTCTATCGAAACGCCTATGCCGGTGTCGCAAACCTCAAAGCGAAGATCATCCAAGCTATCAGTGCTGGATGGCAGGATAATTCTTACAGAAACCTCACCCTGTTCGGTAAATTTCACGGCATTGCCAATTAAATTAGTCAATACCTGCCTGATGCGCATGGGATCACCTCGCCAGGTTAATGGCATTGGTACAGGTAATAAACAGTTTAATTCGAGTCCTTTAACATGGGCCCGTCCAGCCAATAAAGCACAAATATCCTCGACCAGATCAACCAGGTTAAAATCAACTTGTTCTACTTCAAACTTTCCGGCTTCCAGCTTCGACAAGTCTAAAATATCGTTAATAATTTCCAGTAAAACCTCCGCAGAGCTATGTGCTGTGGTCGCCCAATCACGCTGGGTAGGCGTCATTTTTGTCTCACAGAGTAAATCCAGCATACCTAATACCCCATTCATTGGAGTGCGAATTTCATGGCTCATATTGGCTAAAAATTCGCTTTTTACCAATGAGGTCTTCATGGCCATATCTCTCGCTATTTCCAGAGCTGTTTTTGCTTCTTCTTGACGTAATGAGAGCGCCATCATTTCGCCAACTTGCTTAAGCATGGCGAGGAGACTTTCGGATTGCAGAGGATCGGGATCGGTATAAAGAAATAATACCCCCAATACTTCTTCTCCAGAAGTAATGGGTATTATGAAATGACCATGTGCTTGCATATCAGTGAATTTATGCTGATGACGAGCATCATTGAAGCAATGGTCGGAAACAAGTATTTTCCCTGAAATAGCTACTCGTCCGCAGAGGCAAGATCCACAACCAATACATGTTTCTTTTTCGATAAACTCTGCACTAAATTCTCCCTGTGCTACAAACAAGGTCAAATGATTTTCACCTTTTACACGAAGAAATACGCCGCCTTTACGTTGTAAATTAAATGCCTTAACATCAAAAATAATATTCAGAACCTTTTTAAAGCGTTCCTCAAGCGGACTGTTTTGTTGTAGAGCTTCAGATATTGCCAAGCGTACTACGCTATCTGTGATATCTCGTTGAATCTGGACATAGCCAGCCAATACACCATATTTATTAAGTACAGGAGATATAGTCATATCAGCATTATAAAGACTCCCATCCTTACGTTTGTTAACGATTTCCCCTTGCCAGTGCTCTTCATTTAAAATCTTTTGCCACATGTGCTGGTAAAATAAGCCATCGTGTAAATCGGATTTTAATAGCTCGACAGGGAGTTGCCCCAATGATTCCTGAAAAGTGTAGCCGGTCAGTTGGGTAAAGGCCGGGTTTATCCATTCGATACGAGCATCTTTGTTGGCAATAAGCACAGCATTAGAGGTCGCCTTTAATGCAGCCACAAATAATGGGTTAAATGTTTCTTCACTATTAATGCGATTCAAAACATTGCGCATAACACGAATAAGACCCTCATAACCTGACTCGTCTTTTACTACGTAGTCATCGGCACCTGGTTGGTTACTATCAATATCTTCGTTATTGATTAACATAATAATTGGTAAAGCATTATTGGCTGCTCTGGCCTGGCGAATAGCCGATAGTCCTTGTGGATCTAACTGTAATAAGTCCAGAACCAGGATGTCGAAATGAAATTCAGCTATTTTTTTTAATGCCTCATCTAGCGACATCACCCATGTTACTTCAAAACTCATATCTCGTGAGCGGGTATCGATAAATTTCTTGGGTGCTTCTCCAGGTGCTCCAGACCTCATTACTTCAAGAGGGATGTCTTTAAATTGTCGCAAGCAAATTTGTATGCGTTGAGCTTGGTTTGGCTCATTTACGATTAAAAGCACACGAGTAAGTTTAGATTGTCTAGTATTTTGTCTGTTTTCAATCAACGTATCTCGCATAATCGGCTTCATTTTGCATCCAATGTATCTAAAGTAGAAGGTAGAATCGGAAAGATTTTAAAAGTGGTATTCAGACGATTCAGTTCAATTAATCGTTGTAAAATTGAGCTATAGTTTCTCATATAAATAATTTCCAGCCCACCACGGTATGTATTACGAAGTAATCGCAAAATCCTCGCGCATTTTTTTTATCACGCACAACACTTCACTGGCATCTTGCAGATATGTTTTGAAGGTCGATATAACGGAATCATAAAGATCTTCAAAGGTTTTAAAATACTTCATGTGGGTCGAATCACGTTTGGTATTTTTCCATGATTTCTCAATGGGATTATAGTCAGGAGAAAATGCAGGTAGCTTTTCAATCGTCAAGCGACCATCTTTTTTGGCCATTTTTAAAAATGGCCGGTAACGCTCCTTCCAGCTACTTTTTTCTCGCTATCTGGTAGGCTTCTTCCTCTTGGCGGTCACTGATAAAACAGGCCTTCTGGTAGCTTAAGCCCAACTTTTTCAACAAGCTGGACAGGTAGTTCATGTTATAACGAACCTCAAATTTTAACCAAATGACTTCGGTAATCATCGCACAGTTCCATATTTCGCAATGAAAGTCGTTGGCTTCAGGCCTGTCTTTTATCCATTGAACCAATTGGATTTGCTGGGCTTTAGTCAACTTTTCTTTGCGTCCACGACCCTGATAGTGCTGACATGTAACCACTTCATGCCTTCGTAATTAAAAATTTTAAGCTTTCTTGGTCTTCAGAAGTGTCAGCTACAATAAAATGACTTGATAGTTCAACAATGTCAATATTGTTATGTTTTTGTCTATGCAAGATCGTCAAGATTACCTGATTAATATATTAAGGTACTTATAATAAAAAAATAAGTGAAGAGTGTATATTTATCATTTAACTATTTTGAAGTTACGACAGTACAGTTGACATTCTTCAATTAAGGTTGGAGTATTTTTATAGACTTTTAGAAGTTACGCATTGACGGCAGATGAAAAAAAGGAGTTTAAACTTTCATTCCCAATGATAAATTCAGAAATGAAAGTAGCGACGACCTTTTTGAACAATTCATGGTGTATTTGGTAACAGTTCATGATGGTCTTATTTGTCGTAAGTCTTTGTAATTGAACATAACCATAAATAGCGGCAAACAAATGATTCTTTGTAGCCTACTTACCAAGTACTTGAAACTTTTCGATATTACAAACCTGTTTGATATCACAATGATATTGTTCGATTTGCCAATGCTTTTCATGTTCAAGGTCAAATGCTTGACGATCAAACTGGCTGAGTTTTTCTTCGTTGGGTAGATAAACCACATAATGACGCAGTTGGTCTTTTAGCTGTGTTCGAAAAAGCGTAACGTTTCCATAGTCCTTCAATCAGGCCAGTAAGCCATTTTCCGGGATATTGAGCTTTTGAACTTGCTGCCAAACGCCTTTTTCAATTGAAACGGTACGGTTGCTCTTAATCGCAAACATAAACCCTAAGTCATTATTTTTATGACTTTAAGGCTCTTTACACTAATACTGCTACCGCAAATATAAAAAACAAAGTCAGAGGCTTAAACATGCCTCGTTTCTTGGCACCATCAGCAAAGGAAAGGGTTTTGGTCGGCGTTTGACTGCCCTTGGCTGGCTCTTACGTTTTTGTTTTCCAATGGCCGTTGATGCCATCGCTTTTAATAATTCACGCAAGGCGCTTATGAGTTGGTTCCCTGTCAAGCCTACCATCTGCTTGGCGGCTTGAATGACCAGTTGCACTGCTGACCTGAAACTCAGTTGGCGGGGTATCTTCTCATGCAGGCTGGCTGCCTGTGCCAAATTGCCACGAATGATGTTGTATGCCAATAAGTGGATAGCTATCTCCTTGCTTACCATGTCAGGTTTTTTGCACCGTAATATTTCCATGCCCATATTGGTTTTGATGGAACGAAAATCCAGCGCAATTTTCCAGCGCTGCTTATAAAGCATAGCCAGCTCTTGCTTATGAAAGCCCTTTGCATTCAGTAAGGTGGTCAAATAGATTCTGCCGTTTACCGCAAACTCCCGGACGGTAATCGATTCCGGCAAGTCGCTATAGTCCTGCTTGGACATCCATACCGGTTTCCGTTTGGGTTTCGTCCAGTCAATCAAATGATCTCTTCCACCCAGGCGGACATCCAAGCTGAAATCCACTTTTTTCCGGGCATGTATTGGAAATAGCACAGGAATTTCACGAGCCTGCAAGAGCGCAATAATGGCGAAGGTACAGCAATAGCGGTCTGCCATCAGCAAGTCGCCAGCTGACAAGCTGCCAAACAGTTGACTGAGTAAAGATGTTTAGCCAGCTCCCTTGCCTTAATAGGCTCCCAAGCTATAGTCGAGCACGGTTCCTGCAGCCAAAGAAATCAACACAGCCATGCGAGCAATCGGAAAGCCTAAGTCAGGCTTTTGACTATCCAGCTGAGGAAAGTCTGCCTGATTCTTTGGTGTATCTGGCATTTGTACCGTTGCTCCATCAGTAAGGACAACTTTATAACTCTTCCATCGCCACGCGGCCAGAGACTGGTTATGAAGACGCAAACCAGCAGCTGTGGTGGCTGCTCTGAGTTCCTTTAGTGGTAAGCGTTGTCGGGCTTTACAGTAAGGTCCCGTGTTAACCGTATTGGCTGATTGTCCATCGACGATACGATCAATCAATACGCCTGCCACTGCCTGTTTACAGGAACCGTCATCACTTAATACTTGGAAAATGAAAGCTTTAAGCGTGACTAAGGGCAAGAACACCGAGGAGCGTTTATGCGGGGTATTGGCGATAATGTTGGTAATGCTGTCGGCTGAAAAAAATCCTCAACACCTAGGTTCTGTTGACGTTTCACCAATCCGGTAGAATAAGTCGTTTTGAATGAAATGAAGCGGATAACATTAAGTGATGAAGAGTGGACTCGTATTTTGGCAAGCTTAAAAAAATTGCCTGGAGTTCATATCGGTTTACCCGATATTTGCAGGCAGTTTGTTAATGCCATTTTGTGGATATTACGTACGGGAGCACAGTGGCGTGTATTACCGTCAACGTATGGTAAATGGAATAGCATCTTCAAGCGTTTTTCACGTTGGTGTATCAATGGCATATGGGGTGAAATTCTCTGTCATCTTGCTGAAGACGCTGATTTACAAGATGTTTCCATGGATGGTTCAGTTATTAGAGCACATGCCTGCGCAGCTGGAGCGGCATATAGTTCTGCTGAGAATGAAGCACTTGGGCGCTCCAAAGGTGGATTTGGTTGTAAGATTCACGCGCTTTGTGATGGCTTGGGCATGCCCATCAAATTTATCCTGACAGGCGGGCAGGAGGCTGAATGCAAGCAAGCCATATCTTTATTGGAAAATGTTAATGCTTCAGCCGTTTTAGCAGACAAAGCCTACGACACGAACGAGTTGCGGGAGTGGTTAGCCAGTCGTGAAATAAAAGCGGTTATCCCACCTAAATCGAACCGAAAAGAAGATATTGAGTGCGATTATTGGCATTATAAGGAGCGGCATGCCATTGAATGTATGTTCGGTAAGCTCAAGCACTATCGCAGAATTGCTACACGATATGAGAAAAAAGCTATTAATTACATGGGGATGCTATCATTTTCCTCGGTGCTTTTATGGCTGAGGTGAAACGTCAACAGAACCTAGTCCTTGGGATTGCAAAAATGACTTTTTGAAGCGGTCAATTTGCTGCTGAATACGGTTTTTTTTAATAGCTGGCATGGTTAAGTTATTGATCAGACTTTGTAATACTCAAAATTCTACCAGAATAGTGCTTGATCTTTATCTTATTATTTGCGTATCTAACTGTAACTTATAGATTAATTACATTTGCGGTAGCAGTATTAGTGTCAGCGACCAATACCGTTCGGCATAAATATTGCTATATTTAAAAATCAGCTACGCTTGTAAATTTTAGCGTAACGATGACTACAGAAACGGTATTCAATAATATAACTGCCCCATTGCAAACCATACTTAAAAAAGAGGCAGATCAACTGCATGCTGACAGCTTACTTTATAAGCTATCGCTGTATTTTTTAACGATGAATTTGATTTACGCTATTATCAAAAAAATCCCCTCCATTGCCCTCTTGGTAACAGAGATTAAAACCTCCCCAGAGGCATTAAAACTTGAATTAGTTCAGGCTTCGAAGTCAATGTAGTCAGAAGCATTGATTCGTTATGATCCCAAGATATTTCAGTGAATTTTTATCACATTGATTGAGCAGTTGACCTTTTTAGATGTGCTAGAAATCAAAGCGCTTGGACGCTTTATTTTAGTCGATGGCTCGATATTTCCTGCCTTCAGAACAATGACATGGGCCTGCTATAAGTCGACAAATAATGCCATTAAAATGCACCTGGCTTTTGAATTAAATCGAATGATTCCCGTGCAGTTTTTCAGTACCGATGCTAATAGCAATGAAAAAAAAGCACTGATCGCTATGCTTGAGGCGGGAGTTACTTACATTGCCGGTCTCCTTTGCAATTTTTCAACAAATTGTAAGCTTACAAGCCTTTGTTATCATCCGTATCAAAGCCAACATCAAGTACGCTGTTATAGAAAACTTAGCGGTTATTATTCCTGATGATTGGCAGTTCTTTTTTTCCGACGTATCCGACTCAATCATCAGTTTCTCAAATGATAAACAGAAGGCGACTTATCGTCTCGTCACTTTTGTTGCTTACGATGAAATCTATCGGATTACTACCAATCGTTTGGATTTAACAACGGGCGAAATTATCATGCTTTACGCCTATCGTTGGGAGATTGAATTGTTTTTTCGTTGCATCAAGCGTACTTTCAATGCGTTACATCTGTGGTCTCATAGTGAACGCGGTGTAGCAATTCAGTTTTATCTTTACCTGATTGTTTATTTGCTTATGGTCCACTTCAAACAAAATTTGAATCAACGACAAGAATCTGCTAATTCTACTAAAAAAGTCACTGCTAGACACCAGGAAAGACACGCATCGCGTACACCTGCTCGCGGAATCGTTACACTTTTAGGCGAAAAACTCAAAACATTCTGGAAAATGAGTATCCATTGGATAACGTGCATTCAAAATCTCTTGCTTAAACCTTTAACCCCTGACTTGGTGGTGATTATTAATGCTATTCAATAATCATGCCGAACGGTATTGGTCAGCGACCAGATAACGGATTTTCCCTAACAGTCCCTTGGTCTCGCGTTTGACATGATCAAGGTAGCTATCTACCCGGGTGATCCGGGTTTCTTTGGGCGTTTTCTCGGCTTTGCTCTTCGGTGTCTTCTCGACATCTTGAGCCACCTTGGTTTCGCTATTTACGGTCGACTCTTTGACGACTTCAGGTACCTTCGGTGCTTTGGGCAAAGCGGGCGTTTGATAAGCCGACAGTGTATAGGCTGTGTTGTGTGTTACATCCACCAAAGCCAGCAGTGAAATTTCCAGTCCGCGTTCCGCTTGTCCCTGTGAACCGTTCCAAAACCAGTCCAGGCCGTAACTGCTGCGACCGCTTCTGGGTAAAAAGCTGGCATCAATTGCTGATATCCATTCACCCCTATTCGTTAAATCTTTAAATCTTTCAAGCTCAGCAAATTGAAGGTAACAAAATCGAACGAGTGACGAAACCATCTCGAAAAGGTTTTTTCATTCAGAGGACTATAACGATCAAGGTTTCGGAAATTCATCCGCCCCGGCAGATATGTCAGGGCTGTTAGCAAGATGAATATAAACTTACGCTACGGTTTTGCTACACTGGACATTTGCTGCAGAATGGGTTCTGTTAAGTGCATGGAAGCCTTTGGTGTGTTGGGCTGTTATCGTCGTTGACTACATACCACGCTGGAGGCTTCCAGACTGTTTTTAATCAAAACAAAACTGTCCGAAGTATTGTTATGTAAATTTTGTATTTACTGCTCTGGCTCATTCAAAAGAGCGAGGTTCTTTTCACGGTAAGGTAATCGCTTTATTGCTAAGCTTGAAACGCTTGTTTTATGGTTGCTCCTTAGGTTATTATCTAAAGTTAGAACAACTTTGCCTGCTTAAAACTATCATTGACCAATTTTATTTTGGGGGCTGTATGCCGTTCTGTCACGGTCAATAATTGGCTCTGTCGTTAGGCAATTTCCTTCGAAGAATATACCCAAGTCACTGGTCTTTTTATTCATTGTCTGCGTTGTCAAAATAGTTACGTAGCCATCTACGCGACTATTTTTCCGCCTTGAAAATGAACAAAAATCCTGCGCCACTTAGGTATATTCATTCTTGGATATCGCCTTAATTGATTGCAATAAAAATAATCTTCAATCAATATCCACCCATAGATTTTAATCAACGCTTGCTGGAGCCAATTTATGAACTCACCTGTTATTCCGACGGGGCTTAATTTTGCCAGTCAAAAACAATTGGAAGAATTACAACATATCAATTTGCAATTAGCGGCCCTGGATCAACCTGTTTGTGAAGTTGAGGGAGATCAGCAATATCTCAAGATAGCTGATGGTTTGTTGAAAAATTATTCCCAGCAACGCCGTCTTCTGGCCAATTACCGTTGTCCCGCCGATCAGCGTATTCAAGATTTCCTTAATGCTTATCTACACGAGAATGGCATAGATGCATTCTTTCGCATACCGGGGGAGACTTTTGTACTGGAGCGTAAAGGCTTGGCCAGAGAGCTGTCATTACCTTTTCAATACAATGAATTTCACTCAGCATATATTGATTCATACCGAATACAGCAAGGCGTTTTGCATAATCCACAAAATGACAGACGCACCACTAAAGGTGTTTTTCATATTGTTGCTGGCGGGCTTCCTGTTCCGGCTGACAAGAACGAAGTTCCGGTAGTGGCTTATGCACAATTATTGCGTATTGCCTTGTCACCGCCAGATGACCTGTTGTATCTGCCTTATACCAGCAGACAAGAAAACTCGGCAAAACTCTGGTTATCTTTATTGCTTAGGCCCATTGTGGCACCTGAGGTTGCCGGCTTGAGCCACAAAAAAACCATGGAAACCCGGTTTTTTGCGCCTGGTGGCCTGGTTGCTAATCTTGATTTTGTTGAGTCTATTTTTGGTAATGCGGGTGATCCCTTTCTCCCTGATAATGATGCCGCGCTGGATATTGATCAATGGACGGGCCATACCGGCTGTATTATTCTTGCGCCGCATTTGGTGCACTGTCGTAAACAGGCACTTGGTCTGCCTCATTATAAAGAGGCTACCGAACGTCAGCGTAAAGATGGCATGAGCTGGCAACATGAGGATGAACTTTATAACGAGGGTAAGCCCTTTAAACTGGTATGCCGCAACATGAAGGGGGTGATTGTTACGCTAATTGCCGATAACTATTTTGGTTACAGTAAAAAAGAAATAAAATCCCAGATCAGCTATTCTGCGAATCTGTTTGGTGGCTGTGAAGAGGAGCATTCCGGTGGTGCACTGGCTTTTCCGAGGGCTATTCTGGGGGAAATTTATTTGCCCAAAGAGTCGGATGATAACGAGGGCTATTCTTTTGATAAACTTTGCCAGCTCTTGGGCTCAACGATAGACATTAAAGATGAAGGCTATGCGGTAGACAAAAAGCATCCTTCTATTGTTTTTATTCCAGATACGGCACAAATTAATATCCAGCAACAACAGATAAGCTGGCAGCGCGACAATATTACCGTCACCATAAAACCGCTAATCAATCACACTTATGTTTATTCCAATGGCTTTAGAGTCCATATGGAACGGCATCCCAGCGCACCTAGTTGGCGATTGGTAGGCACTTATACGGAAGGTACTTTTTGCCACAAGCCGAGTACCGTATCAGGCGGTGGCAAGTCAGAAATATCCAAGTCAATTGCCGGTGCCATTATTTCCGGTGCTGTTTTTGTCGATAATTTTGATAAAGATATGGATATGGTTGCCGATATTTTTGACTATGATTATTCCAGCCGGTTTCGGGATACTGCACGTAACGGTAGTGATCAACGCAGACTACTTAGCAATAAACGTACGCTGGGTTCAGTTATCAAGTTACTGACACCGTCCGTCACCGAGTATTGCCATGACTATAATCATTGGTTAAAGCAAATTCCTCAGCATATTTGGGCGCTGGCGCTGATGATAAAACGTTTTTACAAAGAGGAGTGGGGGCAAAACTGGCGGGAACATTTTTCTGTTGATCTGGTAAATGGTTATCCGGGTAACGAATTGAAATTTCATGGCCGAAAATTGATCGCTAGTTATCTCCGGGTAGGTTTTGACACGAATGGTGCCTGGCGTGTTTTTAAGTTAAGACAGGACTTTATGGCTTCGGTTAAAGTTCAGATGGAAGATGATATAACGTCCTCTATTGTGGTGCCGTCAAACAGGTTGATAGGACTTAATCCTGATTATAAAAATCCTAGCGTTAAGCTGGTCGATAACTGTGAACAAAGTTTTTTTCAGCGTCCCGATGATGCCATTAATCGGGGTATGGATTTACAGACTGAACTTGATTTATCGGGTACCGATAATTTTATTTCCAATTTCCAACCGCTAACCTCAAATGATGCCCGTGAACTGATGGAAGACGTCATTCATTTTGATGAATTCAGTAAGCCAATGCGCAAAGTGATCAGTCAGGCAGCGCAAGGCCGGGAAGGCGAGTATTTTGTCTCGTCAGCCCATCCACGTTTGGTTGATGGCAAGCCCAGTCTTAATGTACGCTATCTGCAACTTCGACCTGATATTGTTAATCCGGTAACACGTTATATTTCTGAAGTATCTACGCGTTTGGTACGCGGTCTTGGCACTGGTCAATCGGTTTATTTTCCGGTTAATGCGGTATTGCCCGGTCGTCGCAACAATCCGGCCGATAGTGCCGCTGGAATCAGGCCGTTGGCGATTTATAATCCCATCCATTATCAGGAGCTACCTGAGCTGTTTATGGATTTCATTTGCAGTCTGACCGGTAAATCACCGTCGACTACCGGTGCAGGTTCCGAAGGTGCGCTGACTAAAGGTCCGTTTAACGCGCTGAGTACTACTGCCGATCTTAATTCCGCTCTGGTTTCATACATTTTGTGCGGCTATCATGGCTATTCGACAGCGGCAGGTTATATCGGCTCTCAACGCAAAATAGATCATGATATCAGTCTGTTAATACCTGAAGTCTGGTCGCGTTTACCGGTAGCTCAACGCGACCCTTACTATCTTATCGAGCATGGGCAGTTGGAAAAGCTGGAAGATTTTGACTATGAGGGTCGAACGGTTTATGCCAGCAGATTGGGTTATCGCATCACGGAACGCTTTGTACATACTAATTTTGGTAAAGTATTTGATTATCCGACAGCTGTGTTTGATGAAGCCATGTTAAAGCCGGAAACCCAGGATCTGGCCAGTTATGTTGATGGCGTTGATAATGTATACGAAGCACAGCAACGGGTTGCCCAAATCTATTTTCAGGATGGCTCAATTAATGATGCCTGCCCACCGCTAAAAGCTCTTATTCATATCATGGCCAATGGCAGCTTTGAAGGTAAAACCATCACGGACCCCGACATTCGCTTCATGTTCACGCGTGATTATTTACTGGAAAGCGATTGGTATCAAGAACGGCTTACGATTAAGCAGGGAAGGGACCTTAGGCTTTGGCAGCAACATCGTGATTATATTTTTCAACGTATCAGTGAAACCAAGCAAACCGATTCTTTTAATCAGGATTTGACTTACAAGCTTGCCATGACAGAGAAGATGCTTGACGAAGTCTCGCATCCGTCTTACCTTGAGAATCTACAAGGGACTTTAGGCGCAGACTGGGTACATCATTAAAGGATTTATTGACAACGGTATAAAAAAATTGCCTACTGTTTTTCGCATGTAAACAGTAGGCAATTTAATGACTTGTTTTATGCTTTAGATGTTTTGTTGGCTTCAGCGTTAATCATCGTATCGTAATGACGGCTTAAAGTAGAATCAGTTGGGCGAGGTGACAGCCCAGGTTTGGCAGCTGATGCTTTGGCTTTTTTTACTTTTTTGGCGCTAACTTTAGTTTTTAATACCGGTTCAGCCAGAGTCTTTGGCGCTTCGATTGCTTGAGCGAAAGTTTCCGGGTGACCTTCATATTGGGCAATTAATTGCTCAAGTGAGTTTTGATCGTTTACACATTGTTCTACTTCAGCATTGATCAACGAGTCATAATGACGGCTTAAAGCAGAGTCGGTTGGGCGAGGTTTAAGGGACTCAATCATTGTGCGTAGATGAGCGATAAAATGTCGTTTCAATGTTGAATCTTGAGGAACGTTATTGCTGTTTTGCTGGGTGAGGATAGTGGTCGAACCGGCTTTTGATTTTACAGATGGTGCGATCTTGGACTTGGAATGAGTCGCTGATTTATTTTCACCAGCCTGACTTGCTGGCTGTAGTGATTGATTTTTGGCTTTTTTGCTCCTGGAAAGGTAAATAAAAAAAAGTACGACGGCGACGGCTGCAATTAAAAGTTCAATCATAATATTACGTTTTTCCTTGTTTAAAAAAGAGACTACCAGACGTTATTGATGCCCATTTTTGCCAAGAATAACTGGTAGTTACCCGATAGTTTTTATCTTTAAACTATAACACTTGTAGCTTTGGTTGGCGACAGCCAAATAAATAAAAATATAATTAATTTTTTATTTATTTTTAATGTGCCGGTTAAAGCTGAGTAAGGTTGAGATATCCTGTTTTTAGAATAAAGATATGGCGGCTTTGGTTGTTAATATTTGCTTATAATCAAGTCGACAAGTGCTGCTGCCATTCGGCAATCTTGACCTTTAAATCATCGATATTAATGGTAGTTAGCTGACGTTGTTTTAATAATTGCTTGCCGGCTACCCAAACATCGGTGACTTGTTGCCTGCTGGCGGCATAAACAATTTGCGAGACCGGACAATATAACGGTTGGGTTTCCAATGTGTTTAAATCAACAGCAATGACATCAGCGGCTTTACCTATGCTAAGTGAGCCACAAATAGCATCAAGCCCCAGTGCTTTGGCGCCATTAATAGTCGCCATGCGTAATGCGGTCATGGCAGGAATGGCACTGGCATCACCGGCAACCGCTTTACCCAGCAAAGCCGCCGTGCGCATTTCTCCAAACATATCCAGATCATTGTTACTGGCTGCACCATCGGTACCCAAGGCGACATTAACACCTGCGGCAAGACACTTGGCAACTTGGCAAAAGCCGCTGGCAAGTTTTAGATTGGACTCGGGGCAATGCACGATATGAGCACCGGATTCTGCAAACAGGCTGATTTCTTCATCGTTTAACTGAGTCATGTGTACTGCTATTAAAGAGGGATTGATCAGGCCCAATTCTTGTAATCTTTGTATGGGCCGTTGTCCGGTTTGTGCTTGTTCCTGCTCGATTTCGTGCAAGGTTTCATGAAGATGGATATGTATCGGCAACTCTAATTCATCGGCCAGGACTCTAATTTTTTGCAAAGGTTCATCAGATACCGTGTAAGGCGCATGTGGAGCAAAAGCAGTCGAGCACAGGTCAGAAAGACGCAGTTGCTCATGTAGGTCTAAGCCTTTTTCAATATATTCATCACTGTTTTGTGCCCAGACCGAGGGAAAATCAATGACGATCATGCCAACTGTTGCGCGTATACCATGGTGTATAGACTGTTTTGCGGTAATATCAGGAAAAAAATACATATCATTAAAGCAGGTAGTTCCACCCCGAATCATTTCGGCAATCGCTAAATCAGTGCCGTCTTTGACGAAAGCTTCACTCATCCATTTTTGCTCCAATGGCCAGATATGGTTTTGTAACCAATCCATCAGCGGCAAATCATCGGCAATACCGCGCATTAGTGTCATCGCGGCATGAGTATGGCAATTGATCAAACCCGGCAGTAAGGCATGATTTTCAAGATTTTCTGTGGCCTTACCTTGATATTTTTGTTTGGCAAGTTCCGTCGGTAACAGATCAATGATTTTGCCGTTATCAATCGCCAGGGTATGGTGTTCGTAGGTTACGGATTCCGGTTCAACGGGTATAATCCAGCGGGCATGGATAAGGGTATCGACTATCATGAATTGTTCCTGTGTGTGGTAGGCTTGATCTTAATATAAGCTGACATAATCATTGGCAATTGGTGGGTTACCTTAAGTAACCGATTATAATGTCCGGTAACCAAATTATAACTTTTTACCCTCAGGTTTTATTAAATAATGATTCTGCAAACTAAAAAAACGGTACAGGCCCTGCAATGGACAGGCACTTCCTTAAAAGTGCTGGATCAGCGGCAATTACCGGAAACGCTTGTTTATGATGATTATAGCGATGCAGCAGGTGTCACCGAAGCGATTGCCACGATGCGGGTACGCGGCGCACCGGCAATTGGTATAACTGCTGCTTACGGTGTCGCACTTTCCGTTCTTCAGCATTGTGCAGAAAATCCGGCAAACTGGCAGGAAAAAGTAGCCGGTGACATCGCCATGCTGGCAAAGTCCAGGCCAACAGCGGTCAACTTGTTTTGGGCGTTGGCGCAAATGACAGCTTTATTGGCTCAACCTTTAACGAATCCCGAAGCTGCATTTATTGCCTGTGCCGAGAAAATTCATGCCGATGATATTATCGCCAATACCACAATGGGCGAATTGGGTGCCGATCTTTTAACCGGCGTTAAAGGTGTCATGACACATTGTAATACCGGCGCTTTGGCTACCGGTGGTTACGGGACTGCTCTCGGCGTTATTCGGAGTGCCACCCAAAGACAGCCATTAAACGTTTATGCCGGAGAAACCCGTCCCTGGTTGCAGGGCGCAAGATTAACCGTTTGGGAATTGGCTCAAGATAAAATCCCCGTTACTTTACTGGCTGATTCAGCCGCTGCATGGTTAATGAAATCAGGCGCTATCGATTGGGTTATTGTCGGTGCTGACCGGATTGCCGCCAATGGCGATACGGCCAATAAAATAGGCACCTATTCTTTGGCGGTCCTGGCCAAACAACATGGCGTTAAATTTATGGTCGTAGCGCCGATAACGACAATCGATTGGGCGATTGAAAATGGCGATCAGATAGAAATCGAGCAACGCGACCAGAGTGAGTTGTTGCCCGCTTGTTATCATAAAGAAGGCTCATTGGTCAGCGCCTGGAATCCGGTATTTGATGTCACGCCCGCTGAATTAATTTCAGCACTGGTAACCGAACGTGGTGTAGTATTAAATCCAACTGAACAAGGTATGAGAGGTTTAAAAGATGCTATTTGACAAAAAAGGTAACAATCCGGCTTTGGCTGTCGGTTATTTATTTAAAGGCCTGAAATTATTAACCAGCTCTCAATTACGTACGTTTATCCTTATCCCGGTTTTAATTAATGTCGTGTTATATAGCGTGGCCTTAACGCTGGGTTATTACTATATTGCTGATTTGATTAATCAGTTTATTCCGGGTTGGCTGCAATGGTTAAGCTGGTTCTTATGGCCATTATTTTTCATCAGCTTTTTTATCGCCGGTTTTTTTACCTTTACGGTACTGGCTAACCTGCTTGCTGCGCCTTTTTACGGCAAATTATCCGCAAAAACCTTGGCGCTTATTACAGGTCAAGTCATCGCAACTGACGAACAACCTTTAATTAAGGTTATATTGGCTGAAGTAAAGCGCGCAGGCTATTTGTTAAGCAGAGCCTTGCCGTTGGTCATCGTGTCCTTTATTCCCGGCCTTAACGTGATTGCACCTTTTTTATGGGTTTTATTCGGCGCGTGGGGTATGGCGCTGGAATACATGGCTTATCCATTGGAAAATGCCGGTGTATTATTTTCTGACCAGAAACAGTTGGTTAAAAGTATTCGTCTGGGAGCGTTAAGCTTTGGCGGTATTGCTGCGATGGGACTGACTATTCCGTTGTTAAATATCATTGTCGCACCTGCCGCTGTCATTGGCGCAACGATTTATTTTAATGAGATTAAGAAGCAGGATTAAGTTAAGAGTACTTAAAAAACTTGATTTGGTGGGGCGTATAGGCCAAGCGTCATACACTTTTGTTGGGTTGTTACGGCAAAGCTTTCGTACCCGATATTTCCTCTGTTTGGTTCACTTTTTTGTCCACGAAAGACACGAAAAGCACGAAAAGCACGAAAAAAGCAAAGGCAAGAGTTAACAATTTTCTTGATTCTCCTACATTATTCGATCAACTCAATACGAATACTTAGTTGTAATCCTTGCTCTGACTCCCAGACAAAAACAACTTGTCGTCTTTCGTAGGGTGGTTTCGCGACAGCAAACCGCCACACACACAACAATAAAAACAACCGGGCATAAAAAAACCGCGAGGACAAGTCCAGCAGGATGGTTGGCCCCGGACAAATTAAGTAAATTTTATTTAAACGGCACGTTTAGTACCATTTTTCGTGAGGATTTCATGACTAATTTAGAGCTTTTAATGAGGGTGCTGTTTCTAGTTGCAATTGCGGTTCTTGGTTTAGGCGTTGGGAAAAAATTTAGTATTAGTCAAAAGGAAATATCAACGCTACTGGTTTACGTCATATCGCCTGCCGTAATGTTCGTATCGGTATTACAAGCGCCAGATGGAAGAAATTATCTATTTTATACTTTCGGTGCTTTTATAATTTGTTGCATGATGGCAACTATTGCGCTGCAACTGGGACGATTATTGTGGCGTGACAGCACATCAAATCTTTTTGCTTTTGCAGGAGGTACTGGGAATACAGGCTATTTTGGGTTACCTTTGGCTTTGGATTTATTTGATGCTAAAGGAGTTGCGATTGCAGTATTTATCATTTTAGGAGTTAATTTATACGAGTTTTCGTACGGTTATTATCTTACGTCACGTGGTAGTTACACCGTTTCGCAAAGTGTTAAAAAAATTGTTGGTATGCCGATTTTATATGCGTTTGTTCTTGCTATGGCTTTACGTTTGTTGGGAGTGCATTTACATCCTGTTATTTTGAGCGGGCTATCCAATTTTAAGGGAGCATACAGCGTACTAGGCATGATGGTTATTGGTTTGACCATGGCAAGGTTTACAAAACTAGAAGTCGATTGGCGCTTTTTAAGTGCTGCTTTGGGTTGGAAATATGTGGTTTGGCCATCTCTTGGTTTTTTGGTGATTCATTTATTTTCAGCCAAAATGGATAATGTGGAGCAGTCTATTATATTATTGATGGCTTGTGTGCCGATGGCTGGCAATACCGTTGTCATTGCAAATGACTTAAATATTCATCCTGAAAAAGCAGCGACAGCTGTGATGGCGAGTATGCTTTTAGCGATTGCAGTTGTTCCTTTAGTTCTGGCCTTTTTAAAGGCTTAGGAATCTTTACGGTGGGCAACCTCAATGAGAGTATGTAAAACTAGCGCGTAGATACTCTGTTCAAAGTCAAAGGTATTTCGTTCATTTTAACTATCCGACTGACGCTAAAATTTTATAAAAACGTGGATTATCGAAAGCTTCGTCATTTTCGAAGCCGGTCGATGTTTGAATATCTCAATACAAACAAAACGTTAGTAACGGGTTTGCAAACCTCGTCACGCTTCGGTTTTTTTGCATTTCTGCTGGCGGTTTATGCAACCGTTTGGTGGGAACGCTCAGAACTGGAGAGTCTGAAAGCAGAAAAAGCGATACTGCAAGAAAATATAGCCAGCCTTGATCAGTTAAAGGGGCATATCAAACTTTTCACCTGCGATAAGGGTCCCCTACTTGGAAGTTGAAACCAAGTCAGCTTACGGAACGGATGAAGATCACCGTTTTTACATTTTAAAAGGCGTTAAGTAATCAATTGGCTAATATTACCCATCCCCAGAAAATATAAAATAATCCTGTTTGAAGTCCCAATATCCAAGTACTTGGGTGAATTTAAACAAACGACAGAATTGTTAGGGTTTTTGCAACACTTAAGACGGTGTGGGCTTTGAACTCATTTTAATTTCCCAAAAAAACACCAGTTTTTTATGCCTCATTAGGCAATTTTGCAAGTAGATCTATATAGGCCTCTTCTACCATTTGATGCATGGAGACTGACAGTTTTTCCAGCAATTCATGGGCAACCGATATACCAGCTTCGTTGGTTTCGCCTTCAGCAAGAACGACTTCCAGTTCCAAAAAGTATCCCAATTCTTCCACCTTATCCAGATGTATTCGCGTTCGCCCCGCCATAAATAATGTGCGATGCTTGCGAACACGACCACTTTCCCCATAGGCAAGCGACAAAACCCGACGGAGTGTGTCGGGTGAAGAGGTCGGCGAAATGACATAGAAAGACTCTTTGGGGCCAGCGCTGTCTGGACGTTGATAGAAAATTAGCTGTCCATCATGCTCGGAGAAAGAACGAAGTTTCAGTCTTCCATTGGGGCAAGCAAAAAACGTATCGTCCTGGACTATTTCGATTGGCCCTTCGTTAGCGATCTTCGCAGCCAATGGCAACAGTGATTCGATGCTTTCAATTCGAGCTTTGATTTCAATATTTCTTGCCATAAGAGAGTGAGATACCTAATGTCTGAATTTACAAAGACCTGTAGAATGTTGGAGGGCAACCTCCAACAGTTATTCACAGCTTGTTTTAGTTTTTACACTTAACCCGTTTTACGCCCAACCGTTTTTAACGTTATAGAGCAAACATGACCATTATCCATCCATTGACAGAACAAATTGAATTTTTTGATTTTTTGAAGGTAGATGTCCGTGTCGGAATTATTCTATCGGCAAAATTGAATCCAAAAGCGAAGCTACCGGCATACGAAATTGATGTAGATTTTGGTGCAACGCTTGGTGTTAAAAAGAGTTCTGCGCAATTAACCGAAAACTATACCGCCGAAGAGCTTATCGGCAAGCAAATTTGCGCGGTTGTAAATTTTCCTCCCCGTAGAGTTGCCGGAGTTAAATCAGAAGTATTGATCTTGGCTATAGTCTGCAATGATAACGGTACTGTGTTAATCCAGCCAAATATACCAGTAACAAACGGGGAGCGCCTTGCATAGCAATGAGCATAGAAAGAAATAACTGGGGGCGTTGTAAAACCATTCAGCACGGCTGTTTATGCCGGTTTAACCTGGGCCTGTTTGGCTAATATTACCAATCCCGCGAAAATATAAAATCATCCTGTTTGAAGTCCCAATATCCAAGTACTTAGTCAATTTAAAAAGCCAGGTCATCTGTAGCTTTTAAATAAATCCTATGAAAAAATCTGTCGTTTGTTTAAACGTACCCTATCTATAGTGGCTCCAAAAATTGATCATGCGACGGGTCGCACGATACCGTCTTTGGCCGCTTATCAATAAGCCAAGGTATGTTCATGCCAAGTTACAAGTTTGACCCACTGCTCATTTATTGTCGAAATATATCATGGCGCTCAGGCCAATAATTATTAGAAATAAACCTGAAAAGCCAAGCATATTTGGGTAAGTTGCGCCTAAAAATAAAACTTCACCACCTAAAGCAAAAATCACTTCCCCCGATTGACTTGCATCAACGGCGGCTAGTTTCCTTGGAGTATTGGCCTTATTCCTGGCGTATAAAAATATTGGTGTTGCAAATACTCCCGACAATATGGCGACAATTGCGACATTTATTAATTGCCCTTCACTAGGTACACTGACATCAAAGCAAAAAAACAAAATAATCCATAATGGAAAGCTACCTAATGACAACAAAAATACCTTTGCAAATGCGTTATTGGTAATAGTCGTGCTTATTTTAGGTAACCCACTTCGATTATTTTTCGCCTCCCAAACAAGCTGATTCCCAAGGGGATAACAAAAGGCAGCAAGAATAATGCACAGAACATTAAAAAGTAGCTGTCCAGTATTTGAATGTTCAAATTGACTCAGATTAACTAACGAAACGCCCGCTAAAATGATTAACGCAAATAACCATGTACGTTTAGGTATTTTTTTCCCAAAGGCTGTCAAAACAAAAAGCGATGCAACGATAGTTAACTGCCAAGTTGCAGCAACAACCCATCCCGGAGACGTTGCTGCGGCAAAACAAAGAAGGGCATAGAAACAACCAAACCCTATACTTCCTGATAAGACCCAAAAAATGTAATGCTTCAAAAATTCTGAAACCAGACTCTTAAAATATAAAAAACCATTTGATACGATTATCATTAAGCCTAAGAACAGCAACATATACGAATACCTAAGCGAAGCAGACCAGAACCAATGCCCTCCTTCTACTGCTATGGTGCGATTTAAGATAAAAGTTGAACTAAAAAAGAATGCAGAAACTAATCCTATTGCCATTAAGACGAAAGTTGTATTTTTCATATCGAAAGTTATTTTTTCTGAAGTACAGAATATATTTTACTTTTACCTGTCAGCAGCGTGTAGGTTGGATTACGACTGCATGGACGCAGGAGGTAGAGCAATCATGAGCAATCATGAGCAATTGTCGAGCGATTGCGTAATCCAACATTTACCGCTTTGATGTGTTGGGTTACGACTATCGCCTAACCCAACCTACGACTTTATTAATTCTTAAACCAAAAATTTGGTGCTCTTCGTGTCTTGGCAACTACTCCTGCATAATCCACAAGGATGTGGTGAATGCAGATATTGCAGGAGTAAATATCTGTTTATGCAGTTATTCGTGGTGAAAAACCGTTATTTCTTGATATAAAGATCAGTGATGGTGCCGGTGATCATTTCAGCGGCAAAGCCAAAGGTTTCGGCCAAAGTGGGGTGAGCATGAATAGTTAAGCTGATATCTTCGGCATCTGCGCCCATTTCCAGTGCCAATACCGCTTCTGCAATTAACTCGCCGGCGTTGGTGCCGACCATGCCGGTACCCAGCAGTTTGCCGGTGCCTTTTTCACAGAGTATTTTGGTTAAACCTTCTTTTCGACCGATGCACAAGGAACGGCCACTGGCAGCCCAAGGAAATACTGCCTTGTCGTATTCGATACCTTGTTGCTTGGCCTGGTTTTCAGTAAGTCCCATCCAGGCAATTTCAGGATCGGTATAGGCAACGGAAGGAATCGTCAGCGCATCAAAGTGGGTTTTATGTCCCGCAGTCACTTCGGCGGCTACTTTGCCTTCGTGTACTGCTTTGTGTGCCAGCATGGGGTTGCCGACGATATCGCCGATGGCAAAAATGTGTCCGACATTGGTACGTTGTTGCTTATCGACAGCAATAAAGCCCTGTTCATCGACAGTAATTCCAGCCAGATCAGCACCGATTAACGGCCCGTTAGGCCTGCGGCCTACCGCAACCAAAACGGCATCGAACAGCTCTGATTCAGGTGCGCCTTTACCCTCAAAAAAAACTTTCAGGCCTTCGCTGTGGGATTCAATAGACGTTACACGGGTGTCCAGCCAGATATTTTTATATTGCTTTTTTATACGGCGAAATAACGGCGTCACCAAATCTTTATCGCAACCGGGAATGATTTGATCCATGAGTTCAACGACACTGATTTCTGAACCCATCGCATGGTAAACCGTTGCCATTTCCAAACCGATAATGCCGCCACCGACAATCAACAGCTTTTTAGGGATTTCTTTTAATGCCAGCGCGTCCGTTGAATCCCATAAACGTGGATCATCATGCGGAAATATCGGTATTTTAGTAGGACGTGAACCGGCGGCAATAATGGCCTGATCAAAGCGGATGGTTTGGATGCCCTCTTCAGTTTCCACAGCCACGGTATCTGGCGAGGTGAATTTTCCGGTACCTTGAATCAAGGTGACTTTGCGTTGTTTGACCAGGCCAGCCAGTCCGTCATTTAAGGATTTGGTAATGCTTTCTTTCCAACTTCTGATTTTATCAATATCAATCGTCGGTTCACCATAACTGACACCGTGTTGTGCAAATTCTTCGGCTTCATGAATTATTTGCGCGGTATGTAGCAGCGCTTTGGAGGGAATACAGCCGACATTAAGGCACACGCCGCCCAAGACTGGATAACGTTCAATTAATACGACCTGTTTGCCTAAATCGGCGGCACGAAACGCCGCGCTGTAACCACCCGGGCCGCCGCCCAGCACCAAAACTTCTGCGTGTAAAACTGCTTCATTCATTGTTGGTATTTCCCGTATTAAAGTAACAGACGACGAATATCACTTAAGTATTGCTTGAGGGTAGCCATAAAACGGGCACCCTGCGCACCATCAATGACCCGGTGGTCATAGGTTAAATCAAGCGGCAGCATCAGGCGAGGCAAAAATTCCTTGCCATTCCAGATCGGTTGCATTTTTGCCCGCGTAACACCGAGTATCGCAACTTCCGGTGCATTAACAATGGGGGTAAACGAAGTGCCGCCAATACCGCCAAGACTGGAAATGCTCATGCAACCGCCTTGCATGTCGCCGGGCAACAACTTGCCCAGACGGGCTTTGTCACTTTTTTGGGCTAATTCAAGCGCCAGTTCATTGATGTTTTTGTTGTTAACATTGCGCAATACCGGCACGACTAGGCCGTTAGGGGTATCAACGGCGATGCCGATATTAAAATATTTTTTTAGAATCAAGCTTTCGCCATCGGCCGATAAAGACGCATTGAACTCTGGAAACTGCTGCATGGCGGCAACCAGTGCTTTAATGATAAACATCAAGCCGGTAATTTTTAATTCACCTTTGATTTTTTCGGCGTTCAGTGCAGTACGAAAGGCTTCCATGTCGGTGATATCAACTTCTTCATGGTAGGTTACCATCGGCAAATTAAGCCAGACGCGCGTCAGGTTTTGCCCTGTCAGACGTTTAATCTTGCTGAGTTTCTGGATTTGGGTTTCACCATACGGAGAAAAATCAACGGCAGGCAAGCTGGGAATACCCGATCCGGTGGCTACGATACCTTCAGTAATCACTTTTTTGACGAAGTTTTTGACATCGTCTTTTAAAATGCGTCCCTTACGCCCGCTGCCGGTTTTTATCTTGCTGACATCAACGCCCAGTTCGCGCGCAAAAAGACGTATAGCCGGTGATGCATGCGCTTTTCCAGTGGCAGAATCAATGCTTGCTACAATCTCTACTGACGCTACGGCAGGTGCCGCTTTTACCGGCAGATTGACAGGTTCGGGGGCTTTATCTGCCACAGGTGTATCAACGACTGGAGCGGCTACGGGGGTAGCTGCTTGTTGAGCGGGTTCTGTACTGCTGGCCGCTGCATCGCTTGCCAGTACCGTTGCAATTAACGAGCCTTCTGATACTTTATCGCCAGGCTTAATATAGACTTGCTGTATGGTTCCTGATGCACTGGAAGGCAAATCCATACTGGCTTTATCCGTTTCCAGTGTGGCAACGGTCTGCTCCAGTGCGACGACATCACCTGCCTGAATCAATACTTCAACAACGTCAATTTCAGCAACATTACCTACATCGGGAACTCTAATTTCTATTAATATTGCCATTTCAATATCTTCCTGACAAGGTCGCTATAGGCAATTTACAGCCGGATATAGCTGTAAGGTGCTGGTGTTCAATGAAAACAGTCATAAATGTCCTTTCGTTAAATTAGCCAGGGAGCTTTAACATCCGCCGCTATACCGTATTTAGCGATGGCTACCTCTACTTTGGCAGGATCAAATTGACCCAGATCAGCCAGACTCTTCAGTGCGGCAATGGTGACATGAAAACGATCCACTTCGAAAAACCGTCGTAAGTTTTCACGGGTATCGGAGCGACCAAAACCATCGGTACCCAATACGGTATAAGGCGAGGTAATATACGCCCGAATTTGTTCGGCAAAGGCACGGGTATAGTCAGTTGCGGCAATGACAGGACCCACCGCATTACCCAGGCAATTGGTAACATGCGCTTGTCGGGCAGGCTCGGTTGGATGCAGTCGGTTCCAGCGTTCACAGGATTGGCCATCACGGGCCAATTCGGTAAAGCTTGGGCAGCTCCATAAATCGGCTTCTACGGCCCAGTCATTTTTGAGCAAATCGGCGGCAAATTCAACTTCACGAAAAATGGTTCCAGATCCTAATAACTGGACTCGGGGTGCCTTGTTTTTAGCGCCTGTTCGGAAATTATACATACCTTTGAGTATATCCAGTTCTATCCCTTTGGGCATGGCCGGATGACTATAATTTTCGTTCATTATGGTGATGTAATAGAAAATATCTTCCTGATCAACATACATACGTCGCAAGCCGTCCTGAATGATGACAGCCACTTCATAAGCATAGGTTGGATCATAGGATACACAGTTGGGGACGGTAGCCGCCATCAAGTGACTGTGTCCATCCTCGTGCTGGAGGCCTTCGCCGTTCAGGGTCGTTCTTCCGGCAGTACCACCCATTAAAAAGCCACGGGTACGTTGATCGGCAGCAGCCCAGATTAAATCACCGACACGTTGGAAACCAAACATGGAGTAATAGATAAAAAACGGGATCATAGGTACGTTATGGGTTGAATAGGCCGTGCCTGCAGCAATCCAGTCACACAAACCACCCGCTTCATTGATACCTTCCTGCAACACCTGACCGTGCTTGTCTTCCTTGTAGAACATCAGTTGATCGGCATCTTGCGGGGTATACAATTGGCCGACCTGTGACCAGATACCCAGCTGTCTGAACATGCCTTCCATGCCAAAAGTCCGGGATTCGTCAGGGACAATCGGTACAATGCGTTTGCCAATATTTTTATCTTTAACCAAAATATTGAGTATATTAACAAAGGCCATAGTGGTAGAAATCTCACGGCCTTCACGGGTTGCTTCCAGTAAGGATTTAAAATCACTTAATACCGGCACATCCAACGCATAAGATTTTGATCTTCTGGACGGTAAATGACCGCCCAATTCTGCACGACGCTGCTGCATGTACAACAATTCTTTTGAGTCTTCAGCAAAGGTCAGATAAGGCAGCTTTTGCATTTCTTCATCGGTGACCGGTAAATCATAGCGATCCCGAAAATGGCTCAGCGATATGTCGCTCATCTTTTTTTGTTGATGAGAAATATTCTGGGCTTCTCCGGATGAGCCCATGCCATAACCTTTAATGGTTTTGGCTAAAATAACGGTAGGTTGACCTTTATGATGAACAGCGGCATGAAAAGCCGCATAGGTTTTGGCCGGATCATGACCTCCTCTGTTCAGTTCCCAGATATCACGATCAGACCAGTCGGAAACCATCTCTTTTAATTCCGGCGTATTAAAGAAGTGCTCACGGACATAAGCGCCATCTTTTGCTTTAAAGGTTTGATAGTCGCCATCGGCACACGCCATCATGCGAGCTGTGAGTAAGCCACCTCTGTCACGAGCCAATAATGCATCCCAGCGTTGACCCCAAACCAGTTTAATAACGTTCCAACCGGCACCGCGAAATTCACTTTCCAGTTCTTGAATGATTTTCCCATTACCACGCACAGGGCCATCCAGGCGCTGTAGATTACAGTTAATCACAAAAATGAGATTATCCAGTTTTTCACGCCCGGCCATACCAATAGCGCCCAATGATTCAGGCTCATCGGTTTCACCATCACCCAGAAAACTCCAGACCTTACGTTCCGAAGTATCGGCAAAACCACGATCCTGCAGATAACGCATGAAACGTGCCTGGTAAATGGCCATAATCGGGCCAAGTCCCATCGAAACTGTCGGGAACTGCCAGAAATCCTGCATTAGCCAAGGATGTGGATAAGAAGGCAGGCCATTACCGTCGACTTCCTGGCGGAAGTTATCCATTTGCTCTTTAGTCAGTCTTCCCAGCAAGAAGGCACGTGCATAATCACCTGGTGTTAAATGGCCCTGGGTAAAAATTAAATCGCCGTCATTTTGATCGGAAGCGGCATGCCAAAAATGGTTGTAACCAACATCGTAGAGGGTCGCGGCTGAAGCAAAACTGGCAATATGTCCGCCGACATTGGTATGTTTATTCGCCCGCAATACCATCATCATGGCATTCCAGCGAACATAAGAGCGGATTTTTTGTTCGATAATGGCATCGCCAGGAAACTTGGCTTGCCTGGAAACGGGAATGGTATTGATATAAGCGGTGTTGGCACTAAAAGGGATATCAAATCCTGAGTGCCGCGTTGCAGCAACGAGTTGTTCAATCAGAAAATGCGCACGTTCACTGCCATCTTGTTCCAATACTGATTGCAGGGCTTCAACCCACTCTTTGGTTTCGGTCGGATCAATGTCATTCTGACCGGTAATCTCTGGAATTAAACTGTTGTTCATGAGTGATCCTGTTGGGACGCGTTGTGCATGGCTTAAAGAATTATTTTACTATGAAATTTAATTTGGTCATTTTGACCCGGTTTGCAATATCAGCCGAGAAAATATCAGTATCAATGCAGTCTGAATGACTTGGTAACGGTACATAGTATATACAATTGAAGGTGCGCAATACACCCGTTTTAGTAAGTGATGTGACGGATTGTCCATGAAAGGTATCAAAAACACGAAATAAAAGCGGATTGATAAGCCATTTTAACTAATCCCAAAAGCTGGTTATTTCGGCAGGCAATTTGGAGTCCACAATCTTGGATGCTACGGTTTATGCGTTCTGAAGCTCGATTAGGTGCTTGTTTTTGAGGCGTATTGACTTGTTTATCTAGGTATAACAGTCGGCTTTACTTTATATAAAGAGGTAATTCCAGGTCAAGAACTTGGGAACACGCTAAAAAGCTGTAAAATAGGCGTTTTATTTTTCATTTCCCTATACATCATGCGTACTAGTCAATTCCCTCTAAATACCGTAAAAGAAACACCTGCTGACGCCGAAATAACCAGTCATCAACTGATGATACGCGCAGGGCTTATTCGCAAACTGGCTGCCGGTCTTTATACCTGGCTCCCGTTGGGATTGCGTGTACTACGTAAAGTAGAAAAAATTACGCGGGATGAAATGGAAAAAGTAGGCGCATTGGAAGTGTTAATGCCGGCCTTGCAACCGGCTGAACTTTGGCAGGAAACCAAGCGCTGGGAGCAATATGGCCCCGAGCTGGCACGGTTGAAAGATCGTCATGATCGTGAGTTTTGCTTAGGGCCAACGCATGAAGAAATTATTACCGATCTGGCGCGTAATGAATTAAAAAGCTATAAACAATTGCCCATTACTTATTACCAGATACAGACCAAATTTCGCGATGAAATCCGCCCGCGTTTCGGTGTTATGCGTTCGCGTGAGTTTATTATGAAAGATGCTTATTCCTTTCATCTGGATCAAGAGTCGTTACAACAAACTTATGAGGTCATGTATCAGGCTTATACCAATATTTTTAATCAATTGGGCTTAAAATTTCGCGCTGTTGTTGCCGATTCAGGCTCTATCGGCGGGGCAATTTCGCATGAATTTCATGTGTTGGCAGATTCCGGTGAAGATGCCATTGCCTTCTCAACCGGGAGTGATTATGCGGCTAACGTTGAAAAGGCTGAAGCGTTGATGCCGGCCGGATCGCGCGCGCCGGCAACTGCTGATAAGCAAGTCATCGATACGCCAAATCAACACAGTATCGAAGAAGTTAGCCAGTTTTTGGCAATTTCTGCGACACAATGCCTTAAAACTTTAATTGTTAAAGGCGAAGATGAGGGCTTGGTGGCTTTGTTATTAAGAGGCGATCATGAGCTGAATAAAATCAAGGCAGAAAAAATAGCGGGCGTTGCTTCGCCGCTGGAATTTGCCAGTGAAGACGATATTCAACGTGCCTGCAACTGCAAACCAGGATCTATAGGTCCACTAGGCTTGACGATACCGGTTATCGCTGATCGTAGCGTCGTGGTTATGTCCGATTTTGTTTGTGGTGCCAATGAAGATGGCAAGCATTTTCAAGGTGTCAATTGGGAACGCGATTTACCGGTTCCTGATTGTGTTGCCGATATTCGCACGGTTGTTGAGGGTGATCCAAGTCCTGATGGTCAGGGCGAAATTACCCTGGCTCGCGGTATTGAAGTCGGCCATATCTTTCAATTGGGCAGTAAATATAGCGAGTCCATGAAAGCTGGCGTCATTAATGAAGGTGGTAAAAACCAAATTATGCTCATGGGCTGTTACGGTATTGGTATTTCTCGCGTGGTTGCTGCTGCCATTGAGCAAAACCATGATGATAAAGGCATTATCTGGCCTGCTAATCTGGCACCTTTTCAAGTTGCGCTTTGCCCCATGAACATGCACAAATCCGAGCGTCTTAAAGTTGCTGCCGAGCAGCTCTATCAAGACTTACGGGTTGCCGGTATCGACGTATTGTTTGACGACAGAAAAGTACGTGCAGGCTTTATGTTTTCGGACATGGAGTTAATCGGTGTTCCGCATTGCGTTATTATTGGTGATCGTGGTCTGGATGCCGGTACGCTTGAATACAAAGGCAGAACAGGGCAGGGCAGTGAAGAAGTCCCATTTGCAAATATCATTGAATTTCTGCAAGCAAAGTTGGTTTAAATCGGGTGTTTTTTTTCGCAGGAAATCGCCTAACGCTTGCGTCTGTAAAAATGTGCTGATTGCTTGAGAGTCAAGTTGAATGATTAAAAAATGCTCTGTCAGGAAACTGGCGGGGCATTTTTTTTGTGTGGCATACTGCTATTCAGTCATAAAAATATATAAGGGATGGGCAAAGCGGGAGCGTGCCGATCAACACAGGATTAGAGCTATAGCTAGATGGGCACGGCGTTGCCTTTTGTCGATCCTACTCATTCTTTTACTTCGCTTGGCAACGACACGGTTGACTTTTACCCAGAACTGATAAGCTTACGGTTAACCCACACAAAAGGTATGATCATGAAAATTCTAATTTTACTGGCCGGCATGCTGTTATTTGCACAGTCAGCAGCCTCGGAAGAACCTTGCTCTGATTTGCTGAATTATAAAATGAGCAAGTTAAGATCAAGTGAACAGCTTGATTTTTGCCAGGCATTTAAAGGTAAGGTGATTTTGGCTGTCAATACTGCCAGTAATTGCGGTTACACGCCACAATTTAAAGGTCTGGAAGCGTTGTATCAAAAATATAAAGACCAAGGTCTGGTTGTGGTCGGTTTCCCCTCTAATGAATTTAACCAAGAATTTGATGAGCCAGAAAAAACCGCCAAAGTCTGTTATATCAATTATGGAGTGACTTTTCATATGTTGGAAAAAAGCGCAGTCAAGGGAGCAGAGGCTAATGCTTTTTTTAAAAAGCTTATTCAAACTACCGGTCAAGCGCCAGAATGGAATTTTTATAAATATTTGATTAGTCGGGATGGTACAAGCGTTACGGCGTTTGCCAGTAATGTCACTCCCGAACAGCTGGATTCTAAAATTAACTCACTGCTAATGGCGAAATAGTTGCTGAACCTTGGTTTATTCTCGGACAGTCTCCTAGATATAAGGATTGAATGATCATGCGTAATGTCGGGCTTTATTGGTTTGGTAATGATTTACGGATCCACGATAATGGTGCACTGTTAAAGGCGGCAGCCGAGGTGGATTATTTACTCTGTGTTTATTGCCTGGATCCGCAGTGGTTGTCGCCGAATCAATATGGTTTGGCAATGATGTCAGCTAATCGTTGGCGTTTTTTAAAAGCTTCGCTGCTGGATCTCGATAAGCAATTACATAAACTTGGCCAGCATCTTGTGGTGTGTTATCAATCACCCGTAAAAGCCATTACAGCGCTGGTTGGTGAGCATGGCATTTCGTCGCTTTATCGCAGTCGCCAAACCGGTTTTTATGAAAATCAACTAATGCTGGCCTTACAAAAGCAGTTGCCATCATTGCAGTTGGTCGAGTCGGACACGCATAGTTTATATTCCCTGGAGCAACTACCTTTTGCTTTGGATAAATTACCTGATACGTTTACCCAATTTAGACAGGCAGTTGAACAAGTACCCGTTGAAAAGCCGTTGCCTGTGCCCGATTTTCTGCCATCTAGTCCTGCAGCATTAACTGATTGGTTAGTAGATTTTCCTGACTGTTTAAAATTTACTCCTGACGCTGATCAGGAAATAGTTTTTAATGGTGGTGAAACAGCCGGTTTACAGCAGTTAACCGATTATTTTGCCAAGGGCTCTGCTAGTCGTTATAAAGAGCTTCGCAATGAACTGGATGGCTGGGATAATTCAACCAAATTTTCGCCCTGGCTGGCTAACGGCAATCTCTCTGCCCGGCAAATTTGCCACTATTTAAATGATTTCGAACAAAAAGTTGGTGCTAATGAATCGACGTATTGGATATTTTTTGAATTATTATGGCGCGAATATTTTCAATGGTATGCCCATCGCCATGGCAAATACTTGTTTGTTTTTCAGGGTATCAAACAGCAAAAACCCTTAACCAGTTTTTACCCCGAACGGTTTCAGAAGTGGTGTCTGGGTAATACGCCGTATCCTTTGGTAAACGCTGCCATGAAACAACTCAATACCACCGGCTTTATGTCCAATCGTGCCCGGCAAATTGTCGCCAGTTGTCTGGTCAATGAGTTGGCAGTCGATTGGCGTTATGGCGCCGCTTATTTTGAGCAGCAATTGCTGGATTATGATGTCGCCAGCAACTGGGGTAACTGGCAATATCTGGCTGGCGTTGGTGCCGATCCCCGGGGTAAGCGGCATTTTAATCTGGACAAGCAAACCAGGCAATACGATCAGGAAGGAAGCTTTATTAACAAGTGGCAGGGGCGAAGTCCAAATTTACCATTGGATTCTGTCGATGCTGCTGATTGGCCGCTTATCACTCCTTAAATCTATAAAGCCGGTTTTTGCAAATGTTGTGTTATTAATCGAAACCGGCTTTGAATAGTGTCGTTTTTTATGTACTCCATCTTAAGCATTTTTAATGCTTGAGTTCGGAGAAGTCAGCTATAACTTAATACTACTGCCGTAAAAACAAAACTACAAATCAAAGTGTTGGAGGAGCGGTTGGTGAGATGGCAAAACAGGCACGTAGCTGGCTACGTAGTTATTTTGATAATGTAGCGAATGAATAAAAAGATCAGCAAGCAAGGAGTGTTACTTTTAATAACAAAAAACGCTACTTCGGTCGGTTATTTACTGCGTTATTTATGCTCTACCAAGTATAAATTAGCCTATATTTCAGATTGAGACTTGACAAAAAATTCTCATCATAGACACTAGAACTGTTTTCATAACCTAGAGTAAACTTTCTTTGAACGATATGTCCCTTAGTATGCTGTTTGGCATACTTGTCCTTATGCTTATTCTTTCCGCTTTTTTTTCGGGTTCAGAAACGTCTTTAATGACGATAAACCGTTACCGGTTAAGACATCTGGTTAAACTCAGACATGCTGGTGCAATAAAGACACAAAAGCTGTTAAAAAGACCGGATCGCTTGTTAGGCCTGATTTTGTTATGTAATAATTTTGTTAATAATTTCGCCTCTTCAATTGCCACGGTCATTGCCATTAAGCTTTATGCTGATGAAGAATCGATTGTAGCGATTGCCGCCGCCATTTTAACCATTGTCATGCTTATTTTCTCAGAGGTGACGCCGAAGACTATTGCGGCAATGAAGCCGGAATTATTGGCATTCCCGGCGGCCTGGATTTATACGCCGTTACTGAAAATACTTTATCCTATCGTTTGGATTGTTAATTTATTGGTCAGCTTGTTACTGCGGTTGGTTGGCGTTGATGTTAATAAAAATCGGCATGACTCACTGAATAAAGAAGAATTAAAAAGCATTATTACTGAAGCTGAAAGTTTAATGCCGGTGCGCTATCAAAAAATGCTATTGGGCATACTGGAACTTGAGTCAGCGACAGTTGAAGATATTATGACTCCCCGTAATGAAATTGTCGGTATTAATCTGGAAGATTCCATTGAAGACATCATTACACAAATCAAAAGCAGTCCGCATACGCAGTTAGCGGTATATAAAAAAAGCATTGATCGGGTAGTGGGTTTTTTACATTTAAGAAAGGTTTTGTTGCTGGTTAATCAGGATGATTTTGACAAGCAAGCTATTATAAATTTACTGACAAAACCTTCATTTATTCCTGAAAGTACGCCCGTGCATGCACAAATGCTCAGGTTTAAAAGCGAGAAAATCCGCATAGGTCTGGCTGTTGATGAATATGGTGATGTTCAGGGATTGGTTACCCTGGATGATTTGCTACAAGAAATAGTAGGAGAATTGATCACCGACGATGTGACGGCCAGAAAGCAAAGTGACGGTAGTTATCTGGTCGATGCCACTATTACGGTTAGAGAATTAAACCGTGTTATGCAATGGACGTTACCAACGGAAGGGCCAAAGACACTTAACGGGCTTATCCTTGAGTTTATGGAAACAATTCCTGAATCAGGAACCAGTATCAAGCTGCATGGGCACCCTTTGGAAATAATAAAACGTGATGATCATTCCGTGAAGTTGGTTAAGTTTGTGCCGAGAAAAAAAGCTGTTTAAATACGGGGGGGGGGTATTTTAATTGTTCGGCCTGCAATTTAATGGAGTACAAGGCAGTTTTATTATCCTGGCACTCCATGATTACCAATAACCGGCTGTTTTCTTTAAAATAATTTATCCCACATAGCATCCACTTTTTTGATCACTTCCGGTGACATTGCAATCGTTGTACCCCATTCCCGATTGGTTTCTCCCGGCCATTTATTAGTCGCATCAAAGCCCACTTTAGAGCCCAAACCTGAAACCGGTGAAGCAAAGTCAAGGTAATCAATCGGGGTGTTTTCCAGTATGGTTAAATCTCTGGCAGGATCCATACGGGTAGTCATCGCCCAGATCACATCTTGCCAGTTACGGACATCGATATCGTCATCGACGACGATGACAAACTTGGTGTACATAAATTGTCGCAAATATGACCAAGTACCCAGCATAATGCGTTTGGCGTGGCCTGGATACTGCTTTTTCATGCTGATAACCGCCATACGGTAAGAGCAGCCTTCCGGAGGCAGGTAAAAATCGATAATTTCCGGAAATTGTTTTTGTAAGATAGGTATAAATACCTCGTTTAAAGCAAGCCCCAGAATTGCAGGTTCATCCGGTGGCTTGCCGGTATAGGTGCTGTGATAGATGGGTGCCTGACGCTGGGTGATTCTTTCGATAGTGAATACCGGAAAGTCAGCGACTTCGTTGTAATAACCGGTGTGGTCGCCATAAGGCCCTTCTGCGGCAAATTCATCAGGGTAAATAAATCCTTCCAGAACAATTTCAGCACTGGCTGGTACTCGTAAATCATTAAGCAGCGATTTGGCAACTTCTGTTTTACTGCCGCGCAATAAACCGGCAAATGCGTATTCAGACAGCGAGTCTGGTACCGGTGTGACGGCGGCAAGTATGGTTGCAGGATCTGCACCTAAGGCTACCGAAACAGGGAAAGGCTGGCCGGGATAGGCCGCCTGGAATTCTTTAAAATCCAGCGCCCCGCCCCGATGTGCCAGCCAACGCATGATGACTTTGTTTTTTGCAATGACTTGCATGCGATAAATGCCCAAATTTTGCCGGTCTTTATGGGGACCTTTGGTAATCACTAGCGGCCAGGTAATTAACGGTGCCGCATCTTCGGGCCAGCAAGTCTGAATGGGATAATCGCCGAGATCAATTTCATCGCCTTCTCGAATCAGTTCTTGGCAAGGCGGTGATGAAACCAGTTTGGGGGCCATATTCAGTACTTGCTTGAATACCGGAAACTTCTCCCATGCGTCTTTCAGGCCTTTAGGTGGTTCTGGTTCTTTTAAGTAAGCCAGTAACTGGCCAATGCCGCGCAGTTCGGTGACTGATTCCGCACCCATACCCATGGCAACGCGGCGTGGCGTACCAAATAGGTTGGCCAGTACCGGGATGTTGTGACCGATTGGATTTTCAAACAACAAGGCGGGGCCGGCTTGCTTTAAAGTGCGGTCACAAATTTCTGTCATTTCCAGATAGGGATCAACAGGAATGATAACCCGTTTTAGTTCACCTTGTTTTTCCAACTGTTTAATAAAGTCACGCAGATCGCGGTATTTCATGCAGCGATGCCGTTATGTCTGAGTAAGGCATCAATAGTTGGTTTGCGGCCCCGAAATTTGATAAACAAGTCCATCGCATTCTCGGTACCGCCTTGTTCAAGAATATTACGCAAAAAAGCTTTACCGGTTTCCTGGTCAAAAATACCTTTTTCTTCAAATAAGGAAAAAGCATCGCTGGATAAGACTTCTGCCCATTTATAGCTGTAATAACCGGCACCATAGCCACCGGCAAAAATATGTGAAAAACTGTGGGCAAAACGGTTAAATTTGGGTGGTTTAATAACAGCAATCTGGTCTCTGACTTGCTCCAGAATTTCATAGATGCGGCCGCCTTTTTCAGGGTCGTAATCTCGATGAATTCTAAAATCAAACAAGCTGAACTCAAGTTGTCTAACCATAATCATGCCGGCCTGAAAGTTTTTTGCCGCCAGCATTTTATTAAACAAGGTGTCAGGTAGCGTTTCGCCGGTTTGATAATGGCCTGAAATTAGTCCTTGCGCAGCTTGTTCCCAGCACCAGTTTTCCATAAATTGACTGGGTAATTCAACGGCATCCCATTCAACACCGTTAATGCCTGAGACGCCCAGGTGATCAACCTTGGTTAGCATGTGGTGTAAGCCGTGACCAAATTCATGAAATAAGGTAATAACATCGTCATGCGTAAGCAAGGCCGGGGTATCGCTGGTTGGCGGCGTGAAGTTGCAAGTCAGGAAGGCGACCGGGGTTTGAGTGGTATCACCGGTTTTTTTACGACCGACGCAATCATCCATCCAGGCACCGCCTCGTTTTTTGGCGCGGGCATAAAGATCAACATAAAACCGGCCGCGAAGTTCATCGGTATCGTCATGTATCTGGAAAAAACGCACATCGGGATGCCAACTGTCAAAATCATCAATTTCGGTTATATTTAAGTCGTACAGCTTTTCTACGACAGCAAATAATCCGAGCAAAACCCTGGTGATGGGAAAGAACGCTTTAACTTCTTCTTGTGAAAGCTGGTAAAAATGCTGACGCATTTTCTCCGAATAATAACCTATGTCCCAGGATTGAAGGTCGTTAATGCCGTATTCCTGCTCGGCAAATTCACGTAACTCCGCCAGATCTTTACGTGCAGGTCGCCAGGATTTATCCGCCAAATCTTCCAGGAAATTCATGACCTCATCAGGCTTGTTGGCCATTTTGGTAGCAAGAGACAGTTCGGCGTAATTTTTAAAACCCAACAACTGGGCTTTTTCATGACGTAGTGCCAGGATTTGCTCCATGAGTGGACTGTTATCCCATTTTCCGGCCTGTGGGCCTTGGTCTGAAGCGCGAGTCGAGTATGCTTGGTAATGTTCATGGCGTAATTCCCGATTATCGGCGTAAGTCATAACCGCTTGATAGGAGGGAAATTGCAGGGTTATCAGCCAGCCTTCTTCATTCTGGCTTGCCGCCGATTGCTTAGCCTGAGCCATAGCGGAATCAGGCAATCCCGCCAAATCCAGTTCATTTCTTATAACTTTACTCCAGGCATTGGTCGAATCCAGCAGGTTTTCTTCGTAGTTGCTGGCAAGACGTGATAATTCCTGGCTGATGTCCTTGTAACGTTGCTTTTTTTCGCTATCCAGATCGACGCCTGATAATTTAAAATCTCTTAACGCATTGTGGATGATTTTTTGTTGGGCACTATCAAGCGTTGCAAACTCATCACTTTCAGCAATAATTTGATAAGCTTTAAATAGTTGTTCATTTTGCCCTATTTCAGTGGAGTAGGCACTGAGTTTGGGCAGGCAGGCGTTATACGCCTCACGAAGCTCATCAGTATTGACGACAGAATTCATGTGGCTAACGGGAGACCAGGCTTTATTAAGTCGGTCTTCAGCATTTTCCAGTGGTTCAACCAGATTTTTCCATGTGTACTGTGTCGTTGCTTGTAGCTGTTGTTTTACAGTTGCACGGGCTTCATCCAGTAATTGGGTGATGGCGGGTTCAATATGTTCGGGTTTTATTTGGGAAAATAAGGGTAGGGTGGGATTGGTCAATAAAGGGTTAGTCATGGTATTGATTATTTTTTATGGCTGCGTTGAGTTATTTTACAACACAAACCAAAGCTTTTGTGGTGTTGTCAAATAAACCACGGATCTTGCTATAGTCAAGAGCTACTTTTTTTGAGGATCAAAGAACAACGCTGTTTTTGATAGATGATCGTACCAACTGCGTTGATCCTTATCCATAAGAATCCATAGGAAGCCGAGTCCAAAAAAGCTCCATGAGACGATGGCCGTAGCAAATCGTAATAAAGCTTGATACCAGTTGATGGTTTTTTGATCGAACGTGAGGACTTTTATTTTCCAGGCACGCAAGCCTAATGTCTGGCCGCCATGGGTCCAAAACCAGCCATAAAAAAAGAAGCTGATGACCAATAAATAAATACGGTAGATTAATAGTTGTTGGACACTAACGGCTTCGCCGGTAGTAAATGGCAGTAATAGAGCCGTTGCGAGGAACAAAAGTGCAATCAGCAGAAAAAGATCGTAAATTAGCGCTGCCAAGCGCCGTAAAAAGCCAGGTGCAGAGGCTGGGCTCTGACCTGGTTTTAAAATTGTTTTCTTTTTTGAGGACAATTAAACTTTAAATAAAGCGAGTTTCTGACCAAAATATAGACACATCGCCATTAGTGTCCCCAGCATTAAAAGTGAAAACAAGAAGGGCGGCCGATGGAACAGAAGAATGCCAAAATCTGTTACAAAAAGGCTGGTTAATAGTGGATGGTCAATGAAGCCATTAAAAATCTTTTTGAACATAACAATCCCGTTAATTACGCAAATGTTTAAAAAATGGTTGCCTGATCTTTTTATCTGTTTAAATGTACAAGGTATGCTTGTAAAAATCAGTGCAATGATTTTACTATATTCAAAAGGGTATTGTAAAAAAAAGAAGATTGATTGTGGGATAGAATGTATCAAATGATATGATTGCGATAAATAAAAAACAAACCGGGTTAAAGGCCATTTTAAATTTCTTCAAAAAATTGATTAAGTCAGCCAGAAATGAAGCTGAACCAGTCGCGACGAAAGTCAGAGTATATCAACGCTCGGAACATAATGTTTCGCGTGCCCAGATTAGTGAAAACGCGCTGAAGGTTTTATACAAGCTGCAAAAGGAAGGCTTCGATGCCTACCTGGTCGGTGGTTGCGTCCGTGATTTATTGTTGGGTCGTGAACCGAAGGATTTTGATGTTGCAACCAATGCGGATCCTGAGCAGGTTAGAAAAGTATTTCGTAATTGTCGGTTAATTGGTCGCAGGTTTCGCCTGGCACATGTCTATTTTGGCAGGGAGGTCATTGAAGTTGCGACTTTTCGAGGCGCAGGGGAAGAGCAAAGCGACAAACAGGTGCTTAATAAAGAAGGGCGTTTGTTGCGTGATAATGTCTACGGAACTATTGAAGAAGATGTTTGGCGTCGGGATTTTACGGTTAATGCGCTTTACTACAATATAAAAGATTTTTCGGTAGTAGATTATGTCGGCGGCATGGCTGATCATAAAGCGGCAACGCTAAGGCTTATTGGAGATCCTGAAACACGTTTTCGTGAAGATCCGGTGCGCATGTTAAGGGCCGTGCGTTTTGCCGTTAAGCTGAGTTTCAACTTACATCCTGATTGTGAAAAAGCCATGCATAAGGCGGCAGAACTATTGTCGAGCATACCGTCTGCCCGGTTGTATGATGAGGCGCTCAAATTATTCTTGTCCGGTTACGCACTGCAAACGTTCGAAATGTTAAGGCATTACGGGCTGTTTCAAGTGTTGTTTCCGGCGACAGAAAACTGTTTGTCTGAGGAGGAAAATGGTTTTCCACGATTGCTGTTGATTAAAGCGCTTGAAAATTCCGATAACAGAATAGTCGATGGTAAAACAGTTACGGCTTATTTTTTGTTTGCCGCTTTCTTGTGGGAGCCCGTTCAGTTGCGGGCTAAAGAAAAAATGGCGCATGGTCTGGTTGAATTCATGGCCTACCAGGAAGCCGCCAATGACGTTATTGCGATGCAGGTTAAAAGTACTGCTTTACCGCGCCATATTACCATGGCTATGCGCGAAGTCTGGAGTTTGCAGCCAAAGTTTAATGCCCGGGTAGGATCTAAACCGAGTCGGTTAATTACCCATCCTCGTTTTAGGGCGGGTTATGATTTTCTGCTGTTGCGTGCAGAGACTGGTGGAGTTGATCCTGAATTAGTACAGTGGTGGGGTAAATATCAGAGTGCCAATGATAACGAACAAAGAAAAATGACCCAACCTCCGCGCAAAGCATCCGGTGGTAAATCATCCCGAAGAAGAAATCCCCGGAGCAATGGTAAAGAAAGTAATGCAGGGAAAGAGGTTTAGGTTGTAAGGCGAAATTTATTATTTTTTGCTCTTTGCTTTGTAACGCTTGCTTATTGGATTAACTATGAAAGATTCACCAGTAACTCCGGTTATTGCTTATATCGGTTTGGGTAGTAACCTTGCCGAACCTGTTGCACAAATTATCTCAGCCCGAACCGCAATAGTTTCAATAGCCGGCTTACAAGAATTGGCGTTTTCCAGTCTGTATCATAGCTTACCTATGGGGCCGCAGGATCAACCTGACTATGTCAATGCGGTTATGTGTGTAGCAACAGAGTTATTACCGATGGATTTTTTGCATTGTTTGCAAAATATCGAAAACGATCAGGGTCGGGTAAGAATAGGTGAGCGATGGGGAGCAAGAACCCTGGATTTGGATGTCTTGATTTATGGCGATCAAATTATTGATTTACCGGACTTGGTCGTCCCTCATAAAGGCGTGGATGAACGATCTTTTGTTTTGTATCCGCTGTTTGAAATTGCTCCACAACTGGTTATACCCGGTAAGGGCATTATTGCCGATCTTATTGCCAAGTGTCCATTGTCTGGATTAAGGCGGATGAATTGATATGAACCAATATGTTTACGATTCTAAAGTAAAGCCCTTGACGGTTAATGATCTGCTTGCCATGAAACAGCGAGGTGAAAAAATAAGCTGTTTAACGGCTTACGATGCCGGTTTTAGTACCTTAATCGACAAAGTGGGTGTCGATATGATGTTGGTGGGTGATTCGTTGGGTATGGTTATCCAGGGGCATGAGACAACGCTTTCTGTCACTATTAGGGATATGGTTTATCATACCCGCTGTGTTAGCACTGCCAGGCATCGTGCGTTTATTATTGCTGATTTACCGTTCATGAGTTATGCCACGCCTCTTATTGCGGCTAAAAATGCGGCCAAATTAATACAGCTTGGTGGTGCGCAAATGGTTAAACTGGAAGGTGCCCGGATTGAAATTGTTCGATTTTTAGTTGACCAGGGTATTCCTGTGTGTGGACATTTGGGTTTGTTACCTCAGTTGATTAATCAATTGGGCAGCTATAAAGTCCAGGGCAAAGAGCCCGCTGATGCCGCAAAAATTATTGCCGATGCCCATCAATTACAGCAAGCAGGTGCCGGATTGTTGGTATTGGAATGTGTGCCTGCGGATCTTGCCAGGGAAATAAGCATTCAGCTTGATATTCCTGTTATTGGTATAGGCGCCGGCGTTGCTTGCGACGGTCAGGTTTTGGTACTTTACGACATGCTCAATATCGGCAGCGGCAAGCGTCCGCGTTTTTCCAGAAATTTCATGGGTGACGCCGGGAGTATTGAGGAGGCTATCAATGCTTATCATCAGGCGGTCAAGCAGTCACGATTTCCAACCGCTGAACATAGCTTCTAAGGCCAATGCAAATAGTTAATACCGTATCCGAATTACGTGAGGCGGTTAAAATATGGCGCTTAGCTGGTGAAAGCGTGGCTTTTGTTCCAACGATGGGTAATTTGCACGCTGGACATCTCCAACTGGTTAGTGCGGCCAAAAAAAATGCCGACCGCGTCGTCGTTAGTATCTTTGTTAATCCGACTCAATTTGGAGTAGGGGAAGATTTTGAGACTTATCCTCGTACTGAACGTGAAGACCGGTCAAAGCTGGAAACTGTTGGCACAGACTTGTTGTTTCAACCCGCTGTTACCGATATTTACGCGCCCGATGCCAAAACAACCGTCACAGTAACCGACCTTTCAGGCCTGTATTGTGGCGCATCCAGACCCGGACATTTTAGTGGTGTTGCCACCGTTGTTTGTAAATTATTCAATATAGTCCAACCGGATAGGGCTTTATTTGGTCTCAAAGATTTTCAACAATTGACTATAATTAAAACAATGGCTAGGGATTTGCATATCCCCGTTCAGATAACAGGCATAGATACCGTTAGAGAGCCAAGTGGTTTGGCTATGAGTTCGAGAAACGGTTATTTAACAAATACTGAAAAAAGAATTGCTCCAAGGCTTTATCAGGTTTTATGTGCGGCACGTGATGCTGTTTTAGCGGGTAACAAGACTTATGCAGATATAGAGCAAGAGGCATTGCAGTTTTTACAGCAGGCAGGCTTTCAGACGGATTATTTTTCTGTGTGTCGTAGTAGTGATTTAAAAAAAGCCGCTGCTGAAGATGTTGATTTGGTTTTATTGACGGCAGTAAAGCTGGGTAAGACGCGGTTGATTGATAATATTTGTTTTTCTAGGTAGGTGTTGTTTGAGGGTTGTGTTATCAGGTTCAGGGCTTAAGAAATGCAGTTCTTGTCTTTTGAACCGGGTTATAAAGCAGTTAATGTCAGCTATCTAAAAAGTTGATGGACTGTTGCAATTAATGGATAATGTCCGGTTTCTAAACGTATTTATAGTGTTTTATTATGCAAATTACGATGCTTAAAGCAAAGTTACATCGAGCCACAGTGACTCGTTCAGAGTTGGGTTACGAGGGTTCTTGCGCAATTGACGGCACTATTCTTGACTTGTCCGGTATCAAAGAATACGAGCAGATTCAGATTTACAATGTCAATAACGGTGCACGTTTTACCACGTATGCCATTCGTGCAGAAAACGGTTCCGGGATTTTTTCGGTTAATGGCGCTGCGGCTCGTTTAGCTTGTCCCGGCGACCTGATTATTGTTTGTACTTATATATTATTGGATCAACAAGAATCCGAAAATCATAAGCCTACCTTGGTTTATTTTAACGAAAAAAACGAAGTGTTACGCTCTTCCTCATCGATTCCTGTTCAGGTTGCCTTATTGTAATGACCCATACAGTTCAAGTGTGGGTGATTGAAAATAATTTAGTTATAAAACCTGTATTTACAAATGTTGTAAATTAACTTTTGTTACACCCTTTTCTTCCGGGAGAGGGTGATGGAATGGCGGATTTTTAATCCGAATTAGTCACTGTGAAAGTTAGCGTAAACAGGTTGATAGAGCAGAAAACATTGTTTGCAGTAATTTTTCCCGTTTTTATGATTAGCTGTTGATTTTTTATACAGTGGACGACATTGCATCCACTCCTTGTTGTCTGTATCCTGCGTGTCCATGCAAATAAATTTAATTTCAGTAGGGAACCGTATGCCGGGCTGGGTACAGCAAGGTTACGATGAATATGCCAAGCGCTTGCCGCGTGAATGTGAGCTGGTGCTCAAGGAAATTGTGCCAGGTAAACGCAGTAAAAACAGTGATGTTGCCCGTATTGTAAAAGACGAGGGCGAGCGAATGCTGGCGGCTATTCCACAAGGTACTCATATTGTGACATTGGATATCCCCGGTAAATCTTGGACTACGCCCGAATTGGCACAGGCGATGCAGCGTTGGCTGGAAAGTGGCCAGCATATTACTTTGCTGGTTGGTGGCCCTGAAGGTTTGGCGGATTCTGTCAAACAGTTGGCGCGTGAATCATGGAGTTTATCCAGACTCACGTTTCCGCATCCGCTAGTGCGTATTTTGGTGGCTGAGCAAATTTACCGGGCCTGGAGTATTCTCCATAATCACCCTTATCATCGCTAATGTCCGTCCAGATTATTCTTGCCTCAGCTTCGCCCCGCCGTAAGGAACTGCTTGATCAAATTAAGGTCACTTACCGGGTTTATCCGGTTGACCTTGATGAAACTCCATTGCCTGATGAAACACCGCTGCATTATGTGCAGCGTTTGGCTGCTGAAAAGTCTGCGGTGTGCCAGGCCCAAATCAAAACTGATATACCGGTTTTGGCTGCGGATACAGCGGTTGTTTTGGGGAGCGTAATTATGGGGAAACCTAAAGACAAGGCTGATGCTCTTGCTATGTTGACGCAGTTGTCCGGTAAAACACACCAGGTTTATAGTGCCATTTCTCTGAGAGGCTGTGAGCATAGTCAGGCAGTTAGTATTACCGAGGTGACTTTTCGGCCCTTGACAGGACGGGAAATACTGGCTTACTGGCACAGTGGCGAACCTGTTGATAAGGCCGGTAGCTATGCCATTCAAGGATTAGGCGGCATGTTTGTGGAATCAATAAAAGGCAGTTTTTCAGGCGTGGTCGGTTTACCATTATTTGAAACAGCCGAACTTTTATCTAAACAAGGAATAGAGTTTTTCAAATGAGTGAAGAAATTTTAATCAATGTAACGCCGCCGGAAACCCGTGTTGCAGTCATTGAAAATGGCGTGTTACAAGAGCTCATTATTGAAAGAAGTCGCGAGCGGGGCCTGGTGGGAAATATCTACAAAGGTGAAGTGTGCCGGGTTCTTCCAGGTATGCAGGCTGCTTTTGTTGACATTGGTTTGCCCAAGGCGGCATTTATTCATCTTTCAGATTTGTGTACGAAGGACCTTGAAGAAAAAGGTTCAGACGTTATTGAACACTACTTGCATGAAGGTCAGTCTATTGTTGTGCAGGTGGTTAAAGATCCAATGGGTAGTAAAGGTGCACGTTTAACCACGGAAATATCGATACCCTCGCGTTATCAGGTCTACATGCCCTATGCTAACAATTCAGGTGTTTCCCAGCGTATTGAATGTGAAGCTGAGCGTGGCCGGTTAAGACTTTGTCTTGATACGTTCAGGCAGGAGCATAATTGTGGCGGTTTCATTGCAAGAACAGCGGCAGAATGCGCCAGTGAAACGGTTTTGATTGCCGATATGACATTTTTGCTGAAACTGTGGGAGTCGATTCTTGAAAAGATTGCTACTGCAAAAGCCAAGCAGTTTATTCATAAGGATTTACCGCTGAGTGTCAGAACGTTAAGGGATTTATATAAAGAAGGTATTGATCGGGTTCGCGTTGATTCAAAAGAAACCTATCATCGATTGCTTGAATTTGCAGAAGTTTTTGTACCGGAAATCGTGCCGGTGATCGAACATTATACTGGGGAATGTCCGGTATTTGATATTTACAGTGTCGAGGATGAAATTAAAAAAGCCCTGGATCGTAAAGTTAAGTTGAAGTCGGGTGGGTATTTAATATTCGACCAGACTGAAGCGATGACGACGGTTGATGTTAATACCGGAGGTTATGTGGGTGGGCGTAACCTGGAAGAGACTATTTACAAAACCAACCTTGAAGCAGCTCAAACCATCGCGCGTCAGCTTAGGCTCAGGAATCTGGGTGGGATTATTATTATCGATTTTATCGATATGAAAAGTGAAGATCATAAAAAACAGGTTTTACAGGCATTGGAACGTAATTTGGAAAAAGACCGCGCGAAAACCAAAATTACTGAAGTTTCGGTGCTGGGCTTGGTAGAAATGACCCGCAAGAGAACCCGTGAAAGCCTTGAACATATTCTTTGCGAGCCTTGTAGTGCTTGCGGTGGACGAGGGGTTTTAAAAACGGCTGAATCCATGTGTCTGGAAATATTCAGGGAGATTATTCGGGAAGTTAGGCTGTATAAGGTGCATACCTTGTTGGTTCTGGCGTCCAATGAGGTAGTGGACATGTTGCTTGATGAAGAAGCTGACATGTTGGCCGAGCTGGAAATATTTCTGGGAGTACAGATCAAGTTTAGGGTTGAGGCTGAATATAATCAGGAACAGTATGATGTGGTACTTCTTTAAGATGCCAAATTAAAAATGTTTTTTGTGCCTTTAACCTTGTATCTTTGATCTGCCTCTATGATCCATCACATTAAGCGTGCAACGCGGCATCTTGTTTTTTGGTCTTTGATTGCATTGGCAGTCAGCTTGACTGCAGTACGTTTATTGTTATTTCAGATAGATGATTATAAAGCTGATTTATCGACACGTGTCAGCGAGCTGGTGGGTGTTCCGGTCACGATAGCGCGTTTACGCGCAAATATGCGTGGCTATAGACCTCAACTCGTATTAAAGGATATCAAAATAGCCTCCACTGTTGCCAGTGAGCAGCCGGCGATTCAACTTAAAGAAATACGTTTGGGGATTAATTTACTGGATGTTTTGATTAATCGGGATCGGCTATCATCGACCTGGATTACGCTAGTGGGAGCCAAGCTCACTGTAAAACGCAAACAGGATGGCAGTATTGCCATTGTTGGCTTAAAAGCCAGCGACGAACAGCCGTTGTGGTTGTTACAGGGTAATAAATACGAAATTTTACAAAGTCAGATTAGTTGGCAGGATGAGCTAGGCAAAAATAAACTCGCTATTGTTGGCGAGGTAGATTTTGCAATTATAAATAATGCTCAGCGGCATCAGATAAATATTCTGGTGAAGTTACCCAAAAAATATGGCACTGAATTAAGAGTGTCTATGGATTTGACGGGTAATATTTTTAAACCATTAGTTATTGACGGCACTATTTTTACGGAAGCTAAAAACTTACATCTGGCCGAGTGGCTGACCAGTGATTTGCCCTTTGCCATGAATATTCATTCGGGTACCGGCAATTTTAAGCTATGGAGTAAGTTGGAACAATCGAAACTGGTCTCTCTTACGGGCAAGGTGCATCTGCAACAACTAAAAATACGCAAGCCTGAAGATCAGGAGTTTTTAGTCAAACAGCTCAATACTGAATTGTATTGGCAGCTTAATGGCAGCCAGTGGAATCTGGAGGCACCTGATTTTTTGCTGGAAACGGCAAATAAAAAATGGCCTGCCGCTATACTGGGTATTTCAGGTGATAGTAATAATGGCAATTTACTGCACAAAATAGGCCTGTTTGTTAAGCAAGTAGATACGCAGGAAATATCCAAAATTTTACAGTTTTTTACGCCGTTACCAGATGAGCAGTTTAAAGCATTGACTCAAGTTCAACTGCAAGGGTCGTTGGAGAAGCTTTCTTTATTCGCTGATCTGGATGAAAAACACTACGCCGTTAACGGGGAGTTTATAAACATCAGTCTTCCTCCTTTAGGTGCGATGCCAGGCGTAGAGAATTTGACCGGCCATCTGAAAGGAAGTGACCAATTAGGTCGCGTGAATTTGGCAACTAAAGATGCCCGACTGATAGCGCCTGGATTATTTCGCGAAACATTAACCATTACAAAACTTGAAGGCGCTATCGCATGGCAACAAAACCCCGATAATTGGCTTATTTCGAGCCCAATAATCCATCTGGACGCTCCACATTTAACGACTAAAAGCAGATTGAATTTAACGATTCCAAAAATGGAAGGGCAGAAAACGTTTATGGATCTGCAAATGACATTTGCCAGTGATGATGTCAGTAAAGTCGCTCAATATTTGCCTGTGAGCACGATGGGTAAATCAACTGTTGATTGGCTGGATAACGCTTTTATTAGTGGACGTGTGCCCAAGGGTGGGATGTTGTTTTTCGGCAACTTAAGTGATTTTCCGTTTATTGGCGGACAAGGTATTTTTGAGGCGTTGTTTGGCATTGATCAAATGGAGTTGAAATATAACTCTGAATGGCCGCATTTAACGGATCTTGGCGGCGAAATTTTATTTTTACAGGGTGGTTTACAGGTTGATTTAGCTAAAGGCCTTAGTGACAAGGTAAAAATTAATCAGGCCAGGGTAACGATACCGTCTCTGAATGATAGTGAATATTTACTGGTTAAGGGGTTGCTGGAGACGGATATACTGGAAGGTTTGAGGTTTATGCAAAAGACACCACTTAATTCACCCGTAGATAAGCTGTTAGGTTCTATAGAGCCACAGGGACGTACTCAGGTAACACTGGATTTAAAGCTTCCGTTAACTGATCGCGGCATAGCTAAAGTTAATGGATCTGCCCAGTTGAGTAATGCCAAGCTTAAAGTGAAAGCTCTTGATTTGAGAGTTAACCAGATGAATGGTGTATTAAAATTTAATGAGCTGGGCATTTATAGTGACATTATTAAAGCGACCGCTTTAAATTATCCTGTTCAGATTGCTATTAAAAGCTCGGATGTCCAGACAACCGTTAGTGCAGCCGGTCACGTTGATGTTGGTAGTTTACGGAAACAATTCAAAATACCCGGATGGCAGATAGCTGAAGGAGAAACAGATTATCAGCTAAAGTTACAACTTCCCTACGGCGAAACTTCACCCGATCTGGTTATGCTCTCAGAGTTGTCAGGCATGGCATTGGATTTGCCGGGTGCGTTAGCCAAGACCAGAGAGCAGCAACGATCGTTGGCACTGACGTTTAATTTGGCTGATCAGGCATTATTGCCGATTAACGTAAATTATAATAATCAATTGAAAGCGGCGCTTAAGTTCAATATAAAACAACAGGCTATTGAGTCCGCGAATGTTTTGGTAGGTTCTGGTGATGTTTCTGAAAGCCAGGGATTAGGTATGAAACTGGCAATTAATCGTGAGCGTCTGGACTTGCAAGACTGGCTAGGTCTGGCTTCGTCTCTTGCTTACGGAAAAGAAAACGGAGCCATAACAGGTGCAGTAACTAGTCTTAAAGAAATAAAAATATATAGCGAGCATGGGCTATGGGGGAAAGCCGACTTGGGTTTGTTTGATCTGGTATTAAAGCCTGAAGGTAATTACTGGGTAGGCGATAGCAATAGCGCAATTGCAAAAGGTCAATTTAAAGTTCCTGTTAATCTTAAAGGTGCTGATAGTATTAATTTGGATATGAAAGAATTAGAGCTTTCCGTGTTTAAAAAAATCAAGTCTCAGGAGGGTTCTGCGGCATTCGCACCATCTGTTCCTGATTTTATGCCTTTATTAACGATAACCAGCCAAAAAACGTTGTGGCAGTCCGTTGATCTCGGGCAGTTGAATGTCATAACGGAACGTATACCCAACGGTATCGCTTTCAAGCGTATTGAGTTGACGGGGAATGATCAAAAACTAGTCTTGTCAGGTGACTGGGAAGTTAAGGGTAAGCAATCCGAAACCCATATAGAAGGCAAGCTGAATATGGCCAGAGTTGGACCTCTTCTGTCCAAGCTGGGTATTACCAAAAATTTCAGAGAAACTACTGCCATTGTTGATTTCAACGGTATGTGGAATGCAGCTCCTTATCAATTTTCCTTAACGGATTTACAGGGAAAGATAGATGTTAATTTAAAAGGCGGCCGTATTTTAGGTATAGAGCCTGGATTTGGTCGCGTTTTGGGTATGCTGGCAATGGCCCAATGGATAAAACGTTTGCAACTCGATTTTAGTGATGTGTATGAGGAAGGCCTGGCATTTAACAGTATCCATGGACACTTTGATTTATTAAAGGGTAAAGCCGTGACTGATGACTTGGTTATTGATGCTATTTCTGCAAAAATTACTCTCACAGGAGAGACTGATTTTATCAATAAAAGTCTTGATCAAATTGTCAATGTTGCACCAAAAAGTGCTGATGCTGTCCCTATTGCTGGTACAATTATGGGTAAAGTTACCGATATAATCGGGCGAACTTTGACCGGTAAAGATCAAGACGGTTTTTTCTTTGGTTCACAGTATTTGGTTAAAGGCGACTGGGAGAACGCACAAATTATTCCGCTACATGAAAATGATGGCTTGTTGCAGAAAACATGGAATGGACTCACCAGTTTTCCCTGGCAGGAACCTAACACACCATAAAAAGAGACAATATGACTAAATGTGCGGCCATACAAATGGCATCAAGTCCTAATATCGGTTTTAATTTGTTGGAAGCTGAAAAGCTTATTGCGGAAGCGGTTAAAGCCGGTGCAAAGCTGGTTGCTTTACCAGAAAACTTTGCTTTGATGGGGAATCATGAAGCTGACAAGCTTAAGGCAAAGGAAGTCGAAGGCTCAGGGCCCATACAAGATTTTTTGGCGACAGTCGCAAAAAAATATGCGGTTTGGGTGGTTGGCGGCACCATTCCCATGGCGGCTGATGACAATAACAAGGTGCGTGCAGCTTGTCTTATTTATAACGATAACGGCGAAAGAGTCGGTCGTTACGATAAAGTACATTTATTTGATGTCAATGTTCCTGGGACTAATGAAATCTACCGTGAATCAGATTCCATTGAGCCGGGTACTGAATCGCTGATTGTTGATACGCCTTTTGGCAAGTTGGGAATCGCTGTTTGTTACGATCTGCGGTTTCCGGAATTTTTTCGGAAAATGAGTAATGAGGGTGTCGATATATTGGTGGTTCCTTCTGCTTTTACTGCTGAAACCGGTGCTGCTCATTGGGAAGTATTGCTGCGTGCGCGTGCTGTAGAAAATCTTTGTTACGTGATTGCACCCAATCAGGGTGGTTTTCATATTAACGGGCGAAAAACCTTTGGTCACAGCATGATTATTGATCCTTGGGGCGTAGTGCTGGATTGTTACAAAACCGGTGGCGGTTATGTTTTGGCTGAAATAGATCCTGAGCGACTGGAAAAAGTGCGGGAAGCATTTCCGGTTTTAAGCCATAGACGTTTTTTTTGTGAATAATATGCAATCAATCATTAAAAGTTTTCTGCTTGTCATCCTGTTGGTTTCTTGTGGTGGCAATGATAGTCGTTATCGGGATACTCAAATGCTGGAGCATCCCCCGGCAATTACTATTAGTAAGCCAGGTGCGGAGTTACGCGTTATCGATAACAGTAAAATCCCCAAGAAGCGCCATGAAGCAGGCTTGGGTGAAGATGTTTATATGACGACATCAACACCGCCACAAATGAGAATCAAGCAATCTCTTGATGATGCCTGGAGTACACTGGGTCTGGCATTAAAGCAAAGCGACATTGAAATAACCGATCGTGAGCATGATAAAGGGCTTTACTATGTACTTTATGACCCTGAAAAATCTTTTTTTAGCGGCAAGCATAATGAGGCAATTTATGTGCTAACGGTTGAAAGCGACGGTGCAGAGACATTAGTAAGTGCTACTCTTGGTAATGCGGCTGAACAAAGTAGTGCTGGTGGCCGTGGTAAAAAGCGTGGCGCGGATAAAGATAACAGTTCAGCCGAGCTTGCCGATGGCGCTGAAAAATTATTGCAGTCATTGTATGAAAGCATACGTAATGATTTAAAAGAAGAATAACTAAGGTACAAGGTACAAGGTGAAAGGTTCAAGTTTCAAGGTTAAAGCGAATATGGCTTATTTTTGAAACTTGGGTCTTGAGCTTTGCGCCTTGAACCTTGAACTTTAAACCTTTATTTTGATGTTGTGATGGAACTATTAAATCTTGCAAGACAAGCTATTCTGATACCTGCCGGTATTCAAGATGGCGATATTGAAAAAATTATGAGCCGGTTGCTCAGTTCGCCCGTTGATGCTGCCGATATTTACTTTCAGTCCAGTCATTCTGAGTCTTGGGTAATGGAAGGCGGGATTATTAAGGAGGGCAGTCATAGTATTGAGCAGGGCGCTGGAGTGCGCGCTGTCTCCGGTGAGAAAACAGGCTTTGCTTATAGTGACCGAATTGAACTGTCGGTATTGCTGGAAGCCGCAAATAACGTTAAAGCCATTGTCAGGCAAGGGCAAGATGCCCAGGTTGGTTTGGTAAAAGCCGCTGGTTGGCCGATGTATTATCCGGTTACCAACCCATTAAAATCATTGGCTGATCAACAGAAAATAGATTTATTACGTCATGTTGAGAGTGAAACCCGTAAACTGGATTCTCGCATAGAAGAAGTGATTGTCAGTCTTAGCGGTTCGCATGAAAGTATTCTGGTGGCCAATCAGGACGGCTCGTTAGCTGCCGATGTAAGACCCTTGGTACGAATGAACGTCACCGTGATCGTCGAAGAAAACGGCCATCGTGAACAGGGCAGTATGGGAGGCGGTGGTCGCAGTGATTACGGTTATTTTATTGATCAGAGTCGGGCACTGGAATACGGTAAAGAAGCGGTAAGGCAGGCATTGGTTAATCTGGAAGCAGAAGAGGCACCGGCAGGTAATATGACCGTGGTATTGGGGCCGGGTTGGCCGGGTATTTTGCTGCATGAAGCCATCGGTCACGGTTTGGAAGGTGATTTTAACCGTAAAGGCACATCGGCCTTTAGTGGTCGTGTCGGTGAGCGGGTTGCTTCCAGTTTATGTACCGTGGTCGATGACGGCACCTTACAAGGTCGTCGCGGTTCGTTAAGTATTGATGATGAAGGTACGCCGACAGAAAAAACCGTATTGATTGAAAACGGTATTCTTAAAGGTTACATGCAGGATAAACTTAATGCCCGTTTAATGGGGGTTAAGTCCACCGGTAATGGTCGTCGTGAATCTTACGCAAGTTTGCCTATGCCACGAATGACCAATACCTACATGTTGCCGGGATCTCATAACCCCGAAGAAATTATCAAGTCGGTAAAAAGAGGACTGTATGCCAAAAACTTTGCCGGAGGACAGGTTGATATTACGTCAGGCAAGTTTGTATTTTCGGCCAGTGAAGCTTATTTGATTGAAAATGGCAAGATAACCCGTGCCGTTAAAGGCGCGACGCTTATTGGTAACGGTCCTGACGTTTTAACCAAAGTATCCATGGTCGGTACCGATCTTGAGTTGGATAGTGGCGTTGGCACTTGTGGCAAGGAAGGACAAAGTGTGCCGGTTGGCGTCGGTCAACCGACCATGAAAATTGATGGCTTGACGGTTGGCGGGACGAGTGTTTAGGGTTTATCCAGACATGAATAGTCCTGAATTACTCATGACTTTTGTTTGTTTTCAAGGCCTAAAAAATAGTTTATAAGTTGGGTGGTCGGTTGTTGCGTAACCCAACATTAATGCCTCGTTTGTCGATTTAGGCTATCAGTAACATGATTTACTCAAGATTTAAGAGAATACAGTGCAAAACCAAGAAGAAATTAATCGTTTAAAAAATATCGTTCAAAACTTGTTGGACGAGGCAAAAAAACAGGGTGCCAGCGCCGCCGAAGCAGGTTTGAGCCAGGAAAATGGCTTGTCTGTATCAGCGCGTCTGGGTGACGTTGAAACGATAGAACATCATTGCGGCCAAGGTCTTGGTATAACGGTCTATTTTGATCAGAGAAAAGGAACTGCCAGCACCACCGATTTGTCACCGGAATCTATTAAAGAAACGGTTGGCGCAGCCTGTAGTATCGCACGTTATACCAGTGAAGACAGCTATGCCGGATTGCCGGAAGAAGAACGGTTGGCAACAGAGTTTCCCGATCTTGATCTTAATCATCCGTGGAACCTCAGTGTTAATGACGCGATTGCCCTGGCTATTGAATGCGAAGATGCAGGTCGTAGTTATGATGCTGAAATCAGTAATTCTGAAGGTGCATCAGTTAATACCCATCAGGGTATCCATGTAATGGGTAATAGCATGGGATTTCTTCAGGGCTATATTTCAACCCGCCATTCTTTAAGTTGTTCGGTTTTGGCGCAACGCGGCGATAGTATGCAGCGTGATTACTGGTATAGCGTATCAAGAAACGCCCTGGATTTGGAAGCTGCTGCTGACATAGGCAAGAAAGCCGCTGCACGGGCGCTCAGGCGTTTGGGTGGACGCAGCTTGAGCACCCGGCAATGTCCAGTTATGTATAGCGCAGAAATGGCAGCAAGTTTATTGGCTTCGTTTATTGGTGCAATCAGTGGTGGTAACTTATACCGCAAGTCTTCGTTTTTACTGGATGCGCTGGACAGTCAGGTTTTTCCCGAATTTATTCGTATCTACGAACAGCCGCATTTAAAAGGTGCCTTGGGCAGTGCTGCATACGATGGTGAAGGCGTAGCAACCTCGCCTCGCGATATTGTCAGTGACGGTATTTTACGTGGTTATGTGTTAAGTACTTATTCTGCACGTAAACTGGGAATGCACACTACCGGCAATGCGGGTGGTGTGCGTAATTTAACGATAGATTCAGGTACCCTTGATTATCAGGGCATGTTAAAAGAGCTGGGTACCGGATTGTTGGTTACCGAGTTAATGGGGCAGGGCGTTAATATGGTGACTGGCGATTATTCGCGCGGTGCCGCAGGATTCTGGGTGGAAAATGGCGAGATTCAATATCCGGTTGAAGAAATTACTATTGCCGGTAACCTGAAAGATATGCTAAAAAATATCATTGCCGTGGGCAATGATATTGATTATCGTGGCAATGTTCGTACAGGTTCTATATTGGTTGAACGTATGTCGATTGCCGGGGAATAATCGGTTGTTATTTTAAAAAAGACTATCACCACGAACGACTGCATCCATGCAAGTCGTTCGTAGCGAATAAGCTATATGGCTTATTGTATTTTTATAGGGCTTTTACAATATCCTCTATTAATTGTGGCCCACAATAAATCATGCCGCTGTAAATTTGCACAAGACTTGCTCCTGCCTGCAATTTTTCCTGTGCATCTTCCGCACTTAAAATCCCCCCTGCCGCAATAATCGCGATTTTTCCCTGACATTCAGCGGCCAAGCCACGTACAACATGAGTGGCTTGGTCTTTAACGGGCGCGCCACTTAAACCACCGGCTTCATGGGCCAATGGATGTCCGGCAATCCTGTCTCGGGCGATAGTTGTATTGGTGGCAATGACACCGTCTATTTCAAATTCCAGCAACAATCCGGCAATATGCGTTATTTCATCATCGGTTAGATCCGGAGCAATTTTTATAGCCAAAGGTACATAAATACCATGCTCTTGTTGTAGTTTAAGTTGTTCTTCTTTTAAAGCAGCAATCAGGGCTTTTATTTCATCACCCTGCTGCAATTGACGCAGGTTTTTAGTGTTGGGTGAAGAAATGTTAATGGTAATGTAACTGGCAGATGTATAAGCTTTACGTAAGCCAATCAAGTAATCGTCAACCGCATTTTCAATAGGCGTGTCGAAATTTTTACCGATATTAATACCCAAAATATTGCTGTAGCTGCTTTTTTTTATCTGGCCGAGTAAATGGTCTATGCCTGAATTATTAAAGCCCATACGATTGATAATCGCCTGGTGTTCAGGCAGTCTGAACAAACGCGGTTTAGGATTGCCGGGTTGTGGGCGTGGCGTTACCGTGCCTATTTCGACAAAACCAAAGCCTAATGCGCCTAGTGCTGCAATGTAATCACCATTTTTATCCATGCCGGCAGCAAGACCGACAGGATTTTTAAAGTCCAATCCCATGACTTTTACAGGTTTATTGTCAATGGTTGGATAGATCAGTTTGCCCAAGCCGGAAACATGCGCGACGTTTAACAGCTTAAGCGTTACTTCATGGGCAGTTTCAGGATCAAGTGAAAATAACAGGGGGCGTAATAAAGGATAAAGGTTCATAAGTTTGCCGTTAGGTGGTCTGATTTTATAGGTCTCAAGTTAAAGTATTTCACCACGAAGAACACGAAGTTTTTACTTGGGTTTTTCTTCGTGTTGAATCAATCAATCAACCAATCTGCTTAATTTATAAGGCTCAGGCGCTATTGCAGTAGGGCGATTTAAAATAAGATCAACTATCAGTTGTGCAGATGCAGGTCCCATCACCAGTCCGTTTCTAAAATGGCCGGCATTAATGCTCAAGTTACAGATTTCAGGATGTTTGTCGATATAGGGTACACCGTATTCAGTACCGGGTCTTAAACCTGCCCAATGGTGAATTAGCGGGGCTTTTTTAAGTGCCGGCAGTAACGTTAAGGCAAATTCAGTTAATCGGTCGCGGGCAGCGGTTGTTGTGCTTTTATTGAAGTTATCGTGCTCTACCGTACTTCCCGCCAGAATTTTTCCATCACGTCGCGGAATCAGGTATTTATCTCCGTCCAACACCATCGCACGCAAGGTTTCCGGCTGGGCATTAAATATCAACATTTGACCTTTAACGGGAGCAATTTTTGGAGCATTCCTCATCATATCAGGAAACAGTTGCTGAAATAATTGCCCCGTCCAAGCGCCGGCAGAAATAACTAGCTGGTTAACAGTTAATTGTCCCGTCGTCGTGTGGATTTTGGTAATCCGGTCTTGTGTCAGAGTAATACCGGTTAATTCACAATGTTCCAGTAAAGTCACACCCTTATTAGTCAGATCCTGTTTCAATGATTTAATTAGTCGGGGGTTACGAATCTGGGCAATTTTAGGCAAAAAAAGCGGATTATCAGGAGTGGTATCCAGTTCGTTAAAAAAACCTGCTCCAGGTATTTCAAATTCTATGTTGTTGGTGTTGCACCAGTTTAGTGCTGCAGTAATGTCAGGATTTTTTGTGATCAGTAAGCCGCAGGGCGTCCATTCCGGATCCAAACGGGTATCGTTAAGCAGTTGAGCGCTTAAATCCGGATACAAGGAATGGCTTTGTATGGCCAGACGAGTAATGGCATCGTCTTGCCGCCAGGGGCAAAGCGGCAGCAAAATACCTCCCCCTGCCCAGGATGATTCCTGTCCCAACAAATTTTTTTCGATAACCGTTACGGTTGCACCGGCATTAAAGAATTCTCTGGCAGTCAGCAAGCCGATAACGCCGCCGCCAATAATAGTAATATCCGTTGTTTTAGTCATGGTCGATAAAAGTCAAAAATCAGAAAGTGGGTTTGTTGTATTGGAACATGGCAAGGGGGGCTTTTTTAAAGCAAAATGTAGTGAATTAATAATGCCCTTTTAATGTTTTTACCCTGGCTAATACAGAAAATACAGCAATATAAATGATCATTCTACTGGTTTCCTGCTTAATATGCGTTAAGTTCTAAGTCTTGATCTTGTCAACAAGTAGCTAGTTAACTATAGTTTTGGTGTAGCAGGATTCACTTAAATGAAGGCTAAATGGTTTATCATCAATTACCTGATTTTAAGCTTTTCAGTATTCAGTTGAAGGATATTCTACGTTATTGGTTGAATCAATCTAATGGTGGTTGTGTTGTTTTTTTGTTGTTTTTTGCATACAGCTATATAAGTAAAATAAAGTTTACATTGTTACTTGTTGATAAATAAGGATAAAATGAAATAAAAATAATAACTTTAATGCTTGTATGGAAATAGATTTACTGCTACTATTCGTACCGTGAAATCAAATTTGTTGTATTAAAGCAAATGATCATAAATCAACATCCCATGAGGGGGAATCAATGACTAATAAAAAAAATAAAATATATCTGGGCGTAGCCTTGGCAACTTTAACAATGGCAGGTGCTCTGGTTTCTCCACAGGCGTCAGCATTGAATAAAGCAGAACGTATGGCCGAAGCGGCAAACAGCAAAGCCGAAGTCTTGGAAGCTCAACTGAGACTCATGCAGGATGAAATTGCCAGCTTAAGAGCTCAAGTTAGCGGTGCGGCACCCGCTGGTGCAGTAGCAGCTGATACGCAAAAAGTTCAGGAACTGGATGCCTGGATGACTTCAGTCAAGTCTGAGCCGGTTGTAAAGAAAGTTAAAGATAATATGTTGTATTTCCGTGGTGGTTATACCGGAAATGATGAAGCTATGGCGGCTACGACCAACACCGTTAATGGTGTAGGACAAATGGTTAATACCACCGAGGGCCACAGCGGTGGTTGGAATTTTGGTGCCGGTATTGATTTTAGCCTGAATGATGACCTGTTTGGCTTGATGGATAATACCGAGCTACTGGGCGAATTGGATCTTAATTATGTCGATTTGGGTACATTTACTTCTGGTATAACTCCTACTTTAGTAAGTTCTGCTTTGCCATCTTCAACAGCAAGTCAAAGTATGTTGAGAATTAATGCCTCGCCAAAAATAAAATTCATGAAAGATAGTAAGCTCAGACCTTGGATTATTCCGGTCGGTTTTACTTTAAACATTATCAGTCCACCATCTCAAGCTAACACCATAACCGAGCTAAAGCCCGGTATGAACTTCGGTACGGGTGTGGATTACAATATCTGGAAAAGTTTATATGTTGGTGCTGATGTGCGTTATTTCCTGGCAACTTCTTCGCTTGATGGCACTAATGTTAACGGTTTGACAGCAGGTGGTTCACTCGGTTTCGGTTTCTAAGCACTTCGCTTAAAGCTTTAGCTGATAAAAAAGGAGAGTCTAATGGCTCTCCTTTTTTTTGCTTGAAAAACATAACCACGTTTTAATGCAAAAGGTAGGGCATTATTTGATAGTTGAATCTTTTTAACTTAGACTTGTGTCACTTTATGTATACAAAAGTATCACTTATACATTTTCAGATAAAAGCCGTTCAGTGAGCGGGCGACTAGTTACGAAAATTTAAACCAGTTTAAACAATGAAAACCCTGTACCCTGAAATAATCCCCTATCATACTTTCTTTCTTGAAACTGGCAGTAAGCATACGGTTTATGTAGAGCAAAGTGGCAATCCTGACGGTATTCCTGTTGTTTTTCTACACGGTGGGCCGTGTTCAGGAACCAAACCCGATCATCGACGTTTTTTTAATCCCGAGTATTATCAAATTATTCTTTTTGATCAGCGCGGCTGTGGTTTGTCTTTACCTTTTGGCGAACTGGAGAATAATACAACTCAGGACTTGATTGATGACATGGAACGTATCCGGCAACACTTGAAAATAGATCAATGGTTGGTTTTTGGTGGCTCTTGGGGGGCTGCACTGGCCTTGTTATATGCTCAGCAGCATCAGGACAGGGTCGTCGGCATGATTATTCGCGCGGTATTTCTGGTGCGGCAACAAGATTTCGACTGGTTTTCCAAGAATGGTGTTAATCGAATTTATCCTGAGCAGTGGCAACGATTGCTTGAAAGCATTCCGGAACATGGCAGGGAAGATTTGGTACAAGGGCTATGTGATGTGTTATGGGGTGAAGATGAGGTCGCCCAAAGACGGGTTGCCAAGGAATGGATGGCTTGGGGTGGGCAGGTAGCGTTAGGAAATGATTATAAGCACGGCCGCCAAAGCGATCATGTTACTGACAAAATGGTTAAACAAGTGCGTATGGAATTGCATTATGCCAGGCACGCTTATTTTATTAAGGAAAATCAGATTCTGGAAAATTGCGCTATTTTAACCAATATTCCAACCATTATTATTCATGGTCGTCAGGATTTGGTTTGTCCAATAGAAGCCGGCATGAAACTGCATCAGGCACTACCTCATGCCGATTATATCGTACTGCCCAACGCTGGACACATTGCCCAAGGCCTCGAAATGATTGACGCGCTGGTTGCTGCCACCGATCACTTCGCAGAGAAACTGGCTTGAGACTTGACGGTCGGAATAAGACCACCACGCGCTCCGCTTGGGTGGTCTTATTCCGACCTACGCCAGATGGTTTTATGAGGTGAAAGGTTAAAAACTATTTCACCTTTCACCTTTCACCTTTCACCTTTCACCTTTGTATTATGACTCAGAAAAAACGCTTGATTATTGCCATGACCGGGGCAACCGGTGCTGTTTATGGCGTAAGGATGTTGCAAATTTTGCAGGCGCAGGAAGAATGGGAAACACATCTTGTTATATCTGATGCGGGCGTGGTTAATTTAAAGCATGAAATGGATATAAAGCGCGCAGAACTGTTTAAGTTGGCCGATGTGACTCACGGTATTAATGATATTGCCGCCAGTATTTCCAGTGGCGGTTTTAAAACAGAAGGAATGATTATCGCTCCGTGCTCAATGAAAACGCTGGCGGCGGTGGCTCATGGCTTTGGTGATAACTTGATTTCACGATCAGCTGATGTGGTTTTAAAAGAGCGGCGACGGTTGGTTGTTATGCCGCGCGAAACACCTTTAAATTTGGTGCATATCAGGAATATGGGGGTTGTGACGGAAATGGGTGGCATTATGTTTCCACCGATGCCGGCTTTTTACAGCAAAACCGATTCATTAACCGCTATGGTCAACGAAACAGTCGGTCGGGTACTGGATATGTTCGGAGTTAATGTTGAGGGCTTGTACACACCTTGGGAAGGCTTGTAGCGGGATTTCACCACGAAGAGCATAGCCGTAGGGGCAGACCCATGTGTCTGCCCTAAATTGAACAAATTAATTTAATCGGGCAAGCACGCAGGTTCGCCCCTACGTGTCTTTGTGGTGACTTAATCAAATGCTTAAGACAAAAGCTTTGAGTTTTTACTGTTACGAAATAATAGCGGCTTTTCATTAGCTGATAATGTGCTTCTGGCTGCTGAGTCTATTGCGTCCTGAATAACGCCATGATGTGGCGATTTGCTGCATACAGGGTCAGCATTACGCATGTCGCCCGTTAACAAATAGGCTTGGCAATGGCAACCGCCAAAATCCTTATCTTTTTCATCACAACTACGGCAAGGTTCTTTCATCCAGTCATCGCCTCTAAAGAAATTAAAGGCTTTTGACTGATTCCATATTTCTTCAACGCTATAGTCGTTAACATTGGGACAATCCAGCCCGGGTAAATCACGCGCAGAATGACAGGGCAGAGCTACGCCATCCGGTGCGATAGTCAGAAAGGTAGTACCCCAGCCATTCATACAAGCTTTGGGTCGATTTTCATAAAAATCCGGCACCACATAATAAATTTTCATTTTGCCGGCGACGGTTTCTTTAAATGCCTGGGCAATGGCTTCGGCTTTTTCAAATTGTTCTTTTGTGGGTAACAATAAATCGCGGTTAGCATGCGCCCAGCCGTAATATTGTGTGTTGGCGAGTTCCAGATAATCAGCGCCCAGTTCTTCTGCCATTGCCAAAATTTCCGGCATTTGGTGAATATTTTCACGGTGTATAACTACGCATAACACCATCGGGTAACCGTGTTTTTTAACCAAGTGAGCAACTTCTTTTTTGTGTTCAAACGATGCTGTACCGGCGATATGATCGTTTAATTCCTGAGTGCTGGCCTGAATGCTGACCTGGATGTGATCCAGTCCGGCCTCTTTAAGCTGGATAATTTTCTCTTCTGTCAGTCCGTAACCCGACGTAATCAGGTTGGAATAGTAACCAAGATCTCTGGCGTGTTTAACCAGTTCGGTCAGATCTTTGCGAGTAAGGGGTTCACCTCCCGAAAAGCCTAACTGCACGGCACCCATTTTACGGGCTTGAGTCAGTACGCGTTTCCAGCCTTCGGTGTCTAATTCAGTTTGATATTTTGCATAATCAATCGGGTTGGAGCAATAGGGGCACTGTAACGGACAAGCGTAGGTCAGTTCTGCCAGTAACCAGCGCGGCGGTGTAATTTTAGTTTTGATTAATCCAGCCATTTTGTAGTGCAACCTCCAGGAAAGCGGTAATATCGTTGGTAAGACCCGACGTGGAAAATTTGTGTTCCAGATCGCTGACAATTTGGGTAAGATTGCGCGTGCCGTCACAGAGCTTCAAAATTTCAGCTGAACTTTCATTAAGCTCCACCATACCTTCAGGGTAAAGAATGACATTTTTTTGTTGTGCTTCCTCCCATTGCAAACGGTGGGTAAGGGAAAATTGAATGGGCAGTTCCGGGTTTATAGTCATTTTTAATCGTTGGTCTTAAATAGTGGTTTTATAAAGATAGCGTGGCAAAATCTTCAACGGCCACCTGCATGATTCGCTGTGGTTGTCTTTGTCGATGAGTGATAGCAAGGTAGTCGTTTTCGATTTTTTGTAATACCTCCGCATCAAAGTATTGCTCACCGCAAAATGTACATTCCAGGCAAGGTACGTGTTCAACCACTAGCATTTGCTGATCTTTTTGATAAATGTAGCGCGTAGTTTTACTACTAAGGTGTTTGTGTCCACAAAATACGCACTGTTCTGACATTATGAATTACCTCGTTCAAAAGAGTTTTTAAACTTGGGTGGTGTAGGAATATAGACGGTAATAATTACCAGTGTTTTAACCATACATCCACATACTACATGAATGGGAGTGCCGTTATCAGCAAACCCTGCGACTAAACAGCTTACGCCTCGACCAGTATTTGTATATTGTTCAAGAATACGTCCGTTATATAAGGCTTGTGCTACTTGAATCAACGTTAAATTATCATTTTGCCGCTCTTGGTCGCCATGCCGTGAATACCGATAATCATTGTCACGTACGGCCTGTATTATCCAGTCTATTGCAATCATAGGGCGGCTTTGGGTGAAAATCAATTATGCGAAAAAGCTCTACATTAGGCTGTTTTTATTATTTCTCAATAGTAAAATACGGCGGCATATTATTAATATAAGCCATATACATGGCATCCGCCATAGTCCATAACACATCCAGTTTAAATTTTAAAATCTGCACCATGCGATCCTGCTGTTCACGGGTTTTGTACCAGTCCAGTGTTATAGCGAGACCATGCTCAACATCGCGGCGTGCTTCTCCCAGACGTTTACGGAAATAGTTGTAACCTTCCACATCAACCCATGGGTAGTGTTCGGGCCAGTTATCCAAACGTTGCTGGTGGATTTTTGGCGCAAATAATTCAGTCAATGATGAACTTGCCGCCTCATGCCATTCGGCTCTACGCGCAAAATTAACATAGGCATCAACGGCAAAACGAACGCCGGGTAAAACATGCTTCAATGAGGTGATGTCTTCACGGCTTAAGCCGACAGCTATGCCCAATTGTATCCAGGCCTCAATGCCGCCGGGATCGCCGGGATGACCATCATGATCCAGAATGCGTTGAATCCATTTGGCGCGGGTTTCACGGTCAGGGCAATTCGCTAAAATGTTGGCATCTTTGATAGGGATGCTCACCTGGTAGTAGAAACGGTTGGCAACCCAGCCTTGTAATTGTTCTTGAGTGAGTTTTCCCGCGTTCATCAGGGTATGGTAAGGATGATGAATGTGATAATACTTTTCCATGCCGCGCAGGGCAGCTTCAAATTCTGTTTTTGTCCATGCGGTATTATCGGTATTGCTCATGGTGATGTCCTTTGGAGATTAATAAAAACGGAGTGCAAAAACACATTTTTGTACTCCGGTTAATGCTATAAATCGATTTCCAATCCATCGTAAGCCACTTCAATACCGGCGGCATCAAGAATTTTACGTTGCTCTGAATCATCATCCAGAATTGGGTTGGTGTTATTAATGTGTATTAGTATTTTACGGGCTTTGGCAACGGAGCTTAATACTTCTATCATGCCGCCTGCACCGGACTGTGGCAAGTGACCAATGTCGCGGGCTTTTTTATGGCTGATATTTTGCGTACACATTTCGTCATTGGTCCAGAAGGTACCATCTACCAACAGGCAATCAACATCTTGCATGGCAGTCATCACATGTGGCTCTATTTCACCCAGGCCCGGCGAATAAAATACTTTTTTGCCGGTAGAGATTTGTTCAATAATAACACCGATGTTATCGCCTTCATGTGGATCATGCCGATGTGGCGAATAAGGCGGTGCTTTGCTTTTTAAGGCTTGGGTATAAAAACGTAAATCAGCAATGGCGGGAATAGTAAAGCTGCTGCCATCAACAGGTACCGGATGATGATTGATGGTGCAATAGTGTTCCAGCATGGTAAATAAGGGAAAACCTGTGGTCAGGTCTTGTTTAACCATATCCGTGCAGTAAACATCCAATGGCTTGCCTTCCCTGAGCATTAGCATACCCGTAGTATGATCAATTTGGCTATCAATAAGCATGATAGCCTTAATACCGGTGTCACGAATGCCTTCTTTGGGCTGAATGGCGGGGAAGGCTTCGAGTTGCGCGCGAATATCGGGGGATGTATTAAATAACAGCCAGTTTTTATTGTCCGTACTCACAGCAATGGATGATTGGGTACGTGCTTTGCCGTTCATTGTGTGATGACGCAAACGGTGACAATTATGGCAGTTGCAGTTCCATTGCGGAAAGCCGCCACCTGCACCTGAACCAAGAACTCTAATTTTCATGATGAAAGCCTTAAAAGAAAGCCTTGAATGATACGGGAATAACAATTTTCAGGCAAAAAAAAGGGGCTCTAAGTGAACCCCTTCTTTAAACCAGCTTTAATGATCCCGACAATTAAGTCAGGAAAGTTCATTTAGCGATTGTAGATGTACATTGTTACTTCAAAGCCGAAACGTAGGTCTGTATAGCTTGGTGTTTCCCATTTCATCGTGAACCTCCAGAAGATTATTAGAATAGTTGCTAGCTTGATCAAGTAAGCTAATTAAAAGTATACGATGAACTATTTTTTTACGCAATGTTTGACAGTACTTAACAAGGATGTTTTTCTTTTTAGAAAAGAGTATTATCGAAATTCAAAAAAAAATAATAAGGCAACAGCCAAGAATGAATAGACCCGGATGGCTCAGAATTTTTGTTCATTTTCAAGGTAGAAAAACAGTCGCATAGCTGGCTGCGCGACTGTTTTGACAATGCAGACAATGAATAAAAAGACCAGCGACTTGGGTATGTTCTTTGTGGGAAATTGCCTAACTAAATAAAATTATGAGGAGGGGTTATGGGTGGTGTTATTGAGCTATTTTTGATTATGTTAATTATTGCCAGCGTTGCATTTGCGCCGTTAGGCTACTTTATTTACAAATATACCCAGAAAAATGGTAAGCCATTTGGGGAGCCTGATCCGGATAGTGACGCACCGTCTTTTGTTAATGAATTAGCTGAAAGTGCTATTAATTTCGTCAAGAGTCGGATTGCCAAAAAATAAATGACGTTTGTTAATAATATTTTTGGGTGATTTGGTTCATCCAAAAATATAAGTTTTTGTAAATCAGGTTGGGTTACGCTAATCTAACCTGGCTTACAGTCTTCCACAAGTGGGGCAGTTCGGATTTTGCTTTAGCTTCAGGGTGTTCCATTCCATTGATAAGCCATCCAAAATTAATAACCGACCGGTTAAAGTTTCGCCGATAGCGATAATTAACTTCATCGCTTCTAGGGCTTGGATGCTGCCAATTATTCCTGTGATAGGCGCTATAACTCCATTGGTTGAGCAGGTTTGTAATTCTTCGCCCTCACTACTATATAAACAGTTGTAACATGGACTGTTATTTTTACCTGGAGTGAATACCGATACCTGGCCTTCAAAGCGGATTGCTGCACCTGAAACCAGCGGCGTTTGATAATTAACGCAGGCCTTGTTGATTGCAAATCGTGTCGAGAAATTATCGCTACAATCAAGCACCACATCTGCTGCTTTTACTTCCCTATTGAGTTGTTCTCCAGTCAGTCTTTGCTTGACGGCTTTTACATTGACATCAGGATTTAATTTATTCAGTGTTTCACGGGTTGAAATTACTTTATCAGTCCCAATATCGACTGTGTGATGAGCAATCTGTCTTTGTAAATTGGATAACTCCACCTCGTCGTCATCATAAATAGTAATGTTGCCGATCCCTGCTGCGGCAAGGTACATGGCGGCAGGCGATCCCAAGCCGCCGGCACCAACAATTAATACCTTGGCGGCAAGGAGTTTTTGTTGTCCCTCAATATCAACTTGGGGCAGCATTATTTGACGGCTATAGCGCAATAGTTGGTTGTCATTCATGGGTCATATTAAATGTGTATGGTGGCTAGAGATTATGCCAAAGAACTTGACAGGCTGCAAAAGCTCATTATCATTAGCACTCATTGCTAGCGAGTGCTAATAGCAGTTACCCTTTTATTTTAATGTTAGGAGATATAGATGAATATACGTCCGTTACACGATAGAGTTATAGTTAAACGCCTTGAAGAAGAAACGACATCTGCTGGTGGCATTGTATTACCTGGTTCTGCTGCTGAAAAGCCAAGCCAGGGTATAGTATTAGCCGTAGGTAATGGCAAACAACTGGATAATGGTACAGTGCGCGCATTGGACGTTAAAGTTGGCGATAAAGTTTTGTTTGGCAAATACTCAGGTAACGAAGTTAAAGTTGATGGTGAAGATCTTATCGTTATGCGTGAAGAAGACATCATGGGTATCTTAGGTTAAGACCAAGCTTTTTATTAATCATAATCACACACATAGTTAGGAATAAAAATGGCAGCAAAAGACGTATTATTTGGTGATGACGCACGTGTCCGTATGGCGCGTGGTGTTAACATTTTAGCAAACGCAGTAAAAGTAACTTTAGGCCCTAAAGGTCGTAATGCGATTCTGGACAAAAGCTTCGGCGCTCCAACCATTACAAAAGACGGTGTATCTGTTGCCAAAGAAATCGAATTAAAAGACAAATTCGAAAACATGGGCGCACAAATGGTTAAAGAAGTGGCTTCGCATACTTCTGATGTGGCCGGTGATGGTACCACTACTGCAACAGTATTGGCACAATCTATCGTCAACGAAGGTTTGAAAGCGGTTGCCGCCGGTATGAACCCAATGGACTTGAAACGCGGTATTGACTTGGCGGTAACTAAAGCGGTTGAAGCCATTGTTGCAGCTGCAACACCTTGTACTGACAACAAAGCTATTGCTCAAGTTGGTACAATTTCAGCCAACTCTGATGAGTCAGTTGGTAAAATCATTGCTGAAGCAATGGAAAAAGTCGGCAAAGAAGGCGTTATCACTGTTGAAGAAGGTTCAGGCCTTGATAACCAATTAGACGTCGTTGAAGGTATGCAGTTTGACCGTGGCTATTTGTCGCCTTATTTTATCAACAAACAAGAAAATATGAGCGTCGAACTAGACGATCCATTGATTCTTATTTTTGAAAAGAAAATTTCCAATATCCGCGATATGTTACCAATTCTGGAAGCAGTTGCAAAAGCCGGTCGTCCATTATTGATCGTTGCTGAAGATGTTGAAGGCGAAGCGTTGGCGACTCTGGTTGTTAATACTATTCGTGGTATCGTTAAAGTTGCAGCAGTTAAGGCGCCTGGTTTTGGTGATCGTCGTAAAGCCATGTTGGAAGATATTGCTGTGCTGACCGGTGCGGTAGTAATTTCTGAAGAAGTTGGTTTGAGCCTGGAAAAAGCGGAATTAGCGCAACTGGGTACAGCCAAAAAAGTACAAATTACTAAAGAAAACACCACTATCATTGATGGTGCAGGTTCTGAAGAGCAAATCAAGGGCCGTGTTGCACAAATTCGTGCACAAGCTGACGATGCAACTTCTGACTACGACAAAGAAAAACTGCAAGAACGTTTGGCTAAATTAGCTGGCGGTGTTGCTGTAATCAAAGTTGGCGCTGCAACTGAAATTGAAATGAAAGAAAAGAAAGCCCGCGTAGAAGATGCTCTGCATTCAACACGCGCTGCTGTTGAAGAAGGCGTAGTTGCTGGTGGTGGTACTGCGTTAGTTCGCGCATTGTCAGCATTAGTTGGCCTGGAAGGTATTAATCACGACCAAACGGTTGGTGTTAATATCTTGCGTCGTGCGATGGAAGAGCCTTTGCGTCAAATTGTTGCCAATGCAGGCGACGAGCCTTCAGTAGTATTTAACGAAGTGCAAAAAGGTACTGGTAGCTACGGTTACAATGCAGCGACTGGCCAATACGGCGACATGATCGAAATGGGTATTCTTGATCCTGCCAAAGTAACACGTACTGCTTTGCAAAATGCAGCGTCTGTTGCCGGCTTAATGCTGACTACAGAAGTAATGATTGCTGATGCACCTAGCGATGACAAAGGTCATGGCGGAATGCCAGACATGGGCGGCATGGGCGGCATGGGTGGAATGGGCGGCATGATGTAATCGTGCTGTCTTAAAGCTTTGTGCTTTAAGCTCTGCTTCACAAAAAAGCCCCGGTTGTTTTTAACAACCGGGGCTTTTTTATTAGTATCCTTGGTGAAGATTATTCAATTGATGTGCTTTTGTGGCTCAACATGCCAGATTACGTTAATTGAGGATAGTTAATATACCCAATTAAAATGTGTGCAAACCAAATAACTAAACATGACTAATAACCTCCCCATTTTATATAGCTTCAGACGTTGCCCTTACGCAATCAGAGCCAGAATGGCCATTATTTATGCGGGTATTCCTGTAGAAATTCGGGAAGTGGAATTAAAAAACAAACCGGAACATCTTCTGGCTATATCTCCAAAAGGTACCGTGCCGGTATTACAGCTTACCAATGGAACGGTGATTGAGGAAAGTTTGGATATTATGCGCTGGGCATTAGCGCAACATGATCCGGAGCACTGGCTGGACTTTAATATTGAAGCGGACAGGTTGATCAAATGGAATGATGGGGATTTTAGACAGTACCTGGATCGTTATAAATATGCAGACCGGTATCCGGATTTCTCGCAGACTTATTACCGGCAACAGGCAGAAGTGTTTTTAACTGAACTTGAAGCCCGTTTGCTGCATTACAGGTATTTGTGCGGTGGTGATTTTTCTTTAGCCGATGCGGCTATTTTTCCGTTTATTCGTCAGTTTGCCAGCGTTGATGAACAGTGGTTTAGGGCGTCTGCTTTTAAGGCTTTAAATAACTGGCTACAAGCAATATTGGCAACTGAGTTATTTGCTTTGGTGATGGCTAAATAACAGCATTAAAAACCAAAATGAACTGCCTCTAATTAATCGAGACAGCTACATTTAGAAAAATATCGGCTTAAAGGCCCAAGCTAATGGTGAAAAAATATCTTAAAGTGCTTTACATTGCCGCTATTTTTCAAGACCAATAAAATCCCATATTTTATGAGAAATCGTTGCATTTTCGTGTTCCAGAACCGGAGGGCCATTGGGATAGTTTAATTCATAAACCCGGGTCACATCTTTGGCAAGATCCAACATTTCAAGATTGGTATAAGCTTCCTGCAAGACCAGTAAGGCATAAGGAACTGCAGGCGTACGCTCATAGTTTTCGATAACAGTAGATGCTCTATCTGCAGCAGCTACATAAGCCTTACGTTTTATATAGTAGCGTGCAACGTGGACTTCGTACATGGCCAGATTATTTCTGAGTGAAATCATTCTGGATCGTGCATCAGACACATATTTACTGCGGGGAAACAGGCGAATTAATTCTTCAAAGTTTTTTAAGGCATCACGGGCCGTTCCTGTGTCACGTTGTGATGTATCTGTTGGCAGGAATCTATCAATAAAGCCTATGCCTCGATTGTAATTAACCAGGCCTTTTAAATAATAAGCATAATCTACACCGGGGCTGCGAGGATTCATTTTAATGAAGCGATCAGCGGCAGCAATTGCCGAGTCAGGATCATTATTTTTAAAATAAGCGTAAGCGATATCCAGTTCTGTTTGAGCGGAGTCTTCACCAAAAGGGTAGCGGGATCCAAGTGCCTCGTAGAGCTTGATGGCTTTTTCATAACTGCCCGCATCTACGGCTAATTTAGCCTCCGAGCGGAATTTTTGGGCTGTCCAGTCGACGTATTCATTCTCGTCTGACGATTTGGAATCACTGGAAAAGAGTTCTTTCAGTGTTCCGCAACCTTGAAGAGATAGGGTTAAAAAAAAAATAAATGAAAATTTAATTAAAATTAATCGCATAGTACTAACGACACGTTGTAATATTAGAGGTTTTCTCGCAGCATGAACGGCGATACTTTATTGGCTAGGTATCCTGCGAGTATAACTTAACAATGGGTTATTCAGAAGAACTTGTTATGACAAGATTAACAGCAGAAGTACCTTACGAAATGGCAGGCATGCGTTTAGACCAAGCACTTGCCGAACTGTTTGCCGATTATTCGCGCAGTAAATTGCAAACTTGGGTTAAAGCAGGGCGAGTACAGGTTAACGGTTTAACACTAAAACCCAAAGACAAGCTTGAGGGCGGCGAAGCGATAATGCTGGATGCCGAGGCCGAAGTGGTGATCACTTCTGAAGCTGAACCTATTCCTTTGGATATTGTTTTTGAGGATGACAGTCTTTTAATTGTCAACAAACCGGCAGGCTTGGTGGTGCATCCCGCAGTGGGAAATTGGCATGGCACGTTGTTAAATGCCTTGCTAAACCATAATTCAACCTTGGAAACGCTGCCCCGGGCAGGTATTGTGCACAGGATTGATAAAGAAACCAGTGGCTTGCTGATGATTGCCAAGACTCTGCAAGCTCACAACAGTCTGACGCAACAGCTGCAAGACAGGGCAATTACTCGGGAATACTTGGCGATTACCCGGGGGCGTATGACGGCAGGTGGCACTGTGGACGAGCCTATCGCCAGGCACCCTACTGACCGTAAACGTTATGCGGTTAAAGAATCCGGTAAATTTGCGGTTACGCATTATCGTGTTGAGAAGCGCTTTACCCGGCATACCCTGGTTCAAGTTAAGCTGGAAACAGGGCGTACTCATCAAATACGTGTGCACATGGCGCATATTCGTTATCCGCTGTTGGGTGATCAGGTTTATGGTGGGCGTTTTCAAATGCCGGCTGATTGTAGCGAGCAACTGGAAAAAGAATTGCGCAGCTTTAAACGTCAGGCATTACATGCGGCAAAATTGGGTTTACAGCATCCGGTAACGGATGAATATTGTGAATGGACGCAGCCTTTGCCTGATGATATGACGCGTTTATTGGCAGCTTTAGCCGATAATGACCGAGATTAAACATTGGTTGGTTCCTGACTGGCCGGCACCCGCTAATATTCATGCAGCGACCACGTTGCGAACAGGGGGTGTAAGCCAGGGTATTTTCTCCAGTCTTAATCCGGCGATTCATGTTAGTGATGATAATGATCTGGTTAAAAAGAACAGGCAGATTATTACAGAAATGCTGGATTTACCCGCTGAGCCAGTATGGTTGGAGCAAATACACAGTAACCGTGCCGTTAAGGCCGTAAAAACGGCTTCATTGCAACAAGCTGATGCCAGTTATACAAATGAGTCTGGTGTGGTTTGTGCGGTGCTGACTGCGGATTGTTTGCCGTTATTGGTTTGTTCCGGCGATGGTACGCAAGTAGCAGCAATTCATGCTGGTTGGCGTGGTTTGTTGACAGGTGTGATCGGTAATACGGTCGATGCCATGCAAAGTCCTCTTAAGCCCCCTTTATCAAAGGAAGAAGCGAGGAGCCAGTTCCAAAATGCCGATCTCAGTTCCCCACTTTGTAAAAAGGGGGGCAGGGCGGATTTTTTGGTATGGTTAGGGCCGGCAATCGGGCCTGACCGTTTTGAAGTCGGCTTTGAAGTGCGAGATGCTTTTATGCAAAAATCAGCAGCATTCAACGATGCATTTAAACAGCAAAGTAACGATAAGTGGTTGGCCGATATTTACCAGTTAGCCCGGATTGAACTAGCGGCGCTGGGCGTAGTTAATGTTTATGGCGGTACACACTGTACTGTTACCGAGCATGAGCGTTTTTATTCTTATCGCAGGGAATCACAAACAGGACGCATGGCGACATTAATATGGAGAGAATGACGTAGTGAATTTATTGGTATTAATTATTATCTTTACCGCTGTCGGTGGCGTATTAAGCGTTATGGCCGCAGCTATTTTTTTACTGTTACGCGATCATCACCGGAGTGCAATATTACCGCATGGGATTAGCTTTGCCATTGGTGCATTATTAGCGGTTGCCTTTTGGGGGTTGATCCCCGAGGCTTTTGAAAAAGTTAAGCCGGAGCAGTTTCAATCATTATCGGCAACAATTTTAGCCGGTATTCTTGGTTTTTTTGTACTGGAAAAGTTGTTGATCTGGCGACATTGTCATTATGGTCGTTGCGAAGCTCATGGTGATGATACGCAGAGTGACAATCATGCGCATAGTCATGGACATGGTCACGGTGTTGCCAAGTCTGCGGGCGCGTTGATTATTGTGGGCGATAGTATTCATAACTTTGTTGATGGTGTTTTAATTGCGGCGGCATTTTTAACCGATGTGCAATTAGGCATAGTTACCAGTTTAGCGGTGGCAGCGCACGAAATTCCTCAAGAAGTGGGTGACTTTGCCATTTTATTGGACAGTGGTTATTCTCGTGGTAAAGCGCTTTTTTACAATGTACTGGCCAGCTTGACTACTGTCTTAGGCGGCGTGTTGGCTTACTTTAGTCTGGAAGATTTACATGATAGTCTGCCATATTTCCTGGCATTGGCAGCTTCAAGCTTTATTTATATTGCTGTTGCTGATTTGATACCCTCGTTGCATACCAAAACTGACATGAAGACTTCATTGCAACAAATTGCCTTGATTGCTGCCGGTGTGTTTTTGATCTGTTCATTACACAATATCGCTCATAATGTCGAATTGGCATAGAGACGCGATAAGTTGCGTCTCTATGCCGTTAAGCTTAAGTCGTTACAGTAGGCTCTGTTCTGCCGGTCCGTTTTTTAATTTCACAAAACTGTTCGGCGAGCAGAATTAACTCGCCTAATGCCTCTTGCGCATCTTGATTATGTCTGGTGGCATCCGCTTCAAATCGTTCGATATAAATTCTTAAAGTAGCACCCACTGTTCCTGTTCCGGATAAGCGAAAAACAATCCGCGAGCCGTTTTCAAAGCCGATGCGTATACCTTGTTTATTACTGATGCTACCGTCTATCGGATCTTCATAGCTGAATTCATCGGCATAGTTAACGATGTATTCGCCAAAAAATTGGCCAGGTAATGTTGCTAATTGACTGCGTAAATGTTCAAGAATACCATTAGCAATCGGGCTCTCGACAGCTTCATAGTCGTGGCGGCAATAAATGTCTCTGCCGAATTTTTGCCAGTGATCATGGACAATATTTGTAACAGACTGGCGTTTAACAGCAATTAAATTTAGCCAGAAAAGCACCGCCCATAAACCATCTTTTTCACGCACATGGTTTGAGCCGGTACCAAAGCTTTCTTCGCCACATAGGGTTATTTTTCCGGCATCCAGTAAATTGCCGAAAAATTTCCAGCCAGTAGGCGTTTCGTAACAGGGTATGTTGTAACTCGCTGCGACGCGGTCAACTGCCTGACTGGTCGGCATGGACCTTGCGACTCCGCTTAAGCCTTTGCAATAAGCTGGAATTAAATGCGCATTGGCCGCCATAATAGCCAGACTGTCACTGGGGGTGACGAAAATATTGCTGCCGGTGATCATGTTACGGTCACCATCGCCATCAGACGCTGCGCCAAAGGTAGGGGCGTCAGCGCTGAACATGCGCTCGGCAAGTTCGCGTGCGTGCGCCAAATTGGGATCAGGGTGGTGGCCGCCAAAATCTTCCAACGGTTCGGCATTAATCACCGATTCTGGCGAAGCTCCCAGTATGTCTACCAGTATTCTTTTTGCATAAGGTCCGGTTATGGCGCTCATGGCATCAAATAGCAATGTAATATAGCCAGAGCTAATGCTTTGTTTAAGCAAGTTAAAATCGAAAATTGATTGCATGAGTTCGGCATAATCAGTAACCGGATCAATAATGGTGACTTTAAGCTCATCAATTTGTTGAGAGCCTATGCTATCAAGATCCACATCTTGGATGTTAGTTGTTTTATAACTGTCGATGGTTTGGCTGCGCTGATAGAATGCGTTAGTGTCTTTTTCAGGGGCAGGTCCGCCATTACCAACATTATATTTGATGCCAAAATCTTCATCCGGGCCGCCGGGATTATGGCTGGCAGAAAGAATAAGTCCTCCAAAGGCATTGTATTTTCTGATAAGATGCGACGCTGCCGGTGTAGACAGTAATCCACCCTGGCCAATAATCAATTCACCAAAACCATTGGCAGCTGCAATTTTAATAATGATTTGAATGGCCACTCTGTTAAAATAGCGGCCATCACCACCTAATACCAGGGTTTTTCCGCTAAAGTCTTCTAAAGAGTCGAAAATTGATTGAACAAAGTTTTCCAGATACCCTGGTTGCTGAAATACTTTAACTTTTTTTCGAAGTCCTGATGTGCCTGGATTCTGATCGTTGTAAGGTTGTGTTGCGATAGTTTCTATTTGCATGTTGGCTCCTTAGTGCGATAATTAATGTGGTTTATAAAGTACACCAAAATCCTTTTTTAATGTAAATTTTAATATGTTGCGAACTTATTTATTGCTGTGTTGTAGTTTAGTTTCTTTTACTGCTTATGCAGATCCCAATGTGTGGCTTTTAGTCGATACTACCACACGAAAAATTGAGGTAAAAAAAGGTCAGCAAACACTTGAAATATTGAGTGAGATTGCTATAGGTCGCGGCGGTGCTGGATTAAAGGGTCGTCGGGGCGATAACGTGACGCCTTTTGGAAATTATAGAATAGGCTGGGTTGGTGAAAAAAGTAGCTTTCGACGGTTTTTTGGGTTAAATTACCCTTCCGCAGAAGACGCGGAAAAAGCCTTAGGAAAGGGTGTTATTGATCGATTAACTTATGAACGAATCATTACTGCCCATCAATTTCATCAAATACCACCACAAAACACGCCGTTAGGTGGACAAATTGGTATTCATGGTCTTGGGCGTGCGGATGCAAGAATTCATAAAGCGTTTGATTGGACTCATGGTTGTATTGCCTTGACTAACACTCAGATTGATCATTTAAGTCAATTGATCGACACCGGAACAGTGGTTAAGATAAAATAAAGCTGGAAAATATAGCTAACAGTGCTAGAATCCCGCCAGCTATAATGTTTTTTTGTAGTAATAACTTTAACTGAGGAAAATAATATGAAAAAAGTAATGAAATTGTCAATGATCGCAATGGTTGCAAGTTTGGTTGTTGGTTGTGCGACTAATTCAGATATCGAAGGTCTGCAATCACAAATTGACGGCTTGAAAACTTCTGTAGCTCAAGCATCATCTGATGCACAAAGTGCACAAAGTGCGGCTGCTGACGCATCTGCTAAAGCATCTGCTGCAGAATCTGCTGCTAACCGTGCTGCTCAGTATGCTCAAGACACTAACAGCAAATTGGACAACTTGTTCAAAAAATCAATGATGAAATAAATCATTATTGCTTTAGAGCAGAAAAAGCCCGGCGGTTTACCGCCGGGCTTTTTTTTATGCCTTATTTTCTCCGCCAAACAACTCTATCAAACGTGGCAGGAAGTTTGCCAGTTCTGCTGACATAATTGAAAAGTCGACATCAAATTGTGCCGCCTCATCTTCGGTTTCAATATCAGCGACTTGATCCTGAATTAATTCAAGAAAGCGCAATCGCTTAACCGACAGGTTTTCATCAATAATAAATGACAGTCGGTCTGCCCAGCTTACTGCCAGCTTAATAACTACTTTACCGGTATCCAGGTGAGTTTTAATCTCGGGAAGCGATAAATCATGGCGCTTACAGCGAATAATGCCACCAGCCTCTTCTGGTGAGCGCAATTCACATTCATCTTCGATAGTGATGTCGTCAGGTGCTTCATTGTTAAGCAGCCATTGGGTCATGGTGGTGCTTGGTTTTTCGATAGTATTAAGAGGCATGGCAGGTAATGAGCTCAAAGATTTACGTAATAAACTGAGTAAATCCTCGGCACTTTTTGCGGAAGCCGCATCGACAATTAACCAGCCTCCTTTAGGATCAATATAAGCATATATTTTACGTGAAAAGGTAAATGCCTTAGGTAATAAATCAAAGATCAGTTCATCTTTGATTTCAGTTCGCTCTTTTTTGGATAATTTGCGCGACTGTAGCTCTTCTTGTTCAAGAATTTTTTCCTGAACTAATTCATTAACGACAGCAGACGGCAGGACTCTTTCTTCCTTTTTTACACATAGCATCATAAAGCCGTTGGCGTTATGCACCAGTTGCTGTGCTGTTTTGCCTAAAGGCGGTGTCCAGCCAAAAGTAAACTCCTCATGAAGGCCGCAGGAACGAAAAGACAGTGGTTCAAGTTTTTGTTCCAGCTCTTCTGGAGCCAAGGTGAAAGCTTCTGTAAGACGAAAAACACTAAGATTTTTAAACCACATGAGTAACTGATATCCTGTAAAAATAATGATTGAGCATTATCTCAAATTTGAAGGTATAGAAATAAAGTAAATTTTATAAAAAATAAACTATGACAACTATAAGTGGTTTTTTCCCTATCGTTTCAGGTAATGCCAAGGTCTTGATATTAGGCAGTATGCCAAGTGAGGCTTCATTGCTCAGGCAGCAGTATTACGGGCATGCCAGAAACGCTTTCTGGCCAATTATGAGTGCGTTGTTCAGTTTGGATCCCCTGCTTTGTTATCAAGGGCGTAAAGAGCTGTTAATCGAAAACAGGATAGCGGTTTGGGATGTCTTGCAAAGCTGTAGCCGAAAAGGAAGTTTGGATGCAAATATAACGTTGGAGACCGTTATAGCTAATGATTTTGCTGGTTTTTTCACTGAATATAAAGATGTTAAGTACATATTTTTTAACGGGAAAATGGCTGAAAAATTATACCGAAAGCAGATTATTCCTGCTTTAAATCAGCGTTTTTCTTACCTCGAATATCGGTGTCTGCCATCAACCAGTCCAGCTTATGCAGCATTAAGTCTTGAGCAAAAGATAGAAGCATGGAAAGTGATTAAAAAGCATGTGGTAAAATAAATTTTATTTTACCGAGTAACAATCAGGTAAGTATTTTTTACTTGGAAAAATTTGTTACTGGGCGCTATAGTATTGCCGATATATTCTGGATGAGCTCTGGAATTAAAGTGGCAATAAGAAAGCTAAAATGCAAAATCGACTTGGGTGATTTTAATGATGCCTTTGGGTTTTGTGGTGTTATTTTTTGGGTAATGGTTTGATATAAAATGCGTGAAGAACAAGAGCTAGAACAAGAATATGAGTATGAATACAACAGCAAGGGCGAAATAGTTTATTACGCTATTCGGCCCAATAAAACTCAAATAAAAAAGGAGTTGGCGGTACTTTTTGCATTAAGTGAAGAGCTATCCGAATTGTCGGCGGCTCAAGTGAAATATCTTGAGCTTCCTGACAATATCCATAAAGGAGTTATGGAGGTTTCTGGAATGCCGCACAAAGGTGCAAGAAAGCGGCTACTAAAATTTATTACCGGGCAGTTAAACAAGATAGATATAGATCCTATCTTGGAAAAATTGGCACGGATGAAAAACCAAAGTGCTCATGCAGTAAGAGAGCATCATATCGTTGAGCGCTGGCGCGACCGTTTGATTGCTGGAGGTAATAATGCCTTGACGGAATTTCTCAATGAACAGCCTGATGCGGATCGGCAGCAGTTAAGGCAGCTATTACGCAACATTCAAAAAGAAACTCAAGCAGGTACGCCGCCAAAATCTTCGCGATTATTATATCGATACTTGAAAGATGTCTTTAAAATTGAAGGCGAGCTTGAGCCTGAAGATTACGCAGCATTTGAAGAGAGTGCCGAGTTTGAAGATCATGCCGGATTTGAGCATGACATCGAGTTTGATGATGAGGCCGGATTTGAAGATGAGGATGATTTAGAACACGGTTAAACGGGTAGGGCTAAAGGTGAAAATGGTAAAACAGTTGTTTTGTGCTTTTCACTTTTAGCCGTTAACTTTAATGCCTATTTTTCAGGCAGCTGAAGATCCGCAGTCAGGTTCCAGGTGGAAAAAGGAAACGGTAGTATTTCAGTATTGAAAGTTAAAAACAGTAATATATGGTAAGTATAAATCGAAAGATTACGTCCAAAGCTCAGAATATTTTGGTTGGCTTTTCCGGTTAGCAGGGTCGAAGCGACTTGCAATATAATAACAGCCCACAGTATCATTCTGACTAAGGCGCCGATAGCTGAAAAAACTGCCATGAAGAAAATTCGTTTCCAGGTGCCAAGTTGTTTCAGGTTATAGTTGATTTGTTCGTCCATAGTATTAATTAACCTCGGTTCATGATGTCACGTAAATCAAGAGCTGCGGCATTTGCCCGCGCTATATAATTTGCCATTGACAGGGAATAATTGGCAAAAAGGCCATAGCCACTACCATTTAAAATCATCGGGCTTAAAACAGGTGTTAAGGCATTCTCCATGGCCTTAATCATAATATCAACAGTACGCATGGCTCGTTTATCCAACAGAATGTCAGCAAAGTCATGTTTTATGGCTCTTAGAATGTGCAATAAAGCCCAGCTTGCGCCCCGAGCCTCATAGAAAACATCGTCAATTTCCAGCCATGTTACGGTAGTTACCGGCGTTCCTTTTTCATCAGCAGCTTGTTTTTCAAGCTCGGTTAATCCTGGTCCATAGTTGCCGCCGGAGCTGTTCGCGCTCAGACGAGTAGAAAGGCCGCCCAGACGTTTTATCACAACCTCAGTGTACTGCCAAAGATTATCGGCTCTGGAATAAAATTGTGCTTTTTTTACCGGGCCGCCGTATTTTTGCAGGCGCAACATATACTTATGCAGGGAATCAATGCCTTTTTGATATTCAGCTTCAGTTGATGGCAAAGCCCACGAGTTATGCTCGTAATAAAAATAAGGTTCTGCTATGGCTAAATCCGGATCTTCGGCAGATTGTGACTGATCTCTGGCAAAATGATTTCTTAAGGCGGTTGTGGCATCGCGTAACATCACCAGCGCACCATATTCCCAGTTGGAAATATTGTCGAGAAATACGCCGGGAGGTGCGACATCATTTGTGATGTAACCACCGCTTTTATGTAGCAATACTTCAGCAATATGAGCCAGTGTGTTGGTATAGGTATAGCCAACGGGCATTTCTGAGGTGTTGGTTTCTTTTGCTCTCTTAAGCGCTTCATCCTGTATATTGAATTGCCCGGGTTCGCTTCCCCACCATGCGCCCAAAATAACGAGAACGACCACTACTGTGAGGGTAAGAACACCAAAGCCCCAGAGTATCCCTTTAGATTTTATATCGTCCAGTGTTTCACTTGCTGCCATTTGCGGTATCCTGTTAAAGAGGGTATGTGTTTTTATGCAACAGATTGCTATTGTATAAAAAATAGCTGGCATGTTAGCAGGTTTTTAAATGTTTTGCTTGGGAAGCCAGTCGCTATTCGGGTTTTTTTTTGCTCTCGGATGTGCCTTATCATAAACATCTGCCAGATGTTGAAAGTCAAGATGGGTATATATTTGTGTCGTACTTATATTGCTGTGTCCAAGTAGTTCCTGAACGGCTCTTAAATCCTGGCTGGATTCGAGTAGATGACTGGCAAACGAGTGTCTCAGCATATGCGGGTGTATATGTTCGGCAATGCCTTTTTTTTTGCACCATTGATCCAGTCTTAACTCGATACTACGTTGGCCTAGTCGGGTTCCTCGTATTGATATAAATAAAGCAGGCTCTGCCGCTGCAACGTTTTTTAAGCGTTGTTCCAACCAGTTGTTAATGGCAGTAACGGCTTTATTGCCTATAGGTAATAGCCTTGATTTACCGCCTTTACCCAAGCGAACCATCAACGACTTATCAGCCAGATCAATATCTGTCAGGTTAAGCGCGGCAAGTTCGCCAAGCCGTAAACCTGAAGAATAAAATAATTCAAACATGGCTACGTCACGGATTTCCAGCGCCGAGTTTGTACCAGCTTCCAGTAGGCCGGTTATCTGATCTACATCCAGAGTCTTTGGCAGTTTTCTGGCCTGCTTGGGTGCTTTAACATATTGTGCAGGATTGCTGTCGGCAAGGCCTCTTTTTAACAGAAAGTTATAAAAGCTGCGAATTGCTGATAGTTCCCGTTGCAAGCTGGTACTACCAAGACCTTGCCGATGACGACCGGCTATATGCGAGCGGATATCACTTTGCTTTAGATCAGCCCATTGAGGTATTGATTTGTCGGTGCAATAGTTGGTTAAGCGCTTAATATCTCGTTGATAACTTTTAACGGTGTGTTCAGAGGCACGTTTCTCAACGGTCAGTTGCTCAAAAAAGTCAGTCAGCATTTGCTGTGCGTCAGCATGCATTGGAGCTCTGCCGTAATAATGAAATCAATCGGGTGCCGATGATCTCGCTCATTTGGGTTAAGAACAGATTACCCATGCTGTATTGAAAGCGCTCTTCTTCACGACTACCTATCGCCAGAATACCGTCAAGTTCGGTAAAATTCATGGGGATAATGGCGCAAGACTTTACTTCCAGAGCGGCATCACCAAATAGAACTTTTGCCTGCCTCAAAGTCGGTCGGCCGCATATTGGTTGGTTACTGGCAAGTATTTTAAGAAATGGTTGCAGATCTTCGCTTCCAGGTTCGATGAATAAATTGGCAACAGCTGATTCAGGACATTGTTTAATGATACGTACAGCGACAAAGTCGGTTAGAAAGTAATCGGCCAGGACATTATCAAGATTGGCGATGGCTTGTTTCAATGTTGATGTATCGAGTAAAGCCAATGTGAGCTTATGCATGCGAATAAAAGAAGTATCGTTGTCACGGGCTATTTCTATCAGCGCATTAAGCTGGCTTTCCATTTCATAATGTTTGCTTCTGAACAGCTCCAGCTGTTTTGAAATCAGGGAGATTGCCGTTCCGCTGGGATGGGGAACGCTCATTTTTTCAAGTAAGCTTAAATGCTCATGGAAGAAGTCTGGGTGATGTTGTAAATAGTCTTCAATTTGAGCGGTACTGAGCCTTGTTTTTTTTTCATTCATAGCTTAATGCTTCCATCAAAAACAGAAATAGCAGGTCCAGTCATCAACACTGGCTCATTACGGCCTGACCAGTTAATGGTTAGCTCTCCACCGGGTAGTTCAACACAGACATCCTGATCCAGGAGATTCTGCTCAATACCGATAACGACAGCGGCACAAGCACCGCTGCCGCAAGCCAGGGTTTCAGCTGCACCTCGTTCATAAACGCGGAGCTTAATACGCTTCCGATCAATGATCTGCATAAAGCCTATATTGGCACGTTCAGGAAAAACAGCATGGCTTTCCAAAGCTTGGCCCAACTCAGCTAAGGGGGCATTTTTAACATCACTGACCTGAATAACTGCATGTGGATTACCCATGGAAACAGCACCAAAAGTTGCTTCCATTGCGTTAACACAGACGCTATAAGCAAAAGATTCGTACTCTACAAGCATGGGAATTTCAGCAGGCTTATGTTTTGGAATGCCCATATTGACAGTTATCAGGCCATTATCATTAAAACGTAGCAGCAATTGACCTGAGTTGGTATCAACGCGTATTTCATTTTTATCAGACAGCTTTTTATCGCGCACAAAACGCGCAAAGCAGCGCGCGCCATTACCACATTGCGCGACTTCACTACCGTCCGCGTTAAAAATCCGGTATTTAAAATCGGCATTATCATTGGCTGGTTTCTCGACCAGTAATAGTTGGTCAAAGCCAATGCCGAAATGGCGATCAGACAGGAGCCGGATTTGTTCAGGCGTTAAGGATATTTGTTGATTGATCGCGTCAATGACCACAAAATCATTGCCTAGACCGTGCATTTTAGTGAAGTTAATCATGAGGTGTTTTTCATCTTGTGTAATTTGTTATCGGGTTGGCTTTACCTGATGCGTGTGCTCAGGGTAATAACTGCTCGCCAGCCCACAGCTGTGCAATACTTTCTCTTTCCCTGGCTAAATAAACCTGATCGCCATCGACCATTAATTCAGCGACGCGTGGTCTGGAGTTGTAATTGGAACTCATGGAAAAACCATAAGCCCCCGATGAGCGTATTGCCAACAAATCTCCTTGAGATAACTTAAGGTTACGGTCTTTACCTAAAAAATCACCGGTTTCACAGACTGGCCCGACTATATCCCACACTTGCTCGGGTGCGTTACTTTGCTGATTGACTGGAATAATTTCCTGCCAGGCGCTATAAAGCGATGGGCGTACCAAATCATTCATGGCAGCATCAACGATAGCAAAGTTTTTATGCGCGGTGGGCTTCAGGTATTCAACCTGAGTCACTAAAATGCCTGCATTACCAACAATGGCCCGACCAGGTTCCAGTAAAATTTCAAAATCGGTTTTCCCGAGGCGCTCTAAAACTGCTTTTATATAATCAGCAGGTTCGGGTGGTTGTTCTTCGTTGTAACGGATACCGAGTCCGCCGCCCAAATCCAGGTGATGCAGATGAATGCCGTCGGCTTTCAGGGTAGAAACCAGGTCAAGGATTTTATCCAGAGCATCCAGAAATGGCCGTGTTTCAGTCAGTTGTGAGCCTATATGACAGTCTATACCAATAATATTGATGTTTGGCATAGTCGCTGCGCGGCGATATTGGGCTAATGCCTGTTCAATATCGATACCAAATTTATTTTCTTTTAAGCCGGTAGAAATATATGGATGCGTTTTGGCATCAACATCAGGATTGACCCGAAAAGACACGGGTGCAATAACCCCTAATTGTTCTGCGAGACGGTTAATTCGATCCAGTTCATCGCTGACTTCAATATTAAAACAGCGTATGCCGATTTTTAGTGCCGCCAAAATCTCATCTTCACGTTTACCAACGCCTGAAAAAACAATTTTTCCGGCATCGCCGCCAGCAGCAATGACGCGTTGCAGTTCACCTAGCGAAACAATATCAAAACCTGAGCCCAAACGGGCAAGCAGATTAAGCAAGGCAATATTGGAATTTGCTTTTACGGCATAGCAGATTAAATGTGCCTGATTGCCGAACGCCAGATCAAAAGCTTTCCAGTGCCTTTCTAACGTGGCTCTGGAATAAATATAACAAGGGCTACCGTATTTGGAAATAATATCCTGCACAGGGACATCTTCGGCGTAAAGCTCATTGTTTCGGTAATTAAAATAATCCATGATTTACTTGTTTTCTTCGGGTTTAGGTTCTGGTTTTAATTCAGGTTCAGGCTCAACTTTTGACTCAGGTGGCACATAAACAGGTGAGTCCGTGCCTGGCAGATAAAGTGGTCCTATTTGCCCGCAGCCTGTTAAAGCTGAACACGCGACTAAAAAGAGGAAAAATTGACTGGTTTTCATAAGGCTTCATCATAAATCATTGTTGGCCACCCTGTAGCAAAAACGAATTACATAATAGTATGAATGACCTTGCTTTAGAAAGCGATGACAGTATTTGAATTGAAATTAACTTAAAATAGACAAATATGAATCAAGTCTGCGATTATAAATTCTTGCGATGCCTTAACGGATGTCGGTTCATTATTGTGAGCAATGGGATAAATGTATAAACCTTTACCAATTACTTATGAAAATGTTCGGATGGACACTTTCCCTGTCTTAAGCTGATGATAGGCCAATCAGCCGCCTTGGCAAATGCGGTTAGTTTTTCATCAGGATCAACGGCAACAGGATTATCGACCCATTTAAGTAATGGCAGGTCGTTATGCGAGTCACTATAAAACCAGCTATCCTGCATGGTTTCGTCTGAGGTTTTTAACCATTCTTCCAATAGTTTGACTTTGCCTTCCTGAAAACACGGAATGCCATTAAAGCGACCGGTATACCTGCCATCGACAAATTCAGGCGTTGTTGCCAATAAATTGTCAATGCCATAAAGTTTGACGATAGGCTCGGTAACAAAGCGGTTGGTTGCGGTAATAACCAGTAACGTATCGCCCCTGTCTTTATGTTTGGCGATCAGTTCTTGTGCGGGTTTTAATAATATCGGTGTGATAATGTCTTGTATAAATTGCCTCCGCCATTGGTATAGTTGCTCAGGATCATTATTGGCTAATGGGTGCAATGAAAAGCGCAGAAACTCAATAATATCCAGCGTGCCTTGTTTATAGTCATCATAAAATTTGATATTGGCGCTTTCGTAGTAATTTTTATCCACTACGCCTTGGTCAACAAGAAACTGTCCCCATAAGTAATCGCTGTCATCGGCTATCAGGGTATTATCTAAATCAAAAATTGCTAAACTCACGTTAAACCTGTCTGAAGTAATTAAAAGGGCTATGCTCTCTGGCATGTAGGGTTTTTTTATGGAACAATGGCGTTATTATAAACAACCTGACCTATTCTTGTAATTCTACCAGTTAGCAAGATTAAGATATAGGGCGGGTAAAAGATGCAGGTTTTAACATGATAGACTCTAAAGGATACCGACCTAATGTCGGAATCATCCTTTGCAATGACGAGGGTCGCGTGTTTTGGGCAAAACGAATGGGCGTGAACGCATGGCAGTTTCCGCAAGGCGGAATAAATGATAACGAAGACCCTGAAGCAGCGATGTATCGAGAATTGTGGGAAGAAACAGGGCTGCAGCAGCAGCATGTACAAGTATTAGGGCGCACGCGCTATTGGTTAAGGTATCAGTTGCCCGAGCGTTATATCAGAAAGAGTTCCATGCCTTTATGTATAGGCCAAAAGCAAATCTGGTATATGTTGAGGCTGATAACAGCGGACTCAACGGTACGTTTTGATCATTGTGCCAAGCCGGAGTTTGATAGCTGGCGCTGGGTCGATTATTGGGAGCCGCTTAATGATGTCGTGTATTTCAAACGTAAGGTTTATCAAAAAGCCATGATTGAGCTGGGCGCTATTCTGGCGACAGAATCTGTGCCGGTTAGTGCGGTCAGTTATTTGGCAAAAGACCATAAGGGTTTCAAAGTGAAGGGTTCAAGGTCAAAATAATCCTCCTGGTGAGTTGCAATAACCTGTGCATCTAATTAATACAGAACCAACTTTTCGGGTAGCGAGATAATCCCGGATTTTATCTTGCTACAAAGGCTGATTGTTAAATGGGAGCATGGTATCTAAAGCCATTTCTTCTTTTTAAAAAAGCGCAGCAAAAACACCGAGACACTAATAAAAAAAATCCACAATACCGGATAGCTCCACCGCCATTTTAATTCCGGCATATATTCAAAGTTCATACCATAAACGCCCGCGATAAAAGTTAATGGAATAAATATTGAGGCAAACACGGTAAGAACTTTCATGGTTTCATTCATTTTATTACTGACACTGGATAAATAAATATCCAGCATACCCGAGATTAAATCGCGATAAGATTCTATCGCTTCAATAATACGTATGGCGTGATCATAAACATCACTGAAATAACGTCGCGTTTTTTCATTGATTAAGAGCGATTCACTGCGTTGAATGCCTGCCAATAATTCACGTAGAGGCGATACTGACCGGCGTAAAAAAATTAATTCACGCTTGATTTTCTGGATGGCTGCCAAGGTTGCTGATGACGGATTAGATAGTAATGTCTCCTCAACGGATTCGATCAGATTATCAAAGGTATCTTGTACGGCAAAATATTCATCAACAACGGTATCCATAATAAGATAGGCAAGATAATCAGTGCCCAGGTTTCTGATTTGACTTTTATCGTTATCAAGGCGATTTAGAATGGGATTAAATAGTTCGTTAGGTTTTTCTATAAAAGTAAATACGAAGTTATTTAATATCAATAAGCTGATTTGTTCATAGCCGATGTTAAAGTTTTTGTTACTTAAGGTAATTGCTTTAATAACGATATACAGATAATCATTAAATTCCTCAAATTTTGGCCGCTGATGGGTATTGAGAATATCTTCGAGCACTAATGAATGTATATCAAAATAGTGGCCTATGGCATCAATAATGGAAACATCTTTTAAGCCGTCAACAATTACCCATGTTATGGTATCGGTTGTTTTGTAGGGTAGAAGTTCTTCGATAGACTTGACAGTGTGTCTTGTTAAAGTCGATTTATTGTAATTTACCACAGAAATTTTATGCTCATGCGCATGGACTTCGCCAACATGCACTAGCGATCCGGGTGGCAAGCCTGATTTTTCAGAAGAGAAGCTAAGTGATTTAGACATGGGTTATCCTTGTTTTGATCGGGTTATTTGTCCGGAGTTAAAAGCTGAAGGAGTGGCCACGCGAGCCAAAACCAGTATTGTTAACAATATATCGCAGGCATGGTATGCTGCCCAGATTTATAGAATGGTTTGTTTGGATAGCGCTCCTGCCTGTTCTGTAACCAATTTTGGTACAAGGTAACCGGGTAGGGTGGCTTGTACCTGCTTGATAAGATCTATTGCTACCGTCTCAGAGACTTCAAAATGTCCGGTTCCAGTAGCTTTATCGAGTAGGTGTAGATAATAAGGGATAATGCCTTGACCGAAAAGTTGTTCACTCAATTCGCATAGAACAGCTACGTTATCGTTAACGTCTTTTAACAAGACTGACTGATTAAATAAGGTAATGCCTCTATTTCTCAGTAGCTTAAAGGCAGTAATGACGCGCGGGCTTATTTCATTGGCATGGTTGCAGTGCACGACTATTACCATTTGTTTGGTGCTTTGAGTTAAGGTGTTAATGAGGCCATCGGTTATTCGTGCCGGTAAAACGATAGGTAAGCGTGTGTGTATCCGGATACGTTTTAAATGCGGGATGGCGTTTAATTGAGTAACAAGTTTTGCTAATCTTGTATCACTTAGTAACAACGGGTCGCCCCCGCTTAAAATAACTTCCGAGATATCAGGGTTATCTTGAATATACTGAATTCCGGCATTTTCATTCTGTTTACTTAGTTGAAGATCGGCATAAGGGAAGTTGCGGCGGAAACAATATCGGCAGTTAATGGCACAACTGCCGGTGTTGATAAATAAAACCCGGCCATGATATTTGTGTAAAACACCGGTTTGAGTCGTAGAGGCAAGATCACCCACCGGATCATTGCTAAACCCGGGGTATGCAAATAATTCGTTTTTAATCGGCAATACTTGCCGTAATAAAGGATCATTCGGATTACCTTTTTGCATGCTGGCAGCAAAGCTTAAGGGAACCCGTAACGGGAAGTTTTCGGCAGCAGCAACTGAAACAGGTAAGTCATTAACTGATAAGCGCAGGTAATGGCATAAGCCCTCAATATCATTAAAGGCTTCGGCTAGTTGTTGTTGCCAGTTTTTAGTAAAGTGCAGGGTTTCGTTAAGGTCTTCTGGCATGAAAGTAGTTATTTAAAGTTTCTATCGATTGTTGCCTCTATTATAATGATTATGTTTTACATTGTTTGTCATCTTGAGGATAAAATGGCCAGTTATAGTACCAATGAATTTAAAGCCGGATTAAAAGTTATGTTGGATAATGACCCCTGCGCAATTATTGAAAATGAATTTGTAAAGCCGGGTAAGGGTCAGGCCTTTAATCGGGTCAAAATCAGAAACCTTAAAACAGGGCGAGTGATTGAGAGAACTTTTAAATCAGGTGACTCTCTTGAAGGCGCTGATGTAGTTGATGTTGCGATGCAATATCTGTATAACGATGGCGAGTTTAGACACTTTATGGTGCCGGATACGTTTGAGCAGTATCAATGTGATGAAAAATCCATTGGTGATACCAGTAAATGGCTTAAAGATCAGGATTCTTGTACTGTTACTTTATGGAATGACGCACCTTTAGCGGTATCACCGCCCAATTTTGTTGAGTTAGCGATAGTTGAAACTGATCCGGGTGTGCGTGGAGACACTTCTGGTGGTGGTGGCAAGCCTGCTGTTTTGGAGACTGGTGCGGTAGTTAGAGTGCCGTTATTCGTGCAGCAAGGTGAGGTCATTAAGGTTGATACCCGCACCGGTGAGTATATTTCACGTGTGAAAGAATAGTGCCAAATGAGTGGCGGCCAACTTGCTCCATAGAGTTATTGCGCTTAAGAGCGCAAGTACTTAACGATATACGGCAGTTTTTTTCAGCAAGAGCGGTGCTTGAAGTAGAGACGCCATTGCTGGGTAATAGCTGTGGAACAGATCCACAATTAGACTTTTTTACGACTGATTTTTGTTTAGCCCCACTACAACAGGCCTTGTTTTTACAAACATCGCCTGAGTTTGCCATGAAACGCTTGCTTGCTGCCGGTAGTGGGTCTATCTATCAAATTGGCAAAGCATTCAGGAATGGTGAATCAGGACGCTTTCATAATCCTGAATTTACCATGTTGGAATGGTATCAGGTTGGCTTTACCTTGCCTCAATTAATGGATGAAATTGCCGAGTTATTGGCTGTTTTGTTTGCGGGCCGTAAAGTTTTAAGTCCGACACAACGATTTAGTTATCAGGAAGCATTTCAAATTTATACGGGTTTAAATTCTTTAGAATTTTCTTATCAGGATTACTGTGCTTATGCACGGTGTAATGATCTGCCTGAAGCGGTCGATATCTGTGGCATTGACCATGGACTATGGCTGGATTTTATTTTTAGTCATCAGGTTCAGCCAAACTTGGGTGAAAATGCTGTGTGTATGGTTTATGATTATCCGTCCTGCCAGTCGTCATTAGCACGTGTTAATGAATGCAACCCGCAAGTTACCGATCGAGTCGAGATTTTTATCAATGGCATTGAATTAGGTAATGGTTATTATGAATTAATCGATTCGCAAGAACAAAGCCGACGATTCGATGAAGAAATTGTTGTCAGGGAGCAAAGAAAGCGTCCTGTTACCGTTAAGGACAAGCATCTTGTTGCTGCGTTGGAAGCGGGGTTGCCTGAATGTTCCGGCATGGCTATAGGTTTGGATCGTTTACTGATGTTAATGACCAACAGTACGACGATTAATGAGGTACTTAATTTCCCTGTAGACAGGGCTTAAGCCTGTTCAAGATTTACTGTGTTATAATGCCGCGTTTTTAATTGTTCTGACCATATTGTTTTATTTTTAGCCACCTACATGAAATCAAATACTTTTTCTCGCTTATTATTGTTGGGTCTGCTTGTGTCGCAGGGGGTTAAAGGTGATGAAGAATTCGTTGTTAAGGATATTCAGGTCAAAGGTCTGCAACGCATCTCTTTAGGTACTGTTTACAACTATCTTCCCGTTAATGTCGGCGAAAAGTTTTCTTTGGATAATGTTTCACCAGCCATTAAGGCCTTGTTTAAGACAGGTTTTTTTAAAGATGTGACTTTGGAAAGAGAAGGTTCAACGTTAATTGTCAAGGTAGTGGAGCGTCCATCCATAGCAAAAATAATTTTTGAAGGCAATAAAGATCTGAGTAAAGATGATCTGACCAAGGCCTTGGATAAAATTGGTTTGGCTGAAGGTAAAATATTTGACAGGCAAGTTCTTGACAAGGTGGAGCAGGAATTAACACGCCAATACTTGAGTCATGGTAAATATGGCTTAAAAATTAAAACAGATGTGTCGAATTTGACAAGGAATCGTGTCGGTATCCATATTAAAATTTCTGAGGGTAGGGTTACCAAAATCAAGCAGATTAATGTAGTTGGTAATAATGCTTTTGATGATAAAACCCTGATAGGGAAATTTGAACTAAGCACGTCCAATTTATTATCTTTTTACACGAAGGATGATCAGTATTCCAAACAAAAGTTAGCTGGCGATTTAGAGACTCTTAGGTCTTATTATCTGGATCGCGGTTATGTTAATTTTGCAGTTGAATCTACTCAGGTAGCCATCACGCCGGATAAAAAAGATATATACGTCACTATTAACATCAAAGAGGGTGACGTTTACAAGCTGTCCAAGGTAAAGTTGGCCGGTAATTTGGTGGTAGCACCTGATGAATTAATTAAACTGGTTAGCATCGGGCCAACCGAGATATTCTCCAGAAAAAGTGCAACTGAAACCTCAAAGGCCATTCAGGATCGTTTGGGTGATGAGGGTTATGCTTTTGCCAACGTTAATATGGTGCCTGAAATTAACGAAAGCCAAAAAACAGTAGATATGACTTTTTTTGTTGATCCTGGCAAGCGTGTTTATGTTCACCAAATTAATATGAGTGGTAACACTAAAACCCGTGATGAAGTGCTGCGCCGAGAAATGCGTCAAATGGAAGCCAGTTGGGCATCGAGTTCTAAAATTGAACGCTCAAAAACACGTCTTGAACGGTTGGGTTATTTTGAAACAGTCAATGTAGAAACGCCACCGGTGGTAGGTACTTCTGATCAGATTGATGTTAATTACAAGGTAGTGGAGAAGGCTTCAGGTAATTTGTCGGCGGGTGTCGGTTTTTCCCAAGTTCAAGGGATAGTATTAAATGCCAATATTGCTCAGGATAATATCTTTGGTTCGGGTAAGCGGGTCAACATAGCGTTTAATAACAGCTCTTATTTGACCAGTTATCAGTTTGGCTTTTTTAATCCTTATTTTACAACGGATGGCGTTAGTCAGGGTTATAATCTGGGCTATACCAAGCGAAATGCCGGAGCCATCAATATTGCCAACTACAATACCAATATTGCGAATGCCGGTATTAACTTTGGCATTCCCTTAAATGAATTCGATCAGTTACGCTTTGATACCGATGTAAAGCACACTACCTTGGGAACCACTTATTACTCTTCCAATGAAATTAAAAACTTTATTGCCGAGCAAGGTGACAAATTTTTTACCCTTGGTCAGTCCGTGAGTTGGTCTCACGATACACTTAACAGGGCTTTGTTTCCCAATAAAGGCGGGCAGCAAAGATTATCCGGCTTAATAACGGTTCCCGGTAGTGATCTGGAATATTATAAAATAGGTTATCGGCATCAACATTATTTTCCTTTAGCCAAGGATTTTACCTTCAAGTTGAATGGAGAAGTCGGTTATGGCGGAGGTTATGGAAATACCAACGCCTTACCTTTCTTTGAAAATTATTTCGCCGGCGGTACCGGATCAATACGTGGCTTTAAAAATAATACGCTGGGACCCAGGGATTCTAATGGTTACCCGCTCGGTGGCACGACTAAAATAATGGCTAATGCAGAGTTGTTTTTTCCGGTACCTTTTATGGCGGAAACCAAGTCGATCAGATTGGGAACATTTTTTGACGCGGGTTCATTGAATGATAGTTTTAGCATCAATAATCTGAAATATTCTGCAGGTATTTCCGGTGAGTGGTTGTCGCCATTCGGTGCGTTATCGGTGAGTGCGGCATATCCCTTGAATAAAGGAACGTATACCTATAATAATGCCGCTCCTGGTGCACCCGCTAACGATATCACTGCAAATGATCAAACACAGTTCTTTCAATTCAATTTTGGTCAGAATTTCTGATAAGTTGTTTTGGTTTAACAGGCTTATCCCCTATAATTTACGAAATATTATTTTTACTCACACTTTACTTTAACTATAACCGGAGATAGATTTAACAATGAAAACAAAAATTTCTTTATTTTTAGGGCTGATGTTTTTTGCAAATGCCAGTTTTGCAGATTTAAAAATTGGTTTTGTCAACATACCTGCTGTTCTTGAAAAAGCGCCTCAAGCTGAAAAAGCCAAAAAACGTTTGGAACAAAAATTTTCACCAAGAGACAAACAATTGGTTACTCAACAAAAAGAAATTCAGGGCATGGAAGAAAAACTGGCCAAGGATGCTTCAGTAATGAGTGATTCCGAGAAAAATAATCTTGAAAAAGACATTATCAATAAGAAAAGGGATGCAAAAAGATCTCAGCAGGAATTTAGCGAGGATTTTAATGCCAGCCGTAATGAAGAGTTGGGTAAATTGCAACGTCGCATCGTTGAAGCCGTTCGAAACATAGCTAAAGATGATGAATATGATTTGCTGCTGACTGATGGTGTTATCTACGCTAAAGACCAGTTTGATATTACTGCCCAAGTTCAGAAAAAACTGTCAACAATGCCTGAGTAAATGATTCACTACTATTCAAGTACACTACTAACCTCTATTATAAAGCACTCTAAATCATGTCTATCAAGTTAGATATTTTACAAATACAAGCATTCTTGCCACATCGATACCCTTTTCTATTGGTTGACAAAGTGATTGAGTGTGAGCCTGGTATCAGGCTGTTAGGAGTGAAAAATGTCACTTATAACGAACCCTTTTTTCAGGGTCATTTTCCACAAAAACCCATTATGCCGGGTGTTTTGATTTTGGAGGCTTTGGCTCAAACGACGGGTCTATTGGCTTCAGAAACTGCGGGGGCTGAATTGAAAGGTATGATCTATTATTTGGTGGGTATTGATAAAGCCAAGTTTAAAAGGCCGGTTGTGCCCGGAGATCAATTAATGTTGGAAGCAAGATTTGTTAAAAGCAGGCGTAATATCTGGGCATTTGAATGCCGTGCGGAAGTTGATGGCGAATTTGTCGCAAGTGCCGAGATCAGATGTGCCGCGGTGGTAGAATAATTTTGATTGATCCAACAGCCATAATTGATAGCCATGCTGAATTGGCCGATGATGTATCCGTTGGCGCTTTTTCTGTCATCGGTGCGGAGGTAAAAATTGATGCCGGTACGGTCATCGGTCCTCATGTTGTTATTAAGGGACCAACTTCCATTGGGAAGGATAACCGTATCTATCAATTCACATCAATCGGTGAAGATCCACAAGACAAAAAATATGCGTCTGAGATTACCCGGCTTGAAATTGGTGACAGAAACACCATCCGGGAATTTACTTCCATGCACAGAGGAACCCAACAAGATAATGGTGTTACCAAAATAGGCAGTGATAATCTGTTTATGGCTTACACCCATGTCGCTCATGATTGTATTATTGGTGATAATGTCATCATGGCTAATGGCGCATCATTAGCCGGGCATGTGCATTTGAATGATCATGCCATTCTGGGCGGATTTACTCTCGTACATCAGTTTACCCAAATAGGGCAATACAGTTTTGCAGCTATGGGTAGTGCAATCACCCAAGATATTCCGCCTTTTGTTATGGTGGGTGGCAAACCTACCCGGCCACATGGTATAAATTCAGTGGGTATGGAACGTAATAACGTATCCGCCGAAGATATCAGATTAATTAGAAATGCTTATAAGATAATCTATAAAATGAATTTACGTCTCGAAGATGCCATAGAGAAAATGGAAGAGTTGGCTAGTGACAGTAAGCAATTAGCTGATATGATTAATTTTTTGCGTAATGTACATAGAGGAATATTGCGCTAGGTTTTACTGTTAAAGCTATTTTATGTGGAATTGTTGCTATGGATGACGACTTGATTCAAATGCCCCCCGATTTTCTGGTTGCCGGTGTCGATGAGGCCGGTCGTGGACCGCTTGCAGGTCCTGTAGTCGCAGCAGCCGTTATTCTTGATCCGCTAAAGTACATTGATAGCTTGGCTGACTCCAAAGTACTCAGTGAGCGAAAACGCGACAGTCTTTTTGAAATCATTAAGGCAGATGCTTTAAGTTGGTCGGTGGGAATGGCCAGTGTTGAAGAGATTGATGAGCTAAACATTCTACAGGCAACCTTGCTTGCCATGCAGCGAGCGGTAAATGGTCTGGCAATTGTGCCTGATCAAGTTTTAGTCGACGGTAATTGCCTCCCCAAACTACTTATTCCTGCTCAGGCTATTATTAAAGGTGATAGTAAAGTTAAGGCGATCAGTGCCGCTTCCATTCTGGCAAAAGTTGAACGTGATAAAATCATGGTTGACTATTACCAACAATATCCTGATTATTCATTTCATCGGCATAAAGGCTACGGCACCAAACAGCATTTGAAAGAGCTTGAGCAATTTGGTTTTTTATCAATACACAGGAAAACATTTAATCCTGTCAGAACCATGATACTTCAGCAAAAGTTAGTTGGGTAATCTAGTTAAAAGCTTATCACCACGAAGACACGAAGACACGAAGTTTTTTTTCTTCGTGTCTTCGTGGTGATAAAATTATTTCAACTTGACCTTAGTGGTTCTTCATCCATTAATGCAATTTGTTCGCGCAGTTCAATAATACGATCTTGCCAGTAACGGGGAGTATTAAACCAGGGGAAGGCCATAGGAAATGCAGGATCATCCCAGCGTTTGGCAATCCAGGCAGAATAATGGATCAAGCGTAAAGTACGCAGGGCTTCCAGTAGATGTAATTCGCTGGTATTAAAATCGTAAAAAGTTTGATAGCCAGTCAGTAGATAGTTGAGTTGCAGAGTCATCTCGGCACGGTCCCCTGAAAGTAACATCCACAAATCCTGTATCGCAGGTCCCATTCGGCTGTCATCAAAATCAACGAAATGAGGCCCGTCATCGGTCCATAAAATATTGCCTGGATAGCAGTCACCATGCAGTCTTAGGCTGTTTACCTTGCCGGCGCGTTCAAAACATCGTCTTACCGAGTCCAGCGCATAAGCGTTAACGCTACTATAAGCATTGAGTAGATCTGCTGGAATAAAATCATGAGTTAGCAGGTAAGCGCTAGGTTCGTCGCCAAAATTGGTAATATTTAGCGCTGGGCGTTCTTTAAAAGGTTTTAACGCGCCAACAGCATGAATACGGCCAATAAAACGTCCCATCCATTCCAGTTTTTCACGGCCTTCAATTTCAGGTACGCGTCCGCCTTGTTTGGGGAATACGGAAAATCGAAAGCCCTCGATTTCATTGAGCGTCTGTTTATCGTTGAATAGTAAAGGTGGTACTACAGGTATTTCATTTTCTGCCAATTCCTGAATAAATACATGCTCTTCAAGGATGGCAGCGGTTGTCCAGCGGTTGGGCCGATAAAATTTGGTGACAACCATCGGCGCATTCTCTATGCCAACCTGATAAACACGGTTTTCATAGCTGTTAAGTGCTAGCAATCGCCCGTCACCAGGCAAGCCCACACTATCCATCGCGCTTAAAATGATATCGGGAGTTAGTGCTGAAAAAGGCGTGAGTTGAGTATTCATCAGGTTATTGTAACCTTGAATACGCAATAAAGTCAGTCAGATTGACTAATAAGCCAAGAAAAACCCGGAAATAAATAATGCCAGAGCCAAGAAAGAGCATTTTGTCCACGAAATACTCGAAAAGAACGAAAAAATAAATAACTTACCTTGCTGCCAATATTTATCTATATGGTTAGTCATCTAAAGACATGTGGCGCTGTTAAATATTTTCGTGTCTTTCGTGGACAGGTTTTTATAAGGTCATTTAATCGACTACTTCTTTAGGGCCCTGAGCATCGGCAGGGTCGCCTTCATAAGGAGTGGCATAGCTGCATTCTTTTTGTGGGCAGACTTTTTCAACACCATGTCTTTTGGTTTCTTTTACTGTCAAAATAGGCCAGCTACATTGCGGACAGGGCTCATTAACCGGCATGTTCCAAAGTGCGTAGTTACATTTTGGGTAGCCCGAGCAGGAGTAAAATATTTTTCCATTGCGTGATTTGCGTTTAAGTATCGAGCCTTTACTGCATTGAGGACATTCGACACCGGTATCGGCAGGCTTTTCCAAGGGTTCAATATGTCGACAAGTTGGATAAGCGCTGCAACCGATGAATTTACCATAGCGACCTGTTTTAAAAATTAACGGCGAATCGCAATCAGGGCAGGTTCTGCCTTCTACTGTTTCCGGTTCATCGGAAGCGCCCGCATCATCATTCAAATTACGGGTATAGGAACATTCAGGATAATTGGTGCAGCCTATAAATCGACCATTTCTACCCAGACGGATGGATAATGGGCTGTCACAGGTCGGACATTTTTCATCAATCGCTTCTTGGGTAACATCTTTACGCTGAACGCTGGCATCTTTTTCCTGAACGGTTGTATGAAAAGGCTTCCAGAATTCATGCATTAATGGAATCCAGTCTTTTTCACCCCGGGAAACAGCGTCTAACTCATCTTCTAAATTAGCGGTAAAATCATAATCAACGTATTTCGTAAAGTGCTCAGTCAAAAACTTATTAACAATTCTGCCTACATCGGTAGGATAAAAACGTTTACTGTCCAGAGTGACATATTCGCGGTTTTGCAGGGTGGAAATAATGGAGGCGTACGTTGAAGGCCGACCTATGCCGTGTTCTTCAAGCGATTTTACCAGACTGGCTTCGCCATAACGTGGTGGTGGCTCAGTAAAATGTTGAGCGGCAATAATATCGTTGAGAGTGACTGGCCGGCCTTCTTCAAGTGGTGGTAAAAAGCTTTCCTTATCATCACTTTCTTTGCTGTCATCTTTGCCTTCCAGATAAACTGCCATAAATCCAGGGATGGCAATGGTAGAACCTGTTGCTCTGAAGCTATGTTGGCCGTCACCACAGGTTAAATCAACAGCGACCATATTAAGCGTTGCATGAATCATTTGGCAGGCTATGGTGCGCTTCCAGATTAGATCGTACAGCTTGTATTGTTCAATGCTGAGGTGATCCTTTATCTGACTCGGTAAATGTCTTGGGTAAGTGGGGCGTATGGCCTCATGTGCTTCTTGGGCGTTTTTTGATTTGGTTTTGAACAGTCTGGGTTCTTTAGGTACATTATCAGCGCCATATTTTTCTGCAATCAGCGTACGCATTTCTTCTACGGCTTCTACTGACAAGTTAACCGAATCGGTACGCATATAGGTAATCAGGCCTTCGGTTTCGCCACCTATATCAATACCTTCATACAGTTGTTGGGCAACTATCATGGTGCGTTTAGTGGTAAAGCCCAGTTTTCTTGAGGCTTCCTGTTGCAAAGTCGAGGTTATAAAAGGCGGCGCAGGGTTGCGTTTTTGCTGTTTCTTTTCCAGTTTGGCTACCAGTAACTGGCCATCGGCTGTTGTTAGTAGTGCCTGCTTGGTCTTTTCTGCCAAGGCTTCATCGGTAATACTGAATTGAGTCAGTTTTTCACCAGCAAACTGGGTTAGTTTGGCCTTAAAATTTTGTTCATGCGCTGTCAATGCAGCATCAATAGTCCAGTATTCACGGTTTTTGAAGGCTTCAATTTCCAACTCACGTTCAACTATCATCCGTAAGGCAGGGCTTTGTACGCGTCCGGCTGAAAGGCCACGGCGGATTTTTTTCCATAATAACGGTGACAAATTAAAGCCAACCAGATAATCCAACGCTCGTCGCGCTTGTTGGGCGTTAATTAAATTGATGTCCAACTTTTCCGGATTGGCAATGGCTTCAGTGACGGCTTTTTTAGTGATTTCATGAAAGACTACGCGATGTACCGGTTTTTCTTTGAGTAATTTCTTTTCTCTCAGCAGTTCAAGCAAATGCCAGGAAATAGCTTCGCCTTCTCTATCAGGATCGGTTGCCAGATATAAAGTGTCTGCGGCTTTAAGTGCTTTGCTGATAGCCTGAACATGACGCTGATTGCGATCAATGACTTCATATTTCATGGCAAAATCATGGGTAGGGTCAACGGCACCTTCTTTTGGAATAAGGTCGCGGACGTGTCCATAAGAGGCTAAAACCTGAAAGTCTTTACCTAAATATTTCTCGATAGTTTTTGCTTTTGCAGGAGATTCTACAATGACAAGATTTTTACTCATTTAAGGTTCAATGTTCAAGGTGAAAGGCAAAAGGTGAAGATTTATGGTTCTTAAGACTCAAGGCAGGTATTGTTTAACCTTGAAGCTTGTATCTTTTTACCTTAATGTAAATAGTTAGGGACAAGATCATAAACGATATCTTCCATTCTGGAAAAGGCAATTTCTTCATCAGGCTGGCTAAGCAAAATCATTAATACAATCCATTTCAGCTTTTCCATGGATATTTCTTCATTTTCCAATGCCATTGCCCGATCAATAACAATTTCCCGATTGGCCGAATTTAAAATGCCATTTTGTTCAAGAAACATAATAAGATTACGGCATTCAAGATCAAGTTTTGTTGTTTCCTGAGAGCAGAAAATACGAAACGCAGGCGCAACAGTTGGCTTTATGGCACGCTGCAGACTAAGTGAGTCAAGCCAATCAAAGGCTTTATTAACCTCGCAGGACTCAAAACCTGCTTCCAGTAATTCCGTTCTAATGGCGTCGCTATCAGGAAGGATTTCAATTTCATCTTCCATATAGTTTTCAAATAAATACATTAGGACATCAAAAATATTTTCTTTCATAGTGTGTTTGTTGTTTATAATTATTTTACTCTCATATAGCAGCCGCCAGCGGTTGCTTCCAGATAGCCTTGAAGCTCAAGAATCAGTAACATTGAGGAAATGACTTCAACGGATTCGCCGGTATTTTCAACCAGAGTATCAATAGAGGTTGGGCTAAACATGACGTGATTCAATAATGTTTCTTGCTCTTGGTCAAGCGTTGATTCCATAGTAAATGATAGCAACTTTTCATCTTGTGAATAATATTGATTTAATTCTTCAAGAATATCCTGGGTGGTTTCAACAAGTTTTGCCCCATTACGAATAAGTGCATTGCAGCCTCGTGCCAAAGGATTATGAATAGAGCCTGGAATAGCAAAAACCTCGCGATTTTGTTCTAAAGCCATTCTGGCAGTTATTAACGAACCGCTTTGCTTGGCGGCTTCAACAACCAGAAGGCCTTGGCATAGTCCGCTGATGATACGGTTACGTCTGGGAAAATGATTGGCTTTTGCGCTAGTGCCAGGTGGAAACTCTGAGATCATCGCGCCGGTATTAACAATTTCGGTTGCCAAGTCTTTATGCCGGGCAGGATATACTCGATCCAGTCCGGTTCCTGCCACGGCAATAGTCAAGCCTTGTGCATTTAACGCGCCTCGATGGCTGGCGGCATCTATACCTAAAGCCAGTCCACTGGTGATAATAAAACCGTGGCGGCTGAGTGTTTTGGCAAAATTGAAGGCAGTTTCTTCTCCTAAAGATGAAGGATTTCGACTGCCAACTATGGCAATCTGCGGTAATGCCAATAAATCAGGGTTTCCGCGCACAAACAAAATGGGCGGTGGATCGGCAATTTCTTTTAATTGCAAAGGATAATTTGCATCGTTAAAGGTGATTACGAGGTTGTTTTTTTGTTCCAGCCAAGATAGATCATAATCAATCATTGTCCAGTCCGGATTTTTGATTACATGAATAATATCACTTTTTAAGCCTAAAGCCGAAAGTGCTGATGCCGATTCTGCAAATAATTGTGCGGGTGTATGCGTTTTCAGCAGGCCAAGAAATGTTCGACAACCGACACCTGGCGTACGCAAAAGGGCAAGCCAGTATTTTAAGTCGTTGTCATTTGGTTGCGTATTTATATTCAGGGTGTTTTAACTTTGTCTAAAATGTGAATGGCCTGAGTCGTTTTCATTACCAGAGCGTAACTGACACGCTCAAAGGGACGAAATACCATCAGGGTGCCGGCAATTTCATCAGGTAGTTTAACGACGTCGTTTTTAATGGTGCTGTAAGGGTCATTAATGCTTTTTCCTGTTCTATAGATGGTCAGTTCATGGCCTGCAAGAATACCGTCTTTAGAGCCTTTGTCTATAACGACGATGTTATAAAGTCCTATTTGAGAAACTCCTCCCAGCACGCTTATAACGCTGCCATTAATGCTTTTTTCGGGAGGCCTTGGAAAATAATTTAAGGTGACCTCGTCTTCATTTTTTGGCATGGCACGGTCACCTTTCCGAACCTCACTGTTTGATTTAGTGATGGTTAACGTCGCCGGATCACCTGGCTGTTGCACGATGGTGTCGGCGATATATTTCGCATCATACCCCAGGATTTCGCCGGTATCAGGGCTGACATAGGTATCTCCCGCCCGATAAATAGTGTATGACCGGCTTTCTGGTTGAGTTATCGAGCGTACATAAACTTTATCACCTGCTCCAGCAATCAGATGCTCGCCTGCGAAATCAATAATATAAGGTGCATTGTTGAGTTCATTTTCGGTTACCACTTTGGGTGAGGTTAAAAATTGCGCTATAGACTCGGTAGGAATTAAGTTAATCGCTTGTTTAATGAGTGTTTCCCGAATGCAAGGTAAAAGCTTTCCGGTTTTGGAAACAGCAAATCTGGTTCGACCATTTTTAACATCATCTTCGCCAAGAACACAGGAAGAATCAACCTCGTATTGAGCTTGTTGTGCATTTCTGGACAAGTCAAGTTGCGGACTGCCATTGACGATGGAAAAATAAATAGTATCGCCTGGATAAATCAGTTGTGGATTTTTAATTTGAGCATTGTTATTCCACAGTTCAGGCCATTGCCAAGGCCGGTTTAAAAATTTACCGGAGATGTCCCACAAAGTATCACCTTTCACAACCGTATATTGATCCGGGTGAGTAGGGTTTATTTGTATTTCTTCTGCCCATATATTTATACTAATCAAAGAAAAATTCATTAATACAAAAAGTGTTCGAAGAACCATATTAATACCTGGCGAGTCTTTTTTAGCCGTTATGGATTCAAAGTTTATATGAATTACTATAGAATTCCAGTATTGCACTAAGTTATTGTTTTTTATGGATAAAAAGTTAACTCTTTTGGTGAAGTGTATCACCTAAATGGTGGTGATTGATGTCGCTATTCTGGCATCAAGTTTTGAAGGTTACAAGCGAGAAATTAAAAGGCAAGCGCTATCTGCCTGAATAGTTTGGCAAAGTCCCAATGTTGGATGCTGGATTGTATGGCTTAGCAATAGACCCTGATCGATTGTATTAGTGATGGTTGCCGCTTCCAAGATGGCACACATGGTTTTAAGGCTGATTACTTCTGTTTTCATTTTATTATCCGGTTAATTTGTAAAGATTTGGCGGCTATGGCTGAAGCCGCGAGAATTGAAAAATAGATAGGGCAAAATTTAGGCCGGCTTAACCCTAACCCAAAGATCATCTTTTATAACTTCAATATATGGACATTTTGACAACGGGATTGCTTTTGTAAGCCCGTACCAGTGGTTAGGATTTGCACCTTGCCTAACTCCTGCTGATTCTAAGCCTAACGCAACATTCACGGACATTTTTGACTTCTTTATTAACTTGTTCCAATGGTGCAGGTCTTTCAAGGGCAAGCCAAATCTAACGAGGCCGCCCCCTCTAGTTTTGGTTTCGTCCATTGTTAAAGTAGTTATTGTATTATTTTCATATATGGCCTTGCAGGCTGTTGGCTCCCAATATTGATTGGACGAAAACCAAAGTATCGGCTTTTCTGGATGTTCAACCCCTATACTTGTTGGAATTAACAACCCAGACTCGACAATTTTAATAAATTTTTCACCTGTGGTGTAGTGCCACGCTGTTTTTAAGTTGCTAATTCTAACCATTTCACGTTCTTGGATTTCTTTCAACTGTCTTTCTAAAATAGTTAATTTTTGCATAGTGTTTAGCTCCTTTTTTGTTATTTTTTGAGCCGGTCTAATCTTCCAGCTCGATTATTGAATCCCATAACGAAAGCATTTCACTTACATCATAATGAACGTGGTCTTTGTCTGTGTCGTCCTTGTCTAAGTCTGCTAATCCATAATAGAACGGGTTAAGCACCGAATATGGGAATGTCAATTCGCTCCCGCATACTTCGCCGTCCATCGCTTCGGATGTCTTTGCACGTATAAATTCCACTTCTGTGGCTCTGCATTCGCCATTCAAATAATTGTTTTTAAAGTCTTCAGTTGTTGAGTTCATAAATTGTTCCAAGTTATAAAAAATTACTGTACCACGCATTTCGAGGCTTGTGTGTCGGGCTGAAAATTTAGCCCATTAGATTTGAAGCTGTTGAAATAGATAGGCTCATACTTGAGCTGGTTAGCTGCTGTAAAACATTAACGCGCCGCTTTCTGACTGTACCGTAATCAAGTAGCCTCTTTCTTCGTGACAAATACGATTTATTATCATATTTCCATGAATCTTGGTTTTGTCTGTTAACCATGATACCTTCATCATTTCTGCTAATTGTTCTAGTGTTATCTTTTCCATAGTGTTTGGTTATTTTTTGGTTATTTTTTGAGATATTTTTTTAAGAGCTGGCAATTTAGCACGGTTTATAAAAGGGGAGTTAGCTCTAAGTTATTGATTTCAAAAAAGATAAGTAACCAGTTACTTACTATTCTTTGGCAGATTTGTTGATTTTTTCGTTATAAAAGGCTTTTGCATCATTGTTAAGTTTTTGAGAGATATAATAAAACTTCTCTTTATCAGGGGCCGGAATAGGTTTTCTTTGTAGCTGGTAATCAAAGCAAGTCCGGCGGTAATCTAGCAATCTTTCTTTATCTTGCTTGGCAGCGTATGCGCACCAATTGCAAACACTGTATAAATTACCATGCCTTGCTGTATTTTTGTTTCTACTGCCTACTGGAAAGCGTATGGTGTAGGGTAATGAGGGGTTAATGGTTTTCGTGCCGCCAGCAAGCTTTTTAAAGGCTTCTTTAAGTATTTGTAACTCATTGGAGGTTATTAAAATCTCCCCGTTAATATGGGTGATTATTTTATTTGGGTTCCGGTATCCATCCCCGTCATATTCTTTGTACGTCCAAAATAAAACAGGTCTTTTTAATACGGTAGAGATTTTTCTTTGTAGCTGTTTGTTGAATGTATTACCAGCGGCTTTAGGCCGCTGGGTAAGGGATAGTCTATAAACGAATGGATAGCCCTTTAAGGTGGTGTTTTGCTGGTTGTGAATGAGATATTGCGATAGCAATATTTTCACTAAAGGGTTTAATCGTTCGTATTCTTGGTGATGGGTTTCTGTAAAGAAGGTCTCTTTAAAGGTGTTTAGGTTTAGGGTGTTAGCTATATTATTACAGATATGGGCGTTCTTTGCTGTCATTGCTAACAGGCTAGATCTTGCGGCCTGTGCGGTTGCGGCTGCTTTTGTTAACTTGTTTCTTTGATAAGCTTTGTTCCGGTTATGTGCTAATTTTGAATCATTGGCATCGCTTTCGATGTCTAAAGTGGATAGTAGAACCTCAAGTTCGGAATCGCTTATTAAGGCATCGCTGGTTTTCCGGCGTTCGTAAAAATCTGTTATAATCATTCTGCATTTGTCCAAATGTTAAAGCCTTAAAGGGACTCGAATCCCGATAAGGCATTTTATTGTGTATCCCCCAGCTATAAGGGGTCAGATTTCAATGTGCTGAGCATTGAATAGTTCATATAGGTATCAAAAGCCTATTATCTAAGACTTAGTCGGCTGGGGATAGGCGTTAGATAGTGCCCGAAACATAATACGCAAGCCCTGTTAATTTTGCTGCCTTAATTGCCATTAGCTTGGCGCAATGAGGGGCTATAAAATTATTGCACAATAGTTTCAGGTCTTCGACATGATACCCAACACGACCGTTAAGAAATCGGTAATAGGGTATTTTGCCATACTTGCCAGCATTGGCTTTTGGACGGGAGACACGGCGGGACTCATTTAATAATGTCGATGTCGATCCTTTGAACACCTCGTCATATCCGTGAGCAGATACCCAATTTTGAATGTAGACAGCGGCTTCGTTTGCATTAAGCATTTTCGTTTTCCTTTAGCTGATTTAAAAGTTTTTCTTTTCGCTTTGCTTCGTATTCCTGAAGCTTTGGCAGTGCTTCAACTGCGTCACAAGCCCATGATATTAGTGCATTTGAAACGACTTCTGATCTTGAGTTTCCAGCGATACCGATAAACTTATCAAGCGTTTCTATAATCGTTTTTGGCAAAGTGAATTGTATTGCTTGGTTAACCCCTGCGCTTCTCCGTTTTCTATACGCTGCTGATCGGTCTTTTGTACTTATTGCCATTAGTGTATCCTTTTTTAGTGTATGTAACTTATTGAATTTAATAAGTATTTAATAAATGTAAGTTATACCCCATTGTGATTTACCACGCAACGTGTTGATACATGCAAGTATTACCAAGATTGGTTAATGCCTGATAAATAGCGGGGCAAGTAAAAAACTATTTAATTAAATACTAATATTCTTGGCAAGGATTGCCGACATATGGGAATATTACAGGCGCAAAAAAGCCGCTCTGTTAGCGGCTTATTGGTTACAGAGTAGGGCTTGTTTAATTAAGCACGTTTTAAAATATTTGTTACTGTTGACGCGTACCATTTGCCGCCGCGTCTTGTCTTAACACCCATGCTGTTTAGCTTTGCCGCGATAGCTGGAAGGGAATCTCCTTGCTTTCTTGATTGTTGAATGGTGTCCATTACTGTATTGGCAAAGGTAGCCGCTTCATGTCTGTTAGTAGCGTTTGATTTTTCCCTTGCTTCGTCTAAGTTGGTTCGGTTACCTAGCGGTAATCTATTGGGATCTTTTTTGATGATAGCTAACGCCGCCTTGGTTCGTTCACTGATTAGGTTACGTTCCTTTTCTGACAGAGCCGCGTACAAGTGCATCATAAATGGGTCGGCATCTTTGCCAAGTTGAGCAACAATGAAAGGGACTTTTTTGGTTTCCATTAACAATGATATGAAAGCCACGTTTCTACTTAGGCGGTCAAGCTTGGCGACAACTAAGTGAGCGCCTATTTTTTTAGCATGTTTTAACGCTTCTGCTAATTGCGGTCTTTTATCCAAAGCATTAGAACCTTTGCCGGTTTCGGTTTCTTCATAGTGGGCGACAACTTCAATATTTTCAGCTTGGCAAAATTCGGTAACTGAATCAAGTTGTGCCTTTAAGCCTAATCCTGATTTTCCCTGTTCGGCTGTTGATACTCTGGTATAGATGATCGCTTTCATTAGTTTTGCTCTGTTGTGTTAACCTTTTACAAATTATAAACGGTCGTTTACAGTTTGTAAAGCTGGTTGTGCTAACATTGATTAGTGTAAGTATTTATACGTATATGATTTATGTTTTAATTAAATTAATGTAATGCGCCTATGAAAGCTTACTCATAAATATGTAACAGCAAGGATACTTTTCAATGGATAGCATCGATGAGATAAAAGCGGTATTAGACTACGAACTTAAAAGTTCACTACCAGATGTAGGCATTGTATTTGGTGTTAAGCTTTTTAATGAATTCAAGGTGCGTGGGTGGTTAACTATCGATATTGGGGGGGGGCTGAATTTATGTTTGGTGTGTATCAAGTGCCGGCTTGCTATAAAACGCACGCTATATTCCAAACTTGGGGTATTGCAGAGCTAGAATTTAAAATTAATTAGAAAAACGAACACATGCTTTAAAGTGCGAGGTTCGTTTACCCCCCGTTTACAGTGCAAAAAACCACTTTACTTTCATATATGGAAAGTAAAGTAGCCTGTAATCATTGGGCTGTAGCGTGTCGAGGGGTAAATACGGGGTAAAAAGTGAAAAAAACGGGGTTTTTAGGTTATTTCACCAACTTAAAAGGATGGTGTACTAAGCCGTAATCTATTTTATTAATCCATTCAACCAATGGGCCAATGTCTGCATCCCGATGTCCACCAGTGCGGTAAACATTGCCAGCCATTGTGTTAATGGAATGACCACTAAAGGCCGCTACTATATCCCTATCACAACGCATATTAAAGAGTTTAGTATCTAATAAATGCTTAAATGAATGGAACACAACATTTTTATCTGTAACGCCTGCATTACTGCTATATTCTCCCCACCATTGACTTTGTGGCCCGAAAGACTCTGGGCCGTATTCTCCTACGTTCCTCCGTGCTGTCGGGAATAGTTCCTTTTCGCCTTTTTGTAGTTGGCCGTTGACGTAGTTAGTAAATCCAAGATCAATTAAGGCTTTATGAATTGGGATTAGTCGTGGTCTGTATTTGTTTTTAAAGCGGCTGTCTTCGTCATCAGGGTTCACATTAAAATCTATAATCCAATGCTCTGAATTATCGAACGCGTTATGTTTTCTGATGTCGCTTAAATGAAGTTGGCACAATTCAGACAAAGCCGCGCCTGTATATAGCCCCAGTAATGGCAACCAGTATTTAAAATTAGCATCGATACCGCGAAATGAATTAAAGCCCTTGACGTAATTTTCCCGCCCTGGACTATCATCTTGAAATAGGGCTTTCAGTTCATCTTGATTAAAGGCGCGTCTGTTTGATTCTGAACTAATCCGCTTGGTTGCATGGTCAAACGCTTCTATTGCGTCCCCCAGCTCCTTTACGCGTTCCTCTGTCTTTATCCAGTTTAAGAACGACCGCACTGTTTTAATATCGCCACCAATGGAACTTGGCGTTCTTGTTTCATAAGATGATGTATCGATATTGTCGTCAAGTAACATGTCTAGTGTTAGACCTGCCTTATTAAATCGTTTGGCTATCTGTCCGTTCTCGAAGAAGCTGGGAGGTATAGCGTGTGCAATTTTAATATATTCCCTTGCGTTGTCCCAATCGAACAAGGCCGCTGGTTTATCACAAACTAAAAGGAAAGGTTTTAAAAGCCCTATTTTTTTTACCGTCGAGGTTGCTATCCATCCACCTTTAATGCCGTCGGTGGTTTGATACTTGACGTAATCGACAAAGTATTCTGATAATGTTTTAGGATTGATTAGTTTAGCTGGGGTCGTTAACGCTGCTGGCGCTGCAATGGCTCTAAGTTGGGCTTGGTGTATCTCTTCGGTATGTTTGAGCCTTGTTGTACGTTCCTCTTCGGCATGTTTGAGCCTTGTTGTACGTTCCTCTTCGGTTTCTGTTGGCTTTATTAAGTTATAAAGCTCTGCATCTTGTTTATCATCGCCTGTATCGACTGTTACAGGATTCATGCTTAAATCAATGAAGGTGATTAGACGCGTTTCCATTGGTTTGTTATTCATTAATTCATCAACGATTTTCTCAAACTCGACTCGATACGCCCTTGCTCTTTTGATAGCGAGTTTTCGACTGTCGGTTTGTAGTGATCGTCGAACCTCCTTTTTATTGTCAAAGTGCTGTAGTAATGATTTGGGGATAATGAATCTGGCGTAGTACATGCCGTGTCTATTCTTGCACATAAAATTAGTGCTGCTCATATTTTTAGCCCTCGTGATGTATTAGGGTTGTGCGTGCCCTAAGCGTGACACCGCAAGAACTAACCCCTTAACCCCCAAGAACTATGGTGTTGACCGGATAAACCAAAGACTATAGAATTCCAGTATTCAATTATTTTTAGTGGAGAGTTTGTTGAGTATTTTAACTGTTCTCGAGTTTCCGGACGAGCGATTACGCAAGAAAGCCGTAATTGTAAAAACGGTCGATGATAAAATTAGAAGGTTAGTCGATGATATGCTTGAAACAATGTATTACTCGCATGGCGTAGGCTTGGCTGCTACCCAGGTTGATATACACCAACGGATTGTTGTTATTGATGTCAGTGAAGAAAAAGATGAGCCCTTATTCTTGATAAATCCTGAGATCATTGAAAAAGACGGCATCAAAGAGTCGGAAGAGGGCTGTCTTTCTGTGCCTGGTTTTTTTGAAAAGGTCAATCGGGCAGAGCATATCAGGGTAAAAGCACTCAATAGAGATGGTCAGTCTTTTGAATTTGATGCGACGGAGTTATTGGCGGTTTGCGTGCAGCATGAAATTGATCACTTGAACGGAAAATTGTTTGTTGATTATATTTCGCCCTTAAAAAGGCAGCGCATCAAGAAAAAGTTGGAAAAAATTCATAAAATGGACAATAGCTAAGTATGAAGATTATTTTTGCCGGAACACCGGACTTTGCTGTACCCAGTTTGCAAATGCTGCTGGCTTCCAAACATGATATCTGTGCTGTCTATACCCAGCCTGACCGACCAGCTGGCAGGGGGCGGCAGTTACACGTAAGTCCGGTTAAGGCGTTGGCCTTAAAGCACGAAATTCCTGTGTTTCAGCCTGCCAATCTCAAGACGGATGAAGATTTCCAGCAATTACTATCACTTAATGCTGATCTGATAGTTGTGGTTGCTTATGGTGTGATTTTAACGCAAGCGGTATTGGATGCTCCCAGGTTGGGTTGTATTAATGTTCATGGTTCATTATTGCCGCGTTGGCGCGGCGCTGCGCCTATTCAACGAGCATTAATGGCGGGTGACGAAAAAACCGGTGTGACCATTATGCAGATAGCGCTTAAGTTGGATGCAGGTGATATGTTACACAAGGAAGAATATGTCATTGATGCTAAAGATACGGCCAGCAGTTTACATGATAAATTAGCCCAATTGGGCGCGACAGGTTTGAGTAAAGTGCTGGTGGAAATGGACGCCGGAGCTATTCATGCAGAGCCACAAGATGAAAGTTTGGTCACTTATGCCGAAAAACTAACAAAAATTGAGGCGACTATTGATTGGGCGCAACCAGCCGATAGCTTGGAACTTAAAGTTAGAGGTTTAAATGGCTGGCCTGTCGCGCAGACGCTTTATCAGGATAATGTATTGCGAATCTGGCAAGCAGAAGCGATAGCGCTGGATACTGAATTAGAGCCGGGTATGGTCAGTTGTAACAATAAAAATATGGATGTGGCAACCGGAAAAGGGCTGTTACGTTTACATGAAGTTCAGCTTCCTGGAGGGAAACGCATATCGACTCAGGCGTTTCTAAATGCCCATGATGTTAATGGCATCAAGCTTGGCAATAGCTCCTGCATCCCTGCAGTCGTAGGTTGAACGCACAGTGAATAGTCGATTGATCGCAGCGCGGGTATTGTCTCGCGTTATACAAGATGGGCAGTCGTTAACGGCGGCGCTGGATTCCGCTTTACAAACTGTTGATTCAGTTAAAGACAAAGCATTCATACAGGCTTTATGCTATGGCGTTTGTAGGAGTTATCATCGTTTGGATTTTATTTTAAGCCAATTACTCGATAAACCACTCAAAGATCAGGATGTTAAGGCTCTGGCTTTAGTGGGTTTATATCAGCTTAAATACATGCGGGTAAAGCCTCATGCCGCTGTTTCTGAAACCGTGTTGGCAGCCCGAAAAAAACCATGGGCTAAAGCGCTGATAAATGCCTTGCTTCGACGCTATCTGAGAGAGCAAGAAGAGCTTGAGCAGAAAGCCGATAACGTGCAATTTTCAGCAGTGAGTCATCCTGGCTGGCTTATCAAACAAATTGAGCAGGATTGGTCGCAACAGGCGCAGCAAATTTTTCTGGAAAATAATCAGCAGCCACCAATGACGTTACGTGTGAATTTGGCACATACCAGTCAGGATCGATATTTGCAGCAATTAAGTGACCAGGGTATAGGAGCGGTAGCGGTCAGTTTCTGTCCTTCGGCTATTATTTTGGATAAGCCGGTAGCTGTTGACCTGTTACCTGGCTTTGCTGACGGTGTTATCTCTGTTCAGGATGCTGCTGCGCAACTGGCGGCGGGGTTGTTGGACGTTAAAGCGGGGCAGCGGGTTTTGGATGTGTGTGCTGCGCCCGGCGGAAAAACAGCGCATATTCTTGAGCAGCAGGCGCAATTAAAAGAATTGGTGGCGGTTGATATTGATGCATTTCGCATGCAGCGAGTCAGCGACAATTTGCAGCGCTTGAAGCTATCCGCCAAACTGGTCGTAGGCGATGCAGCAAGTCCTCAAGATTGGTGGGATGGTCAGCTTTTTGAACGCATTCTATTGGACGCACCTTGTTCAGCATTGGGTGTTATTCGTCGTCATCCTGATATTAAGTTACTACGTAGAGCTGAGGACATCAAACCGTTACAGACTTTGCAACAAAACATTCTGCGCGCTGTCTGGCCGCTATTAGCCCCCGGGGGAATAATGCTTTATGCGACCTGCTCGATTCTAAAGCAGGAAAATGAACAGCAAATTGAGGTGTTTTTAGCAGAGCATCCCGATGCAGTTGAATTACCTATTGATGCTGTTTGGGGTTTTTCTGGAAGTCATGGCCGGCAAATTATGACTGGTGAATCGGCAATGGATGGATTTTATTATGCGCGTATCAGGAAGCAATAAGTGCCTTTGTTATGCTGTTTTATCATTGGACTGCTGCCCTTTTTAAGTTACGCCAACGAATTTACCGCAGAAGTCAAACAAGCAGAGATAACCTTGGAAGGTAACAGTTATGTGTTATCTGCGGATATTGTTTATCAACTCAGCGAAAAAGCAAAAGAGGCGCTACAAAACGGCGTGCCTTTGTTCTGGGATATTCAAGTCAAAATGCTGCAGCACCGCGATATTGTCTGGGATAAAACGCTGGTCGATACGACATTACGTTATCGTCTTCAATATCACGCTTTATTGAATATGTATCGGGTCAGAAATGAGGGCAGTGGTGAGGTTTATAATTTTTCCATGCTGTCTGCAGCGCTTGATTTAATGTCTGCGGTACGAGATTTTCATGTGATGGATAAGGCAATGCTCATCCCTCAAAAACAGTATCTGTGCGCGATGAAAATCAGTTTTGATCGTGATGCGTTGCCTTTACCTTTGCGGACGATTACCTATATTGATCGGCAATGGTACTTATCCAGTGAATGGACGCTATGGCCTCTAAAAAAATAAAACTCCCGGTTAATTTATCTGTTTTAGTCCTGTTTGGTCTGATTTTGTTGTCGTTGCAATTGATGAGTTCAGCCATGCAGGAATCATCACAGTTGAATGCAATGTATTCATGGTTGCTACTTTTCAATGCTCTGGGTTCTGTTGTATTACTGATATTGGTTGGTGCCAATATATATTCGTTGATTCAGCACACCAAAAGACGTGAAGCGGGGTCGCGGTTAACCACCCGAATGGTATCTTTGTTCGTCGTTTTGGCTTTGGCACCAGCCGTTATTGTGTTTTATTTCTCCATGCAATTTTTGCATCAAGGCATTGATAGTTGGTTTAATGTTGAAATAGATCGGGCCATGGAAGATGCGCTGGAGCTGAGTCAATCTTCACTGGATCAACGCATGCGCTGGCATTTGAAGCAGATGCAGCAATTGACGCAAAGGTTGGAATATTCACCTGAAAACATGGTGGTTCTGGAAATGGAAAATTTGCGTCAAATTTCCGGCGCTTTGGAGATGACTCTTTTTTCTCGTCAGGGTCGTATTATTGCTTCAAGTAGTATTAATCCCGGTGATATTTTGCCGAGTTTACCCGATGAGCATATCTGGTTGCAGTTACGTCAGAATTCTGTTTATGTCGCTTTGGCACCGATACACGAAGAAGAATTGATGATCCGTGTTATTGTTACGGTTAAAACGCAGGAGCCGCAATATTTACAAGCGCTATATCCTGTACCAGTAAGGATTGCGGATTTGGCTGATTCGGTTGAGTTTGCTTTTGTCCGCTACCAAGAAATGAATTATTTAAGAAACTCATTAAAAATGAGTTTCTCGTTGGCGCTTTCATTGGTCTTGTTAATGAGTTTATTGGCAGCAATATGGGTGGCTTTTATTAGTATCCGTAATATTACCGCGCCAGTAAAAGAACTGGTTAAAGGTACGCAAGCTGTGGCTTCCGGACATTATGATCAGCAGTTACCCGTTATGGCGCAGGACGATCTGGGTTTCCTGGTTGAGTCATTTAATGAGATGACTCATCGTATCGCTGTGGCTCGTGATGAGACCAGAAAAGTTGGTTTTGAAGTAGAAAATCAAAGGGCTTATCTGGAAACAATTTTGGCGAATTTAACTGCCGGTGTAATTAGTTTTGATGCGTTGTACAAAATTCGTACGGCTAACCAAGCTGCTTACCGGATATTTCATATTCATGTTAATCAGTTTATTGGGCGTACTTTATTGGAGCTTGTGCAGAACTATTCCGAGTTGGCGGAGCCGTTAAAATCAATTCAGCGATTAGTGGAGCAGGCGGATGATATCTGGCAGCAACGGATTGCTTTTTTAGGCCCTAATGGTCGGCAGGAATTGTTGTGCCGTGGGACGCCGCTATTCTCGCAAGAAGGTTTTTGCGTTGGCGCTGTGGTTGTTTTTGATGATGTGACTGATTTGATTCAGGCTCAGAAGAATGCTGCCTGGGGCGAAGTCGCTCGGCGCTTGGCTCATGAGATTAAAAACCCGTTAACGCCCATTCAGCTATCGGCAGAAAGATTACAGCATAAGTTGGCCGACAAGCTGAAGCCTGTTGATGCTGATATTTTACAACGGTCAACAAAGATTATCGTGCAGCAGGTTGAAGCGATGAAAGAAATGGTCGATGATTTTTCTGAATACGCGAAACCTTCCAAAAAGCAGACAGTAGATATTGATTTGCCGGGCTTGGTTCAGGAAGTATTGGCGCTTTATGCATTAAAATCGGAAGTTAAATTTAAAGCTGATTATGAGACTGGCTTACTGATGATTAATGGCGATCCGGTTAGTATCAGGCAGATGCTTCATAATTTGATAAAAAATGCCTTGGAAGCTATAGGCGCTCATGGGTTGATTGAAATAAGTCTGCACAGGGTGCAGAAAAATAACACTGATTTTATAGAAATAGCGCTTTATGATGATGGGCCGGGTATTAAAGAAGGGCAGATGGAGAAGATTTTTGAGCCTTATGTGACTACTAAAGCTAAAGGTACTGGTCTGGGGTTGGCGATCGTGAAAAAAATAATTGAAGAACATGGCGGTGCAATCTGGATTGACACCAGTCGTAAGGTGGGTGCGGGTTTTATAATCCAGCTCCCTGCATGTAACTCTTAAACAGCTTTAAAACATTATGAATGTAAACACACCGCGTATTTTAGTTGTAGATGATGAGCCGGATATTCGCAGGTTGGTTTGCGAAATACTCGAAGATGAAGGCTATCAAGTTGCTATGGCTGAAAATGCAAGTACTGCCCGAGAATTAAAAAAATCCCAACAACCCAACTTGATATTACTCGACATCTGGATGCCCGATACGGATGGTATTACTTTGTTAAAAGAATGGGTTGATGAGGATTCCATGTTGTGTCCTGTGGTCATGATGTCAGGGCATGGCTCGGTAGAAGCAGCTGTTGAAGCGACCCGGTTGGGTGCTTATGATTTTCTTGAAAAGCCCTTGTCGCTGGCAAAATTATTATTAATTGTTGAAAGGGCATTGGAGGCGGGTAATCTTCAAATAGAAAATGCCGGTCTACGAAAGCAATTGGTTGTTGATATTGAACCGATCGGTAAGAGCGCTACTGTCGCCAGAATTAAAGATCAATTAAAGCGGCTGGCTCAACATGATACCCGAGTATTGTTTATCGGTGAAGCGGGTGTTGGGAAGGAGTTGTATGCGCGATATTTGCATAACAACAGTACGCATCGAAATGGTTCTTTTATTGATGTCGCAGTAGGAAGCATATCGCCAGAAAATTCGGCAGTAGAGTTTTTTGGTAAAGAAAGCCAGGGTAAAATTTATCCTGGTTTATTGGAAAGGGCGCATAAAGGAACGCTGTTCCTAAGTGAAATAGCCGGCATGGACAAGGAAACCCAGTTAAGGTTGCTTAGCGCTTTGGAATCAAGTTCTTTTTTGCGTGTGGGCGGTAGTGAGTCTGTGCGCGTTGATGTCAGAGTGGTCGCATCAACCCGGATTACCATGGATGAGGAAGTCAAGTCCGGGCGATTCAGGCAGGATTTATATTATCTGCTTAATGAAGTTACTCTTAATATTCCACCATTGAGTGAGCATAGTGAGGATGTGCCGGGATTGCTAAGTTTTTATGTTGATTATTTTGTTAATCAGGATAAGCTGCCTTTTCGAAAATTTTCTATGGCTACACAGAATTTTTTACGTAATTATAGTTGGCGTGGCAATGTGCGGGAATTAAAAAACCTGGTGCAGCGTTTAATGATCTTGGGTGTTGGCGAAGAAATAGAATTGGATGAAGTAAAATCGGCATTGGGGTCGGTAGTGAGTGATGTTGCATCACCATCAGTTCCCGAGTTCTTCAATTTATCGTTAAAGGACGCACGAGATCATTTTGAAAAAGCCTATCTGGAATATCATTTTGAGCGGACAGGTGGTAGTGTTGCAAAGTTATCGGCTGCAGTTGGGATGGAGCGAACTCACCTTTATCGTAAATTACATTCGTTAAATATCAAGTTATAAATTGAGTATAAGTATATTTACAACTTGATTAAAGAAGTGGTAATGCTATATAATTTAACGGATAGGTAGGTATGGATTAAATTTGTTTTTACCGTGATTTACATTCGGTAATAAATAATAAAGTAGATGCAAAGATTTTTACATCCTGCTTCTCGTACCTAAATTATAAATAAACATTGAAAAAAACGGCAATGTTTAGTAAAATTCTCGCTCTTTTATTGAGCCTTTAGAGAAAGACTAAGTAACGATGAAAACATTTAGTGCGAAAGCAGCAGAAGTTAAGCGCGATTGGTATGTAGTTGATGCAGATGGGAAGACGCTGGGTCGCCTTGCTTCTGAAATTGCACTCCGTCTTCGTGGCAAACACAAACCAGAATACACACCGCACGTTGATACCGGTGATTATATTATTGTTGTAAACGCAGAAAAAATCGGCGTCACTGGCAATAAAGAAAAAAATAAACTATATCAACACCATACAGGTTATATTGGTAATCTGAAAACCATTACCCTGGGTAAGCTAAGACAAACGTTCCCCGATCGTATTCTTACTACTGCGGTTAAAGGCATGTTGCCAAACAATCCACTAGGCCGTGCAATGTTCAAGAAATTGAAAGTGTATGCAGGACCTGAACACGATCATCAGGCCCAACAGCCAAAAGTTTTAGAATTATAAGCGAGTAGACCATGGCAGCAGCTCAGTATTACGGAACAGGTCGTCGTAAAAGTGCAATAGCACGCGTTTACGCAACATCAGGCACTGGAAAAATCACTATTAACAAAAAAACTATCGAAGATTACTTTGGTCGTAAAACTGATCAGATGGTTTCATGTCAACCACTTGAATGTGTTGATATGGTAGCCAAATTTGATATCAATGTGATTGTTAAAGGTGGCGGTCCTTCTGGTCAGGCGGGTGCTATTCGTCATGGCTTGACACGTGCATTGATGGTATATGACGAAACATTGCGTCCAGCCCTAAGAAAAGCGGGTTTTGTGACTCGTGACTCGCGTATTGTAGAGCGTAAAAAAGTTGGTTTGCATAAAGCCAGAAAACGTCCACAGTACTCGAAACGTTAAGCAGTTATATCGTGACAGGTAACGTCAGTTACTCGTTATAAAATAAAAAGGGTCGCATTCGCAAGGATGTGACCCTTTTTTATGAGTTAAATAAATAAATAAATAAAGATCGCGTAGTTAGTCCAAGATTAATTATTGCTGATTTTCTCATGCGTGCATTCAGTGATTTAATTATTACGGATGACAAAAAATCTATTTTTTCTGTGTCATAAAATTAACTATTGGCACGTCGAGGATGATTTTTTTTATCAGCAATGCTAAAATTCAAAATCAATCATTAAGTAGATTTAACGGATGTCGATAGACCCTCAAAAAACACCTAATATGTCGCTCGCGTTAGAATTTAAGAGCAGTACTTTTTCAGTGCCTGTTTTAGTCTTATCTAGCGATGATTTGGTTGTTATCGAACAGCAACTTCAAGAAAAAATCAATTTGGCTCCAGAGTTTTTTAGAAATTCGCCTTTGGTGCTGGACTTGCAGGAAATAAATAAACATAAATACAACATTGATATTGTAGGGCTTACCGATATTATTCGTCGTTGTGGTTTATTTCCGATAGGTATACGTGGTGGCAATGTACAGCAGAATGAAAAGGCATTAGAGCAACGTATTCCTGTTTATGCAGGCCATAGTGACGGAGTATTGGCCGAAAATAAAAAGCAAAAAGCTATTGCTCCGGTTTCAGGGCCGAAAACAGACTCGGACATGGATATAGAGGTCATTACAACGACACTAATTACTCAGCCTATTCGTTCCGGGCAACGTATTTACACGGCAGGAGATTTGGTTATTTTATCTCAGGTTAGTGCGGGTGCTGAAATTATGGCCGAGGGTAATATCCATGTTTATAATACCTTAAGGGGTCGGGCTTTGGCTGGTGTACGGGGGAATACTGAAGCACGGATTTTTTGTTTTGATTTACAGGCTGAGCTTATTTCTATTGCCGGTAATTATAAAATCAGTGAGGATTTAAATGAATCCGTACGCAATAAGCCTGTTCAGATTTATTTACAAGACCAAGCATTAATTATCAAAGATATTGTGCAACACCATTAACGTAGAGGAATATTTTGTGGCAAGAATCATAGTCGTAACATCCGGTAAAGGCGGCGTTGGTAAAACAACAACCAGCGCTGCAATTGCCATGGGACTTGCAAAAAAAGGTCATAAAACAGCGGTCATTGACTTTGATGTAGGTTTGCGTAATCTGGATTTAATAATGGGCTGTGAGCGCCGCGTGGTTTATGACTTTGTTAATGTCATTAATGGAGAAGCGACGCTTAACCAGGCTTTGATTCGGGATAAAAACTGTAATTTACTTTACATACTGCCTGCTTCACAAACACGCGACAAAGATGCTTTAAGTCAGGAAGGTGTTGGTAGGGTTTTAGAGGAGCTAAAAAAGGATTTCAAATATATAGTCTGTGATTCTCCTGCCGGTATTGAAAAAGGCGCTCATTTAGCCATGTATTTTGCCGACGATGCCTTTGTCGTAACCAACCCCGAAGTCTCTTCAGTGCGGGATTCGGATCGTATGCTGGGGATTTTAGCCAGTAAATCACGTCGGGCAGAGCAAAATGAAGAGCCTATTAAAGAATATTTGCTATTAACCCGTTATTCGCCAGAAAGAGTAAAATTGGGTGAAATGCTTAGTGTCGATGATGTGCAGGATATTTTATCGCTGCATTTATTGGGCGTTATTCCAGAATCAAAATCAGTATTAAATGCATCAAATTCAGGTACCCCTGTTATTCTTGATGAGAAAAGTGATGCTGGCCAAGCCTATGCAGATATTATTGCCCGTTATTTAGGTGAAAATAGACCACATCGCTTTATCGAGGATAAAAAAGGGTTTTTTAGGAATTTTTTCGGGAGCAGGTAATGAGTTTACTTGATTATTTTAGGTCCTCTAAAGTTGGATCCGCATCCCTTGCAAAGGAAAGGCTGCAAATTCTGGTTGCTCATGAACGATCTTCACTTAGTCAGCCGTCTTATCTTCCGCAATTACAAAAAGAATTGCTGGAAGTGATACAGAAGTATATTAACGTAGGGCAGGATGCCATTTCTGTTAGTTTTGAGCAGGATGAAAATCAGGAGACACTTGAATTAAATATTGTCCTACCTGACCTTACCGCTAAAAAGACATAACAACTTTAATCAATACAATACAGGTGACTTATAATGCTTAATTCAATTGGTGATGCCGCAGGTACTGTCTGGAAATATCTGGACCAAAATAAATCAGCCAGTGTAACTAAAATTACCAACGAAACTGGAATTAATAAAAATGATGTTCAGCGTTCAATTGGCTGGTTACTTAAAGAGGACAAGCTTGTAATTGAAGTCGTGGGTCGTAATGAAATATTGTCGTTGAAATAACATCGGTAAAAAGTAAAAGACAAAAGGCTTATGTCTTTTGTCTTTTACTGCCGCTTATCAGAAAGATTGTTGTTATTTTGCAGATTCCACAAATTCTATAACTTATTGGGTCTTAAGTTCTAACCAAATTTTCAGTTAATAAAGTAATTAAGATTAACTTTTTGGCAAATATTAGTTATTTTTGTCTATCCGTTTTTGTCGATGTAATGTACGCAAGCATATCTGCCTGACCCATTCCATAAGCTTACTATAGGCTATCTTAATATGCGGTGCATATTGCTTTGCTTTTTTGGCAAGCAGGCGAATAAGTAGAAAAATGCCTGAAATTGCTTGGTAGCTCATGCCTTGTAGGCTATATATTAAAGGCAGCAATGCTGAAAAATTAACCTTACGATCACGCACCCAGCCACTCCGGCATAACCATCTTAGTAAGCCGCTGAAATAAAGAACGAAAAGACTAAGTCCGGCGAGAAACCAGATAAATCTGCCGGTAGTTCCCAAGGCCTCGCCGGTATGTAATGGCCATATCCAGGTGGCAAAAATTTCCCCCTTCGAAAATTTACCGGGATTTCTTACTTCCTTGATTTGGCCGCTCCAGCGGTCCACCCATACAGTTGTGAAAGGGTGTCTGTAATTGATCTCGCTGCTTTGTCGTAAGTTGATGCGATAAATTCCGGTATCGCCAGCTGGCGTGGTAACTCGTCTGAGTTCTGCTTTTGGAAAGGGGCCTTGCGCCACAAAAGATGCTGCAGCCAAACCGGTAGGTCGATTATTAGGTATTGCTGTACTGGTAATATTGCGGCCGGTTTGGCCGTGTTCCATGCCGGATGAGCCTGCCAACGCTTCCAGCGCTGAGGGGAAGCTCAGGAGAATGCCGGTAAATGCCAGTATTAATAAGGCAACTACGCTTAATAATCCCAATAAGCGATGCATATCCAAGGCTAGTTTCATCATGCCTGCCTTGTGTCGAACCTGTAAGGCTTGACTTATTTCTCCTATACCTGGCCACCATAAATAAAGTCCCGTAGCACAAGACGTTATCAGTAATATTCCTGAAACTCCTATTGCATTCCAACCAAAGCCATCCAGCCTGAGTTGGGTATGTAAATCAAGTAACCAGGTTGTGGCGGTTTGCCCCCAAAAACGACTCATAACAACATCGGCGGTATAGGGGTTGACCGATACCATGAGTGGCGAATAAAGCTCGAAGAAAGTTTCTGTGGGTTTATCGTACCAGGCGGTGATCATGCCTTGGGGGGATCTGGGCATTTCCAGGGTCCATGAGCCGTAACGGTTTGGGTGTGCTGTGCGTACCGCTGCCATAATTCGATCCAGGGATTGATAGTTGCCTTGCGGTGCTTCGATAATTAATTGTGGATTTAATAGCTCATCCAGTGCTTCACGATAAATGCTAATGCTGCCGGAAAGCCCCATTAGTGCAAAGAGAAAGCCGGCACTTAGTGCAAGGTAAAGATGGATTTTAAGCCAGGTTGCCCGCGTGAGTAATCGTTGCATGGAGTTTTTCATGAAATCTGATAGCGAGGAAATAAGTCATTATCCCATACTGCCTGAGTTGCTGTCTTATCAGATATCGTCTTTCAGTTATTAATATGATTAAAGTTTTATCAAAATCAATATTTTATATTGATATTTTCCTGTGTAACTTGTGTGGGTTGGCAGTGCCAAAATTTATGTCTTTTATTTGATTTATAAATTAGTCATGTGGTTGTTTTGGCTTTGATTTTCCAATTATATTAATGATGCCTGTGGAAAAACGTCTAGCCTTAAAGTTATGGGTTTTGTCAGGTTATCGATCTGATTTTATGAATATTATTCATAATGAGAATTGCTGTTTTATTTTAATAGTGCAAACATTTTTGTCTGAACCAGATAGAATGGAAGACTTTTAGCGACTGCCTATCCATATAGCCTTTATGAAATTTAATATCGCTTTTATAAGTCTTTGTTTGTTTCTGTCATGCAGCAGTTTTGCCACGGAAAAAACCATCATTCGCATTGGTGTTCAGGCTCAGGGCACCCTTGAGTGGGAATTGCAGGCTTTACAAGATAACCCGCAAGTGAAGCTGGCAGATTTTCAACTTGAAATACAGCATCTTGCCAATGCAGAAGCGGGTAAAATTGCTTTGCAATCAGGCTCTGTCGATATGATTGTTTCTGACTGGGTTTGGGTTTCAAGTCGTCGTGCTACCGGCGCAGACTTCACTTTTTATCCTTATTCAAACACCTCCGGCGCTTTAGTGGTGGCGGAAAAAAGTCCTATTCATTCAATAGCGGACCTTAAAGGTACGCGCTTGGGTATCGCCGGTGGCGAGCTGGATAAAAACTGGTTATTGTTGCAGGCATTGGCACAAAAAGAGCAGTTGGATTTGAATGTCTCTGTTGAAAAGACGTTTGGTGCACCGCCGTTAATTAATGAGCAAATCAAACAAGATCGTGTTGATGCTGTGCTCACTTATTGGCACTTTGCCGCTAGGCTTGAGGCGCAGGGTTATCGGAAAATTATTGACGGCCAAGGTATTTTAAAAGCGTTAGGCATCAATGAAAATGTCCCCAGTATTGGTTATGTGTTTAAGCAAAGTTGGGCTGAAAACCATAAGCAGGTTGTCAGCGATTTTTTTAAAGCCAGCAAGCAAGCTAAAAACCAGCTCTGTACTTCTGATGCTGCCTGGCTAAAAATTATTCCTTTGCTCCATACGGATGATGTTTCTACCCAAGCTTTAATGCGCCAGCGTTATTGCGAAGGTGGTATTGAACAATGGGGTGAAAGGGAGGAGCAAGCAGCTACCCGTATTTATACGATGCTTCGCACCTTAAGTAACAACCAGTTAACGGGGGTGTCAGAAAGTCTGCAGCCCGGTACATTTTGGTCCTACAAATAACATCGATTCGTTTAGATGATTAGCAGTATTTTAAAGGGGCACTATAAAAATCTCGAGAGCAACAATAAACATGAGGTTAAAAGCGTGTCAACTCTATTCTGTTAAGTTTTTTCTATAAATACATCGTATTTTCATTAATAAAATTATAATTTTTATTTGCTATCAGTGATTTTTTCCAGAAAATTTTTACCTATCTTGTCTTTGTTGGTATTTTTAGTTGTGTGGCAGGGCTTGGCAGTCTATTCAAATAGCAATGCCTTGCCAGCTCCAGAAGTAGTGGCCAAGGTTTTTTGGCAAAGTTGTGTAACAGGGCAGCTTCCTTTTCATCTGGGTGTTACTTTGCTCAGGTTGGTGGTTAGTTTTTCTATCGCCATGTTGTTAGGGTGTGCGATAGGTATCGCTCTTGGCCGGAATAAAAAGCTGGATGCTTTCTTTGATAACTGGCTGGTTATTTTTTTAAATATTCCGGCTCTGGTTGCCATAATTTTGTGTTATGTCTGGTTTGGTTTGGTCGAGTCCGCAGCCATACTGGCAGTTGTTGTTAACAAATTACCTAATGTTATTGTTACTATCAGGGAGGGTACTCGTACCCTTGATCAGGATTTGCTGGATATGGCGCGTTGCTATGGCTTTAGTCGGCGTAAAACATTGACTCATGTCATATGGCCGCAACTACATCCTTTTATTATGGGCGCGACGCGTTCCGGTTTGGCGTTAATCTGGAAAATTATTCTGGTAGTTGAGTTGTTAGGCCGTAGCAACGGGATGGGCTATCAGCTGCACTTATTTTTTCAATTATTTGATGTCGCCAGTATTTTGGCTTATACGATTGCTTTTGTTGCAGTCATTCAATTGATAGAAGTTATTATCTTGAAGCCACTCGATAAAAAGGCTCTGCGGTGGCGACGATGATGGATATTGAAATTAATATCGATAGTAAGGCTTACCCGGCGATAGCACAGGCGAAACATCATGTGGCGATTGCCGATTTTAAGTTATCACTGAAATCGGGTGAGTTTGTTTGTCTGGTTGGTCCCTCCGGCTGTGGGAAGACCACTTTATTAAATATTATTGCTGGTTTGGATAATGATTACGAAGGAGAAATTTTCGTTGGGCAGGCGCATTCGCACCCAAAAATTGGCTATATTTTTCAGAACCCACGCTTGCTGCCTTGGCGAACTGTTCGTGAAAACATAGAATTAGTGCTGGATATTAATCAGTCTCCGACTGTTATTGATCCATTGCTTGAGGTTATGCAATTAACCCAGTCTCAACATGTTTATCCTGAGCGGTTATCGGTAGGCATGAGTCGCAGAGTCTCAATTATTCGCGCTTTTGCTGTTGACCCTGATGTCTTGTTAATGGATGAGCCCTTCGTATCGCTGGATGCGCCGACAGCCCGGCAAGTAAGAGAGTTGCTGTTAACGTTGTGGCAAGAGCGGCCGCATACGGTATTATTTGTTACTCATGACTTGCGCGAAGCTATCACCATGGCCGATCGGCTTATTTTTTTATCGGCTGCTCCGATGTCTGTTATCAGTGAAGTAACGGTGCCCATTCCGCGATCCGAGCGTAATAATGAAAGTATTATTGAAGCATTCAGGCAAAATTTGATCAACAATTACCCTGAAATAAAGCAGTTGTTGTAAGTTATTGTTTACAAATAATTGGGATTTTATGTCGTTTCTATTGGGCAGGAAATGGTATAAAAACAAGGATTGTGTTGCTGTAGATTTTTTTGTTATAAATTAACGAGGAATAAAAGACTTTTCTTTGGTCAAAAAAAAGGCCGTATCTCAAAAAGTCCGGCCTTTTTACTAAGCAATTACTAAAGATATTAAGCGATAGCTTTTACTTTTGAATTCAGTCTGCTCTTACCGCGTGCGGCTTTATTTTTATGAATAATGCCTTTATTAACTGCGGAATCAATAATGGGTACTACTATTTGATAAGCGGCTTGCGCTTTCTCTTTGTCGCCAGCATTAACGGCGGCAATCACTTTTTTTACAAAGGTACGTAAGTTGCTGCGTTGTCCGGCGTTGCGAATACGGCTTTTTTCCGCTTGCCGCGCGCGTTTTTTAGCTTGTGCTGTATTAGCCATAGTGTCTCGATGCGTTCATGTATGAGTTAAATAGCCCTACATTATCTTTTTAAATGCTATTATTGTCAACAATTAACGTTCTGTAAAGCGACTAACTCTGAGTTGTCAGCATTTAAGCGAATTGTCGACCCTAACAGTGTAAAGGTTATTTACCGTATTCCCGTGATTGTAAGGGCTATTTAATAACCTGTGTTTTTAGGGCTGATGTTGCAGTCGATGCGTTTTTGTAATGCTCAACAGTGTTGTCAAGTGCAATTGCGATTATAAGTCCATACCCGTCAAATAGAGAGAAGTGGGGCAATTTATCGTTTACCTGCTATTGATGTCTACCGCATTTAACGGTGGCACATGATAGAATAAAAGTTTTTTATTCTCAAAAGGATCATGCGTTTAATTAGAGGCTTGTCTCATTTGGAACCATTTAAAAACGGTTGCGTACTGACTATTGGTAATTTTGACGGGTTGCACTTAGGTCATCAAACCGTGATAAAAAAACTGGCTGAGCGTGGACATGCGCTTGGTTTACCTGTAGTGGTTATGGTTTTTGAGCCGCAACCCCTGGAATATTTTCTGGGTGATAATGCTCCCTCACGCTTGATGTGTTTACGGGAAAAAGTTATTAAGTTTGCTAAATTACCCGTTGATAACTTACTGATAGTACGATTTAATCGGCATTTTGCCAATTGTGATGCCGAGCAGTTTATTGATGATGTTTTAATAAACAAACTCAATGTTAAGCATCTCGTGATTGGCGATGATTTTCATTTTGGTAAAGCAAGGCGCGGTAATTTTGCCATGCTCAAGGAAAAGGGCAGGCATTATGGTTTTAGTGTTGAAGATACGGGATCTTACGAGGTGGCGGGATTGCGTATCAGCAGTACAATTATAAGGGATGCGCTAGGTTCGGGTGATTTGGCGCAAGCTGAAAAATTGCTGGGTCACTGCTATTCGGTGTGTGGGCGGGTAGCTCATGGCGATAAACGCGGCAGGACTATTGGCTATCCGACTGCCAATATAAGGATGTTTAGAAAAAATACGCCTGTTAATGGCGTATTTGCCGTTACCATGACAGGGATTGATGGTGTGGAATTTGAGGGTGTTGCCAATGTGGGCACCAGACCAACAGTTGATGGCGACTCCAAGGTAATTCTTGAAACTTATTTATTCGATTTTGATAAGGAAATCTACGGACGTTATGTGGAAGTGCATTTTAAACAAAAAATCAGGGATGAATTGCGCTTCCAATCACTGGAACAACTGAAGGCCCAGATCGAAAAAGATGTGGCTGAGGCTATAAAAATTTTTGCTGAGATTAAAAAATTATGACAACAGATTATAAAAAAACACTTAACTTACCCAATACTGCTTTCCCTATGAAAGGCAATCTGGCGCAACGTGAGCCGGAACGGTTAAAAAAATGGAATGACGCCGACTTGTATCTCAAAATTAGAGAAGCCTTTGCCGGTCGTCCCCAGTTTGTACTCCATGATGGGCCTCCCTATGCCAATGGCGAGATTCACATAGGTCATGCCGTCAATAAAGTCTTAAAAGATATTATTGTGAAATCAAAAACCCTGAGCGGTTTTGATGCACCATATGTACCGGGTTGGGATTGCCACGGTTTGCCTATTGAATTGATGGTGGAAAAGAAGATTGGTAAGGCGGGGGTTAAAGTATCGCCAGCTGTTTTTCGTAAAGCTTGTCGTGAATATGCGGGCAAGCAAGTCAATATACAAAAAGAAGCGTTTGTCCGCTTGGGTATTTTGGGGGATTGGGATAATCCTTACTTAACCATGGATTACGCTTTTGAAGCCAATATCGTACGCTCGCTGGGAAAAATCACCCAAAAAGGTCATATCGTCGCGGGTGCCAAGCCCGTCCATTGGTGTACCGATTGCGGCTCTGCCTTGGCAGAAGCGGAAGTTGAATATGAAGATAAACATTCGCCAGCGATTGATGTACGTTTTCAAGTCGTTGATGAAGACGGCTTTATGGGCTTGTGTCACCACGCGCCTGAACATGAAGGTCGAGGTGCCTTGTCGGTGGTAATTTGGACGACAACGCCATGGACCTTGCCGGCTAATCAGGGCGTCGCTTTAAATGGGGATTTTGAATACGTCGTTGTTCAATGCGAAACAGAACGTCTGGTGGTTGCTGAAGCGTTACTGAAAGATACGATGCTGCGTTATGGTAATGAAAGTTATCATGTTATCGGCTACTGTAAAGGTTCTGCCTGGGAACATCAGTTGCTACAACATCCTTTTTATGATCGGCAAGTACCCATTATTCTGGGTGATCACGTTACCCTGGAAGCGGGTACAGGTGCCGTACATACTGCACCAGGCCATGGTCAGGACGATTATGTCGTTGGCCAGAAGTATGGTTTGCCGGTTGATAACCCTGTTGGTGCTGATGGCGTATTTTTGCCAAATACTGAGTTCTTTGCCGGCGAGCATGTGTTCAATGCCAATGCTCATGTTTTGGAAGTGCTGGAAGCCAAAGGCAAGCTGGTACATCATCATGCCATTTTGCACAGTTATCCGCATTGCTGGCGCCATAAAACCCCGATTATTTTTAGAGCAACGCCACAATGGTTTATCTCTATGGATAAAAACAAGTTGCGTGAGCAGGCATTAAATGAAGCCAATCGTGTAACTTGGTTACCAGAATGGGGACAGGCACGTATAGAAAGCATGATAGAAGGTCGTCCTGATTGGTGTATTTCACGCCAACGTACCTGGGGCGTACCGATAACCTTTTTTATTCATAAAGAAACCCGTGAACTGCATCCGCGCACGGGCGAGTTGATTGAACAAGTTGCCAAGCGGATTGAAGAAAAAGGCATAGAAGCGTGGTTTGAGTTAGAAAAGGAAGAGTTGCTTGGCGCAGAGGCTGTCGACTACGAAAAAATGACCGATACTCTGGATGTCTGGTTTGATTCCGGTGTTACTCATGCCTGTGTGTTGGATAAGCGCGAGCAGTTGACGTTTCCGGCTGATTTGTATCTGGAAGGTTCTGACCAACATCGTGGCTGGTTTCAATCATCCTTGTTAACCTCTATAGCTATGAACGATGTGGCGTCTTACAAAACCGTATTAACCCATGGCTTTACCGTGGACAAGAACGGTGAAAAAATGTCCAAATCCAAAGGCAATGTCATTCCGCCGCAAGCCGTCATGAAAAATCTGGGAGCCGATGTATTGCGTTTATGGATTGCCTCGACTGATTATCGTAGCGAAATGCGTGTGTCTGATGAAATTCTGGAGCGCACCTCCGATGGTTACCGGCGCTTAAGAAATACGGCGCGATTTTTGTTATCGAATCTGAATGACTTTAATCCTGCGCAGGATTTAGTTGATACGACTGACTTATTGGCATTGGATCGCTGGGTGATAGACAGAACCTTGGTATTACAAGAGGAGGTTAAAGCCGCTTACGACACTTATCAGTTTCAGTTGCTTTATCAAAAAATACATCATTTCTGCGTGATTGATCTGGGTGGGTTTTATCTGGATATTATTAAAGACCGGCAATATACGGCAAAAGCCGACGGCTTGGCTCGGCGTTCTGCGCAAACGGCCATGTATCATGTATTGGAAGCATTGACGCGTTGGTTGGCGCCTATTATTAGTTATACTGCCGATGAAATCTGGCAGTATATGCCCGGTGAGCGCAGTGAGTCGGTATTTCTGGAAACCTGGTATCAAGGTCTGGTTAAGCTGGATGACAGTTCGGTAATGAATCGCGAATTCTGGCAAAAAGTCATGTCGGTACGAACCGCTGTTGGTAAAGAATTGGAGAAAAGTCGCGGTAAAGGCGATATAGGTTCTTCCCTTAATGCTGAAGTGGAGTTGTACTGTAATACCGAATTTTTTGATACCTTAAATCAGTTGGCAAGTGAATTACATTTTATTTTTATTACTTCCGATGTGTCGCTTATCGCTGAACAATTTTGCCCGGACGATGCCATTCAAACCGAGCTTGAGGGCGTTAAGTTAAAAGTGATTGTCTCCGGGCATAAAAAGTGTGTACGCTGCTGGCATCAACGTTACGACGTTGGCGAGCATGCAGAGCATCCTGAGCTCTGTGGACGTTGCGTCGAAAACGTAGCGGGCGCTGGTGAACACCGACATTATGCGTGATTTTAGTATGTTGAAATGGCTGGGATTATCGTTATTCACAATACTATTGGATCAGGGCAGCAAGCTGGCTATAAATAGTTCCATGCAGCTGTATCAATCCATTCCAATTTTGTCTTTTTTTAAATTGACCTATGTGCACAACAAGGGAGCAGCGTTTAGTTTTTTAAGTGAAGCAGGAGGTTGGCAACGCTGGTTTTTTGCCGGACTGGCTCTAGTTATTAGTATGGTTATAGCCGTTTGGCTGTCACGTCTGAAACGACACGAGACTTTGATGGCGGTGGCCTTGTCTTTGGTTTTGGGAGGGGCGATCGGCAATCTGATTGATCGGTTGGCATATGGTTATGTCATCGATTTTCTTGATGTTTATTACCAAACCTGGCATTGGCCGGCTTTTAATGTTGCCGATTCTGCTATTACCTTGGGTGTTATGCTAATGCTTGCCGAGTCATTTGGCTTGGGTGGTCCGAAAAAAACCGATTAAAATCTGAAAGTAAAAGACGTGAGTATTTGCCTTCAAGCGATTTCCTGCGAATAATACACTTGGCTTGCTGGTTTTTTTTGGTTTACTGCGTTGTAAAAATAGTTACATGGTCAGCTACGTAACTATTTTTCCGCACCGGCAACTGCTCTTGTGTCTATTAAGGAGGCTACTGTTGACGCCTTGCAACCGCTGTAAATAAACAAAAATTCTGCGCCACTTGGGTATACTAATTTTTGGATATTACTTAAATGGTTTTTACTTGATTTTTTGCCAGTCAAACGATGCGCCCGGATCAGCTTTTCGTCCGGGTGCAATCTCACTATGCCCTGTTATTCGTTGTCTCGATAGTTTTGGGTAAGTTTTAAGCAAGGTGTCAATGACGACTTTAAGGCGTATATATTGGGCTTCTGTGTAATCAATCGATTCTGTGCCTTCAAGCTCTATGCCAATGGAAAAATCATTGCAGTTATTCTGCCCGTCATAGTTTGATTCGCCGGCGTGCCAGGCGCGTTTATCAAAAGGTACATACTGCACACAACTTCCGTTTCGTTTAATCAGTAAATGTGCAGATACCGTAAGCTGATGAATTTCTTTAAAATAGGGATGGTCATCAGGGTTGAGAGAATTACAAAACAGCTGATCTATATAAGTGTTATCGAATTCCCCCGGCGGTAGGCTAATACAGTGAATGACCAATAATGAAATATCGGTAGGGTCAGGACGGTCATTACAGTTGGGCGAGGGAGTTTTGGTAATGTTGGTTAGCCAATGCTGGTTTATAGACATCATTTAATAGCCGTCTAAAACGTAAACAAATCGAACTATCTGCGATAAAATAATCATTATTATTGGTTGGAATGGTCTGTGAAGTATCGTCATTTAATTACCAAAGCATAATAACTTATTTAATAATACGCAATACTTGGCCTATAGATACTTTGTGGCAATAAATAGACATGAAAAAGAAAAATTTTACAATTATGGTTAAGTTAAGTCTTAGTGCTTATTTAACAGTGCAAACAAGAGAGGGGTTTTATGGCAAATTTAATTTATAAACGTATATCCAAGTTGGCGTTGGTAGCGTTGCTTGCCGGTTGTGCCAGTGAGCCAGTGCCTCATCAGGTTGAAGAGCTAAAGAGTAGTCCTCAGCAAAGCGAGGCGCCTCCAGCACGTTATCCGCAAAATCGTCGCATCCAACAATCTCCGGATAGTTATGGGAAATCGCCGTATTCAAGCAGTTATGGGTATGGGGCCTATAAGTTGACGGGCACTTACGCCAACTCGCCAGCAATACGAAGCTTTATTCAGCATATGGTGAGTAAACAGGGTTTTTCTGAAACCTATTTAAACGGCTTGTTTTCGCGTGCCAATCGTCTGGATTCGGTTATTCGCCTGGAAAGTCCTGCACCTTATACAGGGCCATCAAAGCCGCAGTTGGGCAGTTGGACACGCTATCGTAACAAGTTCCTTACTGACGCACATATTAGTAACGGTGTAGAGTTTTGGCGAAATAATGCCGATGCCATTCAACAAGCCAGTGCTACTTACGGCGTTGATGCTGAATATATTGTTGGCATTATTGGTGTAGAGACTTATTTTGGCAAAAATTTTGGTAAAACCTGCATTATTGATGCACTAACGACCTTATCGTTTGATACTTCCAGGCGCGCCAAATATTTTACCTCTGAGTTGGAAAATTTTTTGCTGATGACTCGCGATGAAGGCTTTGATCCACGTCAGCCACAAGGTTCGTGGGCTGGCGCCATGGGTTATGGGCAATTTATGCCCAGCAGTTTTCGAAAGTTGGCAGTGGATTTTAATAATGACGGGCGTCGGGACCTCTGGCATCCCAAGGATGCTGTTGGTAGTGTAGCCAATTATTTTTCGCGTAGTGGTTGGCAGTTACATAGTCCGGTAACAAAACGATCCGGTCCGGCTAATGATGATGCTGTTATTGAGCTAAGTACTTACGAGGGTAATGAATTTTGGCGTGTTTATCCAAATTTCAAAGTTATCAAGAAATACAATAACAGTAATAAATATGCGATGGCGGTGCATCAGTTGGCGCAGGCAATCAAGCAGAAATATCAACAGACCTATGCAGCTGGCAGCGGCTATTCAATAAATTGATCGCCTGAATCTCACAGGATGATGGTGATTGCAACCTGGCAAAGATACCCTGCCTGGAAAGACCATGCTGTTGTAAAGTGATAATTAGCCGGATATCTATCCGGTTAATTTAACGGCTGGGATGATTCATTGAAATCACAAACTTTTATTATCACTGATGCTTTTTAGTTGTTATAGTAAATGCTGTTTTGAAATTAACAGGTAGGCTTTATTAAGATTTTACCTGCGGAAAATAGCCATTGATTGTTTAATTATTCTGTAGAGGTGAGCCATGCATGCATTAAAAATCCCCTTTTCCCTATTGGTATTATTGGTCTATTTTTGGATGGCACCTGTTTTTGCTGCCGACATAGCGGCTGGCGAACAAAAAGCGGCTACTTGTATGGGGTGTCATGGGCCTCAAGGTAAAAGCAAAAGTCCTCAGTGGCCTAATTTAGCGGCGCAACAAGCGTCATATATCGTCAGTCAACTGCATGCATTTAAGTCGGGAACACGCAATAACCCTATGATGCAATCCATGGCTGCCAATTTGAGTGACGACGATATTAATAATTTGGCGGCTTATTATTCCACGCAACCTGCCGTTAGCGCCGGCGGTGATGCAGCTTTGGAAAAAACAGGGCAGACCAAGGCAAGTATGTGTTTAGGGTGTCATGGGGCATCAGCTGAAGGTAATGGCCAGTTTCCAAGACTTGCCGGTCAACACCCCGATTACCTGGTCAAGCAATTAAATAGTTTTAAGGAAAAAGTACGTCAAAACGGACACATGCAGGCCATTGCCAATATGCTTTCTGAAGACGATATGAAAGCTTTGGCAGCCTATTTTGGCTCTTTGTAATGCTAACCTTATCTGCTTGCAAATACCTGCTCATGTAACTTCTGCTTGATAACAGGCAAACTGCAAAAATATAAATTAATAGCACCAAGAAGATCACGAAAATTTGTTTCTTCATGACCTGCTTGGTGCATAAAAAATTATTAATCGCCTGTTTGCCAATTTTTTGCCCCTAGCTTACTTAATTTCAGGCCTTATTAGGGGTTAATTGAAGCCTCAATCATTAAATAATATGGCAACTAAATCACAAGCTAAAATTTTTATAAAAAACTTATTTCCACTATTTCTGTCAATGCTGTTTCAATAGACATCTTTCCTAAATACAGCCATAGCGTAAGTTAACAAGAGCAGCCACTAAATTCCATGTCAAGGAGTAATGCTTGTGTTTGCCCCGATAAACATCTTTGGCAATCCTGAAAATTTTGCATCGGCGATTAACATGCTCAATAAAAATACGCTGTTTTGATAGTGCCTTATTATCGGCTTTGTCTTCTGCCGAAAGCGGTTGGCCTTTTTTCTTTTTAACCGGTAGAGTCGAGTTCTGATGGTGTTTCTTTATCCCTTGGTATCCGGAATCCGCCAACAACAGGGCATCAGGATGTAACAATAGACGGCTATCTTTGAAGATCGAAAAATCATGCTGTTGACCTTTACCTATCACTACGGAGAGTATAGTCATCGTCAATAGGCAGATCACGAGTTGGACTTTGATCGTGTGGCGTTTTTTTTCCTGAAAAGTACGCTTTCTGGTTTTTAACAGGGCGCTCGATAGGCTGCTCCGAAACATCAATGACCACGGTAGCTGCGGGATCTTCCAACAGTGCTTTGCGGTTGGGCAGTTTTTCGATTTTGATCAATAGTCTTACAGTGCGAGTATAGATTTTATGGCAATACGATTCGCTGATGTCGAAGACCGCAGCCAGATTTATCAACGTCGGATAGTGACGAAGATAATAGAGTGTCAGTAACAAGCGGTCTTCCAAAGCCATCTTGGAGTCTTTTCGTCCCCGTCTAGTCAGTGGATTAAGGACTTTTTGTTCGTCCAGGTAAGTCACCAGCTTACCGTGAAGATGCAGAAAATCTTCTGGTGACAGGCCGACAGTCCTTAAAAATTCTTCAGGCTTGTGTCTTGGCAATTGGGCATAAGGAGTCATGGCTATCCGTGTTTTCAGAGGTAGATCGCTATTTTAACCCTATCAAAGCCAAATTCTATGTCAATTATTTAGGAAAGATGTCTAATAAATACGTTGCATAAAATCGCTTGATTCTATTGCGTCATAAAATTAGGGTAGTCTGTGGGTATTGTAAAGTACAAAATAGTTTCAACCATGAACATAAAGTGTGTGTCGGTAAGCTTGTTATTTGGGAGCTTGATTTTTTTTTCTGGCACAGTTTTTAGCAATACAGTAGACCAACAAAGGCAGGATTTTTTGTTGGCAGAAAAAATGACCAATCAAGACAATGAGGGTGACTTTGTAACCTTGAGTTCGACGCTCGCAGATTATCCGCTTTATCCTTATTTACAGTACCAGTGGTTAAAAAATAATTTATCAAAAACGGATAATATCCTGGCTTTTTTATCAACCTATAAAGAGTCCCGCTATGCAGATTTACTGCGCTCTACATGGCTGAATTATCTTGCTGATAATGAACGTTGGCTTGAGTTTATTCACTATTATCAGGCCAATGATAGCACCGCACTTGAATGTCAGTTTTATTGGGCAACTTATAAAGTAGGTGATCAACAGTTGGCCCTGAACGCAGCAAAACGTTTATGGGCTGTAGGGGATACACAACCTAAAGAATGTGATCCGCTATTGTCGGCATTAGCTCTATCGCCTGCTTTAACTCCTGATTTGATTTGGCAACGCTTTGAGTTGGCGTTAAAAAAAGATAATAAATCCTTGGCAAGTTATGTACAGCATTTGCTGAATAAACCCGATCAGGATCTTGCCGAAATTTGGCTGCAGATTCATAACAAGCCGACATTAATCCAAGATAGTTTATTTTTGGGTGGGAATGAGCGGCAAGGTCATATTTTTGCACATGGCATAGATAGAATGGCCAAATCAGATCTGGATTTGGCGATTACTATCTGGGATAGCAGAAAACACAATCTGGTTATAGATAGCCAAACGGCCCGGCAACTTGAGCTCAGACTTGCACTGGCGTTGGCGCGGGCCCGTGATAACAGGGCTTATGATCGTTTGAATCAGTTGGTTACTGTTGATGCAGAAGCCAGGGAGTGGAAAGTCAGAGCGGCCTTGCTTGAACAGAATTGGCAGCATGTTGGCCTGGCACTAACGGGTTTAAGTTTTGAAGAGCAGCAAGCCCCACAGTGGCAATACTGGCAAGCGCGGTCTTTGATCGAAACAGGAAACGTTTTACAGGGGCAGTCTGTTTATAATCAACTGTCGCAAGATAGAAGTTTTTATGGTTTTATGGCTGCCGATGCTATTAATAAACCGTATTTTTTAGCCGATAAACCTGTTGTTATGGCCGAGAATGTATTAGAAAAATTGGCGCAAACGACTGATTTTAAAGTTGTCCATGAGCTGATCGCCTTGGATCGCGACTTGGAAGCAAAGCGACAGTGGTGGTTTGCTTTAAAAAAACTATCCAAAGAGCAAATTATGATTGCGGCTAAATTAGCCGAGCAGTGGCAATGGGATCAGGTTGCCATTATTACTTTAGTCAAAGCCGATTATTGGGATGATTTAGCCTTGCGGTTTCCTTTGCGTTATTTAAGTCAGGTTCAAAGTAATGCTGATAAGCAAGATCTTGATCCAGCCATTATTTTTGGCCTGATTCGTCAGGAAAGCATGGTGGATAAGGATGCGAAATCCGCAGTGGGTGCGCGCGGATTAATGCAGATCATGCCGGCAACGGGTCAGCAGATTGCACGTAATCTTAATGAACCCTGGCAGACAGAAAATAGTTTGTTTGTTCCGGATGTTAATATTAAATATGGTACTTTTTACTATAAACAGTTATTAAACCGGTTTGATGGACATTTCGCATTGGCAATGGCAGCTTATAATGCGGGGCCAAACCGGGTAGTAAAATGGTTGCCTGTTGAGGGTTCGGTACCTGCCGATATTTGGATTGAAACAATTCCTTACAAAGAAACCAGAAAATATGTCACTTCTGTGCTGTCTTACGCTATTATTTATCAGCAAAGAATACAAAGAAATGCATTAAAAATTACAAAAATGCTGTTTGATGTACGTCCCCATTAAAAATTCAGCTGATTTTTTTTGGTGTCTGTTAGATAATACCCCTATTAAACTATAAGAATAATTATTAAGGTACACGAATAGCATGCACAAACAGCATAGTTTTACGCGCGAAGAACTATTGAAGTCCGGTAGAGGGGAGTTATACGGACCTAAAAATGCGCAATTACCTCTACCAAACATGCTAATGATGGATCGTATTACCCATATATCCGAGGAAGGCGGTACCTATGGAAAGGGTGAAATCATTGCCGAGCTGGATATAAATCCTGATTTGTGGTTTTTTGCCTGTCACTTTCAGGGTGATCCTGTGATGCCCGGTTGCTTAGGGCTAGATGCCATGTGGCAACTAGTGGGCTTTTATTTATGCTGGATGGGCGGACCAGGAAAAGGACGTGCTTTAGGTGTGGGCGAAGTTAAGTTTACCGGACAAGTCCTGCCCACTGCCAAAAAAGTCACATATAAAATTAATTTGAAAAGACTGATTATGCGGAAACTGGTCATGGGTATAGCGGATGCTACCATGGAAGTCGATGGCAAGGTTATCTATGAAGCCACGGATCTGCGGGTTGGTTTATTTACTTCTACAGAAGATTTTTAAGGGTCAAAAGTAAAATGAAAAGAGTCGTAGTAACCGGTTTAGGCATTGTTTCCAGTATAGGGAATAACCGAAAAGAGGTTGTCGATTCCTTAAGACAAGGTCGTTCAGGAATCACTTTTTCAAAAGTTTATGAGGATTTGGGTTTTCGTAGCCATGTGCATGGCCCGATTAACATAGACCTTGATGCCTTTATTGATCGTAAAACAAAACGTTTTATGGGTGATGGGGCGGCTTTTAATTATATCGCGATGCAACAGGCCATTGCTGATTCAGGTTTAAATGAGACTGACGTGTCTAATTTTAGAACCGGTCTGGTGATGGGTTCTGGCGGCCCTTCAACTTCAAATATTGTTGACGCGGCAGATATTTTGCGCGAAAAAGGTATTAAAAAAGTTGGTCCTTATATGGTACCCAGAAGTATGTCCAGTACCAATACGGCTTGCCTGGCAACACCGTTTAAAATTAAAGGTGTCAATTACTCCATTAGTTCTGCGTGTGCGACCAGTGCCCATTGTATTGGTCATGCCATGGAGCTAATTCAGATGGGTAAGCAGGACGTGGTGTTTGCTGGTGGTGGTGAAGAAGTGCACTGGACCATGTCGGTACTGTTTGATGCCATGGGTGCTTTGTCTTCCAAGTATAATGACATACCCACTACCGCTTCCCGACCTTATGATGAAACCCGTGATGGTTTTGTTATCTCCGGTGGTGGTGGTGTTTTAGTCATTGAAGAACTGGAGCATGCCAAAGCACGTGGTGCCAAGATATACGCTGAATTGGTCGGTTACGGCGCAACTTCTGATGGTTATGACATGGTTCAACCGTCAGGTGAAGGCGCTGTGCGCTGCATGCAGCAAGCTATGGCCACTGTGGACGGCACTATTGATTATATCAATGCCCATGGTACCAGCACACCTGTTGGCGATACCAAAGAATTGGGCGCTTTGCGTGCGGTATTCGGAGAAGGGAATATGCCTTGGGTCAGTTCGACTAAATCATTGACCGGTCATGCTTTGGGCGCTGCAGGTGTTAATGAAGCCATTTATTCATTATTAATGATGGAAGAGAGCTTTCTTAGCGCTTCAGCCAATATAACGCAAATTGATCCCGGTGCCGAGGGCATTCCTATTGTTCGCGAGCGCCAAGATAATGTTACTTTAAATACGATTATGTCGAATAGTTTTGGTTTCGGCGGCACTAACGCAACCTTGATTTTCCAGCGTTACAACGGTTAATGTTTTTCTTATCGGGATTCAGCAGGTTATGAATCCCGATGTCCTTTTCTCCCTAGGAATAGGCATAAAATAACGTAAACAAGTTATAAAATGCATATTGCTTCATCATCTAATATAATTCTGACCATGTCAGATCATACGCAAAAATCCAGAATTCAATTTAACAAATTACAAAAACGACTGCGGCACACTGTCGGTGATGCGATTGTCGACTATAACATGATCGAGAATGGCGATAAGGTCATGGTTTGCCTGTCAGGAGGAAAAGATTCCTTTACGTTATTAGACGTTCTGATGGGGTTACAGAAAACCGCACCTATCGATTTTGAGCTGATAGCGGTTAATCTTGATCAAAAACAACCGGGCTTTCCCGAGCATGTTTTACCCGCCTATCTTAAATCCCTGGGCGTGCTTTATCACATCATTGAAAAAGATACTTATAGCGTAGTCAAACGCGTTATTCCTGAAGGTAATACCACTTGTGGCTTGTGTTCGCGCTTACGACGAGGAACCTTATACGGCTATGCCGAAGCCAACGGGATTAACAAAATAGCTTTGGGACATCATCGTGATGATATTCTGGAAACATTTTTTCTGAATATTTTTTATGGTGGAAAGCTTAAAGCCATGCCACCCAAATTGTTGAGTGACGACAAAAAAAATATCGTTATCAGGCCGCTGGCTTATACCCGTGAGAAAGATATAGAACGTTTTGCCGCCTTCATGGATTACCCCATTATTCCCTGTAATTTATGTGGTTCTCAGGCAAACCTGCAAAGACAGGCGATGAAAGTCATGTTAAAAAGTTGGGATAAGCAATTTCCCGGGCGACTGGAAACCATCTTTACCAGTCTCCAGAACGTTGCACCTTCACAGTTAGCCGACAGGCAATTATTTGATTTCGCAGGATTGATGCGTAGTCAGCAAACTGAAGGAGAAATTCTTTCATTTGATGCCGGTTTAGACGTATTAGCCAGATAAGTGCTGATTTAAGTTACTGCTCCACTTTTTTACAGCGGATTAGGTGATGTCCAGCAATAACAAACCCGGTCAGTCGGGTCTGTTAATTGATGGGTGCGCCGGTTCTCGATAAAACCTTTCAGCCTTTCAAAAATGTTTGCTTGCCTTTGTTTATTGGTAATTAGCACTCCTTTGATTCCTGGTTAATTTTAACAACTGCTTTTGTACCTCTATGACATCCATACAATATATTGACACCCCTGATCAGCTGGCCAAACTGTGTGAACAGATAAAGAAAGAATCCTGGTTGGCACTTGATACCGAGTTTTTGCGTGAAAAGACTTATTATCCAAAGTTTTGTTTGTTGCAAATAGCGACACCGGAATGGGTTGCCTGTATTGATCCGATAGCGTTACCGAATCTGGATGAGCTTTTTGAAGTAATTTACAATCCTGCCATTGTTAAAGTTTTTCATTCTTGTCGACAAGATCTGGAAATTTTTCATCAATGGACTGGTAAAGTACCCGGACCGATTTTTGATACTCAAATCGCTGCACCTTTGTTGGGTTTTCAAGATAATCCGGGTTACGCCATGCTGGTTTCAAGTTTACTTAGTGTTAATTTAAACAAAGCTCATACCCGTGCAGACTGGAGTAAACGGCCATTAACCGAAGCGGAAATTGAATATGCCGCTGATGACGTCATTTATTTATGCCAGATTTATCAAATTATGGTTCAAAAGCTGACTGAATTGGGACGTATTGATTGGCTAGAACATGACTTTGCCGAGTTAACAAATCCGGCTATTTATCAAGTAGATCCCGAAAAAGCCTGGTTTAAAATTAAAGGCAAAAATAAATTAACCGGCAAGCAATTGTCTATTATTCAAACTCTGGCGCAATGGCGAGAAAAAACTGCGCAAGCGGAAGATCGTCCTAAAAGCTGGCTGTTACGTGATGAATTGCTCTTCGATTTAGCCAAATTACAGCCTGAAACCGTTGCAGAGTTAGCCAATGTGCGAGGTATCAATGAGCGCGCTGTTAACCGTTACGGTAAAGAGTTGTGTCAGTTAATTACTGATGCCAAAAATCGTGCGCCGCTCCCTTTACATGAAAAAGACCGACCCGCTAAAAAAAACCAGCAAGAAGAAGCTATATTGGATATTTTAACGGCATTAGTCAGGGTGCGCGCAGAAGAAAATGCCTTAAATCCGACCATTCTGGCTTCACGTAAAGACCTTGAAGAGCTGTTGTTTAATGATGATGAAGATTGTCCGCTACTCCATGGCTGGCGTTTTACCATGGCAGGCAGGGAATTAGTTGGCTTGTTAAAAGGCCAATTGTTACTGGGTATCGACTCGGACAAATTGGCTATTATTGAAAAATAATTCTTTAATGCACATCTGCTTATTTAGATTTTCAGATAAATAACTTGATTCTAACGGACACCATCCCTTTAAGGGATGGTGTCCATGTAGATTTAAAACTTCATGTAATGGAAATTTAATTTTGAAAGACGATAGACTCTAAACCCATGACTCCAATCACTGATCAAATATTCGACAGCTTACAAACCGTGCAACGTCCCGGTGACTTTTATGCCACCGGCAGTCTGGATATCTTCTTGCCGCAATTGGAGGTTGCCGGTGTCGGCAGGATTGCTTTGCCATTATTATCAATGCAGGCAGAGCAGCTGGTTGCTATGGCCGAACAAGCACCCTATGGTCGCGGCTAAGAAACTTTGGTCGATACCGACGTGCGGCGCACTTGGCAGATTGATGCCCGGCAAGTCACCATCAAGGGCAAGCATTGGTCGGAAAATCTGACCACGATTGTCAGCCGTTGTGCGGCAGGGTTGGGAGTAAGTGGCGAGGTGCAGGCAGAGTTATATAAGCTGCTGGTCTATGATGCCGGCAGTTTTTTTGTCAGTCACCGTGACTCGGAAAAAACACCGGGTATGTTTGCCACCTTGGTCATTGTATTACTCTCAGAATATTAGGGCGGCGAACTGGTGGTAAAGCATCAGCAAGAAGCGGTCACCTTGGATTTACATTGTGAGGATGCCGCTGAAATCGGTTATGCCGCGTTTTATGCTGATTGCGTACATGAGGTATTGCCTGTCACTCAAGGCTGTCGACTTACCTTGATTTACAACCTGGTTCGCGCCGACAAACAATTGCCGCTGCCGAAGCCGCCGGATTATCATCAAGAGCAAGACTTGGTAGCGGCCTTGTTGCATAACTGGTCGACCTTACTTAAGGCGGAACCTGGCGACGAAGTACCCGAAAAATTGATTTATCTCTTGGAACATGCCTATACGCCGGCAGAGTTGGGGTTTGATACCCTAAAAAACGCCGATGCGGCAGTGGCTGAGGTGTTGGTGGCGGCGGCTGAACAAGCCGATTGTGAGATTCACTTGGCGTTGGTGTCGGTTGAGGAAAGCGGCAGTGCTGAATATAGCGGTGGCTACGGGCGTAAACGCGGGCGTTACTGGGATGATGAGCCGGAGGATGACGATTTTGAAATTGGCGAAGTCGATGAGCGTATCGAAACTATTTTCGAATGGCGGCGTAGGGATGGCAAACCATCACCTTTGCCTACTCTGCCGTTTAGTGAATATGAATTTTGCCCAACGACGGCTTACGAAGCTATTGAGCCTGATGGCATCGAATTTCAAGAGGCCACCGGCAATGCCGGGGCTTCTTTTGAGCGTATCTATCAAGCTGCTGCTTTGGTGATTTGGTCTAAAGCACTAAATCTGGCTATTATTAACCAGGCAGGGTTCGAGGAGACATTGCCGGTGTTATGGGATTTTTGTCAACGTTTGGAAGATGAAGGCCAAGACCAAAATTCAAGCCTATGGCAAGATGCTCACATGTTGGCGGGTTATATGTTGCGCGATATCTTTCGCGAAAATACCAACAACCCTTATGGCCATCAAAGCTACCGCAATGACCGTGAATTTTTAAAATGCCTGTTTCGTTTGCATGACAGCCACTGTGTCAATGCCTATTGGCAGTGTATCGCCAGGCGTGGTTTTTATCAAAAAGCAGACAGTGATGCGCTGGTGCAAACTGCAACGCTTGTACCTTGGCCTAATGTGGTCAGAACCTTGGAACAAGCATTCTCTTTAAGTGCAGGTAAAGCTTATGACGCGTGTGCCGCTCTATTGGCCGACTTATGTGTTGCCGAACCCAATACTGCGCCAGACCTCAATAATGCCGCGCAAATCTTATGGGCCAAACTGCCGGGAGACCCGCAACGTTTCCCTGAGCTACAACCTTGGGAACGTGGCAGAATGACGGTCAACGATGAATTAGTGGCCAATATTCTGACTGGTTTCAGTGCCATAAATACCGCACTGGCCGACAATGCCTTGGCTTATTTTCTGGCTTGGCCTGTTGTTTATGATGTGGATAAAGTCTTGGTAGCAGCAGTCTTGTCCCTCACTCAATCTGAGCTCCATCGCAACCTGCCGGCCATCACGGGATTACGGGCAGCTGTGATTACGCATATCAATGTGCGGGTGATGATGGCATTGGAGCCGCCAGCAGATTGGCAACGAGACAGCCAAATAACTTGCGACTGTCAAGATTGCACGGCATTGAAGTCATTTTTGGACGACCCGACACAACCTAAATGGACTCTTAAGGCCGTTGAGGCAAGACGCAAGCATGTTGAACAAATAATCAAACAACACCCAAACGATGTTAATTGCGCTACTCAACGCATCGGCAGTCCCCATACATTAATTTGCACCAAAAACCAGGCCAGTTATCAACGGCGTGTTGACCAACGCACGGATGACTTGAATAGGTTGACGAATTTGGGTGCCGCATGATGACGGTTGATCATAAGGTTTTGTTGATCTACAAAGCTGTCGGCTTCCGCCTTATGCGATTTCAATGTGTAGATGGGTAGAACCATAGCGAAACCCATCATAAACAATCTAAATGCGATGGGTTTCACTACGTTCTACACATCCTACGAGCTACATCGAGGCTACTTGCCGGCTTTACTGGTAATAGTGGGTAGGGCATCCGGTTCTCGATTTTTCAACAGATCACGAATTTCTGTCAGCAAGACTTCCTGGGCAGGTATTGATGGAGGCGGTGCAGCTTCTTTTTTTTTCTTTAGGCTGTTCATCACTTTTACCATCACAAAGATCGCAAAGGCAACAATCAAAAAATCGACGATAGTTTGAATGAAATTACCATAATTCAATGTGACCGCAGGTGCTTTGTCGATAGCCCCTTTTAGGGTTATTTTAAGATCGGTAAAAGTCACGCCGCCAAGAAGCAGTCCAATCGGCGGCATAATGACATCAGCGACTATCGAAGAAACTATTTTACCAAAAGCTCCGCCGATAATAATACCTACGGCCAGATCCACCACGTTGCCCCTCATTGCAAACTCTTTGAACTCGTTCATCATACTCATAGAAATCCTCTGTTGTTTGTTTAAGTTTAAGGTTATCCAGCTAATAGAAAATGTTATTGCTATAAGGACTAACTTCGGTTTGTGCCATATTTTCTATAAAAAACTCTCATCCATAAAAAAGTAGCAAGCAGTCTCAATGTAACATAGTGGAATCGAGGATAGTCGAAAATAAGGCCTCGATTCCATTTTTCTGCATTAAGGCTAGTTGCTCCAACTTGGAAGCGAGTCAAGTAAGATGATTTTACTGATAACATCCATTAACAGGCTGTTATCGGTTTCTGACTGCTAGTCGATATTCTTAAGGTTATTTCCTGGTGAGGCCAGCTTTTAAGTTAACTTGTTTTATCGCCTGTTTTTAAGTTCTGCCTTGCAAGATAGTTCCTCTACCTGCTAGGTCAAGTCCTGCGTTTGTCAGGTCAAGCCCTCTATCTGTCAGTGCAATCCTTGCATCTTAGTAGGCGCATTTCTATAGTGATTGGTAAGCAATAAATAGTCTTTGTAAATGGCTAATAACCGCCAAGACTTGTCGGCACACTGTAATGCAGCAGCTAAAATTTTTTTGGGAGCCAGCAATTAACCCCAAGGATTTCCCCTTGACTCTGCTGATACTCTTTAAGAACCTCAGGGGATACACCATAATTCTCAGGAAGGACACAAAGATTTTTAGGCAAAACATAAAGATTCTTAGGGAAAGCACAATAACTTTCAGGGAGTGGTCAATAATCCTCATGAATATCCCAAAAACTCTCAGGGAGAGCACAATAACTCCCGGCACGCTCCCAATGACTGTCAGTGCATTCCCTGAAAGAGGTAATGTGAGCAAATAAATGTGGCTACCATCACTGGACAGTAAGGCCGTCAGTAGTCTAAATATTTGCACGCTGCTTTATAATTAACCTGCCATGAGTTTGTGCAAACAGCACTTTAAACGTATATTAGGGAGCTGTTTACATTGCCGGAATTATTTGATGGATACCATTAGCATACGCGGTGCCAGAACCCATAACCTGAAAAATATCGATATTGACCTGCCCAGGGATAAGCTTATTGTTATTACGGGGCTTTCCGGTTCAGGTAAATCATCACTCGCTTTTGATACCATCTATGCTGAAGGTCAACGGCGCTATGTGGAATCTCTTTCTGCTTATGCGCGTCAGTTTTTATCCATCATGGAAAAACCGGATGTTGATCATATAGAAGGCTTGTCGCCCGCCATTTCTATTGAACAAAAATCCACCTCGCACAATCCCCGCTCAACAGTCGGTACGATTACCGAAATTTATGATTATTTACGGCTGTTATTTGCGCGTGCCGGTACGCCGCGTTGTCCTGAGCATCATGTGTCACTGGAGGCACAAACCGTCAGCCAGATGGTTGATCATATTTTGGCGCAACCGCAAGATCAACGCTGGATGCTGTTGGCTCCGGTAATTAATGACCGTAAAGGCGAGCATAGCCAGTTATTGGATGACTTGCGTGCCCAAGGCTTCATTCGTGCCCGTATTGATGGTGTGGTTTACGATTTGGATGACGCGCCGGCTTTGGATTTAAAAAAGAAACATACCATCGAAGTGGTGGTTGACCGGTTTAAAATTCGCGAGGATCTGGCCCTAAGATTATCCGAATCATTTGAGACTGCTTTGCGTATTGCCGACGGTATTGCCATTGCCGCTTGTATTGAAGATGCAACAGAGTTGGTGTTTTCTGAGCGTTATGCCTGTACTCAATGTGGTTATAGTTTGACCGAATTGGAACCGCGTATATTCTCTTTTAATAATCCCAAAGGCGCTTGCAGTAGTTGTGATGGTTTGGGCGTCAGACAGCACTTTGATGCCGATCTGATTGTTCACAATCCAGACATCAGTCTTGCCGGTGGTGCCATTCGTGGCTGGGATCGGCGCAATGCCTATTATTATCAAATGATCTGCTCATTGGCCCAGCATTATGGTTTTGATCTGGAAGTCCCTTTTTCAGAACTGTCCAAAGAAGTGCAGGATATTGTGCTTTATGGAAGTGGAAATACCGCCATTGACTTTAAGTTTATGTCCGGCACAGGGTCGGTTAAAACCAAGAAACATCGCTTTGAAGGCATTATTGCCAATATGGAACGGCGTTACCATGAGACCGATTCGCAAATGGTTCGTGATGAACTGGCAAAATATCGCTCACACCGACCTTGTAACGTTTGTAATGGCGCCAGACTTAATATCGCCGCCCGAAATGTCTTTATTGAAGAATTTCCGATACATCAGCTGACCCATTTACCGATTCGCAAATCCCTGACTTTCTTTAATGAGTTGTGTCTGCCGGGTCAACGCGGTGAAATCTCGGTAAAAATTATTAAAGAAATCCAGGAGCGGTTGGAATTTCTGGTTAATGTCGGGCTGGATTATTTGACGCTGGATCGCAGTGCAGACACGCTTTCGGGTGGCGAAGCCCAGCGCATTCGTCTTGCCAGTCAAATTGGTGCAGGTCTTGTCGGCGTTATGTATGTGCTTGATGAGCCCTCTATCGGTTTGCATCAACGAGACAATCAGCGCTTGCTAAATACCTTGTTTCATTTGCGTGATTTAGGCAATACCGTTATCGTGGTTGAGCACGATGAGGATGCCATCCGCTCGGCACAGCATATTGTCGATATTGGTCCTGGCGCGGGCGTTCATGGTGGACGTATTATTGCCCAAGGTACATTGGATGATATTCTTAATAACGAAGACTCATTAACGGGGCAATATTTATCCGGGAAAGTGAGTATTGAAATTCCGGAATTATTAACGCCTATCGATAAAGACAAGTTAATTACCATCCGCAATGCCCACGGCAATAATCTAAAGAATGTGGATATTTCCTTTCCGGTTGGTTTGTTGACTTGTGTGACCGGCGTGTCGGGTTCCGGTAAATCAACCTTGGTTAACGATACTTTATACGCATATGCGGCCCGGTTAATTAATCGAGCCGGTATTATTCCTGCGCCCTGTGATGCTGTCGAAGGGCTGGAGCATTTTGACAAGGTCGTTGATATCGATCAAAGCCCGATAGGGCGCACGCCACGTTCTAACCCGGCAACGTACACCGGTTTGTTTACGCCGATACGCGAGCTCTTTTCAGCGACTCCCGAAGCACGCTCACGAGGTTATACCGTTGGACGTTTCAGTTTTAATGTTAAGGGTGGCCGCTGTGAAGCCTGTAAAGGTGATGGTGTTATCAAAGTTGAAATGCACTTTTTGCCGGATATTTTTGTGCATTGCGATGCCTGTAACGGCAAGCGCTATAACCGTGAAACCCTGGAAATTCGTTATAAAGGCAAAACCATTCATCAGGTACTGGAGATGACGGTAGAGGATGCTGCCGAATTTTTTAGTCCGGTGCCGACATTGGCCAGAAAGTTACACACTTTAACCGAGGTAGGTTTGAGTTATATTACTTTGGGGCAAAATGCGACAACGTTGTCCGGCGGCGAAGCGCAGCGCGTGAAACTCGCCAAAGAGCTTTCCAAGCGCGATACCGGCAAGACCTTATATATTTTGGATGAGCCCACTACCGGCCTGCATTTTCATGATATAAAACAATTGCTGGGTGTATTGCATACCCTCCGTGATCACGGCAATACCGTGATTGTTATCGAGCATAATCTGGATGTGATCAAAACGGCCGACTGGTTGATTGATATGGGGCCTGAAGGTGGTGATGGTGGTGGTATGTTGGTTGCCGAAGGCTCGCCAAAACAGGTTTCTGAAAATGCAGCGTCGTATACGGGACATTATTTAAAGCGTTTTTTTGAGTAAGAGTCGCTGGAATTCGGGGATTAAAAATTCTCAACGGTTATGTTGTGGAGTAGTTTTTTAGTCAAAACGACAAGGTTCTGACTTGCCTTCAAAACTTCCTGTCATAACTTACATACAGATGCTGTCTATAATGTGTTGTTGATCAGGACAGTGATTAATTAATCACACGAAATAAACAGGGTTTTATTGTTACCGCAACCTGTTTATGATACTTAAATTTTAAGCCTACAGGAGCAACCGGTTTTGACAAAAGTGCAGGATATTACGAGTCCGATGAGTTCATCGGAAAAGCGAGCAACGTGGTCTTTAGCAAGTATTTATGCTTTACGCATGCTGGGCTTGTTTTTGATTTTGCCGGTATTGTCATTATTTGCCGAACAACTTGAAGGCTCAACACCAGCATTAATCGGTATGGCTATCGGTATTTACGGTATTAGTCAGGCAATTTTACAAATTCCTTTTGGCTTAATGTCGGATCGGTTTGGCAGAAAAAAAATTATTATCATCGGCTTGATACTGTTTTTGATCGGTAGTGTGGTTGCAGCGCTTTCAAGCAGTATTTATGGGGTTTTATTGGGCAGAGCGATACAAGGATCGGGTGCAATAGCTGCACCTATTATGGCTTTGGTGGCCGATTTAACACAAGAAGTACATCGCACTAAAGCGATGGCCTTAATTGGTCTCAGTATTGGCGTCTCTTTTGGAGTTGCCATTACCGCAGGGCCGGTCATTGCCGGATTTATTGGCGTTCACGGGATATTCTGGCTGATTGCAGGGTTATCATTAATCGCTATTTGGGTTGTTCGTTATCAAGTACCCAACCCAAAGCAATCCAAAGTTCATCGGGATGCCGAACTGGTTCCCGGCCAGTTTTTTAATATCTTAAAAAACAAGGAATTATTACGACTTAACTATGGCATTTTTATTTTACATGCCATTTTAACGGCCAGTTTTGTAGTTGTACCATTATTAATGCGTGATACCGGTTTATTGCCTGCTGAGCATTGGAAAGTTTATTTACCGGTTTTTGTTATTTCAATGGCCGCCATTATTCCGTTCATTATTTTGGCAGAAAAAAAACGCAAGATGAAACCGGTATTCATCGGTGCTATTGCTGCATTGGTTCTGGCTGATTTGGGTTTAATGCAGTTTAATGCGTCTTTGCCGGCAATTATTGGTTTTCTTTGGTTGTTTTTTACCGGCTTTAATTTATTGGAAGCCACTTTGCCGTCATTAATTTCCAAGACTGCACCGGGTGATTTAAGAGGAACGGCAATGGGCGTTTATTCAACCTCCCAGTTTTTGGGTGCCGGTATTGGTGGTGGGGTAGGAGGTTGGTGCTATGGCGAATATGGTGCCAGCGGCGTGTTTTTATTTTGTGCAGCAGCTGCATTGAGTTGGTTAATACTGTCACTCAGTATGAAAGCGCCTCGCTATTGGGCCAATTTGCTTATCTCCTTGGAAAAAATTAACGAGCAGGAAGCCAATGATTTTGTTGCGGCGATGTTAAAAATTAACGGGGTAGAGGAAATTACCTTGCACTACGATGAGGCAGTGGCTTATCTCAAAGTTGATAATCATCAACTGGATAGAAACGAGTTACAAGGTCTGATTACCCAATATGTTGGGTAGTTTAGGTCTGCTAGCTTAAAGACTTTAAATCCTCTGATAGATAACATCCCTTAAAAGAATGTTATCTATGTGAGTTTACAGTCACATGAATTAAATATTTAATGTTTGAAAAATTAGGCCTACATCAATATATTGCCTATGGCGAACGCACCAAAATAAGTTGCTATAAAATAAAGCAATGATAGAGCCAGACTGGCGGCAGAAGTAATGGCAAGTATTTGCCTGAAAATATAGGCCATCACTATAAATTCCCACAGGAACAATACCCCCAAACTATAATAACTTAAAAGATCTTCACTGACAGTTAGCCAGATTAAAACCGGAGTGACGAAAACAGAGATTATATTGGCACAAACCAAAATGGCTGTTGTTACTTGTATATAGGCATATAAGGCCTTGTTCAAGTGCAGTATTACGCCTATAAACAGTAACGTTAACAATGTTTGTATAGCGACTTCAATAAACGATTCAAAAGGATCGTCAGTCATGTTCGCTTGCATGAAATACTCAAAAATAAAATAGAAAAACAAGTTTTGTTTAAAAAAACTTGTTGATCTTGTTAGCTCAAGCGGGTTGTGTTTAAGCCAGCACAAAGGCAAATATTGTTTTAGAATTTCAATAGTTAACATGGCAAGTCATGCTTGTTGTCAGAATAATAAGTTTTTAAAACCTGCAATTATGTTTTAAATTTTGATAAATCCACATAGTCGGATTGCTCATCTTCTTGGTAGTCTGTGAAGACTTGTTCATCATAAGTACCAAAGTTATCATTCAACGATTGCACCAGATTTTTAGTTTTATCGGTTAATTCGATTAAGCGGGCCTTCATTTTTTTATTCCAGGCCGCCGGTTCGTTAATGGGTAACAGCATGTGTATAAAGGTTAAGTTCTTTTCAAAGAGATTAGCCAAATTCTCCATTAAGTGTAGTTCTTTCTGGCGTTCATTAAGCTTGGTAATAATTAACTTGGCATGTAGTCTGCTAATTAATAGATGTACAGGCATCATAATTGCCAATAAGATGGCGATTAATATAGGGCCAATAATAGGGTCAATTAAAAATTCCAAAATTCCTATATTTATTTCAGCAAAAACTGCCAGGATAGCAATAAAGCAAAGAATAATCAGGCTGGAGATATTGACGCGTTCTTTCCATAGCAGGATGCCATTTTTAACTTCCGGTATTATTACGTCTTCAATCTCGCGTATGTTTTTTTCCAGTGAGTCCAGAACACGATAGGATCGATTATAGGCAACATTGGACATGCGCTCGTCGATTTCGGAAAAATCGACTTTGTCTAGCGGGTTAATACTGTTTTGCTGATTGGGGACAATAATAAATTGTCCGGTATTTAACCCCGTTCCCGACAGCTTTCTTTGCCAGGAGGCAATGATTTCATTGGCTTTGCCTGGATTGAGCGTTGCCAAAGGATCATCTATCAGGTAAACAAATTTATTGGAATCCTGGTGAAGGGTAATACATTGTATTAAGTCATCAAGCATTGGCGATGCTGATTCAAATACATCGGTGAAAACCAACACTAGGTCAGAGTTTTCAACAATATGATTTATAAACATTGAATTAATCGGATTGGTTTCTACCGCACTGATATTGGGTGTATCGATGAACAATTTACCTTTAAGACGCTCACTGTTGATGGTTTTTAATTCCAGATAAGAATTAATCCGGTTACCTTCACCTTTTTGCAGTTGCTCCATTTTTCTGCTGATTTGATAAAAGGGGTAGCGAGGATCAACATCCAATGCTGTGCCAGGTAACGTCGCGGAATTGTTTTGGCTATTTTGTAAGAGTACCGTAAATTTGTGGTTGGTTGCCTGAATCCCCGAGACTACTTGCTGGATGTTCAGGTAGCTGTTAATAAACCGGGATTTTGCCGTTGAATTGCCGCCAATCAAACTGATTATTGGCCACCATGAATTTTTACTGGCAGTCGTTTCATCGGCTTCAATTAGACCAAGATCGTATTCAATTTGATCCAGATCATGAAAGACTTTTGCTGATTTTAGCAATGCCGGATTGTCATTAGCGAAGTATTTTTCAAGGTTGATCAGATATTTGCTTGGCGTCTTTTCAGTCATCAGTTTGATCTCGTGTTTACTTGTTTTTGAGATATAAAGCCTTTGGAGTATACACCGAAGGCTGTTTTGATAATACATAAAACAGGGGTGATATTAAAGCTGTTTTTATTTTTATAAAACGACACCTCTTTACCCGTTCGTTGCTTTTTTGTACTCGGATAAATCCGATTCATAGTATATTAACATCTCAATTAACAAGACTTGTGCAAGGATAAAATGACAAAATGGAATGCCGGTTTGGTTAGTTTATCAAGCTTGATGTTGATGTCGGTTATGCTAATAATATCAGGGTGTGCGACGCCTTTGGTGGGGCGCTATGGTGAAAATGGCCAAACGAAGGAAGAGTTCACACGTTATGTGGAAGGCGTGTTTAAGCTTCAAAATAGTATGACCAGCGAAATTATGGCGCTTTTGGAAGCGGATAGTGAAAATAATCATGATGATTTATTACTTGCTGAGCAAAAAATGCAGCAAGCCTGTGGACCACTTAATGAATATGCTTCCCGGGAAAGTGAAGGCTTGAATATTGGCTTTTTTTTGAGTCGTCGCGTTGAGAAATCGGCTATTGATTGCGAACATGCCGCTCAAAAAGTTAAGGTATTGCTGAGACACTAACAGACGAAGCCTTACGGGATTTGCAACCTGATTTCCACGTTTTATAACTTGCTAAAATAAAGACTGAAACAAGTCTGTTGAGGCAAAAGCTGGAATTGACGTTTCCGGCAAACATCCTTGCTCTGCCGGAAACGTTGCTCCCTTTTTGATAAGACTTGAGCAAGATTGTGTGAGATTTTTCGGTCTTATTTAACTAAGCCATTCTCTGTAATCAGGTATGGCAAAGTCCGGGAGGTCGGGCAAAGTTTTTTTATTGCCCGATATTCATCATAGTTACCGGGCAAGATGAAGTAATACCTGACGGTAGTAAGCTATTTGTGTGCCGGCGGAATTTAAATAATCCGCTCGCCCCGAGCCAGTTTGGGTAATTTGCCTTCCAGGCCCATCGCACTGCGCATGACTTTATTTTTAGCTGGCAAAATTCGTTCAGCTAGCCCCAAGCCTAAGTTACGTATCAGTTTTACGGGTAATATTTCATTACTGAATATTTGGTAAAAAATATCCATAACCGTCATCATTTTCAGGTTTTCATTGCGACGCAATTGTTCATAGCGCTTTAAAACGGTTAAATCACCAAGTTCGAGACCTTTTTTTGCTGCATCAAGCAACACTTCACCCAAGGCTGCTGCATCCAGCAAACCTATATTAACGCCTTGCCCTGCCAGAGGATTAATCATGTGCGCCGCATCACCAACTAAAACCATGCCGGGTTTAACATAATTTTGGGCATGTTGTCGCTTAAGCGGAAAACTGGCCACACCCAGCACACGGTTCACTTTGCCGAGGCAGGCAGGGAAGGCGGCAACCAATTCATCTTTCAATGCCTCAAGTGATAAGGATTTTAAACGACTGACTTCATCAGGCGAATTGTACCAGACGATAGAGCCATAATTTCCTGTCAGTGGTAAAAATGCTTGAGGACCGCTAGGTAAAAAGCGTTGCCAGGTGATATCTTGCTGTCCATAAGCAGTTTCAATATAAATAACCATGGCGTGTTGTTTATAATCCCAACTGGTTACACCCAAGCCTACTGTTTGTCTGACTTTGGATTGGCCACCATCGGCGGCAACCAAAACTTTTGCAGACAAGATGCGCCCGTCTTCCAGTTCCACTTCACTCGGTTTTCCGGCGACGTAATTGATTTTTTTAATACTGACTGGACAGATCAGTTCGACATTGTCAAATTCTTGCAGGCGATCCAATAAGGCTAATTGAGTTATTCGATTTTCTACGATATATCCCAATTCTGGATAGTTGATATCATCACTACAAAACTCGGTGTTACCTGCAGTTTCCCATACCCGCATTCTACGGAAAGGGCAAAAGCGTCGATTAATAACGCCTTGCCAGGCTCCGACGGTTTCAAGTATATTTTTGGAGGCAATGCTGAGAGCAGAAACCCGCAAATCATGCGGCTGATCAGACGCGAAAGGCAGTGGCGGAGAACTCTCGATAACCGCAACTTTTAATAAACTGCCACCCAGGCTACAGGCAACGGCGGCTCCAACCATGCCACCGCCTACGATTACAACATCAAATTTTTCTTTCATAATTAATCGACCATAAATTCAAGCATCCAACATACCAAGAAAGATACCATACTTATTTAATGATTAAGAAAATACCTCTATTACGCTAGCGTTAATGACCGATGAGTTTTAGATTTATACGGCAACAATTTTTTGATTTTATAGTCATTAGCGTTTTTCCAGTTCAACCATTTTATGACTGTTTTCAGAATGCTTGCGATTGTTGGTTAAGTGTTGTAAAACATAACGTAAGAGATTTATTTATCATTTAGATAAATTAGCGATTTTGCCCACCGATGCCTTCTGATGGAAGCACTAAATACATGTGCCGGGCAAGGGGCTGTAAGGGGAATAGTAATGCTTTTGTAATTTCTTTTTGAGGTAATCATGAGTCAAAGTACGCTACCGGCCAGGCAAGGTTTATATGATCCGCGCAATGAACATGATGCGTGTGGAGTGGGCTTTATTGTTCATATTAAAAACCATAAAAGTCATGCGATTGTAAAACAGGGTTTGGATTTACTTAAAAACCTGACGCATCGTGGCGCAGTTGGTGCTGATCCCTATGCTGGTGACGGTGCGGGAATTTTGATTCAAATGCCTGATGTTTTTTTACGTGCCGAGTATGAAAAAAAAGGCTTATCGCTACCTGCTGAAGGAAATTATGCGGTAGGTATGGTGTTTTTACCACGCGATTTATCCGATCGGGCGTGCTGTGAAAGGCTGTTTACTGAAATCATTGCCCGGGAAAAAGCCATTTTTTTAGGTTGGCGTGATGTACCTGTTGATAATCACGAGTTGGGTGCTTCGGCAAAACGGGTTGAGCCATTTATCAGGCAGATTTTTATCGGGCGTGGTGTCGATTGCCCCGATCAGGATGCCTTTGAGCGCAAGTTGTTTGTTATTCGCAAGCAAGTTGAAAATAGCATTAGCGCTTTAAACTTATACAATGGCAGCTCTTTTTATGTGCCATCGTTATCAACGCGTACTTTGGTTTATAAAGGTATGTTGTTGGCGAATCAAGTCGGTCCATTTTACCCAGATCTTGGTGATGAGCGTATTGTCAGTGCGCTGGCATTGGTACATCAGCGTTTTTCCACCAATACTTTCCCAACCTGGGATAGGGCTCACCCTTTCCGTATGATCGCCCATAATGGCGAAATCAATACCTTGCGGGGTAATATGAACGGCATGGCCGCGCGTCGGCATTCAATAGCATCCAAGGTTTTGGGTGAGGATGTTCATAAGCTGTGGCCACTCATTGCTGAAGGACAGTCGGATTCTGCATGTTTTGATAATGCCGTTGAATTATTGGTTGCCGGGGGTTATACGCTTGCCCATGCCATGATGTTACTCATTCCTGAAGCATGGTCCGGCAATGTCTTGATGGATAAAAAACTGCGCGCATTTTATGAATATAACGCTGCCCTGATGGAACCTTGGGATGGGCCGGCGGCGATTGCCTTTACTGATGGTCGTCAGATCGGGGCAACATTGGATCGCAATGGGTTGCGCCCTGCACGTTATCTGGTTACTGACGATGATTTTGTCATTATGGCGTCAGAGATGGGAGTACTGAATATACCGCAGCATAAAATTATTAAAAAATGGCGATTGCAACCGGGAAAAATGCTTATGATTGATACCGTGCAAGGACGCATCATTGATGACGCAGAATTGAAGGCGGATTTATCTGCCCGCTATCCTTATTCAGAATGGTTGGATAAAACACAAATTTTGCTATCCATGCTACCCCATGAAATTTCAGCAATGGCACCGGATGTCGCTACCCTTTTAAACCGGCAGCAGGCATTTGGCTATACCCGGGAAGATATTGAATTTATCTTAAAACCAATGGCACAAACAGGGCAAGAAGCTATTGGTTCAATGGGTATAGATGCCGCGTTAGCGGTGTTGTCGCAGCGCCCGCGCCTGTTATACGATTATTTTAAACAAGGTTTTGCCCAAGTGACTAATCCCGCTATAGACCCTATCCGTGAAGAATTGGTCATGTCTTTGGTTTCGCTTATTGGTCCCAGGCCTAACTTGCTAGGCTTGGATGAGGGTGGTACGCACATGCGGTTGGAAGTGGAACAGCCTGTCTTGACCAATGAGGACTTGGAAAAAATTCGCCGTATTGAAGCGCGTACCGGTGGCGTTTTTAAAACAAAAACCTTAAGCCTTTGCTATCCCTCTGATTTGGGGGCAAGCGGAATGGAAGGAGCGTTGGATAAGCTTTATCTGGCGGCTAAAGAGGCCGTTAAAGACGGCAATAATATTTTGGTGCTTTCTGATCGTGATCTGGATGCAGCACATGTTGCCATTCCCGCCTTGTTGGCGACATCTGCGGTGCATCACTACCTTACCCGTGAAGGTTTACGCACTAAAGCAGGTTTGGTCGTCGAAACCGGCGAAGCGCGCGAAGTTCATCATTTTGCACTGTTGGCAGCTTTCGGTGCAGAAGCGGTTAATCCTTATTTGGCTTTCAACACGGTTTCCCGATTTTGCCAGGATATACCAGGTCTTACCGAGTATGAAGCACATAAGCGTTATGTTAAAGCGGTGTCAAAAGGCTTGCTTAAGGTGATGTCCAAAATGGGTATTTCAACTTATCAGTCTTACTGCGGGGCACAAATTTTTAATGCCATAGGCTTGGCAGAGTCCTTTTTGGAAGGTTATTTTACCGGTACCACCAGTACGATTGAAGGTGCCGGTTTACCGGAAATTAGCGAAGAAACCTTGCGTCGCCATAGTTTGGCGTTTGGTCATGCGCCGTTATATCGGGATGCACTGGATACTGGTGGGGAATATGCTTATCGCATACGTGGTGAAGCGCATACCTGGACACCGGCAACTATCAGTACCCTGCAACATGCCACTCGTACCAATAGCGCAGAGGGCTATGCAGATTTTTGTCGTTTAATCGATGAACAGAATGAAACATTGCTGACTTTACGTGGCTTGATGAGCTTTAAGGAAGAGGCAAATCCAGTGCCCCTGGATGAAGTCGAGTCGGTTGCCCAAATTCTTAAACGTTTTGCGACAGGGGCTATGTCGTTCGGTTCAATTTCCTATGAAGCGCATACGACCTTGGCGATTGCCATGAATCGTATCGGCGGCAAATCCAACACCGGTGAAGGTGGTGAACTTTCTGAACGCTTTAAGCCTATGCCTAATGGCGATTCTATGCGTTCTGCGATCAAGCAGGTGGCATCGGGACGTTTCGGTGTGACTACTGAGTATTTGGTCAATGCCGATGACATTCAAATTAAAATCAGTCAGGGCGCCAAGCCGGGTGAGGGTGGTCAATTACCGGGACATAAAGTTGATGCGATTATCGCTAAAGTTCGTCATGCCACAAAAGGTGTTGGTTTAATCTCACCGCCACCGCACCATGATATTTATTCGATTGAAGATTTGGCGCAGCTTATTCATGATTTAAAAAACGTTAATCCTGCAGCGCGTATTAGCGTTAAATTAGTGTCTGAAGTAGGTGTAGGTACGGTGGCAGCAGGTGTTTCCAAAGCCCATGCCGATCATGTCACTATTGCCGGTTATGATGGCGGCACCGGCGCAAGTCCGATGAGTTCGATTAAACATGCCGGTTTACCTTGGGAAATTGGCCTGGCTGAAACGCATCAAACACTGGTGCTTAACAAGTTGCGCGGACGCATTGCCGTACAAGTTGATGGCGGTTTGCGTACCGGGCGAGATGTCATCATCGGTGCCTTGTTGGGAGCTGACGAGTTTGGCTTTGCGACTGCGCCGCTGATTGTTTCGGGTTGTATCATGATGCGTAAATGCCATTTAAATACTTGTCCGGTGGGTGTAGCCACTCAAGATCCCGAGCTTCGGAAGCGGTTTACCGGACAGCCGGAACATGTCGTTAATTATTTCTTTATGATCGCCGAAGATGTCCGCCGGTGGATGGCCAAATTGGGTTTTCGTAAATTTGACGATATGGTGGGGCGTTCTGATAAACTGGATATGCAGCGAGCGTTGTCGCATTGGAAAGCGGACGGACTGGATTTTAGCCGAATTTTCTATAAGCCTGAGGTTGACAGTTCCACGGCTGTTTATCACTGCGAGCAGCAAGAACATGGTTTGGAACAGGCGCTAGATCATGTGTTAATCGCACAAGCACAGCCAGCTCTGGAAAATAGACAGGCCGTTGTTATCAATACCCCGATTCGTAATATCAACCGTACTTTTGGTGCCATGTTATCTGGCGAAGTTGCCAAGCGTTATGGTCATAAAGGTTTGCCCGAGGATACCATTGTCGTTCATGTTAAAGGTACTGCCGGTCAAAGTTTTGGTGCGTTTTTGGCGCAAGGCATCAGTATCGAGCTTGAAGGCGAAGGTAATGATTATGTAGGGAAAGGCATGAGCGGCGGACGTATCGCTATTTATCCTCCTAAAGAGTGTCCTATTGATCCGGCGGAAAATATTATCGTCGGCAATACTGTGCTCTATGGTGCAATCAGCGGTGAATGTTATTTTAACGGTATTGCCGGTGAGCGTTTTGCCGTGCGCAATTCTGGTGCTATTGCGGTTGTTGAAGGCGTTGGCGATCATGGTTGTGAATATATGACCGGTGGAGTTGTCGTCGTGCTTGGCAAAACCGGGCGTAACTTTGCCGCTGGTATGTCAGGCGGTGTGGCTTATGTACTGGATAAAGAAAACAATTTTGATCAGTTATGTAATTTGGCTATGGTTGAGCTTGAACCGGTTCTGGCAGAAGATGAAATTCTGGAAATGGTGGCGCACCAGGGTGGCGATTTGGAAACGCATGGACGTATCCACATTATGTCTGATATGACACGCCATGATGCCCAGCGCTTGAAGCATTTGATTCAAAATCATAAACGCTATACGGGTAGTCAGCGCGCGCAACACATTCTGGAAAATTGGCAGGATTATTTACCGTGCTTCATCAAAGTGATGCCGGTTGATTATCGCGCCGCGCTTAAACAAATTCAGGAAAAACAAGCTTCCGCGTCCTGCTAACGCCTCTCGCCTACGTCCTTTAGGCGAAGCTACAGCAACTGTGTAACCATTTTTTAAGAAGGTATTGAGATGGGCAAGCCAACCGGTTTTATGGAATTACCGCGAGCTGAACGGCGCTATCAAGCGCCAAGTGATCGTATCAAGCATTATCGAGAATTTACGTTAGCCCCCAGCGATGTTGAGATGGCTGAGCAAGGCGCACGTTGTATGGATTGCGGCATTCCTTTTTGTCATCAGGGCTGCCCGGTTAATAATATTATCCCCGAATGGAATGATGGGGTTTATCGTGGTGATTGGCAAGAGGCACTGGCGGTTTTGCATAGCACCAATAATTTCCCCGAGTTTACCGGCAGTATTTGTCCTGCGCCCTGTGAAGCCGCGTGCACACTTAATTTAAATGATCAACCCGTAACCATTAAATCGATAGAACGGGCCATTATTGATAAAGGCTGGGAAATGGGCTGGGTAAAACCTCAGATACCTACAGAGCGGTCTGGTAAGCGCGTCGCTGTGATAGGCTCAGGGCCTGCTGGTATGGCCTGCGCTCAACAGTTGGCTCGCGCTGGGCATGAAGTGGTGTTGTATGAAAAAAATGACCGTATTGGCGGCTTGTTACGCTACGGCATTCCTGACTTTAAAATGGAAAAAATTCATATTGACCGGCGTATCGCGCAAATGCAGGCCGAAGGCGTTCGCTTTAGACCTAACAGTAATATCGGCAAAGATATTCCTGTGCAAAAAATACTCGCCGAATACGATGCGGTGGTCTTAACAATCGGCTCGGAAAAAGCACGTGACTTGGAAGTCGCTGGCCGTAATGATTACCAGGGCGTGCATTTTGCGATGGATTTTTTGCGCCAGCAAAACAAACGCAACGCCGGCGATCCCATCGCAGATGAGGTCGCTATTTCTGCACAGGGCAAGCATGTAGTAGTTATTGGTGGCGGCGATACCGGCTCTGATTGTATTGGTACATCAATACGGCAAGGCGCACTATCAGTGGTGCAACTGGAAATTTTGCCGCAACCGCCTGAAAAAGAAAATAAATTACTTACCTGGCCGAATTGGCCCAACAAATTACGTACGACTTCTTCACATGATGAAGGTATTAAACACCGTTACTGGAGCGCCAATACCAAAAGCGTTACCGGCAAGAATGGCATTATTACCCACCTGAACGCGGTAGCAGTCGAATGGAAGCAAGAAAATGGACAGTGGCAAATGAGTGAAAAACCTGATGGTACTTTTACGCTGAAAGCCGATTTAGTGTTGCTGGCGATGGGCTTTGTTCATCCCGTACATGAAGGTTTGTTGCAGGATCTCGGCGTTGAGCTGGATGGACGCGGACAGATTAAAGCCAACGAAAAACACTACAGTACCAGTGTCGATAAAGTTTTTGCCGCAGGTGACGGAAGGCGTGGACAATCGCTGGTAGTGTGGGCGATACGCGAAGGAAGGCAAGCTGCCAGAGCCGTAGATGAATATCTGATGGGCGCTTCAGAATTGCCAAGGTGATGGTTTTTGGCAGGTTTTTTTTTATTGGTTAACCTCGATGACTCTAAGAAAAAGCCAAGTTTCGTAGTCGAACATAGTCTCATCATGTTCAATAACTCACTGGAATGCATACAATAAAAAGATCCGTCCAGGCTCGGCTGGACGGGAAGTATGGAAATGCGACTAATGATGAAGTAACAAGAACAGCTCGGTACAATGCGATATTGTAAAACTTTAATTCGAGTAGTTTGATTGGTTTACCTTTGATTAGTCAGAAGATGCCGTTTTAAGCGTTGATCTGAAAATAATAATCGCCCCCATACCAAACCCGTATGTCGTGATTGTAAGGCTTAGCATTAAAAAAATACGGAATGCCATTGAAAATATTCCCTCTGCTGGTGCTTCCAAGACTGGAAACATAGATTGCATAAGGAACAAGCTTGAATTGGTAAATGCACCGATAACCATTGGCCATTGGACATGCCATGGCAATGGTACTTTTGCGGCATAAAAACCTAAAATTAACGCACTCATTAACAAAAAATCAATATGCCCTTGGAGTAATCTATGGAAATCTTTAAAAATCATTTTTATGATAGTGACTTCTAATTTCATAAAAACCAGGCACCATGCCAAAACCAGCGCCACTAATAGCCATAAGGTGGCTCCTCTAAGTAAAACCATATTGCCCGCATGTTTAGAATTTTGATACATAATTGATTACCTGAAAGTTTTGACAAAAATCAACATTGCTTAGTGACTGGTGTGTCAGATACTTAACAAAGTCGCTTTTATTTAGCTGATTAAGTTTTTAGTATGACGCTTTTTATTTTTTCTGGCTGGTGTGACGCGGAGCTAAAACTTGACTGTAACGGTTGCTTCGACGATAAAATGGATGCATGAGCAACTGTTTTCTTGAGCAAACCCGAGTGTATAAATATGATGGTATCATCCTCTAAACTGTTGTTTAAAACGGACAGAGCCAGTTTCAAGTTTTCGACTAAAGATATTGCACCGCGCGAAAGATACGACTGGTTGCGTGAGGTGATCTGTCGTGAGTACACTAATGTTGAAATAACCTCACCCGCTCATGGTAACTTGTCTCAAGACTTGACTATTTACCCCTGGGAGAATCTTCAGTTATCGACCATTCAATCCAGTGCCATTTCACTTCAGCGATTGCCCAGCGAGCCGCACTTGAACAGTCAGAATGCCTACTTTGTCATTATGCTGATTTCCGGTGATTACCTCCTGGAACAAAATGGAAGGGAGGTTTTTCTTCAGCCTGGGGATATGACTATTTATGATGCGACCCTGCCACATCGAATTCATTGTCCTGGCGAGTTTACCAAGCTGATTCTTTCAATTCCACGGGCTATATTTAGGGACAGGGTTGCGGGGATAGATCGTTGCACTGCACTGCGTATTCCTGGTGCCCAAGGAATCGGCTTTGTAGCATCAAATTTCCTACATTCGTGTGTGACTCATGCAGGCGAGTTACAAACCCATGAATTTTCTGCACTTTCAGCTTATGCGCTGGATTTGCTGGCATTAGCGATAACATCGGTACGCCCGGTAGGCGGTAATCTTTCCAGAAGTAGAGCTGTCTCTATTAATAATATCAAGACATTTATTGAGCAAAATCTTCGTAGTTCTGCTCTCGATACAGGAATGATTACCCGTTACGCAAGTTTATCTGCACGATATATTAACAACTTGTTTGAAGATGAAGGGACTTCACTGATGCGTTACGTCTTGATGCGTAGGCTGGATAATTGTCGGAAGGATATGTTGAATCCGGTTTATACAGGTCATAGACTATCTGCTATAGCATTTCGCTGGGGATTTAACGATGCAGCACATTTTAGTCGTGCATTCAAACAACAGTTTGGTTGTTCTCCTAGTGAGTTTAAGCGGATTCAAGGCTGTAAGGTGAATTAGAAGATACTCAATACTTGTTTGCTGCCGCGAAATTGCCGTTGAATTTGAGATGGATGAGTGTTTTGATAGGCGTCATTTGCATGTTGAGCTTGAAGATGATTGTGTTATCTTAAATGGCGGGCAGGACTGCAGGTGTTAATTGCCAATTTGTCTGTCAAGGAACCACCATAGAATCAGCCAAATTAGATTATTACCTGAGTGTTTGAAGCAAACTATTGTTAAAGATGAAACAGTGTGTTTCATAGCTGAACTATGTAGTAATTATAAAAAATGAATTATGTGATAGTTGATTTAATATAACATTTAAAGAAGGTTGAGTTCGGTTTCTTAGCGTTTCCCGTTAACAAAATTCAAGAATTACCAGGGAAACATCATCTTCGAAGTAGTTACCACCTCGCCACGAGCTTATAAGTTCGTTAATTTGACTAATAACCTCGCTAATTTTTAGATGTCGTGTTTCATTAACAAACCATTGCAATCGCTCGGCACCGAACATTTCGCCACTAACAGATTCGCATTCTGTAATGCCATCCGAATATAAAAAAAGGCGGTCACCCGAATTATAATTCAGTTGAACTGATTGATAGGTTGCTTCAATGATTACTCCAACAGGTAGACCGCCACCAATAATAAATTCTGCCGGTTTACCTGATGGTAAAAAAATCGGATATGGATGTCCTGCCTGACATAAATCAATTGTACGTGAAATTGTATCAATCACGCCGTAAATCATAGTAAAAAAAAGAATATTGTTGACATCTGTCTGAAAGTCCTGATTTAAATTGGTTATGACAGCAGGTGCTGATCTCAAGGCGTAATAGGGCGCTTCCGGTGAGCTAAATTTTAAAAGATTACTACAAGTCGTATCTGGAGACATTAATCTGCTTAGTATAGAAGATTGCATGGCCGAAGCAATACCATGTCCTGCTACATCTATAATATGAAATCCGACATGGCTCTCATCCAGCCGGAAAAAATTGAAAGTATCGCCAGACCCACTAGTCGATGGATAGAGTAGCCAATCAATGCTGATACCCTGAATATTCGATGTTGCGATAGGCAGTAGACTATGTTGCATATTAGCCGCCAGACTTAAATCGCGATTAATGATCTCAATGGCTTCTGTTAATTTTTTTTCCAGCGCTAATACGCGCTTTCCTGCCTTTATCCGTGCATGTAATTCATCAAAATGAAGTGGTTTACGAATAAAATCATCTGCGCCTGCATCCATGCCTTCCACTGCATACTGTGAATCTTCGAGAGAGGTGACTAGTATTAAATAGGTGTAGAAAGGTAATTTCAATGCCCGCACCTGCTGACAAAGAACGGTGCCATTACCGCCGGGCATAATCCAATCGGTAATGACCATTTGGATTTTCTCAGTCAAAATTAGTGCTAACGCCGAATTGATATTGTCTACAGAGTAAAAAGTATAGCCCCATTTTTCAATGTATCTCTCCATCATCACACGAGTAAGTAAATTATCTTCAACGATAAGAATACGCATTTTTAGATATTCTCTTTATTTTTCGCTATCTCCAGATGATTCATTAAATCAGTTACCGCGTTTACCAAAGCGTCAGTCATGCCCTGATAATCAGCGGACTGACCACTTCGTGCTGCTCGTTCCAATGCTTCGGCACAATCTTTTGCCGACTTTGCGTAAAAATGAGCTACGGTACCTTTAATAGCGTGCGCTGCATTAGTCAGGGCAAGAAGATTACCGGTTTCCTGAGCCCTTAATAATTCACTGAGTTGCTTGGGGCTTTCTATTATAAATAGTGCTATCATTTCGTTCAGTAAATCGTTATCACTATCCAAACTGTTAAGTGTTAATTTAGTATCCCAAACGCTTACCGGAAGATTGTTTTCAACAATTATAGGTGGGGTTCTTTCAGTGGTTTGTAGTCCAAATTGTTCCGCCAATATGGCCGTAAATTGTTCGGAAACGATCGGCTTTGTTAAATAATCATCCATTCCGGCAGCCAAACATTTTTTGCGTTCTCCTTCCATAGCGTTGGCGGTGAGGGCTATAACGGTTTGACGAGAAAAGCCCTGACTGGTTTCCAGTATTCGTAATTCACGGGTGGTAGCATAGCCATCCTTGATAGGCATATGACAATCCATGAAGATTAAATCGTATCTGTTGTGTGTCAATTTATTCAAGGCAATCTGACCATTTTCGGCAAGATCAGGAACGATGTTTAATTTGGCCAGTCTCGCAGTAATAACTTTTTGATTGATTTTATTATCTTCTACAACGAGCACTTTTTTTCCGTGATAACTGGGCAGTTGAAGCTCAGGTCGGGTTGGTTGCCGAGTTTTTTCTGAGTCACTCTGCAAGGTATTGAGAATTGCATCGAAGAGTTGTGATTGACGTGTAGGCTTAAGCAAGCGTTGAACAATTGAGGTACCTTGATAGTCGGCTGGCTCAAGATTGTCTCCCGATGATAATAAAATAATTGGTATTTTCGCTAATGTGGGTATTTGCGCGAGGCATTTTGCCAAAGTTAAGCCATCCATAATCGGCATCTGTATATCTAGTAAAATTAAATCGTAAGTCAGTCCTTTAAGCGCTGAAGTCTGCAATTGCATCAATGCGGCGCTGGCATTATCAACTTCACTTACCTCTAATTCCCAGCGCTTTAAATAAGTGCCAAGAATATTACGGTTAGTCGCATTATCATCAACAATCAATGCACGTTTATTGACAAAATCGTAAAATGACTTTGCTATTTCGACGCTCTTGCTTTCTGTCAATGGTAAGGTAAACCAAAAGCAAGAGCCAGTTCTCTGGAGGCTGTTTACACCAATAGTGCCGCCCATAAGCTCGATTAATTGCTTACTGATTGACAAGCCTAACCCCGATCCTCCAAAACGTCGTGAGGTAGAGCTATCTGCTTGGGTAAATGGCTTAAATAAGCACAGTTGCACTTCTGGTGAAATACCGATGCCGGTATCACGTACTTCAAAACGCAGTTCGTTTGAGCCATCCGTAGTTGTTTGGATAATGCTCACGGAGACCTCGCCATGCTCGGTAAATTTTACGGCATTACCGATTAAGTTAGTTAATACTTGCCGGATACGCAGGGCATCACCGCGCCAGCTTAAAGATAATGATAAGGGTAATGAACAGTTCAATTCCAGTCCTTTGGCATGAGCTCGATTAGCCAGTAATGCGCAAATATCCTCAACTAAATCAATCAGATTAAAATCATTCTGTTCAACTTCAAACTTGCCGGCTTCCAGCTTGGAAAGATCCAGAATATCATTAATGATTTCGAGTAAGATTTTCCCTGAACTGTGTGCTGTCTCAAGCCAGTCCTGTTGGTTAGGTGTCATTTTTGTTTCGCGCAGTAAATCCAGCATGCCTAATACCCCATTCATGGGGGTACGGATTTCATGACTCATATTGGCCAGAAAGCCATTTTTTACCAATAAAGCCTGCATGGCCATATCTCTTGCCGTTTCTAAATCCTTTTTTACTTCTTCTTGACGTAAGGCAAGTCCCATTAGCTCACCTACTTGTTTAAACATAGTGAGTCGATTTTCGGTTTGTAATGGATAAGGATCCGTAAAAAGAAATAATACCCCAAGGACTTCATCACCATAAGTAATAGGTACGATGAAATGACCATGTGCATTCATATTGGTAAATTTATGCTCAGGACGCGGATCACAGAAACAATCATCAGAAACAAATATTTTCCCTGAAACGGGCGCATGTTCAGAGAGGCAAGATCCACAATGAGTAGAGTTTTCCTTTTCAATAAACTCTTTACTAAATTCTCCATGCAGTAAAAACAGGGTCAAATAGTTTTCATCTTTAGCTTGAAGAAATACGCAGCCTCTACGTTCTGTATTAAACAGCTTAATATCAAAAATAATATTCATAACCTGTTTAAATCTCTCATTAAGAGGTGTGTTTTGCTGTAATGCTTTCGATATTGCCAATCGTACTACACTATCGGTAATGTCCCTTTGAATCTCTACGTAGCCTGATAATGAACCATTCTTGTTGAATACGGGTGATATATCCACATCAGCGACATAAAGGCTGCCATCCTTGTTTTTATTGGTAATTTCGCCCTGCCAGTGTTCTCTCTTATCAAGTTTTTGCCACATTTTTTGGTAGAACGTTAGGTCATGTACACCTGATTTTAATAGCTCGGCAGGTCGCTTTCCTAATGCCTCTTTAAAGCTGTAACCAGTTAGAACGGTAAATGACATGTTTATCCATTCTATAACAGCATCCTTGTTAGTTATAATAATTGCATTGGCAGTTGCTTCTAATGCAGCAACCAATAGAGGGTTCCGGGTTTCCATATCAGCGCGGTTCAATACATTCCGCATAACCCGTATTAGTCCTTCATAACCCGAGTCACCCTTTAGAATATAATCCTTGGCACCGGCTTGTAAGGTAGTGAGGGCAAAACCAATTTCATCATAATCGATTAGCACGATGATGGCTGCCGAGTCAGCGGCTTTTAAAGCCAAGTTAATGGTAGATAGTCCCTGTGAATCTGGCAGCGATAAGTCTAGAATCAGGATGTCGAAACGAGCTTCAGCAATTTTCTTTAGTGCTTCGGTTAACGATCTAACCCAAGTTACCTTAAAGTTCATATCTTGTGATCTGGAATCGATGAATTTCTTGGGTGCTTCTCCGGGGACTGAAGTCCTCATAACCTCAAGGGGAATATTTTTAAATTGTCGTAAGCAAACTTGTATTCGCTGAGCCTCGATTGGCTCATCAACCAATAAAAGGACACGAACAAGCTTGGATTGATTCATATTATTTTAAAACTTGGTATCTTGACATATAGCTTCATTTATCTGCCAATTGACTTAAAGAAGCAGGCAGATTAGGTAATATTTCGAAAATGGTGTGCAGACGGGTTAGCTCAATTAACGATTGGACAATTGGGCTGTTGACTAAAATTAAACGCCCTGATTTAATTTTCATATTCTTAAAAGCAGATATGAGCACAGCACAGGCTGCGGAATCAATAAAAGTGACTTTTTCCATATCAATGATGAGCTTGCCTGATCCTTTATCTATCAAGGCTTTCAATCGTTCACGGACTTCCGCTGTATTAGCCATGATGAAGCGGCCTGATAGTTCAATTATATCAATGTCGTTATGTTTTTGTTCATGTAAGATCATTAAAGAATCCTGTTTATAGTGGGGGGGGGTAAGCCTTTTTGTTTAAAATAATGTTGTTATGTTGTTATGTTGTTATGTTGTTATGTTGTTATGTTGAAACTGGAGCGTGAAGGGTTTGTAATCTCGTTACTCAGATTTTTAAAATTATTTTATTTTTTAGGTGTTTAGGTCGAAGTTTTATGTGCAGTCCGAGCATCATGAGGGCTTTTTTAATACATCCGATTAACGTTAAAATTTTTTGATTAAAGTCAAAATATTGCAATGTGATTTAATCATTACATCTTCAGAATAGTCGTTATTGCTTTTTGGTTTGTAAACCCGTTTACGTTCGATACATTCAATCACTTTGTAATAGTATTCATCCACACACGCATTAATAATCCACCAGCCACGACCGCTTTCCGCATCCCAGGCCGTTAATGTTGCCTCCGGCAAAGAAGTTATGGATAGACCGTAGTCGATAATTTCAATACGTAATTGGCGGTTTTCCGGACGCCATTGGACAACGATATCATTATCTGGCTGATTATTATAAGCGTGCAATATAACATTGTTGAGCGCTTCGACGACAGCAAGCTGGACAGCATGGGCGCACGAGTCGCTGCCACTTGCATCAAGGCAGAGCCCATGAAGCGCGTCGCATAAAGGCGAAACGCATTTAGCGACGCTCGCTATCGTTAAGGTGATTCCAGTAGTTCTATTTTTAGTGATGATCATTCAGAATAAAACCTTGGTATTTTATTTAAAGTATGGATCAAGCAGTAAACGAATTAGAAGTTAGGCATTTAGCCAAACCAGGCTTTACGCGAAACAAGTGCCTGTAGGGATTGTAATAAATAGCGCAAATCCTGCCTGAGGTTAAAATGAGCCGCATAAAAAGAATCACTCATCAGCTTTTCGTCTTCAGAAGCGTCAATAGGTATGTGTAACTGTGTTGGCCCCAATAACCCTGCAGGGGCTTGATCGGCAAGATTCTCCCATTCCGTGGTACGGAGCGCTGCAGTTTCAATACTGACCGGCAAGGTGCCTATGAGCGTCAAATCGCCACTGATAACCGCAAGAATACGAGGCAAGTAACGTAGCACGGGTGTGCTTATCTGCCATTCTCCTGCCGTAAACTCGGTTCGTTCCGGCATGCCAAAAGCATTTGGTTCTATTTTATTTCCGCGTAAACGGCGGCTACAGTAAGGCTCTGCAGGATTTTTCAACAGACTAAAAACCAAGGCAAAAACCCAAAGAGGTAAGCTCAGTAATAATAATGTCAAGCCGGCAACGCGGTTAAAAATTGATCTTAAACCCTTGTTGAAGGTGGTGGTCTTTAGGTCGGCGAGTAAAAAAGCATCGCTAATTTTCAGTATTGAGCCATTATCGACACGAATGAGATCATTACCTCGAACGATGGCGTTACGGAGTTCCACTAATTCACCAATATAGGTGTGGGGTAATATGACACATGATTCGATAGTGGCTAAACGGTCAATAATAACATTATCACCGATCACAACTTCTCCACTTAATTCAACAGAAGGATGTAAATGGCAATTGGAGCCAATCAAGGCGATGCCTTGCTTTAAGTTTTGAGGGTACGCCTGGGTATTACGGCCTTGTGTAAGGCCGATACTGGTTTGGCGACCCGGAACCAATAGCATGGCAATCCGTCCTACCGCTGCATCCAGATTGGCCTGATGGAAGGCGGCGAGTGAATCCAGCTTGGCCACTGAACCTATTAGATTGATCGTAAAATTGGTTGGGTGTTTTTGAATGGATGTTACCCAATTCAAACTGTCCAATTCAGTATGAAGCAAATCACGACAGAACAGCATATAAGCATTTTCATCGCCAAACAGCGCATGTACACAGGGCGCTGATTGTGTTTGTGCCTGCTGCAAAAAAGCATTAACTTGTCCGCTACGGATAATATCACCCCGTAGTATTAAAAAGGGTGGTACAGGCGTTTGTTGAAGCTGCATCAACGCTTGTATGGGTGATTCTTCACCACGACTGGTGCTGTATGTTATTTGTATACCCCAGCGATCACCATTGCCCAGCGTTTTTTTGACCTGCTCTGCATAAGGCGAGAGGATAATATGAGCTTTTCGTAAATCTGCATCAACCAACGCTTCCAAGGTATACTCAATAACCATTTTCCCGGCCACCGGTAATAAAGGTACGCAAACTGCTTCCGTCAACGGCAATAATTCTTGTCCTTTACGATCTGCGAAAATTATGACATCCATCAGTAAGCTCCATGACTTAATAAAATCGCAGGAATAATTTTTAACAGCATCGTAAGATCAACTAATAACGACTGGGATTGAATGTATTCCTCATCCAGTTGCACCTGTTGCGGAAAAGGTATGTTGGAATGCCCGGATACTTGCCAAATACAAGTAATATCAAAAATGACTTCCAGTCGTTGACAATCTTGTAAGGAATAATGGTTGATTTCGGAGGGCAGTGCAGGACGAGGACTAATCAATGACATATCACCTTTTAAAACATCCCATAATGGGAGTAATTCATTAATGAAGGCCTTACTAATAAAGCGGCTAATAGGCGGGTTATTTTTCATCTTAAAGATCAATCCTTCGGTCATTTAATTTTCCGCCATCACTTCTTTATAGCAGGTCATCCGCGTCGAGGTACATGGAGCAGAATTGACACATTGTGAACAACTTACTCAAGCGCTCCAACTTAGTTTGCTTACAGAATAACGGACCCGGTGTGCTTAGATAAATAAGCACCAAAATGATGGAAAATAAAGGCATGAGCAAAATTAATAAAATGATAACTGAGACTATATTAATCAGACGCTTTAACGGATAAGTCCCGCAAATCACGGCCAAACATAGCAACCGTTTTAACTCTATAGATTAAAGAGATAGATCCTTGAAAATAGGGTATGCTGCTGTAACGGCGTAATAGTTTACTTTGTAAATAAGAATTAGAATTCATAGTTTTGACCCCTGCTGACGCTGCAACCAAACACGATAAAGAAATAAGGGATTACCAATCAGATAGCGCTTCCACATTCGACCGGGTTCTTGAAGTAGTCGCCAAGTCCACTCCAACCCGATTTCACGCATCCAAACCGGCGCACGTGGAATCCGCCCGGAATAATAATCGAACAACCCGCCGATACCAAAACAGACAGTGGGCAGTAATTGTTCACGATGACGCGCCAACCATAATTCTTGTTGAGGCACACCGAAACCCACCAATAGAAGGGCCGCGCCGGACTTATTAATGGTTTCGATGACCTGGCTTTCCTGTTCACTGGAAAAATAACCATCATGAACACCAGCGATGAGCAGATTAGGATAACGTTCTTGCATCGCCTGAGCCGTAAGCTCTGCAATACCTGGCAAGCCACCCAATAAAAACAAACTATAGCCACTTTTAGCCGCGCGTTCGCACAGACGCGGAAACAGATCGGTGCCGTTAATGTTAGCGAGCAATGATTCATTAAGTAGTCGACAACCGATATTAATCCCGATGCCATCCGGTAATACGCGCTCTACAGTCTGTAATACATCCCGATATTCCGTGTGCGTATAAGCAATGTTCAGGCAAGCAGGGTTGACGAAAGCCAGCAGGGCTTTTTGTTTTTGCAGGATACGCTGTTCAATCCAATCCAAAGCTTCCGCCATACTGGTATTGACAATATCGACACCCCAAAAATGTAGGATTGGCGGTGTGGGTCTAGGCTGATTGCCAGTTAGTAATGAACCAACGACGCCACGTAGACTCAGGCCAATATGTTCTTTAGCCGTCGCGCTATAATAAAATTCATGATCAGTTACTCGCTCATCATCGTAAGCCAAGCCAATTTTCTTCCTGAGTGCATACGGAGAAATAACCCCCGGTCTGACGCCAAAACGAAACAAAGCGTTCACTGACAAGGCAGAAAGTTCTTCCGGGCTGACAGGACGTGGGCCTGCCCAAGCCAAATCGCCGCGCAATACATTTAATAATACTGCCAGTTGTTGACCTGGCAAGTAGCCTGCAAAAGACAAGCGTTCAAACTGTTGTTGAAAACGTCCAATCTGAATTTGCCGATTAAAAGCCAAACCGGTTTGGCTGTAAGCAATAAATCCCCGTAGCAGTAATAGTGGCAATAAAAGTAATAGTAGTAGCAGGCTTGTGACCACATCGAAAATACGCGGCAGAGCGGATTGGACAAGGAACAGCCAAGGCCGCAGTAAACGCAAAATAGTAGGGCGCGGTCGCTGTCCCAACGGACCGGGTATTGTAGTTATCAACTTAGACATTGCGGTGCTCGTTCACTGCTTTGAAAGAACGTGGTTTAATCTTTGCCGGTACGCCTACCGCCAAGGAGTTGGCCGGAACATCTTGTAGCACCACGGCATTTGCGCCAATGACTACGTCGTCACCAATTCGAATAGCGCCCAATAACTTGGCTCCGGTACCAATATCAACACGGTTGCCAATAACCGGCGCTCCTGAAATGCCGGTGCGTTTCAAGCCAATAGTGACACCGTTGCGGATCACGACATCATCACCGATGATAACATCACCACTGATGATAATATCGCCAAAGTGTTCGATCGTTAAGCGACGACCCACCTGCACTTCGCAAGGTAAATCGATGCCTGTCAAAATTTGCGATAACAATTTTAGAATTCTATAGGCAAAAGAGAATGGCAAACGTAACCAGCGATATTTGATTTTATAACGCCAGCGACCAAAACGATACACAAGCATGACTCCCAAGCCTTGCCGACTTAAATCACCTTCGTAGGTTCGCCAATCTTCACGAATATTTTCAAACATCGATTTTACCAAGGTTGATGTGGAGAAATAAGACCGCCGTGAGTCTCTTGCCATGCTTGTCGCCAGAGTTGCACGATGTGTCTTGATTCTGCTGCTTTATCCGGTGCGCGGTTAGTATTACGCCAAGCTCGTAAACTATGCCAGATTTGTTCCAAGACTTTGGCCAGCCAGCTATAAATAAGGCCGTGCCATTTGCGATAGTACAAAATTTGACTTTGCATGCGCCATAAAGTTAGTTGCTTGCCTGAGCTTGCAAATACCAATTCGTCAACCGTTTCTGATGATGCACCACCAACATGGGTAATCACCAGATCTGGCCAGTAATAAACCTTAAAACCCGCTTGATGAATACGTCGACATAAATCCACTTCTTCATAATAAAGAAAAAAACGTGGATCGAAGAGGCTGATTTGTGCTACTAAACTTCGGCGCAAAATTACGAACGCACCGGGAACCCAATCTACAGCCACCGCTTTTAAAGGATCTGCCCACGAGCGATCAAATCGTCCAAAAAAACGAGAGTCAGGATAGCGATTTGCCAAACCTGACAGGGTTAAGCCATCGTTTAATAGGGAAGGAAATAGTCGTGCCGAAGGTTGCCATTCAGTCTTCGTACCTTGTAAAAGTCCGCCGCCCATACCCGCATCTGAAGTTTCTTCCATATGTATTAAGGATCGTTCCAGTGTATCTGCAGTTAATGTTGCATCAGGATTGAGCAATACAAGATAACGTCCTTTCGCGATGGTAAGGGCAAGATTATTGGCATTGCCAAAACCCAGATTAACCGGACTGACAATCAAATGAACCTCTGGATATTCGGCTTCAATAATAGCAACGGATTCATCGCGAGAAGCGTTATCCACCACGATAACCTCAAAATTACCAGTCAGTGTTTGCGCTCGCAAACTGTCCAAACAAGAGCGTAGTAGCGGTGCGCTATTGTAAGTTACTATAAAAACTGATAAAACCGTCATGAGTTCTCCCGATCGGTGCGTTGCCACGCTGCATTTTTACGTGAATTACGCCACAATTTTGGCAGTAACGTTAATTTCCACAAAATATAAAAAGGTACAGTAGTCAGTACTTTAATTTCTTCAAATCCACCACCTCCAAAACGAATGGCAATCATCACATGAGCGACTACCAGCAATAAACCGGTAATTGCATAGTATTGCAACAGTGGACAAGGAATTAATAAGGCAAAAAATAACAGTAGTACATGAAAAGCCAACGGTAACAATAGCAATTCGGCCAGTGGTTCCAGTAAGCGCCATTGACCACGTAAAACTCTCAAGAATAGCGAGGGTACATGATCCATCATCAGCCGAAATCGCCCACCTTCCCAACGAGTGCGTTGTACCTCTGCGTTAGTATTTTGATTGGGTGCATCTGAGCTAACGATGGCGGTATTCAGAAAGTGCACCTTGAAACCCGCAGCGACTAAGCGCAAGTGATATTCCATATCTTCGGCAATAGAGCCAGCCTCGTATGGTACCGCCTCAAGAACGGTACGGTTTAGCGCAAAGCCATTACCCAAAATACCTACCGATACTCCAAGTTTTTCGCGACCGAATAAACGTAATTCGTTAAATGCCAGCCAGGCAATATATTGAAGTCTGGATCGACGTGAGTCCTCTGGGTTTGCTATACGATAACGACATTGCAGCGCATCAACACCTTGTGCAAAGGCATATTGAAAATCTCTGATTAATTGTCTATTAATACGACTGTCGGCATCAATCACTAAAAAACCATCATAATTTTCAGCTAATAAGCGTGTAAATGCATAATTCAGCGCGTAGCCTTTTCCGCGATTAAGCTTATCCTCACGTATTAAAACCCGCGCACCTGACTTTTCCGCGATGTCTGCGGTTGTATCCTGACAATTATCGGCAATAATGATCAAATCGCAGCCAGTAGTTTGATTTAAACTGCTTTGCAGATTAGTTATACATGCAGCAATGCCATCGGCTTCGTTATGAGCGGGAACAACAACAATCAGGCGTGGTAAAGATGATTTCCTAATTGAACGATTTATAACGGGATGTTTTTTTTGGAGTAGCGCGGCGATGGTCAAAACAAATAGTTCAGTTGTGCCGGGTAAAGTTAAACAAAGTATTACTATTTTTGCCAATAATATAAAGGAAAAAAACAATGTCGTTATCATGCAAACTCACATATTTCATTAAAATTCTTACATCAAGAATCTATATATTGGTGATTTTTAACTGAAATAAAACCAATTATTACCAACATTTTTATTAAAAAAAATCCATTAATATTTTATATTGAATGATTTTTAATAGAAATTAACAAAAAAACTGCATAATTTATGATGCTTTTATACGACATTATGTTTTGTCCTAAAGATAATGATGATGTTGCGTCGACCTATATTTTTACCTAAATTAAGCTTGGCTTTTAAGTGATTTTATACGCTTGGTAAATATATTGGACACATGATAACATGATTTACTTTCTACAATCTACAATCTACAATCTACAATCTGAAAACGCAATCTTTAATCGCTTTCTAAAGTAATAAATGAAAAAAATAATGCAACTTACAATTAGAATTCCATGAATAAAATTATTAGTTTACGTTCAATTGTCATGCTCTGCCTGTTATTACTGTCGGCATGCGGTGCATGGGAAAGTATACCGGATGCGACTCCTGGAGCAGATAAGGCTTTTAACGTTCCTGATAGATCTAAACGTATTTCAGAAACAAGTGCAATTGAAGCATTTAAAGTCGAAACTAAACACGTTGAAGATTACCTGCTATATGACGGTGATGATATTAATATTGAAGTGATAGGCCGGCCAGAGTTGTCCGGAATGCAACGCATCGGTCCCGATGGGCGTATCTCTTTATCGGTGGTAGGATCTGTTATGGTGCGAAGCCTTACTCGCGAAAAAGCTGCGGAGATTATTAATAAAGCACTTTCGCCTTATTATTTGAATATTTACACGACGGTACGAGTGGAACATTACAACTCAAATCGTATCACTATCATCGGTCGGGTTGAACATCCAGGCGAGTTACTATTCAATACCCCCCCTAATTTACTGACTATTTTAGCGCAAGCGGGTGGCATGCCTTTGTTAAGAAAAGAACAGGTACTGACACGCTGCGCTATTATTCGTGGCGATAAGATATTATGGATCGATTTAACGCGTTTATTAACGGGCGATACAAATTTAAATGTCTCCTTGCAACGTAATGACGTTATTTACATTCCTGATTCAACTGATACTTCTGTTTTTGTTTTGGGCGCCGTCAATCATCCTGGAGTATTTAGTTTGACGCCGCAAATGTCATTTATGGATGCCTTGGGTCAAGCTGGAGGTCCTACCAAAGACGCCGATTTTAATGAATTACATCTAATTCGTCCGGGTTCAAACGTTAACATGAAAATTGACATGTCAGATATATTAGCCCCTCAGAAAAATCTCAATGTCGCTATTAATGAAGGGGATATTATTTATGTTCCACATAGCGGCATCAGTAAAATCGGTTACATTGTTCAACAAATTAACCCCTTCGCTACATTGCTTATGTTTGGTGCAATTGGGATGGGACTTTAATTTATGACTAAATCCAGTCTATCATCCAAGGCTGACGAATCGGTTACTACCGGCGCAGTAATGCCGTGGGTCAGCTTACGGAAGCATTTTAGAATTAGTTTGTATGTTTTTATTACAATAGTTATATTCGGCATTCCTTTCGCATGGTTTAAAGGCAAGCCTTATTATTCAAGTACTGCGGTGATTTATGTTGCTCCGCGTGTAGCTAATATTTTGCAAGAGAATAAAGAACAGGAGCTTGCTTCCTACCAACAATACAAACAGTTCATTGATCAACAAACAAGTACTATTACCCGTTATGATATTTTACTGTCTGCACTAAAAAAAATGGGCGACAAGCGTTTTGTATGGCAATTACCTAGCGAAACCGATCGGCGTGCAGCTGAAAGACTGCAGGCCGCCTTGATCATCCTGCCCGTAAAAGACACTTATTCAATTTCGGTTACTCTGGAGTCTGACAAACCTGAGGGGTTGGCTGATATAGTTAATACCACAGTAGAAACCTATATTGAAAAAGTGCATGAGGGGCAATCGATTTATGCATCCAAAGAACGCGTGAGTGTACTTTACGAGCAACGTGATAAATTTCAGAACGTTATCACCGAAAGAAAAAATCGTCTGGCAGCGCTGGCTCAAGAGCTAAGTGTTACCACTTTTGTTGATGGCGTGGCTAACCCTTACGATAAATTATTGGCTAATACTCAGTTGGCTTATTCTGAAGCACAACGAAGTAGTATGGCGGCAGAAGCTGGCTTGCTATTATTTGAAAATCCAACCGATCCCAAAAAAGCATCAATAGCGCTTGATGCTGTTGTCGCTGATATAGTTTATAAAGATCAGGGCTTATTCAGCTTAAAAGCCAATATGTACGAGCGCCGAAGTGAGTTGGTTCAACAAATAAGTGGGTTAGATCCATCACATCCAGGATATGCCCTGATAAAAAAACAACTGGAAGTAATTGAATTCGAGGTTGTTGAAGCCACTGATCAGGTAACCAAGGATGTTAAGCACATGCTTGTTGAAGAGCGGCGATCTAAAGTCACTTTAACACGCAAAATAGAGCAAGACTTACTAGATCAAATGACTGCACAAAAGAAAAATGCGGCTTGGTTTTCGACTTATTACAATGAAGCGTTAACCCTGAATCAAGATATAAAACGTTATTATAACCAACTGGAATCAGTCGAGAACCGTATTGGCTTTCTTGAGTTAGAATCAAAAGCACCTGGTGCCATTCGCATGGACAGTATGGCAAGACCGCCTGAAATACCTACTCGCGGTGGCCGTAAAAAAATATTATTCATAGCGCTAATAGCCGGACTCCTTGCAGCTCTGGGTGTACCTATTATTATAGACATGCTGGATCGGCGTATTAGAACAGTAGGTCAAGCAGAAAAAATACTTGGTTATAAGCCACTGGCCGCATTCTTGGATGCTGGACAGGACGATAGGTCATTAAGAGTTATAGCTGATCAGAGGCGGCGTTTGGCATTGGCATTATTGCGAGAACACAAGCAGCATGGCAAGCCTAGTAGCTTGATTTTAATGACATCGGTTAATCATAATAGCGAGGTCACTTCACAAGCAATGGATTTAGCGATGGATTATAAAAATATAGATATGCGCGCCGTTGTCGTTGAAGTTAATCCATTAAAGCCGGATCAACGTTATGTGAGTACGCATACTGCGGGCGGATTGTTAAGCTTGATTATTGATCCCAATCTTGCAATATCAGAAGTTGTTAGCCCTGCTAATGATAGTTACCCGGATCGTATTTCTATTGGCTTATCAACTAAAGACTTACTATTTGGCTATCAGCGTTTGCAAATTGCGTTAGAAAAAATTGCTGAAATATATCCGTTAGTCATATTAGATGCAGCGCCTATTTTGTTTTCAGCAGATGTGGAATTCTTTACAAATATTAGCGACATAACACTATTGTTAATAGCGGCTAAAAAAGCTAAACCAGGTGAAATTAAGCGGGCTGTACAGTTGTTGGAACGTATAGATCCAAAAGTAATGGGGTTTGTAGTAACAGGCTTGGAGATCTTTCACGGAGGAGGATACTATTCTTCAATAGCCGGTGGCAATTCCCAGTCACAGCAAGCAGAGGCCAATTTTTTTGGCAGATATTTCAGGAAAAACAATGATCATTAAGCAAGCCCGATTGCTATATTTATTGCACAGCGGTAATTTATATGGTACCGAACGTATGGCTTTGGTAACCTTAAACGGTTTACGTGATGAGCTTGTGCCACTATTATTGGCTCCGCCAGGGCCAGTCCACGGAGCGGCTCAAGCACTAGGTATAGAAACATATGAATTTAGCAGTGCATGGGATTTATTTCTGCAACTGCCTTCACTTTTAAAAAATACCGGACATATTGCTGTTTGTGCGACGGGGGTGTCGCATTCTTTATTATTTATTGTATGGAATAGTTGGTTCAGATTAAAGAATATACATTTACATTTAGTCCATGGCGGTACCGATGAGCGGCTTAGTTATGGCCGAAAAAAAGTATTAAATTATTTACCAATTCTTTTGGTGGCGGTTTCAGGCTATGTCAAAGAACGCTTATTGATTCATGGTGTTCGTAGGCAACAAATCAGGGTATTGGAAAATTTCTTACCTGATCAACAAATTGCAAGTGCTCCCCAACGTTCGCCATTCCAAATAGATGGTATTCGTAAGGTATTGGTCATCTCACGGATCGATCCTATTAAGCGACTGGATTTATTGTTGGATGTGCTGGATATTGCACCATCATTACAAAATCTTGATATACGTGTGCTAGGAACCGGTTGGGACTTTGAGAAGCTTCGTGAGCGTGCCCGGAAAAATCATCCTAATGTGACTTTTGTAGGCTTTACTGATCAGGTTGAAAATGAACTGGCTGGCAGTGACTTATTATTGCATTTGTGCCCAACTGAGCCTTTCGGTTTGGCAATCTTGGAAGCGATGGCAGCAAGAGTGCCGGTATTGCTGCCTAATCAAGGCGGCGCAGCCGGATTAATTGAAGAGGGTGTATCAGGACTTCATTTTCAGGCAAATGATGCTCACGATTTAGCTCGGAAATTGTCTGATTTGCAATCAGTTAATGCTGATGAGTTGAATAAATTAGCCAGTAATGCCCATCAATGCTTGCTTCAGAAGTATTCCGGTAGCGCTAGATTAAATGATTACCGGGTGTTGTTTGATAAGGTAATTGCATCATGAATACTCCTTTGGTTTCTGTTGTAGTCATTGGACGCAATGAAGGCCAGCGCTTAGTTGCTTGTCTAAAATCCGTAAAAGAAATAATTAATCCAGGGGGCGAAACAGAGTTAATCTATGTTGATTCAAATTCACGGGATGGTAGTCCCGAATTGGCCGAGTCTTTGGGAGCAAAGGTGCTTCGTGTGCTGCCACAACGTCCTTGCGCCGCTTTTGGACGAAATGCAGGTTGGCGCGCTGCAACCGCGCCGAATATTTTATTTTTAGATGGCGATACACTTTTGCATCCGGAGTTTTTACAAAACGCCTTGCAAGCAATGAAAGATCCAAGCGTTGCGGTAGTTTGGGGACATAGACGTGAAAATTATCCCGAACATTCTTTATATAATCGTGTCCTTGATCTGGATTGGATTTATCCCCCCGGTGTTTCTGATTTTTGCGGTGGTGATGCTTTGATGCGCCGAAATGTTCTGGAAGAAGCAGGCGGCTTTAGTGAGGATTTGATCGCAGGAGAAGAGCCGGAATTATGTCAACGAATTCGTGGAACCGGCAAAGTTATCCTTCATATTGATAAGCCGATGACCCGTCACGATTTAGCAATGACCCGGTTTCAAGCCTATTGGAAACGAGCATTACGCGCGGGACATGCTTATGCGGAAGTTTCCCAGCGAATGAAAACAACAGCATTTCCACTTTGGTTAGAGGAATGCCGACGCAATGCCATGCACGCCAGCATATTAATTGTTCTGTTACTGGGAACAATTGCTCTGAGCGTTATTACTTGTAGTATTTTACCGTCTATAGGTCTGATTTTAGGTTATGTATTTTTGATTCTGCGCTCCGCTTATAAAGCTCGTTGGAAAAATGCGGCATCTATGACGTTACTTCTTTATGGAATACATTCCCATTTTCAACAAATTCCAATTGCCTGTGGGCAACTAAGTTATTGGTATCATCGTTTTAAAAATCAACAGCAAGAGTTAATCGAATACAAATGAGCTACGTGATTAAGAAGGTGCTTGTCACTGTATTGCGTCCGCTTGCAGCTCTCAGTAACCGACTGGACTCCTTGCACCGGTTATGGGCTAATGCCCGATTGAACAGCGCACTTAGTGGTGCCGTTCATCCTTCTGTAGTGGTGCTAAGTACGCCCGAATTACACGGTACCCGACAAATAACATTGGGAAAAAATCTTTATTTGTACCGCGACCTTTATTTAGAAACACAAGAGAGCGGATGTATCAAAATCGGCAATGATGTGGTTTTGTCGCGCGGCGTACATTTAGTGGCTTTTGCCAAGATCGTTTTGGAAGACGGGGTAATGATCGGCGAGTATTCAAGTATTCGTGATGCTAATCATAGAATAACAACGGGTAGATCAGTACGACACAGTGGTCATCTGGGCAAACCGGTTATTATCTGTCGCAATGCCTGGATTGGTAGGGGAGTGACTATTTTGGGTGGAGTCACCATTGGCGAAGGCGCTGTAATTGGTGCTAATGCTGTTGTTACCAAAAATATACCCGCTGGGGCTGTGGCAGTAGGCATACCCGCGCACGTCATTAAACCCTAGATTCATGTTATCTTACATTGCTTATTTGCCGGGGTTTTGGGTCTATTACGTTGCTCAGAAGCAATCGTTAACCAAAGCTTTCATCTGGGCTTATATCCCTATATTACTCCTGTTGCCTGATTATTATTATGCCATAACCCCTGGTTTTCCTGATCCAAATTTTAATCAAAGCGCCTCATTGGCCTTGTTTTTGGTATTTTTAATGAAAGGCGCTCCGGGTTATCGGTTTAGTTATACCGATTTAGTGGTTGGAATGTATACGTTTGCCGTGTCTTATTCCGAATTTCTGGCTTCAGACTATTCAGACGCACAAAATTTAATGTTTACTGAATTAACATCTGTTTTATTTCCCTATATTTTTGCTAAAAGTCTGATTGAACCCTTTAACTCACGCTATGACTTTGCCAAAAGCATCGTACTGTGTTTATCTGCCGTGTTTTTAATGAATTTATTTGAGAATAAAATGGGCTATAACTTATGGAATGTCTATTTAGGTATGTTCTTCCCAGGTCAAGGGCAGGGTTGGATCACTACCTTTCGCTTCGGTTTGGCAAGGGCTGCTGGTCCCTATGGCCACTGTTTAATCGATGGTATCATTATGGCTGTCGGTTATCGCTTGCAGCGCTGGTTGCAGTGGTCTGACGCATGGCCTCATAAAATTAAACAATTGGCCTGGGTTCCATTGGTTACTCCAGCACAACTTTTTACCCTGATGATTTTAGGCGGTGCGTTGTCGACCCTAGGTAAAGGTCAGTGGTTAGCAGGTATCATTGCAGCAGGCATTGTGATTATTGGCCGTTCGAAAAAACGTGGAGCAGCGATGACAACGGTTCTATCAGTAATGATTTTCGTGGGTATCCCACTACTGATTGCATTTTTAAACTATGCGTCAGTCGGTCGTATAAATGCTACAGACGATAATCAAGAGACCGCAGCGTATCGCTATGAATTGGTCGCTGAATATATGGATGTTGCGAGTGACAACTTGTGGTGGGGATGGGGCTTAATGAAATGGCCAAAAGTCGATGGATTTGAATCAATCGACAATCACTTTTTATTGGCGTATTTGAACCATGGCGTCATTGCGGTCACTTTATTATTAATTATAATTTTTGGCATGATGGGTAGATTGATTATTCATGGCATGTCTCGACCGGTTACTGAGCCCCGAGGTGGCTCACTAGCTTTTACTCTGGCTGCAATTTACCTTATGTATTTTATTGCCGTTGCTACAGTTGCCATGATGTACCAGAGCTCCACGTTATTTTTTATAATTACCGGTTTATCTGAGTCTTATTTACGCACCAGCACATGGGATGGTGAACAGGGTGACGGCAAAATTAAATCCATACCGGATACACGTAAATTTAAATTTAAGAAAGTGCTTTAAATCGCTCAGAATTTAATTACAAAGTACAACATAAACAGCTTCTATAGATTCTAAATAATGTCGATGGTACAGATAAAATCTCTTCATGGGATGTTATTTATACGTGCTTAAAATGCAGAAATTCAGAGTGTAGTCGCTGCCTATAAAAATCAACTAGTTAATGACTGTAATGGTCAGCTATAGGCTTTCAGATAAATAATTTTCCAAGTAGTAAAAAAATGCCTTTGAAGATCTTTATGATTCCGTTATATCGGACTTTGAAAACATATTTATAAAATGTTAGTAAAATGTTGTATGAGGAGAGAATAAGCAGTAATTTTTCTATTACTGCGTAATGCTTGTCGTGGTGACTTGGAAATTATTTATCTGAGAACTCTATAGACCCAAGATTCATTGCTCGCCTTGGATCAAAAATTTCATAAGTCATTCAGCTACTGATAATGCATCGATACGCTGATCTAATTTTTTAAAAAGATGTTGGGCATTTTTATATAGATCGTAGTCAGACAGTACTCGTTCTCTTCCAGCCTTGCCCAATTGTTGTCGCAACACTTGATCGCCGACTAACTGTTTGATAGCTTGAGTCAATCCATCGCTATCAGATGCGGCTACCAACAGGCCTTCCTGCCCGTTTAGAATGAGTTCAGGAATGCCGGTAATGGCCGTTGTTATACAGGGAATTTCCATAGCCATAGCTTCCATTAATACTACAGGTAACCCTTCTGCAAAGCTGGGTAAGACAAAAATGTCAGTTGCCTTATAGTATTCCAGAATATGATCCTGATCGACAGCTCCGGTGAACTTTACCTGCTGACTAATTCCCAGTCGTTGGGCGTACTGGCGCAAGCTTTTTTCGTCTGGCCCCATTCCTACCAGGGTAAGTGTTACAGAAATACCTTGGCTTTGTAACTGTGCCAAGGATTCCAATAAAATCGCCTGGCCTTTAGCCTGTGTCAAGCGACCGACGCAGAGTAAATTACAGCTTTCGGTTTGGTTATTTTTAGGTGCGGGAATAAATCGTTGGGGATCTACGCCTAAGCGGCATACATCCAATTTTGACCATGCCTCAACAGGGGACAATTTCATGACTTGACTGCGTGCATAGTGACTGATGCAAAAAATAAAGTCAGCGGCTAAAATCTTTTCAGGCAAATTATAGCCAGCTGCATCATAGAATTCGTCAGGACCATGAACTGTAAAAGAAAAACTGTAACCAAACACTGTTTTAACCAGCATACCGACAGAAGCTGCCGGAGTGGCAAAATGCACATGCAGATGTGTTATATTTTGTGATCGCATCCATTGCCCTACCAGCAACGCCTCAGTCAAATAAAAAACATGATAGACCAAGCGTTTAACATCCCAACCGCCCAATTTAATGATATGTTTTAAACCTCGTAATAATCCGATTGGATTAAGTGCCAGTGTTTTACCCAAGGCGAGAGCTGCTTTTAAAATACCTTTAGATTTGATGTAAAAAGTCTGTTCGGCTTCACTTCGTTCAACATTGGTCAATTTATCTAACGGGCGATCGGGTAAATTGATAGAGGCGACGACAATCGTAACGCCCAGTTGTCGAAGTTGCTGTACTTCACGTAAAATGAAGGTATGGGAATAAGCAGGGTATTGACTGACCAGATAAGCAATACGGTGGGTCATGATTTTGGCTCCAGTAATTCACGATAAAAACCGATGGCTGTGGCGATTTTTGCGTCCCAACTATAGTTATTTTCAACCCGGCGTCGACCTTCCAGGCCGCGAGCGATCCAAAGATCCGGTTGTTCGCGCACATTTTTCAGTGCTTTGATAAGTCCTTGCACGACATCGGCTTTACCGGTTGCCGGTAATTTAATGCCGATACCATCATCAACAATTTCCGCAGGCCCACCAAAATCGATGGCGATAACCGGCCGTGCGACCGCCATTGCTTCTAGCAGAACAGCACCACCTGATTCACGTACTGAAGGCAGGCAAAATACATGCGCTTGCTGCATGAATTGAGCAATCGTTTCTAGAGGCAAGTTACCGGTAAATAAAACTTTTTTAGCCAGATCTAGTTGATTGACCATAGTCTTTAACACACTTTTTTCTGGACCTTCTCCAACAATAGTGAGTTGCACAGGAAAATCCAGAGTTTTTAAAGCTTCCAATAACATCGTAACGCCCTTGACGGGCAATAATCGTCCGACAAAGACAATACGTAAGGGGAAGTTATACGAGGGAACAGGAGGCCAGGATTCTGCTTTAAATAACTGTAAATCCACACCATTTTCAAGTAAAACACGGCATTTAGCACGGTAACAGGCAGGTATGCCGGACAACGTCGAACGTGTTGCAGTTAGTATCATTGTTGCATTGCGTGTGGATCCTACGAAAAGGTCTATTACTCGCCCGAAATTGCGTACCGGATATAACCATGCAGACTCGGCTTTCAAAATTTCCGGGAATGTTTTGGGTGAAGCCATTCCTCCATTCCAAGGGCCAAGGATCAACGGGATGCCCAGCTTATGTAAACGTGTTGCCGCCATCGGCGACACTGGTGTCACTGCATGCACTATATCCCAAGCATGGCCTGTTTTAAGCAAGCGCTTGCAGTGCCGCGTTGCAATCCAGTCATAAACAAAAAAATCGAGTGAGGCGATAAGAAACTTTGGATGTTCACTGCGTGGAAAACACCGCGATGCAAAGTGATAAAGTGGCCCGGCGAACCATTCCGTATCGATAAAAATGACGTTTGAATCGTCCAGAGGCGTACCGGCGACTTCCAGTGTAGTGCGGTTGCGCACATGTGTCAGCAACGTGACTTGACAAGACTTGCTTAAGCGTTGATACCACTCCCAACCAATCTGAGATACAGAACCCATACCAGCACCGCATTGATAGGCAGAAAGTAACACGCGAATTTTGGGTGCTTCAGTCATGGTTATAAATAATAGGTTATAATGAATTTTAGAAAATACACAAAGATGGAGGCAAAACAATATTAATCGGCATAAGTGAGTCAAATTGCGGTTTGTGCTAACGCCCCACCCTACAAACGTTGGCATTTGAATTCAATTACCCCCGCTTTTACAGAGCTCGTCATCTATGCTCCGGCATGCTTTTTTGAAAGATTAACCCCCGCCTATATTTATTATAACTCGATGTTCAAGTTTCTATTTCTTGATTTTAACGAGGTTTATTGAGTCAAGCCTTGCAGCCATAATAAAGGTTATGTCAACTCTTAATCTATTGACGAAAAAAACCTAGCTTATCTAGGTTCATATCAGTTAAGCTAAAAGAACATGAAGTATAACATTCAGGAAATTTGAAATGTTGGTAATAAATACTTAGATCATATATAAAAAGTAATAAACAACGTTTCAAGCTTTTTAACTTTACGACCCTTTGTAAGGTATTTTCGCTTCTGGGTACAAGTGATCAAAGGTTCTGGTTTTAAAGCTATTTACTTTTCAGGCACGCTTTTAGGTACCAATACTCAGATTAATATTTTATTTTTAGGTTGTGGAGAACTTTTAACGACTGCTTTTTTTAACAAGGATGTTAAGGTTGATTTTTTGGGATTATTCAACCTTCTTTTTACCAAAACAGCACTATTAAAATTCGCTAACACTGATACCGATATTATCGTCACTCCACATTTACTTTGGAGTAGCACCAATCATGTGTGCATGTTACCGATTCAGTATGGTATTTTCAGTCTTCACTTAAGCATAACATCACCTGTGCTAAATAATGGAATACTTTGGTTTAAAAGAAGTTGGGGATCTAATTTTTTCCCGAACGCAGATTTGCATCGCCACAAAATTGAATTCTGCTCATCAAAAAAAGAATTAATCTAAAAAAGGATACTTGATTGGTTTTGAAAATAATAAATTAGTGGCCAAGATAAACGTTACAGAAGAAAAATTACAGAATGACAGCAATGGGTAAACTAAAACCCAACAGCCAGCGTCCATATAATAGAATCCCCAATAATCCAACAAAAATTAGAGTTGCTTGGATATCTTGGCGAATACTCGATAAACCTTCACGCGAAACACCAAAAGCGATAACAAAATAAAACGGCAGGTCATTCATGGCCACAACAATAATCGCTCCAAGTATTCCGAAGTGAAAGAAACCCAGAGGAATGCCAATTATATTGTAAAGAAAACGGAAAAGGTTGCCTACTGTGGCGTAACTGGGTTTGCCAATGGCGTACAGCGCTTGATCAACGGTTTGCGAGAGCATATTGGGCCATACGCCGAAAGCCAATAATGGTAGCATCCAAGCAGCTTGGTCATAGCGCTTGTCATAAAGAGCCAGAATCAACAGATCGCCAAAAGAGACTATTATCGCCAGGCCGAGAGCCAGGAGCATCAAAAAACGTTTCCGGGTATTCAGTAATTGTTTTCGTAATTCAGGACGTGGAATATGCGCCAAACGCGATAAGGTTGGGAAGATGATTTTGCTACTAAGACCTGAGACCATCTGCCTCGGTACATCTGAGAGAGTTAAGGCGATGGTGTAAACGCCTAGCATTTCAAGTGAAAATATTTTCCCCAATATTATGCGATCGACCTGTCCGGCCAGAAAGGTTAATGCGGTTGAAATAAAGATCCATTTACCAAAGGATAATATTTCCTTAACAGCCGTTTTATCCCAGCGGAATCGACTATGTTGTCCTGGAATAAGAAAATGACTCCAAACCGTGTAAGCCAACGTAGAAACAATTGTTCCCGTAATCAAGGCCCAAATCGATGGATATAGCCAAGCCCATGTGATCATAACTCCTAAGGCTATAATTTGGGTAACTAACCCAACAATGACCAATTTTTTTACTGCCATATTACGATAACTGGTAAACAATCCGGTAGAATTGAATCCACTGATGACCGAATCTATTGCTATGACCGGAATTAGCCAGATCAATTCGGGAGTCTTGTAGAGTTCAGCGGCCGGATACGCGATGACAACTGCGACTATCCAGATCCAGAATCCTCTTATTACTTGTATGGTCCATGCGGAATTGAGAAAATCCGGGTCATTGCCGCGTTTGCTTTGGACGATGCTGATACCTATTCCGATATCCGAGAACAAAGCCAATCCCATAATAACAACGTTAACCAAGGACATCAGCCCGAAGAGTTCAGGGAATAACAGATGCGTCAAAATCAGATTGCTGCCGAACCGAAGGGCTTGGCTTAAGCCATAATTTGCAAGCGTCCAAAAGGCTCCTTGGGTGGCGACCTTTTTCAGAGCCTGCAAGTCTTGATCGCTGGCTTCTTGATTTGGAGATTGATTGATGTCAGTTAACTTTTTGGTCACTGCGTTATATCCATTTTAGCTTGTTTAATTTTAATAAAAATGAAATAAATTATTCTTATAGTTAACATTAATAGTTATTTTAATTTTTTTTACAAAAAATTCAGATTGTTATAAAAATTCAATAATATAGAAATTTAACTTTTTATGACGAATGTATATCAGATATTTCCCCCTTTAACCTCGTAGCCATCGGCTTGCCTTCTCGCGCCAGCATTCAGGCAAGAAATGGGTCAGCACGCGGCGAAGGTAAGCGCCCATTAGTAGGGGATCGCGCCACGGCGCATCGTTCCAACAGAAAATGAAGTTTCGCCAGTCGCGGTTACTCACCGCCCAATACAGACTTTGGGGAAATAACCTGATCAGTGGTGTCGGTTGGTCAATTAGCTTTGGTGGGGTGACCTTATGCTCTCCAGATAGCAGTTGATTCAAACTATGGCTGAAGTTAACCCCGAAATGTCTATTTAGATGGTAAGTTGGCGTCGGACGAGGGTTCAGCTCCAGTAGGTATAAATGGGGACCCTCGTGAATCCAGTCTACCCCGGCAAAACCATGATACCCGGTTATTTTGCCCACTCCTAAAAGCATGGCTTCAATGTCTGGGTGTTGCATCAGTTCACGTGCGCTGGATGAGGCTAGAGGGGTTGGCCAGCACTGAAGTGAATACGACGACTGCCAACAAATTGGTACCCCATGGTCAAATAGCACATCGGTCGAACCAAGTGCACCTTCGCAAAATTGTTGCACCAACAATGGCTGATTAGTCGGTGCCAACTGGTCATAAGCCGACTTAAGCTCGCTACTATCACAAACCTTATGTACACCAGAACCGCTCAATCCAATTGAAGCCTTAAGCATCGCCGGATAACCGGTGTGTAGCACCGCTGCTTCAACTTCGGGCCAATCTTGGCACAATTCGGAATATGGCATGGATAATCCGGCAGCTATCGCGGCTTGCTGGAAAGCCAATTTGGATAATATTACATCAACAGCAGCACTGCGATGATCGACTGGAAACCAGTTATCCAGCCAAGTTTCGCCACGATGTTCAGCCACTGCAATCAAGGTCGGTTCATCTCCAACTATCACCAGATCAAAAGGTTGGTGTCGTGTGATCAGTAAATCTTTCAGGTGAAGGACGAGAGCTTGTGGTTCAGTCAAAGAATGCAGGTAGCAGTCGACATGGCGAGACTTGATTATTGCTAAACCAGGCGGTGCCAGTAAAGTTACCCGGCAGCCTGCGTTATGTAATAAATAAGGAAATCGTGCTAAACCAACAGTGTCAATTCCTGCGATCAATAAAACTTCAAATTGTAATTGTTTTGTTGGCATAAATTTAATTGGATAATTACATTGCAAAAATTTTAGCCAAAATTTTTTTCATTTATTACCATCAAAAATAACAAATTAATGGATTTTACAGAAAATAAAGATATAAAATAATGGCTTGCTGTTTTATTGGTGAGTAAATTCAAGTGTTCAGTAATTTTATGAATTGAAAAAATACAAAAATACTAAGGTGACCAACCTTGGCAACTGATTTATTGGCTTAAGATGAGCTAAGCATCGGAAACTTATTTGCAGGCTTTCTGAAGAGTGCGACTCTATACATCTTGGGGAACTATAAAACAGTAATGCACTTCTTGTGTAGTCATGCTAAATTCATTTGAAAGTATATATATGGAATTTTGAATAACTTTACATCATCAGTTATTACCCGTACTAAATCTTATTGATCTGGAAAATCAGCTGAGCAAATTAGAGTTTCGTTGTTTTGAATTTTTTGACTGTACTCAATAATGATTTATCGAAGGGTTAATGGAATTTAGGTTGATTTCAATTAGGTGTCAGGTAGGAGGAAATACATCAATTTAATGAAGCAAATTTTTTGGTCCGAGAACGGCTATGCAAAGTTAAACATAACCGTTTCATTGCTCCTCAATCGCCTACTACCAAGAAGCGCCTAAAGTAACCAAGATTTTATTGAATGTATAGCTGATTAGTCATTGTTGGTAAACAGGTTGTATAGCTTGTCAATGGTGTTGCTGCCACTGTATTAAGTGCCTTGCTTTTTTCAGAGGGTACAGTAACGTCTTCATAGGCTCCAAACATGTCTCCAGCAGGCCCCGCTAATTTATAATATACAAAAAGGTCGTTTCCGCAGCCTAAAAAGTTTGCTAATTGAGCCTGAACCATTTGGTTAATACGATGGTCCCCCGCAGCTGTTTCGGCAAACGCTGCACTGGAGTTAATGCTAAGGTCCGGACCACCTTCATACATTATGCTTTTTAGCCCGTAATAATTAGCAAGACTTTTAAACTGAATACCGCTGTATACAATCCCGCCATTATAGGCTGGGAGATCAGAAAATCCCGGCATGATTTCGTTAATACCTGCTAGAAGTGACGTAAACAAACTATTAATGTCTATATAACTAGAGGGCGTTGAAAAATAAGGTGCTCCACCTATAGCATACAGGTACTTGTTTGGCGCGCCAAAATTCGCATTCAGGTAAAGCAAGGCATCTTGTGTTATAAAGGGCTGAACATATTGAGACATATAAACAGGTCGAATTGTCGTATTTATTGCCGATGGGCCGAAAACATTGGCAAACAATTGACTGATTTTTACAGTTTGATGAGCAGCTCTTCGGTATCCCCAGTACCACTGATTGTTGCCGTTATCATAGTTGAGGGTAGCATCAGCGCCTGATTTTACTTCGGCTACAGCTGCTGCGGTATTGTCGGCTGTTTGAGAAAATCCATAAGAACTGTTCCATAACTCATTGCTGTATTCAACATAAACATGGATACCAGGTTTAAGTGTGTTTTTAATCAATGTAGCTAGTTGTGTAACATAGTTATTGGCTGTTGTATCGTTCAAATCAACTTTATCCGGAATATTAATCCAGATATCTTTACCTGATGCATTGGCAAGTTGGATCACATATTCCCATGCAATACCTCTTGAATCTTGTTGAGTAGGGTCAGTCGATAGCTTTCTAGCTGCCCAAGTAGATCCAGGATTGCCATTGGTTAAAAGCGCTTCCATAACTCGTATCGTACTAAAAGGCGAAAGCGCTTTTAAAAATTCCGAGGTAAATATCTGTGTCGTGCCGATGGGGTAACCAGGACGCAACAATTGGATATTCTGAGCTCCATTGGTTGTGTTGGTAAAGGTAAGGGCAACTAACTCATCTGTTGGCCCAACGACGACATCAGCGGTTGTAGTATTGTTTGTAGCACTATATGTTGCATTTTGGATTTTGCAGCAATTGTATGCATTCACAGTTGCTTTGCCAGTGAAGCTAAGTTTATAGGTGCCAAACATGCTGGGAAAGGTTGTGGTTAGCGGTCGACTCAATGGATCGGAAGGGTTGGTTATGAAATATACCCCAAAATCAGTTGTTGGCCAGCCTTTAGCATCAAGAGGAGCAGGATTATTAGTTGGGTCCCAAGGTGCTGATACTGTGGCAAAGCCGCGTGCTTGCTTCATTATGTCGACAAAAGTTAGGTCTCTATTTCCCCAGTCATTTATCCAACTTATATTTATTCCCATCTTGGATCCGGCGCTACCTGAAGATAATAATCCATTACCGCCAGAAGAAGGTGCGACTGTTATGGTAGTAGATTGTATTGCTGAGCCACCAAGTCCTGCGCATGCCAAAGAATAGGAGGTTGTCGTTGTCAACGCTGGTGTTATAAAGGTTCCGGATGTTGGTTCCGTTCCTGTCCAACCACCTGATGCGAGACATGATGTCGCATTTGTAGAGGACCAGGTTAATACCGATGTCGCTCCATTAGCTATTGAAGCCTGACTGGCGCTTAAAGTGATGATTGGTAGGACTGGAAGTGGAAGTGGAAGTGGAAGTGTGGCTGCTACAACAACCGCAGACTTTGAAGTCGTACCGCCTGGTCCTTTACAAGCCAACGTATAAGTTGTTGTGTTTGGCAAAGCAGTTACAGTTAGTGCGCCCGAGGTTAATTGGTTTCCATACCAGCCATTGGAAGCTACACAAGATGTTGCATTAGTCGATGCCCATACCAAAGTTGATGTGGTGTTATTGGCTATGGAAACAGGAGTAGCAGTTAATGTTAGTGTTGGAGGTGTTGACGTAGATGCCTGAACCCATACTGTTGTAGCGGTTGCTTTTGTGCCACCTTTACCGGTACAGCTTATTTTATAAGTGACGGCTTGATTTAGTATTGGTGTTACGAATGTACCAGATGTAGTTTTTGTTCCAGACCATCCACTTGATGCAGTACAAGAAGTTGCATTTGTTGATGACCATTTGATAGTTGCAGTTGTACCATAGGTTATTGTGGTTGGCGTAGCTACAATAGACACGGTCGGCGAGGTTGCAGCGGATGCCATTGTTGATAAAGTAATGACTGACGTCAGTAATATAAATGTAATTATGCTTGGATTTTTCATTTCGGTTACCTTGTAAAGCTTAAAAACCATTAAAAATGTATTTGTTGAAAATGATTTGGAGTTTTCTCTTGCATTAATTTATTCTGAATGTGTCAAAGTAACATTTGCGATTTTTTACTTAAGGTAATAAAAAAATAAAGCTGTCTTGTAATGGGCAAATGGGGTGTGTCAAAATGACCAAAAAATTTGCCCAGCCAGTAGGCTGCGGTTTTCTATTTTAAAAGCAACTGGTTTTTGTGAGTTCAGGCGTTAATATTTAAGTTGCTTTTCGGGTATTTAAACTATTTAATTGATTGTGTTGTTATATTTGCAGTTTTTTATTTGCAATAAAATACCACAATCAATTAACAAGTTGTAATTATATTAATGCCTTCGCCAAATTTAAGTTGATATTGTATGAATTCTCCCATTTATGGGCCTTGGAGAATACGATCATCCATTAAAAACGTGTTATTATTTTTCTACAATGCGTTGTTAGTGCTGCGCGTGTATTTTCGGGTTTTAAATATGGTTTTCAAGTCGAGCATATGGCCTTTGTTTTTTTTCTTCCAATCTTTATGAATTTCAGTTGTAAAAATGGCTATGAACAAAGAAAAGTTAGCTGCATTGTTGGCCAAGTACCAGGTAGTGGGTGAAAGATAGTGTTTTCTATAGTTTTTAGCTGGCTCAGTTTATTAATTCACCAAGACAGATACTTCTATTGCTTTATGCATAATCAAAGTTTTCGCCCACTACCGCTATCAAGCATTTTTAATGCTTATACTGTGTTTACAGATTTTAAGATGATGGAGGTATAGATATAAATGAACAGTTCAGTTGTTTTTTTGTAATGTCCTAGGTTCTGTTGACGTTTCACCAATCCGGTAGAATAAGTCGTTTTGAATGAAATGAAGCGGATAACATTAAGTGATGAAGAGTGGACTCGTATTTTGGCAAGCTTAAAAAAATTGCCTGGAGTTCATATCGGTTTACCCGATATTTGCAGGCAGTTTGTTAATGCCATTTTGTGGATATTACGTACGGGAGCACAGTGGCGTGTATTACCGTCAACGTATGGTAAATGGAATAGCATCTTCAAGCGTTTTTCACGTTGGTGTATCAATGGCATATGGGGTGAAATTCTCTGTCATCTTGCTGAAGACGCTGATTTACAAGATGTTTCCATGGATGGTTCAGTTATTAGAGCACATGCCTGCGCAGCTGGAGCGGCATATAGTTCTGCTGAGAATGAAGCACTTGGGCGCTCCAAAGGTGGATTTGGTTGTAAGATTCACGCGCTTTGTGATGGCTTGGGCATGCCCATCAAATTTATCCTGACAGGCGGGCAGGAGGCTGAATGCAAGCAAGCCATATCTTTATTGGAAAATGTTAATGCTTCAGCCGTTTTAGCAGACAAAGCCTACGACACGAACGAGTTGCGGGAGTGGTTAGCCAGTCGTGAAATAAAAGCGGTTATCCCACCTAAATCGAACCGAAAAGAAGATATTGAGTGCGATTATTGGCATTATAAGGAGCGGCATGCCATTGAATGTATGTTCGGTAAGCTCAAGCACTATCGCAGAATTGCTACACGATATGAGAAAAAAGCTATTAATTACATGGGGATGCTATCATTTTCCTCGGTGCTTTTATGGCTGAGGTGAAACGTCAACAGAACCTAGGGTGCCTGATATTTTCCATTAATCTGCTATTTTAAGTTGGTAATCGATGTTTTATTTGGATTTCTTGGGCCTGTACTGCTTAAAAGTTATGAGGCGGATTGTTTGTTTCTCAGGAAAACCAAAAGTATACATATGGTCCATTTAATAATGGCGGCAGAGGTATTTATTTTTAGTGTTTGGGTAAGTCGGTGGCGTGTTGAAAAGTATTTTTTCGACTGTTTAAAATACGAGGAGGTTATACGCTTAGGTGGAAAGTCCTGGTTTACAGTTTGACGAGGTGTCAGCGCTACCAGGTTTGGTATTTTTAGAGTAAAGAGAAGATAATATTTGATTGATAGTATTGTTTTTTTTAGCTAATCTGTTTTTCTAATAAATTTCAGTTTAAAAATTTATTTTTTGCTTGAATGATCCGGTTTTGGTTTCTGAATGGCTGAAAATGTTTGTCCCTGATTTTTTAAGCAATGAATCTGTAGTGTATATTTGCTGAATATTTTGGTGATTTATATGAAATACCTTGAACATATTACGTTTTTTTCCTGCAGTGAGAGGTTTACGATGAGGGAGTCTAATGCTCAAGTAATTTCGTGTATGTTTTTTAATAATTTCTTTGAACAGAAAATTTTGCTAATAGAGTTAATGCTTCTTTGTATTCAGAAGCTGGTAAAACACTTAGAGCATTAATGGCTTTTACAGCTTCTTCATCCGCGCGTTGCTCGGTATAAGCAATAGCTTTGGTGTTTTGCACGATGGTATAAACTTCATTAAATGCATTACGATCGCCATTTTTAATGGCATCAATGATTATTTTTGCTTCGGTTTCATTGCCTTTTTGAATAGCGTAAATTAAAGGTAAGGTTGGTTTGCCTTCGGCCAAGTCATCACCGAGGTTTTTGCCCAGATCTTCTTGGCTGGCTTTGTAGTCGAGAGCATCATCAATCAATTGAAAGGCAATGCCGAGGTGCTGTCCGTACTTTGCCAAGCTTTCTTCTGTCTCGGCAGGTGCTCCTGCCAAAACGGCACTTAATCTGGTCGCGGCGCTGAATAAAATGGCTGTTTTTCTGGCGATAACTTCCAGATATTTTGCTTCTGTTGTTTCGGGGTTATTACAATTTAATAGCTGCAATACCTCACCTTCGGCAATGGCAGTCGTGGTTTTTGAAAGAATTTCCATGACACGCATATTGCCGGTGCGAACCATCATTTCAAAGGCACTGGAATACAGGTAATCGCCGACTAATACGCTGGCAGCATTGCCCCATACGGCGTTCGCCGATTCTTTGCCGCGCCTGAGATCGGATTCGTCAACAACGTCGTCATGCAGCAGTGTCGCCGTGTGAATAAATTCAATGACAGCTGCAAGTATCAGATGGTTATCGTTAGCCCCGCCTAGTGCTTTGGCAGCCAGCAACAGTAACATGGGCCGTAGTCTTTTGCCACCGTTGCCGACAATATAATGCCCCATCTGGTTGATTAAAATAACATCGGAATGTAGCTCATTAATAATAAGCTGATCGACTGCTTTGGCTTCAGTGGCAGTTAAATTTTTGATTAAGTCAAAATCAATGGGTGCCAGAGTGTTCGAAGGTAATTGTGATTGCGATGCCATTGATTTAGTGCTGATTGCGTAAGGTTTGGTTATTTTTCATAGTCATAACTATAAAATACAAGTTTATTGAGTTATTATAACCCAATAGAAAGTTAACTGCCCGTGCTATTGAATAAAGTATGCTGGTGTCGATAGCTTTCTTGTGTCGCCACTAAATGGATAGATTTACTTAGCTGGTATAAATTTTAGTTGACTAGACTTGTGTTTAAAAATACAATTGTCCGTTAACTTTTAACAGATTAATGCTTGATGGAGCTTGCTCAGATGTATGCGGTAATTCAAACAGGTGGTAAACAGTACCGCGTCGAAGAAGGTACTTACTTAAAAATAGAAAAACTGGAGCTGGGCACAGGCGACAGCATTGAATTTGATAAAGTGCTAATGATTCAAACAGACGGCGCTGTTAAAGTCGGCCTGCCTTTTATTGAAGGCGGCAAGGTTACAGCGGTTGTTTTGTCTCAAGGTAGACATGATAAAATCAAAATAATCAAATTCAGAAGACGCAAGCACCATATGAAACAAATGGGGCATCGTCAATACTATACAGAAATCCAGATTACTGGCATTTCTGCTTAAGATAATAGGAGTTATATAGATGGCTCATAAGAAAGCTGGTGGTAGTACCCGTAACGGACGTGATTCTAATGCAAAACGCTTGGGCGTTAAGCATTACGGTGGAGAGTTGGTGACAGCAGGACACATTATTGTTCGTCAACGTGGAACCCGGTTTCACCCAGGAAATAATGTAGGATGTGGAAAAGATCATACCTTGTTTGCTACGGCAGATGGTAGAGTGCTTTTTGAAGTTAAAGGTCCTAAAAGCCGTAAATTTATCAGTATTGTTGCTGCATAAAGTTTATAGCTGCATTATAGTAAGTATTTATATAAGTCGGGTTCGCTTTGGCGTAACCCGACTTATTTAAAAAAGCTCCGTCCTTTATGACGGGGCTTTTTTTGTTTTTATCGGTTGGTTTTTAAGTGTGGCGGCGTGTAAGTTATGAGATTTATTGACGAAGCGGAAGTTCGTGTAGAGGCGGGTGATGGTGGTAACGGTACTATTGGCTTTCGGCGTGAAAAGTATATCCCTATGGGTGGACCTGATGGCGGAGATGGCGGCGATGGCGGCAGTGTCTATTTAATTGCAGTGGAGAATGTCAACACACTGGTGGATTTTAGATATCATGCCGTACATAGGGCGCAGCGTGGCCAAAATGGCATGAGTCGTAATTGTACCGGTAGAAAAGGTGAAGACTGCTATGTGCAGGTTCCACTGGGAACGAAAGTGTCTGATTTGGAAACCGGCGAAGTTATTGGTGATTTAACTGAAGTTGACGAAACTTTACTGGTTGCTAAAGGCGGATTTCATGGCTTGGGTAACACCCGTTTTAAAAGTAGTGTTAACAGGGCACCGCAAAAAGCCAGTAAAGGTTCTGAAGGCGAGCATCGCGTACTTGTTTTGGAGTTGACCTTAATTGCCGATGTCGGCTTGTTGGGAATGCCTAACGCCGGTAAATCCAGCTTGATACGCTCGGTATCATCGGCAACACCCAAAGTCGCTGATTACCCGTTTACCACTTTGCACCCTAATTTGGGTGTGGTTAGTGTTGATGATTTGCGCAGTTTTGTTATTGCTGATATTCCGGGTGTTATTGAAGGTGCAGCGGAAGGTGCAGGTCTCGGTTTGCAATTTCTTAAGCATCTGTCCCGTACCGGATTATTGTTACATCTGGTGGATGTAGTGCCATACGAGAGTATGGATACGCCGGTAGAGGCAGCAAGAAAAATTATTCATGAAGTTGAAAAATGGAGTGATGATTTGGCCAATAAGCCGCGTTGGTTGGTATTAAATAAAATTGACAGATTGCCGTATGATGAAATAGATGAGCGTTGCCAAGCGATTGTTGATGAATTGGGCTGGACTGCTCCCGTATTTAAAATAGCGGCAATTAATGGCAAGGGTACAAGAGACTTAATGTTTGCCATTATGAACTTTTTGGAAGAACAGCGACGGAACGACAGTGAGCAGGCATGATTTTACCAATGTTAAGCGAGTTGTTGTAAAGATAGGTAGTTCTTTACTAACCAAAGGCGGACTAGGGCTTGATAAAGTGGCCATTACTGCCTGGGTTAAGCAAATGGCGGGCTTAAGGCAGCAATCAATTGATGTGGTGCTGGTCTCTTCAGGTTCAGTGGCTGAGGGTATGAGTCGTTTGGGCTTGAAGGTAAGGCCAAAGCTGTTGCATGAGTTACAAGCGGCAGCGTCAGTCGGTCAGATGGGGTTGGTGCGAACTTTTGATGATAATTTTCAGCAACATGGCTTACAGGCAGCGCAAGTATTGCTAACGCATGATGATTTGTCTAACCGGCAGCGTTATTTAAATGCCCGTAGCACCTTATTGACCTTGTTAAAGTTTGGCGTAGTGCCCGTTATTAATGAAAACGATGCCGTTGCTACTGAAGAAATTCGTTTTGGTGATAATGATACTTTGGCGGCATTGGTTGCCAATCTGGTTGAGGCAGAGTTATTAATTATTCTGACCGACCAACAAGGTTTATTTACCGGTGATCCTGGTTTGTATCCTGACGCAAAATTAATTTCCGAGATTAGCGTTAATGATGATCGACTGGAAAAAATGGCCGGTGATAGCCGTAGTGGCTTGGGTCGGGGCGGTATGTATACTAAAGTCCGCGCGGCGCGCCTGGCAGCCAGATCAGGTGCTGCAACCGTGGTTGCGGCGGGTGCCGTTGATAATGTCATTGCTGAAGTAATTTCAGGCGTTAATCTCGGAACTTATTTTTTACCGGATATTGAGCCTTTGGTTGCAAGAAAGCGCTGGCTTGCCGGTCAGTTGCAAGTTAAAGGGCAGTTGGTTCTTGATGCTGGCGCAGTTAAGGTATTAAAAGGTGCCGGTAAAAGTCTGCTTGCTGTTGGTGTTATAGCGGTTTCAGGCCAGTTTGAGCGGGGCGAATTGGTCTCTTGTCTGGATGAAAGTGGCTTGGAGATTGCTCGTGGACTGGTTAATTATGGCAATATGGATGCCCAATTAATAGCCGGTAAGAGCAGTTCGGAATTTGAGAAAATTCTCGGTTATGCGGATGATTCGGAAATGATACACCGGGATAATATGGTGTTGGTTTAGGATTTTGTTGAAAGACGAGGTTCAAAAAAGGCGGTAGGCCAGTTTGAGAAGCAAAAAACCAGCATCGGTTTGATCTGTTCCAGGAGCAGATCAAACAACAATCTTTAATCATTAAAGAGCAGTGTACTATGCAAACTTCTGAAAAAATTCATTCTGCACAGTTTCTGGAGCATCAGCTACAGGATGTCATTACCCTGCTGGAAAAGCAGCAGTTGGAAAAATCCCTCGTTCAGCGTGGCCCTGGAGCCAATCACGAACTGGTTGAAGCGATATTACAAAATCAGCATCAAGTTCGTCTTCAGGAAAAATTTGCCCTTTTACGTCCGGCAGATATTGCTTTTATTCTTGAATCGTTGCCCCTGGATCAGCGTAAGACGTTATGGGATGCGATTAAAAACCAACATGATGGACAAGTTTTACTGGAAGTATCTGATGCGGTTCGGCAAACGCTCATTTCAGGTATGGAAGCAGAAGAACTGGCAACAGTCGCCGGTAAATTAAATACCGATGAAATAGCAGATCTTGCAGCAGACCTTCCCAAGAGAACCATGCTAAAGATTCTCCGGTCGTTAAACAGTAAGGATCGTCAGCATTTAAATGCCATTCTGTCTTACCAGGATAATCAGGTCGGTGCGCTGATGGATTTTGGCATGATTACCATACGCGCTGATCTCAATCTAAAAGCGATTATTGCTTATATCCGCAAGCTCGGCAAACTGCCCAGTCACACCGATAAATTATTTGTGGTCGATCAGTACGATAAAGTTGAGGGTATCTTGCCACTACAACGCTTATTAACGCATCTGCCGTCCCGGCAGGTTTCTGATGTTATGGTGACTGACTTTATTCGCTTTCAGATTGATCAGGATACCGCAGAAGCGGCAAGGGCATTTGAACGTTATGACTTAATCTCTGCTCCGGTGGTCGATAGTAACGGTAAGCTTCAGGGACGGCTTTGTGTCGATAATATACTGGATTTTATTCGCGAAAAAACGGATGAAGACCTATTGACTCAGGCGGGTGTTGGCGAAGAAGAAGATTTGTTTTCCAGTGTCTGGAAAAGTGCCAGAAATCGCTGGGGTTGGTTATTAATCAATATTGCAACAGCCTTTGCTTCAACCCGTATTATTGGAGTATTTGAAGATATTATATTGCAACTGGTTGCTCTGGCATCATTGATGCCGATTATTGCAGCGATGGGCGGTAATACCGGCAATCAAACCAGTATGCTGATTATTCGATCATTGGCATTAGGACAAATCACGCCAAGTAATATTAAGCGCTTGATAAAAAAAGAACTCACTCTTGCCGTTATTAACGGTACTTTTATTGGCTTGATTATGGGTCTGTTGAGTCTGCTGCTTTATGAGGACATAGCACTTTCTGCAGTGATGACAACCGCCATGTTTATTAATCTGTTAGTTGCTGTGGTGGTCGGTCTTGCCATTCCATTGCTACGGCATAAATTTGGTAAAGATCCTGCAGTAGGCACCAGCGTTATATTAACTGCTATTACCGACTCAATGGGGTTCTTTATTTTTCTTGGGTTGGCGAGTTTGTTTTTAATTAAATAGAGACTGACGATTGCTCATGTGATTAAAAGATTCCCTAGGCAATGACTTATCTGTAAAATTTGTCTATTTTTATTTGTCAATGGAGCAGTAATCAAATGGGTAGAGCCTATCAAAACCGTAAAGTGTCTATGGCCAAAACGTCTGATACCAAGGCAAAGGTCTACAGTAAATATGGCCGTGAAATCTATGTATGCGCTAAAGCCGGCGGTGTCGATCCGGATGGTAATTTGGCATTACGGGGTCTGATTGATCGGGCCAAGAAAGATCAGGTACCAACCCATGTTATTGAAAAAGCCGTCGAGAAAGCCAAAGGCGGTGGCGGTGAAGATTTCGCCCCTGCCCGATATGAAGGTTTTGGTCCAGGTGGTTGCATGGTGATTATTGATTGTCTGACCGACAACCCTAACCGTACTTTCGGTGATGTGCGCCAGTGTTTTACCAAAACCAAATGTAAAATTGGTACTCAAGGTGTGGTTAGCCATATGTTTGATCATGCCGCTATTTTGGCATTTCAAAATAATGATGAGGATGCTGTTCTTGATGCCTTGCTAACGGCCGATGTGGATGTTACCGATATTGAAAGCGATAATGGCAAAGTCACGGTCTTTACGCCCCAGGCTGATTACTTTAAGGCCAAGCAAGCCTTAATGGATTCGTTAGGCAAGATTGATTTTGAGGTCGACGAAATTCAATTTTTGCCAAGAACTGTGACGGCTATTAGCGGTGATGATCTGGAATTGTTTGAAAAATTTTTGGATATGCTTAATGAATTGGATGACGTACAGAACATTTATCATGATGCTGAGTATTGATGGTAAATATCTGATGGTTTATGGCTGATGCGCTTAATTGCGGATTCATCCTGAACTAAAGGTCGAATGGTTTTATTTTATTGATTCAAAGCCGCTAAATAAAATCTATTCCGGCGTCACTAACATTTTTGTGCTTCTTGTCTTTCTCCATTCATCTTCGACAAGCTTGGGACGAACGGAGAAAGGTAACAGGTTTTCAAGATTGTAATTCGATTAGTCAGTTTTAGGAACTTATCTCAGAGGGTTCCAAAACAGGACTAAATACCCCGGTAGCCTGAGGTAATGGGATAACGTCGATCGCGTCCGAATGCTCGGCTGGTAATTCTGATGCCGGGAGGAGATTGCCTGCGTTTATATTCATTTCTATCAACCAGATTAATGGCTCTGGTGACATCTTCGCGCCTGAATCCGGCGGCAATGATTTCTTCAGCGGATTGATCCAGCTCTACATAACGCTCCAGTATGGGGTCTAAAACTTCATAAGGCGGTAAAGAGTCGGCATCAATTTGATCAGCTGCCAATTCAGCTGATGGCGGGCGGGTAATGACTCTCTCGGGGATTACTTCGGACAAAGTATTACGATAGCGGGCCAATTGATAAGCCAATAGTTTAGGGACATCCTTAATAGGTGCAAAGCCACCGGCCATATCACCGTAAAGCGTTGCATAACCTACACTCATTTCGCTTTTATTACCGGTAGTTAGTAACAGTTTGCCTTGTTTATTGGAGAGTGCCATTAAAATGACCCCACGACAACGCGCCTGAATATTTTCTTCGGTGGTATCTTTGGTGGTATCTTTAAAAATCTCTGCCAACATGCCCGTAAATGCATTAACTGCTGGTTCTATAGGGATTGTGTGGTATTTCACACCCAGTGTTTCAGCTTGAAATACGGCATCTTCATTACTCATGTCTTGCGTGTAACGGGAGGGCATTAACACTGCTTCAACTTTATCAGGCCCCAGCGCATCAACCGCCAACGCCAAAACCAGTGCTGAATCAATGCCACCGGACAAGCCTAAAATGGCACCTTGAAAACCGTTCTTACGGACATAATCTTTAATACCCAGTACCAGGGCCTGATACTCACTGGAAATTTCATTGTAAAGGGGCGCGCAGGTACTGGTTACCGGATGGTTGTCGTCAAAATCAATGACACTGATTTGCTCTTTAAATTCTTCGGCACGAAAGACAATGTAGCCTTGTGAATCAGCAACAAATGAGGCGCCGTCAAAAATTAACTCATCCTGACCGCCTACTTGATTAACATAGATCAGAGGAATTTTGGCGGCCTTAACCTGCTGACAAATAATGGCTTCGCGTTGATGGATTTTTCCCGAATTAAACGGTGAGGCATTGAGTGTTAGCAGTAATTCTGCACCTGCTTGTTTATTAGCATCAATAATGCCGCTTTTCCAAACATCTTCGCAAATCGTCAGGCCAATGAAAGTGCCATTAAACTCAAATACACAGGGTTGATTTCCGGCAGTGAAATAGCGTTGCTCATCAAACACCCCGTAATTAGGTAATTCCTGTTTACGGTAACAGGCGAGCATAACGCCTTGATGTAAAACCACTGCGCTGTTGTAAAGCTTATCACCGTCATGTTCCGGAAAACCCACTACCAAGGCAATGTCGGCAATACGGTCGGCAAGTTGATAAATGGCATTATTGGCTGCGGCAATAAAATCAGCGCGCAATAGCAGGTCTTCTGCCGGATAGCCGGTAATAGTCAGTTCTGGAAAGACGATCATATCTGCATGTAAATGATCACGGGCATAAACAGCTGCTTCGATGATCTGATCAACGTTTGCGGCTATATTACCAACCAGGAAATTGATTTGTGCAAGTGCGATTTTTAGTGACATAAAGAAAGGCTCAAAGTGCTGGCAAAAAATAGCTTGGAAGCTGATTAGTCAATCATTATACGTTTTTTGCACGCGTGTGTTGGTAAACAGCATGTAAACTCTGTCTTTAGAAGTTCGCTGTTAATGGTCTAAAATCATTGGTGGTTTTTATATTGACATGCTGCTGTCATAATTTTGTCAATGTTTTGTAAAGCTTTATGTTACTATGGTTTTTAACTTTTTATACAAAGAAGCAAGCTATGACTGGTATTAATGATGACTCAGCGCAATATTTAATTAGTACCGTTTCGAAAAGATCAGGGGTTAAATCTGATCTTGTCAGAGCTTGGGAACGTCGCTATCAGGCTGTAACACCTTCACGCACCTCAGGTGGGCATCGGGTTTACACCGATCAGGATATTGCCCGCCTAAAATTACTCAATGAGGCCACCAGCAACGGCCATAGTATCAGTCAAATTGCTCAATTTTCTCTTGATGATCTAAAAAAACTCATAAAAAATGAACCCAATGCAATAACAAAAACGTTTAGTCGTGATCAGCCTTTGGCTGCCGACAGAATTTATCTTACCGAAGATTATATTGAAAAATGCTATGCTGCAGTTTTAGCTTTCGATGCCAAAGCACTGGAATCTCACTTTGAAAATGCAATTGTAGAGCTGGGGACTGAAGTATTTATTGAGCACTTGCTGACGCCTTTGTTAAGCAAGATTGGTGAGCGCTGGAAATTAGGGGAGTTGAGGCCGGTTCATGAACATATGACTTCATCAGTGATTCGTTCCTTGACTTATATTTTGCGTAACAACAATCCATGTGCTGCCAATGCACCCAGGATGATTGTTAGTACACCGATTGGCCAATTGCATGAATTAGGTGCCTTACTGGCCGCTATTATGGCAGAACTTAGCGGTTGGCAGGTGACTTACCTGGGGGCGAATTTACCGGCTGAAGAAATTGCCGCCGGAGTGAAATATATCAATGCCTGTGCATTAACGCTTAGTCTTAGCTTTGCTACCGATGATCATGTTGTGGCAAAAGAACTAAGACGACTTAAAAAACTGGTGGGTAGTAACGTTGCAATTATTGTCGGAGGTCGCGCTGCGGGTCATTTTCAAGCGGTTTTAAATGAAGTTGGTGTGTTAAATATTGAAGGTTATGCACATTTTAGACAAATTCTGGATCAACTGGCTTTAGAAAATCTTGATCAGGAAGTTGATACGGTATGAATAGATATACCGAGTTGTTTTGTTTGGGATAACATAAGCCAATATTTTACTACTTGATTAATCATTGAAATTTTCTATGAGCTTTTGGAAAACCAAGAAACTGCCTGAAATGACTAACGAAGAATGGGAGTCATTGTGTGATAACTGTGGTAAATGTTGTTTACATAAGCTTGAGGATGAGGATACCGGTGAAATAGTGTTCACCAATGTTGCTTGTAAGCTTATTAATTTAAAGACCTGTCGATGTACTCGCTATAGCGAACGTACCCGATTGGTTCCTGAATGTTTAAATTTAAAACAAGATGACTTTACGCAATTTCATTGGTTGCCTTCGACTTGTGCATACCGCTTACTCAACGATGGTAAAGATTTGCCAAAATGGCATCCGCTAATATCGGGAAATGCTGCCAGTGTTAAAAAAGCGGGTGTTTCAATTAGACGATATGCGATCAAAGAATCTGTTGGGATGGATTTGGAAGACCACATTATTGAATGGCTGGATTAAATCCAGTATTTATGGTTGCCAACTTGTGGGGTACAAGTAAGGTACGCGTAGCTTATTTAAGCTATTGCTGCTATCAGGGTTTAAGTTTAATAACAAAGCCGGCCCCATCTATCGTTTTTTGTTTTCCGGCTTCCGGTTCTGGAGACATTAAAAAACTGCCATTTAATTCTAGTGGCCCATGATTTTTTTCAGTTTCCGGGGCAAAAATATTAGTCATTTGGCTTTGTGTAACTGATTTTTGCTTATTTTTTATGCCTGTATTTTCAGTGCCTTGAAAAGGTACGGAAAGATCAAGGGTTTTATCAAATTCGTCAGGTCTAACAGGGTTTTCATCAGTAATGCTGGTGTCTGCTACGTTAATGGTTGTCAGTTTTCTTTGCTGCGTTTTATGAGTATTTTTAGTTTCTATTGATTGGAGTTCAAACTCTGTTTTCTGTATTTCCTGAGTTGATATAACATTAGAAATTGGCTTATTAAAGCCGCTTAGGCACGTCCACGAAACAGTTAAAAAACTGAATAAAAATAGTCGGTAAGTTGTCATCTTAATTTTTCCATTTCATTTATTAAAATAACCGAGTTACTTGTAAAGCTGGGTAAAATATTTAGAACGATGGCTTGAACGGGAAAAGAAAACAATCGGACTTGAGTGCTGATAAAGAATTTCAGCAAAAACTTGGCTAGACTTTATCACAGTCAATATCTACTATACAAGGCGCATTTTCTTGTAGTCCACTCAGAAAATAACTAAGATAAGTCGTTTTCCTGCTTTAAAAATTACTGTCTATTTTTCGGATGAGTACCAAAGTAGCGTAGGTTCTGTTAACGTCTAAAAAAGAATAAATCAATGGGTTATCAGCATGCCGTTAATAAATTCTGGCATTCGGATGATGGAATGACATTCCTGGCTTGTAAGTAGCGTTAATCCATGCCTGAATTACGATTAGAAAATTGCACTTTAAATTATCTAATTAAAAAACTTGGATTAATTTTTTAGACAAAACGTCAACAGAACCTCATCTTTGTTTAATAACATGGTTTTTTTACCAGTTTTTTAGCTTTTTGTGGACTGTATTTTTGCAGTAGATATGAGCACTAGCCTATCTAAATACTCAACCAATCATCTCGGTTCGATAACGATAAATTTTGATATTTTTCGACCAGTAATTGAGGGGGAGCCCTGCTTTTTGTTTTAAATGCTGCAGAAATTGTTCAGGCTCGGGTAATTGCTCCCATACTGAAGGTAGAAAGGTTCCACGCTTTCGGCCTTCTTCCAATATTAAACCATCTATGCCAGACTGTAGTTGGGTTATTAAGTCCTGTTCAGAGCTAAATGAAACCGCTTCTGCTGGTGTGAGTATGGACAAGTGTATTTCCAGTTCATCGAATTCATCTTCTGTCAGAGGCATAAAACGAGGATCTTTGAAAGCGGCTAAAAAAGCATTTTCTGCAATGTCTTCAACCAGTGGCCTGATTGCTTCCAACATGCCAATGCAACCGCGTAGTTGATGGTTTTTTTGCAAGGTAACAAAGGTAGCGCGATGTTCAGTCAATACCGTCGGGAAATCGGCTAAATTAATTTTTAATGGCCGACCGGTTTGCAAACCATGCTGAATGGAGTTTTTGGCTACATTCAGCAATTGTTGTTGATGTTCTTTATTCAATGACATAAGCGCCATATCCTACGACTCTGTTTTTATCTCCAGCGGTATCACCGGAGTTACGCAGGTCAACTGTTTTAATTGTGAGTGATTTTTCCCGTGCCAGCTTTAACAATCCGCTTACCGGCACTTTACCGCAGGCGGAGCCATCAGTAAGCCGTTCATATTGCAGATGTTCTATGATCTGACTGGTTCCTTTGTCGAGTTGTTTTGCGACTGCATAATCGTGATAATGACTTAAATCAGAGCTGATAACAATCAATGTTTCATTGCCGCCCCACAGTGTATCTATAACCTGACTCACTTGTTCCGGTGATGCATCGCCAGCGACAATGGGCACGATTGTGAAGTCATCCAGCATTTCTTGTAAAAAAGGTAAATGGACTTCCAGGCTATGCTCATGGGTGTGGGCCTCCTCAAGATAATCGACAAAGGGTAGTTTAGCTATGAGCTCTACGGCTTTTTGGTCGACAGTAATAGAGCCTAACGGGGTAATAAAGGCTTGGGCCTTGCTTACCGCCAGTCCCTTAAAAGCGACGCGATGAGAAGGGCCAATAATAACAACGCGGGTAATCAAGTCATGCGCTTTTTTTAAGCGGGCATAAGCCGTTGCGGCAATAGGCCCTGAATAAATATAGCCGGCATGTGGAACAATAATCGCCTTGGGTATTTTCGCACTCGTTTCAGCCTCGTTTAAATAATTGTCCAGCATTTGATGCAATTGTATCGGGTTGGAAGGATAAAAAGTTCCTGCTACGGCGGGTTGTCTGTTCATGAGCTTGTCCTTTATTTTTCAGTAAAAGATTTTTGGTAATCTTTGCAAATCGAGAGTATATATTTTATGCTAATAACATGGCCACAGATATTACCTGTTAATGCTGTGCTCTGACAAGATGATTTATTAACCGTTCCAGGAGAATGATAATGACGGCTTTTATTACCCATGACACGGTGAAAACTCGCTATTGGCATAGCTTGGATGATGGCCGCATTCAATGCGATCTCTGTCCGAGGTTTTGCAAGCTGCACAAAGACCAGCGCGGATTGTGCTTCGTCAGACAGAATCTGGATAATCAGCTTGTCATGACCAGTTATGGCCGGTCCAGTGGTTTTGCTATTGATCCTATTGAAAAGAAACCGTTGAATCATTTTTTACCCGGCTCACCGGTATTTTCATTCGGTACGGCGGGTTGTAATCTTGCCTGTAAATTTTGCCAAAACTGGGATATCAGTAAATCTCGGGAAATGGATACCCTAATGAGTAAGGCATCTCCTGATGCAATTGCCCAAGCTGCCCTAGATTACGGTTGTGACAGCGTTGCTTATACCTATAATGATCCGATAGTCTTTCATGAATATGCGATTGATACCGCTCAGGCTTGTAGAAGTCTTGGCATAAAGTCAGTGGCAGTTTCAGCAGGTTATGTCTGCGCGCAGCCCCGAGCTGAATTTTATCAATGGATGGATGCCGCAAATATTGATTTAAAAGCCTTTAGTGAACATTTTTATCATCAAGTTACTGGCGGGCACCTGCAACCGGTATTGGAAACCCTACAATATATCAAGCACGAAACGTCTTCTTGGTTGGAGTTAACAACTTTACTTATTCCTGATGAGAATGATACGGAAGCGGAGATTGAAGCGATGACTCAGTGGGTGGTCGAGAATCTGGGGCCGGATGTGCCTATGCACTTTACTGCCTTTCATCCTGACTGGAAGATGCTCGACAAGATGCCTACACCAATATCATCGTTATTACAGGCACGGCAGATTGCTTTAAAAAATGGGGTGCATTATGCCTATGTGGGTAATGTCCATGATAAGTCGGCAGACAGTACTTATTGCCATAGCTGCGGTAAGTTATTGATAGGTCGTGACTGGTATGAACTGTCGGAATGGAATTTGGATGCGGCAGGATGTTGTCGTTTTTGTGGGGTGCGTTGTGCCGGGATATTTAATTCAAAGCCCGGAAACTGGGGCGCAAAACGAAAAGCCGTTATTATGAATTGAGTAAAATGATTACTGTTGACTGGCTACGAAGATCACAATAGTTCTTTTTGAGATCTTCGTATTTTTAGTGATAGCTAAATAGCGGTTAACAGAAAGTAATGCTTACACAAACTAAAGTGCATCGCCAATTTCAGTTTTATAAAAAGGCCACTTTTTAACGTGTAAAAATTTTCTGATAGGTGATTTAATCACTGATACACAAAGAGCGATAGAAAACAGACACCAAACGGCAGCATATTCGTTGGGATCTGTGGTAGTAATATCTGAAATAAACGGCCCAATCAGATAATGAAAAGCCACAAAGCGCCATGAACCATACATTAACGGCATATAAAAAGACACCAGAATATAGGTGAATGCATGCAGTCCCCAGTTAAAACCAAATAACCATTTAACAGGATCTGACATCAGACCGTTTAGAGGCATTTGCCAGGCAATATGCCAAGAACCCGAAGTTGAACAGACAGCGGGTCCGCAAAAACCTTCTACGCCAATGTTACAGGTACCGGCCCACGCAAATGGATACATTTTGATTAGCATGGCTATTGAGCCTATTGCACAAATTGTATAAACAGTTGTTCTAATTTTTAATTTGACACTAACCGGAATAAAATACATCGCCACCATATTGACAAAAAATGGCTGAAACGCGACGTGTAAATAACCTAAAAGCGTGAGTATCTGATTATTCGGATTATCACATAAATCGATATAGACATAAGTTACTGCCTGCAATAACTCCATTAAGGCAAAATAAGTTAATGGAATCCAAAGTTCTTTCGATTCCCCTTGTTTAAGTGCAACATAAGCTGCGGTACTTAAACCTGCGATAGCTAAAACGCCTGACGCTTCACCACTCCAACACATAAAACTGTACCCCCCTTTTTTATATTTATTAAATACTGTTTGCTATAACAGTCTATTTGTTGGCTTATTAACATTGAAGCATCAGTTAAGTTTTTTGATGGTTAATAGTTCAATCAGCATAACACCGGGTATTGTATTACAAGTTGAGAGGGATTGATAAAGGCTTGTGTAAACATACTGAGTGTCATGGGCAATAAACCGGATTTAAAGCAGCATTTACAGAAAGGATTCAAATGATTATCCACCTACCCACTAACTCCATTGATATTTTGGTAATATTTAGCTATAGCGGTAGGGCAGAAAAAGCATCAAGATCTTCTATTGCCGCCGCAGTCCGGCGTATTAGTTCATGGTTGCTCTGTAGGTTCATCATGCCGCCGATTGCCAGCGTTATAATCATTGCTTCAAACGGATAGATGAGATGAGCGCGATATCTTTGCAGCAGGGTATTAACATCAATACCGACAATGCCATAGTCTTGAAGGCATTGAGCATAAGTTGCGATAAGGCTCGCTTCATGAAGACGTCGGGTCTCAGTGTTTAGGGAGACAGACAGGAAGTAAGCAATATCACTTATCCCTTCACTAAAACGGATTAACTGCCAATCGAGAAGGCCCGGTTGGGACTGATTCCAGAATAAATTGCCTGGGTGACAATCATGATGAACCAGTGTTTGTTGGGCTTGTGTAAGAAAGCGCATTGCCTGCCTGCGATTACGGGCATAATGAATGGCTTGTGCATGAAGTTTAAAAGGTACGAGTTCGCCAGCTTGTTGTAGGCCTCTTTTCATTAACGGCACTGCCATGGCGGTGCCTAAAAAGTCTTCCAGGCTGCGGACGGGACCTGCCAGCCAAGGGTAGCTATGATTGATACAGTCTTTATTCCAAAAACAGGCATGGAATTTTGCCAGTTGTTCGATAACTCTGGTTGCTTGAGTCAATGTCAAGGCATCACCCGGATTACCCGGAATGGCTCCAAATTCAGTCACATCAGTAAGAACCAGTGTCGCCCCCCTGCCAAGCTTGCTTTGCGCTGCCAAAAAATGAGGTACAGTAACCGATACAGCGTGGGCTACCTCATTATAAAACCGCACCTCGGTATGTAACAGTCTTGGTAATGCGGTGATTAACTTTGCTTGCCAAGCCATAGAGGGGAGCTTTACAAACCACTGTTCAGGTAAAATAGCGGGATCAGTGTGTTCCACTTTGATGCGTACGCGTGTTGTCGTACCAACATCTACGGAAGTAATGTTCACACCGAAAACTTCTATATCCGTGTTATGTTGATTAACTACTCGTTGAGCCCAGTCGATTGTCAAATCCTTGGGGTGGTGAACAATAATATTGTGCATTATCTTAAAAATCAGCAGGGAGGGGTGCTCAGCGACAAGATAGGGCACACTAAGGCATTAAGCGCTCCCTAACAGATTCGATGCGCCTTTTTTGGTAGGCGCACCTTGTTGGTTTACAAGTTATTATTCATGGATTATAAGCATCTCTATCAATATAAATATCGACAGGATTCTTGGCGCTAATTGTAGCAACCGGTAACTCCTGACCTGAACGCCAGCTTTTAACGGCTTCCTGTTTGTTTGCGCCAGTAATCAGGAAGATTAGTTGTTGCGTATTACTTAAGGCCTTTGCACTAATAGAAACCCTTTCTGGTGGTGGTTTTGGTGAGTTATAAACCGCATGTGCCAATTCATCTTCCTGGTGCTGATGTCCCGGAAACAAGCTGGCGGTATGACCGTCTTCACCCATACCCAATAAAACCATATCAAAGGGGAGGGCAGTTGCGACGACTTGTTGATATTTCTTAGCGCCTTGTTCAGGGCCCAGTTCAGCAGGGATCGTAAAAATCTGTGTATCCGGAACCGCTACTTTTTCAAGAAAAGCCCGGGTTGCCGCCAGGCTGTTTCTATCGGCATGATCTATTGGCAAGCAACGCTCATCGCCATAGTAGATAAACCATTTGGCCCAGTCAGCATTTGCCTCGGCCAATAAGTGATAAACTTTTTCCGGCGTACTGCCGCCAGCCAATACTAATTTAAAGCAGCCATGTTCGGCAATGGCGTGTTTTGCACACTCAAGAATTTGTTGGTAAGCGGCTAAAGCGACTTGATCGGCTGTTTCCATAGTGTGCCAACGACTGTTATGTTGCATTTATTTACACTCCGGTGTTAAAGAACTGCGCCAGGATTGAGCGCTTTTATCAAATAGACGGCTATCTTCAGGTCCCCAGGAACCTGAAGGATAAGTGGCAATATAGTCACGTTCAATCGCCCAGGTTTGCAAGATAGGATCAACAATCCGCCAGGCATATTCGACTTCATCAAAGCGCAGGAACAGAGATCTATCGCCTTTCAAAACATCCAGTAACAGGTCTTCATAAGCATCGATGGCTTTTTCATCATCATTTCTAAAACTGGCATCCAGACTGCTGGTTCTCGTGCTCATTTCCAGACCGGGTTCTTTTACCGTCATTTCAATACGAATACATTCTTCCGGTTGTATGCCCAATAAGATCCAATTTTGGTTCATACATTGCACATCGGTATCACGGAAAAATTGTAATGGCGGGTGGCGAAAGCAAATCGAAATAGTTGATTGCGCTTTAGCCATGCGTTTACCGGTACGCAAATACATGGGTACACCGCGCCAGCGCCAGTTGTCGATATACAGTTTCATGGAAGCATAGGTTTCTGTGACGCTATTGGCAGGAATATCTTCTTCTTGTAGATAGCTGTTGACCTTTTCGCCTTTAATATGGCCCTGGGCATATTGACCCCGAAAGGCATGCCCATGCACGGCTTCTTTGGCAATAGGGCGAATTGACTTTAATACTTTAACTTTCTCATCGCGCAAGGATTCTGCTGCCATTGAAGCTGGCGGTTCCATGGTTACCAAGGTCAGTAATTGTAGTAGATGGCTTTGCAACATATCACGCATTGCCCCGGCACCGTTATAATAGTCGCCCCGACTGTCTATACCGATTTCTTCAGAATGAGTGATTTGAATATGGTCGATGTAATTGCGGTTCCAGATAGGTTCCAGCATAATGTTGGCAAAACGAAATACCAGCACATTTTGCACCATACCCTTACCCAGATAATGATCAATACGGTAAATTTGCTCTTCCGTTAAATAGTGACTAATGCGTTTTTGTAATGCCTGGGCACTGTCCAAATCATAACCGAAAGGTTTTTCAATAATGACCCGTCGCCAACCGTCTTCTTCATCAAATAACTGGTTATCGCTTAACATCTCCATCACGTTGCCAAATTCTGAGGGACTAACCGACAGGTAGAAGGCAATGTTTTTAGGGAATTTTTTGTCGTTAAGTAGCTCAGCCAATTCAGTATAACAAGGCGGTTGTTCTATATCGCCTTGATGATATTGCAGGCGGTCGCTGAAACGTTGAAAAATAGTCTCATCAAAATCATTACCTGATTTTTGCTCAATCATGTCTCTGACTTCGCTCAGCCATTTTTTCTGGTCCCAGGGTCTGCGTCCTATGCCGACAATACGAGTCCCTTCAGGCAGTCGATTGGCCGCATCAAGATGATATAGAGCTGGCATTAATTTAATTCTGGAAAGATTTCCAGTGGCTCCAAAAATAACGTAGGTACAGGGTTCGGCATTCATAAAGAAGGACTCGGTTAACGGTTTACCACGAAGAAAGCGAGGCATTTTATAAATGCGCTATGTGTTCTTCGTGGTAAATAATAAGGGTTAAAAATTTATGTGCTGTTTAAGCAGTATAGGTAGATGATGCCGTTTTACCACCGTGACCGGTCCAGTCGGTATGGAAAAACTCACCTCTGGGCTTGTCAGTACGTTCGTAGGTATGGGCGCCAAAATAGTCTCTTTGTGCCTGTAGTAAATTGGCCGGCAGTCTTTCAGTTCGATAGCCGTCATAATACGCCAGTGCAGAAGAGAATGCCGGTGTAGGAAGGCCTAATTCTATACCCGAGATAACCGCTTTACGCCAGCCCTCATCGGCTTGTTGCATGGTATCAACAAAGAAATCAGCCAGTAGTAGATTTTCCAGATCAGGATTATCGGTAAAGGCCTGTTTGATATCATTTAAAAACTGACTGCGAATAATGCAGCCACCTCGCCACATCAGCGCAATCTCACCATAGTTAAGTGCTAAATTATATTCCTTGGAGGCTTCGCGCATTAAGCGAAAACCTTGCGCATAAGAAATAATCTTGGCGGCGTACAAGGCATCACGAATTGCATCAATCATGGTTTGCTTATCACCGGTAAATACCTGCGTGCATTTAGGTAATACCTTTGCGGCTTTAATGCGTTCTGATTTTTGAGCCGACAAACACCGTGCAAACACCGCTTCACCAATCAAGGTTAAGGGAATGCCCAACTCCAGTGCATTAATGCCGGTCCATTTGCCGGTGCCTTTTTGGCCCGCAGTATCCAGTATTTTATCGACTAAAGGCAGGCCGTCTTCATCTTTAAATGCCAAGATATTGGCCGTTATTTCAATTAAATAAGAGCTTAATTTGCCTTGATTCCACTCGGTAAATATTGCGTGCATTTCATCGGCACTTAAACCCAAGCCTTCAGACAGCAATTGATAGGCTTCGCAGATCAACTGTATATCGCCATATTCAATGCCGTTATGTACCATTTTGACATAATGCCCTGCGCCATTATCACCAACCCACTCACAACAAGGCGCACCATTAACCTGCGCACTGATCGCCTGAAAAATGGGTTTAATGGTAGGCCAGGCGGCTTTATTGCCACCGGGCATAATTGACGGTCCATGTCTTGCGCCTTCTTCACCGCCAGAAACTCCTGCACCTATGTACAGAATATTTTGTTCTTTAAGAGCGGTAGTGCGGCGATTGGTGTCAGTAAACAGTGAATTGCCGCCATCGATAATAATATCGCCGGCAGCCAACAGCGGCACCAACTGGTTAATACACTGATCAACAACATCACCTGCTTTAACCATCAACATAACAATACGCGGTGATTCAAGGCTATCAACCAGTTCTTGTAGTGAGTGCGTACCGATAATTTGGGTATCTTTTGCCGGGCCGTCCAAAAATTCATCCACGGTGCTGGTGGTACGGTTAAATACCGCTACTTTAAAACCATGGTCATTCATGTTAAGAACCAGGTTTTGCCCCATTACTGCCAGACCGATTAAACCGATATTTGCTTTCATGTTTGTCTTCTATGAAATTACTGTAGACCGAATACTAGCATATTTTGTAGATAGCTTGCATAGAGGATGTAGTCGATAAAAAAGGCGACCAACTTAAGCGAGGACAGACACCATATCTTCAAGGGATTAATGGTTATTATCTTTAAATTCGCACTGCTTTAAATTTAGTAGCCGTATTTTTTCTTGCCTTGGTATGTTTTAGTTATTGCACTGATGATTTGGCTGTTGCCACGATTATGGAAAGCTATAAAAAAGTTTTTAGTTTGATTATTAACTTCTTTAATAGACATAGGACACCCCTCAGGATCAATCCACCGCAATAAATTTACAATATCTATTGACTAGGGATACATAATCGAGTCTAATGATCGTCTTTTGTAGTTTCCGCCCAGGTAGCTCAGTCGGTAGAGCAGAGGACTGAAAATCCTCGTGTCGACGGTTCGATTCCGCCCCTGGGCACCACTGCAAAAACAAGCAACACCTCAAAAAGCCCAGGTAGCTCAGTCGGTAGAGCAGAGGACTGAAAATCCTCGTGTCGACGGTTCGATTCCGCCCCTGGGCACCATGAATTCTAAAGGCTCCGATTTAATCGGGGCCTTTTTTATTTGTGCTCTCCGGTCCTCCGCTGGGCCGAGCGGCTTCCGGCTTACTCCGGTTCGGTCATAATTGTTCTGTGTCACCCTCTCATTCTTGGCGTAAAACAGCGATGTGACGTAAATAGGTTATTGTTAGTAACGCTCACGAATAAACTGTTCATTGTTCATCAAGCCAGATTTTAGCGCTATCAAACGACTACTTTTCGGTTCATCTCCGGCCTTTTCCGGTCACTCAGTCCTCCATAATGTCTTGCAAAGTATCAACGTTAAGTCACTTTTACCCCGCCCAATAGGTTCCAGCGTCGATAAGCTCAATCTAATTCAATCATGCTCGTTTAACACTGCATACAAAACCTTTCTACCTAAAGCAAGTTGTTCCACATCTAATTCAAATACACATCCCCCCCCAAGATATTTCTTCATTCAATGTATTCAAGTTTTTTCCGTCTGACCAAAACGGTAAAAAAAGTAAAACAACACCCTTTAGCGCTGAAAATACCCCCCAACGAAACAAAATAAGCGCACTATCTTACCTGAAAGACAGCTACGTAAGCCTTGCTTAAAAACTCAAGACACGCTGTATAACTGAACAGTGGAAGCTTTAAGTCACTAAAACACAGAAAGCTTTGTATAGTGGACCCCAAAATCCGGACAGTCGATTAAGATGGTGTCTTCCATAAAAAAAGTAGACAGGAATGAGTGAAAAAAAACGTAAGATTTTGACGGGGCACAAAAAGCTAAAATAGCGTTAGAAGCTTTGAAGGAGCAAAAAACGGTAAATGAGATTGTTCAAGAGTATGGCGTTCATCCTACCCAAATTGGTTTATGGAAGAAGGCCTTATTAGAAAATGCCAGCCAACTGTTTGAGGTAAAGCGTGGCTCGAAGCCCCTTGATCCTCAGAGCGATCCGGTACGATTGTATGCCAAGATTGGTCAGCTTAATATGGAACTGGACTGGCTTAATATCCGCACGGGGCACTAGAAAAAAGTCAGGAATCAGTTTTTAAGCGAAAGACAGAGCTGGATCGATCCCCATGATGAACTGGCGTTGGTTCGGCAGTGTAAATTAGCGAGTATTGCCCGATCCACCGTCTACGCTAACAAGACAGTAGTTGTGAATGAATACGAGCTGTTATTGCTGCGCTTGCTGGATGAAGAATATACCCGCCATCCTTTTTATGGCAGCAGGAAAATGACAGTCTGGCTACGCGGACAAGGGCATGGCGTGAACCGAAAACGAGTGCAGCGTTTGATGCAAATACTGGGGTTGGTTGCCATGGTGCCTGGTCCTAATACCAGTAAAAAACATCCGCAACATAAGGTTTATCCGTATTTACTCAGAGGATTAGCTATTGTCCGACCGAATCAGGTCTGGAGTACGGATATAACTTATATACGACTCGCGCATGGCGTTATGTATCTGGTCGCAATCATTGATTGGTACAGTCGTAAAGTGTTGGCGTGGAAGGTTTCAAACACCATGGATGTTGGTTTTTGCCTGGACTGTTTGACTGAGGCGCTTAATCAATATGACGCACCAGAAATTTTTAACACCGATCAGGGATCGCAGTTTACCAGCACCTTATGGGTCAATAAATTACTGGAACACAGCTGTAAGATTAGTATGGACGGTCGGGGTCGTGCCTTGGACAATATTTTTGTTGAACGGCTATGGCGTAGTGTCAAATACGAGGACATTTACCCGAAAAACTATGTCATTGTGCCTGAACTGTTGTTGGGTCTGACCGCGTACTTTATATTCTATAACAGTGAGCGGTTTCACCAGGCATTGAGCTATAAAACGCCCAATGAAGTTTATCAGACAGGCATCGGCGGCGGCGTAAAAGTAGTTGATCATTTTAGTGACAAACGGGTTTCTTCAAAAGAAGAAGTGGGACAGCGCCAATCTGCTGTAACGGAATCGATGCCCTCTTAATTAGGCTTAAATATTGTCTGGACAATGGGGTCCACTTTAGTCCTTACTGATGGAGCAACGGTGCAAATGCCAGATACACCAGAGAATCAGGCAGACTTTCCTCAGCTGGATAGTCAAAAGCCTGGCTTGGGCTTTCCGATTGCTCGCATGGTTGTGTTGATTTCTTTGGCTGCAGGAACCGTGCTCGACTATAGCTTGGGAGCCTATTAAGGCAAGGGAACTGGCGAAACATCGTTACTCAGTCAACTGTTTGGCAGCTTGTCAGCTGGAGACTTGCTGATGGCAGACCGCTATTACTGTACCTTCGCCATTATTGCGCTCTTGCAGGCTCGTGGAATTCCTGTGCTATTTCCACTACATGCCCGGAAAAAAGTAGATTTCAGCTTGGGTGTCTACCTGGGTGCAATAGATCATTTGATTGACTGGACGAAACCCAAACGGAAACCGGTGTGGATGTCCAAGCAGGATTATAGCGACTTGCCGGAATCGATTACCGTCCGAGAGTTTGCGGTAAACGGCAGAATCTATTTGACCACCTTACTGAATGCAAAGGGCTTTCATAAGCAAGAGCTGGCTATGCTTTATCAATACTTTGGACAGTTTTGCTTTGATTAAAAATAGTCTGGAAGCCTGCAGCGTGGGAAGATGTAGTCAACGACGATAACAGCCCAACACGCCAAAGGCTTCCATGTACTTAATAGTACCCATTCTGCAGTAAATGTCCAGTGTAGCAAAACCGCAACGTAAGTTTATGTTCATCTTGCTAACAACCCTGACGTATCTGCCGGGACGGGTGAATTTCCGAAACCTTGGCCGTTATAGTGCTCTGAATGAAAAAACCTTTTCGAGATGGTTTCGTCGCTCGTTCGATTTTGTTACCTTCAATTTGCTGAGCTTGAAAGATTTAACTGATAAGGGTGAATGGGTAGCAGCAATTGATGCCAGCTTTTTACCTAAAAGCGGTCGCAGCAGTTACGGCCTGGACTGGTTTTGGAACGGTTCACAGGGACAAGCGGAACGCGGACTGGAAATTTCACTGCTGGCCTTGGTGGATGTGACACACAACACAGCCTATACGCTGTCGGCTTATCAAACGCCCGCTTTGCCCAAAGCACCGAAGGTAGCTGAAGTCGTCAAAGAGTCGACCGTAAATAGCGAAACCAAGGTGGCTCAAGATGTCGAGAAGACACCGAAGAGCAAAGCCGAGAAAACGCCCAAAGAAACCCGGATCACCCGGGTAGATAGCTACCTTGATCACATCAAACGCGATACCAAGGGACTGTTAGGGAAAATCCGTTATCTGGTCGCGGACAGCTTTTACGCGAAGACCAAGTTTATTAATGGCGTGGTGGAACATGGCCTGTACGTGGCCAGTAAGTTACGGAATGATGCCGATCTGCGCTGGCTATATATCGGTGAACAAAAAGCCAAAGGTCGACTGCGCAATTACGCAGGCAAGGGTTGTTTCGATGATTTGTGACGCTTTGATCTGGCAGGAGAAATCGATGGCCAGCGCGTCTATACCGCTATCGTCAATTCGCCAACGTTCAAACGTAATCTGCGGATTGTCTATATTGTGCGAGAAGAAAAAGGCAAAACCTATACGGCATTATTATTTTGCACTGACACTGACTGTGCGGTGCTGGACATCCTGCGCTATTACAAAGCAAGATTTCAGATTGAGTTCGTGTTTCGCGATGCCAAGCAATACACTGGACTATGCGATTGCCAAGCGACTTCCGAAGCAAAGTTGGACTTCCATTTCAATGCTTCACTGGCCGCACTGAATTTGCTGCGTCTGGAAGACCGGCAACAGGCCGTGGAAGGCTCAGGTCGCCATGTTATTTCGATCGCCAGTTGGAAGACCCGTAAATTCAACGCCCATTTATTGGAAAGGTTTTCTTGCCACTTAGGGATCGACTTTACTGCCATAAAATCCAGTCAAGGCTTTACAGACCTCTGTAACTATGGGGCTATCGCTGCGTAAACTGTCCGAAGTATTGCTTTATAAACAGCGCTGGAAAATTGAGCTGGATTTTCGTTTAATCAAAACCAATATGGGCATGGAAATATTACGGTGCAAAAAACCTGACATGTTAAACAAGGAGATAGCTATCCACTTATTGGCATACAACATCATTCGTGGCAATTTGGCACAGGCAGCCAGCCTGCATGAGAAGATACCCCGCCAACTGAGTTTCAGGTCAGCAGTGCAACTGGTCATTCAAGCCGCCAAGCAGATGGTAGGCTTGACAGGGAACCAACTCATAAGCGCCTTGCGTGAATTATTAAAAGCGATGGCATCAACGGCCATTGGAAAACAAAAACGTAAGAGCCAGCCAAGGGCAGTCAAACGCCGACCAAAACCCTTTCCTTTGCTGATGGTGCCAAGAAACGAGGCATATTTAAGCCTCTGACTTTGTTTTTTATATTTGCGGTAGCAGTATTAGCCTCTGAACTAATAGCCGCCGCTTTAAAAATATATTTGGTCTCGCTTTTTAAATTGGTTAATGTACCTTTAGTGCTGGAAAACAACTTTTCATACCATTCAGCATTTTCCGCAGGGGCTGGTAAAGGTGAGTAAAGCACAATATAACCCGATGCCTTGGGTACGACGCTTATTTCAATGATGATTTCACCCGGATTGTTGCCGTAGTACACCGTTAAATTGGGCGCATCCAAAATACCAATCGGTTCCGGCAGTTTGGAGAGAGGAAAACCGGAACTATCCAATTTAACCACATCGTGTTCTGCCAGCAAATTAACATAATTACCTAACGTAAAAAGCGATGTCTCCAGCGTTAACCGACAGGCATTTTTATTCGCCGTGTCTTGTTTGCTGCCGTCTTTTGCCTTTACCAAGGCAGCGGAGTAGGCGGCTATATATTCCTGAATAGTTATCAAGGGTGGCTGCGGATCAGTGAAATAAGGATTGATTGTCATTTTATTAATGATATTTGCGCCGTATTGACTAATTCACTGTCTCTAACTTTTGTAAAACTGACGATTGCTTTTTGCGTTCTCATAAATACCTCTGCTTGGCTCGTTAAACGAACAATAATAGATTTAAATGATTGAAGTCGCCTAATGATAAGCGTTAATTATGTTGGTGTAAATTCGAGTATCGTTAATTTTTTCAACTAAACAATTTGTCTCTTTATTATTAAGGCGGGGCCTGTTATTAATAAGACAGAGTCAGTTATTAGTAAGCTAGAGTCTTAGAATCCATATGCAGAGGGTCATCACTTAAGCGTCTATCAATACAAAACAGAAGTGGATGGATGCTAATCTCTGGTAGATCATATCAGCGCTACAGTCGAGCATATCTTTATTGGAGCAAGGCAATGCTGCTATGACATAGGTAGTATCTAGATTGGTGTTGGAGAAGGGATGAGTGGCGGTGATGCAGAGTTGCAGTAGGTCTTACAGGCTTTACCACCTGCACTGAAAGTATGATCTACAGCAGGGTAGGCTTTATCTCCCGTATCAAAGAAATTATCCCCGGCAGACAAAACCTGACTGACAGTAATAAGCTCTTTTCCGGAAGTAGAGTACACTTGATCCCCTGCAACCTTGGTTTGAGCTGTAGCCATTGATAGATTATCCAAAGCAAAGTAAACCTGAAATATTGATCTGCTTTTTTCTGCCTTTGAGCAACAGGTTGTCATATCTTTTTTGCAATCATTCAGCATCCGGTCAAGCTTTTAATTATCGCATCAAACGACTTGTTGCTAAGCGCCATCCCTGTGTTTTCTGTAAGCCAGTCACTGTAATAGTCTGAAGTTAATGTGTAAAAACAGTACTTTGAGTGCAGTTATATTGAGTTATATTATTTGACCTCGGTAAGATTCCAGTTATATTAGCCTGTTACGAAACAAGCCGAAACCATCAAAACAGGAGCTTATATGCCAGTATTAAAAAAATGCTTAAAACAACATCTGATCTTGATTTCTTTCACTATGCTGCTTTCTGGTAATCTTGCAATGGCAGCGACAGATACAACAATGCAAGATAGTTTTGTCAAAGCACGTATTAAGAGCCATCAGCAAAACACGGATCATTCTGTCCATGTGGAACCCAGCGATAAAAGCCTGGATTTTCATGGTATTTTTTACGGTTACCTGCCTTGCAAGGATTGTAGCGGGATTAAATCAACGCTGTCTTTAAAGAATAATAATAATTATCTCTTGGTTACACAGCCAGCAAAAGAATCGTCAAGGGAGTTTTATGAAAAAGGAAAATATACCTGGAATGAGGAAAAGCATACGGTTATTTTAACGCCGCGTAACAAAGCAGATACTCGACAATATCTTATTAAGGATGAAGGTACTCTGATTTTGCTTAACACTGATGGATCGAAGATGAAGGGAGATGATGAAGACAGCTACGCTTTGCGTAGCAGCGATACGGTAAAGTCGCGCGAGATACATTTTCACTAGAAATAACGGGGGCCTTGCAAAATATATGACTCTGTCAAGGCCCTTGACTATAGGTATGGTTTACTTGATGATAATGCCTGAGACAACTCGCAAGTGCACCATACAGATTTTCAGAAATTAAACGTTTAATTTATGTCGCTGTAAGGTCATACAGGTAACATCCCTTCAAGGGTTGGTATCTGATGGCATTGAAATTATTTATCAGAGAATCTGTGGCAGTTTATTTATTACGAGCTACCCGATGATGGTTTTTTGTTTTATGGGATGGTAGGGATTCCTGGCTGTACAAATTATTCCCTGTTTCCTGATGTTGACATGTTTATAGTGAGCTAATAGACTCACGATTTAAAATTATCACCGTTGCCCCTGTAATACAGGTTATGCCAACAAAAAATAAAACCAGGTCTATGATAATCACGCCGGAAATGATTGGCTATGTAGCCGCTACCTTAACAACAGCCTCCTTTTTGCCTCAAGCTATTTTAACAATAAAAACCAAAGATACCGCATCTCTTTCGCTGAGTATGTATAGTCTGTTCACGCTGGGCGTGTTCTTTTGGTTAATCTACGGCATTTATATCTCGGATGAAGCAATTGTTTTTGCCAATGCAATCACTTTGGTGTTGGCTGCATCGATACTTTTTTTTAAGATTTATAATGTGCTATTCAAGAATGGTTAATAGGGATACTCCAGTGATCAGCCAGTGCAGATTAGTCCGGGTAGCATAGATAACTGTAAGGGCTGGCAGGTAATAGTTGTCGGTGCCTAAAAATAATTATTTGCGATAACAAAGTACCTACGGAGATATAAAGAATAATGAATAAAGTATCCTTGACCCAGTTTATTATTGAGCAACAGCGTGATTTGCCGGGGGCTTCAGGCACTTTTACCCTGCTGTTGAATAATATTGTGACGGCTTGTAAAAAAATATCTCATCTGGTTAATCAGGGTAATCTTGTGGGTGTTTTGGGGAGTGCCGAGTCTGAGAATGTGCAGGGTGAAGTGCAAAAAAAACTGGACATCATTAGCAATGAGATTATGGTCAATGCACTAAACTGGACTGGACATCTGGCGGGTATGGCCTCAGAAGAAGTCGATGATATTATTGCCATTCCAGCCGAGTATCCCAAGGGCAAATACCTAGCATTATTTGATCCTCTGGATGGCTCTTCGAATATTGATGTTAATTTGGCAGTGGGGACTATTTTTTCTATTTTACATTGCCGTGAAGGCGTTGAACCAATCGTTGACGATTTTTTGCGTAAAGGCATTGAGCAAGTTTGTGCCGGTTTTGTGCTTTACGGACCATCAACGATGATGGTGTTAACAACGGGGCATGGTGTTAACGGGTTTACGCTAGATCAGGATATCGGTGAGTTTATTCTGACCCATCCAGGCATGAGAATCCCGGAAGAAACCAGTGAATTTGCTATTAATATGTCAAACCAGCGTTTCTGGGAGTTGCCTGTGCAGCGCTATATTGATGAATGTTTGCAAGGGGCAGAAGGTCCGCGCGGAAAAGACTTTAATATGCGTTGGATTGCTTCGTTGGTTGCCGAGGTTTATCGAATTTTAACGCGTGGCGGCGTATTTTTATATCCGCTGGATTTACGCGAGCCGTTAAAGCCCGGCAGGTTACGTCTTATGTATGAGGCCAATCCGATGGCGTATATTATCGAACAAGCCGGTGGCGCCTGTTCTACCGGACGCGAACGTATTCTTGCTATACAACCAACGGGTATTCATCAGCGGGTACCTCTGGTTTTGGGGTCAAAAAACGAAGTTGAACGTATTGTCGCTTATCATCAGGAAGGCTAATGTCGATTGGCTTGCAGGCATCAATTTAAAGCCATAACACCACGAAGACAAGAAGGGAATCCAAGATAAAAAATTTGTGTTCTTCGTGGTGAATAGAAGACTTTTATTCAAGTAATTGGTGTTTCAGTGTTGAAAAAGCCTTCTTTGTTTTATTTGAAGGCGTTAATGCCCTTGGCCATTAGTGCTTTCATCAATTGTTTCTCGGTGCTGTGCTGCTTTATCCTGGAGTAGATGGTCGACTTGTTTGGCTTTGTCCAGGGCTTCCATTTGAGATTTAAACGCAACAGGATCCGGTGCCTTGGCTTGCTTGTCTTTTTTTTACAACCAGTGACAGCAATAACAAGCAGTAGCAATGCGTTCAATTTAGCTATTAATTGCATAGTTTACGCTTGCCTATCAAGAGTTTATCGATTTTAACAAGCCTTGTTTATTAAGGTAATTGATTGGCTTCCGAGGCTTTGTTGTAATCAACGCCAACACTGACAATAAAACTGGTGGCTTCTTCTATATTCATCGCTGATTTGATTAGTTTTGATTTATCAACAATGACTGTAAAGCCGGAGGTTGGGTTGGGTGAGGTGGGGACAAACAAGATATATTTATCGTCGTGTTTGTTGGTTACATAAGCAGGTACCCAAAGACCTTCTTTAGGGTATTCAACATAAACAACTTCTTTGGTCATGGTTTGTTCATGCGATGAAAGCATATTGATAACTTTTTTTAGTACACGGTAAATGGTATTAAGAAAGGGAATTCTGTCGATAATAAAATCAAAAGCGCTAATAATCCATGAACGACCTTTTTTGGCAGTCGTGCTACCTATCCAAACCAATAAAATAAAGCTGACTGCAAAAACCACGATAGTATAAAGATAGTTATCAGAGTAGCCGTAAACGAAGTTAAACAAGTTGGCAACCAAGTCTTTTACAAAAATAATAATTTGCAGCACTATAACAATAGGAATAACAGCAAACACGCCTATCAGGAAATAATTTAATAATTTTTTAGTGAGCTCGTTCATTTTTTTTCTCAGGTTAGTTATGTCGACTTAATTATCATCCAGTATCTGATGATCGTTTAATGCTTTCTCAATCAGTAAAAATTAGCTTATGCACTGGAAGAAAAGATATTTTTTATTATAAGCGAATTTACGTTTGAAGTCTGAGCGATAGAGAATACTTTTAAGGGTAATGTGTAAGGGAGGATCAATTAATCTAAGTCGATTATAATCAGTCTGGTATGTGGTGGAGTATAGTGATTATTCCTGAAACGGGATTGTGCTAATGCAGTCGATGCATGAATTTTGCTGATTTTTGGCACGATTCAGGAGCTGATATATTATATGAGCATAGGTTAGTGACGTTTGATTGAAGTGCAATAAATTCTTAATGTCAGGATGGGTTATTATGCAAAAAAATGTTTTGATTACTGGGGCTGCCAAACGTATTGGTGCTGCTTGTGCCCGCTTACTGCACAGTCAAGGTTGTAATGTGTTTTTGCATTACCGGTCTTCAAAAGAAGCCGCTTTGCAATTGTGTTATGAATTAAATCAGCTGCGCCCTGATTCCGCTTATATGATGCAGGCTGACCTGCTCAACAAGGAAGAATTGGAGGCGTTGGTAAGCGAAGCTTGTATGGCATGGGGAAAAATAGATGTATTGGTTAATAATGCCTCATCTTTTTATCCAACAACTATGGCTGATGTCACTGAACAACAGTGGGATGAGTTAATGGGGTGCAATTTAAAAGCGCCCTTTTTTTTGGCAAAGTTAATGGCAGAAACGTTAGCGGACAATAAGGGTTGCATTGTTAATATTGTCGACATTCATGCCGAGCGTGGGTTAAAAAATTATCCTGTGTACAGTATTGCCAAAGCCGGCTTGGTGGCAATGACCAAAGTTCTGGCCAAGGAGTTGGGGCCTGCTATTCGTGTCAATGGCATAGCGCCCGGCGCCATACTTTGGCCGGATAATGCGTTGTCGGAACAGGAAAAACAAGATATTTTGCAGCGTGTCGCTTTACTGCGTAACGGTGAGCCTGATGATATCGCTAGAGCCTTATGGTTTTTAATTAAGGATGCTGATTATATGACCGGACAAATACTGACAATTGATGGCGGTCGTACCCTGTTTTGCTGAGTTTAAGACGCGATGTTTTGCGTCTTAATGGTAGTTAACGAGTCCAGGCAGGCGTAACCCGTTTTTGTTTAAGATTAGTCTTATCGAATTTTTCCCAGAGTTTAGCATAGCTAATATGGCTGGTAGGGTGAGTCAAATTCGGAGCGATTTCTGCTAAAGGTTCAAGCACAAAGGCGTAGCGTTCAATTTCATCGCGTGGTATTTGCAGTCGTCCATCATTTAATATTACGTCATTATATAAAATAAGATCCAGGTCGAGAGTGCGGGGAGAAAATTTTTGACTATTGCGGGTGCGACCATTGTCTAATTCTATTTGTCGTAACTGTTTGGCGACTTCTTTGACGCTTAATTCAGAGTTAAAGCCGACGACAAGATTGTAAAAACTATCGCCGATAAAGCCGACCGGTTCTGTTTCGTAAATACTTGAGACAGTCAATTCGCCAAAGTGGCGCTCAAGCTCCTGTAGGCTGATAAGGGTATTCTTATCTTTGTCAATATTGCTGCCTATGCTAATGAAGCATTTTGGCATGATTTATCTCTCGCCTCTTTCTATGATAATACCGACATCACTGGCTCCACGAATAGCCCCTTTTTTATTTAAGGTTATTTTTACCCAAGGTACATTAAATTCATTTTGGATAATAGCGGCTATCTCGGAGATTAATTTTTCAACGAGAAGAAATTGACTGCTTTCAACAAAAGAGATGATGCGTTTAGAAACGGTTTTGTAATCAAGGGCATACTGAATGTCATCAGTTTTTGCAGCTTGTTGGATGTCAAAAGCCATTTCTATATCAAGGACAACAGTTTGCTTGGTTTCTCTTTCCCAATCATATATCCCGATGATTGTTTCAATTTCAAGTCCGCCTAAAAAAATTATATCCATAGTTATTTCCGGTTATGATGTGGGTTTTAACAAAGTGGTAAGTATCGGGGAAATAAGTCCTGCTTACAAGTTCTGAATGAGGAAAAAGTTACATGATTGAATGGTTGTTTGTTCCGGTCGCCTATCTTGTAGGCTCTATTTCCAGTGCAATTATTATTTGCCGCTTGATGGGTTTGCCAGATCCCCGTGAGCAAGGCTCAGGGAATCCGGGTGCGACTAATGTCATGCGTATTGGTGGCAAAAAAGCGGCGACTATTACTTTGTTGGGTGATCTGCTTAAGGGCTTTATACCTGTTTATGCCGCCAATTTGTTGGGAGTGTCCGCCGATCTGTTGGCAGTTATCGGTTTGGCGGCATTTATGGGGCATCTTTATCCGGTATTTTTCAGGTTTAAAGGTGGCAAAGGTGTTGCGACATCAATTGGTGTTTTACTTGGCTTTTCCTGGTTGCTGGGTTTTGCTTTTATAGGGACTTGGTTGTTAATCTATAAGGTGGGAAAAATTTCTTCTTTATCTGCATTGTGTGCCTCTATTTTATCACCGCTGTATGCGTGGTTTCTGCTTGGCGATGTTTTTATAGTGGGCGCTTCAGTTGTTATGATGGTGTTTTTGTTATGGCGGCATAAAAGTAATATTCAGCGATTAATAGCTGGAGATGAATAAGGTCAAGCCAAGACAGCAAGTGAAAAATATTTTAGTCTAATGTTTGCGATAATTCACTTATTGGCCAGCGTGGACGAGCAAAAATCTCCAGTCCTTGTTGTTGACCTGCCATTAAGCGCTGGCAGCCGGCGTAAGCAATCATGGCGCCGTTATCGGTACAAAACTCCAGTCTGGGAAAATAAATTTGCGCCTGTTCTTTAGCGGTCATTTCCGTTAAGGCTGCACGAATTTGCTTGTTGGCGCTAACGCCTCCTGCAACCACCAGTCTTTTTAGGCCGGTTTGTTGTAGTGCCCGTTTGCATTTAATGCTCAGTGTCTCGGCAACCGCTTGCTGAAAGCTTGCAGCAATATTGGCCTGGTCTTGTTCGGTTTTTTCGGAAGCATTGAAGGTATTTAATGTGAAGGTTTTTAAGCCGCTAAAGCTAAAGTCTAATCCTGGCCTGTCAGTCATGGGGCGGGGGAATTTAATTTGTGGTGTGCCCTGTTCGGCAAGTGCCGAGAGTTTTGGTCCGCCAGGATAGCCAAGTCCCAACATTTTAGCGGTTTTATCAAAAGCCTCGCCTGCCGCATCATCGAGTGATTCGCCCAGTAACTGATAACGACCGACACCTCTGACTTGTATCAGTAAGGTATGCCCGCCGGAAATTAATAAAGCCACAAAAGGAAATTCTGGCGGATTTTCTTCCAGCATGGGTGCCAGTAGGTGACCTTCCATGTGGTGTACTGCTATGGCAGGGATTTGCCATGCCCATGCCAGACTTCTGGCTGTTGTTGCACCGACTAATAAGGCACCCATCAGTCCTGGACCTGCGGTGTAGGCAATGCCGTTAATGTCGGCGCTGCCTAGCCGGCTTTCTTGCATTAATTGCTTGATGAGTGGAACTAATTTTCGGATATGATCGCGTGATGCCAGTTCAGGAACCACGCCACCATATTCGCTATGCATGTCGACTTGGCTGTGTAAAATATGATTGATCAAGCCTTGTTCACTATGATAAATAGCGACAGCGGTTTCATCGCAGGAAGTTTCTATGCCTAAAACGTACATTGATTTTTTTGAAAATTATATAAAGTGAATGTATAATCGGGAGTTCTGTTTGTTCAGTGGATAGTAAACGTCCTCATACACACAATATTAACATAATTGGAATCATATAATGCCGTCAGTGAAAATTAAAGAAAACGAACCTTTTGACATCGCCATTCGTCGTTTTAAGCGTGCTTGCGAAAAAGCGGGTGTATTGGCAGAAGTGCGTCGTCGTGAATTCTACGAAAAACCAACTGCTGAACGTAAACGTAAAGGTGCTGCTGCAGTTAAGCGTCATTTGAAGAAATTGGCGCGTGAGCGTTATGCATTGAAAAATTTACGTCGCGGACGTCCTGTACTTTAATACAGGTTAAGCTAATGGATTTGTTAACAGATCGTATCAAGGATGATATGAAGGCCTCCATGAAGGGAGGTGCCAAAGCACGTTTGGGGGTGATTCGTTTGATTCTGGCTGCTATCAAGCAGGTTGAAGTTGATGAACGAATTCAGCTCGATAATGACAGGGTTATCCTGGTTCTTGACAAGATGCTCAAGCAGCGCCGTGAATCTATCAGGTTGTTTGCTGATGCCAGTCGACATGATTTGGTGGCGATTGAAGAGGCTGAAGTTCTGGTCATTCAGGATTTTTTGCCTCAGGCGCTTAGCGAAGAAGAAGTTGATGCCATGGTAAGCGAAGCTGTGATTGAGTCAGGTGCCGAGTCTGTTAAAGACATGGGCAAAGTGATGGGTCTTTTGAAGGCAAAAATGCAAGGCCGTGCCGATATGTCGGTTGTCAGTACCAAAATTAAGACAGCATTAGCTGGATAATTCTTTTTTCCGGGTAAAAAATGTCCGGTAGAATCCCTCGCGAGTTTATTGATGAGCTTTTGGTGCGGGTTGATATAGTCGATTTAATCGATTCGCATGTTCCTCTAAAGAAAACGGGTACGAATTATGTTGCCCGTTGTCCCTTTCATACTGAAAAAACCCCTAGTTTTTCTGTAAACCGTAACAAGCAATTTTTTCACTGTTTTGGTTGCGGTGTCAGTGGCAATGCCATCAGTTTTTTGATGGATTTTAGTCATCTTGATTTTATTGAGGCCGTTGAGGATCTGGCCGCTTTTGTTGGTGTTGATGTACCCAGGGAATCGGTTAGTCATCAGACAGGGCCAAAGAAAAATGATTTAAATAGTCTTTATGTGCTGATGGAGCAGGTGGCGGCCTTCTACGTGGAGCAATTGCGCACCAGTCTTAAAGCGGTTGACTATCTGAAGGCTCGTGGAGTTAAGGGCGAGGTTGCTCGTGACTTTATGGTAGGTTATGCGCCCGACAAATGGAGTGCTTTGGCCGAGCAATTTAATCAGAAATTATTGCTTGATGCGGGGTTGTTGGTTAGCAAGGATGATGGGCAAGTCTATGATCGTTTTCGTGGCAGGATCATGTTCCCTATTCGTGATAAGCGGGCCAGAATTGTTGGTTTTGGTGGACGGGTATTGGATGATTCTTTGCCGAAGTACTTGAATTCTCCAGAAACGTCACTATTTCACAAGGGCAAGGAAGTTTATGGCTTGTATGAACTTCTGGAAAGCAATTCAAAGCCGCAGAAGATTTTAATTGTTGAAGGCTATATGGATGTTATCGCCTTGGCTCAATATGGTATTGATTATGCCGTTGCAGCATTAGGAACGGCAGCATCACAGGCGCATCTTGATTTGTTGTTTCGGTTTTCATCAGAGTTGGTGTTTTGTTTTGATGGTGACCGGGCTGGACGTGAGGCGGCATGGAAGGTAATGGAGTCGGCTTTCTCCAGTTTAAAAGAGGGCCGTTCTTGTCGTATTATGCTATTGCCGCAAAGCCATGATCCAGATTCACTAATACGCGATGAAGGGCTGGATAAGTTTGTTGAGCGAGTGCAGACAGCTCAAGCGTTGTCAGATTATTTTTTTGAGCATATTTCTGAGGAATTGAATCTTTCCGAAATGGAGGGGCGTGCGCAATTGATTGGTAAAGCTAAGCCTTATTTGGAGAAATTGCCTGAAGGTGTGTTTAGGGATATGATGTTTTCCCGTCTTAAGGAATTATCCCGAGTGATGACGCTAAACGTTTTGGATAATGTTGTCGCCGTGGATTTGAATTTAAAAAAACCGCGCCAACAAGATCTTAATCGATTGTCAACGGCACGAGTCACCATTGCCCTTTTGCTGCAAAATCCACGATTGGCAAGTAGTGTTGACCGGCAAGATATTGATTGGAGTGGTCTGGAGTTTCGGGGTATCGAGTTATTTAAAAATATTCTGCAAGTGATTTTAGATAAAAAATTCGTCAATACTGCTGTCTTAGTCGAGTATTATCGCGATTCTGCCGAAGAAAAATCCGTCAAAGCATTGGCATTGTTAGATGTGTTTGTTGATGACGACAAAGTAGAGGAAGTGTTTTTTGATGCTTTAAAGGTTTTGCTCAAGCAGGGAAGGGAGGCTGGTATTGCCAGATTACAGGCCAAGGCTGAAAGCAAGGGATTGGATAGCCAAGAGCAAAGCACATTAATTAAAATGTTGGCAAATAAATAGTTTGATGTTATATAAACTTATAGTATAATTTTCTGTTAAGTACGACCGTACTCAGCAGGGTATTCAGTGAGTAAAAAATGAATCAAGAACAGCAACAATCCCAGCTTAAACAATTAATAGCCAAAGGCAAAATGCAGGGGTATTTGACCTACGCCGAGGTTAACGATCACTTGCCCAGTGATATTGTTGATCCTGAACAAATTGAAGACATCATTGGTATGATCAATGAGATGGGCATTCAGGTTCATGAAACTGCACCTGATGAAGATTCACTCATTACTGACTCGGCTGCAGCATCTACAGATGATGAAGATGCTGAAGAAGTTGCAGCTTTAGCGTCTGTAGATAGTGAATTTGGCAGAACCACAGATCCTGTGCGTATGTACATGAGAGAAATGGGTTCAGTTGAGTTGTTAACACGTGCTGATGAATTAAAAATCGCCAAGCGTATTGAGGAAGGGCAGCAACAGCTTGTTAAAGCGATGGCTCGATCTTGTGTTGTTGTTAACGATTTTTTGCATTCATTTGATGCTGTTTCTGGTGAAGAAGGTGCTGTTCGGCTGACTGATTTAATTTCAGGTTTTGTTGATTTAAGTGACACTGATTATCTGACTGCCGCGCTACCTGCAAGCGATGCCGCTGAAGAAAGTACGGATACTGAAGAGGAAGTAAAAGGACTTAATTACGAAGAAGTTCAGGAAAAAGTTGAGCCTCTTAGAAAACAATTAAAAGTGGCTTCAGCAGCAATTAAAAAGCATGGCTATACTGGCGATAAGATGCAAAAAATCTTTGAAGTATTGGCTGACTTGTTCATTGAGTTTAAATGGACACCGCAATATTTAAAGAAATTAACGGCAATCATTCCTAATGGGGTCGCTACTGTTCGTGAGCAAGAAAAGCTGATTCTGGACATATTTGTTAAAGAAACAAATATGTCACGTAAAGATTTTATAGCTTCATTTACCGAGAGTGAATCGAGTTCAGAGTGGTTGGAACAGCATCTTGGTGGTGGACACAGCTATTCAGATGCTCTGAAAATTCGTGAAAAAGAACTAAGAAAAGCACAAAAAATACTGATAGAAATTGAGGCAGAGTTTGGTTTGCCCATTAGTGCGTTAAAAGATATTAATCGACGCATGTCAATCGGTGAAGCCAAAGCAAGGCGTGCCAAAAAAGAAATGATTGAAGCTAATTTAAGGCTGGTTATTTCCATTGCTAAAAAATACACTAATCGTGGATTGCAGTTTCTGGATTTGATTCAGGAAGGTAATATTGGTTTAATGAAAGCGGTAGACAAATTTGAATACCGTCGTGGTTATAAGTTTTCTACTTATGCGACATGGTGGATCAGACAGGCTATTACACGATCTATTGCAGATCAGGCCAGAACCATTCGTATTCCGGTCCACATGATTGAAACGATTAATAAATTAAATCGTATTTCCAGACAAATTTTGCAGGAAATGGGACGCGAAGCAACACCTGAAGAACTGGCTGAACGCATGGAAATGCCGGAAGAAAAAGTTCGTAAGGTGTTAAAAATCGCTAAAGAACCGATCTCAATGGAAACGCCTATTGGTGACGATGAAGATTCTCATTTGGGGGATTTCATAGAAGATGCTAAAGTACTGTCACCAGTCGAAGCTGCTACTATTGCCGGTTTACGTGAATCAACACAAAATGTGTTGGCGGGATTAACGGCAAGAGAGGCAAAAGTTCTCCGTATGCGTTTTGGCATCAACATGAATACCGATCATACTTTGGAAGAAGTTGGTAAGCAGTTTGACGTGACGCGTGAACGAATTCGTCAAATTGAAGCAAAAGCATTACGAAAATTAAGACATCCTTCCAGATCAGAACAATTAAGATGTTTTCTGGACGGTGAGTAAGTAACAAATTAGGGCCCTTAGCTCAGCTGGTTAGAGCGTCCGACTCATAATCGGCAGGTCGTAGGTTCAAGTCCTACAGGGCCCACCATAAATAAAAAAGGCTGCTTATGCAGCCTTTTGTGTATTTGAGTTTTTATCATTAACAAAGGTGGTAACGTGAGCAATAACTTTAGTTTTACATCTGAATCGGTTTCGGAAGGTCATCCCGATAAAGTTGCCGATCAAATTTCGGATGCAGTTCTTGATGCACTGCTGGCACAAGATCCCCGATCACGGGTTGCTTGTGAAACACTGGTAAAAACCGGCATGGTTATTTTAGCCGGAGAAATTACTACTAATGCTTGGGTTGATCTTGAAGCTCTGGTCAGAAAAGTAGTTTGCGAAATCGGTTACGATCATGGCGACATAGGCTTTGACGGAAAAAGTTGTGCGGTACTTAATGCGATTGGCAAACAATCTGCTGACATCGCAATGGGTGTTGATGAGGATGAAAATCACGAACAGGGTGCAGGTGATCAGGGTTTAATGTTTGGTTACGCCAGTAATGAAACCGATGTATTAATGCCGGCGCCGATTACCTATTCACATTTGCTGGTCAAACGTCAGGCGGAAGTTCGTAAAAATAAGACTCTGCCATGGTTACGCCCTGATGCAAAGAGCCAAATTACTTTCCGATACGAAAATAACAAGCCGGTTGCCATTGATGCTGTGGTTTTATCTACTCAGCATTCACCAGAAATTAGTTATAAATCATTGTGTGAAGCAGTGATGGACGAAATTATTCTGCCGGTTCTGCCTAAAGAATGGTTGCATAAAGATACCAAATATTTTATCAATCCGACCGGACAGTTCATCATTGGTGGACCTGTAGGCGATTGCGGTTTAACGGGTCGTAAAATTATTGTTGATACTTACGGCGGCATGGCAAGACACGGTGGCGGTGCTTTTTCAGGCAAAGATCCTTCAAAAGTTGATCGTTCGGCAGCCTATATGGCGCGTTATGTAGCAAAAAATATTGTGGCTGCAGGTTTGGCGGAGCGTTGTGAAATTCAGGTTTCTTATGCGATTGGCGTTGCCGAGCCAACTTCCATTACTGTGGAAACGTTTGGTACCAGTAAATTGAGTGAAGACAGGCTGGTACAGATTATCAGGGATAATTTCGATCTGAGGCCAAAAGGTTTGATTAAAATGTTGGATTTATTAAGACCCATCTATCAAACTACAGCCGCTTATGGACATTTTGGTCGTACCGAAGACACATTTAGCTGGGAAAAAACCGATAAAATTGACGCATTAAAAGATGCGGCTGGTCTCCAATAATAATAAATAAGGTAGATAAATAATGAGCCAAAAAGATTATAAAGTCGCTGATATTGCTTTAGCAGCATGGGGCCGTAAAGAAATCAATATTGCTGAAACAGAAATGCCGGGCTTAATGGCCTTGCGCGAAGAATTTGGAGCAGAAAAACCGTTAAAAGGTGCGCGGATCGCAGGTTGTCTGCACATGACGATACAAACAGCGGTATTAATGGAAACACTGACGGCTTTAGGTGCTGAAGTGCGTTGGTCATCATGTAATATTTTTTCTACCCAGGATCATGCAGCGTCTGCAATGGCTGAGGCAGGTATCCCGGTTTTTGCCTGGAAAGGTGAAACTGAAGAAGAATCTGAATGGTGTATCGCTCAGACTATTGAAGGTCCTGATGGTTGGAGACCCAATATGATTTTGGATGATGGTGGTGATTTAACCACCATGATGCATAACAATTACCCTGAATTAATGGCTGATGTTAAAGGTTTGTCTGAAGAAACCACTACAGGTGTGTTACGTCTGTATGAAATGGTGGCAAAAGGTACGTTAAAAGTACCTGCTTTTAATGTTAACGATTCAGTGACTAAATCAAAATTTGACAATCTGTATGGTTGCAGAGAATCTTTGGTTGATGCCATTAAACGTGCAACCGATGTCATGATTGCAGGAAAAATAGCCGTAGTCTGTGGTTATGGCGATGTCGGTAAAGGCAGTGCTCAATCTTTGCGTGGTTTGGGTGCAACGGTATGGATTACTGAAATTGACCCGATTTGTGCTTTGCAAGCGGCTATGGAAGGTTATCGCGTCGTGACTATGGAAGACGCTGCACCAATTGCAAACATTTTTGTGACGGCTACAGGAAACTTTGGCATTATTACCCATGAACATATGTTGGCCATGAGAGATCAGGCTATTGTTTGTAATATTGGTCATTTTGATGCCGAAATTGAAATTGCCTCATTGCGTCAATATGAATGGGAAAATATTAAGCCTCAGGTTGATCATGTTATTTTTCCTGATGGCAAGCGCTTGCTTATTTTAGCTGAAGGTCGTTTGGTTAATTTAGGCTGTGGTACAGGACATCCTAGTTTTGTAATGTCCAATTCATTTTGTAATCAGGTTTTAGCGCAAATAGAACTTTGGAAAAATGCTGATCAGTATGAAAACAAAGTCTATATTCTGCCTAAATATCTGGATGAAAAAGTCGCCAGATCACACTTAAAGCAAATTGGTGTTAATTTAACTACGTTAACTGACGCGCAAGCCAAGTATATTAATGTTCCGATTGAAGGACCTTACAAAGCTGATCATTATCGTTATTGATTTGTCATTATGTCCACGCTTCGGCGTCGGAATACAAAGCCTGTAGAGGCGCAACTCGCGTCTCTTCATCTTGCATCTCAATCTACAGATGTAAGATACGCATAATATTCACGGCGTTATTTTCATGAAGACCTTGGCGTAGCTACATGGTAGCTTCCCGTCAGTGAGACCAAAATGCAATCACAAAAAAAATATCCCCAACTATTCAGTTTTGAATTTTATCCACCTAAAACAGAAGAGGGAGCGGTAAGTTTACAACAAGTGCATGGCAAGCTGGCAAAACTTAATCCTGATTTTTTTTCTGTTACTTTTGGTGCGGGTGGTTCAACCCGTGATAAAACTTTCGATACCGTCATTGATATTCAGGAAAAAGGCATAGCGGCTGCACCGCATTTATCCTGCGTTGCTTCGACTAAAGATAATATTCGTACGATTCTTAAAAACTATCAGGATAATGGCATTGCGAAAATTGTTGCCTTAAGGGGTGATTTGCCATCAGGCATGATGTCAGCTGGCGAATTTCGTTACGCCAATGAGTTGGTCGAGTTTATTCGTCAGGAAACCGGTGATTACTTTCAAATTCACGTTGCCGCTTACCCGGAAGTTCATCCACAATCTACCAATGCGGCCGAAGACTTTAAAAACTTCAAGCGTAAAGTTGATGCCGGTGCAAATGCAGCGATTACCCAGTATTTTTATAATGCCGAAGCCTACTTTTACTTTGTAGATGCTTGTGAAAAAAACGGTATAACTATTCCTGTTATTCCCGGTATTATGCCTATTACCCAATATACCCAACTATTTCGGTTTTCGGAAATGTGCGGTGCTGATATTCCTCGATGGATGAAAAAACGCCTGGAAAGTTTTGGCGATGATAAGGAATCTGTTCAAGCCTTCGGTCTGGATGTGGTCAGTAATCTATGTCAGCGCTTACTGGATAATGGCGCGCCAGGCCTGCATTTTTATACCATGAATCAAGCCGCTCCTACTTTGGCAATTTTGGGGAGTTTAAAATAAATTCTTCAAAAATAAACTGCTACAGATATGTACTGATTAGAAGTAGTCAAGCAAAAGTTTTTTAACATTTTTACTCACCACGAATAGCACAAAGTTAACGGTTTTTCTTCGTGGTAATTAAGAGTCTAATCTGTGAATCTGTGGCACCTTTCACCTTTCACCTTTCACCTTTCACCTTTCACCTTGACTAATCAATCCCTTTCCAACCGCGACCATTCCGTTTTGTGGCATCCTTGCACTCAAATGAAGGATCACGAAAGTTTCCCGATTATTCCCATAAAAAAAGGGCAGGGCGTTTGGCTGGAAGATTATGATGGTAATCGCTATCTGGATGCCATCAGTTCGTGGTGGGTTAACTTGTTTGGTCATGCCAATCCTTGTATCAATGCCGCTTTAAAAGACCAGCTCGATACCTTGGAGCATGTTATTTTTGCCGGATTTACTCATGAGTCGGCCATTACATTGGCCGAAAAATTGGTAGAAGTGACTCCTAAAGGCCTTGATCGTTGTTTCTATGCCGATAATGGTTCAGCGGCAGTAGAAGTGGCGCTTAAGATGAGCTTTCATTATTGGCGCAATCACGGACAAACACAAAAATCCCGATTTATAACACTGGAAAACAGTTATCACGGCGAGACTTTGGGTGCGTTAGCAGTAGGCAATGTCGCATTATATAAGGAAACTTATGCGCCGTTATTAATGGATGTGATAACGGTGCCTGGCCCGGACTGTTATCATCGCGAACCGGGAGAGTCGTGGGCAGATTATTCTATCCGTCGTTTCGCGTTGATGGAGCAAACATTACAAGAACACGCTGAAACTGTTTGCGCTGTTATTATTGAGCCTTTAGTGCAGTGTGCTGGTAGTATGCGTATGTACGATCCAGTCTATTTAAAATTGCTGCGCGCGGCTTGCGATAAATACCATGTGCATTTAATTGCTGATGAAGTTGCTGTCGGTTTTGGACGTACGGGGACATTATTTGCCTGTGAACAGGCCGCTATTAGTCCGGATTTTATGTGTTTGTCCAAAGGCTTAACGGGTGGTTATTTGCCGTTATCGGCAGTATTAACCACTAATCAGGTCTATCAAGCGTTTTATGATGATTATCAAAAATTGACTGCATTTTTACATTCGCACAGTTATACCGGAAATGCGTTAGCCTGTAGGGCAGGACTTGAAACTCTGGAGATTTTTCAGCAACACAATGTCATTGCCAATAATAAGCAACTAGCCATGGCTATGGCGAAAGCAGCAGTCCGTTTTAAGGAGCATCCCCATGTCGCGGAAGTTCGACAGACGGGTATGATACTGGCCATTGAAATGGTCAAAAACAAACAAACACGCGAGCCGTATCCATGGCAAGAACGACGCGGGCTTAAAGTCCATCAATATGCGCTGTCTAAAGGGGTATTGCTACGTCCGCTAGGCAATGTCATCTATTTTATGCCTCCTTACATTATTACTGAAGAGGAGCTTTTAGTAATCGCTGCAGTGGCTTGGGATGGCATACAGCGAGCGGTTAAGGATTAATATGCGGGTTTCCAGATTATATACCTCAGCGGATTTGACTTTGGGCAAACAAATTCAGCTGGATGATGACAATGGCCATTATGTCAGAACGGTATTGCGCTTAAAGAAAGATGCTGAAATTATCTTATTTAACGGAACTGGCGGTGAATATTTATGCACTATTGCCGAAGTCAGTCGAAAAGTAGCGCTGGTTTTGGTTAACACATGGCAGGATCGTAGTGTGGAATCACCGTTGTTAGTGACTTTAGGCTTGGGTATATCTCGTGGCGACAGAATGGATTTAACCGTACAAAAAGCAGTGGAACTAGGCGTTAATATTATTGTGCCATTATTAACCGAGCGTTGTGTAGTGCAATTTAAAGGCGAAAAAAGACCGCAACGCTTGGTGCATTGGCAAAAAATAGTCCAACATGCTGCCGAACAAAGCGGCAGAACAAGTGTGCCTGAATTGCCTGAAATCGAACAATTGCAACAGTGGGTTGGTAAACAGAAAGGCTTGAAAATATTTCTTGATCCCTATGCAGACAAAACGTTGGCAGATATCAGACCTATAGATAAGCAAGTGACTTTACTTACCGGCCCGGAAGGCGGATTTTCTGACCAGGAACGCAATATCGCAAAAGCCGCAGGCTTTATTCCCGTGCGTATGGGAAGTCGTATATTAAGAACCGAAACAGCCTCTCTTGCTGCTTTGGCCGCCGTGCAGATGCTGTGGGGTGATTTTGGCACGCAGACTTTAGAAGTTTTGCCTTCTTGTACGGATGTTATGTGATGCGTTATCTCTTTTATACCATGGTACCGTTTCTGGTGTTGCTGGCTGCGACAACATTATCCTGCACTGTAGGCTATTTTATGGTGCTGGGTATTGGTGATGCCATTCCTTTTCGGCAAATATTAACCCGTTCAACACAGCTATTTTTGGTGCTAAGTATTTTTCCTGCGATGGCCTACCTGAAAATTACTAAAGACGCGCTCGGTTTTGCACCGACACGGCTGTTTTTTAAACAATTATTACAAGGCTTCGGATTGGGTTTTATCACCCTACTGCCCGTTTTTATTATTCTGTCGGTACTTGAAATCAATGTGCTTGATGATACACAAGTAGTGACAGTCGGGTTGTTGGCTAAAACCATGACCATTAATTTATTACTTGCCTTACTGATTTCGTTGATTGAAGAGCCGCTGTTTCGAGGGCTTTTGTTAGTCAGTTTGCATAAAAAAATGTCTGTTATAGCGGCCATTTTGATTAGCTCAATTTATTATGCCGGCCTGCATTTTTTAAGTATAAAAACTGACCTGCCTGTTCAGGATATTAACCTGTTCAGTAGTTTTAAATTGCTGGGCGAAGCGTTTGGTAATGTAATAAACCCCGACAATTTATCGGCATTTTTTGCCTTGTTGATGGTAGGTATCTTTTTAGGTGTACTCAGAACACAAGTAAAAGTTAGTTTGGGTCTCTGTATCGGTTGCCATACTTGCTGGGTATGGCAAATAAAAATGAGTAAAAAATTATTTAACACCGATTTAAATTCGGAATATCTTTATCTGGTCAGCAGTTACGATGGTATTATCGGCCCTTTAGTTGCTGGGTGGCTGCTACTGGCGATTGCAGGATATTTCATTTATCAACAAATTAATGAGTCTAAGAATTTGTCTGGACAGAGTCGTTAATCCCTGAAATTATCGTATTGCAGAGGCATTTCCATTTTTTCATCTTTTAGCATTTGAATAACTTCTTGCAAGTCATCGCGTTTTTTCCCGGTTACTCTGACCTTATCGCCTTGAATGGCAGCTTGCACTTTGAGTTTTTTGTCTTTAATTAGTTTAACGATTTTTTTTGCCAAGGTGCTCTCAAGGCCTTGCTTTAATGTGATTTCCTGGCGCATCATTTTACCGCTACCCTTGGCATCACCGACGTCCATACAACCCACGTCAACGCCGCGTCGACTGAGTTTTGTACAGACTACACTGAATATTTGTTGTAACTGAAAGGTTGATTCAGAAATCATAATCAGCTTGTCATCAGTCAGTTCAATGGATGAGTTTGTGCCTTTAAAATCAAAACGGGTGGCAACTTCTTTATTCGCCTGGTCAATAGCGTTTTTAACTTCGTGGGTATCAAATTCGGAAATAATGTCAAAGGAAGGCATGGCGTCCAGTTCAAGGTTGGTTAAAAGTTACGGGTATTTTACAGTGCTTTAAAGGTATTGATAACCTCGGCAACGGCTTTAATGCGTAAATGACGAATTGCTGTGCCGATTTGTGGACCTTTAAGCTCACTGTCTAAAATAGCCGAGGTGTCTACAGAGGCAGCTGATTTCGCGGCCAGCTTTATCAGTTCTGCCTGAGGGTAGGGAGTTTGTTCAAGTCCGGTTCGGCCTTTGGCATCTGCTTCGCAAGCCAGTAAAAATTCATTTAGCGTATTGTTTGCTTTAAACGCACCTAATACATTTAAAACATCAGTTAAAGTTGCTGCGCGTAAGTCAAAAACTTTATGACAATGCGTGTGATATTGCATGACGTGAATGGCTAATGCTTTAAACGCGTTAGGTACCCGTAAGCGGGCGCAGAGTTTTTCCAGGATGGGCAAGCCAATTGTTTCATGACCATAATGATGTGGCCAGTTTTCCTGTGGCGTGATACCTTTGCCCAGGTCGTGGACCAAGGCTGCAAATCTGACTTCAGGGCTGGTTGACAAGTTAACGGCTTGTTGCAGGCACAGCATACTGTGCAAACCGGTATCAATTTCAGGGTGATATTTTTCCGGTTGTGGCACACCAAACAGACAATTTATTTCCGGGAAGATTATTGCCAATGCCGTACAGCTTTTTAAGGTATAAAAAAATGCCGAGGGCGATTGTTCTTTGAGTACTTTATATAATTCAGCCCAAACCCGCTCAGGCACAAGGTAATCGACTTCACCTGCTGCGACCATAGCTTGCATAAGTTCTCTGGTTTCTTCAGCGAGCGTGAAACCCAGATGTCCATAGCGTGCTGCAAAACGGGCAACACGCAAAATGCGCACAGGATCTTCAGCAAAAGCGGGTGATATATGCCGAAAAATTTTATTTTTAATATCCTGTTGGCCTCCGTAAGGATCAATAAGCTCTCCTTTTGGTGTCATTGCTATGGCATTGATAGTCAGATCACGACGGATTAAATCCTGTTCCAGACTGACTTCAGGGGAGGCATGCACAGCAAAACCTTTATAACCGGGTGCGGTTTTTCGCTCTGTTCTGGCCAACGCATATTCATCATGACTTTGCGGGTGTAAAAATACTGGAAAATCTTTTCCAACAGGTTTAAATCCTTGTTTCACCATGGATTCTGGTGTCTCACCAATCACCACCCAGTCTCTTTCCGTGACTGGAAGCCCAAGTAACTGATCGCGCACTGCACCGCCAACAAGGTATGTTTCCATCAATTTATTATAAGTTGTTTGTCGATTCAACCTAGAATAGCACAAGCTTACCCAAAAAAGTTTCATAAGTAAGGCTGAATGGCAGGTTACTCAAGGAATAGAGTTTGATGTTGGTTATTAATCATTAAGGTGCATTGTGATAGAAATTTTTTTGGTAAGTATTGTATTGGGTATGGTCACCGGTTTATTGGCTGGATTATTTGGTATAGGGGGTGGCTTGGTTATTGTGCCGGTTCTGGTCATTTTGTTTACGGCTCAAGGCTTCCCGGCAGAGTTGATAATGCTGATGGCGGTAGCTACTTCTTTAGCATCTATTATTTTAACGGCAATTGCCTCTATTTCAGCCCATCATCGTCTGGGATCAGTGGTATGGGGTAAAGTGTTCTCGTTAAGCCCCGGAATTATTATCGGTGCAGCGGTTGGGGCCGTAATCGCCAAACATATAAATGCTGATACGTTACGGATCATTTTGGTGGTTTTTTTGTTATATGTTGCGATACAAATGGCTTTGCAGATAAAGCCAAAATCTGATCAGATAAAGCAATCCAGAATTTTGGATTTTTTGGTGGCAAATATTATTGGCTTGCTGTCGTCAATCGTTGGCATCGGTGGCGGTACGCTCACTGTACCGTATCTGGTAAGAGGGCAAATGCTTATGCGCAATGCCGTGGCAGTATCAAGTGCTTGTGGTTTACCGATAGCGATTGCAGGCACGGTCAGTTATGCAATTTTGGGCTGGAAAATCTTGGGTCTTCCTGAATGGAGTTTAGGCTATGTTTATTTGCCTGTTTTTATCGGTACCGGGTTAAGCAGTATCGCTACTGCACCCATAGGAGCCAAGTTGGCTCACAAGCTACCGGCAGCAAAATTAAAACGTTACTTTTCGCTACTGCTTTTTGTCATGGCGGCAAAATTAATGTGGTATTAAAAAACAAAAAACAGTTGATAGCAGTTATGTCGTTCAACTTTTGGCGATGCTGTAGTCATCGCGTACAATGATCGCTTTGCATCGTAGGGACGTATAACCATGACGGATAAAAAACGCACGAATAACGAGGAGTGGGCGGATAAGTTAACACCGGAACAATTTAGTATTTGTCGCTTAAAAGGCACCGAGCCACCTTTTACAGGAAAATATAACGATTGTAAAAAGACCGGTATTTACCAATGTATTTGTTGCGGTAGTCCCTTGTTTGATTCGGAAGCAAAATATGACTCAGGTTCAGGTTGGCCAAGTTTCTGGACTGATTTACCGGAAGGTAGTGTGGCCCAGCATATTGATGCCAGTCATGGCATGCGCCGTGTTGAAGTGACCTGTAAAGTCTGTCATGCACATTTGGGGCATGTGTTTGAAGATGGTCCTGAACCTACCGGTCTGCGTTATTGCATTAACTCAGCATCGCTTGATTTAAAAGAAAAAACGTGAATTCCCGGCAACAGGTACAAAATTTATTGGATTTTATTGATGCCAGTCCCAGTCCCTGGCATGCGGTTAAAAGTGTTGAAACTCAACTTTTGGCTTTTCAGTTTGTAAAACTGAATGAAACCGTCAAATGGGAATTACAGCCAGGCGGACGATATTATGTTGTCCGTGATGATTCCTCGATTATTATTTTTGTACAAGGCCAAAAGCCGTTGGTTGAAACGGGATTTAAAATAATCGGCGCACATACTGATTCTCCGGGCTTAAGAATAAAACCGAATGCAGCCAGTGGTCTGGATGGTTTATTACGGTTGGGAGTTGAAGTATATGGTGGTCCTATTATTGCCACATTTACCGATCGGGATTTAAGTCTTGCCGGACGGATCAGTTATAAAAATGATCAAAATGCTATTGTTAGCTCGTTAGTAAATTTTGACAGGCCTTTGTTACGATTGCCTAATCTTGCCATTCATATGAACAGGACGGTTAATGAAGAAGGCTTAAAACTGCATAAGCAAAATGAGTTACCTTTAATCTTGTCAACATTGGCTGAAGAATGCTTGCCCCAAGCTTATTTCTCACAGCTCATACAGCAGCAATCGGGGTGTGATGCCGAGCGAATTTTATCCTGGGATTTGGCGGCTTATGATACCCAAAAAGGCGTTTTTTGGGGTGCCGAAAACGAGTTTTATGCCGATAGTCAGTTGGATAATTTAGCCTCTTGCCATGCGGCTTTACAGGCATTACTGGATGATTCGGTGTTGGATAATGATAACACCCTAGTTTGTGCTTTCTTTGATCATGAAGAAATAGGCAGTGAAAGCAATAAAGGTGCTGATGGCAGCTTTCTTGGTGATGTGCTTCAACGCATTGCTTTAGGAGCTGAAAATAATAGCGAAGATTTTGCCAGAGCCTTGGCGAAAAGTTTTATGATTAGTGCCGACATGGCACATGGCTATCACCCTAATTTTCCTTTAGCCTACGATCCTGATCATAAAATAACGGTCAATAAAGGACCGGTTATTAAAGTTAACGTTAATCACCGCTATAGTACAGAAAGCATTTCACAGGCCATGTTTGCTGATTGGTGTGAGCAAGCAGGCGTACCTTATCAAAAGTACTCTCATCGTAACGATTTGGGCTGTGGCAGCACTATTGGACCGATAACATCAGCCAGATTGGGTATTCGTTCAGTCGATGTTGGTAATCCGCTATGGGCCATGCACAGTATCCGGGAAAGTGCCGGTGTATTGGATCATGGTTATATGATAAAAGTGATGAAAAAATTTTTTGATGATGTTAATTTGGTTAGTTTAGATTAGAATCAACATTTTTCAATAATACAAGACAAAGGCAACAGAATTACCTCATCACGCCCTATTTTTAACAAACTACGTAAAAATAAGCAATGACAGTTGTTAGAGTGTTTTTTGCTTTGGTTTGTATAACGTTTTTGCCGGTACTTTTTGCAGATGATTCCGTGGTTGAATATAAAGTAAGGGCTGGTTATTTGTATAACTTTACCAAATTTATAACTTGGCCTGTCGATAATTCCAAAACGTTTAATCTGTGTATTTTGGGCGACGATCCTTTCGCTGAATTAATTGATCCCATTGAAAAATTATCTGTAATGGAGCGAGTTATTAAAGTATTTAGATTTGATAACTTTAAAAGTATGGATAAAGAGTCGCACTGTCATATTCTTTATGTAAATTCCACTATCAAAGAGGCGCTCCAGCGCCAGAATTTCAATAACACCTTGGTTGTGGGCGAAACTGAACAGTTTATAGACCAAGGCGGAATGATTAGCTTTGTTAACAGACAGGGTAAAATAAAATTACAAATTAATTTGGAAATGATAACCCGGAGCGGCTTAAAAATCAGCGCAAAATTATTAGAAGTCGCTGATGTCGTCAAGGGGGCGGAATGATTAAATTTATTGAAAATCTTTCAATAAGACGCAAGCTCTTGCTGACATTGGTTTTTCCGAGCGTTATCTCTTTATTATTTGCCAGTATATTTTTAGTGTTGCTTGAAATTTCAGAGTTTCAGAAAAATACTCGTGATGATTTGTTAACGTTGGCAAGCATTATAGGCAACCGTAGTACCGCTGCTTTACTGTTCCATGACACAGATTTAGCCAAAGAGAATCTGGATGTACTTAATGCCTTACCATATGTGCAAGTTGCTTGTCTTTATGATGGCCGTGGTACTATTTTTGTCAAGCTATCGAAAAATAACGATGAAAAATTTAACTGTCCGCTCTCTATAGAAAATGAAAAGTCCCGATTTGATGCCGCTAATTTATCTATAGTCCAGCCGATTAAAGATAAAGCTGAAACATTGGGTACGGTTTTTATTTATGCTAATTTGGTAGATTCATATTGGCGAAAAATACAATTTACCGGACTGCTGTTTTTTGTTTTGGTTAGTGTAACAACATTGACTTTCTTTTTAACAACACCGTTGTTACGGCTTATTTCATTACCCATAAAAAAACTGCTGGATACCGTTACAGAAATCAGTGATAGCAATGATTATTCGGTGCGTGCGGTTAAAGTCAATAATGATGAAGTGGGTGTTTTGGTTGATGCCTTCAATGCTTTGATCGGTACCGTTGAAGCCCAAAATCAGTCTCTGACATGGGCTAAAGATCGTTATCTGGCCCTTTATGATGACAACCCTACCATGTTGTTTAATATCTCCAAATCCGGCCTTATCTTGTCGGTTAATCTTACCGGTGCCAAACAGTTGGGTTTGGTTGTTGATGATTTACATGGTCGTTCGATCTTCCATTTTATGCCTTCAGATGATTTACCAATAATGCATGCTTTGGTTGAAGATTGCCTGATGAATCCCTTGTCCATACATAAACAGGAATTTAAGCTGGTTTGTTTCGATAAACGCTTTATTTGGGTTAAGGCAACCGCCAAGCTGGTTGACAATGAAAATCAGCAATGCAGTTTATTGGTAGTTTTTGAAGATGTAACCGAAGCTCACGATTTGACTGAGACAATTATTTATCAGGCCAGTCATGATGCCTTGACGGGGCTGGCAAATCGCAGTGAATTTGATAGACGCATCAATCAATTGGTTGCCTTACGCGCAGATGGCTCTGAAAATGTTTTGTGTTATCTGGATCTGGATCAATTTAAAGTCGTTAACGATACCTGTGGGCATCTTGCCGGTGATGAGTTGCTCAGGCAATTGGGCGATTTATTAAGAAAAAATTTACGCAAAAATGATTTTATAGCGCGTTTGGGTGGTGATGAGTTTGGTTTGTTAATGTATCAATGTTCGTTGGGACAGGCGTTTCAAGCCTGCGAAAAAATACGCGATATAATTAACGATTTTCAATTTTGCTGGGAAGACAGAAGTTTTAAAGTCGGTGTCAGTATCGGTATTTCATCGATTAATACAACCAGTAGTAATGCTGTAGATCTCCTTAAAGAGGCCGATTCTGCCTGTTATGCCGCAAAAGACAGAGGCAGGAATCGGGTGCATATTTTCCTGCCTGATGATGAAGAGTTGGCGCAAAGGCATGGAGAAATGCAATGGGTATCAAAAATACAGCGGGGCCTTGAAAAAAACAGCTTTTGTCTTTACGGACAACCGATAGTTTCAATTACTGATCATCACGAAAAGATGCACTTTGAAACTCTGGTTCGTTATCGTGATGATAACGGCTTTATTATTCCGCCTGGCGCATTTTTGCCGGCTGCCGAACGTTATAATATGGCCTCTGCATTGGATCGATGGGTCATCAGTCATCTATTTGAGTGGCTCGCCTACAAACCTGATTTTCTGGAAAACTTGTCACTTTGCTCTGTTAATTTGTCTGGTGTCTCACTATCGGATGAGATCATGCTGAAGTTTATTACCGAACAATTCAGTTTGTGGGCCATTCCAACGAATAAAATCTGTTTTGAGATAACAGAAACTGCTGCCATTGCCAATTTATCAAGTGCCACTAAATTTATTAATCATTTAAGAGAGCAAGGGTCTTTATTCTCACTGGATGATTTTGGTAGCGGTTTGTCTTCGTTTGCTTATTTAAAAAACCTGCCGGTCGATTTTCTTAAAATTGACGGTTTATTTGTTAAAGATATTGTCGACGATGAAGTTGATTTGGCCATGGTGAGAGCCATTAATGAAGTTGGACATATTATGGGTAAAAAGACCATTGCTGAATTTGTTGAAAATGAACAAATCTTCAACCTACTGAAGGATCTGGGTGTTGATTATGCGCAAGGTTACGGTATCAGTAAACCGGTGCCACTGGATGAACTTATCCTGATAAAGCCCTTTACGCCGGCATGACTATGAAAGTTAAAATGATGTTTTTAATGAAACGCCTGGCGTTTATTAGCTATCTGAGTTCAGGTGTCGTCAGTGCTGAAGAGAGTGTAGAGGATTTTTTTGCCATGACGCCGGCACAACTGGCGGCAACGACTGTTACTATTGCCACCGGTACGCCAACACCGGTTTTTCAGTCTGCGGCATCAACCAGTGTGGTGACCGCAGAGCAAATTAAATCCATGGGTGCAACCGAGCTGCATGAGGTGTTGGAAACCATCCCCGGCGTCCATGCCAGTCTCCAGCCAAATTCTTATGATTATAACTATAGCATCCGTGGTATCGCCAATTCAGCTAACTCGCAGGTTTTGATCCTGTTAAACGGTACCCGGATTACTACACCTTTCAGTGGCACATTAATGAGCGGTCTGGAAATGCCTCTTGAGGCGATCCAGCGTGTCGAAGTTATTCGTGGGCCGGGTTCTGCTTTGTATGGCGCAGATGCCTTTGCCGGTGTTATTAATATCATTACCAAAACAGCCAAAGACATCAATGGCTCTGTGCTGGGGGTGCGTGCTGGCGACCATGGTACCCAGAGTGGCTGGGGACAGCAGAGCGCTGAATGGGCCGGTTGGGATATTTCAACTACTTTGCAATATCAGCGTACCGATGGTGATCAGGGACGTATAATGAACGCCGATGTCCAAACAGGTTTTGATAATGCGTTTGGAACTCACGCTTCTTTGGCTCCGGGGCCGATGAATACCAATTATGAAACCTATAACGGACATCTTAATCTGCAACGCAAACATTGGGATATCGGTTTCTGGGCATTTAATGCCAATGGTGGTGTTCGTGCCGGTGCTGCCGGTGCCTTGGATCCAAATGGAAATGCCAATGGTCAACAATTTTTAGGCGATGTGCGGTTTTCCACCGAAGATTGGCTGGATAATTGGGAATTGACCGCGCACGCCAGTTATCTAAATGCTGATTTTCAGGCTCAAACACAACTCTACCCAGATAATTCCTTGTTCCCTATAGGTTCCAACGGTAATATTTCATTAGATAATAGTGTATTGGTTGGGTTTCCTAATGGTTTCAATACTAATTTAGGTCGAATAGAAAAAATTCCCTCTCTGGAATTGGGTTCAATCTATAAGGGACTGGACATGCATATACTTCGCTTTGGTACGGCTTTTCGTTATGAAGAATTGATTTCTAATCAGAGTAGCAATTTTGGATATGGCACTCAGAGTGGTGTTGGTGGTGCACTAATCAATGTAACCGGTACACCTTTTTCTTATTTACCTGATGCGCATCGGACTATCGGCTCTTTGGTGGCGCAGGATGAATGGCAATTTACTACTGATTGGCAGTTGACCACAGGCTTGCGTTATGACCATTATTCCGATTTTGGTGGAACCTTCAATCCGCGAGTGGCTTTGGTTTGGGATATTAACAAGCAACTCACCAGTAAGCTGATGTATGGCAAGGCCTTTAGAGCACCTAATTTTAGAGAACAGTTTACCCAGAATAATCCTGTTGTACAGGGCAATCCCAATTTAAAGCCGGAAACCATCAATACTTATGAATGGGCTTTAAATTATCGTCCAATATCATCACTAAGCACATCAGCCAACGTTTATTATTATCAGATTAACAATCTGATAGCACAAGTGACTAATTCAGGTGTAGTTGCAAGTAACTATCAGAATAGCGGTAATCAAAACGGCTATGGAACAGAGTTTGAAGCTAACTGGCAATGGAGTGAGCAATGGAATATAAAAGGCAATTACGCATGGCAACATGCCATTAACGAGACAATCAACACCAATGTCGTTGGCGTACCGGCACAGCATGTTTACGTGGCGTTGGACTGGAAGTTTCTGCCACAGTGGCAATTGCAACCCCAGCTTAACTGGATAGGCAGTAGAGCTGGCAATACCAATCAGCAGTTGAGTGATTATGAAACCATCGACTTTACGTTACGCGGTAAAAAGCTCTTTGGCCATCTCAATCTGGCAGCCTCTTTACGTAATGCACTCGATACGCAATATTACGAGCCAACTGTTCTTTCGTTGCCGACAACACTGCCTATGCAGGGAAGAAGCTTTTATCTCGAAGCATCTGTTAATTTTGATGCCTTGTGATTTTGTTGGCCTAGTGTGAGTTTCCCTGACCGTTACTCGTGGATGTTCAATCATAGGCAATATTTGATTAAAGCTTCAGTAGTTCGTGTAGATATAAGTTAAAGCATGAACAGCTTAAATCAATATTATTAGGGCTTTAGCCGTATAACCAATTAGTATGGACGGCTAAAGTATATGGGATATTCAATTGGCTGATTGATTAATCAGTGTTGTTGTGCACAAATATGCTTGGTTTGCGAAAAAGCACCGTTATTCGTGAGCAAGTTCCATATATTTGGGTTTTTTTCAGCGACGCAATCAATCATTTCCGATACTTTTATCACAGACGGCCAGCGTTTGCCGTGATAATCTAGCAGTGGACCAATTTTTTTAAAATGGATGCCCAGCGCTGATAGTCGACGAAACCACGGTGGCTCGGTGGAGCCAAATGAATAGTAAATTTGGTTTTCATAGCATGCCTTTACGGTACAAGCAATTAAAGCGACACTAAGCAGAGAGAAAGTACGTCTCTCGTCGAGTGTAAAAAAATCCTGTGGATTAGAATCGTTAGTTGCTAAGGACTGCGGATCATTTTTTCTTTTTCTAAAGGCTTTCGATACGCAAAGTCGCGATACTTCTCCCAGGTGCTTTCGATCAATAAGCTGCATGACTTTAACATTATCAATTTCACTATGAATTTCCAGTGGAAATAATTTTTCCGGGTTATCAGTATCAGGCAGGATAAGTCGAACGGTCGCAGCATATTCGCCAGACTTGCGGTGACGAATCAGGTAATGTATGGATTGCGGATCAAATTCGTCAAATTCCAGGTTGTCAGGATAATGATCAGAATTTAAAAAGTTGTTTTCAATGCAATATATTTGATATCGCAGTTTATACACTTCATTTTTAAGATCATCAGAAAGTGCGGGTATCATCTCAAAATATTCATTAAAAGCCTCAATACTATTTTTAGCTAAGGGCGCGTTTCTTAATTGAAGCGGGGGAGTGCTATAAGTATCTAATTTCATGGATTTTTGAGAGGGTTTAGAAAAGTCTGAATGTCAGTATACGTTTTAAAAGTTACCAATAGAAGTAATCAATAAATAAGATGATAAAAATACTAATAATCAATTTTTTTTGTATAAAAAAATTATGATAGTATCGATGATAAATTCTTGCATCAACCTGTTCAGATAAGAAAAATATTGCACAAAATTTATAAAAAACAGAGACTTGTTTGTCGAGATATAATTCATCAATTTATTGTTGAAATTTGCTGTCAGTAGTATTTGTCGTGTCGAATTTATTCACCTTGGCCGGATAAATTGGCACCGATAGCTTATTCACCAATGCTTTATTTTTAATGGGATAAAAAATCCGGGATGAATGTTCGTACTTTTGACTTGCAAAATGCACTTTACTATTGTGGAGAAAACCTTGTCCCTTTTGATGGCGAACTATATCTGTTTAAACAGTTTTACTCGTTGCGGGAAGCTGATCAGTTATTTGCAGCGGTTGAAACCGGTTTGGCTTGGCAGGAAGAAACTATTTTTATTTTTGGAAAACGGGTTAAAGTTCCCCGCTTGATGTGCTGGTATGGTGATCCCGATGCTTGTTATCAGTATTCAGGGGTTAATCATCAACCCAAACCTTGGAATGAAACATTGCAGTCAGTCAGGGAAAAAATAGAGCAGCAATGCGGGTGTGCTTTTAATAGTGTTTTGGCTAATCTGTACCGTGATGGAAAAGATTCCATGGGTTGCCATGCCGATGATGAAAAAGAGCTGGGACACAACCCTCTGATTGCCTCGTTAAGCCTTGGTGATGAGCGTTTGTTTAAATTGCATCATAAAAAAAGCAAAGAAACCGTCGATATTATCCTGGGTCATGGCGATTTGTTGGTGATGGCGAGTACTCTTCAGCATCACTGGATGCATTCGCTGCCTAAAACCCGGAAATTTAAAACATCACGAATCAACTTGACGTTTCGCAAGATTCTGGTTAATTAAGTATTTTTTATTGTTCACGAAAATCACGAAAGACACGAAAAATATAAGCAAGTACTTTAGTATTGGCTGGCTAAATAGCTGTTTTACAAAGACTTAATCATAATGAGTCCAAAGACGTAATATTTTGATTTTTTTATCATCGATGAGTACTTCATAGACTAAACGATGTTGGATATTGATTCTTCGTGAATAGGCTCCGGAAAGATTACCCACCAGCTTCTCAAAGTGCGGAGGATTCTGAAATGGATCATTTTCCAAGATATCAAGTAGTTGCAGTGCCTTATCTTTTAACCCGGCAGCAGCGAGTTTTTTAGCGTCTTTTTGTGCTTGTTTGGTATAAAGTAATATCCAACTCACCAATCAAGTTCCTTGCTACATTCTTCAGTGCTGGTTGCCATGCCCGTTATAATCGCTTCACGCATACCTGGTACGCTCAAGAGGTAAAGCGTTTCCTGTATTGCTGACCAATCTTCAGCCGATAGCAAAATAGCGTTAGTTCGTTTACCGGTAATGGTAATAGGTTGATGAGACTCGGCAGTTTGATCAATCAATCGGTAGAAATTGGCGCGAGCTTCACTTGCGGTTAATGTTTGCATAATAATTGCCAATTAAAAGTAAAATATAAGCGTACGATAAATCGTACCTGAATGCAAATTTTTACCAAGCATTCGTTCGCTGCTTAAAACTCTAAAATTTAAAAGGCCACGAAAGACACGAAAAATATAAGCGCAAAAACTTTCGTGGTTTTCGTGTCTTTCGTGGACTTTGTTTTTAGTTTTTTATCGCTTTAAAGCCAATATCTGTGCGGTAATAGATGTTATTCCAGTGGATTTTATTGGCAAGCTCATAGGCTTTGGTTTGTGCTTCCTTAATATCATGCCCTAACGCACAGGCGCATAAAACACGCCCACCAGCAGTGACAATATCATCGCCAATTTTCCGGGTGCCGGCATGAAATACTTTCCTGTCTTCTTGTTCTTCTGCGGGTAATCCCGAAATAATGGCATTTTTTTGATAATCATCCGGATAGCCACCGGCTGCCAGAACTACGCCCAAAGCGACACGTTCATCCCATTCAGTCGTCGTTTTATCGAGTTCTCCTGCCAAGGCGGCTTCACAAAGTTCGACCAGATCGCTTTTCATGCGCATCATAATCGGTTGCGTTTCAGGATCACCAAAGCGGCAGTTATATTCCAGTACTTTAATCGTGCCATCGGCTGAAATCATTAAACCGGCGTAAAGAAAGCCGGTGTAAGGCAGGCCATCATCAGCCATGCCTTTTAAAGTCGGCTCAATGACATCACGCATAACCCGGTCATAAATTTCAGGGGTAACCACCGGCGCTGGCGAATACGCACCCATACCGCCGGTATTTGGGCCTTTATCACCATTGTCACGGGCTTTATGATCTTGCGATGTCGCCATGGGCAAGGCATGTTTGCCATCGGCAATAACAATAAAGCTGGCTTCTTCGCCAGTCAGAAATTCTTCAATGACCACCCGGTTGCCCGCTTCGCCATACACATTTCCGGATAGCATGTCTTCAACCGCGCCGATAGCCTCTTGTTCGGTTTGTGCGACAATAACGCCTTTACCTGCTGCCAAGCCATCGGCTTTAACGACAATCGGTGCGCCTTGTTGCCGGATGTAGGCAATAGCCAGGTCTTTATCAGTAAATGATTGGTAGCTGGCCGTCGGGATATGATGACGAATCATAAAATCTTTGCAAAAAGTCTTGGAGCCTTCCAATTGCGCAGCTTTGGCAGAGGGTCCAAAACAGCGTAAACCGGCTTGTTGAAAGCTGTCAACGATGCCCAACACCAAAGGAATTTCCGGGCCGATAATCGTCAAGTCGATCTGTTCTTTTTGGGCAAAGGCCAGTAATCCTGCAATATCGTCGACGGCGATAGCGACGTTTTCAATAGCCGGTTCAAGCGCGCTTCCCGGATTACCGGGTGCAACAAATACTTTTTTAACTTTAGGTGATTGTTCGGCTTTCCAGGCGAGAGCGTGTTCACGTCCGCCGCTACCGACAATGAGGATTTTCATAATGTAGTCTCCGTGTGTTGGATGTAAGGTAAATCGTAAAAATACCCTCTGTCACAGTTGCCACAGATTCACAGATTATAAATAAAGTCCACCTTAAGCGGGAAGACATGGGTTTAATCTGTGAGTTTGTGGCGGTTTATGTTTTGTGAGTTTAGAGCCCTGAATTAATTAAGTAGGAAGGGCGTTACATGCGCTCTTTGGATTTCAAGATTCGCATGGCACGCCCTACAGAAAATAATGCCGCTTAATTAACGAAGGTATCTATGCTTAATGCCTGAAATGGCGCATACCCGTGAATACCATGGCTATATTGTGTTCATCTGCGGCGGCAATTACTTCGTTGTCACGCATTGAACCACCGGGTTGAATAATGGCGGTTATGCCGGCTTCTGCAGCGGCATCTATGCCATCTCTAAAAGGAAAGAAGGCGTCTGAAGCCATTGCCGAACCTTGAACAACCAAGCCTTCGTCAGCGGCTTTAATACCGGCGATTCTGGCCGAGTAGACCCTGCTCATTTGCCCTGCACCTACACCGATAGTCTGACCACTTTTGCAATAAACAATGGCATTGGATTTGACGAACTTGGCAACCTTCCAGGCGAATAATAAATCGGCAAGTTCTTGTTCAGTCGGAGTACGTTGACTGACAATTTTAATGTCGGCACTGGTGATTTTGCCCAAATCCTTGTCTTGAACCAATAAACCACCGGCAACACGCTTAAAATCAAGGGCAGGTTGTATAGACCCTGCCCATTCGCCACAGGCCAATACCCGAATATTTTGTTTGCCGGCCAGAATCGCTATTGCCGCAGGATTAATGGTGGGCGCAATAATCACTTCGACAAATTGACGCTTGACAATTTCAGCGGCTGTTTGCTCATCCAGTTCCCGGTTAAAAGCGATAATGCCGCCAAATGCAGACGTTGGATCTGTTGCATAAGCTTTATCATAGGCAGTAAAAATATCCTCTGCCTCGGCAACACCGCAAGGATTGGCATGTTTAACGATAACGCAGGTTGGTTTGTCAGTAAATGATTTAACACATTCCAGGGCTGCATCGGCATCAGCAATATTGTTGTAGGATAATTCCTTGCCTTGAAGTTGCCTGGCAGCAGAAATCGTACCTGAAGCCGGGAATTTTTCCCGATAAAAAGCCGCATTTTGATGAGGATTTTCCCCATAACGCATGGTTTGGTTATGATAAAACTGTAAATTAAGCGTTTCCGGAAATTGGCTGCCGTTGATATTAGCCAAATAAGTGGCAATTGCCGTGTCGTAACGTGCTGTGTGTTCAAAGCTTTTTAGCGCCAGATTAAAACGGGTCTGGTCAGACAAACTGTTATTAGTGTTTTTGAGTTCAGCGATGGTTGCCGCGTAGTCAGATGGATGAACAATAATGGCAACGTCGGCATGGTTTTTAGCGGCAGCGCGGATCATGGTAGGGCCGCCGATGTCGATATTTTCAATCGCTGTTTCCAGATCACAATCAGGGTTGGCTACCGTTTGTTCAAACGGATATAGATTGACGACAACCATATCAATCGGGTTAATGCCGTTAGCTGCCATAACCGTATCATCAATTCCCCTGCGGCCTAAAATGCCACCATGAACTTTGGGATGCAGGGTTTTAACACGGCCATCCATCATTTCCGGAAAACCGGTGTAATCAGAGACTTCAGTAACCGGTATTTTATGTTCAGCCAACGTTTTGGCAGTACCGCCAGTAGACAGAATTTCAATGCCTAGCTGGCTCAATTCCCGACAAAAATCGACGATACCGGATTTATCAGAAACGCTGATCAGGGCGCGAGTGATTTTTTTGTTCATGCAGACCTTTTTGTGATGGATGTGTTGGTGAGAGAGTGCCAGGATACAGCCAAGCTGCATCCTGGCAGGCTTTAGGATATACCGTACTGATCCAGTTTTTTGCGTAAGGTGCTACGGCTTAAACCGAGTGCTTTTGCAGCTTTGGTTTGGTTATATCCTGAGTGTTCCAGAGTTGCTTCCAATAAGGGTTTTTCAACTTCGCTGATGACCATGGCATGTAAACCTACAGCATCATGACCACTTAACTGTGAAAGGTATAACTCTACTGTCTGTTTGACATAGGCAGACAAGGGCAATAGCACTATTTTTTTGTTGTCTATATTAATGATTTCAGCACTATTTTGAGAGGCGGTCATATTATGCAGCACTACGGGTTGATAAAAGATTAAATGCTGAATTAATCAGTACTAGTTGTTGGGATGGGCATTGAGCCTGGTTGATATTGTTTTTTGTCTCCTGGTTTATGGTACCAAGATGTTTAAAATACCAACCGATATGTTTCCTGGCTATTCTAACACCGGAGGCATTACCATAGAAGCTATATAGTTGTTCCAAATGACTGAGAAGTGTATTGTGAATAGTCGAATCTATTGGTTTTTCAAGGGATTTTCCGGTTTTAAGAAAATGACTGATTTGGTTAAATAACCATGGATTTCCTTGAGCCGCCCGTCCTATCATAATTGCATCTGCACCTGTGGTATCAAGAACATAGCGGGCTTTTTCTGGCGAATCAATATCACCGTTAGCAATGATAGGGATACTGACTGCCTGTTTAACTTGTTTAATTGTTTCATATTCAGCTTGCCCGTTAAATTTACACGCACGTGTTCTGCCATGCAGGGTTAAGGCGGCAATGCCTGATTGTTCTGCTATTTTGGCGATTTCAACGGCATTACGATTATCCAAATCCCAGCCGGTACGAATTTTTAGGGTGACAGGAATATTAACGGCATTAACAACTGCATCCAATATTTTCTTCACCAGTATTTCGTCTCTTAATAACGCCGAGCCTGCGGCTACGGAACAGACTTTTTTGGCCGGACAACCCATATTAATATCAATGATTTGTGCGCCGCGCCGAGCATTAAATCTTGCTGCATCAGCCATTTGTTGTGGATCTGTACCGACAATCTGCACAGAACGAAAGCCTGTTTCGCCATTGTGATCAGCTTTTAATAAAGTTCTTTTGTTGTGACGTAAAGCTGGATTGGATGCCACCATCTCCGACACAGCCAAACCTGCACCGTATTGCTTGCATAATTCCCTGAAAGGACGGTCGCTGACCCCGGCCATAGGTGCCAGAATTAGATTGTTTTTAAGTTGATAGGGGCCGATGTGCATAAGGCAGGTTCAAGGTTAAAGATGCAAGGTTTAAAGGTATATCGGTGAGATGGCTGGTTTTTACTTTATCCCTTGAGTCTGAGTTATTTCTCGTAGGATCATTTCAGATGTGATTGTGCCGATCTTCTTGTTTTTGTTGCCGGTCGGGGTTTGCAACCCCGACCGAAACGTTTGAAGGCTTAAGTAGATTTCAAAACGTGAGTAACGGAGTTGCAAACCCCGTCACGCGCTGTTTTTACCTTGAACCTTTGCCCTTGAACCTCAGTCATTTATCGGCAGAGTCATTCCAGATTGGATTGTCGCGATCTTCCGGGTCCAGTTTGGCTATGTCTTCGGGATAAATATGCCAGAATGACTGATCAATTTTGGCATTGCTGTAGCCTTCTTTTTTCTCATGGGTGAACGGACACCACCAGTTCTCAACGATTTTGACCAAATAAGCATGCCATTCAAAAAGTGCAACACTGACCGGGCAATACCAGGTGCAATTTAATATCCAGTACAATTTTGATTGTGCCAGGCTGAACTTGAATGAACCATCCATGGTGATCTGGTTTTTCAGGTTATAGCGATGCGAGCTTCTTTCAGGTAGAAAATCAGCCAGGGTTTTAATGTTTTCCCCACCGATCATTCGTAAATGATAGTAAGTCAGGTAGGCACTGAGAAATACAAACGGTAATGTCAGTATCGGCAAATAAACAAGAAACAGGCCTATTGATCTTTGCAGGATAGGGACTTTTTTATGATTTTTGCCGATTTCAGCCCGGCCAGAACATGAATCGCATGCTTTCATTTTTTAGGTATCCTTATTGGTTTGGTGGTATTTGTTCAGTCGATGTTATTAATTGGTATTCATTAAGAAGCTGATAAACACTGAGACAACCGGTGCAGCAAAACCTTAGCAGGCCATTGGTTGTATTTAAGTTTAGGCTTTCAATCACCTCTCGTTGTCCACAAAGAGTACAAGATTTTTCATATTCTATAATGGCCATTCTGATGTCTCAATAACTTTATAAGCTTGATGAAACCGAGCAAAAGAAGGTTTTTAAATAATCAGTCTCAGGCGCTGCAGGATCTATTGGGTGATCAGGTCCTTGGCCACCGCTGGCAAAAAATACCAGGTGTCGATCTATATGTCGTCCTGAGCCGCGTAAAATTTCATGCAGATTTTCACGAGTCAGGTGATAAGAGCAAGAGGCAGATACCAGTATGCCGTTCTTGGATAAAACCTGAAGGGCAAGGTGATTTAATCGGCGATAAGCTTCATAACCTTGTTTAAAATCTTTTTTGCGTTTAACCAATGCCGGTGGATCGAGAACAATAATATCATAAAGTTGGTTTTCCAGACGGGCCTGCTTTAAAAATTCAAAAACATCACTGCGTACAAAGTGCATTTTATCGTCGACCTGATTAAGCTCGGCATTTTCTTTTGCCAGTGCCAATGCGCTTTCAGAGGCATCAACGCAAGTAACTTCGGCGGCTCCGGCCATGGCAGCAGGAATTCCCCAAGCACCCGTGTAGGAGAATAAATCCAATACCCGCTGATTTTTGGCAACCTTTGTCAATAAAGCGCGGCTGCTTCGATGATCATAAAACCAACCGGTTTTTTGGCCACCCAAAATATCTACTTTAAATTGTGCGCCATTTTCTTCAATGATCAAGTTATCAGGAAGTTCACCGTAGGCGACTTCAGATTCCAGACTTAAGCCTTCGAGTTCCCGTTGGCTGTTGTCATTTTTTAAAATGATGGCAACGGGATTTAATAGCTCAACCAGTGCGGCAAGCAATGCTTCTTTACGTTGTTCAATGCCGGCAGTCGTTATTTGTACTGATAATACTGCGCCAAAACGATCAATGACCAGGCCGGGTAAGCCGTCACTTTCACCAAAAACGAGGCGATAGAAAGGTTTGTCAAAAAGTTTTTCCCGCAATAACAGGGCAGTAGTCAGGCGCTCTTTAAAAAAATTAACGCCACATTTTAGATTAGGTTTTCTTGATAGCAGGCGAGCACAAATCAAGGTTTTTGGATTGATGTAAGCGGTACCCAAGATTTTACCATCATCACTTTTAACCTGTACCAGATCACCAGCAGTAAATTGCTCAAGTACTGTTTTTTTTGTGTCAACTTCATTACTAAAAACCCACATATGGCCTTTGCGCAGGCGTTTGTCTTCGTTCTTTTTTAAATAAATTTCAGGTAGTGACATAGTGATGTGATGTTTTTAGGGTAAAGGTTGATGTGAGTAATATATTAACGTTTGATGCCGTCCAGTCTGATCCAGTCTTCTTGCTGTACCAATGGCTTAAAGATTATGTAGGGTTGGTAAGCACTGATAACGGCTTCGGCCTGTTCGTACAAAATACCCGATAATACCAGTTGGCCACCGGAAACAAGCAAAGCACAAATCTGCTCTGACATATCGATTAACGGTTTTGCCAGAATATTAGCCAATACAATATCCGCTTGTAAAGGGGTAAATTGTTCAGGTAAATAACAGTTGATCTTATCCTGAACATTATTTTTTAAGGCATTACTTTGTGTCGCAGTAATGGCTTGTGGATCAATATCTACCGCATGGGCAACTTTGGCATCCATTAATATCGCAGCAACTGCCAGTATGCCCGAACCACAGCCGTAATCGATGACTGTCTTACCTGCCAAGTCATGACTGGCCAGCCATGCCAGGCACAATGCCGTAGTGGGATGCGTGCCGGTACCAAAGGCAAGGCCTGGATCCAGTGTCAGACAAACCGTGCCGGGTTCAATTTGTTCCTGATCGGTTGGGCAGACCCAGAGTTTATCTGCAAACTTCATGGGTTTATAATATTCCATCCAGGCACGTTCCCATTCCTGATCGGCAACGGCTTCGTACAGCCAGTCTTGTAAGTTACCCTGTTTAAACTGCTGAAAAACGGCAGTTTTTATTAGCTCAGGATCAGTATCCAATTCATAAAGCGCGATAACTTGCGTGTTACTCCATATCTTGGTTTCGCCGATAGCCGGTTCGTAAACCGGTTCGTCTTCAGCATCCATATAAGTGACGGATACGGCACCCAGATTACTGAAAAAATCAGCAAGTTGTGGAGCAATGTTTTCAGTGGTAATAACAGAAATTTGATGCCAAGCCATAATGTAGACGATTTATTTAAAAGGATGATTTATAGGTTGGGTTAGGCGACTAATTTACAACCAAGACGATAGCTGTCACGCTACAAGCAGAATGAATCTTGTGTATTTATTTTTGCTTCAAAAAATAGGTACCGTCAAATTTATAGTTGATAAATTTATCGGTAACTTTTCCTCCGTTATTAAAATTCTGATCCTTGAGGACGACAGGTATTTTGACTGTTTTCGTTTCTTTATCGTAAAGAATAAGTTTTATCGGCCTTTCTTTTCTATCCATAACCGAGCCAAAATCATATTCAAAACCAAGTGAGTTTGTCAGGCCGGATTTTGTTTTGATTAATTTTATCTGGTCGTTCAGCGAATTGCCTTCGATTCCCAATAAATTTATTGACTCATAACAAAGTGCACCAGACAAAACTGAAGTAAAACGAGCCAGATAAATTTTTCCGTTCTTGGTGTCAAGATCAAAAATATCGGAAATGAATGCGCCAGAGTCGCCTTCTTGCAAAGTGTTGCTTTTTGAATAAACTTTGCCGTCCTTATCTTGAAACTGATAAATTTTATCAAAAAAGTGCACGCTTCCTCCTATTTCGGTATCCCAGGAATATATGCGCAATTTCCCGTCTTCAGAGGTTGTGAGATGCAAATAACTATTTAATTCGCTGAATGGATAATTTAGCGTTGAATCAATTTTTGTATATCCCAATAGTTTTTTCTTGAAAAGTTCGTTTTCTTTTACAAGCAAATCTTCATTGAAATCACTTCCGTAACTCGACCATTTTTTAATATTTTTGATATGCCCGACAAGCTCTTGTTCAATTTCTGCATTGGTTTGTCCAAATGCAGAAAAAGCTAAAGCCAATAAAAAAAACGTAATAGAACAGGATGATTTGATTGTTTTCATAATTTAAACGTTTGCCAAGCTTGCGTTTAGGCATGTGTACGATTTAACTCGACAAAGCTAATATTTCGATAAGGCTGACACTAACTATATCTATGCTTTAAGTCGAGTAAGGCACGCATTGCGTACCATTTTAAATATCAATTCCAATGAAGGTACGCGATACGTACCTTACCTACCTTTGGCTTTTTCTTCGTGTCCTTCGTGCCTTCGTGGTGATATTGCTTTTAAGTTGTTTCGCCTTAATGAATACCCAGTTTCTTTTCCAGATAATGGATGTTTTGTTCGCCAATAGCAAAAGCACTATCATTGATAATATCTTGCTGTAGCGGGATATTGGTTTTAATGCCGTCTATGATTATTTCACTTAATGCCGTATTCATGCGGGCAATGGCACTTTTTCGGTCATCACCGTGAGCAATCAATTTGCCTATCATTGAATCATAATAAGGTGGTACTTTATAACCATTATAAATATGTGTCTCGCAACGAATACCGGGGCCGCCAGGCATGTGAAACTGATCAATGGTGCCGGGGCAGGGCATAAAAGTTCTGGGGTCTTCGGCATTTAAACGGCACTCAATGGCATGGCCGGTTATTTTGACTTGATCTTGGGTGATAGAGAGTGGTTCTCCTGCTGCGATGCGCAGTTGCTCTTTAACGATATCAAAGCCTGTTACCATTTCTGTTACGGGATGTTCGACCTGGACGCGAGTGTTCATTTCAATGAAAAAGAATTCACCTTTTTCAAATAAAAATTCAAAAGTACCGGCACCCAGGTAGCCAATATCAATACAGGCTTTTGCACAACGTTCACCGATGGTTTTGCGCTGCAATTCTGTAATGCCCGGTGCGGGCGCTTCTTCAACCACTTTTTGATGGCGACGTTGCATGGAGCAGTCGCGCTCACCCAAATGGATGGCGTGGCCGTAGGCATCGGCCATTACTTGAAACTCAATGTGACGAGGATCTTCCAGGAATTTTTCCATGTAAACCGTCGGATTACCGAAAGCGCTCCCTGCCTCGGCTTTGGTTAGCGTGATGGCGTTGATCAGTGCTGATTCTGTATGAACGGTGCGCATGCCTCTACCACCGCCTCCGCCAGCCGCTTTAATAATAACCGGATAACCAATTTCACGGGCTATTCTGAGATTTTTCTTGTCATCGTCCGATAAGGGGTCGTTATTGCCCGGGACGCAAGGAATTCCGGCAGCTAACATCGCTTTTTTGGCAGAAATCTTGTCTCCCATCATACGGATGGTTTCCGCATTCGGGCCAATAAAAACAAAGCCGCTTTGTTTTACTTTTTCAGAAAAATCAGCATTTTCAGACAGGAAGCCATAGCCAGGATGAATAGCTTCTGCATCCGTGACTTCTGCTGCGCTGATAATGGCGGGAATATTTAAGTAACTGTCAGCCGATGCTGCAGGACCAATACATACCGATTCGTCAGCCAGTCGGACATGTTTAAGGTCGCGGTCTGCTTCAGAATGGACAGCGACCACTTTAACGCCTAATTCCCTACAGGCGCGTAAAATACGTAATGCGATTTCGCCACGATTAGCGATGACTATTTTGTCAAACATGATTGTCGCCCGTTTCCCGTGTTATTCAATGATGAATAAAGGTTGGCCATATTCGACCGGTTCAGCATTTTCAACCAGAATTTGAGTAACAATACCGCTTTTATCGGCTTCAATCTGATTAAGGATTTTCATTGCTTCAATAATACACAACGTATCGCCAGCCAAAACGGCTTGACCTATCTCTACGAAAACTTTAGTGCCGGGGGAGGCTGAACGATAAAACGTACCTACCATAGGTGACTTAACGACATGGCCGGTTATTTTTTCTTCGGCGGCCGCTGCAGCGGTAACTGTTGTCGCAGCTTGCATAGCAGGAGTCGGTGCATAAGTTATCTGTGTGGGAGCTGCAGAATAACGGCTAATGCGTATGGACTCTTCACCCTCTTTAATTTCCAGTTCGGCGATGTCAGATTCTTCGATAATTTCGATGAGTTTTTTTATTTTTCTAATATCCATTGCTTATGGTCTCTCGGTTAATATCTGATGAGCGGCTTGTAAGGCCAATTCGTATCCAGTAGCTCCTAATCCACAGATGACGCCGATGGCAATATCTGAAAAATAGGAATGTTTTCTAAAAGGTTCACGTGCGTGGACGTTTGATAAATGAACCTCGATAAACGGGATTTTGGCTGCCAGTAGGGCGTCTCTTATGGCGACACTGGTGTGGGTAAACGCAGCCGGATTAATAATGATAAAATCGACCCCGCTTTCGTAACCTTTATGTATCAATTCAATAATTTCATGTTCGGCATTATTTTGATGGAAATCGAGTTGATGGTTTAACTCGGCGGCTTTTTTTTCAAGTGACTGCCGTATGTCAGCAAGCGTTTTGTTTCCGTAATGCCCAGGCTCGCGAATACCCAATAAATTTAAATTCGGGCCGTTTAAAACGGAAATAGTTGCCATCTAAGAATGTTACAGTAAAGTTAACGTTATAATAACAGCCAATTTTACCGTGTTTACCTGTTTTGTCCAGAGTTTATGCTTTTAACAAAAGATAGCAACAGGATGGCAGTTGTTTAGAGTGGGTTCTTAACTTATACGCTATTTTAAAGTTTATTGATCAGCTTGAAAATGTTGGGGAGTTATGGTTATAAATTTTGTGTGTCATGCTTAAAAGCATTGGCAATCTGTAAATTTGAGTTTGGTGGCGTATGACAGAACTGAGAGTTCCAGAATTGAAATCAAGCAGGGTCGGTCGAGGTTAACGAAGCACTACATGGTAAATCTTATCATGGTAAAGTGACAAATACCGGGCCAAAATAAAACCGGATATTACTTTTATTGATTTTACTGCACTCATAGATCTTACGATTTGATGAGCGCTGATGAAGTATAAATCAAGATTATTACTGTTACCTAATTTAAGAATTGCAACATGAAACCTATTTTTGCAGATGCTGCCGCTATTGAACATGCGGTCAAGTTATTGCAGCAGGGCCGCTTGGTCGCTTTTCCAACCGAGACTGTATATGGTTTGGGGGCTGATGCTGCCAATCCTGATGCTGTTCGGCGAATTTTTAAAGCTAAAGGTCGACCTGCCGACCATCCGCTCATTGTTCATATTGCCAGTACTGATAGTCTAAACGATTGGGCGCAGTCAGTGCCTGATTCCGCGCTAAAATTGGCGGCTCAATTCTGGCCCGGGCCTCTGGCATTGATATTGAACAAAAAGCCTGAAGTTTCCTCGGTGGTTACCGGTGGTCAGGATACTGTTGGCTTGCGTGTACCTGGTCATCCGGTAGCCTTGAGTTTGTTACGGGAATTTGGTGGTGGCATTGCCGCTCCGTCAGCTAACCGTTTTTGCCGGATTAGCCCGACACAAGCCGTGCATGTTGAAGAAGAATTGGGGAATGCTGTTGATCTTATTCTTGATGGCGGCGCTTGTCAGGTGGGAGTGGAATCAACCATTGTTGATTTGAGTGGAACCCGGCCGAAACTGTTACGACCGGGCTACATTACTCAGTTCGATATTGAAGCTGTTTTACAAACCGAAATGCTCGTTGTTTCTACCCAATCCGGGCAAACCGATTCATCAGAGCAGCGTGCACCAGGCATGATGGCGGTTCACTATGCGCCGATAACGGTGGCTTTGCTGTGCCCAACGGAGCGCTTACCGGAAATGATTCAGACGTTGAATTTTCAGAATAAAAAAGTGGGCATACTGGCGTATAGTCTAAAGCCGGCAGAAAATACCTTAACCCGTTTGATCCGTATGCCCAAGCAAGCAGATGATTACGCCCAGGCTTTATACGCTTCATTACGGGATCTGGATAGTTTGCAGTTGGATATTATTTTGGTGGAGCAGCCACCTGAAACAGCAGCATGGCGGGCGATAAATGATCGTATCGGCAAAGCCACGTCAGCCTGTTAAGTATTACCAGCAGGTTAATAAAAAAATAATCCTGTGTAGGCGCATCTGCGCTATTGTTGATTGATGTTACGCAGTGGCACGTCTTAATTCCGTTGAGCTCGTTCCCAAGTTCCGGCTTGGGAATGTCATTACCCGTCGCGGTAAGCACGCTAAAGTTGATTATCTGCGTAACGCCGATTGTTAAATTAAATTACATCATTAAACGCACACCAATCCAGCCAGCTCTTGGAGCGCCGGATGAAACAAAACGGCCATCGTTATATCCCGGTAATACTTCAGATGCATTTCCATAAACACCAAAAGAGTTATAGTGGGTATCAAAGACATTATTAAGCTTGCCAAACACTGCGAAATTTTTAGTCACTTTATATTCTGCGGTACTATTAAAAACCCAGTAACCGCTTAATTGAGCGGTATTGTTGGCTTCATCACCTCTAAAATACTTATCGCCGCTGTAAATGCCGTCAAAACCCAATAATACTTTTTTCCATAAATCAACGTTGATAGCCGCTTTATAGATATGTTCAGGAATACCGGGAATTCTGTCGCCTTTGGTAACTCCGGCAATTTGGTCATGATTTAATGGATCTTGAGTATCAAAACCATCCATAAATCGGGCGTTTAGGTAAGTATAGTTGGTTGAAAAATGCCAGTCATCAATCTGACTGAATACTTGCGGATAACTGGCCATTGTTCCAGCTTCTATCCCATAACGTTGGGTTTTGCCTACATTGCTGAAATAGCCTTGATTGGTAAGGCCACCGGAACGAGTAAAAATAATATCGTCATTATTCATGGTGTGGAAATACCCCAGATTCCATTTAAGGTCACCTTTACCTAATAATTTGTTTAAATCTCCTCTAAAGCCGCCTTCCCAAGTTTTGGCGACGACTTGTTCCAGGGGTGGATCAGATACAAAAGAATTAGGTAATTTACAAGGCGCATCCGGATTGGCACAGCTTAATTCCATCGGTGAGGGCGCTCGCGCTGATTCGCTGTAACTGCCGTACACATTTAGATTATCAAGAATTTGGTAGGTTAAGCCTCCGGAAGGATTAAGCCGCTCAAAGGTGTGCGAGCCGTCTAATGTCTTTGAAGGGTCATTTTTATACATATCGTTCATGTTGACATGAATATAGTTATAACGACCCGCAACGGTCGCCGTTAAATCTTTGGTAATGGAAAAACTGTCAGTCAAAAATACGCCGACTGTCGAGGTATCGGTATGCAGGCGTACTTTGGATTCATCGACAAAAATGCCGCTTTGCGTGGTGCCACGGGTATCGGTTAGCGAGCCCAGTTCGGTATCTGAATTAAAATGGGTTTCGGCATAATCATAACTGGTACCGACCGTCAGATTATTTTCATGCTTGAATAAATCCTGGGCAAACGCTGTCTGCAAGGTGCCGCCACGACTGCGCATATTGGTTTGGCTGGAATTATTGGTAGCACCTTCGACCGCATCGTCGGCCTCGACATCGTGACCATTGGTATCTTCAACTATTTGCTCATTGATACCGGGGTTTTCACACAGCAATGTCGGGTCAGCTAAACAGGCTTCATAGTCACTGTTATCGCCATTAAATGTGCCAATCCGGTTTTGCCTGAAATAGCCGTTACCGCTCACTTCAATGGCATCCGTCACATCATAACTGCCTGCCAATTCAGAAAAGAACATACGGGTGATGGTTTGGTCAGGATGAGTAAATACAGCGGCCCTGTTTTGTTCCTGTAACTGGATAGGCGCGGCACCGTTCCCCTTCATTTTATTATCATTGCCGCCCAGTGTCAGATCCAAAGAGCCTTTGTCGCCACGCCAGCTCAAGGTACCGAATGCTTGATCGGCCTTGGTGGGTGAGAAGTCCCGCCAGCCTTGTTCTGCAAAATGATGCAGATCGACAAAATAACCCCAAGTACCATTATTCCAGCCGCTACTTAGTTCCTGCGATTGTCTGTCCCAAGAGCCGCCGTAAGCCTCAAATTCATGCCCTGGAGCTGAAAATCCGGTTTTGGTTTTGATTGATATGGCACCGCCCAAGGTATTTAAACCGTATACAGGATTAGAACCTGGAAATAAAGCCATGGTATCAATCGCTCCTTCGGGAATTAAATCCCAATTAACCGTGTCACCAAACGGTTCATTAAAGCGGACACCGTTAACATAGGTTGATAAGCCTTGCGGTAATCCCAGCAGCGGTGAAGCAACAAAGCCACGGTAATAAATATCCGGTTGCAACGGATTGTTTTGTGCTTCATTAATACTAACGCTACCTAAATAACGATTGATATATTCTGCCAATGACAGGCTTTGGCTATCTTCCAGCTGCTTTGCAGATACCGTTTGAATATTTGCCGGTATTTTTAGGGCAGCAACGCCGCTATTTTGTAAAGGGGTAACGCCGACAATGTCGATAATACCCAAGTCCAACGGTTTGTCTTTTTCCTGCACAGCACCTATCGCTGAAAGGCTAACTAGCCCAAGCATCCCACACAATACCTTTTTCATCGTTTATCCAAGACTTTATTATAAATCGCAGCATAATAGCTAAATCATTAATAAACGCCTAGATGCGCATTATGAAAAGGAATTATTCCTAAGCATGCGTCGCAATTGTTGCGGTTTTTAGGGATTTTTGGCAAAAAGTTATACTGACTATTTATTGATGCTCTGGCGTGCCTTATTCAAGTATAACCAAAAGAAAATCAGCATTCTTTGCGCGGTTAGTTGTTTGAATTGTGTTGACAGTAATTCGACTAACCTATATATAGAAGCCAACTTTATTAATCTGAATTATCGGTTTCTATTCATGCGTGTACTTATTCTTAATTTCAGCATTTTTCTGGCATTGCTGTTTGTCTCAGTTAGCGGATATGCCACCGGCAATTTTGGTGAACTCTCAATTATTGCTACCAGTCTCGGCTTTAAACAGGCGGATCAGAAAAAACTGTTGGCCGGAAAAATCATAACAGCCGATTTACCTGAAACGACAGATAATATGCTGGCGCAATCATTTGCCATCTATGCGCCAATGTATACCTATAAAATTGCCGACCTGGTGCTGTCTGCCCGGATCTTTGACGCTGATGTTAATGTGATTGCTTCAGGGCGTATTAATCCGCTTAAGATTGATGCCAGTTTGGCTAAAGCAAAATTTACCTCAGCGGACGTTGCCGAACTTAAGCAGTTGAAAAATTTTACCGGAGGCAACACGTTTAATCTGTCTACCAAAGAAATTGCCAAGCTGAGAGCATCCCGGCAAACGACAACCAAAGGGTTGTCTAAAGTTTATCGTGATATTTTGGCTGGACGAATAAAAGCTTATCTTAAGTCAGGTATTAATGGTGTTACTGATTATGATAGGGGGAACGGGACCAAAGCCAGTGCAAAAAACGATTTAGTCGCGATGACCAAGGCTGCTACGATGTTGGCTGAAGATACTCCCGGAGTCTATCGAAGCTTCCTGGAGTATCCTAAAAATCAATCATTACATATTGAACATGGTTTTTTTTGGGTTAAGAGAAAGGTTCAAGATCGTCCGACTTTTGTGCTGGAACACCGTATTTTAGAACGAAGTCCTGCCAGTCTGACCATCTTAAGACGCGAGTTTTTTGTGGGGCATTCCTATAATGCAGCTCAAGCCGTCTCAGGGGCTTTCACTGTATCCAATAAGGGTACTCTTGTCTTTTCGACTATTCGAAGCTCAAGTGATCAGGTCGCAGGATTTATGAGTGGCGCGCGTCATGCCGTAGGCAGAAAAATGATGCGAGATGAAATTGTCACACGTTTTAAAAATTTGCGTAAACGCTTCGCCAAATAAGCTACCGCGATGCCATATTACTCAGTGCCAAAAATAACCTCAGCTGTAACTGAAACTTCTTGTTCGCCCGCCTGTATTGGCGTGGAATTGTCAGTTGAGGTGGCTTTTCTCATAACGCTCATTTCTGCATAAGGCACTGGCATCGGCGGCATGCTATTACCTTCGGTGATATGCATGATACGACCTAATGTGATTCCTGCTAATTTGGCGTATTGTTCGGCTTTTGCATGTGCGTTGGAGTAAGCTTTTTCACGGGCTTGTGCCAACGCAGCTTCCGGATTATCAATGGCAAAATTTATAGTTTGTAAGCGGACTGCATTACCGCCCGCTGTTATCGCAGAATCAATGATGGTACTAACCTTACTGATGTCACGGACGCAGATTGTGACGCTATTGGCGAGTTGATAGCCGTTGATTTTATTGGCAGCATCTTGTTTGTAGATTGGATATAAGGAAACTTGGTGGGTTTGAATATCCTTATCTGCAACGCTTGACTCTTTTATTGCTTTTAGGAGTGCTGCCATCGTTGCTCCCGCTTGATCGCGTGCAATCTCGGCGCTTTTTGCCTGTATTTCGATTGCCAAGGTTAAGTCAGCTTTGTCTGGCGCAATGGAGACACGGCCCATGCCATTTACCTGAATGGAGTGAGGACGATTATGATCAATGCCTTCAGCCTGTGCAAAGGAGATAAGGCTCATAACTATAAACGTGTTGGTGATTAAGGTGATAAGTCGTGAAGGTGTAAAATAATACATAAATAACCTTTTTGGTTTAAAGCGTTAAGGATTGTGTGCGGTTAGCGAAAAGTAATCAACACAACGATCTTAACCCAAAAATGGTTTGAACTATACATTTTACAGAGTCAAAACAGGGTTTAATTTACAAAAGTGGCTGTGCATTTTTATTGAACGATAGTAAGATTGCTTCCCCCCATGGTTTTACTATAATTTTATTGATTACACACGCGATTTTGATGTTAGGGAGCGTTTGCAATCTTAATGATTTTGGAAGCCAATGATTAAAAATCCGGTTATCTGTTATAAAGTTTCGGAAATTGAGCCGTCGCTTTTGTTAATGTAATTTGATGGGCTCTTGTTTCTCGATGCTTTTGGGTAGTAAGCCATTTTGCCCTGCATTGTTGCTAAAATAATGGCTATTGCGAGGAGCTTTTTGTTGAAGTTAATGCTGTATAAGAAAGAGGGGTATTATGAACAAACCATATGGTAAGAAGTTTTTAATTGCTGCTATTTCGCTGTGTTATACGGTGCTGCTTCCTGTGGCGGTGCAGGGCGATATTGTCGTTTATCCGGCAAAAGGCCAGAGCAGTGACCAACTTACGAAAGATCGTTATGAATGCCACCTGTGGGCAGTTAAACAATCCGGTTTTGATCCGGCTAATGTGCAAGCCCCACAATCCAAGCAGAAAGGCGAAGTGATTCGTGGCGGCGCTCGCGGAGCGGCGGCAGGAGCGGCAATTGGTGCTATCGCCGGCGCTGCGGGTAAGGGTGCGGCCATCGGAGCAACGGCAGGCGGTCTGAAGAGAGGCTTTCAGAAACTTGACAGCAAAAAAGCCGAACAAAGCCAGGTTGTGGCATCTTCTTCAGCGCAAGATTTTTATAACAGGGCTCTTGGCGCTTGCTTGAGCGGACGTGGTTATTCTGTAAATTAAATTATCGCAGTGGGTTGGCGGTAAGTATTCTTCAATTGGCCCGGGTCAAACAGGGGAAGATGTCTTGTCTTGTTAAATAGATTTTCAGAAATTAAATTTCAATTTTGTGTGGTTTAAAGTTTATACAGATACCATCTTTTTTAAAGTATGGTATCTGTTGGCATAGAAATTATTCAGTTGAAAATGTGTAGCCACTTAATTAATTGCACTTGCAGCGATTAAAAAATTATCTCAAATCAGTAATTAAATACCGGCAAGGCAAAAATATTAATGATTATGTGATGCCTGTATGTTTTAATTAAAATCAATATATTAGCTAAATACTTACAAGTACCTCTCATTCATGACAGTTATGATCGTAAACAATGTTCCCTGTGAAATTAATGTGAGTCTTACAGGACATACGCTGGAGGTTTCTATTGTGGGCGATTGGGTGTTGGAAGCAGAGATTCCGACACTTGATGTTGTATTGGCGCAATTGGGCGATGAGTCGGATGTTAAGCGGCTTGTTTTCTCAACTGAAGCTTTGGGGCATTGGGACAGTCTATTGATGACTGCGTTGATTCGTCTGGTTGATTATGGCGCAAAACAGGGTATCGAAGTAGATGTCACAACGTTGCCTGAAGGTATTCAAGGGTTGTTAAACTTGGTCTATGCCGTGCCTGAAAGGGCTGGCGCGAGGCGTCATGAAACTAAAATGCCATGGTTTGAAGTTATTGGTAACGGTGGAATACGCATCTTTAAAGATAGTCAGGCACTGGTAGCTTTTATCGGCGAGACGGCGCTTAGTGTATTTGCTTTGACACGCGGTAAGGCACGCTTTCGCTGGGTCGATTTATGGACGAATATTCAGGATTGTGGGCCTCAAGCATTGCCTATTGTTACACTCATTAGTTTGTTGGTGGGGTTGATTCTGGCTTTTGTGGGCGCTGTGCAGCTGGCATTGTTTGGCGCACAAATTTATATTGCCGATCTGGTGGGCTTGGGCATGACACGAGAAATGGGTGGTTTGATGGCGGCGATTATCATGTCTGGCAGAACCGGAGCATCTTATGCGGCTCAGTTGGGCACGATGCAGGTCAATAGTGAAATTAATGCGCTCAAAACCATGGGCTTTGATCCGATGGAATTTCTGGTTTTGCCGCGTATTTTGGCGCTTGTTTTCATTATGCCGTTACTTTGTCTTTATGCAGATTTGATGGGCATAATTGGCGGTGCGCTGGTGACTGTGAGTTTTTTTGATGTGTCGCTGGTGGAATACCTCAATCGTACTGCAAGCGCCGTTCATCTAACAGATTTTAGTATTGGTGTTGCAAAATGTGCCGTATTTGGCGTGTTGATTGCGCTTTCTGGTTGTATGCGTGGCATGCAATGCGGACGTAGCGCTTCGGCTGTTGGTGACGCCGCCACTTCTGCCGTGGTGACCGGCATTATTTTTATTGTTATTGCCGACTCCTTGATGACGGTGATCTGCAACCGTCTGGGAATTTAAGTTATGACCACTGCGTGTCTTACCATCAAAAATATGACCATGGCTTATGGTGATTTTGTTATTCAAAAGGATTTGGACTTTACGATTAATCGTGGAGATATTTTTATCATCATGGGTGGTAGCGGTTGCGGTAAGAGTACTTTATTGATGCATTTGATAGGCTTGCAAAATCCGGCTAAAGGCGATGTATTTTATGGCGAAGAAAGTCTTTGGCAGGCCGATAACAAAGCTCGGCAACGCATTTTAAAGCGTACCGGTGTATTATTTCAAACGGGCGCACTGTTGAGTTCAATGACGCTGGCCGAGAATATAGCTCTGCCCATTACTGAACACACCCTTTTGGGTGCTCAGCGAATAAGGGAAATTGTCTCCTATAAGTTGGCTCTGGTGGGTTTGGCAGGTTTTGAAGACTATTATCCTTCAGAGATCAGCGGTGGGATGCAAAAGCGTGCAGGATTGGCTCGAGCCATGGCGCTGGACCCCGAAATTCTTTTTGTCGATGAACCTTCGGCAGGACTGGATCCGGTCAGTGCCAAGCTACTTGATGATTTGATTCGTAGTCTGCGCGATAATCTGGGGGCTACTGTGGTCATGGTGACTCATGAATTAGCCAGCATCTTCGCGATTGGTACCAACTCAGTGTTTCTTGATCCGGAAACCAAGACGATGATCGCCAGTGGTCCTCCCAAACAACTACTTGCTGAATCCAGTGATCCTAAAGTCATCCAATTTCTCACTCGTGGAGAAACGGAAAGTCGGGCAGCTAACGTAACAAAAAATCAGGAAACGAGTAAATTATGAGTAAACCAGTTAATCCCTATACCATCGGTGTTTTTTTGGTGGGCTCTCTCACTTTACTGATAGCGGCTATCTTGATTTTTGGTGGCGGTCAGATGCTTAAGCAAAAAACCCGGTTCGTCATCTACTTTGATGGTGCTTTAAATGGTCTTAATATTGGTGCGCCGGTCAAGTTGCAAGGGGTACAGATTGGTACTGTTAAAGAAATTTCTCTGGAGCTTAATCAAAAAAAATCGCAAATTATCAAGCCTGTAGTGATTGAGATTAGTCCGGAAATGGTGCTGGATTCCAGTGGCTATCCTTTTAGCGCTGCGCTAACATTGGAAGAGCGTCAGAAAAATGCCCAGCAATTGATTGATGCCGGACTTAAGGCTCAGTTACAAACGCAAAGTTTGTTGACGGGATTACTCTACGTAGAGTTCAACTTTTATCGAGGCGAGCCGGGTAAATTAAAGGGACTTAATTATAAAGATATACCGGAATTGCCTTCTGTTCCGGCGACAGCGGATCAAATTAAGACGACTGCTGATGAAATGCTGGCTAAATTTCGTCAGTTACCTATAGAGGAAATTATTAAAGACTTTGCCGCAATTTTAAAAGAGGTTCGTGAAATAGTAGCTTCTGATGAGCTTAAGAAAAATCGGGAAGTACTTGCTAAAACACTCATCGAAACTGATAAACTCATGGCTAACCTGAATCGCAACCTGACGCCATTACTTGCTAATATGAACGGTACCGTGAGTGATACTCGAACGATGGTTCAGGAGCTTACCCGCGAAATACGCCCAGTGCTGAGTGCCAGCGAGAAGACTCTTAATACGGCCAATAATTTGTTGCTGGAATCAAATCATGCATTGGGTTCGGTGGAAGGGCTTGCTGCGCCGGATGCGCCTTTATGGCAATCGCTTAACGCACTGCGTGATGCTGCCCAATCAACAAAGGATTTGACTGATTATCTTGAGCGCCATCCTGATTCGATTATTTACGGTAAGGAGTAACACTATTATGAACTTTGAAGTTGATGGCGCAACGAAATATAAATCTATTTTTGCATGGAGTATGGTTGTTTCGGCTATTTTATTAAGCGGGTGTGCTCGTGAGAGTAAGCCGATACAGTTTTATATGCTTAACGCAGACTCCTCTTTAGTTGGGACGCCATCAGCGGTTGCCACAGCTCAAGCTCCGGTAGTCGGTCTGGGACCAATACGAATTCCTGAATATCTAAATCGGCCACAGATGATTGTGGCAATCACTGATAATCAGTATCAACTTTCTGAAGATCATCGCTGGGCAGAGCGTTTGGATCAAAATATTTCTCTCGCTCTGTTTAAAGCCTTGCCCCGGCAGTTGGGTACGGATCGGATAATCCGTTATCCGTGGTCACAGCGGCAGGTCGTTGATTATCAAGTGGGTATTGATATACTGGAGTTTAATGTGAACGCCAGTGGCCAGAGCCGGTTAGTCGCTCAATGGTTTATTAAGTATAAAGATAAACCTGCCATGAATAAACGTTCCGAATATGAGTTTCCGGCATCGACCATTGACTATGGAGTGATGGTTAAGATGCAAAGCCAATGTCTTACCAAGCTGGGTGAGGAAATTGCCGTAACTCTGCGCCAGCTGATGGTATCAGAAGGCGGTATTGAGTTAAGTAAAAAGCCGCTCGTAGAGTAAAAAGCTGATTGGTAAAAGTATTTATTCAGCACGTAGGACAAGAAGAAATAAAATATCGAGTCTTTCAATTGAATTGTTTTTTAACGGTTTACGTTACGACAGGTCTCAGCATCGAAGTTTTTCCCACCATAACATCAACTGCTTTCAACAGCCTTTTAAAAACAGACTGTTGCAGATAAGTAATATTATGTTTTTTGCACAACGCCATGACTTGTGGCTGCATTTTTTGATATTGACTTAATGGAATATTTGGCCATAAGTGATGTTCGATTTGGTAATTTAACCAGCCATAAAAAAAGTCATTCAAATTAGAGCCTGTTGGATAATTCACTGAGCCTAAAATCTGCCGAAGATAAAATTCGCCTTTGCTTTTGGCTTTTTCGTCAAACATCATCACATCATCTCCTGCGTGATTTGGGATCATCACCAGAAAACTGTGCATATTGGTGAGGATTTCGGCCAGGATTGAATTAATTAACACGCTGATAACAGCAAAACTTCCTAAGGGCGAAAACAGCAAAGGCAGCAATACAAAGCGATAAGCTGTGTAAGGCAAAATACTATGTAGCCATAATCCTCTGCCCTGTTTGGTAAATAAACTCCATGCGCCAAGGCGGGTCATCACAGGTTCGGGCTCGCCCTGCTGTCTTGCAGAATTTAAGCATAATTCCTTATGGGTTCTGGGTGTGTAATAGACAATTTTCCATATCCCGGAAAAAAGCGCCACAATCACATAGCGTTGCCACATTGGCAGGCTTGATTGCCTTAGCCATTCCATATTGTGTTGCGCATTGTTCGGGTCTTTTTTTTCACCTAACCTGTAATGATGCAATACGTCATGCTCGTGATGCCAACCTGCTGGAGTCATCCAATCCGGCCAATCCATAAAACGTCGCCAACCTTTCGCAAATTTCTTGCTGGTGTAATTGCTGTTTACACCTTCAATTTTATCGTATGCTTTATGAACAACCGGATGCCCTACTTGTGTCCAGCGCGTGAAACTACCCTGGCTGATTAGCAGTGCGGAAACGGGGTTGGGGAAAATCCAGGCCGTGCCATAGCCGATAATGGAGCAAATTTTGCCCCAGCGTTCCATTCTTGTTAAATGCTTAAAATCGTCAATACCAATATTGGCTAAAGCTTGTTGATGAAGTTCGCGGATGTCTTTGGCCAATTGTTCGCGATCTACCGAATGATAACTGTCTAAACTCAAAACGTTTTGCCCTTTTTAAATGCAATGATGGGAGTGTGAATCACTTTGCTGTTACTGTGAAATTTTAAGTAATTAAAAAATTACAAAGAATAAGGCTTTAATGATTATTTTCCAAATTAAATTAATGCTCCATTGTTCTGTTGTGTTGCCTGCAATTAATAATGCAGGCTGCCAATTTAAAGCGGGACGGTTATATGGATACCATTCCTGTAAGGGCATAGCTATCTACACAATTTTTTGCATAATAAAAATAACGCGTTGAACAAGCGCCAAACACGCTTTCCTGTTTGGAATGAAGAATGCATGGATGCAGGGCAGCGCAAGAACAGTTGCCGGGGAGAGTAAAATCAAGCAGTACGATCTCCCTTAAGGGCCAGCGAAGCGACGATTCCAGTAGCTTTTGCATGCGTAAATAGCTATACGTCCAAGGGATGGTGTCGGTGTTTTTTAAGTTTCTATTTACCTGCTTTAACGTTGCAAAATAAGTTCTAGAACCAGTTTACTGCCAAAATAAGCCAAAAGCAGCAATACAAAGCCAATTAAAGTCCATTGTATTGCTGTTTGTCCACGCCATCCGTAACGACTTCTGCCTATTAACAGACCGCTAAATATCACCCATGCCAGTAGGGATAAAACCGTTTTATGTACCAAGTGCTGCGCGAATAAATCTTCTATAAACAAAAAACCACTAATTAATGAAATGGTCAGAAATATAATTCCTGCGCCCAGCATTTGGAATAATAAGGTTTCCATGGTTTGCAGTGGCGGTAATGACTGAATAAAGCATTTAGGTGGGTGTCTTTTTAATTGTTGGTCTTGAATGGCAAGAAAGATGGCTTGCAAGGCAGCGATGTTTAGCAGGCTGAAAGCAATAATGGAGGTCAGGATATGAGTGTTCATTGCCCAGTTGTAGCTGGCTAATAGTTGAGTTTTTTCGGTAAAGTTAAGATCTAATACCAGCATGCCGGCAGCAATGGGGAATATTATGATACCTAATTTTTCGACAGGTTTATTGAGTGCTGCTATCAATAAAAGCAGGGCAACAATCATGGCAATGAGTGAGCTGGTGCTAAAAAAACTGAAGTTAAAGCCGTTATTTTTCTGAAAAATAATAGCTTTAAATAAAAATTGTGTAAAAACCGCTGTCCATGCCAGATAAAGGGCTGTGCGCTGCATTCTGCTCTGGTTAAAATGCCGGACAATAAGCAGGGTACTTGCCAAGTAGGTACCGATTGACAGAGTGGCTAGTGTAGTGGTTATCATTGGTTTATATAAAAGCTGGCAAAAGTATCGGGTAAGCTATGTTAACCCAATTGGCAGGTTTAAAATTTTTCAGTTATTGCAACGGGTGCAAAGGTCTTAATGTATATGGTAATATACCAGATTAAATAGTCCTAGCGCATTTGTACTAGCGGGTAGTTTTCTTAGATTAAACAATAAAGACATAGATATGTTTGATAATTTAACCGATCGATTAAGTAGTACTCTTAAAAAACTTAAGGGTCAGGGTCGCCTGACCGAAGAAAATATCAAGGAAACACTGCGCGAAGTGCGTATGGCTTTGCTTGAAGCTGATGTGTCTCTAGCGGTTGTTACGGACTTTATTGAGCGTGTCAAAGATGGTGCTTTAGGGCAGGATGTGCAAGCCAGTCTGTCACCCGGACAAGCAATGATCAAGCTGGTTCAGGCTGAACTTGTCAAAGTCATGGGTGCTGCAAATGAAGGGCTTAACCTCAATGCGGTTCCACCTGCCGTTATTTTGATGGCAGGTTTGCAGGGTGCGGGTAAAACTACCACCGTTGCTAAATTGGGCCGCTGGCTGCAAGAAAATCAAAAGAAAAAGGTCGGCGTGGTCAGTGCTGATATTTATCGTCCGGCGGCTATCAAGCAGTTGGAGATGCTGGCAAATGAAGTTGATTTGGTTTTTTTTGACAGCGATTTGTCTCAACAGCCTATAGATATTGCTAAAAATGCGATTGAAGCGGCCAAGAAAAAGTTTCTTGATGTCATTATTATCGATACTGCCGGCCGTTTGCATATTGATGATGAAATGATGGGCGAAATTAAAGCCTTGCATGCAGCAATAAATCCTGTCGAAACATTATTTGTTGTTGATAGTATGACGGGACAAGATGCCGCCATTACCGCAAAAGCTTTTAATGATGCCCTTTCCTTAACTGGTGTTATTCTGACTAAAGCTGACGGTGATGCCCGAGGTGGTGCTGCGCTTTCTATTCGGCATGTTACCGGCAAGCCAATCAAGTTTATTGGTGTTGGCGAAAAAACCAATGCGCTTGAACCTTTTTATCCTGATCGTATTGCCTCCCGTATTTTAGGTATGGGCGATATGCTGAGTCTGATTGAAGAGATTGAGCAAAAGGTTGATAAGGAAAAAGCTGAAAAATTTGCCCGTAAAATGCAAAAAGGCAAGGGCTTTGATCTGGAAGATTTTCGTGAACAGTTGCAACAAATGCAGAGCATGGGGGGCGTCAGCTCTTTGCTGGATAAATTGCCCGGCATGAGTAGTGTTCCTCAGGAAATGAAAGATAAAATTAATGATAAGGAGTTATCTCGCCAGATCGCTGTCATTGGTTCCATGACCATGCAGGAAAGACGTTACCCTGATTTGATCAAAGGTAATCGAAAAAAACGTATTGCAGCAGGTTGCGGCCAGCAGTTACAGGATGTTAATCGTATTCTGAAGCAATTTCTGATGATGCAGAAAATGATGAAGAAGTTTAAATCAGGCAATATGGCTAATATGATCCGTGGCATAAAAAGCAATGTACGAGGTATGAGAAAGTAGTTTTTTTTGTTGCTTTACCAAGTGGTTACGCGAAAAATATAGATTAAGTATTGATTTTTTCTAATTTATTCTTCACTTATATTAAAAATCGCGTAAAATAGGCAGATTAAAATTTGACTAAACGTTTTTGAGGAAATTAGATGGTAACCATTCGTCTTTCAAGAGGCGGCGCTAAAAATCGCCCTTTTTATCATGTTGTTGTAACCGATAGCAGAAGCGGCCGTGATGGTCGTTATATAGAGCGTGTTGGCTTTTTTAACCCGTTAGCCCGCGGTAATGAAGAAAGATTGCGTTTGGATAGCGATCGTGTTGACTATTGGAAATCCAATGGTGCCCAACCTTCAGAACGTGTTGCAAAATTGATTAAAGACGCACTTAAAGTCGCTGCATAATCTGTTGTCTAAGCAGCAACAAATAAACGTTGGGAAAATTTCCGGCGTTTTTGGCATTAAAGGCTGGGTTAAGGTATTTTCTTTTACTGATTGTAAAGAAAATATTTTAAATTATTCGCCCTGGTTGCTGAAAAAAAGTAGCGAAACCAAATCAGTTAACGTTATTGACGGCAAGTTGCAGGGTAAAGTAGTAGTTGCTCAACTTGACGGCATTACTGATAGGGACCAAGCTGCAAGCTTTATGGGTTGGGATATTTTTATAACCCCCGACCAATTACCCAAAGTAGCAAAAGACGAATATTACTGGTCTGACCTTATTGGCTTGGCTGTTGAAACCAATATGGGAGTTCAGTTAGGCGTCGTTGAAAGTCTGATGGAAACAGGCGCCAATGATGTTGTCATTGTTAAAGGAGAGCGGGAGCGGGTCATTCCGTTTTTGCAGGGACAAACAATAATTACTATTGATCTGGATGCTGGCCGGATGATTGTGGATTGGGATCCTGACTTTTAATTATCATCATGCGTTTTGATGTTGTAACACTATTTCCTGAAATGGTAACTGCAGCTGCAAGTTACGGCGTAACAGGCCGGGCAATAGAGCGAAAAATAGTTAGTTTGTCAGTATGGAATCCACGAGACTATACGCAAGACAAGCACAGAACAGTGGATGATCGTCCCTATGGCGGCGGCCCGGGAATGGTAATGAAATACCAGCCTTTGCACGATGCAGTCAATAGCGCAAAGCAGGCTGGTAGCGACACGGCAAAAGTAGTTTATTTGAGTCCACAGGGTAAGCCGATTACCCAAGCCTTATTATCAGAATCTTGTGATATTTCGCAATTGATTTTGGTTGCAGGGCGCTATGAAGGTGTAGATGAGCGTTTTGTCGAACTGGATTGTGATGATGAATGGTCTATCGGTGATTATGTTATTAGTGGTGGTGAGCTTGGTGCATTAATTGTCATTGATGCCATAACTCGTTTATTACCAGGTGTACTTGGCCATGAGGAATCTGCCCGGCAGGATTCTCATATGAACGGCTTGTTGGATTATCCGCATTTTACCCGTCCTGAACAACTTCCTGAATGTTCAGTGCCAGATGTTCTATTAAGCGGTAATCACGCTGATATAGAACGCTGGCGAATGAAACAGGCGTTGGGTAGAACATGGCAAAGACGATCGGATTTGTTAAAAAACATGAATTTAAGTGCAGAGCAGAAATATCTCTTGCAACAATTTAAAAGTGAAGTTGAATAGGGTGTGGTAATGAGCAATATTATTGATGAATTGGAAAAAGAACAGCTAAGACAGATTCCTGAATTTAATCCAGGTGACACAGTTGTTGTTCAGGTTAAAGTAAAAGAAGGTGAGCGTGAAAGAATTCAGGCTTTTGAAGGTATTGTAATCGCAAAGCGTAATCGCGGATTAAATTCTGCTTTTACCGTTAGGAAAATTTCTCACGGTACTGGCGTTGAGCGTGTTTTTCAAACTCACAGCCCTATTATCAGTGAAATTGCTGTTAAGCGTCGCGGTGATGTCCGTCGTGCTAAATTGTATTATTTACGTGATCTGACAGGTAGAGCGGCTCGTATTAAAGAAAAGCTGTAAGTAGCTTTTGTTTTTATACCGTCGAAAAAGGCAGCTTATAGCTGCCTTTTTTTATGTTTAAATTAAAGGTGGTTTGTAGTTAACTCTTTGCTATGAACTGTGATTCTTAAATAAAATTTGCGGTGAGTCTTACTTTACTGTCGCCGATTACCTTGTGAAAATGTCGTTATATTAACGACCATGACTTATTTTTCTTTGAGATATTTACTCCGACTTCTCTTAAAGTTTATAAGAGAGTCAAGTTCAAGTCACGTTGAACAAATACAAAACGAAGTGGGCTTCGAAGCTTTTACTTTTCGTGGATAAAACACTGTTGATTTTAATCAGATTGCTGCAAGAGTTATTTGTCGCACTATTTGCAGGCCTTCTTGTAGCATATTGAGTATAGGCGATGCTAAATAAGGTAGTATCAGATTGAGCATTAGGTAGCCGGTTAACAAGGTTAACGGAAAGCCGATAGCGAATAGATTCAATTGCGGCGCTGCGCGGGTAAGCACAGCCAAAGCCATGTTGGTAATCAGTAAGGCGGTAATGACAGGCAAGGATAGTTGAATGCCGATACTAAATATACGGCTGCCATAATAAGCCAATTGTTGAAAACTGTTTTGACTCAAAGAAACAACCCCAATGGGCATGCTGCGGAAACTTTCCACCAAGCTGTCTATTAATAATAGATGAAAATCACTGGTAATAAACAGCATCAATGTTAAAAACGATAGGAATTGGCTGATAGATGAGGAGCGTCCTTTGGATTGTGGGTCAAAAAAAGTAGCAAAGCCAAGGCCCATCGACATGCCAATCATTTCACCGGCAAGTTCTATCCCGGTAAAGATAATTCGTAGGACAAAGCCGATAGCAATGCCGATTATAAATTGCTGAGTCAGAATGAGTATTCCTGCCCATGATAGCGGGTCTTGTTCCGGGAAACCTGGCAGATTTGGTGCAACCAGTACGGTAATCGCAACGCCCAGTCCAACACGCGTTTGAATGGGAAAACTGGTGTTACTTAACAAAGGAGCGCTGGTAAAGACACCCAAGATACGAACCAGCGGCCACATAAAAGCACTAACCCAGCTAAATAGTTGAGTGGTCGTTATTTCAACCATTGTGGTGCATAAGGTAAATTGAGTTTAGTTGGCATAATTGCGGCTTAGCCTGCCAGATCAGGAATGCTGGTCAGTATTAAGCGAAGATAGTCGAGGAGCGTAGTTAACATCCAATGACCTGCCAGTACCAAAACGATAAAGATACCTAGCAGTTTGGGGATAAATGATAACGTTGCTTCGTTGATCTGGGTGGCGGCCTGAAAGATACTGACGATCAGGCCAATAACCAGTGCCGTCAGTAATAAAGGTGCTGCCACCATCAAGGTGACTTCGATGGCCTGTCGGCCCATGGACATGATAAGTTCTGGTGTCATGTTATTTAACTAAGCAAAACTTTGGCCTAGTGAACCAAGTAGAAGTTGCCAGCCATCAACCAGAACAAATAGCATGATTTTAAAGGGCAGGGAGACAATGGAGGGCGATACCATCATCATGCCCATGGCCATGAGTACGCTGGCGACGACCATGTCGATGATTAAAAAAGGGATAAAGACTGCAAAGCCTATTTGAAAAGCAGTTTTGAGTTCGCTGGTGACAAAAGCGGGCACTAATACCCGAAATGGCACTTCTTCGGCATTTTGCAGTGGGGGGGTGTCGGACAGTTTTACATACAGGGCAAGGTCGGCTTGGCGGGTTTGTCTAAGCATAAATGCTTTTAATGGCTTGCTGCCAATTTCTAGTGCCTGGATAACAGAAATCTTGTCTTCCGATAAAGGCTGATAGGCATCTATATAAATCTTGTCGATAACGGGACTCATAATAAATAATGTCAGGAACAAGGCCAGGCCGACCATGACTTGATTGGGCGGTGAGCCTTGGGTACCAATGGCCATACGCAGCATTGACAGCACAATAATAATTCGGGTAAAACTAGTCATCATCAGCACCACTGCTGGCAAGAAGCTCAGCGAAGTCATTAACAGCAACAGTTCAAGACTCAAACTGTAAGCTTGGCCGCCTCCTACAATAGGCGAAGAATTAACAATGGGCAGGGCAGCATCAACTGCCAATGGCATGGCTACAGTTATAATCGTCAACAGCCATATCGGTATATATCGGCGGCGTTTATGGTTTAGTGCAGTAAGGCGATTTTTACCGGTGCTGGTTGTGGTCATTTTACTGGATTCCGGTAACGTTCCAGCCACGATTGGGCTAGTTCAAACTTAGTTGTAAGTGTGGTGTCAGGATTTAGCATAGGAGGCGAGGGCAGCGTCAATAAGGCACTGACTTGTCCAGGAGCAACGCCAAGTACCAGCCATTGTCCTCCAACCTCCAGTAACACCACGCGCTCACGTGGTCCTACTGAAATAGCTGCTTGAATGGTTAGCAAGGCCGTGTGGCCACTATTGCGTTTAGTCAGGCGTTGTAGTAACCAAGCAGCACCAGCTATCAAACCCAGTACCAGCATCAGCGGCATAATAACCTGTAAAAAATTGGTCATCATTAGCGGTTTAGTTTATTTATTCGGTCAGCCGGGCTCACGATATCACAAAGGCGAATACCAAATTGGTCGTTAACGACCACTACCTCGCCGTGTGCGATAAGGCAGCCGTTGACCAGCACATCCAAAGGTTCACCAGCCAAGCCATCAAGTTCAATAATAGAACCTTGAGTCAGTTGCAGCAGGTTCTTGATCAAGATCTTGGTGCGGCCCAGTTCAACAGTGATATGTAGCGGGATATCCAGAATAAAATCTATATTCGGATGGGTACTGGATTTAACATCGTTATCAGTTAAGTCCTTGAATATGCCAGACTCCGCTTTTTGATATTGTTGAGTAGATTCTTGTTCTGCTTGTTCGGAGAGTGCTGTGCTCCAATCGTCATCTGCCAGATTTTGTTCAGTCATGTTATGTTCCTTGGTCGGCTTCGACCGTGCTGTTGTTCAAGTGTTCGACACGTAATGCATACTGTCCATTGACCTTGCCGTAACTGCACTCCATGATGGGTACATTATCAGCTTTCAGTTCAACGAGATCCTCTATGGATAAGGGAATAATATCGCCTGTTTTCATGTCCAGAATATTACGCAGGGTAGTCTCTATGGTGCATAAGTTGGCAACAACCTCCACTTCGGCAAACTGGATTTGGGTATTAAGCATATGTGCCCAGCGTTGATCGTGGGTGAACGATTCACTATTCATACTATAGCGAAGTAAATCACGGATAGGCTCGATCGTGCTATAGGGAATGCACAGGTGCATTTCACCAATCTGACCTCCAAGATCAATACGGAAAGTAGTCGCTACCACGACCTCATTGGGAGAGGCTATATTGGCAAATTGGGGGTTTAGCTCCGAACGTACGTATTCAAACTGGACGGAATAGATAAATTCCCAGGCTTTTGAAAGGGTTTCCAAGATAATGCTCAAGACACGTTGAATAATACGCTGCTCAGTTTGGGAAAAATCACGTCCCTCAATACGGGTCTGAATACTGCCATCGCCACCAAAAAAAAAATCGACCAATTGGAACACCAGGAAAGGGTCCAGAACGACCAAGGCTTTTCCTTGTAGCGGATTAATGTTTATCAGGTTTAGATTGGTTGGAACCACCAAGTGGCGCAAGAACTCGCTATATTTGGTGGTACGGATCGGCCCCACCGACACTTCTGCGCTACGGTGTAAAAAATTAAACAGATTGATATGTAATTGTCTGGCAAATCGTTCGTTAATCAGTTCCAATGATGGCAAGCGACCGCGAACGATACGTTCCTGTGTGGCCAGGTTATAAGGTCGCGCATCAGATGGGTTTTGCGTTGAAGCAGTGCTAGCGTCCTCTGCCTCATCAGACATACCTGTAAGTAGTGTGTCAATTTCATCTTGAGACAGAAATTTTTCGGTCATGATTACTGGATGATAAATGACGTTATAAAAACATGGGTAACCTTGATCGGTTTTAGTCCTTTATCAAGAGGTTTTTTCAGTAAGGTGGTGATTTCTTGTGTCAATAACGTCTTACCTTCCAAAAGTAGAAGGTTATCACCCGTTTTGTTAGATAGTAACAGCAATATTTGGCTACGTACTTGTGGCGTGTAGAGCGTTAAATGCTCAGCATCAGAGCTGTCAGACAATTGTAGCGTAAAAGTGGCTTGCAGGAACTGACCGTCAGGCGGTAAATTTACCGTAAAGGGTAGCATTTCGACAAATATTGGTGCTTCTTCCTGTTCGGAAGATTGATGATCTTCGGCCTGATGTTCTTCAGTCTGATGCTCTTCGGATTTATCAGCTGCTTTGTGGATCAAGAAATACCAGGCAGCACCCCCTCCACTTATCAGAATAATTATTAGTATTATTAGTAGTAACAGTAATTTCTTGGATCGTGGAGGAGAATTTTCTGGGGGTATTTGAGCTGACATAGGTATTTATGATTAAGTTAAAAAAATTATTGCCGATATTATACAATTAAGTTGATAAGGCCTTGGCCAGCGTTGTTGGTCTGTTGTGCATTAAGGGCAGGGTCTATAACGGATGTATCTACTGAGTTTTTATTGGTTTTTGATGAATTAACTGATTGTCTTGATTCGGAATGTTTATTTTGTGAGCTAACATCAGCATGTCCAAGTTGTATACCTGATTGTTTGAGCATATCTGTCAATAACGGGAGGGCATTTTGCAGAGCCTCGCGAACTTCAGGTTGCGCGGATACAAACTGCACTGTGGCTAGTTGGTTGTCTATTTGCATCATTACTTGTATCGGACCCAAGTGCGGAGGATTGATAGTCAAACTTGCCGTTTGAAGTTTGTTTTGCATCATCCAGATTACTTGTTGGTTAATGGTCTTATCCCAATTGGGGCTGTCAAATGCAGGGCTGATATCGTAGGTTGCTGATGTGGGTGCAACGTTTATGATATTGGTTGACGAATAGGTTGTTGCCGGGATTGCTGGTGATAATTGTATTTGTAGAGCGCTGGAAAAATCTTCTTGTCGACTGAAATTTGCCGGAAGCTCAGGCTCAATAGCATTTAATGTGGTTGGAATTGATGGGGTATTAGTGTCTTGGCGACTCATAGATAATGGTTGGGGTAAAATAACAGTATCTTTTGCAGGCTGTTTAATTGCTTTATTTAATGTATCTGATGTTGCTGGTTTTATGGTGAAAGTCGATGGCATGGTGCTTAATGTGGCTGGAAAGAATGTAATATCGCTATGTTGATTATTAGCAGTAGGTAAAAACTCTGGCGATATGACACTTTCTTTTACTGGCCCTTTAATTACTTGATTTAATGTTGCATTTGCGTCTTGATGATCGACAGCTAACGATTCGGGTACAATAATATTGTGTTTTGCAGGCGGTTCAATAGATGTATTTAATGACTTCGATAGTGTCGGTTTTGCTGTAGATGCTGGCTCTGTGTTGCTTAATGCGACTGGAGTCGACGTAGCATTAGTGTATTGACTGCTGAGAGATGAAGGCTCTGGTTGCATGGCTGCATTTTTTGCAGGTTCTCTAACAATAGTATTTAAGGGGTCTGATCCTGCCAGTTTTATGGTTGCAGCAGGTTGTTGGGTCGTTGTTGTATCAGGGTTAGCTTGTGTAGCGTCTAATGGTGCAGGTGAAGGGCGTGCATTCATAATAAGGGCAAGCAAGTTTTCTGACGTCGTATTTGTAGCGGTTACTGCTAACGGGTCTGGGTCTTGCTCTGCATTAACGCTTGATTGTGTTTTAGCGGCTTTATTGGTGGGTTCCCGGTGCGAAAATATTTCTTTTTGTAACAGGTTATTAAACGCCATATTGTCAGCAGGGTTGTTGACCTCTGATGAATCTTGCAGTGAAGACGGCAAGGTGCTGGTAATTGATGGCGATAGTATAATGTTCATGTTTTAATTGAATATTTACGGGTTGCATGTTCATCGGTTTGTTTTTGGTCGCGGCTTATTTCCTCGCGAAGCATGGTATTTTGTGCGCGTTGCGTCAGGGTGTTGAAAGATAGGCGTTTACGTTCACTTAGTTGCCAATTAACGCGTTCTCTTTCGACAAACTGGAGGCTGCTTTGCCATGCCTGGTTTTGTTGGGCGACCGCCTTATCGAGGTTTGCCAGGAATTGGTAGAAGTTACAATATCCTGACACAGCTAAACCTTGGCTCATCTGTGTCTGAAGCTGATCTGCATAGCTTTTACGATAATCCATCAACAGGTTAAGTTGTTGTTTGGCTTGATCCTGCTGCTGGTTGGCCTGACCCAGACGCTTCGCGGCTGCTTCGGATTGCCGTGTGGTCAGGTCGGTCAGAATGTCAATGGCATTTTTTGTAGTCATGAATCATTATGGCCTAAGGTCAAATGAATCAATTAATTGAATAGAGTAGAAAGTTCCTTCAAGCTCTGATCAATGCCGACACGCTCATCAATTCTTTGTTGCAGGAATAGTTCAATTTGTTCATGCTTGACTATCGCTTCGTCAAGCAGTCGATCCGTGCCAGAGGTATAAGCGCCAACATTGATCAGATCACGATTACGCTGATAACTGGACATCAGCTGTTTTACCCTGCGGGCGGTAAGTTGATGTTCTTCGTTAGTAATGCCATGCATGGCTCTGCTGATGGATTGTTCGATGTCAATTGCCGGATAATGACCGGCTTCAGCCAATGTGCGGTTGAGCACGATATGGCCATCTAGTATGGCGCGGGCAGAGTCGGCGATGGGATCTTGTTGGTCGTCACCTTCGGTTAATACGGTATAGAACGCCGTGATTGAACCGCCGCCAGCTTGCCCATTGCCCGCGCGCTCGACCAGTGCCGGTAATTTGGCAAATACCGAAGGCGGATAGCCTTTCGTGGCGGGAGGTTCGCCGATGGCCAGGGCAATTTCACGTTGCGCCATGGCATAGCGGGTTAGAGAGTCCATAATCAATAGTACATTTTTACCCTGATCTCGAAAATGTTCGGCAATCACGGTGGTGTAAGCGGCACCTTGCAAGCGTAGTAGTGGCGGCGTGTCAGCGGGAGCAGCAACGACAACCGAGCGGGCCATTCCTTCAGTGCCCAGAATTTGTTCAATAAATTCTTTTACTTCGCGGCCCCGTTCACCAATCAGGCCAACGACAATGACATCGGCAGCGGTGTAGCGTGCCATCATGCCGAGCAGGACGCTTTTACCTACCCCGGATCCTGCAAACAAACCCATGCGCTGGCCTCGGCCAACTGTCAACATGCTGTTGATTGCGCGAATACCGACATCAAGTACGCAGGAGATAGGTTCGCGAAGTAATGGATTGGCTGCTTGCACATACAACGGTGCAGTTGTATGGCCTTGCAATGGCCCTAAGCTATCCAATGGCCGTCCTGTTGCATCCAGGACACGGCCAAGTAAAGCTTCGCCGACAGGCAAGCGGCGTCCACGTTCAACGGAGGCGGAGACAGTTTTTTTTGTGATGGAAAACTGTGGCGGTAATTTTACTGATTCCGTGGGTAAAACCAGTGCGCCAGGCTGAACACCTTCGACATCACCCAAGGGCATCAAAAACAATCGGTCGTTGCCAAAACCGACGACCTCAACCTCAAGTCGGTGGCCACTAGGTAACGGGACATAGCAAGGGCTGCCAATAGCCAGTCTTAGGCCGGCAGCTTCCATAACAAGTCCTGCGACTCGTGTTACGCGTCCGGATATTTGCAGAGTCTCGGTAACTTTAACCCGATGTTGACAGTCTTCGAGAAAAGAGTGCCAAGGGGCCTTAATAGTATCCATGGTTTAGGGCGTGGTTAACCAGTCAGTATTTTGGCCTAATGACTGTTGCAATCGTCGCCAGCGAGTTGTCAGCGTGGCATCAATTTCGTTGGTAGCGGTTTCGATGCGGCAGCCACCACGTTCAATATTTCCATCTGTTAACAGTCGCCAGCCGGACTGTTGCAAATCTTCACCCAGCGCTGTTCGAACCAGATCGGTATCCAGTGGATTCAGATAAAGTGTTGCGGGCAACTGTAAAGAGGGAAGGGCATTTACTGCTTGTTCGATTACCGGTAATAATAGTTCGGGGCGAACAGGTAATGCGGTTTTTAGCATGGCCTGCGCAATGTCCAGCGCCAGTTCGAGTAGTTGACTAGCGGTGCTTTCATGGGCCAGATGAATTTCCTGCTGGTATTGCCGATTAATTTTCGAGAGTACTTCGCCAATAGCCGCTATCTGTTGGTGACCTTCTGCAATGCCTTGGGTGAGTCCTTGAGCATGACCTTTAGTTAGGCCAATGGCTCGCCCTTCTTCAAGCCCAATCTGATAAGCTTCGTCACGTGCAGCCGTCATTTCCTGGGTGAGCTTGGCAATGTCGAGATTTTGCTCTATTTTTTCAGGGACTTCATTTTCGTCCAACGATGCCAGTTCCCAGCGTTGGTAGGCTGTCTGTTGAGGTGATTTATCATTAGACATAGGCATCATTTCCTTTGCTTAAGGCGATCTGCCCCTCGTCAGACAGTCGACGTATAATTTGCAGGATTTCTTTTTGCTGTTTCTCAACTTCTGATAAACGTACCGGCCCTTTTACATCCAGATCTTCGCGCATCATTTCGGCTGCGCGTTGTGACATATTCTTAAGGATTTTTTCCTTTACTTCATTCTTGGCACCTTTAAGTGCAATAATTAAAGACTCTGATTGTACGAAGCGTAATACAGTTTGGATATGGCGATCTTCAATATCGGTTATGTTATCAAAGACAAACATTTCATCCGTGACCTGCTGGGCAATTTCGGTGTTAAAGTCCTTTAATTTAGACATGATTGAGGTTTCGATGTCAGCATTCATAAAGTTCATGATTGCGGCCGTAGCTCGGATACCGCCCAGGGGTTTATTGGTGTTGTTTTCATTGCCGTTTAGTAATGTAGTCAGAACATCGTTTAGTTCAAGGAGCGCAGCCGGTTGTACACCATCCATCGTTGCGATACGAAGTATAACCTCGTTGCGGGTTCGTTCTCCTAGTTCGGTTATTATATCACTGGCGTGGTAGGGCTCAAGTTGGAGCAGGATGGTGGCAATTATTTGTGGATGTTCGAGGTGTATCAGTTCGGCAACCGCTTTTCCATCCATCCACTTTAAGCTTTCAAAGCCACCAGTTTCTTTTTTTACCAGAATTCGGTTAAGCAATGAGCCTGCTTTGACATCACCCAGTGCCTTTGTTAATACATTACGGATGTAGTCGTCTGAGTCAACACCTAAAGAGTTGCTATTTTCTGTCTCCAGACGGAAGTCATTAAGTACGGTTTCCAGTGATTCATTGGAAACTGATTTCATGGCTGACATCGCTATGCCAAGTTTATGCACTTCGCGCGGCTCAAGAAATTTCATTACCTCTGCAGCTTCGTCTTGTCCTAAGGCAAGCATCAGGATGGCTGCTTTATTAACACCAACCTCATTCATTTTCGCGAACCCAGTTTTTTACGATGTTGGCTACCATCTGAGGATCTTCGGTAGCCATTTTTTTTGCGGTCTGCAAATAATCCTCCTGATTAGCTGTTGTGATGGAATTTGCTTTGTTTGCTGTAGAGTCTGGCTCTATGTTGGATGCTGGCACGACCAGTGGTGTCGATAAGCGTCTGATCATGGGGCGTAAAACTGCAAAAAACAGGTACAAGATAATCAGGCCGGAAATCAGGTATTGGCCTGCCGTTTTAGCCATGTCCAGAGTAGCAAACTGTTTCCAGAAGGGCTGCTCAGGCAAGATTTCTTGAGGCGTTAAGGTAAATGCAGTGTTGACTACGTTGAGCGAATCGCCACGATCTTTGCTAAAGCCCATGGCTTCTCTGACTAATCCGGTAATTTGTTCCTTTTCGGCATCGGTAAGTTGTTTTACTATCGATTTGCCTTTTTCATCTGTTTCAGTTTTGTTGTTGACCAGTACCGCCACGCTCAAGCGCTTGATGTTGCCCATCGGGTGTTGGTCGTAGCGGATAGTTTTGTCGATCTCGTAATTAATGGTGCTTTCTTTTTGGGTATTTACGGGGGCTGTTGCTGCCTTGGTTGGGGCTGGCGTATTTGGGGCTGGTGGAGTTACTGCTTGTCCTGGTTGGTTGGAACTGGCTCCGGGTATACCTCCGGCCTTATCGGTATCGCTGTTACTGGATTCGTTGGACTGTTCGCTACGCTTTGAAGAATTTTCTGCCGTACCGTTTGGCTTATAGGTTTCTGCGGCTTGCTCGCTACGTGAGAAATCTACGTCCGCTGATGCTTCTGCGCGTATATTGCCTGCTCCCACCATCGGTGTCAAAATCGATTCGATGCGCCGAACAATACCATCTTGCAGTTCCTTTACATATTTTAACTGATTGGGATCAAGCTGGTTATTATCGCCAGGGTTGTCGAGAGAGGACAATAAGGCGCCATTTTGATCCACTATGGTAACGTTATTTGTTGTCAGTTCAGGCACGCTACTGGAAACCAGATGCATGATGGCATTAACTTGTTGTTTGTCCAGGGAGCGGCCCTGATATAAATTAAGGAGTACAGAGGCAGTTGGTAGTTGCTTTTCACGCACGAATACCGTTGGTTTGGGTATTGCCAGATGGACGCGAGATGTCTGAATGCTGGCGATGGAATTGATGGAGCGTGCCAATTCTCCTTCCAGAGCTCGTTGAAAATTTATCTGTTCAAGGAATTGAGATACTCCGAGCTTCTGATTTTCCATTAACTCAAAGCCCACTGTGCCGCCCTTGGGTAGACCTTGAGTTGCCAGTTTAAGTCGGGCATCATGTACCCGCTCTGCCGGCACAAGAATGGCTCCACCGCCTTCTGCATATTGGTAAGGGATATTCATTTGTTGCAAGGCATCAATGATTGCGCCGCCGTCGCGGTCAGAATAGTTTGACAGTAGCACCCGATAATCAGGTTTTTGCCCCCACATCCATACCGCCCCCATAATACCCATCACTAAGGCAATGCCCGCTCCCAGTGCCAGATTTTTCCCAAAGGGGCTTTGTAAAAAGAGGTTGAATGCGTTATTTTGTCCTTCAGCTGCCACAGATAAAAGACCTTGGAGTAAGGGAGTTCGGGGAAAAATAGTTGACAGATAAGGACATTATTGTTGAGAAAAGTTTGTGGTGCGCTGTATCATTATCAGGCCTGTGCTGGTATCTGTTTTCTGGAATAAGGCGGAAAAGTCATCGCTTATCAATTTGTCGATGTAATATAGGCATGATATATTATTATTTTATGAACTTATTAAAAGGTGCTGAAATGATCGCCATCGATAGTGGAAAAATTGCCGCCATGGTCGCGCAAATGCGTTCGGCTGTCGCTACGGTTCACGCTCCTGGATCCCAGGTTATCGAGGGGCAGGCCAAGGGAGGTGTTGATTTTGGTCAAGTTTTTAAGGCACAAATGGATCAGGTTAATGGCCTTCATCAAAATGCCCAAAAGCTCGGTGAGCGTTTTTCGCTAGGGGATGATTCAGTCAACCTGTCGGACGTTATGATTGCTTCTCAAAAGTCCAGTATTGCGATGCAAACTACCATACAAGCTCGCAATAAACTGGTTACTGCTTATCATGATATCATGAATATGCAGGTTTAAAGTGATACCAAAAATGAATATTTCCAAATAACACCAGTTAATATATCAGCATAAAACAAGTTGTGTTAATTTTTTAACAGAAAATACGCAAACTTATTTTTGACTCGGCGGTAACGCAGCTTCAATCTTGTATAGCCAAGCCAGCAGTTCTGCTACTACTCTATAAAGGGTAGGCGGGATTTCCTGATCAAGTTCCACATCCATCAATAGTGCCACTAGTTCACGGGATTCATGAACATGAACACCATTTTCTTTGGCGAGATTAATGATTTGCTCTGCAATCATGCCCTTGCCAGACGCCACAACTTTTGGTGCGCCGCCACCAGGTTGGTAGGTTAGAGCAACTGCATTCCGCAACGATTTGGGCTTATTAGGCTTCATGGTCTTGTATGGTGATATTATCCAAAGCGGTGCCTGACGCTGCTAGAGCTAATATTAGTTGCCCAATTGCGTTCTTTAGTGAGTCTGTGGTCGCTTGATTTTGCACATTGACTTGAACTTGCACATGCTCTCCTTGGAGACGAATGGTCGCATTAATTTGTCCCAGATTGGCCAGTTGAAAACGTACTACAGTTTGCCATATTGGATCTTGATTGGTTTCCGGAATCGCAGCTTGGTGGTCGGGATCTTTACTTATTTCCCATTGGAATGATTGGCCCGGCCACAGTTCGCCCTGCCAGGCAAATCGCCGGTTCTCAAGAGTATCGAGTTGAAAAGATAGCCAATGAGTCGGTTGATCAGTAATGCTGGTGGTAGTTTTTTCCGGGTCAGGAAGATTTTGTGGTTCTTGATGAATCTGCGCTAAATTACGCTTGCCCTCAGCCCATTGACGTAAATGGGCTTCGTAAAACACACCACTATTGTCAACCGATTTGTGTAGTTGCGCTGCCATTGCAGTCGGGTCTGTATTGACTGAATCAAGCAATGGGGATGCCCCTGTTATCCGGGGTGCGTTTTGCTCGTCCTGCCGGTTGTTATTAAGCGCCTTGTCAATTAATTGAGCGGCATTACTTAATGTAACGGTATCTGCGGATGTTAGCAAACTCACCGTAAAGGTTGGTCGTTGTCCACTCGACAGTACCGTTAATTGTACTGCGTCACCTATCTGAAAGCCCTTGGGTAAAAGCATTTTTATGTCAGTATTCGGTGCAGATTGTTGAGTATTATTTTGTATTCTTATCAGGGAGTTGCCATCGGTTAATTTCGCCAGCACTTGTCCTTGCAAGGTTTTTCCAATAGCGATCTGATCTAGTTTAAAAATACCGTCTTGACGCGGGTCGGCTATAGTTTCTGGTGGCCTTAAAGAACTGACTGCCGAGATAGGTGAATTACTGGCCAAGTCAACTTTGGGTGGCAGCATGGTTATTAGAAGTTATCGTTGGCCGCGCAGGAAAACTCAGGCTTGTGCTGGGTGCCCATGGTATTAATCAGCGTTGACAGTTCATTCATCCAAGGGTGAGTAATGTCGCGTATCGCTCGATCATTTTTCATAATATCCTGAATAAGTTGTACTTTTTTCTTGCGTAAGTCGCCACTGAGGGGTTCTGCAGATCCTTCTGTTTTAAGAATGTTAACATATTGAGTGCAGCGTGATTCCAGTAGAGTCATTTGTTCCCAGTCACGGATATGTGCAGCTTCAAGCATTTGCCCGGTAATGGTTCGCACATGTTCGTAAACTGTGATGGTTTGTATGTTATTTAGCATAATTGAAGTGTGTCCTAATACCCAGTCAGCGTTAATATGTAGGCTAAAATTAGCACTAAAAACCAAAAATTGCTGATATAAAATCCGACAAATTAAGCTTGACTGAGTGCTCGGCTGTTTTGCCAAGAGGCTAGTGGCTTAGTCAAAAAATAGTTGTGGGTTTCATCTTAGCCATCGGTGTCTGATTTTTAAGTGAGAGATTAATGTTATTAATTTGTCCTTTTACGGATCATTATCACTCAAAAAAGTACTTGCCAATTGATTGAGCTAATAGGCAAAAGCCTGCGTGTAATTGATATTGCCACCGTTGCCGGAGCTACCCCACTCAATGGTCGACTGTAGTAATTCCATATTTGTTTCAGTAACGTCGCTTAAAGACTGTCTGGAAATTTAACTCGTGGCATGAAGGTTCTACCGATCCATTACATGCCGATATTGGTGGTCCTGGGATGCTGTCCGAGAATGGTGACATTCGAAGCAATAGCTTCCGATGGATATAAAAAAATTCCAGTATTAACCTGGATTTTTCGATCTTGCCGTTATTATGGCCTCATAACGACCTTATTTGGCACATTTTTATCTATATCGCTTGGCTTGTACCGTAATTACTGAATTCTGGACGGATTAATCCCGTAATAATGGCCTTGGCAATTTTTTTGAAATTATGCGCCGCACAGACCAGCGAAAATTCACCGGCGACTTTTTCTTTACCGCGCACACTGAAACCACGAAAGCCACTATTCTTAATTTGACCAAACACCGGCTCAACAATGACTTTGCGTTTGCTGTAGATGTCTTTTGATGACTGTTGTTCCATCTTGACATTCATCTGTTGACGCAGTGGTTCTTTATTATCGCTGCTGATCATTCGAGCTTCCCTTATAACTGATTGGCAGCAGCGACTGTGCAGAGGGCAAGCGGCACAGACTTTTGATGAGTCTTGATAGACACGGCTGCCGTCTTGGCTTTCGCGTTTCATGGTTAAAATTTGTCCTTCAGGATAGGTAAAGGTGTTATCGGCTTCCTGGTAGTCGAAGTCGGCTTTGACCAATTTGCGATCCGAACTAGCCAACGGTATTTTGTGGGTCTTTTCCCCTTTATCTATGGCAATACTTCGGACTGTTTACGCGGCGATAGCCCCATAGTTACAGAGGGCTGCAAAGCCTTGGCTGGATTTTATGGCAGTAAAGTCCAACCCTAAGTGGCAAGAAAACTTTTCCAATAAATGGGCATTGAATTTACGGGTCTTCCAACTGGCGATGGAAATGACGTTGCGGCCGGCACCTTCCACGGCCTGTTGCCGGTCTTCCAGACGCAGCAAATTCAGTGCTGTCAGTGAAGCATTGAAATGAAAGCCCAACTTTGCTTCGGAAGTCGCTTGGCAATCGCATAGTCCAGTGTATTGCTTGGCATCGCGAAACACGAACTCAATCTGAAATCTTGCTTTGTAATAGCGCAGGATGTCCAGCGCCGCACAGTCAGTGTCAGTGCAAAATAATAATGCCGTATAGGTTTTACCTTTTTCTTCTCGCACGATATAGACAATCCGCAGATTACGTTTGAACGTTGGCGAATTGACGATAGCGGTATAGACGTGCTGGCCATCGATTTCTCCGGCCAGTTCAAAGCGTGACAAATCATCGAAACAAACTTTGCCTGCAAACATGCGAGGTCGACCCTTGGCTTTTTGTTCACCGGTATATAACCAGCGCAGATCGGCATCATTCCGTAACTTACTGGCCACGTACAGGCCATTTTCCACCACGCCATTAATAAACTTGGTCTTGGCGAAAAGGTGTCAGCGACCAGATAACGGATTTTCCCTAACAGTCCCTTGGTCTCGCGTTTGACGTGATCAAGGTAGCTATCTACCCGGGTGATCCGGGTTTCTTTGGGCGTTTTCTCGGCTTTGCTCTTCGGTGTCTTCTCGACATCTTGAACAACCTTGGTTTCGCTATTTACGGTCGACTCTTTGACGACTTCAGGTACCTTCGGTGCTTTGGGAAAAGCGGGCGTTTGATAAGCTGACAGCGTATAGGCTGTATTGTGTGTTACATCCACCAAAGCCAGCAGTGAAATTTCCAGTCCGCGTTCCGCTTGTCCCTGTGAACCGTTCCAAAACCAGTCCAGGCCGTAACTGCTACGACCGCTTTTAGGTAAAAAGCTGGCATCAATTGCTGCTACCCATTCACCCTTATCCGTTAAATCCTTCAAGCTCAACAAATTGAAGGTAACAAAATCGAACGAGCGACGAAACCATCTCGAAAAGGTTTTTTCATTCAGAGCACTATAACGGCCAAGGTTTCGGAAATTTACCCGTCCCGGCAGATAAGTCAGGGTTGTTAGCAAGATGAACATAAACTTACGCTGCGGTTTTGCTACACTGGACATTTGCTGAAAAATGGGTTCTATTAAGTTCATGGAGGCTTTTGGCGTGTTGAGTTGTTATCGTCGTTGATTACAACTTCACATACTGAAGGCTTCCAGACTATTTTTTAATCAAATCAAAACTGTCCGAAGTATTGCTATGGCAAGATAAGCATCAATACCGCTCTGTTCCAGTGCTTGTAGATTATCGCCAGGAAAATAGCCATTGTCAGCGCTCAGTTGCTCAGGTAATCGCCCCGCCGTGTCCTGTATTGCTTTTAGGGCTGGTTCAAGTTCCTGTTTGTCGTTGGCGTTTTGACTGACATGCTGAGCCACAATAATTTGCAGATCAGCATCAACGCTAATCCGGGTATTGTAGGCATAATAAAAGCTGCCACCTTTCTTCCCCATAATGCGAGCCTCAGTATCGGCAAAGCTAATCTGCTTTTTATCGTCAATATCCTTACCTGAATTAAGCTGTTCTTTGCGCTCATCAAGGGCTTGCTTGGCCGCTTTTATTTTAGCCAGCTGGTCTTGATTGAATTTCAAATCTTCGGGGATCACATGCCGATTTTATCTTTATAAGCCTTGTCTTCATCTTGGACACAACGACTGGCTTTCTTAATCAAGTCATCAATCTCAGCACACAACGTTTGCTCCTTTGCTTTTAAACGTCCATAACTCATTGCTTTGTATTTAGACGTATCAGCCTTAAACCTGGAGCCGTCAAGGCTGATATGGCCTAAGGAAGCCAGCTTCAACTCCATTGCCAGTTTGACGGTTTGCTTAAAACAATCCTGAAAAAAATTGCCATGATTTTTTCTAAAATCGCTGAGTACTCCAAAATTAGGACAGTTCATTTGCGCGATAAACATGAAGGATAAATCTTCATGGCAGCGTTTTTCGATTTTCTGGGAGCTGAAAACCCCTTGGCAATAGGCAAATATCAGAATCGCAACGATAAGCTTGGGATGATAGGTGTTCTGGCTTTTAACGCTATAAAGGCTACTCGTATCAAGCTGTTCAAACAGGTCGATGTAGAGAAAACATTCGTGATTTTTTGGGAGAAAATCAAAAATATTAGCGGGAAATAGCAGGTGTTGATTAAATTCAACCGGACTTGATTTGAAAGGAACTGACATGGCATGGATCAACAGTGTCAAACTTGTAGCATTATAAAACAAGTAATTTATCCACTATTCTCGGACAGTCTCTAGGAGGCAATAAAAATGCCTGTTATTCAGCGTTTTGATTTTACGTAACAAGGTTAAGATACCAAAAAAATTTGTAATGAGGTTCTTGATGTCTTCCGGATTTGTGAAATCTAGGCAAGTACGGGTTTTATCAATAATGTCTTTATACACTCCTTGTTCTCCCCCTTTTTTCGCATAAGGTGCATTATATGCTGATACTACAATCTAAATTTGGTAAATACCTGGCTTTAATGATAGGCCTCTCGCTAACGATTATAGTACTGGTCGGTAGTAGCGCACTTTACGAGCTGGATAAATCCAGAGATACCATGTCTCGTCTTTATTCAGAAAACATGAAAAGCAGTGATACGCTTAATAAAATAAAATTCTTAATGCTGGATAACCGTACCCAGTTTCGTGTGGCGCTATCCAATGTGTTGGTGATATCAGGCTTGGGCGTCAAACCAGAGCTTGCCCTAGATCCAGAGTCTGCCCGAAAATCTGCAGCCACTATCAACAGTAATATGGAAGCTATTAATAGCTTGTGGAACAGCAACTTTACGAACATTGCCGATGCGCAAGAAAATCAGCTGGCCAAAGATTTTGCTGATGCCCGCAGACAATATGTTGAGGAGGCAGTGAAACCTATTATTAATGCATTGAAAGCCCTGAATTATCAGGATGCAAAAGGACATACCCTGATTGCGCTGGAGCTCTTTGTTGCCGCCAATGTCAATATCGATAAGTTGATAGATTTTCAGTTTGCTAGTGCACAAAGCAAAAACATGGCGGCTGCAAGTCGCTTTGAAACCTTGCGAATTACTTTTGCTGTTTTTATGATCGGCGTATGGCTTATCATGGCTTGGCTGGGGCAATTTATTATCCGTGGTTACAGTCGTTCTTTAACAACGGTCCTTAATACCTGTGAGGCCATGGAGCGAGGTGAATTTAATCATGTTATTGAAGTAGAAGGCTCCGATGAGTTTAGCAAGATAGCAACGGCATTAAAATCAAGTCAGGCTGAAATCAATCGCTTCAGCGAAGAGAGTCTGCGTATCAAATTGGCGTTGGATAAAGCTTCAGTTGGGATAATTATTGTCAATAATGAGCGTATTGTTACTTATCTTAATGCGCGGGCTATTTCGTACTTGCATCATGTAGAAGCTAATATACGCGAGCAGATGCCACAATTTAATGCAGATCGTGTAATGGGTATGAATATTGATTCTTTCCATAAAGATCCGGCTCATCAGGCAGCTATGCTGGGTAAGCTTACCGATACGGTTGAAGGCGAATTTACACTGGGTAAAGATCATGTAAAAATTATCGCTACTGCTATTTTCGGTGCCAACAATGAACGCCTGGGCACGGTTGCCGAATGGCATGATCGCACCACACAGAATGCCTCAGAGGTTGAGTTATCCGAGATGATCAATAGGGTAATTGAGGGTAACTTGACAAAGCGAATTAATCATTCTGACCAGCACGGCTTCTTCAAAAAGTCAAGCGTTGGATTTAATACGATTGTTGAGGTTGTTGATGCCTGGATGAACGAATTTGGTCGAATATTTTCCAGTATTGAGAAGGGCGATTTGACACAGAGAATCGATGATGACGGCGATGATACTGGCTCGTTTATTGCTTTGGGTCGAAATGCCAATAATACGGTCGATAATCTGCATAAGCTCATAGAAAAAATTACCTGGGCAGCAGAAGCAATTGCTTCTGCCAGTAGTCAGATTGCCGAAGGTAATACCGATCTCTCTCAACGCACTGAAGAGCAGGCTTCATCACTGGAAGAAACCGCTGCCAGCATGGAACAGTTTGCTGCAGCTGTTAAAAATAATGCCGAAAACTCAAAGCAGGCCAATCAGTTGGCCTCGGCAACTTTTGATGTAGCGGCAAAAGGTGGCGTAGTGGTGAGTGAAATGGTTCAAACCATGGCCTTTATTAATGAATCCTCCAACAAGATCGTCGATATTATCTCTGTCATGGACAGTATTGCTTTCCAAATTAATATTTTGGCGCTCAATGCTGCTGTGGAAGCCGCTCGGGCAGGTGAGCAGGGGCGTGGTTTTGCGGTAGTGGCTAGTGAAGTTCGCTCGCTGGCGCACAAAAGCGCTGATGCTGCCAAGGAAATTAAGTTGCTTATTTTTGACTCGGTTAAAAAAGTTGAAAGTGGTTCAAAACTGGTATCCGAGGTTGGCGCTACGATGACGGAAATAATCTCTTCAGTTAGGCATGTTACCGATATTACTAACGAAATTAGTGCGGCTTCCTCTGAGCAGAGTGTTGGTATTGATCAGGTCAATCAGGCAATCATGCAGATGGATAGTGTCACTCAACAAAATGCCTCGTTGGTGGAAGAATCTGCTGCTGCTGCTGCATCGATGGCAGAGGAAGCACAAGTCTTGATGAAAATAGTCGGAGAGTTTAAGTTGACTAAAACCAGTTCAGTGCCAGCAGCAAAAGAAAAAGTAGCTCGTCCTGTAACTCAACATCCGGGCAAAGCCACCCCAATGAAGATGGTACGTAGCAAACCCAAGTTGGTGCATGCTGCAGATGCCAACGACTGGGAGGAGTTCTAAGGTCTATATACTTTAGTCGGGATAAAAATATCGGAGTTAGACCTGACAGTCTTAAAAAATATGCCGGGTCTGTCCCGTGTTAAGGCAATATCCAAGAATGAATATACCCACGTGGCGCAGGATTTTTGTTGATTTTCAACGACTGCAAGGACAGATATTTGCTCCTGCAAACTCTGCATTCACCACATCCCTGTGGATTATGTAGGAGATAAAGCAAAGCAGGAGCAGTTGCCGAGACGGAAAAATAGGCACGTAGCTGGCTACGTAACTATTTTGACACGCAGACAATGAATAGAAAGGTCAGCGGCTTGGGTATGTTCTTCGTAGGAAATTGCCTAAGTTGATAGCTTTCTTAAGGAATGTATAAATGGCAAGGTTTATGTTGTTTGGCAATGATCTATGGTAATGACATCAGATTTGAATGGGTTGGGACGTGATTTTCAGTTTACTGAAACAGATTTTCAGGACATCAGGCAACTTATTTACACACATGCAGGAATCAGTCTATCCAATACCAAGAAAGCTATGGTTTACAGTCGGGTAGGGCGACGCCTGCGTGCTAATGGCTTTATTCGTTTTTGTGATTACCTGGATTTTCTCAAAGCCGGTGATGAGCTAGAGTGGCAGGCTTTTGTTAACGCACTAACAACTAATCTGACGGCTTTTTTTCGTGAGAAACATCACTTTCCTATTCTTGCCGAGCATGTTCGCAGTATCGGGCATGATTATCCTGTTAAATTATGGTGTTGCGCAGCGTCTACCGGTGAAGAGGCTTACACTATGGCGATGACTATGGTGGAGGTGTTTGACAGTTACACACCGCCGGTACGTATCTTGGCAACCGATCTTGATACACAGGTGCTGAAAACGGCTATGGCTGGTATCTATCCTTTGGAGCGCGTTGAAAATTTGCCAGCGGATGTTCTGCAGCGATTTTTCCTTAAAGGGACAGGGCGTAATGCAGGTTGTGTACAGGTACGTCAGGAATTGCGGGATATGATTAGTTTTCAGCAACTTAACCTACTGGATAAAAATTGGCCGATTCATGGTCCGTTTGATGCTGTTTTTTGCCGTAATGTAATGATCTATTTTGATAAACCGACCCAGCATAAGGTTTTGCAAAAAATTGTACCTGTTATGCGTCGTGATGCGCTGTTTTTTGCCGGGCATTCGGAAAGTTTTCATCATGCGCAGGAGCTGTTCTCCTTACAAGGTAATACTGTTTATAATGTCGCCAATGAGGCGCTTCATTTGAGTATTTCTAAACGATGAGTTCTCATTGGTATGAGGACAATCTCGCGCCCAAGTTGTATTTTGACACTACTTTTAATATTGATGCAGCGAGGATTTTACCTGGTGGATATTACGCGACTCCAGGCCATATGATGTTGGTCACTACCTTGGGATCTTGTGTCGCAGCGTGTATTCGTGATCCTATTAATGGCATCGGCGGTATAAACCATTTTATGTTACCGGAAAATGTTCAAGAACAGGGTGGATGGGGTTCAAGTTCGGCTCGCTATGGTTCTTACGCTATGGAGATGCTAATAAATCAACTGCTTAAAATGGGTGCAAGACGGCAGAATCTGGAAGCCAAGCTATTTGGTGGAGGTGCCGTAATTAAGCATATGAAAACAATTAACATTGGTGCGCGTAATGCAACATTTGCTTTGGATTATCTTAAAACCGAGGGTATTCCTGTCGTTTCGACGGATCTGCTGGATATATATCCGCGCAAGATATGCTATTTCCCCCAGAGTGGTAAGGTGCTGGTTAAAAAGCTCTACAGTTTACATAATAATGAGGTTCTTAATCGCGAGCAGAATTATCTGATGTTGCTGAAAAAATCAAAAGTGGAAGGCGATGTCGAGTTATTTACTTAAATTGTAAGCAGACTGCTATTTTGGCTAAGGTGTTTTTATGCACTGTTTTTTGGTGGGTTAAGCAGGTAAGTTTAATTGCTGGGTCTTTTGAAAGGATATTATAGTATAGTATGCTCATAAAAAAACATGAGGTTAGACTATTAAATCCCCTATCAATCCTGCCAAAATCATTGTAGTTGACGATCACGATATTATTCGCCTTGCCGTAAAATACCTTGTGAACGAGACAGATCACCTTCATGTTGTGGCAGAAACTGGTGAGGGTGGCGAAGCATTGGCGTTGTGCCGCAAGCATTTGCCAGATCTGTTGGTGCTTGGCATTATGCTAAATAATCGTGATGGTCTTGATATACTGGTACAAATAAAAAAAGAATTTTCTAATCTGCCTGTGTTGATATTGACAGCACGTGACGAAAATACCTATGGGATTCGCTCTTTTCAGGCAGGTGCATCGGGTTATCTTAATAAACGATTTGCTGGTGCCCAGTTACTGACGGCTATTGATTGCATACTTGCCGGAAATAAGTACATTACCCCCTCAATGACACAGATACTGGCTAGTTGGGTGCAGACAGGTATGCAGGAAAATGCTCACGAAGCCCTTTCTGCCCGCGAATTTCAGACTATTCAATTAATTGCCAGTGGAATGTCTGTCGGTGATATTGCTGAAAAATTACATTTGTCTGTTAAAACCATCAGTATGTATCGAGCTCGTATTTTGCAAAAGCTGGTGCTACGTAACAACGCTGAGCTTATGCGGTATGTATTCGATAACAATCTGGTGTTGGACCGGCGAGAGTAACCTGTCGTGCGCGCCTTAGTTTTAAAGACTCATACGGTACGTCCTAAAAAAAGTAATGATTGCTTAATCAACTTTGGACTCTTAGTTGGATAATTTTTATAAAAAATCACTTCGTTTGTATTTTATAGCGTGGATGCTGCCATTAAGTTACGTTTAAAGTCCTGTTTAATAATATCGTCATACTACAAAATTCAGTGTATTATATTTAGCTGCAATGTCGGTTATTACTCTATTTACCTACCTTTTGTCAGTTATAGCTTACTATTAAATAACCTGGCTTGTAAGACAAACCCTGTAGTTTGTGTTCTTTTATCTGTATTAGTTAACAGCGCTAGACTCATTTACGATTGCTGGCGGATCAGTCAATATTACCTCAAATGACTATTTCTTGTTTACTGGTCATCATAACTAATGAGATAGAGTATGAGTGCAAATAATATGATGCAGGAAATTCGTGACATCAATCTAAGTTATCTGATGCTGGCTCAGCATTTTATCCGAACGGATAAAGATGAAGCTGTCTTTCGTTTAGGTATCAGTCGGGAGATTGCGGATTTACTTGGAGATTTGAGCATCGCCCAGGTTATGAAGTTAGCTGGGGGTCCAATGATGCTAACCCGTTTTCGCTTTGACGATGTGGCTATTCTTGGCATGTTGACTCACGATAGTAAAGTGCAGTCAATGGCGCACTTACACACATCAATTTTACTGGCCAGGCAGCCTGTAGAGACAATTTGCTGATCATGCAGTGGTTAATTTAATACCCGATATCAGGATCACTTTTACTATTTTTTCTGATTATAAAGGTTAAATCGAGATGGCCAAGAAACCCAAAAGTGTTCTTGAAGAATCGAAAGAAATTCAGCTTGCTGTTGAACTAATCCAGTTCGGTGCCAGGTTGCAACTGCTCGAATCTGAAATATCACTTTCGCGTGATCGCTTGATCAATCTGTACAAAGAACTGCGTGGGGAGTCTCCACCCAAGGGCATGTTGCCTTTTTCAGTCGATTGGTTCCTGACTTGGAAGCCGAATATTCACTCATCACTTTTTTTAGGTATCTACCGGCAACTTGTAGACCATACTGATGCGAGTGGTATTCAGGGGATTATTAAGGCTTATAAGCTTTATCTTGAACAAGTTCCACCCGACGAGGGCGAAGAACCCATTCTCTCTTTGACAAGAGCTTGGACACTGATTCGTTTCCTGAATAGTTTCATGTTGACAGTCGCTCAATGTGAAACCTGTGGCGGCGAATTTGTTGTGCAGCCGTACGCTCAGCACCATTTTGTTTGTGGTTTGTGTCATGTACCTAATCGAGCTGGAAAAACACGTAAAGTAGCTGTTGCGACCCGGTTAATCTCAGTGGCTTGATTAACGAATTCAAATGAACAAAACGATCGCAGCGTCACCGCAATGGATATCTCTTTTAATTCTGTTATGCAGTTGGTTATTAAGTCGGATTTTTGCTACAGAATCAGCTAGCTGGTTAGGGATCGACTTTTCGCCTGAAATGTCCGTATGGTGGCAGGTCGGCTTTGCTATGGGCATGACATTGTGTCTCTCGTTACCCTATTGGTGGTTAATTATTAATGCGGTTTTTCCTGCGGCTGTATTTTACGCAATGGACTTAAATTGGCCACCAATCGTCTTTATGGTGGCGTTGCTGGTATTGGTGTTAATTTATGGGGCAATTTTTTTGACTCGCGTACCCTATTATCCATCGCATCCAAAAGTCCACGCTTTGGTGGAAAAACTCGTACCAGAAGGTCCTGGGCAGCAGTTTCTTGATTTGGGTAGCGGTATGGGAGGAATTTGTATGCACTTGGCGACCCAGCGTCCCGACTGCAAGGTATTCGGCATTGAGATGGCTCCACTGCCTTGGGTGGTCAGTTGGTTGCGGGCACGTTGCAGGAATATACCTTGTGTGTTTTTATGCGGTGACTACCAAAATTATTCCTTGAAAAATTATAGTGTTATTTTCGCTTATTTGTCGCCTGCGGCCATGTCGGCATTATGGGAGAAAGCCTGTCTTGAGATGGTGCCTGGCACTTTGCTGATAAGTTATGAGTTTGGCATCCCTGGACAGTCGATAATACCGACCTATTCGACGGGTGAAACTGGGATGCCGGGATTGTATGTTTGGCGTATGGGTTCAAATTTTATTTTGGCACCGGAACAACTGCAGGGTTAACAATGAAAATTAGTGAAATTATGAGTGCGCCGGTTTTATCTGTGCGGTTGGATGATGCCTTGCAAGAAGTTGAAGAGATTTTTGCGCGCGAAAGAATTCGTCATTTAGTCGTAATAGAAGACAGTAAATTGTTTGGTGTGTTGAGTGAGAATGATCTTCTTCGAGCTATCAGTCCTTATGTTCATACCCATATTTATACGACCCGCGATTTGGCGAGCCTTAACCAGCGAGTTCACCAAATTGTGAGACGAAATCCGGTATCATTGAGTCTTCAATCCACAGTTCAAGAGGCGATTTCGCTGTTCAATACATTGCATGTTAGTTGTATTCCTATTATCGATTTGGCTGAAATGCCGGTTGGCATAATTACTCCTAGTAATATTATGGGCAATTTTTATAAGATTTGTGCGGCTAATACCAGTAAAATAAGGGCGTAAGACGTGTCGGTAATTATTGGCTATGTTATTGTCTTGGCCTCTGTCTTTGGTGGTTTTGCTTTGGCAGGGGGGCATGTTGCAGCGCTGTTTCAGCCATTAGAGTTATTAATGATTGGTGGCGGTGCTTTGGGAGCTTTTGTGGTTGGTAATGATATGAAAGTCATTAAGGCAACCATCAAGGTGATTCCTACCTTGTTCAAAGGTTCCAAGCATACGAGTCAGCTTTATATTCAATTATTACTTTTGCTTTACCGCATGCTAAGCAAAATTCGTAATGATGGCTTGATGTCCATTGAAGAGGATGTTGAAAATCCTAATGAAAGTCAGTTATTTACCGATTATCCATTGATTATAGCTGATCATCATATAGTGGAATTTTTAACTGATTATTTACGTTTAATGGTGTCCGGAAATATAGATCCTTTTCAGCTTGAAAACCTGATGGACAACGAAATTGATACTCATCATGCGGAGGGTGAATTTCCTTTGCATTGCATAGCGAAAATTGGTGATGGTTTGCCTGCATTTGGTATTGTGGCAGCCGTGATGGGCGTAGTACACACCATGGAGTCGGTTGGTTTGCCGCCTGCCGAGTTAGGGATGTTGATCGCCCATGCTTTAGTAGGGACTTTTTTGGGGATTTTGCTTGCTTATGGGTTTGTGACGCCATTGACAGGTCTTGTTGAGCATAAATTACACGAATCCGCTAAACCTATGCATTGCATTAAAGTTACCCTTATTGCCAGTCTTAATGGCTATCCACCGGCATTGGCGATTGAATTTGGACGCAAAGTATTGTTTTCCACCGAGCGCCCCTCGTTTACTGAAGTCGATGACGAAATCAGGCAGTCAAAAGCTAAGTAAGTATGGCAGATACTCCGCAACGCCCTATTATTGTTAAGCGTAAAAAAGTTATTAGTGGCGGTAGCCATGGTGGTGCATGGAAAATAGCTTATGCTGATTTTGTGACAGCTATGATGGCGTTTTTTCTGCTGATGTGGTTGCTTGGTTCGGTTGATGGTTCTACACGCGGAGGAATTGCTGAATATTTTAAGACACCTCTTAAAGTCTCTCTGTCAGGTAATAGTACCCTTGGTGAAAGTGCAATTATTCTTCATGGTGGTGGTAAAGATCTGACTAAAACATCCGGGCAGGCGAATAATAAGGTTCCAGCACAACCCTCCAAGGATTTTGATCTAAAAAATGCGAAAGAATTAATGGAGCGAGAAGAGATGATCAAAATGCGTGCCATGAAAAATAAATTAGATGCGCTTATTGACTCTGATCACAAACTTCAACCTTATAGAAAACAGCTATTGATTGATGTTTCCTCTGAGGGTCTGCGTATTCAGATTGTCGATGAAAGTAATCGTCCGATGTTTGGTCTTTCCAGTGCAGAATTAGAGTCTCGTGCACGCGATATTCTTCGTGAGTTGGCTCCAACGTTAAATAGTATGCCCAACAAAATCAGTTTATCCGGACATACCGATGCCAAGCCGTTTGCCCAAGGAAGTAAGACTTATAGTAATTGGGAGTTATCATCTGATCGTGCTCATGATGCGCGCCGGGTACTGGTAGAAGGCGGAATGGATGAATCGAGGTTAATGCGGGTAATTGGTTTGTCATCATCGGTTTTGCTGGACGAACAAGATCCCTTGAATCCGATTAATCGACGTATTAGTATCATTCTTTTGAACAGGCGAGCAGAAGAATCCGCTATAAACGAGGGGCGTAGGCAAATTGCTCCGCCATTGAATTAACTTCTCCATGCTTCATGATCTTGTAAAACGGTTATTCCGTATTAAGCATATAGTCCTTCAGAGCCTAAGACGATTTCCTGAAATTAATTTACCCATCAGATAGGCCGAATCATAATGTCCCATTTGGGCAAGGTTGGGTTACGTTCCAGTCTGGCTTCAATCGCTAACATCGTTTTCTTAGACAGTGAAATTCTTTTTTGATAAATCGTCTTGTTTAATTTGTGCTTGAACGGCAATAAATTATTTAATTAAAAACAATGAGTTGCGATATAATAGGCCATTGAAAATTAAATAACACCCTATTGGCGTATAAAATGGTTAATTCAAGTAACTTACTGATAATTATGATCATTGTTTTCATCGAAAAGGGCTTGGCGAAAGCTACCTCCCGGACAAGCGCCTCAACTTTCAAATTCTCGTTGGAAAACCCCTGATTACTCAATGTTCAAGTTTTTAATTCTTGATTTTAAAGAATGCTGATAAATCATGCCTGACAACCAAGTAACTATGATATAGCAGCTGAACGCATTGACCAAAATTCCTTGATTTATCTGGGATCATCTCAGTCAAGCTAAAAAACTTGAACATCAAGTGATTAGAAAGGTATTTACTGCACAAATGAGCATCGGTCAACGCGACATTGCCGATATCAAAATAGACGTTTCCTCCCGTGATGGCAATCTGAGCATCTTGCTGGGCTTGCAACACATTTATACGACTCAGCCATTAAGGGATGCTGTTTTTAAAATACTGGAGGACGTGGTGCCTACTAAAATTGACGCCGAAGTGACAAAAATCGTTGCCATCGACAAAGGCCGCCCCGGTATGAATCAATGGTCGATTTTGGTGTTAGGATCGCTACGCGTAGGACTGAATACAGACTATGATCGCATTCTGGAGTTGGCCAATCAGCATAACACCCTACGTGAAATGCTCGGTCTTGGTTGCTTTGATGCCGACAAACGCTATCGCCTGCAAACCTTGAAAGACAATCTCAAGCTGTTTACGCCAGCGATCATGGCGCGTATTAGTACTGAAGTTATTCAAGCCGGCTATCAATTACTGGATCTGGATATTCATGCGCTGATCAGAGGCCGTTGCGATTCTTTTGTGTTAAAAACCAACGTGCATTTTCCAACCGATATTAATACTGCTACCGCAAATATAATTAATCTATAAGTTACAGTTAGATACGCAAATAATAAGATAAAGATCAAGCACTATTCTGGTAGAATTTTGGGTATTACAGAGTCTGATCAATAACTTAACCATGCCAGCTATTAAAAAAAACTGTATTCAGCAGCAAATTGACCGCTTCAAAAAGTCATTTTTGCAATCCCAAGGACTAGAGGTGTTGAGGATTTTTTTCAGCCGACAGCATTACCAACATTATCGCCAATACCCCGCATAAACGCTCCTCGGTGTTCTTGCCCTTAGTCACGCTTAAAGCTTTCATTTTCCAAGTATTAAGTGATGACGGTTCCTGTAAACAGGCAGTGGCAGGCGTATTGATTGATCGTATCGTCGATGGACAATCAGCCAATACGGTTAACACGGGACCTTACTGTAAAGCCCGACAACGCTTACCACTAAAGGAACTCAGAGCAGCCACCACAGCTGCTGGTTTGCGTCTTCATAACCAGTCTCTGGCCGCGTGGCGATGGAAGGGTTATAACGTTGTCCTTACTGATGGAGCAACGGTGCAAATGCCAGATACACCAGAGAATCAGGCAGACTTTCCTCAGCTGGATAGTCAAAAGCCTGGCTTGGGCTTTCCGATTGCTCGCATGGTTGTGTTGATTTCTTTGGCTGCAGGAACCGTGCTCGACTATAGCCTGGGAGCCTATCAAGGCAAAGGAACTGGCGAAACATCGTTACTCAGTCAACTGTTTGGCAGCCTGTCAGTTGGCGACTTGCTGATGGCGGACCGCTATTACTGTACCTTCGCCATTATTGCGCTCTTGCAGGCTCGTGAAATTCCTGTGCTATTTCCACTACATGCCCGGAAAAAAGTAGATTTCAGCTTGGGTGTCTACCTGGGTGCAAGAGATCATTTGATTGACTGGACGAAACCCAAACGGAAACCGGTGTGGATGTCCAAGCAGGACTATAGCGACTTGCCGGAATCGATTACCGTCCGAGAGTTTGCGGTAAACGGCAGAATCTATTTGACCACCTTACTGAATGCAAAGGGCTTTCATAAGCAAGAGCTGGCTATGCTTTATAAACAGCGCTGGAAAATTGAGCTGGATTTTCGTTCCATCAAAACCAATATGGGCATGGAAATATTACGGTGCAAAAAACCTGACATGGTAAGCAAGGAGATAGCTATCCACTTATTGGCATACAACATCATTCGTGGCAATTTGGCACAGGTAGCCAGCCTGCATGAGAAGATACCCCGCCAACTGAGTTTCAGGTCAGCAGTGCAACTGGTCATTCAAGCCGCCAAGCAGATGGTAGGCTTGACAGGGAACCAACTCATAAGCGCCTTGCGTGAATTATTAAAAGCGATGGCATCAACGGCCATTGGAAAACAAAAACGTAAGAGCCAGCCAAGGGCAGTCAAACGCCGATCAAAACCCTTTCCTTTGCTGATGGTGCCAAGAAACGAGGCATGTTTAAGCCTCTGACTTTGTTTTTTATATTTGCGGTAGCAGTATTAGAGGCTGTTCGAGAATAGAAAACCAACTACGAGCAGTGAAAAACGTCCGGAATTATTAAAAATTCCCAGAATTTTTACACTTTATCAAAATTAAAAAATGTCTATAAGTGCGTTTTTAAAAGGCACCTATCACCATAAGCACCGTGCTTTTAGTTAAGATTAACCTTTAAATTAATATTTGCACTCGAACATCGACATTCTAAAATATGTAAATTAATTTTCGATAAAAGCAGAAAAAAACTACAAATGTGTCAGGATTTTTTACAATTCATTATTAACAGTGACGAAACAGCAATCACCAACAACCGGCAACCCGTTGAAATTAATAATTATTTACAACATGGCATTTTTTTTGCTTAATTGTAAGAGCCAGTTGATTAAAGCATTTTCTGGCACGTACTTTTTTCGTTCATTTTAATGGCAGACTAAGTCTTGGTACGTTTTTTAAATTAAATTAAATTAAGGTAATTATTATGTCTACTTTTAAAAAAATATTTTTTGCGTTTCTTTTTATTGCTGTTTCAGGAACTTCTAACGCCTCTATAGTTACGGTCAATGGTGATACTGTTTCATTCACTTACGATAATGTCCTAAATGGACTTTTTGGAACACCTACAGTGAGTGGAAATTCATTAGTGTTTTTGCCTACAAATTTCAAAGCAGTAAGTCTGGATGGCGGTTCTACAGCTTTAACCTCAAGTACTTTCCAAGTGAAAATTGACAGGTTAGATGGTCATCATATAACCAATATTGCATTGACTGAAAAAGGCGACTACCTTCTTAACGGAGCCAATGCCAAGGTTGCTGACTTAGGCGAGTTAAGAGCGTCAGACGTGATATTTCCTTTTCAAGATTATGTAAGCAAAATCGAGTCGGTAAATCCTTTTGCTCAAACAGGACTTGCCAGTACAACTAATTGGGTAACGACTGCCAATTTGGCATTCGCTCCTAACACAATTAGCTCGCTCTTTGTCTCTATTGAAAATATTCTGTTCGCTCAATCAGATATGAAGCATGATATTGCCTTTATTGAGAAAAAATTTGTTGGTTTAACCGTAACTGCAGTCCCTTTGCCACAAGCTTTATGGCTTTTTTGCGCAGGTATGATGGGTCTACTTTCAATGTCAAAACGTAAAAAATTGCTTTAAGGTACGTGTCATAAATTTTTTAGCGCTGTAATGAAAAACCGCTCTCCAGGGCGGTTTTTTTTGTCAATGACAAACACAACTACCTCTTCGCATAAAAAGCCAACAACAAAAGCACTGATATCTTCGGCAACAGCATCAGCTTAAAGATTTAAGTCACCTTGACTTAAATCTTTAAGCATACATTTTGTATAAATTACACAATCGAACAGATAACCTTCATCAACTATGGTGCAAATAAACCACTATCAGGTTTTTTTGCACCCATCTCCATCGTTTATCACCACTATTTGATTGTGAATATAAGCTAATACATACACAAAATTAATGTGTTACAACACTAACAACTAGTTGGCACAATAATCGCTTATATCAAATTAAAAACACTATTATCAAAAACGAGGATTTGTATGAGTGAAGCTTCACTACCGGCATTACCCAAAACCGGCCTGGCCGGGTTAAAAGAAAACTGGCGTAACGATTTACTATCAGGATTTCTGGTCTTTCTCATCGCTTTACCGCTATGCTTGGGTATATCCATGGCTTCCGGTTTCCCACCCTCGGCTGGTATTATCACTGCCATTATTGGCGGAATACTGGTTTCAAGAATCAGCGGCTCATTTATCACTATTAACGGACCCGCCGCCGGCTTGATTGTAGTAGTACTTAGTGCTGTGCAAGAACTGGGTGTAGGCGATGCGATGGCTGGTTATCGCTATACTTTGGCGGCCATTGTCGTTGCCAGCGCCATACAAGTTTTGATGGGCGTATTTAAAGCCGGACGACTGAGCTCTTTTTTTCCGGCATCAGTAATACATGGCATGTTGGCGGCTATCGGCATCATTATCATGGCCAAACAGGTCCATGTTATGCTCGGCACTACGCCGGAGAAAGGCAGCAGTCTGTTTTCAACCATCGCACAGATTCCACACAGTATTGTTAATCTTAATCATGAAATTGCCATTATTGGCCTAACCGGACTAATCATATTGATTATTTGGTCGGTGATAAAAAACCCCACCTTAAAGATGATTCCGGCACCATTGATTGTCGTGTTGGCTGGAATGGGTTTGGCACGGTATTTTGATCTGGAACATGAGCACATGTATTTATTTTTACCGGATGCACATTTTTTACCACATCACGAAGAAACTGTCGGCCCTAAATTTTTGGTCGCGATATCTGAAAATTTTATGTCCAGCTTTTATTTTCCCGATTTTTCAAAATTTTCCACCCTGGAGTTTTGGGAAGCCGTTATCAGTATCAGCCTGGTCGGAAGCCTGGAAAGCTTACTTAGCGCCATGGCGGTGGACAAACTTGATCCGTATAAACGCCATTCCAATCTTGATCGTGACTTGACAGCCGTCGGTGCAGGTAATCTGTTGGCCGGATTAGTCGGTGGCCTGCCAATGATTGCAGAGATCGTGCGTAGTTCGGCTAACGTGAATAACGGTGCAAAAACCCAGTGGGCCAATTTTTTTCACGGCACATTACTGTTATTGTTCGTAGTGCTGTTTCCACGACTGATTCATAGCATTCCTCTAGCTGCACTGGCGGCATTGTTGGTCTATACCGGCTTTCGTTTGGCCTCGCCCAAAGAATTCGCTAAAGTTATGAGCGTTGGTAAAGAACAGTTATTTATGTTTGTGGTGACGATTATCGGTGTGTTGGCAACTGATTTATTAATCGGCGTTGCTATCGGCATCCTGACCGAATTTACTATCCATTTGGTGCGTGGCGTTAGGTTAAATAACCTGTTTAAGATCCACTTTGTTATTGAGCAGAAAGATACCGACACTGTTATTGTCAGCATAGTCGGCGCGGCGATTTTCTCTAACTTTATGTCATTGAAGACCGCTTTAGCCAATCTGGAAAAAGGTAAAACCATCATTTTCCAAATGAACAATACTTATCTGGTTGATCATACCGTGATGGAATTTATTTATGACTTTCAGCATAGCTATGAAGGCCAAAGTGGTAAATGTGTATTTCTGGGAATGGAACAGCACGAAACTTTTTCAGAGCATCCTTTGGCAGTGCGCAGAATGAGGCGAGATAATATGAGTCGCCGTAAAAGTGATCATTACGGGGTGTAAATAGTGTTTGAACGGTAATAAATTATTTAATACAAAACAATAAGTTGCGATAAAATAGGCTATTGAAAATCAAATAACAGCCTATTGGCGTATAAAATGCTGAATTTAAGTAACTTGCTGATAATTATGATTATTATTTTCATCGAAAAGGGCTTGGCAAAAGCTACCTCCCGGATAAGCGCCTCAGCTTTCAAATTCTCGTTGGAAAACTCCCGATGAGAAAGGTATTTTCTCCACAAATGAGCATCGGTCAACGCGATATTGCTGATATCAAAATAGATGTTTCCTCCCGTGATGACATTCCGATCATCTTGCTGGGCTTGCAACACATTTATACGACTCAGCCATTAAGGGATGCTGTTTTTAAAATACTGGAGGATGTGGTGCCTACTAAAATTGACGCCGAAGTGACAAAAATCGTTGCCATCGACAAAGGCCGCCCCGGTATGAATCAATGGTCGATTTTGGTGTTAGGATCGCTACGCGTAGGACTGAATACAGACTATGATCGCATTCTGGAGTTGGCCAATCAGCATAACACCCTACGTGAAATGCTCGGTCTTGGTTGCTTTGATGCCGACAAACGCTATCGCCTGCAAACCTTGAAAGACAATCTCAAGCTGTTTACGCCAGCGATCATGGCGCGTATTAGTACTGAAGTTATTCGAGCCGGCTATCAATTACTGGATCTGGATATTCATGCGCTGATCAGAGGCCGTTGCGATTCTTTTGTGTTAAAAACCAACGTGCATTTTCCAACCGATATCAGTTTACTGCATGATGCGATCCGGATTCTGATTCGGACGTGCGTCAAATGGAGCTTGCAACATGCCTTGCCTGAATGGCGATTGCATAAGCACAACCTGTCTAAATTTAAAAGGCGGTATCGCACGCTGCAAAAACTCAAACATTCCACGTCAAAAAATGACGCTATCAAGGCCGCCAAAGCACTTGAGATCAAACAGGCCTACCAGGACTATATTGATTTGGCAGGGTTTTATCTTGAGCGCACTAAAGCCAGTATGTTGACGTTAAAAAATCACTTTCACATACCAGAAGTGTTGCTTACCGATCTGAGCACTTTTAGCCTGCATGCCGAACGTCAAATCGAGCAGATTAGACGTCGCGCTATTCAAGGAGAAACCATTCCCCATGATGAAAAAGTCTTTTCCCTGTTCCAGACCCACACCGAATGGATCAGCAAAGGCAAAGCCGGAGTCCCGGTTGAACTGGGCTTGCGGGTCTGTATCATGGAAGACCATCAGGGCTTTATATTGCACAGTCAAGTCATGCAAAAGACTACCGACGACAAAGTCGCCGTGCCGATGGTTAAAGCGACTCAAGTAAAATTCCCAAGTTTTAACGCCTGTAGCTTTGACAAAGGTTTCCACAGTCCGGCCAATCAAACCGACCTGAAAGCCCTCCTTGAGCAAGTCGTTTTACCCAAAAAAGGCAAGCTATCCAAAGCCGACCAGAATCGTGAATACACCGCGGAATTTAAACAGGCAAAAAAGCAACATTCCGCCGTAGAATCGGCTATTAATGCGTTAGAAGTACATGGGCTGGATAAGTGCCTTGATCATGGCATTGAAGCCTTCGAGCGTTATGTTGGCTTAGCCGTGTTATCGCGTAACATTCAAAAGCTCGGCACAATTAAACGCGACATGGAACGGCTAAGGCTTGTTAACGAGCAACAAAAACTAGCTGCCTGACGCTTTTTTGAGAACAGCCAACAGGTTATCCACAGGAAAGGTGCGCTTATAATTTGTGATTATTAGAAATAATTCTGAAAAACTGATGGTAAATCAGAAAATAAGTCGTTTGTTCCACTCCGGAAAGATTTTTCCAAAAAATATTTCCGGATGTTGAGCTGGTTTTTTTGAAAAGTGGCTTTTTCGTTCAGGCACTAAATACCATTTTCAAGCTACTGCACTGTCAGTCAAATGGCGATTGAATCAGCATAGTAGCGACTTGCCGGGAGAGCCTGACATAGCTCATGAATTTATTTCAAACATTAATCGAAGTCGCTGTCAAGGCTAAAGTGGTATAGTAGGCGCTTAATAACCATTTACAAACCTACAATATTACAATAAACAAGGATTTTTATGCATAAAGCATCCCTTTCAGCTATCCCCCAAACTGGACTGGCAGGCTTAAAAGAAAACTGGCGCAGTGATTTACTGTCAGGATTCCTGGTTTTTCTTATCGCTTTACCACTGTGTCTTGGTGTATCAGTGGCTTCAGGGGTCCCACCATCGGCAGGGATTATTACCGCAATAATAGGAGGGCTTTTAGTCTCGCGTATTGGCGGTTCTTACCTGACTATTAATGGACCAGCTGCCGGCTTGATCGTAGTAGTTTTGGCGGCAGTGCAAATACTGGGTGAAGGCGATGCGCTTGCCGGTTATCGTTACACGCTGGCGGCAATTGTTATTGCCAGTGTTTTGCAGATTGTAATGGGCATATACAAACTGGGGCAACTAAGTTCCTTTTTCCCCACGTCGGTCGTTCATGGCATGCTCGCTGCGATTGGCATTATTATTATCGCTACACAAACCCACGTTATGCTGGGAGTCACACCGGAAGCAGGCAATTTGTTCTCAATCATTGCACAAATTCCGCATAGTTTGGCTATTACCAATATGGACTGTGTGCTCATTAGTTTTTTAAGCTTGCTCATCCTGATCATTTGGCCGTTAGTCGGAGTCAGGATTCCTGCTCCGGTTATCGTCGTGCTGGTAGGTATTGTATTCGCCTGGCATTTTGATTTTAAATTTACAACTATTAACGGCTCAAACTACCTGGTCGACATTCCCGATAATTTTCTGGAAAGCTTTTATTTTCCTGATTTTTCAAAAATTACCACCCCAGCTTTTTGGGGGGCCGTTCTGAGTATCAGTTTAATCGGTAGTCTTGAGAGCTTACTGGTTGCGACAGCGGTTGACAAGCTGGATCCATATAAGCGTTCTTCCGATCTTGATCGTGATTTAACAGCAATTGGAATTGGCAATCTGGTCGCCGGTTTAATGGGTGGCTTACCGATGATAGCTGAAATCATACGTAGCTCGGAGAATGTCCATAACGGGGCAAAAACCACTTGGGCCAATTTTTTTCATAGCCTGTTGTTATTACTCTTTGTCGTCTTGTTTGTCGGCCTTATCCAGAGTATTCCCATGGCTTCATTAGCCGCATTACTGGTTTATACCGGTTATCGTTTAGCCTCGCCGAAAACATTCGCCAGCGTAAGGGATGTAGGTAAAGATCAGTTATTTTTATTTGTTATTACCATTATCGGGGTACTGACGACTGATTTGTTAATCGGTGTCGCCTTGGGTATTGTTACAAAGCTTGGTCTTGATGTCGTACGAGGTGTTTGGCTTGGCAATCTGTTCAAGATTAACTTTACCATTCAACAACAAAATAACGATACGCTAGTTATCACATTATTGGGTTCTGCCCTGTTTTCAAATTTCTTACCGTTAAAAAAGGCACTTGCCAAGCTCGAACCCGGTAAGACACTTATTTTCGATTTTACCAACGGTTATCTGATTGATCATACTGTTATGGGGTTTATTAATCATTTCCAACAAAGCTATGAAGCGCAGGGCGGATGCTGCAAGCAAGTAGGCAATGCTTTGGAAACCTTTTCAAATCATGCTCTGGCTGCACGAATCATGACGGCAGATGACAGGAAATAAGATTTAGGTGCAAGATTATAAATGGAGGCCTAAAAACCAATCTTTAACCTTACATCCTTATATTTCGCCCCAAATAGTTTTAAATTTCAGACAGTGAGAATTTCATGATCCTTTTATCAGCGTATTGTGCGGTACTTTTAAGCTTTGCTTCCGGTTTGTTGGCACTGATGATGAATCAGCGACAAATCCTGTTGGCAATAAGCCAGTACAGTGTTAACAAATTCTTTAACGGTAATGTAAAGTGTCGGGATTGGGTTAATAAAAGTCTTGAAGAACAGCATTACCCGGCTTTTTTAAGACAAGCAGTCTTTGTTTTATTGGGTTTTTCAGGTCTGTTTGCCGTCATAGCCGGTTTAGCGGTGCTGATCAGTAACGGAGTTATTACCGACCTGATTGCTTTAGGCTTACCCTGGCTGCCGTGGCATGTCCGTTTTGATGCCTTATCCGGTTTCTTTTTTTTGATTATAGGCATTGCCGTCTGTGCAGTGAGTCTCTACGGACCCGGTTATGTCAGTAGCTATAAAGAAAAAGAGCACCCTTTTGCCGTTCTGGGTTTGTTTACCGGTTTGTTTGTTGCCGGGATGTTGTTGGTGCTGTTAGCCGATGATGCTTTTATGTTTATGATTGCTTGGGAGCTAATGTCGGTAGCAAGCTATTTTCTGGTGGCCTTTCAACATGAAAATCCTGCCAATCGCCGCGCCGCGTTTCTATACTTATTGATGGCTGAGGTTGGCGCGTTGTCGATTATTTTAGGCTTTGGCGTACTGGCCAGTTTTTCTGACGGCTTTACTTTTGATGCCTTACGGGAATCCAAATTGTCAGTAACGTGGGCAAGTATTGCTTTCGTATTGGCGCTATTGGGTTTTGGCATGAAAGCCGGCATAGTTCCTGTGCATATTTGGTTACCGGAAGCGCACCCGGCAGCACCTTCACATATTTCAGCCTTAATGAGCGGCGTAATGCTTAAAGTGGCACTGTATGGTTTGATCCGTTTTATTTTTGATTTACTCGGTGATATTCACTGGGAATGGGGCGTAGCGTTGCTGGCTCTGGGAACTCTTTCAGCGCTGGGCGGCATCCTCTATGCCATGATGCAACCCAATTTAAAACGCCTGTTGGCTTACAGTTCAGTTGAAAATATCGGTATTATTTTTATGGTATTGGGCTTGGCCATGATTTTTATGGCAAATGGTCATTCGCAACTAGCGGCATTAGGTTTTCTGGCCGCTTTACTGCATGCCTTCAATCATGCCTTGTTCAAAAATTTACTATTCTTGGGGGCGGGTATCATTCAACACCAGACCCATGAATTAAATATCGATATGATGGGTGGCCTGATTAAAAAAATGCCGCAAACCAGTTTGTTGTTTTTGGTCGGCTGCATGAGTATTTCTTCGTTACCTTTGTTTAACGGCTTTGTTTCCGAATGGCTGGCTTTTCAAACTGCATTACAGGTTGATGTCCTGGAAAATGGCGTCTTGCGCAGTTTAATTCCTGTTGCAGCGGCTGCCTTGGCGCTGACATCAGCTTTGGCAGCCGCTTGTTTTGTCAAAGTGTTTGGGCTGATATTTCTGGGCCAATCACGATCAGAAAACAGTGAAAATGCCCATGAAACACCCTATAAAGGCATGTTGGCAGGTCCTGCTTTATTGGCCGGTTTGTGCTTTTTTATCGGGATTTTCCCGAACGTGATCATTCAGCTAATTAATACTGTTTCAGGTCAACTGTTGGGACAAACCTTACCGAATGATTCTGCTTTGGATTGGTTGTGGCTGGCTCCGGTTTCTCCCGAGCAAGCATCCTATTCTGCGCCACTGGTACTAATAGGAGCGCTCATTGCCGCCGGCATCTGTTATTGGTATTTACGGCGCAATCCTTTAACAGTAATACGCAAGGCTGAAACCTGGGATTGTGGCTTTGGTGGGTTAACACCTCGCATGCAATATACCTCCAGTGCCTTTACTATGCCTTTACGGCGAATCTTTGCCAGAGTCTGGCTTGTCGACGAACAAATTAACAAAGACATGCAAGGCGCCATGAATCTGGATGTTGCAGCAGTCCATTACAAACTGCAGATTGAAGATCATAGCTGGCCGCTTTTTTACCACCCGATAGCACGAGGAGTCAATAAACTGGCCAAGCAGGTTGGACGTATTCAAACCGGCAATATACGAACCTACCTGAGTTATTCGTTTGCAACGTTACTGCTTCTGTTATGGGTAATTAGCTAATGCGTATAAATACAGCATACTCTACAGCCCAAACCTCTCTACTGTTTGGAGAAATACAATGAATTGGTTAATCGCCATTTTACAAACCGCGTTATTTGTCGCCATGGCGCCGTTATTGGCCGGTTGGCTGAAGTGGTGCAAATGTCATTTGCAAAATCGCAAAGCGCCCTCTTTATTACAGCCTTATCGGGATTTGCTCAAATTAACGCATAAACAACCGGTAGTTTCAAAACAGGCGTCTTGGCTATTTATAGCCACACCTTACATTGTCTTCTCCGCCACCGTTCTGGCGGCAACGGTAGTACCATTAATCGCTGTTGATCTACCTACTTCGGCCAGCGCTGACGTGATCGTCATGGTAGGTTTTTTTGCCTTTGCCCGGTTTTTCCTGGCCTTGGCGGGACTGGATATGGGGACTGCATTTGGTGGCATGGGGTCGTCCAGGGAAATGACCATCTCTTCGTTGGCAGAACCCGCCATGTTGATGGCAGTTTTTACGCTGACCATGACCGCTTCCACAACAAATTTATCCGGTGCCATTGCACATGTCATCAACGAAGGTATGGTGCTAAGACCTTCCTTTGTGTTTGCTCTGCCTGCCCTGCTTTTGGTTGCCATCGCTGAAACCGGACGCATTCCTGTTGATAATCCGGCTACGCATCTGGAATTGACCATGATTCATGAAGCCATGATTCTTGAATACAGTGGCCGGCATCTGGCGCTAATTGAATGGGCCAGTCAGCTTAAACTAATGCTTTATGGCGTATTGATTGCCAATATCTTTTTTCCGTGGGGCATCGCCGAAACCTTTAGTGCTGAAGCATTAGGCTACGGCTTACTGGCAATTACAGGCAAGCTCGCTTTGTTAGCGATAGTTCTGGCGATAGCCGAGACTTTATTTGCCAAAATGCGCTTATTTCGAGTCCAGGAATATCTTAGCTTTGCCTACTTATTAGGCTTGCTGGGTATGTTGAGTCACATCATTTTGGAGGCTGCACGCTAATGCATATTGAACAAACCGATTTTTATACACAAGCCATTTTATCAATGGCGGCATTGGTAGGACTCACCTCTTTTCTCATGCTGGGGCAAAGCAGGTTGCTGCGGCTGATTTTTGTCTTTGCGTTACAAGGCTTTCTGTTAACCATCACCACCGTGTTGGCGGGCTATAGTTTGGACAGTCATCACTTGTATATTTCTGCTGCACTAACCTTGCTGCTAAAAGTTATTTTTATCCCGTGGATGTTAAGACGCGAAGTTATGCACATGAATGCACAACGAAGTATTCAGGCATTAAAAAACAAGACCATGGTAATGCTGGGCGGAGCAAGCTTGATGGTATTTAGTTATTATATTTTACATCCTATCGTACCAACTACCTCACCGGTCATGCTCAATGCACTGGCAGTCAGCCTTTCAGTAGTATTGTTGGGTATGCTGCTAATGATTTCCCATCGTCAGGCAGTTGCCCATGTGGTGGGCTTCATGTCGATAGAAAACGGGTTGTTTTTTGCCGCTATCGTTGCTACCAAAGGTATGCCGATGGTAGTCGAATTGGGTGTCGCATTTGACGTATTAGTGGCAGCCGTGCTGTTCGGTATTTTTTTCTTACATATACGTACCAGCATCGACTCACTGGATGTCGACTTGTTAAACCGCTTAAACGAGGTGGATAAATGATCGCTGCTTATCTTGTATTATTTATCCCTTTTGTCGGAATTATTTTTTTTGCTATTGTTGGTCATAAAACGGACATGGGTAAAATCAATGTCTGGTTAAACGGCATCTGTTTGCTGGCATCTATCTGGCTGGCGATTAATGTACTTAACCAAGGTACTATTTTATCTCCCAACAAGGCCTTTTTAATTGATCCTTTTAATGTCTATTTGATTGCCCTAACCGCTTTTGTCGGACTGACCACGTCTATTTTTTCGTCATCTTATATGGCGCATGAAAAGGAACTGGGTAAGCTGACTGACAACCGGTTAAAGCTTTATTACTCGATGTATCAGGGTTTTATGCTGGCCATGTATATGGTATTAACCACCAACAACATGGGTATTATGTGGGTAGCCATGGAAGGTGCGACCCTCGCGACCGTGCTATTGGTCAGCTTATACCGCACTCCTGAATCTATTGAGGCCGCCTGGAAATACTTTATTCTTTGTGGCGTAGGTATTGCGCAAGCCCTGTTTGGTACCATTTTGCTTTATTACGCGGCAGTTCAGATCGGCGATGGTGAAAATGCCTTACTGTGGTCAGTACTTTATGAAAATGCCACGCAATTAAATCCGGAGATACTTCAAATTGCCTTTGTTTTTTTACTGGTTGGCTATGGTACAAAAATCGGCCTGGTTCCTTTACATAACTGGTTACCTGATGCCCATTCCGAAGGCCCTACCCCCATGTCGGCAGTATTATCCGGCCTATTGTTAAATGACGCCTTATATGCCGTTGTACGCAACAAGATGCTGGTGGATGGTGCAACCCATAACAACATGGCCGGTTATTTAATGATGGGCTTTGGCTTATTGTCTTTTCTTGTTGGCGCCTTGTTTCTGCATCGCCAGAAAGACATTAAACGATTATTCAGCTATTCATCCATTGAACACATGGGGATGATGACTTTTGCCTTTGGGGTCGGCGGCCCCATGGCAACTTTTGCCGCATTACTACACATGACTGTACATTCACTGACAAAATCGGCTATTTTTGTCACCGTAGGTCATGCTGCGCAAATTACCGGCACTCAAAGCATGGATAAAATACGAGGCTTGATAAAAACCCAACCCCGCGTAGGCTGGGGGTTGTTGATAGGCACACTGGCCATTGCCGGGTTCCCGCCTTTTGGCGTATTTACCAGTGAATTTCTGGTTTTGCTGGCCACCATGCATAGCTATCCCTGGCTGGCACCATTCTTGTTGTTAGGTATCGGCATCGCCTTTGCCGGACTGTTCAGACATGTACAACCCATGGTTTATGGTGACAAACCCGAAGACCAAAACCCCGTTAAAGCCAACTTATGGCCGGTGATCATTCATTTAGGTTTGGTATTGTGGCTAGGTCTGGCTATTCCGGAGTTTCTGGCCAACTGGTTTTCACAGGCAACCTTGTTAATCTCGGGGAGTACACCGTTATGAGTTCATCAAACTGGGCGACAGATTTTTTAAACCAACTCAATAACGCAGAATTTTTTATCGTTCCGACACTGATGAATCGACATTTAACGACTGCCGGACAACCAGACGAAGATATCAAAAACAATAATGCCGTGCTGTGGAACATTGAAAGCAAGCACTGGCAACAGTTCAGTCAGCACGCAATTGAACAAAACCTGCGTTGGGTAGCCGGTTGGGCAGAACATGCCGAGACACTATTTATCGTCAATACCTGCTTTGAAAAAGAAGGGACTTATTTATTGTTACGTACCCACGTCAATAACGAGAGCCCTGAATTACCCTCACAAGCAACCGTTTATCCAGCCGCTAATCGCAGTGAACGTCATACTCAAGACATGTTTGGCATTAACTTTATCGGCCATCCTGATAATCGACGCTGGACGCAACATAAAGCTTGGGCTGAGGGTAGTTATCCCTTGCGCAAAGACTTTCCTGTTCAAGGCGAGCCACAAGCTGTTACCCCGCCCGATATGGATTATCCTTTTGTTAAATCCTACGGTGCGGGGGTATATGAAATTCCCGTTGGTCCCGTTCATGCCGGTATTATTGAACCCGGACACTTTCGCTTTCAGGCCGTAGGTGAACTGATATTAAATCTGGAAGAACGCTTGGGTTATACCCATAAAGGTATTGAAAAAATTGCAGAAGACCGGACACCTGAGTCTTTGGCTCGTTTAGCCGGTCGAGTTTCTGGCGATACCACGGTATGCCATTGCTGGGCAGCCTGCATGGCAATGGAGCAAGCTGCAGATATTCAAATCCCACCACGGGCCGCCTTAATACGCGGTATTTTGGCAGAGCGCGAAAGGATAGCCAATCATTTAGGTGATATGGGTGGGATTTGTAATGATGTCGCTTTTGTTTTTGCCCAAATGCAATTCACCCGTTTGCGTGAATTATGGTTACGCACCAATGCAACCGTCTTTGGCCACCGCTTGTTAATGGACAGAATTGTTCCGGGCGGCGTCATCAGTGATTTATCGTTAGACTCCTGTGCCTTGGTTTCCCTGGAAATCAGTCAACTAAGAATTGAGCTGTCAGAAATCATGCCTGCGGTAGACCTTAACTCATCCCTGGAAGACAGGATTTACACGGCGGGTTATCTGTTACCGGAAATCGCTGCCGCTTTTGGTACGCTGGGTTATGTTGGCCGTGCCAGCGGGCAAAATTTTGATGTCCGCAGAGATTCGCCCTATTCACCTTACGATCAAGTCGTTTTTAAAGTTGCGGTGGAAAACCAAGGCGATATTGCCTCAAGATTCTGGGTCAGATACAAGGAAATTCTGTCCTCGTTAAAACTTATTGAACAATTTATAGCGCAACTTGTTATAGCACAACCTGCGGAGGGTAAAATACTCACCGAATGGCAGCCACCAAAAGCTGGCAGTGAAGGCTTGGGAATCGTTGAAGGTTGGCGCGGAGAAATCGTCACTCATATTCGTTTCGATACCGATAACAAAATCACCCGTTTTTATCCACGCGACCCCAGCACCTTAAACTGGCCTGCTTTAGAAAAACTGGTGCTCAATAATATTGTGCCGGATTTTCCTGTTTGCAACAAATCCCTGAATGGCTCTTATTCAGGCAACGATTTATAGGAGGCTGTGTGCTGCAACTTATTAAAAAAATCCTGACAACCGGTGTTGTCACTGAAAAGTACAAAGCTCCCAAGGACGATGAACTGGAACAGCTGGGTATACAAATTAAACGTCACATTGACAAAAGTTTTTCCGGCAGCATTGCCATAAGAGCGGTCGACGCCGGTTCCTGTAATGGTTGCGAACTGGAAATCCATGCGCTTAATAATCCGTTTTATGATATTGAGCGTTTTGGTATTCATTTTGTCGCCTCGCCAAGGCATGCCGATGTGTTATTGGTGACCGGTCCTGTGTCGCGGCACATGCAAACAGCATTGCTACGAACTTATGAAGCAACACCAAATCCAAAATGGGTTATTGCCGTTGGTGATTGTGCCGCTTGCGGTGGTGAATTTGGCGTTTCTTACGCCAGTTGCGGCGCAGTAGCCAATGTTATACCTGTCGATATGACCATAGCCGGCTGCCCGCCTACACCTCTGGCATTACTGAAAGGGTTGCTGGGCTTGATTAATAACTGATGTTAGCCATATTCAATAAAAGCTATAGCCCACGAAAGACACGAAAAGCACGAAAAGCACGAAAAAAAATGAATAGCTAGAGCCCTGATTGGCAAGATTCTCCTGCCAATCAGGTCCATATTCCAGCCATAATTATAATAAAAATGGACACAGATTACGGTTTTGACGCCCTCTCCCTTCTGGAAAACGCTGTCAAAAAACGCAAATAGTAGCCGTCTGCAGTATCTTTCATGAACATTGATTGACTGATTCCAGTTCAAAATAGGGGTATCAGCTTACTTAACTGCCAAATTAAGATATGATTGTCGTCAATTAAATTTCACAAGAAGTTAACCGTGTTAACAAGTTATTTTTTGTTGGCATAGGGAAATAATAATGGCCGATCATCACAACCACAATCATTCTGAAAAACATCACCACCCTGTCCCCAAAAACTATGGACCGATTTTTGCGATCACCGTTGTTCTAAATCTACTGTTTGTTGCCGTTGAATTTGGCTATGGATTTCTCACTAATTCAACTGCGCTCATAGCTGATGCAGGACACAACACCTCAGATGTGTTGGGTCTGCTGTTGTCTTGGAGCGCTATTATTTTGACGCGTAAAAAACCCAGCGAACGCTTCACCTATGGACTGCGCAGTACATCAATTCTGGCCGCACTTGCCAACGCGATGTTGCTGTTGGTAGCCTCGGGTGCCATTGCCTGGGAAGCTATTGAACGCTTTTCACAACCCCCTGTTATAGCCGGACTTACCATATCCGTAGTGGCCGCCGTTGGCATTGTCGTCAATGGCCTGTCTGCGTTACTGTTAATGAAAGGCAGTAAAGGCGACTTAAACATTCGCAGTGCCTACCTGCATATGGCGGCAGATACAGCAGTATCACTCGCTGTAGTACTTGCGGGTATCGCTATGCTTTACACCGAATGGTATTGGCTTGATCCGGCTATTAGCTTGGTTATCGTAATCGTTATCGTGATTGGTACCTGGGGCTTGTTTCGTGAATCGGTGAAACTGGCCATGAATGCAGTACCGGCAAATATTGATGTAACTGCAGTAAACGATTACTTATACCAATTGGAAGGGGTAACAGACATTCATGATCTACATATTTGGGGTTTAAGTACCACCGAAAATGCGCTAACGGTGCATCTGGTCATGCCCAACGGCCACCCTGGCGATGCCTTTATTGATGATTGTGTAAGGACACTTGAAGAACAGCATTCCGTTCATCACTGTACTCTACAAATTGAACTCGGCAGCACTGATCATACCTGTTCTCTTACGATAACAAAGCCGGTTTTGCACCATCATCATTAGGTTTAAACGCCTGACACTGTCCATGCTGTTGACCCTGATTGCCAGGCTCTGTTGACGTTTCAAAAAGAATAAATCAATGGGTTATCGACATGTCGTTACTAAATGCTGGCATCCAGATGATAGGATGCCATTTATGGCTTGTAACTAATCGTAATTCTTGCCTGAATTACGATTAAGAAAATCGTTATTTAATTTATCTAATTGAAAAATATAGATTAACTTTTTAGACAAAACGTCAACAGAACCTAGGAGGCTGTTTATTTTGTCATGTGCCTATTGGGAAAAAAATTGACTGACAAAGGAATTAGCCATTAATAAACCAGCCATCCCCGTTTGATAAAACTCCTGGCTTTCAATTTCCACTATCATTCCTTTGATGAGAGTCGCATGGCATGCCATACTTGCGGCCACTTCGTATTATAATGCCCTCTTGGAAAAACGATGAAAAATATAAGGTCTTTACTTGTGTCCTCTTCAAGGACTGTTAATAGAGCCATTTATAACAGAACCTAACCTTAGAAATAAGCTATCTTGTTGATTATACGGCGAATTTAATGCTTGCAATAACCTGTAAAAATAAAAAGCCATGACGAATCCTAATGCATAATTTACAGGACATATCATTTCCGGTCAGGATAAGATCATGAATTTTTTAGCTGATTGCTGGAATTTTATAAAGAAACTGGGACTTATCGTTGCCTTAATCACAATGTTAATTGGCGGTGGCTGGATAGCCAATCACTATGACATAGCCAAAGCACCTACGTCTGCCAGACAGTTAATCGTTGAAGGTGATAATGCTTTAAATATAGGTCGTTATCGCGATGCTCAACGAATTTTTGAAGCTGAATTAAAAAATAATCCACAAAACAAGCAAGCCGCATGGAGCTTGAAAATAGCCAAGATTGGACAAACATTAGCCCAACCAGAGTTTAAAGACACCATCGATATTCTTTATCAACAAGACCCCAACGATGCCCATGTTAATTTATTTTTGGGGCAGTTTTATGTCGCCAATAATCAGGTAGATAAAGCCATGCAACATTATAATGCTGCCATCAGACAAAATTGGCGACTGTCTGATGCCTATTATAATTTGGCTTTACTTTATGACCAGTTAGGGAATTACGAAGCTGCCAAAGTTGAATCTTTGCGAGCAATAAACCTGTCACCAACAGCCAAATATCGAAATAATCTGGGTACCATTTACTTTAAAGAAAAAAATTACGACCAGGCCATTGGGGAATACTCAAGAAATAAGCAATACCCACTATCCGCACTTGAAAGTGCCAAAATTTACTGGCGTCTTGAATATTTAAGTCAGGCGTTAAGCTATCAAAAACAAGCAATTGAGTGGCTGGAAGATAAAGCCCTTATGGCCGAAGCGGAAAATGAAGATGCCTGGCATTTTGAAATTGCTCCCGGCAAGGGAGTTGAGTTAACAACTTTGGACGAGAAAAAAAGTTATGGATACCTGTGCTTATCAATAAGTCTTTTTTTACAAGGCTATGACGACGGAGCTGCTGGTATGGTAAAAAAATCACAGGATTTAAATGTTGTACGTCAATTTAAAATCAACGCCTTACTAACCGCCGAACTAGATGCTTTGATACAAAGTAATGATAATTTTTCAAAACAGGCGACTAATTTTAAAAAGCTTTATCTGTAAACAAGGCTTCCAGATATCCCAACAAAAAGTTTTTTAGATGTAATCCGCCCGACAATTTCCATCCGCTAAACGGCTAATGGCTTGCTTATATTTCTGCCCATCAACACCGGCGGCGGCCTGTCTCCACAACCAAACCAGTTTAACGACTCAAAAGGGATGCCATGACCTCAATTTTCTACCGGCCGGCAAAAATTCGTGCCTTGGCATTTTTTGGCCTGTTGTTATTGGCTCTTGCGATTCTTGGCGGCATGATCTGGCGAAACCTGCATCACTTTGAAACCGTTTTATCCTATGTAAACTACTCCCACCGCATTCAAAATGTGTCGGTAGGTTTACAGCAATCCTTGATTGGTTATGTGACCGAGACTATCCCCGATTCTCACCCGGTTATTTTAACTAAAACCCTGAGTGAAATGCAGGCACTAATCGATGATAATCGTTATTTATTACCCTCGACCAGAAAAAGTCTGGAAACTGTCAGTAGCCTCCTGACCAATATAAACAAACTGGACAAGTTAGATAAAAATGCGCGGCTGATACAGGCTCTTGAAATAATGAGTCAGACACTCGGTGAAGAAGCCTTACGACGGGAAAAATTACTGGAGGATATTACTTTTGATACCCAAACCGAACTGTATATTGCATTAGTCACCTTCACCTTAATTTTATTGGGAGCCATGTTATTTTTACACTATAGAATATTGCATCCGCTTAATGACTTGAGGCAATTATTGGAACGATTGACGGAAGAAAACTATATACCGATTACCACAGATCACCTCGACCCTTTGCTGTTTCCGGTTTTTAACAGCTATAACGCTTTGGTTATGCATCTTGCCGATCTCGAAGAAGCCAAACGCTTGTATGCCCAATCATTGCAACGAGAAGTCAGATTAGCCACACAAGCCCTGCTGGAGCAGCAATATAGCTTAGCCAGAGCAGAACGTTTGGCGGCAATTGGAGAAGTTGCTGCCGAGTTGGCACACGAAATTCGTAACCCATTGGCCGGCATTCAAATGGCTTTTACTAATTTACGTCGTGAAATTGATGATGAATACCAGTGTGAGCGAATGGATCTGATTAGTAGCGAGCTAAAGCGCTTGGCACGTCTGTTAAACGAGATGCTGGATCAAAGCCGTCATTCGCCTGAGACAGCAACCGATTTTGATATGGCAATACTCATTCGGGATTTACTGGCCCTGACACGCTATCAAATCGCAGAAGCCATCACACTGAACAGCGATACCCCCGATACATTGCCAGTGCATCTGCCCGAAAGCGGCATCCGTCAGGCTTTGTTAAATTTAATATTAAATGCAGCCGATGCCCTGGAGGGCAGTTCGGGCTTAATTAGCATAAAAGCTTATACTGAACCTCAAGGCTTACGCATTGATGTATTTGACAATGGCCCCGGCTTTTCTGACGATATGCTTAACTACGGCATACGACCGTTCCGCACCAGTCGTCCACGCGGCACAGGCCTGGGATTGGCTATGGTACAACGTTTTATCAAAGACATCGGTGGCACGATCAAGCTAAACAATCAACAACCTCATGGCGCTTGTGTCAAGGTATTGGTACCAAAAGAATGCTTTCCTGGAGAAAAATCATGATAGAAACCTTGCTCATCATTGAAGATGAAAAGCTGCTGGGTTCAGAATTATCACGCCACTACCGCGCACAAGGCTGGGATGTGGTATGGGCCAGTACTTTAGCTGAAGCGAAGACCTTGCTACTTAAAGATCGTATAGAACCGCTATTGATTCTATCCGACATGAATTTGCCGGATGGTAACGCTCTGGATTTTATGGAAGCGGTAAAAAAACATGTCAATTACGCCGAATGGCTATTTTTGACCGGCTACGGCAGTGTTCCTGATTCGGTAAGAGCGCTGCGTTTGGGTGCTTATGATTTTCTCGAAAAACCTTGTGATCTGGAGCGTCTTGACCTGGTTGTTACCAGCGCGACTCGCAGTGCCTCAATACAACGTCGTGTTATTGATCAAACCAAGCAAGGACATAGACGCTACTCACCGGAAGCTTATATCGGTCATAGCCGGCAAGCACAAGATATTCGGCAATTATTGGCAAAACTGACACAAGTACCCTTTAGCGCCCTGATTATCGGTGGAGAAAGCGGTACCGGGAAAGGTTTAACCGCACGTATTCTGCATTATGGTGGTCCTCGCGCCCAACAACCCATGATTGAAGTTAATTGTGCCGCATTACCACGCGAATTACTGGAATCCGAATTATTTGGGCATGAACCGGGTGCCTTTACCGGTGCGTCAGGACGGCACCGGGGCTTGTTGGAACAGGCAGACGGCGGCACCTTATTCATGGATGAAATTGGTGAAATGCCGCTGGATTTACAAGCCAAGCTGCTTAAGGCTATTGAAGATCATAAAGTACGGCGTTTGGGAGGGGAAAAAGAGATCAGTGTTGATGTCCAGATTGTCGCTGCCAGTAATCGTGATTTGGAAAAAATGGCACAGGATGGTAGTTTTCGTGCCGATTTATATCATCGTTTGAGCGTATTTAAGGTCATTTTACCGCCGCTACGTGAAGCAGTTGAAGATCTTGATGAGCTGGTGCCACTCTTTGTTGCCGAATACAATGCCAAAGCCGGACGACAAGTAAAAGATATTCCTGATGATGTCTGGAAAAAACTTAAAGCGCATTTCTGGCCGGGTAATGTCAGGGAACTGCGCAATGTTATTGAGCGTTGTGTATTATTTGCTGATGGCACCACATTTCCAGGGCAATGGTTACAATTACCTGGGCAGCAATCCCGGACAGAATCAAATGATCGGGATCAAAAAGATACCCAATCTCAGGCAAAATCGAGTGGGCAAGGTATTTATTTGCCTTTGGATGGCAGTATGGCGCTGGATGATATGGATCGATTTATCATTAAAACTACGTTGGAACGAGCTGATAATAATCTGACTGCCGCTGCGAGAGCACTGAGTGCAACACGAGAAACACTGCGCTACCGGGTACGAAAATACAATCTGAAAACAGTAGATTGAAGGTATTTCTGCATACTTTAAAACGGTGAACTTTACTTGATTTTAAAATTTCGCGTTAACAGGGATGTACGAGAGTGCAAAACCTTTATAAAAAGCCAGGTTACAATATGACAGCAATCGTAACCTGACCATTATTAATTTTCGTTATACTCGATGTTCAAGTTTTTAAGCTTAGAAAAACAGCAGGAAAACGGGTAAGCCAATCAGTGTTAGAATTGAGCGTATTTCAACACCATGTTGATGTCCGAACCGGCACACTTTATAAAATCGTTTATCACTGATTTAGATGCGGCTTTGGGAAAGCTAAAGCCCACGGCTAAACTGACGCCACTACAAGAGATTTGGTTGGGATTTTGTTTGACGGGAATATTGCTGACCAATTCGGTATGCTGGGCGAAATTCGAGCGTGCGAGCTTGGGAGAACGCAAGATCGCCGCGCTTTCGTGGATGTTTCGCGAAGCAAAAGTAGCCTGGGATTATTTGCTTTTGGCGAGTGTGCATTGGTTTTAAAGCGGCACGGGATTACAGAAGGCGTACTGGTTCTTGATGAATCGGATCGGGCACGCTCAAAGCGAACTAAGCGAATTTATGGCGTTCATAAGCAAAAACACAAGGTTTCAGGGGGCTATGTCAACGGACAGACGGTGGTTTTATTATTGCTGGTGATGCAGACGGTCACGCTTCCGGTAGGCTTTGCTTTTTACCGACCCGATCCGGCGCTAACGGCATGGAGTAAGGAAGATAAACGCTTGAAAAAAGCGGGCATGGCGAAAAAAGATCGCCCTGTTCAGCCTGTGCGCGATAGTCGATATCCAACAAAAACGCAGCTTGCTTTACGACTACTGCAAGCTTTTAAGGATGCCCATGGCGATATCAAAATCAAACCCGTGTTGGCTGATGCCTTGTACGGCGAAGCGGGTTTTATGGATACCGCTTCACGGATATTTGATATTAACCAGGTTATCAGCCAGTTACGCGAGAACCAGATCATTGAATATAAAAGCAAGAAAAGGAATTTGAAGGCCTATTTCAATACCATCAACAAAGGCATAGAGGTGACTTTGCAGGTGCGTGGCGGTGAACAGGTTAAAGCGACCGTGAGTAGTGCGCGATTAAAAGTACTTGCGCAGGGTAAAAAACGCTTGGTTGTTGCCGTGAAATATGAAGGCGAAAGCGATTACCGCTATTTAGTGGCCACCGATATGACGTGGCGTACCATGGATATTATTCAAGCCTACACGTTGAGGTGGCTTGTAGAGGTTTTCTTTGAGGACTGGAAGCTTTATGAAGGATGGGGGCGTGAGGCCAAACAATTGGATGAAGAGGGATCAAGCCGTGGCCTGATTCTGAGTCTGTTGTTTGATCATTGCCTTCTCCTTCACCCAGAGCAGACGGCCCGTATAGAAAACAAACTGCCCGCGTATACCGTAGGCAGCCTGCAAAGAAAGTCTCAAATGGATGTGCTGATTGAATTTATCAAAACATTGCTGGAGCACCAGAATCCAGCAGAGAAACTTAAAGAATTGGCTGTACTTGTTGACGATGTTTTTCAGTTAATGCCTTCCGGTAAGCATATGGTTGGTAGAGATTTAGGCCGACTGGAACCGACTGCTTCGCTACAGTACCGTGCTGCTGGATGATTTGCCAAAAATAAGACGGTAAAGAGTTTAAAAACTTGAACATCGAGTTATACAACCGTTCAAGTATTTTTAATAAATAAACCTGATGTCTCAGGATTATTTTTACTTTATTTATCCATTTTCATCATTTTTGGATGATGCATACTCATCATTTGAATATGCTCAGCTTTAATCAACTCAAGCTGCTGATCTTTTAATGCCTGTTTTTTGTTTGGATCGGTTTCTGCAAGAATTTTATTGGAAAGGTCATGCATCTTAAGCATCTCTTCCTGTCTAATTTTTAAATGTTCCATCATTTTTGATTCATCCATAGTGCCCATGGCATGATCCATTTTCATTTCAGATTTCTTTTCAACCGGATCACCTGCTACACTGATCTGACTTAAAGAAACGAGTGCCAAAATTGCGATTAGCTTAACAAGTTTTTTCACGACATTACCTCTTACACTTTTTGTTATAGAAAAATCACCATAACACTTTTATCGTAAACCAGCCATTAATAATGGCTGGTAATTTGACCCAAAAATGCAACCCTTAATTGACTTTTTTGGTATTAAAGATCTCATTCCTCACGGTTATTGTCTGTCGTGGAGTTCTATCTTACTTTGGCTGCATGTTGGTTCAGATCTGCTAACTGCTTCTTGCCTTTTATTGCATTCCTTTAACGCTGATCTATTTTGTCCGGCAACGCAAAGACTTCCTCTATCCGTCGCTGGCACTCCTGTTGTCAATATCGGTTATTCCATGCGGTACTTCACATTTAATAGACATCTTTCCTAAATAGTCGATATAGAATTTGGCCTTGATAAGGTTAAAATAGCGATCTACCTCTGAAAACACGGATAGCCATGACTCCTTATGCCCTAATACTGCTACCGCAAATGTAATTAATCTATAAGTTACAGTTAGATACGCAAATAATAAGATAAAGATCAAGCACTATTCTGGTAGAATTTTGAGTATTACAAAGTCTGATCAATAACTTAACCATGCCAGCTATTAAAAAAAACCGTATTCAGCAGCAAATTGACCGCTTCAAAAAGTCATTTTTGCAATCCCAAGGACTAGGTGTTGAGGATTTTTTTCAGCCGACAGCATTACCAACATTATCGCCAATACCCCGCATAAACGCTCCTCGGTGTTCTTGCCCTTAGTCACGCTTAAAGCTTTCATTTTCCAAGTATTAAGTGATGACCGTTCCTGTAAACAGGCAGTGGCAGGCGTATTGATTGATCGTATCGTCGATGGACAATCAGCCAATACGGTTAACACGGGACCTTACTGTAAAGCCCGCAACGCTTACCACTAAAGGAACTCAGAGCAGCCACCACAGCTGCTGGTTTGCGTCTTCATAACCAGTCTCTGGCCGCGTGGCGATGGAAGGGTTATAACGTTGTCCTTACTGATGGAGCAACGGTGCAAATGCCAGATACACCAGAGAATCAGGCAGACTTTCCTCAGCTGGATAGTCAAAAGCCTGGCTTGGGCTTTCCGATTGCTCGCATGGTTGTGTTGATTTCTTTGGCTGCAGGAACCGTGCTCGACTATAGCTTGGGAGCCTATTAAGGCAAGGGAACTGGCGAAACATCGTTACTCAGTCAACTGTTTGGCAGCTTGTCAGCTGGAGACTTGCTGATGGCAGACCGCTATTACTGTACCTTCGCCATTATTGCGCTCTTGCAGGCTCGTGGAATTCCTGTGCTATTTCCACTACATGCCCGGAAAAAAGTAGATTTCAGCTTGGGTGTCTACCTGGGTGCAAGAGATCATTTGATTGACTGGACGAAACCCAAACGGAAACCGGTGTGGGTGTCCAAGCAGGACTATAGCGACTTGCCGGAATCGATTACCGTCCGAGAGTTTGCGGTAAACGGCAGAATCTATTTGACCACCTTACTGAATGCAAAGGGCTTTCATAAGCAAGAGCTGGCTATGCTTTATAAACAGCGCTGGAAAATTGAGCTGGATTTTCGTTCCATCAAAACCAATATGGGCATGGAAATATTACGGTGCAAAAAACCTGACATGGTAAGCAAGGAGATAGCTATCCACTTATTGGCATACAACATCATTCGTGGCAATTTGGCACAGGCAGCCAGCCTGCATGAGAAGATACCCCGCCAACTGAGTTTCAGGTCAGCAGTGCAACTGGTCATTCAAGCCGCCAAGCAGATGGTAGGCTTGACAGGGAACCAACTCATAAGCGCCTTGCGTGAATTATTAAAAGCGATGGCATCAACGGCCATTGGAAAACAAAAACGTAAGAGCCAGCCAAGGGCAGTCAAACGCCGACCAAAACCCTTTCCTTTGCTGATGGTGCCAAGAAACGAGGCATGTTTAAGCCTCTGACTTTGTTTTTTATATTTGCGGTAGCAGTATTACAGTCCGATACCTATTGGTTCAGAACAAACAATTTCCCAGCCTTATATGGTTGCTTTAATGAGCGATTTATTGAACACTAAATCCTCTTATGTCATTCTGGAAATAGGTACCGGTTCCGGTTATCAAACGGCCATATTGTCTCAGTTGGTACAGCAGGTTTATTCCATGGAAATAATTGAAGATCTGGTGACAACATCAGGCAGACGCCTTAATAAACTTGGATATAATAATATTGATATTCGTCAGGGTGACGGCTACTTTGGTTGGGCGGAACACGCCCCCTATGATGGCATTATTGTTACCGCTGCCGCGTCGCATATTCCCCAACCTTTGATTGATCAATTGGGTGAAGGCGCACGTCTTATCATACCGGTTGGTCTGCCTTATCGTTATCAAGAGCTGATGGTGGTAGAAAAAAAGCCGAGGGTGAAATTGAAACCCGAAAGATTCTTGGTGTCAGATTTGTGCCACTTACCGGCGGGCATTAGTCTTGACATCGTTCTGGATCGATATTTAAAGTTATCATGCGCATACTTTTAAGTCGAATTGGCTCAGCTTACACAAGGATTGTTGTGTGTGATGAAAAGGCCTGTATTTGTCGCTGTTGTGGTAAAATTTTTAACAGGCGATTATTTCAGGCTAAAGTATTGAGGTGGTTTTCTACGAATAATATTCCCGGCTTACTGGTATTTTTATCCATTTATTGCGTTGTTAAAATAATTATGTGGTCAGCTACTCGTCTAATTTCGGCTCGATAACTGCTCTTGCGTTTCTTAATGACTTTATTGTTGGTGCCCTCGATCGCTGTTCCGGGCTCGATTCTAACTCCGCCATCCATGGCTACGTAACTTCTGCATCTTTTCAGTCGTTGTAAATAAACAAAAATCCTGCGCTACTTGGGACTATTAATTCTTGGATATTATCTGGGATATAAAGCTATTCACTTTGATTAGGGAGACAGACTTGGAAGCAGATTGGCCAAAAGGTTATAAAACAGAACATCGTAAATTGGTTACTGTTCTGGATAAAATGATTGTCCAAGACTTAATGAAAACATTACTGTCTGTTTTAACGGTAATTGTGGTGATTATTGTCAGTCGAAAATTTATCAGGGTTCTTGATGATGCTATTGCCGGGCAGGTGTCAAATGAAACTTTGTTGAGTATTCTGGGGCTAAAAACCATTGTAGCCAGTATTGAATTCTTACCGGTTGCACTATTTATGGCGGTGTTAATGGTGATGGGCAGAATGTACCGTGATCAGGAAATGGCAGCGGTCGCGTCAGCTGGCGGTGGTGCAGGAACTATTTATCGGGCTGTGTTTTTGTTGGTTTTTCCATTAAGCGTGCTGTCTGTTGGCTTATCTTTATATGTTTCGCCATGGGCAGAATCTCAGGTAGACAAGTTAATGCAACAAGGTCAAGATTCGGCTGATCTGCGAGGTGTTGCTGCCGGAAAATTTAGTGAGTATAGCCAGGGTGATCTGGTTTTTTATGTGGAAAAAATTAGCGACGATAAAAAGATGCATAATGTTTTTGTGCAGAATAGAAATAATACCAACGTAGCTATTATTAATGCTGAATCAGCCCGATTAAAAGACTTGCCTGACGGAAAATATATAATTTTTGAGAATGGCGAGCAAGTACAAGGGCAACCAGGCACCTTAAATTATGTGATTGAACAGTTTGTAGAGTATGCCGTAAGAATAGAAGAAAAAGTATCCGTGGCTGCAGTCAACAGGCAAGCACTCTCTGCCGATTTGCTCTGGGGCTCCGATGTGATGTTATATGTAGCTGAATTACAACGTCGTTTTTCCATTCCTTTGGGAGCGATGCTATTAAGTTTTGTTGCTGTGCCGTTAGCCCAAATTTCACCTCGCAGTGGTGTGTATGGAAATATGTTTGCAGGCTTTTTAATCTATTTTAGTTATGGAAATCTTGTGCGTGTCAGTCAAAGCTGGGTGATGAGTGAGACTATCCCTGCATGGTTGGGTGGTTTGGGTGTTAATGTATTATTATTATTGATTGGTAGTTTCTTATTGGCAAGATTGTATGGCTGGCAGTGGCTGGTAATGAAAGTTAGAGGAAGGGTATCTTAAGTGCGTGTTTTAACTGGTTATATTGTCAGAGAAATTCTAAAAGGCTCATTTGTTGCGCTGTTATTGTTATTGACCCTGTTTAATTTATTCACTTTTAGTGATGAGCTAAAGGACTTGGGTAATGGTTATGGCTTAAAACAAATTTTTTATTATCTTGCGCTGACTTCGCCTAGTGTTTTTTATGAATTGGTTCCAGCATCTGCATTATTGGGCAGTTTGTTCATTTTGGGAGCGATGGGTAATAATCGTGAGTTGATTGCCATGCGAGCTGCCGGATTATCGGTGTTCGGCATTATTAGGGCCGTTATGCTGGCTGGGGCGGTATTGGTTGTTATTTCAATACTTATCGGTGAATTTGTTGCTCCGGTCACTCAACAAATGGCGCAAATGGTCAGGATTTCTTCCCGTAATGAGCAGGTTATCATGAATGCCAAGTATGGACTTTGGTTACGTGAGGACAAAAAGTTTATTAATGTTCGGCAAATAGTGGATAACGGTAATTTGGCAGATATTAGTATTTACGAATTGAACGATCAACAGCACTTGCATCAGACTATGCATGCTGACCAAGCGGTTTATTTGGGTAAGCAGCAATGGAGCCTGAAGAATACCAAAACATCAGAAATTTCAACACAACAAATGGGCATCAGTGCCCAAGATAACCAACTCTGGAAGTCATCAATTGCGCCTGATTTATTAAAAATTGTCGTGGTTAAGCCCAATAATTTATCGATAATTGATTTGTTCAGTTATGTAAACTATTTAAAGAAAAACCATCAAAAATCCCATGTTTTTGAGCTGGCTTTTTGGGGACGCGTAGTTAATCCTTTGGTTACCCTGGTTATGTTATTGTTATCTGCGCCTTTTGTGATCGGTGTTAAACGAGGTGTTAGTGTTGGTGAAAGAATGATGATAGGTGTTGTCATCGGCATGGGGTTTAATATTATCGATAAAATTGTAGGGCATATTGGCTTGATTTATGACTTGAGTCCTCCATTAATGGCATTTATTCCCAGTTTGACTGTTTTGGTGCTGGCATTGTTGGCATTGAAGCGGGTGCAGGACTAATTGATGTTAACTTGCCGTGGTGTATTTTTGAGGTTTACCACATCAGTTTTAATGATCAATTTTATTTTGGGCACCTGCCTGGGTTAACTTCTCTATTGCCATGTTTTGTTAATAACAGCCTGAACATTGGCTCGTTTTAGAGTTAAATATACCAATATTGGGTGTTTTTATCTGTAACTAAAACACCAGACAGTATATAATCCAATGTTTTTAGTCAATCATTTACTAAATTCACACCGGAAGAAAACATGCTGGGTAAGCTGGTTAAATTTGTTGTAGGGAGCCGTAACGACAGGCTAATAAAGAAGAAAAAGAAACTGGTCAAAAAGATCAATTCTTTAGCTTCAGAATATGAAAAGCTATCTGATGAGGCATTAAAAGCAAAAACTCAGGAGTTTCGTGATCGTCTGGTGGAAGGTGAAAAGCTGGATAATCTGATCCCGGAAGCATTTTCAGCGGTCAGGGAAGCTTCTTCACGAGTCTTTGGCATGCGTCACTTTGATGTTCAGTTTATTGGCGGCATGATACTTCATGACGGCAAAATTGCCGAAATGAAAACCGGTGAAGGTAAAACTTTGATGTCAACGTTGGCAGCCTATTTAAACGCCCTGCCGGGGCGTGGTGTGCATGTTGTTACGGTGAACGATTATCTGGCCAAGCGTGATGCTGAATGGATGGGCAGGCTTTACGCTTTTCTTGGCATGACTACAGGCGTTATCATTAGCCAGATGGATAATGGACCAAGGCGCGATGCTTATGCGGCAGATATTACTTACGGTACCAATAACGAATTTGGATTTGATTATCTCCGCGATAACATGGCTTTTAGCCTGGAGCAAAAAGTCCAGCGCGATTTAAGCTTTGCTATTATTGATGAGGTGGATTCCATTCTTATCGATGAAGCGAGAACGCCGCTAATTATTTCCGGGCCAACGGAAGAAAGCACAGAAATATACATCAAAGCCAACGAAATCATCCCGTTATTAAAAAAGCAGGATGATGACGAGCATCCTGGTGATTATACGGTTGATGAAAAGACGCGTCAGGTCTATTTGACTGAAGCCGGTCATGAGTGTGTAGAACGTTTAATGCTTGAGCATGGTTTGATGGCTGAAGGAACCAGTCTTTATGATGCTGCCAACATTCGTCTCATGCATTATCTTAATGCATCTTTACGCGGCCATGTCTTATTCAAGAAAGACGTCGATTACATTGTCGCAAATAATGAAGTGGTTATCGTTGATGAGTTTACCGGAAGGATAATGCCGGGACGGCGTTGGTCTGAAGGTTTGCATCAAGCCATTGAAGCGAAAGAACATGTGGCCATTAACAGTGAAAACCAAACACTGGCTTCAATCACTTTCCAAAACTATTTTCGCTTGTACGATAAGCTTTCAGGTATGACCGGTACTGCCGATACTGAAGCGTTTGAGCTGAACAAGATTTATGGTCTTGAAGTCGTTGTTGTACCAACGCATCGGCCCATGATTCGTAAAGACTTGGGTGACTTGGTTTATCTGACTACCGATGAAAAATACATCGCTGTTGCCAATGACATTAAAAGTTGTGTTAGTCGTGGGCAACCTGTTTTAGTGGGAACAACTTCCATTGAAAACTCTGAACTCTTGTCTGAGTTGCTAAAAAAACAGGGTATTAACCACGAAGTACTTAATGCCAAGCAACACGAACGTGAAGCCCATATTATTGAGCAGGCAGGTATGCCGGGCGCAGTCACTATCGCTACTAATATGGCAGGGCGAGGTACCGATATTGTTTTGGGTGGTAATCTGGATGCCGAGCTTAAGCTTTTAGGTGAAGATGCCAGTGATGCTGAAAAACAAAAAGTGCGTGGCATCTGGCTGGACAGACATAATCAGGTACTTGCCAATGGCGGCTTGCATGTTATTGGTTCGGAACGTCATGAGTCGCGTCGTATCGACAATCAATTAAGAGGCCGTTCCGGTCGCCAGGGTGATCCTGGTTCAACACGATTTTATTTATCCCTGCAAGATGATTTGATGCGCATTTTTGCCTCTGACCGTGTCGCAGGATTAATGAAGAAACTGGGTATGGGCGATGGCGAGGCGATAGAGCATCCGTGGGTGACACGGTCTATTGAAAATGCGCAGCGTAAGGTTGAAGGGCGCAATTTTGACATACGTAAAGAAATTCTGGCTTATGATGATGTCGCCAATGACCAGCGTAAAGTGATTTACACTCAGCGTAACGAGTTGATGGCAGCCAAAGAAATTTCCGGCATTATTACGGCCATCCGCGAAGATGTCGTTAATAACGTGATTACCCAGTACATTCCTGCAAAAACCATGGTTGAGCAATGGGATATAAAAGGTTTGGAAGAGCATTTGCAGCAGGAATTTAATGTTCAAGTCGCCGTCCAAAAAATGCTGGATGACGATCATAATATGCAGGAAGTCTCTTTACGTACCCGAGTTATTGGCATTCTGGAACAGAATCACAAAGAAAAAGAGCAGCAAATTACTCAGGATGTATTGCAGCATTTTGAAAAATCAGTGATGTTGCAAGTGTTGGATACCAGTTGGAAAGAGCATCTGGCAGCGATGGATTATTTGCGTCAGGGTATTCACTTTAGAGGTTATGCGCAGAAAGACCCCAAGCAGGAATACAAACGCGAAGCCTTTGAGATGTTTACCAATCTGTTGGAACATATTAAATATGAAGTGATCGGGATTCTGTTTAAAGTGCAGGTTCGGCAGGAAGAAGACGTTCTGGCAATTGATGAGCAAATGCAGGCGCCTAAAGAAATGCATTTTGAACATGCAGCTGCACCTGTTCCGGAGAATTATGATGAAGCATTGATTAATGCTGCAGCGCCTGAAAATGAGGTTGTAGCAGAGCAACCTTTTGTCCGGGATGGCGATAAAGTGGGTCGTAATGACCCATGTCCTTGCGGTTCAGGTAAAAAGTACAAGCAATGCCATGGTAAATTAAGCTAAAAAGCTTTACCAGCGGTCAATATAGTGGCCGGAAACAGCTGGTTACCCTTTCGTTAATATCAGGGTAACCAGTTGTTTCCGGCCATTTTTGTTTGTGGGATGGTTGGGTTAAATAGTTGAATTAACTGTAGACGGCAAATATGCGTGTTTGTTTTAATATTGCAGGAACCTGTTGAATTGGGCGAATACTGTTGCAATCACAATAATGGCGGTTCGAACAGCTGTCATCGGTCAAAGTACTTTCGTTACCTGAAAATGTACGTTAGAATTTGCTGCCATCGACACCAAAACTTGATTTGTGGGGTAAGCCATGAATAATCAATCAATTTCCGAGTACCTGTCGGCCCACGAGTTTTTCTCCGGGCTCAGCGATGATGTCCTGAAATTTTTGTGTGAATGTTCGAGCACCTGTGAGCTTAAAAAAGGGCATATTCTGTTTCGACCAGGCGAAAACGCAAACAATTTTTATGTAATTTACCGTGGATGTATCTCCATGCAAATACCGGCAATAATAGGTCCGGCTCTTGAGATACAAGCTCTGGGTAAGGGTGAGGTATTGGGATGGTCTTGGCTGATATCACCCTATAAGTGGAATTTTCAAACCAAGGCTGAAGAGGATTCCGAATTATTCCAGTTTGATGGGGCAGCCATATTGGCAAAGTGCGAGCAGGAACCAAAATTCGGCTACCAGTTGTTAAAGAGATTTACCGTATTAATGTCGGTGGGCCTTAATGCTGCTCGTCAGAAGATGATGGAGGAATGGAATCCGGCGGGGTTTGCTTAGGAAATTTCTTGCAAATAATATACCCAGCTTGCTAGTCTTTTATTCATTGACTGCGTTGTCAAAATAGTTATGTAGTCAGCTACCTACGCGCTTATTTTTCTGCCTCGGCAACTGCTCCTGGGTCTCTTACTCTTAAGGGGCCTACTGTTGGTGCTCTAACGCCTGTATCCTTGCAGTCATTGTAAATAAACAAAAATTCTGCGCCACTTGGGTATATTAATTCTTGGATACCACCTTAGGAGGCGGTTCTGGCATAGCAAGCCTGTTACCGGTAAGTTCAAAAATAAAATTAGGTTCTTATGTGCTTTTTTTCATCATGCTTTTACTTTGTTCTTTTGCGTTGTACATTCTTGTATCCGCTTTTATAAGCAATTCACTCATTTCTGTGCCATCGTCAGGATAAACGGCAATTCCCAAGCTGATACCAACGTTTAATTCAATGCCTTGGATAAAGACCGGCTGTGTAAACTGGGCTTGAATTTTCTGCGCAATTTTTTGCGCATTTTCGTAAGACGTGTTTTCCAGCAGGATTACAAATTCGTCGCCGCTGATTCTGCTTAAAGTATCCTCATTTCTGATGCAATTTTTTAGCAAAGTGCCCAAAGTCTTAAGTAGCTGATCACCAACTTCGTGGCCATAAGTATCATTGACTTTTTTGAATTCATTCAGATCGAGAAACATGGTCGAAAATGTTAAGTTGCGACGCTGTGCTCGCGAACAGGCTTGGCTAAATCGATCAGTCAATAAGGACCTGTTCGGTAGTCCTGTCAAGGCATCGTGTGTTGCCATATAAAGCAAATGATTGGCTGACAGGGTCCTTTGTTCTTCCTTGCGTAGATAGATGTTTAGAAAAAGTAGCATGAGCATCAGGAACAGAAGCAAAGTACTGCCTGTTGATATTACCAGTGGCAAGTCGAGATCAGACCAGCCCAGTTTTTTTTCAACACTGATGGCGAACGGCTGGCCTTTGCTGTACAGTTTTCTTTCGGAGGTGAGTTTGGGGAATAAGCTGGCTCCTAATTCATTCGGTGGCAAAGATGCTGAAATATGTAATAACAAGCCTTCAGGATCATCACTTGAATAGTTCGAGTGGTAAAGACGAAAATCCAGATTTTCTACCAAAACAGCGATCTTCTTTTGGATTGCTTCTGCGCTGACTATTAATAGCGCCAGCGCTTGTTTTCGCTTGGAATTATCCCCTCTGGGAGGATCGGGAACAGGGTGATAGAGAATATAGCCGCGAGGCCCCTCGACTAGGTTAAACGGGATGGTAGCAACTGGGGAATGTAGTTTTTGTGCTTGATTTAATGCCTCGCGCATAAACTTAGCTGAATCCATATCTGCACCAATTAGTTGCCTGGTATCAGGTGACATTGGTTCAATAAAAATAATCGGATTATATACAGGCTTTTTTTTAACAGATTCCCAAATGCGGGGATCAGCCATATAACTAAACGCTTTCACTTTGAATTGGGGAAACCAGGATTTTTTTTGTCTGGCGATAAATTCGGCTAAATCAATTTGTTTTACGGTAAGCGCAACCTCGAGTCCATAAACATGCGGGTAGCGGGCAAGAATTAGTCGTGCGTAACGGGATGTGCTTTCTCTATCGGCATATTCAATGGCGCTAAGAAATGCACTAAAACCCTCCAAAATTGACTCATTGTCACGGGCGATGAGTTCGATACTATCGTGCAATTGTACGATTCTTTGATTGAAAGCGACTTCAGCTTCATCTAATACAAATTTGGATGCTATATTTATAGTGACGGCTGTTACTAAAGTCCATCCCAGAAAGACGAGGCCATAAATCCAGAAGGATTTTATCTTGAATATATTTAGCAAGTCGTTTTTTCTTTTTTTGTGGCCACTGTTTCGTATCCCTGAAAAGACTAAGTAATCGTCTGGCTTTTCTGGTCGATTAGCACTGGTGTGTTAATTTCAAATTAATTGAGATGATACAGGAAGCAGAAAGGATAAGTGCAGTTTTTTCACGTTCTTGAGTTATCCAATGAACGTTTTATGAAAGCAGTGAGAGGTCTGGATGGAGTATATGGAATTCAGGTCTTTTTACACTGAAGCCCCTATGTATTTTGTGATGGTCCATAGCGGCTTACTTGTTACGATCAAAATTCCCGTAAAGGGTCAGCGTTACAGGGATTTTTTACCCTACCGAAAAGCTCTCGCCACAGCCGCAGGTACCTTTAACATTCGGGTTGTTAAATTTAAAAGCTTCATTAATACCTTCTCTGCGATAATCCAGTTCTATGCCATCAACAAATTCCAGGTCACTTTCCGGTACGATGACCTTAACACCAAAACCTTCAAATACGGCATCATTTTCATTTAGTGCGTCGGCATAATCCAGTACGTAGGCATAGCCCGAGCAACCGGATTTTTTTACACCTAATTTTAAACCGATTCCCTGTCCACGTTTTTCCAGCTGTTTTTTTATTTGACGAGCTGCACTTTCAGTTAATGAAACAGACATAACATCCTCTTTATGCTTGGTAAACCAAGGCTTTTAATTGATTAATAAATTCAAGTACTTCAATTTCAGTATTAGCCATACCTAAACTGATGCGTATGGCGCTTTTTGCAAGTTCGGCTTCTACACCCATCGCGATAAGTATCGGGCTGGGTATTCTACCGCCACTGGCACAGGCCGAGCCACTGGAAACGGCAATTGCTTTTTGATCCAGTTTCATTAGCAGCATTTCACCATCAATTTCAGGGATGCCAAACTGGATGGTATTCGGTAATCTGTTTGCCTGTCGGGCAAAAATAGTTAAGCCTGGAATAGTGGCTAAATGCGCCTCCAGTAGTGTTCGTAAAGCTAATAGTTGTTCACTGCGTTTGCTCAGTTCTGTCTTTGCAAGTTCTGCGGCTTTGCCAAAGCCGACAATAGCGGCTACATTTTCAGTGCCAGCTCTTAGTCCTTGTTCCTGTCCACCACCAAGAAAGACCGGGGTTATCTCCAGGCCTTTTTCAAATAGTAGGGCGCCACAGCCTTTAGGCCCATAAATTTTGTGGCTGGATAGTGACATCAAATGAGCCCCAAGGTGGTTAAATGAGACCGGTATTTTACCCAATGCCTGTACGGCATCGGTATGAATAATAATGTCGTTTGTTCTTAACTGTTGGACACAGGGCGCCAAGTCCTGAATAACTCCGGTTTCATTATTTGCCATCATAATTGAAACCAGGTCCGGTTTTTTGTTAATCAGTTCTTCAATGGCCGCTTGCGTGACAAGTCCGTTGGCATCGACATCGATGATGCTTAACGTCGAGCCAAGCTGCTTTAAACGCAGGGCAGGTTCAGTAATGGAGGGGTGTTCAGTCGCAGAAATAGCGAGTCTGCCTCGGGCCGGTAATATGGCTAATGCCAGATTATTTGACTCAGTACCACCGCTGGTGAAAACGACTTGCGATATGGGGGCATCGACCAGTGATGCAACCTGCTCGCGGGCAGTATCAATGGCGCTTCGCACTATTCTGCCGTGACGATATAAGCTGGAAGGATTGCCGTAAAAAGACGTCAGGAAGGGTAACATTGCTTCCAGTACCCGATCATCGATGGGTGTTGTTGCGTTATGATCAAAGTAGATCATTCAGGTTAGTGATTGATTTTGTCTGGCGATGTATTTCAATAACCTGAAGAGCATCCTGTTCTTGTCTTTTGACAATTTCCTGAACACGATGCTTTTCCAGGAGATGAGCCAGAGTGATGCCTTTTAAATAATCCCTGATTTGTTCACTCAAGCCCATCCAAAGATCGTGAGTTAAACACGCCTTTTCATTTTGGCAATTGGATTCACCACCACATTTGGTGGCATCAATCGGTTCATCGACAGCTGCAATAATATCTGCAATATTGATGTCACAAGCCTTACCTGCCAGAGTATAACCGCCACCGGGTCCACGAATGCCTTTTACCATATTGGCGCGACGTAAGCGTGCAAATAATTGCTCCAAATAAGACAGGGAAATAGTTTGGCGGGCCGCAATATCGGTTAAAGTAACGGGTTTTGTCTGGCTGTGAAAAGCCAAGTCGAGCATGGCTGTTACAGCATAACGGCCTTTAGTAGTTAATCGCACTAGATAATCCCTCAAAAAAATAAGTATATTAGCGTTACTATACTTAACCTACCAAAATAGTCAACTATTATGCTAATGGATTACAAAGTAACGATCATCTAATGATTTTATGGTTTAATTCTCTGTTGCTGTTGGCTGGAGATTTTCAACTTTATTAAAAGATGGCTTTCTAACAGGATGAATTAGCAGAAAATTAATATAGATGACTCTAAATATAAGTTACTTTTTTTGATGGTCTTGGGACATTCGTAAAATACCCCTGAGTATATCCAGTTCCTTAATATCCAGTTGTACGCGATTATAAATTCGTCGCAAACGCCGCATAATAGATTTTGATTTATCAGGGTGCATAAAGCCGATATCAGTTAACGCTTCGTATAAATGTGTGTAAAAAGATTCCATTTGAATGGCTGTCGCTTTCGGTGTTTTACCTTTATCGCCAATATTAATAGCTTCTTGCATACCGGCTGTAACAAATAACTCATAACAAATGACTTGTACTGCAGCGGCAATATTCAGAGAGCTATACTCACTGTTGCAGGGGATTCGTAGCAGAAAATGACATAAATCCAGCTCATGATTTTTTAAACCTGAATTTTCCCTGCCAAAAACAATGGCGACTTTATTGTCAGATTCATTAATCGCGACTGCCTCTGCACATTCCCGAGGCGTCATTTCCGGCCAACTAATGGTTCTGCATCTGGCGCTGGCTCCGATGACCATCTCACAGTCAGCGATGGCTTCTTGCAAGCTGTCACATACGGTAGCTTTCGCTAAAATATCATCGGCACCTGATGCTCTGGATGTGGCTTCGGCATTGGGAAAAAGTTTAGGCGAAACCAGGCAAAGATCAGTTATGTTCATGTTTTTCATGGCGCGAGCAACCGCTCCGATATTGCCGGGATGCGATGTTTCGACCAGAACAATTTTTATATGTGACAGCAATGGTATCGTCCTTTGTTAAAAATAAGCCAATTTTACCAAAAGATTTGCTATCATTGACACTTTATCTGCTCATTGTAAATTCGCTTATGCAACCCATGTTAAATATTGCCGTCCGTGCTGCCAGAAGCGCGGGTGACTTAGTCCTTCGCTCAGCTGATAATGTTAGCCGTCTGCACGTCGATCAAAAAGGTAAAAATGATTATGTCAGCGAGGTTGATCGTACCGTTGAGCGAGAAATAATTGGCATTATCAGAGCTGCCTATCCTGACCACGCTATCTTGGCGGAAGAAAGTGGCGAACATCAAGGTAACGATTTTGTTTGGGTAATAGACCCGCTGGACGGTACTACTAATTTTTTGCATGGATTTCCTCAGTACGCTGTTTCCATTGCTTTAAAACATAAAGGCAAGATTGAGGTAGCTGTGGTTTATGATCCTCTGCGTGATGAGTTATTCACGGCCAAGCGTGGTGGTGGAGCCATGTTAAACAGTCGTCGCCTTAGAGTAACTAATCAAAATAGTTTAAACGGCTCACTAATTGGTACCGGTTTTCCTTTTAAAACCGATAAACACCTTGACGCTTATCTGGGTATGTTTAAAGCATTAGCGCCCGAATGTGCAGGGATTCGCCGCGCCGGTTCAGCGGCACTTGATTTGGCTTATGTTGCCGCCGGTCGGTTGGATGGTTTTTGGGAAATCGGTTTAATGGAATGGGATATGGCAGCAGGCATCTTGTTGGTTAAAGAAGCTGGCGGTGTTATCACGGATTTTTCTTTTAATGACAATTACCTGGAATCAGGCAATGTGATTGTCGGCAGTCCAAAGATGCATCAGCTCATGTATCAGCTTATTGAGCCACATGTCACTGATAACTTGAAATAAGCTTGCTTTAGGGGGCGGGCAGTAAGCTCAACTTAAGGTTATATCACCACGAAGAAATCTAAGTTAAAAACTTCGTGTCTTCGTGGTGAATAGTAAATGTTGGAAAGTCTTTGATTATTATTAAAACAACTGCAACGCCAGCATGATGGCATCTTCTCGGCCGTTTTCGGCGGGGTAATAGCCTTTTCTAATGCCTATTTCGTTAAAACCCATATCTTCATAAAGTGCGATAGCCCAAGTATTAGTGGGTCTGACTTCAAGGAAAACTGTTTCTGCGCGTCCCCGTGCGACTTCAATCAAGTGCTCCAGCATTTTACGGCCCAAGCCTTGTTTCTGCTCGGCAGGGTCTACGGAAATATTAAGTATATGCGCTTCACCAACTGCCATTGAAAGCAGGCAGTAGCCCAATACTTTATTGTCCAACTCGCAGACCCAACAACTATACCCTGCTTTAAAACAGTCGGTAAAAATGTCTTCTTCCCAAGGAAAGGGATAGTTTTTTCTTTCAATTTCGAGCACACGGGGTAAATCCCCATGCGTCATTATTCGCATGCGTAGCAAATCTTTTTTGGTCACGGAGTCGGGAAATACTTTGGCATAGAATTCCTTATCGGCATCATAAATCACCAAGTTTTTTATTTTGTCCATCAATCCCCGCATAAATCAACCTTCGTTATTTTTAAATGTTTGTATAGCGTGTGTTAAATCCAACCAGGCTTTGCGCTTTTCCGGCAAGAACCGTAGCAAATAGGCTGGATGATAAACGACAACAACGGGTGTGTTATTGAAGTTGTGTACTTTGCCTCTTAATTCGGCTAAAGGTTCATTTGTTTTTAACAAGGTTTGTGCGGCAACACGACCCAGTGCGACAATGATTTTCGGCTTAACAAGTTGTTGTTGCCGGTACAGATAATCGCTGCAGCTTTCAATTTCATTAACATGAGGGTCGCGGTTATTGGGCGGACTGCATTTTATTACATTGGTAATAAAGACTTCCTCCCGGTTCAGCCCAATAGCCCGCAACATTTCTGTTAATAATAAGCCTGCATTACCGACGAAAGGTAAACCTTGTTTATCTTCATGTTGTCCGGGAGCCTCACCCACCAACATCCAGTCAGCCTGTTTATTTCCTGAGCCAAATACTGTTTGTGATCGTGTGGTACACAAAGCACATTTTGTGCAGTTAGTAATTTCGGCTTGTAAGTCATCCCAGTTATCGGTTGCCGATGTTATTGTCTCTGATCCAATATTATCAACAGCCGCTTCAAATTCCGGCGTTTGTCCATCCGGTATTGATGCTCTGGGTAGCCAGACATCAATACCCATAGCCTCTAAATATTGCAAGCGCAGTATATTATCCAAAATCAAACTCCAGACTGCCTGATAGTCGGACAAACATAAAGATCCATTAACTTAAGCAATTTCTTGCGAAGAATATACCAGAGTCGCTGGTCTTTTTATTCATTGTTTGCATCTTAAGGCTAGACATCACCTTTCTGTGGATGTCGGCGTTGATCAGGGCTGTTCAGCTTGTTTACCGCGTTGATATAGGCTTTTGCCGAGGCGATGACTATATCGGTGTCAGCCCCCAAACCATTAACAATACGGCCATTTTTTTCAAGGCGCACAGTGACTTCTCCCTGGGCATCGGTGCCATTGGTGATATTGTTAACCGAATAAAGTTCCAGGGTAGCCTTGGACTTAACCAGCTTTTCAATGGCTTTTAAGCTCGCATCAACAGCGCCGCCGCCATCAGAACTACCGACAACTTCTTTATTGTCTACTCGTAAGGTGACTTTTGCGTTGGGTATTTCTCCGGTTTCGGAGCAGACTTTTAAAGAGATAAGCTTGACATATTCATCTTCTGATTCAAAACCGGCTTCTGAAATCAGTGCCTGCAAATCTTCATCGAAAATTTCGTGTTTTTTATCGGCTAATTGTTTAAAGCGTGAAAAGGCATCATTTAATTCTTCTTCCGAGGTAAACTCAAAACCCAATTCAGTAATCCGGCTTTTAAAGGCATTTCTACCGGAATGCTTGCCCAATACCATGCGGTTGGCACTCCAACCTACGTCTTCAGCACGCATAATCTCGTAAGTTTCGCGGCTTTTTAATACGCCATCCTGATGAATGCCTGCCTCGTGAGCAAACGCATTGGCACCGACGATAGCTTTGTTGGGTTGCACGGGAAAGCCGGTGATGGAAGAAACCAATTTTGAGCAGGTTAAAATTTCACGGGTATCTATACCGGTTTGGCAGCTAAAGACATCATGACGGGTACGGACAGCCATCACCACTTCTTCCAAAGAAGCATTGCCGGCACGCTCCCCTAAACCATTGATGGTACATTCAACTTGACGTGCACCATTCATCACTGCAGACAAGGAATTGGCCACTGCCAACCCCAAGTCATTATGGCAATGCACAGAAAAAATGGCTTTATCTGAATTAGGGATGCGGTTCATCAAATTGGCAATGGTTGCGCCAAATTGCTGGGGTACGCTATAACCTACCGTATCGGGTATATTCAGTGTGGTAGCGCCGGCATTAATGACGGCTTCCAGTATTCGACACAAAAAATCTTCATCAGAGCGCCCGGCATCTTCAGGTGAAAATTCGACATCATCAGTATATTGCCGTGCACGTTTAACGGCTTTAACTGCATAGTCAATCACTTGCTCGGGCGACATTTGCAATTTCATTTGCATATGTATTGGCGACGTGGCGATAAAGGTATGAATTCGTGAGCGATTAGCACCTTTAAGTGCAGCGCCGGCACGATCTATATCCTTATCCAAGGCTCTGGCCAGACCACAGACGATAGTGTCTTTTATAACATTGGCAACGGCTTGAACGGATTCAAAATCACCTGGGCTGGCGGCAGGAAATCCGGCTTCGATAACATCAACTTTTAACCGTTCCAGTGCTTTGGCAATTCTGACTTTTTCATCGCGGGTCATTGATGCACCAGGGCTTTGCTCGCCATCGCGCAAGGTAGTGTCAAATATAATTAACTTGTCTTTCATAAAAACTCCATTCTCGGTTTGTGCTCCTGCATTATTCTTCTTTCTGCATCCTTGCAGTCGATGAAAAGATATCAACGTTTGGGTTGATATAAATAAGGGGGGATTTAACTAATATAAATGAAAAAGATTGTATGCCCTCAGGGCAGGAATCTTAAAAAGCAGGGCAGCCACGCGCACAAGCTTGCTTTGGCAGTTATTGTGCCGGCAAGCGTGTTTTTAAAATGCGGGGTGTATTGAATAATCATGGCGTTGACTATACGCGAATGATAATTTGCCCTCAAGCAGATTTTAAGATTTACGTCCTTGCCATTTACGTTTACGCATCACCAGAGTGACAACCGGACCTGAAATTGCATAAGCAAGAAACAACAGGAACAGCATGGTTTGTGGTTGCGCCATTACAAAAGCGATACCCAGCATAACGGTAATAGCGACAAAAAATGGCACTTTACCTTTTAAATCAATTTCTTTAAAACTGGAATACCTGAAATTACTGACCATTAACAAGCCGGTACTGATGGTTAATACGATACCGATATATCTTACTATTTCAACAGGGTAATTGTGCTCCAGAGAAATCCAGATAAATCCGGCAAGAATAGCGGCGGCTGCAGGACTGGGCAAGCCTTGAAAATAACGTTTATCAGCGGAAGTTAATTGTGTATTAAAACGGGCCAGTCTTAATGCGCCGCCAGCCATGTGGACAAAGGCGGCAAAAAGACCTAATTTCCCCAAAGTGGAAAATGACCACAAATACATGACCAGAGCAGGCGCTGCACCAAAGGAGACCATATCCGACAAGCTATCGTATTGCGCGCCGAATTCACTTTGTGTATTTGTTAATCGGGCCACACGACCATCCAGTCCATCCAGAATCATCGCTACAAAAATTGAAATAGCCGCTGTTTCAAAATGCCCGCCCATTGCTGAAGTAATGGCATAAAAACCCGCAAACAAGGCTCCGGTAGTAAATAAATTGGGTAATAAATAAATGCCACGACGGCGAATAGAGCGTTTTTCTGGAGTCATATCTCAATTAATCCTTAGTTGTTATAGACAATAAGAGCGTGGGTTTAAATTATACAATGAGGGTGTAACTGTACCTATTGTTTCACGTTTTGTTCTTCAGGTATTTCGGACTGGATTAAGTATCTCAACTTATAACGTAGCATTACCAAAATAATCCAGGTTTTCAATGGCTGCAAAATTTTTGGGTTTAACCATAGCCAAGCGTGTAAAGATGGCCTTTATGGTCATTTGCTTGATACTTTCAGGAGTGCCGTATTTAATGGCGAACATTTTATTTTTCCTGCCTTGCGGATAAATAGCCATAAGTTCATTTATCTTGGCATTAATTTGCTCTTGTGCTTCGACTAACAATGCGTCCGTGTCTTTATGCTGCCCTGAAAGCTTGATTTGACTGCTTGGCACAGGTTTTTTTTCAAGCACCTGTACTGATTGCGATTGCTTACGAATGGCGGCCAATTTTTTACTACTCGTTAACGGCACCAGAAAACTGCTTGCAGGCATAGCGATAATTTTCTGATCAGCTCGAGATGTGTCGGGTTTTTGGCGGCTATTTACTACCTGTTTTGATGATTCAGTTGTCTTTATCGTGATGTCAGTCATGGTTGTTTTAATGGTTAGCTACTGCCGGAATTGAGGTTAATGCCTCACCTTTAAAACAAATACCCTCCCAACCACAGATCATGAAATTTCTGATGTTTTTGTGGTCCGAGCCTTGTGGATTGCTTAAAACATCCAGCCGATAATAATCGCCAAACAGGTTTAACGTTTTTTGTGGATCCAGATGGTGAATCTCGGCAAAAGCGAAAATTTTACACGAGCCCTCATTAGTTCCGGCTTTGCTGATCAAGGTGTGTTCATTGAGGCCATTACTAAATTCAGTGGCTTGATAATGATAGTTTTCGGTAATAACAGCGATGGTTTCATCAAAACTGACGGCGTCAGACTGGTTTATTTTTTCAAGGAATGAATTAAGTGACATGGATGAAAGCTTAAAAAAAGGATAAAAAGTTTAAGCAGCAGTTTTTTTGACGGCTGAGCTTAAACCGGTTTAATTTACCGAAGCAAGCCTGAAATATTTTTAAAATCAGGATGGTTGGCATCTCTCAGCCATTCAAACAAGACTGACTCGTAATTGATAATGGTAATGCCTTGTTGTTGCATACGTTGCAAAGCATAGACTTTATGAACGCTTTTACGTGAACAAATGGCATCTTCGACGACATAAACCTGATAGCCATTATGGCGCAACTCCAGTGCGGTTTGTAAGACGCAAACATGCGCTTCAATTCCGGTTAGAATAATCTGTTTACGTTCACTGTTTTCCAAGGCATTGCAAAAACCTTCAGCCAGGCAGCAAGAAAAACCGGTTTTTTCAAAAATCGGTGTTGCTTCAGGCAGTTTTTGGATGATGGATGTATCGGTAGTGCCTAAACCTTTGGGGTATTGCTCGGTTACCAATATCGGAATATTAAGTATTGCTGCAGCTTCAACCAGGCTACCGGCATTTTCTGTTATCAGTTTTGCTTCAGTTGCAGGCATAACCGCTGATAATTTAGTCTGTAAATCGACGATAATTAACAGGCTGTTTGCTGCGGACAATAGGGCAGGTAGTTTATTCATTGCTGGATGGTCTTTTTTATAAGGCAGTTCACAAAAAATCTATACAAAATGCTTGGGATTTATATTCTCGGCAGGAAATGCCTTATGACAGCAATTTAACCCTTTTTCAGAATACGGCCTTTTTCTCGTTGCCAATCGCGGTCTTTTGAGGTTGCGCGTTTATCGTGCAACTGTTTGCCTTTTGCCAGGCCGATTTCCAGCTTGGCTCGTCCGTTTTTCCAGTACATGGATAAGGGAATCAGTGTGTAACCTTTGCGTTCTACCGAGCCAATCAGTTTATTCAGCTCATGACGGTTTAGTAATAATTTTTTAGAGCGGATAGCATCCGGTTTAATGTGCGTGGAAGCTGATAACAGCGCAGAAATATGAGCACCAGATAACCATGCTTCGCCACGTCTTAATATGACATAGCTTTCTTTAAGTTGAACACGACCATCTCGCAGGCTTTTAACTTCCCAGCCTTCTAAAACAATTCCGGCTTCAAATCGCTCTTCAATAAAATATTCATGCCTGGCTTGGCGATTAACGGCAATCGTTGCATTTTGCTGGGTTTTATTTTTTTTAGGATTTTTTTCGGCCATAATAGTGGGCTGGTTTTTAATTTTAAAACTGACGTAAAGGAATAATTTTGTTATTTTACTCGATATTACTAATAAGGTGAGTTTTTAATGGGCAATAAAAAATGACGGATACAAAAAAATCAGAGCATGGGGCGTGGTCATCACGTATTGCCTTTATTCTGGCAGCAACCGGTTCAGCAGTGGGCTTGGGTAATATATGGAAGTTTCCCTATATTACCGGGGAAAATGGTGGTGGCGCATTTGTTATCGTTTATATTTTCTGTGTATTGCTAATTGGTATTCCAATCATGATTGCGGAAACCATGCTGGGACGACGCAGTCAGAGAAATCCTGTTGAGACGATGGACTTGTTAACTGAAGAAGCGGGTGCAGATAAAAACTGGCATTATTTAGGTTGGATGGGTGTTATCGCAGGCTTGATAATTTTATCGTACTACAGTGTCATTGCCGGTTGGGCTTCGGCTTATGTATTAAAAGCTTTTACAGGTAGTTTTTTTGATGCCGATGGTGTTGCCATAAAAAAGATTTTTGATGATTTTGTTGCCAGTCCGATGCAGTTGATTTTCTGGCATTCGCTATTTATGGTGACAACGATGTTAATCGTGGTTCGCGGCATTAATAAAGGTCTGGAAAAGGCTGTGCAGTTTTTAATGCCGACTTTGTTTGTCTTGCTGCTGTTATTGGTCGCTTATGCGATGACTACAAAAAGCTATAATCAAGGGCTATATTTTTTATTCGTGCCTGATTTTAGCAAGCTGACCAGCGACTCGGTATTGTCGGCGATGGGTCATGCATTTTTTACTCTCAGTTTAGGTATGGGGGCAATTATGGTTTACGGCTCTTATTTACCTAAAAATATATCGATTGCCAAAACTGCAATTTTGATTGCAGGTGCGGATACGGTAGTGGCTTTATTGGCGAGTATTGCTATTTTTCCTATTGTTTTTGCCAATAATCTGGAGGCTGATTCCGGGCCGGGACTGATTTTTCAAACCTTGCCTGTTGCTTTTGGCACGATGACTGGCGGCTGGTTAATGGGGATATTATTTTTTGTGATGCTGACTACGGCAGCGTTGACCTCATCCATTTCCTTGATTGAACCTGCCGTTGCCTGGCTGGTTGAAAGTAAGGGTTTTAGTCGGCAAAAAGCCTGTGTTTGGTCGGGGTTAACAGTCTGGTTACTTGGTTTGGGTACGGCATTTTCTTTCAATAGTTGGTCTGAGGTTAAGTTTTTTGATAGAAGTATTTTTCAATTGCTGGATTACTTAACGGCTAATTTAATGCTTCCCATCGGTGGTTTTTGTATTGCGATTTTTGCCGGTTGGATTATGAAGCAGCAACATAGCGAAGAAGAGCTGGATATGCCTAATGCAGAAAGTTATCAGCTATGGAAAATTTTAATTAGCTATGTGGCACCAGCCGCTGTATTTTTTGTCTTTTTGCATGTCATTGGGGTGCTTTAAATGACGGTTATTCAAAAAAGTGCACTGGTTAAGTTTTCTGCACAGCAAATGTTTGATTTGGTTAATAATATTGAAGATTATCCAAAATTTTTGCCTTGGTGTAGTGGCAGTCGAATTATCAAGCGTGAAGACAATATCGTTGAAGCAGAATTACTTATTTCCAAGGGTGGTTTCAAAAAGTCTTTTTCAACAAGAAATACCGTTGATGGGGGAGGGGTAATAACGGTATCTTTACTGGATGGGCCTTTTTCTTATCTGGAAGGTGTATGGACTTTTATGCCCTTACGCGAAGATGCCAGCAAGATTTCCCTTGATTTGGAATTTGAAATGTCGGGAATGTTGGCCAGTCTGGCCTTTGGTGTGGTCTTTAACCAGATATGTAATACCATGGTCAGCTCTTTTACCGCCAGGGCCAAGCAAGTCTATGGATGAAATGTTGATTGCTATAGAAGTGGCTTATGCAAATGATGAACAACAAGTGCTTGTTGCTCTGAACATGCCGACCGGTACTACCGCCGAACAGGCCATTCAGGCATCCGGCTTGTTGAGCCGTTTCCCGGAAATAACGGCAACTGATCTAAAAGTCGGTATTTTTGGTAGTGTTTGCAAGCTTGATCAACTATTGAGACAGGCCGACAGGGTAGAGATTTATCGACCTTTAATTCATGACCCAAAGGAAGCCAGAAGGCAGCGGGCAGTAAAGGTCTGAGCTGTTTTTTGATAAGCAGTATTCAGATAAACCCGTGTAATGTATAGATATAAGGATGGGTAAAGGCTATGCCGTGCCCATCAATATTGTGTGGTGAAGACTAAATGTAGGGTGTACGTTTGATGGGCACGCTGCACTTTACCCATTCTACACCGGAGATTAGATAAGCCAATCCCTGGTATTGCCCAAGCTGTTAAAGTGGTAATTTAACGGATTCTGGTCCGGGTGATGATTTTGCCTCAGGTTTAGGGGCGTCCTCAACGTCATCATAGCCAAACAGGCCGGTGATTTTTTCCCATAATGTTCTATCAAGGTCACGTTTGGGCACGTTGATGGATATTTCACCCAATGACCTAATGGCAGGTGCCGCTCCCGGCCTGAAATCTCCCTGAATGCCGACTATTTGGTCATTTTCAAAAAATAACGAGATTTGTTTTTGTATCCTGTCTTCACCGTCAGGCTCGATTGAATAAATATAATCCCAGCGATTCTTGTGGAAAACATTATCCAGCATAGGTGAACCCATGATGTAAAGTACCTGGCGCTTGTTCATGGCCGGTCGGAGCTGGTCAACCATGCCCTGATCAATAATATTGCCTTGTTGAATTTCCAGGTTGTAGACGCCTGGTAAATTGTTCAGGATGGTAGAGCAAGAGACCAGTGTCAGGCTTGTCAATAAGCTTAAATAATAAAGCGACTTTCTCATTAGAGGCGGTGGAAGTGTCAAAATGTAAAATCATACAGGATGTTAAATCATTATCCTATAAAACTGTCATGCTTATGCGATCTAAAAAGGCTACAATGTGCGCTATTTTGTATTTAGTTGCTTGCAGATTGGCTTAAGCGGAGATTAATGATGGAAATGCATGATTTAAGGAACGCGGGCCTGAAGGTTACTTTACCTCGGGTTAAGATCCTGCAAATATTAGAAAAACAGGTTAACGAGCGTCATTTAACGGCTGAAAAAGTTTATAAAATTTTGCTGAGTGAAGATGAAGAAATTGGCTTGGCCACTGTTTATAGGGTTTTAACCCAGTTTGAAGCCGCAGGTTTGGTGACCAGGCATCACTTTGAAGGCGGTAATTCGGTCTTTGAATTGGATACCGGTTCTCACCATGACCATATCCTTTGTATGAAATGCGGCAAAGTGGATGAGTTTACGGATGAAGTTATCGAAACTCGGCAAAAAGAAATTGCTTTAAAACTGGGTTATGAATTAACAGATCATGGCCTTTATTTATATGGATTTTGCCCTCAGTGCAAGGCCTCCTGATTTTTTTCTCTAACTTATAGCTTTCATGTTTAAACCTCTTGTTTTTTATATAGGCTTGCGTTACACGCGGGCTAAACGTCGTACCCAGTTTATTTCTTTCATTACCTTAACTTCTGTTCTTGGTATTGCGTTGGGCGTTACTGCGCTAATTACCGTTTTGTCAGTGATGAATGGTTTTGAAGCTGAATTACGCGAGCGAATTCTGGGCATGACTTCACATGCTACGGTCACCGGTAAATACGGGCAGTTGGATAACTGGCATGAACTGGATCAGAAATTAAAAGGTTACCCCCATGTAGAGGGCGCAGCACCCTTTATTAGTGGACAGGTTATGATTAACGCCGATCGGCGTGTCAGTGGAACCATGCTTAACGGGATACTGCCGGATTATGAATCCAGGGTTTCCGAGGTTGCCGATAAAATGAAGTCAGGCAAGCTTTCCGATCTGGTTGCCGGTCAATACGGTATTGTTTTGGGTGTTGAACTGGCCAAGTATTTAGGGGTGATGACGGGGGATAAAATCACTGTAATCAGTCCACAAATTAATTCTACACCGGCAGGTATTGTGCCAAGAATGCGGCGCTTTACTGTGGTGGGTGTTTTTCAGGTCGGAATGTATGAGTATGATCGTAACATGGCACTGATTAATATTGAGGATGCGTCCAAGTTATTTCGTTTGGAAGGTTCAGTTTCAGGCCTGCGTATTAAGCTGGATGATTTGTTTAATGCGCCGCAAATTACGCGCTCATTGGCAACGGCTCTTTATGACGAATATCAGGTCAGTGATTGGACGCTGGCGCATAACAATTTCTTTAAGGCCATTCAGACAGAAAAACGGGTGATGTTTATTATCCTGTTATTGATAGTCGCGGTAGCTGCGTTTAATATTGTTTCTACGCTGGTAATGGTAGTCACTGATAAACGCGGTGATATCGCTATTCTAAAAACCCAAGGGCTGACCTCGGGTTCAGTGATGGGTATCTTTATGGTGTTAGGCTCGATTATCGGAGTAGTGGGTACGGCACTGGGAACACTAGGTGGAGTATTGCTGGCGTTAAATGTTGAAACCATCGTACCGGCCATTGAAAAATTATTTCATGTTCAATTTATGGCTGCTGATGTTTATTACATTAGTGAATTGCCTTCCAAGTTGGTATGGTCGGATGTTTATGCGATTGCCGGCATGGCCTTTTTTCTGTCCTTATTGGCGACGATTTATCCTGCCTGGCAGGCATCCCGAATAAATCCAGCGGAAGTTCTTAGATATGAATAAAACCAGCATTTTACATTGTCACCAACTAACCAAGCGCTATGACCAAGGTGGTTTGGATGTTGAGGTTCTGAGAGGCGTTAATTTAAATATTGGCGTTGGTGAGCGTGTTGCCATTATGGGCGCGTCAGGTTCAGGTAAAAGTACCTTGTTGCACCTTTTGGGCGGTCTGGAAAAAGCCAGTGGTGGCGAGGTCGTTTTGGATGGGGTTAACATTAATCAAGTTAGTGCCGGAAAGCTGGCTAAATTAAGGAATAAATCCTTAGGATTTATTTATCAGTCGCATCATTTATTAGGCGAGTTTACGGTTCTGGAAAATGTGGCGATGCCTTTATTGATTGGCGGAGAGACGGTAAAGCAAGCACGTATTCGTGCCAGTGAATTATTGGAGCGGGTAGGTTTAGGTCATCGTATTGAACATAAACCGGGTGAGTTATCCGGTGGCGAAAGGCAGCGTGCAGCCGTGGCAAGGGCATTAATTAACAAACCAAGTTTGATATTGGCCGATGAACCTACCGGCAATCTTGACAGTAAAACTGCCGATCAGGTTTATCAGTTAATGCTGGAGTTAAATCAGGAACTGAATGTCAGCTTTTTGGTAGTGACTCATGATCATGACCTGGCGTCACGTATGGGCAAGGTTTTGCACATGGAAGATGGCTTGATTGTTGGTTAATTTTATTCACCACGAAAACACGAAGAAAATAATTGGTCTTTTTTGGGTTACCTAAATTGGGCAGTTTAAGGTTAAATCTTTCGCTGAGCGGAGTCGAAAACAGCCAAGTCGGGCAGGCTTTAAATTTTTTTCTTCGTGTCTTCGTGGTGAGAAATTTTTAAGATATCTTTGCGAATTTATCCAGAAGTTACTGTTTATCGTAACTAACGGCTTTGAACGGATTCTTTTTTGAAGAAGGATTCTTGCGTGTTTGTTTCCTGTCGGCCCATTTTTTGGCGACATGATAATGCCAGAAATAGTTAATGCCGAAATAGCCTGTAGTAGCGCACACTAAACCTATAAGCAGGCAACCAGTCAGAAACGGAAACAATATGTCACCCGATAATACGGCATCCAGTGAAAAAGAGGTGGCGGGGAGATTTAGCACCGAAAGTCCAACCAGATAAGCAAAGTAAAATAATGGCGGCATGGTGACAGGGTTGGTTATCCAAACCAGCGCGATAGCAATCGGTAAATTCCCCCTTAAATAAAATGCGCCTACCGCCGCAATTGCCATTTGACCGGGGGTTGGAATCCAGGCACAAAAAAGACCTACGGCAAAAGCCATAGCGACTGAGCTTCTATTTAAATGCCAGAGATTGGGATCGTGCAGTTTATCGCCCAGAAACTGCAGATTTTTGTGCTGTTTAATTACGTTATGGTCAGGGACAAACTTATTTAATAGTTTTTGTAACAGTTTTTTGGCCATCGTATTTTAAAGTTAAAGTTGTTTATAAAACAGTTTATCAGATTTTTGTCAGCCTAAAAAATGCCAAGGAGCTAAATGATTGTTTCTGCCCTGTCATTTCTAGCCGGACTTTTAGTCGTTCAGCAGTTTTCGGCATTGCCGGGAATTCAGTGGCTAATAGTCGTCGCTGCTTCTGCCGGCATTATGGCATGGTTGAGGTATTGGCGGTGGCTGTTTTTTGTTATCGGCTTATTGTGGGCAATAGTGTTTGCAATGAGTCGGTTAGCCGACCGGTTGCCTGAATCTCTTGAGGGCATTGATATTCCCGTTAACGGTTTTATTGTTGATTTACCTGAGCAGGATGAAAGAAGTACGCGTTTTGATTTTGTCGTGACCCACTCAGCACAAAAGTTACCCTCCAAAATAAGATTAAGTTGGTATTTTCCTGATCAAACCATTAAAGCCGGTGAGCATTGGTCTTTTACTGTTAAATTAAAGCAGCCTCATGGTAGTTTAAATCCGGGTGGATTTGATTATGAACGCTGGTTATTTACCCAAGGTGTTAGTGCTGTCGGCTATGTGCGCCCTACCAGTCAAATACCGGTTTTACTGGGGCGGAAGTCAGCTTGGAGCAGTATTGCTGTGTGGCGGCAAAGCATTATTGACCGTCTGTCGCTTACTTTACCTGACAGTCCAAGTCTTGCTTTAATTAAGGCATTAACTATTGGCGATGGCAGTAGTATTACGCAAAATCAATGGGACGTTTTTCGTAAAACCGGAACGACGCATCTGGTTGTTATTTCCGGTTCGCATGTTGGGCTGATCGCCGGTTTGGTTTATTTTTTGGTACTTAACCTGTGGGCCAGAACAGGGCTGCTGGGGTGGTCACCGCAAAGAGTTGCTACCGTTGCCGCGATGGTTATGGCTGTCTTTTACGCCGGGTTGGCGGGGTTTTCGGTGCCAACCCAACGCTCGGTAATCATGCTTGCCATTGTTATGCTGGCCATTTTTCTTCAGCGTAATACCCGGCCCTTTAATACCCTGGCTGTTGCCTTGTTTGCCGTATTGATATTTGATCCTTTGGCAGTTTTATCCGTTGGCTTCTGGCTATCCTTTCTTGCTGTCAGCTTGATTGTTTATACCGTTGCCGGGCGCTTGGGCAATCCGGGTTATCTTCTTGAAATGATAAAAATCAATTGGGCAACCTCGGTGGGATTATCGCCATTGTTACTGTTCTTTTTTCAACAGGTTTCACTTTGCTCGCCATTAGCCAATTTTATTGCTGTACCCGTTATCAGTCTGTTGGTAGTGCCTTTGTCATTACTGGGGGTCATTATTATGTTTGCTTCGCAGTTATTGGCCGGCAAGCTGTTTATGGTTGTTGATATTATCTTGCAAGGCTTATGGTGGCTGTTAGTTCATTTGGCAGAGTTGCCGTTAGCAATCATAAATCACGCCCAACCCCCATTATGGGCTTTGGTACTTGCCATCCCCGGGGTTTTATTATTGCTTGCGCCTCGCGGTATTCCAGCGCGGTGGTTAAGTCTGGTCATGTTTTTACCTTTGGTTTTTACCGCATCAAAAAAACCTGAATCAGGCGCTATTAACATGACTCTACTGGATGTCGGGCAAGCCTTGTCTATAGTCGTACAAACGACCAATCATTGGTTGGTTTATGATGCCGGTTCCAAATTTTCAGAGGAAAGCGATATTGGCAAGAATACGTTATTGCCTTTCTTAAGGCAGCAAGGGGTAAGCAAAATTAACAAACTTATTATTAGCCACGGTGACAATGACCATATTGGTGGAGCGGTATCTTTATTAGCTGGGATGCCCACAGAGCAGGTATTAACCAGTGCTCCCGAACAGTTAAGCGATTATTCTCCAGTTGTTTGTGCTACCGGGCAATCCTGGGAATGGGATAGTGTCAGGTTCACTTTACTATCGCCACAGCATCCGTTTGTTTCGGAAAATGATAACTCCTGTGTATTAAAAATTCAGTCTAAACAGGGGGCTGTGTTGCTGACCAGTGATATAGAGGCTGCAGCGGAATCTTGGCTGGTTGAGACTTATGGCAATAAGTTAAAGGCCGACATATTAATTGCCCCTCATCACGGTAGTAAAACGTCATCGACACTGTCGTTTCTTCAGGCTGTTCAACCAGACTATGTGTTAATTTCATCAGGCTATCGCAATCAGTTTGGCCATCCGCATCAGGATGTTTTGGCGCATTATCAGCGAATAAAAGCAAAATGGTTCAACAGCGCTGACAGTGGTGCGCTTACGATTAGCGTAGCAGAGGGTTTCTGGCTGGTGCAGTCACAGCGTGATACAGACAGTAAATATTGGAATTTTAAATAAGCGGCAAAGATTTGCTTGCAGCATCACCAGGTAAATCTGCAAAAGCTTAAATGCTTTCACCACGAAGACACGAAGAACACGAAGAAAGAAAGTGTGGCTTTGTGCAGGTCATTTACCCATAGCAGACCTTCATGGTCTGTAGGTAGAAATTATTCTAATACACCTTCAGATTAGAAGCATCTGGTAGATGGGTAAATGTTCGTGGCGAATTATTTTATACTACAGTTTTTTTGGAGTGATGACCTCTTTGTAGCTAAATTTTCGGATACCGTAGGAACGATGCTCAATATTAAAGCCGCTTAATTTGCTAGCTAGTTATTATAGGTATTTATACGGATTGTATTTTTTATTTTAAGCATCATACTTCTTACCTAGCCCAGTTCTTAATGATACCTAGCCCAGTTCTTAATGATACCTAAGCCGTTTTTTCTAACGATGGCATATGGGATCTTTTTTCACACAACTCACAGTTCGCTTAATTTTCTGTTAATAAATTCTGACTTGTTTTTATCTTTCATAGTTACGAATCTGGTTAACTCCACTATAAATTAGCTGACTGAGAGACTTATGCAATGCTTGCGGAAATTTACATGCTTTAGTAAATCTGGGTTCTGTGCGCAGTAAGTTAATGCTTGAATTGCATCTTTGTAAAACTGATGAGGATGCATTTTATGAAAAACCAAATGTTAAAACCCTTGGTGATCGCAATAGCATTGATGCTAGTGCCGTTATCTATAGGCACCGCTCAAGCTACTCAAACTAATCAAGGTGACAGAGGAGGCAGAGGCGATAAGGGCGATAAAGATGACAAGGGACAAATAGGCCCACAAGGTCCAGCAGGTCCTGTCGGAGCAACTGGTCCAGCAGGACCAAAAGGTGCCGACGGCACCAGCTGTTCATTCCATGTTATTGGCGAAACCTATCAAGGCGGGATTGTGTTTTGGGTAGATGATGACGGCCAACATGGTTTAATTGCAGCCAAAAGGGATCAAAGTGCTGGCATACAATGGTGTAACGGAATTGATAGAGTAACGGGTGCTACCGGTGACGGCATAGGTGCTGGCGTAATGAATACAGCAATCATAGTGGCGACTCAAATCGGAGATAGTAAACCCGGTAATTTTGCGGCCAAAGTGGCTGCTGATTATAGGGTACAAGACGATGGTGTTACACCTTGTGATTATTTTGGATCATTCATTGAAACCTGCTATGGCGACTGGTATTTGCCGTCAATGAAGGAATTAAATTTATTATATGCGGCCAAAATGAACCAAGTTGTGGGTGGTTTTTCTGATATGGGCTACTGGAGTTCTACTGAGTTCGAGTACAACAGTGCGTGGCGCCAGTTTTTTACCATTGGTACCCCAGGCGGCTTTCAGTGGAGCGGCTCTAAATTCGGCAAGCTCCCAGTGCGTGCGATTCGAGCTTTTTAACTATTTAACCCTTTCCTGTTCCCGCTTCAGGCAGGCGATTTTTTGAGTGATGGCATTTTACTACGACTCGCCGGTTTACCGGGATACCTATAAACTGATTCTGAAAATTTCTGAAATAACCAAAGATTTCTCCAAAGAGTATAAGTACACCTTGGGGCAGGATATCAAACGGGGTGCCGTGCAACTGGTTATACTACGTGTGGTTACTACTGCTGATTTTTAAAAACATTTAACACCATATTTTACAATGGGTTAATGTATTTCTATTTTTTTGCAATTTCGACCACACGGAGTATAGAAGTTTCTATAATGCCAATAAAGCAAGGCCGTAAGACGGATTAAAAGTAGGGCGTATTAGCGGTAGAGACTGTGAAAGAATTCAAAATACGGGAAACTTGTCCTATAACCGCTTTCGGTATTTTTTGAAAAAATGGTTGGTACTTTACGTTTTTATCTCAATTAGTTAGCCTGTAGGATGGGTAGAGGCGATAGCCGAAACCCATCATAATTGATTCCTTATGCGATGGGTTTCACATTGCTCTACCCATCCTATTCTTGGCTATCAACTTAAACCAAGGCAACTCGTAAGCTAGTACTCAGTCAGCGTTGATATGTCGAATGATAGCCCCCATATAATGTCTTTACATTGCCATTAATAAACACCATTGAAAAAGAAATACATAGTACGACTAACGGAAGATGAACGCGCTTATTTGGGAAGTTTGATTCATACCGGAAAAGTGGCCGCTCATAAAAGGTTACACGCTGAAATACTGCTGAAAGCGGATGTTAGCGAGTTAGGAGAAAAATGGCTGGACCGGCCAATAAGTGAAGCTTTTGGTATTTCAAGACGTACCGTTGAACGAGTCCGGGAGCGACTGGTTCAAGAAGGCTTGGAATCGGCTTTAAACCGGGCAAAGTCAATTCGGGTTAGAAGTCGTACTATTGATGGAGAGAATGAAGCCCGTTTGATCGCGTTAAGTTGTGGCGATGCACCTGAAGGGCGTAGTCGCTGGACATTACGTTTACTTGGACAGCAGATGGTTGAGCTGGGTTATATTGAAAGTGTATCGCATGAAACTATCCGGCAAACCTTAAAAAAAACGAATTAAAACCCTGGCAAAATAAAGAGTGGTGTATTCCGGCTAAAAAAAATGCTGAGTTTGTTTGTGCTATGGAAGATACGCTTGAGGTTTACAAGCGACCTTATGATGAAGCGCAACCACTGATTTGCATGGATGAAAGCAGCAAGCAACAGATTAAAGACACGCGAACACCAATACCGGCAAAGCCTGGCACGGTCGCTCGGTACGACACGGAATATGAGCGTAATGGAGTGAGCAATATTTTTATGTTTTTTGAACCCTTGCAGGGCAAACGGTTTGTTGAGGTAACCGATCAAAGAACGGCCATTGATTGGGCGCATCAAATTCGTAACCTGGTTGATGTCCATTACCCGCAGGCTAAACGTATTACCCTGGTTATGGATAATCTGAATACCCATACTGGTGCCTCTTTATATAAGGCATTTGAGCCAAAAGAGGCGAGAAGAATTCTTGAAAAACTAGAAATACACTACACGCCCAAGCATGGCAGTTGGTTAAATATGGCCGAGATAGAATTAAGCATCCTGTCACGGCAATGTATGGATCGCCGCATTCCAGATCAAGAAATGTTAAAAACAGAAATTTTAGCGTGGCAAGAAAAAAGAAATACTATTGCTCGGCCTATGAAATGGCGGTTTACCACGGAGGATGCACGGATAAAACTGAAGAAACTTTATCCGACATTATCAGATTGACTGAGTACTAGGAGGTTGTCCGAGAATAGAAAATCTACTGCGGAAAAGCTATTTTTGCCAGATTTCCTGCTCATTTTCGTTAAATAGAACAACTATTTGCCTCAAATGACCAAAATTGCTTTCCCTCGCTACGGTTGCTATTCTCGGGCAGGCCGTAGGTTCGGCTGACGACAGGAAGCCCAACATTCAAATCAGGATTATTTGATTTTCAGAGCAATCTATATATCAAGTCCAACAAGCTTTGAAATGTTGGGCTGTAAGTTGTTTAGCCCAACTTACATTCGTTCCGATACAGCGTGGTTGGGTTTACGAACCCCAACAAATTACAACCCCGTTTTAACTCAAAAAGTTCAAGCGAAGCTTAGCTTTGAATTAACAAATCGCAATGTCTTGTTGTTCGGTTTTAAAACATAAAATGATGATCCATAGCCAGTTATGTTTCGCAAACAGCCAAGCATATTTTTAGCGGTGATAGACAAGGAGCGTTCTTTTTGATCCCTAACAGGATGTTTTTGCAACAGAAATACCCGGATAAAAAACACCATACTCTCTGATGAGCTTGAGTGTAAGCCGTTACTATAGATTTTCAGATAAATAATTTCGATGCCAACAGATACCAACCCTTCAATGGATGTTATCTGTATGAGCTTATAACGACGGGAATGGAAGTTTAATTTCTGAAAGACAATATTGAAACAAGAAGGTTGTTTCAAACCAAATTCGTCAGGTAAACTCTCAATAGAGGCTAGCCAGGTTAATAAATAAATAGGAGGTTACGATGGCAATTGAGAGAAAACAATGGCATCATTATGCTGATGTGCTTGAGCATCTAAAGACTTACTTTCCATCTCCCGTATCTGATCCTATTATGGATGGTTATTTTGTCCATTCTATTTCACGTTTTCTGGATCAGGTTGACAGCCTTAAATCGGCCAAGCCACTGCTGGGTAACGGTATCAAAAATAGTCATTACGAGGCCAGTCAGCAGGCGGTATTCCCTGAGGCCATCAGTTCTATTGAGGACATGATCGGGTTATTGGCCGATTATTGTCAGGGCATGACAATCTGGTCTCATCCCAACGCTCAACTTAATGTTATACCACCACCAACCATTCCGAGTATTACCGCATTTGTTGCGGCGGCGATTTATAATCCCAACATTATTACTGATGAATATGCCGGACGATTTTCTGAAGCGGAAATTGAGTCTATTGCGATGCTTTCCAATTTGGTCGGTTATGACCCTCAACAAGCAGGTGGTTTGTTCACTTTCGGTGGTACCGGTACCATTCTTTATGGCTGTAAATTAGGTATCGAAAAAATATTGGGAGGGCGGGGTATGCAGGAAGGTATTCGCGAAGATTTTAAAATTTTCTCCTCTGATGTATCCCATTATTCACGATTAAATGTTGCAGGATGGTTAGGTTTGGGAACAAAAAACCTGATAGCCGTTGCGTCGACCTCAAATAACGAGATGTCGTTGTCGGCATTGGAGGATGCTCTGCGTGCGGCGTTAAGTCGTGGGGAAAAAGTCGCCGTAATTATTGCCACGCTCGGTACGACTGATGCGTTTGGTATCGATGATTTGGCGGCCATTGTGCATTTGCGTGACAATCTGGTCGATGAATATGGTCTGGATTACATTCCACATGTGCATGCGGATGCTGTGATTGGTTGGGCATGGTCGGTATTTCGGGATTACAATTTTGAAGATAATCCTTTGGGTTTTCATGCCCGAACCTTACGATCATTAACCGATTCGTTGGAACGTATTGACAGCTTGCAGATGGCTGACAGCATTGGCATTGATTTACACAAGACCGGTTATGCGCCTTATATTTCAAGTGTAATTTTGATAAAAGATCGTAGTTCACTGGCTTTACTTAGTCGTGAGCCGGAACAAATGCCGTATCTTTATCAGGGCGGACATTATCATCCCGGCATCTATACGCTGGAATGCTCCCGTTCCGGTGCCGGAGCGCTTGCAGCATTGGCCAGTATGACGCTATTGGGTAAGCAAGGTTATCGTGTACTTATTGGGCATAATATAGAAATGGCGGAAATGCTGCGCGAGCGTTTGGAGCGACATGACTGTATTCAGGTGCTAAACGACTACAACTATGGACCGGTAACCCTGTTTCGGGTTTACCCCCCTGGTGTGGATGCTGAAAAAGCCTTGCATTGCGAGCTTAATGATCCTGATTATCGTAGCCAGTTAATGGAACATAATCAGTATAATCGCCAAATATTTGATTTGATTTGTGAGCGCGTCATGCAAGGCGAGGGTGTATTACTTTCCTGGACATTGGCTTATCGGTATGCAAATTACCCGAATGGCCCGGCAGTCGCCGCTTTAAAGTCTTTTATCATGAGTCCGTGGACTGACCTGAAAGCCATTGATGCCGTCGTCAATCAGGTCATGGAAGTTCGTGAACAATTATCGGGGTCTTGAAAACCGTAATAACAGATAAATCTTAAAAGAATGCCGCCACGAAGATACGAAGGGCACGAAGAAAAACTTTGTGTCTTCGTGGTCAATAAAATTAGCCTGGTTCAGGTCGGAGGTCTATTTCGTTGTATCATGGCTTTAAATAATAAGGTAAATCGACGATTTGCCCTTTGGCTGGTTGATTTTTAATGGAGAGAATGTGTGGCGCAATTTACAGTAACGGGCGAAATTGATCCCTTTTTGCATGTCAGTTTATTACGTGGCGAAAAGATTTATTGTGAATCTAATGCCATGGTGATGATGGAAAGCGCTTTGGAGCTAAAGGGAAAAATGACGGGCGGTTTGGGTAGTGCCTTGATGCGTCGCTTTGCCAATGGGGAATCGTTTTTTCAGCAACATATTGAAGCTGTTCGAGGTGATGGTGATTGTTTGTTGTCACCAACATTGCCGGGTGCCATTCAGGTTTTAGAAATTGGCGCAACCAGTTACAGCATCACTGATGGTGCCTTTGTTGCGGCTGAAAGTGGCGTTACTTTGAATGTCCGCACACAAAGTCTGGGTACAGCCATGTTTGGTCAAACTGGTGGTTTTTTTATTTGTGAAGCATCGGGAGTTGGCAAGTTGGCAGTATCGGGTTTTGGCTCCAGTTTTGTTCTGGATGTGGAGCCTGGTAAAGATATTATTATTGATAATGCCCATGTGGTCGCTTGGGATAGTGCGTTACATCATGAGATTTCCGTCGCTACGCAACAATCGGGTGGTTTTTTGGGGTCGCTGGTCAACAGTGTTACCAGTGGTGAAGGCATGGTGTTAAAGTTTTCAGGTAAAGGCAAGGTTATTATCTGCTCGCGTAACCGTGAAAACTTTATTTCGTGGTTACTGAAAGGAATGCCAAGCAATACTTAGAACAACTTTATACGCGGGCTTTAACCAAATTTTTCAAGGTTAAAAAAAATCGCCAACATCAGCAGTAAATATTTTGGCTTATTGTATATTTCCGGTCTCGCAATTTTTGGCTTTTAACTGAAGATTAAAATTAACGGGTTTGTCGGTCAATTGCGCGGTTTTAACCAATACAAAGGGTTGTGTAAGCACTGTCGAAACCATGCAATTATCACCAGGTTTTATCAATGATAAATCTATTTGGACTCGATCCGGATATACGTTAATTCCTGTAATATTTAATACATATCCACCGGTATTTTTAGTGCCGGCAAAAGCGGCGATAATAGTTTCATTGGAAAAATTAACATCGGGTGCAGAAGGTTTAGGTGAAACACCTTCCAAGTGTGAATCCCAGAGTTTTTGTAAGTCGGTGTTGTCTCGTAAAATTTGGAAATGTTGCTGCTCAATATGACTGTCACTTCCTTGTGCCAGAACAGTAAAAGTTTCTGACTGAGGGATTTGGTTTCCTTGAGCCAATACAGTGTTTGTTGCGCATATTATTGCCGCTAGTAAAGCAGGGATCCAATAGAGCTTCATCATGAGTTCTCAAGGTAATGTAAGAGTCATTATTATCTGTATGAGTTTACAGCAACGTAAATTGGCAATTTAATTTCTGAAAGTCTGTAGTTAAACATAGGCGCGAAAATATTGCGCCACATGTTTAACATGTGGACTTTTTTAATTCAAAGAAACATTATCAATAAAAAAATTTGTTGCACGAGAAGAATTTTCAATTGAACGCAATTGTAGCCTGATAGTCTGGCCTTTGTATGCTAATAAGTTAAAGTTTTTCAGCACGTAGCCAGTGGACTTGTTCAAGTTGGAGTAGGTTGCAAGCTTTCTTAATACAACGCCTGAACTATTAGTCACATTGACTGATATAGTGTCGTTAGTTGCTGTTTTGGTTGTTTCGGTCGTGGTAATTTTTATCCTGAAGCTGAAGTTTGCTGAGCAAGCATTAGCAGGGATGGTAACGCTTTGATACAGGTTGTCGACGCTAGTGACTCCATATCCACCTAGCCAAGCCAGCCAAGAGCCGCCGTAAGCTTTAGCGGCTCCTAAATTCCAAATTACATTGGTTTGTACCCAGGATGTCGATCCTGACTCGAAGTCCCCATCAATAATCTGTTGGCTAATGGTAGTGCAAGCTGTAACAGTATTTGCTACGGTAACAGAGGCAGGTATTGAAAAAGTAGCATTGCCGCCGGCATCACTAGCTTTCGCGGTTAAATTATAAGTGCCATTGGCTAATAACTGAGAATTCCAGTTTAAGTTATAAGGGGCTGTTGTGAAGGTGCCCAGCAGCGAGGTGTTGGCATAAAACTCAACTTTGGTAACTCCAATGTTGTCATTGGCAGTTGCTGAAAGAGTAGTGATGCCCATCAAAGTTGAGTTTGTAGTCGGGGTATCCAGTATTACCGTTGGAGGCATTAAATCAGGAGGCGTTATAGTGGTGTAAAGTAACTTATTAGGCGATCCCGTTCCGGCATTGGTCACTTTATTGACGCTGGCGTTTTGTGTTAGTGCTGTTGTAACTTGGGCGGGTGTTGCTCCTGGATAAGAAGACAGATAAAGTGCAGCAGCCCCGGTAACATGCGGCGTGGCCATTGATGTGCCACTGATGGTGTTGGTTGCGGTATCATTAGTATTCCAGGCAGAGCTTATGTTTCTGCCGGGAGCAAAAATATCAAGACAGGTTCCTATGTCTGAAAAATAGGAACGAGCATCGGTTGTGTCAGTAGCCCCTACTGTGATTGCGTTAGGTGTAGAGGCCGGTGATGCAAGACATGCATCAGCATTAACAGTAGTCGTGCTATCGTTGCCGGCAGCAACAGCATAAACAATACCTGCGGCAATAGAGTTGGATACTGCCGTGTTGATGGCGGCTGAGTAACTGCCTCCCAAGCTCATATTGGCTACAGAATTTGAAGTTTTATGGCTGGTTACCCAGTCGATACCCGCTATCACGCCCGACCAGGATCCAGAGCCTGTGCAGTCAAGTACTTTAACGGCTACCAACTTCACGTTTTTGGCAACGCCGTAAGTTGTGCCACCTATGGTTCCAGAAACATGTGTGCCATGCCCATTGCAGTCCGTATTAGTAGTGTCTGTCGTATTGGTTCCCCAAGTTGCGCGGCTACCGAATTCCTGGTGGGTAATTCTAATGCCGGTATCGATAACAAAAGCAGTAACGCCAGTACCCGAGTTAGCGTAGCTATAATCAGTGCTCAGGGGTAGGTTTGTTTGATCAATGCGATCCAGGCCCCATGTTGCGGTTGTTTGAGTTGTATCAGCGTGAACAACACCGTCTTGCTCAACCAGAGCAACATCGGGATCATTGGCAAGCTTTGCTGCTTGTCGGGCAGACATATGAACTGCCATGCCTTTAAGGGCACGACTCCATGTTTTACCGCGTGAACCACCGTGTCTGTAAGTCAGAGTATCTGCCAAGTCATCCACATCAGCAGCAAGGTTACCGGTAGAATAAATTGATTTTTTACCGACAGCATTATTTCTAAAAACGACTATATACTGATCGGGGATATGTTCCTCGGTTTTAAGTAGTGTTTGAACGGTAATAAATTATTTAATACAAAACAATAAGTTGCGATAAAATAGGCTATTGAAAATCAAATAACAGCCTATTGGCGTATAAAATGCTGAATTTAAGTAACTTGCTGATAATTATGATTATTATTTTCATCGAAAAGGGCTTGGCAAAAGCTACCTCCCGGATAAGCGCCTCAGCTTTCAAATTCTCGTTGGAAAACTCCCGATGAGAAAGGTATTTTCTCCACAAATGAGCATCGGTCAACGCGATATTGCTGATATCAAAATAGATGTTTCCTCCCGTGATGACATTCCGATCATCTTGCTGGGCTTGCAACACATTTATACGACTCAGCCATTAAGGGATGCTGTTTTTAAAATACTGGAGGATGTGGTGCCTACTAAAATTGACGCCGAAGTGACAAAAATCGTTGCCATCGACAAAGGCCGCCCCGGTATGAATCAATGGTCGATTTTGGTGTTAGGATCGCTACGCGTAGGACTGAATACAGACTATGATCGCATTCTGGAGTTGGCCAATCAGCATAACACCCTACGTGAAATGCTCGGTCTTGGTTGCTTTGATGCCGACAAACGCTATCGCCTGCAAACCTTGAAAGACAATCTCAAGCTGTTTACGCCAGCGATCATGGCGCGTATTAGTACTGAAGTTATTCGAGCCGGCTATCAATTACTGGATCTGGATATTCATGCGCTGATCAGAGGCCGTTGCGATTCTTTTGTGTTAAAAACCAACGTGCATTTTCCAACCGATATCAGTTTACTGCATGATGCGATCCGGATTCTGATTCGGACGTGCGTCAAATGGAGCTTGCAACATGCCTTGCCTGAATGGCGATTGCATAAGCACAACCTGTCTAAATTTAAAAGGCGGTATCGCACGCTGCAAAAACTCAAACATTCCACGTCAAAAAATGACGCTATCAAGGCCGCCAAAGCACTTGAGATCAAACAGGCCTACCAGGACTATATTGATTTGGCAGGGTTTTATCTTGAGCGCACTAAAGCCAGTATGTTGACGTTAAAAAATCACTTTCACATACCAGAAGTGTTGCTTACCGATCTGAGCACTTTTAGCCTGCATGCCGAACGTCAAATCGAGCAGATTAGACGTCGCGCTATTCAAGGAGAAACCATTCCCCATGATGAAAAAGTCTTTTCCCTGTTCCAGACCCACACCGAATGGATCAGCAAAGGCAAAGCCGGAGTCCCGGTTGAACTGGGCTTGCGGGTCTGTATCATGGAAGACCATCAGGGCTTTATATTGCACAGTCAAGTCATGCAAAAGACTACCGACGACAAAGTCGCCGTGCCGATGGTTAAAGCGACTCAAGTAAAATTCCCAAGTTTTAACGCCTGTAGCTTTGACAAAGGTTTCCACAGTCCGGCCAATCAAACCGACCTGAAAGCCCTCCTTGAGCAAGTCGTTTTACCCAAAAAAGGCAAGCTATCCAAAGCCGACCAGAATCGTGAATACACCGCGGAATTTAAACAGGCAAAAAAGCAACATTCCGCCGTAGAATCGGCTATTAATGCGTTAGAAGTACATGGGCTGGATAAGTGCCTTGATCATGGCATTGAAGCCTTCGAGCGTTATGTTGGCTTAGCCGTGTTATCGCGTAACATTCAAAAGCTCGGCACAATTAAACGCGACATGGAACGGCTAAGGCTTGTTAACGAGCAACAAAAACTAGCTGCCTGACGCTTTTTTGAGAACAGCCAACAGGTTATCCACAGGAAAGGTGCGCTTATAATTTGTGATTATTAGAAATAATTCTGAAAAACTGATGGTAAATCAGAAAATAAGTCGTTTGTTCCACTCCGGAAAGATTTTTCCAAAAAATATTTCCGGATGTTGAGCTGGTTTTTTTGAAAAGTGGCTTTTTCGTTCAGGCACTAAGTACTTTTGATGTTTGCTTTTGGATTTCACTGTAGCTGTGAGGTACTTTGGGTTTTTCAGCAAAAGCCGGCATACAAGTTAATATAATAGCGGTTGAGCCAACCAGGTTTAAAACTTTTCGTGTATCTTTGAATATTAACATAAACCTTTATATCTGCAGAAATGTATACGAATTTTTAATATTTAATATACATTAAAGATTATTTTTTGTCATTATTTTGCAATTATATGGATTGATACTTGATGTTACGTAATGGTTCCTTGTCATCACATTTACTGTGTAGAGCACCGAAATTTGTAACAGGACAAGTTCGTGTCAGCGGTATGGGAAGGACTTACTACGATGTCAAAGGGGTAAAGTTTTTTTGTCAATCGCTTGTTAAAAGAAAAACGCGAAGGATTAAGAGGTAATCGGGGGTAGGGCTTTCTTGTTGATACTTTTCTTTGACCAAGCAAAGAAAAGTATCTCGATTTCGGGAGATAGAACCCAATCAACTAAAGTTGATGACCTAATTATTTAGGTAATATTTGTTAATACTTTTGACAGATTGCACTATGAAAAAGCCGGAGATTATAGGGCGCTATTAAAACCAAGCAAACAAGTTATAAAGCTGACAGTGCCATACGTGCTGTTTTAATAGCCGTTCTGACTGTGTCAGGGGCGGTGCCACCGATATGTTTACGCGCAGCAACCGAGCCTTCCAGGGTTAGAAACCCAAAGACATCTTCAGTAATCAACGCTGAAAATTGTTGTAATTCGGGTAATGATATTTCCGATAAATCACGACCGCTTTCTATTCCGGCACGCACAGCCAAGCCGACAACTTCATGGGCATCACGAAAAGCCATGCCTTTACGAACCAGATAATCGGCAAGATCGGTTGCTGTGGCAAAGCCGCGTTTAGCAGAATTGTACATATTGGCTTTTTTGGCGGCAAGATGCGGCACCATGTCGGCATAAGCCCGCAAACAATTAATTAACGTATCTGCCGTGTCAAACAGGGGTTCTTTATCTTCCTGATTATCTTTGTTATACGCTAAAGGCTGGCTTTTCATCAGCATTAATAGTGACATTAAATGCCCCGTTACCCGTCCTGATTTGCCACGTACCAGTTCTGGGACATCGGGGTTTTTCTTTTGCGGCATAATTGACGAGCCGGTGCAGAAGGCATCGGGCATATCGATAAAATCAAATTGCGCGCTGGACCACAAGATTAATTCTTCTGAAAAACGTGATAAATGCATCATGATGATGCTGCCTACGGCGGCAAATTCAATGGCAAAATCACGGTCACTGACTGAATCCAGGGAATTGGCAGAGGGTCGGCTAAACCCAAGCAGGTCAGCGGTCATAAAGCGGTCTATCGGGTAACTGGTTCCTGCTAAGGCAGCAGCTCCCAAAGGCAAGATATTAACGCGCTTACAGCAATCTTGCAGTCTTTCGTGGTCACGCACCAACATTTCAAACCAGGCCATTAAATGATGACCAAAAGTAATCGGTTGGGCGACCTGTAAATGCGTAAAGCCCGGCATGATGGTGTCGGTGTGTTGTTCTGCCAAATCCAGAATAGCGGTTTGCAGGCGTGTGAGCTGAGCGGTAATGTGTTGAATTTCAGCGCGCAGATAAAGACGAATATCAGTGGCTACTTGATCGTTACGAGAGCGACCGGTATGCAGTTTTTTACCGGCAACGCCGATTAAGTCAGTCAGTCTGGCTTCAATGTTCATATGTACATCTTCCTGTTTTACCGACCAGACAAATTCACCATTAATGATTTCGTCACTGATCTGATGCAGGCCGCTAATAATCAAGTCACGCTCGTTGTCAGTCAGAATGCCACAGTGAGCCAGCATGGTTGCATGGGCAATTGATCCCTGAATATCTTGCCCGGCCATGCGTTTGTCAAAGTCAACAGAAGCGGTAAATACTTCAACAAAAGCATCAGTTGCCTGAGCAAAGCGGGCGCTGGAAAGTTTTTCGGAATTAACTGTGGTCATGATGATTTTTATGCGGATTAACTGAAGAAGCTAAATTATACAGGTAAAACATGAGCGAATGAATCTAAAAGCGGCCAAATAAACGGGATGTCATCTCTAGATCAGGGGTTTTTAAAAAAGTCTGAAAGATTCAGATATCGAGTGGACTTTTGTAAATGAGAGTCGGTTATGGCTGATATATAGCGGCTATAATAAGGTCTGAGCAGGTATTGAAGACTCTCTGAAACAATTTTAATAGCAGGCATAACTCAGCCGATTTAAAAAATTGTTAATGACCAAAGCCCCATAATTTTGTATAGTGATGTAGTTTGATTTTTTATAACGGGATGAGTCCTTAAAGGTTCATCCCGTTTTGTACATTTGAGGTAACGTGTTTGACTAAGTCGGCAATATTGGTGTTAGAGGATGGAACCGTATTTAACGGTGTATCTATAGGTGCAGACGGCTGTTCTGTAGGCGAAGTGGTTTTTAATACCGCAATGACGGGGTATCAGGAAATTCTCAGCGATCCTTCTTATGCCCGGCAAATTGTAACATTAACCTATCCCCATATCGGTAATGTCGGAACAAATAGTGAAGACGATGAATCCATTGGCGTTTTTGCCAGTGGTTTGGTTATTAGGGATTTACCGTTATTGGCCAGTAACTGGCGCTGCGAAAAAACGCTGCAACAGTATTTACTGGATAACAAGGTGGTCGCTATTGCTGATATAGACACGCGAAAACTGACGCGTTTGTTACGTGACAAGGGCGCGCAACGTGGCTGTATTATGGCCGGTGAGACGGTTTGTGTGGATACGGCAAAAGCGGCTATTGAGAGCTTTCCCGGCTTAAAGGGCATGGATTTGGCCAAAGAAGTCACTACGGCCGAAATTTATGAATGGACTGAAAATATCTGGGATTTACAAAACGGCCATACCCAAGGCGAGAATCTGACCAGGCATGTGGTTGCCTATGATTTTGGCATTAAACGTAACATTCTCAGGTTGCTCGTTAATCGCGGATGTCGTGTGACAGTTGTTCCGGCAACAACTCCGGCTGCAACGGTATTGGCAATGAATCCCGATGGCGTGTTTTTATCGAATGGCCCTGGTGATCCTGAACCCTGTGTTTATGCCATCGAGGCTATCAAAACAATATTGGAAAATAAAATCCCGGTATTTGGTATTTGTTTGGGTCATCAACTGTTGGCTTTGGCGAGTGGTGCAAAAACTGAAAAGATGAAGTTTGGTCATCACGGCGCCAATCATCCTGTTCAGCAAATGGCTACGGGGCGCGTGATGATTAGTAGTCAAAATCATGGTTTTGCCGTTAATGAAGCCAGTTTGCCCGTTAATTTGGTAGCCACTTATCGATCTTTATTTGATGGTAGTTTACAGGGCGTCAAACGGACAGATTGTCCCGCCATGAGTTTTCAGGGCCATCCTGAAGCCGGGCCCGGGCCGCATGATGTGGAATCCTTATTTGATGGATTTATCGATATGATGAATCATGCAAGCAAACAATAATTAGACTAGAAAATCATAAAATGCCAAAAAGAACGGATATAAAATCGATTTTACTACTGGGTGCCGGACCAATTGTTATTGGTCAGGCCTGTGAATTTGATTATTCAGGTACGCAAGCCTGTAAGGCGCTAAGAGAAGAAGGTTACCGTGTTATTTTGGTAAATTCCAATCCTGCAACTATCATGACTGATCCTGATATGGCCGATGCAACTTATATCGAGCCTATTGATTGGCAAACGGTCGAAAAAATTATAGCGAAAGAACGCCCTGATGCCATTTTGCCAACCATGGGTGGTCAAACCGCGTTGAACTGTGCGCTGGATCTTGATGCTAATGGTGTACTGGCGAAATATAACGTTGAGATGATAGGCGCGACCAAAGAAGCCATTAATATGGCCGAAGATCGTCAGTTGTTTAACGATGCCATGAAGCGTATTGGTTATGAAGTTGCAAAATCAAAAACCGCGCATAGCATAGAAGAAGCCTTGGCGGCTCAAAAGGAAGTCGGTTATCCGACGGTTATTCGTCCGTCTTTTACTATGGGCGGTAGCGGCGGCGGTATTGCTTATAATAAAGAAGAATTTCTTGAAATTTGTGAGCGCGGCTTGTATTTGTCTCCCACCAATGAATTATTGATTGAAGAATCGGTATTGGGTTGGAAAGAATATGAAATGGAAGTGGTGCGTGATTCCAAAGATAACTGCATCATCGTCTGCTCAATTGAGAATTTTGACCCGATGGGCGTGCATACCGGCGATTCAATTACCGTAGCCCCCGCGCAAACATTAACCGATAAAGAATATCAAATTCTGCGTAATGTTTCTTTGGCGGTGTTGCGTGAAATTGGTGTAGATACCGGCGGTTCCAATGTTCAGGTGGCGATTAATCCGGCTGATGGACGAATGATTGTTATTGAGATGAATCCGCGTGTGTCACGTTCGTCAGCGCTGGCTTCCAAAGCAACGGGCTTTCCGATTGCTAAAGTAGCTGCCAAATTAGCGGTTGGTTTTACGTTGGATGAGTTGAAGAATGAAATTACCGGTGGTGCAACTCCGGCATCATTTGAGCCGACTATCGATTACGTGGTAACTAAAGTGCCACGGTTTACCTTTGAAAAATTTCCGCAGGCCGATGATCGTTTGACGACACAAATGAAGTCAGTCGGAGAAGTCATGGCGATTGGCCGTACTTTTCAGGAATCATTACAAAAAGCCTTGCGTGGCCTGGAAATTGGTATCAGCGGTCTTGATGAGATAATCGATTTGACCGCCGATGATGCCAGAGAAAGAATGCAGCGGGAAATGCGCCATCCAGGGCCGGATCGTTTGTTATATGTCGCTGATGCTTTTCGTATCGGTATGACGTTGGATGAGATTCATGATGCTTCCAAAATTGATCCCTGGTTTTTGGCGCAAATTGAAGATTTAATTATTACCGAGCAATCTCTGGCAACCAAAACCTTATCAACCTTGAAAGACGGTGAGCTTTATAAGCTAAAGCGCAAGGGCTTTTCTGATATTCGTATCGCGAAACTGCTCGATGCTTCTGAAATTGAGGTGCGTAATGTGCGCCACAAGCAGAATATTCGTCCTGTTTATAAGCGTATTGATTCTTGTGCGGCTGAATTTTCGTCAGATACGGCATATTTGTACTCCACTTACGAAGAAGAGTGTGAAGCACGGGTTTCTGATAAAGAAAAAATTATTATTCTTGGTGGCGGTCCTAACCGGATCGGGCAGGGTATTGAGTTTGATTATTGCTGTGTGCACGCGGCGTTGGCTTTGCGTGAGGATGGTTATGAAACCATCATGATTAATTGTAATCCTGAAACGGTTTCAACCGACTTTGATACCTCGGATCGTTTATATTTTGAGTCATTAACCTTGGAAGATGTACTTGAAATTGTTCATCTTGAAAAGCCAAAGGGCGTGATTGTTCAATACGGTGGTCAGACGCCGTTGAAACTTGCGCGAGCCTTGGAAGCTGCCGGAGTCCCGATTATTGGTACATCGCCGGATTCAATTGATTTGGCCGAGGACAGGGAACGGTTTCAAAAACTGTTGGAAAGATTGGGACTAAAGCAGCCGCCCAATGCCACGGCCCGTTCTGTTGAGCAAGCTGTTAATGCTGCTAAAGAGCTGGGTTATCCGCTGGTAGTCAGACCTTCTTATGTATTGGGCGGTCGTGGCATGGAAATCGTTTTTAATGAAGAAGGCTTGCAGCGCTATATGAAAGAAGCGGTGAGTGTTTCCAACGATGCGCCCGTATTGCTGGATCGGTTTCTTGATGACGCGGTAGAAATGGATGTCGATGCCATTTATGACGGTGAACGGGTGTTAATTGGCGGCTTGATGGAGCATATCGAACAAGCCGGCGTGCATTCAGGCGATTCTGCCTGTTCATTACCACCTTATGAATTGGCTCCGGCAATTCAGGACAAACTGCGTGAGCAAGTTGCTAAAATGGCTGAGGCTCTGGGTGTGCGAGGGTTGATGAATACCCAGTTTGCGATTCAGGGTGAAGATATTTATGTCCTTGAAGTTAACCCGAGAGCATCACGAACGGCGCCTTTTGTCTCTAAAGCGACCGGCTATGCGCTGGCTAAAATTGCCGCTCGCGTTATGGTCGGGCAAACCTTGACAGAGCAAGGAATTACCGAAGAACGAATTCCTGACTATTACTCGGTCAAGGAAGCGGTGTTTCCGTTTGTTAAGTTCCCGGGTGTTGATTCATTGTTAGGTCCTGAAATGAAATCAACCGGTGAAGTGATGGGGGTAGGGAAAACCTTTGGTGAAGCTTTTGCCAAGTCGCAACGAGCGGCGGGCGTTAATTTGAATGACAGCGGCAAGGTGCTGATCAGTATTCGTGATGCCGATAAGGCCAAGGCACCTGATATTGCCAGAATGCTGGTAGACAAAAAATACGAAATTGTGGCAACGGGCGGTACGGCACGATTTCTTAAGGAAGCCGGTATTCCTTGTGAAGTGGTTTATAAGGTTAACGAAGGGCGACCCAACACGGTTGATATGATCAAGAATGATCAGATCCAGTTGATTATTAATACCACAGAAGGTAAAAAAGCGATTTCAGATTCCTTCACCATGCGTAGGGAAGCCTTGCAGCATCGGGTAACTTATTACACCACGATGGCCGGTGCGAGAGCTGCCTGTTACGCGCTGGGTGAATTGGATGCAGGTGATGTCAATTGCCTACAGGATTTGCATAAAAGTTTGATTTGAAGCAGCAAGGGCAAAAAGTACCGTTTTTTTTAGTGGTTGATTTTGTGCCTTTAGCTTAAAAAATATTAATGGAGTTTAAAAAAAATGATTAAAGTACCTCTCACTGTCAAAGGTGCAGAAAAATTACGCGCAGAATTGGATGAATTAAAATCAGTCGTGCGTCCGCGTATTATTGCCTCTATTGCCACGGCTCGCGCACACGGTGATTTAAAAGAAAACGCTGAATATCATGCCGCCAAAGAGCAGCAAAGTTTTGCAGAAGGGCGTATTTCTGAAATTGAAGGCAAGCTTTCCAATGCGCAAATTATTGATATTACCAAGGTAGATGCCAACGGCAAAGTGGTGTTTGGAGCGACGGTAGAAATAGAAGACGTTGAATCCGAGAAAAGAGTTACATATCAGATTGTCGGTGAAGATGAAGCCAGTATCAAGGAAGGCCGTATTTCAGTAGGGTCGCCCATTGCACGGGCGTTAATCGGCAAAGAAATAGAAGATGTTGTTACGGTTAAAGCGCCTGCTGGTAATGTTGATTATGAAATTATTTCAATTAAATATATTTAATTGCGGCGAAAAATACAAGGTGAAAGCGGTATTGTATTTCCGTTCACCTTGTGCCGGATTTACTTATCGGGATTTAATCGGTAAATAACCGCGATTTGACCAATAGTTTGAATTAGCTCGGCTCCGGTATCAGAGCATATTTTTTCACTGATCAGCTTGCGTTGATCGCGTTCTGCGCGTATTTTTATCTTAATTAATTCGTGTATGTTAAGTGCTTGATCAAGTTCAGTCAGCACTCCGGCTGTAAGGCCTGATTGCCCTATCATAACTACGGGTTTTAAAGTATGAGCCTCAGCTCGAAATTTTTTCTTATCTGCAGAGTTCACTCATTTTTCCTAAATCAAAAAGTTAATTAACACCAATTATAAAGCGTTATGGGTCGAAGTAAAAGTAGTAGTCGTTGGATGGCGGAACATTTTGAGGATGAATATGTCAAGATGGCTCAAGCGCAAGGTTATCGTTCTCGAGCGGTTTTTAAGTTAAAAGAAATTCAGGATAAAGATCAACTGATTAAACCCGGCATGAATATTATTGATTTGGGCGCAGCTCCCGGCGGCTGGTCACAGTTTGCTAGGCAGTTGATGGGTAAGAAAAATAAATTGATTGCGCTGGATATTCTGCCGATGGATGCGCTTGATGGTGTAGATTTTATTCTCGGTGATTTTCGTGAAGAAGCGGTATTGGATCAGCTTAATGTTGCTCTGGAAGGTGTGCCGGTTAATCTGGTTATGTCTGATATGGCACCGAATATGAGTGGCAATAAAGGCGTGGATCAACCTCGGGCTATTTATTTGGGTGAGCTGGCTTTGGAAACGGCAAAAACTGTTTTAATAAAAGATGGGAGCTTTTTGGTTAAGTTATTTCACGGTGAAGGTTTTGAAGAATTTTATCATGAGGTGCAGAGCTGTTTTACAAAAGTTGTTATTAGAAAGCCAAAAGCCTCAAGGCCAAGAAGTAACGAGGTTTATATTTTGGCCAAAGGGTTTAAATAATCTTTAATAGCCCTTATATCTGTAAAACAAGGAAATCACCAATGGTCTGATGAGCTCCAGATAAATAACCACAGTCAGGGAAGTTAACTCCTGATATAATTACTTAGTGCTTTAAACCGAGAGCCGTTAGGGGCTAGGGTGTGTTTGTGAATGATATGATAAAAAATATAATCCTGTGGGTGGTCATCGCTGTTGTATTGATGTCTCTCTTTAATAATTTTGGCTCCCAGGGAGAGCGGGCTGACTCATCGTTATCCTATTCGCAATTCATCGATTCGGTGAAAGCGGGTCAGGTACAACAGGTGATAATTGATGAGCATATTGTTAAAGGCAAATTGCAGAGTGGTCAGCTGTTTAGGGTTTACGCACCGACCGATGCGCATTTAGTCGATGACTTATTGGCAAATGGTGTTGACGTTAAAGCGGTTCCGCCTGAGCAACCTTCCATGCTTATGCAGTTATTGGTCTCTTTTGGGCCTATGTTATTGCTTATTGCTGTGTGGGTTTTCTTTATGCGGCAAATGCAGGGCGGCGGTGCCGGTGGTCGAGGTGCAATGAGCTTTGGCAAAAGTAAAGCCCGGATGCTGGAAGAAGATCAGATTAAAGTGACTTTTGCTGACGTTGCTGGTTGTGATGAAGCTAAAGAAGAAGTCGTTGAGATGGTGGATTTCCTTAAAGATCCTGCCAAATACCAGAAATTAGGCGGTAAAATTCCCAGGGGCGCGCTGATGATTGGCCCGCCTGGAACAGGTAAAACTTTGTTGGCAAGAGCCATTGCCGGTGAAGCTAAAGTTCCGTTTTTTACTATTTCCGGTTCTGATTTTGTGGAAATGTTTGTTGGTGTTGGTGCCTCCCGCGTGCGTGACATGTTTGAGCAAGCCAAAAAGCATGCGCCTTGCATCATCTTTATTGACGAGATTGATGCTGTGGGTCGTCAGCGAGGAGCAGGTTTAGGTGGTGGCAATGACGAACGTGAACAAACCTTAAACCAGTTATTGGTTGAAATGGATGGTTTTGAGGGTAATGAAGGTATTATTGTCATCGCGGCAACAAATCGTCCTGATGTGTTGGATAAAGCTTTGTTGCGTCCAGGCCGTTTTGATCGTCAAGTTACAGTGGGTTTGCCCGATGTCAGAGGACGCGAGCAGATTCTTAATGTCCATATCAAGAAAGTGCCAATTGCTGATGATGTAAAGGTCAAGTATATAGCGCAAGGAACACCAGGATTTTCCGGGGCTGATCTGGCTAATTTGATCAATGAAGGCGCTTTGTTTGCTGCCAGAATGAATAAACGTGTTGTCAGTATGTCGGATCTGGAAAAAGCCAAGGATAAGCTGATCATGGGTCCTGAACGGCATACCATGGTTATGGACGAGAAAGAAAAGACAATGACGGCTTATCATGAAGCGGGTCATGCCATTGTTGGCAAATTGGTACCTGAGCATGATCCGGTTTATAAAGTCAGTATTATGCCTAGAGGGCGTGCATTGGGCGTTACCATGTTCTTGCCTGAAAGAGACCAGTATAGTGCCAGCAAACAAAAGCTGGATAGTATGATTTCCAGTTTATATGGTGGTCGTATCGCTGAGGAAGTGGTTTTTGGTTGGGAGCAAGTTAGTACCGGTGCCTCCAATGATATTGAGCGAGCCACTGAGTTGGCAAGAAACATGGTGACTAAATGGGGTTTATCTCAACGTTTGGGTCCATTGTCATATAGTGAAGAAGAAGGTGAAGTGTTTCTTGGGCGTTCGGTAACGCAGCATAAAACAGTCGCTGAAGAGACTTCACATACTATCGATGAAGAAATTCGTTCGTTTATTGACCGAAATTACGAACGTGCAGAACGGCTTTTGAAAGAGAATATTGATATATTGCATGCCATGGCTGCTGCACTTATGAAATATGAGACTATCGATAAATATCAAATTGATGATTTAATGGCTCGTAAGCCGGTAAGAGATCCTCAAGGCTGGGATGACAGGCCACCACGTGGCGATGTTAAGACGGACGAGGTTAATGATGCTGGCGACAAGAAAACTGACAAATCCATAGGTCAGGCCGCAGAGCAAGGTTAATTATTTCACGACCTACAGGGCTTTTATAAAGGAGAGGTAGAAATTACCCCTCCTTTTTTTATGTGCAACTATAATGCATGGGGTTTTGATTAAAAAGTAAGTTTTTAGTTTGGTTGTATGTACTTCGCGCGGAGTGCATGTGTTGCATTCGATAATAATCTTGCGTAGCAGCAGCAATTTATAGATTATTCAGGTAGTGAGTATAAAGATTATGGCAAGAAAATATTTTGGAACAGATGGAATTAGAGGGAAAGTTGGTGAGCCGCCTATAACAGCAGATTTTTTATTAAAATTAGGTTGGGCGGCAGGCAAAGTGTTTGCTAATGAAGGGCATGGCTTTGTGTTGGTAGGTAAGGATACCCGTATTTCAGGTTATATGTTTGAATCAGCTTTGGAGGCAGGATTAACAGCTGCCGGTGTAGATACACATTTGTTGGGGCCTATGCCGACGCCTGGCGTGGCTTATTTGGCTCGTACCTTAAGGGCACAGGCAGGTATAGTCATCAGTGCCTCGCATAATCCTTATTATGACAATGGCGTTAAGTTTTTTTCAGTGCAGGGAACCAAGCTGCCTGATGATATTGAACAAAAAATTGAATATTATATTGATTCGCCGATGACCACGGTAGAGTCTTCAGAGCTCGGCAAAGCAAAGCGTTTGGTTGATGCGGCTGGCCGTTACATTGAGTTTTGCAAAGCCAGTATTCCGACGCGTTTTGATTTTAACGGCATGAAAATTGTTGTTGATTGTGCTCATGGAGCAACTTATCATATTGCGCCACATGTTTTTAGGGAAGTTGGTGCGGAAGTTATTGTAATCGGCGCTGAGCCTAATGGTATTAATATAAACGATGAGTGTGGAGCAACCAGTCCGGATAAATTAGTTGCTGCGGTATTGGCTAATCAAGCGAATATCGGCATTGCTTTGGATGGTGATGGTGATCGTCTGGTCATGGTTGATCATAAAGGTGAGATTGTTGATGGTGACGAACTAATCTACATTATTGCCAAAGCCAGATTGGATGCAGGATTAATGTCGGGTCCTGTCGTTGGTACATTAATGACTAATTTGGGTATGGAGCATGGACTTAAGCAGTTGGGGATTAATCTGCTAAGAGCGAAAGTAGGAGATCGTTACGTGCTGGAAATGATGAGTGAGCATGGAAGTATTCTAGGTGGTGAAAATTCCGGTCATATTATTTGCCTGGATAAAACGACAACAGGGGATGGAATTATTGCTGCCCTACAGATTATGGCTGAAATGCATGATACTGGATATAGCTTGCATGAATTAAAATCTGGCATGCAAAAATACCCGCAAATATTAATTAATATTAAAACCCCTAAAAGAGTTGATATAGAAGCCGATGAAGGCATACAAAAGGCTGTGCGTGCGGTTGAGAAAAAGCTGGGGGATAAAGGTAGGGTATTGCTAAGAGCTTCGGGTACAGAGCCGCTTATTCGCGTTATGGTAGAAGGCGAACATGCCGAATCGGTAAAAAATTATGCTCAACAATTGGCTGAAGATGTTAAGAAAGTAATAGGAGCTTGAATTGATCTCTATTAGCCTATATCATAAGCGGTTTGGTTCTATGTGGGAGTAATGTTGATGCGTCGGTCTCTGGTTGTCGGAAATTGGAAAATGAATGGAACTCTTGAAAGTGCTGAGTTGCTTGCAAAAGGCATTGTTGCCGGGTTAGGTTCGGATATCGCAGATATTGCGATTTGTGTACCTTATGTTTATCTGCCAAATATTAGTGCGTTGGTTAAGGATTCCCCGTTAGCGTTAGGTTCACAAAATGTTGCAGATAAGCCTTTAGGTGCTTTCACCGGGGAAATTTCAGCTGCCATGTTAAAAGAATTTAATTGCCAGTATGCCCTCGTAGGACACTCGGAAAGACGTAGTTATTACGGCGATACTAATGAATCAGTGGCTGCGCGTTTTTGCCAGGCGCAAGAGCAAAACATTATCCCTGTTTTGTGCGTAGGTGAAACTCTCGAGCAGCGTGAGCAGGATCAAACTTTTGCGGTGATTAATGAGCAGCTTGATGCCGTTATTAATGTAGCTGGCATAGCTGCTTTTAATACTGCAGTCATTGCTTATGAACCCGTTTGGGCTATAGGCACAGGAAAAACAGCGAGTGATGAGCAGGCACAAGAGGTGCATCATTATATTCGCCAGTACCTTGCTGCTAAAGATCAAACTATTGCCGATAAAATACAAATTTTATATGGCGGTAGTGCCAAACCGGATAATGCGAAAGGATTGTTCGCCATGCCGGACATAGATGGCGGTTTAATAGGTGGGGCTTCGTTGGATGCGGAATCCTTTTTAAAGATTTTTCATTCCATTTAGAACAGTTCAGGCTTTCATGTATCAGGTAATTATCGTTATTCATGTGTTGCTGGGTTTAGGTATTATTGGCTTAATATTAATGCAGCAAGGTAAAGGAGCTGATGCGGGTGCTGCTTTTGGCACTGGCTCTGCAGGCTCTGTTTTTGGGGCCCAGGGTGCCGCATCATTTTTGTCTCGAGCTACAGCAATTCTGGCAACTTTGTTTTTTATAACCAGTTTAGGTCTTGCCATGATCAATGGGCACAAAGGTGTGGCTTTTGATCTAATGAGCTCGCCAGAGGTTCAGCAAGACACCTTGGGTATTCCTGAAGTAGTCGGCGAAAAAGGCGCTAATATTGCTCCTGCCAAGTCTGAAGAAATGCCTGCAGTACCCGAAGTGAAGTCAGCTGAGCAGCCTGCCGATGCAGAACTGGAAAATACAGTTGTGCCCAAGGCTGAAGAGCTAAAGACCATTAAGTAAAAAATAATTTTACGCGTAAAAGTAGTAGAAAAATAGTACAGTTATTTTGAATGATTATGCCGATGTGGTGAAATTGGTAGACACGCCATCTTGAGGGGGTGGTGACGCAAGTCTTGCCGGTTCAAATCCGGCCATCGGCACCAAACAAGGATATTTTAATATCCAACGAAGTACACAAACCCGCAAGTCGAAAGGCTTGGCGGGTTTTTTATTGCCCAACAGAATACAACGAAATACAGTAATATTCGACTTTTTATGCAGTAACATTTACAGTAACCCAAAATCAGTAACAAAAGTTACTGTAAAACTTACTGTAAATTGGGGCGTTAATTATGGCTAAACAACTACTTAAAGACACTGTTATTAAAGGTGCGAAGTCTGGTATTAAGGATGTCAGGCTTAATGACGGCAGTGGCTTATATTTACTGGTTAAACCGGACGGCGCGAAATGGTGGCGTTTTGATTATAGTATCGGTGGCAAGCGTAAAACTTTATCGCTTGGCGTATATCCTGTTACCGGCCTTTCAGATGCACGGCGCAAGGCAGAAGAAGCAAGGGTACAGGTTAGCAACAGCATAGACCCAAGCACAGTAAGAAAGGATTTTAAAAGCGCGTTAAAAATCACACTGGAAAATGAAAGCCTGTTAAATGCCGGGCTACCCATGCTGAATAGTTTTTCAGAAATAACTAACCAATGGCTGGCAGAAATAAAAAACGACATTGCTGAAATCACTTATATAAAAAGACAGTCAAGGCTTGAACGTCTGGCGTTCCCCACGCTTGGCAATATCGCTATCAATCAAATAAAGTCATCACATATTTTAGCGACACTAAAGCCGTTAATAGATCAGCAAAAAATAGAAACTGCCCACCGACTGTATGGAGAAATCAAGTGTGTTTTTGCCCATGCCATTATTAACGATATTATTGATTATGACCCCTCGCAACCTGTAGCAAAAAAAATACCCGCCAAAAAAGTAAAGCACCGAGCGGCGTTAATTGACCCGAAAGCAATAGGGCAGCTAATCAGGGACATTTACAGTTATCAGGGGACTTTTGTGGTGCAATGTGCTTTTAAAATAACGCCCTTGCTCTTTCAACGACCCGGTGAAATACGGCAAATGGAATGGAAAGATATTGATTTAGACGCTAAAGAATGGCGTTACTTTGTCACCAAAACCAAAATTAATCACATTGTTCCCCTTTCCACTCAAGCCGTAGCCATACTGGAAGAAATCAAGCCACTAACCGGTACGGGAAACTATGTATTCCCGTCAAGTCGTGGCGATGGCCGCCCCATGTCAGACAATACCATCAGAACGGCACTAATGACGCTGGGATATACAGGTGAAGATATGACCGCGCATGGATTCAGAACCATAGCGTCAACCTTGCTTAATGAGCATGGGTGGCCAGCCGATGCCATTGAGCGGCAACTATGCCACATGCCTAAAGATGCCGTTAGAGCAGCCTATAACCGCGCGGAGTTCTTGGAAGAACGGCGAACCATGATGCAATCTTATAGTGATTGCCTGGACGCGCTTAAAAGTGGAGCGCAAATCATACAATTTAGAAAACAGGCGCAATAATCGCGTATCTGTAAAACCGAATAAGCCGCATCTAGCCCGACGGGGCGAACTTGGGACACCTTTCACCCATTGGCGCGGCTTTCTTTTTTTTGAGAGGGTAATTATTGAAAGGTTAATTATGCAAGATCAGAATTTTTATAAGCATGGCTATTGTTTGTGGTCGTTTGAGAAAGACTTGATAGATAGTAGTTATACCGACACCGAATCAAATGAGCTTATAGAGGACAATGAGCCGATAGATGCAGATTATCAAAGATGCAACCATAACAATATATACAGTCATCACAACCTATACGGCCGACACGTAGCCGGGTTTAATTCAGAGCGAATAAAAAAGATTAAAGATAATGAATTTATAACATTAGTTGAGGCGGCGTTATTAATTTCTGATAGGTTAGGTGAATATAACCAGTATATTTCAGATGCTTCTGCAATTTTTTCAATGGCAATTGAACATGGAGAGATTGACCCAAGGGAGCCGGATATTTTAATGCCTTATAGTAAAATTCAACACTTGCCAGAATGGGAGGAGGGTTGTGTTTATGGTCGATATAAAAGGATTGATTCGACATGGAAGATAACACCTAAGGAGGCGGCAGAATTTGCTATCCTTAAAGGTTATTCAGAGCAGCTATTCATTGATCTGTTAAGCGAGACTCCAACAGACAATAAAGATAAATTAGACCCCGAAGCCGAAGCGAAAAAATTAGGCGGCAAAGAGCGCAATAACTTATTAAGAATAATTTTGGCGTTATGTGAAAAACAGGGAATTCATCCGAATGATAAAGGGCTAGATCAAGAGCTTGAAAAAATACTTGCTCAAAAAGGTTTTAATGAGCCGCTATCAAGAGCTATTAAAGAACACTTAGTAAAAGCGGCCAATTTAGGCTAATTTCAAATTATATCGTTGCTATAGCAAAAACCTAATTGCTATAGCAACATACCCGCAAGAGTTTTCTTAATAATGCGCCCTAACTTAGTTGAATATAGGCGCACAGCATGACACACCAAAACACCCCCACAGCTTCAAAAATCCCTGAAATTGGCTTTATGACAATATGGCAAATTTTAGGCAACAAGAAAGCCAATCCACCAACGCCCCCACTTTTACCAATCAGCCGGACTACTTTTTTAGAAGGCATTAGGTCTGGTAAATATCCTGCACCCGTAAAGTTAGGAGGTAGAACTAATGCTTGGCGTGTTGAGGATATAAGGCAGCTTATAAGTAACTTGGGTGCGGCCCAATGAGCAACCACAAAGCAATTGGTGCAGCCCGTGAAATCGTACTTGACAGTGTAGCCGGGCGTACCGGTTCATTGTGTAATTATCTAAACATGCTTAATCTAAGGTTTGCAAACGGGACATTACCAAAGCCGCTGATGACTGCCTTAAAAGGTGCATGGGAAAAGCCCAGGGCTTATATATTGACAGACTCGACAGTGAATAAATGGAATTCAAATAAAGCCCATAGAGGGCATGACAGGCCATTGAAGCGACAAAAGGATTATGCAGTAAAGCCGTGGCATGAATTAGCCTATCACCTCAAGCAACGTAACCCAAAAGCAGAATATAAAACCATTCATTCACAGCTTATGCAAAAATATCCTGGTGTAAGTATTTACCAGGTGCGTTTATATTTTCAGTTTATCAAGCGGGAATTGGCAGGTACAAGCCTATGAAAGCCACACAGATAAACATTGTGATAGTGGCGTTAAAGGGCCATGAACCAGTAAACAGCGTGGCTATGTTCGATCAGGGAATCACGCGCTTGTCGGCAATTATTCATCGGTTGAGAAAACGGGGATTTTCCATAGTGACCAACCAAGTGCAAGGCGGTTTGGCGTACTACTCGTTAGTAGAATGATAGGGCAGGAAAACTTTGTAAGAAAAAGGTTGTTAATGGAGTTGCAGAGTTGCAGGAATCGCCCGAAAGACACGGATACCAACGGTCATAGGGCTGCAACTATCCTGCAACTTCCTGCAACTATGCTGCAAATGTTCCCTTATAGTTGCAGGAATACATAAATAATTGGGTGTTTTCGGCAGCCTTGCGTTAAAAAAAAGACAATAAAAAAGCCTTGAAGTGACAAGCCTCAAAGCTTCATTTAATAACCAGCTTAATTTAATACCATGACTATTTTATCAGATTGCTTGACAACTACCCACCCCCCGCTTAAAATTTCCACGCTGTTACCACATGTAACAGACGGGATTCGACCCCCGCGCAAAGGCCATAAGAGGCCACTATTAAACGTGGTTTTTTTATGCCCATCAATAACTCAATTCAATTTTGTTATGGTGGGGTGTATTGAGCAGCCCCTTAAAAGGCTGGCCGGTTCCTTTGCCGGTAGGTCGAACTTGATGCATCCCACCGCCCAACGACTCGACCCAATGGGCGGCGGCTTATCCCTCTACAAAGGACTACCGCAATGACTGCTAAAAACAACCCCGCTCAAACCGAGCAACAAATCACCCAAGCCCCAAACCTTGACGATTTAACCAAAGCCTTTGCCGAGGTCGCTCTTATGTGGAGTTGCATTATCAGCGATGCCGCTAAAAATGAGGAGCCGGTACTTTGCCGGTTTAGATGGTTGTCAGAGGAAGCCGCAAACCTTGCCGCCATTGCCATGCAGATTCATACAGGCGGTGAGTTATGAGCCACTTAACCCTTGACCAGATAGACGAAATAAACACCATTCAGGCGTGCTTGTCTGCTATTGCTGATTTAATGCAGCCCGCAACAGATTTACATTGCGTAAGTCGTGATAATTCCGCGCTTTTGTTGAGTTACTTTACTGACCGGCTAAAAGACGTGCTGACCGTTACTATCCCAGCGATTGAGACAGCTCAATTAAAGGCGGCTTCATGCACTCATTAAATCCAGAACAGCAATTCAAAACCGCCATGTTGGACGCTGGGATAGAAGCCCCGGACGTAATCATTTGTGATGGACAGTTACACCGCTTCAAAATCGACGGCAAACTTAACGGCGCGTATGTTCTGCATATGGATGGCCGCCCCGCCGGTTATTTTGAGGACTTCAAGCAAGGTATAAAAGCAAGCTGGAAACTGACCGGTGATTTTACCCCGTTAAGCCCTGCTGAAAAACAGGACTTGGCTATTGAATATCACCGTCAAAACCTGATAAAACAAGTCGCCAAAGAGCACCGCCATAATGAAGCAGTTAAGAAAGCTGGCCGAATATGGAGCCGTTCAAGGCCCGTTATAAATCATCCCTATCTTGATAAAAAACAGGTAAAAGCGCATTCATTGCGGGTTAATTTTCATTCATTGGTGGTGCCACTGTATGACAAAAACGGCTTATTAGTCAGCTTGCAGTTTATCAATGCTGACGGGAGCAAGCGCATGATGAAAGACGGCACAGCCAAAGGTTCATGCTGTTTTCTTGGCGCGGTTCCTGATCTTGATTATGACAGCCCCATTCTGATTTGTGAGGGCTGGGCAACCGGCGCGTCTTTGCACGAATCCACCGGATATTTTACTGTGATAGCCTTTAGTGCTAACAATCTTAACGCCGTGGCACGCCAAACCCGCAATACTCACCAAACCAAAGACATTATAATTTGTGGCGATAATGATGCCAGTGGCGTAGGACAGGCAGCCGCCGAAGCCGCCGCGCTGTTTATCGGTTGCCGGTTCATTATCCCCGATCAGGTAGGGCAAGATTTTAACGATATGATTAATATGGCGGCGGCGCTATGAGTAACATAATAAACATCAATGCCACAGCCAACAATCCTTGCACCCCGCAACAATTCAAATTATCGGCCATAGCCTCGCTATTATCAAACATAGAAAAAGTTGATTTAAAGGTTGTTTGCGAGTCCTTAGGCTGGAAAAGTGACAGCGAAGGCAAGCCACCGGCACAAAAATATATCAGGGTAGCTATTGTTGATACCCTGATTAAAACCGCTAAAAAGAATAACTGGCATATTGTCCATAATGCCGGATATTTTTATATTTTTAACGGGGCTTTCTGGGTTCCGTTGGAAGATTCAGAGGTTAAAAAACTGCTTAAAGATGCCGCCATGAAAATGGGCTATACCGAGATTGAATGCCGCGATTATGCCTTTGTCGAAAAACTTTTCCAGCAAGCGGAGCAAGACGGTTTTTTTGTGGAACGCAATTTTTCCAAGCAGTCGATTATTAATCTTAAAAATGGTTCCCTGGTATTGAGTGAGTCTGGCATACAAATGAAAGGCTTCGATTATCGGGACTTTCTAACCCATCAATTAGATTTCACCTATAACCCCAAAGCCGTCAATCAGCTATTTCTTGATTATCTGGCTTACGTGTTACCTGATAAGGATACCCGGCGCACTTTACAGGAAGTAGCGGGATATTTATTTATTAAGGGTCTCAAGATGGAAAAAGTGTTTTTTCTGTTTGGCACCGGAGCCAATGGAAAGTCAGTGTTTTTTGAAGTGCTTAACGGCGTTCTTGGTGCGGAGAATATTAGTAATTATTCGCTTGAGTCGCTAACTGATGACAAGGGTTATCACCGTGCCATGATTAAAGACAAGATTGTGAATTATGGCACGGATATACGCCTAACCAAGATTGATGCAGGCATGTTTAAAACACTGGCAAGTGGTGAGCCTATTGAGGCGCGTTTACCTTATCGGGAGCCGTTTTTGATGACCGATTATGCCAAGCTGATATTTAACGTCAATAAGATGGATTCAGCCAATATTGAACATACCCACGGATTTTACCGGCGCTTGCTGGTTATCCCGTTTAACAAAACCATTCCAGATCATGAGCAAGACCGGGATTTACACAGAAAGATTTTATTGGATAGGCCGGGCGTATTGAATTGGATTATTGAGGGCGCGGAGCGGGTTATTAAAAGCCGCAATATATTTATATCGCCAGAGTGCGAAAGCTTCAAAAATAAGTTTATAAAAGAGTCTGATAGCGTGGCTATGTATGAGGTTGACTTTATGGAGACTATGCGCGGTTCTATATACTTTAAACCGTATGCTGACGCTTACACAGAATATAAAACTTATTGCCAAGATGCCGGACACAAACACCCATTAGGACGAAATAATTTTGTGAATAGAATGGAGTCTTTAGGCTTTAAACGATCAAAACAAGAAGCCTCAATGTTTTTAGAAAAAAACTTTACTGAAAAAAGGTTCTAAACAAACTTGCAGAGTTGCAGGAATGATATTTAGCGCCCGTATTTACTGGGATTAAAGCCTGTAAATTCCTGCAACTATGATGTTTGAAGTTGCAGGATAGTTGCAGGAATAGCCTCAGAGTTGCAGGAGGTAAAAAATAATCCTGCAACTATAAGGGAGGATTTGCAGCATAGTTGCAGGAAGTTGCAGGATAGTTGCAGCCCTATAACCGTTGATACCCGTGGCTTTCGGGCGATTCCTGCAACTCTGCAACTCCATTTACAACCTTTTTCTTATAAAGTTTTTTCGGCGTCATCACTACCAGACAAAAAAAACACGGTTATTGATGCAATCCTGAACTTATTGGCCACAAGTTCAGCATAAGTTCAGCACAAGTTCAGAATAAGTTCAGCCATTAAAACCAGTAATGGCAAGGCTTATAGACGATTCCTGAACTTCTGAACTTTCAAACACAACCTTTTTCTTACAAAGTTTTTTCGGTATCATCACTACCAGACAAAAAAAACACGGTTATTGATGCAATCCTGAACTTATGGGCCACAAGTTCAGCATAAGTTCAGCACAAGTTCAGGATAAGTTCAGCCATTAAAACCAGTAGTGGCAAGGCTTATAGACGATTCCTGAACTTCTGAACTTTCAAACACAACCTTTTTCTTATAAAGTTTTTTCGGTATCATCACTACCAGACAAAAAAAACACGGTTATTGATGCAATCCTGAACTTATGGCCAACAAGTTCAGCATAAGTTCAGCACAAGTTCAGGATAAGTTCAGCCATTAAACCCAGTAACGGCAAGGCTTATAGACGATTCCTGAACTTCTGAACTTTCAAACACAACCTTTTTCTTACAAAGTTTTTTCGGTATCATCACTACCAGACAAAAAAAACACGGTTATTGATGCAATCCTGAACTTATGGCCAACAAGTTCAGCATAAGTTCAGCACAAGTTCAGGATAAGTTCAGCCATTAAACCCAGTAACGGCAAGGCTTATAGACGATTCCTGAACTTCTGAACTTTCAAACACAACCTTTTTCTTACAAAGTTTTTCTGGATAACTAACCCCACACCAAATACAGGAAATAACGCCATGATGGATGCATTGATAAGCGGTAAATTAATTAAAACCCCCGAACTGAAAACAGGTAAAACCGGCAATTACTACACGCCTTTTCTTTTATCCGTAGACGTTGGCGAAGAAAAACCCGCCATCGTGTCGGGCATGGCATTTGCTGAAATAGCCGAACGTATCGCCAAGCTACAAAAAGGCGACCCGCTGGCCGTTGTTGGCAGCCTTAAACCGTCTGAATGGATAGATAAGGCAACCGGAGAAACCAAGCGCGGCATAAACATCACCGCGAATAATTCACTTAGCCCCTACGATATAAAAAAGCGCAGATCAGCGCCGGAGCAACCCGTTAATTCTGGTAGCAACACCGGGCAATTTAACGACCCGGTTAATTTTTAATGTTGCCGTATGCCGTCATTAAAAAGACGCGCTAACCTATCCGATCCACCAAGCCGCAAAGGGCAACCCGAGCGGTTTTTTATTGCCTGAAATCCAAGCAAACAGTTATGAACATCGGTGTATTGGAGGCTTTACGGTAAGGGTTCATAATGATGTATCCCTACCAGCAAGAGGCGTATAAATGCTAACCATTGAACTTTTACAGCGCATTGGCCGCGATAATTGGCCGCTTAGAATACAAGAAATTGCTGAATACATTGGCGATGACTTGGCACTGACTTTGTTTGTCAATTATGCTGGCCGTCACTTGGCTATTCCCTTAAAAGCGTCTAATGATTCTGTACTGGAAAACCTGATAGGCAAAAAAGCAGCAAAAATACTCTTTCATACATTTGGCGGTGAAGTTGTGCAATTCCCAAACGGTAAGTTAATGCTGATTAAGTCGCGCAATCCTGAAATCTTAAAAGACTGGGTTAACGGGATGACTCAAGCGGCTATCGCTACCAAGTATTATTTGACCGAGCGGCAAATCAATCACATAATTTTCAAACAGCGCAGCAAGCCGAAAAGAACCCCAAGCGAACAAGCAATAAACCGGCTTGACCGGCGCAATAAAGATATTCGTTTCGACTATGCGAGCGGGATGACTCAACAAGCCGTAGCTGAAAAATATTATTTGGCTGATTGCAGCATTGCCAGAATTATAAAAAAAACCACCACTAACCCGCTTAAAAATTCGTTATTTAGCCGTTAATTAATTGACTTTTTAACGCTTTTTTTGCCATGCCATCACGCCAGAGGGAGGCAGCAAAAAAGCCTATAGGCGGTTTTTAGGTGAATTTTCCGGTACGCCGTCATTATCGGGACTTGCTAATATTTTTTATTGTCTGAATGCAGGGACTAGGCGGAACTAGACGGAACCAGAAACAACAGGGCAGCGCAAACAGCCGGTAGAGCTTCAAGCCCTACCGGATTTTTTACGCCTTAAAAACAGCGCACAAGTCAAACAAATAAATACAGCAATGTGTAATAACGGCCTTTTTATCAGTTCGGTTTCTGTATCAGGTATTGAACAATAGCTGAAAGCCTTTATTTTAGTGGAATGGCATAAATAATATTAAATGTTACTGTAAAAGTTACTGTAAATTATGGCCGTGTCTTTGCTTTGTACGGTTTTATTTTAAAAAAATAGTAATTTAATCCCGGCAGTCATTGCTTTTTTTAAAGCATCTTGGCCAGTCTGTATCCAGAGTAAGGAACCGGCTCTTCACTTGGTACCGATACCAGGGAAGCATTTACCACGATCAATAAGCCGGGGTGCTTAACGATCTTGGTCAGTTGGTATCCAGATCAGGCCCGGCTATTCACTGAAGCAATATCTTTATTTGGCGGTAATTCCTTAGAAGCATTCACCACGATTAATAAGCCATGGCGCTTAACGATCTTGGCCAGAGCTGGTACCCAGATCAGATAAGCGTTCACCATGATCAATAAGCCAAGGCGTTTAGCGGTCTTGGTCAGTCAATATCCAGAGTAAGGAACCGGTTCTTCACTTGGCACCGATACCAAAGAAGCATTCACCATGACCAATAAGCCAAGGCGCTTAACGATCTTGGTTAGTCGGTATCCAGATCAGAGAAGCGTTCACCACGATCAATAAGCCGGCGCGCTTAACAGTCTTGGCCAGAGCTGGTACCCAGATCAGAGAAGCATTCACCATGATCAATAAGCCAAGGCGCTTAACGGTCTTGGTTAGTCTGTATCCGGATCAGGCCCGGCTATTCACTGAAGCAATATCTTTATTTGGCGGTAATACCTTGGAAGCATTCACCACGATCAATAAGCCAAGGCGCTTAACGGTCTTGGTTAGTCTGTATCCGGATCAGGCCCGGCTATTCACTGAAGCAATATCTTTATTTGGCGGTAATCCCTTAGAAGCATTCAACACGATCAATAAGCCAAGGCGCTTAACGATCTTGGTTAGTCGGTATCCAGATCAGAGAAGCGTTCACCACGATCAATAAGCCGGCGCGCTTAACAGTCTTGGCCAGAGCTGGTACCCAGATCAGAGAAGCATTTACCATGACCGATAAGCCAAGGTGTTTAACAGTCTTGGCCAGTCGATATCCGGATCAGCCCCGGCTATTCACTGAAGCAATATCTTTATTTGGCGGTAATTCCTTAGAAGCATTCACCACGATCAATAAGCCATGGCGCTTAACGATCTTGGCCAGAGCTGGCACCCAGATCAGATAAGCGTTCACCATGATCAATAAGCCAAGGCGTTTAGCGGTCTTGGTCAGTCAATATCCAGAGTAAGGAACCGGTTCTTCACTGGGCACCGATACCAGGGAAGCATTTACCACGATCAATAAGCCGGCGCGCTTAACAGTCTTGGCCAGAGCTGGTACCCAGATCAGAGAAGCATTCACCATGATCAATAAGCCAAGGCGCTTAACGGTCTTGGTTAGTCTGTATCCGGATCAGGCCCGGCTATTCACTGAAGCAATATCTTTATTTGGCGGTAATACCTTGGAAGCATTCGCCACGATCAATAAGCCATGGCGCTTAACGATCTTGGCCAGAGCTGGTACCCAGATCAGAGAAGCATTTACCACGATCAATAAGCCAAGGCGCTTAACGATCTTGGTTAGTCGGTATCCAGATCAGAGAAGCATTCACCATGATCAATAAGCCAAGGCGTTTAGCGGTCTTGGTCAGTCAATATCCAGAGTAAGGAACCGGTTCTTCACTTGGTACCGATATCAGAGAAGCATTCACCACGATCAATAAGCCAAGGCGCTTAACAGTCTTGGCCAGTCGATATCCGGATCAGCCCCGGCTATTCACTGAAGCAATATCTTTATTTGGCGGTAATTCCTTAGAAGCATTCACCACGATCAATAAGCCATGGCGCTTAACGATCTTGGCCAGAGCTGGCACCCAGATCAGATAAGCGTTCACCATGATCAATAAGCCAAGGCGTTTAGCGGTCTTGGTCAGTCAATATCCAGAGTAAGGAACCGGTTCTTCACTGGGCACCGATACCAGGGAAGCATTTACCACGATCAATAAGCCGGCGCGCTTAACAGTCTTGGCCAGAGCTGGTACCCAGATCAGAGAAGCATTCACCATGATCAATAAGCCAAGGTGTTTAACGGTCTTGGTCAGTTGGTACCCAGATCAGAGAAGCATTCACCACGATCAATAAGCCAAGGCGCTTAACGGTCTTGGTTAGTCTGGATCCGGAGTAAGGAACCGGTTCTTCACTGGGCACCGATACCAGGGAAGCATTTACCACGATCAATAAGCCGGCGCGCTTAACAGTCTTGGCCAGAGCTGGTACCCAGATCAGAGAAGCATTCACCACGATCAATAAGCCAAGGCGCTTAACGGTCTTGGTTAGTCTGTATCCGGATCAGGCCCGGCTATTCACTGAAGCAATATCTTTATTTGGCGGTAATTCCTTAGAAGCATTCGCCACGATCAATAAGCCATGGCGCTTAACGATCTTGGCCAGAGCTGGTACCCAGATCAGAGAAGCATTCACCATGATCAATAAGCCAAGGCGTTTAGCGGTCTTGGTCAGTCAATATCCAGAGTAAGGAACCGGTTCTTCACTGGGCACCGATACCAGAGAAGCATTCACCATGACCAATAAGCCAAGGCGCTTAACGGTCTTGGTTAGTCTGTATCCGGATCAGGCCCGGCTATTCACTGAAGCAATATCTTTATTTGGCGGTAATACCTTGGAAGCATTCACCACGATCAATAAGCCAAGGCGCTTAACGATCTTGGTTAGTCGATATCCAGAGCAAGGAGCCGTTTCTTCACTTGGCACCGATACCAAAGAAGCATTCAACACGATCAATAAGCCAAGGCGTTTAGCGGTCTTAGTCAGTCAATATCCAGAGTAAGGAACCGGTTCTTCACTGGGCACCGATACTAGAGAAGCATTCACCATGACCAATAAGCCAAGGCGCTTAACGGTCTTGGCCAGAGCTGGTACCCAGATCAGAGAAGCATTCACCATGATCAATAAGCCAAGGCGTTTAGCGGTCTTGGTCAGTCAATATCCAGAGTAAGGAACCGGTTCTTCACTTGGTACCGATATCAGAGAAGCATTTACCATGACCGATAAGCCAAGGTGTTTAACAGTCTTGGCCAGACGATATCCGGATCAGCCCCGGCTATTCACTGAAGCAATATCTTTATTTGGCGGTAATTCCTTAGAAGCATTCACCACGATCAATAAGCCATGGCGCTTAACGATCTTGGCCAGAGCTGGCACCCAGATCAGATAAGCGTTCACCATGATCAATAAGCCAAGGCGTTTAGCGGTCTTGGTCAGTCAATATCCAGAGTAAGGAACCGGTTCTTCACTGGGCACCGATACCAGGGAAGCATTTACCACGATCAATAAGCCGGCGCGCTTAACAGTCTTGGCCAGAGCTGGTACCCAGATCAGAGAAGCATTCACCATGATCAATAAGCCAAGGCGCTTAACGGTCTTGGTTAGTCTGTATCCGGATCAGGCCCGGCTATTCACTGAAGCAATATCTTTATTTGGCGGTAATACCTTGGAAGCATTCGCCACGATCAATAAGCCATGGCGCTTAACGATCTTGGCCAGAGCTGGTACCCAGATCAGAGAAGCATTTACCACGATCAATAAGCCAAGGCGCTTAACGATCTTGGTTAGTCGGTATCCAGATCAGAGAAGCATTCACCATGATCAATAAGCCAAGGCGTTTAGCGGTCTTGGTCAGTCAATATCCAGAGTAAGGAACCGGTTCTTCACTTGGTACCGATATCAGAGAAGCATTCACCACGATCAATAAGCCAAGGCGCTTAACAGTCTTGGCCAGTCGATATCCGGATCAGCCCCGGCTATTCACTGAAGCAATATCTTTATTTGGCGGTAATTCCTTAGAAGCATTCACCACGATCAATAAGCCATGGCGCTTAACGATCTTGGCCAGAGCTGGCACCCAGATCAGATAAGCGTTCACCATGATCAATAAGCCAAGGCGTTTAGCGGTCTTGGTCAGTCAATATCCAGAGTAAGGAACCGGTTCTTCACTGGGCACCGATACCAGGGAAGCATTTACCACGATCAATAAGCCGGCGCGCTTAACAGTCTTGGCCAGAGCTGGTACCCAGATCAGAGAAGCATTCACCATGATCAATAAGCCAAGGTGTTTAACGGTCTTGGTCAGTTGGTACCCAGATCAGAGAAGCATTCACCACGATCAATAAGCCAAGGCGCTTAACGGTCTTGGTTAGTCTGGATCCGGAGTAAGGAACCGGTTCTTCACTGGGCACCGATACCAGGGAAGCATTTACCACGATCAATAAGCCGGCGCGCTTAACAGTCTTGGCCAGAGCTGGTACCCAGATCAGAGAAGCATTCACCACGATCAATAAGCCAAGGCGCTTAACGGTCTTGGTTAGTCTGTATCCGGATCAGGCCCGGCTATTCACTGAAGCAATATCTTTATTTGGCGGTAATTCCTTAGAAGCATTCGCCACGATCAATAAGCCATGGCGCTTAACGATCTTGGCCAGAGCTGGTACCCAGATCAGAGAAGCATTCACCATGATCAATAAGCCAAGGCGTTTAGCGGTCTTGGTCAGTCAATATCCAGAGTAAGGAACCGGTTCTTCACTGGGCACCGATACCAGAGAAGCATTCACCATGACCAATAAGCCAAGGCGCTTAACGGTCTTGGTTAGTCTGTATCCGGATCAGGCCCGGCTATTCACTGAAGCAATATCTTTATTTGGCGGTAATACCTTGGAAGCATTCACCACGATCAATAAGCCAAGGCGCTTAACGATCTTGGTTAGTCGATATCCAGAGCAAGGAGCCGTTTCTTCACTTGGCACCGATACCAAAGAAGCATTCACCATGACCAATAAGCCAAGGCGCTTAACGATCTTGGTTAGTCGGTATCCAGATCAGAGAAGCGTTCACCACGATCAATAAGCCGGCGCGCTTAACAGTCTTGGCCAGAGCTGGTACCCAGATCAGAGAAGCATTCACCATGATCAATAAGCCAAGGCGTTTAACAGTCTTGGCCAGACGATATCCGGATCAGCCCCGGCTATTCACTGAAGCAATATCTTTATTTGGCGGTAATTCCTTAGAAGCATTCACCACGATCAATAAGCCATGGCGCTTAACGATCTTGGCCAGAGCTGGCACCCAGATCAGATAAGCGTTCACCATGATCAATAAGCCAAGGCGTTTAGCGGTCTTGGTCAGTCAATATCCAGAGTAAGGAACCGGTTCTTCACTGGGCACCGATACCAGGGAAGCATTTACCACGATCAATAAGCCGGCGCGCTTAACAGTCTTGGCCAGAGCTGGTACCCAGATCAGAGAAGCATTCACCATGATCAATAAGCCAAGGCGCTTAACGGTCTTGGTTAGTCTGTATCCGGATCAGGCCCGGCTATTCACTGAAGCAATATCTTTATTTGGCGGTAATACCTTGGAAGCATTCGCCACGATCAATAAGCCATGGCGCTTAACGATCTTGGCCAGAGCTGGTACCCAGATCAGAGAAGCATTTACCACGATCAATAAGCCAAGGCGCTTAACGATCTTGGTTAGTCGGTATCCAGATCAGAGAAGCATTCACCATGATCAATAAGCCAAGGCGTTTAGCGGTCTTGGTCAGTCAATATCCAGAGTAAGGAACCGGTTCTTCACTTGGTACCGATATCAGAGAAGCATTCACCACGATCAATAAGCCAAGGCGCTTAACAGTCTTGGCCAGTCGATATCCGGATCAGCCCCGGCTATTCACTGAAGCAATATCTTTATTTGGCGGTAATTCCTTAGAAGCATTCACCACGATCAATAAGCCAAGGCGTTTAGCGGTCTTGGTCAGTCAATATCCAGAGTAAGGAACCGGTTCTTCACTGGGCACCGATACCAGGGAAGCATTCACCACGATCAATAAGCCAAGGCGTTTAACGATCTTGGCCAGAGCTGGTACCCAGATCAGAGAAGCATTCACCACGATCAATAAGCCAAGGCGCTTAACGATCTTGGTTAGTCGATATCCAGAGCAAGGAGCCGTTTCTTCACTTGGCACCGATACCAAAGAAGCATTCACCATGACCAATAAGCCAAGGCGCTTAACGATCTTGGTTAGTCGGTATCCAGATCAGAGAAGCGTTCACCACGATCAATAAGCCGGCGCGCTTAACAGTCTTGGCCAGAGCTGGTACCCAGATCAGAGAAGCATTCACCATGATCAATAAGCCAAGGCGCTTAACGGTCTTGGTTAGTCTGTATCCGGATCAGGCCCGGCTATTCACTGAAGCAATATCTTTATTTGGCGGTAATACCTTGGAAGCATTCGCCACGATCAATAAGCCATGGCGCTTAACGATCTTGGCCAGAGCTGGTACCCAGATCAGAGAAGCATTTACCACGATCAATAAGCCAAGGCGCTTAACGATCTTGGTTAGTCGGTATCCAGATCAGAGAAGCATTCACCATGATCAATAAGCCAAGGCGTTTAGCGGTCTTGGTCAGTCAATATCCAGAGTAAGGAACCGGTTCTTCACTTGGTACCGATATCAGAGAAGCATTCACCACGATCAATAAGCCAAGGCGCTTAACAGTCTTGGCCAGTCGATATCCGGATCAGCCCCGGCTATTCACTGAAGCAATATCTTTATTTGGCGGTAATTCCTTAGAAGCATTCACCACGATCAATAAGCCATGGCGCTTAACGATCTTGGCCAGAGCTGGCACCCAGATCAGATAAGCGTTCACCATGATCAATAAGCCAAGGCGTTTAGCGGTCTTGGTCAGTCAATATCCAGAGTAAGGAACCGGTTCTTCACTGGGCACCGATACCAGGGAAGCATTTACCACGATCAATAAGCCGGCGCGCTTAACAGTCTTGGCCAGAGCTGGTACCCAGATCAGAGAAGCATTCACCATGATCAATAAGCCAAGGTGTTTAACGGTCTTGGTCAGTTGGTACCCAGATCAGAGAAGCATTCACCACGATCAATAAGCCAAGGCGCTTAACGGTCTTGGTTAGTCTGGATCCGGAGTAAGGAACCGGTTCTTCACTGGGCACCGATACCAGGGAAGCATTTACCACGATCAATAAGCCGGCGCGCTTAACAGTCTTGGCCAGAGCTGGTACCCAGATCAGAGAAGCATTCACCACGATCAATAAGCCAAGGCGCTTAACGGTCTTGGTTAGTCTGTATCCGGATCAGGCCCGGCTATTCACTGAAGCAATATCTTTATTTGGCGGTAATTCCTTAGAAGCATTCGCCACGATCAATAAGCCATGGCGCTTAACGATCTTGGCCAGAGCTGGTACCCAGATCAGAGAAGCATTCACCATGATCAATAAGCCAAGGCGTTTAGCGGTCTTGGTCAGTCAATATCCAGAGTAAGGAACCGGTTCTTCACTGGGCACCGATACCAGAGAAGCATTCACCATGACCAATAAGCCAAGGCGCTTAACGGTCTTGGTTAGTCTGTATCCGGATCAGGCCCGGCTATTCACTGAAGCAATATCTTTATTTGGCGGTAATACCTTGGAAGCATTCACCACGATCAATAAGCCAAGGCGCTTAACGATCTTGGTTAGTCGATATCCAGAGCAAGGAGCCGTTTCTTCACTTGGCACCGATACCAAAGAAGCATTCAACACGATCAATAAGCCAAGGCGTTTAGCGGTCTTAGTCAGTCAATATCCAGAGTAAGGAACCGGTTCTTCACTGGGCACCGATACTAGAGAAGCATTCACCATGACCAATAAGCCAAGGCGCTTAACGGTCTTGGCCAGAGCTGGTACCCAGATCAGAGAAGCATTCACCATGATCAATAAGCCAAGGCGTTTAGCGGTCTTGGTCAGTCAATATCCAGAGTAAGGAACCGGTTCTTCACTTGGTACCGATATCAGAGAAGCATTTACCATGACCGATAAGCCAAGGTGTTTAACAGTCTTGGCCAGACGATATCCGGATCAGCCCCGGCTATTCACTGAAGCAATATCTTTATTTGGCGGTAATTCCTTAGAAGCATTCACCACGATCAATAAGCCATGGCGCTTAACGATCTTGGCCAGAGCTGGCACCCAGATCAGATAAGCGTTCACCATGATCAATAAGCCAAGGCGTTTAGCGGTCTTGGTCAGTCAATATCCAGAGTAAGGAACCGGTTCTTCACTGGGCACCGATACCAGGGAAGCATTTACCACGATCAATAAGCCGGCGCGCTTAACAGTCTTGGCCAGAGCTGGTACCCAGATCAGAGAAGCATTCACCATGATCAATAAGCCAAGGCGCTTAACGGTCTTGGTTAGTCTGTATCCGGATCAGGCCCGGCTATTCACTGAAGCAATATCTTTATTTGGCGGTAATACCTTGGAAGCATTCGCCACGATCAATAAGCCATGGCGCTTAACGATCTTGGCCAGAGCTGGTACCCAGATCAGAGAAGCATTTACCACGATCAATAAGCCAAGGCGCTTAACGATCTTGGTTAGTCGGTATCCAGATCAGAGAAGCATTCACCATGATCAATAAGCCAAGGCGTTTAGCGGTCTTGGTCAGTCAATATCCAGAGTAAGGAACCGGTTCTTCACTTGGTACCGATATCAGAGAAGCATTCACCACGATCAATAAGCCAAGGCGCTTAACAGTCTTGGCCAGTCGATATCCGGATCAGCCCCGGCTATTCACTGAAGCAATATCTTTATTTGGCGGTAATTCCTTAGAAGCATTCACCACGATCAATAAGCCAAGGCGTTTAGCGGTCTTGGTCAGTCAATATCCAGAGTAAGGAACCGGTTCTTCACTGGGCACCGATACCAGGGAAGCATTCACCACGATCAATAAGCCGGCGCGCTTAACAGTCTTGGCCAGAGCTGGTACCCAGATCAGAGAAGCATTCACCATGATCAATAAGCCAAGGCGCTTAACGGTCTTGGTTAGTCTGTATCCGGATCAGGCCCGGCTATTCACTGAAGCAATATCTTTATTTGGCGGTAATACCTTGGAAGCATTCGCCACGATCAATAAGCCATGGCGCTTAACGATCTTGGCCAGAGCTGGTACCCAGATCAGAGAAGCATTTACCACGATCAATAAGCCAAGGCGCTTAACGATCTTGGTTAGTCGGTATCCAGATCAGAGAAGCATTCACCATGATCAATAAGCCAAGGCGTTTAGCGGTCTTGGTCAGTCAATATCCAGAGTAAGGAACCGGTTCTTCACTTGGTACCGATATCAGAGAAGCATTCACCACGATCAATAAGCCAAGGCGCTTAACAGTCTTGGCCAGTCGATATCCGGATCAGCCCCGGCTATTCACTGAAGCAATATCTTTATTTGGCGGTAATTCCTTAGAAGCATTCACCACGATCAATAAGCCATGGCGCTTAACGATCTTGGCCAGAGCTGGCACCCAGATCAGATAAGCGTTCACCATGATCAATAAGCCAAGGCGTTTAGCGGTCTTGGTCAGTCAATATCCAGAGTAAGGAACCGGTTCTTCACTGGGCACCGATACCAGGGAAGCATTTACCACGATCAATAAGCCGGCGCGCTTAACAGTCTTGGCCAGAGCTGGTACCCAGATCAGAGAAGCATTCACCATGATCAATAAGCCAAGGTGTTTAACGGTCTTGGTCAGTTGGTACCCAGATCAGAGAAGCATTCACCACGATCAATAAGCCAAGGCGCTTAACGGTCTTGGTTAGTCTGGATCCGGAGTAAGGAACCGGTTCTTCACTGGGCACCGATACCAGGGAAGCATTTACCACGATCAATAAGCCGGCGCGCTTAACAGTCTTGGCCAGAGCTGGTACCCAGATCAGAGAAGCATTCACCACGATCAATAAGCCAAGGCGCTTAACGGTCTTGGTTAGTCTGTATCCGGATCAGGCCCGGCTATTCACTGAAGCAATATCTTTATTTGGCGGTAATTCCTTAGAAGCATTCGCCACGATCAATAAGCCATGGCGCTTAACGATCTTGGCCAGAGCTGGTACCCAGATCAGAGAAGCATTCACCATGATCAATAAGCCAAGGCGTTTAGCGGTCTTGGTCAGTCAATATCCAGAGTAAGGAACCGGTTCTTCACTGGGCACCGATACCAGAGAAGCATTCACCATGACCAATAAGCCAAGGCGCTTAACGGTCTTGGTTAGTCTGTATCCGGATCAGGCCCGGCTATTCACTGAAGCAATATCTTTATTTGGCGGTAATACCTTGGAAGCATTCACCACGATCAATAAGCCAAGGCGCTTAACGATCTTGGTTAGTCGATATCCAGAGCAAGGAGCCGTTTCTTCACTTGGCACCGATACCAAAGAAGCATTCAACACGATCAATAAGCCAAGGCGTTTAGCGGTCTTAGTCAGTCAATATCCAGAGTAAGGAACCGGTTCTTCACTGGGCACCGATACTAGAGAAGCATTCACCATGACCAATAAGCCAAGGCGCTTAACGGTCTTGGCCAGAGCTGGTACCCAGATCAGAGAAGCATTCACCATGATCAATAAGCCAAGGCGTTTAGCGGTCTTGGTCAGTCAATATCCAGAGTAAGGAACCGGTTCTTCACTTGGTACCGATATCAGAGAAGCATTTACCATGACCGATAAGCCATGGCGCTTAACGATCTTGGCCAGAGCTGGCACCCAGATCAGATAAGCGTTCACCATGATCAATAAGCCAAGGCGTTTAGCGGTCTTGGTCAGTCAATATCCAGAGTAAGGAACCGGTTCTTCACTGGGCACCGATACCAGGGAAGCATTTACCACGATCAATAAGCCGGCGCGCTTAACAGTCTTGGCCAGAGCTGGTACCCAGATCAGAGAAGCATTCACCATGATCAATAAGCCAAGGCGCTTAACGGTCTTGGTTAGTCTGTATCCGGATCAGGCCCGGCTATTCACTGAAGCAATATCTTTATTTGGCGGTAATACCTTGGAAGCATTCGCCACGATCAATAAGCCATGGCGCTTAACGATCTTGGCCAGAGCTGGTACCCAGATCAGAGAAGCATTTACCACGATCAATAAGCCAAGGCGCTTAACGATCTTGGTTAGTCGGTATCCAGATCAGAGAAGCATTCACCATGATCAATAAGCCAAGGCGTTTAGCGGTCTTGGTCAGTCAATATCCAGAGTAAGGAACCGGTTCTTCACTTGGTACCGATATCAGAGAAGCATTCACCACGATCAATAAGCCAAGGCGCTTAACAGTCTTGGCCAGTCGATATCCGGATCAGCCCCGGCTATTCACTGAAGCAATATCTTTATTTGGCGGTAATTCCTTAGAAGCATTCACCACGATCAATAAGCCAAGGCGTTTAGCGGTCTTGGTCAGTCAATATCCAGAGTAAGGAACCGGTTCTTCACTGGGCACCGATACCAGGGAAGCATTCACCACGATCAATAAGCCGGCGCGCTTAACAGTCTTGGCCAGAGCTGGTACCCAGATCAGAGAAGCATTCACCATGATCAATAAGCCAAGGCGCTTAACGGTCTTGGTTAGTCTGTATCCGGATCAGGCCCGGCTATTCACTGAAGCAATATCTTTATTTGGCGGTAATACCTTGGAAGCATTCACCACGATCAATAAGCCAAGGCGCTTAACGATCTTGGTTAGTCGATATCCAGAGCAAGGAGCCGTTTCTTCACTTGGCACCGATACCAAAGAAGCATTCAACACGATCAATAAGCCAAGGCGTTTAGCGGTCTTAGTCAGTCAATATCCAGAGTAAGGAACCGGTTCTTCACTGGGCACCGATACTAGAGAAGCATTCACCATGACCAATAAGCCAAGGCGCTTAACGGTCTTGGCCAGAGCTGGTACCCAGATCAGAGAAGCATTCACCATGATCAATAAGCCAAGGCGTTTAGCGGTCTTGGTCAGTCAATATCCAGAGTAAGGAACCGGTTCTTCACTTGGTACCGATATCAGAGAAGCATTTACCATGACCGATAAGCCAAGGTGTTTAACAGTCTTGGCCAGACGATATCCGGATCAGCCCCGGCTATTCACTGAAGCAATATCTTTATTTGGCGGTAATTCCTTAGAAGCATTCACCACGATCAATAAGCCATGGCGCTTAACGATCTTGGCCAGAGCTGGCACCCAGATCAGATAAGCGTTCACCATGATCAATAAGCCAAGGCGTTTAGCGGTCTTGGTCAGTCAATATCCAGAGTAAGGAACCGGTTCTTCACTGGGCACCGATACCAGGGAAGCATTTACCACGATCAATAAGCCGGCGCGCTTAACAGTCTTGGCCAGAGCTGGTACCCAGATCAGAGAAGCATTCACCATGATCAATAAGCCAAGGCGCTTAACGGTCTTGGTTAGTCTGTATCCGGATCAGGCCCGGCTATTCACTGAAGCAATATCTTTATTTGGCGGTAATACCTTGGAAGCATTCGCCACGATCAATAAGCCATGGCGCTTAACGATCTTGGCCAGAGCTGGTACCCAGATCAGAGAAGCATTTACCACGATCAATAAGCCAAGGCGCTTAACGATCTTGGTTAGTCGGTATCCAGATCAGAGAAGCATTCACCATGATCAATAAGCCAAGGCGTTTAGCGGTCTTGGTCAGTCAATATCCAGAGTAAGGAACCGGTTCTTCACTTGGTACCGATATCAGAGAAGCATTTACCACGATCAATAAGCCAAGGCGCTTAACAGTCTTGGCCAGTCGATATCCGGATCAGCCCCGGCTATTCACTGAAGCAATATCTTTATTTGGCGGTAATTCCTTAGAAGCATTCACCACGATCAATAAGCCAAGGCGTTTAGCGGTCTTGGTCAGTCAATATCCAGAGTAAGGAACCGGTTCTTCACTGGGCACCGATACCAGGGAAGCATTCACCACGATCAATAAGCCAAGGCGTTTAACGATCTTGGCCAGAGCTGGTACCCAGATCAGAGAAGCATTCACCACGATCAATAAGCCAAGGCGCTTAACGATCTTGGTTAGTCGATATCCAGAGCAAGGAGCCGTTTCTTCACTTGGCACCGATACCAAAGAAGCATTCACCATGATCAATAAGCCAAGGCGTTTAGCGGTCTTGGTCAGTCGATATCCAGAGTAAGGAACCGGTTCTTCACTGGGCACCGATACCAGAGAAGCATTCACCATGACCAATAAGCCAAGGCGCTTAACGGTCTTGGTTAGTCTGTATCCAGAGCAAGGAGCCGTTTCTTCACTTGGCACCGATACCAAAGAAGCATTTACCATGACCGATAAATCAGGATGCTTAACAGTCTTGGCCAGTCGATATCCAGATCAGAGAAGCGTTCACCACGATCAATAAGCCAAGGCGCTTAACGATCTTGGTTAGTCGATATCCAGAGCAAGGAGCCGTTTCTTCACTTGGCACCGATACCAAAGAAGCATTCAACACGATCAATAAGCCAAGGCGTTTAGCGGTCTTAGTCAGTCAATATCCAGAGTAAGGAACCGGTTCTTCACTGGGCACCGATACTAGAGAAGCATTCACCATGACCAATAAGCCAAGGCGCTTAACGGTCTTGGTTAGTCTGTATCCGGATCAGGCCCGGCTATTCACTGAAGCAATATCTTTATTTGGCGGTAATTCCTTAGAAGCATTCACCACGATCAATAAGCCATGGCGCTTAACGATCTTGGCCAGAGCTGGTACCGATACCAGGGAAGCATTCACCACGATCAATAAGCCGGGGTGCTTAACGATCTTGGTCAGTTGGTATCCAGATCAGGCCCGGCTATTCACTGAAGCAATATCTTTATTTGGCGGTAATACCTTGGAAGCATTCACCACGATCAATAAGCCGGCGCGCTTAACAGTCTTGGCCAGAGCTGGTACCCAGATCAGAGAAGCATTCACCATGATCAATAAGCCAAGGCGTTTAGCGGTCTTGGTTAGTCAATATCCAGAGTAAGGAACCGGTTCTTCACTGGGCACCGATACCAGGGAAGCATTTACCACAATCAATAAGCCGGCGCGCTTAACAGTCTTGGCCAGAGCTGGTACCCAGATCAGAGAAGCATTCACCACGATCAATAAGCCAAGGCGTTTAGCGGTCTTGGTTAGTCTGTATCCGGATCAGGCCCGGCTATTCACTGAAGCAATATCTTTATTTGGCGGTAATACCTTGGAAGCATTCACCACGATCAATAAGCCAAGGCGCTTAACGATCTTGGTTAGTCGATATCCAGAGCAAGGAGCCGTTTCTTCACTTGGCACCGATACCAAAGAAGCATTCACCATGACCAATAAGCCAAGGCGCTTAACGATCTTGGTTAGTCGGTATCCAGATCAGAGAAGCGTTCACCACGATCAATAAGCCGGCGCGCTTAACAGTCTTGGCCAGAGCTGGTACCCAGATCAGAGAAGCATTCACCACGATCAATAAGCCAAGGCGCTTAACGGTCTTGGTTAGTCTGTATCCGGATCAGGCCCGGCTATTCACTGAAGCAATATCTTTATTTGGCGGTAATACCTTGGAAGCATTCACCACGATCAATAAGCCAAGGCGCTTAACGATCTTGGTTAGTCGATATCCAGAGCAAGGAGCCGTTTCTTCACTTGGCACCGATACCAAAGAAGCATTCACCATGACCAATAAGCCAAGGCGCTTAACGATCTTGGTTAGTCGGTATCCAGATCAGAGAAGCGTTCACCACGATCAATAAGCCGGCGCGCTTAACAGTCTTGGCCAGAGCTGGTACCCAGATCAGAGAAGCATTCACCATGATCAATAAGCCAAGGCGTTTAACGATCTTGGCCAGAGCTGGTACCCAGATCAGAGAAGCATTCAACACGATCAATAAGCCAAGGCGTTTAGCGGTCTTGGTCAGTCGATATCCAGAGTAAGGAACCGGTTCTTCACTGGGCACCGATACCAGAGAAGCATTCACCATGACCAATAAGCCAAGGCGTTTAACGGTCTTGGTCAGTTGGTATCCAGATCAGGCCCGGCTATTCACTGAAGCAATATCTTTATTTGGCGGTAATGTCATGGAAGCATTCACCACGATCAATAAGCCAAGGCGCTTAACGATCTTGGTTAGTCGATATCCAGAGCAAGGAGCCGGTTCTTCACTTGGCACCGATACCAAAGAAGCATTCACCATGACCGATAAATCAGGATGCTTAACAGTCTTGGCCAGTCGATATCCAGAGCAAGGAACCGGTTCTTCACTGGGCACCGATACTAGAGAAGCATTCACCATGACCAATAAGCCAAGGCGTTTAACGGTCTTGGTCAGTTGGTACCCAGATCAGAGAAGCATTCACCACGATCAATAAGCCAAGGCGCTTAACGGTCTTGGTTAGTCGGTATCCAGATTAGATAAGCGATTATCATTAGACGGGGTTAGTTTTTCCTATGCAGAATGAATAAGCTATTTAATGGAAACATCAACGCACTATATATAAAGAGTAACGAGCGTTTGTGGAAATGACTGGAATAAGGCAAAATAACGAATCTTCAAAGGTCGGGCCTTTGAATGACTAATTAACTGGAATGATGACTTTTTAAAGCAAAAAGCATAGCCACAAATGTTTTATACAGTAGCTTTTACAGTAGGTTTTAATATTTGTTTTTTGCCTCCTTTGTTATCGCGGCTTGTAGTGGCAATTCAAGACAGGCCATCGGCACCAGTTAGGCATTCAGTGAAGTGCAAAGCATTACACAAACCCGCAAGTTATCTGGCTTGGCGGGTTTTTTATTGCTTATATTTATTTTTCTGTGGATTTTTTGAGTCAGTAAATTAAGCATCTGGTGAGTAATGCTTTTGGAATGTTAATGCGCCATCAACTGGTAAGGCGCCAACTTTACCGATGAGCAAACGAGCTTATAAGCGAATTGCCAGCTTCTTTTGTAGACCCAATTTAATTTGACATTCTGCATAATCTTATTCTGGATGATAGCAGGTATAACAATCAGTTAAAATAATTAAAAATAGCTTTCTTTTCTTTTGTACACTGGTAAAACAAGTTGCCGGCTTTTTATTTATAAGCTGAGTTAATAGATAAATATGGCAAATTACTCGGGCTTGAATGACAAAGGAGCCTGATTATGCTAACATTTCACGGTTTATTAAGTGATTTTTAAATAATTTCACAGTGATTTAATGCGTTAATCTGGTACATATAATTATGATGGCCATTGATATAAACCGACACTAAACGCTGCACATAACGATATGATGAGAGTACGGGCTGGATAATGAATAAAAATTCCCGATTAGGTAATAAAAACGCTATGCTTTACAACGCTGATTTATCGCAGGATAGTTGCGGTGTGGGGTTTATTACTCACAAAAAGAGTAAGCAAACCCACGATTTACTCGCTAAATCCCATGAAGCCTTGTGTACTATTCCCCATCGTGGTGGCATGAGTGCAGAAGGTATCGGCGATGGTGCAGGCGTTAATATAGATTTATCCCTCAAGTTCTTTCGTAAAATAACTGGAATTGACAGTCTCGAACTAGGGCAATTTGGCGTTGCCAATTTCTTTTTTCCTGAAGATCATGATCATTATGATTCTGCGGCAAATGAATTAATTGAACGTCACTTTAAAGATTTTAACCTGCCGATTATCTTGTGGCGTACTATCCCCGTAGATCTTAACGTTATTAATGCTGCAGCGGTAAAAGCCCAATTGCCAATAAAGCAGTGTGTGTTCGGTCGTCCCGACAGTTTGAAAAATGCGTCACATAAAGACTTTGAAAAGCATATTCAGGCTGCCTTGTTATGCATTGAAGTTGAAGGATTTACCCTTGACGAGTTAGCAGGTTTTTACCCGTTATCGATGAGTTCCCGTACTCAGGTTTATAAAGGTCGCTTAAATTCGTTTGAAGTAATCCCTTATTTTAAAGATCTGTACGATACTGATCACGAAATCTGTACCCTGTTTTTTCATACCCGGTTTTCTACCAATACAGCACCAGCAACCATGATGGCGCAGCCATTTCGTTATATGGCGCACAATGGTGAGTTAAATACTGACAAGAAAAACAGGCTAAGTGAAAGCGCTATTGCCAGGCAAAATAACAAACATCTTATTTTTCCTTGTGGCCAATCAGATTCCGGACGTCTGGATCAAACACTGACCCGTCGTATCAACGAAGATGATATGGATATAGTCACCGCTGTTTTGGCAATGATGCCGCCTGCATGGGAAAATGATACCACTTTATCGCCGTCTGTTCGTGCGATGCTGGAATATTTCAGTTTGTATGAAGAAAAAAATGACGGCCCTGCCGCATTAATTTTCAATGATGGTATTCGTGTTGGCGCTCGCCTGGATCGTCTGGGCTTACGGCCTTTGCGTTCAGTAGAAACCGAAGACTATTTGGCGGTAATGTCAGAAGCAGGTCAAATAGATTTCCCACCTAAAGAGGTTTTGAAGCGCGGCCGTATTGAAGCGGGCGGTATGCTGTATTTTGATCATAGTACAGGCAAAGCTTATAACAACCATGAAGTTATGGATCGATTGGCTGGTGAGCAGGATTATCAGGCTTTATTGGTGCTGAGTTGCATCCATCTAACTGAACTGCCACTCGTTGAATTATCAGAACTCAATAACGAGCATACTTTTAACATAGATCAGCAACATACTGCGTATTCCCTTAATCAGGAAAGCTTTAGGTTTCTGCTTGATCCTATGCTGGCAACCGGTGCAGAAAAAGTATCGGCTATGGGTTACGGTTTGGCACCCAATGCCTTATCCAGTGCTGAAGGTGGGATGTCACGTTATTTTAGCCAGCGCTTTGCTCAAGTAACCAACCCACCGCTGGATTCAATTCGGGAAAGTGACGGTATGACCTTGCGCGTGGCGCTAGGTGCAAAACCTACTTTTTCAGATGAACCAAGCAAACAACTGGTTATTGATACGCCCATTTTGCAGCGGACACATCTGGAACAAATTCGCCGGCAAGTCACAGTCAGCACTATCACGCTGGATATGTTATATAGGCCTGACTTTACTGATGCCAAAAGCAATGAAGATGCTCTGGAAGCAGCTTTATTGGTTGTTTGTGAGCAGGTTGAGCAGGCAGCCAGAAATAATACCGGTATTATTATTTTAAGCGATATCAATATCAGTCAGGAGCTTGCCGCTATTCCTGCCTTGTTAATGATAGCAGCAGCTAATCAGCATTTGGTTAAAGAAGGTTTACGCTTTAATTCATCATTAATTGCTGAAACCGGACAAGCCGCCAGTCCCCATGATATTGCCACCATTTTAGGTTTTGGCGCCTCAGCCATCTGCCCTATCAGTGTATACAACCGTGTTATCAGTCATTACCCTGTAGCGGAACAACAAAAAACTTTTGATAAATATCAAAAAGCCGCAGAGAAATCACTCATGAAGACCATGGGTAAATTTGGTTTGTGTACGGTGGAAAGTTATATCGGTGGTGAATTCTTTGAATCTAATTATTTGGATACTGACGAGCCCAGATTAAGTCCTTATTTTCCTAATATTCATGCTTCAGTTGGTGGTGTGCGTTATGCTGATATTGCTGCCAGTGCCAGCGAATGGCATCAAAAAGCGCTGGCTGTCCGGGAAGAAAAAGACATTCCATTTTTAGGTTTGTTTAAAGAGCGCCAGGATGGTGCAGGTCATTCTTATGGCAATACGGCAGTCAGAGAATATATTAATATGACCGATGAGGCGATTTTATATATTCCCCAAGATAAATCACCGGTAGCAAGTGATACCGCTTATATTGATTCAGGTTATGAAAAACGCACACCTGAACAAATCGATAGTTTTGGTATTACGCCCGCTTATCGTAGTTTTGCTAAAAATCTGTACGTTGAACGTGATTCCAGGCCGGCGTCATTACGCGATATTATGGATTTTCCTGCCGATGTTACTTCAGCTATAACGACGCCAGATTTTGATCGCATTCTGTGTAAACAAAATCTACACGGTAATATTAATTATTTGATTCGTGGCTTAAGCGTAAATAAAATCAATGATGATGAATATATAGTTTGTTTAACCGAGAGTTCTTCCAGTCAGCGTTTGCAGCAATTGGCGGAGCATTTTAAAAATCGATTTGCTGATACTAAATTTAGCTTTGCTGTGGTCGATGCTACTCTGGTTGTAAGTGTTTTTGATGCTGATAGCAGGTTGGCAAATTATTTAAGTGCAATAAAAACTGCCCGTGACCCGATTGCCTTAAATGAAGTACAACCAGCGCATGAAATCACTGCCATGCTTGCGTCAGGTGCGATGAGCCATGGTGCTTTAATAGCCGAAGCACATGAAGCCGTTGCCGAAGGTATTAATATCGTGGGAGCGTTAAGTAACTCTGGCGAAGGTGGTGAACATTCCAGTCGTTTTAACACACTACGTTCCTGTAATATTAAGCAATTTGCATCAGGACGCTTTGGTGTTTGGGCTGGTTATTTGGCTGATCCCAATATTAGAGAAATTGAAATTAAGATAGCTCAGGGTGCAAAACCCGGCGAAGGCGGTCAATTACCTGCGACTAAAGTCTCAGTAGAAATTGCCGCCTTACGTGGTGGTACTCCTCGAGTCGAATTGGTTAGTCCACCGCCACACCATGATACTTACTCAATCGAAGATTTGGGGCAGTTAATCCATGATGCTAAAGCTGCGCGCGTTAAAGTCGGTGTCAAGCTGGTTTCATCCGAGGGTATTGGTACCATTGCCGTCGGTGTTGCCAAAGCCGGTGCGGATGTTATCAACGTTGCCGGTAATACCGGTGGTACGGGAGCTGCGGCTGTTACCAGTCTAAAAAACAGCGGACGATCACCTGAAATTGGTATTGCAGAAGTCCATCAGGCCTTGGCCGTCAACGGATTGCGCGATAAAGTAATATTGCGTGGCAGTGGCGCTCATCAAAGCGGTCTCGATGTCGTTAAATCAGCAATTCTGGGTGCCGATTCGTTTGAGTTTGGCACGACGGTGCTGATGATGTTGCGTTGCGTAATGGCGAAAAATTGCAATATTAAGTGTCCGGCAGGTTTAACGACCGAACATGAAGAGTTTAAAGGTGACTCGCGGGTATTGGCGCAATATTTTATGAATCTGGCACACGAAGTCAGGGAAATATTGGCCGTTTTAGGTTACAAAAGCTTACAGGAAATACGGGGTAATACCGATTTACTGCATCTGATTAATCATCCCTCAATGGTAGGTCAACTTGATTTGACCCGGATGCTGGCCAAGGTAGATGTTGTTATGGTGCCAAATCCCGTTTATCTGGAAGCCAGTTTTAGTGTTGATAATAAAATCATTGAACAGGTAAAGACTGCACTTATAAATGGTAAACAGTCACAAGTTATCATCGAGGGCGATGCTTTTAAACTAAATAACTGCAATAAAACAGTGGGTGGACAGGCGGCGATTGATATTGAAAGGATGCTTGCCTACGAATTGACTGATCAGCAAATTGCGAGTTCCAAGGTTATTTATACCCACGAACAGGGGCGTCGTTATTTGGCACCGGATAGTGTTGTTATTCGTACCCATGGCTCGGCCGGGCAAAGTTATGCCGCTTTTTTAAATGACGGTATGCGTATGGAGCATCTGGGTACCTGTAATGATGGCGTCGGTAAGTCTGCTTGTGGCGGGACATTGGTGATTGAATCACCCGGCGGCGGTATTAAAACACCCGGTAACAATGTGTTGATTGGTAACTTTGCCTTATTTGGTGCTACCGGAGGTAAAGCCTTTATCAATGGCGAGGCTGGAGACCGTTTTGCAGTTAGAAACTCTGGCGCAATGGCCGTCGTAGAAGGAGTCGGCGATTTTGCCTGCGAATATATGACCAACGGCGCAGTCTTGAATATTGGCGGTTTTGGTAAAGGTTTCTGTAACGGCATGTCGGGTGGTAATGCTTACCAATATGACCCAGAAAATTTATTGGAAAACCTGTGTGACAAATCTTCTGTTTCCTTGCATAGCCTGATCGAAGACAACGATACCGCGCGTGCGCATGAGCAGTTTATTCTGGCCATGCTTGTAGAGCATGCAGATTACGCAAAATCCAGTAAGGCGAAAGATTTACTCAAAAATTGGGAAGCTGAACGCAAGCATTTTAAATTCGCCATGCCTTTATGGCTTTATAAAACACAAACAAGCCGGTTTTTGCAACAATCAATGGATCGTAAAGAAATGATTGAAGAGTTGGCGCAAGCATTGGCGCAACAGCAAATTGATCAGGTCAAGACTGCTTATCAGGCAAATCAACCACTATTTGGTGGTGCAATACCTGACTATGGCAGTGCCGATAACGCCTTAACGTTTAAATTGGTTAATAGTTTTGCCGTGCTTGAAAAAGCACAACAATGTGCCCGGGAGATGCTTAAACATTTGCCTGAGATACTTCGTTCACAAAGTAAAATAGAGCAAGCTGCGCGTAAACTGATTATTGACCGTCCACGTAAATTACAGGAAATGTTGGTTAAAAGCACTCGCGAAGCCTACAGTAATTATAGTGACGGACAGCTTGCCAGTCTGTTGGCTATTAAACGCCTTAATGATTATAAAACCGCGTTAATTAATCGTTCGGTGCAAAGTATTTATTCCATAGGATCTACTGCCTGGATTATTGAGCAGGACAAAATTAATAAGCAGGCATTAGCAGATATTCCGTGTATAGAAGAATATTTGGCCGGACTTGTTGGATTGGGTATTGTTCAGGGCATGTTGAGCGAAGAAATCGCTTGATATTTGTTGAGCCGGACATTTTGCAAGGTACCCTTTAATAATAATTGAATTGTTAGTAACTTAAATGAAATCACCTCAACTCCCACTTGATGCACCCTATAACGAAAATCAACGCGCATGGCTAGGCGGTTTTTTTGCCGGTATGCACTCACATCTGATTCAAAGTGCTGGCTCAGTCAGTCAAGCAGATAGTCGACTTATTACCATACTGTATGGTAGCCAAACGGGTACCGCCGAAGCCGTTGCCAATGATGCTGCGGCCGTTGCCAAAACTTACGGCTTGAAGCCTTTGGTAAAAAGCATGGATGAAATTGAAGCGGATGCGCTGTCTGCGATAGATTATTTACTGGTTATTACCAGTACCTATGGTGAAGGCGAAATGCCGGATAATGCCCAAATGCTATGGGATAGCGTTTGTGCGGCGACGATGCCAAGACTGGAAGGCATGCAGTTTTCAGTGTTGGCCTTGGGTGACACCAGTTATGATTTATTCTGCCAAGCCGGTATAGACTGGGATGTCAAGTTGGCTGAACTGGGTGCAACACGCGTTTATGATCGCGCAGATTGTGATGTCGATTTTGAAGAGCCGGCTGAGCGTTGGATGACTGCTGTTATTCCACACATGGCCGGAGGCGCTGTTACGACAATTGTCGAAACTGATCCTCGGGTTATCGACAAGCCTGAATACCATCGAAAAAATCCATTCCCGGCCAAACTGTTGGTTAATCGCTTATTAACGGACGCATCATCGTCCAAAGAAACGCGTCATTATGAAATTTCAATAGCCGGTTCAGGCTTAACCTACGAAGCGGGCGATGCCTTGTCCGTTGTGCCAACCAACTGTCCTGAGCTGGTTGTCGCTATCATTAATGCTATTGGTTGTAAAGGCGATGAATACGAGCCGGTCAATGGTGAATTAATGTCCCTACAGCTGGCATTACGTGAACATTTTGAGATCAAGGCACCGAGTAAAGAACTCATTGAAGAGATTGCCATCCGTTCTGGCGACCAGGAACTTAACGGGATTATTGAAACGGGCAATAAAGAACAGCTGGCCGATTATTTATGGGGACGCGATACGCTGGATTTATTGTTGCAATTTCCGCTTTGTGAATTTACGGCGGCTGAATTTATAGCGCTATTAAAACCTTTGCAACATCGAGCCTATTCGATTTCTTCCAGCGGCAAGCAGTATCCGGATGCTGTGCATTTAACGGTTGCCAGTGTCCGTTATGATAGCCATGGTCGATCACATAAAGGTGTTTGTTCAACATTTTTGGCTGATCTGGTTAATGCTGAAACCAGCGTACGTTGTTTCTTTACACCCAACAAGGTGTTCAGGGTGCCTGAAGATAATAATCTGCCCATGATTATGGTCGGTCCCGGTACTGGTATCGCACCTTTTCGTGCCTTTTTGCAGGAACGCCAGTATCGCAATGCTCCCGGTAACAACTGGTTGTTTTTTGGCGATCGTAACGCAGCAACTGATTATATTTATCGTGAAGAACTGGAAAATTTTCAGGAAAGCGGTTTGCTGACACGTTTGGACTTAGCGTTCTCCAGAGACCAGGATGCCAAAATTTATGTACAAGACAGGATGCGTGAACAAGGTGCCGAGTTGTTTTTGTGGTTGGAGCAGGGCGGTTATTTCTTTGTTTGTGGTGATGCTTACCGAATGGCAAAAGACGTCGATCAGGCACTGCATGATATTATCGCCATGCATGGCAAATTTTCAGAACAGCAAGCTATCGATTACGTTAATCAACTGAAAAAAGATAAGCGTTACGTCAGGGATGTTTATTAATCATTGATAGGATTATCAATAAAAAATCGCAGTTATTTAGTACCTTGCTGCGCATAATCCATTCATGCGCAGGGATATCATGATAACAGTCAAAAGTATTACCAAAGCCTGATTTGAAATCAGCTAACGTACCTTTTAATAAATCGGTGCGTTATTAGCTTTAGGATGTCGGTAATTTTAATAACAAGTTTATTGGAATAACTAATAAATTTATTTATTTTACAATGAGACTGTTATTAACCATTTTGACTCCTTTAACCGTTCTCGTGATCTCAGTGGCTCTGGTAGCGACTTCATTGGAGTTAACGAAGCCACTAAGCTGCACAACGCCTTTAAAAGTTTTAACACTAATTTGAAAAACTTTAAGTTTGGAATCACCTAATATTGAAGTTTTTACTTTGGTAGTAATGGCCGAGTCGTCCAAATATTCACCCGTACTTTCATAGGTTTTACCTCCGGCACAACCAGCAATAGAAAAGACTAACATAAGACTTATTAGTAAACGAAGCAGCAGATTTAATTGGCTCATAATAGTTTTTTTAGAGAAATCAGGTGTAAGGTTACAAGTCATGATAGTAATATCTACCATCAGGTTTTGGCGCAATCCGCATTAAGATAAATGATAATACTCAAGTGGTTGCTATTAAAATAATACAACAATCTCGAATAGATGTAACGAATGATAGAAAAAGAGATGAGACTTTTCTTATCGTTTGCACGCTGTTTGGGTAATTTTATGCTTTGAAATATTTACCATTGCGGATAATCTTACCGGTTTTGTTCTGTTTTATTTTCGGCAGATTAAGGCTTAATAAAATGCAAAACAACCCCTCTTTTAGCGATCAATTTAGTGGTTATACAGGTAAGTTGATACTGGGCTTGTTGATCTTAATACTATGCCTGCCTGTTTGTGCAGACTCAAAAATCTATCAATGGCAGGATGCAAAAGGCAGTGAGCATTTTTCTGATCGATTTAATCCTGATGCAAAAATTGTTAATATAAAGTCAGGTTATGGATTTTACAGTGTTAAAACAGTTTATGATGGCGATACCATTGAGTTGGAGAATGGGAAAAAAATTCGTTTTTTGGGAATCAATACGCCGGAAATTCAACATAGGGATAAACCGGCTGAGGCAGGTGGAGAAGAAGCCAAGGCTTGGTTGCTTGGTAAGCTTAAAAATACTAAAGTTCGACTGGAATTTGATATTGAGAAAACCGATAAATACGGAAGAATTTTAGCGTATTTGTTTACCGAAAAAAAAGAGCATATTAACTTGTCTTTGGTTAAAGCAGGCCTTGCAACAGTTAGTATTTACCCGCCTAATTTGCGTTATGTTAATGAGTTGGTTGCCGCCGGGAATGCAGCGGAGCAGGCTAAATCGGGTATTTGGCAGCGACCGGAGTATGCCGCAATACCGGTTGGCAGTCTTACCGAGTCAGTACATCATGGCTGGACGCGACTGGCAGGAAAGGTTGTCAGCATTCGTAATACCTCAAAGTCTGTTTACCTGGTTTTTTCCAGCCAGTTTGAAGCACGGATAGAACGGCAATGGCTGTCTTTATTTCCTGATGTTAATGAGTATGTTGGTAAAACTGTTGAAGTCCGTGGTTGGCTGAGTAAAAACAGAAAACAATTTTCAGTTTTAATTCGTCATCCCAGTGCGCTTAGGCAAATTGACAGCAGGTAAGGTTTCGGGCTTTTCAGTAGAGCGGGCAGAGGCCTGAATTCATATGCGTACAGTCAAGATGCGCTTTTATATCACATTGATTTATAAGATATGTCATAATAAAAAAAGCCGTTGAAATAGTTGTGTTAGTTAACAAATTTAGAAATACCTTCAGATCCCGGAATTTGAGTCATACTGATTATAATGACGTTGTCGCATTAATCCTTAAATTGAGGATGATAATAGTGAGATACTACAATCATCCGCTTATAAAAAAACTATCTAATCTATTGTCGTGCAATCAAAACAGACTAAACACGCTTACACGTGGAGCTCTATCTATCAAATTGCGTTGGAACATAAAAAAGCCCTGATTTACTCTCATTTCATCGCTATCTTGGCAACTATTGCCAGTGTTCCCGTACCGTTACTGATGCCGTTGTTGGTTGATGAAGTATTATTGAATAAACCAGGCGTGGCAATCGGCTTTATCAATCGATTATTCCCTTCCGAATGGCAGCTTCCCATTCTTTATATTTCGGTTATTTTAATTGTCAGTTTAATACTAAGAATTATAGCCAGTATTTTTAACATCATTCAGGCTCGACACTTTTCCTGTATTTCCAAAGACATTATTTTTCGCATTCGTAAAAGCATGATAGGGCATCTGCAAACCATATCCATGTCTGAATATGAGAGCCTTGGAACCGGTACGGTGGTTACTCATCTGGTTAAAGATCTCGATACCATTGATACATTTATTGGTACCACCGTTAGTAAATTACTGGTGGCCAGTTTGACGATTCTCGGAACGGCGGTTATTTTACTGTGGATGCACTGGCAATTGGGCTTGTTTATTATGCTGTTAAACCCCGTAGTGATTTATTTCACGCGTGTGGTTGGTTCTCAGGTTAAAGATCTTAAATCCAAGGAAAATTCTGCTTACGAAGTTTTTCAACAATCGTTAACGGAAACGCTGGAAGCCATACATCAAATTCGTGCCAGTAATCGTGAGCATTATTATTGTGGTCAATTGATAGAGTCTGCCCGCTCGGTTAAGGAATATTCAACCGCCTTTGCTTGGAAAAGTGATGCGGCATCGCGATTAAGTTTTCTGGTATTTTTGTTTGGCTTTGATATTTTCCGTGCCTGCGCCATGCTGATGGTTTTTTATTCTGATCTCAGTATTGGTCAAATGCTTGCGGTATTTGGTTATCTCTGGTTTATGATGGCGCCCGTACAGGAAATTCTGGGTATTCAATATGCTTTTTATGCCGCGAAAGCCGCGTTGTCGCGTATCAACAGACTGAATGCACTCGAACAGGAGCCGCATTATCCGCATCTTGAAAATCCTTTTTTGAATAAAAAAACCGTAGCTATTAGTGTCAATAATCTACATTTTAGTTATGGAGAGGAAAAAATACTTAACGGTATACATTTAAAAATTAAAGCCGGAGAAAAGGTTGCCCTGGTTGGTGCCAGTGGCGGCGGTAAGTCTACCTTAATTCAAACTATGATTGGTCTTTATTTACCGAGTGAAGGGCAAATTTGCTTTGATGGCGTTCCTATTGAGCGCATAGGTTTAGAAATTGTCAGGCAGAATGTGGTTACGGTACTACAACACCCGGTTTTGTTTAACGATACTATTCGCGCCAATCTGACTTTGGGTAAACCCGCCAGCGATGCTGTATTATGGAATGCACTGGCTATTGCACAATTGGAAGATGCGGTTAAAGATCTGGCAAGCGGTTTAGATACGATCGTTGGCCGGCTTGGTATGCGGCTTTCTGGTGGTCAACGGCAAAGAATGGCTATTGCCCGCATGATTGTTGCCAATCCTAAAGTCGTGATCTTGGATGAAGCAACTTCTGCGCTGGATAGTGAAACCGAGCATAAATTACATCAGGCGTTGGCTACTTTTTTAAAAGGCCGAACCACTCTTATTATTGCTCATCGTTTAAGTGCTGTTAAGCAGGCTGATCATGTTTACGTTTTTGAACAGGGGATAATTTGTGAACAAGGACGTCATGAAACATTAATTAATAACAAGGGGCTTTATGCCAAACTTTATGGCGAATACCAATAAAGTAGATATCGGGTAAAAGGTGAGAAATAATTTCCTTGAGCCTTTCACCTTTTACGCGGAACCGAATACTTATGACCGAACTTTACGATTTACACTGTCACTCAAATGCCTCTGATGGTACCTTGTCACCAACAGACTTAGTCCTGCGTGCACATCAGCAGGGCGTTACCTCACTGGCCTTAACCGATCACGATACCACTACCGGACTTCCCGAGGCGCAGTTGTGTGCAGCGGCAACCGGTATTAAGTTAATTCCGGGCATTGAACTTTCTACCAACTGGCAAGATAAATGTTTCCATATAGTCGGGTTGGGTATTGATCCGGCTTATCTGCCTTTGGCTGAAGCTACCCATAATTTACAGACTACTCGTCTGGAACGAGCCGAAAAAATTGCTTTAAAATTGGAGAAAAAACACATTCCGGGCGCATTTGAGGCAGTCAAAAAAGCCGCTGGCGAAGGCATGATTACTCGCACCCATTTTGCCGATTTCCTGCTGTCACAAAATCATGTATCAACTCAGCAAGAAGCTTTTGATCGTTATCTGGCAAAAGGCAAAGCCGCTTATGTCTCAACTTCGTGGGCCGATCTGGAGTTGGCAATTAGCTGGATTACCGGAGCGGGTGGTGTTGCCGTATTGGCACATCCTTTACGTTATAAGCTGACCGCTAATTGGATGAAACGCTTGCTGACTGTTTTTAAGGATGCTGGCGGTCAGGGTATAGAAGTTATCACCAGTCGCATTAATGCTGATGAAATCCGCGTGGCAGCCGCTTATGCAACACGTTTTGAGCTGGCAGGATCAATGGGATCCGACTTTCATAATGTAAGCAATCAATGGGTGGAATTAGGCAGGCTTGCACCTTTGCCCAAGAACATCAAGCCGGTATGGGAATTACTGGGTTAGCCTATCGTTAGCCAGTATTTGCGCTAAAAATACTCTTTATTTTAGTTAGAAGAATTATCAGGTTGATTTCTCTGCCGAAAGTTTGTGGCATTAAGGTTAATGCAGCAACAGTTAATATGGGCATCTTTATGGCCAAAGTTATTCCACCCGATTCAAATTCGGTTCATCCTGTATAATTTCGTGCCACAGCCGGAATTATCCGATGACACCTCAGACTTATACGATATGGGTATTATAAGAAAACTTGCCTCTCAAACAGCCATCTACGGTATTAGTAGTATCTTCGGTCGATTCCTTAATTACCTGTTGGTTCCACTCTATACCTATTACTTCTCTGCCGCAGAATACGGCGTGGTATCAGAGTTTTATGCTTATGCCGGATTCTTTTCCGTTTTACTTTTGTTTGGTTTTGAGACCGGTTATTTTCGTTTCCGCGATAAGGCGCATTCAGGTAAAGATGTTGCCTATTCAACAGCGCTAATTTTTGTTGTCCTGGTTAATGTGGGTTTTTTCCTGGCCATTCTGCTCATTAATTCAAAGCTTTCAACGGCGCTTAATTACGCCAATCATCCCGAGTATGTGTTGTGTTTTACCTTAATCTTAACCCTGGATGCGATTGCCGCCATTCCATTTGCGAGGTTACGGGCAGAAGACCGGGCTTTTCGCTTTGCCGGGATCAAGGTAACAGAGATAATTATCACAGTATTGCTTAGTTTGTTTTTTATTATTTATTGCCCGAAGGTTTACGCAGAAAATCCCCAATCATGGATAGCCAGTGTTTACAATCCTGCAATAGGTATCGGTTATATCTTTATCGCCAACCTGATAGCCAGCGTCTTCAAGTTTGTGTTGCTTGCTCCTCAATTAAAGGGGTTGGCCTGGGGCTTTGATCGAGAGTTGTTCGGTAGAATGGTTCGTTATTCGTTACCAATGGTGGTGATTGGTTTTGCCGGAATTATCAATGAAATGCTTGATCGTGCCTTGCTAAAGTACTTGCTGCCTTATGACGCGCTGACTAATATGAAAATGCTTGGTATTTATAGTGCCTGTTACAAGCTGTCTATTTTGATGTCTTTGTTTATTCAGGCGTTCCGGTATGCCGCTGAGCCGTTTTTCTTTGCTTATTCCGATAATAGCGATGCGCGTATCGTTTACGCAAAAGTACTTAAGTTTTTTGTGATCTTTTGTGTGTTCATTTTTTTATTGGTGACGCTGTTTATCGATTTCTTTAAGTATTTTCTTGGCGATGAGTTTCGTGCGGGTCTTGAGGTTGTGCCGATTTTATTACTGGCTAATTTGTTTTTGGGTATCTATGTTAATTTGTCGATTTGGTACAAACTGACTGACCGTACCTTGATGGGTGCCTTTGTGTCTTTGTCTGGTGCAACGTTAACGATTGTACTTAATATTTGGTGGATACCCCTGCTCGGTTATGTGGGTTCAGCATGGGCGACACTGGCATGTTATGCCAGCATGGCGGTGGTGTCTTATTTGCTGGGACGGCGCTATTATCCGGTCGCATATGATGTTAAGCGGGTACTTGGTTATATCATGCTGGGTATTGGTTTGTATCTTGCCCGTGTACAGTTGCCGATAGGTGTTGGTTGGCAACAACCCTGGTTATTGTCCGTTGAGTTGATGGCGATTTATCTTCTTGTGACCCTGCTTTTTGAGCGCCGGCAGTTGGTAGTTATGGTTAAACGCTAAAGGTTGTCACACTATTGACTCTGTTGTGAATTAAAATGCGGGGTTGTATTTTTAAGTCATCATCGATAGCTTATGCGAAATAATCTGCAAGTACGCGCTCGTTTTATTGGCGGCCTGATTTTACTGTTGCTGGGAGCCTGGGTTTTACATGGTTTTCTTACGTTGCTGGTTTGGGCGGTGGTGCTGGCAATTGCTAGTTGGCCTGTTTACCAGCGGCTATTGGCTTCTAATGATCGACATGGAAAAATGACTTGGGTTGCCCTAGCGCTTACTTTGATGATGGGTGCTGTTATTTTGGGACCATTAGGTTATGGCTTGAGTCGGTTGCTACAAGAAGCACAGATACTCGGTCAACTGCTGACTGATGCGAAAAACAGGGGTATTTCCCCGCCCGTGTGGCTTGAAACCATGCCAATAATCGGGCATTGGGCTAAAGAGTATTGGATGAACGTGTTGGGTAGTGCCGAAGCTGCCAATGAATCATTGCGCTGGTTAAGTACAGGCAAGGCCGTCACTTATACCAAAGACTTTGCCAGCCAGTTGGTGCATCGGTTTTTTGGATTTTTGACCATTCTTCTGGTGCTACTTTTTGTTTATCAACATGGCGATAGTTTGGGGCGTCAGATTTTAGCCAGTAGCCGTAAGCTGTTTGGAGAAAAGGGTTTTCGTTATACCTTGCATGCCACGATTGCCGTCCGTGCAACAGTTAATGGCATGATGCTCATCGGTTTGGGTAAAGGCTTGTTGATGGGGATTGGTTATGCGTTGGTCGGTTTAAGTAATCCGGCTATATTGGGTGCATTAACAGGAATTTTTGCCATGATTCCCTACGCAGCCAAATTGATTTTCGGCACCTGTGCTTTGGTACTGGTGGCTCAAGGACAGATGGCTGAGGGTGGTGCGCTGTTTGCATACGGCATGATTTTGACTTTGGTAGCGGACCATTATATTCGCCCCGCATTAATTGGTGGAGCGGTAAAGCTGCCTTTTATCTGGACGCTGTTGGGGATTTTCGGTGGAATGGAAACCTTTGGTTTGCTGGGTTTGTTTTTAGGACCGACCTTGATGGCGGTGTTGATGTCGATTTGGCGAGACTGGGTTAATGATATTAACAACCCTTAATAATCAATAATTTAAGGCGGTAGTCAAGAGTTTTTTATACCTGCGAAAGATATCAAGTAATATGGCGATAACCATCCACTTAATCTATTACATTTAAGATCATACGCCCCAAGTTGAATACCATTTTGTGCCCAAGGATAGCCTTACCATGCCACCTATTACCAGACCTTCTTTTATAGTGCCTGATATTTCCCGTAGACGGTTTGTTCAGGGCTTGGCTGTTTTAGGGTTGTCGTCGTGGATAAAATTGGCTCAAGCAAAATTAACAATCCAGACAGAAGTGCTTGTCGGTACTAAATTTAATCTCATCATAGCAGAAACAGCGGTTAACTTTACCGGTGTGTCACGTATGGCAACTACCGTTAATGGCTCGCTTCCTGCGCCAACACTACGTTGGCGGGAAGGTGATACGGTAACGATTCATGTTACCAACCAACTTGCCGAGGAAACCTCGATTCATTGGCACGGTATCATTCTACCTTATCAAATGGATGGTGTGCCAGGTATCAGCTTTAAAGGTATCGCTCCGGGGGAAACCTTTAGCTATCGCTTTAAAGTTCAGCAATCAGGTACTTATTGGTATCACTCCCATTCCGGTATGCAGGAACAGACAGGGCTATACGGCACAATTATCATTGATCCGGCCGGTATCGAACCCATTCAGGCTGATCGTGACTATGTGGTGCAGTTATCCGATTGGACTGACGAAGACCCACTGACAATTTTTGCCAAGCTAAAAAAGCAAAGTGATTACTACAACTTTAACCAGCACACGGTAGTTGATTTCTTTCATGATGCAGTTGGAGAAGGTCTGGTCAACGCTATCCAAAAGCGTCATATGTGGAACATGATGCGCATGAATATGACCGACTTGGCAGATATTTCTGCCTATACCTATACTTACCTGATGAATGGCAATACCTCGGTCAGCAATTGGACAGGGCTATTTCGTCCGGGCGAGAGAGTGCGATTACGCTTTATTAACTCGGCTGCGCAGACTTTTTTTGATATTCGTATTCCTGGACTTAAGATGCTGGTGGTTCAGGCTGACGGGCAGAACGTTGAGCCTGTTTCTGTGGATGAATTTCGTATCGGTCTTGCTGAAACTTACGATGTAATTGTGATGCCTGAAGAAGGGGCTTATACCCTCTTTGCCCAGACTATGGATCGTACCGGCTATGCTTGCGGTACCTTGGCGACAGTTGTTGGTATGACGGCGGCAGTACCTGCGCTGGACAAGGCAGTTGCCCTCTCCATGATGGACATGATGGGTGACATGGGTATGGATACGATGGATCACAGCGCTCATACCAATATGGCAACGGGCGGAAAAAATGCCCGTGTACATCATGCCAGCACCGAATATGGCCCCAGTGTTGACATGCGTGTGGATACGCCACGTAGCAATCTTGATGATCCTGGTATTGGCTTAAGAAACAATGGTCGCCGGGTTCTTACTTACGCCGATTTACACAGTATTGGCGGATCGCGAGATCCAAGGAAACCCGCACGGGAAATTGAGCTTCATCTCACAGGTAACATGAAGCGTTATAGCTGGTCTTTGGATGGTCTTGAATTTGGCAAATCCTCGCCGGTACATTTTCGCTATGGCGAGCGTCTGCGCGTGATTTTTGTTAATGACACGATGATGTCACACCCCATGCATTTACATGGGATGTGGCTTGATCTGGAAAGCCCGGATAGTGCTTTTCAGGTTCGTAAACACACTATCATCGTACAGCCGGCGCAGCGGGTGACTTTTCTTGTTACCGCAGATGCTTTGGGGCGTTGGGCAATGCACTGCCACCTGTTTTATCATATGCATGCAGGCATGATGCGTGAAGTGGTTGTCGCTTGAACAGAATACAATCAAACCCGCGTAATCTAAAAGTGGAGCCACGGAATGACCAATGAGCTATAGAATCAATTTGATTATCAGCTTGATGGTTCTTAATGTATCTTCATCTTGGGCGCAAGAAAATCCTGTTATCGTTGATCACAGTCACCATTTTGCTATTACCAAAGGTGATAAGTCTACGAAAAAACCAGTGGTAACTCCGGTAGAAAAAGTCGGGGACATGGAAAATATGCCCGATATGGATCATGAGTCTATGTCGGGGATGGATCATGGCAAGATGAATCATGAGTCCATGTCGGGTATGGATCATGGCAAGATGAATCATGAGTCCATGTCGGGTATGGATCATGGCAAGATGAATCATGAGTCCATGCCCGGTATGGATCATAGTAAGATGAATCATAAGTCCATGTCGGGTATGGATCATGGCAAGATGAATGATGAGTCCATGTCGGGAAATTCGGCACCGTCAGATGCTCGCGATCCACATGCCTATTCAGAGGGTTATGATTTTGGGCCAATCTTACATCCGCAAATGGGTGATGAAGATAACCTTATTTCGCTTCTGGTTGACCGGCTTGAAAGTGTAACCAGTCGTGAAAGCACTACAATGACTTATGATTGGCAGGCCTCGTTTGGTCAAACCTATAACCGTGCGCTAATCAGAGCCGAAGGTGATATCGAGGCTGGCACGTTTAAGGATTCTCGCAATGAGCTACTCTGGGCTCATGCGGTTACGGCTTATTGGGATACGCAACTGGGTGTACGCTACGATAGCGGTAAGGGCACTGATCGAGGTTGGCTTGCCTTTGGTGTTCAGGGATTGGCACCTTACTGGTTATATGTGGAAGCTACCACTTATGTTAATGAGCGGGGAAGAGTCGCATTCCGGCTTGAAACCGAGTACGATTTATTGCTAACGCAAAAACTCATTATGCAGCCACGTATGGAGATGAATTTTTACAGCCAAAGAGACGACACACGAGCTGTCAGTAGTGGCTTATCCGATTTTAACGGAGGTGTGCGCCTACGTTACGAGATTCGCCGTGAGATTGCACCTTACATCGGTGTTGAATGGGCTGGCAAGTTCGGATCAGCGGCTGATTATATGCGGACTACCGGAGATGTTCCTCAAGGTACTCGGTTTGTCGCCGGAGCCCGTTTTTGGTTCTAAGGACTACAGTCCGTTAATGGCCTGTGTTGACGCTGTTTTGTAACTTTGTGCCAATGCCTTTTTAATTACTAAGGTTTGGCTCAATAGCACTTTAATCTACGAATAAACGGCTATGAAGGTATTTGGGTTATAAAATTACCATTCCTGAATAACAGGCAATAAAAAGCCCGCATTAAGCGGGCACATTGAGTCTTATTATTTTTATTATGTAATTGTCGCTGATTCAGCGCAACTCAACCCAGTAGTGTTACTCTTTTATTATTATTGATGCGCCCCGAAAGGCTTCTTTCCCCCCCTCTTTCAACTGGTTGTTAAACCAGCTTAGCCCCGTAAAGCTGGCGTATTTTATATCCAATAAATTACCAGCGTCCACAAAAAAACCAGGTTTTTTCGGAAAAAAATAGTAATTTTTAAAATGGTTAACAAATACAGTCTGTTATAGTATTTTAGTGATTCCTAATAAGTGAAATCGCAGGCAGCGAGTGCTCTTTTCAGGCGCTACATATATTTACTTACCGGTTAAGCCTTGATTCTTGTTCTTGTCTTAAGAAAAAGTGGAGGCGTTCACTCAGTATTGAAGATAGCTGAAAATTGAGTCCTTTTGATTCTTGAGCCAGTCTTATTTGCAGAATCGCATCTTGGGTTCCCCCCATTGCATAGTAGTATTCTGCAAGATAACGATGAGATTCAGCCGGTTGGTTCAAGTTACTATAGACTTGTGCTAATAATTCCCAATAAACGGGGGTTTTTTGCATTACAGGACTTAATGATAATAAATTTTTTCGAGCCAGTTCTGTTTTGTCAGTTTTTAATAAAGCATTGATGTATTCGAGTTTAATGGCTGTATTATTGGGAAATTGTTCAGACAGCTTTTGATAACGATTAGCGGCAGTTGTGTAATTGTGAGCATCCAGGGCACTGCGTGCAAGAGCGGTAGGATATTGAGGTTGCTCCGGATATTGCTTGGTTAATGCTTGGAAAATATTTTCAGCTTCTTTATATTTTTCCTCTTTTAGTGCGACTAAGCCCATGCCATATTGCGTAACAATTTGCTGTTCTGTTGTTCCTTGCAGTAATTTTGATTGAAAATATTTTTTTACGGCAGCGGTATCAGTCGTTGTTAAAACCCGAATTTTTGCTTTGGTTAATTGATAGCCCAGAGAATCGGGATATTGTTTGTAAGGATAATTTTCGGCGCGCCCACGAGTGTCGGAAATACGCGAGGCAGTCACGGGATGAGTCCGTAAAAATTCCGGAGTTGCCTGTCCGTAATAACGGGTTGCTTGTTGTAAGCGTTCAAAAAATATTGGCATACTACGAGGATCGAATCGCGAGCCTACAAGGGTTTGCATCCCGACACGGTCGGCTTCTGCTTCATTTTCACGGGTGAAATTAATTTGAAACTGTACGTTACCCGCCATAATGGCCATGATAGCTGCTTGTCCCATGGCCGGTGATTGTGTCCCCAATAGAATAGCCGCCAAAGTTGCTGCGGCACTAGGAATAGATAAACGACCTACCGCTTCTGCTGCACGGAATAAATGTCGTTGGGTTACGTGAGAAATTTCGTGTGCCATTACCGAGGCTAATTCACCTTCTGATTCGGTCATTAGAATCAGTCCTGAATTAACGCCAATATAGCCGCCAGGGCCCGCAAAAGCGTTGATGTCATTTTCCATAACAACAAAAAAGTGGAACGGATGACCTGGTGCATCGCTGTTGGCAACCAGTTTTTGACCAATTGACTGAATATATTCCTGAATCTCTGCATCCTGATTGATTGTTATCTGCGAGTGCAAGCTTCTGAAAAATGCTTCGCCAAATTCTTTTTCTTCGGCAGGTGAAATCAGAGTCCCGGAGGAATCGCCCATATCCGGCAAGTCGATTTTATCAGTCTCAACAGCTTGTTGTGGCACAATAAAGTTACCGGGGTTCATGATGATAGGTTGCCCGGTATTTTGCCTTGGTGCGGGGAAGCCATTGGGAGTTACGATGATCTGTCGCTCAACAGCCTGCTGTGGCGTAGGGAAGAGGGTAAGGCTTAATGCCAAGGTGATAGCAGAAGGTTTAAACATGGGGGCTCAGGGTTACGATAATAGAGTCACTAAATCAGCATGGGATTAGTTACCTGCAATAGAATATCAGCTATTCATTATAAAACATCTCAAATAAATACAACCCAAGAAAATAGCGCTTTAAAATGAAATTTGCCATTCAAATTAATACCAGTCCGTATCAATCAAATAGCGGGCATTGTGCCTATCAGTTCATTGAAGCTGCTTTGTTGCAGGGTCATGAAGTGTTCAGGGTGTTTTTTTATCATGACGGAGTTTATCAGGCTTTTAAACATACAACGCCGCCTGATGATGAGCTTCAATTTACTGCGCAATGGAGTGAGTTGACGCGGCGCTATCCGATTGACTTAGTCGTTTGTATTTCGGCGGCTCAAAGGCGCGGCTTATTGGGGATCGATGAAGCCAAGCGACAGGGCAAGCAGGACAATGATTTAGCCGATGGTTTTCGGATTTCCGGTTTGGGACAGTTGGTTGAAGCGACGCTTGAAGCTGATCGATTTATTGTTTTTGGGTAAGTATTGATGAAAAGCTATTTATTTGTTTTACGCAAACCGGCACATAGTGGCGCTTATGTTCAAGAAATGCTGGATATTATTTTGATCACTGCGGCTTTTGATCAAAAGGTCAGTATTTTATTGCTGGATGATGGCGTGTTTCAGTTAAAAAAAGGCCAGTATCCTGAAAAGATCGGCATGAAAGATACTTCCGCCATTTTTAACGCACTGGAAATTTATGATGTTAACGATATTTACACTGAAGTCGAATCTTTAGAGGAACGTGGTTTAACGTGTAGTGATTTATGTTTGCCTGTTCAGTCGTTGTATAGAAAGGATATTAACGGATTAATGGAGCGGTTTGACATTGTCTTTCCCGGGTAGCGCACCTTTTAATGTGCGCTCCGGAAAAATTATCAAAAAAGGTTATTTAGTCTGGTGTACGGGCTCATCCTGATTGGTAAAGATCAGTTGGTCAGTGGCAAAACCCAAGCTTTTGGCTTTTTCGATCAATCTGTCCAAGGTCGCTTTGGGCAAGTGCTTGGTGCGTGATAATATCCAAAAATAGGATCTGTCAGGGCCGGTAATCATCGAATAGGCATAGTCTTTTTTATCCAGATCAATAATATTATAGCCACCATAAAATGGACCGAAGAAAGAGACTTTTAGGTGGCCTTTGTCAGCTTGTTCGACAAAATAGGCTTTGCCTTCGACCTGCTCCCATTTACCATCCGCTTCATTCCAGCCTTTGTTAATCACTTTAACACCACCATCTGCCCTTGGTGAGTAAGTCGCCGAAATGTTGTTCAAGCCTCTTTCAAAACGGTGATCCAGTCGGGCTATCTCGTACCAGTGGCCCATATAACGGTTAACTTCAAAGCCATCTACCACAGTTATGCCTTCCGGAATTCCGGTACAGCCAGATAGTAAAGCACTTATTAAGGTAAGCAAAAAAAACAGTTTTTTCATAATGTTAGAGTCGATCGGAAATTAATGATAAAGAGGAAATTATAATGCCGGAATGGGGAATAAACTTAACCTTTTAATCCGGCTTCTTGCTTAGGCCTGGTTAAAATTTTGCTGGCTGGTATGGGGCATTGTTATGATGATTTATCAGAGGTTTTCTTGATACTGTCTTTTTTTATACTGACCATTACGCCGAAAAATATATGCGATAGTCCGGTGTAAAGAAAAAACATAGGAAAATTTTCATCAATTTCTATCGAATTGATTTCAGCATAAAACTCCATGGATCCAATCATTAAAATCAGGAAAAAACCTACAAGAATCATTACCTGAAAATTTTTTCTATAAAAACAATACATTAAAATGACCATTTCAGTCATTGCCAAATAGATCATCACCATGCGCAAATTGTTATCAAGTGCGCCATAAAGGTCCTCATTAAATTCAAAAATAGAGTTACTTCCCGGTAGTGAAAAAACACCAGCCGCTACCAACAAGATAACTGAAATATAGAAATTAATTTCGATGAGAAATTTAATGCCTTGTATGCCTTTATATGTCATATCATTCATATGCTTTACCGATGATTATACACAAAAAAAGACCCTCTCTTAGACAGAGCGAGAGGGTTATAGAGGAGGACAGTGAGTACGTTGTTTAATCGATTAAGCGGATTAAACAGCTTAGGGATGTGCATCAAAAAAACATGAATGTTTTATCTCTTTTCCTGCCCGGAGAATACCGGGGGAGTGCTATTCAAGTTGTTTGTAGCTGTTCCGTATACAAATTTAGGGGTATCTTGCCAAGTTTCTATTTTTGTTAAAAGAGCAAAAAACCTGATGCTTAACTTACCTGCCAAAAGCTACTTTGTCAAACTATAGTTGTACAATACATGTACAGTGCTAATATTGCGCAAAGTTGGTTGGTTTTTATGCAATCAGCCTGTTGATTGTCAGAAATTATTCACTGGTTTATTGGTGACTTTAGTGTCAGTATTAAAAAATTTTTAAGGTTTCCCCTATTGTTGTGTGTTTAATGTTTATAAGGACAGTATGATGAATATATTGATTACCGGCGGTACCGGTTTTATTGGTCGTGCATTGGCGCAAAATCTGGCCAAGCAAGGTTATGAGGTTACCGTTTTAAGCCGTAACCCTGACACAGTAGAAAAAATCTGTGGCCACGGCATTAAGGCGCTGGATAGTCTCGATAAGCTTAAGCCTGAAGATACTTATCCGGTTATTATCAATCTTGCCGGAGCGCCTATTTTTGATGTTCGCTGGAGTGATGCTCGCAAAAAGGTTATTCGTGATAGTCGAATCAATCTGACTAACCAACTGGTTGCGTGTATGGCTGCCATGATAGTTAAGCCAGTACTATTAATCAGTGGTTCTGCTATCGGTTATTATGGTGAGCATGGCGATACTGTATTAACCGAGCAATCGGCAACTTATACCGATTTTTCCGGGCAACTGTGTGCGGATTGGGAAGCTGAAGCAAAAAAAGCCGAACTATTAGGTGTCAGAGTATGCATCATTAGAACCGGCTTGGTACTTGGTGATAGCGGCGGTTTACTGCAACGCATGTTATTGCCTTTTCGTCTGGGTTTGGGTGGGCGCTTAGGCAATGGACAGCAGTGGATGTCCTGGATTCATCGGGAGGACTGGATCGCTATTGCCAATAAAATGATAACGAATGCATCCATGCAGGGTGCGTATAACGCAACAGCGCCTAATCCGGTGACTAATAGTGAATTTACTAAAGCTTTGGCGGACGGCTTAAAGCGCCCTGCATTACTTCCTGTTCCGGCGTGTTTGTTAAAGCTTTTGTTGGGTGAGATGTCAGCATTGGTTTTAGGCAGTCAGCGAGTATTGCCAGAGCGCTTGTTAGCTGAAGGCTTCAAGTTTCAATACAACGATCTTTCCAGTGCCTTAACCGAAGTACTCAGTCATGAATAAAATGAAAAGCCGGCAAATAAATCCCGAAAAACTGCTGTTAAGCAAGTGGACTGCCGTGCAACCTGCCAATAAAGAGAAGCATTTTTTAGTAACACGGCTTGTTAGAGATGAGCAGGAAATAGTTGTTGCTTGTGTGCTGGAAGCTGTTATTAATCATCGTGAAATTGAACTGGACTGGCATCTATTAAAAGATGCATCCATTTGGTTACCAGGGTGGCTTTAACTGTTATTGGGAGTTGCTTGAGTAAAACATCTTTGTAGAGTGGCTCTTTACATAAGACTTAATAACAACGTGATGGGTGTTTCTATCAGGATTTAATTGTATCTTGCTGGCGTTCTATTTTACAATTCAAAAAAGATATAACGGTAATTAGTCGACTTATAAGCTGTGGAGTGCTAGATTTGTCGCAATTTATGATAACTATAATAATATTTGGAGGATAGTATGTTTAAAATTCGTTCGCTGGTAATTGCACTGGCGTTAACAGGTTCCATTTCGGTGGCTTCGGCTTGGGAAGCATTGCCTACAGTAGCACCGGCACCGTCTGATAACCCGACTACTGAAGAAAAGGTTGAGCTGGGAAAAATGTTATACCATGACCCTCGCTTGTCTTCTACCGGCACGGTTTCTTGTGCTTCTTGCCATAACACAATGTTGGGTGGTGAGGATAACAGACCTAACTCTATGGGGGTTAATGGTCAGACTGGTGGTCGTAGTTCACCAACGGTATGGAACTCTGCGTTTAATGCCGTACAGTTTTGGGATGGACGAGCGGCGACTCTTGAAGCGCAAGCCGCAGGTCCGGTGACCAATCCTATTGAAATGGGCATGAAAAACTGGGATGATGTCGTTGTCCGCTTAAAATCTATTGAAGGTTATCAGGTCGCCTTTGAACAGGCTTTTGGTAAAGACGCCATTTCTCAAGACAATGCAACCAAAGCCATTGCCGCTTATGAAAGAACCTTGATTACGCCCAATAGCCCTTATGATAAATACGTTTCCGGTGATAAATCAGCGTTAACCGAGCAACAAGTGCGCGGTATGAACAAGGTTGCTGAACTAGGTTGTACCAGTTGTCATAGTGGCCCGGCATTCAATGGTCCTGGGATGTTCCAGAAATTTCCTGTACATAGCAATAGCTTTTATGCTGCCAAGTACCATTTCAAAGATGATAAAGGTTTAGCCGAAGTGACCAAAAAAGCAGACGATGAACATTTGTGGAAGGTGCCTACCTTGCGCAATATCGCTTTGACGGCACCTTATTTTCATAATGGGGCGGCAAAAACTCTTGATGAAGCAGTAACGGTCATGGGAAAAACGCAGTTGGATAAAGATTTGTCCAAAGAAGAGATTGCCGACATTGTCGCCTTTCTTAATGGTTTGACAGGTGAGTTTCCCAAGCAAACAATGCCCGTTTTGCCACCTACACCAGGTAAGTCGTTTAATTAATAATACGGTAGAGACGCGATGCTCGCGTCTCTACCTATTTATTCAATATGACCTTAAATATCCTTAGCCAGTTTTTCAGCATAACCCGTGTAATTACGCGGTGTTAATTTCAGCAAATCAGCTTTGGCGTCAGCCGGAATTTCCAGTGTTTCAATAAATGCCTGTAGTTGTTCCGGTGTAATGCGCTGGCCACGGGTTAGCTCTTTGAGTTTCTCGTAGGGTTTTTCGATACCATAACGACGCATTACCGTTTGTATGGGTTCTGCCAGCACTTCCCAGTTAGCATTTAGATCTGCTTCAATCGCATCTGCATTAATCTGTAATTTGGAAATACCCTTTAAACTGGCTTGTATGGCGATACTGGTGTGAGCGATGCCGACACCGATATTTCTCAGTACGGTAGAATCAGTTAAATCACGTTGCCACCTTGATACCGGTAATTTTTCTGCCAAAAAAGCAAACAAGGCATTGGCAATACCTAAGTTACCTTCTGAATTTTCAAAATCAATCGGGTTGACTTTATGTGGCATGGTGGAAGAGCCAACTTCACCGGCAATGGTATTTTGCTTGAAATAGCCCAAGGAAATATAACCCCAGATGTCCCGGTCAAAATCCAGCAGAATGGTATTAAAACGTGACAGGGCATGGAAAAATTCGGCAATATAATCATGCGGTTCAATCTGGATGGTATACGGATTTAATTGCAATCCCAAGGATTCGACAAACTGCTTGGCAAATTCAGCCCAGTCAACATCAGGATAAGCGATGCAATGCGCATTATAATTGCCCACTGCGCCATTTATTTTGCCTAACAAGGCAACTGCGCCCAGTTGATCTTTTTGGCGCGACATACGGGCGGCAACGTTGGCAAATTCTTTGCCGACGGTAGTCGGCGTTGCAGATTGCCCGTGGGTACGTGACAGCATGGGCTGATCTGCAGTTTCCAAGGCCAGTTTTTTTAAAGCCTCTATACAGTCACTGATTTGTGCCATGATTATTTCACGACCTTCTTTCAGCATTAATGCGTAAGACAGATTGTTGATGTCTTCTGATGTGCAGGCAAAATGAATAAATTCACTAACCTGTTCCAGTTCAGCGCAGCCGGTAATTTTTTCTTTTAACAAATATTCAACGGCTTTAACATCGTGATTGGTGGTTTTTTCTATGTCTTTAACGCGCTGCGCATCAATTTGAGAAAAATCACTAACGATACTGTTTAACAGTTCTGTTGCAGAATCGCTGAACGGACTGACTTCAGTAATCAGCGGATGTTTTGCCAAGGCTTGCAGCCAGCGCACTTCGACTAATACCCGAAAACGAATCAGGCCGTATTCGCTAAATACGGGGCGCAGTTTTTCAACTTTGTCGGCATAGCGACCGTCGATTGGAGATATTGCGGTTAAGGCAAAGTTAGTCATGGTTAATTATCCTGGTGCTGTTATGAGGTGTTTTAGGCGATATTCTGCGTAATTCGGGTCTAGCTATATCGCCTTAATTTGTATTGTATTTGGATTCAATAATTCCGCCGCCCAAGCATATTTCACCGTCATAAAAAACCACGGATTGTCCGGGTGTAATGGCTCTTTGCGGTTGATCAAAACTGACTTTGATGCGATCGTTTGTTAGTGGTTCGACGTGGCAATCCTGATCTGCCTGTCGGTAGCGGGTTTTGGCGGTACAGCGTAGCGGTTCTGTTAAGGATTCATTGCTGCACCAATCCAGTTGGCCGGCTTCCAGCGTGTTATGCAACATGAGTGGATGATCGTGGCCCTGGCCCACGATTAATATATTATTTTCCAGATCTTTGTCGAGTACATACCACGGTTCATCAGGGGTATTTTTAACGCCGCCTATGCCCATTCCTTGGCGTTGACCAAAGGTGTAATACATTAAGCCGGAATGTTTGCCAATGTACTGACCTTCGGGCGTGCGCATTTCACCTGGCTGGGTAGGGAGATAACGCTGAAGAAACTCGGTAAATTTACGCTCGCCGATAAAACAGATACCGGTACTGTCTTTTTTACGACTATTGGCAAACCCCGCCTTGTCTGCCAATAGCCGGATTTCGGGCTTGTGCAGGTGACCGATGGGAAACAGGGTTTTTGACAAGGCTTTTTGTCCCAGCGTATAAAGAAAATAGCTTTGCTCTTTATTAGGATCGAGTCCTTTTAACAAGAAAAACTCATCCTTGTTTTTATCACTCCGGTTTGGTGAGTTTGCAACACGGGCATAATGACCAGTAGCGATGTATTCTGCACCCAGGTCTTCAATGGCATAATTTAGAAAGGCTTTAAATTTTACATGCTTATTACACAAAATATCGGGATTTGGTGTCCGTCCGGCTTTAAATTCAGACAAGAAAACTTCAAAGACTTCATCCCAGTATTCGGTGGCAAAATTGACGGTTTTAAGTTCTATACCCAGTTTATCGCAGACTTGTTGCGCATCGGCAAGGTCTTCCATGGCAGTACAATATTCTGTGCCGTCATCTTCTTCCCAGTTTTTCATGAATAAACCGGTGACTTGATGCCCTTGTTCTTGTAATAGCAAGGCAGTTACCGAAGAGTCAACACCGCCAGACATACCAACGATTATATTTTTACTCATGATCATGATCAAGATCGAGAAATGATTGTATTAGTGATAAAGGATAAAGGTGTCCATTCAGGTATTCGTCTACACTAATAAGAACTAAAGGACTACGTAGCCGATGCTGCTGTGCGGCAATTTCGTCACGTGTTAGCCAGTGTGTTGCGACTATGCCTTCATCCAGTTGTTGATCGGGATTATGGCTATGGCAGTGACCGGAAAAACAAACCCTGATAAAGGTGGGTAACTCAGGGTTTTTACGCCAAAGTTGGACGGAAATAAGATGTTCGGGCTCGAAATGCCAGGCTGTTTCTTCATTCACTTCGCGCTTGACAGCGGCAATCAGATCCTCGTTTTTTTCAAAATGTCCGGCAGGTTGATTAAACTGTAGTCCGCGAGGCGTCTCTTCTTCAACGAGTAAAAATCGATTATCTCGTTCGATAACGGCTGCAACGGTAACGCGTGGTTTCCAAACCATTGATAATTTCCGGTTTTAATAAAAATTAACATGTTACTAGATATTAAGAACTTATGTTGGTAAAAAAGGTTTTACAGGGTAAAGTTAAAGCGTGGATATAAGCATGGGTCTGGTGTTTTATAATTTGTATGATTTAATTTGTTATGTGCAAAAGCTTGAAATATATTAGTATTGGCACCATATTGGACACTTAAAGTAATATATTATTTGATGATTTGGTTATTATGCCCGATTTTGATCCGTTAAAATATAATGATGAAGACTTGGTTGTTCAAGAAGCCAAGCCTAAGTTAAAAAGACCGCCGCTATATAAAGTTATTTTGTTAAATGATGATTTTACGCCCATGGATTTTGTCATTGATGTTTTGATGGGGTTTTTTGCCATGACCGAACAAAAGGCAACACAGGTCATGCTGCAAATACATACTCAAGGGGTAGGTGTCTGTGGAACTTATTCTAAAGATGTTGCTGAAACTAAAGTATATATAGTCAACGATTATTCACGGGAACATCAGCATCCGTTGATGTGTTCGATGGAAGAAGTGTAAATTTGGAGCGTTTATGTTAAGCAAAGAACTTGAAGTTACGTTAAATACCGCCTTTAAAAACGCGCATGATAAACGTCACGAATTTATCACGGTTGAGCATTTATTACTGGCATTGCTCGATAACAGTTCTGCAGAAGCCATAATGAAGGCTTGCGGATGTGATATTAACACGCTACGCGTGCAATTGGCCCAATTTATTGATGAGACCATGTCATTGATTCCTTTGGGAGTTCAGCGAGAGACTCAGCCTACTTTGGGATTTCAACGGGTATTGCAGCGGGCTGTTTTCCATGTTCAGGCTTCTGATAAAAAGGAAGTGACCGGAGGGAATTTATTTGTCGCTTTATTTAGCGAGCAAGATTCTCATGCGGTCTATTTATTGAACAAACAAGATATTTCACGACTGGATGTCGTTAATTATTTGGCGCACGGTATTTCAAAAACCGATCAAGACAACGAGTCCCCAAGTGAATCAGCATCGGAAGCGGTTGATGCTGAAGCAGGCAGTCCTTTAGATAAATATACCACCAATCTTAATGAAGAGGCCCGGCAGGGTCGTATTGATCCCTTAATTGGCAGGGAGCTTGAGATTGAAAGAACGATTCAGACGCTTTGCCGAAGACGTAAAAACAATCCTTTATTGGTTGGCGAGGCGGGTGTTGGTAAAACAGCGATTGCTGAAGGCTTGGCAAAAAGAATAGTTGAAGAAAACGTACCTGAAATTTTGAAAGATAGCGTGATCTATTCGCTGGATTTGGGGGCTCTGGTTGCTGGTACAAAATATCGCGGTGATTTTGAGAAGCGCCTTAAGTCGTTGATGAATCAGCTCAAAAAAGAACCGGATTCAATTTTGTTTATTGATGAAATTCATACCATTATAGGTGCAGGTTCTGCTTCCGGTGGGGTTATGGATGCTTCCAATTTGATTAAGCCTGTGCTTGCTTCCGGTCAATTGCGCTGTATTGGCTCTACGACTTATCAGGAATATCGCGGGGTTTTTGAGAAAGATCATGCTTTGGCTCGCCGATTCCAGAAAGTCGATGTGCTGGAGCCTTCAGTTGAAGATACTATTCTGATATTAAAAGGTCTTAAGTCACGCTTTGAAGAGCATCATAACGTTAAATATACGGCTGAGGCTTTGCGTGTAGCGGCAGAATTATCGGATCGCTATATTACCGATAGACATTTACCGGATAAAGCCATCGATGTTATTGATGAGGCGGGTGCAAAACAGCGGATGACAGAGGAAGCTAGTCGTAAGCAGGAAATTGGTGTTGCCGAAATAGAAGACATTGTCTCGAAAATTGCCAGAATACCTGCGCGATCAGTGTCTTCCAATGACATAGACAAGTTGGCCAATTTGGAAAAAAATCTGAAAATGCTGGTTTTTGGTCAAGATGAAGCAATTTCGGCGTTAGCTTCGGCGATAAAATTATCGCGTGCAGGTCTTCGGGATGCTCAAAAAACCATTGGTTCGTTTATATTTGCAGGGCCTACCGGAGTTGGTAAAACAGAGGTGACTCGTCAGCTTGCTAAAGTACTAGGCGTTGAGCTGATTCGTTTTGACATGTCTGAATATATGGAGCGTCATACTGTTTCCAGGCTGATAGGAGCGCCCCCAGGTTATGTGGGGTTTGATCAAGGCGGACTGCTAACCGAGCAGGTTGCCAAGCACCCTCATGCCGTGTTGTTGCTTGATGAATTGGAAAAAGCGCATCCTGATGTTTTTAACCTGTTATTGCAGGTTATGGATCATGGCTCATTGACCGACAATAACGGGCGTAAAGTTGATTTTCGTAACATTATTTTGGTAATGACCACAAATGCTGGTGCGGAGGAGGGTAGTCGTGCTTCGATAGGTTTTACTCAGCAGGATCATGCAACCGACAGTTTGAAAGTGATAGAAAAAGGCTTTTCGCCTGAATTTCGAAATCGCCTTGATGCCATTATCCAATTTAAACCGTTGGATATTTCAATTGTCGGGCATGTGGTTGATAAGTTTATCTTTGAATTAGAGGGCTTACTTGCCGATAAGCATGTAACGATTACGTTAGATGCTGAGGCCCGTTTGTGGTTGGCCGAGCATGGCTGTGATCCAAAGATGGGGGCAAGACCAATGGCGCGATTAATTCAGGAGAAAATCAAGAAACCTCTAGCTAATGACTTGCTGTTTGGCAAGCTTGCGCACGGTGGTCATGTCAGAATTTATGTGGAAAATGATGAAATGGCTTTTGCTATAGAAAGCAATGAATTGGTTGTTTCTGAAACTGATTTTTAATAGAGCGGTCCAGTGAAATAAGAAATCTTAGGCGTTGCCCCATGGTATTAATGGGGTTAGCGCATACGGAAAGTGATGCGACCTTTACTTAAATCGTAAGGTGTCATTTCAACTTTGACGCTATCGCCGGTGAGAATGCGAATATAATGTTTGCGCATTTTTCCGGAAATATGGGCAGTCACAACGTGACCGTTTTCCAGTTCGACGCGAAACATGGTATTAGGAAGGGTATCGATTACCTTGCCTTCCATTTCAATTTGATCTTCTTTAGCCATTTGTATTTAGTCCCCGCAATTAAAATAACGCATTATAACATAAGCTGATTTCTAACAACATAAGAGTGTGGATATTTGTTTTTTTTAAACAGTCATTTCAAGCCATTGATTGTCAATTAAGAGCTCTATCGGTTGATAATCACTTTTATAAGCCATTTTTTTACAGGCTTTTATCCAAAATCCCAGATATAAGAATTCTTTTTGTTGCAGGAGTACTTGTTCAATTTGCCATAAAACGGCAAAAACACCGAGACTGTAGTCAGAAAATTTGGGCTCAAAAAAGGTATAAACCGCTGACCATGCCTGGTCAAACTGATCAATAACAGCAATGCCTGCCAGTTCATTATCGATGGAAAACTCGATGAACCGGGTGTCACACCACGAACTCCCAAGAAAATCAAGGTAATCATCAGGGCTGGCATCAGCCATCGATCCCTCGCTGTGCCTGACATTTTGATAGCGCAAGTACATGTCATAATGTGCTTGCTCAAAAATAGCGGGCTTGACGGTGACTTGTGTATCAATATTCTTGTGCAGGCAGCGTTTCTGACTTCTGCTGGGTTTAAATTTTTTGACCGGCAGTCTTACCGGAATGCAGGCAGAGCAATGAGAACAATGCGGTGCATAAACTTCATCGCCACTGCGACGAAAACCTCGTGCTATTAGTTGAGCATAAATTGATGGCGTTATCGGGTAGGAAGGATGAACAAACACTGATTGAGCCTGCTCGCCATCAAGATAGCTACAAGGATGTTTCTGACTAAGAAATAACGGAATGGATGTCATTTTAAGTGCCAGGCTGATGAGTCGGCAGGATTATCACAATATTTATTGAGTAACTTTATAAAATTATTACGATCGCAGTTTACCGCACCAAAGCTTGCTAAATGTGTTGTGTGTACCTGGCAATCAATTAATTGATAATCCCAGATTTTAAGCTGCTCAACCAGGCTGGCAAAAACAACTTTTGAGGCATCTGTTTTGGTATGAAACATGGATTCGCCAAAAAAAACCCGTCCTATAGCAACACCGTATAAACCACCAACTAATTCACCGTCCAGCCAGGCTTCTGCAGAATGGGCAAAACCCTGTTGATGGAGTATGTTATAAGCTTGCTCTATATCCTCTGTTATCCAGGTGCCTGCACTTTCCTGCCGAGGTTCTGCACAGGCAGCAATAACTTTGTTAAAAGCCTGGTCAAAGGTCACTGTAAAGACATTTTTGCGTAGCGTTTTTCGGAGGCTCCGAGAAACAATTAATTTATCCGGGAATAAAACCAATCTGGGATCGGGTGACCACCACAGAATGGGCTCGTCCGGATTATACCAAGGGAAAATTCCATGCCGATAAGCATTTAACAAACGTTTTTCTGACAAGCAACCGCCAATCGCAAGTAACCCGTCCGGTTCGCGCAGAGCTTTATTTAAGGCAGGAAAATCCTGCTCCGGGTTATCAGGGTCAAGAACAGTTAGTTGCATATTTTTAGAAGGTTAAAGTAAGAAAGTACAAGGTACAAGGTTCGAAGCGTAAAAACTTTCGTTTTTCGCCTTTCCTCTTTTACCTTGAACCTGCCTAAACTAATTCATCAAGAAATTTTTCTGCATCCAGAGCTGCCATACACCCTGCGCCAGCTGAAGTAATTGCTTGTTTATAAACAGAGTCCATCACATCACCCGCAGCAAAAACCCCTTCCACGCTGGTTGCCGTAGCATTTCCGGTAATACCGCTTTTTACTTTAATATAGCCGTGATCCATGTCCAGTTGGCCTTCAAAAATTCCGGTATTAGGGGTGTGTCCAATGGCAATAAAAACACCATGTACATCCAGATCTTTGGTTGAGTTATCAAGCGTATTTTTAATTCTGATACCGGTAACGCCCATGTCATCGCCAAGTACTTCATCCAGAGAGGAATTCCATTCAATAACGACATTGCCGTTTTTTGATTTTTCAATCAATTTATCAGACAGAATTTTTTCAGAACGAAATTTGTCGCGGCGATGAACAACAGTGACTGTTGAAGCAATATTGGCCAAATAAAGTGCCTCTTCAACGGCTGTATTGCCGCCACCGATAACGGCTACCGGTTTATTGCGGTAGAAAAATCCGTCACAGGTTGCACAAGCAGAAACGCCCCGGCCTTTAAATGCTTCTTCAGACTCCAGACCCAAATAGCGAGCTGAAGCACCGGTCGCAATAATGAGTGCATCACAAGTATAAGTGCCTGAATCACCTGTTAATGTAAAGGGTCTCGCTGATAAATCAGCAGTATGGATATGATCAAAAATAATCTCTGTTTCGAAGCGTTCTGCATGCAGACGCATTCTTTCCATGAGATCAGGGCCTTGCAAGCCTTCAACGTCACCTGGCCAGTTATCAACTTCTGTGGTGGTGGTTAATTGCCCACCTTGTTGCATGCCGGTGATGATTACAGGTTTTAGGTTGGCACGTGCGGCATAAATAGCAGCGGTGTAACCTGCAGGACCGGAGCCAAGAATTAAAAGACGACAGTGTTTGGGATTATTCATAAAAAATCTCTACGGGAGCTATGTTGGGTTAAATGTAAAAAAGTATGCCGGTGAAACAAGGTTTCGTAAATATTATTGTGTGTATAAATCAACTTTTTTAGAACTAAAAACAAGTGGGTTTTTTTTGTGATCAATATTAATGTAGAATGTTTAATCATTGATCTATAATCCTGTTTTATTTGTATAAATCTATGTTGAGCTATAATTTATGTCTGCGGTAATGGAAGAAAAAACATTTCGAGGTTTACGCGAAATTGCAGTCCTGGGTTTTTTTGGGATTGCTTTGTTTTTTTTAATTTCCTTGATTACTTTTAGTAAAGAGGATGCTGGCTGGACCCATAGTGGTTCTGTGCAGACAGTCACTAACGCCTGTGGTGTTTTTGGTGCATGGGTCGCTGATTTTACACTCAGCTTTTTTGGTTTGATTGCGTATTTGTTTCCGGTTATCCTCTCTTGGCATGGCTATATGTTATATGGTCAGGCCAGACAAGGACAGCAAAAAATGACGATAGCCTTGCAGTGGTTAGGGTCTATAGCGATCATTGTTTCTGGTGCGGCATTATTATATTTATATGTATTAAGAGTGGGTGTCCAGCTGCCAGGTAGTACCGGCGGTATTGTAGGTCAGGAAATTGGCGATGCGGTATTGATCTTATTTGGCAATTCAGGAGCCACCTTATTTTTAATTGTTTTACTATTGTCCGGAATTACCCTGACTACCGAGTTATCCTGGCTGGCCTTTATTGATCTTATCGGTAAATATACGGTATCTTTATGCGGTGCTGTTGGCTGCACCGTAACTAATTTATGGCGGGCACCCACTGAACACTCTGTTGAGTCGTTTGATAATGATCCTGTAAAGCCGGAGACATTAAGAACAGCGATTGTTAAAGCCATATCCATTCCTAAAGTTTTAGCCCCTGTTATCGAAAAAAAGGTAGTGCAGTTTGAAAAAAACAGCAGTCAACTACAAACACAACCACAACAAAAAACTGCCCCCAAATATAATGCCGGGGAAGATGTATTACCTTCTTTAGATTTGCTGGATGAAAGAGACACCCGGGTTGTCGGTTATTCGCAAGCAGATTTGGAAGAAATGTCTCGATTGGTAGAAGATATTCTTGCCGATTTTAATGTTGCCGTGGCAGTTGTGGGTTTTCATCCTGGTCCTGTTATTACCCGTTTTGAGTTGCAGCCTGCCGCCGGTGTAAAAGTTAGTCGTATTAGTAGTTTATCCAAAGACCTGGCCAGGGCTTTGTCGGTTACCAGCGTACGTATTGTTGAAATTATTCCGGGTAAATCAGTGGTCGGCCTCGAAATCCCTAACAGGGAACGGGAAATGGTCACACTGCGCGAATTGTTGGCAGCGCCTGTTTTTGAAAAGGCTAAATCCATGTTGACCTTGGCAATGGGTAAGGATATTGCCGGTGCACCTTTGGTAGCCGATTTGGGTAAAATGCCTCATGCACTGGTTGCCGGTACTACCGGATCAGGAAAATCGGTTGCCATCAATACCATGATTCTTAGCTTGCTTTATAAAGCGACGCCTGAAGAAGTACGATTGATTATGATCGATCCTAAAATGCTGGAGTTATCTGTTTATGAAGGTATACCGCATTTATTGACGCCAGTAGTAACTGATATGAAGGAAGCCAGTAACGCCTTGCGTTGGGCGGTTGCTGAAATGGAAAGACGTTATAAATTAATGTCCAAAATGGGCGTTAGAAATCTGGCGGGATTTAATCATTTGATTGATGAGGCAGATGCAAGAGGGGAGAGCATTAGAGACCCCATGTTTCAACTGTTAAACCCGCTGGAAGACGGTGAATATTTTCCGGTCTTAAACAAATTACCCAGTATCGTCATCGTTATTGACGAATTAGCCGATATGATGATGATTGTCGGTAAAAAAGTTGAAGAGTTAATTGCCCGTTTGGCGCAAAAAGCCAGAGCTGCCGGTATTCATTTAATTTTGGCAACGCAGCGTCCATCGGTTGATGTGTTAACCGGACTGATTAAAGCCAACGTACCCACGCGTATATCTTTTCAGGTTTCATCGCGTATTGACTCACGAACTATTCTTGATCAAGGCGGCGCTGAAACGTTGTTAGGTAATGGTGATATGTTATTTTTGCCATCAGGCACCAGTATTCCTATCCGTGCTCATGGGGCATTTGTCGATGATCATGAAGTACATCGAGTTGTTGAATTTTTAAAACAAACCGCGCCACCTGATTATTTGGAAGATATAACCCGCGAATCCTCAGATTCCAGTGAGGGTTATAGTATGAACGGTGACAGCGGTAATAATTCAGAGTCTGATGCTTTATACGATGAAGCGGTCATGTTTGTTACTGAATCCCGCAAGGCATCAATATCCAGTGTCCAGCGCCGTTTTAAGGTAGGTTATAATCGTGCCGCCACCATGATAGAAGACATGGAAGCGGCAGGGATTGTCAGTTCCGCAGAATCTAATGGCTCAAGAGTTGTACTGGCACCACCACCTGTTAAAGATTAATAGCTATACTATATAAAGAGCAATTATTACCTGATTGGGTTGCGCTATTGCCAAGTGATAGCGAAGCTCAACAAATCAATCAATAAGGCCGGGTTACGATATCACCTGCTTCAATACTTATTGATGCTAATAATCTTTGTAGGTCGGATTAGGCGCCAGCCGTAACCCGACACAGATACTCACGTTTTGAAAGCTATTGAAGTTTTCAAACGTTTCGGTCGGGGTTGCAAACCCCGACCGGCATCGGAGTAAAATCAAGCAGTTACATTCCCCTCATCCCGACCTTCTCCCTTTGGAGAAGGAGCAGTAGAACTTATGTAGATACCTATGCTGCTGAGGCGTGACGGGGTTTGTTTTAAAAGTTGTCATAAAAGCTAAATTAAATTACTTTATAATTGTGCGGTTATCTTCATCTATTCAACTTTGGGAAAAAACATGACTGAAAAATATATCTATTCATTCCAAAAAGGCGACGGAAAAAATAAAGTATTGCTGGGCGGTAAAGGTGCCAATCTTTGCGAAATGACCCAGATAGGACTTAATGTCCCGCCAGGATTTGTCATTACTACCAAAGCTTGTCTCGATTATCTTGAAAGCCATCAATTAACCCAAAGTTTGTTGGCCGAGGTTAAAGTCCATATTGGCGAAGTTGAAGTACTTTCAGGTAAACGGTTTGGTGATAGTCATAACCCGTTGTTGGTATCGGTACGCTCCGGTTCTGCTATTTCAATGCCGGGCATGATGGACACTATTTTAAATCTTGGCCTTAACGCCAAAACACTGATTGGTTTGATTGAGCAAACTGGCGATGCACGTTTTGCCTACGATGCCTATCGCCGCTTTATCCAGTTATTTGGCAAGGTTGCCTTGGGTATTGATGATGAAAAATTTGACCTGCATTTTGCTGCAATCAAAAAGCAAGCAGGGATTAAAGCCGATGTAGGTTTGGATGCCGAACATTTACGCCAAATCAGTGAATTGTTTTTACAGGTAGTGCAGGAAGAAACCGGCAAGCCTTTCCCTGAAGACGTATATGAACAACTGGAATTGTCTATTAAAGCGGTATTTAATTCCTGGACGGGCAAGCGTGCAGTCGATTACCGACGCGAATTTCATATCACCCCTAAAATGGCTAACGGTACAGCGGTTAATGTCGTTGCCATGGTGTTTGGTAATATGGGTAATGATTGCGCAACCGGTGTCGGTTTTACCCGTAATCCGGGTACCGGCGTTAATGAAATGTATGGCGAATATCTGGTTAATGCCCAAGGTGAAGATGTTGTTGCCGGTATTAGAACGCCAAAGCCGGTGCATGAACTGGCTCATGAAATGCCGGATCTTTACCAGCAGTTGGTTGAATTACGCAACAAACTTGAAGCGCATTACAAAGAAGTTCAGGATTATGAATACACCATTCAAGGCGGCATACTGTATTGCCTGCAAACGCGTAACGGCAAAATGAATGCAGCGGCAATGGTACGCACTTCTGTGGAGATGGTTGCTGAAGGTCTGATTAGTAAGGAGCAGGCTTTATTGCGTATTAACCCTGAATTACTGGAACAGTTGCTGCATCCACAACTTGATCCGGAAAATAAAGCCAAGCCGGTGGCTCAAGGCTTGCCTGCTTCGCCGGGTGCTGCTTTCGGAAAATGTGTGTTTGATGCCGATACCGCCGAATTAATGGGTCGTGCAGGAGAGCTTGTTATTTTACTGAGAGAAGAAACCAAGCCGGAAGATATTCATGGTTTTTTTGCCGCGCAAGGTATTTTAACCAGTCGTGGCGGTAAAACCTCACATGCTGCGGTGGTTGCCAGAGGGATGGGTAAAGCTTGTATTGCCGGCGCTGAAGACATAAAAATAGATGTGCGTGCCCGCCAAGCTGTCATTGGCGATCTGCATATCCGTGAAGGCGACATTATCACTATTGATGGCAGCACCGGGCTTATTTATTTGGGTAAAATTGCAACGATTGAATCGGCATTTTCAGAAGAATTAAAAACCTTGTTATCGTGGGCCGATCAATTTGCCGAGTTGGAAGTTCATGCCAATGTGGATACGCCGGAACGTGCACGCATGGCACTTAGCTATGGTGCAACCGGTATTGGTCTGTGCCGTACCGAGCGTATGTTTAATGCCTCAGACCGTCTGCCGTTAGTGATTGATATGATTTTGGCCAACAGCAAAGAAGTCAGGGAGGAAGCGCTGGAAAAATTATTTCCCATTCAACGCGATGACTTTAAACAAATCTTTGAGGCCATGTCACCTTATCCGGTAACAGTGCGCTTGCTTGATCCACCGATGCATGAGTTCTTGCCGAGTGAGCACCAGTTGGAAGATGAAATTAAAGCCTTAAATTTTTATAAAGTGATGATTCAGGGGCAGCAGGTTGCTTTGGACACTTTGGGTGCGCATATTGCCTTACCGATACCGTTTAATCAACTAAACGAAGAAGTCGTTAATAAAGCGATTGCCAAAAAAGAGTTGATGCTCAAGAAAGTTAAAGAGTTATATGAAGTCAATCCCATGCTGGGCCATCGGGGTGTGCGATTAGGTATGTCGTATCCGGAAATTTATCAGATGCAAATCCGGTCAATTCTGGAAGCGGCGGCGCTCTGTACCAAACAAGGCACCGTTATTTCTCCCGAAATTATGGTGCCTCAGGTTATTACCGTACAGGAATTAATTAAAGTAAAAGTCTACGTCGACCAAATTCAGCAAGAAGTCGAAAGTCAGTACGGTATTGTTTTAAAGTTTAAATTCGGAACCATGGTGGAAACAGTCAGGGCTTGTACCCGTGCCGGAGAATTGGCTCAAGTGGCCGAGTTTTTCTCATTCGGCACCAACGACTTAACCCAGGCAACCTTCTCGTTTTCACGTGAAGATGCAGAAAACAAATTTTTACCGCTTTATAATGAAACCGGATTACTTGAAGACAACCCGTTTGAAGTGCTGGATGCCAAAGGCGTTGGTCAGTTAATGAAAATGACCGCTGATTCCGGACGCAAAACCCGTCCCGGTATGTCAATAGGTATCTGCGGCGAACAAGGCGGACATCCGCAATCGATACGTTTTTGTCATCATATCAAACTGGATTATGTTTCCTGCTCGGCACCACGCATACCCATCGCCAGACTGGCTGCCGCCCATGCGAAATTGCTGGAAGATGATTACAATATTGGTTGATGAATAGCGTCAAAAGTTGATTTAGCAACCTTGCTTTCTGTAGGGCGCTATATGCCGGTCTGGGTTTGCAACCCTGACCGAAACGTTTGAAGGCGCCAATAGCTGGTAAAACGTAAGCAACGGGTTACAAACCCCGTCACGCTTCACAAATTCACGTCATTTAACCGCCTTTCCTTCCCATATGCCGGTCTGGGTTTGCAACCCTGACCGAAACGTTTGAAGGCGTCAATAGCTTGCAAAACGTAAGCAACGGGGTTACAAACCCCGTCACGCTTCACAAATCCACGTCATTTAACCGCCTTTCCTTCCCATATGCCGGTTTGGGTTTGCAACCCTGACCGAAACGTTTGAAGGCGTCAATAGCTGGTAAAACGTAAGCAACGGGGTTACAAACCCCGTCACGCTTCACAAATCCACGTCATTTAACCGCCTTTCCTTCCCATATGCCGGTTTGGGTTTGCAACCCTGACCGAAACGTTTGAAGGCGTCAATAGCTGGTAAAACGTAAGCAACGGGGTTACAAACCCCGTCACGCATCAGTCAAAAGTTGATTAAGCGACCTTGTTTTTCTGTAGGGCACGCCTTCAAAGTCAAAGCGAGAACGACACAACACGGCTACCACCTATTGCGCCCTACGTACTGAATTAACACTGCTTTTATTTGTGTAAATGCAGCTATTTTTGAAGAAATGATATCTGTAAACATCGATATTATTTATCTGAGAATTTATATTAAAAATCCGCAACGGTAACTACCTGTAGTATGATCTATCAAATTAGTTATTATTACTGAATACTGTAAATTTATTTTATTATGCTACACTTGTTTCCTGTCATTTCTGGCAATCGGCTATTTTTAACAGCAGAATAAACATTTGTTGCTCTCGGGTAACAGTTAACTTACGGGGTAATTTCAAAACTACGGGAATACAAACACCAAGCGAACAGAACTTATCTGGATATCTACACAACCCCTGAACTAACTGAATCAAAAAAATTGTGAATACCCTATTGATTGACCCTGTCTCAAAGAAAATTATTAATCAACCCAAACAAGGGCTTGTTGCTCGTATCAAAGATTTGAATTGGCTGTTTCTTTTAACGGTTGTCATACCTACTTTTTTATCCATTGTTTATTTTGGCTTTATTGCCTCTGACGTTTACATTTCAGAATCCAGTTTTGTCGTGCGTAGCCCCGAGCGGCAAACAGCATCCCCTTTGGGTATGCTTCTTAAAGGCACCGGCTTTTCCAGTTCGCAAGACGACAGCTACACCGTTCAGGATTACATACTGTCACGCGACGCCCTTTCGTCACTTAATGACAAACTGAATATAGGCAAAGCTTTTGCCAGCACCGATGTGGATATCTTCAGCCGCTTTGCAGGCCTGGACAGGTGGGATACCAGTTTTGAAGCCCTGTACAAATATTACCAAAAGAAAGTGGAGGTTGAGCTGGATCCGCTATCCTCAATTACTACCCTGACAGTAAGAAGCTTTACCGCAGAAGATTCTTTTAAAATTAATGAGCAACTGATAGAGATAAGTGAAGCACTGATTAATCAGCTTAATGAAACCGGGCGCCAAGACATGATCCGCTTTGCCGCTGGCGAAGTAAGCACTGCGGAACAAAAAGCCAAAGCTGCCGCTCTGGTTTTATCCGCTTACCGTAACCAGAAAGGTGTATTTGACCCGGAACAGCAAACCTCTATCGAGTTGGAACAAGTCGCCAAGTTGCAAGGTGAATTGATTGCCGCACAAGCACAGCTTGTACAACTGCAAACCTTTGCCAAAAACAACCCTCAGATACTAATACTGCTACCGCAAATATAAAAAACAAAGTCAGAGGCTTAAACATGCCTCGTTTCTTGGCACCATCAGCAAAGGAAAGGGTTTTGGTCGGCGTTTGACTGCTCTTGGCTGGCTCTTACGTTTTTGTTTTCCAATGGCCGTTGATGCCATCGCTTTTAATAATTCACGCAAGGCGCTTATGAGTTGGTTCCCTGTCAAGCCTACCATCTGCTTGGCGGCTTGAATGACCAGTTGCACTGCTGACCTGAAACTCAGTTGGCGGGGTATCTTCTCATGCAGGCTGGCTGCCTGTGCCAAATTGCCACGAATGATGTTGTATGCCAATAAGTGGATAGCTATCTCCTTGCTTACCATGTCAGGTTTTTTGCACCGTAATATTTCCATGCCCATATTGGTTTTGATGGAACGAAAATCCAGCTCAATTTTCCAGCGCTGCTTATAAAGCATAGCCAGCTCTTGCTTATGAAAGCCCTTTGCATTTAGTAAGGTGGTCAAATAGATTCTGCCGTTTACCGCAAACTCTCGGACGGTAATCGATTCCGGCAAGTCGCTATAGTCCTGCTTGGACATCCACACCGGTTTCCGTTTGGGTTTCGTCCAGTCAATCAAATGATCTCTTGCACCCAGGTAGACACCCAAGCTGAAATCTACTTTTTTCCGGGCATGTAGTGGAAATAGCACAGGAATTTCACGAGCCTGCAAGAGCGCAATAATGGCGAAGGTACAGTAATAGCGGTCCGCCATCAGCAAGTCGCCAACTGACAGGCTGCCAAACAGTTGACTGAGTAACGATGTTTCGCCAGTTCCTTTGCCTTGATAGGCTCCCAGGCTATAGTCGAGCACGGTTCCTGCAGCCAAAGAAATCAACACAACCATGCGAGCAATCGGAAAGCCCAAACCAGGCTTTTGACTATCCAGCTGAGGAAAGTCTGCCTGATTCTCTGGTGTATCTGGCATTTGCACCGTTGCTCCATCAGTAAGGACAACGTTATAACCCTTCCATCGCCACGCGGCCAGAGACTGGTTATGAAGACGCAAACCAGCAGCTGTGGTGGCTGCTCTGAGTTCCTTTAGTGGTAAGCGTTGTCGGGCTTTACAGTAAGGTCCCGTGTTAACCGTATTGGCTGATTGTCCATCGACGATACGATCAATCAATACGCCTGCCACTGCCTGTTTACAGGAACCGTCATCACTTAATACTTGGAAAATGAAAGCTTTAAGCGTGACTAAGGGCAAGAACACCGAGGAGCGTTTATGCGGGGTATTGGCGATAATGTTGGTAATGCTGTCGGCTGAAAAAAATCCTCAACACCTAGTCCTTGGGATTGCAAAAATGACTTTTTGAAGCGGTCAATTTGCTGCTGAATACGGTTTTTTTTAATAGCTGGCATGGTTAAGTTATTGATCAGACTTTGTAATACTCAAAATTCTACCAGAATAGTGCTTGATCTTTATCTTATTATTTGCGTATCTAACTGTAACTTATAGATTAATTACATTTGCGGTAGCAGTATTAGTATTAAGAGGCTTTCCTGGCGCAGTAAAATGTCATCAGGTTTTGTCAGTATACGGCCTACAGCATGCACCGTCCAAGGTTCTGTGCCACAATATTTTCTGGCCTTTATGGTTAAGCTACCATCTTTTGCTTCAATCTTCAGGCGAACGACTTTTGTGTGGTCGGCGCTTAGCAATAATGGCGAGTGAATTTCTAAATCCTCTATTTCGGCGAAATCACCAGGATGCCAAGCCAAGGTAGCAGCCAGAGCCAGTTCGGAAAAGCCTGCGCCCGGAAATACAATAGCCCCCCCGACCACATGATCAGCCAGGCTGGGATTAAGTTTGGTATCGAGTTGGTTTTCCCATGTGAGGTCATGTTGTTGTAATGGGTAACCCAGCAGAGGATGAATTTTATGGCGATAAAGTAAGCCAATTGATTCGGGTGTTACCGGGTGCCAATGGCGCTCACGTTGCCAAGGATAGTTTGGTAGTTGGATAAATTGACCTGGCGTTGAAAAAACAGGCGACCAGTCGAAATTTATACCGGCAATTAGTGCTTGGCTACCTGTTTTCCAGACCAGTTCCGGGTCATCATTGTTTCGGGTAATTGTTGACAGAATTCGACTTTCTGTCTCTACGTCTTTTACGCAGTCATTGATGTAACTGCGTAAGACGGCATGGGGGCCGATTTCAATAAAAATATTGATATCACTGCCCATAATACTTTTGATGGCTTGCTCGAACAATACAGGTTTGCGAATGTTGTGCCACCAGTATGTTGCATTAAGCTCGGTTCCATTTAACAGTGCTCCGGTTACTGTCGAGTAAAAGGGTACTAGGGTTTCCTGCAAATGGAGTTCTGCCAGCTTCTGTTTGATACCGCTTTCAATTTCATCCATGATCGGGCTGTGAAAAGCATAATCAAGATCCAGTCGCTTATTGAAAATGTTACGTGCGCTTAAAGTCGCTTCAAGGCGGCTAAGCAGTTGTGGACTGCCGGCGATAGTCACCCCATGGGAGCTATTGATTCCTGCAATGGTCAATGTTGAAGCAAGATTCAGTTCGACAAGCAATTGTTGAATCGCTTGATGGCTTAGTGCTACAGCGGTCATTGCTCCTTTGCCTTTGGTCGTTCCTTGTAGTTCACTACGGTGATAGATAACTGCCACTGCCTCTTCAAGTGTTAATGCACCTGATGCCCAGGCTGCGGCTACTTCGCCTACACTGTGACCGGTTACAGCAACAGGCATAATACCTTGGCGTTGCAGCATTCGTGTAATTCCAACTTGAAGCGCAAACAGGGCAGGTTGCGCAATTTCCGTATATTGGTAACGATCTTCGCCATTCCTGCCGGCCAGCTCATCTTCCAATGAAAAATCAGCATAGCGACTAAATATTGCATCAATTTCTCTGATCGTATCCCTAAACAACGAATCTTCTTCTAGAAGGCGCTTGCCCATTCCCGCCCACTGGGAACCATTTCCTGAATAGATAAAAGCCGGGCCGGAAGGTGCTTTTAAGGCAGATCCTGATGCTACCAGGTGTTGCCCTGATTCATCATTGGCAAAATCAAGCAGTTCCTTGGCGAGATTTTTTGTTGTGGTGCTGTAAACTATTGCACGGTGCTCATGCCATTCCCGACAAAATACGGCGTTGTAGGCAATGTTGTATAGCTCAGACTCAGATTGATTCTTTAGAAAGTTAGAAAAATCAAGGGCTGCAGCTTTTAGTGCGAGAGGATCTTTGGCGGAAAGAATGATAGGCAGAGGGGAAGTGTTGGCATGTTCGGGTGAGGATAATTTAAGTGGCTCATGACTTTCCAGAATTACATGGGCGTTGGCACCACCAAAACCAAAGGAATTTATACCGATAACAAGTTTGCCGGTTTTTTTAAGAGACTGTTTTTTGGTAACAACTTCAATGTTCAGCTCATCAAAAGGAATGTTTGGGTTAAGATTTTTGATACCAATAGTTGCCGGGACTAGCCGATGCTGTATGCAATAAAGTGCTTTTACCAAGCCAGCCACAGCTGAAGCTACTTCAAGATGACCTAAATTGCTTTTTACCGAACCGATGCGTAGCGGGTTGTTAGAAGGCCGTAGCTTTCCCAATGCCTCGCCAATGGCGCGTGCTTCAACAGGGTCACCGACGGCTGTACCGGTGCCATGAGCTTCGATGTAATCAATCGCCGAAGGATCAATGCCGGCCTGTCGGTATACCTGATTTAGTAAGGCGGCTTGGGCTTTGGAGCTAGGCAAGGTAAGTCCTGATTTTTTGCCATCTGTGTTAATCGCAGAATTTGCAACAACGGCCAGAATAGGATTGCCATCAGCTACCGCTTGATCATAATCTTTAAGAAAAAAAACCCCTCCGCCTTCGGAACGAACATAGCCATCAGCATCAGCATCAAAGGGATTACATCGTCCTCGAGGGGATAGCATGGAGGCTTTGGCAAAGATAATAAAGCCATAAGGATACATATGCAGTGCGACACCACCGGTCAACGCCTGCGTACTTTCACCCGACAAAATAGAGCGGCAAGCCTGGTGAAAGGCCACCATGGAAGATGAGCAGGCGGTATCAATTGCCATGCTGGGGCCTTGCAAATCAAGGACATAAGAAATGCGATTAGCTGCAATGCTTAAGTTATTACCGGTAGCGACTGATGCATCGATTACGGCAAGATCATCGGATGTCCGAGAAGCGTGATCTGTGCCGGAAATACCGATAAAAACGCCACATTGACTGCCACGAATAGTGGAAGGCTTAATGCCTGAGTTTTCCAGTGCCTCCCAACTCATTTCCAGTAATAACCGCTGCTGGGGATCCATCTGCATGGCTTCTCGTGGAGAAATGCCAAAGAATCCGGCATCGAAAGTTGTAATATCTCCGATAGAGCCGGCAGCCAAGGTATAGCTGGTCCCCTGGTGATTTTTATTGGGATGGAGGAAGCTGTCTTTTGCCCATCGACCTGAATTAACTTCTGTCACCAGATCGCGTTCGTCAAGCAAATTTTGCCAATAATCGCTGTTGGTCGTACCTGGAAACCTGAATGAAAAGCCGGTAATTGCAACTCGTTTTGCCATTGTCCTTGTTTATTTTTCTTATGTTAAAAGCCTTAGGCAAAGCCGGGGGCTTGAAAAGTGAACCGCTCAATGCGAATCCATTATTGTACCGCGAAAATCAAAGTGGTTTCTGAAAGATTAAATTTGATGCTCACGGCCTCAGTTTGGTAATTTTTAAAACCATATGATTATTAATGGCTAATTTTGCATATTTTGCTAAAAACAACGCATGCCGCCATCAGAGCCTACTGAATGTATTGAGCTTTATTCCTGGATTGGTTGATACGATGATTTTGTTCTTAGGGTGTGCAACGCCTTTGTTCCCATCCTATTTGATTCAGGATTGACTATCTTGTCAAAAGGCATTATTTATGAAAAAACAGATGTACAATGATTGTTATAGTTATACTAACTATAGGTATGGAAGTAATTGAGATAAATATCCATTTATTATCATCTTCAAAATTAATGTCACTCGATAATTTACCAAACCAGCTTATTAGCGTAGAGGGGGGGAATAGTTATGAATAAGTCTGAGTACTACAAAAATAAAGCCGATGATGATCAGTAATTTGCCAAATGACATGATTCAATCCTCCAGCATAATTCAATATAATCCCGCGATTTAGAAAAGTTAATTTAGCCTTTATCCAACTCTTGCAAGTGCCTAAGCTTCTCCTTGATTTTTATTTCCAGGCCTCGATCGACCGGCTGGTAATAACGGGTTCCGATAAGTTGATCCGGGAAATAGTTTTCACCGGCGGCATAGGCTTCCGGTTCATCATGGGCGTAGCGGTATTCTTTACCATAATCCAGCGATTTCATGAGTTTGGTGGGTGCATTTCTTAAATGTACAGGTACACCCAGGCTGCCGCTTTGTCTGGCATCGCGCATGGCGGCATTGTAAGCTTTATAAACGGCATTGCTTTTAGGGGCGCAGGCTAAATAGACAATAGCTTGCGCCAGGGCCAGCTCGCCTTCGGGACTGCCCAGGCGTTCTTGGGCTTCCCAGGCATTAATAGCGATTTGCAAGGCTCTGGGGTCGGCATTGCCGATATCTTCGGAGGCCATTCTGACGATACGTCTGGCTAAATAGGCCAGGTCACAACCGCCATCCATCATGCGACACAACCAGTAGAGCGAAGCGTCAGGCGAGCTACCTCTTACTGATTTATGCAGGGCCGAAATTTGGTTATAAAATTCTTCGCCCTGATTGTCAAAGCGTCTAACGCCACCGGAAAGCACTTCTCTGGCACAGGCTTCATTAATAATGCTGCTATGCTTTGCGGCGGCAAGCTCTACCCCGATTTCCAGTAAATTTAACAGCCTTCTGGCATCGCCATCAGCAGCTTCGGCAAATTGTTGTTTAATATCCTCGGCCATTTCAATGCCAAGACTACCCAATCCTTTATGACTATCTGTGAGTGCCTTGTTTAAAACATCCTGCAAGTCTTCACTGGTTAAAGCATTAAGCACATAAACACGAGCGCGGGACAACAGTGCGTTGTTGAGGGCAAATGAAGGGTTTTCAGTTGTTGCGCCAACAAAATAAACAGTGCCATCTTCGACATGGGGCAGGAAAGCATCTTGTTGTGACTTATTAAAGCGATGGACTTCGTCGACAAATAAAATAGTGCGCCGGTGTTGTTCAAGTTGGATTTTTTTGGCGGCGCTAACTGCGGCTCTGATTTCCTTAACACCGGACAATACCGCAGAAATCGGCATAAACTCTGCATCAGAGTGCAGGGCAATCAGACGTGCCAGTGTGGTTTTACCGGTTCCCGGTGGTCCCCAGAAAATCATGGAATGCAGCCTTCCGGATACCACAGCTTCATAGAGCGGTTTGCCGGGTTTTAGAATATGCTGTTGTCCTACATAATCGTCCAGCGATTGTGGCCGCATTCGATCAGCCAGTGGCTTGGTTAAATCATCAAACATTGAGGGCAGGTGCAAGAAAAAAGGTTAAAGGCTTGTGGCTTTAGTTTAAAAGCTTTTCATCACGAAGACACGAAGGACACGAAGTTTTTTCTTTCTTCGTCATCTTCGTGTCTCCGTGGTGAATAAAAAAATCTCCTAATCAGAAAATACATCAGCACCCGTAGGGGCTTTAAATTCAAATACGGTGGGTTTTATGGGGGGATTTAGTAGGACATTGGAAAAATAGATACGCGTTAACTGGCCAAAATTATCATTCAACTCCATACCTGCCAATGCGCCTTTATTCAAGCCTATCAGAATGTATTTAAAGCTGCTTTCCTGATTCTTGGGTAATAATTTAATCCACTGTAAATCCCCTTCGCCGCCCTGGTTTTCCATAGTGAAATTATCATCCAGTGATATATTACCGCTTAACAGTAATGCGGGCGTTGAACCTACTGACTCATCGAGCTTTTTAACGGTTACTTGTTCTAAATCGGCATCATAAAACCAGACTTTTCCTGAAGTAGAGACAATTTGTTGTTGAAACGGTTTTAAATAATCCCAGCGAAATTTTCCAGGCCGTTGCAGGTAAAAAATTCCGGAGCTGGTCTGGTAAGGATCACCGGCCTCATTTATTAATACCTGTTTGAAATCCGCAGTTAATGACGTCGATGCTTTTAAAAAAGCCTGCAATTGTTTGATTGGTTCATCTGCTGCATAGCTGATACTATTGGTAAAAAAGAAGGCCAGAAAAATCAGGCGAAAAACAATTATTTTATTCATAGATACTCTTTTATAATTCATTGGGGTTGAGGCACACTTTCATTTTGACCTGGTTCAGTTTGCTGGGTATCGCTGTCGAAAAAATCTTCAAACCATGATTTATCCTGATCAAGAGTCTCTTGGCCACAATTTGAGTAGGCAGTTGGCTCTGAACCCGATATATAGGGATATTCCTTGCCGCCTCCGCAACCTTTACGCGTTAATAAACCACTGCCAGGCTCAACCCATACCAGATTGACATTATCAGGTGGAAATAAATTAACGGGTTGGGTTGATATCTGCTGCATTAATGATGTCCAGATAGGCAGCGCTCCCGTTGAACCAGTTAGACCAATCGATTTGTTGTCATCCCGACCTATCCAAACCACTGACAAGTAATCTCCGGTATATCCTGCAAACCAGCTATCCTTGGCATCATTAGTGGTGCCTGTTTTACCTGCCAGACCGTAGTTTTCAGGGAAAGATGAGTAAGCTGATCGTCCGGTACCTTCGTGCATGACTTCTTGCAACATGGTATTGATAATATAGGTTGCCGCCGGATCTACGGCTTGTTTGACAGTGAAGGGATAACTTTGCAATTGTTTGCCATCGGTGTCAACGACCGCTCTGATACTTTTTATGGGTGTTGAAAAACCATCTCCGGCTAATGTTTGATACATCTGGGTAACTTCTATGGGTGTCAGTGATGCCGCACCCAGTAATAATGAAGGGAACAGATCAAGTGGTCTGGTGACGCCCATGTTTTTTAAGGTATTGGCTACTTTGGCTACGCCAATATCCATGCCTACACGGACGGTGGCCAGGTTGTAAGACTTTGCCAAGGCTGTATGCAAGGCGACACTGCCATGTTCCCTATGATCGTAGTTTTTAGGTATCCAGTCAGTTCCATTTTGTCCTTTAACGACAATCGTCGAGTCGCTGACTCTTGTAGTGATGGTGTATTTTTCGGGATATTCCAGTGCCGTCAAATAAATTGCCGGCTTGATTAATGAGCCGATAGGGCGAACTGCATCCAATGCGCGATTGAAGCCACCAGCCAGGTTTTCACGACCACTGGTCAAGGCCGTAACTTCACCGCTATCCCTGCGGGTAACGATGACCGCTGTTTCAAGGTTATTAACGCGAGGCGTCTTTTCCAGTTGAGTTAGCTTGTTGGCAACGGTCTTTTCCAGTACATCCTGAATCTGGGTGTCTAGCGTAGTAAAAATTCTCAGACCTTGGGACGTTAAATCTTCTTCGCGATAATCCTGCTTTAATTGCCGTTTAACGAGATCAAGAAAGCCGGGATAGCGATTGGATGAACGTTGCATGCGCGGAATTATATTTAACGGCTTGGCTATTGCTTCATTTGCCTCATTTGTTGTTATATAGCCTTCCGTTGCCATTTCATTAAGTACCAGATTACGCCGTTGTAGCGCGCGCTCAGGAAAGCGTCTTGGATCATATTCAGAAGGGCCTCGCACCAATGCCACCAAGGATGCGACTTGTTCCATTGGAAGATCTTTTAAGGTGCTGCCAAAATAAAATTCACTGGCCAGACCAAAGCCGTGAACGGCACTTGAGCCATTTTGACCTAAATATATTTCATTCAAATAAGCTTCAAGAATTTCATTTTTAGTGTAGCGATATTCTAAAATTAGCGCCATTAAGGCTTCTTTGACTTTACGGGACAAGCGTCGCTCATTGGTTAAATAAAAGTTTTTGACCAATTGTTGGGTTATGGTACTGCCACCTTGAACCATGCCGCCAGCACGAACGTTGGTCCACATGGCTCTGGCAATACCTTTCAGTGAAACGCCAAAATGTTGATAAAAATCGCGATCTTCCGAGGCAAGCAAGCCTTTAACCAGTGTGTCCGGTGCTTCTTCCAGTTTGATGAGTACTCTGTCTTCTTTGATAGTCGGATAAAAACTGCCTATTTGCACGGGATCCATACGAATAATGGCAACATCCTGAGTGTTTGTTAAATCGGTGATTTTTTCTATGCCTGACTCGATAAAGCTCAGTTGCATCGACATACTGGGTTGGTGCTGATCCCAAAAAGCGAAAGCACGTGTTTTTACCGTAATTTCTGAACCTTTTTTAAAGTAGCTCCCTTCTGAGGATAATCCGGCATCCAGGCGGTAATGTAATATGTTTAAGAGCGCTTCAAATTTTGCGGGCGATAAGGCACGACCGGCATAGAGTTCAACAGGATTGGCATAAACTCTGGCAGGAATAGCCCAGCGCTTGCCTTCAAATTGATTGCGAACGTTATAATCCAGATACCCCATGTAACTGGCAAACATAAATAAACCAACCGCTGAAAAAATCAGAAACAGGTTTCTAAACCAATGATTAGTCGGTTTTTTTTTGTTGTATCGAGAATTGCGCCTGTTTCTAATTTCTGCCATAGCCTTTTATCGTGTCATTATTCTAATTGGGTGATTTTCCCGGAATAATATACCCGGTATGCTGGTCTTTTTATTCATTTACTGTGTTGTCAAAATAGTTACGTAGCCAGTTACGTGCTTATTTTTTCGCCGTATAAATAAAAAAAATCCTGCGCCAGTTGGGGAATATTATTTCTTGGATATCACCTTGTCTCTATCGTTGATGCCTATTATACATAAATCAGGATAGCCGGATTTAGTTAGGATGACTCTATCGTTATAAAATGAACATCAAGTGAACGAGTTCCGCCGCTATCGAATAAAGTAACTCGATCATAAATTCCGTAAACATGACCGCGCGAAGTATATTTAAATAGATAAAACAATTTTTCCTGTCGTATGTCCCGTTTCAATTAACTGGTGGGCAATAGTTGCCTCTTCGAGGGGCAGTTGCTTGCTGACATGGAGTTTTAACAGACCTTGATCAGCCCATTGCGCGCAGTTATTTAATATATCGACATGTTTGTCTCTGGCTTCAGGCAGGTCTCTGAGCATGGGTGTCAGCATCAGTTCAAAGCCGATTAACAAATTACGTATTCTGGCTTCATTCAAGTTTAATTCACCCGGGTCCAGTAACGTTATCAAGCGACCAAAATGGGCGGTTGCTGCAATACTCTTTTCAAATACAGCGTTACCGACCGTATCGAAAACCAGGTCAGCACCTTTGCCGTCGGTAAGCTCATTTACCGCAGCGACAAAATCATGCTGTGTGTAAATAATAGCTTCATCAGCACCCAGGTTTTTAACAAAGTCGGCTTTTTGTTCGGAACTTACTGTAGTAATAACTTTGGCACCTTTTAGCTTTGCCAGTTGTATGGCGACATGTCCGACGCCTCCTGTTCCGGCGTGGATCAGCACAGTTTGACCTGCCTGCAAACCGCCCCTGTCAAACAAAGCCCCCCATGCGGTAATTAATACCAAGGGCGCTGCTGCGGCTTCTATAAACGAAAAGGTCTTGGGTCTTAAGCTAACCCAGCGCTGATCAAGTACCGTGTATTGCGCATAATTTCCCTGTTCGCGGCCCAGTCCACCATTACAAAACCAGACTTTATCACCCACTTTAAATTGACTAACTGCGGTACCTGTTTCAACAACGATACCGGCACCATCACAACCTAATACTGCCGGCAAAGGCCGATCAAAAAACAGGCCATTATGACGGACTTTAGTATCAACAGGATTAACGCCTGCCGCTTGCAGTTTAATTTTAATGTGTGTTGCTTCTGAAATTTCCGGCTCGGGTATGTCCTGATATTTTAAAACATCGATTTTGCCAACGGCAGTCATTAATATTGCTTTCATGGGTAAACTCCTGAGGTATTAAACAGAATCAATCAGCCAGCCATTGCTGGCGATAATCCTGGTAAGAATAGTGTTTCAGCTTTGTTAGGCGTAGCTCTTGATAGCTATAAATATCCGGGAAGTTGTAGCCGTTAAAGCGGTTGGCTTTGATCAGACTGTAAGCGCCAATGTTTTTAAAAGTAACTTTATCGCCAACAGAAAGAGGCTTGTTGAATTGATATTCTCCAAACACATCACCTGCAAGGCAGGTACAGCCGGCTAAAATTGCAGAATAATTGCCCTTGGTGTCGTGTTCATGTAGTTCAGGTTGGCGCTGATATTCAAATACTTCGGGATTATGATTGACCGATGTATCCAGTATGGCAATGGTTTTACCATCACTGACAAAGCTATCAATAACCGTGCTTACCAGATATCCTGCACTACCGACTACGGCTTTTCCCGGCTCAATATACACATCAAGATTAAAATCTTTTTTTAGCTGGCTTACCAGATCAATAAAGGGGCGATGATCCGGTATCTGATTAAATAAATAACCACCACCCAGATTCAGCCATTCAAGTTGAGCCAGACTCTTGCCAAAATAACTGCGCAGTTTTTCTACTGTTTTAATGAGTGGTGTAAAGTCAGTAGCGGAATAAACATTATGAACATGCAGTCCCTTAACTTGATCAAGGCAGGAGGATTGCCATAACTCATCAATATCGATTCCCAGTTTTGAATAGGGTCGACAGGGATCAAACCGGTCATCTTTAAGAAAAGACAGTTTGGGATTAACCCGTAAACCAATTGATGCCGATGTTTTGGCCGTACCTGAAAAACGCTGATATTGTGTTGTCGAATTAAAGCTGAGATGGGTCACCAAACGCCCAATATCATCCCACTCATCCGGTCTTATACCTGGCGTTGTTAAATGAATATCACCTTGTCCTGCCAAAATTTCATTTGCCAGTCGTGCTTCAAATAAAGAACTGGCGGAAAAGCCGTCAATAAAAGGTTTTACCAGTTCCAAAATCGGGGCTAAAGGTAAGGACTTGATTGAATATAACACCTTGCACCGAGACCGGTGGCGTAACGTATTTAAAATTTTTAAGGTGCTTATAATCTCATCTGTATCTAAAATAAATGCAGGTGAGGAAGAAATGCTGTCTTTTATGAGTTTAAAATCCATTAATTAGAAAACTGGTAGTCCCAAAATAAGTTACCCAGATAATACACAGATTGACAGCTTTGGTAAAAAGCAATATTTAAAGTCACCACTTAGTTATTAAAATTATTCAAGGAGCGAGTTTATTTGCTTTAATCTGCGGATCTGTGAGATTTTTCTGTCACTCAGCAGGACGTATTTTTATGGTGATTAAATCACCTGTTATTTCCCTGAATTACCCATTTAATATTAACGATATACGCAATTATCCGGCGTATTTTGTGATTGCTTGTATTGGATTTATATAGCTTTTGGTGTGATTAAAGTCCAATAGACAAATAGGCATGACGGATATTAGTGGTTAATATAGAACTAATGAGAACTAAATTTAAATAACAATTTCGAGCCTGGCTATTTTGTTTTAATTGTTTTAAATCAGCTTGTTATGATGGCTTATGGCGCTTATTAAAAAGCCTTAATCATCAATTTCCCTTGGTGTATTTTGCTATAAATTTGAAAATAGTCATATAACAGACTTGTTAATCCTATATGATAAGAACTGGAGAGTATTTTCTTTTCACGTATTTATTGATGAATACTACCTATTTTAATTACATAAGAGGATTTTTAAATATTATGAATTTTATTAAAAAAACAGCATTAACTTTGTTTATGGCAATCTCTTTAGGTGCAATTAGTACTACTGCTTTCGCAGCAGAAGCTGTTGCTGCGCCTGCTGCTGATTCAGCGGCAAGTGTTACACAAACTATTAGCCATGTTGAAGAAGCTTTAGCCAAAGCACAACAAGGTGATTTTTCTGAATCTCTGTTGCACATTAAATCGGCGCGTGAATCTGCTGAAAGCATTACCGGCAATAAGGATGTTTTAAAGCAAGCTAATTCATCTGTTATTCAAGGACAAATACAAGTTAAACAAGGTAACAAGGAAAAATCAACTGTCGAGTTGGCAAAGGCATTAGAACTGTATAAATCTTTATAAAAATCAGTAGATTTAAGGGTTGGTAATATTCAGCCTTGTTTGTAATCTAGTCCAGACTATTTCGGGTGTGCATCTGCTTTCTAGTGCTCATGCGTAATGGTAGGATTGGGTTGCTACAACAGTGATAATCCAGGTACACCACTCATATAACTTCTAACGTTTTTTGGTTTTCTTTTTATAAGATAGCGCCTTAAGTTGACATCAGTTTTATTAGTCGTTCAATCAATTCATTTCTCGCACTGGTTTTGTGCCAAACCATGCCGATGGTATCCTGATAACCGGCTCCACAAAAGAGATATAGCAAATACCATCATAGGTTAATTGATGGCAATTTTTGGTCTAAATATCACTTCTGTTGCTGCCCCTGACCATTTGCCTTGACGTTTCAAATCCTGTAACTCGCAAAATCTGCTATTTTTCTGCACCGTTTAAGTGACAAAATTTTAATGTCTGGTCACGCAAGCAATACCCCTCATCCTGCAATAATAACTGCTGATCAACTGGCTCTGTTTGTCCCATGATTTTTAGATGCTGACGGGTTATCAACGGCTACGGACAGAAAGAACTCATCTTCAAATAATTCTCTGGTTTCTAAATAATTAGAAGTTACGCATTGACAAATTACAGTATAATAAAATCAATGAGTTATGTTTTTAATATGTACGTTTTTTGCGATTTTTAAAATCTTAAGTCATTGATTTATAATTGTCTCTATTTATCAATGCGTAACTCCTAATAATCATCATATATAAAAATCTACAGGCCTCTCTACGTGAGATTTCGGTGAGTTTTGGCAGGTCGTTTTATGGTAGTGATCAAAGCAGAATGAAGTTTCGCAATATGAGCAGATGGTCAAATGCAAGGTGGACAACCAGGGCAGCATAGCGGCGACGCTACATATGAATGCTTCAATAAATCCTTATGCGTGATAACGTACTGACTGCAGTTGGTTTTTCAATTAGAGTGCCTTTAAGTCAATCTTCAAGTTTTTAATTCTTAATTTCGGGGAATTCACTGATAACAACCATTAGGCATAGCCTGGAATAAGGCTACCCAAGCCTGTCCTGAGCTTATTGAAGTGCGTAGCGCGTGGAGGCATTTCTGGCGCAATCGTTCCGACCTACATTTATTAGTCGTTGTGTTGTTGGTTATCCATGATCTATAAAGTCGAAGTAAGAAAACTTAAAGATCGAGTTTAAGCTTTTGACGAAGCTATGGTTCTTGGTTACTATGACTTGCTTATCTGTGGTCACGAAATAGAGCAGGAAGTATGGCAATAGCGAATCAGTATAAAAGAATGGTTTTTTAATGATTATTACAAGAGAGAATGGTTATGAATAAAAATACTTATCTTGGTTTGGCCTTGGCTGCTTGTCTGGGTGTTGTTTCTGCACCTTTGTTGGCGGAATTTTCATCTGCTCCCGAATATGATGAGCCAATACCCACCTTTAATGAACATCAGGAGCCTTCTGAGCTACAAAGACAAAAGGCGGAGCGTAACAGGCCGGTTATAACTGCGCCAGCAAGAATGTCTGTGGAGCCTCCCGCTCAAACCAATGACCAAATACCCACCTTCAATGAACACCAAGAGCCTTCCGAGCTTCAAAGACAACGGGCTCAGTAAAACAAAGGTGTTGTTAAATAAAAGCTCAAGTAATCTGATAATTGCTTACTTTATTGGAGTTTGATCAGGACAGATATTTGAGCTGTCCTGATTTTTCATAGTGTTAATTGCGTGGGTGGAGTTGGATTAATCCCCGTTTATCGGAAGCGTCCTCTGCAAACGCAATTGAGAAATATCCTGTTGTTGGCTCTTTTTTTACTGGGTCGGTCAGGGTTGAGTGCTATCCTGACCGACTGTTAGCTATCCGGCAAGGTGATTTTGCCGGACTAATTTCTCCAAACGTGCCTTACCAGCCAGCCAGATAGCGTTGCAACTTGACGTTTAACATGGACACTTATAGTCTATTTATGTAGGTTACCTTTGATTAATTTGGTGTTCATGGCTCGTAGTCCTAGCGCAAAGCCGAGCGTAATCAGACCGGCAATCAACACGGTTTTTGGTGATCCGCCCAGTCGTTCGAACCACTGTGTGTAGAAATGTATGCCGCCAAAGACGGCTACTACGTTAACTAACCATCGTCGATTGCCTTGCCAAGCCCAGATTCCGGCAATTAACAACGCGATTGCCCAAAAAATCGCAAAAAGCCAATCAGCGATGATAATTTCACCACCTTGGCTACGATCACCCGATAAAGAACCAATCCAGAAACCAAAGTTGACAAGAAATATACCGGTTCTTGAGGCGATTATAGCTATCCCTTTGTAGTCCGCAGTAATTATCCTCGATAATTGGTAAGTCGCGACCGAGAAAATAGTGAATAAAATTACAGTTAACGCAGGCTCTTGAATACCAAGAAAGTACGTGGCGTGTAAATACCCTGTCCTCGCGCCGAGGCACGAGGAAAGGGCAAGTACCGCCAGAACAGTCAAAAGCGAGCTGCGTGCGACAATACCCGCACTTGCAAAAACTGTGGCAATCAATATGTAGGTGCCGGCAGCTCCTTCTTCAGCGCTGATAACGCCGCCTCCAAACAAAAGCGCTCCCACCACGACACATATGTTGGCAAGAACTACCCATTGTTCATGATGCGCATATATCATTGCAATTCCAGCTGCACCGATTATTAATCCAAGGGAGATAGCTGTCGCAGTGGTTGGAAGAAGGGCAAGGGTAGCGCCGCCGACGGCGATTACACCGAAGCCGACGAGAATGTTGAAAGCGAGAGTAGCCGTACTGTGAGCAGAAAGCTGACTAAATTTCTCATATTCAGCCAGGTTGATTTTCCCTTCCTCCAGAAGCTTATCTAGGTCAAGTGTTACTTTCATTGTGGCCTCCTCTGTTTCAAGCCTGATAAATAAAACGATAGTTTCCGCAAATATTCTTAATTGGCATACTTTAAGTTAATAATTACCCGGAATCCTAATTCTATATCTTTTGGTATCGACAAATATATGGTTTCTTGTCAATGCAGGGCTAACTGATTTTGGCACTTTGTTGGGTATTTCTACTGTATAAGGCGTAATATTGACCCCATAATTCCTATCCATGGATCATACCAATTATGAATAAATATCCTGTTGTGCCTGCTTCTGAGGCTTTTAGACTTATTAGCACAAATAACAAGATGTCTTTCATTGATGTCAGGTCACAGGGGGAATATGAAAAAGCTCACTTTGGGAATACGTTAAATATTCCCATACTTTCAGATTTACATCGCCGTGAGGTAGGGCTTACCTACAAAATTGAAGGCTCTGAAGCGGCAAAGGCGCTTGGGCATAAACTCGTCAGCGGCGATTACAAAGAACAACTGATTCACCAATGGTGTGAGTCGATTAAAAATCATCCTCAACATCCTGCTTTAATCTTTTGTTGGCGGGGTGGACTACGATCTCAATTAGCCCAAGATTGGGTGTATCAAAATGGCTGTGAAGTTTTTCGTGTTGATTCCGGGTATAAAGGTTTACGCCATGAGGCCCTTAATATGTTGGAAAATCCTGCTCCTTTTGTCATTCTCTCTGGAATGACGGGATCCGGAAAAACCCGCTTGATTCATAAACTCCGCAATTTTGTTGATCTTGAGGGCCTTGCCAAGCATAGAGGCAGTGCTTTTGGGTCATATTTTGGAGAAAGCCAACCGCAACAAGCTACGTTTGAAAACAAGTTGGCGCAAGCTCTTTATCAAGTTGCTGATACTTACGTTCTTGAGGATGAAAGTCCCAATATTGGTCGATGTCACTTGCCTGACAGCTTTTATGCCCGGATGATTCCTGCGCCCATGGTGATGATTGAAACACCGGTTCGACTGCGGGCATTAGAAATTTATAAAGAATATATTCAAATACCTCTTATAAACGGGAGACCGTTGTGTGAATTGGAACAGAGCTTTGCCCAAAATATAGAAAGAATTAGAAATAAGTTGGGTGGCCTTGAGTGCGATAAAATTAAAAGTATTCTGAGGCTAGCGTTCAAAACTGAGGCAATGGATGAAGATGATATTGTTATTCATCTTGACTGGATTGAACGCTTGCTCTCACATTACTACGACAAACTTTATCAGCATTCACTGTCTTTAAAATCACGAAAGACTTTATATAAAGGTTCCTGGCAGGATTGTTTGGATTTTTTAAAGAGTTTGCAAAATGAATAAAAATTCAGCGCCGATTGTTTCAGATTTGGTTTTACTCGGCGGCGGGCATGCCAATATCCTGGTCTTAAAAATGATGGCCATGAACCCCATTGGCGGCCTTCGAATTACCTTAATATCCGATCAAACCCATTCACCTTACTCCGGGATGATACCTGGCTATTTGGCTGGCTTTTATACTTATGAAGACTGCCATTTTGATTTAAGAAGGCTCTGTGAAGAACTGGGTCTACGCTTTATCAAGGCAAAAATTATCGGTATAGATTCGCAAAGAAAAAAAATCCGGTTGGAGAATAGGGCGGAAATCAGTTACGACTGTGCGTCTATTAACGTCGGTATTGAGCCCAGAAGCATAGAGAAATTATCACAGGAATCGGTTTTAAAAATTATCCCGCTTAAACCGATTTCACAATTTATTACGCATTGGGATCAGTTGATTGCTGATTTAAAGGATTATAAAGGCAATGATTCCTTACCACTGGCAGTTGTTGGTGCCGGTGCTGCTGGTGTTGAAATCTCGATTATTCTGAAAATGTTAATCAATCAAAATAAGTGGAATGCCAATGTGAGCCTTATTCACCGGCATGACTATCTGGTTTCAGAAAAAGATCATCAAGCCCGGAAACAGCTACTAAAAACCCTTAAAAAATTGGCTATAAAAGTCTACCAAAATACTGATGTACTTGAAGTGCAGGAAAATGCTTTGGTGCTTAAAGATGATAAAGGCCTTATTCGTACTGAAGTTTTTTACAGAGCGCTTATCGCTACACAAGCTTCAGCACCAAAGTGGTTTAAAAATTCAAAGCTTCCGGTCAATCAGGATGGTTTTTTAAAGGTTACCGAAAAACTGCTTGTTAACAATGAAAATGCGCTTTTTGCTGCGGGAGATTGTATTCACTTCTCGCCTTTGCCTTTAAAAAAGGCAGGCGTTTATGCAGTGCGGCAGGGCATGATTCTTGAGCACAATATACGCGCCTTTTTTACCCGCAAATCCACGTTAAAAACTTTCCGTCCTAAAAAACATGTGCTGTCTTTAATTACCATTGGCGATAGGAAAGCCCTTGTTCATCAAGATAGTGTTTCAATCCTGAGATACCTGCCGCCCGAGCTGCTATGGACCGCTAAGAACTGGATCGACAGACGTTTCATGGCGCGTTTTCAGGCTAAAACGTTTAGCACAAAACCCCGGCATTTTAATAAAGTCATGCCTGTGCCCCAAAGCACTCTCGTTCCGGAAGATTGGCAAGATAACACTTGCGGTGGCTGTGGCAGTAAATTAGCCGCATCCACGCTTATACAAAGTCTGAATAAGTTGACGATTCCACAAGATAATTTTGTGTTACTGGGCGTTAAGGAGGGAGAAGACTGTGCGTTGACTCAGATTTCCGAGCATACCTTATGCTTGCAAACAATTGATCAATTTCGGTCTTTTATTTCAGACCCTTATTTACTGGGTCAAATTGCAACCCAACATGCTTTAAGCGATGTCTATGCCATGGGCGGCGTTGCCAAAACTGCGCAAGTGGGCTTAACGCTATGCGCTGCTACCGGGAAGATTCATAGGGAAGATATTTTTCAAGTAATGTCAGGTGTGCTGGATATCTTGACTAAAAGCGCTGCTTCCCTTGTTGGCGGTCACACCGGTGAAGGCTCGGAGCTTTCAATTGCAATTGCCGTTCAGGGGGAAGTCCCGCCGGAGCAAGTTTTAAGAAAACAACTGACACAACCCGGAAATCAATTAATTCTCACCAAGCCCATTGGTACGGGAGTCATCTTTGCCGCTAATATGCTTGCTCAAGCCAATGGCAAGCTGGTGGATGAGGCGCTTTCAAGTATGCTTCAATCCAATAAAACAGCCATGGAAACGATCAGAGCTTTTGATATTTCCGGTTGCACGGATATTACCGGTTTTGGCTTGTTAGGCCATGCGTTTGAAATGCTGGGGAAAAATAGTGATAACGCTTTAGGCATTAAAATCGACTATAAAGCGATTCCCTTATTCGATGGCGTAAGCGAGTTATTTGAAAAAGGTTATTTTGCTTCTATTGCCGGCAATAATTATGAGACGTTAAGTTCTGTACTCAGTACTGAGGTGAACAATCAAAACTTCCCTGCACTTTTTGACCCGCAAACAAGCGGAGGTCTTTTGTTTTCAGTGTCTTCTCACCAGGCCGAAGACTGTCTAAAAGCCCTTTATCAAAAGGGTGTTAAGGCTTGTGTTATTGGTGAAGTTATCGATAAGGATCAAATAATAATTTTTTGATTCAACTTTGGATTTTATCCGTAAATAAACCGTTAATAAAAATATTTAGGTATGAACAATTACGATTTTTTACTGGCCACCTCTTTGATGTTTTTTCGTAAAAGACAAAACCAAGCTGATATTATTTACGGATAAGCTCTTGGTAATAGTAAAAGACTTTTGAGTCATCACTTGGCATCATAATTAAGAATTTCTGCAGATCAGGTTATTATAAATATCCTGATGTCGAACCGGCTTATAATGATTTTTAATAGACACCATAATCAAGTCCCACACAAGAAAATAAATTTATGCGTATTCTCAGCTTTCTCGCTCTTGTGGTGATCACAATTATTGAGGTCGGCCCTATTCCTGTCACTCCGATAGTATTGGTTTGGATAGTGTTATTCAGACCGGTATGGTTTTATGAGTGGGTGTTAAAAATATATAATAAAAAATAGAGCCTCTCCTATGCTATAGGTTGATATAAAGCTCTGGTTTAAGTCTCTTCTTTAATCTTGACGGGATTCAACACGGCATGCAATTTTTGCTCATCCAGTTCATTCTCCCATTTAGCTGCAACGACCGTGGCAACGCCATTGCCGATAATATTAGTCAGTGCGCGAGCCTCGGACATAAATCTGTCGATACCCAGTATTAATGCCAAGCCCGCGACAGGAATAGTCGGAATGGTTGAAAGCGTTGCCGCCAGCGTAATAAAACCGCTACCCGTAACCCCTGCAGCCCCTTTTGAAGTCAATAGCAGTACGCCGAGAATGGTTAGTTCCTGAATCAGGGTCAGAGGTGTATTGGTAGCTTGGGCAACAAAGATGGCCGCCATTGCCAGATAAATTGAGGTTCCATCCAGATTAAAAGAATAGCCGGTTGGAATCACCAAACCAACCACTGATTTGGAGCAGCCCAGGTTTTCCAGTTTGGTCATCATGCGCGGCAGTACCGATTCTGATGACGACGTGCCCAGCACGATTAACAGTTCATCTTTTATATAAATGATAAACTTTAGTATGCTAAAGCCGGTAAACCGGGCGATTAATCCCAAGACAATAAAAATAAACAACAAGCAGGTTAAATAAAAACTGCCCATTAATTTTGCCAGTGGTGCCAATGAGGCAATACCGTATTTGCCTATGGTAAAAGCCATTGCGCCAAAGGCACCAAGGGGTGCCAACTTCATAATGGTTTCGACAATACCGAATAACACCTGCGAAAATTTACTAATAAAAACGACTACTTCAGAGCCTGTTTCTTTCATCGCGGCCAGTGAAAAACCGAACAGTACCGAAAACAGTAATACTTGTAATATATCGCCTTTGGCAAAAGCATCAACAACGCTGGCAGGAATAATATTTAGTAAAAAGTCAACGCTGCCGTGGGTTGTTGCCGCGTTGGTATAAACACTCAGGTTTTTAGTATCCAGGGTGCTGGGATCGACATTCATACCCACCCCAGGTTGAATCAAATGCACAACAATCAAGCCAATAATCAATGCCAGGGTACTGACCACTTCAAAATAGAGCAGGGCTTTAATGCCAACACGTCCGACTTTGTCCATATCCTGCATACCCGCAATACCGGTGACTACGGTGCAGAAAATGATCGGTGCGATAATCATTTTAATCAGTTTGATAAAGCCGTCACCAAGCGGCTTCATTGTCGTGGCTGTTTCAGGATAAAAATAGCCCAGAAAAATACCGAAAGTGATGGCCGTCAGCACCTGAACATAAAGATGTTGATAGATTTTTTTAGCAGGTTTAGTGGTTTGCATGGTGATCTAATATGACTATATGGTTGGTATGATTAAAACCTCAATAAGCTACAACACAAAATTTCTTCCGTCTTTGCTTTTCTTCTTGCTCTTCGTACCTCGGCAACTGCTTCTTGCGTTGCTTTACCTTCTGCATAATTCACAGGGATGTGGTGAATGCATATATTGCAGGAGCAAATATCTGTCCATGCAGTCGTTCGTGGTGCAATGCTTTCAAGTTATACGGCTATTTCAACGCCTTTTCCCACTTGCTAACCAATGCTGCAGCAATACTATTACCAAATACGTTGGTTACACTGCGCCCCATATCCAAAATCTGGTCAATACCTAGCAATAGTAATAAGCCGGCTTCAGGAATATCAAACATGGACAAGGTTGCGGCGATAACAATTAATGATGCTCTGGGCACGCCCGCCACGCCCTTGCTGGTAAAAAGCAACACCAGCAACATGATAATCTGATCACCTAAAGCCATATCAATGCCATAAGCCTGGGCAATAAATAAAACCGCGAAGGTCATATACATCATGCTACCATCCAGATTAAACGAATAGCCCAAAGGCAAAACCAGTCCACAGACTTTTTCATCACAACCAAAACGTTCCAGTTGTTGTAATAACTTGGGGTAAGCGCTCTCGCTGCTGGCGGTACCAAAAGCCAGCAACATGGGTTCACGAATATGTCGTAGCAGAGTGAAGACTCTTCGACCCAGAAATACAAAGCCAACGCAACCGAGCGCCGTGCATAAGAGCAACAGACCCAAATAAAACTCGCCGATAAATTTGCCATAAGATAATAAAATACCGATACCTTGTTGGGCAATAACGGAAGCCATCGCGGCAAACACGGCGATCGGTGCAAAGTACATAACATAACCGGTAACTTTCAGCATAATGTGCGCGATTGAATCAAGCAACTTTACGGCAGGTCTGGCCAGTTCGCCAATCGAAGCACAGGCGATGCCAAAGAACATGGAAAATACCACAATTTGCAAAATTTCATTGGTCGCCATCGCTTCGACGATACTTTTAGGAAATATGTGCGAGACAAAATTGCCTAGTGTCGGCTTAACCAGCGTTAATCCGGTATCGGTGCCAATTGGCGGTAATGCGATATGCAAAGAACTTCCCGGTTCAAAGACATTAACCAACAACATGCCTAACAACAAACTAAAAATGGATGCTGAAAAAAACCAGAGCAGTGCCTTGATACCGATACGTCCGACAGTTTCAATATCACCCATTTTAGCCATGCCCACTACCAGCGTGGAAAATACCAGAGGAGCAATAATCATTTTGATCAGTCTGAGAAAAATATCGGTCAAGCTGGAAAATACTTCAATAATCGGTATTAATGCCGGGCTTGGCCCCGCTATTCCTAAGCTACCCAAGGTCAGATTGAGCACTTCGCCAACCGTAATGCCGAGTACCAAAGCAATAGCGATATAAAGCGTCTGGCGATTGGGTTGTGGTTTCTGATGCGGGTTAGTCATTAGTGAAGCTCCCTAAATAATGATGAAATTGCCTGTATGCAGGATTCAGACATTCAGGGTACTCAAGCATCACGTCGTTTGCAACCTCTGGCCGTAAAGTCCACGAAAAGAAAAGCAGAGTCCACGAAAAACACGAAAGGCACGAAAAAAAAGCAGACTTATTTATTGCACTTTTATGAGCACCTCAATAACTTGCCATAACTATTTGGGGCGTACCTAAACTCTTAAGGCAAGCATAGTAAACCCTACAAAGTAAGATATCCTTAAGTTGAGTGTAATAGCGAGAGAAAAACATTTTTAAAAAACCATATATAGAGCGTTAGATAAAACTTTCAAACGGTTATTTTTTAATCTATAAACTTTTAGAAGTTAAATCCCCTGAATTCAAGTCCCATATTATTTAGTTAAAAATTATTTACCTGAAAATATATTTTTTTTGCTTTTTTTCGTACCTTTCGTGTTTTTCGTGGACTAAATGCTTTGCTTTTTAGTGGCCGTTATTGACGTTTTGGCAGTGCAAGCCAATGACTGAAAAGCCGCCTCGTGGTATTATTCCTCTTTTTTTTAGTTAACTGCCATGCCTGATAATTATTCCATGGAACGTGATTATTCACTTGATGCCATGAAGGTTCCACCCAATTCCATACAGGCCGAGCAATCAGTTTTGGGTGGTTTACTACTGGATAATCAAACCTGGGATGCCATTGCCGATAAAGTTATTGAAAAAGATTTTTATCGCCGTAGCCACCAGCTTATTTTCAAAAAGATTGAAGAGCTCGCCGAAAAGCAAATTCCTTTTGATGTTATTACCCTGTCGGATGGCTTAAAAGCCGTCGGTGAATTGGAGAATGTTGGCGGGCTGTCTTATTTGATCATGCTGGCAAAAGATACGCCCAGTGCGGCCAATATTGTCGCTTACGCCAATATTGTCAGAGATCGTTCGGTTCTGCGACAACTTATTCATATCGGTACTGAAATTTCCGATTCGGCTTTTAATACCGAGGGTCGTGATACTGCTGAACTGCTTGAAAATGCCGAGCGGCAGGTGTTTCAAATAGCAGAGCAGCGGCAAAGAGGGCAGGCCGGCGGTTTTATATCCATAAAATCATTGCTGGCTAAAGCGGTTGATAAAATTGAAACACTGTTTGAGCAAGAGGGCTCCATCACCGGTGCCAGTACCGGATTTCCCGATCTTGATGAGTTAACTTCCGGTTTGCAACCTGCCGATTTGATTATTGTTGCAGGTAGGCCGTCGATGGGTAAAACCACCATCGCCATGAACATAGCCGAAAATGTCGCGCTAAAAAGCGATAAGCCGGTGGCGGTATTTAGTATGGAAATGCCTGGCGACTCTCTCGCCATGCGGATGATGTCGTCATTGGGCCGCATAGATCAGCATAAAGTCAGAACCGGTAAACTCGAAGATGATGATTGGCCGCGCTTGACCTCAGCCATTAATTTACTGGCAGGTACACAATTGTTTATTGATGATTCACCTGCGTTATCACCGACTGAAGTACGTGCCAGAGCCAGGCGCTTGGCGCGTGAGCATGGTCAGTTGGGCTTGATTGTGGTGGATTATTTACAATTGATGCAATCACCCTCCAGTGGCGACAATCGCGTACAACAAATTTCTGATATTTCCAGAGGTTTAAAAGCACTCGCCAAAGAATTAAACGTGCCGGTCATTGCCTTATCGCAGCTTAACCGAAACCTTGAGCAACGCCCCAACAAACGCCCGGTAATGTCGGATTTGCGTGATTCGGGTGCTATTGAGCAGGATGCCGATTTGATTATGTTTGTTTATCGCGACGAAGTGTATAACGAGGATAGTCCTGATAAAGGTATTGCTGAACTTATTATCGGCAAACAACGTAATGGTCCACTGGGAACCGTCAGGCTGACCTTTTTGGGGCAATATACAAAATTTGAGAGTTTTACTGGAGCGGCTTATAACGCAGGAGATTATGAATGATACCGGCAGCCTATGCTGAATTAAATCTGGAAGCTTTACAGCATAATTTGGACAGGGTTCGCCATTACGCACCGGATGCAAAAATTATGGCCGTTATCAAGGCAAATGGTTATGGTCATGGTTTGGTGCGTATTGCTCAAGCCTTGCAAAATGTCGATGGTTTTGCTGTGGCTCGGGTTGATGAAGGTATTCGTTTGCGTAATGCCGGGGTTAAAAACCGGATTGCGATTTTATCAGGTTTTACCTGCGCCGAAGAATTGGATAAATTACTGAACTATCAACTGGATGCTGTGGTGCATTCTTTTTTCCAGTTGGAAATTCTTGAAAGCAGGGTAGAGCAAGACGCTTGTGAAATTTGGTTAAAACTCGATACCGGCATGAATCGCCTGGGTTTTAAACCCCATGAATTTAACGCCGTTTATCAACGCCTAAACCAGTGCTCCATCATCAAAAAGCCGATTCGTTTGATGACGCATTTAGCCAATGCAGATGATATTCAGGATGCTTCAACACTTCAACAAATCAGTCTGTTTAAAGATACACTGGCAACACTCGTTCCCAAGCTCCAGCTTGGGAACGGAGATAAGCTCCAGCTTGGTAACGGAGATAAACTTCATCTGGTTAACGAATGCAGCATTGCCAACTCGGCTGGTATTTTAGCCTGGAAAGAAGCTTTGTCCGATTGGGTGCGCCCCGGCGTCATGTTATATGGCATTTCACCGTTTTCGGATAGTACCGGTGAGCAACTGGGCCTAAAGCCGATTATGAGCTTACATTCACGGCTGATTTCAGTAAAAACCCTGGAACAAGGCGATAAAGTAGGCTATTCAGGGTCATGGATATGTGAAAAGCCGACCACACTGGGCGTTGTAGCGATTGGTTATGCCGATGGTTATCCACGTTATGCCAAAGCCGGAACGCCTGTACTGGTTAACGGACAGCGTGTTCCGTTGATTGGCAAAGTCTCCATGGACATGATTACCGTTGACTTGGCAACACAACCTCATGCCAAACCTGGCGATCCGGTAACGTTGTGGGGCGACGGCCTGGCTGTTGAAGAAATTGCCCGGTGTGCCGATACCATACCTTACACGCTGGTGTGCGGCGTTACCCAGCGCGTGCATTTGGTTGATAAAGCGATATCATAAAAATACACCGTCGGGTTAACAAATGCGGGTTTCACGAGGTAATCGCTATAACCCTGCTTAAACAGCTTATTCAGGTAGTCATCGCTGTTGGCTTTATTGGGTAAACTTGAATGCCATCCAGGGACTTTTTTCGCTTTCCAGTGCAAATTCAGCTTGAGCAGATACCCGCCACTGGCCTGGATATGCGCCCAAGAAATCGACAACCCATTCGGTTTCCGGCAAGATTTTGGTGGCGGCAGAGTGCCATTTGCCATCGGCAGATTGATACTGCACTTCTACGTTATAGTTTGCTGCACCGATAACTGTTTTCCATATTAATTTTATACGTCTTGGTTGAGTGCTGATGATTGCTCCTGAAACAGCTTTCGGTGTTGAGAGGTGATCCAACGGAATCAGGGTAAAAGTTTCCCAAGGACCTATTTGGTCTCTATTGGCTACAAGCTCTCTTCCGCCGCCTGCTTCTGCACAAACATATTTACCCTTGGATTTTGTTCTTAGAGCAATCTTATTGGAACCTATTCGAGTGAGTTGAAAGGTTTCTTGATCGCCAATACTGGCGCTATCGGCATTCACTTTACCGCCACCGCCACCAACTGCTTTAACGAATTGTCCATTCCAGGATTTTAAGGCAATAAAATTACTTTCCAACAGGCTCATTTCAAAGGTTTCCCATTCTTTTGCCATAGTACGATTTACTATTAATTCGCGCCCGCCACCCAGTTCCGCACAGACGTACATGCCGTTATCGGCGCGTAAGGCAATATTCCAGCATGCCGGTGTCATTTTGGCGGTTGATAAAAAATCGACCATTGGTAAATCTTTCATTTCCAGGCTTACCACGGCCTGTCCGTCGACCATAATTTCACGGTACTGCGGTTGACCTATCCATTCACCTTGCCGGTTTCTACTCCCCAGCTTCAATGCTGCCGACGTTAATAATAAAGGGCTGTTTGTTTTTAGCCATTCAAGACGAAAGATCAGTGCCAGGCCATTGCTTGTCTTGCCAAAATATTTATGACAATAGGTATCCGTATAATAATAGAAATTTTTTGAATTCGGGGTGCTGACATCATCTATTTTTTCAATCCTAAACTCGTGGGCTTTATGCGTATGTCCCGAGAATACCAGAGTTGGCGTGCCGGTTGGTTCGCCAGTAACCCGACAAAGACTATCCAGAAATTTGACTACTTCGCCGTCTGAACTGCTAAAGTTAAGGCATGGATCTCGTTCACCTTTCTTGAAGTATTTTGTTCCGAAAAGTGGAAAACCCTTCGCTTGTAATTTTTTCCAGTCGGTACCGTATAACTCTACAAGCTTATGGCTAACTTCATTACCCTTTTCCTGTTCTGTGGGTTTCTTTGCTTTTGCATGATTGTCTTCATAAAGCACTTCTATACCGGTTGTTTCATCTTTCTCCAGGCTCATTAGCGGAGCATGGAGAAAAATCAGTAGTAGACCTTCTTTTGATGCTGAGTCCAGAGCCTCTTTAGTCATTTCCAAGTGTCTGGTAGTAATGCCGCGACTGTGGGGGCCATTATGAATATAATCGGACGCCCATTCCGGTGTGGATTCAATACCGGCAAATTCCTCAAATCGTGGATAACGATCGTTTCCGGTATTAAGCAGAAGTAATTGGTGATTGCCGAGATGGTAATTAAATTCCAGATCGTAACTGACTTGGTGCAGATATTGACTAAACTGCCATGATTTTGGTTTTGCAAGCCAATAAGGCCAATAATTTGAGATAGTCGCGCGCCAATCGTTATGCTGAATGTTGCTTTTAAAGGTTTGTCTGTCAGCTTTGCTCCTTTTATCATAACCAGGAAATGAGAAATAGTCATATTCTCGTCCCTCATTATCAGTCAAGCCAAAAGAGGAAGCCGAGTTCTTATTAATAGATATGGTTTTTCCCAAAATATCTGCCGCCAGTTTCATCCAGCCTTCGGCGGTAAAATGCATGTTTAACAGCACTTCGTTCATCAGATAATCATGATTACCGGGAACCACGAGTAGCGGGCAGTTCAAAGCTTCTCCTTGCTGATCTTTGGCGAGGATAATTTCTATAAATTTCGAGACATTGGAATAACCCCAGGACGAACCAAATACCTCGCTACGTTTATCTTTGGGGTCATTGCCTTGTCCACAAACAAACACGCCATCAATCCAGCCATCGTGATAATGATCGATAATATCACCCGTCAGGATCACGAGAACATTTTCCCCGGCCTTGGCTCTTTTATTGGCTTCCTTGATGAGTGCCCGTAAATTGTCATTAAAGTTAACATAACGGTTGGATAGATCCTCGCATTCCCTGATATTACGCACAGTCGAGAGTATTTCGGGTATCTTGTCGTTGCGTTGCGCGATATGCGTATCGGTGATGTGCAGGATTGTAAATTTGTTATTGGTTGTTAATGTTTCGTGTACATAAAGCGCATGATACTTTACTTTTCCCCAGCGGAGATTCAGTAACGATGGCCATCCAAATGCAGCTTTCAGCTCCAGTATTGACGTTTGTGGCAAGCCAACACGGGCGCGCATTTCCCAGCGAAAGCCATCATGGTATTGTTGCTGGGCCGATGTTTCAGCATGTTTGACGTTAGCGTAATCATCGGTATATTTCGGGTGACGAAACAGGCCATAAACGGACAGTACGTTTAGTGTTAACCTTTTTCCTCCCCATTCGATTTGCGGTGGATCATTTTTCATAAGCGCCAACACTTCTTGATAGCTTGGAAGTTCTTTTTTTTCCGGCTTTTCCCAAGGAATGAAGTAGGCGACAGTGATTTCAAAATCCAGTAGCCCGTTGGGGACAATAATTAATGGACTGCCCATATTGGGACGGACTATTTCCAAGTCTTTTGAGGTAATGGTAGTCATGGCTATTTCTCCTTAAGAAAGTGATAACCATACCCTGAGTGAAGACGAAGTGGTGTTAAGGTTGGGTTTGATTATATGAATGGATGAGGCCGGCTCAATAGCAAAAATTAATTTAGCGCATTCCATTGCTATAATAAATTTTACTAAGAAACATACGCTTGTCTATTCGTACAAATACCTACACACTTAAAAGATGACTGTTTGGGGAAGTCTTGAGGTGGATGATGATAATCACCAGCAATATTCCTGTATTGTGCTATTAATTTAAAATTAAGACGTGGGTTCAATTAAGTTATTTGTTAACTCCTTAAAACTTTATCGGTTTTGAAAAGTTATTTTTACAAAATTCATGCAACGCTCGTTGGCTTATTTTTATTACAAAATCAAAATGGCTGTTTTTAAGCAAAATATAATGAACTGCTGTATTTTTCTTCCGGCCGTATTATTTCTAATATTGTCATCTGCGATGTCGATCAATAATATTTTTGTCTTTGGTGACAGTCTGTTTGATGGTGGTAGTTTTTATAGCACAGTGGCTGTTACCTGATCAGGTACTATTCAGTGCCTGTCACCATATACATAACTGGTTCAGGCAAACCCTTTTAGCCTACGGATTTGATAATACGACCGATGCTTGCATTAATACTTTAGTATCTAAAGTTTATCAAAATTCTGATTGCTATCTGTTTTTTGGATAGCGCTCATTACCGGAGAGTTTTACGCCTCTGCCGTTCCAAAACCTTCTGTTATTGTCTTAATCAGTTTGGCTATTTAGGTTGGTTTCTGATTTAGAAAGCGCTTCGTCTAACGTGGCATGGAACAAGGCATTAAGTTGACCAAGTGGTTCCGGCTTTTGCCTATGTATGGGCACCATAGCTTCCAGACGTTCCAATTCAGCGACGATAAATGCATTGATACCGGCAAAGGGTTTTGACAGCCCCAACTCTGCCGATGCGCTTTTCTTTTCAAGCAAGATTGCTATATCAGCCAGTAACTCAGGCTCTCCTTCAATCAGGTGCAGTAACCTGGAAAACTCAATCGGGGCAGGAGTACCATAGCGCTCCAGCCAGCGTACCGATAATAACGGGCGCAGCACATAAAAATATTTTTTGAGTGGTACCAAGTCAGCACGTAAATAACCACGGTAGTTGGTTTTTGCCATGTTGCGGTAGTGATAAATCCCGCTTGCGCACGAATACACTGTAGGCAATAATGCTCTGGCGTTTTGTGTAAAGCCACCAACTTCGCTATAGATAAATGGCGATTGCAGCCATTCCACAATAGTGGGGTTTGATTTCCATAACAGGCGTAACGTTTTTCGCACATCCCAGCCATTGAGATCAATATCATCGGTGATGGCGTATTCAATCACATCACGCCGTTCTTCAAGATCTACTGCAAGATACCAAGCCGTTGGCCTGGCATAAATAAAACGCACATCGAAATCGCTATTGGCAGAGGCAAAGCCCCAGGCCCTGCTGCCTGATTCAACCGCCAGTAAAATTCGTACACCTTGTTCGTGCTCGGTTTTAGCCAAACGATGCATAATTTCAGTGTGAACGTCAGCAGGAATCATAGAGTGAGGGTAGTAAGTTATAGAGTCATGACTTTGTATTTTACATTATTCAGTCCCCTCTTTGAAAAAGAGGGGACAGGGGAGATTTTATTAGATAAATCTTCCTCAATCCCCCTTGTTTAAAGGAGGAGGTGAATAACTACCAATGACAAACGATGCGCTTCATTCCTCAGCACATCCTACGGCTAAATTCCAAGCGTGACGTGGGTTACAAATCCCGACCGGCATCGATAAAAGTAATTGTTTTTCTTCGTGTACTTCGTGTCTTCGTGGTGAATAATGTTTTTAACCAGCTTGGCTTAACATTTTTTCAGCGTTACACTAAAGATCCTTACTTATCTGCCGAGATAAATAACTGCCATGTTAAAACAGACGCCGCTTTGTGATCTTCATCTTAAGCTGGGTGCCAAAATGGTGCCTTTTGCCGGTTATCAAATGCCTGTGCACTATGGCCAGGGTATTATTCATGAACATTTGCATTGCCGCAGCCATGCGGGTTTTTTTGATATTTCCCACATGGGGCAATGCCTGATTTTAGGCGATAACGCAGCCAGTGAGCTTGAGCAGTTAACGCCCAGTGATATTACCGGGCTTAACATGGGAGCCCAAAAATATACCGTCTTAACCAATAATGAGGGCGGTATTATCGATGACATTATCATTACCCGTGTTGAGGCCGGGTTGATGATTATTGTTAATGCTGCCTGTAAAGATAAGGATTTTAGCTGGTTAAAAAATCGCTTATTCGGTCGATGTACGTTTAAAGACTTGCCTGATCAGGCTTTATTAGCGCTTCAAGGCCCGGCTGCTGCCAGCGTAATGGCCAAATTTTCAAAGGAAGCTGCGGGATTATTATTTATGCAATCTTGTGCAGCCACCATTAACGGGCTGGCTTGTAGCATTAGCCGTAGCGGTTATACCGGTGAGGATGGTTTTGAAATTTCAGTCGCCAATCAAGATGCCGAGCAACTGGCTGGTTGGTTACTTGCAGAAGAAGACGTTGAGGCAGTTGGTTTGGGCGCCCGCGATACCTTGCGGCTGGAAGCGGGTTTATGTCTTTATGGACATGAACTTAATGAAGCCATCACGCCCGTTGAAGCCGGGTTGCAATGGCTATTTAAAAAAGGCCACAAGCACTTTCCCGGCGCGGATAAAATTTTACAACAGTTGCAGCACGGCCCTGAAAAAATCCGTACCGGCTTGCTGGTCGAAAGCAAAATACCGGTAAGAGAGGGCAGTGTTGTTGTTAATAACGACGATCAGGCGCTTGGTATTGTGACCAGTGGCAGTTTTTCTCCCAGTTTGGGTAAACCCGTTGCCATGGCACTGCTTGAGCGTAACGCCGCCACTCTGGGCAATACTTTGTACGCCTTGGTACGGGAGCGAAAGATTCCGGTTACAGTAACAAAATTGCCTTTTATTCCCCACCGCTACCTTAGGTAAACACTATGCCAATCTCTCGTGTTAGTCTGGACAAGTTAGAAATGCGCGGTAATTTTATTCAGCGTCATATTGGTCCCAATCCACAGCAAATTCAGGAAATGCTCACTGAGCTGGGTTTAACCGAGCTGGATGATATTATCGAGCAAGCCATTCCTGCCAATATTCTTAATCATGAGCCGTTAAAACTTACCGAAACGATCAGTGAGCGTGCGGTTATCAAACTTTTGCGTGATATGCGCGGCCGTAATAAAGTGTTTACCTCAATGATTGGTATGGGTTATTACGACACGGTGATGCCGGCGGTGATTAAGCGTAATGTGCTGGAAAATCCTGGTTGGTACACCGCTTATACGCCTTATCAGGCCGAGGTTAGTCAGGGCAGGCTGGAGGCATTGTTAAATTTTCAGCAGGTGATTATCGATTTAACCGGCATGGAGCTGGCCAATGCCTCCTTACTTGATGAAGCAACGGCGGCGGCAGAAGCAATGACCATGTCGCGGCGCTTGTCGAAAAGTTTGTCCAATAATGTTGTTATCGATCAGCATTGCCACCCGCAAACACTGGCTGTTATTAAAACCCGCGCCCGTTCATTAGGTTATGACGTTATTGTTGGTGACCCTTGTCATGAGCTGGAACAGCAGGATTTTTTTGCCCTGATCGTACAATATCCGGGTACTACCGGAGAAATAAAAGACCTTGGCCACATGACGGTCATGGCGCATGACAAAGGTGCGCTGATTACGGTGGCGGCGGATTTATTAAGTCTGGTATTACTAAAACCACCGGCGGCCTTTGGTGTTGATATTGTGGTCGGCAGTTCTCAGCGCTTTGGTGTACCTATGGGTTATGGCGGGCCGCATGCCGCTTTTTTTGCCACCAGGGAGGCTTATAAACGCGCGATTCCGGGTCGGATTATTGGCGTATCCAAAGACAGTCACGGCGAGATTGGGCTGCGACTGGCGTTGCAAACCCGCGAGCAGCATATTCGCCGGGATAAAGCGACCAGCAATATTTGTACCTCGCAGGTTTTACTTGCCGTTATCGCCGGATTTTATGCGGTTTATCACGGTGCCGAAGGTTTGCGGTTGATTGCCGGTCGCGTGCATCGCTACACGCAAATTTTGGCAGCGGGATTAACGCAGTTGGGCCATACGGTTGTCAGTGATTGTTATTTTGATACGCTGGTGATTTATGTGCCTAATAGGGCCAAACGTTTTGCTGCAAATGCCGAGGAAGCCATCATTAATTTTCGTATCATTGGCGCAGACCACTTAGGTATTTCGTTAGATGAAACTACGACACGAAAAAATTTAAGAGATGTTTGGCAGGTTTTTGCCTCGGCTACGGCAGGCCTTCCAGATATTAACAGTCTTGATGCCGGTATCATTGACTGCATCCCGGAACGGTTATTACGTAGCGATAAAATTCTGCAACATCCGGTATTTGAGCGCTATCATTCGGAAACGGAAATGATGCGTTATATGCGCCGACTGGCGCGGCGCGATATAGCGTTGGATCGTTCCATGATACCGTTGGGTTCTTGTACGATGAAGCTGAATGCAGCCACTGAAATGCAAACTATTTCTTACCATGAATTTAACGGCTTGCATCCGTTCGCGCCGTTGTACCAGACTCATGGTTATCAGCAAATGTTTGCCGAACTGGAAGAAATGTTATGTGATCTGACCGGTTTTGATGCTTTTTCACTGCAACCCAACGCCGGTTCCCAAGGTGAATACACCGGCTTACTGGTGATCCGTAAATATCATGAGGTCTCAGGTCAGACGCAGCGCACTATCTGCCTGATACCGGCTTCTGCACATGGCACCAATCCTGCCAGTGCAACGCTGGCCGGTCTTGACGTAGTGGTGGTTGCCTGCGATGAAAACGGCAATATCAGTCTGGATGATTTACACGCAAAACTGGCGGAATACAAAAATACGCTAGCTGCTTTAATGATTACTTATCCGTCTACGCATGGTGTTTTTGAAGAAGCCTTCAGGGAAATTTGTGATCTTGTTCATCAGCATGGCGGACAGGTTTATCTGGATGGTGCCAACTTTAATGCTTTGGTGGGTTTAAGTCGTCCGGGCAAAATTGGCGCGGATGTTGCCCATCTTAATTTGCATAAAACATTTTGTATTCCGCATGGCGGTGGTGGCCCGGGTGTTGGTCCGATTGGAGTCGGCGCACATCTGGCGGCTTTCTTGCCTGATCATCCGGTCGTTGAGGGCGTTAATCCTGCCAAAGGCGGGCATGGCACTATCGGCACCGTATCTGCTGCACCGTGGGGATCTGCCAGTATTTATACCATTTCGTGGGCTTATATCGCCATGATGGGGGCCGCAGGTTTAAAGCGTGCTACTTTAACGGCGATTTTAAATGCCAATTATATTGCCAAACGTCTGGCAGCTTTTTATCCAATTTTATATACCGGCAAAAATGGTTGGGTTGCTCATGAGTGTATTATCGATTGCCATGCTTTTAAAAAATCCTGTGGCATAACGGTTGAAGATATTGCCAAGCGCTTGATTGATTATGGTTTTCATGCGCCCACCGTGTCGTTTCCGGTTGCTGATACGTTGATGATTGAGCCGACAGAAAGTGAGGGTAAAGCCGAGATTAATCGTTTTTGTGCGGCGTTAATTTCAATACGTCAGGAAATTAAGGCCATTGAAGAGGGTAGTGCCGATACTGAAAATAATGTGCTGCATAACGCGCCGCATACCCACCGGTTATTGTTGGAAGAATGGACGCTGCCTTACTCGAAACAACAGGCTTTTTTCCCTGATAATCATCAGCATGATGATAAATACTGGCCGCCCGTTGGCCGTATTGATAATGTCTATGGGGATCGGCATGTGGTGTGCAGTTGTCCGCCGTTATCGGATTATGAGTGATTAATACGATCCGGGTGTAGGACGAAATAAGAACACCCAAGCGCAGTGATGTATCAATACTTTTCCGGGCACAAAGTTAAGCAGATTTTAGCTGCATCTTGACTTATTTTCGACACACTTCCTGTATTTCAGGTTATTTTAATATGTTTGTCCGGTTTAGTGCAGCCGCATCAGGCGGCAGGTTGATGAGGTTAACTGCTTGGTGATAGGGTTATGTTTTCCATGAACCACATTTATGCATGATTTTACTCGTGTGTCTCGCAGTTTTTAATTTTTTGAGAAGTACTTTAGCGGTTTAGTTGAAATTTACGTTATTAGCATTTCAATTGATTGAATCATAATCGATTAGTGTATATCCTATGAAAAATAATTAAGAGCAATTATTTCTCACACTTAATTTTTTCAACAACTTATGTATAGGCATTCCAAAATGAACAATATCCATTTGAGTGCACTTGTTGCATTCTCTTTAAGTACTTTGACAACTCCATTAATGGCTGATGACGAAAATGCTCCGGCAAAATCAGCTTTTTTCGTAGGTATAGGTGGAGGTTATGGTAATGCAGATTTAACTCAGAGTACTTGGGCCAAAGGCGATTCAAATGTCTATGACGCCACTACAGGTAGCTTGGTATCAATAGGTACAGCTCAAGATGGCACCGGCAATTGGAGCAACAATCAAAGTACATTTGCACCTATTGGACAAGTTGGGTATTTCCAACACTTCGGTGATAGTGATTGGTTATGGGGTTCGAAATTCTTGTACCGCTACTTTGGCACAACTTCAAATCAGAAGAATGTGGTAGTGCCACAAGTTGGTTACCATGTTGCGGTTCCTGATGGTGCAGTAACGCCTTTTACTGGTTTTGAAACAATCGACTCCCTTAAAACGAGTGTTAATAGCCAGCTAGGACTACTCGCTTTCTTTGGAAAATCTTTTGGCAATAGTCGTATTTATTTTGGAGCTGGCCCCGCTGCTTATCAAATACAAACAAATATAAATGGAAATGTTGGCTACGCCTATATACCACCACCGACAATAATCAGTATTACTGGTACTCCAGCTAATTACTCATCAACGGAATGGGTAATGGGCGGAGCCTTTGAGCTGGGTGGTTCATATTACATTAACAAATCGTGGTTCGTAGATGTCAATTATTCTCTTGGGGTTACTGCACAAAAAACCACTAATTATTCAGGAGCTTTTACGAATACCGTTTCTGGTGAGACAAGTGTTGGAACAAATTATCTTCAAACAAAACAATCCTTTATAACTAATGAAGTCACTGTTTCAATCAACAAAGCTTTTTAGTCCGAACAATGCCCGCTATCTATATCCTGGGGTGACATTATAACTACAAAACTAGCATCCAGGCTGCCAAGGTTGTTGTTGACTAATATTCAGTCAATCTGATTATGTTGGTGCTATATCAGTAATTTCGGGTTTTTAGCGCTAATTTTACCCGACATATCAATGCTGACTGTGTACTGGCGCCTGAATTGAAGTCTAAATTCAAAATGATATTCTGCTGTTCCAGCCGTTTCTGGTAATCGAGAGCGGTTTAAATACGCACGACTTGGCAGGATCGGCTAACGCGAGGAATTCCTTTTGTTGTACCCAAACAGTCAGAAAGTGTTAGGGTCGGATTAAAAATTAAATATCCTCAAGTGTCATACAACCACATCATTTAAGAAGGTATCTGTAAGCGTAACCAGAATGAAATAAAAATTGTTTTATTTCTTACAAATCTGGTGATCATTGGCTTGGAATCATTAATCAACAATATTGTGAGGTATATCGAAAATGCTTGTTTTCGCTGATGCCCAAAAAAGGCATATTTCGGTCTACGGGCTAAAAATTGACAGTATTATAGTAAACAACAGGCAAAAAAAAGCCCTGGTTAATGACTAACCAGGGCTTTAATAATCAATCTAAAAAATCAGATAAATCATTTGTTAGGCAATGTAAACACAGTGAACGTACCACCTTGTTTTGTGAAAGATGCCAAGCTTGCGTAAGCGCCGTTGGCACCCAAGCCTTCTTGTGATATTTTCACAGCTATTTTTTCCAATGCCGCTTTTTTCTCTGGATCGGTTTCTGCAGCAGCCTTGGCTTGTGCTTCTTCCAACATTCTACCAAAGTCAGTAGCTATACCAATACCTGCCCAGCCGCCAATACCGGAAAGAACACCGATATATTGTTTGCCTTCGTATTTCCAGGTATTAACGTTGCCGATGATGCCGGAAGGTGTTTTGAATTTATATAATTCTTTACCTGTTTTAGCATCAACTGCTTTCAAATAACCTTCCAGTGTGCCGTAAAATACGACGCCGCCTGAAGTAGCCAATGAACCGGACCAAACCGAGAAGGGTTCTTTGTTTGACCAGGCAATTTTACCTGTTTTGGCATCAAATGCAGTGAACTGACCCAAGTTGGTGGTATTGTCAGGTTTTCCGGTCAAAACATCCGCACCAGCAGGCATCATGTCCAACGTTGCACCAACATAAGGCTGACCGGCTGTGTAAGTCACTTCGAAAGGTTCGTAGTTCATGCACAAATGGTTGGCTGAAATGTAGAACAAGCCGGTTTGTGGTGAGTAAGAAACCGGTTGTTGGTTTTTACTACCTAACGCAGCAGGGCAAACGCCTTCTGATTTAACGTCTTCGCCGTTTTGTTCAGTACTGAATTTTGCTACCACTGCTGGACGACCGGTCTTCATGTCGACGTGTGATGCCCAATTAACTGACTTATCAAATTTCTCGGCAACCAACAATTCACCTGTTTCACGATCCAGGGTATAGCCAAAACCGTTACGGTCGAAATGCACGATGGTTTTGTGCATTTTACCTTTAACTTCTTGGTCAACCAGAACCGTTTCATTGATACCGTCAAAGTCCCACTCATCATGTGGTGTCATTTGATAGACCCACTTAACTTCGCCAGTGTCAGCATCACGTGCCCATAAAGACATGGACCACTTGTTGTCACCCGGACGTTGTGTTGGGTTCCATGTTGATGGATTGCCTGATCCGTAATAGATCAAGTTTAATTTAGAGTCGTAACTGGTCCAGCCCCAAGTTGTACCGCCGCCAATTTTCCATTGGTCGCCTTCCCAAGATTTTAAGCTTGATTCTGCGCCAACCGGGGTGACTTTACCGTTTTCCCAAGTAGTTGTTTTGGTTGGGTTTATCAGCATGTCTTTATCAGGACCAACACTGTAACCTTTCCATTTCAATTTACCAGTCTTGATGTCATAAGCAGCCAAAAAGCCACGAACACCAAATTCACCGCCGGAAATACCGGTTAACACAGTATCTTTAACAACTAACGGTGCGTTAGTGTTGGTCATACCAAGTTTAGGGTCACCGTTTTGTACACTCCAAACTCGTTTACCGGTTTTGGCGTCTAGTGCGGTTAAAACAGTATTAGCTTGTTGCAAGAAAATCTTGCCATCACCATAAGCCAAACCACGATTCACAGTATCGCAACACATAACTGGAACAGTTACATCAGCATCTTGTGTTGGTGTGTATTCCCAAATAACAGACTGGGTTTTTTGGTTAAGTGCGTAAACCGTGTTTGGAAAAGGCGTTTGGATGTAGATAATATCATCAATAACCAATGGTCCACCTTCGTGGCCACGTAAAACACCTGTTGAAAAAGACCATGCAGGTTGCAAGTTCTTTACGTTGTCAACATTGATATCATCAATTGTACTGTAACGAGTACCTGCGTAATCTCCACCCCAAGTGGCCCAGTTAGCTGGATCTTTGGTAAGGGCTTCAACATTACTGTTAGCAGTTAAAATTGCTGGTGCAGCTAATAATGCCGCTACACTTGAAGCAAGTAGCCAATTTTTTAAAGGCTTCTTCATATTATAGTTCTCCTGGTACCCTGTTAATTAGACAAAATACTGATTATGATTTTTTAAGACTAATATTAGTTTTTTTGGGTGATTCTTCGATCCTAAAAGGCAGGAATTTTTCACGCCAAGCGACTAGATTTAATGATTTTGCCTAAAAAGTCAACTTTTAAAAGACTCGATGTTGAAGAGCCAAGGCAAAATACGCTAGTAATCAGGTTTGTCTGCTCTTTAACCACGCACCTGAGATACTATTTTTTCAACTGTTAACTTAATGCATAATAATTCAAAGTCAACTATTTCAAGGTCGGTTTTTGGCTACCTTTAAGATGGGATTATCGTGATATAAACGGCTTGACTGATTTTGTATTTTAACTGAGTGAGCCGGTTTTTTTTAAATGCTTTCCAGTTGATAGCCTTTGCTGTTCCAGCATAATAAGCCGCCAGCATCTTTACTCCATGCAGGCAACACAAAGCGTTGAGCAGAGTGTCCGTTTATTTCAAAGTTATGAATGTTAGGGCGGTGCGTATGGCCATGAATCAAGCGTAAAGTTTGGTGCTCATGCATCACTTTAATTACGGTATCCTGATTGACGTCCATGATACTTTGAGATTTTTTGCGTTTATGAAAATAGCTACGGATACGGTACCAGCGAGCAACCAATAGCCTTAGCAGGAGCGGTTTTGATAAGACGGACTGTTGCCATTCGGGCGTATGCGATTTAATGCGAAAGGCTTGATAAGGAAGGTCGTCGCTGCATAATAAGTCACCATGGGTGAGCAGTGTTGGTGTGCCATGTAAATCAATAACCACATAATCATCCAGCAGGGTAACACCGGTATCCAGGCAGAATTGTTTGCCTAACAGAAAGTCCCTGTTCCCTGGCTGTAAAAAAACCGGCATACCGGAAGCGGTTAATTGTTTGAGTTGTTTGCGGATTTTATGGGTTGGCGGCGTAGGGTCATCATCACCTATCCAGGTATCAAAAAGATCGCCTAATATGTAAACAGCCGCCGCTCTAGGTGCCCTGTTTTTCAGGAAATCAAGAAATCGACGGGTGATTTCAGGTTTTTCCAAGGCAAGGTGTAAATCTGAAATAAAAAGGATTTCTTGGTTCAATGGGGTGCTCGTAGAGGGGGTGGAGGTACAAGGCGAAAGTGAGATGTTTTAGCCTTGTACCTTGGGCTTTATTTTACAACTTCAGCTTTTTCAATAACGATGTCTGTCTTAGGTACGTTTTCATGGCCACCACGATTACTGGTCGCTTCTTTAGCCATTGCATCGACAACATCCATGCCTTCAATCACTTCACCAAATACGGCATAGCCCCAGCCACTGGATGTTTCGCTGGTGTGGTTTAAAAATGAATTATCTTTGTAATTGATGAAAAATTGGGCAGTAGCGGAATGGGGATCATTGGTACGAGCCATTGCCAAGGTACCACGGGTATTTTTCAGGCCATTGTTGGCTTCATTTTTGATCGCCCCGTGAACGGATTTTTGATCAAATTTGACGTCAAAGCCACCACCTTGCGCCATAAAATCCGGAATGATGCGGTGAAAGATAGTCCCATTGTAAAAGCCTTCATTAACATAAGTTAAAAAATTTGCCGACGAAACGGGGGCTTTTTCAGTATTTAACTGAATAATAATTTCACCGAGTGTAGTGGTTAATTTAACTTTTGTTTGTGTATCTGACATATTATTTTCCTTTGCAAAAGAAAGTGTTGAGATTAAAAAAAGCATCATGAAAAGAATGACTTTGCGCATTGGTTTTTCCTTACGAGTGATGCAAATGATAGATTTTATGTGTTTTTATCTTGAAAGAGAAGTAGTCGCTTGGTAAATTGTACCGCTTTATTGCTTAAGCGGCCCTTAGCATTGGTAATTTTTTTGTTAAAAGGACGCTGTGTGCAGATCCTGCCTAACTGTTTACTTTATTAAATATATGTTGAAAATATATAACACCTTGTCCCGAAAAAAAGAACAGTTTAAACCGCGAGTAGAGGGCAAAGTCGGCATGTATGTTTGCGGTATGACGGTTTATGATTATTGTCATGTTGGTCATGCTCGCGTGATGGTAGTATTTGATACTGTTGCGCGTTATTTTCGTTATTTGGGATATGACTTGACCTATGTGCGAAATATTACTGATATTGATGACAAAATTATTCAGCGTGCCAATGACAATGGCGAAGTTTTTGGTGAATTGACCGAGCGCTTTATTAATGCAATGCACGAAGATGAACGTGCGCTTTTTGTCTTGCCGGTAGATATTGAGCCCAGAGCTACACAATCTATCCCTGATATTATTGCCATGATTGAGATCTTAATTGCTAAGGATCTGGCTTATGTTGGCAGTAATGGTGATGTGTTTTACGCCGTCACCCAATTTAAAAATTACGGACACTTATCCGGCAAAAATATTAATGACTTGCAGGCAGGGGAGCGGGTTGATGTTGACTTGGCAAAGCGTAATCCACTGGATTTTGTGTTATGGAAAATGGCCAAAGCAGGCGAACCTGCCTGGTACTCGCCATGGGGCTTGGGTCGTCCCGGTTGGCATATTGAATGTTCAGCAATGTCGACTTGTTGCTTGGGCAATCATTTTGATATTCATGGTGGCGGTATGGATTTACAGTTTCCCCATCATGAAAATGAAATCGCCCAGTCTGAAGGCGCGACCGGTGAGAAATTTGTTAATTTGTGGATGCATAATGGTTTTGTAAGGATTAATGAAGAAAAAATGTCCAAATCGTTGGGTAATTTCTTCACTGTACGTGAAGTGTTGAAACAATATAAGCCTGAAATAATCCGCTTTTTTATTCTCTCCAGTCATTACCGAAGTCCTTTAAATTATTCAGATGAACAGCTGAATGATGCCAATGCCGCTTTAACGCGGCTTTATACGGCTTTACGTTGCTGTGACGTTGCAAACACTGATATTGATACAGATTATAAAGCCCGCTTTGAACAGGCGATGAATGATGATTTTAATACGCCTGTTGCCATGTCGGTATTGTTTGATTTGGCCAGGGAACTGAATAAAACCAAAGAAACTGATCAGGAAAAAACGCGATTGTTGGCGAGTACCTTAATACAGTTAGGTGGCTTGTTGGGGATGCTACAGGATGATCCTGAAAGTTTTTTAAAAAGTGGTGTTATTAATGACGAAGGCCAAGATACCGTTATTGAGCAACAAATACAGGCGCGTCTGGAGGCAAAAAAAGCTAAAAATTGGGCGTTGGCCGATAAACTGCGTGATGATTTAAAAGGGCAGGGCATTATTTTGGAAGATGCACCTGACGGCACAACCAGTTGGCGGCGCGAATAGTTATTTATATTCAATCGCACATTAAATTGAGGTCGGGTTGCTGCAGCGTAACCCGACAATCATAGCTACGCTAACCTGACCTGCAATCAATAACAAAAAATTACCTAATGAGCGAAATTAAAGATAAATCAATCCAGCTATTTCTTGATGAATTAGCCAGTAAATCGGCAACGCCGGGTGGTGGCAGCGTCTCCGCATTAATGGGCGCACAGTCTGCCGCATTAACCAGTATGGTTTGTAATTTAACCATTGGTAAGCCCAAGTACGCAGAAGTCGAAGCCGAAATGCAAGCCTTACTGCAAAAATCAGAAGCGTTACGCGAAAAATTGACAGGCTTGATTAAAGCCGATATTGATGTATTTAACCGTTTAATGACGGCTTACGGCTTACCTAAAGAAACTGAAGAAGAAAAACTGGAGCGTACCGAGGCAATACAGTGGGTATTAAAAGCAGCTACTGAAGTTCCTTTAGAATGTGCACGCGCGTGTGCAGAAGCTATTGAGTTAAGTCGTTGTGCCGCAAATATAGGCAATATTGGCGTTATTAGTGATGCCGGTGCTGCGGTAATGGCAGGTTATAGTGGCTTAAAAAGTGCAGCGCTTAATGTTTATATTAATACTGGCAGCCTTAAAGACAGGACGTTTGCAGAGGCTAAACTCGCTGAATTAAAAACAATTTTGACAAATTTTGATGATACGGTTGTAGAAGATATTTATCAATTGGTTAAAACCAAACTGTAACTGATTTTGCTTTTAGCGAAAAAAACAATTGACGAAATATAGATGTGTCGGCATAATAGAAAGCTCTTCAAGGGTGGTTTGCAAATTTTGCCAGTCAGTCTTAAAAGAGATTTCGGGATGTAGCGCAGCTTGGTAGCGCGCCTGCTTTGGGAGCAGGATGTCGGGGGTTCGAATCCCTCCATCCCGACCAGTTTAGCGCTTGTAGCTCAACCGGATAGAGCACCGGCCTTCTAAGCCGGGGGTCGCAGGTTCGAGTCCTGCCAAGCGCACCATTACATGAATAACCCATTATTATGGTGAGCGTAGCTCAGTTGGTAGAGTCCCGGATTGTGATTCCGGTTGTCGCGGGTTCGAGCCCCGTCGCCCACCCCAATAAATCAAGCAATTACCAAATCTTGATAACTTCATCCCCTGCATTAATTCCTAAATGTAATCAGTCTGTTGCCGCATTTCCTCAATGCCAACTGTAAGCCGCTAATAGTTAACTTTCAAAAAACATCCCAATCGCTGCCAATAATACAGGTACCCCCCGGTTTTACCCGACCATCAATTGTAAAATTATAAATTCATTATCTTGTCACTTTAGTGGATATTAAATCTGCTATGGCTTTTAAGTCGTTACTCTTACATCGTCAGCTGAAACATCTTGTTAATCAGAAATTTTTTTATTTAACGGTAGGTTGTGGAGTCCATAAGTAAGATTTTTGATATTCCTGATATATACTAATGATGTGAAAAAGTAGCCCCGCGACAATCTTTGCACTTCGCCTTAAGTGGGTAACAGGTACAATAGGCCATAAGTTGGTTTTTACCCCGGATTAATAAAATGGCTAAACAAGAAAAAACCTTAACAATGACAGTGCTGATGACGCCCGATATGGCAAATTTTTCAGGTAATGTGCATGGTGGCTCCTTATTAAAGTTACTGGATCAAGTGGCTTATGCCTGCGCGGCAAAATATTGTAAGAATTATGTGGTGACAGCGGCATTGGATCAGGTTTTCTTTAAACAGCAGGTAAATGTCGGTGAGTTGGTAACTTTTTATGCCCATGTTAATCATGTCGGCCGTTCATCAATGGAAATCGGTGTGAAAGTGGTTGCCGAGCATTTAAGGACTAATGAAAAAAGGCATACAACTTCTTGCTATTTTACTATGGTGGCTATTGATGAAGAAGGTAAGTCTTTTGAGGTGCCGCGCCTGCTTTTGGAAACTGATGCAGAAAAAAAATTGTATGCAGAGGCTGAAATGCGCAAAAAAATGCGTCAGCAAAGTTTGGAGAAAAATCGCGCTCTCCATGTTGAATTATCAGAGGAAACGTTTTAAGTGGGACTACAAGAGAATTTTGAACGACTGCCTTTAAAGGATTTTGCCGAGAAAGCCTATCTGGATTATTCCATGTACGTCATTCTCGACCGGGCTTTACCGCATATCGCGGATGGCTTAAAGCCGGTGCAGCGACGTATTGTTTTTGCGATGTCAGAGCTGGGCTTGAATGCCCTGGCCAAGTATAAAAAATCTGCGCGTACGGTCGGTGATGTGTTGGGTAAATATCATCCACATGGTGACTCTGCCTGTTATGAGGCCATGGTCTTGATGGCCCAGAATTTTTCTTACCGCTATCCATTGGTTGATGGACAGGGTAACTGGGGTTCGCCGGATGATCCTAAATCATTTGCTGCCATGCGTTATACCGAATCACGTTTGACTGCTTATGCCAATACGTTGTTAAGTGAATTAGGGCAGGGTACGGTTGAGTGGTCGGATAATTTTGATGCGACGTTAAAAGAGCCGGTGTTACTGCCGGCAAGATTACCGAATATTTTGCTGAATGGCACGATGGGTATTGCTGTGGGTATGGCGACGGATATTCCGCCGCATAATCTTCGTGAGGTGGCAGCTGCCTGCCTGCAATTATTGGATAAGCCGGAAAGTACTTTGGAGGATCTGTTCGAGCATATCAAAGGCCCTGATTATCCGACTGATGCAGAAATTATTACGTCAGCCGAGGATATACAAAAAATGTATTTTAGTGGTGGTGGCTCGATAAAAATGCGGGCTATCTACGAGCAGGAAGAAGGCACTATTGTTATTACTGCTCTGCCGCATCAGGTATCAGGATCTAAATTGATGGAGCAAATCGCCGCGCAAATGTTGGCGAAAAAGCTGCCGATGATTGAAGATTTGAGAGATGAATCAGATCATGAAAATCCTACCCGTTTATTAATCATTCCAAAATCCAAGCGCATCGATGTTGATGCGGTTATGTCGCATTTATTTACCACGACTGATCTGGAAAAAAGCTATCGTGTTAACATGAACATGATAGGCATGGATGGCAAGCCAAAGGTTAAAGGGCTCAGGGATATTCTCGTTGAATGGCTGGCTTTTCGTACTGAAACGGTGCGTCGACGATTGCAGTATCGATTGGATAAAGTACTGGCCCGATTGCATATACTCGATGGTTTATTAATTGCCTATCTAAACATTGATGAAGTGATTGCCATTATTCGTAATGAAGAGCATCCCAAGCCGGTGTTGATGGCGCGGTTTGGACTTAGTGATATTCAAGCCGAAGCCATACTGGAATTAAAGTTAAGACATTTGGCCAAGCTTGAAGAAATGAAGATTCGGGGTGAGCAGGACGTACTGGAAAAAGAACGCGCTGCACTGGAAAAAACCTTGGGTTCGCGGTTGTTATTAAACCGTTTGATCAGAAAAGAAATTGAGCGTGATGCCGAGCAATATGGCGATGATCGTCGTTCGCCAATTGTTGCAAGAGTAGCCGCCGTTGCGCTGCAAACTACCGCGTTAATCAGCAACGAACCTTTAACTATTATTTTGTCAGAAAAAGGCTGGATAAGAGCGGCAAAAGGTCATGATATTGAGGTGGACAGTTTAAGCTACCGCTCGGGTGACAGCTTTCTGGATGCGGTAAAAAGCCGCTCAACACAACCCGTCTATATCCTTGATTCGACTGGTCGGGCGTATAGTACCTCTGCTCACGATTTGCCTTCAGCAAGAACGCAGGGAGAGCCCTTAACCGGACGGCTTAATCCACCTGCTGGGTCAATGTTTACGCATTTGCTTGCCGGTAATCCGGATGATTGGATTGTCTTGGCCAGTCATTTTGGCTATGGTTTCAGGGTTCAGCTAAAAGAACTATCCAGTAAAAATAAGGCGGGTAAAACGCTTATTTCCTTGTCTAATGGTGCGAAAGTTTTAAAGCCTGCGTCTGTCCGTAATGAGTCTGATTTGTTGGCAGTCGTTACCTTGCAAGGCCGTTTGCTGGTTTTTCCTGTGGCTGATTTACCGGCGCTTGCGCGAGGCAAAGGCAATAAGCTGATACAGATTCCTCCTGCTGATCTTGCGGCGGGAATTGATAATGTGGTCTCAGTGTTATCAATACCTGAAAACAGCTCGTTAAAAGTGGTTTCAGGTAAACGAACTTTAACGTTGAAAGCCTCCGATATAGAACATTACACCGGCAGTCGTGCCAAAAGAGGTTTGCATTTACCTCGCGGGTTTCAGCGGGTTGATGGTTTGGAATGTGAGTAGTCTTGTATCGATACAATTAAAGCTGTGTAGGGTCTGATAGCGACAGCGTATTGCATCATAGCGGAATAATCCAGCATTCGACGCAATAAAGTAATGGGCTATGGCGTCCTATCGATTATAGTTTGCTTCAGTTAGTAATAATATCAGTCTTTGTTGTAAATCGGTGTTGCGGCTATGCGGGCATCGATCTGTTTTGATAGTGCCTGATAAGTGGGGCTATCAACCGACTGGTAGCGCTGTTTAAATTCAGCTTCGTCCATGTGCTCGGGAAGATCCGTAGGATCAGGCATAAAGTCGCTATAATTTTTTATTTCCGACATGGCTTTTTGAATCTTGCGTGCATTTTCTGGTGATGATGTTGCCAGTTCACCAAAGCGTGTGCCCGCTTTGTCAGCCGCCAAGTCAATAAAGCTGAAACCACTCCCGCCCTGTGCATCGCTTAATTCTTTCTCTTCACCGACCACTTTGGCCACCTGACCATTAACAGAAGCAGTAATAGCCGCAGAGCCTATGAAATGCTGGGCAAGATCTATTCTTTTGTATAAAAAAGTGGAATAGCGTTTTTCTGCCGTTAATTTGGAGGCAGGAAAAGACAGGAGTTTTTTGGTTTCTTTTCGATTAACATAATTATTTACCGCCATAATTGCCAGCTTGTTTTCTTCTATTGCATTTTCTACTGTAGAACGCTGAAGTGCCAATTCAAATAAGGGTTTTAATAAATCGGCCAGCGATAAACGCCAGGCAGGATCATGCTTGGCGATGATTTCGGCCAGTTTTTGCTGGTAAATATCAATATTGGCATTGTCTCCTCCTTGAGTCAGGAAATTTCGTGCCTGAATCAGGGTTCCCATGCTGGAGTAATAGCTAATAGTAGCTTTTTCTTGGTCAATTTGAATGCTTCTAATGGGGCGGGTTGCCAGTATAAAATACTCATTTAATGAGGTGTGTCTGATAATGTTGTCGATAACAAAAGCGGCAAATTTGGCTGGTAGCAATAATTTACCGGCTTTAAATTTGGTAAGGCTGGGTATTTCGCTCTGGTTTTCGTTACCCAATCTAAAGCTGATATTCAAATATCGACCCAAGCTGTTACTTGGCAGTGTCATGGTGACATTAAATCTTAAGACGTCCTGTTTTAGTTCTATTTGTACTGCACTTTTTCTATACCGATTTAACAAATAATTGGCGGCAAGATTAAGGTCGGCTTGCGTTAGCTCGATAGTGTTGATTTCATCAGGTTTGGTTTTAGAGCCTTCATAAAGGATTTTTTTGGCTCTGGTAATATCATCATGAGTGAGCGTCCACGCTACCGCAAGGTCAGGCTTGTCACTAATGCCAAAAAAAATCAGCAGGGTGCATAAAATCAGTAAAGCACCCAGACAGAGTAAAAAAATGCGCGAGAGAACTTTCATAAGGCAGGGATCATGTAAATTCCAGCTTGAAGCCGGCAGCTTTAAGATAATCTGCTTCCTGAAGTAAATCAGCATAAGTCAGTGGAGATAAGGTTAACCACTCACCGGGGAATGTTAAGTAAATTTTGGTTTTTATAATAGCGATCTTAAAGTCAGGTAATGCTTGTTCCAGGCGATTGCGGTGGAGCAATACGGCCAGTCGCAAAACAAGCGTCAGGTAAGGTGCGAAGTTATTCCAGGGTGGTGGTAAGTCTTGGAAAAGAGCTTGCGAAAATTTGCGTCGATGTGCTCTGATAATCGATGCCAGCAATAGTTGATCTTGGTTGGAAAAACCGGCTAAATCACCATTTTCAATAATATAGGCGCTGTGTTTATGGTATTGGCTATGCGCTATATCAATGCCAATTTCATGTAAATCAGCGGCCCAATCCAAAAATTGTACACAGTCTTCATCAGTAGCCCAGTCGTGATGGTCGCTTAACTGATTCAAGATGATATTAATGGTTTTATTTATCTGCGCAGCATGTTTTTTATCGGTGTGATAGCGATCGGCGACAGACTGAGCGGTTACCGAGCGCATGTCTTCATTATAAATGCGGCCGACCAAGTCCTGTATGAGACCTTCCCTTAAGGCACCATCAGAAACTGTCATTTGCTCTATCCCCAGGCTTTTAAAAGTAGCATAGATAATAGCTACACCGCCCGGAAAAACCGGTAGGCGTTCTGGATCAAGGTCGGGTAAATTAAGATTGTTAATATGATCACACTGGTTTATATGGGCAACCAGTTTCTCCAGGCCTTGCCAGGTTATGCCGTTATTGCTCCAGTTAGCCGCTTGCAGAACTTTTGCAATTGAACGCAAGCTGCCGGATGCGCCAATGGCTTCATCCCAGTTTGAATAATGAAATTTTTTCTTGAATGGCTCCAGTTTTTGTTCGGCGAACAAGGTTGCTTGGCTAAAGGCTTGTTTTGATAACCGGCCCTCTTTAAAAAAGGCATCGCTTAATGAAACACAGCCCATATGCAAGCTCTCTTTCTCTTTGGGCGTTTCGCCGGTACCTATGATGTATTCGGTACTACCGCCGCCGATATCGATAACCAGGCGTAGTTTGGCGTTGCTGCTTAAGCTATAAGCGACTCCCAAGTAGATCAGGCGGGCTTCTTCTATCCCTGAAATGATATGGATGGGATGATTTAAGGCCTGTTCAGCTTTGATAAGAAACTGTGCTGCATTTTTAGCGGTACGCAGGGTGTTGGTACCGACAATGCGAACACTGCCCGGCGGGAAGTGACGGATTCTTTGACCAAACCGTTCCAGGCAGGCCAGCGCCCTATTTTGAGTGCTCTCATCGAGAATGTTGTTGGTATCCAGTCCGGATGCAAGTCTGACCATTTCCCTAAGTCGGTCAATTGTTTGTGGTGTACCGTTGTTTAGATTGCATACAATCATATGAAAACTATTGGAGCCCAAGTCTACGGCAGCAACAATTTCTGGTGGTTTGATAGGCACGTATTATCCAGTTTTGTCTACGAGGCGTGTTAATGTCTGATAAAATAACACAGTTTTCTGTGGTCCATTTAAGCTTTTTATTATGGATTGCATTTGTCTAATTTAACTTATTTAAAGGCTCCCGTTAAGTGTTAGTTTCAATATGAATGCTTTATCTATTCGTAAGCTTCGAAAAACTTATAATAATGGTTTTGAAGCATTAAAAGGTATTAATCTTGACGTTGAGGAAGGTGATTTTTTTGCCTTGCTCGGCCCTAATGGTGCCGGGAAGTCGACAGCGATTGGCATTATAAGCTCGTTGGTTAATGAATCCAGTGGCTCGGTCAGTATCTTTGGTCATGATTTAAAAACAGATCGATCAAGAGCCAAAAGTTGCTTGGGGTTGGTTCCGCAAGAGGTTAATTTTAATCAATTTGATACGGTCAAAAGTATTGTTATTAATCAGGCCGGTTATTACGGACTTCCGCGTAAGCTTGCGCTGCAAAGAACTGAGTACTGTCTTAAGCAGATGGATTTATGGGATAAGCGCGATACGGTTTCCCGGCGTTTATCCGGTGGCATGAAACGCCGGGTTATGATTGCTCGTGCCATGGTACATGCGCCCAAGTTGTTGATTCTTGATGAGCCGACTGCCGGTGTTGATATAGAAATTCGTCGGTCCATGTGGAAAATGATGGAGGCTGTTAATCAACAAGGTACAACGATTATTTTAACGACGCATTATCTGGAGGAAGCCGAAAGCCTGTGCCGCAATATCGCGATTATTGATCAGGGTCTCATTGTCGAAAATACTGACATGGCCAGTTTGCTGGCGAGATTGGATGTTGACCACTTTATTCTCGATCTGGCAGGGTCGTTAGTTAATGTTCCCGTCATTGCAGGTTATCAGATTGAGCTTATAGCAGAAAAGATACTTAGTGTTGCTGTGCCAAAAAAATTAGGCATTAATCAATTATTCAGTCAGTTAAGCGCACATAATATCAAGGTGATTAGTCTGAAAAACAAGAGTAACCGTTTGGAGCAATTATTTATGGATTTGGTAGAATCAAAGTCCACAGGTGCCGAGTAATGAATTATTCCATTGCGTTAAAAACATTGGTGATCAAAGAAATATCCAGATTTGTGCGCATCTGGCCGCAAACATTATTGCCACCAGCGATTACCACGGCATTATATTTTTTAATTTTCGGTAAATTGATTGGCGGTCGTATCGGTACCATTAATGGCGCAAGTTATATGGATTATATTGTCCCCGGCATTATTCTTATGTCGGTAATCAGTCATTCTTATGCGAATGTGGTTTCCTCTTTTTATTCGACCAAATTTCAGCGTAATATTGAAGAGTTGTTGGTAGCTCCCGTGCCCAACTGGGTAATTCTTGCTGGCTATGTCAGCGGAGGTATTATTCGTGGCTTGTTGGTCGGTTTGGTGGTGGCATTAATCTCGCTTTTGTTTGCCGATATTGTTGTCAATAACGTCTTGATTACGTTATCCATGGCTTTATTGACGGCGACTTTATTTTCTTTGGCCGGCTTTATTAATGCGGTTCTTGCGGAAAGTTTTGACGATATTTCCATTATTCCCAACTTTATATTAACGCCCTTAAGTTATCTTGGTGGCGTTTTTTATTCGGTAGAGATGCTGCAAGGGGTTTGGAAAACTATTTCCAGAGGCAATCCCATTTTGTATATGATTAATGCCTTTAGATACGGGCTGATAGGTGTGACGGATGTTAGTATCCAGTTGGCTTATATGATTACGGGTGGATTTATTGTGGTATTGATGTTTTTCAGCTTGTTTTTATTGCATAAAGGCATTGGTATCAAGAATTAAATGACCGGCAGGTTTTTAGATAATGATGATTTTTTCAGACAAACGTCTGGCAAATCGTTATCATATTTCGTTTTTTAACAAGCAATAAGGTTTTATTATGCAAGTAGCTGACAACATGGCGGTTTCTATTCATTACACCCTGACTAATGATGAAGGGGAAGTACTTGATAGTTCGATAGGTGAAGAGGTATTGGTTTATCTACAAGGCAGTGGAAATATTGTTCCCGGCCTTGAAAACGCTCTCGTTGGCAAAGTTATCGGTGACAAATTTACTGTGCGTATCGCTCCTGAAGAGGCTTATGGCGAACTGATGGACGATATGATTCAGGTGCTTTCACGGGACATGTTTGAAGGTATCGATAATGTTGAAGTCGGTATGCAGTTTCATGCCGATGTCAGTGAAGGTCCCGGCGTAGTGACCGTGGTTAATATTGAGGGTGATGAGATTACTATTGACGGCAATCATCCGTTAGCTGGTGTTGCCTTAAACTTTGATGTGGAAGTGATTGATGTAAGACCTGCCACTGAAGAGGAAGCGACTCATGGTCATATTCATGGCGAGGGTTGCCATCATTAATATGGCAAAATAAATTTCGTCCATGAACAGGACGAAAAGATTGATTACTTTATCGCTAGGTAATCGCTCAAGCATGCCGGTCGGGTTGCAAATCCCGACCGGTATCAAAAGTTTACAAGTCTTTACTCAAGTATCAAGTATCAAGTATTTTATGTATTTTACGGCGAATCAGATTTTGTTTATCTATATCGTTTATAGGCTGTAATTGCTGATCGGTGATGTAAAACATATCTTCAGCTCTACTACCAATGGTAGTTATTTTTGCACTGAGCAGATTAACCTTCTGTTCGATGAAGGCACGTCCTATTTTTGATAAAAGCCCCGCGTGGTCTGTCGTGATAAGTTCCATTATCGTATGTCTATGTAATGGATCTGATAAAAATTTGATGCTGGTAGGAATAGGAAAATGCAAGGCTTGTCTTGATTTTGATCGACGATGGATGTTGATATGGCCTTTTACGTCCTTGTTTAGCAGATTGTTGCGGAGTGACATACAAATATGAGCCACTCTAAAGGACTCGTTGATGGGCTCTCCTGACTGCTCAAGTACCTGAAAGCTGTTAAGCACATAATTATCCTGGGTAGTCATTATTCTGGCTTCAAGAATAGTTAGGCCTAGCTGATCAAGGGTGGCGGTGATAATTGAGAAAATAGGGCCTTCATCTTTAGTGTAAACAAATACTTCTGCACTACCCAGTTGGGTTTGCTGGCGCAACAAAACCAAAGGCAAGTCGGCTTCTTTGGCCGAGACTATGGTCGTTGTATGCCAAACGATTTCATCGGCAGAATAACGTAAAAAATAATCATCGTTGGTGTGTTGCCATGCGCTATAAATGATGGCTTCCGATATGCCAAGTTTAATCAGTTCGTCTTTGGCTTCCTGTTTATTTTCACGCAATCGGTCGGCAAGAGTTGCAGGATTTTGGAGTCCCTGGATCAGGGCGTTGTAAGTGGCAGAATAAAGCTCTTTAAGTAGGGCATCTTTCCAGCCATTCCATAGTTCCGGGTTAGTGGCGCGTATGTCTGCGACAGTTAATAAATACAAGTGATTAAGGTATTCGATACTGCCGACTTTTTGCGCAAACTCATGAATGACATCCGGGTCGCCGATATCTTTTCGCTGGGCTGTCATGGACATAACCAAATGGCTCCGAACCAGCCAGGTGATTAGTTTGGTATCGTGAGCGGAAAGATCATGTTGAATACAAAAATCTTGGGCAATGTTTTCACCTATGGCTGAGTGGTCGCCATTTTGGCCTTTGGCAATATCATGAAAAAGCGCGGCAATATATAAGATTTCCGGTTTTGTAACCAGCAGAAAAACGCTATTGCAGAGTGGGAATTCATCCCGGTGTTCTTCCAATGAAAAACGCCGCAAGTTTCTAACCACAAAAAGCGTATGTTCATCTACCGTATAAATGTGGAACAAGTCATATTGCATACGCGCAACGATGTTGGCAAAGCTGGGTAAGTAGGCAGCTAATACACCGTATCGATTCATGCGTCTTAATTCATGGGTTAAGCCACGTGGTCTGCGAAATATTTCTATAAAAAGGCGATTAGCGGTTTTATTTTTACGAAATTCATCATCAATCAAATGCAGGTTCTTTCTAATCAGGCGTATGGTTGTGGCTCTTATGCCTGATAGTGACGGGTTTAATTGCAGTAATAAAAACACTTCCAGTAAAGCCATTGGTTGTTGTTCGAATAACGACTCGTTAATTGCCTCAAGATAACCGTTGATGGCAATAAATTTATCGTTAACAGGGGTTTCTTTGCAAATCATCTCACCGGTTACAAAGCGCTCGTTAAATAACTGCAGCAACATTTCATTGAGTCGTTCAAGCCCTTGTACAGTTTTAAAATAAAACTGCATAAACTGTTCGACATCTTGATTGTAGTGTTGATCCTCGGTACTGAAGCCAAATTGCTTGGCAAGTTCACGTTGATAATCAAAGACGAGTCTATCTTCTGCACGGTCGGTTAAAAGATGTAGCGCATAACGAATTCGCCACAATACATCGCGGGCTGAAATGAGTTCTGCATATTCGGACTCAGGTAAGAAGCCGTATTTAATGAGCTCCTTGAGTGTTGATGAGTTGTAATGACGTTTAAATACCCAAGCAATAACCTGCATATCCCTTAATCCACCGGGCCCTTCTTTGATATTGGGCTCAAGGTTATAGGCGGTATCGTGGAATTTGGTGTAGCGGAGTCGTTGCTCCTCCATCTTGGCGGAAAAAAATTGATCGGATGGCCAGATTTTATCAGGTGTTATACGCAATTTAAGCATTTCATAAAGCGTATTGTTGCCGGCAATCAGGCTGATTTCCATCAGACTGGTCATGATAGTTTGATCGTCAAGGGCTACGGTAACGCATTCATCAATAGTACGTACGCTATGCCCCGGTTTTAAGCCGATATCCCATAGAAAAGTAAACAGATTTGCCAGTGCTTCCTGATAAGGTGAGGTGTCGTCAGAATCCAATAGAACAATAATGTCAATATCGGAATGAGGAAACAACTCTCTTCTGCCAAAACCACCGACGGCGCATAAGCTTAATTGCGCGGCATGTGGGCCAAGAAAATACTGCCAGCAACAGTTTAAAATCAGGTCAATGAAGTCTGATTTTTCTTTAAGTAGATCTGAAACTGATTGGTGTGGGTCGAATTTTAGTTTTAATTCGATATTTTTTTGTTTTAGCAGGTGTTTAAACTGCAGCAGGCTGTCAGGTTGTGAAAAAAGTGTAGGATTGATGTATTGATCTATAGCTGTCACATTTCCTCTTTACGCAATGTCAAGATTTCATAGCCTTCAGTGGTGACTAAAAGGGTGTGCTCAAATTGTGCGGACAGACTCCGGTCTTTGGTGACGGCTGTCCAGCCATCAGCCAATACTTTAACGTCATACTTGCCCAGATTAATCATGGGCTCAATGGTTATTATCATGCCAGCATCGAGCGTGATTCCTGTTCCTGCTTTACCGTAATGCAAAACTTGTGGTTCTTCATGGAATTTTTTACCGATACCATGTCCACAAAAGTCTCTAACCACTGAGTAACGATTACTTTCGGCGTGTTTTTGTATGGCGTGGCCAATGTCGCCTAAAGTAGCGCCGGCTTTGACTTGTTCTATGCCGAGGAACATGGCTTCCTGGGTTACTTTAATCAGACGTTTTGCATGTTGACTCACTTCACCGACGCAGAACATTTTACTGGTATCGCCATGGTAATCATCTTTAATGACCGTGATGTCAATATTAACGATATCTCCCTCTTTTAGTTTCTTTTCGCAGGGAATACCATGACAAACTGTCTGGTTAATGGATGTGCATATTGATTTTGGAAAGCCGTGATAATTGAGTGGTGCCGGGATGGCTTTTTGTACATCAATTATATAATCATGGCAGAGTTTATCGAGTTGTTCGGTGGTCACACCAGGAACAACGTAGGGTTCAATCATTTCCAAAACTTCGGCTGCCAGTCTTCCGGCGATACGCATTTTGGTGATTTCACTGGGGGATTTAATGATTATGCTCATGGGCGGTTCAGGAATTAGGGTTTATGGTTCAAGGCGTAATGTTAACATACTCTGATTTTGCACTTTTTACCGATAATAATGTTAATTTTAACAGACGTTTGCTTGTTGTAAAAAGTAAATTATGGTATAAAGTGAAGTTCATTTTTGTAAAAAATACTCACGCTTATCGTCACGTTTGGTAGGGTGCCGGCTTCATTTGTTGAAGTGGGTTACTGGACGGGATAGGCGGAGGCACAACCCAACTCGGAATAAAATATTCCGACTTTAAATCTTAGGAGAAGTAAATGGCAGCAGTATCCATGCGTCAAATGTTAGAAGCGGGTGTTCACTTTGGACATCAAACTCGTTATTGGAATCCAAAAATGGCAACATATTTGTTTGGATCACGTAACAAAATCCATATCATTGATTTGGAAAAAACGCTTCCAATGTTTAATGACGCAATGAATTATCTGAGTCAGATGACAGCAAATAAAGGCACTATTTTGTTTGTTGGTACTAAAAAAGCGGCGCGTAAAGTTGTTGCCGAAGAAGCCAAGCGTTGCGGCATGCCCTACGTTAATCATCGCTGGTTAGGCGGCATGATGACCAACTTCAAAACTATCAAGAAATCCATTAATCGTCTTAAGGAACTGGAAGCAATGAAAGCTGACGGTACGCTTTATCAACGTTTCGGTAAAAAAGAAGCGTTAGGTATGGAGCGTGAGCTGGAAAAGTTGGAGCGTAGTCTTGGTGGTATCAAGGATATGAAGGGCGTTCCTGACGTTATTTTCGTATTGGATGTCGGTTATGAAAAGAATGCTATCAGCGAAGCAAAAAAATTAGGTATTCCAGTTGTTGGTATTGTTGACTCCAATAATTCACCTGAGCTAATTGATTATGTTATTCCAGGTAATGACGACTCAATTCGCGCTGTTAAACTCTATTGTGAAAGCGTTTCTGCAATAGTGTTGGATGCGAAAACAGCCGGTTTAGGCCTATCAGCCAAGGCTGATGATTTTATTGAAGAAGCAGCGGCAGAATAACTAGTCTTCATATTTATACAGGTTTTCTGTGTAAATAAAAAGTTGGATTAGGCCAAAAAACGCCTCCTTACGGGGGCGTTTTTACAGTGACGATATTTTGAGGAAACACAAGCATGAGTATTACTATCAGTGCAGTAATGGTTAAAGAACTGCGTGAAAGAACAGGCTCCGGTATGATGGAGTGCAAAAGAGCATTAGTTGAAGCCAATGGTGACATGGACTTGGCTATTGAAAATATGCGTAAATCCGGTATGGCAAAGGCTGATAAAAAATCAGGCCGTATTGCCGCTGAAGGTATTATCGGCGTTAAAGTTAGTGATAGCGGCAAATCGGTAGCGATTGTCGATATTAACTGCGAAACTGATTTCGTTGCCAAAGCAGATGATTTTGTTGGTTTTGTTAACAGCGTAACTGTTGCCTTGTTGAATGCAGGAAACATTGAGACAGAAGAGCAATTGTTGGCGATGCCGTTGGAAGGTGGCGTTACTGTTGATGAAATGCGTCGCGGCTTGATTTCAACATTGGGCGAAAACATTACTATCAGACGTTTTGAAAAATTTGAAACGACTGAAGGTGGTACTGCGTGTTATTTACATGGCAGCAAAATTGGTGTGATTGTTGAATTAGCCGTAGCAGACCAGGAATTAGGCAAAGACATTGCCATGCATATTGCGGCCAGCAAGCCACATTACGTTTCTGAGGAGCAAGTGCCGGTTGATACCATCGAAAAAGAAAAAGAAATTTTCCGTGCTTTATCGGCTGAAAGCGGCAAACCTGCCGACATCATTGAAAAAATGATTACCGGTCAGATCAGAAAGTTTTTGGCAGAAGTAACCTTGTTGGGCCAGCCTTTTATTAAAGACGATAAAATGACTATCGCTCAATTGGTGTCATTAAAAGGCAACAAAGCTGTTCGTTTCATTCGTTTTGAAGTGGGCGAAGGCATTGAGAAAAAAGAAGAAAACTTTGCCGAAGAAGTAATGGCGCAAGTTAGAGGCAATTAAGAATGATCTTGTTGAATTGCCTTTTTTGGCAGTTCAACACAAGCGACCATGACTGTTGGCTCATGATAATCAACCTACAAAACTGACCCCGATACTACTATGACTAAACCGATTTGCCAGAGAATTTTGCTTAAGTTAAGTGGCGAGGCTTTAATGAGTGCGACAGGCGGTAGTATTGATGCCGATATAGTTAAGCGATTAGCCACTGAAATAAAAGAGCTATGTGAAGTGGGTATTCAGGTTGGTCTGGTTATCGGTGGCGGTAATATATTACGTGGTGCAGAAAAAGCTGCCGAAGGATTGGATCGGGTGACCAGTGACCAAATGGGTATGTTGGCTACGGTCATTAATGCCTTGGCCATGCAGGATGCACTGGAAGCTCACGGTCAGCAGGTCAGAGTCATGTCGGCGCTTAAAATTAACCAGGTCTGCGAGGATTATATTCGCCGTCGTGCGGTCAGGCATTTAGAAAAAGGTCGCGTGGTTATATTTGCTGCCGGCACCGGTAATCCTTTTTTCACGACTGATTCGGCTGCAAGTCTTCGAGCGATTGAAATCAATGCCGGGTTAATGATTAAAGCCACTAAAGTTAAAGGTGTATATTCAGCAGATCCCGAGAAGGTTAAGGATGCTGTATTTTATTCGCGCTTAACGTATGACGAAGCATTGGATCAGCGTCTTAATGTTATGGATACTACTGCATTGGTATTATGCCGTGATAATAATGTACCGATGCGAGTAATGAATATTTTTGAGCAAGGTGCAGTCATGAGATTAATGATGGGCGAAGAGATTGGCTCTCTTATTGAACGAGGAACAGAGTTATGATTAGTGATATTCAACAAGGTGCTGCAACCCGTATGGGTAAGAGTATTGAAGCGTTAAAGCATGAGTTCTCAAAAATCAGGACAGGCAGGGCTCACCCCAGTTTGTTGGAACAGATTAGTGTATCTTATTATGGTACAGATTCGGCGCTATCCCAAGTTGCCAATATTGCCGTTGAAGACGCGCGAACGCTAACGATCACGCCATGGGAAAAAGGCATGGTACAGGCGATTGAGAAAGCCATATTAAAGTCAGATCTTGGTTTGAACCCAGCGACCAATGGTATGACTATTCGTATTCCATTACCGCCACTGACTGAAGAACGTCGTCGTGGCTTGGTTAAAGTGGTTAAGCATGAATCAGAAAATGGTCGTGTTTCAATCAGAAATATTCGTCGTGATGCAAATTCAGAAATAAAAGAAGCCTTAAAGGAAAAAATGATTTCTGAAGATGAGGCGCGCGCAGCTGAAGAAAAAATTCAAAAGTTAACGGATCAGTATGTCAAGGAAGTAGAAAAGTTATTGGAAGCAAAAGAGGCTGATCTATTATCCATTTAATAGAGACACAATAATGCCTACTGATAATCGTAATATTTTAGAATCCGACAACAATAACAATAATCCTCGTCATATTGCCATTATTATGGATGGTAACGGCAGATGGGCACAAAACAGATTTATGCCCAGAGCTGTTGGCCATCAGGCTGGTGTTAAAGCGGTCAGGAAAATTGTCGAATATTGCGCTAATCATAAGATTGAAGTTTTAACCTTGTTTGCCTTTAGCAGTGAAAACTGGCGCAGGCCGGCAGCAGAGGTTGCACTCCTGATGACACTTTTTATAGCAACCCTGCAAAGAGAAATTAACAAGTTACATCGTAATAATATTCGCTTGCGGTTTATTGGTGATAGAACGGCATTTTCTGATAAGTTGCAGCAAAAAATGGCCGAAGGAGAGGAGCAAACTAAAGGGAATACTGATTTAACAGTAGTTGTCGCAGCCAATTATGGTGGCCATTGGGATATGTGTCAGGCATTCCAGAAAGTGGTAGAAAAAATGGCTATTGGAGAGTTGGAAGACCAGGTAATTAGTGAGCAACTTATCAATCAGTATTTATCAACGGCTGATCTGCCTGATCCTGATCTTTTTATAAGAACAGGTGGAGAGCAACGGGTCAGCAACTTTATGTTGTGGCAGTTAGCCTATACAGAATTATACTTTACAACAACTCTCTGGCCTGATTTTGACCAGAATTCACTTGAAGATGCTATCAAGAGCTTTAAAAGTCGGCAACGACGCTTTGGTCATACCAGTGAGCAAGTTCTTAATAAATCAATCACTTTATAACTTCATCAAATAGCCTACAAAAATGTTAATACAGCGAATTATAACGGCATCAGTCCTTGCCTTCTTGATTGCATTGGCCGTGTTCACCTTGCCAACGGAAAGTCTGTCATTCAATTTTTCATTGGTAATAGGTTTTATCACCCTTTTAGGGGCATGGGAATGGAGTCATTTGGCAGGCATTACTTCGCCGGTCAAGCGGAGTTTGTTTTTGTTGGCGCTGATTTTGCCAATGTTGGGTCTGCATTTTTGGACTCAAATTCTTGAATTGATTGCTCAAGCAGTTGATTGGCCCGATATCAGGGACTATTCAGGTGCGCTGGAATGGCTGGTAATACCGCCGGTTTTATTCTGGATATTGATGATGATATTAATCAGGAACACACCAACAGGGGTGTTAAATCTAAAATTGGCTGACCGTTATAAGGTCTTGATTGGCTGGTTTGTTTTATTATCAGCCTGGATGTTTTTATCCCGATTAAGAGTTTTTTATGGTCCGCAAATGACTATGTATTTTTTAATATTGATTTGGGCCGCAGACATTTCAGCGTATTTTGTCGGAAAAAAATGGGGTTCCACCAAATTGGCTCCTGAAATTAGTCCGGGTAAAACAGTAGCGGGAATGTACGGCGCATTAATCGCCGGTGCTGTTTGCGCGGCAATTTTTATTGGCTATTATGGCTATCGCGATGGTTTTATGTGGTCAAGGATATTTGATTTTGTATTGCTGTCGGTATTGACGGTGTTGGTTTCGATTTATGGCGACCTCTTTATTAGCGTCGTAAAACGTCAGTGTGGTGCAAAAGATAGCGGAACATTATTACCGGGGCACGGTGGTATTTTGGACAGAATTGACAGTATGATTGCGGCTATACCATTTTTTTATGCCGGCATAGTGCTTATCGGGCTTGATTCATGAAAGGCATATGCATACTTGGCGCGACCGGTTCCATTGGTGTTAGTACGCTGGACGTTGTTGCCAGACACCCTGATCTTTATCGCGTAGTTGCTTTAACAGCCAACAAGAATATTGACTTACTTTATGAGCAATGTGTTGAGCATCATCCTGAATATGTTGTGGTTGTTGATGAAGCTAAGGCATTGGCATTTACAGAAAAGCTAAAAAACTCGCCGATCTCCGATATTAACGTGTTGTCAGGTGCCAAGTCACTGGAGTTTGTTGCCACACTCGATAACGTTGCTTCAGTGATGGCGGCAATTGTTGGTGCAGCGGGATTGTTACCCAGTCTGGCAGCGGCCAAGGCCGGTAAAATAATTTTATTAGCCAATAAAGAAGCCTTGGTAATGTCTGGGGCTATATTTATGCAAGCCGTTGCCGAATCGGGTGCACAATTATTGCCAATCGATAGCGAGCATAATGCTATTTTTCAATGTATGCCGGCAGGTTATAAATCCGGCATGCAAGCAAAACAGGCCAGACGTATTTTATTGACCGCTTCAGGCGGGCCGTTTCGTGAAATGCCCATCGCTGACATGGCCAATGTAACGCCTGATCAAGCCGTTGCCCATCCTAATTGGGATATGGGCAGAAAAATTTCGGTTGATTCTGCAACCATGATGAATAAAGGCCTGGAAATGATTGAAGCCTGTATTTTATTCGCCATGACACCAGATCAAATACAAGTTGTGATTCATCCTCAAAGCATTATTCATTCGATGGTCGATTATGTTGATGGCACTGTATTGGCGCAAATGGGTAATCCGGATATGCGAGTGCCCATTGCTTATTCAATGGCCTGGCCGGAACGTTTTGATTCAGGTGTTGAACCCCTAAATATTTTTGATGTTCGGCGAATGGATTTTCAAGAGCCTAATCTCGAACGATTCCCTTGTTTACGCCTGGCTTATGAAGCGATCAACAAAGGCGGAATTATTCCAACTGTTTTAAATGCCGCCAATGAAATAGCGGTTGACGCCTTTTTGAATGAGCAGGTGCGTTTTACCGATATCCCCGTTATTATCGAGCGCTGTATGGCAAAGTTTGAAGTTAAACCTGCCAGCACGCTTGAGATTATCCTGGAAGCAGATCACCAGGCCAGATTGGTATCCAAACAAATTATTACCGAGCTTACCCATTAATGGAATTACTGCATACGCTGTTTTTTTTCATCATTGCCATTGGTATTCTGGTTTCATTTCATGAATTTGGACATTTTTGGGTAGCACGTAAAGTTGGCGTAAAAGTGCTGCGGTTTTCTGTTGGTTTTGGGAAAGTTTTGTGGTCTTATCAGAAAAACCCTGAGTCTACAGAGTATGTTTTATCAGCCATTCCACTTGGCGGCTATGTCAAAATGGTTGATGAGCGTGAAGGCGAAGTTAAAAAAGAAGACCTGTCTTTTGCTTTTAATCGCCAGTCTTTAGCAGGCAGAACGGCAATAGTTGCCGCCGGGCCGGTTTTTAATCTGATGCTGGCTGTAGTCTTGTTTTGGAGTGTACTGGTTATTGGTGAAACCGGTATAAAGCCGATACTCGGAGCGGTAAGTCAGGGCACATTAGCGGCTACAGCAGGTTTTGTAGAGGGCGATCAGATTCTTTCAGTCAATGATAAATTGACACCAACCTGGACTGAAGCGATGGGCGTTATCATAGCCTCTGCACTGGATGGTGATCAGGATATTAACGTTACCATAAAAAATTTTGATGATCAGCAAAGCGTCAGAATATTAAAAATTGCTGAAGGCGATACCCAAAATCCTGAAGTTTTGTACAAACAATTGGGTTTTAAACCGTGGTCACCTACCTTAAAACCGGTTATAGGTAAGGTGCTTCCTGATAGTGCTGCCTTGGCAGCGGGTTTGCGACAAGGTGATCTGATTATCAGTGCTGACGGCCAAGTGATGAAAGATTGGATGCAATGGGTAGATACGGTAAAAAATCGCCCCGGTGTTGCCATTAATCTGCTCATAGAGCGCGATGACATTCAATTACCTCTCATCATTACTCCTAAAAGTGTGCAAGTTGAACAGAAAACCGAAGGCAAGATTGGTGCGTCAGTTTTTGTTCCGGAAGATCTGATAAAGTCAGTGACTGTCGAATATGCCTTGTCGCCATTTCAAGCCATGCCGGTTGCACTTGAAACGACCTGGTATTATGCCTCTGCGACGTTAAAAATGATGGGCAGAATGTTGATTGGTAAAGCCTCGGTAGAAAACCTGAGTGGCCCTATCAGTATCGCCCAATATGCGGGACAATCCGCCGACATGGGGCTGGTACATTTCTTAAAGTTTATGGCATTGGTTAGCGTCAGTTTAGGCGTCCTTAATTTGTTGCCGGTTCCCGTGCTTGATGGTGGTCATTTATTGTTTTTTGGCCTGGAAGCTCTTAAAGGCAAACCTGTTTCAGAAAAAATACAACTCTTCTTTCAACAAGTCGGTATTGCTTTGCTCATGTCGTTAATGGCATTGGCGGTGGTTCTTGATGTACAACGATTATTTAATTAATAAATTCCTGTTCATAAAATAGTAAGGCAACGTGCAAAAACAAGTTGTCATTGCATCAGTTGCAACTTTGACAAGAGTGTTTTTGCAAGTTAGCTTAAGCTTTTTAGCCTTTAAAAAATCCAATCCTGTAAATACGAGAAAACTATGAGAAAAGTTATTAATATTGCCGCGTTAGCATTATTGGGTCTGACATTATCTAGCGCTAATGCCGATGAAACTGCCATCAGAGCTTCAATGACGAAGTCTATGCCTGCAGTAAAAATTGATTCCGTTAAGCCTTCTGAAGTTAAAGGGCTTTATGAAGTTGTCGTTGGCGCCAATATTTTTTATGTGTCTGAAGATGGTAAATATTTGCTACAAGGTCGCTTGGTTGATGTGGCGGCCCGCAAAGATTTAACAGAAGCAAAATTAAATGGCACCCGAAAACTGGCTATTGAAAAAATCGGTGTGGCTAATATGATCGTATTTAAGCCCAAGATTTCCAAATATACGGTTACGATTTTTACCGATATAGATTGTGGCTACTGTCGTAAACTTCATTCAGAGATGGATCAATATTTGGCTGAAGGCATTACCATTCAATACCTGTTTTTCCCACGCTCAGGTAAAGATACCGAGTCGTACACTAAAGCTGTATCAGTTTGGTGTGCCGATGATCGCAATGCCGCGTTAACTGCAGCGAAGAAAGATCAAAAAGTACCGGCTAAAACCTGTGAAAATCCTGTTGATGAACACATGCAATTAGGCGCTGATTTTGACGTGAAAGGTACGCCGATGATAATCTCAGAAAGCGGCACTATCTATCCGGGTTATTTACCAGCCAAACAATTGGTTGAAGCATTGGAAAACGAAAAAGATCCGAAATAAATTGATGATGCAAGGGCGACCGGTTGGTTGCCCTTGTAGCTATTTTGTTGGTAGTTTTATAGGTAATAGCTTTATCTTTGCCCTGCATCAAAGCTATTTATAGTTGACCAATGGACTCAATAAATCAATTTAGTTTGCCCCCCCGCTGACACCTAATGCGACACAGCTGAGCTTTCTTTTATGCATAAAGGAGCTATCATGATTGGTGCAGGAGGACTCGTAACACTGTCAGAAATGATATGCGGCGATCAGCCTTTTGATTACTTCCCTTATCGAAGCTCATCAAATCTGACCAGATTTTTTATAGATATTGATCTGGATTATGTTCATGATGGAACTACTCGGCGGCATTGGGTAAATGACGTCCTCAAAGAACTAAATAACAAACAGTCGGTAGCCACTGGTCTACCATCAAAAGAAATAATCAAGGTTATTGAGAGTTTGCTTTATCCAGATAGTTTTCTATCTAACGATAAGGTCGATAGAGAAAAAGCCAAAGAAGCCATAAAAGCTTGTTTAAAAAGATACGAGCTTACAATTGCAGAGCTACCGAATGGATTGGTTGCGGTCTGTTCGTTTCATGGTGAATTTATATCAACTGATTATAAAGAAGTGTCAGCGGAAAAACTCATTACATTTAAACCAAGTATTTTTCAAGTTCCAAGTAAACCTCAAAATCCAAGACTTGTTTCGGTTATGATGCCGTTTAATGCATCATTCAGAGAAACTTACGATGCTGTCAAACGCACAACTGATTATATGGAGCTTGAATGTTTGCGAGCAGATGACATTTGGAATAATTCTATATTTATTCAAGATATTTTTGATTTGATATTCTGCGCTAAGGTTGTAGTAGTAGATTTTACTGGTAGGAATCCCAATGTGATGTATGAAACCGGAATTGCTCATACACTGGGGAAAATCGTTATTCCAATCACACAGTCTATTAGCGATATTCCATCTGATCTTGGTCATCATCGTGCGTTAAAATATCTACCTAATGAACAAGGCTACAAAGATTTGAGTAATGACCTATACAAAAGGCTCAAGATCATTATGGAAAAAAATATATAACAAGACAGCTCTGTAGGGGGTCGCCGATAACTCGTAAGATGGATAAATATAGGATGGGTAGAGCGAAAGCGAAACCCATCACATGGGTAAACGGTTATGATGGGTTTCGGCTATCGCCTCTACCCATCCTATGATACTGATACCAGCGTATAGGGTAGTATTGAGGTCAGATTTGATTAATTTGCATGGCAAGTTAATGGCAACAAAGCAACCTATCAATCTTTATGCGGCTGACTGCCTTAGTATTCATTGGCAATAGCTACTGTATTTGTATTTATTGCGTCTTTCAGGGAGTCTACTGACAGTTATTGGGAGATCCTTTAGAGTTATTCTGCACTTCCTAAAACTTATTGGCTATCTCTGAGAGTTATTGGGAGTGTCGGCAGAGTGATTCAAGAATCCCAATGGTTAATTCGAGATTTCCTGCTATTTTTAGTCATTCCATTAGAGTGTGCCGACAATCCATTAAGGTTATTAGCCGCTACCAATCACTATAAATGTTAGCACCATAAGACGTGGGAATTGCCCTGAAAGACGCGGGGACTGTCCTGCAAGACAGAGGGACTGCCCTGCAAGACACAGGGATATTCCTGAAAGATAGCGGGATTATCTTGCAAGACGTAATTTGATGATTGGCAGAAAAAATAATTTAACCAAGAAGCTAATCTCGTCAGGAAAAAACCCTAAGAATAAAACTATAGCTTTTCAGATAAATAATTTCGACGCTAACGAATAGCATCTCTTTAAGCGATTTTATCCGAACAAGTTTGTAAGACGTAAATTGGAAATTTCATTTCTGAAAGTCTATAACAGATATAAAACTTTCCCAATACTTCCATAATTTCACCCCATTGGCTTTTATTGTTCTCGGGAAATGACTTTACGCCTCCCTGCGATTAATGCCTTTGGCTAAATTGTGCAGGTGATAACTGAGGTTTTAGTCGAAAATTCTATAGTTAATCCTACAGGCGACACTTTACCCATAACTGATCGCTGAAAATTAAGGCCGATATGTTAAAAAAATCGATAGAGTGTCAGGATTCTTTACACTTGCCAATATCTTAAATTAGGACATCATTTTTTCATTAGGCTGAAACGCCTTGGTTGTAGAGCTTATTATCAGGAATAACGGATAAAGAAGCTATTTTTAAGCGTTAGTGTTAATAGTCCATGTAAAGAAACGCCAGCTTAAAATCCTAAAAATTGTAAACAGATGTCAGATTTTTTTACATATTCCTTAAAACTATAAAAATTAAAGAACATAACTAGTTGAAATATATTGGCTATTTTTTATGGCATATATATTGCGCTCATAGTATTGATGCTTTTATTTAGGTATCTCTGCTTGTGCGTGCTTCTTTTTAAGTATGTATACCAATTAATTTTATAGGAATTATTTAAGATGAATCTTCTAAAGAAAAAAAACCTGAAAGCTGTTGCCGGCATTATCTTAGCTGCAGGTGCGCAGACCGCTATTGCATCGTCTTCTGCACAAGCTACTATCAATTGGGACAGTTTTAATGTGCAACTGATTGATTTGTCAGGTGGGCTTAACACACCTGTATTTAATTGGTTGTCTGAAAGTGGCAATGTTAGGTCTAATAGCGAAAACAGTGCACCTTATGACAGTCAAAGTGATTCTAATTTTGTGCCTGACTTTAGCACGACGTTGTCGACCAATACGGTAACTGCAGAGGCGCAAAGTAGCACGCTAAGAAATACCAATGTGTTGCAAGCCTATGCAGCCAGTCAACCAAGCACTTTGGCTAATTATTATGAGAACACTGCAACTGCTACTGCTCAAAATTTCGGTAATTTTGGGCTTACCGGTTATGGTATTGCACTAATTACCCTTGATTGGAACGTATCAGTAACCGGAGTCATCAATGACTCGTCAGATTATAGTTATGCCCAGGCATTTATCAACGGAAGTTTATTCGACGGTAATTATGGTTCTGGTTCAGCAAGCTCAAGCAGTTCAGGCAATAGCAGTGCTGTAAGTGGCTCATTTAGTGAAAATGGCACCTTTAGCTTTGCGGCATTTAGTAATGGGGTTGATAATGTCACCGGATCTATTAGTGCCGTCACTTATGTATCTTCTGTTAGCTCACTTTCACAAGTTCCACTCCCGAGTGCTGTTTGGTTCTTTTTGTCTGCTTTGATGGGGATTTTAGGGTTAACCCAGCGTAAAGTTGCATCGATTGCTTGAAGTAGCCAGAGGGAATATCTTGCGGGCAATTTTTTGCTGCTTTCACTGTAAATTTATTTCAGTGGGGGCTGAATCTGCTGAATTAGGGGGGGATAGGCAAGTTAAATTGCAATGCTGTTAATGCCGAGTCAAAGTAGTAGAAAACTACTTTGACTCGGCTTGGGTAGCTAACAAATTTACAAGGCAGTTATACCACCAAGCCCTTAAGTTTATAAAGCAATTCCAATGCCTGTTTGGGGCTTAAATCATCCGGTTTGATATCTTCCAGCAAGGTGACTGCGGGATGATATTCTTTCGCTGAAAATAAATCCAATTGATTAACGCCGATGGCTGTTTGTTGCTCGTTGTATGCATGATCTTCCAAATGCTGTAACTTGGTTTTGGCTTTATCTATTACTGAGCGTGGCACACCCGCTAAAGCCGCGACTTGCAGACCGTAACTTTGACTGGCAGGGCCTTCTTTAACGGTATGTAAAAAGATAATTTTGTCACCGTGTTCAACAGCATCCAAATGCACGTTATGGATGGTTTTTTGTTCATCGGCCAAAGTCGTTAATTCAAAATAATGGGTTGCAAATAACGTAAAAGCCTTGGTTTCTTTAGCCAAATGGTCGGCGCACGCCCAGGCTAATGATAAGCCGTCGAACGTACTGGTGCCACGACCTATCTCATCCATTAAAATCAGGCTTTTTGAAGTGGCGTTGTGCAGAATGTTGGCCGTTTCCGACATTTCAACCATAAACGTAGAGCGACCGCTAGCCAAGTCATCGGAAGCGCCAATGCGGGTAAAAATTTTGTCGACAGGCCCGCAAATCAAGGTTTTTGCCGGTACATAACAGCCTATGTGCGCGATTAATACGATAAGCGCGGCTTGGCGCATATAGGTCGATTTACCGCCCATATTGGGACCGGTAACGACCAGCATACGACGCTGGTTTGAAAAGATCAGATCGTTAGGTACAAAAGGTATATCGGAAACCTGTTCAACGACCAGATGCCTACCGCCTTCAATGCTTATGCCGGATTTATCAAGCAGTGTCGGTTGCGATAAATTTAAGGTTTCGGCACGTTCGGCAAAGTTGACCAGTACATCCAGTTCAGCCAGGGCCGCCGCGCATTGTTGCAGGGGGATTAAAGCCGTTGCAATAATATTGAGCAATTCTTCGTATAAGGATTTTTCAAAAGACAGGGATTTTTCTTTGGCACTGAGTACCTTATCTTCAAACGATTTTAATTCCTCGGTAATATAGCGTTCTGCGCCTTTTAAGGTTTGTTTGCGGGTGTAATGTGGAGGGACTTTTGACGCATGTAAGTGGGAAATCTCAATATAATAGCCATGGACGCGATTATAATTAACCTTAAGCGTGGAAATCCCTGTTGCTGCCTTTTCGCGATTTTCCATATCAATCAGAAATTGATCGGCATTTTGGCTTAAGTGCCGCAAATCATCCAGATCCTGATTGTAGCCCATTGCTATCACCCCGCCGTCACGAATAAGCACCGGTGGATTATCAATGATGGCTTGCTCAAGCAGCGTTAATATTTGCGGTTGTTCACCGATTTGTTTGGCGGTGTAGATCACTTGTTCATTAGCGCTGGCCGCAAGTGTCTGCTGTAAGGCAGGCAACACCGCCAGAGTATTGCGCAAGACCAATAAATCACGGGGACGCGCTGATTTTAAGGCGATGCGTGAGCTAATCCTTTCAATATCACCGACGTGCCTGAGGTGGGATTGTACGTCCTGATACAAATTACCCTTCAGTAAGCTGGCAATACAGGCGTAACGATTTTTAAGAATATGCTGGTTACGCAAAGGTCTGTTAATCCAGCGTCTTAAACAGCGACTACCCATGGCGGTGGCGGTTTTATCCAACACGCCCAACAAGGTGTAGTGCAGGTTTCCTGTAGGATGATAATCCAATTCAAGATTGCGACGACTGGAAGCGTCCAGCAAAATGCTGTCAGCACTGTTTTCTGTACGAATACCCTGAATATGGGGCAATGCCGCTTGTTGGGTGTCTTTAATATACTGTAGTAAAGCACCAGCAGCGGCAATGGCCGCCGGTAAGTTATTACAGCCAAAGCCTTTTAAATCAAGTGTATTGAATTGTTTTAACACGCGCTGTCTGGCGCTTTCCTGCTCAAAATGCCAGGATGGTCTTCTGCATAAACCGCTGCGTTGCTGTAAGTTTAAAGGCAGTGTCCAGTCTTCACTAAATAGCAGTTCAGCCGGATTAAGGCGGCCCAGTTCACTGAGTAATTGGTCTTCAGATTCTACTTGTTGCAGGACAAAGCGGCCACTGGTTAAGTCCAGGCTGGCTATGCCGTGTTGTGTGCCCAGGCTTGAACTTGTCAATACGCAGACAGCGATCAGTAAATTATCTTTCCGGTCTTCCAATAACGCTTCATCGGTGACGGTTCCGGGTGTCACAATTCGCACGACTTTACGTTCAACGGGGCCTTTAGAAGTTGCAGGATCGCCGATTTGTTCGCAAATGGCGATTGATTCACCATTTTTTAACAATCGGGCAAGATAGCCTTCTGCGGCATGATAGGGTATGCCTGCCATAGGTATTGGCAAGCCGGATGAGCTGCCACGACTGGTTAAGGTAATATCCAGTAATTGTGAGGCTTTTTTGGCATCATCAAAAAACAGTTCGTAAAAGTCCCCCATTCGATAGAATAACAAGGTATCAGGGTGGTCTGATTTGATGCGTAAATATTGCTGCATCATTGGAGTCGGCTGGTCGGTAGTTTTTTGTTTTATAATCATGGCTCTATTTTATCCGAAGTCGGATTAGGTCGCATCATAGATAACGCCATGTTTTTATATTTTTTTATCTGTTCGCAATCTGTATATAGCTTTGCAGGTCAGGCAACCGCTTTATCGTTGCCCGACATTTCGGTAGTCAAAATTGGTATGGGGTAAATCTTTCGCGCTTATTACAGCATTAAAATGTTCAGTACGAAAAGATGCGCCTGACCTACAACGCTAATTATTACTTTTTATTAAAATAATAATAGCCGCCAAACTTACCTTTCAGGGTCATTTTTTTATCGTCTATATCTACTACTGTATATTGGTCAAAGCGGCTGCTACCTACAATAGCAACGTTTAATTTACCGTCCTCTATGTCATAAATTACCGGTGGTTGATCGTAATAAATTCCTTCGCGAGGAATATGTAAGATCGTTACTTTGCCATCTTTAAATACCCAGGTATCTTCGCGCGTAACAGATTGCTTATCGTTTAAAGAATTTTTGGTGGATTCCAATTTCCAGGTACCTTGAACTTCTTCTTTAGATTTCAAAGCAACATCCGCATAAGCAACGCTTCCAAACACGGACAATCCCAATAACGCTGCTGCCAGTTTTATTTTTTTCATTATCATTTTCCTTTATTAAAATCGAATAATAGCCTAATCATTTTACCCATCGACCGGTGAGAACTAAAGAACTATTACCTTATTGAGTAAGTAATGTGGATAATATCTTTCAAAATCACAGCGGGAAAGTACTTTAAAAATTCGTTAATCCACTGAATGTGGAAATAAAAAAATTGAGTCAAAGTCACGATGGCATAGTATCGAAAAAATCCTATGAAAAAAGCAGTCGTTTATTTAAACGCACCCTATAGTCCGAGATTCTGAAATATGCTCAATGTTGGTCCGCGAAGTAAGAGAGGAGAGTGGTCGGATTGGTGGATAATCCAAAAATCTAAAACATAGAATGTTCGACATGAAAGTACAGCTAATCATCAGAATCTGCTAGTCGGTGGTTTTTGCTTTATAATCAGGGCTCTATTTTATTTGAAATTGCATGAGGTCACAGCATGGATAATGAATTATTTGAAATTGCCCAGCAATTGGGTCAGTTACTAAAGTTAAACGATAAAAAAATAGCCACAGCCGAATCATGTACTGGTGGCTGGATTGCTCAAGTAATAACAGAAGTTTCGGGGAGCTCTGCCTGGTTTGACAGAGGGTTTGTGACTTATAGTAATGCGGCAAAAATGCAAATGTTGGGTGTCAAGCCTGAGACTCTGGATGAGTTTGGTGCGGTGAGTGTTGAAACGGCAACCGAGATGGTTAATGGTGCCTTAGCACAAAGTAATGCGGATTGTGCTATTGCGGTGACTGGCATAGCAGGGCCTGATGGCGGCACAGCAGAAAAACCGGTAGGCACTGTATTTATTGCCTGGGCATACAAAAACAAGAATGTTAAGGTGATTCAAGAGAAATTAACGGGCAACAGGCATGATATTAGAAGACAAACTGTTAAAATTGCACTTGAGGGAGTGGAGATAGGATAATAAAAAACATAAACCTAGCATAATGCCTATGCCCGGTATTAGTTAAATAGTATATTTCGCCATGATGATAATAGATTTATTTGGTTAGTTAGGATCAGAAGCCAAATTCAGATTCATCGAAATCGTCAAACTGTTCTTTTAAGCGTTTTTTTTCCCAATAGATTTCTATTTTTCTGCGTGAATCTCTTTTGACGGTGACTTCTTCAATACTTTCGGTCAGTGATACAAAATCACCACCTTCAAAAATATCATCGTCATCGGTATCTACTTCCGGTTTGTTTTTTGCGCTGGGTTTAGAGGATGCTTTAGTCATTTTTATACTCCCGATAATAAACCCACATTAAAATCGTAAAATAGTAGAATGTAAAGTAAAAATATATCTATGCCTATAATTATGCATCAAACAAATAATATAGATATTAAGCATAAGTAATCTTTGTAGGGCAAGTATCATTATGTCGTTATATGATGCGAGTTATAAATATTTTTATAATCGCTTTAATATATGGAATACCGATAAAGATTATTGCGACTGTAAGTGCACTTGGTATAATTTCGGTGATATTGATGATGTCGGATTAATGGCTACTTAACGAAAAGAAAATGACTTTTATAAAAAATAATACTGTCGACGTACCTTCTGCCAACGAGATTTTTTCTTCAGATTTTATGATTGGTAATGTGGGCACGCCATTCGCCATTGGTTTGGCCGTGGGTTATTTTGCAAAAAAAATGCTATTGATAGCCTTGTTTTTGTGTGGCGCGGCAATCGTATTACTGTTTGTTAGTGAACATTTTGGTATTACAAAAATAAGTGATGTTAATTTACAACAGGCCGCTGATTCAGCAACCGATGCTGTCAAACAATCAGGTGATTTTTTGGTTAAACGTCTGTCGAGTATTACCAGCAAAGGTGTCAGTGCCGCCGGCGGTTTCTTTGTTGGATTTAAGCTGGGCTAGATTTTTAACAGAGTTATCAACTTTGCAAGTTGAGCCGTAGAAGTTAAATAATACCGTATTTAGTTAAAGTGCACACCACGCCCCATAGACTTTGTTGGTTGATTGGATAATAGTCGGCTTGCCGGTAAAAAGGCCATATTATTGAAGTAGCGGCTTAACAATCGCCATTATTTTTTCCCGCGAAAACTCACCCGGTTGCCGGTGTATGATCTGCCCTTGTTGGTTAACAATAAGGGTAAAGGGGACTGCATCAATAACGTTACCTAGTTGATGAGCGAGAGCGATGCCGTTAACCTCGCCGATTAATACCGGGTAATTGATTTTAGTTGAAGCAAGGTATTTTTCAACCGACTCCTGGTCGTCTATCGCGATGCCGATAAATTGCACGTCTTTAGCCGCGTATTGTTCCTGTAGCGCTATAAATTCAGGTATTTCTTTGATACAGGGCGGACACCAGGTTGCCCAGAAATTAATGATACGAATTTTTCCTTGCCACTCTGAAATATTATGTTGATTACCGGTTACATCGGGTAAGTTAAAATCCGGTAAAGGGCTTGGCTTGGTTTGTTCGGTGGGTGATAAAAATCCTCTAACCATAATGCCTCCACCCAAAGCAAGCAATGCGGCAATGATAATCAGCCCTGTTGGTTTCATAATTTTACTCGTTGTAAAGTGTTGATAAAGGTTTCAGCATCTTGATAACCGATTACCCGGTGAGCGGCTTTTTCTTGATTATTGGTACTAAAAAATAAAATGGCGGGCGGTCCAATGAGGTTAAATTTTGCCAGTAAGGCTTTGTCGTCATCAGAGTTTTTAGTGACATCTGCTTGCAATAGCACAAAGCCGTTAAGTGCTTGTTTAACTTTAGGATCTGCAAAGGTGTAAGCTTCCATTTCTTTACACGATATACACCAGTCGGCATAAAAATCCAGCATGACCGGTTGATGGTTTGCACTGGCTTGCTGAATTCTGCTTTCCAGGGCTGATAATGACGCCACTTTTTCAAAAACAAGTCCTTGTTCAGTAGCTTGGGCATTATTGATGCCAAATCCCTGCAGTGGTTTTAAAGGGTTGCTGTTACCCATACTAAAGCCTATTAATAACAACAGGCCGTAAGCAAGCATGATTAATCCCACGCCTTTCCATAACTTGCGCCAACCGGAACTATTCTCCGGGAGTGAATCAATGGCGCTGAGATAAATAGCCGGAAGGATTAGCAACATCGCCCATAGTAAAATAGTGATTGAGGGCGGCAAAATACGACTAAGCATCCAGACGGCGACCGCCAGCATAATAACGCCAAAAACAGCTTTGGTCGAATAAAGCCAGGTTCCTGCTTTAGGTAATAATTTACCGGCAGATGCGCCCAATAATAATAATGGAACCCCCATACCTAAGCCCATGGCAAACAAGGCGCTACCGCCTAATAAGGCGCTCCCGCTTTGACCGATAAAAATAAGTGCGCCTGCCAGCGGTGCAGCAACACAGGGACCTACAATCAACGAGGATAAGGCACCCATGATGGCAGCTCCCCAGAGCGAGCCATCACGGTGCCTTTCGCTGGAATTATGCAGTTTGGTTTTTAGTGAGTTGGGTAGTTCCAGTTCATAAAAACCAAACATGGATAAGGACAGCAACACAAAAATGGCACTGAACAGGACAACTATCCAGGGTTGCTGAAAAGTTGTTTGTAAATTGCTGCCGAATAATGCCGCGAGTATGCCAAACACTGTGTAAGTGAAAGCGGAGGCGACGACATAACTAAGGGACAGTAAAAATGCTCTGGCGGTGGTAATGCGATTACCATGACCTACTATAATGCCCGATAAAATGGGAATCATCGGAAAAATACAGGGCGTCATCGACAATAATAAACCAAAGCCAAAAAAGCTGAGTAATGTCATCGCCAGACTATCATTTTTTAACGATTGTACAATCTGATCTTGTTCAGAAATAGCCGGCGGTGCTTGGGTAACGGCTACCGACATAATGTTCTGGACAGCAGGGAGTTCCAGGTCAATTTTTTTAGTCATCGGCGGATAACAAACGCCACGATCAGCACATCCCTGAAAGCCGGCTTGTAGGGTAATGGAGTTTGTTGAGCTGTTTGTGCGGATAATGGGCAGGTCAAAGCCAAGTTCGTTATAGAAGGTTTCAACCTGGCCAAAGGCTTCATCGTGTTTAGGTATGCCTTGAGGTATTACGTAAGGTCCCAATTGATTGCCGGTTTCATTGGTTAATTCAAGTTGGATTTTCTCACGATAAAGATAATAGCCTTTGGCAATTTCCCAGTTAACATGGATTGTGTTGGCATCTTTGATGGTCGCAAAAAACTGGAACGCTTGTTCAGCAGGCAATAATTCATCTTGAGTGGGGTCAAGTTTTAATCCGGGAAGTTTCTTTAGCAGGCGCTCAAGTGGATTATCATTAGTGACTGGTGTCGCTACGGGTAAAATAATATCAATGATTTTCTTCTGCGGCGGATAACAGATGCCTCTATCGGCACAGCCTTGATATTGTACCAGCAGCTTTATGGAAGGCGTTTGGTTTGCCACTACTAAAGAGACCGGTATTTGTAGATGGTTACGGTAAATAACAACATCGCCAAAGTTTTCATCGTGTTTGGTTTTACCGGCCGGAAAAATAGGGGGCACTATCCGGATTTGTTCAGTTTTGGAGGTAAACTGAATTTTATCGCGATAAAGGTAATAACCTTCGGCAATATCCCAGGAAATTTCAAGCTGATCGGTTGTGATTGCTTTGACAGAAATTTTAAATGCCTGATCGGGAGGCAGTAGTTCTTGTTCGGCCACGACAACAGCCGAATGTGTGAGCAATAAGATAAAACAGAAAAAAATTAGTTTTAAGAATGGCATGAATCAATCCAATGCAGATATTCAGGTAAGCCGTTTTCAACAGGGACGGCAATTATTTCAGGAAGCTCGTAAGGATGGTGCTTTTTTATAGTGGTTTCAATCGTTTGATAACTACTTTTATTGGCTTTAATCAGTAATAAATATTCTTGGGCAGATTCTGTTTGTTCTTGCCAGCGATAAACAGAAGTAATACCCGGCAAAATGTTGACACAAGCAGCCAGTTTATCGTTTACAAGTAAGTGGGCAATTTTTTCTGCGGTCTTTTTATCGGGGCAAGTGCAAAGCGTTATTTGATAATGAGTCGGCATTTTTTGGGATAGTAATACGCAAAGATGGATATTATCCTAGAAATTATACTGGATTGCCTTTATATTGTAGGTATAAGGTTAAAGATGCAAGTAGTAAGACGTAAATAGCCGATTTTTAGCTGTTATTAAATAACTTAAGAGTAAGAGTATATAGATGAAAGTTTTCCAAATTTTGTTTCTGGTGGTTTTGATTATTCCCTTTGCGGAAATTTATTTGCTACTGCAAGTAGGCAGCATGATTGGTGCTTTACCGACTATTTTTTTAGTGGTGTTTACTGCCGCTTTGGGTGCTTGGTTATTAAGGCTGCAAGGCTTTGCCACTTTTCGGCGGTTTCAGGAGAGTCTTGCGCAAGGCGTGATACCTGCTTATGAAATGATTGAAGGTCCCATTATTCTGTTGGGTGGTTTATTATTGTTAACCCCCGGATTTATTACAGATATCTTGGGCTTTATTTGTTTAATTCCATCTTTACGCAAAAAACTTGCCCAGTATGTGATTGAAAATCGTCTTATTCAGGCTGGCGGACCTTTTCAGCAAGAAAAAACTGCTGAAAAAAATATTTTGGAAGGTGAATTTCACAAGGATGAATAAAGCAGTAAAAAGCTGTCAGGCGCAAGGAAAAAGGGTCTTATTCAGCTTGCGCCTTTGTGTTTGTTAGCTGTTTGTAGAGCTATCGTCAGTGGTACAGGTATTTTTATTAAACCCTGAGTATGCAGGGCACCAGCCGGTAAATCCGGTTGCAAGAATAATCATGCCAATCAGTAAAAAAGCAATTGAGGCGGTAAAAATTGAAACGGCAATTAATGCAGCGCCTCCGTATATGCGGTATTTTTTCTCTTTCTCGCCGACATTGTGTTCAAATTTAATCATACGCTTATAATCAAAACTCATCTTAATCTCCTTCTGTTTAATTGTTATTATTAAAGTAATGGTTTTTTAGCCATTATAATTTCAAACAATATACACAGCTCTAAAAAATGTGCAAGCGATAACAAATGGATATTACAAAAATTATAGATCCTCTTAATGACGCCCAGCGGCAGGCGGTGACTGCACCCTCTCAAGCCATGCTGATATTGGCTGGTGCCGGTAGTGGAAAAACCCGGGTATTAGTGCATCGTATCGCCTGGCAGATACAGGTAGAAGGCGTATCAGCGCAAGCTATTTTAGCGGTAACTTTTACCAATAAAGCCGCAAGGGAAATGCGTGGAAGAATTGAGGAGCTGCTTAAAATATCTGCTAATACCCTATGGATAGGTACTTTTCACGGGATAGCGCACCGTTTGTTAAGGCGGCATGCAAAAGAGGCGAAATTACCGGAAACCTTTCAGATCATGGATTCAGGAGACCAGTTAAGAGTTATCAAGCGTTTGTTAAATACGCTTAACTTTGATGATTCCAAGTGGCCGCCACGGGAAGTGCAATGGTTTATCAATGCCCAGAAAGATGAAGGTATCAGGGCGCGGTATATGGTCGAGACAGGCGATATGCAGCAACGGCAAATGCTGGGAGTTTATCGAGCTTACGAGGAGCTTTGTGATCGATCCGGTTTGGTAGATTTTGCCGAGTTACTGTTACGTGCGCATGAATTGTTACGCGATAATCAGCATTTGCTGGATTTTTATCAGCAGCGTTTCCGGCATGTTCATGTTGATGAGTTTCAGGATACCAATACCATTCAATATGCCTGGCTCCGGCTATTGACAGATGGCATGGATAACCTGTTTGTAGTCGGTGATGACGATCAGTCCATTTATGGCTGGCGTGGTGCAAAAATTGAAAATATTTACAGCTTTCAAAAACATTATCCCAATCATCAGGTCATCAAGCTGGAACAGAATTATCGCTCCACTGGCACCATTCTTAAGGCGGCTAACCAGATAATTGCCAATAATGCCGGACGCATGGGTAAAGAGTTGTGGACCAATGCCGGTGACGGCGATTTAATCTCTTTGTACACGGCTTTTAATGAACAGGATGAGGCTTATTTTGTAGTCGAGCGTATCAGAGCCTGGATCAATGAGGGCGGTCTTCGCAGTGATGCCGCTATTTTATATCGATCCAATGCCCAGTCCCGTCAGTTTGAAGAAAAATTGATGGCTACCGGTACACCTTACCGTGTTTATGGCGGGTTGCGTTTTTTTGATCGTGCAGAAATTAAAAATGCACTGGCTTACCTGCGGCTGATGTCCAACCGTCATGATGATGCCTCCTTTGAGCGGGTTATTAACACGCCAACGAGGGGTATAGGCGCTAAAGCTATCGATGATATACGCAGCATAGCCCGTGATCAGACTTTGTCATTATGGGCTGCAGCGATTGTGTTGATTAATGAGCGTGCCATGACGGCACGCGCGACCAATGCCTTAATTGGCTTTTTGGAGCTAATCAAGTTATTAACCAAAGAAACAGATGGTCTGGAGCTTTATGAAAAGGTTAAGCTGGTTGTTGAAAAATGCGGGTTGATTGAGCTTTATAATAAAGAAAAAATGGATAAGGGCGAGGAGAAAATAGAAAACCTCGAAGAGTTAGTCAACGCTGCGCGTCTTTTTGATTTCGATCAGGAAAATCAAGAAAATATGGGCGAACTGGATATGTTCCTTAGCCATGCTGCCCTGGAGTCTGGAGATAGTCAGGGCGATGATTTTGATGACTGTGTGCAACTTATGACCATTCATTCTGCGAAAGGCCTGGAGTTTAAGTTGGTTTTTCTGGTGGGTATGGAAGAGGGTTTGTTTCCGTCACAACAATCTGTTGATGATGTAGTCCGTTTGGAAGAGGAGCGCAGGCTTTGTTATGTCGGGATTACCCGGGCCATGCAGCAATTGTATTTAACTTATGCAGAATCCAGGCGGTTATATGGCCGTGAAACTTATCCCGGACCGTCACGATTTTTACGCGAAATTCCCTCTGAATTTTTGCAGGAAGTGAGGCTGCGAGCGACAATCAGTCGTCCGGTTACTGCAGTAAAACCGAAAGCTTTATCTTTACAGGCAACTGGAAGTTATAAGCTTGGACAGCGAGTGGGTCATGCAAAGTTTGGTGAAGGCACAGTCTTGCAACTGGAAGGATCTGGTGCGCAGGAAATGGTACAGATTAACTTTAAAGAGGTCGGCGTTAAATGGCTAATGCTGGCTTATGCCAAGTTGGATGTTTTGTAGGGGGGAGTTTTTGTAGTTTCATTAAGCCGGTTTTTATAGCGGTAGATCGGCTTTTCGCTGCATAAAGTAAAACCAAAAGCAATTCTGCACCCGGGTAATAATCCAGGTGCAGAATCGATCAGTATTAAGGCGTTAAACCTTGTCCAAGGACAATAACTTTTAACGCATTAGTGCCGCCTTCAATACCCGTCAAGTCGCCTTTTGTGATAATGAATTTGTCGCCGTCTTTTGCTTTGTTCCATCTTCTAAGTTCTTTAACAATACTACGGTTCACTTCAGCATGATCCTGAGTGTCCTCAATTTTAAAGTACATAGGGAAAACACCGCGAAATAAGGTGACTTTACCTAAGGTTTTTTCCTGGCTACTAAACGCAAAAATTGGAATACCAGAACTGATTCTGGACATCGACAGCGGTGTTGTACCAGACTCGGTTAGTGCTACTATACCTCTAATTTTGGTATGGTTAGCCATATACATAGCTGACATGGCGATAGCTTCATCATCGCGCTCAAATTGAATATTGATGCGGTGATCCGATTCACGGACGCTTTTTTGCTTTTCTGCTTCTATGCAAATCCGATGCATGGCTTCAACAGCTTTTATGGGGTAGTTTCCGGAAGCTGTTTCTGCTGACAACATGATGGCATCAGTACCGTCATAAACGGCATTGGCAACATCAAATACTTCAGCCCGTGTAGGAATCGGATTTTCGATCATCGACTCCATCATTTGTGTTGCGGTAATAGCAACACGATTGAGTTCCCGTGTACGTTTAATCAGTAATTTCTGTACAGCAGGTAAGTTGGCATCGCCAATTTCAACGCCCAGATCGCCACGAGCTACCATTACGGCATCAGATGCCAGAATGATTTCATCCATAACGTCTGGAACTATTGCTTCTGCCCTTTCAACTTTAGAAACAATACCGGCATAACAGCCTACCGCTTCCAATAAACGACGTGCTTCATTAAGATCTTCAGCGCAACGTGGAAAAGAGATAGCCACGTAATCGCAATTCATCAGAGCGATAGTTTTGATGTCTTCCTTATCTTTTTCAGTTAATGCTGCTGCAGAAAGACCGCCACCCATCAGATTTATACCTTTATTGTTGGATAACGCGCCACCGACAATAACGGTACAGTTAACACGCATATCAACAACATCAACAACATCCAGCACAATACGACCATCATCCAGCAACAGTCGGCTGCCGGGTTTAACTTCCAAAGCCAAAGGTTCGTAGGTAATACCAACCTGAGTGTGATCGCCAGCAGTAGGATCAAAGTTAATATCCAAGGCAAATTCCTGGCCTTCATTTAAAAATATCTTGGTATCTTTAAATCGGGCAATACGAATTTTAGGACCTTGTAAATCCGCCAGAATACCTACGCGTCTGCCGGTTTTTTTGCTGAGTGCGCGAACTGCATCAGCTCTGTCGAGATGATCTTGAGCAGAACCATGAGAAAAGTTCATCCGGACAACGTCAATACCTGCTTTGAATAAGCCTTCAAGTACACCTGGCTTATCAGTTGCAGGGCCGAGTGTGGCTAAAATTTTGGTTCTTCTTAACATTAATTAAATCCGTTATTTAGCATTTACAAGAGCAATGGTGGTATCCAACATGCGATTTGAGAAGCCCCATTCGTTATCGTACCAAGATAAAACTTTTACCAAGCGTCCACCCGATACTTTAGTCAGTGGTGCTTCGTAAATAGATGATGCAGGATTATGGTTAAAATCAATAGAAACCAGCGGTCTGTCATTGATATCCAGAATGCCTTTTAAAGCGCCTTTCGAGGCCGCTGTTAAAATTTCGGTAACTTCTGCTACGCTGGTGTCTCTGGCGGCATAGAAAGTTAAATCAACAACAGAAACATTGATAGTGGGTACACGCATGGCAAAACCATCCAGTTTTCCAGCCAGTTCAGGCAATACCAAACCAACGGCCGCAGCTGCACCGGTTTTGGCAGGAATCATTGATTGTGTGGCTGAACGGGCACGACGTAAATCACTGTGATAGACGTCAGTCAGAACTTGGTCATTAGTATATGAATGAATAGTCGTCATTAAACCACTGACTATACCAATAGCGTCATTTAACGGTTTTACAATTGGTGCCAGACAGTTGGTTGTGCATGATGCGTTGGAAATAACGGTGTCAGATGCTTTCAGGGTGTTATGGTTCACGCCAAATACGATCGTTCCGTCAACATCATCGCCACCTGGGGCTGAAATAATGACTTTTTTTGCGCCGGCAGTAATGTGTGCTGATGCTTTAGCTTTGCTGGTGAAAAAACCGGTACATTCATGAACAACATCAATATTCAGCTCGGCCCAAGGCAGTTTTGAAGGATCTCTTTCCGAGAAAACTCTAATTTTGTCGCCATTAATAACAATGTAGTCTCCATCAACAGTAACTTCAAAGGGAAATTTTCCATGTACTGAATCGTATTGTGTCAGGTGAGCATTGGTATTGCTGTCACCTAAGTCATTGATCGCAACTATTTGGATTTCATTGGTACGGCCTGACTCGTATAATGCGCGGACGATATTGCGTCCAATACGACCATAACCATTGATTGCAACTTTAATTGGCATTGAGTATCTCCAGAGTGATAATGTGAAAAATTATTAAAACAGGTGTATCTAAGCTTTTAAACGGTATAACTATACCAAAATAAAGGGTGTTTAGTCTATTGATGATCACGACAAGGTTTGTTACAGGTAACTAAAATTTGTTTAGCTCGCGTTGCCATTTTAGCGCTGTCAGTGCTGGTTTATAGTGACGGTATGACAGGTCGTCGTTACGAAAAATACTATTTTCCGGATAGCCATATTTCGCTCGACAAATCTTATGGGCTACTCGTTAATAAAGATGAGTCTCTAAAATTTGGTAGTAATTTATGATACCGGCTTGGTTAGACCATTGTAAAATTAAGGTTTATAATGGAATTATTTTTTTAACGCTCAAGCAGTGCCCGATGCTCTTCTTTTGAAGGTAGCCCTGATCGGGCACCTATTTTTGTGCAGCAAAGTGCTCCCGCAGCACTTGCGTAGCGCAACGCATCAAGCCAGTTCATTTTTAAGACAATAGCGGCTGCAAATGCGCCATGAAAAGCATCTCCTGCGCCAGTCGTGTCAATGGCGTTAACAGAAAATGCCGGTAAGACCCCTCGCTCTTGACCTCGCTGCCAAATCAGGCCTCTTTCGCCCAAAGTAATGACAACTGTTGGAGAGTTTTCCGCTAAACGAGTTAAAGCTGTCTCCTGATCACCTGCAAATTGCCGGGCGAATTTTTCGGAGCAAACCAGATAATCGACCTGTTCCATCAAAGCTAACGTGCCTTCATGAACGGAGCCTGCATCCAGAACAGTGGGGATTTTTTCGCTTTGTGTGCGCTTCAGCAGGGATGTGGACAACTGTGGCTCGTGGCCATCGAACAAAATAACTTTGGGTGTTATACCATAGAAATCAATTGCTTCAGAAAGCAATGGCCTGGTTTCACCTTTGTAATTAATTAACGCCCGTTTCCCGTCCGCTTTGACTAGTACGGTAGATAGCGGGGTAGGGGAGGTACCACGAATAATAAGGTCAGTGTTAACACCATATTGACGCAGTTCCTGGTAATGTTTTTCGCCATAAATATCTTGTCCAAGGTAGCCTGAAAAGGCCGCTTTGAAGCCAAGTTTAGCAACAGTTACGGCAGCGTTGGCGGCAGGACCGCCTCCGCAACTGACCAAGCTTTCTGCGAAAATTTTTTCATCTTCGGCAGGGTGATGAGCGACCGAAAAGACCAAATCATAAGAGGCGTGACCCACACAAAGTACGTCAATGTTCATGATGGATAGTAGTGGCGTGAAAAATTTACGTCTCTATACCAGACCTTTTAAAAGATCATTTTTTATATCAGTTATCGCTTCCAGGCCGACTGAAATTCTGACCAAACCATCTTTAATACCTGCCGCAGCTCTCGCTTCAGGTGTTAACCGGCCATGTGTGGTTGTCGCAGGATGCGTTATAGTCGTTTTAACATCGCCCAGATTTGCAGTGATTGATATCATTTCTGTGGCATCGATTAATTTCCAGGCTTCTTCCTTGCCACCGTGTACTTCAAAACTGACAATCCCGCCAAATTGACTTTGTTGACGTTTTGCCAGTTCGTGCTGTGCGTGAGATTGCAAGCCGGGATAGTGTACTTTGGCTATGGCAGGTTGTTGTTCCAGAAATTTGGCTAATTCAAAGGCATTATCGCAGTGCGCTTTCATCCTGATGGCCAAGGTTTCCAATCCTGATAAAAATACCCAGGCATTAAACGCACTCATGGTTGCGCCACCGGTACGTAGATAAGGATAAATGGCTTTTTCAATGATTTCATCACTAGCTATAACTGCACCACCTACGCAGCGACCCTGACCGTCTATATATTTGGTTGCTGAATGAATAACAATATCAGCCCCTAAATCAAAAGGCTTTTGTAGAATAGGGGTGCAAAAACAATTATCAACAATCAGCAAGCAATTGTGCGCGTGGGCGATATCGGCGAGGGCAGAAATATCAGCAATTTCAATTAAAGGATTGGAAGGTGTTTCCAGAAATAAAAATCGGGTGTTGGGCTTGATAGCAGATTCCCAGGCCGGCGTATCTATTAAATCAACAAAATCGGTTTCAACGCCAAATTTTGCGAAATAATTTTGGAATACCAAGACGGTATTGCCAAACACACCGCGAGAACACACGACATGGTCCCCTGCTTTAAGAAGCCCCATACCGACTGCCATAATTGCCGCCATTCCGGATGCAAATGCCAGGCAACGCTCACCGTTTTCCATTAGAGCCAATCTTTCCTGAAAGGCATCGACTGTTGGATTGGTAAACCTTGAATAGATATTACCCGGTTTTTTTCCGGTAAAGCGCAAGGCAGCTTCTTCGGCACTTTTAAACACATAACTGGAGGTGGTAAAGATAGGTATGCTGTGCTCATCTTCATGAGTACGTTTGTGTCCGGCTCTTATCGCTTGGGTTTCTAAGGAATAGTCGTTCCAGTTAATGTCTTTCATAAATAGAGATTCTAGGTAAAAGGTTCAATGTAAAAGGTTAATGGCTAAAGGCAAGCAGCGATTACGTTAAATATCAGGTTCTTTAACCTTGAGCCTTGTACTTGTTATAGCATTTCAATCAGCGAGTTATCGGCATTGCGATTCGCTTGGGCATTGTCGTTGCGGAGTGCCTCGGTACGTTCCAGATAGGCATCATCAATATCGCCGGTAATGTATTCTTTGCTGAAGCATGAAGTATCAAAATGTTGAATGTCGGGGTTGCCCTTGCGAACCGCCTCAATCAAATCAACAAGATCCTGATAAATCAAACGATCGGCACCGATTGCTTCGCATACTTCATCTTCGGTACGGTTATGCGCAATCAATTCGTTTGCTGCAGGCATATCAATACCATAAACATTGGGATAGCGAACCGGTGGCGCAGCAGATGCAAAGTAGACTTTTTTGGCACCGGCATCGCGTGCCATCTGGATAATTTGTGCGGAGGTTGTGCCTCTTACGACAGAATCATCAACCAGTAAGACATTTTTGCCGTCAAATTCAAGATCAATGGCATTGAGTTTTTGTCTGACCGATTTTTCACGCATTTTTTGTCCAGGCATAATGAAGGTTCTACCAATATAACGGTTCTTCATAAAGCCTTCACGATACTTGACGCCTAGCTTGTTAGCCATTTGTAAGGCAGCGGTTCTACTGGTATCGGGTATCGGGATTACCACATCAATGTCATAATCAGGCCACTCTCTGATAATCTTTGCGGCCAGTTTGTCACCCATACGCAGGCGCGCCTTGTACACTGAAATGTCGTCAATAATTGAATCCGGGCGGGCAAAATAGACATACTCAAAAATACAAGGGCAATGGTCTGTTTTTTCAGCACATTGTTTGGTATGCAATACACCTGATTCTTCAATGAAAACGGCTTCACCAGGCTCTATATCGCGAATAAGATCAAAACCTAATAAATCAAGTGCAACACTTTCGGAGGCAATCATGAAATCCGGACCTTGTTCGGTTTCTCTTACCCCAAATACGACCGGTCTGATTCCGTGAGGGTCTCTAAAGCCCACAACCCCAAATCCTGCGATCATGATAACCACGGCGTAAGCGCCTCGGCAGCGCCGATGAACGCCCGCTACCGCCTGAAACACATCATCGATACTTAATTCCAGTTTACCCAGACTTTGTAGTTCATGAGCAAAAACATTTAACAGGACTTCAGAATCGGAGTCGGTATTAATATGTCGAAGATCTTCTACAAACAGGGCTTTTTTTAAATCTTCGGTATTGGTTAAATTACCGTTATGTGCAAGTGTTAGTCCATAGGGAGAGTTTACATAGAACGGTTGCGCTTCCAGCGAACTGGTGCATCCCGCCGTTGGATAGCGAACGTGGGCTATACCCATGTTGCCTTTTAACTTCAGCATTTGGGAATTGGTAAACACATCGCGGGTCAAGCCATTATCTTTGCGTAAATGTAAACGGCCCTTCTCACAGGTGACTATGCCAGCTGCATCTTGGCCGCGATGTTGCAAGACTGTCAGTGCATCATAGAGTTCTTGATTAACAGCTTGATGTGAAACGATAGCAGTAATACCACACATAATTTTTACTTGAATTTATAGAGTTGTTAACGATAATGAATATATTCAGCCAGCCCTGACGGAATATGGTCGCGTGACCAAATGGCGGATGTTTGAAAAGGTGACAGCAATGTTGATTCTTGCCACCAAAGATCATCCGGTAAAGCGGTTAGGCCGGCCAGTATAACCAATACCAGAACAACGACCATACCATGTAAGGCACCAAAAACCATTCCCCCCAAACGATGGGTAAAGGTTAATGTGGTTTTTTTGATGGAGTCACCCAAAAGTATCCGAATTAAACTACCAACAATCAGGGTTATCAAAAACAACAATAAAAAAGCACCAGTGATTTGAGGTAAAGGATTATTGATAAGTGGTTTTAGGAAAACAGAGAATTCACGACTAAAATTTAAACCAACTCCAATTGCCAGTAACCAGAGAAATAACGAAAAAAATGCAGGGCCAAGACCCCGCATGAATCCACTTATAACAGTAATTAAAACCAGTCCGGAAATGACATAATCTATCCAGATCATTGCTTTTTTGGATTTATCAAATTCAATGCGTGTTACTCAGCAATCAAAAGGGACTGAATTTTTTGGCTATCCATTTTTGCCTTCATTTCCAGAGCGCGTTTCTTGTCAAGTACCGGGCCTACTTTAAGTCGATATATGGGAGTATTGCCTGCGCCTTTGGATACATCAAGGGTTACTGGCAGTCCTTGTTTACGTAGAGTTTCCATCAACGACATGGCATTTTCTTTTTTACCAAAGCTACCGGCTTGAATAGTCCAACGACTGAATTCAGATTTTGGTTTTACTGCCTTAACCGCTGATTTTTCTGTGGTATTAGCGGTAGCGGGTGTTGTCGGCTTTACTTTTGTAACAGCTTTAGTGGTATTTGACTCTGTTTTTTTTAGTGTTGTTACCGGTTTAGGGGGTTCGTCTATTATGCCGGTATCCAAAGACGTCGATGTGCCATCATTGCCCGCTTCATCAGTCATTGGTTCGCCCAGATCTTCGGTATCGACTTGAGGTTCATCATCCAAAGGCGCTTCCGGAGTAAGTTGATTGCTTGAAGATAGTTCAGACTCTTCTTCTGTATTCACAACAGTTTCAGAGCCCGCATCAGGAGCATTCAAAATCTGGTTGGCATTGGTCGGTAATTTGTTTGCCGACTCTTCTCCCGTTTTAACTGGTGTTGGAGGAATAATCAGTTCACTGATTGATTGGCCGCTATTATCAATAGGGTCATCAAACAGCATGGGAATGAAAATAGCAGCCAGAGCCGTAACAACTATAGCGCCAATTAACCGTTGTTTTAATTCTTGATTCATTTTGTCAACTCACCTTTTCTCAAATTCATTTAAACAATCAGACACTAAAAAGAAAGAACCAAAAACCAGCAGCAAATCGTTTTCCAGTGACTGGCTTTTTGCTGCCTCGTAAGCTTGCGCAAAGCCGTTAAAGCCAAAGGAGACTTTGGTCGCTGAGCTTTGAGAAAAAATTTCCCGCATAATCGATTCTGTCGCCGCCCTTGGGTTGGACAACGGTGCAAAAAACCAGTCGTAAACCACTGGATTCATGATGTTGATGACACTTGCTATGTCTTTATCTTTCATCATTGAAAAAATTGCATGTATCCTTTTGCCGGGGAAATTCCTGATGAGGTAATCAACTAATGTTTTGACTGCCTCCGGATTGTGCCCGACATCCAACAGGATGGGGATTTTATCATTAATTAATTGAAAACGACCGAGTAAATGGCTGTTTTTCAGTCCGGTACGAATGGATTTATCGCTTACCGGCAAGATTTTTGACAATACTTCTACGGCTAAAATAACCGCAGAAGCGTTGCGGTATTGATGCTCGCCTTTTAAGCCCGGTTCAGGTATTTGGCGAATGTGCCGATCACCAGCAAACCAATTCCAGGTTGTCATTTGCTTTTTAAAGCCGAAATCTTTGCCAATACAATAGAGTAGGGCATTTTTATCAATGGCACTTTGCAGTAATGAGGCAGGAGGGTCGCAATCGCCTACGATAGCGGGCGTTTTTGCCCTGAATATACCGGCTTTTTCTCGTCCTATTGCTTCGCGTGTAGCGCCCAGCCAATCAACATGATCAATACCGATGCTGGATATTAAGGCGACATCGGGATCAACAATATTGACGGCATCAAGCCTTCCACCCAAACCGACTTCAAGTAATTGAACATCCAATCCTGAGCGCCAAAATATATCTAGTGCGGCCAGTGTACCAAATTCAAAATAGCTTAATGAGGTATTACCCCGAACCGCCTCTATTCTTGCAAAGGCTGCACAAATCAATTCATCAGATACAGGTTTACCGTCTATTTTTATTCTTTCATTATATTTCAGGATATGCGGAGAAGAATAAGCACCTACGCGGTAACCTTGGGCTCTGTAAATAGCCTCAAGATAAGCTATACATGAACCTTTTCCGTTGGTCCCGGCAACCGTAATCGTAGGTGGCTTAAGGCAATCAGGATTCAATGCATGAAAAACCTGTGCTGCCCGCTCCAATCCCAAGTCTATTGCCAAGGGATGCAAGCTTTCTTGCCAATCCAGCCAACCTTTTAGCGAATCAAAACGCATCATTAACCGAATTCTTTAGGCGTGAGTTATTCCTGATCAGAAGCGTTTTCTACCGCTTCAATAGGCATTGATAGGGAGGTCTCGGAGGCCGGTGTCTTTCCCCTGTTGGCCATCAATAGCGTCAAAATACTGGAAACTTTATTACACATTTCACGTCTGTCGACAATCATATCAATGGCGCCATGCTCTTGTAAAAACTCGCTACGCTGAAAACCTTCCGGCAATTTTTCACGGACAGTTTGCTCTATCACCCGAGGCCCTGCAAAACCAATTAAGGCGTTAGGTTCGGCAATATTAATGTCGCCCAACATGGCCAGACTGGCCGATACGCCACCCATTGTTGGATCTGTCATAAAAGAAATATAAGGTATTCCTGAATCGGACAGTCTGGTTAATGCGGCGCTGGTCTTTGCCATTTGAAACAACGAAAATAGCGATTCCTGCATCCGGGCACCACCACTTGAGGTAAAAACAATAAAAGGTATGCCCAGCTCAACACTTTTGTTGACGCCACGAACAAAGCGTTCACCCACTACCGAGCCCATTGAGCCGCCCATAAATTTAAAATCAAAGGCTGCAACAACAATATCATTACCTTTAAGCTGTCCTTTCATGACGACCAGGGCATCATTTTCTTTGGTTTGTTTTTGTGCCAGAACAATGCGGTCTTTATACTTCTTGGTATCTTTAAATTTTAACGGGTCAACCGGTTTAATGTATTTGCCAATTTCCTCACGGCCTTCTTCATCCAAAAACATGTCCAGTCGCGCTCTCGCTGAAATGCGCATGTGATGCTCGCATTTTGGACAGACGCTAAGGTTTCGTTCCAGTTCTGTGTTGTAAAGAATTGCATTGCAGCCAGGGCACTTGGTCCACAAGCCTTCAGGTACAGTACCTCTTTTACTGGATCTTTCTGTTCTGATTGTCGTAGGCAGTAATTTTTCAAACCAACTCATTCGATTGCTCCGTAATGCTTCATCAATAGGCTTATGAACACGCTTTTAATTATCCAGTGCGTGACGTATCGATGTTAATAATTCAATGATTTCATTTTTAGCCTGATCAGGATTATCCAGATTGGCTTCAATTTTATTGATCAGCGCGCTACCGATAACAACACCATCACCTATATTGGCAACAATTTTTGCCGTATCGGCATCTTTTACACCAAAACCAATAGCGATAGGCAATTGTGTATTGGCTTTAATTTGCTTTACTTTGTTTTCAACATCAACAACATTCAAATGGCCGGCACCGGTCACGCCTTTAAGCGAAACATAATAAATATAACCACTGCCTGAGGCATCCATTTTTTTAACGCGTTCATCAGTGCTGTTGGGTGCCAGCAAGAAAATAGGATCAACTCCGCGTGCCTTTAGCAATGCACCGCACTCAACGCCTTCTTCCGGGGGTAAATCAACGGTTAAAACGCCATCAATATCAGCAAGTTGTGCGGCATTGGCAAAGTTTTCATAACCCATTGCTTCAATCGGGTTTAAATAACCCATTAATACCACAGGGGTTTTTTGATCGGTTTTTCTAAATTCAGTCGCAATTTCCAAGGTCCGTCTTAAGCTCATTTTATGGGCTAAAGCGCGTTCGCTGGCACGTTGAATAACCGGGCCATCGGCCATCGGGTCAGAAAACGGTACGCCCAGCTCAATAACATCAACGCCGGCTTTTACCATGGCGTGCATCATTGGTACGGTAAATTCAGGTTTTGGATCGCCGGCGGTAATAAACGGAATTAAGGCCTTGCGACCTGTTTTGGCCAGTTCTTCAAATCGGGCAGCTAATCGACTCACAATTCTATTCCCTCACGTTTAGCCATGGTCTGCATATCTTTATCGCCACGACCGGACAGATTAATAATAATGGTTTCGTCTTTATTCATGGTAGGTGCAAGTTTCATCGTGTAAGCCATCGCATGGCTGGACTCTAGTGCTGGAATAATGCCTTCCATGTGTGTTAACGCATAAAAACCTTCCAGAGCTTCGGTGTCGGTTATGTTGGCGTAAGTTACCCGTCCGGTATCTTTTAACCACGCATGTTCCGGGCCGACGCCAGGATAATCCAAGCCTGCCGAGATGGAATGGGTTTCGATAATTTCACCGTCATCATCAGCCATTAAATAGGTGCGATTACCATGTAATACACCAGGGCGACCTGCGCATAAAGGCGCTGAATGTCTGCCTGTAGCAACGCCGTCACCGGCGGCTTCAACACCGTACATTTTTACCGAAGCATCATCAATAAAGGGATGAAACAAGCCAATGGCATTTGAGCCGCCGCCTACGCAAGCGACCAGCGCATCGGGTAAACGTCCGGTTGCCTCAAGGCACTGATCCTTGGCTTCCCGGCCAATAATTGCCTGAAAATCTCGTACCATGGCAGGGTAGGGATGGGGTCCTGCAACCGTGCCAATAATATAAAAAGTATTGTCAACATTGGTTACCCAATCCCTGAGTGCTTCGTTTAAAGCATCTTTCAGGGTTTTAGAGCCCGACTCAACAGCGATCACTGTTGCACCCAATAACTTCATGCGATAGACGTTTAAAGACTGCCGGGCTACGTCAACGGCACCCATATAAACCACGCATTCAAGACCCAGTCTTGCGGCAACTGTAGCGGTTGCAACGCCATGTTGACCGGCACCGGTTTCAGCGATAATACGCGTCTTACCCATACGTTTCGCCAATAAAGCCTGGCCTACCGTATTGTTGATTTTATGAGATCCGGTATGATTAAGATCTTCACGTTTTAAATAGATTTGTGCGCCGCCCAGTTCACGACTCCAGCGCTCAGCATGATATAAAGGCGAAGGTCGCCCAACATAATATTTTAAATCAGCATCCAGTTCCGCTATAAATTCGGGGTCGTTTAGATACTGCTGGTAGGCGGCATTCAATTCTTGAATGGGCGGAATTAATGTTTCAGCAACAAAAATTCCACCGTAAGGACCAAAATGTCCCCGCTCATCGGGCATATTATATTTTTGGGTCATGCTGTTACTTGGTTACCTTCATTAGCTTGATTTATAAATGCCGCCATTTTAAGCGAGTCTTTAACACCTTTTTTTACTTCTACGCCGCTACTGATATCAAGCGCATAAGGTTTTACTGTTTGCACTGCCTGTTTGGCATTGGTTTCATTCAAACCACCAGCCAGTATGATTGGCAAACTACATTGCGCTGGAATCAAGGCCCAATCAAATTGATTGCCGGTTCCGCCTTTGGCATCGGCATGAAAAGCATCCAGTAACAAGCCTGCTGCATCATGGTAGTGTTCTGCCAAAGCAGAAATATCGATGCCATCCTTCATTCTTAATGCCTTAATGTACCGCTTGCCATAAATTCTGCAAGCTTTGGCGGGCTCATCGCCATGAAATTGAAGGCAGTCAATCGGTACTTGCGCCAACACTTCACGTATTCGTGCTTCCTGTTCGTCGACGAATAGAGCCACCACCGAGGTAAAAGCGGGCAGGGCATTAACAATTTTAATCGCCTGTTCGATTTCAACATGACGTGGACTGGGAGGATAAAATACCAAACCAATCGCATCGACACCCAAGTAAGCGGCATAAACAGCATCTTCAACACGGGTAAAGCCGCAAATTTTAACGCGAGTTCGCATAAAGGAATAAGTGCATTTTTTACGTGAAATTTAGCCGCCTAGGATAACACAAAATACTGATTGGATTTGCCAGAAAAATTTATGGCCATAATTATTTATCACTTCACGCTATTTTAGTCTTTCTGGTTCATGGCTGTATTTACAACACGTTGTTATGCTGGCAATGTCAGATTGTTACTCGATAGTCAAAATCGGCACAGCGGCCAACAGCTTTTTGGTATAGGCATGTTCAGGCTGTGTGAGTACTTGCTGTACAGTGCCGTATTCAACAATTTTTCCTTGATACATAACGGCAATTTCATCGGCTATTTCTGCAACCACGGCAAGATCATGGGTGATAAATAAATAACTTAAGCCTTTTTCTTCTTGCAAGGTCTTGAGTAATTGAATGATTTGCGCTTGCACGGACACATCCAGTGCGCTGGTCGGTTCATCGCAGATGATCAGCTTGGGATTCACTGCCAGAGCACGGGCTATGCATATTCGTTGTCGCTGACCACCAGAAAATTCATGCGGATAACGTAAAGCGGAATCAGTCGGTAAATCAACTTGTTGCAATAATTGTGCGACGCTGGCTTTGCGTTCGGCAGCGCTAATTTCAGGATGTAATGCCCGGAGGCCTTCGGCGATAATATCGCCAACCAGCATTCTCGGGTTCATTGAAGAAAATGGATCCTGAAAAACGATCTGGATATTGGCGCGTTGCTGTCTTAATGTTTCGCCGGTCAGTTTATTAAGATTAATGCCATTGAGAATAACCTCGCCACTGCCGTCAAGGATCAGATTTAACAAGCTTTTGCCCAGCGTGGTTTTACCGCAACCTGATTCACCGACCAAAGCCAGTGTTTTACCTTGCTGGATATTAAAGCTCACGCCATCGACTGCACGTACATGATCAACTATGCGTTTAAAAAGACCTTTCCTGATCGGGTAGTAACAATAAAAGTTGTTAACCTGTAATAAGGGCGGTTTTTCCTTAGGTGTATTAGTTAAACAGCTTTGCATGGAGGGCAAAGCTTTGAGTAGTTTGCGGGTATAGGGATGTTGGGGTTGATTGAAAAGGATTTTGGTTAATCCGGTTTCGACAATTTTACCTTGCTGCATCACGGCAACGCGGTCTGCCATGGTTGATATCAAAGCCAAATCATGGCTAATTAACCACAAGGCCATGCCGGTTTGTTGCTGTATGGTTTTTAGCAACGCCAATATTTGCGCCTGAATGGTCACATCCAGAGAGGTCGTGGGTTCATCGGCAATTAATAAATCCGGTTGCCCCGCCAAGGCGATGGCAATCATCACCCGTTGTCTTTGGCCGCCCGAAAGTTGATGCGGATAGTCTTTAAGTCGCTGTTCGGGTTCGGGTATTTCAACCTGCTGCAATAATTGTAGTACCAGTTGTTTAACGGCTTTTTTGGGCAAAGAGAAATGGATGTTTAACACTTCTTCGATTTGACTGCCAATAGTCATCACCGGATTTAGTGAGGACATGGGGTCTTGAAAAATCAAACCGATACGTCTGCCACGAATTTTACAGAGCTCAAATTCTGCCCGTTTTATCAAGTTATCGCCTTGCAAGTTGATAGCATGGGCTTTGATCTTGGCATTGTTGGGCATTAATCTCAGCACGGACAAGGCCGTGATGGATTTGCCGGAGCCTGATTCGCCGACCAAGGCAAAAGTTTCGCCTGGGTAGATAACAAAGCTGATGTCATCAACAACTGTCTGATGATGATTGAAAGTAACACTAAGGTTTTCAACAGAGAGTAGTGGAGTAGTCATAGCCTGAATTTGACATAAGAAAATGGACATAATGCAGGGGTAATCCCTGTGTCATTACCCAATTGGCGCAAGGCCAACCACATAATAGGATTGCCCCTACGTTGGAATTAAATCCTAAAACAAGCCGGTTATCCTGCCATCATCATCGATATCAATTCTTTCTGCGGCAGGTACTTTGGGTAAGCCGGGCATGGTCATTATGTCGCCAGCAATGGCCACAATAAAGCCGGCACCGTTAGCTAGTTTAACTTCCCTGATTTCTAGGGTATGTTCCGTGGGAGCACCTTTGGCATTGGGATTGGTTGAAAATGACATTTGCGTTTTTGCCATGCAGATCGGAAACTTTCCGTAATCATTATTCCATTCGGCAAGTTGGGTTTTTACTTTGGCATTGGCCGTAACGCCAGTTGCACCGTATAGCTTGGTAGCAATGGTTTCAATTTTTTCCCATAAGTCGAGATTTTCATCATAGACGTAAGTAAATCCAGGTTCTCGGTTGTCAACAATATCAATAACCGCTTGTGCCAATGTTTCTGCACCTGCACTACCGGTTGCCCAATGTTTTGAAACAATGCAGGTAGCGCCCAAGTCGGCACATTTTTGTTGCAGTAAAGCAATTTCAGCATCGGTATCAAAAGTGAAGTGGTTAATGCAGACCACACAAGGCAAGCCGTAATGTTGGGTAATGTTATGGTAATGACGTTCAAGATTAACAAAACCTTGTTCGATTGCCGCCAGATTTTCGGTGTTTAAGTCTTCTTTAGCCACGTTGCCATGAAATTTAAGTGCCCTGATAGTCGCAACCAAAACCACTGCCGAGGGCTTTAATCCTGACATACGACATTTAATATCAATAAATTTTTCAGCGCCCAAATCAGCTCCAAAACCGGCTTCAGTGACGACATAATCCGCCAGTTTTAACGCGGTTTTGGTTGCTGTTACCGTGTTGCAACCGTGCGCAATATTGGCAAACGGCCCGCCATGAATAATAGCGATATTGTTTTCAAGTGTTTGTACCAGATTGGGTTTGATAGCATCTTTTAATAAAGCGGCCATGGCACCTTGGGCATTTAAATCGCGTGCATAAACGGGTGTTACTCTGTCTGATTTGTAACCGATGACGATGCGACCCAAGCGTTCCTTAAGGTCGGCACGATCAGTTGCCAGGCAAAGAATTGCCATAACTTCAGAAGCGACGACGATATCGTAACCGTCTTCACGCAAGTAACCGTTTGCAGGGCCACCCATACCAACAACGATGTGACGCAAGGCGCGGTCATTCATGTCAACAACCCGCTTCCACTGGATGCGTCGGGGGTCTATATCCAGAACGTTACCGTGATTGATGTGATTATCTATCAATGCAGACAGCAGATTGTGTGCTACGCCGACGGCATGAAAGTCTCCGGTAAAATGCAGGTTGATGTCTTCCATGGGTACAACTTGAGAGTAACCGCCGCCGGCAGCGCCGCCTTTTACACCAAAGCAGGGACCTAAAGAAGGTTCGCGCAGACAGATGATGGTTTTTTTATCCAGCCGGTTCATGGCATCGCCCAAGCCAACTGTGGTCGTAGTTTTGCCTTCTCCCGCAGGAGTCGGACTAATGGCTGTCACCAGAATCAGTTTACCGTCTTTTTTGTCGGTCAGGCTATTGATATATTCCAGCGATATTTTAGCTTTGTAATGACCGAAGGGGTCAAGGTGTTCGGCTTCTATGCCATACTGTTCTTTTGCCAAACCGATGATGGGTTGCATTTTGGCTTGTTGCGCTATTTCTATATCGGACATGATTATCCTGAGTTAATAAATTGTAATTATTTAAGTAAGCAAATTTATTGCGTTATAGCAATTGGTGCCTAATCAATCGTTCATGTGATTTACTGTATGCAGAAGAGTTTCGATATTAAATCTAGGTCAATGGGCATTATGTATATTTAGAATAATCATTTGTTTTGTCCCCCAATCGTTTGCTGAAATAGAGGGCATGACATTACCTAATTCTTCTAGCAAATTGGGGGGCGGTATGCGACGTTTTCGAGAGGGTTTCTCCCCGATTTCATCCCGAGTAATCACCAGAATTTCTAACTATTGATGAACAAATCATGCAGGTACTTCGATGACCAGGTGATGTGTGTCTACGGTTTGAATAGTGCGTTGAACTTTCATGGTAGTTTTGTCATTAAATTTATTTCTTCGATGTGTTGGGTTATGGTTTAGCTAACCCAACCGCACTAAAAAATAACAAGCCTTCAGATAAGACCCGTTTTTTAGGTAATTCCGGTATCTGTCGTATAATCAAAAAAATCAACGAAATAGGATTAACTTTGAGCAGTGTATCTCCGAACTGACGCTTAAATTAACCTATGCAATAGCGGCACCGGCTGAATTTATTTGTTAAGATCGGGATCGATATATATATGAATCTTCAATGAACATTCCGTTTATCGTATTTCTGGAAAATCTGATTCCAGATATCCCGTCATCAGTGCTAATAGCAATTTTCATTAATTCAACTATTTGATTATCTGTATTAGCAACGCCTACATCATTAAGAGAGATAGTTTCTTCTTCGTCTGTCGAAAGTTGATTAGTCGAAACTACCTTTTTATAAAAATCTCTCGGGCCTTCAGAACCAACAAGCGGTGATGCGAGAACTAGCTTCCATGTTTTTTCTTCAGATAAAAATAGCCAAAATGCGCTTTTTATTTCTGCATTAGCAGCATCGAGCCGTTCTATCAATTTGGCGCCAGCTTTGATCATTTGCTCCGAAAGGGTTTCTGTTACCAATACGTCTTTAGCCATGCCAATATTCCTGAATTTATTTCTGTTACTGCATTGATAAGATCACGTGCTCTTGTTTCTTCGATATTGCATTCATATCTTGATGATTCCGACCAGTCTTTTGCTACGGCCCAGTTTATACCAAAATCAGTATCTTCTTTTTCCTTTTCAGATAATTTCTGTTTAAGCCCTGCAACTCCAAGCAGCTCTGTTAAATTGTGGGTATGACTTTGATTAGCTAATTGTTTATTCGGGAAATCATATTGGTTTACCTGCTTTGCAATGCAAGCTTTCAGAGCGCATTCAAGTGAATAGCCTACCAAATAATATGCTCCCTGAAAGTTTCCAGACTTTAGTAGAGTTTCAGCCTCTAATAGTCTGATCTCAACTAGCTTTTCTAAATCCGATTTATTCATTTCTTTATACTTTCAATTTTGATTACACTCAAAGCGCGTAAAGGATTCCCAGCATCCTTCTAACTCACTCAACTATAAACCGGAAACCTTGCGCAAAGATTACTGACTTTTTCCCGTACTGCGGCACTGACGTTTTCGTCATCGATGTTTTCCATGACGTCACACATCATGTTGGCAATTTCGATCATTTCGGATTCTTTAAAGCCGCGTGTGGTTGGGGCTGGTGTACCGACACGAATACCACTGGTGACAAAAGGCGATTGTGGGTCGTTAGGTACGGCATTTTTATTGACGGTGATATGCGCTTTGCCGAGTGCTGCATCTGCGGCTTTTCCGGTGATGCCTTTGGGAATAAGAGAAACCAGCATCAAATGATTATCGGTGCCGCCTGAAACGACATCAAACCCACGCTTGATAAAAACGCCGGCCATTGCCTGAGCGTTTTTAATCACTTGTTGCTGATAAATGCGAAATTCGGGTTGCATGGCTTCTTTAAAGGCAACCGCTTTCGCAGCAATAATGTGCATGGCCGGTCCACCTTGTATGCCCGGGAAAATATTGGAATCGATTTTTTTCTCGATTTCAGGATTGCTCTTGCATAAGATAAGGCCGCCACGAGGGCCGCGTAAGGATTTGTGCGTCGTACTGGTAACAACATCGGCAAAAGGCACCGGATTAGGATATAAACCCGCAGCAACCAAACCGGCGATGTGCGCCATATCAACGACAAAATAAGCGCCCACTTTATCGGCAATGTCACGGAAGCGTTGCCAATCCCAAATGCGTGAGTAAGCGGAAAAGCCCGCAATAATCATTTTTGGTTTGTGTTCCAGTGCCAAAGCTTCAACTTGTTCATAGTTGATTTCACCGGTTTCAGGGTTCAATCCGTATTGAATGGCATTATAAATTTTGCCGGAGAAATTAGGTTTGGCACCGTGTGTCAGGTGACCACCGTCAGCTAGACTTAAGCCCATGATCGTGTCGCCCGGTTGAATCAATGCCATAAATACGGCCATGTTGGCCTGAGAGCCTGAGTGTGCCTGTACGTTGGCATAATCTGCACCAAATAAGGCTTTGGCGCGGTCGATAGCGAGTTGCTCGACTTTATCAACAAATTCACAGCCACCATAATAACGTTTGCCGGGATAGCCTTCAGCATATTTATTGGTTAACTGTGAGCCTTGTGCTTCCATCACTCGTGGGCTGGCGTAATTTTCCGAGGCGATCAACTCTATGTGATCTTCCTGACGGTTACGTTCTTCTTCCATCGCATTGAACAGATCATCATCAAAACCGGCTATGGACATAGATTTTTTAAACATGGTAGCTCCTGATTAAGCGTGGGTGTTTGTATAAGAATTAGGGGTGATAAGTAATACTTGCAAGTCAGCTACGTTGGTTCCGGTTGCGCCGGTAATCAATAAATCCTGTGAGCTTTTTAATGCAGTATATGAATCATTATTGTCCAGCATGGCAAGTGGATCTATGTCTGCGTAGCGCATGCGCTTTATGGAGTTTTGGTCAGCGATGCCGCCGGCCGCATCTGTCGGGCCATCACGACCATCGGTGCCGCCGCTAAGAAATGTCCAGTTGCCTGTTAAGTCGTATTGCTCTGCCGCAAGTGCAAAAGCCAGTACCATTTCCTGATTACGGCCACCGCATCCAGTGCCTTTTAATGTAACAGTAGTTTCGCCACCTGCCAACAAGGCAAGCGGTTTATCGATGCCGTTGTCGATTAAATTTTTTGCGTAACGTACCCATTTTTCAGCCGTTTGTCTTGCTTCGCCACAAAGATGCGCATCGTATAGTCGGGTTTCGTAACCTAACTTTTGCGCAGTTTTAAGCGTTGCCTTGAGGCTGATTGAATTACTGCCTACCAAGGTATGGTTGGTATTTTTAAAAATATTATCGCCAGGTTTTGGTGTTTCCGGTACGTTACCCCGATTGCCTTGTTCCAGATACTGTTGAACGCGAACAGGAACTTTGTTCCAAATACCTTTGTTTATAAAAACGGCAATGGCATCGCTAAACGTGCTGGGGTCAGGGACCGTTGGTCCGCTGGCAATGGCACTTAAGTCGTCACCCAAGACATCCGATAAAATAAATGCGTGTAAGTCGGCAGGTACAGCCAGTTTGGCCAGTCCACCGCCTTTTAATTGTGATAAGTGTTTACGTACACAATTAATTTCGTTAATGGTCGAGCCACTGGCAAGTAGTAAATCGGTGGTGGCAATCTTTTCTGCCAGCGAAATTGTGTTGACAGGATAGGGAATTAAAGCTGAGCCGCCACCACTGACCAAGACCAAAACGAGTTCGTTTATTTCTGCGTGACTGATTTGTTCAGCACATTTTTGGGCAGCAATAAGGCCGGCTTCATCAGGCAGCGGATGCGCAGCGCCGATTACTTCGATAGCATCAATTAAGGTGACGTTTTCATAATTGGTAACGGCAATGCCGGTACCGGCCAGTAACTGCGCAGGGATAATTTCCCTGGCCGCTTTTGCCATGGCGCAAGCGGCTTTGCCAAAAGCGATAAGATGGACTTTTGACCAGTTGCCGGTACGTTTTTGGGTAAGGTCATTCAAGCCCAGCAAGATTTCCAGCTGTACATCGTTAGCAAACAAACAGTTTTTAACGGCTTGATAGGGGTCAGCCGCAGCGATGCCTGCCTTAAAAATACTGACAGCATCTTTTCTTGAGGACAAGTTTGTCGGGCTTGCCGAATGGTTTATTGATAAAGGTTTCAATTAAGCCATTTCTTTGGCTAAGGCAAAGATGTTTTCGGCATCAAGAACCAGCTTGTTGTCTGTAAATAATTTGGCAATACAGGCGCGGTGTAACGCCAGCTTTAATGCGCCAAAGCCAATTGCGCCCCAGATTATCTTGCCATGGCGCAGGTTGCCTTTATCCATCATGTCGGTGCCGCCAATGCCCAGAGGTGGCGTAGCATTGGCATCGGCTATCATTTCAATATTGCTGTTATATTGCCATTGGTCAGCCGTGAGTAGCTCAACACCTGCGGCTCCGGTTGCCAAAATAATGGTGGCATTTTCGATTGCTCTGGCTCTGGCATCATTATCAAATGCTTCAATAGGGGTGATGTCAACGCCAAAACGCAGCCTCATATTATTGCAGGCTTCTACGGCACGGCTCATTTTACGGGCAGTCAATGAGACGTTGGCACCTTCTTGGGCCAGCATTGCTGCTGCACGCTGGCCTACCGGGCCGGTGCCTGCTAATACTACGGCATTTTTGCCTGCGAGTACGCCGCTGGATGCCAGTTTGGCAACAGCGGCTGCAGCGGTCGTATTACTGCCGTTACTATCCAGCATGACAGAGACTTGAAAGCCGGGGAAAAAGCAGTTTTGTACGGCAGTAAATAATTCCTGGCCGGCAAGCATATTGCTGCCGCCAACAAAAATAGCGGTATTTTTTTTATCTTTAGGAGAGCGTGTAAACATGGCACCCTCTACCAGAGCCGTGACATTTTCCGGCATCAAACTGCCATGGCCGATAACATGATCTGCCCCGCCATCATAGCCAACTACCGTATCAAAAACTGATGGATGAGTGTCTGTATCGAACTGGAATAGCAGTTTTTTCATTAACTTATCCGTGTGTATGGTTAATGTGATGTTTTGTGACGTATTATACCCGATAAAAAAAAGTGTGCCGTGATTAAGCGCCATGATTAATGGGTGTTTTTACTGTGGCAGGAGTGATACGATTATGCCAACTGTAAGCTATTTGTTCACTTGTGAAAGTAAATTGCTAAAAAGACAGATATTGTTCGGTTACTACACTGAAATTATTAGAAATAATGGTAGCCTTATTGTTGAGTGAGATCTTATTAAGTTAATCTCTATAAATGCTAAAAATAAAAATAAAGGAAATTAAATGAAAACACCCGTTCATATAGCTGTTACCGGTGCGGCAGGGCAAATTAGTTATTCTTTGCTTTTTCGTTTGGCAGCGGGTTCATTGCTGGGACCTAATCAGCCTATAGTTTTGCATTTACTGGAAATTGCACCGGCAATGAATGCTTTGGCGGGTGTCGTGATGGAGTTAAATGACTGCGCCAATCCTTTACTGCACAGAATTGAAATAACCGATGATCCACTGGTGGCATTCAAGAATGTTGATTACGCTTTTCTGGTAGGTGCGCGTCCAAGAGGGGCAGGGATGGAGCGTAAAGATTTACTGGAAGTTAATGCAGCTATTTTTGCACCGCAAGGGAAGGCCTTAAATGCTGTTGCCAGCAGAGAGGTAAAAGTATTGGTAACAGGTAATCCTGCCAATACCAATGCCTTGATTGCTTTGAAAAACGCGCCGGATTTAAGTCCGGAAAATTTTTCTGCAATGAGTCGGCTTGATCATAATAGGGGGATAAGCCAGCTGGCTGAAAAATGCGGCGTTTTGACTACCGATATAAAAAATATGACTATTTGGGGTAATCATTCAGCCACGCAATATCCTGATTTAAATTATGCCAAGGTAAAGGGGCAGGATGCCTTGTCATTGGTTGATAAAAACTGGTTTGTTAAAGAATTTATTCCTACCGTTCAGCAACGGGGTACAGCCGTTATTAACGCACGAGGTCAATCGAGTGCTGCATCTGCCGCTAATGCTGCTATTGATCAAATGAGAGATTGGATAAAGGGCACTGAAGAAGGTGATTGGGTCAGTATGGGCGTACTTTCGGACGGTAGTTATGGCATAGCTAAAGGTTTGATTTACTCATTTCCGGTAACTGTGACTGAAGGTAAGGTCAGTATTGTAAAGGATCTGGCGATTAATGAATTTAGCAGGCAAAGACTAAAGCTGACAGAAATCGAGTTAAAAGAAGAAAGGGATGCTGTTAAGCATTTGTTTTAAGCAATCTTCTTTGTTGGTTTAAACGTCGGCCTTTAGGCCGAATGGAACGACCCGCAATAAACAAAGTTGCTTTATTGAGCGAGGATTGGGGAGAAAGTATAGATCTTCCCAATCTTTGGCTTCACTCCAACGGAATATTTCCTTATTGTTTGGATTTCAAACAACCCGGTCGGCGGGTTCTTCACCGGCAAAAAAAGCGCCGATATTTGCCAATACGCGATTACCCATTGCAGTGCGTGTTTCTTCTGTTGCACTACCTAAATGCGGTAACAGGGCCACGTTATTTAGAGCCAAAAGACCGGGATCAATATTCGGTTCGCCTTCAAACACATCCAAGCCTGCACCGGCAATCCAGCCTTCTGTTAAGGCTTTAACCAAGGCCTTGCTATCAACAACATCGCCACGCGCCGTATTAATCAAATGGGCAGATGGTTGCATTAATTGTAGACGTTGTTCGTTAATTAAATGCCTTGTTGCCTCGCCGCCGGGGCAGTGTAATGAGACAAAATTGACTGCCGATAATAATTCTTCAACTGTGTCGCAACGGACTGCCTGTAAATCATCAATAACAGGTTGGGCTGGTTGTGACGGCGCGTAAAACAGGATTTTCATGCCGAAACCATGATGCGCTTTTTTAGCCATTGCCTGGGCTATGCGACCAAAACCAATCAGGCCCAAGGTTTTACCGGTTACTTTTTGTCCGAGTAACTGCGTTGGTTTCCAGCCTGTCCATTGTTGATTACGTATCAGGCGCTCACCTTCAGAGGCGCGTCGTGCCGACATTAACAGTAGTAACATGGCAATATCGGCGGTACAGTCGGTTAAAACGTGTGGCGTGTTGGTAACCACCAGTCCTTGTGCTTTGGCAGCAGAGATGTCGATATTGTTATAACCGACACCAAAATTGCCTATAATTTTGGCGCGTTTTCCCTCAACATTCAGTATGTCGGCAGTCATTGCATCAGTAACCGTCGGCAGTACGGCATCCGCTGTTTGCAACGCATATTTAAGCTCGTCTGCCGTCATGGGGATGTCGCTTTCGTTCAGCTGTACGTCGTAAAGTGCGGTTAACTGTGCTTCGACTTCAGCAGGCCATTTTCGCGTGACGATGACTTTAGGTTTGCTCATTGAATATTCTCCACAGGGTAGGGGGTATGGATTTAGGCAGAAGATATTTGTAGAAGTCGCGTAATCCGACAACAGTAGCTGTTGCCTGATTACGCTGGTTAAGGCAGTTTATTTTGCTGTTGAACGATAATATTCGATAGCCGCTGCAACGCCGCTACCTGGTTTTATATCAAAACCGCAGTCCAATAATGCCATTTCAACACCGGCGATAGCGCCCAGCATGGACACATCATTCATATCGCCAACGTGACCGATACGGAAGGCTTTTCCAGCCAAGACAGAAAGACCTGCACCTAAAGAAATATTGTATTTGCTAAAGGCTGTGCTGATGACAGTGCGGGCATCTTTGTCTTCAGGGACCATAATTGCCGTCACTGTATCAGATTCAAAGCCGGCTTCAGAGCATATTTTTAAACCCCAGGCGGCAACGGCTTTACGTGTACCTTCCGCCAGACGGAAGTGACGTGCATAGACATTTTCCAGACCTTCTTCAAGCAATATATCCAGTGCTTTACGTAAACCGTACAAGATAGGCAAAGAGGGTGTGTAGGGTGTATAGCCGTCTTTGTTGGCGTTCATCTGGTCTCTTAAGTCCAGAAAGCAACGTGGGTAAGTTGATGTTTCAGTGGCTTTTAATGCTTTTTGGCTAAAGGCCAGAAAGGCACCGCCCGCCGGCATCATAAAGCCTTTTTGAGAACCGCTGATGGCGCCATCAACACCCCATTCGTCCATGCGGAAATCAATGCTGGCAATTGAACTGACGCCGTCAACAAATAACATGGCAGGATGGCTTGCTGCATTCATGGCTTTACGAACGCCGCCAATATCACTGGTAACTCCGGTAGCTGTTTCGTTATGCGTAGCTAAAACTGCCTTGATCTGGTGTTGGGTATCTTCTTTTAAGCGCGCTTCCAGCTTGTCTAGCGGAATGCCTTTACCCCAGGATTCTTCATGAATTTCAACATCAAAACCCAAGCGTTTACCCATTTCAGCCCATAAATGGCTGAATTGACCAAAACGGTAGATCAATACTTTATCGCCTGGATTTAATATGTTTGTAAAGGCAACTTCCCAGCCGGCAGTGCCGGTTGCAGGGAAAACAAAAGCTTGTCCTGTTTCTGTTTTGAAAATTTTCTTCAAGTCTTGTAACAGAGGCGTCAGTAACTTGGGGAAAACCGGGGAGCGATGATCTTCCATAGGGATGTGCATCGCACTTAAGATTTCATTAGGTACGTTAGTTGGACCTGGAATATATAGGTGGTTACGACCAGCCATGGTTTTGCCTCTTTTGTAGGTAGGTGAATGATTGATTAAATCAGGACTTGGGGATTGAAAATAAATACCCAAAAAACCAATAATAATGACATAGGCACCAACAATCAGCAAGATTTGATTGTGACTTTACGTCGATAGTACGCTATAAAAATTGACTTTGGTTGCACTGAAAGTAGAATGGGCGATTTATTTGTTTCCGGTTTAAGTCATACGCCGTTAAGAAACAAGCATAAATTTTTTATACTAATGACATTAGGGATGTACAAATGAGTCACACTTTATATGCAGCGTCAGTACAACGTGTTCAACGTTGTGAGTTAGCGGTTCCGGGCTCAAACCCTGAAATGTTTGAAAAGGCGATGAAAAGTGGGGCAGATTTCATTTTCCTGGATCTTGAAGATGCGGTAGCTCCCGATGATAAATTACGTGCCAGAAAAAACATTATTGAAGCCATAAACGACATGGATTGGAAAGGTCATGGTGTGACCATCTCTGTGCGTATTAATGGTCTTGATACCCAATATATGGTTCGTGACGTTGTCGATCTGGTTGAGCAATGCGGTGCAAAACTGGATACTATTTTGATTCCTAAAGTCGGTGTTTATGCCGATGTTTATATGGTTGAAGCGATGCTTAACCAATTGGAAATGCAACAGGGATTAAAAAATAAAATAGGCATTGAAGCCCTGATTGAAACCGCCTTGGGCATGGCTAATGTAGAAGACATTGCCCGCAATGGTGCGTCAGGTCGTCTTGAAGCATTGCATTTTGGCGTGGCTGACTATGCGGCAAGTAATCGTGCAAGAACTACTAACATCGGCGGTTTAAATCCTGATTATCCGGGTGATCAATGGCATTTTGCCATTAGTCGTATGACCGTTGCCTGCCGTGCTTACGGCTTACGTCCTATTGATGGCCCGTTTGGTGACTTTAAAGATCCTGATGGTTTCAAGCTTGCCGCAAGACGTGCTGCGGCGTTAGGTTGCGAAGGTAAATGGGCTATTCATCCGTCACAAGTCGAATTAGCTAATGAAATTTTTACCCCGCCGGCGGCTGAAGTTGAAAAAGCCAAACGTATTTTAGTGGCTTTGCAAGAAGCGGCTGCACAAGGTAAAGGCGCTGCGGCTTTGGACGGTCGGTTAATTGATGCAGCGTCAGAAAAAATGGCCAGTAATGTGGTACGTGCAGCTGAAGCGATTGCTGCAAAAACTCAATAGGAAGGCAAGACTAAAAGCGAAAAAATAGCGTTTTTAGTTTTAGGTGATATCCAGGCATAAATAAGTCTAAATTTCACAGGATTTTTGTTCATTTTCACGGCGGAAAAATAGTTACGTAACTCTGGTTACATAACTATTTTTACAATGCAGCAAATGAATAAAAAAATTGGCAAGCAGGATTATTCTTTGCAGGAAACCACCTTGGTACTTTTCACCCCAATAAAAAATCAACAAGGGAGATGCTGTGGATATTCATGAGTATCAAGCGAAAGACATTTTAAGCGGTTATGGAATTAAAATTGCTGAAGGCGGCTTGGCGTATAGTCCGGAAGATGCCGTACAACGTGCCAGAGAAATCGGTGGTCATGTATGGGCAGTAAAAGCACAGATTCATTCCGGAGCCCGTGGTAAAGCAGGTGGTATTAAAATCTGTAAAACTCATGATGAAGTTGAAGCAGCGGCTGGTTCCTTATTGGGTAAAAGACTGGTAACTCATCAAACCGGTCCTGCAGGTAAGGTCTGTTCACGGTTATATATCGAAGCTGGAACGGATATTGTCAAGGAGTTGTATTTTTGCTTTTTGGTTGATCGCAGTGAGGAACGGATTGTAATGATTGGTTCTGCACAAGGTGGTATGGATATCGAGGATCTGGCAGTCAATAATCCTGATGCCATTACCAAAATTTATATTGAACCTGCTGTTGGTTTGCAAGACTATCAAGCCCGTGAAATGGCCTTTGCCTTGGGTTTGGATGCGGAAATATTAAGTCATGCCGTCAAAACCATCAAAGGCTGTTACCTTGCCTTGCGCGCCCTTGATGTCAGTATGCTGGAGATCAATCCGTTAGTGGTTACCCGTAGCGGCGAACTGGTTGCGCTGGATGCAAAAATGGGCTTTGATGACAACGCCTTGTTCCGACAACTAAAAATTTCTGAATTACGCGATAAAACACAAGAAGATCCGCGCGAAATGGCTGCTGCTGATCGTGGCTTAAGCTACATTGGTTTGGATGGCGATATTGGCTGCATGATTAACGGTGCAGGCTTGGCTATGGCTACGATGGATATGATTAAACTGGTTGGCGGTGAGCCTGCCAATTTCCTGGATGTCGGTGGTGGTGCCTCGGCTGAACGCACGGAAAAAGCTTTTCGGTTAGTGTTGGCCGATAAGGGCGTGAAAGCAATGCTGGTTAATATTTTTGCCGGTATTAATCGTTGTGACTGGATTGCTGAAGGCGTGGTACAAGCCGTTAAAAAAATCGATTTAAAAGTGCCGTTAATTGTGCGCTTGTCAGGTACAAACGTAGAAGAAGGGCGGCGTATTATCGCAGAAAGCGGATTGCCTATTATTATCGCAGAAACGTTAGCCGAAGCCGCTGAAAAAGCGGTGCAAGCACGCAATGAAGTGGTTGCAAAAGAAGCAGCAGCTCAGGAGATTTAAATGGCTATTTTTATTGACGAAACAACGCGCATTATTGTTCAAGGCTTTACCGGAAAAATCGGTACTTTTCATGCGCAAGATATGCTTAATTATGGCTCACTAGTCGTAGGCGGCATTACTCCCGGTAAAGGCGGGCAAACGCATCTTGGCTTGCCGGTTTTTAATACTGTTAAAGAAGCCGTGCAACAAGTAGGAGCTGAAGCCAGCATTATCTTTGTTCCACCGGCTTTTGCTGCTGACTCCATTATGGAAGCGGCTGATGCCGGCATCAAATATTGTGTGGCAATTACCGATGGTATTCCTACCCAGGACATGATGACCGTGAAGAATTTTCTGCGTCGTTTCCCAATAGACCAACGCATGATACTGACCGGACCTAACTGTGCCGGCACTATCAGTCCGGGGCGTGCCATGTTGGGTATCATGCCAGGGCATATTTACATGCATGGTAATGTCGGTATCGTTGGTCGTTCAGGTACGTTAGGCTATGAAGCTGCCGATCAAATGAAACGCCTGGGCATTGGTATTTCTACGTCAGTGGGTATTGGTGGCGATCCTATCAATGGCAGTTCGCACCGTGATATTCTGGAAAAATTTGAACAGGATGACGAAACCAAAGTTATCCTCATGATTGGTGAAATCGGCGGACCCCAAGAAATTGAAGCAGGATTTTTTGCCAGAGAACATATGAGCAAGCCGGTAGTTGCTTATATCGCCGGATTAACAGCACCCGAAGGTCGCCGTATGGGTCATGCCGGTGCGATTATTTCCTCGGCAGGTGAAGGCGCAGCAGAAAAAATAGCCATACTAAAAGAGTTGGGCGTTGTTATTTGCCCAACACCTGCGGCAATGGGCGAGACCGTAGCGGCTGTGCTTGCCAAGCTGTAAGTTTTCGGCTGATAGACAGGTGAGTGTTATTTATCCCGGTTTTTGGAGTCGTGTGACTGGGTTTTAATCAGCAACAGACCGTTGCCAGTACTGTTAAAACGGTTTTCTACGACCAAATTTAAGCAGTTTGCCGAGAACAGGGATGCCAAAGCCGAGTTAAAAACGGATTGGTATTACCTCCCGGTGGTTAAGGGGTTTAATAATCAAGTACGCTTAATGCTCTGATTTATCGGTTTTATTTCTACGATAGCAGTATTGCTTATAGGCTAAAATAACATTTTGGTTAATGTTATTTTACAGTTCAAAAAATTAGCCCTCGCTTAACGTTGAGCATCGCGTTTACAATCCAAATCTGGTATCTTTGTTCCCAATTTGGCTGTTTATAGCTTATCGTCTTTGTTTTGATTGAATAAAGCCTTAACAGCTATGACTTTCTTGGGTAATATTCTCGACAAAACAATCCCTCAAAATATTAAGCTACCGGGTATAAAGAATTTTTTGTATCCAGCCTTATTCACAAAAACTTATTAACAGGATAATTTATGAAAACTCGCGCAGCAGTGGCATGGAAAGCAAACTCGCCTCTGGTTATAGAAGAAATTGATCTACAAGGGCCGCAACATGGTGAAGTCTTGGTCAGGATGGTTGCTACCGGTGTCTGCCATACTGATCTGTTCACACTTTCCGGTGATGACCCTGAAGGTATTTTTCCAACTATTCTGGGCCATGAAGGTGGCGGTATCGTTGAAGAAGTGGGGGCAGGAGTCACTACTTTACAAGTTGGCGACCACGTTATTCCACTTTACACACCTGAATGTGGCGTCTGTAAATTCTGTCTTTCCGGAAAAACCAATTTATGTCAGGCGATTCGAGCCACTCAAGGCAAAGGTCTTATGCCTGATGGAACTACCCGTTTCTCCAAAAATGGCACCCCCATTTTTCATTACATGGGTACTTCCACCTTCTCTGAATATACCGTAGTTCCTGAAATTGCTTTGGCCAAGATCAATAAAGCCGCCCCATTAGAGAAGGTTTGTCTTTTAGGCTGTGGTATTACTACCGGAATTGGTGCGGTGTTAAATACCGCCAAAGTAGAGCCTGGCTCAACAGTTGCCATATTCGGACTGGGCGGCATTGGTCTGTCTTGTGTTCAAGGTGCGGTTATGGCTAAAGCCGGACGTATCATTGTTGTTGATATTAATGAAGATAAGTTTGAAATGGCCAAAATGCTGGGGGCCACTGATTTTATTAATCCCAAGAAATATGACGCGCCCATTCAGGATGTCATTGTTGAGCTAACCGATGGCGGTGTTGATTATTCCTTTGAATGTATTGGTAATGTCAACTTAATGCGGCAAGCCTTGGAATGTTGCCATAAAGGCTGGGGCGAATCAGTGATTATTGGAGTGGCGGGAGCCGGTCAAGAAATTTCAACCCGGCCTTTTCAATTGGTGACAGGACGTGTTTGGAGAGGCTCTGCATTTGGTGGCGTTAAAGGCAGAACAGAACTACCTGGTTACGTTGAAAGATATATGGCGGGGGAAATAAAAATTGATGAAATGATTACTTTCACCATGCCGCTGGAAGAAATAAACACCGCATTTGATTATATGCATGATGGTAAAAGCATACGATCTGTCGTCATATTTTAGGATATATACATAATGGCTACTATTGAATTAATAAAAAAAGCAAAGTGTTTTGGCGGAAGTGTCGAGTACTATACTCACCCCTCGGTATCGACCAAAACTCCGATGACCTTTTCAGTATTTATCCCTGAAAGTGCCGCATCAAAAGCGCATAAACCAGCAATGATCTGGCTTTCAGGCTTGACCTGTACCGAAGAAAACTTCATGACCAAAGCGGGAGTATTTCCTTGGGCCAGCGCACATGGTATTACGGTAATATGCCCCGATACCTCGCCGCGTGGAACTGATCTTCCGGGAGAGCATGATAGTTACGACTTTGGTTCTGGTGCCGGCTTTTATCTGAATGCAACAGAAAGTCCTTGGTCAGAAAATTACCGCATGTATGATTATGTGGTCAATGAAGTCACCGAAATTCTGTATACAAATTTTTCAATATCGAAAGATAATCTGGCTATTTCCGGTCACTCAATGGGTGGTCATGGTGCCTTAATCATGGCGTTGAAAAACAAAGACAAGTTCAAGTCAGTCTCGGCCTTTTCGCCGATTATCAATCCAATGAACTGCCCTTGGGGACAGAAGGCCTTTGCTCTTTATTTGGGCGATAACAAAGCCGATTGGGAGCAGTACGATAGTCTTATGCTGGTTGAAAAGTCCGCGTCAATTCCACCGATATTGATTGATCAGGGTTTGGCTGATGATTTTCTGGCGGAACAGTTAAAAACCGAAGTTTTTGCCAAAAAAATTAAAGACAAGGGCTTTACCGACAGCTGTACTATCCGCATGCAGGAAGGCTATGACCACAGTTATTTTTTCATCGCCAGCTTCATTAAGGATCATATCGACTTCCATGCCGCGCATATTTGTCGTGATTAAATTTTAAAATCGTTAATTGGGAGTAGTATCAGCAGGCAACGATAACTTTATTTCTTGATTCCATACATTGAGGTTATTTACGGCCTTTTGGTTATTTTGGTGGGCAAAAAACGTTGTCCACCCTACCAATCTTCACGTGGTAGGCCGATACCATGATGTGGTACACGAATAAATACACGACTTATATTTATCCTGCCTAACAAAAACCATCCCTTTCTATACGTAGCAGGGTGTTTTTAGGTCTGTCTTTTGGCTGTTTTGGTGGGTAAAAAAGTATTTCCCACCAACCTGTGGCTTTAATTCATGCTGATTCGGCTAATCAAGTATGGCGTGGCGAGCGCGCTGACGACCCGCTATGGTGTGATATGAAAAATTACGCGAGGATTTTTCGACTACTGGGTCATGCTTGCCATGATGGCCTGCAAATTATTTATCCGAAAAGCTATCGTTACAAGCAATCATTGATTAATGGTTTTATGTTGTAAATGACGTCGTAGCAAATCCAGCGTCAGTAATGCTGCCTGATTTTGTTTGCGTTTGATGGCGCCGTTTATTGGCTGGGTAGTCTGATAAAAGCAGTCTCCAGTCAGTAAAATATTATGCACAATGATGGCCTTGTCTTTGTTATGCAGGGCATTATTATCCCCTGTATAAAACTGAACAAGAACGTAATCCGCTGCGCTGGATTTTTGCAGGTCGACGGCAATTTTTTTAGCCGTTGTTATCAAGTTTTCTGTATTGGTTTCTACAAGTCCCAGTTTGGCTGTGGATTGTTCATAACTTGCGCTTAGCAACCATTCTGAACCCATGCATTTAGCTGCCAACAAGCCTTGGCTGGCGGTTTCTACGACCGCTAAAGTCAGCTTTTTATTGACCATTAGTTTGTTAATTTCAAAGGCCAGATCACCGGTTATTTCACCCAAGCCATCAATAGCAAACACATAGTCGCCCATTTTCTCGGCAAACCGGTTGACTAAAGTCGTCATTGCCGTTTTTGGATAATTAAAGGGAAATAATAACTTGGTTTGCACTTCGTCGGGTCCGGCACGAAAACCTAGCTCTACCTCTACGGGTATTTCGATAGCGTTTATGCGTTCCTGAATAACAGACTCTCCCAGTCCCACCGTTTTGATAGAGACTAATTGCCCCGGTTGTAATAAAAAACGCGTCGATAACGTCGGCAGTATGCCTTCCAGAAATAAGTGCTGCATTTCCGTCGGTACGCCGGGTATAAAAGCGAACCAGCAACGGCCGTATTGTAAGGAAAACCCTGGTGCAGTTCCCCATTCATTATCGATGCGCTTGGCACCCTGTGGAAGCATTGCCTGCTTTCGATTTGATTCAGGCATCGTTCTGTTTCTGTTCACAAAAAAACGACTGATTTGGGTAAAGGCAATTTCGTCAAATTCCAGCGGCAGATTAAAAGCCGTAGCGACGGCTTCGGCTGTCAAGTCATCACTGGTAGGCCCCAAGCCACCCGTGCAAATACAGCAATCGGTTCTTTGAGCTATATCCTGTAGCAAAATAATCAGGTCATCCAGTTTATCGCCTACGGCGGTATGCCGGGTTACGGTAAAGCCGCAATCAACCGCTTGTTGTGATAACCAGGCAGCATTGGTATCTACAGTTTGTCCGGTGACAATTTCTTCGCCTTGAGAGAATATTTCCAGGGTTGGCTTCATTTTATAAACTCGTTAATTAGTATGTTATGCCAAAATGGCAAGGTGATTAAACTCAGCGCTGTTGTTACAGTAACGGCCATGGCATAAAAAGCGCTGTCCAGTTTATAGCGATCACAAAAAACAACCCCCAGAACCATGCTTGGCATTGCCATATCCAACACGGCTGCGGCTTTATATTTACCTTCCATTGGCAAATAACCGGCCAGAGCGATTGCAAATACCGGCATTAACAGTAGCTTTATCAAAATAACGGGCATGACATAAGGACCATTTCGGATGGTGACCGATCTCCAGTTTAATGCCAATCCTAGGGAAAACAGCATTAACGGGACTACCGCTGCCGATAGTTTTTGTAAAAAGCCGGTAAACCATACCGGAGCCACAACTTCATTGAGATTTAAAATGACCGCAATAGCTGCTGCCCAAAAGGGTGGTGCATTAAGAAATGATAGCGTTGATTGCGGCTTTTCTGATGGATCTTCACCGTAATGCCTGACGACGATAATGCCGATAGTGAACAGGACGGGCGCTGTTGCAAATAAATCCATTTGTATAACGACTGACCGTGACCAGCTACCAAAAATCTGCTCCAAAACAGGTAAGCCCAAATAAGTAACATTAGGGAAGGCCGCCGCCAGCAGCATGGCACCCAGACGTTTATGTTCAAATTTAAAAAATGTGCCTATTATCCAGCTGCACAGCATCGCAAAGAAAATACAACTGACACCGAGTATCGTATAGTGAAAGGACTGTAAGCCGATATCGGCTGTCCACAATACGTCTAATACCATGGCGGGTAACAGCAAATAATAGACAAAAGTAGTTAATACATGGCGCAGATGTTCTGCTGTCAATCCGGCAGGCTTAAGGATTCTCCAGCCTACACCGCAAGCCATTAACAAGGTCATTTGAATCAATGTTGAGTTCATAAGTGAAGGCGTGGGGTTGGTATGCTAAGATTAACGTCCATTTTTAAAAAAGTTCCGGTAAAATATATTCATAACAAATCGATGTATGCATTTATGTCAGTTAATCTTCATTGTCAAGGTTACCCATCATAGCATTACTGCATACGAGCCCGGTCCATAATTCAGGAGCCAATATATGCGTTTATTGTTAAGGTTTTTTCAGTCAGCTTTTGTAGCTTTATTAATAGCTTGTGCTGTTGGCCAGGCAGAAGCCGCTTCAAACGAATCACTCTCTCCTAGGGCAGCCTCTTCAATGTCCGCAGCGCAAAAAGCCGTTATTGTCGATGTTCGAGAAGACAGTGAATGGAACAAGCAACATATTCCAGGGGCAATTCATATTCCTTTGGGGTAGTTAAATGAGCGCTTGGCAGAGCTTAAACAATACAAGGACAGTCCTGTTATCACCCAATGCCAAACTGGTGGACGTTCTCTACAAGCTTTTGATGTATTAACTTCGGCCGGATTTTCCAAAGTTTATAATATGGAAGGTGGCATAATAGCCTGGGATAAAGCAGGATTAAAAACGCAATAAACTATTAAGATAGTTAACACAAAAACTTGTTTATCATAACGCTGGCCTGAGGGTCAGGTTAAAGATGAAAAATTAATAAACTTCATCTTCATCAAGAAATCTTGAGGCGGGACAGGGATTGCAAACCCCGACCGGTATTGATGTGCCAACTTTACTTTAAACCTTGAACTTTGAAATTTGAACCTATGACCTTTATATCAACCAAACCTATTCCTGTTCGTGAGCGCCTGATTATGGCGCTGGACGTTTCCAGTATCCCCGAAGCCCAAGCTTTGGTAGAAGAGCTCGGCGATTCAGTGATTTTTTATAAAGTCGGCATGGAACTGTTTATGTCGGGTGATTATTTTGGTTTTATTGAATGGCTGAAACAGCAAAATAAAAAAGTGTTTGTTGACCTGAAGTTTTTTGATGTTCCGGCTACCGTTGGACGGGCTATCAAGGCGTTAAGCAGCAAAGGTGTTGATCTTGCGACCATTCATGGTAATGATGCGATTATGGAAGCCGCAGCCAAAGAAAAGGGCGATCTTAAAGTACTGGCAGTTACCGCTTTAACCAGCTTGGATCGTGGCGATCTTGATGATTTGGGCTTTAAGTGCGATGTGCGCGAGCTGGTGTTGTCCCGCGCGAAACGAGCCTTACAAATCGGCTGTGACGGTATTGTCTCATCAGGACTTGAAGTATCCATGCTCAGGGAGCAACTTGATAATAAGCTTTTGGTTATTACTCCGGGTATCAGGCCGGTTGATAATCGCGAAGACGACGATCAAAAGCGTGTGGTCAGTGTCGAAATGGCTTTCCAGAATGGTGCGGATTATATTGTCGTCGGCCGTCCTATTCGTGATGCTGAAAATCGTAAAGCGATGGCTGAAAAAATTCAGGCACAAATTCTTGCCCAATTTTCAAACAATTAAAGCATGAGGTTCAAGATTTATTATTCTTGAACCTTGAACCTTGAACCTTGAACCTTGAACCTTGAACCTTGAACCTTGAACCTCATGGCATTTGATCCCGCTTTTACGTCGTCTTATCTGGTCGCTTTTATAATGGGCCTGTTTAGCAGTATGCATTGTATCGGCATGTGTGGCTCAATTATTGGCACATTAACGTTAAGTTTGAGCCCCGAAATACGCAAGAGCAAAAAACGATTATTACCGTTTGTATTTAATTATAATGTTGGCCGAATTACCAGCTACACTATAGCGGGTGCACTGGCGGGTTTTATTGAGGTTTTATTATCCATGCAATTGGGTGAAGCGCATGGGCATAGAGTGCTGCAATTACTTTCAGCGACTATCATGGCCAGTGCCGGGCTTTATATAGCCGGATGGTTTCCCCGTTTTGCTTATATTGAAAAAGCCGGGGTGCATATTTGGAAAAAAATAGAACCTTATGGACGTAAACTGATCCCTGTAAAAAGCCTTACCCATGCCTATCTTTTTGGTATGATCTGGGGCTGGTTGCCTTGCGGGCTGGTTTATGCGGCTTTAACGCTGGCGATAACAGCTGGCGATGTCAGCAAGAGCGCACTAACCATGTTGGCTTTCGGCTTAGGAACTTTGCCTGCAGTCATGGGAGTTGGTATAATGACCAGCGTTTTGACCCGGCTATCCAGAATGCAGCGTTTTAAGCAGGCTATTGGTCTGTTTATGATTATTCTGGCGCTGTTATCGGCTTTGCCTTGGCTTAATCCGATGGCGTTTTCAATCACACACACGGCACTACATTAACAGAGACTATTATGGGACATTTTAAATCTATCATTGGTCAATCTCCCGCATTGGACTCTTTAATTCGTAATGCCAGAATGGTTGCCGCCACTGATGTAACTGTTTTGCTCAAGGGTGAAACCGGGACAGGCAAAGAAGTCTTCGCTAATGCCATTCAAAAAGAAAGCCGGCGCGCTGATAAAGTCTTTATTACCCTTAACTGCGCTGCCTTACCTGAAAGCCTCATTGAATCGGAATTGTTTGGTCATAAAAAAGGCTCTTTTACGGGGGCAACGGCAAATACCCAAGGGCTTTTTCAAGCCGCAGACGGTGGTACTTTATTTCTTGACGAAATAAATTCATTGCCCGTGTCAATTCAGGCAAAATTATTACGCTTTCTGGAGTCTGGCGAGTGTCTTGCTGTTGGTGACATCAAGCCCTATAACGTTGATGTTCGCATTATCGCCGCGACCAACTCGGATTTAAATAAACAGGTTGAAACGGGCGAGTTTAGACGGGATTTATACTACCGGCTTGACGTGGTACCTTTAGAGTTGCCACCATTGGCACAGCGTACTGAAGACATAGAACATCTTATCAAGCATTTTATGGCTATGATGGCAGCAACTTATTTAATCGATGCGCCTACCTTTAGTAAACAAGCCTTGAAGGTTTTAAAGGATTATGCCTGGCCTGGTAATATTCGCGAATTACGTAATCTGTGTGAAAGGCTTAGTATTTTATTGTCTGGTCGGATCATTGAGCCGGAAAATCTCCCGCGCGAGTTTATGACCCATAGTAGCAGTACTCCGAAAGCCCCTTCTTTTACCCTGCCTGAAAGTGGCATACAGCTTGACTCTTTAGAGGCCGACTTGATTTATCAGGCACTCGGTCGTACAAAAGGCAATCGCAGCAAATCTGCAAGGCTATTAGGCCTTTCCAGGGATACCTTGCTTTATCGTATGCAAAAACACGGTTTTACCTTAAATTAATCGGCTCTATTTATTTATTAATCGATCAATAAATTGCTAAGCGGGCTTGTCTCATTAGGTGCTTTAAGTCTTTAACCGTTTGAGCCAGGCCTGAAAATAAAGCTTGAGCGATAATGGCATGGCCAATATTAAGCTCGACTATTTCCGGTATTGCGCAGATAGCTTCGACATTATAAAAATGCAAACCATGACCGGCGTTGACTTGTAATCCTGCACTATGCGCATAAAATGCCGCCTGCCTGATGCGCGTCAGTTCTTTGGCTTGTTGTTCTGGGGTTTTAGCCAGCGCGTAACATCCCGTATGTAATTCAACAACGGGTGCTCCGACTTTTATCGCTGCATCAATCTGCGCTTCATCGGGGTCAATAAAAAGAGAGACTTCAATGCTTGCCGCTCTTAATTTATCACACGCCAATTGCGTACGCTGCAAGCTGCCTAAAACATCCAGACCACCTTCAGTTGTTAATTCCTCTCGTTTCTCAGGCACCAGACAGCAGGCGTAAGGTTTTATTTTAACCGCAAGATTAATCATTTCATCAGTTACTGCCATTTCCATATTTAAGCGGGTATGGAGCATCTCTTTTAACAGATAAATATCCCTGTCCTGAATATGCCTGCGGTCTTCCCGTAGATGCGCCGTAATGCCGTCTGCTCCCGCTTGTTCGGCAACCAGTGCTGCCTGAACCGGTTCAGGATAAAGCATGCCTCTGGCTTGCCTGAGAGTGGCTACGTGATCAATATTTACGCCCAATAAGATATGTATTTTGTCCATTTTTATAGATGTTGAATAATTTGGTTAATGACAGCCCGGCTTTTTAGAGGCTTACCGTTTAAATGAGTGGCGATGACTTTTCTCATCAGTGTTTTTGCTTCGGCCAGTACTTGTGGGTCGGTGAGTTGTCTTAGCTGTAAGGCCTGCAAGGTCTTGCCGGAGAAAGAGCCATCAGCCGCTTCAATCGGTCCTTGTTCTGCATTGAAGTGATAATGGGTTGATGGTTGTATGGCGCTGCCATCAGGATAATCATGGTTGAGTTGTAATCCGTAGCCCACGGCATCCAGTAAATCCAGTTCAAAAATACGTAGAGCCGCCTCTATTTTTGAGCTATCAGAAAGCCCGGATAAGCATGTTTTATAACAGGCAAATACTTCCGGGTGAGGATCTTGCTGATGCAAAAAACAACCGATCAGTTCATTTACATAAAAGCCGCAATAAACGGCGAGACCCTGTAACTGAGGGAATGGTTGTATTATTTCAACATCAGTCAGTGTTTTTAACTCGGACTTGCCAAAATAGGATAGTGTTAACGGGATAAAAGGTTGCAACAGACCTGCAGTTTTGGATTTGGCTTTTCTTACCCCTTTAGCCAGTAAGGAAACCCGGCCAAAATCTCGGGTTAATACATCAATAATAAGGCTGGTTTCTCTAAATTTTCGTTGTTGCAGAATAAAGGCAGGTTGTAAATATACGGCCCTATCAGTCATTAAACCCCAGACTTTGCATGGCGCGTTCATTATCCGACCAGTTCTTTTTAACTTTAACCCAAAGTTGTAAATAAACTTTTTGTCCGATTAATTTTTCTATATCAAAGCGTGCATCCGTGCCGACTTTTTTTAGCATTTCGCCATCCTTGCCAATCACAATATTTTTTTGCGTCAACCGTTCTACCCAAATAATGGCATAGATTTTAGTGATATGCGGCAGTTCTTCATAGCGCTCCATTTCAACCGTTAGCGCATAAGGCAATTCATCACCCAGACGTCTGGTCAGTTTTTCCCTGATAATTTCGGCAGCCAAAAAGCGCTCAGGCCGGTCGGTAATCTGATCTTCAGGATAAATTAAATCATTTTCCGGTAACAGCTTCATGATCAGACTTTCCAGTTGATCAAGATTGGTTCTTTTTAAGGCTGAAATAGGCACTAAATGCTCAAAGGGAAAGCGATGCTGTGCTTCGGCAAAAAAAGCCAATATGGCATCTTTGTCTTTTACCTTGTCGACTTTATTGACAGCAAGAATAACCGGCAATCCGGCTTGTTCCAGCTTTTTAAAGATGACTTCATCATATTCATGCCACGATAAGCCATCGATCAACCAGACAATCACATCGACGCCCAGCAATGTTGTTTCAGCCGTACGGTTTAAATACCGGTTCAAGGCTCTTTTTTCATTGTTGTGCATGCCCGGCGTATCCATATAAATGGCTTGGCCCGCTTCAGTGGTATTGATCCCCAGAATTCGATGCCTTGTGGTTTGTGGCTTACGAGAAGTAATGCTGATTTTCTGCTTAAGCAAATGATTCATCAGCGTAGATTTACCAACATTGGGGCGACCTATTAGTGCTACGAAACCGCAATTCATTGACTATCCTTCTTTAATAATTCGAGCATAAGTTCTGCTGCCGACTGTTCGGCTCTTTTTCTGGAGATACCTGTACCGACACAAGTTTCTTTTATTAACGGAATGGTGCATTTAACTTTAAACATTTGTTCGTGGGCAAGTCCTGACATGGTTATTAAGGTATATTCGGGTAAGACCAGTTTTTTTGACTGCATCAATTCTTGCAGTTGCGTTTTTGGATCTTTTTGCCAGTTATCCAAAGATAACAGGCTTAGTTTTTTTGCAAATAACAACTCGATCCATTGTTGACAAAATTCGATGCCCTGATCTTTAAATAATGCACCCATAATGGCTTCCAGTGCATCCGACAAAATTGAGTCGCGGCGAAAGCCACCACTTTTCAATTCGCCTGAGCCCATCAATAAATAGTCTCCCAAATGATGTTCCCTGGCTAATTCTGCCAATGACGTTTGGTTGACCAGACTGGCTCTTAGTCGACTTAAAACACCTTCACTGGCTTCGGGAAAAATATCATACAATTTTTGGGCGATAACAAATCCCAGAATTGAATCGCCTAAAAACTCCAGTCTTTCGTTATTGTTGGAACTTGCACTACGATGGGTTAAAGCATTAGTAAAAAATTGTGGATTATTAAATTTTAATCCCAGTTTCCTACACAAAACTTCGGGCTTTTTAATCACTGCTTACCGACCTCAATAACATCATTAAATTCCACTAAAACGCTAAGATTACCGATGATTTTACTGACAACCTCGTATTCAATAGTCACTTTTAAATAATTCCTTTGGTGGGTAATGGTAATGTCATCCTGAGTAACATCATCAACATAATTAATATTAAAGCGCTTGCCCAGGCTGTTTCTGATTTCAGTTTCACTTTGTTCTTCAATAGCAGGGGTTTTTTCAATCTCGGCTAGAGCGCTGACTACTTTGCTATGATTAAGGTAAATCGGGCCTATTTTAAGGCCTAATAAAACAAAAAAAGCGATGAGACCAAGAATAAAAATAAGCGAGATAAATGTTAAACCTTGCTGATGTTTATGTGATCTGTTCATCAATTTTCCCCGTCAGTCATAACTGTGCATAAAATTAACAGTAACGATACCATATCTCAGTAGCTATAAATCTTGTTTGTTGCCACGGTTGTTACGTTATTTTAATACCGTGCCAATACGACTAAAACCGACACCCTTATCTTGCCAATCCCAACTCATCCAGATAAAGAAGGCTTTGCCAACCAGATTGGCTTCAGGAACCGGTCCCCAGTAACGACTATCATTGCTGTTGTCGCGGTTGTCGCCCATGGCAAAATAATTTCCTTCCGGAACGACATAAACAAATTCAACCGTTGGTGTGCCGTTTCTAATCAGAATGCTGTGTTCAACACCGGTCAAATTTTCCAATAATTCTTCAGCACCGGTCATATCTTCACCCTGACCCAAACCTTGATAACGCCCTAATGAAACTTCTTCAACCGGCACATCATTAACGGTTAATCTTTTATTGCTATAAACAAGTTTGTCGCCAGGCAGGCCAATAATACGTTTTATGTAATCGACCGCAGGATCTTTAGGATAACGAAAAACGACAATGTCACCACGCTGTGGCTCTTTCAGTTCAATGATTTTCTTATTAATAACGGGCAGACGTATGCCGTAAATAAACTTGTTTACCAAGATAAAATCACCGACCAGTAAAGTCGGCATCATTGATCCCGAAGGAATGCGAAAAGGCTCGGCTATAAATGAGCGAAGCAATAACACAATCAACACAATCGGAAAAAAGGAACGCGCATACTCAACAAGTACAGGTTCATCTTTTTCATCAAAAATGAGGCCTTTTGATTTGAGAAATAATAAATAACTTCCCCAAATAACACCTGTGACTACCGTGGCCAGCAAAAGATAAAAAGAAAAGTCAAAGTCCATAATTTATTTATTTTCAAAGTTTATGGGCAAGCCTGTGTGGTTGCCCTGATTTATATGAGGCTGAAACGCCTGTGTTATTCTTTGTTTAACTGTAAAACAGCCAGGAACGCTTCTTGAGGGATTTCAATATTACCGACTTGTTTCATGCGTTTTTTACCGGCTTTTTGCTTTTCCAGCAATTTTTTCTTACGACTAATATCACCGCCATAACACTTGGCGATAACATTTTTGCGCAGGGCTTTAACCGTCGATCTGGCAATAACTTTAGAGCCAATCGCCGCTTGTATGGCAACTTCATACATTTGCCGAGGAATCAGCTCTTTCATTTTTTCAACCAAATCGCGGCCCCGATTATTGCTTAAATCACGATGCACAATAATCGACAGAGCATCCACTTTTTCGGCATTAATCAACACATCCAGTTTAACCAAATCGGCCGGTTGAAAACGTAAAAACTCATAATCAAACGAGGCAAAGCCCCGACTCACCGACTTTAATCGATCAAAGAAATCCAAAACTACTTCACTAAGCGGAAGTTCATAATGTAATGAAACCTGTCTGCCGACGTACTGCATATCTTTTTGTACGCCACGTTTTTCAATACACAGCGTAATAACGCCGCCTAAATAAGCTTGCGGTACCAAAATATTGGCACGAATAATGGGCTCCCTAATTTCCTTTACCGTACCGCCATCAGGTAGTTTAGCCGGATTATCGACCATCAATATCTGCTCAGTCTGGGTAATGACTTCATAAATAACAGTTGGTGCTGTGGTAATCAAATCAACGTTATATTCCCTTTCCAGACGTTCTTGCACAATTTCCATATGCAACATGCCTAAAAACCCGCATCGAAAACCAAAACCTAAAGCCTGTGAGGTTTCCGGCTCAAATTGCAGGGCAGCGTCATTAAGGTTTAATTTGTTAAGCGCTTCACGCAAATCTTCGTAATCATCGGAACTGACTGGATACAAGCCGGCAAAAACCCGTGGCTGAACCCGTTGAAAACCGGTGAGTTGTTCGGTAGCCGGATTATCTGTCCAGGTGATGGTATCGCCAACCGGCGCACCAAAAATATCTTTAATACCGGCAACGACATAACCCACTTCACCGGTATTTAAAATATCTTTTTCAAGACGCTTGGGCGTAAAAACCCCGACTTTATCAGCAATAAATGACTTGCCGGTAGACATAATGGTAATCTTCTGCTTTCTGCGAATACTGCCATGCATAATTCTGACTAAAGACACCACGCCCAGATAACTGTCAAACCAGGAATCAATAATTAATGCCTGTAACGGACCGTCAATGTTGCCTTCCGGTGGCGGTATTTTAATAACCAGTTGTTCCAAAACATCCAGAACATTAAGACCGGTCTTGGCACTAATCATCAATGCCTCATCTGCGGCAATGCCGATGACTTCTTCAATTTCAGCCAGTACGCGTTCAGGTTCGGCGGAAGGTAAGTCAATTTTGTTCAGCACCGGAACCACTTCCAGTCCCTGTTCAATTGCCGTATAGCAGTTTGCCACACTTTGCGCCTCAACGCCTTGGGCTACATCAACAACCAGCAGCGCACCTTCACAAGCCGCTAATGATCTGGATACTTCATAAGAGAAATCAACATGCCCCGGCGTATCAATAAAATTAAGCTGATAGGTTTCGCCATCTTTGGCTTTAAAGTCCAGCGTAACACTTTGGGCTTTAATCGTGATGCCTCGCTCTTTTTCAATATCCATGGTATCGAGTACTTGCGCTGACATTTCCCTGTCACTTAATCCGCCACAGATTTGAATAAAACGATCCGCGAGTGTTGATTTACCATGATCAATATGCGCGATAATGGAGAAATTTCTGATATGTTTTAAATCCACTGTGTTTCAACTGGTTATTAAGGTTGTTAAGGCGATATTGCTTCAGCGCTTGCGGCAATGAATGCCATCAAGGCATTTTTATGCACTTGATAAAGTGGCAAATTATAACAGAGTTAGTCATAGGCTAAGCGCGAAATGCTGTTAAGCAAGTAATTAATAGTTTTTTATTCACCACGAAGGCACGAAGGATACGAAGTTTTTCTTTTTTGTTTACTTGGTGGTGATAATCTTTTCTGATAGATATTTTGCTTCAACTGATGACAAGGTTGGTGATTCTGACAGAGATGCCGGAATCCATTATACTTGGCACCTTGGCTTACAAGGCATGTCTGCTGTTATTCATTCCGCTGTCTTATAAATACGGCAAAGCGAGGTATTCCGGATCGAGTAAAACCCTGATATCGATAAGTCACCAAGCTTCCAAGCGCTGGCGGGTTTTTCCGTTGTTGCTCAGTAAAACCACTACCAATGTAAAAAGTCTTGCCATCATCCATGCGCACTTTAATAGCACCCATTAAGCCGGTGTTTTTACCCTTGCCGGGTTTATAACCAATAACAATGGCTTCTGCATCTTCAAAGGGTTTTAATTTAAGCAAATTATCACTACGGCCACTATGATAAAGCGCATTTTGCCGATGCAACACCAAGCCCTCAGCGCCTTGCCTGACCAAGTCATCCAGTTTGTCCATCAAGATCTTGTTGGAATCGACACGAAACTGCTCAATCACTTGCAGATAAGGTGTCGTTGCCAACTGGCGCATGGCTTCAACACTTTCGGTAAAAGTACCGCCATGAGCAGGCAAATCAAACACCATAAACTTGACTACTTTCCAACTATCATCGGGGCTTTGCTTTCGAACTACCGAAACAACATCTTGATAATGCCCGCGCCCCATCCATAATTCACCATCCAGCGGCTGGTCAGGAAAGCCTTGTATAAACCATGCGGGTGCCATAAAAATACTGCCACCGCGAGAAATGAGTTGTTTGCCGTCCCATCTGGCTCGAATTCCATCAAGTTTTTCACTTACCCAAAATTGCGAGACATCCTCATTTTGATGATAAGTATTGGCCAGCATTATCTCAGGCGCTTCATTCGCGACAACGGGCAATGCAATTGCCAATAGCAGCACTATAAGAAAATACTTGATAGGGGGGAAGGAAAGGGGGTTTTGTGCAGATTGATAAGCAGACATGGTTTTAACCTCGCTAAGCTATTTATCCGGGGAGTTTTAATGAAAATCCTAATGCCGATTCTAAAAGACCTTGATTACGAATACCTGTTGAACCACCTGATTGTTCAATGATTCATTTATGCAATAACAGGGTTTGCTCCAGTATTAACAGCTGTATCATGACAAACGTTTATACAGTTCATTATTTTTTTCAGGGTACAGTCCATTGTCTGTTCAAAGTCCAAGCGATTATCGCTATCAATTTCTTATATTTGAATTTTATTTTTTGGCAAGTTTTTTAGTATTTCAAGCAAAGCTTCATAGAATGAGTCTTCAACCTGAATATTCAATGATTTCATTATATTTCCTTGTTTATCGACTATTCATACGTTAAATGTCAGGTGACGTTATCTCGATCTTGGTTGCATGGCGCTACGTTTTCAGAGGGATTTCTATGGTTATCTTTATACAACACCCAGGAACACGGCTAATGCCCGATTAACGGCCAACATATCTTCTTCCGCTAGACGTCCAAACACGGCCCCTATTTTTTCGCGTGGAATGGTTTGTACCTTATCTATCATGATTTCTGACGGTTTTCTTAGCCCTGTACTTTCGCCATACCTAACCGGAACACGAAACAATGGTGTATCCCGCAACTCACTGGTGATTGGAATGATGGTTACGGAGGGATGCTCAGAAAATAAATCTGACTGAATGATCAAGGCGGGACGCGGTTTACCATAAGCGCCTTGCAACACAATCGTTACCAGATCACCTCGCCTCATTCCCACCCCTTGGTGTCAGCCGAAGCTTCCAGCCAGTTTGCCATGTCGGTTTCTTGTGGGTCGCCTTGCAGGGCAAGGGATTGACGGCGGCATTCATCCGCAAAGCCGGTACTCCGTGTATCTGGAACCCATATCTGCACAGGACGTAGTCCGGCAGCTCGTAGCCCGGCCCGATGTTTTTGCACTCGATCAGCAGTTGTCTTGGTAGTCATAATTTTTCCATTGCAGTCATTACTTTTGTGTTACATGTAACATCTTAGCAAAATGTTACATGTAACACAAAAACAAAAAAAGTATTTGAAAAATGGTAAACGTGCCGTTGATTATTTTAAAACAAGCTGCATTCCCACGCAGAACATGGGAACGAGAAATATCAAGTCCAAACTCAACTTTATTGATTAATAATCAGATGACCGTATCATGCATCAATTCCAGCTTCGAAAAGCAAATTGTTTTGCGTACCAGACGTTTAATCCACGTCCTAAAGTTTAGATTTTTACGTTCTATTTTTTGGGTATTGCGCTTACCAATTTCATGCTTATCGGCATCAAGATGGCGTTCATAGGCACCCCAATTATCTGTGTAGTACCGCTTGATGCCAAATGGTTCAAGTAACGCTTTGAGTTTTTGAAAAACCACATCCTTACACTTGCCGAACATATAGGCAAGCACGGTGTTGGTAGCGTGGTCAACAGCGTGCCAGAGCCAACGTTGGTTGGATTTATTTCCGACATAAGACCACTGTTCGTCGAGTTCTGCCTCACAACCTGCGTCCTCTAGCGTGACGTTCAGTTCGCCGCTGGCACTCAGCTCAAATATTTTGGGATTAACCTGAACAAGACTGACGGCTTTATTTCTCAACGTGTTACAATACATTCGCCAAAATTTAAGCCGCTCTTGCATGAATCCTGCCAATTTCTGCGGCTTGAAAGATGCGGTCGTCGATTAAAAATGTGTCATCATTTTTGTCCAACGAATTAATAATCCGCTGCGTGTATTTTCGGGCTCTGAAGATGGTTTTTAAATCCAGCATACTGCCCTTGTTGGTTCCCTCTATTTTTGCCGATAAAAGCGGTGAAAAAGTGACCATGAACAAGGAGAAGTTAGCCGCATTATTGACTTGTGTTTCTTTGACATTCATAAAATCTTCCAACCCCCAATATTGCTTGACATCGCGGAAGTTAAACTCGATTTGAAACCGCAAAGCGTAGTAGCTGATCAATTTTTCACTGGCAAGCGTTAGGTCATCACTAAACAACAGTACCTTTGCGATCCGTCCTGTTTTTAGGTTGGTCTTTACAATGATGGCGACATTGAGCAATTCAGGAAAGTTTTTGTGCCAAACGTGTACCTGATAGGTACACGTTTGAATGCCTTTTTCCACGGCCTCCGATTTCCGATGCGCGTCCGTTAATGTTTCCAGTGTTAGTTTTTCACCGTATTTACGCGGCTTACCTTTTCCTGAATACTCGCCCGAGTAGGGCAAGTAAAGCGTTGAATCATGGCGTAGCTTGCAAATAAGGTGTAGCCCCGTTTGTATAACGGCTTGTAGGCCAGCATTGTTGCCCAGTGCGCCATCGTAAACAAAGTAGACGATTCCCAAATTCAACCCTATCAACGTTAATACCGCATTAATACAGGCTTGCAACTGTCGTTGAAAAGACCATAGTTTAACAACTTTCCGGTTTTTGTTAACACTGCCCTTAGGCCTGCCAGGTTTCGAGTTTTTTGGTTTAACGGCCTTGGGCGCACTGGTTTGAACATCGCCACGTACCAGCTATTCGGTGATTAAAGGGTAAGCCGTCCGTGTTTCGACAGATAACAATGACAGGTTTAAAAAACACAGCCCAGGCAATGGCTTGTTATAAATCGAAGAAAAAAAAACCTAATCCATGCGTTTCTTTCCCTGATTTGGTCACCATGACCTCATCCCCAATCAGCAACCATATACCTTTAGTTTCCTGTGTATGTTGCTTTATGAGTTGTCAACGTAACGCTGACCACGCTATTTTTTCTTTAAAAAAACGCTGTACCGTCCGATAGTTGCCACCCTTTTCAGTCCAACGCGACAAACTCAGCATGGTTACCCGCCCCGTCATCGACAGCATGGCTTCAATAAGCAGGGTCATCTGCTTTAGCGTGCAGGCTTTTAAATGTGGACTTACGGTATTTAGTATTGCTATGATTTCATTCATGGTCAGTTTGGGTGCGAATGCTCTGTTAGAAGCGGTATTCTACCTTCTCTGACCTTTCTCCTTCCTCCGATATCTACAAATTACTCATGCCAATTGGCGAAGGTATTGACTTTATCATGCTTGATTGTAAAGTGGACCAACAGCTTTTGTGTAACCTCGCCATCAATCAAAACCTAGCGATTGTATTTTTTGGTGATAGGCGGTTCGGAAAAATCAAAATCATATTCCAATTCGTCATCGAGGATTTCTTGTGCAACCCGCTCATTCAGATCTTGCTGTTTTTGTCCTGAAATAGCAGATTTATGGCTTGTCAATAAGGGGGAGTCGGGAATGAGCACTTTAACCATATCGGCAATATTGTTCCAAAATGGATGCTCCTTAAGTTTGCCGGCATCATCCAGTTCGTTGATGTAGTTTGCAAATTGGCTTTTATTGCCACTAGTGTAATAGGTTTTTAAAAGTTTAAGTTTATATTCATCGCGGACAGGTTGCTGTTGCATTGCCCGACGAAGCAATTCTTCGGCTTTTTGGTAATATCCATGAGAGATATAAATATCGACTTCAGTCAGCAAGTTAACCGCATTTTGATTGGCGTTTAAGATGTTGAGTTCAGCCAGAAATTCAAGTGTCGCCTCTGCTTTTATAGCTGGAATCGGTGTTGCATCAACAGATTCTGACGATGGAGAGTTTTTGGCGGTCTGGGTATAAAAGCTTTTCTTAGGCTTGCGTTTACGCCATTTCTGCCAGCCCAAAAGACTGATAACCCCTATGATAAAGGCAACAGCAGGGAGAATGTAGGGCTGTAAAACAGCTTCTAAAATAGGTGTTGTTGGCTCTGCAGCTTTATCGGCGTTTTTCTGAACATTTTGCACATTTTGTAGTGTGTTTAATTGTTGCTCCAGTTGCTTAAGATGTGCTTCCATTTCAAGGGCTTTGTTACTGGCAGCTTTATCTTCGGTAATGATGGCTGGACCAGTAGTTACCGTAGTGATTTGTTGGGACGCGTCCTTTTCATTGCTTCTTTTTACCGCAGTGCTCCGTTTGGGTAGGCGAGTTTTTTGACCAACTACCGCGTTATCTTCAACAGCTTCATTGCTGCCGGATATTTCCGGTTTTTGTGTTTTGTCGGCATTTTCTTGTTGCTTGTTCTTCAAATTAGCTGCAGTACCGAGCTGCAGCTGGATGCCATTAGTTGATTTTTGCTCAAGTGCTGAACGAGTTTGAATATCGCTACCTTCCAATGACCATGCAGTAGAGGGTAGTAGTAGCGCTAAAAGCGCCAAGGTTTTTATAAAAATGTTACTGTGCATTTAATGATCTTTCTGTTTTTGATGATGATATTTTATTTATTGTCGGGCAATGCAGAAATATTGGAATATTCGCCTTCATAAGGGGGTAGTGCCAGGGTATTTAAATCATCGTTGGTTAAATCAGCGGGCAGGTCTTTCATGGCGGCATCCATTGGCATGGATGTCGACGTATCGATGCCGGCATCGCCAGGCTCGGTATCGTTAAGAATCATCAGTTGCACGCGTCGGTTACGCAATCTGCCATCGGTGCTGTCATTGGATGTTACCGGCCGGTTGGCGGCATAACCAATAGCAGCTAACCGTTGGCTCTGGATGCCCATGCCAATTAAGAGCCGAACGACACTGCCGGCTCGTGCCGACGATAATTCCCAGTTTGATGGATACTGCTGCGTGTTAATGGGAAGATCGTCCGTGTGACCTTCGACATGAATCAGGTAAGGCTGGTTTGTCAGTACATCAGCAATGGATTGTAGGGTTAGCATCGATTTTGAGTCCGAATTAAAAACAGCATCGGCCGGAGCAAATAAAATGCTGGCGTTGATTTCTACACTAATGCCACGGCTAGACTCAGTGATTCGTACTTTGTCCTGATCGATTAGCGTAGCGAGACGAAGCTCCAATTGATTGGCGACGCCTTTCATTTTTACTTTTTCGTTGCGTAGTTCAGTCTGGTGTCTTATCTCATCGGCTGTCATGGGCGGGTTTTCGATAACCGGCCCGGTCAAAGCTATTGGATCGGGCGTCAGCATAAGCATTGGCGCAGGAGCCGGCATTGCAACCGTGAATGGCAGCAGGACGACTTTGCCTGGATCAGGACTATCCAACATGATTTCAGTTGGTTTAAAAGCCATTGCCTGGAGGGTAGCAGCAGGGGGCTGATCAGGCTCTCTGTTGGCTAATGCTTGACTCAATGATGAAGACAATTGTTTGAATTTTATACCCTGTGTTGATGACATGGCATACATCACCACAAAAAGGGCAAATAGCAGCGTAATGAAATCAGCGTAGGATACCAGCCAGCGGTCATTCTGTTCCGGTTCTTCATGGTAAGGTTTACGTGCCATCTTAGTGTCCCTGATGCCAATAGCTGCTCATGCGTTCCTGGATTAAATTGGGATGATCACCTTGTTTTATACACAAAAAAGCATCAGCCAGCATTTCTCGCTTTAGAAGTTCAAGCTGAAGATGACTTTTAAGTTTATTGGCGATGGGTATAAAAACAAGATTGGCAAGTCCAACACCATAAAGGGTCGATACAAAAGCGACGGCGATGCCTTTGCCAAGCATCAGCGGATCAGACAGATTTTCCATCACATGGATGAGACCGAGTACCGCGCCCAAAATACCAATGGTTGGCGAGTAGCCGCCAGCCGCATCCCAAACTTTGATGGCATGGCGTTGCTCACGTTCATAACTGGTAATATCGATATCCAGAATGTCGCGAATTTTTTGCTCGTCAATGCCATCGACTACCATGCGTAATCCTTTCGCTATAAAAGGGTCCGGATGGCTGTTAATATGAGCATCAAGTTTCAAAAAACCTTCAATCCGCGCAGTTGTACTCCAGGAATGAATGGTACTGGTTAAGGCCGGATAAAAATCAGCTTGTGGCACAAAAGCGCTACGTAGCATGCGTACACCACGAACCAGATTACCCAGTCCGTTCTGTAACAATACTGCGCCAAAGGTTCCGCCTACGACGATCACTAACGGAGCAGGCTGAATCAGCGAACCTATTTGGCCGCCTTCAACCCATTGACCCAAAACAATGGCAATCAGGCCAAGGACTAATCCTGCTAAGCTTCCCCAATCCATTTTTGCTCCCTGAGAATATCCCGTATACGTGCGATGGCCTGACTATGCAATTGCGATACCCGAGATTCTGTGACCCCCATTACCGCGCCGATTTCCTTGAGATTGAGTTCTTGCTCATAATAGAGGGCCATTAACAGTTTTTCCCGTTCGGGGAGCCCTTCAATGCATCCGGCCAGAGCATCTTGTAAGTCAAGGTCAATAAGGTCCTGTAAGAAATCTGGTGATGATTCTTTATGGAAATGATCCAGAAAGTGCTCGCCGTCTTCTTCATTGGTAAAATCCTCAAAATAAAATAGTTGATGACCGGCACCGTTAGTCAGCATTTTCTGATACTCAGCCAAAGGGATATTGAGTTTATTGGCAATTTCTTCTTCACTGGGGGGGCGTCCCAATTTATGTTGTACTTCGGTTATCGCAGTTTCAATTTTGCGCATAGACTGACGGACACTGCGCGGCGTCCAATCCATACATCTTAACTCATCAACCATGGCACCCCGGATACGCAAGGTTGCGTAGGTCTCAAACTGCGCTTGATGGGTGTTTTCATACCGCCTCATCGCATCAAGCAGACCTAGCATACCTGCCTGAATTAGATCATCTACGTCAATATTGGCAGGCAATTTGGCTTTGAGTTGATGCGCCAGTTTTTTAACCAGCAGAATATGCTCATCAAGAATCGGTTCCTTGGCTGCCCGGCCTTTCGCGTCATACATAAGTTATGCCTCCATTTTTGCGAAATGGCCGTCAGACATTGAAGACGGAGGGTTAATGCTCATTGGCTTATCAGCCAGCTTTGTAGCAATTTCCCTGAATGCAACTGAAGCGGCTGCCATGGGAAAGGCTTCGATGACCGATCGTCCGAGTTGGACGGCCCGAGACAGATGTTCATCGGATGGGATACATCCCAGCGATATTAACGGTACCGCCAGAAAAAGGTTGGCGGCTTGACTCAAGTTTTGTTGTATTTTTTTAGCTTGATCCGGTGAAGCATTAATCACTAGTACTTGGTAAGACCTGCGCCCCAGTTCAGTATGCAATTCCTTGATTTGCAGGTAGGCAGACTTGATGGAGTCTATGGTATTAGTTGCCAGCACAACCACATCGCCCTCGGCCAGTTCAGATAACAAGAAGGGATTATCATTATCCAGTTGCGTATCTACCAGGCAGAAGCCGCTTTTGGGGCTGAGTTCACGAAATGCCATGGACAGATCTTTCAGGGCATTGGGCTGGTCAGTCATTTGCTTTATAGGCTCGCGTGATAGTTTGCTCATGTAGATACCCTGATTTTGTTCCTGACTCACCAGTTTCTGAGCCGCGTTAATATCCGATAGAAAAACGGGTGCGGGGACTGAGGTACAAGAACTGATACCCTCCGGTGAATGGCTTGCATCAAGCAGATGAACCTCACTGCCAACTTTCACCAGTGCAGCGGCAAGATTTTGTAACAGTTGATTTTTCTGGGTAGAAGGTACTGCCGAGACAAACGAAATTATACGTATCGAGCCTGATCCCAGCAGTCGTCGCAAACCTTCGGCCTGATCAACACCCTGATTATGTGACATTAAAATTCTCCAGGTCCGAGTTCTGGCGCGTAGCTTCACAAGCCATTAAAACTGCCAATTCATGGTCTTCGTAGCGGGTAGCACTTCTCGAATGTCGGTGTTCGAAGGTTCGTTCCAGCAGATTCTCTGATTCCACCATTTGTAAATCTTCCGGGACGCGCTGACCGGTTCCTACATAAAATAGTTTAAGTTTGTATCTCAGCACCACATCCAGTGCATTACTGAGTGTGACTGCTTCGTCCAGTTTGGTCAGAATACAGCCTGCAAGTCCGGAACCTCGATAGGCAAGTGTAACTTCGTTTAGCGTTTCAATAGTGCTGGTGGTGTTGAGGCACAGTAGTCGTTTGATAGGCACACGTGTACCTGACAGCATGGCAATTTGTTCAGTGACCATCTGATCCCGTTGACTCATGCCCACGGTATCGATAAGAACTATATGCTTGTTCTTTAGTTCATCTAGTGCAATTCTTAGATCGGCCTCATCTCTGACTGTGTGAACCATGACGCCGAGGATCTTGCCATAAATCCGTAGCTGTTCATGAGCGCCAATCCGGTAACTGTCAGTGGTAATTAAAGCCAGTTTACTTGGGCCATGGCGCATCACACAACGCGCTGCCAGTTTTGCCGTTGTCGTGGTTTTACCAACACCGGTAGGGCCAACCAGTGCGTAGATACCACCTTGATCAAGGATTTCGTCTTCGTTTTTTAGTATGGATAAATTGCGCAAGAGAACACCCTTTGCCCATTCAAGCCCTTGTTCTATATCTTTATCCGGGGGGGCATTTTTTGCGAGATAACGCGACAGACTGGCGCTAAAGCCCATCGCCACAAGTTCCCGTAAAATTCCGGATTTTGACGGATAGCGTTGATGTTGATCGTTCCATGTTAGCAGGGCAATTTGGGACTCCAAGGAGCCCCGCATTGCCTTGATTTCATTCATGATAAGGTTCATGTCGTTGTCAGGAACGATGGCGGAAGCGGCATTGGCCTTTGGCGCAGGTTCGCTCGGTGCCGCTTTTTTCGCTACCGGGTTAGGGCTATGCGATTCCTCAACTGCAGAGTTAAAACCTCTCTCATCAGAGGCAAGAATTTCGACCCCGTTGGCAACATTGCGGTTTGACAGGATGATCGCATCAGGGCCCAGAGCCTCACGTACAAGACTCAAGGCTTCGCGGGCTGTCAAGGCAAAAAAGCGCTGAATTTTCATACTAATGCTCCAACAAGATTAGTGACTTTAATGGTAAGAGAGTCGGGCAACTCTGCATGAGATAAGACTTTTAACTGGGGTAAGTTGCGGCGCAGAAAACGGGCCAACATTACTCGGAGTGGTGCCGGGACCAGCAAAACAGGAGCATAACCCAATTGTTCTTGTAGTTGTGTGCTTTTTGCCGTTTGTATTGCAAGTGTTTCGGCCAGTCCGGGTTCAATGCCGCCTCCTTCAGGGCCGCTGCTGTGCAAAGCTTGTAATAAAAGTTGCTCAAGGCGATTATCTAGCGTCATTACCGGTAGTTCCGTAGTTCCTGGGGCGATTTGTTGCACAATTGCTCGGCCCATTGCTATTCGTACGATTGCTGTCAAGAAATTTGCATCCTGACTTTGCGGTGCATATTCTGCAATCGTTTCTATAATGGTGTGCATATCACGGATGGAAACATCCTCAAGCAGCAGGTTTTGCAGTAACTTCTGTAGCGTGGCTAGAGGCAATAGATTGGGAACCAGATCTTCAACTAATTTGGGTGCGACTTTGCCCAGATGATCAAGCAGGGCTTGTACTTCCTGACGGCCAAGTAAGTCGGCAGCATGTAGTGACATTAAATGATTTAGATGAGTCGCTACGACGGTGCTGGCATCAACGGCAGTATAACCCATGGCTTGAGCTTGCTCGCGAAGTTGGGAATCAATCCATACGGCAGGCAGGCCAAAGGCAGGGTCGTTGACTGGCGTGCCCGGTAAGGTGCCGGTTACGATGCCGGAGTTAATGGCCAGAAATTGACCGGGGTGTGCTTCGCCGACGCCGATTTCGACGCCTTTCAACGTAATACGATAGGCCGCCGGACGTAACTCCAGATTGTCGTTAATATGGATGGGAGGTGGTAGAAAGCCTACTTCTTGAGCAAACTTTCTCCGAACTCCCTTGATGCGACCCAGTAACTCGGCTCCCGGGCCTTTGTCAACCAAGGTAATGAGTCGGTAGCCGACTTCGAGCCCTAATGTTTGGATAGGTAGTACATCCTCCCAGGACACTTCTTTCATGTCTGGTGATATAACAGGTTCGGCTGTGTCTATTTCGGGCTCTGTTTGCCTGACGTGTTTAAAATAGTAGGCAGAACCCCCAATCAATAATGCCAGCATCCAAAAAGCCAGATGTGGCATGCCGGGGATTAATCCCAGTCCGCCAATAATGCCGGCCGTTATATAAAGAACCTGAGACTTCATGAACAATTGCGTCACTAACTGGCTACCGATATCCTGATCGCTCGCTACACGCGATACTACAGCACCAGCCGCTACAGAGATAATCAAGGAGGGTAGTTGGGCGACCAGGCCGTCACCGATGGCAAGCATGGTGTAAGTTGCAATTGCTGTTGAAAAATCCAGTTCATGCTGGATTACACCGACCAGTAAGCCACCAACCATATTTACGACGACAATTATGATACCTGCCACGGCATCCCCACGTACATATTTACTGGCACCATCCATAGCCCCATAAAACTCCGCTTCCTGTGAAACTTCTTTACGGCGTGTGCGCGCTTCTGCTTCGCCGATCAGGCCGGCATTTAGATCGGCATCAATCGCCATTTGTTTGCCCGGCATTGCATCCAGGGCAAATCTGGCGCCTACTTCGGCAATCCGACCGGCTCCCTTGGTAACTACGACAAAATTAATGATAGTCAAAATGGTAAAAACCACGACACCGACCAGATAGTTACCGCCAATTAGGAAGTGACCAAAAGCTTCAATAACTTTACCGGCGGCATCGGGGCCGTTATGCCCTTCTGTTAATACAATACGTGTCGAGGCGACGTTGAGTGATAAGCGCAACATGGTAGTAAAGAGTAATACCGTTGGAAAGGCCATAAAGTCAAGAGGCCTGATTGTGTAAAGGGCTGTTAACAGAACGATAATGGATAAGGCGAGATTGAAACTAAAAAAAATATCGAGCACGAATGCAGGTACCGGTAACACCATTAGCGACAGCATGGCGACAACCAGCCCTGGTGCTGCCAGTGCTTTACCGTTAACCTGTGCAAGCCAGCCAGGTAATGTCACGATAGTACTCCGGGTTTGATAGCGTTGCCGGAATCATCATTGATGGTTTCCAAGGTATCCATGCCGGGAGGGACAGATATTTGCTCGGGTAATTGCGGTGCATGTCCACCATGGGTTCGCCAGGCACGCAATTGAAAAACATAGGCAAGCACTTGAGCCACCGCAGCATAAAGCGGTGCAGGAATTTCTTCGCCCAGTTCGGCATGGCTATAAAGTGCACGGGCCAGTGGTGGCGCTTCCATTAAGACAATTTTGTGTTCCAGGGCAAGCTCACGAATTTTTGCGGCGACTTCATTCATCCCCTTGGCGATGACCAGTGGTGCATGATTGGCGTTTTCAGGATATTTTAAGGCAACCGCATAGTGGGTTGGATTTGTCACTACCACGTCAGCGGTTGGGACATCGGCCATCATGCGCCTACGTGCCATTGCACGTTGTTGGGCGCGAATCTTCGCTTTGATTTCCGGGTTGCCGTTGGATTCTTTGGATTCTTGTCTGATATCCTCGCGTGTCATCATCAGTTTTTTTGCGTAATGCAGCATTTGATAAGGGGCATCAATTAAGGCAATGACTGCCAGAGCAGCAACTAACGCGGTAAAGCATATTAATAATAAATGTCCTTGGCGCACACTGCTTACGGCAGGTGACTGCGCGATTAATGCAAAGATGGCATCAAATTGTGAGGTAACCACAGCCCAAGCCACAAAACTGACTAATAATGTTTTACCGATGGCTTTGAGTAGTTCGACCAGTGCACGGATGGATAACATATTACCCAAGCCTGTCATCGGGTTCATCTTGCCAAAATTAGGTCCCAATGCTTTTGCGCTAAACAACCAGCCACCAATCAGCATGGGTGAAAATAGCGCTGCTAGCATTAGCAGTCCGGCTAGTGGTGCAAAAGCCAATAGTAAGTCAACCAGTTGCTGTGCAAGTCCAATCCCTAGTTGGGAGGGGTCCATTATTTGGGCGCGTTCAAAGCTTAAGCCCATAGTTAACATATGTTTGAGTTGTTGTACCATTGCTTCACCCGATATCCAAAAGCCGAGTGTGGCGGCAATTAATACGGTAAAAGTAGCGAGTTCACGGGAGCGAGGGACGTCACCGTCTTCGCGAGCCTTGTCAATGCGGCGCTGCGAGGCGGGTTCTGTTTTTTCGAGATCACTTTCTTCTGACATATGGAGCTCCTAAGTCGATGCACCGTGTCATTATTGGTGAGAGAACAAGGATTCCTATTATGAGAGCAAAAGGATTTTACGGTATGCTAGAGAACGGCGGTAAATTCACCGCTATTTATCATTCAGGATATAGATAGCGTGTTTTATATTTTGCTGAATGAATATTCACGCACTTTTGAAATAAAGTGTTGATTTTAACGATGGCTGACTATATAGGTATAAGCATGAAATATTTGAATAACTTGATGCGCCTTTACATTTAATCTAGAGTCTTTGGTTTTGCTTAAGAGAGCCTTGTCGAAAAAGCATCAGCTTGTTCAAGTTTGTTATACAGGATCCGGATCCTAAGTTGAGTTGAAAAAATATGATTAACGCAATTTGGTCAAATCTTTTGCCTTGGCTTTCAGGCTGTCCGAGTCAACGATGAGGTTGGCAGCGGAGGTAATAGAATCAGTTTTAAAATGTTCATCGTTCTGGTTGTCAGCAGCTTCTACCAAGCTTTTAGATGCGACCATTAAGTCTTTTGCAGTAGTTATCATGCCTTCAGCAACGATGGTTGCGTTAACTTGAAAAGTACCTTCGGCGATGGCGGCTTTTATTTTATTAACTTTTTCTGCGTTAAAAATGCCTGTGTCCGGGGATAGTGCACCTAGCGCCTGGAGCTGTTCAGAAAGCTGTACGCTGCTGCTTGGGGTCGGGCTAACTGGTGGTGCTTCAGTCGCTTTAACGTGCTTTGGCTGGAAATCTATGGGGGGTGGGTTGGTTATATTTCCAACCGGGTTGTCAATTTTCATGAGCGTTCCTTTAAAGTTTTTGACTGCATTCTTGTAAGCTCTGCGGGTTATGCAGAATGGGCTTATCCGTTCTTTAAACGTATTAACGGCAAAGTCGTGAAAAACTTTAGAAGTTATAGCATAATATTTTCGTGATACATTCTTAATGTCTCAAAGTTAATTGCCGACAATCTCGACAATACCTCCTGTTCGAGCGATTCCGCTGATTATATGATTTGATTGTGTGCGCACTTGGACAGCTTCTCCGGCCATGGCGTTGGCAAGTGATTTCCCTTCATAGGTGATTCCGAAGCCTTTTCCGGTAGCAATAATTTTGACAGTTTGTCCTCGGGTCAATGTTGGCTCGGTATGCAAGTCATTGCTGCGTAAAGAAGCACCTGCCGGCAATGGGCGAATAAGGGTGCGGCCTGCCAGTTCTTGCGGGTCGTTAATCAAGCCGTTTGGCGGATGTTGCTCATAAACAGAGTTTGCCGTTACATCATTAAGGTTAACTGCTTGGCCTTTTTCCATGGCCCTAAGAGTGATGAAGTGTGTTACTGGTTGCAGGATACTTGCAATCAGATAAAGCGACCATGCTTGTGGTGCTGTGCAGCGAGCTCCCAGGCGCATATTGCCGTGTTGACTGCTTCCCGTGGGCAGGAAAAATTCAAGTGACTCGCAGTTTACTAAACTCAGTTGGGAATCCGGTAGGGTGACTTTGATTTTTGACTCATGAGTTACACCCGGTAGGGTGGTAAGAAATTGTATGGCACGACCGCGCAACTCTTCGTGGTTCTGCAACTGTGGGTCAGCTTGTGCCCAAGCCAATTGGATTGACAACAAGACAGTCAGTAAGACACCTAAAGTATTTTTAAAAAAAAGGATTTTCGTTACCATGTTAGTTTGTTCACAAAAAATATTCCTTGCGTATTTTATTGACTGCTTCGCTATTGTAATTATTGTTCCTGTAAATTTGAATGGCTAATAGCGCAATAAGGCAACTTCCAAAAAATAATTATTCATCTTGGCGTTCCGCTTCAAGGTAACAGCTAAGCAGTGCAGGAGTTGATCACCGCAGAGACGTGCCAGAGTTGCGCAAGGCTGTGGTGTCGGGTTATGTGGGGCAAGCTGCTGTTTTTTTTGATTACCCACGGTTTTGTCTTAAACACAAATTATAACCCAATATTATGTAATCACAAGGCAAGGTAAGGTTTAAGCTAAGGGCTGTTTTGGTCTTTTATTGGTCAATTCATTACTCAGGATTTACTTATAATTATGGTGTAAAAAAGTGGTTGCCGTTTACTTGAGGTATTCGAAAGCCCATATTTTAATAAAGTAAGGAGGGTATGCGATGACCGGAAAATTGGATAATGCGTTGGGCTTTTATGAAAATGCTTTGCGTTTTCGCAGTCAGCGCCAGCAGTTATTAGCTTCCAATATTGCCAATGCCGATACGCCCAATTACAAGGCGCGGGATCTGGATTTTGGCAAGGTTATGCAGGCGGCACTGACGAATAGTAGACCAATAGCCTCTGTTGCTAGTACCTTAACGCAAACCAATCCAGGGCATCTTGCTGCCGGTTCATCGTTATCCGGAATGGATACTTACGTTGCCTTACGTACCCCCATGCAAAACAGTATGGACGGTAATACCGTAGATATGGATGTCGAACGTAATGCCTTTACTGAAAATGCGCTGCGTTATGAAATGGCTGTAACCATGGTTCAAGGTGATATCAAGGGTTTATTAAGTGTACTTCAAGGATAATAATTATGTCTTTACTCAATATTTTTAATATTGCAGGTTCCGCTATGTCTGCACAGGGCCAGCGCCTAAATGTGGTTGCAAGTAACCTGGCAAATGCCGACAGTACGATCGGACCAAATGGTTTGGCTTACCGTGCCAAGCAAGTAGAGTTTATGACGGTGCCAGTCGGTGGTGTAAAAGAAGCGGGAGTTAAGGTTTCGCGGGTGATTGACGATACCAGTCCTGCCAAGTTGGTTTATAACCCGGGACATCCTCAGGCCAATAAAGAAGGTTATGTGGCGATGCCTAATGTAAACGTTGCTGAAGAGATGGTTAACATGCTGTCGGCTTCACGCTCTTATCAAACCAATGTGGATACCATGAACGCAGCTAAATCCATGTTATTAAAAACACTGACTATAGGTCAGTAATTTAGAGAGGATTATTAGTCATGACAATTTCTGTTATCGGTACCACTTCGGCTCCAGTTACCCCGGCTACAATATCTGCAACTTCGACTAGTCAAGCCACTGGTACTGCCGCACAAGCCCAATTTATGTCGTTGTTGCTTGCGCAAATGAAAAATCAGGATCCAACCGCACCCATGTCGAATTCCGATATGTCTACGCAGATGTCGCAATTGAATATGGTAACCGGTATTAACAAGTTAAATGCCACCATGGACACCGTGGCAAGTGGTCTTCAGTCCAGCCAGACCACACAGGCGGCCAGTTTGCTGGGTAAAAATGTGCTTGTTCCAGGCACCAACTTAGCGTTGTCTAATGGTCAGTCACAGATGGGCGTAGAGTTGGCGCAGGCGGTGGATAGTTTAACTGTAACTATTAGTGATGCTAACGGTAATGTGGTGCAAACCATGAACTTGGGTTCACAGTCAGTTGGCACGTTAAACCTGGCATGGGATGGTGCAACCAACGCTGGAACTGCCGCAGAAAACGGTGCTTATACCTTTCAGGTGTCGGCAACAAGTGGGGGGCAGTCAGTCACACCAACCGCATTAGCCAGTGGTACGGTTGCCAATGTGACGCTGTCATCCGCCGGAGCTATTGATCTTAGCGTGCCTCCGGTAGGAAATTTCAGCTTGGCAGATATACGTCAAATCCGATAAGCGCAAGCTGATTACCGTTGATTTTAAATTGACATTTAAAGGACATTATATATGAGTTTTATCGATATCACAGGTATGAATCTGGCACAACAAAGGCTGGATGTGATTAGCAATAATATCGCCAACGCCAACACCGTGGGTTTTAAAAGCTCCACTTTTAATCAGACTTTGGCGGCCATGTCGTTCGCAGCTTCGGGGAGCGAGAAAGCGGGCGCAGTACAGGCCTTTTCGCAAGGCACCATTAGTGCCAGTGGCAGTCCGTTTAACATGGCCATTAATGGTGCCGGTTTATTCCAATTGGATAACAATGGCATTAAGACTTATACCCGCGATGGCCAATTTTCGCTAAACAAGGCCGGTGAAGTTGTTGACGCCATGGGAGGTATTCTAACCGGCTATAAAGCTGTTGATGGTGTTATACAGGCCAATTCTGGAGCCGTGCCTCTTATATTCGCTTCTGAAGCCTCCAAGCCGGTGGCAACAACAACAGCGACGCAAGGGTTAACGCTTAATTCTCTTAATTCTGTTAATGCATCGACTTTCGATCCGACAGATCCGACGACTTATACCAGTGCGACCACCAGCAATTTTTATGATTCGTTGGGTGCTCCTCATACGATTGAAACTTTTTATACCAAGACAGCTGTTGATGCGACTACAGGGGCGGCCACTTGGTCTGTTAATGCTACTGTTGATGGGGGATCTGCGGTAACATCTGTTGGGGATCTCGTATTTGATGCTGGTGGGGCTCTGGATGTTTCTAGCTCCGCACGCTCAAAAACCGTGACAGTCGGCAGTCAGGACATATTATTGGATTTAAAACAATCCGTGCAATATGCTACCCCCTTTGGTGCCACTAACAGTCAGAATGGTTTTCCATCCGGCCAAATGACCAGTTACTCAGTCAGCATGGACGGGGTTATTAGTGTGCTCTATAGTACAGGTAATTCTGCGGTTGTGGGACAAGTCGCCTTGGCAACATTTAAAAATTTGAACGGACTGGCATCGGCACCTAATAATCAATGGACAGCGACTTCCAAATCAGGGAATGCGTCAGTTGGATCAGCAGGTTCGACAGCATTGGGTCTGGGTCTGCTGAGTTCATCAGCTATTGAAGATTCTAACGTTAATCTGGTTAATGAAATGGTTAACATGATTTCCGCGCAGCGGGCTTTTCAGGCGCAATCATCTGTGATAAAAACTGAAGACCAAAACTTGCAAACGATTGTTGGTCTTAAACAATAGGGCTTGGCTGTAACTCATTTGGTTATTAACCTGTTTTTAATCTGCGGAGTCTGATTTATGGATCGTCTTATTTATACTGCCATGACTGGTACCAAGCAAATTATGGAGCAGCAGACGACTGTATCGCACAATATGGCGAACGTCGGTTCCACCGGATTTCGAGCCCAAATAGATGCTTTTCGTGCGGTGCCGGTAGAGGGTAAGGGTCTGGCTACCCGATCGCAAGTATCTGACGATACCGTGGGGGCTGATTTTTCCGAAGGTACGATTCGTCAGACGGGTCGAAGCCTTGATGTTGCTATTAAGGGTGCCGGTTGGATTACCGTGCAAGGGTCAGATGGCAAAGAGGCTTATACGCGAGCAGGTGCCTTGAAGATTACGCCAAATGGGATTTTGCAATCCGAGGGCGGGTTAAATGTGCAGGGTGATAGTGGCCCTATTAGCATTCCTTTCGATACTTCTTTATTAGTAGGCAAGGATGGCACTATATCTTCTTTAATTCCCGGTTCTAATCCGGAATCCATGGCGGTGTTAGGTCGTATCAAGTTGGTTAATCCGCAGCCAGATACTCTCAAGCGTGGAGATGACGGGCTTTTTCGCAGTAGCACCGGCAAGCCGGTGGCAGCGGATATCGGTGTCTCTTTATTGGGTGGTGCGTTGGAAGATAGTAATGTCAATATCGTCGAATCTATGGTGGACATGATTAGTTTGGGTCGCCAGTTTGATATGAATATGAGTTTGTTTAAAAATGCCCAAGAGAATGATACCAAGGCCAGTCAGATTTTAAACCTGAGCCAATAGTTTATCCAGCCATTATAGATAAAGAGGAATACCATGTTTAGATCACTATGGATTGCCAAAACCGGGTTGGAAGCACAACAGAGTCAGTTAGATGTTATTACCAATAACCTGGCGAATGTTGGTACTACCGGATTTAAGCGGTCACGGGCGGTTTTTGAAGATCTGCTCTATCAAACCATTCGTCAGCCCGGAGGACAGTCATCTCAAATAACGCAATTACCGTCCGGCTTACAATTGGGAACAGGGGTAAGGGTCGTGGCAGCCGAGCGCTTGTATCTTCAGGGTAACTTGCAGCAAACAGGCAATAATAAAGATCTAGCGATTCAGGGTACCGGTTTTTTTCAAATACTGATGCCGGATGGCACATTGTCTTATACGCGGGATGGTTCGTTTCAGGTCAACAGTGAGGGTTTACTGGTTACTGCCAGTGGCTATCCGGTGCAACCAACCATTGCCATTCCGTCTGATGCTCAAAGTGTAACTGTGGGGCGTGATGGTACGGTTAGTGTCGTCCAGCCTGGATCGGTTCAACCCAATACTGTCGGGACTATAGAATTGGCGAGCTTTATGAATCCGGCCGGATTGTCGGCCCAAGGTGAAAACGTGTTCATTGAAACAGCTTCCTCTGGGCCGCCGATTATTAATGCACCAGATAGCAATGGTATGGGCTATCTGGCGCAGGGTTATATCGAAACATCCAATGTCAATGTCGTAGAAGAAATGACCAATATGATTCAAGCCCAACGGGCTTACGAAATCAATAGCAAGGCTGTAACGGCAGCTGATCAGATGCTACAGAAGCTGGCACAGATGTGATTTTGGGAGAGTTTGTTTGATGTATTTATTGTTGGTTTTTATATTCTCGGCACTGACCGGCTGTTCAGTGGCTCCCACTTCGATTGTGGCTCAGCCAACCACTATGCGCGCACAGTTACCGGTTCCCGTTGCTCCTGATAATGGGGCTATTTTTCAGGTTGATTCTTTTCGCCCGATGTTTGGAGATTTTCGTGCGCATGCGGTTGGAGATGTACTGACTGTAGTCATTACCGAAAAAGTAACTGCCGATAAAAAGACTGGCGCTTCAGATAATAATTCGGGTGCCATGAATGCCAGTGTTGATAAATTGTTTGGTGTGTCGACAACTAATTTACAAGTGTCCGAGACTGCCCAAATGCAATCAGCGGCCAAGGCCACAGGTAGCGCCAGCTATAACTTTGCAGGTATGATTGCGGTGACTGTTTTAGAAGTAATGCCTAATGGTAATCTACGGGTTAGCGGCGAAAAGCAGATTGGTCTTGATAAAGGTACTGAGTTTATTCGTCTGTCAGGCATGGTGATGCCAACCTCCATTGAGGTGGGTAACATGGTGCCTTCCACAAAATTAGCCGATAGTCGGGTTGAATACCGCACCAACAGTCAGTTCGACGGAGCCGAAATTTTTAAATGGTTTAGTCGTCTCTTTTCTACCGTCTTGTTGTTATGAAGAAAGCGGGACCAGGTTGGCTGGCAATAAGCTGGTGTTGGGCTTGTTTGCTGGCGAGTTTGTCTACGGTTGCTGTTGCAGAGCGAATGAAAGATTTGGCTAATATCCAAGGGGTTCGGGAAAATCAGTTGATTGGATATGGTTTGGTAGTGGGTCTGGAAGGTACAGGTGATCAGACTTCATTTTTTTCTAATCAAAGCGTTATTAATTCGCTGCAACAGATGGGTGTTAATGTACCGCAAGGTATTAACATGCGAACGAAAAACACTGCAGCAGTTGTGGTTACCGGCATGCTACGAGCATTTGCCCAGCCCGGTCAAGCCTTTGATGTAACGGTTTCTTCAATGGCCTCAGCCAAAAGTCTGCGTGGTGGTACCTTAATGTTGACATCCTTGAAAGGGGCTGATGGGCAAATTTATGCCATGGCTCAAGGCAATATTTTGCTGGGCGGCTATGAGGGCTCTGGTAGTGGTTCCCCGGGCAATAATCCAATCCCTGGTAATATTGTTGGCGGGGCCACTGTAGAACGTGCTGTTAATTCTTCGGTGGGGCAGGGCTCTTATGTGAAGCTGGTGCTCAACGAAAATAATTTTAATATGGCCAGTCGTATGGTTGAGGTGATTAATAACCGTTTTGGTGCGGGAATTGCCGAGGCGCAAAACGGGCTGGTTATTCAGATACGGGCTCCGCTAAAACAAAATGAGCGAGTGGCCTTTATTGGTGAACTTGAGATGCTGGATATTGCGCCTGCACAGCTAAAGCCAAAAGTCGTATTTAATGTCCGTACTGGTGCAGTTGTTATTAATCAGGCTGTCACCCTTGATGCCTGTGCCGTGTCGCATGGCACGCTTTCTATAGTTGTTGGCTATCCACCTGATATGACTCCAACAATGATCGTACCCAATCAAAATTTGATGGTGTTAAAACCGGGAGTGTTATTGGCCGATGTTGTCAAAACGTTGAATGATATTGGAGCATCGCCACCGGAAATGCTGGTTATTTTGCAATCCATGAAGGCCGCTGGTGCCTTGCATGCAGAACTTGAGGTAAATTAATTTATGACAACAATGAAACCTGCAGATAGCTCAAACGAATTGGCGATGGATGTGCAGTCCTTGGGCCGTGTACGGCAAATGTCTCAGCAAAATCCTGCCCAAGCATTAAAAGAATCTGCCAAGCAATTTGAAGCCTTGTTTATTAATATGATGCTCCAGAGTATGCGGCAAGCAACGCCACAAGGTAATCTGATGGGAGAAAGTCATGATCGAGAGCTTTATACTTCCATGTTGGATCAGCAACTTAGTCAAAACATGGCACAACGCGGCATAGGCGTTGCAGACCTGTTATTGGGGCAGCTTAAAAGCGGTAGTAGCGCTCAACTAATGCCGGATTTGACTGCGCTACCTCGAACCGTTACCGGGGGAAAGTTACACTCACCTACGCAACTTACCTCGGCTCTTGATGCTGCGTCTTTATATGCACAGGCATCTTTAACTCCGACTAATGACGTTAAAACAGCGACACGTTCTGTTAGTGGTTCCGTTCAAGATTTTCATGCCAGAATGCACGCTCATGCTGAAACTGCCGCCGCTATTACCGGTATTCCTGCCGACTTTATTTTAGGCCATGCGGCATTGGAAAGTGGTTGGGGTAAGCGCGAGATCAAGTTGGAGGATGGTAGTAGTAGTCATAATCTTTTTGGAATTAAGGCGGGTGCCAGTTGGAAAGGTAATGTCGCTGAGGTAACCACGACTGAATATATACAAGGGGTGCCCGCAAAAGTTGTGGCGCGATTTCGTGCCTATGACTCTGATGCCGATGCTTTTCGTGATTACGCCTCATTCTTGCAGGACAATCCACGTTACGGACAGGTTCTTGTTAACGGGCAAAGTGTCGATGGCTTTGCCCAAGGCTTACAAAACGCCGGTTATGCGACTGACCCTGCGTATGCCACCAAACTAATGAGCGTTATTAGACGTATACAACCGGCTTAAGCATTTAAAAAAGCAAAAGCTTTAGTCCACGAAAAACACGAAAAGCACGAAAAAAAGCAAAAGATCAAAAGATTTATTTCATTAGAAACTCACATAACCTGACTAATACACAGTTATTTCGATGAGGTAGCTTTAATTGCCTACTGATGCCGGTCGGGGTTTGTAACCCCGATCGAAACGTTTAAAAATTTGGATAGATTTCAAAATGTGAGTTATTTTGTCAATAACAAGCGATAAGCATGGCGATGCCTTTACCCCAGCTAACATCACTAATCAGCTAACCTTTAACACTTATTTCCAATACTTTACTCCACTGCCCGACTTGGGCATCTCGAATACGATAAATAGCACGATACTTCCATAGCACCACGGTGCCCGGTGATGGCAAAGGTGCGCTATCTTCAAAACGGGTGGTCATTTGAATGGCAACCAAACTAAACGAGCCGGTGCCGTAATCGGCTTCTATTAACAAAGCATCCGTACCATTATGATACCAAGACAAAACCGGATGACCGGCATTAAAATCAAATGTTAAATCCGGTTGTAACAAGGCCGGATCAGGCGCCGGGCTTTGTGGCGGAATAATATGTAATGCTTTACCGATGGCTTCGGTATAATTTTTGTGCTTTTTAATACGTACAATTAAAGCGCCTAAAAAACCTATAATATCGGCATAAGGTTCCGATGTTGGCGGCGTGATGACTACCAACGGTGCCGGCAGATTGATGACTGCACTCTTAGGGCCGTCTCGTAGCACCCGTTTAAGGGCAAAATTACCATCGGTATAACGTTGTCCTGCCTCTTCTACCTTAAGGCTGTAATCAAACCAATCAGAACCGGCTTGAACTTGCCTTAAATCGGCCGTACTAATTTCTAAAATATCGGTATAGTTGGGTAATTGAATACTAAGATGCTGCAAGAGTTCTCGTCTGCCTGCATCGGTACGGGGAATCGTCGGTGAATTAGCCATGGGATGAATCCTCTTAAAAGAAAAATCTAGTAAAAAATATCAGCGGATAAATAGTGCGCCAACTTTACACATAAATCCATAATTTATTTCACCCACCTATTGAACCCGGCTGTATATATTATTTGCTTGATATCCCCTATTTTAAAACCAGATACAACATATTTGAACACGGCAATCCATTATTTGGAATGCTCATCCCACTATAAATGTTGCAAGATGCTTTATATAAACACACAGACCCGACATAAATGTCGCCAGACAGTTTATCTCGTTACCGCGTACCATAATGTGGGACGTTCAGCCCATACTATAAAAAGCTGTTTCCAAATAAGGGATAGCGCATACCCAATAGTAAGTCTTTATACAACCCTAATGATAATCACTATCCACACTGTGGACAGCCAATACCAAATAGTGCGTAACCGTGAACACTAAATAAAAACACCAACAAAACCAGTAAGATGAATAAATAGACAACGTTACTCAATAACCTATCATGACAATTACGACATCATTTATCAATACTTCGGGCAGTTTACGCGGCGATAGCCCCATAGTTACAGAGGGCTGCAAAGCCTTGGCTAGATTTTATGGCAGTAAAGTCGATTCCTAAGTGGCAAGAAAACCTTTCCAATAAATGGGCATTGAATTTACGAGTCTTCCAACTGGTGATGGAAATGACGTTGCGGCCTGCACCTTCCACGGCCTGTTGCCGGTCTTCCAGACGCAGCAAATTCAGTGCGGTCAGTGAAGCATTGAAATGGAAGCCCAACTTTGCTTCGGAAGTGGCTTGGCAATCGCATAGTCCACTGTATTGCTTGGCATCGCGAAACACGAACTCAATCTGAAATCTTGCTTTGTAATAGCGCAGAATGTCCAAGGCCGCACAGTCAGTATCAGTGCAGAATAATAATGCGGTATAGGTTTTGCCTTTTTCTTCTCGCACGATATAGACAATCCGCAGATTACGTTTGAACGTCGGCGAATTGACGACAGCGGTATAGACGCGCTGGCCATCGATTTCTCCTGCCAGTTCAAAGCGTGACAAACCATCGAAACAAACTTTGCCTGCAAACTTGCGAGGTCGACCTTTGGCTTTTTGTTCACCGGTATATAACCAGCGCAGATCGGCATCATGCCGTAACTTACTGGCCACGTGCAGGCCATGTTCTACCACGCCATTAATAAACTTGGTCTTGGCGTAAAAACTGTCCGCGACCAGATAACGGATTTTCCCCAACAGTCCCTTGGTATCGCGTTTGACGTGATCAAGGTAGCTATCTACCCGGGTGATCCGGGTTTCTTTGGGCGTTTTCTCGGCTTTGCTCTTCGGTGTCTTCTCGACATCTTGAGCCACCTTGGTTTCGCTATTTACGGTCGACTCTTTGACGACTTCAGGTACCTTCGGTGCTTTGGGCAAAGCGGGCGTTTGATAAGTCGACAGCGTATAGGCTGTGTTGTGTGTCACATCCACCAAGGCCAGCAGTGAAATTTCCAGTCCGCGTTCAGCCTGTCCCTGTGAACCGTTCCAAAACCAGTCCAGGCCGTAACTATTGCGACCGCTTTTGGGTAAAAAGCTGGCATCAATTGCTGCTACCCATTCACCCTTATCCGTTAAATCTTTCAAGTTCAGCAAATTGAAGGTAACAAAATCGAACGAGCGACGAAACCATCTCGAAAAGGTTTTTTCATTCAGAGCACTATAACGGCCAAGGTTTCGGAAATTCACCCGTCCCGGCAGATACGTCAGGGTTGTTAGCAAGATGAACATAAACTTACGCTACGGCTTTGCTACACTGGACATTTGCTGCAGAATGGGTTCTGTTAAGTACATGGAAGCCTTTGGCGTGTTGGGCTGTTATCGTCGTTGACTACATCTTCCCACGCTGCAGGCTTCCAGACTATTTTTAATCAAAGCAAAACTGTCCGAAGTATTGATTTATAGAAGCCCAAAAGTAGTTGACGCTTTTTTATCACAAAAAATGGTAATAATTTCTGCCAGGTTAGCGACGTTAATTGCAAAAAGTGTAAACTAAGGTATGGAGGATGGCCCCAATTACATAAAATCAATGAATAAAAACTTAGCTACCAACTTAGGCAGTACGCAGAAAATAATCCTCAGAATCAGCCTGGTTCTCATGCTCCGGCGTCACTGTCATTAAGCTAAGCAATAAGGAATCAAAAAACATGTTTTTTGACTCCTCATCATATAGTGACTGCTGGAGTACAAACCTAGGTTTGTACTCCAGGTAAAAGGTATTTCAACGCTTAACTTAATGGCAGTGACGCTCCGGCGTGGAAATTCATCCGGCAGCGCTCCAGCGTTGCGTGACGCAGGAGCGTCACTGGCGGCGTTCCTACGCAGGAGCGAGGAAACGATAGGGCGGGGGGTATTTATTGCGAGTTACTTTATTTACTTATACGACTTTCCAATGTAATAAATTTTTTGATCTTTTGCTTTTTTTTGTGGCTTTCGTGCTTTTCGTGGGCTGTAGTTTTTTTTCTTTCATTTTTGCAATTTATTTCAAATAAAAGCTAAAGTTTTTTTAAGGGCTGCCGTTAATAAAATTAACAGTACAACTACTGTGCTTTTATAAACAAGTTATGTCGATTCAGTCTATGTTACTGGTCGCATCGACTTTTAGTAAAACACCGCCTTCGGGCAAAAACATAAATTACTTTAACTAAAAGGAATACGATCATGTCAGGCTTAACATCATTAGCATCCAGCTTAACCAGCGCCGTTAACGACACACAGGCAAAAATTAATACCACCCAAACCCAATTGTCAACCGATAAGAAAATATTGGATCCGGCACAACAAGGGGTGGTGACAAGATTAAGTGCACAAGTAGAAGGTTACGTTGCGGTAAAAAGTAACATTACTCAAACACAGAGCGTGGTTAGCGTTGCGCAAACCGGTCTGGCAGCTATTTCCAGCATGCTGACACAAATGCAATCTATGGCCAGCAAGGCCAGTACTGCAGGCGTAACAGATGCGGATAGAGCAAGTTATCAGGCGACTTTTTTAAGTTTGGCAACCCAAGTTAAAAATCTGGCAACCAGCGCCTCGGTCAATGGTGCCAATTTGTTAACGTCTAAAGCAGGTCTTAACGTGCAAACTGGTCTGGATGGTACAACCGTCCCCGGCTCTCAAACAACGGTACCGGGAATAAATATAGCAGCTTTATCTGTTGCCGGAGGTGCTGCCAACACGACTGCCGCCGCTACTGTCTCTGCCAACGCAATCAATAGTGCTATCGGTGCAGATACTACCGTTAGTACTGCTGTTGATGCTACTGCCGCCAATACCGCCACCATTGCATTGACTTTGGCTGCCAAGAACGCAGCAATAGCGGTTGCTACTGCTGCGGTTGGTGCTACCGCTGAAACTATTACTGCAGCAACTACCGCTGCTACTGCTGTCAAGACTAAAGTTGATGCCGCAGCTTTAGCTGCCTCCGGGCTTGCCGGTGCTACTGCTGCTAGCGTTGCAGAGGCTGTTACTGCAGCATCAACTGCAGCGACAGCATCTGCTGTCGTTGATGCTACCAACAATTCTGCCTCTGGTGTTATAGGTACCAGTACTGCTCTTGCCACCATTAAGGCTGACTTCACTGCCGGCTTTACCGTTAGTAGTGCGGCTGACGAAGCAGCAGCAGTAACTGCGGCTAAAGCTTTAACTGCCGCTGGCGTGACTAAAGCTACGGCTATTGCTACCGCTGCGGTTGGTTCTAATGCTGCTACCATCGCAGCTGCGACTGCCGCTGCCACTGCCGTTAAAACTGCTATTGATGCCGCTGCGGATACTGCCGCTGCACTTGTTGGTGCCACTGCAGCCAGTGTTGGTGCGGCTGTACTTGCTGCAGCTAACGCGACGACTACCAATACTGCCTTGGATATATCAACAGTAGCAGGTGCTCAGGCCGCTATTGATGCGATAAAAACCGATCTTGCTGCTGTGTCTGCCGGTCAGTCATCATTAACTGCGAGTAGTGTTGGTTTGGCGGCTCAATCTACCATGGCTGACAATTTGGGCATCAATCTACAAAATACCATTGATTCCATCCAAAAGCCGGACCAAGCGGCTTTACAAATTAAATTAACGCAATTGAACAATCAATCAACCGTTAATTTTTATCTGATTAGCCAAATGAATACCGCATCACAAGCCGTGTTATCACTGTTTAGATAAGCTTGTTTGGAAGGGGAGGAGCAATAGCTCTTCCCCTTTTTTATTTTTATATGAGGATATTTTATGATTAAAAAAAATCCGTTTGACGCGTATGCCAACGTTGATAGCCAAAATCTTTCCAGTGCCGACTTTGAAAAAAAATGGTACGAATCGGTGATCATGATTCTCCAGCGCATTCAGGCAGCTTATTACAATCCGGTAGAAGCACATATCAAGCTGATTGAAATAGTGGATGGCTTGGGTTGGATTCAAGAAAACCTTAATGAAAAACTAAGCTCGCAGCACCGGACGTTATTAAAAAGTATCTACAGCAATAACATCGTCATTATTAACGGTGCCGTTGCTACCAATAATATGACTTATCTGGATATTGTTATCGCCTCCTTAAGAACCGTTATGGAACCGTATTACAAAAATGCCTCAACAGTTCCCGCAGAAGAAGCCACAGCGTAAAAAAGCAAAAGCTTAAGTCCACGAAAAATAAAAGCTTTAGCAAATCAAAAGCAAAAGCTTAGGTCCACGAAAAACACGAAAAGCACGAAAAAAAGTAAAAGATCAAAAGATTTATTTCATTAGAAAGCCGTATAAGTAGATAAATCAGTTTCTATTTTAATCAGGAGATTTAATGCTTAAACAGTACATTAGTATTTTTGCTGACTTAAGCTCTAATGATTTTTTCGGATTTAATGGCCTAAGCAGTATTTCAGTATTTCTGCTTACTCAAGCCTTAATGACTTTTTTTTTTCTTTGTTTTTCTTTGTTTTTCTTTGCTTTTTTTCATGCTTTTCGTGTTTTTCGTGGACCAAGGTTTTTGCTTTTTTCGTGGATAAAAAAGCTTTAATCATGTACTATGATTAGCAGTCTAGCGCCCATAGCTCAGCTGGATAGAGTAATCGGCTTCGAACCGATTGGTCGGGAGTTCGAATCTCTCTGGGCGCACCATATAAGAGAAAGCCTTGCATGAAAATGCAGGGTTTTTTTATGTCTGCAAGAAAATAAATATTAAATCGGGTTTACTGAGATTCAGACTTGAAAATGAAGTGTAACGGGGGTTTGTAACACGTCACTCACGATTTGAAAGCTATTGAAGTCTTCAAACATTTCGATCGGGGTTGCAAACTCCGACCGGCATCGGTATTGTTGGATTGACAAGTACATTAAATATAGAGATATTAATCAACATTCCAAATCTAAATAACGGACAAAATAAATTTTATGGCGACTTGGCGATTAAATCCTAAACATAAAAAATCATTTATTGAAATTGAATCGTGGAAAAAAGATAAGCTTGAGTTAGTCCATGATATTGTTTGGCATTCGGGCTCTTTAACCGTTGAATCGATAACCAAACCTGAAATTGATCTGGCTAATAAAGACGGTTTTGATCCTGACAATAATGACTATGGCTATGAATTCGAATTTGAAGAATCTGCTGATGGAGATGGTGAGTATACTTATCCCGATGGATTATCTGCGGCAGAGGAAGCCAAACTCGAAGAATTAATCGAAAACGAGGGGCTGGAAAAGGCGGGTTGGCTTTATGGTGGTAACGAGTACTATTTAATCGGTGAGCTTGAACTTACCCTGATTAACGACTAATAACTGAAATTAAATACGCCTGACGGATAGATCTGACAGGCATATTTACAGACAGACTTATCGGTTAGCCTCCTTTAACCGAGCCTTACCGATTTGCAGCATTTTTTCCTTGTATTCCGGCAACATATTTTTAAACTGGGTTTCAGCTTCCTTACGTGCCTGATGATTGTTAAGGTTGTCATCAAATTGCTCTATAACATTTTTAGCCTTACTTTCCAGTGCTTTGGCTTGCTCTGATATAACTCTAAGTTCACTTCGGGTTGGCAGTGCAGACGCTTGTTTCTGACTATCATCCTGAGTTTGTGTTGAAATTTCGGGCAAACTTGGCGGTTGATTTGATGTTTGCTTTAGTAGTTTTTCTATTTTTTTACCATCACTCGCTTTTTGCGTATCAGTGGTTGAGTTTTCAGAAGAGCATCCGTACAAAAACAGACTTATAAAAATATACGTCAAACTTGGTTGTGTAAATAACATCTTATCTTCCTCTCATTTTTTACGGCTAAAACATAGCCCGAACTATCATTTAATTTCAAAAATTAACTTATGCCGGTTGTAAAAGAGGTACTGGTGCTGTTAATCGGGTTTCTGGCCTGATCATACAAAGGCGCAAATATCGAGATGTAAACAGAGTAGCGCCGGTTGGTCAGTAACATTGCGGTTGGCGTTAACGTGACTGTTTTGCCATCGTCACTAAACGCTGCTGTCGTTGCCAAATGTTGACCGGTAGTATTGTCATACAAGGTAATCGTTTCCGGATTGACGGTTAGCGGATTTAATCTTTCCGCAAATGCCACCACCACTTTCGTATTTAATCCTATATTGCTGGTGGTATTGGCTGGACTGATTTGCACCATGCCGGTTGCGGCTAAATCCGCTCCGGCTCCGGTAGTGAAGTTACGCACCGTAGCGCTGGCCAGCACGTTACCGCTTAAGTCTTCAACGCCTGCCACATGGATGGTATAAGCCGTGTTGGCCAATAATGGCTGAACCAGTTTTAGGGTCAGGATTTTGTGATCATCATTGAGTTCACGTACTGTCGTAATAACTTCTGCGTCTTTGTGGAGTTGGACGCTATCAAGACTTAAACCACTAATCGGTTCGTCAAATTGTATTTGTAGCTGCACGTTGGTTGGCACTGCGGTTTGATCGGTCTCAATGCTGTAGCCGGTTATTTGTGGTGCTATCGTGTCTGCCACCAATGCCGTTTTAAAATATCGGGCTTGATTGATAGTATTACCATTCATATCCTGTATTCCGTAAATATAGAAATAATAATTACGACCTACTGCCAGCACTTGTTCCGGTATCAAGGTAAGAATTCGACCATCGCTGCTAACCGTCCGATTTGCGGCTATATTCTGACCGGTTACGGTATCGTAAAGTCTAAAGGTTTCCGTTGTGACAGTAATCGGATCAATTGCTTCATTGAGACGGATTTTAAATACCGTATTGACCGGCACATTGCTAGCATTCGAGACAATGCTCCATTCATCTACGCTGGGTGCGGTGGTATCCGGGCCATTGGCGGTATGAAAGGTATGGCTGTTGCTGGTTACCCTATGTCCTGCATAGTCTTCTGGCGTTGTTATTGTGACGGTGACATTGCTACCTGCAGGCCAAGGGTCGTGCGGCAGATAGGTGACCTGACGGTTGGTGTCACTGAAACTTAATGAGTAGCGTGCATCAGATGTCAGTGTTTGGGTTAGCGGCAGCTCGGTATCATCACCCAGAAAGCTGATCGGATTGACAGCTTCATCAAAGCGAATACTGATGCGGCTGTTGATACCAATATTGGTAGCTGCTTCTGTTGGGCTTAAGGCGGTTACTTTGGGGGCAAGACCATCTTCGGATAGTCCGACAACAAAGGACCATTGGTAATCAGAATTGTAGTTTGAGGCAACACCGGTCGCATCTTTCAGGCCGCTATGGACACCGATATAATAACGACGACCGGCTTGTAGCAAGTCATTGGGAAGTAGTCGCACGACACGATTGCCTTTTAGCAGGCTGACGGTTACCGGTATTTGCTGCCAGCTGGTGGCATCATGCACCACAAAAGTCACGGCATTGACGGTGCCCGCATCCAAGGCTTCGTTAAACTGTAAGTCAAGTACCGGATTCAAGGGCAGGGTGACATTATCATCAGTATTAACGGCAACTGCATAGGGTGCTTTCTGCGCCGGATCTTCTTCAATCCGGAACGAGCCATGAAAGCTATTCAGGGCATTGCCGGCTTGATCCTGGGCCATGCTGTCCAAAAACACTTCAATGATCGCGTCTTTACGCCAGGCTTGCAGTGGTGTAAACATCAGGGTTCGGCCATCGCCGATAACTTGTAGGTTACCCTTGATTAGCACACCGTTCTCGGAAACATGCAGCGCCGCTTGCAGACTGGTGCTGTTCAATGGCTCATTGCTGTACAAGACGATGTGGTTTTTTGACTGGACGTTGTAAGCGCCACTTCCCGGTAGTGCCGTCACGATTGAGGGTCGAGTATTATCATTGGCAGCGGCGGTAGTAAATACTTTCACCGTATCAACCAAGCGGTTACCGCTTAGATCCTTGATATCGTTGCTCAGTAATACCGTCACCAGGCTGGCGTTTGCCAAAGTAGTGGTCAGCGTTACCGTGCGACTGTCACCGGAGTAACTGATGGACGGCTTGACGAGGGTGCCATTGATAAACAAGCCGATGCTGTTGCTATTGACGGTACTTTGATTCAACGATTCCGAGAAAGTCAATACAATCGGGCTGTTGATGTCCACATCCAGTGCACCATCGATTGGCGTAATCGATAGCAGTGTCGGTGCCGTGGTATCGCCGCCGATGCCGGTGGTAAAATAACCGTTTCGATAACTATTGTAGTTACCGGCCAAATCCAGTACGCCATTAACCGTTATGTTGATCAGGGTATTGCCGGGGAAAGCGGTCAACGGGCTGAAGGTAACGACATTGCCCGCATAGTTAAAGCTACCCGCCAGTTTGCCACTTAAGCCGGCGACAGTAATACTGATGCCACTATCCAACGTGGTTGGATCGACTGCTTCGTTGAAGGTAAAAATAATCGGTGTATTAACATTGACACCGGTCAAGGCGTTAGCGGGGGTGATGGTGACCGTCGGTCCTGCGGTATCGGCAGTGCTAATGCTGCCGGTAGTAAAATGATTGTTTATGGCGGTCATTTTGTTGCCGACGGAATCATAGAGGCCATCAACAATAACGGTATAGTCGGTATTGATCGTTAACGGGGCTGTTGGCGTAAAGGTAAGCGTGCGATTGTTATTGCCGACCGCTATGGTACCGGACACAGTCGCACCGTTGGCTTGTATACTTATGCTGTTGGCGGTACTGAAATTACTGACTGCTTCATCCATGATAAAACGCAATTTGCTGTTAACGGCCAGATCAATCGCCCCATCGACAATATTTTGGCCGGCAATAACCGGACTTTCCAGATCAGTGACATTGCCGGTTGTAAAAGAGGTACTGGTGCTGTTAATCGGGTTTCTGGCCTGATCATACAAAGGCGCAAATATCGAGATGTAAACAGAGTAGCGCCGGTTGGTCAGTAACATTGCGGTTGGCGTTAACGTGACTGTTTTGCCATCGTCACTAAACGCTGCTGTCGTTGCCAAATGTTGA